>NZ_JAJFAX010000009.1 GCF_019710475.1 Glycomyces sp. TRM65418 | reverse complement strand
CGATCGTGGAGAGGGCCAAGAGGATCATGATCGTCCCGCCGACGTTCGCGCCGGCGCCCGTGCCCTCGAACAGTCGCAGCCCGAGGAGCGTGGCGGCCGCCGCGACCGCCGGCGCGACCCACCGTCCCGGCGGGGCGTCCCACTGCCGCACGGCGTACAGCATCAGCACGCCCAAAGCGATGAGCTCGGCCACGCCCACGGGCCGAGCGTTCGTGTCCACCGCCATCTCGAGCGCGGTGACGGCGATCGAGACGATCGCGACGTAGCCGATCCAGTGTTTGCGTCCGGGGCGATAGCGCATGTAGACGCCGATGGCGAAGAGCCCGCTCGCCGTCTCGATCCACCCCATCGGCGTGCTCAGCGCTATGTCGGTCCCGGTGCCGGACGACAGCGCGTCGGCCAGGACGAGCAGGAGCATCCCGCCGACCATGCAGATCTTGAGCACGCGCATCCCCAGATCGTCGGTGCGGACACGCAAGGAACGGCGCAAGGTCATGCCGTCGAAGGTAGCCCCGCTCCGGCCGGCCTCAGCCGAACGGCCGACCCGGGGCGGGGGACCAGGGCATCGAGCCGAGCCCGGAAACGCTCGTTCCGACCGCCACCGAACGCCCTTTAGGGGACGAGCACGGTCTTGCCCGCCAGCGTTCCCGCGACGGCCCGCTCATGCACCGCCCGCAGCTCGGCCAGCGGCAGCCGCTCCGCGACGTGGAGCGTGAGCTCCCCGGCGTCGACGAGCGCGACCACCTCGCCGAGCTCGGCGGCGTCGCCGCGCATGTACATCTGCGTGACCCGCACACCGCGCTCGGCCTGCTCCGGCCCCGGTGTCGCGGCGCTGACGAACACGCCGCCGTCCGCGACCAGGTCCACCAGCCGCGCGGCCTCCTCGGGGCTGTTGCGCACCAGATGGAACACGGCGCCGAACCGTTCCCCCGCGAGCGCCTCCTCGACCGGGACGGCGGTGTAGTCGACGATCCGGTCCGCGCCGGCGGCCCGCACCCGGGCGGCGCTGCGCGCGCCGGCGGTGGCGGTGACCTCGGCCCCGGCCCGCTTGGCCAGCTGCACGGCGATCCCGCCGACGCCCCCGCCTGCGCCGTTGATCAGGAGGCGCTGGCCCGCTTGGAGTCCCGCGTGCTCGAACAGTCCCTGGCGGGCGGTGAGCCCGACGGTGGGCAGCGCCGAGGCGTCGGCGAGCGGGAGGGCCTCGGGCGCGGCGACCAAGGCGTCGGCGGGGACGGCGGTGTATTCGGCGGCGGCTCCGGGTCCGTCCATCGCCAGGAACGCGATCACCGCGTCGCCGACGTTCCAGCCGGTCACGCCCTCGCCGAGTTCGGTGATGACACCGGAGACGTCGATGCCGGGGGTCTGGGGGAAGGCGAGCGGGAGGAACCGGCTGAAGCCGCCCGAGCGGATGGCGACGTCGACCGGGTTGAACGCGGCGCCGGCGACCCGCAGGACCACTTGGCCCGCAGCCGCTTTCGGCTCCTCTGCTTCCTCGAAGACGAGGACGTCGCTGTCGCCGTAAGTGTGGTAGCGCACTGCTTTCATGATGGCTCCTTCGGATGTTTGCTTCGAATTCGAAGCACCTCCCGAGTCTAAACTGCTTTGAATTCGAAGCAATGAATCGGCCTGGTGACGCTCGGCACATTGCTTCGCGTCCCTAACCGGTACGGTCGACGGATGACCAAGCCCGTCTTCGACCGCGGCCCCGGGCTCGCGCCCGAGCAGATGTCGACCTATTTCGCGCTCACCGAGGCCGTGGGCCTGCTCCAGCACCACGTCGAGCAGCAGCTGCGCACCGACGGCGACCTCAGCACCGTCCAGTTCCAGATCCTGGCGAGCCTCGCGGCGGCCGGGGGCCGCCTGACGATGACCGAGCTGGCGGACGGCGTGGTCTACAGCCGCAGCGGCCTGACCTACCAGGCAGGGCTCCTGGAGAAGGCCGGTCTGATCACCCGCGGCCCCAGTCCCGACGACGAGCGCTCGATCCTGGTCACCATCACCGACGCCGGACTGGCCCGTGTCCGGCAGGTCCTACCCGGCCACGTGGAGGTCGCCGAGCGCCTCCTGTTCGACCCGCTGTCCGAATCGGACGTCGCGCGTCTCGGCGAGATCATGACCCGCGTGCGCGACCACATGCGCGCCCAGCCGCCCCGCTCGGCGGCCCCCCGCAAGCGCCGCTCCGCGGCGTCCGAAGCCGCGAAGGGCGACTGAGGCGCCGCCGATACCGAGAGGACACCCCTGCATTGCTCGTCAACCTGCGCGACCCCGCCCAGCGGTTGCGAGCCGGCCTGCTCTACCGCTCCGCCCAGCCCGGCCGCCTCGCTCCCGGGCAGATCGGCGAGATCGCGGCCGGGCTCGGCCTGCGCGACATCATCGACCTGCGCACCGAGGCCGAAGCCCGCCGCGTTCCCTGGACCGGTCTGCCCGAGACGGTGCGCGTCCACCGTCTGGCGCTCGGAGGAGAGGTCGTCGATCCGGAACCGTTGCGGCGCATCCGAACCGGCGAGGACCTCGGACGGTGGTACGCCGCGCTCGCCGTGAACGCCGCAGACGGTCTGATCCGGATCGTGCGCATGGTGGCCGCCGAGGGCCCGACCCTCGTCCACTGCGCGGCGGGCAAGGACCGCACCGGAGTCGCGGTGGCGGCGGTGCTGGAGCTGCTCGGCTGCGACCCCGAGGCCATCGTCGAGGACTACGGCCGCACCGACGCCGCGATGCAGGAGATCGTCCGGGTGGTCGCCGCGGGCGGCGACCCGCACGACCACCTCTTGAACCGACTGCCTCCCGTCCTCGGCCGCGCTCCCGCCGAAGCGATGCGCACGTGCCTGACCGAGCTCGCCCGCGACCACGGCGGCTTCCTGGGACTCCTCACCGACCGAGGGCTCACCGAAGCCGACCTCGACGCCCTCAGGCGGAGGTTCACGACTGAAGCGCCGCTCGGCGCATGATCAGGTGGCCGCGACGGAAGCGTTCGCCTGCTCCCGGTTCGCGGAGCATCCGCCCGACCTCGGTGAACCCGGCCTCGCTCGTGCGGGTCGCGAGGTCGTCGATCGGCCAGCGGTAGGCCGGGGCCACCCGGTGGTCGAACTGCGCGACCGGGTCGCCCGCGGATTCGAAGAACCCGAGCAGCAGGTGGCCGCCCGGTGCGAGGACGCGGCCGAACTCCGCGATGGACGCGTGCACCTCCTCCGGCGGGGTGTGGATGATCGAGTACCAGGACACGACGCCTTGCAGCGAGCCGTCGGCGATGTCGAGGGCGTCCATGGAGCCGACCTCGAACCGCAGATCCGAGTAGGTCTTCCGGGCGAGGTCGATCATCGCCGGCGACAGGTCGACGCCGAAGGCGTCCAGTCCGAGCTTCGCCAGGTGAGCGGTGACGTAGCCGGGGCCGCAGCCGAGCTCGGCCACGAGCGGACGGCCCGGCGCTTCGATGACGGCGGCTGCTCCCGGTTCGGCGGTCGGACCGGCAGTGCCTGCTTCGGCCGCCGTCCCGGCGCTCGGCTCCGGCTCGGTCGTCGCTCCGACGCCCGAACTCCATTCGGCCCGGTCGCGCGCGCCCCGCGCGTATTCCGCATACGCGGCCAGGAAGGCCCGGTCGAGCGGCAGCGGATCGAGGTAGTCGCGGGCGAGCTCGGCGTACAGGTCGGCGACGGCGTCGTAGGCTTCCGTTGTGGCACTGAGGTGTTCGGAGCGCTCGGTCATGGGTGACGACCCTATATCGCTCCGGCGGCCTTCGTCGTCCAAGGCGTTCGGGCCGTCCTCGGGTCGCGGCGCGTCCTCGGTCGCCACGTCCTGCCTCCTGCCGGACGCGCGGCCCTGTCCCGAACCCAGGACATCCGGATCAGGTGAGGCGCTTCTCGTAGCAGTTCGAGATCTCGGAGTCGACGTAGTGGCCGAATCGGGGAATCCGGTGGTAGCCCTCGCGTTCGTAGAAGCGGTTCGCATCCGGTTGGTGGTGCTCGTCGCCGGTCTCCAGCCGCAAGGTGGTCCAGCCGCGTTCGCGCGCCGTCGCCTCCAGCGCGGTCAAGATCGCGCGGGCGGCGCCGGTGCCGCGCGACGCCGGGGTCACGTACATGCGCTTGACCTCGGCCGTGGCCGCGTCGATCTCGCGGAGCGCGCCGCAGCCGACCGCCTCGCCCCGGGGGTCGACGGCGACGAGGAAGACCGCGATGTCCTCGGACGAGGGCGCCGGGCCGGGTTCGTGGTCGTCGCAGCCGAAGCGCTCGTCGAGTTCGGCGCGCTGCGCCAGGCGCAGCGCGCCGCCTTCGGGGTCCTCCCACGGGCGGGGCTCGACGACCCAGGTGGCGGGGGTCTGCATGGCGGTCTCCTGTCCGGCCGAGGGGCGGCATTGTCGTAACAGATGTTACGGTAACACTTGTTACGGAAAACGGCGAGGAGAGGACCGGGTCATCGCACGCAGAGCCGACCACGAGGAACAGCAGGGGCGCATCTCCGAAGCCGTGTGGAGCATATTGGCCGGCAAGGGAATCGAGCACCTGACGATCCGGGCGGTCGCCGCCGAGGCCGGCTGCACCACTGGCCTGGTGATGCACCGCTTCCCCGGGCGCAAGGCCCTGCTCGCGCACGCCCGCGACCTGCTCCACGCCCGCACTCGCGACCGGGTCGAACGGCTCGAAGCCGAGGCCGCGACGCCGCGTGAGGCGCTGCGCGCGATCCTCGCGCAAGGGATGGCGCTGACCGAGGAATCGGCGCAGGAGGCGCTGGTCTGGATGGGGTTCCTGGCGGCCTCGGTGGGCGACGAGGCGCTGGTCGACCTGCACCGCAGGAACAACCGCGTCTGGCGCGAACGCGTCGCGAGACTGGTCGCCGCCACTGCTCCCCACTGGCCGAGCGACCGCGTGGACACCGCCGTCTTCGCCCTGGTGAGCGCGACCGAAGGGGCCGCCCAGCTCGCCTGCTTCGATCCGGAGACCTACGACGCGGCGGCGCAGGAGGCCGTGCTCGACTCGATGCTCGAAGCGTTCGGGCTGGCCTGAGCCGACCCGGCGACGCCGGACCGGCTCGAGCCCGGCGCCCTAGGCCGCCGTGGCCGCGGCGTACCGCGCGGCCACGTCCCGCCAGTTCACGACCTCCCACATCGCCTTCACGAAGTCGGGACGGACGTTCTTGTACTGCAGGTAGTACGCGTGCTCCCACGCGTCGAAGGCCAGCAGCGGCACCGAGCTCTGGGCCACGTTCCCGTGGTGGTCGTAGACCTGCTCCACGATGAGCCGCTTCGAGGTCGGCTCGTACGACAGCACGCCCCAGCCGGAGCCCTGCACGAGCGTGGTCGCGGCCGAGAGCTGCCCGTGGAAGCCCTCGAACGAGCCGAAGTACTCGTCGATCGCCTCGGCCAGTTCGCCCTCGGGCCGGCCGCCGCCGTCCGGGCTCATGTTCTGCCAGTAGAGGGAATGCAGCACGTGGCCGGAGACGTTGAACGCGAGCGTCTTCTCCAGGCCGACGATCTGGCTGAAGTCGCCCTTGTCGCGCGCCTCGTCGATGCGCTCGAGCATGTCGTTGGCGCCCTTGACGTAGGCGGCGTGGTGCTTGTCGTGGTGGAGTTCGAGGATGTGCCCGTTGATGTGCGGCTCCAGCGAGCCGTAGTCGTAAGGCAGGTCGGGGAGTGTGTAGACGGTCATCGTCGCCTCTTTCTCTCGCGGCAGTACGGGTCTTATCGCCACGCTTTCACAGTTGCAAGTCTTGTGCAATAGAACGCGGCGAGGGTCGCCCGTGATCCCGGTCGTCTTAGGACCAGCGACTGATCGGCCTTCGGATCCGAAGGCCCGCAACGGCTTCCCTACTGACGCGACAGGCGCCTGACGCCCGCCACGATGTCCGGGAGGACCTCCAGGAACCGGTCCACCTCATCCTCGGTGGTCTCCCGGTGCAGCGATACCCGCACGTTCCCGTGGCTCAGCACGCCCATCGCCTGCAGCACGTGCGAGGGCCGCAGCCGCGTCGAGGCGCACGCCGAACCCGACGACACCGCGAACCCGGCCCGGTTCAGCTCCGTCAGCAGCACCTCGCCGTCCACGCCGAGGCACGAGAACGTGACGATGTGCGGCAGCCGGTCCACCGGGTCGCCCGGCAGCTCCACCTCGGGAACCGTCTCGGCGATGTGCTCGCGGATCCGCTCGGTCAGCTCCCGGGCCCGCTTCGACAGCTCCTCGCGTTCGGCCACGACCGCGCGCAGGGACGCCGCCGCGGCCACCGCCGCCGGGACGTCGATCTCGCCGATCGCCTCCCGGATCGAGGAGTCCTCCCCGGGGAACGGATTGCGCCAGCGCGTCCCCTTGCGCACCACGAGGATGCCCGCGCCCGCCAGGCCGCCCCACTTGCGCGCGCTCGCCGCCAGCACCGACCAGCCCTCGGGGACCGGCTCCCACGGCAGACTCGCCGCCGCGTCGACCACGAGCGGCGCCCCGGCCGCGTTCGCCGCGATCGCACCGATCGGCTGACGCGTCCCCACCTCGTGGTTCGCGCTCTGCACGACCAGCGCCGAGGCGTCCTCGATCCCGGCGAGCGGGTCGGCGTCCACGCGTCCGAGCCGGTCCACGCCGACCGCGACCGCGGTCCCGCCCGCGCGTTCGTGCCAGTCCGCGGCGTGCAGGACCGCGGAGTGCTCGACCGCGCTGTGGACCAGCGGCCCCGGCTCGCTGCGCGCCGCGATGACGCCGAGTACGCCCGCGTGCACGGCCTGTGTCCCGCTCGATGTGAAAGTGACCTCATCAGGGCTCACGCCCAGCGAAGCGGCCGCCGACTGGCGGGCCGCCTCCAGGAGCATCCGAGACCTCCGGCCCAATGTGTACAGACGTCCGGGTCCCGCCCATCCCTCCGACAAAGCCGCAGCATATGCGTCGCGGGCCGCCGGGTGCGGCGGCTGCGCGGTCGCGCCGTCGAAGTAGGTCTCGGTCACGACTCAAATGTAGAAGACATCGGACCCCGAACCCAACCCCTTGCACGTTCGGGCCCGGACCAAGCAGTAGGCTCTTGCCGTCAAGATCTTCGCCTTGCCGCCCGCCCGGCGGCGGACGCGGAGCCGAGCGCTGAGAAAGGCATGAGACAGGTGGTCGGAAAACCGTCCCGAGTACGTCGCGGCCGAGCCCGCCGCGCGATCGGTCTCACCGGGATCGCCGCGATGCTCCCCATCATGCTCGCTGGGTGCACCGTCGAGGACGCCTTTTACCTGGGCTGGCCCCGCACGCGCCCCACGACCCAGTCCGAGCAGATGTTCGACCTGTGGGTCGGTGCCACGATCGCCGCGCTCGCGGTCGGCGTCATCGTCTGGGGCCTGACGTTCTGGTGCATCGTGATGTTCAAGAAGCGCGACACCGACACCGAACTGCCGCGCCAGACCAAGTACAACCTCCCCGCGGAGCTCACCTTCACGGCCCTGCCGTTCGTGCTCATCGGCGTGCTGTTCTACTACACGGTCGTCGTGCAGGACAACGTCACCGAGATGAGCGAGGACCCGAACGCCTGCACCCAGGTCACCGCCTTCAAGTGGAACTGGCAGTTCACCTACACCGACGCCGACTGCGAGCCGCTCACCGGCGCCGACGGGCAGCCGGTCATGGAGATCGGCGACTCGGACTACGTCCCGATCATCGTCGTCCCCAACGAGGACGACGTGCGCTTCGAGGCCCACGCCGAGGACGTCATCCACTCCTTCTGGGTCCCGGACATGCTGTTCAAGCGCGACGTGTTCCCCGGCAGCGACAATCAGATCACCCGCTGGGAGGTCGACTTCAACTCGGAGGGCGCCTTCGTGGGCCGCTGCGCCGAGCTGTGCGGCGCCTACCACGCCTTCATGAACTTCGAGATGCGCGTCGTCTCTCCCGAGGACTATGAGACCTTCGTGAACGCCCGCGTCGACGGCATGAGCACCCCCGAGGCGCTGGAGCTCATCGGGCAGGACCCGTACGCCACGACCACGAACCCGTTCAACACCGACCCGGCTTCGGGCGAAGCGAGCTAGGGGAGAGCAGCAGCTATGAAGACTGAGAACCGCCTCTTCGCCATCATCATGGTCTCGATGTTCTTCTTCGCGGCCGGCTACGGGTACTGGACCTGGTACAACCACAACCCGGCTTACGGGCGGCCGGGCGAGGTCGAATGGGTCGGTACCATCGCCCTGCTCTTCTCGGGTCTGCTGACCGGCATGATCTGGCTGGTCTTCTGGGTCATCGCGCGGCGCATCGACCTGCGCCCGGAGGACCGTCCGGACGGCGAGATCTCCGACGTCTCCGGTGAGGTCGGCTTCTTCAGCCCCGGCTCCTACTGGCCGCTGGGCCTGGCCTTCACCACCGTGTTCGCGGGCCTGGGCGTCGTCTTCTGGCTGCCGTGGCTCATGGTCGTCGGCGCGGTCGCGCTCCTGTTCGCCGTCGGCGGCCTGACCTTCGAGTACTACACGGGCACCCGTAAGCTGGGCCCGCAGTAAACGAACGACGAACGAGGCCCGGAGCGGTACGGCTCCGGGCCTCGTTTCGCGTCCGCGGCGGCCGTCTCGGGCGTGCGGCCGAGCCGAGGCCCCGTCCAGGGGAACGCTGCGCGCCACGCGTGCGCGGCCGTGCGGCGGCCAGGCCGTGCGCTCCCGGAGGCGCCCGCGCCGCAACGGCGCCGCGGCGTTCAGGCAACGCCGCGCGTGAAGCGGGGCGGGCCCGGCGGATAGGGTGTGGCGGTGACTCCCTCTGTGCAGCGCCGAAAGGCGCCGCTGCTGCGGCGCCTCGCCGGCACGGTGTTCTACAACCTGCCGCACTCGATGCGGCGGCGGATCGTGCGGATCGTGACGCCCACCTACACGCTCGGCTCCGTCGTCCTCGTCACGGACGAGGCACGCGAGCACCTGCTGATGCTGCGCCAGCCGCCCGGCCGCCGCTGGAGCCTCCCGGCGGGGCTCCTGAACCGCCGCGAGCAGCCGGTCGAAGGGGCGAAGCGCGAACTCGCCGAGGAGACCGGCATCGAAGCGGACCTCGCCGAGCTGATCCCCGCCGATCCGTGCGCGGTGGTCCACACCCACGGCCGCTGGGTCGACAACGTCTTCCGCCTCGTCCGCGACCCCGACTCGACGCAGATCACCGTCGACGGCCACGAAGTCTGGGACGCCGCCTGGCACCCCGTCGCCGATCTGCCGGAGATGACCCGGGCGACCGCGAAGCTCCTGTCCCACTACGGCCTCGGCCCCCTCGCGGAACCGCCCAGCGCCGACGCCTGAGCGCGCCCCGGACCACGATGAGGCATGGGAGGCACCGCACCGCCGCGAGCGGGAAATGACCCGACATGGAGGGCGGTCGCCGGTGTTCCAGCGGGCAGCCGCCCTCTCGCGGTTCCAAGACGGGGAACGAGATGGCCGATACGCCGGATAGCGTGCGCCGTTTCACGCCACGGCTGATCAGATGGCATGACTACCCATCTACCAGGGCTTTAGCTGGGGTGCTTCCGGTGAACCTTGGTGGATATCGGTGGTCCTGTGACGGCCCAGCGACGGCCCCACGGCCCCGCCACGGCCCAGAAACGGCCCGTCCGCTCCCATTCCACGGCCGCGGCAGACACGGCTTTAGAAGACGCTACAGACCCGCCTCGCGGCCGCTTGGGAGGGCGGGGATCGTAACTGTCGGAGGGGTCGCTTAATCTGGGGAAATCCCGTCTGTCCTCGAATGCGAGGTGCGCCTTGAGCATCAACGACCTGACCGACCCAGAGGCCATCAATCGTGCGTTGAAGGAGTACGACGAGCTCGGCGGCGCCGCCTTCCTCAAGCGGTACGGCTTCGAGCGGCCAGAGCAGTACTTCATATCGCACAATGGCCGGCTCTACGACGCGAAGGCGGTCGCCGGCGTGGCCCACGCATTCCAGCATCCCGCTCTGCCGCCGCTCAAGAGTGAAGACTTCCACGGTGGAGTGACTGGGGCAAACCTGCCTCTCGAACGGGCCGGCTTCACCATCGTCGATGGCCGGCCTGAGTCCGTGGAAGACGAGCGTAGGTGGCGTGAGTTGGTGTATGCCCATCTGAAGTCGCTCGCAGACCCCGCAGGGCTGAACGCTCCGGCTGACCTACAGTTCATCGGAGCCTTTAGAAGCATGCGCGGCATCTGGGTGGACAAGCAACGCACGCAGGCAGTACACCCTGCAGGTGTCACGGTGTCGCTCAAAAACACCGGACGGCACTATGCCGATGAGGTGACAAATGAGGGCATGGCCTACTACTACCCAAACACGAACTCAAAGGGTCAGGATCTCTCTGAAGTCACCGCCACCAAGGCGGCTGCTGGCGTTGAGATACCGCTGTTTGCAGTCCTAGACAGGGGCAGTCGCCGCGAGGTGCGGTTGGGTTGGGTTGAGGGCTGGGACGATCCCAGCGAGCGGTTCTATATCACGTTCCAGGCCGATCCGCCGCAGAAGATCCTTGACCATGACCGGTCCGAGGAGGAGGAATTCCAGCTGGATGGCAACCGCAGCCATCGCAGAGCGGGCACGACACGAGTGCGACCTGACCAAGCGAGGTTCCGCTTCCAGCTTGTTCAGCGCTACGGTGAACGGTGTCCCTTTACTGGGCTCACGGTGCCTGTGATGCTTGAAGCCGTGCATCTTAAGCCGGACTCCCTCGGTGGTACTTCGGACCCCCGAAACGGGCTGCTGATGAGCGTGGCACTTCATCGCGCCTTTGACGCCTACCTCTTCGCAGTCAATCCTGACACTCTTGAGGTTGAAACCCGACCTGGCGGCCCAGGTGTCGAAGACTTGCACATCGTGCACACCCGTCTTGACATGCAAAACAAGCCGCATCACGATGCACTCAGTTGGCGATACGAGGCATGGAAGAAGTCTTGGCAGAGCTAGACAAGTCCTTGCTCTGCCGGCCTTCACTCGGCGCACCGACCGCTTCCAGGCCATAGAACTAGACGTCTAGGTCACCCATGAGCGAGTCGCCGCCCCGCGGACGCGGACGTAAGCTGGCGTCTGCAATGGCGGCCATTTGGAGCAACCACGATTCAGCGAGGTGCCGCCAGTACGGCGAATGGGACTGCTGCGCCGACGTCAGTGTGCTCGACAGCAGTTCCAGCGGCGTCGAATATTCCTGGGTTGCCAGTTCGGCCCAGCATGCCGAGAAGTCGTCAAGACACGTTTGCAGCGGTCGTTCCATGAACGGCCACATCGGTATGAGCTTCGCGTCCGCGATACTCGCTCGTGCCTCCGTCTCGGTGCCGACGCCGAGTCTGCCGTCGGGCATGCGTCCGATCCAAGCGCCGTTGCTGCGGTAGAGGACGGGCTTCCAGACGGGTGGATCCTCAGGTGCCGACGGCGGGCTGTCCGGTCCGATCATGAACATCCCCTCCTCCACGCAACGTGCGTCCGCGCGACCGCTTCATGGATGGACGCCCTGACGCGCTCCATATCGGCCGGCGTCAACCGTGCTTCGACTTCGACCGGATCTCCAGGGGCGGACTAAACTTGGTCGGCTCGTTGGTGTTCCCGGCTTCCTCATCACGGTACAAGCGAGGTGTGAGCGATCCTTAGGCAACTGCACTAAACGAAGGTAGGCGCCGGACCTAGACCCCTCACTCAGCTGCTCACGTCGGTGTTGCGGGACCACCCTTAGATTTGAGCCGGGCCCCAGCGGACTCGCCACCTTGCCGCAGCCGACGCTTGCGGCGGCAAGTAGCCCTATCCGCTTCTACGGTGGTGCCGCTGACCGCCACGGCCCCGACCCCGGAGACCCGGACGCCGTTCATTCGGCCTCTGCGAGAACGGAGCCGGAGTCTCGCGCGAGATAGAAGTACGCATGTTCGAATTACGCGACGCTACCCACATTCCCGCTGTCGCTGCCCTGGCGCCCCTGCGCCCACCCGGTCCCGAGTTGGGCCGGTGCCGGCCGTTCTACGTCTGGGTCCTCTCGCTGGCGCCGACGCCGCCGACGACTGGGGTGCCGGAGGCGGGCCCCCGGGCGGCGGCGAGCGGCGCGCGCCAGGGCGCGCTTGCGCGCCCCTTGATGATGTATAGAAAGTTTGAACACGCACGCTAGGGCCGCTTGAGGCAAGAATGCTGGCAAGTAAGAGAAATCAGGACAGCGCCCGGTGAACCTTGTAAGAGGTGAAGAAGGGGGAGTCGAGGAGGAAGCTGGGTGCCAGTTGGTTTGCCGCCCTGGAGAACGCCCTAAACACCCCAAAGGCCTTGCTACAGACCGAAGTATCTCTCAGCTAAGACGGGTGTTTGAGAGGTTTCTAAACGAGCTAGGTCTACATATGGTTGCTCTTCTGGTTGTCGATCCAGTAGCATCATCTGTATGCACCGAGACGAGACCTACCCCAATGCGCCACTTGCCTTGGCCGCGCTTGAGGTGCGCCATACGCTGTCGGACCCCCTGAGCGAAGCTCAATGGGCCAGCTTGAAGCATGCTTTGAGTAGTCACACACCGCTCATGAAGGATGCTAAGATCCGGGAGATCACAGTTGACAACTCACAGTCAGAAACAGACATAATCAAGGACAAAACGGAACGTTTTACCAGGTTTCTCAATCGCAACAAAACTCTCTCAATTTCCATCCGCAACAATGCCCTTGTCATTGAAACCACTGACTATGATCAATGGGAAACCTTTTTCGAAGTGGCTGCCACTGCGTTGCGAGCCAGGCAGGAAATTGGTGGCATAGACGGTGTAGAGCGCCTCGGACTGCGGTATGTCAATGAGATCCGTATTCCGGGACAAGTTCATGTTGATTGGACGTCGTGGATTCACGGTTCGCTCTTGGGGGCTTATCCTCTCGGGGAAACTGTAGGCCTGAAACCGAATCGTTGGCAAGGGGCCACGATTTTTTCAGGTCAGGACGAACAAAGTCTAGTATTGCGATATGGATCATTGGAAGGAGTGGCGGTTATGACAGACGGTGAATTGATACCTAAGCAGTCTTCCAAGGGGCCATTCTTCCTAATTGATATCGACAGTTTCTGGGAGCCAACACAGGGCGTACCAGGCTACGACAGTGATGATTTGCTGTCAATATGCAATCGAGTGCACGAGCCTGTGCGTGGAATGTTCGAGGCACTGGTCACCGACAGACTTCGATCGGAGATCCTCAGAAATGCTTAAGTACTTTGAAAATACCCCGGATCAAGGTACTGCTGGCTCAGTGATCCAATCCCTGACCACTCCAAGTGAGACCGGAACGACTGCCTCGGTTACGTCAATCCAGATCGATAATACGGGATTCTACCGAGGGCAAGCTAGACAAATTCATGAAGAATTTGACCGTATTCACCAAGAACTTCATTTGGAAGAATGGGTCAACCGAACTAACCGGCGCGGAAGGCAAGGGACAGCTGAACTCCTAGCTGAGATCGCGGATCTTGGATTTGCATGGCGAGACATCGCCAAGCTTATTGGAGTTAGCGTGCCGGCAATTCAGAAGTGGCGGCGCGGAGAAAGAATCACGGGCGCTAATCGGCGAAATGTTGCAGGCTTGCTCGCAGCGTGTGATCTTATTTCCGAGCGATACCACGTTCAAGAGGTTGCTTCTTGGTTTGAGGTCCCGATTTCTCCTGATGCTCCTGTTACTCCAATGGAGTTGTGGGCTGATGGTTGCCACAAGTTGGTGTTCGACTTCGCAAGCAGCCATTCTACAGCTACTCAAACGCTTGATTCTTGGAATCCTGAGTGGCGCGAGCGTTATCGCTCTAACTTCGAAGTGTTCATGGCCTCGGATGGGCAACTGTCGATTCGCGAGACGGATGGATAGCTTATGGGTAGTGAGCTTGAGTACCCCGGTTCCAATGGTGCTGCGGATTGGGGAAGCCTGTACCTCGCGCGAGGCGATGAAGTTATGCCCAGTCGACCACTATTCACTGGTGATGTTTTTCAGATGGTTCCGGTTTATGGAACTGATGAGCCTGCAACAAAAAACGTGATGATCGTTCAGCATCCTTGTGCCCTTCGAAAAGGTCCCAAACTTAAAGAAAAGTTCATGGTGGCCGAGGTTGAGCAGCGGCAAATTGTTCCTGTTAAAATGTGGCGAAACGGGAACTTTACCGTGATGCCTTTGCCTGAGATGTTTCCTGACCTCGATGGCCCTTCAAGTCACCAAGCGGTGTTCTTTGACAACCTTTTCTTGGCGAGATCCTCGGATTTGTCTCAAGCTGATCGCATTGCCTGCCTATCTCCATGCGGGGTTAATCTACTATTGCAGCGTTGGGTTCACCACAACAGTCGTGTTATTGTTCCGACTTGGCAGTTTCAAGAAGTATGTAGCCCGGTATACGAGGAAGCGGACATCATTGAAGAATGGTGTGAAGCAAGGTTTGAAGCCGGGGTTTCTTATGCGACGGGAGCGACGGAAGCGGAAGACTGGTTGCGAGAGGATCTCGGGAATGGCCTGACGCGGCAGAAGATGTTGCAGGATAAACAGAGTCGAAGTGTGGTTCGACGAGATTTGCGTTCGGCATTGAAAGCCTTGTCCGATTCCGCATAATATGACGCGAGTTCTCGATGCCTATTCGTGGACAGCTAACACTTGTAGGTAACAACAGTGGCGTCATCTGAGGCCTTGTTTCGTGGCCAATTGTCGCCTACTGGATCGGCCTCTTCGACTTTTCGAACGGCGTCGATGACTGTTTGAGGGCCGTCCCAGGTGGCCATCTTTGTAAACTCCTCCCACGTGAAGAGATGAAAGAGGTCTACAGCGCGGGCTGCTCCGTCACTGACGGCTGCGAATGCTTTGATGTTTGCATTGGGGAACGTGCCTGTAAGGGCTCGCGTGGCAATTGCACTATCCGCGGCTGCGACCCAAAAACCATCAGGCGTGTTCCGAGTTGCTAGTTCCGCTCTCTTCATCGCTCGTAGGGCAGTGTCTTTGCGTGGATCTCCGATGCGATACTTGTCAGCCTCGGCCTGTTCCGGCGGCACTGGATATCTGCCTCGCTGGTCGCTTTTGACTATGGTTCCTTCGGGGGTCTCGAAGAGAAGGGTTGCGTCCCCGAGCAAGAGCCACCTGGTCTCCTCTTGACCTATACTGACGATCGCTACGGCAGCGCTTGGGGTTCCCGGATGGGTCAGGTCGCACGACTCTTGATGAAGTTGGGCAACGTCCTCGATCGCAACACCCAGGGCGCCTACAAGGTCAACCTCCTGGTTGACGTGAATTTTGAGCGCATTGCCAAGTCGGGTCGCGAACCAGGCGGCACCGTGGATACATCCGGTGTCGGTTCGCGCCGTTGCTCCGTCGAGCACGATGACCGTGGTGGGATCGACTAGGAAGTAGTCCTCGTTGGGTTTCTCTGGCGATCCAGGACTGCTGTACGCGGCGATCTTCACGCTAGGCTCCGCCCTGCTCGTAGATCTGGCTGAGGGGTTCGGTGGTCGTGATCTTCCTGGTCTTCTCGTCGTAGTTGACGGACAGGAGGACGGAGAAGCGCTTGGTCTTCAGCTGACGGTAGAGCTTGCTCACGTTGTCCGCGAGCCACTCCGCGGCTCCCAGAGTCCCCTCGGAGTGGATGCCGGCGACATACAGGAACGTGCCCTTCCCGTCGGGTCGAGGCAGCCTTCCGATGTACCCATAATCCTGGCTGATGCCCTTGTCGCTTGGTGAGCGGTACTCGACACCGAGGGTTTTGTCGACCAGGTGCCATCCCGCGCTGTCTTCCTTGAACCCGAGGTGTGAATCGGCCGCTAGGACCTGTTCGAGGAAGGGAAGCACCCGTGGTGCGGTAAGAACTACGAGATTTGGCCGGTTGAGATTGACCAACCCCGGGGGAGGGACTTCCTCGTTCACAGCGTCGAGGCCGAGCGCGCGTGCGGCTTCCGCAAGGATGTGGAACGCGTTCATCGATTCCGTTGACACCACATACTTCGAAGCGGAATCCTTGCGGCCCTGTTCTGGCTTAGTCCCGATCGCGATGGTCAGGGTCCCTGTGCCGAAGAATGCTCGCTCCGGCTTCACTCCCTGAGCTCGAAGCTGTGAGATCCGAGATCGTGACACTCCGAGGGCGTCTGCAACATCGATGGCTCGCATCCCGCCGTCGATCAACTCATCAAGCCCTTCTCGCCTGACCGCGTACACCCTGGTGATCTCGTCGTTGAGCTGGTCGACGGCCTTGTGTGCTGCCTTCGTTCGCTCAAGGGGGTCCTTGATCTCGCGGAGCGACCGAGCTACTTGAGGTACCTCGAAGTTGATCGTCATGCTTCCAGCGTACATGAGTAAGGGGGGTAAACAAGCCGCAGTGCTTACGCCCTTCCGTGCGTTTTGCCTGCTAGATAACCTGGCAGCCAGAGGTTGTTGAGGCCGGCGAAATTTTTCTGTCGAGACCTCTTGACGAGCGGATGACCGCGTGCTTCACTTGGTTTATGCCCCTAAACATGGAGTTGAGGGTGATCAACGATCTGTTCTTGCCGAAGAGATCGACGGGGGACCGGGACGGTCTCGGTTTCCGCTCGGAAGAAAGGTGTACTCATGCAGAATTTGCCGGTTGACCTGGGTGGTTACAAGCTCATGGTCACGGAAGCTCCGGAGATGAAGACCCGCGTGGACAAGGAGACCGGTCAGGTCGTCCCCGCGATGGGCTACGACTCCGATGAGCCTCAGTTCGTGGTGGTCCTGTTCGCGAAGGCCAAGGAGGCGAATGCGAACGGCCGCCGGTCCAAGGGCGAAGAGATCAAGGTGACGCTGCCGCGCGATCCGGGAGACGGGTTCGAGGAAGGCACGCTCGTCGAGCTGTCGGGCGCGACGGTCTCCCCCTACGAAATCAAGGACGGCGGGCAGATCACCATGTCCGGCCTGTCGTTCAAGGCTCGCACGATCGTCGCCGTCGGGGGCTAGCGGCTGGCGCTGCTTGGTGGCCCTATCCCCGGGGTTTGACGGGGCGGCCGGTTTGAGTCCGGCTAGGGCGCGGGGCTAGTGGTTCCGTTCGGGTGGATCGAACAGGTCTGCGCGTTCGTCTGCTGGCGAGTTGTTTGTGAATTCAACAGGGTGTTTGAGCTTGCCTTTTTCCGGGCTGACCTGCCGTCCGCAATAGACACGATGTGTCGCGGTCGTTGGGTTCATTCCTCCACGGACACAAGGAAGGAGACGCCTTCCGTGGAGGTTTGTGCGCATCGATATCCGATGTGCGGGTCACCGGAATGAGGATTGAAATGACTGAGAACTGGCACGATGAAGAGTCGGCCCCTTCGGCGCTGAAGCTGAGGCAGGTCCGCGGTTTCATCGACCACCTGAATCGTCTCGAGATGGAAGCCAAGCAGCTTGCTACGCAGGTCCACATCGTGCGGAACTACGCGAAGGACCTCGCTTGGGGCCTGGCCCAGCTCGAAGAGAACGTCGAGGAGAACCAGTAACGGGGAGCGCCGGCCTGGGCGCGATGGTCCATGGCCGGCCGCCCGGTCTAGGAGTTGGGGAGCTTGCGCGTGAGTTCGTCGATCTCGTAGGTCAGACCACTGATGGTTTTCGTGAGTTCGCCGATCGCGCTCTTCATGCTCGCGAGGTCGTCGGAGTGCGCGGTGAGTGCCGCGATGTTCGCTTCGTTGCTGGCAATGACTGCTTCATGGTCGGTTTCTTCTGTCACGCCTGGTGAGCCTAGGGCTCCGCGGCGTCTTGGGCTGTCGTGACAGCGACAGAGGCCGATCTCCCTTTCTGACTCGACGGGTTCATGCCTTCATCAACGGCGCTGCCGCTGATGCGGGGTTGTGCACGTCGAACGTCGATGTGCGGGTCACAGGAAGGAGGGTCACATGAACTCAAGACTGTCGTTGCATTGTCCTGCCGCTGCTGAATGCACCGTTTGCTTGCGACGGAGCGGCTTGGAGGTCCGAGAGGTGGAAACCGAGGACGGACCGGCCTGCACCACTGCTTGCCAGCGTTGCTGGGAGCGGAATGAAGTCCCGCCCATCAGCCCGATGGTCGTAGCGCTGTGCGTTGAAGTCCACCGGGCCCATCTCGGTCTCGCGGGGGTGGCGCGGTGAGCGAGCTGTCGAAGCTGTTCCGGGATCTGAACCCGTTCGAGCGGGAAGCGAGGGCTCGGGTCGACCAGCACTTGAAAACCATGGGGCTGTCCGAACCGCACTACTACTTCGGGCAGTTCGAGCTGAAGGCGAAGGTCGACACGTTCCGCGACCTGCGGTACTTCGCCGACCAGTACGGCGGCGAGATCGACTACGAGCATGGACGTCCTTGGGACCGGTCGGTCAAGGCCTTCACGGTCGTCCAGATCGAGGGGGTCAAGGTGCACCTGTGCGCCTACGTCTCCGATGAAGAAGCCGAGGCCCACGGGCTGTGGTGAACGGGATCATGCCGGCTGACCTCGAACGGGTCCGAACCTCGCGCGATCCGGCCGACATCGATGCGCTGTTCCGGCAGGTGATCGCTGAAGTGGTGCCTGCCGGGACGGTGCAACCGCGGTGGATCGCCGGCCGCTCCGAGCTGACCGGCGTCTTCGAGGGGTATGGGGCGGTGCGGGACTTCGCCGATTGGTGCGATGCCACTGGAGCTGATCCGTCCTTCGAATTCACGGCGCCGCCTGAGGTGGTGCTGTTCTGCCGGCATCTGCTGGCCGGCCATGTCGTCCACGTCGAATGCGTCGCCGATCAACGGGACGCCGAGGCCTGGTTCCGACTCAACCCAAGTGGGCTGTGATGAACGGCCCCAAACGAAATGAGAGGAGGTGAGTGTGGGTGGAACTCGTGATCGCGGTGCTGTGCCTGGTCCTGCTGGGTTCGCTGTCGCTGAACTTCTGGTTCATCCGGCGCACCTGGCAGCGGTTCATCTACCGCGCCTAGACGCCGTTCGGTGGCGTCATTCCCCCATCTACCGCGGGTCGGTGGTGGGGGTTTGTGGTCACCGCCCGGTGGCCTGACCGGCACTACGCCTGGAGGTCAAGACCGAATGGAAAAGATCGACTGGTTCGGGGTCAACGCCCGATCCGCCAAGAAGTACGAGGCCCTGATGGGCAACCTCGACGGGGTCCGCTTCGCCTTCGAAGACGCCGACAAGGCGATCGCCAACTACGTCCCCGAGGGCTCCTCCGGGGCCTGGCAGGCCGTCGAGAAAGCGGTCCTGAAGAAGGCCCTCGAAGAGGCCTACAACGACCTCGCCGCGCTGCGGGTCGCCATCGTCCGCCACGAATCCAAACTCAAGTCCTGGGAGTGGAGCCTTTAAGGCTCCAAGAGATCAAGGGAGACAACGAATGCTGACCAGAAACAAGGCCGAAGAGATCAACATGAGCGTCCACATCGCCATGTCGAACCTGCGCGACTCGATGAAGAAGGTCCCCGACAAGGGGCTGGGCCTCAACGCCGCGCACACCCGCTTCGCCTCCTCGGTGGCGGTGCTGTCGGTGCTGCTCGATGAAGCGGCCCGCTTCACCCCCGAAGGCGACGACCTGTTCGACCTGCTCTAACCGGCTTCGGCCGGTCTGATCCTCCCTCGGCACCACGGGGACCGAGGGGGCGGTCACATCCGCCGAAACACTTCTATCACTAAGCCGCTTAACGATTCACGCCGAAAGGCGGGAGGTACTTGTCATGTCCGAAAACCGTACGAACTCCAAACGCAAGACCGGCATCGAATGGCGTGCCGCCGCCTGGGCCACCCGCCACCCGCTCATCACGACCAGCGTGCCGGCACTGGGCTACGCAGGCGCTACCGCCCCTGAGGTCACCGCTTGGGCTGCTGGCTCCACCGTTGCCGCTGCGATCGCCTGGGGTCGGGCGCACCCGGACTCCTTCGACCAGGTGGTGTTGCCGCATCTGCGGAATCTGCGCCGCCGGTGGCTGTCGGCCACCTACACCGGCCCGGCCTGGAAGCGGAACATGCGCGAGGCGAACCTGGTCCGCGAACACCCCTCGACTGGCGAACTCCTCGTGCCGCGCATCCTCCGGTTGCGGTCGTACTCGTCGGCGGTGGAAACGGTGTGGATCCGCATCCTCAAGGGCCAAACCGTGAAGCACTGGATGGACGCCGCTGAGGTTCTCGCGGTTGCGTTCAACGCCGAGCGGGTCACCGTCGAGAAGCTGGCTCCGCGCAAGATCGCGTTGATCGTGCAGCGGCGCGAGCCCTTCACGTACACGATTCCGGCGCCGGAGATCCCGGCCTCGGTCGAAGAGGTTGACTTGACCCGTGTGCACTTCGGGTTCGATGAGTTCGGCCGGGAGTGGACCGAGAACATCGCCGACAAGCACATGCTCGTTGCCGGGGCGTCGGGGTCGGGCAAGAACTCGGTGCTGTGGGCGCCGCTGTTCACCCTCGCGCCGATGATCGCCGAGGGCTCGGTCCGGCTGTGGCTGTGCGACCCCAAGCAGGTCGAGCTGAACGCCGCCGCCCCGATCGCCCACCGCTACGCCTCCGGCGAAGAGGCCTCCGCCGAGGTCGTCTCTGAGTTCCTCGAAGACCAGCAAGCCACACAGGCGAAGCTCCAGGAATCGGGGCTGCGGAAGTTCACGCCGAGCGTGGAGACGCCGCTGAACATCCTCCTCGTGGACGAGCTGGGCGCGGTCCTGGCCTACGCCTCCGACCGGATGCGCATGGCCCGGAACCGCCAAGGCATGGCCCTGGTTGGCTCCCAAGGCCGCGCGACCGGTCACCTCATGTGGGGTGCCGTCCAGGAACCCACGAAGGACACGGTGCCGGTCCGGGACCTGTTCACGTTTCGGGTCTGCCTCCGTGTCACCGCCGCTGTCCACCCCGAGATGGTCCTCGGCGACGGGGCTCGGATGCGTGGGGCCTTGGCCGACGAGATTCCCAACATCCCCGAGACGGCGGGCATCGGCTTCAAAGTCGCCGAACGCACCCGCACCCCCGTGAGAGTCCGGGCCGCCTACGCCACCGACGCCGACCTGGAAGCCCTCGTCAAGTACGTCCTCGACGAACGCGCCGAGCACGAACGCCAGGGCGGATCCCACCTTCGCCTCGTCGCCTAACCCGACCTCAATCCTGAAAGGAGGAAACGAGCATGGCTGCAAAACAAGAGAAAGCGTCCGAGGACACCGAGGAGGAGGCCAAGAAGGTCGCGAAGCTGCGGAAGAAGGTCGGGGAGGCGCGACAGGTCCACCGGATCGCCGACGACCCGTACTTGAAGGTCGTGGAGCTGGATCGGTTCCGGGCCTCGATCAGCGGGGCACTGTGGTTCTTCTTGTCGGTCGGCCTGGCCTACACCACGGTCGGCGTCCACGACTTCATCGCCGAAGGCCTCCACGTCGCCGACCCGATGTGGTGGGGCGCATGGGCCGTTGAACCGGCCTTGGCGGGCATGTTGATCACCGTGCTCCGGTGGGAAGCAGCCATGTTGATGCGCGGCATCCGGATCGAGTCGGGCTGGGTGACCTTCACCAAGTGGGTCCTGCTGGGCTCCACGCTCATCATGAATGTGCTCTCCTCCCTCGACGGATCGACCGTCGAGAAGTTCTTGCACGTCGCTTTCCCTGGCCTGGTGTTCTGCCTCGCCGAGGTCATGCCCGTCGTCCAAGACCGCTTCGCCAAGGCACGCGCGAAGATCCTCGCCGAGATCGCCCAAGTCGACGCCCAGGACCGGGAGACGGAACAGCGGACCGATGAGGCCTCACCGCCGTCGACGGGCACCGATCTTCATACGGAGTTCGCGGCGCACGCCTCGACGCTGGCGCCGCCCTCGCCGGGTCTGCCGCCGCTCTCGGTCTCGCCGCCGCAGCACACGCCGCCGGCCACGGTCCGGCCGCCGAAGCTGCCCGCCCCGATGCTCAAGGCCATCGAGGACAAGGCCGCCGAGGTCGCCAACGCCGGGCGGGCTATGACTGCCGCCGACGTACAAGCGGTCGCGAAACTCCCCGCGGGCATGGCCGAACAGGCCGCCAAGTACTACGCCGCCGCCAACGCCCCGGCGTAACCGAACCGCCGGGCCCGAGCATCACTGACCCGCTCGGGCCCGGCCCGACTTCACAACCAGTGCAACAGAAAGGACCGCCATCATGCTGATCGGCGTCATCACCGGCTGCAACTACTTCAGCTTCCTATCCCACGTCGAGAACACGACTGCCGACCGCATCGACTGGAACACCTTCGTCGGCAACGTCGATGACCCGTACCCGCCCGACGTGTGGATCGAGGGCAACAACGGCCGCGATGCAATGCGCGTCAACTACAAGGGCAAGCGAACCGAGTTCGCCTACACCGACTACACCAACGACAACAACGAGATCGACACCATGGCCCTGGCCGTGGACGTCGTCGCCCACCTCGAACGGTCCATCGCCGCCGACCCGAACCCGGCAAGCGAAGCGAAGACCCCCGACGAACGGCGCGAGGAACGATGAACACCCGCCCCGAGAACCTCGCGGTCGCCCTCGCCTCCCGCGCCGACAAGGCCCGCGCACAGACCGCCCACGCCGACCAGAAAGCACAGGTGCTCGCGTCCGGGCTCGTCCCGACCATCGCCGCCGCGATCGCTGCTGGTGCTTTCGCCGGCATCCACGGCCCGGCCGCCGTCACCGGGTGGGCTGCTGCTGCGATTGCTGCGACCGCCGTCGTGGTCCTCGGGATGGTGCTCTGGCCTCGCGCCGGTCACCTGCCGAAACCCTCGACGCCCGAGCGGCTCCTCGAAGCGCTCACCACTGTGGATGAGACACAGCGGCTCAACCTGGCCGCCGCCGAGGTGATCCGCCTCGAACGCATCGTCACCGTCAAGTTCCGGTGGCTGCGCACCGCCATGAGCCTCACCGGCACCGCCGGACTCCTCGCACTCGCAACGGTCATCCTGGCCGTGACCAACTAAGCCACAACCAATCTCGAGCACGCGAAAGCCCGGACCAGTTCGCACCTGGTCCGGGCTTTGTGCTCTCCGCTAGCAGAAAGCAGGAATCTCCATGAAGCCTACCGACAACGACGCCGACCTGCGAGCCCTGTTCACCCGGCCGGGCTTCCGCACCTGGAAAGACAAGGTCGCCTCCGTCCACGGCTGCGCCGCACCGATCAAACTGCGCGGCTCCTCGATCATCACGCACAAGGCCACCGGCAAGGTTCTGAAGGACACGGTGGGCTCGGTATGGGTGCCGTGCGGGACCCGCCGGGAGAAGCTGTGCCCGACCTGCGCGGCCTGGTACGCCGACGACGCCTTCCACCTCATCCGCTCCGGCCTCGACGGCGACACCGCCAAGGGCATCTCCCCTGATGTTGCCGAGCGGCCCCGCTGGTTCGCCACCTTGACGCCGCCGAGCTTCGGGCCCGTCCACTCCCGCGTCGTCGGTGCCGGTGGCCGTCTCAAGCGACCGTGCTCGTGCGGAGAATGGCACTCCGAGCACGACACCCGCCTCGGTACCGCCATCGATCCCGACGCCTACGACTACGAGGCGGCCGTGCTGTGGCAGGCACACGCGGGGAAGCTGTGGCACCGGTTCACCATCGCCCTGCGCCGCCACCTCGCGCACGCTGCCGGCATGAGGGTCGCCGAGTTCCGGGATGCCGCCCGGCTCTCCTACGCCAAGGTCGCCGAATACCAACGCCGCGGCCTGGTCCACTTCCACGCCGCCATTCGCCTCGACGGTCCCGAAGGCGCCGCGACCCGAGCTCCGGCATGGGCCACGAAAGAACTGCTCGCTGACGCCATCCGCGCCGCCGCCGAGCACACCGTCATCACCGTCGCCCGCTCGACCGGCGAAGTCCTCGAGCTGCGTTTCGGGGCGCAACTGGATCTGCGTGACATCACGACCGAGGCCGGCGGCTCCGGCGAGATCAACGATGAGGCCGATATCCGCTCCTCGCGGCTGGCCTCCTACATCGCCAAATACGCCACCAAGTCCACCGGCGCCCACGACGGGCCCGATCGGAAACTTCGCTCGATCGAGGACATCGACCGGCTAAGTGTGTCGGCGCACCACAAGGCCATGATGCGTACCGCCTGGGAACTGGGCGGCCTGCCGGCATATGAGGAACTACACCTCCGTCGCTGGGCGCACATGCTCGGCTTCCGCGGCCACTTCCTCACCAAGTCCCGTGCCTGGTCGACCACCCTCGGGGAGCTGCGGAACATCCGCGCCCGCTTCCGCCTCGCCGAAACCCTCGCCGCGCTCGAGGTCGCCGAGGACGACGTCCTGGTCGTCAACGACTGGGAAGCGGTCGGCTTCGGCCACGACACCGACGCCGAACGCGAATACGCCGCCGCCATCGCCGAAGCGCTACTCGAACGAAAACTCAACCGCGACAACAAGAGGGGACAGGACCGATGAGCAAGAAGTATCCGCTAGTCGTTGCTGATGACCGGCTCCGTGAACGCATCGAGGCCCACTGGGACCGGCTGTTCGATATCGAGGTCTACCCCTCAGTCGAGGCCGCATTGGAGGCGACCGACTGTGGTGCCACCTACCGCGATAACGGCCACGACCGCACGGTCCTGTCCTGCGAGGTGGTTGGGTGTCCGTTCAGCTGCATTTTTACCTCGAAGTGGCTCGACGCCGAGACCTTCGGCAGCATCGCCACCGACCGCCCCGGCTGCCGGGCTGTCTCTGAGGAGGTGCGCTGATGGAACCGCTCTGGACGATCGAGGAGACGGCGGCGTTCCTGAAGATCCCGGTAGAGACCCTGCGGTACTGGCGCAAGAAGAAGACCGGTCCCAAGGCCGCGCGGATGGGGCGGTGCCTCCGCTACCACCCTCGCCACGTGATCCGCTGGTTCGAAGAGTGCGGCGGGGAGGTCGCCTGATGGCGCATATCGAAGACCGCTGGTGGAAGGTCCTCTACGAAGACGGCAGGCGGAAGCGCGTCAAGTCCGACCGGCACGGCATCGGGAACCGCTACCGCGTTCGCTACATCGACCCGCAAGGCGCAGAGCGATCGAAGTCGTTCCCGGACGGTAAGAAGGAAGACGCCAAGGACTTCCTGAATAACATCGAGATAGAGGTGAAGGCCGGGACCTACATCGACCCCGAGGGCGGGAAGACTGACACAGGGGAGTTCGCGAAGGAGTGGTTGAAAGGCCTCGGTGGCGACTCCGCCACCAAGGAGCAGGTCAACCGCAGGATGCGGAAGCACTTCATTCCCTACTTCACGGGTCGGCCGCTCGAAGCGTGCCTCACCAGCACGATCCGCTCGTGGCTCGCGGCTCTGGATCTCGAGGAGTCCACCAAGGCGGTGCTGTTCATCTACGTCAACTCGATGTTCGAGGCGGCGGTGGATGACCGGCTCATCCGCTTGAACCCGTGTCAGGCGAAGAGCCTTAAGAAGCCGCGGGCGGCGAATCGCCTCGTCGTCCCGTGGAACCGGGAACAGCTCAGCTCCGTTCAGTCGAAGCTTGCCGGCCACTATCAAGCGATGGTGCCTACCGGCGCGGGCTGCGGGTTCCGGATCGGCGAGATCTTTGGGCTGGCCGTCGAGGACATCCGCTTCGACGATGAGGAGATCGACCTGCGCCGACAGGTGAAGCTGCTGGGCTCGAAGCGGATCTTTGCACCACCGAAGCGTGATTCGGTCCGAACGGTGCCGCTTCCACGGTTCGTCGCCGTGGCACTCAAGGAGCATATGGAGCGGTTCCCGCCGCAAGAGGTCACGCTGCCGTGGGGCGAACTCGATGGGGAGGAGGTGACGTTCCGGCTGGTGTTCACCAACCTCCGAAAGGCCGCGATCCACCGGAGCACGTTCATGACCAACCCGGGCGCTTGGAAGAGGGGTATCGCGAAGACGGCGTTCGGGCCCGATCAGGACACCGGGACGCACGCGCTTCGCCACTTCTACGCGAGCATGTTCCTCGAGAACGGCGGGAACATCCGGGCCCTGGCGGACTTCCTCGGTCACAAGGATCCGGGCTTCACGCTTCGGGTCTACGGGCACCTGATGCCGAACAGCCGAGGTCGCGGCCGACAGATCCTCGATGACGCCTGGGGGACGTGACGGCCCCACGACGGCCCAGAGAGCAAGTTTAGTTCCAAAAGGGAGGGTGTTTGCCTGTGAAATTGCAGGTAAACACCCTCATTGGTTTCATGGCGGGGGAACGAGATGGCCGATACGCCGGATTCTGTCGTTGAGCGGCCATCCATCTAGGCGCGCCATCGCTGACGCGCTCGAGCGGTCTACCCGTGAAGGCGCTCTCGCGAACTCGGGCGGGCCGCCCTCGAACCTTCACGCAGAGCCTCGCGGCTCCTCTTGACCTTGCTCCGGGTGGGGTTTACCGAGCCGCCGCCGTCACCGACGGCGCTGGTGGTCTCTTACACCACCGTTTCACCCTTACCGGCCGAAGCCGGCGGTCTGTTTTCTGTGGCACTGTCCCGCGGGTCGCCCCGGGTTGCCGTTGGCAACCACCCTGCCCTGTGGAGTCCGGACGTTCCTCGCCGGCTGTGGTCTCCCACATCCGCCGCGGCCGCCTGGCCATCTCGTTCCAGCGCTCAAGCGTACGCTGTGGCGGCCATGAATCTGATCGAGGTCTCCGCTCTGCTGCTCGCCGGGCTCGTCGGCGGCGGCCTCAACGCCGTGGCCGGCGGCGGCTCGCTCATCACGTACCCGACGCTGATGGCCGTCGGCGTCCCCGCGCTCCAGGCGAACGCCACCAACGGCATCGCCGTCGCTCCCGCCTACGCCGCCGCCGCGGCCGGCTCGCGCGAGAACCTCCGCGGCCAGCGCCGCCGCGCCCTCGGGCTCATCCCGACCGCGCTCGTCGCGTCCGTGTGCGGCGCGCTCCTGCTGCTCAACACCCCGCACGAGGTCTTCGAGGCCATCGTGCCGTTCCTGGTCCTCGCCGCGACCCTCCTCATGGCCGTGGGGCCGTGGGTCAACCGCAAGGTCACCGCGCTCAACGGTGGCCGCGACCTGCACCCTGTGGTCCTCCACGTCGGCGTCTTCGCCGGATGCCTCTACGGCTCGTACTTCAACGCCGCGCTCGGCCTCATCCTCATGGCCGTGATCGCCATGGGCGTCTCCGAGGCGCTCGGCCGCGTCGGCGCGCTCAAGAACTTCTGCACGATGCTCGTCGGCCTCGTCACCTGCTTCATGTACGGCGTCTGGGCCGACGTGGCCTGGTGGGCCATCGGCGTGCTCGTGCCCGCGACGTTCCTCGGCGGTTACATCGGCGCGCGCGTCTTCCAGAAGATCCCCGAGCGGCCGCTGCGGATCGCGATCGTCGTCTACGGCCTCGTGCTCTCGGCGATCCTGCTCGTCCGCTCGCTCTGATCCAAGCCACTTCATGGAACTCCGGTGACGCCGCGCGTCCGGGCGCGGAAGAATGGGTCCATGCCGACGCTCCGTATCGCACTCGCCCAGGACAACCCGGTCGTAGGCGACCTCGACCACAACGCCGACCTCATCCGCCGGGCCGCGTCCGCGGCCACGACCGCCGGAGCGCACCTGCTCGCCACCGGCGAACAGGCCCTCACCGGTTACCCCGTCGAAGACCTCGCCCTGCGCCACTCCTTCGTGGAGGCCAGCCGCGACCGCCTCGTCAAGCTCGCCGCCGAACTCGCCGAGGACGGCAACGGCGCCCTCCCCGTGGCGGTCGGCTACCTCGACGCCGACGGTCCCATGGGCTCCACCAGGGGACATGGCATCCGCAATGCGCTGGCGCTGATTCAGAACGGAACGGTCCTCTTTCGCTACTACAAGCACCACCTTCCGAACTACGGGGTCTTCGACGAGGACCGTTGGTTCGTCGCGGGCCACGAACTGCACCTCGCCCGCATCGGCGGGGTCGACGTGGCGTTCACCGTCTGCGAAGACGTGTGGGGCGGCACGCCCTTCGCGGTCGCCTCCGAAGCCGGGGCCGGTCTCGTCGTCAACGTCAACGCCTCGCCCTACGAGCAGGGCAAGCACGAGCGGCGCATCGCGCTCGTCCGGCAGCGCGCGACCGAGATCGGCGCGCCCGTCGCCTACCTCAACACCGTCGGCGGTCAGGACGACCTCGTCTTCGACGGCGGCTCGATGATCTGGGGCCCCGACGGCCGCCTCCTCTCCAGCGCCCACCGCTTCGCCTCCGAGCTGCTGGTCACCGACGTCGAATGCGCCGCGGCCGAGGGCGTCGACCTCGCCAACCACTCGTCCTCGCCGATGAGCGCCACCCTCCACGTCCTCTCCGAAGCGCCCGCGACCGTGAAGACGCGGGTCGAGCCCTCGTTCGCGCCCGAGCTCGGCCGTCTCGAAGAGGTCTGGGAAGCACTGCGCCTGGGCCTCCACGACTACGTCGAGAAGAACGGCTTCCCGTCGGTCCTGCTGGGACTCTCGGGCGGCATCGACTCGGCGGTCACCGCGGTCCTCGCGCGGGACGCGCTCGGCGCGGACCGCGTGTACACCGTCGCGAACCCGAGCCAGTACTCCACGCAGCACTCGCTCGACGACGCCGCCGACCTGGCGCAGCGCTGCGGCATCCACCACGTCGTCGAGCCGATCCAGCCGATCGTGGACTCCTACCTGGCCGAGATCGCCGTCTCGGGGCTCGCGCTGGAGAACCTCCAGGCCCGCGTGCGCGGGGTCATCTGGATGTCCCTCTCGAACCAGCACGGCCACCTCGTGCTCGCGGCGGGCAACAAGAGCGAGTACGCCGTGGGCTACTCGACCCTCTACGGGGACTCGTGCGGCGGCTTCGCGCCGATCAAGGACGTCCTGAAGACGCTCGTCTACGAGTTGGCGAACTGGCGCAACGAGCGGGCCCGCAGCCTCGGCGAGACCGAGCCGATCCCCGAGAACATCATCCTCAAGCCGCCGAGCGCCGAGCTGCGCCCCGACCAGCTCGACTCGGACTCGCTGCCGGACTACGCGGTGCTCGACGGGATCCTCGTCGGCTACGTCGACGGCGACGCCGGGCGCGAGGACCTGGTCGAGCAGGGCTATCCGGCCGACGTGGTCGACCGGGTCGCCGGGCTCGTGGACCGCGCCGAGTACAAGCGCCGCCAGTCCGCGCCGGGCACGAAGATCACCGTGAAGTCCTTCGGCCGCGACCGGCGCCTGCCGATCACGAACCGTTTCCGCGGCAAGTAGCGGGTCACCCGGCCCCCAGGGGGCGGGTGATTTGTCACAGCAAGCGCTTCGCGGGATGACACCGACATCGATGAGCGTTAGTTTGGTCCTGTCATGCCCGGGGACCGGCGAGGCCGGCCACGAGGAGATTCTGGAGTTACGACGATGACGTCTTCCGCCGATCCTGCGAAGCACGCCGACGAGATCCCGAGCCTGTACGGGCCGGGCAAGAACGTCAAGCGGGTCCGCACCCGCCACCTCATCGAAGCCAAGGAACGCGGCGAGCGGTGGGCGATGCTCACCGCCTACGACATGTACACGGCCGCCCTGTTCGACGAGGCCGGCATCCCGGCGCTGCTCGTCGGCGACTCGGCGGCCAACAACGTCTACGGCTACGAGACCACCCTGCAGGTCTCGGTGGACGAGATGGCGCCGCTGGTCGCGGCCGTCGCCCGCTCGACCGAGCGGGCGCTCGTGATCGCGGACATGCCGTTCGGGTCCTATGAGTCCGGACCGGTCCAGGCCCTGGAGACCGCGGTGCGGTTCATGAAGGCCGGGGCGCACGCGGTCAAGCTCGAAGGCGGCCGCCGCGTGGCCGCGCAGATCCGGGCGCTCACCGGGGCGGGCATCCCCGTCATGGGCCACGTCGGGTTCACGCCGCAGAGCGAGCACGCCGTCGGCGGCTACCGCGTGCAGGGCCGCGACGCGCAGGGCGCGGAGGTCGAGGCCGACGCGCACGCCGTCGCCGAGGCCGGGGCGTTCGCGGTGGTCCTGGAGATGGTCACCGCGTCGGTGGCCGCCGAGATCACCAAGCAGCTGCCCATCCCCACCGTCGGGATCGGCGCCGGGCCGGGCACGGACGCGCAGGTGCTCGTCTGGCAGGACATGGCCGGACTGCGCCGAGGCCGCCCGCAGCGGTTCGTCAAGCGCTACGCCGAGGTCGCCGACGTCATCCAGGGCGCGGCGCGGGCGTTCGCCGACGAGGTGCGGGCGGGGGAGTTCCCCACGCGGGCCCACAGTTTCGAATAGCGCACGCAGCGCGTTTGTGACGAAGCTTGCGAGTCGGAAACGCGCTCAGGTCTTTGGGAGCGGCGTCGTTTCGCGTACCGTCTCAGTACGTGAACGACGCCATCCTGCTGTTCGACTACGACGGCACCGTGCGGCTCGGCTCCGAGCACGCGACGCATTACGCCCGCCAGGTGGCCGCCCACCTCGATGCCGACGGCGAGCGCGCCTTCCTCGCCGCCCACGCCGCGTTCGTCGCCGGCAAGCCCACCACCGCCTCCACGTTCGACGCCTACGACGCCGACAACGCCGTGCGCCGCCTCGCGGGGGAGTTCGGCGTCCCCGACGCGATCCGCCACGAGGCCTACGTCGAGACCCGCAAGCGCATGGCCGCCGGCGAGTTCGACGTGTGGGCCCCCAAGGGCCTCCGGGAGCTCCTCTGGAGCCTGCCGCGCGGCGTCGAGGTCGCCCTGGTGACGAACGCCCCCGCCGCGACCCTGGAACCGGTGCTCGAACGGCTCGAACTCGACGGCCTCTTCGACCACGTCATCGGTGACGCGGGCAAACCGGACGGGCTCGACGCGATCATCGACGAGCTGCTGGAGGAGCGACCCGCCGAAGCGCTTCTGAGCATCGGCGACATCCCCCGCAACGACCTGGCCCCGGCGGTCGAGCGCGGCTGCGCGACGGCGTACATCGACCACTACGGTCGCCCGTGGCCGGAGGCGACGGTCAGCGGCGCGTCCCTTGAGGAGCTGTACCCCTTCATCCACCGATGGGTGAACAGCACCGACTTACGGCTCGCGAGCGCGGCCAAGAAGGCCGGCTCGTGGCCCGCGAGCGTCGCCGAGCGGCGTGAACCCAGCATGTCGCAGCCACACCCTATGCTGGAAAATGCGCCCTGAGCCGACCGATCCCCGGCTCAGGGCGTCTTCGTCTCGCCGTTGCCGCTCCGGCCCCGGCAACGCCGGCCGACGGCTCGCAGGCCGCCTATCGCGGCAGGGGCTGAGCGGTGATCGCGTCGCCGACCGCCACGGTCGCCTTCTCGGCGATGCGCAGATAGATCCCGAAGTGGTTGCCCAGCTCCTTGACGATGTGCCGGTGCAGGTCCTTGTCGCGCACGTTGGCCCCGTTCGGGTCCCAGCTCGGCAGCACGCACCGCTCGCACGGCTTCTGCAGGGTGAACTCGTGCCCGCCCAGGCGGATCGGCGTTCCCGGCGGGAGGTCGACCTCCGCGTACGGCTCCAGGTCGGCGTCCACGATCACGTTCGGCCGGAACCGCAGCGTCTCGACCTCGCGGCCCAACTCCTCGCCCAGCCTCCGGACGCTCGCCTCGAAGACCACCAGGACGCGTCCGTACTCGCGGTCGACCTTCCGCAGCTCCACGCCCTTCTCGGCGTCGATCGACTCGGCGAGCCGCGCCGGCAGCCCCGCGTCGTCGGCCGCCCAGGCGGCCCCGCTCGGCTCGTACAGGACCGGGTCGCCCGCCACGGCGTCGGCGCAGCCGCACTGCGCGGGCCACGCGGCCTCCCACGCCATCATCTTCGGGTGGCTGCCGCCCCACAGCGACTTGTCGCCGCCGGGCTCCTTCAGCTCCAGGATCCGGTCTCCGGCCATCCCGTCGAAGTCGATCACCGCGGAGCGGAGCGACTCGCCCCGGAGGCCCTTGATCGGATAGCGCCACAACTGTTTGATCTCGCCTGCGAACATGCGCACCAATCTACCCAGCGCACCGGGGCGCGCCCATATGCGAAGACGGGTTCCGGCTCGCGCGCTCGCCAGGTGCGGTTAACGTCGGGGACATAAACAGGTGAGACAATTGCGGCCCCAGGACCTAGGAGGACACACCATGGAACGCCAGAAGGAGTTCGTGCTTCGCACGCTCGAAGAACGCGACATCCGGTTCGTCCGGTTGTGGTTCACGGACGTCCTCGGCACGCTCAAGTCCGTGAGCGTCGCCCCCGCCGAGCTCGAGTCCGCCTTCGAAGAGGGCATCGGCTTCGACGGCTCCGCCATCGAGGGCTTCGCGCGGGTCTACGAGTCCGACATGGTCGCCATGCCCGACCCGACGACGTTCCAGGTGTTCCCGTTCGAGGGCCGCGGCATCGGCGAGTCCGCCCGCATGTTCTGCGACATCCTCACCCCCGAGGGCGCTCCGTCCTGGGCCGATCCCCGCCACGTGCTGCGTCGGGCCCTGTCCAAGGCCGCCGACCGCGGGTTCACGTTCTACGTACACCCCGAGATCGAGTTCTTCCTGCTCTCCGACATCGACCCCGAGGGCCGCACCAAGCCCACGCCGGTCGACGACGGCGGCTACTTCGACCACACCACGCACTCCACGGCCCGCGACTTCCGCCGCCAGGCGATCCTCGCCCTGGAGCGCGTCGGCATCTCGGTCGAGTTCTCGCACCACGAGGTCGCCCCCGGACAGCAGGAGATCGACCTGCGCTACGCGGACGCCCTGACCACCGCCGACAACATCATGACGTTCCGGCACATCGTCAAGGAGGTCGCGCTGACCTCCGGCGTCACCGCGTCCTTCATGCCCAAGCCGTACACCGACCAGCCGGGCTCGGGCATGCACAGCCATCTCTCGCTCTTCGAAGGCGAGGACAACGCCTTCCACGACCCGGGCGACGAGCAGCGGCTCTCCAAGACCGCCAAGGCGTTCATCGCCGGGCTCCTGCGCCACGCGCCCGAGTTCACCGCGATCACCAACCAGTGGGTCAACTCCTACAAGCGCCTGTTCACGAGCCCGCAACCGGGCCAGATCTCCGAGGCGCCCTCGTACGTCTCGTGGGGCAAGGCCAACCGGTCCGCGCTGGTGCGCGTCCCGGCCTACGGCAAGCCGAACTCGGCCCGCGTGGAGATCCGCTCGCTCGACTCGGCGACGAACCCGTACCTGGCGTACGCGGTGCTCCTCGGCGCCGGCCTCAAGGGCATCGAGGAGGGCTACGAGCTGCCTCCGGGCACCGAGGACGACGTCTCGGCGCTCACCAACGCCGAGCGCGTCGCCGCGGGGTACCAGCCGCTTCCGGCGAACCTGGCCGAGGCCCTCGACGCCATGGAGTCCTCCGAGCTCGTCCCCGAGGTCCTCGGCGAGCACGTCTTCGATTACTTCCTGAAGAACAAGCGTCAGGAGTGGGAGGACTACCGCACGCAGGTGACCGCCTTCGAACGCAAGCGCTACATGCATCTGTGACCGCCTCCCCCCAACGGCGAGGGGGCGTGAACCGACGGGCCGCGCGGCCCGGTCAGCATCCGTACGGGCGCTGACCGGGCCGCGCGGCCCGAGTCGTCGGTGGCGGGACCGGGGCGCGGTGCGGCTGCACGGTGCCGCGCCGCACCCCGATCGGCTGCGGCGCGGCCTGCTGATCCGGCCCGGATCAGCAGGCCGCGCCGAGTCTTCGCATCGAGAACGGTCCGTTCTCGGCGTACGAGCCCTACGCGTAGGGGTCGTCGTCTTCGTCTTCGGGCATGCCGCCCCAGACGTCCTCTTCTTCCACGAGCCAGGTCTCGGAGCCCTTCGTGTCCTGGTCCGAACCGGCGCCTCTGGCGCCGCCGCCGGGCAGCACGCCGGCGGCACCGGCGCCCGCGACACCGCCGGTGCGACCGGCCGCGCCGCCCATGCCGCCCGCGCCGCGTCCGGATCCGGATCCGGCACCGCCTCCGGCACCGGTCCCGCCGAGACCGCTCGGGGTCCGGCCGCCACCGAGACCGCCCGGGGTCCGGCCGCCGCCGGGGGTCGACCCGGGCCCGCCTTTGAGCCCGCCGCCGGCGCTGCCGCCGATGCTGCCGGGACGCTTGGAGGTGTGGCCGCTCGCGCCGGTCGTCAGGCCGCGGATGGGCGGCGGGGCGGAGGGCGTCCGTCCGCCGACGCCGCCGATCCCGCCGGGCGGGTTGAGCCCGGTGACACCGCTGCCGCCCAAGCTGTTGGGCCCCCCGACGCCGCCCGGGATCTGGCCGCCGCCGGAGGCGAGACCGCCGGAGGAGAGTCCGCCGGAGGCGAGGCCGCCCGAGACGTCGTCCGGGTCCGGCACGTCGCTCGAGCTCCACGGGTTGTCGTCGAGTCCGCTCAGGTCGCCGCCGCCGGAGTACTCACCGGGCGGGCTCCCGGTGTACCCGGGCGTGCCGCCGCCGGTGGTCGAGAGGTCCGAGCCGCCGTACGAGCCGGGCGGCTGGCCGCCGAGGTTGTCGGGGTCGGTCACACCGGAGGAGAACGGGTTCTCGTCGCTCAGGGTGTTGAGCCCGTTGCCGCCGCCGTACGCGTCCGGGGTGGGACCGCCGCCGTTCAGGCCGCCGGCGCCGCCGCCGTCGAGGCCGGGCCCTCCCGTGCTGAGGCTGGTGAGGTTGTCGGGTTTGCCCATCCCGTCCAGGTTGCCCCCGGTGTCGCCGAGGTCGGGCATGCCCGTGCCGCCGCCGCCGATGTCGAGCCCGCCGGTGTCGGGGATGTCGGTCTGGCCGTCGTTGAACGTGGTGGGCTCGCTCGGCTTGGAGTCGGGTTTGATCTCAGTGACCTGGGCCTCTACATTGGAGTGGCGCTCGGTGACCTCTTCGTTGACGATCGCGGCCTGCTCCTCGAGCTGCTCGGAGCCTTTGGCGCCCATGGCGACCAATTCCCGGTCGGCGTACTCGTCGGCCTTCGCCTGCGCCAGCGCCTCGCCCTTGAGCCCGTTCTGCTCGTAGTCGGGATTGGCGGTGACGTACTCCATCCACCGGTCGTACGTGGTCTGGCGGCCCTCCTGGACCTCGTCGACGACGGTCGGGTCGAATCCGGCCAGCTCGACGGCGTGCTTGATCTCGTCGTTCGCCTCGATCACGCAGCTCTTGAAGAACGGGGGCCGGATGTGGATGCGGTGCGAGCCGCAGCTGGTGCCCTCCATGTAGAACTTCGGCGCCGGGTAGACGCACGCGGTCCCGCCCTGCTGCTCGAAGATCTCCAACTGCTTGTCGTCCAGGAGCTTGATGACGCCGTCGGCGCCGTTCTCGCCGCCGATGTCGTCCTGAATGGTCTGGCAGTTCTTGATGACGGTCTCGGCCTGCTCTTCGAAGGCGTCGAAGTCGTCGCCCTTCCAGGCCTGCGACAGGGCCGTCAGGCCGAGCTCCAGCTTCGGTCCGATGATGCGGAAGTCCTCGTAGAAGTCCTTCCACTCGTCGCGGATGGTGTCGAGGGCGTAGTCGGCTTCGGGCTGGGGTCGGATCGAGGCGACCATGGACTGGATGGTCTGGCCCTCGGGGAGCATCATGGTGCCCTCGCGGGCGGCCCGCAGGCTGTTGATCTGGTTCGCCTGGGGGACGGCCGACATGAGCTTCACCCATGCCGCCTCGGCCGGCTCCTCGACCTTGCAGGTGCAGGAGTCGGTGCCGCAGTGAGGTTGGACCAGGAGCTGGTTCGCGGCCGCCTGGTATTGGGAGCCGGTCAGGCCCTCGGTCGTCTTGCCATAGTCAGTGCGCTCGAAGTCGTCTTCTTCGGCCATGGCCGCTACTCGCTTCCGGCTCGCTCGAGGATGTCGGACTGGATCTGCGGCAGGTGCTCCTGCGCGAGCCAGTCGGTGAACTGTGCAGTTGTGAAGGGGTACACGGCCATCTCTTCGGCGCTGGAGTCCGGGTAGAACTCGGGGGCGGACTCGTAGGCCCCGACGCCGGGGTCGTGGAGGTAGTCGACGGAGACGTAGACGACCCATGACCCGTACCGGCCGTACACGTCCACATAGGTGCGGTGCTCGGTCTCGGCGGTGACGGTGAGGCTCTCGTCCCATTCGCCGCCGAGTTCGCCTTCGACCTGGTCGAGGTAGTCGACGCCCGGAAGGTTCTGGCGGCGCACGTCGACGCGGTCGGCGAAGTTCGCCTCGGCTTCGGCGTCGGTGCTCCAGGGGGCGAGTCCGGCGCGGATCGCGGCGTCGCCGGTGGCCTGGTATTCGAATGTGCCCTGGGTGTCTTCGAAGGAGGCCAGGTCGAACAGTCCGGAGCAGCCGGCGGCTTCGGCGTCGATGCCTTCGCCGAGGCCGTCGCTCTGGAGTGCGCCGTCGACCGCGGTGACGCCCAGGTACTCCTGGATCGCCGCGAGGTCGGCGAACACGTCGCAGCCGTCCCAAGCGGACATGACCGACAGGGAGCCGGACGGTGTGCCGCCGGTGGCCGGGGCGTCGTCGCCGCAGGCGGCGGTCGAGGCCAGGACCGCGAGCAGGGCCGCCGCGGCGACGGGGCGGCGGTTCATCGAGGCGCGCCTCGACCGGTCACAGCTGCGACTCATAGTCCAGCATTTCCGCTTGGGCGTCGGTGTCGGCCTCTTCGGCGAGCTCCGCGGAGTCGTTGAGGGTGTTGATCATGCCGTGCAGGGATTCGCGGAGGTTCTGGAGGTTGGTCCAGGTCGTCTCGTGGAAGGTCGTGTAGTTCTGCCGGGCGGTCACGGAGGCGTCGAGCTGCCCGAAGGCGGGCAGGCGGCCGAGCGGCTGCCCGTTCTCGAGCCTCGTGATGATCGAGTCGAGGTGGTCGAGCTGCTCGCGGACGACCGCCCGGTACTCTTCCAGGGCTTCGGGGTCGATAACTCTCTCAGCCATGCTCAGGCTCCTGCTTCTTCCGTGTCCTCGGGATATTCGTCGGGGTCGCGCCACTGGGGCGCGGAGTCGTCCTCGCGGGCCTGCCCCTCGAAGGTGTTGGGCATGTAGTCGAGGCCGCCGAAGTCGACGCCGGTCTGCCGGTCCCACCGTTCGCCGTCGCCGTCGGCGTTGACGTCGCCGTTGATGTTGTTGCCGATGTTGTAGACCCCCTGACCGCCGAGGAAGGTCGTCATCGCGGGGTTCTGCCTCGCCAGCATGCCGTCCAATTTGGGTGAGAACTTGCCGATGGTGCCGGTTCCGGTGCGGCCGGGCGCCATGAGATTGCGCAGCGCCATCTGCGAGAGCCCTTGGAGCAGGCTGAATCCGGTCGAGCCGATCGTGTCGAGCGGGTTGATCACGTTGCCCTTGGAGGCCAGCGCGGCCCAGGAGGCGGTCATGTTGGCGCCGATGAAGCCCGCCAGGGCCTGGGCCGCCACGGTGATCGCCTTGTCCAGCGCCTCGAGCACGCCCAGGCAGCTCATGCCGACGGTGGTGGCGACGACGCGGACGTTCTCGGACACGATGGGGCCGATGACCGGGACGAACTTGACGGCCATGTAGAAGACCGCCATCGCCATGAGCGAGGCGGCGACGGCGAGCATGAGGGGGACCATGACGGCCAGCATCGCGGCGATGATGAACAGGGAGATGCCCACGTGCATCGCGAACGCGGCGATGACGACCAGCTGGGCGTCCATCTTGCCGGCCTTGTCGTCGAAGGCGGTGCGGTCCTCACCCGACCAGTCCTGCTCGGTGACCTCGCCGGTCTTCTCCTTGAGCTTCTCGCTCGCCGCCAGGTACTTCTCGGCCAGCTGCAGCCACGAGGCGCCGACCTGCATGATCAAGCCGGGATTGCACTGGTTCATGTAGATGATGCGGGAGATCTGCGTGACGGGGCCCGAGAAGGTGAAGGCGGGCAGGACGATCTGGACGGCCGCCAGGGGCGCCATGTACGAGTAGGCCTGCTCCATGCCGGCGAACTGCTCGGGATCCGGGGCGGTGTAAGACATGCGGTGAAGTTCCTCAGGGTCGCGTGGGCGGTCAGCTCAGGTCTGCGGCGGCGGCGTCGTCGGCGTCGCTCCACGCCTGCACGGACGCCGTCAGGTCCTCGTTCAGGCCCGTGAAGCACTCGGCGGCGCCTTGGACCATGGAGCTCATGTAGCTGGTGGCGAGCGTGTAGGCGACCGCGAGCGAGACGTCGACGGAGGTGTAGAGCGTCTGGTCCAGCGTCCGGAACACGGGGATGATCTCGTTGGCCTCGGCGAGGATGTCGCCGACCTCGCGTTCGATCTCGGTGCCGAGGCGGTCGATGCGGGCGCCGTCGATTTCAGGCAAAGTAGCCTCCCTGGTTGAACAGTCGTGTCATCTCGCGCTGCCGCTCCTGGAGCGTGGCGAGGTCCTGCGTCGCCCGCTCGCCCCTCGCCTGGTTCTCCTCGGCGATCGGACCGAGGTCGCCGGGGCCGATGGGGAGCCCGAGGCCGGCGTAGTAGTCGTCCTCCTTGCCCGCCAGGTCGGCGACGGCCGCGGCGGCGGTCTCGTTCAACTCGCGGGTGAGCGCTCTCGGGCCGAGCTCGAAGGCGCGCTTGCTCAGCCATACGGAGGCGATGGGGTAGGCCATGGTGGACTCGACGGCGACGAGCTTGCTCTCGCTCTTGGCGGCGCCGGTCGGCTGCGCGTCCCGGTCGTTCTTCCCGCTGCCCGGCGGCTGATGCTTGAAGCGCTCCAGCAGCGCGATGGACTCGGACAGGAGCTCGTCCGCGAACGGAGGCATGACCAGGCCGGTCGGGCCGTCGGTGAACTGCCGTTCGCGGGGGCCGTCGCGTTCGCCGGGAGGCACGGCGTCGTTCCGCCGCCGCTCGATGGCCGCGTCCAGGCCGTTGTCGCGCAGGTCGCCGCGCAGCTCGGCGAGGACGGCGATCGTGTCCTCGATCGACGGGGCGGCCTCGGGCTCGGGGGCGGCGGCGCGGGCGGCGTCGGCCGCGGCGCGGGCGGTCGCCGTGATGAGTTCGGCGAGATCACGGGTGTGCATTCGCTCGGCGCCGTCGGCGAGTTCGATCGCGGGGACCTGGCCGGGCGCGATGGTGACGGTGACATTGCCGCAGGAACTGGTTTGTGAGCGCTCCCAGTGCTTTTGGGATTCCGTGTCCGTCAAGAGATCTCCTGGTAGTGGATGTTCCATCCGGGAAGGAAGCAATATTTAGCACACTTCTTTGAAGCTTCAGTTAATAGTCCGTACGCACTATATGTACCTACTTGAATACGTATTCGGTATTGCCCGGTTCCTGACCTGCGGGCCGAGGTGCGGCGGCCCTTCCCGTGAAGGGCCCGGAGGTGATGTCGCGAAACTCTTTCCAAGTCTCGCAATAGTTTCCGACACGAATGAGACCGAACCGTTATCGAACGCGCCAGGGCGACAGCGCTCGCGAGGCCGCCTGACGCGCCCGGAGCCGGTCCGAACCGGCGGCGGCGACGGAGCGCGACGCCGCGACGCCGCGACCGATTAGCATGGTGGGGTGACCACCGCACTCGTCATCGAGAACGATCCCGCGCAGGGCCTCGGCCGGGCCGCCGCGTGGCTGGCCGAGGCCGGAATGGAACTCGACACGGTCCGGCCGCACCTCGGTGAGGCCGTGCCGTACTCCGCCGGAGGCCATGAAGCCCTCATCGCCCTCGGCGGCGGCCGCGGCAAGGACTGGAGCGACGACCTCGCCGGGCTCATGGAGACCGCCGTCGCCGACACCACCCCCGTGTTCGCGATCTGCTCCTCCGCGCGGATCCTCGCCGCGACCTTCGGCGGACGCGTCGAGGACCGGGACGAGCCCTTCGGCCCCCGCATGCTCGCCAAACGCGACGCCGCCGGACGCGACCTCGTTTTCGGGCCCGCCCCGATGACCCTCGACGTGATCCGCTGGCGCCGCCAGGAGCTCGTGGCCCTCCCCGAGGAGGCCACGCTCCTCGCCGCCTCACCGCAAGGGGCACTGGAGGTCTTCCGCATCCGCGACACCGCCTGGGGCGTCCAGTCCCACTTCGAGTTCACGCCCGGGCAGCTCGCGGAGTTCGGCGCGTTCGACGACGCCGCGCTGGCCAAGGCCGCCGAGGTCGACGAGCACATCGTCGCCACCTGGAAGCCGATCCTGCAGCGGTTCGTGAAGGTGGCCGCGGGCGAGAAGAAGGCGCTCCCCATCCTCGATGCCTGACCACGAGGACGCCGAGGGCGTCGACGCGGACGAGGCCCGGCTCGCCGTCGTCGAGGCCAGCAACGCGCTGGGGGACTTCCTGCGCGCCCACCCCGCGGTCGAGGCCGCCCTCACCGAGGACGAGGACGCCGGTTTCGGCCGCATCCGCGAGGCGACCGCCACGACGCTCAACCACGCGTGGAAGGCGAACCTGCTGCGGATCGCCGCCGCCGACCTCACCGGCCTGACGGACCTGCGGGCCACTTCGGACGCCCTGTCCCGCCTGGCCGACGCCGTGCTCGCGCGCGGCCTCGAACTCGCCCGCGAGGACCTCCCCGGCCAGACGCGGCTCGCGGTGATCGCCATGGGCAAGACCGGCGCCGAAGAGCTCAACTACGTCTCCGATGTGGACGTCGTGTTCGTCGCCGACGGCAACCTCGACCTCGCCACCCGGCAGGCCGCCCGCATGATCCAGATCGTCGGGCCCGCGACGTGGCCCGTCGACGCGGGCCTGCGACCCGAGGGCCGCCACGGCGCGCTCGTGCGCTCGATCGACTCCTACCTCGCCTACCTCAAGGACTGGGCCCGCACCTGGGAGTTCCAGGCCCTGCTCAAGGCCCGGCCCGCCGCGGGGGACCTGGCGCTGGGCCTCGACTGGCTCGCGGCCGTGCAGCCGTTCATCTGGGGTGCGGCCGACCGGCCCGGCGTCGTCGCCGACATCCGGGACATGCGCCGCAAGGTCGCCGAGTCGGTGCCGGCCGCCGAACGCAAGTACGAGATCAAACTCGGCCCCGGCGGCCTGCGGGACATCGAGTTCGCCGTGCAGCTGCTCCAGCTCGTCCACGGCCGCGGCGACCCCTCGCTACGCGTGCGGTCCACACTGGAGGCGCTCGATGTCCTCGTCGCCGCCGGCTACCTGGCGCGACGCGACGGCGAGGAACTGGCCGGCACCTACGTCTTCCTGCGCACCGTCGAGCACCGGCTCCAGCTCCACCGGCTCCTGCGCACCCACCGCGTGCCCGAGGGCGGCGAGCCGCTCCACCACCTCGCCCGGACCCTCGGCTACACCACCGACGAGGCCTTCCTCGCCGCCTGGCGGGCGCACGCGACGACCGCGCGCCGCCTGCACGAGAAGCTCCTCTACAAGCCGCTGCTCGACGCCGTGACCCGCGTGCCCACGCTGGAACTGCGCATGACCGAGTCCGAGGCCGCCTCGCGCCTCGCCGTCCTCGGCTTCAACGACCCCGCGAGCGCCCTCACGCACATCAAGAACCTCACCGCGGGCGTCTCCCGCACCGCCACCGTGCAGAAGGCGCTCCTGCCGGTCGTGCTCCACGAGCTCGCCGACTCGCCCGAGCCCGACCGCGGGCTCCTCGCGTACCGGCAGGTCTCCGACAAGCTGGGGTCCACGCCCTGGTACCTGCGGCTGCTGCGTGACGGCGGCCCGGCCGCGGTCCGGCTCGCCCGCCTGCTCGGCACGTCCCGGTACTTCACGAGCCTCCTGCTCCACGTGCCGCAGTCGCTGCGCTACCTCTCCGACAACGCCGACCTGACGCCGCGCCCGCGCGACGAACTGGCCGCGGGCATGAGCCAGGCCGCGTCGCGGCACGCCGAGGCCACGCCCGCGATCGGCGTGGTGCGCGCCATCCGCCGCCGCGAACTCATCCGGATCGCCGCCGCCGACCTCCTCGGCCTCCTCGACGACCAGGCCGTGGGCCTGGCCCTCTCCGACCTCACCGACGCGGTGCTCGAAGCGGCCCTGCAGATCGCCGCCCGGGACGTGCCCGGCGCGCCGCCGATCGCCGTGATCGGCATGGGCCGCCTGGGCGGGCGCGAGATGAACTTCGGCTCCGACGCCGACGTCGTGTTCGTCCACACCGGAGACGACGACGCCGGGCGCAAGGCCGCCGCGAAGGTCGTCGAATCCGTGCGGCAGCTCCTCGCGGCCCCGACCGCCGACCCTCCGCTGGAGATCGACCTCGACCTGCGGCCCGAAGGCAAGGGCGGGCCGATCGCGCCGAGCTTCGCCGCGTACCGCCGCTACTACGACGACCGGGCGCGCCTGTGGGAGCGCCAGGCGCTGCTGCGCGCCCGGCCCGTGGCCGGTGACCCCGCGCTGTGCGAGGCCTGGACCGTGTTCGCCGACCGCGTCCGGTACCGGCCCGGCGGGCTCACCGAGGCCGAACGGATCGAGTTCCGGCGAGTGAAGGCGCGCGTGGACTCCGAGCGCCTGCCGCGGGGAGCGGACCCGAACGGCCACACCAAACTCGGCCGCGGCGGCCTCGTCGACATCGAGTGGACCGCGCAGCTGCTGCAGCTGGAGCACGGCGAGGACGCCGCGCTGCGCACGACGCGGACCGTGCCCGCGCTGGAGGCCGCGGCGGCGGCCGGGCACCTGAGCCGCGCGGATTTCCAGGCGCTGAAGGAGGCCTGGGAGTTCGTGTCGCGGGTGCGCAACGACATGACGCTGGCGCGGGGCGTGCCGAGGGACGACCTGCCGCGGTCGGGCCCCGAGCTGGCGGCGCTGGCGCAGACCCTCGGCTTCGGCGAGGACACCGAGCGCTTCCTCAACCACTACCGGAGGCTGACCCGCCGGGCCCACGAGGCGGCCCACCGGATCGTCTACGGCGACTGACATCGGCCGGCGGCGGTCGGCCTCCGACCGCTCGGGTCGGCGGCGATCTGACACCCGATCGGGTGAATGATCGCCGCGCCGGCCTTCTCGGCGCCGATTCCTGTCGGACCCGGCGGGCATGATCGCGCTAGGCTTCGGTCCCCTCTGGGTGGGTGGGGGTTCGGGATGGGGGCGCCGATGATCGACTACACCGTGGTCGGCCCCGACGGGGTCGAAGACCGTCGCGGCACCGCGGACGATCTGCGCGCGGCCGCCGCCGACGACGCGTTCGTCTGGGTCGCCTTGGACGCCCCCGAGCCCGGCGCGCTCGACCTCGCCTTGGACGCGCTCGGCTTGGAGCGCTTCGGGTCCGGTCCCGCGCACGCCCTCCACCGGCGGCCCGGGGTCGAGACCGCGGACGGCGCGGTCATGCTGCTCGTCAAGACCGTCTGGTACGTCGAGGCGACCCGCCAGGTCGAGACGGGGGACCTCGCCGTCCACACCGACGCCCGCTCGCTCGTGACCGTCAGGCGCGGCGTCGCCGATCCCGTTGCGGCCGTGCGCGAACGGCTCAGCGACCCGGCGTTCCGCACCGGCGGCGCGGCCGCGGTCGTGCACGCCCTGTTCGACGCCGTGGTCGAGGAGTACGACGCGGCCGTCGAGGACCTCGCCGACGACGTCGCCGACCTCGAACGCGCGGTCTTCTCCGGCCTGCGCGTCGATCGCAACGAGGACGTCTACTTCCTCATCCGCGAGACCCTGGAGTTCCAGAACGCCGTGCGCCCCCTGATCCCGTTGGCGCACCTGATCAAAGAGCGCCGCAGCGGCATTCCGGCCCTCGAAGGGCCTCGCATGGAGGCGTCGGCCGGGCGCCTCGTCCGCGTGGACGGGGCGATCGACACGTGCATGAGCCTGCTGACCACGGTGCTCACGGCCCACCAGGGGCAGATCGCCACGTGGCAGAACGAGGACATGAAGCGGATCTCCGCGTGGGCGGCGATCGCGTTGGCGCCCACGCTCATCGCGGGCATCTACGGCATGAACTTCGACGACATGCCCGAGCTCCACTGGCCGTTCGGCTATCCGGCGGCGCTGCTCCTGATGGCGGCGGTGTGCGTGCTGCTCTATCGCGGCTTCAAACGCAACGGCTGGCTGTGAGCCGCCACTGTCCTTGCGTCGCAAAGGGAAGAGCGAGGGGCGGTGCCGCTGTGTCCGCACTCGACTCGCGAATGCGGGCGCAGCGGTCCCGCCCCTCCGGCCCTGCCTGCCTTCGAGGAATACTGTAGCGCCGCCGCGCAAACCGAAAGTGTCGAGGCGATCGTCGCCCTCCGTGGCATTCAAACGCTCCCATTCCCGACGTAGGCGGCTATTGAAATTTTTCGATGTGAATCCTTGACTTCCCAGGGCGCTCCCGTAAAAATTAAGAGACTTATCAGTTAAGTCTCTTTACCTTTGGGAGGAACATTGAGACGACTGAAGACGCGGCGGATGATCGCCACGCTCACCGCGGTTCTGGCCGTGGTCGCGAGCGGCTTGATCTACACCGTCGCCAACCCCTTCAGCGCTTCCGCCGAGACCGTCTGCTCCGCCGAATGGCGGTCATCGCAGGTCTACGTCGGTGGCGACAAGGTCAGCCACCAGGGCGTGGAGTACCGCGCCAAGTGGTGGACCCAGGGCGAGGAGCCCGGCACCACCGGCCAGTGGGGCGTCTGGGAGTCCCTCGGCGCCTGCGGCGGCGGCACCGACCCGACCACCGCCCCCACCGATCCTCCGACCGACGAACCGACCGGCGACCCCGGCGAGAGCGGGAAGATCAACGCGGCCTACTTCACCGAGTGGGGCGTGTACGGCCGCAACTACCACGTCAAGAACATCGTCTCCTCCGGCTCCGCCGAGGACCTCACCCACATCGTGTACGCCTTCGGCAATGTCAAGAACGGACAGTGCACGATGGATGACTCGTACGCCGCGATCGACAAGGCGTACACCGCCGCCGAGTCCGTCGACGGCGTCGCCGACACCTGGGACCAGCCGCTGCGCGGCAACTTCAACCAGCTGCGCAAGCTCAAGGAGATGTACCCGCACATCGAGATCCTCTGGTCCTTCGGCGGCTGGACCTACTCCGGCGGCTTCGGCCAGGCCGCGCAGAACCCGACGGCCTTCGCCGAGTCCTGCTACAACCTGCTGCACGACCCGCGCTGGAACGGCGTGTTCGACGGCATCGACATCGACTGGGAGTACCCCAACGCCTGCGGCCTGACCTGCGACACCAGCGGCACCAACGCCTACCCCTCCCTCATGAGCGCCCTGCGCACCAAGTTCGGGAACGAGCTGGTGACCGCCGCGATCACCGGCGACGGCACCTCCGGCGGCAAGATCGACCTCGGCGGCTACGGGGCCGCGGCCCAGTACGTCGACTTCTACATGGTCATGACCTATGACTACTTCGGCGCCTGGGACGCCGACGGACCGACCGCGCCGCACGCGCCCCTCAACGGCTTCACCGGCCAGCCGACCGCCGGCTTCGACGGCGCCACGGCCATCGCCAAGCTCAAAGCGCTGGGCGTGCCGTCCGAGAAGCTCCTGCTCGGCTTCGGCTACTACGGCCGAGGCTGGACCGGCGTCACGCAGTCGACGCCGGGAGGCTCGGCGACCGGCGCGGCGCCGGGCACCTATGAGGCCGGGATCGAGGACTACAAGGTCCTCGTGAACGAATGCCCCGCCACCGGCACCGTCGGCGGCACCGCCTACGCCTACTGCAACGGCGAATGGTGGAGCTACGACACCCCGGCCACGATCGCGACGAAGATGGCCTGGGCGAACAGCCAGGGCCTCGGCGGCGCGTTCGCCTGGGAGCTCTCGGGCGACACCAGCAACGGCGCGCTCGTGAACGCGATCGCCGCCGGGCTGGACTGATCCCGGAAGGCTGACCCCACCGGTCGGCGGGACTCGAGCTGCCGAGTCCCGCCGACCGCCTCCTCTCAGGCGGCGATCATCAGCCAGAGCACGGCCACGCTGAGCGCCAGGAACAGCAGCGGCCCCGCGAAGTTGTGGAACACGCGTTCGCGGAGGTGCAGCGCGGTCGCCAGGACGAAGAACACGACGAGCCCGGCCCCGGCGGCGATCCCCAGCGGCCGCCAGACCAACCCGATCGCCAGCCCGACCGCCGCCGCGCCCTTGACGAAACCGAGGAACGGCAGCCACGAGTCGGGCACCCCGACCGCACGGGAGTTCCGCTTCACCCACTCGGCCCGCATGAAGTTCGCGACGGCCTCGACCGCGTTGCACAGGGCGGTGACGAGAGTGACGACGACCAGCGCGACGACCATTGCAGCGGCTCCTCAAGACAGTCCCGGCGGCCGTTCCGCCGAGTCACTCCAGTCTCGGATGCCCCTCTCGCGGTGTCCAATACATGCGTCGATAACCTCCGGTTATGGATGTGGACACCCGACTGCTCCGCTACTTCCGAGCCGTCGCCGAGGAAGGCAACCTCACCCGCGCGGCCGCCCGGCTCTACGTCTCCCAACCCGCGCTGACCAAGCAGATCCGGCAACTGGAGGAGCGGCTCGGCGCGAGGCTCTTCGTCCGATCGAAGTCGGGCATGGCCTTGACGGGACCCGGGCAGGCGCTGGCTGCGGCCGTGCCCGGCGTCCTGGGGAGCTGGGTGGAGGCCGAACGCGCGGTCAGGGCCGCCGAAGCCGAGAGGACCCGAGTGCTCCGCATCGGGTTCCTCGCCAGCGCCGCGAACGAGAAGACCCAGGACGTCATCGCCGCGTTCCGGGCGTCGCGGCCCGGCTGGCGGGTGGAGATGCGCCAGGCGAGCTGGGGCGCGCCGATCGAAGGCATGGTCTCAGGGGAGGTCGAGGCGGCGTTCATGCGGCTGCCGTTCCCGAGCCGGGAGGACTTCGCGCTGCTGCCGCTGCTCACCGAGCCCCGCTGCGTCGCGATGGCCGCGAACCATCCGCTGGCGCAGTCGGCGTCGCTGCGGTTCGAGGACCTGCTCGACGAGCCGTTCGTCGCCGCCCCGGGAGCGACCGGCGCCTTCCGCGACCACTGGATCGCGGCCGAGGCCCGCGGCGGTCGCCCGGTGAGGATCGGCGCGGTCACCGAGCACCCGGACGACTGGCTGAGCGCCATCGCGAACGGCGACGGCATAGCGCTGGCGCCCGCGAGCGCGGCCCGCTACTACGCGAGGCCCGACATCGCCTACCGGGAGGTCGAGGGCATCGCCCCGAGCACGGTGGTCCTGGCCTGGCCGAATACGGCACGGCCGACTCCGGCGTTGGCCGACTTCATCGCCGCCGCCCGAGAAGCCGCGGACTGAGCGGCGGCTCAGGCCGGAACGGTGTCCACGGACGCCCGCACAGGTCCGCAGCGCACCCTGGGGCGACCCAGGGCGACCGCCTCGCGGGTCCCCTTCGTCGGAAGCCCCTGCTCGACCGGCCGCTGACCTGCACCCCGGCCCCGGACGGCGGCTGCGGGGATCCGCTCACGTCCTCCGGGGCGTCCGTTTCCGGGTGCCGCCAGCCGGGTACCTCCGCGGGTACGACTTCCGGGGGGTGAGCCATATGGCGGCGGAGACCATGCAGGTCGGCGGCCACGACATCAAAGTGTCCAACCTCGACAAGGAACTCTTTCCCGAGGGGCATGTGAGCAAGGGCGACATGCTCGACCACTACCGGGCGGTCGCCGACGCGATGCTCCCGCACCTGGCCGGGCGGCCGCTGACGCTGCGCCGCTACCCGGACGGCATCGGAGAGGCCGGCTTCTTCCAGAAGCACGCCTCGGACTACTTCCCCGACTGGGTCCGCGTGGTCGACATGCCCCAGGTCGACGAGGGCTCGGTCAACCACGTCGTCTGCGACGACGAGGCCACCCTGCTCTACCTCGCCAACCAGGCCACCATCGAGTTCCACGTCTGGCTCTCCACTGTGGACGAACCGGACCACCCCGACCGTCTCGTCGTCGACATCGACCCGCCTGACGGCGTCCCGGTCTCGACGCTGCGGGACGTCGCCCGCCGGGCGCGCGACCTCTACGCCGACGTCGGCCTGACGCCGTTCGTGCAGGCCACGGGCGGGCGCGGCTTCCACGTCGTCGCGCCGCTGGACCGCTCCGCCGACTTCGACGCCGTCCGCGACCTCGCCGACGCCATGGCGGACCGCCTCGCCGCGGCCGACCCCGACCGCCTGACGACCGCGCAGCGCAAGAACCGCCGCGGCGACCGGATCTTCCTGGACGTCAACCGGAACGCCTACGGCCAGACGTTCATCGCCCCGTACTCGCTGCGCGCCCGGGCGGGCGCGCCGGTGGCGACGCCGCTGGACTGGGCCGAACTCGGCCGGGCCGAGCCGAACGGCCACTCGAGCACCTCCATCCGCAAACGCCTGGCGCAGAAGACCGACCCGTGGGCCGACATCGACGACCACGCCGCCTCGGCGGCCGAGGCGCGGGAACGCCTGGACGCCCTGCGTTAGGCGGTGGACCTGGCCGCCTCGATGACCTCGACGCAGACGCCCGGCAGCCCCTGCTCGTCGATGCTCGCCTGGGTCAGCACCACCACCGTGCGGTCGACGTGGGGCAGGTTGATCCACACCGACCCCAGGCCGCCCTCCCACATGTACGAGCCGTCGTCGAGGACCGAGACCCCGTAGCCCCAGGCGCGCCCGTCGAGGAAGCTGAACCCCGGCCACGCGTTCGCGTACTGCTCCGGCGTGAGCTGGTCCCGGATCATCTCGGCCGCGGTCGCCGGCCGCAGCACGGGGTCGCCGCCGCGCATCAGCATGCGTCCGAAGGCGAGCAGGTCGTCGGCCGTCGAGAGCAGCCCCGCGCTCCCGTCGGGGAAGGCCGGCTCGACCGCCCACTGCCCGTCCGGCGGGTCGAAGACGGTGAATTCGCCGCGCTCCCGGAGGTACGCCGTCGGCAACCGGGACGGGTCCGAGGCCCAGAACGCGGTGTTGTCCATGCCCAGGGGCGCGAGCACCCGCTCCCGCAGGATCTCGTCGAAGGGTCTGCCGACCGCCCGCGACATCAGGGCCACCAGGATCTGCGTGCCGGTGTTGTACAGCCACATGTGGCCCGGCTGGGCCACGAGCGGCAGCTCGCCGAGCCGCGCCGTCCACGTGCCCGCGTCCGGCATGCTCGCGGGCTGCGGCGGCCCGAACGTGTGCAGGTCCCGCTCGACCGCGGCGGTGAAGATCGGCCACGGGTCGTCCGCCGTCAACATCGCGCCCTCGAGCCCGAACCCGCACGTGAACGTGAGCAGGTCGCGCACCGTGATCGGGCGTCGCGCCGGGACGGTGTCGTCGAGCGGGCCGTCCGGATTCCGCAGCACCCGGCGGTCCGCCAGCTCCGGCAGCAGGTCGTCCACGGGCGCCTCGAGATCGAGCACACCGTCGTCCACCAGCGCGAGCGCGGCGACCGCCGTGATCGGCTTCGTGTTCGAGCTGATCCGGAAGAGCGTGTCACGCCGCATCGGCGCGCCGCCGAACGCGAGCGAGCCGGCGGCCGCGACCCGTGAGCCCCGGCCGTCGGCCACGCCCGCGACGACGCCGGGCACCTGCCCGCCGTCCACCGCGCGTTCGAGGATGCCGTCGAGCCATGCGAATTCGTCTCGCTCCGTCATGTCCGCAGCCTATACGCGGGCCCGCGGCACCGTGTGTCCGCGCCGACTAGGATCGAGCGGAATGCCCCTTTGACCACCGAGGACACGCCGTGACGACAACCGTGGAAACCGAGGCCCCGGCCCGCAAGCGCCGCCGCTGGCTGCGCCCGCTCATCATCGCGCTCAGCGTGCTCCTCGTGCTCGCCCTCGCCGGGCTCGGCGGCGCGGGCTGGTACTTCTCGGGCGAGGTCCTCAAGGTCGAGCACGGCGAGGACGCCTATTCGCTCACCGTCGAAGCCGTCGACGAGACGACCGTGACCCTCCCGCTCGGCTCGGCCACCGAACGGCCCGGCACGTGGGGCCTCCAATGGGAGGACGGCCAGGCCGTCGTCGGCGAGATCATCACCGCCGACGACGACACCGTCACCCGCGCCCTGGAGGCCGTCCTCTACGGCGACCTCACCGCGGGCACCGCCGCCCGCATTGAGAAGTGGACCTTCCGCGACGACCCGAAGACCGGCCTCGGCCTCGACTACTCCACCGTGGACATCCCCACCGACCTCGGCGACATGCCCGCCTGGCTCGTGCCCGCCGAAGGCTCGACCTGGGTCGTCACCGTCCACGGCCGCAACGCCTCCCCGGCCGAGACCCTCCGCGCCGTCGGTACCTACCACGACCTCGGCCACCCCGTCCTCGCCGTCACCTACCGCAACGACGAAGGCGCGCCCGACGCGCCGAACGGCCTGCACAGCCTCGGCGAGCACGAGAGCGACGACGTCGTGGACGCCGTCGACTACGCGCTGGCCAACGGCGCGGAGGACGTGATCCTGCACGGCTGGTCGATGGGCGGCGCGACCGTCGCCGTCGCCGCGCGCAAGCTCGCCGACACCGACGCGGTGCGCGGCATGGTCCTCGACTCGCCCGTCATGGACTGGAACTCGACCCTCGACATGCAGGCCGCCGACCGCGACGTCATCGCGCCGATCACATGGGCGGCCAAGCGGATCGTGGAATACCGCGCGGACATCGACCTGGACGACCTCGACCAGCGGAACTTCGCCGACGAGTTCGACATGCCGATGCTCCTGTTCGTGGACACCGCCGACGAGACGGTCGACCACCGCGCGACCCTCGAGTTCGCCGAACTCCTCCCGCCGGACCGCACCACCGTCATGGAAACCGCCTCGGGCCACACCGCCTCCTGGAACGAGGACCCGGCCGCGTACGAGCAGACCCTGACGACCTACCTGTCCACGCTCTGACATGCGAGCCCTCGGCCCGTTCGCGGCACACCTGCCCGAGGGCCGGCGCGGAACCCACGCGAAGCTCGCGGACGACATCGGCGCACCTCGGCTTCCCGGCCGCGGGGGAGTGGTGCGCTGCCTCCAGCAGTGAACCGCCGTCGGCGCGAGCCCGCCCGGGCTCGCGCCGACGCGCGTGTCAGTCCGTCCGGTTCAGGACGGCGGTCACGCGGATCTCGACGCGCATGCCGCGTGCGCCGAGGGCGGCGACGCCGGTCTGCGTCCAGACGGGCGCCCGGCCGCCCATGCGCCTGCGGAACTGCTCGGCCATGACCCGGGTGGGGCGCTCGCCGATGAACTCGGGGTCCTCGGGAAGGTGGTAGGAGTTCACGTGGACGACGTCGCGCCAGGTCGCGCCCGCCGCGGCGAGGGTGCGCTCGACGTTGTCGAAGGCGCGCACGATCTCCTCTTCCAGATCCTCGGGAAACTCGATGTCGTCGTTCCAGCCCCCCTGCCCCGAGATCTCGACGCGGTCGCCGATGCGGACCGCCTGGCTGTAACCCAGCAGGTCGTACAGCTTCTCGCCGAACCCGGGGGTCACGAAGAATTCCGGCTCGCCCATGGCATTCCCTTCAATTGACTTCATGATTGAAGTAAAGCTATCAGCATTCACTTCAAGCGTGAAGTCATGCTCCCTCGGTATAGTGCCGCCATGGCCAGCATCACTCCGGAACCCGACGGGCGCTCGAACGACGAGCCCCGGTGGCTCGACGCGGCCGAGAAGGAGGCCTGGACCGGCCTGGCCTCGCTGATCCTCCTGCTGCCGGGGCGCCTGGAGGCGCCGCTCCAGCGCGAAGCGGGCCTCACCCTGTTCGAATACCTGACCCTCAGCCACGTCTCAGAGGCCCCGGACCGCCGCCTGCGGATGAGCGAACTCGCCTTCCTCGCGGGCGGTTCCCTCTCCCGTCTCTCGAATGTGGTCAAACGGTTCGAGCAGCGCGGCTGGATGGAACGCTCGCCCGATCCCGACGACGGCCGCTACACGATCGCGAGCCTCACCGACGCCGGGTACGACGTCGTGGTCGCCGCCGCGCCCATCCACGTCCGCGCCGTCCGCGAAGCCGCCCTCGATCGACTCAGTGCGACCGATCAGCAGGCGCTGGCCCGCATCGCCGCCAAACTCGGCGTCCGCCCCGTCGACCTCGCCTGAGCCGCGAGCGATCGAGCTCCGGATCGCATCGGCACTCCGGCCTTCCTGCTCCGCAATGGGGCGGAACCGCACGTCCGCCGCCGCGACCGGCGCATCGCCGTGAACGTGCCGGAGGCGGATCGGATGCCCGCCCGGATGCCGTCGCCGAGCAGGATCGGCGCGATGCGCAGCCGACCTCGTCGACCAGACCGTGTTCGCGGGCCTGGCGGCCGCTCGCGGGGGAGAGGATCCCGAGGTTCTTCCCGAGGGCGGCCTCCAGGCCGACGCGCACCGCCTCGGCGACGTCGCCGCTCAGGAACGTCACGCCCTCGGCCGGTGCGGCGTCCACGGGGATGATGCGTGAGGATGCAGAGCGGCCGCTCCCTCGCCCCGCCGAACGGGACGGGTCGAGACCCAGCCGCCGAGCACCGCGCCGGCTCCCTGACCGTCTTTGGCCCGCGCTCGAAACCAAGGCGCCGACGCCCGCAGCACAGGCCTCGCTGCAGTTCGATCTCCCGGTGTCTCAGCCTCCGTAGCGCTCTTCCAGCCACCTCACGGCGAACGCGACGACGTCCGCCGCGTCCACGAGCACGCTGTCGGCCTCGCCGACCGTGCCGCGCCGGCCGGCGCCCGTCGCCAGGTAGTCCTCCACGATGAGCCGGAAATAGTCCTCCGGCGGCCCGGCGACGACCGGGTCGCTGGTGTCGTACTCCTCGACGAGGCGCCACTGGGTGCCGTCCGGCGTCGCGAGCGGGTACTCGATCTGGACACGGCGCTTGTCCGGGAGATCGGCCAGATGCTCGGCGTGATGCAGGATCGTCATCGTGTCCAGCGGCGCGCCGGCCATCAGCACCCGTCCGCCCGCCGCGGTCAGTCGTGCGAACGGTGATCCTTCGCCGTAGCCGAAATCGAGCGGATGGTCCGCGGTGAACTCCTCGGCGCGGGCCCCGATCGCCGCGACGGCGGCACCGGGGTTCCCGCTGCGACGCACGCCCGGGCGCGTGCCGATCACCGCCGCGAGAATGCCGTGGTCGCGTGCCGGTCGGGCCGTCGCCGGATCGTAGGGCGGCATGTGTTCGCGGTACGCCTCCAGCACGCGTCCCTCCTCGTCCCAGACATCGGCGTTCAGCTCCCAGTCCTGGTAGCTCAGGACCGTTCCCTCCGAGCCGATGACATCGAATACGGCATCGACGAGCGCGTCCGGACCGCCCAGGACCGTCCCGACGCTCCCGAACGCCGCATGGATCATCACCGCATCGCCGTCGGCCAAGCCGATCCGACGAAGGTCCTCGGCCAGACTCGACCGCGTCAGCACCGCCGTTGGATGAGATTCGCTCATCGTGACATTCTCACCGAACGCATCACCGCCACGACGACCGAGGTGCACCGGATCTCCTCGTAGCGAGCCCTCGGCGCGGCTGCTGTACCCCTGCTAGGGCCGTCCCAGAGGACGGCCACCGGGACGGCGCAGCTTGGTAGCCCACCCGTTCGGGAACCCAGCCGCCCACCCGAACCGCGCGCCTCTTGCCTGCGAAAACATGGATCCACCTGCGTTGATGACCTCACCCTGTCGGTACAACATGGTCCGGTCGACTTGGGCCGATTCCGGCGGAGCCGTGCCGAGTACGTGCCGAAGTTCTCCGCCGGTTACCCGCTCTCCTTGTGCTTGTCCGGTGCGCTGCGAAGGCGCCGAGGTCCGCATGGGGGATCCGATTCGCTCGACACCGTTGAACGTCCCGCGGTCGCACTCGGCGAAGTGGAAACCGCTGCGGTCGCCTATGCCGAACAGCAGCGTGCCGAGTTCACCCGCCGCATCCGGAAACCCGCGGCGATCCGCCGACCACGAGGCCGTACAAGATCCCATCAGGAGCCCACAGCAGACGAAAGAGGACCACGCGACCGAACGGTCGCCCCGCCACTGCACGGCAAGGGCGGTCCGGACTCCCGAAAGGCGACCATCATGGCCGTGACCGACGAGCGGGACCAACCGCCCGACTTCGGCACCATGCTTCAGCACGACGACGGTTCGACCATCGTCGCGCTCGACTTCGACGGGGTCGTCGACATCGGTGACGCCGACGAGTCCGACGACATCGAACTACACCCCGGCCAATGGCGAATACAGGTCAATGTCGACCACCCCGGCGAACCCAGAGCCGCGGAGATCTACCTGTCTCCAGCCCCCGAAGAGCCAGAACCTATCCACTGCAGACTGATTCGCCCAACGAAGTGCAGCTGTCGTGCTCAGTGTTGCGGCGTCGGTTGGCGGTCCAGGCGAAGGACTGCTCGACCATCCGTCCGCGGTAGCGCAACGAAGGTGGACCGGCCTGCGACCCCTGTCGACGATTTCGGCGGTCAGGTCGACGACGGGGCCGGCGAAGCCGCGCCGCGCCGGGGAGGACGGCAGCCGGGTCGTATCGCGTCGTGGGGAGTCCGGCGTCCTGGGCACACCGATACGGGAGGGTCGGCGGCGGTCGCCTCCAGCGGCGGAGAACGGTGCGTTCTCCGGCGCTGTCCGAAACCCGACAGTCAATCCTCAAAGGTCGTCGAACTCGACACCGGACTCGTCTCCGCGATAGGCAACCTCGCGGTTCTGGGCCGGGGTCGACTTGCAGACGGCGCATACCCGAGGGCACACGGATCGGACTCTGCCCGCCGAGATCAGAGAAAACCTGAAATATCTTTTAGGAACCAGTAGCTTTTGGATCAACAGCGTGGGGTTATCACCACATGGCAGCTAGCGAAAGGCGCATCATGATCCGCAAATTCACTCGAACGCTCGTCCTACTGGCGGCATCCGTGTTCGTCGTCGTCGGGACCATGGCACCGGCGAACGCCGGCGAGACGACCGGATCACCGGAGACGGAGCTGCTCAATATCGGCGGCTACAGCGACAACTACCGGGGACATCACGACGTCGGAAACCGCATTTACTGCCGGGACTACAAGGACGGGCTGCTCGACGGTCTGCTCGACGGATTCCTCGGGCGCGACTACTGCGACTATTACTACGACTACCCGGGTCACCACCGCGGCGGTCACTAGCTGAAATCCAGCCTTCTGCGCTGGAAATACCGCACTACGCCAACACTAGCGAAGCCTTTGCTCGACGGTCCTTTTCGCGATGCGGCATGGTCCTTCTGGCAATGGCTTCGCGTCTTTGATGTACGGCCCAGCGCTCTTCAGCGGCCCGAATCGGCCAGCGCGGAGACTCACAGCAACAGCGCGGTGAACACATAAGCTTGCGTTCGAACGTCTTGGTCTCCGCCGCAGAGCGTTTGGAAGCAGCATGCGGTGGATGGCGCATCGTCTTGGTGATGCCACGTGCTGTGCCCGCGGTTCCGGCGGCGCTGGCCGCTCAGCTTGGCCTCAGGCGTGCCGGGGGGCTGGCTCCCTCCCCGGCGACAGGGGACGCCGCGGCGGGGATAGCAGCACGGCATCTCCTGCCGGTCCCCTCCGCCATCTCCGGGCCCGGCTGCATCCGCGCTCCTCGTCCCCGTCCGCGGGGAACGGGTCGCGATCACCGGCTGGACCGGGTCCTGACCCGTGGTCGAACGCCGGTGGAGCCCCGCGGCCCGCCGCTACACCCGCCTCCAGCTCGTGCTCGCCACCCTGTGACGGCGCCACGTTCACCGATAGCGTTCAACGAGCCGCCGGATCACATCCGCGGACCCGCCGGGACCTTCGACCGCTACGTGTGGCGCACCCACCCCGAAGAGCACCGGTCGAAGCGGCGCGGACTTGAATGTGCACTCGTTGCGCCGCTACCTGCATCTCGCTTCCGCAGCCGTCAATATCATCGCTGGACAGGGGCACCTTCCCGGGGACGGTCACGGCCGCTCAAACCGCGAGCTGATTCCGCGCCGATGTGCTCAGGCGCATTCGTGGTCGCTCACCGTGAGCGAATGCAGAAACTCACGGAACTGCTCCGCGGCGTCGTTGTCGGGGAACCAGTCGGGAACGGTCCCCGTCGCCGGCTGCTCGAGGTTGTGCCCAGCATGGTGCGTCTCCTCGAACCGCAGGATGTCTCCCTCGTCATGGCAGTACATGCCGCCGCAGGACGGTACCCGCATGAGGAACCTGATGAGGGGCACGATCGCTTCGTCGGGCGAGAGCAGACCGTCGAGGCACTGCTGCGCCACCGCTTTGGCGCGAGCGAAAGCCGCAGCTGCCTTGGAGGGCAAAGGCCTGCCGGCCTCGGTGAAGAGCTGCGGAATGAGGGTGCGGATCTCGGCGCGGTCCTCGTGCCGCAGGCACGCCAGGTCGACCAACGCCGGCAGCATCAGGTCCTCGCTCAGCGCATGGGCAGCGGCCACGGGTACGTCCGCCCGCGGGTCGAAGTCGTAGTAGTGGTCCTCGCACATCCGAAGCAGGGCATCCATGTGGACACCATGCCCGGTGTGGGTGGGGGCGTCAACGACATTCCCGCAGCCGGGGCTTCATCGGAAGTCCGCGATGGCGTCGTCGGACTGTTCAAGTCGAGTGCGATGACCTTGTAGGCCACGATCATCGGCATCGTGCTCTGGTGAGCGTCGGCGGCCTTCTCCACAGTGCCCTTGATCCGCAGTGCCTCAGCACCCGACCAGACCGCCTGCGCGAACTTTGAGCGGCGAGTCTCGCGAGGGCTTCTGGGAGGAGCATCACCAATGCCGGCCCTCGCTACTATGCTCGCGGACGTCGCAACCGAGTTCGGACCTTGCGGCTCAACGACGACCGATGCACGGTATCGCCGTGGAATCCTCAATGCTCCTGTTAGGAAGATCTACCGTGGCGAAGCAGATCGTTGTCACCTTGACCGACGACATCGACCGCCGAGACGGTGGAGTTCGGCATCGACGGCTACCTCTGCAGCATCGATTTTTCGTCCGAGCGTGCCGAGAAGCTGCGCGACCGCTTGACGGCATACCGCGGGTTCGGACAGCGCTCGGCCGCTGCCACTCTCGGCGCGCCGATGGCGGCGAAGAGTGCGCCGAACCGAGGCGGCAAGGAGCGAAATCGCGCCATCCGCCCCTGGGGTGAGGAGCATCGCCTGCCGGTCGAGGTTCGAGGGAAGCTCTCGGATGAGGTGATCACCAAGTACGACGCTGCCCACACTGAGCCGGCTTAAGGCTTTGCCAGCGCTTCCGAACCTGTGCCGTCACCTCCCTGGAGGAAGTAGTGGGATGCCGTTCACGCAGGTCAGGTTGCGGTCTTAGAGTTCGTAACTATTTCGTTGGTGGCTCGTTCCTGCTGGTGTGAGGCGTGGGAAGCGTGGGCCACAGCAGCGCAAGAGCCGTGGGCCGCGGATTGTCGATGATGCGTTGTGGGCCAGGATCGAGCCGCTCGTTCCCAAGCGCGAGCGCCGAGCGGGCGCCCCGGGCAGGAAGCCGCTCGACGACCGGAAAGCATTGTGCGGCATCTTATTCGTCCTCTATACGGGCATCCAATGGCAATGGCTGCCGCAAGAGCTCGGCTTCGGGTGCGGCATGACGTGCTGGCGCCGGCTGCGCGACTGGCAGGGAGCCGGCGTGGGGGAGGCCCTCCACGGCGTCTTGCTCGATGAGCTGAACGGCTTCGGCGACCTCGATTTGGACCGGGTGGTGGTGGACGCGGCGCACCTGCGAGCGCTCAAAGGCGGCCCAAAACCGGTCGGAGCCCGGTAGACCGTGGCCGCACCGGCTCCAAACACCATCTCCACCGACACGAACGGCCTGCCTCTGGCGGTGATCCTGACCGGCGGCAACGGCAACGACGCCACCCAACCGGTACCCCTGATCGAGGCCATCGGCCCGACCAGGGGCAAGTCCGGCCGGCCGCGCAGCAAACCGCGGATCGTCCAAGCCGACCGCGGCTATGACCACGACAAGTACCGCGAAATGCTGCACGCCAAAGGGATCCGCACCCGGATCGCACGCCGCGGCGAGCCGCACGGCTCCGGGCTGGGTGTCACGCGCTGTGCGGTCGAACGGACGCTGGCGCTGCTGCATTGGTTCCGCCGCCTGCGCATCCGCTGGGAACGGCGCAGCGAGATCCACGAAGCCTTCCTTCATCTCGGTTGCGCACTCATCTGCTGGAGACGCCTCGAACAAATAAGTTAGGAACTCTAATACTGCTGCGGCCCGCTTTGGCGGTGATGCCGTCCTTGTCGCCGGTGTCGTTCCCAGATGTCCGAAAGCGCGGCCACCGCTGCCTCCAGGTCGGCCGGAGGCAGGAAGAACGGTATGCGGATCATGTCGACCGCGGTCCCCGGAGTCAGGGCGAAGGCATCCCCGGCCGCGACGGCGACGCCCTCGCGCGAGGCGAGTTCGGCGAAGTCCCGGGCGGTCGGCTGCGGCAGGCGGACCCAGAGATTCGGACCTCCGGCCGGGCGCTGGAACTCCCAGCCGAGATCGGCCGCTGTGATCGCCGCCGTCAGCGCGGCCAGCGATTCGCGCAGTCGCCGAACGCGCCAGGCGCCGGCGTCGCGGTAGTGGTGTGCGAGGAGCCAGGCCGCGGCGAGCTGCATCGGCGCGGCACCGCCCAGGTCCAAGGCGCGGCGGCGGGCTCGCAGGTGGGCGGCGAGCGTGCGGTTGGTGTGGATCCACCCGATCCGCAGCCCGCCCCAGAGCACTTTGGAGACACTGCCGACGGTGGTGACCGCTGCGTCGGGACGAAGCGCGGCGAACGGCGTCGGCGCAGCGTCCTCGCGGAGGTGCAGATCGGCGAGCACGCGGTCTTCCACGATCGCGGTCTTGGCGTCCAGTGCCGCTTCCAGCAGCCGTTCCCCGCCGACGTCGCCGATCGCGCGGCCGGTGGGGTTCTGGAACGTCGTGATGTAGGCGGCGATCGGACTCGTCGCCCGGATGAGGCGGGCGGCCGCCTCGACTCGCAGCCCGTCCTGGTCGACCGGCAGCGTGATCAGCTGGGCGCGCCCGCGACGCCGGAGTGCGTCGATGACCCCCGGGAAGGTCACCGCCTCGATCGCGGTCGGCCGCCTCGGCCGGTGCATCGCCTCGGCGACCAGTGTCAACGCCTGCTGGGCGCCGTTGGTCACGACGATCTCATCGGGGTGGGCGGCGATGCCGTCCCGGCGCAGATGCTCGGCGATGGCCTCCAGGAGGAGGGGGTGGCCACCGGGGTGGAGGCCGGTCTCCCGATAGGCGGAGTAGGGCATGAGCTCCGGGAGGCGGCCGAGCGCGTCGATCACCGCAGGCGCCGGGGTCGGACTGGCGGCGGTGAGGTCGAACCTGGGGCGGTCCCGGTCGACGAACAGCGCCGCGAGCGGGTCGGCCGCGGCCGTCGCGCACTCGGGGACGCGCGTGACCGCGCCGACGCGCGGTGCGGCGCCTTGGTTGCCGACGAGCCAGCCGGTGTCGCGGAGCTGCCGGTACGCGGCCGTGACGGTGTTGCGCGAGACGCGCAGCGCCAGCGCCAGCGTGCGTTCGGACGGCAGGCGGGTACCGGTCGCGATCGCGCCGGCTTCCGCGAGGGTGCGCAGCGCCTCGGCGAGCCGGAGGTACAGCGGACCCGGGCCGTCACGCCATGCGAAGAGCCGTGCCGCCAGGTGCTGCGCCGTCACCTGCCTGGTCAAATGTTGCATGATGCCAGTTTCGCATCAACTGGCTCTTGAATACCAGTGCCAGTCGATGCGAAGCTGACGGGCATGTCGCTTCATTCGCATGGCGTCGGACAGCAGAAGTCGTCACTCGTCCTCGAGGCCGCGCAGCGCGCGGCCGCGTACATCGAGTCGAGCCGTGAGCGCGGCGTGTTCCCGACCGAGGAGGCCCTGGCCGATCTGAAGTCGTTCCCGCGCGAGCTGCGCGACGGCCCGGTCCCGGCCGGCGAGGTGCTGGCGATGCTCGACGAGCTCGGTTCACCGGCCACTGTGGCCGCCACTGGGGGCCGCTACTTCGGATTCGTCAACGGCGGCACCGATCCCGCCGCGGCCGCGGCGGCCGTGCTGGCCGGCGCGTGGGACCAGAATGCCGCGCTGCCGGTCATGTCGCCGACGGCCGCGCTGCTCGACGAGATCGCCGCGCGCTGGTGCCTCCAGCTGCTGGGATTGCCGGAGACCGTGGTCGCCGCGTTCTGCTCCGGCGCCACGATCGCGAACTTGACCTGCATCGTCGCGGCACGGGACGCGCTGCTGCGCCGCGCCGGCTGGGACCTCGACCGCTACGGGCTCGCTGGATCGCCCCCGTTGCGCGTGGTCGCCTCTGAGGAGATCCACGCATCGGTGTCGAAGGCGCTGCGGGCGGCCGGCATCGGCACCGCGCAGGTGGCGTCCGCACCGACCGACGACCGCGGGCGCGTGCTCGTCGAGCGGTTCCCGCCGGTCGACGACCTGACCTTGGTGCTGCTGCAGGCCGGCAACGTCAACACCGGCCACAGCGACCCCTTCGGAGCGCTCATCCCGATGGTGCACTCCAAGGGCGGATGGGTGCACGTGGACGGGGCCTTCGGGCTGTGGGCGGGCGCCTCGCCGTCGCAGCGGCACTTGGTCGAAGGCGTCGACCTGGCTGATTCCTGGGCGAGCGACGGCCACAAGTGGTTGAACACGCCGTACGACTGCGGCATCGTGATCTGCCGCGACCCCGAGAACCTGCGGCGAACGATGGCCTTCCAGGCGGCGTACCTGGACGGTGACGCGAGACGAGTGGCCTCCGAGCTGGGACTGCAGATGTCGCAGCGCGCACGCGGCGTCGAAGTGTGGGCGGTCCTGGCCAGCCGCGGGCGCGCGGGTGTCGCCGAGATGATCGACCGGTCCTGCGGCCACGCCGCGCGGATGGCGGACATGCTCGAGGCGGCTGGAGCGCAGATTCTCGCACCGCAGGCGCTGAACCAGGTGCTGGTGCGGTTCGACGACGACGAGACGACCGATGCGGTCCTCGCCGCCGTGCAGGAGGACCGGACCTGCTGGGCCGGGGGCACCGTCTGGCGCGGGCGTCGTGCCATGCGCATCAGCGTCTGCGACGACTCCACGACCGCCGACGACATCACCGCCGCGGCACAGGCCATCATCCGATGCTGGAAGCGGCGCGGCGACGCGCCCGCACTCTCGACGAGGAGCGATCATGCGCACGAGTGATCAGGTCGGACCGGTGGGGTTCCTCGGACTGGGCATCATGGGGCAGCCGATGGCGCTGAACCTGGTGCGGGCCGAATTCGACGTCGTGGTGTGGAACCGCACCCGGTTCCGGTGCGACCCGTTGGCGGCCGCGGGCGCGACCGTCGCCGAGAGCTCGGCCGAGGTGTTCGCGGCTTGCCCGATCGTGGTGCTGATGCTGGCGGACGAGTCCGCCGTCGACGCGGTGCTGGACCGAGACGGCGGGAACCTCGAGTCGCTCGTCGAGGACCGCACGGTCGTGCAGATGGGAACGTTCGCGCCGGACTACTCCCGGAGACTCGCCGCGGAGGTCCACGCGGCGGGCGGGCGTTATGTGGAGGCGCCGGTCTCGGGCTCCCGGGGTCCCGCAGAGGCGGGCACGCTGGTGGCGATGCTCGCGGGCGAGCCGGACGCCGTCGCCGCGGCACTGCCGGTCGTGGCCGCGATGTGCGGGGAGCATTTCGCATGCGGCGAAGTGCCGAGTGCGTTGATGACGAAGCTGGCGGCGAACATCTTCCTCATCACGATGGTGACCGGGCTGGCCGAGACGTTCCATTTCGCGCGGGCCGGCGGCGTCGACCCGCACGTGCTGCGCGCGGTGCTCGACGCCGGTCCGATGTCGTCGCCGGTCTCGCGCGGCAAGGTGGCGAAGCTCGTCGAGGGCGACCGCGAAGCGCAGGCGGCGGTCGGCGACGTCCTCAAGAACAACGTCCTCATCGACGAGGCCGCGCGCGCCGACGGCACGGCGGTGCCGCTGCTGCGCCTGTGCCGGGACCTGTATCAGCAGGCGGTGGACCTGGGACTCAGCGGTGAGGACATGATCGCGGTCGCGGACGCCATCGCCGCGCGCGACCGCACCTGACCTCCGCGGCGGACGCCGGGCGCGGAAGGGTCAGTACACCGTTTCACCGACCCGCATCCCGGGCGTCGCCAAGCGACGAGCACGGTAGCGATCGGACGCCGGCGGGTGTGGCCGTCCATAGAATCGACGGCGGAGCCGCGGGGCATCGACCCTCGGGCCCGGCGACCACACGCCTCGTCATCGAAGTCCATACCGAACGGTTCGGTGCCGATGCTTCGGGATCGGGTCGCGTCCGCGGACCCTGCCGGAGGCACGGCTTGGCGGCGCCGCCGCGACCGTTCAGTTTTCGTGGACTGCTGCATGGGGGTACAGGATGTCATGGGAGGAGTCGGGCGCGGCTGCTGGAGGCCGCGCGCGTGGGCGATCCCGCCACCATCGGGGAGCTGGCCGGGCTCTTCCGTGTTGAGCTGCAAGCGTACTGCTATCGCATGCTCGGGTCGGTCGACGATGCCGACGACGTCGTCCAAGAAGTGATGGTGCGCGCGTGGCGAGCACTGGGCCGGTTCGAGGACATGCCGCCGGGGCCCGAAGACCGCCTGCTCGAGTGGGAGAGCGTCGAGACGGCGTTCGTCGCCGCACTCCAATGGCTGGGGCCGCGGCAGCTTGCTGTCCTGGTCCTACGCGAGGCCGTCGGATTTTCGGCACGTGAGGTGGCGGATCAGCGGGACACCACGGTCGCCCCGGTCAACAGCGCACTGCAGCGCGCCCGCAAGGCGCTCGACCCGCTTCGCGACGACACGAGTCAGCAGGCGGCCCTGCGGTTGCTGGGCGACGCCGCCGTGCGCGAGCCGGCCGGCCGGTACGCGGCCGCATGGGAGCGCGGTGACGTGGCGGCCATCGTCGCGATGCTGACCGAGGACGCCAAGTACTCGATGCCGCCGCTGCCCGAATGGTTTACCGGTCGCGATGCCATCGGTTCCTTCCCGCTCGATGCGGTGACGGCGGGCCCGTGGCGGTTCCTGCCGACGCGGGCCAACGGGCAGCTCGCCTTCGGCACGTACCGGTGGGATGCGGTCAGGTCCGTCCACATCCCCGCGGGGCTCGACGTCCTCACACTGCGGGGCGCGGCGGTCGCCGAGGTCGTCTCGTTTCTGGACGCGGACTTCGACCGGTTCGGACTTCCGGCGGTGATATCCGGGGCGACTCTGAGAAGACCCGGTCCGCGTCCGAGCAGAACCGCTCCAGATGCCCGAGGTTCTCGGGCATCGCGGCAGGCGATGGAGGGAACCGCCACAGGTAGCCCCCCGCAAGCGCCAGGGCGACCACTCCGGCGGTAACCATGCGCGCCCAGGACGGCGCCCTGGAGGTGTCACCGTTGACGAGGACACGCTTGAGCGAGCTGCGGGCGCTGAACGCGTTAATCGGTGTGTCCTCCGTCGTGCGGTGGTGTTTGTCGGTCCACCGTGTCGCGGGCTTGGGCGACCGCGTTGGTAGGCGGCTCCGGTGACGGTGACGATGGTGACCGGGTCCACCACGGTGGGTCGCCCGCATTCGGGTTCCACGCGAACGCCGCGCTCGTAGACGGGGATCCGCAGTCTGCCGTGGGGTCCGGGGACAGGCGCGCGGCGGTTGGAGGCCATGCCGAGCGGAATGAGCACGGCCGCCCACCGCAAGACGTCAAGCGCGTCCAGGCCTGCGGGTAGGAGGAGCAGGATGAACGTAGCCGCCCCTGAGGCGAGGACGATGGGAGCGGCCGTACCGCGATGCTGCCGGTGAACGCGCAGTCGGCGCCCCAGGTCGCCCGGCCGAACCGGTGCGGGTCCGTCAGCCGAGTCCTCTTGAGCCATCATCGGTCCGATCTGGAGGCAGTCCAGGGGTGGAATCGATGGTATCGACCGATCAGTCCCGAAGGAACCGAGTGTCCTCGGCCCAGGTGATTGAACATGCCTGGGAGACAATGATGTCCGGTCAACTTACGGGACAGCGTTCAGCCACACGCATCCGACTCGTATCGCTGTGCCTAAGGGCTGGCCCGGAAGTGGTTCTGGGCGTATGACCGAAGACTGAGTTCCTGCCGGTCGGGGGCGGGTCAGCTGCCGAGAGTGAGGTTGTAGAGCCGGGCGATGCCAGCCATGGCCTCGGCTGATCCGTCTCCGCGGAGACGGCAGTCGCGCAGCACGTTCCAGCGCTTCGATTTCGCGAAGGTGTGCTCGACCCGTGCCCTTACGTGGCGGTGCGGGGCGTTGTGCGCCTCTTTCCGTCCCGCCAGTGGCTCGTCTTTCTTCTTGCGGCGGGAGGGATGACCGCCCTGGTGCCCGGGTAGCCCCCATCGGCGATGACAGTGGCGGGGCGGGTCGCCTCGTCAACGCCGGACTCGCCGAACGCCTTGGAGTCGTTGCGGTTCCCCGGGCAGGGGCGTGCCGACGACGACCACGAGTTGGGTATCGGCGTCGATGACGACCTGGTGGTTGGTGGAGTAACGGTAGTTCTTCGACTCGTCCGCCGCGCTGATCACACCCACCACGCAGGCATGATCCCATGCGCGCCACCAGGACCTGGACACCCGTCGCAGCTCGCTGCGAGCCGGTCGGCATCGGCTGACCGCGGTAGTGTTCTGTTGTGACAGAAGACGAACAACGCCCTACACGGACCGGCAAGGCAGCGTTCGTCGCCGCGCTCGGGATCTGGGTAGCACAAGCGCTGACTATCGCCCTGGTGTTCCTGCCCTTCTGGAACGCGTCCGGATCCTCTTCTAAGCCCGAGAGCATCTGGGAGGGATACGAGCCCGCGCTCGTCGGATTGCTCGTAGCCCCTGTGACTGCAATGGTCATCGGCCCGGTGCTGGCTCGTGCCCTCCACCTGCGAACCGCCGCTCTGTACGCTCTAGCGCCGGTGGCCGCACTCGGCTCACTGGGGCTCTGCGGTTTCGGGTACCTGGAAGGCGTCCCGCTCGTCGCCTTCCTCATAGGCATGACGTGGAACCTCTGCGCCGTCGTCTTGGCAGACAAGAATGCACGGTCGCACACCGACGCCTGAACCTGCCCATACAACCGCACGCTCAGCGACTCGCTGATCCTTCACCTCCCACCAAAAGCACTTCCGGGACAGCCCTTAGAGCGTGTCTCAGTTGGTGAGTTTCTTGTAGCAGGTGATGGCTGCGGCGAGGGCGAGGAATGCGGCGAAGAGGTGGCCGTGGCGTTCGTATCGGAGGGTCAGGCGGCGATAGCCGCCGAGCCAGGCGATGGTGCGTTCGATCGCCCAGCGGTGGCGGCCGAGTCTGGCTGAGGATTCGATGCCGCGGCGGGCGATGCGATCACCGATACGCCGTTCACGCAGTGTCCGGTGGCAGTCAGGGATGTCGTAGGCCTTGTCCGCACCGCACCTACTATGTACTTGCCGGTTCCGCGTCGGTCCTGGTTCATAATGAGGATCTACCCTGCGTCCCCGGAGCGGGCGACGTTCCGACAAAAGTCGTGAACAGTAACATGGGTCATATCGACTTGCCTCGGGCTGAGCGCGGTGGTTTTTCGAGTATTAGTGACGCGCGCCAGGCGGTTCGTGATTTGAGTAAGCAGATCGAGGAATCAGGATTCCCTGAGGGGACGATCCCGGACAGTGCGCGTAGTCATCGTGTGCTGGTGTCGATCGGCACCAGTGGGTATGCTGTCTATCAAATCAAGTCCAACGGCAATGCCGTTTTCGAGACGATCCTGGAGGCTCGATGACTGAGCGAGATGATGAAGGACCCTTGAGTGAGCCTTTCTGGCAGCTAATAGATGGCGCAGAGAAATTGGTACAGCAGGTTCTGCGGCGGCGGTTTCCGCAGGCCTATTCGGATCTCTCGACAAGCCTGGAGACTGCTGACCCGATGGAGGTGGTTTATCCGGGAAATCCGAACGAATACTCGGACGTTGTTCGAGAGTTGATAGTCCTGCTTGCCCCCGTGAACGGAGATATCTCAAAGATTGGCGATTCAGAACTAGAGCATCTCGTTAATGAGGCGCTGCGTCGATGTTTCGGAGAAGAAGCGGACCGTTCCAGGGTGGTAAATGTAGTACGGCTACTCCGGCGAATTCGACATTGAAACCTCACTTGTTGATCCGAAACTATTGATATGAGAATCAAAGCGCATCTCAGTTGGCGCGCAAGGCATGTGGAATTATTCGCATGTGGATGAGTTCGCCAAACGTCTTGTACCCGATGGGCTCTGGGAGATCGTCGAGCCGTTGATACCGGCTTCGCCGAAACGCGTCCAAGGCGGTGGGATCCCGCGGGCCGATGACCGGGCGGTGTTCTGTGCGATCGTGTTCGTGCTGACCAGCAGGTGCGCGTGGCGGCATCTGCCGCCGGACTTCGGCGTCTCGCACCAGACCGCGCACCGGCGCTTCACCGAGTGGTCCGAAGCCGCGCTATGGGCGAAACTCCACCGGGCCGTACTCGACCGGCTCGGCGCCGCCGGGGAGATCGACTGGTCGCGGGCGATCGTCGACGCCGCGAGTATGCGCGCTAAAAAGGGGGATCGCTGACCGGCCCAAACCCGGTCGATCGAGGTAAGGCGGGCTCGAAGATCCACGTCCTCACCGACCGGAACGGCCTGCCACTCGCATTGGGTATTTCAGCGGCCAATCTTCACGACTCACAGGCCTTGGAGCCGCTGGTGCAGGGCATCCCCAAGATCCGGTCCCGGCGCGGGCCCCGGCGCCGCAAGCCTGCGAAGCTCCACGCGGACAAGGCCTACGACATCCCCGACTGCCACTGGGCCCTGCGCGAGCGGCGTATCGGCGACCGCATCGTCCGCCGCGGCATCGAATCCTCAGCCAGACTCGGCCGCCACCGGTGGGCGATCGAACGCACCATCGCCTGGCTCGGCGGCTACCGCCGCCTCACCCTCCGATACGAACGCCACGGCCACCTCTTCGCCGCATTCCTCGCCCTCGCCGCAGCCATCACCTGCTACAAGAAACTCACCAACTGCGGCAAGCTCTCACTGCGCAGCTCTGAGGCATGCGGTGTCGCACTACCATCGAGCGAATGAACTCTCATGCCCACGACTTGACGGAATCATCGCTGTTCGAACGCACTGCGACGGCATTCTGGTCGCTCGGGGCGAGCATCAGCGCACAGGCAGGATTCGAGATCGTCCACCACCCGACCGCACCGGGCCATGCGCTGGGCAACTTCATCACCCGGGTCCGCGACAGGGCAGCCGCGTCGGCCATTGTGACGGACCACAGCACCGCCTTGCCCGCACGGCTGGTCATCGACACCGACACCCCGCCCCCGGTCGAAGCCGCTGTCGCCCTCGCCGACTGGACTGTCGAGCACCTGCTCCTTCTCGCACTGCCGGCCACCACCACCATCCCCGAACCACACGGCCTCGACACGCGGGCGGCTGAGGGCGACGCCGACTGGCAGGCGATCGAGCACCTGTTCCGCATTGACCACCTTGAAGAGGACGCCCGCCACGGCGTGCCGGCACGGCCACTGGAGCAGACCCGTGCGGCCGTCGATCTGCGCCGCGCACTCGGGCCGGGGGTGGACTACCTCCTCGCCGAGCGCGACGGAGCGACGGTCTCGACGATCGCGGTATGGGTGAGCGGGGAGGGCATCGGCGTCATCGAGGATGTATTCGTCCACCCCCGCCAGCGGGGCATGGGAACCGCCACGCAGATGCTGCGCCACGCCGTGGCCCGGGCCCGGGCTCGAGGTGCCGGATCGATCATGATCGGCGCCGAAGCCGACGACACCCCAAAGCACCTCTACCACGCCTTCGGGTTCCGCCCAGTCGGCGTGCAACGCAGCTACACCCACCCGGCCTCCGCGAAGCAACCCGCACCCGAACCCACCAGCTGAGACACGCTCTTAGTGCTCCATCCGTGAAAGTTGGTCTTCGCGGAGTATGTGACACCGAACGACTGAGGGCTGACGCCTTCCGTGAGGTTGCACATGGAACCCCGGTGCGACCGCTAGTGCACGGCTTCCGCAGCCGCGGAACGGGATTCGTTCAGCGCGCGCGGTTAACGAGTTGGCGGTTGTGGCGGGCGGTGTCTATGGTGTAGCTCGAAAGTGAGGGTTGCCCCGTGACCAAGTTGAACCAGATCATCGCGATCGAGAAGAGCGTCAAGGCGAAGGCCGCGCGCGTGATCGGCGATGCCGGACGTGAGCTCGGCAAAGCGCCGCTCCTGTCGGGCATCTCCCGGACCTACCAGCCCAAGGACGAGGACGGCGAACAGCTGCCGCCCGAGTCGACCAAGGTGCAGCGGCGGGTCGAGGAGCAGCTGCGCGAGGTCTCGGCGGCGATGACCCGGCTCTTCGACGTCACCGCGACCAAGGACCGCACCAACGCGATCGCTGCGGCGGACGTCGTCATCGACGGCGAAGTGCTCCTCGCAGACGTCCCCGTCACCTACCTGCTGTTCCTGGAGAAGCAGGTAGGCGAGCTGCAGGCGTTCGTGAAGGCGCTGCCCGTGCTGGACGCGGCCGAGTCGTGGACGTTCAACGACGCGGCGGACTGCTACGCCACCGATCCGGTGAAGACGCAGCGGGCCAAGAAGGTCCCGCGTAACCACGTCAAGGCCGAGGCGACCGAGGAGCACCCGGCGCAGGTCGACGTGTACTACGAGGACATCCCGGTGGGCTACTGGACCACCGTGAAGTTCTCGGGCGCGGCGCCGGCCAAGCGGGTCGCGCAGCTCGCGGAGCGGCTCGAGAAGCTCCAGATCGCCGTCAAGTTCGCCCGGGAGGAGGCCAACGGGACCGAGGTCGTCGACGAGAAGATCGGCGACAAGGTCTTCGGCTACCTGCTCGGCGAATAGACGCACCCAGACTCCCTGTTTGAGCGACAGGGACGGCGCCCCAAAAGCGCCGAACGCTGAAACTGAGATTCAGTCCTAGTAGAACGCGGGAACAATTGGGTCCCCTGCGGAATTTAGCCCCGCAGTCGTGGGCGCACGTTCACCGCTAAACTTGAGACTCTCGCTCGAGATTCAGCATTCGCCACGCGGCGGCGTTCCGCGAGTAGTTCCTCTGGGACATCGATGTTGGGGGTTCGAATCCCTCCCGCCCCACCACATGGGGCGGTAGTTCAATGGTAGAGCGCGATGCTAGCAGTAGACTCAACGGCTACCGGTAGGGAACGCAGCGGCGACTATGTGGCACATGGCGGCCCGGTGTCGAGGTCAACGACCCGGGCCGCACCTCTTTGCCCGCGTGAGGTTTCCGTCGGGTCGGCGGCGCTGCAGAGCGGTTCCGCTTGCTCCGGTGGCTTTTTCGCAGACCGGCCGCACGTCGCGGCGCGGGCGCTTCCCGGGATCACCCGGACCGTCCTTGCGAGCGACATGCGGTGCGCAGCATAATGGTCGCCATGAGCGACAATAGAAAGGGCGATGCCGCGTAGGCCGCGCGCGAGTACGCGCATCGCAAGCCCGCCGCCGTCGCTACTCGTGGAGCAGGCGGGACTTCCCCAGAAATCCGGGCGCCTCAAGTGCCCTCCAGGACGCCGTCGTGCGGCTCGAGAACAGCGACGAGCGCTTTGCCCCGGGTGAAATAGCCGACGCGTTCCGAAACTGGCAACGAGTGGTCAGCGGCCCGGCCCGCCGTGCGCACGACTGCGCGCTCCACGCCGATTGCGAGTACTGCAATCCGCCTAGGCCGTGTTTGGTAAGTCGCGGAGCCGGTTGGTGATGATGGCGACTTGGACGGTCGCGAGGTAGCGGACGGCGAGTTTGTCGTACCTGGTGGCGAGGGAGCGGTGTTGTTTGAGGCGGCCGATGGTGCGCTCGATGGTGGAGCGGTCCTTGCAGCGGTCGGCGTCGAATGCCGGTGGCCTGCCGCCTCGGGCGCCGCGCCGGCGGCGGCGAAGAGTGCGCCGAACCGAGGCGGCAAGGAGCGAAATCGCGCCATCCGCCCCTGGGGTGAGGAGCATCGCCTGCCGGTCGAGGTTCGAGGGAAGCTCTCGGATGAGGTGATCACCAAGTACGACGCTGCCCACACTGAGCCGGCTTAAGGCTTTGCCAGCGCTTCCGAACCTGTGCCGTCACCTCCCTGGAGGAAGTAGTGGGATGCCGTTCACGCAGGTCAGGTTGCGGTCTTAGGCTCGGAAGGGGTCGGAGACAGTCCGAATACCTGGCGGTGTTTTGAGGCGCTCGTGCTGTACCCTGGCTGAGGCCGCTTTTGTGGTGGTGAGATCGGGACGTGGCGCAGCTTGGTAGCGCACCCCGTTTGGGACGGGGGGGTCGCAGGTTCAAATCCTGTCGTCCCGACAAGATACTGCTAAAAGTGAATACGGTTCATGTTCGGGCAGTCGGTCACCGACTGCCCGAACTTGCTCTTCAGGGGCTGGCAACGGTGCCGGTAGCCGGCCTCGCGATGGTTCTCAGGTCCGGTAGTCGACTACGGGCTTGGAAAGCCCGGTAGCCGCGGTGCCGCAGCCCGGTGATCCGTTTGGCGAGAACCTAGAAAATACCGGGGGTGTAGCGGCATTGACGGCGCATTCTTTGTAGGTACTCTACAACGATGGCACGAATCCGGTAGCTGGGTGATTGCGCACGGTTGCGAGACTGGTCCTATGAACAGCGCATCGAACACCATCGACCGCCCCGGAACCGCCAAGTCCATCGTGACCTGGGTTGCGGCGCCAGTCGCCTGGTTCCTGGCCCTCCTCTGCTGGCTCTTCGTGGGCCAAGGGACGACAGCAGTGCTCATCGCGTTGCTGGCGCTGCCCGCGCCGTGGCTGCTGTGGACCGCGTGGCGGATGCCGCGTCCGCGCCTCGACACCTACCTCGCCGAAGGCGGCGCACTGCTGAGCGGGGCCATCGCGCTCTACATCACCGTGCTGGCCTACATGATCGCCAACGACGGGCCCGCGCCGCTCGAATTCATGCTCATCTACCTCGGCGCCGCGGCGGTGTTCATCGCCGCCGCGATCCCGCTCCCGGGCAGGAGGATCGCGTACGGGTCGGCCGCCCTCGCCTGCGTGGTCATCGGGATCGGACTGCGCGTGCTCTCCTCTGAGACCTCCTACTACCCGGGCATCGACTGGGTGACGAAGGACGAGCTGTTCGCCTGGGCCTTCCTGGGCCTGCCCGCACTCGGCGCACTGCTGCAGATCCTGTGGTGGCTGCGCCGCAGGAACCGCACCGCCTGAAGCACCGGCCTCCGGGGCCGCGTCCATGCCCCCGATCGTTGCCAGGCGTCACCGTGGTGCTCGTTGAACGGCGACCGCCCACGGAGCGAGTGTCTATAGTGGGGGCTGATCGGTTTGGCGAGGCGCGCCGGCGGGCGGTGAACCCCCGAGCGGCGCAGTCTGGTCCGCTTGCGCGGGGCCGAGACCGGATCGGTTGGGGACGCCGTCAACGGCTCCTGGTGGGCCCCGCACTGTCTCGGTGGCTCACACCTCGAACGGATAAGTTTCGGGTGGCTCGTCCTGGTCCCAGTGCGCGGTCCGCTCCAGTGGCTCGACCGCCTGCGTCTCATCGATGTGGACGATCGCGTCGAACTGGTCGGCGACCCTGGCGTGGAAGTAGTGGCTGTGCCGCTCGGTGTCGGGGCGGTAGATGACGCCGATGGCGCGTTCCAGCCGCTCCTCGCGCAGCACCTCGGCGGCCCGCTGCGCCTGGTCGAACCGGAGCAGGAACGCCTTCCGTCCGACCTGGTGGAACAGCTCCTCAACGCTGCCGGGCAGGCCGGGCCTGACCTGTTTCCGCAGCGCGGGGCCGCCCCAGTCGTCGGCGGCGGTCACCGTGCCGGTGTAGGTGGTGAAGCCGATCAGGCGGCATTCGCCCGGATGCCGTTCGCGCATCACCTGCCCGACGTTCAGCTCACCGCCTCGGCCCAGTTCGGTCGCCCGGGCGTCGCCGAGGTGGGAGTTGTGCGCCCACACCACGATCTTCGCGGGCTCGCCGCGCTGTTCGCTCAGATGCTCGGCGAGCGCGTCGAGGGTCTCGACCATGTGGGTGTCGCGCAGGTTCCACGAGGCGACCGAATCACCGAACATCGACCGGTAGTACTCCTCGGCCGCCAGGACGGTCTGCGCATTGCGCTCAGCGTAGAAGCGGTCGTCCTCGGCGAGCAGGCCGTCGCGCCGAGCCGCCTCGAGCCCGTGCCGCTGGAGGTCGAGCAGCTGCTCGAGCACCTGCTCCTGACATGATTCCCCGGCGCCGAACGCCGCCGCGTAACCGTAGGCCTGGCCGTCCTCGCGCCCGCTGTGGTCGAAGCAGGCGTAGCGCGCTCTGGCGCGTGCCGCCGCTTCCGGATCGACGCCCTCCAAGTAGGCGATGACCTCCCGGACGGACCGGTGGAGGCTGTACAGGTCGAGCCCGTAGAAGCCGGCCTTCGCGTGCTCCTCGCCCTCGTGGCGGTCGTTGCGGACGCGGAGCCATTCGGCGAACCGCAGCACGCTCGTGTTGCGCCACATCCACACCGGGAACCGCTCGAAGCCGCTCAACGCGTCGTCGGCGCTGTCGGGCCGGCCCTCGCCGCGCACGTACCGGTTGACGCGGTAGGCGTCGGGCCAGTCGGCCTCCACGGCGACGGCGCAGAAGCCCTGCTCTTCGATGAGCCGCCGCGTCAGGTGCTCCCGGGCGGAGTAGCACTCCGCGCTGCCGTGCGAGGCCTCGCCGAGGAGGACGAACCGCGCGTCGCCCACCAGGTCGAGCCAGGTCTGGTCGTCGGGCAGGCCGTCGGTGACGGGGAGGGCCTCGGAGCGAACGATCGATGCCGCGGAGGCCTCCTCTGACCTGGCGCCCCGGTTGCGGAACTCGCGATTCGGCATGTCCGAGACATGCCCGCGTCGACCTGCGGTCAAACGGGCGGGGCAGGTCGGCGCGACCGGCCGTTCCGCAGCGTCCTGTCGAAGAGGGCCCCGACCGATACGGTCTGACGGAACGGCTCCGACTCGAAGGCCCAGAGGGTTGCCGACGGCGAACGCGGTGGTGTCGGCCCCGAAGGGCCGGACGTGCGAGGGCGCCTCGGCAAGGGGCTCGAGGGGCTTCCGCCGTGAAATTTATCTGGAAAGTACCTTGACTTCTGCGTCCGTCGAACGTAATTTTCATCATAAGCATCCAGGGATGAAAATTATTATGGTGAGGGATTCGATGGGGAACCAAGGTGTGATCGGGCGGCTCCGGATGGAGCAGCCGACACTGCCCGACGCGTTGCAGCGCGTCGCCGCGACGATCCTCGACGACCCCGACACCGCCGCGAAGGCCTCGATCGTCGACCTCGCCGAACGCGCCGGCACCTCCACCGCCACCGTCACCCGGTTCTGCCGCACGCTCGGCTTCCCCGGCTACGCCGCGCTCCGGGTCGCGCTCGCCGCGGAGAACGGCCGCGTCGCCCAGGCCCGCTGGGAGACCGACATCGACAAGGAGATCGAACCCGGCGACTCCCTCGACCAGGTCCTCGGCGTCGTCGCCGGCGCCGACTCCCGCGCCATCCAGGAGACCGCGTCCCAACTGGACCTCGACCTGGTCGGCCGGGTCGCCGAGGCCGTCGCCGCCGCCGAGCGGGTCGAGCTGTTCGGCCTCGGCAGCAGCGGCACCGCCGCCCGCGAGATGGCCTTCCGCCTCGAACGCATCCGCGTCCCCTGCTGGTTCCGCTCCGACGCCCACTCCGCGCTCACCAACGCCGCCCTGCTCCGCAGCGGCGACGTCGCCATCGGACTGTCCCATTCGGGCCGCACCCGCGAGGGCGTCGAGGTCCTCGCCGAGGCCCGCGACCAAGGCGCGCTGGCCGTCGCGGTCACCTCCTTCGCCCGCTCGCCCATGGCCGAGGCCGCCGACGTGGTCCTCACGACCGCCGTCCACGAGACGACGTTCCGCCTCGCCGCCCTCTCCGCGCTGCACTCCCAGCTGCTCGTCCTCGACCTCATCTACGTCGCGGTCGCGCAGCGCACCTTCGAGCGCACCACCGAGGCCTTCGAAGTGACCGCCCGCGCCGTGCAGGCGCACCGCTTCGCCGACGAACCGGGACGCCCCCGCCGCAACCGATCCAAGGAGCAGGAATGACCGAGGCACACCCGCGCATCACCGCCGAGTCCTATCTGGAACTGATCACCGAGACCGTGCAGCGGGTCGGCCGGGACCAGCTCCCGGGGGTCCGGCAGGCCGCCGACCTCATCGCCACGAGCCTCGACGAAGGCGGCATCCTCCAGGCGTTCGGATCCGGCCACTCCGAGGCCCTCGCCATGGAGCTCGCCGGACGCGCCGGCGGTCTCGTGCCGTCCAACCGGATCGCCATGCGCGACATCGTCCTCCACGGCGACCAGCCCCGCGACGTCCTCGAAGACCCGTTCCTCGAACGCAAACCCGAGACCGCCCACCGAATCCTCGAATCCGCGCCCCTGCACCCGGCCGACGTCTTCGTCATCGCCTCCAACTCCGGCATCAACGGCGTCGTCGTCGAACTCGCGCTCCAGGTCAAGGAACGCGGCCATCGGCTCATCGCCTTCACCTCCCTCGACCACAGCGCCAAGTCCGCCTCCCGGCACCCCTCCGGGAAGCGCCTGTCCGAGATCGCCGACGTCGTCCTCGACAACGGCGCGCCCTACGGCGACGCCGCCCTCCCGCTGCCCGGCGGCGGCGCGGTCGGCGCGGTCTCCTCCGTCACCGCCGCCGTCCTCGCCCAGATGATCGGCGCCGAGATCGCCCAACGATTCGTCGACAAAGGACAGAATCCCCCGATCTACCTGTCCGCCAACATCGCCGGCGGCGACGAGCACAACCAGTCCCTCGAAGCGCGGTACGTCGGACGCATCCGCCGCACCGCCTGACACATCGAAGAAGAGGCCCCTCATGACCCTGCCGCACCCCCGCACCACGCCCACCCGCCGCACCCTGCTGCGCGGCGGCGCCGCCGCCGGAGCGGCCGGACTGCTCTCCGGCTGCGTCACCGCCGGCGGCTCCGACGACGCCGAGAGCGCCTCCGGCGACGTCACCGACGACAACCCGCTCGGCGTCCCCGAGGACGCCGACCTCGAAGTCGTCATGTTCAACGGCGGCTACGGCCAGGCCTACACCGAGCACGCCGCCGAGGTCTACGAGGCTCGCCACCCCGACGCCGCCGTCGACCACCAGGGCGTCCAACGCGTCGGCGAGACCCTCCAACCGCGCTTCGTCGCCGGCGAACCGCCGGACGTCGTCGACAACACCGGCGCCGGACGACTCGACATCGCCCAGCTCGCCGCCTCCGGCCAGCTCCACGACCTCGCCGAACTCCTCGACGCCCCCAGCCTCGACGATCCCGCCGTCCCCGTCCGCGACACCCTCCTCCCCGGCGTCGTCGAAGACGGCACCCTCGACGGCGAGGTCGTGTTCCTCAACTACTCCTCGGTGCTGTGGGGCCTCTGGTACTCGACCTCCCTGTTCGAGTCCCACGGCTGGGCCTACCCCCGGACCTGGGACGACATGCTCGCCCTCTGCGAGGAGATCAAGCAGGCCGGGATCGCCCCGTGGACCTGGCAGGGCAAATACCCCGAGTACATGGTGGACCCGCTGCAGTCCCTCGCCGCCAAGGTCGGCGGCATGGAGCTCGTCAAGGCGATCGACAACCTCGAACCCGGCGCCTGGCAGCAGGACGCCATGCTCACCGCCGCCGACGGCATCCACCGGCTCGTCACCGGCGGCCACATCATGGCCGGATCCGAGGCCCTCTCCCACACCGAGGCCCAGAACGCCTGGAGCAACGGCGAAGCCGCCTTCATCCCCTGCGGCTCCTGGCTCGAAGGCGAACAGCAGGGCGTGACCCCCGAAGGCTTCGACATGGTCATGGCCCCCGTTCCCGACCTGACCGCCTCGGACGCGATGCCCTTCGGCGCCCTGCAAGGCTCCAGCAGCGAGTCCTTCCTCGTCCCCGCCCAGGCCGCCAACCCGCGCGGCGGACTCGACTACCTGCGCTGCCTGTTCTCCCTCGACGTCGCCCGCGGCTTCGCCGAGACCGCCAAGGCCCTCCCCGTCGTCCGCGGCGCGACCGACGGCGTCGAGATGAGCACCGGCCTCGCCTCCGTCGCCGACGCCGTCGAAGCCGCCGGCGAGCACGTGTTCGGCTACAAGTACCGCACCTGGTACGCCCCGCTCGCGAAGGCCGTCGACGACGCCACCGGCGAGCTGCTGGCCGGACGCGTCGACCCCGAAGCCTGGGCCGACCGCATCCAGAGCGCCGCCGACGACGTGGCCGCCGACGACTCCGTCACCAAGTACGAGCGCTGACGGGCGGGCGTCATGCGGCACGGCAAGAACCGCTTCCTGATCGGCGCGCTGGCGGCACCGCTCCTGCTGTACGGGGTGTTCGTCGTCTCCCCGTACGCGCAGGCGTTCTACCTGGCCTTCACCGACTGGAACGGCCTGTCCGGGCAGGCGGGCGCCGTGGGATTCGAGAACTTCACGTCACTGTGGAGCGACGACCTGTTCCTCTCGGCGCTGCGCAACAACGGCCTGATGCTCCTGGTCGTGCCGCTGATCACCATCGTCCTGGCGCTGTTCTTCGCCGCCATGCTCACCATGGGCCGCTCCGACCAGCGCGGCGGTATCCGCGGCTCCCGGGCGTACCGCATCGTCTACTTCTTCCCGCAGCTGCTGTCGGTCGCGATCCTCGGGGTGCTGTTCCAGTTCGTCTTCACCCCCAACAACGGCCTCCTCAACGGCGTGCTCGAAGCGGTCGGGCTCGGCTCCTTCACCCGGTCCTGGCTGGCCGAGCCGGCCTGGGCGCTCCCGGCCGTCATGGCCGTCATGATCTGGGCCGCCGTCGGCTTCTACGTCGTCCTGTTCGCCGCCGCGATGGAATCCATCCCGCGCGACGTCCTGGAGGCGGCCAGGCTCGACGGCGCCGGACGCCTCGCCACCTTCCGGCGCATCACACTGCCGTTCGTGTGGGACACCGTCCAGGTCGCCTACGTCTACCTCGGCATCCTCGCGCTCGACGGCTTCGCGCTGGTCCAGATCATGACCGTCGGCCCCGGCGGTCCGAACAACTCGACCGAGGTCATCGGCCTCACGCTCTACCGGGCCGCGTTCACCTACGGGGAGTTCGGCTACGCCTCGGCCATGGGCGTGACCCTGTTCTTCCTCACCCTCACGCTGACCGCGGTAGCGCTGCGGGCGACGCGCCGCGAGCGAGTGGAGGTCGCATGAGGACCAAAGCCACCGAATCCCTGCTGCACGTCGTCCTGCTCGGCTGGGCCGCGCTGGTCACCCTGCCGCTGGCCTGGGCGGTCCTGTCCTCCCTCAAGACCGACGCCGAGATCTTCGCGAGCCCCTGGTCGCTGCCGGACGAACTCCGGTGGGACAACTGGGCCCGCGCCTGGCAGGAGGCCTCGATCGGCCGCTACCTGCTCAACACGCTCATCGTCGTCGGCGGGGCGCTCGTCCTGGTCATGCTCCTCGGCGCGCTCACCGCCTACTGCCTGGCCCGCTACCGGTTCCCCGGCAACCGCGTCATCTACTACACGCTCGTCGCGGGGATGCTCTTCCCGGTGTTCCTCGCCCTCGTCCCGCTGTTCTTCGTCGTCGACCAGCTCGGCATGCTCGGCACCTATCACGGGCTGATCCTCGTGTACGCCGCGTACGCCCTGCCGTTCACGGTGTTCTTCCTGCACGCGTTCTTCCGCGGCCTGCCCACCGCCGTCGCCGAGGCGGCCTTCCTCGACGGCTGCTCGCACACGTCCGCGTTCTTCAAGGTCATGCTGCCGATGGCCCGCCCCGGCATGGTGAGCGTCGGCATCTTCAACTTCCTCGGCCTGTGGAACCAGTATCTGCTGCCGCTGGTCCTCAACCCCGATCCCGACCGCTACGTCCTGGCACAGGGGCTGGCCGCGCTCGCGGTCAGCCAGGGCTACCGCAGCGACTTCAGCGGCCTGTTCGCCGGGCTGATCATCGCGATCCTCCCGGTGCTGGCCGCCTACGTCCTGTTCCAACGACAGATCCGCTCCGGCCTCACGGCCGGGGCGGTCCGGTAACGAGTTCTATCGGAAAGGGAGCTCGACATGTCCACCCGCACGAAATCCTCCACACGCCGCATCGCGGCCCTCGCCACCGCCGCAGCCGCGGCGGCCGCCGCCACCGCATTCAGCATCACCAACATGACCGCAGCCGCCGCCGACCCCGTCTGCGAAGAGGCCCTCTTCGACGACTTCGCCTACGCCTCATCCAGCGACCCGAACCTCGACGCGCGCGGCTGGACCGTCCGCACCAACACCGGCGGACCGGGCGTGCCCGGCGCGGCCTGGCCCGCCTCCAACATCTCGTTCCCCACCGTGGACGGTGCGAGCACCCTGCAGCTGCGGGCCGCGACCGACGGCACCGCCGGCGGCACCAGCCACGCCGAGCTGTTCCACGAGCGCAAGTTCTACGAGGGCACCTACGCCGCCCGCGTCAAGTTCGCCGACGCGCCCGTGAGCGGCACCGACGGGGACCGCCTCGTCGAGACGTTCTTCACGATCACCCCGCTCGACGCGCCCATGGACCCGGACTACGGCGAGATCGACTTCGAGTACCTGCCCAACGGCGGGTGGGGCGAGCAGGGGCCCATCTTCTACCAGACCACCTGGGAGACCTACCAGAACGAGCCGTGGGTCGCCGACAACGTCCACACCTCCCAGCGCGAGAGCTTCGCGGGCTGGCACGACCTGATGTTCACCGTCGCCGACGGGCACGTCAAGTACTACATCGACGGGCAGCTCGTCGCCGACCACAGCGGCAAGTACTACCCCGAGACGCCCATGTCGATCAACTTCAACCTCTGGTTCATCGACACCGCCGGCCACACGAGCGGCATGAGCGTCTACCACCAGCAGGTCGACTACCTGTTCCACAGCGCCGACGAGGTGCTCACCCCGACCGAGGTGAACCGCCTCGTGGCCGGTTACCGCGGCGACGGCGTCGCCCACACGGACACCGTGGGCTCCGGCGGCGGCGACTGCCCGACCCCGACCGACCCGCCGACCACCGGCGAGCCGACCGACCCGCCGACCGAAGAACCGACCGACCCGCCCACGGGCGGCGAGGAGTGCGACACCGCCGTCGACTGGGCCCACGCGTCCGTCTACACCGCAGGCGATGTCGTGGTCCACGAGCGGAGCGCCAACGGCGACCCGTTCGGCCCCAAGTCCGGCGACGGACCGCACCTGTGGCGGGCCGAGTGGTGGACCCAGGGCTCCGAACCCGGATGGACCCCGCAATGGACCGACCTGGGCGCCTGCTGACCGGGCCGCCTTAAGCTGCGGGTACGCCGGGAACGGCGTACCCGCTTCGCTTGGGAGAACGCATGGAACCACTGGTGCTGGGCTTGGACGTCGGCGGCACGGCCTCCCGAGCCGTCGTCACGGACCTGAACGGGGGCGTGCTGGGCCGAGGCGAGGCCGGAGGAGGCAACCCGATCACGATCGGCCCTGCCGCGGCCGCCGAGCAGGTGGCGGTCGCGGCGCGGGCCGCCCTGACCGGCCTCGACTCCGACCGGGTCCGAGCCGGCGTCATGGGCATCGCCGGAGTGAGCGACTTCGACGACGCCGAGACCGCGGCGGCGTTCCAAACCGTCTGGGACGGCATCGGGCTGCGCTGCCGCGTCCATCCGGTCGGCGACGCCGTGGTCGCCTTCGCCGCGGGCACCGACGACCGCCGAGGCACGGTGCTGATCGCGGGCACCGGCTCGGCCGCCGCGCAGATCGAGGACGACCGCATCACCCGGGTGAGCGACGGACTCGGCTGGCTCCTCGGCGACCATGGTTCGGGCTTCTGGATCGGCCGCAGTGCCGCGGCCATGACCGCCGAGCGACTCCAGGAGTCAGCGCCCCCGACACCGCTGATGCATGCGGTCGTCAACGCCATCACCGGCCTCGACGCCGTGACCGCGGACGACTTCGCCCAAGCCGTGTATCGGAGCCCGCTCATGCGCCTGGCCGAACTCGCGCGGCTGGTCGACCGGTTCGCGCGAGCGGGGGACCGGCAGGCGATCGCGATCCTCGACGGCGCCGCCGATCACCTCGCCCGGATCGCGATGCACGCCCGCGCCGGGGACCGCACCGGCCCGATCGTCCTGTCGGGCAGCATCCTCCGCGAATGCGAACGCATCCGGGAAGGCGTCCGTTCGCGCTTGACCGCGGCTCTCCCCGAACCCGACATCCGAGTGGCCGGCCCCGGAGCACTCGGCGCCGCCCGCATGGCCGCCTGCATCACGACCGAAGACCCGCGATGAGCGCGTGCGGTGGCTTATGCCGCTCCGGAGACCCGCCCGCGAGTGCCGGTGTCAACGGGGACTTCCCCTTTGCGGCGGTCGGTCGAAGCGGCGGCGATGAGGAGACCGCCCGTCACCAGGACCGCCATGAATCCGCTCGGGCCGATGAGCCACACGCAGACCGCGACCCAGGCGATCAGCGCGATCCCGAAGGCGAGCGGGACGCGCTGGCCCTGCCTGCCGAAGCGGATCATGAGCAGGCCCGTCAGCACCGCGGGTATCGCGATGCCGCCGGGCAGGGCCCAGAAGACCGCGACCGAATCGGGGTCGGCGTCACCCGACCGCAGGCTTCCGTCGATCCATTCGCCCCACGGCGCCAGCGGGATGAACGCGACAATGTGGAGCACGGCGACGACGATGAGGGACCAGCCGGCCAGGCCGGTCAACCGGGCGGCGGCGGGAGTGGCCTGACGGATACGTATGGAGTTTCGCATGGACCGAACCTATGGCCGCGGACGAGCGCGGCCCTCCCCCGAGCGAGCCGACCGCCTCCCCCGCACGGGGGAGCGCCCGTCAGGTCGGCGCGCAACAAGAGGCCGGGGCGTACAGGGCCCGAGCAGCCCCTGCCTGCGCATGGCGTTCCAGCAGGACCGATGTTCCCGCGCTGGAACCTCCCGGCGAGAGGTGCGCATGAGGTTGTGGTGACGAATGATCACGTATGGATCATGAGTGACCACTGACAGTGGCATGCTGTGGTCATGCCAGTGCTCTGGAACGGTGTGATCGCATTCGGGATGGTGTCCATCCCGGTGAGCCTGCGCGCTGCGACGGACAGCCACGACATCGGCCTGCACCAGTACCACGCGGCCGACGGCGGCAGGATCCGCTACCGGAAGGTCTGCGAACTCGACGACGAGGCCGTGGAACCCGAGGACGTCGTCCGCGGCCTCGTGACCGAGGACGGCGAGCTGGTCCTCATCGACGAGGACGACCTCGCCGACCTCCCGGTGAGCTCCTCGAAGACGATCGAGGTCGTGCAGTTCGTCGAGAGCCGGCAGATCGACCCGATCTACTACGAGAAGTCGTATTACGCCGAGCCCGGCAAAGGCGCGTCCAAGCCCTACGTGCTCTTGCGCGAGGCGCTGCTCGGCTCCGGCAAGATCGCCGTCGTGCGGGTCACGTTGCGGCGGCGGGAGACCCTCGCCGCGCTCCAGCCCCGCGACGAGGTGCTCGTGCTCCACACGATGATGTGGCCTGACGAGATCCTCCCACCCGAGGTCAGCGGCCTGGACGGCGAAGCCGAGAAGACCGAGCTCCAGGTGGCCGCCACCCTCATCGACGCCATGACCGGCGACTTCCGTCCCGAGGAGTACAGCGACGCCTACCAGGAGGCCCTGCGAGACCTCATCGAGGCGAAGAAGGAAGGCCTCATGGACGCGTTGCAGAAGAGCCTCGAGACGAAGGAGGGCAAGCGGCGGCCGGCGAAGAAGGCCGCCAGGAAGGCGACCGCGCGCAAGACGACGGCGAAGAAGAGCACCGCCAAGAAAGCAGCGAAGAAGACCGCCCGCCAGCGGAAAAGCGCGTGACACGCCATGCCCGAAGCGCTGCAGGCCCGGTATCCGCTGCCGGCCTGGGTCGTCGACTCCAAGTTCGAGCAGGGCCTGACGCTGACGATAGCCGAGACGATCGAGAAGGAACCCGAGCATCCACCGGCGTTCACGGGCCCCGCGGGACTGCGCCGAGCACGTCAGCCGGGCCGTCCTCGGCGCGCTCGAACCCTGGCTGACCCGGCTGGACGAGAGCAGCCCCGACCGCGTCAGCTATCCCGGCGACGTCCTCGTGGCCTGCATCGCCCAGCCCGCCGTGATGCGGCACCTCGCGGTCCCTGACCTCGGCCGCCACCGGGAGCTGCTGCGAACCTACGTCCGCCATCCGGCGCAGGAGGCGCGGCGTTCCGGGGGCCCGCCACCCCGGTCGGCTGATCCGCACCCGGGGGGCGGCCTGACAGTGGCGTTTGGATTGGTCCGTTCCGGGGCACCTCGTGTGTCCAGAGGAACTTCTCCGGCGGTTCCGGCTCGCGACCCGGGCCCGGTTCGCCGGTGGAACGGAGCGATCGACCATGAGCGGACGGATATACCCCTGTATCAATGGCAGTAGCGAGTACGAACTGTACTGCGACGGCTGCGGAGCCTCGTTTCAGTGCCACGACGATTCCTTCTTGAGCTGGCCCGTGCTGTGCTCGGCCGCCGAAGCCGAAGGCTGGGCCGTCGACCCCCACTTCGACGGTGAGCACGAGTGCCACATGTGCGCTGAGACGACTCGTTCGAGCCGGCAGCAGGCGATCGTCGCCGCAGCCGCTGCGTTAACGGATCAGTGATGTGGAGCGTCAGGAGGGGCGGGCCGGTTTCCGGCCCGCTCGTCCTGTCTGCAGGCTCCAGCCGACGATGAGGCCGACGCCCAGGCGATCTTGAGAGCCGGGCGGCGACGGATCTCGCGGCGTCGGCAGGCGACGCGCTCGGCCGCGTCGGGCGCAGCCGAGCAGAGGACGGCGAAGGGCCGCAAGCCGGTACCGGCTTGCGGCCCTGATCGTGGATTCACGCGGGCGCTAGTGGCCGCCGCTGAGGGTGCCGGTGAGTTCGCCGTGGAGCCTCGCGCTGGGGCGGTTGAGGCCGACGATCTCGACCTTCTTGCCGCGGGCGGCGTACTTGGCCTCGACCGCGTCGAGCGCGGAGACGGTGGAGGCGTCCCACACGTGCGCGTCGGAGAGGTCGATGACGACCTTGTCGGGGTCGCCGTCGTAGTCGAAGAAGTGGACGAGGTCGTTTGAGGAGGCGAAGAACAGCTGTCCGGTGACCGCGTAGATCTCGGTGGAGCCGTCGGGGTCGGTGACGCTGGTGACCTCGACCAGGTGGGCGACCTTGCGGGCGAAGGCGACCATCGCGACGATGACGCCGGCGAGGACGCCGATGGCGAGGTTGTGGGTGGCGACGGTGACGGCGACGGTGACGACCATGGTGATCGTCTCGGAGACCGGCATCTTGCGGAGCGTCCTCGGCAGGATCGAGTGCCAGTCGAAGGTCACCGCGGACACGAAGACCATGACGGCCACGAGCGCCGCCATCGGAATCCGCGCCACCAGGTCGCCGAGCACCACGATGAGGATGAGCAGGAAGAACCCGGCCGAGAAGGTCGAGAGCCGCGAGCGGGCCCCGGCCTTGACGTTGATCATCGTCTGGCCGATCATCGCGCAGCCGGCCATGCCGCCGAAGCAGCCGACGAGGATGTTGCCGATGCCCTGGCCCGCGGCTTCACGGGTCTTGTTCGAACCGGTGTCGGTGGCGTCGTCGACGACCTTGGCGGTCATCAGGGATTCGAGGAGGCCGACCGCGGCCAGGCCGATCGCGTACGGCGCGATCACGCCGAGCGTGTCGAGGTTGAACGGCACGTCGGGCAGCACGAGGCCGGGCAGACCCGAGGGCAGCTCGCCCATGTCGCCGACGTTCGGGACGGCGATGCCGAACGCCACGGTGACGGCGGTGAGGGCGACGATCGCGATGAGCGGCGACGGCACCGCCTTCGTCAGGTACGGCAGGCCCCAGATGATCGCGAGGCCGACGGCGACCATCGTCCACACGACCCAGCCTTCGTCCACGAAGTGGGGGAGCTGCGCCATGAAGATGAGGATCGCGAGGGCGTTGATGAACCCGGTCAGCACACTGCGGGGGATGAACCGCATGAGCTTGACGATCCCGGTGAACGCCACTCCGAGCTGGACGGCGCCCGCGAGGAGTGTGGCGGCGATGAGGTAGCCGACGCCGTGGGAGGCGACCAGGGGGGCGACGACCAGGGCCATGGCGCCGGTGGCGGCGGAGATCATGGCCGGGCGTCCGCCGAGGAACGCGATCGAGCAGGCCATGATGAACGACGCGAACAATCCGACGCGGGGGTCGACGCCGGCGATGATCGAGAACGCGATGGCCTCGGGGATCAGTGCGAGGGCGACCAGGAGACCGGCGAGCAGCTCGGTCCGCAGGAACGGCGCGATCGGGCGGGGAAGCGTGAAACGGAGACGGGCAGCGCGCGAGCGGGCGGCGAGAGGCATGCAGAACCGTTCGGGTAAGCGGGCGGGGCGCACCGCCGACGCTGGAACGGTGCCAGAACTGCCTCCAACCCTACCGATTCGGGCGACACTCCTGTGACGTGAAACCGGCAATGGTGCGCGGTATTACAGCCGATCACGATGAGCCGAGTTCGACGGACGTGATGTTCCGCCGCTCGTGCGGTCGTACCTGTCGGCGAGCGTGATCGAGCGAGGAAGTGACGATGGGAAGCGACGTCCGGCCGCTGGTGCACGCCGAGCGTGCAGCGCTGATCGAGGACCTCGCCGGTCTCGGCGAAGCCGCGAACGCGCTTGGTCCACGGCTCGCGCCGGGTGCGGTCTCGGGCGGACGTTCATGGCAGGAGCATGAAGGTGCGGCACCCGGTTCTCGGCGCGGCCGCAGGCGCGTCGAGTCCACGATCCGCGTCAGCGAAGGCTGAGCGCGAGCGGTTCTCGGCGGGGCCCTGAGAGCGGGGACTCGCCCGTCCACCGCACGGCCGCTCAAGCGAGCACGTGACCGGCTTTCGTCAGCGCCCGAGCCGGCGCTTGCGCGTTCTCCCGCTTCCCTTACCCCGCAAGTGGTGCCAGGAGTCGCAGCGTCTCCTCGCGTGCCGGCGAGGCGGCCGGATCGGTGCCCGCGTAGACGCCTGCGACCGGGTTGATCATCACCTCGTCCACCTCGAACCGCGCGCGCAGCTCCTCGAGCCGGGCCTTCGCGGTCTCGGGCGAGCCGATGACCCACTTGGCGCGCATCGCGCCGATGATCGTGGCCTGCGCTTCCGTCAGCTCGACCCGCTCGGCGTCCTCGATGGTCGGCTGCGGCTCCAGCGGGGCGCCGCTGCGCAGCGCCAGCATCGCGAGCGCCTGCGGGAGCGTGCGGCGCAGCGCCTCCTCGTCGGTCTCGGCGACGGAGGCGTTCACCGTGAGGAACGTCCGCGGCTCCGAATACCCCTCGGTGGGCTTGAACCGGTCGCGATACAGCTTCAGCGCCTCGGCCGTGTCCTGCCCGGCGAAGTGGTGCGCGAACACGTACGGCAGGCCCTTCTCTGCGGCGAGCTTCGCCGAGAAGTCCGACGAGCCCAGCAGCCACACGTCGGGAGCGGAAGCCGCGGTCGGCGTCGCCCGCAACTCGTGTCGGCCCCCGCGCACCGCGACGGCGACGCCCGCGCCGCCCGTCAGTGCGACGACCTCGTCCACATCGCTGGAGAACCGGGCGACCGGATCGTCGCCCGCGTTCTGACGCAACGCCCACGCCGTCACCGGATCGCTGCCGGGAGCCCGGCCGATGCCCAGGTCGATGCGCCCGGGGAACGCGGCCTCCAGCAGGGCGAACTGCTCGGCGACGACCAGCGGCGCGTGGTTGGGCAGCATGACTCCGCCCGAGCCGACCCGGATCCGGTCCGTCGCGGCGGCGATCATGCCGATGAGCACCGGCGGGTTGGTCGAGGCGATGATCGGCATGTTGTGGTGCTCGGCGAACCAGTACCGCTCGTACCCCAGCTCGTCGGCGCGCTGCGCGAGCGCGCGGGACGCGGCGATGGCGTCGGCCGAGCGCTGGTCGGACCGTACGGGGATGACGTCGAGGACGCTCAGCTTCATGGGTCGCCTTCTCACTTGCTCGGTCGGGTGCCGAACCGACGGTATCAGATCATCTGAATCAAGACGATCTGAGCGCGGAGCGTCTCTGGTAGGATGAACCCATGCCAGTGCCAGCCGAACCGCGTCGCGCGACCGTCAAGCCGTGCCGGATGATCGACGACCCTGCGACCGCCGACTTGACGTGGCTCATGCGCCGGGCCGTCGCGGCGCTCACCGACCTCTCCGACCGGGTCTGCCGGGAGTGGGGTCTGGCCGACCACCGGGACTGGCTCGTGCTCGCCACGGTCGGCGACGGCGAGCGCCGCACGCAGTACGAGCTGTCGCAGGCGCTGTGCATCGACAAGTCGACGCTGATGGCCATCGTGGACCGCCTGGAGCGCCAGGGTCTCGTGGTCCGCGAACTGTCTCCGACCGACCGGCGCGTGCGCCTCCCGGTCGCCACCGAACGGGGCATGGACCTCGCCGACGTCGTGACGCGGGCCCGCGAGGAGGCCGTCGCCGAGCATCTGAGCGTCGTTCCCGAAGCCGACCAGACCGCGCTCCGCCGCACGCTCTGGACCGTGATGACCGGCCGTCCGCCCGAGGATCCGGCCGCCTGACGGGGCGGTGCCGCCCGGTCATGGTCGCTCTCGGACCGGTCGGTTTCAGGCGCCGGATCGGCCGGCATGGACCTCAGCCGGTCCCACTGCACGCCGCGACCTCGTCAGGCCCCTCTGCCGTCGAAGGACCGGTCCGGCGCGCAACGGCCCGCGGACGCCACGACGCCGCATCGCGACCTGCGATCGTCGTCGTGGCGGACTTCCGGGCGGCGCTCAGGCCATGGCGTCGCGGACCTTCGCGGTGTCCGCGAACTGCTCGAAGCGGACGATCAGACCGCCCCTGACGGTGAAGTGATGGGCGACGCGGACGTTGATGTCCCTGCCGGTGGTCCTGTTGCGGGCGGTGTACCGGGCCAGGACGACGACGTCTTCGCCTTGGGCGATGTAGGTGTCGTCGTGCGCGGTCCAGCCCTCCCAGGCGGCGGCGAGCGGTTCCATGACGTTCTCGGTCACGCCCTCGGGCGTCCGGTACGTGCCCCCGAGCGGGAATCCGGCCATCTCGGTCCACTCGACGTCGGGGGCGAGGGTGGCCTGGAGCGCGGCCAGGTCTCCCGAGGCCGATGCCAGATACTGGCGGCGCACCACGTCCTTCGGTTCCGTGGAGTTCGCGATGTCGGCTGGTCCGGTCATCCCCATTGCATTGCACCTTTCGCGACCTCGCCGCCGATCGGCGCGGCGACGAGGAGTTCGGCATTCGGACAACGCCGCCCCGGTCCGGCGGTGACGGCCTCACCAGGGAGTTCCCCGGCGACGACGGCTTCGAACGCGTTCAGGTGCCCGCGGGTGCATCGGACCGCGTCGACCGTCGCCGGAGCGCCGGGGGAGCGGTGGCCGGGAACGCCGCACCGGCTCGCGCGGGCGAGGCGACCCGTCCTTACACTTGCCCCGCAAGCAGCAGGAGCGACGAGATGGGGGATCGATGGAGCAGCGTGCATTCGGCAGGAGCGGTCAGCGGGTCTCGGTGGTCGGCCTGGGCACCTGGCAGCTGGGGGCCGACTGGGGCGACGTGAACGACGAGGACGCGTTCGCGGTCCTCGACGCCGCCGTGGAGTCCGGCGTCACGTTCTTCGACACCGCCGACGTCTACGGCGACGGCCGCTCGGAGCAGCTCATCGGCCGCTTCCTGCGTGAGCGCCCGGACGCCGACGTGATGGTGGCGACCAAGATGGGACGCCGCGTGCCCCTCGAACCGAAGCTCTACCACGTCGACAACTTCCGCGCCTGGACCGACCGCTCGCGGGTGTACCTCGGCGTCGACCGCCTCGACCTCGTGCAGCTGCACTGCCCGCCGACGCCGGTGTACGACACGGACGCGGTCTACGACGCCCTCGACACCCTGGTGGAGGAGGAGCGGATCGCCGCCTACGGCGTGAGCGTCGAGACGTGCGATGAGGCCCTGACCGCGATCGCGCGCCCGGGCACCGCGAGCGTTCAGATCATCGTCAACCCGTTCCGGCTCAAGCCCCTCGAAGCGGTGCTCCCGGCCGCCGCCGAGGCCGGCGTGGGCATCATCGCGCGCGTCCCGCTCGCCAGCGGCCTCCTCTCGGGCAAGTACACGAAGGACACGGTCTTCGCCGAGAACGACCACCGCCACTACAACCGCCACGGCGAGTACTTCGACCAGGGCGAGACCTTCGCCGGGGTCGACTACGAGACCGGCGTGGACGCCGCGGTGCGATTCGCCGAGCTCGCGCCCGAAGGGGCGACGCCCGCGCAGACGGCGCTGCGCTGGATCATCCAGCAGCCCGGCGTCTCCACGGTGATCCCGGGCGCCCGCAACCCCGAGCAGGCCCGGGCCAACGCCGAGGCCGCCGCCCTCGAACCGCTGCCGGACGCGACCCTCGCGGCCGTCCGCGACCTCTACGACGAGAAGATCCGCCCGCAGGTCCACGACCGCTGGTGAGCGACCCGGCGCCCCCGCCGCGGGGGCGCCGGCCGCCGTCCACCGGCAAGGACATTGACGAATCTAGATCGTTGACTTTCCGGGATCGTCTGTCTACCCTGACGGAAAGCTTGTTATCGATCACAACGCCGGTCGCCCGGCACGATCGACAAGCCGATCACCAGGCATCGTCGCCCCCGGAGGAGTCCTTCATGCAGTTCCCACCGTTGAGTCGTCGCCGGCTCTTCCAAGCCGCGGGCGTCGCCGCCGCGGCCACCGCCGGAGTCGCGCTGAGCGCCGCACCCGCGCAGGCCGCCGACACGCCCGGCGTGCGGTACGTCAACCCCCTCATCCAGCAGCGCGCCGACCCGCACATCTGGCGGCACACCGACGGGTACTACTACTTCACCGCGAGCGTCCCCCAGTACGACCGCATCGTGCTGCGCCGCGCCACCACCCTCCAGGGCCTCGCCACCGCGACCGAGACGACCATCTGGCGCAAGCACGCCAGCGGCGAAATGGGCGCCCACATCTGGGCGCCGGAGATCCACTTCGTCAACGGCAAGTGGTACATCTACTTCGCCGCGGGCCGCACCGACGACGTCTGGGCCATCCGGATGTACGTGCTGGAGAACGCGAGCGCCAACCCGATGAGCGGCACCTGGGTCGAGAAGGGACGCATCTGGACGCCGCGCGACTCGTTCTCGCTGGACGCCACCACCTTCACCCAAGGCGGTACCCGCTACCTCTGCTGGGCGCAGAGCGACCCCGAACTCGGCTCCGGCACCAGCCTGTACCTGGCGGCGATGTCGAGCCCGTGGGCCATCACCGGCACGCCCGTGCGCATCAGCAAGCCCACGCACTCGTGGGAGACGATCGGCCACAAGGTGAACGAGGGCCCGGCCGTGATCACCCGCAACGGCCGGATCTTCATGACGTTCTCGGCCAGCGCCACCGACGCGAACTACGCCGTCGGCCTCCTGACCGCCGCGCAGACCGCGAACCTGCTCGACCCCGCCTCGTGGACCAAGACCGCGCAGCCGGTGCTGCGCAGCGACGACGCGACGAGCCAGTACGGGCCGGGGCACAACTCGTTCACGGTCTCCGAGGACGGGCAGAGCGACATCCTGGTGTACCACGCGCGGCCCTACAAGGCCATCAGCGGCGACCCGCTCTACGACCCGAACCGGCACACCAGGATCCAGAAGGTCTACTGGAAGGCCGACGGCACGCCCGACTTCGGGATCCCGGTCGCGGCCGGGGCGACGCCGTACCGGTTCGCCCTCCACGGCCAGGCGGGCGCCTACCTGAACCACTACGAGTACCGGGTCCGCGCCGGCACCTCGGTGGCGATGCTGGCCGACTCGCAGTTCCGGATCGTCACGGGCCTGGCCGGTTCGGGCTCGGTCTCGCTCGAGTCGGCGAACTTCCCCGGCCGGTACCTGCGGCACAAGAACTACGAGCTGTGGGTCGAGGCCGACGACGGCTCCTCCGTGTTCCGATCCGACGCGAGCTTCCAGCGGCGGGCCGGCCTGGCCGACGCGGCGCACGTGTCCTTCGAGTCCGTGAACTTCCCGGGCCGCTTCATCCGCGCGACGGGCGGTCTGGCGAACATCACGACGATCGCCACGGCCCAGGACCGCACCGACGCCACCTTCCGCCTCACCTGACCCGACTGTCCGAGCGCCCCGCCCGCGGCCGCGGGCGGGGCGCTCCGCATCTGACAGCGAACCGATTCGCCAGCCTCTTGCCATGCGCTAACAGGCTCGGTACGGTGGTCAGCGAACCGGTTCGCTGCGGATTCTCTCCCGGAGCGGACCTCTCAACGACGAGAGTGAGGCGTCATGAAATCCCGATCCCGACCCGCCGCTCGCGCGGCGAGCGCCATCGCCGCGTTGGCGATCCTCCCGCTGGCGGCGGTGCCCGCCGCCGCGAATCCGCTGGACGAGCACCTGATCCTCTCCTACTCCTTCGACGAAGGCCAGGTCGCCGACGGCGTCGTGGACGACCGGTCCGCGTCGGGCCTCGACGGCCGGGTCGTCAACCCCGGGCAGGCGCCCCTGGTGCCCGGCCGCGCCTACGGCTCCAGCGCGATCGACCTGACCGGTGGATCGGCCTCGTCGACCAGCGCGCCCTATGTGGAGATCCCGCACGGCCTCTTCGCGGACCGCGCCGAGATGACGATCGCGACCTGGCTGCGCTGGGACGGCGGCCCGGACTTCCAGTGGGCCTACAACCTCGGCAAGGACCATGCCTCCGCGACCTTCCTGACCCCCTCCTACCAGGGCCCCGCCACGAACCGCTCCTCGATCAAGCCCGTGAACGGCGGCGGCGAGGTGGGCGTGGACGGCACCGGCGGCCTCCCCGCGGGCGAATGGGTCCAGGCCGTCACCGCGATCGACGGCGAGCAGATCGCCTACTACCTCAACGGGGTCGAAGTCGGCCGCACCGAGGCGCGGCTCGACCTCGCCGCGGCCATGCACGACCCGAACGGCACCACGTCGGGCTTCATCGGCAAGGCCTTCTGGGGCGGGCACCCGTTCTTCGACGGGGCCGTGGACGAGTTCCAGGTCTACGACCTCGCGCTCGACGCCGACCAGGTCGCCGAGCTCTACGGCGGCGAGCTCCCCGTCCTCCAAGGCCTCGACCAGGACGCGTTCGCGGCGCGCACGATCGCCGGCGAAGCGCCCGTGCTGCCCGCCTCGGCCCCGGGGGCCTTCAGCGACGGCATCGGCCGCAACGTGGGCCTCGACTGGGACGACATTCCCGCCGACGCGTACGCCGGTCCCGGCACGTTCACCGTGTCCGGCACGGTCGTCGGCCACGACCTGGCCGTGACCGCCACGGTCGAAGTGGTCGAGAACGCCCTCACCGTCGACCTCGGGGAATCCACCGGGGACTTCCTCGGCGGCGCCTCCGGCACCCTCTACGGGCTCTACGACGAGGGCCTGCCGTCCGAGAACCTCATCGACGGCATCGACCTCGCCTCGGTCGCGACCAAGGCCCAGGACGGGCCCCAGCATCCCGGCGCCGACGCGCTCGAAGTGCTCGGCCCGCTCGTGGAGGCCTCGAACGGCGACGTCTACATCTACATGACCGACATTCACCGCGGCTTCCCCTACCAGTGGCCCGGCGACACGCCCGAAGAGAAGCTCGACACCTACCTGGAGAAGATCCGCCACCAGGCCGAGCAGGTCGCCACCCTCCCCGCAGGGCAGCAGTCCAATGTGGTGTTCATGCCGTACAACGAGCCCGAGGGCAACATGTTCGGCACCGGCCAGTGGAGCTACAACGGCACGAGCTGGCTCGACGACCCGCGTGACTTCTTCGCCGCCTGGGACCGCGCCTACGAGGTCATCCACTCGGTGCTGCCCGACGCCCGCATCGGCGGCCCGAACACCAGCCTCCTGTACGAGCAGGTCAAGGGCTTCATGGAGCACACCGTCGAGGCCGGCACGGTCCCCGACACCGTGGTGTGGCACGAGCTCTCCGACCCGGCCAAGATCCGCGCCAATGTGGACGAGTACCGCGCCTGGGAGGCGGAGGTCTTCGCCGGCACCGAGTACGAGGGCACCGAGCTGCCGATCAACATCAGCGAATACGCCTTCAACTACCACACCTCGGTGCCCGGTCAGATGATCCAGTGGATCGCCGCGCTCGAGGACTCCAAGGTGTACGGCGACATCGCCTACTGGAACATCGACGGCAACCTCTCCGACTCCGCCGTGCAGGCCAACCGCGCGAACGGCCAGTGGTGGCTCCTCCACGCCTACAGCCGGATGAGCGGCCAGACCCTCGAAGTCACGCCCCCCAAACCGGGCGAGAGCTACACGCTCCAAGGCGTGGCAACCTTCGACGAAGGCCTGCGACAGACCCGCGTGCTGCTCGGCGGCGCGAGCGGCGACCACACCCTCCGGCTCGGCGACGTGCCCGCGTCGGTCTTCGGCGATTCGGTGCACGTGACCGTCCGCGAGATCGAGTGGAGCGGCCAGATCGGCGACTCGGCGCAACCGGACGTGATCGCCGAACTCGACGTCCCCGTCTCCGGCGGCGACGCCGCGCTCCACTTCGGAGCGGGCGATCTGCCGGAGCTCGACGCGGAGTCCTCCTACGAGGTCATCGTGACCCCCGGCGCCGACACCGGCTCGCCCGCGGTGCCGCGCACCGCCTGGGAGGCGACCTACGAGGCCGAGGACGCCGCGTTCCAGGGCTCGGGCCTCCACGTCAACGGCCCCGAAGGCTCGCCGTCGAACGTCGCGAAGTTCTACACCTCCGGCGGCCACAACGTCGGCGGAATGCGCACCGGCGCCGACAACGGACTCGCGTTCACCGTGGACGTCCCCCGAGACGGCACGTACGACCTCAGCGTCTTCGCCAGTTCGCTCAACACCGACCCCGAGGTCGGGGCCCAAGGGCCCACGAACCTCTTCCTCACCGTCGACGGCGAGGCCGAACAGGAGGTCTTCCTCCCGCTCGGCTACAAGTGGGTCGTCTGGGACCACGCCGACACCACAGTGGAGCTGACGGCCGGCGAGCACGTGATCGCCCTGACCACGAAGAGCCCCAGCGGCAACGGGGCGATCTCCGGCGACGTCATCATCGACAAGATCGACCTCGCCCTGCCGCACCCCGACCACGCGCACGACGCCTACGAGGCCGAGTACGCCGAACTCGGCGGCGGCGCGGCACCGTACTACGGCACCGCGAGCGGCGCGTCGGTCCCCAAGGGCGCCACCGCGACCTTCTGGATCTACTCGCCCGCCGACGCGGGCGCACTCCTGGACGTCGGGGACGGCAAGGTGGCACTGGAGGTCAACGGCGAGACCGTCAAGACCCGCCGCGACGGCACCGTCGACGCCTTCCTCCTCGGCGGCGTCAACAAGATCACCGTCCAAGGCGCGAAGGGCCTCAAGGTCGACCGGCTCACCGTCGCGGCCTCCGATGCGCTCGACGCCTCGGTCTACGAAGCCGAAGACGCCGACATCGCCGGGACCGCGACGGCGACGGACCGCTCCCTCGCCTCCGGCGGCGAAGCCGTCACCGGGATCGGGGGCGAACCCGGCAACGGCAACACCCTCACCTTCGACGCCGTCGAAGTCCCCGAAGCCGGGCGGTACGCGCTGACCTTCCGCTACTCGAACGAGGAGCAGTCGCCGGCGACGCACTACAACCCCGACCCCGTGGCCCGGTACGCGCTCGTGTCCGTCAACGGCGCCGACCCGATCCGGGTGATCTTCCCGCATTCGTTCCACGAGAACAACTTCTGGGAACTCACCGTCGTCGTCGACCTCGCCGAGGGCGTGAACGCGATCGCGATCGGCGGCGAGGAGAAGCCGCAGTTCGACGGCGCCACCTACGCCTCCGACACCTGGCCCGGGGTCCTGCTCCGCTCGCAGTACGCGCCCGACCTCGACCGGATCGCGGTCACGCCGCTGTCCGACTGACCGACCGGAGGCGGCCGGAACCCCGGCCGCCTCCGAGACCGGCCCCGCCGCCCGGCGAACCGGTACACTCGGCCCCGACGCACCCGCTGAACTGCACGCACATCACCAGAGGAGTCACGTGGCGACGATCGGCGACGTCGCGCGCGAGGCCGGCGTCTCGCGCAGCACCGTCTCATCCGTCCTGACCGGACGCAAGTTCGTCACCCCCGAGACCCGCGCGCGCATCGAGGCGGCCATCGCCAAGCTCGAGTACTCGGTCAACACCGGCGCCCGCGCCCTCGCCACCTCCAGGACCATGACCTTCGGCGTCGTCGTCCGCTTCCACGAGGCCGAGTTCAGCCCCGCGCTGGCGACCTACCTCGTGGCCCTCTCCGACGCCGCGCGCGAACACGGCTACTCGGTGATGCTGCTGACCGAGCCCGACGGCGAGGCGGCGGTGCGCCGTGCGATCGCGGGCCGCCAAGTGGACGGCCTCATCCTCCTCAACGTGCTCGACGGCGACCCGCGTCTCGATCCGATCAGCCGCTCGGGCTTCCCCGCGGTGCTCGTCGGGATGCCCGAGGACACCCGCGGCATCGACGCCGCGGACCTCGACTTCGCCGCCGCCGCAGGGCTCCTCGTCGATCACCTCGCGGACGCGGGCCACCGCGAGGCGATGTTCGTGCGCTGGCCCGAGGAGCTGTACGAGTCGGGCGGCACCTACGCGACCCGCTTCGAGCGCGCCGCGCTGCGGCGCGCGGCCGAGCGCGGGCTGCGCCTCGCGCCGGTGCCGGTGCCCGTGGGCCCCGAGCAGGTGCGCGCGACCCTGCGCGCCGCGCTCCGGGATCCGGCGCTGCCGCGCACCCTCCTCGTCCACAACGACGCCGCCGCGGCGATGCTCCCCTTCGTGCTCGGCGACCTCGGCCTGGAGGTCCCCGGGGACCTGAGCGTCGTCTCGCTGCATTCGGCGGAGCTGGCGCGGCTCTACGTGCTGTCGTTCACGGCCGTCGAGTCCCGGCCGGAAGCCGTCGCGGAGGCCGCGGTGGCGATGCTGTGCGGGCGCGTGGCGGACCCGCGGGCCCCGGCGCAGCGGCGGCTCATCGAGCCGCGCCTGGAACGGAGGTCGAGCGTGGCGACCCGGTCGTAGCGGGACGCCGCGCCGACTCGACGGCGCGGCAGTCGAACGCGCGGGCGCGTTCGCCGTCTCGGCCCGGGCGTCGACCGGACCTGGGACCGGGTCAGATGCCGAGTGCCCGTCGGGGCGGGGGACGACAGTCGCCCGCGCTTCGGGGGAGCGGCCTCGATCGGCCGCGGGTCCAACAGGATCACAGTGCCCGCCTCGGTTGCGCCCCAAGGCGACCGGTCCTCCGTCCACGTTCGGCTCGATCTGCGGGGCCTCGGGGAGGCTCACGGCTCGACTTGATCGGCGCCTCGCGACTGCGCACGGCTTGACACCTCCTGAAGGAGTGGCGTAGGTTACGCCTGACAACGTAGTCACAGACGTACCTGGAGCCCCATGTCCGCCGCATCCTCTCCGGAAGACGCCGCACCCGCCACGGGTGACACCCTGCGTCGCCCGCCCGGCATGACCGATGTGGCCCGGCTGGCCGGGGTGTCGCAGAAGACCGTCTCCCGGGTCGTCAACAACGAGCGCTACGTCAGCGAAGCAGCCCGCGAGAAGGTCCTCCGCGCCGCCGCCGAACTCGGCTTCCGCCCCAACACCGCCGCCCGCGCGCTCATCACCGGGCGCTTCCGCCGCATCGGCGTCGTCTCCCTCGGCTCCGCGCTCTACGGCCCCGCCTCGCTGCTCGTCGCGCTCGAACGGGCCACCCGCGCCGCCGGGCTCTCGTTCATGGTCGCCAACACCGCCGAAGGCGAGCCCGGCGCGATCCAGGAGGCCGTCGACTGGCTGCTCGCCCAAGGCGTGGACGGCATCATCCTCTCGGAGCCGATCGACGAGGGCCAGCGCCTGCGCCTCGACTCGGGCGTGCCGATCGTGAGCCTCGGCCAGGCTCCCGGCCTCCCCGCCGAACAGATCGCGCTGGCCCACGGACGCACCGCCGAATCCTGCCGAGAGGCCGTGGCGCACCTGCTCGACCTCGGTCACGCGCGCGTCTGGCACGTCGCCGGGCCACAGGAGTGGTGGGAGGGCCGCGAACGCCGCGAGGGCTGGGCCGCCGCCCACCGCGAGCGCGGCATCGAGCCGCCACCGCCCTTCGAGGGCGACTGGTCGCCCGCCGCCGGATACGCCGCCGGCCGGGAACTGCCCGGCGAGGCCACGGCCGTGTTCTGCGCCAACGACGACACCGCGATCGGGCTCATCCGGGCCCTGACCGAAACCGGCCGCCGCGTCCCCGACGACGTCTCGGTGGTCGGCTTCGACGACATCCCCGCCGCCGCCTACCTCTCACCGCCGCTGACCACCATCCGGCAGGACTTCGAGGCCGACGCGATCCACGGCCTCAACCTCCTGCTGCGGCTCCTGCCCGGCGCCGCCGAACCGGAGGGCGACGACACGACGGCCGCGCCCCGGCGGCTCGTCGTCCGCGCCTCCACTGCACCGCCTCCTCCTTCGTGAACACCCCACCCGACGCCTGATCCACTGCGCTACAGGAAGGACCGATCCTTTGCATCCGCGTATCAGCCGCAGAGCAGGCCTCGCCGCCGTGCTCGCGACCCCGCTGGCGCTCGCGGCCTGCGGCAGGCACACCGTGGACCCGCCCGCCCACGTCACCCGGGCCCAGATCGACGAGGCGATGCGGCAGCCCACCGAGCTCGACTTCTGGACCTGGGTGCCGGGCATCGAGAAGGAGGTCGCCCTCTTCGAGGAGGCCTACCCGCAGATCAAAGTGGACATCGTCAACGCCGGCCAGGGCAACCCGCACTACGCGAAGCTGCGCACCGCCCTCCGGGCCGGCAACGGCGCGCCCGACGTGGCCCAGCTCGAGTTCCAGATGATCCCCTCCTTCGCCATCACCGAGGACCTGCTCGACCTGCGCCCTTACGGGGCCGGGGACCTGGCCCCGCAGTTCGTGGACTTCGCCTGGTCCCAGGTGACCGGCACGGGCGGCGAGATCTGGGCGATCCCGCAGGACACCGGTCCGATGGGGATGCTCTACCGGGCCGACATCCTCGACGCCCACGGCATCGAGGTCCCCGCGACCTGGGACGAGTTCGCCGAGGCCGCCGCGCGGCTCCGCGAAGCCGACCCCGAGGTGTACCTGACGAACTTCGCGCCCGCGCAAGGCGCGTTCTTCGCCGCGATGCTCTGGCAGTCCGGCGCGAACCCGTTCGGCGGCTCCGACGGCCCCGAGCTCCGCATCGACCTGACCTCCCCGGAGGCCGAACGCGTCGCCCGCTACTGGGGCGAACTGTCCGAACAGGACCTCATCGCGGTCGACCCCGACTTCACCGACGCGTGGTACCAGGCCCTCAACAGCGGCAAGTACGCCACCTGGATCGCGCCCGCCTGGGCCCCGACGTTCCTCACCTCGGCCGCGGCCTCCACGGCCGGGCTCTGGAGAGTCGCGCCCCTCCCGCAGTGGGAAGCGGGCCAACAGGTCTCCTCCAACTGGGGCGGCTCGACCTCCGCGGTCCTCGCCACCACCCGGAACCCCATCGCCGCCGCGGTGTTCGCCCAGTTCATCAACACCGACCGGGAATCGACCGACACCATGGCGAACGAGCAGTTCCTCTACCCGCCCACCAAGGCGATCCTGGAAGACCCCGCGTTCACCGGCCAGCAGCTCGACTTCTACGGCGGCCAGGAGGTCAACGCCCTGTTCGCCGACATCAGCACCACCGTCGCCGAGGACTTCCAGTGGTCGCCCGTCCAGGAGCAGGTCTACGCCGACTTCACCGCGACCGTGGGCACGGCCGTCGCGAACAAGGCCGACGCGGTCGCGGCCATGGAGGAATGGCAGGCCCGCATCCAGGAATACGCCGAGTACCAGGGATTCACGGTGAGGCCGTCATGACCGCGACCACTGAGACCGCCGCACCCGCCGCCGCGGCACCGAGCACCAGACGTCCTCAGAGGACGCGACGCAACGCCCTCGCCGGGTACATGTTCGTGCTCCCGTTCATGATCGTGTTCCTTGCGATGTTCGTGGTCCCGCTCGCGTACGCCGCCTACTTCAGCCTCTTCCGCGAGCAGATCATCGGCGGCAACGTCTTCGTCGGATTCGAGAACTACACCCGCGCCTTCGGCGACGAGGCACTGTGGACCGGCATCGGCCGCGTCTGCCTGTTCTTCCTCATCCAGGTCCCGATCATGCTCGTCGCCGCGCTCGCCTTCGCGCTGGCACTCGACACCGGCCTGACGCGCCTGGCCCGGACCACCCGCCTGGCCATCTTCGTGCCCTACGCCGTGCCCGGCGTCATCGCGACCCTCATGTGGGGCTTCCTCTACGGACCCGACTTCGGGCCCTTCGCCCAGATCGCCGAGGCCGTCGGCGTCGGCGTCCCCGACTTCCTCGGCCCCGACCTCATGCTCGGCTCCCTCGCCAACATCGTGGTCTGGGAGTTCACCGGCTACAACATGGTGATCCTCTTCGCCGCGCTCCGCGCCGTCCCCGCCGAACTGTACGAGGCCGCCGCGGTCGACGGAGCCGGACAGTGGCGGATCGCCTGGAGCATCAAGATCCCGTCGCTGAAATCGGCGCTCGTGGTCTGCATGATCTTCTCGATCATCGGCAGTTTCCAGCTGTTCAACGAACCGCAGCTCATGCAGACCCTCGCGCCCACCGTCATCGACAACGCCTACACGCCCAACCTCTACGCCTACAACCTCGCGTTCATCGGCCAGGAGTACAACTACGCCGCCGCCGTCTCGTTCGTGCTCGGCCTGGTCATCCTGGTCGGCTCGTACGCGTTCATGTTCGCCACCAACCGCAGGAGCCGGCGATGACCGCGACCATGCCGACGACCGCGCGCGCACCGCGCCGCGCGAAGACCAAGCGCAGCAACATCCTCACCATCGCGATGATCGCCGCGGCCGCGTACTTCCTGCTGCCGCTGTTCTGGCTCGTCGTCGCCTCCAGCAAGACCAGCGCCGACCTGTTCTCCACCTTCGGGCTCTGGTTCTCCGGCGACTTCCACCTGTTCGAGAACATCCGCCTCACGCTCACCCACGACGACGGCGTCTTCCTCCGCTGGCTGTGGAACACGCTGCTGTACGCGGTCGCGGCCGCGGGAGGCGGCGCGCTCCTGGCGGCCCTCGCCGGTTACGGCTTCGCGAAGTACCGCTTCAAGGGCAACCGGACGATGTTCATGGTCGTGCTCGGCGCGGTCATGGTCCCGACCACCGCGCTCGCGATCCCGACCTACCTGGTGTTCAGCCAGATCGGGCTCGCGGACACGCCGTGGGCGATCATCCTGCCGTCCCTGGTGAACCCGTTCGGGCTCTTCCTGATGCGCGTCTACGCCGAATCGGCCGTCCCCGACAGCCTCCTGGAGGCCGCCCGCATCGACGGGGCGAGCGAACTGCGGATCTTCTTCCAAGTGGTGCTGCGCCTCCTCGCACCCGGCTTCGCCACGGTCCTGCTGTTCGCGCTGGTGCACACGTGGAACAACTACTTCCTGCCGCTCATCATGCTCAACGACCCGGAGCTGTACCCGATCACCGTGGGCCTGGCGCGCTGGCAGGGCCAGGCCGCGGCGGCGGGCGGCGCGAGCGGGGACCTGGTGCCGCTGGTCGTCACAGGTTCACTCCTGTCGATCATCCCGCTGGTGATCGCATTCCTGTTCCTGCAACGCTACTGGCAGTCCGGCCTGGTCTCCGGCGCCGTGAAGCAGTGACATCGGCTCGCGGCGGGGGGCCATTGCCGGCCGAACACGGCGGTCCTCACCCGCCTCGCCGCCCCCGAGCCTCGACCGCGGTTGTCCTGGCGAGGTCATCGTCGCGTTCGGCCGCGGTTCATGTGGTCCGTTGCGGTGGCTCCGTACTCGCGGCGAGACCGGGTTGCGCCTCAGGAGGGGCGAGCACCCGCCCTCACCCGCGCTCTGCCGGAAGGGCCTCGGCGGTGGCCCACCGGTACGCGACGCGCCCCGGCGAGCCGGTCAGTCCGTGTACGACGGTGCTGACCGCCACCGCCAGCGCCCCGGCGGCCAAGATCCTGGCATCAGACCCCCACCGCTCCGCCTCGACCATCAGGTAGAACAGCGCCGACACGCCGATAGGCCCGAACCAGCCGAGATAGGCCGCGTCCGCCCAGCCGAGCGACAGCGGGCGACGCAGCAGCAACAGCACCGGTACGCGCCGCAGCAGCAGCACGGCCCCTGCGAACACCCATACGCGCCAGCCGAGCTCGCCCCAGGTCTGCCATGGCAGCATGGCTCCGAAGCCGGTGAACAGCGGCAGGACGAGGAAGCGGTTGACCGCTTCGTCGATGGAGACGTCGTCACGCCGCTCTTTCCCGGTGCTGACCGCCCCGAACGCCAGGCCGCTCACGAACACCGCGAGGATGCCGTCGACGTGGACGAGCCCGGACACGCCGAGCACCGCCATGGCGAGAACGGCGGTGAACAGCAGCTTCGGACCGGACTCGGCCGCACCGTGCGCTTCCCCCACCCGAATCGCGCGGCCGCCGAGCCAGCCCATGCCGGCCCCGATCGCGATCGCGCCGGCGACCTGCCACAGCATCTCCACGGCGGCGCTGCCGCCCGAGAGCGGTCCCGCAATGGCGATGGCGATGAGCACGAGCGGCAGCGCGAGTCCGTCGTTGGCCCCCGATTCCAGGGACAACAGCTGCCGGGTACGTGCGGGCACCTCCTCCTCGGCCGCGGCCCCGGTCACCACGTTGGACGCCAGGACCGGATCGGTGGGGCACAGCGCCGCGCCCAGGAGGGCGGCGGCGCCGAGTCCGAGCCCCATGATCCAGCCCGACAGTCCCGCGGTGATCAGCGCCATCGCCGGCATCGCCACGGCCAGCAACAGCAGTACCGGGCGCAGCCTCGACCGCGCGTCCGAGAACGGGTACCGGAGGGCCACGGCCATCACCGTGATCCCCAGCAGTATGCGCGTCGCCTCCTCCAGCAACGGGTCGTGCGCGGTAAGGGGTTCGAGCGGGAGGAGCCCGGTGACCGCAGGGCCGAGCACGATCCCCAGCAGGAGACCGAGCAGCGGTTCGGACAAAGGGAGCCTGCGCAGACGCCCGGACAGCGCCGCCACGACGATCGCCACGAGGCCGACGGTCGCCAAGAGCACGTTGAACACCGCTATACCCGCTTTCAGAGGTCCTGCACTGCTGAGGCCGCCGGGTGCCCGTCTCGGAGCGCCGCTACACCTCGACCATCACCGTAGGGCGACATCGAGCGAGTCGGGTGCGTCTGAGGATTCGGCGGCCGTGCGGAATCGGCCGGGATCGTGCGAACCTCGCCCGAACGCAGCGGTCACGCCGCCGAGAAGGCCTCCCTGAGACGGCCCGGTCGCCGCTCCCGGCCTCGCCGGGACGGGGCCGCTTGCCGCCGATCGCCGAAGCGTCGCGCCGCCCGGTGCGAGCCGACGGCGGCCGCCGGCCCTGACACGGGATCGGACCGGACCACCGCTCCGGCTGCGGCCTCGGGGTCATGCGGGCGGGACGATCCGGTCCACCGCCGCCGTGATCAGCTCCTCCACCCTTTCGTCGCCGAACACCTCCGGCAGCGTCAGGTGCTCCACGATGAGCCAGCTCAACGCCAGGTAGAGCAGCACCACCGTGTCCGCGTCGCCGGGCATCCCCGACGACACGTGGAAGTCGACGTTCGCCTGCACGTTCGCGCGGATCTGCTCGGTGAGCACTTTGCGCAGCTCGGGTCGGCGGGTCGCTTCGAGCCGCAGTTCCAGCATCGCGAGCTGGCCCGAGCGGAAGCCGGTGATCCGGCCGACCAGTTCGTGCATCAACCGCTCCACCGACTCGCGCGTGCGCGGCAGTGCGAGCGCTTCGCCCATCACGGTCGAGCCCGGGTCGAGCCGTTGGAAGACCCGCTGTCCCGCTTGCATCAGGAGGGCATCGCGGTTGGCGAAGTAGTTCGAGGCGGTGCCGGTCGGCACACCCGCCTCGTTGTCGACGGCCCTGAACGTGAGTCCGCGGGCCCCTTGAGCGGCGAGCACCTCGATGGCGGCGTCGATCAGCGCCGTCCTGCGCTCGGGGTTCTGGCGCATCCTGTCACTCCTCCGGTTGACACCACTTCAAACGTAGTGGTATGTTCAAACCACTTCATTCATAGTACTTCAATTGGAGTGTTCATGCGCACGCAGCACCGCGAACTCGTCTACTACGTCGGCGCCTCCCTCGACGGCTACATCGCCGGCCCCGAAGGCAAGCTCGACGACATCCCGGTCGAACCCGAGCTGGTGGAGTTCATCACCACCGAACTGCCCGAGGCGGTCCCGAGCCATCTTCGGGAGCCGTTCGGACTGGTCGACGCGCCGAACCGCCGCTGGGACACCGTCGTGATGGGCCGGGGCACCTACGAGCCGGGCCTCGAGGCCGGCGTCACGAGCCCCTACTCCCATATGGAGCAGTACGTCTTCACCGCGACCCTCGCCGCCGACACCGACGAGACCGTGCACTTCACCGACGCCGACCCCGTCGCGTTCGTGCGCGGCCTCAAAGCCCGCGAGGGCCGTGACATCTGGCTCGCCGGCGGCGGCAAGCTCGCCGCCGCCCTGATCGGCGAGATCGATGCGATGATCATCAAGCGGTACCCGGTCGTCCTCGGGAGCGGCGTCCCGCTGTTCGCCGGTCCTTACCGACCGACCCGCTTCACGCTCACCGAGAACCGCGTCCTCGGCTCCGGCGACGCGGTCCAGTTCTACCGAAAGGCCTAGACTCCCTTGCGACTCCTCGAACTCCTCGCGCTGCTCGCGTCCGTCCTGAGCGTGGGTCTCATGGCCGGGCTCTTCGCCGGGTTCTCCTACGCGGTGATGCCCGGTCTCAAGATCCTCGACGACCGGAACTGGATCGCCGGCATGCAGCACATCAACAAGGTCATCGTCAACGGCTGGTTCCTGCCCGCGTTCCTCGGCTCGGTCGTCTTCACCGCCGCCGCGCTCGCCCTGAACTGGTTCGCCGGCGACCGCTCGGTCTCCCCCTGGATCGCCATCGCGTTCGTGCTGGCCCTGGTGATGTTCATCGGCACCGCCGCGGTGAACGTCCCGATGAACGACCGCCTCGAAGCGGCCGGCGACCCGTCCGCCATCGCCGACCCGGCCGCGCTGCGCGCCTCCATCGAGGCGAAGTGGATCGCCTGGAACACCGTGCGCGGCGTCGCCGCCCTCGGCTCGCTCCTCGCGCTCGCCTGGGCCCTCGTGGTCCACGGTCAGGCCCAGTAGACGCGAGGACGGGGCGACCGGATCCGGTCGCCCCGTCCTGTCCGGACGCCTAGCAGCCGATGCTGCCGAAGCGGTCCTTCGTCACGTTGACCACCGACGGGCGCGGAAGCGTCCCGTCAGGACCGTCGGGCCACTGCGAGGCCGGGGTCTCGGCGCTCGCGCCGTCGATCTCGCCCGGGTGCTGCACCGCGACCAGGATGTGCTTCTCCTGGACGACCGGGCCGCAGGTCTCCGCGCCGATCGGCACCGTCAGGAACTGCTTGGTCATGCCGCGGGTGCGGCCGCTGAGCGAGACGCCGAAGAGGCCGTCGTTGGTGCCCAGGGCGTTGCCGTCGGTCGAGATCCACAGGTTGCCCTGCGGGTCGAAGGCCACGTTGTCCGGGCAGGAGATCGGGCTGACCTGGTCCTTCGGGAAGCCCGCGAAGTAGGTGTCCGCGTTCTCGGGGTCGCCGCAGACCAGCAGCAGCTTCCAGCCGAACCGGGTCGCGGTGACGTCGCCCCGCTTCTCCTCGAGTTCGAGGACGTGGCCGTGCTTGTTCGCGTTGCGCGGGTTCGCCTCGTCGGCCGCGGCCCTTCCGGCGCCGCCGCGCTGGCTGTTGTTGGTCAGGGCCGCGTAGACCTTGCCGGTCCTCGGGTTCGGCTCGACGTCCTCGGGGCGGTCCATCTTGGTCGCGCCGACCTTGTCGCCCGCCTCGCGGGTGAAGACGTACACCTCTTCGGCGGTCATGCCGTCCACGAAGGACCGGTCGCCGCTGGCGAGCTTGATCCACTCGCCCCAGCCGTCGAACTGCCCGTCGGAGGGCAGCGCGCCGCTGCCGTCGATCTCGTCGGCGCTGTCACCGGTGAACTTCGCGACGTAGAGGGTGCCCTCGTCGAGGAGCGTCCGGTTGTGCTCGCGGGCGCGGCGGCTGTTGCCCGACTTCATCTTGTGCTTGGAGACGAACTTGTACATGTAGTCGAAGCGCTCGTCGTCGCCCATGTAGACCACGACGCGGCCGGTGCGGTCCACGAACGGGCCCGCGCCCTCGTGCTTGAAGCGGCCCAGGGCGGTGCGCTTGCGCGGCTTCCAGTCGGGGTCGTACGGGTCGAGCTCGACGATCCAGCCGAAGCGGTTGGGCTCGTTGGGCTCCTGCAGGACGTCGAAGCGGGGGTCGTACTGCTCCCACTTGCGCCCGGTGGCGTTGCCGCTGAGGCCGTAGCGGGCCAGGCGGGCCTTCGCGACCGGGTCGGCGACCTGCCCGGCGTTCGCGAAGTACTGGTTGAAGTTCTCCTCGCCCGAGAGGACCGTGCCCCACGGGGTGACGCCGCCGGCGCAGTTGTTCAGGGTGCCCAGCGCGAGCGTGCCCTCGGGGTCGGCGGCGGTCTTGAGCAGGTCGCTCCCGGCGGCCGGGCCGGAGATGACGAACTCGCTGGTGGCGGTGATGCGCCGGTTCAGCTCGTGGCCGACCTCGGGGGTGAGGGCGCCGCTGCGCTTGTCCTCCTTGAGGACCACGACCGACATGCCGTGCGAGGCCCATCCGATCTCGACCTGCTCGCGGGTCGGGGCGGCCGCGTCGTAGCCGTAGAACATCATGTCTTCGCTGGTGTACTCGTGGTTGGCGACGAGCACCTTGCGGCGGTGCTCGCCGGGCAGGTCGAGCAGGGCCAGGAAGTCGCAGTTGTAACCGAACTGGCCGGCCGCGTCCTCGGGGGTGAGCGCCTCGGGGTCGAACTCGGCGACGTCGTCGAGGATCGGGTCGCCCCAGCGGATGACGATCTGCTGCTCGTATCCGTCGGGGATGGTGACCGCGTCTTCCCTGTTCGGCTCGACGGCGTCGAACCGCAGGCCGCGAGGGGTCGAGCCCCAGAACGCCGAGGCCTCGCGCTCGCTCTGCGAGGCGGCGGCCGGGGCGCCGAGCGCCCCCGCGGCGCCGGCGCCGACCGTGACCACCGCGCCGGCCTTGAAGAGGGAGCGGCGGGAGACGGCCTGTGCGATGAGGTCGCCGAGGTAGGGGTTGTCCGAGGTGTTGGGCACCGGGTGGCTGCAGGCGTCGCCGCAGCGGTACAGGCAGGTCTTGGCCGAGCGCCCGCCCTGGTAGTCGTTCAACAGCGGCAGTCGGAGCCGCTTGGCGGCGTCACGAGGATTCATTCAGCACTCCAATGGCAGTACGTTCGGAACACGATCGCCGATGCGCGGAGCGGGGTGGCGGACCGACGCGTTCCGATTCCGGAGGCTATGCGTCGCGAGTGACCCGTTCCACCAACCGTCAGTGAACAGGGAGCGAACGAGCGCTCTCGGAACGAACGCGGCGGCGATCCGGCCGCCCGAGGCCTTCGCGAACCGGGCCCCGAGGTTTCGGCCCGAGGTCCCGGTCACGAAGCGGCAATCAGGGCATTCCGCTGCCTGAGAACCCGGTAAGCGCGAACTTTCCGGGCGGGTAACCTGACCGAAAACCTTTTCCGTCCCCGCGTCAGAAGGAACCCCCGCATGCCCGCTCCTCACCGGACCGCCCTGCCCGTCGCCGACGTGGCGATCGCCGACGAGTTCTGGTCCCCGCGCCGCGCGATCGTGCGCACCGGGACCATCCCGCACCAGGAGCGGCGACTGCGCGAGGGCGGCCAGTTCGAGGCGCTGCGGCTCGAACCCCGCAGCCACGACGACGACGAGCGCGAGCGGTTCCCGATCTTCTGGGAGTCCGACGTCGCCAAGTGGATCGAGGCCGCGAGCTACGTGCTCGCGAGCGAGGACGACCCCGAACTCGAAGCGGCCGTCGACGAGGCGATCGCCCTGCTCGCCGGGGCGCAGCAGGAGGACGGGTACCTCAACAGCTACTTCACCGCCGTCAAGCCCGGGAAGCGCTTCACCGACCTGCGCGACGCCCACGAGCTGTACTGCGCCGGCCACCTCATCGAGGCGGGCGTGGCCCACTTCGAGGCCACCGGCAAGACCGCGCTGCTCGACGTGGTGCGCCGTTACGCCGACCTGATCGACCGCGAGTTCGGCCCCGGCGGCTCCTGCGAGGGCGGCTACGACGGCCACCAGGAGATCGAGCTGGCGCTGGTGAAGCTCTTCCGCGCCACGGGGGAGCGCCGCTACCTCGACCTCGCTTCGCGCCTGATCGAGAACCGGGGCCGGGAGCCGTTCTACTTCGACGCCGAGGCCGAGCGCCGCGGCGACGTCGGCTACTTCGGGAAGGCCTGGAGCGGCGACGGCGCGCTCGTGCGCGACGACCGGCGCTCCCGCGAGTACAACCAGACCCACGCGCCGGTGCGCGAGCAGGACGCGGTCGTGGGCCATGCGGTGCGCGCCATGTACCAGTACTGCGCGATGGCCGACCTCGCGCTCGAACTCGGCGACGCCGGGCTCCGGGCGGCGTGCGAACGCCTCTGGGACGACCTCGTGTCGAGCAAGCTCTACGTCACCGGCGGGATCGGCTCGGACCCGTCCATCGAGGGCTTCGGCCCGGCGTTCGACCTGCCCGACCGCACCGGCTACGCCGAGACCTGCGCCGCGATCGGCCTGGTCTTCTGGGCCCACCGCATGATGCTCTTGACCGGCGAGGCGAAGTACGTCGAGGTGCTGGAGCGGGCCCTCTACAACGGCGTCCTCTCGGGCGTCTCGGCCGACGGCACCCGCTTCTTCTACGGCAACCCGCTCGCCGGCGACGGCACGGTCGAGCGCAGCGACTGGTTCGACTGCGCCTGCTGCCCGCCGAACCTCGCCCGGCTCCTGGCTTCGCTGGAGCAGTACGTGTACGTCGCCGACGGCGACGGCTTGACGGTCAACCTCTACGTCTCCGGCACGGCCGAGTTCGACCACGCCGGGAACCGCGTCCAGATCGAGCAGGAGAGCGCCTACCCGTGGGACGGGCGCATCGTCTTCGACTTCGACCTCGAAGCGCCCCTTGCCATGACGCTGCGGCTGCGCCTGCCCGAGTGGACCGTCGGCGCGCCGACGATCGCCGTCAACGGCACGGTGCTGCCGTACACGACGGCGCAGGGCTACGCGGTCCTGGCCCGCACCTGGGCCCCGGGCGACCGCGTCGTCCTCACGCTGCCGATGGCCCCGGTCCTGGTCCGGGCCGACCCGCGCGTCGAGTCCGCGCGCGGCAAGGTCGCGATCCAGCGCGGCCCGATCGTCCACTGCGTCGAAGAGGTCGACAACGAGGCGCCGGTGCCGGATCTCGTGATCGTGCGCGACGGCGGGATCCACACCGAGCGCGTCGACGGCCGGGACCAGGTCGTCGCCGCCGGTCTGGTCGACCGGCCCGCCGAGGGCGGTCTCTACCGGACAGGGGCCCCGACCGCGAAGCCCACCGAGATCCGCACGGTCCCGTACTACGCGTGGGGCAACCGCGGCAAGGGCACCATGGCCGTCTGGATCCGCGAGTGCCCTTCGGTTCGTTAGACGGCCGTTGTCGGTGCCGTGTGGGAGCCTGGCGCCATGGCATACGACGAGCAACTGGCCGAGCGCGTGCGCGAGGTCGTCGACAACCGCCCCTACGTGACGGAGAAGCGGATGTTCGGCGGCCTCGCCTGGCTCGCCCACGGCAACATGGCCGCGGCCGCGCTCGGCGGGGGCGGCGCGATGGTCCGCGTCCCCAAGGACGAGTACGCGGACCTCTTGAATGAGCCCGGCGCCGAGCCGATGGTCATGAAGGGCGGCGAGATGCGCGGCTGGATCAAGCTCGACGAGGCGACCTGCGCCGCCGAGGACACGCTGCGCCCCTGGATCGAACGCGGCCTGGCCTACGCTGAGGCCCTGCCGCGCAAATGAGCACCGCCCCGGCCGCGAGGCCGCGGCGACGGCGCGGCCCGTCGACGGGGGCGACCCTGACGGCGGCCGTCTCGTAGGCGGCGTCGCCGCGTCCGCTTCAGCCTTCGCGCTGCCGCCGCACTTGCGCCAGGGCGCCTTTCAACTGCTGCCGCAGCAGCGGGTGCGGTTCGGGGTCCAGGCGCGCGAAGGCGGCCTCCGCGAGCGCGTCCGATGCCGCCTCCGGCTCGCCGCTCTCATCGAGGCAGAGCATGAGCTGCGTGGTGGCCTGCACGCCCGGCCCCGGGAGGTACTCGCCGTCCTCCGCGACCGCCAATGCCTGCTCGAGGAGCCGCCGCCGCTCAGCAAGCGCCAGGCGGCCGGTCTCGGACGCGTCGGGCAGTTGCAGGTTCGCGTGCTGCAGCAGCGTCGTCGCCAGCTCGAAGCGGCACTCGGCACGGTGCTCCGGCGGCCGCTGCGCGTGCTGCCACTCCGAGCGCAGTTCCTCGGCGAGGGCCCGCATGCGCGCGCTCGCGACGTCGAGTGCGGCGCCTTCGTCCTCGGCGTCGCGCCGCAGTTCGGCCCATATGGCGCGGCGTGCGGGGTCGGCCGCCGCGGGCAGTGCGCCCAGTTCCCGCCAGGCCTGTTCGGAACGCCCGAAGGCGCGGGCGGCGTCGCCGGGCTCGCCGAGCCACTGCAGCAGCCGGCCGGCGAGCTGCGCCGTCCGCGCGTACCGCGTCGGATCCGGATGGGCGAGACCGCCTTCCATGAGCCGCAGCGCTTCGAGGGCGTGGGCCAGCCCCGGCCGCGCCTCGGCGAGGCGCTCGTGGGACCGGGCCAGCATCGCGCGCGCGTCGACCAGCCGCCAGTGCTCCTCTTCGGGCATCGCCGGAAGGTCTTCCAGGGCCGCCTCGAGCATCACCACGGCTTCGGGGTGCCGGTCCTGCGCGGCGAGCGCGACCCCGAGCAGGTGTCTCGCCACTCCGGCGCAGCCGTGCTCCGCGGCGCGGTCGTAGTGGTGCGCGGCCTGGACGGCGTGGGTCTCCGCTTTCGCGGGGCGGTCCAGGTTCGTCGCGCATTCGGCGGCGGTCAGGTGCAGGGCCGCGATCGGGAAGTGCGGGTAGCCGGGTTGGGCGCGGGCGAGGCCGGTCTCGGCCGCCTCCAGGCCCGCTTCGAACGCGCCGGAGCCGCTGAGCAGGCTCGCGTACTGGGTCGAGGCGATGAACGTCTCGTAGTGGTGATCGCCGGCGACCGCCAGTTCGAACGCCGTCCGCATCGCCTCCAGGCGCGCTCGCGCCTCGGTGGCGAAGCCGGTCATCGTCAGCGCGAGGCGCACCCGGGCCTGGCTGTAGCGCGGCTCCTCCGGGTCGGACGCCAGTTCGGCGTCGATTGCGGCGGCGTCCGCCAGCAGTTCGCCGCTCGGTTCGGTTCCCGCGACCCGGCAGTGGGCGAGCAGCGCGATGTGCGCGAGGGCGCGGGCCCGGAGCGCCGCCACCGGATGGGAGTCGGCGAGCGCGGCGGCCTCGGCGAGGACCGCCGCCGCCGCCGCGGGGACCGCGTCGGGTTCGACGCCGAGACGCCACTGCAGCGTCGCGGCGCGGTTGGTGAGGGCCCGATCGGGCAGTCCGGCGGCGCTGAACAGGTCTTGCGCCCGTGCCGCGAGCGCGAGGGCCGCTTGGCCATCGCCGTTTGGTTCGATGCGGGCGAGCAGCACCTCGGCTTCGTCGCCCGGCGCCAGCGCGACATCGAGCGCCGCGGCGAGGCGGTCCACCGCGGCCCACCGCTGGGCGTGGTCCGCCGCGAAGGCCGCCGTGGCCGCTCGGGCGCGCTCGAGCGCCGTCCGGAGCCCTTCCATCGTCTCGGCCTCCGATGCTCGCCCGCCCGCCGCTTCCCGCTCGAACGGGCGCGGCGCGGGCATCGGCGCGGTCTTGAGCCCCAGCGGGACATGCGGATAGGGCTCCGCCGGTGCCACGCGCCGCATCGAGTCGCGCGATACGGCGCTGGTGCCGTTGCGCCGGTCGAAGCGTTCGCAGAGGGCTCGCCGCTCGAGGTCGACCGCTGCGCGGAGTTCGGCGGCGGTCCGGATGCGGCCCTCGTACTCGGGCATGTCGGCGTCGCCCATGCCGCGGGCCACGAGCGCGTCGCACAGCGACTGGAGCGATTCCAGGACTTCCAGTCGCGTGCGCGGCGCGATGGCCGCCGCGAACGCCGAGGCGTTGGCCGCCAAAATCTCCAGGGACCTCGGCTCGTTGCCGGTGAACGCGCAGAACCGCATGTGGCGAGCAATGTAGGCCACCATGTCGTCGTTGCCGCGGCTCATCTGATAGCCCCGCACGTGGTCCGATCGGGCCTGGTCGAGCCGGCCGGCCCGCGCCGCCGCGAACGTCGAGAAGGAGAGTGTCCGGTGCGGCTCGTGCATGCACCGCATCCCGCCGTCGAAGACCGGCCGCCAGTGCTCGAGCGCCCGCAGGTGGTCGCCTTCGGCGAAGGCGACGCGCCCGAGGTAACCGCAGCGGCACGCCGCGCAGTCGCTCATGCCGTCGGGCTCGGTGGCGTGCAGGGCTTCGGCCGCGCGGGCGGCGCGGTCGGCGTCGCCGAGGTGCTGCGCGAGGCAGTGCTCGGCCTCGTGGAGCGGATGGAGCGAGTGACCGGCCTCGGCGTAGCGGACGCGCCAGTCCTCCATCCAGTCCTCGATGGAGGACAGCGGGATCTCGGGGCGGTCGATGAGGTCGTACACGACCCATTTGAACTGCCAGTACACCGAGCGGACGAGGCTCGCGTCGAAGTGCTCGGGGGCCTCGTCGTAGGCCCGCAGCAGGCGGGAGAAGGGCACGATCAGGCGACTGGAGTCCGTCGAGTACTCGTAGCAGTCCACGAGCTCGGTGAGCGTCCGGTTGACCAGCATCTGGTCGCCGTGCGCCTCGACCTTCTCGAGGTGCGCTTCCAGGGCTGCCGTGCGGGCTTCGCCCTTGAGCTGCGAGCGGATCCGGTACAGCTCCTGCCGCAGCGAGTCGGTGTCGGTCATCGACCTGTCCTGGGGTGAGAGGGGACGTCGGACCATCGCAGTGTGCCATGCGCATGCGATGGCACTGTGGAGGACCGTTCGTCAGCCGCGACGGCGCCGCAGTGCCGCCCGGGAATCGCGCCGGTGCGCTTGCCGCGCGCGCCGAGGCCGGTGACGCGGCCGCGCTCGACCGCCGCGACACGGCCGATGTCGAGGCGGACCGTCCGGCCCGGCGCCCGCTACGAAGCGTCCAGTCCCGCGTCGTGCACCAGGAGCGCCAGCTGCACCCGGTTGTTCAGGCCCAGCTTGGCGAGCGCCGCCGACACGTGGGTCTTCACCGTCGGCACGCTCAGGTGCAGGGCCGCGGCGATCTCCGCGTTCGAGCAGCCGCGGCCGACCTCGACCGCCACCTCGGTCTCGCGGGGGTGCAACGCGCTCAGGCGGTCCCGGGCCTCGCGACGCCGGTCCGCGGGCGGGCCGCCGGCGACGATGCCGATGAGCCGCCGCGTGACCTCGGGCGACAGGACCGGTTCCCCGGCCGCGACCCGCCGCACCGCCGCGACGATCGCCGCCGGCGGGGTGTCCTTGAGGAGGAACCCGCCCGCCCCGGCGCGCAGCGCCCGACGCACGTGCCAGTCGGCTTCGAACGCGGTGAGCACCAGGACTTCCGGCGCGTCCGGGGACGCGCGCAGCCGCTCGGTGGCGGTGAGGCCGTCCACGCCCGGCATGTGCAGGTCCATGAGCACCACGTCGGGCCGCAGCCGCGCCACCAGCTCGGGCACCTCGGCGCCGCTGCCGGCCTCGCCGACGACGTCCAGGTCCCCGGCCCCGCCGAGGATCATCCGCAGGCCGGCGCGCACCAGCGGATCGTCGTCGACGACCAGGACCGCGGTGGCGGGGCGCTCGCTCATGCCGTCCAGGGTAGCCACGCCCGCACCCGCCATCCGCCCTCGTCGGTCGGCCCGTACTCGAGTCGCCCGCCCGCGAGCGCCGTGCGCTCCTCCAGGCCGATGAGGCCGTGCCCGCGGCGCTCGCCGTCCGGTCCCGCGTCCCGGCCCGGGCCGTGCTCCACGATCACCGTCAATCCCTCGTCGGGCCCGCCCGCGACCTCGACGGCGACCGGCGCTCCCTCGGCGTGCTTGCGGGCGTTCGTCAAGGCCTCCTGCACGATCCGGTACGCGGTCCGGCCCGAGCGATCCGGGGCCTCGCCCTCCACCCGCTCGATCAGCTCGATCCGCATCCCGGGCCGCGCCTCCTCCACGAGCGCCCTGAGGTCGGACATGCGCGGTTGCGGCAGCTCCCCGATCGGGGCGCGCAGCACCGCGATGACCTCCCGCAGGTCCCGCATCGCCAGATGCGACTGCTCGCGTACGACCCCGGCGGCGCGCGCCAGCTCCTCGGCCGGGGCGTCCGGCCGGTACTCCATCGCGCCCGCGTGCAGGCTCAGCAGCGACAGCCGATGCCCGAGCAGATCGTGCAGCTCCCGCGCCAGCTCGTCGCGCGCCCGCTGCCGGGCCCGCTCGCGCTCGGCCCGTGCCGCCTCGGCCGCGCGGGCCTCCAACTGGCGCCGGTAGCGCACGAACAGGCCCCAGCCCGCCACCGCCGCGTACAGGGCCACCGCGAACGCCATGCCGCCCGCGAAGCCCAGCTCGTCGGGCCGCACGAGCAGGTACACCGCCGCGGCCGCCAGCGCCGCCGCGTACACGATCGCCGCCGTCCGCAGCGGACGCCGCACGATCACCGTGAACAGCATGACCAGCGACGGGAACGCGATGGTCTCCGCGAAGGACGAGGCGATCACGAGCGCGACGGCCGCCTGCGTCGGCCACCGCCGCCGCACCCACAGCAGACCCAGCGCCGCCAGCCCGGCGACCTGGTCGAGCTCGAACAGCCAAGACGGGGAAGGCATCCCGAGCTTGACCCGCTCCCCGACGATGTACAGCCACGAGAACACGCCGAACGCGAACAGCGCCGTGTCCACCGCCCAGCCCCGCGCCCCGCGCCGGCCCACCGCCTCACCGCTCATGCGCCCGAACCTAGCCCCACCGCACCCGCGGGCCAAGCCGCCGCCGGCGATCCGATACCGAAGTCGACGCGGCCGATCCGAAAGTCGCGCTGCGACGGCGGGACTCGATGCTTCCGCGACCCGGCCCGCGACGCTCGGCCGATGAGCCGAAGCCCCACGGCCCCATAGCGTCGAACGCATGGAACCCGAGACCCGCGCCCCGGCGAGCGGACCGGCCCGGCTGCTGCCGGTCCTCGTGCTCGCCCTCCTCGCGCCCGTGGGCGCCGAATGCCTCAGCGGCTACGACACCAGCACCGGCAAGCCCCTCGAACTGGCCGGCAACCTGATCGTCTTCGTCCCGCTCTACGGCTGCGCGGCCCTGCTCATCCGCGAGACGGCCCGCCGGTTCGGCCTCGGCCTGCCCGGCGTCCTCGCCCTCGGCCGGTGGGCGGTGCGCCGCAACCGGTGAAACGCATTGCGCCCGCCCCCGGCGTGCGCGAGGCTGGTGCGATGGACGCACCGCTCACGGACGGCACGGTCACCCTGACGCCACTGGGGCCGAGCGACTTCGACGCCCACCTCGCGGGGGAGGACGAGGACCTGGCCCGGTGGCTCAGCGGCGGCCGCGCCACCCCGCACGGCCTGCGCGAGTACCTCGAGCGCTGCGAGCGCTGGTGGGCCGAGGGCGGGCCCTTCCACAACTTCGGCATCCGCGTCGGCGAGGACCTGGTGCTCGCGGGCACCGTGGACGTCCAGACCGGCCAGTACTACCTCAAGCCCGGCCAGGCGAACCTCGCCTACGGCCTCTACCCGCAGTGGCGCGGCAAAGGCCTCGCGACCCGCGCGGTCCTCCTCGCGACCGAGTACGCCGCGAGGCTCGGCTGCGCCGAGGCGGTGATCCGCTGCGAGCCCGCGAACGTCAGGTCGGTCGCCGTCGCCGTCCGCGCCGGGTTCGCGTTCACGCAGCGCCGCAGCGAACCCGACGGCACGGTCCTCGACTGGCACGTCCGTGCGCTGCGGCCCTGATGCCGCCCTGAGCCTCTTCGAGCGCACGCCGAACGGACGCCCGCTTCGCCGCTGCCCCTCGGCGGCCCGCCGGGGCCCGGGACGCGGCGGTGCTCGCGTCGACCGGCGCCGCCGCAGCGAGCTCGCCTCGATGCGCCCGGCCGACCACGACCCGGCCGAGCGGTCCGTCCGCATCGTCGGCAAGGAGGACGAGGAACGCGCCTCCCCACCTGGACGCAGGCCGACGCCGCACCGTTTCCCGAGGGGTCACTTCCCTTCGATCGCGGCGTCGAGCCGGGCCTGGAGCCCCTGCAGATCGGGGACCGCGTTGCTCACCAGCTGCGGATGCAGCGCATCGCGGAACGCGCGGCTGAACTGCGTGTACCGGTTCACCGCGGGGCGGCGTCCGGGGCCTTCGCCCGTCAGCGCGTCGTGGAGCGGTTCGGCCTCGAACCTCGGGCCGCCGCCGGTCTCGCAGGAGGCCTCCGGCGCCGCTCCGAGGCGCATCTGCGCGATCGCGTCGAAGTACGGCTCCTCCCGGGCGGCCGCGAAGCCGCCGCGCTCGAACAGCAGCTGCGCGCTGGTCGGACCCGTGAGGAACTCGACCAGCGCCCGGGAGGCGTTCCGGCGCTTCGAGTGCGCGCTCACCGCCAGGCTCCCGCCGCCGAGCACGCCGCCCGGCATCGGCACCACGCCCACCTCGAAGTCCAGGTCGCACGCCTGGAGTGCCCGGATCGCCTGCGGCCAGTGCCGCAGGAACGGCGTCCTCCCCAACTGGAACGCCGCGAGCGCGTCGTCCTCGTTGAACTGCAGCGAGTCCTGCAGGATCACCGTCGCGCCCTCCCGCACCTCCCCGTGCAGGTCGTCCGCGAGATCTTCGAGCGGGCGCACCGCCTCCGAGTCCTCGCCGAAGTCGATCATCCCGGTCGATCCGTCGACGGCCACCCCGTTGGCCAGCAGGTACTCCCAGACGTTGACGGTGAACCCCTCGTAGGAGGCCAGCTGCATGGCGATGCCGCCGTCGAACGCGTCGTTCGCCTCCAGGATCCACCTCGCGGTGCCCCGCAGCCCGTCCCAGTCCCTGATGGACTCGGCTTCCTTGGCGCTCAAGGCGCCGGTGGCGTAGTCGGACTCGGCGCCCTTGCGGTAGTAGAGCATGCCCACATTCGTGTTGAACGGCAGCGCGACCAGCCTGCCGTCGATGCGGCCGGACTCCAAGGGCCGCTCGAGGAACCCGCGGGTGTCGGGGTCGGGGTCGTCGAGGGTCTCCAAGTGTCCCGCCGCCGCGAATTCGGCGATCCAGACCACGTCGAGGTCGACCACGTCGACGTGCTCGTTCTCGGCTTGGAGCGCCGAGTGGATCGCGCTGTACTGCAGGTCGGCGATGGGCGGGAGCTCGATCATCTCGGCGGGGTGGCCGGGGTGGGCGGCGTTCCACTGTTCGATGAGGAGCCTGCGCTGGCCGTTGGCGGTGTCGTCGCGGTGGGCGAGCACTTGGAGCGGTCGGTTCCCGAGGTCCTCCCATTCCCGTGCGGGCGTGTGGGCTCCGAGGCGGTAGGCGACGAACGCCAGAGCGGCCGCGGCGCATCCTCCGGCGGTCTCGAGGAGGGTCCGCCGGTCCAGCCGCCATTGCCGCTGCTTTTCGGTCATCGGCCGCTCCACAGTTGGTTGAAGAGGCTGTCGAAGGTCACCGTGATCTGCTCCGATTCCGCGTCGAGGCAGGTGACCCTGGAGTTCTCGGTGAGGGCGGCGAAGGCCGCCGACCGGCAGGAGGTATCGCCCACCGCGATGAGGTACAGGTTGGCGTGCGAACCGTCGAGCCGGGCGTGCACCTCCGCGGCGGTGGTCTGCGAGGTGTCGCGGTCGGCCCCGTCCGTGAGCACCACCATCGCGCTGATCCGTTCGCCGTCGCCGGCGGCTTCGAGGGCGTCGATGCCGTCGACGACGGTCTGGTGCAGGTCCACCCCCTGGCTCGCCTCCGAAGCCGCGAGCAGCTCCGCCGCGGCCTCACCGGGATCGGGACCGATGCCGAGCAGTTCGCGGTACGAGTCGGCGCCGTCGGCGGGAAAGGTCCACAGTCCGACCCGGTCCTCCGCGCCGAGGTAGCCGAGCGCGGTGGTGACGCCCTCGATCGCGAGGTCGAAGCGGCTCGCGCCGCCGCCGACCCGCTCGTCCATCGTCTCGGAATGGTCGATGGCGAGCAGCACGTCGGTCGGCACCCGGTTCTCGCCGTAGTCCGCTCGCAGATCGGTGAACTCGCCGGCGCTGATCGGATCGGCCTCGACGGTGAAGTCCTTGTCGAAGTCGAGGTCCCCCTCGATCTCGCCGCCGTCGTAGTGGACGTCGCGGACGCCCATGGCCGTCGGCTTCCAGCCGTCCTCTTCGCCGGCGAGCCAGGCCTCCAGCGCATCGCCGACCGCCGCGCGCCGCTCGGCCCAAGGGTCGTCGTGCCAGTCGAGTCCGACCGCCTGGTAGTCGAGGGATCCCAGTGCCTCCCCGTAGACGGGCACCAGTCCCGAGCGGGAGCCGACGGCGAGCGGGCACGTGTCGCCGAGGGCGGTGCCGCTGTTGTAGCGGGCCAGCGCGGCCTCGGTGGTCAGCACCGCCGCGGTCGGGTTCGGACCCTGCCTCCGGGAGAGGTCGCACAGGAGTCCGGTGTCGCTGGGGGACAAGGCGATGCCGACTTCGGCGGCCGCGTCGGCGAGCCGGTTCTCGATCCGGGCCCCGGCGCCGTCGCCGTCCTGCCCGTAGAGCGTCCGCAGGAACAGCAGGCCGGAGGTCGCCACCGCGGGGTCGGAGCGGAGCACCGGCGTGCCGTAGACGTCACCGAGTTCGGTGATCAGTTCGGGCAGCGGACGGTCGGTGGTCCTCTCGCCGTCGAGGAACCCGTCGGCGCGCACCGCGTCCGGCACGGCCAGCACCAGCGGTGTCCGGCCGATCGGTTCGGCGTCGTTGCGGGCGAAGACCTCGTACCTGACCTCCGATTCGCGGAGCGCGTCGGCGGCCAGGTCGACCTGCGTCTGCGATTCGGCGATCCAGAAGTCGGGCCGCGGCCCCACGTCGCGCAGCGGCTGCCGGTCCCCTGCGGCGGCGTCCTTCCCGGGCGGCAGCCAGCCCAGTCGCATCGCCTGCTCGACGTCGGGCCACGGCGCGCTGTAGGCGGTCACGTTCGCCCTGCGGCAGCGGTCGCCGTCGACGTAGGCGCGGTTGAACGCGGCGATCGCGTCCTGGAATCCGGCCGCGCCGTCCACCGGCAGGAGCACCGTGAGCTCCACCGGGTCGCCGCAGTCCGCCATCCAGTCCTGGATCCGGTCGACGGCGGGGTGGAGGAGGTAGCCGACGACGAGGAAGAGCGCGCCGGCGCTGGCGATCGCGCCGAACCACCGATGGCGTCTGCGCTCGTCCATCGCCTCGTCGCCGCTTTTGGCGCGGAGGGCGCTCACCAGGAGCGCGATCAGCACCAGGACGACTCCGGTGAAGACGAGCGGCTTCTGCCACGGGGGGCTGGCGGCGTTGAGGATCAGGTCGAGCGTCACCACGAAGGCGGTGAAGCCGCTGACGATGGGCGTGCCTCGTCGGACCGCCTGGCTCACCTTGCGGGCGATGCGGTCGCCCTCGTCCTCGGCGCGCTCGCGTCCGCCGGTCCCGCCCGCGGCGGTCGCTTCAGTTGTCTCGGGTGGGTCGGTCGGTTCGGTCCGGGGGTGCTCATCGTCGGGCACGGGTGGCTCCGTTGCCAAGTCGCTTGGAGTGTCGGCGGCGTGTCGTTCCGGAAAGGATGGTGAACAGTATGCCCCAATCGCGTACCCGTCGGGGGCGGCCGATGTCCGCACTCGGCCTGCGCGTCGCCGCGCGGGGGACGAGAATCGTGCCATGGTCACGATCCGCTCCGTCACGCTCGACGACGCCGAGGCGATCGCGGCGCTGCGCCGCGACAGCCGGGACTACCTGGCGCCCTGGGAACCCGACAAGGGCGACGCCTCGTTCACCGCGGCAGGCGTGCGCGAGATCATCGAAGGATCGCTGGAGCGCGCCAAGGCCGGGACGGGCCTGTCGTACGTCATCGAGGACGACGGCCGGATCTGCGGTGGCATCGTCTTCAACTCGATCGTGATCGGGCCGTACTTCCGCTCGTGCAGCATCGGGTACTGGGTCGCGCGCGCCGAGGCCGGGCGCGGCGTCGCGACCGAGGCGGTGCGGCTCGCCAAGCGCGTCGCGTTCGACGAGCTCGAGCTGTCGCGCGTCCAGGCCGAGACCCTGCCGCACAACCACGCCTCCCAGAAGGTCCTGCGCCGCAACGGCTTCGAGCCGATCGGTCGCGCCCCCGCCTATCTCAAGATCGCCGGAAGACGGCAGGACCACCTGCTCTTCCAGGTCCTCAACCCCGCGGTGGACTGACCGTGGACCTCGCCGTGAACTACCCCGAGGTCGGCGCGACCCGCGCCGGGCCGCTCCCGCCGGTCACCGCCACCTCGTCCGCGGGACCGTCTTGGACGCCTCGCTCGCCGAGGCCGCCCCGGTCCTCATGACCTGGGGACTCCATGAACGCTGCGGCCTGCGCCCCGAGCCGTCGGCCCCGCGGGCCGCCCCCGGCGTCGAGGTCGTCCTCCGCTTCGCCGGGGTCCTCCGCATCTCGTGCCAGGTCGTGTGGACGGAGGAGACGCCCGAGCGCGCCGGCTTCGGCTACGGCTCCATGCCCGGCCACCCCGAACGCGGCGAGGCCGCCTTCGTCCTCGACGCCCTCGACGACGGCCGCACCCGCTTCACCGTGCGGTCCTTCTCCCGGCCCGGCACGTTCGCCGCCCGGGTCGGCGGGCCGGTGGCCCGGTCGCTGCAGGGCCGCGCCACGGACCGCTTCGTCGCCGTGATGCGTGAGTCCTTCGCACTATGACCGGGATTTCACGGCGAATCCTGGCAACCCGACCCACCGGCCCGTAGATTGCGGCAGAGACCGCTGCATCGGAGGAGGCGACATGGACATCGCACTGCTCGGCGTCGGCCACCTCGGCGAGGCCGTCCTCGCCGGCCTGCTCGACTCGGGCCTGCCGCCCGCGCGGATCGGGGCCACGGCCCTGCCCCCCGAACGGGCCGCCGCCCTCGCCGACCGGTACGGCGTCGAGGTCGGCACCGACAACCGCAGCGCGGTCGACCACGCCGACGTCGTGCTCGTCGCCGTCCCGCCCGTCGCCGTCCGGCCGCTCCTCACCGCGATCGGCCCCGTCCTCGCCCCCGGCACGGTCGTCGTGTCCCTCGCGGCCGGAGTGCCGCTCGCCGCGCTCGCCGAACGGCTGCCCGAGGGCGTCACGGCCGTCCGCGCCATGACCACCGCCGCCGCCCGCACCCGCCAGGCCGCCACCGCGATCGCGGCGCCGGAGGACACGGACGTCACCGGCATCGAGGACCTCTTCGACCGCGTCGGCATCACCATCACCGCCGACGAGTCCCTCATGGACCTCGTCACCGCCGTGGGCGGCTCGGGTCCGGCGTTCCTCTACTACCTCGCCGACGCGATGACGGGCGCGGCCGTCGACGGCGGCATGGAGCCGACCGCCGCGCGCGTCCTCATCGACCAGATGCTGCTCGGCGCCTGTCTGCAACTCCAGGCCACCCACGAACCGCCCGCCGTCCTCCTCGACGGCATCGCGGCTCCCGGCGGCGCCACCCGCGCCGCCCTGGACGCGCTCGACCAGGCCGAGACCGCCAAGGCGATCAAGGCCGCCGTCGCCGCCGCGGCCGAACGAGGCGGCGAACTCACCTAGGACCCCGGTGAGCACGGGACCGGCCCGCTAGAAGTCGTATTCGAGGTACGGCGCGATCAACGGGTGGATCAAGTCCATCCGGACCGCGCTGTTCGGGCATCCGCCGAAGTGGTGCAGGCCCACCACGGTGCCGGTCGTGCGGCTGAGGACCGGCGAACCCGAGGAGCCGCCCTGGGAGTCGCACAGGTACGCCAGGTCGGTGTTCCAGCCGCGGCCGTCGGCGGCGCTGTCGAGGATCTGGCAGTGCCGGCCGGTCCCGTTCGGTTCGGCGTCGCTGGCGGCGGTGATGCGCAGCGGCCTGCCGCCCGGATGCCCGGCGAGGAAGACCTTCTCGCCCTCCGCGACGCGGCGGGGGTCGAGCTCCAGGTGCGGCAGGTGGGCGATCCTGGCGTGGTCGGCGACGGTGAACAGCGTGAAGTCGAGCGTGCGGTTCGTCGCCAGCACCGTCTCGCCGCTGACCTTGATCGGCATGCGGACCGGACCGCCCGCGCACACGATGCACTCGTACCCGAACTGGACCTCGGTCGCGCGCGCCTCCGCGTCGGTGTCGAGGCAGTGGTTGTTGGTCATGAGCCGGTTCGCGTCGCCGGCGATCCAAGCGGTGCAGTAGGAGTCGTCGCCGACGATGATCCGGGCGACCGAGCGGCTCGCGCCCCACGCCACCGGGTCGGTCTCCCGGTAGCAGACGGCGTTCAGGGAGTCGTCCCTGCCGCAGACGCTCTCCGGCCCGCCGGCGCGCGACGCCAGCTCGGCGTCGTTGAGCCCGCGCGAGTACGAGGCGAGCCGGGCGCTCGCCGCCACCCCGTCGCCGGGGTCGTCGTGGAGGAGGACCTCGGCGGTCTCGCCCTCGATCGACAGTGCCCGCAGCCCGCCGTCGTCGACGTCGGCCGGCCCGTAGCGGTAGGACTCGCCGCCGTCCGGGCTCGCGACGGTGATGGCGTCGTCCGCGCCCAGTACGACGCCGTCGAAGCGGGCCTTGATGAACGCCGCCCCGGGATGCGTCACGGTGTGGGCGAGGCCCGCTTCGAGCCGCACGTCGGCGGCCTCGATCTGCGCGATCTGGTCCGCCCGGTACTGCGGGGCGGCCGTCACGGCCGAAGCGCCGGGCGGCGCCCCGACGAGGACGACGGCCGCAGCGACGGCGCCTGCGGCGAGACCCGCGAGTGTCTGCAGTGCTCTCACGAACAACGACGCTAGGCGATGCGGAGCGAACGTGAGCGGATTCCGACGAATTCGCGCCGGGCCGACCGGCGCTAGAGGTTGCTCTTCAACTCGTCCCTCCACTCCGTCCAGTTCGCCATGCCGCCCGCGACGAGCGCGATGAGGAGTCCGATGAAGGCGAGGAGCGAGATCCAGCCGAGGACGACCGCGGCGGTGGCCAGGCCGCTCCCCGAGTTGTTGCGGGACTTGATCTGGCTTTTCGCGACGTAGCCGAGGATGAGCCCGAGAATGCCGAGCGGGCTGCAGAGCCCGATGAGGGCCACCACGAAGGCGCCGATCGCGAGCCCGTTCATCTCCCTGGCCGCGTACACCGGCGCACCGGACGGTATTGGTTCCTGCATCATGATGCCTCCAATAGAGACGGAAATGCGCAGTGTAAGAAGCGGCGGGTCACCGGCGAGGACTTTCGCCCGAATCAGCCCTTTCGCTTGAACCAGGCGACCGTTTCCGCGATCGCCTGTTCCAACGGCGTGACCCGCTGGTCGCCGAACGCGGCCCGGAACGCGGTGTCGTCGACGACCCACGCACGGTCGCGCTGGTACCACGTCTCGCCGAGCTCCCTGACGACCGGGTTGAACATGCCGATGAAGCGCTGCGCGGCGCGGCCGATTCCGGCGCTGCGCGGCCTGCCGCCCGCGGCCCCCCAGACGAGCGCGAGGAACTCGTCGCCGGTGACGGGCGGGCCCACGGGCAGATGCCAGGCGTAGCCGTCGGCCTTCGGGTCCTCGCCCAAGGTCACCAGGCCCGCGGCTAGGTCGGGCAGGTAGGCGACGGTGTGGGGCTCGTCCCGCTCGCCGACCCAGCGCGCGGTCTTCCCGGCCGCCGCGGCGGCGAAGATGTTGGGCCCGAGGATGGTGTTCATGCCGCCGGGGCCGAAGTAGTCGGAGGCGCGCCCGAGCGTGGCGCGGACGCGGCCTTCCCGGTGGGCGCTCAGGATCATCTCGGCGACCTGGGCGCGGGCCCGGCCCTTGGGGAAGGCCGCCGCGTACGGCAGCTCCTCGGTCATGGGGCCTTCGACGGGCCCGTACATGTACAGGTTGTCGGCCATGACGAGCCGGGCCCCGGCCTGCTCGACGGCGGTGAGGACGGTGTCGGTGAGCCCGACGAAGTCGGTGGCCCACTGGGCGTAGGGCGGCTGGGCGCACTGGTAGACGACGGCGGCGCCCTCGCAGGCGGCCGCGGCCCCGTCGGCCGTGGTGATGTCGGCGCGCAGGCTCCCGAGGCCCTCGGCGCCGCGGCTGACGGCGCGCACCTCATGACCCCGCGCGTGGAGCTCGGTGACGACGGCCGAACCGACGGCGCCGGTGGCGCCGAGGACGACGTGGAGATCGGACATGGGGGGCTCCTGGTTCCTTGTTGCGCGACACCGTTATTCAACCCCGCTCCGCTTCGGGGCCTCGACCGGTGCCCGCTTCGCCTCGCGCGCCCGAGCGGCGCGGCCGTTCAGCGCTTCCTGGGCGGCAACGGGAGCGGCATCGCGGGGAGGCCGTCGATGCTCTGCTCGTTGTAGGGCTTGGACGCGCAGTACTCGGCGAACTCGTCGTCGCTCTTGCGGCCGAAGAACCGCCGCAGCAGCGGGCGCTCCTCCCGGTAGTCCATGAAGGGCACCGCGTAGCCGCAGGTGTCGGTGATGAGCTCGGCGCGCACCACGATGACGGCGCGCACGCCGGGCCCGTCGGCCTCGGCGAAGCGGGGGATCAGCTCCTCGAAGCGCGGGTCGTCGCGGTAGACGGCCTCACCGGTGCCGTGGACGCGGACGATCGTGGGCGGGCCGGCGAAGGCGCACCACATGACGGTGATGCGGCCGTTCTCCCGCAGGTGCGCGTGCGTCTCGGCGTGGCTGCCGCCGAAGTCGAGGTACGCGACGGTCTGCTCGTCGAGCACTTGGAGCGAGCCCTTGTGGCCCTTCGGGGAGAGGTTGATGCGGCCGTCGCCGGCGAGCGGCGCGGAGGCGACGAAGTACACCGGCTGCGCCTCGATGAACTCGCGCAGGCGGCCGTCGATCGCAGGATACGTCTTGCCCATATGTCGAACACCAGCTCCCGATCCAGGGTGACACCGCGACCGACCCTATGCCGCGTCCGGCCTGCGGGCAACCCGCTTCCCGCCGGCCGGACGGGAGCCGGTGTCCGGCCGGGTCGGCGGCGCTGCGGCACCGGGCCGAAAAAACTTCCGGGGCCGCGATGAATCCGGTGCGGCCGGGGCGTCCTTATGGGCGTACACCGAATGCACGAATGAAGGAGCACGACGATGAACGCCAACCAGAACGGCTACGGCTACACCCTCACCGCCGACGTCGACGTCCCGCCCGCCACCGTCTGGCGCGCCTGGACCGAGCGCGACCACTACGAGGCGTGGAGCTACTCCAAGCCCGGCTCGGTCGAGCTCGACGTCACGCCCGGCGGCCGCTACACCGCGACCGTGGTCACGCCCGACGGCCAGGAGTTCCCGATCACCGGCCGCTACATCGAGGTCGCGGAGCCCGAGGTGCTGGTCATGGGCATGGACACCCCCGACGGCGGGGAAGAGGTCATGCGCCTCGACGTGGAGGACCTGGGCGACGGCCGATCCCGCATGACGATCTCGCAGAACTGCGCCACCAAGGAAGAGCACGACATGGCCAAAGAGGGCAGCCAGATGCTGCTGGAGTCCTGCGCGGCGTACGTCCTCAAGATTTGAGCGCCCGCGGCGACGCCGGGGCCGGACCGCGGGGGTCCGACCCCGACGCGCGCCCGCATGAACGTGCGCCGAGACGACGGCCACGACGACGCCTTGCCCGCCCTGGAGGGCGAGCGCCACTCCGCTTCCCGCGGCTCGGGATCGGCCCGCGGTCGACGAGGTGAGCGCCCGCCGGGGGCGCTCCGCATCGGGACGGCTCCGAAGTCTCGGTGCGTCGGCGCGCGCGGATCCGCTTCGCCGAGCTGTCGGACCCGGCCGATACCCTCTCCGCATGCAGCTCACCTCCCGGCAGCTCAACCGTTCGACGCTCGCCCGGCAATCCCTCCTCCACCGAACGGACGCCGACCCGGTGGAGGCGGCGCGCGCCGCCGTCGCCGTCCAGGCCCAGTCGCCCGCCTCGCCCTACATCGGACTGTGGAACCGCGTCGAAGGCTTCGACCCGGCCGACCTCGACGCCGCCTTCGCCTCCGGCCTGATCGTCCGCGGCAACCCCGTCCGCATGACCCTGCACGCCGTCGCCGCCGACGAGTACCGGCCGTTCCGTGAAGCCACCGAGCCCTCCCTCTACGCCGCGAAACTCGGCAGCCGCATCGCCGACGCCGGGCTCGCCGCCGCCGATGCCGCGGTCCTCGCCGCCGAACTCCTCGACTTCGCCGCCGAGACCCGCACGGCCCGCGAATGCGAGGCGTGGCTCGCCGAACGGCTCGGACCCGAGACCGCGAAGGCCGCCTGGCCCGGCATCCGCCAGTACGCGCCGCTCCTGCGCGCGGTGAACGGCGGGCCCTGGGGCTTCACGGAGCAGGTCGCCTACCTCGCCCCGCCCGACCGGCCCGCGCTCGGCGACCGGGCCGCGGCCGACGCCGCGCTCCAGCACCTCGTCCTCCGCTACCTCTCCGGCTTCGGCCCGGCCACCGTCGCCGACGTCGCGCAGTTCGCGATGGTGCGGCGCGCCCGGGTGAAACAGGCGGTGACCGCCCTCGGCGACCGCCTCGCGACCTTGGCAGGGCCCACCGGCGAAGTCCTCCATGACCTGCCCGGCCGCGCCGTTCCCGACTCCGAGACGCCCGCCCCGCCGCGGCTCATGGCCATGTGGGACAACGTGTTCCTCGCCTACCACGACCGGAGCCGCACCATCCCGCCCGAACTGCGCACCACCGTGATCCGCAGCAACGGCGACGTGCTCCCGATGCTCCTGGTCGACGGGTACGCCGCCGGTCTCTGGCGCACCACCGAGGACGGCATCGAGGCCACGGCGTTCCGGCCCCTGCCCGACGAGACCTGGGGTGCGCTCGCGACCGAAGCGAAGGCGCTGACCGCGATGCTGGCCGACCGCGACCCGCACGTCTACCGCCGCTACCAGCACTGGTGGCCCAAACTTCCCGAAGGCGAGACGGTCACGCTTCCGGGGCGCTGACCGGAACCGGCCGGGAGGCGGCCCGCTCGCCGACCCTTCCGGAGGTCGGCCCTCCCGGATACGCTGGCGGCTCCGACGCCGAACCGGAGGGAGCCCGCCATGAGCGGCCGCGAGCACCACTACGAAGTCACCGTCCGCTGGACCGGCAACACCGGCAAGGGCACCGCCCGGTACCTCGAATACGGGCGCGACCACGACGTCACCGCGCCCGGCAAGCCGGCCATCCTCGGCAGCGCCGACCCCGCGTTCCTGGGCCGGCCCGACCGCTGGAACCCCGAAGACCTCCTCGTCGCCTCGCTCGCCGAATGCCACATGCTCACGTACCTGGCGCTGTGCGCCCGCGACCGGATCGTCGTCACCGCCTACGAGGACGAGGCGACGGGCACCATGACGGAGGAGACCGGCAGCAGCGGCCGCATGACCGAGGTGGTCCTGGCACCGGTCGTGACCATCACCGATCCGGCGAAGGCCGAGCGCGCGGCCGAGCTCCACCACGACGCCAACAAGGCCTGCTTCATCGCGAACTCGGTGAACTTCCCGGTCCGCCACCGCCCCGCCATCCGCATCGGCGAATGATCCGGCGCCTCAGGCCGGGGTGCAGGGCACGGTGGCGGGCAGCGTGAAATCGCCTTCGATGTCGGCCTGGAAGCTCGGCTCGACGCTGTCGCCGGGGTCGATGCCGGCGTTGAAGAAGATGTCGCCGTAGCGGTCGCCCTCGATGTGATCGAGTCCCCAGGTCGAGGTCACGTCCAGGTGCTCCAGGGCGAGCAGGACCTCCCACCCGTCGATCCGGTCGACGCCGGTGTTCGTGAGCGTGACGGTGACCGAGACCGACTCGGACCATTCGTTGTCCAGCCGCAGGGACGCGGTGCACGCGGGCCCTTCGGCGGCTTCGGTCGTGGGGGCGGGGGACTGGCTGACGATCGCCGCCGGGGTCGACGTGGCGCCCTCCTCGAGCGGGCTCGACTCGAGGGTCGGCGACGGGATCGCGGAGGCGCTCTCGGTGGCGCTTTCGGACTCGTCCGCCGGCGCCGCGACGGTGGGGGTCTCGCGGCCGTCGATCTCGGCGAGGTCGGGATCGTGGTCGTCCCAGAGCAGGACGAACTGCCAGACGGCGGCGGCCGAGACGAGGACGGCGACGACGATGAGGACCAGCAGGAGTCGGCCGTGGAGGCGCCCTCGCAGCGTCGCGCGGTTCATCCATGGGCGCATGGTGAACTCCTCCAACGTGAACAGAGCGATCAGGGGGCGGACGCGGCCGGGCGTGGCGCCTGATGAGGGGGCATCGTGTCCACGGTGAAGCGTACAAGGTTTCGAAGTCCGGGGTGAACGGCCTGAGCCGTCTTCAGGCTCCTCGAATCCCGCCGCGGCGGCGGTCGCCCGGCGTCGTCGGGCCCGCCCGGCACCGCGGAAGCCGGCGGCGCGTCGCCGCACGGGGAGGCGCCTTCGAACGCCGCCCGTTGCCGCGTCGCCGACCGACGGCACGGCCCGGGCGCCTCGCCGCGAACACCTTTCGCGCCTGGCCGAACCGGCCGAACCGCCGGCGGAACCGGTGTAGATTCAGGCTGAGGCCCGGCCGCTCTCGGCCCCGGAGCGGAGTACGTCCGATGACCGATCCGAAAGGGACATCAATGCGCGCCGTCGTCGTCACCGATTTCGACACCGAACCCCGCCTCACCGACCTGCCGATCCCCGAGCCCGGCCCAGGGGAAGTCCTGGTCCGCCTCGCCGCCGCGGGCGTCAACCCCTTCGACTGGAAGGTCGTCGAAGGCATCATGCGCGGTTCGGTCCACCACTCCTTCCCGCTCGTGCTCGGCTCCGACGGCGCCGGCACCGTCGAACGCGTCGGCGAGGACGTCGTCCTTGAACCCGGCGACCGCGTGTTCGGCCAGTTCATGGACGTCGAGCGGGGCCGCGGCTCCTACGCCGAGTACGCGATCGCCAAGGCCGCCAAGCTCGCCCGTCTCCGCGCCGACCTCGACTTCGAGCTCGCCGCCGCCCTGCCGACCGCCGGCGCGGCCGCTCACGACTTCGTGGAGGCGACCGGTGTCGGCCCCGGCCAGACCCTCCTCGTCAACGGCGCCTCCGGCGGCGTCGGCCAGGCCGCCGTGCAGCTCGCCGTCGGGCAGGGCGTCCGCGTCATCGCCACCGTCGACCCCGACACCGCCGGCTATCTGCGCGAACTCGGTGCGGCGGAGACGGTCGACTTCACCGAGGCCCCCACCGCCGACCAGGTCCGCGAGGCCCACCCCGACGGCATCGACGCCATTGTGGACCTCATCTCCACGCCGGGCGAGATCGAGCCGATCGCGGCGCTGCTCAAGCGCAACGGCGTCATCGTCTCCTCGAACGGTGCGGTCGACCCCGAAGTCCTGGCCACCCGAGGCCTCCGCGGCGCGAACGTGTACGCCAATGCCCAGCCCGCGACGCTCGCGTCCCTCGCCGACTCGGTCGCCCACGGCCAGCTGCGCGTCCGCATCGACTACCAGGTCCCGCTCGAGGAGGCCGCGGACGCGCTGGCGCGCTCGAAGCAGGGCAAGGCGCGCGGCAAGACCGTCCTCTCCATCTCTTGAGGACGGTCCGGGCGTCCGCCGCTCCCGCGCGGAGTGACGATCGGTCATTGATCGATCACTTTGCGCGCATTCACGTATTTTGCAGTGGGCATTGACCAAAGCGGCGTTTCGCGGTTATTGTGTGCCTGCGCTTGCATCGAACCCGTTCGATGGAGCGGGCGCGTGCTTCCCGGCGCGAGCGACCGGCCGCCCGGCCCGGCGGCCCCGAGGACTGATTTCTTCCCGGATGGAGACGGGGTCGGAAGCGCACTCTTCCGGCCCCGCGATCCCTCGCCGCGTCCTGCAGTCGCCGCGATCGGTCGGGCCTGCACGGACGCCGCACGCCGTCGGCCTCTCCGGCCCGTCCCGGGCCGGGCGGGCGCCCGTGACGCGGGCGAGTCTCCCACGGGAGGCCGACGACCGGGTGTGGCGGCGCTCCGGTCGGGGTACGCCACGGCATGTTCTTCGACTCCTGGAGCGGACTGCTCCGCGTGGTGGTCCTCGGCCTGTGCGCCTACGCGGCTCTGGTGCTGCTGCTGCGGGCCTCGGGCAAGCGGACCCTGGCCAAGATGAACGCCTTCGACCTCGTGGTCACCGTGGCGCTGGGTTCGACCCTCGCGACGGTGCTCCTGAGCTCCGGCGTGGCGCTCGCCGAAGGGGTGCTGGGGCTGGGCGTGCTGGTCGGCGCGCAGTTCGCCGTCGCCTGGGTCTCGGTGCGGTCGCGGCCGTTCCGCAAAGCGGTGAAATCGACTCCCACGCTGCTGGCGCGGCAGGGCCGAGTGTTGGAGCGGTCGCTGCGGGAGCAGCGCGTCAGCCGCTCAGAGGTACTGCAGGCGGTGCGCGCGCAGGGCATCGGCGGCCTGGATCAGGTGGCGGCGGTGGTCTTGGAGACCGACGGCACGTTCAGCGTCATCCCGGTGAGCGCGGCGGGGGATCTCAGCGCGTTCGAGGACGTGGCGGACGAGGTGCGCGAATCCTCTCCGTGAGCGTCGCGCTCGGGGACGCGGCTCGATGAGCGCGTCCCCGAGGCGGCACTGCTAGAAGTACGGGTAGCCCGGGTACCGGTAGCCGGTGCCCCAGTACGGCATGAAGCCGTAGTACCCGTAGACGCCTTCGTAGTACGGGCGGTCGGGCTCGGGCATGAGCTCCGGGTCGTAGCCGGGGCCCGACGCGACCTCCTCGCGGTCGCGGTTGATGTACACGTGCTCGTCGTCGATGCGGGTGACCGCGTCGACCGGGACGAGCACCTGCTTCTTGCCCAGGCCCAGGAAACCGCCCGAGCCGATCTCGAGGAACCGGACTTTGCGCTCCGGTTCGTCGATGAGCAGTCCGTCGACCGAGCCGGTCTCGTCGCCGTTCTTGTCGATCACCTTGCGGCCGCGAATGTCCTCGGCCTCGTTGGCCACCGTCAGATCGCTGTCGCCGAGCCGGACGAGCGTGGTCGTCGGGTCGTCGTTCATAGTGCTCCCCTCCGTCCTTATACGTCCCTTTTGATGGCACGTGAATACCCGTCGTGAAACCGGCGAAACCCGGCCGGAACCGAATAGGGGCGTGGGCGAGGCCGGTCGGTGCGACGACCGGTTCACCGCCACCGGGGGAGCGGGGTTCAATCCGTCCGGGACTCGGCGCGGTGGGGGACCGGCTCGGGCGATTCGACGGCTTCGGGATCCGGCGCAGGCGCGCCCACCCGGCCGGCCCAGGCGACGAGGGCTCCGGCCGCGAGGAGGGAGCCGAGCGTGTCCATGGCCAGGTCGGCGATGGTGTCGCCGTATCCGACGCTGATGGCGATCGCCATGACGTCCAGCATGAACCACTCCGCGAACTCCCACAGCACGCCGATCGTGACGCCGATCATCAAGGTCAGCGTCACGATGGCGGAGCGGGACAGTTCGCGCAGGGGCGGCAGGAGGGGCGTGCGCACGAGGACCAGGTACGTCGCGGCCGCGATCGCGCCGGTGGCGAAGCAGTGCATCACCCAGTCCGTCCACGCGTACTGCCGGTACCAGCCGAGCACGGAGGCCAGCGAGGCGAGCGGCAGCAGCACGCAGACGGCCAGGTCGAAGGGCTTCGCGATGCGGGCGAACCGAGGCAGCAGCAGGGCGGCGAAGACCAGCACGAGGTGCACGACCCCGTCGAGGCGGCCCATGGCGGCGAAGACGATCGCGCCCAGCAGGACGGCCAGTCGTGAGAGGTCGGCCAGAAGGCCTGCGGTCCGGGAGGCTACACCGATGTTCTTATCCACGATGCCGGTTTACCCCCGGAGCGGGGAATGCAATCGAACTCCTGCCCGCACGGCCCCCAAGAAGGCGTGCTCGTGCACGGAGCGCGTGTCACGCGGCGAGGCGAGCGAGCCTCACTTGAGGCCCGCTCGCCCGGGCGCACCGAACGGTGTCCGGACGCCCGCCGGGTCTCGTCGCCAAGGGCCTCAGCGGAAGTCGTCGGCGTGGTCGGCGATCCACTCCGCATAGGTCCGGGCCGGCCTGCCGGTGACGGCCTCAGCGGTGGGCCCGTAGCGGTGCACCTCGCCGCCGGCGAGCATGTCGAGCAGCGGCGTCGGCAGGAACTGCTCGGCGACCGCGCGAGGCAGCTCCTGGACGGCGATCTCGCGGCCGACGGCCTCGCCGATCAGCTCGATCTGGCGGCGCTGGGTCAGGTGCCCGGGTCCGTCGACGAGGTGGGCCCGGCCTTCGTGGCCGTCCTGGGTGAGCGCGGCGACGGCGACCTCGGCGATGTCGCGCTCGTGGATCGGGTTGACCATCGCGTCGGGGTAGGGGACGCGCACGAGGCCCTCGTCGCGGATCGAGTCGCGCCACCACAGGGAGTTGGTGGCGAACATGGCGGGCCGGACGAAGGTCCACGGGATTCCCGAGGCCGCCAGGGGCCGTTCGGCCCGCAGGTGCTGGAGGCCGATCTCGTTCTGGTCGCCGTCGGGGTCGGCCGCGGCGGCCGAGGACAGGAGCACGACGTGCTGGACCCCGGCGGCCTGTGCGGCGGTGACGAAGTGGTCGACGCCCTCGGGGGCGGCGTAGAGGAAGACCTTGTCGACGCCTTCGAGTGCGGGCGCGAGGGTCTCGGGTTCGGTGAAGTCGACGCGGACCGGATGGACTCCCTCAGGGAGGGCGGTCGCCCGCGGGTCGCGGCTGGCGGCGCGGACGGCCGCGCCTTCGGCGAGGAGCTGCGCGATGACGTTGCGGGCGATGGCGCCGCGCGCGCCGGTGACGAGAACGGTCATGTGGTGGTGGTTCCTTCCGGGTGGTGGTGTTCGGGTTCCCTGGCGAGTCGCGCGAGGATGCGCGACAGGGTGTCGCCGTATCGGGTCTCGAATTCCGGGTCGTCGATGTCGACGCCGAAGAGCTTGCGGGCGGTGCGGCGGAGCATGACCGGGGCGAGGGTCATGCCCATCATGGCGAGCTGCACGGCCGCCGGGTCCAGGTCGGGCGCGATGTCGCCGCGTTCCTGCCGCAGGGCCATCTCCCGCTGCTCGCGGTCGACGTCGGTCTGGGACTCCTCGTCCGGGACCTCGTCGGACAGCGCCTTCCACAGCTCCAGCCGTCCGATGCGCGGGTCGGCCAGGCTGCGGTGGAGGTACCAGCGGAGGACCTCCTCGGCGGGCAGGTCCGCGTCGGCGTGGTCGCGCTCGGCCTCGAGCCATTCGCGCTGCATGGCGCGGTAGAGGCCCTCTTTGCCGCCGAAGTAGTAGCTGATGAGCTGCTTGTTGACGCCGGCACGGGCGGCGATGTCGCCCACGCGGGCGCCGTCGTAGCCGTTGGCGGCGAACTCGGTCATCGCCGCTTCGAGCAGTCGCCGTTTGGTGCGCTCGGCGTCCCGGACCCGCTCGGCGGGCTCGGGGGTCCGCTGCCCGGACTTCCTCGGTTCCATGGCAGGAACCTACCAGTTAATCAACCGACAAGATGATTGAATCAACTGTGAGGATGATTACTGGGCGAACGGAAGGCCGCGGCGGCGCTGCAGCGCCGCCGCGGCCCGGTCCGGGTCAGCCCCAGTTGTCGACGTGCGGGTCGTGCGGCCAGGGCGCTCCCTTGCCGGTCTCCAGGAGCTGCTTGAGACTCAGCAGGAACGAGGCCCACTTGGTGCTGCAGTGGTGCATGAACTCGATCGGCTCGCGCCACCCCTCGTGCTTGAAGAGGAGGACGGTGAAGTCGTCCTCCCGGCGCAGGTCCCAGTGGACCTTGGTGCCGATCCACTCCTTCTCCCCGCCGACGACCTCCCAGAGGACGCGCTCGCCGGGCTCGAGTTCGACGACCTTCATGTCGAACTCGCCGCGCTCGAACTTGAAGGAGATCACGCCGCCGACGTCCGTCGAGCCGGTCGTGTTCTCGGTCCACCAGCCGGCCAGGCCGTCCAGGGTGGTCAGGGCGTCGTAGGCCTGCTCGGGGGCGACGCCCTCGAAGGCGACGCGGTGCAGAATGTCCACCATTGTCTTGTTCCTCTCTACTGCTGTTCCGTGTTTCGGTCGTGTTCTTCGCTTGCCCGCTTGTCGCGCTCGATGGTCTCGGCGAGGCGCTTGATGCGCCGGAGCCGTGAATCCCAGGCCGTGCCGACCTCGTTGAGCTGGATGACGGCGCGGGACAGCTGGGCCTCGTCGACGCGGAACCGCCGCTCGCGTCCCGTGGTCGCCCCGTGCACCAGACCGGCCCGGTGGAGGACCTGCAGGTGCTTCGCCACGGCCTGCCGGGTCACCGGCAGGTGCTCGCTCAGGCTGGTGGCCGTTCCGCCGCCCTCCTCGAGCAGCAGGTCGAGCATCCGGCGGCGGGTCGGGTCGCCGACCGCCGACCAGAGGTCGTCGTCGACCGCCGTGCTCATCTGCCGGCTCCGACCTTCTCCGCGTACGGCGCGACCCGCGGGATGTAGTGGTCCCAGCCGTTGGAGTGGTCGGCGTACTGGGCCGCGACCTTGGCCTCGTCCCAGCCGCGTTCGCGGAAGCCGCTCTCGGTCATCTTCAGCAGGGTGCCCGAGCCGGCCGGTTCGAGCTCGAAGACGACGAGCAGCGAATTGCCGGGCGCGGCGGTCTCGCCTTCGGGGTGCGTCCACCGGAACGAGAAGTGCCGCGGCGGCGTGGCGTCCACGACGGTGAACTGCTCCCAGGTGATGCCGTCGGCGTCCTTCCCGAAGCCGATCCGGCCGTTCGCGCCGACCACCGGCTCGAACTCCGCCTCGTCGGGCCACCACTCCTTGAGGTGCTCGGGACTGCTCACGACGTCGAAGACCACCTCCGGCGAGGCTTCGATGCGGATCTCCCGCTCGATGGTGCCGTATTCCATGTCGACCACCTTTCGCAACTATCGGTTGCACATCAGCCTAGCCGACAGAACGACAATGCGCAACCATTCGTTGCATGAATGTGCGGCCGAGGAAGACCGGCGGTTCAGCGCTGTGAGCGGCAGCGGTACGCCAGCGCCTCGGTGAACCCGGCTTTCGCGTACAGCGCCGACGCGGGCTCGTTGTCGGCCTCGACCTGCAGGTGCGTGGTCGGCGTCCCCTGCGCCCGGGCCCATTCGGCCAGGACGCTGATCAGCGCGCGCCCCGCGCCCCGCCCGCGCGCTTCGGGGAGCACGGCCATGGCGAACACGCCGGTCCAGCCGACGTCCGCGACCGCCCGCGCCACGCCGACCGCTTCGGCGTGTTCGACCTGCGCGAACAGGTCGTCGGGTTCGCCGTGGTGATCACCGAGCCGTGCCACCAGGAGCCGCTCGCGGTGCGGCCGAGCCGCCGGCCGCCCGCGTACTCGGTGTGGTCGATCGGCTGGGCGCGGACGGCGCGCTCCTGGATCGCCCGGAGCTCGGCGGGGGAGCAGTCGGCCATCCCGTCATTGTCGGACCCGGTGCCGCTGGATGCCGAGCGGTTTTTGCGCGGCGGCGCCCGCCGCCCTTCCGGGAGTGCGGGCCGCGTCAGCGGCGCTGCGCGGCCGGGGCGGTCCAGCTGTCGAGGAGGCGCAGCGCCTCGGCGCTCGCCGAGCCGGGCTCGACGTTGTAGACGCACAGGTACTGGTCCGGGTCACCGGGCATCTCGAAGGCCTCGTACTGGAACTCCATCTCGCCGACCACGGGGTGCGCGTACCGCTTGGTGCCGTTGGTCCTCCGCAGCACCTGGTGGTCGTTCCACCATTCGCCGAACTCGGGGCAGGCCGCCTCCAGCTCGGCGAGGAGTTCGGCGAGCTGCCGGTCGTCGGGATGCCGTCCGGCGTCGAAGCGCAGCATCGCCACCGTGTCGCGCGCCATCCGCTCCCAGTCGAGCGCGATCGCCTTCGCGGCAGGGTCGAGCAGGTAGAACCGGGCGAGGTTCCGCCGCTTCGCCGGCAGCGCCTCGAAGTCGGTCAGGACCGCCCGCGCCAGGCGGTTCGCGGCCAGGACGTCGGTGCGCCGGCCGATGATGAACGCCGGCACGCTCTCGAGGCTCTGCAGCGTCAGCAGCAGCCCCGGCCGCACCCGCTGCGCGGCGATCGGTGCGCGCCGGGAGGTGCCGCGGCGGCCGAACAGGTCCTGCAGATGGTCGCGTTCGGACCGGTCGAGCCGCAGCGCCTCGGCCAGCGCCTCGATGATCTCGGGCGACGGATTGCCGGCGCGGCCCTGTTCGAGCCGCGTGTAGTACTCGACGCTCATGCTCGCCAGCCGCGCCACCTCGTCGCGCCGCAGGCCCGGGACGCGCCGGACGCGGCCGTCGTCGGGGAGCCCGGCCTCGCCGGGGCTCAGGCGGGCCCGTCTGCTGCGGAGGAAGTCCGCGATCTCGCTGCGCCGATCCATGCCCCCATTCTGCCCGTGCCGGGCCGGTCCCGGGCGCTCGTGGGTGGTACTGGCGGTACCAGCCGCGGGAGGGCGCATTTAGCGCCGATTTCAAGGCCGCGACGGTGCTGTACTCGATTGGAGGGCGGGGAACCGTCCTGGCAAGCAACGACACCGAAGGAATCGCAATGTCCACTGAGCACCACATGCCGCTGTCCGGTCGCGTCGCCGTCGTCACCGGGGCCTCCAGCGGCCTCGGCGAGGCCACCGCCGAACTGCTCGCCGAGCGCGGCGCGAAGGTCGCCGTGCTCGCCCGCCGCGCCGACCGGCTCGCGGCCCTGGTCGAGCGCATCGAGCGGCGCGGCGGGACCGCCCTCGCGGTCGCGGTCGACGTCACCGACGCCGAAGCCGTGCGCGGCGCCGCCGAGCGGACCCGGGCCGAACTCGGCACCGCCGACCTCCTGTTCAACAACGCCGGCGTCATGCTGGCCGCGCCGATCACCGAGGTCCGCGCCGACGAATGGCAGCGGATGATCGACCTCAACATCACCGGCCTGATGAACGCCATCGGCGCGTTCGTCCCGCAGCTCGTCGAGGCCGCCGCGGACAGGGGCGTCGCCGACCTGATCAACACCTCCTCGATCGCGGCGCAGAACCTCTTCCCGAACTTCGCCGTCTACACCGGCTCGAAGGCGTTCGTCTCCCACGCCTCCCGCAACCTGCGCACCGAACTCGGCGCCCAGAACGTGCGGGTCTCGGTGATCGAACCCGGCATCGTGAAGACCGAGCTGCAAGGCCATGTCGACCACGCCGACAGCAACGCCTGGCTCGACGACGTGTTCGCCAGCCAGGAGGTCCTGGAGCCCGGCGACATCGCCGAGACCGTCGCGTTCCTCGCCGCGCAGCCGCGCCGCGTCAACTTCCAGCAGGTCACCGTCATGCCGACCTTCCAGGCCAACTAGCCCCGGGGCCGCTGCGGGTTTCGGGAGATCGCTCGGAAACGAGGCAGGGACCGCCGTGACGCGCGGCACGACCGCCGTCGGAACCGCGACGGCTTGACGCCGCGCGTCCCGGGGAACCCCCCGATCGAAGCACCGGCAGCGCCGACACCACGGAGGCACGACATGGCGAAGCTCGGCAGAACCGACCTCGACATATATCCGCTCGTCCTGGGCACCAACACCTTCGGCTGGACCACGGACGAATCCGAGGCGCACGCGGTCCTCGACGCGTTCACCGCCGCCGGAGGGAACCTCATCGACACCGCCGACTCCTATTCCGTCTGGGCCCCGGGCAACACGGGCGGCGAGTCCGAGGCCGTCATCGGCACGTGGCTCGCCAGGCGCCGCGACAGGCGGGCGCTGGTGGCCACGAAGGTCTCCCAGCACCCCGGGTTCAAGGGCCTCTCGGCCGCGAACGTCAAGGCCGCCGCCGAAGCGTCCCTGAAACGGCTCGGCGTCGAGGCGATCGACCTCTACTACGCCCACTTCGACGACGAGGACACGCCGCTGGAGGAGACCGTCGCGGCGTTCGACGCCCTCGTCACCGAAGGCAAGATCCGCCACATCGGCATCTCGAACTACCGGCCCGAGCGGGTGCGCGAATGGCTCGACATCGCCGAGCGCACCGACGCGGCCCGACCGGTCGCGCTGCAGCCCAAGTACAGCCTCGTCAGCCGCGGCGCCTTCGAACCGGGCCTGCGCGACCTGGCCGTGGCCGAGGACCTGAGCGCCTTCCCGTACCACGCGCTCGCCTCCGGCTTCCTCACCGGCAAGTACCGCACGGAAGCGGACCTGCGGCAGAGCGTCCGCGGCGACTCGGCCGCCAAGCACCTGAACCCGTCCGGGCTCGCGATCATCGACAAGCTCGACCGGATCGCCGGCTCCCGCGGCGTCGCGATCGCGTCGGTCGCCCTGGCGTGGACGCGGACCCGGCCCGGGATCGCCGCGCCGATCGCCGGGGCCCGCACCGCCGACCAGCTCGGCCCGCTCCTGGCCTCGGCCGAACTGGACCTGACCGCCGAGGAGTCCGAGGAACTGACCGCCCTCTCCGACTTCATCGACGCTTGAAGCGGTCTCGAGAGTCCTCGACACCGGAGGGCGGCAAGGACGCTCTGCCGTCTGCGACTGGGGCGAACGCTCCCGTGGTGCGGCTCGACTTGCCGATGGACCGCAGCATGCCCCGCACCGCGACGGCATGGCCGCCGCTGCCGATGACCAGCGCCCGGTACGCGCGCCCGCGCCGTCCGGGGAACTCGGCGAACGTCCGCGCGACCACCTCGGTCGCCCCGCCCGCGCCGTCCCGCAGCTCGAAAGTCAACCGATAGCGCGAGAACCGGTGGCGGCCTTCCAGGTCCAGGCACCGGCGCGGCTCCCTGCGCGACACGGCGAACCCGGCGCGCGGCTCGGTGCCCAGCAGGAGGGGCAGCGGGCCGCCGCGATCGCGCGCGAGCGCCTCCCCGTAGGCGCGAACGGCCTCCCAGACGCGCTCGCGCGGCGCGGCGATGAGCGCCCGGTGTTCATCGACGAAGGGCGGGAACCCCGGTGCGCGGTTCAAGTGCCGCAACCGGTGAGCATCGAATCCAGTGAGTGCATGCGTCCAGCTTGCCACCGATTCGATCGTCCGCTGTCACCGAGCGGCCCCCGGCGACATCCGTACCGGGGCCGCCGCCGTGCGCCGCCGGTAGTAGTGGACGGTCAGCACCCCCAGCGGCGGCCCCCGCGCCGCGAGCGGCGCGTAGGCGATCCAGAAGACGACGGTCTGCCACCCGTTCAACACCAGCCTGGTGGGCTCGCCGTCGACGCTCCACCTCCGGCGTCCGCCGAAGCGGACCCTCATGCCCTTACCGCCGACCGGGATTGAGGACCCTCAGTGCTCGATGCGGCGTCACCTGCGGCGGCAGGTGTCGTAGCCGCCGTCGTAGATCCGGCCCCATTGGACCCTGGCGGCCTGCAGCAGTCCGTCGATGCTGTCGACGCCGTGCGCGCGCTGCTGCGCCACGAGGATCCCGGCGGCGGCGAGCGTGTCCGAAGCGGCCTCGTGGTGGCGGGCGAGGTCCACGCCCACCGCCGAGGCCACGTCGGGCAGCCGGTACGAGCGCATCGGCCAGGTCTGTTTGGCGATGACCATGGTGCAGGCGTAGCGCATCGCGGGCCACGGCAGACCGGCCGCGCCGTTGGCCGCCCGGATGACCGAGGTGTCGAACGAGGCGTTGTGGGCCACCAGCGGATCGTCCCCGATGAACGCGCTGAGGTGCCCCCACACCTGCCGCCACTCGGGCGCGTGCACCACATCGGAGGCGCGGATGCCGTGGACCTGGGTGTTGCGGTACTCGAACCGGTCATGCCCGGCCGGGGGCTTGACGAGCGTCGCGAACTGCTCGGTGACCTCGCCGCCCTTGACCCTCGCCACCGCCACCGAGCAGGCGCTGGCCCTGCTCCCGTTCGCGGTCTCGAAGTCGATCGCCACCCACGAGTCCATGTGCCGCCCTTCACCGGAGGAGCTGAGATTAGCAGGACCGCCGAACCGCTCCCGGGAGCGGCGAAGGGCCCTTACCGCCGAACGGCGGTAAGGGCCCTCACCCCTCGGCCCCCCGAGACGATCGGAACCGAGGAGGCCTTCCCTAAGCGGCCGGGGCCTTCGCGTAGACCTCGATCTCGCTCAGGATGATCCATCCGGCGATGTCGCCGCTGTCGGCGGTCATCGCGACCCGCACCGCCGACGTCCGGGCGTTCACCGCGACGTCGATGACCGGCGCGGCACTCGTGTCCGGCGGCACGTCGACCGGGTCGCCCGCGTTCTGCCAGTCGCCGTCCGCGTCCAGGTACTGGACCTGCAGGGTGTCGGCGTAGCTGGCCCGGCCGCCGTCGCTCCAGAAGTAGGAGACGACCCGGGTCACGTCGCGCTCCTGCGGCAGGGTCACGGTGATCGTGTCCGCCTTGTTGAACGCGCCGGACTTCCAGTTCGACCAGGCCTTGTCGGTGAGGACCCCGTTGCGCAGGCCCTCGGTCGAGTAGCCCGGCTCGGTGAACGTCGCCGAGGTGGCCACGCCGTCGCCCGCCGCCACGTTGACCTCGATCGGGTCGGTGACCTCGATGTCCACAGTGGCGGGCAGCTCGGTACCGTCGACCAGGACCGCCGTGCCGTGCAGCGCCACCGTGCCGTAGTCGTCGAACGCGCCCGCGGGCGGCTCCTCCCACGTCACCGGCACCGACGCCTCGGTGCCCCGGTCGCCCAGCGCGATCACCGTGCCCGGCAGGTCCGGCGTGAAGCCCGGGTACGTCGTCGCCGAGGCCGGGGCGGTCGCCGCGAACGTGTCGATCCTGACCTTCGCCTTGGCCTTGAACGTGTTGCCGAGCGGATCGGTCGCCTCGCCCTTGACGTTCACCGTCTTCGCCTTGTCCCAGACGGACTCGTCGGGCATGTCCCACTCCACGGGCAGCGCGCCGCGCACGCCGTCGCGGTGGACGCCCGCCACGGTGGCGGGCAGCTCGGGCACGAAGCCCGGAACGGTGTAGGTCTCGACCTTCACCGTCTCCAGCACGGTCTCGTCGACCACGGTCCAGCGCTGGTTGCTCGCCGCCGTGGGGGTGTAGGTCTGGACGGGGGAGCCGTCGGCGGTCGCCTCGCCCCACACGTCCAGGACGCGACCGGTGCCCACGTTCACGGGAACGTAGGTGCCGTCGCCGGTGGTCGACAGGTACCACTTCGCGGCCTCGGACGGGTCGCCCTCGGCGGACTCGAGCACGGCCAGGCCCTCCGCGACCGCGAGACGGGTCCCGGTGGCGGCGTTGACGATCTGGTACTGCTCGCGGTTCGAGACGCCGTCGGTGAGCTGGTCGATCGTCCACAGCTGCTCGGCGCTGGAGGCGTCGTCGGTGCGCAGCACGATGCCGGCGCCGTCCTCGGACGGGGCGATCGACTTGCCGCTCTGCACGCCGTCGAAGCGGTACACGTGGCCGTCCTGGACCATCGCCGCGTCCTCGGCGACGCCCGCGACGCCGTCGATGAGGAACGTCGTCACCGACTTGCCCGGGACGGTGAGCTGCGCGGAGGCGCCGTCGACGACGACGGGCTCGCCTTCGACGAGCGCCCCGTCGGCGCTGGTGACCACCGGGGTCACGGTGGCGCCGGAGTCGATCGAGCCGAACTTCGACAGGTCGAGGGTCACGCTGACCGCGTCCTCGGTGTTGTTGGTGTACACGGCGACCGCCGCGTCCTCGGAGTCCTTGACCGCGGCCACGGTGGACACGTCGTCCACGCCGATCATGTGGTCGCCGGGCTCGATGTAGTGCGTGAAGTTGCGGATCGTGTCGTACTTGGTGTTCGTCTTGATCGGGCAGGTCTCGAGCGTGTCCTCGGCGGTGCAGTCGAAGGAGACGTGGATCGAGCCCCAGTTGTGCCCGAGGTCGGCGTTCTCGATGGGCTGCCAGAAGACCCACGCCGACGGCTCCAGCTCACGCAGGTCGTCGGTGATGCGGGAGGCGATGCCCAGGCCGCTCTCCATGGACTCGTAGTCCTGGCCGTCGGTCCAGCTGCCCTCGACCTCGCTCATCCACAGCGGCTTGTCGCTGCCCTTGGCGAGGTCGCGGACGCCGGTGCGCCCGCCGGTGCCGTAGGTGTGGACGTTCATCTGGTCGACGTTCGCCCGGGACTCCTCGGTGTAGGCGTTCCAGTTGCGGGTGAAGGTGCCCGGGTTGGTCTCGTCCATCGCGGAGATCACGGCCGCGGTGTCGGCCGCCGAGAGCCGCGCGGCGAGCGCGTTGATGACCAGCTGCTGGAGCTCGGGACCGGCGTGGGCGCCTTCCTGGCGGCCGCCCGTGGGCTGCACGCCGTCCGGGCCGAGCTGGGTGCCCCAGTAGTTCGTGTTGGGCTCGTTGAGCGGGTCGATCGTGTCGAACTCGATGCCGTGCGCGTCTTCGAGGTGCTCCATGACCTCGGTCAGGTAGATCGCGAACTCGTCGAGGGTGTCGGTGCGGATCTGGTCGGCGTTCGGGTCGAAGCCGCCCGAGACGTACCCGGAGACGGTCTGGAAGTAGGGCGGCGAGTTCGAGAACGCCTCCCAGTGGGTGACGTCGTCCTTGATCTGGTCGATCCACCAGCGCTGGTTCGCGTCGGCGTCCCAGTTCCAGTGCTCGGGGTTCTCGGGGTCCCACCAGTCCTTGTCCTCGTGGGTGGTGCCCTCGGGGGCGGCCCAGAACCCGGGCACGGCCGAGGCGCCGCCGCGCAGGTAGTCGTTGTCGATGTTCGGGGCGTTGCCGCCGCCGATGTTGTACCGGGCGATGTTGAGGTTGAGGCCCTCCTCGCCGAACATCATGTCCACGAGCCGGTCGCGGATCTCGTCCGGGTAGCCGCCGGTGACGTTGGCGGCCCAGACGAGGCTCGTGCCCCAGCCTTCGAACTCCTGATGCTGGTACGAGGGGTCGAGCGTGACGGTGACGCCGCGCGCCGCGGTCTCCTCGGCGCCGGCGGTCTGGGCCGTGAGCAGCGGCAGTCCCGCCGCGGTGACCAGTCCGGCCAGGCCGAGCGCGCCCGCGGCCGCGATCGGCCGCCGGCGTCTGGGTGAGGGAGTGGACATCGTTGTCTCCTTCAGGGGTGCGATCGAGTGATCTCGATGTTCGCACAGAATCCAACGCTTGTGAACACCCTTCGTCTAACGGATTGAAAAACGCTGACCTGGTACCGCTCCCGCGAACCCGGAATGCCCACACCGATAGGTCGGGGGTCAAGACGGGGGACCCGTCGATGTCCGATTCGCCCCGGACGCTCCGCTCACGTTCGCCGCATCGAGGCCGCTCGCGAAAATGTCGGACCCATACGTCAGGGTTGAAACCGGGGGGCCCGTCGATGTCCGAATTGCCGGGGCCCTCCGTTCACATTCGCCGGCCCCGCCCCGGCCGCTACCCCGGCGACGGGCGGTTCCTCGCGCTCTTCGCCACCCGAGTGACCGCCAGGATGCTCACGTCGTCGTCCATCCGCGCCGCGAACCGGGCGACGTCCTCCCACACGAATTCGATGAGCCGCCGCGGCGACGGCACCACCAGCCCCTCCAGGTGGCTCGCGAGCGGGTAGAAGCGCCCCTCCTTGTTCCGCGCCTCGACCAGTCCGTCCGAGAACGCCAGCAGCGTCTCGCCCGGCCCGAACGGCACCGACACCGCCTCGCCCGGCCGGACCGGCGAGGCCAGCCGCAGCCCCAGCACCGGCATGGGCTTGAGGTCGATCTCCTCCGCCCGCTCGGCGCGCAGTATGAGCGGCGACGGGTGCCCGCACGACAGCAGCTGCACCTCGTCGGAGCCCTCCGGGAACTCCGCGAGCAGTGCCGAGGCGAACAGCTCCGGCACGTACCCGTGCTCCGCGTCGTCCAGGATGCGCCGCTCCAGCCGCCACGCGATCCCGCCGAGCTCCTCCTCGTCCAGGATCGCCTCGTGGAACACCGACAGCAGCATCGAAGCGGTGCTCACCGCGTCGAGTCCGTGCCCCTGCACGTCGCCGAGGATCAGCCGAGGCCCGTACGGGCTGGGCCGCACGTCGAACAGGTCCCCGCCGATCAGCGCGCCCCGCTGCGCCGAGTGGTACAGCCCGGTGCACGCGAAGTCGCCGACCTGCTTGGACAGGCCCGGCAGGATCGTCTGCTGGGCGGCCTCGGACACGCTCAGCATCGTCACCAGCCCGGCCTCGAAGCGCTGCCGGACCCAGGAGATGCCGACGGCCGTGGCGAACACCATCGCGACCATCACGAGGTCGCCGCCGTCGAACCGCTGGGGGACCGGCAGCGGCGCGAGGACCACCCCCAAGGCGAGCACGGCGATCACCGCGGTCCACACCGGCCCGAGCACGAACGCGGCGAGCACGGGGACGACGGTCATCGCGATCCCCGCGTGGAGCGGATCCGGCGTGAAGAGCTGGAACACGGAGGCCACGCCCAGCGCCCCGAGCGGCAGCAGCCGGACCCACAGCGGGATCGCCGTGGCCGGCTGCAGTCGGATCGAATCCGAGACCCGCAAGCCCATGGCCCGAGTTTAGGCCTGTTCGGGCTCCTCACCTGGGGCTTCGGCCAGTTTTCGCGCGCTTCAGGCCCTTACGGGCGCGGAGCCTCGGGGTGGCGGGCGTCGTATGCGGACTGCGCGATGAGGACCCGCGGCATCTCGTCGTACAGCAGCTCGACCAGGCCGCAGAGGCCGGCCGCGATCCGGCTCCCGGACTCGGTGAGGCGGTACTCCACGCGGGACGGGTAGCCGTCCGAGGCGAGGCGGTCGACGAAGCCGTCGCGTTCGAGCCGGCGCAGGCTCTGGGCGAGGGCCTTCTCGTTGATGCCGTCCACCGCGCGGCGGATCTCGGCGAAACGCTTGGGGTCCTCGCGCAGCGCGATGACGATGAGCGCGCCCCAGCGTCCGGTCACGTGATCGAGGACGGAGCGGGACGCGCAGCCCTTGGCCAGCACCTGGAAATCGGCGGCGGCTTCGGTGGAACGGGTGCTCATGGCGTGATGTTACCTCGGCTACAGTGCTTTCGAATTGATTGTACTTTCATTTGGTAAGTGTAATGGTAGACCCACTCGATACTTGAAGGAGCAACCAAATGATCGTCGTCACCGGAGCCACCGGCCGGCTCGGCACGCACGTCGTGGAAGGCCTGATGAACAAGGTCCCCGCCGACCAGGTCGCCGTCGTCGTGCGCGACGCCGCCAAGGCCGCCCGCTTCGGCGAGCTCGGCATCGAAGTCCGCGTCGCCGACTACAGCGACCCGGCCACCCTGGCCGACGCCTTCAAGGAGGACGAGAAGGTCCTGCTCATCTCCGGCAGCGAGATCGGCCGGCGCGTGCCGCAGCACCAGGCCGTCATCGACGCCGCGAAGCGCGCCGGCGTCGCGCTCCTCGCCTACACCGGCATCCTGGGCGGCCCGGCCGCCGACTTCGAGCTCGCCCGCGAGCACCAGCTCACCGAGCGGCATCTCATCGACTCGGGCCTGCCGTACGTGCTGCTGCGCAACGGTTGGTACAACGAGGTCTACACCGAGGGGCTCGGTCAGGCCATCGCGGCCGGCGGGCAGCTGACCAGCACGGTCGAAGGCGCGAAGGTCGCCACCGCCGCCCGCGCCGACTACGCGGCCGCCGCGGTCGCCGTGCTCACCGGCGAAGGTCACGAGAACCGGGCGTACGAGCTCAGCGGGGACGTGGCCTGGGGCTTCGACGAGTACGCCGCGGAGGTCTCGCGCCGGCTCGGCAAGGAGTTCGCGGTCAATCGCGTCACGGCCGACGCTCATCGCGAGATCCTGATCGGCGCCGGGGTGCCCGAGACGCTCGCACCGGTCTTCGTGGGGGTCGACGACGCCGTCTCCCGCGGCCTGCTCGCCGTCCAGACCGGCGACCTGTCGAAGCTCATCGGCCGCCCGACGACGCCGATCGCGGAGTCGATCGCCAAGAGCCTCAAAGCGATCGAGGCTTAGCACGCAGTATTGGACGGGCGGCCCGCGATTCCGGGCGGATCACGGGCCGTTTCGCGTCCTCCTCGCTCAACGGAACGCGTCGGCGTGGTCCCGGGCCCATGCCGCGAAGGTCTTCGCCGGCCGGCCGGCGGCGGCTTCGACGTCCTTCGAGACGGTCCGGGCGAACTCCGGCGGATCGGCCCGCCAGCCGAGCACGTAGTCGATGGCGTCCTCTTCGAAGCCCAAGGCCCGCATCCGCTCCCGCGCGCCCTCCGGCGGCTCCGCCTCGTAGCGCACGTCCTTCCCGATGGCCGCGGCGATCGCGGCGACCTGCTCGGGCACGGTGATCACCTCGGGCCCGGTGAGCATGTACGCCTTCCCGGCGTGGCCCTCCTCGGTGAGCGCCGCCGCCGCCACCGCGGCGACGTCGACCTCATGCACCGGCGAATGCCCGATCTCGCCGTAGGCCTCTCGGACGACGCCCTCGGTGCGGATCTGCTCGGCCCAGCCGAGTGCGTTCGACATGAACTCGCCCGGCCGCAGGTGCGTCCATTCCAGACCCGACGCCTCGACCGCTTCCTCGACCGGGCCCGCGTATCCGTTCCACAGCAGCGTCACGCGCCGAACGCCGGCCTTCTCGGCCGCCGCGAACAGATCGCGGCTGTTCGGCACCGTCGTGTTCGCGGGGCCGAACGCCGTCATCAGGTGCAGCGCCGTGGCCCCTTCGAGGGCGGCTTCCAGACTCGCGAAGTCGGTGAAGTCCCCGGCCCGCACCTCCACGCCCGCCGGGAGGTCGGCCTTGGCGGGGTCGCGGGTCAGCGCCCGCACGGAGTGGTCGGCGGCGGTGAGGAGCCGGATGATGTGGCGGCCGATGTTGCCCGTCGCGCCGGTGATCAGAATGGTCATCGCTGTTCCTTCTCGAGTTCGCCGGGCCGAGTGGACGGCCCTGGTGACGGATCCAAGGCTAGGAACGGGAAAGCACGGCGGCATCGGACTTGCGGCTCGCCTGCGAGTACACCGCTGGTCCTAAGACCGCGGACGGCGGAGCAGCGGCCTGCACGACCGTCATCGCCTGAGCGGCACGCCCTCCCATCGAGGGCGCGCGAATGCCGACCTGAACCGCCGCCCATGCCGATCGGTGCCCGCATGGCCGGCGGCGCAGGAACCGCAGCGCTCCCGACGGCGCCATATGACATGGCACTGGCCGGGCACGCCGGTCATCTCGTCGCGGAGTCGTCCCGTCGCGGCGCCCCCGGCTCGGGGGCCTCCGGAATCGCCTCCGCCGCAGTGGGAAGGGGAGCGGCGGCTTCGACCCCCGACGGCTCAGGCGCCATGGCCGCCACCTGGGGCGACTTGGGGGCGACCGCCTCCACCTCCGGCGACTGCGGCGTCACTGCCTCCACCTCGGTCTCGGCCGCCACGGAAGCCACCTCGGACGACTTGGGCGCGACCGCCTCCAGCACCGCCTCGGTCTCCGCCACCAGCGCCGACCCTCCCGGCACACCCGCCTCGGCCTTCGGCGGGTCGACGTCCGGCACTTCGCCGTTCCGCAGGAGGTCCCCACCGCTCAACGGGTCGAGCAGCTGCGTCCGCTCCACCCTCGCCTCGCGGTCGAATTCGGCGCTCTGCCGCACCAGATCCCAGTAGTCGTCCACAAAAGACGGCATGAACTTCCGGGCAGTGTCCTGCCACATATAGGTGAAATACCTGGTCCGCGGCCAGATCTCCATCCAGGAGACCCACTTCCGCCAGATCTCCTCATCCAGCATCCCGTACTGGTTCACCTTGTACGCCTGCTCGAACAGCTCGATCGCGTACCGCGTGTACCGGTACCCGCGCTGTTCGTCCGGGGTCATCACCGTCCACGCGCCCCAGTCCCGGGACGCCTGCGCCGCGTCCAGATCGCGCTTGCGATCGGGATCCAGCGGCGACCAGATCAGGTTGAGCACCGGATCGTTGTCGGCCATCTTGAGCAGCTCGGTGTGCTGGTTGAGCAGGCTCTGATACAGCTCGAACTGACGGAGCCGGCTGTCGCTCTTCAACGCCTTGGCCTGCAACCGCATCTGATAGCCGAGGAAGGCGAGGGTGATGATCACGCCGATCGACTGGACGGCGTCCCAGTTCACAACGGACTCCTTCACGAGAGGGGGCAGACCTCCAGTGTAGGGAGTCGCCGCAAGCGACGCCTGTCGATTCCCTACGCTCGGGACGCCTTGAGCGAGTACAGCAGCGGGATGCGGGGCCGCCCGGCAGGCGGTCGCCACCAGCCGTCCTCGCCGCGCTCGAAGTTCTGGAAGTGCCGGAACACCGTCTTGTCGTGCTCGCGCAGGAACTCCAGGCGAAGGCCCGCGGCCGCGAGCGCCGACAGCACGTCGCCGAGGCTGTGGACCCACTCGGTCGCCGTGTTGTGCACGGTCGGCCGGTCCCGGTCCGAGTCGGTGTACGTGCCGGGCGCCTCGCGCACGAGCGCCTGCTCGGTGGTGTAGTCCCGCACGAACCGCGTCCCCGTCGCCTCGTCGAGCACGTGCGTCACCGGGTGGAACTCGTTCATGTAGAGGCACCCGCCCGGCACGAGCAGCGAGGCCACGGTCTCGGCCCACCGCCCGATGTCCGGGAGCCAGTTGATCGAGCCCATGCTGACGTACACGATGTCGAACTCGTTCTCGGGCAGTGCTTTCGGCGCGTCATAGACGTCCGCGACCACGAACGCGGCCTTGTCCGGCCCGAAGCCGAGCGCCGCCGCCAGTTCCCGCGCCTTGCCGATCGCCGACTCCGAGAAGTCGACCCCGGCCACCCGGGACGCGCCGCGACGCAGCCACGTGAGGGTCTCCTGGCCCATGTGGCACTGCAGGTGGACGAGTCGCTTGCCGGTCACGTCGCCGAGCTCGCCGGGTTCGAAGTCCATGAGGACGTCGTCGCCCTTGAGGAACCCGTCGACGTTGTACGAAGCGCTGCCGGCGTGGATCGCGACCCGCTCGTCCCACAGCGCATGGTTCTCGTCGTGCCAGTCGGCGTGTTCCCCTTGGTTCCCCATGCCGTCGAGTTTAGGGCAGCGGCGGTGGAATTCGGTCCTGCCGGTCCCGGGCCGGCACCACCGTGCCGGGCCCGGGAGGGATCAGCGCCGCATCAGCGCGAACATGCCCCAGCCGAGGTAGTCGCGTTGATAGCGGACATGGTTGCGCCGTTCGACGTCGAGTTGGTGCCTCATCTCGTCGGCCATCTCGTGTCCGGGGTTGGCGTCGAGCCAGCGCCGGATGTTGAGCCAGTGCGGGGCCGCGTAGCGGTCCCAGCTGTCCTGGTCGGCGAGGACCATCTCGACCACGTCGTACCCGAGCGAGTCGAAGTGGTCGAAGAGCCCCGGAAGCGAGCGGAACGAGTCCTTGCTCTCGGCGTAGCAGCCCTCGATCGTGGCGTCATCGGGCGGGTCGAGTCTCCAGTAGCACTCGCCGATGAGCATGAGCCCGCCCGGGCGCAGGCTGCGCTGGAGCAGTTCGACCGTGCCGGCGGTGCCGCCGCCGATCCAGGTCGCGCCGATGCACGCGGCCACGTCGACCGGTTCGCTCGCGACATGTCCTGCCGCGTCGCCGTGGACGAAGCCGACGCGGTCGGCCACGCCCAGCTCGGCGGCCCTGGACTTCGCGTTGGCGACGAATGCGGTGCTGATGTCGACGCCGGTGCCCCCGATGCCGTGGTCGCGAGCCCAGGTGCAGAGCATCTCGCCCGATCCGCTCGCGAGGTCGAGCACGGTGGAGCCGGGCGTGAGGCGCAGCGCCTCCCCGAGTTCGGCCAGTTTGCGGCTATCGACGGGGTTGTGGATGCGGTGGCTGCTCTCGGCGATGACGATTGACTGTGGGAGATCCACTCGTGGAGTCCTTTGCTCTCGTTGAAGACTTGGCGGTGTCGTATTGCGGCCGAACGTAATCGGCCGCGTGCGCCTTGACCTTCAAAAAATCGCCTCCATGAGTGGACCTGGACCCTGCGCGGCAGAACTTAGTGCGCGCTCGTCGGCCGTGTCCACCGCTTTTCGCCGCGGAGGTCCGTGAACGCGGCGTGATCCCTGATCGGCCTTTGATAGCGTTTTCTCCATGAGCGAGCCGACCGCCTTCCCGCTGCGCCTCCCCGAGATGCCGCTGCACGACCCGTACATCGTCGCGGACGCCGAGACCGGCCTGTACCACCTCTACACCGCCAACCAGGGCTTCACCGCCGAGGCCACCGGCCCGCTGTCCGACGCCGGGGTCGGCACGATGTGCTACCGGTCCCCGAACCTGCGCGAATGGGCCGAGCCCGTCCCGGTCTTCCGCGTCGACGAGGAAGACGAGCCGTGGGCGGTCCACGGCGCCTGGGCGCCGGAAGTCCATCGCTGGAACGGCCGCTGGTACCTGTTCACGACGCTCCACAACGCGGAAGCGCCGCTCCCGGTCCCGCAGCCGGGGGAGTACGGCACCCCGTTCCAGCTGCCGAACTACCGGCGTTCCACGATCGTCGCTGTCGCCGACGCCCTCACCGGCCCGTTCCGCATGCTCAAGCCCGAGGCGCCGATCCTGCCGCCCGAGCTGATGACCCTCGACGGGACGCTCTTCACCGACGACGACGGCCGCCCCTGGATGGTCTACGCCAACGAATGGCTCCAACGCATCGACGGCACCATCGAGGCGTTCCCGCTGTCCGACGACCTGGACGCCGTCGCGGGCGACGCGGTCATGCTCTTCAAAGGCTCCGACGCCCCGTGGCTCACCCGCGACCTCCCGGCGGGCGTGCCGCACCAGCTCGCCCCGTACGTCACCGACGGGCCCCAGCTCCACCGCGCGCCCGGCGGCGCGCTGATCTGCCTGTGGTCGACCTACGAGAAGAACCGGCTCAGCGGAGGCGGCGTCGACGGCGACTACGTCCAGACCTGGGCGGCCTCGCGCTCGGCTCGCCTCGAAGGCCCGTGGGAGCAGCGCGAACCGCTGGTCCGCGGCGACTCGGGCCACGGGATGCTGTTCACCGCCTTCGAAGGCGAACTCATGCTCGTGCTGCACCGGCCTTTCACCGGCGCTCGCGGCAAGCTCTACGAGATGGCCTGGGACGGCGACGACCTCCGCGTCGTCCGTCAGCGCACCGACCTCGACGGCGACTAAACCCGTTGTGCCCGAATCCGGCACGGGGTTGAATGCTCGGCATGGATCCAGCGCGGGTGGCCGAGCGGCTCGGCCTCGGCAAGGCGCGGCGACCCGCGACGGTGCTCAAGGACGTCGAGGGCGCGTGGGCGTGGAGGGTCGACACCGGCTCCGGGGCCTGGGTGGTGAAGGTCAACGACGACTGGGGCGACTACTCCCGGGCGATCGAGCAGGCGGGGGAGCTGGAGCTCGGGGCCTGGCGGGCCGGCGTCGCGATGCCCGAGCCGTTCATTCCCGAGGCGGCCGCGGTGGGGCTGTGGCAGCCGATCGATGAGGGCCGCTACGCCAGGGCCCTGCGGTTCCTCGACGGCGAGCATCCCGCCTCGCCCCTCGCGCCGGCGGTGGCGGCGTGGACGGGCGCGACCATCGCCGCACTCGAACGGCTCGCGATCCCGGCCGATCCGGTGATCGACTACGCCTTCAACGTCCATCCCGAGTCCGATTGGGACGATTGGCTGGCCCAGGCGGTCGGCCTCGGAGTCCTGGACGAGGAGGCGGCTCGGGCGCTCGGGGACGCCGCGAGGTACATCGAACCGATCATCGAGGCGGCCCGGGCGTCGCCGCCGCAGAAGCTCGTCGTCCACAGCGACATCAGCTTCGCCAACCTCCTGCTCACCGCCGACGGCCCGGCCCTGCTCGACTTCGACGGCGCCGCGCCGGGGGTGCCGTGGTGGGAGTTGGTCGCGACCGCCTTCGGACTGGACGGGACCGACATCCGCACCATGGAGGCCGACAGGACCACTGTGGAGCAATGCCTTTCGGGTTACCTCGCAGCGGGCGGCAGCGCCGGACCGACCGACGAGCGGGCCTTCACCGGGATGCTCGCCGGCCGCCTCGCCTCCACGGCCTGGGAGCTGTGGATGGCCTGCGGTCACCGCGGCGGCGGACCCGAACTGCACGCCGAGTTCACCCGGGCGGTCCGGCTCTCCGTCGTTGCCCTGACCACCATGATCGACTCGATTCCGGAATGGACGACCTGGTTGCGGTGCTGAAGCCCCGCTCGGGGAAAGGGCCCGGCGGTTCGAGGCGGCGGGGTCCTCTGAACCTCAGCGCCGAGCAGTGCGCCAGGGACGTCCGCAAGTATGCGACCTGCTGCCGCGACTACGGTGACGACAAGCGCTCCCGGATCGCCGCCGGGGCCGTCGACTCAGGTGCTCCATTTCAAGCGTCGTCGTGAGACGCGCCGACCGGGGTGCTCGCAAGGCGGCCTTGAGCGGCGCCGGTCGGAGTCCCCGTGCCGGTCGCGGTCTCCGGGCTTCAGTCCTTGGCGCGATCGGCCTTCCGGCGTCGGTAATGGCGGGCGACGCGGACGCGGTTGCCGCAGCGCTCGGCCGAGCACCACTGGCGGCGCGGGTGCGCGGCCAGGAAGATGAGCACGCAGTCGTCCGCCCCGCAGCGCTTGAGCTTCGCGACGTCGGGGCTGATGAGCACGTCGACGGCGGCCTGCGCGAGGTCAGCGGCGAGGCGTTCGGCGGCAGTGCCGTCGCGTTCGACGGTCGCGGTGACGGCCGTGCCCTCCCATGCGAGGCGGACCCGACCGGGCGCGGCGTTGACCGCGGCGGCGAGACCGCGGAGTGCCGCTTCGGGCGGGCGACGGCCCTCGAGCAGGGCCGAGAAGGCCGCGGCGGCGTGCTCGCGGACGGCCAGCGCCGCCGCGAGCGCGGGACGGCCCGAGCGGTGTCCCGCGAACGCGGGATACCGGGGGGTTTCGAGGGCGAGCCAGGTTCCCAGCTGCTCCGGCGTGGCGAGCAGATCCCCTTCGCCGGTGAGGGTGTTGACCAGGTCGATCGCCAGCGGCTCGCCGACCAAGGGCGACGGAGTGTTCATGATGCTAATCATACTTCGACTGTCACATCCATTAGATAGCCGTGCCTATACTAATGCATAAACAACGATAGAAAGCATGTGAAAAATGAGCCGCCTCCCCCGCGTCCACCACCGCAGCATCGACATCGACGGCGTCGAGGTCGCCTATCGCGAGTCCCGGCCCGACCGCGCCGATGCCCCCGTCCTCCTGCTGCTGCACGGCTTCCCCTCGGCCTCACACCAGTTCCGGGGCCTCATCGACGCCCTCGGCGCCGACTACCGCCTCATCGCCCCCGACTACCCCGGATTCGGCCGGACCCGGGCCCCCGAAGGCTTCGAGTACACCTTCGACCGCCTCGCCGACGTCGTCGAAGGATTCATCGACCGCATCGGCCTGCACCGCTTCACCATGTACGTCTTCGACTTCGGCGCCCCGATCGGATTCCGCATCGCCGAACGCCGCCCGGACCGGATCACCGGCCTGGTGGTGCAGAACGGCAACGCCTACACCGAGGGCCTGTCGGAGGCCGCCCGCGACTTCATCGCGCTCCGCCGCGAACAGCCCGACGCCGAGGCGACCGTCCGCGGCCTGTTGACCCTCGACGGCACCCGGTTCCAGTACGAGGCGGGCGTCGCCGACCCGAGCCTGATCGCTCCGGATGGCTGGCTGCTCGACCAGCACTACCTCGACCTCCCCGGCCGCAAGGACGCGCAGGTCGCGCTGGCCTTCGACTACCGGTCGAACGTGGACCGGTACGAGTCGTGGCAGGCATGGCTGCGCGAGCACACCCCGCCGACGCTCATCACCTGGGGCGCGAAGGACCCGTTCTTCCCCGAACCGGGCGCTCGCGCGTATCTCGCGGACGTGCCCGAAGCCGAACTCCACCTCTTCGACACCGGCCACTTCGCACTCGAGACGCACCTGCCCGAGATCGCCCCGCTCATCGCGAGCTTCCTCGACCGGCTCCCCGCCGGGCACTGACCGGACTCGCGACCGGCCGCCGGTCCCTCGCAACGAGCGGGCCGACCGTTGACGGCCCCGGCCCGGCCCCTCCTCGGATGAGAACGGACCCGGGCCGGGTCCGGTCGGTGCCGCCGGCAGGCGTCGGCGTATGCGCGGATTCGGGGGAGGCGAGCGAAGCAGGTGCGCCGCGCCCGCGTCGCCGGGCGGCGCCCGGCGGACGGGCCGCCGCTGAGGGTGCCGAGCAGGGCGTGGGGGCGCGCGGCTCGCCGTTCAGCGGGTGTTGAAGTTCCCGCAGAGCGCGGTGTAGTCGCCGAAGGCGTCCTCGATGCTCTGGATGTCCAGGCCGTACCTCGACAGCGTGTACTCGTGGCGGCGGTCGGCCTGCGGCCGCGCGAGCACGTTCTCCAGGTTCGCGGCGTCCTTCTCGGTCCACTTCGCGTTCAGGGCCTCGTAGAGCTTCGGGACCTCGTTCACGGGATCGGAATTGAGCCGGTGGTAGGGGACGTCCACGATCGATCCGCCCGGGAGCCGCTGCCGAGACTGGCGGCCCCTCTCGATCGACTCGGTCAGCAGTCCCAGTGCGACCTCGCCGATCTGTCGCAGGTCGGGACGGCGCTGGTAGAGCGACCAGGACGTCTCCATCAGGCTGCACACCGAGCCCATCACCGTGCTCGGGTCGCGGTGCGTCCACACGAACTTCGCGTCGGGGAAGACCTTGCGGATCACCTCGAGGTCGTTCAGGTGGGCCGGATACTTCAACGTCCATCGCTTCCGCTCGCGCCCGTACTGCAGCACCTGGAGCGCCCGCCTCAGGTACACATAGTCGGCCGTGTAGTCGCGCTCGCCCAGCCAGGCCCGGTACTCGGGCAGCGCCGCGCGCAACGCGAGGTGGTAGGTGTGGTGCGGCAGGATGAACATCGACTCTTCGGGCGCGGTGGAGCGGATCGGGTGGATGACCTCCCACGACGGCGCGAACCTGACCATCATGCGGGCGCCGCTGTCGATCATCTTGATCGTCTTCGCGGCTTCGGCCGGATCGATCGGGACGTCCGTGCGGAGCATCTCCCACAGCAGCGGCCCCCGGTGGTCGTCGGAAGCGGCGAGGATCTTGTGGGCCAACGTCGTCGCCGTGCGCGGCAGACCGACGACGAACACCGGGTCGACGATAGGCTCGTCGGCGATCTCGGGGTGCTCGATGATCCGCTCCCGAATGCGCAGCCGGTTCTCCAGACGCGCCTTCGCGTCCCCGATGGCGGACTGCCAGCCGAACGGCGTCAGCTTCGGCTCGTCGGCGAGGCAGCGCAGGTGGAACCCCAGGTCGGCGACGAACTGCTCCTCGCCCTTGGTCGACCATCCGGTGGCCTTCTCGACCTGCTCGACGGCCTTCGCCCAGGCCTCCTTCGGGCGCTTGCGGCCGCCTGAGGCGGGCGCGAGCGCGGCGTTCACGATGCTGGCGGTGAGGGTGGTCCGGCTCATGGGGTGATCCTCTCGGAACGCAAGGCTAGCAAGGTGACAGCTGGCTCTTGCAGACTACTCTCGGTATCCGCCGGAATAGAGACGCGGTTCATGCCGCAGAACCACTCGCGCCGCGTTCCCGCCCCATGAGTCCGGGAATGCGCCGTCCCGCGGTCAGATAGGCCACCGAGCTCAGGAGCGCGAGCGAGCCGACGCCGAGGAACATCGCCGCACCGTTCCAAGTGGACAGCAGCACGCCGCCGAGGAACGGGCCGACGAACCCGCCCAGCTGCGTGAAGGTCTGCGCCCCGAAGTAGGCGCCGCGGCGGTCGGGCGGCGCGATCCGGTCGATGACGGCGAACTCGGAGGGCACGATGAACGTCTCGCCGATGCTGAACACGACCATCGCGGCCACGAACTGCCACAGCGAGCCCGCCACGGCGAACCCGGCCATGCCCGCGAACATCAGCAGCGCGCCGATGACGATCGCCGTCACCGGGTCCCGCTTCAGAACGAGCTTCGACGCGGACAGCTGGAAGACCACCACGGTGATCGCGTTCGTCGTCATCACCGCCGCGAGGATCCGCGTGCCGTCCGCGAAGCCGATGTCCAGATCCTGGGCCAGCAGCACCGAGACGCGGAGGTGCACGGCTTCGAGCAGCAGCCCGGCCGCGAGGAAGCACAAGAGCCGCATGTCGCCGGCCACGGCCCGGAAGCTGCCGAGGAACCGATCCATGCCGCGCTGCGGTTCCCCCTCAGCGGACGCCTCGGCCGGGGCGACCCTCGTGGTCCTGATCGCGACGGCGAGCACGGCGAGGTAGACGCCGTAGACGATCGCGGCGGCGAGGAACCCCGCCCGACCCCCGGCCAGACCGAGCGCGACGCCGAGGAGCGGGCCCACGGCGTACCCGACGTTGGTGGCGAGGTACTGGTACGAGAACCAGCGGACCCGGTCCCCTTCTGGGAGCAGATCGCTGAGCAGGGCCTTGCCCACCGGCGCAAAGGAACTGGTGGACAGGGCCATCGCGGCGACGCACGCGAAGACCACCAGGACGTGCTCGGCGACGAAGAAGCCGATGAAGGAGGCGACCACGCCGAGCAGTCCCGCCAGCAGGACCGGCGCGCGGCCGAAGACGTCGGACAGCGTGCCGCCGAGAAAACCGGCGGTGATCGAGAAGAGCACCGAGGACCCGATGAGGAGCCCGATGGCGGCGGGATCCAGGCCGAGTTCGCGGCGCAGGAAGACTGCCAGGAACGGCATGGTGATCGAGTTGGCGAGGCTCATGATCCCCGCGCCGGAGACCAGGAGCTTGGCGAGGAAGGGGGCCGGGGGCGGCGCGACGGCTCCGGCGCGCAGGGTGGGACGACGTGTCAGGGCACGCATGAGGGATTGCCTTTCAGATGACGTTGCCGTGAAGGTTGATTCGGTGATCGATCCCCTGGCGGGGGCCGAATCTAGATCCGCAGCAGCGCGATCCGACTGAGCAGCAGGGACGTGGGTTCCAGCAGCGGGGGCGGATGGCGGAACCGCGTCGACGGCGCCCGGAACTCGGGCGAGACGGGAAGCCCGGTGATGCTCGCGGCCAGGCGCGGCCAGACCTGGCGCAGCACTTCGAACGCGACCCGGAGCAGGATGCCGCCGCAGAGCACGAGGCCCAGCATGGAAAGCGCTCCGAGCGCATCGCCCTCGTCATCCGAGCCGTGCCGGGTGTCTGCGTGAAGGCCGCCGGATTCCGAGCCGCGCATGGGAACCGCGCGATGCCCCTCGGCTCCATGGCCCATGTGGTGATGGACGGCCACGACTCCGGCTTCATCAGGCTCGGAGGGGCCCGGGTGGGTGGACGAGTGCATGGCGACCACGCCGACCATGAGCGCTGCGACGAGCGCGATACGCGCGAGTCTGCGTGTCATGGCATCGTCCGTTCCGCGGGGTGGCGCGGCCGAGCACCGGCACGGCGGTTCGACGTACAGGGCTGCGACCCGGAGGGGAGGCGGCGCACCCGGCGTCGCCTCCCCGCACCATACCCCATAGGGGTATAAGATCAACAGTCCTGGCCGGAACGAAGCGGCGTTCAGTAGTCGTACTGGCTGGGGCGCGCGACCAGCTCGCGCGCCCGCTCCATGATCCAGCCGCACCACTCGTCCCCGTTCCACGCGCCGCGCCAGACCGCGGGCTCGTCGGCGTCATCGCCGAACCGGCAGACTTCGCGCGGTCCGACGCCGTCGTCGCAGTCGACCCGGTAGAGGGTCGGAGCACCCGGCGGCGAGTCGAGGAAGACCACCGAGAACTCGGCGGGACCGCGGCGGAACTTGCCGAGGCGGTGCTCGTCGTCCGGAGACTGGTCGAAGGCGGTCTCAACCATTGCAGTGACGCACCTTCCCCGCGCACGGGTCGGCCGCGGACTCGATCGACATGGGCGCGTCGCCGTTGTAGAAGACGTGGAAGGCGTTGGCCCTCAACCATTCCCGCCATTCCGGGGCGAACCCGCGCCACTCGCTGCTCCAGGTCGCGTGCAGATTCCCCGAGTTGAGGCCGGAGACGATCAGAACGACATCGGCGCGGTTTCCCTTGGTGTAGACCTGGAACGAGTCGGGCGCGTCGAGGCTCGACGCGCAGACGACGAAGACGTGGCCGCCTTCGCCGAACTGCCCCCGTTCCAACGGATCGGCCTGATTCGGCTCGTGCTTCGAATGGGCGGTGCGGTAGTGCATCACGACCTCCAATGGAGAGTGTCAGATAGCCGACAGTGGTAGCGCCGGAGAGCCGCCGAGGATCATTGGAAGGCAGCGGCTCCCCGGCTATCCACCGATCGCGGGTAGAGCCACCGGCCCGCGACGCCTCCAACATAAGCCATGTTTTGCCTGGTAAAATGGTATGCAACCCAATGACTTCCGATGCCCGCGGAACGTGTCACAAGATGGGGCCACAACATTTGGAGTGAAATGTTGTGGCCCCATCTTGTGCACCAGGAATGGGTGCAGTGTCGATGAGTGCGATTGGCGCAGAACGTGGGATCATCATTACCACCGGTAAATTCCACAGCGTAGGGAGCGCCGCGATGTCTTCTCCGACTCGGTACAGGAAGCTGATCAAGGCCTACCTGGTGGCCGAAATCAATGCGCTTATGCACGAGAAGGGGTGGAACGCCCCGCAACTCGCCCGCGTGCTCGGCAAGCACGTCAACACGGTCCGATCCTGGCTGAACGGTGAGCGACTGCCTGATGTGGCCAACATTCGGTTCATCTGCGATGAGACCGAAGCCGATCCGGCGCGCAAGGCCTACATGGAGCACGTCAGAGAACAACTCAACCAGGGATCGGAGGTCGTGTCGGACCTTGACAAGCGCAACCTGTTCATCGTAGAAGCGGCGGAGCGTACATACGGCAGCGTGTTCAAGTGGAATCCGGTGTTGTTTCCTGGCTTGGTCCAGACCGAAGCGTTCCACATGAAGTTGTTGCCAGATCCGCTCGATGATCCGGCTCAGAAAGTCAAGCACTGGAAGCGAAAGGAACGTCGTGGTAACGACTTCTTTGGTCGCCTCCAAGACGGTGACCCTCTCGAGGGGGAGTTCTACCTGCCTGCGAGCGCGTTCGGCTACCTGGACCGTCTTACCTCCAAGGAGAAGACGGACCAGATCGAGCGGTTGGTAACGATCGACTCGCTGCCGGGCTGCAAGGTGCAAGTGGTGCGATCGCCGTTCCTAGCGCCATTTGCGTTCGAGAGCTTCAAAGCGGAAGGTCGGCCAGATGCGGGACCAGACTTCGTATACGTAGAAGCACTCGACCAGAGCCGTCACGTCGTCGACCCCGAGAAACTTGGCTTGTATGATCAGAGGTGCAGCCTTCTGCGGGCTGATGCGCAACGGATTGGAAGGTTCCTCGATGGCTGAGTTCACCGGCTGGCGGAAGAGCACCCGCAGTAGCGATACTGCTGACGCAGACTGCGTGGAGTGCCGTCAGTCTTGGCGGAAGAGCTCACGGAGCAACAACACCGCACAGACTGACTGCGTTGAAGCTCGGAACACCGCCGTCGGCTTCCAGGTCCGGGACTCCAAACTCGGCCACGATTCTCCGGTGTTCGACCTCTCCGCCGCCGACTTCACGGGCCTGCTGCGCGTCGCCGACCGAGGCTGAGCGCCCAAAACCCCAACTCAGACGTCCCGCCCCGCCTTCGCTCGAAGGCGGGGCGTTCTGCGTGCAACGGAGCCGATCCCTCACTGTGAGTTGGGACACTTCATCGCGGCATTCCATATAGTTCACTGCGATTTCGCCGAAATGCCTATTTTGGACTGTGACGTTGGTCTGTCATGGTGGGAGGCAAGGAACCACATCACTTCGCATCCTGATCGCGATCGGCACCGCCCACCCCGGTGCCGCCTCCGCCAAGCAAGGAGCCATCTTGTCACGTACGCAACGATGGCGTCGAGTACTCGCCGTCTCGCTCGTGGGAGCGCTCGCATCGGCCTTCGCCGTTGCCGCACCCGCCTGGGCACAGACCGATTCCGACGCGACAGCACTGATCGAGCAGAAGGCCGAACCCACCCTTCTGGCCGAGATCGAAGACGAAGGCGAAGCCGAACTCTGGGTCCAGTTCCACGGCGCCCCGGACTACTCGGCCGCATTCAACGCAGAAACCAAGGCCGACAAGGGGAAAGCCGCTGTGGAGGCGGCGATGGCGTTCGCCGAGTCCTCCCAGGCCGACCTGACCGCCGCCCTTGAGGAAGCGGGCGTCGAGTACGAGTCCTTTTGGGCCTCATCGTCGATCAAAGTGACCGGCGGGATCGAGCTGCTCGAGACCGTCACCGCCTTCGACGAGGTCGCGGCGGTCGTCGATGCCCCCGTGGTGAAGCCCGTGGAACCGGTCGAGCCTCTCATGGGGACGGCCTCCACCGGTTGGGGCGTCGAGGACATCAACGCGCCCAGCGTCTGGGAACAGCTCGGCGTCACCGGCGAAGGCGTCGTGATCGCCAGCATCGACTCCGGCGTCCAATACGACCACCCGGCGCTCGTTGAGCAGTACCGGGGCAACAACGGCGACGGCACCTTCACCCACGACTACAACTTCTACGACGTCGAGGGCAACTGCGGCGGCACGCCGTGCGACTTCAGCGCCGAGGGCCACGGCACCCACACGGTGGGGACCATGGTCGGCGACGACGGCGCCGGCAACCAGATCGGCGTCGCGCCCGGCGCCGAGTGGATCGCCGCCAATTACTACGGCTACAGCATGGAATCGGTCCTGAAGGCCGGCCAGTGGGTCACCGCGCCGACCGACTCGCAGGGGAACAACCCCGACCCGTCCAAGGCGCCCGACATCGTCAACAACTCCTGGGGCCGGGAGTCGTCGGACAGCGACCCGTACTACCGGGACATCGTCAACCTGTGGCACGCCGCCGGGATCATCCCGGTGTTCGCCGCGGGCAACAGCGGGCCGGCGTGCGTCACCACCAATTCGCCCGGCGGCTACCCCAACGTGATCGCCGTGGGCGCGTACGGCACCAGCGGTGCGATCGCCGACTTCTCCTCCCGCGGGCCCACCAGCGACGGGCGGGTCAAGCCCGACGTGTCCGCGCCCGGCGTCCTCGTCTACTCCTCAGTGCCCGGCAACAATTACACCCGGCTGAGCGGCACCTCGATGGCAGCACCGCACGTCGCCGGCGCCATAGCCTTGATGATGGAGGCCGAACCGGCCTTCCGGGGCGACTACGACCTGGTCTACGAAATGCTCACCGAGTCGGCCCGCTTCGCCGAGGACGACCAGTGCGGCGGCACCGAGGAAGCGAACAACGTGCACGGGCACGGGCGCATCGACGCGCTCGCGGCCATTGATGCGCTCCCCGAAGGCGAATCCGGTTCCATCAGCGGCACTATCACCGATGTGGACGGCGCACCCCTGGAGGGCGTGGAACTGGTCTTCGACGGAGCGTTCGACCGCCGCGCCACGACCGGGCCCGACGGCACCTACACCGTGAAGTTCGCCTTGACCGGGCAGCACACGGTGCGTGCCACGAAGTTCGGCTATGAGCCGTTCACGGGGACGGTGAACGTGTCGTCCGGCCAGACGGCCGTGTTCGATGCGGCGCTGACTCCGCTCGCCACCACGGTGGTCACCGGCACGGTCGTCGACGGTTCCGGCCACGGCTGGCCGCTGGCGGCGACGGTCGCCTCAGCGGGCGGTGAAGTGTCCACGACGACCGATCCGCTCACCGGACGGTTCGAACTGACGCTGCCGACCGGCGGCGTGGAACTGGTCGTCAAGACCGAATACACCGGGTACCAGACCGTCCATGTCGATGTGGACGCGGGCGACGTGCTCATCGAGGTGCCGGTCGCGGCCGGTTGCACGGCTCCGGGATACGCATTCGACCCGCTGGGCACTGGTTTCGAATCCGGGACTGCGCCGGTGGGCTGGACCGTGGTCAACCGCGGCCCCGCGCCGTGGATCTTCGACGACCCCCACAACACCGGCAACCAGACGCCGGGCTCGGGCGGATTCGCCATGGCTCGGCCGCCGGGCGGCGGAACCATGGACACGGACCTCATCTCGCCGGTCTTCGACCTGTCGAGTGCCGCGGAACCGGTCTTGTCCTTCGCCACCGACTTCTACGGGATCGCGCCGTATTCGCAGGCGGACGTGGCGATCAGCGTCGACGGCGGCCAGACCTGGGAGGAGGCCTGGGCGGCCGAGTCCGCGGTGCGCGACAGCACGGTGACGGTCGACTTGAGCGCATGGGCCGGAGCGCAAGAGGCCCAGCTCAAATTCCACTACTACCATGCCTACCGATCGGGTTACTGGTGGCAGATCGACGACGTCCTCGTCGGGGGCGTGGCCGACTGCGTGCCGATCCCGGGCGGATTGGTGCGGGGCACGGTCACGGACCAGAACGGGGCGCCGGTCGCGGGCGCGGTCGTCACCCACACGGCCTCCGGTCATCACGGCGTCTCGGGCGCCGACGGTCGGTACTGGACCTTCGCACCCGGCTCCGGGCCGTCGCAGTTGGAGGCGGTGGACGCCGAGTCCGGTTCCGCGACGGTCGAGGTCGATGTAGTCCCCGACTCGGTGATCGAAGTGAACCTCACGCTGGGCGCTTCGGTTCCGGCCTCCTTCCCGACGACGGGGCAGGAGTTCGCGGTGCACGGGTCTGACCTGATGCTCGCAGCGTAAGCGCCGCACTTCATTACCCGCGAACGACCACGGGCCCGGTGACTCGGTCACCGGGCCCGTTTCGTCGGCTTCTCGGACGGTGATCGTCCATCTCGATCCTCGATCCTCGATGCCCGATGCCGTGCAGATCCTGTCCTGTTCGGACGCGATGCGCTCGCAGCGAAGCCATGCGTCACAGCGCTCCTGTACGGGCGTGGTCGTAGGAGCGGGGTCGGGCCGCATCGACACGACGCCGAAACCGACCAGGGCTTCCTCGAAGCGGCCCCTCCCGTCCCGACCAGCATTGCGAAACTCATGACTAGAATGATCATCTGGTCATGAGTTGATCCGACCTGGAGGTGAGAATGGCGAGGACCCAGCGCACCGATTTGACTCAGCGTGCCGACGCGCTGCTCGATGCCGCGGCCGAGCTGCTGCTCGCCACCGGTTCGCGCCGGATTCGCATCGAAGAGGTCGCCGCTCGCGCCGGAGTCGGCAAGGGCACCGTCTACCTGCATTGGGGCAGTCGCGACCACCTGCTGCTGGCGGTCGGCGCCCGCGAGGCCGCCGCGATGCTCGACCTCGTCGTCGCCGCCGTCAGGGAGGATCCGGCCGAGGCGGCCCCCCACCGTTACCTGCGGCGGCATTTCCTGGAGGCGATGCGGCGCCCCGTCCTCACGACGATCTTCAGCGCCGACGTCTCCGAACTCGACGCCTTCGCGCGGCACCCCGCGCGAGCCGGACTGCGCGCGTCGAAGCCGATCGGCTCGCGCGCTTATCTCAGCGCACTCGCGGACCACGGACTCCTCCGTGCGCACACCGACCTCGCCGACGTCGAGTACGGGATCCAGGCGGTCGCCTACGGCTTCTTCACCTCCGATCCGCTCCAGGCGACCGACCCGAGCCGGTCGCTCGAACACCGCGCCGACCGGCTCGCCGACGTGATCCGCCGGTCCTTCGAACCCTCCGAAACACCCGCTCCCGACCGCTACGCCGCCGCCGCGCCCCACGTCATCGAGGCGTTCACCGGCGTCGCCGGCGAATACCGTCGCGTCGCCTACGGCACCGCCGCCGACTGAAACCACCACTCACCTGAAGGGGCCTCGACATGGCCGTCGACGACATCACCAGCATCCACCACATCGGACTCATCGTCCGCGATATGGACGCGGCCTTGGACGCGTTCCGCCGCTTCGGCTTCCAGATCGGCGCCCCGGCCTACCCCGCGCTCCCGCCCTCGCCGGGCGAAGAGCCCGAGCCTGTCGGCGCGGGCAACACCCATGCGGACTTCCCGCGTGGTTTCATCGAACTGCTCGCTCTCGCGCCGCAGCAGAGCGACCGGCTGCCCGAGGTCGCGCGACTGATCCCGTTGCAGGTCCCCGACGAGCATCTCGCCGCGACCCGAGCGGTGATCGGCCAGACCGTCGCGAACCTCGAAGCGCGCCTCGCCATCGCCGAAGGCGCTCACATCCTCGTCTTCGCCTGCGACGACGCCGAGACGACCGCTGCCCGCTTGGAGGCGAACGGCGTCGGGAGCAGCGGTGCCCGCACCGCGCAGCGGCCGGTCGCCACCGCTGAAGGCACGAAGCTCGGCACGATCAAGTTCCTCGAGATCAACGACGACGACCCGGGCTCGCCGCCCGGCATGGTCCCCGAGGGCCGCGTCGGCGTCGCCGAGGACGTTCCAGCCGAACTCCTCGACGCGCAGACGGGTCTCGACCACCCCAACGGCGCCGTGCGCCTCGCCGAGTGCGTCATCTGCGTGGACGAGGACCAGTTGACGGCGACCACTTCGCGTTACGAGCGTTATCTGGGCCGGGCCGCCGCCTTCGACGGTCCGAGTGCGGTGTTCGACCTCGGTTCGAGCCGTCTCGCCCTCACCACCGCTGCTGCGCTGGAGGCTCGCCTGCCGGGGGAGAAGCCTTACGTCACACCGAGTTTGAGCGCTTACACGATCGAAGTCACGGACCTGACCGCCGCCGAGGGCCATCTGCGATCGCAAGGGGTCCCGGTCCGGCGAACCGCCGACGGGCGACCGTTCGTGCCCGCCGAGGCCGCGCTCGGGGCGGCCCTCGTGTTCGAGCAGGCCGCGACCGACTGACCGTCTCGGGGCACTCGCGAGAACACTCCTTGCTCCGTCTGTGTCGAGCTGAACTGGAATCTGTCACACCGTACCGAACTGGACCTCCAACGATCGGGATGGGAGGATGAGAGCGGATCGGTTCGGCGACGGCTCCCCGGCGGTCGCGACCGGTGTCGGCGAGCGGAAGGACCACCGTCAGGTGAAAGTGGAGCGAACCTCATGACCGATGGCCGTGCGGAGGCACTGCAACGTCTCGACGTTCTGGTCGGCGAGTGGACCCTGGAAGTCCGGTCCACCGATGACCGACCCGAGCCCGGCCCTGCGGCGCGGAGCCGGTTCGAGTGGGCCCTGGACCGCCAATTCCTCTTGCAGCGCACTGAGGTGCCGGACTCGGACGTGCCCGACAGCCTGGCGATCATCGGCACCGAATCGGCCGACGGCAGCTATACGCAGCACTACTTCGACTCGCGGGGCGTCGCGCGTCTGTACGCGATGACGTTCGACGGCCGAGTGTGGACGCTCCGCCGTGAATCGCCCGACTTCGCGCCCCTGGACTTCCATCAGCGCTTCACCGGCGCCATCGGGGACGACGGCGACACCGTCAGCGGCACGTGGGAGACGCGCCGCGACGGCGCCGACTGGCAGCACGACTTCGCCTTGGACTACCGCCGCATCGCCTGAGCCGAGCCCGCCCGCTCCTGGCCGTCCTCCCACTCGCGAAGACCGCCGATCGACACCAGGCACAGCACTGCCGCACCGGCGAAGAGGGCGGCGGCGACCGCGAACGGCGCCCGGTAGCCGAGCTCTGAGGCGAGCAGCCCGCCCGCGCCCGCTCCGACGGCGAGGCCGATGAGGCCGACGAAGCCGTCCAGCGATCCGACGCGTCCCATCATCGCGGCGGGCGTGGCCCGCCGGCGTATCGGGACGGCGTCCAGGACCACGAGTCCCGTCAGGACGGCGAACATCCCGGCTCGGGAGCCGTTCGCGAGGTACAGCAGTCGGCGCCGGTCGACCCGGTCGATGAGCACGCCGGTACCGAGCACTGAGACGATCCGCGACAGCGAGTAGGCGACCGCCAGGCCGGCCACGGCGAGGGGACTGTCAGTGGTCCTCGTCGCCAGCAGCGGCAGTGCGATGAAGGTGATGCCGTCGGCCAGGTTCGCGGACGCGTTGCCGAGCCAGATCCTGCGGTAGTCGGCTCCGAGTTGCACTGGCGTCCCATCGATCGGTCATCGCAGGGTGCCTATGCTGCCCGGTCGTCGGTCACCGCGTCAATCGCTTTCACCAGCTCGCGGACGCTCGGCGAGGCCAGGCGGTACCGCATCACGCGGCCGGAGCGTTCGGCGGTCACCAGACCGGCCTCCCGCAGCACCCCCAGGTGGTTGGAGACGTTCGGCTGGTTCGCGCCAGTGCGCTCGACCAGCTCGCCGACCGAGGCCTCGCCGACGGCGAGGGTGTGCAGCAGCGCCAGCCGGAGTCGGCAGCTCAGGGCCTTGCCGATGTCGAACATCCGGTCGTCCACGTCGTTGAAATCCATCAGAAGTCGATGATATATTACGTTCATATCATCGCTCACTGATATATGGAGGATCCATGACCGACATGGTCTGGTCGCACGTCGACGACGTCCCGGCCCAGCGGTACACCGACGACATCACCCTGCGCCCGCTGTGGAAGGGCCCGGCCGACCGGAAGGCCTACGTGGTCGACCTCGCCCCGGGCGCGGTCTGGCCGAACCTGGACGTCCACGACCCCGGCCCGGAGGAGGTCTTCGTCGTCTCGGGCGTGTTCAACGACGGCGTGCGCGACTACCCGGCCGGCTCGTTCATCCACTGCCCGGCCGGCTCCAGCCACGTGCCCCAGTCCACGACGGGCTGCCGCCTGTTCCTCTTCTATCCCGAAGGCTGACGCGAAGGCCCGCTAGGCGACCAGCTTGCACCGGCCGTCCTCGCATTCGCGCCGCAGGCGGCCGCGTGAGACCGTCTCGATCAGGCCGATCGTCCAGCACATCGGGCACCCCCGCAGCGCGAGCACACCCATCGGCAAGAGCAGCAGGCTCATCCACCCGACCACGGGCAGCAACGCGAGCGAGCCGATCAGCCCGCCGAAGCCGATCACGCCTCGGACGAGGTGCCGTGGCAGGGAGGCGCTCGCGAACTGCGGGCCTTCGGGCGGCGTCACCGGGTCTTCAGCCTTCGCCTGCATGGGCGCCTCCGTTCGCGGGTTCGTCCGCCGTTCTGAGGGATTCCTGCACGGCCCTGCGGGCGCGATGCAGGCGCGACTTCAGGGCGGCCGTGCTGATGCCGAGCGCATCGGCGGCCATGGGCCCGCTGTAGCCCTGGACGTCGCGCAGGATCAGCGCCCGGCGCTGCTCCGGCGGGAGCGCGGCGATCGCCGCCGCCACTCGGCTCGCCTCAAGGCGTTGCAGCGCCTCGTCCTCGGCCGAACGCACTGCAGCGTCCGGGACGGGCTCGTCGGTCCGCGGCTTCCGGATCCGCCGGAGGCACTCGTTGCGGACGATGCGGAACATCCACGAGGCCAGCGCCCCCGACGCCCGCAGCGTCCCGATCTTGCGGTACAGGATGATCAGCGCCTCCTGCGCCGCGTCCTCGGCGTCCTCCGGGGTGGCGCAGAGAGTGCGTGCGAAGCGCTGCACGTTCGGGTGCGAGCCCGACACCAGCGCGGTGAGCGCGTCGACGTCGCCGCGCTGGGCTCCGGCGATCAACCGCTCACCGGGCCAGGTCCAGTCAGCCACGGGCGCGCCTCCACTTGCGGGCCAGGTGGAACGAGCACAGGCCGACGAGTGCGACCCCGACGGCGATGGCGATGCCGACGATCATGAGAACCTCCGGATTCCGCACCGGCGCTCACCGGTACGGGTATGAGAGGCCCGAGCCCGCCGAAAGGATTCGCACCGCGCCTGAGACTTCGGATCGAGGCGAGCACGGGCGGCCGGTTCAATACGACTTCCGGCCGCGCTTCGGCTCCGGTTCGATGACTTGCGGCTTGCCGAAGAACCGTTCGTCGACGACCTCCACACCTGGGGCGAACCGGGCCGTCGCTGTGGCGATCGCCCTCGCGCCGTGGGAACCCAGTCGGATGCTCCGCGCGTAGAGCATCGCGCCCAAGCGGACCGGCGAACCGTCGGGTCGCGTCTCGCGGCTCTGCCGTTGCTTCGCACTCGGCTCCCGCTGCGTGACCCCGTACCAGTCGGTGGTCTTCTCGACGCCCACCCGCGATTCCCAGACCGGAATGAACCCGAGCCACTTCCGGCGGCGTCGCCACAGCACCACCCGGGAGACCTCGTCCCACGGCAGGTTCACGTTCGGTTCGTCGTGCCGCAGGTACAGTCCGCCGACGCCCTCGTCGAACAACCGGACGCCGTCGGGGCCGATGACGGCCGCGGTAGGGCTCTTCAGCAGGTAGAACGCCTTGATGCCGGACCAGCCCAGCAGCGGAACGAGGTAGACCAGCACGCCCATCCACGCGGGAGCCTCGGTGTCGACGCCCCGGGAGTCCCGATAGAAGACCGGCTCGGAACCGGCGCTCATCAGCATCCACGGCGTCGCGACGACGGCGACGGCCGTGATCGCGAAGAGAATCAGATCCTGCGGCCGCACCCGTTCGGACACGGTGACCTCGGCGGCGTGGGCGGGCGGCGTCATGGCGGGTGCGCTCCTCGGGCGAGGCGGGTCGGGACCCCGATTCTCGCAGGCCGCCGCGAGCGGCCCGAACACTGTGCCGATCGGGATCGGCTCGACCGCGACGGCTTGCAGCGCTTCCTCATCGGGCGCATGCGAGAAGGGGACAGGAAATGCGTCATCGGCGTCTCGTGCACGAGCGCCAGGAGCCCCGGGCGGTATGCGGCGAACCTGGGGATCGGGGCCACGGCGGCTCGGGTGACGGCCGACCGTGGCCCCACTAGTTCGGGTGACAAGGGAGCCGGGGCATCCGATTTCTGTCGTACCTCCGCGGAACGATTGCCACTACCGTTCCCCTGGGTGGGTGGGGGTTAGGGATGGTAGTCGTTGTTCGAGCGCCGAGCGCCGAGCGCCGAGCGCCGAGCGCCGAGCGCCGAGCGCCGAGCGCCGAGCGCCGAGCGCCGCGGAACCCGGGCCCGGCCCCTCTCTGCTCAGCGGAACGCGTCCGCGTTGCGCTTCGCCCACTCCTTGAACGGGGTCGCGGGCCGCCCGAGCACGCGCTCGACCTCGCCGGTGACTTCCTGCTCGGCCTCGTTGGGCGTGCCGATCACCGCAAGCGAAGCGTCCACGACCTCGGCCGGCCAGAACTGGAGGAACTGCTCTCGTGCCTCGGCTCGGCTCTGCTCGACGAACGACACCGGCTCGCCGATCGCCGCCGCGATCGCCGCGGTCTGCTCTCGCGGCGTGACCAGCGCCGGGCCGCTCAGCAAATACGCGCGCCCGGCGTGGTCGTCCCCGGTGAGCGCCGCCGCGGCGACCTCGGCGATGTCGAGCGGGTCGATCACCGGCAGGCCCACATCGCCGAACGGCGCGGTGACCGTGCGGTGCAGGCGCACCGATTCGGCCCACAGGAGCGCATTGGACGCGAACCCGCCCGGCCGCAGGATCGTCCATGCCAGGCCCGAATCGACCACGACGGCCTCGAAGGCCCGCTGCGATTCGTCCGACCGAGTGGCGGCCAGCTCGGATGAGAGCAGCACGATTCGACCGATGCCCGCGTCCACGGCGGCGTCGACCACGGGGCGCACCTCGAGCTCCTGATCGCGGATGAGCAGGAAAAGCGCCTCGGCGCCTTCGAAGGCGGGCTTCAGCGAACTCGGTTCGGCCAGGTCCGCCCGGCGGTGCGCCACGCCGGGCGGGAACACGGCCTCCCCTCTGGACACGGCGGTCACGGGCTTGCCTGCGGCGGCGAGTGTCTCGACCAGCGGACGGCCCACGTTCCCCGTAGCCCCGGTTACGACGATCATCTCGGATTCCTCTCGATTGCGGTGTGGAACCCAAGGTAGGCAGCGGACTTACTTTCGGGAAGGGCCTACCTGAAGGTAAGCTCCTGTCATGCCGGAAGGAAAACCGCTCACCGCATGGGCCCCGCCGGACGGGCGTGAGGTCTTTCACACCAATTGCCCCGCACGGCAGGTCATCGACCACATCACCAACCGCTGGGGCATCTGGGTCCTGCTCGGCCTGCGCGAGCGGCCGCTGCGGTTCTTCGAAGTGCGCGACCGCATCGAGGGCATCAGCGAGAAGATGCTCTCCCAGACGCTGCGCACCCTCGTCGCCGACCGCCTCGTGTGGCGGAAGGTCGAATCCACCGTCCCGCCCCAGGTCACCTACGGCCTCACCGAGTTCGGCGAGGGCGCCGCCGACCATCTCGGCGGCATGTTCGACTGGATCCGCGGCAACGCCGCGGTCTTCACCGAGGCCTGCGAGTCGGAACGGCAAACCGATTGACCGGTCCGGCTCCGACGCCTAGCGTCGGGCCGATGAAGACCGCACTCACGGACGAGGAAGTGGCGGAGGCGATGCGCGCTCGCCTCGGCCCGGTCAGCCGTTGGGAACGACTGCCCGGCGGCGAGATGTCGCAGGCGTTCGCCTTCCGTGCCGACGGCCGCGACCTGGTCGTCCGCGTCGGGCCGCGCCGCGAGGGCTTCGACAAGGACGCTTGGGCCGCAAGGCGATTCCGTGACACCGCCGTTCCCGTCCCTGAAGTCCTGGAGGTCGGCGGACTCGGCGCCGGCGTCTACTGCTGCGTCTCCGAACGCCTCGGCGGCGTCCACCTCACCGGCTGCGACGAAGCCGAGCAGCGGCGGACGGCCCCGGCCGTACGGGCGGTCGCCGACGCCATCGCCGAGGTCGACCTCTCCGGATCGACCGGCTTCGGCTCATTCGACCCCGAGACCGAACAGGGACCGCACCCGACTTGGGCGGCCCACCTCCGCTCGCTGCTCCCGGACCCCTGGGACCTCGACGACCCGGCCGACACCGCCCTCACCGAAGACCTGGCCTCGATCGCCGACGACATCGCGCTCTCACTGCCGGAAGTCCGCCGGCTCGTCCACGGCGACCTCAACGCCGGCAACTTCACGGTCGCCGACGGCGCCGTGGTCGGCGTCTTTGACTGGGAGGCCGCCGTCATCGGCGATCCGCTGTGGGAGGCGGCCCGAAACCTGCTGTGGGCGCCGGTCATGCCCATCGCCCGCATCCAGGCCGAATACGACCTCGACCGCCTGTCCGCCGAGCCGAACCTCAGCGAGCGGCTGCGCTGCCTGGTCATCGTCAACGGCCTGTGGGCCGTGGAGTTCTACCGGCAGGCTGCGCACACCCCCGCGATGGAACTCATGCTCAACCGCCTCCACGGCTTCCGCGACGACCCGCTTCCGCTCGACACCGGCCGCGACGCGTACTGGATGCGCCTGCTCCCGCCCGGCGCGCGCCGCGCCTAGCCCGGACGCGGCGACCACACCGCCGTTGGGGCCGAGGATCCCGAAGATCTCGCCTTCCTCGACCTCGAACGAGACGCCGTCGACGGCCCGGAAGTTCCCGTAATGCTTGACCAGGTCTTTGACCTCGATGAACGCCATGGCGGCCTCCTTGTTCCGTGTGAGGCCAACACTCGCAGGATCGGCGCGCACCGGCATCGACCGCGGGACTGAGCGGCCGGTTGATCCGTCCGATCAACCGATCGGTTGATCCCTTGACCGAGAGGTGGAACGGCGGACCACCGCCCCCACGAAAGGGCGACCGCGCCCGGGCGGCCACGCGCTAGCATCGGCGCGGAACCGGTGCCATGCCGCCCGTGACACCGTGGACGACCGGACCGCACGACAGAGGGAGCAGCACATGGCACGCACCGCAGTGGTCAGCGGCGGAGGCACCGGCATCGGCCTCGCCGTGGCACGGCGACTCGCCTCGAACGGCGACCACGTCGTCCTCGTCGGCCGCCGCGACGACGTCCTCGCCGACGCCGCGAAGGAACTCGGCGAGCACGCCTCCTATGCGGCCGCCGACCTCGAGACCGTCGAAGGCGCCCTGCAGGTCCTCCAGCACGCCTCCGAACACGCCGGCCGCATCGACGTCATCGCCGCCGTCGCCGGCGGCAACCCCGCGAGCAGGCCCCCCGCCGGCCTCGACCACGGTCTCGAACGCGCCTCCTGGGCCTGGAACGCGAACCTGCGGCGCAACGTCATGACCGCCGTCCACCTCGTCGAAGGCCTCAAACCGATCCTCAACGACGAGGGCCGCATCCTCCTGTTCAGCTCCATCGCCGCCTACCGCGGCTCCGGCAGCGGCAGCTACGGCGGCTCCAAGGCCGCCCTGCACCCGTACGCGATCGACCTGTCCGCCGAACTCGGCGCCCGCGGCATCACCGCGAACGTCATCGCGCCCGGCTACGTCGAGGACACCGAGTTCTTCGGCAACGCCATGACCGAGGACCGCCGCGCCATGCTCGTCGGCCAGGCCGACAACCACCGCGCCGGCACGCCCGACGACATCGCGGCCCTCGCCGGATGGCTCGCCTCGCCCGAGGCCGGGCACGTGACCGCCCAGATCATCCAGGCCAACGGCGGCGCGTTGGCCGGGCGCTAAGGATGTCGTTCGCCTGGTTCATCGTCCGCCTCCTCGCGGTCACGGTCGGCTTCGCCGCGCTGCACGGCTACGTGTGGTGGCGGCTGTGCCGGAACACCACGAGACCCGGCTCGAAGTGGCGGCCCATAGGGGCCGTGGTGCTGGGCGCGCTGGCGGTCTTCGGCCTGCTGGCGAGGACCTACGCCCCTTCGGACGCCCCGATGCGGTTCCAGCAGTTCGTCGGGTGGCCGGGATGGATCTGGTTCGGCGTCTTCATGTACCTGTTCGGACTCCTGGTGGCGGCCGAACCGATCCGTTGGTACCTGTTGCGCCGCAAACGGACCGAGCAGACAGCCGAAGCTCCCGATCCTGCGGCGACCGACCCGGACGACCTCCCTGAGCACGCGACCGACCCCGGCGAGACCGACTCGGACGCTCCGAGCCCACGAACCGGCGGTGCCGACCCGTCGACCGCCGACACCGGCATCGACGACGGTCACCCGTCACATGCCACCGGGCATACACGACGCCTCGTGGTCTCGCGCGCGATCGGCGTCGGCGCGGCGGCGCTCGCGCTGGCCACGGTCGGCCACGGCCTGTACGAGGGCTACCGGACGCCGCCGCTCAAGTCCGTGACCGTGCCGCTCGCGCGACTGCCTCGGCGGTTCGACGGCTACCGGATCGCGATCGTCGGCGACACCCACTTCTCGGCGATCCGCGGTCGCGGCTACTGCGAGCGCGTGGTCGAGCAGATCAACCGCGCGCAGGCCGACCTCATCGCGTTCGTCGGCGACCTCGCGAGCAACGAGGCCGACCAGATCCGCGACGCGACCGACCCGCTCGCGAACCTCCGCGCCCGCGACGGGGCCTTCTTCGTGGCCGGGAACGCCGAGCACTACGTGGGCGCCGACGAGTGGTACGACCGCGTGGCCGAACTCGGCATGACCGGCCTGCCGAACACACGGGTCGAGCTTCCCGGCTTCGACCTCGCGGGCGTCAACGACCTCATCGTGGAACAGCGGGGCATCGAGGACGAGACCGGCCCCGACCTCGAAGCGGCCCTCGGCGACCGTGACCCCGACCGGCCGGTGATCCTCATGGCGCACCAGCCGAGCATGATCGGCCGGGCCCTCGGGTACGGCATCGACCTCCAGCTGTCGGGCCACACCCACGGCGGCCAGATGTGGCCCGTCCACTACCTCTCGGAACTGCGCAGCGGCCAACTGTCCGGCCTCGAAATGCACGAGGGGACCCCGGTGTACGTCACGAACGGCGCCGGCACGAACGGCCCCCCGATCCGAGTGGGAGCCGACGCGGACATCACGGTCATGACGCTCCGAACCCAGGACGCGTGATCCTGCGGCCCGAAGGGCCCTGCTCCGCCCGCGCGGCAGCCGAGCGTCGAAGCGGTGGCCTCCCCCGACAGAGGAGGCCACCGTTCGGATCGATTCGGGGTCACTTCCGCCAGAAGAGGTGGTGCGTCACGCCGCTCGGGCTGGGCACGATCTCGAGGTGGAACCGGTCGGTCAGCTCCTTCGGCGACTCCCAGAGCCGCACCCCGGAGCCGAGTTCGATCGGCGAGACCGCGATGTGCATGGTGTCGACCAGGTCGGCGTCCAGGAACTCCCGGATCACGGTGGCCCCGCCGCCGAGCCGGACGTCCTTGCCCTGCGCCGCCTCGCGCGCTTGCTCCAGGACGGTGGCCGGGTCGGCGTCGGTGAAGTGGAACGTGGTGTCCGACAGCGTGAACGAAGGACGCAGATGGTGGGTCATGACGAACACCGGCGTGTGGAACGGCGGCTCCTCGCCCCACCAGCCCTTCCATTCGTAGTCCTTCCAGGGACCGCGCTGGGGCCCGAACTTGTTGCGGCCCATGATCTCCGCGCCGATGTTGTGGGCGAAGTCCCGCGTGAAGTAATCGTCGAGACCGCGACTCCCGCCGGGATCGGTGCGGTTGGGCCAGCTCGCCGTCGCGCCGGCCCACGCGAACAGGTCGCCCGGATCGACGTGGCCGAACGGCCGCTCGAGGCTCTGGTCGTCACCGGCGCCGATGCCGTCGAGCGAGACGTTGAAGTTCTGGACCCTGAGAAGCTGGCTCATGGTGTTCTCCTGCATGAGTGGTCATCGTGCCGACAAAAATAGGACGCCCCGAGCCGGTCCGACTCATCGCCGCACCCGGAGCGGCTCCTGCGATGTACGCCACAGCCGCGTGCCGGAGAACGGCGCGGTAAGAGGACGGGACTGGCCCCGCGCGACCCTACGGACGGCCGACTCCCCACGTCCTCCCAGGCGGCCCGGCGCCCACCCCTCGATCACCGTCGCGACCGCGCGGCCGGGCACGGAACCCCGGCCACCGTCATCGTCGGCTCAAGCCGAACGCAGAGGGAGTGTCGGTGCGGGCCGTTAAGGTCGGTGGATGGACATCATCCTCATCCCCGGCTTCTGGCTCGACGCCTCCTCGTGGAGCGAGATCACTCCCGCGCTGGAGCGGGCCGGGCACCGCGCCCACCCGCTCACCCTGCCCGGCATGGAGTCTCGCGAGGCCGACCGCAGCGGCATCGGCCTGCGCGACCACATCGACGCCGTGGTCGCCGCCGTCGACGCGATCGACGCCCCCGTGGTGCTCGTGGGCCACTCGGGCGGCGGCGCGATCGCGCACGCGGTCGCCGACAAGCGTCCCGACCGGATCGCCCGAGTGATCTATGTGGACTCCGCGCCGCTGGGCGCGGGCGGCGTGATCAACGACGAGCTGCCGGTCGTCGACGGCGAGATCCCGCTGCCTGACTGGAACGTGTTCGAGGACGAGGATCTGGTCGATCTCGACGACGGCCTCAGAGCGTCGTTCCGCGCCAGGTCGATCCCGACGCCGAAGGGCGTCGCGTTCGACGAGCAGCAGCTCGGCGACGAGCGCCGCTTCGACGTGCCGATCACCGTCATCTGCTGCGAGTTCAGCAGCGCCATGGTCAAGGCGTGGGTCGAGCAGAACCTGCCGTTCGTGAAGGAACTCGTGGCGATCAAGGACGTCTCGTACATCGATCTGCCGACGGGCCACTGGCCCCAGTTCACCAAGCCCGCCGAACTCGCCGACGCGATCCTGTCGGCGGTCGGTCGCGACTGACCGAGGCCGTTCGCAATGGCGGCCTCGCGAGGCCGCAAGCCCGCCATTGCGAATGGACGCCGATGAGCCGTTGCGATGATGCGCGGCGTGCGCCCGCCGGCATCTCGGTTCTGCTCGGGCGAAGCGCTCGGCGCCTCCTGCCGAAGCGGTCGCTTCAGCTCGCGGGAGCGTCTCGGATCATGCAGGTGAGGCGGCCGGTGCAGATGCGTCGGCCTTCCTCGTCGCCGACGACGATCTCGTAGGTCGCCGTCGAGCGTCCACGGTGGATCGGGGTCGCGACTCCGGTGACCGTGCCCGACCTGACCGCACGGTGATGGGTCACGTTGAGGTCCACGCCGACCGAGATCTTGCCCGGCCCGGCGTGCAGCATCGAGCCGATCGACCCGAGCGTCTCGGCCAGGACCGCCGAAGCCCCGCCGTGGAGCAGCCCGTACGGCTGGCGGTTCCCCTCGACCTCCATCCGCGCGACCACCCGCTCGGGCGCGGCCTCCAGCACCTCGATGCCCATGCGATCGCCCAGTTCACCTGCGGAGAACAGCTTGTCGAGGTCCATCCCCGCGCCGGCGAAGCGGTCGCGGACCTCAGCGGGAAACACGGTCATGTCTGGCGGCTCCATTCCCTGTCCGGCACGTCGGCGTCCGGCATCGAGGTTCCCGGTCGGACACGTCGACGTCCGATATTCGAGTCTCTTGGATCAGCACGCGCCCCAGCGGCATCCGTGCGATCAGCACAGTCTAGGGCGGTCCGGTGAATCCGCCACACCGTCGCCTGCTTCCCTGCGATCCGGCCCCGGCCTCGGCGTTCAACGCAGGGCGGGCCATGGGGGCGGTGGATCGGCGAGCAGAAACCGCATGACCTCCAGCAGCCGGTTGCCGGGTTGCGCGCTCCAGTGCCCGCCCTGCCGGTCGGGCGGCGTGGCGAGCCGGCCGATCGCCCAGTGCAGGTGGTGCCAGAGGACGCGCGCGGCCCAGGACTCGTCCTGCCCGCCCAGATAGCCCTCGAGAACGGTCGGCAGTGCACGCAGCGGGAGTTTGGCGAACTCGACCGCCGGATCGGCCCACGCCGCGTCGCCCCAGTCCAGGATCGCCGTGAGCCGTCCCGATTCGGGATCGGCCAGGAGGTTCGTGGGGCTGGCGTCGCCGTGGATCAGCCGGGCTCGCGGCGTTGCGGGGATTCGCGGTTCGAGCCGGTCGAACCAGCCGACGACCCAGGCCGCGACGTCGGCGCTGAGGTATCCGGCCTCGGCGAGCGCGGCCACGTCCGGACGGGGATCCGAGGCCGTGTCCGCCGGAACCTCGGGCAGCGCGGGGACGCCCTCGTGCAGCGCGGCCAGTTGGCCGCCGAGTTCCCGGTAGAGCGTCCGCCAGCGCTCGTCGTCCGGCCCGTCCGGGAGGCCGGGGGCGATGCCGTTGGCCCGTCTGACCACCATGTACGGGCTTCCGAAGAGTTCGTCGCCGTCGTCGAAGGCCACCATCGCCGGCGTGAGCACCCCGGCCCGCACCGCGGCCGGGATCACGCTCGCCTCCTTGCGCAGGTCGTCGGCGGACCCGGGCCGAGCGATCCGCAGGACGAGGTGGTCGCCGAGCAAGTAGACCCGGTTCGCCACCCCTTGAAACGGCGCGGCGGCGACCGCGCGGGGATCGACGCGGTAGCGCCGCGCTAGCGCAGCGAGCGCTTCGGAAGAGGCCATCCGGCAACGCTATAGACGCCCGTTCCCGACCGCAACGACATTCGCCGTTCGGTCGGCTGCGGTCCGATTCGATGGCGAACCCGTGCGGTCGGAAGGGCATCGGCGCTCAGCGGTTTGAGAGCGCCCGTGTCCCGGCGGCGGAACGGCCGGAGCCGCAGACCCTTTCGCGCCTGCGGCCCCGGCCGTTCCGCCGGTCTCCGGTCAGGCCGGCGTGCACGCCACCTGCGGGGTCGCCGATGCACCGGTTCCGATGAAGCCCCAGCTCGATGTCCGGGTCTGACCTGCGGCCACTGCGCCGTTCCAGCCCACGTCCTCGGCGGTCACCGCCGAGCCGCTACTGGTCACCGCTGCGTTCCACGAGCTGGAGATCGTCTGGCCGCTCGGCCAGGTCCACTGCAGCGTCCAGCCGGAGATCGCCGCATCGCCCGCCGTCACGTCCACATTGGCCTGCCAGCCGGAGTTCCACGTGCTCACCACCTTGATGGCCGCCGAGCATCCGCCCGTCGGGCCGCTCGTGGGGCCTGTCGTCGGGTCGGTCGGCACGGTGGTCGGGGACGTCGTCGGGTCCACCGGCGCCGTCAGGCCGAAGAACTCGAGCGCCTTGGCCGCCATGCCGTTCGCCATCAGGTTGTGGCCGACTCCTTGCAGGCTGATCGCCTCGACCGGCGCCTGCGCGCCGGTGCCGCCGTACCGGGTCCGGTTCCAGTTCGTCTGCGGCGTGTCCGACAGCTCCGGCGTCTGGTCCGTGCCGTGGACGTTCGTCCACTGGTCGATCTGCTCCTGGAAGTTCGGGTACGCGAGCGTGTCGTCATCGGTGCCGTGCCAGATCTGCATCCTCGGCCACGGTCCCGAGTATCCCGGATTCGCGGTCCGGACGGCGTCGCCCCACTGCTGCGGGGTGCGGTCGATCTGGCCCTGGGAGCACTGCGAGTTCCACTCCGAGCCGTCGTCGGTCGCGAAGCACGTGTACGGCACGCCCGAGAACGCCGCGCCGGCGGCGAACACCTCCGGGTAGACGCCGAGCATCACGTTCGTCATCATCGCGCCCGAGGAGATCCCGGTCGAGTAGATCCGGTCGGTGTCGACGTGGTACCGGTTGATCGTCCAGTCCACCATGGACTTGATGCCGACCGAGTCGGAGCCGGTGCCGTTCAACGAGGCCGGCGACGCGACGTCCCAGCACTTGCTCGACCGCGTCACCGACGGGTACACCACGACGAACCCGTATCGGTCCGCGAGCCGCGCCCACTCGGTGCCGCTGTAGAAGTCCTGGGCCGAGCCGGTGCACCAGTGGATGCCGAGCACCATGGCCGGTTCGGGCGCCACGTTGTCGGGCACGTACAGGTACATCTCGATGCCGCTCGGGTTGTTCCCGAAGTCCGTGATCTGGGTCAGCTGGGCCGCGTCGGCCGGTCGGGGGACCATGACCGCGATGAGCGCCGCCGCCGCGACGAAGACCGCCGCCGCCGCGGCGACCAGGCCCCGCCGCAGACGGGGGAGGGTGTTGGCTGACATGGGGTCCTCTCTGGACGCTGCCGGGGCGTCGGGGCGGCCCTGAGGGGCCGCGCGAGCCGGAAGAAGGAACGGGATCGCGTGAGGTTCTCCACACTATATATCCATGTACCTCGATATGCAATCGCTCCCAAGGGCATCGGTGTGCTCAGGCGCGCTCCCCGGCCGCCGCGGCGACGCCCAGGCCGATCAGCGAGGCGCCTCCGGCGCGGCCGATGACGAGCTTCGCGCGCGGCCGGCGCAGCACGTCGCGGGCCGCCGAGGCCACCACGCCCCAGACGGTGTCGCAGGCCGCCGCGAGCACCGCGAACGTCCCGCCCAGTAGCAGCATCTGCACGGTCGCCGAACCGGCGCCGGGATCGACGAACTGGGGGAGGATCGCGAGGAAGAACAGGATGCTCTTCGGGTTGAGGAAGCCGACGACGAAGCCCTCCGCCATGGTCGCGAGGGCGCGCTTCGGCGTCGCGGCCTCGTCCTCGGCCGACGGCATGAGGCCCTTGCGGTCGCGCAGCGCCTTGACGCCCAGGTACACCAGGTACGCCGCGCCCGCGTACTTCACCACGGCGAAGGCGATCGCCGACTCCTGGATGAGGGCGCCGAGGCCCACGGCCGCGAGCGCGGCGGCGGTGAACGTGCCGGTGGCGTTCCCCCAGGCGGTGAAGACGGCTTGCCTGCGGCCGTAGGCGAGCGCCCGGCCGACGACGAACATGACCGACGGCCCGGGAATGAGGATCAGGACGAGGGACGCGGCGATGAACGCCAGGTACTGCGCGGTGCTCGGCATGGCCTGATCAAAGCACGGCCCTCGTCTCCGGGCAAGCCCGTTCCGGTTCGGCCTCGCGAGCGCCGTGCCCGGCGGCCGCCCTGTTCGGGGCCGCTCGCTCAGGTGCGCACGAACTCGATGTCGTGGAACCGCTTCGCGACCGCGTCGAAGTGCAGCCGCGCGCCCTCCATGTACCCGAACAGCGCTCCCCACTCGTCGTGGTTCGCCTCCGGGAACAGGGCGACGAGCCCGCATTCGATGTGACCGCCGTGCCCGATGACGAGCCCGGCGTCGCCGGGACCGAGCGGGGCCATGAGGTCCGTCCACTGCCGGGCGAGCGCGTGCGCGTAGTCGCTGGCGGCGCTGCCGCGCCGGTTGACCAGCCGTGCGAGCCGTGTGAACGGCGCGCCGACGTCATAGCTGGCGGACTGGGACTCCTGGAGGAACGCGTTGACGTTCGGGAGCGTGGGCAGTTCGAGGGTCACGGCGAAGCCCATCGCGATGGCCGTCTCCCGCGCCCTCGGGGCGACGCTCGTGGCGACGACTTCGAAGGGACCCATGAGGGTCCCGGACCATCGGGCGAGTTCGACGCCTTCTTGGGAGAGGTGGACGGCCTCGTCTCCGTTGCGCTTGCTGTGCCGACGGATTTCGAGCATGGGCATTGGCGGTCTCTTCTCTTCTCGAACACGCTGCGCGGTACTAATGTACGGCTCGGCCGCACTCGCCTCGCCTCAGGGCTTGACGGCGATCCCGGCCATGTACGTGCGCTCGTACGGCTCGAAGTCGTCGAATGCGGGAACCTTCCGGTCCGGTTCCTCGGGGTACCAGCGCGGGACGTACTCCAGACCCGGCGGCACCAGCGGCATGCCCAGGAAGTGCCCTCGGATGCGCTCGACCGGACGGGCCCAGCCGGTGCCGAGCGTCTCCAGGCTCGCCTGCGAGAGCGCGTGCTGGGCCGGGTCGCCCGTGTCGGGCCACGCGGTGAGGAACAGGTGCGAGCCGGAGGCGAGCGGCTCCATGAGGGCGCCGATGATCTCGTCGGGGGACTCGTCTCCGGCGATGTGCATGATCATCCCCACGAGCATGAGGCCGATGGGCCGGTCGAAGTCGAGATTGGCGCGCACTTCGGGATTCGCGAGGATCCCGGCGGGGTCGCGCATGTCGGCCGTCACCACGGTGGTGGTGCGGTTGTCGACCAGGAGCGCCCGGCCGTGGGAGAGCACCATCGGATCGTTGTCGACGTAGACGACCCGCGCGCCGGGGTTGATCTCCTGGGCCGCCTCGTGGGTGTTCTGCTCGGTCGGCAGTCCGCATCCGATGTCGAGGATCTGGTCGATCCCGGCCCACCGCACCATGTACCGGACGCCCCGGATGAGCGCGGCCCGGTTGAGCCGGGCGGCCTCGCGGGCTTGGGGGACCCTCCGCGTGAAGACGTCGGCGGCCTCGCGGTCGGCCTTGAAGTTGTCCCGGCCGCCGAGGATGGCGTCGTAGACGCGCGCGGTGGTGGGGACGGCGGGATCGATCCCGGCCGGCGACCATTCGGGGACTGCTTCGTTCACGGCATTCCAATCGGCGCTGAATGGGCAGGTGACAGGGGGATCGGGGCGTCGCTTCGGATAGTTGCGGCCCGGCCCGGCCCGCGGGGACGGGGATCGCGGCCGGTCCCGCCGCCGGTGCGGGACGTCGCTCCAGCCTAGCCCATGTCGAGGGCTCACCGGAATCGACGCACGCCTGCACGAGCGGTTACCGCACCGTCCGCGGGCTGCGGATTCGCCGTTCTCGCACCGCAAGGCGTGGTCGAAGACCGTCCACAGGCCTCCGGGCGGCCGGCTTCGCTCTTGTTTACATAGGGCGGTCGTCGGCCCTCTGCGGCCGTTCTGGACCGGATTCCCCCGCCTGGCCTCGAGGAGCGAACTCACAGCATCCGACTCGTGACACAGCGGTGAATCTTCGCTACCGTCTTGCCATGAGCGCCACTACGAATGCCTCGAACGACCTGCCCGGCGACCCGCTGCGGCAACTCACTCCCGACCGGCTCCGCCAGCGCACCGGCGTCAAATGGCGAGCCCACCCCGCCGACGTCCTGCCCCTGTGGGTCGCCGAGATGGACGTCCTCCCGGCCGCACCCGTCGTCAAGGCCGTCACCGACGCCATGGTGATCGGCGACACCGGATACCCGTCCGGGACGGCCTACGCCGAGGCCATGGCCGCCTTCGCCGCCGAACGCTGGAACTGGCGCCTCGACCCGGGTCTCATCAGGACCGTGCCCGACATGATGCTCGGCGTCGTCGAGATGCTCAAGCTCGTCACGCGGCGCGACGACGCGGTCGTGATCAACAGCCCCGTCTACCCGCCGTTCTACGCCTTCAGCGCATTGAACGGCCGCAAGGTGATCGAAGCGCCCCTTGGCGACGACCACCGCATCGACTTCGCCGCCCTCGCCGCCGCCTTCGAACTCGCGCTCGGCCGCGGCGGCCGCGCCGCCTACCTCCTGTGCAGCCCCCACAACCCCACCGGGACCGTCCACACCGCCGCCGAACTCGCCCGCGTCGCCCGCCTCGCCGCCGACTACGGCGTGCGCGTGATCGCCGACGAGGCCCACGCGCCGATCGTCGCCCCCGGCACCGACTTCACGCCGTACCTCACGGTCCCCGGCGGTGGGTCGGGCCTTGCGGTGACCTCCGCCGCCAAGGCCTGGAACCTGCCGGGCCTGAAGGCCGCCGTCGCGATCGCCGGGCCGGACTCGGCGGCCGACCTGGCCCGGATGCCCGAGGAGATGAGCTCCAGCGTCAGCCACGTCGGCGCCATCGCGCACGCCGCCGCCTTCGCCGAAGGCGGCCCCTGGCTCGACGCGCTCCTCGCGGGCCTCCAATCGAACCGCCGCCTGCTCGCGGACGCGCTCGCCGAGCGCCTGCCGCGCGTGCGCTACCGCCCTCAGCCGGGCGCCTACCTGGCCTGGCTGGACTGCCGCGACCTCGGGCTCGGCGACGACCCCGCCGCGGTCTTCCTCGAACGCGGCAAGGTCGCGCTCAACTCGGGGCTGCCGTTCGGCACCGGCGGCGCGGGACACGTGCGCCTCAACTACGCGACCTCGCCGGAGATCCTCACCGAGGCCGTCGAACGCATGGCCTCCGTCCGAACCTGATTGACAGGTACCTGTCAATAATCTAGGGTCGAGGGCGTGGCACTCAGTCCCCGCGCCCTCGCCGTCTCCGACCTCGCCATCGAGGTCTTCCGCGCCAACGGCGCCCTCCTCGCCGCCGGGGACGCCCTCACCGCGCCCGCGGGGCTCACCAGTGCCCGCTGGCAGGTCCTCGGCGTCATCGACCACGGGCCGGCCACCGTCGCCGACGTCGCCCGGACCATGGGGCTGCGCCGCCAGAGCGTCCGGCAGACCGCCGACGCCCTGGTGGCCGACGGCCTCGCGACCTTCCACGACAACCCCTGCCACCGCCGCGCCCGACTCCTCGCACCGACCGACGCCGGGCGGCGCGCCCTTGCCGAAGTCGAACGCGCCCATGCCGAATGGGCCGACCGGCTCGCCGCCGCGCTCGATCCGGCCGCGGTCGCGGCCGCGACCGCGGCCCTGCGCGCCCTCACCACCGCACTCGAACCGGAAGGAAGCCGATGAGCGGCGAGACCACCGTCCCTCTGCTGCCGTGCAGGTCCATCGACGAGACGAGCGAGTTCTACCGGATGCTCGGCTTCGAGCGGACCCATCACCAGACCCGGCCGAACCCGTACATCGTCATGGCCCGCGACGACTGGGAGCTGCACTTCTTCGGCGTCGACGTGCTCGACCCCGAGAACACCTACGGCACCTGCCTCGTCTTCGTCCCCGACACGGGCGCGCTGTGGGAGGCCTTCGCCGCCGGCATGCGCGAGGCCCACGGCAAGCTCCTGGTCTCGGGAATCCCGCGCATGACCCGGCCGCGCAAACGCGGCAACACCGGCAACCGGGCCGGCTTCTCCGTCACCGACCCCAGCGGCAACATCCTCCGGATCTTCCCGCAGCAGGAGGACTCCGAGAAGGCCGAAGCGCCGCAGAGCAGGCTCGGCCGGACCCTCGTGAAGGCGATCATCCTGGGGGAGTCGAAAGGCGACGCCGCGCAGGCGGCCCGCATCCTCGACGCGACGCTGGAGCGAAGCGGCGACGATGCCCCGAGGCGCGAACTCCTCGACGCTCTGGTCTACCGGGCCGAACTCGCGATGCGCGAGGGCGACGAGACCAAGGCGGCCGAACTCCTCGAACGCGTCGAGGAGACCGATCTCTCCGAAGAGGACCGAGAGGGCGCCTCGTCCGCGCTCGCCACCGCCGGGGACCTCGCTCGACAGCTCGAGGGCTAGGGCGTGTTCAGGAATGCGGGGTGCGGTCGAGGGGGATCGCGACCTTCGCGCCGTGTGCCGTACAGGTCGGCCGAGAACGAAGCCGGCCCGGAGAAGATCGCCGTGGCGCGTCGGCGGCCTGCGGTCTCCCTGGACAGCGTCGACGACGGCGCGGTGTCGTCGCTCGTTCAGCGGCTTCGGCACCCGGGACGCGTTTGAGACCGGTCGCCATCGGTAACCCATGGCGGCATGTCCTCCACCCCTAACGTGCGCAGCACCGCCTCGCGCGCGGCCAACAGCAAACCGCTGGAGCTCCTCGCGCGCGGCGGCTTCATCGCATACGGCGTCATCCACCTGCTGTTCGCGTGGCTGGCGCTGCAGGTCGCCTTCGGTGACTCGTCCGGTGAGACCGATCAGTCCGGCGCCTTGAAGACCCTCGCTCGGCAGCCGGCCGGCGAGTTCCTGGTCATCGGCATCATCATCGGCATGGTCGCGCTGGCCGTCTGGCAGGCCTTCGAGGCGGCGCTCAGCCATCGCGGCTCGCGGGACCGGAGCGCGATGGCCGAGCGCGTCGTCTCCGGCTGCCGCGCGGTCCTCTACCTCTACTTCGCCTACCTCGGCTATAAGGTGGTCAGCGGCGCGAACGCGTCGCAGTCGCAGAGCCAGCAGTCCTCAGCATCATCCATGATGGACTCAAGCGGTGGCCGCTTCCTGGTCGGCCTGGCCGGTCTCGTCGTGGTCGGCGTCGGCGTCGGCCTGGTGGTCTACGGGCTGAAGAAGAAGTTCCAGAAGCACCTGAACACCGGGCAGATGAACCCGACGGTGCGCCGGACGGTGCAGCGGCTCGGCATGGCGGGATACACGAGCAAGGGCGTCGCGTACGGCATCGCCGGCGCGCTGATCGTCTCCGCGGCGATCAACTACGACCCGGAGAAGGCCGGCGGCCTCGACGCCGCCCTCAATACGCTGGCAGGGACCGCTTGGGGCACATGGCTCCTCGTCCTGATCGCCCTCGGCATCGCGTGCTTCGGCGTCTACTGCTTCTTCCAGGCCAAGTACCGAAAGGTCTGACCCGCCGGCCGTGTGAGGACGCGTTCGCGAACGACGTGCTCACCGCGCTGCCCGCCGTCCGTTGCGAAGCCACCGTCCAGGTGGCGATCCTCCTCGGCCGGACCCCGCATTCCTCACCACGACCTAGGTCGTATTGTCCGAGTCCTGCGGCACTCGGCGAAGCAGCCTCCTATTGCGTGCTGTTGCGGGACAACAGATGCAATGGGAGGCTGCCGCAATGCTCGAACACGGCCCGGCCTTCGCGGTCGAACCGTCTCCGGTTCGAGGCGGCGGGCCGGCGGTCATGCCGGAACGAGTCCGCGTTCGAGGGCGTTGCGGCGCAGGCCCCTCGTCAGCAGGTAACCGATCATCCAGAGTTCTCCCGCGGTGGGAACGAGGACGAGGCCGTCGATCAGGGCGGTCGGGGCGTCGGGCCACAGGTAGGTCTGGAACGCGATCGCGAGGTAGACGAAGCCTCCGGCGAGGAGGAGGTGTCCGAGGAGGCGGGGCATGTGTCCCGAGGTCGCCACGAGGCGGCCCATCGGGATGAGCCACAGCCCGAAGAAGAGCTGGCCTACGCCCCAGAGCACGCCGTTCAGCTCCATCATGAGCAGCGCCGTGCCGGGCTGCCCGCCTGCGAGCCCTGTCATGTCTCCTGTGGACATGTTGGCCGCGGCGGCGGTGAACCCGGCCGCCACCAGGATCGCGGCGGCGTTGAAGGAGCCGAAGAGGGCGAGCGCGCCCGCGGCGAAGGCGTTCACGCCGCGGAGCAGGCGGTAGAACCAGAGGGCGACGAGGACCTGGGCGACCGCGGCCCCCATTTCAGCGGCCAGACCCAGGCGAGCGAGGGATTCCTTGTCGGCGAGGTTCGCGGCGGTGGCGACGGCATCGCCTTCGACGTAGAGGTTGCCGCGCGCGATCAGGAAGCCGAACATGCCGAACAGCGCCAGCGCCAGGTAGAGCACGCCGGTGAGGCGCGCGGTGCGAACGGGGTCGTCTTTCACGGTGTCACTCCAGAGAGGTGGACGGCGTCGGCCCGCTTCGAGCGGGCAGGCCCGTGGAACTGCGCTGAGCAGTGCTCATGAGGCAGACGCTGCGAATGATGTCAAGAATCCTTGACATCATTGAATGTATACCTGAGTTGACATCATGTCAAGAGTTCTATACATCTCGACGGGAGGCGGTCTCCCGGGGGCGGCGCGACGCCGCACACAGCGAACGGGGCCCGCGCGCGATGCGCGCGGGCCCCGGAAGCTGCAAGTGCTAGTGACTAGTGAGCGGTCTTGTGGCGGCTCGAGGCGATGCCTTCGGCGATGCCGATGAGCAGCACCGAGGCGATCACGGCGACCACGAAGCCGAGGACGTTCAGCTCCCAGATGTCGCCGGTGCCGAGCAGGTTGGCGATCGTCCCGCCGATCACCGAGCCGACCAAGCCCAGGATCAGGGTGGCGAGAATACCGAGGCGCTGCTTACCCGGCTTGATGAGACGGGCCAGCGCGCCGATGATAAGGCCTGCGACGATGAAACCAATCATTGTGGAACCTCCGTAGTCGTTGAACTGAGGTTCTCTCTAGTTACCCGCTCGCGGCGATTTCACACACCCGATCACTTGACGGCCACGTGAACTGACGACTCCGATCGCATGGCCCCCCTCGAACGAGGAGAGAGGGAGCAGCTGGCTCAGGCCCCGGACATCGTTCCAAATGGGATCTGCACCGGTGCATTGAACCTTGCGATGTCGGTCCATTTGCAAGTTTCCACGGGATGGCCGAAGGCGTGAGAGTCGGACATTCGGCCACCAATCCGGCCACCTCGATGCTTCACCGCGACCTCGGACGCGTCAGGGGCGGCGCAACAGGGCCGCCAGGAGCGACGGGTTGCGATCGAGCCGCTCGTAGGACCCCGCGTCCACCGCCTCCAGCTCGGGGACGGCGCGGGGCTCCCGCAGCGTTTCGAGCGCGCCCCCGGTCCGGACGCGGGCGTGTTCGAGGAGATCGGCGCTGCCGTCGACGCCGAGCACCGTGGCGCCCCGTTCGGCCAGGGCCGCCGCATCATGCCCGGGACCGCAGCCGACATCGAGGACGCGGAGCCCGGCGATGTCTCCGGCGAGTGCGCGCATTGCGGGTCGGTCGATGTAGGCGTTGTAGGCGCCGGTCTCGGACAGGGCGGCGAACGCGCCGCCGAGGGCGCCGTGATAGGCGGTCTCTCCGAGCATCGAGCAAGTATGGTTCCGTCTCGGCCGCTGCGCCATCCGATTCAGGCGCGTACCGAACGCGACGACGCCGTCGCGTTCAGCGGTGCCAGCGCAGATGGAGGTCCGGGAGGCGCTCCTCGTTGTCCGAGCCGTCGCCGACGTCGACCACTGCGAACCCGTGCCGTTCATAGAAGGCCCGTGCGCCCGCGTTCTGCTCGAACACGCGCAGATGCAGCTCGGAACGCCGCCGCTTCGCCTCGGCCAGCAGCGCCTCTCCGACTCCCTGCCCTTGCGCCGCGGGTTCGACGTAGAGGTGATCGAGCCGATCGCCCTGCAGCGCGGCGAATCCGACCGCTGCCCCGTGTCGCTCGGCGACCCACAGTTCCGACTGCGGAGCCATCACGTGCTCGACCCACCAAGCGGTCTGCTCGTACGTGTAGAGCGCGGGCAGATACGCCATCCGGCCGCGTGCGGCCCAGAAGACCGCGGTCAGCCGATCGGCGTCGCCGACGCCTCCTCGCCGCACGAGCGGCGGCGCTTCATCGCGTATCAACACGCCGACCTTTCTGAGGGGTGAGACCCGCGGTCACCGTGGGCCGCGAGTGCGCATTCCGGCCTCTGCAACCGTGATGCGGTCGAGCAGTGCCGCCCTGTCGACGGTACTGCCCGACTGATGACGGCAATGCGCCGGCCGCGGGGCCGAACGGTGGCCCCGCGACCGGCGCGGTCGCTCCCCTGAGCGTTCAGGCGAGGGGTGGGTCCGATGAGGACTTAATCGGCGATGTCGCCGTAGATCAGGCCGCGACCGTTCGTCGCGATGTAGACCCGGCCGTACACCTCCGGGTCGCCCGAGATCGCCTTGCCGGTCCAACCCCACTGATGCGCGTCGTCGTTGATCCGCGCCCAGCTGCGGCCCTCGTCGGTCGACCGCCAGATGCCGCGCTTCCCGCCGGCCTTCGCCGAGGCGTAGATCGTCGGGTAGCCGCGCCGACGGGCCTTGCCGAAGCCCACCGCGTCCGCCTCCTCGAAGTCGCGGATGCGCTTCCAGGACCGGCCGCCGTCGGTGCTGCGCCACATCCCGTACACCGCGTCGACCTCGGCGGGCGTGTTGCCGCCGGCCAGCCACAGGTGCCCGCGCTTGCCCGGGACGGCGCGGAAGTCCACATCGCCCTCCGCGGGCAGGCCCGACGCGTTCGTCTTGGCGAAGCTCAGGCCGCCGTCGCGGCTCGCGTAGAACGCGCCGGCGGCGAAGGCGTACAGCCAGTTCGGGTTCACTCGGTCCGCGCGCACCTTCGCGCCCCCGGGCAGGCCCTCCACCGGCGTCCAGCTCTGACCGAGGTCGGTGCTGAGCACCGGCGCGGTCGTCCCGTCGCCGGGCGTCCACACGATCACCTCGCCGTCCGCGCTCACCGCGACCGTGCCGCCGTTCGCGCCGCCCGCGACGCCTTCCAGGCGCTTCGTGGTCAGCCAGGTCGCGCCGCGGTCGATCGAGACGCCGACGTGCCCGTCGACGTCGCCTTCCACGTCACCGGAGCCGACCACCACATCGGGCTTCAGCGCCGCGAAGTCCACGCTCCGGCCCGAGGACCAGTCGGGGTTGCGGATCTGCGTCCCGGCGCGGCCGAGGTCGCTCTGGACGAACCCGCCGAGGTCGCCCATCGCCGTCACCACGGTGCCGCCGAGCGCCGCGATGTCCTGCACCGCGGTCTCCTCCAGGCCCTCGACCCGGACGGCGACGGTGAACGGGTCGACCGGCAGCGCCACCTGCCGGCCGGCCTCGTCGTCCCAGCCCACGAGCGGGCCCTGCGCGTCCCAGGCCGTCAGCTGCTCGGTGCCCCAGATGGTCGCGCCGGTGCCCCACATGATCCGGTTCGAGTCGTGCGGGTCGATCGCGAGCGCGTCGATCATCCAGCCGTGCTTGACCGCGTAGGACGGGCCGTCGTCGACGCCGCCGAACGACAGCCACTCGCTGCCGCCGGGGTCCATGGTGAACCGGTCGGTGCGCTGCGGCGGCCACGAGAAGTCCGCGTCCCACGCGTAGTCCCAGCTCGTCTCCCAGGTCGCGCCGGAGTCCCTGGACCGGTAGATGATCTCGTCGGGCCACCAGTTGTTCTGCGTCGCGGCCATGAGGGTGCCGGGGTTCCGGCGGTCGACGGTGACCCCGCCGAAGCCGGGGATGGCGCCGACCGGGTTGTACGACGGGGTGACGTCGGTCCATTCGCCCGAGGCGAGGTCCAGCCGCCAGATCGCGCCGCCCTTGCCGGAGGCCGGTCCGCCGTTGTAGGGGCCCGGGTCCCAGCTGGTGACGATGAACAGGTGGCCGTTCTCGTGGTCGATCGCGGCCTGCTTCGGGATGGCCTTGTTGCCGTCCACGGCGCCGATGGCGGTGGCCCCGGGAACGGGCTGCCAGGTCTGGCCGCGGTCCTCGGAGACGTAAAGGGGGTCGGCCGGGTCGGCGACGCCGACGAAGATCCGGCCGGTCTGGTCGAACTCGGTCCAGATGACGCCCTGGTTGTCGTCGGAGTAGTCGCTGCCGGGGTCCTGCACGAAGTTCCCGGCGTTCGGGAACTCCTCCACGCGCGCCCAGGTGCGGCCGTGGTCCTCGGACCGCCAGAGGCCGTTGCCGTTCGGGGTGCCGAGGTAGACGACCGCGTTGTCGGCCGGGTCGACGGCGAGGCGCTCGCCCATGCCGCGGCCGGGCATGTTGCCGCCCTGCTTGAACGGCAGCTCGGCCGCGCCCCACGTGTCGCCGTAGTCGTCGGAGTAGAGGACCGCGCCGTTGATCGGGTCCCAGTCGTTGGTGTAGGTGCCGACGGCCGCGTAGACCCGGTTGGGCTCGACCGGGTCGGTGGCGACGGAGACGACGCCGGTCCAGCCCCAGTCGTCCCAGCCGACCCAGTCGAGGAGCGGCTTCCACGTCTGGGTGGGCTCCTGCCAGCGGTAGAGGCCGCCGATGTCGGTGCGGGCGTAGATGAGGTCGGCTTCGGTCTCGTTGAAGACGATGCCGGGGACGTAGCCGCCGCCGTTGACCACGGCGTTGCGCCAGGCGTAGGCGTCCTCGCAGCGGCCGCTGGTCTTGGCGAAGGCGGGGGCGGGGACGGCCGCGGCCGCGACAGCGGCGGCGCCGAGCGAAGCGGCGAGAGTGCGTCGTCGCACGTGTGCTCCTAGAGGGCAGAGGGACGGTGAGGGCTCGAACGGGGGAGACCACCGAAGGGTTAGTTTGGAGGCCCAACATAACAGCCTCGGCTCACCGTGGCAACCAGGTGTTCCATCGAGACGGGGAACGGGTGGTCGTGCGCGCTGTCCGCACCGCGCCGCCCACGCGAAAGGAAGGCCATGCACGAGCCCGGCGCGCTGGACGGTACGCGCGCGGACCGAGCCGCACCGGCGGCACCGCTCGCCCGCACCGACGGGCGCCCGAACCCGGCCGGTCGCCGCGTACGGGCCGCGAGACGGGCCCGGCCCGTGCGCGACGGCGTCCGCCTGGCGCGAGCCCCGCGAACCGCGTGGACCCCGCCGGACCGATGGACGCGCGGGCCGTGCGCTCGGCGAGCGTTCGTTCGCCATACCCCTGCGGCACTCTCGAGCCGGAGCGGCTTCACGCTCCGACGCACCCCACCCCATGAGCACGGATCCGTCCTCCGCCTCCATGGACACGGCAGCGCCCCTTCAATTACGCTGTGCTCAGGTTGGGACCGTAGTCGTCCGCCCGCCCCTCGAGGAGCTCATGCCATGGGCGCAAGCCTGCCCGCACTCCTGCGCCGCCCGGCGATCCTCTGGATCGCCCTGGCCGCGGCACTCGTCGCCGCGTCGGTCATCGCCCTCCTCGTCGTGCCGCGCAGCGACGCCGATGAAGCGTCCTATCGCGACCCCGCCCTCCCGGTCGCCGAACGCGTCGAAGATCTCCTCGGCCGCATGACGATCGAGGAGAAGGTCGGCCAGATGACCCAGGCCGCCGTCCCCGCCGTCGAGGACACGCCTGCCGACATCGCCGAACTCGGCATCGGCTCGCTCCTCAACGGCGGCTCCGACGCGCTGCACGACACGCCCGAAGACTGGGCCGCGATGATCGACGGCTTCCAGCGCCGAGCGCTCGACTCGCGCCTGGGCATCCCCCTCGTCTACGGCATCGACGCCGTCCACGGCAACGGCGCCCTCCCCGGAGCGGTCATCTTCCCGCACAACATCGGCCTCGGCGCCGCCCACGACCCCGAGCTCGCCGGCCGGACCGCCGCGATCACCGCCGCCGAGACCCGCGCCACGGGCGTCCACTGGACCTTCGCGCCGTGCGTGTGCGTCGCACGCGACAGCCGCTGGGGCCGCACTTATGAGTCCTACGGCGAAGACCCCGGCCTCGCCATCGAGTACGCCGGGCCCGTCGTCCGCGGCTTCCAAGGCGAGGACCTCGCCGCGAACACCAGCGTCCTGGCGACCGCCAAGCACTACGTCGGCGACGGCGGCACCGCCTACGGCACCTCCACCACCGAGGACTACCTCCTCGACCAGGGCGTGACCACCCTCACCGAAGACGAGCTGCGCCAACTCCACCTCGCCCCGTTCCAGTCCGCCGTGGACGCCGGAGTCGGATCGGTCATGGTCTCCTACTCCTCGACCGACCTCGGCGACGGCCCGGTGAAGGCCCACGCCGACGGCTACCTCCTCAACGACGTCCTCAAGGGCGAGCTGGGCTTCGACGGCTTCGTGGTCTCCGACTGGCAGGGCGTCGACCAGATCGGCGACGACTACGCCGAAGCCGTGCGCACCGCGATCAACGCCGGGATCGACATGGTCATGGTCCCCTTCGAATACGAGCGGTTCATCACCACGCTCCTCGCCGAAATCGAGTCCGGGGCCGTGAGCGAGGACCGCATCGACGACGCGGTCGCCCGCATCCTCACCCAGAAGTTCGCCCTCGGCCTGTTCGAGCGACCGCTCGCCGACACGACCGGCGCCGCCGACGTCGGCTCCGAAGCGCACCGCGCCGTCGCCCGCGAAGCCGTCGCCGCCTCGCAGGTCTTGCTGCGCAACGAGAACGACCTGCTCCCGCTCACCGGGGACGAGCGGCTCTACGTCGCCGGCTCCGGCGCCGACTCGCTCGGCCGCCAGATGGGCGGCTGGTCCGGCTCTTGGCAGGGCACCGTCGAATCGGTCCACGACGGCACGACCCTCCTCGCCGGCATCCAGGAGACCGCCGCCTCGGTCACCTACAGCGAGAAGGCGACCGAGCCGCTGGAGGGCGCGGACGTCGGCATCGTCGTCGTGGCCGAAGACCCCTACGCCGAAGGCGTCGGCGACGCCGGGGCGGGGAAGCACGACATGCGGGTGTCCGAAGCGGACGCCGCCGCGATCGACCACGTCTGCGGCGCCGTCGACTGCGCCGTCATCGTGGTCTCGGGCCGCCCCATCGAGATCGAGTCACACCTCGACGGCGTCGACGCGCTCGTCGCGGCCTGGCTCCCCGGCAGCGAGGGCGCGGGCGTCGCCGATCCGCTGTTCGGCCGGACCGCCTACGACGGCAGGCTCCCGGTCTCCTGGCCCCGCGTCCTCGAAGACGAGCCGCTCAACGTCGGCGACCCCGACTACGACCCGCTGTTCCCGTTCGGCCTGGGCCTCCGGACGGAAGCGACCGGCTGACGGCTCGACCGCCGAGTTCGACCAGCGGCCGTAACGGGACGGGTCCCGGGCGGCCCGCCGGCCACCGTCTGCGGGCGGCGGCCGGAAGCGGCCTGATCCGGCCGCACGGGGGAGGACATCGAGGAAGGCGGCCCGCCCGTCAGAGCGAAGCGGTGCGGGCACCGCCCGGCCGACTGCGGAGGACCGGGCCCCGCCACGGCCGGTCGAGACCTGCGGCCCCCCGGCACGCACGAGCACCGGTATCGCAGTATCGACGGGAGTCCACCGAACGGGGAGCGTCATGCGGGTGCTGTTGTCGACGTACGGATCGCGCGGCGACGTCGAGCCGATGGCCGCGCTCGCCGCGGCGCTGCGGGCGCTCGGAGCGGAAGCGCGGGTCTGCGCGCCGCCCGACGCGGAATTCGCGGACCTGCTGGCGCGTCTCGACATCCCGATGGTCCCCGCGGGCGACGCCGTGCGCCCCTTGGTCACCGGCACCGCCGAACCGTCCACCGCGGATCCGGCGGGGCGCACCGCCGCCATCATCGCCGACCAGTTCACGGCGATCACGGCCGCCGCCGCCGGGTGCGACGCCATCGTGGCGACCGGCATGTTCTCCGTCGCCGCCGCCGCGCGCTCGGCCGCCGACCGCCTCGGCCTCGGTTACCGCTACGTGAGCCTCCAGCCGACGTTCCTGCCGTCCGCGCACCACCCGCCGCCCGAGCGCCCCGGACGGCCGCTGCCCGCCGGGCCCGCCGACAACCAGACGCTGTGGGACCACGACGCCGCGAGCATGAACGCCCTGTTCAGCGCCGCGATCAACGCCCATCGCGCATCGGTCGGCCTGCCTCCGGTCGGCAACGTCCGCGACCACGTCTTCACCGCACGGCCGTGGCTCGCCAGCGATCCGACCCTGAGCCCGTGGCGGCCGACCGGCCTCGACGTCGTCCAGACCGGTGCGTGGCTCCTCCCGGGGGAACGGCCGCTCCCGGCCGACCTGGAGGCGTTCCTCGACGCCGGGCCCCCACCGGTCTACATCGGATTCGGCAGCATCCCGATCCGTCCCGCCGCGATCGCCGCCCGCGTGGCCGTCGGCGCCATACGCGCCCAAGGCCGCCGCGCCGTCCTCTCCAGCGGCTGGGCCGACCTCGACGCGTTCGACGACCGCGGCGACTGCATCGCCGTCGGCGACGTCGACCACCGGGCGCTGTTCCGGCGCGTGGCCGCCGTCGTCCACCACGGCGGCGCGGGCACGACCACCGCCGCGGCTCTGGCGGGCGCGCCGCAGGTCGTCGCCCCGCAGATCGCCGACCAGCCCTACTGGGCCCGCCGCGTCGCCGACCTCGGCATCGGCACCGCCCACGAACGCCCCGCCCTCAGCATCCGCTCCCTGTCGGCCGCACTCGGGACGGCCCTCGCCCCGCCGATCCGAGCCCGCGCCTCCGAAGTCGCCGCCGCGATCCGCACCGACGGCGCGGCCGCGGCCGCGACACGCCTGCTCGCCGGGGCCGCTTAAGCGACGGCCGTGCACGGCACCGAGTCGGGCAGCTCGAACCCGCGGTCGACCTCGGCCTGAAACCCGGTGACGGCGTCCTCGTCCGGATCGAGCCGGCCGTTCCAGCCTTCGCTGCCGTACCGGCCGTCGCCCAGATGCCGCATGTTCCAGGAATGCTCGATGTCCGCGCCGTCCATGGACAGATCGATCTCCCACGACTCGATCTCCTCCGCGCCGCTGTTCACCACCACGACGGTCACCTCGATCATGTCGTCCCACGACTGGTTGAGCGTCAGGCTCGCCGAACACGCCGTCGCCGCCGCGTCCTCCTCAGGCGGTTCGGCCGCCGTCGTGGTCACCGGAGGCCGCGAGCTCGACGCCGCATCCGAAGGCGCGGTGGAGGTCTCGGCCGCCGACGACTCCGCGAGGGACTCACTCGTCGCGCTGATGGTCGGCGTCACCTGCGTCGTGCTCGGGTCGTCCGCAGCATCCGAGATCGACGGCGCCACGGGCCCTTCGACGGCGCCCACCGGATCGCGGTCGGGCTCCTCGCCGAAGACGCCGAACTGCCACAGCGCGATCAGGACCGCCGCCGTGGAGACGACCCCCAGGATCTGGAGCGCGCGGCCGTGCAGGCGACCGCGCCCGGTCGAAGCGTCATCGTGCTCGTCCATCCCCACCGCCTTCCATTGAGGACTGCAACGCGGGTCCAGGACGAAGGACCCGCTCGTCCGCGTCGTTCAGCGTACCGGTGGGCCGGTGCCCGCGCGGTCCGCGCTGATTCGCCCCGATACCCGGTGTACTGGGATTTCAGGCCGATATCGTGCCGATTCGCGCTGAATCCCGACTTCGCTCCGTGCACGCTCTGCCTGCGGGTTCGGCACACGCCGCCTCCCGGCGCTCCCCGCCGCCCGGCCCGCGCGCGACCTACACTTTGCGGATGAGCAAGGCGCCCGACCTCGATCCCGCCCAGGACGCCCCCGACGTCCGCCGCCCGAAGCGGCACGCCGCGGGCCTGGCCGCCGTCGCCAGCTCGCTCCGGTTCGTCGGCTCCCAGACCGGGATCAAGCGCGGACTGCCCCTGCTGCGCGACGTCAACCAGACGGACGGCTTCGACTGCCCCGGCTGCGCCTGGCCCGAACCGACCCACCGCCACCCCGCCGAGTTCTGCGAGAACGGCGCGAAGGCCGTCGCCGAGGAGGCCACGCGCCGACGCGTCGACCCCGAGTTCTTCGCCGCCCACGCCGTCGCCGATCTCGCCGAGAAATCCGGTTACTGGCTCGGCCAGCAGGGCCGCATCACCGAACCCGTCCACCTCGCCGAAGGCGCGACCCACTACACCCCGATCGGCTGGGACGACGCCTTCGCGCTCATCGCCGCCGAACTCGCCGACCTCGCCCACCCCGACGCCGCGGCCTTCTACACCTCCGGGCGCACCAGCAACGAGGCCGCGTTCCTCTACCAGCTCTTCGCCCGCAAACTCGGCACGAACAACCTCCCGGACTGCTCCAACATGTGCCATGAGTCCTCGGGCGCGGCCCTGGCCGAGACCATCGGCATCGGCAAAGGCAGCGTCACCCTCGACGACCTCCACCGAGCCGACCTCATCATCGTCGCCGGGCAGAACCCCGGAACGAACCATCCGCGCATGCTCACCGCCCTCGAGAAGGCCAAACGCGCCGGGGCGCGCATCGTCGCCGTCAACCCGCTGCCCGAAGCCGGCATGCAGCGCTTCGACAACCCGCAGACCGCCCGCGGCCTCGCCGGACGCGGCACCGACCTCACCGACCTCTTCCTCCAGATCAAGGTCGGCGGCGACCTCGCGCTCTTCAGCGTCCTCAACCGGATGCTCCTGCGCGCCGACGCGATCGACCGAGAATTCATCGACGAGCACACCCACGGCTTCGAGGCCTTCGCCGCCCACCACGTGGCCGGAGACGACGCCGAGGCGCTGGCCGAGGCGGTCCGCCGCACCGGCCTGCCCGAGGCCGACGTCCAACGCCTCCTCGCGATGGTCCTCGACGCCGACAGGATCGTCGTCTGCTGGGCCATGGGCCTGACCCAGCACCGCCACGCCGTCCCCACCATCCGCGAGATCGTCGCCTTCCTGCTCCTGCGCGGCAACATCGGCCGGCCGGGCGCGGGCGTCTGCCCGGTGCGCGGTCACTCCAACGTCCAAGGCGACCGCACCATGGGCGTCTGGGAACGGATGCCCGACCGGTTCCTCGACGCCCTCGGCGCCGAATTCGACTTCGCGCCGCCCCGTGACCACGGCCTCGACACCGTCGGCGCCATCCGCGCCATGCGGGACGGCCGCGTGCGGGTCTTCTTCGCGATGGGCGGCAACTTCGTCGCCGCGACCCCCGACACCGCCGCCACCGAGACGGCCATGCGCCGCTGCCGCCTCACCGTCCACGTCTCGACCAAGCTCAACCGCTCGCACGTCGTGACCGGCTCCCGGGCGCTCATCCTCCCGGCGTTGGGCCGCACGGACATCGACATGCCCGCGGTCGCCTCGGGCCGCGGCCGCCGCGGTGACGCCCAGTTCGTCACGGTCGAAGACTCCATGGGCATCGTGCACGCCTCCCGAGGCAGCGTCCCGCCGCTGAGCCCGCACATGCGCTCCGAGATCGCCATCGTCACCGGCCTCGCCCGCGCGGTCTTCGGCCCCGACGACCCCGTGCCCTGGGAGGACTTCGCCGCCGACTACGACCGCATCCGCGAGCGGATCGAACGCGTCGTGCCCGGCTTCGCCGACTACAACGCCCGCACCCGCGTCCCCGGCGGCTTCGCGCTCCCGCACGCGCCGCGCGACGCCCGCGTCTTCCCCACGGCCACCGGCAAGGCCAACTTCACGGTCAACCCGGTGACCTCGCCCGAGGCCGGGCCCGGCCGACTGCTCCTGCAGACGCTGCGCAGTCACGACCAGTTCAACACCACCGTCTACGGCCTCGACGACCGCTACCGCGGCATCCACGAGGGCCGCCGCGTCGTGCTCGTCAACCCCGAGGACGCCGCCGAACTGGGCCTGCGCGACGGCGACTACTGCGACCTCGTGAGCGAGTGGACCGACGGAGACCGCCGCGCCCCGCATTTCAAGATCGTGCACTACCCGACCGCCCGAGGCTGCGCCGCCGCCTACTTCCCCGAGACGAACGTGCTGGTCCCGCTCGACTCGGTGGCCGAGTTCAGCAACACGCCCACGTCCAAATCGATCGTGGTCCGCTTCGAACCCGACAGCGGGACGGTCGAAGCGTCGACGTGACGCCGGTCCTGTCCCGCCGACCCGACCGTGAGTTTCCACCTCCTCCCTCGAACCGACCGCCCCCGCCGCGCTATACAGGCAAGTACCACCTGACGAAGTGAAACCGTTCGAAGGGAACCTGAAGCCCGATGGGCCGTGTGACCGTCCGCCGCAAGACCACCCGCCTCGCCGCGGGGCGCCGCATCGAACGCGTCGACACCCTCGTCGTCGAAGAGCCCCTCGAACTGCGGGTCGGAGGCGAATCCCTGCAGGTCACGATGCGCACGCCCGGCGACGACTTCGACCTCGCCACCGGTTTCCTGCTCGCCGAGGGCGTCATCACGAAGCCGAGCGACGTCCTGAGCATGCGCTACTGCGCGGGCGTGGACGCGAACGGCGAGCAGACGTACAACCTCCTCGACATCACGCTGGCGCGCGGCGTGGAGGCGCCGCCGAAGTCGGCCAGGCGGAACACCACGGTCACGTCGGCGTGCGGCGTGTGCGGCAAGGACAGTCTCGAGGACGTCCGCACCAAGGCCGCCTGGGCCGTCGCCGAGGACGCCGCCGCCGTCAAGGCCGAGGTCCTCGCCTCCCTCCCGGTGCGGCTCCGCGAGGCCCAGAAGATCTTCGACCGCACCGGCGGCCTCCACGCCGCGGGCCTGTTCACCGCGGAGGGCGACCTGCTCGCCGTGAAGGAGGACGTGGGCCGCCACAACGCGGTCGACAAGGTGCTCGGCCAGGCCCTCCGCGAAGGCCGGGTCCCGTTGCGCGGCACCGTGCTCGCCGTCTCGGGCCGGGCCTCGTTCGAACTCGCGCAGAAGGCCGTGATGGCGGGCGTCCCGGTGCTCGCCGCGGTCTCGGCCCCGTCCTCACTCGCCGTCGAACTCGCCGAGGAATCCGGCCTGACCCTCGCCGGATTCGTCCGCGACGACACGATGAATCTCTACACTCGACCCGAACGTATCGTCTGACTCCTTCACCGAGGCTCGACGCCACTGACGACCGAGCCTTCCTGCAGCGGGTTCGAAGCACCACCGGGGCCATCGACGCTCACCGGCGAGTCCGCTCATGACGGACCCGTTCCGCTGCCACGGCATCGGAACGGCGCACTGAGCACCGCCGACGGCGGGCGCGGGCAATGCCCGCGCCCGCCGTTCGTTACAGGACGGCACCCACGTGCCGCCCGCCGATCAGAGTTCCCCTTACCTGGTTTACGCGGTTTGTTTCTGAAATCCCCTGTGCTTGTGCCCGCGTCGCGCCTCGGGATCTAATATTTACGTCCGTAAATATTAATGGCGGTTCGGTCTCGGGTCGGCGTTTCGACGGGCGGACCGCGGGCGCGCTTTCGCGCCTGATCGGAGGAGTCCAATGGAAATCACGCATAGACGACGGCGGCTCGGGGCCGTCGGATTGGCGGTCGGAGCGGTCATGGCCGCGTCCGTCGCAGTGGTGGCGGCAGTCCCGGCATCTGCCGCCGCATGCGAAGCCGTCCAGTACACCGTCAGTTCGCAATGGGGCACCGGGCACAACGCCGCAGTGTCCATCAAGGCCGGTTCCGAGTCGATCGACGGGTGGAAGATCGAGTTCGACCTGCCGGCCGGAGCCACGGTCCAGAACGCCTGGAACGTCGATTACACCCAGTCCGGCGCCCGCTTCACGGGCGAGGACGTCGGCTGGAACGCCGCCGTTCCCGCCGGGCGGACCAAGGAGCTCTTCGGGCTGACCGTCACCGGCAGCGGCACCCTGCCCACCGGGTTCAAGGTCAACGGCGCGACCTGCGGCGGCGGCACGTCCACGCCCACCGCGACGCCGACCGCCGGCGAACCCGACCCGACCGGTGAACCGCGGCAGCAGAAGGAGACGCGCACCCCCCGCTTCATGACCGAGGCCGGTGCCTCCACCCGCAACTACGTCGAGTCCGAGAACTTCACCGTCCGCTGGGGGGACGCGATCGACGCCGTCGCCTGGGGCCGCCAGCACGGCTACGACGACTACCCCCAGTGGGTCGCGAACCACATGGAGGAGATCTACGACTACTACGTCGACGAGGTCGGCTTCGTGGACCCCGCGGACCACGACACCGGATCTCGGTACCGGATCAACCTGTACCTGTGCGGAACCTGGTCCGGGGACTTCCTGCCGCCCGCGAACTGGGCCGGGCCGGACGACATCGGGGTCGGCCACATGTGCTTGCCGTACAACAAGACCTGGGACGACTGGGTCGAGTCGCACGAGTTCGGGCACATCCTCCAGTCGTACGCCGTCGACCTCAACGCCGACGCCGGCAACGGCGGCGGCTGGGGCGCGGGCAACCCGGTGGCCGGGCCGGTCTGGGAGGCCCACGCCAATTACCTGGCCCGCATGCAGCGGCCCGACGTCGTCACCGGCTCGGGTTACTACCTCGACCGGCAGCACCGACGCTGGCTCTCGCAGGAGACCTACTACGGCGACTGGATGATCTTCAACACCATCCGCGACACCTTCGGCGCCGAGACCGTCGACCGACTCTGGTTCGAAGCGCGCCAGGGCGAGCATCCGATCGACACGTTCAAGCGCGTCCTGCAGCTCGACCACCAGGAGTTCGCCTCCCTCTGGGCGAACAACTCCGCCCGGCAGGTCGTGTACGACTTCTCGGACGGGGCGGCGATCCGCTCCGACCTGTGGCGCGGCGGCGGCTACCGGCCGCTCCACACCGATCCGCTCCAGAGCCTGGGTTCGAACCGCTACCGGATCGCGTCCTCGGACGCCCCGCACCAGTACGGCCACAACATGATCCACCTGAACCCCACCGGTGGTTCGGTCGGCGTCCAGCTCACCGGGGCCTCCGACCTCGCCGGTGCGGACTGGCGGTTCCAGCTCGTGGCGGTCAAGGCCGACTTCTCGGTCCGCTACAGCAGCGTGCTCTCACCCGGGCAGACCGCGAACTTCTCGCTGCAGAGCGGGGAGACCCACATGATGCTCGTGGTCACCCCGACCCCGTCGCAGCACCGCAACTACCCGATGTGGCAGACCGGCGTCGGCGACCCGTTCCCGTACGAACTCACCATCACCGGCGCCACGCCTTCATGACCGATCGATCGTGCGGTGGGAAGCGGCACCGTGCCGCTTCCCACCGCGCTGTGAGGCGGAATCCCGATCGCCCGCCACCGGATCGGTCGAAGCCGGAAAAATCCGTGTTACGGTCGAAGACGCCCCTTTTCGATTTCGAATTCCATTTCTCACAAAGTAGGCGCCATGCCGCACGACTCCGTTCTCATCGAAACAGGCCTGCAAGTCCTCAAGCGCTATGCCGCGGAAGGCGAGACGCTTTCCTACGACGAGATGAACCGCGAACTCGGCGAGCCGTTCGAGTCGGACGCCGATCTCCCCGGGCGGATCGGGGAGTTGTGCGATGACATCAACGCGCACCATTCGAAGGCCACCGGTCTGAAGCTCATGATCTCGGTGCTCGTCCGCAACGGCGAGACGGGCCTGCCCGACGACGGCTTCTTCAAGCTGGCGGCCGGTCTCGGGCGCCTGGCCTGGACCGACGACCTCGACGCCAAGCGCGCCTTCGTCGGCGCGCAGGAGCGTCGGGTGTTCATGGTCTACCGCCAGCCGAAGCCCTCCGTCGGTGCGGGAGCGCCGGTGGGCATGGCCCGCTAGGGCCGGGTCCTTCAGAGGTTCGCGTCGGCGTAGGCGTTCATGCCCTCACGGAGGTACGCGGCGAGGTCCTGCTGGACCTCGTCGAACGTCGCGTTGAAGGCCGGGTCGTCGGTGTAGAGCGCGCCCAGGCCCTTGTAGGCCTCGGCGGTGGGGGCGGTGCCCCAGAGCTTCTCGATGAACCGGTAGTGGTGCTCGACCACCTCCTGGACGCCGGCGTCGGCGGGTTCGGCCCCCGCGTCGCGGAGCGCGGCCAGGCGCCGGTGGAAGTCCTCGAACGTCGCCGGGATCGCGCTGCGCTCCTCGGCCGACATGGCCCGGATCGCCCTTTCTCCGGCGTCCACCACCGCGTCGCCCCAGCGGCTGCGGGCCTCGGCCTCATGTCGTGCCTGCGTGTCGGCGTCGAGGCCGTCGAACCAGGTCTCGGGTGTCATGGTCTGCTTCCCTTCGAGTTGTCGGATGGTCGCTTCGACGGTGGCGGCGAGGTGATCCAGGCGCTCGCGTTCCTCGGCGAGCTGGATCGCGTGGCGTTCGAGCGCGGCGATCTCGTCGAGCGCGCCGTCCAGGATCTCCGCGATCACGTCCAGCCGCAGGCCGAGGCGCTTCAGCAGGAGGATCTGCTGGAGCCGCAGGAGTTCCGCCCGGCCGTAGCGGCGCAGGCCGCCGTGGCCGTGGCCGGCGGGCGTCAAGAGGCCGATCGCGTCGTAGTGGCGCAACGTGCGCGCCGTGACGCCGGTCAGCTTGACCACCTCGGCGGTCGACCAGGTCTGCATCGCCGGTTTCCTTCCTTCGTCGTGCGAATCCGACGGTATTGGCTGACGTTACGTCAGCCGCAAGCCGCATTTCCGGTGATGGCGCACACAGCGCCGGGGCCGGAGCGCAGTGCGCTCCGGCCCCGGCGGGGGTGAGGGGTCAGGGAGTGCGCACGTCC
>NZ_JAJFAX010000008.1 GCF_019710475.1 Glycomyces sp. TRM65418 | reverse complement strand
TCGCTGTTCTCGAATGTGTTGCTGATTTCCGTCTGTTTGTTCGATCTGTGATTCAATTGTGACTCGGTGTGGTTTGGCGTGGCAACACTCGGAAGGGTGAATTCAGGTGAGGCCGATTCACGAAGCATCCCGGGAATGGTTGGGCGGCAAGGGAGCGATGACTCGGGAGCGGTCACGCGCTGAGCGCAATGAACCCGACCGTCGAAGAGGGACCTCGGCTCCACTAGACCGCTTTGTCGCTGCCTCAACGGTTCGGGCCCCGATGGCGCCGCAGCCGGAAGTCAGGCTCCCGGCGCTGAGTGCAATGGACCGGACTGCCGAAGAGGGATCTCAACCGCATTGGGCCTCTTCGTCGTCGCCTCAACGGTCCGGGCCCCGATGGTGCCGCAGGCTGAAGTCAGGCTCTCCGCATTGAGCACAATGGGCCGGACTACCGAAGGCGAACCGCATCTTCCGCGGACCTCTTTGTCGCCGCCCGTACGGCCCGGCCCCCATGGCGCAGCAGGTTGAAATGTCACCCGAAGTAATGCGGCAATTCATCCCCGAGTCAGGCTCGGCCCCGAAGCTGAGGCCATGAGACGCATCCTCCCCGCGGCAGCGGTCACCGCCGCAGCCGCACTCCTCATCACCCTGCCCGCACTCCCCGCCGCCGCGCACCCCAAGCGCGACTTCGACCTCCAAGCCCACCGCGGCGGCCTCGGCCTGGTCGTCGAGAACACCCTCCCGGCCTTCGCCAACGCCCTCGAACTCGGCGTCAGCACCCTGGAACTCGACGTCCAGATCACCGAGGACGGCCACGCCGTCGTCACCCACGACCGCCGGGTCTCCGGGTCGAAATGCCTCGACACCGCCCCGGCCTTCGAGGGCGACCCCGAGTACCCGTACGTCGGGAAGTACGTCACGAACCTCACCCTCGACCAGGTCCGCACCCTCGACTGCGGCACTCTGACCCAGCCGGGCCACCCCGGCCAGGAAGCACACCCCGGCGAGCCGATGCCGCTGCTCAGCGAGGTCTTCGACCTCGTGCGCGACTACCGCGCCAAGGGTGTCACGCTCAACATCGAGACCAAGGTCGAGGCCGGTGCTCCGAGCGAGACGGCTCCGCGCGAGGCGTTCGTCGAGGCCGTCGTCGCCGACATCCGCGAGGCGCGGATCAGCCGCCAGGTCACCATCCAGAGCTTCGACTGGGGCGCGCTCATGCTCATGAACGAGACCGCGCCCGAGCTGCCGATCGTCGCCCTCACCAACTACACGTTCCTCCAGACCGGCCAGGCCGGGGCCTCGCCCTGGCTCGGCGGCATCGACATCGACGACTTCGGCGGCGACCCGATCGCCGCGATCGACTCCTTCGGTGCCGACGCCTTCTCGCCGGTCCACGGCTTCCCCCAGAACGGCAGCGTGGACGACGCCGACTACGAGCCGTACGTCACCGAGGCGATGGTGGACCACGCGCACGACCACGGCATCGAGGTCGTCCCGTGGACCGTCAACGACGAGGCCACCATGCGCAAGCTCATCGACGACGGCGTGGACGGCATCATCACCGACTACCCGGACGTGCTCCGCGACGTCATGCGCGATTACGGCTTCAAGCTCCCCAAGCGGTACCGTCTCCGATAGTCCCCGTCGGGCGTCCCGCTGAGAAATTGAGCGCTCCGGCGATCGGGTGGGCGCCGCGGTGACGAAGTCCGAGGTCCCCGGGCATATCGGCAGGTCCCCGCGTTTTTGAACACGTTCGATCCGGCTCTCCACGCCCTTGTGAATGCATTCACAAGGGCGTGGATTCAGTCGGTTCAGGGCATAGCTTCAAACCATGGACGCATCTCAGCTCCTCGCCCAGGCCGCGGACGCCGTCGCCGCCGATCCCGCCGGCCTCATGCCGGCGCGCCAGCAGATGGCGCTGTCCCTCGGATGGCACATCATCCTGGCCTGCTTCGGGGTCTCGTTCCCGGCCATCATCTTCGTGATGCACCTGCGCGGCATCCGCCGGAAGGACCCCGTCGCGCTGGACCTCGCCAAGCGCTGGAGCAAGGTCTCCGCCGTCCTCTTCGCGATCGGCGCCGTCTCCGGCACCGTCCTCAGCTTCGAGATGGGCCTCCTGTGGCCCGGCCTCATGGGCACTTACGGCGATGTCCTCGGCCTGCCCTTCGCGTTCGAGGGGCTCGCGTTCTTCCTCGAAGCGATCTTCATCGGCATCTACCTTTACGGCTGGGGCCGGATGCCCCCCAAAGTGCACCTGCTCATGCTGCTGCCCATGGCGATCACCGGCGTCTTCGGCACGTACTGCGTGCTGGCGGTCAACGCCTGGATGAACCACCCGGTCGGCTTCAACATCGTCGACGGCCAGATCGTCGACGTGGAGCCCTGGGCGGTCATGTTCAACAGCCAGGCGTTCATGCAGTTCGCGCACATGTGGGTCGGCGCGTACATGGTCGCCGGGTTCTCGATCGCGGCCGTCTACGCCGCCGGGATGCTGCGCGGCAGGCGCGACCGGCACCACCGGCTCGGGTTCGTCGTCCCGTTCGCGTTCGCCACCATCGCGGCCCTGGCCCAGCCCTTCGTGGGGCACTTCCTCGGCGAAGGGCTCGAGGAGCGCCAGCCGTCCAAGCTCGCCGCGTTCGAACTCGCCGAGACCACCGACGAGGGCGCCTCGCCGCTGCGCATCGGCGGCGTCCTCATCGAAGGCGAGGTCAAGGGCGCCATCGAGATCCCCTACCTCGGTTCGATCATCGCGCTGGGCTCGCTCGACGAGCCCGTGCCCGGCCTCGACCAGATCCCCGACGAGGACCAGCCGCCGGTCAACCTCACCCACTGGGCCTTCCAGACCATGATCGGCATCGGCCTGCTGCTCATGGCGGCGGTCGCGCTGTTCTGGTTCCTGCGCTGGCGCCGACGGGACCTGCTGGAGCACCGCTGGTTCCTGCGGTTCGCCTCGACGGCCGGCGTGCTCGCCGTGATCGCCCTCGAATCGGGCTGGATCGCCACGGAGGTCGGCAGGCAGCCGTGGATCGTCTACGGCGTCATGCGCACCAATGAGGCCGCGGCCGACCACTCGGCCGGGCTCTGGGGCGTCTACGGCGCGTCGGTCGTGCTCTACGGGGCCATGACCGTCGGCGCGATCGTCGTGCTGCGTTCGATGGCGCGCCGCTGGCGGGCCGGGGCGGCCGACCTGCCGAGCCCGTACGGTCCGCAGTCGCGCCTGCGCGACCGCGTTGAAGACCCGGCGACCGAGGAGGCCGCGAAATGATGACGGTCGAGTTCGCCGTCGCCGCCGCGCTGTTCGCGGGCGTCCTCTTCTACGCCGTCCTCGGCGGCGCCGACTTCGGTTCGGGCTTCCACGACCTCACCGCCGGCGGCGCGCGCCGCGGCGCCGAGGTCCGGACCCTCATCGACTACAGCATCGGGCCGGTGTGGGAGGCCAACCACGTCTGGCTCATCTACGTGCTCGTCACCTGGTGGACCGGCTTCCCCGAGACCTTCGCCGCCGCGATGACCACCCTGTACGTGCCGCTGGTGCTCGCGCTCGTGGGCATCGTCCTGCGCGGTGCGAGCTTCGCGTTCCGCAAGTTCAGCGAGACGCTCTGGCAGGCGCGGCTCTTCGGCGTCGTCTTCGCGATGTCCTCGGTCCTCGCGCCGTTCTTCCTCGGCACCATCGCCGGGTCGATCGCCTCGGGCCGGGTCCCGGCCGGCGGGAACGGCGACCCGTGGTCCTCGTGGATCAATCCCACGTCGCTGTTCACCGGGGCGATCTCGGTCGGCACCTGCGCGTTCCTGGCCGGGACGTTCCTGACCGCGGACGCCGCCCGGCGCGGCGAGGCGGCGCTGGCGCAGCGGCTGCGCGTCCGGTCGCTGGTGGTCGGGGCCGCCACGGGTGCGGTGGTCTTCGCGGCGCTCATCCCGATCGAGCACGACGCGCCGACGCTGTGGGAGGGACTGATCGGCCGGGCCGCGCCGGTCATGGCGCTCTCGGCGCTGGGCGGGATCGCGACACTGGTCCTGTTGTGGCGCAGACGGTTCGGGATCGCACGGCTCACGGCGGTGGTCGCGGTCGCGGCGGTCATGGCGGGCTGGGGGATCGGCCAGTACCCGTGGGTCCTGGTCGACGAGGTGACCATCGCCGAGGCCGCGGGCGCGCCGGCGACCATGCAGGGGCTGCTGGTGGCCGTGGGGATCGCGGCGGTCGTCGTCGGCCCGGCGCTGGCGTACCTGTTCTACCTGACGCAGTCCCCGCAGTGGAACGGCGAATCCCAGGAGCATGCGCAAGCGGGGCGCGGGCACTGGAGCGATCGGCTCGAGGACTGAGCGCGCCGTGATCGAAGCCTGCATCTGCGGTGGATGAGACGGAGGGCCGGGCGCACGCGCCCGGCCCTCCGCGCGTCGGCCGCACCGGGGTCGCGCCGCGCCCCGCCGGAAGGCGCCGCCGACTGCGGCCCGCGTTACTCGCGGCGCACCTTGAACCGCAGATGCAGCACGCGCTCGCCTTGGAGGACCACATGCGGATCATCGAGGAGGCGCCGTCCCTCGATGCCGCCGAAGTAGCGTTTGCCCGAACCGAACACCACCGGCACCACGTCCATCGCCACCTCGTCCACGAGTCCGGCCGCGAGGATCTGGCCGCCCACCTCGCCGGCGCTGACGGCGACGACCCGATCCCCGGCGAGCGCCTGCGCCTTGTCGATCGCGGCGGCCACGTCGCCGACGAAGTGGTACGACGCCTCGGGGTGCCAGCCTTCGGGCTTGGGCCGGTGGGACACCACGACCACGTGGTCGCCCGTCGGCGGCCGGCCCTCCCAGCCGTTCACCAGGTCGAAGAAGTGGCGGCCCATCACGATCACCCCGATCGAGGCCCACATCGGCCGGACGTACTCGGCCGACACGCGCGAGACCCTGAAGCCGCTTCCCGCTCCCGAATGGTCGTACTGCTCGTCGTCGCCGCCTTCGGCGATCGGGGTGTCCCCGCTGAAGTACCAGTCGTGGAGCGGCCCGACATCGTCGTTCTCGTCGGCGATGAAGCCGTCCACCGACACCACGTTGTGCATGATCACTGTGCCCACAGGTCCTCCTCAGGTCTCCTGGCGACTGGAGCCCCGAACGTATCGGCCCGGCAGGCGGCCGGTCTTGTAAAAAATCAATCGGCGGGCATCGGGCCGCTGTCGGGCGGGAACCCCCGCTCGGCGGGGAATCGGCGCCGCAGTTCCAGGTACGCCGTCGGGGTGTGGCCGGTGAAATCCTTGAACTCCCGGCTGAAGTGGGCCTGGTCGAAGTAGCCCGCCGCATGGGCGAGCGCCGACCAGTCGACCGGAGCCCGGGCGTCGACGGACAGGATCAGGCGCGCGAACCGGTAGATCCGCGCCAATCGCTTCGGCGGGATCCCGATATGCGACTTGAACTGGGCGGCGAGGTGGGTGCTGCTCACTCCGGCGGCGTCGGTCAGCGCCGCCACCGGGACCGCGCCGTGCGCCGCCGCCAGACGCCCGCCCACGTGCCGTACCAGGTCGAGGCCGCGCGGCGGCCCCTCGGCGAGTCGCCGCAGGAGCTCCTCCTCCAACACCCGCAGTGTCTCGTCGGCGGAGGCCGTGTCGCCGACCCTGTTGCGGATCCGGTCCAGCGACCGGCTCCACACGGCGTCGACCGGCACCCAGCGGTCCCGCAGCTCGGTCGCCGGGACGTCGACGAACGCCGACATGCCCCAAGGCTTGAAATGCACCCCGACGAGCCGCACCCGGTCCGGATATTCGACGACGAACCGCCTCGTCCACACCCCCATGAACCATCCGTCGGCGACCACCGCCGGCGGTACGGCAGGGTCCGAGTCCCACAAGCGGGCCGGCCCGCCCAGGTTGACGAACAGATGCGCCGACGGCATGGGCGGGACGTTCAGCCGGCGGTGGCGCGGCGCCCCGGTCAGGCTGTAGACGTCGTCGATGAACCGGTCGAGCGGCGGGGCGGGCACCCGGCCCACGTATTCCATGGACTCAGTGTGGCCGACGAGCGCATGACCGGCACCCCCGCCGGGCGAGCGCGGCACGCGCGGTGCCCCGTCGCTCGGGCTACTGGACCTCGCGCCTCGGGTTGAGCTGGTCGACGAACCAGACGTCGACGAGGTCGCCCACGATCTCCCGCACCGGCTCGCCCGCCTCTTCGAGGTCCTCGCCGTCGGTGCGGCCGATGACCACGTACATCAGGTAGTGCCCGTAGGTGTTGTAGCCGACCATCGTGGCCGCGCGGCCCAGTTCCTCGGCCTCGCCGTCGGTCCGCAGCGCCGCGAACCCGCCTTCGAGGCCGGCCTCGATCGCGGCGCGCAGCGCCTCGGCCTCGGCGGCGTCGGCGAGGTTGAGCACGCCCGCCGTGGCCGCGTACTCGCCGTCCGGGTTGACGAGCGTCGCCCGCACGGTCTGCGTGCAGTCGGCGTCGGCCAGGAGTTCGGCGAGCTCGTCCAGTCCGGCGTCGGCGCAGTCGGCGAGTTCCTCGCTCTCCAGGACCTTGTAGGCCCCGGCCGCTCCGGCCGGTGTGAACGTCTGGGCGCCGAACAGCTCCGCCACGGAGATCGGCGCCGCGTCGGTCTCGCGGCTGGCGATCGGGTCGATCACCTCGGGCGCGTCGGTCGGCTCCTCCGCTGAGGACTGCCGGTCCGAGGCGGGGGCCGCGCTCGACGCGCCGGGATCCGGCTCGCCCTCGCGCAGGACGATGAACGCCCCGGCGGCGCAGGCCGCCGCCACCGCGAGCGCGCTCACGGCCGCCAGCGCGACGAGCCACCACCGGGTGCGCCGCCGCGCGCGCTGGGCGGCGCGGCGCAGGGGACGGGACGCGTGGATCTCCTCCAGGTGCGCCTCCATCTCCTCCTCGGGCGAGCGCTGCGTCGCCGCGGAGGGGAGCGCATGGTCTTCGGGGCTGAGCCGGGCGGTGGGCGCGCGCATCGGCGCGCGCTGCACGTCCGCGGCGTCGTATGCCTCCCAGCCGGAGCGCGGGTCGGTCGGTGCTCGGTGTCCCTGAGTCTGCTGCGGGACGCCGAAGGGGGACGGGCCATGTGCCATGGAGGCAGCTTAGACCCGGCGGGCGCCGAAACCGGGAAACGTTCCCTCGGGAGGTGGACGGCGAGCGCCGGTCGACGCCGCGGGCGGCGGGCCGAGCCGCGCAGATCTCTTCGCGCCCGACCCGCCGACCTGCCCGGGCATGGCGAGAGACAATGGTCGGCATGTCCAAGGGCCCATCCGAGCAGCCAGAGCACTATTTCAGCGAGCAGCCCGCCGTCGACGACCGCGAGCGCGTCATCGGCTTCGAGCTCGACGGCGTCGTCTACGAGCTGACGACCTCCACGGGGGTCTTCTCCGGGAACCGGCTCGATCCCGGCACGAGCGTGCTGCTGCACAAGGTCGTCCCGCCCGACACGGCGGGCGTCTTCCTCGATCTCGGCTGCGGGTACGGGCCGATCAGCGCGGTGCTCGCCCAGCGCGAGGACGCCGAGGTCTGGGCCGTCGACGTGAACCGCCGGGCGCTCGACCTGACGCGGCGCAACACCGAGAAGGCCCCCGGCAAGGTGCATGCGGCCGTGCCCGAGGAGGTCCCGGCCGAGGTGCGGTTCGACGAGATCTGGTCGAACCCGCCGATCAAGGTCGGCAAGGAGGCCTTGCACGAGCTGCTGGAGACGTGGCTGCCGCGCCTGAAGGACGGCGGGGTGGCGTGGCTGGTCGTCTCGAAGCACTTGGGGGCGGATTCGCTGGCGCGCTGGCTCGGTGAGAGCGGCTGGGAGGTCGACAAGCACGCGAGCGCCAAGGGGTACCGGGTGCTGAGGGTGGAGCGGGCGCGGTAGCGGCATGGGCCGCTCTCAGCATGGGGGACCGAGATCGGTGGCGCACGCCGCCGCGGAGGAGCCTGGCATGCCCGACGATCACCGCTCCGACGGAGTGATCGACCTGCCCCTGACGTTGGCGGAACTGGCCATCGGCATGGGCCGGCGACGCGATGGTGCGCGATCTTGTTCGCGGGGCCGGGATCCTCGTCTTCGGTTTCTGGCCGGCGGCCGGCGGATTCCGCCAGATGAGCGAGTACCGTGCCGGACCCGGACGAGTCCGCATCGAGTGATCGGCGACCGGTCCGTGTCCAGTTGGTGACACGAGACTTGCGAGGACCGCTCGCGATGGCGTAGCGTGACGGCCGTAAGCGAAGAAACCCACGGGAGTCCGATGCATCGGGCTGAGAGGGGACTTGGTAGTCCCGACCGTCGAACCTGATCCAGGTCATGCTGGCGCAGGGAGAAGGAGCTCATGAGTTCTACGCATCTGCCTCGGCTTCATGTCATCACCGACACCCGCGGCCCCGCCGCCGCGCAGGCCGCCGCCGGCTCGCGACCCGATCCGATCGCCGTCGTCGCGGCGGCGCTGGCCGCCGGGGCGCGGCTGGTCCAAGTCCGGCCCGAGGACCACTACAACGACCGCGCGGCCTTCGACCTCGCCGCCGCGATCGCCGCGCTCTGCGCCGAGCACGGGGCGCTGTGCCTGGTGAACGACCGCGTCCACATTGCTCAAGCGGTCGACGCGGCCGGCGTGCACCTCGGGGCCGAGGACCTGCCGATCGACGCCGCGCAGCGCATCCTGCCCGCGGGCGCGATCATCGGCGGCACCAGCCGCGACCCGGAGTCGGCTCGGGCCGCCCGCCGTGCCGGTGCGACCTATCTCGGCGTCGGGCCGGTCTGGGGCACCACCACCAAAGCCGGTCTGCCGCAGCCGATCGGGCTCGAAGGCCTGGCCGCGGTGTGCGAGGCCGTCGACCTGCCGGTGATCGCCATCGGCGGCATCACCGCCGAGCGCGCGGCCCTGTGCCGCGAGGCCGGAGCGCACGGGGTGGCGGTCGTCGGCGCGATCGCCGCCGCCGCGGACCCGAAGCAGGCCACCGTGGAACTCCTGGCCGCCGTAGGCGAGCACCCCGAGGCGGACGTGGCCCGAGACGATAGGAGCCTCCTGCGAGGGGTGGGCGAAGCCTGATGCGCATCGCCGTCGTCGGCGCCGGATCCATCGGGCTCGCCGTCGCGTGGCGGGCCGCCCAGGACGGCGCCGAGGTCGTCGTGCACGACCCCGACCCCGGATCGGGCGCTTCGCGCGTGGCCGCCGGCATGATCGCCGCCGTCACCGAGGCGCACTTCGGCGAGGAGGCGCTGGGGCCGTTCATGGCCGAGTCCGCCGACGCCTGGCCCGCCTTCGCCCGCGACCTCGAAGCGGCCTCAGGCGTCGACCTCGGCTTTCGCGACGTGCCCACGCTCGTGGTCGGCGTCGAGGACGGCGACCGCGCCGAGATCGAGCGGCTGGCCGGGCTCTACCGGTTCACCGCGAGGAACGTCGAGACGCTGACCGCGCGCGCCGCGCGGAAGGCCGAACCACTGCTCAGCCACCGCGTGCGCGGCGGCGTGCTCGCCCCGGAGGACCGCGCGGTCGACCCGCGCGCCGTCCACCGCGCGCTCCTGGTCGCCGCCGAGCGCGCGGGGGTCGAACTGCGGCGCGAGCGGGTGGAGGACTCGGCCGCGCTGGACGCCGACCAGGTGGTGATCGCCGCCGGATGCGGCTCGACGCGATGCACCGGCGGCAGCGCTCAATGGAGCCTTCCCGTCCGGCCGGTGAGGGGCGCGGTGCTGCGCCTGCGGGCCGTCGGGGACCAACCGAAGCCGCGGACCACGGTGCGCGGGTGGGTGAAAGGCCATTCGGTCTACATCGTGACCCGTGCGAGCGGCGAGGTCGTGGTGGGCGCGACGAGCGACGAACGGGGGTTCGACCGGCTGACCGGCACGGCCGGGGCCGTGCACGACCTGCTGCGCTGGTCCATCGAGCTGGTGCCGGAGATCGCGGAGTACCACCTGGACGAGGTGAGCGTCGGCTTCCGGCCCGGGACGCCGGACAACCTGCCGCTGATCGGCCGCCTCGACGAGAGGACGGTCGCGGCGACCGGCCACTACCGCAACGGCATCGCGCTGATCCCGTCCACGGCGAGCACGGTCGCGGCGCTCCTGCGGGGAGCGGGGGAGGGCCCGCCGAAGGCGTTCGACCCGCTGCGGTTCAGCGAGCCCCAGGGCCGATCGGCCGGGCGGTTCGAAGACACGGCGGAGCGCCCGGGGACGCGGTTCGCGAGCGCTCCCGATCCGAGCGTGCCTGAGGGGTCCGGCCGTTCGGGCGACCGACGAAGCGGCGCGGCGCGTGCCGCTGGTCACGGACGTGCCGAGGGAGATGCGGGCAGCCCGCAGCCCCCTGAGGCGCCGCGCTCGGGCGCCCTCGAATCGACAGCGCCGACCGGGTCCGACCATCCGGACCCGCGCCGTGCGAACGGCCCGAGTGATCCGGGCGACAAGGGACCGAACGGCAATTCTGAGGAGGCCGACTCGTGAAGATCGAGCTCAACGGCGAGGCCCGCGAAGGCGTCGCCACCATCACCGAAGCGGTCGCGGCCGTCACCGACGCGCGGCGCGGGATCGCCGTCGCCCTCAACGGCGAAGTCGTGCCCCGGTCCGAATGGGACCGCCCGCTCGCCGACGGCGACGCCGTCGAAGTCCTCACCGCCACCCAAGGAGGCTGACCGTGGAACCGCTCAAGATCGCCGACAAGACCTTCACCTCGCGACTCATCCTCGGCACCGGCGGCGCCGCCAACCACGCCCGGCTCGCCGAGGCGATCACCGCCTCCGGCACCGAACTCGTCACCGTCGCCCTCCGCCGCGTCGACCCTTCGGCATCCGGGTCGCTCCTCGACGTCATCGAGCGCTGCGGCGTCGACCTCCTCCCGAACACCGCCGGGTGCTTCACCGCCGAACAGGCCGTCCGCACCGCCAGGCTCGCCCGCGAGGCCTTCGGCACGAACTGGATCAAACTCGAGGTCATCGGCGACGAGGACACCCTCCTGCCCGACCCCGTCGAGCTCCTCGAAGCCGCCGAGACGCTCGTGGCCGACGGCTTCACCGTCCTGCCCTACACCAGCGACGACCCCGTGCTGGCCCGCCGCCTCGAAGACGTCGGATGCGCCGCCGTCATGCCCCTCGCCGCCCCCATCGGCACCGGCCTCGGCATCCGCAACCCCCACAACATGGCCCTCATCTGCGAGCACGCCTCCGTGCCCGTCATCTGCGACGCCGGCATCGGCACCGCCTCCGACGCCGCGCAGGCGATGGAGCTCGGCTGCGCGGGCGTCCTCCTCGCCACCGCCGTCACCCGCGCCGCCGACCCCGCCCTCATGGCCGCCGCCATGCGCGACGCCGTGAACGCCGGACGCGCCGCGCGCCTCGCAGGACGCATTCCCAAGCGCCACTTGGCGAACGCCTCCTCCAGCTTCGAAGGGATGGCCGACCTGTGAACCACCGGACCGCCGAACGGCACGCGCAGCCGCCGGTCGCCCTCACCATCGCCGGATCCGACTCGGGCGGCGGCGCCGGGATCCAGGCCGACCTCCACACCTTCGCCGCCCACCGCGTCCACGGCACCAGCGTCCTCACCGCCATCACCGCCCAGAACACCCGCGGCGTCACCGCCGCCGAAGCCGTCTCGGCCGAACTCGTCCGGGCGCAACTCGACGCGGTGCTCGGCGACTTCACCGTCGCCGCGGTCAAGACCGGGATGCTCGGCGGCGGCGAACTGCTCAAGGCCGTCGCCGAATACGGCCGCGGCGACCGGCTCCCGAACCTCGTGGTCGACCCGGTCATGGTCACCACCACCGGCGACTCGCTCTTCCAGGGCGACCCGGCCGCGTATCTCGGCGAACTCGGGCCGCTCGCGACCGTCCTGACGCCCAACCTGGCCGAAGCGCGGCAGCTGCTCGGCCGCGAGATCGCCACGCTCGACGACATGCGCGAGGCCGCCCGCGCGCTGGCGACCTACGGACCGCGCGCGGTTCTGGTCAAAGGCGGACATGCGGGAGGGGAGCGCAGCGTCGACGTGCTGTGGTGCGACGGGCAGATGCTCGATCTCGCCGCGCCGCGCGTGGCGACGCGCAACGACCACGGCACCGGCTGCACGCTCGCTTCGGCGATCGCGGCCCGGCTCGCACTGGAGCACCCGCTGCCGCAGGCGGTCGCGGGCGCGAAGGCGTACGTCACCGAGGCGCTGAAGGCGGCGGCGGATTGGCGGCTGGGCCTGGGCCCCGGGCCGGTCCATCACCACCACGGACGCAAGAGCGCGGTCCTGTGAGCGGCGCGGCGGCGGTCGTTCGCGGGTGCGCTGTCGCGATCCGCGATGCCCCGAATCGAGGGCGGCAGGCGGGTGCGACATCCCCGGTCCGCCCAGGGCTGCCGGGGACGCCGACGGCTCGGTCGCGATGAGCGGCGACCCCATATTCCAGTCCGCCGGTCAGGTCTGACATCGCCGCGCGCCGCCTTCCTTCGGACTGCGCGTGATCCGCATCATCGATATTCACGAGGAGACACCATGAACGCCAGAACCAAGGTCTATGTGGACGGATCGCGTCCGGACATCCGGGTGCCCTTCACCCAGGTCGAGCTCTCCGGCGGCGAGGCGCCCGTGCGGCTCTACGACACCTCCGGTCCCGGTTCCGACCCCGAGGTCGGCCTCCCCCGGCTCCGCGAGGCCTGGATCGCCGAGCGCGACGGCGCCGCCATCGGGCGGCTCTCCCGCGACGGCCGCGAGATCGAGTCCAACACCCAGCTCCACTACGCCAAGCAGGGCGTCGTCACCCCCGAGATGGAGTTCGTGGCCGTCCGCGAAGGCCTCGCCCCCGAGTTCGTGCGCGACGAGATCGCCGCCGGCCGCGCCATCCTGCCGGCGAACGTCAACCACCCCGAGACCGAGCCGATGATCATCGGCAAGAACTTCCTCACCAAGATCAACGCCAACATCGGCACCTCCGCCGTCTCCGACTCCATCGCCGCCGAGGTCGAGAAGCTCACCTGGGCCGTCAAGTGGGGCGCCGACACCGTCATGGACCTCTCCACCGGCAAGCACATCCACGAGACCCGCGAGCACATCATGCGGAACTCGCCCGTCCCCATCGGCACCGTCCCGCTCTACCAGGCCCTCGAGAAGGTCAACGGCGACCCGGTCCAGCTCGACTGGGAGGTCTACCGCGACACCATCATCGAGCAGGCCGAGCAGGGTGTCGACTACATGACCGTCCACGCCGGGGTCCTCCTGCGGTACGTGCCCCTCGCCGCCCGGCGCGTCACCGGCATCGTCTCCCGCGGCGGCTCGATCATGGCCGCCTGGTGCCTCGCCCACCACGAGGAGAACTTCCTCTACACGAACTTCCGCGAGCTCTGCGAGATCTTCGCGAAGTACGACATCGCCTTCTCCCTCGGCGACGGCCTGCGCCCCGGCTCCATCGCCGACGCCAACGACGAGGCCCAGTTCGCCGAGCTGCGCACCCTCGGCGAACTCACCCACCTGGCGTGGGAGTACGACGTCCAGGTCATGGTCGAGGGCCCCGGCCACGTGCCGATGCACAAGATCAAGGAGAACGTCGACCTCCAGCAGGAGATCTGCGGCGAGGCGCCCTTCTACACGCTCGGCCCGCTCACCACCGACGTCGCGCCCGCCTACGACCACATCACCTCCGCGATCGGCGCGGCCATGATCGGCTGGTTCGGCACCGCCATGCTCTGCTACGTCACCCCGAAGGAGCACCTGGGGCTGCCCAATCGCGAGGACGTCAAGGAGGGCGTGATCGCCTACAAGATCGCCGCCCACGCCGCCGACCTCGCCAAAGGCCACCCCAAGGCCCAGGAATGGGACGACGCGCTCTCCAAGGCCCGCTTCGAGTTCCGCTGGCAGGACCAGTTCAACCTCGCGCTCGACCCCGACCGCGCCCGCGAGTACCACGACGAGACCCTCCCCGCCGAGCCCGCCAAGACCGCGCACTTCTGCTCCATGTGCGGCCCGAAGTTCTGCTCCATGAAGATCAGCCAGGAGCTGAAGGAGTACGCCGAGAAGGGCATGGCCGGCAAGAGCGAGGAGTTCCTCGGCTCCGGCGGCAAGGTCTACCTTCCGGTGGTCGAGACGACTTAGCCCTACGACCGACGGAGTGCCGGTCCGGGCTGTATCCGAGGTCACGGCGGCCGCCTTCAGGGCGGCCGCCACCACCGCGTAGACTAGGCAGCTGTTGTTCGAGTGTCTCCGCACTGAGCCGGTCCACGGCTCGCAGGCGTCATCGCGGAGACGCTGTCCAACGAATCCCACGCCCGCGGCACTGCGCCGCGGAGCGCGCCGATCCAGGCCCCGGGGATTCAGGCGGTCCCGCTCGCATCTGCGGGATTCGTTCCACACCGACAACGAAAGCTAGGTAACCCTGTGCGCACGTACAGCCCTAAGCCGGGTGACAATGACCCGCAGTGGCTCGTGATCGACGCGACCGACGTGGTGTTGGGCCGGCTCGCGACGCACGCCGCCGATCTGCTCCGAGGCAAGCACAAGCCGACCTTCGCGCCGAACGCGGACACCGGTGACTACGTCATCGTCGTGAACGCCGAGAAGGTCGTGCTGACCCGGAACAAGCTCCAGACCAAGAAGGCCTACCGCCACTCCGGCTTCCCGGGCGGTCTCAAGGAGAAGTCCTACGCCGAGTTCATGGAGAAGGCCCCCCACAAGGTGGTCGAGAAGGCCGTCTTCGGCATGCTGCCGAAGAACAAGCTCGGCCGCGCCGTGTCCAAGAAGCTGAAGGTCTACGCGGGTCCCGGCCACCCGCACGCCGCCCAGCAGCCGAAGCCGTACGAGATCAAGAAGATCGCGCAGTAGGCGCGGGCGTAGAGGAGCACATTCATGAGTGACGAGATCCAGGCCAACGAGGCCACCGAGCCCACCGCGGCCGTCGAGAACGAGGCCCCCGAGACCGCCGAGGCGCCCGTCGAGGTCGCCGCCGAGATCCCCGAGGTCCCGGTCGAGGTCCCCGCCGACGTCGCGGCCGCGCCGTCCGTGCCGAGCATCCCCGCGGTGCCGCTGGACCGCGCCATCCAGACCGTGGGCCGCCGCAAGCGCGCCATCGCCCGCGTCCGCCTGGTGCCGGGCACCGGCAAGTACGTCGTCAACGGCAAGAGCCTCGAGGACTACTTCCCGAGCAAGGTCCACCAGCAGACCGTGGCCGAGCCCTTCGTGACCGTCGAGGCCGGCGAGAACTTCGACGTCCTGGTCAACATCAAGGGCGGCGGCGCCACCGGCCAGGCCGGCGCGCTGCGTCTGGGCATCGCCCGGGCGCTGCTCGAGGTCGACCCGAACATGCGCCCGGCCCTCAAGGCCGCCGGCTTCCTGACCCGCGACGCCCGCGAGAAGGAAAGCAAGAAGTACGGTCTCAAGAAGGCCCGCAAGGCGCCGCAGTACTCCAAGCGCTAGCACGCCTTCCCCGCGCCTCGCGCATTTTCGGCCCGCAAGCGCCGTCGAGGGTGGGGTACGCGCTAGTCTGCACAAGCGACGGGGCTGCCGAGGAGGACATCCTCGGCGGCCCCCGTTGCTATCACCACTCCGGCACTGCCTCCCGGCACTGCCGACGAGCCACCGACAGGGCCGGTCCGGGCGCAAGGGCCCCGCAGGAGCCTTCACGGCTCGCAGGCTTCGTCGACCGAGCCCTGCTCGGCCGGCGAACCGAGCGGCCCGCGATACCGGCACCGGCACCATCAAGATGGGAAGCCACACCGTGTCACGACTGTTCGGCACCGACGGCGTGCGGGGGCGGGCGAACGCCGACCTCACCCCCGACCTGGCGCTCCGCCTCAACATCGCCGCAGCCCGGGTCCTCGGCGCCTCCGACCGGCGCACCGTCGCCGTCATCGGCCGCGATCCCCGCGCCTCCGGTGAGATGCTCGCCGCGGCCAGCGCCGCCGGGCTCGCCGCCGCCGGCGCCAAGGTCATCGACCTGGGCGTCCTTCCCACGCCCGCGGTCGCGCACCTCACCGCCCTGACCGGCGCCGACTTCGGCGTCATGGTCTCCGCCTCGCACAATCCCATGCCGGACAACGGCATCAAGTTCTTCGCGGCCGGCGGCTGCAAGCTCCCCGACGAGGTCGAGGACGCCATCGAGGCGGCCATGGCCGCCCCCGCGCCGCTCCCGCAGGGCGAGGGCGTCGGCCGCATCGCCCGCTCGGTCGACCCGGTCGAGGCGTACATCGAGCACCTGGTCGCGGTGTGCCCGAACCCGTTGAACGGCCTCAAGGTCGTGGTCGACCCCGCCAACGGCGCCGCCACCGGCGCGGCCCCCGAGGCGCTGCGGCGGGCCGGGGCCGAGGTCGTCACCATCAACGACGACCCCGACGGGCTCAACATCAACGAGGACTGCGGGTCCACCCACATGGCCGGGCTGCGCGCGGCCGTCGTCGCGCACGGCGCCGACGCCGGGATCGCGCTCGACGGCGACGCCGACCGCTGCCTCGCGGTGGACGCCGACGGCAACGACGTGGACGGCGACGCCATCATGGCGATCCTGGCGCTCGCGATGCGCGAGGCCGGGAGGCTGCGCGGCGACACGCTCGTCACCACCGTCATGAGCAACCTCGGTCTGCACCAGGCGATGGGCGCGGCCGGGATCAAACTCGAGGTCACCGGCGTCGGCGACCGCTACGTGCTGGAACGCCTCGGCGAGGGCGGCTTCTCGCTCGGCGGGGAGCAGTCCGGGCACATCATCATCGCCGACCACGCGACCACCGGCGACGGGACCCTGACGGCGATCATGCTGCTCGCGCGCATGGCCGCCACGGGCAAGCCGCTCGCCGAGCTCGCGTCGGTGTTCACCCCGGCGCCGCAGGTGCTCGTCAACGTGCGGGTGACCGACAAGTCGGTGATCGACCACGAGGACGTGCGCAGCGCGGTGGCGCTGTGGCAGGCCAAGCTCGGCTCCGACGGGCGAGTCCTGCTGCGCCCCTCGGGAACCGAGCCGCTCGTGCGGGTCATGGTCGAGGCCTCCGAGAAGCCGGTGGCGGTGTCGGTGGCCGCCGAGCTCGTGGCGGTCGTCGAACACGCCATGTCCTGACCGGGACCGCGGACCCCCCACGCCGGGTGGACTCGAACGGATTTCCGGTCGATCGGCCCGCCGCGATCCGGTCCATGCGGTGCCTCGCTTCGTCGTCCGGCCTCCGAATACGACAACGGCATTCGGAGGCCGATCGGCGTCGCAACCGGACGAATGACCTCGGATTCCGCCTCGCGGGGGCTCAGTGGACGCCGCCCGGTGCCGGACCCTCCCGTTGGCATAGATGCACTAAGCTCACGCTTCATGGACAACCCAATCGTCTGGATTCTGATCGTGCTGCTGCTCTGCGGCCTGATCGTGATGTTCGCGGCCCTCGGCGGCCGCAACAAGCTGATCCGGTTGCGGAACATCACGCAGGAGTCGTGGGCGCAGATCGACGTCGAGCTCCAGCGTCGCTACGACCTGCTGGACAACCTCATGTACGTCGTCCAGCAGGCCGCGGGATCCGAGAACGCCACCCTTCGGCAGGTCGCCGAGGCCCGCGCGATGGCCATGCAGGCCCGCCAGGACCCGAACGTCGGCCACGCCGGCCAGGGCCAGGCCGAGGGCCAGCTGGGCAACGCCATCCGCGGCGTCATCCACATGCAGGAGTCCTACCCCGCCCTGCAGACGAACCAGAACTTCCTCCAGCTCCAGGCGGAGATCACCGAGACCGAGAACCGCATCGCCGCCCCGCGCCGGTTCTACAACGCGAACGTGCGCGAGTACAACACCGCGCTCCAGGTCTTCCCCGGCTCCATCTCCGCGAAGATGGGCGGCTTCAAGCCCGAGGAGTACTTCGAGCTCGACACCCCGGCCGCCCGCCAGGCCCCCAAGCTGCGCGACATGCAGCAGCCGGGCTTCATGCAGCAGCCGCAGCCGCAGCCGCAGCCGCAGCAGCAGCTGCCGCCGCAGCCCGCGCCCGGCCAGATGCCGTACGGCCAGCCCCAGCAGGTCGGCTACCAGCAGCCGCAGCAGCCCGGCTACGGCCAGCAGGCCCCCGTCCCCCAGCCCGGGTACGGCGCCCCCCAGCCGGGTTACGGCCAGCAGCCCCCGCCCGGATACCCGCAGCAGCCCCAGCAGCCCGGATACGGCCAGCAGCCCTACGGCCGCTAGCGCCCGCCCCCCTCCTCGCCGCGGACTCCCGGAGTGCGCACCTCCCTCCGCCCGGCTCACTGGAACTGAGCCCCGCTGCAATGCCGACGCCCCCTGAAGGAACATCCCAGTGAGTACCTCCGATAGCTCGTGGTGGGTTTACGTCCTCTGCGCCCTCGTCGCCGGTGTCGGCGTCTACTTCGCCTGGCGCGCGAGGCAGAAGAAGATCGCGATGTACCGGGCCTGGGCGGCCCAGTACGGATTCCACTACGAACCCGGCGACAACTCCGTCGTCGGGCTGTCCACCGAGGAGCCGTTCAACACCGGCCACTCCCGCAAGGGCGTCGACGTCTTCCGCGGCGTGTACAAGAACATGCACATCGTGTTCTTCCAGTACCAGTACACGACCGGCAGCGGCAAGGAGTCGCAGACGCACGTCCACCAGGTCGTGGCGATCGGCCTGCCGACCGCCCGGCCCCTGCTGGACATCAGCCAGGAGAACTTCCTGACCAAGCGGTTCGCGAAGGACATCGACTTCGAGAACCAGACGTTCAACGACACCTTCAGGATCAAGTCGCCCAACCGCCGCTTCGCCTTCGACGTCATCCACGCCCGCACCATGGAGTGGATGCTCGCCGACCAGCGCGCCCGCTCCTACCAGTGGCGCTTCGAAGGCCCGTGGCTCATGACCTTCCGCTCGGGCGCCCTCAAGCTCGACGAGGTGTTCTTCTACGCGGACTTCCTCATCGACATCTACGCGCAGGTGCCCCGACACGTCTGGTCGAACAACTAGGTCTGATCGGGCCGCGCCGGCAGGGGCGGCCCGGGCGGCGTTCCGGGCCCGGAAGGAGGAGCATGGAGATCGGGCTCGGCGTCGCGTTCACCGTCCTCGTCCCCCTGCTGTGCCTGGGCGTCCCGGGCGGGCTCGTGGCCGTGCTGATCTACTGTTCGCGGCGGGCGCGTCAGCGCCGCATGGCCTACTGCGCGGCCTGGGCGGCCCACCACGGCTTCCATTACCTGCCGAGCGACCCCTCCGTGCTGGCGATCTCGCGGCAGCCGCCGTTCACGTCCGGGAGCGGGCGCGAGGCGCTCGACGTCTTCCGCGGGACGTTCCGCGAGACGCACCTGCACTGCTTCCAGTACCGGTACCGCACCAGCGACGGCGAGAACACCTCGACCCACGACTACCAGGTGGTGGCGATCAGCCTGCCCGCGATGCGGCCGCTGCTCGACATCGCGCACGAGAACTCCCTGTCGCGGCGGTTCGACAAGGACCTCCAGTTCGAGAACCAGGCGTTCAACGACCGGTTCAAGATCGCGTCGCCCAGCCCGCGGTTCGCGTACGACGTCATCCACGCGCGGACGATGGAGTGGATGCTCGCCGATCCGCGGGCGCACGCGATCCGCTGGCGCTTCGAGGGCTCGTGGCTCATGACCTTCCGCAAGGGCCCGCTCAACCCCGAGGAGGTCTTCTACTACGCGGACTTCCTGCACCAGGTGCTCGCGCAGGTGCCCAAGCACGTCTGGTCCGACCCCTGAGGGCGGTTGCTAAGATTGCTGCGCGCGGGCGGATCGACGAGAACCGCCCGCGATGGCCCGTGGTGTAATTGGCAACACTACTGATTTTGGTTCAGTCATTTCAGGTTCGAGTCCTGGCGGGCCAGCCATCGCACCCCAGTCCCCGTTCGGGGCACCAGCCCGTGAACCGGACTCGGGGAGCCCCCGACGACGGCGCGAGGGCCCGACGGTCCCGGCCGCGAACCGGGCCTGAGCGTCGCCCGTTCCCCTCGCCGAGGGCCCCGCGCCTCAGCGCATCCGGTCGATGACCGCTGCGAATCCCGCTTCCGCCGCTCCGATGAGCGGGCCCTCTTCACCCAGGACCGGCGTCCGCAGGCGCAGCTTCGACCGCAGATGCGGCAGCGTCGTCTCGGCCAGGGCCGAACGGACCGGAGCCGCCGCCGAGAGGTACAGCTCGCGCAGCCACCCGCCGAAGAGGATCTCGTCCGGGCCCGTCGCCGTCACGACCGCGCCCAGCGCGCGGCCGAGGTCCTGTCCCGCCCGCCGCAGCCGGTCCCGGGCCGCCGCGTCGCCCAGCCCGGCCGCGGCCGTCGCGTGCTCGATGTCCTCGGTGTAGGCGAAGGCCTCCATCTCGGCCTCCAGACACCCGAGCAGCCCGCACGCGCACTCGAGCCCGCCCGGCTTCACCACGATGTGACCCAACTGGATCGAGCCGCCGCGCTGCGCGCGGCCCTCGATCACCAGCCCCGCCGTCAGACCCCGGCCGCCGTGCAGGTACAGCAGCTTCGTCGACTCGTGGGCGTCGCCCCGCGACCATTCGCCGACCGCCGCGGCCGTCGCCGTGTCGACCACCCGCCATTCGCGCCCGGTCGCCGCCTCCAGGTCCGCGGACGCGTCGCGCCCGGCCCAGCCCAGCTCCGTCGAATGCGCCACGACCCCCGCGTCCACGAGCCCCGGCACCGCCGCCACGGCCTCGATCGCCTCGGCGGCCGTGCCGCCGGTGATCACCGCGACGGCGTCCATCGGGTCCGCGTCCTCGTCGAGCCCCGACTCGGTGCGTTCGAGGACCTCGCCGCCCAGCCCGACCAGCGCGAACCGCACACTCCGGGCGCGGATCTCGACCGCCGCGACCGTGGCCGCCTTCGGGACGCACTCCACCAGCGTCGAAGGCCGGCCGGCCGACCCGGTCGACCGGCCCGTCGTCTCCTGGAGGTGCCCCGACTCGGCCAGGTCGGTCGCGAGCGCGCCGATCGTGGACCGGTTGAGCCCCAAGGCCTCGGTGAGTTCGGCGCGGGTCTGGGGACCGTGCCGGTGCAATTGTTCGAGCAGTGCCGCACGATTGCGCCGACGCAGCTCCTCGGTCCCGGTTCGGGCCACCGGTCAGTGCCTGCCGAAGAGCTTGCCCCGGCCCCGCGACATGGCGTCGACGCCGGCCGCGAGCAGCAGCACCGCCCCGGTCACGCCGAACCGCACGCCGGCGCTCAGCCCCATCAGGCCCATGCCGTTGTTGATGATCGCCACCACCGCTCCTCCCAGGAGGGCCGCCCGCACCGTGCCCTTGCCACCGAAGAGGCTAGCACCGCCGATCACGGCGGCCCCGACCGAAAGCAGGAGCACATTGGAGCCGCCGGTGTTCGGGTCCACCGAGGCCGCGCGCGACGCCGCCACGATCCCGCCGACCGCGGCCATGCCCGAGCAGATGACGAACGCGCCGATGCGCACCCGGTCGACGGCCACGCCCGCGCGCACCGCGGCCTCGTGGTTCCCGCCGACGGCGTACAGGTGCCGCCCGAACCGGGTGCGGTGCAGCACGAACGTCCACACCGCGAACAGGGCCCCGAGGAGCACCACGACCACGGGCACGCCCGTCAGCGAGATGATCTGCGGGTTCGCCGAGCGCTCCAGGTTGAACAGGAACACCGTCCCCGTCAGCAGCGCCGCGAGCGCGCCGATCCGCGCGAGGACCACCGCGAGCGGCTCGTGCACGAGCGAGCGTTCGACGCGCCGCCGCCACCGCTGCAACTGCAGGGCCGCGTAGGCGGCGACGGTGAGGACGAGCAGCGCCCAGCCCTGCCAGCGCTCCAGGTTCCCGCCCGCGACGGCCTTGACCGTCTCGTCGTTGATCGTGATGTTGGTGCCCTCCTTGAGGATCATCAGCACGACCCCCTGGAACGCCAGGAACGCCGCGAGCGTCACCACGAACGACGGGATCCCGAGCTTGACCACGAGCGTGCCGAGGACCAGCCCGATGAGCATGCCCGTCGCGAGGGCCGCGCCGATGCCGATCGGCCACGGCCAGCCCCAGTCGGTGAGGATCACCGCCATGATCGCGGCGCACACCCCCGAGGCGAACCCGGCCGAGAGGTCGATCTCGCCGATGACGAGGACGAACACCAGGCCCATGGCGATGCACGCGACGGCCGCGCCCTGCCCGAAGAGGTTCGCGAGGTTCCCCACGGAGAGGAACACCGGCTGGGAGAAGCCGAAGAAGGCGCAGAGCGCGATGATCCCGGCCACGGCCGGGAGGGCCCCGACCTCGCCCGAGCGGACCTCGTTCCAGTAGCCCTTGAGGTGGAGGGCGATGGCCCGGGCCGGGCCCGGTTCGGTCGCGGCCTCGGGCCGGTCTTCCTTCAGGTGCACAGGGGTGCTCACGGCCGCACTCCGTTCGTGTCGATGAGGCCCAGGGACCCGGACCGGCCGCTCGTGATCAGTTCGACCACCTGCGACTGCGTGGTGTCGGCGGCGTCGAGCACGGCCGCCATGCGCCCCAGGTAGAGCGTGGCGATCCGGTCGGCCACGGCGAAGACGTCGTTGAGGTTGTGCGAGATGTAGAGGACGGCCAGGCCCTGGTCGGCGAGGCGGCGGATGAGTTCGAGGACCTGCCGGGTCTGGGCGACGCCGAGCGCGGCGGTGGGCTCGTCGAGGATGACCAGGCGCGAGTTCCACAGCACCGCCTTGGCGATGGCCACGGTCTGGCGCTGGCCGCCGGAGAGGCTCGCGACGGGCTGGCGGAGGTTGCGGATGGTGCGGACGGCCAGCGATTCGAGGGTCTCGGCGGCGAGCTGCTCCATGGCGTCGTCGTCGAGGACGAGGCCGCGGCGGCGCTCGCGGCCGAGGAAGAGGTTCTCGACGACATCGAGGTTGTCGCACAGGGCGAGGTCCTGGTAGACGATCTCGATGCCGAGGGCGGCGGCGTCGCGGGGGCCGGAGATGCCGCGGGGCCGGCCGTCGACGTTGATGGTGCCGCCGTCGATGGCGTGGATGCCCGCGATGCATTTGACCAGTGTGGACTTGCCGGCGCCGTTGTCGCCGACGAGCGCGCAGACCTCTCCGGCGTCGATCGCGAGATCGACGTCGGAGAGGACTTCGACCGGTCCGAAGCGCTTCGAGAGGCCGGTGAGTTCGAGCAGCACGTGCGGCCCCTATCCGATCCCGTGCTCGGTGCAGAGCGCGGCGAACTCGCCGGCGCACAGCTCCGCGGGGTCGGCGTAGCCGTCGTCCACGACGAGCTGGATGTTGTCGATGGTGATCGCGACCGGTTCGAGGAGGACGGCGGGCACGTCGGCCTCGGTCACCGGGTCGACGACGGTGGCGTCGGTGCTCGGCTTCTCGCCGTTGGCGAGCGCGACGGCGAGGTCGGCGGCGGCGTTCGCCTCCTCTTCGATGGCCTTGTAGACGGTCATGCACTGGTCGCCGGCGAGGATGTTCTGCAGGCCCTGGACGGTGGCGTCCTGGCCGGTGACCGGGACGGTGCCGTTGAGGTTGTTGCGTTCCAGGACGGTGATGACGGCGTGCGCGAGCCCGTCGTTGGCGGCGAGGACGCCGTCGATCTCGGTGCCGGTGTCGGTGAGCATCTGCTCGAAGAGCGTGCCGCCCTGGGCGTTGTCCCAGTCGGGGACCCATTCGTCAGGGCCCTTGGTCAGCGCTCCGGACTCGTAGAGCGGGTCGAGGACGGAGTCGTAGCCCCGCTTGAAGAGGGTCGCGTTGTTGTCGGTGGGGGAGCCGTTGAGTTCGGCGACGAGGGGGTTCGCGACCCCTTCGAGGCAGGCGACGAGGCCTTCGCCCTGGAGGACGCCGACGCGTTCGTTGTCGAAGCTGACGTAGTAGTCGGCGCCGCCGCCTTCGGTGAGGCGGTCGTAGTCGATGGTGGCCACGCCCTGGGACTTGGCCTTCTCGATGACGGTGGCGCCGGTGCCGGAGTCGAGGTTGACGGTGATCAGCACGTCGACGCCCTTGGTGAGCATCTGGTCGGCGATGGTCTGGAAGTCCTCGCGGCTGCCTTGCGCGTTCTGGATGTCGTAGTCGACGCCGGCCGCTTCGAAGGCGGCTTCGAGGTATCTGCGGTCGGCGGTCTCCCACCGGTCGGACGAGGCCGAGTCGGGGAGGATGACGCCGATGAGCGGCGTCTCCTCGCCGCCGGAGTCGCCGCCTTCGCCGCCGCCGCAGGCGGCGAGGCCGAGGACGAGGGTCGCTCCGGCGGCCGCGGCCGCGAGGGATCGGGTCGGGGAGCTGCTGGGAAGGTGCATGAGAGGTACCTCCGAGATTTGTTGTTGACTGCAACATATGACGCGTGATGCAGGTCGCACAAGCCTCGGGATGGTGGAGAGCGTGTTCCATTCGTAACGATTCGGTAATGGCGCGAACGGCGCGACTCCCGCGGCCCGAGCCGTTCACGTCCCCGCCACCGACTACCATGGCCCATCATGAGCAGTGAACGTTCGGCGATCATCCTGGCCGCTGGCCTGGGCACCCGCATGAAGTCCTCGAAACCCAAGATGCTGCACGAGATGCTGGGCCGGCCCCTGCTCGGGCACGTCCTCCAGGCCACCCGCGCCGTCGGGCCGGACCTGCGCATCGTGGTCGTGGGCGCCGCCGCCGACCAGGTCACCGCCTTCCTCGACGAGGCCGCACCCGACGCGCAGACCGTGCTCCAGGCCGAGCAGCTCGGCACCGGCCACGCGGTCCGCACCGCGCTCGACGCCTACCCCGACCTCGAGGGCACCGTCATCGTCGCCTGCGGCGACACCCCGCTGCTGCGCTCGGACTCCCTCGCCGAACTCGTCGAGGTCCACGAGAAGACCCGGCAGGCCGTCACCGTCCTCACCGCCGAAGTGGACGACCCCACCGGGTTCGGCCGCATCGTGCGCGACAGCGACGGCAACGTGCTCCGCAACGTCGAGCACCGCGACGCCGACCTCTCCGAGCTCGCCATCCGCGAGATCAACTCCGGCACCTACGCCTTCGACGCGAAGATCCTGCGCGAGCAGCTCGCCAAACTCGACTCCGCGAACGACCAGGGCGAGCAGTACCTCACCGACGTGCTCGAACTCGCCCGCGAGGCCGGCCACCCGATCGGCGCCGTCGTCGTCGACGACCCCACCGAGGTCCTCGGCTGCAACGACCGCGCCCAGCTCGCCTCGCTGCGCCGCATCATGCAGCGCCGCATCAACACCGAGCTGATGAAGTCCGGCGTCACCATGGAGGACCCCGAGACCACCTGGATCGACGCCACCGTCAAGGTCGCCCCCGACGTCCTCTTCCACCCCGGCGTCCAGCTGAAGGGCGCCACCGCCGTCGACTCCGGAGCCGAGATCGGCCCCGACACCACGCTCACCGACACCATCGTCGGCGCGAACGCCGTGGTCGTCCGCAGCCACGCCGACCAGGCCCACATCGGCCAGGGCGCCCACGTCGGGCCCTTCGCGCACCTGCGCGCGGCGTCCAAGCTCGCCGAGGACGCCAAGGTCGGCGCGTTCGTCGAGACCAAGAACGCCGACATCGGCCGCGGCGCGAAGGCCAACCACCTCGCCTACCTCGGCGACGCCACGGTCGGCGCGAACGCCAACATCGGCTGCGGCGTCATCACCGCCAACTACGACGGCGTCCGCAAGCACCACACCGAGATCGGCGAGGCCGCGTTCATCGGCTGCGACTCGGTGCTCGTCGCCCCCGTCTCCGTCGGCGACGGCGCCTACGTCGCCGCGGGCTCCACCATCGTCAAGGACGTCGAACCCGGCGACCTCGGCGTCGCCCGCGCCCGCCAGGCCGCTCTCGAGGGCTGGGTCGCCAAGAAGCGCGCCGGCACGATCTCGGATGAAGCAGCAAGGAGAGCGAAAGATGAGGCGGGAGTGTCGGAAGCGTGACGGGACACTAAACGGGCAGGTCCCCTCGCGCTCCACGGCCCGGTCAGGGACACTGGAACCGTCGAGGTTCTGGTGAGACGACCTATGGGGGAGCCCACGTCATGGCGAGCATGTCCGCTGTCAACTCCAAGATGCTCATGCTGTTCTCCGGGCGCGCCTACCCGGAGCTGGCTGAGGAGATCGGCAAGCACCTCGGGGTCGCGCCGACCCCGATGAGCGCCTACTCCTTCGCCAACGGCGAGCTCTTCGTCCGGTACCAGGAGTCCGTCCGCGGCTGCGACGCCTTCGTCGTGCAGTCCATGCCCGCCCCGATCAACGAGTGGGTCATGGAGACCCTCATCATGATCGACGCGCTCAAGCGCGGCTCGGCCAAGCGCATCACCGTCGTGCTGCCGTTCTACCCCTACGCCCGCCAGGACAAGAAGCACCGCGGCCGCGAGCCCATCTCGGCCCGCCTCATCGCGGACCTGCTCAAGACCTCCGGCGCCGACCGCATCCTCACCGTCGACCTCCACACCGCGCAGATCCAGGGCTTCTTCGACGGCCCCGTCGACCACCTCTTCGCCATGGGGACCCTCGCCCGCTACGTCGAGGAGAAGTACGCCGACCGGCAGATGGCGGTCGTCTCGCCCGACACCGGTCGCGTGCGCCTCGCCGAGCGCTGGTCCGACCGCCTCGGCGGCTGCCCGATCGCGTTCGTGCACAAGACCCGCGACCCGCTCAAGCCCAACCAGGTCGTCGCGCACAAGGTCGTCGGCGACGTCGAGGGCCGGACCTGCCTGCTCATCGACGACATGATCGACACCGCCGGGACCATCTGCTCCGCCGCGGAGATGCTGCACAAGTCCGGCGTCGAGGACATCGTCATCGCCTCGACCCACCCGATCATGTCCGGCCCCGCCGCCGAGCGCCTCGCCGCCGCACCCGTCAGCGAGGTCATCGTCACGAACACCCTCCCGCTCCCCAAGGAAGCCGCCGACCTCGAGAAGCTCACGGTCCTCTCCATCGCCCCGCTCGTCGCGAAGGCCATCTGGGAGGTCTTCAACGACGGCTCCGTCACCACCCTCTTCGGCGGACTCTCGTAAGTCACACATAGACGCCCGTGTCAAGCCTGATCTGACGCGCGTAGTACTCTGGTGGGGTTGCCGACGGCGAGGGTGTCCTCCAGAGGGCGCCGTAATCGACGCATAGGCGTAGGTCTTTTCAGGGCTGTTCTGCCCTTCTGAATGCCGACGTGAGCGTCGAGCGCCGCATGAAATGTTGCTAAGAAACAGGGGAGTATTTCCGTGTCCGAAGTTCGTATCAGCGCCGAGCCTCGCACTGACTTCGGGAAGGGCGGTGCCCGCCGTACGCGCAGGGCTGGAAAGGTTCCCGCGGTGGTCTACGGCCACGGCGAGAAGCCGCGCCACATTTCCCTTCCCGGGCTCGAGTTCGCGGCCGCGATCCGCAAGGGCGGCGCCAACCAGCTCATCAGCATCGAAGTCACGGACGGCACCCGCGAGCTGGTGATCCCCAAGGACATCCAGCGCGACCCGCTCCGCGACGACATCGTCCACGCCGACCTGCTCATCGTGCGCAAGGGCGAGACCGTCACCGCCGACATCCCGATCAACTTCGTCGGCGAAGCCGAGAAGGGCGGCCTGGTGGTGCACGAGCTCACCAGCCTGAACGTGGAGACCGAGGCGACCCACATCCCCGAGTCCATCGAGGTGAGCATCGAAGGCCTGGCCATCGGCTCGCAGCGCTACGTGCGCGAGATCGAGGCCCCCGAGGGCATCGTCATCCTCACCGACGGCGACCAGGTCCTCGCGTCCGTCTCCGAGCCCCGTGGCGAGGAGACCGACGAAGAGGGCGCCGAGGACGAAGCGGCCGCCGAGTAAGCACGACGATGACCGACACCCCGACGACGATCGTGGTCGGCCTGGGCAACCCCGGGCCGAAGTACGCCGCGAACCGCCACAACGTCGGTTTCATGGTGGCCGACGCGCTCGCCCGGCGCGTCGGCGGCCGATTCGCCGTGGCCCGCAAGGCCCGCGCCGAAGTCTGCGAGGCCCGCTTGGGGGTAGGCGGGCCTCGCGTCATTCTCGTCAAACCCCTGACGTTCATGAACCTCTCGGGCGAGGCCGTCGGGCCGCTCGCCCAGTACTTCGGCGTCGCCCCGGAGTCGGTGATCGCCGTCCACGACGAGCTGGACATCCCCTTCGGGCAGCTGCGCATCAAGCGCGGCGGCGGCGAAGGCGGCCACAACGGCCTCCGCTCGCTCTCGAAGGTCCTCGGCACCAAGGACTACGCCCGGGTGCGGTTCGGCGTCGGCCGCCCGCCCGGCCGCCAGGAGGCGGCCGACTACGTCCTCAAAGACTTCGCGAAAGCCGAACGCCCCGAAGTCGAATTGAACGTCGAACTCGCGGCCGACGCGGTCGAGGCCATCATCGAGAAGGGCTTCGTCATGGCGCAGAACCAGTTCAACGTCCGCGGCGTCGAACCGGAAGCGCCGTAACGCCGCTCGCGCAGTCGCCCTGCGGCGCACCGGCGCCGGTCGCCGATACGCAACCCCGAGCCGAGTAGGGCGCGGGGTCGTCTCCCGCCTTTCCGCCGTGTCGCGACGCCCGCTTCGCGTCCCTTGACAATGGATCGATCTTCACGTACTCCATAGCGTTATACGGCCGTCACTCAACGTCCACTCGGTCGTTAGAGCGGTTGTGACGGTTACAGAGGCACACGGCAGCGTTCAGGCATCGGAGTCGCAAGGGCGCGTCTACTCCATCACTCCGCAGCGGATCCGGCCCTACGGCGGCCCGCCCGCGTGGCAGCGGAAGTACTTCGCGGGGATCATCGGATCCGACATCGCCGCCGGGATCGTCGGCGCCGGCCTGGCCTTCCTCGCCCGCTTCGGGCACCTCGACCACCACAGCCGCGTGTACGTGCTCGCCATCGTCGCCCTCCCCGCCGTGTGGATCGCGGCGCTGGGCCTCTCGCGGGCCTTCGAGAAGCGGTACCTGTTCGTGGGCACCGAGGAGTACCAGCGGATCCTCAACGCGGCCGTGGCGCTCACCGCCGCCGTCGCGATCGTCTCCTATGGACTCGAGCTGCCCACGTCGCGCGTATTCGTGCTCATCGCGATCCCCACCGCCGCCTCCTGCTCCATCATCGCCCGCTTCGCGTGGCGCAAGTGGCTGCACCGCATGCGGCGCGGCGGCAGGTGCATGAAGCGGGTCGTCCTGGTCGGCCACGAGTCCTCCGTCGCGGCGCTCATCGTGCAGCTGCGCCGCGAGCACTACCACGGCCTCAACGTCGTCGCGGCCTGTCTGCCGACCGAGCGGCCGCAGGGCGCCCTCCTGGACTTCGACACCCGGGTGCGCGGCAGCTTCGACCGCATCGCCGAGGCCGTCGCCGCCGAGCGCGCCGACACCGTGATCGTGCTGTCCTGCCCCGAGATCGACGGCCAGGCGCTGCGGCGCCTCGCGTGGAAGCTCGAACGCAGCGAGGTCGACCTGATAGTCGCCTCCGCGCTCGTGGACGTCGCCGGCGACCGCACGACGGTCCGTCCCGTCGACGGCCTGCCGATGCTCCACCTCGACCACGCCCGCCTCACCGGCGTGCGCCGCCTCGCGAAGGACGCGGTCGACCGCGTCGGCGCGGCGATGCTCCTCCTCGCGCTCGCGCCGCTGCTGCTGGGCGCCGCGCTCCTGATCCGCTGCACCTCTCCGGGGCCGGCCCTGTTCAAGCAGGAGCGCATCGGCAAGGACGGGCAGCCGTTCACCATCTGGAAGTTCCGCACCATGCACGTGGACGCCGAGCGCCGGCTCGAGGCGATCGCGCACCTCAACGAGGGCGACGGGGTGCTGTTCAAGATGCGCGACGACCCGCGCATCACCAAGGTCGGGAAGTACCTGCGGCGCTTCTCGATCGACGAGTTCCCGCAGCTGGTGAACGTGCTGCGCGGCGACATGAGCCTGGTCGGCCCGCGCCCGCCGCTCGCCGCCGAGGTGGCCGCGTACGAGGCCGACATGCGCCGCCGCCTCGCCGTCAAGCCCGGCATGACGGGGCTCTGGCAGGTCTCCGGCCGCTCGGACCTGCCGTGGGAGGAGGCCGTGCGCCTGGACCTGCGGTACGTCGAGCACTGGAACCTCTCGCTCGACTTCGTCATCCTGCTGCGCACGGTCACCGCGATCCTGCGCCCCCAGGGCGCGTACTGAGGCTGGAATGAACCCGGAAATCGCTCCCATTTCGCGGGACGACCTGGCCCAACATTTGGACGGAAAAGGGACGCAGCGTAGACTGACCGGCATGCATGACGCCCCCGGCTCCGAATCCGCGCTCGGAGCCCCCACCGCCACGCCCGAGGCCGCCGACCCCGCCGACGTGGCGTTCGCGGCCGAGCTCGCGCACGGCGCGGGGGAGCTGCTGCTCAAGCTCAGGGACGAACTCGGCTTCGAGGACCCCAAGGCCCTCAAGGCCGCCGGGGACCGGCAGGCCGACGACTACCTGCTCGGGCGCGTGGCCGCCGAGCGTCCCGGCGACGCCGTGCTCTCCGAGGAGGGCAAGGGCGAGTCGGGCCGCATCGGCACCGCGCGCCTCGACGCCTCGCGGGTATGGATCATCGACCCGCTCGACGGCACCCGCGAGTACTCCGAGGCCGGGCGCGACGACTGGGCCGTGCACGTGGCCCTGTGGCAGCGGGGCCTCGGCCTCACCGCCTCGGCCGTCGCCCTCCCGGCGCAGTCTGTGACGTTGCGCACCGACGAGACGTACGCCGTGCCCGAGGCGCTCCCGGCGACCCCGCGGATCGCCGTGTCCCGCACCAGACCACCGGCGGAAGCCGAGGCCGTGGCGGCCGCGCTCGGCGCCGAGCTCGTCCCCATGGGCTCGGCCGGAGCCAAGGTCATGGCCGTGGTCGCCGGTACAGTGGAGGCTTATGTGCACGCCGGCGGGCAGTTCGAATGGGACTCCGCCGCACCCGTCGCGGTGGCGCTCGCCTCCGGCTGGCACGCCACGCGGATCGACGGCAGTCCGCTGCGGTACAACAACGCCGACCCGTACCTGCCGGACCTCCTGGTGTGTCGACCCGACCTGGCGGCGTCCGCGCTGAAGGCCATCGGCGCCGCGCACTGACCACCCGGTTCCGACCGGGCCACGAGAAACGAATCCACCCCGAACGGGGTCGAGCCGAGAGGAGCATTGCGCCGGTGAGCGACTACCGCATCAGCCATCTCGCCGCGCTGGAGGCCGAGGCGATCTTCATCTTCCGTGAGGTCGCGGCCACCTGTCAGCGCCCCGTGCTGCTGTTCTCCGGCGGCAAGGACTCCATCGTCATGCTGCACCTGGCGCAGAAGGCGTTCGCGCCCGCGCCGATCCCCTTCCCGGTGATGCACGTCGACACCGGGCAGAACTTCGCCGAGGTCATCGACTACCGCGACCGGCGCGTGGCCGCCACGGGCGTGCAGCTCATCGTCGCCTCCGTGCAGGACGCGATCGACCGCGGCCTGGTCACCGAGCCCCCGGACGGCACCCGCAACCGCATCCAGACGCCCGTGCTCCTGGAAGCGGCCGAGAAGTACCAGTTCGACGCCCTGTTCGGCGGCGCCCGCCGCGACGAGGAGAAGGCCCGCGCCAAGGAGCGCGTGTTCTCCTTCCGCGACGACTTCGGTCAGTGGGACCCCAAGAACCAGCGGCCCGAGCTGTGGAACCTGTACAACGGCCGGGTCCACCCGGGCGAGCAGATCCGCGTGTTCCCGCTGTCGAACTGGACCGAGCTCGACGTGTGGCGCTACATCGGCTCCGAGGACATCCCGCTGCCCGAGGTGTACTTCGCCGCCGAGCGCGAGGTCGTGGACCGCGGCGGGATGCTCTACGCCGTCAACGAGTTCATCGTCCCGCGCGAGGGCGAGGAGGTTTTCACCGAGAAGATCCGCTACCGCACCGTCGGCGACGCGAACCTGACCGCCGGGGTGCGCTCGAACGCGACGACGATCGACGAGATCGTCGCCGAGGTCGCGGCCACCCGCATCACCGAGCGCGGCGCGACCCGAGGCGACGACAAGACCTCCGAGGCCGCGATGGAAGACCGGAAACGGGAAGGCTACTTCTAATGACGGACACCCTGTCCTCCCGCGAGGACACGCACGAGTTGCTGCGCTTCGCCACGGCCGGTTCGGTGGACGACGGCAAGTCGACCCTCATCGGGCGCCTCCTGTTCGACTCCAAGGCGCTGTTCGAGGACCAGTGGGACGCGGTGGAGGCCGTCAGCGCCGGGCGCGGCGACGAGTACACCGACCTCGCGCTGCTGACCGACGGCCTGCGCTCGGAACGCGAGCAGGGCATCACGATCGATGTCGCGTACCGCTACTTCTCCACGCCCGAGCGGAAGTTCATCATCGCGGACACGCCCGGGCACATCCAGTACACGCGCAACATGGTCACCGGCGCCTCGACCGCCGACCTCGCGCTGATCCTGGTCGACGCCCGCAAGGGCCTCGTGGAGCAGTCGCGCCGCCACGCGTTCCTGTGCTCGCTGCTGCGCGTGCCCCACATGGTCCTGTGCGTCAACAAGATGGACCTCGTGGACTACGACGAGGCGGTCTTCAAGCGGATCGAGAACGAGTTCAGCGCGTTCGCGACCAAGCTCGACGTCCCGGACCTCACCGTCATCCCGATCTCGGCCCTCAAGGGCGACAACGTGGTGAACCGGTCCGAGAACATGCCGTGGTTCCAGGGGACGAGCCTGCTGCACCACCTGGAGCGGGTCCACATCGCCTCGGACCGCAACCTCGTGGACGTGCGCTTCCCGGTCCAGCACGTGATCCGGCCGCACTCGGGCGACCACCACGACTACCGCGGCTACGCGGGCCAGGTCGCCTCGGGCGTCATGAAGCCCGGCGACGAGGTCATGGTGCTGCCCAGCGGCTTCACCTCGCGCATCGCCTCGATCGAGACCGCCGACGGACCGCTGGAGGAGGCCTTCCCGCCCCTGTCGGTGACGGTCCGTCTGGAGGACGAGCTGGACGTCTCCCGCGGCGACATGCTCTGCCGCCCCGGCAATCAGGCGCGCGTGTCGCAGGACATCGAGGCGATGGTGTGCTGGATGGACGAGGCGCGCCCGCTGCGACTGCGCGGCAAGTACGCCGTCAAGCACACGACCGCCGACGTGCGCGCGGTCGTGAAGGACGTGCAGTACCAGCTCGACGTCAACACGCTCCACCGCGACGAGAGCGCGACCGAGTTGAAGCTCAACGAGATCGGCCGCGTCACGCTCCGCACGACGAAGCCGCTCCTGTGCGACGACTACCGCCGCAACCGCGCCACCGGCGGCTTCATCATCATCGACGAAGCCGACAACCGGACCGTGGGCGCCGGCATCATCGTGTAAGCGCCGCAAGGACGAAAAGGGAGGCCCGGGCCCACCGCCCGGGTCTCTCGTCGTCTACCGCGCCTCGTAGGCCCGGCGGACGCGGATCGGGGCCTTGCGGTGCCAGGCGTCTTCGATCAGTTCGGTCAGGCGCTGCTCGTCGATGCGGGCGAGGTCGACCAGGATCATCGCGGCGCGGTCGTAGTGCGGCGTGGTGTAGAAGGCCGGATCGGCCGAGGCCAGGAGGGCGGCCTTCTCGCTCGGCTCGCACACGATCGCCAGGCCGCCTTCGGCCTCGGTGCGCAGGCGCGCGAAGAAGCGGCCCTTGACCTTGAGCGACGGCGTCTGCCAGCTGGTGGTCTCCTCGACCTCGGGGAAGCGCTTCGCGATCGCCACGACGTCGTCCCAAGTCGGCATGCGGGTCCCCTCTCGTCGCCCCGATTCTCGCGCACGGGTGCGACATCGGGCGGTCTTACGGGTTGATCCAGTTGCCGATCGTGATGAGGCTGGCGGCCGAGGCGGCCAGGACCGCCGTCGCTACCGCGGCCGCGGCGAGGAGCCGCAGGGGCGTCTGGGTCCAGTCGGGGCCGATCTGGTGGCGCATCGCGGGCATCGAACCGGTGCCCGGCTCCGGTTGCGGGGCCTGGACCGCCGGCGGCGCTTCCTCCTGCGGGCGCATGAAGGCCGCGGTGGAGAGCAGTTGCGTGTCGCCGGAGACGCCGTTGTCGACGCGGACGTGGTCGATCTGCACCGACACCGGGCCGACCGAGCCGCGGACGCCGTCGCCCACGCGGGCGAACTGGGTCGTGTCGTCGCCGCGGAGCGGCCCGACACGGGGTTGGGACCCGCCGCCGAAGCGGGGCTGGGATCCGCCGAAGCGCGGCTGCGAGCCCTCGGGGAAGGAGTCGGTGTGCTCGGGGCCCGTCCTCGGCATCGACCAGGCGCCGCCGCGCGGCTCGGCGTTCTCCTCGCTGGAGCGGTACGGCGAGTCGGCGTGCTCCTGCGGCGGCGGTTCGGCGACCGTGTCGACCTGGACGGTGCGGAGCTCGTCGGTGTGGCGGCCGTCGCCGACGCGGGGGAGTTCCCCGGTGGTCGGATGGGACGGGTCGCCGTAGCCCGGCCCCCAGTTGCTGCTCATGGGGCCCCTATCCCTCGACGCTGGAGCGGATCCGCTCGAGGTGGTTCTCCAGGCTCTCGATCTCGGCCTGCTGCACGGTGATCGTGCGCTCGGCGGCGTCGACCACGCGCTCGTTCTCGGACAGGTCGAGCACGACCTTCGCCATGTCGACGCCCCCGATGTGGTGCTCGATCATCATCTCGATGAACATGATGTCGGCGTCGGCCCCGGTGAGGGTCTTGAACGTCGCCATCTCCTCGTCGGTCGCCATGCCGGGCATGAGGCCGCCCGCCGCTTCGGTGTCGTGCTGGTGCTCCTCGCCCGCCCACGCCATCGGCTCGCCGGTGGAGAGCTGGACCCCCCACTCGCGCAGCCACGAGCGGAACATGCCGATCTCGGCGCTCTGGGCCGTGGCGATGTCGTAGGCGACCGTCCGCAGCGTCTCGTCGCCACCGTTGCGCCACTCGTACATGGCCATCTCGACGGCCTGCTGGTGGTGGGTCTGCATGTCCCGCGCGAACCCGGCCTCAGCGGAGTCGTCGCCCGGTGCGGCGGTGCCGGCGACCCAGCCGACCGCGAACCCGGCGCCGAGCATCAGCACGGCGGTGATCGCGATCAGCACTGCGGGCCTGCGCCACAAGCGGCTCATTCGTCGTCCTCTCCCGGCGGGCGCTCCCCGAAGCGCCCGCGCCTCACTTGCCTAACGAGCTGAGGGCCGAAAGGTTCGCCTCGGTCAGCCGGTGGGCATCTGCTGCTGGTCGGCGATGGTGGTGGACACCCCGCCCGAGCAGGTCGCGTTGGCCTCGGCCGTGTTGTCGGCGTTCTGGACGTAGAAGTCCAGGAACTCCTCGAGCTTCGGATCGTTGATGTCGTCGGTCTGGTACTGGACGCCCCAGGCCTGGATCGACACGGGCACGCCCAGCTCGGGGTAGGGGCTCATCAGGCTGTAGTCGCGGTTCTCGATCTTGGAGGCCAGCTCCTTGACGCCGTTGCCGTCGACGAGTGCCGGGTCGTAGGTCAGCCACACGGCGCCGTGCTCGAGGGAGTGCACGGCGTTGCCGTCGACGATCGGCGCGTCGTAGACGTTGCCGCTGCAGGTCTGCCACGCGCCGAGGTGGTTGCCGCCCGCGGGCGGGGTCAGCTCGTACTCGGGGACGGCCGCCGGGTCCTCGTTGTCCACGTGCGTCTGCTGCACGACCCAGGGGTGCTCGAGCTCCTCCTCGGTGACCTCGCCGTCTCGCAGCGCGTCGGAGACCTCGGAGTAGTTGGCGTACTCGCCGTAGAAGTCGGTGACCCCTTCCGGCGGCTGGCTGCGGTCCCAGACCACGTACACGGCCGCCCCGATGAGGCCGAGCGCCACGACGCCGACGGCGGAGAACGTGAGGATGAGACCCCACGGCTTCGGCTGCTTCACCTGGACGGCGCGGCCCTTGCGGGCGTTCGCGGGCGTCGCGGACCTGCTCAGCGACTTGCCGTCGCTCTTGACTGCGCCTTTCCCAGTGCCCTTGCCGGAGCCCTTGGTGGCGGTTTGCTTCTTGGATGCCATTTCGCGAGGAGCGCCTTATTCGTCGACGTCGGGATGGGCCGGAGCGGAGCCGGGGTGGACCCGGTGTGATTTCCGCTCGCGTACGCCACCTTACCTGGTCCGAACGCGACCATTCCTTAGAGCAAGCCTCGAATCAGACACTCCGGTCGCGCCCTCACCCCTGGAGGTCGTCCACCGTCGTGGACACCCCGCCCGAGCAGGTCGCCATGGCCTCGGGGTTGAACCGCTCGTTGAGGACGTACGCGTCCAGGTACGCCTCGATCGTCGCGTCGGCCGGGTCATCGGTCTGGTAGCGGTTGCCCCAGGACTGGAGCGAGACCGCGACGCCCTGCCCGGGGTAGGGGCTCATGAGCGAGTAGTCGCGGCCCTGGATCAGCAGGCCGAGCGCATCGATCTGGGCCTGGTCGACCAGCTCGGGGTCGTAGGTCAGCCACACCGCGCCGTGCTCCATCGAGTGGACGGCGTTGCCGTCGACGATCGGGGCCGGGTAGACCGATCCGGTGCACGTCTGCCACGCCGACAGGTGGTGCCCGCCCGCGGGCGGCGTCATCTCGTAGACCGGGTTCTCGCCGTCCCAGCCGGCCGCGGCGTCGACGTGGTCCTGCTGCATCACGAACGGGTGCTCCAGTTCGTCGATCGTGGTCTCGCCGTTCTGGACCGCGGTCTTGACGGTGACGTAGTCGCCGTACTCGCCGTAGAAGTGCTCCACGCCGTCGAGCTCGCCGGCGGCCGCGGTGGTCGGGTCGGCCGCGGCGGACCCGTCCCCGCCGGAGCGTTCGGGCTCGGCGGAGCAGCCCGCGAGCGCGGCGATCAGGACCGCGGCGGCGGCCGTGCGGCGGAGGAAGCGGGGCGGCGGCGTTGCTTGCACGACAGTGGGCCTTCCGACGGGGAACTCGTCACGTGGTCACCGTGAGCCTACCGACCGGGCCCGCCCGGGGACGGGACCCTCGGGCCGGTGCGCGCGCCGACGGGCGCGCAGGCCACAAGGGCCTTTATCACTCGCGCGCGCTGAAGCGGGGCGTCTACGATTGCCGGGTGACTCCTGAGACGCTCGCAGAGAAAGTGCTGTCCGCTACGCGCGCCGCGTTCGAGGCCCTCGGCCTCGACGCCGCCGTGTTGCCCGCTCGAACCGCGGTGGAGCGACCCAGGGACCCCAAGCACGGCGACTACGCCTCCAACATCGCGCTGCAGACGGCCAAGAAGGCCGGCACGAACCCGCGCGCGCTCGCCGAGAAGATCGCCGAGCTCCTGGCCGGCCAGGGCGGTGTCGCCAAGGTCGACATCGCCGGTCCCGGCTTCCTGAACATCACCGTGGACGCGGCCGCCGCGGGCGGGATCGCCGGGACGATCGTCGCCGCAGGCGCCTCGTACGGCACCAACAACTCCATGGAAGGCGTCTACGCCAACCTGGAGTTCGTGTCCGCGAACCCGACCGGCCCCATCCACGCGGGCGGCACCCGCTGGGCCGCGATGGGCGACTCCCTCGCCCGGGTGATGCGCGCGTCCGGCGCCAAGCTCATCGCCGAGTACTACGTCAACGACGCCGGGACGCAGGTCGACCACTTCGCGGCGTCGCTCCTGGCGCGCGCCAAGGGCGAGCCGACCCCCGAGAACGGCTACGTCGGCGCCTACATCGACGAGATCGCCGCGGACGTGCTCAAGCGGCGCCCGGACGCGCTCGACGCGGCGGACCCCCTCGAGGTCTTCCGGACCGTCGGCCTCGAGCTGATGCTGGACGACATCAAGGGCACCCTGGCCGATTTCGGCACCCACTTCGACGTGTTCTTCAGCGAGCGGAGCCTGCACGAGCGGGGCGAGCTCGACAAGGCCGTCGAACGGCTCGGCGAACTCGGCCACGTCTACGAGGCCGACGGCGCGGTCTGGCTGCGCACCACCGACTTCGGGGACGACAAGGACCGGGTCCTCAAGAACTCCAGGGGCGGGTGGACCTATTTCGCCGCCGACTGCGCCTACTACCTCGACAAGCGCGAGCGCGGTTTCGAGAAGCTCGTGTTCATGCTCGGCGCCGACCACCACGGCTACGTCGGCCGGATGCAGGCCATCAGCCAGGCGTTCGGCGACGAGCCGGGCACGATGGAGATCCTCATCGGGCAGTTCGTGAACCTGCTGCGCGACGGCGAGCCGGTCCGGCTGTCGAAGCGGGCCGGGAACATCATCACGCTGAACGACGTCGTCGAGGCCGTCGGCGTCGACGCCGCGCGCTACGCCCTCACGCGGTACTCCGCGGACTCCGCGATCGACCTCGACATCGAGCTGTGGACCAGGCACGGCAACGAGAACCCGGTCTACTACGTGCAGTACGCGCACGCCCGGACCTCCGCGGTCCTGCGCAACGCCGCCGACCGCGGCGTCGCGAAGGGCGAGTCCTACGACGCCTCGCTGCTGGCGCATCCGCGCGAGTCGGACCTGCTCAAGGCCCTCGCCGAGTTCCCGAGCGTCGTGGCCTCCGCGGCCGAGCTGCGCGAGCCGCACCGGGTCGCCCGCTACGCCGAGGAGCTGGCCGCGGCCTACCACCGCTTCCAGCACGACTGCCGGGTCCTGCCGGTCGGCGACGAGGCGCCCACCGACCTCAACCGGGCCCGCCTGTGGGTCGTCGACGCGACCCGCGTCGTGCTCGCGAACGCGCTGGGCCTGCTCGGCGTCTCCGCCCCGGAGCGCATGTAATGCGGATCCACGAGGCCGGCGCACTGCACGGCGACTTCGACTTCTACACGCTGCGCCCCGGTTGGCTCGGCGTGCCCGACGACGTGAACGCCCTGCTCCCGCAGCTGTGGGCGAGCAACGTCGAGCGCGCCGACGACGGCGTCCTCCACATCGGCGGCCTCTCGGTGCAGGACCTCGCGGCCGAGTTCGGCACGCCCGCGTACGTCCTCGACGAGGACGACTTCCGCGCGCGCTGCCGGTCCTGGACCGAGGCCTTCGCCGACGCCGACGTGTACTACGCCGCGAAGGCCTTCTGCTCCAAGGCGGTCCTGCGCGCCGCCGTCGAGGAGGGCCTGAACGTCGACGTGTGCACCGCCGGGGAACTCGCCGTGGCGCTGTCCGCCGGGCTCGAACCGGCACGGCTCGGCCTGCACGGCAACAACAAGTCCCTCGCCGAGCTGCGCCAGGCCGTCGAACTCGACCTGGGCCGCATCGTCGCCGACTCCTTCACGGAGATCGAGCGGCTCGAGGAGATCAGCGCCTCGCTCGGCAAGCGCGCGAAGGTGATGGTCCGCGTCAACGTCGGCGTCGAGGCCCACACGCACGAGTACATCGCGACCGCCCACGAGGACCAGAAGTTCGGGTTCTCGCTGGCGGGCGGCCACGCCTACGAGGCCGCGCGGCGCGTCGTCGCCGCCGAGCACCTCGAACTGGTCGGCCTGCACTCGCACATCGGCTCGCAGATCTTCGACACCGCCGCGTTCGAGGTCTCGGCCGCGCGCGTCGTCCGCCTCCAGGCCAAGCTCCAGGCCGACCTCGGGGTCGCCCTGCCGGAGCTGGACCTCGGCGGCGGCTTCGGCATGGCCTACACCAGCCAGGACGACCCGCAGCCGCCCGCCGACATCGCCGCGAGCCTCGGCAAGATCGTCGCCGAGGAGTGCGCCGCCGCCGGGATCGACGCGCCGCGCCTGTCGATCGAGCCCGGCCGCACCCTGATCGGCCCGGCCGTGTTCACCCTCTACGAGGTCGGCACCGTCAAGCCGGTCACGCTCTCGGCCGGGGCGTCCCGGCTGTACGTGTCGGTCGACGGCGGCATCAGCGACAACATCCGCACCGCGCTCTACGACGCGACCTATTCGGCGACGGTCGCCTCGCGCGCCTCGCAGGCCGCGCCGGCCCTGGCCCGAGTAGTGGGAAAGCATTGCGAAGCGGGCGACATTGTTGTTAAAGATGAGTTCCTGCCGGCCGACATCGCGGCGGGGGACCTGCTCGCGGTGCCCGGCACCGGCGCCTACTGCCGCTCGATGGGCTCGAACTACAACCACGTGCCCCGCCCGCCCGTCGTCGCCGTCCGCGACGGCGAGGCCCGGGTGATCCTGGCCCGTGAGACCGTCGACGACCTGCTGCGACTCGACGTCGGCTGAATCCAGCCCGGATGAACCACCAGAAAGAAGGACATCAGCGATGAAACTCGCGCTTCTCGGATGCGGCACCGTCGGCAGTGAAGTCGTGCGCCTCATGCGAACGCGCGGGGAGGAGCTGGCGGCCCGGGTGGGGGAGCCGGTCGAGATCGTCGGGATCGCGGTGCGCCGCATCGACCGCGACCGCTCGCACCTGCCGGTCGAGGCGTCCCTGTTCACCACGGACGCCCTCGGCCTGGTCAAGCGCGACGACGTGGACATCGTGGTGGAGGTCGCCGGGGGCGTCGAGCCCGCGCGCACCTGGATCACCACCGCGCTCGGCCACGGCAAATCGGTCGTGACCGCGAACAAGGCCCTGCTCGCCGAGGACGGCCCGGCCCTGTCGGCCGCCGCGAAGGCCGGGGGCGCGGACCTCTACTACGAGGCCGCCGCCGCGGCGGCGATCCCGCTCATGCGCCCGCTGCGCGAGTCGCTGCACGGCGACACCATCAACCGCGTGCTCGGCATCGTCAACGGCACCACGAACTACATCCTCACCCAGATGTCGCAGACCGGCGCGTCCTTCGAGGAGGCGCTGGCCGAGGCGACCGAGCTCGGCTACGCCGAGGCCGATCCGAGCGCCGACGTCGACAACTACGACGCCGCCGCGAAGGCCGCACTCATCTCCTCGCTGGCGTTCCACACGCACGTGGACATCAAGGACGTCTACCGCGAGTCGCTGCGGGCCGGGACCTCGTCCACCGGCGCGTTGACGCAGGGCGTCAGCGCCGCCGACATCGCCTCGGCCGCCGCGCAGGGGCGCGTCGTCAAGCCGCTGTGCATCGCCAGCCGCGAGGCCGAGGGCGTGTCCGTGCGGGTCCACCCGGCGATGATCCCGGCGACCCACCCGCTCGCGAACGTCAACGGCGCGTACAACGCGGTATTCGTCGAAGCCGAGTCCGCCGGCCGCCTCATGTTCTACGGAGCGGGAGCGGGCGGCACCGAGACCGCTTCGGCGGTGCTCGGCGATATCGTGGCCGTGGCGCGCAACAAGCGCGGCGGGATCACCGCCTTCCCGCCCGAGGCCGCCTACTCGGACCTGCCGGTGCAACCCATCGGCGAGGCCCGGACCCGCTACCACGTCAGCCTCGACGTCGTCGACGAGCCCGGCGTGCTCGCCCGCGTGGCGGCCACCTTCGCCCACCACGGCGTCAGCCTCGCCACCGTCCACCAGTCCGGCCGGGCCGACGACGCCCAGCTCGTGGTCGTCACCCACACCGCCGCCGACAAGCAGCTGTCGGACACCGTAGAGGAACTGTCGCAACTGACCTCGGTGCACCAAGTCACCAGCGTCATGCGCGTCGAAGGAGAATAGGACGACATGTCCGCATCTGCCATGCGCCCGCCCGTCTCCCCCGACCACCCGGACCGGAGTGAACGCAATCCTTACCGGGGCGGGTGGCGCGGCCTCATCGAGGAATTCCGCGACCGGCTCCCGGTCACCGACGCCACCCCCGTGGTCACCCTCCAGGAGGGCGGCACGCCGCTGCTGCCCGCTCCGACGCTGTCGGCCCGGACCGGCTGCGACGTCTACCTCAAGATCGAGGGCCTCAACCCGACCGGGTCCTTCAAGGACCGCGGCATGACGCTCGCGGTCTCCAAGGCGGTCGAGGAGGGCTCGAAGGCCGTCATCTGCGCCTCCACCGGCAATACCTCCGCCTCCGCCGCCGCCTACGCCGCGCGGGCCGGGATCACCTGCGCCGTGCTCGTCCCGGCCGGGAAGATCGCCCTCGGCAAGCTCGCCCAGGCCCTCGTCCACGGCGCGAAGCTCCTCCAGGTCGAGGGCAACTTCGACGACTGCCTCACGATGGCCGACAAGCTCGCCCAGGACTACCCGGTCACGCTCGTCAACCACATCAACTTCAACCGCATCCTCGGGCAGAAGACCGCCGCGTACGAGGTCGTGCAGGTCCTCGGCGACGCCCCGGACATCCACTGCCTCCCGGTCGGCAACGCGGGCAACATCACCGCCTACTGGATGGGCTACAACGAGGACCACGCCGCGGGCGCCGCCACCAAGCTGCCGCGGATGCTCGGCGTCCAGGCCGCCGGCTCGGCCCCCATCGTCGACGGCCACGTCGTGGAGCACCCCCAGACCATCGCCACCGCGATCCGCATCGGCAACCCGGCCTCCTGGACCAAGGCGCTCGACGCCAAGAAGGAGTCGAACGGCGACATCATCGCCGCCACCGACCGCGAGATCCACGCCGCCTACATGCTGCTCGCCCGCTCCGAAGGCGTCTTCGTCGAGCTCGCCTCGGCCGCCTCGGTCGCCGGGCTCCTCAAGCAGGCCGCCGCCGGGTGGGTTGAAAAAGGACAGACGATCGTCTGCACCGTCACCGGCAACGGCCTCAAGGACCCCGACTGGGCCGTCTCCACCGCGCCGCAGCCGCAGACCGTCCCGGTCGACGTGGTCAAGACCGCCACCGCCTTGGGGCTGTAGGTTGGGCGCCTTCTCCACGGGGCCGCGCGTCACCGTCCGCGTCCCGGCCACCTCGGCCAACCTCGGCCCCGGTTTCGACTCGCTCGGCCTCGCCCTCGACCTCTGCGACGAGGTCACCGCCGAGGCCACGAGCGGCACCGCCGTCCAGGTCTCCGTGCAAGGCGAAGGCGAGGGCACCGTCGCCCTCGACGAACGCCACCTCGTCGCCGCCGCCATGCTGCGCACGTTCAAGCACCTCGACCTCGCCGCCCCGGGTCTGAAGCTCCAGTGCCGCAACCGCATCCCGCACGCGCGCGGCCTCGGCTCCTCTTCGGCGGCGATCGTGGCCGGCATCATGCTCGCCGACGCCCTCGCCGGCGCGAGCATGACCCGCGCGCAGAAGCTGGCCCTGGCCAGCGAGATCGAGGGCCATCCGGACAATGTGGCCCCGTGCCTCCTCGGCGGGTTCACCGTCGCCTACGACACTGAGGACGGCGCCAAGGCCCTCAGCCTCGACCCCTCCCCTCGCATCCACCCGTGGGTGTTCGTGCCCGACGCGAAGGGCCTGACCTCGGTCGCCCGCGCCGCCCTGCCGGAGAAGGTCCCGCACGTCGACGCGGTGTTCAACGTCTCGCGCGCCGCCCTCCTGGTCGCCGCGGTCGCGCGCCAGCCCTCCCGCCTGTTCGAGGCCACCGACGACCGGCTCCACCAGCCGTACCGGGCCAGGGGAATGCCCGAGAGCTCCCGGCTGTTGAGAGAACTGCGTGCCGCCGGGATCGCCGCGGCGATCTCGGGGGCGGGTCCGACGGTGCTCGCCCTGACCGTCGACGACGCGCGCGTCCCCGAGGCCCCTGCGGGCTTCACGGCGATGCGCCTGGACGTCGCGGACGGGGCCGTACAGGTCGCGACCTCCCCGAACGAGTGATCCTCGGGTCCGTTGTTGCGAATGGCGAGAGTGCGCTACCATTCCAGTTAGACGACCACCCGGTGTCGTGACTGCTCGAAGCCTTGCTTATGCTTGTGGTCACAACAGCTGCGGCGCATCCAGCGCACGCCTGATCTCTTGTTTGGGTCATCACCCTCAACCATGGATTTGTGACTTTGCATAGCTCTAGCGTGGCATGGCACGGTTTCGACCAAGGAACAGTCGCTGTCCGCTTGTGGCCCGGGCTTCCGCCCGGAGAGGATCGCAAAGGCGAGGATCGCAATCAGCGGAGATCGCATTCACGTGTCTCACCGTGCACGATCATTCTTCGCGAACCGCCCAGTTGCAGGACCAGAGGCTGCCACGATCAGGACCGTCTGCTCAGCGGACAGCCCAGGGGTGTTGCGCCCAAGTGTCAACTGTCGTCTTCCATCCGCCGCGGTCACCCTGTGACCAGAGGCGGCCGAGGCGATGGCGGGACGCAGACCAGAACATCGGCATTGCGGCTATTTGAAAGACGCGGAAACTCCTCGAATCCACTTCGAAGTTCCGCCAGGGAAGGAATCCATTGAGCGACACCACCGGCACGACGTCGGACCGGATGAGCGATGCGGCGTCGGCTTCGGGAGAACTCCCGGAAGCCAAGAAGCGCCGCCGGGCAGGAACCGGTCTGGCCTCTATGCTGATGCCCGAGCTCCAGCAGATGGCGCAATCGCTCGGTATCACCGGCGTTGGCCGGATGCGGAAGAGCGAGCTGATCGCCGCCATCCAGGAACGGCAGGATGCGGGCTCGCAGCCCGGCGGTGCCAGCGCAGAACAGGAGGCCCCGCCAGTGCCTGACTCTGACCACACGCCCATCGCCGAGGCGCCGTCGACCACTGTCGACGGACAGGCAGACCAGCGCGACGCGAACGCACAGGGCGGCAACGGCGCAGACGCCGAAGCCAAGGGCGGCGCCGCCGCCCGCCGGGCCACTCGCCCGGCCGGTCCGCCGCAGCCGCGCCGCCGTGAAGAGCGCCAGACCGAGACCGCCGAACCCGAAGCGCAGACGTCGGTCGCGGTCCTCGAGTCCGAAGAGGACCGGGACGACCGCCCGCAGCGCCGCCGCCGCACCCGTGAGAACGGGCGCGAAGGCCGTGACAACCGGGAGAACCGAGACAACCGCGAGAGCCGCGACAGCGGCCGCCGCGACGAGCGCGCCGAGCAGTCCGAGTCCCGCAACGAGGCGCGGACCGAGTCCCGTTCCGAGCGCCGCTCGGACGACGACGGCTACGACGACCGCGGCCAGCAGGGCGGCGACGGCGAGAACCGCCGCCGCAAGCGCCGCGACCGCTCCGACCGCCGCCGCAGCGGCGGGAACCGCGAGGAGACCGAGCGCGGCGCCGGGGGCGGCAACGCCCCGAGCGACGAGCAGCTCGTGCCCGTCGCCGGCATCCTGGACATCCTCGACAACTACGCGTTCATCCGCACCACCGGCTACCTGGCCGGACCGGACGACGTGTACGTCTCGATGTCGCAGGTCCGCAAGTACCGCCTGCGCCGCGGCGACGCCATCACCGGCGCCGTCAAGCCCACCCGCGGCGAAGAGATCAGCAGCGGCAACGGCAAGCAGCAGCGCCGCGAGAAGTACAACCCGCTCATGCGCCTCGACACCGTCAACGGGATGAACCCCGAGGACGCGAAGAAGCGCGACGAGTTCTACAAGCTCACGCCGCTGTACCCGCAGGAGCGCCTGCGGCTGGAGACCGAGCCGAACGCGCTCACCACTCGGGTCATCGACCTCGTGGCGCCGATCGGCAAGGGCCAGCGCGCCCTCATCGTCTCGCCGCCGAAGGCCGGCAAGACGATGGTGCTGCAGGCGATCGCGAACGCGATCACCACGAACAACCCCGAGTGCCACCTCATGGTGGTCCTCGCGGACGAGCGGCCCGAAGAGGTCACCGACATGCAGCGTTCGGTGAAGGGCGAGGTCATCGCCTCGACCTTCGACCGCCCGCCGTCGGACCACACCACCGTCGCCGAACTCGCGATCGAGCGCGCCAAGCGCCTGGTCGAGCTCGGCCACGACGTGGTCGTGCTGCTCGACTCGATCACCCGGCTGGGCCGCGCGTACAACAACTCGTCGCCCGCCTCGGGACGCATCCTGTCCGGTGGCATCGACTCGACGGCGCTCTACCCGCCGAAGCGCTTCCTGGGCGCGGCGCGGAACATCGAGCACGGCGGTTCGCTGACCATCATCGGCACGGCGCTGGTCGAGACCGGTTCCATGGGCGACACGGTGATCTTCGAAGAGTTCAAGGGCACCGGCAACGCCGAGCTCAAGCTCGACCGGAAGATCGCCGAGAAGCGCACGTACCCGGCCATCGACGTGCACCAGTCGAGCACCCGCAAGGACGAGCTGATGATGAGCGCGGAGGAGCAGGCGGTCATGCTGAAGCTCCGCCGGGTCCTCTCGTCGCTCGAGCCGCAGCAGGCGATCGACCTGCTCATCGAGCGGTTGAAGAAGACGCAGACGAACGCCGAGTTCCTGATGTCCATCGTCAGGGGCACTCCCAGCGAGTGACGGTGAGTGTGAGGCCGCTCTGGCTGAGAGCGGCCTCACGCCCTAATATTGAATGTCGGTGCGCAGGTCGCGCACCCCGCCATGGTGACGCTTCCGGGCCGTGCCATGGATCCAGAAGAGCCCTCGAGGGCCCGATGCGGTACCGGTTCACGGTGAACGCGACGCTGGCGATCGACGCAGCGGCGCGGCAGCCGACCCGGCGACCCAGAGAAAGGGAAGTCATGAAAGACGGGATCCACCCTGAGTACGTCGTCACCGAGGTGACCTGTTCCTGCGGGAACGCGTTCACCACCCGTTCGACGGTGACCAGTGGCAAGATCCAGGCTGCGACCTGCAACAAGTGCCACCCGTTCTACACCGGCAAGCAGCGCATCCTCGACACCGGCGGTCGCGTGGCCAAGTTCAAGGCCCGCTACGCCAAGACCCAGGAGAAGACTGAGGCCGGCAAGTAGCTTTGTCGCGCAGCGCTCGTGTCGTATGACGCGGGCGCTGCGTTTTTTCATTCCCCGAAGTGCTCCGGAACCGCTCTCTTTAAGGAATCGTGATGACGACCGCCGCCGACAACCGCCTGGCCTCGCTGCTCGCCGAGTACAAGGACCTCGAGGCGCAGATGGGCGACCCCGCCCTGCACGCCGACCAGGCTCAGGCGCGGCGCGTCGGGCGCCGCTACGCCGAGCTCTCGCCGATCGCGAAGACCGCCGCGGAGATCGAGGCGGCCAAGGACGACCTGGAGACCGCCGAAGAACTCGCGCGCGAGGACTCGGAGTTCGCCGAGGAGGCCGAGCGGATCCGGCGGCGGCTCCCCGAGCTGGAGTCGAAGCTCGCCGAGCTGCTGGTCCCGCGCGACCCCGACGACTCCAAGGACGTGATCATCGAGATCAAGGCCGGCGCGGGCGGCGAGGAGTCGGGCCTGTTCGCCGGGGACCTCATGCGCATGTACCTGCGGTACTTCGAGCGTCAGGGCTGGACCGTCGAGACCCTGGAGATGGTGCCCACCGACCTCGGCGGCATCAAGGACTCCTCGATCGCCGTGCGCACCAAGGGCACGCCCGAGGGCGGCAACGGCGTGTGGTCGCGCATGAAGTTCGAAGGCGGCGTCCACCGCGTGCAGCGCGTGCCCGTGACCGAGTCGCAGGGCCGCGTCCACACCTCCGCGGCCGCCGTCACCGTCATGCCCGAGGCCGAGGAGGTCGACTTCGAGCTGAACATGAACGACGTGCGCGTCGACGTGTACCGCTCGTCGGGCCCCGGCGGCCAGTCGGTCAACACCACCGACTCGGCGGTGCGGCTGACCCACGTGCCCACCGGCGTCGTCGTGACCAGCCAGAACGAGAAGAGCCAGCTCCAGAACAAGGAGGCGGCGATCCGGGTGCTCCGCGCCCGCCTGCTCGCGAAGCAGCAGGAGGAGGCCGCCGCGGCCGCCGGTGCGGCCCGGCTCCTGCAGGTGCGCACCGCCGACCGCTCTGAGCGCATCCGCACCTACAACTTCCCGCAGAACCGGCTCACCGACCACCGGGTCGGCTTCACCGCGTACAACCTCGACCAGGTCATGGACGGCGCCCTCGACGAGGTCCTCGACGCCCTCGCCGCCGCCGACCGCGCCGAGCGCATGGCCCGCGGCGCCGTCGATTCATGACCGACCGCCAGCACCGCGTGCGCACGACCACCTGGCCGCAGGCGATCGCCGAGGCGGCGAAGCGGCTCGAAGCCTCCGGCGTCCACTCCCCGCGGAACGACGCCGAGCTGCTCGCCGCCCACGTCTCCGGCCTCAAACGGGCGCGCCTGCTCATCGCCGACGCGCCCGAGGAGGAGCGACTCGCGGAGTTCCGCTCGCTCGTCGAGCTCCGCGCCCAGCGCGTGCCGCTCCAGCACCTGACCGGCTCGGCCGCGTTCCGCTACGCCGAACTCGCGGTCGGCCCGGGCGTCTTCGTGCCCCGGCCCGAGACCGAGCTGCTGGTGGACTGGGCGCTCGCGCGCCTTCCTGAGGGCGGCACGGTCATCGACGCGTGCTCCGGGTCGGGCGCGGTCGCGCACGCCATCGCGACCGAGCGCCCCGACACGCGCGTGTGGGCGATCGAGATCGACCCGGACGCCTTCGAGTGGCTCGAATCGAACCTCGACGGCACCGGCGCGGTGCCCGTCCTCGCCGACGCGGTCGCCCCGGGGACCCTCGCCGAGCTCGACGGCGGTGTGGACCTGGTCACCGCCAACCCGCCCTACGTGCCCTTCGAGATCGAGGTCGCGCCCGAGGTCAAGTTCGACCCGAGCGGTGCGGTCTACGCCGCCGAAGCGGGCCTCGCCGTCATCCAGCCGCTGGCCGTCCGCGCCGCGCGCTGGCTCAAGCCCGGCGGCTGGTTCGCGTTCGAGCACGACGACACGCACGGGAAGGCCGCTCCGGAGATCCTGCGGGTCACCGGATTCACCGATGTGGTGGACCACGAGGACCTGGCGGGCCGCCCGAGGTTCGCGACGGGAAGGCTAGGCTTGTCGCCGTGAGGCTGTTCAATTGCAGGAAGATCAAGGACCGCGCCACCGGGCTGAAGTCGGCCGCGAGGGCCGTGACCGGCGGCAGGCTGGTCGTCATCCCGACCGACACCGTCTACGGCATCGGCTGTGACGCGTTCAACCACGCCGCCGTGCAGGCGCTCCTGGCCGCGAAGGGCCGCGGCCGCGACATGGCCCCGCCGGTGCTCATCGGCTCGAAGCGGGCCCTCGACGGCATCGCCTCGGACCTCCCCGCCTCCGCCAAGGAGCTCGTCGAGGCGTTCTGGCCCGGGCCGCTCACGGTCGTCGTGCCTTACACCCCGTCGCTGACCTGGGACCTCGGCGACACCGACGGCACGGTGGCCGTCCGCATGCCGCTGCACCCGCTCGCGCTCGAGCTGCTCAAGGAGACCGGGCCGATGGCCGTGTCCTCCGCGAACAAGCACGGCCAGCCGCCGGCCGAGACCGCCGCCGACGCGAAGGCGCAGCTCGGCTCCGACGTCTCCGTGTACCTGGAGGCCGGGCCCAGCGAGGACAACCTGCCTTCGACCATTGTGGACTGCGTGGCGCACCCGCCGCAGATCCTGCGCGAGGGCGTCCTGTCGCTGGAGCAGATCCGCAAGATCGTGCCCGAGACGCTCGACCGCGACGGCTTCGGCCCCGGCGAGCGCCCGGACGACCACGGCCCGGCGGCGGAGGACGAGGCCGAGGCCGTCGAGGCGGCGACCGGCGACGAGCCCGTCGAGACCAAGGCCGACGAGGCGCAGGCGTGATCGCGCCGTTCACCGTCCTGCACGTGTGCACCGGCAACATCTGCCGGTCACCGATGTCCGAGCGCATCCTCGACGGGCTCACCGGCGAGGACGTGTTCAACCACGGTGCGGGCATCTCGGCCTACCACGACGGCGAAGGCATGCACACGACCTCGATGGACGAGCTCGAAGCGCGCGGTTACGACTGCGAGGGCTTCAAGGCCCGCCACGTCGAGCGCGCCCACGTCGAGGCGTCGGACCTCGTCCTCGTCGCCACGATCGGCCACCTGGAGTACCTCGCCGACCGCTTCCCCGAGGCGATCGGGAAGACCTTCCTGGTGCGATCCTTCGGGCGCATGGCCGCCGACCTGATCCCCGAGCTGCCCGACGGCGACGTCGCGACCCGCGGCAAGGCCCTGGTCGCCGCGGCCGACGAGCGCCGCGGGGACTACGACGAGCTCGACCTGGCCGACCCGTGGGGGATGGGCCGGAACGCCTTCAGCCAGGTCGCCTCCCAACTCGAGGACGCCCTCAAGCCCGTCGCCACCGCGCTCCAAGGGGCGCGGTGAAGACCGCCAGGGGATTCCTGAAGCCGTGCTTCGCCGTCGCGGGGATCGCGGCGGTCGTCGCCGCCGTCGTCGGAGGGATCACGTCCGGCGGGACCGGCGCATGGGCGGCGCCGGCGGGAGTAGCGTTGGCGGCGTTGGGGTTCGCAGGTTCGGTGTGGGCGGTCGCGTGGGCCGAGAAAATAGACCTGCGTCTCACTCTCCCTATGGCGTTGATCACGTATGCAGTGAAACTGGGCATCGCCTTCGCGGCGCTGGCGGCCGTGCGGGCCCTGCTGCCCGACGCGTTGACGCCGTTCGCGTTCGGCATCATCGGGGGCGCCGTCGCGTGGCTCGCCGCCCAGGTTGTCTGGGCCTACAAAGCGAAAATCCCCTACATCGAGTTGGAGCGGCGCCCCTGATCCATCGGGTCGCGCCACACGGCACCATGCGACATGCCGTGTTTCGCTGAGGTTGACAAACGCGCACGGATGGCGCTCATCTCAGCGAACCCGCTGGGCAGTTCCTGTGTAGTAGCTGTTAGAGTTCAGCTCGACATGGCCGACAAACACCCCCCTGACCACAAGCCGCAGCCTGATGGTTCGGAAATGGGCTGGCGCGCGCTGGGATATCTCATTTCCGGGATCGTCTTCTGGGGTGGTCTCGGATTTCTCGTCGACCTGTGGCTCGATCTGCCCAGAGTCGGGCTCCTGGTAGGGATGCTTGTCGGTGCTGGAGCGGGAATGTACCTGCTCATCAAGCAGATGTCGCCGTAAATTTGACCGACACTGACTGAGAGGCGTGGCTCGCGTGACCGACTCAGCCATCGTGCTGGCCGAAGGGGACTCCCACTTCCCGCCCGGTATTCACAGCTTTGACTTCGCGGACTGGTTCTCCGGGCTCAGCGACACCGCCCTCGCCCACATGTTCACCACCCTGACCTTCGCGGTCTGGGCGACGGTCGCGATCCTCATCGCCTTCTTCCTGTGGGCCTACCGCAAACCCCAGATCGTCCCCACCAAGAAGCAGTGGCTGGCCGAGACCGCCTACGGCTTCATCCGGAACACCGTCGCCATCGACCTCATGGGCAAGAAGGACGGCGTGCGCTTCGCCCCGTACCTCGCGACGCTGTTCCTCTTCATCCTCTTCATGAACTTCTGGGCCATCGTCCCCGGCATCCAGATCTCCCCGAACGCCCACATCGCCTTCCCGGCGACGCTCGCGGTGCTCTCGTGGGCGATCTACATGTGGATCGGCATCAAGCAGCACGGACTCGTGAAGTTCTTCAAGATGACCTGCGTGCCCCCGGGCGCCCCCGGGTTCATCTACCCGCTGCTCATTCCGATCGAGTTCCTGCAGAACATCATCCTGCGGCCGGTCACCCTCGCTCTGCGGCTCTTCGCGAACATGTTCGCCGGCCACCTCATCCTGCTGGTGTTCATCCTCGGCGGCTTCGAGATGCTGAACTCCGGCAACCTGCTCATCCAAGGCCTGTCGGTCTTCTCGTTCGCCATGGGCATCGCGATGACGTTCTTCGAACTCATCGTCATCCTGCTCCAGGCGTACGTGTTCACCCTCCTGACCGGCATGTACATCCAGGGGTCCCTCGCAGACGAGCACTAGGCCCGCCGAGTTCCACCCCACTTTTCACAGATTTCGCAATTGAACACATCGTGCGCGTGACGGTCACGCCACGCTGACACCTAGGAGAAAACCTGATGGAAGGCTCCGTCAACGTCATCGGTTACGGTCTCGCTGCGATCGGCCCCGGTATCGGTGTTGCCCTCATCTTCGCCGCGTGGATCACCGCCACCGCGCGTCAGCCCGAGTCGGCCGGCATCACCCGTCCGATGCTGTTCATGGGCTTCGCCCTCGTCGAGGTTCTGGCGCTGTTCGGCCTCGTTCTCGCCTTCGCCATCGGCGGGGCCAACTAACCCTTCAAGGGAGTCATCATGATTCACGCCGCCGAAGGAGGAGCCGGCATCCTCTTCCCGATCTGGCAGGAAATGCTGGTCGGGGCGATCGCCTTCGGTCTGCTGTGCTTCGTGCTCATCAAGTTCGTCTTCCCCCGCATGGAGAAGACGTTCGAGGCACGAGTCGACGCGATCGAAGGCGGCATCGAGCGGGCTGAGCGGGCTCAAGAAGAGGCCAACCAGACGCTCGAGGAATACCGACGCAAGCTCGCCACCGCGCAGGAAGAGGCCGCCGCGATCCGCGACGAGGCTCGTGCCGACGCCGTGGCAGCCAAGGAGGAGATCCTCGTCTCCGCGCGTGAAGAGGCCAACCGCATCATCGCGGCGGGCCACGCGCAGGTCGAGGCCTCTCGCCAGCAGCTCGTCCGCGAACTGCGCAGCGAGGTCGGCAACCTGGCCGTCGACCTGGCCGGAAAGATCATCGGCCAGCGCCTCGCCGGCGACGCCGACACGACCGCGACCGTCGACCAGTTCCTGGCGCAGATCGCGGACGACACGGCCGAGACGAGCGGAGCGCGCTGATGTCGACGACTGGACGCGAAAGCATCGAGGCCGGCCGGGCCGTGCTGGAGGCCGCCGCCTCCAGCGCCTCGGCCGAGCAGCTCACCGAGTGCGGCGATCAGCTGCTGGGAGTGACGCGGTTCCTCGTCGACCAGCCTCGGCTGCGTCGCGCCCTGTCCGACCCCGCCCGTGCGGCGGACGACCGGGAGGGCCTGGTCCGGCGGCTTCTCGCCGACGAAGTGGGCGCGCTCGCGGCCGACGTGGTGGCCGCGCTGGTGCGCGGTCGCTGGGGCACGCCGTCCGAACTGGTCGGCGGCACCGAGCAGCTCGCCGTCAAGGCGCTGCTGCTCGCCGCCGAGAAGGACGGTTCGCTGGCGAACGTGGAAGACGAGCTGTTCCGCTTCGGACGGCTCGTCGACGGCGACGCCGAGCTGAGCTCGGTCCTGGGCGCTACGGGTTCCGACCCGAAGGGCCGGGCCGGGCTGGTCGAGGGCCTGCTCGCCGGCAAGGCCGAACCGGTGACGGTGAAGCTCGCGGCCGCCTCGTGCCACGGCATCGGCGGACGCAGCTTCCACGCCTCGCTGGCCCACCTGGTCGAGGCCGCCGCGGCGGCCCGCGACGAGTCCGTGGCCTACGTGACCGTCGCGAAGCCGCTCGACGAGGCCGGGGAGCGCCAGCTCGCCGCCAAGCTCAGCTTGGTCTACGGCCGCCCGGTGGCCCTCAAGGTCACCGTCGACCCCGCGATCGTCGGGGGCATCCGGGTGCAAGTGGGCTCGGACCTGTGGGACGGTTCCGTCTCGCGTCGCCTCGACGAAGCCCGCCAAGCCTTGGCCGGACGCTGATCCAGCCGGTATCAACAGAAAGGGAAACGTTCAGATGGCTGAATTGACCATCTCCTCAGACGAGATTCGCAGCGCGCTCGACGCCTACGTCTCGTCCTACCGGCCGGAGATCACCCGCGAAGAGGTCGGTACCGTGACCAGCGCCGGCGACGGCATCGCCGTCGTCGAGGGCCTCCCCTCGGCCATGGCCAACGAGCTCCTGGAGTTCGAAGGCGGCGTGATGGGCCTGGCCCTGAACCTCGACGTCCGCGAGATCGGCGCCGTCCTCCTGGGCGACCCGGTCAAGGTCGGCGAGGGCCAGACCGTCAAGCGCACCGGCAAGGTCCTCTCCGTGCCGGTGGGCGACAAGTTCCTCGGCCGTGTCGTCGACGCGCTGGGCAACCCCATCGACGACCTCGGCCCGATCGAGGCCGAGGGCGAGCGCGAACTCGAGGCGCAGGCCCCGAACGTCATCGACCGCCAGTCGGTGTTCGAGCCGGTCGAGACCGGCATCAAGGCCATCGACTCGATGACCCCGATCGGGCGCGGCCAGCGCCAGCTGATCATCGGCGACCGCAAGACCGGCAAGACGCAGGTCGCGATCGACACGATCATCAACCAGCGGGCCAACTGGGAGTCCGGCGACCCGAACAAGCAGCTGCGCTGCATCTACGTCGCGGTCGGCCAGAAGGGCTCCACCGTCGCCGGCATCAAGGGCATGCTCGAAGAGCACGGCGCGATGGAGTACACGACCATCGTGGCGGCCAACGCCGACGAGCCCGCGGGCCTGAAGTACCTGGCGCCCTACACCGGTTCGGCCATCGGCCAGCACTGGATGTACGGCGGCAAGCACGTCCTCATCGTCTTCGACGACCTGTCGAAGCAGGCCGAGGCCTACCGCACCGTGTCGCTGCTGCTGCGTCGCCCTCCGGGCCGCGAGGCCTTCCCCGGTGACGTCTTCTACCTGCACTCCCGCCTGCTGGAGCGCTGCGCGAAGCTCTCCGACGAGCTCGGCGGCGGTTCGCTGACGGGTCTGCCGATCATCGAGACCAAGGCCGGCGACATCTCGCAGTTCATCCCGACCAACGTCATCTCGATCACCGACGGCCAGGTCTTCCTCGAAGAGGGCCTGTTCAACTCGGGTGTGCGTCCGGCGATCAACGTCGGTACGTCCGTCTCCCGTGTCGGCGGCGCCGCGCAGACCAAGGGCATGCGCTCGGTCGCGGGCTCGCTGCGTCTGGACCTGGCCCAGTACCGTGACCTGGAGGCCTTCGCGGCTTTCGCGTCCGACCTGGACGCCGCGTCGAAGGCGCAGCTGGAGCGCGGTCTCCGCATGGTCGAGCTGCTCAAGCAGGGCGTCGCCGCGCCGCTGCCCATGGGCGAGGAGACCATCTCGATCTGGGCGGGCGTCTCGGGTTCGCTCGACGACGTCCCGGTCGGCGAGATCCGCCGCTTCGAGGACGAGTTCCTCTCCTACATGCGCTCGAACCACAAGGACGTCGTCGCCCAGCTCAACGCGGGCAAGGACAAGGTGGCCGGCGACATCGAGGACACCCTCAAGCGCGCCATCGCCAAGTTCAAGCAGATGTTCAAGGCCAACGCCGACGACCTGAACGTGACCGACGCCGCCGAAGAAGCCCTCGAGGGCGACGTCGACGTCGAGACCGTCAAGCGCGTCAAGAAGGGTTAGCCATGTCAGCGCAGCTTCGTACCTTGCGCAAGCGGCTGAAGTCGACCCAGTCCATCCGGAAGATCACCAAGGCGCAGGAGCTGGTCGCGACCAGCCGCATCGCCAAGGCGCAGGAGCGGGTGGCGGCCTCGATGCCGTACGCCCGCGCCATGACCTCGGTGATGACCTCGCTCGCGAGCAACGCGTCGATCAACCACCCGCTGCTGCAGCCGCGGGCGACCGTGCGCCGGGCCGGGGTGCTCGTGATCACCGCCGACAAGGGGATGTGCGGCGGCTACAACGCCAACGTCATCCGCACTGCCGAGCAGCTGATCTCGCGCCTCGCCGAAGAGGGCAAGGTCCCGGTCCTGTACGTCGCCGGCCGCAGGGGCGTCGACTACTACCAGTTCCGCGGTCGCACGATCGAGCAGTCCTGGACCGGGTTCTCGCAGAAGCCGGCGGTCGCCGACGCACGGGAGATCACGCGGACGCTGCTCGCGGCGTTCATGTCCGGCGCGGACGACGACGACGAGCACGGCGGCGCCGACGGTATCCTGGGTGTCGACGAGCTGCACCTCGTCCACACCAGGTTCGTCTCGCTGCTGACGCAGACCCCCGAGCCGCGGCAGATGGCACCCCTCGAGGTCGAAGAGGTGGAGGAGCACGAGCTCGGTGACGACGTCCTCCTCCCGGACTACGAGTTCGAGCCGAACCCGGAGGCGCTGCTCGACTCGCTGCTGCCGAAGTACCTGACGACTCGCATCTACGCGGCGCTGATCGATGCCGCGGCGAGCGAGTCGGCGGCGCGGCGGCGGGCGATGAAGGCCGCCACGGACAATGCCGATGAAATGATCAAGACCCTGCGGCGGAGCGCGAACGCGGCGCGGCAGGCGGCGATCACGCAGGAGATCAGCGAAATCGTGGGTGGGGCCAGTGCCCTTTCCGCCGCAGGAAGAGAGTAACGATGACCGACACTAATGGAGTGGGACGCGTCGTACGGGTCATCGGGCCGGTCGTCGACGTGGAGTTCCCGCGCAACGCCATCCCGGCGATCTTCAACGCGCTGCACGTTGACGTCGCCTACGGCGAGCACAAGAAGACGCTGACGCTGGAGGTGGCCCAGCACCTGGGCGACAACCAGATCCGCGGCATCTGCATGGCCCCGACCGACGGCATGGTCCGCGGTACCGAGGTCCGCGACACCGGTGCGCAGATCAAGGTCCCGGTCGGCGACGGCATCAAGGGCAAGGTCTTCAACGTCCTCGGCGAGTGCCTCAACCTCGAAGAGGGCGAGAAGCTCGAGGCCGAGGACTACTGGGAGATCCACCGCCACGCCCCGGCGTTCGCGCAGCTGGAGCCGAAGACCGAGATGCTGGAGACCGGCATCAAGGCCATCGACCTGCTCGCCCCGTACGTCAAGGGCGGCAAGATCGGCCTGTTCGGCGGCGCCGGCGTGGGCAAGACGGTGCTCATCCAGGAGATGATCATCCGCGTCGCCCAGAACTTCGGCGGTTCGTCGGTGTTCGCCGGTGTCGGCGAGCGCACCCGTGAGGGCAACGACCTCATCGCCGAGATGGCCGAGGCCGGCGTGCTCGAGAAGACCTCGCTGGTCTACGGCCAGATGGACGAGCCGCCGGGCGTGCGCCTTCGCGTCGCCCTGTCGGCCCTGACGATGGCCGAGTACTTCCGGGACGTCAAGAACCAGGAGGTGCTGCTCTTCATCGACAACATCTTCCGGTTCACGCAGGCCGGTTCGGAGACCTCCGCGCTGCTGGGCCGCATGCCCTCGGCCGTGGGTTACCAGCCGACCCTGGCGGACGAGATGGGCGAGCTGCAGGAGCGCATCACCTCGCTGCGCGGCAAGGCCATCACCTCGATGCAGGCCGTGTACGTCCCCGCGGACGACTACACCGACCCGGCGCCGTTCACCGCGTTCACCCACCTGGACGCGACGACGAACCTGGAGCGGAAGATCTCCGACAAGGGCATCTACCCCGCGATCGACCCGCTCGCCTCGAACTCCCGCATCCTGGAGCCCGAGGTCGTCGGTTCGGAGCACTACGCGGTCGCCAGCCAGGTGAAGCAGATCCTGCAGAAGTACAACGAGCTGCAGGACATCATCGCGATCCTCGGCATGGACGAGCTGTCCGAAGAGGACAAGCTGGTCGTGGGCCGGGCGCGTCGCATCGAGCGCTTCCTGTCGCAGAACACCTACGCGGCGAAGCAGTTCACCGGCGTGGAGGGTTCGTTCGTCCCCGTCAAGGAGACCGTCGAGGCCTTCAAGAAGATCGCCGAAGGGGAGTACGACCACTTCCCGGAGCAGGCGTTCTTCATGTGCGGCGGCCTCGAGGACCTGCACAAGAACGAAGAGGAGCTCCGCAAGAAGGGCTAGCCCCGACGAGCGGAATCCGAACGGAACGGCCCCGGAGCGCGAAGCGCTCCGGGGCCGTTCCGTCTCCCCAGGCGAACGGTCAGCGGCGATCAGTCGTCGGCGTCATCGTCGTCGGAGCGGAGCGCCGCGTCGGGGACGCCGTCGACGCAGGCGACCTCGTAGACGAAGCCGTCGTCGTCATCGTCGTCGTCACCCGTGCCGGTGAACGCGATCGAGGCCGTGGTCCCAGGTCCGGGGTCGACCGCGCCGGTGCTCCAGCCCTGGGCGGGCGCCCACCAGTCGAGGCGCACCCGGCCCCCTTCGCAGACGGCCTGGAACGTGCCGCCGTCGCCGCCCAGGACGTGCCCGTCCGGGGCCGCGCTCGGCGCGGTCTCCAACGGCCCCGTCGGCGCCTCGGCCGTGGGGGAGCGGTCCGCCGAAGCGGGCGCGGACGGCTCGTCCGCTGCGGCGGACGGCGTCGCGTCGTCGGCATTCGCCAGTTCCGAGACGACCTCCTCCTCCGGCATCGGCTGCTCGGGGCCCGCGAGGCTCCCGCCCTGCGCCAGCGCCACCGCGCCGATCCCCGCGGCGACCGCGACCGCGGCGGCCGCGGCCCATCCGCTCACTACCCATTTCCTCTGCATGACACCAGCCTGCCCGCTGCGACGTTAAGACCGCGATAAGGCCGCTCTAAGCCTGCGGAGGTCACCGCTCCGAGGGTGGATTCGGAGGACTTCGGCCGCATAGCATTCCGGCCATGGCCCAACTGCTGCTGATCGAGGACGACGAGCGCGTCCGCTCCGCCCTGCTGCGGTCCCTGCGCGACCTGAACCACCAGGTCGCCTCCGCGTCCGACGCGATGAGCGGACTGCGCGCCGCGGTCGACCACCGGCCCGACCTGGTCGTGCTCGACCTCGGCCTCCCCGACCTCGACGGTTCGCAGATGCTCAGGATGCTCCGCGGCGTCTCGGACGTCCCGGTGATCGTGGCGACCGCCCGCGACGACGAGGACGAGATCGTCCGCGTCCTCGGCTCCGGCGCCGACGACTACGTGGTGAAGCCCTTCACCGCCAAGCAGCTCGACGCCCGCATCCAGGCGGTCCTGCGCCGCGTCGGCGGCGCCGGACCGACGGACGCGACCGTCGCGGTCGGTCCCCTGCGCATCGACCCGCGCGGCCGCTCCGCGCACCTCGACGGGGCCGCGCTCGAATTGAGCCCCAAGGAGTTCGATCTGCTGCACTACCTTGCCGCCCGCGTCGGCGAAGTCGTCGCGAAGCGCCGGCTCCTCACCGACGTGTGGGATCTGCCGTTCGGCGGCGCCGACAAGACCGTGGACGTGCACCTGGCGTGGTTGCGGCGCAAGCTCGGCGAGACCGCGCAGGCCCCGCGCTTCCTGCACACCGTCCGCGGCGTCGGCGTCAAACTCGTCGACCCGACCGACGGGGGCGAGCGGTGAGGGCCCGGCTGACGCTCCTGGTGGCCGCGACCGCCACCATGATCCTCCTGGCGTTCGCGCTCCCGATGGGCATCCTGCTGCGCAACAGCGCCGCGCAGCACGCGATCGACGCCGCCGAGCAGGAGGGCCAGCTGTTGACGCCGGTCATCATCGGCGGCGACGTCGGCCAGGTCGAGGCCGCCCTCCAGAACGTGGACTCGCCCTACCCGGTCACCGTCTTCTGGCCCGACGGCACGACCTCGGGCGCCGAGGCGCCCCGCTCGCCCGCGGTGGAGCTGGCCGCCAGGGGCCGGTCACTGACGGCCGCGACCGACGGCGGGCGGGAGATCCTCTTCGGCGTCGGGCTCGCCGAGGGCACCGCCGTCATCCGCGTCCTCGTCACCGACCGGCAGCTGACCGACGGCGTCGCCGAATCATGGCTGCTGCTCGGCGCGATCGCCGTCGCGCTCCTGGGTTTCGGACTGCTGCTGGCGACGCGGTTCTCCCGGGTCCTGCTGATACCGCTGAACGACCTGTCCGGTGTGTCGCACCGGCTCGCGAGCGGCGACCTGGAGGCCAGGGCGAAGGCGAGCGGCCCGGAGGAGCTGCGCGAGGTCGGGACGGCGCTGAACACCCTCGCCGACCGCATCAAGGACCTCCTCGAGGCCGAGCGCGAGCGCGTCGCCGACCTCTCGCACCGGCTCCGCACCCCGCTCACGGTCCTCAAGCTCGAGACCGAGGCGCTCGGCGACCACGCGCAGCGCGAAGCGGTCGAGCAGGCCGTGGCCGAGGTCGAGCGGGCCGTCAACGCCGCCATTCAGGACGCCCGCAACCCCGCCGAGGCCGGGAGGTGCGACGCGGCCGCCGTCGTGGCCGAGCGCGTCGAGTTCTGGTCCGCGCTCGCCGAGGACACCGCCCGCGAGTGCCGGGTGCGGCTCGCCCCCGGACCGCTGCCGGTGCAGTTGTCGGCCGCCGACCTCGCCGCCGCCATGGACTCCCTGCTCGCCAACGTCTTCGCGCACACCCCCGACGGCACCGCGTTCGAGGTGCGGCTGACGCCGCGCTACGAAGGCGGGGCCACCGTGGACGTCGCCGACGAGGGGCCCGGCCTGCCGAACCTGGGGGTGTTCAACCGGGGCCGCAGCGAAGGCGGCTCGACCGGGCTGGGCCTGGACATCGCGCGGCGCGCCGCCGCGGCCTCGGGCGGCCAGCTGGTGTTCGGCCAAGGCCCGGGCGGCACCGGGGCGCTCATCAGGCTCGAACTGGGGTAGGACCCGGCTCGACCTCCCGGCCGGGCGCCATCCGGCCCGTTCGCCGCGTTGCATCGGGGGGTCTTCCGCGGCCTCGGCGCCGCTTGCGCGTCGTACATCGGCAGTGCGAGCGGCGGACATCGCACCGCCAGGGGTGTTCAGCCAGGCCCTGGAAAGCACTCGCGCATCGCGCGCGCCCACGGGTTGCCGCGCATTCCCGGCGACAGGGCCGCGACCGCCAGGCAGTACTTCGAGACCGGGACCGGCCGCGCCCCCATCGCCCACAGGAGACGGTCGGCCGGGCCGCCGGGCCGGGCCGACTTGACCTCCACCAGGCACACCGGCCGCGCGACCGCGGTGCCCGCGGACGAGACGCAGCGCAGGTCCTCGTCGCACGTGACGCGCACGCCCGCCGCCGCGTTCACGAGCGTGTGCCGCCGGTAGTCCGTGCGCAACCGAGCCTCCAGGCCCGGCGGGACGGCCATGCCGTACGCCTTCCACAGTGTCGCCGCCAGGTGTTCGGCGGCCTCCGGAGTGATCCGGGCGGCGTCGGCGGCCGTGTACGGCAGCCGCTCCTTGACCGTGTCCTGCCGGGCCCCCTTCACCTTCACCTCGAAGGCGCACTCGCCCGAGTCGGCGTAGAGCCGCGTGCGGACCTTGAAACGGCGCCGGCGGCCCTGCCGGTGCTGCCGGTACGTCAGCAGGTCAGGGGTGTCGAAGTAGACCGATTCGTACGAGAAGCGGCGCCTGCCGCCGATGTCGAGACACGCCCAGTCGCCCCCGGCCGCGAGGTGGCCCCGGAACCGCCGGTACGCGTCCGACGCGAGCAGGTACTTCGTGTCGACCCGCGTCTGGAGGTCCGCGGCGGCCGCCACCGCGTCGAGCCCGATCCCCGCGAACGCCTCCAAGCCGCTCACGGGGTCCTCGCCAGGGGGACGGTGCGCTCGGGCGCGGAGACCGGCGACGGGAGCGGCTGGAAGCGGACGTCCACGGTCATCGTCTCGCGCACGTAGTCGGTGTCGATCACCTCGAACTTGCGGACGGTCCCGTCGAGCCGCCGCTCCAGGTCCGCCTTCAGGCGGGCCTCGTCGCGGTGGACCGTGTCGAGCACGACCAGGCGGTGCCGGGCCCGGTTCGCCAGGCGCGGATGGTCGGCCACGTACATCGTCAGCACGAGCAGCACGCTCAGGCCGATCACGACCGCCGGGCGCGACGCCCCGATCCCGTTGACCAGTCCCAGTGCGAGCGCCGTGAAGTAGTAGCCGACGTCCCGCTGCGAGATCTGGTCGGACCGCAGCCGCAGGATCGACAGCACCCCGAACAGTCCGAACGCCAGGCCCAGGCTCACCTGCTGCGACAGCATGAGCGCCGAGACCGCGAAGACGCCCACGTTCAGCGCCACGTAGGCGAGCGCCAGGTCCGTGCGGTGGTGGCGCTGGTAGTAGACGGCCCATGCGAGCACGGTGATCGCGAACAGGTCGACGGGCAAGGCGAGTGCGAGCGCGAGACTCAACGGGTCCTCCTCGGTGGAACGGGTTCGGGGCCGCCGGGGCGGCATGAGGAGAACCGTAGGCGCGCAGAGGTTAAGGCACCGATAAGCCGTGCATAAAGGCCGGACAACATGAACAGGGGCCGGTCGAGCGGTGAACGGGCGGTTGCCGTCCCGCCCGCCCGCTTTGGCGGCGTCCCCAGGGGAACCGCTCAGATGCCGCGGCCGCGGCGGTGGAGGGCCGCCATGACCGCGGGGACGCCGACGATGCCGGCGGCGGCCGCGGCGGCGACGGCCGCGCGGGGTTCACCGGGGTTCGCCTTGGTCGCGCGCAGGGCCCAGCGCAGGGCCTCTTTGCGGTCGCCCGTGGCGGCGTGCCAGCAGGCGATCTGGCCGTAGACGCGGGCCGCGCCCTCGGGGCTGCCGTGGATCTCCGGGTGGCGGTCGAGGATCCACCGCAGCGAGGAGATCTTGGTGTCCCAGCGGGTCTCGAAGTGCGAGCCGGCCCAGTTCACGAGCGCGTACGGCGTGTCCACGTGCGCGATGGGCCGGCGGCGGGCGGCCCGCAGGAGCATGTCCCAGTCCTCGTTCTGGCTGCCCGGCGCGTCCTCGGCGACCAGCCCGAGCCCGCCCATGAGCGCCGAGCGGCGGAACAGGAACGTCGAGGAGTGCAGCATCATCATGCGCGAGCGGAGCAGGTCCGCGTGGCGCACCATGGTCTTCTGCGCGAGGCGGGCGGTGCGCCTGCCGCGGTAGTCGACCTCGATCGCGGTGGTGCAGAGCTCGGCTTCGGTGCCTAGCGCGGCGACCTGGGCCGCGAGCTTCCCGGGGAGCCATTCGTCGTCGTCGTCGAGGAACGCCACGAGGTCGGTCTCCAGCGCGGTGATCCCGGTGTTGCGGGCCCCGGCCAGGCCCGGCGTGCGCTCGTTCTTGACCACCCGCACCGGGCGCTTGCCCGCCGCGGGCTCGGTGGCGAGGTCCTCGTCGGGCTTGGCGCGGTCGAAGACCACGACGACCTCGATCTCGCCGGGGTAGAACTGCGTCAGCACCGAGCGGAGGGCGGCGCGCACCTGCTGCGGTCGGTTGTGCGTGGGGATCACGACGCCGACGGAAGGCCAGTCAGTCACGGACGCTCACTTCCTCGCGGGCGGGCTCCTCGGCCGGGTCCGCTTCGGCGGGCGCCTCGTCCTCGTCGAGGTACCCGTAGCGGCCCAGCAGGGGGCGGGTCAGGGTCGAGACCATGCGCCGGGTGCCTTCGGGGAGGTCCTCGGTCCAGGCCTCGTCGGGCATGATCGGGATGCGGCCCACGGTGAACCGCATGGGGTTGCCGGCCGCCGAGTGGCTCGGGCCGAGGTCGGCCCAGCCGTCCCCGATGAAGTTGTAGTCCGACTCGGCCAGGTCCAGTCCGCAGAACCGGCCCAGCGAGGCGATGACCTTCCGGGGGCGCTGGATGATCCGCTCGTAGCGGACCCGGCGCACGGGCACGCCGCGGCGGGCCAGGAGGCTGAACGCGGCGTTCTGCGCGTTCCACAGCATCGCGGCCTTCGCGGGGGAGTAGCGGGTCATCTGGTCGCCGGTGGGGGACTCGGGGCGGCGCACCTGCTTGGTCCACGAGTAGGCGACCCCGCGTGAGTCGCGGACCACGTGCAGCACCCGCAGGTCGATCTTCGGGGACCAGCGCAGGCAGTAGGCGAGCGAGGCGTGCTTGGAGGAGTCGACCACGACCTGCGCGCGGGTGTCCTTCGCGGCGGCGGTGTAGATCTTCTCGAAGTACTCGGCGTACTCGGTGACCAGCTGGTGCTGGGCCGGCGCGAGGCGCTTGGCCGCGAGCGCGGGGATGTGCCGGGTGCGGTCCACGGTGGCCTTGAGGGCGGTGAGCCGCTCGACGTCGACGGCCTCCCAGGACCCGAAGGCGCGGTGGCCGATCCGCTGCCAGAACTCGCAGTGGGAGAACGTGGCCCCGCAGGCGCACATCTCGTTGCCGACGAGGTCGCGTTCCCACAGGTGCGTGATCTCGCCGAGGGGGACCACGCCGGGGAGCTGGCCCAGCAGGCGCTCCAGGAGCGTCGTGCCGCTGCGGCCCAGTCCTCCGATGAAGACCACTTTCACGCGGTTCTCGGACTGCTCGGCCGTGTCGGCGATCTTGGCGCTCACTGATCCCTCGCTCACCCTAGGTGCGGTTCGTGCGGTCCCCGGCGACCCGGCCGGGAGGGGGCGCGATCCGAGCCGGGCTCGGAAACCTGCGTATGCCCCTTGACGATTCGTATAACGACTCGGGGTGGGGTGGGGGACACGCCCTGCAATGAAAAAACCCGGAAAAACGCGCGCGGGGCCTTAACGTCTGATCGCATGGAGCGCTTGGGCCCTTCGCGCACGGCCGACGCGGGCGATGCGGTCGCCCGGGTCGACGCCGGTGCGCCGCCTCGACCCGACTCAGGATCCGCGGAGCGGGTGCGCCTGGGCGGCATCGGCATCGACCCGGTCACCGAGCCCGAGGCGGTGCGGCGGGTCCTGGACGCGCTCGAGTCCGGGCGCGGCGGGCGGATCGTCACCCCGAACGTGGACATCGTCGCGGCCGCCAGGAACAGCCGGGAGCTGCGCCGCCTCGTCGACGCCGCGGATCTCGTGGTCGCCGACGGCGCGCCGCTGGTGTGGGCCTCCCGGGTGGCCGGGAACCCGCTCCCGGCGCGCGTGGCGGGCTCGGACCTGGTGTGGAGCCTCGCGGAGGCCGCCGCCGCGCGCGGCCTCCGCGTCGCGCTGCTGGGCGGGACCCCGGACGGCGCCGCGCGACCGACCGAGCGGGCCGCCGAGATCCTCGAGGTCCGCCATCCGGGCCTGAAGGTGGTCGGGGCGTGGTGCCCGCCGATGGGCTTCGACCGGGACGACTCGCAGTGGAGCGCGCTCGTCGATCGCATCGGGGCCGCCGCGCCCGACCTGGTCTACGTCGGCCTGGGCTTCCCGAAGCAGGAGCACGTCACCGTGCGGCTGCGCGCGGTGGCGCCGCAGGCGTGGTTCCTCGGCTGCGGGGCGAGCATCGACTTCATCGCCGGATACCGGCGCCGCGCCCCGAAGTGGATGCAGCGCACCGGTACCGAATGGCTCTTCCGGATGCTGTCGGAACCGCGCCGCCTCGCGAGGCGCTACCTCAAGGACGACCTCCCCGAGGCGCTGCGGCTCCTCGCCGAGGCCTGTCGGGAACGCCGCAAGGCCTGGCGCGGAGACGGTACGACGGCGGCGTGAGCGGCCGTGCGCTAGCGGCGGCGGGCGATGTAGACGACGTCGGTCGCCCACTTGGACAGCGGCGAGGCCAGGGCGCCGTCCGCGGCCTTCGCGGCCCAGCCCCACGGGGCCCGGTAGCAGCCCTGCGTGAACAGCGTGAAGCCCTGCATGCCGATCAGCTCGAAGCCGTGCCGGTCGAACAGGTCCTGCATCTCCTGATGCGACAGCTCCTGGAACCACGTGCTCGCGTCGAGCCGCCCGAAGGTCCGGCGCAGGTGCCGCAGGGAGGTCGCGTTGCCGTGGTTCTCGATGAGCAGGAGCCCCGCGTCGGCGTCGGGCAGCGCCGCCGCCGCGAAGTCCATCAGCTGGTCCCGCAGATGCAGGTCCACATTGAGCACGAACCGGAACGCCGTCACCAGCGCCGGCCGGGTCGGGTCGACGCTCGGCTCGGCGAGCCCGGGCTGCACCAGGTGCGCGTGCCCGGGCGTGCCGAGCTCGCGGCCCTTCTGGAGCATCGCCTCGGACGTGTCGTAGCCGTGCGAGACCGCGACCAGCCCCGCGAGCATGCGCGAGACCCGCCCGGTCCCGCAGGCGAAGTCGTGGTGGGTCGGCGGGGCGCCGAACGCGTTGGGGACGAATCCGCGCAGCCAGCCGGCCTGGCGGCTGGAGATTATCGAGGAGAACGTCCCGGGCGCGTAGGTGCGCTCGGCGTACTTCTCCACGGCGGTCGGGTCCTGGAACACCTCGGTGTAGTTGCTGGCCACGAAGTCCCTTTCAAGTCAGATCCTGGTCCGGTAGCGCAGCAGCGCCACCCCCCACGCGAGGCCCGCGGCCGCGAGCGCGGCCGACGTCCACAGCGGGCCGAGCGGCATGGCCGCCAGCGGCAGGACCCCGAATCCGAGGCCGGCCGCAAGCAGCGCCCGCCTCGTCAACGCCCCGAACGGGTGCAAGCCGAACGTGCGCCACAGTTGCGCGAGTGGAACCAAATTATTGACCAGAACGGCCGCGGACCATGCGATCGCCGCGCCGACGACGCCCATCGAGGGGATCAACGCCAGGTTCAACCCGATGTTGACGACGAGTGAAATCGAGACGTCGATCAGCTGCCACGAGGTCTTCCCGGCCATCGCCAGCATCGAGTCGACCACCCCGCACGCCGAACTGAGCATCATGGCGGGCACCAGGATCCACACCACCAGGCGGGCGTCCCCGCCGACGTAGTCCTGGCCGAACAGGCGCAGATACCAGTCGGCGAGCAGGCCGACGGCCAGGTACACCGGCCAGGTGAGCGCCACGATCCACGCCGTCGAGGCCTGGTACAGCGCCCGCGCCGACGCGGGCTCCCCGGCCGCCATCGCGGCCGCCGCCCGCGGCTGCACCGACTGCCCGACCGCGCCCGAGGCCATCTGGCCCACGATCACGAACCGGGTCGCGACCGTGTAGACCGCCGCCGGGCCGAGCCCGGCCAGCGCCGCGACCATGATGATGTCGAGCCGCTGCAAGCCCAGCTGGGCGACCCCGGCCGCGGCCCGCGGTGCGGTGAACCCCCAGAACGCCCGTGCTGAGACTCGATCGGGGAAGCCCGGGTCGGGCCGGGAGCGGCGGTGCCTTCGCAGCAGGTACCAGCCCGCCGCGAACGCCGCGGGCAGGTACGGCAGCACCCACGCGAACGTGATCGTGAGCGCCGAAGCGGTCCCGGCCAAGGCGATCGCCGCCAGCCCGATCAGCTGCGCCGCGGTGCGCCCGAGCTTGTCGATCATCACCGTGGGGCCCATGAGCCGGTAGCCGCGGGTGGCCGCCAGCAGCGCCTCCAGCGCGACCGACGCGGGCAGGAAGAGCGCGATGAGCCGCACCAGGTCCGGGCGGGCGAACATCGGCGCCGTCAGCAGCAGCGCCAGCGCCGCCGCCATCGACGCGATCGCGGCGGGCCACAGGCCCAGCCGCAGCACCGAGCCGACCGCGCCGTCCCGGCCGCTTTTGTGCAGGCGCGCCACCCAGTACACCAGGCCCGTCGGCGTGCCGAGGCGCGCGGTCGCGCCGGCCAGCAGGAACACCGAGGTCGCCGCGAAGAACGCGCCCGCTTCCGCGGGCGACATCGCGACCGCCGCCAGCCAGGTGACCGCGAGGCCGCCGAGACCGGAGACCGCCGCCCCGGCCAGGTTGACGAGGCCGCCGCGGGCGGTGCCGCGCAGTTCCTCGCGGCCGGCCTCGTCCGCGACGGCGGTCGCCGTCAGCGCCGCCAACTCGGCACGCTCCCGAGCCAGGCCGCGAGCCGCTCGTCGTAGGGCTCGTAATGAGCGGTCAGCGCTTCGCGCAGGGCATCCGACATCGGCGAGGGACGCCCGCGCGCGTTGTGCCGCGCGAAGGCGAACTCGCCGAGCCACGGCAGCCCCAGGAACCGGAGCACCCGCTCGAACGCGTCCTCGGGCCGCGAGAAGAACTCCCCGGAGTCGAGCACCAGCACCCGGTCCCGGCCCACCCGCTCCGCAAGCGGCTCGAGGAAGTCCGTGTACCGGCCGCGGGCGGTGTACGCGTGGTGCTGGTGGTCGAAGCTGTAGCGCCCGGGCTCGGCGCGCAGCCGCTCCTCGACCCCGTCGAGCCGCGCGTCTTCGGCGGCCACGGCCTCCGCGAAGTCCGCGATCGGCTCGAACCCGCGCGCCACCTCGTGCGCGTGGTGCGACCAGGCCCGCTCCACCGGGTCGCGCACGAGCACGATCACCTTCACCCCGGGCAGGTCGCGGGCGAAGCGCTCGGCCGCCAGGGGGTGGTACAGGTAGTACGGGCTCGACTCGAAGCCGATCGGCGCGAGCCCGGTGTGGTCGGCGATCCGCCGCGCGCTCGCCTGGGTCGGGAAGTGCCCCCGGTACCAGGCCATGCCGCGTTCGTAGTTCGTGTCGAAGTAGTGGACGCCCTTGTGGAACACCGGCTTCAGGATCGCCGGATGCTGGGCCAGGGCCCGGTACAGGGACGTGGTGCCGCAGCGCTGCCCGCCGCAGATCAGCAGGCCCGGCAGGATCCGCGACGCGGCCGTCAGGCGGCCGAACGTGCGGGACGAGTGGCCGACTGCGGCCTTCAACTGGTTCGGGATGCGCTCGCGCAGGGTCCGTTGGCTCATCGGGTTCTCCTCACTGCCCGCCGGTGCTCTCGGTCGGGGACGTGCGCTGGCGCGCGATGTGGCGAAGCAGGGTGGGCAGCAGCCAGCGGCCGAGGGCCCCCAGTGCGGCTCCGGCCCGTTCGGCCTGGTCGCCCATGTAGCGGGCGGCGAGGTCGACGAGGTACAGCAGCGTCGTCGGCTCGGCCTCGGCCGAGGTGACGCCCATGGGCGCCAGGACGGCCGAGGCGTCGGCGACGAGGCCGAGCACGGCCGTGGTCGGGTCGGCCCCCTTGGTGACGATGTCGTCCTGGAGGCGGTAGTGGGCGGCGTCGAAGCCGTAGGGCACGCCGGTCTCGAAGCGCTCGAGGTCCCACAGGTACACCGCGGACTCGGTCTCGCGGGTGTTCCACGGGGACCAGTCGCCGTGCCAGGACCCGAAGGTGAACTCGGTGGCGGCGTACCGGTCGAGGAGGGTCGTCCCGGCGGTCTGGAGCGTGTCGGCGTCGGGTTCGCCGCGCTCGGCGAGCGCGGCGAGCCGCGAGCGCAGCCGCGCGGCGTAGTCCGACTCGCCGAGCGGCGAGCGGGCGCTGCCGCAGGCGTCGGCGAGCTCGCGCATCGCGGCGGTGCGGCGGGAGGTCCCGAGGTCGGCCGGGGCCTCCCAGGAGGGGAGCGCGGAGGTCACCATGAGGTTGTGGCCGTTCCAGTTCCCGGCGTGCAGCAGCTCGGGCACCCGCAGCAGCCGCAGGTCGCAGAACTCGCTCAGGCGCCTCGTGGCGTTCGTCTCGGCCTCCACGAGCTCGCGCGTGAGCGGGTTGACGCCGAGCTTGGCGAACGCGACGGTCGTCGCGTCGCCGTCGAGGATCTGGAGCACGGGCTTGCGATTGGCCCGAGCCGGTCCGATGTGGATGCTCAGGTGCACCTCGTGGCCGAGGACCGACGCCAGGTGGTCGTCGATGCCTTCGGCGCCGCCGACCTTGAGGCGGTGCGGCAGCAGCACGCGGTCGACGCCCAGGCGCAGGGCCCACACGGCGGCGTCGCGCTTGAGGCGCGCGCCGCGCGCGGCGGGCCGGGCGTAGCGCCGCAGCGCGGCCGCGGCGACCTTGCGGTCGGCGGCCGGGATGAGCACGCGCGGCTTGCGCCGCCCGGGCACCACGATGTAGGGCCTGGCCGGTCCGCCCGCTCCCGTGCCGGGATAGAGCTGGTCGACCACCTCCGCGAGGTAGGTCGCCCGCCTGCGCAGGTCGTCGGCGGTCTTCAGGGCACGGCTCATCGGTTCTCCGTCTCTGGGCCTTGGTGAGGAACTCGGGCCTCGGGCGCGCTCGGGCGGCCCGTGGCGAGGAGGACGTAGCTGAGCAGGGTGAGCAGGAGGGGCGTGACGAGGGCGTTGTAGTAGAACATCGAGATCAGCGAGAAGCCGACGACGGCGCTCCCGGCGATGCCGACCGCGGTGTGGTCGTGCCGGAACCGCCACAGCACGGCGAACGCGAACCCGAGGTAGGTGACCGCGCCGAGGATGCCGTGGGCGAACAGGACCTGCCAGAGCTGCCCGTTCCCGCCGAGCGTGCGGCCGCCGCAGCGGGGGCACTCGGGCGTGGGACCGACGGCGATCGACTCGCCCGAGCCGAGGGTCTTGCGGGTGGAGCCGAAGCCGATGACGGGGGAGTGCTCGACGACGAGTTCGGTGGCGCGCTCGGAGGAGAAGGCCCGCCCGTCGTCGGAGTGGCCGTTGTCCATGCGGGCCTGGACCACCGTCCCCAGTGGCGTGAGCACGACCAGGAGCACGGCGGCGCAGCCGGCGCCGCCGAGGGCCAGCATGCCGCCGGGCCGCCCGGAGATCAGGAGCCGCAGGGCCGCGAAGACGGCGATCGCGGCCAGACCGAGCCACAGGCCGCGGTTCATCGAGTACACGGCCGGCACGAGCGAGACCGCGAGCAGCGCGACCGCGCCGACGCGCCAGCGGGTCCTCGTCGGGACGCCGAACGCGGCGACGACGAGCCACACCGAGGTGATCGCGAAGTTGTTGCCCCACGTGTTGGTGTACCCCCACGGCGCGGCCGGGCGCGGCGTCTCGTAGCCGAGGAAGTCCATGGTCTGCGCCGCCGCCGGGTGCACGAGGGACTGGACGAAGCCGTCCTTCGCGACGGCCTTCGGCAGCAGCGCCTCCACCGGGGAGGTGTACTCGAAACCGCCCGCGAAGGTCCCGAGGAGCCCGCCCGCGACGGTGACGGCGAACAGCCACGCGAGGAGCCGGACGAGCCGCTCGCGCCTGAGCTTCCCTTCGACGACGAGGTTGTAGGCCCACAGGGCGATGAGCGTGCAGCAGCAGTAGAAGCCGAACCGGAACGTCGCGCCGGGGAGGCTGGAGAACCAGGTCTCGGCCACCGTGCCGGGCGGGTCCACGCCGAGGTTCGCGAGGCTCAGGGTCACGGCGAGGAGGAACAGCAGCCACCACCCGAAGGCGGGCGGGACCGCGATCGCCCGGCGGCGCACGAGTTTGACCGCGGCGACGGCCGCCACGAACGGGATCGCGAGCACGCCGAGGCCGAGCGCCCACCACAGCGGGTAGGCGGCGAGGAGCCAGGTGATCGACGCGCCCTCGTTCGCGCCCCGGGCGGCCGGGTCGGTCCGGTTGCGCCCGGCCGAGCGGGCGGCCGCGAGGAGCGTCATCGCGACTCGGCCGAAGGCACGGCCGGCATCGCCGGCGTCGTCGCCTCCCGGCCCTCGTCCTCGACGGGTTCGAGCGAATCCGTGGGCGTCTCGTCGGCGGAGACCTGCCGCGGGCTCCGCGCCGGGGCGTCGCCGCCGGCATCGCGGCGCGCCGTGGGCAGCGGCACCGTGGTCATCGGACCGAGCACGCTCGGGAGCAGGATCGCCCCGAGCAGCGTCGTGTCGATCTGGCGCATGGCGACCGCGGCGGCCGCGGTCTCGCCGATCGCGTCCCGCTGGGACTGGACGGCGAGGATCACGGCGTCGGCGTGCCCGGCGAGGAGCTGCGCGTCGGCCGAGCACGAGAGCGGCGGGGCGTCGACGACGACGAACCGCCCGGCTTCGGCGAGCTTCGCGAAGGTCTCGGCGGCGGCCTCGCTCGTGGGGCCGGCGGCGCGCGCGGCGGCGCCGGGGCCGATCACGTTGAGGCTCGGCTGCCGCGGCGCGGCCTGAGCGACCTGGGCGAGGTCGACGCGACCGGACCAGACGTCGGCCAGGCCCGGCACCGGATCGGTGCCGAACAGCTCGGGCAGACCCACCGTGGTGCTCGGGTTCGCGGCGACGACGGTGACGCGGTCGCCCGCGCGGGCCATGGCGGTGGCGAGGTTGGCGGCGACGACGCTCGCAGCGGGCCCGGGGGCGACGCCCGCGACGACGACGACGCGCTGGTCGTGCGTGAGCTGCGAGGCGACGACGTTGCGGAGCTGCGCGAACACCCGGCCGCCGGGGCTGTAGGCCCCGAAGACCTCGCGCCGCTGGAACTTCACGGTCGGGGGCACGGAGGCGAGCACGTCGAGTTCGCAGCGTTCGACCAGATCGGTCGGGTAGGCGACCTTGCGGGCCAGGCGGTGGCGGGCCCACGCGAGGACGAGGCCGAGCGGCAGGCCGAGCCCGAGGGCCGCGGCGAGGTTGAACAGCCCGTTCGGGCTCACCGGCGCCTGCGGCACGGGCGCCTGGTTGATGACCCGGCCGGGCGCGATGGCGCCCTGCTGGGCCTCCAGAGCGGCGATCTCGGCCTCGAGGTCCCCGGCTTCGCGGCGCAGCGCGTCCAGATCGGATTCGCGGCCGGCGCGGTCCTCGCCCTCGTCCATCCGGTCGAGTTCGCTCTCGGCGGCGGCGATGTCGTCCTCGACCCCGTCGAGGCCGACGGCGGCCGCGGTGATCGCGTTCTGCAGCGCCGCGGAGGCCCCGGCCCGGCGGTGCGCGAGGTACGCCTCGCTGAAGGCCACCGCTCCGGCCTGGGCCGCCTCGGGGTCTCCGGCGCGGAAGCCGATCTCGAGGACCGCGGTGTTCGGCGGCACGGTGACCGACACGCGCGAGAGCAGATCGGCGTCAGGATCGGACCCGAGCGCCTCGGCGGCGGCCTCGGCGACCTCGGTGGACTTGACGAGCTGGGCCTCGGTGTCGAGATTGACCTGCCCGGCGGTGCGCGCCCCGGTGACGGCGGTGTCGCTCGCGGTGGGCAGGACCAGCACCGAGGAGGTGGACTCGTAGACTTCCTCGCTCTGAGCGGTGTAGGCGAACCCGGCGGCGACCGCCGCGACCACCGTTCCGGTGACGAGCCACCAGGAGCGGCGGAGAATGACGCCGTAGTCGGCGAGCGTGCGGGCGGCTGGGGTCCTCAACGCGAAAGCCTCTCTCGTTCTTGGGATCTCGGTTGCATAACGAGCGACACGCCGTCCAGGTGACGGCCGAAGCGCTGTTGGCGGGCGTGTGACACGGGACAGTGGCGGCGTTTGCGCGAGCAGGCCGGTAAGAACCGTTATGTTCGTTAATATGGTGATTCGCTGCATTTGAGTACGGATCACATTGGACGGAAGAAGGTGGACGATGGGCGACACCGGCACGCGCCAGAGCCTTTGGACGGGTCGAGGCCTCGTGACCGTCCTGGCGGCGCTCCCGCTGATCCTGGCGGGATTCGTGATCGGCTACGGAGTCGGATCGGACGGCGACCGCCAGGGCCCGGTCGACGAGGTCTGGCAGGACGGCGACGGCACCGTCGACCACGCGCCGCTCGCCGCCTCCTTCACCGCCACGGCCGTCACGGCCCCCGCGCCCGAGTCGCCCGCCGTGCTGCCCGTCGGCTTCTCCGAGGACCTCGGCGTCGCGGTGACGCACCTCCAGTTCGCGCTGGACGAGTCCACCGTGCGGCCCAGCCACACCGCGCAGCTGCGCCTGCCGGTGGCGGTCCCGCCCGACAGCGAGGACATGACCGTCGAGGTCGCGTCCGTGCACCCGGTGAGCTGCCTGTGCACGCTGACGGCGGCGACGGCCCCGCCGTACGGGACCGTGTGGGACGTCGTCGAGATCGACGCGGAGACCACCGAGGTCGTGCTCGACGTGACGGGCGCGATCGACGCGCCCGGCCGCTACGGGTTCGCCGTGACGACCCCCGACCGCGACGCCTACCTCGAATTCGAGGGCGTCGAATACGGCGAGGGACCGAACCTGCGCACCGTCTCGGTGGTGCCGCCGGCGAGCCCGGCGCCGCCGACCGCGCCGTACCCTGGCCCGAGCGCCGGCCCCCTCGCGCCGCCGGCCACGCAGGCCCCGGCGTCGCCGCAGCACCCGACCGGCTCGCCGGACGCGACGGGGACGCCCGGCGCGACCGAGCCGCCGACGGACGCGCCCGGCACGCCCGAGCCGCCGACGTCGTCGTCACCGGACGCGCCGCCCTCGGCGGACCCGAGCGCGGACCCGGCGCTGCCGGCCGCCGAGCCGGCCACGCAGCAGCCGCCGATGCAGCCCGAAGCGGATCGGAACGAGAACCGGCTCGCCGCCTGCGTCACCGGGGACAAGCTCATCCCGACCTGCGGCGCCCTCGTCGGCGCCGCGGCGGGGGCCCACACGTCTCGACCCAAGGAGGAGGCCTTCCTGGAATTCGAGTCCACGGTCGAGCGGACGCAGCAGATCTACCACGCGTACGAGCGCGGGGATGCGCGACTGTTCCCGACCGAGGAGCAGATCGCGCTGACCGAGGACCCGCTGCGGCCCCGGACGCTGTTCATCAACTGGAAGCCGCGCATGGCGGACTGGGCCGAGATCGCCGCGGGCGATCCCGAAGTGGACGCCTACCTCGACCGCCTCGCCGCGCACATCAAGGCGAACTTCGACAAGCCGTTCTTCTTCACCGTGCACCACGAGCCCGAGAACGACGTGATCCAGAAGGCGGGCTCGGGCATGGAGGCCGACGACTACGCGCGGATGTACCGCTACGTCGTCGAGCGCCTGCGCGGGGCCGGCGTCGACAACCTCGTGACCGTCATGAACTACATGGGCTACCTCAAGTGGGTGGAGAAGCCCTGGCACGGAGACCTGTACCCCGGCGCGGACGTGGTGGACTGGATCGGCCTCTCGGGCTACGGGCAGTCCCTCCACGACGACGGGAAGTCGGACTTCGGGGAGATCGTGGACCAGACGAAGGGCGAGAGCTCCTGGCCGGGGTTCTACCACTGGGTGGCGCGGGAGCACCCGGACAAGCCGATGATGCTGGCCGAATGGGGGGTGTTCCACGAGGAGGAGTACCCCGGGCACCAGGCGGCGGTCTTCAACGCGGCCCAGTCCCAGATGGCGCACTATCCGCGCCTGAAGGCGATCGTCTACTTCGAGTCGCCGGACGCGGAGGGCCGCAACTCGGAGGTGCACCGCCACCAGGACGTCTTGGACGCGTTCAGATCCCTGATGCGCTCGCGCCACTTCGACGTACGCCTGGAATGGCCGAGCAGCTGAGGCGGAGCGCCGCGTTCCGCGGAGTGGACTGAACCGGACGCCGCGCCTGGGGAAGCGAGCCCGTCAGCGCCCGGGCTCGCGGTCCTCGGCCTCCGCCGCCGGGGCCTTCGGGTGGCGCTTGTACGGGGACACGAACCGGTCGCCCGGGATCCAGAATCGCCAGGCCGCGTCCGCCGCCTTCGTGATGCCGGTCCGCGGGCCGGCCAGCACCGCCGCCGGTTCAGCGCTCGCGTACACCGCGCCGATCATGTCGCGGCCGTTGTCGTCCCTGCCCCAGCCCAGCGCCTGGGCCAACCGCGCCGGCCCCCGCGCGAGGTCCCGGTCCGTCGCCCGCGGCCCGCGGCGCTCGCGCGCCGCGTCGAGCCCGTCCACGACCTCCCCGGCCCGCAGCAGCACACCGGCCCCGAACCCCTCCGGACCGCAGACCAGGTTCCCGCAGTAGTGCATCCCGTAGGTGAAGTAGACGTACAGGTGCCCGGCCGGGCCGAACATGACCGCCGTTCGCTTCGTCGGTCCGCGGAAGGTGTGCGAGGCCGGATCGTCCTGGCGGTACGCCTCGACCTCGGTCAGCCGCACCGTCACCCCGTTGGCGCTCACCGCGCAGCCCAGCAGCTCCGGGGCCACGGTCACCGAGTCCCGCTCGAAGAACGAGCGGTCGAGCGGCGTGCTCATGCGCATCCGGTCGGCGCGTCTTCGGCGGCCGGGACCTTCTCGCCGATGACCGTCGACAGGTCGTTCAGGACGTCCACCGGCTGCTCGTTCTCCTCGGGCACGCTCACGCTCACCGGCACCTGCCGATCGAGCGTGGTCCATTCCCGACCGGCCTCGTCGGAGAACCAGCACACGCCGTTGAGCTTGAACACCGGCGCGGTGTCCTCCACCGCGACGGGCTCGGCCCCGCACGTCGCCACGGTCGCCGGGTCGCCGTAGGCCATGACCACCTCGGCCGCGGCGATGCCGGTTCCGCCCGCGCCGTCACCCACGGCGTCGCCCTCGACCGGGCGCGCCGCCAGACCGCCGGCCGACTCCGGGGCGGTCGCGGTGAGCGCCAGGCACACCAGCGCGTCCTCCTCGCTCAGCTCGGGGACGTCGACCGACACGGGCGACAGGTCCGCCTGCGCCGGGTGCGCATCCTCGGCCGCCGGCGCCATCGCGTTGAACACGAAGACGCCCGCCACCACCGCGACCGGCACCGCGACGACCGTCGCCACGACCGCCGGAAGCCGCGACTTCCCCTCAGACCCCACCAGGACCGCGCTCCTCAGATCTTGAGAATCGAACAGGTCAGCGTGCGCGTAATGCCCGCCACCCGCTGGACTTTACCCACCACCGACGCCCCCAGGTCCTCCACGGTGGCGGCCTCGGTGAGGATCACCACGTCGTAGGGGCCGGTGACGGTGTCGACCCGCACCACGCCGTCGATCTCGGCCACGGCGTCGGCCACTGAGGCGGCCATGCCGACCTCGGTCTGCACCAAGATGTACGCCTGCACCATCACAGGCCTCCTCACGGAAGGGGCGGAGAAGGGACCGGAGGTCGAGCCCGACACGGGCGGGGGCCGACTGCATCCCGATCGCCGTTGAGCGAAGATTACCCAGTGATTCACCGACCTTCAACCGCCCGAGGAATGATCCCGACGTGAGCGAGACCGTCGCCGAGGTCGGCGAGTTCCGCCTCATCGAGCGCTTCACGCGCCATTTCGCGACCACCCCCGCCGTGGTGCTCGGGCCCGGCGACGACGCCGCGGTCGTCACCGCCCCCGACGGCCGGGTCGTCGCCTGCACCGACATGCTCGTCGAAGGCAACCACTTCCGCCGCGACTGGTGCTCCGCCGCCGATGTCGGCCACAAGGCCGCCGCCGCCAACCTCGCCGACATCGCCGCCATGGGCGCCCGGCCCACCGCGCTCCTCGCGGCCGTCGCCGCCCCGCAGGACCTGCCCGCCGAATGGCTCGAGGGCCTCGCCTCCGGCATGGCCGCCGAGGCCGCCGCCGTCGGCGCGGCCGTCATCGGCGGCGACACCACCCGCGGCGAGATGCTCACCGTCACCGTCACCGCGCTGGGCGACCTCGAAGGGCGCGAACCGGTCGTGCGCGGCGGGGCCCGTCCCGGCGACGTGCTCGCCCTCGCGGGCCGGATCGGCTGGGCCGCCGCCGGACTGAACGTGCTCTCCCGCGGCTTCCGGTCCCCGGGCGCGCTCGTGAGCGCCTACCGCAGGCCGCAGCCGCCCTACTCGGCCGGACGTGACGCCGCCCTCATGGGCGTGCGCGCCATGATCGACGTCTCCGACGGCCTCCTCGCCGACCTCGGCCACATCGCGTCCGCCTCCGGCGTGGCGATCGACGTCGACACCGCGACCCTGCCGATCGCCGAGCCGATGCGCAACGCCGCCGACGCCCTGGGCGCCGACGCGCGCGGATGGCTGCTCACCGGCGGCGAGGACCACGCGCTGGCCGCCGCGTTCCCGCCCGACGTGACCCTTCCGGAGGGCTGGCGGCCGATCGGCACGGTCGCCGCAGGCAGCGGCGTCACGGTCGACGGCCGCCCGCGGCAGGGCCCGGCCGGCTGGGACCACTTCGGCGACTCGACGAAGTGACCGTCCGCAGCGCCTGACGTGCCTCCCGCGCCGGTCCGGAGCCCGCACGCAACGCCCGGGCGCGGTCCCCGCTCCACCCGCCCAGGGCGGACGGGTCTTCCCGCGGCCACCGTTCCGCCCGGGTGCGACGGCGACGCCCGGGCGTCGCGAACATCACCCGCAGCTCGATTTCGGGCACGACAAAGCGCCGCCGGGGCACTGCCCCGGCGGCGTAAGTCTTCGCGGCGTCAGCCCTTAACGGGTGACCTTGCCGGCCTTGATGCACGAAGTGCAGACCTTGGCGCGGCGCTTGTTGTCACCGGAGCCAGTCGCGATGCGGATGGTCTGCAGGTTCGGGTTCCAACGACGACGGGTCTTCTTGTGGGACCACGGGACGTTGTTGCCGAAGCCCGGGCGCTTCGCGCAGACTTCACACACGCTCGACATAATCCAAAACTCCTGCATTGACGTTCAATAGGCCCACCCCAACGGCGGGCAACCCGGCAATTCTAACGGACCCGGCGGACCGCCGGACATCCAGGTGGCGGGACCTGCGCCACAGCCGCCCCGGGAGCCGCGCGTCCGGGCGGAGCGTCGCGGCGGCCCCTCCCGGCGCCGACCGGCCCGCTGCCCGGGGAACGCCTGCGCCCCAAGCGGACCCGAAGCCGGAGCGCGCCGCCTCCTCGGTCCTGGCAGGACGCTCGGCGGCCGCTCTGTACTGTGGCGGCTGCCGCGGTCGGCTCCCTTGGGTGACTCTAGGATGGGTTCTGATCCCGTAGGCTGGCCGCATACATGATGTGCCGATGCCCATATCTTCTTTGGTGAGTCGAACATGAGCCACACCCCGCAGCAGCCTGCCGACGGCTGGCAGCCGCCGCAGCACCAGCCCCCGGTGTACCGCCCGAACGAGCAGCCGCCGACCGAAGAGCCGCCGCCGTGGTCCCCCGAGAGCCAGCGCATGGCCTCGTCGAGCCGGCAGGGCCCGGTCGAGGACGACGGCACCGTCAAATACGTGGGCGGACCGGGCCAGCCGCAGCAGTCGCCGCCGTACGGCCCGCCTCCCGGCGTCCCGGTCTCGCCGTTCGACGCACCGCCGCAGTCCCCCCAGCAGATGCCGGCCGCCGACCCGTTCGGCGGCGGCGGAATGCCGGTCTCGGGCATGCCGGTCTCCGGGATGCCCCCGGTCTCCTCGATCCCGGCTTCGGGCATGCCGGTCTCGGCCCCGGGCGGCCACCAGCCCCCGTACGGCCAGCCGCCCTTCGGCGGCGGCCAGTTCGGTCCCCAGGGCGGCCAGCTCGTCCCGGTCTCGGGCGGCGGCGCGCAGCCGTGGGGCGCGCCCGACACGATCAAGCGGAAGAACAAGAAGCAGGGCGGCAAGGGCCCGATGTGGCTCTTGATCGTCGGCATCGTGGTCATCGCCGCGGCCCTGGGCGTGGGCGGCTTCATCCTCTTCAACCCGGACGACAGCCCCGCCGACGACCGGACCGGCACCATCGAGACCTCCGCCGCGCAGGAGCCCACGCCGTCGGGCGAGGCCGCCCCGAGCGCCGAGGCCTCGGCCACTCCCGAGGCCCCCGCGGCGACCACCGTGCTCCCCGACGCCTCCGGCCTGAGCATCCTGGTTCCCGAGGGCTCGACCGAGGCCGCGACCCCGCCCGACGCGTTCAGCGCGGCGACCGGCTCGGTCCTGGGCGGGACCGGCCCCACGGTCTACTTCGGCGCGCTCGACCCGGCGAAGATCGGCGTCGCCGAGGACGTCCCGATCGCCACGCTCGGCGAGAACCTCCAGAACCTGGCCGCGAGCTGGGCCGGCGGCGCCGCCGAAGGGGCGCAGGCGACCCAGTACCGCGTGGACGCCCGCTCGGCCGAGTTCCGGACCTTCACCGTCGGGGACGTCACCGTGATGACCGCGGTCATCCAGGACGGGAGCGACTACGTGGGCTTCGTCGGGTCGGCCACCGCCGACCAGGTCGAAGCGCTCGAAGCGGCCCGCTCCAGCATCAGCTTCGGCTCGTAGGCCGAACGCGGCCCCGTCGAAGGACGGGGCGCACGGCATCGGCGTCGACCGGCCCGCACGCTCACCGCGTGCGGGCCGGTCGCGGTTCCGCGCCGGTCCGCGGCCCCGCCGCGCGGCCGGCGCTTCCGCCGGACGCGCCGGAGGCGTATCCTCATGGCCCGTGGTGGAAATCCCTGAGACCGGACGCCAAGTCCTCGACGCCGACATGATGCGCGAGTGGGCCGCGCGCGGCATCCACACGTTGACCCGCCACCGGCGCGGCGTCGACGAGTTGAACGTGTTCCCCGTCGCCGACTCCGACACCGCGACGAACATGGTCGCGACCCTCCAGGCCGCCTTCCAGGGCGGCACGCCCGGACTCGGCCTCGAAGCGCTCCTCGACGAGGCCGCCGGAAGGGCCCTGCTGTCGGCGCGCGGGAACTCCGGGGTGATCCTGGCCCAGATGCTGCGCGGTCTCGCCGACGTGTGGAACAGCGACCAGATCGACGCGAAGGACTTCGCGGCCGGCCTGCGCTCGGCCACCGACGCCGCGACCGCCGCCGTGGCCGTCCCGACCGCGGGGACCATCCTCACCGTCGCCGAGGCCGCGGCGGAGGCCGCCAAGAAGGCCGCCCCGTTCGGGCTCGTCTCGGCCGCGCGCGCCGCCGCCGAGGCCGCCGCGAAGGCCGTCGCGGCCACGCCCGGCCAGCTGCCCGCGCTCGCCCGAGCCGGGGTCGTGGACGCCGGCGGGCTCGCCCTCACCGTCATCCTCGAGGCCCTGGTGGAGACCCTCACCGGTTCGGTGTCGAACGGCGCGCTCGACCTGCTCGAACGCCACCGCGTGCGGGCGGTGTCCGAAGTCGAGGAGGTGCCGCGCGAGACCGGCTCGGAGGTCTACGGCTACGAGGTCCAGTACCTGCTCGAAGCGAACGCCTCCGCCGCCGCCGACCTGCGCCACCGGCTCACCGCCCTCGGCGACTCGGTGGTCATCATCGGCTCGCGCGCCGCGAAGGCCGTCACCACGTTCAACGTCCACGTGCACGTCAACGACATCGGCGCGGCCATCGAGGCCGGCATCGAACGCGGCCGGGTGCACCGGGTCTCGGTGACCCGCTTCGACGACACCGCCGGAGCACATGCGGCCCCGCAGCGCCGCGAAGCGCCCGCGCCGCACCCCGCCGCACCGGACGAGACGCCGAATCGCGTGGTCCTCGCGGTCACCGCCTCGGCCCGGGTGCGCGACTTCCTCGAACGCGAAGGCTGCCGCACCGTCGCGGCGGCTCCGCGCCCTGCTCGAGACGGCGACACCGACCCGGTCGCCACCGCGCTCGCCGAGATCCGCTCGGCCGGGGCCCGCGACGCGGTCGTCCTCGCCGTCGGCCCCGAAGCGGCCCGCGCCGCCGGGGCGGCCGTCCAGACCTCCCGCGGCGACGGCTTCCGCGTCACCGTGGTCCCCGCCGCCTCCGACATGCAGGCGCTCGCGGCCTTCGCCGTCCACGACCCCGAACGGCACTTCGACGACGACGTCATCGCCATGGCCGAAGCCGTGGCCGCCTGCCGCACCGGCGAACTGCGCCGCAGCGGCGGCGCGATCGCCGTCGTCGTCTCGGGCGAGACCGTCGCCGACTCCGACGACGCCGTCGCGGCCGCCCGCGACCTCGCCGACCGGCTCTGCTCCGCGGGGGCCGAACTGCTCACGCTCCTGCCCGGGGCCGGATCGGATCCCGAAACTGTCACAGCCCTGAGCGATCATGTCCACGAGGCGTGGCCGCTCGTGGAGATCCAGCAGCTGCCCGCCGGAGACGACGAACCGCTGTTGCTGATCGGAGCCGAATGACCATAGGGCTGGACACCCGGTTGAAGGAGGTCCTGGGCAAGGCCACGGTGAAGGCGCTCAGTGAAGGACTGGGCCTGGAGACCGTGGGCGACCTCCTCGGGCACTATCCGTTCCGCTACGCCCGGCGCGGCGAGCGCACCGACCTCGGCGCCCTTCAGATCGGCGAGGACGTCACCGTCGCCGCCCAGGTGCGCGCCGCCGTCAAGAAATCCTTCGTCCCCAAAGGACGCGGCCGAGGGCCCCGGCCGGGCGGGAAACCCCGCGACCTGCTCGAAGTCATCGTCGCCGACGAAGCCGGGCGCTCGCTCACCCTCACGTTCTTCAACCAGTCCTGGCGCGCCAAGGACCTCGTCGCAGGGCGCTGGGGCCTGTTCGCGGGCAGGGTCGCCCAGTTCCGCGGCCGACTCCAGCTCAACTCGCCGCAGTACCAGCTGCTCGCCGAGGACGCCGCCACAGGGCCCTCGAACGATGCGGCGAGCGCCATCGAGGAGTTCGCCGGGACCCTCATCCCCGTCTACCCGGCCACCGCCGAACTCCCGACGTGGAACATCGCCAAGGCCGTCCACACCGTGCTGGACCTCGTCCCGAGCCCGACCGACCCGCTCCCGCGCTCGGTGCGCGAACGCCTGCGCCTCCTCGACTACGGCAAGGCGCTGCGCCAGATCCACCGCCCCGACTCCCACGAGTCCCTGGGCGCGGCCAAGAAGCGCCTCAAATGGCAGGAGGCCCTGGTCATGCAGGCGGTGCTGGTGCGCCGCAAGGCCGAGTCGGCCGCGGAGGCCGCCACCGCCTACCCGCGCGGCGGGCCCATCGCCGACGCCTTCGACGCACGCCTGCCGTTCACGCTCACCGCCGGGCAGCGGCAGGTCGGCGACGAGATCGCCGCCGAACTGGCCGGGGAGCATCCGATGCACCGGCTCCTCCAAGGCGACGTCGGCTCCGGCAAGACCCTCGTCGCCCTGCGCGCCATGCTCCAAGTGGTCGCCCACGGCGGCCAGGCGGCGCTCCTCGCGCCGACCGAGGTCCTCGCGGCGCAGCACCACCGGTCCATCGTGGAGATGCTCGGCGACCTCGCCCGAGGCGGCGAACTCGGCGCGCCGCCCGAGGCGACCCGGGTCGTGCTCCTCACCGGATCCGCGACCGCCGCGCAGCGGCGCACCACCCTCGAAGCGGTCAAGTCGAACGCGGCCGGGATCGTCGTCGGCACCCACGCCCTCCTCTACGACGGCGTCGACTTCGCCGACCTCGGCCTCGTCGTCGTCGACGAGCAGCACCGCTTCGGCGTCGAACAGCGCGACGCCTTGCGCGCCAAGGCCGATCGGCCGCCGCACACGCTCGTCATGACCGCGACCCCGATCCCGCGCACCGTCGCGATGACCGTCTACGGCGACCTGGAGACCAGCCGCCTCACCGAACTCCCGGCCGGCCGCAGCCCGATCGCGACGCATGTCGTCCCCTACACGGACCAGCGGTGGATGCAGCGCACCTGGAGCCGCGTGCGCGAAGAGGTCGCCGCGGGCCGCCAGGCCTACGTCGTGTGCCCGCGCGTCGGCGGCGACGAGCGGGAGGACGGCGCGGGGGACAAGCGGCCCCCGCTGGCCGTCACCGAGGTCGTCGAGCAGCTCCGCAACGGCCCGCTCCAGGGCCTGCGCCTCGGCCTGCTGCACGGCCGGCTCGACGCCGACGAGAAGGACCGCGTCATGCTCGCCTACGCCGCCGGGGAGATCGACGTGCTCGTGGCGACCACCGTCATCGAGGTCGGCGTCAACGTCCCCAACGCGACCGCCATGGTCGTGCTCGACGCCGAGCGCTTCGGCATCTCCCAGCTCCACCAGCTGCGCGGCCGGGTCGGCCGCGGCAGCCACCCGGGGCTGTGCCTGCTCGTGAGCGAGGCCGCCGAAGGCGGCACCTCGCGCGAGCGGCTCGAAGCGGTCGCCTCCACCACCGACGGCTTCGCGCTGGCCGAGCTCGACCTGGAGCAGCGCCGCGAGGGGGACGTGCTCGGCGCGGCCCAGTCGGGCGTGAAGTCGCACGTCAAGCTCCTGTCGCTGCTCAAGGACGCCGACATCATCGAGGCGGCACGGGCCGAGGCCGCGGCGCTCATCGAGGCCGACCCGGGGCTGAAGGGGGAGCCGGACTTCGCGGCCCTCGTCGACGACCTCGCCGCCGACCGCGGCGACTACCTGGAGAAGGGCTGACCGGGCGACCGGAGCCGCCGCGTCGCCGCGGGGCACCGGCGAGTGTGCGCGGCCGGCGGCGGCGGTGCGCTGAGACGCGTCGTCGGCGGGCGTGGCCCCGGCACGGCTGCCGAACGCGCCGAGCCGGATTATTGTTGTGGCAAATGACTAGGATCATCGCCGGCAGCCTCAAGGGCCGCCGCCTCGCCACGCCGCCGGGGGACCGCACCCGGCCCACTTCGGACCGTGTCCGCGAAGCGCTGTTCAACTCGCTCGCCCCCGGCGGCGACCTCGAAGGCCTGCGCTTCGCCGACCTCTACGCCGGCTCCGGCGCGGTCGGCCTGGAGGCGCTCTCGCGCGGCGCCGCCGCCGCCCTCTTCGTCGAGTCGCACGCCCCGACCGTGAAGCTGCTGCGGCGCAACATCGCCGACCTCGGCGTCACCGGCGCCGAGGTGATCGGCGCCCCGGTGGAGAAGGCCCTCCAGAACGGCCCGGCCGAGCCCTTCGACATCGTCTTCGCCGACCCGCCGTACGCGGTCGCGGACGCGGGCGTGGGCGAGGTGCTCGAAGCGCTGGTCGCCCACGGCTGGCTCGCCGACGACGCCGACGTCGTCGTCGAACGCGGCGGCAAGGGCGCCTCGGTGCCGTGGCCCGAGAAGATCGCAGAAGACCGCGTCCGCCGTTACGGCACGACGGCCCTTTGCTACGGTCACGCCCTGTGAAACCTGAAGCTCGCATCGCAGTCTGCCCCGGCTCATTCGATCCGGTGACCTACGGTCATCTCGACATCTTCGGACGGTCCGCGCAGCTGTACGATGAAGTGTGGGTCGCGGTCTTCCACAACGCCTCCAAGAACGCGCTGTTCAGCGTCGAGGAACGGGTGGAGCTCCTCCGCGAGACCACCGCGGACATCCCCAATGTGCGGGTGGCCTCCTTCCAGGGCCTGGTCGTCGACTTCTGCCAGAAGCACGGAGCCGGCGTCCTCGTCAAAGGCGTCCGCGCGGTCTCGGACTTCGACTACGAACTGCAGATGGCCCAGATGAACTACGGCTTGCGAGGCATTGAGACGGTGTTCATCCCGACCAACCCCCTCTACTCCTTCCTGTCGTCCTCGATGGTCAAGGACGTGGCGAAATGGGGCGGCGACATCTCGCCCTACGCGCCTGAAATCGTCCAATCACGACTGGTCGAGCGATTGAGGCAGGATTAGCCACGTTTCCAACCCTCATCCGGGACAATGTCCCCATGACTGACATCGACGGGAGCAAATCGGTGGGTGCGCTCGACCGGATAGAAGAGATCATCGCCTACGTGGAGCAGGCCAAGGCGGTGGCCATGTCCCGCGCCTGCAAAGTGGACCGGGCCGAGATGATCGCCATGCTCGAAGAGCTCCAGAACGAACTCCCCGGCGACCTCCGCCGCGCCGAGGCCATGCTGCAGGAGCGCGACAAGATCATCGAGGCCGGCGAGCGCGAGGCCGAGCGGATCATCGCCGAGGGCGAGGCCGAGCACGCGCGGCTCGTCTCCCGCCACGAGATCACCGTCTCCGCCGAGCACGAGGGCAACCGCATCATCGCGGAGGCCCGCGGCGAGGCCCAGCGGCTGCGCGACGAGGTCGACGAGTACGTCGACACCACGCTCGCGAACTTCGAGCAGTTCCTGCACCGCGCCCTCTCGGGCGTCGAGCGCGGCCGCGACAAGATGCACACCCTCCGGGAGATCGGCACCTTCGCGCCCGGGCAGCCGGAGCATCACGAAGAAGAGAAGCCGCTCCCGCAGATCTAGGAGAAGCGCGTGCGCAGGCCCGGCACCGGGAACCCCGGTGCCAGGGCCGCTTTCGCGCGCCGGACGGTCGCATGGCGGGAGGTCGATCGGTCCACCCGGGGCGGGCCGGCCTGCCCTCCCGGGTACGGCGCTCGCGCCCGGAATCCGGGCCGAGTGCCGGCGGCGCCACGCCGCCTGCCGCGGATCGGCGCCGATCCGCACCCGCGGGCCGGGCGCACTCGCCGTGCCCCGCGTCGCCCGCTCCCTGGCTTGGAGCGGCCGTCGCCGTTGATGTAGCATTACCGGTCGGCCTCGATCGAGGCGCATCTCCCTGAAAGGACCGCAGCACACCCATGACGCAGACCGCTCTGGATCCCGCCGCGCCGCTGGTGTTCGACACCGCGGAGCTGCGTGGCGCGGGCACGATGATGCACATCGCGCGCGAGATCCCCGCACCCGAGGCGTACGGCCTCGAAGCGGTGTACGCGGTCCCCAAGGGCGCGGTCCTCGACATCGACGTGAACCTGACCGGCGTCAGCGAGGGCGTGCTCGCAACCGGGCAGGTGGAAGCGGTCGCCGAAGGCGAGTGTGCGAGGTGCCTCGCACCGGTGCAGGACGCCCTCAGCGTCCAGCTCCAGGAGCTGTACGCTTACGAAGGCTCCGTCACCGAAGCGACCACAGAAGCCGATGAGATCATGCGGCTCGAGGGGGACCTGCTCGATCTGGAGCCCGCGGTCCGGGACGCGCTGGTACTGGCGATGCCAGTCACGCCGCTGTGCCGACCTGACTGCCCGGGGCTGTGCGCCGAATGCGGCGTCCCCTGGGACGAACTGCCCGACGACCACGGTCACGAGACCGTGGACCCCCGTTGGGCGGGCTTGGACAAGCTTCGGCTCGCCGAAAACGACGGCGAATCGAAATAGCACAGCGAATAAGTATGGAGTTCTGAAGTGGCTGTTCCGAAGCGTCGTATGTCGCGCAGCAACACCCGGCACCGTCGGTCGCAGTGGAAGGCTGCCCCGATCCAGCTGGTCGAGTGCCCGCAGTGCCACGCCAAGAAGCGCGGCCACCAGGTCTGCGAGGTCTGCGGCACGTACAAGGGCCGCCAGGTCCTCGAGGCCTAAGCTCTCCCGCGCATGGGCGACAAGGCGGTACAACATTTCGAAGCGGTGTTCGGGGTTCGAGCGATCGACCCCGAACTGCTGCGTCTCGCCCTGACGCACCGGTCCTACGCTTACGAGCACGGCGGACTGCCCACCAACGAGCGCCTGGAGTTCCTCGGGGACTCCGTGCTCAGCCTGGTGATCACCACCGCGCTCTATCAGGAGCACCCCGATCTGCCCGAAGGGCAGCTCGCGCGTCTGCGCGCGTCGGTGGTGAACATGAAGGCGCTGGCCGGGGTGGCGCGTCGCATGGGCGCGGGCGGCATCGGCCCGCACCTCCTGCTCGGCAAGGGCGAGGAGTCCTCGGGCGGGCGCGGCAAGAACTCGATCCTCGCCGACGCGGTGGAAGCGCTGCTCGGCGCCGTCTACCTCCAGTACGGGATCGAGACCGCCAAGCGCGTGGTGCACGACTTCTTCGACCCGCTCATGGAGGCCGCGGCCGGTCAGGGCGCGGCCCTGGACTGGAAGACCAGCCTCCAGGAGCTGACGGCGGACTCCGGTCTCGGCGTGCCCGAGTACCGGATCACCGAGTCGGGCCCCGACCACGCCAAGCAGTTCACGGCGTGGGCGGTCGTGGCGGGCGAGGAGTTCGGCGAGGGCTCCGGCGGCTCCAAGAAGGACGCCGAGCAGATCGCCGCCCAGTTGGCGTGGCAGGTGCTGTCGGAACGCCTCGGCGTCAAGCAGCGATAAGCCGTTCGCGAGGGCGGGAACCGGGTCCCCGGTTCCCGTCCTCGCGCTCTGCGCGGGCACACGGAAGGACGCGGACCGACTGCCGTCCCTGACCCCCGCCCGCCCGGGGAAGGGGAGCGTCCATCGTTCCGCGCGGGTACGACGAGCACCTGCCCGTCCGGCGGTCGTGTCACTCGAAACGGTGGCCGAGCCGCGGCCGGGCGCCGATGGCCGGGGCCCGCCGCCGGTCATCGCGGACCGCGGCCGGTTCCGCACCGGCGCTCAGGTTTCCTCGGTGTCGGCACCGGTGCTCGTTAGCGCTGGCATTTCGGGCAGAAGTGGGCCGAGCGGTCGCCGATGACCTCCCGTTGGATCGGGGTTCCGCAGCGTTTGCACGGTTGGCCCGCGCGGCCGTAGACCGCGAGTTCCCGCGCGAAGTACCCGGCCTCGCCGCGTGCGTCCACGTACAGCTCGTCGAACGAGGTCCCGCCCACGGCCAGCGACTCGGTGAGCACGTCCTTGACGTGCCCGATCAGCTCCAGTGCCTTGCGCCGGGAGAGCGACTCGCCGGTGCGCCTGCCGCGCAGGCGCGAGCGCCACAGCGCCTCGTCGGCGTAGATGTTCCCGACCCCGCTGATCCAGGCCTGGTCGAGCAGGGCCTTCTTCACCTCGATGCGCCGCCGCAGCAGCCTGGCGGCGGCCGCGGCCGCGTCGAATTCGGCCTCGAACACGTCCGGGGCGATGTGGCCCAGGGTCTTCGGCACCGCGCCGTCCATCTCGGCGATCTCCCAGAACCCGAAGGTCCGCTGGTCGATGAACCACAGCTCGCGCTCGTCGATGAACCGCATCCGGCCGCGCAGGTGCTTGTGCACGGCGCGCCCGTCGGTGACGACGTGCAGCTGGCCGCTCATGCCGAGGTGGCACACGAGCGCGCGTCCGTCATCGAGGTCGAGCCACATGAATTTGCCTCGCCGCCCGCTCCCGGTGATGAGCAGCCCGCTCAGGTCGTTCTGGAAGGCGCTGACGCCGGGGGCGTGGCGGCGCACCGTCCGCGGGTTGTAGACCTCGACGGCGCTGATGCGTCCGCCGCGGAAGGCCGCGTCGACCCCGCGGCGGACCGTTTCGACTTCGGGAAGTTCTGGCACTCCTCAAGTATGACTAACTCAGCTGCGGGTGCTTCTCCCTGACCGTGTCGATCCCGTAGTTGATGGCGAAGGCGATCGCCGCGAGCCGTGAGTTGACGCCGAGCTTGCCGAGCACGTTCTGCACGTGGGAGCGGACGGTGGACACCGAGACGCCCATCTGGTCGGCCATGTGGCTGGTCGGCTCGCCGCGCACGATGCGGCGCAGGACGTCGTCCTCGCGCGGCGTCAGGTGGTGCGCGAGTTCGAGGGCGTCGTCGTCGCCGAGGAGCGGCGCGGGCTGCAGGGCCGCGCGCAGCAGCTGCGGGTCGTAGTAGGGCGGGCTCTGCAGCCCGCGGTCGATGGCGTTGAGCAGGTCGCCGGGCATGATGTGGGTGTTGGCGATCCCGGCGGCCGAGACCGAGACGGCTTTGCGGAGGACCGAGCCGTCCTCGCGGTCGGTGATGAGGAAGACCGGTCGCTTGCATTCGGTCAGGACCCGGTTCCGGGAGACCGCTTCGAGTGCGACCAGGCAGCAGTCGATCTGCGCATCCGCCGCCAAGAGCGCTTTGGCGCTCCTGGCCTCGACTGGGATGTCACCGCGTCGGTGGAGCAGAGGTCGAATGCTGGCGGAGAAGACCTGATTCGGGTCGTACAGCATGACACGCACGGTTGGCACCTCGTCCTTCAGGTTTTGCGGTCGCCTCCCCAGATGCGCGCCCGATCAGCAGGCGGCCATACCAGCATGACCGTTGGTAATCGCGCAGTCCAGCGTTGAGTCGGATGGACGACAGTAAGAGGTATGCGCGCGGCGCACCTGCGATAATGCGCGGCCCGTCGCCGGCTCGAAAGCGCCGCCGAGCGTGCCCGCGGGCCGGCGGCGACTATCCGAAGTTCTGGACCCAGTAGAGGGTGCCGTCGCGGTCGGCCACGCCGATGCCGATGACGTCGTACTCGCAGTTGAGGATGTTCGCGCGGTGGCCTTCGGAGTTCATCCAGCCCTCCATCGCCGCGGCGGCGTCGGGATAGCCCATGGCGATGTTCTCGCCGACGCCGCCTTCGAAGCCCTGCGCGTTGGCGCGGTCGGTGGGGCTGCGGCCGTCCTGCGAGTCGTGGCTGAAGTAGTCGTTGGCGGCCATGTCCTCGGCGTGGAGCCGGGCGGCGGCGTCCAGGCGCGAATCGCGCTCGAGGCTCCCGCAGCCGGCTTCGCCGCGCTCCTGGTCCGCGAGGTCGGCCACGGCCGCTTCGAGGTCGGCATGGGGGCTGGAGTCCTCCTGGCCCCCGCCGCCACCGTCGCCGGAGTCGCCCTCGTCCTCGGAAGGCGGCGCTTCGGAGGTCTCCTCGGGGGTCTCGGTGGTCGGGGCCTCCTCGGGCTCCTGCGGGCGGATGTCCGCCTCGCCGGTCGCGAACTCCGCGAGCGTCTCCACTGCCGCGGCGTCCCCGGCCTCCGAGGTCGCCTCCGCGGTCGCCGGGGCGCCGCCGGTGGAGGCCGCGACGCCGTCGAGTGGCGTGTCGAGCGCCCACAGTGAGGTCGCGGCGGTCGCGAGGCCGAAGGTCGCCAGGATCGTCAGGAACGTCCGGCGGCGGCTCTCAGAGGGATCGCGATGGCGTCCGCCTTGGAGTCTGCGCATGGGATACGGCCTCGTCACGTAGGGTTACGTGTGAAATGTTCGTATTTCGCGGACCTTACCAGGTTCCGCCCGGCCGTGCACGGGACATGGAGTACCCCGCCGGGAGTGACCCACCCCCCTCCGGTGTGACCCCCGTCGAAACCCGAGGGCAAAGCATGTGCAAAGCTTGACGAAGACCGCCGTTCAGGCGGATGATGTTGAGAGACGGCCAGCGTTCACGAGCCGTGCTCCACTGGTCCGTCGAGGGGCAATCGGCCCCAACGGCTAAAAAAATTCACTCATCGAAATGCGACGTTTTTCATGGTGCGTACGCCAACGCCACCATTCGACGTGATCGCAAGGAGAAACCATGGCGAAAGCCCTCTACGGCCACATCGGCCAGGCTCCCAACAAGCGCCTGCTCGAAGAAGTGGTCCAGCTACGCGCGCGAGTACGCAACCTCGAGTCCGAGCTCGCCGAGCTGCGGGCACGGGAGAACGAGATCGAGCACGATCAGGTCGAGGAGTTGATGCGGCTGCACGAGCCCGCGTTGACTTAAGTCGTCACTCGCGACATAGGAACACCAGCGCGCCTGCTGCGGGACAGCCGGCGCGCATTGTCGTGTCCGGGCCTCTTTCGGGCCCGCGCCCGCCCACGCGGCGTCCCTCCTCGTCCCCGTTCGCCCCGCCGGGGCCCTTGAACCGCCGGTGCCGGTCACAGGCGCCTTGTAGGCTGGGACGGTCCTGCACCCAACTCGACGCACACCAGCCCGGAGCGACCGTTGTACCTCAAGAGCCTCACGCTGAAGGGCTTCAAGTCCTTCGCCTCGGCCACGACCCTGCGTTTCGAACCCGGGATCACCTGCGTCGTGGGCCCGAACGGCTCCGGGAAGTCCAATGTCGTCGACGCGATCGCGTGGGTCCTCGGCGAGCAGGGCGCGAAGTCGCTGCGCGGCGGCAAGATGGAGGACGTCATCTTCGCCGGCACCACCGGCCGTCCCGCCCTCGGACGCGCCGAGGTCACCCTCACCATCGACAACTCCGACGGCGCCATCCCCATCGACTACTCCGAAGTGTCGATCACCCGCCGCATGTTCCGCTCCGGCGAGGGCGAGTACGAGATCAACGGCGACCGCTGCCGCCTGCTCGACGTCCAGGACCTCCTCTCCGACGCCGGCATCGGCCGCGAGATGCACGTCCTGGTCGGCCAGGGCAAGCTCGACTCCTATCTGCACGCCCGCCCCGAGGACCGCCGCGCGTTCATCGAAGAGGCCGCGGGCGTCCTCAAGCACCGCAAGCGCAAGGAGAAGGCCCTCCGCAAGCTCGAGGGCATGCAGGGCAACCTCGACCGCCTCGCCGACCTCACCGGCGAGCTGCGCCGCCAGCTCAAGCCGCTCGGCCGCCAGGCCGAGCTGGCCCGCCGCGCCCAGACGATCCAGATGGACCTGCGCGAGGCCCGCCTGCGCCTGCTCGCCGACGACCTGACCTCGCTGCGCGGCAACATCGCCAAGGACCTCGCCGACGAGGAGGCCCTCAAGGAGCGCAAGGCCGTGCTCGCCGACGAGCACGAGCGCCTCACCGTCCAGATCGACGAGATCGAGGCCGCGCACGCCCGCGACAAGCCGCGCCTGGCCCGCCTCCAGGAGACCTGGTACCGGCTCCAGGCCGTCGCCGAGCGCCTCCGCTCGACCGCGCAGCTCGCCGCCGAACGGCGCCGCTACCTCTCCGAGGACGCCGCGGACGACCGCGCCGGACGCGACCCCGAGGTCCTGGAGACCGAGGCGCAGCGCATCCGCGAGCAGGAGGTCGAACTGCGCGAGTCCATCGCGGAGGACTCCGAACGCCTCGCCTCCGCTGTGGAGGCCCGCGAGGAGACCGAGGCCGCGCTCGCCGAGGCCGAGCAGCGCATCGTCGCCGCCGTGAAGGCCGCCGCCGAGCGCCGCGAAGCCCTCGCCACGCTGCGCGGCCGCGTCGACTCCCTCAAATCCCGCACCGCCGCCGCGGCCGAAGAGCTCGAACGCGCCTCCACGGCGCTCGCCGAGGCCCGCGAACGGGCCGAGGCCGCCGCCGAGGCCTACGCCGAAGCCGAGGCCGAAGGCGAAGCGGTCGAAGCGGACACCGAGTTCGACGAGGCCGTCGCCGAGGCCAAGGCCCGCGTCGCCGCCGCCAAGGGCGAAGTGGACCGCCTCCAGGCCGCCGAACGCGAGGCCGACCGCGAAGCCTCGCAGTGGGCCGCCCGCGAAGAGGCCCTCGCCGTCGGCCTGCGCCGCAAGGACGGCGCCGCCGCGCTCCTGGCCCGGTCCGAGGCCGTGCCCGGCGTCCTCGGCTCCGTCGCCGCGCTCCTCACCGTCGAACCCGGCTACGAGGCCGTGCTCGCGGCGGCCCTCGGCCGCCTCGCCGACGCCATCGCCGTCACCGGCCCGGACACCGCCGCCGCGGCGCTGCAGCTGCTCCGCGACGAGGACGGCGGCCAGGCCGCGTTCCTGGTGGCCGGCGCTCAGGCGCACGCCGCCGTCCCACCGGAGTTCAAGGCCGTGGTCGACACCGTCTCGGCACCCGCCGAACTCGCCTCCACCGTGCGGGCCGTCCTCGCCGGCATGGTCGTCGCCGACGACCTCGAAGCGGCCCGGGCGATCGCCGAGGCCCACCCCGAGCTCACCGCCGTCACCCGCGACGGCGACGTCCTCGGCGCGGCCGCCGCCCACGGCGGATCCGCCAAGGGACAGTCCTATATCGAGGTCCAGGCGGCCGTGGACGAGGCCCGCGACCGCAAGATCGCCGCCGAGTCGCTCGCGGCGCAGCTGCGCGAGCAGTTCGACGCCGCCCGCGAGGCCCACGCCGAAGCCGAGGCGGCCGCCGAAGAGGTCCGCGCCGCGCAGCGCCAGGCCGAGGCCGCCCACAACGCCGTCACCCGCCGCCTGGCCGAACTCGGGGCCGCCGCCCGCGGCGCCGAAGCCGAGGTCGCCCGCCTCGCCCAGGCCAGGGACCGCGCCCAGGCCGCCCGCGAGACCGACACCGCCGGGCTCGCCGACCTCGAAGTCCGGCTCGAGGAACTCGAATCCCTGCCGGAGGTCGAGGAGCCCTCCACCGACGAGCGGGACGTCCTCGCCCGCGAACTCGAGGCCGCACGCCGGAACGAGATGGAGACCCGTCTCGCCGTCCGCACCGCCGAAGAACGCGCCTCCGCGCTCGCCGGCCGCGCCGACGCCCTCGCCCGCCAGGCCCAGTCCGAGCGCGCCTCCCGTGCCCGCGCCGAGGCCCGCCGCGCCGCCCGCGCCCGCGGGGCCGCGGTCGCCGCGCTCGTCGCCGAGGCCGCCGCGGAAGCCGGGGTCCAGCTCACCGTGTCCCTCGAGGCCGCCGCGATCGAACGCGACCGCATGGCCGCCGAGCAGACCCGCCGCGAAGCCGCCCTCGCCGACCTGCGCACCCGCGCCGGAGCGACCGCGGCCGAACTCGAACGCATCACCTCCGCGGCGCACCGCGACGAGGTCGCCCGCGCCGAGCAGCGCCTGCGCATCGAGGCGCTCGAAGAGAAGGCCGCCACCGACTTCGGCGTCGACATCGAGACGCTCCTGGCCGAGTACGGGCCCGACCGGCCCGTCCCGCCCACCGCCGAAGAGGTCAACGCCGCCTCGGAGCGGGGCGAACCGGAACCGGGGCCGTACGAGTTCGACCGCGCCACCATGGAGAAGCGCGCCGCCCGCGGCGAGCGGGAGCTCAAGCTCCTCGGCAAGGTCAACCCGCTCGCGCTCGAGGAGTTCGCGGCCCTCGAAGAGCGCTACAAGTTCCTCAACGAGCAGCTCGAGGACGTCAAGCAGACCCGCGCCGACCTCACCACGGTCGTCAAGGAGGTCGACGACCGCATCCAGCAGGTCTTCGCCGAGGCCTTCGCGGACACCGCCCGCGAGTTCGAGCACGTCTTCCAGACCGTCTTCCCCGGCGGCGAGGGCCGCATCCTGCTCACCGATCCCGACGACCTGCTCCACACCGGCGTCGAGGTCGAGGCCCGCCCGCCCGGCAAGAAGGTCAAGCGGCTCTCGCTGCTGTCGGGCGGCGAGCGGTCGCTGACCGCGCTCGCGCTGCTGTGCGCGATCTTCCGCGCCCGCCCCAGCCCGTTCTACCTGATGGACGAGGTGGAGGCGGCGCTCGACGACGTCAACCTCGGGCGCCTGCTCGACCTGCTGCGCCAGCTGCAGGAGAACTCGCAGCTGCTCATCATCACGCACCAGAAGCGCACGATGGAGATCGGCGACGCGCTCTACGGCGTGACGATGCGCTCGGGTGTCACGCAGGTCATCAGCCAGAAGTTCTCCCGACACGAGGACTGAGGGCCTGCCAGTACAGTGGTGCAACGCGTGCAATTGCATTGATTGCAGGCACGCTCGCAAGCAAGCTGCTGGAGGATTTTCGTGGACAACCTGTGGATCTGGCTGGTCGCGGCCGTCGTCGTGATCGCCGCCGTCGTCGGCATCGCGTTCGGCGTGCGCGCGTCTCGGTCGAAGTCCGAGCCTGTCGAGGCCCCGGCGGAGGAACCGCAGGTCGAGGCCCCGAAGGAAGCCGAACCTCAGGCCGCCGCTCCCGCGATCGAGACGCCCGAGCCCGTCGCCGGCCGCCTGGTGCGGCTGCGCTCGCGCCTGGCCCGTTCCAACAACGCGCTCGGCAAGGGCCTGCTGGCGCTCCTGGCGAGCGACAAGCTCGACGACGACGTGTGGGACGAGGTCGAGGAGACCCTGCTGGGCGCCGACGTCGGCATGGCGGACACGACCGCCGTGGTCGAGCGCCTCCGCGAGCGCGTCAAGGTCCTCGGCACGCGGGACCCCGAGGAGCTGCGCCGCCTGCTCAAGGCCGAGCTCACCGCCGTCCTGCGGCCGGAGCTCGACCGGTCCGTCGCCACGGCCCCGCCCTCGGGCGAGGGCCCGGCCGTGATCCTCATGGTCGGCGTGAACGGCTCGGGCAAGACCACGACCTGCGGGCGTGTGGCGCGCGTGCTCATCGCCGAGGGCAAGACGGTCCTCATGGGAGCGGCCGACACGTTCCGCGCCGCCGCCGCCGAGCAGCTGGAGACCTGGGGCTCGCGCGTGGGCGCGAAGGTGGTCCGCCGCGGCGAGGGCGCCGACCCGGCGTCGGTGGCCTTCGACGCCGTCAAGGCCGGGACCGAGGAGGGGGCCGACGTGGTCCTGGTGGACACCGCCGGGCGGCTCCAGAACAAGGCCGGGTTGATGGACGAGCTCGGGAAGGTCAAGCGGGTCATCGAGAAGCAGGGCCCGGTGGCCGAGACGCTCCTGGTGCTCGACGCCACGACCGGTCAGAACGGGCTCCAGCAGGCGAAGGTCTTCGGCGAGGTCTGCGACGTCACCGGCATCGTGCTCACCAAGCTGGACGGCAGTGCCAAGGGCGGGATCGTGATCGCGGTTCAGCGGCAGTTGGGGGTACCGGTTAAGCTGGTCGGACTCGGGGAAGGGCCGGACGATCTGGCCCCGTTCGAGGTCGGAGCGTTCGTCGACGCCATCGTCGACGGCGCCGAGTCCTGACGACGACTCAAGACGGACACGGCAGGCACGGCGGGGACCGGTGAGCCAAGACGAGATTCCGCTTATTGGCGGCAACACGAGCACGGTCATCCGGCTGGGGGACACGGTCCGCCGGAACACCGGACCGTGGACTCCGGCGGTCCACGCGCTGCTGCGGCACCTCGACGGCGCCGGTTTCACGGGTGCGCCGCGGGTGCTGGGCATCGACGAGCACGCCCGCGAAGTGCTGTCCTATGTGGAGGGTGAGCCGGGCAAGTATCCGCTCGCGCCGCACTGGACCACCGACGAGACCATGTGCGCGGTGGCGAAGATGCTGCGGATGTTCCACGACGCGCAGTACGGCTTCCATCCGCCGCCGGGCGCGACCTGGCGGTCCTTCGGGCCGCCGCCGCCGGACACCGAGGTCATCTGCCACCACGACGCCGCGCCGCACAACGTGGTGTGGCGGCCCGACGGGACGCTCTCGCTCATCGACTTCGACCTGGCCAGCCCCGGCGCGCGGATCTACGACGTCGCGTACGCGGCCTGGACCTGGGTGCCGATCTTCACCGACCGCGACTCGATCACGCTGGGCTGGAAGAAGCCCGACCGGGCGCGGCGGCTGCGGATGTTCGCCGACGCCTACGGGCTCTCCGACCGCGACCGCCAGCGCTTCATCAAGGTGATCCGCAAGCGCATCGTGGACCACATCGAGGGCATCAGGCGAATGGCCCAGGCGGGCGACCCGGCGTTCGAGCGGATCGTCGAGAAGGGGCATCTGCGCCGCCCGGCGCGGGACCTGCGGCTGCTGGACGCCGAGCGCTACATCCTCGATGAAGCGCTGCGTTGACGCTCGCCTAGCGCGCGCGATCCCCGCCCTTCTTCTCGCACGGACAAGACGAAGACCTCCGACGAGCCGGGAGCCGGGGGTCTTCGCCTTGCGCGCGGCGCGATGCCGACGTGCGACCGCAACGGGTGGAGCGCTCCCAGAAGCGGACGGGCGGGAGCGCCGTCGCATTCGGATGGGGGAGCGCCGCCGGGCTGCGGCTTCTCGATGGATTTGAGGGAAGTGAAGCAAACGTACCGTGTGAGCGCTTGCCTGTCAATGGATAGGCAAATGTCAATGTAAAGTACTCGCGTGTACGGTTCTCGACGCCCCGTGGCCGCGGCGGCCTCCTTGAGCCCCAACGGACTCAGCACCGTGATACGGCCCCGGCCGAGCTTGGCGACACCGCTCTCGGCCAGCTCGCCGAGCACCTTCATCGTGGTCTCCCGCGACGTGCCGACGAGGGCCGCCAACTGCTCGTGCACCAGGCCTCGGCGGGCGAGCGCGATCGCGAGGGAGACCGCGCCGATGCCGATCGCCATGCCGAGCGCGCAGGTCAGGAACATGGCGGTGCCGCCGAGGACCGGCGCGGACCGGAAGGTCTGGGCCATGATCGCCAGGAACGGCGCGACGGTGCACGACAGCCAGGCGAGCGCGAAGCACAGCCCGAACATCGTCATCGACCCGAGCGAGCGCTGCACCTCGCGCTCGGCGAGCTTCGGCACGAACGAGGGCAGGTCGCGGCCGATCAGGAGCCACACGCCTGCGGCGGCGACCGCCCCGGCGACGAGGGCGAACGCGAAGGGGGGTTCTTGCATGGGCCGAGTCTGGCAGCGGGCGGGGCTTCTGGCAGCCGGCTCACATAAGCGGGATCGAATCCGGCGGCGGCGAACCGGCCCGTCCGAGGCGGGGCCGCGGCGGTCAGCGGCCCGGCCCGGCCGCGCGGCGCGAGCGGGACCGCAGCCTCCTGCCCTCGGCGGGTTCCCCGCCCCTGGCCGCTGCCGACCCGAGGCGGACGGGTTCCTCGCCCGCGTTCCCGCCCGGAGGCGGCCCGACCGGCCGCTCCGCGGCGGTCACGCCGCCGTCCAGTGCAGCTCCCTCGTCGCCAGCTGCCCGTAGGGCGTCACCGCCGCGAGGTCGGCCTTGTGCTCGCCCTGCTCGCGTTCCAGCGCCTTCGTGAACTTCCGTTCGGCCGCGTGCGCGCTCTTCGGCGCCACCGTGATCGGCTCGCCGTTCCACGCCGCGCCCACCGCGTACGGATGCTCCGGGTCGATCCGCACCGCCGGCGCACCGTCGAGGTCCGCCACCGCGACGCTCAGGTCCGACAGCTTCGGGTAGGCCGCGGCGCTGTCGCGTACGAGCCGGTCGGTCGCGACGACCTGCCCGTCCTGGAACACCGGCACGAATCCCTCAGGGGCCCAAGCGATCCCAGTGACCGAGGCGTGCGCGAAGTACGCCGCCCACAGTGCCGGGTCCTTCATGGCCGCCCGCGGCCCCACGTGCACCGGCTTCGCGGGCCGCTCGCGCGTCTGCAGCTCCGGCAGGCCCAGGGGCCGGGAGGCCTCGTCGGCCCAGTAGGCCCCGTGCTGCCCGTCGAGCAGCACCCACCGGTCCAGGTCGTCGATCCACGCCTCGGCGACGGCGTGTCCCTGGCCCACGCCGTCGTGGTAGCCCCCGCGCCGCAGCCACACCCGCCGCGCCGGGATGCGCAGCGCGTTCAGCCCCTGCGCCAGCACGATCGAATACTCGACGCACGAGTACCGCGCTCCGTTCGAGACCTGCTCGAGGACGTCCACGGCGTCCCCGGCGTTGATGCGGGCGTTCGTGTGCCGCCACTGGGCCGAGGTCCAGCCCAGCACCGTCTTCGCCGTCGCCCACGCCCCGCCGGAGGGCCGCGGCAGCCGTGCCAGCAGCGAGCCCTCCCGGTGCGGTTGGACGCGGTCGAGCCGCAGCGGCGCGCCCGTCTCCGGCTCGGGCCAGGCGGTGATCCGCAGCGGCGGCTCGGGCACGTTCGCCCGCGCCCGTTCGAGCACCTGCGCCCAGTCGGGGTCGGCGCCGAACGCGGCCGAGAGCTCGGGCTCGAACATGTCGGTCTGGTGGAAGCCCGCCTCGATCGCCTCGTCGAGCCGCGATCGCGCGGCCTTGAGGCCGACCTTGTGGGCCGCGATGGCGAGCGAAGGGGCCCACAGGTCCCGCCAGAACTCGCCGTCGGCGCGCAGCATCCGCTCGAGGTCGAGGAGCGTCCACCACCGTGCGCCCCGCATGGCGTCCTGGGCGACCGTGCGCACGCGCGCGAGCTTCGCGGGACTGTGCTCACGGCCGGCTTGCGGACTGCGCCGACTGGGCTGGGTCATGCGTATGAGGGTAGTCACCCGGACGCGCCGCGCAAACCCCGTTGTGCCGGAGGCCTCCGGACGCTAGAGTGAGCGACATGATCCTTTAGAAGAGATTCGGCCGCCTCCTGCGATGAGGCCGCCACACGACTGAGTGCAGCTTGTCGAAAGCAGTCTTAGAGACGTCGAGTCCTGACTCCGTTTCGCGCTCACGTCTCTTCATGCTCTACCTGAGAAGGGGATCCCTATGACCGCCGAAGCTCCAGAACCGCAAGAGGGCGAAGCCCGAGAGCCGCTCAACCGCGAGGAGCGCCGGGCGCTCGCCCGCGGCAAGAAGGCCGGCAAGTCCGGCCACCAGCCGATCGGCTCCAAGAAGGGGAACGTGCGCTCCCAGACGCCGAAGGGCGGGCCGGGCAAGTTCCAGCTCCCCACCAAGAACGGCTGACCCAGCACCGAAACGCGGCGACGGCCGCCGGACCTCGCATGGTCCGGCGGCCGTCGCCGTTGTGACTTCCTAGATCGCTTCGCAGGTCACGGCCGGGGTCCCGGTCGGGCTCGACGCGATGAAGCCGAAGACCTCGCGGCTCTCGCCGCCGGCGATGACGGCGTTCCAGCCGACGTCCTCAGCGGTCACGTTCGCGCCCGAGGCCGTCACGGCGGCGTTCCAGCTGCTGGTGATCCGGGTCGATCCGGCCCAGGTCCACGTCAGCCTCCAGCCGTCCACGGCCCCTTCGGAGGCGGTGATGACGACCTTGCCCTGCCAGCCGGAGTCCCAGTTCCCGACCACGCCGATGGCCGCCTCGCAGTCGCCCTCGATCGGGCCGCCGGTCGGCGGCTCCTCAATGGGGGGCGTGGTCGTCGGGTCCGGGTCGCCGCCGTACACGGAGGCGCGCTCGGCGGTGTTCTGGATGCCGTACTGGGACTCGAAGATCTTCCGGCCGTAGTCGGTCATCTGGTTCGGGTCGAAGTTGAGCACCTGGTCGAGGTTCTCGGCGCCGCCGCCGTTGCCGGAGTAGGACCAGGCGATCCAGCCGATGCCGCGGGCCTGCGCCTCGCTCTGGACGGTCTGCCAGGCGACGGGCTCGCCCTGGTGCACGTCGCCGTACTCGCCGACGATGAGCGGCAGGTTCATCGCCTCGAACGCGTCGAAGTAGTCGATGACGGTCTGCGCGTTGCCGTAGACCTGGTACATGTGCACCGAGAACAGCGTGTTGCCGAGCGGGTCGGCCGCGGCCACGGTGGGCGCGTTGTCGCGCATCGTGTTGGTCCAGTCCTGGCCCCAGTTGGGAGCGTCCACGACGAGGGTGTGCTCGAAGCCGATGTCGCGCATCCGGTCGACCGCGTTCACCGTCGCCTGCGTCCACTGCTGCGGGTCCTGGTTGCCGATCGGCTCGTTGCCGATGTTGATGAGGACGTAGGCCTCTTCGCCTTCCAGGACGCTGTAGAGGCCCTCCCAGAAGGTGACGGCCTGGTCGAGGGTGGCCGCGCCGGCCTGCTCGCCGTAACCGGTGGTGTCGTGGACTTCGAGGACGCAGATGAGCCGCTGCGCCTTGCACTCGTCGACGATCTGCTGCACCCGCGCGGGGCTCGAGACGCCCCAGTCGCGGTGGCCCGAGCCGAGGACCACGCGCACGGTGTTGGCGCCGAGGTCGCTGAGTTCGCCGAAGCTTTCGAACTCGCCCTGGTACCAGACGTCGGGGTGGGTGGAGCCGCGCATGACGAACGGGTTGCCGTTGGCGTCGATGAGCTGCGTGCCCTCGATGGAGAAGCCGCCCTGCTGCTGGGCTCCGGCGGGCGCGAGCTGCAGCAGCCCGGCGACGGCGATGGCGAGGGTCGCCGCTGCGGCCAGGAGCCACTTGCGCATCCGCCGGTGCTTTGACAGTCCCTGCCGCGCCAGTCGACGCCATGCCGGGGCGGCGTCGGTTGTGCCGATGTCCATGTCGATCCCATCTATGAGTTCGGTGAGAGGTGAATCGGTTAATCCCAACCTCAACATAGAGAACCATAAATATCGATGGGGTTCAAGACATGGGCGCGATTTCCTCCCGTGGCCTCCCGAATCCGAGGTCGCGAACCCGGTTCGGGCGCGGCGGCGGCTCAGGCCGGGACCGGTCCCGTCGATCCGCGCGGGGAGAGCTGCGCGGGTCGGCACTGAACCGAGAAAGTGCGCACTGCCGCGTTCGGCGGCTCGGTGCCGTCGGCGCTGATGAGCGACATGAGCACCTCGGCGGACTTGGACCCGTACGCCGGGATGTCGCGGGCCAGCGAGGTGAGCGCGGGGTGGGTGAGGCGGCACAGCGGCGAGTCGTCCCAGGCCACCACCGACAGCTGCTCGGGGATCTCGAGGCCGAGCTCGTGGGCGACGCCGAGTCCGGCCACGGCCATCACGTCGTTGTCGTAGATGATCGCGGTGGGGCGCCGGGCGGAGGAGAGCAGCCGCCGGGTGATCTGGGCGCCCTGCTCGCCGGTGTAGTCGCTGTGGAACGTGACCATCGATTCGAGGTCGAGCCCGGCCGCGGTCTCGGCGTAGGCCGTGTCGCGGATCGAGGTGTGCAGCAGGCGGGGGAGTCCGGCGACGCGGGCGACGCGACGGTGCCCGAGCGCGTACAGGTACTCCAGGATGTCGCGGCACGGCTCGGCGTCGTCGTGCCAGACGGCCGGGAGGCGCGCGCCCTCGATCGGGCCGCCGACGGCGACCGCGGGCAGGCCCAGGTCGGCGACGAAGTCGAGCCGCCGGTCGCTGGTGCCCACGTCGCACAGCAGCACGCCGTCGACGCGGCGCTCGGCCCACCAGCGCCGGTAGACCTCCAGCTCCTCCTCAACGGTGCCGACGATCTGGAGGGTCAGGCCGAAGGACCCGGCCGAGAGGGTCGCTTCGATGCCGCTGATGAGCTCCATGAAGTACGGCTCGATCCCCAGGGTGCGCGCCGAGCGTCGCAGCGCGATGCCCACGGCCTGCGCGGAGGAGACCGACAGGGAGCGCGCGGCCCGGTTCGGGACGAAGCCCATCTCCGCGGCGATGGCGAGGATCTTGCCTCGCGTGGCCTCGGAGACGCCGGGCCTCCCGTTGAGCGCGTAGGAGACGGCGCCCTTCGACACGCCCGCCGCGGCGGCGATGTCGGCGATGGTCACTCGCCTGGTCATCGGTGGTCCTCTCAGGGCACGGGTACGGCTTGCGGGCCGTCGAGGTCGGACGGGGACTCGCGGACGGCGCCGGGCCGCACGGACGTCGGCGCCGACGTCGCCGGGGGCGCGGAACACCGGGGCCCAGGGCTGCGCCGCCGGTTTCCAGACTGTAGCGCACCGATCCGCGAACCGGTTCAGCCTTCCTCGTTCCAGACATCGACAGGCATGATTTCAATTCGGTTACGGTAGTGCCGATGCATTGACTGGTGGTGACGGGGGATATAAATTCGGGTCACTTATCCGGTTAAGCGCCCTGGTCTCGGCGGCTCATGGGGCCTGCGGCGCGGGCCGGTAACCCCTTCACCGAACGGAGTGAACGTCACCGTGATCTCGAGAACCAAGCGTTTCGGCGCGGCCGCGGCAGCGGCCGCCGTCGTGTTCACCGCGGCCGCCTGCTCGGACGACGAAGGCGGTGGCGGCGGCACCACCATGGAAGAGGAGAACGCCGACACCATCACGGTCTGGCACACCGGGGACGCCACGCAGCTCCCGATGATCGAGGCCGTCGGTGCGCTCTTCGAGGAGGAGCACGGTGTCTCCGTCACCGTCGAAGCCCTCGACTGGGCCGACGCCCACACCCAGATCCTCACCGCCATCCAGAGCGGCGACGGCCCCGACATCTTCACCGGCGGCCTGTCCTGGGGCATCGAGTTCGGCGAGCTCGGCGGCCTGGTCGACCTGCGCCAGTACGACACCGAGAATCTCGAGTCCAATGTGATCGAAGGCCTCTGGAAGTCCATCGAGTCCCCCGGCGGCGAGCTCTACGGCGTGCCGCTCAACATGACCACGTACTCGATGTTCTACCGCACCGACATCCTCGAAGCCGAGGGCATCGCCGTCCCCGCCACCTGGGACGAGATGGACGCGGCCATCACGCAGCTCCAGGGCGCCGGGTACGAGACCCCGTTCGTCGCCACCTGGGAGCCCATCGGCTGGCTCGACTGGTTCAACTACATGCACCAGGCCGGCGGCACCCTCTACAACGAGGACTGCACCGAGGTCACGATCGACTCGCCCGAGGTGGTCACGGGCACCGAGTACTGGGCCAAGCGCTTCAGCGAGCAGAACGTCCCGACCGACCAGCCCGACCTGGGCGCCGGCATGGCCGCGGGCGACTACGTGTTCGCCACCGGCGGCTCCTGGAACTACGACGGACTCGCCACCGGCTTCCCCGAGCTCGAGGGCAAGTGGAGCTCCGCGCCGCTCCCGGCCGGCCCGGCCAACGCCGGCAGCTTCATCGGCGGCAACGTCATGGGCATCATGGCCCAGTCCGAGGCGCCCGGCACCTCCGCCGCGTTCATCGACATGATCTACTCCGACGCGGGCATCGACGCGATGCTCACCACGGCCGCCGAGAACAACGTCCTGTGGCTGCCCCCGCGCACCGACAAGGTCATGGACACCCACCTCGACGAGGCCAACAAAGAGGCCCTGACCACGATCTTCGAGACGTCCGTCGGCCCGCCGAACTGCACCGGCTGGGAGCCGGCCTCGCCCGAGGTCCAGCGCGCCCTGCAGACCATCGTGCTCGAGGGCGCGCCCGTCGAGGACGCCCTCGCCGAAGCGAAGGCCGCGATGGAAGCGACCCTGACGCAGTAACCCGCCGACCGGACGGGGCGGGCGCGCTCGGGCGCGCCCGCCCCGCGACCCTCACCGCTTCGGAGTACTCCCTTGACCGTCAAAGAGACCGCCGGCCCCGAGCGGGCCGAAGCGCCCGACACCGGGGCCGCGCCGCGCCGCAAGGGCCGGCCCTCGCACCGCCTCCAGCGATACGGGCCCGCCTACGTCATGCTGCTGCCCTTCGCGGTGCTGTTCCTGGTCTTCCTGATCTACCCGCTCGGCCGCTCGTTCTACTACTCGCTCACCGACTTCAACGGCATCAAGGCCCCCGAGCTCGTCGGCCTCGAGAACTTCACCGAGCTCCTCGTCAACGACGAACGCTTCCACAAGGCCATCTGGAACACCGTCAAGTACGTGCTCGGATCGGTGGTCCTCACGATCGCGCTCGGCTTGACCCTGGCCATCGCCTTCAAGACCACCTCCCTGCGCGACCGCGTCCTGCGCACCGTCTTCTTCCTGCCCTCCGTCTCCGCGGGCGTCGGCGTGGTCCTGGTGTGGAAGTGGATCTTCATGGTCGACTCCTGGGGTCTCGGCAACACCGTCGTGCGCTTCTTCGGCGGCTCCAACAAGGCCTGGCTCGCCGAGCCGTCCCTGAGCATCCCGATCCTGGTCACGATGGCCGTCTGGGGCGGCGCCGGATACGCGATGGTCCTCTTCGTGGCCGGCATCAACGCCATCCCCGAGGAGCTGTACGAGCAGGCGTCGATCGACGGCGCCTCCAAGGCCCGCCAGTTCTGGCACATCACGCTGCCGCTCCTGCGCCCGGTCATGGTCTTCGTCGTCATCACCTCGACCATCGGCGCGTTCCAGATCTTCGAGCCGGTCTACCTGCTGTGGAACCGCTCGGCCTCGATCGTCGGCGGCCCCCTCGACAGCGCCCTCACGATCGTCCCCTACCTGTACGACATGGGCTTCAACCGCTTCCAGCTCGGTTACGCCTCCGCGATCGCCTGGGTGCTGTTCCTCATCATCTTCCTGGTGACCCTGGTCCAGCTGCGCGTCACGAAGACCTTCAAGGAGTTCTAGAGATGAGCGTCAAGACCATCGTCGAGGCCGACCAGGTCGTTCGGGGACGCAGGACCAAGCGCCCCAAGCGCGTCAACGTCGCCGCCGAGCTCGCCCGCATCCCGCTCTACCTCTGGGCGGTCGTGGTGCTCATTCCGTTCTGGTGGATGATCATCGCCGCGTTCAAGACCGTCCCGGAACTGATGAAGAACCCGCCGACGTTCTTCCCCGAGAACCCGTCGGCGGACTCCTTCTACGACCCGGAGTACCAGGGCCCCGGGGGCGACCCCGACCCCGACCACGTCGCGGGCGTCTTCCAGCGCTGGGAGGACGTGGCCGGCGGGTTCTTCCGCTTCGCGCTCAACTCCTTCGGCATCACCGTCGTCGTGACCGTGCTGAGCCTGCTCATCGCCTCGCTGGCCGCGTACATGCTCACCAAGACCGCCGCGCCCGGCCGCCGGACCGCGTTCGTCGTCATCATCTCCTCGATGATGATCCCCTGGCAGGTCAGCCTCATCCCGAACTACCTGCTGACCTCCGACCTCGGCATGACCGACTCGTACCTCGGCTACATCATCCCGGGCCTGGCGAAGGCGTTCGTGGTGTTCTTCCTCGTGCAGTACCTGCGCTCGATCCCCGACGACCTGGTCCACGCCGCGCGGGTGGACGGGGCGAGCGAGTGGCGGATCTGGTGGCAGATCATCCTGCCGCTGCTGCGTCCGGCGCTGGCGGCGATGGCGATCTTCGTCGCGCTGGGGGAGTGGAACAACTTTCTGTGGCCGCTGATCATCATCCGCAGCGACGAGCTGATGAACCTCCCGGTGGCGCTCTCGAACCTGAACAACGCGATCGTCTCCAGCCCCGGCCAGATGGGCGTGGCGATGGCCGCCTCGCTGCTGGCTACGCTGCCCACCGTGGTGTTCTTCTTCCTGTTCCAGAAGCACTTCATCAAGGGCATCGCTCTCTCCGGGATCAAGGCTTAGGAGCGGCGACCGCGATGAACAGGCAGCACCGGGACAAGAGCATCGGCTTCTCGGATTTGAAGGCATAACCGGCATCGCCGCTGGACGCTCGGCGTTGAGCGTTCAGCGGCGTGCCCACAGTCCTACTAAGGCAATTAGGAGTCTCTTTGAGCGCCAAGCGAACCCTCCACGAAGGCTGGACCGTCTCCGGCGACCCCGGGGCGCCGGTGGCCGTCGAGGGCGTCCCCGCGTCGGTGCCGGGCGTCGTCCACACCGACCTGCTGGCCGCCGGGCTCATCCCGGACCCGTACGTCGACGACGCCGAGCGCGAACTCGCGTGGATCGGCCGCACCGACTGGGTCTACCGCACCGCCTTCGAGCACGAGGCGGCCGACTGGGACGGGATCGACCTGGTCTTCGACGGGCTCGACACCGTCGCCCGCGTCAGCCTCAACGGCACGCTCCTCGGCGAGACGGCGAACATGCACCGCCGCTACCGCTTCGACGCGCGTTCGGCGATCCGCGAGGGCGCCAATGAACTCGAAGTCGCGTTCACCTCGCCGTACGCCTATGCCGAGGCCCAGCGCGAGCGGCTCGGCGACCGCCCGAACGCCTACCCCGAGCCGGGGAACTTCATCCGCAAGGCCGCCTGCAACTTCGGCTGGGACTGGGGGCCGAACCTGGCGGGGGTGGGGATCTGGCGGCCCGTGCGCCTGGAGTGCTGGACGACCGCGCGCGTGGACGAGGTCGTGCCGCGCGCGACCGTCGAGGACGGCCGCGGGATCGTCGACTTCTCGGTGCGGCTCAAGAAGGCCGCCGACCAGGACGTCGACCTGTTCTGCGAGGTGGCCGGCCACGCGGCGACCGTGCGCCTGGCGGCCGGGGTCGAGACGGCGAACGTGCGCGTCGAGGTGCCCGACCCGGAGCTGTGGCACCCGCACGACCGCGGTGAGCAGCCGCTCTACAGCGTCGCCGTGACCGTTCGCGGCGGCGAGTCGGATCTGGACTCCTGGGTCGGCCGGATCGGGTTCCGCACCGCCGAGCTCGACACCGAGCCGGACGACGACGGCCGCCCGTACACGCTGCGGATCAACGGTGAGGCCGTGTGGGTCAAGGGCGTCAACTGGATCCCCGACGAGGCGCTGTTCAGCCGCATCGACCCCGCCCGCGTCGAGCGCCGCCTGCGGCAGGCGGTCGCGGCCGGGATCAACTACATCCGCGTCTGGGGCGGCGGCGTCTACGAGTCCGAGGACTTCTACCGCGTCTGCGACGAACTCGGCCTCCTCGTCGGCCAGGACTTCCTGTTCGCCTGCGCCGCCTACCCCGAAGAGGAGCCGTTCTGGTCCGAAGTGGAGGCCGAGGCGCGGGACAACCTCGCCCGGCTCGCCCCCCACCCGAGCCTGGTCACCTGGACGGGCAACAACGAGAACATCTGGGGCTGGCATGACTGGGACTGGCAGCCCGACCTCGGCGACCGCACCTGGGGCGCGGGCTACTACCACGACCTGCTGCCGAAGCTCGTGGCCGAAGTGGACGGCACCCGGCCGTACTGGCCCGGCAGCCCCTACTCCGGTGTGCGCGAACTGCACCCGAACGAGCAGGCGCACGCGTCCGTCCACATCTGGGACGTCTGGAACGACGAGGACTACACCCGCTACCGCGACTGGAAGCCGCGCTTCGTGGCCGAGTTCGGCTACCAGGCCCCGCCCACGTGGGCCACGGTGCGGCGCATGGTCACCGACGAGCCGCTCCAGGCCGATTCGCCCGCCATGCTGTGGCACCAGAAGGCCGACGACGGCCAGGCCAAGCTCCAGCGCGGCCTCGACGCGCACCTGCCGCCCGTCCGCGACTTCGACGACTGGCTGTACTTCACGCAGGTGAACCAGGCCCGCGCGATCCGCTTCGGCATCGAGCACTTCCGGTCGCTGCAGCCGTACTGCACCGGGTCGATCGTGTGGCAGCTCAACGACTGCTGGCCGGTCACCTCGTGGGCCGCGATCGACGGCGAGGAGCGGCTCAAGCCGCTGTGGTACGCGCTCAAGGACGTCTACGCCGACCGCCTCGTCACCTTCCAGCCCGAGGGCGACGGCCTGAAGATGGTGGTGGTCAACGACGCCGCCGAGGCCTGGAACGGCGTGATCGGCTTCTGGAAGTGCAACACCGAGGGTCGCATCATCGGCCGCGCGCTCGTGACCATGGAGATCGACCCGCGCGAGACGGCGGTGCTCGAACTCGAACCGGGCGCGATCCCCCGTGACGGCGAGTTCCTGGTGACCGGTCGCGAGGACTTCCCTCGCGCGACCTGGTTCACCAAGGAGGACAAGGACATGGACTGGCCGAAGGCCCGGTTCACGGCCGAGACCGCCGTCGTCGACGGCGGCGTGACGGTGACCGTGACGGCCGAGACCGTCCTGCGCGACCTGTGCCTGTTCCCCGACCGCCTCGACCCGGACGCGGTCGTGGACAAGGCCCTCATCACGCTCGTCCCGGGTGAAGCGGTCACGTTCACCGTCGCGAGCGAGGCGATCGCGGCCTCGCCGGAGCTGCGGAAGGCCCTGGTCGCGAAGCCGGTGCTGCGCGCGATCAACGACTAGCCGGACCGAGGGGCGCGCGGGCGGCGCGGTGAGGCCGCCCGCACGCCCCTCACGGGTCGATCACATGCTGGGAACCGGATTCCCGAATCCGGGTCCGCGAGTAGAGTGACTGCCGTTCCGGCGTCCTCCGAGACCCCTCCGCCCCTGTTCAAGGTACCGACGCCCGCATAGGTACGACAGAAAGCGGATCCTCCCGATGATCAAGCGCATCAGCGACCGCACCGGCATGTGGCTGCCCGTCATCGTGCTCGCGGCGGCGGCCGTCGCGTTCGCGACGCCGAGCACCTTCACCCCGCTCGGCCCCGCCGTCCCCCACCTCCTCATGGTCATCATGCTCGGCATGGGCATGACCTTGCGGCCCAAGGACTTCGCAGTGATCGGCAGGCGGCCGTGGCCCGTCCTCATCGGCGTCCTCGCCCAGTTCCTCGTCATGCCGCTCGCCGGTTACGGCCTCGCCCGCGTCTTCGACATGGACCCGATGCTCGCCGTCGGCATGGTCCTGGTCGGGGCCGCGCCCGGCGGAACCGCCTCCAACGTGATGGTCTACCTCTCCCGCGGCGACACCGCGCTGTCGGTCGCGATGACCTCGGTCTCGACCCTGCTCGCGCCGCTGCTGACGCCGGTCCTGGTGCTGTGGCTGGCGGGGGAGTTCCTGCCGGTGGACGCGGGGAGCCTCTTCGTCTCGATCGTCCAGATCGTGCTCGTTCCCGTCGTCGTGGGCCTGCTCCTGCGCCGCTTCGCGCCGCGCCTGATCGCGAGGGTCCTCGACACGCTGCCGCTGGTGTCGGTCCTCGGCATCACGCTCGTCGTCATGGCGGTCGTGGCGGGCAGCGCCGACACGCTCCTCGAGGTCGGCGCGCTCGTGTTCCTGGCGGTGGTGCTCCACAACGGCTTCGGGCTCGCGCTCGGCTACTCGCTGGCGAAGCTGTGCCGCCTCCCGGCGACCGGGCGCCGCGCGGTGGGCCTGGAAGTCGGCATGCAGAACTCCGGCCTCGCCGCGGCGCTCGCGACCGCCCACTTCAACCCCGTCGCGGCCCTGCCCGCGGCGGTGTTCTCGGTGTGGCACAACATCTCCGGCTCCCTGCTGGCGGCCTACTGGTCCCGCCGCCCGGTGGGCGAGGCTCCGAAGCAGAAGGAGGGCCGCGAGGCGGTCGACGCCTGAAGGGGCGGCCCCGCCGCGGTGGCGGCGGGGCCGCCCACTGCGCGAGATCGGCTCATCGAAGCTCTTGAATGCTATGCGGCAATCGGTTACCGTGGACGAGGTAAGCGCTGTCACCCTCTCTTGAAAGGGTTGCCATGGCCCCTCCCCTCTCGCGCCGGCTCCTCCTCGCCGCCACGGCCGCAGCCGCCGCGACCGCCGTCCCCGCCGCCGCGTACGCGAAGGGCGGCAAGGCCTTCGGCCGCTACGGCTCGCCCGACGAGCGCCTCACCGCCGACACGCTGTACGTCCACCCGGCGGGCCGCGGCGACCACGCCACCGTCCAAGCGGCCGTGGACGCCGCCGCCCCGGGCGCCACGGTGGTCATCGCCGCGGGCACGTACCGCGAACTCGTCCACGTCACCTCGGCGCAGACCGGCCTCACGTTCATCGGCGCGACGGGCGACCCCCACGACGTGGTCATCGTCTACGACCTCGCCGCCGGGACCTTGAAACCGGACGGCACCACCTACGGCACCTCCGGTTCCGCCACCGTCAAGCTCGACGCGGGCGACTTCACCGCCCGCGCCGTCACCTTCGCCAACGACTGGCTCCGCGCCGACCACCAGGGCGTGAGCGGGACCCAGGCCGTCGCGTGCCGCGTTCGCGGCGACCGGTCCGCGTTCTTCGACTGCCGCTTCCTCGGCCACCAGGACACCCTCCTCGCCGACAGCCCCGCCGCGACGGTCGTGGGGCGGCAGTACTACCGGCGCTGCCACATCGAAGGCGACGTCGACTTCGTCTTCGGGCGCGGCACGGCCGTCTTCGACCGCTGCGAGATCCGCTGCCTGGAACGGGACGTCGACTTCACGCCGAAGGGGATGCCGTTCGCGCCCTCGACCTCCGGCGAGTTCGACCACGGCTACCTCGCCGTCGGCTGCCGCGTCACCTCCGACGCCGGCGACGCCGAATACAAGCTCTCCCGGCCGTGGGTGCCCAGCTCCAACCCGACCGCCTGGCCGTCGCTCACCGTCCGCGACACGTGGATCGGCCCCGGCGTCGACGCCGCCGCGCCGTACACGAACATGAGCAGCGGCCACCCGTGGCAGGACCAGCGCTACGCCGAATACGCGAACATCGGCCCCGGCGCCGCGATCGTCGACCCCGCCGCCAGGCCGCGCCAACTCTCGGAAGACGAAGCGGCCGAACACACCGCGGAGGGCTACTTGGGAGACTGGAACCCGCAGGACGAGCCCGAGGCGGAGGCCCCGCGGAGCCGCGACTTCACGATCTTCGTCGCGGGCGACTCGACCGCCTCCACGTACGCGCAGGCACGCCGGCCGCGTGCCGGTTGGGGCCAGGCGCTGGACGTCTTCACGACCCGCGGCGTCACGGTCGACAACCGCGCCTGGTCGGGGGCGAGCTCGAAGAGCCACACGGACCAAGGCGTGCTCGACGCGATCGCCGCGGCGATCGCGCCGGGGGACTGGCTCCTGATCTCGTTCGGCCACAACGACCAGAAGACCGACGATCCCGACCGCGGCACCGACCCGTACACGACGTACCGGCAGTACCTGCGCGGCTACATCGATGTGGCGCGCCTGCGCCGGGCCCACCCGGTGCTGGTGACGTCGGTGGAACGCCGCCGCTTCAGGGACGGCCGACCCGTCGAGTCGCTGGGGGAGTACCCGGAGGCGATGCGGGCGCTCGCCGACGAGGAGGGCGTCCCGCTGATCGACCTCCAGGCCGAGAGCCTCGCGCTGTGGGCCCGACTCGGCGAGGAGGGCACGAAGGACCACTTCCTGTGGCTCGACGCGGGCCACGAGCACTATCCGAACGGCATCGAGGACAACACCCACTTCCAAGCGAAGGGCGCCATCGAAGTGGCCCGCCTGGTGGCGAAGGCGGCGGCGAGCCGGCGTCTCATGAAGGGCGGCTTGACCGGCCTGAACCACGAACACGATCCGGACGAGATCACCTGGCCCGAATCGATTTCCGAGCCGCCGCTCTAACCCGACCCGGCCGAACGCGGCACGGCCTCAGCGGAGCCGTGCCGCCGAGTCTCCATGAGACGGCGGCGCAGCGGGATGCCGTATGTGACGCCGTTGCGCCCTCCGTAGCATCGGGTCATGCCCTTGCTGATGATGGACCTGGACAACACGCTCGTCGACCGCGACGCGGCCTTCCGCACCGGCGTGACCGAGTTCCTCGCCGCGCACCGGCTGCCGGCCGAGGACGTCGACTGGATCATGGAGGTCGACGCTTCCGGATACGCCACGCGCGCGGTCGTCTCTCAGGCGATCATCGACCGGTACGGCGACGGCCTCGACCAAGGCGAGGTCATCGCATCCCTGCGGCGCGGCGCCCGCCAACACGCCCGGGTCACCGCGGAGACCGAAGCCGCACTGCGCGAGGCGCGGGCGGCCGGGCACCAGGTCGTGATCGTCACGAACGGCGCCGTCCCGCAGCAGACCGGCAAGATCACGGCCTCCGGGCTCGACCGGCTCGTCGACGCGTGGGTCGTGAGCGAAGGCGTCGGCTCCCGCAAGCCCGAGCCCGGGATCTTCCACGCCGCAGCGGCAGCGGTCGGCGCCGGCCTCGACGGCGCTTGGATGATCGGCGACCGCGACGACGCCGACATCCTGGGCGCGCACCGTCTCGGCCTGCAGAGCGCCTGGCTCCACTTGGGACGCACCTGGTCCCGGACGGCCTACGCCTCGACGCACATCGCCGACTCGGTCGCCGAAGCGATCAAGCACGCCGCCGGCTAGACGCTCCGCGCTCCGAGTACCGCTGCCGTCCAGCCCTTCCGCCACTGCAGCGGACCGCGGCCCCCTTGGCCCCATGGGCCCCTTCGGTCCGGTACACCTTCGCTACGCTGGGTGAATGGAGCGAACTGACAACGAAGTCGAGCGAGTCCTCAACCGGGCCGGCCGGGCCACCGCCGCGCTCACGATCGTGGCGGCGCTGACGCTGCTGCTGGGTGTCATCGGCGGCGTGACGGTCGGCGGCGGCACCGGAGCCTGGATCTTCATCAGCACCTTCGCGGCCGCGGCGCTGCTGTACGGCGTCGGGATGATGATCAACCTGCTCGGGATGCAGCTGATGGAGATCTGGCGTCAAGGCCGCCGAAGCCAGCCGAGCGAACTGAGCGATTGAGACGCCGCGCGGCGGCCCTCGCGGCCTGCTCAGGGGCCAGGAGTTCGCCGGTGCGGTTGACGGACCGTGACGCGAAGCAGTCCTTTCCTCAGCGTTCGCCGGATCGCCGGGAAGCGGCGACCGGCTTGCCGTGTGGTCCTCAGCGCCGGTCGAGCTCCGCGAGGACGTCGATCGCCGCTCGCGACGGGTCGTCGTCATACGCCGACGGGAAGGCCTCGACGATTCGCCAGCCTGCTCGTCGCAGGGCACGATGGCGGGCGATGTGGGCGCTCGGGCCCTCCGGGTGCGATTCGGCGATCACGCCGATCGCCTGCTCGGCCTCCCCCACCACCAGGTCCACCGTCCAATGTCCCACCGGATACGCCTGCCGCACAGGGACATCGGCGCCTTCCAGCGCATCCGCCAGATTCCCCGTCCATTTGCCGACCGCTGCGCCGTCGCCCGGCGAGCGCGGCGGCCGGTCGGCGTACCGCAGGAACTCGCCGATCAGACCGTCCGCCTCGCCGATCGCGGTCACCACGTGCAGATGGTGCCTGGCCCGCGTGACCATCACGTTGAACAGGTTCGCCCCGGCCGCGAACCGGCGGCGTCCCGCCGCGTCGCCCCCGGCCACGCCGAGCGCGACGATCACGATCCCGGCCTCGCTGCCCTGGAACGCGTGCACCGTGCCGGTCCGCAACCGGTGGCGGCGAATCGTCTCCAGGTCGAAACGCTCCAGGATCGCCGCCTCGATCGCCTCGGCCTGCGCCCGGAACGGCGAGATCACCGCCAGCCCGACCTCGCCCGCGTCCACCAGCGCCGACAGCAGCTCGACCGACCGCTGCACCTCCGCCTCCACCACACCGTCCTTCGAGGACTTCGCGGCGACGCGGTGCACGGCGATCACGTCGGCCTCGTGGTTGCGCGGATGCGTGGTGGTCGGTCGGACCCGGCCGTGATAGAACTTCGCGGCCGAGAACCCGATCAGGTGCGGGACGCTGCGGTGGTGCTCGGTCAGCTCGATCACCGGTCCGGCCCCGCAGGCGAGGTCGTAGGCGCTGACCTTCCCGATGTCCAACTGGCCCAATCGGTCCGAGAGACCGTGGCGATGCAGGACGTCCTCGGTCTTCGCCGCGCTCGCGAAGGACACGAACCGCAGCTGCTTCGGGTCGCCCGCGACCACGGCCCGGCGGGCGCGGGCCAGCACCGGAGCGGCGCGCAGCTGGTTGATGTGCGAGGCCTCGTCGAGGATCACCAGGTCGAACATGCCCGCGCGAGCGGGGAGCACGTCCTCCACGTCGGCGACGGTGCCGATCCACAGCGGCATCGCCCGCAGCAGCGCCTCGCGGTTCACCCCCATCAGGCGGGACCGGCGCTGCGGCCGGTTGCCGGTGCGCAGCGCGTTGGCGAGTTCCGCGAGGGCCCTGCGGGCGGCGGCGTCGCGTCGGTCGGCGGAGCCGGTCTCGAGGTTCAGGTAGTGCCCGATCGCCTTGGACGCCTCCGCATCCGCGTTCTCGAGGCGCTCCCAGAGCGGCGCGAGGCGCAGTCCGCCCGCGGCGGCGAGCCGGGCCAGCTCCCGCTGGTCGCGGGCCGCTCGAACGGCGCGGGCGATGGAGGACGGACTGCCTTCGCCGCCCGCGAGCCGGCGCAGACGCTTGGAGGCCGAGCGGGCGCGGAGCCGCCGCCACCATCCGCCTTCGCGCAGGGACGCGGCGAGCAGGCGTTCCGCGTGGTCGAGGTCGGCTTCGCGGAGTCCCGGGAAGTCGTCGAGCAGGAACAGCGGCACGCCTTGCTCGCGGCCGCGCCGGGTTTCGAGTTCGAGCCACTGGGCGATCGCCGCCTCGGTGCGCCGGACGTACGCCATGGCGTCCGTCGCCTCCTCAAGGCACCGCTCGACATCGCGGCTCTTGTGCCCCTTGCCGGTGCCCCATCCGAGCATGGACAGGAACTGCTGGCGGCGCTCGGAGTCGCCGAAGTGGACCGGGAGCGGCCCGGGATGGCGATCGATGAGCGCCGCCAGCACGTCGGCGGCGTGGACGGACTGGGCCGCGATGAGGACCGACTGTCCGTTGGCGATGGCGTCCAAGGCGATCGCGGCGAGCGTGTGGCTCTTGCCGCATCCGGGCGCGCCGGCGATGACGGTGACCGGAGCGGTGCGGGCCTGGACCACGGCCGCGGCCTGCTCGCCGCTGAGCGGAAGCGGGGACCACGGCGGCCGGGTGTCGGCCTCGGCGACGTCCTGGATCTCGGCGGGGTCGTACATCGCGGCGAACGCGGTGCGGTCGAGGTCCGGCCGCTTCGCCCACTCGCTCAGCTCCTTCGCGAACGAGGAGGGGTTGGCCTCGGGGGAGATGTAGACGACCGCCATCGGGACCACCTCGAGTCGGTTGCTCGGCGGCGGCTGATGCCCGAGTGCGACATCGGGAAATCCGGCGGCGGCCGCGGCCGCCGGCAGCCACGAGAGGTCCTTGACCGTCGTCTCGTGCTTCTCGGGGTCGAAGACCGACTCGAGCAGGAACGCGAACCCCGTGTTCACGAGGTCACTGTGGACTTCGATGTCGCCTGCCGGGATCACGAGCTGCCGGGAGGCGTCGGCGGGGTCGGCTTGGAGCCGGACCGGTCGACTGACCAGCGGCAGACGGACCCGGCGGGTCTTCCCGTCCACCACGGTGAGTCCCGTGACCATGCCCCAGCCCTGGCGCAGGAGCCGCTCGTCGCGGTGGAGTTCGTCGTACTTCGCCAGATCGGCGCCGTCCCTGGTGGACTGGAGATCGAGGCACGCCACATGCTGGTCGCCGAGGTGGTCGCGGCGGAGCCGCTGCTGCGACGGCTGGGCGGCCGGGGCGAGGTCGGCGAGGGCAAGCAGGAGCCGGGAGGCGCTCATGTGGGCCGAGTCTACTGACGGGAGCGGACACGCCGCTGGTCACGCCGCCTGTCCGGCATGGTCGGCGGCTCAGGTCGGGCGGTCCTCCAGGAGTCTCCGGATCGGCTTGATCGCCGCGCTGAGCGGGACGAAGCGGGCGGCGGTGTCGCGCAGGACCGTCGCCGCTCTGCCGGTGTTGAACATGAGGCGGGCCAGCTGCCGGGAGTTCTGCTGCGCGGCTTCCACTCTCGGGCGCTGCGAGCGCTCGTGGGCGTGCAGGACGGACGCCACTCGGTCGGGGGTGCAGTCCCTCAGGCGGCGGGCCAGGGCCGCGGCCGATTCGATCGCCATGCCCGCGCCGATGCCGGCCGTGGGAAGGAAACCGGCGGCCGCGTCGCCCACCAGACCGACTCGTCCGGTGCTCCACGTCGTGCTGCGGTGGTCGAACAGCGGCCAGAAGTAGGCCTCGCGGCCGTCCCCGATGTCGGCGAGCACGCGGTCCATCCTGGATCCGGCCCGGGGCACCTCGCGGCGGATCGCTGCGGCGACGGCCGCCAAGCCTCGCGGCTCTTCGGAACGCGGCACGCAGACGATGACGCCGAGCCGGTCCTTCACCGGGTACGTGCCGACGAACCAGCCGGCGCCCCACAGCTCCTCGCCCAGGTCGGTGTCGTCGTCGGCCTCGGTCCAGACCACCCAGCCGCCCCAGTCCGAGTCGTAGGCCCCGACCTGGTCCTCGGCGAGGATCAGGTCCCGGGTCGACGAGTGGAGGCCGTCGGCGGCGATCACGACGTCGAAGGCCGCTTCGGGTGCGCCCTCCGGAGCGGCGAAGGTGGCCGTGACCTCGTTCGCGTCCTGGCGCAGCGCCTTGACCGTCGTGTGATGGGCGACCGTGCCGCCCGAGGTCGCCAAGGCCGCCATCAGTTCGCCTCGGCTGATGCCCCGGTAGTCGCCGTAGGCGTCGAGCAGCTCGCCCATCGCGTACTCGCGGGTGAGCGCGCCGCGGCGGTTGCGAATCCGGTAGCGGTCCATCGGGACGCTGCGGACGCGGTACTCGTCGGTGAGGCCGAGTTCCGCCAGGACCGGATCGACCAGCGGCATGAGCGCGAGCATGTACCCGCTGGGGGCGTCCGGGCCGGCCCGTTCGATCAGCACCGGGCGCCGCCCGTCGCGGCGGAGCAGCTGCGCGAGCGTCAGTCCGGCGATCCCGGCCCCGACGACGAGCACGCGCAGCCGGTCCTCCCGTGCGGCCTCCAGTTGCTCCTGCAGCGAAGTCGGTTCGAGCATCGTTCCTCCTCGAGGGGTGGACCGGGTGGTCCAATCGAGCCTAGCAGCGACCGTGGACCACCCGGTCCACCGGTGCTAGCCTGAGCCGCATGGAACCGAACGCGGCCGGAGTGCTGCCCGCCGAGCGACGTCGGACCCTCCTCGAACACGCCGCGGCCGAGTTCGCGCGCGCCGGATACGAGCAGGCCTCCCTCAATCGAATCCTCCGCGCGCAGGGCATGAGCAAGAGCTCGTTCTACCACTACTTCGCCTCGAAGGAAGCCCTGTTCAACGCGGTCGTCACCGACCTCGGAGCCGCGCTCGTCCAAGCGCTCGAGCCGCCGCGCGCCGCCGCGATGGCGGGCGGCGACTTCTGGGAACGAGGGCACGCGCTCGCCGAGCGGCTGGCCCGGCTCGCTCGCGACGAACCCGCCTTCGGCCTGTTCGCCAAGCTCTTCTATCTGCCCGACGCGCCCGCCGCTCCGGGCGGACCGCTCGCGACGATCCGCGCGGCCGTGGACGACTGGATCGACGCCGCGCTGGCGATCGGCCGCGAGAGCGGCGCGATCGGCGACGACCTCCCGCTCACGCTGCAGCGCCACCTCTGCAAGGCCGTCCTCTGGGCCATGGACGAATGGACCGTCGAACACTTCGGCGCGTTGACGCCTCGGGAACTGCAGCGGCTGCCGGCGGCGCAGATCGACGCCCTCCGGCGTCTCCTCGGGGCGCCGACGAGCCGGTAGCGCAGGACGGCCTCCCTGGACGCGAGGCGCGCTCGCGTCCATGACTGCGGGTTCGGTCCCGAGCGCTCGCGCTTACGCGCTCAGGGTCACCAGCGAGAACGACACCGACGGCGCCAACGCGGCCGGCGTCATCACCGTACGCTCGAACCTGCTGCGAGAGAACAGGTTCAGCAGGCCCGTCAGCGCCAGGCAGACCAGAATCGCCCACATCCCGATGGTGAGCTGCGGCTCGCCGACGACCGATATCAGGTCGGCTTCGCTCAGCAGGAACAGCGCGAACACGGCGTAGATCGCGACGACGACCGCGCTGCCGACGCGGCGTTTCGGCGGCAGCACGTCGTGCCGGCCGCCCCAGGCGAAGCGGCCCAAGGGCGCTCCGGCGGCGAGGGCGATCTGGAAGACGGCGAGGGCGGCGAGCAGGACCAGCCCCGCGATCGCGAAGGCGGGCATGCCTCGACGCTACTGGATCTCTCGGGCGGCGCGGTCCCGGGAACCGTGGCGGGGCCGAACGGACGAGCGAAGTCGCGTGGCGGCGGCGATCAGTCGGCGAGGAGCGCGAGGCGGCTGCGGGCCGTCTCGGCCAGTGCTCGCAGATCGCCTGCGGTGTAAGGCTCGAGGAGGCGCGCGATAGCCGTCAGGGCCCGGTGGAACGCCTCGGGGCCCAGGTCCGGTGGGTGCGTGTCCTCGATGTCCGGCGGGAGTTCGGCGTCGGCGTTCTCGACCGTGACCGCGCCGAAGCCGGGGTACACCAGGCCGAGCCGGTGGGCCCAGAGCCGCCAGAGGTGGTCGCGGGCCTCAGTGAGGGACTGCATCGCCCGCCATGTGCGGCCTCGGTGCCGGTGGCGGGCGGCGTCCCCGATCGCCAGCCACGCCAGGAAGGTCCACTCCCGGACGGTGGCGTCGTCGGCGTCCCAGCGGCTCCGATCGAGCGGCCTGCGCAGGCGGCCCGACTTGTCGACGGTGGCGCGGGCCTGCGGCGGCAAGCCGGTTCGGACGTCCGCGTCGAAGACGACCAGCGAGAGCTGGCGGCCGTCTTCGTAGACGCAGACGAGGTGGGTGGCCCGGCCGTCGAGCGGCTGCGTCAATGAGGCGGCCACCGGCGCGAAGGACTCGACGGCCGATCGCGCTTCGGCGATGCGGGCCTCGGATACGGGCCGCTCGTCGTCCGAGCGCGCCGACCGATCCGCTTCGCGAACGCCGATGCCGGCGTCCACATCGGAGAATTCGTCGCCCGCGCCTCGTCCCAGCGACCCGCCGAGTTCCACCCAGTCCACCCAGTCGGTGCGCCGAGCCCAGTCGTTCAGGGACTCGACGATTGCTCGAGGATCCGCGCCGCTCATGTCTAGGCCTGCCGCTTCTCGGCGTCTCCGGGTTCGGTCGGCACCGCGGGAGCGTCGCTCGGTTCCGCAGGCGCGTCGACGACCTGGGCGGCGTCCGCCGTCGTGGTCGCCTCGGCCGCCGTTCGAGCCGCCGCGGGTTCGGGTGCCGCCTCCTCGGCCGGCATCGGGAGCGACTGGGCGATGCGGAGGCTCTGCTGGAGCAAGTCCCAGCCGAGGGGCAGCGCGGCGCCGTCGGGCAGGTCGAGTTCGAAGCCGAGGTCGTCGGCGAGGCCGCCCTGCTTGGCGAGCTTGACGACGACGGGGTGCGTGGAGCGGTTCGGCGCGTAGCACCACTTCGGGGCCGCCAGGCCGAAGTCGCGGGCGATCATCATGGCGGCCATGGCGGCCGGGCCGTCGATGAGGATCGCGGTGGAGCGGGTCGCGGCCGTGAAGATCGCGGCGGCCATCGCGCCGATCTGCGCGCCGCCGAGCCGCGAGATGAGGGCCTCGGGAGTGCGCTTGAACCCTCGGTTGAAGGCCAGGTGGTCGCGCAGCGCGGCGATGCGGCCCATCCAGGCCGAGTCGAAGACCGCGCCGCCGGGGGCGTGCAGCTGCGGCAGGTACGTGGTGATGTCGTCCTTGGCGATGAACGAGCAGACCGCGACGGCGGCCGTGGAGGCGCCCGCGCCGAGTCCGGCGACGAGGAGGAGGTCCGCACCCCCGTCGATCGCGCGGTCGGCGGTCTCGCGGCCCAGGCGGAGGACCTCGTTCAGCTCGGTCTCGTCGAGCAGCGGCCCGTCCGTGCCCTCGCTCGCGGGGGTGCGGACGACGGTGATCGGCAGCCCCGAGCGGGCGGCCTGCTCGGCCAGCGGGCCCTCGCCCCGTTCGAGCGCCTCGGCCTGCTCCTCGATGGGCGCGTAGTCCCCGGCGGCCCAGCCGTCGGGGTACTCCCCGGCGAACAGGAGCATCCGCGGCGAGGCGAACGGCTCGGGCGCGTCGGTGGCCTGCATGCGGGCGGCCCACCCGACGGCGGGCTGGAGGCGGCCGAGCCCGGAGCCTTCGATGAGGGCGTCCTGCAGCCGCGCGTTGGCGCGGGTGGTCCACACCCCGTTGGGGAACTTCGCTTTCAGGTCGGCGAGGGGCCCGGCGTCGGTCGTCTCAGTCACGGCATAAGGCTAGCGCGGAAGCCGTGGGGCACAATTGCCCAGTGACCACCATCGACTTCGCCAAGGGGCACGGCACCGGCAACGACTTCGTGATCGTCCCCGACCTCAAGGACGCGCTCCCGCTGAAGGACGCCCAGGTGGCGGCGCTGTGCGACCGCCGCTTCGGCATCGGCGGCGACGGGCTGCTGCGCGTCGCGCCCTCCGAGGACCCGGCGGCCGAGTGGTTCATGGACTACCGCAACGCCGACGGCTCGATCGCCGAGATGTGCGGCAACGGGGTGCGGGTCTTCGTCCGCTACCTGCTGGAGCAGGGCCTGGCCGAGGGCCCGGAGATCCCCGTGGCGACGCGCGCCGGCATCAAGACGGTCCGCGTCGAAGGCGACGAGCTGCGGGTGGACATGGGGCCTGCCGCGTTCGGCCCGACCTCGCAGGCGTCGGTGGAAGGCTTCACGTGGCCCGGACAGGCCGTCTCGATGGGGAACCCCCACCTGGTGTGCCACCTCGGGGACGACGCGGAGCTGGAGGCGCTGGAGCTGTTCCACCAGCCGCGGTTCGACGCCGGCGTGTTCCCCGACGGCGTGAACGTCGAGTTCGTGGTCGGCGCCGCTCCGCATGTGCGGATGCGCGTCCACGAGCGCGGCGTCGGGGAGACCGCCTCGTGCGGCACGGGCGCGTGCGCGGTCGCCGCGGTCGCGCTGCGCCACGCCGGGCAGGACACGGGCGTGTGCAAGGTGGACGTCCCCGGGGGGACGCTCACCGTCACCGTGACCGAGGAGACGCTGTACCTGACGGGGCCGGCCGTGATCGTCGCCGAAGGCTCCTTCCGCTTCTAGCAGGACCGTGAGCGCCGGAGGATCCTTCCGCGTCCGGCCGGATTTCGCGGGAGCCGAGTCCGCCGGCGCATGAGGCCACGAGCGGCAGTCGAGCGGCGTCCGACGCGTATACCGTCCCCAACCCCCACCCACCCGGAGAACGGTAGGTCCCAGCGTTGCGCGCCGGTGCGACAAGAACCGTGGTCTCGCGCGGTCTTGTCACCCGAACGAGTGCGCCGCCGTGGCCACCCGAACGAGGGCGCCCCGGCGGCCGCCGGCCGCCGGGGCGTTTCGCTCGCCCGCTACCGCATCGCCTGCTTGACCGCGGCCGCCACGGCCGGGGCCACGTTCGGGTCGAAGACGCTCGGCACGATGTACGTCGCGTTCACCTTCTCCTCGCCCACGCAGTCCGCGATCGCCATCGCCGCCGCCACGGCCGCGTCGTCGGTCCAGTCGCGCGCCTGCGCGTCCAGCAGCCCCCGGAACACGCCCGGGAACGCCAGCACGTTGTTGATCTGGTTCGGTTGGTCGGACCGGCCGGTCGCCACGATCGCCGCGTACCGCGCCGCCTCGGTCGGGCTGATCTCCGGGTCCGGGTTCGCCAGTGCGAACACGATCGGGTCCTTCGCCATCTTCGCCACGTCCGATCCCTTGAGGATGTTCGGCGCGCTCACCCCGATGAACACGTCCGAGCCCGCGACCGCGCCCGACAGGTCCCCGGAGAAGTCCTGCTTGTTGAAGTGCGTCCCGAGCCACTTCCAGGTCTCGTTCTCGAACTCCATGCCGCTGTGCAGCGCCCCGTCGCGGTCCACCGGGATGATGTCGCCGATCCCGGCCTTCTCCAGCAGCCGCATGATCGCCGTCCCGGCCGCGCCGCAGCCGACCACCGTGGCCCGCACGTCCTTGAACTCCTTGCCGACCACGCGCAGCGCGTTCGTCAGCGCCGCGAGCACCACGATCGCGGTGCCGTGCTGGTCGTCGTGGAACACCGGGATGTCGAGCCGCTCGCGCAGCCGCGCCTCGATCTCGAAGCAGCGCGGCGCGGCGATGTCCTCCAGGTTGATGCCGCCGTACGTCGGCGCGAGCGCCGCGACGATGTCGACGATCTCGTCGGTGTCCTGCGTGTCCAGGCACACCGGCCACGCGTCGACGTCGCCGAACTTCTTGAACAGGGCCGCCTTGCCCTCCATCACCGGCATGGCCGCGGCCGGCCCGATGTTGCCCAGGCCCAGCACCGCCGACCCGTCGGTGACGACCGCGACCGTGTTGCGCTTGATCGTGAGCCGCCGGGCGTCGTCGGGGTTCTCCGCGATCGCCATGCACACCCGGGCCACGCCCGGCGTGTACGCCATCGAGAGGTCGTCGCGGTTGCGCAGCGGCACCTTCGCGTTGACCTCGATCTTGCCGCCCAGGTGCATGAGGAAGGTCCGGTCCGAGACCTTCTTCACGTCGAAGTCCGGCATGGACTCCAGGATGTGGGTGACCTGCTCGGCGTGGGCCGCGTCGGAGGTGTCGCACGTGAGGTCGACGGTCATTCGCTTGTTGTCCGAGCCGACCACGTCGAGCGCGGTGACGATCGCACCCGCCTGTCCGACGACCGTGGCGAGGCGTCCCGCCGCGCCCGGATCGGCCGAGAGGGCCAGCCGGACCGTGATGGAGAATCCGGCGCTGGGAAGACGGGCTGCAGTCATGCCGCTCCTTATTGGTGCACTTCGTCGTGGACGCGCCCGCTCGGCGGTGCTCAGGGACGGCTCGCAGGCTTCGCCGAGGCTGACCGTGCAAGGCCGGCGAGCGTCGCGAAGGCCGCTCGCGCGCCGTGCATCCGCCGAGTCGGATGCCTTGAATGATGCCACCGCCCCGCGCCCCGGCGCCTCGGCCCTGTGCAGGGCATCGGCCCCGCCACTCCGTGCGGCGCGCGCCACGCTTCGCGGCGGCGGCGCTACGCTGTGGGCGATATTCGGTCGCAGTCGGGGCCAAGGCGTGTCAAGCTTGTGGTGATGCACGAAGAGCACAAGAGATCCCGCGAAGACTTTCCGTCCGCCGAGTCCCCCTCCGCCGGGGACCTGGACCTGGAGGCCCGCCAGGCGCTGCGACGCGTCTCCGGTATAGCCGCCACCGAACTCGAAGACGTCACCGACGCCGAATACCGGCGGCTGCGCCTCGAACGCGTCGTCCTGGTCGGCGTCTGGACCGAAGGCTCCATCGACGACGCCGAGAACTCCCTCGCGGAGCTCGCGCAGCTGGCCGAGACGGCCGGCTCCGAGGTCGTCGACGGCCTGATCCAGCGCCGCAGCAAGCCCGACGCCGGCACCTTCATCGGCTCCGGCAAGGTCCAAGAGGTCAAGGACACCGTCGAGGCCCTGGAGGCCGACACGGTCATCGCCGACGGCGAGCTGTCGCCGGGCCAGTTGATCGCCCTCGAGAAGGCCATCAACGTCAAGGTCATCGACCGCACCGCCCTGATCCTCGACATCTTCGCCCAGCACGCCAAGAGCGCCGAGGGCAAGGCCCAGGTCGAGCTCGCGCAGCTGCAGTACCTGCTGCCGCGCCTGCGCGGCTGGGGCGATGCCATGAGCCGCCAGGCCGGCGGCCGCGCCGGATCCAACGGCGGCGTGGGCCTGCGCGGCCCCGGTGAGACCAAGCTGGAGACCGACCGCCGCCGCATCCGCGCGAAGGTCGCGAAGCTCCGCCGCGAACTGGCGAAACTCACCGTGACCCGCGAGACCAAACGCGACTCGCGCACCCGCAACCGCGTACCGGGCGTCGCCATCGCCGGGTACACCAACGCCGGCAAGTCGAGCCTGCTCAACGCCCTCACCGGCGCGGGCATCCTCGTCCAGGACGCGCTGTTCGCCACCCTGGACACCTCGACGCGCCGCGCCCGCACCGCCGAGGGCCGCGAGTACACGGTCACCGACACGGTCGGGTTCGTCCGGCACCTGCCGCACCAGCTCGTCGAGGCCTTCCGGTCCACGCTCGAAGAGGTCGCCGAAGCGGACCTCATCGTCCACGTCATCGACGGCTCCCACCCCGACCCGCTCGGCCAGGCCGACGCGGTCCGCGAGGTGCTCGCCGAGGTCGGCGCCGAAGAGGTCCCCGAGCTGGTCGTGGTCAACAAGCTCGACCTCGTCGAGCCCGACGACGTGCTCCAGCTGCGCTCCGACTGGCCCGACGCCGTGTTCGTCTCCGCGCGCACCGGCGACGGCATCGACAAGCTCCGGGACGCCATCGAGCAGGCCCTGCCGCAGCCGAACACGACCCTCACGGTCTGCATCCCGTACGTGCGCGGCGACCTGGTCTCGCGCCTGCGCTCGCGCGGCGAGGTCCTCGCCACCGAGCACCGCGGCGACGGTTCCGTCATCACCGCCCGCGTCGACGAAGCCCTGGCCGGAGAATTGCGAGCGTTCGTCCTGGAAACGGACTGAATTCCAGTGGTCCCGAACATGTCTCACGGGGGTCGCGCCAATAAGCGGCCGTGTTCTGGAACACTTGCCTGATGCGAGAGCGCCGTGTGGGCCGGTCGGCCCTGCCCGCGCGGCTCGTCGCCGGGGCTGCAGGCATCGCCGCCCTAGTGACGGCCGCGCCCCCCGTTTACGCTCAGGACGAGGAGTCCGGCGTCGGGAACGTGCTGTGCAACCTGAACGACCCACGGCTGGCCGACCCCTCCGGCATCACCGCGGCGAACGACGGCGACGGCTGGTGGATCGCCTCCGGCGCCGAGAACCAGGACGACACGCTGTCGATCATGCGCGTCGGCGAGGACTGCAACGTCCGCGAGGACGACGAAGCCTGGATCGGTCACCTGCCCATCGACCCGCAGGCGCTGGCGCTCGACGTCAACGGCTTCATCTGGGTGGGCGACACCGGCGGCGCGCTCGATCGCGACTGGATCACCGTCAACCAGATCGACCCGAACGATCTCACCAACTTCGTGATCTACCGGTACGTCTTCCCCGACGCCGCCGAAGAGGTCGAGGCCTTCCTCATCCCGCGCGAGGGGGAGAAGAAGCCGCTGTTCATCACCATGGCCGACGGCCAGGCCAACCTCTTCTACCCGCCCGGCGAGAACCAGTCCCAGGACACCCCGATGGAGAACGTCGGCACCGTGACCCTCGCCGAGGGCGGCTCGGTCACCGGCGCCGCCCTCAACGCGGACGGCACGAAGGCCGCGCTGCGCACCTCGAACGCCGTCTACGAGTGGACCGTCGCCGACAACGACCTGATCGGGGCGCTCACCGGCACCGAGCCGGTGATCACGCCCCTCGCGGACGAGGGCACCGCCGAAGGCCTCACGTACGGCCCCGACGGCGCCTTCCACACCCTCGCGTCCGGCGCAGGCGAGAGCGGCATCGGCACCATCACCTCGTACACACCGGCCGCTCCGGCCGCCGAGGAACCCGCCGACGGCGGCGCGGACGACGGCGCGGCCGCCGAAGACGAGGGCCCCTCGCTCGTCGACCGCATCCTCGACCTCGGCTTCGACACCATCGTGCGGATCCTGGCCGCCATCGCGGTCCTCGGCATGGCCGTCATGATCGGCGGCATCCTCGTCATCCGCAAATACCGCAAGGCCCAGGACGAGGAGGACGACTCCACCGAGATGGGCTTCGCCGCCGAGGAATCCGTCTTCGGCGACGAACGCGTCTTCGAGGACGACCCCGTGGACCTCGGCATCGAGGCCGGACACCCCGATCCCGACCTCGGCCAGGTCGCCCGCGGCGCCGTCTACGGCGCCCCTCGCCCGGAGCCTTCGGGCAACGTCTACGGCGCGGCCAAACCCGAACCCGGCGTCTACGGCGGCCCCGCCCGGCCCGAACCCTCCGGGAACGTCTACGGCGCCGCCGCCCCGGCACGACCCGAACCGGGTCCCGCCACCCCTCCCGCCACCGGCTCGGTGTACGGCGCCCCGCGCGAAGAACCCCAGTACGGCGCCTTCGAAGGCGGCGGCAACGGCAGCGTCTACGACAACGCCGGCCCGGGCCAGTCCTTCGGGCCGCCCCGCCCCGTACCGCCGCCACCGCCTCCGCCGCCGTCACCGAACAGCGAACACCTGCCCTCGGGGAGCGTCTACCGGGCGCGCCCCGTGACCCCCCCGGAACCGACCGGCGGGAACGTCTACGGCGGGGGAGCGGCCAAGGGCTCGGTGTACGGCGCCGGAAACGGCGAACGGACCCCGGAGCCCGATGACGACGGCTTCTGGGGCCCGCCTGAGAGCGGCCCGGCGCGCGGCCGGGGGCGTTAGGGCGTTCCGGCGCCCGGGATCGGCGCCTCGGGCGCCCACCGCGGGCATCGCGGCACTGCCGGCACGCATCACGGGCGGCGCGACGCCGCCCGCTCCCGCACCGCTAGATCTTCCGGAGGACCGCGACGACCCGGCCGAGGATCTCGGCCTCCGAGGCGTCGATCGGGTCGTACAGCTCGTTGGCCGGGAGCAGCCACGGCTTGCCGTTCTTGCGCTTCCAGGTCTTCACCGTGGCCTCGCCGTCGATCATGGCCGCCACGATCTCGCCGTTGAGCGCGTCGGGCTGCTGGCGCACGACCACCCAGTCCCCGTCGGTGATGGCCGCGTCGACCATCGAGTCGCCCTTGACCCGCAGGAGGAAGTGCACGCCTTCGCCGACGAACTCGGCGGGCAGGGGCATGACGTCGTAGTCGCGCTCCTCGGCCAGGATCGGCTGCCCCGCGGCGATCTCGCCGACCATCGGGACGTACCGCGGCCGCGGGTGCTGCGAACAGGTCTGGACGCCGCCCGGGGTGGACTGGCGGACCCCGACCGCGCGCGGCCGACCGGCCAGGCGGTTGAGGTAGCCCTTCCGTTCGAGCTGCTTCATCTGGTACGCCACCGACGAGGCCGAGGCGAGCCCCACTTCGGCGCCGATCTCCCGGACGCTGGGCGGGTACCCCTTGTTGTTGATGAACTCCTCGATGTATTCGAGGACTTGCTGCTGCCGACGCGTCAGCTTGCGCGTTTTCGGTCGGGCTGTTGCGGTCTCGCTAGCCACAGGAGGCTCCCGTTAGACAAATGGGACGGTATGTCTGATTCCGACAATGTAACTCAGGTGCTGTGTCAAGTCAAACATTCGTGCGACAACGGCGTGTCGCCGCGCTGGTCGGAATGTGTTTTGCCGCAGGTTCACCCGCACGGGTGAACGAGGGTGTGTCGATCACTGGTTCACTGGAGCCCGTCCCCGAACTCCTCCATGATCTTGGCACATTGATCTGAGCTATCCTTGGCACAAGATCTTGTGGTTTGTTGTATCGTCTCTCACTAGGTGTTGGGGTTTCCGCACCGACTGGAGCGGCGGGAGCAGACTGTCCCCACGAAGGCGGGGCCGACGGGTCGGCACCCCGCGAACGGTCGGACCGGGCGAACGCGCGGCTCGCAGGCTCGCTGAGCGGACGAGACGATGGCTTAGAAGGAGAGTAGCGATGCGATGCCCTTACTGTCGTCATCCGGACAGCCGAGTGGTCGACTCGCGCGAGGCCGAGGACGGCAAGATCATCCGGCGCCGCAGGGTCTGCCAGCAGTGCGAGAAGCGCTTCACCACCGTCGAGGAGTCGATCCTCGCCGTCGTCAAGCGCAGCGGCGCGACCGAGCCGTTCAGCCGCAGCAAGGTCGCCACCGGCGTGCTCAAGGCGTGCCAGGGCCGGCCGGTGGACGCCGACGACGTGGCGAAGCTGGCGCAGACCGTCGAGGACGAGATCCGCTCCCGCGGCGTGGCCGAGGTCCCGGCCAACGACGTCGGCCTGGCGATCCTCAAGCCGCTGCGGCAGCTCGACGAGGTCGCCTACCTGCGCTTCGCCAGCGTCTACCAGAGCTTCGAGTCCCTCGAGGACTTCGAGGCCGCCATCGCACAGCTGCGCGAAGACCACGCCGCCCGCAACGGCGGCTGACCCCACCGAGCAACGACACCAACGATTCCCATCAGGCATGAGCAGACAGGGGCGAGACATGCCGAAGACCACGAAGGCCGCCGAAGGCGGCAAGGCGACTGCGAAGAAGGCCGAGAAGGGCCTCAGGGTGGAGCGCGTCTTCACCAAACCGGACGTACACCCGTACGACGACGTCGTGTGGGAGTCCCGCGACGTCGTCATGACCAACTGGCGCGACGGCTCGGTCAACTTCGAGCAGCGCGGCGTCGAGTTCCCGGCGTTCTGGAGCCAGAACGCCACCCAGATCGTCACCTCGAAGTACTTCCGCGGCGCGGTCGGCACCCCGCAGCGCGAGTGGAGCCTCAAGCAGGTCATCGACCGTGTGGTGCACCAGTACCACGCCGCGGGCGAGAAGCACGGGTACTTCGCCTCCGCCGAGGACGCCCAGGTCTTCGCCGACGAACTCACCTGGCTGCTGCTCCACCAGTACTTCAGCTTCAACTCGCCGGTCTGGTTCAACGTGGGAACCGCTGCGCCGCAGCAAGTCTCGGCTTGCTTCATCCTCAGTGTGGACGACACGATGGAGTCCATCCTCGACTGGTACAAGGAAGAGGGGATGATCTTCAAGGGCGGCTCCGGCGCCGGGGTCAACCTCTCCCGGATCCGCTCGTCCGCCGAACTGCTCTCCTCCGGCGGCAACGCCTCCGGCCCGATCAGCTTCATGCGCGGCGCCGACGCCTCCGCCGGGACCATCAAGTCCGGGGGCGCGACCCGCCGGGCCGCCAAGATGGTCATCCTCGACGTCGACCACCCCGACATCGAGGCCTTCATCGACACCAAGGCCCGCGAAGAGGACAAGATCCGCGCGCTGCGCGACGCCGGTTTCGACGTCGACCTCGGCGGCGAGGACATGTTCTCGGTCCAGTACCAGAACGCCAACAACTCGGTCCGCGTCACCGACGAGTTCATGAAGGCCGTCGAGAACGGCACCGACTACGCGCTCAACGCCCGCACCACCGGCGAGGAGCTCTTCCGGCGCGACGCCCGCGAGGTCTTCCGCCGCATGGCCCAGGCCGCCTGGGACTGCGCCGACCCGGGCATCCAGTACGACGGCACCATCCAGGACTGGCACACGTCCCCCAACTCCGGGCGGATCAGCGCGTCGAACCCGTGCAGCGAGTACCTGCACCTCGACGACTCCTCGTGCAACCTGGCGAGCCTGAACCTCATGAAGTTCCTCGGCGAGGACGGCTCGTTCGACGTCGAGCGGTTCGTCGCCACGGTCGAATTCGTCATCACCGCCATGGAGATCTCGATCTCCTTCGCGGACTTCCCGACCGAGAAGATCGCGCAGACCACGCGCGACTTCCGCCAGCTCGGCATCGGCTACTCCAACCTCGGCGCCCTGCTCATGGCCTCCGGCCACGCCTACGACTCCGAGGACGGCCGGGCCCTGGCCGCCGCCATCACCTCCCTGATGACCGGCGTCTCCTACCGCCGCTCCGCCGAGATCGCGGGCGTCGTCGGCCCCTACGCCGGCTACGAGGTCAACGCCGAGCCGCACCAGCGGGTCATGCGCAAGCACGCCGAGGCCGCCGAGCAGGTCCGCACCTTCGGCGACGTCGACGCCACCGTCCTCGACGCGGCCAAGGCCGAATGGACGCGGGGCAACGAGATCGGCGCCGTCAACGGCTGGCGCAACGCCCAGGCCTCGGTGCTGGCGCCGACCGGCACCATCTCCTTCATGATGGACTGCGACACGACGGGCATCGAGCCCGACCTCGCGCTCGTCAAGCACAAGAAGCTCGTCGGCGGCGGCTCCATGGAGATCGTCAACCAGACCGTGCCCCGCGCGCTCACGACCCTCGGGTACGGCGAGGACGAGCGCAAGGAGATCGTCGACTACATCGCCGACCACGGGCACGTCGTCGGCGCGCCGCACCTGGCCGAGGAGCACTACTCGGTGTTCGACTGCGCCATGGGCGAGCGGTCCATCTCGCCGATGGGCCACGTCAACATGATGGCCGCCGTGCAGCCGTTCCTGAGCGGGTCGGTCTCCAAGACCGTCAACCTGCCCGAGACGGCCACCGTCGAGGACATCGAGGAGGTCTACTTCCAGGGCTGGAAGCTCGGCCTCAAGGCCCTCGCGGTCTACCGCGACAACTGCAAGGTCGGGCAGCCCCTGTCCGCCAAGAAGAAGGAGATCGACAAGGCCGTCGAAGCGGCCGTCGAGCAGGTCGTCTCCACGGTCGCGACGCACGGGCCGGTCCGCCGGAAGCTGCCGAAGAAGCGCCCGAGCCAGACCATCTCGTTCACCGTCGGCGGGGCCGAGGGCTACATGACCTCCTCGTCCTACCCGGACGACGGCCTCGGCGAGGTCTTCCTCAAGATGTCCAAGCAGGGCTCGACCCTCGCGGGCGTCATGGACGCGCTGTCGGTCTCGATCTCGATCGCCCTCCAGTACGGGGTGCCGCTCGAGAAGTACGTCGAGAAGTTCACCAACATGCGCTTCGAGCCCGCCGGTATGACCGACGACCCGGACATCCGCATGGCCTCCTCGCTGGTGGACTACATCTTCCGCCGCCTGGCGCTGGACTACCTGCCGTACGAGGAGCGCGCCGCGCTCGGGATCCTGACCACGGCCGAGCGCACCGCCGAACTCAACGGCGAGGACCCGTCCAAGGTCCACCAGCCCGAGGTCGACCTCGACGCGCTGCGCGGGTCGGCCCCGATCGAGGACTCCGCCGACGCCGACGTCGCCGAAGCGGTGACCCAGCGGGTGCAGATCGAGTCGAAGCAGTCCCGCAAGGACGTCCTCAACTCGGCCCAGGCCCGCAGCGCCGACGCGCCGCTGTGCATGAACTGCGGCACCAAGATGCGCCCCGCGGGCTCCTGCTACGCCTGCGAGGGCTGCGGCGCCACCAGCGGCTGCAGCTAGGGACGACGAAGGGGCGGGGCCGGGCACCGAGTGCCCGGCCCCGCGTCGTCGCGAACGGCGACTGCGCTCCGTAAGCGCCTCAAAACACGACAAGACGGTTCGAAGCGGCCTGATCTCTCGTCATACACTCCCCTCTATGCCGAACGTCCCTCCGACCGCACCAGCGGGGGCAGCGCCGAGAGCGAGCGTGCCCGTGAGCCGTCCGATGCCGCCGAGCCCGATCGCGAGCCGCTCATGACCGCGGCCCGCATCGATCCCGAGGCCGCCGCGGCGAGGCTGACCGAGGCGACGGGACGCCCGCTGGAACCGGACGCCGCCTTCGCCGTCTACCGGCTCGGCCGCAGCGCGTTCCAGGCCGCCGTCGTCAGGCGGTTCGGCCACGCCCACGTGATCGTCGCCGAACGGTCCGCCGCGATCGGCGGCGCCGAGTTCGACGGCCTGCTCCTGGCCTACCTCTCCGGCCGCCACCCCGATGCGGGCGTGCGGCTCTGGGCCCGGATCGACGACCCGGCCGACCCCGCCGACCGGAAGCTGCGCGAACTGCTGCTCCAGAAGATCACGCAGGCGCGCGAGGCGCTGTCCGACCGGGACTTCACCGTCATGACCCTCCCGGCGGCCGACGTCAAACTGCCGCTCACGCGCGAGGAACTCGAGTCCCGCATCGAGGAGCTGGTCGAAGGCACCGCGAGCCTTTTGGAGGAGGCCCTCGGCGAGGCGATGGTCGCCCCGGGTGCGCTCGCGGGCGTGCTCATGGCCGGCGGTGCGGCCCGGACCCCGCTGGTGGCGGCGACGCTGCGCCGCCGCCTCGGCGTCGAGCCGGTGACCGCGGCCGCCGGCGGGGTGCTGGCCGTCGAGCAGCCGCCGGCCGAGACGCGCGAGCTCGACATGGTCGAGGAGGAACCCGCTGCTCGGCGGCGCGGCGGGAGGCGCGCACTGGCGGTCGTCGCGGCGCTCGCGGTCGTCGTGGCCGCCGGAGCGGCGTTCGGGACCCGCTGGGGCGACGAGGAGGCCTCCCAGGGCGGCGTCGGCGGCGCTGAGAGCGCTCCTGCGGCCGCCGTGGAGCCCGAACCCACCACTGCGACCGCCTCGCCCTCCACGAGCCCCAGCGAGCCCTCGGAGGGCCCCGAGACCGCTGCGTCGCCGAGCCCGGCACCGGCCGACGACGAGCCCGAGGAGCCGTCCCGGGACGAGGTCACCGAAGAAGCCGAGCGCCCCACCTCCGAGCGCCCCGCCACGGGCGCCGTCCCGGACCTGATCGGCCTGTCGACCGCCGACGCCCGCCGGGCCGTCGAGGAGGCGGGGTTCGCCGACGTGGAGGAGACGGGGAAGTGGCGTTCGGCCCTGGACTTCACGTACGACGACTGCGAGGTGATCGAGCAGGACCCCGCGGCGGGGACGACGCGCCCGCTGTCGGAGACCGTCGCGGTGACCTTCTCGTACAACGGCGACGCGAGCGAATGCGAGGAGTGACGACCGCCCCTACCGAAATCAAGCACGATCGTGCTATTTTCAAGTCGTGCGCAAAGGCGAGTTGACCCGGCAGGCGATCCTCGACGTCGCGGTCCGCATGGCCCGCTACTCGGGGCTCTCCGGGCTGACCATCGGCTCGCTCGCCGCCGCCGCGGACATGTCGAAGTCCGGCGTGTACGCCCACTTCAAGTCCAAGGAAGCCCTCCAGCTGGCCTGCATGGAACGCAACGGGGAGCAGTTCATCGACGAGGTGATCCGGCCCGCGCTCGCGAAGCCGCGGGGGATCACCCGCCTGCAGGCCGTCGTGGAGTACTGGATGGAGTGGTACGCGCACCCGGGCGGCTGCCTGTTCCTGGCCGCCGCCGCCGAGTTCGACGACCTGCCGGGGCCGCTCCACGACCTCATGGTCACCGAGCAGCGCGACATGCTCGACACCCTCGCCCGGATCGCCGGCACGGCGGTCGAGCAGGGCGAGTTCCCCGAAGACACCGACGTCTTCCAAGTGGCGCAGGAGGTGTTCGGCATCCTGCTGTCCTACAACTGGATGACCCGCATCCTGTCCCATCCCGACGCCGCCGACCGCGCATGGGCGGCGTTCAACCGACTGCTCGACAGTCACAGGTCCTGACCAGGAAGGCCGACACCCATGGCGTCCACTGCCCCGACCGCTCCGGCGAAAAAGAAAAGCACGACCGTTCGTGCTCCTTGGTATGTGCGCTCAGGCTTCACCGCCGCCGAGCACCTCGCGCCCGGCCGGGCCGCGAAGCTCCTGTGCGAGCTGTGGTTCCGGCTCCCGGCCGGTCCCGAGAAGCGCCTGCGGGGCGAGGCCCCCGCCGGGTCCCACGTCTTCGAGCTCGAGTGCCTCGGCTCCAAGCTCTGGGGATACGACTGGGGCGACGGGCCGCTGGTCTACGTCGTCCACGGCTGGGGCGGCTCCACCGGCGACTTCCGGTTCCTCGCCGCGAACCTGGTCGCCTCCGGCTTCCGCGTCGTCGCCTTCGACGCCCCGAGCCACGGCAACGCCGGGCCCGGCCCGTGGGGCGACCGGCACGCGAACGGCCTCCACCTCGTCGAGGCGATGAACGCGGTCGTGGAGAAGTTCGGCACGCCGCACGCGGTCGTGGGCCACTCGATGGGCTGCCTCAGCGCCGTCCACGGACTGCTCCAGAGCGGCGTCGAACTCGACCGGGTGCGCCTGGCGATGCTCGCGCCCTTCGTCGGCGGCGTCGAGGGCTTCCGCGACACGATCGGCGCGATCGTGCCGTTCGGACCGCGCACCTTCGAGCGCCTGGTCCCGCTCGGCGAGGCCAAGGCCGGCGTGAAGCTCGACGACTTCTCGCTGCGCGGCGTCGCGGTCGACGCCCCCGCGGTCATCGTCCACGACCAGGGCGACCGGCCCAACCCGTTCCGCCACGGCAAGGCCCTCGCCGAGGCCTGGCCGAACGCCGAACTCATGGCGACCACCGGCCTGGGCCACCGCAAGATCCTGGTGAACCCGGCCGTCAGCGCCCGGGTGACCGCCTTCGTCAAGGGCTCCTGAGCGACGCGAAAGGGCCGGGTCGCCAGACCCGGCCCTTTCGCGCTGTCTCAGCCCTCGTAGTGGATCGTCAGGCGCGTCCACGCGCCGATGTTGATGTAGGTGCCGTCCCCGACGGGGAACTCCACGTTCGGCGCCAGCGGCTCGTCCGAGCCGTTGAGGAACGTGCCGTTCGAGGAGCCGACGTCCATGATCGACCAGGAGCCGTCGGGCTTGGCGAACAGCTTCGCGTGCTGCGCGCTCACGCCGGGGTCCGCGACGTCGCCCGACAGGTCGATGTCCGGGGTGATGCCCCGCTTGGCGCTGTAGCGGCCGATCGACAGCTCGTTCCTGTCGAGCGGGAAGCGACGCGGCTTCGCGAACGACGGGTACTGCAGCTGCGAGGCCCCGTCCGAGGCCGCGACCTTGTTGAAGTAGCCCTGGTCCGCCGTGACGGCGACGCCCCAGCGGGTGGCCGCCGACTGCCCGGGAGGGGCGTAGTTCGAGGCGAGGTCGCTCGGCTGCGCGTCCGGCATCGAGAACCCGCCGGTGCCCGTCGCGGGCGGCGCGGAGGTCGGGGCGCCGAACGGCGCGGCCGGGACGCCCGGAGGCGGTCCGGGCGGGGCCGAGGTCGGCGCGGCGCCGTAGGCCTGCTGCGCGTACGGGTCCTGGCCGTAGCCCTGCTGGGGCTGGCCGTAGGGGTCCTGCGGCTGGGACGGCTGCCCGTAGGGGTCCTGCTGTCCGTAACCGCCGGGCTGCTGCTGGCCGTAGGGGTCCTGCTGCTGCGGCTGGCCGTACGGGTCCTGCCCGTAGCCCTGCTGCGGCTGCTGACCGTACGGGTCCTGCCCGTACCCGGGCTGCTGTTGCTGCTGGCCGTAAGGATCCTGCTGGCCGTAGCCCTGCTGGGGCTGGCCGTAGGGGTCCTGCGGCTGGGACGGCTGCCCGTAGGGGTCCTGCTGTCCGTAACCGCCGGGCTGCTGCTGGCCGTAGGGGTCCTGCTGCTGCGGCTGGCCGTACGGGTCCTGCCCGTAGCCCTGCTGCGGCTGCTGGTGACCGTAGGGATCCTGGGGCTGCTGCCCGTAGGGGTCGTTCGGCGCGTAACCCTGCCCGAAGGCCGGCGACTGCGGGGGCTGGCCTTGCTGCCACGCCGGGTTGGGCGTACCGCACTGCTCGCAGAACTGGGCCTGCGGAAAGGCCCCGCACGCGCACTGGTACCCGCCCGGCTGTGGGGCACCGCCGTAGGTCGGCTGGTAGGTCAAGGTCGTCCCCCTCCAAGCATTTGGGTGTACTCGGCCTCGCTGACGACACCGAGCAGCGGGGCGGATCCGTCACCCTGTTCCCGGGCGTCCGGGCCGGCATGCTCCTGCGCATGCGCTTCGGCCTGGACCGGACCGGGGGATTCGAGCTCCACCACCGCGACACTGATGTTGTCGTGCCCGCCGTTGGCGAGCGCTTGTCGTGTCAACGCTACCGCCTTGTCGCCAACGCTGCCGTCCGGCAGTGGCAGAAGGTCGCGATCGTCATTGAAATAGCGCGACAGACCATCGCTGCACACTACGACATGGCCGCCGTCCAGGTCCACGCGGAGGAGGTTCGGATTGAGGGTCGGCGCGTCCGCTCCGAGCCACGCCAGCAGGGCTTTCGCGTACGGATTCTTGTAGCGGTCGTCGGCCGGGTCGACCTTCTGGTACTCCAGGCGGGCCTGGATCGTGTCGTCGACGGTGAGGCATCTCGCCTCCTTCTCTCCGGCCCAGTACGCTCGCGAATCGCCCACCCAGCACAGGATGGCCTGGTTGCCCTCGACGATCGCCGAGACGTACGTCGACGACGGCGGCGAGTTCGGGTACTGCTTGCCGACCGCGGCCACCGCCGAGTGGGCCGCGCCCACGCCGCGCCGGGAGGCGTCCTCCGCCGACAGGCCCTCGCCGAGGGCCAAGCGGATCTCCGTCACAGCGGCTTCCACCCCTGCGAGTGACGCCCGCTCCGAGTCCGAGGCCCCGGAGACGCCGTCGCAGACGACCGCGATCTTGCGGCCGTCCTCGGCGAGCGCGATCGCGATCGAGTCCTGGTTGTAATGGTGCCGCTTGCCCACGTCGGTGGCGGCGCCGATGCCCGGCAGCTGGAACGAGGTGTGGTCGTCGGAGCCGCCCGGGTGGTCCGGGTTCTCCTCCGCGGCGGCCGAGGACAGCCACGCGGCGGTCTCGGCCTGGACCGCGAGCTCCTCCAGGTCGCCGCCGCAATCCTCGCAGTAGCGGCCGAGGTCGGCGGCGAGTCCGCAAGCGGTGCAACGCTTCGCGGCGCCCAGAGTGGTTGAGTGCTGCATAGGGCTCCTTCGCTACAGCATCGTGCGGGGGCGGTGGCGGTTCGCCAGGTCGAAGTAGTAGACCTGGTCCTCCCTGCGGGTGCAGGCGTGGGCGAGGTCGCGGTAGGCCCGCTCCAGCGCCAGTCGCAGCTCCCGTTCCTCCGGCTGGGCCCCGAACACGCGGGGCTCGTGCGCCGGCCCGGTGCGCAGCACCGTGTCGAGGGCCAAGTGGAGGATGCGGGTCGATACGAGGTGCCGCCGCCGCGGTTCGAGTTTGAGTTCGTCGAGCCGACCGGCCATGTGGTGCAGGTCGAGCAGCGACGGCGGCGCGGTGCGCGAGTGCAGGGCGGTCTGGATGGCCGCGGTCTGCGCGATCCCGTACTGCGCCGAGGTCTTCGGGACCTGGTGGAGGGCGGAGATCGCCTCGGTCGAATTGCCTTCGAGGTCGAGCAGGCGCGCCCGCCCGTACGCGGCCGAGACGAACCGGTGGTCGCAGGTCCAGATCCGCGTGTAGTGCGGCAGCGCGAGGTCCCGGCGGCCGGCCAGCTCGGCGCAGGCCGCCAACGCCAGGCGCGGCGCCAGTTCGCCGGGGAGGTGCGAGTAGACGGCGTCGAAATGCGCCGCGGCCGTGTGGAAGTCCGCCGCGAGCAGCGCGATGGTGCCGCGCAGCCACGTGACCTGCCAGGTGTTGCCTTCGCGCTGCGCGAAGTGGTCGAGCATGGACGCGGCCTGGTGGAGGTCGCCGGCGTTGACGAGGGTCCGCACGCGCCGCAGCTGCACTTCGGGGCTCTGCACGGGCGCGGAGGCGAGCTCGGCGAGGATCCCGGGCGCGTCGGTGGCCTGGAGGGTCGCGAGGAACGCGGCCATCGGGTCGGCCAGGTCGACCAGCGGCGTGGGCAGGGCGTGGGCGACGTCGAAGGGGTCGCCGACGGCGTGGATGTCGTACTCGACGTCGGGCTCGCCGAAGACGGCCTGCTCGCCGCTGAACAGCGTGGAGGGTTCGAACCGCGGTTCGCCCTTCTGGACCGACTGGACCTCTTGGAGGACGCCGCGGACCTGGGAGCGCATCTCGTCGGCGTCCTGGAAGCGCGAGCGCGGGTCGGCGTGGCAGGCGCGCAGGAGCAGCCGGTGGAAGGACCCGTACTCGGTGAACTGGGGCGCTTCGGCGGGCGGCGGCAGCTTGTCGCGGTAGGTGCTGGTGAAGCCCTTGAAGTCGAGCGCGAGGACGGCCATGGAGCGGCCGATGGTGTACAGGTCGGAGGTCACCGAGGGCCCGACGGAGAGGATCTCGTCGTTGGGCACCGAATAGCCGGGCGTCCCGTAGATCGCCGACTCCGTGTCCTCGACGTGCCGGACGGCCCCCAGGTCGATGAGCTTGAGCCAGGTCTCGACGTGGATCACGTTGTCGGGCTTGAAGTCGCAGAACAGCAGTCCGCGGTCGTGGAGGTAGCTGAACGCGGGCAGCAGCTCGGCGGTGTAGGTGAGGACCTGCTCCAGCGGCAGCGGCCTGCGCTCGCCGTGCTCGTCGACGGCGTCGCGGATGTCGCGCAGGGACTTCCCGGCGATGTACTCCATGACGATGTACGACTGGAGCTGGCCCGAGCGCGGGTCGGCGGCGGTGACGAAGTCGTGGATGTCGACGACGTTGGGGTGGTCGATGCCGACCAGGAAGCGCCGCTCGTTGATGGCGGCCTCGATGGCGTCCTCGTCGGAGGTGTTGATGAGGCCCTTGATGACGACCCACCGCTGGGTGAGGTCGTCGGCGAAGTTCTTGTCGTTGGCGAGGTAGATCCAGCCGAGGCCGCCGTGGGCGATCGCGCCGAGCACTTCGTAGCGGTCGGAGAGGACGTCGCCGGGACTGAGCGCGGGCGTGAACCAGTAGCGGGCGCGGCAGTAGGGGCAGAAGCCCTCGACGCGTCCGCCGCGTCCGGCCTGCGGCCGGCCGACGGGTTTGCCGCAGGAGGAGCAGAACCGCTTGTGCTCGGGCACCTGCGGGTGGTCCATGACCGCTTCGGCGGGGTCCCGCGGGGGGACCGGCGGCATGTCGGAGAGGCCGCCGCGCTGGCGGGCGCTGGTGGTCGTCGAGCGCGTGACGGGGCCGGTGATCGGCTGGGGGAGCGGCGCGGCCGGGGCCCGGTAGGGGGCCGGAGGAGGGGAGGGCACCGCGTTCGCGGGCACGATCTGCTGCGACTGCGGCGCCTGCGACTGCACCGGCTGGGACTGCGGCGCCTGGGACTGCACCGCCTGCGGCGGGTGGGCGCCGTGCGGGGCTCCCGTGGTCGGCATGCCCGGCGGAGGCGCCGGGGACATCGGCGGCGAGACCGGCGGCATGGCGTTGGTGCCGATCGGGCCCGGCGGCGTGGGCGCGAAGCCCGGCTGCGGCGGGACGGGCGGGGGCGTGTTGAGGCGCTTGCGGATGCTGACGGTGTCCGTGCCCTCGGGCTCGGGCGGATGCGAGCCCGGGAGGTACCGCTGGGTGTGCTCGGGCGGCGGCTGCTGGTCGCTCATGGCGCTCCCTCAATCCCGGTACGTGGTGGACGGGGCGGTGGCGTCGACGCCGAGGGGGCCCTTGAGCCACGTGTCGTACGCGGTCTGCCAGGTGTTGTCGGCGATCATCGCGGCGAGCGCGCCGTTGACGAAGCGGGCCAGGTCGGTGTTGCCCTTCTCGAACGCGATCCCGTAGCTCTCCTGGGAGAACGGCTCGCCGACGATGTGGAGGGTCGGGTCCTGGACGGCCATGCCGGCGAGGATGGTGTCGTCGATGGCGACGGCGTCGACGGTGCCCTGCTGGAGGAGCACCAGGCAGTCGTTGAAGTCGGGGACGGTGACCGGCTGGACCTCGGCGTTGACGGCGGCGATGTTGCCCACGGAGGTGGAGCTCGCGCCGGTGCAGACCTGCTGCTCGGCGGTCATGTCGGTCAGGCCCTCGATGCCGGAGTCCTTGGAGACGAGCAGGCGCTGCCCGGCGCGGAAGTACTCGCTGGAGAACTCGACGTTCTCCCAGCGGTCGCAGGTGATCGACATGGTCCGCACGACCATGTCGACGCGGTCGTCGTTGACGGCCGATTCGCGTTCGCCGGAGGTCATGGGCACCCATTTGACCTTGGTCTCGTCGCCCATGATCGCCTCGACCAGCGCCCGGGCGATGTCGATGTCGAAGCCTTCGAGCCGGCTCGTGACGGGGTCGTAGTAGCCCATGAGGTTCGTGGACTGGCTGATGCCGATGGAGATCTGGTCGGGGTTGTCGAGCGTGGCCCGGGCCTGTTCGGCGGTGACGCCCGCGGGGTTGTAGGAGGCGAGCGGATCGCAGCTCGTGTCCGGCTCGGCGGGGCTCGCGTCGGGGGCGAAGTCGATGCCCGCGGGCAGCGGCGTCGGCACGTCGACGTTCGGCGGCTCCATGTCGGCCGGTCCGGTGCAGGCGGCGAGGAGCAGGCCCGCGGCCGCGGCGGTGACCACGGCCAGGCGGACGGTGCGCTTCGGGTGGGCGATTCGGTGCTGGATCATGCGTAGTACTCCGCCACTCGCATCTGGATGCCGACCGCGGCGCAGATGAGCGCGCCGAGGGCCAGGGCCGCGAGACCGGCGGCGGCGCCCGAGAGGGACCGCTGGGCGTCGGTGGTGGCCTCGGCGAAGCGGTCGGCGCTGGTCCGCGTCGCCTCGGTGAGCGCGCTGTTGAGCGCGTCGAAGGAGGTCGAGAGGCTCTGTTCCTCGTCGCCGACGGCCATCGCGACGGCCTCGGCGTAGTTGCCCTCTCGGGCGAGCTTGACGACCTCGTCGTGGCCGCTGCGCCACGTCTCGGCGGCTTCGCGGGCCGTGGCGATCGAGTCCGCGAGCTCGGGGTCGTCGGCGAAGGACGCGTCGAGCCGGTCGAGCAGGCTGCCCTCCCCGGTGAGCGCGGTGATGTGCTCCTCGTAGCGGTCCGAGGCGCCCTGGTCCTCGCCGCGGGCGATGAGCAGGAGCGACTCCTCGGCGCGGGCCTGCTGCGCGGTGATCTCGGCCTGCGCGAGCAGCTCGAGCGGCACCGCCCCGTCCTCATGGGAGCGGGTGGTGTGGCTCGCCGACGCCAGGGAGGCCGTCGCGAGCCACCCGGCGAACCCGAGCAGGAGCACCGTGGCGCCCAGGAGGCCGAGGTTGAACACGCGGTTGGTCTTGCGCGAGAGCCACAGCTGCGCCCAGATGAGCGTGCCGAGCGCGGCGACGGTGAGGGCGGCGGCGACCCACGGGAACGCCTCGGCGCCCGCGCGCGACTCGCTCAGCTGCCCCAGGGCGTTCTCCTGCAGGTCGTGCGCGGACGGGAGCATCTCCTGCCGCATGAGCGTCGAGGCCTGCTCCTGGTAGGTCGCGCCGACCGGTTCGCCCAGGCGGTTGAACGTGCGGGCGGTCTCCACCAGCCCCGTGTACACCGGCAGGCGGGCGTTGAGCTCGGCGACCAGCGCGGTGTCGGCCGCGGTCTTCACCTCGCCCGCGGCGGTCGCGATCGCGACGGTGGCGTCGCGCATGGCCGTGCGGTAGGTGTCGTTCATCTCCTCAGAGGGCGTGCCGCCGGTCAGATACGAGGACGCGGCGGTGGCGTCCGCCTGCGAGAGCGCCTGGTACAGCTGCAGGGCGGCCACCGAGAGCCGGCCCGACTGGCTGGTGGTCTCCTCGATGACGGCCGACTTCGCGAGGATCGCGGTCATGCCGGTGATGCCGGCCCCGAGGATGAGCGCCGCGACGATCGCGAGCACGCCGCGCAGCTGCCCAGGCGTGTACCGGAGCGCGGCGAGCATGCGGTCGAACCGTCGCTGCCCGGGCGAGGCGCTCGTGGGCGGGGCGGGCGCCTGTGTCGGAGCGGGAGGGGACTGGACGGACAACTACTGCACCTCACTTGATCGGCGACTCGCAAGCCTCGACTCGGCCGCGGCCGCGTGCACGTCGACGTGGCTGGAGTGTCGGGGGACCCCCACATGGTATCGGCCCCCGGCAAGGGACGGTGACTACCGCCTCATGGCGCTGCGCCCCGTGTCCGCGGCGGTACGGTGGGACCGTGCCGAACGCCGAGACCGACTCCCCAGAGGACGATGCCCGCTGGATGGCCCGCGCCGTCGAGCTGGCCGAACGCTGCCCCCCGTCCGCGACCGCCTTCAGCGTCGGGGCCGTCATCGTGGCGGACGGCCGCGCCGTCGGCGAGGGCTGGTCGCGCGCCGAAGACCCGAGCGACCACGCCGAAGAGGTGGCCCTGCGCCGAGCGGGCGCGTCCGCGAAGGGCGCGACGGTCTACTCATCGATGGAGCCGTGCGGACGCCGCGCCTCGCGCCCGGACCCGTGCGCCCGGCTGCTCCTGGCCGCCGGCGTCGGCCGCGTCGTCTACGCCCTCGGCGAGCCCCCGAACTTCGTCGACGCCCCCGGCGGGGACGCCATGCTGCGGGAGAACGGCGTGGTCGTCACGGTGATGCCCGATTTCGCGGACGCGGCCGGACGGCCCAACTCGCACCTCCGTTAATCTGAGACCCATGAGGCCATTCACCGGCACGCCGTTGATCAGTGCGGTCGAGGCCGCCGAACAGCACGGCTCGATCCGGCTCGACGTCCGGTGGACCCTCGGCGGACCGCCCAGGGACGGCGACTACGCGGCCGGGCACCTGCCCGGCGCGATCTTCCTCGACTTCGACCGCGACGTGTGCGGCCCGGTCGGCCCCGTCGGCGGACGCCACCCGCTCCCCGAACCCGAAGCGCTGCAGACGGTCCTGCGCGGCGCCGGCATCGACGACGACTCCCGCGTCCTGGTCTACGACGACGGCGACGGCATGGCCGCCGCCCGCACCTGGTGGACCCTCCGCTGGGCCGGCCTCGAGCACGTGCAGGTCCTGCTCGGCGGCATCAAGGCCTGGACCGACGCCGGCCTCCCGCTCGAGACGCAGGCGCCGCAGCCCAGGCCCGGCACCGTCACGGTCAGGCCGGGGAGCCTCCCGACGCTCGACGCCGAGGCCGCCGCCGAATGGGCCGCGACCCGCGAACTGGTCGACGTGCGCGCCCCCGAGCGCTACCGGGGCGAGTTCGAACCGATCGACCCCGTCGCCGGGCACGTCCCCGGGGCGGTCAACCTCTTCCTCGGCGAGGACGACCTCGCCGACGCCGAGCGGCTGCGTGAACGCTACGAGTCCGCGACCCCGAGGGCGTTCTACTGCGGCTCGGGCGTGAGCGCGGCCCGCGCCGCACTCGCCGTCACGGCCGCCGGCCTGCCGACGCCGCCGGTGTACATCGGTTCATGGAGCGACTGGGTCTCACGCGGCCGCGAGGTCGCCAAAGGGGAGGAACGATGAAGCGCGCACTGATCGCAGTGCCTGCGGCACTGCTGCTGGCGCTGGCCGCGTGCAGCGACGACGGCGAGCCCGAGGACGGCGACCCGGCGGACACGGCCGCGAACACGGCGACCTCCGAGGAGGCGTCGACCGGCCCGGTCGAACTGGACCTGACCGAGGCCGACGGGGCCTGCCCGTTGATCGACTCCGCGCAGCTGAACTCGGTGACGGGGGAGGACTTCCGGTTCGCCTCGGGCGGCTCGGGCGAGGACGCCGAGACCCCGACGCAGATGACCTGCGCCATGCAGACCGGCGAGGCCGCCTACCCGGACCTGACGCTGTTCGTCATCGGCACCGAGGCGAGCGTCGAGGTCTACGAGGAGGAGCTCACCGACGGCGTCGAGACCGTCGACGGCCTCGGCGAGGCCGCCTACTGGATCGTCCACACCGAGGACACCGGCGCGGGCCCGGCCCTGGAGATGGGCTGGTACGACGGCGGCACCATCTTCGAGATGCGCTACACGACCCCCGAGGCCACGGACGCGGCCGCGGTGAACGCCCTCGTCCCCGGTTTCACCGAGCTGGCCCAGGGCATCGCCGCCGCGCACTCTGCCAATTGACGGCTCGCAAGCGTCGCCGAGGCCGCCAATTGACGGCTCGCAAGCGTCGCCGAGGCCGCCAATTGACAGCTCGCCGGCGTCGCCGAGGCCGCTAATTTTCGGCCCGTGGGCGTCGCCGAGAGCGCCAGTTTACGGCTCATAAGCGTCGCCGGGACCGCCGAATCACGGCTCGTGAGCGTTCCCGGGACTGAGCGCCGACGCGGCATGACGTGTGCGAAACGGCCGCCTGGCCAGACCCGGCGGCCGTTTCGCGTCGCGATAGCGAGCGCCCTCCCCGCCGGGGGTGCGGGGAGGGCGCTCAGGTGCGGAGTTCGGTTCGTGGGGCGCGTCCGCTTCCGTCATCCGGTCCGCGGGCCCTCGGCCCGGCGATGGAGGAATTGGAAACGTTTGCAACGCTTTGGACAGCCTACTCTCCGGTAGCCCTCCGGTCAAGAGCCGCGCGCGTGGACTTCCAAGGCGCACAAGACCATGCGACACCACACGCGGCACGCCTGCCGGGGTGCACGCGGCCTAAGCGGCCACCGTGGTCTGCTCGACCGGCGCGGCGAAGATCTTCGCGGCGTCGTCGATCGACAGCCGCACGGTGGCGGCTCCCGAGATCACCGCGACCTCGCCGTCGAGGCGGTCGATCGCGATCTCGGCGCCCGGGTCGACGCCCGCCTCGTGGAGCGAGGCCAGCAGCTCGGGGTGGGTCTGCGCCGACTCGCACAGGCGCGTCACGCGCACCTTCGCGCCCGGGGCGACCACGCTCAGCGGGCGCTCGTCGAGGTCATGGCCTGCAGCCACGGCCGAGGCGTCCAGCTCTTCGAGCCCGGGGATGGTGTTGCCGTACGGCGAACGGGTGGGGTGCTTGAGGAGCTCGTACACGCGCTTCTCGACCGAGTCGCTCATGACGTGCTCCCACTTGCAGGCCTCATCGTGGGCCTCGACGTAGGACATGCCGATCACGTCGACCAGCAGCCGCTCGGCGAGCCGGTGCTTGCGCATCACCGCGACCGCCTGGCGGCGGCCTTCTTCGGTGAGCTCCAGGTGGCGGTCGCTCTTGACGTTGAGCAGTCCGTGGCGCTGCATCCGGCCCACGGTCTGCGAGACCGTCGGGCCGCTCTGCTCGAGCCGTTCGGCGATCCGGGCGCGCAGCGCGGGGACGCCCTCCTCCTCGAGTTCGAGGATGGTGCGCAGGTACATCTCGGTGGTGTCGACGAGGTCCGTGGTCACAGCTTCGTTCCTTCACTTAGTCCGCCCGCAGGGCACCGAGCGGGGTGGGTCGGTAGCCGCCAGACCCCCTGTCACCACCAATGATATATGGCTCCACGGCCACACGATCACGCAGCCATACGGACGTACGGGACGCTCACGTCCCAAAGTGACGCGGGGAACCGAGTCGACGGGGACGATCACGCCACATATTCGGCCAGACGCCCCGCGAAGTCGGGCTGGCGCAGCCGGTGCAGCGCGTTCTTCTCGATCTGGCGGACCCGCTCGCGCGAGAGCCCGAAGTCGGCCGAGACCTCTTCGAGGGTGCGCTGGCGGCCGTCGTCGATGCCGAACCGGAGCCGCAGCACGGTCTGCTCCCGCTCGGGCAGCGAGGCCAGCACGTTCGCGATGTGGCGGCGCAGCAGCGCGTACGAGACGGCGTCCTCGCTCGCGCGCTCGCGCGGCAGGTGCGCGACCAGGTCGCCCAGCGCGGTCGAGTCGTCCTCGCCGACGGTCTGGTCCAGGCTCACCGGCTCGCGGTCGTAGGACATGAGCTCCAGGACTTTGCCGGGGGTGACGTCCAGTTCGGCGGCGATCTCCTCGTAGCGGGGCTCGCGGCCGAGCTCGATCATGAGGTCCTGGCGCGCCCGGTTCATCCGCTTGATCTGGTCCACGGTGTGCGCGGGGACGCGGATGGTGCGGGACTGGTCGGTGACGGCCCGGTTGATGGCCTGCCGGATCCACCAGGTGGCGTACGTGGAGAACTTGTAGCCCTTCTGGTAGTCGAACTTCTCGACGGCGCGGATGAGGCCGAGGTTGCCCTCCTGGATCAGGTCGAGCAGGCTCATCCCGGCGCCGGAGTAGCGCTTGGCGACGGAGACGACCAGGCGGAGGTTCGACTCGAGCATGCGCTGCTTGGCCGCGCGGCCCTCGGCCGCGATGCGTGCCAGGTCGCTGCGGAGGTCGGGGTCCGTCGTCTCGGAGATGCGGCACTCGGCCATGAGGCCGGCCTCGATGGCCTTGGCGCACTCGACCTCTTCGGAGGCGGTGAGCAGCCGGTGTTTGCCGATGCCGTTGAGGTAGGCGCGAACCGGGTCGCCGGAGTACTCGGTCGCGCGCTGCGCCGGACGCTGAGCCGGACGCTGACGGATGCTGTCGACAGGAGCCATCGGATTCGCCTTTCGCTGCATGCCCTCGGTGGGTGGGTTGATCCGCACCTGACCCGGCGGGCACCGGGTGTCGGGATACCAGCTTGCAGCGAATTCCGGCGGTTCTGATCCTCCGGCCGCGAGGGTGGCACGAACCGGGGAGACACGATCAGAATTTCGGTTTCGGGGCTTCCCAGCGATACCTGATGGCCACCAGCCGTACAACGAAGATCGTCGCGATGGCGGCTCCCATCAGGGTCCAGTGGCCGATCTGCGACTCCCACCGGGCCCCGATCCCCACGATCACCGCGCCGAACGCGGCGGCCATCGCGTAGAAGTCCTCGCGGAGCACCGCCGGGATCTCCTGGACCAGGACGTCCCGCAGGATGCCCCCGCCGATTCCGGAGAGTACTCCGACGATGCAAGCCGCGTAGACCGCGAACCCGTAGTCGAGGCCCTTCATGGTCCCGACCGCGGTGAACAGGGCCAGCCCGGCCGCGTCGAGCACGAGCATCATGGGGCGCATGCGCGAGAGCGCCGGATGGAAGCGGAACACGAACAGCGCGGCGATCAGCGCGACCAGGGGATAGCGCCAGTCGGTGAGGACCAGGGGCTTGGCGTCGATGAGGAGGTCGCGGACGGCGCCGCCGCCGAGGGCGGTGATCACGCCGATGACGACGACGCCGAACAGGTCGAGCCGCTTGCCGACCGCGGCGCTCGCGCCGGAGGCGGCGAACACGGCGGTGCCGACCAGCTCGGCGATCAAGCTCAGCACGCCGGGGTCGAGGTCCAGAGAAGAAGGCTCCACCCGAGCGTTATAGCAGGTAGAGCCTCATCACAGTGCCGGTCGGCGCGAAGGTGAGAGCCGCGAGGCAGCGCCTCAGCCCTTCATCTTCTCGAAGATGTCCTTGCACTGGGGGCAGATCGGGAAGCGGTCGGGATCGCGCGTGGGCACCCACATCTTCCCGCACAGCGCCTTCACCGGGACGCCGTCGATCATCGCCGCCAGCAGCTTGTCCTTCGGGACGTAGTGCGAGAAGCGCTCCTCGTCGCCGTCCTCGTAGGTGTAGTCCGGCTTGGTCTCGGTCTGCTCGTCGAGCAGGGTCGAGCCACTGCCGTCCAAACCGCCGCCACCAGTGGTGGGAAGCTCGCTCACGTCAACTCACTCCTCTGTCACGGGCAAGATCCGTCAATCTTGCCACGCTCTGCAAAATTACGGCTCGCGCGCGCCGCCGAGTGGGGCGAACTTACGGCTCGCGCCCGCCGCGGAAGGCGCGGAACCACGGCTCGGGTTCGTCGCCGCGGAGAGAGGATCACGACCCGCGGGCAGCGTCGAGAGGGGTCACTCCGAATCGATCATGCGGTGCTCGGGGGCCTCCAGCGTCCGGGCCTTCCGATGATGCCTGGTGAACCGGCCGGGCTTGGTCGCCAGGCGGTCGTTCGCCAGCATCACCGCCAGCCACGGCAGGATCGCCATGCCCGCGACGCCGAGCAGCAGCCACAGCCACAGCAGCGGCGCCTCGGCCATCACCAGGATGCCGCACACCAGCACCAGGAGTCCGCGGATCGACATCATCGCGACGTACCGGATCGTCCGGATGCGTCGTTCCTCGTCGAGCGACATCCCCGCATCGGTGATGCTCGTCGCCTTCTCACGCCGTGCCACCCTCCGAGCGTACGCCTGTCGGGTGCGGGAGGATCTGGGGCATGAGAGCAGTCGTGCAGACCGTCAGCGAAGCCGAAGTCACCGTCGAGGACGCGACCGTGGGCGCGATCGGCGAGGGCCTCCTCGTCCTCCTCGGCGTCACCCACACGGACGGACCGGACGAGGTCCGCTGGATCGCCGAGAAGATCTGGTCGCTGAGGATCATGCGGGACGAGCGGTCGGCGTCCGACCTCGACGCGCCGATCCTCCTCGTCAGCCAGTTCACCCTCTACGCCGACACCCGCAAAGGGCGCCGCCCGTCCTGGAACGCCGCTGCGCCCGGCCCGGTGGCCGAACCGCTGGTGGAGGCCGTCGCCGAGCGCCTGCGCGGCCTCGGCGCCCGCGTGGAGACCGGGAAGTTCGGGGCCATGATGAACGTCCGCAGCGTCAACGTCGGCCCCAACACCATCCTCCTGGAGCGGTGAACGTGACCATGCCAATCAACGGCGGGCAAGCGGGCGCCGTCACGGCGCTCGCGGCCTAAAATCAACCGGTCCGCCACCGACCGAAAGGAGCCCGCATGATCCCGGCCGCCCCGCCTGAAACGCTTCCGTCGCTTCGGGTCTGGCAGCGCAAGGCCATGGTCTCGTACCACCGGGGTCAATCGCGAGACTTCCTCGCCGTCGCCACGCCGGGCGCCGGCAAGACCACGTTCGCCTTGCGCATCGCCTACGACCTGCTCGCCGACGGCACCGTCGACACCGTCACCGTCGTCTGCCCGACCGAGCATCTGAAGACCCAGTGGGCCGGCGCGGCCGCCCGCTTCGGCATCCACCTCGACCCGGCCTTCCGCAACGCCGACGTCCACAGCGCCGCCGACTACCACGGCGTGGTCGTCACGTACGCGCAGATCGGCGCCGACCCCGCCGTGCACCGCCGCCGCACCCTCGCCCGCCGGACCCTCGTCATCCTCGACGAGATCCACCACGCCGGCGACGCCCGCACGTGGGGCGAGGGCGTCCAGACCGCCTTCGAAGAGGCCGAGCGCCGCCTCTGCCTCACCGGCACGCCCTTCCGCAGCGACGACAACCCGATCCCCTTCGTCGAGTACGAGGAGGACCCCGACGGCACCAAGCGCTCGCGCGCGGACGCCCTCTACGGCTACCGCGACGCGCTCGCCGACGGCGTCGTGCGCCCGGTCATGTTCATGGCCTACTCCGGGCAGGCCAAATGGCGCACCAGCGCGGGCGACGAGCTCGCCGTGCGCCTGGGCCAGCCGCTCACCAAGGACCTCACCAGCCAGGCGTGGCGCACCGCACTGGACCCGGAGGGGGAGTGGATCAAGCAGGTCATCAGGGCCGCCGACCGGCGGCTCTCGTCGCTGCGCGCCGCGGGCATGCCGGACGCGGGCGGCCTCATCATCGCCTCGGACCAGAACAGCGCCCGCTCCTACGCGGGGATCCTGAAGCGCGTCACCGGCAAGAGCGCCACGATCGTCCTCTCCGACGACGCGGGCTCCTCCGACCGGATCGCCAAGTTCGCCGACTCCGACGAGGAATGGCTCGTGGCGGTCCGGATGGTCTCCGAGGGCGTCGACATCCCGCGCCTGGCCGTCGGCGTCTACGCGACGAACGCGCAGACGCCCCTGTACTTCGCGCAGGCGATCGGCCGCTTCGTGCGTTCGCGTCGGCCCGGGGAGACCGCGTCGGTGTTCCTGCCGAGCGTCATCCCGCTGCTGAGCCTGGCGGAGAACCTCGAAGCCGACCGCGACCACGTCATCAAGGTCAAGTCCGAGGACGCCGATCCCGAGCTGCTCCTGGAGCAGGCGCAGCGGGTCCTCGACGAGGGCACCGAGCTCGGCGGCCGGCGCGAGACCCTCGAGTCGAACGCGGAACTCGATCAGGTGATCTTCGACGGCGGCTCGTTCGGCCTGCCGGTGGAGGCGGGAAGCCATGAGGAGCAGGAGTATCTGGGCCTGCCGGGGCTGCTGACGCCCGAGCAGATCCACCTGCTGCTGCAGAAGCGTCAGCGCGAGCAGATGGCGAAGCAGAAGAGCGGTGCCCGGACCGAGACCGTGGAGCGGCCCGCGGCCGAGCCGCCGATGACGAACGCGCAGCGGCGGCTGAAGCTCCGCAAGCAGTTGAACGCCCTGGTCGGCGCGCGGTCCTTCGCGACGAACGAGCCGCACGGGAAGATCCACGCGATGCTCCGCTCCAAGTGCGGGGGCCCGCCGAGTGCGCAGGCGACCATCGAGCAGCTCGAGGAGCGGATCGCCGTCATCCGCTCCTGGTGAGCGACAACGGAAGCGGCCGCCGCCGGCGCATCGCGCCGGGGGCGGCCTTCGTCGCTGCTCGGTCAGTGCCCTTGGCAGGCTTGGGAAAGCCTCGGGACTGAGACGCGTGGACTCGACTGCGACATGGCGCGCCGGGGACACATGAGGGCCCGAGCGGGATCAACCGCTCGGGCCCTGCCCTAAGTCTGTGACGTGCGCTAGTTCTCCGATGCCATGAGGTCGGTGCCGCGCCACTCGAATTCGGGGTCGGCGTGGAAATCGATGGCGATCGGCACGAGCTTCTCGGCGAATTGGTTCGCGTGGTGGCCGCAGAAGACGAGGTCGCCGCCTTCGGCCAGGGTGACGCGAAGCTTTGCCGCGGCGCTACACCGATCGCAGCGCTCGCCCGCGATCGGACGTTCCTCCGTCTGGGGCGGGGGCGTCAGGGTGGATGTCATACCAGGTCCTCCGCTGCGTTCGGTCGAAATGGATCTCTTGGTCGGTCGGTTGACCGGCTCGTTCCGTTCAACGCCTGCACTGTACTACCCCTTCCCGACACCGACTGACTGAGACTCGGCTCACTCTTCGGGTCCGTCGTGATAGTTGTTCCACACCGTAGCCCACGGAACGCCGTTCGACAACCCGGCCTGGGTTCTGGGTACCCACCCGTTCGGGTGATACACGGCCGCTCAGGGCCGTGATGGGCGCGGGTTCGAATGCGCTGTCGGCGAAATCGCGAGCCGTTCGGCCCTCCGGCGAGGGACCGGTCGGGGGCCTAATCGAGGTAGTCGCGGAGCACCTGCGAACGTGACGGGTGCCGCAATTTCGACATCGTCTTCGATTCGATCTGGCGGATGCGCTCGCGCGTGACGCCGTAGACCTGGCCGATCTCGTCGAGGGTCCGCGGCTGGCCGTCGGTGAGGCCGAACCGCAGCCGCACGACGCCCGCCTCGCGCTCCGAGAGGGTCTGCAGCACCTGCTGGAGCTGCCCCTGCAGGAGCGAGAAGGAGACCGCGTCGACGGCCACAATGGCCTCGGAGTCCTCGATGAAGTCGCCGAGCTGGCTGTCGCCCTCGTCGCCGATGGTCTGGTCCAGGCTGATCGGCTCGCGCGCGTACTGCTGGATCTCCAGGACCTTCTCCGGGGAGATGTCCATCTCCTTGGCGAGCTCGTCCGGGCTGGGCTCGCGGCCCAGGTCCTGGAGCAGCTCGCGCTGGATGCGGCCGAGCTTGTTGATGACCTCGACCATGTGGACCGGTATGCGGATGGTCCTCGCCTGGTCGGCCATGGCGCGGGTGATGGCCTGCCGGATCCACCAGGTGGCGTACGTGGAGAACTTGTAGCCCTTGGTGTAGTCGAACTTCTCGACGGCGCGGATGAGACCGAGGTTGCCCTCCTGGATGAGGTCCAGGAACGCCATGCCGCGGCCGGTGTAGCGCTTGGCGAGCGAGACGACGAGCCGCAGGTTCGCTTCGAGCAGGTGGTCCTTGGCGCGGTCGCCGTCGCGGACGATCCACTCCAGGTCGCGGCGCAGCTGCGTCGGGATCTCCTCGCCGCCCTCGCGGAGCAGCTTGAGGCGCTCGACGGCGTACAGGCCGGCCTCGATGCGCTTGGCGAGCTCGACTTCCTGCGCCGCGTTGAGGAGCGGCACCTTGCCGATCTGCTTGAGGTAGGCGCGGACGGAGTCGGCCGAGGCGGTCATCTCGGCGTCCTTGCGGGCCTGCTTGAGCGCCTCCGAGTCCTCCTCGTCCCACTCGAAGTCGTCGCCCTCTTCGTCGTCCTCGTCGTCCTTCTTGGACTTTCCGCGGGCGGCGGCCTTCTTGGCGGCCTTCTTGCGGGTGGCCTTCTTGGCCGGCGCCGCCGCGGCGGCCTCGGCGAGAGCGTCGTCGTCGACCGCCGCCGCGAGCGCGGCCTCGTCGGGCTCCTCGATCTCGCCGTCGACGGTCTTCTTCGGGGCGGCCTTCTTCGCGGCCTTCCTGGCGGTGGTCTTCTTCGCGGTCTTCTTGGCCGCCTTCTTGACCGGGGCCTCCTCTGCCGCCTCGTCGGCGGCGGGGGCGGCGGCCTTCTTGGCGGTCGTCTTCTTCACCGCGGCCTTCTTGGCGGCCTTCGCGGTGGTGGTCCTGGAGGAGGTGGCGGTGCGGGCGGCGGGGACGCGCTTGCGCGTGGAGGAGGAGCCGTCCACGACCACGGTCACGTCGGCCTCGGCGAGGGCGCGGAGCACCTTCTTGCCCTCGGCGGGGGAGGCCTGCACCGACTCCAGAACCTGGGCGACCGTCGCGGACGTCAGTTGCCCGTTGCTCTCTCGGGCCAGAGCGAGCAGCGAGTCGGTCAGGGAATTGACGTCTGTGCCGGTGGGACGTGCGTCAGTCACGAGCAACCTTCCGAGGCAATGGCGGGCACGGCGCAGCCGGGCTCCATAGCGGGTGAGCGTTGGATATTGGGTCGGCAGCCCAGGTCGGCACAACGACCGGGCAGGCGTGAATTGTAGCGCCGAAAATCGCCTGCGGCCCGTCCGTGGTGCCGTTTCGAGCTGTGTTTCCGCATTTTCAGTGTCGATATTCGCAATGCGTGCGGGGGTGACGGCCTTCTACTCTACCGCGCAAGTGCCGTCCGGCAGCTCGCCTACGCCGCCCTGCGCGAACGACTGCCGCGCGTCCGAGGCCGAGCGGACCTCTTGGAAGTCGGCGCCGAGGACGACGGTGATCGGCTTGTCCCATTCGAGTTCGAACTGCTGGTGCCCCTGGTAGAAGTACGCGTGCGTGTGAACGCCGGCCGTGAACTGGTCGGGGCCGAAGTGCACGAGGGCGGTGCCGTCGTAGTTCTCCTCGGCGTCGCCGGTCTCGACGACGATGAACCCGCGGTCCTCCAGCTGCGCGGCGGCCTGGTCGGCCAGCCCGTCGCGGTCGGTGCCATTGAGGACGACGACTTCGATCTCCTCGGGCGCGGGGATCGGCGCCGTCTTGATCTCCACCGCCCCGGGCTCGCAGTCGGCGCCCCCCGTCAACTGCGAGTCGTTCCTGATGGCCCACAGCGTGATCAAGCCCGCCACCAGCGCCAACACGCACAATACCGTCAAAGCGCGGATACGAGCGATACGCACGGCTGCCTCCCCGAGTCTCCAAAAAGCGCAAACTGATGTCTGGCCCTTAGACGAGCCGACGCCCCGCAAACGTTGCCATGAGAAGGCTATCGTGCGCAGCTCGTCGCCGTGGCCGAGAGGCGGTACACTCGCTGGCCCCGATGCAGGAGTGTTTCTCGCCACATTAGGGATGAAAAAGCAAGAGGCATCGTGTATAGGAATGGACTGCACGCGGTAAGGTACGCCGCCTGCAGGGACGGAACCGAACCCGCCAGGAAGCCGAGCCGAGCCGCTGTGTCACCCGAACACCCCAGCGGAGAACCCGTCGCGCTCGGCTCTGGAACCGCAGAAGCAACCAATGGGAGTGGAAACGATGGCAACCGACTACGACGCCCCGCGCCGGGACAAGGAAGAGCCCGCCGGGCCCGACGGCATCGAGGCCCTGGCGAAGGGTCGCACCGACCAATCGGGGTCGGTGGACGTCGACGAGGCCGAGGTCGCGGAGAACTTCGAACTGCCCGGCGCCGACCTCGGCGAAGAGGAGCTCTCCGTGAAGGTCCTGCCCATGCAGGCCGACGAGTTCCGATGCTCCAGCTGCTTCCTGGTCCACCACCGCAGCCAGTTCGCCAAGGAGAAGAACGGGCAGCCGGTCTGCAAGGACTGCGCATAGCACCCAGCACGGAACCATGGCTCGCAAGCGTCGCCGAATCGGGCTCGCAGACGGCCCGCAAGCATCGCCAAGACGTGCCCCTCGGATAGCGCACGGCTCGCAGGGCGAGTTCCCTGCGGGCCGTCTCGCTGTCCGGGGTCAGGCCGCGCTGGGCTCGCGCGCGGCCGCGAGGGCGTCGCGCAGCCGCTCAGGACGCCGCGAGGCGACGACCCAGTACGGCGTGGGGTCCTCGGGGTCGTCGAGGACGATCCGCACCCCGCGGTTGATCCAGGGGCGCTGGACGACGAACGCCAGCGGGTGCTGGGCGACGCCCAGGGCGTCGGAGTAGGCGACCGGTTCGAGGACCTCGACGTCGGCGATGGCCGACATCGGCAGGCGGGCGTCGTCGACGTGCAGCCACGCCTCGCCGCCGGACTCCACGACCCGCACGGGCAGCCGCCCGAGCCACCACGCGCCGATGACGGGCGCCAGCAGGATCACGGCGCTCGCGGCGAGGCGCCACCAGCGCATGTCGCCCAGGTTGGACAGGGCGGCGGCGATCACCGCCACGACGATCACGGCCAGCCAGCCTGCCGGCGGGAGGCCCATGCGCTCGGCGTACCGTTCTCCACTCCTCATATCTGAGACCATATCCCGGTCCCGGCGGGGGCCACCCGCTCGCATGCCGAGCCTCACGGCCGCGGCCGAGGAACGACCGAGCGTCACCGCGACGCGTCGCCCGCCGCGGGTCGAGCCTCTCGGCGGAAGCCCGGGCGGAGCCGTAAATTGAGACGGAACCGCACGCGCCGCGAGCCGTGCGCGCTCGACTGAGAGGAACCCGCCCACGATGACTGCCGACGTCCCGGTCGCGATCCGACGGCTCGACCCCGGCCTGCCGCTCCCGGCCTACGCGCACCCCGGCGACGCCGGCGCCGACCTGTACGCCGCCGAGGCCGTCGAACTCGCCCCCGGGCGCCGCGCCCTCGTCGGCACCGGTGTGGCCGTGGCGATCCCCGACGGCCACGTCGGCTACACCAACCCCCGCTCCGGACTGGCCCACCGGCTCGGCGTCACCATCGTCAACGCCCCCGGCACGATCGACGCCGGCTACCGCGGCGAGATCAAGATCAACCTCGTGAACCTCGACCTGGAGCGGACCGCCGTCATCGCGCGCGGCGACCGTATCGCACAATTGGTAATCCAACCGGTTGTGCGAGCCCGTTTCACCGAGGTCGACGACCTCGCGCCGACGCAGCGCGGCGCGAACGGCCACGGTTCCACCGGCGGGCACCGCCGACTTGCAGAGGAGAGCGAACGTGTTTAAGCGGCGAAAGTCGAAGAAGCAGCGCCCCGCCGAGGGCGCCGTCCTCGACTCCCTGGCCGAGAGCGGTGAGGTGGCCGAGCGCGAGGTCACCGACGGCCCGTTCGACGTCGCCGACGCCCCCGACGACGACGTCCGGCGCATCGACCTGGGAGCGATCCGCCTGCCCGTCCCCAAGGGCGTGGGCTTCCAGGCCCAGACGGACGCCAAGGGCAACATCAGCCAGGTCCTGCTCACCACCGGCGCCTCCGCGCTCCAGCTGCTCGTGCGCGCCGCGCCGCGCACCGACGGCATCTGGGACGAGTTCCGCGGCGAGCTCACCTCCCAGGTCACCGCCCAAGGCGGCCAGATCGAAGAGGTCGAGGGCCGCTGGGGCACCGAGCTCGTCGCCAAGGTCGCCGCCAAGAAGGGCACCAACACCGTGCGCTTCTGCGGCATCGACGGGCCGCGCTGGTTCGTGCAGGCGACCTTCCAGGGCCAGCGGGCCCTCGACGAGGCCGCCGCGCCCGAACTCGACGAGGCCCTGCGCCTGCTCGTCATCGACCGCGGCTCGGTCGCCATGCCGGTGCGGGAGCCCCTGCCGCTGAAGCTCCCGCCGAAGATGGCCGAAGAGGCCGCCGCGCGGATCGCGCAGCGCAAGGCCGAAGGCGGCGAGGGCAACCGCGCCATCATCGCCGCCGGGGACACCCCCAAGCCCCAGGTGCGCCGCAAGCCCTCCCCGCGCCCCAAACGGTGACCCGGGCACCCGCGGCCCGCCGGCAGCGCCGCACGGGCCGCCCCAGGCGGTGCAGGCCCCTCTTCGAGAGGGCCCGCTGATGGCGCACGGACCCCGCGAGCGGCCCGAGAAGGGCGACCGGGTCAAAGGCTGGCTCAAACGCCTCGCCGCGCCCTCCCAGGAGCTGTTCGCCGACGAGATCCGCCGCGAGTCCGACGCCGACACGACCCCCGTCGAGGACTTGGAGCCGCGGCAGCTCGCCGCCGTCGCCGGTCGCCTCAGGACGGTCGTGATGCGCACCGACGGGCGCTCGCCCTCGGTCGAGGCAGAACTCTTCGACGGTACCGGTCAGGTCGCATTGGTCTGGATGGGCCGACGGCGTATCGTGGGCCTGGAGGCCGGGACCAGGCTCGTCGCCCGCGGCCGCGTGGCTCAGCTGGCCGACGGCCGCCTCGTCGTCTACAACCCGACCTATGAACTGCGCCCCTGAGCGCGGACCAGCCACACGATCTGGAAGGCCCGCATTGAGCACCGAGACGCCGGCTCGCAAGGATGCCGACACCGAGCCTCGCGAGAGCGACGAGACCGAGCTTCGCGCCTCAGAGGACACCGAGCTCCGCACGGCGGTGAGCCGCGGGCCCGCGGACCCCGACGACCTGCCGCCGTTCACCGAGCAGCTCTCCCAGCAGCTCGGCGGCGTCAAGGGCGTGGTCGAGGCCGCCGTGCCGATCACCCTCTTCGTGGTGCTCAACCCGGTCCTGCCCGACCGCATGGGCCCGCTCACCGGCCTGCAGTGGGCCATCGTCATCTCCGCCTCCAGCGCGCTGGCCATCGCAGGCTGGCGCGCCGCCCGCAAGGAGTCGGTCCGTCACGCGCTCAACGGGCTCTTCGGCATCGCGCTCGGCGCGTTCCTGGCCTGGCGCAGCGACGACGCCCGCGACTTCTATCTGCCCGGGATCATCCAAGGCGCCGTCTACGGGGTCCTGCTCATCGTCTCGGCGCTCGTGCGGCACCCGATCATCGGCTGGATCTACGCCGTGGTCGCCCAGGGCGGCAAGAAGGAATGGCGCGACAACACGCGCCTGGTGGACGTGCTCAGCCGGATCACGATCCTCTGGGGCGTCGTCTTCATCCTCAAGAACGCCCTGCGGAGCTGGCTCTACGTCATCGACGCGGAGAACGCGCTCGGCCTGGTGACCCTCTTCGGGGGCTGGCCCGTCACGATCGCGCTGACCGCCTTCACGATCTGGGCGGTGCGCCGCCACATGAAGACCGTCGAAGCGGTCGCCCCCGAAACGGCGTGACGGCGCGGCGCCGAAGCGCCGCGCCGCCCGATCGCGATCGACTAACTCGGGAAGCACTCGAACGCCGGGGCGCCGCCCAGCGTCCCTGAGACGTTCATGCCGAACTCGATCGACCCGCCCGTGGCGATGGACTTGTTCCAGGACACGGGCGCGGCCATCTCGACCCCGCCCATCACCGAGTGCTCGGCGTTCCAGACCTGGCTCATGGTCACCCCCGACGGCCACGTCCAGTGGAGCATCCAGTTGTTGATCGCCCGGGTGCCGGTGTTGGACACCGTGACGGTGACCGTGCCGCCGGAACCCCAGGTGCTCACCGTGGCCGTCGCGGCGCAGGCGATCCCCTCGGGGCCGCCCGTGGTGGGCGCCTCGGTGGGCTCGTCGCTCGTCGGGTCGTCGGTGGGCTCGTTCGGGGTCGTGGGCTGCTCGGCCGGTCCGCCCGCACCGAACCACACGTCCGAGCACGAGTAGAACGACTGGTCGAAGTGGCTGGCCTGCCAGATCATGTACACGACGTGGTGGCCCGAGCGACCGGGCGCGGAGACGTCGATGTCGACGAGGGTGCCGCCGCCGGACGAGGGCGCGCGGCCCTCGCCGGGGAGGATCCGCCCGGTCTCCTCGACCAGTTCGAGGTCGGCCCAGTCGAGCGCGTCGGTCCGGGCGTCGTAGCCCTGCTTCGTGACGTAGATCCGGTAGTAGTCGGCCCCGTGGTTGGCCTGGTCCCAGTTGGTGAACGTGAAGTTCGCGCTCACCGGCGTGGTCTTCCAGGGCCCGGGCTCGTCGAGGGCGGCGTACCGGGTGCCGCCCGTCCGCCCGCCGGAGCAGAGCTGGTTGTCGGGGACGGCGCCCTGGTGGTCGCCGCCGACCTGCTCCCGGTAGAGGCCGTTCCAGTTCCACATGGCATTGGTGTCGTGCTGCCATGCGGCCCAGCACATGGGGTCTTCCTGGGCCATGGCCGGGTTCTGGAAGTCCGACCCCCAGCGCTCCCAGCAGCCGTAGTGCCGCGAGGGCTGGGCGATGGAGGTGCCGTGGCCGGAGGCCGGTTGGACGGTGAGGACCGCGGCGGTGCCGGCCGCGACCATCGCGATGACGAGGACGATGAGGCCTCGGAGGCCGAGCCGGTGGAGGCCCGGTTGTCTGACATTGGTCATGTTAGCGCTCCCAAAATATAGGAACATTGAGGACTTTCAATGTAACTGCTTTCGGGTTCGCATGTAAACACCTGTGGGGGGATTTTTGACGGCCGACCCGTCGAATTCCTCGGCTTCGCCGCACGACGGCGCGGCGCGCGGTCCCGGCTGCCGGAGCCGGGACCGCGCGCCGCGTTCCTGAGTCGCCGTGCCCTACGAGGGCAGGCAGTCAATGGCCGGCATCGAGCTCAGCGAGCCGTTGACGTTGAAGCCGAAGGACACCGAGCCTCCCGGTTCGATCGTCTGGTTCCACGACGTCGGTTCGGCCATCTGCATGCCGCCCATCGTGGAGTGCTCGGCGTTCCAGATGTTGTTCACCGTGACCGCGGAGTTCGCCGCCCAGGTCCAGTGGAGCATCCACGAGTGGACGGTCCGGGTCCCGGTGTTCGACACCGTGACGGTGACCGTGGCCCCGGAGTCCCAGCCGTTGATCGACGCGGTGGCCGCGCAGCTCAGGTCGGCAGGCGGGTCGGTCGGGTCGGTGGGCGGGTCGGTCGGGTCCGTCGGAGGGTCGGTCGGGTCGGTGGGCGGGTCCGTCGGCTCCTCGCTCGGACCGCCTCCGCCGAACCAGACGTCCGAGCAGGAGTAGAAGGCCTGGTCGATGTGGCTGGCCTGCCAGACCACGTAGACGATGTGGTGGCCGGTGCGTCCGGGGGCGCTGACGGGGATGTCGACGTTCTCGCCGGGCTGGTAGACGCCCGTGGAGACGACCCGTTCGAGGTCGGCCCAGTCGAGGGAGTCGGTTCTCGCGTCGTAACCCTGCTTGGTCACGTACACCCAGTAGTAGTCGCCGCCGTGGGTGGCGGTGTCCTCGTAGTGCAGCGTGAAGTTGTTCGGGAGCGCCGTCGTGTGCCAGGGCCCGGCGGCGTCGAGGGAGTTGTACCGGCCGCCTTCGGCGCGCCCGCCCGAGCAGAGCTGGTTGTCGGGGATGCGGGACTCGTGCTGGCCCTGCATGCCCTCGCGCAGCAGGCCGTTCCAGTTCCACATGGTGTTGGGGTTGGCCTGCCAGGCTTGGGCGCACATCGGGTCGGTGTCGGCCATGTCGGGGTTGAGGTGGTCGTCGCCCCAGCGCTCCCAGCAGCTGTACTGCCGGGCCGGGGGACTGGTGGCCGTGCCGTGACTCGCGGCGGGCTGGACGAAGAAGAACGCGGAGGCGCCGGCGGCGGCCGCCGCGGCGATGACGACGATCGCGGTTCTGACGCGACGTCGTGTCAGCTTGAACATGATAGCGCTCCCAAAATGAAGGGAAATTGACATACATCAATCTATCCTGATCGGGTCGCGCCTGTAAAGCCCATATGAGCCCCTTTTGCGGTCCGGTCGGCCTCAGCGGGTCTTGCCGAGGATCACCGAGCGGGCGGCGTTCTCGGCGTCCTCGTTGCACACGAACACGAGTTCGTCCCCGGACTCCAGCGTGTCGTCGGGGCTCGGCGCGATGACGCGGCGGCCGCGGATGATCGCCACGAGGGCCACGTCATGCGGCAGCGGCACGTCGGCGATCCGGCTGCCCACGTGCGGGGCGTCGAGCGGCAGCGTGATCTCGACCAGGTTCGCCTGCGACTGGCGGAAGCTCAGCAGCCGCACCAGGTCGCCGACGCTCACCGCCTCCTCCACCAGCGCGGCGAGCAGCCGGGGCTTGGACACCGAGACGTCCACGCCCCACTCCTCGTTGAAGAGCCACTCGTTCTCGGCCCGGTTGACGCGGGCGACCACGCGCGGCACCGCGAACTCGGTCTTGGACAGCAGGCTCACCACCAGGTTCACCTTGTCGTCGCCGGTGGCGGCGACGGCCACGTCGCAGCCCTCCAGGTGCGCCTGGCGCAGGTTCTCCAGCTCGCACGCGTCCGCGAGGAGCCACTCGGCCTGCGGGACCCGTTCGGGGCGCATGGAGTCGGGGTCGCGCTCGATGAGCAGCACGTGGTGACCGTTGCCGACCAGCTCCGCGGCGATCGAACGGCCCACGTTCCCGGCTCCGGCGATGGCGACCCTCATGCGGCACCTCCCTGCGGCGCGGCGCCCGCGATCTCGCGGATCTTCGTCTCGTCGCCGTCGGCGACGAGCATGTACACCTGGTCGCCGTCCTGCAGCACGGTCGAAGGGGTCGGCAGGGTGGCCCGGCCGAAACGGGTCACGTAGGCGACCCGGTGGCCCGTGGCCTGCTCCAGAGCCGCCAGCGCCATCCCGTACCAGGCCTCGTCGCAGACGATCTCGACCATCGACAGGGTCGCGGTCGGGTCCCGCCACAGCGGTTCCTGCTCCTCGGGGAGGAGGTGGCGCAGGAGGCGGTCGGCCGTCCACCGGACCGTCGCGACGGTCGGGATGCCGAGGCGCTCGAAGACGGTGGCGCGCTGCGGGTCGTAGATGCGGGCGATGACCTTGGGGACGCCGTAGTTCTCGCGCGCGACCCGCGCGGCGATGATGTTCGAGTTGTCGCCCGAGGAGACGGAGACGAACGCGTCCGCGCGGTTGATCCCGGCCTTCGCCAGGACTTCGCGGTCGAAGCCGACCCCGCGCACGGTCGTCTCGTCGAAATCGGGACCCAGGCGGCGGAACGCCTTCGGGTTCTGGTCGATGATCCCGACCGTGTGCCCCCGCTCCACCAGACTGCGCGCCAGGGACGAGCCCACCCGCCCGCAACCCATGATCACCACGTGCACGGCCTCACCTCATTTCCAACCCGGACGAGGTGACCATACCGCTTGCGACCGCCGCGGCGGCCCGCACTCCGCGCAGTGCCGGACGATCCCGGGACGCGGGGGCGCTCGCGGCCGCCGTCCGCGCGACCCGGCGGCCCGGGCGCGGGTCCCTGAGCGACCGAACCTCCTGCCGGTCGTCGAAGACCGGTAAGGTCGGTTCCCGTGACCCGGTCCTTGTCCGTCTTCAAACGGCTGCTCGTGGGCGAGCCGTTCGCCTCGGGGCAGCGCCAGCCGTCACTGGCGCTCTCCAAGCGCTATGCGATCCCCCTGCTCGCGGTCAACCCGATCTCCTCGCTCGCCTACGCCCCCGAGCAGATCTTCCTCGTCCTCGGCATCGCCGGGACCGCCGCGTACGCCTATTCGGTGTGGACCGGCCTCGCCGTCGCCGCCGTCATGATCGCGGTCATCGCCTCCTACCGCTACACCGTCCAGGCCTACCCGGGCGGCGGCGGCGACTACCGGGTCGTCGCGGCGAACTACGGGCCCGGCGCGGGACGCCTCGCCGCGGCCGCGCTCGTCCTCGACTACATCCTCACCGTCGCCGTCTCGGTGTCCGCCGCCGTCGCGGCCCTCAACGTGCTCCTGCCCGGGCTCAACCCGTGGCGCGAGTGGATAGCCGCCGCCGCGATCGCGCTGCTCGCGGCCTACAACCTCCGCGGCCTGCGCGTCTCCGGCCGCTTCGCCGCCGCCGTGACGGTCGCGTTCATCACGGGCGTCGTCGCGCTCCTCGTCGTCGGCTTCGTCCGCATCGGCGCGGGCGAGGACCTCACCGCGCCCACGGCCGACCTGGAGCTCGCCGAAGACCCTCGCGAATGGACTTCGGCGGCCCTGCTCGTCCTCTGCGCGAGGGCCTTCGCCGCCGGATCGGTGGCCGTCACCGGCATCGAGACGTTCACGACCCGCGTCCGCTTCTTCCGGCCCCCGCGCGGCCGCAACGCCGCGGCCGCGATCACCACCGTCGGCGGTGCGGCCGTCGTGCTCTTCACCGGCATCGTCGTCCTGGCCTACCTGGTCGGCGCCCAGTCCTCCGCGGACGCCTCGGGCTATCTGCAGCATCCGCTGCTCGCGCAGCTCGCCGACACCGTCTTCGGCGCCTCGCCCGCCGCCATGACCCCGATCATGCTCGGCACCGCCGGGGTCCTGCTGCTCGCCGCGAACACCGCGTTCGTCGGCTTCCCGCAGCTCGCGTCCGTCTTCGCCGAGGACTCGCTCCTCCCACGGCAGCTCCACAAACGCGGCGACCGCCTCGTGTACTCCAACGGCATCCTCATCCTCGCCGTGGCGGCCGCGGTCCTGGTGGTCCTCTTCGGCGGCGTCACGTACGACCTCATGGGCCTGTACATCGTCGGCGTCTTCCTCTCGATGGTCCTCGCCAACGCCGCGATGGTCCGCCACTGGCGGCGCGTCCTCGACGTCGAACGCGACGCCGCCCGCCGTCGGCGCGCCCGACGCGCCCGGGGCACGGCGTTCATCGCGGCGTTCGCGTGCGCGCTCGTCCTCGGGATCGTGATCGTCACCGACTACCAGCGCGGCTGGATCGCCGTGCTCATCATCGGCGGCTGCTACGTGCTCATGCGCTTCATCGCCCAGCACTACACGGCCGTGCGCGACGAGATCGAGCTGCCGCAGGGCAAGCCGAAACTGCCTTCGCGCAGCCACGCGATCGTGCTCGCCTCGAGCGTGAACCTGCCGCTCATGCGGATGCTCTCCTACGCCAAGGCCACCCGGCCGGACACCATCACGGCGCTCACGGTGAACGTGGACGCCGCGGCCTCCCGGCGGCTCCTGGCCGAATGGGAGCGGCGGGGGATCACCGTGCCGCTCACGGTGGTCGACTCCCCGTACCGGGAGATCACCGGCCCGATCGTGGACTACGTGAAGGCCCGGCTGCGCGACGCCCCGCGCGACGTCGTCACCGTGTACCTGCCGGAGTTCGTGGTCGGTCAGGGCCGCCAGCCGGGCCGCGTCTCCCGCGGCTACTTCAACTGGTCGACCAGCCTGCTGCACAACCAGACCACCAAGGCCATCCGCCGCCAGCTCAAGTACGAGCCGGGCGTCATGGTCTGCATCGTGCCGTGGATCCTCGGCGAGAGCACCGAACCGCCGCCGCTGCGACGCATCAGCAAGTAGGCCCTGGCCGGCATGAAGGGCTCCGAGCGGCGATGTCACACCCGCGCGGGAGAACGCGGCCCGGCACCCGCAACCCCGTATCCTGGCGTGCGGCCCGCCGCGCCCGGCGCCGCCAGCGACCCGTGAGGATGAAGACGATGATCGTCACCGTTGAAGACGTCGCCGCAGGAGGCCACTGCGTGGCCCGCGTCGACAACGAGGTCTACTTCGTCCGGCACGCCCTGCCCGGCGAGACCGTCCGCATCGAGGTCCGCGAGCGCAAGAAGCGCTTCGCGTTCGCCGACGCCGTCGAGATCATCGAGGCCTCGCCCGATCGCGTCGAGCCCCCGTGCCCCTACGCCGGGCCCGGCAAATGCGGCGGCTGCGACTTCCAGCACGCCGCCCCCGAAGCGCAGCTGCGCCTCAAGGCCCGCGTGCTGTTCGACCAGCTCACCCGCATCGGCGGCGTCGATCCCGCGCGCCTCGAAGGCCTCGCAGTGGAGGCCCTGCCGTGGCCCGAGGGGGCGCTCGGCTGGCGCACCCGCATGCAGTACGCCGTCGACGAAGCCGGGCGGCCGGGCCTGCGCGTCCACAAGTCGCACGAGCTCGTCCACATCGACCGGTGCCCCATCGCGACCGAGCGCATCCGCGAATCCGACATCCTCGCCAAGCGCTGGGACGGCATGGGCGCGGTCGGCGTCGTCGACTCGAACGACGACGAGCTCGCCGTCTACACCCAGCTGCGGCGCACCGCCCGCCCGCACCACAAGAGCGGCCCGAAACTCGTCCATCAGCAGGTCGGCGACAAGAAGTTCGCGATCGACTTCGACGGCTTCTGGCAGGTCCACCCGGCCGCCGCGCCCACGTTCCTCGCGTGTGCGCTCGACTTCCTCGACCCGCGCGAAGGCGAGTCGGCCTGGGACCTGTACGCCGGGGCCGGGGTCTTCGCCGCCGGACTCGCCGAAGCGGTCGGCGAGACGGGCCGCGTCGTGGCCGTGGAGAGCGCCTCGGCCTCGCGCACCGCGCCGAACCTCGCCGCGTGGAAGAACGCCGGGGCCATCGAGGGCGACGTGGCCGCGATCGCGCCCGACCTCGGCTCGGTCGACCTCGTCGTGCTCGACCCCCCGCGCAGCGGCGCCGGCCCGGAGGTCGTGGTCGCGCTGGGCGAGGCCCGGCCGCGCGCGATCTGCTACATCGCCTGCGACGCGGGCGCGCTGGGCCGCGACGCGAAGGACCTCGCGATCGAAGGCTACGAGCTGACCCGCATCCGCGCCTTCGACGCCTTCCCGATGACGCAGCACTTCGAGACGATCGCCCTCTTCGAACCGGTCGACTGACCGGCCCGAGCGGGGCCTCCGGTCGCCGACCCGACCGGCCCCCGGACTCGCGGCGGCGCCGCACGGGACGCCGGCCGGCGGCGGCGCGGTGCGGTGCGGTGGGAAGGGCGCACCCGGTGCCCATCGCGTCCGGGACTCGCGGTGCTGTGCGAGCGATGTCCGATCGCACGCCTACGACGCGAATCGCGTCGTTCCCGTCCTTCCCCGGGCCCCCGGTCCCGGCGCAGCCCCCGGGACGTACATTGGTGGCTTCGCCCTCCGTCCCGGATATGACGCATGCAGTCCCGCTCCGATGTGAGCACCCATCACCTCGGCGGCATGAGATACCTTGGTGCCGCAACTGACCGAACTCATCGGAGCCGATCGATGACGAACACTCCCTACACGCCCGGGCCCGCGTACGACCCGAACCGGCCGCCGCACCAGCCGCTCGGAGCCTCCGCGCCGACCCGCGACGGCAACACCCTGCCGCTGGCCGGATCTCCCTCGCCGCAGCACCGGCCCGCCTCGCCGTCCTTCGACTACCGGCCGCACGACCCCTACGCGCATCTGGCCCCCGGCCAGGAGGACGGACCGGTTCTGCCGCCCCCGCCCACCTTCGCCCAGCGCTGGGGCTTCCTCGGCAAGGACGACCGCCCGCGGCAGATCACGGTCGTCCTCCAGACGCTGTGGATCCACCTGGCCCTCGTCCTGCTCGTGGCGCTCATCGGCATCCCCGTGGCGGCCTTGGGCTCCTCCTCCTTCGGCGTCCTCGTCGTCGTGTTCGGGTTCGCCGCCGCCGTCGCGTCCCTGGTCCTGATCTGGGCCGTCGCCAAGGAACGCCTCGGCCGCCTGGGATTCGAGCAGCCGCGCCGACCCGTCTACATCGGACTCGTCCTGTTCGGGCTCAACGCGCTCGTCGGCTTCTTCAGCTTCTGGACGTTCGTGCCCGCCCTCGCCGAGGTCGCCGCATCGCTGCTCGTCCTGGTGCTGTTCTTCACCCGCCCGGTGCGCGCCTGGCTGCGCGAGCGCGAGGGCAACCAGCCCAAGAAGGCCCCCGAGCAGCGCCCGCTGCCCGGCGAGGACTACCTGGCCGCTCAAGCCGCGCCGCCCGTATCGCCGGGTGCGCCGCAGCAGGCCGCCTGGCCCGCCGCGCCGACGCCGCCGCCCGCCCCCGGCGGCCACCACCCGACCGCATCGCGGGGTTGGCCCCAGCCGCCGCGCTAGCGGACCCGGTCCGTCGGCGTTCGGCGGAGCCGCTTACCGAGCCGTCCCGGCGGATTCGTGAGCCGCCGGCCCTGCCGAACGTCGCGCCGACGGGTCCGCTCGGCCGGGCCGCAAGCCCTGCCGAGCGTTCGACCGGACCGTTCAGTCGCAGCTGCAGCCGCATCCGCAGCAGCCGCCGTCCGATTCGCCGCAGCAGCTGCAGCAATTGCAGCACTCGCAGCAATCGCACGCGTCCCGGCAGCAGCCCTCGCGCGGGCGCCCGCTCCACGGGCCCTCATAGTGGTCGGCGCAGCAGAGCTGACAGGTGCAGCACAGCACCGCGAAGCTGCACAGGCCCGCCCAGAACCCGCGCCGGCGAGGCCGGTAATGGTCGTCGCGCGTCTCGTGATGGCTCCCGTGGTGCCGCTCGGGCCTCCGGTACGTCGCGCACGTCGAGCCGAAGGTCTTCGAGACCGCATGCCGCGCATAGCGGTCCAGCAGCAGCCCGGTCATCGTCTCGTCGATGAGCGAGGCCGATGCCAAGGCGGCCTTCATGTCCGCGAGCGCGCCCTTCGCCAGCGTCCGTGCGCCCTCGACGCCGGAGCCGGTCGCGGCCAGCGGGTTCCACGCCCCCCGCTCGGCGTCCTCGTCGAAGTCGTCGGCGGCGTCGAGCAGGTGCGCCAGGCGCCCGAACGCCGCACCCGCGGCCCGGAACGGCGCGGCGTTCTCGGGTCGGCCGCCGAGGACGGCGGCGTGCGCGAACAACTCGGCGGTCGCCGCTTCGGTCGGCGCGGTGACGTCGGTGAGCGGGGTGGACGCGCCGCAGGCCCGCTCGACCTCGCGCTGCCGCTCGATCGCCGCGACGAGCGGCGCGGTCGGCAGGCCGATCGAGTCGCCGATGAGGGCGGCCTTGGCGCGCAAGCGGTCCGCGGTCACGCCCGCGAGGCCGCGCGCGCCCGGACGCGCGGCGATGCCGTCGCCGTCCTCCACATGGTCGCGGATCTTCGCTGAGGCGAGCAGGAGCGACGCGGTGGCGGCGAGGCGTGGGCCCTCGCCGGTGGCGATGCGCTGACGGCGCATGCCGCGCAGGGCGCAGGGACCGGCGTTGCGGCCGTGCGCGTCGTCGCCCTGCTGGGCTTCGACGAGGACGGAGAGGGCCAGGGCGTCGTAGTTGGTCGTGAGCCGCGCGAACTGGCCCGCGTCGTCGCGCAGTTCGAGGCAGAGGCCGCAGAAATGCCCCATCCAGCGGGGCTTCAGGCCGTCGGGGGTGCGCGAGGGGCAGGGCGCGAGCATGCCGAACAAGTGGTCTCCTAGCGCTCGACAGCGCGCGGGTCGAGGGCGCGGACTCGGCCGCTCGGCGTGCTGTTGGGGGCGGTTCTCTGCAGGAGATCGTAGCGGCGGAGCGCAACGCGACCGCCGAGCGCGGATCGGCGGTCGCGTGCGGGAGGCATGAAGGGCCTTCTCGGGCTCAGCGGGGGGTGACCCGCGGAGCGTCTCAATATATTAGCGCTTGCGCATGAGTCGGGTAGCGGTTTTGCGAGGAATGCGCGCATAAGCGCACGTAGATCGATTGCGTCGACTGCTCGCTTCGCCGTGATGCGCTCATTGCGGCCCTCGCCGAGCGAGCGGCCTCAGCGGGCGGGGGTTCGACAATTCGTCGGGTGCGGGGTGCGGGGTGCGGGGTGCGGGGTGCGGGGTGCGGGGTGCGGGGTGCGGGGTGCGGGGTGCGGGGTGCGGGGTGCGGGGTGCGGGGTGCGGGGTGCGAGGTGCGGGCCGGACCGGCGTCGCCACCGGCCCGCACCGCCTCGGTCTTAGGCGATGAGCTCGGAGAACTCGTTGTCCTCGAGCCAGGCGCTCACGCCCGCCTGGACGTCGCCCTCGTGATCGCTGAACACGGTGTTCTCCAGGTTCGCCAGCTGCTCGTCGCTCAGCTTGAACGACTCGAGCGCGGCGGCCACGTCCCCGAACTCCTCGGAGAAGCCCTCGCGCGCCAGCGTGTTGAGGGTCTCGACGTCGCCGAGGGTGCCCTCGGGGTCTTCGAGGTTCTTCAGATCGTACTTCGCGTACGCCCAGTGCGGCTGCCACAGCGTGACCACGATCGGCTCCTCGGCCGCGATCGCCGAATCCAGCTCGGCGAGCATGGTCGCGGTCGACGAGGTCTGCAGTTCCAGGTCGTCCATGCCGTAGGTCGGGATGGTGTTGTTCTGGACCGCCTCGGTCAGGCCCGCGCTGGGCTCGATCCCGACGATCTTGCCGCCGAACAGGTCCGCGTTCGCGTTCAGCTCGGTCAGCGAGTTCACGTCGACGTAGGCCGGGACGGCGACGGTGAGCGCCGCGTTCTCGTTCCACGCGCCCAGCTGCTCGAGCCGGTCCCCGTATTCGTCCATGTAGGACTTGTGGGTCACCGGCAGCCAGCCGTCGAGGAAGAGGTCGATGTCGCCCGAGGCCAGGGCCTCGAACAGCACGCCGGCTTCGGCGATCTCCTGGACGTTCACGGTGTATCCGGCGCCGGTGAGCGCCTGGCGCCACAGCTCGGTGGCCACCACGCCCTCGTCCCAGCCGGGGATGACGGCCAGGTCGATGGTGCCCGAGCCTTCGGGCAGGCCGCCGTCGACCGAGGAGGCGTCGTCGGAGCCCCCCTCCTGCTCGACCGAGCAGGCCGACAGGGCCAAGGCGGCGGCGGAGCCCGCTCCGATGCCGAGAGCGCTCTTCATCATGAGGCGACGTTGCATGTTCTCCTACTTTCTTCCCTGTGACGGGGTGCGGGGTGTTCCGTTGGGTCGCTTTGCGTTCACGGGGTCATCGGGCGAGCTCGGCGGCGCGGGCCACCGGCGTGCGGTCGGCCAGGCCCTGCATGACCCGGTCGAGGAAGATCGCCAGGATGACCACGGCCAGACCGGCGTTGAAGCCCTGGGCCATCTCGACGCGGCCGAGGGCGGAGACGATGACCGAACCGAGGCCGCCGCCGCCGACCAGCCCGGCGATGACGACCATCGACAGGGCCAGCATGATGACCTGGTTGAGCCCGGCCATGATCGTCGGCAGCGCCAGCGGGAGCTTGATCCGGGCGAGGATCGCGGCCGGGGAGGCGCCGAACGCCTGCCCGGCTTCGACGACCTCGCGGTCGACCTGCCTGAGGCCCAGTTCGGTGAGCCGGACGCCGGGCGGCATGCAGAACACGATGGTGGCGATCATGCCGGGGACCACGCCGATGCCGTAGAACATGACGACCGGCAGCAGGTAGACGAATCCGGGCAGGGTCTGCATGAAGTCGAGCACCGGGCGCATCACCGTCGAGACGGTCCGGTTCTCCGCGGCGAGGATCCCCAGCGGGATGGCCAGGGCCGTCGCGAAGAACGCCGCGACCAGGACCATCGAGAAGGTCTCCATGGTCTCGTTCCAGTACGGGGTCCACGCGGCGATGAACATGCCGACGCCGACCGTGGCGGCCAGCTTCCACCCCTTGGCGGCCCAGGCGATCGCGGCGAAGACGAGGACCATCAGACCCGAGGGCAGGAACAGCAGCGTCTCGGTCAGTCCGGTGTAGACCGACTCGAGGAAGGTCTCGGTGCCGTCGAAGAAGATCGACCAGGCGTCCCGGGCCCAGCGGACGAAGGACTCCATCCAGTCACCGAACGGCATGTCGGGCAAGGGTTTCCAGATGTAGGTCCAGAACCAGTTCCGGAGGTACTCGATCATGCGGGCTGTCGCTCCTCTTCACCGTCGGCGGCCGTCTCGGGCTCGAACGCCAGCGACTTGATGATGGATCTGGGCGTGACGACCCCGAGCGGGTCGGCGTTGTCGTCGACGACCAGCAAGGGGGCCTTGGAGTCCAGGACCGGCTGGTACAGCTCGTTCACGGGGACGTCGGGCTCGATCCTCCGCAGCGCGCTGGTGTCCTGCGTGCCGCACGGCTCCATGACGGCCTCGGCGGTGAGCACGCGGCTGCGGTCGACGTCGGCGGTGAACTCGGCGACGTAGTCGTCCGCCGGGTGCATGAGGATCTCCTCGGCGGTGCCCAGCTGCTTGACCTCGCCGTCGCAGATCGCGATCCGGTCGCCGATCCGCATGGCCTCGTTGAGGTCGTGGGTGATGAACACGATGGTCTTGCCGAGCTTCGACTGGAGGTCGAGCAGCTGGTCCTGCATCTCCTGGCGGATGAGCGGGTCGAGGGCGCTGAAGGCCTCGTCCATGAGGAGGATCTCGGTGTCGGCGGCGAGCGCCCGGGCCAGGCCCACCCGCTGCTTCATGCCGCCCGAGAGCTGCGCGGGGAGTTTGTACTCGTGCCCGGCCAGGCCTGCGAGCTCGACCGCTTCCCTAGCGCGCTCCAGGCGCTCGGTCTTGTCGACGCCCTTGATCTCCAGGCCGAACGCGACGTTCTCGACGACCGTGCGGTGGGGGAGCAGCGCGAAGTGCTGGAAGACCATGCTGATCTTCTCGCGGCGCAGCCGGCGCAGCTCCCGGGACGAGAGCGAGCCGAGTTCGACGTCGCCGATGCGGATGGTCCCGGCCGTGGGCTTGATGAGGCCGTTGAGCATCCGGATCAGCGTGGACTTGCCGGAGCCGGACAGCCCCATGACGACGAAGGTCTCGCCGGGCTCGATCGACCAGTTGTGGTCGATCACCGCGGCGGTGACGTTCTTCGCGGCCAGGTCTGCGCGGGGGACGCCGCGTTTGAGCTGGGCGACGGCGTTCTTGGCGCCTTTGCCGAATACCTTGTACAGGGAGTCCACTGCGATAGCGGGCATTGCTTCCTTTCACAGCGCGGGCTCGGATGACGCGGACCGGGGGAGACGCGGATGCTCCGGCACGGGCTTCCGTCGGGGGCGGCAACGGGTGAAACATTAGTCAACACCTGGGGTTCTGCAAGCCGAGCAGTGCGTGAGAAGATCGACACGGGAGGTTCGATCCCGGCGTTTGCGCAGGTGAAGGCCTTGAAGGCGAATGTCGATGAGCGGGTCATCAGGTTGTCGACAATCCGACGTTCATAACAATTGACGCGTGTTGTTGATCGCTCCGAGATCGATTCGTGATCGTGCGGTCGGGCGCCCCTTACGGCAGCCGGGCCGCCCTGGCCCGCGCCGTCATCGCCGCCAGGTCCGCCTCGCCCAGTCCCAGCGTCCGCGCCTTCGCGTACTCGCCCGCGATGTCGGTGCCCATCCGCATCGGCGAGTCCGTCCCGAGCACCACCGCCATGCCCGCCTCCAGGAACCGCGGCAGCGGGTGCGCCTCCAGCGCCGGCACCATTCCCAGGACCACCGCCGACGTCAGGCACACCTCCACGGTCACCCCGCGCGCGGCCAGCAGCCGCATGATCCCCGGGTCGTTCGCCGCGCCGACGGCGTGCCCGATCCGTCCGATCTGCTCGATCTCCGCCAAGGCCGCCAGGTTCGAGGCGTTGAACGCCCCCGCCGGCACCGTCACGCCGAGCCCCGCCGCGGCCGCTGCCTCGGCCACCACCCGGCCCCGCTTCCAGTCCGCTTCGGCCGCATACGGAACGTAGACGATCTCGATGCCCGCCAGCCCGGCCGCCGCGGCGTCCGCGAACGCGTCGCACAGCTCCCGGAGCATCGGATCCCACAGGTTCATGCTCAGGATCGCGCCCGCGTCGAAGCCCGGGAACGACTCGGCGACCCGCGAGCGCGCCGCCGTGAACCGCTCCATGAACTGCGGGTACACCACCGACTCCTGCGGCAGCCGCAACTCGGTGTAGGCCGCGCCTCCGCGCGCGGCCGCCGCGAGCGCGTCCTCCAGGATCCCCTCGTACACCTCCGGGGCGACCGCGTCCAGGTCGAAGCGCGGCACCGCCGACATCCGCTGGAGCCGGGCCAGTCCGGGCGGGACCGCGGCCTGCACGCTCGCGCGCCGATCCGCCCAGTCCACCGGAGAGGAACTCAACACCTGATCGAGGCGCGCGGGCCATTCGGTGTTCTGATGCAGGTCGATGAGGTCCATGTTGGGATGATCACACCCAGATCACGGCCCGGGCCGCTATTCGCCCGGCGTGTCCCTTTCGGGGACTGACTGCTTTCCGACACTCTCGCACACGCCGCCCTTTCGGATGAATTTCCGAAGCGCCCGAGCGGAATCGGCGACGGCCGTTCTCGGTGACGTCCCCCCGCCCGAACCGTGACCGCCCCGACGCCGCGACCGAAGCGCGGATCACGGACCGTGAGCGGCCATGAGACACATCCCAGCCGACCTCGCGGAGGTACCGCCCGGGCGGTGCCACCGATAGACTTCCCCCTTATGAATACGCACCTCGGCCCCGAGATGGGCCCGCTGCTGTCCGGCATCGGCAGGCTGGCCGATTTCAAGTCGCTGGACGAGGCCGAGCTGCCGCGGCTGGCCGAGGAGCTCCGCGAATTCCTCGTCGACGCGGTCGCCCGGACCGGCGGCCACATCGGCCCCAACCTCGGCGTCGTCGAGCTGACCATGGCGATCCACCGGGTCTTCGACTCGCCGCACGACCAGATCGTCTTCGACACCGGCCACCAGTCGTACGTCCACAAGGCGCTCACCGGCCGGGCCGATCGGTTCGACGGACTGCGCCGCCGCGGCGGCCTCACCGGCTACCCCAGCCAGGCCGAGTCCCCGCACGACCTCGTCGAGAACTCCCACGCCTCCACCGCCCTGTCCTACGCCGACGGCCTCGCCAAGGCCCACGCCCTGTCCGGCTCCGACCGGCACGTCGTGGCGCTCGTCGGCGACGGCGCGCTCACCGGCGGCATGTGCTGGGAGGCCCTCAACAACATCGCCGCCCGCGACGACCTCAAACTCGTCATCGTCGTCAACGACAATGGCCGCTCCTACGCGCCCACCGTCGGCGGCCTCGCCAAGCGCCTCGCGGGCCTGCGCCTCAATCCCGGCTACGAGCCCGCGCTCAAGAAGATCCAGGAGCTCGTCGAACGCATCCCCGTGTTCGGCCGCGCCGCCTACGCGGGCCTCCACGCCGCCAAGACCGGCCTCAAGGACGCCCTCGCCCCGCAGGGCATGTTCTCCGATCTGGGCATCAAGTACGTCGGCCCCGTCGACGGCCACCACATCGGCGAGCTCACCGAGGCCCTCGACCGCGCGAAGCGCTTCGGCGGTCCCGTGATCGTCCACGCCCTCACCGAGAAGGGCCGCGGCTGGGCCCCCGCCCGCGCCGACGAGGCCGAGCAGATGCACGCCCCCTCGGCCGCGTTCGACCCGATCACCGGCGAGCCCGTCACCGCCTCCAAGCGCCGCTGGACCGGCGTCTTCGCCGACGAGCTCGTCGCGCAGGCGAACCTGCGGCCCGAGGTCGTCGCGATCACCGCCGCCATGCCCGGGCCCACCGGCGTCGACAAGCTCATGAAGCGCCATCCCGAGCGGGTCTTCGACGTCGGCATCGCCGAGCAGCACGCGGTCACCTCCGCGGCCGGCCTCGCCATGAACGGCATGCACCCGGTCGTGGCCGTCTACTCCACGTTCATGAACCGCGCGTTCGACCAGACCGTCCTCGACGTCGCCATGCACCGCCTGCCGGTGACGTTCGTGCTCGACCGCGCCGGCATCACCGGCCCCGACGGACCGAGCCACTACGGCATCTGGGACACCTCGATCTTCCGCGTCGTCCCCGGCCTGCGGATCGCCGCCCCGCGCGACGCCGCGTCCCTCCGCGAGGAGTTCGCCGAGGCGCTCGCGGTCGACGACGGCCCGACGATGCTCCGCTTCCCCACGGGGGCGGTCCCCGAGGCCGACATCGAGGCCGTCGACGTCAATGAAGGACTCGACGTGCTCGTCAAGCACGAGGACGACGAGCTGCTCATCGTCGCCTGCGGCGCCTTCGCCGCCACCGCGGTCCAGGTCGCCTCGCTCCTCGTCGAGCGGGGCATCCGCGCCACGGTCGTCGACCCGCGCTGGATCTCGCCGGTGCCGGACGCGCTCGTGAAGCTCGCGGGCCAGTACCCGCTCGTGGCCACAGTGGAGGACGGCATCCGCACCGGCGGGTTCGGCGACGCGCTGGCGCAGTCCCTGCGCGACGCGGGCGAGGAGGTGCCGCTGATCGACTTCGGCGTCGAACGCGGCTGGCATCCGCACGGGACCCGCGCCCAGCTCCTCGCCGACCTGGGGCTCACCCCCGAGGCGATCGCCGAGCGCCTGGCGGCCGAAGTCCACCGCCGCGGCGAAGCGGAAGCGCACCACCACTAGGGACCGTCAATCGTCCCGGCGATTCGGCATCCGTGCCCGCTCGCAGGCGGACGGCCCTCCCGTACCGGTACGGCATCGGGGGGACGGACGACGCAGCGGCGGCCGTGACGAGACGGCCGACCGGAAAGCGGCCGTCACGCGTGCTTCGGCCCCGACGCCTGCGCGGGACCACCGGTCGCCGCCGCTCGTCCGCGGTCCGGACACAGCGGCGCGGCGGGCCCTGTAGGACCCGCCGCGCCCGGTGCTGTCGGTAAGACGCCGCGAAGGCCTCGTTCGGTTGCCTACCGCATCGATTTCAAACCGTCGCGCAGTCGGGCCAGGTCGCGGCGGCGCTTCTCGAAGGTCGCGCCCGCGCCGATGAGGATCACGCCGCCGATCGCGGGCGGGATCCACACCGGGATGTGATCCCACACCAGTGCCAGCTCGTTGATCGTCAGGACCGCCAGCGCGATCGAGCCGAGCACGAGCGGAGCCTGCCAGCGGCGCTGGAGTCCGGCGATGATCACCACGACGGCGGCCGCGCCGACGCCGACGCGCCGGGCCACGTCGCCGTCGCCGAGCGCCATGAGCAGGCTCGGTCCGATGCCGACGAGGATCGGCAGCGCCAGCGTCGACCACGAGCCGACCTCGGGTCGCCGATCCAGCCGCCACAGGCCGATCAGGAACAGGATGGCCGCCGTCGGCGCGGTGTAGCACTCCAGCGTGGCGATGTTGAGCGCGGCCAGCAGCGACCACCAGCCCACGGTGCCGGTGCACAGGGCCGCGATCGTGTACCCCCACTTGCGGACCGGGGCCATGAGCGCCGCGCCCGCGAGCGCCAGGGTGTAGATCCCGAACTGGACGGGGAGGAACAGCTTCACGTCCGAGTCCATCAGGGTCGCGGAGAAGAAGTCGTCCAGGCCGCCGACCACGATCGCGAGCCCTGCGAGGACGTGGGCGAGGATGGCGGCGAGCACCCGGTCGGGGCGGGTGCGGCGCGGCGCGCCCGCGGCGATGACGAGCATCGCGGCGGCGGTGACGGTGAGCCACAGCGGGATCCAGCCCGGGCCGGGGTCGAGGGTGTCGCTCTCGGAGGCCGCGGCTCCGGCGATCGGGGCCCACACCGCGAGCGCCGCCCAGCCCGAGCAGCGCCCGGCGACCGTGCCCGAGAACAGGGCCGACGTCAGGGCGATGAGGCCGCAGACGATGAAGGCGATCGTGGGGACCGCGTCGTACCGGGTCGGGTCCTCGCTCCACAGGCGGACCGCCGACGATTCGACGGCGAACGCGACGGCCAGCGCGGCCGCGTTGACCCGGTATTTCCGGGGGAGCAGGAGCGACGCGAACGCGAAGGCCACGAGGACGACCGGGACTTCGAGGGCGAGGCGCCACCCGAGGTCGCGGGCGAACAGGGCCACGAGGCCGCCGAGCGCCGTGAAGGCCGCGACGACGGCGGTGCCGATGCCGACCACATAGGACGCGTGCCGCAGGGCCGTGCCGAGCGGTGCGGCGCAGAGCGGCGCGACCAGGCGGGCGGCGAGGAACACGACGAAGTAGGCGCTGAGGTCGGGCGCGTCGAAGGTGACCGCGGCGAACGCGGCGAGGGCGGTGAGCGCGGCGGTGGCGGCCGTGGTGAGCGGCCACGTGTCCTTCTCCCGCGGCAGGAGGGCGGGCGGGACGGCCGCCGCGGCCAGCGCGAGCGAGGGGAGGATGAGCTCGGAGGAGTCGGCCCGGATCGCGAGGATCCACGCGCACAGCACGAGCGAGCCGCTGGCGGAGGCGGCGACGAGCATCGTGGTGAGGGAGACGCCGAGGCGGCGGGCGAGGTGGGCGCCGACCAGGTTGGCGGCGGCCAGGAGTGCGACGGCGGCGGCCGCGGGCGGGACCACGGGGTCGGCGAGCCCGAAGGCCGCGCGCAGACCCGCGGAGCAGGCGGCGACGACCGCGGCGCAGGTGAGGAACCGCGAGGCCCACAGGTCTGAGCGTCCGTAGCGGCCCGGGTGCCGGCCGGTGATCCAGGCGGCGGCGCCCAGGGCCGCGGCGATCGCGAGCACGAGGGGGACGGCCGTGCCGAGGGGGCCGGCGGCGGCGAACCCGGCGCCGACCGCGGCGAGCGGGAGCATGGCCCAGCCGGTCGCGGCGAGGCGGCCCAGGGCGCGGTAGCCGACGAGGACCACGAGGACCCCGCCGGTCCACGCGCCGACGGTGTCGGGCCCGAAGTCGGCGCCCGGCGGCCGGTACAGGTAGTAGCCCGCGAGGGTCGTGCACCACAGGGCGAGCGCGCCGAGGGCCGCGAAGGTCTCGGCGGTGGCCCAGAGGCGGTTGCGCTTGAACGCGAAGGGGATCGCCAGGAGCAGGACGGTGACGCCGCCGAGGACGGCGGCTCGGCCTTCGTTGCCCATGTTGCGCCACGCGACGGCGGTGAAGATGATGAGCGCGGCGGCGACGAGGAGGCCGCCGAGGCTCAGGAGCACGGTCTGGACGGTCTTGGAGCCGACTTCGCCGCGTTCGCGCGGCCGGAGGAACGCGCCGGCGGGCGGCGTGCGCGGCGGTTGCGGGTACGGGTACGGGACGGCTTGGGGCGCGCCGGCCTGTGGGGCGGCCTGTGCTTGGGGGACGCCGCCGGCCGGGGTGCCGGGGGCGTACGGAGCGGGCGCTCCAGGCGTGTGGGCGGCCGGCGGTCCGGCGGGCGTCGCGGTCGGCGAGGAGCGGGGCGGGCTCGTGAGCGACTGCGTGGTGTCGGTGTCGGTCGACGCCGGCGGGGTCCGAGTGGGGCCCGGTCCGGTGGCGCGGGCGTGCCGTTCGGCCTCGGCGAGGTAGCGGGCCGCGACTTCGGTGAGGCCTTCGAGCACCTCGCGGCGTTCGGCTTCGACCGCGGCGCGGCTCTGGAGGGTGGCGGGCATCGTGGCGAGGACGGCGTCGAGTTCGCCGAGCCGCGACAGCAGCGGCTCGGGCCCGCGGCCGCAGTAAGGGCACCGCTCGGCCGTGGAAGGGCTGCCGCAACGGGGGCAGTTGTAGGTGGTCATGTGCACAGTGTGGGGGCCCTGTCAAATACGGGATCGGGCAAAACGGGCGCGCTTTGTACGCGAATGACAAAGGAAGGCGTACGCGGCCTGAGCCTACAGGCCGAAATGTTGAAGGATTCCTCTAAACGGACCGGAGTCCGAAGGGCGGTTCGCCGGACGCTCGCTCGGCGAATGGGCCGCTTCCTCGCGGCGAACGCGAAGGCCCGGCCGTCCCCAGGGAACCTCGGGGCGGCCGGGCCGGTTCACTGGGCGATCGCCGTCAGCGCATCGCCTTGACCGATCGGCTCAGTCGCGACAGGTCGCGGCGGCGCTGCTCCAAGGCCGCGCCCGCGGCGATGAGGATCGCGCCGCCCACCGACGGCGGCGCCCATTTCGGCACCGCGCTCCACCCCGACGGGATCTCGTTGACCGCCAAGACCGCGAGCACCAGCGGCGCCTGCCGGCGGCGGTTCGCCGCTAGCAGCACCGCCGCAGCGGCCGCGCCGACCGCCGCCCCGGCTTGCATCGGGCCGACCCACGCCTCTACCGGTGAGGGAGCCCGGGCAGGTGCGCGATCGCCCGCCGGCGGATCCCCGCGCGTGTCGGCTTCGGCCGCCGGACCGGCGTCCGCGTCGAGGCGGTGATCATCATGAGTGCGCAGCCCGGCATGCGCCGGTCCGTCCGCGTCCGAACCGGCCCGGGCCCACGGTCCGCCGGCGGACGTGGGAACGGGGCCCGGCGCCTTCGCAGTAGCGGCCGGACCCCGTTCCGTCGGGAGGAGGAATCAGTCTCAGCTCGCGGCCTCATAGGCGGCGATGATGTCCCAGGCGAGGCCTTCCCACTGGGCGTAGTAGTCGGGGTACGCCGAGATCTGGACGGCCTGCGCGGCGGCGGCGATGGACATGCCCTCCCAGCCGTCGACGTCGGCCAGGGTGTTGTAGAACTTGCTCGCGGAGGTGGCGGGGTCCATCAGCTCCTCGACCGAGCCCCATCCCATCGAGGTGCGCTGCTGGAACAGGCCGACCGAGTCGTGGTCGGAGTAGCTGACCTCGGAGTCGGTGTACTCGAAGCTCTCCGGGACCGCCTCGGACGCGGCGTTGTAGAGCTTCGCCTCCTGCATCGCGGTGGCGAGAGCGACGGCCCAGCCGTTCTCGTCGAAGCCCAGCTCCTTGCCGGTCTCGATGATGGTGACCGCGTTCGCCTCCTGCTCGTCGTCGAGGTCCGCGACGTCGATGTCCACCGGTCCGGCGGGCTCCTTCGCGGGCGCGGGCGCCGCTTCGGCGGGCGCCTCCGAGGTCGCCGCCTCGGTCGGGGCCTCGGTGGCCGCCTCGCTCGTGGCGGCCGGCTCGTCGGTCTGGGGGGCGGCCTCGGCGGTCGGCTCGGGAGCCGGATCGTCGGCGTTGCTGATGGCCCACGCGGCGGTCGCGCCGGTGCCGGTGAAGACGGCCGCCGCGACGCCGATGACGGCGAAGCGACGGACGCGGTGGTGCTCGTGGGGGCCTGCGAAGAGTCGGCTCGACCGCTGGGAGATCACGGCCGCGGCGCTCCGGACCCGGCCGGTCACGCCTTCGATGATGCTGCGAATATGCACCGGGCAACCGTAAGGAACCGAAAGCGCAGGTCAAACCGCCTTGCCGGCGCGTTCTCCAGGCGCGGGGCGGGGTTCCCTACTCGCAAGTAGCAACCGCGGCAAATGCCCGATAGCGACCCTATCCGGAGCGGTGCCCGAGGGCGTCCGCGCTGCCGCCCCCACGCCTCCGGACACGGGACGAGCCCGGCCTCGTCCTTTCGGGCGAGACCGGGCTCGGGTCAAAGATAATGTGACCGCTGACACTAACTCGGAGTTTGGAACGGTTTACCGGACACACTGGCCGAGATCCCCGCCCGGTCCAGGTACGGCGTCAGCCCGCCGAGCCAGAACGGGAAGCCCGCGCCCAGGATCATCGCCAGGTCGATCTGCTTCGGCGACGGCACGACGCCCTCGTCGAGCATGAACTGGACCTCCTCGGCCAGGCCGCGCAGCACCCGCTGCTTGACCTCCTCGGCCGACGCCGGCTGGTTCCCCAGCTCTATCAGCGACTTCGCCTCCTCGGTGAGCCGCCCCTTGCCCTTCGCCGAGGCGTCGAACACCGGGAACTCCGCCTCGGCCATGCGCCGCAGGTTCTCCGACGCCGGGAACCGCGGACCCAGGTCCTCGTTCAGGTGCTGGCACAGGTGCCACGCCACCTGGAGCCCCACGAGCTCCAGCAGCGCGAACGGCCGCATCGGCAGCCCCAGGTCGTCGAGCGCCACATCCGCGACCTCCACGGGCGTGCCCGCGTCCACCGCGCCGGTGACCTCCGCGAGCATCCGGCCCAGCAGCCGGTTCACGATGAACGCCGGGCGGTCGGCCGAGCCCACCGCGGTCTTCTTCAGCTTCTTCGCCACCGCGTACGCCGTCGCCAGCGTCGCCTGGTCGGTCTGCTCGGTCGCGATGACCTCCACCAGCGGCATCACGGCCACCGGGTTGAAGAAGTGCATCCCCACCAGGCGCTCGGGGTGCGCCAGCTGCGAGCCCATCGCCGTGATCGACAGCCCCGAGGTGTTGGTGACCAGCAGGCACTCCGGAGCGACGATCGACTCGACCTCGGCGAACACCGCCTGCTTGACCTTCAGCTCCTCGAAGACCGCCTCGATCACCAGGTCGCAGTCGGCGTACACCGACTTGTCCGAGCTGGCCGAGACGAGCGCCCGCAACCGCGCGGCCTTGAGCTTCGACGCCCGGCCCTTCGCTTCGAGCTTGTCGATCTCCGCCCGCACGTACGCCAGGCCGCGCTGCGCCCGCTCCTCGTCGAGGTCGGTCATCACCACGGGCACTTCGAGGCGGCGCGCGAACATGAGCGCGATCTGCCCGGCCATGAGCCCGGCCCCGACCACGCCGACCTTGCCGATGTCCTTCGCCAGGCTCGGGCTCGGCGCGCCCTCAGGACGCTTCGCGAGGGACCGGACCAGGTTGAACGCGTAGATCGACGCCTGGAACTGCGGCCCGGCCTCCAGATCGGCGAGCGCCTCGTCCTCGGCGAGGGACCCCTCCTCGAAGCTGGCGTGCTGCGCCAGCTCCAGCAGGTCCAGGGCCCGCACGGCCGCGGCGGAGGCGTTGTGGACCTTCTCGTTCACCAGCTCGCGGGCCCCGGCGATGACCATCGGCCACACCGACCGGTCGACCTCGGGGCGCTCGACGGTGATCGCGCCGGTCGCCACCTGGACGGCCCACTCGAGCGACTCCTCCAGGAAGTCCGCCGCGTCGAACTGCACGTCCGCGATGCCCATCGGCACCAGGTCGGTGCCGCGCAGCATCTTGTTCTGGTTCAACGGGTTGCCGACGATGACCTGCGCGGCCTTCTCGACGCCGATGAGGTTCGGGAGGATCTGCGAGCCGCCCCAACCGGGGATGAGCCCGATCGAGACCTCCGGCAGGCCCAGGCCCATCGCGCTGGTCGAGACGGTGCGGTAGTGGCAGTGGAGCGCGAGCTCGAAACCGCCGCCGAGCGCGGTGCCGTTGACGAACGCGAACGTGGGGACCGCTGAGTCCTTGAGCCGCTTGTAGACGGCGTGCCCGGCCTGGGCGAGCTGCAGGCCCTGCTCGCGGCTCTCCAGCTTCGGCATGAGCTTGACGTCCGCGCCGGCCAGGAAGATGAACGGCTTCCCGGTGACGGCGACGAGCTTCACGTCCTCGGCGGCCTCGACCTCGTCCAGTGCGCGCCACAGGTTCTTGAGCCCGGCGGGCCCGAACGAGTTGGGCTTGGTGTGGTCGAAGCCGTTGTCGAGCGTGATGAGCGCCGCGCGTCCGCCGAGCCCGCGGGGCTCCAGGTAGCGGACGTGGGCCTCGGTGACGACCTCTTCGTCGAAGTCGGGAAGGTCGAGCGGCGTCGCGTACATTAGTTCGCCCCCTTGAAGTTCGGGTTCTCCCAGATGACCGTGCCGCCCTGGCCGAGGCCGACGCACATGGTGGTGATGCCGTAGCGCACCTCGGGGTGCGCGGCGAACTCGCGGGCGAGCTGCGTCATGAGGCGGACGCCCGAGGAGGCCAGCGGGTGGCCCATGGCGATCGCGCCGCCCCACGGGTTCACGCGCGGGTCGTCGTCGGCGATCTTGAAGTGGTCGAGGAACGCCAGCACCTGGACGGCGAAGGCCTCGTTGATCTCGATCAGGCCGATGTCCTCGATGGACAGTCCGGCGCGCGAGAGCGCCTTCTCGGTGGCGGGGATCGGCCCCACGCCCATCGTCTCGGGGTCGACGCCCGCGAAGGCGAAGCCGACCATCTTCATGGCGACGGGCAGGCCCAGTTCGGCGGCGGTCTCGGCGTCGGCGACCAGGCACGCGGTGGCGCCGTCGGTCAGCGGCGCCGCGGTGCCGGCGGTGACGCGCCCGTGCGGGCGGAACGGGGTCCGCAGCGAGGCCAGCCCTTCGAGCGTGGTCCCGGGCCGCGGCAGCTCGTCGGCCGTGGCGACGGTCCAGCCCTCGTCGGTCGAGCGCGCGGCCATCGAGGTGATGTCGGCGCTGAGCCGCTCGATCGCGGCGGCGTAGCGCTGCTGGGTGCCCACGGCGTAGGCGTCGGCGCGCTCTTTGGTGATCGTCGGGAACAGGTCGTGCAGGTTCTCGGCGGTGTTGCCCATCTGGAGCGCCTCGGGGTCGACCAGCCGCTCGGCGACGATGCGCGGGTTGGGGTCGACGCCCTCGCCCATGGGGTGGTTCGACATCGACTCGACGCCCCCGGCGATGGCGACGTCGTACTGCCGGGCGGCGATCGCGGCGGACACGCTGGTGACCGCGGTCATCGCGCCCGCGCACATGCGGTCGATCGAGTAGCCCGGGACCGACCGGGGCAACCCGGCCAGGATCGCGGCGGTGCGGCCGAGGGTGAGGCCCTGGTCGCCGATCTGCGTCGTGGCCGCGAGGGCCACCTCGTCGACGCGTTCAGGCGGCAGCGCCGGGTTGCGGCGCAACAGCGACCTGATGCAGCGGATGATCATGTCGTCGGCGCGGGTCTCTTCGAAGAGTTTCCCCGCCTTGCCGAACGGGGTTCGTACCCCGTCGACGAAGACGACATCGCGGATGGTGTCGTTCACGCCAGCCCCTCCTTTGGGTATGCAACGTCACAGACGATGTTACTCGCTAGTAAGATCGAAGTCACGGCCCCACCCAGCCTAGAGGGAACCGGCCGGTGAGCGCGGCGTCAATGCAGGTCCCGGACTTCAGATCAGGTCGGCGGCGACGCGGCGAGCGAGCTGCCGCCAGTCGCTGCGGCGTAGGCCGGGCGGGCGCTGTTTCCCGCTCGGCGGCGTCAGGTCCGGAAATCCGTTTCTCGCCGAAGGCGTGTCGCTTCCGCGCATTCGTTGATATCATCGATATCGTCAGGAGGCGACAACGATGACTGAAGCGACCCGGGCGGTCTACCTCAGGGGCCTCGATCCGGACACCTACAAGTGGCTCAAGGTCCGAGCCGCCCAGCACGAGCGCTCCATGCAGGCGGAGCTGCGAGCGATGATCCTCGAGATCAAGCAGGCCGACGAGTCCGCCGACAACTCGCTGGGGGCGGCGTTCCGTGCGGTCCTGAAGGACACCGGCGGCTTCGATGAATTGGAGATTCCTCCGCGATCCGAGATGCCTGAGCGGACGGTGGACTTCTCCGAATGATCATCCTCGATACCAACGTCGTCTCGGAATACCTCCGATCCCGCCCTGACGAACGGGTGAGGGAATGGTTCGACTCGGTGGATTCGGATCAAGTGGCGGTCACGACAGTCACCGTCGCCGAGCTTCGCTTTGGCGCCGCGCTCCTACCGCAAGGCGGCAGGCGCGTGGCGCTTGAACAGACGATCGACCGTCTCATCTCACGCGTCTTCACCGGCAAGATCGAGAGCTTCGATTTCGCTTCAACGGGCCCCTATGCCTCGCTTCGGGCGGAACGAAGGATGAGCGGGCGCCCGATTGCGTCCCAGGATGCGCAGATCGCGGCCATCTGCGTTTCGCGCCAAGCCGTCCTCGCCACCCGGAACATCAAGGACTTCGATGGGCTCGGTATCACCCTGATCAACCCCTGGGAGTACTGACCGGGCCCCGCCGGCGAACCACAAGGGCAACGGCATGACGGCCGTTGCCCTTTCGCGTTCCCTCAGCCCTTGAGGGCCTCGGTGAGGCCTTCCGCCAGGAGCTCGATCTGCCATTCCCTCGCGCCGTTCTCGGCCAGGACCCTGCGCACGTGCTCCTCGGTCACCCGCTTCGGCGGCTCCCACGCCAGGCCGCGCACCAGCGCTGGGGCGATCAGGTTCTCCGCCGGCAGACGATGCTTCTCGGCCACCTCGGTGACCGCCGCGCGAGCGGCGGCGAGCCGCTCGGCCGCCACCGGGTCGCGGTCGGCCCAGCGGTGCGTCGCGGGCGGCCCGTCCTGCGGCGGCGTGGTCGACGGCAGTTCGTCGGCGGGCACCGTGCGCGCCTCGGCCAGCGCCGCGAGCCACAGCCGCGCGTTCGTGCGGCCGCCGCGCCGCCTGAAGCCCGGCAGGCTCATCAGCTCGGCGAAGTCGGTCGGATCAGCGGTCGCGGCCTCCACGATCGCCGCGTCCGGCAGCACTTTGCCCGGGGCTCGGTCGAGCTTGCGGGCCAGGTCGTCCCGGGCCTCCCACACCGCGCGCACCCGGCCGAGGGCCTTGGCGCCGCGGACCTTGTGGATGCCGCTGGTGCGCCGCCACGGTTCCCTGCGCGGCTTCGGCGGGCCCGCGAGGCGCACGTGCTCGAACTCGGCCTCCGCCCACGCGGACTTGCCCTGCTTCGCGAGTTCCGCGGCGAGCTTGTCGCGCAGTTCGATGAGCAGTTCCACGTCCAGGGCCGCGTACACCAGCCAATCGTGGGGGAGCGGCCGTGAGGACCAGTCGGCCGCCGAATGCTGCTTCTCCAGCCGGTAGCCCAGGAGCTGCTCGGTGATCGAGGCGAGCCCGACCTTCTCGAAGTCGCACAGCCGCGCCGCCAGCTCCGTGTCGAACAGCTTCGCCGGCCGCAGCTCCAGCTCCTCCAGGCACGGCAGGTCCTGGCTCGCGGCGTGCAGGATCCACTCCGGGCCCGTCAGCGCGCGGCGCAGCGGTTCGAGGTCCTCGATCGGGATCGGGTCGACCAGGATCGAGCCGGCGCCCTCTCGGCGCAGCTGGATGAGGTACGCCCGGCCCGAGTAGCGGAAGCCGGAGGCGCGCTCGGTGTCGATGGCGATGGGACCGGTCCCGGCCTCGAGTCGAGCGGCGACCTCGGCCAGTTCGGCGGAGGTCTGGATGAGCGGCGGCATGCCTTCACGCGGCTCGGTGAGGAGTTCGGCTTCGGCCTCGGGCTGGGGATCGGTCACCCGTTCACCGTACGGCCAGGTAACCGGGGTGCGCCACTGCCCCGCCGAGCCCGAGACCGATATCCACCCGATAGTGGCGTAATCGCCCTATTTGGTCTCCATGATGGACGTACCGATCCCGAGCGGCCCGCCACAGCCCGAACGCGAGTGCGGGGCACATCGCACTCCCGGCGCCGCGGCGGGAGTGCGGGCCACATCGCACTCGCCGCTGCGGACGACCGTGATGAAGGCGTGAAAAGATGGATTCGTGTCCAACGCAGCAGCAGCCGTTCCTTCCGTCTCCCCGTTCCTAGCGGCCTGCCGCGGCGAGGAGCCAAGCCGAACTCCCGTCTGGTTCATGCGCCAGGCCGGACGCTCCCTCCCCGAGTACAAGGAGGCCCGCGCGGGCACCTCGATGCTCGAGGCCTGCCGCACGCCGGAGATGGTCTGCGAGATCACCATGCAGCCCGTGCGCCGCTACGGCGTGGACGCCGCCGTCTTCTTCTCCGACATCGTCGTGCCCATCGCCGCCATCGGCGTGGACATCGAGATCGTCCCCGGCACCGGCCCCGTCGTCGCCGAGCCGTTCCGCACCGAGGCCGACGTCAAGCGCCTGCGCAACCTCGACCCCTGCGACGTCCCCTACATCACCGAGGCCATCGGCCTGCTCGCCAAGGAACTCGGCGACACCCCGCTCATCGGCTTCGCCGGGGCCCCGTTCACCCTCGCGTCATATCTCATCGAGGGCGGTCCCAGCCGCGACCACGCGAAGACCAAGGCCCTCATGCGGTCGCAGCCCGAGGTCTGGCACGGCATCGCCTCCCGCCTCGCCGCGATCTGCGGCGAGTTCCTGCGCATCCAGGTCGAGGCCGGCGCCAAGGCCGTGCAGCTCTTCGACTCCTGGGCCGGGGCCCTCTCCGAGGCCGACTACCGCCGCTTCGCGCTCCCGCACTCGACCGCCGCGCTCGCGGGCGTCGCCGAATCGGTGCCGCGCATCCACTTCGGCGTCGGCACCGGCCACCTGCTCGAAGCGATGACCGAGACCGGCGCCGAGGTCAGCGGCGTCGACTTCCGCATCCCGCTCGACCAGGCCGCGAAGCGCCTGCCGGACAAGGTCCTCCAAGGCAACCTCGACCCGGCCGCGATCCTCGCCGACGAGGCGCCGCTCCTGGCCGAGACCGACGCCGTGATCGAAGCCGGCAAGGCCGCCAAGGGCCACATCTTCAACCTCGGCCACGGCGTCCTGCCCGACTCCGACCCCGGGAAGCTCAAGCTCGTCGTCGACCGCGTGCACGAGGTCACCGCGCGATGAGCCCGATGACCCCGGCCCGCCTCACGGGCACGCCCGGCCGGACCCGGGTCCTCATCGTCGGCGGCGGCATCACCGGTCTCGCCGCCGCACACCGCCTGCGCGAACGCCTCGGCCCCGACGCCGAGATCATCGTCGCCGAGCAGTCCCCGCGCCTGGGCGGCAAGATCCACACCGTCGACTTCGCCGGGCGGCCGGTCGAGACCGGCGCCGAGTCGCTCCTGGCCGCGCGGCCCGAAGCGATCGACCTCGCCCGCAAGGTGGGCCTCGGCGACGCCCTCGTCTACCCGTCGGCCGCCAAACCCGGTCTGAGCCTCGGCGGCGAACTCGTCGACTTCCCCGCCGGCCACATGATGGGCATCCCCGGCGACCCCGCCGACGTGACCGCCGTCGCGAACGCCAAGGAACGGCCCGACAACGGCCTGCCGATCCTCGAACCCGGCGCTGACATGTCCGTCGGCGAACTCGTACGCTCGCGCCTCGGCGAGGAGGTGCTCGACCGGCTCGTCGCCCCGATGCTCGGCGGCGTCTACGCCGGCGACGTCGACCGGCTCTCCGTGCGCGCCGTGATGCCGCAGCTCGCCTCGGCCCTCGAACGCCACGTGCGCCTGACCGACGCGGTCGCCGAGGTCAAGCGGCCCGCCGAGGGCCCCCGCAAACCCGTGTTCGCCACCGTGGACGGCGGCCTCAGCCGGCTCGTCACCGCCACCTCCGCGTGCGCGCGCGCCGAGATCCGCCTCGGCATGACCGTCCGCGAACTGCGCCAGACGCCCTACGGCTGGGAGATCATCGCCGGACCCGTCCCCGATCCGATCAAGCTCACCGCCGACGCCGTGATCCTCGCCGTCCCCGCCTCGCCAGCGGCCCAGCTGCTCCGCGCCGTCGAACCCCAGGCCGCGGCCGCCCTCAGCGCCGTCGCCTACGCCTCGGTCGCCTTGGCCTCCTTCGCGTTCGACCGGCTCGACCTGCCCGAACGCTCGGGATTCCTCACCCCCGCCTCCGAAGGCAAGACCGTCAAGGCCGCCACCTTCGCGAGCAACAAATGGCCCCACCTGGGACGCCGCCGCCAGATCGTGCGCGTCTCCATGGGCCGCCTCGGCGAGGAGGCCCTGCTCCAGCACGACGACGCCGCCCTCGCCAAGACCGCTTTGCGCGAACTCGGCGAACACCTCGGCCGGCGCCTGCCCGAACCCGTCGAGCAGCGCGTCGACCGCTGGGGCGGTGCGCTCCCGCAGTACACGCCCGGCCACGGCGCCCGCGTCGCCGCCGCCCGCGAAGCGCTGGCGGAGCACCCCGGCATCGCGATCGCCGGCGCGGCCGTGGACGGGGTCGGCATCGCCGCCTGCATCGCCTCGGGGCGGCATGCCGCCGACCTCATCGCAGCACAGCTCACCCCAGACTCGAGATAAGAAGGGCCGCACCGTGACCGAGCAGCAGTCGCACAACCCGAACGCGCAGCGCATCCGGGAGTTGAACGACACCATCCGCTACACCCTCTGGTCGGTGTTCCGCGTCGAGGAGCACATGCCCTCGATCCGGCAGGACCTCGCCGCCGACACCGAGGCGTTCTTCGCGAAGCACTGCGGCGACCACGGCGTGACCGTGCGCGGCACCTACGACCTCACCGGCCTCCGCGCCGACGCCGACCTCATGGTCTGGTGGCACGCCGAGTCCTCCGACCGGCTCCAGAAGGCCTACGCCGACTTCCGCCGCTCGGCGCTCGGCCGCCACCTCGCTCCCGTGTGGTCCAACATGGCGCTGCACCGGCCCGCCGAGTTCAACCGCAGCCACATCCCGGCGTTCCTGGCCGACGAGGACCCGAAGGGCTACGTGTGCGTGTACCCGTTCGTGCGGTCCTACGACTGGTACCTGCTGCCCGACGAAGAGCGCCGCGACCTGCTGCGCGAGCACGGCCAGATGGCCCGCGACTACCCGGACGTGCGCGCCAACACCGTCGCGTCCTTCGCCCTCGGCGACTACGAGTGGATCCTCGCCTTCGAGGCCGACGAGCTGCACCGGATCGTGGACCTCATGCGCGAGCTGCGCGCCTCCCGGGCGCGGCTGTACGTGCGCGAGGAGATCCCGTTCTACACGGGCAAGCGCCGCAGCATCACCGACATCATCAACGACCTCCCGTGACGGGCGATGCGGGGCCCGCGGCGGGCTACGGCCTGCTGCTGATCGCCCAGGTCGGGTTCGTCGTCTTCGTGGTCCTGGCGTTCGCGTACGCGGTCCTCGTCGTGATGGCGGCGCTGGGACTGACGAGCTTCACGGCGTTCGAGCGCTTCCGCAGGCGCGGCGGGGAGGACCCCGGCGAAGGCGGGATCGATGACCTCTTCTGACTGGCTCTTCCCGCTGCTGCTGGTCGTCGTGTTCGCGCTCATGGCCGAGTCGGTGCGCCAGCTGCGGCGGCGGTGGCTGCTCGTGAAGGTCGAGGGCGTCTCGATGGAGCCGGCGCTGCACGACGGCCATGAGGTCCTCGCGAAGCGCACGCGCCGGATCGCCGTCGGCGACGTCGTGGTCGTCGCCGCCCCGGACCCCGGACTCGGCTGGGCCGAGGCCGATCGGGCCCCGTCGGTGCTGCGCGCGCGCCGCCGGTCGGCCCCGTCCGGGAAGCGCGCGAGCCGCGACCCGGACTCCTCGGCGGCTCCCGGGCGCGACGACGCGCCGTCGCCGTGGTGGATCAAGCGGGTCGCGGCAGGCCCGGGCGAACCGATGCCCGGCTCCGGCGATCCGGTGCCGCCCGGTCATTACTTCCTGCTGAGCGACAACCCGGCCGGCGAGGACTCCCGCCGCCACGGTCCGTGCCCGGCCGCGGCCGTCTTCGGCACCGTGATTCGCGAGTTTTAATCACGTATCGGGATTGTCGTACCTGGGCTGTAGACTTGTCGCTAGGGGTCCCTTAGGGGGGATATTTCGGTAATATCGCGACTCACGGCTTTCGACCACTCTTGAAACCCAGGACATCCTAAGTTCCGGGCCGTTCATCTCGGTATACGGGACGTGGCAGACTTGATCCATGCCAGCGCTTCGTTCACGCACTTCCACTCATGGCCGCCAGATGGCCGGCGCACGCGCGCTGTGGCGCGCCACCGGCATGACCGACTCCGATTTCGGCAAGCCGATCGTGGCCATCGCCAACTCCTACACGCAGTTCGTGCCCGGGCACGTGCACCTCAAGAACATGGGCGACATCGTCGCCGAGGCCATCGCCGAGGCCGGGGGCGTCTCCAAGGAGTTCCACACCATCGCCGTCGACGACGGCATCGCCATGGGCCACGGCGGGATGCTCTACTCCCTGCCCAGCCGCGAGATCATCGCCGACTCCGTCGAGTACATGGTCAACGCCCACTGCGCCGACGCGCTCGTGTGCATCTCCAACTGCGACAAGATCACCCCCGGCATGCTCATGGCCGCCCTGCGCCTGAACATCCCGGTCGTCTTCGTCTCCGGCGGCCCCATGGAGGCGGGGAAGACCGTCGACAAGGACGGGATCGTCACGCAGAAGCTCGACCTCATCGACCCGATGATCGCCGCCGCGAACGACGACGTCTCCGACGCCCAGCTGCTCAAGATGGAAGAGGCCGCCTGCCCCACCTGCGGCTCCTGCTCGGGCATGTTCACCGCGAACTCGATGAACTGCCTCACCGAGGCCATGGGCCTCTCGCTGCCGGGCAACGGCTCGACCCTCGCCACCCACGCCGCCCGCCGCGACCTCTTCTCCGAAGCCGGCCGCGTCGTCATGGACCTGGCGCGCCGCTACTACGAGCACGACGACGAGTCGGCCCTGCCGCGCAGCATCGCCACCCGCGAGGCGTTCGAGAACGCCATGGCGCTCGACGTCGCCATGGGCGGTTCCACGAACACGATCCTGCACCTGCTCGCCGCCGCCCGCGAGGCCGAGGTGGACTTCAACGTGGCCGACATCGACGCGATCTCGCGCCGCGTCCCGTGCCTGTCGAAGGTCGCCCCCAACTCGCCGAAGTACCACATGGAGGACGTCCACCGCGCCGGCGGCATCCCCGCCATCCTCGGCGAGCTCTACCGCGGCGGCCTGCTCAACGACACCGTCCACACGGTCCACTCGGCCTCGATGGCCGAATGGCTCGGCAAGTGGGACATCCGCGCCGAGAGCCCGTCCCCCGAGGCGATCGAGCTGTACCACGCCGCGCCGGGCAACGTCCGCACCACCGAGGCGTTCTCGACCGCGAACCGGTGGGCCAGCCTGGACACCGACGCCGAGGACGGCTGCATCCGCTCGGTCGAGCACGCCTACACCAAGGACGGCGGCCTGGCCGTCCTGTTCGGCAACCTCGCCGTCGACGGCTGCGTCGTCAAGGTCGCGGGCGTGCCCGAGGAGAACTGGACCTTCACCGGTCCGGCCCACGTCTTCGAGTCGCAAGAGGACGCGGTCCAGGGCATCCTCGACAAGTCCGTGAAGGAAGGCGACGTCGTCGTCATCCGCTACGAGGGCCCCAAGGGCGGCCCGGGCATGCAGGAGATGCTGTACCCGACTTCGTTCCTCAAAGGACGTGGACTGGGTCGCAAGTGCGCGCTCATCACCGACGGCCGCTTCTCCGGCGGCACCTCCGGCCTCTCGATCGGGCACGTCAGCCCCGAGGCCGCCGGCGGCGGCGTGATCGGCCTGGTCGAGAACGGCGACATCATCGAGATCGACATCCCCGGCCGCAGGCTGGAGCTGAAGGTCGACGACTCGGTCCTGGCCGAACGCCGCGTGGCCCAGGAGAAGCGCGAGCAGCCGTTCACTCCGGTGAACCGTGACCGCGTGGTCTCCCGCGCGCTCCGGGCGTACGCCGCGATGGCCACCCCGGCCAGCGACGGCGCGGTCCGCAAGGTCGACTAGCGAATCCGGATCGGCGGCGGGGTCCCCGAGGGGGCCCCGCCGCCGTCGCGTTGCGGGCAGAATGAACTCGCCCCTGCCCCCGAGCCCCCGGAGCAGCCCCATGACCCGTGTCAACCCTTGGTGGACCGGCGACCTCGGCCAGGCCCACGCCATCAACGACCTCGACGACGAGCTGGCCCGCCGCCTCTCGCTCGACCTGACCGTGCCGCTCCTGCGCTCGCGCCTCGACCGCCTCGAGTCCGGCCTGGCCGCCCCCGAGGCGGTCGTCCGCACGGTCCGCCGCCGCGGCCTGGCCGTCGAGATCACCCGCGAGGGCCACGACCCCGAGCAGGTCGACGCGATCGCGCGCCGCATCGACCTCGACTTCGAGCCGATCGGCCCGTCCAAGCCGGTCATCACGGGCTTCGCCGTCGCCCTCGGCGCGATCGCCCTGCTCTTCCTCGTCTTCGGACAGTGGTTCCTCGCGATCCTGTCCGGCCTGCTCGTGCTCGTCCCGCTCTACATCGACCGCAGCGGCCGCACCAAGGCCGCCGACGCGCAGGCGCGCCGCGACGACCAGCTCGCCCGGCTCCGGGCCGACCTCCTCCAGGCCCGCGAGGACGTCGAACGCCGGGAGCGCGAGGCGGCCGAGCTCGACACCGCTACGCGAGGCGCCCTCGAGCGCCTCCGCGAGGCCCCGCCCGCCGATCCCGGCCCCCCGCTCCACGGGCTCCGCTAGCCCGCGACCGGACCTCCGGCGCGGCATTTCCCGAGGGCCCGAGACGGATACGCCGGAGGATGCGGCATTCTGTAAAGCACGAGCCTTCCTAAGATTGGGTCAGTGGATGACGCCAACCCCCCGACGCGTCCGACAGCTGCTGTCCTGGACCGCGACCGCCGCCGTCTGGTGCTCCGTCCTGGCGGCGGCCGTCGTCGTCGGCATGCGGTCGGGGGCGCAGCGCATCGACCCCGCCAGCGCCGCCGTCCTCGGCAGCTTCGGCGCGGCCAGCGCCGGGCTCCTCATGTGGCGCGCCGCCGGACGCATCAAGCCGGGCCGCCGCGTCACCTACCAGCTCATGGCGGCCGGGATCCAGACCACCGCGGCGACCATGGCCGCCGCCTGCTGGCTGCCGGGCGGGAGCGCCGACCTCGTCGCCGGGCTGGGCTTCTCCGCGGCGGTGATCCTCTGGGCCCTCGCGCTGCTGCGCCTGCCCGACAACGGCTGGGCCCCGCTCGGCGTGCAGCGGCGCCTCGTGGACGGCGCGTTCGTCGGCCTCTGCGCCCTGTTCGTCGTCTGGCTCCTCGTCGCCCGGCCGCTGTTCCAGGAGTTCCGCGGGCACCTCGATGACGGCGACGTCGCGATCGTCATCCCCGCCATGATGGGCATCGTGATGCTCGGCGTCGGCGTCACCACGACGTTCCGGATCCAGCGCTGGAGACGCCGGCACGCCTTCGCCTACATCGCCGTCTTCGCCGTCCACTTCAGCGGCATGGCCACCTTCACGACCTGGCAGTGGGGCCGCCCCGACGAGCGCATCCTGTGGTGGTCGGTCGCCTGGGTCGCCATGTGCGCGGCCCTCCTCGGCGTCACCTACCTCGCCCGCACCCAGAAGCCCGCCCCGGTCGACAAGCCGAACTACCCCGGCGTCCACTACACCGTCATGGGCATCGCGGCCGGACTCGCCGTCGCGGCCGTGCTCGTCAACGGGGTCGACGGCGGCGCCCTCCCGCTCGACGCCGCCCTGCTCGGCATCGCCGCCGCCGGGGCCCTCGGCGCGCGCCTGGTGCTCACCCACTTCGACGTCCGCCGCGTCAGCGACGAGGCCGCCCTGCGCCAGCGGAAGCTGTCCGCGATCGTCGGCGTCGCCTCCGACACCGTGCTGGTCCTCGACCACGACCTCACGGTCACCTGGCACCCCGACGACGCCGCCTGGCGGCCCGCCACCGAGGCGGGGCACTGCGTCGGCGCGTCCTTCCTCGACCTCGTCCACGAGGACGACCGCCGCGCCGCCGAAGAGGTCCTGCGCGCCCTCCTCGACGGGGCCGTCCGCAGCGGCCGGGTCTCCATGACCGTCCGCGTCCGCGACGCCGCGCGGCGCTGGCGGCACACCGAGACGATCGTCACCGACCTCCGCGGCAAGTCGCAGGTGCGCGGCCTGGTGGCCCGCATGGAGGACGTGGGCGCCCGCAGGAGCCTGGAGACCGAGCTGGCCCGCATGGCCTACACCGACCCGCTCACGGGCCTGGCGAACCGCCGGGCGCTCCTGCAGAGCCTGGAGGACGGCGTCTCCGCCGAGGAGCACCAGACGGCGCTGCTGCTGCTCGACCTCGACGGGTTCAAGAACGTCAACGACACGCGCGGCCACGACTTCGGCGACGAACTGCTCGTCGAGGTCTCCCGCCGTATCAGGGAACTGCTGCGCCCCACCGACGTCGGCGCGCGCCTGGGCGGCGACGAGTTCGCGATCCTGCTGCGCGCCAGCTGGTCCGAGGCCGTCGCCACCGCGAAGTCCCTCGTCGCCCGGCTGGGGGAGCCGTACGAGTTCCACGACGAGTCCACCGTGTTCACCACCGGCTCGGTCGGCATCGCCACCGTCGCCGAAGGCCTCGGGGACCCGGAGATCCTGCTGCGCAACGCCGACCTGGCGCTGCGCGCCGCCAAGCAGGCCGGGAAGAACCGGTACGCGACCTACGACGCCGAGTTCGACCGCAAGGTGCGCCGCCGGAACGAGCTCACCCAGGAGCTGCGCGGCGCCATCGCCCGCGACGAGCTGCGCCTGGTCCTCCAGCCGGTGTTCTCCACCGTCGACCGCACCATCGTCGGCGCCGAGGCGCTCATGCGCTGGCACCACCCCCGGCTCGGCCACGTCAGCCCCGGCGAGTTCATCCCCGCCGCGACCGAGTCGGGCCTGACCCAGGATCTCGCGGTGTGGACGGTGAACCGCGCCGCCGAGCAGCTCGCCGCGTGGGCGAGCGCCGGGATCAAGGCCTGGATCTCGGTGAACGTCTCGGTCAAGGAACTCCACACGCACCTGTTCGCGACCGAGGTCAACACCGCGCTCATCGCCGCGGGCGTCCCGGCGCGGCGGCTCGTCCTCGAAGTCACCGAGCACGACTTCTCCCACCAGCTGAACACCCTCGTCGCCCAGCTCAGCGCCCTGCGCGGCGCGGGCGTGCGGATCGCCCTGGACGACTTCGGCTCCGGATACTCCTCGCTCGGGCAGCTCGAACGGCTCCCGGTGGACATCATCAAGATCGACCGCGACCTCATCGCCAAGGACGACGGCGGCGTCGGCCCGCTCGCGGCGGTCACGGTCGAGCTCGGGCGCATCCTCGGCATGGAGGTCATCGCCGAGGGCGTCGAGACCGATCTGCAGCTCAACGCCATGATCGCCGCGCAGGCGCCGCTGGTGCAGGGATACCTGCTCGCCAAGCCGATGGAGCCCGACGACCTGACGCGCTGGCTCACCGAGGAGCCGCGGGCGCTCCCGCCGGCGCTGCCCGCCCCCGTGATCGAGGCTGAGCCGGAGGATCCGGAGGGGCCCGACGACACGCCGACCGACGTCCCGGAGTCTGAGAAAAGTTGACTCACGGGCCGGAATGGTGCATCCTGGGGAGCGTGCCGAAGCAGAACTACGACTTCATCATCGCGACCGAGGCCTTTGCCGCCCGGCCGCTCGTCGTAGTACTTATCTAGCGCACTGTCGTTCTCCGACGGTGCGCTCGCCCCGTGCGTCTTAGCACGCGGGCGATTTTTTCTGCCCGGGGAACGACGAGCTCCGTCGAACCAGCCGCATACTCCCTATTGGACTAAGGACATGAGCACACCAGTGAAGGCACCGAAGCCAGGGCCGCAGGCTGCCAAAGCTCAGCCCGCCAGGCCGAAGGCACCCAAGCCCGCTCCTCCGCTCGGCGCTCCCGCCGCAGCGCCCGTCCTCACCGGCGCGCAGGCCGTCGTCCGCGCGCTCGAAGCGCTCGAGGTCGAGGCCGTCTTCGGCATCCCCGGCGGCGCGATCCTCCCCGCCTACGACCCCCTCCTCGACTCCGAGCAGGTGCGCCACGTCCTCGTCCGCCACGAGCAGGGCGCCGGCCACGCCGCCCAGGGCTACGCCCTCGCCACCGGCAAGGTCGGCGTGTGCATGGCGACCTCCGGCCCCGGCGCGACCAACCTGGTGACCCCGCTGGCCGACGCCCACATGGACTCCGTCCCGATCGTGGCCATCACCGGCCAGGTCGCCTCGTCCGCCATCGGCACGGACGCGTTCCAGGAAGCCGACATCTGCGGCATCACCATGCCGATCACCAAGCACTCCTACCTGGTCACCGATGCCGAGGACATCCCGAGGGTCTTCGCCGAGGCCTTCCATGTGGCCTCCTCCGGCCGCCCCGGACCGGTCCTGGTCGACATTCCCAAGGACATCCTCAACGCCAAGGCGCCCTTCGTGTGGCCGCCCAAGATGGACCTCCCCGGCTACCGTCCCACGACGCAGCCGCACGGCAAGCAGATCCGCGAGGCCGCCGCGCTCATCGCCGAGGCGAAGAAGCCCGTGCTCTACGTCGGCGGCGGCGTCGTCAAGTCCGGCGCGCACGCCGAGCTGCTGGAACTCGCCGAGCTCACGGGCGCTCCCGTCGTGACCACCCTGATGGCGCGCGGGGCCTTCCCCGACTCGCACCCGCAGCACCTGGGCATGCCCGGCATGCACGGCACGGTGCCCGCGGTGCACGCCCTCCAGAAGTCCGACCTGCTCGTGGCCCTCGGCGCACGCTTCGACGACCGCGTCACCGGCAAGCTCGCCAGCTTCGCCCCCGAGGCCAAGGTCGTCCACGTCGACATCGACCCGGCCGAGATCGGCAAGAACCGCGAGGCGGACGTCCCGATCGTGGGCGACTGCAAGGCCGCCATCGCCGCCATGCTCGAGGTCTACGCCGACCCCGGCAAGGAGCGACTGAAGACCTGGTGGGAGACCCTCGACGACCTGCGCGGCCGCTATCCGCTGGGGTACACCGACATCGACGACGGCCTGCCCGCCCCGCAGTTCGTGATCGAGCGGCTCGGCGCGCTCGCGCCCGAGGACACGATCTGGACCACCGGCGTCGGCCAGCACCAGATGTGGGCCTCGCAGTTCATCGACTACGAGAAGCCCGGCACGTTCCTCAACTCGGGCGGCCTGGGCACCATGGGCTTCGCCGTCCCGGCGGCCATGGGCGCCAAGCTCGGGCGGATGGACCGCACCGTGTGGGCCGTGGACGGCGACGGCTGCTTCCAGATGACCAACCAGGAGCTCGCGACCTGCGCCATCGAGGGCATCCCGATCAAGGTCGCCGTCATCAACAACGGCAACCTGGGCATGGTCCGCCAGTGGCAGACCCTGTTCTACGACAAGCGGTACTCGAACACGAACCTGTCGACGCACCACTCCGAGGGCTCCCCGCGGGTCCCGGACTTCGTGAAGCTCGCCGAAGCGCTCGGCTGCGTCGGCCTGCGCGCCGAGACCGTCGACGAGGTCGACGACATCATCAAGCAGGCCAACTCGATCAACGACCGCCCGGTGGTCGTGGACTTCACCGTCGGACCCGACGCCATGGTGTGGCCGATGGTCCCGGCCGGGGTCTCCAACGACGAGATCCTGTACGCGCGCGACGTGCGCCCGAACTTCGACGACGAAGGGGAGATCTGATGGCCCACGCCCTTACGCGCCCACCCGTCGCCCGCCCCCGCCCGCAATCGTGGACGCTGCGCGTCCGCGGAGACGAAGGCCGGCGACTCCGTCGCCGTTCCCCGAACCGGAGTGAACGCTGATGAGCACTCACACCCTTTCCGTCCTCGTCGAGAACAAGCCGGGCGTCCTCGCCCGCGTCGCCGCTCTGTTCTCCAGGCGCGGCTTCAACATCGACTCCCTCGCCGTCGGCGAGACCGAGCACCCCGGCGTCAGCCGCATCACCATCGTGGTGGACGTCGAGGCGGGCTCGCTGGAGCAGGTCACCAAGCAGCTCAACAAGCTCATCCACGTCCTCAAGATCGTGGAACTCGAAGCGGGCTCCTCCGTGCAGCGCGAACTGCTGCTCGTCAAGGTCCGCGCCGACGCCGCCACCCGCGGCCAGGTGATCGCCGCGGCCGAGCTGTTCAAGGCCCGCTCGGTCGACGTCACACCCGACACGGTCACCTTCGAGGTCACGGGGAACTCCGACAAGATCGAGGCGTTCCTGGAAGTCCTGGAACCGTTCGGGATCAAGGAGCTCGTCCAGTCGGGGACGGTCGCGCTGGGGCGCGGCGCCAAGTCCATGGCCTCGCTCTCCCGCTACGTCACACCGAATAGCTAAGTGAAGGAAGAAGCAACGCATGTCCGCTGAAGTGTTCTACGACGACGACGCCGACCTGGCCCTGATCCAGGGCAAGAAGGTCGCCGTCCTCGGCTACGGCTCGCAGGGCCACGCCCACTCGCTGAGCCTCCGCGACTCCGGCGTCGAGGTCGTCATCGGCCTGCAGGAGGGCTCCAAGTCGCGTCCGAAGGCCGAGGAGGCGGGCCTGAAGGTGCTCACTCCGGCCGAGGCCGCCGCGTGGGCCGACGTCATCATGATCCTCGTGCCGGACACCGTGCAGGCCAAGCTGTACGCCGACGAGATCGCCCCGAACCTGAGCGCCGGCAAGAGCCTGTTCTTCGGTCACGGCTTCAACATCCGCTACGACCTGATCCAGCCCCCGGCCGACGTCAACGTCGCCATGGTCGCCCCGAAGGGCCCGGGCCACATGGTCCGCCGCCAGTTCGTGGACGGCAAGGGCGTTCCCGCGCTCGTCGCGGTGGAGCAGGACCCGTCGGGCGACACCCAGGCGGTGGCGCTCTCCTACGCGAAGGCGATCGGCGGCACCCGCGCGGGCGTCCTGAAGACCACCTTCAAGGAGGAGACCGAGACCGACCTGTTCGGCGAGCAGGCCGTGCTCTGCGGCGGCGCCGCCGAGCTCATCAAGGCCGGCTTCGAGACGCTGACCGAGGCGGGCTACGCCCCCGAGGCCGCGTACTTCGAGTGCCTGCACGAGCTCAAGCTCATCGTGGACATGATCTACGAAGGCGGCATCGCCAACATGTGGTACTCGGTCTCCGACACCGCCGAGTACGGCGGCCTCACCCGCGGCCCGCGCGTCGTCAACGCCGAGACCAAGGCCGAGATGAAGCGCATCCTGGGCGAGATCCAGGACGGCACCTTCGCGAAGGAATGGGTCGCCGAGGCCGAGAAGCGCGAGAACTACCGGAAGCTCCAGCAGGAGCAGAACGACCACCCGATCGAGGAGACGGGCGCCAAGATGCGCGCCCTCATGCCGTGGGTGCAGCGTAAAATTACCGAAACTGCCTAATTCGGTATAAAAACCTTAAAGGCCGGGAACCGCGCAGCGGTTCCCGGCCTTTAAGGTTGGCCCGACAATCGGCGCGAGAAGCGTGTTCTAGATTTATAGACTCAATGGTAGAATTGCGGACATGGCACTGAGCATCAAGAGCCCCGCAGCTGATCAGCTCGCGCGTGAGCTTGTCGCCGCCACTGGGGAGTCCCTTACCGAAGCCGTGGAGAAAGCGATCCGTGAACGTCTGGAGCGGCAGGCGCACGGTCTTCGTTCACGACGCATCCGCCACCGGTTGGACGCCCTTCGCGCTGAAGCACGGTCCTTGCCGGTACTCGACTCCCGCGCGAGCGACGACATCATCGGCTACGACGAGGACGGCCTGCCCACGTGACCGAAACCGCCTTTCCCGTTGTGGACACTTCCGCGGTCGTCGCCATCGTGAGCGACGAACCCGGTGCGGACTGGCTGGAGGAAGTGCTCGCTCAGGCGACCGCCGCGGTCATGCCTGCTGCGACCTACCTCGAACTCGGCATGGTCCTCGAATCCCGTTTCGGTCTGCCCGGAACCGGGCTCGCCGCACGGTTTCTCCGTGACGCAGAGATCGAGATAGTCGATGTAACCGCCAGTGCGGCCGAACGTGCACTCGAAGCATGGCGGCGCTTCGGCAAGGGGCGGTACCCGGCCAAGCTGAACTTCGGCGACTGCGTCGTATACGGCGTCGCCGCTGAATTCGATCGGCCGATCCTGTGCGTCGGTGAAGACTTCGTTCGAACCGACGTCGCGGTCCTGCGGCCGCCACGGGGAGACGTCGCATGAATGCGCGGGTTTCGTTCTGCCGCTGGGTGCAGCGCAAGATCACCGAGACGGCCTAGCCGCGGCATGATCTGACCGAGACCGCCGGAGCCCCAGGCGCGCCCTCATGCGCGGGGAGCAGGGCGAGATCACCGAGAAGGCCGGGAACCGCGGTGCGGTTCCCGGCCTTCTCGGTGGGGGCGAAGGACTCCACGGCAGCCTCGCCATGCGGCACTGCAGGTGTCGGGATCGCCGGATGCCTCCTCGCGCGTGCGTCCCACCCAGCGCGTCGCGGCCGACGATTCGATGCTTATAGCTCTATAGTTTTATAAACTGTAGTTCTATAAACAGGAGGCCGTATGGAGAAGCCAGGAGAAGTGTTCGACCGCGATGTCGAGTGGTCGGCGCTGGATCGGTTCGTCTCCGACACGCGACCGGGGGCCACGCTCGGTGTGGTCTCGGGGCGCAGGCGCCAGGGTAAGACGTTCCTGCTGGACGCCATCGTGCGGGCGGCGGGAGGCTGCTACTTCGGAGCCACCGAAGCCGCCGATGCCGAGTCGCTGCGGCGGTTCAGTGACTCGCTCACCCGCTTCGCGAATCCCCCGACCGCTTTCCACTTCGCTGACTGGTTCGAAGCGGTCGACGCGATCCTCGCGCTCGGGCGTGAGCGACCGGTCCCCGTGGTCATCGACGAGTTCCCCTACCTGGCCCGCGCGAACCCCGAACTGCCGTCGATCCTTCAGCAGGCATTCGGTCCGCTGCGGCCGGAGCGGACCGAGTCCCGAACCAGGCTCCTGCTGTGCGGTTCGGCGATGTCGTTCATGGGCCGATTGCTCTCCGGCGGCGCGCCGCTGCGCGGCAGGGCCGCGCTCGAACTGCTGGTGCCTCCTCTCGACTACCGTATGGCGGCCGAGTTCTGGCAGATCGACGACCCCGACCTAGCGGTTCGGACCCACGCGATCGTCGGTGGCACTCCCGCCTACCTGAACGAATTCCTCCGCGGCGATGCGCCGCATGACTTGGCGGATTTCGACGATTGGGTCGTTCGGACGGCGCTCAACCCCCAGACGCCCCTGTTCCGCGAAGGCCGCTACCTCCTCGCTGAGGAAGCCGATGTGCGCGACCCGGCGTTGTACCTCTCGGTCCTCTCGGCCGTCGCGGACGGCAACGCCACTCGCAGCGGCATCGCCGCGTATCTGGAACGCAAGGCCGTCGACATCGCCCACCCGATTCAGGTGCTCGAGGACATCGGGCTGCTGCACCGCGATGCCGACGCCTTCCGCAAGAACCGGTCGGCGTACCGCATCGCCGAGCCGCTGATCGCCTTCTACGCCGGGATCATGCGACCGGTGTGGGACCAATTGCAGAGGCCGGGCATGGCCGACCGCGTATGGAAGGCCAGCCGGCACCGGTTCGCCAGCAAGATCCTGGGACCGCATTTCGAGCAGCTGTGCCGGGACTGGGCCCTCTACCATGCCGACCCCGACCTGTTCGGCGATCTGCCCACCACTGTGGCCAGCGGAGTGGTCAACGATCCGCCCGCCAAGACCTCCCACGAGGTCGATGTGGCGGTGATCGCCGCATCGGACAGCGGCAAGCCGCGCCTGCTCGCCGTCGGTGAGTCGAAATGGCAGGACGTCATGGGGCGAGCGCACCTCGAACGACTCGAACGCATCCGGTCGCTCCTGAGCGACTCCGGAAAGTTCGACACGACCGGTACGCGCCTCATGTGCTTCTCCGGCGCGGGTTTCAACGACCGTCTGAGCCGACTCGCAGCCGAAAGAACCGACACCTGCCTGATCGGACTGACCGACCTCTACCGCTGAAGTCGTGAGCAACTCGCGAGGCCGGGAACCGCGCCGCGGTTCCCGGCCTTTCGTCGCTACTGGGGGTACTGCTGGTTGGCGGCCAGGACCTGGCGGGCCGCCGGGGTCAGGGCCGGGCCGACCTGGTTGATGAGGTTGGCCAGCTCGTGGCCGACCTGGCCGATGTCGCAGTGCAGCCCCGCCAGCGCCAAGAGACTCGCGCCGCTGGAGACCGACATCGAGAACATGAAGCCGCCGTTCATCTCCGTCAGGTTGCTGATCACCGGGTCGGCCTGCAGCGAGCGTGCGGCGCCGGCCAACAGGCTCGTCAGACCGGACGCGATGGCCGACAGCCGCTCCGCCTCGTCACGCGGCAGCGTGTTGTTCGAGGCGATGAGCAGCCCGTCGGCCGCCACCGCGATCACGTGCGTCACGTGCGGCACCCTGCCGACGAAGTCGTTGAGTAGGAAGTCCAGTTGTGCGCTAGTGGTCATGGTCGATCCTCGGGTCAGTTCTCATTGTTCGGTGCGGGCGTTCGGCTGCCGGAGAGGCCTCTGGCGTACGCGGAGTACGTCGCTCCGATGCTGCGGGGATTGCGTTCGATCGGCTTGCCGTCCTGGCCCGGGGACGGCGCGATCGCGCCGGGGACCAGGTTGGACATCGGCTGGCGCTGCGGCAGGCCGTTCGGTCCGGTCAGCGGCGGCTTCGGCGCGGCCTGCGGCAGCGGCTGCCCCGCCCGCAGCGACGGGTCCGCGTGCACGACCGTCACCTCGAAGTTGATCTCGGGCATCTCGGAGAGGTACGCGGACGCGGCCGAGGAGAGCACCGGGAGCGGACGGGTGTCGCCCTCGATCTCGCCCCGGCCCGGTCCGGCCGGAAGCGCCCGGGGCCCGGCGGTCGGGGCCGGACGCTGCTGCGGCACCGGCCGCTGCGGCGCGGGCGCCGGCGCCGGGGGAGCGGCGCTCTGGTTGAACAGCGGCGCGTTCTCCCGCCGGCGCGGCTCCGGGACCGGCGCGGGCCGCGGTTGCGGCGGCGGCTGCGGGGACGCGATCGCGGCGGGCCGCTCGGGGACCCGCTCGGCCTTCGGCGGCGGCGTGAACGAGAGCAGCGAACCCGGCACGGCCACCTCGGCGACGACGCCGCCGCCGATGGACGGCCGCAGCTCGACCTCGATGCCGTGCCGCGCGGCCAGGAACCCGACCACGGTCAACCCCATGGCCTGCATGGCCTCCAGGTCGACCGGGGTCTCGCGGCGCAGCCGCTCGTTGAACCGCTCCAGGCGTTCGGGCTCGATCCCGATACCGTGGTCGCGGACCTGGATGATCACCTTCCCGGTGAGGACCCGGGCGGTGATCTCGGCGGCCGACTCGGAGTACCGGGTCGCGTTGTCCATGAGCTCGGCCAGGAGCTGCACGACGTCGTCGACGACGTCGGCCTTGACCCACGCGCCGTCGTCGGCGGCCGCCTCGATGCGCGTGTAGTACTCGATGCGGCTCTGCGCGGCCTGCAGCACGTCGTCCAAGGACGCGTCCGTGGTCCGCACCTTCGCCGCCGAGGAGCCGCCGAGGACGAGGAGGCTGTCGTTCGCGCGGCCGATGAGCGAGGCCAGGTGGTCGAGCCGGAAGAGCCGCTGGAGCCGCTCGGGGTCCTGCTCGTTGCGCTCGGCCTCGTCGAGTTCGGCGGTGAGCCGGCCGGTCAGCGAGTGGCCGCGGCGGGCCAGCCGCACGAAGATCGCGCCGACGTGGAACCGCAGCAGCGCCTGCTGCGCCGAGACGCGGATGGCCTCGCGGTGCACGATGTTGAACGCCTCGCCGACCTCGCTGAGCTCGTCCTCGCCCTGGACCCGCAGCGGCGGGGTGGTGCGCGCGGCGTACTCGAACGGGCTCAGCCCGCCCAGGCCCTGCTGCTGGTCGACGCGCTTGACCGCCATCGGCAGGTCGACCATCGCGATCTGGCGGGCCGAACCGGCCAGATCGCCGAGGCCGCGCGTGACCGAGCGCCCGATGCCGTAGGCGATGAGGACCGCCAGGGCCAGCGCGACGATGGCGATGAGCCCTTCGACGCCCAGGCGCTGCAACGCGGCCGTGCTGATGGCGTCCGCCCGCGAGGTGGCCTCGTCGAGCGATTCGTCGACGAGCGCGGCCGTGGCCCCGTGCCGGGCGTCGTAGGCGGCCATGAGCGCGGCGTGGTCGACTTCCTGGAGGTCGTCCGATCGCGAACCGGCGACCTCGCTCTCGAACGCGTTCGCCGAGCGCGCCTCGGCCGCGCCGATGCCGCCCACTCGGAACACGGCGGCGTCGGGGTCGGTCTGCGCCACGATCCGGCGGTACTCGTTGAGCGACTCCTCGCGTGCCGCGGCGAGCCGCATGAACGTCCGGTGCTTCTCGGCGAGCGGCTTCCCGTCCTCGAGGGACAGGATCAGGAGCCGCAGCTGCTCGGAGTACTCGTCGATGCCCGCCAGCAGGCTCGCCGTGCGCACGATCCGCGTCAGCTCGGCGGTGCCGGCGAGGTCCACGGCGTTGTCGAGCACGGCCGAGAGGCGGGCGACCACGGAGTTGTACACGGTCAGGTGGACCGCGTCCACCGTGCCCTCCTGGACCGCCGTGCGCGCGATGCCCAGCCGCTCGAGCGGGACGTCGGCCCGTTCCAGCAGCGCGAGGGTCTCGGCGTTCAGGTCGAGGTCCGAGCGGGTCGCGGCCAACGCGTCCAGCGCCGCGGCGGTCGCCGCCTGGTGCTCCTCGAACGACGCCAGGAGCGTCTCGGCGTCGGCCAGCTCGGTGTCGTCCTGGTACACCAGCATCGCCGCGTCCAGCCGCTCGGCCTGGATCGCGCCGATGACCGCGTCGACGTCGCGGGCCAGCTCCACCGCGTCGGCGGTGGCCCCGATGTCACGGGCCTCGGCCGCCGACTCCACGATGCGCAGGGTGACCATGCCGGCGAGGGTGAGCGCCGGGACGAGCAGCATGATCGTCAGCTTGGTCCGGATCCTGACGCGCGACCACAGGCGGCGGCGCGGCCGCCGCTCCGCTTGCGGGGGTTCGGCTCGCTCATCGTTCATCTCAGGGGGTTCCTTGGTAGAGGGCGGGGATCACTCGACGCCCAGGTAGGCCTTGACGACTCGGGGGTCTTGCAGGAGTTCGGAGGCGGGGCCGCCGTGCGCGATGGCCCCGGTCTCCAGGACGTGGCCGGTGTCGGCCGCGCGCAGCGCCCGGCGGGCGTTCTGCTCGACGAGCACCACGGTCACGCCGGAGGCGCGGATCTGCTCGATGACGGCGAAGACCTCGTCGCACATCTTGGGGGCCAGCCCCATCGACGGCTCGTCCAGCAGGACGACCCGCGGCTTGGCGATCATCGCGCGTGCGATCGCCAGCATCTGCTGCTCGCCGCCCGAGAGCGCGCTGGCGGGCAGGTCCCGCCGCTCGGCCAGGACGGGGAACAGCTCGTACATCTCGGATTCGGGCGCGGCCTGGCGGCGTCGCCGCTGGGCGCCCAGGCGCAGGTTCTCGGCGACGGTGAGGGTCCCGAGGATCTGGCGGCCCTCGGGCACGAGCACGAGTCCGGCCCCGACGCGCCGGTGCGCGGGCCACCGCGTGACGTCCCGGCCTTCCAGGAGGATCCGGCCCGACGCGGGCCGCACCAGGCCCGATACGGCGGCGAGGACGGAGCTCTTGCCCGCGCCGTTCGCGCCGACGAGGGCGACCAGGCCGCCTTCGGGGACGTCGAAGGACACGTCGCGGACGGCCTGGACGCGCCCGTAGGAGACGTGGACCGACTCGACCGACAGGATCGGCTCAGACATGTTCGCTCTCCTCGGCGTCCTCGGTCCCCAGGTAGGCCTCGATGACCTGCGGGTCGGCGGCGACCTCGCGGGGCTCTCCGGCGGCGATGACCGCGCCGAAGTTGAGGACGACCAGCCGGGTGCAGGTCGCCAGGACCATCTTCACGTTGTGCTCGATGAGGAGCACGGTGATGCCGTCCTCGGCCAGGCCCCGGATGAGGTCGGCGAGTTCGGCGGCCTCGACGTGGTTCATGCCCGCGGCGGGCTCGTCGAGGATGAGCAGGGTCGGGTGGGAGGCGAGCGCGCGGGCGATCTCCAGCCGCCGCTGGTCCCCGTAGGACAGGGCCCCGGGCCGCACGTGGGCGCGGTCGTCGAGGCCGACGCGGCGCAGCTGCGCCCACGCGAGGGCGAGCGCGCGGCGCTCGTCGCGGCGCGCCGAGGGCAGCCACAGCAGCCGCCGCAGGTAGGTCGAGCGGCTGACGGGGTGGGTGCCGACGAGGACGTTGTCGAGCACGGTGAGCCGGTCGAACAGCTTGGAGTGCTGGAAGGTCCGGCTCACGCCGGCCTGCGCGAAGCGGTGGGGCCTGGAGCCGAGCGCGACGCCGAGGACGTCGCCTTCGCCGGAGGTCGGCGGCTCCAGGCCGCTGATCATGTTGATCAGCGTGGTCTTGCCCGCGCCGTTGGGGCCGATGACGCCGAGGACGTCGCCGGAGCGGATCTCCAGGTCGATCTCGCGCACCGCCCGGACCGCGCCGTAGGCCTTGCCCAGGCCGCGGATCGCGGCGATCGGCTCGCCCTTCGCGGGGAGCGGCGCGAGGCCGTCGAGCGCGGCGTCGTCGCCTTCGGGCCGGGCCGGCTTCGGGCGGAAGCGCGCGAACAGTGTGGACAGTCCCCCGGGCAGGAACAGGATCACGGCGAGCAGGAGCAGGCCGGTGACGAGCGGGTGGATCCACCCGGCTTCGAGGCCGAGCGCGGTCTGGACTTCGGGCACGGCGGTGAGGAAGCCCGCGCCGAGGACCGGCCCGAAGAACACGAGGTAGCCGCCGAGGACGGCGGTGACGAGGCCGTCGACGGTGAGTCCGAAGTCGAACGTGGCCGGGGTGATGCGGCCGAAGAAGTACGCGAACATGACCCCGTAGACGCCGGCGATCGCGCCGGAGGCGATGAACGAGGCCATGCGGGTGCGGACCACGTCGACGCCCATGGCGCTCGCGGCGAGCTCGTCCTCGCGGACGGCGGCGAAGGCGCGGCCGGTGCGGGAGGGCCCGAGCCGCCAGAACAGGTAGGCCAGGGCCGCGACGACGATCCACGCGAAGTCGAAGGTCACCCACTTCTCGACCCGCATGCCGAGCGCGCCGTTGGTCCATTCGGCGTTGGTCATGAAGACCCGGACCATCTCGCCGAAGGCGATGGTGGCGATGGCGAGGAAGACCCCGCGCAGCCGCAGCACCGGCAGGCCGACCACGAACGCGGCGGCCGCGCCGACCAGGGCGCCCACGGGCAGGCCGACGATCACGGGGGAGATCGAGCCGGCGATCGGCTCGGTCGGGACGACGAGGGTGGAGACGTACGCGGCCAGCGAGGCGAACCCGGCCTGGCCGAGGCTGAGCTGCCCGGCCATGAGCACGACGTGGAACGAGTAGGCGAGGATCGCGCCGAGCGCGATCGTGGTGATGAGGGTGTCGTATCCGTCGAGCATCAGACCTCCCTGACCTTGACGTGGCCGAAGAGGCCGCGCGGGCGCAGCACCAGCACCGCGAACAGCAGCGCGAAGGCGACCAGGCCCTTCCAGGTGGAGTCGAAGTAGGTGATGGTGAGGGCCTCGGCGAGGCCGAGGATCACCCCGGCCGCCATGGCGCCCCAGAGGGAGCCGAGGCCGCCGAGGATGATCACCGCGAAGCCGACGAGCTCGATCGACGCGCCGAGGTCGCGCCCGGCCTGGCCGAGGTTGAGCGCCAGCAGCGCCCCGGCGACGGTGCCGAGCGCGGAGGACATCGCGTAGGTCCCGGCGGTCACCCATCCGACGTTGACGCCGACGACCTGCGCGGCCGTGGGGTTCTCGGCCACGGCCCGCATGGCCCGTCCCAGCGACGTCGCCGAGACGAGCCATGCGAGTCCGAGCATGAGCACCAGGGCCAGGCCCAAGGTGACCAGTTGCGTCAGGGTCACGCGGATCCCGGCGATCTCGAACAGCTGGTTGGGGAAGTACTCCCGCGGGAAGCTCTGCGGCTCGGTGCCGTAGCGCGCCTGGAGGAGCGCGATGACGACGCCGCCGAGGGCGACCGAGGAGATGAGCCCCGCGAAGTGCTCGTCGTCCCTCCCGCGGAGCGGGCGGAACGCGATGCGCTCCACCAGGACCCCCGCGAGGGCGCCGAACACGGCCACGACCGGGAACAGGATCCACACCGGGATCGCCGTTCGCGTCGCGACCTCGATGCCGACGAACGCGCCGGCGGTGAAGACCGCGGGGTGGGCGAGGTTCAGGTGCCGGAGGATCCCGAACACGAGCGTGAACCCGATCGCGAAGAGCGCGTAGATCGAACCGGTGAACACACCGTTCGCCAACTGTTGGAGCATCGCTGTATCCCTGTACGGAGATGGGGCCGCCGGCCGTCGGGGGTCGGCGGCCGTTGCGGGCTAGAGCAGGGTGAACGCGCCGTCGCGGATGATCTGGACGACCGGTTCCTGGGTGACCTCGCCGCCCTCGTCGAGGGAGATCTTGCCGAGGATCGAGTCGTACTCGAGGATCTGGCCGAGGTTGTCCTTGATCGCCTCGCGGTTGGCGTCGCAGTCGGAGCGGACGGCCTGGTCGATCAGGTAGCCGGCGGTGTAGGCCTGGGCGGCGAACTGGTCGGGCGCGCGGTCGTACTTCTCGGTGTAGGCGGCGATGAACTCGGCGTTGCCGGTGGTCTCGGCTGCCGCGCTCCAGGCGCCGCCGACGATGAGGCCTTCGGCGGCGTCGCCGAGGGCGCCGACCAGGACGGGGGAGTTGAAGGCGTTGCCGCCGACGATCGGTGCCTCGATGCCGAGGTCGCGGGCCTGCGTGACCAGCGGGACCGTGGCGCCGGGGAGGGCCGAGAGGATGACGGCGTCGACGTCGGCGTCCAGGATCTTCGTCAGCTGGGCGCTGAAGTCGGTGTCGGTGGTCTCGAAGGTCTCGTCGACGACCACTTCGATGCCCTCGTCCGCGAGCACGTCGGAGATCGTGTTGTAAGCGGAGGCGGTGAACTCGTCGGCGCTGTCGTGGAGGACGGCCACCTGCTGCATCCCGAGGGTCTCCTTGGCGGCCGGGATGCTGGCGGCGAGCGCGACCTCCTCGGGGAGGGAGGCGCGGAAGATGTAGTCGCCGATGTCCGGGATGCCCTCGGCGGTGGTGGAGACGCCGAGGGTGGGGACGCCGGCGCTCTGGGAGTCGGTGTAGGTCACGAACGCCATGTTGGAGAGGGTCGGGCCGATGATGGCGCTGACCTTGTCGCGGTCGATCAGCTTCTCGAAGGCGGCGACGCTGTCCTCGACACTGGTCTTGTCGTCCTCCAGGATCAGCTCGTACGTGATGTCGCCCGAGGCGTTGAGCTCCTCGATGGCGAGCTCGAGACCCTCCTGCTGGTAGGCGCCGGCGAAGGCGGCGGCCTCGGTGAGGCTGAAGACCGCGCCGAGCTTGACGGTCTCCTCGATGGCGCACTCCTCGCCGGCGCCGGAGCCGGAGAGCGCGCTGTCGGAGGTGTTCTCGGCGGTGCTGTCGGAGACGCACGCAGCGGTCGCGAGCAGGGCGGCGGCGGCCAGAGCCGCGCCGGAGGAGGTTTTCAGGCGCATGTTCTTCCCTGTTGTGAAAAGGCAGGTGGGGCTGTCGGGTGGGGTGAGCCGCCGTCGGGTTGCGGACGGACCGGCACGGAGGTCACCTTATAAGGACGATCTGTGAGGCACAAGACCGGATCAGAATAAGTTTCCGAGAACTGCGGGTAATGCCGAAACCGTTGTGACCGTACACATCTCATTCAGTGAAAAGATCGACTCGTCACTCACCGGAACTGTGCACAGTGGGCGTTCGGAGGGTCACGATCGGTCGGTGCGACCGGGCTCTGTGGACCGGCGTGAAACCATTCGTACGGCGTGGACCAGGCCATTCACGGGTATGACGCCCAAGCTTCGCATACCGATCGTGGCGCGCGGTGTTCAGTCGGTGAAGGCCCCGTCTCGCGCGGCCGCCGCCGCCGCACGCGCGGCGCGGGCGGCGGTCGGCTCGTCGATCGGATCGCCGCTGACGACGAACCGGTAGTAGAGCGGCGCGGATACGGCGCGAATCACATCTTCGGGATCCGTCCCCTCGGGAATCTCCCCCCGCCGGATCGCCGCCTCGACGCACGGCGTCCACTCGGCGGTCCTGGTGCGGTAGAAGCGGTGCAGCGCGGCGGCGGTCTGCCGGTCGCAGCCCGCGGCGGTGATGAGCGCCCGGAACAGCGGTCCCTGCCTCGGGTCGTTCAAGGTGGACTGCACGAGCCGGGCCTGGGCCGTCAGGTCGCCCAGCAGCGAGCCGGTCTCGGTGCGCGGCGCCGACTCCGCGGCCATCTCGCCGAGCAGGTCCGCGACGAGCCCCGGGACGGTGCCCCAGCGCCGGTACACCGTCGTCTTGCCCACGCCGGCGCGGCGGGCGATCTCGGCCAGGTCGAGCCGGTCGAAGCCGTCCTCGGCGAGGGCGTCCCCGGCGGCGCGCAGCACGGCCTCGCGCACCCTCGCCGTGCGGCCGCCCGGTCGAACGGTCCCGGGATCGGGTCGTGCGTCACCCATAACGGTACTCCAGTTGCGTTAAGGAGCTCTGCGGGCTAGTCTAGCGCCATCATTAATGAAACTACAGAACCTTTAAGGAAGTGGCCTCATGGAATACCGCAGGCTCGGCGCGTCCGGTCTCCTCGTCCCGGCCCTCAGCTTCGGCACGGGCACGTTCGGCGGGCGCGGCCCGCTCTTCAGCGCCTGGGGCGACACGGGGACCGAGCAGGCCCGCCGCATGGTCGACATGGCCCTCGACGCGGGCGTCACCATGTTCGACTCGGCCGACGTCTACTCCGACGGCGCTTCGGAGGAGGTCCTCGGCCGGGCCCTCAAGGGCCGCAGAGACCGGGCCCTGGTCTCCACCAAGGCCGCCCTCCCCACCGGCGACGGCCCGAACGACGCGGGCACGTCCCGCGCCCGCCTCATCGGCGCCGTCGAGACGGCCCTGCGTCGCCTCGGCACCGACTACATCGACCTCTTCCAACTCCACGCCTTCGACGCCGGCACACCGGTCGAGGAGACCGTCGGCGCGCTCGACGATCTCGTCCGCGCCGGGAAGCTCCGCTACATCGGCGTCTCGAACTTCGCGGGCTGGCAGCTCATGAAGTCCCTCGCCGTCGCGGACGCCCACGGCTGGACCCGCTATGCGGCCCACCAGGTCTACTACTCGCTCGTCGGCCGCGACTACGAGTGGGAGCTCATGCCGCTCGCGCAGGACCAGGGCGTCGGCGCGGTGGTGTGGAGCCCGCTCGGCTGGGGCCGCCTCACCGGGAAGATCCGCCGCGGGCGGCCCCTCCCGGAGGGCAGCCGCCTGCACGAGACCGCGCAGTGGGGCCCGCCGGTGGACGACGAGCGGCTCTACGACGTGGTCGACGTCCTCGACGCGATCAGCGCCGAGACCGGTCGGACGATCCCCCAGATCGCCCTGAACTGGCTCCTGCGCCGCCCCACCGTCGCCTCCGTGATCATCGGCGCGCGGAACGAGGAGCAGATGCGCGACAACCTCGGCGCGATCGGCTGGGAGCTGACCGCCGAGCAGGTCGCCCGCCTCGACGAGGCCGGCGCGAGGACCGCGCCGTACCCGTACTACCCCTACGAGGTCCAAGAGGGTTTCGCCCGCCTGAACCCGCCGCTCGTGCCCTCCGGCAGGTGATCCGCGCCGGGCCGGGGCCGCTCGGGTTCCCGGCCCGGGGTTGTGACCTGACTCGCGTCTATCCTGGGAGGGTGGTTGACCAAGCGGTGAAGACGTACCAGGTGAAGACGTACGGCTGTCAGATGAACGTGCACGACTCCGAACGGATCGGCGGCCTCCTCGAAGAGGCCGGCTACGTGCCCGTCGCGGACGACGCCGCGCCGGACCTCGTCGTGTTCAACACCTGCGCCGTGCGCGAGAACGCCGACAACAAGCTCTACGGCAACCTCGGCCACCTCGCCCCGGCCAAGACCGCGAACCCCGACATGCAGATCGCCGTGGGCGGCTGCCTCGCCCAGAAGGACCGCGGCGAGATCGTCAAGCGCGCCCCCTGGGTCGATGCGGTCTTCGGCACCCACAACATCGGCTCGCTCCCGGTGCTCCTGGAACGCGCCCGCCACAACCGCCGGGCCGAGGTCGAGATCCTCGAATCCCTGGAGACCTTCCCTTCGACGCTGCCGACCAAGCGCGAGTCCACCTACTCCGGTTGGGTGTCGATCTCCGTGGGCTGCAACAACACCTGCACGTTCTGCATCGTGCCGTCGCTGCGAGGCAAGGAGAAGGACCGCCGCCTCGGCGAGATCCTCGCCGAGGTCCGGGCGCTGGTCGACGAGGGCGTCTCCGAGGTGACCCTGCTGGGCCAGAACGTCAACACCTACGGCGTCGAGTTCGGCGACAAGCTCGCCTTCGGCAAGCTCCTGCGCGCGTGCGGCGCGATCGAGGGCCTGGAGCGGGTGCGCTTCACCAGCCCGCACCCGAAGAACTTCACCGACGACGTCATCGCGGCGATGGCCGAGACGCCGAACGTGTGCCATTCGCTGCACATGCCGCTGCAGTCCGGTTCGGACAAGGTCCTCAAGGACATGCGCCGCTCCTACCGCTCCGCCAAGTTCCTGGAGATCCTCGACAAGGTCCGCGAGGCCATGCCCGACGCGGCGATCACCACCGACATCATCGTGGGCTTCCCCGGCGAGACCGAGGAGGACTTCCAGGCCACCCTCGACGTGGTCGAGCAGGCGCGCTTCTCCAGCGCCTTCACGTTCCAGTACTCGATCCGCCCCGGCACCCCCGCGGCGACGATGGAGGACCAGATCCCGAAGGCCGTGGTCCAGGAGCGCTACGAGCGCCTCGTGGCCCTCCAGGAGCGCGTCTCGTGGGAGGAGAACCGCAAGCTCGAAGGCGCCGAGGTCGAGGTCCTCGTGACCGCCGGCGACGGCCGCAAGGACGCGGCCACCGGCCGCCTCTCGGGCCGCGCCCGCGACGGCCGCCTCGTCCACTTCGCGGTGACCCCGAGCGAGACCGACCCGAGCGGCAACGCCGAGGGCGTGCGGCCCGGCGACGTGATCACCACGGTGGTCACCTACGGCGCCCCGCACCACCTCGTCGCCGACGGCGAGGTCCTGACCCACCGCGCGACGAAGGCCGGCGACGCCTGGGCCGCGGGCAGGGCCACCAAGCTCCCGGGCGTCAGCCTCGGCATGCCGACCATCGGCAAGAAGCCCCGACCGAAGGCCGAAGCCCCTGGCTGCGCCTGCTGATATCATTTCTCTGTGGGTGATATCATCGAGGGATGAAACAGCTCCTGCTCCGCGTCGACGACGACCTGCACGCCCGGTTGACCGAGCGCGCCAAGCGCGAGCGCCGGTCGGTCAACGCCATCGCGAACGAGATCCTGTCCGTAGTGGGCGAGGGCGACGGCCGCACGGCATCCGAGAGGGTCCGCGCCAGAGCGGCCGCCCTCGGCATGCTGGCGCCCCCGCTGAAGGCCGTCGAACGACACGACCGGCCGGTCAAGGACGTCGAGACCCTGCGGGCCGAAGTGCTCGACTCCATGCGAGGAGTCGGGGAGATCCTGGACGGGATCCTCGACGAGGACAGGGACCGCCTGCTGTGATCGTCTACGCCGACTCGTCGGTGCTGGCCCGGTCCTACCTGCCCGACGAGCGCGGTCACCGCGAGGCCCTGCAACTGCTGCGCGATCCCGAGGTCCTGGTCGTCACCGGCTCGTGGACCCGCATCGAGGTGGCCGGCGCCCTGGTCCGCACCGCCCGCGCCAAGCGCCGCGACAAGGGCCCGCTCCTGGACATCTGGCAGGCGGACACGGCCCCCGAAGGCCCGATCACGGTCATCGCCGCCCCGCAGGCCGAAGTCGAGGCCGAGGCCTTCGACATCGTGGCGACCCACGGCATCAGGGCCATGGACGCCTGGCACATCGCCACCGCGACCCTCCTCCTCCCCGAACTCGCGGCGGGAGAGCCCTACGCCTTCGCCTCCAGAGACAAGGAGCAGGCGGCGGTGGCGGAGCTGCGAGGCTTCACAGTCCTGTGACCGCTCAGCGGTCCTCGCGTTCCCTGGGGTAGAAGGCGATGATCGCCGAGTCCCCGTCGACCGACGTCAGCGTGTACCCGAGCGACTCGGTGCCCTCACCGCCGCCGGCGGATCCGCTCCCACCTACGCCGAGGGTGGTCATGCTCGTCATGCCGAGCGACAGGTGCAGCGTCACGGTGTCATCGGCGATCTCCACGACCTCGATCGAGTCGATGCCGAACTTCGCGTCGAACGTGAGGCTCGTCCCCGGGGCGACGGCGACCTCGCAGGTGCCGTCGACGCACGCCTCGACGTCGCTGCCGTCCGCCGCGTCGTCCGGCGTGTCGTCGGTCGGGACGGGCTCCTCGGTCGGCGAGGGCTCCGCTGACGGGGACGGCGACTCGGAGGCCTCGGTGGCGCTCGCCTCCGCGCTCGTCGTGGGGTCGGCGGCGGCATCGGTATCGTCGCCGCCGCAACCGGACAGGGCGATCACGGCCACGGCGGGCAGGGCGATCAGCTTGCGGTTCATGAAGTCTCCTCGTGCTACGCGGATGTCCAGGGGGACTCCGTTGTATCCCGGCGCCCGCGGGAGGGGTCCCGGCCGGCCGGTTGTGCCAGAATCAGGCGGTATGGAACCGGAATCCGACGTCCAAGCGCGGCGTGATCGCATGTACGGCGAACTCGACCTCGGTTCGCTGACGCTCTTCTCAGGGTCGTTCATCAACTACGGCTACTGGGGCGAGCTCGATCCCGGTCGCGAGCTCACCGTCGAAGAGCGCACCTCCTCGCAAGCCGAGATGTACCGGCAGGTCGTCTCGCGGCTCGAACCCGAGCCCGGCGACCGCCTCCTGGAGCTCGGTTGCGGCCTCGGCGTCGGCGCCGCTCTGGCGGCCGCGGAACTCGGCGTCCTCGTGTCCGGCCTGGACCGCTCCGCGGCCCAGCTCGAACGGGCCCTCGCCGTCAACGCCGACGCGATCCAAGCCCTCGGCGGGGCGCTCTCGTTCCACCGCGGCTCGGTCACCGACATCCCGTGGGGCGACGGCTCCGTCGATGGCGTCTACGCCGTCGAGATGCTCCAGCACGTCGACGACCTCGCCGCCGTGGCGCGCGAGGCCCACCGGGTCCTGCGTCCGGGTGGGCGCTTGGCCGCCGCGACGTTCTTCGCGCCCGACGGCGCCGACACCTCCGCGATCCCCGACCTCATCGAGACGGTCGCGACCGGTGTGGACGTCATCAGGCCCGTGGGGGACTTCGCCGCGGACCTCACCTCGGCGGGGTTCGCCGAAGTTGCCGTCGAGTCGATCGGCGAGCACGTCTGGCGGCAGTTCGACCGCTGGGTCGCCCAGACCGAGTACCGCGACTCGTGGGGCCGCAACTGGCTGCGCTGCTACGAGGACGGCATCGTCGACTACTACCTCGTCTCGGCGCGGCGGTAGTTCACCACCGGCACACCGCGCCGAGCACGGCTGCAACGGGACTGCAGCCCGGGCGGGCGGCGCATCGCCCGGGCCCCGACGTCCGCTACACCAGCGAGTCCTCCCACTGGCGGTGCAAGGTGGCGTATTGGCCGCCGTGGTCGATGAGGTCGGCGGGGCGGCCGTCCTCGATGATCCGGCCCTGCTCCAGGACGAGCACCCGGTCGGCGATCTCCACCGTCGACAGGCGGTGCGCGATGATGATCGCCGTCCGGTCCGCCAGGATCGTGCGCAGCGCCCGCTGGACCAGGCGCTCCGACGGGATGTCCAGCGACGAGGTCGCCTCGTCGAGGATCAGCACGCGGGGGTCGGCCAGGAACGCCCGCGCGAAGACCACCAGCTGCCGCTGGCCCGCCGAGAGGCGGCCGCCGCGCTTGCGCACGTGGGTGTCGTAGCCCTCCGGCAGCGACTCGATGAACTCGTGCGCCCCGACCACCTCGGCCGCCTCCACGATGCGGTCCCTGCTCGAACCGGGGCTGCCCAGTTCGATGTTCTCCGCGATCGTCCCGTTGAACAGGAAGTTCTCCTGCGTGATCATGACGATGTTCTCGCGGAGGTCCTGTTCGGACAGATCGCGCAGGTCCACGCCGTCCAGCGCGACGCTGCCCGCCGTCGGGTCGTAGAAGCGGCTCACGAGCTTGGCGATCGTCGTCTTGCCCGCACCCGTCGCGCCCACCAGCGCGAGCGTCTGACCCCCCGGGACCAGCAGGTCCAGACCCGGCAGGACCACGTGGTCCTCGCGGTACTGGAACCGCACGTTCGCGAATCGCAGCTCGCCGCTCGGCCGCTCGATCGCGCGCGGCTCCTCCGGCTCGGGCACCTCGACCTCCTCATCGAGGACCCCGGAGAGCTTCTCCAGCGCCGAGGTCGCCGACTGGAGCACGTTGTAGAACTGCACCAGCTCGTTGAGCGGGTCGAAGAACCGCTTCATGTACAGCAGGAACGCCGCGAGCACACCGACCTCGGTGTTGCCCTGCATGACCTGCCAGCCGCCGAACAGCAGCACCACCACCGTGGCGAGGTGCCCGATGGCGCGCATCCCGCCGGACATGAACGCGTTCTGCTGGTGCCCCTTCGCCTGCGCGAACCGGTTGTCGGTGTTGAGATCCGCGAACAGCTCCCGGTCCCGTTCCTCGCGCCGGTACGCCTGGACCGCGCGCACCCCGCCCATCGACTCCACGAAGTAGACGATGAGCAGGGCCACGGTCTCGCGGGCCCGCCGGTAGGCGAGCGCCGAGACCCTGCTGAACCAGCGGCCCAGCAGCAGCATCAGCGGGAACGTCATGAGCGACACCGCCGCGAGGAGCGGGTCGAGCACGAGCATGACGATCGTGATGGTGACGACGTTGAGGCCGGCGAGCACGAGGTCGTCGACCCCGTTCTCGGTCATCTCCCGGATCGCCTCCATGTCGGAGCTCTGCCGGGCCGTCACCCGCCCCGAGGTGAAGCGCTCGTGGAAGGACACCGACAGGGCCTGGAACTTGCGGAAGACCCGGTTGCGCAGCGCGTACAGCATCGCGTTGCCGACCTTCGCCGACTGCGCGATGTAGAGGCGCACGCAGACGTATTTGACGATTGCGACCGCCGCGAACGTCACGGCGATCGCGATGAGCACCGAGTAGTCGTCGCGCTCGCCGATGGCCGGGATCGCGTGGTCGATGCCGAACATGACCAGCAGCGGCGTGGCCATGCTCGTGAAGTTCTGCACCACCAGGATCCCGCACAGGAACCCGATCGCCTTCTTATGCGGCCGCATCATCCAGCCGAGGAGCCGCCGGGACTGGCTCCGCAGTTCCTTGATCGACTCGGCGTCGTCGGTCTCGGCGCTCGTCCGGTCGGCCTCGGCCGACTCCGCCCGACCCCGCCACGACGCGTGCTTGTCCGCGGGTCGCTCTGCCACCGTCATGCGGCCACCTCTTCCGATTCGGCTGAGAGCACGTCGACGTACTCGGGGCTGGTGCGCATCAGCTCGGAGTGCCTCCCGAACGCCGCGATCCGTCCTTCGTGGAGCAGCGCGACCCGGTCCGCCAGCGCGACGGTCGAAGGCCGGTGCACGACCACGAGCGCGGTGGTGTCCTGCAGGACGTGCTCCAAGGCCCGTTCGACCAGCTCCTCGGTGTGGACGTCGAGCGCCGACAGCGGGTCGTCGAGGACGAGCACCGCGGGTTTGACGACCACGGCCCGGGCGAGCGCGAGGCGCTGCCGCTGGCCGCCCGAGAGCGACAGGCCCTGCTCGCCGATGCGCGTGTCGAGCCCGTACGGCAGGTCGAGGACGAACTCGGCCTGCGCGACGCGAAGGGCCTCCAGCAGGTCGCCCTCGTCGGCGTCGGGTCGACCGAGCGCGAGGTTCTCGCGCACGCTCATGGAGAACAGCGTGGCCTCCTCGAACGCGGTGGTGACCACCGAGCGCAGGTTCGCGAGCCGGAGATCGCGGATGTCGGTGCCGTCCAAGAGGATCCGGCCGCCCGTCGGATCGTTCAAGCGGGAGGGCAGCGACACGAGCGTGGTCTTGCCCGAGCCGGTCCTGCCCGCGACGGCCACGGTCTCGCCCGGCTGCACCCGCAGGTCGACGCCGCGCAGGATCTCGCGGGAGTCGTCCTCGTAGGCGAAGCGCACGCCTTCGAAGACGAGCTCACCGCGGATCGCGCCGCGGTCGACCGCCTTCGCGCCGGGCCGGTCCCTGATGGCCGGTTCGGTGTCGAAGACCTCGTAGACGCGGTCGGCGGCGGTCATGGCCTCGTTGCCGTGGGCCATGACCCAGCCCGAGGCCTCGATCGGCCACAGCAGCGCGAGCTGCAGCATGATGAACGCGGTGAGGTCGCCGACCGAGAGGGTCCCTCGGGCGACCATGACCGAGCCGAGGGTGAGGACCGCGCCGATGGCGGCGGTCGCGATGGCGTCGTAACCCGACCAGGAGCGGGACGCGATGAGGCTCTTGCGGACGCCGCGGTCGCGCAGTTCGGCGGCCTCCTTCTCGAAGCGCGCGGCCATGAGCGGGCCGCGGCCGAGCGCCTTGATCGCGCGGATGCCCAGGGCCGACTCCTCGGCGGCGCTGGAGACCTCGCCGGACTGGTCCTGCTCGGAGCGGGCGGCGGGCAGGTAGCCCATGAAGAACTTGCGTCCGATGAGGAACAGCGGCACCGCGGAGGCGGCGACGATGAGGGCCAGCCGCCATTCGATGAACAGCAGCTGGCCCAGGATGATGACCGTCATGCCGATGGACGTGATCGCGAAGACCAGGCCGCCGGCGAAGAACCGTCTGATCATGCCGAGGTCGGAGGTGACGCGGGCGAGGAGCTGCCCGGTCTGCCACCGGTCGTGGAAGCCCGTGTGGAGCCGCTGCAGGTGCTCGTACAGGGCGGCCCTGATGTCGGCCTCGATCGCCATCGCGGTCGTGGTCTGCATGTAGCGCCGGACGAGTTGGAGGATCGCGTCGGCCGCGCCGAGCGCGGCGATGATCCCGGCGAAGACCCACAGGCCCCGCAGGTCGCCGTCGCTGATCGGCCCGTCGATGGCCGCGCCCACCAGCGGCGGGATGGCGAGGCCGGCGATGATGTTCAGCAGGACCATCGTCCACAGCAGCGCCAGCCGGAACCGGTAGGGGTACAGGTACTTCTTGATCCGCCAGAGGTTCGTCAGCGCCGACCGACGCGGCGGGGGAGAGTCTGTTTCGGACAGTTCTGGAGTTTTCAACCGCTCTGAGCCCACCGACCCACCGTACGAGCGGGGTACGACACCCGGCAACCGAATTTCACCTGCCGACCGGTAGGGCGCGAGTGAAGCTCGATTCGCCCGCGCCGGAGCCGGCGTCGCGCACCGCGCTCGCCGGGGTCCGACGACGGCGATCGCCCCGACACGTCGCGTGTCGGGGCGATCGCCGGAAACCGACTCGGGCTATTCGAGCAGCAGTTCCCGCAGCTTCGCGCTCTGCTCGAAACCGGTCGCGTCCACGTACCCGGTCATCGAGCCGAAGCGGGTCTTCATCTCCGCGATGGTCTCCAGCATCGCCTCCGCGGGAGTCGTGAGGCTGCTCTCGACCGGCGGCTTGCCGAGGTTCGCGTCCCGCCACGCCCGCCAGCGGGTGATGCCCACGTTCGACAGGGCGTAGTCGGCGGCGATGTCCTCCTCGTCGACCCCCAGCACCGACAGGAGCGCCGCGGCCACCAGGCCCGTCCGGTCCTTGCCGGCCATGCAGTGGAAGAGCACCGGCTCGCCGCTCGCGATCACGTCGAGCGAGTCGCGGACCGCCCGGTACCCGGCCTCGTACATGCCCGAGTAGCGCTCGCGCAGGAACCGCACGACCTCCTTCCGGGACGTGCTGAAGCGGACGTCCCGCTCCGCCAGGCGCTCCCACTTGACGTGCAGCAGCTCGAAGTGGTGGAACTCGACGCCGTCGACCTCGGGGAACCGCCCCGCGATCTCCCATTCCTCGGCCCGGCGCAGGTCGATGACGTGGCGGATGCCGAGCCGGTTCACCAGGAGGTCGAGGTCGGCCTCCGTCGCCATCCCGAGGCTGTCGGCGCGGAAGACCCGCCCCGTCCTCACCTTCTTGCCGTCGGCGGCGTCCCAGCCCCCGATGTCGCGGAGGTTGAAGATCTTGTCGGCGTCGATGAACTGCTGGGGAAGCGTCTCAAGGGTCATGCGGCTGCCTTCCTGTTCGTCGGGGTGCGCGGCGGGGAACGGCCGGGGCGGGCGAAGCGAACGGCGTGAACCGAAGCGGTCCACGCCGTTGTAGCCCTGTTCCATTATCCCGATCGGTCCCGGAACGTGCACATGCGTTCCGGCGAACGCCGGGTCAACGGGAGCCGTCGTCTACTTCGCGCCCTCGGCGAGCTCCAGGCTGCGCTACCTGGTAGCCTCCGGCGACCTGCGGCTGACGCCGCGGTTCCTTCCGCAAGCTCCAGGCTGCGCTACCGGGTTCCTTCCGCAAGCTCCAGGAACTGCCGCTTGCTCGCCAGGTCCTGCTCGGCCTTCTTGATGCGGCCCGCGTTCCCGTCGGCCTTCGCGCGCTCGAGCTTCTCCTCGGCCTCGGCGACCTGCTGGCGCATCTGGAGCAGCAGCGGGTTCTCCTCGACCGGGACCTTCCGCCACGCGGTGTCCAGCGCGTCGCGGAGCTTGTCCTCGACGTTGCGCAGGCGCCGCTGGAGCTTCGCCTGGTTCTTGCGCGGGACCGCGCCGATGTCGTGCCAGCCGGCCTGCAGCTCGCGGAACGCGTTCTGCGCGGCCTTCGGGTCGGCCTCGATGTCGAGCGCCTCGGCCTGCTTGAGCAGCTCCTCCTTCGCGGCCTGGTTGGCCTCCAGCTCCGCGTCGCGGGCCGAGAACACCTCCGAGCGCGCGTTGAAGAACACGTCCTGCGCGGCGCGGAACCGCTTCCAGGCCTTCTGCTCCGCGTCCGGCGCCAGTCGCCCGGCGTCCTTCCACTCGGCCATGAGCGCCTTGAGCCGGTCGGCCGTGGGGCCCCAGTCGGTCGAGGTCGAGAGCTCCTCGGCCTGCTTGATGAGGTCTTCCTTCTTCTGCGCGATCACCTTGCGCTCGGCGTCGAGCTGCGAGAAGTAGGCGCCCCGGTGCCGCGTGAACGTGTCCCGGGCGGTCGAGAACCGCCGCCACAGCTTCTGATCGGTCTTCCGGTCGACCCCGTGGATCGCCTTCCACTCCTCCATCATCTCGCTGAAGCGCTGGCCCGAGGCCTTCCAGTGGCTGTCGCGAGCGGCGAGCTCCTCCGCCTCGGCCACCAGGGCCTCCTTGGCGGCGACCGCTTCGGCGCGCTCGGCGTCCTTCGCGGCCTTGAACTCGCCGAGCTTCTCCTCGGCGTGCTTCGACAGGCCGTCGAGGCGGGCGGCGAGGGAGTCGACGTCCCCGACCACGGCCGCCGAGTCCAGGCCCTCGCGGAGCTTGCGCAGCTGCGCCGCGGCCTGCTCCACGTCGGCGGACTCCGAGTTCAGCCGCGCGGCGATGAGATCGACTTCGACCACGAGGTCGGCGTACTTGCGCGCGAAGTGCGCGAGGCCCTCCTCGGTGGAGCCGGCCTGCCAGGAGCCGACCGCGCGCTCGCCGGAGGAGGTTTTCACATAGACCGTGCCGTCGGCGTCAACGCGGCCGAAGCTGGTCCAGTCTCCGAGGTCACTCATCGCGGTAATCTCAAATCCTTCACACGAACTTAGGGACGTACTTCCCGTACCTTACGGTGGTTGACGGGTCGCCGCCACCCGGGTGGCGCCGCACGGACTGAAGGGGTCGTTCAGTTGGGCTCTGCAACGCACGCTGGCAGCATCCCCACCCTACAGCCGCCGGTGATCGCCGTCGTAGGGCCCACCGCAGCCGGGAAGACCGGACTGTCGATCGCGCTCGCCGAGGCCCTGGACGGCGAGGTCGTGAACGCCGACTCCATGCAGCTGTACCGGGGCATGGACATCGGCACCGCGAAGATCACCGAGGCCGAGCGGCGGGGGATCCCGCACCACGTCTTCGACGTCCTCGACGTCACCGAGCCCGCCGACGTGGCGAACTACCAGCGCCTCGCCCGCGAGGCCATCGCCGACATCCGCGCCCGCGGCAGGCGCCCGATCCTCGTCGGCGGCTCCGGGCTCTACGTCCAGGCCGCGCTCGACGAGATGGACTTCCCCGGCACCGACCCCGTCATCCGCGCCCGACTCGAAGCCGAGCTCGAACGGGACGGCCCGGCGGCCCTGTGGGAGCGCCTGAAGGCCCTCGACCCCGAGGCCGCCAAGTCGATCCTGCCCTCGAACGGCCGCCGCGTCGTCCGGGCCCTCGAGGTCGTGGCGCTCACCGGTTCCTTCACCGCGAGCCTGCCCGAGCCCAAGGCCCACTTCGCGGCGATCCGCATCGGCGTCGACCTCGACACCGCCGTCCTCGACGAGCGCATCGAGCGGCGCGTCCGGGCCATGTGGGACGCCGGTCTCCTCGCGGAGGTCCGCGAGCTCGAGTCGCGGGGACTGCGCGAAGGCCGCACCGCCTGCCGCGCCCTCGGCTACCAGCAGGTTTTGGCCCACTTCGCGGGGGAGTACGACGAGGCCGAGGCCTTCCGCCTCACCGTCCAGGGCACCCGCCGCTTCGTGCGCCGCCAGCGCTCCTGGTTCAAAAGGGACGGCCGCATCGAATGGTTCGATGCGGCCGATCCGGAGTTCGCGACCCGTGTGCTTACGCGCGCGGCTTCGGGCTGACGGTCTCCTTCGGGTCGGTCACGGCGACCGGCTCGAGGAGCTTGTTGACCTGCTCCATGACCGCGGCGTCGAGCTTGACGCCGACGGCCTTCACGTTCTCCTCGACCTGCTCGGGGCGGGTCGCGCCGATGATCGCGGCGGAGACGTTCGGGTTCTGCAGCACCCACGCCAGGCTCAGCTGGGCGATGGTGAGGCCCTGCGACTCGGCGATCGGGCCGAGCTGCTGGACGCGCTCGAGCACGTCGTCCTTGAGCCAGCCCTCGACGAAGCGGCCGAACTTGGGGTCGGCGCCGCGCGAGCCCGCGGGAGCGTCCTGGCCCGGCTTGTACTTGCCCGTGAGGACGCCGCCGGCCAGCGGCGACCAGACGATCTGGCCGATGCCGAGCTCCTCGGAGGCCGGGATGACCTCGGCCTCGATGACGCGCCACAGGGCCGAGTACTGCGGCTGGCTCGACACGAGCTGGACCTTCAGGTCCTGGGCGAGCGCGTGGGCGCGGCGGATCTGGTCGGCGGTCCACTCGGAGACGCCGATGTAGTGGGCCTTGCCGGCGCGCACGACGTCCGCGAACGCCTGCATGGTCTCCTCGAGCGGCGTCTCGTAGTCGTACCGGTGGGCCTGGTACAGCTCGACGCGGTCGGTCTGGAGGCGGCGCAGGGAGTTGTCGATCGACTCCTTGATGTGCTTGGCCGAGAGGCCGCGGTCGTTCTTGCCCGGACCCATCGGCCAGTAGACCTTGGTGAAGATCTCCAGGCCGTCGCGGCGCTGGTCCTTCAGCGCGCGGCCGAGCACCTCTTCAGCGGCGCCCTGCGCGTAGACGTCGGCGGTGTCGAAGGTGGTGATGCCGGCGTCGAGGGCGGCTTGGACGCACGCGATCGCGGCGTCCTCCTCCACCTGTCCGCCGTGGGTGATCCAGTTGCCGTAGACCAGTTCGGTGATGACGAGGCCAGAGCGGCCGAGATGACGAAACTCCATGCTGTGAGCCTACCTGCCGTGCGGCTAGCGTCAATGGCGCCGACATCACATGCCGCACGCGCGACACCAGTTGACACGCGCGTACGGGCCGTTACAGCGGCCCGTCGTCGATCGACACGGCCGCGTCGAGATGGCGCACGGCCTCGGCGCGGTCCATGCGCAGCGGCACGATCTCGTTGCCGTCGAAGCCGAGCACGCCCCACGAGTACCCGTCGGTGGCGAGGAACCCGGCCGGGTGCACCTCGACGCGCTGGTAGCGCGGGGGCACGACGACGCGGCCGGTCTTGTGGACGACGAGCACCCGCCCGCGCTGCGATGCCACGGCGACGCCGTTGACGAATCCGGTCACCGTGCGCCCGTCCGCGGTCGGCGTCTCCATGGCGGTGTAGAGCATCGGGACGACCACGGTGCCCGTGCGGTCGATGGCGCCCCAGTCGGCCTGGCAGACGGCGGCGACCCCGCCGCGGAAGTCGCCCGCCTGGCTGAACGCGGCCTGCACGACGGGTCGACCGTCCGGTCCCATGTAGCCGAAGCGGCCGGTCTGCGGGTCCTGGAAGCGCTCGGGCGCGGGGTGCCCGGCGCGTTCGGGCCAGCCGCGCGGCGGCGGCCCGAACCCGGCCTTGGCGGCGCGCTCCTCGATGAGCGAGAGCGCGGTCTCGACGATCTGCATGACGAACCCGTGCGGATTCTGCTCGGAGGCGCGCTGGACGTGGATGAGCGATTCGGTGATGCGGCCCTGGGCGATGCACGAGAGCCCGGCGTACGCGCGGACCGCGCCGGTGAGCGTCCGCGGCAGCTCCCCGGCCTCGGCGAGGGCGAACAGCTGATCGGCCTCCTCGTAGCGGCCCCGCACGCGCAGGACCTGCGCGAGGCGGGCGCGGGCGGGCGCGAGCAGGAGGTCGGCGCCGACCGCTTCGGCGTACTTCACCGCGGCCGCGGCGTCCGCCTCGGCGCCGTCGAAGTCGCCGAGCACGCGCAGGATGACGGCCCGGACCCCGAGGAGCCGGGACTGGTCGGCCTCGGCGGTGTGCCGGGCCAGGCGCATCGTCGCCTCTTCGCGGATCTGCTGGAGGGCCACGGTGTCGGCGATCGCGTGTCGCATCGTGGCGCGATCGAGCGGGCCGAGGGCACGGAACAGCCCCGCCCGCAAGTCCGCCGCGACATCCACCACGTTGACTACTTTCCGGGGTCAGAGAGGGCTACGACAATTTCGAGGGTAAGCCATGCGAGACCCGGGAAGGACAGCAGAACGATCGCGGGCCTGATCGGTCGGGGGAGCCGCGCGGGCGGGCCGGGCGGCCCCGTCCGCCTACTTGACGACCTTGCCGAGGTCGTCCTCCCTGGCCTTGTAGCTCATGCGGGGGCGCGGGTTGCGCATCGAGCGGGGCATGATGCTCCGCTGGATCGCGTACCAGTAGAGGCCGCGCTTGCGCTGCTCGGTCTTGGGGAACCGCTTGAAGACGATGCGCCCCACGCGGCGGGTCAGCAGCACCGACTCGAGGACGATGACGGCCGTCAGGGCCAGCAGGGCGATGAACAGGTAGCTCTGGAGCTGGACCGAGCCCGAGGTGGAGAGGATGAGGATCGCGAACGCGCCGAACATGTAGTACTGGCCGATCGACCAGCGCGAGTCCACGATGTCGCGCACGAGGAGCCGCTCGGGCCCGCGGTCGCGCGGCAGGTGGTACTTGTCGAAGAGCGGGTCGCCCTTCCACTGGCCCTCGGCGATGCGGGCGCGCTCGGCGCGGAGGTCCGCCTTCGCCTGGCGCTTCTGCTCCTTGGTGAGCGGGCCGCTCTTCTTGAGCGCTTCGCGCTTCTCCTTGGCGGTCATCGGGGGCTTGGCCGGGGGACGCGCCTTCGACTGGTTCGGCCGCTTGGGCGTGGGCTTCCCCTTCTTGTCGGTGGCGGAGGCCGGCTTCGCCGGTTCCTGGACGGCAGGGGCTGCCTGTGCGGACTTCTTCGCCACGGACGTTCGGCCTTCCTCGACTTGCTGCGGGCTGCTGCCCTTCAAGCATACCTACGCGGGTTCGAAGCGCTTCATCTCAGTGACGGGACGAAGACGCGGGCGCTGCTCGGCGGCGCCCGCGTCTTCGTTCGTGTCTTTACGGCCGTTCGACGTCGTCGCGTCGCCGCTCGACCGGCGGGCTTCGCTCCCGGAGCCTGTTCAGCCCGCGATCTTCTCGGCGGCCGGCCGCTCGATCTTCGCGCCGAGGCCGAGGAGCTTCGCCTCGAAGTTCTCGTAGCCGCGGGTGATGTAGCGGTCGACGCCGTAGACCCGCGAGGTGCCCTCGGCGGCCATGGCCGCGATGAGGTGGCTGAACCCGGCGCGCAGGTCCGGAATCTGGAGGTCGGCGGCGTGCAGCTTCGAGGGCCCGGCGATGACGGCCGAGTGCAGGAAGTTGCGGCGGCCCCAGCGGCACGGCGTCCCGCCGAGGCAGTCGGAGTACAGCTCGATGTTGGCGCCCATGCCGCGCAGCTCGGAGGTGTAGCCGAAGCGGTTCTCGTACACGGTCTCGTGCATGATCGACAGGCCGTCGGCCTGCGTCAGCGCGACCACGATCGGCTGCTGCCAGTCGGTCATGAGCCCGGGGTGCACGTCGGTCTCCAGGGCCACCGGCTTGAGCGGGGTGCCCGGGTGCCAGAAGCGGATGCCGCCCTCGACCGGGTCGTCGTCCACCTCGTACGCGCCGCCGATGGAGCGGAAGACGTTGAGGAAGGTCATCATGTCGGCCTGCTGGGCGCCGCGCACGAACACGCTGCCCTCGGTCGCCAGCGCCGCCGACGCCCACGACGCGGCCTCGATGCGGTCGGGCAGGGCCCGGTGCTCGTAGCCCTTGAGCTCGTCCACGCCCACGATCTCGATGACGCGGTTGGTGTGGACCTTGATGATCGCGCCCATCTTCTGCAGGATGCAGATGAGGTCGATGATCTCCGGCTCGATCGCGGCGTTGCGCAGCTCGGTGGTGCCCTCGGCCATGACGGCGGTGAGCAGGACCTGCTCGGTCGCGCCGACGGACGGGAACTCCAGCTCGTAACGGATGCCGTGGAGTCCGTTGGGGGCCGAGAGGTGCGTGCCGTCGGGGCCCTTCTCGACGACGGCTCCGAACTTGCGGAGCGCGTCGAGGTGGAAGTCGATGGGGCGGCCCCCGATGTTGCAGCCGCCGAGGTCGGGGATGAAGGCGCGGCCGAGGCGGTGCAGGAGGGGCCCGCACAGCAGGATCGGGATGCGGCTGGTCCCGGCGTGGACGTTGATCTCCTCGACGCCGGCGGACCCGACCGAGGTGGGGTCCATGTAGAGCGTGTCGCCGTCGAGTTCGACATCGACCCCGTGGACGCGGAGCAGACCGGTGACGACCTCGACGTCCCGGATCCCGGGGACCGAGCGCAGGACCGAAGGAGAGGTGCCCAGGAGGGCCGCGACCATCGCCTTGGAGACGAGGTTCTTCGCTCCACGCACTTGGACCTCCCCTTCGAGGGGGGTGCCGCCGTGGATGATCAACATGTCTTCGGGGGTGGCGTCGGTGCTGCTCAACAGGTCTCCTCGATGGGTGGAGTGCTGGGACGGAAGCCGGGAACCGTGAGCGAACGGTTCGAGTTCGATACGTCGATTGTCAACCCTGTATTCGCTCGGCGGACCAACGATAACGGAATAACCACAGGGAAAACGCCCAGGTGGCGAGATAACCCACGGTGATCATCCGCACCAAGGACGGTGCGGCGCACGAGCCGGTGAAAGCGTCGCGAGCGCCTTCCGCGGGCCGCGACGAGTCCCCTGATGAGACACGCCGCGACCCGCGGCGGCGGTTGCATCTACGGCAGCGCGAGCATCCGGTCGAGCGCTTCGCGCGCGTACGCGGCGGTCGCGGCGTCCACGGTGATCTGGTTCGGGACGCGCCCGGCGACGAGCTCCTCCAGGGCCCACACCAGGTGCGGCAGGTCGATCCGGTTCATCGTGGAGCAGTAGCAGACCGTCTTGTCCAGGAACGAGATCTTCTTGTCCGGGAAGCGGTTCGCCAGGCGCCGCACCAGGTTCAGCTCGGTGCCGACGGCCCAGGACGACCCGGCCGGGGCCGCTTCGAGCTGCTTGATGATGTACTCGGTCGAGCCCACGTAGTCGGCCGCGGCGACGACCTCGTGCTTGCACTCGGGGTGCACCAGGATGTTGACCTCGGGGTCGATGCGGCGCATCTCCTCAACGGTCTCGAGCGTGAAGCGCCCGTGGACCGAGCAGTGGCCCTTCCACAGGATGATCTTGGCGTCCCGCAGCTCCTCGTCGGTGAGCCCGCCGTTCGGCTTGTGCGGGTTGTAGAGCGCGCAGTCCTCGAGGTCGAAGCCCATCTCGCGCACCACGGTGTTGCGGCCCAGGTGCTGGTCGGGCAGGAACAGGACCTTCTCGCCCTGCTCGTAGGCCCAGCGTAGCGCCCGCTCGGCGTTCGAGGAGGTGCACACGAGGCCGCCCTCGCGGCCCACGAAGCCCTTGATCGCGGCCGTGGAGTTCATGTAGGTGACGGGGACCGTGGTCGCCGCGATCCCGACGCGCTCGAGGTCCTCCCAGCACTGCTCGACCTGCGAGGCGGTGGCCATGTCGGCCATGGAGCAGCCCGCGGCCATGTCGGGCAGGATCACGCGCTGGTGGTCGCCGGTGAGGATGTCGGCGCTCTCGGCCATGAAGTGCACGCCGCAGAAGACGATGTACTCGGCGTCGGGTCGGGCCGCGGCCTGCCGGGCGAGCTTGAACGAGTCGCCGGTGACGTCGGCGAACTGGATCACCTCGTCGCGCTGGTAGTGGTGGCCCAGGACGAAGACGTTGCCGCCCAGGGTCTCCTTCGCGGCGCGGGCGCGCTCGACGAGGTCGGGGTCGGAGGGGGCCGGCAGCTCGCCGGGGCAGTCGACGCCGCGCTCGGAGCCGGCGTCGGTGCCGCGCCCGAGCAGCAGGAGCGCCGTCTGGGTGGAAGCAGGTTCATTGAAGCCCGTCATGGCCGCAATGGTAATCCGCTTCGCCGTCCTTCCGCCCTGCTCGAATCCTCGGGGCGGATGCCATGTGATGCGGTGCTCGGTCGGCGTCCCAGGCCATCTGGATGGAAAGCGGTTACACGTCGTGAGGGGCCATCCATTACCCTCAAGGTGTGCGCATCCTCATAGCTCCCGACAAGTTCGCCGGCACCATGAGCGCCGCCGAAGCCGCCGACGCCATCGCCGACGGCTGGCGCCGCGTCCGCCCTGACGACACCGTGACGACGCTGCCGCTGGCGGACGGCGGCCCCGGCTTCGTCGACGTCCTCGACCACGCCCTCCCCGGCGCCGTCCGGCGCACCGTCAAGACCTTCGACCCCATCGGCCGCCCCGTCGAGGCCGACTACCTCCGCGACGGCGTCACCGCCTACATCGAGTCCGCCGCCGCCTGCGGCCTCCATCTCCTCGCCCCCGAGGAGCGCGACCCGCGCCGCACCACCAGCTACGGCCTCGGCCTCATCGTCGCCCACGCCGTCGAGAGCGGCGCCCGGCGCGTCGTCGTCGGCCTCGGCGGCTCCGCCACCAACGACGCCGGCGCCGGGATGCTCACCGCCCTCGGCCTCACCCTCCTCGACTCCACCGGCGCGGCCCTCCCGAACGGCGGCGGCGTCCTCTCCGCCTGCACCGCCGTCGAAGGCGAGGCCCGCACCCGCGGCGTCGAGTTCATCGCCGCCACCGACGTCGACTCCCCGCTGCTGGGGCCCCACGGCGCGACCTACATGTTCGGCCCCCAGAAGGGCGCCACCGGGAACGCGTTGCCGTTCCTGGAGATGTCCCTCTCCTCCTTCGCCGAGGTCGCCGAACGCGCCGTCGGCCCCGTCGGCGCCTCCGCGCTGCCCGGCGCGGGGGCCGCCGGCGGACTCGGCTTCGCGTTCTTCCTCCTCGGCGGCCGCCGCGAGTCCGGGGCCCGCCTCACCTGCGAGGCCGTGGGCCTGGACGCCGAGATCGCCGCCGCCGACCTGGTCATCACCGGCGAGGGCTCCTTCGACGCCCAGAGCCTGCGCGGCAAGCTCGCCGCCGAGGTCGCCTCCGGAGCGGCCGCCCACGCCACCCCGTGCCTGGTCCTGGCCGGGCGCTCCGAGGTCGACTCGCACCCCGACCTGGCCGGCGTGCACGCCGTGGTCGACCTCGTCGGCAGCCCCGAGGCCGCCATGCGCGCCCCGGTCGAGGGACTCACCGCGCTCGCCGAGGAAGTGGCGAAGGACTGGCACGAGTAGGTACCGTCGAGAGCGGTCCGACACAGTGCGCCAGATCCCCCTCCGGGGAGCTTCGGGAATAGGAACACCACGGATCCCGTTGGGTACTGTTGACCTGTCGAAGAGACCCGATCGACTTGGATCTCGCACACATACGAGGGAGTTGCCAGTGAGCGCCACCCAACAGGCCGATACCGCGCAGTCGAATGACGCCCAGGACAACGCCACCAAGGTCGGCGTCGTGCTCACGGAAGCGGCCGCCGCCAAAGTCAAAGCCCTGATCGAGCAGGAGGGTGAAGAAGGCCTGCGCCTGCGCGTCGAGGTCAGCCCCGGCGGCTGTTCCGGTCTGCGCTACGGCCTGTTCTTCGACACCGACGTGCGCGAGGGCGACACCGTCCAGGACTACGACGGCTTCGGCGTCGTCGTCGACAAGATGAGCATTCCCTACCTCATCGGTGCGAGCATCGACTTCGCCGACCGCATCGACGCCCAGGGCTTCACCATCGACAACCCGAACGCGCAGGGCTCCTGTGCGTGCGGCGACTCCTTCCACTAGCGGGACCCGCAACGGAGCAAGCTTCCAGCCCGGTCGATCTCGCGGTCGGCCGGGCTGAGCCGTGCGTTAGTCTGATTCGTCCCGTCGGGCCCCCACCGCCCGTTCTCCAAGCGCTCGCGCGCTTCCATCCGCGTCATCTCGTCACCGACTGAACGAGGACCACTGCTGTGCCACTTGTCCTGCAAGGCCTGAAGACCGCCGTCACCGGAACCACCGCCCACGCCGTCGGCCGCGGCATGGGCGAGCTCGGTCAGATCCCGGTCGTGCTCGACGGCGATGAACTCGACCTCATCGACGTCATGGAGCGCGGCGGCACCCTCGGGCTGATCCACATCGGCCCCGGCGAGGCCAAGGCGATGCTCGCCTACGCCGACCAGTGCCGCGACCTCGGACTCGAGTTCAGCGCCGACCCCGGCGACCTCGAAGGCGACGAGGCGGTGGACTTCTTCACCGGCGCCAAGTTCCTCGTCTCCAGTCAGGACCGCTACCAGCTGCTCCAGGCCACGACCGGCCTGAGCGACGACGAGATCCTCGCGCGCGTCCGCGTCCGCGTGACCACACTGGACCAGGACGGCGTCGAGATCGCCGGCCACGACATGGACCGCGTCCGGGTGCCCTTCGCCCGCGCCCGGGAGATCATCGACCCCGCCGGCTCGGGGGAGGCCTTCACCGCCGGGCTCCTGGCCGGGCTCGGCTGGGGGATGAGCCTGCGCCGGTCCGCCGAGGTCGGCTCGCAGCTGACCGCGCTCGCGCTCGAAACCGTTGGACCGCACGGATACGCCGTCAACCCGGTCGAGTTCGTGCACCGGCTGGAGCAGTCCTACGGCCCGGCCGCGGCGGCCGAGGCCTCCGCCTATCTGCTGCCCGACTGAGTCCACACGCGAACCCGTCTCGCCTCTCGGCCCACATGGGAACCATGCGTCCCGTTAATTGGGATTCCGCAGGCATTACGGACGAACTGCTTGCGGCACAAGGTCTCCGCTTGCCGACCTCCAGGTAACGATTCCACAACGCACCCTATCTTTTGGTGGTGTTGTGCGACATGGTGTGAGTTATCCCACGACCCACTCACATCCTGGAGCGCCCAGTGAGACGAATGCGAATGACAGTGGCCGCAGTCGCCGCCGCCGGACTGACGGTGTCCGCGGCGGCCTGCGCCGGCGACGAAGGCGACGTCGACGGTGAGGGCGGGGGCGACGCCGTCATCAACATGCAGATCGGGGAGGTCCGCAGCCTCATTCCCGGCGGCTCCGGCGAATCCGAGGGCTACCGGATCATCAAGAACGTCTACGACGGCCTGGTCTACTACGACATCGACTCCGGCGAGCCGCAGAACCTCGTCGCCGAGGAGATCACCTCGTCCGACAACCAGACGTGGACGATCAAGATCAAGGACGGGCTGACCTTCCACAACGGCGAACCGGTGAACGCCGACGCGTTCATCCGCTCCTGGGACCGGACCGCGTACGCGCCCAACGTGCTGCCGCTGAACTACTTCTTCGGCACCTTCGAGGGCTACGCGGAGATGAACCCCGACCCGCTGCCCGAGGACCAGTGGGCCGACCCGGAGGTCCCGGAGTACGCGCCCGTCGAGGTCACCCACCTCTCCGGCGTGACCGCGATCGACGACCTCACCCTCGAGGTGAAGCTCACCGCGCCGTTCATCGGCTTCCCGACGATGCTCGGCTACGAGGCGTTCTACCCCGTCGCCGAGGAGTGCCTGGCGGACGTCGAGGCCTGCGAGCGCAAGCCGATCGGCAACGGCCCCTTCATGTTCGAAGAGGAGTACGACATCCAGAACGGCGGCTCGATGGTCACCTGGGCCGACTACCCGGGCGAGAAGAAGCCCCAGATCGACGGCGTCGACTGGCACGTCTACCTCGAAGGCAACGACTGCTGGGCCGACTTCCAGACCGGCGACATCGACATCTGCAGCCCCTCGGCGGCCGATTACGAGTCCGCCATGAACAATGAGGAGCTGAACGAACGCGTCATCCAGCAGCCGGACCCCAGCATCCTGATGCTCGCGTTCCCGCTGTACGACGAGCAGTACCAGGACGTCAGACTGCGCCGCGCCATCTCGATGGCGATCGACCGCGAAGGGGTGCGCAACGTCGTCGGACCCGAGCGCTTCACGCCGCTCGACGAATGGGTGCCCGAGTCCATCCTCGGCGGCGGCACGAACTCGTGCGGCCAGTACTGCACCCACGACCCCGAAGCGGCGCAGGCGCTCCTCGCGGAGGCCGGCGGTTGGCCCGAGGGCGAGCGGCTCAGGATCTGGGTCAACGACTCGGCCGACAACCTCGACATCTTCCGCGCGATCGGCGACTCCATCTCCGAGTCGCTCGGCATCGAGTACGAACTGGTGCCGATGGAGTGGACCGAGTTCCTGACCGCCCGCGAGAACCACCAGCTCGACGGGCCGTTCCGCTCCGGCTGGGGCCCCGACTACAACCTCAACGAGAACTACCTGGAGCCGATCTACGGCGGCGGCGCCGCCACGAACGACCAGGGCTGGGAGAACGCCGAGTACGACGCGAAGATCGCCGAGGCCGGTGCCGCGGCGAGCCTCGACGAGGCGGTCGCGCTCTACGCCGAGGCGGAGATGATCCTCGCCGAGGACATGCCGAGCGTCCCGGTGTTCGGGCAGAACTACAACTTCTTCTACACCGATCGCCTCGACAACGTGCAGGTCCACCCGATCTACGCCGGTCCGCGCGGCGACTGCGAACTGCGCGACGTCGTCATCACCGAGTAGCACCCACAACCGAGGAATCCCGGGCGGACACCCCGCCGCGGCGCGCGCCGCGGCAGGGCCCGCCCGGGCTCGAGAACTGGAACCACCATGGGACGCTACGTCATCCGACGCCTCCTCCAGGCCCTGCTGACCCTCGGGATCGTGCTGTTCCTGCTGCACTACCTGATGGCCCTGTCCGTCCAGGTCCGCGGCAACCCCGCGCTCCTGTTCTTCGGCGGCGACCGCACCCCCGACCCGGCCATGCTGGCGCAGGTCGAGCGCCTCTACGGGCTCGACAACCCCTGCTACGAGCGCACCGGCGACCCCTGCCTGGCGCCGTTCGTCGACCGCCTCCAGAATTTCGTCCGAGGCGACCTCGGCACGACCCTCAACGGGAACCGGGACGTCGCCGAGCTCCTGTCGATCTACATCCCGAACACGCTGCGGCTCTTCGCCTTCTCGGTCATCACCCTGGTGGCCGTGTCGATGGTGCTCGGCACGTGGGCGGCCCGCCACCGCGGCAGGTTCATCGACCACACCGTGCGCGGCACGACGATCCTCGCCGACTCGATCCCCGTGTTCCTCATCCTGCTCACGTACGTGTACATCGTGGCCGTGCCGCTCACCCGGTGGGCCAGGGACATCTGGGGCACCGAGTCGTTCATGGGCCAGGTGTTCAGACCCAGCTACAACCCCGACTACCCGTGGACGACGATCATCGTCCCGGGCATCATCGTCGGCACCGTCGGCCTCGCCACCATGACCCGCCTCATCCGCGCGGCGCAGCTGGAGAACCTCGGGTCCGACTTCGTGCGCACCGCGAAGGCCAAGGGCCTCAAGCCCTTGCGCATCACCGTCGTGCACGTCATCCGCAACTCGATGATCCCGATCATCACCGGCATCGGCTTCCTGTTCGCCTTCATGCTCTCCGGGGCCGTGCTCACCGAGGGCGTGATGGGCATCCCGGGCATGGGCCGCATGATCTTCCAGGCGGTGCAGCGCCAGGAGGGCAACCTGGTGATCGTCGGGCTCACCGTCTCGGCCTTCGTGGTGGTCGTCGTCAGCCTCGTCGTCGACCTCCTCTACGCCGCACTCGACCCGAGGATCCGCTATGAGTGAGCTCACCGCGCCAGTGCCGACCACCGAACGGCAGGCCTCCCTCTGGTCCGACGCGTTCCGCACCATGCGCCGGCGCCCGGACGTCATCATCGCCAGCCTCGTGCTCCTCCTGGTGTTCACGATGGCCGCCTTCCCGGGCCTGTTCACCGACAAGAGCCCCACCGCGTGCGCCGGCCGCGACGCGCGGCTCAGGCCCGACACCTGGTTCACCGGCGAGCATCCGCTCGGGACGGACGCGTTCGGCTGCGACTTCGCCGCCACCCTCGTCCACGGCACCCGACCCACGATCGTCTTGGCGCTCACCGTCATCGTCGCCTCGGTCGCGGTCGGCCTCGTGCTCGGCATCTACGCGGGCTACTACGGCGGCTGGCTCGACACGCTCATCTCCCGGTCGCTCGACGTCTTCATCGTCATCCCGATGCTCATGGGCGCCATCCTCATCCTGAGCCTGTTCCGCGGACGCGTCTCCGCCGACAACCTCTTCGACACCATCGCCGCCCCGGCGCTCGCCCTCGCCCTGTTCGGCTGGATGGAGTTCTGCCGGTACACCCGGGCGGCCACCCTCGAAACCAAGAACCTCGACTACGTGGTCGCCGCCAAATGCCTCGGCGCGAGCGACCGGCGGATCATGTTCAAGCACATCCTGCCGAACGCGATCGTCCCGGTCACGGCCGTCGTGCCCACCACCATCGGGGGCATCATCGTCACCGAGGCCGCCCTCGCCGTCCTCGGCATCGGCGTCCAACCGCCCGCCACCAGCTGGGGCGTGCTGCTCTCCGACGGCACCGAATGGGCCGGCGGCGGCTACGTCTACCTGTTCGCCTGGCCCCTGGGCCTGCTCATCCTGACCGTGTTCGCGTTCGCGACCTTCGGGGACGCCCTGCGCGACGCCCTCGACCCGAAACTGAGGTGAGACCGTTGGCAGAGACCATGCGCGTCATCGGCGACACCCTTCCCGGCGTCGACCGCAACGCCCCGCTGCTCGAAGTGGACTCGCTGCGCGTCGAATTCCAGGTGCGCGGCGAGCGGATCCCGGCCGTGCGCGGCGCGAGCTTCACCCTCGAGCAGGGGCGCACCCTCGCCATCGTCGGCGAGTCCGGCTCCGGCAAGTCCGTGACCTCCCAGGCGATCATGGGCATCCTCGACACCCCGCCCGGCCACATCACCGGCGGGCGCGTCCTGCTCCACGGCGTCGACATCCTCGAACAGGACGAGGAGACCCGCCGCACCGTGCGCGGCAACCACATCGCCATCGTCTTCCAAGACGCCCTCTCCGCCCTCAACCCGCTCTGGTCCGTGGGATTCCAGATCGGCGAGCTCTTCCGCGTCCACCGCGGCGCCAGCCGCCGGGAAGCGAAGCGCCGGGCGATCGAACTGCTCGACCTCGTCGGCATCCCCGACGCGAAGAACCGCATCGGCCACTACCCGCACCAGTTCTCCGGCGGCATGCGCCAGCGCGTCATGATCGCCATGGCCCTCGCCCTCGAACCCGAGGTCCTCATCGCCGACGAACCCACCACCGCCCTCGACGTCACCGTCCAGGCCCAGATCATGCGGCTGCTCAAGCGCATCCAGGCCGAACGGCACATGGGCCTGATCCTCATCACCCACGACCTCGGCGTGGTCGCCGACGTCGCCGACGACGTCGCGGTCATGTACGCCGGGGAAGTGGTCGAACGCGCCGACATCTACGACACCTTCAAGCGCCCCGCCCATCCCTACACGAAGGCGCTGCTGCGCGCGATCCCGCGCGTCGACGCCGTGGGCGGGGAACTCGAGGTCATCCGCGGGCTGCCGCCGAACCCGGCGGCGCTGCCGAGCGGCTGCCCGTTCCATCCGCGCTGCTTCGCGGCCGAGGACGTCTGCGCTGACGAGGTGCCGCCGTGGATCGAGCCCGCCGAGGGCCACGGCAGCCGCTGCCACTTCGCCGAGGAGGTCTACACCGATGAACGCTGAACTGGGCCGAGGGGACGCCGCCGAACCGGCCCTGGAGGCGAAGGACCTGGTGAAGCACTTCCCGATCCATCGCGGCATCGTCGTCAAACGCACCGTCGGCCACGTCCAGGCGGTCGACGGCGTCGACCTGAAGCTCCGCCCGGGCAGCACCCTCGGCGTCGTGGGCGAGTCCGGTTGCGGCAAGTCCACGCTCGCGAAGCTCCTCGTGGGGCTCGAGACCCCCACCTCCGGCTCCATCAAGGTCCTCGGCAAGGAGATCGGCGACCTCTCCGCCAGGAAGATCCGTCCCTTCCGGCGAGACGTCCAACTCGTCTTCCAAGACCCGTACACCTCCCTGAACCCGCGACTCACCGTGGGCGACATCGTGGGCGAGCCCTTCGAGATCCACCCGGACGTCGTTCCCAAAGCCAAGCGCGCCAACGAGGTCAAGGAACTCCTGGACATGGTCGGCCTCAGCCCCGATCACGTCAACCGCTACCCGCACCAGTTCTCCGGGGGCCAGCGCCAGCGCATCGGGATCGCCCGCGCGCTCGCGCTGCGTCCGAAAGTCCTCGTGTGCGACGAGCCGGTGAGCGCGCTGGACGTCTCGATCCAGGGCCAGGTCATCAACCTGCTGAAACAACTCCAGGACGAGCTGGGGCTCGCGTACGTCTTCATCGCGCACGACCTCTCGGTGGTGCGCCACATCGCCGACGAGGTCGCGGTCATGTACCTGGGCAAGGTGGTCGAGCACGGCACCGGTCCGGAGATCTACGACCACCCGAGGCACCCGTACACGCAGGCCCTCCTGTCGGCGGTCCCCGTGCCGGACCCGGAACTGCGCGGCCACCGCGAGGAGATCGTGCTGCACGGCGACGTCCCGTCCCCGATCAACCCGCCGTCGGGCTGCCGCTTCCGGACCCGCTGCTGGAAGGCCACCGACCGTTGCGCCGAGGAGGTCCCCACCCTCGCGGCGGGCGACGACGGCAATCACCCGACAGCCTGCTTCTACGCCGAGGAAAGGGACGTGACCCACGCCGTGAAATAGCCCGCTCGCCGAGGAGGACCGGCGGGATCCGGGCGGATGCCGTGCCGCTCGACGGTCGATCGCCGTCCGGCGTCGGCGCCGCGGCCGAACTCCTCGCGTCGACGGCCTACAGGGCGAGCATCGCGGCGGCGACGTCGTCGGCGGCGGCCTCGGGGAGGGCGGTCGCGGCGTGTTCGAGCACGAGCAGGCGAGCGTCGGGGATCTCGCGTGCGAGCGCTTCGCCGTTGCCGACCGGGAAGAACCGGTCGCGCCGGCCGTGCACCACGAGTGTCGGCATCGCGAGTTCGGGGAGGCGTTCGCGCCAGCGCGGCTTGCAGTCGAGCCTGGCGAAGACCATGCCCATCTGGTTGGCCGTCTGGATCGCGGTCTCGGTGCCGGGGGCGCGGTCGAAGACGCGTTCGGCCCTGGCGTGCGCCTCGGCGGGGTCGTCGCCGAGGATCGCCGCGCCGGCGGCGGCGAAGTCGGCTACGGCGGCGCGGTCGGACCAGTCGGGCTGGGGGAGCGCGAACCGTCGTCGCATCGTCGCGGCATCGTGGTCGGGCAGGTCGTCGTCGACCGGGCCCGGTGCGACGGGCCGTGTCCCGACGAGGGTGAGGGCCGAGAACGCCTCGGGGTGGTCGAGCGCGGCGACCTGGGCGACCATGCCGCTGACGCCGATGCCCGCCAGGTGCGCCGGCCGGTCGTCGAGTTCGCGGGCGAGCGTGGCGGCGTCGGCGGCGAGGTCGCGCAGCGTGTACGCGGGCGCTTCGGGGTCGAGGGTCGTCGAGGCGCCGGCGTCGCGCAGGTCGTAGCGCACGACGTGACGTCCGCCGCGCGCGAGTGCTCGGCAGAGCGGGTCGGGCCAGGAGAGCATTGTCGGGGCGCCCGCCAGCAGTACCAGGGGCGCCGCGGGATCGCCGAAGTGTTCGACCCCGAGCTCGACGTTCTCCGACATGCGCGCCTCCCTTGCTGATCTCGCGGCCCGGCGGCCGCACTCATGCAGACGAGACGCGGAGCCGGAATTCATCGGTCCCTGGGCGAGCCCGTCTCCGATGCGTGCAGATATCGGCTCAGAGCGGCGGCGGCGTCGAGCATGGCGAGGCCCTGGCGGGTGAGTCTGCGCCGCCAGTCCTCCAGCGCTTGGGACAGGGCTGCGGTGCCGCCCGCCCCTCGCACCTGTCGGACCACGGTCGCGATGTGCTCCAAGGGGTAACCGCCGCGTCTGAGGAGGTGGGCGAGTTCGGCGTCGCGGACGTCACCGGCGTCGAAGCGGCGGTACCCGGCCCGGTCCCTCTCGGGTGCGAGGACGCCCGCGTCCTCCCAGTTGCGCAGGGTGGCCGGAGTGACGTTGAGCCGGTGTGCGAGTTCGCCGATGCTGAAAGGGGCCCACTGGGCGGATCGGCCTGAGGCCTCGGACGCCCCGCGGCTCGAGCGGGACTCGGCTCGCGCGGGATCGGCGCCCGCCTCGGATGCCCGGCCGGCACGGAGATCGGCTCGACTCGCGGTGAACCCGCCGGCTCGGCGTGCGCGGGAGTCGGTCCGGTCGGGGACGGGACCCGTCCCGTCCGCTCGTCCCGGGGCCGTCTCGGCCGTGAGCCGATCGACTGCCGCGCGCACCGATTCCAGCGTGCTTCGGTCGCGCAGCAGCTGTTCGTGTCCCCGGTCGATGATCATCAGCGCGGCGTCGAGGTCGTCGTCGTGGACCGCGTGCATGACCTCGACCGCCGTGGCGTGGCCGTAGGCCCGCACCAGCGCGAGGAAGGCGCGGAGGGCCGCCGCGTGGACCTCGGTGTAGACCCGGTAGCCGCTGCGGGTGCGCTCGGCGGGCGGAAGGCAGCCGTCGCGCTCGTAGTTGCGCACGGCCTGGGTCGACAGGCCGTGCTCCCGCGCGAGATCCGAAGGACGGAGTTGCATCATCGGTTGAGACTTTACCTCCCTGATACAAGGTCAGATCGCGTCGAAGTCTCAACCGTTCTTTCAACGATATGTTTGAGTCCATGACTCAAGACATTCGCGACTTCGTCAACGACTCCTGCGAACTCCTCGCCCTCGGCGAGCCCGACCATCGGGAGCCGGCCTTCGGGCGGATCCGGAACGAGCTCTTCGCGCAGCTGGTCGATCGCGGCTTCCGGTCGATCGCGCTCGAGACCGACCGCGTGGCCGCGCTCGCCGCCAACGACTACGTCCAACACGGCACCGGCACCCTCGACGCCGTGATGCGCGACGGTTTCACGCACGGCTTCGGCGAGTTCGACGCCAACCGGCGCCTCATCGAGTGGATGCGCGAGTACAACGAGCGGCAGGCGCCCGAAGACCGGCTCGCCTTCTACGGGACGGACGGCCCGTTCGAGTTCACCGCGCCGAGCCCGCGGCGCTACCTCGAAACCGTCCGCGACTACCTCGGGCTCGACATCGACCTCACGCCGCTCGTCGGGGACGACGACCGCTGGGAGAGCGACGAAGCGGTCATGGACCCGGCCGCTTCACCGGGCGACACCGCCGAAGCCGACCGCCTGCGGGTGATCGCCGACGACCTCTCCTCGCAGCTCTACGCCGCCGCCCCCGACCTGATCGCCGCCACGTCGCGCGACGCCTGGGACCGGGCCAAGGCCCACGCCGCCACCGCCCTGGGACTGCTGCGCTACCACCGCCAGGCCGCGGAGCGCATCGGCGACGGCGACCGGTGGAGCCGCCTGTCCGGTGTCCGCGACGCGCTCATGGCGCAGCAGCTCCTGGACATCCGCGACATCGAGGCCCGCCGCGGCCCGACCATGGTCCACGGCCACAACGCCCACCTGCAACGGAGCCCGAGCCGCATGAGCATGGCCGGCATGGACCTCGCCTGGAACGGCACCGGCGCGATCGTCTCGACGCTGATGAAGGACCGGTACCTCTGCATCGTCGGCTGGCTGGGTCGCAGCGAGGGAACGGGACCGGAATCACCCGACTCCGCAGCGACCCCGGGGCAATACCGTTGGAGCCTGGCGGAAGCCGACATGGTGGACCTGGAACCCATGAGTCACGAGCAGGGCCGAGTGCCGCTCGACCGCGACGCCGTGGAGAGCGCCGACGCGGTCCTGTGCGTCAGCGGGTGAACGCGTCGGCGAGCGCCAGTGCCGCCGACACGAGCAGGATCGGTCCGGTGGCGGCTCCGACGACGGCGCTGACCGCGAGGGACTTCGTTCGCGCGATCCGCACGGCGGCGATGGAAGCGAGCGTGATCAGCGCGGCGGGCGCATGCAGGGCGGGGATCTCGAGGATGACCGCGACGGGGAAGAGGTGCACGCCGACGACGAACGCGATCCACGCCGACATCAGGTCGGTGCGCTTCCGGAACGCCAGAAGCCCTGAGCCGAGACCGGCGGCGGCGAACTCGACGCCGACGACGATGCCGAAGAGCGGGCCGGTGCGGTCGTCGATGACCGAACCGTCGGACCAGTGCCGCCAGACCAGGAGGCCGCCGCCGACGGCGGTGAGGCCGCTGAGGATCGATCCGACCCGCAAGGGCCGCAGCCACGGCGCAGGCGGCTTCTCTTGCGCCCAGCCGAACCAGGACATGGCGAAGAAGCCGAAGACGGCCGCGATTCCGGCGGCGTCGCGAAGGTGCTCGGGGGTCAAGGTCCTGCCGTTCTAGGTGGGGGAGCGGCGAGTGGACGGTCCCGCCGAAGCGGGACCGCCCTCCGTCCAGCGAGCCTATCGATGCGCCTGTTCTGGCATGCGGCTCCCGCGGTCTGGCGTGAGCATCGGTCACGTCGGCGCGGCTTCGGCGGCTTCTCCCGCCACGCGGCTATGC
>NZ_JAJFAX010000007.1 GCF_019710475.1 Glycomyces sp. TRM65418 | reverse complement strand
GGGCGCAGGGCGCAGGGCGCAGGGCGCAGGGCGCAGGGCGCAGGGCGCAGGGCGCAGGGCGCAGCAGATGCACGGCACCGCCGCCCATACCGCTACCCGGGGTTGATCCGGCCCGCCCGTGTAGTCCCCCGGTGGTACGCGGATTGCCTTCCTCTGCCCGATGTACCAGGCGATCCGCCGCACGACCATTGCAGCCATGAAGCGGCGAAATGCACTCAAGTGGACCCTCGTCGGCGTCGGCGGCGGCGTCGGGGCCCTCGCGGTCGGCGGCGTCGGCACCCTCGCCTATGTCTGGAACGACGTGAAGCTCGACACCGCCGGCAAGGTCGACTTCGCCCGCCCCCTCGCGATCCCCCCGCTCGCCGAGTCGACGCGGGACGCCTCCGGCGCGCGCGTCTTCAACCTCGACATCCAGGCCGGTCGGACCGCGTTCAAGGACGGCCGCGAGACCGAGACCTGGGGGGTCAACGGCGCCTTCCTCGGCCCGACCATCCGCGCCAAGCGCGGCGAGGAGATCGCCTTCGCGGTCCACAACGGCCTCGACGAGGGCACCTCGATCCACTGGCACGGGATGCACCTGCCCGCCGTCATGGACGGCGGCCCCCACCAGGAGGTCGAACCCGACGGCATCTGGACGCCCCAGTGGACGCTCGACCAGCCCGCCTCGACCCTCTGGTACCACCCGCACCCGCACGGGCGCACCGGCGCGCACGTCTACCGCGGCCTGGCCGGGATGTTCATCGTCGACGACGACGAGTCCGAAGGCCTCGGCCTGCCCGCCGAATACGGCGTCGACGACGTGCCGCTCATCGTCCAGGACCGGAAGTTCGACGACGACAACCAGTTCGACGACAGCGGCAACTTCTTCAGCATGCAGGGCATCCTCGGCGACGAGATCATGGTCAACGGCACCCTCGGCCCCTACGTCGAGGTGAGCACCCGCCTGGTGCGCCTCCGCCTGCTCAACGGCTCCGTCTCGCGCCTGTACAACTTCGGCTTCAGCGACGACCGGCCCTTCTCCCTCATCGCCACCGACGGCGGATTGCTGCCCAGCGCCTGGGAGACCGACCGGCTCCAGCTCTCACCGGGCGAGCGCGCCGAGATCGTCGTCGCCTTCGAACCGGACGAGACGGTCGTGTTGCGCTCCTACCCGGCCGACGAGGGCTACGAGGGCCCGCTCGGGCGCTTCAACGGCGCCGACGACCAGCTCGATGTCTGCGAGTTCCGCGCCGCCGGCGTCCTGGCCGACGAGACCGCGATTCCCGAGGCCATGGGCACCGCACCGGACCTGGCGGACGCCGAGGTCGCCGAGGAGCGGTCCTTCGAGCTCTCGGGCTTCAACCAGATCAACGGCGAGTCGATGGACCCGCAGCGCATCGACTTCGGGGTCCGCGAGGGCACCGTGGAGGTCTGGGAGGTGACGAACGTCGACGGCTTCATGCACAACTTCCATGTCCACGACGTCCAGTACCAGGTCCTCAGCGTCGACGGCGAGGAGCCTCCGGAGCGCCTGCGCGGCTGGAAGGACACCGTCCAGCTCATTCCCCACAAGAGGTACCGGCTGGCGATGCGGTTCGCCGACTACACCGACCCGAACCTGCCGTACATGTACCACTGCCACATCCTCGCCCACGAGGACGCGGGGATGATGGGCCAGTTCGTGGTCCTCGGCGAGGGCGAGGAGATCGGGACCGTTCCCGAAGGCGGATCCGTGCACTCCCACGGGTAGGCCCGAAGCGGCTCCCCGGCCGGCGCCGGCCGGGGAGTGGAAGCGGCGCCGGGCCGGAGGATCCGTAGGCACCACGAATCCCGGCCCGGCGCCGTCTCGTTCGGTTAGAGCGAGCAGGCGGCGATGTGCTTGGCGATCGCGGGCAGGTCCACGTTCTCCTTGAACTCGAAGCGGACCCGGCCGAGGCCGCTGAACCAGAGGTCGAGCTCGCCGTCGTTGTCCATGAGGCCGTCGGTCTCGACCGAGTACGCCTGGATCTTGTTGTAGGGCAGGGAGGTGTAGTCCTTCTTGCGACCGGTGACGCCCTGGACGTTCACGGCGATGACGCGCTTGTCGGTGAAGACCACGAAGTCGCGCACGCCTTCGAAGGTGAGGGCGACCTCTTCGCCGTCGACCAGCAGCGGCTGGACCTCGTCGCGGAATCCAGGGTCGTCGGTGACCGTGAGCTTGAAAAGCGAACCGTTCTCGAAATCGATCATCTGCGCAGGATATCGGTAACGCCCCACCGCCGCGGTCCGGCCGATACCGTTCGGCCGCAAGCGCAGTGGCCTGCGCGATCACCACTTTGAGCGGACGCGCGAGCGCGGCGGCCGCGGCGGCCGCGTCCTCGTACTCGACCGAGGCGTTCACGACCTCCCCGCGGTCGAGCGCGATCTTCACGCCGATCTCGTGTCCGTCCACATTGATGTGCGTGTAGTCGCGGTCGAGCGCGTACTTCTCGATCTCGTAGGAGCGCATCCCGATCGTCGTGGTGTGCCGCACGAGCGCCGAGCGCACGGCGGCGATCGCCTCGGGGCGGCAGAGGACGTGCACGGTGTGCGCGGGCCGGCCCTTCTTCATGAGGATCGGGGTCAGCCACGCGTCCGAGGCCCCGGCGTCGAGCAGCGCGGCGAGCGCGGCGGGCCACAGGCGCGGGTCGAGGTCGTCCACGTTCGTCTCGATGACCACGGGCTTGGCGGGAGGCGTTGCGGCGCGGCTCGGGACTGCAGGGTTCGCAGCGGACCGGTCGCGCCGTTCGCCGGCCGCCGAGGCGTGGCCGTGGTGCCCGTCGGCGTCCGAGGAGTGCCCGTCGTGCGCCTGCGGCACGGGACCCTGGTGCCCGCCAAGCCGTGTCGTGGAGGCTTCGGGCGCATGGACGAGGGGCGCACGTTCCCCGTGCGCGTGCACCTGCGAGCCGGGGCGCCCGTGCGCACGAGTCGGCGATGACCCGCGGTCATGGCGTTCGGGAGCCGCCTCCTCATGGGGCGCGTGCGCCGCCACCGGCGCATGGCCGTGATGCGCATGGCCCGTGCGCTGCCCGTGGTCGTCATGCGTGTGACCGTGAGCCGTCAGGGCGGCGCCGACGTTCCCGCCGGTCACCGCGACCTCCCTGCCGATGACGAGCCGCAGCAGGTTCGCGCGTTCCTTCGGGTCCCGGCCGCCCGCGCCCACGCCGACCCGTTCGACCACCATCTCGGGCATCGGCCCGTACGAACCCGCCGCCGCGGCCGCGCAGATCGCCGCGCCCGTCGGGGTGCACGCCTCGTACGGCACCGCCCCCACCACGGGCGCGCCCGCGTCGGCCAGCACCCGCAGCACCGCCGGGGCGGGCAGCGGGATCGACCCGTGCGAGCCGCGCGTCGTGCCGCCGCCGACGGTCACCGTCGAGACGGTCAGCCGCTCGACGCCCAGTGACGCCAAGCCCGCCGACGCGCCCACGATGTCCGCGATCGAGTCGAGCGCGCCCACTTCGTGGAAGTGCACGTCCTCCACGTCGATGCCGTGCGCCGCCGCTTCGGCCGCCGCGAGGCGCGCGAACGCGTCGAGCGCGAGCGCCCGGACCGTCTCGTCCAGCGCGGCGCCCTCGATCAGGGCCCGGACGGACCGCCAGCGCCGGTCGGTCGCGGCCTGCGGCGCTTCCACGTCGACCTTCGTGCCGACCAGGCCGTGACGGGTCACCGTCTCGGCGCGCAGCCGGATCGGCTCGGTGCCGAGCGCGTCCACCGCCGCCTGCATGAGCGCGAGATCCACCCCGGCGTCGACCAGGGCGCCGAGGAACATGTCGCCGCTCGCGCCCGCCGAGCAGTCCAGCCAGGCGATCGTCACCGCTCCGCCTTCACGCCGAGGATCCGGGCCGCGGCCATCGCCGCGCCGAACCCGTTGTCGATGTTGACCACGACCACTCCCGGCGAGCAGGAGTTCAGCATGGTCAGCAGGGGCGCGAGCCCGCCGAACGCGGCCCCGTAGCCCACCGAGGTCGGCACCGCGACCACCGGCGCGCTCACCAGGCCCGCCACGACCGACGGCAGCGCCCCGTCCATGCCCGCCACGACGATCACGCAGGCCGCCTCCCGCAGGTCGGCGACCTTGTCGAGCAGGCGGTGCAGCCCGGCGACGCCCACGTCGGCGACCAGGCGGGCGTCGATGCCGTTGGCGCGGGCGATGATCTCGGCCTCGCGCGCCACGGGCAGGTCCGAGGTCCCGGCGCACACCACCGCGAGCGGACCGACTTCAGGCGCGGGGAACGCGCCGATCGCGCACACCCCCGCCTCGACGAGGACGTCGGCGCCGAACGCTTCGCGCACCGCCGTCAGGCACGCCTCGTCGCAGCGGGTCGCGACCGCCACCCGTCCCGGGTGCGCGGCGCGCAGGGCCCGCAGCGCCCCGACGACCTGCTCGGGCGTCTTGCCCGCCGCGTACACGGCCTCGGCCGATCCGGTGCGGGCCGGACGGCCGGTGTCGATCTTGGCCCAGCCCAGGTCGCGGTAGGTCCCCCCGACCTCGGCGAACGCTTCCGGAGCGGTGAATTCGGCGTCGTTTTCCACGCTCCGATCCTTTCACCCGGCCATCGCCGGCCGCCACCCGAACCGCACCGGTCCCCGTGGCGAGACCCTCGGCCCGCAGGAGCGTCGCCGTCTCGCGGCCTGCCGCACCGGGTCCACGCCCGCGGCTGAACGCGTCCCCTCGGAGGCGGCGGCAGGCCGCGACCTCGCCGCCCCCGCCCGAATCGAGGCGATACGAGCGCTTCCGCGTCGTGATCGCTTCGCCCCCTGAGAGTCGTTCACGTCCGCTTCTCGGGCTGAACACCGCTGCGCGCCCAGGTGGTCGGTCCCACCGTCTATCGTCAAAGGGTGTCCCATCCGTTGATCGCCGCCCACCGAGGCGCGAACGAGTTCCTGCCGGAGCATTCGCTCGCCGCGTTCCGGCAGGCGATCGTCGAGGGCGCCGACGGATTCGAGTTCGACATCCGCCTCACCGCCGACGGGCATCTGGTCCTCCACCACGACCGCACCGTCAAACGCACCGCCGGCGCGAAGGGCGCCGTGGCGGATCTCACCCTCGCTCAATTGCGGGAGTTGAACTTCGCCTACCGCTACCCCGACTGCGCCGGCAACCCCGAGGCCGAGCGGATCCCCACCCTCGAAGACCTCTTCGGCCTCGTCGTCGACTCCGGCAAGGACCTCAAGCTGTTCATCGAGGCCAAGCACCCGTCGAAGTTCGGGCCCCGGCTCGAACTGCGGCTGTGGGAGACGCTGCGGCGCTGGCCCGGGCTCGACGCCACCGTCATGTCCTTCTCCCGCGCGGCCCTGAAGACCTGGCGCGGCCTGGACACCGACACGCCGCTGGTGTGGATCTTCGAGTACCCGTTCCGCCGCCCGCCCGAGGGCGTGCAGGTGCTCAGCTCCCGAGTCGACTACATCGATGCGACCCCCGATTTCGTCGAGCGCAGCCACGAGGCGGGTTACCAGGTGTACGCCTGGACCGTCAACGACGCCGACACGGCGCATCGCATGGCCGGACTGGAAGTCGACGTCATCTTCACCGACCGCCCGGCCGCGATCCGACAGACCCTCACCGGCTGATCGCGGTTCCTCGGGACGGACTCGGCGTCCGCCGGTAATGCTGGCGTCATGCCTTTGTAAAAGGTAGGTTGCTGTAAAGCCTCCCCATGGCACGGTGGAAGGAAGGGGACCGCGATGCCCGCTGCTGTACCGGCACCAGAGCGGCTGCGCGTCCCACATCAAGCCGGGGCTCCCGGCCAAGTGCGACGGTGGCTGCGCGAAGCGCTCCCGGATCTGTCCGAGGAGGTCCGCGACGATCTCCTCGTGTGCGCGACCGAACTGGTCTCCAACGCCGTCCGCCACGCCCGGCCGCTGCCGGGCGGGGAGGTGTGCGTGGCGTACGCGCTCGGCCCGAGCGACGTGGAGGTGCGCGTGTTCGACGGCGGGTCGCGGACCCACCCGCACGTGTGCGCCGTCAACCTCGACTCCGCCCACGGCAGAGGCATGTTCATAGTGTCCAAACTGTCCGCCGACTGGGGCGCGCGCACCCTCGGCGACGGCTCCCAGGAAGTCTGGGCCCGCATCCCCGTCCGCTGACGGCGAACAGGACGGCCTGCCGCGGCCGGAATGTCATACCCCCGGGCCACCCTTGTCATCGGGGGCCCGAAGCACCGGTCCCCACGGCGCTGCAGGCTGCCGTCCGTCGGAACGCGGCCGGAGCCCGCCGCCCCCTCCGGCTCGACCGGGGCCCGTACGCTGTGCGGGTGTCGAACCGTCCGCTCATCATCGACCTCGTCTTCTACAGCGTCGCCGCGCTCTTCGCGGGCGCCACCGCCCTGTGGACCACGCTCGACTCGCACGCCCAGTGGGGCGCGATCGCCTTCGGCGGGTACCTCCCGGCGGCGATCTGCATCGCGATCCTGCTGACCCAGCCGGGCCCGGTCTGGCGCCGACGGGCCCTCGTCGCCCTCGGCACCGCGCTCGCCGTCACCGCGATCCCCCTGGTGTTCATGGCGATCGAACGCGCCACGGGCGTGAGCGGCCGGGCCCAGGAGGAAGTCCTCGTGGTCGAGTCCTCGGGCGCGCGACTGCTGGACACCGGCAGCCCCTACCTGCACGCGGACGCCATCGCCGCGCTCCCCGAACCGCTCCTCGGCTACAACCCCTACCAACCGGGCATGGCGCTCTTCGGCGTCCCGGCCGCGCTCTTCGGCGAGCACTGGTGGACCGACGCCCGCCTCTACTTCCTCCTCGCCGCCGTCGCCTGCGCGGCCGCGGCCGTCCGGCTCCTCAGCGGCGGGCCCGGCAGCGGCGCGGGGAAGGGGCCGCTGCTGCGCGCCGTCCAGGCGACGTTCATCTTCCCGGTGTGCGCCTTGACATTCGCGACGGGCGGCGACGACATGCCCGTCGTCGCCCTCATGGTCCTCGCGCTCGCCTTCGCCCACCGCGAACGCACCCTCGCCGCGGGCCTGGCGATCGGTGCGGCCGCCGCCCTCAAGCTCTTCGCCTGGCCCGCCGCCGTCGTGATCGGCTTCCTCGTGTTGTACGGCTCGCACGCGTCCTCACGGCCGCGGGGCGTCGCGATGCGCCGCTACCTGGCGGGCTTCGCCGTCCCGGTCGCGGTCACGATGCCGCCCGTCCTGGCCGTCGACGCGCGCGGCTTCTTCGACAACGTGATCGCCTACGGCCTCGGGCACGGCGTGGTCACCTCGCCCGCGCAGTCGCCGCTGCCCGGGTTCCTCATCGCCGAGCACCTGCCGGGCGGCGAGCTCATCGCCCCGGCGCTGCTCGGTCTCGCCGCGCTCGTCATCGCCGCGCTGCTGTGGACCCGGCCCCCGGTTTCGGCCGCGTCGGCGGCGCTGTGGTGCGCGGGGGGACTCTCGACGGCGTTCATGCTCATGCCCTCGACCCGGTTCGGGTACCTGCTGTACCCGGTGGTGCTGCTCGGGTGGTGGCTGCCGCTGCGCGACGCGATCGCCGGGACCGCCACCGGCGCGCTGTTCACGGGCGTGGCCGAAGACGAGACGGCCGTGGACGACTTGGAGTACGAGACCGGCCCGGGCCCCTCGATGGCAGTCGAGTGGTGGCGCTGAGGCCCCTCCGCCGCCGTTGAGGAACCCTCCCCTTGCGACGAGAGCCCCCCTTACACCGCCATGTCGACGAAGCGCGAGAGGTGCAGTTGGGCCGCGACGGTGATCGTGTCCGTCGCGCCGTTGCGGTGCTTGGCGACGATGAAGTCGGCCTCGCCCGCGCGCGGGGACTCCTTGTCGTAGTAGTCCTCGCGGTGCAGGAGGATGACGACGTCGGCGTCCTGCTCCAGCGAACCGGACTCGCGGAGGTCGGAGAGCTGCGGGCGCTTGTCGGTGCGCTGCTCGGGTCCGCGGTTGAGCTGCGCGACCGCGATGACCGGGCACTGCACTTCCTTGGCCAGCAGTTTGAGCCCGCGGCTGATCTCCGAGACCTCCTGTTGGCGCGACTCCACCTTCTTCGGCGAGGTCATGAGCTGGAGGTAGTCGACCACGATGAGCTTGAGGTCGTGGCGCTGCTTGAGCCGCCGGGCCTTGGCCCGGATCTCCATCATGGTCATCGACGCGGTGTCGTCGACGAACAGCGGCGCCTCGGAGATGTCGCCCATGCGCTTGGCCAGGCGGGTCCAGTCGTCGTCGGAGAGGTCGCCCGAGCGCAGGACGTGCATGGGCACGCGCGTCTCGGCGCTCAGGAGCCGCATGACGATCTCGAGCTTGCTCATTTCGAGGCTGAACAGGGCGGCGGCGTGCCGGTGGTGGAGCGAGGCGTGCCGCATGAAGTCCATGGCGGCGGTCGACTTGCCCGCGCCGGGGCGTCCGGCGACGATGATGAGCTGCCCCGGCTGGAGGCCCGAGAGGAGCCGGTCGAGGTCGGCGAAACCGGTGGGGATGCCGGTCATGACGCCCTGGTTCGCGCCGATCGCCTCGATCTCGTCCATCGCGGGCTGCAGCAGGTCGGACAGGACCGCGAAGTCCTCGGTCTGGCGGTTGTCGGTGACCTCGTAGACGGCCTGCTGCGCGAGGTCGACCAGGTCGTCGATGTCGCGGCCGCCCTTGCCGCCGCCGTAGCCGTACTGGACCACTTTGGTCCCCGCCTCGATGAGGCGGCGCAGGATCGCCTTGTCCTTGACGATGCGCGCGTAGTAGCCGGCGTTCGCGGCCGTCGGCACGGCGTTGAGGAGGTCGTGCAGGTAGGGGCCGCCGCCGATCTTCGCGAGGTCGCCGGAGTCGGCCAGGGCCGCGGCGATCGTGACGGCGTCGGCGGGCTCGCCGTTGCCGAACTTGTCGATGATGGCGTCGAAGATCATGCCGTGCGAGGGCTTGTAGAAGTCGCCGGAGCCGAGGATCTCGATGACGTCGGCGATGGCGTCCTTGCTCATGAGCATGCCGCCGAGGACCGACATCTCGGCCTGGAGGTCCTGGGGCGGGGTGCGCTCGTAGGTGCGCGAGCCGCCGCCTCCGCCGCCGAAGGGGTCCTCGGGCGGGGTGTCGAAATAGGAGCCGTTGGCGCCGTTGGCCCCTCGCGAGTAGACGCCTTCCGTCGACACGTCGGTCATGCCGTCCACCCCCTCGGTCACCGTGCGTTCATGGAGAATGTACCGCTCGCATCCGACAATCCGGCGGTGTCGACGACGCTATGTCGCGCCGGGCACGGTTGCAAACGGGTCTGTGGACAACCTGTGGACAAAGCTGTGGACAACCTGTGGATAACCGGGCCCCGGCCTGTGGACAACCTGTGGACAAGGAGGTGAACAGGGTTCGGATATGGGTCGCTAGCTGTGTCGACGTCGTCCACCGCCTGTGGACGGAAATTCGTTCGTGCCAACTTGCGGCTAAGGTGAGGGGCGACCCCCGGCACGGATCAGAGGAGCGACGGTCTCATGAGCGCACCGCAGCGCCCCGAGCGCGAGCCTCGGCTCGACCCCGACGGGGACGACCGCCCCGGTGAGCGCGCGTTCACGCCGACGTTGCTCGTGACGCTCGCCTGGTATGCGGTCCCGGTGCTCATGTACCTGGCGTGGGTGCTCACCCAGCCGCCGGTGGACGTGAAGTGCGCGGAGAGCGGATGCACGGTGGCGGGCCGCGTCTCGTCGGCGGTGTCGGGCGGCTGGGCCTGGACCTTGTCGGCGCTGACCGCGAGCCTGTTGATCGCGGTGCTGCTGCGCCTGCCGCGGGCCGGGTGGCGCGCGGGCGTGGCCGGCTCCGCCGCGGCGGTCCTCGGCGCGGGCCTGGTGACGGTGGTCCTGCGGACCGCGGGCTGGGTGGTCTGAGCGCTCGGGCGGTGCGCCGCCGCCGGGAAGCCGTACGGGCGGCCCCGGGTACCCGCCCGAACCCACCTTCACCACTACCGATGAAAAGGACCACCCTCCCACGCGGTGGCGACACCCGAAGCCGGGTCGGACGGGGGGCGGACGCCATCGGGGTCGAACACCGGCGGGCGAATGCGGGCAAAGTGCGGCAATCGCCGTTCCACGGGTTCACCCGAAGGAGCGTACGAACGCGAGCACACCGCTATTTGCCGGTAGGGGCATACGAGCGGGTCCCACGGTTCACGGACTCGCGAACACGAGTGGAGCCCGCGACCGGCAACGGTCGCGGGCTCCACTCGTGTTCGCTTGCGCGTCCTACTTCTTGCGGCGCTTGGCCGGCGTGACCTGAAGCTTGAACTTCGCGGTCACCTCCGGGTGCAGCTTGACCGACACGTCGTAGGTGCCGATCGCCTTGATCGGCGCGGCCAGCTCGACGCGGCGGCGGTCGATCTTCGGACCCCCGGCCTCGTCGACGGCCTTCACGATGTCGGCGGCGTTGATCGAACCGAAGAGCCGGTCCCCGTCGCCCGTGCGGGCGACGATGTGGGCGTCGGTCTGCTTCAGCTGGTCCGCCACCGAGCGGGCCTTGTCCAGGTCGTGGATCTGACGCGCCGCACGGGCGCGCTGGATCGCGTCGACTTCCTTCTGACCGCCCTTGGTCCAGGCGATCGCCAGGCCCTGCGGCAGGAGGTAGTTGCGCCCGTAGCCGGGCTTGACCTCGACGACGTCACCGGCCGAGCCGAGGTTGGGCACCTCATGAGTCAGGATGATCTTCATAAGCGCGCTCCTTCCTTATCGGGTCTGGCTGGTGTACGGGAGCAGAGCCATCTCGCGGGCGTTCTTGACGGCCGCGGCGATCTGGCGCTGCTGCTGGGTGGTAACGCCGGTCACACGGCGGGCACGGATCTTGCCGCGGTCGGAGATGAACTTCCGAAGCAGCGCCGTGTCCTTGTAGTCGACGTACTCGATACCCTCTTTTTCAAGCGGGTTCGGCTTCTTCTTCGGCTTCCGCAGAGGAGCCGATTTCGGGTTGGCCATGTGGTGTCTTGCCTCTTACTCGAGATCGTTCCGGGTCGGGCCCGGTTAGAACGGCGGGTCCTCGTCGAAGCCCGCATTGCCGGCGGAAGCGCTGGCAGGGGCGGCCGAGGCCCAAGGGTCGTCAGGCGCCGAGCCGCCGGTGTTGCCGCCGCCCCCGAAGGAACGACCGCCACCGCCGGAACCGCCGCCGGACTTGTTGATCTTCGCCGTGGAAAACCGCAGCGCGGGGCCGACTTCGTCGACGTCCAGCTCGTACACAGTGCGCTTCTCGCCCTCGCGGGTCTCGTAGCTGCGCTGCTTGAGCCTGCCCTGCACGATCACGCGGGTACCGCGCGACAGCGACTCGGCGACGTTCTCGGCGTACTGGCGCCAGACGCTGCAGGTGAGGAACAAGGCCTCACCGTCTTTCCACGCGTTCGTCTCTTTGTCGAACGTGCGCGGGGTCGATGCGATACGGAACTTCGCGACGGCGGCACCGGACGGCGTGTAACGCAGTTCGGGGTCGTCGACGAGGTTGCCGATAACCGTGATGACTGTCTCTCCTGCCATGACCTCTTCTCCTTAAGGTCTCGCAGTTGCAAGGTCGGGTTACCGAAGCTCCGGTCGCAGCACCTTGGCCCGCAGCACCGACTCGCTGAGCCGAAGCTGACGGTCCATCTCCGCGACGGGACCGGGCTCGGACTGCAGGTCGACGACGGCGTAGATGCCCTCGTTGCTCTTGTTGATCTCGTAGGCGAGACGGCGCCGGCCCCAGACGTCGATCTTGTCCACGGACCCGCCGGCGTCCTTGACGCCCTTCAGGAACCGGTCCAACGTCGGGGTGACCTGGGCCTCCTCGATGTTCGCATCGAGGATCACCATCAGTTCGTAATGCCGCAAGATCGCTCCACCTCCTTCGGTCTCGAACGGCTGCGGTCTCTCCGCAGCAGGAGGAATCACTTGCGCGTGCCGCGCCGTCCCGAAAACCGGGCCGGTGCGGACAACCGCGCAATCGTACCTGCTTACAGGCGGTGCGGCCGCGCCGTCCCGCCTGAATGTGACGCTACCTTCCGGGTACGACAGTCCCGGCCCCGGCACCGCCTCGGCCGGCGTCGCCCGAGCGCCCCCTGAGCGCCGCCTCACCACGGCCGCGAACGGCCGCCGCGCTAAGTTGGAACGCGTGACATCGGAGTTCCGCTACACCGACCTGCTTCCCGTCGGCCCCGACACCACCGAGTACCGCCTGCTCACCAAGGACGGGGTGAACACGGTCGAAGCCGCCGGGCGGCGGTTCCTCACCGTGGAGCCCGAGGTCCTGACGCGGCTCGCGACCGAGGCCGTCAAGGACATCTCCCACTACCTGCGCCCCGCCCACCTCGCGCAGCTCCGCTCCATCCTCGACGACCCCGAGGCCAGCGGCAACGACCGCTTCGTGGCGATGGACCTGCTCAAGAACGCGAACATCGCCTCCGGCATGGTCCTGCCGATGTGCCAGGACACCGGCACCGCGATCGTCATGGGCAAGCGCGGCCGCCACGTCCTCACCGACGGCCGCGACGAGGAGCACCTCTCCCGAGGCATCTGGCAGGCCTACCACGACCTCAACCTGCGCTACAGCCAGATGGCGCCGCTGACGATGTGGGACGAGAAGAACACCGGCTCCAACCTGCCCGCGCAGATCGAGCTGTACGCCGAGGGCGACGACGCGTACAAGTTCATGTTCATCGCCAAGGGCGGCGGCAGCGCCAACAAGTCCTTCCTGTTCCAGGAGACGAAGGCGATCCTCAACCCGGACGCGATGATGCGGTTCCTGGAGGAGAAGCTCCGTCAGATCGGCACCGCCGCCTGCCCGCCGTACCACCTGGCGATCGTCATCGGCGGCACCAGCGCCGAGTTCGCGGTCAAGACCGCGAAGTACGCGTCCACGAAGTACCTCGACACGATGCCCACCGAGGGCTCGCCGCTCGGCCACGGCTTCCGCGACGTCGAACTCGAGCGGCAGGTCCTCGAACTCACCCGCCAGTTCGGGATCGGCGCCCAGTTCGGCGGCAAGTACTTCTGCCACGACGTGCGCGTCGTCCGGCTCCCGCGCCACGGCGCGTCCCTGCCCGTCGCCATCGCCGTCTCCTGCTCGGCCGACCGCCAGGCCATGGCCAAGATCACCAGTGAGGGCGTGTTCCTCGAGCAGCTGGAGACCGACCCGAGCCGGTACGTCCCCGACGTGCAGGAGGACGACCTCGAAGCGGACGTCGTCCGCATCGACCTCGACCGGCCCATGGCCGAGATCCGCGAGGAGCTCTCGAAGCATCCGGTGAAGACCCGCGTGTCCCTCACCGGCACGCTCGTGGTCGCCCGGGACATCGCCCACGCCAAGATCAAGGAGCGCCTCGACGCCGGGGAGCCCATGCCGCAGTACCTCAAGGACCACGCGGTCTACTACGCCGGACCGGCCAAGACCCCCGAGGGCTACGCCTCGGGCTCGTTCGGTCCCACCACCGCCGGGCGCATGGACACCTATGTGGACCAGTTCCAGGAGGCCGGTGGGTCGTTCGTCATGCTCGCCAAAGGGAACCGCTCCGACCGCGTCACCGAGGCGTGCAAGCGGCACGGCGGCTTCTACCTCGGCTCCATCGGTGGCCCGGCCGCGAAGCTCGCGCAGGACAACATCAAGTCGATGGAGGTCCTCGAGTACCCGGAGCTGGGCATGGAGGCGGTCTGGAAGATCGAGGTCGAGGACTTCCCCGCGTTCATCGTCGTCGACGACAAGGGCAACGACTTCTACGCCGAGACCCGCAAGCCGGTCCTCACCGTCGGCCGCAAGCCGACGATCAGCATCGGCTAGGAACGAATCCCGGCCAGGGCCGGACGCCCGACGGGGGTCCGGCCCTCGCACGACCCCTGTCCGCGAAAGGCCTCGAATTGAAGATCCGCTCCTCGCTCTGGATGCCCCTGGTGGTCGCACCCGTCGGGATCGTCGGCGTGCTGCCCATACCGCTGGTCGAGCCGGACGCGAGCTACTCCGAACCGGAATTCTGGTACCTGGCGGCCATCGTCTGCGGTGTCGTCATGCTCATCGGCTTCGCCGTCGTGTGGTGGCCGTCGATGGCGCTCGAGGGCGACCGCTTCCTCGTCCGCGGCAAGTACGGCTGGGCGACTCGGCGGGCGCTCGCGGAGGGCGAGCGCTGGGCCATCGCCGGGAACGGGCTCTGTCTGCAGCGGCAGGACGGCACCGTGGTGAAGCTGCGGGTCCCCAAGTGGATGGTCAACAGGCGCGACTGGGCGGCGCTGGAACAGACGCTCCCGACCCTCGACCGGTACTGACGCCGCGGCGTCCGAGCCGGTGGACTCGGGCGAGGACGGTTCAAGCGGCCTTCCGGACGTGGGACGCCTCGACCGTCACCGGGCGGCCGTCCTGACCGTGCGGGCGCAGTTCGGGCAGCGCCCGGCCCTGGTCGTCGACGAGGACGGAGTGCGGCTCGCCCGGGGCGAAGGCGTGCCGTTCGCCCCATTGCCTCAGGGCGACTACGGCGGTGAAGAGGTCCTGTCCGGCCTCGGTGAGCCGGTAGGTGCGGCTCCGGCCGTCGGCGGCGGCGCCCTTCTCGAGGATGCCGTGCTCGACGAGTCGGCGCAGCCGGTCGGTGAGGATGTTCCGCGCGATCCCCAGCCGCTCCCGGAACTCGGTGAAGGTCGTCGCCCCGTCCATGGCGTCGCGGATGATGAGCAGGCTCCACCGGTCCCCGACGAGGTCGACCGTGCGGGCGACCGGGCAGGCCGGATCGGTCCAGGCGCCTCCGGCGGCGGGCGTGACGTCCACTGACCCCTCCCTCAGGTGAGTTGCAATCTGCAACCAGTATGCCCTACGCTCAGATGAGTTTCATTTTGAAACCTAAAGGAGGGCGATGTGCGTTCGGGATTGAGCGGGAGCCGGCGCGTGGTACTGGCGCTCGTCTGCGCGGTGGCGGTGTCCACGGTCTACGGGATCCAGCCGATCCTCGAGGCCGCCGGCGACGACCTGGGGATGAGCGCGGGCGCCCTGGGGTGGCTGGTCGCCGCGGGCCAGATCGGCTACCTCGCAGGACTGGTGCTCCTGGTCCCGCTCGGCGACCGGTTGGACCGCCGCCGGCTGATCACGGTCCACCTGCTGCTCATCGCAGCGGGAACGGCCACGACCGCGCTCACCCCCGGAAGCGCCGCCGCCGTTGCGGGTCTGGCAGTGGCGGGCCTGTTCGCCGTGGTCGTCCAGACCACCGTGGCCTATGTCGCCGCCGTCTCACCTGCCGCAGAGCGGGGCCGCAACATCGGAGCGGTCACCTCCGGCGTGGTCATCGGGATCCTCGGCATCCGGGTCGCCGCGGGCGCGCTCGCCGAACTGACCGACTGGCGCACGGTCTACCTCGTGCTCACCGGGCTCTGCGTGGCGCTCGCGTTCGCGGTGAGCGGCACGCTCGATGCGGACCGCCGCCGTCCCCGAGCCCGGTACGGGCGGCTCCTGGCCGCTTCGGGCCGCCTGGCGATCGGCGACCGGCTCCTGCGCAGCCGCGGACTGGTCGCGTTCTTCCTGTTCGCTTCGTTCGGCACCCTCTGGAGCGGCCTGGCGCTGCCACTCGGCGAGGCGCCGTGGCACCTCGGCACCGGCCAGATCGGCTTGTTCGGGCTGGCCGGCCTGACGGGGGCGCTCGGCGCGGCGCGGGCCGGCCGCTGGGCCGACCGGGGCCTGGCCGCCCCGGTCACCCTCTGGTCGCTGGCCCTGCTCACCGCTGCGTGGCTGTTCATCGCCCAAGCGGGATCATCGCTGTGGCTCTTGATCGTCGGCGTCGTAGTCCTGGACTTCGCCGTCCAGGCCGTGCACGTCAGCAGTCAGCACCTGCTCGCGACCGCCCATCCCGACCGGACCAGCACCGTCATCGGCGCCTACATGGCGTGGTACTCGCTCGGCTCCGCGCTCGGCGCGGTCACCACCGCCTGGGCTTACAGCGCCGCGGGCTGGCCCGCCGCCAGCCTGCTCGGAGCCGCCTACGCCGCGACCGGACTGGTCGTCGCCGCCGCCACGAGACGCTCCACGGCCCCCTCCCCGGTGGGGCGGCCGGACGATGCCGTCGCGGCGAAGGCCGGTTGACCCCTGGCGGCCCCGGACTCGAGCTCCTGCCGGGATCCGAGGGGTTCGACCTCGCCGCCGTCGCCACCGACGCCGTCGGGTTCCTCGCCGCCGTGGCGACCCGCCGGCCCGACGCCACCGTCGTGGACGTGCGCCCGCCCCCGGCCTTCGCGTTCGCGCCGACCGCGGTCCGGACTGTCATCGCTCCGTCCGTGACCGCCCGGCTCGTCGACGCCGCAGGACTCGGGCCCGGCCGAGGCGGGGAGCTTCGGCCGGGCCCGTTCGCTTCGCCGGGGGACGAAGCGGTGGTGTGGCTTCTCTATGCGGGCAGCGAGCCGAAGTGGCCCGCCACGGTGTTCGCGAAACGGTAGCCGTTCGTGGCGTCCCAGTTGATCGACCAGGTCATGGCCCCGCCGATGCCCGGGTAGGCGCGGTCGGGGGTGAAGTCGCCGCAGTTGGTCAGCTTCGTGAGGCAGTCGAGGGCGTCGTTGACCATCGACGGGTCCACGTAGCCGGAGCCGGCGGCGCGGGTGACCGCGGGCAGGCCGAGGCCCACCTGGCTCGGGTCGAGGCCGGCCTCCAGTTGGATGCAGGCCTGCGCGGTCAGGAAGTCCACGTCGCCCTGCGCGTAGACCTGGCCGTCGCATCCGAGCATCGACCCGGAGTTGTAGTACTGCATGTTGACGATGGTCAGGAAGTCCTTGGTCCTCGTCGCGAGCTGGTAGTACCCGGCCGAGGCGGACTGGAAGTCGATGGTCTGCGGGGCCATCGTGTAGACGAGGTCGTCGCCGGCGGCCGAGTGGATCGCGCGCAGCGCCGTCTCCAGGGCTCCGGCGTTGATGCCGTGCTCGAGGTCGATGTCGACGCCGTCGAAGCCGTATTCGTCCATGAGGGACAGCACGGAGTCGGCGAACGCGGCGGCGGTGGTCCCGTCGTTGACGGTGACGTTGCCCTTCTCGCCGCCGACCGAGATGACGACGCTGCGGCCCTCGGCCTGGGCGGCGGCGATGTCGGCCTTGAACTCGGCCTCGGTGTACCCGGCGGAGGTGAGGCCGGCGTCGAGCGCGAAGTCCACCGCGCCGGGGGTGGCGGTCTGCTCGGCGAAGGCCACGGCGATGATGTCGTACTCGTCGGGGACCTGGTTCAGCTCGAGGAGGGTCGAGCCGTTGTCGAAGTTGTGCCAGTAGCCGGTGAGGTGGGCGTTCCCCTGGTTCGGTCCGCCCGTCGGGTCCTCAGTGGGCTCGTCGGTCGGTTCCTCGGTCGGCGGGGCGGTGGGCTCGGCGCCGTCGCACGGGCCGAGGTCCTCCCAGACGCCCCACTGGCCGGTGGTGCCGGGGGTCTCGCCGGTGGTCCACCACTTGGCGCGGTACTCGCGGTCCTGGTGGCTGACCCGGTCGTCGCCGACGTAGATCGCGCCGGCGTCCCAGGGGGCGCCTTCGCAGGCCGCGGCGGCGGAGGCGTTGTGGGCGAAGGCCATCGGCACGGCCACGGCGGCGCCCGCCGTGGCGAGGGCGGTGGCGGCGATGATCGCCGTTCTGCGGGTGCGGCGCAAGGGACCTCCCAGTGATATTTAAGGATTCTTAAATGTAACTTCCTCATAGTCGCCGCGCCGGGAGGTCTTGTCAAGGTGTGGGGGCGGAAAAATCCGACTCGCCCGGATTGCGGCCCGCTGCAAGCGGCCCCGCCGTCGGACGAGTCGGATCTTCGACGCCGCTCAGGCCGCGCCGCGCCGCTTGCCCTCGTCGCGGATCCGGCCCGACTGGAGGCGGCGCTCGCGCTTGCCCCGCGCCAGCTCGGTCTCCAGCGCGGCGAGCGGACCGGCGAACCCGTCGGCGAAGCGATCCAGCCAGGCCCGGACGGCGGCCAGCCCCTCGGCGTCCACGCCGTAGATCCGCTTGGTCCCCTCGGCGCGCACGGTGACCAGTCCGGCCTCGCGCAGAACCTTCAAGTGCTGGGAGACGGCGGGCTGGGAGATGGCCCGGTGCTCCTGGCCGCCGGAGGCGAGCCGCCCGCCGAGCGCTTCGGCCACCGCCCCGGCGGGCCGCTCGCCCTCGGCGAGCAGCTCCATGATCCGGCGCCGCGTCGGATCGCCGAGGGCGTCGAAGGCGGCTTCGGACATCAGGCCTCCGGGGCCTGCTCGGGCGGCGTGGTATAGAACGCGATGACCGCCTCGACGGCGGCCTGCGCCTCGTCCGGGTCGTCGCCGTCCGCGACCGCGGCCCGTCCCCAGGCCTCGGCGGTCATGCGGGCGTACTCGACCCCTTCGGGGCCGGTCATCCACGCCTCCCATTCGGCCGAGTCGAGCGGCTCGCCGGTCTCGAGGTAGTCGCCGAGGCCGTGCAGGCCGCCGTCCCAGCCGACGCCGACCGCGCCGGGGCCGAACTGGCGCCACAGCTCGGGGTCGACGAACGCTTCGTGGACGAGTTCGAGGACGGTCCGCTCGCCCTCATCGCCGAGGCGCACCTCGATCCACGAGACCTGACCGCCGAACTCCCAGGTCGCGGCGAAGGACTCGGGGGCGTCGCAGCGTTCGACCACCCCGCCCGCGTTGCCTTCGAACTGGTAGCGGCCGCCCTCCGAGAGGTCGCCGCTGACGGGCAGGAACCAGCGCGGGAGCCGTTCGGGATTGGTGAGCGCGTCCCACACGTCGGTCCGGGCGGCGCGGTAGGAGCGGCGGGCGACGAGCACTTTCGTCGCGGTCCCGTCGCGCTCGCCGGTGCGGATCTCGCGTGTCACCAGCCCGGCCGAGGCGATCGGGTCCTTGGGATCGGTCATGGCACCTCCTAATATAAGTTGCAACTTATATTAGGAGGCCGCCGGGCGGTTGTCAACCGGAACGGCGAACGGCGCCGCCCGAAGGCGACGCCGTCCACACGACGGGGCGCTCAGCGCTCGACGTAGCTGAGCAGGTCCTGGCGGGTGAGCACGCCGATGGGCTTGCCGTCGGCGAAGACCATGAGCGCGTCCCGGTCCTGCAGGACCTGGACGGCCCGCTCGACCTGCTCGCCCGAGCCGATGGTCGGCAGCGCCTCGCCGATGTGCCGCTCGAGCGGGTCGTGCAGCGTGGCCCGGCCGGAGAACAGGGCGTCCATGAGGTCGCGCTCGGCGACCGCCCCGGCGACCTCGCCGCTGGTCACCGGCGGCTCGGCCTTGAGCACCGGCATCTGGCTGACCCCGTACCGGCGCATGATGTCGATCGCCTCGCGGACGGTGTCCTGCGGGTGCACGTGGACGAGCTGGGGGAGGTCCGCGCTCTTGCTGCCCAGCACCTCGCCGACGGTGGTCTGGCCCGAGCCGCCCATGAAGCCGTACTCGGTCATCCACGCGTCGTTGAAGATCTTCGAGAGGTAGCCGCGGCCGCCGTCGGGCAGGATCACCACGACCACGTCCGCGGGGCCGAGCTCGCGGGCCACCGCGAGCGCCCCGACCACGGCCATCCCGGCCGAGCCGCCCACCAGGAGGCCCTCCTCGCGGGCGAGCCGCCGGGTCATCGCGAACGACTCGGCGTCGGTGACCTCCACGATCCGGTCGGGCAGCCCCCGGTCGTAGTTCGCGGGCCAGAAGTCCTCGCCCACGCCCTCGACCAGGTACGGCCGGCCCGTGCCGCCCGAGTAGACCGACCCCTCCGGGTCGGCGCCCACGATCTGCACCTTCCCGCCCGAGACCTCCTTGAGGTACTTGCCGATCCCGGTGATCGTGCCGCCCGTGCCGACCCCGGCGACCAGGTGCGTGATCCGCCCGTCGGTCTGCTTCCACAGCTCGGGGCCGGTCTGGTGGTAGTGCGAGGCCGGGTTCGCCGGGTTCGAGTACTGGTCGGGCTTCCAGGCGCCCTCGATCTCGTCGATGAGCCGGTCGGAGACCTTGTAGTAGGAGCGCGGGTCCTCCGGGTCGACCGCGGTGGGGCACACGACGACCTCCGCGCCGTACGCCTTCAGCACGTTCCGCTTGTCCTCGGAGACCTTGTCCGGGCACACGAACACGCACTTGTAGCCGCGCCGCTGCGCCACCATCGCCAGGCCCACGCCGGTGTTCCCGCTGGTCGGCTCCACGATCGTGCCGCCGGGCCGCAGCGCCCCCGAAGCCTCGGCCTCGTCGATCATGCGCTGCGCGATCCGGTCCTTGATGGACCCGCCGGGGTTGAGGTACTCGAGCTTCGCGAGCACCGTCGCGGCCACGCCGTCGGTGACCGAGGTGAGCCGCACCAGCGGGGTGTTGCCGATGAGGTCGAGGACGGATTCGTAGTACTGCATGCCCACAGCCTAGGCCCGGGGACCGTGCGACCGGGACGGTCCGCCCTCATGTCGGCCGACGAGTCGCGCCCGTCACCCGCCGCCCGTCCCGCAGCGTGGATACGATCAGCGGTGGTGCCTCCCTCGCCGGGCCGCTCGGCGAGAATCGGGGCGCAGACCCTCTTTCGCAACCGTAGGGAGACAGGCATGAGCACCGCCGACATCGGCGTGGTCGGGCTGGCCGTCATGGGCTCCAACCTCGCCCGGAACTTCGCCCGCCACGGCTTCACCGTCGCCGTCTACAACCGCACGCACGCCAAGACCGCCGAGCTGGTCGACGCGCACGGCGATGAAGGCGACTTCGTCCCCTCCGAGGAGCTCAGCGACTTCGTCGCCTCCCTCAAGCGCCCCCGCAAGGCCATGATCATGGTCCAGGCCGGCAACGCCACCGACGCCGTCATCGACCAGCTCGCCGCGCTCATGGAGCCCGGCGACATGATCATCGACGGCGGCAACGCCCACTTCGAGAACACCCGCCGCCGCGAAGCGGCCCTGCGCGACAAGGGCATTCACTTCGTCGGCACCGGCGTCTCCGGCGGCGAGGAGGGCGCCCTGCTCGGCCCCGCGATCATGCCCGGCGGCTCCGCCGAGTCCTACGAGAGCCTCGGCCCGATCCTGGAGGCCATCGCCGCGAAGGCCCCCGACGGCACCCCCTGCTGCACCCGCCTGGGCCCCGACGGCGCCGGGCACTTCGTCAAGATGGTGCACAACGGCATCGAGTACTCCGACATGCAGCTCATCGGCGAGGCCTACGACCTGCTGCGCCGCGGCGTCGGCATCGAACCGGCCGACCTCGCCAAGGTCTTCTCCGAATGGAACGCCGGCGACCTCGACTCCTACCTCATCGAAGTCACCGCCGAGGTCCTCGGCCACGTCGACGCCGCCACCGGCAAGCCGCTCGTCGACGTCATCGTCGACCAGGCCGGCCAGAAGGGCACCGGACGCTGGACCGTCCAGAACGCCCTCGACCTCGGCGTCCCGGTCACCGGCATCGCCGAGGCCACCTTCGCCCGGGCCCTCTCCAGCGGCACGAAGCAGCGCGAAGGCGCCGTCGACGTCCTGACCGGCCCCAGCCTGAAGGCCGAGTTCCCCGAGACCTTCGTCGAGGACGTCCGCCAGGCCCTCTACGCCTCCAAGATCGTCGCCTACGCGCAGGGCTTCGACCAGATCGCCGCCGCCAGCGCCGAATACGACTGGGGCATCGACCTCGGCTCCTGCTCGGCCCTGTGGCGCGCGGGCTGCATCATCCGGGCGCGCTTCCTCGACCGCATCACCGAGGCGTGGCGCTCGAACCCCGAGCTGCCGACCCTGCTGGCCGCGCCGGAGTTCACCAAGATCGTCACCGACGCGCAGGACGCGTGGCGGCGCGTGGTCGCGACGGCCGCGCTGGCGGGCATCCCGACGCCGGGCTTCTCGTCAGCGCTGGCGTACTACGACGGGCTGCGCTCGCGGCGGCTTCCGGCGGCCCTGATCCAGGGGCAGCGGGACTTCTTCGGCGCGCACACCTACAAGCGCGTGGACCGCGAGGGCACCTTCCACACCGACTGGTCAGGCGACCGCACCGAGCGCGAGGCCTAAGGGCCCCGAGGGAAACGGCGTCGCCCCCGCTCGACGAGCGGGGGCGGCGCCGTTCGGCGTCCTGGGCATGACACCGGACACGTTTACACTCCTGGGTTTCCTTTTCGGCTCAAGAGGTGTAATCTCATTTTACACCACCTGGTTTCCTTGAGAAACCAAATAGTTCACTTGAAGGGATCTCCTCATGCCCGCCATCACCGTCGGCCCCGCCCGCATCCACTACCGGGTCACCGGCGCCGGCCCCCGCCTGGTCCTCGTCCACGGCACCGGCTCCGGCGGCGCCGACCTCGCCTGGGGCGACCTGCTCGACCACTTCGCGGCGACGCGCACCGTGGTCCTCCCCGAGCTCTCCGGCTCGCTCAAGGCCGAGGACGACGGCGCGCCGCTCACCGTCGAAGGCCTCGCCGACCAGGTCGCCGCCGTCATCGAGGCCACCGGACCGGGGCCGGTCGATGTCGCCGGATTCTCGCTGGGCGGCACCGTGGTCGCCGCACTCGCGGCACTCCGGCCCGACCTCGTCCACCGCGTCGTCCCGATCGCCGGATGGGCCCGCAGCGACCATCCGGCCCTCCAGCAGACCTTCGAACTGTGGCGCTCCCTCGCCGACGACCCGGAGCGCTTCGCCAAATTCGCGACCCTGACCGCATTCAGCTCCACCTTCCTCGGCCCGCTCGACGCCGACACCATGGCGGCGGTCAACGCCGGGATGATCCCCGACGAGGGCACCCTGCGCCAGATCGACCTCGACCTGCGCCTCGACATCCGACGGCTCCTGCCGGACATCACCGCCCCGGCACTCGTCATCGGCAACGCCCACGACGCGTGCATCCCGGTCGGACTCACCCGGGAACTCGCCGACGGCATCGCCGGCAGCCGGTACCGCGAATTCGACAGCGGCCACATCACCTTCGCCGAGCAGCGCGAGGCGTTCCTCGCCGCCGTCGACGCCTTCCTCGACTGAACACCGCCCCGCCCGAGCGCGCGGCCGACGGGCGGGGCGCCCGCCCGTCGGCCACTAGACTGACCCCACATCGGCACGGGGGAAGGGGCCACATGGGCACGGAGGCCATATCGGTGCGGCGCGGCCGCCCCGACAAACGCGAGGCGATCCTCCGCGCCGCCAGCCGCGTGTTCGGCCGCGAGGGCTACGCGCGCGCCACGGTCGACGCGATCGCCGCTGAGGCCTGCGTCTCCAAGAAGACCATCTACAACCACTTCGCCGACAAGGCCGAGCTGTTCCGGGAGGCCGCGATGGAAGGCGTCGAGCAAGTCTCGGCCCACATCACCGTCCTCATCGACCGGCATTTGTCGAAGATCCTCGACCTGGAGACCGACCTGACCGACTTCGCCGTCGACCGGGTGAAGGCGATCTTCGAGGCCCCCGACGAGCACACCGCGTTCGCCCGCACGATCCGCGCCGAGGTCACGCACCTGCCGCCGGAGGTCCTGCACGCCTGGCTCGACGCGGGCCCGATGCGGTCGCAGCGCGAGATCGCCGCGAAGCTCCACGGCATGGCCGACCGGGGCCTGCTCGCCTTCGACGACGCCGGCAAGGCCGCCGACCACTTCACGCTGCTGAGCTTCACCCCGATCGCGGAACGCACCTTCTTCGGGGCGCTCCCGATCGGCGACCGCGAGGTCGCGGCCCTGGCGCGCGAAGGCGTGCGCATGTTCCTGCGGCTCTACGGCGCTCAGGCGCCGAAGCGCGGGGAGTAGCTGCCGCCGACGTTCACCGGCTCGCCGGGGACTTCGCCGTCGCGCAGGCGCTTGACGAGGTCGACGAGGAGCTCGGGGCGGACCATGCCGTCCGAGGCCCCGCACTGCTCGATCGGCAGCCACCCGAACCCGAGCCGCTGCTCGTAGGCGATGTCGCTGCCGATGCGCGGCTCGAAGCGGTCGGTGCGGTGGAAGAAGTACCAGTTCTTCTGGACCAGCAGGCGGCCGTGGGGGAACGCCGCGAAGACCCCGTGCCCGACCGGCGGTCCGAGCGCCTCCGGGTCGAGGCGCAGCCCGGTCTCCTCGGCGATCTCGCGGGCCGCGGCCTGCGGCAGGGACTCGTCGGGGTCGATGCCGCCGCCGGGGATGAACCAGCGGACGACGCCGTCCAGGCACGAGTCGCCGCCGATGTGGAGCACGGTGTCGTGCTGGTCGAGGAGGACGACGCGGGCGGCGATCCGCAGGGTCGCGCCGGTCTCGGCCTCGATGCTCGTCACAGCCCCGGCACCGCGCTCGCCGGGGCGCCCACGGGCGCCAACTGCACCGGCACGGTCGGGACGTCGCCGTCGAGGAGGCGCTTCACCAGGTGCAGGAGCGACTCGACCGGGTGGTCGAACCCTTCCGTGGTCGCGAACGCGGACTTGGAGATCCAGTTGAACTCGAAGTCGGCCTCGTACTCGTCGCCGCCTGCGACGTGCGGCTCGAACCGCTCGACCCGGACCATGAACAGGTGGTTCTCCTGCGTGAACGGGCCCTGCCGGCGGCTGCCGCAGTAGAGCTGGCGGGCCACCGGGCCGACCAGGTCGTCGGGGCCGACCCGCAGGCCGGTCTCCTCGAACAGCTCGCGCGCGGCGGCCTCCCGCTGCGTCTCGCCGGAGTCGATGCCGCCGCCGGGCAGGAACCAGCGGGCGGGGCGGTCGGCGGTGGCGGATCGGCCGATGAACAGGACGCAGTCCTGTTCGTCGATCACGATGCAGCGTGCACCGTGTCGGTCGATTCGGGTGGGTTCGTTCGTCGCGCTCACCGCTCAAGTATGGTGGCACGCTCCGTAGCCGTCCAGTCCCTATCCGGGTCCCATCGCCACGCGCCCCACGGAAGCCGAACGGGCGCAAGGGGTGTCGTGCCCGCCAGGAGCCCCTTGAGCAGGTCGGCGATCCGCGCGGGGAAGACGAGCGCGTCGGCGCCGGCGATTTCGCCCAGCGTGAGCCAGCGCGCCTCGGTGAACTCGTCCTGCTCGACCGGTTCGAGCCGGTCGCGGACCGGGTCGAAATGCGGCACCCGCAGGAAGAAGTAGCCGTCCTCGGAGCGGATGACCGGGCCCGGGCCGTCGGACCACTCGCCCGCGGCCTCGGCCACGACCGGCCCGAGCGCGGCCGGGTCGACCCGCAGCCCGGTCTCCTCGAACACCTCCCGCACCGCGCCCTCGGCGAGCGTCTCGCCCGTGTCGAGCCCGCCGCCGGGCGTGACGTAGTACTCCACGCCCGGCCCCATGTAGTCGCGGCTGTAGAACAGCAGCACCCGGTCGTCCTCGTCCGCCAACAGGACACGGGCGCACCGCCGCCGCACGTACTCGGGTTCAGGGCTCATGGACCGAGTATCCCCATCGGCCCCGGCATCGCCCACCGCGCTCGCCGGGCGCCACGCTCGGCGGCCGCCACCCGGAACCGTTCGACCGATCCCGGGCCTCCGCTGAGTCTCAGCCGATGATGTCGGCGACCGTCGGCGCCACGACCGCGCGTTTCACCCAGACTCTGAGCTGCTTCGGGTCGCCGCAGTCCTCGATCCGGCGGCGCTGGCCTTCCGTGATCTGGAGCCCGCGCGCCTCGATGACGTCGAGCAGCGCTTCACTGACACCGCGGGCCTCCCCGCGGGCCTCGCGATCGGTCAGCAGCTTGCTCTGGTACGGGTAGGTCTCGTGCTTCATCAAGGCCTCCAGGATCGTGCGGGAGCGCTCATCGAGCTGCCCCTGAGCGGTCACGAGCGCAACGGTAGAAATCGCGACCGACGGCGGCCGCTGTCGTTACCCGTCGCCGCATCTCGTAAGCAATGGCCGTCACACTTCGGGTCCCATACGGGTGAAAGGGAAGGCCCGCGGCGGTCTCCCGCCGCGGGCCCGGTTCCCTGTTTCCCGCAGGCTCAGGCCGTCGCGGCCTCGGGCGCCGGCCGGCGCTCCTCGACGAGCCGCTTCGCGAGCCGCCCCGCCGATTCGGCGACGCCCATGATCATCAGGGCGTTGATCGCGTGGAAGCCGAAGATGATCTGGCCCGGCGTCGTGCCCGCCACGCTCACCAGCGCGATCAGCGACTGCAGCACGACCAGCCCGAACACGGCGGCCGACAGGCCGACCAGCTTCCCGCCCGCTCGCGCCAGGGCCGCGAACAGGATCCCCAGCAGCGCGACCGCCGCGATCACGCGGCCGTTCATGATGTGCAGCTCGAACGACTCGTCCGGCGAGCCGGCGCCGATCGCGCCGTACCCGGCCAGGAAGAACTGGATCCCGATGAGCACGTGCAGCAGCATCGTCCAGAGCCGGTAGAACTTAAGCATCGACGCTCCTCGTCTCGATCTCGTCCTGCAGAGCGTCGACGCCCGTCATCGTGCCGTAGGCGAGCAGGTGCACCACGCAGTGATCCGAGTGCTCCCGGCCCCGCCACGCCTCCACATCGGATTCGTCGACGGCTCCGGGCGACAACGCCGCCGCGACCGCCAACCGGGCCCCGAGCGCCGCCCCGGCCTCCAGGCCGTCGGCGTCCACCAGCTGCGGCAGGCCGCTCCCGGCCCGGCCCTCGCGCACGCCCACGGTCCGGGCCACCGCCTCGGCCGCGTCCGCCCCCAGCAGCCCCGGACCCGACGAGGCCAGCGCCCGCAGCGTCCCGTACGCCACCCCGACGGGCGACCCGGCCGCCCAGCCGGGTTCGCGCACCGGCAAGTGCCGCGCCCAACCCGGCCGCTGCTCCAGCAGCCGCAGACTCGTCCCCGGCTCCAGGTCCGCGGACACCGCCGCCCGCAGCGTCCGCGACGCCACCGACCGGCCCAGCCGCGTCCCCGTCGCCGGATGCGGCGACTCGTTGCGCGCCAGCACCTGCACCAGGCGCGTGATGAACTCGAACACCAGCGCCGTCCCGATGAACCGCGGCGCGGCCGCCGCCGGGAACGGGCCCTCCGGGCCCGGCTCCAGCGCCCAGGCCGCCAGCGGCGCCCACTCCGGCGGCGGGTCCCCCGCCCGGAGGCCCTCCGCCAGCGCCGACTCGCCCAGCGCGTGCAGCAGCACCGCGTGCGCGTCCGTGCAGAACCGGCAGCCGCCCCGCACCGCGATCGCGGTCGCCACGACCTCCTTCGCGACCCGCTCCCGCGGGCCGCCGACCATCAGGGACTCCCGCAGCAGCGCCCACGTCGCCGCGAGCAGCTCCGGTGCCGGCGAGAGCATCTGGAACGGCGCGTCGACGACGCCCAGCTCGGCCTTCGCCTCGCCGTACACCGCGGCCACCAGGCCCTCGGCGTGTCTCGGATCGACCGGGGTGACATGTCTGATCGCAGGGGGCATGTGATCTCCTCGCTTCGAGTCGTGGCGGGCGGGCGTCGCGGCCCGGCCGCCCCATGACTCCAGACTCCCCGCCGCCGGCCCGCGCCGCGTCGTCCCGGAGCCGACATTCCGCCCCGCTCCGAGCGCCGCACCCGGGGCCGCCGCGTACACCCTGCGCGGTACGCCGACGCTGCACCGCTGGCCGACGCCGCGGCGGCCGCGCCGCCATAGGATGGTGACCATGTCGAATCCCCCCGGAACCCGCCTCTCGGGGCGTCGGCTCGATCTGGTCGTCGCCGCGATCATGCTGGCCGACACCCTCCTCTCCGGTGCGGCCAAGGCCCTCGGCGACGGACTGCCCTGGTTCGGCTGGGCGCTGCTCGCGCTGGGGCCCTCGGTGTTCCCGCTGTGGCGGCGCTATCCGCGCGGGGTCATGCTCGTCAACGTCGCGGTCCTGGTCCTGCTGGGCCCGCTCGAGGTCGGGCCGCTCAGCGCGGTCCCGGCGCTCGTGGCGATCGCCGTCGCCATGTACCGGGGGCACCGCAAACTCACCGTCGGCCTGGTGCTGCTGCTGTCCTCCGCGACGATGTACGGCAACTGGCACGCCGCCGGATACCAGCTCACCGGGGCGGTCATGGAGCAGTCCATGCTCGTCATCGGCTGGCTCCACGTCGCCCTCATCTCGGGTGAGTCGCGCCGCCAGCGCGACGCGTACATGGCCGAGGCCGAGCACACCCGCGAGGAGGCGGTCAAGCGCAAGGCCGCCGACGAACGGGTCCGCATCGCCCGCGAACTGCACGACTCCCTCACCCACTCGATCTCGGTCATCCGCGTCCAGGCCGGCGTCGCGCTCCACCTCGCCCGCAAGCGGGGCGAGGACCCGCCCCCCGCGCTCGTCGCCGTTGAGGAGGCCGCGAAGGACGCCACCCGGGAACTGCGCGAGACGCTGACGATGCTGCGCGACGACGACGGGCACCGGCTCTCCCGCGTCGCCTCCCTCGCCGACCGCTACCGGGGCCTCGGCTTCACGATCGAGGTGGCGTGCGAAGTCGACGACACCACGGCGCTGGACGAGGAGATCGACCACGCCGCCTACCGGATCGTCCAGGAGGCCCTGACGAACGCGGTGCGCCACTCAGGCGGCGACCGCGTCCGGGTCCGGGTGCACCGCAGCGAGGACGCCCTCACGGTCGAGGTCGCCGACAACGGCGGGGCCGGGCGGGTCGTGCCGGGGCGGGGCCTCACCGGCATGCGCGAACGCGTGGACGCCCTCGGCGGCGACCTCACCGTCGGACCGGGCGAGTACGGGTTCACCGTCAGCGCTCGGCTGCCGTTCCCCCCGAACGAAGCACCGATCCCGCAGCAGGCCGCCGCGGCCGAGCCTGCGGTGGAGCGTGCCCGATGATCCGGGTGCTGCTCGCCGACGACCAGCCGCTCATGCGCGGCGGCTTCCGCGCCCTCATCGACGCCGAGGACGACATGACGGTGGTGGCCGAGGCCGCCGACGGCCCCACCGCCGTGCGGCTCGCGGGCGAGTTCCGGCCCGAAGTGGCCCTGCTCGACGTCGAGATGCCCGGCGGCGACGGCATCAGCGCCGTCCGCGCGATCGCCGCCGACGAACGGCTCGCCGACCTGCGGGTCGTCATGCTCACCAACTACTCGTTCGACGCCTACGTCTTCGACGCCCTGCGCGCCGGCGCCGCGGGCTACCTCGTGAAGGACACCGAGCCCGAGGAGCTGCTGCGGTGCGTGCGGGCCGCGGCGGCCGGGGAGACGCTGCTGTCGCCGCAGATCGCCGCGAAGCTCGTGGCCGAGTACGTGGCCCACCCGCCCGCGCGGCTGGCCGGCCAGGTCGAGGGCCTGACCTCGCGCGAGACCGAGATCGTCGCGCTGGTGGCGCGGGGCCTCACGAACGGCGAGATCGCCGAGCGCCTGTTCATCAGCCCGGCGACGGCGAAGACGCACGTGCACCGGGCGATGATGAAGCTGGCCGTCCGCGACCGCGCGGGCCTGGTGGTGTTCGCGTACGAGTCAGGACTGGTGCAGCCCAAGGGGGCCGCATAGCCCCGCCGCCGCGGGCCCGGTTCGGCCGCGCTAGCGCCGCCTCGTTCTCGCGTCGGTCTCCTCGGCCGCATCGGTCGCTGCTTCGGCCTCGTTCCCTCCGCTCGACCGCGCTCCATCGTGCGCGGAGGCGTTCGGTCGCACCGGATCGTCGCCGGTCCGCGGCCGTGCCGCCTCCGCATCGCCGGCGCCCGACCGCGTCTCGGCCGCATCGCTTCCGCTCGACCGTGCCGTTACCGCCTCGCTCGCGCTCGGCTCCGAAGCCTCGCCCTCGGCGGTGCCGGCCGTTCCCGTCAGCGGGTCGGCCGTCGCGTTGTACTCCGAGCCGAGCAGCAAGGCCCCGTTGGTGATCCACAGCCAGATCAGGAACACGATCACACCACCCAGGGCCCCGTAGGTCCGGTCGTAGTTCCCGAAGTTCCCCACGTAGATCCCGAACCCCGCCGAGGCGAGCACCCACAGCACCACCGCCAGCACCGCGCCCGGCGCGCGCTCGGAGAAGCGCGTCCGCTTGGCCGGCGCCAGCCAGTACAGCAGCGCCACGATCACCATGACGAGGACCAACGCGATCGGCCACTTCACCCACTGCCACACGATCGCCCCCGTGCCGCCGGAGCCGAGGACCTCGCCGATGGCCCGCACCACCGTGCCGCCCGTCGCCAAGACGATCGCGCACGTCGCCGCCAGAGCGCCGACGACCACGGTGAGCACGATCCGCACGATGAGGACCGTCCACCACCGGCGCGTCTCACCGGTCCCGTAGACCTCGTTCAGCGCCCGCGAGAACGCCGCCACATAGTTCGAGGCCGCCCACAGCGCCGCGATCATACCCAGCAGCGCCGTGAAGCTCGCGGCCTGCGGGTTCGTCTGGAGCTGCGCCACCGCGTCCTCGATGATCGCCATGCTGTCCGAGGGCGCGAAGGAGCTGACGCCCTCCAGCATCGCATCGGTCGCGCTCTGGCTGAGCAGGCCGATGAGCGAGGTGCCCACCAGGATCGCCGGGAACAGTGACAGCACTGAGTAATAGGTGAGTGCCGCCGCGTCGTCGAAACGGCTCTCGGAGCCGAACCGCTTAGCGGCTTTGACCATCGATCGTCCGCCCATGCCCCCACCGTGCCAGGCGTACGGCGGAAGCGGGTCCGTTCGCGCGGATCGGGCACGAACGAGCGCGCTCCGGGCGCAAGTCACCGCCCTCGGCAATCGCGGATCCGCGTCACCGCCCCATGCGGTCGCGCTCCTCGTCGCCGGGGCGGACGCGCGTGGTCAGCGCCCAGATGGCGAACACGTCCACCGCGATCACCAGCGACGCCCACAACGGATACTGCGGCGAGAGGAAGAACTGGTTCATCGCCGAGACGACCGCCACCAGCAGCGCCGGTGACGCATGGGTCCCCAGCCGCGTCAAGCGCCGCACCGACCCGAGCTGCCCGAGCGCGACCGCGATGGCCGCCAACCCGATCCCGAGGTTCACCCAGCCCCAGCCGGTGTTGTCGGCGCGGAACCAGTAGCCGCCGCCCGTGAAGACGAACGCGTCGCCGCACACGACCGCGGTACCGACGAAGACCTGCCAGGCGCCCACCAGCAGGAGCAGCACCCCGGCGAGGGCGGAGCCGCTCTCGGCGCGGCGAGGCTCCCAGTCCTCTTGAGTCATACGCGGTCTCCAGGGTGCCGTACGGCGCCCACGGCGCCGCTTGCGCACACAGCTTAGGCGACGAGCGGTCCCGTACGCGGCTTCCACACTGGTCGAACGCTCCGCACGCGTTCGCCGCCTAAGCGTTCGCGTGCCCGTCTCCTTCGACTCGCCGCAGCCAGTTGCCGAGCAGCGCGGCGCCGTCCTCGGTGAGGATCGACTCCGGGTGGAACTGCACGCCTTCGACGTCGACGCGGCGGTGGCGGAGCCCCATGACCGTCCCGTCCTCGCTCGTCGCGGTCACCGCGAGCGGCTCGCGCACGCTCCCGGGTTCGACCGCGAGCGAGTGGTACCGCGTGGCGGTGAACGGGTTCGCGAGCCCGGCGAAGACGCCCTCGCCGTCGTGGCGGATGGGGGAGGTCTCGCCGTGCCGCAGCTCGGCCGCGCGGGTCACCGCCGCGCCCCAGTGCTCGGCGATCACCTGATGGCCCAAGCACACGCCGAGGATCGGGACCTCGCCGGCGAAGCGGTCGAGGAGGTCGTGGCCGAGCCGGGCCTCGTCGGGCCGGCCCGGGCCGGGCGAGAGCAGCACGCCGGCCGGGCGCAGCCGCACGGCCTCGTCCACATCGGTCTCATCGGAGCGGCGCACCTCGACCCGCGCGCCCAGCGCCCGCAGGTAGGAGACGATGGTGTGGACGAACGAGTCGCGGAAGTCCACGACCAGGACGCTACCCATCAGTGTGTTCCATCAACGCCCCCCACCGGTGCGGTCGATCGGTGCCTTCGCTCATTCCTCTGACGGGGACTCGGCCGTCTCCCAGTCCTCGGGGTCGAAACCGGTGCCCGGGCAGTCGACGCCGGTCGTGCACGTCGAGGTCTCCTCGGGGCCGCCCTCCTCGGGCTGCTCGACGTTCACGCCGCCGGCCGGGTCGACGTTGCTCCACGGCATGTGCGGGCGCACCGCCGGGAAGACCACGAACCACAGCAGCGCCAGGACGCCGGCGCTCAAGGCGAGCGAGCCGGCGAGCTTGCCCGGCAGGCCGCCGGGGAGCTTGCTCCAGATCCACGAGTACACGTCAGGCCTCCGGGTCCACCGCGGCCGGGGGCAGGTCGCCCTCGGGGTCGCGGTCGATCGTGTCCACCAGCTGCGAGTAGACGACGTAGCGCTCGTAGTTGTCCCACAGCGGATGGCAGGTGAACAGGGTCAGCCAGAAGTCCTCCTCGCCCGGTTCGGCGCCCGGATCGCGCGGCACCGGCGCGGTGATGTCCACCTGGGTCTCGTTGACGACCTCGCTGCCCTGGACCTCGTAGACGTAGAAGAAGTCCTTGGTCTCGATGACGACCTTGTCGCCGGGTTCGAGGTCGCGGATCTTCTGGAAGATCGCGGGCACGTTGTGGCCCGCGAGCGTGAAGTTGCCCTGCTCGCCGGGGTAGGCGCCGTCGAGGTAGCGGCCGGGCGCGTACTCGATGTCGGCCGGCTCGGTGCCCTCGACGAGGGTCCAGGACTCGGGCCGGATGTCCGGGGCCCACATGCGCGCGAACGCGTCGCCGAGCTCGGGGACCGCCTGGCTCGCGTCCTCGCCCTCCTCGGCCTCCTCCCAGATGGTGTCGAGGTCGGTCGAGAGCGTCTGCTGCTCGTTGTTGATCTGCTGGCTGACGCCGAAGACCTCGTAGGCGGCGTAGAGCAGGACGACCGCGCCGAGCGTGACGAGGGCTTCGCCGAGGCCGCGCACGGTGTTCCGCAGCCCGCCCTCGCCGCGGTGGCGTTTGACGGAGCGCTTCTTGCGGACGGCGCTGTCGGCGCCCGGCGGCGCGGGGGTCTCGTCGGCGGGGATGACCGGCAGGATCGCGGTGCCGTCGGGCTCGGGCACGAGCGGCGCGTGCGCGCGCGCGAGCCCGGGCGGGCGCAGCGCGGTGGTCTTGTCGAAGTCCGGGTCCGAACCGGAGGACGGACGGGGGCCGCCGGACGGCGGGGACGGCGACGAGGGCGGGGTGTACGGCGCGGGAGGCGAGAGGACCCCGGCGGGACTCGGGGCGCCCTCAGGGCGGGGCGGCGAGGGGCGCTGACCGGCCGGGACCGGGGTGGCCGGAGTCGGGCCGCCGGGGACGGGGCTGTTCGGGGCCTGACCGTTGGGGGCCTTGCCGTTCGGGGGCGGGACGCTGGCGCGGCCGGGCCCGGCTCCCGAGCCCACGGCCGGGCCCGGTGAGGGCCGCGGGCGAGACGGGGGCTCGTTCGCGAAGGGGGACCAGTCCTGATCGCTCACCTGGAGCTTCGCCTCCGTATTTGCCGGTGTTCTCGTTTGAGGGGGATCTCGTAACCATAACGCGCGAGGCAATCGTAGGGTTGTCCCGCGAACCCAAGTATCGCCCGAACGGGCAGGTCTCGGCGGCCGTCGCGGTTCCCGGAGCACGGCCGGGACGCGAGGCCCGGCCTGGTCGGGGGACGCGGCGCGCCGGGGCCGCTCGGCGGGCGCTTCGGCAGCTCACCCGCGGGGTGTGAGCTACGCGATCCCGCGCGGACGGCCCGTCACCGGCGGACGGTACCCTGGACGCCGGACATGTCCCTCAGTTGGAGAGTCGTCGATGCCGAAGTCACGTGTGCGCAAGAAGAAGGTCTACTCGAGCCCTTCGGGGAAGAGCTCGACCTCGGGTGAGAGCTACGAGCCGAGCCCGATGTGGGTGCCGATCACCGCCGTCGCCCTCATCGTGATCGGCATCGGCTGGCTGACGCTGTTCTACCTCTCCGGCATGGCCTACCCGGTCGCGGCGTGGGGGTACTGGAACCTGGCCGTCGGCTTCTCCTGCATGGTCGCCGCCCTGCTCGTCCTGTCGAAGTGGCGCTGACCCGAACCCCTCGGCGACCCGCCCCTCACGCCTCCGAGCATCGCTCGCGATGAGTGGTGCGGCGTTTTTTGTCGGACCCCTGACATGCCCTTGATGCCAGGGGTCCCGAAGGGCGGATACATCCGGATGATCCCTGATCCGTCCGATTCGTACAACGGCGGAGTGCGCGAACGGCGAGCCGTTCAGAGGAGTTCGAACACCGTCGCGTTCGCCATGCCGCCGCCCTCGCACATGACCTGCAGGCCGCGCCGTGACCCGGTGTCCCGCATGTAGTGCAGCATCGTCGCGGCCAGCCGCGCACCCGACGCGCCCAGCGGGTGCCCGAGCGCGATCGCCCCGCCGCGCGGGTTGAGCCGCTCCTCGTCGGCGCCGGTCTCCGCCAGCCACGCCAGCGGGATCGCCGCGAACGCCTCGTTCACCTCGAACACGTCGATCTCGTCCAGGTCGAGGCCCGTGCGCCGCAGGATCTTCGCGGTCGCCGGAATCGGCCCGTCCAACATCAGCACCGGATCGGATCCGACCGCGCACGCCGCCGCGATCCGCGCCAGCGGCCGCACCCCGAGACGGCGCGCGTGCTCATCGGTCGTGATCACCAGCGCCGCGGCCCCGTCGGAGATCTGCGACGACGACCCCGCGGTCACCGAACCGTCGGCGGCGAAGGCCGGCTTCAGCCCGGCGAGCTTCGTCATGTCCGTGTCGCGCCGGATGCCCTCGTCCGCCGTCACGCCCGTGACGGGCGTGATCTCGTCGGCGAACGCGCCCTTGTCACTCGCCGCCGCGGCCTTCTCGTGGCTGGCGAGCGCGAACGCGTCCATCGCCTCGCGGCCGATCCCGTAACGCCCGGCCACCAGCTCGGCAGCCACGCCCTGGTTGAACGGCAGCGCGGCCTCGGGGTCGACGCTCGCGGCGTACCGCAGGCGCACCGCCGGGCCGTACGGCTCGCCCGCGCCCGCGCCGACGCTCGACCCCATCGGGACGCGCGTCATCGACTCGACACCGCCCGCCACGACCACGTCGGCGTGCCCGGCCAGGACGGACGCGGCCGCGAAGGCCACCGCCTGCTGGCTCGAACCGCACTGTCGGTCCACAGTGGTTCCGGGGATGGCGTCGGGCCAGCCCGCGGCCAGGACGGCGTTGCGGGCGATGTTCCAGGACTGCTCGCCCACCTGGGAGACGCAGCCGAGGACGACGTCGTCGACGGCGTCCGGCCCGAGACCGGACCGCTCCAGCGCGGCGCTCATCGCATACGCGGCGAGGTCGACGGCGTGGACGCCTGCGAGCACGCCGCCGCGCCGCCCCAGCGGCGTGCGGGCGGCGGCGAGGATCACGGCCTCAGGCATTGCGGTACACCGGGGCGATGACGGCGCGAGCGATCGCGTTGAACGTGAGGTTGAAGGCCCCCATGGCCATCGAGGAGTCCGGATCGACCTCGACCGGGGCCTTCAGGGCGTGGACGGCGAAGAGGTAGCGGTGCTCGGGGTCCCCGGGGGGCGGCGCGGCGCCCGCGTAGCCGATGGTTCCCGAGTCGTTGCGCAGCTGGACCGCTCCGGCGGGCGGCGAGGCGGCGGCGCCGGTCTGCAGCTCGGTGACCGACGCGTCGAGGCCGAGCATCATCCAGTGCCACCAGCCCGAACCGGTGGGCGCGTCCGGGTCGAAGCAGGTGACGGCGAACGCGGCGGTCTCGGCGGGAAAGCCCGACCAGGCCAGGTGGGGGGAGACGTCCTGCCCGGCGACCTGCGCGATGTCGAGCGGGGCGCCGTCGGCGACGTCGTCCGAGACGACGGTGAACGACGGGAGCGGGGGAAGGAAATCGTAGGGCCAGGGGGCCCGTGTGCGGTCGAGCGACGTCATCGTTCTCCTCACTTCCGGGCCCGGCCGCGGACCGGCCCGCCCTCCGGTTCGGAGGCGGCGAGGCGGCTTCGCTTGCGGGGCCCGATGTCCAACGGAACCGTCAAGTGCCTTGCGGGGCCTGCCGACCCCACCCCTGCACCGTATCGCGACCGGGCCCGGAGCGCCCGCGGGCCGCGCGACGAAGCCCCGGAGGCCGAGGGCGGGTCGGGGCGCGACGAGGACCGCGGTGGCCGATCCCCTCCGCCGCGACGCACGACTGACGGGACGGCGTGCGGCAGGGGGGACGATGCGGCGAGGCGACACCGCGCTGAGGCCGGGGATCCAGTGGGGGGACGGCGCGTCGCAGGCCGCACCGCCGCCGAGCGGCGCTTCCGCGACGGCGTAGGAGCCGTCGTCGCGGACGGCTCGGCGGACGACCGGGGTCGCGGGGCCCTTCACCGAACGGCGGTCGCCCGAGCCCGCTGCGGACCGTGCCGCGCGGTGCGCGGCCGTGACCCTGCGTACCGGCCGGTGGCCGCTCCGTGGACGGCGCACCTACCGGTCGACGTCCCTCGGGCGAGCCCCTTACGCTGGTGGCATGCCGAACACCGACGTCATCTCTTTCTCCAGGGGCGCCCCGTCGCTCGACATCGTCGACACCGAAGGGCTCAAGGCCGCCGCCGTCGCCGCGCTCGACGCCGATCCGGCCGGGGTCACCGGCTACGGCACGTCCGTGGGCTACGGCCCGCTGCGCGAGTGGATCGCCGCCAAGCACGGCGTCAAGCCCGAGAACGTGCTCGTCACCAACGGCTCCATGCAGGCCGACGCGTTCCTCTTCGACGAGCTGGTCAAGCCCGACTCGCCGGTGATCGTCGAGCGGCCCACGTACGACCGCACCCTGCTCGGGCTGCGCAACCGGCGCGGCGAGCTGCACCCCGTGCGCCTCGAGGACGACGGCCTCGACGTCGACGAGCTCGAGACCCTCCTCAAGGGCGGCGTGCGGCCGACCCTCGCCCACATCATCCCGAACTTCCAGAACCCGGCGGGCGTGACGCTCTCGGGCGAGAAGCGCACCCGGCTGCTCCAGCTCGCGGAGGAGTACGAGTTCACGATCTTCGAGGACGACCCGTACTACGACATCCGCTTCCGCGGCGAGCAGCTCCCGACGATGCTCGAGCAGGACGAGTCCGGCCGCGTCGTGTACGCGTGCTCGTTCTCCAAGACCGTCTGCCCGGGCCTGCGCACCGGCTACCTGGTCGGCCCCGCCGACATCATCGCCGCGATCGCCCGCGCCGCGACCAACACCTACATCGCGCCGAACATGTTCGCGCAGGCCACGATCCACCAGTTCGCGGCCTCCGGCGCGCTCGACCGGTCGATCGCCACCGTCAAGGCCGCGCTGGAGGAGCGGGTCGACCAGCTCTCGGCCTCGCTGCGCGCGCACCTGCCGAACGCCGAGTTCATCGTGCCCGACGGCGGCTACTTCCTGTGGGTGGACCTCGGCGAGGGCGTCGACTGCGCGAAGGTCGCGGCGGCGGCCGCCGACGAGGGCGTCCAGGTCGTCAAGGGCACCGACTTCGTCATCGAAGGCGGCGAAACCTGCCTGCGCCTGGCCTACTCGGCCGTGAAGGCCGACCGGATCGACGAGGGCGTGCGCCGTCTCGCGAAGGCCGTCGAGGTCTCTCGCGGCCGATAGCGGCACCATCCGTGCCCGATCGATCACGGATCGTCGACAATGGAGGGCGATGGGGCGCCGCGGCGTATAACCGCCGTCACGGCCCTCTTCCCAGAACGGATGCGGAGCGCGAGAATCGGTGCGTGACCGCGGCTCGCCGCGAAACGACCGCATTCCGCCCCCGTTGACGCCGGGCCGGTGGACTCGCCCACTCCCCCCTGGGGCGAGGCACCGGTCCGGCGTCGCCATCTCCCGCGCCGTCCGTCCCGCCGCGCGGCCGTGGGGCGCGGACACGATTTCGGGGACCCGCGTCGCTGCGGATCCCCGATCGTCATGCCGCCTCCCGGTCCTGCCCGGTGGCCGCACTCGGGCCCCGGCCGGCCGTGCCGCCGGCCAGTGCCCCGCACTTCACTTCACTTCAGCGCCCCGACCGCCGACGTCACCGCGACGCGTGGGCGTCCGTTTCCGGCGCCGTGCGACTCCGGTGCCGCCGCAGCGGCCCGGGGCCTCAACGGGAGACGCTGTCGACGAGCTCTTCGGTGAGGGCCCGGTTCCGTTCCTCGGGTTCGGTGTCGTCGAGGAGTTCGTCCGTGAGGAGCGCCTCCCCGATCGACTCGGTCCGCTGCCGGTACCAGACGTACGCGGCGGCGCCCCCCATCGCGAGTCCCGCGCCGATCGCCCCCAGGACCCACGGCCACTTGCGCGCCGGCGGCTTCCTGAGTCCGACCTTCGTCAGGACGACGTTGACCTTCGGCGCGGCGGCGTCCTTCGTTCCCCTGGCCGCTGCGTAGCCCGCGTTCCTCAGCGAGTTCACACCCTGCGTGAAATGATCCACGGCCTCCTTGGTCGGAGTCGTGGCATGTCGGCTGAAGCCCATAGTGAATGCCTCCTCTGAGTGCCTGTAAGTCTCATCGTGCACCGGGTCGCGACACCCGTCGAGGGAAACGGGGGAGAAAGTTGGACGAACCTCGGCCGTCTGGCACCATTGACGCCATGACGAAGGCGACGCTGAAGACCAATGCAGGCGACATCACGATCGACCTGTTCGACAACCACGCGCCCAAGACGGTGGCGAACTTCGTGGGTCTGGCCGAGGGCACGAAGGAGTACACCGACCCGGAGACCGGCCAGACCGGCTCGGGCCCGTACTACGACGGGGTCATCTTCCACCGCGTCATCGACGGATTCATGATCCAGGGCGGCGACCCCACCGGCACCGGCCGCGGCGGCCCCGGCTACAAGTTCGGCGACGAGTTCCACCCCGACCTGCACTTCGGCGAGCCGTACCTGCTCGCGATGGCCAACGCCGGACCCGGCACCAACGGCTCGCAGTTCTTCATCACGCTGGGCCCGACCCCGCACCTGAACTTCCGCCACACCATCTTCGGCAAGGTCGCCGACGAGGACTCCAAGTCCGTCGTCGACCGCATCGGCAAGACCGCGACCGGCCCGATGGACCGCCCGGTCAACGACATCGTCATCGAGTCCGTCGTCATCGAGAAGTAACGACGCCTCGATGAGCGAAGAGCAGTCGGCCCCGGTCTGCTATCGCCACCGGAACCGCCAGACTTACCTGCGCTGCGTCCGCTGCGACAAACCGATCTGCGCCGACTGCCGCATCGACGCACCCGTCGGCTTCCAGTGCCCCGACTGCGTGGCCCAAGGCCGCCGGACGGTGCGCCAGGCGCGCTCCACGTTCGGCGGCAGGGCTCAGGCTGGTGCGGCGGGCACGGTCACCAAGGCGCTCATCGCCGCGAACGTGGCCGTGTTCGTGCTGGCGATCGTCTCGGCCGGCGACCTCGCCGCCGCGATGTCGTCGGTGCTGACGCCGCTGCACCTGTTCGGCGCCGAGATCGGGTTCCACCCTGGGATCCCGAACGAGGTGCCGGTGGACCTCTTCGGATTCACGTTCACCGCGCCGGTCGTGGCCGCTGGCGGCTACTACCGCATGATCACCGGCATGTTCCTGCACTTCGGCCTCATCCACCTGCTGTTCAACATGGTGGTGCTGTGGCTGCTCGGGCGGGTCCTCGAACGCGACCTCGGCCCCGCGCGGTTCCTCACGGCCTACATGCTGTCGGGCTTGGCGGGATCGGTCGCGGTCTACCTGTTCTCGTTCGGGTCGGTGACCGCGGGCGCCTCGGGCGCGGTGTACGGGCTGTTCGGCCTGATGATCATGATCAACCGCAAGCTCCGGCGCGACAACCAGGGCATCTATGTGCTCCTGGGGTTGAACCTGGTGCTGACGATCGTCTGGGGCTTCAGCCTCGCCGGCCACGTCGGCGGTCTCGTCGGCGGGCTGATCTGCGGTGCGATCCTGACCTTCACGCCGCGGGAGCGGCGGCAGCTGCACTGGGTCGGTTTCGGGGCGCTGCTGGTGGTGCTGGCGGTCATCACGTTCTTCCAGACCGGCGTGCTCGACAACCGGTTCGACGTCGTCTGAGGCCGGGCCGCCGCGAGGCGGCTCGGCTTCGACCTCTGCCTCTTTGGGGGCCCCTCCCCCCCGCCCCCCTCGCCCACCCACCCCGATGTTGTTGACGTGCAGCATGTGTCGGGCCGACGCCTCGGGCGATCGGCCGACGGTCGTCGTTGACCGTCCTCACGGTCCGGCCGAGGTCGGACCGTTGTTGGTAGATTCTGCCGGAGCCGGAGCCGGAGCCGGAGCCGGAGCCGGAGCCGGAGCCGGAGCCGGAGCCGGAGCCGGAGCCGAGACTGGAGCCGAGGGCGGGACCAGTACCGATCCAGGAGCCGGAGTTGGACCTGGGACCGGATTCGGCCTGGGGTCCGGGCCGGAGCCGTCCGTCACGGTTCGGGTCGAAGCGCTAGCTCAGTGTCTCCGCCCAGGTTCGGGCCTGGGTGAGGTCGTCCGGGGTGTCGCAGTCGAACCACGGGGGCGGAGTCGGGTCCTCCCACGTGACGGTCTCGACGTCGATCCCGGTGAACAGGAGCCTCGCCGGAGCGCCCGGCTCGATGCCGGCCGCGTTCTGCCGGACCAGGGCGGTCGGCCACAGGCCGCACAGCCACTGCCGGCGGCCCGCGTTGTCGCAGAACACCGCACCGCTCTTCGGACCCGCCGCGTTCGCCTGCTCGTTGAGCAGCCGCAGCGCGCCGGAGCACAGGAACGGCAGGTCACCGCCGAGGATCGCCACTCGCTCGCAGTCGTCCGGCACCTTCGCCAGACCGGCCTGCACCGCCCGGGCCGGGCCGGAGCGCGGCGGGTTCTCCACGAGCTGGAGCGCCCCCTCCGGCAGGGGCCGGGCGTCGGCGGGCCGCGCGCCCACCACCACCCGTGGCGTCGCCTCCTCGGTCGCCGCCAGCATCCGTTCCAGGATCGTCGCACCGCCGACGACCAGTTCGCTCTTCGCGCATCCGGCGAACCGCCGGGCCCTGCCGCCCACCAGAACGATCGCTGCGAAACGGTTCGCGTGCTCAGCCATGACCCCAGCGTAGCGATCACTCCGCGCTCGCGGGGTGCCGTGGTGCCTTCACCGACGCCTTGTCTCCGCCTGATTCGATTGGTCATCTCCTGCCTTTCGCCGCCTCTGCATTGGATCGGGGACTTCACCGGGGTATCGATCTCGATGCCGGTTCACGAGGGATTCACGGACTGTTATTGCTGCGGGATCGGCGGCAGCGTGCCTATTCGTTGACCTCTGCTGCTTCTCGGTCGCCGCAGCCGATCCGCGACAGCGCGCCGGGCGGTATGCCCGCCTGCAGCGCCGCCATGAGCATCTGCGCGAGCCGGTAGTGCGGGCTCGAGCGCAGGGCCAGTTCGAGGGCCTCCAGCGCCAGCACGCCGTTGCCGAGGCGGTAGGCGGCGAAGCCCGCCACCGTCGCCGCCGGGGCGACCAGGTCGTCCTCCATGTGCCGGGCCACCCAGATCCACAGATCCACCCGGTTGCCTTCGAATGTGCCGGTGTTGATGCGCCGCAGCGCGTAATCGCGGATGTCCAGGTCGCCGAGGGCGAGGCCGACCGCGGCGATGTCGTCGGGGCCGGGCAGGGCGCTCGCGCTCATCCAGTGGTCGATCGCGTGGAGGTCGACCGACCGTTGGGTGGGCCAGTCCAGTTCCGCCTCGGCGTTGAGCGTCTCGGTCACCGCCTGCGCCACCGTGGCTCGTGGGCCCGGCGCGGCCGGGGCGAGTTGGGCGGCGATCGCGCTGCGGTCCGCGGCCGCGTACCCGCCGGCCACCGCGACCTCGCAGGAGGCCGCCGTGGTCTCCGGGACCGGCGAGCCCTCGGGCGGGCAGCAGGGTTTCTCGCAGGTGAGGCTGGCCCAGCGGCCGTCGGACACGCGCAGTTGGTCGAGCGGTTCGATCCCGGCGGCGTCGAGCCGGGCGGCCGCCCGCTCGACCGCCGCCTGCGCGAGGTCGGCCTCGCCGTAGGCGATGACCACGCAGCCGTCGCATTCGTTGAGGCTGAGCTGCGCGGTGAGGTCCGGCAGATGCTCCAGATGATCGGCCGAGCCGGGGAGGTCCGCCCGGAACGTGCACTGGAGCTCGCCGCCGATGAGACCGACCACGACCAGGCTGTGCTGGGGATGAAAGCCCAGCAGCAGCGGGATGGTGCTGAGGAGGTCGGTGGGGCCGTTGAGCCGGATTCTCGCCTGTGTCATGTTCATAGATCAACTGTCCGTGACATGACGACTACCGGCAAGAAGTATTTTTCGGCCTGTGGATAACTCAATGGGGCCTGTGGATTGTTCGGTGCGGGCTGTCCGGAGTGGTAAAAGCAGGACGGGAGCGGCGTCGCCGCCGCTCCCGGACCTCCGCTTCATCAGGCGGCCAGCCGCCGCACGCCCGCTTCCTCCATCACGGCGAACAGCGCCACCAGCGCCGCCCCGGCGAGCATCAGCGCGTAGCCGGCCGCCGTCAGGTCGACCAGCCCGGTGAACGGCAGCGCCGCCATCGCCGCCGCGGCGACGACGTTGTTCGCCACCACGCCGATCACCTGGCCGCGCACCAGGTCCGGATATCCGGCCACCAGGGCCAGCGCGACCGCGCAGCCCAGTAGGTAGACGCCGAACGGCACGGCCCAGGCCGGTGCCAGTCCGAAGAGCCGGTCGACCAGGGGCGCACCGGCGGTCATGAGGACGCCGAACGCGGCGCAGGCGGCGGCGTCCAGGCGGAGGACGCCGCGGAGTCGGGTCTGAGCGTCGGTGGCGTCGGCGGTCATCGTGGTCATGGGGTTGCCTCCCAGTCGTCGGGCGGGGCTCGGGGCGTCCCGCTTTCGGCCAATCCTGGGCCCGTCCGGTCCGGTCCGCAATGACCTCAGAGGTCATGGTCCCCGGTCCCCGCGATGGCTATCATTGCGCCGGTGACCACCCAGACTTCTCCCGCCGCGGACCTCACCGCGTTCGGCGCGCTGCTGCGCCAGTGGCGCGGGCGCCGCCGCGTCAGCCAGTTCGACCTGTCCGTCCAGACGGGAGTGTCCGCGCGGCATCTCTCGCGCATCGAGACCGGCCGGGCCGAGCCCAGCCGCCAGATGGTGCTCCGGTTGGCCGAGGCCCTGGACGTGCCGCTGCGCGATCGCAATGCGCTGCTGGTAGCGGCCGGCTACGCGCCCGCGTGGGCCGAGACCGACTACTGGGACGAGCGGCTGGCCGCGGCCCGGCAGGCGATCGGGATGATCCTGGAGCACCACGACCCGCTCCCCGCGGTGGTCGTCGACCGGTACGGGAACCTGCTCGACTTCAACGCGGGCGCCGGGGTCCTCATGGAAGAGGTCGACCCGGACCTGCTCAGCGGCCGCGTGAACCTGTCGCGGGTCGCGCTGCACCCGCGGGGGCTCGCGCCGAGGCTGCGGAACTTCGCGGAGGTCCGGCAGTACTTCCTGGACCGGTTGCGGGCCCAGGCGGCGATCGACGACGACCCGGTGGTGGCCGAGCTGATCGAGGAGGTCCGCCACCGCGAGCCGGTCGCCGAGGACGACGGCGGGTGGGACGGCGCGGCGCCGAGCCCGTTCGCGCTGCCGCTGCGGGTGCGCTCGGCCCGGGGCGAGCTGTCGATGTTCACCACGATCGCCACCTTCGGCGCGCCCCGCGACATCACGGTCTCGGAGCTGGCCGTCGAGCTGTTCTTCCCCCTCGACGAGGCCACCGCGGCGGCCTTCGCGGCGGCGGCCCGGGAGGGTGAGGCGGAGGGCATCGGGGGTCCGGAGTCGGCGCGGCCGCGAGGCGCGGGGGGATAGGCTTGAAGGTCTGAACCGGGCCGCCCCCGCCGGTGTTCCGAGGACATCGCGCGAGGGCCTCCCGGGGGTGAAACCAGAGGTCAAAGCGGGAGCGAAGCGTGTCGAACCAGTACGTCCACCTGCATGTGCACACCGAGTACTCGATGCTCGACGGGGCCGCGAAACTCAAACCCCTGTTCGCGGAGGCGCAGCGCCTGGGACAGCCCGCGCTCGCGATGACCGACCACGGCAACATGTACGGCGGCTACGCGTTCTACCAGGAGGCGAAGAAGGCCGGCGTGAAGCCGATCCTCGGGATCGAGGCGTACATCGCGCCGCAGAGCCGCTTCCACAAGAAGCCCGTCTTCTGGGGTGAGCCGAGCCAGCGCGGCGACGACCTCTCCGGTGGCGGCTCGTACACGCACATGACGATGGTCGCGAAGAACTCGGAGGGTCTGCGGAACCTGTTCCGGCTCTCCAGCATGGCCTCGTTCGAGGGCTACTACTACAAGCCGCGCATGGACCGGGAGCTCATCGCGCAGTACGGCTCGGGGATCGTCGCGACCACCGGCTGCCCCTCCGGCGAGGTCCAGACCCGGATGCGGTTGGGCCAGTTGAAGGAGGCCTACCAGGCGGCCTCGGACTACCGGGACATCTTCGGGCCCGAGAACTTCTTCCTCGAGATCATGGACCACGACAACCAGATCGACATGCGCGTCAAGGACGAGCTGTACGAGATGGGCCGCAAGATGGGCATCCCGCCGCTGGTCACGAACGACTCCCACTTCGTGACCGAGGACCAGAAGAGCACGCACGCGGCGCTGCTGTGCGTTCAGTCGGGGACCACGCTGGACGACCCGAAGCGGTTCAAGTTCGACGGCGAGGGCTACTACCTGCGCTCGGCGCAGGAGATGTACGGGATCAAGTCCGACGACCTGTGGCAGGAGGGCTGCGCGAACACGCTCCTGGTCGCGGACATGGTCGAGCCGTACGACGAGATCTTCGCCGTCCAGGACCGGATGCCGATCATCGAGGTCCCGGAGGGTCACGACCAGGGCACGTGGCTGCGCGAGCAGGTGGCGACGGGGCTCAAGGAGCGCTTCCCGGGCCGGGACGTCCCGGCCGAGTACCTGGAGCGGGCCGAGCTCGAGCTGAACGTCATCATCAACGCCGGGTACCCGTCGTACTTCCTCGTCGTTGCCGACCTCATCAACCACGCCCGGTCGATCGGGATCTACGTCGGCCCGGGCCGCGGTTCGGCCGCGGGCTCCCTGGTCGCGTACGCCATGAAGATCACGAACATCGACCCGATCGAGCACGGCCTGCTGTTCGAGCGGTTCCTCAACCCCGAGCGCGTCTCGATGCCCGACATCGACATCGACTTCGACGACCGCCGCCGCGGCGAGATGATCACGTACGCGACCGAGAAGTACGGCAAGGAGTTCGTCGCCCAGGTCATCACGTTCGGCACCATCAAGACCAAGGCCGCGATCAAGGACGCCGCGCGCGTCCACCACGGCCAGCCCGGCTTCTCGATCGCCGAGCGCATCACCAAGGCGCTGCCGCCGCCCGTGGCGGCCACGGACATCCCGCTCGCGGGGATCATGGACCCGGAGCACCCGCGCTACAAGGAGGCGGGGGAGGTCCGGAGCCTGATCGAGAACGACTCCGAGGTCCGTCAGATCTTCGACACCGCGCTCGGCCTGGAGGGCCTGATCCGGAACGCGGGCGTCCACGCCTGCGCGGTGATCCTCTCCTCGCAGCCGCTGATCGACTGCATCCCGATGTGGGCCAGGCCGGACGGGTCGATCATCACCGGCTGGGACTATCCGTCCTGTGAGGACATCGGCCTGCTGAAGATGGACTTCCTGGGGCTGCGGAACCTCACCGTCATCGGCGACGCGATCGAGGCGATCAAGCTCAACCGGGGCGTCGAGATCGACCTCGACACGCTGCCGACGGACGACCCGAAGGCGTACGAGCTGCTGGCGCGCGGCGACAGCCTCGGCGTGTTCCAACTCGACGGCGGGGCCATGCGCGAGCTGCTCAAGCGCATGCAGCCCACCGAGTTCAACGACATCATCGCCGTGAACGCCCTGTACCGGCCCGGTCCGATGGCCGCGAACTCGCACAACAACTACGCCGACCGCAAGAACAAGCGCCAGGAGGTCGTGCCGCTGCACCCCGAGCTCGGGGAGGCGCTGGACGAGATCCTGTCCGAGACGTACGGCCTCATCGTCTACCAAGAGCAGATCATGCGCATCGCCCAGAAGCTCGCGGGCTTCACGATGGGCCAGGCGGACATGCTCCGCAAGGCCATGGGCAAGAAGAAGGTCGACGTCCTGGAGAAGATGTACGCCGACTACGAGGCGGGCATGCTCGCCAACGGCTACTCCAAGGAGTCCATCAAGACCCTGTGGGACATCATGCTCCCGTTCGCCGGGTACGCGTTCAACAAGTCGCACGCGGCCGGGTACGCGCTCGTCGGGTACTGGACGGCCTACCTGAAGGCGAACTACCCCGCGGAGTACATGTCGGCGCTGCTGACCTCGGTGGGCGACTCGAAGGACAAGGCGGCGGTGTACCTCTCGGAGTGCCGCCGCATGGGCATCACCGTCATGCCCCCGGACGTCAACGAGTCCCGGCACATGTTCCACCCGGTCGGCAAGGACATCCGCTACGGCCTGGGCGCGGTCCGGAACGTGGGCGCGAACGTCGTCGCCGGGATCATCGAGGCCCGCGAGGAGAAGGGCGCCTACACCGACTTCAAGGACTTCCTGCAGAAGGTGCCCGCGGCGGTGTGCAACAAGCGCACCGTCGAGTCGCTCATCAAGGCGGGCGCGTTCGACTCGCTCGGGCACGCCCGGCGCGGCCTGGCGGAGGTGCACGAGAAGGCGATCGACGCGATGGTCTCCATCAAGAAGGAGGAGGCGCGCGGCCAGTTCGACCTGTTCGGCGGCATGATGGCCGACACGACCGAGACCCTCGGCGTCGACCTGACCATCGCCGACGACGAATGGGAGCGGCGCGACAAGCTCGCGTTCGAACGGGAGATGCTCGGCCTGTACGTCTCCGACCACCCGCTCAACGGCTTCGAGCGGCTCCTGTCGTCCAATGCGGACCGACCGATCGCGGCGCTGCACGGCGAGGAGCTCCCCGACGGCGCGAACGTGCGCGTCGCCGGGATCCTGCAGAACGTCGCCAAGCGCGTCACCAAGCAGGGCAAGCTGTGGGCGTCGGCCACGCTCGAGGACCTCGCCGGTTCGATCGAGGTCCGGTTCTTCCCCAACACCTACGAGCTCGTGTCCGACTCGCTCGCCGACGACCTCGTGTGCTGCGTCAAGGGCAAGCTGGACCGCCGCGACGGGACCGCGCAGCTCATCGCCCAGGACCTCGCCGTCCTCGACACCTCCACGGGCCCGGAGGCGAACTCGGCGCCGATCACGTTGGCGCTGCGGGCCTCCGCGGTGAACCAGGACCTCATCGAGAAGCTCTCGGACACGTTCAAGACCCACCGCGGCGAAGCGCAGGTGCGGGTGCAGCTGGCGAACGGCCCGAAGACCACCGTGCTGGCGCTGGGCGACGCCTGGCGGGTGCGGCCCTCGGTCGAGCTGTCGGCCGACCTCAAGGCGCTCCTGGGCGCCGGAGCCGTCGTCGGATAGCCCTCGCGGGCACCGGCCGGGCCCGTCGCTCCACGCGGAGCGACGGGCCCGGCCCATGCCGCTGCCGCGGCGGTGCGCAGCAAGTCTCCCTCGGGGGTGGATTGCGGTGCCCCGGCTGATACTGCGGCCGCTGCGGCACGCGTTGCCCGCCTGCGAGGATGGCGGGATGACGCCTGCTTCCGTCCACGACATGGGCGCGGCCTCCCCGACGCGTCGGAAGGCCGCCGCGCTGCGGTTCCTCACCGAACTGGGCGCGTGGGCCGCCGTCGGCACGGCCGTCGCCCACGTCTCGCTGCCGTTGGCGGTCGCCGTGGTGCTCGCCGCGATCGCGATCCCCGCCGTGTACGCGACCCCCGGCGACAAACCGCACGTCTTCATCCCCGTTCCCGGGCGGGTGACCCTCGCGATCCTCGCCGCGACCATGGCCGGTGGGATCGTCGCCGCCTGGATCGCCTGGCCGTGGTGGGCCGCAACGGCGTTGAGCGTCTTGACGTCGGCGAGCGTCGTCGCGGAGCTGCCGCGCTGGCGCCGGCTCCTCAGGGCCCGCCGGTGACGGTCGGCGGGCCCTGAAGCGGTCAGTCGTCGAAGTTCATCGCCCGGGAGACGTGCTCCCACGCCGCCAGTTCCTCGGTCGGGGCCTTGAGGTCGGCGCTGATCGCGTCGACCGCGGTGTCGCCGAGCGCGAGCCGCAGGGGGACCGGATCGGCCGCCAGCGCCTCCAGGATCGCCGCGGCCGCCTTGGCCGGGTTCCCGTCCGCCGCGGGCGCGGCGATCTGCTTCGCGCCGCAGAGCACGGCCGCCTCCTACCCCTGGCCCGACCTGGTGGGGGCGCCGCTCGCCGACGTCGAACCGCTGCGCGTCGTCCTGGCCCGGCGGGCCGACGCCGAGACCCCGCTCGGGCGCGGGTTCGCCGCCGTCGTCCGCGAACCCATGTGACCGAGGTCTCCTATGATGGGCGATCGGGAGCGGTCACGTCCGCGGCCCGGCGTCCGTCATGGGGGTGTACCGGATCGACGAAGGGAACCGCCATGATCACCACGCCCCGCATCGAGAACCCCGCCCAGCACCTGCCCGTCGTCGGCGAGATCGCCGCCGCCGTCAACAAGGTCAACGCCGAAGGCGTCCTCCCGCAGGCCCTCGTCACGCTCGTGCAGCTGCGCGTCGGTCAGCTCGTCGGGAGCTCCTACGTGACCGCCCGCCAGATCCAGGAGGCCGAGGACACCCCCGAGCGCCTCGGGGCCGTCGCCACCTGGCGGACCGCGCCCTACTTCACCGACGCCGAGCGGGCCGCGCTCGCCCTCGCCGAAGCGGTGCACACCCCGAACCCCACGGGGCCCCGCGTCAGCGACGAGCTGTTCGAGGAGGCCAGGCAGCACCTCAGCGACCGGGAGCTGGTGGTCCTCACCGGCGTCCTCGGCCAGATCGGCTACTTCCTCCCTCTGGCGCTGATCGGCAGCCCGAAGGTGGGCGTCCCCCTCGCCGAGCAGTGGACGAAGTAGCCGGTGCGGCGACGGGGCCCGCGCCGGAAGGCGCGGGCCCCGTCGCGTGCGCGGTTCAGGCGAGGACGCCGAGCACGAGCGCCGCGGTGACCGGGACCAGGTACATGAGCGGTGCGAACAGCGTCCCGTAGGAACGGGCCCGCAGCACGGTGACGACCGCGCCGAGGAAATACAGAACCAGGCCGATCGCGGCGGCGATCCCGAGGGCGGGCCAGAACGGACCGGCGAGGAGGCCGAGCGCCCCGGCGGCCTTCGCCGCGCCGAGCCACGGCCACCACGATCGCGGCACGCCGTACTCGACCAGCGGCTCGACCACGAACGCGGCCTTGGCGACGATCGAGTAGGCCGAGAAGGCCACCCAGAGGCCGGCGGCGACGGTGACGATGATGTAGGCGGTGTGCATGGGAGTGCTCCGTTTCGGTTCGCGAGGACGCTTGCACCGGGTTGAAACCGCAACCGCCGCGAACGTGACCGCGAACGGAACAATGTGTCGGGCATCACCGAACTGCCGGTGTTCGGGCGGCGCCGTCTAGGATTCGGCGATGGATGCGGGAATGGTGGCGATCGAGGCCGGGACCGTGACGCTGCACGATCGGCGCACGGAGCGGCGATGGACCGTCGCGGTCGAGCCGTTCCTCATGTCGCCCCTGCAGGTCACGCGCCGGGCGATCGGGGAGACCTACGGGTTCGAGTTCGGCGGTGACGACCTGCTGCCGGCGACCATGATGTCGTGGTTCGACGCCGTCGAGTGGTGCAACGCCCGCTCCGAACGCGAAGGCCTGCGGCCCGCCTACCGGATGGCCGAGGGCGAGGGCGACGCCGACCGCGTGGCATGGGACCGGTCGGCCGACGGGTACCGGCTGCCCACCGAGGCCGAATGGGAGTACGCCTGCCGGGCCGGCACCACCGGGCCGCGGTACGGCGAACTCGACGAGATCGCCTGGTACCGCGGCAACGCCGACGCACGCCCGCACCGGGGCGGCGGGAAGACGCCGAACGCCTGGGGCCTGCACGACATGCTCGGCAACGTCTGGGAATGGTGCTGGGACGTCTACGACGCCGAGGTCTACGGCGACTACCGGGTCATCAAGGGCGGCGGCTGGGCCGACGAGCACTGGTCCTGCCGGGCCGGCGTGCGGCGGCGCACCATGCCGACCCTCCAGATCGACGACCTCGGCTTCCGGGTGGCGCGCAACGCGTGAACGCGGCGGCGATCGCCGCGGTCGCCTCCGAAGCGGGCGCGGCCGAGACGACCTGGGGCCTGCCCGGCCTCTGCTTCGCCGAAGCGTACGCCGAGGGCTGCGCGGAACTGTCGGATCTCACCGGCCGGCTCGGTGCGTCGATCGGCCGCCACGCCGACGGCCTGCGCCGATGCGCGGCGACCTACGCCCAGGCGGACGCCGACATCGCCGCCGAATTCGAGCAGCTCGCCGCCGAGGCCGGCGCCTGAGGCTCAGACCCAGTTCGCCTTCCTCGCGGCCCGCCGCAGCACCCGCAGCAGCAGCGGACCCGTGAGCAGGACCAGCACCACGGTGGTCACCGCCCGGCCGACGTCCCAACCCAGCGAGGTCACGAACGAGTAGGCGAGCAGCCGCGACAGGTTCTCCTCCAGCCCGCCGCCCGGCACATAGGCGAGGTTCCCCTGCGTGAACGCGAACGGCCAGAACGACAGGTTCATCAGCAGCCCGTACAGGATCGACGAGCAGGCCGCGTAGACCGCGAGCAACGCCAGCTCTCCGGCCCGGCCCGCGCGGGTGCCCGCGGCGGTCCCCGGCAGGAGCCCCGCGCCCAGGCCCACGAACGCCGACGCGAGCATCTGGTACGGCAGCCACGGGCCGACTCCGCCCGTCAGCAGCGCCGAGGCGAACAGGCCCGTGCAGCCCAGGATGAACCCGAATCCCGGCCCGAACACCCGGCCCGCCAGGATGATCAGGAAGAACACCGTCTCCACGCCCGCCGCGCCCGCGCCGAACGGGCGGACCGCCGCCACCACCGCCGACAGGACGCCGAGCATCGCGACCGCCCGCGCGTCCAGCCCGCCCTCGGTGAGCTGGATGACCGCCGTCGCCGTCACCAGCGGCAGCAGCAGCGCGAACAGCCAAGGGCCCGAAGTGGTCTCGGTCAGCGCCCCGCCCGGCGCCGCCAGCAGCGGCCAGGACATCGCGACGAGCCCGAACCCCGCGGCCAGCGCGAGCGCCACCGCGGCCCTCCAGCGCACGGCCGGTCGCGGCGCCGACGCGACCGCCTCGACCGGCTCCGGCCCGGTCGATCGCGGCTCAGTCGTCCGGGTCATCGCCGGTTCCGTTCCCGTTCAAGGCCGCCGCCACTTCCCCGACGGTGAGCCAGCCCGGCAGGACCTTCTCGACCTGCGGGGCGAACATCGGCGACGCCGCGACGATCTGCCGGGCCGGGCCGTCCGCGACCACCTCGCCGTCGGAGAGGACCACCACCCGGGTCGCGAACTCGGCGCAGAACTCCACGTCATGGGTCGACACGACCACGCAGTGCCCGGCCTCGGCGAGCCTGCCCAGCCGCGCCGCGAGCGCCGCCTTCGCCGGATAGTCCAGGCCCCGCGTCGGCTCGTCGAGCAGCAGCAGCGGGGGTGCGGCCGTGAGGGTCACGGCCAGCGCCAACGCCAGCCGCTGACCCTCGGAGAGGTCGCGCGGGTGCGCCGACCCGTCGACCCCCTCCACCAGGTCGGCGAGGATCTTCGCGCAGGTGCCCCGCGGCGCGCGCCCGTCGTCGTCCGCGCCCTCGCACTCGTCTGCGACGGTCTCGGCGTACAGCAGATCGGCCGGCTCGGCCGGGACGAGGCCGGCGAGCTGGCGGCGCTCGGCCGGCTTGCGCGCCGCGGGGTCGGCGCCGCCGATCGCGACCTGCCCGCTCGAGCGCTTCCCGGTGCCCTGCAAGGCCCACAGCAGGCTCGACTTGCCGGACCCGTTGCGGCCCATGAGGGCGATGCGTTCGCACCGGGCGGCGACCAGGTCGACGCCGTTCACGGCCCGCACGCCGCCGGGATAGCGGACGTGGACGTCCCGGGCGTCGAGCAGCGGCGGCTCGGCGTCGGCGGTCGCGCGCTTGCGGCGGCCCGGTGCGGTGACCGCCGCACCGTGGGCGGGCGGCGGTTCCGGGCGGCGCCCGGCCAGCGCTTCGCGCAGCCCGGCCGCGTGGCGTCGCGCCTCGCGGATCGTCACCGGCGGGCCCGGCCATCCGGCCAGGCGGCCCAGCTCGACCACCGGCGGGGCGATCGGCGACGCGGCCAGGACCTCGCCGACCGGTCCGGCGGTCACCGTGCCGCCGTGGAGCAGCAGCGCCGAATCGGCGTACTGCGCGACGCGTTCGAGCCGGTGCTCCGCGAGCAGGACCGTGACGCCGAGATCGTGGACGAGGCGGTGCAGCGCCGAGAGCACCTCGTCGGCGGCGGTCGGGTCGAGCGCGGAGGTCGGCTCGTCGAGGACGAGCGCGGCGGGCCCGGCGACGAGGGCCGCGCCGATGGCGACCCGCTGGCGCTGGCCCGAGGAGAGCGCGGCGAGGTCGCGGTCGCGCACGTCGGCGAGGCCGAGGAGGTCCACGATCTCACTGACGCGCTTGCGCATCGCGGCGGGGTCGACGCCGAGCTGCTCGGCGGTGTAGGCGAGTTCGCGCTCGACCTCGTCGGTGACGAACCCCGCGAGCGGGTCCTGGCCGACGTAGCCGACGACGTCGGCCAGGTCGGCGGGCGTGGACCCGCGCACCTCGCGCCCGGCCACGGCGATGCGCCCGCGCATCGTGCCGCCGGTGAAGTGGGGGACGAGGCCGTTGACCGATTTGAGGAGCGTCGACTTGCCCGCGCCCGTCGGGCCCACGAGCAGGCAGAACTCCCCTTCGGGCAGGTCGAAGGACACGTCGTCGAGGACCGGCGTGCCCTCGTAGGCGAAGGCGACGCGGTCGAAGACGATCCCGGTCATGGTGTTCCCCCTCGTGAGGACGGCGCGAGCAGGGCCGGGGCGGCGGCGATGACCACGCCGGCCGCGGCCCACAGCGGCAGGTCGGGGACGGACAGCGGGTTCGTGGCCGGCCACAGCGCGGACGGCTCGAAGACGCCGCTGAGGACGGTCCCGGCGACGGCCGCCGCACCGGCGGCGACCACCGCCCAGTCCCGCGGGCCGAAGCGGTCGGGCCGGTAGCGGGTGTGCGGGACCCGCTTGGAGGCGAAGGTGATCCCGAAGACGGCGGCGGCGGCCCCGCAGGCGACCACGGTCCACGCGAGCGGCGCGGGGGTGGCGGCGCCGAGGAGCGCGTACGCGCCCGCGCACAGCCCGACCAGTCCGGTGAGGAGGAACGCGTTGGTGGCGCGACGGGCCGGGGCGGGGACGTCGGCGGCGCGGCCGTACCCGCGGGAGGCCATGGCCGCGGCGAGCGCGAGGGAGCGTTCGAGCGCGTCGTGGAGGACCGGTGAGACGACCGTGCGCATGAGGTTCGCGGGGCTGCGGCTCGTGTTGCCACGCAGCGCCCGCGCCCGGCGGACCCGCCCGACGCTCTCGACCAGCTGGGGGGCGACGGACAGGGCGACGACGACCGCGACGCTCACTTCGTAGAGCGCGGCCGGGACCGAGCGCAGCAGCCGGCGCGGGCTCGCGAGCGCGTTGGCCGCGCCGATGCAGACCAGGAGGGTCGCCAGGCGCAGGCCGTCGTAGGCGGCGGCGAGCGTGCCCTCGGCGGTGACGTTCCCGCCGAGCCGGAAGCCCGCCGCCCAGTCCGGGAGCGTGACCGAGGGCAGGGTGAGGAGGACGGTGGGGCCGTCGGCTCCGCCGAAGACGATGTAGAAGGCCATGCGGACGGCGACCGCGCCGAGTCCGATGTAGAGGAAGACCCGGTAGGCGCCGGACCAGGGTTCGTCGCCGCGGCACCACGTGACCACGAGCCCGGCGACGGCGACGATGAGCAGGAGGACCCAGGGGTTCCCGGTGCCGCCGGCGGCGGTGGCGAGGAGCAGCGCCCAGCCCCACCAGGCCACCGGGTGGGCGGCGGCGCGCCGGTTCGCGGCGGCCCGGGCCTCGGGCGGCGGCTTCGTCGTTCGCATCGCGGCGCGCCCGGTCACGCGCGCCGGTCGCGCCGGAGCCGCCAGACCACGAGCACGGCGATGACGAGGAGCGCGGCGACGGCGATGAGCCAGGTGAAGGAGCGCTCTTGCGCCGCTTCGGGTTCGGCGGCACTGGAGGAGGCGGCGGCTTCGGCCGGCGTGAGCGCGGGCGGGCTCGAGCCGTCGCCGAGGGCCCAGCCCTCGACGTCGCCCGCCTCGGGGCGGGCGTCGCCGCCGCCGACCGCGGAGTAGGTCCATTCGGCGTCGTCGGCGTCGGCGCGCCAGTACGACCAGTAATTCAGGGCGGGCGGCGCGGTGCCGCACTCGATCTCGGGGAGCTCGTCGATCCGGCAGACCATGCCGCGGATGGAGACCACCTCGGTCACGGAGAATCCGGCCTGCACGAGCGCGTCGAGGCCGTTCTCGGGATCGGCGGCGCATCCGGTGGCGGGCTCGGCGGCGAGCGTCCCGAAGTCGACCACGACGGTGACGCCGGTGCAGGGGTCCTTCGCGGCGGCGGGCGCGACGGGCGCGAACGCCGCGAGCGCGGCGACCAGGAGCGCCGTCCAGGCGGCGCGGCCCCCGAGCAGGGCCGACCGGGCCGCGGCGAGCGCCGAACGCCGCGCCCCGGAGCCGGGCACGGCAGCGCGCAGGCGGCGCCCGCCGGTGGGGCGGGCGCCGCCTGCGCTTCGTTCACTGCGGAACACGTGCTCGCTGCTCGTGCCGCTACGGCTTCTCGGCGCCGTCGTCCGCGCGGCCGTCGCCGGACCCGTCCGCAGCGGACGGTCCGCCGTTGCGGCGGTGCTTCATCGCGAAGCCGATGATGAGCGCGGCCAGCAGCACCACGGCGGCGCCGATCACCCACGGCAGCCACGCGGCCGAACCGTCGTCCTCGACAGCATCGGCGGTCTCGTCACCGGCGACGGCGCTCTCGCAGCCGTTGTCGGGCACGCCGGCCTCGATGCCGGTGGCGTCCAACTCCGCCAGGTTCTGGCCCGCGACCGGCACCATCGCCTGCGCGGTCGCCAGCAGGCGCGAGACCTCCACGAAGTCCCCGCCCTCGGGGTCGGTGTACCTGAACGCGCCCGGCACTTCACCGGTGCAGTCGAACTGGAGCGTGAGGAGGAACGCCACGGCGCGCTCGGCCGCGTCGACCCGGCCGGCGGCCAGGAACGCCTGCGCGGCCATCGCCGTCGAGTTCGCGTTGACGCCGTACTCGCCGCCGACGCCGCCGTCCTCGGACTGCGCCGACTCCAGCCAGTCCGCCGCCGCCGTCAGCGAGGCCGCGGCGGCGTCGCCGTCGAGCGTCGCCAGCGCCGAGGCGGCCAGCCCGGTCGTGTCGGGGTCGGAGACGCAGTCGTCGCCGCCGTCGACGTCCATGAAGTTGAACCCGCCGTCGGGGCACTGGATCGCGGCGAACCCGGACGCGGCCTCCTCGCCCGCCGGGCGGTCGGTGCGCGAGAGGCCCAGCACCGCCCACGCAGTGGACAGGGCCGTCCCGTCGCCGTAGGTGCCGTTCGCGGCCTGCGCGGCCGTGACCTCGTCGGCGAGCTTGATCCCGCCGAAGTTCGTCGGGTCGCCTCCGGCGGTCGCGACGGTGAACATGACCTTCCCGGCCGCGCCCACGCTGAGCGTCGGCTCGGCGCCCTCCGTCGTCGGGTACAGGTACGGGGTGAGGGTGGCGGTGTCGTTGAGCCACTCGAGGGTGGCCTGGACGTGGTCGCCGCCGACACGGGCGGCCTCCAGCGCGATGACCGCCTCCAGCGAGGTCGAGACGTCCCCGTCGTTCCACGAGGTGCCGTCGGACTGGGCGACGAGCCAGGACGCCGCGGCGTGGGCGGGCTGGGCGAAGGGGTCCTGCGCCTCGGCAGGGGCGGCGGAGGCGAAGACGGTGACGGGCACGACCGCGGCGGCGGCCAGCAGTCGACCGGACAGGTGGCGCATTGCCTGACCTTTCCTAGAGCGAGTGGGTCTTCGGGCAGGCGGCGGCGCCGCAAGCGCCTGTAGACCACGACAGGCGTTGACAGATGGGCGGCACCGGCGGGCATTCGGGCTCACGCGGGGGACCGAGCTCGTGAAGGGTGCTCGGCTGTCGTTCGGAGACGACCGCGACTACCGTTGCGGGTCAGCGCCGGCCTTTCACCGGACTTCCCCCGCCTGGCGCCTGTTCAGTTTGGGCCCATTCTCGCGGGTGGTTTCGCCGAGTGTCAAGCTGGTCGCTCGCGCAGTGCAGCCGTTCACTCGCGTCTCGCGAGTGAACTCTCGCCTTCCGGTTATTGACCCGTAGCGCCGGGTGTCGATACGGTGCACAACGTGAGCAGAAATAAGAACGCCGATTTGGACAGAGTTCTGCGCGCCGCCACACGGGTCTTCCTGGAGCGCGGGTTCTCCGCGACCTCCATGTCGGACCTCGTCGCGGCCACCGGCATGAACCGCGCCGGGCTCTACGCCGCATTCGGCTCCAAGCACCAGCTCTACATCACGGCATTGGGCCGCTACCGAGAGGACACCGAGCCCGAGCTGCGTGCGATCGCGCACCGCGCGCTCGACCGGGGCGGCGACGGCGCCGCCGAGCGCCTCGACGCGCCCCGGGCGGTGGGCGACCTCCTCGACGTCGTGATCCGCCACTCGAAGGAGGGCGGCTTCCTCGTGCGCGCCGCCGTCGAGCTCGCCGACGACCCCGCCACGATGCGCCGCGTCCAGGAGGCCTGGACCGAACTCGAACGCGACCTCGCCGCGATCCTGGCACGGGCGGTCGAGCGCGGCGAGATGGACGCCGCCGCCGACCCCGAGCGGCTCGCCCGCACCGCCCTCGTGTTCGTCCAGGGCGCGCTCGTCGTCGGCCACGCCGACGAGGACGACCGCCGCCTGGCCGACGCCGCGACCGGCCTGGTCGAGCTCCTCGCCGCTCACAGGCCCTCGGCGACCGCCGATGCGATCCGCAGCCAGGCCCCCGACGAGGCCTTGCTCAACGAGTCGTAGCGGATCGGCTCCCCCGAGTCGAGCAGCTTCTCGTACGGCGCCAGCAGCACCGCCCTCGTGCGCGCCGCGAAGTGCCGCTGCACCGCGGGCAGGTCCACGTCCTTGCGGTGAGCGGGCATCGACACCACCGACACCGCCCCGCGCACCAGGTCGCGCCTGCCGGTCTGCTCGAGGTGGTCGAGCATCCTCGCGGCCGTCTCGGCCGAGTCGTTCCGGGCCGACATCGTCACCACCAGCTGGTCGGTCGCGTCGATCGCCGCCTGCCAGTTCGCCGCCCGCACGTTGTTGCCCGTGTCGACCACGATGAGCTTGTAGAAGCGGGACACGGCCTCCCGCAGGTCGCCGAACGCCTGCGAGGTGAGCATCTCCCCGGCCGTGGCCGACTCGTCCGAGGCGAGCACGTCGAACATCGCCCCGCCCTGCGCGCGCACGTACTGCGACAGGTCCCCGATGCGACCCGTCGGGCCCTTGAAGTGGTCGAGGTCCCGCAGCAGATCGCGCACGGTGCGCACGTGGAAGTCCTGCTGGGCCCGCATCCCCAGGGTCCCCTGCGTCTCGTTGTTGTCCCACGCGAGGACGTAGCCGCCGCGGTGGCGGCCGAAGGTCATGGCGAGCATGAGCACCGCGACGGTCTTGCCCGCGCCGCCCTTGGGGTTGACGACGGTGATCTGCCGCAGGCCGCCGAAGTTGCGGCGCACGGTCTCCACCGCGCGCTGCCGGGCCTGCTCGCGTGGACCGGGCGGCAGGGCGACCAGGCCGAAGCTCAGGCGGTGGAGCGCGCCGCGCAGGCCGGTCTCGGCCACGGGCGGGCGGGGCGGCACGACGCGGCGGGAGGAGAAGTCGTCGGCGGTGACGCCGATGCGCTCGAGCGCCCCGGCGTGATCGGGGAACACCGGCACCGGGACGCGGGAGGGCACGGCGACCTGGCGGCCCGCCGGGGCGGTCTCGGGCGGGACGGGCCAGCCGTCGCCGCCGGGGCGGGTCTCGAACCGGGAGGTCGGCGCTTCCTGCGCGGGCTCGGAGCCCGGCATCGGCGTCGCCACCGGCGGCGGCGTGCTCGGCACGTGGTCGCCCTGGCGCGGGTTGCGGATCGAATCGGCGCCGGGGCCGTACTGCTGGTTCATCACGTCCTCAGGGGCGCTGTGCTGCTGGTGCACTGCCGAAGGCGCGTGGCGCCGCCGGTTCGCCTCGGAGGGCGCGCCGAACCGCGCGTCCGCATCCGGTGCGGCGCCGTGCCGCCGGTTCACCTCGGGCGAGCCGGACTCATGGTCCGCGTCCGCCGGGGTGCTGTACTGGGCGTTCACTTCCGGTGGCGCGCTGCGCTCGTGGTTCGCGCCTGGCGGCGCGAACGGCGACCACCCTGAAGCCTCCGTCCGGTGCAGAGGCACAGTGTCCTCTTCGGTGTGCTCCATCGGGGCCTCCCAGCGCGCGGGTGCGCTCAGCGTCAGAGTGCGGTTACCCGCCTATTGTGGCGCATCCCGTTGTGATCGCGTGGGAACTCCGCGCGGCTGCCGGTTTCCCCGCTACAGCAGTCGCGGCTGCTCAGGACCCGAACGGTCCTGCGGAACCATCCCGAAAGGACTGAACAACCCCTGGTCCACATCGGCCAGCAGGGGCGAGCCCGCGCCGGTGTGGCTCACGTACACCAGGTCCCGGGTGCGGCCGAGCGCCACGTACAGCTCGCGGCGGGCGGCGGCCGTGTTCGGCCAGCCCTCGGCGGTCATCCCGGTGATGCACACCACGCGGAACTCGCCGTCGGCGGCTTCGGCGACGGACATGCCGTCGGGTCCGATGACCGCGAGCTCCTCCGACGCGACCCCCATGTCGGTGAGCCGATCGGTGAGGTCTTCGACGAAGCGCTTCTCGTCGTCGGCGTCCACCGCGAAGTACCGCCCGATGCCCGAACCCTCCAGGGCCGGGCGCTCGGGCTGGACGAGTCGCCCGGGGACGCGGCTGATGGGCTCGATGACCTGCGAGGCGGCCACGAGGACCGCGGCGGGGCTGCGGTGGTTGCGGGAGAGGCGCATGACGTGGGCCTGCGGGAACTGTTCGCTGAACGCGCTGAACGCCGCCGGCTCGCCCGTGCACAGCGCCGAGTCGGGGTCGCCGGTGGCGGTGATGTCGGCTTCGGGTCCGCGGTGCTCGGTGACCTGGCGGAACAGGCGCATCGGCATGCGCGGGAGGTCGTCGACGAAGACGTGGCCCAGTTCGGGCGGGGCGGCGGCGGCGAAGTCGTCGAATTCGGCGACGGTGATCGAGGCGGCCTCGCCGCCGATCAGTGCACCGAGTTCGCGGCGGATGCGGGCCGCGCCGGGCGCGGAGGCCGCCAGGACCAGGCACTGGCGTGCGGGCACGCCCAGTTCCTGCACGAGGTAGGCGACCCGGCGGATGAGCAGATGCGTCTTCCCGGTGCCCGGGGACGCGTTGATGAGCAGGGGGCCGCGACCGGCGGAGGCGGCGACGCGCTGCATCGCGTCCAGGGAGTCGAGCAGTCCCGCGCCGACCTCGTCCATGCCGGTGAGGAGCGGTGCGGACTCCAGCCACGGGTCAGGGGTCCGGGTCGTCAGCGCCGGTTCGGGCATGGGCACGGCTTCGCGGACGTACCTGGAGTGGTGGGACCGGTGCGAACGGCGACGCCGCTCGGCGGTGGTCCGCATGTCGGCGGAGAGCTCGAACAGCGGGGACGCCACCTGCGGTTGCTTGCGTTCATCAGGACGGCGCACCTATGCATCCTCGCAGACAGACCCCGTGCCCGAGCCAGCGGCTCCCGGTTGTCCGGGGCCGGCATTCATGTGAGGTCCCGCACGCCGCCCCGGGGCGCGGTCGCCGAGCGGCTCGACGAGTCGACCGCGAACCGTGTCGGACCCGAAGCGTACGGTCATGGACAGGGGCCTGCGCTGGGACGAATCCTGAAATTTCCCGTTTCACGTTTCCGGACCACGCCGCCCCCGCCGTCCCCGCCGTCGTGCGACCGCCGAACGCCCGCGTCGCCGAGCGCGGTCGCGCCCGGCCTCGTCACGGTTGTCCGCGATCGGGTGTGAGCGCCTCGCCGGGCCGGGTGCGATCCGCCTCGGGGTCGCCGAGCCGCCGGCCGGGGCGTCCGCGAACGGCGGCTTCCCTGTCCCGTCGCACGTCCCCGCGATCGTGTCAGCCGCCCGCGAACGGCGGCAGCACCTCGACCGTGACGCCCGCCGGGAGCGCGGTCGACGGGTCCTTCGCGGCCAGGCCGTCCACGAGCAGGGTCGAGACGGCGAGCACCTTGTCGAGCGCCGGACCGTGCCGCCGCCCCAGCACCGCTTTCAGCTCGGCCACGTCCGCGGCGCTCACCTGCTCCTCGCCGAGCCCCGCGGCCGCCTTCGCGCCCGCGAAGTACCGCACCGTCACCTGCGCGCTCACCGTCAGCCCCCGATCGCCGACATCGGCCGGGCCGGCTGCAGGAACGACGGGTCGTCGATCCCGTGCCCGGGAAGCTTGCCCCACATCGCCTCGCGCCAGCGCTCGGCGATCGCCGCGTCCGACGCGCCCGACCGCGCGAGGCCCCGCAGGTCCGTCTCGCCGCGCGCGAACAGGCAGTTGCGCACCTGCCCGTCGGCGGTGAGCCGGGTCCGGTCGCAGTCGCCGCAGAACGGGCGGGTGACCGAGCCGATGACGCCGACCTTCGCGGGGCCGCCGTTCACCAGCCAGGTCTCGGCCGGGGCCGAGCCGCGGTGCGCGGGGTCGGGCTGCAGGTCGAATTCGGCTTTGAGGGCCTCGAGGATCTCGGCCGCGGTGACCATCTCGTCGCGCCGCCACACGCCCGCCGCGTCGAGCGGCATCTGCTCGATGAACCGCAGCTGGTAGCCGTGGCTGAGGGCGAAGCGCAGCAGCGCGGGCGCCTCGCCGTCGTTGACGCCGCGCATGAGCACGGTGTTGATCTTGACGGGCGCGAGCCCGGCCGCGGCGGCGCCGTCGATGCCCCGCAGGGTCGCTTCGAGGCGGTCGCGCTTGGCGAGGTCCTTGAACGTCCCGGGGTCGAGGGTGTCCAGGGAGACGTTGACGCGGTCGAGCCCGGCCTCGACGAGCGGCCCGGCGAGGCGTTCGAGGCCGATCGCGTTCGTGGTCAGGGAGATCTCGGGCCGCGGTGCCAGGACCGCGGCGGCGGCGACGATGTCGACGAGGCCGGGGCGCAGGAGCGGCTCGCCGCCGGTGAACCGCACTTCCCGGACGCCGAGGTCGCGGACGGCGATCCGGACGAGGCGCGAGACCTCGTCGTCGGTGAGCAGCTCCGGTTTCGGCAGCCATGGCAGGCCGGCCTCGGGCATGCAGTAGGTGCAGCGCAGGTTGCACCGGTCGGTGAGGGAGACGCGCAGGTCGGTCGCGGTACGGCCGTGGCGGTCGCGCAGTCCTGCGGGGCCGGGCGCGTCCGCCGCCCCGCCGGGGGTCGAGGTCGGTGCTGACATGCATCGAGCCTAGTTCGTCAATATGACAGTTTCGTAAAGTGAGATACGGTTCCCATCAACTGGTCACGGTAGGCGCGGCCGAAGAGCGTGGTGTGCACCAGCAGCGGGAACAGGTGGTGGAGCCCGATGCGCTCCTCCCAGCCGTCGGCGAGCGCGCTCACCTCGGCGTACCCGGCGAGGACCGCTTCGAGCATCGGCAGGCCCCCCCACAGGCGCAGGTTCGCCAGGTCGGTCTCGCGGTGGCCGCCGTGCGCGGCCGGGTCGATCAGCCAGGCCCGGTCCTCGCCCCAGTGCACGTTGCCCCACCACAGGTCGCCGTGGGTGCGCGCGGGCGGCTCCTCGGGGCCGGCGAGGTCGGGGAGCTTCGCGGCCAGGGCCTCGACGGCGGCGACGTCGGCGGCGTCGAGCGCCCCGTTGTCGCGGGAGGGCTTGAGGTACGGCTCGATCCGCTTGGCGGCGTACCACTCCGCCCACGTGTCCCCGGCCGGGCCGTTGTCCATGAAGGTCTCGCCGATGTAGCCGCGCCAGGGCGCGCCGAAGCGGTCGGCCCCGGCGGCGTGCATGCGCGCGAGCCGGCGGCCCAGCTCGGCGGCGTGCCCCCGGGTCGGCTCGGCGGGCTCGATCCACGGTTCGACCAGCAGCCGCTCGTCCGCGTACAGCGGCTCGACCACCGCCTCGTTCGCCTCGCGCAGCCAGCGCAGCCCGTGCGCCTCGGCTTCGAGGTACCCGGGCGGGGCCTGCTCGGCGAGCTTCGCGAACAGGCTCGTGCCGTCGTCGAAGGTGAGGCGCTGCGCGGTCGCCGAGCCCGCGCTCGGCGAGGCGAGTGGCATCGCGAAGTCGCTCGCCTTGACGGGCGTGGTGCGCACGCGCTGGTGCTCGATGAGCTCGGGCAGCAGCCGCAGCCGCTCGGGGTCGGGGGCCGGTTCCACGGATTCAATGTAGCGGAAGACGATCGAAACCCCCGGCATGAAAAACTCTTCACGTCGATGCCCGTCCGTTCTGGAGGTCCCATGCGCCGCACCGCCCGTTGGCTCACCGCCGTCAACACCATCAGCGCTCCACGGGTCAACGCCCAACGCGCCCGGGTCGACCAGGTCTTCGACAAGATGGTCCGCCGTGCCGAACGGGCGGCCGAAGCCGACGCCTCCATCGCCGCCGAGTTCGTCGACTCCTACCGATTCCTGCTCCGCCAGGTGGCCAAGCAGGGCACGCTCTCGATGGTCGGCTGGCAGGGGTTCATCGACGACCTGACCCGTCGCATGACCAACCACCTGCGCGTCGAGAACCTCATCCGCGAGAATCCGGAGATCGCGCAGCAGCCGATCGACCGCCCGATCGTCGTCATCGGCCTCCCGCGCACGGCCACGACCCTCACCCACAAGATCCTCATCCAGCCCGAGGGCAACCGGGCCCCGCTGATGTGGGAGCTCATGAACACCCACCGCGGCGACATCGACCCGAAGCTGCGCGGCAAGCTCATCAAGGACGCCCAGCAGATGGCGAGCCTCGCCAGCAAGGCCTCCCCGGTGTGGGACCTCATCCACCCGATGAACGCCCTGCAGCCGGAGGAGTGCGTGTTCGCGCTGCCGCACGGCTACCAGTTCATCACCCGCGCGACCATGCCGGCCTACCGCCGCTGGGTCGACGAGCGCGACTACACCGAGGACTACGGCCACCTCAAGCGCGTCCTCCAGGTGCTGCAGTGGCGGCAGCCGCAGAAGCGCTGGGTTCTCAAGACGCCCTTCCACCTGTTCAACCTCGACGTGCTGCTCAAGGTGTTCCCGGACGCGACGATCGTGTGGATGCATCGCGACCCGGCCACCGTCATGGGCTCATGGTGCTCCCTTGTGGAGACCGGGCGGGCCCTGCACCACCGCACCTACGACGCGTCGAAGATCGGCCCGGAGTGGCTCGACATCTTCGGGAAGGGCGTCGCGAAGGCGCGCGCCGTGCGGGCCACCGCGCTGCGCGAGCGGTTCGTCGACGTGCCGTACCACTCGCTGACGGCCGATCCGTCCGGCTACCTGCCGAAGCTGTTCGCACGGCTCGGCATGGAGTGGACCGCGAAGGAGGCGGCCAACCTCGAACAGGTCCTGGCCCGGCCGGGAATGCGCCGCAGCCACGAATACCACCTGTCCCGCTACGGCGTCGAGCTCGACGACGTCGAGAAGGCCTTCGGGGACTACGGCCGCCTCGGCTTCTGAGGACGGCGGACGCGGCGAAGGGCCGGACCCGGTGGGGTCCGGCCCTTTCGACGTTCAGCGCGGAAACTGTCGGTGGTCGCCGGTACGGTTCCTCCAGCTGGGCGGTGCGGTATGCGGGTAGCGCATCGCCCGGCGGCCGAACCCCGGAAGGAGGCGGGCTACCGCAGGCGTTCGACCACGAAGTCGATCGCCTCGGTCAGCTTGGCCGCGTCCGAGGGGTCCACCGCCGGGTACGTGGCGATGCGCAGCTGGTTGCGGCCCAGCTTGCGGTACGGCTCGGTGTCGACGACCCCGTTGGCGCGCAGCGCCTTCGCGATCTCGGCGGCGTCCACGCCCTCGAAGTCGATCGTGGCGACCACGTTCGAGCGCAGGGCCGGGTCGGTCACGAACGGGACGGCGAAGTCGCGCGACTCGGCCCAGGAGTACAGGGCCCCGGCCGACTCGGCGCAGCGCTTGGCCGCGGCGTCCAGGCCGCCCGCGGCGTTGAGCGCGTCCACCTGCTCGGCCGCGAGCACCACGGTCGCCACCGCGGGGGTGTTGTACGTCTGTTCCTTGCGCGAGTTGTCGATCGCGGTCTTCAGATCCAGGAACGCCGGGATGTAGCGGCCGGAGGCGGCGATCCGCTCGGCCCGCTCGATCGCGGCGGGGCTCATGATCGCGATCCACAGCCCGCCGTCGGAGGCCAGGCCCTTCTGCGGCGCGAAGTAGTAGCAGTCGGTCTCGTTGAGGTCGACCGCGAGGCCCGCGGCGGCGGAGGTCGCGTCGTGGAGCATGAGCGCGCCCTCGTGGGCGACCCGCTTGACCTCGACGGCCACGCCGGTGGAGGTCTCGTTGTGCGGGGTGGCGTAGGCGTCCACGCCCTCCTCGCGGGACAGGTGCGCGGCCGTGCCCGGTTCGGCGGTGACGATGGTCGGCTCGCCCAGGTGCGGAGCGATCTTGATCGCCTTGGCGAACTTCGAGCCGAACTCGCCGAAGCTGGCGGCCTGCGCCCGGTCCTCGATGAGGCCGAACACGGCGACCTCCCAGAACGCGGTGGCGCCGCCGACGCCGAGGACGACCTCGTAGCCGTCGGGCAGGCCGAAGAACTCGGCCAGACCGGCCCGCAGGCGCCCGACCTGGGACTTGACCGCCTTCTGGCGGTGGGAGGTGCCCATGACGGACCCGCCCAGACCGGCCAGTGCGCTCATCGCCGCGGACGGCACCTTGGAGGGGCCGGCGCCGAAGCGCCCGTCGGCGGGCAGCAGCTCTGCGGGGATGGTGATCGGGTCGGTCACTGTCGGCTCCGTTCTCGTCGGTCCTGCGCGACACTGTAAACCCGCGCAGGTGGCCGGTCACCGCGCGGGTCCGGCCCGGCCGCCGACTGGGACGCCGCGCGGTCGTGCGAGGCGATGTCATACCGCTCGGGCACGATCGAATCGGGGGGCGCTCACAATGCCCGATTTGCGAAGACCCGCCGGGACACGCCCGCGATCCGGTGGTTGACGCCTTCGGCGAACCGGGCGCGGCAGGTGCGCGGCGCGGTCGCGGTGTCCGGCGCCGTGTTCCCGATCCTGGACTTCCCGGGCGCCGGCGGCCTACGAGGCGGGCGGGCGGCCGGAGTGCGGCGAGCTTTCGAACAGCGGTGGCGGGCAATGCGGCGCGGAGTGTCGGAGGCCCGTGATTGGCTGTCCGGATGGCGAAAACCGTATACAACACCGCGACCAGCATCGACGGGTTCATCGCGGACCCCGGCAACTCGCTGGAATGGCTGTTCGCCGTTCCCGGAGGACACCCTGAGGAGGTCGGTGAAGGCGAGGAGACGCCCCTGGACGAGATGGGCGAGTTCTTCGCCGGCGTGGGGGCCCTGTGCATGGGATCCACGACCTACGAGTGGATCCTCGAACACGAGCAGGCGCTCGAGCACCCCGAGAAGTGGGAGTACACGATGCCGACCTGGGTCTTCACGAGCCGGGACCTGCCGGCGGTGCCCGGGGCCGACATCCGCTTCGCGTCGGGCGACGTCGCATCGGTCCACGCCGAGATGGCCGCCGCCGCGGGCGAACGCAACCGGTGGATCATGGGCGGCGGTGAACTGGTCGGCAAGTTCGCCGACGCCGGGCTCCTGGACGAGATCGTGCTCTCACTGGCGCCGGTCTTCCTCGGCGCGGGGGCGCCGCTGCTCCCCCGCCGCCTCCTCGCCGACCGCCTCGAGCTGGTCGAGACCAAGGCGATCGGCCAGTTCGCCTGCCTCACCTACCGAGTGAAAAAATAACGCTTCGCCCCGTCTCGTCCGGCCTGCCGCGCAGGGCGGACCCGGACAAGGCGGGGCGGAGGTTCCGTTCAATTCGAAACGCGAAAAAGCTCGACCGCTTCGAGCGCCGCCTCGGGTGGCTGGTCCGCCGAGCCGGCCGGCGACGGAAACCAGCGTCGCAGCCGCGCCCACTGACCATCGGTGAGGTCTTTACGTGCTGTTACGCTCGACAATTGAAGCCTCCGGGTGAACCTTGTTGCAGCACAACAGATTCAACCGGAGGCTTCCTCGATTCTCAAACACGGTCTAGGCCGCGGGCTCCCAGCCCGCGGGCGGATCGCCGCCCGGTTCCGCAGTAGCCGTCCACAGTTCACCGTCGGCCGCGACGGCCCACAGCCGCAGGGTCCCGTCGGGGTCGAACGCGGCCGCCGGGCGCTTGACCACGGTGATGTCGCCGCGCGTCCACGGCCGCGACAGCAGCGCGAAGCCGCCGCTCTCGGCCGCGTGGTCCAATTCGGCCAGGTCGAGCACGAGCATCGCCGGGGCGCCGGTGCCGTCGTCGCAGACCACGGCGAGCGCGCCGCCCGCCTCGGTCCCGGCCGCGGGGCCGATCGCGAGCGTCGGCGCGAGCAGGCCGCCCTCGAGCGGCACGCGCGTGCCCGTCCACGTCTCACCGAGTCCGAAGTGGATCACCACGTCGCTGCCGCCCGCCGCGCGGGAGGCGATCACGATCCGCCCGTCCGGGGCCCGCACCGCCGTCACCGCTCCGGCGGGCAGATACGGCTGGTCCTCGGGTCCGGGCAGGTCGAGGCTGCGGTGGGCCCAGACGCTGCCGTCGCCTTCCCAGGCCGCCACGTTGTCAGGGGTGGCGGCCACGATCGTGAAGGCCCCGTCCGCGGCGAGCGCGGCGGGAGCCTCGTGGACGGGCGGGCCTTCGAGGCGGGTCCAGTCGGTCCACCGGCCGCCGTGGGGCCGGACCCGCACCGCGAGGCCGCCGTCGGGATCGCGGACGCACGCCAGCGAGAGGCGGCCGTCGTCGGCGGCGGCGGCCTGGCCGACCGTGCGGGCGCCCTCGCCGATCCCGGCGGGGTTGCCCAGCAGCTGCCACTGGCCGGAGACCAGGTCGTAGCAGTGGAGGTCGCGGACATGAGCGGCCGGGTCGTGGGCGTGCAGGGCGCTGAACGCGTACAACCGGGTCCCCGCGCGGGCGAGGGACGGCAGGACTTCGGGCCCGCCGAGGTCGTGCCAGCCGTCGTCGCCGAGCACGCGGACCTTGCTGCTGCGCACCGCGATCGGCCGGATCCGGTCGTCGACCTCGGCGGTCACGACGGCCTCGGTGTAGCGCGGGTGCGTGGCGCGGCCGTAGGTGGTCCCGGCGCCGGGACCGGAGATGAGGCGGTCGCCGCAGTCGCTCGAACGGCCGCAGTCGGCGCCGTCGGACCAGGAGTAGACGTCCATGGCCCGGCCCTTGGCGTGGAGGTCGGCCTCGCCGAGATTGGCGGGCCAGCGGCGGTTGTAGTAGCCGCGCCAGGCCTCGACGGTGCGGGCCCCGCCCCAGGCCTGGACGGCCTCCCACGCGAAGAGCGCGGCGGCGGTGTGGTCGATGTGGTCGGAGTAGCCGGTCTGCTCGGCGCCCAGCCGCGCGCCGACGACCGGGTCCGGGTCGGGGTCGAGGGTGTTGACCACGACGGGGCGGTAGCGGTCGAGGAGTTCGAGGAGCGTCGCCTGGACCGTGGCGCGGTCCACGGTCGACTCCGGCGAGAGCGGCGAGCCGGTCGGCGGCAGGACCAGCGAGACGTCGAGACGGCCTTCCCACAGGGCCAGGAGGCGCGTGAACTGGCCGGTGAGGCGTCCGAGGTTCGTCCACAGCGAGCAGAACACGAGGTGCACCTCGGGCTTGTCGCGCAGGACGCAGAGTTCGACCTCCTGGCCCGACTCCAGCGGCGCGAGGTGCCGGTCCCAGGGGGCGTCGGGGTCGCCGAGGGCGATCTGGGCGTAGGCGCGGCGCAGGCCGTTGTCGCGGGCGGCGGCGTACCCGGCGAAGTCGGTGGGCGCGGCCCTGTCCCAGGTGTTGCGCCCGTCGGCCTCCCCGGCGGTGAGGACGACCGTGCAGACGCCGGCGCCCTCGCCGAGGACGCGGGCGACGCGCGGGTTGATGAAGTAGAGGCAGTCGTCGGGGTGGGCGACGATCTGCATGTGGACCGGGCCGGTGCGGGCGGGCTCGGGGAAGGCGCTGTCACCGGAGGCTTCGCGCAGCGACCAGGCGCATTCGGCGGCCCCGGCGGTGACGGCCAGCCCGGCCATGCCGCCGACCAGGAGGTCGCGGCGGCGCAGGGCAGGCCGGGGGGAAGGCATGGAGGTGTCCCGTTCGGGTGGTGTGGGTGCCGTTCGATCCTATCCCGTACGCGCCTATGCGAGGCCGACACGCGAAGCGGCCCGCATCACCCCGTAGGGCGGCGCGGGCCGCTGCGACGGCTCGGTGGCGGGCGGCGCTAGCGCCAGCCCTCGACCTCTTCGGGCTTGCGAGGGCCCGGGCCCACGTACGTGGCGGAGGGGCGCACGATCCGGCCGAGCTTCTTCTGCTCGAGGATGTGGGCGCTCCAGCCGGCCACGCGGGCGCAGGTGAAGATCGGGGTGAACAGGTCGGCGGGGACCTCGGCGAAGTCGAGGAGCACCGCGGACCAGAACTCGACGTTGGTGGCGAGCACGCGGTCGGGCTTGCGGGCCTTGAGCTCGGCCAGGGCGGCCGTCTCCAGGGCCTCGGCGACCTCGTAGCGGGGGGCGCCCAGCTCCTTGGCGGCCGCGCGGAGCACGCGCGAGCGCGGGTCCTCGGCCCGGTAGACGCGGTGGCCGAAGCCCATGAGGCGCTCACCGGAGTCGAGGAGGTTCTTGACGTAGCCCTCGGCGTCGCCGGACTTCTCGACGCCCTCGATCATGTGGAGCACGCGCGAGGGGGCGCCGCCGTGGAGCGGGCCGGAGAGCGCGCCGATGCCGGAGGAGATCGCGGCGGCGGCGTCGGCGCCGGTGGAGGCGACCACGCGGGAGGTGAAGGTGGAGGCGTTCATGCCGTGCTCGGCGGCCGACATGAGGTACGTGTCGACGGCCTTGACGTGGGCGGGGTCGGGCTCGCCCCGCCAGCGGCGCATGAAGCGCTCGGTGATGGTGGTGGCCTTGTCGATCTCCGCCTGCGGCACGGCGGGCCGGCCGGAACCGCGGGCGGACTGGGCGATGAACGACAGCGTGGTGACCGAGACGCGGGCGAGATCGTCCCGGGCGGTCTCGTCGTCGATGTCGAGCAGCGGCCGTAGGCCCCAGTAGGGGGCGAGCATGGCGACCGCGGCCTGGGCGTCGACGCGGGTGTCGCCGGAGGAGACGGGCACGGGCACGGGCTCGGCGGCCGGCAGGCCGTTCCCGAACTTCCCGTCGACGAGGAGGCCCCATACGTCGCCGTAGGTGCTCTGGCCGACCAGGTCCTGGATATCGACCCCGCGGTAGCGGAGCGATCCACCCTCTTTGTCAGGCTCGGCGATCTCGGTTTCGAAGGCGATGACGCCTTCGAGGCCGGGCTTGAACTCAGACATCGTTGTACTCCTGAGTGTGTTGTCCCTGTGGTTGCCGACCGGGGGCTTCCGGGAGGCGACGGTTCGTAGCTATCTGGAAATGGTGCCTCACGCCGGTCCCCGGCGGAAGTGGCCACGGGGCGAGGGTGATCCTGAATAGCGGTACGGATGCGGCGCAAAATATGAGACAAGCAACGTGAGCATAGGTATTTGCCCCGCTTTGACGCTTTCTATGGGAGGGTTTCGATAACGGATCTTGTGGGTTTCGACGGTTTCCTGCGATCTCGCCCACATCCATACGCGTGCCGCAGGTCATGAGACATGAGCTAACGTCAAAGCACATCCCGCCCATCGATAACGACATGGAGGTAACCCCTATGGCGCTGTCCGGCGAGCAATGGGTGATCGCCTACAACGACCACGAGGCCACCATCGTCGCTGTCGGCGGTGGCGTGCGCTCCTACTCCTACCGCGGCCGTCCGGTCGTGATGTCCTACGGGGACGAGGAGCTCGCGCCCGGCTGGTCCGGCCACGTGCTGGCACCCTGGCCGAACCGCACCCGCGACGGCAAGTACGCGTACGACGGCGTCGAGTACCAGCTCCCGGTCAACGAGATCGAGACCAACACCGCGCTCCACGGCTTCGTCGCCTGGGCCGAGTGGACCGCCGTCGACCAGACCGACACCTCCGTCACCCTCGAATGCCGCCTGCCCGCGCGCCTGGGCTACCCCTGGACGCTGCAACTGCGCACCCGCTGGTCGATCGGGCCGGGAGGCCTGCGAGCGGCCCACACCGTGTCCAACCTCGGCAGGAAGACCGCCCCGTTCGGGATGGGCTCCCACTCCTACCTCCTCCCCGGTTCCCTCGAGCGGATCGACGAGGCCACCCTCCACGTCCCGGCCGCCAAGAAGCTCAAGCTCGACAAGCAGAGCATCCCGGTCGGCTCCGGCCCGGCCGACTTCGACGAGCCCACCGTGCTCAAGGACCAGATCATCGACGACTGCTACGGCGGCCTCAAGCGCGGCTCCGACGGGACGGCCGAAGTGCGGCTGGCCGACCCGGTCTCGGGCCAGGCCGTGACCGTGTGGATGGACGAGTCCTTCGGCTGGGTCCACATCTACACCGCGGACGGCCTCGAAGGCGACCGCAAGCGCGGTTCGGTCGCGATCGAGCCGACCACCTGCCCGCCGAACGCCCTCGCCACCGGCGAGGACCTGATCGAACTGGCGCCCAGCGAAGCCTGGTTCGGCGTCTGGGGCATCCGCCCCGAATAGCGCGAAGCGACCTGGCAGAGGGATCGTCCCGAGGGGACGGTCCCTCGTCGTGTACGAGCGGCACTCGCAGACGGCGCGCCGAGTCGTCCACAATGCCGACGCGAGCGCGAGACGCCTCGCCTCGTGACGCTGTCCGAAATCACCGGATCATCCGGAAGTTATCCACAGGCGGAAAATCAGCCCTTGCCGACCTCCTCGGCCACCGGTCATGGTTACAGAAAGACACGTGAACCTGACTGAACGTAGGAGCAGCAATGGCCGCGACCCTCGACCGCACCACGATCACCGCCGCCGCCGCGGCCGAATCCCTCCTCGTCACCGCCGACGACCGCCTCGCCGAGATGATCACCCCGCTCGCCGCCGCGGCCGACCATCCGCTGCGCCGCGTCCGCCACCCCCTCGACGCCGCCGGCCGCTGGCAGACCGCGCCCCTCGTCCTCGTCGGACCCGACCTCGCACCCGAGTGCATCGCCTGCGACTTCCCCACCCGAGCACACCTGCTCCTGTGCACCACCATGTCGTGGCTCGGCACCGACGCCGACGACACGTCGCTGCTGTGGCCCATGGCCATTCAAATGCAGGCCACCGGCGTGATCGCCCTGCCCGACGCGGACGACTTCCTCGCCGACCTGTTCACCCGCACCGCCCGCGACACCGAGCCCGCACCGGTCCTCGCCACCGTCGCCGGGCACGGCGGCGCGGGCGCCTCCACACTGGCCCTCGCCGCGGCCACGGACGCCGCCCGCGACGGCCGCGCAACCGTCCTCATCGACCTCGACCACACCGGCGGCGGCATCGACACCGCCGCCGGCCTCGCCGCGCAGGCGGGCTGGCGCTGGCCCTCGCTCGCGAACGCCACCGGCACGCTCGAGCCCGAACGGCTGCTCGCCGGGCTCCCGCAGCGAAGCGGGCTGCACGTGCTCGGCCCGGACCCGCGCAATCCGGCCGAAGTGGACGCGGACGCGTTCGAGCGGATCCTGCGCGCCGCCCGCCTCGCGGCCGATCTCGTCGTCGTCGACCTGCCGCGCACCAGCACCAAAGCGGCCGTCCGGGCCGCCGCGGCCGCCCGCTCGATCGCGGTCGCACTCGGCCCCGGCACGCGCTCCTGGGAAGCCGCACGCAGCGTCACCGCCGCCTACGGCCTCCACAACGCCCACCTGGGCGTGGTCCTGCGCGGCGAGGCCGACCCGCGTCCGGCGGGCGTCGGCTGGGACGGCCCGCGCGAAGCCGACTGGTTCGAGCCACCCGTGTGGGGCACGGTGCCCAGCGACCGCCGACTGCCGGTCCTCCTGCGCCAAGGCCGAGTCCCCCGGGGCCGGGTCGGGCGCGGCATCCGCGAACTGACCACCGAACTCAGCCGTCCCCGGTCTCGGGGCGACCTCGCCTTGACCGGCACCGGCGACGGCCGCGAGCAGACCGGCGCCGCGCGATGAACCTCGATCTGCTCCACAGGGTCCGTCGCCAACTCGCCGCCCAGACCAAGCCGGGCGCGGCGCGCGGCAGGGCGCGCGGCTCCGCCAAAGCGGACATCGTCCGGGCTCTGCGCGCGGCCGGAGCCGCCCCGCCCGACCAGTCCTCGCTCCTGCAGCTCTCGGCGGCCTTGAGCGACGACCTCATCGGGGCCGGCCCGCTCCAGCCGCTGCTGGACGACCCCCGGGTCACCGACGTGGTCGTCAACGGCGCCGGAGGCGTCTGGGTCGACCGCGGAGCAGGCCTGCGCCCGAGCGAGGTCCGCATCGGACACGCCGAGGCGATCCGGTCCCTCGCGTGCAGGCTCGCCGCCGCGGCCGGACGGCGCCTCGACGCGGGCAGCCCGTACGCCGACGTGCGCCTGCCCGACGGCACCAGGTTCCACGCCGTACTGTCGCCGATCGCCGCCTCGGGACCGTACCTGTCCTTCCGGACCCACCGGTCCCGGGCGTTCACGCTCACGCAGCTGGTCGAAGCCGACACGCTCACCGCGGACATGGCGGACCTGCTGCTGCGCATCGTCAAAGCACGTCTGGCCTTCGTCGTGACAGGCGGAACCGGCACCGGCAAGACCACGCTGCTGGCGAGTCTGCTCTCGCACGCGCCCAAGGAAGAACGCATCGTCATCGTCGAGGACGCGGCCGAACTCGCACCGGACCATCCGCACACGCTCACCCTCGAATCACGCCCGGCGAACATCGAAGGCGCGGGCGCGGTCGACCTGGCCGCACTGGTGCGGCAGTCCCTGCGGATGCGACCCGACCGGATCGTCGTGGGGGAATGCCGCGGCGCGGAGGTGATCGAACTGCTCGGCGCCCTGAACACCGGCCACGAGGGCGGCGCGGGCACCCTGCACTGCAACGCCGCAGCCGACGCCCCGGCGAGGCTCGAGGCCCTCGCGCTGCCGCACGGCCTGCCGAGGGACGGGCTCCACGCCCAACTGGTCGCGGCGCTGCGGGTCATCATCCACTTGCGACGAACCGGCGCCGGCCGGCAGGTCGCCGAGATCGCCCTCATCGAGACGGGCCGGACCCGCGCCGAAGGACTCACCGTCTCGACCGCCTGGACCCGCCACGGCCCGGGCCCGAGCGCGGGAATCCTGGAACGCCTCCTCAGGGAGCGCACCGCATGAACCGCAACCGGCCCGGCCCGGCGCCGAGCACGAATTCCTCCTCCGACCCGCACTCCGGCCGCGACGCGAGCAGCAAGGCCCGAGCCCACGACACCGAGTCCGCAGGGGCGACCGTGTCCCAGAGACCCACTGTGGACGGCATTCGCGCTGATCGGCTCCATCCGCAGCCGCCGGCGGCATGGACGGACCCGCTGCGGCCTCCACTGACACGATCGCCCGCCTCGCCGCGACCGCCGCGGCCCGCTTGCCGCGGCGGCCGAACCGAGCAGTCCCGTCGAGGCCGTCACCGCCGTACGGCAACCGCCGCCTGGCATGGCGGCGAGCCGCAATCGACCCGAATACCGCCGGCCGGGCCACACCTGTCAGGAGCCCGACGGCCGCCCGCCATTCCGCCCATCGCCTGATCGCCATCGAGGGAGCACCGCGCATGACCACCGCCGCCACGACCTTCGCCCCGCCGCCCGAGCGCCGCCGCTGTGGCCGGACCTTCCGCACTGTCCGCCGTCCCCGCCTCGCTCGCTCGGCGTCCGACCGACCGCCGAGTCGCACCGCCGCCAATGCGCACGACCGCCCGCCGTCGGTCCGGATGCGGATCGACTTCGCCGTCGAGCCGTCCTTCCCGCCGCAGCTGCATCGCCATCCCGACCGGCCACCGAAAGGCGGCACCGCATGAACGCCATAGTCCTCGCCTGCATCGCGCACCGGCCCAAAGCTGCTGGAGCCCTCGCCGCGCTCGTCACCGCGTCGTTCGCGGCCTGGCTCGCCGGGCATCACCGAGGGCTCGGGCCTCTCAGCGCGATCACCGCCGCGGCCCTCGCCGCCGTCTACACGGCCGCCGCGGTCGCCGCCTGGCATCTCGCGCTGCGCCGCAAACGCGGGCGCGAAGCCCGGCGGGCCGCCGCCGACACGGTCGCCTACCTCGCGGCGGATCTCGCCGCCGGCACCGACCCGGCCCGCGCCGTCGCCGCGGCCGACCCGGACTGGCCGGCCGAAGCCACCGCCACCGCCCGACGGCTCCGCGCCGCGTTGAAGATCGCCGCCGAACTCGGCGCACCCGCCGCGGACCTCTGCCGCAAGCTCGCCGACCACCTTCGCGAGGACGACCAGTGCGCCTCCCGCGCGCAAGCGCAGACTGCGTCGATCCGGGCCACGGCGGCACTGCTCATCGCCCTGCCCGCCGCCGGAGTCGCACTCGGCGAAGCGCTCGGTGTGGACGCCGTCGCGTTCCTGCTCGCAAGCCCGACCGGGATCGCCGCGGCCGCGGCCGCGATGGGCCTCCAAGCCGCGGGGCTCGCCTGGACCGGCGCGCTGATTCAGTCCGTCGCAGCGGGGAGCTCATGATGCTGCGCAAACTCATCGGCCCGCTCGCGGGTGTCGCGACCACCGTCGCCATCGGCGGTGTGATCGGCATCGTGGCCGGCTTCGGCGCCTGGTGGCTGGTGGCGCGACTCCTGCGGTCCGATCCGGACCGCGTCGAACGGGCTGCCGCCGAGCGCCTGGGTCCGGCCTGGCCCTGGACGCTCGACCTGCTCGCCGCCTGCATGCGAGCCGGAGCGCCGTTCACCCAAGCGGCGTTCGCCGTGGCCGCGGCAGACGACCCGGAGATCGGCGAACGCCTGAACCGCTTCGCCGGAGCGATCCACCTGGGTGCGAATGCCTCGGAGGCGCTGCCGGAACTGGGGCGGCTTCCCGGAGCCGAGCGGCTGGCCCGCCAGCTCGATCGCTCCGGCGATTCCGGGGCCGCCATCGCCGGAGGGCTCGAACAACTCGCGGCCTCACTCCGCACCGAACTCCGCACTCGAACCGAAGAACGCGCCGGACGCGCGGCGGTGGCCCTGGTCGGGCCGCTGTGCCTGTGCTTCCTGCCCGCGTTCGTGATCGCCGGCATCGGCCCGGTCGTGCTCGGCATCGTCGCCGACACCCTGGCCTCCGGCATGTGACCGCACTGCCCGACAACCGAAGAGAGGACACCGCGATGAGCGCGAACACCCACACCGCCACGGCACCGCCGACCCGGCGAGGCCGAACCGGCGACTCCCGCCCGGCGCCTTTCCGGCCCGGCCCGCATCAGGCCGCCTGCCGGCCCGAAAGCCGATGGAAGCCCACTGGCGAACCCGGCGGCGCATGCCCGCGACCCGCATGCGAAGACAAACGGTGCCGCACACCCGCACCCGAAGACGAGCGCAGCACGTCGACGAACCGAACCAGCCCGGTCCCCGAGCGGGAAGCCGAAGGCACCGACGCCGTTCGGGAAGCGCGAACGGCCGAACCCTGGTCGCCCGGGTCGAACCGGAGCCGAACCCCGATCACCGCGGGCCCGCCGACGGTCGTCGACGACGATCCGATGCCGACGAACCATCGCCCGAATCCGAGCTCCCGGGCCGAGGACGAGTGGAGCCCGGGCCGCATGCAGGGCGTCACCAAGCCCGGCTGGGGCGATCGGTTCGCCGCGAAGCTGCGCGGCGAGAGCGGCATGAGCACTGCGGAATATGCGGTCGGCACGCTCGCCGCCGTCGCCTTCGCGGGCGTGCTGCTGAAGGTGCTCACCTCGGGTCCGGTCCAGAGCGCGCTGTCCTCCCTGATCGAACGGGCGCTGTCGTGACGGCGTCGAACTGCGCGCCGCCCCGACCGACCCTGCCGGACCCGCCGCCTTCCGGCGTGGGACCGCGGGCTCGCGATCGGGGAACCGAACCGAACGCAGCGGTGCCACCAGGTCGCCGCCCGAAACATCGGGGCCGAAAACCCGGAGCACCGAGGCCGGCGAGACCGGGCGCCCGAACCGACCGTCGCGGCGGAACGACCCGAGTCTCCGCATCCGGGGAATCCGAGGAGTGCGCCGAGACGGGGCCACCTGCTCGAAGCGCCCGAAGCACGGCCGGCGCGAGGAGGGGACGCGAGAGCGGGTTCGTCACCGCGGAGATGGCGGCGGCACTGCCCGCCGTAGTGGCGGTGCTGGCGCTCGGTCTGTGGGCGGTGTCGGCGGTGGGGATGAAGGTCCGCGCGATCGACGCGGCCAACAGCGCCGCGATCGCGGCGGCCAGAGGCGAGGACCCGCAGGCGGTCGCCGCCGTCTACCTGCCCGACGGGGCGTCGGTCGCGGTGTCGGGCGACGGCACGGTGGTGCGGGCGGTGGTCACCGCTCCGGTGCGGCCGCTGGGCCCGTTGACGCCGCCGATGGCCGTCTCCGCGGAGGCCGCCGCCCCGATGGAACCGGGGCTGACCTGATGCGACCGCAGCAGGGCGATCGCGTCACCGGCTGCGCGAAGGACGGGAAGGAACGGGGATCGGCGACGGTCCTGGCGGCCGGTGTGGCGGCGGCGTTGGTGGTGTCGGCGGTGGCCTTCACCGCCGTCGGTCAAGCCGGCGCCGCCCGGCACCGGGCTCAAGGGGCGGCCGACGCCGCCGCGCTGGCGGGTGCCGCGAAGGTCCTGTTCGGCGAGGAGGCGGCTTGCGGGGCGGCGCAGGCGATGGCCGAGCGCTCGTCGACCGAGTTCCAAGGATGCGAGGTCAGCGGTCTGGAGGTGACGGTCCACGTGAACGAGACGCCCGCAGGGGTCCCGGCCGTCTTCGGCCCGGCCCGAGCGGCCTCCAGGGCAGGCCCGGTAGCGGTCGAATGAGCGCCTCCCGGGCGGGTCCGATCCGCCCGGGAGCCACCGCCGAGCCGCCGGGCCGCTTCGGTTCGCTGTGCTCAGCCGGGGGCGAAACGCCCCCGGCTGAGCACGCCGATCCGCCCTTCGGTCCGTGGCCGGCGCCCGTTCGTCTCCGCTGGTGAGGCGGGTTGGTCACACTCGCGGGTGTCGGGGGCCCGCGGATGCGGCTGAGGGGACTCCGAGTGTCTAAACTCGCGCCATGGAGAAACACCGTTCTTCACCTGCCGCGGCGCCCGCGACCCGGTCGCCCGGCCGCCGCACGTACCTCATGTGCCGCCCCGCCTACTACGCGGTCGAGTACGCCATCAACCCTTGGATGGACACGACCGCGCCCGTCGACGCCGCACTCGCCTGCGCCCAGTGGGACGAGCTGGTCGACGTCTACACCGCCCTCGGCCACGACGTCATCCGTATCGAGCCCGAACCCGGCCTCCCCGACATGGTCTACGCCGCCAACGGCGCCTTCGTCGTCGACGGCATCGCCTACGGCGCGAGCTTCCGCCACCCCGAACGCCGCCCGGAGGCCGACGCCCACGAGAAGTGGTACCGCACCTCCGGTTGGACCTTCGCCAAGCCCGAGCACATCAACGAAGGCGAAGGCGACTTCACCTACCTGCCCGGCCGCGGCCTCATCCTCGCCGGCTGGGGCTTCCGCACCGACGCCCGCGCCCACGCCGAGGCCGCCGACGTGTTCGGCCGCCCCGTCGTTTCACTGCGCCTGGTCGACCCCCGCTACTACCACCTCGACACCGCGCTCGCGCCCCTCGACGACGAGCGCATCGCCTACTACCCCGGCGCCTTCGCCCCCGGCACCCGCCTGCTGCTCGAGCGCCTCTTCCCCGACGCCGTGATCGCCGACGCCGAGGACGCGGCCGGTTTCGGCCTCAACTTCGTCTCCGACGGCCGCAACGTCGTCATCAACGCCGAAGCCACCGGCATGGCCCGCAAGCTCCGCGACGCGGGATACGAACCCGTCCCCGTCGACCTCTCGGAACTCAAGAAGGGCGGCGGCTCCGTCAAGTGCTGCACCGCCGAACTGCGCCGGTGACGGCCGACCCATAAGACCGCCGCACCTTCAAGGTGCGCAAGGCGAACGAGGGGCCGGTGCACCAGCTTCGCTGGCGCACCGGCCCCTCTCGTCGACCATCGGTGCATACGGAGCGCGCCCTGCCGCGGCGGCGCTGTGCCGCCTTCGCGGACCGCCTCCGGTCGAGCTGGAGGACCTCGGTCGGCGTCCGCCTCAGGCGGGGGCCAGCGTCGTTCCGAAACCCGTCGGCTGGAAACCGGTCGGCTGGACCGGGACGCGGCCCGGCCGGTTGGCGTTGATCGCCGAGTCCGCACCGGGCGCAGCGACCTTCTGGTCCGCCGAAGGGAACGGGCTCGGCGAAGGCGCCGAGCGGTCCGTGCCGTCGGCTGAGGACACCGTCGCCCGGAGCCTGGGGTCCGGGGCGGGCAGCGGGCTCGCCGGGTGGGCGGTGCCCACCGGGAGCGCCGCTTCCGCCAGCATCACGTCCGCCAACGCGGGCCGCACCAGCTTCACGGTGTGCTCGGTCGGAACGGGGTCCGCGATCACGGACGAAGCCGCCGAGCGGCCCGATTCGCCCGCCGCCCAGGAGTCCGCTCGCGGGCGGCGGAAGGCCCGCGCCAGGAGCGCGTCGATCCGCCAGACCCGCTTGGCGTGGCTGGCCGGGAGCCAGAAGTGCCAGCGGCGCGGCTCGGTCGCGTCCGGTCCCTCCAGGACGGTGAAGTTCAGTTCGACGCCCGGTCCGGCCGGGTCGGCCGACCAGCGGAGGTTCTCGATCGCGGCCACCGGGGCGTCCAGGCACAGGCGGACGCGGCCGAGCAGACGCGACTGCCTCGTGACGACCATGCGCTCCCCGGTGAGCATGAGGATGTGGTCGCCGCTGCCGAGTCCGTCGGAGCCCACGCAGCGGCTCAGCAGGGACACCTGGTCTCCCGAGCCGATGTTGCGGCGCAGCAGGGGAACGTGCCGGGACAGGGCCGTCGTGGTCAGGCCCGCCTCGGCCGAACAGGCGAGCATCGTGCGGGAGAAAAGGTCCACCATGTGCTTGTACCCCACAGAAATCCGTGTGCGCTGGTCACTCTGCGACGCGCTCTCGATAGGGGTAACGGCAATCCGCATATGCAGGTTACGGCTACGACGTGCTCTTCCCCACAACTCACCCCTTCGGGCGAGTACCTGTCGGCTTGTCCCGCAGGGGCGAACGGGGGCCCGGGCGAGCCCGGAGTGGGCGTTGAGCTGCGGTGCGATCGAGCCGCGCGGCGACGGCCCGGCCGGGTCAGTCGAGGAGGTCGAGATCCAGATCGATGTCGATCTCCGTCTCGATCTCCCCGAACAGCCGGCTGAGGTACGGGTCCTCGTGCCGGACGTGACCCCCGGCAGGGGCGCCGTCCGGGTCTTCGGTCGGTTCGTCGCCTCGGCCGCCGTCCGACTCGTCGGTCGATCCGTCGCCGTGACGGCCGTCCGGGCCGTGCTCCGCTTCGTCGTGGCCGCAGTCGCCGTCGTCCTCGTCCTCGTCCACGGGGACCAGGTGCGGCGGTTCGGTCGCCTCGGCCTCGTGGCGCTCCTCGCGGGACTCCTCCACGGGCGCTTCCGGGACCTCCTCGGGGGCCTCGGCGGTCTCTTCCACGCGACCGGTCCGGGGCTCGGCCGGGCTCGCCGCGGTGTCCGGTTCGCGCCCGGGCTCGGTGAGGCCGTCCAGGCCGTCGTCGCCGCCCGCGAGGCCCTCGTCCTCCGGTTCGTCCACGGGCGGCTCCTCGGCCTCGATGACCACCGTCCCGGGGTCGAACTCCAGCGGCTCGGCGCCGCTCTCGCCGTCGTAGAGGCCCTGGGCGAAGGTCCACCCGATCAGCGAGAAGGACCCCACGGTCCCCGCGCTCATCCCCACCAGCGCGAACCAGATGCCGACCGGCCAGCGTCCTCCCTGGTCGCTGCCTTTGCAACGCACCGCGCGCTCCTTCCCGCCACCCCCGTGCGGCGAAACGGCCGTTCAGGACCGATGATGTCGATGGTTCGACGGACTTCGGCGCCGTCGGCCGGCCGAGATTCGGCGCGGCGGCGACGCCTGCGGGCCGTCCCAGGCCTAGTCGGCTACTCAGTGTCAGACTTCAGCCCCGAATAGTAATCGGGTGCCGGGTGTGACGCGCACCGCCCAAGACTTTGGGATGCTTGGATACACCGGAACACGAATACTTGGAGGCATACATGGGCGACCAACAGCGTCCTGCCAAGAAGACGGCCAAGAACCGTCCGAAACCCGCCTCGACGAACGAACCAGCGTTCGTGCAACTGCTGACTCCGGAGGGTCAGCGCGTCAAGCATCCCGACTACGACCTCACCCTCACCGACGACGAGTACCGCGGCCTCTACCGCGACCTCGTCGTCACCCGCGAGCTCGACGCGCAGGGCACCGCCCTGCAGCGCCAGGGCCAGCTCGGCCTCTGGCCGAGCCTCCTCGGCCAGGAGGCCGCCCAGGTCGGCTCCGGCCGGGCCCTGCAACCCCAGGACACGGTCTTCCCCGCCTACCGGGAGCTCGGCGTCCAGTGGTGCCGGGGGATCGACCTGATCTCGTCGTTCGCGCTCTTCCGCGGGACCGACCTCGGCGGGCGCGACGTGGCCGCCGACCGCTTCAACATGTACGCGATCGTCATCGCCTCCCAGACCCTCCACGCCGCCGGTTACGCCATGGGCGTGGCCAAGGACGGCGCGGTCGGCACGGACGACGGCGAGGCCGTCGTGGTCTACCACGGCGACGGCGCGACCAGCGAGGGCGACTTCAACGAGGCCCTCATCTGGGCCGGGGTCTTCAACTCCCCGCTCGTGCTGTTCTGCCAGAACAACCAGTACGCGATCTCCGAGACCAACGCCCGCCAGTTCCGGCTGCCGCCGTACCGCCGCGCCGAGGGCTTCGGCGTCCCCGGCGTCCTCGTCGACGGCAACGACGTCCTGGCGACGTACGCGGTCACGCAGGCCGCGCTCGACCGCGCCCGCCACGGCGAGGGCCCGAGCCTGATCGAGGCCTACACCTACCGGATGCAGCCGCACACCACCTCCGACGACGCCACGCGCTACCGCGACGAGGCCGAGTTGGACTTCTGGCGCGCGAAGGACCCGATCGTCCGCTACCGCAAGTGGCTGGCGGCCGAGGGCCTGGCCGACGAGGCCTACTTCGCCGCGATCGACACCGAGGCGGGCGAGCTCGTCCGCGAGCTGCGCTCCCGGGTCATGGCCCTGACGGACCCGGAACTGACCGAGATGTTCGACAACGTGTACGCCGAGATGCCGCCCACCATCGCGGAACAGCGTGCCCAGGCGGTCGACTTCCAGGCTTCTCTCGAGGAAGGGAGCGACGTCCGATGACGACGATGACCATGATCAAGGCCCTGAACGAAGGCCTGCGCCGCGTCCTGGAGGACCAGCCGAAATCGCTGGTCATGGGCGAGGACGTGGGCATGCTCGGCGGCGTCTTCCGCGTCACCGACGGCCTCCAGAAGGACTTCGGCGCCGAACGCATCATCGACACCCCCCTCGCGGAGTCCGGCATCATCGGCACCGCGATCGGCCTGGCCCTGCGCGGCTACCGGCCGATCTGCGAGATCCAGTTCGACGGCTTCGTCTACCCCGCGTTCGACCAGCTGGTCTCCCAGCTCGCGAAGATCCCGAACCGCTCGGGCGGGCGCGTGCGCCTGCCCGTGGTCGTGCGCATCCCCTACGGCGGCGGCATCGGCGCGATCGAGCACCACTCGGAGTCCCCCGAGGCGTACTTCGCGCACACCGCCGGCCTCAAGGTCGTCACCTGCGCGAACCCGGCCGACGCCTACTGGATGATCCAGCAGGCCGCCGCCGGGGACGACCCGGTGATCTTCTTCGAGCCCAAGCGCCGCTACCACGCGAAAGGCGAGGTCGACACGGCCGCGCCCGAGCTGGAGCTGTACCGGGCCCGCACGATCCGCGAAGGCCGCGCCGCGACCCTGATCGCCTACGGGCCCACCGTGGACGTGGCCGCGAACGCCGCCGCGGCGGCCGCCGAGGAGGGCATGGACCTCGAAGTGATCGACCTGCGCTCGCTCTCGCCGATCGACTGGGCGCCGCTGTTCGCCTCGGTCCGCAAGACCGGCCGCGCCGTCGTCGTCCACGAAGCCCCCGGGAACGTGGGCATGGGGGCCGAGGTCGCCGCGCGGATCTCCGAGGAGTGCTTCTACTCCCTGGAGGCGCCGGTGCTGCGGGTGACCGGTTATGACGTGCCTTATCCGGCGAGCCGCCTCGAAGACGACTACCTTCCGAACCTGGACCGGGTGCTCGACGCCGTCGACCGGTCCCTTGAGTACTGAGGAGCGGGACATGGGTCAGAAGATCACGTTCAACCTTCCCGACCTCGGTGAGGGTCTCACCGAGGGCGAGGTCGCCGCATGGCTCGTGGAGCCGGGCGGCGAGGTCAAGCTCAACCAGCCGTTCGTGGAGGTCGAGACCGCGAAGGCCCTCGTCGAGGTGCCCAGCCCGTACGACGGGGTGCTCGCCGAGCACCACGCCGAGCCGGGCGAGACCGTCGACGTGGGCTCGCCGCTGGCGAGCTTCGAGGTCGAGGGCGCCGACGCGCCCGCGGCCCCGAAGGAGGAGAAGCGCACGCCGAACCTCGTCGGCTACGGCGCGCGGGAGGCCGGTTCGAAGCGCCGCAAGCGCCGCGGCGGCGCTGAAGCGCCCGCCGCGCCCGAGGCCGCACCCGCGGTCGCGCCGACGTCGCCCGCCCCGGCTCCGCCGCCCGCGCCCGCCGCGCCGGTCGCACCGGCGGCCCCCGCCGCGCCGACCGGACCGGTGCTCGCCAAGCCCCCGGTCCGCAAGCTCGCCAAGGACCTCGGTGTCGACCTCGCGTCGGTCACCCCCACGGGGCCGAACGGCACGGTCTCCCGCGCCGACGTCGAGGCGGTCGCCAGCGCCCCCGCCGCGGCCGCCGCACCGACCCGCGCGGTCGCCGCGGCGGAGGACCAGCGCATCCCGATCAAGGGCGTCCGCAAGCTGACGGCGCAGAACATGGTGGCCTCGGCGTTCACCGCGCCCCACGCCACGGTGTTCCTCACCTGCGACGTCACCGGCATGATGGAGACGGTCAAGGAGTTCAAGGGCCGCAAGGAGTTCGCCGACGTCAAGGTGACCCCGCTGCTCTTCGTGGCCAAGGCGGTCCTGCTGGCCGCCCGCCGCCACCCGATGATCAACGCCCAATGGGACGAGGCGGCACAGGAGATCGTCGTCAAGCACGACGTCAACCTCGGGATCGCCGCCGCCACCCCGCGGGGCCTGGTCGTGCCGAACGTCAAGGCCGCTCAGGACCTGAGCCTGGTCGAGCTGGCCGAGGCCCTCACGTCGCTGGCCCGCACGGCCCGCGACGGGAAGACCTCGCCGGCGGACATGGCCGGGGGCACGATCTCGATCACCAACGTCGGGGTCTTCGGCATGGACACGGGCACGCCGATCCTCCCGCCGGGGGAGTCGGCGATCCTCGTGTTCGGCGCGGTCCGGCCGCAGCCGTGGGTGCATGAGGGCGAGATCGCCGTCCGCCAGGTGACCACGCTCGGGCTGTCCTTCGACCACCGTCTCATCGACGGGGAACTCGGCTCGCAGTTCCTCGCCGACGTGGGCGCGTTCCTGCAGCACCCTGGGGAAACACTGCTCGCCTGGACGTGATCAAAGGCACCGACGAATCGTTGGCGGATCTCGTTCCCCGGTGTTGTAATTGAGGCACGGAAACGACGAGGAAACATATCTTCGAAGTCTCCGACCGTCTTGAGCGATCGAGACCGCGAACTTCATCTCCTCCCAACGGTGCGGCGGACAGCGCCGAGTCCACGCACCGCGGAGACCCTCTCCAGGGGGTTCTCACACCGGCCGGGCGCCGCGATTGCCATGAGGGGTGGGCAACCGCTGGCGCCCGGCCTCTCTTTATGCCCGGATTGCGCCGCACCGTTCCACAAGGCACCGGCCCCCTTCCGCTCACGCGCCTGTGACCAGCCCGTTGCTCCTCGTCGAGGCGCCGCGCGAGTGCGTCCTGAGCCGCAGCCTCCGCAACCCTGTCGAGCGATCGTTGGCGTCGCTGCGGTACCGTGTGACGCGTCTGGCGTGCCCCCAAGACGCCAGGCCGGAAGCAGCATTGAGGAGCAGCCGTGACCTCCGAGCAAGGCAACCCGCCTGAAAAGGGCGAGGCCCCCGACGACAAGCGCACCGCCGACGAGCAAGGCAATGTCGAGGAAGGCACCGAAGGAGGCGCTGTTCGAGAGGGCGCCGCCGAGCGGGCCTCCGAGACCGACGCCCCCGCCGAGGCGGGCTCGACCCCGAGCGCCGAGCCGGAGCCCGCGCGCCCCGACGCCGCCGCGGTGGACGAGGGCGTCACCGAGGCCATGCCGAGCTCGGCCCTCGCCGACGTCCCGCCCGCGCCCGCCGCCGATGCCGCTCCGGAACCCGAAGCGCCGCAAGCCGCTCCCGAAGCCCCGGCCGCTCCTGAGGCGCCTGCCGCCGCCGAGCCGCAGGCCGCGCCTGCGGCCGATGCGGGCGTCAGCGAGGCCACGCCGCCCGCCGCCGCCACCGACGCCGACGTCCCGGCCGCGCCCGCCGCCGATGCCGCTCCGGAACCCGAAGCGCCGCAAGCCGCTCCCGAATCCCCGGCCGCGCCTCCGGCGCCCACGGTCGGCGACGGCTCCACCCAGACCGCGCCGGGCTCGGCCGCCGCCTACATCGACGTCCCGACCGGTCCGGCCGCCGACGGCGCGCCCGAGCAGATCGCGCCCGCCGAGCCGGAAGCGCCCGAACCGCTGCAGTCGGGGCCGCAGTACGCCGAGGACGGCACGCAGATCCTGCGCCTCGGCCCGTCGCAGCCGACGTCGCCGCCGGCCGCGCCGGACGTGAACGAGGAGCGCACCCAGGTGCTGCCGCCGCAGGGCAACGCGGGCTTCAACGCCCCCGCCCCCTACGGCGACCAGTCGGGCGCCGGCCAGCAGGCCGCCTCCCCGTCGGCCTGGCCCTCCCCGCCGCCGAACCCGCTCACGTCCCCGGGCTCGGTCCAGTCGCCCGGGGCCGTCCCGCCGCCGAACGCCCAGTCGCCCGGAGCGGTCCCGCCGCCCATGGCGCCGCCCGCGAACCAGCAGTTCGGCGACCCGTACGCGCAGCCCCAGTCGGCCTACCAGGCGCCGCCGCCGGCCGCGCAGCAGCCGAACCAGTCCGACGACACGCAGAAGCTCATCATCGGCGCGCACAACCCGCACAGCGAACCGCCGTCGATGGTCCCCGGCTACGACTCGTCGCAGGCCGGGCAGTCGCAGCCGCCGATGGGCGGCCAGTACTCGCAGCCGGGCATGCCGCCCGGGTCGGTCTCGCCCGGCCAGTACCCGCCTCAGTCCGCTCCCGCCTCGTCGGGCGGCGGCCGCAAGCGCGCGCTCGTGCCGATCCTGGCCGCCGTCGCCGCGCTGGTCGTCATCGGGGCGAGTGTCGCCGTGTACTTCCTGCTGTTCGCCGCCCCGAAGTTCGAGGAGGGCGGCTGCGTCCGCCACACCAGCGGCGACCAGGCCGAGCCGATCGACTGCGCCGAGGCCGAGGACGGCGAGGACTACGAGATCGTCCAGAAGGTGGGCGACGGCCAGGAATGCGCCGACGCGGGCCGCGAGACCCTCACCGTCGGCGAGGACGTGTACTGCCTGAGCCTGCTCGGCGCGCCCGCCGAGGGCGACGGCGGCGAAGCCCCGTCCGAAGAGGCCACCGAGTAGCGGCAAACCATCTCACGGGCTGATAAATCACGATAAACCCGCCCTAAGGGACCCCTGGTTCAAAAATATCCCGGGGGTCCGACACGGCTCCGGGGCCGGCAGGCAGCGCCTGCCGGCCCCATCCCGTGATGTGAGTCGGGTTCATTTCCAGGCGTCGCGCCGGTCCCGGCGGCCGGCGTCGCGCTACGCTCGCCCGATGGCACCGACCTCCGACCGCTCCGACTCGCCGAGTGCTCCTCGATCCCAGGCCGAGGCCGACGCCCGCACGCAGTCCCGCGTGCGCGCCGCCCCCCTCGAAGGCCGCGGCTGGCTCAACACCGGCGGCAAGCGGCTCGACCTCGAGAGCCTCCGCGGCAAGGTCGTCGTCCTCGACTTCTGGACCTTCTGCTGCATCAACTGCCTCCACGTCCTCGACGAGCTGCGCCCCCTCGAAGCGCGCTACGGCGACGCGCTCGTCATCATCGGCGTCCACTCCCCGAAGTTCGAGCACGAGCGCGACCCCGAGGCCCTCGCGGCCGCCGTCGAGCGCTACGGCGTCGAGCACCCCGTCCTCGACGACCCCGACCTGAAGACCTGGGACGCCTACGCCGCCCGCGCCTGGCCCACCCTCGTCGTCATCGACCCCGAGGGCTACGTCGTGTCCACCATGGCCGGTGAAGGCCACCTCGAAGCCCTCGACGCGATCGTCGGCGGCCTCGTCGAGACCCACACCGCCAAGGGCACCCTCGACCCCGAGGGCAGCCCGTACGTGGCCGCGCCGCCCGCCGAGACCGCGCTCCGCTTCCCCGGCAAGGCGATCGAGCTGCCCGGCGGCGACGTCCTCGTCACCGACTCCGCCCGCCACCGCCTCGTGCGCCTCGCCCCCGACCTCGAAACGGTCGTCTCGGTCGTCGGCACCGGCGAACGCGGCCGCGCCGACGGCGCCGAGGCGCAGTTCAACGAGCCCCAGGGCCTCGCACTGCTCCCCGCCGAGGTCGCCGAGCGGGTCGGCTACGACGTCGTCGTCGCCGACACCGTGAACCACCTGCTCCGCGGCGTCCGCCTCGCCGACGGCCACGTCACCACCGTCGCCGGGACCGGCCGGCAGTGGCGCATGGACGACGGCGCCGCCGCCGCGCTCGAGGTCGACCTCTCCTCCCCGTGGGACCTCGCCTGGTTCGAGGACCGGCTCGTGATCGCCATGGCCGGGATCCACCAGCTCTGGTACTTCGACCCGGTCGCGGGCACCGCGGGCGTCTACGCCGGGACCACGGTCGAGAGCCTCAAGGACGGCCCCCTCGGCCAGGTGTGGATGGCCCAGCCCTCCGGCCTCGCCGCCGACGGCGACCGCCTCTGGCTGGTCGACTCCGAGACCTCCGCCCTCCGCTTCGTGGAGGCCGGCGTGATGCGCACGGCCGTCGGCCAGGGCCTGTTCGACTTCGGGCACGTCGACGGCCCCGCCGCCGACGCCCTCATGCAGCACCCGCTCGGCCTCGCCGTCCTCCCCGACGGGCGGATCGCCGTGGCCGACACCTACAACGGAGCCCTGCGCGCCTTCGACCCGGACACCGGCGACATGACCACCCTCGCCTCCGGCCTCGCCGAGCCGAGCGACGTGCTCGTCCTGGGGGAGCGCGTGATCGTCGTCGAATCCGCCGCCCACCGCCTGGCCGCCCCGGATCTGGGCGAGGCCGCGGTCGCCGGGCAGCACCACCGGGTCGCCCGCAAGCGCACCAGGGTCGCCCCCGGCGCGCTGCGGCTGGAAGTGCTCTTCGAGCCGGCCGCGGGCCAGAAGCTCGACTACAGTTTCGGCTCCCCGATCCAGGTCACCGTCTCCGCCGACCCGCCCCAGCTCCTCGCCGCAGGCGCGGGCAAGGGCGAGGAGCTCGGCCGCGACCTCGTGCTCGCGGACGGCATCGAGCGGGGCGTCCTCCAAGTGGTCGCCCAGGCGGCCACGTGCGACGCCGAGGCCGAGCACCCGGCGTGCCACCTCACCCGCCAGGACTGGGGCGTCCCCGTCGAGATCGCCGAGGACGGCGTGTCGACGCTCCGGCTCGTGCTGCGATCCTGAACGCGACCGGTGTGATCTCCTGCGCGGGCGCGTATTTCGCCCGCCGGGCGCGTGTCATGAATCCGTGCAGGACTCACTGCGCATTACGTTGTTCGGATCGCACGATGTCGTGAAGTACGGCCTATCAGGGAGGAAGCCGCTGTGACCGCCGAGGCGCAGGTCGAAGAACGCTCCGCGGAGTACGAGCACTGGCTGGTGCTCAACGCCGCCGATCAGATCGTCACCGTGGGCAAGCTGCTGGAGCAGCAGGTCCGCACCCTCGAGTACCTCACCCCCGACTACGTGGGCCTGGCCGAGTTCGAGCCGGACCTCTCCGGCATCCGCTCGAACGGCTAGCCCGGCCCGGCCGGACGGGCGCCCGTCGGCCCCGACGCGAGAGGCGCTTCCCTCCACCGGCGGGTGCGCACCCGCGGCGGGGCCGACACGTCGACACGCGCACGGGGCCGTCCCGGCGGGAGCGCTCCTTGGAGGCGAGCCGTCCATTGGGCACTCGGCGGGCACTGGGCAACTCCTGGTACCGCGGACGTCGGGACGGCTCCCTCCGCGCCGCTACGCTGAAAGCGAAGTCGCGGCACAGCGGCGCTGACCGGTCGTCCTTCGCTGATACCGTCGATGGGTGGAATCTTTCGAGAGGCCCTTCGGCGACGAGTCCGGCCCCGTCCAAGCCCCGATGCACCCAGCGTGGATCCGCATCATGCCGTGCAGCATCGAGTTGTTCCGCACCGTCCCCTCCGTGAACCCGTTCCCGGCGAGCTGGTGGGCCGACGCCTTCCCCGAGGACGACATCTGGAACGAGCCGGTCTGGTGCGACCCGGGCGACGTGGACGACTGGATCGCCGAGGCCTCCGAGCACCACCTGGGCGCCTCTCCCGAGGTCATCGAGAAGGAGGCCCGCGAGGAGTACGACCGGGCCACCGCCGAGCGCAGCGAGCGCATCGACACCTTCACCACCCACTGCAGGCGCGCGGGGCTGCCCGTGCCGCACACGGTCCGCGACCTCCTGGAGTTCCTGCTCGCCTTGGGGCTGTACCGCTCCGAGATGCGCGAGGGCAAGCTGTTCGTCGCCCCGCAGCTGTACATCAACCCGTTCGACGTGCTCGCGTTCGACAAGCTCGAGGCCATCGAGGAGGCCGCCGACCAGCGCGGCGACCTGGAGGAGTTGACGGCGATCGCGATCCGGCGGGTCGGCGGGGTCGAGTACGAGTTCGACGACGAGGGGCATTTCGTGCTGCCCGGCGGGGCGAAGTCGGCCACCGTGACGGTGAACCTGGCGGCGCTCGCCGAGGACGCGGGCGTCCCGGCCCCGGTGATCCGGGGGATGCTCATGGAGCTGGCCGAGGACGGCGACGTGGCCGGTTCGGTCGACCTCGGCGAGGTCGGCATCGCGGACGACTTCGCGCTCACCGCCTCCGACGACCTGCTCGGCGGCTACCCGAACGACGAGCTCCTGCCGCCCGAGCACGCCTGAACGCGCGGCGGCGTTGATCGTCGTAGGCGCTGACGCCGAGGGCGCCGATTCGGCCCGCAGGGCTCGCCAAGGGGCCGCCGCATGTCCGCGATCGTCGCCGCCCGCTCGACGTGCTTCCCGCGAGTGACGCTGCGCGCACTCCATTCACTCGCAGTTCACCTGGGTGTCGTTCGTCGTGCACCTGCATGGCGTTTGATGAGTACAGGACACGTTAACGGCGGTTGACATTCGGTGATTGGAGTTCGCGTGACCGTGAACGAAATTGGTACTCGTGCCAAAGCCCCCCTCGCAGGCCTCGCTCCGCAGGGCCGCGCCGGCGCGCACGTCGAGACCGAGACGGTCATCGAACTCAAGGGCGTGAACATCCACTACGGCAAGGCGCACGCGGTCCGCGACGTCTCGCTGCCGGTCGCCCGCAACCAGATCACCGCGATGATCGGACCCTCGGGCTGCGGCAAGTCCACGGTCCTGCGCTCGATCAACCGCATGAACGACCTCATCCCCGGCGCGAAGGTCTCCGGTGAGGTCACCTTCCACGGCCAGGACATCTACGGGCCGGGCGTCGACCCGATCGCGGTCCGCCGCCACATCGGCATGGTCTTCCAGAAGGCCAACCCGTTCCCCAAGTCGATCTTCGACAACGTCGCCTACGGCCTGCGCATCAACGGCATGAAGGACAACCTCGCCGACCGCGTCGAGCAGGCGCTCCGCGGCGCGGCCCTGTGGGACGAGGTCAAGGACAATCTCAAGAAGAGCGCCCTGGCCCTCTCGGGCGGCCAGCAGCAGCGCCTGTGCATCGCCCGCGCCATCGCGGTGCAGCCGGAGGTCCTGCTCATGGACGAGCCGTGCTCGGCGCTCGACCCGATCGCCACCGCGCGCATCGAGGAGCTCATGAACGAGCTGGTCCGCGACTACACGATCGTGATCGTCACCCACAACATGCAGCAGGCCGCGCGCGTCTCGGACTCGACCGCGTTCTACTCGGCGGAGGTCGACGAGTCGGGCGAGCGCTACGGCTTCCTCGTCGAGTTCGACGAGACCCAGCGCCTGTTCTCCAACCCGTCGGACCCGCGCACCGAGGACTACATCACCGGCCGCTTCGGCTAGGCATACGCGACGAGAGCGGGGGCGGCCTCAGGCCGCCCCCGCTCTCGTCGTGCCTCAGCGGACCCGGCGGCGTGCCGCCGGGCCGTGTCGGCTACACCCCGTTGGCGCAGATGATCGCGGAGGTCCTGCCGCGGGTGTCGGTGATCTGCCAGTACCACTCGCCGCCGCATGTGGCGGCCTCTTGGGCCTCGTCCTCGGTCATCTCGACCGGCTCGTCGTAGACGACGGTGTCGACCACCTTGTACACCGCCAGGTCGGAGGAGCAGTCGACGGTCCACCACTCGGAGGCCTCGTCGAAGCAGTCGCCCACGTCCGGGGTGTACGGCAGATGCTCGGGCTCGTTCGGGTCGGGCGCGCCGGTGGCCTTGATGCAGTAGAGCGAGTCGAGTGTGCCCGAGGAGTACACGTAGTGCCAGTTGGTCCACGTCTCGCCGAGGTGGTTGACGCCCCAGTCCTCTCCGCAGAGTTCCACGGCGGCGGTGGTGTCGGTCAGGTTGCCCTCGCTGTCCACCGGCACGTCGGTGACCTCGTAGGACTGCCCGGTGATCTCCCAGAACGCGGCGGCGTCCCCGCAGTCGACGAGCCCCAGGCCGTCGCCTTCGACGACCGGCTCGTACGGGAGGCACTGGCCCACTTCGGAGGCCGGCGCCTCCTCGGTCGTGGGCTCCTCGGCCGAGGCGGCCTCTTCGGAGGCCTCCTCCGAGCTCGTCGCGTCCTCCGCGGCGCTCTCGGTCCCGTCGTCGCGCAGGTTCATCGTGATGAGCAGGGCCGCGCCGAGCACGAGCACCGTGATGCCCACGAGGACCCCGCCGATGAGCGCGAGGTTCCGCTTGGGCGGTCCCGGCGGGAGGACCGGCCCGCCGTACGGCGCCGGCGGCTCCTGTCCGTACGGCGGCTGGCCGCCGTACGAGGGCTGCGGCGGCCGGCTCCCGTAGGAGGGCTGACCGCCGTTGTACGGCGACTGGTATCCGTAGCCGGGGGTCTGCGGCTGCTCCGGCGGAGGACCGTAATTCGGAGGGACAGTCATGTCCGCCACGCTATAGGGACTTGTCAAGCGGCGACGGCGGCAGGGCGGGCCGTCAGTTGCCGGCATCGCAGGTCAGCGGGGACGACTGTGGCCGAACCTGCCCGCACGTCACGGATGCGCGGTGACGCACCGCTCGGCCGTCTTCAGGCCTGCTTGCGGCCGACGCGGCCGCGTCGACCGAATCCGCGGCTCAAAGACTGTCCGGAAGGACGAGCACCCGCTCGACCGTATAGTCCTCCATCGCCGACCGCACGCCCTCACGCCCCACGCCCGAGGCCTTGACCCCGCCGTAGGGCATCTGGTCGGCCCGGAACGAGGGCACGTCGCCGATGACCACGCCGCCGACGTCGAGCGCCCGGTGGGCGAGCATCGCCTGCGGCAGGCTGTCGGTGAACACGCCCGCCTGGAGCCCGTACCGCGAGTCGTTGATCGCGGCGAGCCCGGCCTCGAAACCGTCCACGCTCGCGAGCACCAGCACCGGCCCGAAGACCTCCTCGCGCAGCACCTTCGCGTCCGGGCGCACGTTCGCGAGCACCGTGGGCTCGATGAGCGCCCCGTCCCGCGGCCCGCCGCCGCACAGGACCTTCGCGCCCTCGTCGACGGCCTCCTCGATCCACGCCTCGACGCGCGCGGCCGCGTCGGCGTCGATGAGCGGCCCGACCTTGCAGGACGGGTCGTTCGGGTCGCCCGTCGGCAGCGCCTGCACGCGCTCGACGATCCGGCCGGCCATGTCGGCGAACGCGGGCGCCTCGATGAACACCCGCTGCACCGCGATGCACGACTGCCCGGCCTGGTAATTCCCGAACAGCGCGATCCGCTCGGCCGCCCAGTCCCGCTTCGGGTAGTCCGCGGCGACCAGCACCGACCCGTTGCCGCCGAGCTCCAGCGTCACGTGCTTCTCGGGCACCTGCCGCCGGATCTGCTTGCCGACCGGTACCGAGCCGGTGAACGAGACGACCGGCAGCCGCGGGTCCTCCACGAGCTGCCCGGCCCGGTGGTTCGGGACCGGCAGCACCGACAGCATCGCCGGGGGCAGGTCCGTCTCGGAGAACAGCGCTCCGAGGTGGAGCGCCGACAGCGGCGTCGCCGGGGCCGGCTTGAGGACGATCGGGCAGCCCGCGGCGATCGCCGGACCGACCTTGTGCGCCACCAGGTTCAGCGGGAAGTTGAACGGGCTGATCCCCAGGACCGGACCCCGCGGGAAGCGCCGGATGATCGCCATGCGGCCGTCAGCGTTCGGATCGGTGTCCAGGCGCTGCACCTCGCCGCTGAAGCGGCGCGCCTCCTCGGCGGCCCACCGGAACGTCGAGACGGCCCGGTGCACCTCCACGCGCGCCCACGCGATCGGCTTGCCCGACTCGGCGGTGATGAGCTCCGCGCAGGTCTCGGCCTCCTCGTCCAGCCGCCGACGCACGTGCTCCAAGGCCTCGGCCCGCACGTGCGCGGGCAGCGCCGCGCATTCGGACGCGGCTCCCGCGGCGGCGGCCACCGCGGCCTCCACCTGCCCGGAGGTCGCCCACGAGGTGGCGCCCACGGGGGACTCGTCGTAGGGGTGGGTGACGAAGAACTCCTCCTCGCCGTGCTGCGGACGGCCTGCCACCCAAATAGGCGAAACGGGACGGAGACGTTGCGACATGGCTCCAGACTACGGGCTCGGACGCCCGCGGCGCTGCGGTTGCGGCCCGCGAATCCGAACGAGACGCCCCCGCTCCGGCCCTGTTCCGGAACCGGAAGGGCGGGAAGCGGATCGCCCGCCGGATCCGCGCCCCGCCGCCCGCCGCTCCCGCTCCAAACTGGGAAAGGTCGCACAACCCGGATGCGTTCACTTGCCCGCCCAAGGCATGATGAGGGCATGAGTGAACAGCAATCAGGTGCGGCGTATCCGCAGCAGCCGACCTCCGGCCAGCCCCAACAGCAGGCGTACCCCCAGGCGCCCTACGCCTCGCCGCAGGCGCAGTACCAGGCACAGCAGCAGTACGCGGCCTACGCTCCCCCGGCCCCGTCGCTGTTCGACAAGCTCGGTGTGCCGTCCATGCCCGCGATCCTCGGCCTCTCCGGCCTCGGCGCGCTGGCGCTGGCCGGCCTGATCGCCGGCACCAGCTCCGGCGGCTCCGACTTCGCGGGCCTCGACGGGACGACGCTCTCGGGGTTCGTCCGCGACGAGCTCAACGGCGGCGTCCTCTCGATCCTGGTGGGCGTCATCGTCATGTTCGCGTTGACGCTGTTCACCGGTGAGCGGCTGCGGCCGCTGTGGAAGGTGCTGACGATCGCCGGCGGGACGATCTTCCTGGCGCGGCTCCTGTTCACGATGCTGGCCCTCGGCGACGGGAACTCCGCCTCCGACGCCTCGGCCTGGATCGGCGCGCTCCTGCTCGTAGCCGCGTACGGCCTGTTCGTGGCCGGTGCGCTCATGGTCCCCGGCTCGGCCTCCGCGCAGCAGGCGCCCCCGGCCGCCGGGCAGGGCTACCCCACCGGGCAGCAGCCGGCCGTCCAGCCGCAGAACCCGCAGGCGCCGCCGGCGAACCAGCAGAACCAGTGGCCGCAGGCGCCGCAGCAGTAACCGCCCGCAAGCAGCCGAAGAGGCGGCGCGACCCCAGGTCGCGCCGCCTCTTCGTGTTAGGTCTATCGGTTGTGCCCCAAAGACTCGCGTCCGCGCCGGTATCCGAAGTCTTTGGTCCAGCGCCTGATCCGGTCGAGGCCCTTCGTGGGGAGGGGCGCCGGTGGCGGAGACGGGCTCGTGCAGGGGTCGGTGAAGACGCCTGCACGCACTGGATATGGAGATTGCGGGTAACGGTCGGGCGGGTCCGCCTGGCCGGCTCACGGCGGCGAACCGAAGAGCCTGCCTGCTAACTGCTTCTTAGGCGGGATCCAGTCATCTTCACGGAGATCGTCATCGTCTCCGTCGTACCGATCGTCGGCGTAAGCGTCATACGGGTCCGGCTCCTCCACTTCTGGAGGCTCGGGCTCGATGTCCATCGCATCCTCACGACCGCCCGAGAGCTCGCGCTCGAGAGCGCGCAGGTCGGTGTTCGGAGCATGGTACTTGAGCTTCCGGGCCACTTTGGTCTGCTTTGCCTTAGCTCGGCCGCGCCCCATATGGCTCGACCCCCTCGCACAGAAATCATCGGGGCAGCCGATAAGGCGCCCCGGAATGCTTGCAATCTCTTCGTGGCTCCTACGGTACAACCTCGTGGCGCCTCACTGCATCCCGGCCCATGAGTTGGATGCCACAGATTACCGGCGATGAGGGCCAGACCGGGACGAACGGCCGACCGAATCGTGAGAGGCGCGCTCGCTCGGTGAGGTCGGTTCACGACGGTCGGTGCACGAACGGACGCCTCGGCGGCGGCGACGCGCCGCTCGAGCCCCCGCGAAACGACCCGCGGCGGCCGCCTGCGGAGCCGTGCATCGGCACCTCAGAGCGGCCGCCGCGGACGCGGAGCCGTGCTCCCGCGTCAGCGGAACAGGCGTACGCGTTGGAGGCGGCCGACCGCGGCGATGCGCTCCTCGGCGATGGCGTCGGCGGCCGCGAGCGGGGTGATGCCCTCGCCCTTGGCCCGTTCGAGGATGCGAGCGGTCGTCGCGAAGATGCCCGCGGTGCGCCGCTCGGCCCGCTTGAAGTCGAACGCGCCGTCGTACTCGTCGGCGACCTGGATGACCCCGCCCGAGTTCACCACGTAGTCCGGGCAGTACAGGATGCCCGCGCGCTCCAGCTCGTCGGCGATGTGCGGCTCGGCGAGCTGGTTGTTCGCCGCGCCGCAGATGATCTCGGCGTCGAGGGCCTTGAGCGACTGGTCGTTGAGGACTCCGCCCATGGCGCACGGCGCGTAGACGTGGATGCCGGCGGCGATGAGCTCGTCGGTGCCCTCGACGATGCGCACCTGCGGGAAGTTCCCGGCGGCCCAGCCGACCGCGGCCGGGTCGACGTCGCACGCCACGACCTCGGCCCCGGCTTCGAGCAGGTGGGGGACGAGGTGGCGACCCACCTTGCCGAGCCCGGCGACGCCCACGGTCCGACCGGTGAGGTCGACCGCGCCCCACCGGTGCTGCGCCGCCGCCCGCATCGCCTGGAACACGCCGAACGCGGTCAGGATCGAGGAGTCCCCGGCGCCGCCGGCCTCGGGGCTGCGGCCGCTCACGTGGCGGGTCTCGCGGGCCACGTGGTCCATGTCCTCGACGTAGGTGCCGACATCGCAGGCGGTCACGTAGCGCCCCCCGAGCGAGTCGACGAAGCGTCCGTAGGCGCGCAGCAGCGGCTCGCTCTTGTCGACGTTCGGGTCGCCCCAGATGACGGCCTTGCCGCCGCCGTGGTCGAGCCCGGCGATCGCGTTCTTGTAGGCCATGCCCTCCGACAGGTGCAGCACGTCGGTGAGAGCCTCCTCTTCGGAGGCGTAGGGGTAGAAGCGGGTGCCGCCGAGGGCCGGGCCGAGCGCGGTGGAGTAGATCGCGATGATCGCGCGCAATCCCGAATCGGGGTCGTGGCAGAACACCACCTGCTCGTGGCCGCTGCCGTCGAAGATGCTCATGGCTTGCTCTCCAGTTCTTCTCGCGGGGCGCGGTAGCGCTGCGGACTGCGGGTCCGTCGGCGGGCGGGTGAACGCTCCGCGTTCACGGTCCGCCGCACTGCAGTCCGCCGCTCCACCATGCCCCGAGGGGGCGGCCGGGTCTCGGCCGACTCGTCTCGTAGCGCGGGTATGCCTACGCCTTCAGCATAGGACTGTGGAAGTATCTGCCTCGTGTACGCACCGAACGCGTCCTATCTGCGCGTCTACGAGCCGGCGGGCGCGTTCGCCGACGCCGACTACTGGCGTGCGTACGCCGCTTCGGGACGCGCCGTGGACCCGCTCGAAGGACCGCGGCTGCGCCGCGAGGCCCTGTACGAGCGCATCGGCTGGCCGTGGCGGGGCGTGCCCTCGTTCGGACGCGACGCGTACGTCATCGACCGCGGCCCCGAGGCCGACCCGCTCGTGTGCCCCTGGAACCTGCGCTACCGGATCGCCGCGTCCGCGCTGGAAGTGCGCCGCCTGACCCCCGAGGCCGTCGCCGAGGCGCTGTTCCCGTCCGAGTTCCTGTCCTCGGCCGAGGAAGTGGTGGCCCTCGACGACGGCGTCGACCGGCACGACGCCCCGGCCGACGCGCACGAGCACGTCGCGTCCTGGTCGGTCCCGTTGCGCTGGTTCGCATGCGTGCGGCCCGAAGACCGCGAACTGCTCGTCCAGCCGGGAACCGCGCAGCTGCGCTACCGCACCCCGATCGCCCGGTCCCGCACGGGACTCGCGGTCGCCCGGAACCTGGTGCGCGCCGAGTTCAGCGAGGACGCCGAACTCGCCGAGGCCCTGGCCGAGACGGCCGCGTGGCTCGAAGGCTTCCACCGCGATTCGATCGTGGAGCTCGACTACGGCGGCCTCGCCTCCCGCATGGACGCCGAGGAGCTCCGCGAGGAGGACTCGGTCGACCTCACCTGGGAGGCCCTGGACCACCTCCGCGCCGGTGAGACCGAGGAGGCGCAGGATCGCTATGCCCGCCTTGTCGACCGATGGCGTGATCGTCGTCTCGCCGAACGCCTGAACTGATCGCCGCCGGGTGGACGAGCCGGGCCCGCTGCCAGCCGGTTCGCTTGTGGAGTGATCACTCGGATGAGTGGCACGAGCGGAAAGTCCAAGCAAATTCGGCCGTTCGGCCTATGTCGGACATCTACGACAGGCCGGACGATTAGAGAAGGAACGAATCAAGGCTCGGCGCCGGTGATTCGCAGCCCGTCTGTGGAGGAGAAGAATGATGACGACAGAGCTGAACCTTCCGGTGGAATCCGAAGCCCTGCTGACCCCTTCTGAGGTCGCCGCGATGTTCCGCGTCGACCCCAAGACCGTCACCCGCTGGGCGAAGGCCGGAAAGATCTCGGCGATCAGGACCCTCGGCGGCCACCGCCGCTACCGCGAGTCCGAGATCCGCTCCCTGATCAACGGCGACATCCCGGCCCAGCGCGAAGCCGCGGAGTAGCCCGGAGGCGCCACCGACCAGGCGCCGCCGAAGCTGACCGCGACATCGCTGGGGTGACTCAGCGCGAGAACCACCGAGGCCGGACCACCCTTCCGACCTCATGCCCGAAGAAGCCGCGGAAGTCGGCGCCGCGGCCGCCCGACGACGACGGAAGCGGGCCCTCCCTCAGGGGCCCGCTCCCGAACCTTCGAGGGCGTCGCCCCGCCGAGCCCGCAAAGGTGCAGTGCGCCACCGGGTCCGCACCGGTCGAGCGCCCCTCTCCCGCGTTCTTTGCCGAACCCCCGGGCGCCACGGGCACCGGGGGTGCTTCGCGTCCCCGCAGCGCCTTCGGCGCACCCGCGAAGCGGCCGCCCTCCGCCGCCGCATGCTCGAAACTGCCGCGCAGGTCCCATGGGCGGACATTCCCGATGCGCCTCGGGAGATCACGTGCCACGCTTGAAGCGTGTCCCGTACGAGGAGCCTCACCGTCGCCATTGCGGTCGCCGCAGTGGTGCTCGCCTTCGCGCTCGGCATCCCCCTCCTCAACAAGGCCGTCTCCCCCACGGTCGACGTCGGCGGCGAGACCTTCACGCTCCAAGGCGTCACCCTCACCGCCCCTGCCGCGGTCCGGATGCGCCCGGGCTACTACCAGCCCGAATCGGGGCGGGTCGAGTTCCTCGTCGGCGACGCCGAAGTGGACATCGTCGTCGCCGGGCCCTACGGCTTCGACGCCGAGTACCTGGCCGACGAGATGGCCCGCCTCCTCGAAGCCCAGCCGGGCGTCCATCTCACCGATCCGCGCGACTGCGCCGCCGACGGCGTCCAAGGCGCGGGGCGCAGCTTCGTCACCGAGACCGGGGCGGGCTTCGCGTGCGCCTTCGTCCACGATGACGTCCGTGCCGAGGTCACCGCCACGGGTTCCTCGCTAGACTCTGCCACTGTGGACAGGATCGACGCGCTCATAGCCCAGTTGTCCTTCGAGGCGGCCTGATGCGCCCCGACCCGGCGTCGCCCACGCAGTGGACGGCTCTGCTGCTCATCGGCGCCGCGGCGATCCTGTTGCTGTACAACACGCTTCCCGTCGCGCTCGCCTATCCCCGGGCCGGGACGACCGCGCTCGTGCTGTTCTCGCTCTTCGCCCTCCCGTTCTGGTGGCTGCGCCGCCGCCTCGCCGATCGGCTCGCGCTCCCCGCCGCCGCGCCCGCGCTCGGCCTCCTCTGGGGCGCGACGGTCGCGGTGATGACCTCCCTGTTCGGTTCCCGCGCCCTGCACGGCCTGCTCGCCACGATGTGGGGGCCGGCGTGGGCCGAGCGCTGGTCGCCGGTCCTGGCCGCCCCAGTGGTCGAGGAGGTCGTGAAGGCGGCCGGGGTGGTCCTGGTGGTCGCGATCGCGTGGGGCCGCGTCCACGGCGTGCTCGACGGGATCGTGCTGGGCGCGTTCTGCGGGGTGGGCTTCCAGATCGTGGAGGGCTACGCCTTCGCGATGTCGAGCACGGTCGTGAACCGGGCCGGCGACGTGGTCGAGCCGGTGATCGCGGTGTTCATCGTGCGCGGCGTCCTCGCGGGACTGTGGAGTCACGCGGTCTTCACCGCGATCGTCGGCGCCGGGGTGGCGTATGCGGCGACGCGGAAGACGGCCAGGTCGGTGTGGATCGCGGCCGGATCCCTGGCGGGCGTGATCGCCCTGCACGCCCTGTGGAACTCGCCCCTGCTGCGGGACGGCCTGGGGCTGGGGGTGCTCGGCGTGCTGGCCGGGGTGATGATCAAGGGCCTGCCGGCGGTGCTCATCGTGTGGTGGCTGGTCCGCTGGGCGAAGCGGGAAGAGGCCCCGGTCGCCCGCAGCGCCGAGACCGCTTGAGAAGACTTCCCCGCCCGCTTCGTCCGCAGCCTTCGCGGATGCCGTCCCGAACCCCGCCCGACCGGGCGCGGTAGATGCGATCCACCTGCTCGCGCGGGGCGGAAAACGGGCCCCGCCGCGGCCGTGCCACTCGGAGGCGGCCGGCAGGCGACGGGGCCGTGCAGTCGGGGTGTGCGGATGAAACCGGGGGGAGACGCGTAGCAATGCCGCCCGGATCTGAGCGCGCGGTACCCGAACGGCATTGCCGTTGCTCGGTCGCGGCCGTCGCTCAAGGCGTCCGCTCCCGCATGGCCCGCTTGACGTGCGGCCGGTCCGCGGTCGACGCGACGGTGGATGGCGCGAGCCGCGTCGTCGTGTTCCTGGCCGGCCGCTCAGGGGCGGCCCTGCGGTAGGCGTTTCGGCCCTGGCACCGGCGGTGAGTCGGACCTCGCGGTCCTTCCGGCGCCTCACTTGTTGACGAAGTGAGGTTCGACCCAGGGCCGCCGATTTGAGAATCGGCGCCGACCGAGCATCGTGAAGTTCTCTCAAATCCGACGCTACCAGCGGTCGGCGGATTTGTCACTGGGACGGGAGTTCGAATCGCCCCGATTCGTCGGTCCCGATCAGCCCTTCCGCGATGAGCTGCGAAACGGCCTCGTCGAGCATCCTCGCATCCGGCCACACGGCGTCGATCCGGGCGCGCTCGACCGGTTCGTCGGCGTTCCTGAGCAGCGCCATGATCTCGCCGCGCACGTGCCGGTTGGTGCCCTTGTACCGCTGGCGCTTGCGGCTCGGCCCGGCCGGGACCTCCTGGCCGGAGAACCCGCAGACGTCGCTCACGGGGCAGGCGCCGCACTCGGGCTTGCGCGCCGTGCACACCAGCGCGCCGAGCTCCATGAGCGCGACGGAGACCCGCGCCGCCGTCGGGGCGTCCCCGGGCAGGAGCGACTCGGCGGCGGCCAGGTCGGCCTTCGAGGTGGCGTTCCCGGCGTCGCTGCGGCCGCCGAGCCGGGCGACGACGCGGCGCACGTTCGTGTCCACGACCGCGTGTCGCCCGCCGTAGTGGAAGACCGCGACGGCGGCGGCCGTGTAGACGCCGATGCCGGGGAGCCGTTCGAGCTCGGCCGGGTCGGAGGGGACGACGCCGCCGTGCTCGGTCGCCACGATCCGCGCGCACTCCTGGAGGCGCAGGGCGCGCCTCGGGTAGCCCATGCGGCCCCATGCGCGGAGGACGTCGGCGGTCGGGGCGTCGGCGAGGTCGGCCGGGGCGGGCCAGCGCGCCATCCAGGCCTCCCAGACGGGGGCGACGCGGGCGACCTGGGTCTGCTGGCTCATGACCTCGGAGACGAGGACGCCCCAGGCGGTGGTGCCGGGCCGGCGCCAGGGGAGTTCGGTGCGGTTGTGGGCGTCGAACCAGGGGAGGAGCCGCTCGGCGAGCACGCCGGGGTCGGGGAGGGGGTGAGGGGCGCCGGCGGGCTCGGCCGCGCCCCTGGCGGGCTCGGGGAGCGCGGGGTCGGGCTCGGTGACGGGTTCGGCGGCGGTTTCGGCGGCGCGCATGCCTTCCATTGTCGGTGCGGGTCCGACGACCGGCCGAGCGGGGTGGGCGGGGCGCGACGCTCGCGGTACGACAATTCGGGCTCCTGAGTCGGCGGCGACGCGTGTAATTCCGCTCTCATGCCGTCACCTTGCGTTAGCGTCCCGGCGTGCAGGGTTTCAAGGGCAAGTTCGTGAAGGGTTCGGAGCCCGAGTCGGTCTACTGGAAGCGGCGGGCGATCGTGGCCGGGGCCGTGCTCGTGCTCGTCCTCGCGGTGGTGCTGGGCCTCAGCGCGCTCGGCGGCGGCGATGACGGCTCCTCGGTCGAGGCCGACGCCGCCCGGAACCAGTGGCGGACGCCCTCGCCTTCGGCGACCTTGCAGCGGCCGTACGTCCCCGAGACGCCCACGGCGGCCGAGCCGAGCGAAGTGCCGACCTCGACCGCCCCGCCGGTCGTCGCGTGCCCGGCCGAGGACCTCATGCTGCAGGTGGTCGCCGCGTTCGACGAGGTGCGCTCGGGCTCGGAGGTGCCGGTGAGCGTCCTGGTCGCCAGCAGTGCGGACACGCCGTGCACCGCCGATCTGCGCCAGGTCGCCGTCGAGCTGGCCGCCGGGGAGGACGTCGTCTACTCGACCGCGCACTGCGAGACCCCGCAGGGCGAGGAGGTCGAGCTGAGCGACGGCGCGGGCCAGACGGTCGAGTTCACCGTGGACGGCCTGGCGTCGGACGAGGCCTGCCAGGGGGCGCGGCGGGAGCTTCCCGCGGGCGAGTACGAGCTGCGGGCCCGCCTGGGCGAGGCCCTCTCGTCCCCGACGAAGCTGCGCCTGACCTAGCGTCCGGCCCGTCAGTCGGACCGGTCCACGGCCGGCCGGCGGCGCGCCGGGCCGGTGTCAGATGTATCGGTCGAGGATCGAGACCTCGGCCAGCCGGGTCAGCGACTCGCGGATGGTCTGGGCCCGTCCGGGCCCGATCCCGTCGACGCTCTGCAGCGCCTCCACCGTCACCCCCAGCAGCTCCGGCAGCGCCCCGAACCGCTCCACGACCCGCTCGATCACGGCCTCGGGCAGCCGGGGCACCTTGGCGAGCATCCGGTAGCCGCGAGGGCTGACGCGCCGGTCGAGCACGTCCGGGGAGTTCGGGTAGCCCAGCGACCGCGCGACCGCGGTCAGGTCGAGCAGTTCGGGCGAACCCATGTCGTCCACCTTCTGCAGCGCCTTGCGGTAGTCGGCCCCGTCGGGCAGGTAGTCGCGCACGATGAGCTCGCGATCGGCGTCCACCCCGGCCATGAGCTCGTCGAGCTGCAGCGCGAGGAGCCGCCCGTCGGTGCCGAGCTCGATGACGTGGCCTTCGACCTCGTCGGCGATGTGGCGCGCCATCTCGAGCCGCTGGAGGACGGTCACCGCGTCGCGCACGGTCACGAGGTCCTCGATCTCCAGGCTGGAGAGCGTCCCGGCGACCTCGTCGAGGCGCTGCTTGTAGCGCTCGAGCGTCGCGAGGGCCTGATTGGCGCGCGAGAGGATCTGCGTCGGCGGTTCGAGCAGGTGGTGCACGTACCCCATGTAGAGGCCGATGGTGTGCATCGACTGGCTCACGGAGATGACCGGCAGGCCGGTCTGGATCGCGACGCGCTCGGCGGTGCGGTGCCTGGTGCCCGACTCGTTGGAGTGGATCGACGGGTCGGGCATGAGGTGGACGCCCGCGCGGACGATCCGGGAGCCGTCCGTGGTGAGCACCACCGCCCCGTCCATCTTGCACAGTTCGCGCAGGCGGGTCGCGGAGAACTCGATGTCGAGCTCGAAGCCGCCGGTGCAGAGCTCCTCGACCTGGCTGTCGCAGCCGATGACGATGAGCGCGCCGGTGCGGCCCCGCAGGATGCGCTCCAGGCCGTCGCGCAGCGCGGTGCCTGGTGCCATGGTGGCCAGCGTCGCGCGCAGGCCCTCGTCCGGGATCGACCCCACGGGTACCCCCAATGCTGGATGGACCGCCGGCGCTCGATGCCGGGCGGTTGATGCGACCTCTCGCTCAGGGGTGGAGCGGTCGGGTCGACTCCAGTGTACGGATCACCGGGCCGCGGCAGGGACCGGCATTTGGGGCGAGCCGCGCATCCCGCCAGGTGAGGTCGATCCGCGGGGCGCCTGATGTGCGTGGAGCGGACGGCGGGACCGAGGTTCCGCCGGCGGCGCGCGCCCCGGACGGGGCCTCAGAGCCGGTCGACGACCTGGACGTGGCCCGGCGCGTAGGAGGCCAGGCGCGCCAGGAGCTGCTGCGGCTCGGTCGCGAAGTCCTTGCAGCGCACGGCGAGGTCGAACCCGGCGACCAGGCCCTCGGTGGCGCGGTTGGCCTCGCGCAGCACCGAGCGGCCGATGAACCCGGGCCGGTCGGAGCCGCCGCGCCCGAGGTACACGTCGGCGGCGAAGAGCAGGTACGAGGTCCCGCGGCGGCGGGAGCCGACGTGGATCGCGGCGAGCTCCTCGACGTTGCTCCAGGGGATGAGCAGGCTCTTGCCGAAGCCGGGGCGCACGCGCAGCCCGAAGTGGTTGACCATGAGCTTCGGCGGGCGCACGAGCGGCACGAGGAACGCGGTCGCGCCGAGCAGGCCCATGACCATGAAGAACCAGGGGAGCGCGGCCACGGGGTTGGGCTCGCCGGAGTCGAGGGTGCCCGGCTCGGTGCGGACGAGCGCGTAGAGCGCGCCGACGAGCGCGGCGCACGCGAGGGAGTAGAGGACCAGGGACGAGATCCGACGGGTGGGTGAACTGCGCTCGATGACGATCCATTCCGAGCTTCTGCGCACGGTTCACCTCCCGATCCGCAACTGTAGCGAGGGTCGGCGACACGCGCCACGGACCGTGAGGGCCTGCGGCCGAACGGCCCGCCACCGCACTGCCCGCTCGCGCCCGCCGGCGAGCGTTCCGCTCGGTCCCGCGCCGCGCGCCACGGACCGCGCGAGCCCGACTCAGTCCGGCTCGCCGCCGCGCCGCCCCTGAGCGGCCTCACCGGGGGAGCCCGCTCGGCTCCGCTGCACCCCGGCCCCCGCCGCGCCTCGCACTGCGAGCGCCTCGGAGCGTTCAGCCGCTCGTGCGCAGCCACACCGCCGCGTCCGGGGGCAGCTTGCCCTCCCCGGCCGCCGTCTCGACCAGCGCGGCGCTGGCGAGCATCGGCGCGCCCGCCGGGAGCGCCACCGGATGGTCCGACAGGTTCACCACGCATGCGAACCCCGGCTCGCGCTCGAACGCCAGCACGCCCGCCTCGCTCTCCAGCCAGCGCATCCCGCCGTCGCCGAGCGCCGGCTCCTCCCGCCTGATCCGCAGCGCCATCCGGTACAGCGACAGCATCGACGCCGGGTCCACGGCCTGCCGGTCCGCCGTCAGCTCGTGCCACTCCGGCGGCTGCGGCAGCCACGACCCGTTCGCGCCGAACCCGAACGGCGGCGCGTCGCCGCTCCACGGCAGCGGCACGCGGCAGCCGTCCCGGCCCGGGTCGGCCCCGCCGGTCCGCGCGAAGACCGGGTCCTGCCGCGCCTCGTCGGGCAGGTCGAACACCTCCGGCAGCCCGAGCTCCTCGCCTTGGTACACGTAGACGCCGCCCGGCAGCGCCATGTCCAGCAGGACCGCCGCCCGGGCGCGCCGCCGCCCCAGGTCGAGGTCCGTGGGGGCCTCCACGTCGCGGATCCGCTTCACGAAGCGGGTGTCCTCGCGCCCGTACCGGGTCACGTGCCGCGTGACGTCGTGGTTGGAGAGCACCCAGCTCGGCGGCGCGCCGACCCGCGCGTGCGTCGCGAGGGTCCGGTCGATCACCGCCCGCAGTTCCCCGGCCTCCCACGGGCACTTGAGGAACGCGAAGTTGAACGCCGTGTGCAGCTCGTCCGGCCGCAGGTAGCGGGCGAACCGCTCGGGGTCGTCGAGCCAGATCTCGCCGATGAAGACCCGGTCGCCGCCGTACCCGTCGAGCATCCGCCGCCAGTCGCGGTAGATGTCGTGGACCTCGGGCCGGTCCTTGTCCGGCCCGGGCCCGGTGTCCTCGAAGGAGGTGACGGGCCCGACCTGGCCGGGCTTGTCGGGCAGTCCCGCCTCCTTCACCAGGCGCGCCGCCACGTCGATGCGGAAGCCGTCCACGCCCCGGTCGAGCCAGAACCGCAGGATCGAGACGAACTCGGCGCGCACCTCCGGGTGCTCCCAGTTCAGGTCCGGCTGGGAGGCGTCGAACAGGTGCAGGTACCACTGCCCGTCCGCCACCTGCGACCAGGCCGGGCCGCCGAACCGCGACAGCCAGTTGTTCGGCTCGTCCCGGAAGTGGTAGCGCTCGCGCTCGGGCGATCCGGGCCCGGCCCGCAGCGCCTCCTGGAACCACACGTGCTGGTCGGAGGTGTGGTTCGGGACGATGTCCACGATGACCTTCAGGCCGTGCTGATGCGCGGCGCCGATGAGCCGCTCGGCGTCCTGGAGCGTGCCGAAGGCCGGGTCGATCGCCCGGTAGTCGGTCACGTCGTAGCCGCCGTCGGCCATCGGCGAGCGGTACCAGGGGCTGAGCCACAGGGCGTCCACGCCCAGGTCCCGCAGGTAGGGCAGCCGCGATTCGAGACCGCGGAGGTCGCCGAGCCCGTCACCGTCGCCGTCCGTGAAGCTGCGCAGGTAGACCTGATAGATCGCCGCGTCCCGCCACCAGCTCATGCACTCTCCCAACGCTTGCGGTTCACGCGCCCCAATGGACGGTGCGCCCTTCGATCCGCGACCGCTCGGCCGCGAACGCCATCCGGTGGCTGTCCAATGAGGCCTCCAGGTCGGTCGCGCCGCGGTCGCCGCCCGGACGGGTCTCGGCGAGCGCGGTGACGAACGCGTCGATGAGCGCCGCGTCGCCGCCCGAGTGCCCCCGGTGGTCGGGCTCGCCCTCGGCGGTCACCGGTCCCGCGCGCATCTCCGTGACACTGTGCCCCATCGGCGGGCGTGTGAAACGCCGCGTCACGCGCGCCTCGGGCAGTTCCGGCAGCGCCGCGGTCGGCGAGAACAGGTCGGCCTCCACGACGCCGGTGCGCAGGTTCCCGGCGATCTCCCCGCGGGTGCAGGTCAGCCGCACGGTCCGCGTGTTCTGGCCGGTGAACGCGGAGGTCGAGAGGGTCGCCGACAGGCCGCTGGGGAAGTCGACGACGGTCTGCTGGTGGTCCACGACGTCGTTGTCCGAGCGGTACACGCACCGCCCGTACGGCCCGCGCCGCAGCGCCGCCGTCCGGCCCTGGGGGGTGAGGTCGTCGCCGAGGAGCGCGACGGGCCAGCCGTCGACGTCAGCGAGGGCGTCGACGTAGTAGCGCGGCGCGTAGAACGGGCACGACTCGGCGGCCGGGCACCCGTCGAGGCAGCGTTCCGGCGCGCCTTCGGGGGCGTGCTCGGGACGGAAGTGCGTCAGGCTGCCGTTGCTCGCGATCGAACTCGGGGCCTCCCCGGCGAACCAGCGGATCACGTCGAGGTCGTGGCAGGTCTTGGCGAGCACCATCGGGCTGGAGGCGGCGAGGCTGCGCCAGTTGCCGCGCACGTAGGAGTGCGCGAAATGCCAGAACCCGATGTTCTCCTCGACGCGCATGGTGACGAGCCGCCCGATCGCCCCCGAGTCGACGATGCGGCGGATCGTGCGCCAGAACGGCTGGTAGCGCATCACGTGCCCGATCCAGATCCGCGCCCCGTGCGCCCGGGCGGCCGCGGCGAGCCCTTCGAGGTCCTCCGGCGCGGTCGCGGCGGGCTTCTCCAGCAGGATCGGCACGCCGGCGTCGATGGCGGCCAAGGCGGCCGGGACGTGGATCAGGTCGGGCAGGGCGATCACGACGGCGTCCAGCCCGATCACGTCGGCGTCGGCGATGAGGTCGCGCCAGTCGGGGTAGCGGTGCTCCTTCGCGACGCCCCCGGCCTCGGCGAGCCGCTCGCGGCGGTGCGGCAGCGGATCGGCCACGGCCGCGACCTGCGCCCGGTCGGGGTGCTCGGCCGCCCAGCGCGCGTACGTGTCGGAGCCGCGCGCCCCGGCGCCGAGGATGCCCAGTCGGACCACCATGCGGTTCACCCTTTCTCCGCGCCGGACGTGAGCCCGGTGACGAGCAGCCGCTGCGCCAGGAAGAACCCCGCGACCACCGGCACGGTGATCGCGATCGACCCGGCCATGAGCACGGTGGTCGGCACCGAGAACTCGGTGAGCTGCGCGATCCCGAGCGAGATCGTCCACCGGTCCCGGTCGGCGACGAGGAACAGCAGCGCGAACAGGTATTCGTTCCAGGCGATCATGAACACGTAGAGGGCGGTGGCCGCCACGCCGGGCAGCGCGAGCGGCAGCACGACGCGGCGGATGAGCGCGAGCCGCCCGCACCCGTCGATCATCGCCGCCTCCTCCACTGAGGACGGCACGGCCATCATGTAGGTGCGGAGCATGTAGAGCGCGACCGGCACGGTCTGCGCCACGTACACGAGCACGAGGCCCACGAGCGACCCGGCGAGCCCGACCCGGTTGAGCAGCACGAACAGCGGCACGGCGAGGACGATCCCGGGCAGGAGGTAGACCCCGAGGAACACGACGTTCACGGCGTTGCGCCCGAAGAACCGCAGCCGCACGGCCGCGTACGCGCCGAGGACGCTGAATGCGATCGCGAGCGCGGCCGTCGCGACGGCGACCTGGACCGAGTTCCACATGTTCCCGCCGAGGCCGTACTCGGCCATGGCGGTCGGATAGGAGTCGAAGGTGATCTCACCGGGCGAGGGGAAGAGCTGCAGCGGCTCGGCGACGACGGACTGGAACGGGCGGATCGAGAGCAGGAAGCCGTAGAGGAGCGGACCGGCGGTCACGATCACCGCGACGGTGATGACGACGAAGCGGAGGACCCCGAGCACGCGGTCCTCGGCGCTGCGGCGGGTGCGGCGGCGTTTCGAGTCGGTGGCGCTCATGCCTGCTCCCGCTTGATCATCCACGCGTAGACGGCGACCACGGCCAGGAGCATCCCGGTCATGAGCAGGCCCGTCGCGCTCGCCGTGCCGATGTTCGCGCGCACCACCAGCTCCGTGTAGACGCGCACCGCGAGCACCTCGGTGCCGCCGGAGCCGCCGGTGAGCAGGTAGATGTCGTTGAAGTTCTGGAAGGACCACAGGAACCGCAGGACCGCGAGCAGCGCCATCACGCCCGCGAGCTGGGGCAGCAGCAGGTGCCAGAAGACGCGGACCTTCCCGGCGCCGTCGATCTCGGCCGCCTCCTCGATGTCGTCGGGCGCCACCTGGAGCCGGGCCGTGATGAACAGGAACGCGAGCGGGCTGGTCTTCCACACCTCGAACGCGATGACGCAGAGCAGCGCGACCGGGACCTCGAACGGCCCGACGTCGCGGCTGGTCGTGGTGAGGAACGCGATCGGCTCGGCCCAGCCGAGCCACTCGACGCCGACGGCGTTGACCAGGCCGTAGCCGGGGTTGAGGAGGGTCTTCCAGATCGTGGTGGCGGCGACGACCGGGAGGACGTAGGGGATGAGCACGAGCGCGCGGATGATCCCGCGCCCGGGGAACGGCCGGCGCAGGGCCAGGGCCACGGCGAGCCCGACGAGGACGGCCCCGGCCGAGGAGGCGGCGGCGTAGACGACGGTGGTCCAGGCGGCGGACCAGAACCGCGGCGAATTCCAGACGCCGGTGACGTTGTCGCCGGTGAACTCGAGGTTGTCGATGTAGAGGCGCGGGATGTCGACCAGGCGCACGTCGAGGAACGCGAAGAGGACGACCGCCAGGAAGGGCAGCACCGCGAACAGGAGCACCACGAGCACGGTGGGGCTCACGAGGACGCGGCCGTGCAGGTCCTCGCGGCGCGAGAGCGTCAGCGGTTTGCGGCGGTGCGGCTTCGACGGGCCGGGACCGGAATCGGGGTCGGGCCGGACCGCGGTGGCCGTGGCGGCGCGGGCGGCCCTGGCGGCGGGCACGCCGACAGCGCTCGGGTGCGTCGGGGAAGGCCCCCCGGTTTCAACGGTGCCACGGGGGTCCGACATCGCTTGGCGGTCGCTGTCCGAAAGGGGCGGACCGTCCGCCTCGTCGGCCTTGCCGCCGCTCCCCGGCGAGCCTGCGGTCATCAGCCCAGGTCCTGCTGCGCCGCTTCCACGGCCTCGGCCATCGACGCCGCGACCTCCGCCGGCGGGGCGCCGTCGAACAGCGCCTCGGCCTCGGTCGCGAGGATCGTCTGCGAGAACACGATCCCCGCCAGCTCGGCGTCGTCGGTCCCCCAGCCCCAGCGCGTGAACTCCTCGGCCCCGGCCGCGAGCCGGTCGACCAGCTCAGGCCCGTAGACCTCCGCGATCGACAGGTCCTGCGAGTCGTCGTTGCCGAACCGCAGCTCCGACCACGCGTCCAGGTACTCGGTCGAGCCCGCCTCCGGGCCCGGCCGGACCGGGATGCGGCCCTCGGTCGCCGAGGCGAGATTGTCCACATAGCCCTCTGACAGCATGAACTCGATGAAGGACTTCGCGTCCTCCACGTTCGCGCCGGTCGGAATCCCGTAGTTCGTCGTCTGCCCGTACTCCACGGGCTCCTCGGTGCCGTTGCCGGTGAACGTGGTCAGGAACGCGGTGTTCTCGGCGAGGTACCGGGGATCGTCCGCGCATTCCGGGCAGCTCACCGGGTTGTCGACGTCGAGTCCGGCGATCTCGTCGACGATGTGCGAGGAGAACAGCAGCATGGCGGCCGACCCGGAGAGGTACGCGGCCCGTGCGGCGTCGACGTTCATCTGCGCCGACCCGGCCGCGTCGGCGAGCCGCTGGTAGTGGGCGAGGCCGTCCACGCACTCGGGCGAGTCGATGGCGACCTCGCCGTCCACGGCGAGCCGGCATCCGAAGGGGAGCAGCATCGACTCGATGCCCTCCTGCGTGTAGACGTCACCGGGCGTGGTCCCGATGGCGATGCCCGCCATGCCGTCCGCCTGCAGCGTCTCGGCCGCGGCGACGAGGTCGGCCACCGACCGGGGCGGCTCGAGCCCGGCGTCCTCGAACAGGTCGGTGCGGTAGGCGATCGTGTGGCCCCACCCGTCGGAGGGGACGGCGTGCAGGGCGCCGTCGATGGTCACCATGTCGAGCGCGGCCCGGCTGAAGGTGTCCTCGCCCAGGCTGTCGACGATCTCCTGCGGCGCTTCGTCGTCGAGCAGTCCTTGGGCCGCCCAGGCGGCGGTGCTCGACGGGCTGTGCGCGATGACGTCGGGCACGTCGCCCGACGCGGCCGAGGTGACGAGCGTCTGCCCGGCCTGCTGGGGTTCGAGCGGCACCATCTCGACTTCGATGCCGGTGGCCTCGGTGAACGCGTCGATCACCGGTTGCTGGATCGCGATCCGCTCCGGCGTGGTGTACGGGGTCCAGAAGACGATCGAACCGTCGCCTTCCTCGGATTCCTCTGGGCTGCAAGCAGATACGGCGAGCAGCAGCATCGAGGCCGCCATGCAGGTCGTCATTGTCCTCATAGCCGCTCCTAAGGGGCGAATCGGCGCGAACAGCGTCCAATGCGCACTATAACGGCTGTGGGTGGCCGAACGGTACCCCTCAGTGCATGCGATCGGGACGCTTTTGCAACGACTTCGGGTCCGGCGGCTGCTGGCGCTCGCGACCGGATGACCGCCGATGGGTCGGCTCCGCCGAAAGACGAAAGCCCGGCGGTGGAGAGCACCACTGGGCCCCGAGTACGGGAGGCCTACGAGCCCGGTGCGGACGTCTTGTCCGCTGTCGGGCCTCCCAAGTAGCCTGGTGGATGCCATCTGGAAGGTCCGTTCTTCCGTTGGCGAAGGCTTCCTGCCCGGTGCAAGCGGGCAGGAAGCCGCTTTTGCGCGAGGCCCAGTGGTCGAGGCCCGCCTGCGCGAGCCGAGGGAGGCTCCCTCAAGCCGCGACGCTGCCGAGGAACCCCCGGAGTGCGGTGGTGAACTCGGCGGGCCGCTCCAGGTGCGGGGCGTGCCCGGTGTCGGGCATGTCGAAGCGCTGCGCGCCCGGGATGCCGTGCTCGGGGTCGGTGAGCAGGTCGGACACCGCCTGGATCTCGGGCACGTCGGCCAAGCCGTTGACCACCAAGGCGGGCACTTCGATCTCACGGAGGCGTTCATCGGCGGGCGACTCCGGTTGCCGCTCGACGGGGGCGGGCTCGGTCCAGGCGCGCCGCAGGTAGCCCCGGAACATCGCCACCGCACGGGTCCAGACCTCCGCCGGCAGGTCCCGCTCGGTTCGATCGGGTCCGGCGATCATCCAGCGGAGGTGGGCCTCGACGAACACGTCGAGGTCGGTTTCGAGTTCGGCGACCTCGGCCCCGGCGCCGACGCGATAGCGTTCCAGCCGCTCGGCCGGGACGGTGCTGTGGACGCGGGCGACCGCTTGATCGATGAACGTCGTCGGCCAGACATGCCCGACGAGCCCGGACGACACCAGCACCAGCCGCTCGACGCGGTCCGGTGCCGCCAAGGCGGTCTCGACGGCATGGCCGCCGCCCATCGAGTTCCCGACCAGCGTCGCCCGCTCGATCCGCAGCTCGTCCATGAGCGCGAGCAGGTCCTCGTGGTGCGCGAACTCGCCGGTGCCGCTCTCGGACTCGCCATAGCCGCGCCAGTCATGGCGGACGACCCGGTGGCCGGTCGCAAGGTCCGCGAACTGGTGGTCCCACGCACGCTTGTCGAGCAGACCGCCGTGGATCAACATGACCGCCGGGCCGTCGCCGGCCGCCTCGTAACTGATCCTGACGCCATTGACCATCGCCTTCGCCATGACTGCAACCTATCCGTGAGGGTGCAGAGCGACAACCATGTTCGCTTGCAGGAGACAGGGCATCGCGAGCGAGCGGATCAGTGCGTCCTCCGCGGCGACTCATGCGGCCCTTCGAGCGGTGGTGAGGCGGCGGGGCCGACGGCCCGCTTTTCATGTCCTCCTGTCGATGAATTCCATCGAGCTGCTCAGTCGGTACTGGTAGACGATCCACCGCACTCGAGGAGCACATCATGACCGTTCCCTACACGTTCGACGTCTTCACCAGTCTCGACGGCTTCGGCTCCGTCAGCGGCAACTGGAGCGGCTACTGGGGCAAGCAGGGTCCCGAGCTGCTCGACCACCGTCTCGAGGTGTACGGCCGGGAACAGCGGCTGGTGCTCGGCGCCAACACGTTCCGGGCGTTCGAGCAGATGCTCGCCTCCAGCACCGAGGAGTCCGACGTCCGCGATCCGTGGGTCACCCGGATGCGGCACCTGCCGACCACCGTGGTGTCCACGACCCTCGAAGGGCCTCTCGACTGGCCCGACGCCACGCTCGTCAGCGGCGACGCCGTCGAAGTCGTCGCCCGGCTCAAGGAGGAGTCCGACGTCCCGCTGCGCTCGCACGGCAGCCTCTCGATGAACCGGGCGCTGATGGCCGCCGGTCTGGTCGACCGCGTCCAGGTGACGCTCTTCCCCGTGATCACCGGTCAGACCGGACTGGAGCCGATCTTCCAAGGCGCGGCCGACTTCGACCTCGAGCTGATCGAGCACCGGACGCTCGACGGACGCACTCAAGAGCTCGTCTACCGGCCCACCTTGCACGTCTGAGCAGACTTCAGGTGCGAGGGGCGTACATGATGACGGCGACCCCGAGCAGGCAGATGGCCGCCCCGATCACATCCCATCGGTCGGGGCGGAAACCGTCGACGATCATGCCCCAGGCCAAGGACCCGGCGACGAAGATCCCGCCGTATGCGGCGAGGATGCGCCCGAAGTTCGGGTCGGGCTGGAACGTGGCGACGAAGCCGTAGGCGCCCAGGGCCATGATCCCGGCGGCGATCCAGAGGATGCCGCGATGTTCCCGCACGCCCTGCCAGACCAGCCAGGCGCCGCCGATCTCGGCGATGGCGGCCAGGACGAACAGGAAGACGGAGCGGGCTGTGTCCACGGGCGCGACCCTAGCAGCCCGGTCCCGGTCAGGGCCGCGCTGCGGGGAACGGCAGCGGGCATTCCGGGGTGGTCGCGCAGGTCTCGGGGTCGTCGCATCCGGCGGTCACGGCTCCTCGCAGCAGCTCGGCGACGGCTTCGAGGCCGGCGATGCGCTCCTCGATCTGCGCGAGCTTGGCGCGGGCGCCGGCTTGGAGGCCGCCGCCGGGGCCGCGTCGACGCCGGTGGGGGTCGGTCAGGTCCGCGATCTCGTCCAGCGTGAACCCGAGCCGCTGGGCGGCCCTGATCACCCGCAGTCGGTTCACGGTCTCGGTCGAATACAGCCGGTGGCCGCCGAGAGTCCGCTCCACTGCGGACAGCAATCCGCGCCGCTCGTAATAGCGCAGCGTCTCCCGGCCGATCCCGACCGCCTCGGCGACCTGCCCGGGGCGCAGCCGGTCGTCCCCGTTCGCGTTCATGCCGCCGCCCTGGCGGTCTCGGCCTGAGCGGCCAGGCCGTCGAGCACCTCGGTCCTGCCCTGGGGCACCGACACCTCCAGCGTGAGGGTGTGCTCGACGGCCGTGAGGGCGAAGGCGAAGAACCCGCAGCAGCCGGTCTCGCGCACGGCCAGCTCGGCGGCCCTTGCGGCCGCGGCCGGGTCGGGGGACAGCGCCATGCGCAGGCGGGTCGGCGCGGGACGGTCGAGGCCGGTGACGGCGGTGGCGAACAGATCCTCGAACTCGGCGAGGCGCAGCGGCCGCTCCGCGGTGGGCAGCTCGCACGCGTCGGCCGGCACCCACGCCAGGCCGTGTTCCGCCGCCGGATCACCGGCGGTGCCCGGCAGCGCGAGCCGTTCGCGCCCGTCCGGTTCGCCGGCTTCGGTCGCTTCGGTGATCGGCGATGCGGTCATGGCAGGGGCTCCTCGCAGGGGTGGACGGCTGGGCCGGAATCCACCGTAAACCGGTACCCGGGTACCGGATGCAACCCGAAGTGGCCACCGGCACAGGAAGGACGGGCCCTGGGCGTGCCTGCGGCCGGGACGCGAGCAGCAACGCCCCTGCTGCGGCGCGCATGGTCGCCGACGCGCGGCAAGGAAGGCCGATCGGGTGGCGCCGGTCGGCAGCCGCGGTCGGGCGGTGCTCCTGCGGCAGGCTTACGGGCTACGCGATGGCCGCGCTCGGTACCCGGCGGGTGCGGCGCTGATACGCGCGGCTGCAGACGCCAAGCGCGAGGCCCAGCCCGGCGAACGCGAGGCCGCCGACGAGGCCGACCCACCACGACCAGCCCTCGGCGTCGCCCACCGTGAATCCGAACGGGACGGCGATCATGGTCGCCAATCCGTACGGCGTGAGCAGCAGCGCGCCCGCCCATCCCGGCACGAGCAGGCACCATCGCGGCAGCCACGCGCCCCTCGTCCGAGCCAGCGCCACCAGCAAGAGGACCCCCGCGAGCGCGGCCAGCACGGTGAAGTCGACGCCGTGCTCCTCCAGCCACACCACCGATGCGGGCGCTCCGTTCTCGCGCAGCTGATCGGCGAGCGAACCGGCCGGTTTGCCGGCGGTCCCGCCGAAGGCCCAGTAGGTCTTCATCGCGGCGTAGGGGGCGAGCGAGGCCGCACCGGCCCAGACGGCCTTGGTCGTTGATTCCATGCCGACGATCCTGCCCGCGAGGTCCCGGCGCGCGCCTCACCCGGCAGCGCCGATCGGCTCCCCCGCGCGGGGGAGCCGATCGGGCGGTCGCGGTTTCCGGGCGGGCTTGACCGCCTCACCGGTCCCGGGTCGTCCGCTCCGCCGGTGAGGTCGGCCTCCGATCGGCGGTCGAGCCGCGCCGGTCGGAGACGGCGATCAGCCCGAGTTGCGGCCGGCCTTCTGCCTGATGAGTCCGAAGACGATGGTGCCGATGAAGAGCACGACGCCGATGGCGGTCAACCACAGCAGGCCCTCGATGACGAAGCCGAGGATCGACAGCAGCACCCAGGCGATGATCAGAATCCATAGAACGGTCCACATACCTCGACCCTACGCTCGATCGGGCGCAACGTGTCGGAATCAGTACAAACAACGAATCGCCCTCACTTTTGGGGACGCGAGGAGTTTCAGGCGTCGTCCGAGGATCCGTCCGCCAGGGGCTTCAAGACCTTCTCGCCGATGTCCCCCAGGACCCGGATCTCCTCGGCGCTCAGCCGGTCGATCAGGTGGCGGCGCACCGAGGCCACATGGCCCGGGGCGGCCTCCCGGACGGCGCGCGCGCCCGTTTCGGTCAGCTTGACGACGGCGCCGCGACCCGCGCCCGGGTAGTCCTCGCGGATCACCAGGCCGCGCCGCTCCATGCGCGCCATGTGATGTGAGAGCCGACTGCGCGACCATCCCAGCCTGTCGCTGAGCTCGCCGACCCTGAGCTGCGGTTCGGGCAGCTCGGAGAGCGTCGAGAGCACGTCGTAGTCCTGCTCGGAGAGTCCGGCGTCGGCCGCCAGGTCCCGGTTGATCTGGAGGTCGAGCAGATTGCGCATGCGCCGGTACGCGAGCCAGGCGCGCATCTCGTCGTCGGTGAGCCATCGCGGTTCGGTCATGGGCCCACTCTACCCATGAGTTGACATGTCAACTCATGGACGTTAATCTGAAGTTGACACGTCAATTCCACGAATGGGGACCCCCATGACGACGCCCCCGCCGCTGCGCCTCCTGGTGCTGTGCGCCTCCACCCGGACCGGCTCGCTCAACCGCCGTCTCGCTCAAGCGACGGCCGACCGACTCGCCGCCGCGGGCGCCGAGGCGCACCTGGCCGACCTCGACGACTACCCCGTGCCGCTCTACCGAGGCGACCTCGAAGCGACCGAAGGCGTCCCCGACGGCGCCCGCCGCCTCGCCGCCGACCTGGCGCGGCACGACGGTGTGGTCATCGTCTCCCCGGAGTACAACTACTCGATGCCGGGCGCGCTGAAGAACCTCCTCGACTGGGTCTCGCGCATCAAGCCCTGGCCGACCAAGGGCGTCGACGGCCTGCTCATGTCCGCCTCCACCGGCGCCGTCGGCGGCCACCGCGGGCTGATCGCCCTGCGCGTCCCCTTGGAGGGCAACGGGATGCGGCTGCACCCGACCATGTTCACGCTGGCCGAGGCCGGTGACGCCTTCGACGCCGACGGCCGCCTGGCCGACCCCGCCCAGCGCGACCGCCTCGGACTCCTCCTCAAGGACTTCCTCACGACCGTGGAGGCCGCGGTCCACTACCGCGAACGGTTCGGCTCGCCGTAGCCCGGCCGTTCGTTCCTCGATGAGCGGCGGGCACGCGAGCCTCGTAGTGTTGGACGCCGCGGCGGCCGACGACCTTCGGGCGCGGGAGCGATCGGGGGATCAGTGAGCAAAGGCAACCGGCGGCGGAAGTCCGGATCGGGCACGAGCCGGATCGCCGCGCCGCACTACGACCTCGAAGGCCTGCCGCCCGACGCCCGCGCCCGGTACGCGGTGCTCGCGATCCTCCAGCAGGGCCAGTACGAGCGGCTGGACTGGGTCGACGCCGCCTCGCACCTGGAGGAGACGTCGAGCGACGAAGGCTGGCCGGGCCTCCTCGCCGGGGCGTTCACCGCGCTCGGTGACGACGCGGTCCACCTCGCGTGGCAGCAGGGCTGGATGCCGCGGGAAGTGATGAGCGCCTTCCGCAAGTCGCTCGGCGCCGAAGCGGTCCGGGCCGGGGCGGTCCTGATGCGCGGCCAGCTGGCGCAGTACGCCGAGACGCAGCTGAGCGACCGCTGGATCGTCCAGCGCGAAGAACTCGCCGAGCACGTCGAGGCCCCGAACGTCGCCGACGCGTGCGCCGACCTCGGCCGCTGGGACCGGATCGTCTGGTGGGCGGCGCTGCTCGAAGCGCTCGAGCACCTCGACGGCCTCCCCCGGATCCCGCGGGTGGAGCCGCTGCCCGGCAGCCTGGAGATCGTCCACGGCTTCGGCGGGGCCGAGTCCTCCCGCGTGTACGAGAAGATCCGGGCCCTCCTGGCCAAGGCCGAGTCGACCGACTCGGACGCGGAGGCCGAGGCGTTCACCGCGAAGGCGCAGCAGCTGATCGCCCGGCACAGCCTCAACGAGGCGCTGCTGGCGCGGACCGGGCAGGGCAAGCGCGAGCCGGAGGCCCTGCGGGTAGTCGTCGAGCGGCCGTACGAGAAGCCGAAGGCGGAGCTGCTCGCGCAGATCGCCGACGCCAACCACTGCCGGCCGGTGTACTGGCCGGCCGGGGGCTTCACCACGCTCATCGGCGACCGGGACGACCTGCGCTCGGTCGAGCTGCTGTACAACTCGCTGCTGGTGCAGGCCACCGCCGCGATGACCCGCGCGGGCTCGATCGCCGCGAAGGCGGGGAACTCGCAGACCCGCTCGTTCCGGCAGTCGTTCCTGGCCTCGTTCGCGTGGCGGATCGGCGAGCGGCTGCGCGCGTCGGCCGCCGACACCGAACGGGAGGTGTCCGAGGAGACCGGCACCGATCTGGTGCCGGTGATGCGGCAGCGCGACGAGCGCGTCGACGTCAAGACCGAGGAGCTGTTCCCCCGCGTGAAGGCCGGGCGGTCCACCCGGATCACCGACTACGAGGGCCACATGGCGGGCCTCGCGGCGGCCGACGCCGCCCGTCTGAGCGCCGGAGCGCCGATCGACCGGAAGTGACGGGCGGCCGAACGACGTCCGGAACCGGTCCGCGCCGCCCGTGACGGCCCCGCATCGGGGGCACGGCACTTTCCGTAGCGCCGCAATGCGTGCAGTGCGTAGGCTGAGGCCATGGCAGAGAACCGAGCGGAGCAGGGCGGGGCCGGCGAACCGGGCCGGGCCGCGGGGACCGAGCATTCCACCAAGGGCGCCTACGTCACCGGCGGCGAGTTCACCAGGGACACCAACTACATCGAGGACCGCGTCGTGGCCGACGTCGAGGCCGCGCGCGCCGCGCCGGTCGAGGCGTCCTCCAAGATCGGCGACCCGAGGACGGCCGGCCTCACCGAGGGCGCGGAGGCCTGGCCGGTCGAGCCCGGCCGGTACCGGCTCGTGGCCGCGCGGGCCTGCCCCTGGGCGCACCGGTCGATCATCATCCGCCGCCTGCTCGGCCTCGAAGGCGTCATCTCGCTCGCCACGCCGGGACCCGTGCACGACGTCCGCTCCTGGACGTTCGACCTCGATCCCGACGGCCGCGACCCGGTGCTCGGCACCGAACGGCTCCAGGAGCACTACTTCAAGCGCTTCCCCGACTACCCGCGCGGCATCACCGTCCCGGCCCTCGTGGACGTTCCATCCGGCGGGGTGGTCACCAACAACTACCCGCAGCTGACCTTCGACTTCTCCACCCAGTGGGCCGCGCACCACCGCGAAGGCGCGCCGAACCTGATCCCGGACGAGTTGGTCGACGAGATGCTCCCGGTGATCGACCGGGTCTTCAAGGACGTCAACAACGGCGTGTACAAGGCCGGGTTCGCCGGCTCGCAGCGGGCCTACGAGCGCTCGTACCGGCGGCTCTTCGACGCGCTCGACTGGCTGGAGGAGCGGTTGGCCGACCGCCGCTACCTCATGGGCGACCACATCACCGAGGCCGACATCCGGCTGTTCACCACGCTCCTGCGGTTCGACGCGGTCTACCACGGCCACTTCAAGTGCAACCGCAACAAGCTCACCGAGATGCCGAACCTGTGGGGCTACGCGCGCGACCTGTTCCAGACCCCCGGCTTCGGGGACACGGTGGACTTCGACCAGATCAAGCGCCACTACTACGTGGTGCACGAGGACGTCAACCCGACCCGGATCGTCCCGGCCGGCCCGGCCCTGGAGCCCTGGCTCGACGACCACGGCCGCGAACGCCTGGGCGGCAGCCCCTTCGGCGACGGCACCCCGCCCGGCCCGGTAGCGGAAGACGAACGCCCGCCGGGAGCGAACCCGCTCTACGGGCGGTGAACCACGACGGGCCCCTCGCGAAAGGCCCTCCAAGTCTCGCGAAGCGGCCCCGAGTCGGCTTCCCCGCCGACCCGTCGATGTCCGGAGACGAAGCGAGGGGCGCCTTCCGGCGCCCCTCGCTTCGCTCGTGTCGCTAGATCATCCCGTGGCGGATGATGTTCTCGTCGCGGCCCGGGCCGACGCCGACGACGCTCACCTGGGCGCCGCAGAGCTCCTCCAGGCGCTCGATGTACGTCTGCGCGTTCACCGGCAGCTCGTCGAACTTGCGGCAGCCGGAGATGTCCTCGAACCAGCCGTCGTGGTACTCGTAGATCGGCTTCGCGTGGTGCACGTCGGTCTGCGTCATCGGCATCTCCTCGACGCGCTGACCGTCCACTTCGTACGCCACGCAGATCGGCACCCGCTCCAGCTCCGAGAGCACGTCGAGCTTCGTCACGAACAGGTCCGTGATCCCGTTGACCCGCACCGCGTACCGGCCCAGCACCGCGTCGAACCAGCCGCAGCGGCGGCGGCGGCCCGTCGTGACGCCGTACTCGCCGCCCTTCTTGAGCAGGAACTCCCCGAACTCGTCGAACAGCTCCGTCGGGAACGGGCCCGAGCCGACGCGGGTCGTGTAGGCCTTGATGATGCCGATCGAGGTCGTGATCTTGTTCGGCGCGATGCCCGTGCCGACGCACGCGCCGCCCGTCGTCGGGTTCGAGGAGGTCACGAACGGGTAGGTGCCGTGGTCCACGTCGAGCATCGTCGCCTGCGCGCCTTCGAGGAGCACGTTCTTGCCCTCGTCGAGCGCCTTGTTCAGGATCAGGCGCGTGTCCGCGATGTACGGCTTCAGCCGCTCGGCGTACCCCAGGTACTCCTCGACCACGGCCGCCGGGTCGATCGCCTTGCGGTTGTAGACCTTCACGAGGATCTGGTTCTTCTCGCGGAGGATCTGCTCCAGCTTCTGGGAGAGGATCTTCGGGTCGAGCAGGTCCTGCACGCGAATGCCCTGGCGGGCCACCTTGTCGGCGTACGCCGGGCCGATGCCCCGCCCGGTCGTGCCGATGCGGGCCCCGCCCAGGTAGCGCTCGACCACGCGGTCGAGGGCCCGGTGGTGGGGCATGATGAGGTGCGCGTCCGCCGAGAGCTTCAGGTTCGAGACGTCCACGCCGCCGGCGGTCAGCTCGTCGAGCTCCGCCAGGAGGAACTTCGGGTCCACGACCACGCCGTTGGCGATGACCGGGACCACGCCCGGGGTCAGGATGCCCACGGGCACCAGGTGGATGGCGTACTTCGTGCCGTCAGGGGTCACGACCGTGTGCCCGGCGTTGTTGCCGCCCTGATAGCGCACGACGTAGTCCATCTCGGCGCCGAGCAGGTCGGTGACCTTGCCCTTGCCTTCGTCGCCCCACTGCGTTCCGACGACCGCGATCGCTGGCATCTGCCCATCCTCCCGGGAAGTTGATCACCCGATTACTTCGTAAGCCTACTTGCAGTCGACCAAGCCGGGTCTCACCAGGCCTGAGCACTATGAATCGGGCCCCCGTCACACCGTAAGGTGACGACTGTGAAGGTCGTCGTGTTGACACTCGTGGAGTCGAACTGCTCGAACACCGGGCCGCGCACCCAGGCGCTGCACCTGGTGGACGAGCTCAAGGCGCGGGGCGCGGTCGTGCGCACCGCCGAGGCCTCGAAGCCCGAAGAGGTCGACACCGTCCTCGAGGACCCGGACGAGCGGATCGTGCTCGCCGCGGACACGGACGAGCAGGTCAACGCCGTCGTGGCCCGCTTCGTGCGGCACGCGGTCCCCGCCGCGGGCAAGCGCCCCGAGGGCCTGCCGGACTCGCGCACGATCCCGGACCTGCCCGCGCTGGCGGTGCTGCCGCTGAGCGGCGTGCCCGGGATCGTCACGCGCCTGGGCCTGCCCGAGAAGCCGGCGGAGGTCGCCGCGGCCGTGGCCGAGGGGTCGGTGCGGCGGACCGACCTCATGCGCCACGACGGCGGCGGGATCGCCATCGACGGCGTGCGCCTGGGCGGCGGGGACCGGCCGTGGCGCGGGGTGGTCAACCTCGACGACGTGGTGCTCGCGGACGGCAGCGAGCACCTCCTCGCGTGCGTGGTCGCGAACGCCGACGGTTATGCGGCCGCGGACGACATGGTGCTCGCCGAGCCCGACCCGGCGGACGGGAAGATCGACGTGGCGGTGGCGGTGCCGGTGACCGTGGGCCGCTTCCGGAAGCAGGTGCGCATCGAGGTGCGCCGGGCCCGGGGGCGGGCCGTGGCGGTGCACCCGGCCGACTCGGTGACGTTCATCCAGGACGGCCTCGTGGCCGAGCTGCGCCGCAAGCGCACGTGGTGGGTCGAACCGGGCGCGGCCGGCTGGTACGCGGCGGCGTAGGGATCCGGGCGTCTCCGGGCGTCGGCCTGCGAAACAGACGTTCGCCGACCCCCGCCGACCACCCTGGCATAGGGGTACGCGACCGTGTCGCGGGCATGAGGCGGGCGTCCCGCCGCGCTCGTGGGCGGGCGCGACGGCGGGCTCGGTTCCTCTGGGTCCCATTGGGCGGCGTTGTGGCGTTTCGCCGCCGTCGCCACTTTATGCAAGGGTGTGAAAAAGCTGGTCGGGTGGCTTGATGCGAGCAACCGCTTGCCGTAGCCTTGGGGGCGCACCCCATCCTCTCCGAGCGAAGGAGCTCCCCCATGGCCATCGTCTATGGCGGTGACTACAACCCCGAGCAGTGGGCCCGCGAGACCTGGGCCGAGGACATGCGCCTCATGCGCGAGGCGGGCGTCAACCGCGTCAGCGTCGGCATCTTCTCCTGGGCCCTGTTGGAGCCCGAAGAGGGCCGCTACGAGTTCGCGTGGTTCGACGAGGTCCTCGACCTCCTCGCCGCCAACGGCGTCGATGCCTGCCTGGCCACGCCCACCGCCTCCCCGCCGCCGTGGTTCGCCGCGACCTACCCCGAAGCGGTCATGGTCGACGCCGAGGGCCGCCAGCTCACGCACGGCTCCCGGCAGGGCTTCGACCCCTCCTCGGACGTCTACCTCGCCAAGGCCCTCGCGATCACCGAGCAGATCGCCCGCCGCTACGCCGGCCACCCCGCCCTCGCCCTCTGGCATATCCACAACGAGTACGGCTGCCACAACGCGCGCTCCCACTCCAAGGCCGCGACCGCGAAGTTCCGCGTCTGGCTGCGCGAGCGCTACGGCGACCTCGACGGGCTCAACGCCGCCTGGGGGACCGCGTTCTGGTCGCAGGCCTACTCCTCCTGGGACCAGGTGTACGCGCCGCTCCCGACGCCGACCATCCCGAACCCGGGCCAGGTCCTCGACTGGAAGCGCTACTCGTCCTGGCGGCTCCTGCAGAACTACCGGGCCGAGGCCGAGATCATCCGCAAGCACTCGGACAAGCCGTTGACCACGAACTTCATGACCGGCTCGCACCCCGACATCGACCTGTGGGAGTTCGCCGAGGCCGTCGACGTCGTCTCGACCGACCACTACCTCGTCGGCGAGGACGCCCACGTCAACCTCGCCTTCGCCGCCGACTACGCGCGCTCGCTCGGCGGCGGCAAGCCGTGGATCCTCATGGAGCACTCCACCTCCGCGGTGAACTGGCAGGGCCGCAACCGCGCCAAGGCGCCGCGCGAGATGCTCCGCAACTCGCTCGCGCACTTCGCGCGCGGCGCGGACGCGATCATGTTCTTCCAATGGCGCGCCTCGAAGCAGGGCGCCGAGAAGTGGCACTCGGGGATGGTCCCGCACGCGGGCACCGACTCCAAGATCTGGCGCGAGGTCTGCGAACTGGGCGCGCGCCTCGGCGACCTCGCCGAGCTCGAAGGCTCCACGGTGAGCGCCGACGCCGCGATCCTGTGGGACTTCCCGAACCGGTGGGCCCAGGAGCACGAGGCGCGCCCGACCACCGACGTCGAAGCGCAGGCCGTGTTCAACGACTACTACGCGGCCCTGTGGCGCGCCGGGATCACCGCCGACGTCGCCGAGCCCGAAGGCGACCTCTCGAAGTACCGGCTCGTGGTCGTCCCCGCGATCTACCTCATGTCGCGCCGGGCCGCGGAGAACCTGCGCCAGTTCGTGAACGGCGGCGGCACCGTGCTGGTGACGCCGTACTCGGGGATCGCCGACGAGACCGACACGGTCTACCTCGGCGGCTACCCCGGCGCGATCCGCGACGTGCTCGGCGTGCGCACCGAGGAGTTCCACCCGCTCATCGACGCGACGGTGGAGCTGGCCTCGGGCGGCACCGGGACGGTCTGGAGCGAGGCGGCCGAGTCCACCGGCGCCGAGGTCCGGGACACCTATGTCCTCCCGTCGTCCACCGCCCCTCGGACCGGAGCGAACGCCGAACTCGCGACGGCGACGCCGGCCTGGCTGGTCAACCGCTTCGGCGAGGGGACCGCGCACTATCTGACCACGTTCCCCGACGCCGCCACGCTCGACCGGATCGTGGCCGCCGCGGCCGCGGACGCGGGCGTGTCGCCGGTGGCCGAGGCCCCGGTCGGCGTCGAGGTCGTGCGCCGCGCCCACGAGGACGGCCGCAGTTGGCTGTTCTGCATCAACCACACGGGCGAGGACGCCAAGGTCAAGACCGCCGCGGCGACGTTCGACGTGCCCGCCGGCGAAGTCGTCGTGCATCCCGAGCACGCGTAGCCGGATCCGACCGCGGACCACTGTCGGACCTCCGACACAGGGTTGCAATTGGAGTCCCAAGGGGGTCCGATCTGCCCGGACCCTCCGTTCGCGTTCGTGTGAAAACCCAAGGGGCCGAAGGTGTTTCGCCTTCGGCCCCTGGGCGTCGCCGACCGCCCTGGACGCCTGTGGCCGTGCTCGCCACCTGATCGAAATCCGATCGTTATCTACGTGAGGCACGATGGTCAGCGCCTACGCGGTCACGACCGCGCGGCTGACCACGGCGGCACGGCGAATACGGAGGTGGGGGGCAATGGCGGCGGAGTACTCGAGTTTCGTGGCCATCGGCGACAGTTTCACCGAAGGAGTCGGCGACCCGGACCCGGGCGGCACCTGGTACCGAGGCTGGGCCGACCTGTTCGCCCTCCGCGCCGCCGAGGAGTGGCCCGCCTTCGCCTACGCCAACCTCGCCATCCGCGGGCGGCTCTTCGACCGCATCGTCGACGAACAGGTCGTCCCCGCGATCAAGCAGGCCCCCGACCTCGTCTCCTTCGCCGCGGGCGCCAACGACGCGCTGCGCCCGGGCTTCAACCCCGTGCAGCTCTCGACCCGCGCGCACGAAGTCGTCCGGCTCCTCAAGGCCTCCGGCGCCGAGGTCATCCTCTTCACCTGCGCCGACGTCACGCCGCACATACCCGGCATCGCGGTGCTGCGCAGGCGCTTCATCGCCACCAACGAGGCGTACAAACGCGTCGCCAAGCGGCACAAGGCGATCCTCGTGGACCTGTGGGAGGACCGCGCCTTCGACGACCCGAGGCTGTGGTCGGAGGACCGCCTGCACCTCAACACGTACGGGCACCAGCGCGTCGCCTACAACGTGTGCACCGAGCTCGGCGTCGCTCCCGACCCCGCCTGGACCGAGCCCCTGCCGAGCCTGGCGCGGGTGCGGCGCGAGGTGAACGGCGTCCAGTGGGCCGGCAAGCACCTGGCCCCCTGGGTCAAGCGCCGCCTCACCGGCAAGTCCAGCGGCGACACCGTGGACCCCAAGCGTCCCGAACTGACCAAGGTGAAATGATGCGCGTCCCTACGAGAGCATAGGAGCGCTCATGGGCATCCTGTTCAAACTCCTGGCCATCCTGGTCATCATCATGACCTGCGCCTTCTTCTTCGGCCTCCTCTTCGGCAAAGGACGCCGCCGCCGGCGGCGGTAGGCCGAGCGGCACTGCGCACCGGGCCGCGCGCCGCCGCTCCCTCGGCGGTCCGCCGCCATGCCGTGCGCCCTCTCCTGCTTTGGTCGTCGACGAATGAGCGCGCGCGAAAGTTGTGGACGGATCCGGGGGTGGGCGTGGCGCATCCGGGGGAGACAGGGCATCATGGTTCATTGTGGGACTCCTCCAGCGTCTGTTGGGGCGCCGGGACACACCTGATTCAGTGCCAGATCCCGCCGCCCAACTCGAACCTGCCTCCGAGCCCGAGGCCGCGCCCGAATCGGTCGCCTCCTCTGGCGCCCTTGACGATGCCGCCCCCGAGAACAGCCCGGGCCCCTCGCCGGACGCTGAGGAGGAGGACAGCATCGCGACCCAGGCGCCAGTGACCGGCGGCCTCAGACTCGTGCCCGCGCTCGGCCCGGAGCCCGAAGACGAGCCCGCAGGCACGGTCCTCACGGCAGTGCCCGATCCCGACGACCGGCCGGACGAGGCCGAGAACGAAGCCGAGGCCGAGATCGACGCCGAGATCGATCCCGGCGACGACGGGCCCGGACTCGCCGCGCCCGAAGCCGACGAGCCGATGCTCGGCGAACCCGCACCGCAGTCCGCGATCTTCGTGCCCGAGCGGCCCCGCCGCGAACTGCTCACACTGGACAAGCCCGAGCCGCCCCGTCCGCCGACCACCGGCCGCGACGAGATGATGCCGCGCATGGAGGACGACGAGTCCCTCGACATCGCCGGGTCGCCCCGCGCCGACCTGCGCGCCGCCGGTCTCGCCGTCCCCAAGATGCACCAGCTCGTGCGCCGCGGCGACACCGCCATGTGGGCCTTCGGCGTCCGCGCCTCCGAGGCCCTGCGCTGGTGGCTCGACATCCGCCAGGCCGCCGAGGAGACCGGCTGGATGCCCGTGCTCCTGGGGGCGCCCGAGGAGTGGCGCGACAACGGCGAGGCGATCATCCACGAAGGCGACGACGAGCTCGCCCGCGCGGAGGACATCGACCCCGCCGAGCTGCTGCACGACAAGGGCTCCGAGGCGGGCGAGCCCGCCCGCGGCGTCCCGATCCTGTCCCGCCGCGGCGACTCCGACTTCGCCACTCCGCAGGAGCCGCACGGCATCCTCGGCCTCGTCGCCACCGACGCGGGCTGGAAGATCCCGGCCATGTTCCCGTGGAAGGGCTCGACGAACTGGGAGCTGTACGGCGCCGAGCACGCGGCCGTCCTCCGCAGCTGGCACCGGCGCTTCGAGGCCGAGCTGGTCGCCATGACCTACGACGTGATCGAGCTGTACGTCCCGCATCCGCCCAGCGCCGAGGAGGCCCTGGCGATCGCGGGCGAGGCCTACGCGTACTGCCCCGACCTGCTCGACTCAGGCGTGCCCACGTTGGAGGACCTCGCCGAGCACATGATCAGATCGAAGGCATGGTATTTCCGGTGGACGTAGCCTCGGCGGCTCCGGTCGCACACCGCCGGGTGCCGCGGACGTGAGCCGGATGCGTGCGCTGTGGCGGATCTGGTGGTACAACACGGACCGCTCGCTGGAGATCGGCGAGCGGTCGGTCTTCCGGTTCTGCGGGCCCGAGGTCGCGCTCAAGCCGGGTTACGACCTGTGTTTCGAGGACGAGCTGGTGTGCGAGGAGGACGCGGAGGACGACTTCCGCCGGGCCACGGTCGAGGCGATCGAGCACCCCGCGTTCGGGGCGCTCGACGAGGTCGACACGAGGACGTTCGGCGAGTACACCTTCCGCTTCGCCGACGGGCGATGGGCGACCATCGACACCGAGCAGGCCCAGGGGGTCGTGCTCGCCGCCAGTCCCGACTTCGCGATCGACACGAGCGGCCCGGGCTGGGGCGTCTTCAGGGGCGCCTGGGACCAGTACGCCGACTGGGACCTCGACGTGGTGCTCGCCGACGTGGTCGAATCGAGCTACGGCGAACTGCAGGCGCAGCTCAAGGCGGCGCGGCGCCGGAACGGTGAGCCCCGCCGGTCAGGCCGGCTCCCGGCGGCTGGCCTTCATGCGGGGCTCCAGCCCGTCGAGGAACCGGTCGACCGCGTAGCGCATCGCGTCGTGCCCGGTGAGGTCCCACGCCTGCTCGTCCGTGAACCGGGCGATGTGCCGGTAGCGCCCTGACGCGACCGCGCGCTCCAGGTAGGGGCCCTGCGCGTTCCACCACTCCTCCTCCTCGGACTCGGGCGCCTCGTCCGCGCTGTCGCGCAGGAGGTACTGCCGGGCGGTGCCCTGGACGAGGTTCATGAGGGCGGTGACGATGAGGTTCACCTCGCGGTCGGGCAGGTCGTGCCCTTCGAGGGCCGAGAGCACGAAGTCGTAGCCCTGTAGCGAGTCGGGTCCGAGCACGGGCCGGCGCTGGTTGATCTCCAGCAGCCACGGATGCGTCCCCAGGATCTCCCAGGTGCTCTCGGCGACCGTCTCCAGGCCCGCGCGCCAGCCCATGGCCGCGAGGTCGGGCGCGTCGTCGCCGATCCGCGAGAGCCGGTCGACCATGAGGTCGATGAGCTCCTTCTTGCCGGGCACGTACCGGTAGATCGTCATGGCGCCCACGCCGAGCTCCGCGGAGACGCTGCGCATCCCGAAGCAGCTGCCCTCGCGGTCGGCCACCGTGATGGCGGCCTCCACGATGCGGTCGACGGTGAGCTTCGGCTTCGGCCCCGGCTTGCTCGGCTGCGGCCGGAATTCGCGCCAGAGCAGCTCCAGGCTTCGTTTGGGGTCGCCCGCCCCCGTCTGTGGTGTCGCCATAGGGGCCTCATGATAACGCGCTTGATAATCGGGTACGTTGTATGCTATTACTGGGTACAGCGTACCCGATTGAAAGGGACCCGACCATGCCGACCACCACTGTCGAGGCCAACAACCTCGGCAAACGATTCAAGGACACCGCCGCCCTCGACGGCTTCGACCTCGCCGCCGAAGCCGGCACCGTCCTGGGCCTCCTCGGCCCGAACGGCGCCGGCAAGACCACCACCGTCCGCATCCTCACCACCCTGCTGCGCTTCGACACCGGCACCGCCGCCGTCGCCGGGTTCGACGTCGGCCGCGACGCCCGCCAAGTACGCCGCCGCATCGGCCTCACCGGCCAGCAGACCGCCGTGGACGACCTCCTCACCGCCCGCCAGAACCTCGTCCTCTTCGGCAAGCTCTTCCGCCTCACCAAGAGCCGGGCCCGCGAGCGCGCCGACCAGCTCCTCGCCCAGTTCGGCCTCGCCGAGGCCGCCGACCGCCAGGCCAAGGGCTTCTCCGGCGGCATGAAGCGCCGCCTCGACCTGGCCGCCAGCATGATCCTCGCCCCGCAGGTGCTGTTCCTGGACGAGCCGACCACCGGCCTTGACCCGGCCGGGCGCCGCGAGGTCTGGGACGCCGTCTCCGGCCTGGCCGCCGACGGCACCACCGTCGTCCTCACCACCCACTACCTCGACGAGGCCGACCGCCTCTGCGACCGCATCGCCGTCATCGACCACGGCCGCAACCTCGTCGACGACACCCCCGCCGGGCTCAAGCGCCGCATGGGCGCCGACCGGCTCGAGATCGTCGCCGCCGACCCCGGGGACCTGCCCGTCCTGCGCGAGATCGTCGCCGCGCTCGCGCAGGGGGAGACCACCACCGACGAGGGCGCGTCCAGCGTCTCGGCACCGGTCGGGGAACCGGTCGCGGCGCTCACCGCGGCCGCCACCGCGGTGCAGGACAAGCGGCTCACCGTCGCCGACATCGGCCTGCGCCGCCCCACCCTCGACGAGGCCTTCCTCGAACTCATCGGCGCCTCCCCGAACGACACTGCGACCAAGAAGAAGGAGGACCGGCTGTGACCACCCTCGCCCCGGTGCCCGACGAGACCCTCGGCGGCCGCATCAAATGGACGCTCCACGACTACCGGGCCATCGTCGGCCAGGAGTTCACCCACCTGTGGCGACAGCCCGTGAACTTCGCCTGGCAGCTCGGCTTCCCGATCGTCATGGTGCTGCTGTTCGTCTACGTCTTCGGCTCCGCCATGGACGTCACCGGCCAGGGCGCCGGCGTCGACTACGTCGCCTACGCCATGCCCGGCATGTTCGCCATGACCATGGCCTTCGGCTTCACCAACACCGCGTGGGCCGTGGCCGAGGCGAAGGAGAAGGGCTTCATCGACCGGGTGCGCTCGATGCCGATGGCCTCCTCCGCGGTCGTCGTGGGCCGCAACATCGCCGACACCCTCCACGCCGCCGTGGACCTGTTCGTGCTGTTCGTGATCGCCCTGGTCATCGGCTGGCGTTCGGAGGGCACCTTCTGGGAGACCCTGGGCGCGTTCGCGATCCTCCTGTGGCTGCGGTTCGCGCTCATCTGGGTCGGCGTCTGGCTCGGCCTCCTGGTCAAGGACGTCACCCAGGCCGGGAACCTCTTCGCGATCGCGTTCCCGTTCGGCATGGTCTCCTCGGTGTTCACCCCGCCCGAGCTCATGCCCGGCTGGCTCGGCGCGATCGCCGCGTGGAACCCGGTCTCGGCCACCGCGACCGCCATCCGCGAGCTCTTCGGCAACCCCGCGGCGATCGGGGACTCGTGGCCCGAGCAGCACGCCCTGCTGGCCGCGATCGTGTGGCCGGTGATCATCACCGCGATCTTCCTGCCGCTCGCGGTGCGGAAGTTCCAGAACCTCGGTCGCTAGCCGCCGCGACCGAACGAGCCTGAGGGAAACAGGAAGGGGCCCGCGCCGCTCGGCGCGGGCCCCGCTCGCGCATCCGGACGGAGAAGGGCGACAGTCGCTTTTGGTGCGAATCGCATCGTCATCGAGGGACTCGCCCGTCTCGATTTCATATCGAAGTACGCCGCATCGTTGGAGCGATTCCACCGCCATGCACGATATCTGGCCTTTACACGGGCGCAATGACCGGGCATTCCGGATTTCGGCGGTCGGCGTTCGTCGCCGCATTGCGATAGCGTGAAACCATCGCGAGACCGCGCATTCCGGCGCGGCGACCCCGCACGCACCCGCGCTCGCGCACCGGCATTCAGAGCCCTCCCCCACGGGAAGGCTCCCCTGATCCGTGGTCGCAACCCGACAGTCGCGGATCCGCCTCGCAATGACGCGCCTCCTCGGCGTCGTTGATCGGGCGCGAATGCCGTCCCTCCCTGCATTCGATCCCTGCTCCGAGCAACGACGAGGCACGTCATCCCTCGAATCGAAAGCAGCACTGACATGACCAAGAGGCGACACCTACCCGCGCTCTTCGCCACGGCGGCCCTCGCCACGGCCGCGTGCACCGATGACGAGAGCCCGGAGGACGGCGGCGACGGGAACGACGAGTTCCCGCGCGGCGAGACCCTGTACTCGACCGGCACCGCCTGGGGTCCCCCCGGCGATTTCAACCCGATCTCGGCGGGCGGGGTCACCGGCCTCAGCGGCCTCGGCTACGAGTACCTCTTCGTGTTCGACACCGTGGAGCAGCGCCTCAGCCCGTGGCTCGCCGAATCCGGCGAATGGACCTCCGGGAACGAGTACGAACTCCGGCTGCGCAGCGGTGTCGAGTGGAGCGACGGCACCCCGTTCACCGCCGACGACGTCGCCTTCACCTTCGAACTCGGCAAGATCGAAGGCGTCCCGTACGCGAACGTCTGGGACTGGCTCGAGACGGCCGAAGTCGTCGACGAGCGGACGGTGCGGTTCCGCTTCGCCGAAGCGCGCCGGCAGGAATGGGACAACCTCCTCTACACCAACGAGATCGTCCCGAAGCACGTCTTCGAGGCGTACACTGAGGACGAACTCCGAGACGGCCCCCTCGACGCGAACCCGGTGGTCACCGGCCCCTACGAAGTGCACAGCTTCGACGAGGCGCAGATCGCCTGGGTCAAACGGGACGGCTGGTGGGCCACCGAGGCGCTCGGCCTCGAAGTGCGGCCCCGATACATCGTGGACCTCGTGACCCTCGGCAACGCCGACATCCTCAACATGCTCGTCGAAGGCCGCCTCGACCTGGCCAACAACTTCATGCCGGGCGTCTCCGACTTCCTCCAAGGCGAACCGGAGCTGAGCACCTACTTCGACAAGCCGCCGTTCATGGCCCCGGTGAACACCGCCATGCTCATCCCGAACACCACGCGCGAACCGCTCGACGACCCCGCGTTCCGCCGGGCGATGGCCCACGCGATCAGCCCGGGCCAGATCGTGGACGCCGTCTACGGCGGCATGGTCAGCGAGGCGCACCCCACCGGGCTCCTGCCGATCTGGGAGCGGTACTACGACGCGGAGGCCGTCGGCGAACTCGGCTTCGTGTTCGAGCCCTCCACCGCCCTCGACCTCCTCGCCGAGGCCGGGTACCGCGACGAGGACGGCGACGGCTTCGTCGAGACCCTCGAGGGCGACCCGATCGAGATGCAGATCATCGTCCCCGCCGGCTGGACCGACTGGGAGGCGGCCGCACGATCGATCGCCAGCGACCTCTCCGACGTCGGCATCAACGTCACCGCCGTCTTCCTCGACGCCGCCGAGGTCGACGCCGCCCGTGAGAACGGCGACTTCGACCTGCTCATCAACAACCGCACCTGGGTCACGAACTCCCCCTGGAGCCACTTCCATTACCTGTTCGAACTCCCCGTCCGCGACACCCAGCGCCTCGCCAACTTCTCACGATGGGAGGACGACCTCGCCTGGGAACTCACGCAGGAACTCGCCACCCTCGCCACCGACGACCCCCGCTACCCCGAGGTCATCGCCGAACTCCAGCGCATCGCGATGCGCGACCTCCCCGCCATCCCGATCTGGTACAACGGCGCCTGGTCCCAGGCCTCCAACGCGGTCTGGACCGGCTGGCCCTCCGGTGACACCGACACGCCCGGCGCCTACCCGAGCTTCTGGAACGAGATGTGGGGCCTCGGCGGCGTCCGAATGCTCACCCAGATCAGCAGGGCCGACTGACGGCCCCGGGCGACGACCGCCCGAACCGCCGGCCGCAACGGGCCCGCACCGCCACCCGAAAGCGGTGCGGGCCCTGCTTCCCCGGGCCTAGAAGCCCGTCCAGGAGATCCGCTCGTAGTCCCCGCCCAGCGCGTTCGCCTGGAGCCCCGCATGCGAGACCGTCCACAGCTCGTCGCCGATCACCAGCGAACGCACGATCTCCCGCTCGTACGAGTCCCCGCCGACCCGGTGCTCGATCCAGGCCGCCTGCGTCAGGGATCCGCCCCCGACGTCGAGGACCACCGCGCCGGCCCGAGGGTCGCCCTCGTCCCACTCCTGCGCGGGCACCACGGCGACTCCCGTCTCCGCCCAGTACAGGAACGCGTGCGGGTCCCACTGGACCGACGAGTCGGCGCCCTCCCAGTAGTACTGGTCCAGCACCGCCGCCTCCGCCGCGCCCACGTCGAACAGGCTCACCTGCAGGCCCGTGGCGAACCCCTCCGTAGTGGCCTCCTGGCCGACGCCGAGCAGCCGGTCCTCCCCGACCGGATGCAGGTAGGCCGAGAAACCGGTGATCTTCAACTCCCCGGTGACCACCGGATTCGCCGGATCCGACAAGTCCACGGTGTACAGCGGATCGGTCTGGCGGAACGTCACCACGTAACCGGTGTCGCCGATGAACCGGACCGCGTAGATCCGCTCGTCCACACCCAGATCGGTCACCGAACCGGTCTCGGTCAACGAGTCCTCGCCGACCGCGAACACCGTCACCGTCGACTTCGACGGCTCCTCCGCGGCGCTCCCCCCGTCCCACGCGCAGACGGCCGCCGGCCCGCAGCCGCCGCCCCACCAGCCCATCGCCTCGTTCTCGGTCGTCGCCACCCGCAGATGACCGCCGTACTCGCTCAGCGAGTACTGGTTCAGCAGCGACCCCGGCACGGCCGCCTCGCCCGCCAGACGCGCCCGCCCGCCCTCGAACACGAACCGGTAGATCTCGCTCTCGGCCTCCGGCTCCGCCGCGCCCCACGCGTAGTCGTAGTGGGCGAGGTAGAGGCTGTCGGCAGTCCCGTGGACCGTCTCGCCGTCGACCATGACCGTCTGCGGCTCGATCCCGGTCCAGTCGCCGTCCGCCGGAAGCGCGAAGACGCTCACCGACGTGCCGGTGAACCGCTCGGGATGCGCGACCGCGGCGCAGTCGACCCGCTGCCCGTCGCCGTTGACGCTGAACGCCGGCAGCCAGTCCTCGATCTCGGTGGCCCGCACGGCCGCCGCGACCGACGCGTCGTCGGCGTCCTCCTCCCACATCTCCTCCCACACCGGCTCGAGCCGCGGCTGCGAGCCCACCGCCAGCCGCACCTCGCCCCCCACCAGGCGGGCGTCCACCATGGACCCCTCCATGGCGAAGGCGTCCAGCGTCTCCAGCGAGGCCGCATCGATCCGCTCGAGCCGGAACTCACTGAAGTACCCCTCGCCGCTCTCCACGTCCTCGGTGTGCATCAACAGCAGCTCGTCGTCCCCGAGGAACAGCCGGTGCCCCCACGTGAACGAGTCCAGCTCCCGCTCGGCCACCACCGCGGACGAGCGCGTGTCGACCACCCGCAGGACCTGGCCGACGACGCTGTAGACGAACGTGCCGTCGGTCTTCACCAGGTCCGGCTCGTCCACGCCCGCGACCGCGTTGTTCGTCTCGGAGAACGACCCGTCCTCCGCGGTCGCCCCGGCGCCGTCGGACTCTTCGGCGGCGGCGAAGTCCTCGATCCCGCCGCCCCGGTCGTACTCGTCCCTCCAAGCGGTGAACGCGGCCACCGCCGCCTCCTGGATGCCCTCGAGCGCGTCGTCGCACGACTCGTAGGCGGCGAGCTGCGCGGAGACCGGCACCCAGGGGAGCGCGACGATCTCGGCGTCAGCAGGTTGCGAAGTGCACGCGCTCGCGGCGAGGACCGCCGCCGCGGCGGGTGCGATGAGGAGTTTGGGTTGCATGCCTCTTCGGACGCCGCGGACCCGAGGACGGTTCCCGACGCGGCAGACCGACAGGCGATCCGGTTCCGGGCCGGGACGGCCGACAGGCCCGGAGGCGTCCCATGACCTCCGGGCCCGTCTGTCTCCGGACGGCTAACCCCTTCGTGCCGCCCGAGGTCAAGCCGCTGATGAGATGCCGCTCAGCGAACGCGTAGAAGATCAGCGCCGGGAGCATCGCGAGCATGACGAACGCCAGCACCTTCGCCGTTTCCGTCGAGTACTCGCCCTGGAACTGCGTGACGCCCAGCGGGAGCGTCTGCCAGGTCGGCTTCGAGAGCACCACCAGCGGCAGCAGGTAGGAGTTCCACGAGCCCACGAGCGCCAGCACCGAGACCGTCGCGATGACCGGGCGCGACATCGGCAGCAGGATCTGGATGAAGAACCGCCACGGTCCCGCGCCGTCGATCGTCGCGGCCTCCTCGACCTCGCCGGGGATCTGCCGGAAGAAGCTGCGCAGGATGATGATCGTCAGCGGCAGCCCGAAGGCCGCCTGCGGCAGGATCACCCCGAGCGGGCTGTTGAGCATCTCGAAGGTGCGCAGGATGATGAACAGCGGCAGCACCGCCACCGCGAACGGGAACATCATGCCCGCCGCGAACAGCGTGAACAGCCCTTCCCGGCCCTTGAACTGGAACCGCGCGAACACGTACGCGACCGCCGCGGCCGCCGCCACGACGATGAACGTGGTCGCCAGCGCGATGAACACCGAGTTCCCCAGCTGCCGCCAGAACGTGGCGTTGGCGAGCACGTCGACGTAGTGCTCGACGTGCCACGGGTTCGGCAGCCCGAGCGCGTTCTCGCGCAGCTGCTGGTTGTCCTTGAACCCGCCCAGGAGCGCGAACAGGATCGGGGTCGCCACGAACCCGGTCGCGAGGAACGCGGCGATGTAGAAGCCGGTGTTGCGCAGAAGCCTCGCGCGGCCGGTGTCGACGCTCATGAACGGCCTCCGTCGGTCGAGGTGAGGGAGCCCTGGAGGTCGCGGCTGAGCACGTAACGCTGGTAGATCAGGGCGAAGAGCAGGCTGATGAGGAACATCGCGATCGACAGGGCCGAGGCGTAGCCGATCTGGTTGCGCACGAACCCCTGGTCGTACATGGTGATCGCGAGCGTCTCCGACGCGTGGTACGGCCCGCCCTTGGTGAGCACGTACACCAGGTCGAACAGCTGCACGGTGCCGATCACGGAGAGGAACACGGTGATGCGGATCGTCGGGCCCATGAGCGGCAGGGTGATGTGCCGGAACAGCTGCTTGCTGGTCGCGCCGTCCACGCGGGCGGCCTCGTACAGCTCCTCGGGGATGTTCTGGCGCCCGGCCAGGTACAGGATCATGTGGAAGCCGAAGAACTTCCACGTGAGGATCCCGAAGATCACGAAGAGGACGAGCCCGCGGTCCGAGAGCCAGCCGACCCGGCCGTCGAAGCCGAGGCCGGCGAGCACCGCGTCGGCGAAGCCGCGCCGCGGTGAGAAGATCAGTCCGAACAGGACGGCCGTGACGGCCTCGGTGAGGATGTAGGGCACGAAGAACAGCAGCCGGAACGCCGTGCGCCCCGGGAACCGCTGGTGCAGCAGCATCGCCAGGCCGAAGGCCATCGGCAGCTGCACCGCGACCGACAGCATCGTGATGAGGCCGATCCGCCACAGGTCGCCCAGGAACACCTCGTCCGCGATCAGGGCCTGGAAGTTCTCCAAGCCCACGAAGTCGGTGGGGATGCCCCCGAGCCCGTTCCAGTCGAAGAACGACGTGTACGCGGCGAACAGGACCGGGACGATGACGAAGAGCAGGAACAGGATCAAGGCCGGAGCGATGAACGCGGCCATCGTGGCCGCGTCGGGCCGCCGCCCGCGCCGGCGACGGGGAGGCACCCCGTCGCCGGCGCGGGCGGCATCCGACCGCGTGCGATCCCGAATCGGGGCTACGGTCACTGTTCGTCCGCCCAGGCCTCGTTGACCATCGTGACGAACTCCTCCGGGGTGATCTCGCCGAGCACCAGGCCTTCGGAGGCCTCGTTGATGGTGGAGCCGATCGCGGGCGGGTAGGCCTGGTCGAGGTACAGCTGCGTGCCGGTGGCCGTCGCCATCGCCTCGACCACCATCTGCTGCTCAGGCGTCGGCTCGGGGAGCACTTCCTCGGGGTTCGCGGCCACGGTCGAGAAGTTGCCGTCCTGGACCGCCCGGGCCTGGTTCTCCTCTTCGAGCAGGTAGCACATGAAGTCCTCGATCTCGTCCGGCGCTCCGGCGCCGGCCGCGAAACCGCCGCCGCCGCCGAGGAACTCGGTCGTGACGCCGGGGCCGCCTTCGACGGCGGGGAAGGGGAAGAACCCGAGCGCGTCGCCGGGGCCCTCGGTGCCGGAGGCGTCGCGCTGGACCTGCGGGGCCCACTGGCCCATGAGCTCCATGGCCGCGATGCCCTCGCCCATCGTCGCGGCCTGGCCGTCGACGTCGCCGTAGGTGGCGGACTCGAAGCCCTCCTGGAACGGCTCCATGGCGGCGAGTTCGGCCATCAGCCGGCCCGCCTCGGTGAAGCCGGGGTCGGAGAACTCGCCCGCCTCGCCGGCGGCCTGGAGCCCTTCGAGGCCGACCAGGCGCATCGAGAGGTAGGTCCAGTAGTAGTGGACGGGCCACTTGTCGGCGGCGCCGAGCGCGATCGGGGTGACGCCGGCGTCCTTGAGCTGCTGGACGGCCGCGGTGAACTCGCTCCAGGTGGTCGGGGGTGCGGTGATCCCGGCCTCGGCGAAGAGGTCCTTGTTGTACCAGAAGCCGACGACGCCCTGGTCGAACGGGATCGCGTAGACCTTCCCGTCGATCGTGTAGGCCTCCAGGGTGATCGGGTTGACCTTGTCGAGGCATTCGAGCCCCGAGATGTCGCGGACGAGTCCGGCCTCGACCTGCTCGGCGAGGACGCCGCCGCCCCACGTGTTGTAGAGGTCGGGGAGGTCCCCGGCCTGGGTCTGGGTGGAGAGGCGGGTCTTGAAGTCCTCCACGGCGATGGCGGAGGTCTCGACGGTGAGGCCCGCCTCTTCGGACCACTCGTCGGCCATGGCCGCCCAGGTGGACTTCATGGGGTCCTCGTTCTGGATGTGCCAGAAGGTGACGTCGGCGTCGCTCTCGCCGCTGTCACCGCACGCGGCGGCGGTCAGCGCGAGCGCCGCCGCGGCTCCGGCGGCGAGCAGCGCCCGAGGTCGTTGCAGGGGATTCCGCATGGGAGTCCGTCCTTTCGAGGGATGAAGGGTTGGCCGAAACTTCCGGAATAAATCTCGGAAACTTTCGATTGCGTCATACTACAGATGCCCCCGGAAAAAGTGAAGAGGGTCTCTCTTAGGGCCTATCGCGGTCCAGGCGCAAGCATGGGAATGCAGGTGGAAGAGGGGAGCGCGGGGAAGCCGGGGACAGCGAAACGGCCGCCCCGGTGAACCGGGACGGCCGTGAATCTCGTGGAGCGGGTGACGGGAATCGAACCCGCTTCTCAACCTTGGGAAGGTCGCATTCTACCAGTGAACTACACCCGCGAACTCTGGCGAACAGAGCCGAACCGAAGTATACAAGGCCGCGGCGGGGCGGCTTGGCGACCCCGCCGCCGCGTTCTTTTCGATCTGGGCGCTGCGGCGATGCCGGAGCGGGCCGCGGCCGAGGGCGCAGCCGCCCTCGTCCCGTCCGGTGCCTCGGTCAGGCGTGTTCGGAGCGCAGCTCCTTGCCCAGGTGGATCGAGCCCTCGGTGCAGGCGTAGAAGCCGAAGGGCCGGACCGGGACGTAGCCGAGCGTCTCGTACATGCTGAGGGCCTCGGGCTGGCGCGGGCCGGTCTCGAGGATGACGCGCTTGCGCCCCGCCTGCGCGGCCGAGTCCTCCACGGCCGCCACGAGCAGCCGGGCCAGGCCGCGCCGCCGGGCGCTCTCGCGGACGTAGACGCGCTTCATCTCGGCGTCGTCGTCGCCGTGCGCCCGCCAGCCGCCGCAGCCGAGCGGATCGCCGTCCTCGCCGTAGGCCACGAAGAAGTCGCCGTTCGGCGGGTCGAAGTCGTCGTCGCCCAGCTCCGTCTCGTCGCCGCCGCCGTAGCGGCGGACGTACTCCTGGTGGATCTCGGCGCAGAGCATCTGCGCCACAGGGCTGGCGAACGGAGTCCGCGAAAGCGTGTACTGCACGCGTTCAACTTTCGCATAGCGCGAGGCGGTCGCGCCAGCGCCGTCGATCACGCCGCCCTCCGGCGCCGCTGGGGCGCGCCGGCCCCGTCCGGCCCTCCCGTCGCGGCGACGCGTGCCCAGCCCGAGGCGGTTCGCACCGGCCGAACAGTGGAGGCGCGAAGGGGCCGTTCGGCGTTCGCGGCCGACCGAACGCACAGACTTGACCGTCACCCTCTCGGCGGCGTCCTCCACGCCCGGAAGCGCCGCGTCGACCATTACGATCTTCACATCGGCGATGGTCGAATCGGGTCCGGCACTCCGGGTGTTCCATCGACGACGGTCGAAGTCTAGTCTTGGCGAAGCTTGCGAGCCATACATGTGCAGCGCTCGGCGGAGCTGACGAGCCATGCAGGTGCACAGTGTGGCGAAGCCTGTGAGTCATGAACGTGCAGTGCTCGGCGAAGCCGGCGAACCGTACGTGTGCAAGCCGTGGTGAAGCTTGCACGTCAAGGGTTCGCGGCTTCGGCGAGGCTCGCGAACCGTGCGTTCGCGGCGCGTAGGATCCCGGCTTCGCCCTCGAACGCATGCGGGCGCGCGCATCCCCCGGTTCCGGTCGGGCGCGTCCTGGGCGCGGCACCCCCGCGCCCGAATCCGGACCTCCTGCGCAGGAGCTTGGGCGAACGCGCGGGCGACCCGGCCGCGATCCGGTAGGAAGGAGGCATTCACCCATATGCGCACAACGTTGCGACGGAGGCCGACGATGGCACGCGCTGACCGCTGGCAGGGCTGGTCGGCGCCCTCGGTGCGGACGGCGTTCACCGCCGCGTTCGCCGTCGTGGTCGTCCTGGTCGGGCTGCGTCTGACCGTTCGCGACGACTCGCACGCGGTCTCGTGGCTGGCGCTGCCTCCCTTGGCGGCCTCGGCGTTCCTGCCGTGGCGGTGGGTGGCCGGGGTGGGGCTGGCGAGCATCGGGGCGGCCTTCGCCTATCTGTGGGTCCTCCACGACTTCGCCTTGGCCGCGGTGGCCCAGCGGGGCGTGGACTTCCTGGTCGTGGCGGTGGCGGTGGTCATCTCGGCGGCCGTCGCGATCGTGCGCGAAAGGGACGACGAGCGGATGCGGCGGTTGACGCAGCTGGCCTCGGTGGTGCAGCAGGCGATTCTGCGGCCGATCGGGGAGCGGTTGGGGCCGTTCGACATCGCCGCGCGGTACGTCTCGGCGCGTTCGGGTGCGGAGATCGGCGGGGACCTGTACGAGGCGCTGAACACCGAGTTCGGGGTGCGGATCATCATCGGCGACGTGCGCGGCAAGGGCCTGGACGCGGTGCGGCTCTCCTCGACCGTGCTGGGGTCGTACCGGCATGTGGCGTTCGAGCGCGCCGACCAGCGCTGCATGATCGCGGATCTGGACCACGCGGTGGCGCGGAACGCGGGGGACGAGGACTTCGTGACCGCGGTCCTGCTGCAGGAGCGCGGGGGGACCCTGGAGATCCTCAATTGCGGGCATCCGCCGCCGATGCTGGTGCGCGACGGGGTGGCGACGTACCTGGAGCCCGAGTCGATGGCGCCGCCGCTGGGTCTGAGCCCGTCGGCGCGGGAGCTCACGTTGCGGCTCCAGCCGGGGGACCGGATCTTCCTGTACACGGATGGTCTGGCGGAGGCCCGGAAGGACGGGGAGTTCTTCCCGATCCGGGAGCGGGCTTGGAGCCTGATCGGCCATGGGAACGTGGGGGACGGGCTGGCGTCGTTGGAGTCGGCGCTGCGGCGCTGGGTGGGCGGTCCGCTGACCGATGACATCGCGTTGCTGCTCTTGGATTATCGGCCGGGTGTGGACTGAGCGCTGCGGACGTCGGAGTTCCGGAGCCGGCCGCGTGGTGGAGACGATCGGGCCCGAGGCGCGTTCTGAAGGCGATTGCCGGCGGACTGGGCGTCGAAGCCGCGCCGGGGGCGGCTTCGCGCGGCGTCAGCGTGCGCTCGGTCCCAGGCGGCAGCGCCGCAGGGTGCGGAGTCTGACGTGGGAGCGGCGGCGTTTGGTGAGGCGCACGGGGAGGCGGCGGGGGAAGTTCACTGCGCGATCCCCTCGGCCGGTGCGACGCCGATGCGGAAGACGCGGTGGAGGACGGGTCGTACGCGGCGGTGGCGGCCGATGTAGGCGGGTCGCGCGCGCGAGGCGATGCGGTCGGCGACGGCTCGGATCATGGGTGCTCCTGGTGGGTTCGCACAGGCGGTCTGCTGTCCGGTTCAACGAGGCACGGGTGCGCAGGTTACGGCGGGAACGGCATTCCGGGGGACGCTCACTCGATCGAAGGACGGCGGCCGGTCGAGGGGGTCGCGCGGGGCGCCCGGGTCCGGCGGTCGCGGGTCGCCGGTTCCGTCGAGAATCCGACCGCGCCACGCCGGGGGAAACCTGGGCAGACGGTCTTCACTGCGGGATACTTGAGGTACTTACTGACGGGTAATATGATGAGGGTTACCACCGAGTAATGGAGGACCCGCAATGACGCACTTCCGCCACAACCTTCGAGACCTGGAGTTCAATCTCTTCGAGGTCTTCGGAGCGGACAAGATCCTCGCACACGAGGCCTTCGCGGACCTGGACGAGGCCACCGCCCGCGACATCCTGACCGAGCTGGCACGCCTCTCCGAGGAGGAGCTCTCCGCGGGCTTCGTCGAGGGCGACCGCAACCCGCCCGTGTTCGACCCCGCCACGCACTCGGTGACGCTGCCCGATGCCTTCAAGAAGGCGTACAAGGCCTTCATCGACGCCGAGTACTGGCGCCTCGACCTGCCGGAGGTCCTCGGCGGCACCGTGGCGCCGCGCATGCTCTGGTGGTCGCTCGCCGAGCTCGTGCTCGGCGCCAACCCCGCGCTGTGGATGTACGCCGCGGGCTCCTCGTTCGCGCACACCGCGTACCTCGAGGGCACCGAGGAGCAGCAGGAGTGGGCCAAGCTCTTCGTCGAGAAGGGCTGGGGCGCCACGATGGTCCTCACCGAGCCCGACGCGGGCTCCGACGTCGGCGCGGGCACGACCAAGGCCTACAAGCAGCCGGACGGCTCCTGGCACATCGAGGGCGTCAAGCGGTTCATCACCTCGGGCGACCAGGACATGACCGACAACATCATCCACTACGTGCTCGCCCGCCCCGTGGGCGAAGCGGGCGTGGGCGGACCGGGCACCAAGGGCCTGAGCCTGTTCATCGTCCCCAAGTACCTGTTCGACCCGGCCACGGGCGAGCTCGGCGAGCGCAACGGCGTGAACGTCACCAACATCGAGCACAAGATGGGCCTCAAGGTCTCCGCGACCGCCGAGCTCACCTTCGGCGAGAAGGCGCCCGCGAAGGGCTGGCTCCTCGGCGAGAAGCACGAGGGCATCCGCCAGATGTTCCTCATCATCGAGTACGCGCGGATGATGGTGGGCACCAAGGCGATCGCCACGCTCTCCACGGGTTACCTCAACGCGCTCGACTACGCGAAGAGCCGCCTCCAGGGCCCGGACCTGCTCAAGTCCTCGGACAAGACCTCGCCGCGCGTCCCGATCATCAAGCACCCGGACGTGCGCCGCTCGCTGCTGCTGCAGAAGAGCTACGCCGAGGGCCTGCGGGCGCTGGTGTCGTACACCGCGTCGTGGCAGGACAAGGCGCGCCTGGCCGAGATCGAGGGCGACGCGGAGGCCGCGGAGACGGCCAAGAGGATCAACGACCTGCTGCTGCCGCTGGTCAAGGGCTGCGGTTCGGAGCGGGCGTACGAGCTGCTGAGCTCGGAGTCGCTCCAGACCTTCGGCGGCTCGGGCTACCTCCAGGACTACCCCCTGGAGCAGTACGTGCGCGACGCGAAGATCGACACGCTCTACGAGGGCACGACCGCGATCCAGAGCCTCGACTTCCTGTTCCGCAAGATCCTCAAGGACAACGGCGAGGCGCTCATGGCCGTCGCCGGCGAGATCATGGAGTCCACGCAGGACGGCCACGCGGAGCTCGAAGAGGTGCGCGGGAAGGTCCTGCGGGCGCTCGGCGACGTGCAGGGCACCATCGAGGCGCTCCAGCCCGCGCTGATGGCCGCGATGGGCGACGAGCCGCGCGAGCTGTACAAGGCCGGGCTGCACTCGCGGCGGCTGCTGCTGGCGGTGGGCGACCTGATGGTCGGCTGGCTGCTGCTGCGGCAGGCCGAGGTCGCGCAGCGCAAGCTCGACGAGGGCGCGGACGACGACTTCTACCGGGGCAAGGTCGCCTCGGCGAAGTTCTTCGCCAAGGAGGTCCTGCCGCGCCTCACCGCCGACCGCAAGGTCGTCGAGGCGGCGGACCTGACCGCGATGGACCTGCCGGACGAGGCCTTCTAGCCGGGGGACGAGCCGCACGCGGCGGCCGACCGTCGAGGGAGGCCGCCGAGCGGACCGCAGGTCGCCGCCGGTCGGCGGCGGCCGCCGACAAGGCATGCGCAGAGCGCCCGCCCGCACGACAGTGCCGGCGGGCGCTCTGCCGTTGCAAGCCGGCGCCCGCTCTCGTACCGCTCGGGCGCCGACGCCGGGGGCCCGCTCCGGGGCGCCGCGGCGGCTCGCGCCGCCGTCGGGGGCGGCGTCCGCGGCTCGCCTCAGGTCGCGCCGTTCGTGGGGTCCACCGCGCCGAACTCGAAGGTGAAGGCGACGTCGTCGCCGCTGGTCGTCTCCGCGAGCGCGGCGTCCATGCCGTGCAGCGTCCCCCGCAGGTGCTGGAGGTTCCGCCACATCGCCGCGTGGAACTCCAGGTACTGCTCCGTCGCGTTCTCGGCCGCGCCCGGCGCGGTGCCGAACGCCGGGGCCCGGCTCAGCGTCCCGGTCGTCATCACCGGGATCACCTCGTGCTCGAGTTCGTCGATCAGCTCCGTCAGGAAGCGCCGGTATTCGCCGATCGCCTCCGGGTCGAAGATCCGCTCGCCCATTGCCTCGTCCTTCCTCCGCGGTGGTCAGTTGTAGGGGTCCTCGTTCGGCTTCACGTAGCCCCAGACGTTCCCGGTCTCCCGCCGGGCCGGGCCGTCCGGTTTCGCCTCGCCGTCCTTCTCGTCGTCGCCGGTATTCGCGGGGGCCTTGCCGCTCCTGCCGGGCGCACCGCCCTGCGGGCCTTGAACAGTGCCGGTCCTGGTGCCGCTCGTCCCCGACGTGCTCGCCGCGGTGCCGGGCGTCGCGCCGGTGACCGCCGGGCCGAACAGCCCCTGCGGCACGGTCCCGCCGGGCGTCGTCACGCCGCCCACCCGCCCCGTCCCGCCGCCGGACCCGAAGGACCCGCCGGTCCCGCCCGGGCCGCCGCTGCCGGGACCGCCGCTCGCGAGGCCGCCCGACGTCGCGCCGTCGTCGTCCTCGGCGTCGTCCCAAGGGGATTCATCGGTGGTGCTCGCGCCCGTCTCGCTCGCCGAGCCGTCGCCGCCCGGCGGCACCGGGCTCGGGTTCTCCGTGGTCCGCGGCGCGACCGGTGCCGCGGGGCGTTCCGCCTCCGGCGCCATCATGTCCATATGGGACACGTCGGCCGAGCTCGGGTACGGCCGCACCTCGCTCGTGGTCCGCACCGCCGCGAGCTCCTCGCTCTGCCCGGCCCGCTTCTCCGCGATCGCCTCGTCGATCGCGGCCCGCCGCTCGACGTACGCCGCCAGCTCGGCCCCGACCCGGTCGGTGAAGACCTCCCGGGCCTCCTCGCCCGCGAGCGCCCGCACGTCCGACACCGGCGATCCGAGCCCCAAGAGGTTCGCGCCCACGCGTTCCTCGATGAACTCCCGCACCTCGGTCGCGAGCCCGGTGTCCGCGCCCGCCAGCTCCAAGGCCTTCTCGGCCTCCTCGCAGGTCATCGTGATGCACTCGCCGTGCCACCAAGCGGGCCGCACGTGCAGCGCCACCAGGTTCGACCACTCGCCCTCGATGCCGACCATCGGTGCGGGGTAAGGGATCTCGCCCGAGTCCCCGCCTTGCAGGGTGTAGATCGCCGTCTCCCGGCGCTCCAGTTCCGCCACGGTGGCCTCGATGTCGTCGAGTGCGCCCTCCACCAGCGCCCGCGCCTGGTCCGCCTGGGCGGCGAACGCGTCGAAGTCCTCGCCGGCCCAGCCCTCCGACAGCGCCGCCAGTTTCGACTTCAACCGCTCCGGCCAGGTCCCGGCCACCGACGCCACCTCGTCGGTCCAGCCGCTGCGCAGACGCTGCGACGAGAACGCGTCGGCGTCCTCGGGCCGCACCGCGCCCACCGCGGCCCGGAAGTCCGCCTCGGTCGGATACGCCATGCCCTCGCACCGCGGCGTGAACCGGTCCCGCTGTCCCTCCACCGGCACCGCCGAGACCAGGTGCACCCAGTCCTCCTCCGCGGGATGCGCGACGGGATGCGGGCACGCGCCCGAGCAGCCGGCGCGCGCGCCCGAGTCGAGCGCCGAGGCGTCCCCGAACGCGATCGTGAACTCGAACGTCGGCGGTTCCGGAGTGACGTCGGCGGTGGACCAGGCCTCGTCGCCGGTCGTGAACAGGTCGTCGGTCATCGGCAGCGCACCTCCCCTGGGGGCCCGGGTCTCGGGCCCTCGAATGCTGGTGCCGCCCATGGAAGACCGTCACGTCATGAATCCGTCACGGGTCCGTCCGCCTGCGGCCGGGACCGACCCGTGACCGGGCGCGCGACAGTACTGGGGACGCCGGGCGTCCGCCCGGCGGGCGTCTTCGAAGGAGGAACCATGACCGTGCACATGGACGTCGAGGCGGTGCGCACGGGCGGCATCGGCCTGCGCGGCCTGGCTCCGAACGGCCAGGCCGCGTCCAGGCGGGTGGAGCGCCCGGCGTCGACCGCGGCCGACCGCAACCGCGGCTTCGCCACCGGCGAGGCGGGCCGGCGGTGGCAGGCCGCGCTCGCGGCCGTCACCGCGGGGCTCGAACACCGCCTCACCTGGCAGGGCGACCAGGTGGTCGGCAGCGCCGACGACGTCGAGGCCGTCGACCAGGAGGCCCGCACCCGCTTCGGCGGCATCCAGAGCCGGTTCGCCACCGGTCCGACGCGATAGGAGACCCCGATGCCCACGTACCAGGACGCGCTGTCCGCCGAACCCTCGGAGTTCCTCGCCTTCGCCTCGGAGATGATCGCGGCGGCCACCGATCTCGCGACCCAGCAGACCGACTACGCGGCCGAGGTCGCCGAGATCAACCGCCACTGGCAGGACACCGCGAACGAGGCCTTCAACGGCGAGGCCGGCAACGTCGACGCCCATCTCGCGCAGGTGATCGGGGAGGTCACGGCCGCCGCCGGCGGCCTCGCCGCGGCGGGGGCGCAGATGCTCGCCGAGTGCACGGTCCTCAAGGCCGCCGACGCGGCCTTGAAGGCGACCGGCTTCACCGTGCAGCCCGCGCCGCTGGTGACGTTGGGCCCCTCGCAGCGCACCGCGATCGCCATGGCGGGCCCCTTCGGCGGCTTCATCGAAGCCGTCCTCCAGGCGCAGGCCATGGCCGGGACGCTCGGCCTGCAGAGCATGACCGCCCTCGTCAACGCGGCCGACGCGACCGCCGGGGCGGCCCTCTCGCAAGCGGCCGAACTGCTGAAGCCCCTGGACGACAAGACGAGCGGCACCGACAGGGACCTCCAGTCCCACGCCGTGGCCGAGGACCACTCGACCGGCGGCACCGAGGAAGAGGAGGCGGCGGCCGAGGAGGAAGCCGAGGAAGAACCGCAGGAGGCGACGACCGAAGAGGAGCAGGAGTCGACCGAGCAGGAGCCGCGGGAGCCGACTCGGCCCCCGAGCGGGCAGCCGACGACGCCCGGGACCCCGACGGGCATGGAGGATCTCGCGCAGCCGGAGATGCCCGATTTCGACGACCCTTGGGGCGCCGCCGAACTGCCCGGCACCGACGACGTCTCCGGCGGTCTGGCGTCGGGCGGCGGACTCGGTGCGGGCGGCGCGGGAGGCGGCCTCGGCGCCGGTTCCGGCGTCGGCGGGCTCGCCACCGGGATCGGGACGGCCCCGCAGGGCGGCATGGGAGGCGGCGCGATGGTCGGCGCCGCGACCGGCGGCGTCGGGGCCGCCGGTCGCGGCAAGGGAGCGGGCGGCGGCATGATGGGCGCGGGCGGCGGGCGCGGCGCCGGCAGCGCGCCCGACGACGAGACCACGCGCGAGTCGACGCTGACCGAGGACCCGGACGAGGACGTCTGGGGCATCGCCGAAGCCGCCGACGACCGCTACGAATAGGCCGGACCGGAGTCAACTTCGGTTGACGATCACCATATCGTCAACTAAGGTTGACGTATGGTCGACGACGATTTCACGACGCTGGCGGCGGCGACCGCCGACTCCGATCCGCTGCGGGGCCTCCAGGCCATGGCCGAGATGCGCGCCGAGATCGAGCGCCTTGAAGCGGTGCTGGTCCGGCGCGCCCGCAACGACGGCGTCAGCTGGGCGCGGATCGCCGCCGTGCTCGGCGTGTCGAAGCAGGCCGTGCACAAGAAGCACGGCGGCAAGGGCCTGCTCGGAGGCCGGGCGTGAGCCCCGCGGCCGCGGGCGACGAAGCGCTCGCCATGCGACTCGGCGACCTGCTGGGCCGACACCGCCACGCCGCCGCCGCGGCGGTCGTCTCCACCGGAGCGACCGCGCCCGAGGACACCACCACGGCCGTCATCGGCGCCGACGCCGAAGCCGACTTCGAGATCGGCTCGATCTCCAAGGGCGTCACGGGGCTCCTGTACGTCGACGCGATCGAGCGCGGTGAAGTGACACCCGAGACCGCCCTCGGCGACCTGCTGCCGCTCAAGGACGTCCCGGTCGGCCGGGTGACCTTGGGGGCCCTCAGCGTCCACCGCTCGGGCCTGCCCTCGCTCCCGGCCGCCGCGCAGCCCTACCGGCGCTCGTTCGCCGTGTGGCGGCACGGCGCCAACCCGTACGGCGAGGACCTCGGACAGCTCCTCGAGCAGGCCCGCACCGTCAAACCCGGCAGGCCCCGGCCCCGCTACGCCAACTTCGGGTTCGAACTCCTCGGCCACGCGCTCGCCGCCGCGGCTCACACGACGTACGTCGAACTGCTCCGCACGAGGATCGCCGAACCGCTCGGCCTCGATCCCTGGTACGTCCCGGCCACGGCCGACGAGCTCCGTCCCGGCGCCCTCAGGGGCGTCAGCTCCCGGGGCCGACCGCGCGAACCGTGGACCGGTGAGGCGATCGCGCCCGCCGGAGGCATCCGGGCGTCCATCGGCAGCACGGCCCGCCTCGTGCGGGCACTGCTCGACGGCACGGCGCCCGGCATCGCGGCGCTCGATCCGGTGGCGCGCTTCGGCGCGGGCTTCCGCATCGGGGCCGCATGGATCACCTCGGGCGCCAAGGGTCGCGCGATCACCTGGCACAACGGGGGCACCGGCGGCTTCCGCTCCTGGCTGGGCCTGGACCGCGAGGCGGGTGTGGGCGTCGTGATCCTCTCGGCCACCGCCGCCTCCGTCGACCGCCACGGTTTCGCCCTGCTGCGCGAACACGCCCCGCCCAAGTCCGCGCGAGGCGGCTGAACCGCACCGCGGCCCTGACCTGACCGACGCTCCCCGATCCGTGTCACATGATTCACATCTATTGACTTTCGATCGATACCTATCGAGAATCGATGCATGAACGAGTTCTTCATCATCGTGCTCCGCGCCGCCCTCGGCACGGGCCTCTTGATCGGCCTCTTCGGGCAGATCGTGGTCGTACCCACCACCGCGGCCGACCTCGTCGCCGTCTACGGCGACTACGCACCCTACGAGGTGCCCTTGGTGACCGCGGCGATCGCGGGCATCGCCTGCATCCAGGTCGTGTTCATCGCGGCGTGGGCGCTGCTCGGCATGATCCAACGCGATGCGATCTTCTCCGACCGGGCCTTCCGCTGGGTCGACGTCACCATCGGGTCCACGCTCACCGCGACGCTGATCGCCGCCGCGGTCGCGGTTTACCTCTTTTTCACCGAGGTCCCCACGCCCCAAGGCGACATGGAGGTCGTCAGCGCGATCGGGGCCGCGTGCCTGTGCGTCGGCGCGGGCGCCTCGTTCGCGATGCTCACGGCCATCATGCGGGGCCTGCTGCGCAAGGCCACCGACCTCCAGACCGAGATGGCCGAGGTCGTCTGATGGCGATCATCGTCGACCTCGACGTGCAGCTCGCCGAGCGCAACATGTCCGTCGGCGAGTTCGCCGCGGCCGTGGGCATCACGCCGGCGAACATCGCGGTCCTGAAGAACGGCCGCGCCAAAGCGGTGCGCTTCACCACCCTCGACGCCATCTGCCGCACCCTCGGCTGCCAGCCCGGCGACGTGCTGCGCTGGGTGCCCGACGAGGCCGCGGACTGACACCGGCTGCGATCATGGTCGGCATGAACGCCGACGACGCCCCGATCGAGCTGTGCTGCCTGCTCCGCGCCCGTCCCGGAGCCGAGGCGGGCCTGACCGCCTACGAGGACGAGGTGACCGCGCTCGTCCCCGAGCACGGTGGCGAGCTGCTGTCACGCGTGATCGGCGACGGCGCGGACGGCGCCCCGCACGAGGTCCACGTCTTCCGCTTCCCCGACCAGGCCGCGCTCGACGCGTACCTGGCCGACCCGCGCCGTCTGGCCATGGCGGCCGAACGCGACCGGGTCGTCGCCGGCGCCACCCTCTTCCCCGTCCGCGTCGCCTGAGCGGTCACCGCTGCGCGAGCACCGCCTCCAGGCGGACCGCGGCGTCGGCCTGGGCCGCCCGGATCGTCTCGGCCGCGCGGGCCGCCAGCGCCTCGCACTCGGTGCCGAGGGTCGCGTTCGGGACCATGAACTTGAACTCGGTCAGGCGGCCCTCGAGGTTCACCTCGGCCGCGCACAGGTCGTCCTCGGTGACGTGCGCGAAGCGCTCGTGCGAGGCCCGGGCGACGCGGTCGCGCAGCTCGTCGCCCTTCCAATCGGGGACGCGCGCGGCGAGCAGTTCCGCGTGCGCGCGTTCGAGCCCCAGCACGTGCTCCGAGCGCGCGGCCTCCGCGGCGGTCCACGCCGCCTCGATCGCGTCGGCCACCGCCCGGCTGCTCATGCGGTCGATCGTCGGGCTCAACGCCAGCGACCGCAGCCGCCCCGAGCAGTCCAGGCGCAGCCATGCGACCCGGCCGGAGTCGGTGCCGTCGAACGCCTCCGCCTCCAATGCCTCCGCCAGCGCCGCGCCGCGCTCGGCGAGTGCCGCCGCCCGCTCGTACCGCTCCCGCTCGGGAGCCGCGGCGAGAGCGCCGTCCACCGCGTCGCGGATCGGCCCGGCGGGGAGGCGGGCGGCGGCGCGGCGCCCGGCGGCCAGGCGGTCCTCGTAGTCCTCGGGGATCTCGATCCGGTTCATCGGCTTGCCTCCTCATGGCGCTGGTCGGCACGCATCCTCGCTGCTTCGCTCACGGATCGGTCACCGATCGGTCATGTCGGCGCCGCTTCGAGGCGTGCGTCACTGATGCCGTTGTGGGACACTGAATGTCCCCCCTGCCCCGGTGCGGCTGAAGGCGGAAGACGTGCCAGCGCTCGACGTGCGCCTGCTCGGGTCCCTGGAGGTCCGGGTCGACGGCGTCTCCGTGGCGATCCCGCGCGGGAACGCCGCCACCGTCCTCGCGATCCTGCTCGACGAGGCCGGCAACGTGGTCCCGCTGGGCGACATCGTCCGCGCCGTCTACGGGATCGACATCCCGCAGGACCCCGAGACGCAGGTCCAGAACACCGTCGGCGTGCTGCGCCGCAAGCTCGGCGCCGCCCGCGACCGGCTCGCCACGGTCGGCCGCGCCTACCGCTTCAGCATCGGCACCGATGAGCTCGACACCCTGCGCTGCAAGGCGAAAGAGGACGAAGCCCGGTCCCCGCGATGCTCCCGCGCGCCAACACCCGCTTCACCGGCCGCGGCGACCAGCTCGCGTCCCTCGACCGGCTCCTCGACGACGCCGAGGGCGCGGCCGGACTCGCCGTCGTCACCGGCATGGGCGGCGTCGGCAAGACCGCGCTCGCCCGGTGGCGGGAGGCCGAGGCCGTCTACACCGAGTACAGCGCCCGGTGCGAACTCGCGAGCGTCAGGACGAAACTCGCGCGAGGTCCGGCCCGGAGGCACGCCGCTCCGGCCGGGACCGGTTGACGGAGCTTCAGGCGGTCTCGGCGTCGAAGTCCGTCGCCAGGAGCGCCTCGACGGCCGGGTCGTACATCGCCTCGCCCGACTCGGAGACGCTCGCGATGCCGATGAAGCCGTTCACGCCGTCGACGTCCACGACCAGGATCGCGGTGTCCTCCCACAGGTCCTCGGTCTCCGGGGCCGAGGTCCAGGAGTTGCGCCACTCGGCGAGCACGCCGGGACGTCCGTCCACTTCGACCTCGGTGTAGGCGATCTCGCTCATCTGGTAGCCCTCCACGGACGCGAACCCGTCGCCGAGCCAGACGTCCGCCGCGCTCGCGGCGCTGGCGTTGAGGTCGGCGGGGTCGAAGACGGCGGCGGCGCCGGAGAAGACGCCGACGCCGAAGAAGGAGATCCACTCCGGGGTGTGGTTGAACGTGTAGATCTCGGCGTCGACGAGCGGGTCGGAGGCGGCGCCGGGCCCGCCCGCGTACTCCCACTCCGGGCCCGGAATGGGCGTGATCGAGCTGAGCGAGGCCACTTCGAGGTGCGTGCCCGAGGGGGCCGGCGCCGACTCCTCGGTCGGCTCCTCCCCGTCTTCCTCGTCTTCCTCGGGGGCCTCGTTCTCGGAGGTGGTGTCGTCGTCCGCGGCCCCCGCGCCGGGCTCGTCGTCGCCGCCGAGCAGGAAGTACCCGGTGACCGCGCCGATCGCCATGAGCACGACGACGCCGATGACCAGGAACGCCGTGGTGCCGCCGCCGCCCTTGGTGGTGGCCTGCACGGGCGGGGGCCCGTACTGGCCGTACGGGTGCTGGTAGCCGGAGGCCGGGTCGTATCCGGGCTGCGGGTAGGGCTGGGGCTGACCGGGGTGGCCCTGGGGCTGGTTCGGGTCCGGCTGGCCCGCGTAAGGGTGGTGGCCGGAAGGGGGCATCTGCGAGGTCGGGTACGGCTCGCCGCCGACCTGCCCCGGGGCGTAGCCTCCCGCGGGCGGGGGCGGGCCCTGCTGGGGCTGCCCGTACGGGTCGCCGGCCGAGGCGGAGTCTTGCGGGGGGTACGTCATGGACCGATCGTATCCGGCGGCCGCGACGCCTGTCCCCCTCCGGAATCATGAGAAATCGTTAAACCGGGACAGGTGCCGCGCCCGCCCCGGTTTCAGGGATCCGAAACTCATCCCTAGTATTCCCGCCCTGTCAAGGCCCGATTCGTTAGCGAATCGCTACGGTTTCGGGCCTCGCGTCCGCGGGCGGTCCGCGGGGTTCGAGGGCGCCGACGCCCGAGCCCCGCGGACCGCGGCCGCGTCAACTCACGAACACCGCCACCGTCCGGGCCGGCACCGTGAACGTCCCCGTCGCGTCGTCGAAGGCGGCGTCCGCGAACGCCGGGTCCGCCGAGTCCTCGAGCACCGGGTGCAGGCTCGCGCCCGAACCCGCCGCCTCGCCGACCGTCTGCTCAGCGGCCTCCGGGCTCGCGTTGAACACCAAGGTCACCGTGTCGAAGGCGTCGTCGAGACCGCCCAGGTCGATGCGCATGGTGATCACGCCCGGCGTCTCCTCGGGCCCGGACAGCGGGAACGAGACGCGCTCGGCCACCGCTGCCGCGTCGCCGAGACTGAACGCGCCGGTCGAGGACGCGATCTCCAGCAGCTCCAGGTACCGCTGGTTCGCCAGCGCGATGTCGGTGCACGAGGGCCGGTCGACCGCGGCGACGGCCGCCTCGGCGTAGGGCCACTTCGCCTCGCTCGTCCACGCCGGCGGCAGCCCGGCCCCGAAGCCGTTGCTGGAGGTCCCGAAGCCGTCGGTCCCTCCGCAGTCCCAGCGGATCGCGTTGAACCAGTCGCCGGAGTCGTACGAGTCGCGGTCGAGCGACTTCGACCGGAGCAGCTCCGAACCGGCCGTGGTGAACCCGGTGCCCTGGCCGAGCACCGCCGTCGCCATGCTCAGCACCTGCATCCGGGCCCGGTCGGTCCCGGTCGTGTCGGTGTCCAGCTTGTAGGCGAGGGCGTCGAACAGGATCTCGTTGTCGTGCGCGTCCACGTAGTTCACGGCCTCGCCCGGCAGGGCCGTGTACCCGGCGCCGGTCCCGTTGTAGTCGAGTTCGGCGCCGGTGGTCGCCGTCCCGTCGGCGGCCGTGAACGTGTAGTCGGCGAGGTTGCCGACCAGGCCGAGCTTCGTCAGGTCCTGGGCGTGCCGGAGCGCGGCGAGCTCCGCGTCCGTGGCGGTGCCGTCGTTGTCCGCCGTCCAGGCCCCCGATCCGAAGCCCTGCACGGTCGGGTCGTCGTCGAACGGGCCGCCGCCGCGCACGGCGTCGCGCATCCGGTCGTTGAACGTCCCGATGCCGGTGCCCGCCATGTTCGCCTGCGTGGCCTGCTCGAACAGGGCGTCGTTCGCGACCTCGCCGAAGTTCCACCCCTCGCCGTACAGGAGGGCGTCCTCGTCGAGGGCGGCCTGCACCGCGAGCAGGTTCGACTTCGGGTGGTGGCCCATGAGGTCGAAGCGGAAGCCGTCCACGTGGTAGGCGTCCTGCCACAGCACCGCGGACTCGACGATGAACTTGTCGAACATGGGCCGCTCGGTGGCGGTGTTCGCGCAGCACGTCGAGGTGTGGACCTCGCCGTCGGCGTCGAGCCGGTGGTAGTAGCCGGGCACGATCCGGTCGAGCACCGACTGGTCGGCGGTGCCCGAGGCGGCCGTGTGGTTGTAGACCACGTCGTTCACCACGCGCAGGCCGAGCCCGTGCAGGGCCTGCACCATCTCGCGGTACTCGAGGATGCGCCGCGCCCCGTCGGCCTCGGTCGCGTAGGACCCCTCGGGGGTGTTGAAGTGCAGCGGGTCGTAACCCCAGTTGTAGGCGTCGTCGGCGCGGACCGCCCCGACGCAGGCCTGCTGCTCGGACGAGTTCGCCGCCATCAGCTCCAGATCGCAGTCCACAGTGGCTTGATCCGCTTCGGGGACGGAGGCGATGTCGAACGTCGGCAGCAGGTGCACGTGGGTGAGTCCGGCCTCGGCCAGCTCCGCCAGGTGCCGCACTGACACGGCGTCCTCCTGCGTGAACGCCGCATAGGCGCCCCGCAGCGACTCGTCCATGGACGCGTCCGCGATCGAGAAGTCCCTGACGTGGACCTCCCATACCTGGGCCGCGGCCGGATCGACCTCGGCGGGCGCGGCCTCGCCGTCCCAGCCCTCCGGCTTCAGGTCCGCGGCGTCCAGGTCCACGATCTGCGAATGCGTCGAATCGGCCGCCAGCGACACCGAGTACGGGTCGGTCACCGCATACGACTCGACCGACTGCGACGCGGGATGCCACACCTCCAGCGCGAACCGGTAGTACTTGCGGTCCCAGTCCTTCTCGCCCTTCACCGACCACACGCCGGTGCGCTCGGAGAAGGCCATCTCGTGCACCGAAGGCGACGTGTCGGCGGGCGAGTCGTACAGCTCCAGGCTCACCGACCGCGCCGTGGGCGCCCACAGCGCCAGATGCGGCCTCTTCCCCTTCCAGGTCACGCCCAGGTCGGCGTCGAGCGCCGCCGAGTAGTACGCGTCGAGCGCCCCGGCGGTCTGCACGCCCGTGGCGTACCAGGCGGTCCCGGTGTGGTCGCGCTCGACGGCCACGAGCTGCCCGCGCAGGGCCTCCCGGATCGCGTCGGCATCGGCGTCCACGGTGAACGCCCGGTAGTCCCAGTACTGCGGCCACGCCCGGCGCTGCGCCTCGGTCAGGCCGCCGGCGGCCGTGAGCCCGATCGTGGCGAAGTCCCCCGTGAGGGCCCCGTCCTCGACCGCGATCGAGCCGTCCGCGCCGGCGAGCAGCTCGAAGACCTTCCCGTCGGTGGCGTCCGCATCGAGCGCGATCGTGTCGGCGTCGAGCCAGACCGCCTGCTCCCGGGCCGGATCGAGGTCCGCGCCGCGGGTGGTGGAGGCCCCGGCCGGGCGGACGTAGCCCGGCGTGGCGGCGGTGATCCACACTTCGTGGCCGTACTCGGCGAAGTCGAGCCGCTGGTCGGTCGGGAGGTCCTTCTCGTCGCCGCGGTGGACGATGTACGAGAGCCCTTGGGCGCCTTCGGCGAGCTCGACCTCGAAGACGAGGCCGTAGGCGTCGGTGCGCACGGGCTGGAGCCCGGCGTTCCAGTCGGTCGGGTCCGCCGCGCCCTCCCAGGTGTGGAGCGTCCAGCCGTCGAGGTCGCCGTCCGGGCGCTGGTAGTGGAGGACGGCCTTGCCGTCGGCGGCGGCCTGTGAGGCGTGCGCCCCGGTGGCGGTCACCCAGACCTCGCCGAGCGCCGAGGGCTTGGCGACGATGTCGGACTCGTGGAGCTTCGTGTCCCCGGAGTGGACGATCACGCCCATCTCGGCGTCCACGTCGTCGACGGGCACGTGCCAGTAGCGGCCCCAGTCGTCGGTGCCGTCGGGCGCTCGCGGTGCGGCCCAGTCGGTCGCGACGCCCTCGGCGAGGGCGTCGCCCCACAGGTGCAGGCCCCAGTCGGCGCCCTCATCCGGGGCGTGGACGGTGACGTACCCGTTGGCCTCGGCCAGCGAATGGGCGACGTCGCCGGTCCCGGCGCTGAGCCAGATCTCGGGCGTGGCGGCGGGATCGAAGGTCCGGTCGGAGCCGTAGTCCTTGTCGCCGTCCTCATCGATCACCAGGTAGCCGACCGAGGCGGCGTCCTCGGCGAGCTTGACGGACGCGAAGGAGCCGTAGGAGTCGCGGCCCGCGAAGGCGTTCGACTCGGGCCAGGTGGTCTGGGCCTCCTCGGCCACGTCGCCCCACACGTACAGGCCCCACCGCTCGGGGTCGCCGTCGTAGTGGACGTTGGCCCAGCCGGGCGAGCCGCCCGCCCGGTCGGGGGTGGCGACGGCGGTGGCGGCCTTCGCGGAGGCGGTGCGGCCCTCCCGGTCGAGGACCGCGGCCTTGAACTCGACGGTCTGGTCTCCCGCGAGCCCGTCGAGGTCGTAGGCGATGCGGTGGTCGGGGCCGGGCGAGGTGCCGACGTAGGTCCAGGGCCCGCCGTCCACGGACGCCGCGAACGCGACGCGCGCGAGCGGGTCGCCGCTCACCGCCGCCGAGACGTGGGCGGTGGTGGCGGATTCGGGGTCGACCGTGAGCGAGACCGACGGGGCCTCAGCGGCCGCGACCGGGCCGTCGGAGCGGAACACGACCGCGGAGAGCGGCGGGACGGTGATCGAGGCGGTCCCGTCGGCGGCCTCGATCGACCCCTCGCCGTAGACCGAGGTGAACGTGTCGGAGTACGTCTCGACGGCGACGGTCTGCGGGCTCTCGGCGTTCGAGACGGCCACCAGGTATTCGACGCCCTCGGCGTCCGCGATCCGGGAGAATGCGAAGACGCCGTTCTCGGCCGAGCGGGTCACCTGGACGCCGTTCGCGAGGGCCGGGTGCTCCTCGCGCAGCTGCGCGAGATCGGCGATGGCCCGGTAGACCGGGTGCCCGGTGTCGTAGCGGTCGTCGGCGTGGGTGGCGTCGGTGCCGATCAGCTCGTCGTCGAGGTACTCCTCGACCTGCGAGGCGAACATGGTCTGGCGCGAGTGGTCGTCGCCGCCCGAGCCGGTGAAGCCCTGCTCGTCGCCGTAGTAGACGACCGGCTGGCCGCGGGTGAGGAACATCAGCTCGTGGGCCAGGACCGCCCGGTCGGTCCAGGTCGCCTCGTCGGTGGTCTCGACGATGGTGCGGCCGACGCGGCCGACGTCGTGGTTCGAGACGAACGTGGGCATCGCGAGGGCGTCGGTGCCCGGCGCGGTGAACAGGGCGTCGGAAGCGTAGAGCTGGGCGAGGCCTTCGGCGCCGGACGAGCCGGTGGCGAAGCCGTTGGCCGCGCCGTGGAAGCCGAAGTCGAGCACCGCGTCCAGCTCGGCCCGGCGCACGAACGAGCTCGTGTACGCGGGGTCGCCGGAGTAGACCTCGCCGAAGGCGAAGAAGTCGATGCCCTTCGCGTCGGCGGCCTCGCGGATCCCTGCAAGAAATTGCGGCCAGAATTCCAGATTGACGTGCTTCACGGTGTCGAGGCGGAAACCGTCGACCCCCGACTCGGCGATCCAGTCCGCGTAGACGTCGATCCAGCCGTCCACGACCTCGGGGCGCTCGGTCCACAGGTCGTCCAGCCCGGAGAAGTCGCCGTAGGTGGAGGACTCGCCGGTGTAGGTCGAGTCGCCGCGGTTGTGGTACATCGTCGGATCGTTGAGCCAGGCGGGGGACTTGACCTCCTCCTCGCCCGCTTCGAGCACCGGCGTGTAAGCCGAGGAGTCGGCCGCGACCTCGGGGAACTCCTCGGCGGTGGCGTAGTTCGCGTCCTCGAACGGACGCCCGTCGGCGTCCGTGTACGGCGAGTCCTCCTTGTCCGCGTAGGCGTTGGAGCCCTCGGCGTACTCGATGACGTCGGCGGTGTGGTTCACGACGACGTCGAGGTAGATCTCGATCCCGCGGTCGTGCGCGGCGTCGATGAGGCTCTGGAGCTCGGCGTCGTCCCCCAGGTGGGGGTCGACCGCGGTGAAGTCGGTGCCCCAGTAGCCGTGGTAGCCGGCGCCGGTCCAGGTCTCGCTGATCTGCACGGGCTGGTTGACGACGACCGGGGTCAGCCAGATCGCGGTCGTGCCGAGCCCCTCGATGTAGTCGAGCCGCTGCTCGACCCCGGCGAGGTCGCCGCCCTGGTAGAACATCCGCCGGGTCGGGTCGTAACCGGTGGTCAGGGCGTCGCCTTCGAGGTCGCCGGTGTCGTTCGACGCGTCGCCGTCGGCGAAGCGGTCGGTCATGACGAAGTAGAACTGCTCGGCCTCGTCGGCCTCGGCTCCGCTCTGGGCGAGGGCGGCCAGTTCGGTGTCGGTCGGCTCGTCGCTCCACGAGCCGTCGTCGGACGGGGGCCGGTCGGGGGTCGTGCAGGCGGTGAGTGCCAGGGCCGAGCCCAGCACTCCCGCCGCGATGCGGGCGGTACGCGGCATTGCGCTTCATCCTCCGGGGTTGACGGGGGACGGGGCGCGGACGCCGCAGTGGTCGAGCACACGCAGAGACGCGCACCCCGTGTGCGCAAGAACATACCACCGATGAAATTTTCTTACAATGCCTCGGCAAGTCGTTGCCGATCGAGCGAAGGGCCTAGTGGCGCTCGTCCTCCAGCATGCGGCGGGCGGTCGGCTTCGACGGCTCGTAGTAGAGCTGCTTGACCGGGAGCGGGAAGGCGGAGGTGCCGAACGGGGAGGAGGCGCCGATGTGACCGGAGGTGAACTCACCGACCTCCAGGTGGCCGGGCTTCACGGGTCGGCTGCGGGTCGCTTCGCGGTCGCCGTCCGACGCGAGGTCGGACTGCCGGCTGTCGAGGTTCGAGTCGCTCATGGGCTGGATTTTAACGGGCGGCTCACGGCGTGGGCACCGCATCATGGGTGCCGGGTGTCACCCCCGGGCGGCAGCGCAGGACCCGCCCCAGCGCCAAGCGCCCGCCGACCCACAGGCCGTAGCGCGACACGGCCCGATACCCGTAGCCCGAGCAGGTCGGCGTGAACCGGCACTGGACCTGGACGCGAGGCGAGAGCCGACGCCGGTAGCAGGCGATGAGCCGCAGACCCAGTCGGCGAGGCCCGGCCCGATGCCGCTCCCGCGCGAGCACCAGCCGCTCCGGCCCCAGCCGCCCGAAGCCGAAGAGCGCCAAGGCGAGCGAATGAAACGGCCCCGGATCGGTCGCGCCGCCGCAGGCCGCTGAGCAGGAGTTGCAGGGGCCGCCGGGATTGCAGGAGGCGGCGAGCGGCGCGCCGCAGGCGGCGGAACAGCCGGGCTGATAGGCGCTGGCGCACCCCGAAACCTCCACAGGACTGTTCTACACGGCTCCTTGGGAACGCCGTGCGGCCTCCACGCCACTTCGGCGGCAGCCGGTGGCGGACGCGTCTCTCGGGACGCGGCAGTGCGTCTGCGCGTGTCCCGGTTCCGACCCGAGTCCGTCCCCGGGCACGGGGGACCTGACGGCGGCGAAACCGCTGCGCCGTCCAGTTCGGAGAAAGGACGTGTCGATTGGGGATGGTTCGGGTGCCGAGGGACGTGAACCGAGCCCACTGTCCGCTATGAGACGAACACCCCTGTATCAGGGAATTGCCAGGGTTGCTTCAGGACGCGCTCAGACTCGTGTCCCACGGTGGAGACCTCGGGGAATGAGGGGTTCCCGAGGGGTTATGGACCCGGTGAGGCTTTCGGGCTCATCCTCCACTGACGATCACCGCCAGTCTCACCGGGCACTCGCAACCGGCACCGGGCGTCGCGCCGAGACGCTTCGGGGCGCCACGGCTGCGCGGAGGCCCTGCCTCGTCCGGGATACCGCTTCGGGGACCGGGTCCTTCCCGGGGCGCCGCCCCTGAGCCGAGTCCTGCGAAGGCCCGGGCGCGTGGCCGCCGCACTCAGCGATAGCGCTCGGGATCGGGCAGCAGCTCGTTCATCGCACCGGACCTGAAGCCCCGCTCGTCGAGCCGTACCGCGGCGAAGCCCGCTACGGCGGCGAGCACCTCGGGCCGCTCGGCCACGGCTTCCACGTATTCGGCGTCGATCTCGACCTTCGCGACGTCGTCGCCCATGTCCCGCACGCGGAGGTTCCGCGCCGGGATCCCGGCGTCGGCGAGCGCGCCGCGCAGGGCGTGCTCGGCGTCGGCGACCCGTTGCAGCCCCGCGGCGGTGACCTCGGTGCCGTAGGCGATCCGGCTCGCCAGGCAGGCGGCGGCCGGCTTGTCCCACGTGGGGAGGCCCCAGGTCTTGGACGCGGCGCGGATCTCGGCCTTGCTGAGCCCGGCGTCGGCCAGGGGCGTGATCGCGCCCGCGTTCGCGGCGGCGCGGATGCCGGGTCGGAACCCCGCGCGGAGGTCATCGGCGTTGGTGCCGGTCGCGACCGCGGCGATGCCGCGGTCGGCGGCGAGCGGACCGACGACGCTCATGAGCTCGGTCTTGCAGAAGAAGCAGCGATCGCCGGCGTTGGCGCGGTAGCCCTCGCGGGCGAGCTCGTCGGTGGGCGGCGCGTGGTGCACGACGCCCAGGTCGCGGGCGAAGTCCAGGGCGCGGTCGAGTTCGACGCGCGGCAGCGACGGCGAGACGGCGGTGGCCGCCTCGACCCGCTCGGGGCCGAGCGCCCGGACGGCGGCGGCGAGAAGGAAGGCCGAGTCGGCGCCGCCGGAGAAGGCCACCATGAGCGAGGGCAGCGAGGCGAGCCGGTCGAGCAATGCGCCGACCCGGTCGCCGGGGCCCTGCGCGCGCTCGGTCGAAGCGTCGAAGCCGTCGGCCGGACCTGGGGCGCCGCCGGTCGGCGTGCCGCGATCGCCGGCCGGTGCGCTGACGCGGTCGGTGGGGGCCCCGGCACTGTCGGCCGAAGGGCCGACGCCACGGGTTTCGACGCGGTCGGCGGATGCGGTCGTGCGGGGAGTCGCCTGAGCCTGGGAGGTCACCTCAGAGAGCCTATCCCGCCACGCGCGTCGGTCCGTTTCCCTAGGTCATTCCGGATGTGTTCCAACCGTTGCTCCCCCGGTCGACGACCTGCCCCAGGGGGGCGACATCGAGTGATCGAAGCGTTCCCCCGGACGTGAGTCGCCGGACTCCCCCGCGCCGGAGGTTCGCCCGGCCGCTCTCACACCGGAAGCCCGCCTGGCGCTGCCGTGCCCGCGTCCCGGCTTCCGTCCGGGAACTCCAGGAGTCCGCCGGATCGAACCTTCCTCCCGAGCGCCCTCTCGGTCTATTCGAGGTCGGCGGCGACGGCCCGGAGCATTTCGGCGATCTTCGCTCCGGTCTTGCGGTCAGGGCGGCGGCCGCGGGACAGCGGCGGCATGATCTGCTGCTCCAGGACGCCGATCATGTCCTGCAGGAGGCTGTTGAGCTCCTCAGGCGAGCGCTTCGGCGTCTCGACCGCGACGGCCGCGCCCAGCTGCGGGGCGGCCACGACGTGCAGGCCCATCGCCTGGACCCCGCGCCGGGTGTCGATGATGCTGTACTCGACCTTCGTTCCCTTGGCGAGTTCTTCGACGCCCTCGGGGAGCGCGTCGCGGTGCACGAAGACGTCCTTGCCGCCGTCGTCGCGGGAGACGAATCCGAATCCCTTCTCGGCGTCGAACCATTTCACTCGACCACTGGGCACCGCTGAACCTCGAACTTCTCGTCTGCTGGGAAATGCTGAGTCCGTCAAGCCTAGCGTGACATGGGATGAACGACTCGGATCGCCCGGGTGACGGCGTCACCACGCACTGCCGCTCAGAGGCGTACCGGACCCGTGGGACCCGCCGGTCACCCGATGTCACGAGCCGCGCGCCGTCACGGCCCGCCCCAGCGTCGCCCCGGGCCCATGCCGAGGGCGGCGCCCCTACGGGATCGCCATCGTGAGCTCGGGGACGAGCCCGAGCTCGGCCGCGCCGCCGAGCAGCCGTTCGACCGCCATGCGGCCCTCGGCGCCCAGGTCCCGCGAGAACTCGTTGACGTACAACTCGATGTGCATGCGGCACACGTCTTCCGACATCTCCTGTGCGTGCTCGGCCACGTAGGCGCGGCTGGCCTCGGGGTGCGCCCACGCGTAGTCGAGCGAGGCCCGGATCGCATCGGCGACGGCGTCGGTGTCCAGATGCGACTTCGCCACGATCGCGCCGAGGGGGATCGGGCAGCCGGTGCTCCCCTCCCACCACTCGCCGAGGTCGACCAGGCTTTCGAGGCCGTACTCGCCGTAGGTGAAGCGGGCCTCGTGGATCACGAGCCCGGCGTCGAAGCGGCCGTCCCGCACCGCTGGCATGATCTGGTCGAACGGCACGACCTCCCACGACACCTCGGGTTCGCCGAGGTCGCGCAGCCACAGGTTGAACAGCATGAAGGCGGTGCTGCGGTCCGAGGGGACGGCCACGCGCCTCCCGGCCAGGCCGCCCGCGAGGCCTCCGCCGCCGGTGAGGACGAGCGGCCCGCACCCGCGCCCGAGCGCGCCGCCCGCGGGCAGCAGCCGCCACTCCTCGCCGAGATACGGCAGGGCCGCGTACGAGACCTTCGCGACGTCGAATTCGCCTCGTGCGCACGCGGTGTTGGTGACGTCGATGTCGGCGAACGTCAGCCGGACGTCCGGAGCGCCTTCGATGAGGCCCGAGGTCCACGCGTGGTAGATGAAGGTGTCGTTCGGACAGGGCGAGTGCGCCAGGTGCAGCGCGCCGGCCGGTGCGGTCGCGGGGTTCGTCGCGTTCATGCCCTACAGCTCCCGGATCCCGGTGGTCAAGGTCTTGAGGGCCGCGCCCCAGTCCCATTGCTCGACGTCGCGGTCGCCGACGTAGTTGGAGACGCCGCGGATCTCGGCGAACGGCAGGCCCGCCTGCTGCGCGGCGGTGGCGACGCCGAAGCCCTCCATGGCCTCCCCGATCGCCTCGGGGTAGCGGTGGGCGAGGTTCGCGGCGAGTCCGTCGGAGCCGGTGATCGAGGCGAGGGTGAGGATCTCGCCGCGCACGCCCTCGACGGCGACGGTCAGCACGGTGTTGCAGCCGATGCGGTTGGTGCCGAAGCCGATCTCGTCGATGGGCTGGAAGCGCCAGGGGAGTGCGACGCCGAGTTCGGCGGCGACCGAGTCGGTGCCGATGAGCAGGTCGCCGATCCGGGCCCGGCCGCGGAACGCGCCGCAGATGCCGGCGTTCACGACCACGTCGTAGGCGCGGCCCATGTGGCTGTTCTCGGCGATGGTCCGGGCGGTGGAGGCCGCGGCGGCGGCCGGACCGACCCCGCAGACGAGGATGTCCAGCTCGTGGCGGAGCGAGCGGCCGGCCTCGACGGCCTGAGCCTCCTCGGCGACCGCGCACACGACGAGAATTCGCATGCCGTCAAACCTACCGGGCGGCCAGTGCCGACGGCCGCTGCGACCAGGGTGGTGAATGCCTCGCAGCGGCGCGCGCCGGGCGCGTCCGGAGGGGCCGCCCGGCCCGCAACGGTGTCGCGGCGGCGCCACACGCACCGGACGCCCCGCGGCGCGGCGACGCGGACTGCAGGCGTTCGCGTCCCGAGCCGAGCGAAGGCGGTGTTCGGCAGGGCGCCGTCGGAACCCGTGCCGGTCTCCGCGAAACGCACGGGCCGCCGATCGGCATGCGGCCGCATCGCTCTGCCCGGGGAGCGACATTCGCGGCCCCTCAGCGGAAAAGTGTGGTGAAGCCCGCTTCTCACCCGGTGCACCGTCCGCCGGGCGCCGCTGCGAGCTGGCCTATGCTTGAAGGCGTGCCTGACAGCTCTACCACTGCCGCCAAGACCCGGACCCGCAAACCGCGCCTGGACCGGGCCCTCGCCGATGCCGTCGACCTCGCCCGCGAGGCCGCCGAGGAGGCCGGTGAGGGGATCGGCGAGCACCTGAGCGTCGAAGCCGAGACCGACCGGGTCGTCACCCACTACTTCGACTGCACCCTCGCCGGTTACCGCGGCTGGCGCTGGGCCGTCGTGCTCACCCGCGCTCCGCGCGCCCGCGCGGCGACGGTCTCCGAGACCGCGCTCCTGCCCGGGCCGGACGCCCTGCGTCCGCCGCCGTGGGTGCCGTGGGCCGAGCGGCTCCAGGGCGGCGAGGTCGGGACCGGCGAGGTGCTGCCGACCGAGGACGACGACGACCGCCTCATGCCCGCCTACACGCTCTCGGACGACGACGCGGTCGAGGACATCGCCTACGAGCTGGGCCTCGGGCGCGAGCGCGTGCTCAACCGCGAAGGCCGCGCCGAGGTCGCGCAGCGCTGGTACGAAGGCGACCGGGGCCCGAACGCGCCGATCGCGGAGGCCGCTCCGGCCTCGGCGCGCTGCGGCACCTGCGGGTTCTTCCTGCCGTTGGCCGGCTCGATGCGCCAGGCGTTCGGCGCGTGCGCGAACCTGTACTCCTCGGAGGACGCCCGCGTCGTCTCCGCCGACCACGGCTGCGGCGCGCACTCCCAGATCAGCGAGTTCGTCGACACCACCCCCCAGGGCGTCGACAAGTCCGAGATCATCTACGACGACGAGGGCTCCGAACTCCTCTGACCGCGCGTCGCCGCAGGCGAATGTGATTCCCGCCGCGAATCCGCGCCGCACCGACCTCAGGGACCGCTTTTTCAGGGACCGCCTTGCACGCCGGGCGATCGCCGCCCGTCAGCTCCGGGTTCCCCGCACTCGCCCGAAGTGGCGCTTGTCGGCCACCGCCATCGCGGCGGTGCCGAGGAGTCCCAGGAGCACGCCCGTCAACGCGCAAGCGGCCCACCACTCGCGGTCCGAGGCCGCGAGTTGGTCGCGGAACACTTGGGTCAAGATCAGCGCGACCGTCCACAACAGAGTGCCGCCCGCGGCGATCGGCGTCATCCGCATCTGCACCGCCCGGGGGGCCGGCAGCTCGGGGGTCTTCTTCACCCGCTTGTACGCCTCGCGCGGGGTCGCCGACGAGCCGGACGCGGCCGGAGGCTGGGAAGTTCCGTCGGTGGACACGCTGCCAATGTACGCTGCGTCAGTCCCCGCGACAATCGGTCACGCCGACATGAGCGCATGTCGCGTCACCGCGGACGGGGGCATGGCGCCGCGGCGAGCCTTCGTGCGAAGGCGATCCGTTATCGGCACCCCGCCGGTTGTGGTCCGCCGGTAGGGTTGGGCGTACGCTCGGATGAACTGGCGATGCGGCGCTGACGGAGACACGCGAGGGGTGGAAGGCATGAGGCCGGTACGGTTCGTAGCCCTCTCTGAGGACGGTCATGCGCTGGTGCTCGCCGACGAACTCGGGCGGCTCCTGGCGCTTCCCATCGATGAACGCGTCGCGGCCGTCGTCGACGTCCCCGAGGGCGGCAAGGCCCTCCGCGCGAAGAACGAAGCCGCGCAAAGCAAGTCCGAGGCGTCTCGACGCCCGGCTCCGCAGCGTCCCGCCGCCGTCAACCTGTCCCCGCGCGACATCCAGACCCGCATCCGTTCCGGCGAGAGCGCCGAGGACATCGCCGCGTCCGCGCAGGTCGCGGTCGACCGGGTCCTGCGCTACGCCGGGCCGGTCCTCCAGGAGCGCGCGATGCTCGCCCAGGCGGCTCGCCGCTCGCGCCTGGCGACCTCGGAACGCGGCGAACGCATGTCCAATGTGGTGGACGTCAAGCTCGGGTCGCACGGCGTGGATCCCGAGGCGGTCTCGTGGGACGCCTGGCGCACCGAGGACGGCTCGTGGCTCGTGCAGGCCTCGTGGTCCTCGGGCAAGACGACCGCCAGGGCGCGTTGGAAGCTCGACCGGGTCCGCCAGACGGTGACGCCGGACGACGAGATGGCGCAGTTCCTCTCGACGCCGCTGCCGCAGCAGGTCCCCGGCGCCCAGGACTCGGTGTCCGAACTGGGGATGCGCCCGGGCGATCCGGTGCGGCCCTCGCGTGACCCGATGCACGGGCTGCGCGACCGGGAGGACGATTCGTCTCGGCCGGACCCGCTTCGGCGCGACCGCCTGCGCGAGGTCTTGGAGCGTCCGCTCGACGACATGCAGGGCCGCGGGAAGCGGACGTCGCAGCTGGGCCTGCCGGGCACGTCCTCGCAGGAGCAGCGCGAGACGCCGGAGGTGCCCTCGCTCGCGGTACTGCGCCCGGGCAAGCGCTCGGCCGCCGAAGACGACATGAACAGCCAGCCGCTCGCCGCGGCCGGCTCGAAGCCGCGCAACCAGCTGCCGGGCTGGGACGACGTCCTGTTCGGCACTGCGGGGAAGGACTAGCGCGCCGGCAAGGCCGCAGCGGCGGGGCGGGTCTTCGGACCCGCCCCGCTTCGTCGTCCGCGGCGGATGCGTCGGGGGAGCGCCGAGAACGGGTCGGGCGCAAGCGCGTCGGGTTTCGGAGTCCCCGTTTCAACGATGGCGCGCGGGTCCGACGACGCCGTGGTGCCGTGCGTCGACGCGGGGCGAGAAGTCCGTCATAATTACTGGCTAGCCGACCGGTAAGTAAATATCATTGGGGGTCATGTCTCCGGTCATCATCAGTCAGCTGCGCCGCACGTTCCGTGCGCTCACCTACCCCGGCTTCCGCGTGTACGCCGCCGGGCAGCTCGTGGGCACCCTCGCGTTCTGGCTCCAGACGACCGCCATCAGCTGGCTCGTCCTCGAGCTCTCCGGGAACTCCGGCACCGCCCTCGGCTGGACCCTCGCGCTCCAGTTCGGTCCCTACCTCCTCTTCGGACTCCAGGGCGGCCAGATCGCCGACAGCTTCGACAAGCGCCGCATCCTCCTCCTCTGCTCCCTCGGCTCGGCCACCGTGACCGCCTGCCTCGCCGCCGTCGTCCTCACCGGGCACATCGAGCTCTGGATGGTCTACGTCGGCATGTTCGCCTTCGGCTCCGTCGCGGTCGTCGAAGGCCCCGCCCGCCAGGCCTTCTACTCCGAGCTCGTCGACCGCGAGGCGCTTCCCAACGCCGTCAGCCTCGGCAGCGCCATCTTCAACACCAGCCGCATCGCCGGCCCCGCCATCGCGGGCGTCCTCATCGCCGTCACCTCCACCGGCGCCGTCATCGCCATGTGCGCCGTGGTCTTCCTCGGCCCCGCCCTGTCCTGCGCGATCCTCCTGCGCCGCAGCCTCTCCAACCCGGTGCGCCGCCACGCCGACGCCGGCGGCATCCGCGAGGCCCTGCGCTACACCGCCGCCCGGCCCGACCTCATCGCCGTCCTCGTCGTCGCCCTCCTCGTCTCCGGCTTCACCTTCAACTTCGCGCTGACGCTCTCGATGCTCGCCCGCACCGAGTTCGACACCGGCGCCGACAGCTACGGCCTGCTCCTGACCGCCCTCGCGGTCGGCGCGCTCGCCGGCGCGCTCGCCTCGGGCCGCCGCTCGGGACGTCCCAGCCTGGCCACGATGCTCACCTCCTCGGCCCTGCTCGGCGTCGGCACCCTCCTCATCGGCCTCGCCCCCGGCCTCTGGTCGGCGATGGCGCTCGCCGCGCCCACCGGCTTCGCGATGATCTACTACTCGCAGGCGGCCAACCAGCGCATCCAGATGGGCGTCCGCGGCGACTACCGCGGCCGCGTGCTGAGCCTGTACATGCTCGTGTTCCTCGGCTCCACGGCGGTCTTCGCGCCGCTGGTCGGCTGGTTCATGGAGGGATTCGGGGCCCGCGCGGGCCTGTGGCTCGGCGGCCTCGTCGCGATCGCCACGCCCGCCGCGGTGGCCCTCGCCAAGCGCGCCCAGATCAAGCGCCGCTCGGTGGGCCTTCGCGGCAAGGCCATGCCCTAAGCGGCGTCGTGGCCAACGGCGCCCGGATCGATTCATTCGAAGGCAATGGTCCGTTCAGAATTTCGATTCACTTTTGTCAGCGGAATTCCACTGGCTGAACGACGGCTCATCGCAGCCTTCACTCCAGTTGTCCGAGAGCTCCTGAAGTGCCGGGAACCTCCTGTGCCTCCATTGACACGGCAGTGCACTCGAGTGTTACCGGCGCGAAATTACTGTCTCGTCCCGTGGGATTTCACTGAATTAACAGCCGAGATTGCTGCGAGGATAGGTCACATCGTGACAGCCCCGACCGTGCCGCGGCGACACACCACTCATCGCGGCCCGTGTCACTGACCCCCGAGTAGAGCCCCTGGAGGGAATCCAGTGAGTGCCTCCGCCACAGCGGTCCCACAGTCCGCGACACAGGTGCGAACCGAGCGACTGTTCGCCGCGCTCCCGCTGCCGGACAACGCCGTCGCCGACCTCACCGAAGTCGTCTCCGACCTCAACATCGCACGGCGCGGTGTCCCGAGCCGCCCCGGCGCGATCGGTCGACGCCCCTCCGCCACGCGGCTCGTCCGCTCCGAGAACTGGCACCTGACGCTCACCTTCCTCGGCGAGGTCCCCGTCGACCGCTGCGCCGAGACCGCCGAGGTCATCGCCGCCGCGGCCCGCGAATCCGAACCGATGCGCCTGTGCGTCTCCGGCGGCGGCCGCTTCGGCCGCGGCCGCTACTCGGTGGTCTACGCGGGACTCGACGGCGACGTCGCGCCCCTGGTCGACCTCGTCCACCGCATCCGCGCCGGACTCATCGCCAGCGGCCTCCCCGTCGACCAGAAGCAGTACCGGCCCCACGTCACCCTCGCCCGCCCCGGCGACCGCGTGACCAACCAGCAGGCCGCCGAGGACCTGCTGACCCTGCGCCGCTACTACGGCCCCAGCTGGACCGCCGACGAAGTCGTGCTCTACCGCTCCGACTTCGGCAAGGGCCCGGTCGGCACCCAGCCGACCTACACCCCGGTCGCGTTCGCGCCCCTCGGCGACGCCTGAGGCGCGCCCGGGGCTCCGGCGACCGGCCTCAAAGGATCGACCGCTCGCCCTCAAGGGGGAAACCGGACTCCGATCTGGGCGAAAGCCCTGCTCCGGGTGCCGGTGACCGGTAGAAAGAGGGCATGTCCCACAACGCCTCCGGCACCGGCCGCCCAAGCACCGCCCCGGTCGCGGCGCACTCGCGCGAGCACTGGTCCTCCGCGCGCCCGCTCGCCCGGGTCTTCCTCCGCGCCTCAGGCATCACCGCCCTCGTCTGCTGGGCGGTGCTCCTCGTCTGGGCCTCCTTCGGCACCGGCGCCAGCTCCGGCTCCTCCGGCGCCCTCATGATCATCGGCACCGTCGCCTCGGTCCTCATCGTCGCCGCCCTCGTCGCCACGGCCGGCGCCCACGCGGGCCTGCGGACCATCGTCGGGGCCCTCCTCGCGGCCGTCTTCGCCGCCGTCTCGGGATGGGCCGTCTACTCCTCCATGCCCGAGGCCGGCCCCGGCCAGTTCATCACCCACCGCGCCGGCGTCGCCACCCTCGCCTACGGCTTCGGCGTCGTCGGCGGCGGCCTCCTCGCCCTCTCCGAATTCGTCGTCGAAGGCTACGCGGGCGGCCGCATCCCCGTCGCGAGGGACCTGCGCCGCAAGGTCGCCATCCTCGCCGTCGCCGTCACCGCCTTCCTCGCCGCCGTCCTCGCCCCCGCCATGCAGCTCTGGGCCGAACTCGCCAACCAGGACGTCCGGGTCGGCGACGCCGTCCCCGCCGACGCCGGGCCCGACGGCCTCGCCGACCTCGCCGGGGTCGAGCGCTTCACCGACACCCCCTACGGCCTCCTGCGCACCGACCACCCCGCCGAACCCGTCCCGCAGGCGGTCACCATGCTCGACCCGGCCACCGGCGCCGCCCTCTGGTACCACCGCCGCTGGAACTGGCGCTCCGCGCAGCCGCCGACCCTCTCCCAGGACGAGACCCTCGTCGCCCTCACCGGCCCCCGCGCCGACAACAACGGCGACTTCCAGACCCGCGTCCTGCGCGCCCGCGACGGCGCCGAGGTGGCCACCGCCTCCTTCGACGGCTCCCCGGGCGTCCTCCTCGCCCTCATCGAGGACCGCCTCCTCTACGCCGAGGACAAGTCCGCGGTCTTCACCGTCTACGACTTCGACGGCGACCTGCTGTGGAAGGGCGAGATGCCGGCCGGATGCGAGGGCACCGCCGCCCAGGTCGCCGACTCCCGCGTCCTCATGCTCGCCGACTGCGTGCCCGCCCCCGACCGGCGCGACGCCCGCGACCACGTGCTCGCCTTCGACCTCGACGACGGCACGCGCGCCTGGAAGCGGGAGATCCATCAGGAGGCGCAGGTCGTCCCCGAGTCCTTCCTGGTCACCGAGGACACCATCGTCCTCGACAGCCGCATCGAGCACCGCGTCTCCGACGGGCCCTTCTCGGCCCGCCGCTTCGAGCACCACCTCATCGCCTACGCCATCGCCGACGGGTCCGAGCGCTGGCGCACGGAGGAGCAGACGTTCGGATCGACCAACTCCTCCGCGTGCGGCGGGACGCTCCACCTGTCGCAGCCGACCGCCCCCGCCGACGGCGTGGTCGCCGGGGGCGAATCGAAGGCGCAGGCCCCGTCGGCCACGCGCCGCACCGTCCAGATCATCGAGTGCTACGCCGCGACGGACCGCGAGGGCTCCTGGCTCGGCGTCATGGCCTTCGACGCCGACTCCGGCGAGCGGCTCCACCACCAGGCGGTGCAGCTGGGCTTCACGCCCCTGGAACCCGAGGTCGCGCGCGGCTGGGGCACCGTCCTCCCCGACAACCGGGCCATGCTCGCCGCGGACCTGTCGCTCGACCCGACGCGCCCGGACTGCCGCCTCTACGAGGTCGCCGGGGGGAAGACCGCGCCGATCGAGTTCCCGGCCGACCGGCACGACGGCGCCGGGATCCCCGCGAACTGGTGCCACGACGCGCAGCTCAGCGCCGTCGGGTCCGGAGCCGCGATCAGCTACGTGAAGGAGGACGGCACGCGCGGCATCGCCGTCGTGTCGTGAGCCGTGCGGCGCGGTGGGCGAACGCGGGGCGCCGCACCGGCGAACGACATCGGAGCACTCCGAATGATCAAACGGTGTGATCGATTCCTGGTGATCCGCGCAAGGGTGATGCGCGAAACTGCTGTAAGGTTCTTCGCATGTGTGGAATCGTTGGATACGTCGGCCGCCGCAGCGCCGTCGACGTCGTGCTCGACGGCCTTCGCCGTCTCGAATACCGCGGCTACGACTCGGCAGGCGTCGCGCTCGTGTCCCCGGACGGCGTCGAGGTCGACAAGCGCGCCGGGAAGCTCGCGAACCTGGAGGCGGCCCTGGCCGACCACCCGCTCGCGGCGTCCACCTGCGGCATCGGGCACACCCGCTGGGCCACGCACGGCGTCCCCTCCGACCGCAACGCCCACCCGCACCTGTCCGCCGACGGCCGCGTCGCGCTGATCCACAACGGCATCATCGAGAACTTCGCGCAGCTGCGCACCGAGCTCGAGAACGCCGGCATCGAGTTCGGGTCCGACACCGACACCGAGGTGGCCGCGCACCTCCTCGGCCGCGAGTACGCCGTCGACGGGGACCTCACCGAGGCCATGACCCGCGTCTGCGCGCGCCTCGAAGGCGCGTTCACGCTCCTGGCCGTCGCCGCCGACGACCCCGACACCGTGGTCGGCGCCCGCCGCAACTCCCCCCTCGTGGTCGGCATCGGCGAGGGCGAGTACTTCCTCGCCTCCGACGTGGCCGCCTTCATCGCCTATACGACCGACGCGATCGAGCTGGGCCAGGACCAGATCGTCACCATCGACCGCGAGGGCCTCACCGTCCGCGGCTTCGACGGTGCGCTTTCCGAAGGCAAGCCGTTCAGCGTGGACTGGGACATCGCCGCCGCCGAGAAGGGCGGCTTCGAGACCTTCATGCGCAAGGAGATCCACGAGCAGCCCGCCGCGGTCGCCGACACCCTCCGCGGGCGCATCGACGAGTCCGGGCAGATCGTCCTCGACGAGGTCCGCATGTCCGACCAGGACTTCCGCGACATCGACAAGGTCTTCATCATCGCCTGCGGCACGTCCTACCACGCCGGGCTCGTCACCAAGTACGCCATCGAGCACTGGACGCGCATCCCCTGCGAGGTCGAGCTCGCCAGCGAGTTCCGCTACCGCGACCCGGTGCTCGACCGCTCCACGCTGGTCGTCGCCATCTCGCAGTCCGGCGAGACCATGGACACGCTCATGGCGGTGCGCCACGCCAAGGACCAGAAGGCCCGCGTGCTGTCCATCTCGAACACGGTCGGGTCGACGATCCCGCGCGAGTCCGACGCCGTGCTGTACACGCGCGCCGGCATCGAGGTCGCCGTCGCCTCCACGAAGGCGTTCCTCACCCAGCTCGCCGCCTGCTACCTCGTGGGCCTGCACCTCGCGCAGGTGCGCGGCATCAAGTACGCCGACGAGGTGTCGGCCGTGCTCGACGAGCTCGTCGCCGCGCCCGGCAAGATCGCCAAGGTCATCGAGGGCCTCGACCCGGTCCGGCAGATGGCCCGCGACTGCGCCGCGAGCGGCGCCGACCGCGTCCTCTTCATCGGCCGCCACGTCGGCTACCCGGTCGCCCTCGAAGGCGCGCTGAAGCTCAAGGAGCTCGCGTACCTGCACGCCGAGGGCTTCGCGGCCGGGGAGCTCAAGCACGGCCCGATCTCGCTCATCGAGGACGGCACGCCCGTGATCGCGATCGTGCCGAGCCCGCGCGGGCGCTCGCTGCTGCACGACAAGATCGTCTCCAACATCCAGGAGGTCAAGGCGCGCGGCGCGAAGGTGATCGCCGTGTGCGAGGAGGGCGACCGCATCACCGCCGTCCACGCCGACATGGTGATCGAGACGCCCGCGTCGCCGACGCTGCTGGCGCCGCTGCTGACCGCCGTCCCGCTCCAGGAGTTCGCGGCCGAGCTCGCGACGGCCCTGGGCCGCGATATCGACCAGCCGCGCAATCTCGCCAAGTCGGTGACGGTGGAGTAGCCCCGGGCGCGCCCCTGTAAGGGCACTGTGGACTCCGGCCGCCGCGATCGAGCATCGCGGCGGCCGATTCCTTTCCCGCGCAAAGGAATCGGCCGCCGACGCCCGAATCCCGTGTCCCGGTGGGCGAATCGGGCCGTGGACGCACCGCGCGGCACGGCCGCCGACTCGTACCGGGCGTGCGACGCGCATCCGGTTGCACTGGGTCGCAGCGATTTCGGTTCTTCACGCGCTATGAGTGGAATTCTCTGATACGCCGCGCCTACACTCGCGAAGTGAGAAAACGCACCCTTATCTCCGGCGCCGTCGCGGTCACCGCGGCGGGCGCCATCACCATCGCGGGCACGGTGGTCGCCCAGGCGCAGGAGACCGGCGACGCCGCGCTCGTCTCGGCCATCGACGCGATCCTGACCGACAAGCGCCTCACCGACTCCCAGATCGGCGTCACCGTCGCCGACGCGGACACCGGCGAAGTCCTCTACGACCGCAACGGCGCCAAGCGCGCCGTCCCCGCCTCCAACGACAAGCTCACCACCACCGCCGCGGCCCTGGAAGCCCTCGGCGGCGACTTCACCTACAGCACCGAGGTCCTCGGCGACAGGCCGACCGACGGGGTCGTCTCCGGCGACCTCTACCTGCGCGGCGCCGGCGACCCGACGGTCCTCGAATCCGACTACGACCGGATGGCCGAAGACCTCGCCGCCCTCGGCGTGTCCATGATCGACGGCGACCTCGTGGCCGACGACACCGCGTTCGACACCGTGCGCTCGGGCACCGAATGGGGCTGGTCCGACCTCCAGTACACCTACGCCGCAGAGGTTTCGGCGCTCACCGTGGCCTCCGGCGACGACTACCACGCCGGGTCCGTCCGCGTGTTCATCAAGCCGGGCGCGGCTCAGGGCGACCCCGCGCGGATCAGCCTGAGCCCGGCGACCGACTACGTGGAGATCGTCAACACCGCCACCACGGGCACGAGCACCAACGTGACCGTCGACCGCGACCCGCACGACAACGTCATCCGCGTCAGCGGCACCGTCGCGGCGGGCGGCGGCGGCACCTACGCCACGCGATCGGTGATCGAGCCGACCCGGCTGGCCGCCGACGTCTTCGCCGACTCCCTTGAGGAGGCGGGCATCACCGTCACCGGCGACCTCCGCTTCGGCGAGGCCGCACCGCAGGGCGGCGAGCTCCTCGCCTCGCACGAGTCGATGCCGCTGAGCGAGCTCATCGGCGTGGTCCTCAAGCCCTCCAACGCCTCCGTCGCCGAGGCCCTGTTCAAGACCCTCGGCTACCAGGCGACCGGCAAGGGCACCTTCGCGAGCGGGAAGGCCGCCGTGTACGCGGCGATCGAGTCCTACGGCGTCGACACCGGCCCGATCCGCCAGGTCGACGGCTCCGGCATCTCGCGCCACAACCTGTTCACCACCGGGATGCTCACCGACCTGCTCGTCGGCGTCAAGGACGCGGCCTGGTTCGACACCTGGTACGACTCCCTGCCGATCGCGTGCAAGGACGGCACCCTCGGCGGCCGCATGTGCGGCACCCCCGCGGCCGACAACGTGCGCGCCAAGACCGGTTCGATGACGAGCGTCTCGGCCCTGTCCGGCTACGTCACCGACGCCGACGGACGCGAACTCGTCTTCAGCGTCGTCGCCAACGACTTCCTGTACTCGACGGTGAAGGACATCGAGGACAAGATCGCCGCCGCGATCGCCGGGCACAGCGCCTCCTCGACGGAGGCCGAGACGATGCGCTCGGCGAACGTCGACGAGATCGAGATGCCCGAGGAGGACCCGAACCACCGCCTCGAATGCACCTGGATCGAACCGGCCGTGTGCTGACGCGTCGATCCCGAACGGAACGGGCCCGGCCGCCGAGCGGCCGGGCCCTGCTCGCGCCAAGAGCTCGTTCTCAGCCGTCGACGGCGGCCAGGACCGCGGAGACGAGGTGCCCGCGGCGGCCCTCGGGGTCGCCGCCCGGGTTCCACGTGCAGGCGAGGTTGACCGCGGCGACTCGGCCGGTGGCGGCGACGGTCTGGACGGCCCGCAGCAGCGCATCGGCGTCCGGGCCTCCTGCCGCCGGGTACCGCAGGCCGGGCAGGAGGGCCGAGTCGAGGGTGTCCATGTCGAGATTGACGAGCAGCGGGCCGTCGGGGAGGTCCGCGGCGGACAGGTCGGCGATCCCGAGCCGCCGCAGGGCCGAGGCGGCGAGGAAATCGACTTCGGCGGGGTCGAGGTCCCTGGCGTCGACGAGCACCGCGCGCTCCTCGGGGAGCGGCCGCAGCCCCAGGGGCTCGGCGAGGGCCTCGGAGTGGTGGCCCAGCAGGAAGCGCAACGCCATGCCGCCCAAGTAGCCCGACTCGCTGGTCGCCAGCGTGTGGACGTCGCCGTGCGCGTCGAACCACACGACCGAGGGGTCGACGCCCGCGCGCTGCAGTCCCGCGGCGACGCCTGCCGAGACGGTGCAATCGCCCGACAGCACCGTCGCCGTGCTTCCCGAGCGCGCCTGCGCCGCAACCGCCTCGGCGACCCCGTCGTACAGCCGAACCAGCCGAGGCCACACCTCGCCCGGCGGTAGCGCCACGGTCACCTCGTCGATCGCGACGCCGTCCGGGACCGGGATGCCGAGGTCGGGCAGATGCTCGTCGAGGTGGTAGGGAACGTGGATGAGCGCCATCACCGGAGCATAGCCCGCAGAGAGGATCGGTCGGTGCGCAACGCATCGGCCGCCGGTCCCGGCCGAGGCGGGGCGGTCCCCGACGTGATGGAACGGCATCGTCCCAGGCCGGCCGCGTTCCCGCTGCTGCGAAGCCGATGGCTCCTGCCGCAGCCGGACATCCACATCAGACACCGATGTCGGCGGCGGCGGCCCCGGCGGAGGCGACTCGGCGTGCGCGGCAGGGCTCGCGTCAGGGGCGAGCGACGGCCTTCGCAATCGTTTTCACCTGCGGCCGTAAGTGAGTCGGCGCAGCAGGGCCTCGAGGGGTCCGCGCATGCCCGCCTTCGCCATCCACGCCGCCAGGACCACCGTGGCGGCCCAGACGAGGACGGCGACGCCGGAGGCCGCCGCGTCGCCCAGGTGCGCCCCGAGGCCCCCGGCCGTCGGTGTGAAGAGCGCGGTGAAGGCGACCGACTGGAGGAGGTAGCAGGTCAGTGAGCGTTGGCCGCAGGCCGCGAGGGCGTTCGCGATCGGCCCGTGGCCTGCTCGCCGGTGAGCGTCCGCGGCGGCAGCGGCGGTGTCGCCGCCGGTGGCCTCCGAGTGCCCGGACGCCGCAGGCCGCTTCGCGCCGACCGCGGCGATGAGGGCCGCGAAGCCGAGTCCGGCGGCCAGGCCGGTGACGCTGTGAAGCGCGTACATCCCCACCGCGAGCGGCGCCTCCGGGTGCCACAGCTGCGTGTCCACGAGCATGAGCGGGAAGCCGCCGATGACACCGATCGCGATGCCGCCCAAGGCGGTGCGTCGCAGGAGCGGCAGGTGGCGGGACGGTTCCTCGAGGAGGCGCCGCCGGGCGGCCCAGATGCCGATCGCGAAGGCGGGCAGGATCTCGACGAGATAGTACGTCGGAGTGAGCGCCGACCACACGGTGAGCCGCATCGCCGCCGCCTCGAGCGGATCGGCGATGAGTGTCGGGGACGCGTTCGCGTGCCCGGCGGCCTCGGCCGCGGCGCCCGTGGCCGCGAGCACCGCGATGTGGAGGACCGCGACTGTCGCGGCCGTCCGGATGAGGGTGCGGTCGCGGGCGGCGATGAGTCCGGTGAACACGAGGCCGATGAAACCGTAGGCGGCGAGGATGTCGCCGAAGAACAGCAGGAGCGCGTGCGCGAAGCCGAAGGCGAGGAGCCAGGCGCTGCGGCGGCGCACCAGGCGGCGCGCGTCGGGCCAGCCCGTCCCCGCCTTGAGGTCGCGCGTCTCGGTCCGGTCGGCCCCGGCGCTCATGCGCCGGCCGGCGAGGCGGGCGAGGCCGTAGCCGAAGAGGGCGGCGAACATCGGGAGGGCGCGGCCGTCCACGAAGAGGACCTGCAGTCCGGCGACGACCCGGTCGGGGACCGTGCCGTCGACGGCGTAGCCGCGGAAGCCGGTGGTCTCGTGGGCGAGGAACATGTGCGCGTGGGCGAGTGCGATGAGCAGGAGCATGAGGCCCCTGGCCAGGTCGGGTGCGAGCGCTCGCTCCCGGAGGGGGGTGCTCATAATGGCGGACGGGGAGAGGGACATCTCGGCTCCGGATCTGGCAGACGTTTTAGGTACACAGCTGTATCTAAAGCAATAAGATACATGACTGTACCTAAAAATGAGAGGTGGCCCGTGGCCGACACCGGAGGCCGCACGCGCCGACGCGGCAAGGACCTGCTCGACGCCATCTACGCCGCCGCCGTCGAGGAAGCCGCCGCCGGCGGCCCCGGTCGACTCACCATGGACGCCATCGCCAAACGCGCCGCCACCGCCCGCACCACCCTCTACCGCCGCTGGTCGGACCCGCTCGACCTCCTCCTCGACGCCCTCGCCGAACTCCACCCCGTCGAGCAGCCCGCCCCCGGCGCCGACGACCTCCGCGGCGACCTCATCGCCTCCCTGCGCCTCATGGTCGACTGGGGATTCAGCCCCGCCGGACGCGCCGTCTTGGCGATCCTCGCCGACCCCGCCCGCGACCCCGCCGTCGTCGACGCCCTCTTCGAACGCGTCTTCGCAAGGCGCGGCGGCACCTTCACCCAGACCGTCCTGCGCCACTACGCCCACGAAGGCCGCATCGACCCCGCCCGGCTCACCCCCGTCGTGCTCGACATCGGCGAAGCCCTCGTCGCCAAACGGATCATGGACACCGGGGAGGCGCCCGACGACGACTACCTCGCCGCCGTCGTCGACCAGGCCGTCCTCCCCGCCGTCGGCCTGCCCGCCGAGCCCCCTCGTCACCCCCGGACCCCAAGGCGCGGCGGGCGAACCGTCACTCGCGGCGGTGAACCCGCCTGAAAAGGGGCGGTACGCCCGATCCCGTGGCACTCTTGACGGGTGATCGTCGCCGTGGGCATAGACGTAGTGGCAGTGGACCGGTTCGAGCGGGTGCTCGAACGGACCCCCCACGTCGCGGAAAAGCTCTTCACCGAAGCCGAACGCCGCGCCCCCGACGGGCGCGCTCGCCGCACCGAATCCCTCGCGGCCCGTTTCGCCGCCAAGGAGGCCGTGGCCAAGGCCCTCGGCGCCCCCGGCGGCATGCATTGGGCGGACTGCCAAGTGCTCTCCCTGCCCGACGGGCGCCCCTCCCTGACCATCACCGGATCGGTGGCGGCGGTCGCCGCACAGCGTGGCGTCTCGCGCTGGCATGTGTCGCTGTCGCATGATGGCGGTATCGCGACAGCGGTGGTGATCGCCGAAACGGCATGACGGCCCCCCGGGCCGGAGAGGGACAGCCATGGAAGGTGCATGGTCAGCAGCGGCGGTCCGCCGCGCAGAAGCCCGACTGATGGCCGAGCTCCCGCCGGGCGTGCTCATGCAGCGCGCCGCAGCCGGCCTCGCCGCCGAGTGCGCGCGGCTGCTGAAGGACCGGCGGCGCAAGCGGCGCCAGGGCGCCGGTCGCGGCGCGGGGGTCTACGGCGCCACCGTGATCGTGCTCGCCGGGCCCGGCGACAACGGCGGCGACGCCCTCTTCGCGGGGGCCCGGCTCGCCCGGCGCGGCGCAAGCGTCTACGCCGTCCCCGTCATGGGCGAGCGCGTCCACCCCATCGCCGCAGCGGCATTGACCCGCGCCGGAGGGCGCCTCGTCGCCGAGCCGCCCGATCACTGCGACCTGCTTCTCGACGGCGTCCTCGGCATCGGCGGCAGGCCCGGCCTGCCCGGCCGCGCCATCGACGAGCTCTCCCGCATCGACGCCGAGACCGTCGTGGCCGTCGACGTGCCCTCCGGAGTGGACGTCGACACCGGAGCCGTCCCGGCCAACGCCGTCCACGCCGACGTGACCGTGGCCTTCGGAGCGCGCAAGCCCTGCCATGTGGTCGGCCGCGCCGCGCTGCTGACCGGACGGCTCGCATTCGTCGACATCGGACTCGCGCCGTACCTCGACCCGCACCCGGCCGTGCGCGTCGCCGATGAGGACGACATCGCCGAGTGGTGGCACCTGCCCGGTCCCGACGACGACAAGTACACGCGCGGCGTCGTCGGCGTCGCGGCCGGCTCGGAGCGCTACCCGGGCGCGGCCGTGCTCGCCACCGGCGGCGCGCTCGCCGGGCCCTCGGGGTACGTGCGCTACGCCGGGACCGCGGCCGAGTACGTGCGCCGCCGCCACCCCGAAGTGGTGTGCACGCAGGCGGTGAAGGAGGCCGGACGCGTCCAGGCCTGGATCGCCGGGCCGGGCTTCGGAACCGACGAGGCCGCGCTCGCCGAACTGCGGCACGTGCTCGTCTCGCCCGCGCCCGTCGTGCTCGACGCCGACGCGCTGACGCTCATCGGCGAGTACCCGTCGGTGCTGTCGGCCCGGGAGGCGCCGGTGGTGCTCACGCCGCACGACCGCGAATACGAGCGGCTGTACGGCTCGCCGCCCGCCGAGGACCGCGGCGCGGCCGCGGCGGCGCTGGCACAGCGGCTGAACTGCACGGTGCTGCTCAAGGGCCACCACACGGTGGTCGCCTCGTGCGACGGCGAGGTGTGGTCGAACCCGACCGGGCGCCCGCAGCTGGCGACGGCCGGGTCGGGGGACGTGCTGGCCGGATTCATGGCCTCACTCCTGTCGTCCGGCATGGACAGTGTGAAGGCGGCGGTGGCGGCGGCGTTCCTCCACGGCCGAGCAGGCGGCATCGCCGCCAAAGGGCACCGGACGGTGACGGCCACGGACGTGGCGAAGGCCCTCCCGGCCGCGGTCGGCGCGGTCCTGAGCAAGGGCTACCAGCGCGAGCGGCCTCGCTGACCGCCCCACACGCCCGAGCGGCCTCGCCGACCGGCATCGACGTCCGACCCCGCGGTCAGGGTGGGAAGCGGGGGCCCGCCGATGTCCGATTTGCGGTAGGCGCTCCGCTCGCGTTCGCAGGGCAGGCGTCCCCGCGGCGGCTCTCTCCTGTCCTACCCGCTGCGGAGCGTGGCGGCCGCGGGTCCCGGGTGGCCGATATGCGGCGGCCCTCCGCTCGCCGTCGCGGCCTTACCAGTCCTCGCCCGCGCGCAGGATCCGCGACGGCGCCAGGCCGGTCTCGTCCAAGAGATAGGTGCGCATGGCCTCCAGGCCGGGCGCGTAGACGTGGAGGCTCACCGCGGGCCCGTCCGAGACGTTGCGCATGCCGTGCACCGTCCTGTCGTCGACCACCGCGACCTCCCCGGCGGTCAGATGCCGGCGGCGCAGGCCCGGGAAGTCGCCCGGTTGCACCGTGTACTCGGTGAGGCGACCCGACACCACCGCGACGGCCGCCGCCGCGGGTCGCGCGACCCCGCCGTGGTCGTGCAGGTCGGTGCCCTGCCCGGGCAGCCACGCGAGGAGCCACGCCTCGTGTCCCGGTCCCGAGAGCACTCTGCGGGCCCACCGGCTGCCCTTCGTGAAGCGCGGGCTCAGTGTGAGATTGGCGGCGTAGAACGCGGCGAGCGACTCGAGCCGGTCGACGGCGAGCGGAGGGGACTGCGGCAGCAGGTCAGAACTCATGGAATGAACGACTTTCGAAGTGTCGGAACGGTTGTCGGCTTGGGCGCGCCGAGCGGCACAGAGCGGCTCAGCGCTGGTGACAGCGGCGACAGCGACACGTCGAGAACGTCATGTGGCCCATGGTACCGGAACCGCCGGTCATCTCACATGCGCGACACACCAACGGTTGAATGCTCGTTACGCTGCGAATTTGACACTCCCGAGGGCTTCCGGCGCGAAAGCTCGCGCGCTAGGCTCATCTTCGGCCTCCAGGCGGCGCCCCCATCCGCGCATCCGACTGGCGGCCTCGCGCGTGTGTGACGTGAGAGCACCCCGTCCTCCCCGATCCCGAAGGAGCAGTCTCCTCGTGAAGCAGTCGTCTGTTCGACGCAAGTGGACGTCCGTCGCCGTCATCGGCGGCCTCTTGGTCGCCTCCGCCGGCTCCGGATCCGCCTGGGCCCAGAACTCGCCCGAGGACATCAACGACGAGATCGAGGCCGCCGACGAGGACCTGGCCGCCGCCGTCGAGGAGTACAACCAGATGGCGCAGCAGGTCAGCGACAACCGCGAGATGATCGCCGAGACCGAGATCGCCCTGGCCGCCGCCGAGGAGGACCTCGAAGCGCTGCGCGACCAGCTCGCCGACTACATCAACTCGACCTATGTGGAACAGGGCATCGGCGACACGGCGATGCTGCTCGAGTCGGGCTCCCCGGACGCGTTCGTCGAGCGCCTCGACCGGCTCAACTCGGCCAACCTCTACAACTTCGCCCTCATGGACGACCTCCGGACCGCCTCCGACGAGTACACCGCGCAGCTCGACCTCCTCACCGACCTCCAGGCCGACCTCGAGACCGAGGAGGCCGCGCTCGAGAAGACCGCCGAAGACCTCAGCGCGCGCATGGAGGACCTCGAAGAGGAGTGGCAGACCGCCGCGGGCGAAGAGGTCGCCGCGTTCAGCGAGTACGACCTGCCGCGTATGACCGACGACCAGTACGCCGTCGTCAAGTTCGCCCTCGACCAGGTCGGCGAGCCCTATGTGTGGGGCTCGGCCGGGCCCGACTCCTGGGACTGCTCGGGCCTGATGAAGGGCGCGTACGCCCAGATCGGCATCTCGCTGCCGCACAACGCCGCCGCGCAGTACAACACGGTCGCGACCATCAGCCGGGATGAGCTCCAGCCGGGCGACTTCGTGTTCTACAACGGCCTCGCGCACGTGGGCATGTACATCGGCAACGGCCTGATCGTGCACGCCCCGAACTCGACCACCGTCGTGAAGATCGTCGAACTCGACCACGGCAACGTCTACTACGGCGTGGGCACCCTCCTGCACTAGCGGGAGTGCCGCGCACGGTGCCGACCGCGGCGTGCGCGCTCGCGGTGAGTCGACACGGCGCGGCGGCCGACCGTGCGTCTCCGCCCACGCCCGCTCTCCCCGACGTCGTCGAGCGGTGCCGCAACCGGCTCAAGCGGCCGCTCCTCAGCGGAACGAGCGGCCTCGGCCGAGCGAAGCTCCTGGTGGCCGCGACCGCCAACCGGCGCGACGAGGCGGGGGACAGGCCCGGGCCGACGTTTCCACAGACGTTGCGGCGGGAAGCCCATGCATCCCATGCCTACACCAGACGGAGGCGATGCATGATGGCACGACATCAGTATGACCGAGCGGCCGGACAGGACCAGGCGGCCGCCGGGGAAGTGGTGGTGGCTTCCTATGGCGGCTACGCCGAGGCGGAACGAGCCGTGGACCACCTCTCCGATCAGCGGTTCCCCGTCGAGCACGCCGTGATCGTGGGCCGGGGCCTGCGGAGCGTCGAGCACGTCACCGGCCGGATGACCACATGGAGGTCGGTGGGGCAGTCGGCGCTCTCCGGTGCCCTGCTGGGTGCGCTCCTGGGCTGGATCTTCGGGTTGTTCAACTGGGTCGACCCCCTCATCACCGGCCTGCTGCTGGCGTTGTACGGGGCCGTCTTCGGCGCGCTCGTCGGCGCGCTGATGGGATGGATCGCCCACGCCATGACCCGCGGTCGGCGGGACTTCACCTCGGTGACGCAGATGCAGGCGGACCGCTACGACCTCCTTGTCGAGGCGTCGTTCGCGGCGGAGGCCACTCGGATGCTCGGCACGGGGGGCGGGCCGGAGCACCGTGCCGGCGAGGAACGGCGCCGCTGAGCCCGCGGGCACCGGATCGAGGAAATCCCGAAGGCGCTCTTGCCGGCCACGCCGGCGAGGGCGCCGTCCGCGTCCCGCCGACTAGCTCGGGTCGCAGCGGACCACGAGGATCGCGATGTCGTCGCGCGGCGACTCCGGTGAGAACGCCTCGACCGCCTCCAAGAGGGACGTGGCGATCTGCCTGGCGCCCTTGCCCGCGGCGTCCCGCACGGCACGCTCGATGCGGTCGTGGCCGAACATGGCCTCGCCGTCGCGGCGCTCGGTCACGCCGTCGGTGAAGAACACGAGCGCGTCCCCCGCTTCGAGCCGCACTTCCTCCGGGTTCACCTTGACCTCGGGGAAGAGCCCCACCGCGGTGCCCTCCCGGCCGACCCAGGAGGTCGCGCCGTCGCCGCGCAGCAGCAGCGGACGCTCATGGCCCGACAGGCACAGGGTCGCGTTCAGCGCCCCCGTGTCGTCGCGTTCGAGCAGGGCCGAGGCGATGGTCGCGTAGCGCATGTCGCCGGGCTGGTCGAGCAGCGTGGCGTTGAGCAGTTCGAGGGCGCGCGGCAGCGGGCGGCCGTCGCGGGCCATGACCCGCAGGACGTCGCGCACCACGCCGGTGACGGCCGCGGCCTGCGCGCCCTTGCCGCAGACGTCCCCGATGGCGACCCACAGGCGGTGGTCGGCCAGCTCGGTCGCGTCGTAGAAGTCGCCGCCGACCTCGGTGCCGATCACCGGGCCCGGGCCGGACCCTGGCAGGCGCCGCGCGGTGGCGGGCAGGTATTCGGCGGCGAAGGACACCCCGGCCACGTCCGGGAGCGAACCCGGCATGAGCGCCGCCTGGAGTTCGTGGGCCACGGCCTGGCGCTCGGCGTGGATGCGGGCGTTGTCGAGCGCGAGCGCCGATCGCTTGGCCAGGTCGGCGACGACGGCGCGCTCCTCTGACGAGTGCTGCCGCTCGACGTGCTTCCCGACGGTGAGCACCCCGATGGTGGCGCCGCGGGCGGACAGGGGCACGGCGATGCCGTCGAGGCCCCGCGGCACGGGCAGTTCCATGCCCGTCCAGCCGTCGCTCGCGAGCGAGGCCGACAGCGCGGGGGCGGCGTGTTCGAGCTTGACCCGCAGCGGCTCCAGCTCGGACTCCTCGGCGTGCGAGAGGGACGCGAAGACCAGGTCGCCGCCGTCGCCGGTGAGGTGCACGGCGGCCCAGCGGCCGAGCTGGGGGACGATGAGCTGCGGGATGAGCGCGACGGTGAGGTGCTCTTCGAGCGAGTGGGCGAGCAGTTCCCCGGCCTCGGCGAGGTAGGTGAGCCAGCCGGAGCGGCGCTGCTCGTCGGTGCGCATCCGGTCGATCTGGACGGCGAGGGCGATGCGCTCGGCGACCAGTTCGGCCAGCGGGCGCCAGTCGCTCGCGGGCTCGCCGGCGAGCAGGAGCCGGCCGCAGGCCGGGGCGGTGAGCGGCAGCGGCACCGCGACGGTCACGCTGCCGACGTCGCCGAACTTGGCGAGGATCTGCGCGCCGGCGCCGTCCCCGGCATCGTACTCGATCGCGCCGCCGTCGGCGGCCGTCGCGTCGTGGCAGCGGGCGAGCAGCTCGGTGACGATCTGCTCCACCGGCAGCCGCGACTGGAGCGAGGGCGCGACGGTCAGGAGCGCCGCGAGCTGGTTGAGGTCGGGCCGGGACGCGTCGACGTCCGCGTCCGGGTCGGGGCGGGGGGCGGGCCGGGCGTCGGGGTCGCGGTCGATGCGGAACCAGATCGACTTGCCGGTGGCGTCGTGGGTGGTGCCCCACGAGGACGCGAAGCGGTCGACCAGGAGCAGGCCGCGCCCGCCCTCGGCGGTGACCTCGGGCATGGCCGTGTCGAGCGGGTCGATGCCGCCGGAGCGGTAGTCGGTGACGGTGACGCGCACGCCGATCGGGTCGGCGGCGACGGTGAGGTTGATGTCCGTCCCGGCGTGGACGACGCCGTTGGTCGCCAGTTCGGTGGTGAGCAGGAGCGTCTCGTCGAGCAGCTCGGTGAGCCCGGCTTCGGCCAGCACGGCGCGCACGGCGGCGCGCGCGGCGGCGGGGGAGCGGTCGTCGGCCGGGAGCCGGAGGCGCCGGGCGAACCTCTCGGGGTACGTCACGAGGACCAGTCTATGCCCGTCCGCTCCCAGCTCGCGGCACCGTGTCGACGTGCGCGGACGCTTTCGGCGCGGGCCGTCGCGCGGCGAGCGGCGGCCTTGGGCCGCATGGGGAACGCGAAGCGGCGGCCGCCCGGGTGGGCGGCCGCCGCTCGAAGGGGCGGGTCCGTGCGCTCTCGTACGTCACCGACCTCGGTTCGCGCTACTCCCAGGTGGCCGCGGCCTTGCGGCGGCGCAGGAGGTAGAACACCACGGCGCCGGCGAGCAGTGCGGCGGCGGCCGAGGAGATCATGATGGTCTGCGAGTTGCCGGTGGACGGCAGGGCTTCAACCGGCTCTTCGGCGGTCGGGACGTTCGGCAGCTGGCCGAGGCTGGCTTCGAAGAAGATCCAGCCCTCGACGTAGGCGAAGTCCTCTTCGGGACCGATCTCGGACTCGTCGAGCTCAGCGAGCGAGAACTGGTTGCCGTTCTCGAGGTCGAGACCCAACTCGGTGGCATACAGCTCGGTCAGGTGCTGGTCGAGGTCCCAGCCGGCGTATACGGACATGCCGAATTCGCTGACCTCGTTCTCGATCAGGTACTGGACCGGCGCGGTCGGCGCGTAGGTCTTGCCCTCTTCGGGGCTCCAGTCGTCAACGATGCAGACGAGCCAGATGCCGTCCTTGGCGCAGTTGTCCCAGGCGTCGATCGACTTGGCGCTCTCGTCGGTGAGCTCTTCATCGGTGTAGGCGTTGTCCGGGTCGGTCCACTTGTCGAAGTCGACGGCGTCGGTGAAGAAGAAGAGCGTGGAGGCGCGGTCCTCGGCGGGGGTTCCGGTGACCTGGACCTGCACGTCGGCGCTGACCGTGGAGCCGGCGTCGGCGCCCTGGAGGATCTGGTCGAGGTAGAGGAACTCGTAGTAGTCCTCCTCCTCGTCTTCGGCGTTCTGCTCGACTTCCGACTCGATGTCGTCGATGACCTCGTTGTCGGCGTCGTCCCCGGCGGTGTCGTCGCCGGCTTCCGAGGTCGCGTCGTCGGCGGGGGCCGTGGTCGCGTCGTCGGCCGAGGTCTCGTCAGCGGCCGGGGTGGTGGTCTCGTCCGCGGCGGGCGTCGTATTGGTGTCGTCGGCGGCGGGGGTCTCCTGCGCGAACGCCGGTGCGCCGGCCGCGAGCGTGAGGGCCGCCGCGGCTCCGGCCGCGGCGAGCCGCAGACCGGTCTTGTTGAGGGTGGACATGCATCTCCTCTGGGATCGGATGGGGGGTGCGGCGCTCCTGCGGTCCTCCACTGACATCGGCTCGGCCGCGGGAGCGCTGCACTCATCCACACGCGTCTCCCTCAGCCCCGGTTGCGAACTTCTGTCAGTTTTCTTTCGGTGACTGCTCGTGACGGAACGCGTCGCCCTCAGTAACCTGCCTTCACGTTTGCCCGGTTGATGTGACAACCTGTTAGGCAAGCCTGTCTCCGCAGCTGAGGAACCACGCCATGACGGACACCGTTTCCCGTACGACCGATGAGTCCGACCTGCTCCGAAGCCTGGCCGACGCGCTGGGCGCGGTGGAGCGCGGCGACTTCTCGGTGCGGCTGCCGCGGGGCGAGGGACTCGCCGGGGAGGTCGTCGACCGGTTCAACGCCGTGGTCGAGCAGGCCGACCGGCAGACCCGCGACCTCGCGCTCATCGCCCGCGTCGTCGGCCAGGAGGGCTCCTGGAACCACCGGCTCGTCATCGAGCACCTCGACGGCGGCTGGTCCGAGGGCGCGGCCAGCGTCAACCGGCTCGTCGAAGAGCTCGTGCGGCCCACCACCGAACTCGGGCGCGTGCTCGAAGCCGTCGCCGCCGGGGACCTCTCGCAGGAGGCCGCCCTGGAGATCGAGGGCAAGCAGCTGCGCGGCGAGTTCCGCCGCCTCGGCGAGACCGTCAACCAGATGGTCGGGCTCCTGCGCTCCTTCGCCGGGGAGGTCACGCGCGTGGCCCGCGAAGTGGGCACGGAAGGCCAGCTCGGCGGGCAGGCCGACGTCCAGGGCGTCTCCGGCACCTGGCGGTCGCTCACCGACGCGGTGAACACCATGGCCTCCAACCTGACCGAGCAGGTCCGCTCGATCTCCACGGTGACGCAGGCCATCGCCTCCGGTGACCTCAACCAGAAGATCACCGTCAAGGCCTCCGGCGAGGTCGCGCAGCTCGCCGACACCATCAACTCCCTCACCGCGACCCTTCAGGTCTTCGCCGGCGAGGTCACGCGCGTGGCCCGCGAGGTCGGCACCGAGGGCCGCCTCGGCGGCCAGGCGGACGTGCCGGGCGTGTCGGGCACCTGGAAGGACCTCACCGACTCGGTGAACGACATGGCCTCCAGCCTCACCGACCAGGTGCGCGACATCGCCAAGGTCACCAGCGCCGTCGCCCGCGGCGACCTGAACCAGAAGATCGCCGTGCCCGCGCAGGGCGAGATCCTGGAGCTGAAGACCACCGTCAACACCATGGTCGACCAGCTCTCCAACTTCGCGGACGAGGTCACGCGCGTGGCCCGCGAGGTCGGCACCGACGGGCGGCTGGGCGGCCAGGCCCAGGTGTTCGGCGTCTCCGGGACCTGGCGCGACCTCACCCAGAACGTGAACCAGCTGGCCGCGAACCTCACCGAGCAGGTCCGCAACATCGCGAAGGTCACCAGCGCGGTCGCCGCGGGCGACCTCAGCCAGAAGATCACCGTCAAGGCCGCCGGCGAGGTCGCCGAGGTCAAGAGCACCGTGAACACGATGGTCGACCAGTTGTCCCGCTTCGCGGACGAAGTGACCCGGGTGGCCCGTGAAGTGGGTTCGCAGGGCCGCCTCGGCGGCCAGGCGGACGTGCCGGGCGTGTCGGGCACCTGGAAGGACCTCACCGACAACGTCAACCTCATGGCCGCGAACCTCACCTCGCAGGTGCGGAACATCTCGTCGGTGGCCAGCGCGGTCGCCGCCGGCGACCTCAACCGGCAGATCACCGTCGACGCCCAGGGCGAGATCCTCGAACTCAAGTCGACGATGAACTCGATGGTGGCGCAGCTGTCCCAGTTCGCCGACGAGGTCACGCGCGTGGCCCGCGAGGTCGGCACCGACGGCAAGCTCGGCGGCCAGGCCAACGTCCAAGGCGTCTCCGGCATCTGGGAGGCCCTCACCAACAACGTGAACTCGATGGCCTCCAACCTGACCAGCCAGGTGCGGAACATCTCCTCCGTCGCGAGCGCGGTCGCCCGAGGCGACCTCAACCGGCAGATCACCGTCGACGCCCAGGGCGAGATCCTCGAACTCAAATCGACCATGAACGCCATGGTGGACCGGCTCTCCAGCTTCGCGGGCGAAGTCACGCGCGTGGCCCGCGAAGTGGGCACCGAGGGCCGCCTCGGCGGCCAGGCGAACGTCCAGGGCGTCTCCGGAACCTGGAAGGACCTCACCGACAACGTGAACTCGATGGCCTCGAACCTGACCAGCCAGGTCCGCGACATCGCCAAGGTCACCACCGCAGTCGCCAAGGGCGACCTGAACCAGAAGATCACCGTCGACGCGCAGGGCGAGATCCTGGAGCTGAAGACCACCGTCAACACCATGGTCGACCAGCTCTCCAGCTTCGCCACGGAGGTCACCCGCGTCGCCCGCGAGGTCGGCGTCGAGGGCAACCTCGGCGGCCAGGCCGAAGTCGCCGGGGTCTCCGGCACCTGGCTCGCCCTGACCCGCAACGTGAACTCGCTCGCCGCGACCCTGACGCTGCAGCTGCGGGCCATCGCCAACGTCGCGCACGCCGTCGCCCGCGGCGACCTCACCCAGTCGGTCGACTTCGAGGCCGCCGGCGAGATCGCCGACCTCACCGAGTCGATCAACCAGATGATCACCGCCCTGCGCGACAAGACCCGCCAGAACACCGACGCGGACTGGCTCAACTCCAACCTCGCCCGGATCTCCTCGCTCCTCCAGGGCCGCAGGGGCGTCGAAGAGGTCACCCGCATGGTCCTCGACGAGGTCACGCCGCTCATCGACGCGCAGACCTCCACGTTCTACGTCCGCCACGAGGACGTCTCCGGGCACGTCACCTACCGGCTCAACGCCGTGTACGGGCACCCCAGCCCCGGCGAGAAGAAGGTCATCGAGGACAACGAGGGCATGGTCGGCCAGGCCGCCGCGTCCAAGCGCACCATCCACCTGCACGACATCCCCGAGGGGTACCTGGAGATCTCCTCCGGGCTCGGCCAGGCCACCCCGACCGACCTCATCATCCTGCCGGTCCAGTTCGGCGACAAGGTGCGCGGCGTCATCGAGTTCGCCTCGTTCAACACCTACTCCGGGCTGCACAAGCGGTTCCTGGACGCGCTCGCGCCGAACGTCGGCGTCACGCTCGCCACGATCGAGGGCAACGCCCGCACCGAGGTCCTCCTGCGCGAGTCGCAGCGCATGGCCCAGGAGCTGCGCGCCCAGTCGAACCGGCTCCAGGAGACCAACGTCGAGCTGGAGGAGAAGGCGCAGCTGCTCTCCGCGCAGAACAAGGCGATCGAGCTCAAGAACGAAGAGGTCGAGACCGCCCGCAAGGACATCGAGGAGAAGGCCGAGCAGCTCGCGCAGGCCTCGAAGTACAAGTCCGAGTTCCTCGCGAACGTCTCGCACGAGCTGCGCACCCCGCTGAACTCGCTGCTGCTGCTCGCGCGGCTGCTCTCGGAGAACGCCGACGGCAACCTCACCGACCGGCAGATCGAGTTCGCCCGGACGATCTACAACGCCGGCACCGACCTGCTCACGCTCATCGACGACATCCTCGACCTGTCGAAGATCGAGGCCGGGCGGATGGACGTGGCCGTGCATCCGGTCGACCTCGCGGAGACCCTGGGGGACATCGAGGCCGCGTTCCGGCCGCAGGCCGAGGACAAGGGCCTCCAGTTCGCCGTGGACGTCGGCAACGGCGTCCCGCAGCTGATGCAGACCGACGGCCAGAAGTTCCAGCAGGTCCTGCGGAACCTCCTCTCGAACGCCGTGAAGTTCACGCGCGTCGGGTCGGTCACGCTCGCGGTGCGGCGCGTCCCCGCGGACCTGCGCTTCGACGCCCCGCACCTGAACGCGGCCGCCGAGCGGCTCGCCTTCAGCGTCATCGACACCGGCATCGGCGTCGCCGAGTCCAAGAAGGGCATCATCTTCGAGCCGTTCCAGCAGGCCGACGGCACGACCCGCCGCAACTTCGGCGGCACCGGCCTCGGACTGTCGATCTCGAAGTCGCTCTCGCAGATGCTCGGCGGCGACGTGTTCATCGAGCACACCGGCGACGCCGGCTCGAAGTTCACGTTCGTGGTGCCCGTGGAGATCGACGCCGACGGCGACTTCTCGCCCCTGCCGAGCGAACTGCCGCCCGTGCGCGAGCCCTCGCCGGGGATCCTCACCGGCGCGCCCGAGACGCCCTCGTCGTCGGCGGCCGCGCAGCAGCTCGAAGGCGCCACGGTCCTCATCGTCGACGACGACATCCGCAACGTCTTCGCGCTGACCGCGGCGCTCGAGCTGCACGGGATCGAGGTCCACTACGCCGAGAACGGCGCGGACGGCATCGACGCGCTTCAGCAGCACCCGGACATCGACATCGTCCTCATGGACTCGATGATGCCGGGCATGGACGGGAACGAGACCACGCGCGTCATCCGGCGGATGCCGCAGTACGCGGACCTGCCGATCGTGTTCCTCACCGCGCAGGCGCTCGCCGAGCAGCGGGAGAAGTCCGTCGAGGCCGGCGCGAGCGCGTACCTGACGAAGCCGGTCGACCTGGACCTGCTGCTCGACACCATGTCGCAGTGGATCGGGAACGATTCGGGCAACGGCTTCGCGGGCGGGTCGGCACCGCGAGGCGGCGCACATGCGGACGCCCCCGAGCGCCGCGGCGGAGACTCCGAAGGCGACAATGGCGGACCGACCGTTGGAGGCACCGAATGAGCACCGCTCGCGTCCTGCTCGTTGACGACAGATCCGAGAATCTCCTCGCACTCGAGGCGATTCTCCAAGGGCTGCCGGTGAACACGATCGCGGTGACCTCCGGCGAGGAGGCGCTGAAGCGGCTGCTGGCGGAGGACTACGCGGCGATCCTGCTGGACGCGCAGATGCCGGGCATGGACGGGTTCGAGACCGCGCGGCACATCAAGCAGCGCGAGAAGACCCGGCACACGCCGATCATCTTCCTCACCGCCGCCGACCGGGACGCGCACCTGGCGATGCGCGGCTACTCGGTGGGCGCGGTGGACTACATCACGAAGCCGTTCGACCCGTGGATGCTCCGCACCAAGGTGAAGGTCTTCATCGACCTGTGGGCGCAGGGGCAGGCGCTGCGGCAGACGTCGGAGCGCACGAAGGACCTCCGCGAACGCGAAGGCCTGTTGACGAAGCGGCTCGACCAGGTGCGCGACGCCCTCGCCGAGTGGCAGGAGGGCCGCGAGGCCGACCCGGAGATCGAACGCATCCTGGCCCTGCTGGAGCCCGGCCCGGTGTAGGCGGCGCCTGCTGAAGCGGCGCGGCCCCGGCTCGGGTCTTAACCCTGACATCGGGGTGCGGCACGACCGGTAGGGCGATGTCAGCACGGCTCCTGTGCGCCCTGGACGGGTCCGGTCGCGACCTCGACCCCGACTCGGTCCGGGCGGCGCGTGCGGGCCGTCGACCGACGCGGTCCCCACGGTGACAGCGAGGTTCGGCATCGCTGCTCGCGCCGGGTGCCGACGGCAAGCGCGGCAAGGTTTCGCGTTCAATGGGCCGCCGGGGCTGCTGCCTCGCCGTGAAACCGGTTAGGGTTGGTCCCGTGGCGCACCAGAAGCTCGACATCTCGGTATACCGCGAGGCGAACGAGACGATCGTGCTGCTGAGCGGCGAAATCGACTTGCACACCGCACCGCGGCTCTCCGCAGCCGTGGACGACGCCCTCACCGAGGACCCCGTACGGGTGGTTCTCGACATGCGCGGCGTGACGTTCTGCGACTCGCGCGGCCTCGGCACCCTCGTCATCCTCGCCCGTGCAGCGGCCCGCTCCCGGGCCGTCCTCGTCCTCGCCAACCTCGGCGACTTCCTCAAGCGACTCCTGTCCGTCTCCGGCATCGGCGAGCACTTCGTCATCCGCGAGGCCGCCGAGGAGCCGCTCGAACCCGCCGGCGCCGCCGAGGACGATCCCGCCGACCGCACCGCCGGCTTCAGCGGTGCGGACCGCGACGGCGACACGGCCGCGACCGGCGACCCCCGCCGCACGGCCGGCACGGGCGGCTTCGGGGGCACCGTCGAATCCGACCCCACCGGCGACGCGGAGGGCGGCGCCGACCAGGAGCGCACCCGATGAACCTCAGCAGCACCGCGCAGGCGATCCTCTGGACCGCCGGGATCCTCACGCTCGGCGGCGTGGCCCTCGCCTGGATCGGCCTGGCCCGCAAGAACCGGGCGCTCGTCGTCACCGGCACGCTGCTCCTGTTCGCCGGCGGCGGCACCGTCCTCGCCTGGGCCATCGTCGAAGGCGCGGGCGCCCGCGCCGCCGCGGTGGGCCTCACGGCGGCGCTGCTGCCCGCACCGATCCTCGTGGGCGCGTTCCTGTGGCTCGGCCGGTACCGCCGCCGCCCGTGGCTCGTCCTCGCGTTCTGCTTCGGCTGGGGCGCGTGCGTCTCGACCGCGATCTCGCTCGCCGTGAACACCGGCGCGGCCTACCTGCTCGAGAAGAACGGCTACGACCAGAACCTCGCCGCCGTCGTCTCCGCCCCCGTCATCGAGGAGATCGCGAAGCTCCTGGGGCCGCTCCTCGTCTACTGGTTCGCCCGCCGCCACCTCACCGGCACCCTCGACGCCCTCGTCTACTGCGGGCTCGCCGGGGCCGGATTCGCGGTGTCCGAGAACGTCCTCTACGCCTCCGGCGCCTACCTGTACGGAGCCGAGTCCCTCGACGCCGCCGCCGGGATCGCGCAGGTCACGCTGCTGGTCGTCGTCCGCGGCCTCGCGACCATGTTCGCCCACCCGCTCATGACCGGCCTGTCCGCGATCGGCCTCGGCAAGGCCGCCCGCCGTCCCGGACGCAAGGGCGTCCAGACCGTGTGGATCATCGGGATGCTGCTGTGCGGCATGGCCCTCCACGCCCTGTGGAACGGCTCGTCCGTCCTCGGCGTCAACCTCGACATGCCCGCGCTGTGGTTCGCGCTCTACCCGGCGTTCCTGGCGCCGCTGTTCTTCACCATGGTCGGCGCGGCCCTGTGGCTGCGCGCGGCCGACGCCCGCCGCACCGAGCGGATGCTCGCGCCGCTGTGCGCCGCCGGGCAGGTCTCGCCGCCCGAGCTCGCGTCCCTCGCGACGTTCTCGCGCCGCGCCTCCGCGCGCGCCTGGGCCCGCCGCTACGCGGGCCCCCACGGCGAGCGCGCGATGAAGGACTTCCAGCGCGCCGCCTCCGACATCGCCGAGGAGTACGACCTCGCCGGCATCGGCCGGCCGTGGGACGAGCGGGCCGTCGAGCATGCCGTGCACCGCATCAGCGCCGCCAGGGCCGTCTACACCGGCGTGGACCCGTACACGCCCCCGGCCCTCTGGGACGGTCGCAGGTACCACATCACGTTCCCCGACGGCCAGATGCGGCCCGTCGAGGCCCCCGCGCAGCCGGTGATGCCGCTGCCGATGGCACCGCCCTCTGCGTACCCTGTGACCTATGCATGAGGGACCCATCGGGCCCACCTCCTGGGCCGCCCCCGGAGTGCCTCCACCGCGCACCGGAAGGCCCCGCTGGAGGGAGCCCCATCCTGTCCGCGTCGGCCCCGTCGCCGCCGGGGCGGCGCTGAGCGGACTGTGGGTGCTGTTGTGGCTCTTGGCGTACGCGAGGTCGACCGGTGAAGCGGCCCCGACCGCGGCGGGCTTCGCCTGGGTGACTTTGGCCGCGAGTACGATCGGGGCTGTCGTCGCAGCACTCCTGGCGCGCTACGGTGACCGCGGGGCCGCGGTCGGCGTAGCGGCGGTCGCAGGGACGGCCGCTGGGGTCACAGGCCTCTCATGCGAGCTGTATCTTTTGCTGACCGGCGATTGGATCCTGTGGTTACATCAACGCAGGCCGCCACATCCTTCAGTAGGTCGTATCGAACGGCTGCCCGGTCGGGCCGCTGGTTCCAATGAGTGAGAAGACGGGGACGGATCGTGTCGTATTTCGCTGTGGCTGTGGGCCGCGAGGGCGACGAGTGGGAGGCCGCTGAGGTCGACCTCGACGCTGTTGCCGATGTCGAGGACGCGGCCGAGGTCATGCGTGAGGCTTTCCCTGACGCCGACCTGACGCTGCTCTTCGTCGACGCCGACGACGAGTACTTGACGGTGATGCGCCTCGACAACGGCGACGACCTGCGCACCTTCGGCTCCGACGCCGAGTACGCATCGCAGTCGCGCCTGGGCGAGGCCCTCCTCGGCGACCTCGAACCCGAGGACACCGAGGAGATCGACACCGAGGACGAGGAGTCGATCTCGGCTCGCCCGACCGAGCTCGACGCCGAGCCGGTGGGCGAGGCGGACGTGCTGGGCGACCTGGGCGTGCCCGGTTCGACGCTGCTCGCGTTGTGCGCCAAGGAGGGCATGATGCCCTCGGACGTGGTCGCCGAGGTCGCCAAGACGCTCGGTTTCACCGAGGCCCTGGAAGACGCGGTCGGCGCGTAGCCCCTCAGCCCCCGATGCAGTCCCGCCGCGAGCGCCACGAACGGTGGATGCGGCGCGCCCTGGAGGTCGCGCGCACCGCCGGCGGCCTCCCGGCGGGAGCGGCGGCCCCGCACCGGCCGGGCGACCCGGCACACCCGGCCGAAGCCGCCCCGGCTCCCGCTGCGAGGCCCGACGCGGTGGACCCCGCAACGACCCCGCCTCCAGCGGACGCCGCAGCGGCACCCGCCGCACTCCACCGCCGTGACCCGGCCGCCGGACCCCGCCGCGACCTGCCGGTGGGCGCGCTCGTCATCGGCCCCGACGGTCGCGAACTGGCCGCGGCGGCCAACGCCCGCGAGGCCCTGGGCGACCCGACCGCGCACGCCGAGGTGCTCGCCTTGCGCGAGGCGGCGGCCGCCCATGGGGACGGCTGGCGGCTCGAACGGTGCACGCTCGTGGTCACGCTGGAGCCGTGCACGATGTGCGCAGGGGCGGCGGTCCTCGCACGAGTGGGTGAAATCGTGTTCGGCGCTTGGGAACCGAAGACGGGCGCGGTGGGCTCGCTGTGGGACGTCGCGCGCGATCCGAGGCTCAACCACAACCCCGAGGTCTACGGCGGCGTCCTGGAGGCGGAATCGGCGGCAATGCTGCGCGCCTACTTCGGCCGGGAGCCGATCGCGTAGCCGGCGGGCGTTTCCGGCGCCGGCCTGTGAAACGGGCATGCGCAGGAGCGCCCCTGCGGCGATGCCGCGGGAGTCCGGCAGCCGTTCCCGGGATTCGGGCGTTTCTCGGCCCCACTCTTCGAAACGGACAGACGAAGGACCCCCGATGCCGTGAGCGGCACGGGGGTCCGGGGTGAATCCGTCGTTACTCGTTCGTCGTCGCGGCGGCCGCTTCGGCTCGCTTCTCCTGGGTCCTCGCCAGCAGTTGCGCGATGTCGACGACCTCGACGTCCTCGCGGCCCGCGTCGGCCACGCCGTCGCGGAGCATCGTCGAGCAGAACGGGCAGCCCACGGCCACCGTGTTCGCCCCGGTCGCCACGGCCTCGTCGGCCCGCTCGCGGTTCACGCGCTTGCCCAGCGGCTCCTCCAGCCACATGCGGGCGCCGCCCGCGCCGCAGCAGAACGACTGCTCGGCGTTGCGCGGCATCTCGGTGACCTCCGCGAACGAACCGATCAGCTCCCTCGGCGGCGTGAAGATCCGGTTGTGCCGGCCCAGGTAGCACGGGTCGTGGTACGTCAGCTTGCCCTCGTGCTGCTCCACCGGCGTGATCTTGCCGGCGTTCACCAGGTCGTTCAACAGCTCGGTGTGGTGCACGACCTCGTACTTGCCGCCGAGCTCCTCGTACTCGTTGCCGATGGTGTTCAGGCAGTGCGGGCAGGTGGCGACGATCTTGACCGCGCCGACCTCGTTCAGCGTCTCGACGTTCTGCTCGGCGAGCATCTGGTACATGAACTCGTGCCCGATGCGCCGCGCCGAGTCGCCCGTGCAGGTCTCGGCCTCGCCGAGGACGGCGAACTTCACGCCCGCGTCGTGCAGGAGCGTCGCCACCGCGCGAGAGGTCTTCTGCGCCTTGGGGTCGTAGGCCCCGGCGCAGCCGACCCAGTACAGGTACTCCCAGTCGCCGCCGGATTCGGCGATCGGCACCTCGAAGTCGAGCGGCTCGGCCCACTTGAGGCGGTGGGCCGGGTTCTCGCCCCACGGGTTGCCCTTGTTCTCCAGGTTGCGCAGCATCGTCTGCCCCTCCTCGGGGAAGTCCGACTCCATCATCACCATGTTGCGGCGCAGGTCGAGGATGTGGTCGACGTGCTCGATGTCGACCGGGCACTGCTCCACGCACGCCCCGCAGGTCGTGCACGCCCACAGCACGTCGGGGTGGATCACCGAGCCGATGATGTTGATCTTCTCGTGCGGGTCCTCGCCGCCGCGCTCGGCCGCGATCTTGGCCGCCTTCAGGTACGGCGCCTGCTCGTACAGGTGGTCGCGCAGGTCGGTGACGAGCTTCTTCGGCGACAGGGGCTTGCCGGTGTTCCAAGCGGGGCACTGCGACTGGCAGCGGCCGCACTCGGTGCAGGTCGAGAAGTCGAGCAGGCCCTTCCACGAGAAGTCGCCGATGGTCGCGACGCCGAACGGCTGCGTCTCGGGGTCGGCGGTCTCGAAGTCGGCCGGTTCGCCGTCGATGAGCATCGGCTTGGCCGCGCCCAGGGAGACGGCGCCGTCGGCGTGCCGCTTGAAGTAGAGGTTGAAGAACGCGGTGACGCGGTGCCAGCCGATGCCCATCGACGGGACCAGCGCGAGGATGAGGAAGAACGTCCAGGAGACGATGATCTTCACGCCGGCCGTCACCGTGACGAGGGTGTGGAGCGACTCCTCGGACAGCCCCGACCACAGCGCCGCCAGCTGCGAGGAGATCGGCGAGGCCCAGGTCTGGTCGATGGCCCCCATCGCCCACTCGGCCGATCGGATCGTGAAGAAGCACAGCACGATCGCGAGGATCGTGGCCTCGATGTAGAAGGCCTGCCACTGGCGGGAGTTCTCGAACCGCGACGAGGACGACCGCTGCCCGGCTTCGGAGATCCGGCCCTGCGGCGGGACCTCGTGGAGCTTCGGCTGCCTGGCGATGCGGACGGCGAACAGCGCGAGGATGCCGAGCCCGGTGAGCGTCGCCATGATCTCGGAGACGAAGAGCCAGACCGACCAGTGCCCGACCCACGGGATCGTCCAGGTCGGGTTGAGCGTCTCCAGGTAGGCCTGGGCCAGGACCGGGAACAGCAGGAAGAACCCGAAGAACACGAGCCAGTGCGCGAGCCCGATCCAGGTCCACTTCAGCATCCTGGTGTGGCCGAGGGACTCCCGCAGCATGGTCTTCACCCGTGTGCCGCGGTCGCCCTTCCGGGTCTTGTCGGGCGTGCCGAGCCTGATGAGCTCGAGCAGACTGAGCCCGCCTCGGACGAACAGCCAGATGGCGACCGCGGTGTACGCGAACGCGACCGTGGCCGTGACGATTTGGACGACTCCCATGGCGACCTCTCGACGGTGCGGTGTTGCCGATCACGATACATGTTACTCAGCAGTAGCCAGTCTGTCGAACCGGACCGGCGCGCGGCCCGTCCGGGCCGGTCGAGTACGTTCCTCACTTCGGGCCCCGAACCACGTGCAACCGGTTCTACCCGAATCGCGTGTCATTGAAGCCGGTATTCGGCCATAAGTCCATTGCCCCTCGCGAACTCCCTCAGGACATCTGAATGAAGCAAGCTCCCCCCGAGAGGCTCCGCCGCCGCGGACGCGGCCGAGCGGCGACCGCCACCGCGGCCGTCCTCGGCGCGACCCTGGTGGCCTGCCCCGGCGGCACCGCCACGGCCCAGACCGACATCGACTGCGACGCACTCGGCGAAGACCCGTTGGCGTCCACCCTGGCCACTGCCTTCGCATCGGCCGCCGCCTGCGGTTTCGAAGTCCGTATCGGCAACCGCTCGGAGCCGTATTCGACGCTCTTCGTCACGCCCACGGGCCAGCTGCACTTGGAGGCCACGGCCGACCCGACCGGTTCGATCGGCGACGACGGCACGGTCGTCGATCCGACCCTGATGGACTTCCAAGGGTCGCTCGCCCAGACCGAATCTCCTTGGCCGTTCTGGCTCTATCACACCGATACGACGCAGCCGCTCTTCTACGCCTCGGGCGGCGCCCTGGAGTGGACCGGCGAGAAGCCGGCCGCCGCTTACGCGGACACCACCGCCGTTTACGACGAGCTGGCGGAGGGCCTCGATCTCAGTGTCGAAGTGGACGCCGCCTCCGCTGAACTGCGATTCTCGGTCGACAGCGCCGAGGCCTGGCATGCCCTCGCGACGGGGCTGATCCTTGAAGAGAGCTACGAAGCAGTTGTCGAAAACGACACGCTGCGCATGTACTCCGGCCCCGCTCCGGACAATGAGGAAGTCCGGACGACCCCGTTCGCCGCGCTCGACGCGGCAGGCGCCTTCAACGCGGTCGGACTCCAACTCGACGGCGACGCGCTCACGCTGAGCCTGTCCGAAAGCGTGCTCGACACCGCCGCATTCCCGCTGACGGTCACGACGCAATGGGCCTACAGCGGCTACGGCATCGGCGAGTGGGGCGTCGTCTCCTCCGCCGCCCCCGACCTCGCCGCCTACCGCGGCATCGGCGCGGGCACGAGCCTCCTCGAACACTCCGGCGGGAACGGCGACGCCGGGGTCGGCCCCTACTGCGATGCATTCGCCGCCGGCACCGACTGCGCGACACCCGCGAACGCGGCCTCGTACTGGAACTTCTACTCCTCGCTGAAGACGAACCATCTCCGCAAACCGGACACCAATTACCAGTGGTCCTTCCCGATCGACCAAGCGACCTTCTCCATCGACCTCGCTCCCGACGAGAACGGGATGTTCACCTGCCGCACGCCCGACCTGGTGCCGGTCGCCGACTACGGCACCACGGTCACTTGGAGCGAGCAGCCCGCCGCCACCGGGGATCCTGTGGCGGCGCGGTGCGAGGACGAGGTCGTCACCTACGACGTCACCGAGCCGGTGAACACCGCATGGGCCGACGCCACGGTCTCCTCGGAGGTCGCCTTCGGCATGCTCGAAAGCGCCGACACCGCGCGCTTCCACGGCGGTTCGGCCCGGCTCGACGTCTACTTCGACATCGTGGGCCTCATCGCGAACACCTTGTGCTCCACCTTCCCGGCCGATCCCGCCGCCACCCCCTTCACCGCCGACCGCGCGATCTATGCCCGAGGCTGGGGTGCCGATGTGATCGACCTCGACCTCAGTTGGACCGCCGTGGTCCGTGACTACGAGACCGGCGAGACGGCGCTCACGACCGACCCCGCTCCGGTGCCGGTGGAAGGCGGCAGGGTCGGAGCGATCCCGGAGGGACTCCCCGATGGCCGCTACGCCGTGGAGTACCAGTTGGTCTCCGGCGTGAACGGCTTCACGCACACGGCCCGCCCCTGCTACTTCGTCGTCGACACCGTGAGCCCCGAGTTCGTCGACGTCACCGGTGACGCGGGCCCGCTCTACGTCGGTGACAAGGCCACCATCGAGATCACCGTCGCCGACGCCGGATTCCCCGACGGCGTCAACGAGCTGAGGATCGACTGCCACTACCAAGACACCTGCGGAGGGGGATGGCCGCGCACGCTCGAAGCGGACACGGCCTTCTCCTTCGAAATCCCCCTCACCGAGGGCGGCAACCTCGTGGATCTCACACTGAGCGACCGGGCGGGCAACGAGGACCACCTCCAGCTCGACCTCAGGGCAAGTCACGACCGCAACGACTTCGACGGCGACGGCTACCAGGACCTGGTCGCAGCGCGCGAATCCGACGGGAGGCTCCTCCTCTACCCCGGCAACGGCGACGGCACGTTCGGCACTCCGGTCCCGCTCGCCACCGGCTGGAACAAGATGGACGTCGTCATGGCCGGCGACCTCACCAGCGACGGCGACCCCGACCTCCTCGCCCGCGACACGGCGACAGGGACCATGTACACCTACCCCGGCAACGGCGACGGCGCCTTCGGTTCCCGCATCAGGGTCGGCGGCGGCTGGAATGGGATGAGCCTCTTCACCTCAGGCGACGACTACGACAGCGTCGGCGCCGCCGGCGGCAGCCCGGACCTGCTCGCCGTCCGCAAATCGGACGGCAAGCTCTTCTACTACCCCGGCCTCGGCGACGGCACCTTCGGTGCGGCCACCGCCATCGGCACCGGCTGGAACTCCATGGACTCCCTGACGTCCGTGGGCGACCTGGGCTTCGATTCCCAGAACCAGCTCCTCGCCAGGGACAGCCGGACCGGCACTTACTACGTCTACACGGATTACGGCGACCGCACGTTCGAGCACCGGACCGCGCTGCCGAAGACCAGCGACGGCATTCCGATCACCGACCGCGTCTACACCGAGATCGCAGCGGCCGGAGACCAGGACGGCGACGGGTACATCGACCTCGTGGCGGTCGATTCGCGCACGGGTGAGCTGGTCCTGAACCCCCTCACAGGGGTCCGCAACCCAGCCGCCGACGAAGCGGCGGTCAGCACCGGCTGGGGTGCGATCCATCTGCCGACGTCCGACTCGGACCGCACCTACGACTACAACGGCGACGGCAAGACCGACGTGTTCGCGCGGCGCGGCTCTGACGGGAAGCTCTACTTCTACTCGGGGAACGGCTCGGGCGGTTTCGGGCCCATCGGCACCTGGGGCACGGGCCTCAAGACCATGAGCGTGATCGAGACCGCCGGCGATCTGAACGGCGACGGCTTCGCCGATCTGATCGGGCGGGTCGCCTCGAACGGCGAGCTCTACCTCTACCCCGGCAACGGGCAGGGGGGCCACAGTGCGCCGATCCGGATCGGTACCGGCTGGAACGCGATGAGCGCCATCGTGTCCGGGCACGACTTCAACGGCGACGGCACGGTCGACGTGCTCGCCCGCGAGAAGTCGACCGGGTACCTGTGGCTGTACGCGGGCAGGGGCAACGGCGCCATCGGCTCGCGCGTGAGGATCGGGACCGGTTGGAACTCGATGCGGGAGATCACGGCCGCCGGGGACCTGAACCACGACGGCCACGCCGACGTGATCGCGATCCGCAGTTCGGACAACTGCATGTACTTCTATGCCGGGAGAGGGAACGGCACGCTGACGCCCGCCGTCCAGATCAGCTGTCACTGGGTCGGGTACGACTCGGTGGCCGCCGTCGGGGACTTCAACGGCGACGGGCACGCCGACTGGCTCGCCCGGCGGCAGTCCGACGGGTCCCTGTACCTCTACAAGGGCAACGGCGCCGGCGATTTCGGTGCACGCACTCAGATCCAGACCGGCTGGAGCTGGGCCAACGCCATCGCCTGATCCGCAGCGGCAGCAGTGAGAGGGCCCGGCTTCGATCGAAGCCGGGCCCTCTCACCTGTGTCATAACTGGACACGCGGAAGGCGGCGTGCCGAAGGCCGTCGCGATCGATGCCCTCGGCCGACGCGCCGCACCGCATGACCGGCCCCGACCTCCTCCTGCGTACGCGGTGCTCGGTGGCCACCCGTTCCCCTCGCTCCCACCCGGCTCCGGCAGCGCGGTGACGTGCGGCTGGCAGGGGAGCGCCGCGGGGGCTGTGGCGCAGCACGCTCACGCGTATATGAGTAATGAGATCCGTTTTCATTCTTAGTAAGGTCGGGACGGCCGCGGGTCCCCGCCCGCGGTCGTCCCTTCGACCCCGAGCAGGATCCGTGACCGCCACCCGCCCCGCCTCCCGCACCGCAAGCCGGGCCGCGCCCTTCGCGACCGCTGCGCTGCTCGCCGCCCTCGTCGGCGTGCTGGTCGTCTCCGGCGCGACGGGAACCGTCGACGTCACCTTCGCCGAGTCGTTCCAGCTCATCACCGGGCACCTGCTGCCCGGCATGCCCTGGATGGCCGACGGGAGCCTCACGCCGCTGCAGGACCAGGCCGTCTGGCGGTTCCGCCTGCCCCGCACGCTGCTCGCCGGGATCGCCGGCGCCGGGCTCGCGCTCGCCGGGGCGCTCATGCAGGCGCTCGTCCGCAACCCGCTCGCCGAGCCCTACCTGCTCGGCGTCTCCGCCGGGGCCGGCCTCGGCGCGGTGCTCGTCATCACCTCGGGGGCCGCGGCAGTCGGATTGACGCTCAGCGGAGCGGCCTTCGCGGGCGCGCTGGGCGCCGCCGTGGCCGTCTCCCTCCTGGCCCGGCAGGGCGGGCTCATCGCACCGACCCGGCTGATCCTCGCCGGTGTCGCGCTCGGCTCGCTGCTCAGCGCCGTCACCAGCTACCTGACCATCACCACTGAAGCGCAGAACGTCTTCAGCATCCTGTTCTTCCTCCTGGGCAGCGTCGCCGCCGCCACGTGGAGCCAGCTGGCCGTGCCCGCGGCGGTGCTCGGCGCGGTGTGGGCGTTCGCCCTCCTGCGCAGCCGATCGCTCAACGCCCTCCAGGTCGGCGACGAGACCGCCACCGCGCTCGGGGTCGACGTCAACCGCTTCCGCAGCCAGCTGCTCGTCGCCTGCGCCCTGCTGACCGGCGCCGTCGTCGCGGTCAGCGGCGGCATCGGCTTCGTCGGGCTCGTCATCCCGCACATCAGCCGCATCGCCGTCGGCGGCGACCACCGGCGGATGCTGCCCGTCGCCGTGCTCGGCGGCGCCGTCTTCCTCATGGCCGCCGACCTCGCCGCCCGCACCGCCGCGTCCCCCACCGAGATCCCCATCGGCATCGTCACGGCCGTGGTCGGCGCCCCGTTCTTCCTGTGGCTCATGCGAAGGGGGCGCGCCGCGGGCGCGGGGATGCACCGATGAAGATCGCGATCAAGGACGTGTCCATCGACCTCGGCGGCCGCCGCGTCGTCGACCGCGTGTCGCTCGAAGTCGCCAGCGGCGGCAGACTCGCGCTGCTGGGACCGAACGGGTCCGGCAAGTCCACGCTGCTGCGCAGCCTCTACCGGCTGCACCGGCCCGCCTCGGGGACCGTCCTCGTCGGCGGGGACGACCTGTGGCGCTTGAGCGCCCGCGCCTCGGCGCAGCGCGTCGCCGTCGTCGCCCAGGAGAGCGCCGCCGAGCACGACCTCACCGCCTTCCAGGTCGTCATGCTCGGCCGCGTCCCCCACCAGCGCGGCTTCGGCGCCGACGGCCCCGCCGACCTCGCCGCCGCCGAGGCCGCCCTCGGGCGGGTCGGGGCCCTCGACCTCGCCGACCGGCCGTTCGCGGTGCTCTCCGGCGGCGAGAAGCAGCGGATCCTCCTGGCGCGCGCCATCACCCAGGACTGCCCGGTGCTCGTGCTCGACGAACCCACCAACCACCTCGACGTGACCTTCCAACTCGAACTCATGCAACTCGTCGCCGACCTCGGACTCACCACCATCGCCGCACTCCACGACCTCAACCTCGCCGTCGAATACTGCGACCGCGTCGCCGTGCTCCAAGACGGCCGCCTCATCGCCTCCGGCGATCCCGACGACGTGCTCACCGCCGACCTCATCGCCGAGGCCTTCGCGGTGCGCGCCGACCGGCTCGCCCACCCCGCCACCGGCAGGCCCCACTTCGCCCTCAGCCCACTCGAACCCGAGAGGAACACCGCCCCATGACCACCCGACCCGCGCGGCGCACCGCCGCCGCCTTCACCGCCCTCGGCGCGCTCGTCGCCCTGAGCGCCTGCGGCTCCGACGTCGCCGACGCCGGCGCCGACAGCGCCGCCGCCGCGCTCACCATCGAGAACTGCGGCCGCGAGATCACCGTCGACGGCCCGCCGCAGGCGATCGTGGGCCTCAGCCCCACCCAGACCGAGCTGCTCATCCGGCTCGGCCTCGCCGACCGCATCGTCGGCCAGGCGCAGACCGCCACCGCACCCCTCAGCGAGGACATCGCCGACCAGGCCGCCGACATCCCCGTCCTCAGCGAGGACGCCCCGCCGACCCGCGAAGTGCTCCTGGACGCCGAGCCCGACTTCGTCTACGCCCCCACCGACTACGAGTTCACCGCCGAGCAGGGCTTCGCCAGCCACGAGCAGCTCGCCGAGGCCGACGTCGCCGCCTACACGGCCACCGGCGGCTGCCCCGACCGCCGCATGGAGGGCACCGTGAGCGACCTGTTCACCGACCTGTCCAACCTCGGCGCCGTCTTCGAAGTCGAGGAGGCGGCCGAAGCGCTCGCCGCCGACGCCGAGGCGACGCTCCAGGACGTCCACGCCCGCACCGAAGGGCTCGAACCGCCCACGGTCGCCCAGGTCTACGTCGAAGGCGAGGCGCTCACCGCGATCGGCGCCGGCATCGAATACGACATCATCCGCCAGGCCGGCGGCGAGAACGTCTTCGGACCCGACGACCCCGAGTTCGCCTCCTTCTTCGCCGCCCAGATCAACCCCGAGGCCCTCGCCGCCGCCGACCCGGAGGTGATCGTCTTCGCCGTCAACGGCCCCGAGCACGAGGCCGCCACCCGCGACTACCTGCAGCGGACGCTGCCCGAGGTGAGCGCCGTGGCGAACGACCGCCTCGTCGTCATCTCCAGCTCCGACGTCTACCCCGGCTCGCTCGGCAACATCGACGCCGTGGCCGCGGTCGCGGCCGGCCTGTACCCCGAGGCGTTCGGGGCATGACCCGGACCCGGCGGGCGGGCCGCGAGCTGCTCGCCCTCCCCGGATTCCGCCGCTGGTACGCCGCGCGCATGACCAGCCTCGCCGGCACGGCCGCCTCCGGGGTGGCCGTGCCGATGCTGGTCTGGGAGCGGACGGGATCCGCCACGGCCACCGCGGCCGTCTCCGGCCTCGCCGTCGCCCCGTACCTGGTGTTCGGGCTGCCGGCGGGGGCGCACGCCGACCGCGTGGACCGGCGGCGGCTCATGGTCGGCGCCGAGGCCCTCGCCGCGGCGCTGCTCGCCACGGTGCCGGTCGCGTTCCTGCTCGGCGCCGGCTCGACCGCTCACGTGCTCGCGGTGGTGGCCGCCGCCGGGTCGGCGTTCGTGTGGTTCGACGCCGCCGCCTTCGGAGCCCTGCCCCAGATCGTCGGCAAGGCGCGCCTGCAGCAGGCGAACTCGCTGATCTTCGCCACCTCGACGGTCGTCGGCATCGCCGCGCCCGCCCTCGCGGCGGTCCTCGCCGCCCTCACCTCGCCGGCGGCCGTCATCGGGATCGACGCGCTGACGTTCGCCGTCTCGGCGTTCCTGCTGCGGCGGCTCGCCCTGCCCGGACGGGCCGCGTCCCGCTCGGCGAGCGTCCGCGCCGACATCGCGGAGGGCCTGCGCTTCATCTGGTCCGAGCACCGGATCCGGGCGCTCACCTTCGCGGGCTTCGGGATCGCGTGCTCCGGCGGCGGCGCGCTCGGCCTCATCGTCGTCCACGCCGACGAACTCCTCGACGTGGACGACTGGCGGCTCGGACTCCTCTACAGCGCCACCGCCGCCGGATCGCTCCTCGGCGCGCTGCTGCTGCGCCGCCTGACCTCCCGGCTCGGCTACGGGCGCACCTCGATCGCCGTCTACGCGCTCGAACTCGCCATGATCCTCGCCCTGGCGACGGCCGGACCCGGCGGACTCGGGCTCGCCCTGCTGCTCTGGGTCGCCTGGGACTTCGCGCACACCGCGGCCGTCGTCAACGGCATCACCGTCCGCCAACTGCTCACCCCGGACGACCTGCAGGGCCGGGTCAACACGACCGGACGCATGATCGCCTGGGGCGGCGCGCCCTTCGGGGCGCTCGCGGCCGGAGTCCTCGCCGACCGGGTCGGGGTCCAGTCGGCCTATCTGCTCCTCGCGCTCCCCGTCGCCGCCGGGACCGCGGTGCTGCTGGCCTCGCCAGTCACGCGGCTCCGGACGATCGCGACCGAAGCCGCGCCGTCGCAGTCCTGAGCGGCGCCACCGCGCCGGGCCCTCAGGCCGACTGGCGGACCACGATCCTCGTGCCGAGGATGGTGACCAGCGGTCCCGCCTCCTCGCCGCGGATGCGGCCGCACAGCAGCCGCGCCATCTCGCGGCCCATCGTCTCGGTCGGCTGGTGCACCGTCGTCAGCGGCGGCTCGGCCACCTCCGCGAGCGGCGAGTCGTCGAACCCGACCAGCGCCAGGTCCTCGGGGACGCGGATGCCCCGCTCCCGGGCCACGCGGAGCGTCGCGATCGCGAGGGGGTCGGAGTGCGCGAACACCGCGTCGAGGTGCCCGGCGCCGTCGAACAGGGCGCGGGCGGCCTTGATGCCGCTCGCCTCGTCGAAGCCCTCGGCCACCGAGACCAGCGACTCCTCGACGGGCAGCCGGTGGCCGCGCAGGCCGTCCCGGTAGCCGCTGAGGCGGTCGACGCCCACGGCCATGTCCTGCGGGCCCGCGACGAGGCCGATCCGCTTGTGGCCCTTCTCGGCCAGGTACTCCACGGCCTGGCGCGCCCCGGACCGGTTGTCGCAGTCGACGTACGCGATCGGCCGGAACCCGACGGGCGTGCCGCAGAGCACGATCGGGATCCCGGCGTCCTCCAGCCGCTCGGGCAGCGGGTCGCCCGAGTGGCTGGAGACCATCATGACGCCGTCGACGTGCTGGCCCATGAGGTAGGACTCGAGGTCGTCCCGGTTGCCGTCACGCGGCGCGAACGTGAGCATCAGCCGCATGTTCTCCTCGGCGAGCTGCTCGGTGATCCCGCGCAGCACCCCCGCGAAGAACGGCTCGCTCCACAGCCACTCCTGCGACTCGGTGACGACGAGCGCCACCGTGTCCGTCCGCTGGGTGACGAGGGTCCTGGCCGCCTGGTTGGGGACGTACCCCAACTCCTTGATCGCGGCCAGGACCGCCGCCCGGGTGTCTTCGGCGACTTTGGGGGAGCCGTTGATGACGCGCGAGACGGTCCCGCGCCCGACGCCCGCATGCCGGGCGACCGTGTCGAGCGTCGGCCGGCCGCCGCTGCGCCTGCGGCCGGATCGCTCGACCTTCACCGGCATCGGCTCGCCGCGCACCTGTTGGGTCTCGGTCATCGTGCATCACCTCGGGCTCGGTTGCGTGGAACTATTCTGCCTCACGGTTCGTACGCGCGCGTCGCACCAGGTCGCCGTACCAGTGGCCGGAGTCCTTGATCGTGCGCTCGCCGGTCTCGAAATCGACGTAGACGAGTCCGAACCGCTTGGTGTAGCCCCAGGCCCACTCGAAGTTATCGGCCAGTGACCAGGCGAAATAGCCCACGAGCGGGACCCCGGCCTCGACGGCGTCGGCGCACGCGGCCAGGTGGGCCTGCACGTACTCGAGCCGTTCGGGGTCGTGGATCGCGCCGTCCTCGATCTTGTCGGGGAAGGCCGCGCCGTTCTCGGTGACCGCGAGGGCCACCTCCGGGTAGCCGGTGTGGAGGCGCACCAGCATCTGGGTGAGCCCGGCCGGCTCGATCTCCCAGCCCATGTCGGTGACGGGGAGCCCGGAGGAGACGAAGCCGATGTGCTCGTTGGCCGGCCATGCCGATCCCGCGCCGGTGGGGGCCGCGGAAGCGGAGGTCGCACCGCCGTTACCGGTAACGGTGAAACGGCTGTAGTAGTTCACCGACAGCACGTCGATCGGCGCGTGGATGAGGGCCATGTCCCCGTCCTCGACGAACGAGAAGTCGGTGACGGCCTTGAAGTCCTCGACGATGTCCTCGGGGTAGACCCCGCGCAGGGCCGCGTCGGTGAACCAGCGGTTCTGGACGCCGTCGACCCGGCGCGCGGCGTCGAGGTCGACGGGGGCGTCGCTCGCGGCGTGCACGGGGTAGAAGTTCAGCCCGATGCTCACGACCGCGTCCGGGTCCGCGGCCTTGATGGCGCGGGCGGCGAGGCCGTGGCCGAGCATGAGGTGGTGGGCCGCGGCGATCGAGGCGGCCGGTTCGCGCCGCCCGGGGGCGTGCTCGCCCGAGGCGTACCCGAGGAACGCGGCGCACCAGGGCTCGTTCACGGTGATCCAGTGCTTGACGCGGTCGCCCAGGGCCTCGTGGGCGATCCGCGCGAACTCGCCGAAGCGCTCGGCGGTGGCCCTCTCGGGCCACCCGCCGGCGTCTTCGAGGGTCTGCGGGAGGTCCCAGTGGTAGAGGGTGATCCACGGGGTGATGTCCTCCGCGAGGAGGGCGTCCACCAGCTTGGAGTAGTAGGTCAGGCCGGCCTGGTTGACCCGGCCGTCCCCGTCGGGGCAGATCCGGGGCCACGACAGGGAGAACCGGTAGCTGCCGAGCCCGAGGGCCTTGATGGTGGCGACGTCGCCGGCGATGTTGCGGTAGGAGTCGATCGCCGTGTCGCCGTTGGACCCGTCGACCACCCGGCCCGGTTCGTTGACGAACCGGTCCCAGATGGACTTCCCGCGCCCGTCGGCGTCGGTCGAGCCCTCGACTTGGTAGGAGGAGGTCGCCGCGCCCCATGCGAACGCGGTTGGAAATCTGGACGCGAGCGCGTCCTCGTCGATCGGTGTGCTCATTACTTCGTGGAACCTTCCATGATGCCGCTGACGATCTGCCGTCCGAACACGACGAACAGGATCGCTATGGGAATGATCGAGATCAGCGTGCCGGTGAAGATCATCGACAGGTCCGCTGACCACGTGGCGGTGGAGATCTGCCGGATGGCGATCTGAATCGTGGGGTTCTCGTTGCTCAGCACCATGAACGGCCACAGGAACTCGTTCCAGTTGAGCATGAAGGTGAGCAGTCCGAGCACCACCATCGCCGGGCGCAGGGCGGGGAGCACGATCCGCCACCAGATGCCGATCGTGGAGGCGCCGTCGATGCGGGCGGCCTCGATGATCTCGTCGGGGACGGCCTGCTCGACGTACTGGCGCATCATGAAGATCCCGAACCCGTTGACCAGGAACGGCAGGATCACCGCCTGCAGCGTGTCGAGCCATTCGAGTTCGACCATCACCATGTACAGCGGCACGATGCCCAGCTGCTGGAGCGGCACCATCATGGAGAACAGGACCGTGGCCATGAGGATCTTGGAGCCGCGGAACCTGAGCTTGGCGAACGCGAAGCCGCCGAGGGTCGAGATGAGCACCACCGAGAAGGTGACGGTGCCGGTGATGATGAGCGAGTTCCGCAGGCCCAGCAGGAGGTTGGCCTCGGGGTTGGTGAGGGCGTCCTGGATGTTCTGGCCGAGGTTGCCGCCGGGGATCAGGGCGGGGGGGAAGCCCGAGGCGTCCGAGGAGATCCGCGAGGCGATGACGATCATCCAGTAGAGCGGGAAGATCGAGAGCAGCGCGACGCCGATGAGGCCCAGGCGCGTCAGCATCGAGGGGGCGAAGAGCCCTTCGCCGGACTCGACCTCGCGCTTGCGGCGCTTGCGCGCGGGCTGCTCCTCCGGGGCCTCGGGAACCGGGGGAAGCGGGCTGGGGGCGGTGGCGGTGCTCATTTGTTCCCCTGGATGCGGTTGACGACGAGGAAGTTGATGATGGCGACCACGGCGATCACCAGGAACAGGAGCCAGCCGGCCGCGGCGGAGATGCCGTAGTTGCCGTGGCTGCGCAGGATGTCGACCAGGACCATCGCGGTGGTCTGGAACTGGCCGTTCGCGCCGCCGTCGAGTCGTCCGCTGCCGAACATCATGGGCTCGACGAACAGGGTCATGCCGCCGACGGAGGAGACGAAGACGGTGAAGATGATGACGGGCTTGAGCTGCGGGACGGTGATCTTCCAGAACTGCTGGCGGGCCGTGGCCCCGTCGACCGTCGCGGCCTCGTACAGGTTCCTGGGGATGGTCTGCATGGCGGCCAGGTAGATCAGGGCGTTGTAGCCCATCCAGCGCCAGTCCACCATGGATGAGATGGCGAACCAGGAGGAGAGGCGGCCGACCTGCCAGTTGACCCCCTCGAGGCCGATGAATTCGAGGAAGCCGTTGACCATGCCGTACTGCTCGCCCCAGATGCGGGCGAAGATGACGCCCACGGCGACCACGGAGGTCACGATCGGGGCCAGTACGAGCATGCGCCACATCATGGGGCGGCGCAGGCGCTTGTTGAGGGCGTTGGCGACCATGAGCGCGCAGACCAGCTGCGGGATCGTCGCCATGACGAACATGCCGAGCGTGTTGAGGACCGACCAGTTGAAGCGGTCGTACTGGGTGAGGAGGAACGTGTAGTTGTCGAGGCCGACGAACTCGCGGGTGGGGTTCCCGAGCTTCCAGGCGTGCATCGAGGCGTACAGCGTGTACACCATCGGGAACAGGCCGAAGACGGCGAACAGGATGAAGTAGGGGGCGACCAGCGCGTACGGCGTGGCTTTGACGTCGGCGCGGGTGAGCCGCTGACGCCAGCTCAGGCCCGGTGCGGTGCGGGTGGTCATGGATGCTTCCTTGTCGTCACGGCGAACGCTTGCGGTGGGCCGCGGGTCGGCCGCCCTGCGGTGCCGGTTCCGCCGGGGCGGAGCTTCGGGGGGAGCCGGCCCGCCGCGGGTTGGGGCGCGGCGGGCCGACACGGTGCCGCCGAGGGGGACCGGGTCCTGGGGCGGTCCGCCGGACCGATGCGGGGAACGGTCGGGCGGCGGTCCCGCTGCTCGGCGGCACTGGGTCGAGCGGCGCTGAGTCCGAAGGGGTTCGGCCTCAGCGGCACCGGACCCGGGGCCGGTCCCGGCGGCGGCAGGTGCCGCCGGGCCGACCCGCGGGAGGCCTACAGGCCGGAGCCCGCGAGTTGGATCGCCTCTTCCGCGGCCGACTCGATCTGCGGCCAGGCCTCGTCAGGCTGGAAGGTGCCGTCGACGACGCCGTTGAGCACGCCTTCGACCGCGTTCTTCACCGGCGGGTGGTAGTACGAGTACTCGAGGGGCGGGAAGCTCTGCACCGAGGCGCCGATGATCTGGCCGACCGGGGCGCCGCTGAAGTACTCGTTGGTGGAATCGGCGACCTTCGGGTCCGCCTGCGCCTCAGGCGAGGACGGGAAGTTGCCGACGGCCTCGAAGACCTTGATCTGCTGCTCCGGGGCGGTCAGCCACGCGGCCAGTTCGGCGGCCTCCTCGGGGTGCTCGGACTGGGCGGGGACCGCCAGCCACGAACCGCCCCAGTTGCCGGCCACGCCGGGCGCGGCGGCCATGTCCCACTTGCCGGCGTTCTCTTCACCCGAGTTCTGGGCGATGACGCCGCCGGCCATCCAGCCGGGGCACGGCATGACGGCGTAACCGCCCTCGGCCATGCCCGCCATCCACTCTTCGCTCCAGGAGACGAAGTTGCCGATGGCGCCCATCTCCTCGAGCTGGAGGATGGTGTTGACCGAGGTCTGCGCCGCGGCGGAGTCGAGGGTCAGGTTGCCGTCGGCGTCGACGTACATCTGGCCGTCGCCGGTGCCGGCTAGCTGTCCCAGGAGCATGTTCTGCAGCTGGGTCGGGCCGTCGAGGAACGCGGCGTCCACACCGGAGTCGACGAACTGCTGGGCGACGGCCTTGAAGCCGTCCCAGTCGGCCCAGGCGGCGGCGACCTCTTCGCGGTCGGTCGGCAGGCCGGCCTCGGCGAAGATGTCGCTGCGGTAGCACATGCCCATGCCGCCGACGTCGGTGCCGAAGCCGACGAGCTTGCCGTCGGGCGTGTGGCCGAGGTCCCACTTCCACTCGACGTAGTCGGCGGAGCGGTCCGAGTAGTCGGCGCCCAGGTCGTACCAGTGGTCGGGGTTGCTGAAGAGCTGGACGACGCCCTGCTCGTCGATGCCGACCACGTCGCCGGCGCCGGAGCCGGTCTCGAGGTTGGTCTCCAGGGTGGGACGGAACTCCTGGTCGAAGTTGACGCCGTCGCCTTCGATGACGACGTCGATGTTGTCGTGGAGGGCCTCGTACTCGGCCTCCAGGCCCGCTTCGGTGTAGCCGAAGGTGCCGAACACGGAGACGGTGAGCTGGATCTTGCCGTCTTCGGTGGTGCCGCCGTCGCCGCCGTCGCCGTCGTCGCTGCCGGAGCAGGCGGCGGTGACCGCGAGCGCCCCCGCGGCGACGGCCGCGAGGGCCACCCTGCCGTGCTGTCGTTTGAGGAGATGCATCTTCAGTGGTTCCTTCCAGGCGCCTCGGCGGCGCCGCGTTTTCACAGAGGGGCTATGAGGGAATCGATTGCGTTGCCACGACTCGCGGTAGCGAGGCGGGGCGCCGTGGATCCACAGCGCCCCGCGACTGAAACCGCCGAGGCGTACGCCCTTGGGAGCGATACCAGGATCGTACGGGAGCGTGTTCTACAGCGCAAGCCCGGGTGTGAGGGTCGTTACTCGCTTGTTACGCCGCTGTCCATCGCTGATAAATCGAAGGTCGCAGATTCATAACTATGAAAGCGGATGACCAGGGCATTGAGCTGGAAAAATGTTTGCCAAATCAGAGCCGGCCCGGCCGTCTGCGTAGAAATTTAGAGATGTCGATGTATTGACATACAGGGATGACGCTTGGGAGCATGGCCTGGGAGCGCTTCCGCAACGCGGTCCGTTTCGTTCCACTCGTGCGGTTCGAAGCGGCTCGACCCGGCATGAGCGCTCCCACGGAAACGGACACACCACCCACAGGAGTAGCCATAATGGAACTCGACAATCTGGCCCCGCCGCGGCCCCGGCGCCGATGGCGCCGTGCCGCGGCGGTGACGCTGCCGGTCGCCCTCGTGGGGACCCTCGCCGCGGTGGCCGCACCCCAGGCATTCGCCGCCCAGTACTGCGGCGGGGTCCAATACAACGTCATCTCCACGTGGGGCGGGGGCTTCCAGGCCAACGTCGTCATCACGGCGGGCGACGCCGGCCTCAACGGCTGGGACCTGGAATGGGACTTCCCGTCCGGCACCCAGGTCACCAACGCGTGGAACGTCGACTGGAGCCAGAGCGGGAGCCACTTCACCGGCTCCGACGTGGGCTGGAACGGGTCGATCGCCAGCGGCCAGTCCCGCGAGGTCTTCGGCTTCATCGGCTCGGGCTCCGCCACGGCGCCCACCGGCGTCAAGGTCAACGGCGAGTCCTGCGACGGCTCCACCACCGACCCCGAGCTGACGGTCTCGCGTTCGAACGTCGTCGTCGAGGCCGGGGCCACGGCCTCGGTCGACGTCGGCTTCTCGGCCGCCACCGACTCGGCCGCCACGGTCACCACCGCCCGGACCTCCGGTTCGAGCGCCATCTCGGTGTCCGCCGGCGGTTCGCTCAGCTTCGCGGCGGGCGACAGCGCGCCCAAGCCGGTCACCTTCAGCGCGAGTGCCGACGCGGCCCCCGGCGACTCGGCGACCTTCACGGTCTCCTCGCCCGGGTACGAGTCGCTCCAGGTGGTCGTCACCATCGCCGACCTCGGCGAGGTCACGCAGAACGAGGAGCGCTTCCTCGAGATGTACGACCAGCTCACCGGGCCGGACTCGCCGTACCTGCACGAGACGGGCGTCCCCTACCACTCGGTGGAGGAGCTCATCGTCGAGGCGCCGGACTACGGTCACCAGACCACCTCGGAGGCCCTGAGCTACCTGATGTGGCTCGAGGCCGCCTACGGGCAGGTCACCGGCGACTGGTCGGGGTACAACGAGTCCTGGGACATCACCGAGCAGTACGCGATCCCGGACCTGAACCCGACCTCGTACGACCCGAACTCCCCGGCCTCCTACGCGCCCGAGTCGGGCGACGTGACGGACTATCCGACGCAGCTGGACTTCGACGCGTCGGTCGGTTCGGACCCGATCGGGGCGGAGCTGCGCAACACTTACGGCTCCAACCAGATCTACGGCATGCACTGGCTCCTGGACGTCGACAACGCCTACGGCTTCGGCGAGTGCGGCGACGGGACGACCGAGCCGGCGTACATGAACACCTTCCAGCGCGGCTCGCAGGAGTCGACGTGGGAGACGATCGGGCACCCGTCGTGCGAGACCTTCGACTTCGGCGGTCCGAACGGCTTCCTCGACCTGTTCGTGGGCGACTCGCAGTACTCGCGGCAGGAGCGCTACACCGCGGCTCCCGACGCCGACGCGCGCGCCATCCAGCTCGCCTGGACCGCCCAGCAGTGGGCGGCCGAGCAGGGCCAGGAGTCGGCGGTCAGCGAATCGGTGGACCGGGCGTCCAAGATGGGCGACTTCCTGCGGTACGCGTTCGCGGACAAGTACTTCAAGCAGATCGCGGGCGACTGCATCGGCATCGACAACTGCCCTGACGGCAACGGCAAGAACTCGTTCCACTACCTGCTCTCCTGGTACTACTCCTGGGGCGCGGGCATGAACGGCGACTGGTCGTTCCGCATCGGCGGTTCCGGCGTCCACCAGGGCTACCAGAACCCCATGGCCGCGTACGCCCTCTCCGAGGGCGGCCTCGAGCCCGACTCGCCGACCGCGGCGAGCGACTGGGCCAAGAGCCTCGACGCTCAGCTGGACTTCCTGGAGTGGCTCCAGGTTCCGGCCGGGTCGCCGGGCGCCGGCGCGATCGCGGGCGGGGCGACGAACAACTGGGGCGGCCACTACGGCAACCCCACGACCTCGGCCGAGCACGCGGGCCTGTACTACGACGAGCAGCCGGTCTGGCACGACCCGCCGTCGAACCGCTGGTTCGGCTTCCAGGCGTGGGGCATGGACCGCGTGGCGCAGTACTGCCAGGTCACCGGTGACGCCCGCGCCTGCGAGATCCTCGACGACTGGGTCGCTTGGGCCCTGTCCGAGAGCGAGATCAGCGCGACGGACTACAGCATCCCCGGCGACCTGGAATGGAACGGCGAGCCCGGTGCGGGCCTGTCCGCTTCGGTGACCAGCATGTCCAAGGACCCGGGTGTGGCCGGCGCGTTCGCGAAGATCCTGTCGTACCACGCCGCCGCCACCGGTGACACGGCCTCGCAGACGGCCGCGTCGAACCTGCTGGACGCGCTGTGGGCCGTCAACGACGGCATCGGCGTGACCCAGACCGAGGCGCGGGCCGACTACTGCCGCTTCGGCGACGAGGTCTACATCCCCGAGGGCTGGACGGGCACCATGCCGAACGGCGACGTACTGGAGAACGGCGTCACGTTCATCGAGACGCGTTCGTTCATGCGCGACTTCGAGGGCTGGGACCAGGTCCAGGCGTACATCGACGGCGGTTGCACGGGCCCCGCTCCGGAGTTCGACTACCACCGCTACTGGCACCAGGTGGAGGTGGCGACGGCGTTCCAGACGTACGCCCTGCTCTTCGAGTGAGCGCGAAGGCCCCGCGGCGCATGCCGGCGGAGCCGTGAACGGGCGGCGCCCGGTGACCAAGCCGGGCGCCGCACTCTCAGATACGCAGTGAACGGCGCGATCGGTTGCATTCGCCTCCGATCGCGCCGTTCGCGTCCGTACCGCCTGCTCGCGGGGATCGAGCTGAGCACACAGGTCGGGTCCGCCGGACCGGTCGCTCGGCGGTGAGTTCCCACCGGGCCCGACCTCTATGCTCAGCGCTCGCCGGCCCCACCGTCGGTGCGCTGCGTCAAGTTGTGGCTCTTGGGTGCTCGGCTTCAGCCGAGGTCGATGTCGAGGTCCTGCGCCGCGTCCCAGAAGCTCTCGGAGACGGGCCTGGAGCTGGCGATGCCGGCCAGGGCCGGGACGCCGCCGGGGAGGTAGGTGGAGGCGATGGTGGTGTAGTCGACGCCGTCGTCGGCGTGGGCCACGGTGATGGTGCCGCCGGCGCGGATGAGCCGGAGCCAGATCTCGTCGGATTCGGTGTCGACGGGCGAGAGCGACCAGTTGGTGAGCTCGCGCGTGGTCACCGTGGAGACGAGGTGCTGGCCGCCGAGGTACTCGGCGCCGGTCTTGACCCAGTTGGACTCGTCGACGCGGATGGTGAGGGAGGCTTCGGCGTGCTGGTGGCGGTGCTCGGGGCGGAACCGCATGGCGATCTCGCCGTCGCCGTTCAGCTCGAGGCCGTAGATGTAGACGTGCTCGCGCAGATGCTCGGCGCCGATGCTGCGCCGAAAGGTGGTCTTGGTCTCGAAGTAGGGAGTGATCAATCCACCGTCAACTGTCCATTGTACTTCTTCTGAAGGTGATTGCATACTTCCATGATGCCACACGCGAAAAGGGTGTTCTCCGACAAAACGGACGCGGTAACCCAAAGTTAACGCAAGCTTCGGTTCCGACACGAGCGTGAAACCCCAGCTCGCTCCCGGTATGCCGCGAAGAGTGCGGCTTCCGTTACCTTTCTTGGAGAACGTACGGCCGACCCCTCCGGCGGTCCGCCGAAGCGCCTGGCTCCCAACGCGTCACAGTGGGACGCGAGTTTGGGCCGATGCGGACCAGGCTACCCCTCGCCTCGGCCGAATGCACGCCGTGAATCGAAGTCGATCTCATGTTGCGTGTGATCCGCGAATGGCCGCGAGTTCGTCGCCGTTCGCGTCGGGCGCAGGCGCATTAGAGTGCCGAATGCTCGGACCCGTGTCCTTACGGCCTGCTCGACCGTTAATCCGGACAAGGTGTGCGCAGGGTACGGAAGCGAAGGCGAATGAGGAGATAGCGTGAGTATGCAGCATTCAGCGAGGCCGGCGTCCCACGACTCCGACGCGCCGGACGGCGGTCGCGGGCTGCCGCGTCAGGAGCGCGCCGCACTGCCCCGCCGTTCGCGTCATACCGCCGATCCCCACGCCCCCGACGCCGCCGAGCAGGCGTCGATGATGGTGCCGATCCCCGCGCGTTCGCGCCGCTCCCGCCGCGAGCAGCCCTCGAAGCTCTTCTCGGTCGAAGCGCCGCCGCCGCTGGAGGCCCCTGCGGGGATCCCCGAGATCACCGGCTGGGCCCTGGCCTCGGCGATGTGGCGCGACCATCTCCCCGAGCAGCTGCTCGGCATCGACTGCGCCTCCTGCAAGCAGGCGTGGCCGTGCGACACCTGGAGGATCGCGGACGACCTCCTCACCGAATGCTGCGAGGCGGCAGGAGCGGTCCCGGCCGGCGCCCGCCGGTGAATTCGACGAAGTTGAGTCGACCCGACTCAACTTTAGTGTATTTCATCACAAACGCTGCGATCAGCTTGACAGTCGATATCCACAGGTCGAACATTGAGTCTATCCGGCTCAACTTGGTTCGGGGTTCCCGCCCGGCCGCTTGAGACAGTGAGATATCTGTTCGACTACGTCAGGAGATCAACATGGCACGTGCGGTCGGTATCGACCTCGGCACGACGAACTCCGTGGTCAGCGTCCTCGAAGGCGGGGAGGCCACGGTCATCACGAATGCCGAGGGGGCGAGGACCACGCCGTCCATCGTGGCCTTCGCCAAGAACGGCGAAGTGCTGGTGGGCGAGGTGGCCAAGCGCCAGGCGGTCACCAACCCTGACCGCACCATCCGCTCCGTCAAGCGCTACATGGGCACCGACTGGACCGTCGACATCGACGGCAAGTCGTACACCGCGCAGGAGATCAGCGCGCGCATCCTCATGAAGCTCAAGCGCGACGCCGAGGCCTACCTGGGCGAGAACGTGACCGACGCGGTCGTCACCGTCCCGGCCTACTTCTCGGACGCGCAGCGCACCGCCACCAAGGAGGCGGGCGAGATCGCGGGCCTCAACGTCCTGCGCATCATCAACGAGCCGACCTCCGCGGCCCTGGCCTACGGCCTCGACAAGGGCGAGGAGGAGCAGACCATCCTCGTCTTCGACCTCGGCGGCGGCACCTTCGACGTGTCCCTGCTGGAGATCGCCGACGGCGTCATCCAGGTCAAGGCCACCTCCGGTGACAACCACCTCGGCGGCGACGACTGGGACGACCGGGTCATCCAGCACCTGGTCAAGACCTTCAACGGCCAGTACGGCGTGGACCTGTCGAAGGACAAGATGGCCATGCAGCGCCTCAAGGAGGCCGCCGAGAAGGCCAAGATCGAGCTCTCCAGCGCCACGCAGACCTCGATCAACCTGCCGTACATCACCGCCGGCCCCGACGGGCCGCTGCACCTGGACGTCTCGCTCTCGCGCGCCGAGTTCGAGCAGATGACCTCCGACCTCCTCGACCGCTGCAAGAAGCCGTTCGAGCAGGCCGTCAAGGACGCGGGGATCAACGTCTCCGAGATCGACCACGTCATCCTCGTCGGCGGCTCGACCCGCATGCCGGCCGTCTCCGAGCTCGTCAAGCGCCTCATCGGCCGCGACGCGCACAAGGGCGTCAACCCGGACGAGGTCGTCGCCATCGGCGCGACCCTCCAGGCCGGCGTCCTCAAGGGCGAGGTCAAGGACGTGCTGCTCCTCGACGTCACGCCCCTGAGCCTCGGCATCGAGACCAAGGGCGGGATCTTCACCAAGCTCATCGAGCGCAACACCACGATCCCGACCAAGCGCTCGGAGGTCTTCACGACCGCCGACGACAACCAGCCCTCGGTGCTCATCCAGGTCTTCCAGGGCGAGCGCGAGATCGCGGCCTACAACAAGAAGCTCGGCACCTTCGAGCTCACCGGCCTGCCGCCGGCGCCGCGCGGCGTCCCGCAGATCGAGGTCACCTTCGACATCGACGCGAACGGCATCGTGAACGTCTCGGCGAAGGACTCCGCCACCGGCAAGGCGCAGTCGATGACCATCAGCGGCGGCTCCAGCCTGGCCCAGGACGACATCCAGCGGATGATGGCCGAGGCCCAGGAGCACGCCGAGGAGGACCGGCAGCGCAAGGAAGAGGCCGAGGCCCGCAACATGGGCGAGTCGCTGGTCTACCAGACCGAGAAGCTGCTGGCCGAGTCGGGCGACAAGATCCCCGAGGACCTCAAGGGCCGGATCAACGACGCCACGGGCGCCCTCAAGGGCGCTCTCGGCGGCAGCGACGTCGAGGCGATCAAGACCGCCACCGAGGAACTCTCCAAGGTCAGCCAGGAAGCGGGGCAGGCCATGTACGCGGCGGCGCAGGCCGAGCAGGGCTCGCAGCCGACCGGCGACACCGGCGCTCCGGGCGCCGACGACGTCGTCGACGCCGAAATCGTCGACGACGACAAGGACCAGAAGTAGTGACTGACGAGGACAACAAGCCGAACGAAGGCGAGGCCCAGCCGCCGCCCGAGGGCGAGGACGCCTCGGAAGATCTGACGGTCGACGACATCCTCGCCGCCGCCTCGGACGACGGACAGGCCGCGGACGACGCGGTCGCCGTCCTCCAGTCGACGCTCGAGGAACGGACCCGGGACCTCCAGCGGATCACCGCGGAGTTCCAGAACTACCGCAAGCGCGTCGAGCGGGACAAGTCCCGCGCCGGCGAGCTGGCCACGGCGGCGGTGCTCCAGAGCCTGCTGCCGGTGCTCGACGACCTGGACCGGGCGCGGGACCACGGGGACCTCAACGGCCCCTTCGGTTCCGTGGCCGAGCAGCTCGCGGGCGCGCTGGCCAAGCACGGCCTGGAGGCCTTCGGGGCGAAGGGCGACCCGTTCGACCCGCAGGTCCACGAGGCCGTGGCGCACATGCAGATGCCCGATGTGGACGGACCGACGTGCATCGACGTGATGCGCTCGGGCTACCGCCTCGGCGACAAGCTGCTGCGCCCGGCCCTGGTGGCCGTCGCCGAGCCCAGCGAGGAGACGGCCGCGCCCGAACCGGACGTCGCGGCGGACGAGCCGGAGGCCCCGGCCGACGCCGCGGACGAACCGGCGAAGGCCGAGCAGGCCGAGGACGAGCCGTCGAACGACGAGGCGGCCGAGGGGTCCGAGGCCGACCGGGCCGAGGCCGCCGAACCGGAGCCGTCCGAGGACGGGGCCGAGGCCGAAGCGGTCGACGCCGACGGGACCGCCGAGGCCGGCGAGACCGACGGCGGCGACGAAGGACAACCGAAGCAGTAAGCAGTGCGCGGACGCTGGGGCGGGCTCCACCGAGTGTGGACCCGGCCCGGCGTCCGGCCCGCCAGTACGAGCGCAGTGAAGGAGGCGTCCGGTGGCATCGCAGGAATGGCTTGAAAAGGACTTCTACGCCATACTCGGCGTGCCGCAGGACGCCTCGAAGAAGGACATCGAGCGGGCGTACCGCAAGCTCGCGCGCGAGCTGCACCCCGACCACAACCCGGACCCGACCGCCGAGGACCGCTTCAAGGGCGTCTCGGAGGCCTATTCGGTGCTCCACGACGACAAGGCCCGCGCCGAGTACGACCAGATCCAGCTGATGAAGTCCGGCCGCGGCGGCTTCGGCGGCATGGGCGGCGGCCAGGGGGTCCACTTCGACGACCTGTTCGGCGGCGGCGGCGCCGGCGGCGGGTTCTCGGACCTGTTCAGCGACCTGTTCTCCCGCACCGGCGGCGGCGCGCATCGACGCCGCAGCGGGAGCGCGCGCGGCAACGACCTGCGCACCCACATCACGCTCGACTTCGCCGACGCGGTGAAGGGCACCACCACGGAGCTCCGGATGCGCGCCCCGGGCGAGTGCGAGACCTGCCGCGGTTCGGGCGCGAAGCCCGGGACCGCGCCGTCCACCTGCCCCCGCTGCAACGGCCGGGGCCTGGTGACGGAGAACCAGGGCGCGTTCAGCTTCGCGCAGCCGTGCCCCGACTGCGAGGGCACCGGCAGCGTGGTCACCGACCCGTGCCCCGACTGCGGCGGCACCGGCGCGACCACGCGGGACCGCGTGATCACCGTGCGGGTGCCCGCGGGCATCGGCGACGGCCAGTCGATCCGCCTGGCCGGGCGCGGCGCCCCGGGCGAGCACGGCGGCCCCGCGGGCGACCTGCTCGTGAAGGTGGCCGTGCGCTCGCATCCGTTGTTCGCCCGCGACGGCGACAACGTGACGCTGCGCCTGCCGGTGGCCTTCCACGAGGCGGCGATGGGCGCGAAGGTGAAGGTGCCGACGCTCGACGGACCCGTGACCCTGCGGATCCCCGAGGGGACCCCCACCGGGCGCGTGCTCCGCGTCAAGGGCCGCGGCGTCCCCGGCAAGGGCGATCTGCTCGTCACGGTGGACGTGGAAGTGCCCAGCTCGCTCTCGGCCGAGGCGCGCGACGCCTTGGAGAAGTACGCGGCCGCCGCTCCCGCGGCCGACCGCTCGAAGCTGGAAGAGCTGACGGGCCAATGACGTTGCAAGGGGGGCCTCGCGCCGGCGCCGCCCGCACCGCGCCGGCGGCGGGGCGCCGCGGCGCCGCCGAAACGATCGCCGCGTCCGGCGCGCACGCGGGACGCGCGGGCGTCCGCCGATGCGGCGTCGTGCCGCACGCGGCGGCCGGCGCCCGGACCGGCACCGGCGCACACCCGGCGTCCGCCGCGGCGCCGAACCGTTCCAAGCGAGGGAGGGAACCGTGACCGCCTCGGACCGCACGGGCTCCGGCCCGTCCGACGGCTCCGCCGATCGCCCGGTCGACCGCACCGTCGACATGGGCTCCCGCCGCCAGGTGCGCATCGAGATCGCCTACCGCCAGCGGGGACCCGCGGGCGAGGAGATCGACTACGACGCGAAGATCCTCGCGATCTCGGCCGCCGCCGAGATGGCCGGGATGCACCCGCAGACCCTGCGCCAGTACGACCGCCTCGGCCTGGTCGAGCCCGCCCGCACGCCCGGCGGGGGCCGCCGCTACTCGGTCCGCGACGTCGCCCGCCTGCGGGAGATCCAGCGCCTCAGCCAGGACGAGGGCGTGAACCTCGCCGGGATCAAGCGGATCATGGACCTCGAACGCGAGGTGCAGGCCGTCCGCGCCGAGGCCGCCGCGGCCGTCGACGAGCTCGTCGAGGAGCTGCACCGCACCCGCGCCCAGCTCGCCGAACTGCGCGCGATGGCCGGCCCGTTCGGCCGCAAGACCGACATCGTCCTGTGGCGGGGCGAACAAAGATGACCGCTTGCCTCGCCTCCCCGTCCCGTTAAGATCGGGCCCATGCGACGAAAACGACGACGACATCGAAGTCCCCGGCCCGGCAGCGGCAGTCGGCTCCGGGCATCGGAGCCGCTGAGGGGGCTTGAGCGTTGCTCATAGCCATCGGACTCGCCATTATCCTGGTAGTCACCGCCGCCACGGGCTTCTTCGTGGCGCTCGAATTCGCCTACACCGCCGTCGACCGGTCCCGGCTCGAGGACCTCGCGAACGACGGCGACGCCCGCCGGGCCGCCCGGGCCCGCCGGGCCCTCAAGATCTGCTCCTCGCTCTCGTTCGCCCTCTCGGGCGCGCAGCTGGGCATCACCGTCACCGCCCTGTTCGTCGGCTTCTTCGCCGAGCCCTACCTGGGCCGGGGCCTGGCCGACCTCCTCGGCGTCGCGGGGGTGCCGGCCGCCGTCTCGGTGACCGTCGGCGTCGCCTTCGCGTTCCTGTTCGCCAACGTCGTCCAGATGATCCTCGGCGAGCTCGGCCCCAAGAACCTCGCGATCGCCCGCACCGAGGCGCTCGCGCTGGTCCTGGCCGCGCCGACCCAGGCCTACCTGACGATCTGCGGGCCGATCATCCGGTTCTTCGACGCGGCCTCCACGAAGCTGCTCAAGCGCCTGGGCATCCAGCCCGTCGAGGAGCTGGAGCACAACGCCACCCCTGAGGACCTGCACCGCATCATCGACGTCTCCCGCGACGAGGGCGCCCTCGACCGGGCCCTGTCCGACCTGCTCGACCGCGGCCTCGACTTCTCCGAGACCGTGGCCGACCAGGCCATGACCCCGCGCGTGAACGTCCAGACGCTCTCGGCCGACGCCACCGTGGCCGACGCCGTGGCAGCGCTCGCCGGGGGGCACTCGCGCTTCCCCGTGGTCGGCGACGACGTGGACGACCTGCGCGGCGTGGTCGGCATCGGCCAGATCATCGGCGTGCCCCGCGAGGAGCGCGCCCGCGTGCGCGTCGGCGAGGTCGCCGACACGGCCCTGCTCGTGCCCGCCTCCCTGCCGCTGCCGACCCTGTTGGAGCGCATGCGCAGCCAGCACCGGCAGCTCGCCTGCGTCGTGGACGAGTTCGGCGGCTTCGCCGGGATCGTCACCCTCGAGGACCTCGCCGAGGAGCTCGTCGGAGAGATCCGCGACGAACAGGACCGCTTCGAGGCCGTCCCGGTCTCGCTCGCGGGCGGCGCCTGGCTCATCCCCGGGCGCTGGCGCATCGACGAGGTCGCCGACGCCACCGGCATCGAACTGCCCGAGGGGGAGCACTACGAGACCATCGCGGGGCTGGTGATGGCCGAACTCGGCCGCATCGCGCACCCGGGCGACACCGTCGACGTCGACACGGTCCCGCGCATCGGCGACTCGGACGACGACGACCGGGACCGCGTGACGCGGGTCCGCATGGTCGTCGTCTCCTGCTCCCGCCATGTGCCGCAGGCGGTCGAGCTGCGGCCGCAGTCCCTGGAGGTGGCCTCGTGAGCACCGCCCCCGCACTGCTGATCTCCGTGCTCCTGCTGGCCGCCAACGCGTTCTTCGTGGCCGCCGAGTTCGCCCTCGTGGCCTCCCGGCAGCACCGGCTCGAACAGGACGGCTCGCGCGCCGCGCGGGCGGCCCTGCGCGGCACCAGGAACCTGTCGCTCATGCTCGCGGGCGCGCAGCTGGGCATCACCGCGTGCACGGTCGGCCTGGGCGCGCTCGCCGAACCGGCCCTGGCGCACGCGATCGAGGTCCCGCTGGAGCACCTCGGGCTCGAGGCCGCGGCGCATCCGATCGCGTTCACGATCGCGCTGCTCATCGTGGTGTTCCTGCACATGGTCGTGGGGGAGATGATGCCCAAGTCCTGGGCGATCACCCACCCGGAGGCCTCGGCGATGGCGCTCATCTGGCCGTTCACCGGCTACGTGTGGCTGACCAAGCCGATCCTGCTGGGCCTCAACCACGGCGCGAACGTGATCCTCAAGGCCTTCGGGGTCGAGCCGGCCGACGAGAAGGCGCAGGCGCATTCGCCCGAGGAGCTGCGCTACCTGCTGCGGTCCTCGGCGGAGGCGGGGATGCTCGGCGAGCCGGAGCACCAGATGCTCACGCACGCCATCGAAGTGCAGCGCCGCGCGGTCGGCGAGCTCGCGATCCCGTGGGCGCAGGTCGTCACGATCCCGGCCCGGTCCACGGCCGTCCAGGCCGAGGAGCGCAGCCGCGAGACCGGCCGCTCGAGGCTGGTCGTGGTCGACGCCGACGAGCGCCCGATCGGGCTGGTCCACGTCCGCGTGGCCGTGCAGGCCGAGCCGGGCGTGAGCGTGGCCGACCTGGCCGCGGCCCCGCTGCTGGTCGGCGCGGACACCACGGTGGCGGCCGCGGTCGCGCTCATGCGCCGCCAGCGGGCCCAGCTCGCCCTCGTCCACGGGGCGGACCGCGAGATCACCGGCCTGGTCGCCATGGAGGACCTCCTCGAGGAGATCATGGGCGACTTCGAGGACGAGACCGACCGCGTCCGCTAACGAATCGAACACAGTAGAGGGCCTCGACCGTTGTCGAGGCCCTTTCATATTCGTGCGCTGGACGTTTTCGGCACGACACGCGGGCCGGGCGTGTTCATCGCCGATTTCAGGTCCTTCAGGCGTGATCATGATTCATCAACCGTTTCCTGTGACTCTGGAAGACCATGTCGAAATTCTTCGAGGAATCCGGGCCCGAATTCGCCGTCTCGATGCGCGGCTACGACCGCCACCAGGTCGACGAGTTCACCTCCCGGCTGTATCAGAACATCAAGACCCACGAGCAGCACCGCGACGAGGCGTCGCGGGCATTGGAGGCCGCCGAGCAACAGCTCCGCCGGGCCGAGGAGCGGATCCAGGCCCTGGAGCGCCGCGTCACGGACCGGGCCACGCAGATCGCCGAGGCCGAGGCCCCGACCCTGGCCGGACTCGGCGCGCGCGTCGAGAAGATCCTGCGCGCCGCCGAGCAGGACGCCGGGGTCCAGAAGGCCGACGCGAAGCGCCAGGCCGCGTCGATGCTGCACGAGGCCCGCGCCGAAGCGGACACGATGATGCGCACCGCCCACGCGGAGGCCGCCGAGATCACCGCCACCACCGATCAGGACGTCACCGAGATCCGCGCCCGCGCGGTCAACGAGACCACCGAGCTGCGCGAGAACGCCCGCCGCAACCACGACCTGGCCCTGGCCGACGCCCACCGCGAGGCCCAGACCGCCCAGAGCCAGTCGCGCACCGAGGCCGAGAAGCGCCGCTCGCAGGCCGAGCGGGAGATCGCGGTCCAGCGCGCCACGGCCGAACGCGAGGTCACCGAGCTCAAGGCCCTGGCCTCCCGCGAGGCGGACGAGCAGCGGGGCGCCGCCCAGCGGCTCCTGGCCGAGGCCGCCGAGCACCGCAAGAAGAAGACCCAGGAGCTCCTCCTCGCCGAGGCCGACCGGCGCGAGCGCGCCCAGAAGGAGGAGGCCGACCGCCACCAGCAGGCCATCGCCACCGCGCAGCGGATCGTCGCCGAGGCCGAGGACCGGCTCGCGCTCGCCGAGGAGCGCTCGCGCAGCGCCGAGAACCGGGCCATCGAACGCCGCGAGGAGGCCGACCAGCAGGCGAAGGACGCCCTCCACCGCGCGGTGGAGCAGGCCAAGATCGTCAAGGCCGAGGCCGTGAAGGAGGCCGAGCGCCTGCGCCGTTCCGCCGTGGAGCGCGCCGCCGAGCGCGTCCACCCGCTCGCCGAAGAGGTCGAGGCCCTGACGCGCCAGCGCGACAGCGCCGGCTCGAACCTCACCGACCTGCGCCGCCAGCTCGGCCTCGTCTCCGGCGAGGAGGAGCCGACGGTCTCGCAGGCGTCGCGTTCGCCGAGCGGCTTCGACGCGCCCTCGACCGGGACCGGCTTCGACGCGTCCGCGCTGGCCGTGTTCGACTCGCCGTCCTCCAGCGGGGTCTTCGAGTCCGAGTCGGCGCCGCTGCCGATCAACAAGCAGCGCGACGGCTCGGACATCGACCGGACGCAGCAGCTGCCGGTGGTCCGCTGAGGGCCGCGCCCGGAGCACCGCAGCGACCTCGCACCGCGCGCCGCGGTCAGCCAAGTGCACGCTCGCACTGGCCGACCGCGGCGCGGCCCTATATTATAAATAAACTGAACTAATTCGGTCGGGGACGCACCGCCGCCTCAGGCGTCCCCCGCCGGCACGGCCCCGTGCGGGCCGTGCGGCCGCACATGACGAACACAGGAGCCCCCGCACATGCAGCGCCGTATCTCGCTGATCCCGCAGCCGCAGCAGCTCACCGCCGCAGACGGCGAGCTCGACCTGAGCACCCTCGGCGCCATCGCCGCCGACCCCGAGCTGCGCTCCCTCGCCTGGCTCCTGTCCGACCTCCTCGCCCGGGGCACCGGCCTGCGCCTCACCGTCACCGGCAGCGCCGCGGGCGACGCCGGCGCCGACAACCGGGTCCTGCGCCTCGCCCTCGAAGGCGAGCGCCCGGAGGACTTCACCACCGCCGCCGAGGCCTACCGCCTCGACGTCACCCACGAAGGCGTCGACCTCGTCGCCGCCCACCCGGCCGGGATCGCCCGCGGCATCGCCACCCTCCGCCAGCTCCTCCCCGCCGACGCCCTCCGCGAAGCCCCCGCCGCCGCGCCCCTCGTCCCCCTCGTGTCGGTGGCCGACGAACCGCGCCTGCGCTGGCGGGGCGTCATGCTCGACGTCGCCCGGCACTTCCAGCCCAAGGACTTCGTCCTCAAGATGATCGACCGGGCCTGGCTCCACCGGCTCAACGTCGTCCAGCTGCACCTCACCGACGACCAGGGCTGGCGCTTCGAGGTGCCCACGCGCCCGAAGCTCACCGAGATCGGCTCCTGGCGCGCCGAGACCGTGGTCGGCCACGCCCGCGACGCGCAGGGCTACGACGGCACCCCGCACGGCGGCCACTACTCCGTCTCGGACCTGCGCGAGATCGCCTCCTACGCGCGCGAGCGCCACATCATGATCGTCCCCGAGGTGAACCTGCCCGGCCACGCCCGCGCGGTCCTCGCCGCCTACCCCGAGCTCGGCGCCGGCCAGAACGAGCCCGTCTGCCCCACGTTCGGCGTCTTCGAGGAGGTCCTGGAGCCGACGCAGGCCGCGCTCGACTTCGCCTTGGAGGCCTACACCGCGATCGGCGAGGTCTTCGACGGCCCGTTCGTCCACATCGGCGGCGACGAGGTGCCCATGACCCAGTGGGAGTCCTCTCCGGTGGCCAAGGCGCTCATGGAGCAGGAGGGCCTGGAGGACGTGCACGGCGTCCAGGCCTGGTTCACCCGGGCCTTCTGCGACCACCTCACCAAGATGGGCAAGCGCGTCATCGGATGGGACGAGATCCTCGACGGCGGCGCGCCCCCCGAGGCCGCCGTCGCCGTCTGGCGCGCCGAGGCCTACGTGAAGAAGGCGCTCGCCGCCGGGCACGAAGTGCTGGTGAGCCCGCAGACGCACGTCTACTTCGACTACTACGAGAGCGACGGCGAGGACGAGCCGCTGCGCATCCACGGCCACACCCCGGTCGAGAAGGTCGCCGCCTGGGACCCGGCCCCGCCCGGGGTCGACGAGTCGAGGATCCTCGGCGCGCAGTGCCAGCTGTGGTCGGAGTACCTGCCGACCCCGCGCGACGTCGAGTACGCCGCGTTCCCGCGCATGGCCGTCTTCGCCGAGGTCGCGTGGACGAACCCGGAGGTCCGGCAGGCGGACTCGGTGCTCGACCGGCTCGAGGCGCACCTTGACCGCCTGCACGCCATGGGGATCGGCTACCGGCCCCTCGAAGGCCCCAGGCCCTGGCAGCGCGGCGGCACGGGCCGGCGCCGGCGCTTCGACTGGGAGTCCCAGGCGCCCGTCGCCGAATGACCTTGGCCGGAAACGACACTCGTGCGGACGGCCGAAGCCGTCCGCACGAGTGTCGTTACGATGTCGTGGTCCCCGGCGACGACGCCGGCGCATTGCGGGTCAGCAGCGGGTCGGCAATGGCGACCGCCGTCGCCGGGGCGTCTGCGCCGGGCCCCCGGAGGGGCCCGGGCCGTTCGCGATTACGGGCGGCCGTAGCCGACGATGGAGCCGCCGTAGTCGATGTCGACGATCTTCACCACGGTGGTCGAGTTCGGGGCGTGGATGATCTCCCCGTTGCCGATGTAGATGCCCACGTGCGCGAGGTCGTTGTAGAAGACCAGGTCGCCGGGCTGGAGCTCGTCGCGGGAGATCCGCGCCGTCTCGTCCCACTGCATCGCCGCGTTGTGCGAGAGCGAGACCCCGGCCGCGGCCCACGCCCCTTGCGTGAGACCGGAGCAGTCCCAGGAGTCCGGGCCGGCGGAGCCGTACACGTACGGCTCGCCGAGCTGGTCGTAGGCGAAGCCCACCACGGCGGAGTCGCCGGAGTAGTCGCCCCAGTCCGGTTCGGGGTTCTCCTCCGCGTAGGCGTCCTCGTAGTCCGATTCGAGGTCCTCGATCTCGGCCTCGATGGTCTCCTTCTGCTCGTCGATCTCGGCCAGGATCTCGTCGGCGCTGGCCTGCAGGGCCTCGAGCTCGGCCTGGCGGGTCTTGAGCGCGTCCACTTCGGCCAGGTTGGCCGCGAGGGCCTCGTTCCCGGCGGCGGTGAGGTTGTCGAGGTACATCAGCCGGTCGGCGAAGTCGGAGGGGTCGCCGTCCAGGACGGAGTTGAACATCGCCATGTCGCCGCCCGTGTACGCCGTCGCGGCGTAGTCGGCGACGGCTTCGCGGGCCTCGGCGGCGGCCGCCTCGAGGGCGGGGAGCTGCGCCTCGATCTCGTCGATGAGCTGGTTGGCGTCCTCGAGTTCCTCGCGCTTGGCGTTGTAGTCCTCGATGATCTTCTCGAGCTCGTGGCTGCGCTCGTCGATCTCGGCTTGGATCTCCTCGCTGGTCTGCGCGGACGCCTGGGAGGCGGTGAGCAGCGCCGCGGTCGCGGGGAGCAGTGCTACGGCCGCGAAGGCGGCGGCGATACGACGGGTACGCACCAGGGATGCGCTCCTTCCTTTGGCCGCCTACCGGGTTAGCTGTCGGGTTCGGGCGGAAGGAAGGGTCGCCCTACGCGCTGGGGGCGCGATTCACCCCGTCGGCCGGGCTTGAGCGGCCGACTGCTGGTTCCCCGGTTCGGTGACACAGCGCCAGGTTCCGGCTCGCACGCTTCGCCATGACTGGGGCTTCACCGATTCGGCGGGGCCGCGCGGCGGGGGCGGGGTGCCTCCGGGGTACCGGCGCGACGGGCTTCACGTTAGAGGCCGTTGTGGGCCTTGACAAGGGCGGGGGGAGAATTTCTCGCACAATGGCACGGAATACTACGGGCCGCTGCACCGGCATGACGAGCAGTTGCCGCGATACCCCTCAGGGGTATACACTGACCACTGGAGGGAAACGACATGGCTCACGAATCCGCGAACCACGCCGAGGTCCACGACCACGGTGACGCGCAGCACTACTGGTACCACGGCGACAAGGCCGCGCTCACGCGCCGCCTCAAGCGCATCGAGGGCCAGATCCGCGGCATCCAGCGGATGGTCGACGAGGACGAGTACTGCATCGACATCCTGACCCAGATCTCGGCGTCCACCAAGGGACTCCAGGCCGTGGCGCTCAACCTCCTCGAAGGCCACCTGGCCCACTGCGTCGCAGAGGCGCAGACCTCCGGTGACCCGACCGCCGCCGAAGCCAAGGTCAAAGAGGCCTCGGACGCGGTGGCCCGACTGCTCAGAACCTGAACACCGACAGGAGTCGACATGGAAACCGTGTACGTCGTGAAAGGCATGACCTGCGGCCACTGCGCCGGGAGCGTCACCCAGGAGCTCTCCGCGCTGCCGGGCGTCAAGGGCGTCGACGTGGCCCTGGAGACCGGCAAGGTCACCGTGACCAGCGAGACCGCCCTCCAGGAGGAGCAGGTCCGCGAGGCCGTGGACGAGGCCGGCTACGAACTGGTCGGCCAGGCCGGCTGACACCGCAGGCCCTGGACACCCGTTCACCGGGTGTTCAGGGCCGCTTTGTTGAAGCCGCCGGGCTCGGCTGCAGTACAGTCGGAGGCATGGCAGTCTCCGACGACGACCGTTCCGTCGAGCTCGACGAGGACTTCTCGGTGCTCCCGGACCAGACCTCCGACGACACCGACCGAGGCTGGGGCGAAGCGGTCGCGAAGCCCCGAAAATCCCAGCTCTCGCTGCGCGACCTGGACCTCCTCGCGGACCGACCCCCGCACTGGTCCTGACCGGCCCCCACCCGGCCGCGCCTGAAAGGCCGCGGCTCATCGGCGTGCCCGCGCCTCGGCGTCCGGGGCGCCCACACCGCGACCGACCCTGACATCCCCCCGGCCACGCGCCGCCCGGTGCGTCGCGAACGCGACCGGGCGGCGCCGCTCCGCACGCCGTCGCAAAACAATCGGTTCTCGACATCCGGGTCATGCGCCCCATCGCTTGCACGGGCTCGATACAGTGAGCAACGGTCCCGCTCCACTTCCCCCGGAGAAACCGCATGACACTGGATCCCAGGTGCCTCGCCCACCCGATCGCCCACGGGCGCAGCGCGACGGAGGCCGCTCATGGCCGGCGCTGACGTCTTCACCATGGAGCCCGAGGAAGTCCACCAGTCCGTGGCGATCCTCTTCGACGTCGAATCCGAGGTCGACGCGCAGACGGTGACGCTCATCGACGGCACCGCCGAACTCGCGCAGCAGCTGAAGGACGCCGGCACCGCACTCGGCCCGGCGCTGGCCGAAGCCGCGGAGTGGTGGCGGCTCTCCCGCGCGGGCGGGTTCTCGCGCCTGTGCGGCACGACCGGCGAATACCTCGCGGTCTGCGCCGAAGAGGCCGTCGAGGTCGACGAGTACAACGCCGGGGACTTCGCCTCCCTCGCCGGCCACGACCGCTACCCCGGCCGGGCCGGCGAGCACGCCTCCGCTCGACCCGATTTCTAGGAGCCGGTCCCCATGAGCGACATGTCCTGGAAGGACCTCCGCGACCTCGACTGCGCCCGCGTCAGAAGCCTCGGCGAGTCCTGGAAGTCGTATGTGCCCGACATGATCGAGCAGACCGAACGACTGCGCAACGACGTGATCGGCGGCCACCTGAGCGTCGAGCACTTCGAGTCCGACACCGCGACGCAGGTCCGCGAGCACATCGACCTGTCCACCGGCCGGTTCGAGGACGACCTGTCCGACTACGCCGACATCAGGGTCGCCACGACGCTGCTCGAAGCCGCCGACGCGCTCGAGGCCGAGCAGCGGGAGCTGGAGGAGGTCGTCGGGCTGATCGAAGCGCACGACTTCGTGATCGAGGGCGACAGGCACCGCTACGACGTGAACTTCAGCGGCGCCCTCCATCAGGCGATCTGGACGACCGATCCGCCGGAATGGCTCTGCCACCGGATCGGCATCGAGAAGCCGCAGGGCCTGGACGTCGCCGACCGCCTCAGGGCCCTCGGCAACGGCATCGACCTCGCCTGGGAGGCCTCGTGCGTCGCGAGGGAGTACCAGGACTGGCTCAGAGCGGTCATGTCTCGGGCCCACGACGCCGACGACGATGCGGCCGCGGCGCTCGCCGCCATGCGCGAGAGCCCGCCGGAGCTGCCCCCGCAGCTCGGAGCGACCTATGACGACTTGATCGACGACTACCGGACCGCGCTGAGCGAAGCAGTCGCCGCCGAGATGGAAGCGATCGCCAACGGCGGATCCGACATGTCGCCCGAGCAGGTGAACCAGTGGTGGGAGAGCCTGACCGACGCCGAGCGGGAGGCCCTGATCGCCGAGCACCCCGGGTGGGTGGGCCCGACGGACGGCATCCCGGTCGACGCCCGGGACACGGCCAACCGCGCCGTGCTGGACACCCGGATCGAAAGCCTCGACGATCGGATCGCGGCGATCGAGTCCCAGATGGCGCAGATGGAGGCCTATGGATCGGGCGACGGTGCCTACGGCGGAAAGTCCCACGCCGAGCTTCAGGCCGAACTCATCAGGCTTCAGGAAGATCGCGAGCTTCTTGGCGACCTCAGCGATCAGGTCACCGACGGCAACGGGAATCCGGCCGTCTACGGCGGTACCGGCCAGTCCTACTATCTGCTCGGCTTCGACACGGAAGGCGAAGGCCGGGCCGTCGTCTCGATCGGCAATCCCGACACCGCCGCCAACGTCAACGCCTATGTTCCGGGCACCGGCGCGAAGCTCGACGATGTCGACGGCGGCCTCATGACCCGCGCCGAGACCATGGCGTATGACGCCTACCGCAAAGCCCCCGATCCGGGCCAGGAGACGGCCACCGTGCTGTGGATCGGTTATGACGCACCGGACAACGCCATGCCGTTCCGGGACGGCGCCGGCCTCGACGTCGAAGCGATGGATGCCCGTTACGCCGAGGACGCCGCCGAGGACCTTTCATCATTCACGCAAGGCCTCAGGGCCACTTCCGAGAGGGACGCCGCCGAGCTGACGTTGACCGGCCACTCGTACGGCACCACCGTCATCGGAATCGCCGCCGCCACCGACGGCGTGGACGCCGACAACCTCATCCTGGTGGCATCACCGGGAACGGGCGTCGCCACCGCGGACGCGCTCGGTGTAGGCGCGGAGAACGTCTGGGCCACCACCAACTCCCAGGACGTGATCCAGTACACGACCGTGCACGGGACCGACCCGGCTTCGGAGTCGTTCGGAGCCAACGTCTTCGAAAGCGAGTCCGTCGGCCGGAACCCCATCTCGAACCACAGCGTCTATTGGGACGACTCGAACAAGGACGCCGGTCGCAACACCATGGCGCTCATCGTCACCGGCCAGAGGGGGTAGCCGCAATGAACGACCGAGGCCCGCGGGCGCGGCCGTCGTCGCGGCTGAGCGCGTCGCTGGTCGCCGTGACCGCAATGTTCGCCGCCACCAGCTGCGCCGCTATTGGAGAAGCCATGGACAGCCCGCCCGAGTCCCAGTACACACAGGCCGAGGCGTACGCACCGCTGGAAGCGGCCGTCGCCGACATGGTCGAGGTCCTACCCGACTTCCCCGGCTTCGAACGACGTCTCTGGCGGGAACTGGCGTGCAGCCACAACGGCGTCGACGACCCCGAATACACCAATGTCGAACTCGTCTACGAGTTCTCCGTCGAGGATTCCGCCACCGAGCTCGTTCGCGAGCGGTATGTCGACGCTCTCCGGGAGCACTGGACGTCGCTCGGGTACGAGATCACCCAGGACCAGCGCCAGGAACTGGCGAGCGGGCGAGTCGATCGGGATCTCAGCGCCGACCGTGAAGACGGCGTCCACTTGTGGTACTCGGCATGGGGGCTCGTCGCGGTGACCGTTCAGTCCGGCTGTGTCCCGGTCAGCGACCACAGCGACATCGAGTACATTCCTCCGACCGGCGGCATTGAACCCGGTGGTGAAGGCGACCTCGTCGGGGACTACTTCCCCGACGGCATTCCCACCGACCAGGCCGCCGCCGTCGATCCCTTCGCCGCCACCCGGGCCGCCTCCGGCCCCGTGCCCTTCGAGTCGCCCGATTCGTACGAGGGCCAGATCTGAGGCGCGCGAGGATCAGCGTCGCCCTCGCCCGGTCCGTCGGCGATCCGCGGCCGGCCGTGGTCGTCGCCGGACCCTGAGCCCCCGCACGGTCGAGGCCCGGACCGCGGGAGGGAGGCTCGCCGTGGTCCGGGCCCGATGTCCGCTCCGAGGAGCGGGCGCTCGTCGGGCAGTGCTCGCCCGTCTCTCACCCCTTCACCGCTCCACCGGTCAGTCCCGAGACGATGTACCGCTGGAGGCTCATGAACACCGCCACCGTCAGGACCGACGTCAGCAGCGTCCCCGCCGCGAAGATGCCGAAATAGCTCGCCGGGGAGTTCTCCGCCGTCAACGTCTTCAAACCCACCGCGAGGGTCATCTCCGGCCGGTCGGTGAGGAAGAGGCTCGCCAGGATGAAGTCGTTCATGGTGCCCACGAACGCGAGGATCCCCGAGATCGCGATGATCGGCGCCGCCAGGGGCAGGATCATCCCGAAGAAGATCTGCGCGTGCGAGGCCCCGTCGATCGTGGCCGCCTCGTCGAGCTCCTTCGGGATCGTGTCGAAGAACCCCTTCATCAGCCACGTCGAGACGCCCAGCGCCCCGCCCATGTACACCAGCATCAGCCCGAGCTTCGTGTTCAGTCCCGCGACCGGATAGAACTCGCCGATCCGCCCGAAGATCAGATACAGCGCCACCACGGCCAGGAACGCCGGGAACATCTGGATCAGCAGCAGGAACAGCAGCATCGGCCGCCGCCCCCGGAATCGGAACCGGCTGAACGCGTACGCCGCCAGCGACGAGATGAAGATCGAGATGAACGCCGCCGGCACCGCGATCATCAGCGAGTTCGCGAACCACGCCGCGAACGGCACGTTGTCGTCGGTGAACAGCTTCTCGAAGTTGCCGAGGCTGAAGCCCGTCGGCAGCAGGCTCGTCGAGGAGAGCGTCCCGTTCGGGTTGAACGCCGCCGAGATCACGTACACGATCGGCACGAGCCCGAAGACGAGCACCGCGACCGCCACCAGGTGCCGCCAGCCGAACTCGGCCATCCACTTCGCGAACGGCGGCCTGCCCTTGCGCGCCGGAGCCGCGCGTCCCGCCCGCGGCGCGGCGGGTTCGAGTGTCCGCGTCATGAGTACACGTCCTCCTGGTTGCGGGTGAAGCGGAACATGACCGCCGAGATCGTGGCGACGATGAGGAAGATGAACACGCTGATCGCGCTGGCGAACCCGTAGTCGGCGCTGGAGGACCCGAAGGCCTGCCGGAACGCGTACGTGATGAGCAGGTCGGTGCCGCCGACGGCGTCGCCGGCTCCGAACGGGTGCCCGCCGCTGAGCAGTTCGATCGCGTTGAAGTTGTTGAAGTTGAACGCGAACGAGGAGATCAGCAGCGGCGTCAGGGCGATGAGCAGCAGCGGGAGGGTGATCTTCCGGAACGCGGTCACGCCCGTGGCCCCGTCGATCTTGGCCGCTTCGAGCGAGTCGGAGGGCAGGGCCTGGAGCGCGCCGAGGCAGATGAGGAACATGTACGGCCAGCCGAGCCACGTGTTGGCGATGAGGACCATCGCGCGGGCGGACCAGGTGTCGCCGTACCAGTTCACGTCGAGGTTGAACAGCTCGTTGACGAGGCCGAAGTCGCGGTTGAACATCTGCGCCCACACCAGCAGCATCGCGAAGGACGGCATGGCGTACGGCAGGATCATGAAGGTCCGGTAGAGCTTCGTGCCGCGCATGGTCGGCTTGTTGAGCGCCATGGCGGTGCCGAGGCCGATCGCGAACGTGAGCAGGACCGATCCGGCGGCGAACATGACGTTCCAGGTGAAGATCCCCAGGAACGGGCCGCGGATGTCGGGGTCGGTGAGGATGTCGAGGTAGTTGTCGGCGCCGATGTCGACCCGCCAGCCGACGAGGGCGGCCTGGCCGTCCTCGGTCCGGAACGACCCGTCCTCGTCGTCGGCGTACCAGACCGTGCCGGTGGCCGAGTCGGTGATGCAGTCGCAGCCCGCGTCGTAGGAGCGCGTCGACCGGCCTTCGAAGGCCGACAGGCCCTGCAGTTTGATGCCGGTCTCGGGCCCGGTGGGCACGGCCAGTTCGCCGAGCTCGGCCTGGCGTTCGCCCAGTTCGGCGAGGTCCCACACGGTGTAGCCGGGGGCGGCGGTGACCCGTCCCGTGTCGTCGACGGTGGCGTCGTCGAGTTCGGTCAGGCCCGCTTCGGTCCCGGCCCAGGCGGAGCCGTCCTCGTTGTCGGTGAGCAGCAGTGTCAGCTCGCCGCTCGCGGACTCGCCGACGGCGACCAGGTAGGTCGCGCCGCCGGGGGTCTGCTGGACGCCCGCGGCGATGATCGCCTCGGTGGCCTGCTCCTTGTCGACGCGGTGGCCGTCGCCGTAGTTGGTGAAGGAGGTGCCGACGGTGAGGATGACCGGGAGGATCTGGAAGGCGATGAGCAGCAGCGTCCCGGGGATGAGGTATTTGAGCTGGATCGCCCGGCGCTGGAGGTACACGGAGTAGACGACGGCCACGACGGCCGCCTCCAGCGCCAGGCCCCACCAGGCCTCGGCGGCGATGAGCGGCAGGGCCGCCCAGACGGCCAGCGCGGCGACCACCGCGAGTACCGCGATCTTGATGAGCAGACCCGCGGCGGTCGCCGACGCGGGACGTTGGTCAGGCACAGTGCGTTCCTTCGCTCGTCGAGGGCTGACCGGTCGACCTAGGAGGACGCGACGGCGTCGCGGATGGCCTGCGCGGCGGTGCCGGCGGCCTCGGCCCCGGTGGCGACGCCGTCGATCGCGTCGGCCTCGGCGCGGCCGAAGGGCTCCCAGACGGCGTTCATCGCGGGGATGTTCGGCATCGGGACGGCGCTCTCGCCGGCGGCGGCGAAGCCCTGGATGTCGGCGTTGCCGGCGGAGAAGGCCTCAGCGGCGGCGGTGAGCGCCGGGAGGCGCCCGCCGGCCTCGGCGAGGGAGCGCTGCAGGTCCTCGGTGAGGACGTAGTTGGTGACGAACTCCTGCGCGAACACGGCGTTCTTGGCGGTCGCCGAGACGTAGAAGCCCTGGACGCCGAGGAACGGGGAGGCCGGGCCCTGGCCCTCGAAGCCGGGGATGGCGGTGACCTCGTAGTTGAGGCCCGCGCCCTGGACGTCGACGAGCGCCCACGGCCCGGAGATCATGAACGCGGTCTTGCCGTCGACGAAGAACGGGATGGTGTTGCTCGCGTCGATGGTGGTCTTGAGGACCCCGTCGGCGCCGAGTTCGGCGAATTTCTCGAACGCGGCGACGCCGCCGGGGGAGTCGACGCCGACGTCGGTCGGGTCGAGGTTGCCCGCGCCGTCGTCCTTGAACAGGTAGCCGCCCATGGACGCGAACAGCGGGTAGGCGCTGTAGGCGTTGCCGTCGACGCCGACCTCCATGGTGAGGACCTCGTCGGTGCCCGCGGCGCGGCCGGCCGCGATGAGCTCCTCGAACGTGGTGGGGGCCGCGGGCGCGAGGTCGGTGTTGCGGATGAGGCCGAGGTTCTCCATCGCGTAGGGGACGCCGTAGACGTTGCCGTCGACGGTGAAGGCCTTCACGGAGGTCTCGTTGAGGGTGCCCTGCTTGTCGGCGCTGAGGGTGATCGGGGCGATCGCGCCGGCGGCGGCGTACTGGCCGGCCCAGTCGTGCGCGCCCACGACGATGTCGGGGCCCTGGCCCTGCTCGGCGGCGGTGAGGAAGTCCTCGCGGAGGGTCTCCACGTGCTCTTCCACGGTGACCTTGACGCCGACCTGGGACTCGAAGTCCTTGACGAATTCCTTGAGGACGGGCGTGCGGGTCTCGTCGGCCCAGATGACCAGCTCGCCCGAGAACTGCGAGGTCTCCTCGCTCGACGCGTCGCCGTCGTCCGAACCGCAGGCGGCGGCCGCGCCGAGAGCGGCGGCCGAGACGGCGGTGATACCCAGGGTCCTTCTGCGCATGTCTGTCTCACTCCTCATTGAGGGGCCCCGGGGCGGGGGCCGGTGTCCCGGGGCTCGCGCCCCGACTCCCCCGAAGATTAGCAAGATGTTTCAGAATCAGGAAACCCTTGCAACCAAACTGTTGCCAAGTTTCAGATAGGTTAGTCTGTCATCATGCGGCTTCGACTCTCTGACATCGCCCGGCAGGCCGGGGTCAGTGAGGCAACGGTGTCCCGGGTCCTCAACGACAAACCCGGGGTCGGTCAGCAGACCCGACAGTCCGTCCTCACTGCCCTCGACGTGCTCGGCTATGAACGCCCCCCAGCGCTGCGCAAGCACGCCATCGGCCTCATCGGCCTCGTCGTGCCCGAACTGGAGAACCCGATCTTCCCGCTCTACGCGCAGACGATCTCCAACGTGCTCGCCGGCTCCGGCTACACCCCGGTGCTCTGCACCCAGACCCCCGGGGGCGTCTCCGAAGACGAATTCGTCGAGATGCTCCGCGAACGAGCCGTCGCCGGCATCATCTTCGTCTCCGGCCTCCACGCCGACACCGCCGCCAGCACCGAGCGCTACCAGGAACTCAAGGACAAGCGCCTCCCCGTCGCGTTCGTCACCGGCCACCCCGAAGGCGTCGAGGCCGCCTCCTTCTCCTGCGACGACACCGTCGCCGCCCGCATCGCCGTCGAACACCTCGCCGGCCTCGGCCACCACGAGATCGGCCTCGTCTCCGGCCCCGACCGCTACTGGCCCGTCCGCCGCAAGATCAACGGCTACCGCGCCGCCATGCAAGGCGTCGGACCCGAACTCATCGAACTCACCCTCTTCGGCGAACAGGGCGGCTACGCGGCCGCCTCCCGCCTCATCGACCGCGGCGCCACCGCCGTCGTCTGCGGCTCCGACATGATGGCCCTCGGCGCGATCCGCGCCGCCGAGGAACGCGGCCTCACCGTCCCCGCCGACTTCTCCGTGGTCGGCTACGACGACTCCCCGCTCATCGCCCACACCAACCCCCCGCTCACGACCGTGCGGCAACCGGTGCGCGACATCGCCACCGCCGCCGCCCGGGCCCTGCTCGACGAGATCGCCGGGCAGCCCACGCCGTCGTCGGAATACCTGTTCCGGCCCGAACTCGTCGTACGCGGTTCCACCGGTGCGGCGCCCAAAGACTGAAAGGGACCTCCCCGATGAGTGAACACTGGTGGCGCGACGCGGTCATCTACCAGGTGTATCCGCGTTCCTTCGCCGACGCGAACGGCGACGGCATGGGCGACCTGGAGGGCATCCGCTCCCGCATCCCCTACCTGGCGAAGCTGGGTGTGGACGCCATCTGGCTCTCGCCGTTCTACGCCTCCCCGCAGAAGGACGCGGGCTACGACGTGGCCGACTACCGCGCGATCGACCCGCGCTTCGGCGACCTCGGCGACTTCGACCGGATGCTCGAGACCGCGCACGCCGCGGGCATCCGCCTCATCGTGGACCTCGTGCCCAACCACACCTCCTCCGAGCACGCCTGGTTCCAGGCCGCGCTGGCCGCGGACCCCGGCGCGCCGGAACGAGAGCGCTACCACTTCCGCGACGTGGACCCGGCGGCGCCGGACACGCCGCCGAACAACTGGCAGTCGATCTTCGGCGGCCCGGCGTGGACCAAGACCGACGACGGCCGGCAGTGGTACCTGCACCTGTTCGACTCCTCGCAGCCGGACCTGAACTGGGACAACCCGGAGGTGCACGCGGAGTTCGAGTCGATCCTGCGGTTCTGGCTCGACCGGGGCGTGGACGGCTTCCGCATCGACGTCGCGCACGGCATGGTCAAGGCCGAGGGGCTGCCGGACACCGGCGGCGACGGCACGATCGAGATGATCGGCACGACGCAGGCGCCGTTCTTCGACCAGGACGGCGTGCACGAGATCTACCGCGCGTGGCGGCCGATCATCGAGGAGTACGAGGGCGACCGGATCTTCGTCGCCGAGGCGTGGACCGATTCGGCCGAGCGCCGGTCCCTCTACCTGCGGCCCGACGAGCTGCACCAGGCGTTCAACTTCGACCTGGTGCTCGCGCCGTTCCAGGCGGCGGACTTCCGCAAGGCGATCGACTCGGAGATCGCGAACAACGCGGGCGTGGGCGCGCCGTGCACGTGGGTGCTGTCGAACCACGACGTGCAGCGGCACGTGACCCGCTACGGCGGGGGCGAGCGGGGCCTGGCGCGGGCGAAGGCCGCGACGCAGCTGCTGCTGTCGCTGCCGGGCGTCGTGTACGTCTACCAGGGTGAGGAGCTGGGGCTCAACGAGGTCCTGGACCTGCCCGCGGAGGTCCGGGAGGACCCGACGTTCTTCCGCACGAACGGGGAGCAGCTCGGCCGCGACGGCTGTCGCGTGCCGCTGCCGTGGACGCGGGAGGGCTCGTCGTTCGGGTTCGGCGCGAACGGCTCGTGGCTGCCGCAGCCGGCCGACTGGGCCGCGGTCTCGGCCGAGGCCGAGGACGGCGTGGAGGGCTCCACGCTGGAGTTCTACCGGGCCGCGATCGCGATCCGCAAGACCCGGAAGGCGGCGGCGCTGACGTGGCTGGCCGACCCGGGCGAGAACGCGTTCGCGTTCGACAACGGCGCCCTGGTGTGCGTCACCAACTTCGGCGACGAGCCCGTCCCGGTCGAGGGCTACGGCGGCGAGGTCCTCCTCGCGAGCGCCCCGATCGAAAACGGCGCCCTGCCGGGCGGCGCGACCGCCTGGTTCGCCAAGTAACCCGACCCGGCAACGGGCCCGGAGCGGCCGCTCCGGGCCCGTTTCGCGTGCACCGCGGCGCTGGCGGCGGCCAGCGCCGCGCGACGGCGGCCTCGACCGCGGTCCAGTCCTCTTCGCGAACGTCCAGAGGGGGACCTCCTCCCAATGGCCGGCGGCGCGGATCGCCCACCGGCGCCGGTCCCGGGCCACGAGCCGGTCCCATGGATGCAGCCGGACCGTTTCGCCGCCCTGCCCGGCCACGCGAAAGGGCCCCGCCGCACAGCGGCCGGGCCCTTTCTCGCCTTGCGGCGGTCGCTTACTTGATCTTGTTGCCGGCGGAGCGGAGCTGCTGGCAGGCCTCCACGATGCGGGCGGCCATGCCGGCCTCGGCGAGCTTGCCGTAGGCGCGCGGGTCGTAGGCCTTCTTGTTGCCGACCTCGCCCTCGACCTTGAGCACGCCGTCGTAGTTGCGGAACATGTGGTCGACGACCGGGCGCGTGAACGCGTACTGGGTGTCGGTGTCGATGTTCATCTTGATGACGCCGTAGTCGACCGCGTCGCTGATCTCCTGCGCGGTCGAGCCGGAGCCGCCGTGGAAGACGAGGTCGAAGGGCTTGTCCTTGCCGACTTCCTTGCCGATCTCGTCCTGGATCTCCTTGAGGATCTCCGGGCGCAGGCGCACGTTCCCGGGCTTGTAGACGCCGTGGACGTTGCCGAAGGTCAGGGCCGTCATGTAGCGGCCGTTCTCGCCCGAGCCGAGGGCCTGGACGGTCGCGCGCGCGTCGGCGACGGTGGTGTAGAGCTTCTCGTTGATCTCGGCCTCGACGCCGTCCTCTTCGCCGCCGACGACGCCGATCTCGACCTCGAGGACGACCTTCGCCTTGGTGGTGCGGGCGAGGAGGTCCTTGGCGATCTCGAGGTTCTCCTCGAGCGGCACGGCCGAGCCGTCCCACATGTGCGACTGGAAGAGGGGCTCTTCACCGCGGGAGACGCGCTCTTCGCTGATGGCGAGGAGCGGCCGGACGAAGCCGTCGAGGTGGTTCTTCGGGCAGTGGTCGGTGTGGAGGGCGACCTTGACCGGGTAGTTCTTGGCGATCTCGTGGGCGGCGGCGGCGAGCGCGACGGAGCCGGTCACCTTGTCCTTGATCGTCGGGCCGGAGAGGTACTCGGCCCCGCCGGTGGAGACCTGGACGATGCCGTCGGACTCGGCCTCGGCGAACGCGGCCAGGGCGGCGTTGAGCGTCTGGGTCGAGGTGACGTTGATGGCCGGGTAGGCGAAGGAGCCAGCCTTCGCCCGGTCGAGCATCTCGTTGTATTCCTCGGGTGTTGCGATAGGCATGCTGCCAGCTCCTTAGACAAGTCGTTGATTGCTCCCCGACCGGGGGCGGGACTCAGACGCCGCTGTCTGATGGCCTCGAACTATTGCGTCGAGATGAAGTATTGCCCACGGGCGTGTGAAGGCATGACTCAGGCTACCTGGTGGTTCACTGGCCGAGCGGCCTCGGGCGCGTCTACCGTGGGTTATATGAACTATCACCGGGAATGGGCGGACCAGTCCGACGAGTTGTCCGAGTTCGATCTGGTCGACTCCTCTGAACCTTCGGGCGGGGACGACGACCCTGAGGCGCCGGTCGCGGAGGAGGAGGGGGCGGTCCCCGACGAGGCCGACCCCGCCGACGCGGCGGAGCAGCATCAGATCGTCCTGCTCGACGACGACGAGGAACTCGACGCACGGTAGACGAATGGAGGCCCGGCCCCGCGGACGACCGCGGGGCCGGGCCTCATGCCGTGCCGGGCGACTGTTCAGGCGGCCGACGCGAGTGCGGCACGGCAAGCGCTCACGGCAGCGCTGCCGCGCTCGAGCAGCCGCAGCGAACTGCGGCGCTCAGGCGACCTCGGCCGCACCGAGCTTGTCAAGTACCCAGGCGAGGTTGAAGGCCTCTTCCTCCCAGGCGTCGTAGCGGCCGGAGCGGCCGCCGTGGCCGGCTTCCATCTCGGTCTTCAGCAACACGTCCGAGTCCGGGCTCTCGTGGCGCAGCTTCGCGATCCACTTGGCGGGCTCGTGGAAGCCCACCCGGGTGTCGTTGAGGCTGGTCACGGCCAGGATCGGCGGGTACCGCACGCCGGTGACGTTCTCGTAGGGCGAGTACGACTTCATGTACTCGTAGACCTCGGCCGACTCGAGCGGGTTGCCCCACTCCTCCCATTCGATGACCGTGAGGGGCATCGTGGGGTCGAGGATCGTGTTGAGGGCGTCCACGAACGGGACGTCGGCGAGGATGCCGGCGAACCGCGCGGGAGCGAGGTTCGCGACGGCGCCCATGAGGAGGCCGCCGGCCGAGCCGCCGCGGGCGACGATCCGGTCGGGCGCGGCCCAGCCCGCCTCGACGAGGTGGTCGGCGCAGTCCACGAAGTCGGTGAACGTGTTCCGCTTGTGGAGCAGCTTGCCCTCCTCGTACCACCGGCGGCCCATCTCGCCGCCGCCGCGGATGTGCGCGATCGCGAAGACCACGCCGCGGTCGAGCAGGCTCAGGCGGGCGATGGAGAAGTACGGGTCGATCGAGTGCTCGTAGGAGCCGTAGCCGTACAGCAGGCACGGCGCGGTCCCGTCCGGGGCGACGCCGGCCTTCGCGACGATCGAGATCGGCACCTTCGTGCCGTCGGCGGCCGTGGCCCACTCGCGGTACTGCACGTAGTCGGCCGGGTCGAAGTCGCCGAGGACGGGCGTGCGCTTGCGCAGGCGCAGCTCGGCGTCGTCGATGTCGTAGTCGTACACCGAGGACGGGGTGACGAGCGAGGTGTAGCCGAGGCGGATCTGCCGGGAGTCGTAGTCGACGTTCTCTCCGAGGCCGACGGCGTAGATCGGCTCGTCGAACTGGATCTCGGTCAGGCGCGCCCCGTCGTACTCGTGCCCCGGGCCCTGTCCGGCTCCGCCTTCAAGACTGCGCTCACGATCCTTTCCGGCTCCGCCTTCAAGACTGCGCTCACGATCCTTTCCGGCTCCGCCTTCAAGGATGGCCACCTGCGAGAGTCCGGCGCGGCGCATCGAGACGACCACGTGGTCGGCGAAGGCGTCGGCGGATTCGAGGCGGACCGCCTCGTCGTGGGGAATGACCTCGTTGAACTGCGTCGTGTCGTCGACGGGCGCCCAGCCGAGGGTGAAGTTCTCGGCGTCCTTGTTGTGGAGCACCCAGAACCGGTCGCCCTGGTGGTCGACGCTCAGCTCGACGCCCTGGACGCGGCCCTCGCCGAAGACGGTGAACTCGCCCTGCGGGTCGGCGGCGTCGAGGTAGCGGTACTCGGTGGTGATCTTGGAGCCGGAGACGATGAAGAGGTAGCGCTCGGAGCGGGTCAGGTCGATGCCGGTCCAGAACCGCTCGTCGTCCTCCTGGTAGACCAGGACGTCCTTGTCCTCGTGCTCGCCGAGGACGTGCCGCCACACCTGGTACGGACGCCAGGCGTCGTCCACTTTGGTGTAGAAGAAGACGGAGCCGTCGCGCGACCACGCGCCGCCGTAGAAGACGTTCGGGATGTCGTCGGGGAAGTCCTCGCCGGTGCGCAGGTCCTTGAACCGCAGGGTGAAGCGCTCGTCGCCCGAGTAGTTCACCGCATAGGCCAGCAGGTTCCCGTCGGGGGAGACGTCGCAGGTGCCCAGGGAGAAGAAGTCGTGGCCCTCGGCGAGCTCGTTGCCGTCGACCAGGATCTCCTCGCCCTCGACGGCCACCCCGGCCTCGATCTCGGGGGGCGTGTCGCCGTCGGCCTTGAGGCGGCACTGGATGCCGTACTGCTTCCCCTCCTCGGTGCGGCCGTAGTACCACCAGCCGCGCTTGCGGACGGGGACGGAGAGGTCGGTCTCCTGGGTGCGTCCCTTGATCTCACCGAAGATCGCCTTGCGCAGGCCGGCGAGATGGGCGGTGCGCGCTTCGGTGTAGGCGTTCTCGGCCTTGAGGTAGTCGACGGTGGCGGAGTCCTCGGGATTCTTGAGCCAGGCGTACGGGTCGTTCACGGTGTCGCCGTGGTGAGTGCGCGGTTGGTCGCGGCGCGGAGCCGCGGGTTTCGCAGGTTGCGTTTCCGACATGCCTCAACTGTAAGGGCCGCGGGCGGGACGCGCCGGTCACAGCGTGGCCGCCGCTTCTCGATCATAAGTTACTCATAAGTAATATATGGACGGTCATCTGCCCGTGTAACCGCCCGAATCGGGACGCATCGGCCTGTGAGGAGAGTGCCCAGGAGCGACCAGGCCGGTCAATCGCCTGAAATACCCGGCGGCGACATCCAAGGCACCGCCACCGACACCCTCGAACAGGCCTCCAGCGACCTCACCGACCTCAAGACCGGCGCCGCCGACGTCGCCACCCAGGTCGCCGCCGCCACCGCCGAATCCGGCGCAGGCGACCTCGCCGACGGCGTCGGCCTCGACGCCGAGGACGCGCTGGCGACCGTCGGCCTGGCGATCCTCACGTTCTCGCGATGGCGCACCTGTTCAAGCTCGCGTTCGGCACCGCGGGGAGCCTGCTCCTCGCCGTCCTGCTGATGCTGCAGCTGACGAGCGCGGGCGGGCTCTACCCGGTGGAGACGACGCCGGAGTTCTTCCAGGCGCTGCCTCCGCCGCTGCCGATGAGCTACGTCGTCGACACACTGCGGGTGACCATCAGCGGCGGGGAGGCCTCGCACGTGGTCAGAGCACTGCTCGTCCTGGGCGCGTCCCTGGTCGGCACGCTCGCGGCGTCGTCGCCGGTGGTGGCGGGCCGCCGCCAATGGAGGCCGGACAGCCTGCACCCGTCGCTCCAGATCTGAGCCGGGACGGCGCGGGCATCCATCGTGGACGACCGCGCCTTCGCCGCGTCAGCGCTCGATGAGCGTGCTGAGGCCGTCGAGGGTTCGCTCGAGCCCGAACACGAAGGCGTGCTCGGGGTTGTAGGCCGCGTCGTGCGCCTCCCCCGCGGCCTGGCCGACGCGGACGGCGGTCGGGAAGCGCGCGGGGTCGAGGACCCTCGCGAGCAGTGGCCCGTTGGTCTCCCACCACTCCTCGTCGCTCATGCCGCTGGTCTCGCGCTCGGCGTCGGACTGGGCCGCGTCCCGCGCGGCGGTGCGCACGAAGGCGAGCAGGTAGGTGAGGGCGTCGTCCATCTCCACGTCGCTCAGCCCGAGTCCTTCGAGGGCCTGGAGCTCGTGCTCGTACTTGGCGCACTGCCCGGGCCCGAGCGGCGGCCGGTTCGGCGATGCGGCAGCGGCCCAAGGGTGGGCCCGGTAGAGCGTGTAGTTGTCACGGGCGACCGTGGCCAGGCGCTCGCGCCAAGAGCCCTGCGCTGGTGTCCGCGCCATGCCCTCGAACAGGGAGTCGAGCATGAGCGAGACGAGCTCGGCTTTGCCCGGCACGTAGGTATAGAGCGTCATGGGGGCCTTCCCGAGCTCTTGGGCGAGGCGGCGCACGGTGACCGCTTCGAGGCCCTCGGCGTCGGCGAGGGCGATGGCGGCGGCGACCACCTCGTCCACGGTCAGGCCTTTGCGGGGGCCGCGGCTGGTCTCGGGCGTGGCCCTCCAGAGCAGTTCGAGCAGATTCGGTCTGGGGGACTCGGTGGTGGCTCTCACAGAGGAATCCTATCGCGCAGACTTGTACGGCGTACGACGTACTTTGTACAATATACAACGTACGAAGATAAGGAGCCGCACATGCGCATTACCTCGTCCGCCGTTTCGCTCAACGTCGCCGAACCGACCGCCTCGGCCGAATTCCTCAAGCGCCACTACGGCTTCGCGGAGGACATGGCCGCGGAGGGCTTCGTCTCGCTCTCCCGCCCTGACGCCGGCTTCAACGTCATCTTCCTGAAGACAGGCCTGTCGACCTTCAAGCCCGAGAGCGCGAAGGGGCACGCCGACGGCCTGCTGCTCGTGTTCGTCGTGGACGACATCGACGCCGAATACGCCCGCATCCAAGAGGAGGGCGTCGCCATCACCACGCCGATCGAGACCGAGGAATGGGGCGAGCGCTACTTCCAGACCGCCGACCCCAACGGCGTCATCATCCAGCTCGTCCAGTGGATGGTCGACCCCAAGACCGCAACCGAGTCATAACCTGCAATAACAAACGAATCCCCAGGGTTATCCACAGGCGGAAAACCTAAGGTTGCCGCTCGCTTGCAACCCGTGACACGGTTGAAAGATGCGCCACCGAACCATCGCCGTCGGCACGCCCACCTCCACTGTCCACAAGGCTGCACCCCGCATGGATTCCACTGCGGAGAAAGTTATCCACAGGAAGAAACTCGCTGTTGCCGGTCAATCGCAGAGCGTGTCAGGGTTGAAACAAAAAAGCCATCTGGCCCTGCGGGATGGCGGCGACAGAAGGGGATTCGCGAACGTCGCCATACCGAGACCGCGCGCGGGAAGCCGCCCGCGCGCGGTCCCCGCAGGACCATGCCTTCCGCGGAACACGCGGGCGGTCGGGCACACCAGCCCGACCGCCCGCATCGCAGCATCCCGGCCCTCGGCCGGCTTTCGGCATGTACCCCCTCAGGAAAGACGGAACAGCGCCGAACTGTGCGGCTGAAGCTTCACCCGAAGCAGATCCTCCGGCGTGACATCCGAGCGGTCCCAGCAGTCGCGAAGCCGCTCGGGCCGGTCCACACCGAGCACCGACCAGGGCAGCCGCAGCTCGGCGGCCTCGGCGCTCCGATTGAAGACCGCCGCGAAGGCGCCGTCCTCCGAGGCCCAGGCCACGTGCCGACCCTCGCGCCAGACTTCCCGGGCTCCGGCGGTATGACGCTGGGCCGCCAGCACTTCGGGGTTGGTGAGCAGTTCGATCGTTTCAGTGCTCGAGCTGGGCAGATCGGCCCCGACCATGAGCGGGGACCTCGCGATGCACCACAAGGTGAGCATCGTGCGCTGCTCGTCGGGCGTCAGAAGGCTCTCCCGAGGCTCGCCGACTTCTGCGCGGATGCCGATGTGCCCCAGTGGGAGCATGTCGGCGTCGGGCCAGTGTCCCGGGCCCCCGAACGGGACCCAGTCGCGCAGCAGGTCGAACTGGACGTCGATGTCGCGCCACCGGTCCCAAAGGTCGGCCGAGATCCGCCACATGTGCGAGTGCTGTTGCAGATGTTCGGCGTGCTCCGTCGACACGCTCATCCCGGGCGAGAGACTGAGCACGATGTCGCGGTCCACGCGCTCGACCGCATGCCAGAACGCTTCGACCTCGTCCTCCCAATACGGGGCGATCATGTCGTCGGCCTTGATGTAGTCCACGCCCCACTCGGCGAATTGGCGCACGAGCGAGTCGTAGTAGGCCTGTCCGCCGGGGTGGGAGTGGTCGATGCCCCAGTTGTCGTCGATCCACGAGGAGAGCCGCTCCCGGTCGGGGATCTGTGCCGCCGAGTACTCGCTGCCCTGGATCGGGGTGTCCGCCGCGACCGCTTGGCGCGGCACGCCCCGAAGGATGTGGAGGCCGAACTTCAGGCCCAGGGAGTGCACATAGTCGGCCAGCGGCTTGAAGCCCGCGCCGCCCGCCGCGGAGGGGAAGCGGTTCGGGGCCGGTTGGGGCCGGCCGTATTCGTCGAGGGCCAGCTTGGCTCCGGTGTTGTAGCCGCCCGCGCGGGCCGCGGGGTCGTACCACTGGATGTCGACGACGACGTACTCCCAGCCGTATTCGGCCATGTGCTCGGCGATGAAGTCCGCGTTCGCCCGCGTCTCGGCCTCGGTCACCGAAGTGCCGAACACATCCCATGAATTCCAGCCCATGGGGGGCCTGGCAGCGAGTCGGGTCACAGAAACCTCCTCGGGGGTTGAGTGCCCTGTACGCTACCCGCGCTTGCCGACGCCCGGGACCGGCCCTCTGAATGCGATTGCGGCTCTTGGGTTCGTCCTTGCTGCGCTCGTGAAGTGCCGCCGAGGGCCTGCGTGGCGGGCGGCAGGGGTCGGCGTCACGTTCGTAGGAATACCGCATGGAGCGGGCGTCGGGGGTCCTGTACAGTGTTCACTGCGATGCGGGCACGATGCGCATCTCGGCCAGGTAGCTCAGTTGGTACGAGCGTCCGCCTGAAAAGCGGAAGGTCGCCGGTTCGACCCCGGCCCTGGCCACCTTCATAGCCTGTAAAAAATCCCCGTCTGTCAGCACAAACGCTGGAAGGCGGGGATGTTTCTCGTTCGGCCGTGACCGACTGGATTCGGTGCCGATTGACTCGGCTCCGGTCCTGTAGTGGTCCGGGCGTCTCCGAGTACGGTAATGAAACGGTCAAGTCAGTCGTTTCAAGGATGAAGGCGTCGCCTCCGGAAGGATGGTGTTTCGTCCTGGGGTTGAGGCCGCATCACCTCCGGCTCGGGAGCGCGGGAGGACGTGGCCGGTGGCGTCTCCGCTCGGGTGCAGGCGCGTCCGCGCCATCGAGGTGAAATTCCGGATTCTCGGGCGTGAACGCGCGGCTGCGGGGATGCCCGGAATGATCTGGAGTCGGCTGAGCGCGGCGGCGTGGCCGCAACGCCATCCGAGTCGGGCCATGGGCGAGTTCACGTCCGCGCCGGCGGACCGGGCGGTCTCCTGTCCGGCTCGGTGGTGATCCTTGGGTGAACGTGCGGGGGAGTGGCCCGGGTTACTTCGCGGCCGGTTCTCGCGGTGGCAGGGCGGGGAGTTCGGGGTCGGCGGTGTCGAGGGGGACAGCATGCGGGCGGCGTGGAATCCGGCGAAACCGGCTCCGATGACGACGACGCGGGGTTGGCGCACGATGGGGCTCCTACTGGTGAAGGTAGTTGGATCACAGTGGACGGTGGAGGTCGGCGGTCCGGTGTGCCCGCATTGGCTCCATCTTGGCGGCGGCGCCAGGGCGGTCGCCTCCCTCGCGCGGGGGAGGGGCCTCCCCTGCGCGGGTAGAAGTCGCGAGTCCTTTATGGGTTCGCTCGGCCGGTCTCCTCGAGCGAGGCCCGTTCCCACTGCCTCGTGAGGGCCGGGTGGACGATGAGGTACCGGGACGGCGGGAACGGTTGCGGCATCGCTCGTGCAGGCTCCTGAAGGCAAGGGGCGAGGCGGTGCCGCGGCGGACGCCGGTCGGGGGGGGGGCCGGTCGTGGGTGCGGCCGTTCGTGGGTGCTCGATGGAGCGTCGGTCACCAGGATTCGATGATCGGGGCGTCGTGGTCGCGCCGACGCCACTCCTCGGTGAGGCGGCCGAGGCGCTTCGGCGACGCCATGCCGCGCACGCTGGCGACCTTGCCGTCGCGGACTTCGAGGACCGCGGTCCCGACGACTTGATCGTCGAGCACGGCGAGCACCGCGGGGCAGCCGTTGACGACGCCGGCGTGGATCGACGGCGTGCCGCCGGCCAGTTTCCGCTTCGCCGGGGTCGGTTTGAACGCGGCGCGTACGGCCGCGGCGATCCGCTCGGGCGCCGACAGCCGGATCAGGTGCTCGACCAGTCCGGCGCCGTCCGAGATCGCGGTCGCGTCGCTGGTGAGCAGGGCCACGAGCCGTTCGGTGCGGCCTGAGGCGGCGGCCTCGACGAACGCCTCCACGATCGCCCGCGCGGCCTTGTCGTCGATCTCGTTGACGTTGCGGGCGGCGGCCACATGCCGCCGCGCCCGGTGGGCGTGCTGCTGGCTCGCCGCTTCGCTGATGTCGAGGATCTCGGCGATCTCGGCGTGGCTGTGGGAGAACGCCTCCCGCAGGACGTAGACGGCCCGTTCGATCGGCGGCAGCCGCTCCAGGAGCGTCAGCACGGCGAGCGTCACCGATTCGCGTTGTTCCGCGGTCTCGGCGGGGCCCAGCATCGGGTCGCCGTCGAGCAGCGGCTCGGGCAGCCAGGTGCCGACCGTGCGCTCGCGCCGCACCTTCGCCGAACGGAGCCGGTCCAGCGCCAGGTTCGTGACGACCTTCGTCAGCCACGCCTCCGGCACCTCGACCCGCTCCCGGTCGGCGGCCTGCCAGCGCAGGAACGCGTCTTGGACGACGTCCTCGGCGTCGGCCGCCGAGCCGAGCAGGCGGTACGCCAGCGAGGCCAACCGGGACCGGTCGGCCTCGAAGCGCTCCAAGGCGGCGGCGTCCATGAGGGCCACTCTAGGCGTTGACCGCCTTCCGGGTGTGGTCGGCGGCGGTCGCCACGCGGCGCCTGCGGGCCGGCATGCCGAACGTCGGGTGGCCCATGCTCCAGGCGGACGTCCTCAGGATGGCGCCCTTGACGCGGGCGGCCGGAGGGCCGAGCAGGGCCCCGGGCTTCGACCGCGCGTCGCCGTCGACCAGTTGGAAGATCGCGTCGTTCCGTCCGAGGCTGATGTGGTTGCCGACGTACGAGAGGCCGGTCTGCTTGGGCGAGCGGCCGGTGAGGTCGCCGATGACCGAGGCGACCGCCTGCATCGAGGTGGCCCCCGCTGAGGCGCACGACATCGGCAGCGGCTTCCCGTTCTCGCCGACGACGAACGCGGCGTCGCCGACGGCGTAGACCTCCGGGTGGGAGACCGAGCGCATCCGGCGGTCGACGGTGACCTGGCCGTTGGGTTCGACCGCGAGGCCGCTGGCGGCGGCGATCGGGTGGACGGCGAAGCCGGCCGCCCACACGGTGGCGTCGGCGGTGAAGGCGGTGCCGTTCTCGGCGATCGCGCCGTTCGCGGCGACCTCGGTGACGGCGGCGTGCTCGTGGATCGCGATGCCGAACCGGTCGAAGGCCTGCCGGAGGTGGCGTCGGGCCTTGGGGCCGAGCCAGCCGCCGAGCTCGCCTCGGGTGGCGAGGGCGACCTGGAGTCCGGGCCGGGATTCGGCGAGCTCGGTGGCGGCCTCGATCGCGGTCAGGTTGCCGCCGACGACCAGGACCTTCCCGGTGCCGCCCAGCGCGTCGAGATGCTCGCGCAGGCGCATCGCCGCGGGCCGGGTGGTGACGTGGTGGGCGTGTTCGACCACGCCGGGCGCCCCGTGGTCGTCGACCGCGCTGCCGAGCGCGTAGACGAGCGTGTCGTACTCGAGCCGGTCGACGCCCCCGCCGCCGGTCGCGGTGACCGTGCGGTGGTCCGGGTCGACCATGTCGACGCGCGCGACCCGCAGTTGGACGCCGGCGCCGGCGAACATGTCCGCGAGCGGGCGGCGGCGCAGTTCCTGTCCGGCGGCGACCTGGTGGAGCCGGAGCCGTTCGACGAAGTCGGGTTCGGCGTTGACGACGGTGATCTGGACGTCGTCGGGGTGCAGGTGGCGGGCGAGGTATCCGGCGGTGTAGCCGCCCGCGTATCCGGCGCCGAGGACGGTGATGCGGTGCTTCATGATCGCGTGCCTCTCTGGTTCGATGGCGCCCTTTGAACGGGACGGCTCCCGGTTCCATGACAGGACCCGCCTATGTTCTGGGTCACGGCGCGAGGGCGGTCCGGGGGTGGGCATGACTGCTTCGAGGTGCGGATCGCAGCAGGCTGAACGGTGTCAGGAACCCGCGGCCCCGCCGCCGACGATGGAGGAGCCCCATGCGCCGCAAGACGATCAGCGCCCCCGCACTCACCAGGCGCTTCATGGTCGGCGGTGCGGCGGCGGCCCTCGTCGCCGCCGAGGCCCCGCGCGCGCCGCGCCGGCCGCTCAAGGCCTCCCCCAGTACGCGATCGAGCGGCTCGCCGAGTCGTACGGCGAAGCGGCCGTGCGCTTCCCGAACGACCCGTTCCCCGCCGTGATCGTCGACGAGGACCAGGCCCGCGCCCTCGAACGGCGCCTGCACCGCGCCGTCGGCCCCGACGCGATCCCCTTCGGCGGCGAGGGCTTCGCGCTGTTCCTCGACCACGTCCCCGGCACCTGGACCTCCCTCGGCGTCCGCGAGCCCGGAGCCGACATCACCACCGCCTACCCGCACTGCGGGGCCTTCGAACCCGACGAGGACGCCATTGGTCTCGGCGTCCGCGCCATGGCCGGCTGGCTCGCCGAACGCGCCCGCTGCCAGCGGCACGACTTCCCGGTGACGGCGCCGACCGAGGCGATCCCGTCGGGGATCAGGGCGGTGACGAACCGCAGCCCTCCGGCGCGGCTCCGCGCGGACGGCGAGCTCGGACCGTACGGCGGCACCCGAGCCGCCGCGGGCGCACCGGTGGCGGCGGAGACCGCCCCCGCCGCCCGGCGCTCCTCGGACGGACCCGAAGCGCCGGACCCGCGTGAGCCCGCGCCGGCGGCGCCGCTCGGACCGCCGACGGCGAAGCGGGCGATGACCCGGTCGGGACGGCGGTGCCGCCGATCATGACGGAGTTGTGACGGCGGGCCCTACTGTCGCGTCGCATTGGATCCACCCGACACCGGGAGCCGCCGCATGAAGCCGCTTCGCGACGACGAGCCGCGCCAGATCGGGCCCTACCGGGTCCTCGCCGAACTGGGCGAGGGCGGGATGGGCCGCGTCCTCCTCGCCGCCGCCGACGACGGGCGACTCGTCGCACTCAAGGTCATGCGCGCCCACCTGCTCCACGACGACCGGTTCCGCTTCCGGTTCCGCCGCGAGGTGCTCACCTCCCGCGAGGTCGCCGCCAGCCCCTGGACCGCGGCCGTGGTCGCCTCCGACGAGCACGCCCCCGAGCCGTGGCTCGCCTCCGAGTTCTTCCACGGCCCCACCCTCGCCGAGGCCGTCGACGCGAACGGCCCCTTGGACGAGGCCGCCGCACGCCGCCTCATGCACGGCCTCGTCGCCGCACTGGCGGAGATCCACGGGTACGGCGTCGTCCACCGCGACCTCAAACCGTCCAATGTGATCCTCACCGAGGACGGGGTGCGGGTCATCGACTTCGGGATCGCCCGCGTCCCCGGCGCGAGCGGCAGCGCCACCACCGTCACCGAGACCGGCGCTCTCATCGGCGCGCCCGCGTTCATGTCCCCCGAGCAGATCACCAAGCGCCCGCTCGGGCCGGCCACCGACCTGTTCTCCCTGGGCACCACCGTGATCACCGCGGCCACCGGCGCGAACCCCTTCGAGGCCGACACGCTCTTCGCGATCATGAGCGGCGTCGTCCACCGCGACCCGGACCTCAGCGGCCTCCCGGAAGGCCTGCGCGCGCTCGTCGGGCCGTGCATGCGCAAAGACCCCGAGGAACGCGTCACCGCCCCCGAGCTCCTCGCCCGCGTCGGCGAACCGCTCGCGGGCCCGTGGCCGCCCGGTGTCGCCGCCCTGGACGAACGCCGGCGCGCCGAGGTCGCCGACCTCGCGCGGCGGCACGGATGGGACACCCGGGTGCGGCCCGACCGGACCGCGTTCATGTTCGGGCCCGGCTTCGTCGCCGCCGAGGAGGTCACCGGCGCGGACGCGACCACCTTCGCGTACGGGCCGACCCCGCCGCCCGGCTCGTACAGCACCACCCCGCCCGGCGGCTCGGACCCGTCCTCGCCCGCGCCGCCGGGTGGACCGGGCGTCGCCCCCGGCGGCCCGCCGCCTCCGGCGCCGAAGCCCGACCGGTCGGCGCTCTACAAGGCGCTCGCCACGATCGCCGCGGTCGTCCTCGCCGGCATCGTCATCCTGCCCGGTCTGGACGGCGGCGGCGGCGACCCGACGATCGGCTCGGACGGCGAGACCCCTGCGTACGACACCGAATCGGAGGACGCCTACGACGCGGACGCCGACTGGGCCGACGACCCGACCGGGGCGCCCGCCGACCCGGTCGACGACGCGGCGGTCGGCGACTGCTTCTGGGACTACGGCGACGAGGACACCGCCGACCTCGAACCGTCCTCGTGCGAAGACGGCTCCTTCGAGGTCGTGGAGGTCTTCCACGGCACCACCGACCTCGACTCGTGCGACGGCGTCGACGACGTGAGCACCAGCGTCTCCTCGTCCTCGGGCGACCTGGTGCTGTGCCTGAGCTACCTGCACACCCACGGCGAGATCTACCACGCCGACGTCGGCGAGTGCGTCTACGGGCGGCCGGACGGGGACGCGTGGTACTTCATCGACTGCCGGACCGGCGCGTTCGAGGTGCTCGAACGCCTGGAGGGCGAGTCCGACGCCGAGGCGTGCGCCGAATCGACGTACTTCAACCACTGGTACGCCTTCACCGCCTCCGAGTCCTACCTGGACGTGGTGCTGTGCCTGTCGATGATCTACCCCGACGACATCGGATACGCCGAGCTGGACAACTGCATGTCGATGACCGGCGACCCCGACGGCGGCGACGCCGACTACGCCTTCAGCGACTGCGACGGCGCGAACGTGTACGTCACCGGCCGCACCGACGAATACGACGCCGGCTGGTGGTGCGGCGACGACGGCTGGAGCACCTGGAGGAGCGACGACTTCCCCGACCACGCCTACACCGTCTGCTGGCGGTACCTCTAGGGCCGCAGCGGGTCTCGGTTCCGTCGACCGCGACCCGGTCGTCGCGTTCGCTCGGGGCCGAAGCCCCGCGGCGACCGCGGCGAACCGGCCCTGCCGCCCGTGGCGGGACCCGGTCGCGTGCCGTGCGACATCGGAATCCTCTATGGACTGAAGGCTGATATTCGTGCCCGTGTTCCGCCTGGGAGCGTTGCGTATTCGTGCTGCCCTGCCCGGATCTAGCGCGCGCAAGTCGTTTGGTACGCTTTCCCCAAGCTTGTCTTCGAGGGGTATGGGCCCTGACCGGTTTCACCACCGGTCAGGGCCCGTTTTTCGTGCCGCCGCGACCGGCGGTCACGGCAGCCGTGCGAGCAGCCCCAGGACCGCTTCGGCGATCGCCTCGGGGGCGTCCTCCGGCGCGTGGTGGCCGACCTCCTCGCCGATGCTCGCCACTTCCAGGCCCGCGACGTGCTCCTTCGCCCACGCGGTCATCGCGGGTGAGCCGAGCGCGTGCGGGCTCCCGGTGAGCAGCAGCTTCGGGACCTCCGGGGTGGCCGCCGCCCACGCGGCGTAAGCCTCGAAGCGCTCGGCCACGGCCGCGGGCTCGAACGGGCCGCCCGCTTCGGCGAGCGGGATCTGCCGGGGCCAGGCCAGCAGCGGGCGACGCGCATCCGGATCGGGGAAGGGCTTGCGGTAGGCCGCCAGGTCCTCGTCCGCGATGCCGGGATTGGTGGCGCGCAGCGCGTGCTCGATGAACCAGTTCTCCGCCAAGGCCATCTGCTCGCCCGCTCCGGGCGTGCGCAGCGTCCGGAAGAACTCGGTCGCCCCGGTCGGGAACTCGGCCCAGGTCATCGGGCGCAGGAACGTCTCCATGAGGACCAGGCCCCGCGCCCGGCCAGGATGCCTTGCGGCCCAGTCCAAGGCGAGTGAGCCGCCCCAGTCGTAGCCGACCAGGACGGGGCGCTCGACCCCGATCGCGGCCAGGAACGCCTCCAGGTACGCGGCCTGGTCGGCGAAGGAGTAGTCGATGTCGGGCTTGCCGGACTCGCCCATCCCGATGAGGTCGGGCGCGACCACCCGCGCGGCGCCGGCGAGGCGCGGGACGACGTGCCGCCAGATGTGCGAGGAGGTCGGGTTGCCGTGCAGGAGCACGACGGTGCCCTCGCCCGCGCCTTCGTCGACATAGGACATGTGGGAGTCGAGCAGGTCGACGCGTTTCATGACGTGGTGCCTTTCGTCCGGGGATTGGGGATCGGGGCCCGTTCGATGCCCTCGGTGAGGGCGACGGGGGTGATGTCGAGGCTCGAGAACCGCCAGCCGCCCTCGGTGCGGCGGGCCGTGTAGCGGGCGATCCCGGCCGCGATCGCCTCGGTCCGCTCGTCCACGACGAAGACGGCGATCTCGTGGGCCCGCACGGCGGCGGTGTCGCCGTCGACCTCGATGACGAGGTTCGACTTGCAGTGCAGGGTCGTCGCGAACTGGTCGTGCCCTTTGCGGACGAGGGCGAGGAGCTCCTCGAAGCCGCGGGCCTGTCCGCGGGGGGAGGCGACGGCGACGTCTTCGGTGAAGATGCGGTCGGTCTCGTCCCACCGGGCCTCGTCGATCCACAGGCTGTGGCGGGCGACGAGGTCGGCGAGTTCGATGCGGTCGGACAGGGCTCGGACGGTCGTCTCGTTGAGCACGGGGCGCTCCTTTATTCGTTAGATCATCTAATGTTTGTTCTCCTAACGACCATACATCGTTAGTGACACTAACGCAAGGGGTAGGCTGTCCGCATGGAATCCAACGCCGAACTGCGGTTCGACACCGCCGGCCGAGGCCCGGACGGAGCGACCCCTGAGCGTCTCAAACGCCAGCTCTCGCGCCTCATGGGCATGACGAGCGCGCAGATCCGCAAGATCGCGAACGAGGCCATGGGCGCGATCGGCGCCAGCAAGGACCACTTCGTGGTGCTCGCCGCGCTCGCCGAGTTCGGCCCCGCGAGCCAGGCGCAGCTGTCCGACCGCACGCGCGTCTACCGCAGCGACCTCGTGGCCGTCCTCAACGAGCTCGCCGACGGCGGCTGGATCCGGCGCGCCCCCGACCCGGCCGACAAACGCCGCAACGTCATCACCATCACCGAAGCGGGCGCGGAGCGGCTCGCCGAACTCGACGCGATCCTCGAGGGCGTCAACGAGCGCGTCATGGCGCCCCTCGGCCCCGGGGAGCGCGAGCAGCTCTTCGCACTGCTCGGCCGGATCAACGCCCACCTCGCGGCGGGCGGCTGAGCCGCCGCCTGGCGGCCGCGGTCCGACGCGCTGCGGGAACTAGCGCAGCCGCCGCAGCACCTGCTCCTTGAACGCCGTGAACGGCGGGTACGCCACCTTCATCGTGTCCGGCGCGAGCGGCTTGTCCAGCACCGACTTCGCGTGGCTGAACGTCTCGATCGACGACTTCCCGTGGTAGGCGCCCATCCCCGAGCGCCCCACGCCGCCGAACGGCAGGCCCGGCACGTCGATGTGCGCCATCGGCGCGTTGAAGCCCACCGCGCCCGACGCGGTGCGCGTCAAGAGCTTCCGCCGCGTCAGGTCCGAGTTCGTGAACGCGTACAGCGCCAAGGGCTTCTCGCCCGCGTTCACGTGCGCGATCGCGTCGTCGAGGGAGTCGACCGCGAGGATCGGCAGGATCGGCCCGAAGACCTCCTCGCCCATCACCGCGTCCTTCGGCGAGACGTCCGCGATCACCGTCGGCGCGATGTAGCGCTCGGCCCGGTTGTGCCCGCCGCCGCACACCAGGCGGCCCTCGGCGAGGAACCGCACGAGCCGGTCGAAGGACCGCTCGTCGATGATCCGCGCGTAGTCCGGGCTGTCGGCCGGCGCGTGCCCGTACATCTCCCGGACCGCCTCGGCCAGGTGCCGCTCCAGCTCCGGGCCCACGCCGTCGACGGCGAGCACGTAGTCGGGGGCGATGCAGGTCTGGCCCGCGTTCATGAACTTCCCCCAGGCGATCCGCCGCGCCGCCACCGCCAGGTCCACGCCCGGCTCCACGATGGCCGGGCTCTTCCCGCCCAGTTCGAGCGTCACCGGCGTCAGGTGCTCGGCCGCCGCCTTCGCGACGATCCGCCCCACCCGCTGCGAACCCGTGAAGAAGATGTGGTCGACCCGCTCGGCCAGCAGCGCCTCGGTCGCCGCGGGCCCGCCCTGCACGACCGCCACCGCGTCCGGGTCGAGGTACTCGCCGATGAGCCGCTCCAGCACGACCGCCGTCGTGTTCGCCGCCTCGCTCGGCTTCACCACGACCGCGTTCCCGCAGGCCAGCGCCCCGGCCAGCGGTGCGAGCAGCAGCTGCACCGGATAGTTGAACGGCCCGATCACCGTGACCACGCCGAGCGGCTCCCGCAGCACGTACGCCTTCGCCGGCTGCAGGTGCGGCGGCGTGTAGACCCGCTTGGGCCGCATCCAGGACCGCAGGTGCTTGCGCAGGGCCCGCACCTCGGCGGCCACGAAGTCGATCTCGCTGAGGAACGACTCCGGTGCGGCCTTGCCCAGGTCCTCGCGAAGGGCGTCCGCGAGTTCGCCGCCGGCCTCCCGCAGCATCAGGTCGAGGCCCTTGAGCTGCTCGAGCCGCCACGGCAGCGGCTTGGTCCGTCCGGTCGCGAAATGGGCGCGGAGGCGCTCCACCGTCGAGGGAATGTCGTTGCCGGTCATGCCCTGAGCCTAGCGGGACGAGCGCCTCCGAGGGAATCCCGCGGCGCGGTCCGGCCCGCCGGTGACGCCGGGGGCGAACGACCGCTCGTGGGGATCGGTGAAGCCGCACCGGGGAGCGGCGGCACTGTGGCCGCGCGTCCCGGGCCGCCGCCAGACGCCACCGGGCCTGGGCGCGACCGCGATCGTGCTGCTCGGCCGCATCCTCGTCGGCGTCCTGGCGATCGTCCCGGGCCGGGCCGTGGGCCTCCGCGCCCTGCCCGCCTGCTCCTCGCCAGCGGTCCTCAGGCCCGCGAGGTGTTCCAGACGTCCCAGCTCAGCCGGGCCAGGAGCGCGAGGACGACGATCACCAGGACGAGCCGGACGAAGCCCGAGCCGCGGGCCATGGCCGTGCGCGCCCCGAACCAGGCCCCGAGCATGCAGCCCAGGCCCATCGTGAGGCCGAGGACCCACCACACGTTGCCCTGGAGCGCGAAGACGACGAGGCTGCCGAGGTTGGTGGCGGCGTTGACGACCTTCGTGTGGGCCGCGGCGGTGATGTAGTCGAAGCCGATGATCGCGGTGAACGCGATCGACAGGAAGATGCCCGTGCCGGGCCCGATCATCCCGTCGTAGAAGGCGACGCCCACGCCCGCGGCGACCATGAGCGCCGCGCCGCGCAGCGGGGTGCGCAGCTTCGGCTGCGGTACGAGCCCGAGCCGCGGCCGGGTGATGACGAGCACCAGGACCGCCAGGAGCACGGCGATGATGATGGGCTTCAAGGCGCTCGCGGCGACCGTGAGCGCCGCGACCGCTCCGGCGCCCGAGCCCAGGAGCGCGAGCCCGACCGTGGGCCACAGCAACCGGTGTTCGAGGGGGATCTTCCGGGCGTACGTGAAAGCCGAGACGGTCGTGCCGCACACCGACGCCATCTTGTTGGTGCCCAGCATCAGCGCCGGCGGCGCTGTGGGAAAGGCCACCAGGAGGGCGGGGAGTTGGACGAGGCCGCCCCCGCCCACGACCGCGTCGATCCAGCCGGCGAAGATCGCCGCGACGATGAGCAGGGCGAACAGGCCGGGGTCGAGGTCGAAGGGCACGACGCCAAATTACTTGCCGCACGGCCAGTGGACACGCCGATGAGGTGAGGAACACGTGTCGGTGCGTAATCGTCTGGTATCAACAGGTCATGGACATGACGAAGCCTATGACCCACTTGGTGAAACGCGGGTACGAGTATACGTTCGACCCCGATGACCAGCAGCGGCGGAACCTGGAGGAGACGCTCGAAGCGGTTCGGGCCGTGTACAACTGGTCGCTGTCGGTGTTCCAGCGCGAGTGGCGCGCGAAGGGGGAGAAGATCTCGTACGCGGAGATCTCCTCGCGTCTGACCAAGTGGAAGAACCAGCCGGCGAACCGGTGGGTCAAGGCCTATTCGTCGGTGCCGTTGCAGCAGATCGCCCGGCAGCTGCACACCGAGTACCACTCGTTCCTCAACGGGCGCAGCCGCGAACCGGTGCCGAAGGAGCACGGGGAGCAGACGCAGCTGGTGTACTCGCGGGCGGGCTACTACTTGAAGGGCCGCGAGGTGAAGCTCGCGAAGCACAAGGCGCCGTTGGACATCCTGTGGGGCCTGGAGCGGCCCAGCCGGGACGACATCACCTCGATCACGGTGATCCGCGAGGGCGAGGACCGCTGGAAGCTGTGGATCGTGGCCGAGGAGTTCGTGGAGGTGCCGCGCCAGAAGCCGCCGGAATGCGGCGAGTGCGGGCGGGTCCTGGAGGAGTAGCGATCCGGGGGCGGCATGGCCGAGAGCGGCCCGGCGGGTTCCCCCGCCGGGCCGCTCTCGTACGCGGAACGCCCGGTCGGGGTGCCCTTCCCAAGGCCCCGACCGGGCGGTCGGACCCGGTCCGGCGCTTCCGACAGGGGGTCGGACCGGGTCGTTGTCGAAAAGTCGCGGGCCTGGCGGCTATTCCCGCCCGCGGCTCTCGGCGTCTTGCCAGCGCAGCGCCGTGACGGCCGCTGCGCTGCCTGCTCCGGAAAGCGGCGGCTTCAGCGTCGCAGTTCCGCGACGGCCACGGCGAGCCGCTTTCCGTAGTTTTCGTCGGCCTTCGCGAAGTTCCCGATGGCGCGCTCGATGATGTCCTCGCGGCTGACCTTGGCGATGAAGCCGGCCAGGTTCGCGATCAGGCGGTCCTTCTCGTCCTCGCTCATGAGGTTGTAGAGCTTCCCGGCCTGCACGAAGTCGTCGTCCTCGGCGTGCTTCGGGGTCTCCCACTCGCCGGTGACGCCGCTGACCTGGACCGGGCCCCATAGGGGCTGGCCGGTCTCGTACGGGCCGCCGAAGGAGTTCGGCTCGTAGTTCTTCTGGCGGCCGTGGCGGCCGTCGTAACCGAGGCCGTCGCGGTTGCCGTTGCGCGCCACGGTGGCGTGCGGGCGGTTGACCGGCAGGTGGTCGGCGTTGATGCCGACGCGGTAGCGGTGCGCGTCGCCGTAGGCGAACAGGCGGCCCTGGAGCATCTTGTCGGGGCTCGGGCCGATGCCCGGCACGAAGTGCGCGGGGGAGAAGATCGACTGCTCGACCTCGGCGAAGACGTTGTCCGGGTTCCGGTTGAGCTCCAGCTTGCCGATGGTGATGCGCGGGTAGTCGCCGTTGAGCCAGACCTTCGTCAGGTCGAACGGGTTGTACCGGTAGGTCGCGGCCTCGGCGGCTGGCATGATCTGCACCTGCACGGTCCAGGACGGGTAGTCGCCGCGCTCGATGGCCTCGCGCAGGTCCCGCTGGTGGGAGTCGGGGTCCTCGCCGGCGATCCGGTTGGCCTCGTCCTGGGTGAGGTTCTTGATGCCCTGGTCGGTCTTGAAGTGGTACTTGACCCAGAACTGCTCGCCGGCCTCGTTGACCCACTGGTAGGTGTGGGAGCCGAAACCGTCCATGTGGCGGTAGGAGGCGGGGATGCCGCGGTCGCCGAACAGCCAGGTCACCTGGTGGACCGACTCGGGCGAGAGGCTCCAGAAGTCCCAGACGTTGTCCGCCTCCTGCGAACCGGTGTACGGGTCGCGCTTCTGGGTGTGGATGAAGTCGGGGAACTTGATCGCGTCCCGGATGAAGAACACCGGGGTGTTGTTGCCGACCAGGTCGTAGTTGCCCTCTTCGGTGTAGAACTTCAGCGCGAAGCCGCGGGGGTCGCGCACCGCGTCGGCGGAGCCGAGGTTGCCGGCCACCGTGGAGAAGCGCAGGAAGGTCTCGGTCTCCTTGCCGACCTGGGACAGGAACTTGGCCTTCGTGTACTTGGTGACGTCGGCGGTCACGGTGAAGGTGCCGTAGGCGCCCGCGCCGCGCGCGTGGACGACGCGCTCGGGGATGCGCTCGCGGTTGAAGTGCGCCAGCTTCTCCAGCAGCACCTGGTCCTGGACGAGCACCGGCCCGCCGACACCGGCGGCCTCGCTCTGGTTGTTGTTGGAGATCGGCGCGCCGGACTCGGTGGTCAGCGGCCCAGCAGTGTTGTCGAACTGCTCGCTCATGGATTGGCCCTCTCTAGCGTTTCACCGGTTCCCGCGGCGCGGCCGCTCGCGGAACCTCGTATGACTTCGCTGGTACTTAGATACGATCCTAGCTTAGACTATGTCTAAACAAAGAACCAGTCCCGAGTAAGTGGTACCACACTGTTTCGCCTGCTAGAGTGGTATTTCACTCCCCGACCGTGTGAGAGAACAGCATGAGCGACCTCGTTACCCGACTACGGCGCCACAACTGGCGCATCACGCCTCAGCGACGCGTCATCGCCGAGACCCTCGAGGGTTCCCACGTGCACTTCACCGCCGACGAGATCCTCGAGCGCGCCTGCGAGCGCATGCCCGAGCTCTCGCGCGCCACGGTCTACAACACCCTCAACGAGATGGTCGCCCTCGGCGAGGTCCTCGAGCTGGCCTTCGACGGGCGCTCGAAGCGCTACGACCCCAACGCCGACCACGCGCACCACCACCTCATCTGCGAGGGCTGCGGCCTCATGAAGGACGTCCACGCCGTCGGCGACCCGATCGAGTGGCTCCCCGGCGACGAGCGCCACGGCTTCGCCGTCACCCGCGCCGCGATCACCTACCGCGGCCGGTGCCCCGACTGCCAGGACGCCGCCTGAGCCGGGCTCGGCCCTTCCCGGCTCTCCGGGCGCCCGGCCCTGTCGCGCGCTAGTCGCGCTTCGGTGACGAAACGGTCACGACTGCCCGCTTCGCTTGCCTTGCCCCGATCCGCTCCGATACCTTCAGCGGGCTGCCTCCGCCCCCAATCCGCAGCGAGCACCCCTTCCGCCCGTTAGGTTCAGGCCACGAGCCTGCACGCCCGATCGAAGGAGCCCGGATGGACGACCTCCTCCAGCAGACGTTGACGGTGAACGACCAGTTCTGGACGTGGGGCATCATCCCCCTGATCGTCCTCACCAGCCTGGTCTACCTCGTCCTCACCCGGGGCGTGCAGTTCCGGCTCCTGGGCCAGATGTTCCGCGGTCTGCGCGAGGACCCCGGCAGCCTGCCCGACGGCACGAAGAACATCTCCGCGTTCCAGGCGTTCGCGATCTCGTCGGCGGCCCGCGTGGGCACCGGCAACATCGTCGGCGTCTCCACGGCCATCGCCCTCGGCGGCCCCGGCGCGGTCTTCTGGATGTGGCTCATGGCCATCGTCGTCGCCGCCACCGCCTTCGCCGAGTCCACCCTGGCGCAGGTCTACAAGGAGCGCACCCCCGAGGGCGGCTTCAAGGGCGGGCCCGCCTACTACATGCGGCACGGCATGGGACTGCCGTGGATGGGCGTCGTCTTCTCGATCATCCTCATCTTCACCTACCCGATCAGCTTCAACATGGTGCAGGCCAACACCTTCACCGGCGCGGTCAACGACTCCCTCGACGGCATGGGCGTCACCACGGGCGACGGCACCTCGATCGTCATCGGCCTCGTCCTGGCGTCCCTCACCGCCGCCGTGATCTTCGGCGGCCTCAAGCGCATCGCCCACTTCACGCAGCTCGCCGTCCCGATCATGGCCCTGGTGTACCTGCTCATCGGCACCGCCATCGTCATCATCAACGCCGGCGAGATCCCCGGCGCGCTCAGCGACATCGTCACCTCGGCGTTCGGCGTCGAGGAGTTCGCCGGCGCCACCATCGGCACCGTCATCCTCATGGGCGTGCGCCGCGGCATGTTCTCCAACGAGGCCGGCATGGGCTCGGCCCCCAACGCCGGCGCCACCGCGTCGGTCACCCACCCGGTCAAGCAGGGCCTCACCCAGGCGTTCGGCGTCTACTTCGACACCCTCTTCATCTGCACGATCTCCGCGTTCATCATCCTCACCACGAACCCGGTGTTCGGCGACGACGAGATCAACCTCGTCACCCGCGGCGTCGACGCCGCCCTCGGCGGCTGGGCCCTGCAGGTCATGGCGCTCATCCTGATGCTGTTCACCTTCACGTCGCTGATCGGCAACTACTACTACGGCGAGTCGAGCATCAAGTACATGTTCGACAAGCCGTATCTGATCTACGTGCTCCGCGCGGTCGTGGTCGGGCTCGCCTTCGTCGGCTCGGTCGCCTCGCTCGGCACCGTCTGGAACTTCGCCGACGTCACCATGGGCCTCATGGCCACCGTCAACCTCATCGCGGTGCTCGCGCTGAGCGGCGTGACCTACAAGGTGCTGCGCGACTACGACGAGCAGCGCCGCGCGGGCCTCGACCCGGTGTTCACGCGCGAGTCCGTCCCCGGCCTCAAGGGCCTGCAGGCGTGGGAGCCCGACCAGGAGACCGACACGGAAACTGTGGCACGGGCATACGAGAAGTGACGACAAAGCGCGCCGCTGTCTGACGCATAGATAGGCTCTCCCGCATGACGCAGTCGAAGGAACCCTGGAAGTCCCCGATCTGGCGCTCAGAGCCCGCGTTCCTCTATTCGCGGCGGCCGCTCGCCCGGTATGTGGGACGCCCCGCCGCGCAGTTCCTCAAGATCGAGCCGGCGGCGGGGGTCGTCCTCGTCATCTGCGCCGTGGTGGCGATGGTGTGGGCCAACTCGCCGTGGGCCGCCTCCTATGAGAGCGTGTGGGGCCTGGACATCACGTTCCAGTTCGGGGACTTCGAGCTCCACCACACGCTCAAGGACTGGATCAACGACGGCCTCATGGCCATCTTCTTCTTCGTCGTGGGCGTGGAGATCAAGAGCGAGATCGTCTCGGGGGAGCTGCGGCGGCTGCGCAACGCCATACCGCCCATCGCGGGCGCCGTCGGCGGGATGCTCATCCCGGCCCTCATCTACACGGCCTTCAACGCCGGCGGCGAGGGCGCCGGCGGCTGGGGCATCCCGATGGCCACGGACATCGCCTTCGCGGTCGGCATCCTCGCGCTGTTCGGCTCCCGCATCCCCTCGGGTGCGCGGATCTTCCTGCTCACCCTCGCGATCGTCGACGACCTCGGCGCGATCGCCGTCATCGCGATCTTCTACACCGCGGACCTCTCGACCACCTGGCTCGCCGCCGCCGGGGCGATCGTCGCGATCGCGATCGTCCTGCGACTGCTCAACGTCTGGTCCGCGCCGGTCTACCTCGTCATCGGCGTGCTCCTGTGGGTCGCCATGCTCGAATCGGGCGTCCACGCCACCGTCGCCGGCGTCATCATGGGCCTCATCATCTCCGCCAAGCCGCTCCTCGACCCGCAGTACGCCCACGAGGAGGCGCAGGAGATGGCCAAGGGCGGCCTCACGGCCGCCGAGACCGAGCGGCTCGTCAAGCTCGCCCGCGACGCCGTGCCCCCGACCGAGCAGCTCCAGGAGCGCAACCACCAGTTCTCCTCGTTCGTGGTGCTCCCGCTGTTCGCCCTGGCCAACGCGGGCGTGGCCCTCACCGGCGACCTGTTCGCCACCGCGCTCACCTCCTCGGTGACGCTCGGCATCGTCCTCGGCCTCGTCGTCGGCAAGGTCGTCGGCATCACCGCCGTCACCTGGCTCGTCGTCAAGCTCGGCTGGGGCCGCCTGCCCAAGGGCACGACCTGGCCGCTCCTGGCCGCGATCGCGCTCGTGGCCGGCATCGGCTTCACCGTCGCCCTGTTCATCACCGAACTGGCCTTCGGCGGCGGCGACGCCGAGCTGCTCACGGACGAGGGCAAGATCGGCGTCCTGTGCGCCTCGTTCCTCGCCGCGGCCGTCGGCGCGCTCGCGGTGCACCTCACGGCCCCGAAGACCCCGCAGGACGAGGACGACGGCGAGGAGGACGACGACGCCGAACCGGCCGTGGAGGACGCCTCGACCACCGGGTTAGGCTTGGCGCTGACGGCTTTCACCGCGACTCGACCCTAGAGTGAGGACAGCGTATTGGCTCCGCAGAATCTCATGTCCCAACCTCCGGCGACGATGCTGCCCGAGGACACCGAGGCCAGGAAGTACCTCGACGAGCACTCGCCCGAGGACACGGTCCGTCACTTCCCGTGGTTCTGCGCCGCCTGGGCCCGGCTGGCGAAGAACGCCCTGGAGTCGGGCGACGACGTCGCCGCGTACGCGTTCGCGCGCACCGGCTACCACCGCGGTCTCGACCAGCTGCGCCGCAGCGGCTGGAAGGGGCACGGCCCGATCCCCTGGGACCACAAGCCGAACCGCGGGTTCCTCAAGTCGCTGCACCAGCTCTCGCGGGCCGCGGCGGCGATCGGGGAGGCCGACGAGGCCGCCCGCTGCGCCCAGTTCCTGCGCGACTCGGACCCGGCCGCGGCCGACGCCCTGACCTGATCCGGACACCGTCCCACGCGAACGACGGCAGCGGCCGAGGAGCCTCCGCTCCTCGGCCGCTGCCGTGTCCTCGACTTACGACAGGAAGATCCGGCCGTCCTCCACCGTGATGTCCACTTCGGCGAGATCGACCTCGGCCGGGCCCTGCTCCAGCGCGCCGTCGATCGTCCAGGTCGACTGGTGGCGAGGGCAGACGATGTTCCCGTCGGCGTCCGGCTCGCTCACGATCGCGCCCTGATGCGGGCAGACCGCCGAGAACGCCAGGAACTCGTCCGCGCTCGGCTGGACGATCACGGTCTCGTCGACGACGATGCCGCCGCCCTCGGGGACGTCGGTCGTCGCCGCGATCGCGGTCCCGCCGCCTTCGGCGCCGCCGCCGGTGGAGGCGTCGGTGCCGCCCGCGGTGGCGTCGGCATCGGATCCGGCGGGGGTCTCGGCGGTGCCGCACGCGGCGAGCGCGCCCGCGGCCCCGAGCCCGGCCAGGCCGCACATCACGCCGCGCCGCGAGGCGGCGCCCTTGACGAGTGCCCGCTCGGCCGGGTCGGTTCCGGTCTTGGTGTCGGTCATCGGTGAGCTCCTTGCGCTTCGGATGCGGCGCCGTCTTCCTCCATGGCGGTGCCTGCGAGCCATGGCAGGGCGGTTGCGGAGCCTGCGGCCGCAACGCTGACGCCGGAGCACCGAGCTTGTCACGCCCGGACACCGAAACTCAAGGGTTTTAGTTGAAGTTTTGATAAAACTGTCAGGGGGCGTCGCCCCTCAAGCGAGCGCACGGCGCCGGCGGCACTGCCGCCCCAGCGCCCGTCCGAGCGGTCACAGCCCCATCGAACGCGCGATGACCATCCGCTGCACCTCGTTCGTGCCCTCGCCGATCTCCAGGATCTTGCAGTCCCGCCACGCCCGCGCCACCGGCGTCTCGTTCATGAACCCGTACCCGCCGAAGATCTGCGTCGCGTCCCGCGCGTTGTCGACCGCCGCCTGGGAGGCGTGCAGCTTCGCCAGCGCCGCATCGGCCCCGAACGGCTCCCCCGCATCGGCCTTCAACGCCGCGTCCTGCCAGGTCAGGCGCGAGGTGTGCGCCCGCAGCTTCATGTCGGCGAGCATGAACGCGATCGACTGGTTCTCGCCGATCGGCCGCCCGAACGCCTCGCGCTCCTTCGCGTGCGCGAGCGCCTCGTCCACGCACCCCTGCGCCGAGCCCGTCGCCAGCGCGGCGATGGCGACGCGGCCGCTGTCGAGCAGTTCGAGGAACTGCACGAACCCGCGCCCGCGCTGGCCGATGAGGTTGGCCTCGGGCACGCGGCAGCCGTCGAAGTACACGGGGCGGGTGTCGGAGGCCCGCCAGCCCACTTTGGAGTACTCGGGGCCGATCTCCAGGCCGGGCGTCCCGGGCTCGACGGCGATGCAGGAGATCTCGCCGGGCCCGGTCTGGGCGGTGGCGACGATGAGGTCGGTCATCGCGGTGCCGGCGTTGGTGATGAAGCACTTGGCGCCGTCGATGACCCATTCGCCGTCTTCGAGGCGGGCCTTGGTGTCGGTGTGCCCGGCGTCGGTGCCGCCGCCGGGCTCGGTGAGCGCGAACGCGCACAGGCCCTCCCCGGCGGCGAGGCGCGGGAGCCAGCGGCGGCGCTGCTCCTCGGTGCCGTAGCGGGCGAGGCCCTCGGCGCCGAGGGTCACGGAGGCCTCGACGGTGACGGCCACGGAGGCGTCCACGCGGGCGATCTCCTCCAGGGCGAGGCCGAGCATGAACAGGCCCATGCCGCTGCCGCCGTACTCCTCGGGGAGCGTGACGCCGAAGACGCCGAGCTTGCCGAGCTCGCGGACGAGGTCGGCGGGGAACTCGCCCCGCTCGTAGTAGTCGCCGATGACCGGTCTGATCTGCTCTTGGGCGAACGCGCGCACGGCGGCGGCGAACTCGGTCTGCTCCAGGTCGAGTCTCATGGCTGCTCCTCCTACACCGGTGTGATCGGGTGTCTGCGGTCGGAAAACCGGCGGTCCTTGTGGGTCAGCCGGCGGTATCGGGCGATGAGGTCATCGCGGAGCGCGTCGGGTTCGACGATGTCGTCGACGACCAGTTCGCCGGCGAGGCGGCGCAGGTCGACGTCGGCCTCGTACTCGGCGCGCTTGTCGGCGACGAAGCGCTCCCGCATCGCGGGGTCCTCGATCGCGGCGATCTTGTTGGCGTACACGGCGTTCACGGCCGCTTCGGCGCCCATGACGGCGATGCGGGCGCTCGGCAGGGCGAGCACGGCGTCGGACCCGAAGGCGGGCCCGGCCATGGCGTAGAGGCCCGCGCCGTAGGCCTTGCGGACGACGACGCAGACCTTGGGGACGGTGGCCTCGGCGACGGCGGCGATCATCTTGGCGCCGTGGCGGATGATGCCGCCGTGCTCGACGGCGGCGCCGACCATGAAGCCGGGGACGTCGGCGAGGAACAGCAGGGGCACGTTGAACGCGTCGCAGGTGTTCACGAAGCGGGCGGCCTTGTCGGCCGAGTCGGAGAACAGGACGCCGCCGCGCACCGCCGAGTTGTTGGCGACGATGCCCACGGGCCGCCCGTCGAGCCGGGCGAACGCGGTGATGAGCTCCCCGGCCCAGCGGGCCTGGACTTCGAGGAGCGAATCGCGGTCGACCAGGCCGTCGATGACGTCGTGCATGTCGAACTGGGCCGATTCGCTCGGCGGGATGACCGAGGCGAGGTCGACGGGCAGCGGCGGACGGGCCGCCCGCACCGGCGCGGGCTGCGTCCAGTTCGAGGGCAGGTAGGAGAGCCAGCGGCGGACCGCGGCGATGGCCTCGTCCTCGTTGCGGCACAGGAAGTGCCCGACGCCGGACTGCTCGCAGTGGACCCGCGCGCCGCCCATGTCCTCCAGGGTGGTCTTCTCGCCGGTGACCATCTCGACCATGCGGGGGCTGCCGAGGTACATGGAGGCGTTGCCGTCGACCATGGTGACGATGTCGCAGAACGCCGGGATGTAGGCCCCGCCCGCGGCGGAGGGCCCGAAGAGGGCGCAGGCCTGCGGGATGCGGCCGGAGGCGCGGACCTGTTCGTGGAAGATCCGGCCCGCGCCGCGGCGGCCGGGGAACAGCTGCACCTGGTCGGTGATGCGGGCCCCGGCGGAGTCGACGAGGTAGACGATCGGGTGCTGCTCCAGCTGGGCGGCCTCGACGGTGCGGATGATCTTCTCCACGGTGCGGGCGCCCCAGGACCCGGCCTTGACGGTGGAGTCGTTGGCGACGAGCCGGATCGGGCGGCCCTGGACGGTGGCGGTGCCGACGACGACGCCGTCGGCGGGCAGGCTCGGGTCCGGGTTGGCCCAGAGCGCGTCCTCGCGGAACGAGTCCGGGTCGCACAGGCGGCGGATGCGCTCGCGGGCGTGGTACTTGCCCGCGGCGGCCGCCGCCTGGTGGTACTTCTCGGCGCCGCCGCGCTCGATCCGGGTGCGTTCGGCCGGGTAGTCCCCGCTGAAGTCCACCGCACCGCCCTCCTTGCCGGTCGTCGTCCCTTAACGATCGTTAAGGTACTGCAATTGTGGCGGGTGAACGCTCCCGTGTCAACGGATCTGCCCCATGCGTCATTCAGTTGTCGGACCCGCGGGGCGCGATCGAGCCGGGGGCGCGCGAGAACGCCCGGTGCACCCGCATGCACGTGGCACCGGTCAAGGCCGTGCCGGATCCGGATCTTCGCTCTAGGCCGTGTCGTACCCGGAGCGCATCATCGAATCGGGGGCGACCGCCGATGCCCGATTTGTACGCATCCGCCGCGAACCGCCGCACCCGCGCCTCCGTCAACCCCGAACCGCCGCACGCGCCCGTCGCACCGACCGGGCACGTTCCCCCGGCCGCGCCGACGTTCCCGCCGATCCGCGCGCCCGCTGCCGCCTCCTCCCGCACGCGACTCGCTCCCCGCTCCAGGCCCGCCCGCCCGCCGACTCGCGCCGGGGTCCGCTACCCGGCTCTCATGTTCTCGTAACCCATCGGCGCTACGCTCGTGAGAACGCCGCACCCCGCCGCCACCCCGGAGCCCCATGAGCGCCACCGCCACCACGGCCGACTCCGGCCGCGCCGAATCCGTCGCCGCCCCACGGCCGCCGCGCCTCCGCGAGATCGACGGGCTCCGCGGCCTCGCCATCGTCGTCATCGCCGTCTACCACATCTGGTTCAACCGCGTCTCCGGCGGCGTCGACGTGTTCCTCCTGCTCTCCGGCTTCTTCATCACCGCGAGCCTCCTGCGCTCGGTCGAACGCACCGGCTCGGTCGCGCCCCTCGCCTTCGCCGCGCGCATCGTCCGCCGGATCTTCCCGCCCGCCCTCGTCGTCGCCGCCGCGACCGTGCTCATGACCGCCCTCTGGCTCCCCCGCGCCACCTGGAACCAGCAGCTCGGCGACATCCTCGCCTCGGCCCTCTACTACGGCAACTGGCACCTCGCGGGCAACTCCGTCGACTACCTCTCCTCCAACAACGGCGCCAGCATCGTCCAGCACTACTGGTCCATGGGCGTCCAAGCCCAGTTCTACGCGCTGTGGCCGATCCTCATCGGCGCCTGCGTCTGGACCGCCCGCCGCGCCGGATGGCGCCGCCGCCGCACCCTCGCCGCCGCGCTGGCCGCCGTCTTCGCCGCCTCGTTCGCCTTCGCGCTCTGGGAGACCGCGGCGAACCAGGCCTACGCCTACTTCGACCTCCGCGCCCGCCTCTGGCAGTTCGCCGCGGGCGGCCTCCTCGCCCTGGCCCTCCCGCGCCTGCGCACCGCCGTCGCCGCCGCCGACACCCGGCAGCGGTTCCTCGCCGCCGCGCTCGGCTGGGCGGGCGTCGCCGTCCTCCTCGGCGGCGGCTTCTTCCTCGAGAGCACCCAGTTCCCCGGCCTCGCCGCGCTCTGGCCCGTCGGCGCCGGCTGCGCCGTCATCGCCGCCGCCTCCCTGAGCCCCGGCGCCGGCGCCGGCCGCCTGCTCGACACGCGTCCGGCCCAATGGCTCGGCGACCACTCCTACACCCTCTACCTGTGGCACTGGCCGATCCTCATCTGCTACCTCACCGCCACCGGCCGCGAGACCGCCACGCTCCTCGGCGGCCTCGGCGTCCTCGTCGGCGCGACCGCGCTCGCCGCCGCCACACGCTGGTCCCTCGAGCAGCGCCTCCCCGCCACGGGGCTGGGCCAGCGGACCGCCCGCGGCGGCTTCGCGCTCGGCGCGGCCTGCCTGGCGCTCGTCCTCGCCTCGTACACGGCCTTGAGCGGATACGTCGCCTACGAACGCGACCGCCTCGCCGAGGCGGCCCACGACCCCGGCCGCTACCCGGGCGCGGCCGCCCTCGCGGAAGGCCTCGACGTGCCCGAAACCGACTTCACGCCCTCCACGCTGGACGCCGCCGAGGACTTCGACCCGGCCCTCTCGCACGACTGCAACCAGACGATGAACGGCTTCGAGCCGATCCGCTGCGACTTCAGCGCCGGCGAGGACGAAGGCGAAGCAGCGGACGGCGACGAGGAGGAGGACGACGGGTCCGCCGACGCCACCGTCGTCATGTACGGCGGCTCGAAGATCTGGCAGTGGCTCCCCGCCGTGCTCTACGCCGCCGAGTCCCGGAACTGGCACGTCATCGCGTTCACCAAGAACGCCTGCATCATCGAGACCGGCCAGGCGGCCCTCGACGAGGAGCGCTTCCGCTCCTGCGCCGCCTGGAACGACGCGGTCGTGGACGAGATCGCCGAGATCGGCCCCGACCTGGTGTTCACCTACGGCTCCCGGGTCGGCTACGAGGCCCGCGAGACCTTCCCCGACTACACCGACCGCTACGAGCAGCTCCTGGCGACCGGAGCCGAGGTCGTCGCCGTCCGCGACACCCCGAGCCCGCGCTTCGACATCCCCCTGTGCGTCGACCTGCACGGCCCCGACTCCGAGGAGTGCAGCGTGGACCGCGACGCCTACTACGAGGCGAGCGCGTTCGAGGACCTGGAGGTCCCCGAGGGCGTGCACAAGGCCGACTTCACCGACTACATCTGCGAGGCCGAGACCTGCCCGCCGGTGGTCGGCAACGTCCTCGTCTACCGCGACGACGCGCACCTGACGAACACCTACGCCGCGACCCTCGGCCCCTACCTGGAGGCCGAGCTCGCCGCCGCCCTCGCCACGCCCGCCGCCGCCGGGTAGCGCGAAGGCCCGGCTCGCACACGAGCCGGGCCCCGCGTCGTCCCGGGACTACTCGGCGGTGACCGCGTCCAGCGCGATCTCCACCATCTCGGAGAACGACTCCTGGCGGTCGGCAGCGGGCAGCTCGGTGCCCTTGAGGATGTGGTCGGAGATCGTGCACAGCGCCAGCGCGCGCGCCTTGAACTTCGCGGCGAGGGTGTAGATCGCCGCGGCCTCCATCTCGATGGCGAGGATGCCGTAGTCGGCGAGCTTGGACTCGACGTCGGGCGCGTCGGTGTAGAACGTGTCCGAGGAGTACAGCTGGCCCACGTGCAGGTTGACGCCGCGGGCGGCCGCGGCGTCCACCGAGGCGCGCAGCAGGCCGAAGTCGGCCACGGGCGCGTAGTCGACGACCCCGTTGAAGCGGATGCGGTTCATCGAGGAGTTCGTGGAGGCGCCGATCCCGGCCACCACGTCCCGCAGCTCGATGTCATCGTGGATCGCGCCCGCCGAACCCACGCGGACCACGGTCCTCACGCCGTACACGTCCAGCAGCTCGTGGGTGTAGATCGAGGCCGACGGCTGGCCCATCCCGGTGCCCTGGACCGACACGCGGCGGCCCTTGTAGGTGCCGGTGAAGCCGAACATGTTCCGGACCTCGGTGTAGCACGAGGCGTCGTCGAGGAAGGTCTCGGCGATCCACTTCGCCCGCAGGGGGTCCCCGGGAAGGAGGACGCTCTCGGCGATGTCGCCCGGCTCGGCGGAGATGTGTGCAGTCATGGACTCAGCTTCTCATAAACATCCCATGTATCCGCGGCGACCGGCTGTGAGCCGGATCGCCGGTCCCCACCGCGCCGGCGTCGCGGCGGTCCTGTAACCTTTTCGGCGGTGGCGTGTCCGAGCGGCCGAAGGAGCTCGCCTCGAAAGCGAGTGTTGGGTAACCCTCAACCGTGGGTTCAAATCCCACCGCCACCGCCAGCGAGAACGAACGCCGGGTCTGACACAGACCCGGCGTTCGGCGTTCCTGGCACCCTGCGACTAGTCTGTCGAAACCCCGGCAACGGACGACAGCGCAACTCGGACAACGAAGGGCGGGCAGCGGGTGAGCCGATCCTCGACGGGCGGGAAGATCTTCAGCGGGGCCGTGATCGCGGCGTCGCTCCTCTTGGCCGCGATCCTGCTCCTGCACCGCTTCATCCCCAACGCCTGGTTCAACCTCGGCAGCCTCATCGAGACGTTCCTGCCGTGGTTCGGCCTGGCCGTCCCGCCCCTGGTCCTCCTCGCCGCCATCCGGCGCCGGCCCCTCGCGATCGCCTGCTCGCTGCTGCCGGCCCTGGTGTGGTTCCAGATGTACGGCGGGCTCCTGCCCGACAAGCACGTCGGCGAGGGCGACTTCCGCGTCGTCGCCCACAACGTCAACGCTGAGAACGCCGACACCGAGGGCACCGCGGCCTCGCTCCTCGCCGCCGGCCCCGACGTGATCGTCCTGGTCGAGCTCACCGACGAGCAGCGCCTCGACTGGGGCGAGAGGCTGGCCGACCGGTACGAGTACTCGGTCTCCTACGGCACGGTGGCGCTCTGGTCGACCTACCCGGTCCTCGACTCCGCCGAAGTGGACCTCAACCTCGGCTGGCCCCGCGCCTTCCGCGCCGCGGTCGACATCGAGGGCGAGTCCGTGGCGTTCTACGTCGCGCACCTCCTCTCGGTGCGGGTGAACGCCGAGGGCTTCACCTCCGAGCAGCGCAACGAGACCGCCTCGCTCCTCGGCGAGGCCATCGCCGACGAGCCGCTCGAGAACGTGATCCTGGCCGGCGACCTCAACGGGACCGTGCAGGACCGCTCCCTCGCACCGATCACCTACCAGCTCGCCTCCGCGCACGCCGAGGCCGGCAGCGGCTTCGGCTTCACCTGGCCCGCAGACGCGCCCATGGCGCGAATCGACCAGGTCCTGTACCGCGGAGTGCAGGCCACAGGCTCAGACGTGCTCGACGCGACCGCTTCCGACCATCGCCCGGTCCAGGCGGACTTCGCGTTCTGAGCCCCGATGCGCCTCCGCGTGCAACCCCCGGCGCCGCTTCCGGCGTCTTGGTGACGTGACCGAAGACGACGCCACCATGATCCTGCCGACCGTGAACGCGGCCGACGCGGGCGGCCGCCCAGCGGACGGCGACGACACCGCGGTGTTCGCGCGCGTGGCCGACGCTCCGCCGGCGGCCGAGGGGCCGCATGCGCTGATCGAGCTGGACGGGGTCGGGATGACCTATCCGGGGCCGCCGCCGGTGGAGGCCCTCAAACCCGTCCAGCTGCGCATCGACGACGGCGAGTACGTGGCGATCGTGGGCCCCTCGGGGTCGGGGAAGTCGACCCTGCTGAACCTCCTGGGGCTGCTGGACACCCCGACGGCGGGCACGTACTGGCTCGACGGGCACGACACCTCGAAGATGAAGGAGTCCCACCGGACCCAGCTGCGGGCGGACAAGATCGGGTTCATCTTCCAGGCGTTCCACTTGATGGCGCACCGGACGGCGACGGAGAACGTCGCGATGTCGCTGGTGTACCAAGGGGTGCCGCGCCGCAAGCGGCGGCAGATCGCGCGGGAGAAACTCGAACTGGTCGGGCTCTCGCACCGGTTGGACGCGCTGCCGACCACGCTCTCGGGCGGTGAGCGCCAGCGCGTGGCGATCGCGCGGGCCCTCGCCGCCGAACCGAGTCTGCTGCTGTGCGACGAGCCGACGGGCAACCTGGACTCGAAGACCGCCGACGCGATCATGGCCACATTGGACGAACTGCACGACGAGGGGTTGACGATCCTGATCATCACCCACGACCACGAGGTGGCCGACCGCGCCCAGCGGGCGGTGACCATCCGCGACGGCCGGCTCCGCGAAGGCAACCACCTCTACGAGGACCGCGAGCACGAGGACCGCACCCCGACCGACCGCGTCGAACCCGGGACGCTCGTCATGCCGAAGGCCGACTGACCGACTTCCTTCCTCCCAAAGGAAACCGCGGGCCCGCGCCGATCGGCGCGGGCCCGCAACCCGTTCCGAGCACGGCCGCGGCACGCCGAGGAGGACCCGGACGGGCCGGGAATCCTTGCGCCCCAAGCGGACCGATGCGGCCGTTCGAGGCGCGGCCGCAGGTCCGCCTGCCGCGCGGCTGCGGCCCGTCCTGCGACCGCCCGTCCGCGGAACGGCCGCGGCCCGCTCCCTCCGAAGGGGAGCGGGCCGCGGCCGCCGCGCGTACTGCGGTCAGTCCCGGTCGGGCGGCGTCGTGCCGCCGGGCTCCTCCTCGTCCTCTTCCTCCTCCTGGTGATCGGAGCCGTTCGAGATGAGGATGTAGACGGGGCTGCCCTTGGGGGCCGAACCGGTGATCGACGTCGAGAACGCTTGGCCCTCTTTGCAGTCGGAGTTGAAGCGACCGGACGCGATCGACGCTTCGAAGCCGGCGTTCGCGACCCGCGAGCGCGCGTCGTCCGGGTCCATGCAGCCGATCGAGGGGATCGACACCAGGTCGTCGCCGTTGACCATCTTGTCCGAAGGCGCGGGCCAGGACTGCTCTTCGAGGTCCTTGTACGCGGCCTTCAGCGTCTTGACGCCGGCGGAGCGGACCTCGTCGTGGAAGTTCGACGCGATGCCGTCGTTGGACGAGTTGTCGGGGTCGCCGACGAAGGTCGCCGTGGTGGCGTTGGGCGTCGAGCCGATGAACCAGTAGGAGCGGTCGTTGTTGGCCGTACCGGTCTTGCCGATGACGGGCCGGTCGATGCTCTCGGCCTCGCGGGCCGTGCCGCCGGAGCAGCGGGTCTTGTCGGCGTTGTCGTAGACCGGGCAGTGGGCGGCGCTCACCGCGGCCAGGGCCACCGATTCGGAGAAGGCCTGGTCGCACTTCGGCGCGACCGCTTCAGTCCACTCCGCGCCGTCGGCCTTGATGATCTGCGTGACCGGCAGCGGCTCGCAGTGCAGGCCCTTGGCCGCCACGGTGGCGTAGGCCTCGGCCATCTCCAGCGGAGTGGTGGGGTCGAACCCGAGCGTGAACACGCCGTAGCCGTCGACGTTGTCGTGCGCGAGGGCGTCGTTGACGCCGCCTTCGGAGTAGAAGTCGATCCCGGCTCGCTTGGCGGCGTCGAAGGCGGCGCTGGTGCCCACGAGCTCCTGCAACTGCACGAACGCGGTGTTGGAGGAGCGGCCGAACATGCCCCACATGTTCAGCGGGGACGAGGACCAGTTGCCGTCGTTCGACGGGCACCAGGGCCACTTGCCGTCCACCTGGTAGTTGCAGGACGCCGGCTGCTTGGTCTCGTCGAAGTAGAGGCGGGAGGCGTACTGGCTGGGGGAGGGGATGGCCGTCTTGAGCGGCCAGCCCTGCTCCAGCGCCGCCAGCATGACGAACATCTTGAACGTCGAGCCCGCCGGGTAACCGGAGACCTGCTCATTGCCGCTGAGCAGCGGGATGGTCGTGTTCGGGTAGTTCGACGGCTTGGAGTCGTCCCCGTCGGAGCGTTCGCCGTTCTCGGTCTGGTCGAGGCTGTAGACGCGGTTGACCGCCATGGAGCGGACGTGCCCGGTGCCCGGCGTGATCGTCACGGAGCCGAGGGCGCGCGGGTCGTCGTCGTCGATCTCGTCGTGGATGGCGTCCATCGCCGCCTCTTGGAGGGCGGGGTCGAGGCTGGTGACGATCCTGAAGCCGCCGCGTTTGAGCAGGCTGAGGCGGTCGCGCTCGGTCTCGCCGAAGACCTCCTGGTTCGCCCACCAGTCCTTGAAGTAGTCGCAGAAGAAGCCCCAGTTCGGGGTGGCGACGTCGACGCATTCGCTGCGGACCGGGCGGGGGTTCAGGCCCAGCGGCTGCTCCTGCGCCTCGTCGGCCTCGGCCTGGGTGATCATGTCGAGACCGACCATGCGGTCGAGGATCCAATTGCGGCGGTCGATGATGTCGCTGTCGTCACCCTCGCCGTCGAGCAGGCCGTCGGCGAAGGAGGGGAATTTCGGCAGCGAGGCGAGCGTCGCGGCCTCGGCGGTGGTGAGCTCGCTCGGCGGCTTGTTGAAGTAGGTGTAGGAGCCGGCGTGGACCCCGTACGCCTGGTTGCCGAGGTAGATCACGTTGAGATAGCCCTGCAGGATCTCCTCTTTGGACATCGTCTCCTCGATGCCCATGGCGTACCGAGCTTCTCGGAGCTTGCGCTCGTACGTGTCCTCCGACGCGGCGATCACTTCGTCGATGGTTGAAGCGGAGTAGATCAGGGTATTGCGTACGAACTGCATGGTGAGGGTCGACGCCCCCTGGGAGTCGCCGCCCTGGTTCGCCACGGCGGCCCGGATGATCCCGGCCCAGTCGACCCCGTTGTGTTCGTAGAACTTCGAGTCCTCGGCCGCTAGGAGCGCGTCGATCATGACTGGGGAGACCTCCTCGAGGGTGACCTCGCGGCGGTTCTCCTCGTAGAAAGAGGTGATGAGTGTCTCTCCGTCAGAAGCGTACACGTAAGACGTCTGCGGGAGTGTGGGTTTGGTGAGCTCCGTCGGCAGCGATTCGAACGAGGCGACGCTGTCCTCGGTCACGAGGCCGGCGAGCCCGACGAGCGGGAAGGCGGCCGCGGCCGCGAGTACTCCGGCGAGGATGCCGCAGACGAGCAGAGCTATGGCATCCCCAAGGGGACTCCGGTCGCGTTTCAAGGTCTCCACCGCCTCAGATTAGAACGAACTTCGGAAACTGCGGGAGCGGCTGTGTGCAAATGCCGAATCAGCGACTCGCCGACAGTGTCGGCCGGTCGGACCGACGGGGCGCGGGCCCAGCTGAGAGCGCTTGCGATCAGCGCGTCGGCCACGTCGATTCAGGTTCCCTGCATGCATACGCCGCAATCCGGAAGACGAGATGCTCTCGTATCGGAATCGTTATTATCGCGAGTCGCCATCGCGTAGTGAGCCGTAGGGGTGAAGCCGTCCCGCAAAGTCCGATTTTCGTCTCGGAGAGTAGTCAAACACTTACAAGAGGTGTAGGGTCCGTTCTGACGGCGACGTTGCGTGATCGAAGGATCACTCGAATGTAGTCGTCGGGGGGTATGAAGGGTAGATCTCACGGGGAGGTCATGCAGATGGGACTGCTGATCGACTGGACGACCAAGGCGCTGTGTCAGGAGGGTGATCCTGACGCCTTGTTCGTCCAAGGGGCGGAGCAGAACAATGCGAAGAAGGTGTGCCGAGGCTGTCCGGTCCGGCTGGAATGCCTCGCGGACGCGCTCGACAACCGTATCGAGTTCGGCGTCTGGGGTGGCATGACCGAGAGGGAACGAAGGGCGCTGCTGCGCAAGCACGCCGACGTCCGCTCATGGAGGGCGGTGTTCGAAGTGGCCTTGGAGGATGAGCAGCGGAGCGCTCGCAAGAGCAGGCGCCGGATACCGGTGAACGTGAACGTCTTACCGGCGACCAGCACGAGCACAGGAAGACCACCGCGCCCGGACGGCGAAGCCGTCTCGGGCGCGTTTTCATGCCCTGTGGAAAACCCTTCCCCATGCCACCAGGCAACATAAGCGACATTCGCAAAGTTATCCACAGGTCGAAAAACAGTCCTTGGCGGCACATCGCGGACATGTGATGGTTGATTGAAAAAACGGCTGCTCCGCCGGTGGAGGTGGAAGCGCGGAGCGGCGGACCGGTGCCTGTAGGACCGGCGGCGAAGTGGGCATCCCGGGAGCCGCCCCCGAAGACCGCGCGCGGGTGCACCCGCGCGCGGCTCCTACAGGCACACCTCGCGAGGAGATCGCGGGCGGACCGCAACCAGCGGTCCGCCCGCACCTCACTCAGACGGCAACGCGCCGGCGGCCGCCGCGCCGAAGGCGCGGAGATCGTCCAAGTCGACGACTTCGACCCCGAGCGCCGGGACCCACCGTTGCGGCACGTCGGGGCACGCCGCGGCGTACCGGGCCGCGACCCGCTCCTCGGCCGCTCGGCGCCGGGCCAGGTCGGCGTGGGTGCGCAGCACCGCGGCCACAGGGTCGTCGGCGTCGGCCTCTTCCAGCGCGGCCGCCGCGCCGAGGGCCCGTTCCGCCGACAGGCTCGCAGCCACCGGGGTCAGGCGGTTGAGGATCATGCCGTCCAGCGGCATCCGCTCCTCGGTGAGCCGCCGGGTGAAGTACACCGCCTCGCCCACCGCTGCCGGTTCCGGGGCCGCGATGACCAGGAATGACGTCTGGTCGTCCTGCAGGGCCCGGAAGGTCGCCTCGGCGCGTTTGCGGAAGCCGCCGAAGGTGTCCTCCAGGCTGGCCGTGAATTCCGCTACATCGGTGAGCAGGTGCCCGCCGAGGACCTTGTTGAACACGCGAGTGAACACCGCGGCGCTCGCGCCCATGAGGGACAGCATCGACCGCCGGGCCCCCGGCGTCGAGGCCGAGAGGAGGCGGATGATGCGGCCGTCGAGGAAGCGGGCCAGGCGGGCGGGGGCGTCGAGGAAGTCGAGGGCCGAGCGGGAGGGCGGGGTGTCGAGCACGATGAGGTCCCACTTGCCCGTGGCGCGCAGCTGGCCGAGCTTCTCCATCGCCATGTACTCCTGCGTGCCGGAGAACGTCGAGGACACCGCCTGGTAGAACGGGTTCGCGAAGATCTCGGCCGCGCGCTCGGCGCTCGTGTGGGAGGCCACGACCTCGTCGAACGTCCGCTTCATGTCGAGCATCATCGCGTCCAGCGAACCGCCCTGCACCGCTGCGACCGACTTCGGGGTGTTGTCGAGCGCCTCCATGCCCAGCGACTGCGCGAGCCGCCGGGCCGGGTCGATCGTGAGCACCACGGTGCGCCGTCCGTGCACCTCGGCCGCGCGCAGCGCCAGCGCCGCCGCGGTCGTGGTCTTGCCGACGCCGCCCGAGCCGCAGCAGGCGATCACGTGTTTTTCCTTGTCGCCCAAGAGGGCGTCCACATCGAGTTCAGGGACGCCGCCGGGGGTGGCGGCAGTGGGGCGCATGGTGTCAGGCCGCATCGGTGCCTCCGCTCAGCGGCCGCCGCGCGCCGGCGAAGCTCGGCCGCAGTTCCCGCGCCAACTGGTACAGGCCCGACAGGTCGACCCCCTCGGGCAGCAGCGGCAGCTCGTCGACCGGGCGGCCGAGGCGCTCCAGCCGGTCCCGGTAGGCGTCCACCGCCTCGATCTCGTGGCGCGCCGCCGCGTACTCCTCCATGAGGCCCGCGACCAGGGTCTCGTCCGCGGCCAGTCCGGCCCGGGTCAGGCCCGCGGCGATCTCAGCGTGGTCGACTTCGACGGCTTTCGCGGCGGCCACCCGGTTGAGCACCAGGTGCCCTACGGGGAGGTCGGCGGCGAGCAGTTCCCTGTGCGCGTCCACGGTCTCCTGCACCGGCATCGCCGCCGGAGTCGTCACCAGGTGCACGGCGGTGAGCGAGGAGTGCAGGAGCCGCGCCACCGAGCGCGAGTGCTTCCCGATGGGGCCGGTCTTCGCCAGCCGTCCGCTCTCGACCGTGACGTTCAGGAACCGCACGATCCGGCCGGTCGGCGGCGCGTCGAGCACCACCGAGTCGTACGCCATCCGGCCCGACTCGGCGCGCGAGACCGCCTCCTTGAGCTTCCCGGTCAGCAGGATGTCCCGCAGGCCGGGCGCGATCGTCGTCGCGAAGTCGATCGCCCCGAACTTCTGGAGGACCTTCCCGGCCGATCCGAGCCGGTAGAACAGCGTGAGGTAGTCCAGGAGCGCCTCGTCGGCGTCCACGGACTGCCCGAAGACCTCCCCGCCGTCGAGTCCGGCGGCCAGGTGCCGCTCCTGGTAACCCAGCGAGGGGGCGTCGAACAGCGGCGCGATGCCTTGGCGTCCTTCGACCTCCACCAGCAGGACCCGCCTGCCCGGGCCGGCCAGCGCCAGTGCCAGCGCGGCGGCGACCGAGGTCTTCCCGGTGCCGCCCTTCCCGGTGACGATGTGCAGGCGCGGCACCGGGGGCGCAGAGGCAGTCATTCATCGGAGTCTAGTCATTCCGCGGTGATGCTGCAGATGAGCCATTGCGGCTCGCCTTGCTCGGCCACGAGCGAGAACTCCCATGTCGTGGGGGACGAGAAGGTGTCGTCGCCGCTGCCGACGCGGATGTCGGCGGTGACGGTGGCCGCGCCGACGGAGCGGCCGGTCTCGGCGACGTCGCCCCAGCGGAACTCGCCCGCGTCGTCGATGTAGGACAGGGCGGCGACGGCCTCGCTCAGGTCCCGGTCGGATTTGTCCTCGCACAGCCAGGCGGCCGCGGCGTCGGCGTCGCGCTGGTCGAGCAGCGCTTCGAGGAACGCGTCGACGGTGCGTTCGGGGGAGTCGGCGACCTCGCCGACGTCCACGTAGAGGCGCATCGCGCCGAAGGCGAGGGCCGCGCAGAACGCGATGGCCGCGCCGGCGGTCGCCCAGGCCCACACGCGGCTGGAGCGGTCCGGGGGGCCGGGGTGTTCGGGGGGCCGTGCGTCCGTTCGCTTCGGGTCGTCGGCCGGCGCGTGTCCCTCGGTGGGCCGCGGGGACTGGCGGGATGCGGTCTGTGGCGGCTGAGCCGCAGTGTCTGACGACACGGGAACTCCCTGTTTCGAGTGGTGCAGCCTGCGGCTGCGGCATTCGGGGAGGCGACGCACTCTGAGCGTAGCGGTGCGTCGCGGGGGAATCAAGACGCCGTACTGTGGGCGCATGGAGAAATGGGAGTACCTCACCGCGCCGCTGCTGATCCACAACACGAAGATGATCCTCGACAATTTCGGGGACGAAGGCTGGGAGCTGGTCACCGTCCTGCCCGGCCAGAACTCGGAGCAGCTCGTGGCGTACTTCAAGCGCAAGAAGGAGCAGTAGCGGTGGCGGATGTGGACGGGGCGTTGGAGCGCCTCGGGCTCGCGCTGCCGACGGTCGTCCCGCCGTTGGCCGCCTACCAGCCGGCCGTCCGCTCCGGGGACTACGTGTACACCTCGGGCCAGCTGCCGATGGTCGACGGCGAACTCGCCGCGGTCGGCAGGGTCGGCGCCGAGGTCGATCCGGAGCAGGGCTACGACCTGGCCCGGATCTGCGGTCTGAACTGCCTCGCGGCGGTGGCCTCGATCGTCCCGCTCGACCAGGTCGAGCGGATCGTGAAGGTCGTCGGCTTCGTGGCCTCGGCGCCCGGGTTCACCGGCCAGCCGAAGGTCCTCAACGGCGCTTCAGAGCTGTTCGGTGACGTCTTCGGCGACGCGGGGAAGCACGCCCGCAGCGCCGTCGGCGTCGCGGAGCTGCCCTTGGGCGCCCCCGTCGAGGTCGAGCTGATCGCGCAGCTCGTCCCGAGCGCGAAGACCGTCCTCGTCTAGCACCCGTCTTCGACGTCCCGTTCCCGGCCGGAGCCACCTCGGTGGCTCCGGCCGGTCCGGTTCACGTGATCGACGGGAGGACCCGCGTCTCGACTTCGCCGAGGGCGATGGTGGTGCCGCGCGGGCCGGGGGCGGTCGCGGTGACTTTGACGATGTCGCCGTTCTCGAGCCGGAACTGGCCGGTCGCGGCCTCGCCCGAGCCGTACAGGAGGCCGGGGCGCAGGATCGCGCCGCTGGCGGTGAGCTGCGCGAGCTGCTGCGCGGGGGTCCAGTGGGACTCCGCGAAGTTGGCTCCGGCGACGGCGACGCCGTTCACTTCGATGTTCAGGCGCAGGTCGAAGCCGTACCGGTCCGATTCCTTCAGGTAGGAGGCCATGTCGGCGTTCGGTTCCGGCGCGGCGGTGCGGGAGGCGTTGAGGGCCTCGATCGGGGTGACCCAGGCGCTCATGGAGGTCGCGAAGGACTTCGAGGCGACGGGGCCGAGCCCGTCGGTCTCGAGTTCGGCGAAGTCGCGGGCGGTCCAGTCGTTGAGCAGGACCGCGCCGAAGACGTAGTCCTCGAACGCGTCGGGGGACACGGGCCGGCCGATCTCGGACTCGCCGCCGATGAGGAAGCCGACCTCGGCTTCGATGTCGAGGGCGCGGGTGGGCCCGAACACGGGCAGGCCGTCGTCGCCGCGGCGGTACCCGCTGGGGCGCACGAGCTCCATCCCGGAGGGCAGGAGCGTCGAGGCCCGGCCGTTGGAGGCGCGCGGGAAGTACCGGTCGGAGTGGGGGGCGCGCATGGTGAAGTCGACGTAGTCGGTCACCAGCAGCGGCGCGTGCATGATCGCCTCGCTGACGGGGGTGAGCCAGTTGGTGGCGACCTCTTGGATGCTCGACTCGGTGAGGGCCTCCTGCGCCTGGGCCCGGACCTGCCGCCACGCCTCCTTGCCGAGCGAGAGCAGCCGGTTGAGGGCGGGGTCGCGCAGGGCGGCGCAGGTCGCGCACGTCTGGCAGTCGCCCGAGAGGACCGCCTTGTACATGTCGAGGATCTGGTCGCCGATGCGCACGCCGATGCGCGGCAGCGTCTCGTCGGCGGTCGAGAAGACCCCGAAGGGGAGATTGTGGATGTTGTAGGGACTCTCGTCGGCCCCGGGAACCCAGCACGTCGTCACTTGCTCGTCCTCCAAAGATCGTGGTGAAGGACTAACGAGCGCCGCGCGCGAAAGGTCACTCGGGGTTGCGGTGGCGCCGCAGAACTGTGAACCATCCCACCCAGGCGCCGACGGCGATGACGGCGAAGAACAGCCGCGGGCCGGTGGCGATGTCGGTGCCGAGCAGGGCCGGGACGGCGAAGACGACGGCGAGGCCGAGCAGGATCGAGCGGCCGAGCGCGCCGCTGAAGAGCCCGGGACCGTAGATCTTCTGGCGCCAGTGCGGGTCGTCCCGGTCGGCGTCGACCCACCGGCGCGGGGCGCGGCGCGCCTCGGGCGGCAGCTGGGACGCGATGTCGAACGCGAGCTTGAACGCGGGCGAGCCGTCGGTGCCCTCGGGGTCGAGTTCCGCGGCGGCCTGCCGGGAGCGCTTGGCGAGGTCGTCCATGCCGAGGTTCTCGGCGATGGCGGCGAGGGCCATGTGGGTGCGCGGTTCTTCGGGGGCGAGGTTCACGGCGTTCCACGCGGCGTCCAGGGCGGGCTGTCCCGCGCCGGCGCGGCGGGTGATGAGCGCGTAGTGGATGTGGTGGCGCCAGGAGGTCCGGTTGAGGTCGAGCAGGCTCGCGGCGGCTTGCAGGGCCTCTTCGCGCCGTCCGGCGTCGGCGAGCGCGTAGCCGCGCGTGATCATCGCCCGCGAGTGGTCGGGCCGGTGGGCGAGGGCGGCCCCGGCGTAGACGAGGGCCTCGTCCGGGTCGTGCTCGGCCAGCGCGCAGGCGGCGGCCATGGCGTTGGCGTCGGGGTCGAGGGGGTCGACGCGCAGCGCGGCGTCGACTTCGGCTCGCGCGTCGGGCACTTGGCCGAGTTCGTACATCATCTCGGCGCGCTGGAGGTGCTCGGCGACGGAGCGGCGGTCGGGGTCTGAGTCCATGGGATTACTTCCGAACGGAGATCAGTGCTGGTACAGCAACGCTACCGCGGTCGCGGCCAGACCCTCGCCGCGTCCGGTGAAGCCCAGGCCGTCGGTGGTGGTGGCCGACAGCCGCACGGGTGCGCCGACGGCGTCCGCCATGGCGGCCTCCGCCTCGGCCCGGCGCGGGCCGATCTTGGGGCGGTTGCCGATGACCTGGACGGACACGTTGCCGACCGACCAGCCGGCGTCGCGGACGCGGCGGGCGGATTCGGCGAGGAGCGCGGCCCCGGAGGCGCCGGCCCATTCGGGGCGGGCGGTGCCGAAGTTGGATCCCAGGTCGCCGAGGCCGGCGGCGGCGAGCAGGGCGTCGCAGGCCGCGTGGGCGGCCACGTCGCCGTCGGAGTGCCCGGCCAAGCCCGCCTCGCCGGGCCAGGAGAGGCAGGCGAGGCGGCATGGCTGCTCGTCGTCGAATCGGTGCACGTCACTGCCGTGCCCGACGACGAAGGGCGTATGGGGACCGGCGCGTTCGCTGGAACGCGTGCCGTCCTGGGAACTCACGCTGTCGTGGGAGTCCACACTGTGATCGAAGCTCACGCTGGTGCGGTTCGCTGAGGAGGGCCGGCTACTTGACCGGGGCCTCCTGGAGCAGGACCTTGTCGAGGATGTTGTCCGCCTCGTCCTTCACGCAGTCCTCGGCGAGGGCGATCTCGCCGGTGAGGATTTCGCGGGCCTTGGAGAGCATGCGCTTCTCCCCGGCCGACAGACCCCGTTCGCGGTCACGCCGCCACAGGTCCCGGACGACCTCTGCTATTTTCAGCGGAGAGCCGGAGGCGAGCTTCTCGACATTGGCCTTGTAACGCCGCGACCAGTTGGTGGGTTCCTCCGTGTGGGGGGCGCGCAGCACCTCGAAGACCTCTTCGAGGCCTTCGGCGCCGACGACTTCCCGGACGCCGACGAGCTCGACGTTCTTGGCTGGAACCTTGACCGTGAGGTCACCCTGTTCGACGCGCAGCACGAGGTATTCCTGTTCGATACCACCGATGACGCGAGTCTCTACAGCTTCAACGAGTGCGGCCCCGTGGTGGGGGTAGACAACGGTCTCGCCGACACTAAAACCCATAGGATCGAAACCCCTTTCGCTGTGTCTAGCCTAACACGTCATCGGGGTTTTCCCCGACAGCGGATCGCCACGAATTCCCTGGTCAATTGGTATGTGACTGATTACTCTACGGCACCTTGGGCTTCCGGGCGGCGCGCGGAGGAGGCAAATGAGGCCTGGGTCGCTCCGGTGTGTCCGGCGCCTCGCGCCGCTCCGGCGCGGTACGGCACGGGGCGGGGCGCGGCCGGCGTCGGCGCGCCGACGACCTGCTCCGATGATTCGATCGTTCGGTAATATCGTTGGCGCGCAATTGATCCGAGCGGTAGCAGCGTCGGGATGAGACGCAGGGCTCGCCGCGCGCCCGGCCAAGAGCGACCAGCGGTGCTCGTCGTCTACGCTGTCGTCAGCATGCCTGTCGGAACTCAGGGAGGACCAGCAGTGGTCAGGGGAATCAGCACGGCGATCACGGTTCGTCGCGCGGCCGCCATCGCGATCGCGGGGGCCGCTGCGGCCGCTCTGTCGGCATGCGGCGCGGGTCTGGAGACCCAGACCGACCAGAAGCAGAGCGCCATCGCCGGGGTCAACGTCGACAAGGACGACCTGGCTCTGCGCGACCTCGCGGTCGAATTCGACGACGCCGGGGGCTACGACACGGGCGACGACGCGGCCCTGCGGGTCTGGATCGGCAACGAGGGCACCGAAGAGGTCAGCCTGGTCGGCGTCGAGACCGACGCGGGCACCGTCACCTACGTGAGCGCCGAGTCCGAGGCGACCCCCACGGCGGACGCGAACACGCCGACCGGGGAGCCGACCGCCCTCCCGGACGAGCCGACCACCGCCGCGGAGGAGACGAGCACCCCCACCGATGAGGAGACGAGCGCTCCCGACGGCGGGGAGACGAGCGCCCCCGCAGGGGACGCCACGTCCGAGGCCCCCACGAGCGGAGCCGACGCGCTCGACGGCGAGACCTCGTTCGAGATCCCGATCGCCGTCGGCGACTACGTGCGCCTCGACCAGAGCGCCCAGAGCAGCGGTCACCTGCTGATCGAGAACGTCGGTGAGGAGCTGCGCACCGGTGAGGCCGTCCGGGTCACCTTCCTCTTCTCCGACGGCACCGAGGTCGAGGTCGACCTGCCGATCGCCCCGCCGGTCGACGCCGCCGACCGCGAGTACTACGAGCCCGAAGCCGAGGCCGAGGGCCACTAGGCCGCCGAACGTTGCGAACGAGGCCCCGATCCGGAAGGATCGGGGCCTCGTTCCGTGTCAGCGGCACAGGGGCCAGCGCCGGTCCACCGCCTCCTCGCGGCCCTTGCGGCGGAAGTACGCCTCCAGGCTCGCCGCGTCCTCGGCGTGCCACCGCACCTGCGCCGCGTGCAGCTCCTGCGCGGTCACGTCGCCGACCTCCGGGTACATCGCGCCGATCGCCCGCGCCAGCGCCACGGTCGCGGCCGCGTCGCCCGCCGCCGAGTGCGCCTCGGCGTGCGGCACCCCGTAGTGCGCGGCCGTCACGCCGAGCGTCCGCTTGCCCTTGCGGTAGCGGTCGACGCGCTTGTCGAGCACCGACGGGTCCACGATCGCCATGCGCTGCCAGTCGGGCTGCGCGATCCCGTGCCGCTCCAGCTCGTACGAGAGCATCGTGCAGTCGAACCCGGCCCGGAACACCACCACCGGCACCCCGCCCTCCACGGCCCCGCGCAGCGCCGCCGCGATCTCCGCGAGCGCCTCGGCCGGGGCGCGGCCCTCGGCCTGGACCCGCTCGTCGGTGATGCCGTGGACCCGCGTGGCCCCCGGGGGGATGGGGACGCCGGGGTCGATCAGCCAGACGCTCGCGGTCTCGCCGCCGGGCACCCGGGCGCCGCCGGTCCCGGAGACCAGCGCCGCCTGGACGATCCGGTCGCGGTCGACGACCACGCCGGTCGTCTCGGTGTCGAAGCCGAGGAGGGGCCCTTCAAACCATCGTTCGCTCATCGCCACACCGTACCGGCCGGCCCCGACAATCCACCTATATGCTCTTCGGGCGCGGTAGCACACTGCCTTTCGCCGCGTATACCCCCTTGAAAGGAGCATGTGGACTTCATGGACTTCCTCGATCCCGTGACAGAGGCCATCCAGTCCTGGGCGGACGGACTGAACGAGCGGTACGGGTCCGCCGTGGGTTCCGTCGTCGACGTGGTGTGGGGCCCCATCCTCATCTTCACGTTGTTCGCCGTGGGCCTGATCTTCACCATCGTGCTGCGAGGCGTGCAGTTCCGCCGCCTCGGCTACGGACTGTGGCTCGCGCTGTTCAAGCGCAAGGAGAACTCGGAGTCCAAGGGGGACCTGAGCCACTACCAGGCGCTGTCGGTCGCGTTGGCGGCCACGGTGGGCGTGGGCAACATCGGCGGCGTCGGCGCGGCGATCGCGATCGGCGGCCCCGGGGCGCTGTTCTGGATGTGGGTGACCGGCTTCCTCGGCATGGCCACCAAGTACTCCGAGGCGCTCCTGGGCGTCAAGTTCCGCGTCACGAACGAGAAGGGCGAGCAGTCCGGCGGCCCGCAGCAGTACCTCTCGCAGGGCATCCGCGGCCCGCTCGGCAAGGTCCTGGCGATCATGTTCGCCGTGTTCGGCGTCGTCGCGAGCTTCGGCATCGGCAACGCGGTGCAGTCGGGGAACGTCACGAGCGCCCTCGACGCGCAGCTGCCCGCCGACTCCTGGTGGACCCCCGAGCTGACCGGCCTGGTGATCTTCGTGCTCGTGGGCGTCACGATCCTCGGCGGCATCAAGTGGATCGGCAACGTCGCGGCCGCGCTGGTGCCGCTCATGATCGTGTTCTACGTGCTCGGCGCGCTCGCGGTGCTCGCGTTCAACTGGGACGTGCTCGGCACGGCCCTCGTCATGGTCTTCGAGCAGGCGTTCACCGGCGGCGCGGCCGTCGGCGGCTTCACCGGCTCGACGATCATGCTGGCCATCCAGATGGGCTTCGCGCGCGGCATCTTCTCGAACGAGTCGGGCCTGGGCACGGGCGGCATCGCGGCCGCCGCGGCCAAGACCGACCAGCCGGTGCGCCAGGCGCTGGTGTCGATGACGCAGACGTTCATCGACACGATCATCGTCGTCTCGCTGACCGGCCTGGTCATCATCTCCACGGGCGTCCTCGGCGCGCAGGACGAGGAGGGCGAGCTCGTCACCTCGGCGGCGCTGACGCGGCTCGCGTTCGAGGAGGGCCTCGGCGGGTCCGGCACGACGGGCGGCGCGATCGGCGGCTTCATCGTCGCGGTCGGCCTGGCCACGTTCGCGTTCTCGACGATCATCGGCTGGTCCTACTACGGCGAGAAGTGCCTCGAGCGCTTCACGGGCCGGACGCTGATCCTCCCCTACCGGATCCTGTACGTCCTCGTGACCTACCTGGGCGCGGTGACCAGCCTCGACCTGCTGTGGGGCCTGTCGGACATCGCGAACGGCCTCATGGCGCTGCCGAACCTGATCGGCCTCTTGATCCTGACGCCGCTGGTGTACCGGGAGACGAAGGCGTTCTTCGCGCGGCCGGACTGGCGGCTGCTGCCGTCGAACGCCGTCGAGGGCACCGACGACCCGCCCACGGCCACGCACAAGCTCGTGCTGGCCGACGAGCCGGACCAGGACCGAAAGGACTGACGTACCCGCCGTCTAGCCTTGGGCCATGGCGGAACCCCGGACCGGTGGGACGGACCTCGAGGCGGTCCTCGAACGCGTCACGTACGCGAACGAGGACACGGGTTACACGATCGCCCGCGCCAGCCCGGCGCGCGGCGGCGGCGACCTGATCACGATCGTCGGTCCGCTCCTGGGCGCGCAGGTCGGCGAGTCGCTGTCGCTGACCGGCCGGTGGTCGAGCCACCCGAAGTACGGCCGCCAGTTCGAGGTCTGGTCGTATCGGACGGTCCTGCCCGCCACGGTCCAGGGCATCGAGCGGTATCTGGGGTCCGGCCTCATCAAAGGGGTCGGACCCAAGACCGCCGCGAAGATCGTGGCGCACTTCGGCGCCGAGACGCTCGAGGTGATCGACGCGGACGCCGGCCGGCTCGCCGAGGTGCCCGGGCTCGGTCCCAAGCGCACCGAGGCGATCGCGGCCGCCTGGGAGGAGCAGCGGGCGATCAAGGAGGTCATGGTCTTCCTCCAGTCCGTGGAGGTCTCCACCTCGCTCGCCGTGCGCGTGTACAAGCAGTACGGGGACGCCGCGATCGGCGTGGTCAAGAACGAGCCGTACCGCCTCGCGAACGAGGTGTGGGGCATCGGGTTCAAGACCGCGGACGCGATCGCCCGCGCGGTCGGCATCCCGCACGACTCGCCCGAGCGGATCAAGGCGGCGCTGCAGTACACGCTCTCGCAGGCGTCCGACGCCGGGCACTGCTTCCTGCCGGCCCCGAACCTCGTGGCCGACACCGTCGCGCTCCTGGGCCTCGAACCGGGGCCGGTCGCGAAGGCGCTGCAGGAGCTCGCGGACGCGGGCGAGCACGTCATCGCCGACGAGGTGCCCGCGAAGGACTCCCACGTCCCGGCCCGCTACCTCGCGCCGTTCTTCCACGCCGAACGCGGCCTCGCCGCCGGGCTGCTCGGGCTCCTGCGCGCCGGGGACGACCGGTTGGACGCGTTCGCGAACGTGGACTGGGACAAGGCGTTCGCGTGGCTGCGGCGGCGCACCGACGCCGAGCTCGCCCCCGAGCAGGCCGAGGCCGTGCGCCTGGCCCTGACCGAGAAGGTCGCGGTGCTCACCGGCGGGCCCGGCTGCGGCAAGAGCTTCACCGTCTCCTCGATCGTCGCCCTCGCGAGGGCCAAGGGCGCCAAGGTCATGCTGGCCGCGCCCACCGGCCGCGCCGCGAAGCGCCTGGCCGAGCTCACCGGTTTCGAGGCCCGCACCCTGCACCGGATGCTCGAGCTGCGGCCCGGCGGCGACGCCGCCTACGACCGCGACCGCCCCCTCGACGTGGACCTGCTCGTGGTCGACGAATCATCCATGTTGGACACGATTCTCGCGAACAAGCTCGTCAAGGCCGTCCCGCCCGGCGCGCACCTGCTGCTCGTCGGGGACGTGGACCAGCTCCCGAGCGTCGGCGCCGGGGAGGTCCTGCGGGACCTCCTCGCCGCCCCCGCGGTCCCGCGGGTGCGCTTGACGCGGATCTTCCGGCAGGCGGCCGAATCCGGTGTGGTCGCCAACGCCCACAAGGTCAACCAGGGGCAGTTCCCCGTCCTCGACGGCTACCCCGACTTCTTCTGGTTCGCGTGCGACGACAACGAGCTCGTCGCCGACCGGGTGGTGGAGATCGTGGCCCGCCGGATCCCCGCGAAGTTCGGGTTCCATCCGGTGCGGGACGTGCAGGTCCTCACCCCGATGCACCGCGGCGGGCCCGGCGCGGGGAACCTCAACGCCCGCCTCCAGGAGGCGCTCACGCCCGCGCAGGAGGGCCTGCCCGAACGCCGCCACGGCGGCCGCGTCTTCCGCCTCGGCGACAAGGTGATCCAGATCCGCAACAACTACGGCAAAGGCAAGGCGGGCGTCTTCAACGGCACGGTCGGGCTCGTCCAGGCCGTCGACGCGGTCGCCCAGCAGCTCACCGTCCGCACCGACGAGGACGAGGACGTCGACTACGAGTTCGCCGAACTCGACGAGCTCGTCCACGCCTACGCCGTCACGGTCCACCGCTCGCAGGGCTCGGAGTACCCGGCCGTCGTCGTCCCGGTGACCACGAGCGCGTGGACCATGCTGCAGCGCAACCTGATCTACACGGCGATCACGCGCGCGAAGCGGCTCGTGGTGCTCGTCGGCTCCAAGCAGGCGCTCGCGGCCGCGGTGCGCAACTCCGGCACCGGCAAACGCCACACCGGCCTCACCCACCGGCTCGCGCCGTGACTCAGCCCTGGGCGATCCGCACGGCCGCGCCCGCTGCGGCGAGCCGGTCGCGGGCGGCGGTCGCGGCGGCGTGGTCGACGCCGGCCAGCACGGTCGACGGGACGCGATCGGTCAAGCCCTTGGCTTCGGCGAGCCCCAGGCCCGTGATCGCTCTGAGTTCTCTGACGACCGGGATCAGCTTCGGCCCGACGCTCTCCAGTGTGAGCGTCCACGGGCCTTCGCGGACCGGCCCCGCCCCGACCGGAGGCGGTGACGTGGTCCCCGTCCCGGCGGCGCGGCGGTCGGCGCGGCGCGCGGCCACGGCCACCGCCACGGACCCGACCACGAGGATCAGGGTCAGTGCCGCGATCGTGACAACGGGGTCGCGGTCCATCAGCGGTAGTTGGTGAACTGGAGCGCCACGTCGAGGTCCTTGCCCTTGAGCAGGCTGATGACCTCCTGGAGGTCGTCGCGCTTCTTGCCGGTGACGCGCAGCTTGTCGCCCTGGATCTGCGGCTTGACGCCCTTGGGGCCCTCGTCGCGGATGATCTTGCCGATCTTCTTGGCGTCCTCGGTCGAGATGCCCTGCTTGAAGGTCACGTCGATCTTGGTCTCCTTGCCCGACTGGCGCGGTTCGCCCGCGTCGAGGGCCTTGAGGGAGATGCCGCGCTTGATCAGCTTCTCCTTGAGCACTTCGAGCGCGGCCTTGGCGCGGTCCTCGGTCTCGGCGGCGATCACGGCCGCCTCGTCGCCGCTGCGCTCCACGCTCGCGCCGGTACCGCGGAAGTCGAACCGGGTCCCCAGCTCCCGCTGGGCCTGGTTGATCGCGTTGTCGAGTTCGGCCAGGTCGATCTCGGAGACGATGTCGAACGAGGCGTCAGCCATGGCAGTCCGGTCCTTCCATTGTTCACGGGCGCAGTGTCAGAGGCACGGCCCCAGGGGCGCGATCGTCAAGCTTAGTCCGGCCCCGCCGACCGGGTCGCGCGACTGCGGAGCGGACGGCAGTGAACGCGGTCTCAACGGGGGAGAACCCGCTTGCGCGGCCCCGGAGGGGAGGGGCTATTCTTGCTCTCGCTACACGCCACGGCAGGTTACCCAAGTGGCCAAAGGGAGCTGACTGTAAATCAGCCGTCTTCGACTTCGCAGGTTCGAATCCTGCACCTGCCACCAGTAGCGGAAGGGCCCCCGACCGGGACACCGGTCGGGGGCCCTTCCGCTGTTCCGGAGACACGGGACGGCATCGCGGGTTCCGGCGTGCTGCGGCTGGATCGGCGACGCGGCAGGCGTCGCAGCGGCCGGTGCCGGCCCGCTCAAGCCGGCGGTCCACCGCTCTCCACCGG
>NZ_JAJFAX010000006.1 GCF_019710475.1 Glycomyces sp. TRM65418 | reverse complement strand
TCCGGGACACGGGAACGACGGGGCCCGAGCCGAAGGCTTGGAGCCAGCGCTCAAAGGCCGTCGCTCCTGCACTCCTTAGTGCGCTGCGCGTTCTCCACCCGCAGACGATCACGGGGTCGGGGGCCGGCGGGTCAGCCCGGAACCCGTCGGTACCCGTCGACGGGCAGGACCCCGAGCGGGGCGATCTTCACGGTGTCGCCCGGTTTGGTGGCGTGGACCACCTGGTCCCGGCCGATGTAGATCGCGACATGGCCCAGCCCGTGCGAGAAGACGAGATCGCCCGGAGCCAGGTCGCCGCGGCCGATCGGCTCGGTCTGGTTCCATTGCGCTTGGGACGAGCGGGGCAGGGCGGTTCCCGACTGCGAGTACGCGGCTGCGACCAGTCCCGAGCAGTCGTAGGCGTTCGGACCGGCCATGCCTGCGCCGTACGGCTTTCCCAGCTGGTCGTAGGCGAACTGGACGACCGTGCTCCCCGATTCCGGGGAGGGCCCGGACGCTGCGGCAGTGGCGCGGGCGCGGGCGGCCGCCTCCTCACGTTCGCGTTCTTCTGCTTCTTCGAGTGCGCGCCGGGCCGTTTCGATGTCGGCGCCCAGCCCTTCGGACCGGTCGACGAGTCGGGAGATCATCGGTCCGATCACTTCGAGGCGCTCGCCGGCGCGCTGGGCCGCCTCATAGCGGACGGATTGCTCGGTCCGCAGAAGCGCCAGCGCCTCGATCTTGCTCGAGAGGTCATCGCTCGCAGTGTCGATCGCTTCGGTGGCCCGCGTGAGCTGCGCCTCGACGGTGCCGAATTCCAGGTCGGCCTGTTCGATCAGAGCGCTCAGTTCCAGCCGTTCCGCCTCGAGTCGGTCCATGTCGTCCTCAACGGACGTGCGTTCTCGCTCGAGATCGTCTACATGCACCCGGATCTCGGAGCTGTCGGCTTGGGCGAGGTCGATTTCGCCGGCCTGCGTCGGCGTGGCGACGACCATTGCAGCGGTGAGGTGCGCCAACGCCAGCGTGGCGATCCTGCGGACCGGTGCGGCGCGCTCGAGGTGCTCGCTCCGCGGTGAGTCATGAACGGGGTTCGACATGGCGATCGGCATCGGTTCATTCGCCTCGCTCGGGGCCGTCGGCGGACTCGGATCTCGCCCATGGTGAGCGGATCGTGCGTGCAATTGCGATGGCGTTCATAGAAGTCCTCACTGCTGTCGGCCCGACAGGCCCTCTTATGAGGGTGCGCCGCTTTCTTCCTACGCTGGCGTGAGCCGAGGGCGCCGGGAGGAGTTCTTGAAAGATCGTTGCATCGAAAGTCCGGCCGCCGTATTGTGATCCGGTCTGCCCTCGCACGCTTCGATCGTTCGCCTCGCACGCCTTTGCGATCGGTAAGCGCTTGTCGCAGTCGGCCCGGGGTCGGGGACGTGTTCGGGTGAGCCAGACCAGTTCGCCGCGGTCGCCGGCGGTGACGTGGTGCCGCGCGAAGCCGATGTGGACGGCCACGGCCCCGAGGCCTGCGGGCCCGGGCGGACTCGACGACCGGGGAGGAGGTCGCTCTGCACGGCCGGGGGTGGACATGGGCGTTGGCGTGCGGTACTTTCGTGGTTCATTCGACGGAAGCGGTCAGGAACGCAGTGTGATTCTGCGGCGGTCCCGCCACTGTATTCGGGGAGTCGCCCGCCCCGGAGTTCTTCGGAACCCCGGCCGGACGGAGCGCGGCCACTGGGTCTTCGGACCCGGGAAGGTCGGGCGGACGACGTTGATCCGAGAGCCAGAAGACTGCGGCTTCCCGTCACGACTGAGGGGACGCGGATCCCCGAGGAGGTCGACATGGCTGCCATTGCCGCTGCCACGCGAACCACGCCCAAGTGGGGTCTGATGACGCTGACGGTGCTCGCCGCGAGCGCCACGGTGTTCCTGGTGGGCTTCGAACAGGGCACGCTCACCGGTGGGCTGCCCGTGCTCCACGAGGCGTTCCACGACGCCCGCCATCTGCTCGGATTCCCGTGCCACTGACCTGTCGATGATCACTGACAGCGTTCGCCGCGGACTCGCGGCGGGGCTGGTCGCCGGTCTGCTCGCAGGGGCGTTCGCCCTGCTCGTCGGAGAGGTCCCCCTCAGGGAGGCCATCGCACTCGAGGAGCAGTCGCACGCCGCCGCCCACGGATCGGCCGAGGCCGCCCATGACCACGGTGACGCGTTCACCGTCTCCCGCACCGCCCAGCAGGTGCTGCTGCCGGTCGGGACCGCACTGCTCGGCGCCGCCTGCGGCGGCCTGCTCGGGCTCGTGTTCGCCTTCGTCGCCAGGCGATCGCGCGACCGTTGGAGGTCCGCCCTCGCGTTCGGCACCGCTTCGTGGGCCGCGGTCGCCCTGTTCCCGGGCCTGAAGTACCCGTCCAATCCGCCCGGAGTCGGTGACCCGTCCACGGTGGAGGCGAGGACGACATGGTTCTTCGTCGCAATCGGCGGCTCGGTGGCGCTGGCGCTGCTGCTGTGGGCGGCTTCGCGGTGGCTGCGCGGTCGCGGGACGGCGGACGTGCCGCGCCAGATGCTGGTCGGTGCGGCGGCCGTGCTGGTGTACGGCGCGCTGTTCTTCGCGTTGCCTGCGAACACGGATCCGGTCGAGGTCCCCGCCGATCTGCTGTGGGACTTCAGGTTGGCGTCGATGGGCACCCAGGCGATCCTGTGGCTCGGCCTCGCCGTCGCCTTCGGCTGGCTGTGGCACCGCGCCGGGAATCAGGAGGCGGTGTGAGCTCGTTCGCCCGGCTCATCCTGGTCCGCCATGCGCCGACCGAGGCGACCCGCCGCCACGCCTTCCCGCGGGACGAGCCGCTGGACGTCGCCGGGGAGGCGGCGGCGGCCGGGCTCCGCGGCAGGTTGGAGGCCGGCCGGGCCGTCACCGCTCCGCTGCGACGCTGCAGCGGCACCGCGGCCCTGGCGGGGTTCGAGGACGCCGAGTCCGACGCCCGTTGGTCCGAACTGGACTTCGGGGCGTGGGCGGGCGCGACGCTGGGAGAGATCGGCGAGCGCGAACCGGACCGGGTCCAGGCCTGGTTGGACGACCCGCAGACCGCCCCTCCGGGCGGCGAGGCGCTTGCCGACCTGACCGCTCGCGTGCGCGATGCGCTCGACGAATACGGCGGGCCCGGAGCCGACACCGTGGTGTTCACGAGCGGCGGACCCGTCAAGGCCGCCGTGGTAGCCGCTTTGGGAGCCCCGGATTCGGCGTTCTGGAGGATCGACGTCGACCCGTGTTCGGCCACCGTCCTGCATTGCCGCTCCGGTCGGTGGACCGTCCGCAGCCTCAACGCCGATCCGAGAGCGGGCCGCCGATGAGCGCCCGTGGTTTCGGGCTCCTCGCCGGGTACGCGGCCGACCTGCTGCTCGGCGACCCGCGCCGCTGCCACCCCGTGGCCGGGGTCGGGCGGCTCGCCGCCGTGATCGAACGGCGCACCCACCGCGACTCCCGCCTCGCCGGGGCCGTCCACACCGGCGTGCTGGTCGCCGGGAGCGCGGCTTTGGGCGCGGCCGTGGACGTCGCGGTCCGGCACCGTCCTTGGGTGCGCGCGGCCTGGACCGCCGCCCTCGCCTGGACCGTCATCGGCGGGCGCTCCCTGCGACGCGAGGCCGCCGGGATCGCCGACGCGGTCGAACGCGGCGACCTCGAAGACGCCCGAAGGCGCCTGCCGTCGCTGTGCGGACGCGACCCCTCGCATCTGAGCGAGGCCGAACTGGTGCGCGCCGCCGTCGAGTCGGTCGCCGAGAACACCTCCGACGCGGTCGTCGCGCCGCTGTGGTGGGGCGCCGTCGCCGGATCGGCCGGTCTCGCCGGATACCGCGTCGCCAACACCCTCGATGCCATGATCGGGCACAAGTCGCCGCGCTACCGCCGCTTCGGCTGGGCCGCCGCCCGGTTGGACGACGCGGCCAACTGGGTCCCGGCCCGGTTGTCGGCCGCGCTGGCGGTCGGGCTCGCTCCGCTGGTCGGCGGCTCGCCGAGGCGGACGCTGCACATCTGGCGGCGCGACGGCCGCCGCCACCCCAGCCCCAATGCCGGGCAGGTCGAGGCCGCCTTCGCCGGAGCCCTCGACCGGACCCTCGGGGGCGGCGAGAACCGCTACCCGGGCCACACCGACACCCGCCCGGCCCTCGGTGACGGGCCCGCGCCGACCTGGGCCGACCTGCGCCGCGCGAACCGGTTGGCCGCCGCGGTCAGCATGGCGGCGGTCGTCGGCGCCGCCGTGATCTGCCGGCGGCGCCGGCCTCGGAGGGGCCGATGAGCGGCGCGATCCTGCTGGCCGGCACCGCCTCCGACGTCGGCAAGAGCGTCATCACCGCCGGGGTGTGCCGCCATTTGGCTCGCCAGGGCATCGCGGTGGCGCCGTTCAAGGCGCAGAACATGGCGCTCAACGCGGCGGTCACCGTCGACGGCGGCGAGATCGGCCGCGCGCAGGCCGCGCAGGCGGCGGCCTGCGGCATCCCGCCCGAGACCGCCATGAACCCGATCCTCATCAAGCCCACCGCCGCGCACCGCAGCCAGGTCGTGGTGATGGGCAGGCCCGCCTTCGACACCGGCGCCCGCGACTACCACGCCCGCAGGCATGTCCTCATGCCCGCCGTCCTCGGCGCCCTGAGCGACCTCAAAGGACGGTTCGACGCGGTGGTCTGCGAGGGGGCCGGAAGCGCGGCCGAGATCAACCTGCGCCCGCACGACCTGGCCAACATGGGCCTGGCCCGCGCGGCCGGGATGCCCGTGGTCGTCATCGCCGACATCGACCGGGGCGGGGCGCTGGCCGCCCTCTACGGCACGCTCGCGCTGCTCGAACCCGAGGACCAGGCGCTCGTCGCCGGGTTCGTCGTCAACCGCTTCCGCGGCGACCCGCGCGTCCTCGAACCCGGCCTCGAACAGCTTCGCGAGCTGACCGGCCGGCCCTGCCTGGGCGTGCTCCCGCACGCCGACGGCCTCGACTTCGACGCCGAGGACTCGCTCGCCCTGGACCGGCCGCTGCCGGTGCTGCCGCCGGTCGGCCCCGACCGGATCGACGTGGCCGTGGTCCGCCTGCCGCTCATCAGCAACTTCACCGACGTCGACGCCCTCGCGGCCGAACCGGGCGTGGCGGTTCGCTTCACGACCGATCCGGAAGACGTGCGCCGGGCCGACCTCGTCGTCCTCCCCGGCACCAAGAACACCGTCGGCGACCTCGCATGGCTGCGCCGCACCGGCCTGGCCGAGGCGATCGTGGACCGCGCCGCCTCCGGCGGCCCGACACTGGGCGTGTGCGGCGGCTACCAGATGCTCGGGCGCGAGATCGTCGACACGGTCGAATCGAAGGCCGGAGTCGTGGCCGGCCTCGGGCTGCTCCCGGTGACCTGCGAGTTCTTCGAGGAGAAGACGCTCGCGCTGCACACCGGGACCGCGCCGGGGCTCGGCGGCGCGGCCGCGGGCGGCTACTCGATCCGCCACGGCAGGCCCGCAGTCGAAGGCGGGCGGGCATGGCTGCTCGACGACTCCGGTGCCGACGAGGGCTGCGCTTCCGGATCGGTCTGGGGCACCAGCTGGCACGGCGTCCTCGAACACGACGACGTCCGCCGGGAACTGCTCGCGCGCATCGCTCGCGACGCCGGGCTGGACTGGAAGGCGGGCACGAAGCCGTTCGCGGCCGTCCGCGAGCGCCGTCTCGACCGCCTCGGCGACCTCGTCGCCGAGCATCTCGACACGGCCGCGCTGGAAGACCTGATCGCCCGCGGCGCCCCGGCCGGGCTGCCGGTCGCCCCTCCGGGCGGCGCACCGAGGCCTCGCATGTGGACTGAGGAGTCGCATTGACCACGATCCTGCTGCTGAGCACCGCCGACACCGAGATCCTCGCCGCGGCGGGCGCGGTCGACCGGCTCCCTGAAGGCGCCCCGCGCGTGCGCGCCCTCAACCCCGCCCGTGCCCCGAAGGACGACCCGGGGCCCTGGCTGGAGGCGGCCCTCGCCGACGCCGGGGCGGTGGTGGTGCGCCTGCTGGGCGGCCGTGCCGCGTTCCCGGACCTGTTCGACGATCTGCGCCGCCGCTGCATCGACGCCGGCATCCCGCTGCTGGCCCTGTCCGGCGAGGGCTCGCCGGACGCCGAGCTGACCGCACTGTCGACCGCCCCCACCGCCGCCGTCGCCCACGCCTTCGAGTACCTGCGGCTCGGCGGCACCGACAACACCGAGCAGCTGCTCCGGTTCCTGTCGGACACCCTCCTGCTCACCGGACTCGGCTTCGAGGCGCCCGCCGAACTGCCCGACCACGGCGCCTACCATCCCCGACGCGCCGACCCGCTCACCGGCGTCGACCCCGACCGGCCGCTCATCGGCGTCGTCTTCTACCGGTCCCACCTCGTCAGCGGCAACACCGAGTTCGTCGACGCCCTCATCGACGCGATCGAGGCCCGAGGCGCCCAGGCGATCGGCCTCCACTGCTACTCGCTGCGGCCCGACGCCGAAGGCCGCGTCGGGCTCCTGGCCATGCTCGACGAGGCCGGGGTCCGCCCCGACGCGCTGCTGCTCACCGTCCTGGCGATGGGCGGCGCGAACGCGGCCGACACCGCGGCATGGAAGGCCGAGGCCCTGCAGCGACTCGGGGTCCCCGTCGTCCAGGCGCTCGCCTCCACCGGCAGCCGCGAGGCCTGGACCGAGAGCGGCAACGGGCTGTCCCCGATGGACACCGCCATGCAGATCGCCCTGCCCGAGTTCGACGGCCGCATCATCGGCGTGCCGTTCTCGTTCAAAGAGCTCACCGAGGACGACGAGCGCATCGGCGGCCCCGTCGTCCGCTACCGGCCCGACCCCGAACGCGCCGAACGCGTCGCGGGCATCGCCGTCGGACACGCCCGCCTGCGGCGCCTCCCGCGCGCCGAGAAGCGGATCGGCCTGGTCCTGTCGAACTACCCGACCAAGCACAGCCGCATCGGCAACGGCGTCGGCCTCGACACCCCCGCCTCCTGCGCGGCTCTGCTGCGGCGCATGCGCGAGACGGGCTACGACCTCGGCGACGACCTGGACGAACGGCTCCTCGACGACGGCGACGCCCTCATCCACGCCCTGATCGACCGAGGCGGCTTCGACGCCGACCTGCTCACCGACGCCCAGCTCGCCGCAGCCGACGCCCGGCTGCCCGTCGAGGACTACGAGACCTGGTTCAAGCACCTCCCCCGCGACCTGCGCGAATCCGTGGAGGCCCAGTGGGGGCCGCCGCCCGGCGAGGTCCTGCTCACCCCCGACGGCCGCCACCTCGTCACCGCCACCATGCGCATGGGCAACGTGGTCCTGGCGATCCAGCCGCCGCGCGGCTTCGGCGACGACCCCGTCGCGATCTACCACGACCCCGACCTGCCGCCCACCCACCAGTACCTGGCCGCCTACTGGTGGCTCACCCGCGTCTTCGGCGCCGACGCCATCGTCCACGTCGGCAAGCACGGCACCCTCGAATGGCTGCCGGGCAAGGGCGTCGGGCTCTCGGCCTCGTGCGCCCCCGACGCCGCCCTCACCGACGTGCCCCTGTTCTACCCCTTCGTGGTCAACGACCCCGGCGAGGGCACCCAGGCCAAGCGGCGCGCCCATGCCGTCATCGTCGACCACCTGGTGCCGCCCATGATGCGCGCCGAGACCTACGACGACCTCACCCGGCTCGAACAGCTCCTCGACGAGCACGCCGAACTCGAACTGCTCGACCCGAGCAAGCTCCCTGCAGTCCGCGAGCAGGTGTGGGAGCTCCTGGTCCAGGCCGACATCGCCCGCGAACTCGACGTCGAGGCCATGCCCGAGGACCCGGACGACTTCGGTGAGCTCATCGTCCACGTCGACGGCCACCTCTGCGAGATCAAGGACCTCCAGATCCGCGACGGCCTCCACATCCTCGGCTCGCCCCCCGATGGCGAGCAGCTGCGCGGCCTGGTCCGCGCGATTCTGCGGCTGCCGCAAGGGGAGACGCCCGGGCTGCGCGCCACCGTCGCCGCCGAGTTCGGCCTCGACGAGGACGAGCTGACCCGCGACGGCGGCCGCCGCGTGAGCGCCGACTGCGCCGAGCTGACCCGTCTCGCCCCCGGCCCGGCCGCCACCCGCGGCGACGTCCTCGACCGCGTCGACGCCCTCACCGGACGCCTCGTGGACGCCGTGGCCGACGCCGGATGGTCGGCCGAGGCCGTCGACGGGATCGTCGCCGACGTCCTCGGACGCACCGCTCCCCCCGTCGCCGACGTACTCCGCTTCGCGTGCACCGAGGTCGTGCCGCGCGTGCGCGCCTCCGCGCACGAGATCGACCGGCTCCTGTCCGGACTGGACGGCGAGTACCTGCCCGCCGGGCCCTCCGGCTCCCCCACCCGCGGGCGCCTCGACGTGCTCCCCACCGGGAAGAACTTCTACTCCGTCGACCCCAAGGCCCTGCCCAGCCCGCTCGCGTGGGAGGTCGGCGTCAAACTCGCCGACGCGCTCCTGGAGACCCACGCCGAACGGCAGGGGCGCCTGCCCGAGACCGTCGGCATCGTCGTGTGGGGCACCGCGAACATGCGCACCCACGGCGACGACATCGCCGAGATCCTCGCCCTCCTCGGCGTCCGCCCGACCTGGCACGAGGAGACCCGCCGCGTCACCGGCCTCGACGTGATCCCCCTGGAGGAGCTCGGCCGGCCCCGCATCGACGTCACCGTCCGCATCTCGGGCTTCTTCCGCGACGCCTTCCCGCACCTGGTCGCACTCGTCGACCAGGCCGTGGAGACGGTCGCGGCGCTCCCGGAACCGCCCGAGGCGAACTTCGTGCGCGCGCACGCGCTGGCCGACCGCGACCGGCTCCGCGGCGAAGGCGTCGGCGAGGCCGAAGCGGCCCGCCGCTCCACCGCGCGGATCTTCGGCGCCAAACCCGGCGCGTACGGCGCGGGCCTGCTGCCGCTCATCGACGCCCGCAACTGGCGCGACACCGCCGACCTGGCCGAGGTCTTCACCGTCTGGTCCGGACACGCCTACGGCCGCGGCCTCGACGGCGTCGAGGCCCACGCCGACCTGCACGCCAACCTCAGACGCGTCCAGGTGGCGGTCAAGAACACCGACACCCGCGAACACGACATCCTCGACTCCGACGACTACTTCCAGGAGCACGGCGGCATGATCGCCGCCATCCGCCACCTCACCGGGGCCGCCCCGGAGGCGTTCATCGGCGACTCCTCCGACCCGTCCCGGCCCGTCGCCCGCACCCTCGGCCAGGAGGTCGACCGGGTCTTCCGCTCCCGCGTGGTCAACCCCCGCTGGATCGCCGGGATGCGGCGCCACGGCTACAAGGGCGCCTTCGAACTGGCCGCCACGGTCGACTACATGTTCGGCTACGACGCCACCGCGAACGTCGTCAAGGACTGGCAGTACGCCAAGGTCGCCCAGGCCTACGTCCTGGACGAGGACGTGCGCTCCTTCATGGAGACGAGCAATCCCTGGGCGCTGCACGGCATCACCGAACGGCTCCTCGAAGCCGTCCAGCGGGGCATGTGGGCCGAACCCGACCCCGAACTGCTCGACCGGCTGCGCCAAGCCCATCTCGAAGCCGAAGGCGCCGTTGAGGACCGCGGAGGAGACGCATGACCTACCCGTTCACCGCCCTCGTCGGCTCCGAGCAGCTGACCGTCGCGCTCGTGCTCGGCGCGGTCGACCCCCGGATCGGCGGCGTGCTCGTGCGCGGTTCCAAGGGGTCGGCCAAGTCCACCGCGGTGCGCGGCCTCGCCGCCCTGCTGCCCGACATCGCCACCCGCGCCGGCTGCGCCTACAACTGCCCGCCGGATCGGCCCGCCGACTTGTGCCCGACCTGCGCGGACGCGCCCGTCCATCACCGGCCGACCCCGCTGGTCGAGCTCCCGGTCGGTGCCTCCGAGGACCGGCTCATCGGATCGATCGACCTCGAACGGGCCCTGAGCGAGGGTGTTCGCAGCTTCCAGCCGGGGCTCCTGGCCCGCGCCCATCGCGGACTGCTCTATGTGGACGAGGTGAACCTGCTGGACGACCACCTGGTCGACGCGCTCCTCGACTCCGCCGCCATGGGCTGGAACCACGTCGAACGCGAAGGCGTCTCCGCCCGCCACCCGGCCCGCTTCCAGCTGGTCGGCACCATGAACCCCGAAGAGGGCGAGCTGCGGCCCCAGCTGCTCGACCGCTTCGGCCTCACCGTCGAAGCGACTGCCCCGCTCGACCCCGGCCAGCGCGCCGAGGTGGTGCGCCGCCGCCTCGCCTACGACGCCGACCCCGAGCAGTTCGCCGACCGTTTCGCGACGGACGAGAAGCGCCTCGCCGAACGGCTGGTCGCCGCTCGGGACCTGCTGGAGGACGTCGCACTCGACGACTTCTGGCTGTTGAAGATCGCCGAGGTCTGCGCGGCCTTCGGCGTGGACGGCATGCGCGCCGACATCGTCACCGCACGGACCGCCGCCGCGCTGGCGGCCTGGGACGGCCGTGCCGAGGTCACCCGCGCCGACGTGCGCGCCGCCTGTCTGCTCGCGCTGCCGCATCGCCGGCGCCGAGGCCCGTTCGACGACCCCGGCATCGACGAGGACGAGCTCGACCGCCTCCTCGGCGACGATGAACCCGAACCGCCGCAAGACGGCCCGGAAGACGGACCGGGGGACGGTCCGGACCGTGGACCCGGCGACGGGCCGGACGACGGGCCGGACGACCGCGATGGCCACGGCCCGGGCCCGGTTTCGAACGGCCCGCCCAGTCAGGAGGTCCCCGAGTCCGAGACGGGACCGGAGCGAGGCTCCTCGCCGCAGTCCACTGCGGAGTCCGCTCCGCAGCCCACCGAGGAGCTCGTCCCGGCCCCGTCGGGCCGAGTCGAGGCCGCGACCGAGACCGCGGCGGCGCCCGCCCTGATCACCGCCCCGCAGCGCCGCTTCGGCGCCTCCGGCCGCCGCAGCCGCGGCCGGTCCCGCCGCGGCGCGGCCGTCAGGAACCGCCCGCTGCGCGACGGGGAGGCCCCGCACGCCTCCGACCTCGCCGTCTCGGCCACGCTCATCGCCGCCTCTCTGCGCCGTCACGCCTCCGCAGGCGCCGGCATGGGCGGTCCCGGCCAGGCCCTGGTCGGCCGCAACGACCTCCGGCACTATGAGCGTTCGGGCAAGCAGGGCCACCTCATCGTCCTGTGCGTCGACGCCTCCGGCTCGATGGGCGCGCGCCGCCGCATGGGGGCCGTCAAGGGCGCCGTCCGCGCCCTCCTGTTCGACGCCTACCAGCGCCGGGACCTGGTCGCCCTCGTGACCTTCCGCGGCCGGAACGCCGAGACGGCGCTGCCCCCGACCGCCGGCGTGGAGCTGGCCGACCGCCGCCTGGCCGTGCTGCCGACCGGCGGGCGCACCCCCCTCGCCGCCGGGCTCCTCCACGCATGTGGCCTCATCGAACGGCACGCCCGCCGCGACCCCGACCGCCGCCCGCTCCTGGTCGCCGTCACCGACGGCCGCGCCAACGCCACCGCCGAGGCCGTCGCCGAGTCGCGCCGGGCCGCCGCTCACCTGGCCGCCAAGGACGTCCCGGCCCTCGTCGTCGACACCGAATCCGGATTCGTCCGCACCGGACTGGCCGCCGAACTGGCCCGCCACCTCGCCGCTCCCTGCGTCGAACTCGAACAGTTCGCCTCCGGAGAACTCGCCCGCACCATCCGCCTCGCCACCGGACGCTGAGAAGGAACCCATGACCGACGAACGCAGCCGATACGACGGCGCCACCGACAAGGACACCGCCGACGCCCAGCCGAAACGCCGCAAGCGCGAGACGCCGCTGCTCATGGTCCACACCGGAACCGGGAAGGGCAAGTCCACCGCCGCGTTCGGCATGATGATGCGCGCCTGGAACCAGGACTGGCCGATCGCGGTGTTCCAGTTCGTCAAGTCCGGCAAGTGGCGGGTCGGCGAGCAGGCCGCCGCCGCCAAACTCGGCGGCATCGACTGGTTCAAGATGGGCGACGGCTGGAGCTGGACCTCCCGCGACCTCGCCGAATCGGCCGATCTGGCACGCGAGGGCTGGGAGGAGGTCAAGCGCTGCCTGGCCGAGGAGCGCTACCGCTTCTACCTGCTCGACGAGTTCACCTACCCGATGAAATGGGGCTGGGTCGACACCGCCGAAGTCGTCGAGACCCTCGAGCGCCGCACCGGCCTGCAGTACGTCATGATCACCGGCCGCGACGCCCCCGCCGAGCTCGTCGAGGCGGCCGATCTCGTCACCGAGATGACCAAGGTCAAGCACCCGCTCGACCAGGGGTGGCGCGGCCAGAAGGGCATCGAATGGTGACCCTCGCGCCGCGCGTCGTGGTCGCCGGGACCCGTTCGGGCGTCGGCAAGACCACCGTGGCCACCGGCCTGATGGCCGCGCTGCGCGCCCGCGGCCTGCGCGTCTCCGGGCACAAGGTCGGGCCGGACTTCATCGACCCCGGCTACCACGCGCTGGCCTGCGGACGCGCGCCGCGCAACCTCGACGCCTTCATGCACGGCCCCGACCTGATCGCCCCGCTGTTCCTGCACGGGACCGCCGGGGCCGACGTGGCCGTGATCGAGGGCGCCATGGGCCTGTTCGACGGCAGGGCGGGCACCGACGAGGCCTCCACCGCGCACATCGCCAGGCTCCTCGACGCGCCCGTGCTGCTGGTGGTCGACGCCTCCTCGCAGTCACGCTCGGTCGCCGCCGAGGTCCACGGCTTCGCGAGCTTCGACCCGTCGATCCGCGTCGCCGGCGTCGTGCTCAACCGGGTCGCCTCGGACCGGCACGAGCAGATGCTGCGAGAGGCGCTGGCACCGTTGGGAATACCGGTGGTCGGCGTGCTGCGGCGCGGCGAACGCGTTGCAGCGCCCTCGCGGCATCTGGGTCTCGTTCCGGTGGCAGAACGACGAACGGAGGCCCTCGACCTCGTGGACGCTCTGCGGCGCAGAGTGGACGAAGGGGTCGACATGGAGGCGGTGGTGCGCATGGCGCGCAGTGCGCCCGCGCTCGACGCCGAACGCTGGCGGCCTCCTGTCCACCTTGGCGACGTGACTCGACCCGTCGTCGCCGTCGCGGGAGGCCCGGCCTTCACCTTCGTCTACACCGAACACCGGGAGCTGCTGGAAGCGGCCGGAGCGGAGGTCGCCGACTTCGACCCGCTGCGCGACGAGGCCCTCCCCGAAGGGACCGGCGCCGCCTATCTCGGCGGCGGCTTCCCCGAGGTCTACGCACGGGAACTCGCCGCCAACACCGGTCTCGCCGACGATCTGCGCGCGCTGTCGGCATCAGGCGGTCCGATCGTGGCAGAGTGCGGCGGCCTGCTGTACCTGTGCCGCAGCCTGGACGGGCGGCCCATGGTGGGCCTGGTCGACGCCGAGGCCGAGTTCACCGACAAGCTCGCGCTCGGATACCGCGCTCTCCGCGCCGCGAGCCCCGGGCCGCTCGGCCCTGAGGGGACCCCGGCGCGTGGACACGAGTTCCACCGCACCACCGTCCGCCCGAGGGCCGGGGCCGCTCCGGCCTGGGAGTTCGAGGACCGCGCGCCCGAGGGCTTCGTCGTGCGGAATGTCCACGCCAGTTATGTCCATACCGCCTGGGCCGCGCGCCCCGAAATGGCACGGTGTCTAGTGGCATACGCGCTCGCACAGGAGGCAACAGCATGAGCGGCACTCTCATCGGGATCGGCACCGGACCGGGCGACCCCGACCTCATCACCGTCAAGGGCCGCGACAGCCTGCTGCGGGCGGACCGCGTCTTCGTGCCGGTCGCGGCCTCCTCGTCCGCGGACGAGCCCGGCTACGCCGAGCGCGTGGTGGCCCACCATGTGCCGCATGACAAGCCGATCCACCGGCTGGTGTTCGAGCTCGGCAAGGACCGTCGGGAGATCGCCTGGGCCAGAGCGGCCGACAAGGTCGCCGACGTCGTCGCCGCCGGCGGCACCGCCGCGTTCGCGACCATCGGCGACCCGAACGTCTACTCCACCTTCACCTATCTGGCCCGCGAGGTCCGCCGCCTCGTCCCGGACGCCGCCGTGCGGACGGTCCCGGGCATCACGGCCATGCAGGACTTGGCCTCCCGCACCGGCACGGTGCTGGTCGAGCACGACGAACCGCTCCATCTCATGCCGATCACCGCCGGGACCGACCGCATCCGCGCCGCCCTCGCGGGCGGCGGGACCGTCGTCCTCTACAAGGGCGGCAGGAAGCTCCCGGAGATCCGGGCCGTGCTGGAGGAGGCCGGGGCGCTGGACCGCGCCGTGTTCGGCGCCCACCTGGGCCACGCCGGCGAGCAGGTCCGGGCCGACCTTCCCGACACGCCCGCGCCGTACCTCTCCACGGTCATCGTCGCCCCCGAACGAGAGGACCGAGTGTGAGCAGGGCGAAGATCTGGTTCGTGGGAGCCGGGCCCGGCGCGGCCGACCTGCTGACCCTCAGGGCCGCCGAGGTGATCGGGACGGCCGACATCGTGGTGTGGGCTTCGAGCCTCGTCCACGAGGACGTCCTCGAGCACGCCCGCCCCGGCGCGGCGGTCCTGGACTCGAAGACGATGACGCTCGAAGACGTGCTCGACGTCTACCGCAGGGCCGCCGCCGAAGGACTGACCGTGGTCCGCCTGCATTCGGGCGACCCCTCGATCTACGGCGCGATGCAGGAGCAGTTGGAGGCCGTCGCCCAGTTCGACGTCGACGTCGAAGTCGTCCCCGGCGTGACCTCGGTGGCCGCCACCGCCGCGGCGGTCGCCCGCGAACTGACCGTCCCCGAGGTCGCCCAATCGGTCGTCATGACCCGGATGGCGACCCGCACCCCCATGCCCGAAGGGGAGGATCTGGCCTCCTTCGCCCGGCACGGCACCACCCTGGCCCTGTTCCTCTCCGCCTCCCGGCCCAAGCGGCTCCAGGCCGAACTCCTCGCCGGCGGCTACCCGCCCGGAACGCCCTGCGTGGTCGGCTACCGCGTCTCCTGGCCCGAGGAGCGCGTCGAGACGTGCCGACTCGACGAACTGGCCGCCACGGTCCGGGCCATGAAGGTCACCATGCACACCCTCGTGCTCGTCGGTCCCGCGCTGGGCGCCAGCGGCACGCGCAGCCACCTGTACTCGCCGTCGTTCGCCCACACCCACCGACCGGCGAGGGCGACGTGAACGCCGGACCCGAGCGCTCCTTCCCGACCCGTCCGCCCCGGCGGGCCAAGGCCGGGCCGGTGCACGTCGAGCGGGCCTCGCCGCCGCCGACCGCGGCGCGCGAGCTGATCGAACCGGACCTGCCGCGCACCGCGAAGGCCCGCGCCGGCAAGGCCCTGCGCACCGGCTTCACCACCGGCGCCTGCGCCACCGCCGCCGCCAAGGCCGCGATCCTGCTGCTGGCCACCGGGAAACGCAGCCGCACCGTGGACGTGTGGCTGCCGGTCGGCCGCCGCGTCGAGTTCACCGTCGACCGCTGCGAGCACGTCGGCGAGGCCGCCGAGGCGGTGGTCGTCAAGGACGCCGGAGACGACCCGGACGTCACGAACGGCGCGCACCTGACCGCCACGGTCGCCTGGAGCGACGAGCCCGGCGTGCACCTGTACGGCGGCGACGGGGTCGGCGTGGTGACCCGGCCCGGGCTCGGCCTGGAGGTCGGCGGGCCCGCCATCAACGGCACGCCGCGCCAGATGATCCGCATCACCGTGGAGGAGGTCTGCGATCCCTATGCCGGGCGCGGTGTCGACGTCGTCGTGTCGGTCCCCGAAGGGGAGCGGATGGCCAAGCGGACCACCAACGCCCGCCTGGGGATCCTCGGCGGCATCTCGATCCTCGGCACCACCGGGATCGTCCGGCCCTTCTCGACCGCGGCCTGGCGGGCCTCGGTCCTGCAGGCGGTCGACGTCATGGCCGCCGCCGGACGCGACACGTGCGTGCTCACCACCGGCGGGCGCACCGAGCGGGCCGCGATCAGGCTCCTGCCCGGTCTCGACGAGGTGTGCTTCACCGAGGTCGGCGACTTCACCGGCGCGGCCGTGGAGCGCTGCGTCCAGGCCGGCCTGACGCGGCTGGTGTTCGTCGGCATGGCCGGGAAGCTCGCCAAGCTCGGCGCGGGGGTCATGATGACCCACTACACCAAATCCAAAGTAGACACCGGGTATTTGGCGGAGGTGACCGCGCGCGCGGGCGGCACGGCGGCGCTCGTCGCCGAGGTGGACGCGGCCAACACCGGCCGCCACGCCTACGAGCTGTGGTCCCGCGAGGGCCTGCTGGCCGCCGCCGGGGACACCCTCTGCGACGACGTCGCCGCCAACCTGGCCGCCTGGGCGCGCCACTGCGGCGGCGAACTCGACGTCGACGCCGTCCTGGTCGACTTCGGCGACCTCGAACCCGTCGCCTGGAACTCCCGCGCCCCCGACCGCCTCGCCCGCGCCGGAGCCGACCCGGAACGGTGGCGGCGGCCGTGAACCACCCGCTGATCGTGATCGGCGTCGGTCCGGACGGCCGCCTCGCCCGCCCGATCCCGGCCGAGGCGACCGTGATCGCCGGAGGCCGCCGCCACCTCGAGGCGCACGCCCCCCGGCACGCGGCGACCATCGCCATCGGCGGCGACCTCGACGCGGCCGTGGCCGCGATCGAGGCCGCTCCCGGCCCCGTCGCCGTCCTCGCCTCGGGCGACCCCGGCTGGTTCGGCATCCTCCGCCGTCTCGCCGCCGTCGGCCGGCCCCTGACGATCCACCCCGCGGCCTCCTCGGTCTCGGGCGCCTTCGCCCGCATCGGACTGTCCTGGGAGGACGCACAGGTCGTGTCCGCCCACGGGCGCGATCCGCGCCCGGCCATCGCCACGGCCCTGTGCGGCCCCAAGGTCGCCGTCCTCACCGACGCCCGCACCACTCCCGCGGTGATCGCGCGGGCGCTCGTCGCCGCCGGGAGCGGCCCGCGCGACGTCGTCGTGGCCGGCCGCCTCGGACATCCCGACGAGACGCTCGACCGGTGCGGCCTCGCCGAAGCCGCCGGGCGCGACTTCCCCGAACCCAACGTGATGCTCGTCCTCGACCCCGCCGCGGACGCCCGACAGGGCCCGACCCTGCTCGCCCACAGCCGCGGCGCCGCCGCCGGCTGGGGCCGCCCGGTCGACGAGTTCGCCCACCGCGACGGGCAGATCACCAAGCCCGCCGTCCGCGCCGCCGCCCTCGCCGCGCTCGGGCCCGGCCCCGGGCGGCTGCTGTGGGACGTCGGCTGCGGCTCCGGCAGCGTCGCCGTCGAAGCCGCCCGGCTCGGCGCGGGCGTCGTCGCCGTCGACGCCGACGGCGACCAGCTCGACCGGGCCCGAGCCAATGCCGTCGCGCACGGTGTCCGCATCGGACTCGTCCACGGCCGCGCCCCGGACGCCCTCGCCGCCCTGCCCGATCCGGACGCGGTGTTCATCGGCGGCGGCGGAGCCGGACTGGAGTCCGTCATCGACGCCGCCGCGGCCCGCTGCGGCGACCGCATCGTGATCGCACTCGCCACCCTCGAACGCTGCCCTGAAGCCGTGCGTCGGCTCGAAACGCACGGATGGAAGGCCGCCGCGCAGCTGCTCGAGGTCGCCGACCTGGTCCCGCTCGGCGACGGCCACCGCCTCGCCCCGCGCAACCCCGTCCTGCTCGTCCAAGGAGAACGCCCGTGACCGCACCACGAGCAGCGCGCGAGCGCGCACCGCGCCCTGCGACCGAGTCCGCGGTCGCGCCTGCGTCGAAGCCCACCGCGGCGTCACGGATCGTCGTGGTGGCCGCCACCGCGACCGGCAGGCGCCTCGCCGCCGACATCGCCGCCCACCTCGGCGGCGAGACGGCCGACGCCCGGCCCCGCGACGCCGTCGCCGCCGCGTGGCCCGCGGCGGACGCCGTCGTCATGGTCATGGCCGCCGGAGCCGCCGTCCGCCTCATCGCCCCCCACCTGCGCGACAAGCGGACCGATCCCGCGGTCGTCTGCGTCGACGACGCCGGCCGCTTCGCCGTCAGCCTCAGCTCCGGCCACGAAGGCGGCGCGAACGCCCTGGCCGAACGCCTCGCCGCCCATCTCAACGCGACTCCCGTGGTCACCACCGCCTCCGAGTCGGCCGGAACGCCCGGCCTCGGCTCGCTCGGCGCCCGGTTCGGCCTCCGCGCCGAAGGCGAGCTCGCCGCCGTCGGCGGCCACGTCCTCGCCGGCGGTCCGGTCCGCGTCGAACGCGACCGCCCCTGGCCGCTCGGCCCCATCCCGGCCGCCGTCACCGCCGATCCGGCCGCGCCGCTGCTGCGCGTCACCGACCGCGCCGTCCCGCCCGCGGAGCGGACCGTGCTCTACCGGCCCCCTTCCCTGATCGTCGGCATCGGCGCCTCCCGCGGCGTCACCGCCGCCGAAGTCGGCCGGCTGATCGACACCGCGCTCGCCGAAGCCGGCCTGTCCCCCTCGTCCGTGCACACCGCCGCCACCGTGGACCTCAAGGCCGACGAGGCCGGCATCAACGACGCCTGCGCCGCCCGCGGCTGGCCGATCGTCCACCTCTCCGCCGACCGGCTCGCCGCCATCGACGTGCCCAATCCGTCGGCGGTGGTGCGCGCCGCGGTCGGCACCGCTTCGGTCGCCGAAGCGGCCGCCCTCCACCTGGGCGGCGAACTCCTCGTCCCCAAACGGCGCAGCGCCATGGCCACCGTCGCCGTCGCCCGCAGGCCCGTCCGAGGCCGCCTCGCGCTCGTCTCGCTCGGACCCGGCGCCCCCGACCTGACCGCGCCGCGCGCCGCCGCCGAACTCGCCGCCGCCGCCACGGTCGTCGGCTACGGGCCCTATGTGGACCAGGCCGCCCGCTGGACCTCGCGCGGCGCCGACTTCGAGCGGTTCGGGCTCGGCCAGGAGGTGGAACGGGCCGAGCGGGCGATCGAACTGGCGCGCACGGGCCGGGCCGTGGCCCTGGTCGGCTCCGGCGACGTCGGCGTGTACGCGATGGCCTCCCCGACGCTGGAGCTGGCCGGGGACGACATCGACGTCGTCGTCGTGCCGGGCGTGACCGCCGCGCTGGCCGCGAGCGCCCTGCTCGGCGCGCCGTTCGGACACGACCACTGCTCGATCTCCCTGTCGGACCTGATGACGCCCTGGGAGCTCATCGAAGCGCGCATCGAAGCGGCCGCCCGAGGCGACCTGGCCGTCGCCTTCTACAACCCCCGCAGCGCCGGGCGCGACTGGCAGCTCGCCCGCGCGAAGGAGATCCTGCTGCGGCACCGCGATCCCGACACACCGGTGGGGGTCGTCCGCGACGCCGAACGCCCGGATCAGCAGGTCACCGTGACCGCCCTCGGTGAACTCGACGTCGCCTCGGTCCAGATGACGACACTGGTCCTGGTGGGGACCAGCCGGACCCGCATGGTCGCGGGCCGCATGGTCACCCCCCGCGGTTACCGGGCGGCGGGCGCATGACCGGCGGGCCGTTCGCCGTCACCGCGGACTGCACCGCGTGCGGGGCGTGCCTGCGGACCTGTCCGGAGCGGTGCCTGCGGCCGACCCCCGGCGGCGCGACGCCCCTGGTCGTCCTGGCCGACCGGTGCACCGGCTGCGGTGAATGCGCCGAAGTCTGCCCCGCCGAGGCGATCCGCCCGCCGGCGGAGGTGTCCCGATGAGACGCATGGGCCGGGACCGGGTGCACCCCATCGAAGTCGAGAGCATGCGCATCCTCGCGTCCCGCGTGGACCTCTCGCGGCTCGGGCCGCTCAGCCGGGCGGTGACCGAACGGGTCGTGCACGCCTCCGCCGACCTCCGCTACGCCGAGGACCTGGCGGTGGAGGAAGCGGCCCTGCGACACGGCTGGCGGGCGCTCAGCGACGGCGCACCGATCATCGCCGACAGCCGCATGGTGGCCGCAGGCATCACCAGCGCCGACGTCGAGGTCCCGCTGGCCTGGCCGGGCGTGGCCGAACGCGCCCTTGAGCGCGGCACCACCCGGAGCGCCGCCGCGGTCGAGCTGGCCTGCGAGCGGTTCGGACCCGGAGCGGTGTGGGCGGTCGGCAACGCCCCCACGGCGCTCGAGGCGATCCTCGCCCACGCGCCCGCACCGGCGCTGGTGGTCGGCCTCCCCGTCGGCTTCGTCGGCGCGGTCGAGTCCAAGGCCGCGCTCCGCGCCTCGGGGCTGCCGTCCGTCTCGAACCGCTCCGAGCTCGGCGGCTCGGCCGTCGCCGCCGCCGCCGTCAACGCCCTCTTGTACTCCGCACCTACCGTTTTCGAGGAGAAGCCCAGATGAGCCACCAACTGATGATCGTCGCCCACGGGACGGTCGACCCGGCCGGGCAGGCCGAGTCGCGCCGGCTGCTCGACCGAGTGCGGGCCCTGCGGCCCGGACTGCGCGCCGACCTCTCCTTCCTGGAGCTGTGCCCGCCGCCCATCAGCGAGAGCGTGGCCGCCTCCGTGGCCGACGGCGTCGACCACATGACGGTGGTCCCCCTGGTCCTGCTGGGGGCCGGGCACGCCAAGGGCGACGTGCCCGCCTCGATCGCCGCCGAACGGGAGCGCCACCCGGGCGTCCGGTTCACGTACGGCGCGCCCCTGGGGGTCCGGCCGGAGCTGCTCGACCTGGTCGACCGGCGGCTGTGCGAAGCGGTGCCCGCCGAGGACCGGGAGGAGACGGCCGTGGTCCTCATCGGACGCGGCACCTCGGATCCCGACGCGAACGCCGACCTGTTCAAGATCGCGCGCATGCTCTGGGAGGGCCGGCCCTGGCCGCTGGTGGAGACCGGCTTCGTCAGCCTCGCCGAGCCCTCGGTGCCCGAAGCGCTGGACCGTTGCCGGGCTCTGGGCGCCAAGAAGATCGCGCTCCTGCCGTACTTCCTGTTCACCGGGGTGCTGGAGCGGCGCATCCGCGCCCAGACCCGCGAGTGGGCCGCGCAGTACCCCGAATGCGACGTGATCGACGCCCCGTACCTCGGACCCGACCGGGCCGTCGCCGAGGCGCTCCTCGCCCGCGCCGACGAGGCCGAGGCCGGGCTGACCGCCGTCAACTGCGACACCTGCCTGTACCGGGTCGCCATGCCCGGCTTCGAGCACCGGGTGGGCGCGCCGCAGACCCTCCACTTCCACCCCGACGATCCCGGCACGCACGGCCACCACCACGGCCACCACCACGCGGAGACCCCGAAGTGACCCTCCACCTGGTCCTCGGCGGCATCCGCTCGGGCAAGAGCGCCCGCGCCGAGCACCTGGCCGCCGGAAGCGGCGGACCCGTCGTCTACATCGCCACCGGCTCGGCGGCGGACGAGGAGATGCGGGAGCGGATCGCGGCTCACCGCGAACGGCGCCCCGGCTCATGGCGGACGGTGGAGACGACCGACATCGCCGCCGCGCTGCGTGCAGCGCCGCCCGACGCCTGCGTCCTCATCGACGACCTCGACGGCTGGGTCACCGACCGGATGTTCGAGGGCCGATTGTGGACCGAGGACCCGGTGGCCCGCCTCGACGAGGCACAGCGCGCGGCCTGGAAGCGGATCCTCGCCGAGGCCGCCGACTGGCGCGACCTCGCCCGCTCCAGGGCCGCCCGGGTCGTCGTCGCCGCCGGGCAGCCCGGCGGCGGGCTCGTACCCGTCTCGGCCTCCTCGCGCCGCTGGCTCGACCTCCACGGCGCAGTCGTGCAGTCGATCAGCGAGGCCGCCGACACGTGCGAGCTGGTGGTCGCCGGGCGCGCCGTGCCCCTGCCCGCGCCCGAAGCCCCGCCGCAGGCGGAGGCCGGGGACCGCCTCCGCGACCACGGCGACACCCAGGTGCCCGAGGGCGCCGTCGATCTCGCCGTGAACGTCCTCGAAGGACCGCCGCAGTGGCTGGCCGATCGACTCGCGGCGGCCGTCCGCGACCTGGCCGCCTACCCCGACCAGCGCGCCGCCAGGGCCGCCGCCGCGTCCCGGCACGGCCGGGCCGCCTCGGAGTGCATGGTCCTCGACGGCGCCGCCGAGGGATTCTGGATGCTCGCCCAGGTACTCCGGCCGAGGCTCGCCGTGTGCGTCCACCCCACGTTCACCGAAGGGGAGGCGGCGCTCCGCTCCGCCGGGGTGCCGGTCAGGCGGGTCTTCCGCGAAAGCGAGCACTGGACGTTCGATCCCGCCGACGTGCCCGACGAGGCCGACTTCGTCCTCCTGACCCGACCGGACAACCCGACCGGCGCCCTCGATCCGGTCGCCGCGGTCGAACGGCTGTGCCGCCCCGGCCGGACCGTCGTCGTCGACGAGGCCTTCGCCGACTTCCTGCCCCCGTTCGGCGACGCTCCCGACGCGGCGCCTGCGGTGGCCGACGACCTGGCGGGGCGCGGCGACCTGCCCGGCCTCGTGGTCATCCGCAGCCTCACGAAACTGTGGGGCCTGGCCGGCCTGCGGGTCGGATACCTGCTCGCCGACCCCGACACGGTCGCCCGGCTCGACGCCGCCCGCCAGCCATGGCCGGTCGGCTCGCTCGCCTTGGAGGCCATCGAAGCCTGCGTCGCGGCCGAGGCCGAACGCGCCGAACGCGCCGGCCTCGTCGCCGAACGGCGCGCCTTCCTCATCGAGGCGCTCAGCGGCATCGCCGGGCTCCGCGTCTGGCCTGCGGCGGCCAATTTCGTCCTCATCCGGACTGAGCGGACCGACCTGCGCGAGCGCCTCCTCCAGGAGGGTTTCGCCCTGCGGCGCGGCGAGACCTTCCCCGGGCTCGACGCCCATTACCTCCGCATCGCCGTGCGCGACGGCGCCACCGCGGAGGAACTCCGATCCGCGATCATCCGCACCCTGGAGCAGCATCGATGAACCGACTCCCCGCCCTCCTCGCGTCGATCGAACCGACCGACGAGCGCTTCGCGACCATGGCCGAGGAGCGCCACAACGGACTCGCGAAACCACCGGGAAGCCTCGGCCGGCTCGAACGGCTCGGCGCGCGGCTTTCCGCGATCGACCGGTCCTGCCCGCCGCCCGCCGTCGAGCGACCGGGCCTGCTGATCGCCGCCGGAGACCACGGCGTCCACGTCCACGGCGTCAGCCCGTGGCCGCAGGAGATCACCACCCTCATGATCGAGAACTTCTGCTCCGGCCGCGCCAGCGCGAACGCCATCGCCTCGGCCTGCGGCGTCGACGTCGCCGTCCTCGACGCCGGAGCCGTGCGCCCGCCCGCCCCGCACCGGATGCTCTCCGCCGCGGACGTCAGGAACGGCACCGCCGACCTGCGCACCGAACCGGCCATGACCGAAACCGAGTGCACCGGCGCGATCCTGGCCGGGGCCGCGCTCGCCGACCGGATGGTCGACGCGGGCGTCGGTCTCCTCGCCCTGGGCGACATGGGCATCGCCAACACCACCCCGTCGGCCGCCCTCATCGCCGCGTACACCGGGGAGCGCCCGGAGCGCGTGACCGGACGGGGCACCGGCATCGACGATGCGACCCTCGCACGCAAGGTCGACGTCGTCGCCGACGCCCTCGACCGGCACGGACCGGACCGCGACCCGCTGGGCGTCCTCGCCTCCCTGGGCGGCCTGGAACACGCCGCCCTCGCCGGGGCGGCCCTCGCCGCGGCGGCACGGCGTCTTCCGGTCGTGCTCGACGGCGTCAACACCGTCGCCGCCGCGCTCGCGGCCGCGGCCCTGTGCCCGACCGTGACCGGCTATCTCATCGCCGGGCACCGGTCGGTCGAGCCCGGCGCCTCGATCGGCCTCGCCCACCTCGGGCTCGAACCGCTGCTCGACCTGGAGCTGCGCCTGGGGGAAGGCACCGGCGCCCTGCTCGCGATACCCGTGATCCGCAGCGCGGCCGCCGTGCTGCGCGACGTCGCCGGGCTCGACGAGCTCGGCGCCTGATGCCGCCGCTGCGCGACGCCCTCGGCTTCCTGACGGTCCTGCCGCTCAAGGCCGGTCCGCCGACCCGGGGCGCGGTCGTCCTCTTCCCGGCGGCCGGACTGGTGATCGGCCTCGCCTGGACGGGCGCCGCCTGGCTCGGACTCCACATCGGAGGGCCGCTGGTCGCGGCCGGCCTGGTGCTGCTGATCGACTTCGCCCTCACCGGAGCACTGCACCTGGACGGCCTCGCCGACACCGCCGACGGCCTCGCCAGCCACCGGCCGCCCGAAGAGGCCCGCGAAGTCATGAAAGACCCGCGCGTCGGCGCGGTCGGGGCCGCCGCCCTGGGGACCGTGCTGCTGCTTCGCTTCGCCTTGGTCGGCGCCGTCGCAGCGGTCGGCCAGGGATGGTGGATGATCGCTCTGGCGCCGGTCATCGGACGGTTCGCGCTGGTGTGGCAGCTGCACCGGAGCGCACCCCGTGAGCGATCGGTGGCGAAGGGACCGGCCGCTGCGGCGACGCTGCCGGTCACGGTCGCCGCTGCGCTCGTCACGGTCGCCGTCGTCGCGGCCGCGGGGGCCCTATCGGGCTTCGGATGGCCCGCCGGGCTGGCGCTCACCGCCGGTACCGCCGCGGCCCACCTCGCATACCAGCGGTGGCGACGCCGGCTCGGCACGGGCGGGGACACGATCGGGGCGAGCGGGATCGTCGCCGAGACCGTCGCGCTCGCGAGCCTGGCCCTCGGGGTGTCGTGAACCCGTCCGAATCGGCGTCGCGAGCCGGCGCATGAGCGGCGGCATCCGCCGCATCGAGCCGTTCTCTCGGTCAGGCGGCCTTCTCAGGGCTCTCGATCCGACGCCGCTCGACTTCGGCCAGAGCGCTGTCGTAGGCGTCGAGAAGCATCTCGGCGAGCTCGCGCTGGTCCATGTCCTCGTGCCCCGCACCGAAATCCACGCCGATCAGCACGCCGCCGCCGGTGACGACGACCGCCGCCTCGCCACCGGGGGACTGGACCCGGATGCCGGCGGGCTCCAGCAGGCGCCGTAGCGGCCGGGACCGCTCGCCGAACTCGATCATCTGCTCGATGAACGCGCGCGCCTCCTCGGCGATGCCGGAGGCGGACGTTTCACGGTCACTGCTCTTCCTCACTCATCGATCCTGACACATTGCGCCGCAAGGAATGTCGCTGATGTCAGAACCTACCGCAGGATTCACCGACCATTCGGGCCCCGGACATCTTCACGCACTGGAGCGAACCGCGGACGCGACGCGGCCGAACACCGGACCATGTCGGCCCGGTGTTCGGCCGCGATACGAAGGCTCAGAGGCCTCACAGGCACCGAAACGGGCTTCCCACTCGTGGTGAGCGGCACCGTGGACGTCGGCGTGGTCGAACGCTTCAGGAGACCGTCCGGCCGAAGGCTCGAACGGTCAATCGCCTCGGGCCCGGCGCCGGCGCTCCTCCTGTTCGCGCAGGAGGTCGGCGGTGCGGGCGCGCTCGGCGTCCTCCTCGGCCCGGCGCCGGCGGCGTTCGTCGGTCAGTCGCTCGTATTCGGCGCGCTGCTCCTCGGTGAGGCCGGCGAGGATCTCGGCCGTCTCGGCCTCCTCACGGCGGCGGTGGCGGCGCCAGGCGGGCGCCACCGCGACGATCAGGAGCGCGACGACCGCGGTCGTCGCGACGGCGCACCACGTCACGGGCCGCCGTTCGCTTGACGCTCCGCCTCCATTTGGCTGTACTGGTTCTCCCCGTGGGCGAGGGAGTTCCCGGTGTACTTGACGGTCTTCAGCCCGTCGATGGGGTTCTTCCAGCTGTTCTTGAGCGGATCCCACGATCTCAGGAGCGCGCCGTCGGAGAGGTTGCGCAACCGGTCCGCCCCCCTGCCGAACGCCGGACCGGAAGCCGTCAGGACCTTGCCGGAGCCCTTGAGCAGATGGTCGGTGGCGTCGTCGAGGGACTTCTTGAGGCCGGTCGAGCCGGTGCCGAACTTGCGCAGGGCGACGACCCAGCGACCGAGCTTCGTCGTGAGCTCGCCGATCTTGGCGACCAGGTCGGCGAAGACGCTGACGGCCTTGGAGACGACCCGGGCGACGGCGGCCGCGACCGGGGCGCCGAAGGTGAAAGGGGCGATGGCCACGGCGCTGCAGAGCCACAGAACCGCTTCGGCGATGAAGTTGGAGATGATCTCCAAGAGCATGGTGCGCGTGATGGAGACGAGGACCCCCGCGCCGGTGATGAAGTTGGCCGCTGACGCCGCGCCCTCGGCGGCGACGTTGATGACCTCGCCGAAGGCGCCGGCGCTCTGCCGGTAGGCGTCGGCGTCGGCACCGTCCCAGTCGACGGTCGACTGGAGCTCGTTCGTCCACTCGGTGGAGGCGTCATGGAGGGCCATGGCGATGTTGTTCCAGGTCTGCGCCAGTCCTTCGATGGCTTGGGGGTTGCCGGCGACCCAGTCGAGGGGTTCGCGCAGGAACGCGATGTGCTCGAACGCCCATGAGACGCCGGCCTGCATGAGGTGTTTGAAGGGGTTGGCGATGAACGAGAGCGCGTCCAGGCCCACCGAGAAGGTGGAGGAGGCGATGTCGCCGAGGTCGACCTTCCCCTGGGTGACGGCCTGACCGTAGGCCTCGCCGGCTTTGTAGACTCCGTAGACGATCTTGGCGCTCTGGGGGAGCGGGGTCTCGGGTTCTCCGGCGATCAGCGGGTTCGCGTTCACGCGTCCAGCTCCTTCAGCAGCGCGTCGAAGATCGCGGCGACCTCTTCGTCATCGGTCTGGTATGTGATCGCGGTCTGGCGGAGCGCTTCCGCGAAGCCGTTGCCGAGGTCGTCGATCGCGTCGAGGGTCTCGGAGCCGTCGTCGAGGAACAGATCCAGGGCCGGCGGGATGAGCTGGGCGAAGATGATGCCGTAGGCGTCCACGTCACCGAGGCGGACCTGCTTGGCGGCGTCGGCGGCCTGCACGACGATCGGCATGGGGCCGTTGACGAGTCTATCGGCGTGGTCGCGCAGTCCCTGGGGGTCTACTTGGGGCATTCACGGCTCCCGGCGAGGCTGGGCGAAGGAGTTGATGACGCCCATGGCCTCGGAATCGGCGCCGAGGAGACCCGCCATGATCTGGGAGGTCTTCTGCCCCGACTCCTCGACGGCCCGGCGGTAGGTGTCGAGGACGAGGTCGGCGAGGCCGTTGGCGGACATGCCGCGGGCCTGCGGGGAGAAGCGCAGGCCGGTGAGGGCGCCGCCGGCGTTCACGGTGACGGTGACGGCCTCGTCGTCGCTGGCGACGGTGGTTTCGGCGTCGGCCAGAAGCTGCTCGGCGCGCCCGGCCTGCTCTTGGATCTGGGCCACTCGGGCGTCCAGGTCCCGCATGATCTCTTCAGGAGTGCGCATCGTCGCCCTTCGCTGTAGCGCTCGCAAACTGAGCTTGATGGTGCGAAAGCCAAGCTAGCCAACAAGAGTGAACAACCCATGGCATGATCTTGAACGAGCCGGGACCGGCAGGGCGCTATTCGGCCCGACGCATCGCCTCCGTATCAGCGAGACCCCGTGACGGCATGCCGGCCGCGGGCGAGGCGGGCGTCCATATCAGGCTGAACGGACGTCGGTCATGTCCGGGCCGAACTCGACCCGGGTCGCCGAAGGGTCGCGGTGCATGATGTGACCGGTGGCAGTGAACGCCTCATTGCCGACCAACGGGCCGGTGCGGGTCTCGGTGATCATGAAGCCCTCGCTCAGATACAGCGCCAGAGCGGCCGGGTTGCCCTCGAGAACGGTCACCTCCATCCGGGTCCCGGTCGCGGCCAGCGCATGCCGCAGCAGCGCTCTGCCGACACCCCGCCGGTAGTGTCCAGGGTCGACGTACAACCAGGTGACCTCGTCATCGTCGAACGCGACGAAACCGGTAACGGTGCCCTCGTCCTCGGCGACCCAGACCTGGCCGTCGAACAGCCCCTCGCCTTCGGCGGTCTGCGCCAGTGTCAGAAAGGCCTCCACGCCGACGGAGTCGCGCAGCTCGTCGAGGCGGGCCGCATCGTGGATACGCGCGATGGCGTCCCAGTCGTCGTCGGCATACGGGCGGATCTTGGTCTTCGCGGGTGGCATGCATGCGATTCTTCCGCCCGGCGCCTGTTCCGTGCAACGCAATAGTCGCGGCGGCGCCGCACGCTCCCGGCGAGCAGAGCGGTCGCCTCATCGATGGCGGCGCGGTTCCCCTGGCGATCCCACCGCGTCTCCGGCTGCACCGACCGCGATCCAGGTGGCGATGGCCCTGGTCCGCGTGGGCCCGGCGGGAAGGCGGTGGTGAGGACCGTCAGCGGGGCGACCGCGGCCGTGCCGAGTCCTCGGAGCACGCGCGGCGATCACGGGCGCCGTCGTGGCGGCGAGTCTGTGGATCGATGAGTGGCCGAACGATCCGGGCCGGTCCATCGGTACTGCGCGGTGTCGGGTCGCCCGGTTTCAGCACCGGGCGACCCGACGGTGAGTGGCGGGCCGCTCCTGGAAGGGTGAGCCCGGAGTCATCAGACGACGGCGACGGCGTCGATTTCGACGAGGAACCCCGGACCCAAGGCCGACACGACGTGGACCGTGATGGCAGGGGGCGGATCGCTCCGATTCCACACCCGCTGAAATGCGGCCACGCCTTCATCGAACGAATGGCCCTCCACCACGGCGATCCTCCAGTGGACGATGTCCGCCAAGCTCGCCCCCTCGCTCTCCAGAATCGTCGCGAGGTTGCGGAACGCCCGCTCGGACTGCTCGCCGACGGTGGGGCCGACGACCTTGCCGTCGGCGTCGACGCCGTTCTGCCCGCCGATGTAGATCGTCTTCGCCGGCTGCTCGACCACGACGGCCTGACTGAAGGCCGGACTGCGGTGGAGTCCTTCGGGGTTGACGTGACGTACGCCCATGTGCTGCCTCCTCGAATGAGGAAACCGGTTATACCGGTTTCTTGTGCGACACCAGTTATACTGGTTTATGCGCACGAACGCAAGAGGACGGATGCTGAACGACCCCCGGGGAGGGTCGTTCCGGTTCGACGCCGGCGCGGTCTGCCTGGACTTCGCCCACACCGGCGGGGAGGGCCGGTATGCAGTGTTCGAAACCCTTCACGACCCCGCCGACCTAGGCGCATGGCTGGCCGAGCCGCCACTGACGGCGATCCTGACCGTCCCCGTGACGTCTCGTGAACTGGCCGAGGCGAAAGTCCTCCGGCAGGCGATCTGGGAGACGGCCCACGCCCAAGCGGACCGCCGACCCCTTCCCACCGAAGCGGTCGCCGCCATCAACCGGGCCGCTGCCGCGCCGCCGCTGACCCCCGAACTCGCCGAAGGCGGCGCGGACATGGAATGGGCTCCACCGGTGCGGGCCTCGCAAGCGCTCTCGACACTGGCCCGAGAGATGATCGAGCTCCTGTCCGGACCACTGGCCGAACGCATCCGCGAATGCGCGAGCGACAACTGCCCGTTGGTGTTCGTCGACTCCTCCCGCCCCGGCGCACGACGCTGGTGCTCCATGGAACGCTGCGGCAACCGCCACAAACTCCGAGCGCTCCGAGCCCGCCAGGCGACGGACCCCTGACCCGTCGCCGGGCGGGTAGGAGACGGTCGGCGACCTCAGTGTCTCCGGATCGATGCCGGACCGGTGGCGCCAACGAGACACGTGATCAGTCGACGGTTTCGAGGCCGCCGTAAATGTGCCTGGGCCGAGCACCGTCTAGGGGACGGCGACGACTTGTCCGGCCCAGGACAGGCCGCCTCCGAAGGCGAACAGGAGCACTGGGGCGCCGGAGGGGATCGCGTGTCGTTCCGCCAGCTTGGACAAGGCGAGCGGCACGGATGCGGCGGAAGTGTTGCCGGAATCGACGACGTCTCGGGCGATGACCGCCTCCTCGTCGAGGCCGAGTCGGCGAACGATGGCCTCGATGATGCGAAGGTTGGCCTGGTGGGTCACCACGCCGGCGAGACCGGCCGGTTCGAGACCGGCGCGGTGGCAGGCCTCTATGGCGAGGTCGGGGACTTCGGTCGTGGCCCAGCGGTACACGGCCTGTCCGGCCTGGGTGAAGCGCGGCCGCCATTCGCCGGCGAGGCGTACCGCATCGGCACGGGCCGGGTCGCCGCCCCACACGACCGGGCCGATCCCGGCCTCCTCGGCGGTGCTGATCACCGCCGCGCCCGCGCCGTCGCCGAGCAGCACGCACGTGCTGCGGTCGCTCCAGTCGGTCACGTCCGACATCTTCTCCGCCCCGATGACCAATGCGTGCCTCGCCGCGCCCACCCGCACCGCGTGGTCGGCAGTCGCCAGAGCGGTGCAGAATCCGGCGCATCCGTTGTTGATGTCGAATGCGGCAGCGGCGGGGATGCCGAGCCGGCCCGCGACTTGGGCGGCGATCGAGGGGCACCGGTCGATCGCCGAGCAGGTGGCGACGGTGACCAGGTCGATGTCGCCGGGCTCCAGACCGGCGGCGCCGAGGGCTTTGGCGGCGGCCGACGCCGCCAGGTCGGTCACCGACTCGTCGGCGGCGGCGATGCGCCGGGTGGCAATGCCGGTGCGTTGCCGGATCCACTCGTCGCTGGTGTCGACCATGGCGGCCAGGTCGTCATTGGTCAGCACGCGGGGCGGCTGATAGTGCCCGAGGGCGGCGATTCGGCTTCCTGACATGGGGTCTCCTCAGATCGACGACCGGACCGCCAATATAGCAACCGATCGGTCGCTAAATGGCTCTCGGTTCGTTAGGATGGCGGCATGAGCCCGCGCCGATCCGTCGCCGAAGCCCGCCTGACCCGAGAGCGCATCCTCCAGCGCGGCGTCGCCGTCGCCTCGGTCGAGGGCCTCGAGGGGCTGACCATCGGGCAGCTCGCCGCCGACCTCGGCATGAGCAAAGGCGGCGTGCTCGGGCACTTCAGTTCCAAACCGGCACTGCAGTTGGCGGTTCTGGACGCCGCCGCGGACGCTTTCCTTCGCATCGTGTGGAGGCGGGCCGAACCCGAACAGCCCGGCCTGCCGCGCCTGCGGGCCGCGTGCGAGGCGTGGATCGACTACCTCGAGCACGAACGCGGGATCTTCCCCGGCGGCTGCCTTTTCACCACCGCCGCAGTCGAATTCGACGCCCGCAGCGGGCCCGTGCGCGATACCGTGGCGCGCCTGCACAAGCTCTGGCGGCGGCTCCTCGCCACCGAGGTCCGCACCGCCGTCACCGCGGGGGAACTGCCGCACGACACCGACCCTGAACAGGTCGCGTACGAACTGGTCGGCCTCTTCATGGCGCTCAATCAGGAGATCCAACTCTTCGCCGAACCTCAAGCCGCACAGCGCACCCGAAACGCCTTGAACCGCCTTCTCGCCGCAGGGTGAGCGCTTGCTTCGAGTGTCCCCCAATGGGTCTGGTAGTAGACCTGGTGTAGAGGATTTCGCCCAGGACCTTGTACCCGAAGGACTTGGGGAGATCGTCGAACCGCTGATCCCGGCCGCCAGTACTACCGGTACTGCGAGGTGGAAGGCGACCTCGACTTCGTCTTCGGACGGGGCACCGCCGTGTTCGACCGATTCCAGATGCACTGCCTCGAACGGGCGACCGGATCTGTTCCGAAGGGTTTTGTCTCCACCCCGCCGGCCAGTGCCGATGTCGACCCCGGACTCCTGGGTGACGCATCGACCCTCGGACCGGGCACCGTGATCGCGAACCCTGCTTCGCGGCCCCGCAGCCGCCGCTTCGGCCGGGGTTCCACCTGGGGTAAGGCCTGATCGGCACCCGTGAGCACGCGCCGTTCGACGATTCTGAGCACGCACCCCAACGCGAGCGCGAACCCGGCGAGCATCGACGTGAGCTGCATCAGGTTCCCTACCGGCGACACGTCCTCGGTCAGCGACGCTCCGGAAAGGACGACCACCACCTGGTAGAGCCCCCATCCGCACAGGCTGCCGGAGCCGACCCACGCGAGTACCGCGGCCCGCCCGAACGGCACCCGCACAGTGGGTCTGAGCATCCGGGCGGCGCCGATCGCGGCAACGAGGGCCGTCGCGGCCGCGATCACCAGGTGCATCCGCTGCGACACCTCCCACCCGGGCTCGTATTCGCCGAACGGGCCCGCGTCCCCGAACTGCCAGACCGCGTATCCGATCGCGATGACCACCGCTGCCCCGCCGCCCCCGCGCACGAACACCGTCTGCACCTCGTCGGTGGCGCCCTTCGCCGGTTCGGCCGGTTGGAACACGTGACTCCAGCGCGCTCTCGCGTACCACCAGAACGCGGCCGCGAGGAAGATCCCCTGGAGCGCGAACGACGCCCCGACGACCGCGTACACCCACGGCTCGACCAGCCCGCCCTCCAACCGCATCGCCTGCCCGCCGCTGACCACCCAGGCGAGCCCGCCCGCGGCCGCTTGCAGCACGGCGGGCACGAGCAGACCGGTCCCGACCCAGACGGGCGCCAGCAGCAGCCAGGCCGGCACCCGCATTCCCCAGCGCTGCGTCAGCGCCAGCGCGAGCACCACCACGAATGCGTCCATGCCGAACGTGATCGCGTTGGCGTACACGAACTCATCCCCGGCGGCGGGGGAATCGGCCGGCACCCCGACCAGGTTGCCCGAGAGCCATAGCACCTTGAGCGCCACATAGGGCACGGTGGCGGCGACGGCACCGACCGCGGCGACACGGCGTCGAAACTGTTGCGGGGGAGGCGAATCGACCATCATGCCGCCATCGTGCCGCCCGCGAACCGCTCCGGCCTCCCTCCGCCGGGGGGCAGCGGTCCCCCGGCGGAGGGAGGCCGGGAAACTCCTGGCGGTCGGTAATTTCAGGGTGGCGTTGAGAACGCCACGCCAGTCGGCAGCCGAGGCGTCGGGAATCGGCGGGGCCTCGTCGGGTTTCGAGTCGCGGACCAGGGACTCACCGCCGCGATCGCCTGCGAACCCGGCTCGTGGTGGGCGATCACGAGCGGAGAACGGCGTCGGCGAGTTTTGCGGCGGCGCCTGGTGCGGTATCGAGATACAGGCAGGGTTCGACGGCTTCGAGCTCGAGCAGGATCGGCTCGGCGTCCGGCCCGGGCACCAGGTCGACCCGTGCGAAGGTCGGGACGCCGAACCGGTCGGAGACCTGGCCGATGACCCGTTCCGCGAGTGCGATCTGGGCCGCGTCGGCTTGGCCGGCGGTGACGAGGTCCGGGTCGAACATCGCCTTAGCGGCGACGACCGAACCGGTTGCCTCCGCAAGTGGAGCGATCTCGTTCGGCCGGAGCACCGGCTTCTTGTGCAGCACATGGGACAGTTCGCCGCCGATGAAGACGAGTGCGGTCTCGCCCTTCGTGCCGATGCCGCGCAGGTACGGCTGGATCATCGCGGTGCGACCCGAGTCGGTGATGCGCTTCACCAAGGCGCGCGCTCGGTCATGATGGGAGGGACTGAACCGTCCGGTGTCGACAGCGCCTGCTGAGATCGTCGGCTTGACGACGACCTCGCCTTCGAGCCTGGGGAGGGATGCGGTCGGACCGACGAACGTCGTCGGGACGGTCGGCGCGTCGATATCGCGCAGATAGCTCTTGTCGGAGTTCCACTCGATCAGAGCGGGAGCGTTGAGCAACCGCCCGGCCCCGACCGAATGCGCCCACTGCACGAATTCGGTTCGGTTGGACGTGTAGTCCCACGTGCTGCGAATCAGGACGCGGTCGAAGTCCTGCCAGTCGACGTGAGCGTCGGTCCACGTGGCGTACTCGCCGCCGAGGAGCGCCACCGCATGGTGGTCGTCCTCGAAACCGTCGGGCAGGGCGGCGCAGGTCGCGATCGCGATCCGCTTCGACGCCTGCCCGCTGAGGGCACTGTGGGGTCCGGTGGAGACCGGTGAGGTTCGCGCGCGCGTGTCTCGGGGAGGCCGTGTCCGTTCGGTGTGCGCTCCTGCGGGGTGTCGGTTCGTCATCGTCGGTCGTCCTTCTTGGGTCTGCGATCAGGTCGTTGAAAGTCGGGCGGCGACCCCGCCTTGGTCGTGGGCCCCTCGCCTGCGGGTCGGCGTGCGGCGCGAGGCGCCGATCAGCATGAGGACTCCTGCGATCAGGAGCAGCAGGAGGGGCGAGGGCCCGGAGGCGATCTCGCCGATGACCGTCCACAGCATCATGAGCCACACGACAGGTCGGGGCGCGGCCGTGCCCCTCAGTCCAAGTGCGATGACCAGTGCGCCGAGCATCAGCAGCGGGAACCCGAAGCTGTTGAAGCTGTACCAGAACGCACCGGTGACCGGCGTGAACTCGGTGACGTTCCGGTTCGCCTGCTCCCAAAGGGCGCCTTGGAACCACGCCTCGCCGTGGTGCGGCGCGACCTGCAGCAGGGCGGCGACCGAGTGGCCGATGCCGCACAGAGTGATGATCGCGCCTCCGGCGATGACGGGGCGGTTTCGCCGCTGGTTCATGAACCGCTTCCTTTCGTTTGGCGCGCCTCGCGTGTCGACGCGTTCGCGGCGGCGGCCTCGAGGTCGCTGATGAGCAGGTCGCACATGCGCACTTGGTCCGCCACCGGAATCGGCGGGACGATGTGCCCGGACCCGATGCCGACGAGATAGATCATCTTGCCGACGTCGTCGGCCCGATCGGCGTCGACGATGGCGCGACACTGGCGCTGCAGGTAGTCGACCCGCTTCGCGTCGACTCGCTTCATGGTCGCCTCGGCCACCGGATCGTGGCTCGCCCAGATCCGCACCTGCGGCTCGACGGCCACGCTCGCCTCGTCGGCCACGGCCGCGCTGATCAGAGCCCGCAGCTTTTCCGCGCCGTCCTCGACCGGGAGTGCGTCGACGAGGTCGATGAACGCCTGCGTCTCGCGCTTCTCGTAGTGGGCCAGCAGCGCGGCGTGATACCCCGCCATGCCCTTGAAGTGGTGGTAGAAAGAGCCCTTGCTCAAGCCGAGACGTTCACTGAGGGCCTCGATCGTCACCGCGTGCACACCCGACTCCGCGAGAACCGCCAGGCCCTCGTCGAGCCATCGCGCGTTCGATGCAGTAGGCATCGCCATCACCTCCATCACGACCATACCATACTGTATGGTACGGTCATCGAGACGAGGCCGCCTCACGCCGGCCGAGCGGCCGACCGCGCGCACACCCGCGACCTTGCCGCCGAGGAGGGGAAAGAGAGCATGTACGAACGGGCCGGCAGATTCCTGTATTGGACGCTCGCGATCGCGGTGGCGGTCTCGGTGGTCCATTACGTCGACAACTACGCGAACTACGACGCCTACCCTGTCCCCCACGCCCACAGCCGGATCCCGGCCCCGCCCGCGACGGTCATCGGCCTCTCGTGGTTCGTGTTCACCGCGTTCGGCGGACTCGCGATCCTGCTTTGGCGCCGACGCGCGATCGTGTGGTCCGCGGTCGCGCTGGGGGTCTACTCGCTTTCGGGGCTGGTGGGCATCGCGCACTACGCCGTGCCAGGCGCTACCGACATGGCCTGGTGGCGGCAGACCCACGTGATCGTGGACGTCGGCTGCGGACTGGCCTTGTCGGCCTTCGCCGTCTGGGCGGCCGTCCGACGCCGCGCGCTCGGCCGCACCGCGTCGAACGAACGGTGACCGCCTGAGGCGACCTCTCGCGCCGTCGAGCACGCGAACCCGCCCGGCGGTATCGCTTATCGAACCGCCTCCTGGATCGATCTGAGTCCCTCATGGACACGGAAGCCCAGTCCAGTTCTCGTTGCAGAGCGGATCCCACCGCACGATCCCACGTGATGGCGGGTCCTGGCGGCGACCCTGACCGCCTGCGGCAAGCGGTCCTGGAGCACGGCCCGTGGGGCCCGGGATTACCTCGTGATCGACTTCGAGCCGCGCGGCGAGCTGCTGGAGCCGGTGCCGGCCCGGGGACACCCTCATCGGCTACGCGCGCGTCCACGCGGGACCAGAAGCTCGACTCCCAGCTCCGTGAGCGTGGGCGCCGGCGGGTCTTCTCCGACAAGCTCTCCTGTAAGAACGCCGACCGGCCGCAGCTCCCGATATCGGCGGCATCCGGTCTGATCGCCGGTCTTTGCGCCCTCGGCCAGGGCCTTGTTCACCTTGGTTCGCGCGTAGGACTCGCGGCCGGAGACGGCTTGGCCGAGGACGTGGACGGCGAACCGCGAGAGGAGCGTGAGCGGGCTCGGGTATCGCCGTTCGGGTTCGCGTCGTTGGAGTTGCAAGCCGGTAAGCTTGCGGCCCTTGGGAGCCAGGAAGCGGCGCCGCTCGGCCGGGAAGGCGGACGGGTCGAGGCGGGTACTGTGTGGTCGGGCGGCGTGGGCCGCCCTCGACCCGGCCTACGGCGCGGGTGTCACAGTGCGGAAGGGATCGCGCATGGGCCGCAACGGTGGCGACCTGCTGGAGCGCGCCCGAGCAAGAGGCGGTGGCCGTTGACAGGCGGACTGCTGTGGGGCTTGACGGGCCTGGCACTGCTCGACTCGGTCAACGCCGCCACGATCTGGATCGTCATCGTGATCCTGCTGGGCGCGAAGCGCCCCGCGCCGACAGGCTGGGCGTTCATGCTCGGAGCCGCGGCGTCGTTCCTGACCTTCGCGTTGATGTTCTACTTCGGTCTGGCGTTCGCGGACTCGGTGCTGGAGGGGTTCACGCTGTGGCTGCGCCGCCTCTTGTTCGCCGGCCTGGCGGTGGGGCTGGTGGTCATGGGCGTGCGCAGGCTCAAGCCCCGCAAGCGAAAGGGCTACACGTTGCCGCCGTGGGTGAACGCCTGGAGCGCCCTGCCGTTCGGGATGCTCGCCACGGTCGGCGATCTCCCCAACGCGTTCCCCATGGTCCTGGCCGTCGAACGCCTCATCGACGCCGACGTGGCGACCCCGGCCGCAGTGGTCGTCCTGGTCGGCTACACCCTGGTCTACGCGCTGCCTTCGGCGCTGATCCTCGCGGCCGGCCTGGCGTTCAACGCGGAGCTGCGCGAGCAGCTCCAGTCGATGCTCAGCGGCCGTACCTCCGGGACCGCCGGACCGAGCCCGAAAGCGGCCGCGGTCTGCTTCGCCGGGGCCGCCGCCAGCCTCGCCGTCCTGTTCCTCTGGGTCGGCTGAACCGACCGACGGCCTTCTGCTCCGTTCGGCCATGCGCGGATTACCGGCGCCGAAGCGAGGCCCTATTCGAAGGAGGACGACCTCGCGCTCGGTCACGATGGGAAAGGCTCACCGGCTCCATCCCCGCGAACATGGGCTTCGACCCCGCGCAGATAGACAACTTCATCGACGAGAACGTCGGCGGTGCCGCAGTGGGACTCGCCTTGCCCCCAGATCCCTACCGCATACCGACAACACCGCTTCGAAACATGTCGAAAGCCCCGAACGTCGTTGTGCGGGGGCCTGGATGCGCCATATCGGGTGAGGAAGCGGTAAACGGTCCTCCAGAGGAACGTACCAAAGCAGAGTGTTTCGACTGTGTGGGGCATTCGCAAGGGTCAGTTGCCCGGTTCGCCGGGTGCGCGGAAACGGCCGCGCACCCTGCCTATAGAAGAAGCCTGGATCTATCGGGGTCCGGTGAGACCGGCACTTATGAACAGCCGCAGCGTCCCGCTGACCGTCGCGGCCCTCCTCACGCCTGCTCCGCGCCCGCAAGGCGCCGCCGTTCGACAACTGGCTCGTCACCTCCTTGGGCCGCGACCGCATCTACGACATCACCGCCGCGAACTCGGCGGCGAACCGCGCGTAGACCTCGAAACGAGCATGCGCGAAATCGCGCGGCAACGCTCCAGTGCGACAAAGTGAGGCACGTCTGTCGATCGGTCGATCGCTTCGCGGGCGATGGAACCGTCCGCCCTCAAGTGCCTCCTGGCGGCGGCTCGGGCATGGCAGGCGGCCGTCGTTCAGTGGGACAGGGACGCCGCGATGGCGGCGAGCAAGCGGAGCTTCTCGTGGCTTTCGCTGCCGGGGACGGCGGTGTAGACCAGCAGCGAGTGCGCGTGGCCCGGGTCGACGAGGTGCTGGCAGTGGAGTTCGAGGGCGCCGACCTCGGGGTGGACGAAACGCTTGACCTGGTCGGGCCGGACGCCGACCTCGTGGTCGGCCCACAGGCGCCGGAACTCCTCGCTGCGGTCGAGCAGCAGATCGGCGAGGTGGGCGGCGCGGGAGTCGGGGCCGCGCAGGGTCAGGACCTCGCGCAGTCCCGAGACGAACATGCGGCTCAGGAAGGCGTGCTGGTCCGGGGCGTAGAAGCGGCGCGTGGCCAGGTCGGTGAACCAGCGGTACCCGAGGCTGCGTTCGGGTCCCTTGAAGGAGGTGGTGTCACCGGTGAGGGCGACGCCGAGCGTGGACTGCTTCAAGGTCTCGCCGAGTTCGGTGACGATTTCGGCGGGGGTGTCGTCGAGGCGGTCGAGGACGCGCAGGAGGCCGGGGCTGATGTGCTCGCTGACCACGCCGCTGGTGGGCGGCTGTTGGCCTGCGAGGCGGAACAGGTGGTCGCGTTCGAGGCGGGACAGGTGGAGGCCCTGAGCGATCGAGGCGAGCATCTGCTCCGAGGGCTGGGGGCCGCGCTGCCGCTCCAGCCGGGCGTAGTAGTCGACCGACATGTGGCACAGCGCGGCGACCTCCTCGCGCCGAAGTCCGCTGGTCCTGCGGCGAAAGCCCCGCGGCAGGCCCACGTCCTCCGGTTGCAGCGCCTCGCGGCGCGCCCGGAGGAACTCGGCCAGCCCGGTGCGGTCGATCAAGGGTGCCTCCTTCTTGAGAACTCCATGTATACAGCCGCCGAGCGTGCCCAGCCACGACTTGACGATCCCCCCTTCAGGCGGCGAGGCGCGACCTTCTGAGCCGGAGAGCGGCGGGTCGGTGACGGCCTGTCCGGCGTTCGAGGGGCGGCTCCTGCAGCCGCGGATCGGGAAGTCCTGGATAGACGCCGCGTCGTCGGCGATGGTGATCGCAGCAGGCATCAGAAGGAGGAGCACCATGTCACGTCGAGCGATCGACATCGTCGTCCCGGATCTGTCGGGGAAGCGCGCGCTGGTCACCGGTGCCAGTGACGGCATGGGACTGGGCATAGCCGCCCGGCTCGCCGCGGCCGGCGCGGAAGTCGTCATGCCGGTGCGCAACCAAGGCAAGGGCGAGAACGCGATCGCGGAGATCCGCCGCGGCACACCGAGCGCGGAGGTCTCGCTGCGCAGCCTCGACCTGTCCTCGCTCGAGTCGGTCGCGGCCCTCGGCGAAACCCTCCGCGCGGAGGGCCGCCCGATCCACATACTCGTCAACAACGCCGGCGTGATGGAGCCGCCGAACCGGCAGACCACCGCAGACGGGTTCGAGCTGCAGTTCGGCACCAACCATCTCGGCCACTTCGCGCTCGTCGCCCACCTGATGCCGCTGCTGCGGGCGGGCCGTGCCCGCGTGACCTCGCAGATCAGCGTCGCCGCGTGGCGCGGAGCGATCAACTGGGACGACCTGAACTGGGAGCGCGGCTACCGCGGCAGGCGCGCCTACAGCCAATCCAAGATCGCGTTCGGCCTGTTCGGTCTGGAACTGGACCGGCGCAGCAGGGCCGGCGGGTGGGGCATCACCAGCAACCTGGCTCATCCGGGGGTGGCCCCGACGAGTCTGCTTGCGGCCCGGCCCGAGCTCGGCCGCAGCGAGGACACCGCGCAGGTCCGCCTGATCCGCTGGCTCTCGACCCGCGGCATCCTGCTGGGCACGGTCGAGACCGCGGCACTGCCCGCGCTCATGGCCGCCACCGATCCCGCCGCAAAGCGCGGCGCGCTCTACGGCCCCAACGGCCTCGGCGGCCTCGGCGGCCCGCCCGCCGAGCAACGGCTGTACCCGCCCCTGCGCAGCGCCGAAGCGGCTGCCCGCGTCTGGGAGGTCTCCGAGCGGCTCACCAAGACCACCATCTCCACCGCGTGAGCTTTCCAGCACGGAGACATGGCGTCCGTGGCGAAGCACTCGTTCCTCCCGCCCGGATCCGGCGGGGCGGCACGGTCAGGACGCTGCCCGCTGTCGGTCAAAGCGCGGTCTTGCGGAAATCTGCTGGGGCGCCGTCAGACGCCGAGCAGGTTCAGGTCGCGGCGGGAAGCGTCGCCCCGAGCCGCTGAGCCGCTTCTACGAGTTGACTCCAGACCTTCGGCGCCACCGGGACGCCGTTCGCCATGCGGTCGGCCGCGGTCGCCGTGCCGCGTTCGCCAGGGACGCGCGAGATGCCCTCTAAGAGCTTGTCTCAGTTGGCGAGTTTCTTGTAGCAGGTGATGGCCGCGTCTAGGGCGAGGAACGCGGCGAACAGGTGGCCGTGGCGTTCGTATCGCAAAGTCAGGCGACGGTAGCCGCCGAGCCAGGCGATGGTGCGTTCGATCGCCCACCGGTGGCGGCCGAGTCTGGCTGAGGTTTCGATGCCGCGGCGGGCGATGCGGTCGCCGATGCGCCGCTCGCGCAGTGCCCGGTGGCAGTCGGGGATGTCGTAGGCCTTGTCGGCGTGGAGCTTCGCCGGTTTGCGGCGGCGCGGGCCGCGCCGGGACCGGATCTTCGGAATGCCCTGCACCAGCGGCTCCAGTGCTTGGGAGTCGTGCAGGTTCGCGGCGGAGACGGCCAGCGCCAGCGACAGGCCGTTCCGGTCGGTCAGGACATGGATCTTCGAGCCCGGCTTGCCGCGATCGACCGGGTTTGGTCCGGTCAGTGATCCCCCTTTTTGGCCCGCAGACTCGCCACATCGACGATCGCCCTGGACCAGTCGATGTTGCCGGCGGCGCCGAGCCGGTCGAGGACGGCCCGGTGGAGCTTCGCCCAGAGCCCGGCCTCGGACCACTCGACAAAGCGCCGGTGTGCGGTCTGGTGGGAGACGCCGAAGGTCGGCGGCAGGTGCCGCCATGCGCAGCCGGTGGTCAGCACGAACACGATCGCACCGAAGGTCACACGGTCATCGGCTCGGGCAATGCCACCGCCCTGAGCACGCCTGGGCGCCTCCGGTACGAGCGGTTCGACGATCTCCCAGAGCCCATCGGGTACAAGACGTTTGGCGAACTCGTCCACACCAGGTCTATACCAGATCCGTTGAGAGCCAACTGAGACAAGCTCTAAGGCCGGGGCTGCGCGTTCTCGAGATCGGCGGGGCGCCTGGAGCTGCGGCGAAGGCGGTCGCCGACCGGATCATCGCGGCGCTGAGGCACCTCGACATCCGCTACCTCGTCGACGAGAACGGCGGCATCGTCGCCCTCTGGGAGCGGCACATCGTCCAGGTCCGCGCCGAGGGCCCCGACGCCGACATCCTGGTCCTGCGCGCCCGCGCCTACCAGACCGTCCCGCGCGAGTGGGCCGAGCGCGGCTACGCGGCCATGAACGAATGGAACCGCACCCGCCGCTTCCTCAAGGCCCACCTCGGCGAGCCGACCGGATCCGTTCGGGCGCTCGCTTCCGCCCCCGTTGGAACGAACAGAGCCGCCCGGGAAGCCGCCACGGTGATCTCGCGGCCGTGCTGGACCTCCGGTTCGGGTGGATCTTGTTGCCGGCGAGGGGCTTCAACGCGCCGTATCGGATGTACGACAATCCTCGGTCGTAGAAAGCGGCACCGGTCACCCCGGCCCGTGGTGTCCTGAGAGAGCAACCATGCAACCACCATCCAAGGAGGCTCACCATGACCGATCAACTCGTCAGGACCGATCAATACACCGCATCCGATCGACTCCTCGCCAACGCCCTGTTCTCGCCCTCGCATCCCGAGCAGTGGGCGTACCTCTCCGCGAAAACGGGCATGGAGGTAAATGACCTTCGGGGACAGTACTTCGAGGCCGTCGCCCGTCACCTGGAAAACCCCTCGCCGATCAAGGTGGGACCCGCGCAGGACGGCGGTGGTCCGGGCGAGGGCGGCCCCTTGGTCGCCTACGACGAGAGCGACGATGAGGGCGGCCCCGGCGGCTCTACCGACATCACCATCATCCCCGGGGTCGTGGCCATCAAGGTCGAGTACACCGTCCAGATGGGCGACGACTGGAAGGCGTCGGTCACGGTCACCCCGACGATCTTCGGCAACGGGGTGGGCAGCTCCAGCTTCGAGCTGTCGCGTACGCACGCCACCATCGATCTCCATCCCAGCGTCGTCGTCGCCAAAGCCGACCTGACGATCGGCTTCTCCGGCGAGAAGCTGTGCTTCGGGGTCAGCGGCCAGGCCTGCTACCTCGGCTTCGGCTGGCAGTGCCAGAGCTTCAGCGCGAACAACCTCTTCTGCCTGCTGCCCTGATCCCACCACTCCGCCGGCCCGGAAATCGAACGGTCTCCCGGGCCGGCGGAGTCTGACAGCGAGATCTTCCCAAACCGCATCGAGGGGCCTCGCAGCTCATGTAGCGGCAGCATACGGGCCCCGACCCGGGCAAGGATCGCCTCCCTGAAAGGCGTACTGGACGTTGATGGCCACGGCCCCGGGGATGAGGGTGATGTCGGTGGAGCCGCGGGAGCCGCCCTCGTCGGCAACCAAGGCACCGGCCTCGCCCGCACCGCCGCCGTCCTCCGCAGGCCTAAGGGGCGTGGCTCTAGAAACCCGACAACGACAATCACTCACAGTTAGGTTATATGCGCTTAATGCAATGGTTAGTGAGGTTGAGTCTGTGTATCAGGAACCTTCTGGCGCAGGCGCGCCTACCACCGGTCCATCACCACATCGTGAGGAGACATGCCCGTGAACGTACACTTTGAGGACCACAGCGGCAGGCGCCGACCGTGGCGACGCCTGGCACCGGTAGCGGCCGCCGCCTTCCTGCTGCTGGCCGCCGCCGGTACAGGCGCGGCCTCCAATCCGCCTGCTCAGGGGCCCCCGCTGCCCGAGCAGCTCGACCTCACCCCCGGCAGTGAGATCCCGCTGGGCGTCGAGATCGGGCCCTTCGACCTGGGGCTCGCCAACGGCGCAGCCGCCGGCCCCGCACCGGGTGAGGAGTCGACGGTACTCAACATCCCCGGGCTGACCGGCAAACTGACCTTCACCATCAAGCAGCCCGATCCCTTCAACCCGGGCACCACGCCGATGAAGATCACCGGGTTCTCCGCGACCAGCGAGGGCACCGCAGCGCCGACCGACTCCGCGGAGCAGGACCAGGGCCTGGGCGAGATCACCCTCGAACAGGGCGATTTCGAGACGACACCGGACTCGCTGGTGAAGATGCTCTCCCAATCGCCGCCCCAGTGGGAGCAGACCATGTTCCTCGACTTCACCATGACCATCGAGCGCCCGCCCGAACAGCTCATCGCGCTGGCCGGACGCACGGAAGAACCACTGGTGCTGAGCACCAAAGAGCCCGGCAAGCTCATCGGCCAACTGGACAACTTCCCGCCCAAGGGTGAGATCTACCAGCTGGAGAACCCGATCAAGCTGGTCATACCCGACGACCCAGAGAACACCATCGCCCAGATCGACAAGTTCCCGGTCAAGGTCAGCGGCCTTTGACCCATACGCCTCGGGCGGCACGGCTCACCGCCGTGTCGCCCCTTTTCGTCTCCACCGCGAAGTTCGAAACCCGTTCTAAACTCGCTCACTCGATGCTTTGAACTTGGCAGTCACCGATCGGTAGCTTCAAGCTCGAACCGCAGCGTGGATCGACTCTCCTTGATTCCCTCTACCGCGTCAGCGGCCTGAATGCCGCCTGGCTCGAGACCGACTCCCCGGGACGCCCCCTATAGTGGTTCCCGCGCAAGTGGTGACCGGAGGGGTTTCCGTCTTGTCCGTTGGGTGCGCGCAGCCTCGCGCACCCGCTACGGAAGTGGCCGCGCACCCTGCCTATAGAAGAAGCCTAGATCTATCGGTGTCCGGTGAGACCATCACTTGCCGAACCGTACTACTGCTTCGAAGCCGCAGTTGGCGGTGAACCGCTGCGGCAGTCTCGACGTGCCGCTGTCGGTGTGGACCGTCGAGGGACCCGCCGACCTGGTCGACGGGCTCCTGGTCGAGCTGGCCCCGACCGGACCGGTCGCGGCCATCGATCTGCCCGGCTGGGCCGCGCTGCCGCTCGCGGGCCGCGCCGCCCGCCTGTTCTGGCGCACCCGCGCCACCCACGCCGCGCTCGCGGCGCTGCCTGATGCACCGCGGCGGCGCACGACCGCCTATCACGTCACCCGCACCACGGTCGCGGCCAAACTCGCCGTCGAGCAGCGCCTGGGGATGGTGGCCGCCTCGTCCTGGCTGCTGCGCTGCACGGGTGGGCTCGACGCCGCGGCCGGCGCGTTGCGGCCCGGCGGCTCGCTGGTCGTCGTCGGGCGCAGCGAGCAGGACGCGGTCGACATCGCCACCCTGATCGACACCTCCGTCAGCCCCAAGGTGACCGCGGACCTCGACGCCGAGGCGCGCGGCCGTGTCGAGCGGAACGTCGCCAAGCTCGTCGACCCGCCCCGCGGCACACCGGGCCGGCCGAGCAAGGCCCTGGACCTCACCCGGATCCGCGCACTCCTGGCAGCCAGTGCGGGCAAGCCGATCGGCGCCTACATCGCGATCTCCGCGCTTACCGGCATCCGGACCGAGGAGGCCCGACCACTCGAATGGCGCCATCTCCACCTCAACCCCCTCAAGGGCCAGCAGTGCTCGTGCGGACGCGTCCACGATCATGATCTTCCGCCCCACGTCGAGGTGTGGCGCTCGGTACGCGAAGACGGCGACACTAAGACTCCGAAGAGCCGACGCACGTCCGCGCTCCCGCAACTGGTCATCGACCTGCTTCGCGGCCACCAAGTGCGGCAGCGGCAATGGCGGGCCGTGCACGGCTGGAAGTCGGTTGGAATCGTCTACGTCTTCGGCACCCGGCACGACACCGTCCCGCACGCGCAAGTCATCAGAACCCAGTTCAGGGCCGTGGTGGCCAAAGCAGGGATCGCCGGCTCGTGGACGCCGCGGGAACTGCGCCACACCTACGTGTCGATCCTGTCCGACCGGGGCGCGCCGATCGAGCTCATCGCCGACCTCGTCGGGCACAAGGACATCGCCACGACTCGGATGGTGTACCGACACCAGCTCAGGCCAGTCATCACCGGAGGTGCCGAACTGATCGACGACGCCGTGAGCGGCTGGACCTGGGACCTAAAGGGACGGAATATTGGTTAACTTTTGGCTCACAATTTGGCTCACCCCTAGCGGGCACCAACGGAAGCAGGAAGGAGCAAGCATGAAAAAGAAGGCCCCGGTTGCCCAGGGCCTTCGATTCTGTGCGCGAGGGGGGACTTGAACCCCCACGTCCATAATAGGACACTAGCACCTCAAGCTAAATTTATATATCGTAATATCCGGTTTTTTGAATGGATATGCTGCTCAATGCCGAAGGGCAGCAGTCACTGCCGGTCTCAGTCGGTCGTCATTGGTCATCATTTTCTCGATCTATTGGCTCCCTTATTGGCTCCCCGGGCGCCGCGGCCAACCCGCCTTTGATCACCTCAGGATCACTGGATCCGGCAGAACGGGTCCCGCTCCGTCCCGCGTCAGGATCAAACCGGTGCGAACGAGCGGTGATCGCCGCGCTCACCGTCAAGGACAACGCAGGCGCTAGATGGATGCGGCAATCGTTCCAGGACCCGCTCGGTATAGGCAGGGTGCGCGGGTATGTCCGCGCCAGGGTGCGCAGGGTGCGCGCACCCTCGGAGTCGAATCACGCCTAGAGAGTCAAACAGCTCCTTGATCAGTAGACGCCACCATTGCCGAGGGTTGGCGACAACGTCCTTAGAAGCGGTGCCAGGAGCCCACCACACGCTGGGAATTGTCTGAGGAGGTGCGGTCGGAGGGACCGAACGGCTGAACGAAGCCGATGTGGCCGTGGCCTGTTGCGGTAACCTTCCTCATATTCATTCACGGCCTGTAGGCGGTGCGGCTACGCACCTGCCGGGTGGTGCCGCAGGTGGGTAGGAGCTGACGGATGTCTGTCGCGGGTAAAGCGCTCACCGGACTGATCGGGGTATTGGGGATCCCGCTCGCCTGGTTGGTGGTCCAGCAGGGGTTTGCCACGGGGTGGGTCGCGGCAGTGCTCCTGGCGCTGTATGAGGTCGTGATCCTGTTGGGCGCGATCGTGGCTTCGGTCGCCCAGCAGGTCGTGCGCCGCCGCATTGAGCAGGTCATGGACGTTGTCGACCTCGCTCTCGGCCGTCGGGTCTCGCGCTACGCCCGCTACTACCGCCGTTACGTACTGGAGCGCGAGGGCCACATCAACGCGCGGGACCTAGCCCACACACCCAGCCACATCCCTGAGTTGGACGCGGTCTATGTGGATGTCGGTCTGGCTCCCGGGTCTCCCTCTGGCAAGGCAGGCGGGCTGCTTCCCGCCCCGCGCGTCGATCAGACTCGGCGACAATCGATCCACGATTTCCTGGACCAGGAGCGACCGGCCGTCTGCGCGGTCATCGGCGCCCCGGGCAGCGGCAAGAGCACACTGCTTCGGCACACGGCCCGACTCGCGGCCAATCAGGGCAAGGATCGCCGACGCCGCATTCCCGTGATGCTAGCGCTTCGCGACCATGCCGAATCGCTGACCACCAAGACCTCTGAGTCGCCCGAACCGCCCCCGACACTCGCGCACCTTATCAGGGCTGACGTGGGAACTCTCGCGGTCGCCGAGCCTCCGGGCTGGTGGGAAGTTCAGCTGCGCGCCGGTAACTGTCTGATCCTTCTCGACGGCCTCGACGAAGTCGCGCGCAGCGAACACCGCGCCGCCATCGCTGAATGGATCGAGAAGCAGATCGCCAAGCACCCGAAGAACGACTTCGTGATCACTTCTCGGCCTCACGGATATAAGACCGCGGTCATACCTCAAGCGACCGTGCTTCAAGTGCGGCCGTTCACGACTCAACAGATCCGCCAGTTCGTCCTCGGCTGGTGCCGCGCCGCCGAACGACTGGCGACCGGAGCATCCGGCCCTGAGATCGACCAGCGCGCCCGCGAAGAGGCCGAAGACTTGATCAGCCAGCTCTCCTCAGCTCCGGCGCTGATGGAGTTGGCGGTCAACCCCCTGCTGCTGACGATGATGGTGTTGGTGCACCGCGATCGACGTTCGCTGCCGGCGGGTCGAGCCGACCTCTACGACCAAGTCTGCGACGTCATGCTCTGGCGACGCCAGGAGTCCAAGAAACTCGAGGTCAAACCGCCTGGCACGGTCCGGCAGCGAATCCTCGCGGCACTGGCGTACGACATGATGGTCGCTGAGACGCGCGATTACCCGAAGCATCAGGTGCTAGAAGTCTTCAACCGTGTCCTGCAGCAGGTCGACTCCGACATAAGCGCTGAGGACCTACTGACCGCGCTCGTGGAGACCAGCGGGCTGCTGGTCGAACGGGAGAAGGATCTGTACGCGTTCGCACACCACACCCTCGGTGAATACTTGGCCTCCAAGCACATTCGCAGTAAGAACTTGGTCTCGACGCTGGTCCGCTCGGTCGGCGACCCCTGGTGGCGGGAAACGACGCTGCTGTACGTCACCGACGCTGACGCACACGACATCGTTGAGGCGTGCTTGAAGAAGAACACGGGTGCCTCGCTGGCGCTGGCGTTCGACTGCGTGTGGCACGGACAACTGGATCGCGAAGTTCGCGCCAGCCTCGACCGACTGCTGAAGGAGGCGTTCGAGGACGGCGCAGACCCCGAACGCCGCCGTCTCATTGCCAGCGCTCTCGCGGCGGGTCACTTGAGCAGGCTCGTCACCGACGAGCATGGGACGATGCTTTGCCCGTACCCGATCCCCGAGCATCTCTATTGGCTGTTCTGCGAAGACACGGGTGTCCCATTTCCTGAGGGCATGAATGAAATGGAGCTCGATCCGTCTCGACCTGCGGCCGGGATCTGGCGCAGCGATGTAAGGGCCTTCATCGACTGGATCAACAGCGTCGATGTACCCGAGAACGCCACTACGTTTCGACTGCCCACCAGCCCTGAAGTCGAGTTCCTGATGAGCAATGGAACAGCGCAGAGTCAGGACGCCGAACTGCGCCGAACCGCTTGGACGGCAAGCGCGCAGGGCACAGTGGCTCGCAAATCGTGGTCGGCGGATGAGAGTGATCCCCTTGAGGTAACCGGTGAGGACCTGCTTATTGCAGTCCGGCTCGATCTTGTGCACTCGCCGTTGATCATCGATTTCATCCTCGCCGGAATTCGTCTCGATGCTCGTGCGATCGCCGATGCCTTCAGCCGATCGCTCTCCCACTACTCTCGCGGAACATACGATGATGAGGTCGAATACGCCTTTCTCACCACAAAGGATCTCCTCCTCAACGTCGAGATCGTCAGGATGCTGCTGCAGGACTCCTTCCCTGCCTATGACCTCAAGAGAGCGCACAAGCTCGATTTTCAACTCGTGCACGGGCTGGCGAAGCAACTCGCATCCACTCAACCCAGCGCTCGCAATTTGACGCACTCCTTGGCACTCGCACGCCAGCTCGACGATGCTTTCTCATCGGCGAGCCAATTCTCAGCCAACTTCGACCCGCGGACCCTCGACTACGCCAGCACAAGGAAGACCGCGTTCGAGAATGTAATGGGACGGACCCTAACTCAGGTTCTTACAAACGTCGCATCCGACACGGAGGTGATGACGCACACAGACAAGAAATTTGCAGTTCCGAAGGAAACTTTCGAGCTGAGTCTCCTTGAATGTTCGGGAGTTTTTGGATACCGGCTACTCTTCAGCGAATCAGTGGATCTTGACTCACTTTTCGAGAAGCTTCGCGTGGCATGCTCCGCCATGGGAGGCGACAACGTGAACCGACGAGAGCCGATCTGGGCACCGTCGGTCGCGTGGAAGCTTCTCCACACTGCGGAGCCGGTGTTGACACGTACGCAACGACCTCTACTCAAGGACTTCGCGAACGTTCGGATCCCCGCTTTGCTGTTGGCCGGGGAAGCCGAACTCGCGGGCAACCCTTCGGTCGCTTCGGCCTTCCGCTCGGTCGCCGCAGGCGTCACTTTGCTCGAACATCGACTCAACGGCACGGCACCGTTGGAGATCATCCTTCTCGCCCGGGAGTAAGAGCGCGTCTCAGTTGGTGAGTTTCTTGTAGCAGGTGATCGCTGCGGCGAGGGCGAGGAATGCGGCGAACAGGTGTCCGTGGCGTTCGTATCGGATGGTGAGGCGGCGGTAGCCGCCGAGCCAGGCGATGGTGCGTTCGATGACCCAACGGTGGCGGCCGAGCCGGGCCGAGGACTCGATGCCGCGGCGGGCGATCCGGTTGCCGATACGCCGCTCGCGCAGCGCGCGGTGGCAGCCGGGGATGTCGTAGGCCTTGTCGGCGTGGACCTTCGCGGGTTTCCTGCGACGCGGGCCACGCCGCGACCGGATCTTCGGGATGCCCTGGACCAGCGGCTCGAAGGCTTGCGAGTCATGCATGTTCGCGGCCGAGACCCCGAGTGCGAGTAGCAGTCCGGCGCGGTCGGTAAGGACGTGGATCTTCGAGCCGGATTTGCCGCGATCGACCGGGTTGGGGCCGGTCAGCGATCCCCCTTCTTTGGCGCGCAGGCTCGCGCCGTCGACGATCGCCCGCGACCAGTCGATCTCGCCGGCGGCGCCGAGCCGGTCGAGCACAGCCCGGTGCAGCTTCGCCCACAGTCCGGCCTCGGACCACTCGGTGAACCGCCGGTGCGCGGTCTGGTGCGAGACGCCGAAGACCGGCGGCAGGAGCCGCCAAGCGCAACCGGTGGTCAGGACGAACACGACCGCCGCGAACACCTGCCGGTCACCGACCCTGGGGATACCGCCGCCCTGCGCCCGCTTCGGCGAGGCCGGAATCAGCGGCTCGACGATCTCCCACAACCCGTCGGGCACCAGGCGCCTGGCGAACTCGTCCATGCACGATCTATACCAGATGCCTTGCACGCCAGGCGGAGCGAACTCATAAGCCTGAGCTGGATGTGCCTGGAGGAGGTGTCCAGCTTCGATGCATGCCGGCGTTGTAGCCAACGAGCAGGTTCGCAGGAGCTATGACCAGAAGGAGCAACAGCACGTTCCCGGAGCTACTCGGGTTCCACAATGCGAACAGCCAAACCAGATAGCCGACGACGAAGGAGAGGCAGTAGAACCCGGCGGCGCCGAGTTGCAACTTCCCGGCCACCAGGGGCCCGATGATCACCGCGCTGAGCGGGGCGAGCAGCAGGAGGGCCAGCATGTATGGTACGCCCGCGCCGGGGGCGAACTCCTCTGAGGTGCCAGCCCAGGACGAGGAGACGGCATCGCCGCCGAACGTGACCGCAGCGGCAGCGGCGACCTGAGCGAGACTGACCATCAGGGTCTTGCCCAAGGCGATCTCGCGTCCCCTACGCCGCAAGACGGATCGGCTCTCATGCCCCTGGGGGTTCACTTGCTCGCTCATGCGACCCAAGCCTACCGAGCATCCTCACCGCGGCCCTTCGTGGGGAGCAGCGAATACACCAACTGAGACGCGCTCTTAGAGTGTGTCTCAGTAGGTTCTCGGAGTGTGGGTTGGCGAGAGTAGCCGTCCGTGGGCGGCGTTCTGGGCCGTCGGTTCCCGGTGCCAGAATCGGTGTATGGGGCGAGTGCTGCTGGACGAGATGGTCGAGACCGACTACGGACTGTTCGAACTGTGCTGGGGCGACTACGGTTTCGACGGCGATTTCGATCGAAACTTCGCCGGTCAGGTGAACGGCTTGGTCGGAGCCGCTTCCGGCCTAGGGTTGTACGTCAATCTCGCCAGGCGGTCCGGGGGCTCGCCTGTGCGTATCGTCCTGGCGCCCGAGCCTTCTCCGGCTGATGTCGAAGCCTGGGAGGACATCGTCGAGGTCTCCATCGCGATTCCGCTTGACGCTGAGGTGGTGTGGGGTGTCTGGGCAGGCGAAGACGGCGGTGGCCTTGACCTTCCTTCCGGGGCCTACCGGGTGCGCGTCAGCGCCTGCGGGCGCGATGCCGGTCATCAGGGCGAGTTCGCCGACGGCGCAGTGGACCGCTACCTGCTGGAGCTGTGGCCGGCCCCGGTCCGACCCGATGCGATCATCCAGAGCACCAGCGCCGATGCCGACTACTGGCATCGCGAAGTGGGAAGTCGTCGCATCACGAGATGAGCACGCAGGGTGTGTTCAAGTTCCGGGTCGGTGTGGGTTGTGGTTGCGGCGCGATGCTGGGATGGACGGTCGAGGCGTGTCCTAACTCCGTTGGGTGCGCTGGTGGTGTGCGAGTAGCTGACCGAGCATGCGAGTCAAGGCTGCTCGGTCTTCGGCCGCGAGCGGTTCGAGCAGTGATTCCTGTGCCTTGTCGAGCGCGCGGTCCAGTCGCCGCAGTTGCTCCTCACCGGTCTTGGTGAGGGACACGAGGTTGCGCCTGCGGTCGTCGGGGTCGGGGGTGCGTTCGAGGCAGCCCTGCTCGGCGAGTTCGTTGACCGCCGCCACCACATCGCTGCGGTCCATGTTGGAGTGGCGGCCGAGCTCGGCCTGGCTGACGACGCCGAACTCATCCAGGGAGGACAGGATTCGGTAGTGGTACCCGCGCGCGCCCGCCTCGGCGAAGGCCTCTGCCGATAGCCGGTGGGCGTGGACTGCCAACTGGGTGAGCAGCCAGCTGGGCATCTCGATCAAGCGTGCGGGAGTCTGCTCCATCACTTCACGATACAAGGTTGGCATCGCCAACGAATCCATCTATAGTTGGCTCCACCAACGTTAGTAAGACAAACGAAAGAGGATGGCATGTCCAACCACGCGATGATCGCCGACCGATTCGAGATCGCTGACCTGTTCACCCGCTTCGCGCTCCTGCTCGACGAACGCCGATGGGACGACGCCGGCACCGTCTTCACCGACGACGTGGTGGTGCACTCGCCGCGGGGAGGAGCGATGCGCGGCCTCGACAGCCTCGTCGACTTCATGCGCAAAGCCGAGATCGAGGGAGAGCTCACGCAGCACACGCAGTTCGACGTGTTGGTGGAGCTCGACGGCGACCGGGCGGCCGTTTCGGCGAACTCGGTCGTGTACTACTTCCGCGAGGGCGAGCCGCCCCATCAGATCGGCGGCCTGCGCTCGAGCAGTGTCGTGGTGCGGACGCCAATGGGCTGGCGGGTCAGCGAACACGAGGTCAAGCCGCAATGGATCAGGAAGGACTGATGTTTGTCCTTGCAGCTCAACAGGATTCGATGATCGGGTTGATCCAGCCCTCACCACTGACAATGCCGGGTGTGTTTGATGCCCGCGGTCAAGCACATCGCCGGGCTGAAACTGATTTGGGTTGCTGAGCGGAGCAGGCGCGGGGTTCGTGATCCTCGGGTGCTGAAGCCCAACCATCACGAAAGCATCCCGTGCCTGCCCGCTCGCCCTCCCCGATCCCCGCCGTGCTCGCGAAGCCGGGTCCGCTCGAACCCGACACAGTCGCCGACCTGCGCCCCCTACCTCGACTCGGTCCCCGATCCGAGATCCCGGCGCGGCCGCTGGTACTCCCTGACCGCGATCCTGCTCGTCTGCGCCTGCGCGACCGTCTCGGGCGCGAGGAGCATCGACGAACTCGCCGAATGGGGTGCCCGCGCCGGGGCCGAGATCCTGGAAGCGGTCGGGATCCGCCGTCATCTGCTCTGCTGGCGCCGCTTCCCTTCGCGGGCCACGATCGGCCGCGCCCTCGAACGTCTCGACGGCGACGCGCTCGACCAAGCGATCGGCTCCTACCCGGCCGACCGCCACCACGCACTGACCGACCCGACCGGCCCCGGGCGCCCGCAGCGGATCATCGCCGTCGACGGCAAAGCCCTGAAAGGCTCGGCCCGGCTCGACCAGCGGCACCGTCACCTGCTCTCGGCCCTTACCCACCGCCTGCCGGTCACTGTCGCCCAGGCCGAGGTCGGAGCGACGACGAACGAGACCGCGCACTGCAAGCCCCTGCTCGCGCCACTGGGCTGGGCCGGCGACGTGATCACCTTCGATGCCCTCCACACCGTCCAAGACCACGCCACATGGCTGGTGAAGGCCAAACAGGCGCACTACATCGCGGTCATCAAGACGAACCAGCCGACCACGCACACCCAGATCAGCGCCCTGCCCTGGAGCCAGCTCCCCGTCGCCCCTACCGCCTCTGAGAATGGACACGGCCGCACCGAGTCCCGCTCGATCAACACCATGGCCGTCGCCAACAACCTCGGTGGCATCGCCTTCCCCGAGGCCGAACTCGCCATCCGCGTCCGCCCCCGCCGCAAGGAATCCGGCCAATCCGAAACCAGAGAGACCGTCTTCCCCGTCACCAGCCTCGACGCGCACCAGGCCACCCCGGCCGTCCTCGCCGCTTGGATCAGGGGCCACTGGTCCATAGAGAACTCGTCTCCCCACATCAGGGACGTCACCTTCGGCGAAGACGCCTCGACCGTCCACGCCGGGACCGCACCCCGCGCCATGGCCGCCTTCCGCAACCTCGCCATCGGCGCCCTCAAGACCCTCGGCGCCGTCAACATCGCCACGACCACCAGGGCGATCCGGGAAGAACCCGAACGAGCCCTCCCAATCCTGGGCACCCACCACCACCCGAACCCTTCAGGAACTTGAACAAGCCCTGATGAGCACGGCCAGTAAGAGCTTGTCTCGGTTGCCACGCAAGGCATCTGATATCGATCTGATGTGGATGAGTTCGCCAAGCGTCTGGTGCCCGATGGGCTGTGGGAAATCACTGAGCCGCTGATTCCAGTCGCACCGAAACGCGCCCAGGGCGGTGGCAGCGACCGCATCGCCCGCCGGGGTATCGAGTCCTCCGCGCGCCTGGGCTGCCACCGCCGGGCCGTGGAACGCACCATCGCCTGGCTCGGCGGCCACCGCCGCCTCACCATCCGATATGAGCGCCATGTCCACCTCCTCACCGCATTCCTCGCCCTCGCAGCAGTTCTCACCTGCTACACACCTCGCGCAGTGCGGCCACTTTTGCATCCGGCGTAGGATGGGCGCATGACCGAAGCGGCATGGGCACGCGGGGCGATCACGGCGCTGCGGGCCGAACCCGCGCCGGCGACGCCACTGCGACGCGCGATCGCGCGGTTCGGCGGCGCCGTCGTCCACCTCAAGGACGAGTCCGCCCACCCCTCGGGCAAGCTCAAGCACCGCCTCATCCGCGACCTCCTCCTGCACGCGCTCGCCAGCGGGGACCTGCGCGAAGGCGCGACGCTCGTCGAAGCCACCGGAGGCGGCGGCGCCCTCTCCCTGGGACACTTCGCAAACCTCCTCGGACTGCCGTTCACCGCCGTCATGCCCGCCCGCGCCCACCCCGCCCAAGTCGCCGCGATCGAGTCGCTCGGCGGCCGGTGCGAACTGGTCGACCCGCCCCTGGCGATCTACACGACCGCAGAGCGGATCGCCGCCCAGGACAACGGGTTCTACCTCGACATGTTCAACCGCGCCGAAGCCGCGACCGACTGGCGCACAGGGAACATCGGCAGCGAACTCCTCGCCCAGTGCGACACACCCCCAGGGTGGGTCGTATGCGGTGCCGGAACCGGTATCACCGCCGCGACCCTCGCGCGCCACTTCCGGTACGCGGACGCGCCGACGCGGGTGGCCGTGGCCGACCCCGGGCACTCGGCGTACTTCCCCGGCTGGGCCAGCGGCGACCCCGGCTATGGGACCGGCATGCCCTCGCGCGTTCCCGGCATCGGCCGCCCCCGCATCGAACCGGCGTTCCGCATCGACCTGGCCGACCGCGTCGTTCCCGTCCCCGACGCCGCGAGCATCGCCGCCATGCGGTATCTCGCCGAGCGCACCGGCACCCGTTACGGCCCCGCCACGGGTACCTGCCTCTGGGCCGCACGCCAACTCGCCGCCCGCACCGGCGCAACCGGCGCGATGGTGATCGTCGCCGGCGAAGGGGGCGAACGGTACCGCGACACGTATTACAGCGACGCGTGGCTGGCGGGCAAGGGCATCGACACCGGCCCCTGGCGCAGTGTTCTCGAGGAATCGAGCGGCTAGTCGCGCCGCAGCGGCGTACGCCCCGCGGCGCTCAACACTCCTGCGCCACGCTGACCGCACTGCCTGCTTCGCCGTGTGACCGGTCTCAATTAGGCCGAGGCAGTCAGACCGCTGTTGAACTGCGGTTTCTCATTGTTCCCGGGGCAAGGTCCGGGTCGATCTGCCTCGTTTCAGTTGGGGTAGATCGCTCTCCGTCGGCGATGCGACGGAGGACGTCTTCAGCGAATTCCTCCCCAGGGAGTCATACCCCTGGCCTACCGCCGAGTCCTTCTGATACACACCGGCTAAAGTCACCCGATGATCTTCGCCGCGACGGTGCTGTGCCCGGTCTCGTTGCTCATCCTCGTGGTGTTGGCGGTCGCCGCCGTGACCGCCCCCTTGAGGAAGCGCCGCCCCGCGCGAAGCACGGTGTTCAGCGCCGCATCGCTTGCTTCCCTGTGTATCGCAATCCCGCTCTACGTGGGCACGCTCTTCGTGTCTTCCCCGTGGGACACCGGAGAGGAATGCAGTCGGCACGGCGCAGGCGAGTTTGTCAACCTCACAGAGTGGCTGTTCCCACCCAGTTTCGTGCTCGAATGCACGGAGTGGACAGTACAGCTCGTTCCGGCTGGGGCCAATCCCGCACTGATACTGCTCATCGCCGCGACAGTCGGGTTCGCCGTCGCGGCGATCGTCGCCCACAGGAAGAGCATCAGATAGCGGAGGAGCCGGATGCCGCTTGCGTGCGGTGGTTCGGCCCTTTCGTACCTTCCGGGGTGCTTTAGGACGCAGCAACACAAGACCGGCTCAGGATGAGTACCTCAGCTCGACTGAGACAACCCCCAGATGCCTCCGCTAAAACGAGACTGCCCCGGAACTAACGAGACGGGACACCGTGGCTCGCATCCGCTTCCAAAAACCCACCAACTGAGACGCGCTCTTAGTGGCTTTCCGGCGCGCAGCCTGGGTATGGCGACGCTCTCAGCAGTCAGTGGAGGAAGTCGAGGACGTGGCTCAGGCCTCGTTCGCCGGTGCGGGGTTCGGCCGGTAGGAGGTACGCGCGGAGCCCACAAGCGACGGCGGCGCCATCGCGAACGGGGTTGTCGCCGACCATGAGAGCCGCCCTGGGGTCGACGCCCAGTCGGTCGCAAGCGATGCGGAACAGCTCGGGGTCGGGCTTCTCCCGGCCGAGCTCGCAGGAGATGACACAGGTGTCGACCAGCTCGGCCAGGTCATGACGCTTCAGGTGGAAGCGCAGATCCCAGCCGAAGTCGCTGACGATGCCCAACCGGATGCCGGCTTCCTTCAGTGCCCGCAGGACCGGCGCCGTGTCCGGATACGGGACCCATGAGTCGGGCGCGCGAAGCACTTCGTAGGCGGCCTCTTCGGCGCCTTGCAGGAGGTCAACACGGCTCCACCAGGCGTGCATGGCCTCCCAGTGCCGTTCGGACGAGAGGTCGCGGCCGGTTTGGAGCCGGGCGACCTCCGGGTCGCGGTACCCCGCGTTGAGCTGGTGGACCGCGGCTTTGAAAGCGCCCTCGGCGTCCAGCAGGTCGGAGCGGCCGCTGGCGGCGGCAACGCGGCGCAGCCACGTCGGGAGGTCGATCATGCTGAACAGCGTGTTGCTGAAGTCGAACAAGACCGCTTGGACCGGCGGTACCGGTGCGGCCGATTCGGCTTCCGTGGGCCGGTAGGCCGCTTCGATGTCGAACAGGCCGTGGATCATCGGGCCGCGTCCGGGGAGACGATGTGTACGTCGGCTCGGAGCTCGCGCATGGCGGCGATCTCCTCCTCGGGGACGGCGGCGTCGATGAAGGTCGTCAGGTAGTCGGCGGCCGTGCCGTACTGGAAGGTGGCGGTCTTGCCGAACTTGGTGTGGTCGACCAGCAGCATGGCATGCTCAGCCGATTCCATCATGGATTCTTTGACCTCGACGAACTCGCGCAGTGGGTGGTAGAGGCGGCCTTGGAGGATCGTGGTGGCGGACATCAGGGCGAGGTCGGCGTGGAGGCGTCCGAGGGCGCGCGTGACCTCGGGCCCGGTGCAGGAGTTGAACTCGCCGTGGAAGCGCCCGCCGAGCAGCGTGACTTCGACGCGCGGGAGTTCCCTCGTAACGTGCTGGGCGACGCCGATCGAGTTGGTAATGACCGTGAGCCGTTCGACTCCCTTGCGGGCGAGCGATCCCGCGAGGGGGTACAAGGTGCTCGAATCGTCGATGAGCACGGTGCTGCCGGCCTCAATGTGGGAGGCGACCGCGTCGCACATCGCGCGCTTCTCGGCGAGGTTCGCGTCCTCTCGGAAGCGCGTGGCGGTCTCCATGGTCAGTGCGGGGTAGGCGACGGCGCGGCCGCGTTCCTTGCGGAGCATGTGCCGCTCGGCGAGGACATCGAGGTCGCGGTGCATCGTCATGAGGCTGACCTCGAAGCGGGTCGCGAGGTCGGCGATGCGGATCTCGCCTTCCTCGGCCACGCTGTTCAGGACGGCCTGGCGGCGCTGGTCGACATCGGCCTGCGTAGGCCTGGTCTTACCGGTCATACGAATCCTCCTCCCCGTTCCTCGGCGACGGCCGCTGTGGTGATCGTCCTGCAAGTGAAAGCGTAGACGATGGCGTCGGCGCTCCTGGTGTTCCGCGTACGTCATGCGGGGGCTCCCGGGGTGATCTGCAGTTTGCGTCCGACGCCGACGCGGAAGCGGTCGATCGCGTCGGCGTATTCGTCGAGGCCGAAACGGTGGCTGGTCATCACCGCTGGGTCGAGCACTCCTCTGCCCATGAGCTCGACGGCGCGACCGAAACTGTGCAGGACCGCCATCGATCCGACGATGTGGATCTCGTCTTTGTAGACTTGGAACGGCGAGAAGGATGCGGCCGCGGCCTCGGGTGCGACGCCGAAGACCTGGAATGTGCCGCCCTTGCGGACTCGGCGCAGACCGTCCTCGATCGCCGGAACGGCGCCCGTGCAGTCGATGACGACCTCCCAGCCCTGCGGTCGGTCGAACGCGTTCGCCTCCGTGGCGGTGCGATCAGCGGCCAGGTCGGCGGCGACCCCGAGGCGGTCGGCGTTCAGGTCGACGACCGATACGCTCGCCGCCCCCGAGAAGCGGGCGAGTTGGGCCATCATCAGGCCCATCGTGCCCGCGCCGTAGATGAGGTAGTGCTCGCCGACCCGGCCGGGCAGCAGGTCAAAGCCGTGCACGGCGCAGGAGAGCGGCTCGATCAGCGGCGCGTCCGCCAGCGACACGTTCTCGGGCAGGAGAAAGCAGTTCGCCACGGGAGCGACGCAGAATTCGGCCGCCGCGCCGGGGCTGTTGATCACGCCGAGTGCGTTGTAGCGCTCGCACAGGTTCCCGCGCCCGATCTTGCAGTAGTGGCATTCGCCGCAGAACACGTTCGGGTCAACGGCCACGCGGTCGCCTTCGGCGAACTCGGTGACCTGCGAGCCGACCGCGGCCACGGTGCCGGCGAACTCGTGGCCGGGCACGATCGGGTAGACCGTGCCTTCCAGGTCGCCGTCGATGATGTGGAGGTCGGTCCCGCAGATTCCTGCGCCGGACACCGCGACGAGGACCTCGCGCGGCCCCGGCGTTGGCTCGTCCACAGTGGTGCTCTTGATTTGGCCGGGCGCTTCGACGATGATGGCGCGCATTACTTCACGGCTCCCATGGTAAGGCCACGGACCAGCCATTTCTGGGCGATCCAGCCGGCGAGGATCACCGGGAATGCGGCCATGGTGGCGGCGGCGGACAAGCGGGCGAGGAACAGGCCCTCGCTGGTGATGAACCCGGTGAGGAACACAGGGACCGTGGCGGCCTGCGTCGAGGTCATGCTGACGGCGAAGAAGAACTCGTTCCAGGCGAAGATGAAGCAGATCAGCGCGGTCGCGGCCAGGCCGGGCGCGATCATCGGCAGGATGATCTTACGGATCTCGGTGAGGAACGGCGCCCCGTCGACCTTGGCGGCCTCCAGGACCCCCTTGGGCAGCTCCATCATGAACGACCGGATCATCCACACCGCGATCGGCAGGTTCATCGCCGTGTAGATCAGCGTGAGCATCGTGATGTTGTCGAGCACGCCCACGTTGTTCGCGAGGACGTACAGCGGCAGGATGATCGCCGCCGGAGGCATGAAGCGGGTGGAGAGGAAGAAGAACAGCGAATCCCTCCAGCCCGGGATCGGCCGCAGCGACAGCGCATAAGCGGCGAGGGTGCCCAGGATGATCACCAGGACCGTCGACCCCAGCGACGCCATCAGCGAGTTGAGCAGGAACGGCAGGAAGTCGCGGCCGAGGATCGCCTCGAACTGGTCGAGCGTCGGCTCGAAGAAGAAGGTCGGCGGATTCGTCGCGGCCTGCGCCTCCTGCTTGAACCCGGAGACGAACATCCACAGCACCGGGAAGAAGAACACCAGCGCAACAGCCCAGCCCACCAGGACGAGCGTGCCCGTGCGCAAGAGTGGACGCAACGCGCCTCGACGGCTGCGGCGGCGTACCGGCGGATCCGGCAGTTCGGCGTCGCCTTCGGTGAGCGGAGGATTCGAGATCAGCGCGGTCATGACTTACTTCTCCTCTCGGAACATGCCGGAGACGAGGCGCAGCGCGAACGTCACGATGACGATCGTGCCGATGACGACCAGCACGCCCGCCGCGGCGGATTCGCCGACGTCGAAGGCGCGGAAGGCCTTCTGGTAAATGAAGTACGGCAGGTTCGTCGTGGCCTGACCCGGCCCGCCCTGGGTGATCAGGTAGATCGGGTCGAAGGTGTTGACGATGAAGATGGTGCCGAGCACGACCGCCAGTTCGATGAACTGGCGCAGATGCGGCAGCGTGATGCGCCAGAACATCCGCACCGGTCCCGCGCCGTCCATGCGGGCGGCCTCCAGGATCTCGGTGTCCTGGCTCTGCAGTCCGGCGAGGACGATGAGCATCATGAACGGGGTCCACTGCCACACCAGCATGAGCACCAGCGAGAACAGCGGGTACTCCGAACCCCAGTCGACGCGCTCCACGCCGAACGGGGACAGCGCCCAGTTCAGGATCCCGAACATCGGATTGAACATCGCGTGCTTCCAGATCAGTGCCGCGGCGGCGGGCATGACCAGGAACGGCGTGATCAGCAGCGTGCGGACGAGATTGCGGCCCAAGAACTTCTGGTCCAGCAGCAGCGCCAGCGCGATGCCGAGCACCGTCGCCAGGACCACGACGGACGCGGTCAGGAACAGGCTGAGGAACACCGCGCCGCGGAAATGGGGGTCGCCGAGGATCGCGACGTAGTTGTCGAAACCGGCGAAGGCGCTCTGGCCCGGACGCAGCAGATTCTGGTCCTGGAAGCTGTAGTAGATCGTCACGACGAACGGAATCTGCGTCAGCAGGACGACCACGAGCAGGCCCGGCAGCAGCGGCCCGCGTCGGACCCAACGCTCACGGACGGGGCGTTTGACCTTCGTGCGGCTCTGGGGCCGCCCCGGCCCGCGGCGCTCGCGCGCCGCGGACGGGGAAACGGTTGTCGTCATAGGTCGATCACTGATCCCTGTAGCCGCCCTCGACGGCGACCTCTTCGGCGTACTCCTGCGCCTTCTCGAGTGCTTCGTCGACGGTCTGGTTCCCGGCGATCGCCGCGGAGATCTCCTGGCCCACCTTGGTGCCCAGGTCCTGGAATTCGGGGATGCCGATGTACTGCACCCCGGTCCAGTTCTGCTCGTACAGACCGGGCTTGTTCACATCGACGTTCTCAATCGCCGCGAGGGTCTGCGGGGCGAACGCCCTGGCCGCCTCGGCGTACTCGGGGATCTCATAGGTCGAGGCGCGGCTGCCCGGCGGGACGCGGGCCCAGCCCAGTTCCTCGCCGACCAGGTTCATGTAGTCCTTGCCGGTCGCCCAGGACATGAACTCCCAGGCCGCGTCCTTCTTCTCAGACGTCTCGGGGACCGCCAGGGACCAGGCCCACAACCAACCGGAGTGCTCGGTCTCCATCACTGGGGCCGGCACGTAGCCCATCTTCCCGGCCGCGTCGGAGGAGTTCGGGTCCTCCAGTACTGAGGCGGCGACCGTGGCATCGAACCACATCGCGGCATTGCCCTGGCTGGTGGCGGTCAGACACTCCGAGAAGCCTGCATTGGAAGCGCCGTCCTCGCCGTAGTTCCGGACCAGGTCCACATAGAACTGCACGGCCTCCTTCGTCTCGGGGCTGGTCAGCTGGGCGTTCCAGTCCTCGTCGTACCAGCGGCCGCCGAAGGTGTGGATCATGGTGTCCAGCGGAGCCATCACCTCGCCCCAGCCGGCCAGGCCGCGCAGGCAGATGCCGGCGACGTCATTCTCGGGGTCGTCGAGCTGCCTGGCGAGGTCGGCGACCTCGGTCCAGGTCGGGTTCTCGGGCATGGTGACGCCCGCGGCCTCGAAGAGGTCCTTGCGGTACATTAGGAATGACGATTCACCGTAGAACGGGACCGCATACAGACTGTCCTCGTAGGTCAGCGACTCGCGCACGGGCGGGAGCAGGTCGTCGACGTCGTATTCCGGGTCGCTCGCGTACTCGTCCAGGTTGGCCAGCCAGCCGTTCTCGGCCCAGATCGGCGCCTCGTAGGAGCCGATGGTGACGATGTCGTACTGGCCGGAGCCGGTGGCGATGTCCTGGGTGACCTTGTCGCGCAGTTCGTTCTCGGGCAGGACGACGAACTCGACCTTGTTGCCGGTCTCCTCCTCGTAGATCGAGGACAGCTGCTCCATGTCCTGCATCTGCGGGTTGGCGACCGTGGCGATGGTGATCGTGTCGGCGCCTCCACCGCCTGCGCCGGAACATGCGGCCGCGGCCAGCGCCGTGGCGGCGGCCACCGCCAGCAGTGTTCTGGTTCGGTAAGGGGTTTTCATCAGGACCTCCTCGTCCTATCGACGCTCAGCTTGAGCGTGCTTTCTCATTGAATGGGCAGGTAGGAAGTTGCGGGCCGTCATTCCTGTGGCAGGACGACCGCCTTGACCGAGGCCGGATCGCGCATGCCGCTGGTGAGGGCCTGTTCGGCCTGGGCGAGCGGGAAGCGGCCGGTGACGAGCCGGTCGAGGTCGACGCGGCCGGAGGCCGCGAGGTCGATCGCGGCGGGCCACGTGTTGGCGTAGCGGAAGGTGCCGGTGAGGACAAGCTCGCGTTCTTGGATGCGAGAGACGGGAAGGGCGAACTCGTCGCCGCCCATGCCGACGAGGACGACTCGGCCTGCGGGGGCGACGGTGCGGATCGCGGCATTGACGGCTTTCGGGTTGCCGGAGCATTCCAAGAGCACCGTGGGTTCGAAGGCGGCTTCGGCCAGGGGTGTCGATGCGACGTCGATTGCGCCGGTGGCACCGAGTTCGGCCGCCAGCGCCAGGCGCTTGGGGTTGACGTCGGTGACGACGACTTCGCTCGCGCCGAAGGCGCGGGCGGTCTGTGCGGAGACGAGTCCGATGGGGCCGGCGCCGGAGACGAACACGCGGTCACCGGGGCCGACGTTCGCCTTGCGGCAAGCCCAGACTCCCACCGAAAGCGGTTCGAGCAGAGCGGCGGCCTCGTCGCTGAGCGAGTCGGAGACGGGGTGGGCGAACTCCTCGTGCAACACGACGTACTCGGCGAAGGCTCCGTCGATCGGGGGCGTCGCGAAGAACCGCATGTCGAGGCACAGGTTGTAGCGGCCCGCGCGGCAGTGCACGCAGGTGAAGTCAGGGACGCCGGGTTCCAGCGAGACCCGCTGGCCGACACGGTGGCGCGCGGCGCCTGGGCCTCGATCGACGATGACGCCGGAGGCCTCATGCCCCAGGACCAGCGGCTGTTCGACGACGTACTGGCCGATGCGGCCGTGCTCGTAGTAGTGCACGTCAGAGCCGCAGACGCCGACGGCGCTCACTTTGATCAGCACCTGGCGGGGGCCGGGCTCGGGGACGGGCCGCTCGACGAGGGCGACGCTGCGGGGTCCCCGCAGGACCGACGTTCGCATGGACTGCGGCAGTGGCATCCGGACACATCCTTGTGGCTTGAGGTTCGAGGTGGCTAACTCTTATCGTAAGATGTGAGAGATATTAACATATAATTTGTTAACTCGATAGATGGTCGTCACATGTTGATGGGCGTCGTCGGAAGCCCAACGCATTGAAGGAGATCGGATGTTCACAGTTATCGGCGAGAGCCTGGTCGACCTGGTGAGGTGGGAGGGAGCGACCGCTCCGGTCGCGGAGCACCCCGGCGGATCACCCGCCAACGTCGCCCTCGGCCTCGCCCGCTTGGAGGAACCGGTCACGCTGGTCACGCGGCTCGGTCAGGACACGAAGGGCGCCGTCGTTCGCAGCCACCTGACGGACTCCGGAGTCCAGGTGCGCACGGTCGGCTCAGACGCCGCCACCGGCACCGCGACCGCCGTCCTCGACGCGAACGGCGGCGCCCGCTACGAGTTCGACCTCGGTTGGGATCTGCCCGAAACCCTGAATCTCCCCCGCGAGACCACGTGCCTGCACACGGGCTCGCTCGCCACCTCTCTCGACCCGGGCGCAACGGTCGTGGAAGCGCTGCTCGAGCGCGAGCGGCGCTCGGGGCACCGCACCATCAGCTTCGACCCCAACATCCGTCCCGCACTACTGCCGTCCAGGGACGAGGCGCGGGCTCGCACCGAGCGCCAAGTCGTTTCGGCGGACGTGGTGAAGGTCAGCGACGAGGACTTGCGCTGGCTCTACCCAGAAACGGCACCGCAGCGCGTTGCAGCCGACTGGCTCGGGCGCGGCCCGGCGATCGTGGTGGTGACCCTCGGCGGCGACGGCAGCCTGGCCCTCACCGGCGAAGGCCTCGTCCGTCGCCCTGCGCCGACCGTCGACGTCGCCGACACCGTGGGAGCCGGCGACGCCTTCACTGCCGGCATGCTCCACCAGTTGGGCCGCGAAGGTCTGCTCGGTGGCGGGAACCGGGATGCCCTGCACCACATCAACCCCAAACAGGTGATCCGAGTGCTCGACACTGCGGCGGCCGTCGCCGCGCTCACCTGCGCCCGCCATGGCGCCGAACCGCCGAATCTCCACGAACTCGCCACCCATCTCGCGGGCGACCGAGCCGCTCAGTCGAGCATCGCGTCAGTAGCGCTGCGATCCGCCTAGAAAACGCCTACCGTACGACTTCCGGCAGTCCTCCAACCTGCCAGCTCATCACCACTATGCAGAGGACGAACACCATGACGAGCGAATCAGTTCGACAGGTCTACGCGACCTCCGCCGACGGCACGAAGATCGCCGCCACGGTCACCGGGCAAGGGCGTCCGCTGGTGATCTCCCCCGGTGCCCTCAACCCCGCCCAGGACTGACAGCTGCTGGCCGACGCGCTCGCTCCGCATTTCACCGCCTACGCGGTCGACCGCCGCGGCCACGGCGCCAGCGAGGACGGCCCCGAATTCGACTTCAAGCGCGAGCAGGAAGACATTGCCGCCGTGCTCGACCTCGCAGGTCCCGACACCATCCTCTTCGGCCACTCGTACGGCGGGCTCATCACCCTGGGCCTCGCCCCGTGGCAGGCCCCTGCCGCCTTGATCCTCTATGAGCCCCCCGGTCCCGCTGCACGGTCCGGTCGGCGGGGACGCCATCCCCCTTACGAGAAGCTCGTGGCCGAGGGCGACTACGCACAGGCCCTCGAATTCTGCCTACGGAACTTCCTGCGGATGCCGGACGAGGCGATCGAGGCGTTCAGCGCCAGTCCCATGTGGGCTGCCCGGGCGTCCATGGCGCCCACCTGGGTGCACGAGCCGCGGGCGATCGACGGCTTCGGGGACGACCTCGACCGGTTCGCCTGGATCACCTGCCCGACGCTCCTCGTCACCGGGGAGCTCAGCCCTCCCTTGCTCCTGGAAACGTCGCAGCGTCTCCAGGGCGCCATGCCCGAAGCACGGCTCGTCCACATCCCCGGCCACGCGCACGAGGCGTACTTGACCGCCCCTGCTGTGCTGGCCGAGGAGATCCGCCGCTTCATCGAATGATGAACGCTCGATTCCAGGGCAGTGTGACCTCCGCGTCCGGCCTGTCGCCGTCACCAGTCGTCGAACCGGGCGCGGAGCTCCTGCGGGAATGGGCATATCGGGCCGCGGCCCACGGCGGCCGCGCAGGCCAGGCGATGCTCGCCGGGAGCCAGCACTCCAGTGAGGACGGGCAGGATTGAGCGCGGCCACAGCAAGTGCGTCCCGGGCACGGGGCGAATGACCGCCGGGGCGCGGTTCCCGTGGAGCTCGAGGATCCTGCTCTCGACACCGCCGCTCTTCGCCCACGCCTCGGTCTCGCTCGCTGCCTCGTCGCTCCCGTCGTCGCCCCACGGCACGCACCAACCGCCTTCGCCGATGTGGACGGCAGTCGCGCATCGGATGCGGTGCAATCGCAGATGCCATCCGCCGTGGGCCACCAGCTCCGTCTCGATGTCGACTCCGGGAAGCGGGCTCCACTCCATCGAGGCGGTGTCGCCATCGATAGTCCCGTCCGCGGAATCGGCACGACCGTGCCAGTCCCGGCCGTCGAGCGAGAACACCAGCGACGAATCCGGGGCGGCGAACTCCAAGCCGCTGCCGACCGTCGGCTGCGAGAACGCGGCCAAGCTGGAGTAGGCGAACTTCGCGTAGGCGGCCCGGCCGCCCTTGGCCCAGGTCGGCTCCGACTGAGCGTTCAGCCGCACCACGTCGCCGTGCTCGTCGCGGGACATCACCGCCAGAGCGTGCGGCTGCGAGTGCACCGTGACGCTGCCCCGCTCAGGCGCATCCGGTTCGCTGGTCCAGAAGGGATGATCGAGCTCGGTCATCAACGGAAGGAAGCACTTCATGGCCCAGTAGGGCGAACCCGCTGAAATATAGTGCTCGACGTGGGCGCTGTTGGCGTAGCCGTAGCCGACGGTGAGGCGTCCCGACTCGTCGAGGATCGGGCGGTCCCACCACCATGCCAGATGCCGCTGTGCCAATCCGCGGATCTCGGCCCACGGCAGGGGCGCCGCGTCGGCCAACGGCAGCGCTCCCCAGAACGAGCCGGCCGCGAAGCGGTAGCCGAGACTTCGCCCATAGGGGACGGATGCGCCGTCCTGGCCGAACCATTCGGCGAATTGCGCGGCGAACCGCGATGCGGCAGGGAGGAACCGCTCGTCACCGGTCAGGTGCGCGAGGAGCGGTCCGTAGAAGTGGAAGCCGAAGGGGTTGTAGTAGTCGACCCGGCCGCCCGGTCCGTCGGTGTACCAGCCGTTGCCGATCGCGAATTCGGCGAGGCGGTCCAGATGGGCCCGCTCGATGGAACGGTCGCGGTCGATACCCGCCGCGTCGAGCCCAAGCCCTGCGAGGATCGGGAAGAACCGCCAGTTGTTGTCGAAGGGGGAGCCTCGATAGGCCTTCGCCAGCCACGCGGCGAGACGGTCGCGTTCGGGCCCGGTGAGCGGTTCCCACAACTGCTCGCGCGCCGCGGCGACCGCGAACCCGACCGAGGCCGATTCGACCAGGATCTGCGGCGATCCTCGGCCGGGATCGCCGACGTACCAGGAATGGGAGGGGTCGGTGGCAGCAGCCAGCGCGTTCCTGACGTCGGTCCACAGCTCAGGAGCGCCGAAGCCGCCTGCTGCCGCGGCCGCCAGGCCCCATAGAGGACGAACGAGGCACTCGAACCAGCTGGCGTTCCGGTCGTGGTTGCTCATGGTCACCGGCTGACGCTCCGGCCCGCGTGCGGCTGAACGTATTGCGGGCGCGCAGAGTGCGATCGCGGCCTGGGCCCAGCCGTCCCGGGTCGGGCCCAAGGGGCCGAACTGCTGTGTGGGAGTAGGCATGACAGCACCCTAACCGTTTCGCTCCGAAAGGCCGCTGGAAGCGGTCAGCCGCCATACAGCCGGGTCAGTGGCGGGTGGGAGAGAAGAGGGCCTGGATGCTGGCGGCCGCGGCGCCCCGCGCCCATTCTTCGAAGGGGAGCGGCCGGACCACCAGCGCGCACCGGCCCGCGGCGCCGAAAGCGTTCGCGGTGAAGGTTCGCTGCACTTGGTCGGCGAAGAGGTCGTAGGCGGCCAGTCCTTCACCGGAGACGATGATCAGCTCCGGGCCGACCAAGGTGGCCACGGTGGCGAGAGCCAGTCCGATTGCGTGCCCGGCTTCGTCGAACGCGGCGTGGGCGGCAGGATCGCCGTCCCGGGCCAGGCGAACGGCCTCGGTCATGGTGAGGTCCGGATCGCCGACACCGTCGCGCACTCGGGCCACGATGGCGCGTTCCGAGGCGATCGTCTCTAGGCAGCCGCGCCCGCCGCACTGGCAGACGGCCTCCTCACCGCTCACCGGAAGATGGCCGATCTCCCCCGCCACCCCGTACGAGCCGGCGACCATGCCGCCGTTGAGCATGAGCGCCCCGCCGATGCCGGAACCGACGGTGACCAGGGCGAAGGAGTCCGACCCAGCGCCTTCGCCGAACCACCACTCGGCGATCGCCAGCGCCTTGACGTCGTTCTCCACCACAGTGGTGAGGCCGGTAGCGCGGCCGAGCATGTCGCCGAGTGGAATGTCGTGCCAGTCCAGGAACGGTGAGTACCGGACCAGGCCGGTGCGCCGGTCCACGTCGCCGGCGACCGCGAGACCGAGGCTACGACAACGGTTCTGGTACACCAGGTCGCGGCCGCGCAGGTCCTTGACGATTGAGGCGATCGCGTCGGCCACTGCGCCTGGCTCAGTACTCTCCAAGGGGCGGTGTGCGGCGGTGCGCACCTCCGCCCGCAGGTCGGTGACCACTCCGATCACCTCGTCCCCGGTGACTTTCACACCGATGAAGTACTCGCGATCCGCGTGGATGGCCAACGGGCTGGTCGGGCGGCCCGGGCCGCTCGCGATACCGTCGGCGCCCGAGGCGGATTCGGTGAAGTAGCCCGCCGCCAAGAAGGGGCGAGCGGTCTTGGTGACCCCGGCCCCGGACAGCCCGGTCAGCCGTGCGATCTCGGCGCGGGACACCGGCTGCCGGGTGAGCACCGTCGTGAATACGGCGACCGAGGCCGGATTGGTCGAGGGCTCCCAGAGCGCATCGGTGGCGGCGCGGAGGTGTGGCATGGCGCTAACGTACACGCGTCCTCCAAGGTCATCGCCGGGCTCGGCTAGGCGACCACGTCGTGGCGCCTCAATGCACGACCGCCGCCCGTCCTCCGGTCCGGATCTGCAACGGAGGAACGGGCGACGGCCGCACACCTCGGGTCAGGCGCGGTTCCAGCGCTGGTTGGCCTGACCGCTGCAGTCCCCGATCACCACACGGGTGCCGTTGGCACTGGCCCCGCCGGTCACGTCGAGGCATTTGTTCGCACCCACGGCGGTGATGGTGCCGTCGCCGTTGAATCGCCACTGCTGGTTGCTTTGGCCGTTGCAGTCCCAGATGATCACGGGACTGCCGTTCGCGGTGGCGCCTCCTGAGACGTCGAGGCACTTGTTCCCGTAGACACGGAGCTCCTGGGCGGCAGTGCTGGTCCAGGCCTGGTTCGTCTGGCCGTTGCAGTCCCAGATGACGACGGCGGTACCGCTGGCCTGAGATGCGCCCGTCACGTCAAGGCATCGCCCCGAGGTCTCGCCGCGAACGGCGCCGTCTGTGGGTTCGGTGATGCCGCCGCCGGTCACGATGTACATCGCCGCACCGTGGGCGGGGACGGAGGCGCTGATCGTGCCGGCCGAGGTGCTGGTCGTGTGCGACCAGAGGTCTCGCACCCGGTACAAGTCGGCGCTGCCGAGGCCGAGCGCACTGGCGGTCGTGGACACGGTCGAAGTGCTGCCGCCGCGGTTGAGGAGCACCGTCGCGACCGAGCCGTCGGACATGGGTTTGCGCCAGACTTCGAGGTTGCCGCTGTCGCTGATCTTGTGGCCCTGCCGTCCGCCCCAGTCCTGATTGACGCCGATGACTTCGGTGTTGGTCAGGATGGTGTGGGTCGCCTCCGACATCGACCGGAGATCGTTGCCCGCCAGCAGAGGCGCGTTCAGCAGCGCCCAGAGGCTGAAGTGGGCGCGCGACTCGGTGTCGGACAGGCCCGGGTTGCCGACCTCGAGCATGTCGGGGTCGTTCCAACCGCCGGGTCCGGCGTAAGAGTCCTTGCCGACCTGCTGGTCCAGGATGCTCATCACCGAACTCCAGTTGTCGGTGATATCGCCGGTGGTGCGCCAGGAATTGCCCACGGCGTCGCCCCAGGTCCAGACGTTGTGCTGGCCCCAGTTGCACAGGCTGAACAGGATCGGGCGGCCCGTGGCCGCGAGCGCGTCGCGCATCGCGGTGTACCGGTCTTGCGCGGAGCGGCCCTGGTGGTCGCCGCAGTTGTCGTATTTGAGGTAGTCGATGCCCCAGGAGGCCCAGAGGGCGGCGTCGCGCCGCTCGTTGCCGAGGCTGGCGGGGAATCCGGCGCAGGTGGTCGTCCCCGCCGAGGAGTAGATGCCGAGCTTGAGGCCCTTGCTGTGGACGTAGTCGGCGAGGGCCTTCATGCCGCTGGGGAACTTGTCGCGGTCAGCGACGAGGTTGCCGCCGGAGTCGCGTTCCCATTCCATCCAGCAGTCGTCGATGTTGACGTACTCGTATCCGGCGGCGGCCATGCCGCTGGAGACGAGGAGGTCCGCGGTTTGGCGGACCAGGGTCTCGTTGATGTCGCAGCCGAAGGTGTTCCAGTTGTTCCAGCCCATCTGCGGTGTGAGGGCCAGTCCGTTGTCGAGCGCCTGTGCCGGGGGTGCGCTGACGAGTAGGAAGGGGACTGTGATAGCCGTGATGAGCCCAGACAGCAGCAGGGCGAGGGTTCTGCGCATGACACGCACTCCTGATTCGGGTCGGTGGGCCCGCGTGCTCCGCGGGCAGTCGTGAGGTTCGGCGGCCGGCGCCCCGGAGGGCACCGGCCGCGGGGTCAGAATCCGGCGACTCCCCAGGAGGAGGCGCTGTAGTTGCCGTGGCCGAACTCCCAACCGGCCTGGATGCTGTTGAGGTAGTCGTTGCCGCTGTACCAGCCGTTCGCAATGCCGTGGTTGAAGAACGGCGAGAGGCTGCCCGACCACCAGCCGCTGTTGGCTCGGTCGAGATAGGACATCGTCAGGCCGCCGTTGGGCCAGTGGTAGAGGTACACGTCCCACTGGCGGCCCCCGAGACCGACGTTCGTGGCCCACGGCACCGGGTTGCCGGCGGAGTCCCAGTTGTCGGATAGCGGCTTGTTGCGGGAGTAGCTCAGCCAGATCATGATCTCGTTGAGCGAGTTGCGGCCCTGCGGTGCGGCCTGCGGATCGATGAAGATGTCGTAGGTCGAGTTGAAGCCGGCGTCCGATGCGGGCGACGAGGACTGCGAGAACCAGGTGGTGGCGGTGGAGGGGATGGCGTTGAGCCGCTTGGGGAGGACCGTGCCGGGAGACCAGGTCCCCCAGTCCTCGCCGTAGACCTGGGCGACGTATCCGGTGCCGTCGGGGGCGTTGACGCCCCAGCTGTCGGCGTTGTCGCACCAGGTCGAGATGCTGCCCGAGGTGGGGAAGTACTTGAAGTAGTAGCCGCCGCACGTGTCGGCCTGCGCGGCCGAGGGCAGAGCGACGACGGTGAAGATGACGGCCAGCGAAGCCGTGGTCATCAGAGTGATCAGGGAACGTAGGCGATTCACAGTGGACCTCTCGAGGAGAATCGATGAATGCGATGGCTGGGTGGAGCGACGGTGCGGACGGGGATCATGCCCGCGCCGCCGGGTTCGTCCGGTGTCAGCTGATAGCCCACTGCTGGTTTTGCCCTGAGCCGCAGTCCCACTGGGTGAGCCGGACGCCGTCTGCGGTCGAGCTGCCTGCGATGTCGATGCATTTGCCCGAATGACGCGCGATCAGTCGGCTGTAGCCGCCTCCGGCGTCCTGGACCTGCCATTGCTGGTTGGCCCCGCTGTTGCAGGACCACTGGAGGATCCTGGCGCCGTTGGCGGTCGAGGCGCCCTCCACGTCAAGGCATTTGCCCGAATGGCCGGCGACGAGTCGCACGTAGCCGCCTCCCGCGTCTTGGAGCCGCCACTGCTGGTTGGCGCCGCCGCTGCAGGTGTATTGGGCGACCTCGGCGCCGTCGGCCGTCGAGGCGCCGATGACGTCGAGGCACTTGCCCGAGTGCCTGGCGATCACCCCGGAGTCGGAGCCGCCGGGGCTCCCGCTCCCGACGTTCACCGAGTAGGCGGTGGTAGTGAGCGTGCCGGTGCCGTGGAAGACCTCAGTGCCGGCTTGGACGCTGGTGAGGTATTTGCTGTCCGGGACCCAGCCGCGGGTGACGAGGTTGTCGAGGAAACTGCTGAGGTTGAGGTCGACCGAGGTGCGGTTGCTCGTGGCGACGAACGAGAATACGTTCCAGCCGATGTTGCCCCGGTGGAGGTTCCAGTTGACGCCGTCGATGGTCACGTTGGCGACCACGTTGCCGATCGGGCCCGCGCCGCCGGAGCTGTAGGGCCAGATCATGATCTCGTCGGTGGGGTTGTGCTCGTAGGTGGGGTCGGGGCGCTCGTGCAGCCACATGTCGTAGGCGACGTTCATGGTGCCGGGGTTGCTGGAGACCTGAAAGTCCCAACTGGACGTCACGTCTTGGGATCCCGAAAGCCGCACAGGAAGGCCGCTGTTCGGGTTCTTCCAGCCCCAGTGCCAGCCGAGGACCGCACTGGCGTAGGACTTGACGCTGTTCTCGCCGCCGTTCCAGGACCAGTCGGTGGACCAGCCGATGGTGTCGCCGCTGGTGTAGTTGTCGCTGACGCACTGCCAGCCGCTGCCGGAGCCCTGGCCCCACAGGTTGTTGTTGAGCCAGTACTTGCCCTGCGTGATCGAACCGAACGCGTCGCAAGTCGTCGCCGCCTGTGCCGGGCTGGCGACGACACCGCCGATGACCGCCGTCAAGCCGGCGACCAGCAGGATGAGCAGTGAACGGAGTTTGGCCACCGCAGGCCTCCTTCGATGGGAGCATTAATTTACTAACTAGGTAAATTAATCACATCGACATACATAGATGCAAGGATTCTGCGAACCTCAGTGGCAACGCGATCGCTCCTCCGCATCTCAGGCCACGGCGCTCACCGCCGCGTGGCGAACATGCAGCGGCGGACCGCCCCCGCGAGGGACGGCCCGCCGTATCGAGGTTCGAGTCAGGGCCGGTTGGCGAGCGCCTCCTTGATGCCTTCGCCGTAGCCGGTCGGCGTGCCGTCCCAGTCACTGATCAGGCCCGGCATATCGCAGCTGGGGTACCAGCTCCAGGCGGTCCAGCCGATGCCGCGGGCGTCAGCCCAGTCGATGAGCAGGTCGCTCCAGTCGTGGTTGCAGCCGGCGTCGCCGAACTCGGCGAACATCGTCGGGACCTCGGCGGCGATCGGCGCGATGTCGGCGTCCCAGCAGACCTGCGTGTTGCAGCCGGTCTGCTCGTAGACGTGGACGCTGGCGACGAGGTTGTCCTCGGGGTCGCTCGGCATGTAGTCGAGATAGCCGCCGCAGCCGTTGCCCCACCAGTTGCAGGTGACGACCACCGGTTGGGTCGCGCCGGTCGAGCGCACGGCGTCGACGAGGTCCTGCATGCCGGCGGCCTCCCAGCCCGCGTCGACGGTGCAGCCGTCCCTCCAGCATTCGTCAGAGATGTCGTGCGGCTCGTTGTACAGGTCGTAGAGGACCGCGGGGTTGTCCTTGAAGCGCTCGGCCACCGAGGTCCAGAAGTCCGGGGAATGGTCGGCGTCGGCCATCTGCTGCTGCCCCTCGGCGGGTTCGGTTCCAGGCGAGCTCCAGTGCAAGTCGAGGATGACGTAGATCCCGGCCTCGGTCAGGCGGGTCACCCAGTCCTCGATGAAGGCGCGGTAGTTCTCGCCGGTCCACTCCGGAACGGTCTCGCCGTAGCCGAGCCAGCATTGCTGGTTCATCGGCACGCGGATGGCGTTGGGCTCCCATGAGGCCATGAGGTCGATCGCGGCGTCGTCGCTGGGGCCGTCGATGAAGCCCCAGCCGTGGATGCACGGCCACTCCGTGCCGGTGCGGTTGAAGCCGTTGAGGATCACCGTTTCGCCGGACTCGTTGACGAGTTCGTTGCCTTCGGCGTGCAGGGCGCTCGGGGTACCGCCGGGCGGCTCGGAGGTGGGGTCCGTCGTGGGGTCGGTGGGCGTCTCGGAGGGCTCGCCCTGCTCGCCGCACGCGACACCATTGACGGTGAGTCCGGTGGGGGCCGCGGTGGAACCCGAGCCGATGAAGCCGAAGACTTGACGAGTCTGCCCTGCCGCGATGGAGCCGTTCCAGCCGACGTCGGTGCCGGAGAAGACGCCACCGGTCTGGTTCCAGTCCACGTTCCAGGCGCTGGTAACGGTCGTGCCTTCCGGGAAGGTCCACCCGATGTCCCAGCCGTCGATCGCGTCGCCGGAGGTGATGCTCACGCTGGCCTGGAATCCCGAGCTCCAGGAGCTGAGCACGCGGTAGTCGACCTCGCATCCTTCTTGCGCCGAGGCCTGGTTCGCCGTGGCAAGGCCGATCGCCGCGGCGATCATCGCGGTCGTCGTGACCGCCGTGGACGCCAGGCGTTTTCGATTGCTGCTGCTGAGTCGCATTTGTTCATTCCTTCGGATCGCCGTGAGGGAAGCGCTCCCAGATTAAATCGATCATCTTCTATCTACTTAATCTCGTCAAGTACTTCGGCGGAACTTTCTTAAGTCGATCAAGTACCTCGTGGCGGCCGACGGAAGGAAGGGTGCCTCCGGCTGGGCGCGCCCTTCCTCTCTCGCGCGGTCGGTCAAGCCGGGATGCCGGTCACCGGAAGGTGTGTGTGCCGAAACCCAGGTGGTCGTACCCGCCGCTGGTGTTGCCGCGGTAACCGCCGCCGTTCTCAACACCGAGCCCGTCGGCGTAGGAGACGACATAGGGGACGTCAAGGCAGGGGCGGTTCACCAAGTGGTCCGGACCATGCCCCAGATCGGGCTTGTGTCGCCCCGTTGCCACGAGCCGATCGTCGCCTCGGTCTTCCAGGAACAGTTGGTGCGCTGCTGCCAGGAGTAGGAGGTGCAGGGCACGCTCGTTCCGCCGTTGTAGCGGGCGATGTAGTGCGCCGCCTTGGCGTAACGGTTCCCGTCGGTGCCGTACAGGTCGATGCCGCGCTTCCACGCCATCTCACACAGCACCGTCATCCAGCCGAAACCGCCCATGGTGTGCACTTGGTCGCGGCCGGACTCCTCCCCCTGGTAGTAGCGGTTGTTCTCGTGCATGGAGTTCGCGGCGCGGTAGATGCAGCCGTTGCCCACACCGCCGTGGAAGTAGTTCACGGCCTGGTTCACCATGCCCTGGTCGTCCAAGAACGACCCGATGGCGAAGACCGACGCCATGTCGCAGGTGTCCCAGTTCACGCGGTAGTGGGTATCGCAGGCGCCATTGTGGCTGACGAGGAAGTCGTTGTTCATCGGGTAGAAGATGTTCCCCAGCATCGACTGGAAGCAGCCGAGATCGAAGCCGGGGTAGCCGCGCAGGAGCTCGCCGACGTTGGCGAGCCGCCAGCCCTGGGTGCCCGCCATGAGAAACCGGTGCGCGTTGCCGCCGAGGGCCTGCAAGCTGCCCGACCAGGCATTAGCGATGTCACGGCCCTCGTTGCCGTGGGCGGTGTCCCCTCTGATCCTCCAGGTCAGCGCGTTCTGGTACATGGCGTGGACGTCGGGCATGAACTGGCCGTAGTTCCGGCCCGTCCCACCGCGGATGACCGCGGCGGTGGGGCGCGGCGCACGACTGAGGCGGGCGAGTGGGCTGCCCTGCACCAGCTGCCAGGTCTGCGTGGCGAGCGAGTCGCCGGAGGCGATGAGCGACTTCACGCGATTGAAGTCGGCCTGGTCGTGCAGCAGAGCCGGGTGCGCGAAGGCCTGAGCGGTGACCTCGTCGAAATTCCCAGAGCGGCAGGATCTCCGGGCTGGCCCACCACTACCCCGACGAGATGCCGCTGGCCGTCCCGATGTCCACGCCCGGGCGCGAGATCGCCGATCAGACCCTCGCTCTGGGAAGACCGCGAACGCTCAGCGGGCTCCCGCCGGGGCCGAGGCGCTGGTGGAGGGCGTGGCTCCGGGAAAGGGGGACGCGGTCGGCGCGTGGAAGGCGCTCGACTCGCCCGAGCCGCCCACTCGCGAAGAGGCCGCCGAACGGCGTCAGGCGGCCAGGGCCACCGGTTCCGAGACTCGGCGAGCCGACGCGGACGGACGGCTGGCCTTCGAGCTGGTCCTACAACCGTGGACGGTCGTCTCGATCCGCCAGCAGTGGCCGCGACGGTGCCGGTCCGCTCGGCTGCGCCGACCGGCACCGTTTCGCTAGTGGTCGAGTTCGAGGTGAAGTCGCAACAGGTCCATCCCGTAGTCGTTGCCGTTCGGCGTCCGCACCAGCGTGTGGATGTGCTGACGGGTCGGGCTGCCGCCCTGCTCGGACCCGTACGAGGCCGCGGCCGGTCCCGGCGACTGTGCGTCGTACTGGATGAGCACCACCGGGGACTGGATGCGGTAGTAGAAGACCGAGTCCTCCTCGGTCTCCCCCACCCACATGAAGTAGGTGTCGTCGAGATGCGCCTCGATCTCGTCCATGCGGATTTCGGCATGGCCCTCGTCGAGGTTGTTGATGTAGACCGCGCACAAGGCGAGGAGGAGGGTGCGCTGGTCGTCGGTCATCTCCGAGGCCTGAAGTCCCTCGTAGGGGACCTCCGTGTTGTCGCCTCCCGCGCCTGCCACCTCGTTCGCGCTCCCCTTGTCCGAAGAGGTGAGCGCAACCGACCGCCGATCATCGTCGAGGGCGTTGACCAGGGCCAGCCCGGCGTCAGCGTGCTCGGTGAACAGCACGATGTCCTCGCCGTCGTAGGTACCCTCGGCAGGCTCGGTGCCCATGAACGTCGGGCTCATGACCACCTGGTCCCCGAGGACGAAGTAATTGATCACGAGGTGGTGGCCCTGGTACTGCCAGCCCCACGGGTCCGTATCAGACGGTGTGCCCATCACAGTGATGTAGTAGGCGTCCTCGTTGAACTGGTCGGTCTGGCCCATGGCGTCGCCGGCGTACTGGTTGAGCTTCATGATGTTCTGCGAGATCGTGAGCCCGTCGGCCGAGAGCCCCGCTCCGATGAGATCGAACACCAGCTGCTTCTGGTCGTCGTCGAGGTCGGCCATGGTGACGCCGTTGCGTTCGTAGTTGTGGATGTTCGACCAGTCGAACCACTGGTCCGACTCCACGTCGTAGAGCGTCGCCTCCCGCTGCTCATCGCTGAACCCCGCCAGCATCGCCGTCGCAGCGGCGATCACACCCGCGGTGCTCACCCCGGTCGAGTGGATCTCGTAGAGATCGTCTATGACAGTGCCGTCGGTGGTGACTCCCACGAAGTCGTCATAGGTGATCGCTTCCGATCCGCCGGGACCGCCTTGGCCGCCGTCGGGCATTCCCCCTGTGGGAGCATCGGTGGTCTCCTCTTCGGCGGTGGTGTCACCCGAGCAACCCGACATGATCGCCACTGCTGACACCCCGCCCAAGAGCAGAGAACGGTTCATGACCGTGCGGCGGGTCAGCGTCTTCACTGCGGTGTTCGGTGTGTGTCCGTTCATGCGCCGAACCATAGCCAGCCACGACTTACGTCTCCTGCCGATTCGCTCAGAATTCCAGTAGATCGGGCAACTGGCCGATTCGCGCCTCGCGGACCGCGGTCGGACGGAACACCGAAAGCGCCCGGCATTCCGTCCGACCGGCTACGCCCGTGACTCGACTACGGCCAACGCCGCGATCGACCCCAGCATGATCAGCGCCCCGGAGGCCGTCGCGACGGTAAGCGGCTCGCCCAGGAACGCCACCGCGAGCACCGCCGCCGTGGCCGGCTCCAACAGCATCATCACCGAGGCGGTCGTCGCCCGCACCCTCGCCGCACCGGCGAAGTAGAACGGGTACGCGAGCGCGGTCGTGAACACCGCCAGGTAACCGATCAACGCCGCAACGTGCGCGAGCTGGTCCATCGGCGGGACGAGCCCTTCAAGTGCCGCCGGAACCACGAGCACTGCCGCACCGATCCCGAACGCCCACACCGTCAGAGTGAACGGGTCCTCGCCCCGCTCACCGAGCCTGCGGCCGATCAGCGTGAACGCGGCGTACCCGGCCGCCGACAGGACCGAGAGCGCGACACCGGCGGGTTCGACGACGCCCTCGCCATTGCCGCCGACCAGGACGGCCAGGCCCGTCAGGGCTCCGGCGATGGCCGCCACCGCGCCCAGACCGATCCGTTCGCCCAGGAAGACCCGACCGCCGATCGCGGTCAGGATCGGACCGGATCCGAGCGTAATGATGGTGGCGACTGCGACGCCGGTGAGGTCGACGGCCATGAAATAGCCGGTCTGGAAGACCGCCATGGCGACCCCGAGGCCGCAGAGGGTCGCGAGGCGAGAGCGCCCGCCTCGGGCCCGGGAGGTCCGACCGCCGCGCCTGCGAAGCACGGCGATGACTGCCAGGAGCAGGACCATGCCGGCGAGGTGCCGCCAGAACGACAGGGCGATCGGCCCCATGTCGCTGGAGCGGTAGACGAGGTCGGATACCGGCCCGGTGGTGCCCCAGGCGAGGCCGGTGACGGTGAGGAAGATCAGGCCGCGGCGTGCGGCGGCCCGCTGTCGGGCGCGCGGGCGCGCCAAGGTTTCGGTGGTGGTCTGCAAGTTGCGTTCCCCAGAAGAGCGAAGCGGAAGATGGCCTTCGTCTGCGGGCGCAATACAAACTCGTACCGGGCCGTGCCCGGTACGTCAGTGAGGTTCGAAGCCCGCCTTAGACGGCGGGCGGGGGAAGCAGACCGTGAGAGCGCATGGCGGCAAGAATACAGCCGCGACAGCCCGCTTGCCAGCCGCAGCCTCCAGCGGTGACCGTGGAGCGGCCCGCCCGGTACGAACCGGACGGGCCGGAATCCCGTGGCTAAAGCAGGTCGTTGGCGCAGCGCAGAGCCGCGGCGAAGTCCTGCGGGTCGCTGCCTGCCGGTGATTCGATCCGGATCGCGGCGGACTGTCCGGCGAGCAGTGTGACCATCCCCCTGTCCGCTCGCGCAAGTGGGTCGACGGTGTCGGCATGGCAGAACACGTCCCGGGCGAGCGATGCCGCGGTCACGTGCAGCACGCAGCCACCGTCGGACGCCACGGCCTCGACGAGCAGCGGACTCGGATCGAGGATCTGGTCGACCACTTCGGCGCCGTAGCGGAGCGCGGTCGCGAATCCCGCGTCGCTGTCGTCGGGGACGGCCGCGATCACCTCGGCGCGCGGGTCGTCGAACGCGGCGACCTCGGCCGGCACGGTGATCGTGGCGGCACCGCGGGCCGGCGCTCGCGCCTCGACGACGGCCTTGGCGAGCACGGTGCGGTCGAAGGCCTCGCGGGTGATGGTGAACGTGCCGGCGTAGGGCTCGCCGGTGTCATTGACCAGTACGAGCACGAGCGCGTCGGGCTCGGGTTCGGTCCCCTCCCAGGCCCCGGATCGAGCCCGGTCGGACGCGCGGAGCTGCAGGGTGGCCAGGCGCGGCGCGTAGGCGTCGCGCAGGGCGTGCCACAGCGGTTTCCGGTGTTCGTTGTAGTCGACGGCGGCCCACGAGACCACGGGCCAGTTGTCGTTGAGCTGCCAGAGGATCGTGCCAGTGTTGTGGGGCGAGAGCGAGCGGAAGTGCTCGACCCCGAACCGGATCGCGTGCGCCTGGTTGAGCTGGGTCGTCCAGTGCCAGTCCTCGATGGACTCAGGATCGGGCAGATGGCCCTGCCAGCCGCGCTGGAGTTTGGCGTTGCCGAGGTTCGCCTTCTGGTGGACCGACATCTCCGCGCCGAACGGGTCGAGCGGCTCGTCGTGCACCGCCGAGACGAGGGTCGACCACGCGGGCGGGGCCTGGAAACCGAATTCCGCGACGAACCGCGGCCGGTACTTTGCGTACATGGTGTAGTCCTCGCGGTTCCACACGTCCCAGATGTGGACCGAGCCGTACCGCGGGTCGTCGGGATCGCGGTAGTCGCCGAAGGAGAACGGGCTCGACGGGGTGTAGGGGCGGGTGCCGTCGAGCTCGGCGACCAGACGAGGGAGCAGGTCGGAATAGTAGGCGTCGCCCCAAGGCCGGCCGTTGAGCCGGCCGGCCCAACCCCAACCGGCCCAAGCGGCGTGAATCTCATTGTTGCCGTTCCACAGTACGAGCGAGGGGTGCGGGCTAAGACGGGTGACATTCTCGCGGGCCTCGGCCTCGACCTCGGCGCGCATCGGCTCGTCCTCGCTGTAGGCGGCGCAGGCGAACGGGAAGTCCTGCCACATGAGCAGCCCACGCTCGTCGGCGAGGTCGTAGAGGTCATCGGACTCGTAGATGCCGCCGCCCCACACGCGCAGCAGGTTGACGTTGGCCTCCAGGGCGTCGGCAACTCGGCGGGCGTACCGGTCGCGGTCGATCTCGGTCAGGAAGGCGTGGTCGGGAATCCAATTGACGCCGCGTACCAGGATGGCTTCGCCGTTGACTTTCAGAACGAACCGGGACCCGGCATCGTCGGGGCCGGTGTCGAGCTCCACCGTGCGGAAGCCGACGCGTCCGCACCAACCGGCGGCGCCGGCTTCGACCTCCACTTCGTACAGGGGCTGTTCGCCGTACCCGACCGGCCACCACCGCTGCACGTCCGGCACCAAAACGGTCAGCACCGCCGTGGTCGCACCCGCCGCGACGACACCTGGAACCCGCAGGGTCCCACCGTCGGGGCAAGCGACCGTGACCGACAGGTCCACGGCCGCGTTCCCTTCGGCGCGTTCGATGTCGACGTGGACCGTCAGGACTCCGTCGTGGCCACCGTCGCGGTCGACCACGTCCACCAGCGGCCGCACGGACGCGATGCGCACTCCCGACCAGGAGTCGATACCGATCGGCTTCCAGATCCCGGCCCCGGCCACGTCGATGCCCCAGTCCCATCCGAATGAACAGGCCATCTTGCGGATCTGGTTGTACTCGTGGTGATTGACGCGCGGCAGCGCGCCGTCCCGGTCCGCTCGGGCCTGCGCCTCGGGCACCGGCGCGGCGAAGGTGACCGCGAGCGTGTTCTCGCCTTCGCGGAGCAGGTGTCGCACGTCCCAGCGGTAGGAGCGGTGCATGTTCTCGGTGCGCCAAATCTCGTTGCCGTTGAGTTCGACGGCGGCGACCGTGTCGAGGCCGTGGGCGACCAGGTCGTGGCGCGCCGACCCGTCGTCGTTCCAGTCGAAGTCGGTGGTGAAGCGCCACGCGGTGTCGCCGATCCATTGTTGAGCAGATTCGTTGTCGCCGTCGAACGGGTCGGCGATGAGCCCGGCCCGGCGCAGGTCGAGGTGGGCCTCGCCCGGGACGGCGGCCGGAATGCCGGTGGCGAGCGGCGCGGCGGCTACTTCAGGGGCGTCGGCGGGGAGGTCTGCGGCGGTGAGGGTCCAGCCCTCGTGGAGGGCGCGGAAGGTCGACGGCAGGTACGTCATGGGAAATCCTCAAGTCGGTGGGACATGGTCGTACTGGGACCCGCGGATACGGGTCGAGGGCGGGTCAGGTTGCCGGCGTGGGGTTCCCGGTGGACCGGTCCGGTTCGCGCACGACGCGGACGCCACCCGCGGGCCCGACTCGGGTGCCGGAGAGCAGGTCAAGGCCCTCCGCCGTGACTGCCCGTTCAGTGTCGGTGTGGTTGAGCAGGAACAGGTATGAGCAGTCAGGGCCGATACGGCGCGCGGCTTCCAAGCCGGGATCGGCCTCCAGGATCCGCAGCAGGTCGGCCTCCTCGACGAGCCTCTCCACGATGCGGTCGACCGCCTCGGGCTGCAGCGGGGCCGACACGTACCAGGCCGTGCCGTTGCCCACCTGGCGGCGGGTGACGGCGGGGCCGCCGGCGAGGGAGCTCGACGCGTACCGGACGATCGGCTCGGCGCTGTCGAGGTACACGCGCTCGGTCCAGTCCTCCACGAGAGCGCCGTCCTCGAGCGTGACCTGCTCGCCCTCTTGCAGCGGATAGAACTCGTCGCACCGGACGCCCAACACGTCACGGAACGCGCCAGGGAAGCCACCGGTGATCACCTTTCCGTCCTCGCCGCAAATACCGGAGAGGTAGGTGACCAGGAGGGTGCCGCCTCGTTCAGGGACGGCGCGCAGCCGTTCGGCGGCATCGTCGTCGACCACCATGAGCGTGGGGACGATGACGAGGTCATACGCATCGAGATCGACGCGGCGGTCGTGGTGGCGAGGTCGATCCCGATGGCGGTGCCGTGCAGCAGGTCGACGATCTCGTCCATCCATGACCAGTCGCGGATGCCGTCCGCGGTCTCTACAGTGCCCCAGGCGAAGATGCCGAGCGACACGAGATTGACGCAGGCCTCGCGCATGAGCCGCACGTCCTCGTCCCAGGTCGCGCGGTCCCACTGCTCGGGGTTGTAGTCGACGCCGAAAGCCAGACCGTCCGTGAGCTGCACGGGAGGCGGAGACGGAGAAGGTTCCGGCACGAGTGCCGCCTCGAACTCGATCACGATGCGGTCCTCCGGATGGTCGGCACGAAGCCTTGCGGGGCTCCCGCCCGGACGTTGCGCAGGGTGCTGTTGAGCGGCGACATCGTCGTCCTTTCACGTCCGGGACAGCCTGCCCGGGGAGCCGAGGGGTAGCGTCGCCAAGACGCCGCAATCATTATTAATCAGCTAAATTTAGCTTGTCAAGAATCATTCGCCGGTCTTCATTCCCGGTGATGTCCGGCCGAGAGCGACACCGAGACGGATTCCGGTGGAAAAGGCGGCCGAGTATGTTGAACGCTGCAGCCCAGCGGGCCATCCAGTAGGGAGCATGTGTTGAGATCGTTCGGATCGGAAAGTCGCGTGCCGACCCTGGCCGCGGTCCTCGACCTCATCCGGGAGCGATCCGCGGTCAGTCGAGTCGAGCTCGCCGAGGCGACCGGTCTCACCCAGGCCACCATGACGCACGCCGTCCGCAAACTCATCACCCTCGGCTTCGTGCACGAGGTCGGCACCGCTCGCTCGAACGGCGGAACGCCGCGCCGCCTCCTCGGACTCCGACCGGAGGCCTGTTACATGGTCGGCATCCAGTTCGACTCGTTCGCGGCGATGGGCGTGGTCGTGGACCTGGCCGGCCGCGTCCTTGCGCAACAGGCCTTGCCGGCCCCCGGTGAGCGCCAACCTGCCGAGGTCGTGGTGGAGTTCGCCGAACACGTGCGGGCCATGCTGGACTCCGCAGCCGTCGCCCCCTCCGATGTGCTCGGCATCGGCCTCGCGACCTACGGGCCGCAGGACCGCGACCAGGGTGTCCTGCTCACCCCGCAGCCGACCCGCGAATGGCTCGGGTACCCGCTGGCGGCGACCCTGGCCGAGGCGACCGGCCTGCCTGTGGCGATCGAGAACGACGCCACCGCTGCGGGCATCGGGGTGCACACGCTTGCGGGCGCACCATCGAGCTTCGCCGTGGTCTTCATGTCGGGCGGCATCGGATCCGGCGTCATCCTCGACGGATTCCCCTACCGCGGAGTGACGTCGAACGGCCTGGAGCTCGGCCATATCTCCGTCGATGCCTTCGGACCGCGATGCGACTGCGGCAACCGCGGCTGCCTCGACTCCGTCGCCGGGTCGATAGCGGTCGTCGACCGCGCCCTGGGAGATCGTGCGCTGGCCTCACGCCTCGGACTCGGCAGCGATCCGCTCACCGATTTCAAGCGCATCGGGCGCGCGGCGATCGCCGGCGACCCGGACGCGGCCGCGCTCATCGATGCTTCGGCGCAGATGATGGGGATCGCGGCCGTGACCCTGGTGAACCTCTTCGACGTGGGTCGGGTCGTGCTCGCCGGGAGCGCCTTCACCGATATCGGGCCGATCTACCGGGACGCCGTTCAGGAGTTGCTCGACGAGTCGGTGTTCATGCGCCATGTGCACAACGTGCGTGTGGACCTCGCTGACGACGTTTCCCTCGCCGCGGCGATCGGCGGCGCCGTCGTGGTGCTTCGCAATCTGCTGGAGTCACCGAACCTCGGCGGCCGGGTGGTAAGCCCTTCCTGAACTGACAGCGGACGAGCATCGCGCCCGGGCCTCGTCAGAATTGCAGGCAGGAGCGGATCGCGACGACGGCTCCGGCACGGGCCCACTCCACGAACTCGAACGGCTGGATGTCAATGGATATCGGGGCTCCCGTGTGGTGCCGGTGTATTTCGATCGAAGCGTCCAGCTCGGTTCGCGCGAGTTCGGTGAGGGCGATGCCGTCCCCGGTGATCACGAACTTCTCCGGATCGATCGCGTTCGCGATCGTCGCGACCAAAACGCCGAGCGCGTGTCCGGCCTCGCCGAAGACCATTCGGGCCGCAGGATCGCCGCTCCTGGCGAGCTCGACCGCCGCCTCGTAATCGAGCCCCGGGGTGCGCAGCGCTCCGACGATCGACCCGTTCGGGACATAAGTGCTGAGGCAGCCCCGGTGGCCGTGCTCGCATCTGCGTCCTCCGGGGTCGATGGGCAGGTGGTCGAGGCGGCCGGCCTTCCCCTGTGCGCCGTCCACGATCCTCCCGCCCACCACCAGACCCACTCCGATGCCGGTGCCGACGGTGACCAGCGCCATCGACTCGTAGCCTGCGCCGACACCGAACCAGTGCTCGGCCGCGGTCAGCGCGCGTACGTCGTTCTCCGCGATGACCGGTATCCCCACTCGTTCACAGACCAGATCCGCGAGTGCGACTTCACTCCAGCCGAGGAACGGCGATTCCACCACGATCTGGCGGCCGCCCGAATTCTGCACGTCGCCGGCGAGACAGATTCCTACCGCCGCGATGTCCGGATGGCTCGCCGCAAGGAGTTCGTGGACACGGTCGAGCTGAGCGACCGCGTCGCCCACGGCCTGCGAGTCCAGTGGTTCCTGGTGAGCGGTGAGCACCTGCGCGGTCAGGTCGGTGACCACGGCGAACAGGGTGTCATGGGTCAGCTTGACGCCCAGGAAGTTTCGCGCGCCCGGGCGGATGTTGAGCAACTCGCTGGGTCTGCCGGTGGCGCCGCGCAGCTCCGTCGCGCCTTCCACGACGAAGCCTTGCTCCACGAGTGTCCGCGTGACTCGGGTGAGACTCGACGGCGACATGCCGAGTAGGCGCGCGAGCTCGGCCCGCGACTTCGGGCCGTGGATGAGCAACTCGCGCAGGGCACTGCGTTCAACGCTCCGAAGCGACGGCCACGGCTCGGGGACTACGGCCCTCGGCCCCGGGCGGCCCGCCGGATCTCGCTCCCATCTTTCTTCCAGATCGATATTTTCCAATTGATTTTTCATACCATAACTTCCTATAAATACGTTTTGTCTAGTTGTCGAGGCCGATTGTTCGCGCTGACTTAGTTGCAACTATCGACAAACAATCCGAGTCTGTGTATCGTACCTCACATCTACTTGGCATCTAGATATCTAGATGCACCAGTGGAATGCCTGCACCCATCCGTATCCCTTCTTGACGATGAGGACAGCAACGTGGACACTCCCTCCCGCAGGTCGCCCCTCAGGCGCCGCTCGATGTTCAAAGCCGCCGCCGTCGGCACCGCCGGACTCGCCGGCCTTCCCCTCGCCTCCGCCTGCGGCGAGGTCAGCGGCCGCGAAGGCAACGTCCAGGAGATCGACGAATCCCTCGACATCCTTCCGACATACAAGGAATGGCCGCTGCCGGTCCAGCCGGACCTGATCGGCGACCCGCCGGACCGCCCCAGCGGCTTCCTCACCTACCCGAATCCGGTCGCCCAGGCGATTCCGAACCCGCCCGCCAACTCCGGCGAGTACCAGATCTACGTCCCCAACTGGGGCCCGCTCCGCACCAAGGACGACCCCTACTACACCGCGATGCAGGAGGCGACGGGCGGCACGAGGATCGACTTCATCCAGAACGACCCCGGAAGCTACAACGAGGCCAAGGTCCAGTGGATCAAGGCCCAGGAGTTCGGCGACGCGATCTTCATGCAGTCCTGGATGACCGGGGCCCACGCCAACTTCAACGAGACCGTCGCCAACAGCTTCGCGAACATCACCGACATCGTCTCCGGCGACATCTCGGAGCGCTGGCCGCTCCTGGCCGGGCGCGGCGACGCCGCCTGGGCCGACTCGGTCTGGCCGACCGATCCCGTCGACCCTGAAGGCACCGCCGGAATCTTCGGCGTGCCCTGGCATCTCAACGGCGGCCCGGGCAACGGCGTCTTCTACCGGGGGGACCTGTTGGAAGCGGGCGGCTTCGCGGTCCCGACCACCGTCGAGGAAATCTTGGAGATCGCCCGCGCCTGGTCGGACGACCGGGCCGGCAAATGGGCGTTCGCCGGAACCGACTGGATGTCGCCGGCCTGGTTCGGCCTCGCCAGCGGCCACGGCTGGATGTGGGACGGTTCGGGCCTCGTGCACAACTTCGAGCGCCCTGAGTACAAGGAATGGGTCGAGTTCCAGCGCCTCCAGACCGACGAGAAGCTGCGCCACCCCAACTTCGGCAACCCCGACTTCGTGAGCAAGCTCGCCTTCAACGCCGGCGACGTCCTGTTCGACCAGGACGGGTTCGCCCGCTGGCCCCAGACCGTCCAGGAGTTCGAGACGACCAACCCCGACTTCACGATCGGAGCGCTCGGCGCGCTCAACTTCAAAGGACGCGACCCGCTGTACCACTCCGCCTACGGCGTCGGCGGCTGGCTGTTCTTCCGCAAGGACCTGGAGGAGGACTCGATCGCCGAACTGCTCGACGTGTGCAACTTCGTCGCGGCACCCTTCGGAACCAAGGAGTACGAGCTCATCACCTACGGGCTCGAGGGCGAGCATTTCGAGTACGACGACCAGGGCCGACCCGTCTTCACCGAGGCCGGAAACTCATCCCACAAGGACTCCTTCTCCTACACCTCCATGTGCGGCGTCACCCAGACCCTCCACGAAGGCCCGGCATCCTATGTGGAAGCGCGCTTCGCGTTCGACGAAGCGGTCCAGCCCTACTTGGAGGAGAACATCTTCGAAGGACTGCGCCTGGTCGCCCCCGACACCGGGTCCACCGCTGGGACGGTCTTCGGCGAGAAGATCAAGGACATCATCTACGGCCGCGCCGAACTGAGCGAGTACGAGGCGGCCGTCGAGGCCTGGAGGACCGACGGCGGCGCCGATTCGCGCGAGTTCTTCGAGACCGCGTACAAGACCCTCCACGGGGAGTAGCGCACGGCAATGGGGCGGCACCCCGCCCTCTCCTTGCCCGCACTTGCATGAACGATCGGCGAACAGCCCCAGCGACGACGAGGCCAGCATGTCAGCTACAGCAACACCGGTGGCCCGCACCGCCGACAACCCGCCCCCACCCGGCCCCGCGAGGCGCAGGCCGAAACCGCTGCGCCACCGGCTCAGGAGAGACTGGCAGCTGGTGGTCCTCACCGTGCCGGTACTCGTGCAGTTGGCGGTTTTCTTCTACACCCCCTCGGCATTCAGCGTCATCGCCTTCATGGACTACAACCCGTATCGGCCGCTCTGGGAGAATCCGATCATCGGGTTCACCCACTTCCAGATCCTCTTCGACGATCCGTACTTCGTCGGCGCGCTGCTCAACACCTTGAAATTCGCGCTCGCGCAGCTGCTCTTCGTCTTCCCGCTCTCGATCGGCCTCGCGCTGCTCATGCACAGTGTCGTGTCGACCATGCTGCGGAGCGTCTTCCAGTCGATCGTCTATCTCCCGTACTTCTTCTCTTGGGTGCTGGTCGTCTCCGTCTTCGCCCAGATGCTCGGAAGCGACGGCCTCCTCAGCTACTGGCTGATGGGACTGGGCGGCGACCGGCTCGAGATCATGCGCGACCCCGACACCTTCATGTTCCTGGCCTGGATGCAGTGGACCTGGAAAGACGCCGGTTGGGGCATGATCCTGTTCCTGGCCGCGCTGGCGTCGATCAACCCCGCCCTGTACGAGGCGGCCGCCGTCGACGGCGCGAACCGCCGGAAGCGGCTGTGGCACATCACCCTGCCCGGCATTCGACCGGTGATCGTGCTGCTCCTGATACTGCAGATCGGCGGCATCCTGTCCGTCGGCTTCGAGCAGTACCAACTGCAGCGGCAGGCGGTCGGCTGGGGCGCGACCGAAGTGCTCGACACGTACGTCTACTACCGCACCATCCTGGCCTCGAACGGTGAATCGATCGGCACCGCGGCCGGACTGTTCAAGGGGGTCATCGGGTTCATCCTCGTCCTCTTCGCCAACAAAGCCGCCCACCGCCTCGGAGAGCAAGGGATCTATCAGAAGTCATGACCGCCACCACCGTGAAACCATCCAGACGTCGCAACCGGCGCGCCGTCTGGGACGAAGAGCCGCCCCTCGCCAGCAAGGTCGGCAAGGCGCTGTTCCTGGTCTGCTACGCCGCCGCGATCGTCATTCCCTTGTGGGCCGTCTTGGCCACGAGCCTCGCCACCGATGAAGCGCTCGCGCGTGCCGGCGGCAACATGGTCTTCCTCCCCACCGAAGTGAGTCTGCAGGCCTACCGGGAGATCCTCTCCGGCGGAGCGGTGACCCAATCGCTGCTGTTCACACTGATGCTGACCGCTGTGGGCACCGCGATCAGCCTGACGCTCACGGTCGCGGCGGCCTACGGCCTCTCCCGTCCGGGCTCGTTGTGGCACCGCAAGCTCCTCACCGCCATCCTCATCACCTTCCTGTTCGCCCCCGGCATGTACCCGTCGTACCTGGTCGTTCAAGACCTGGGGCTGCTCAACAACATGTGGGCGCTGATCCTGCCGGTGTGCTTCAGTTCCTGGAACCTCATCGTCCTGCGCACCTTCTTCATGACCAACGTCCCCGTCGAGCTCATCGACGCCGCCAGGATCGACGGCGCCGGAGAGTTCCGGACCCTGCTCAAAGTGGTGCTGCCGATGTCGAAGGCGGTCCTGGCGGTCATCGGACTGTTCTACGCCGTCGGGTACTGGAACACCTACTTCCTCGCCGTGCTCTACACCCCTGGACTGGAGATCAAGCCGATCCAGGTGCTCATCCAGCAGTGGATGCTCACCACCACCGGAGCGACCGGCCAGGATGCCGCCGCGGCGGCGGCGGTCTCCGCGGGCATGGAGAACGCCCCGGCCGCTTCGCTGAAGATGGCCGCGGTCATCTGCACGATCATCCCGATCGTGATCATGTATCCGTTCATTCAGAAGCACTTCACGAAGGCCGTCATCACCGGGGCGATCAAGGGCTGACCGGAACCCTCACCTGCAGGTTCAGGCGTCGGCTCCGCGTTCCACTCGCTGGCCCTCGTTCCACACGTGATGCCATCCCGGGGCGAGTTCCGCCGCCCGCTCCGCCGCGAGCACGAGCGAGGCCTCTCGTGCGATCCCCTTGCCCGCGATGTCGAATGCCGTCCCGTGGTCGACGGAGACGCGGACGACCGGCAGGCCGACGGTGATGTTCACGCCGTCGTCGCCGTAGACGGCCTTGAACGGCGCGTGCCCCTGGTCGTGGTAGCAGGCGATCACGAGGTTCCACTTGCCGCGCACGGCCTGCGGGATGAGCGCGTCGGCCGCGATCGGGCCGTGGGCGTCGATGCCGCGGTCCCGCGCCCGAGCGACGGCCGGGGCCAGAATGTCGGCGTCCTCGTCGCCGAACAGGCGGTTCTCCCCCGCGTGCGGGTTCAGCCCGGCCAGGCCGATCCGCGGGCTGTCGTCGCCGAGGGCGCGGCCGAACGCCGCCGCCAGGCCGATCACGTTGTCGGTGCGCTCGGGCGTCACGTCCTCGATGGCCCGGCGCAGCGAGACGTGCGTGGTGAGGTGGAACAGGTAGAGGTCGCCCGCCCCGAGGACGAGCGAGAAGTTCTCCACGCCGAACTCGTGAGCCAGCAGCTCGGTGTGGCCGGGGTAGGGGTGGCCGCCCAGGTGCATCGCCGCCTTGTTGAGCGGGGGTGTGACGATGCCGTCGACCTTCCCCTGCTTGGCGAGGTCGCACGCGCGCACGACGAAGCGGTAGGCGCCGTCGCCCGCTGCGGCGGACAGTTCACCGAGCGGTACGTCGCCCAGCGAGGGGCCGGTCTGGACGACTTCGATGAGCGCGGGGTCGTTCACCGCGTCCCGCGGATCGTCGATCAAGACGACCGCGGCAGGGTCGAGTCCGGCCAGGCGTGCGCCTCGGCGCATCGCGTCCGCGTCGCCGACGACCACCGGTGCGCAGCGCGTCCGGAGTTCGGGGTGCTCGAGGAGCGCGCGGGCGATGATCTCCGGGCCGATGCCGGCGACGTCCCCTTGGGTCATGGCGAGGCGAGGCAGGTTGTCCATAGTGGTGTTCTCTCTGTGGTGTGTGCGGTCAGCGGATCGGGAAGATGAGATCGGTCAAGAGCGACGGCGGGCCGAACCCGCCTGCCTTGGTCCAGACGTCGAGTGACGCCCGGCCGGTTCGCAGATGCAGAAGCGGGATACCGGGTGCGATCCGGCCCGCCACGATCGCGCGGTGAGCGCCGAACGCGGTGAGCAGGGCGGCCGCGCCGTCGCCGCCGACGATTCCGATGGTTCGCGGTCGCGCGGCGGCGACGGCCCGCGAAGCGGCGGCGCCGAGTCGCCGTGCGATCCGCTGCGCTTCTGCCCCTTGGGCACCGGGGAGGCGCTCCGCCTTCGTCGACACGATGACGGGACCCTCCGACTCCAGCAGCGCCCGGATCGCGGACTGCAGCTGTTCGTCGCTCAAGCGCGGGACGTCGAGTTCCTCGTGGATCGCGCCGCGAGCGCGGGCGTGCGCGATCTGGGCTCGGCTGGCCGGATGCAACGAGGACACGACCACGAGGTCGGTCCTCGGCGCGGCGACGGCCACCTCGTGCGGGGCCGGGTGCCATACGCGCGCGAGCGCGCGAGCCAGCCCCGCCGAGCCGACCGCGAGCACCGGACGCCGTCGTTCGGACGCGGCGACGGCTTGCGCGATGCGTTCCAGGTCGCCGTCCGTGGCGCCGTCGAGGACGACCGCTCCGGTCCATTCGGGAGGGATGCCTTCCGGCGCCCCTCCGATCGCCCGCGCGCCGGGGACGAGCGCGGTGAGGTCGCTCGATCGCAGCGGCGTGATCGGGTCAGCTCCGGCGGCGCCCGCTGCCGCTTCAACGTCGTTCACGAGCAGGCGCCCGGAGCCGACGGTCCTGCCCAGGGCGGGGTAGGCCGGGCAGATCAGGATGAGCAGGCCGATGGTGTCGGCGAAGGCCGCACGGGCGCCGTCGATCTGGGCCGCCAGCGATCCGCGTCCGGTGCTGTCCACTTTCAAGTAGATGCGGTCCGCTCCGGCTTCACGGGCCGCGCGAACGGCGCGTTCCGTGGCATCACAGGCGGCGCTCTCGCTCAACGCGCGCGCATCAGTCGAAAGCGCTGCGGCCACGTGGGGCCCGTTGCCGGGGAACGGTGTCCAGCCGTTGCCGAGCTCGAGGTGCGCGAGCCAGCCCGCCTCGCCGAACGCCAGGACGCAGTCGGCGGCTCCGGTCATGTCGTCGGCGACGATCGCCACGGCGGACCCGTCGGCAGAGGGCTTCGAGCTTGGCATCGCGGTCCTCACTCCTTCGCGGCCGCGAGGTGGCTGCGAGCGGCCGCTTCGAGGTGGGTCAGGTCCGAGGCGATCGTGACCATGCGGAAGCCGGCCGCAAGCCTGCGACGGGCGGCCGCCCCGTCGAGGGTGTGGATGGCCGGGACGATCCCGGCCGCGTTTGCCGCCGTGCGCGTGCGCTCGACGGCGGCTTCGAGCGCGTCGGTGTGCTCGGGATCGCCGGGGTATGCGCCGCCGACCGCCAGCATGAGGTCGGAGGGGCCGATGTAGAGGCCATCGACGCCGTCCACCCGTGCGATCTCCTCAACGTTCGCGAGCCCCTCCTCGGTCTCGATCATGACGAACACGAGGATCTGGCGATCAGCGTCGGCGGGGCGCGGTCCGACGCGGAGGCCGGACCGCATCGGACCGTACGAGCGCCGCCCGGCGTATCGCGCGGCCTGGACCGCGGCAGCCGCGTCGGCAACGGTGTCGATCAGCGGCACGATGACACCCAGGGCCCCGGCGTCCAGTGCCTGACCGATGCAGACGGGATCGTTCGCCGCCACGCGGACGACGCCTGCCGCGCCGCGCCCGGCGTCGACCGCCATGAGGTTGCGCAGGACGCCGTCGTAGCCCATCAGCCCGTGCTGGGCGTCGATGCCGATGTAGTCGTAGCCGGTCATCGAGACCCGCTCGGTCGCGACGGGCGAGTCGAGCACGGTCCAGTAGCCGACCGCGGTGCCGCCGTCGCGCATGGTGTCCACGAAGGATGAATGGTGCATGTCGTCTCTTCTCATCGGTTGTAGGCGGGCATCGGGCCGCGCAGCGTCCGCCCCACCTCGTCGCACGCGGCGACGACGTCCTGGGGCAGTGGTCCTTTGGCGAGCAGGGCGAGGTTCGAGTCGATCTGGTGCGGGGCCGAGCCGCCGACGAGGACCGCGTCGGTGACGGGCTTGCCGACGAGCCAGCGCAGTGAGAGCTCGACGAGCGAGATCCCAGCGTCCTCGGCGATCCGCGCCAGTGCCTCGATCGCGGCGAACAGCTGCTCGTTCCAGTACCGGTCGGTGTACATCGTGGCGAGCCGCGAGGTCACGAAGCGTCCTTCGGTGGGGCGCTCGGCGAAGCGGTGCCTGCCGACCAGCATGCCGCCGCCGAGCGGGTTGTAGACCATCGTGGACACCCCGGTGGACTGTGCGAACTCGGCGTACTCGGCCTCGATGCCGCGGGCGACGAGGTTGTAGAGCTGTTGGGCGACGACGGGCCGTGCAATGACAAGGCGATCGGCGGTCGCCTGAATCTGGGCGATCTGCCATGCCGCGTAGTTCGAGACGCCGTAGGCGCCGATGACGCCCTCGGCCAGGAGCTCACCGACCGCGGTGAGCGTCTGCTCGATCGGCGTCTCGCGGTCGGGCTGGTGCAGGTAGAACAGGTCGACGCGGTCGCGTCCGAGCCGCTTCAGGCTGCCTTCGAGGCTCGCGCGCAGCGCGGCGGGAGAAAGGAGCGGGCGGCCGTCGGCGTCCGGGTGCGGCATGCCGGCTTTGGTGGCGATCAGGAAGCGGTCCGGGTCGGCGGCCAACAGGCGGTTGAGCATCCGCTCGGTCTCGCCGCCCGCGTAGGCGTTGGCGGTGTCGATCATCCGGACGCCGGCCTCGGCGGCGAGCGCGAGGATCTCGGCCGCGGCCGTCTCGTCCACGGTGTCGCCGAACGTCATCGAGCCGAGCACGACCGGGCCGAATGGCGGTGTGGTGGTCATGGAGTGTGTCCTTCCTTGGGGGCCACGGGGTTGCGCGGCGTTGCTCCGCGCAGGACGCGGACGACGTCCTCGGCGACGAGCACGCCCATGGCGCGGTTGGCGAGGTCGGTCTGAGCGCCAATGTGGGGTGTGAGGATGAGGTTGGGCGCGCGCAGCAGCGGGCTATCGGCGGGCAGCGGCTCGACGGCGGTGGCGTCGAGCGCCGCGCCGCCGAGCCGACCGGTTTCGAGCAGCTCGGCGAGCGCGGTCTCGTCGACGAGGTCGCCGCGGGCGGCGTTGACGACGATCGTGCCGGCACGCAGCGACTCCAGCGCCTCGCGGTCGAGGACCGGGGGCCCGCCGCCGGGCAGGTGGAGCGAGACGATGTCGGCCGCGGCCAGAGCCTCGTCGAGACCGACGGGCCGCGCGTGGTCGCCGAAGGCGTCAGCGGGCACGAAGGGATCGTAGGCGACGACATTGAGTCCGAATGCCTTCGCGCGCATGGCGACGGCGCGTCCGATGCGACCGTAGCCGAGAATGGCGAGGGTCTTTCCCGCGAGTTCGATGCCAGGGAACCGGTGCCACTCGCCGCGGCGGCAGGACGCGTCGGCTTCGGGGAGGCGCCGCGCGACCGCGAGGATGAGCGCGAACGTCAGGTCGGCGACGCCGCCGGCATTGGAGCCGGGCGCGTTGACGACGGTGATGCCCTTCGCCGCAGCGGCTTCCACGTCGATGTTGTCGACCCCGACGCCGTGCTTGGCGATCACCTTCAAGGTCGGCGACTCCAGGACCGCTCCGCGCACGTCGTCCAGGCCGACGATGAGGGCGTCGCAGCCTTCGGCCTCCCGGGCGAGTGCGCCGGCGTCGAGCGGGTGGGCCGCGCCGGGGCGCACGGCTTCGATCCCGGCGTCCGACAGCACCGACCACGGGTCAGGCGACTGCGCGCCGAAGGTCGGGGTCGTGACGAGTACTCGCATGTGCTCCCTCTCAGCCGATCGTGAATCCGAAGATGGTCGCGACCGTGTAGGTCCCGAGCAGCCCGATGGCCACGCTCGACACCGTCAGCATGACCGTCCAGACCGGGCTTCGACGGTAGCGGCGATCGACCTGCCGACGCAGGACCCACACGGCGATGACGACCGCGATGAGGAAGAGGCCGGAGGCGATGCCGCCGATCATGACCATGAGGACCGGCGACTGCACGATGAGGAAGCTCGCCGCCCAGATGACGGGGTAGCAGATCGTGAGCACGCGGATGATCCGCTCGCGGACGCGCACGTTCGACCAGTCGAAGACGCCCAGCACGCCGAGGGTGTTCGTCCACAACCGCGGCACCGAGGCCGTCGAGGCGACGAAGGTCGACCACAGGACGAAGAACGCGCCGATGAGGAACACCCACTGCGCCCAGGATCCGAGCAGGTCGGTGTACATCCGCGAGAGGGTCGAGATCATCTCGTTGCCCTCCGGGACCAGGCCCTGCGGATGCAGCACCGCCGCACCGATGACGTAGAACGACAGCGTGCAGAGGGTGCACGTGAGCCAGGAGACGAGCGCGTCGAGCCGCATGACCTTGATCCAGCCCTCGGCGCGGACCGCGCGCTCCTCGGTGCCGTCGTCCGGCCCGGTCCAGCGCCCGTAGCCCTTCTCCAGGACCCAGAACGTGTAGGTCGTCATCTCGTCGGCGCCCACGCCGGTGAGCCCGAACATCGCCACCGCGAAGCCGATGGCGGCCACCGGGAGCGCGAACGAGAGGCCGCCCAGCACGTCGTCGGCCGAGTACGAGAACGGCGTCACCGGCAGCCCGAGCGCCAGCGCGACGGTGATCAGGGTGAACAGCACGACCGAGACGAAGGCGAGCCGCTCGATGACGCCGTACTTGCTGGTGATCAGGAGCGCCACGGTGGCGACGAGCGCGATGCCGGTCCAGAACGCGAGCGACGGGAATTCCAGCGGCTCGCCCATGACGGGGAACATGATGGACAGGCAGGCCGCGACCCCGCCGATGATGCCGCCGCGCTGGAGGATCTTCGCGAAGTCCATGACGATCCACAGCAGCGTCACCCAGCTGCCGCGCCGAGTGCGCGGTTTGACTTGCGCGAAGCCCTGGACGGCGGTCTGGCCGGTGAGGATCGACCAGGTCGCGAGTTCGACCTGGACCCACACCTTGACCGCGGTCGAGACGACCACGAGCCAGAGCAGGACGAAGCCGGCCTGCGATCCGAGCGCGGTGGTCGTGATCAGTTCGCCGGAGCCGACGACGGCGGCGGAGAGGATGAGGCCCGGACCGAGGTAGCGGAATCGTTTGCGCAGCGTGCGCGGAGGTTCCATCACGTTGGCGGGGTCGAGGGCGTAGGGGTCGAACGGTTCGGCCGCGGTTGCGGTCTGCGATGCCACTGCTGTCTCCTTTGACGGGGGGCTCGACGGGCGTCACGCCCGCAGTGCGCACCACCATACGCCATATTGCGCGAATCGCGCAAGTAGATGCGCGATTCGCGCATTCAGGAGTCGGCGGATTGTGTACGCTGATCGCATGGAGAAGCCGCCTTCGGCCGCACGGCGCCGCGAGTTGATCGTCGAACTCGCTTCGCGCACTGGACTTGCCTCTGTGGAAGAACTCGCCGAGCAGTTCGGCATCTCGCCTTCGACCATCCGCCGGGATCTGGCCCGCCTGCACGCCGACGGACGCCTCGCGCGGACCTACGGCGGCGCCATCCCGGCGGTCGCCCATCCGGAGTCGTCGCTGCGCGAGCGCCTGCAGGAGTCGACCGCCCAGAAGACTGCCGTCAGCGCACGGGCGGCCGAACTCATCGACGACGGCGAGGTCCTGCTCTTCGACGGCGGCTCCACGGTCCTCCAACTCGCTCACGCCGTGCACGATCGCGGCCCACTCACCGTGGTCACCGCCGCCCTCCACACGATGCAGGCCCTCTCGTCCGCACCGGGGGTCGTCGTCGAATGTCTCGGGGGGCGTCTGCGCACCATGAGCGACAGCATGGTCGGCCCGATCGCCGAGGCCGCGCTCGAACGGATGACCTTCGACAAGGTCTTCCTCGGGGCCGACGGCGTCGACGCGCAGCGCGGCATCTGCGAGGCCGACCGCGAGCAGGCCCGCCTCAAGGAGCTTATGGTGCGCGCCAGCGACGAGGTCGTCGTCCTCGCGGACAGCTCCAAGCTGGGGATCGCGCCGTTCCACGCCTGGACCCGCCTCGGCGAGGACTGGACCCTCATCACCGACGACGGCGCCACCAACAAGCAGCTCCTGCCGTTCTCCGACGCGGGCGTCCACGTCATCATCGCCGCGGCCGCGACGATCAACCCCGACACGGACTGAGTCGAACGTCGACTCTAATAAGCGGCGACACCGCCGAGGGCACCAATCACGAGCCACCGAGCCCTCAAATTGGCTCTCGAACTCTCAGTGGTTGCGGCCGCGATGTTCAGCGGCAAAGCGTTCGGCATAGAAGCGCGTTGGCCGAACAGATTGCGCGGGTCGGCGTGCCAGTAACGGGCACCAGCTCATCCGTCGAGGTGAAGGACATGATGGCCTGCAGTGAGCTCGCGATGCGCATTGGCGATGAAGACGCATGCCGTCGCTCCCTGGGGCACATCGACGATGACCTTCCAACCACCAGGTCCGTGCTCCCATTGGACCGCCGCTTCACCGAGCGGTGTCCGGTGGCTAATGCCGGCACGGGTGACTCGTGGATCGTCGATCGGAGCTACCTCAAACCTCTGCCAACCAGGGTCCAGGAGGCGCAGGCCGCCGACCCTCTGCTGGATCCATGCCGCAACAGAGCCCAAGAAGTAGTAGTAGTTCCGTGAGCGCGCGTCGGCGTCCCAGGATTCCAGCAGAGTGGACTCCCGCTGGCTTTCCACACGGTCCCGGCGGACTTCCACCGTGGTCGACCTCGTCGCGCACCGCCACTTCCACGCCACCGTCTACCGCGCGTCCCACAACGACCTGCTCATCAACACCCTCGACGGCCTGTGGGACAAGGCCGACCGCTACCGGCGCCTCGGACTCGAAGTGGTTCGCAGCCAAGCGGAACGCGACCAGAAGACACACGAGAACCAGGCGCTCGTCGACTGTGTCGTAGCCGGCGACACCGAAGGCGCCGCCGACATCATGCGCCGCCACATCGACACCAGCCTCGGAGCAAAGGCGGCGCGCAGGCTCGGCGCGACGCCGGCCGACGTCCCCAGAGCCTGATCGCCCACCCCCTGGCGACGGTCTCGCAATCGTCGGCGAATAAGAACTCCTCGTGTAGCTCTTGCCCGTCCAGCGCGTGGGGAGCCAGTATTGGATGACGTCCCCCCGTCCTGAACCGCCAATTCGCCAGTCGGATACCAGCATGGGCTCAATCTCGACGGTTTCACGTGCCTCACCGATGAAGCGAACTCCGACGAACACGGCTACCCGCATGCCCCCAGGCACGTTTGCTGGGAATCGGAACGTCACGCTCGCGGCCACGCGGAGCACGCCGGCGATACGACCTGACTCTTCTGCAGTCTCACGCCCCGAGCCCTGGACCGCGCAAGCCGATGCAAGGGCCTCCTTCGGGTGAGTTAGCATGGCGCCGTGACATGCAGCTTCTTCCGCCTCGGTTAGCGCTCCGCTAGCCGTCCAGAGGGAAACCCCGTGGCTAGCGATGTGGTGCGGCTGCCCACCGCTCCAGATCGCTCACCGGGAGCCTTGTCATGTCACCAAACCGTCCTTCGACGGTGGGCCCGTCCACGCCCGAAACACCGGAACAGCGGAATCTCTTTGCTAGCACGGTCCACGGACTCGAGCACATCACAGCGGCAGAACTCACCGAACTCGGGTGCCGAGTCGTTTCCGTCCAGAAGCGCCAGGTACTGCTCACTGCTCCGGAGCTTTGCTCGGCCGATCGTCCTCGTACGGTCGACGACCTGCTCATTCAGATAGCACAGACCGTCGACCCCGGTCCCACCAAAGCGGATCTGCAGCGCCTGCGCCCTCTGCTCGACGCCGCCGACCTGAAGCCGGCCAAGTCCGACTTCGAGCGCGGCGATCCGGTGCTCACCGTCTCGGCATCGATGATCGGTCGGCGCACCTACAACCGACATGACCTCGAGGACGTGATCGGCTCATTTCTGTCCGAGCGGCTCGGCGCCCGGTTCGCCTCCCGCAGCGGCGGCAACCGGCCTCCGGTCGGTGCCGCCGAATGGCGCGCGGTGCTGTCGCCCGAGGGGCTCCTGCTCGGCTACCGGGGCCGTCGCCCGCCTCTCCACCGCCGGGCCTGGAAGACCGCATCGATTCCCGGCACGCTGCACCCGCCGGTCGCGGCGGCCACGGCCCGGCTCGCCGGGATTGAAACGGGGATGACCGTCCTTGATCCCTGCTGCGGAGCCGGAACGATCCTCGTCGAGGCCCGAGGACTCGCTCCCAGCAGCGACTTCATCGGTTCAGACCTCAACGCGGAGGCACTCGCCGCTGCTGCGCGCAACGCGCAGCACCTCACCGGCATCGCGTTCACGAAGTCCAATGCCGCCCGGCTGCCGATGCCCACCGGCAGCATCGACCGGATCGTGACCAATCCGGCTTGGGGACGCCAGGTCGCCACGGTGCAGCGCTTCCCCGCGCTCTTGGCAGCGTGGCGGCGGGTCATCGCCGCAGACGGGCGGCTCGTGTGCCTGGTGCCGCCGGAGCTGTTGCGCGACTTCGAGACCGAGCGATCGGCTTGGAACCTCGTCGAGCGCCATCAACTCAGCCTGTCCGGGCAGCACCCGGTCATCGCCCTCGCCGAGCCGAAGCGCCGCTGAACGCGGCCTCGAGCGAGGGAATCAAGGGACGACCGCAGCCGCGCTCTGCCAGCAGCAAACGGCGCAGATCATCCCTGAGATCCGCCATGGCCAGCAGCGAAGGCGCGGCCAGCAGGCGATGGCGGACCTGAAGCCGAGTTCGCACTCTCAGGAGGACGGAGGTGTCGCTCTCCCGACCGAGGCATGGCCGCACACGATCGGTGCTTGACATCGCACAGGCGCCTGCATACTCTTTGCAATATCCGCAAGTTTCAATACAAATATGCGTCCGTTACGACGTTGAATGCAAAAACTTGCAGGACGGTTAGAACGGAGAACCCTCACATGTCATTGAGCCAACCACGCCACGGCCGACGGGCGACGGCGCTCGCCAGTGCCTTCGCCGTCGCAGCCGGTGCGCTCGCCGCCGTCACCGCACCCGCGACCGCCCAAGAGGTCGAGGCCGCTGCGGCTCCGGCCGTCACCGGCGACTCGTCGATCATCGAGCTGTTCGAGTGGAACTGGAACTCGATCGCCCAGGAATGCACCGACTTCCTCGGCGACTCGGGCTACACCCACATCAAGATCTCCCCGCCCCAGGAGCACATCCTCGCCTCCGACACGAACACACCGGACAACTGGTGGATCCAGTACCAGCCGGTCAGCTACAAGCTCGACTCGCGCCTGGGCACCCGTGCCGAGTTCGAGAACATGGTCGACACCTGCGCGGCCGAAGGCGTCGGCATCGTCGCCGACGTCGTCATCAACCACATGGCCGCCGGTTCCACTTCGACCCGCCACGGCCAGGCGGGCAGCGAGTACCGCCAGTTCCACTACCCCGCAGCCGGCTACGACGCCTCCGACTTCCACTCCACCGGCTCCTCCTACTGCGAGATCTCGGACTACACCAACCGCTGGCAGGTCCAGAACTGCCACCTGGTCGGCCTCAACGACCTCGCCACCGAGCAGGACGACGTGCGCGCCACCATCGCCGCCTACCTCCAGGACCTGCTCGATCTCGGCGTGGTCGGCTTCCGCGTCGACGCCGCCAAGCACATCCCCGCCGCCGACCTGGAGAACATCCTGGGCCGCCTCGACGGCGACCCGTACGTCACCCATGAGGTCATCTACGCCAAGGACTCGAACGAGCCGATCAAACCCAGCGAGTACTACGGCTCGGGCACGGTCCAGCAGTTCGACTTCTCGCGTTGGATGAAGAACCACTTCGCCGGTGACTCCAAGACCTCGTATCTGCTCAACCTCGCTGAGAGCTGGGGCCTGTCGCCCGACGACAAGGCTCAGGTGTTCGTGCAGAACCACGACACGCCGCGGGCCGGCGACGCCGCCAACTACCTCAACTACTTCACCGGCGGCAGCGACTACCTGCTCGCCAACGCCTACATGATGGCCTACGACTACGGTGTCCCCTCGCAGATGTCGGACTACTCCTACAGCAACAAAGACCAGGGCCCCAACCTCGTCGGCGGCGCCAACTCCGACGTGGCCGACGTCGACTGCGACGCGATCACCGGCCGATGGGTCTGCCAGCACCGCGGCGCCTACTTCGCCGGCATGGCTGCCTTCCGCGAATCCGTCGCCGGCACCGGCGTGAACAACAAGTGGCACAACGACGAGGACGCCCTCGGCTTCGGCCGCGGCAACGCCGGGTACATCGTCCTCAACAACGAGTCCTCCTCGATCAACGCCACCTTCACCACCTCCATGCCCGCCGGCCAGTACTGCAACATCCTCGGCGGCAACACCATCACCGTAGGCGCTAGCGGTACTTTCACCGCCACCGTGGCCGCGAACAAGGCTCTCGCCATCCACATCGGCGCCCCCTACGTCGACGGCGCCTGTGAAGCGCCCGGCAACCCTGGCAACCCCGGGGGGCCCGGTGATGGCAAAGTCTGCGTCAACGTGAACGTGAACGCCACCACCTGGTACGGCCAACAGGTCTACATCACCGGATCCCTCAATGAACTCGGCGACTGGAGACCAACCGCTGACGCACACCTCGCCGCGGACCACTACCCATGGTGGGGCGAGAACATCTATCTCCCCGCCGACACCTACTTCGAGTTCAAGTACATCAAGGTCGCCCCGAACGGCTCGGTGGAATGGGAGACCGGCACTAACCGGTACTTCACCACCCCACCCGACGACTACCAGGGCTGCTTCACTTTCACCGACTACTGGCACAGCTGACCCAGCTCGGCGGGGGTCGGCCGCACTCGAGCTGTCGGCCCCCTACCACCGAACCCGGCCCATCAGCGCACCACTGCCACCACACCAAATCGAATCCACCCTCCCAACCACAACGTCACTAGCTTGATTTTTAACCTCTTTCCCGTCGGCTGCGGCGTTCGCAGTGGGAATCGGTGGCGCTGCACCCCGATCGGGCAGGGTGCCATCGGTCCTCGTCGGCGCTGCTCAGCGTGCCGGCCGACGGCAACCGACGAGATCGCGCCATGCTTGATATGACCGATCGGCCAGCGCGGAGTTATGGAACACCGATAACGCATCGTTTCGAGCGGCCGGTGTCTCGAAACGCTAGGCGGCCGTCGAACGCAGCGAGGTAGGAGGGTTGAGCAGGCAAGACACCGACTCCCCTGGCGCCCTCGATCGCTGAAAGGTTAAAAATCAAGCTTAGTTTTCCGCTCCCAATGGCGGTCTTTTTGGCTGCCCGGCCGGACCGCCAGGGCCATGACGAAGCCATCCGCGCCTCGCTGCGTGCCTCTGTTTCCCCGAGGAAGACGCACGCCATCCGCAACGAAGAGAGCCCTCTCCCCCGGCTTCGCTGCGCCTGTGCTCGGCGAAGTTCCGTGAGACCATGCGACGGACGAGCACAACACAAAGGGCCTGGTTCCAAGATCCAGCACGCGCGTTCCGGCAAGTGCGCGTCCTCTCCGCGACAGGGTGCGTAGGGCGCGCGCACCCAGGGTTCCAACCAGACGCCGCGTCGCCAGATTGGCCGGCTCCAACCCGGTAGGAACAGTCCGGAACACACCCAGGTCATGCCGCGGATCCGTGCGCCCCTGAACTGGCCGAATACGGCTCCTCCCCGAGTTTCCTGGCTCAGACCATGACCTGCGGCTTAACCCGTATTCTCGCCAACAGCGACCTTCCGCTTTTCAGGCGGACGTGCATTTCTCAGAGAAATATGCGTCTACCTGCCGGTATGCATCAAAATCATTAGCGGTTAGAAGGACGGGGCCGCTATAGGGCCGCTGTACGCCTAAGAATCGCGTTGAACCGGTGAAACCTGTCCGACTGGATCCAGTGACGTCTGAGCGCGAGACCTATCCGCTATGTCACGCCAGGCCGTAGGCTCGGTGCAATTCCATTAGAAACGGGAAGATCGCGGATAATTAGAAAGAACACGAAGGTCTAAACAGACCGCGCCAAAGACGAACCTCTGGCGCCACATCTCGTGAGACGGTTGTCAAGTATAGGGCCCGTGTTGCAGTCCTCGCCGAAAGCAAACCTCCGGTGCCACTGCCGAACTGCACGGAGACCTTGAGCTCGGTGTACTCGTCGTTGCAATCCTCGCCGGAGGCCAACCTCCGGCGCCATTCCAGAAAGGCCTGGACTTCCAGACTTAGCCGTGGTTGCGATCCTCGCCGAAGGCGGACCTCCGGCACTACCTTGACACCGTCACGGAGTACTCGATCCAATTCCAGTTGCGACCCTCGCCGGAGGCAAACCTCCAGCGCCACACGCCGTCCACCCACTGGCCCAGGCGGAAGATGCGGTTGCGATCCTCACTGGAGATGACCCGCCGGCGCCACTCGGTGCGCGCGATCTCCTCAGCATCGGTGTAGCAGTTGCGATCCTCGCCGGAGACGAACCTCCAGCGCTATGCGCCATGCCTGTCACCCTCGCCCAGGCCCAGCTGTTGCGATCCTCACCGAACGAATCTCCATCGCTACATGAGCGTGAGCCCGTCGTCGTCGAGCTGGAGCCGGTTGCAATCCTCGCCGAAGGCAAAACCCCGGCGCCACCCCGTGGTCATGCACCAGCACTGCACGATGGATTGGTTGCGATCCTCGTCGAAAACGAACCTCCGACGCCACACCGCCGCCATCGGCGGCATCATCCTCCAGATCCTGTTGCGATCCTCGCCGAAGGCATATCTCCGGCGCCACGCCCGCACACGTAGTCCGAGCCGTCGGTGCCCTTCTTGCGATCCTCACCGAAGGTGTACCTCCAGCGCCACCTGGTGGTGGCCGATCTCCCCGGTGCGAAGGAGGCGTTGCGATCCTCGCCGGAGTCGGATCTTCGGCGCCACTACGAGCTGGCGGTCAAGCTCGACCAGGTCGGCTCGTTGCGATCCTCACCGAAAACGAACCTCCAGCGCCACCGCACGCCGTCCGGCGGCGGCATGACCGACCTCGAGTTGCGATCCTTGCCAAAGGCGAACCTCCGGCGCCACTTCCCGTGGAACGGTTCAAGGTAAACGGTAGTTGGGTTGCGATCCTCACCGAAGACGAACCCTGGCGTCACAGCGATGGGGCGTCCAGCTTGGCAAGCGCGGCTGGTTGCGATCCTCGCCGAAAGCGAACCTCCGGCGCCACGTCGGTGTCGGACGGGACAGGGGTGGTGGTGGTCATCGGTTGCGATTCTCGCCGGAGGCGAAACTCCGGCGTCACCAGGGGGCCGGTACGCTGATGCACTGCTCACCCGCGTTGCGATCCTCGACGAAGGCGAACCTCCGATGTCACGGTCGCTCGCGCAGTGCATCCAGCACCAGGAGCATGTTGCGATCCTTGCCGAAGGTGAACCTTCGGCGCTATCCGAAACCTACATCGAGCTGCGGCTCTGAGATGAGTTGCCCTCCTTGCGGGAGGCGAACCTCTGATCGCCTGCTGGCCGCGGGAATGCTCGGGAGTGTCGAGCAGGTGCGGATCCTCGCCCGAGTCGGGCGGTACTGGTCGACCTCGATGTTGGAAACACTCAGATGGGTGAATCCGTCGCCCCGTCCTTGCGTCGAGGATGGACATAGCGCAATCTGAAGTTCAGTCATGTGTGGTTTGCAGTGTTGGAGCTCTTGTCGCACAAGAGGTCGTGCAGTTTTCCGAGCGTGGCTTCTTCAGCGACCGAGCGGTGGTCGAGGTTTGCAATAGTCTGCGGCGTTTTGCCGTGTTGACGCTCGGGGAATCGAGGAGGTGGCTTTGGCATTCGCTCACAGCAAGTCGAAGCGAGGGAAGGTGCATCCGCTTGCGGTGCATTTGTGCGAGGTAGGTGAGTTGGCGGCATGGTTCGCGGTCGAGTTCAACTGCTCGGATCTGGCGCGGTTGATCGGTCTGCTGCATGACTGCGGCAAGTGCGCGGTTGTGTGGCAGGAGAAGCTTGAAGCTGTCAGTGGGACGAAAGAGCGGGTCGGTATCGACCATAAGACGCTCGGGTGCGAAGTGGCCGAACAGCTCGGTCTCGGCGACCTCTCGGTAGTGCTGCACGGTCATCACGGCGGGCTGACCTCGCCGCGGTCGGTGAAACGCAGCAGGGAATCGCTGGGCCGGATCGATTTGGAGGCGCTCGCCGACGCGCGAGGCCGCTACACGGAGGTGACCGGTGATCTCCAGTGGGCCGAGCAGCTCCGGCTTCCCTGGGAGCACCCCCATGTCACGGAGATGGGTCTGCGGCTGCTGTTCAGTGCGCTGGTCGACGCCGACTTCCTCGATACGGCGGCGCACTTCGCGGACCAGGAGCAGGCGACCCCTGCGGCTCCCGCTGACTTCGATCATCTTCTCCGCCGTTTTGAGAAGGCGAGAGAGGCGACGCTGGCCGATCGTGAACCGTCGCCGCGGGATCCTGAGCGTCAGGCGATCTACGAGGCATGCATCGAGGCGGCCGTGTCCGCGCCGGGCATTTACCGGCTCTCGGTGGGCACCGGCCTGGGCAAGACCTTCAGCGGCATGGGGTTCGCGCTCAGCCATGCCGCGGTTCATGGCAAGCGGCGGGTGGTCGTGGCGGTGCCGTGGAAGACGGTGACCGAGCAGAACGCCGAGGAGTACCGGCATCTCCTTGACACGGCGGAGGAGCGGGTGGTGCTCGAGCACCATTCGGGTGTCGACATGGAAGGGGCGGGTCGCAGGTGGGAGCGCGAGGCCGCGGAGAACTGGGATGCGCCCGTCGTGATCACGACGACGGTGCGGCTGTTCGAGTCGATGTTCGGTCGTACCGCCTCGGCGACGCGGCGTCTGCATCGGCTGGCCAACTCGGTCATCATCCTCGATGAGGTCCAGGGGCTTCCGTACCGGCTGCTGGTCCCGATCCTCGACGGACTCCGCTCGTTCGTCGAGCACTTCAACGCGACCGTGCTGCTGTGCTCGGCCACGCAGCCGGCGTTCTGGTCGCTGCAGCCGTTCCAGGGTCTGCCGGTCACCGACATCGTGCCGAAGCCGCTGGCGGTGCCGGTGGCAACGACGCCGATTCGGTACGAGTGGTGGCTTGATCCGCGACCGCGGCTCAGCCAGGTGGCGGCGCGGGCCGCCGAGCACGGGTCCGCCCTGGTGGTCACGAACACCATTGCCGATGCCGCGACGGTCGCGAAGGCCTGGGAAACGGCAGGCCGTGAGGGCGTCTTTCACCTTTCGACGCTGCTCATGCCCGGCCACCGTCTGGCGGTCATGGAGCTGATCCGGCAGCGGCTCGATGCGAAGCTCCCGACGCTCGTCGCCTCGACGCCACTCATCGAAGCCGGGGTGAATCTGGACTTCCCGGTCGTCTTCAGGGCGATCACCTCGATCGATTCGATCCTCCAGGCGGCCGGGCGTGCGGACCGCGAGCGGCGGTGGGCCGGCGGCGGTCTGGTGGTCGTGTTCAACCCGCTCGACGGCGGCAAGCCCGCCGGCCTGGACAAGCTCATCGGCCTGACCCTCGACCACTTCGGCCCGGGCCTGGCCGACCCCGATGCGGCCGGGGCGCAGGCCGACTACTGGAACGAGCTCTGGGACGAGCTGAACCTCGACGCGCCCGGCTCCGCGGCCGCCGCGATCCAGCAGGCGCGCTTGGAACTGGACTACGAGGCGGTCGCCCTGGGGCCCTTGACGAAGGACCGCGACAAGCCGAGCTTGCGGGACCGGGGCCGGGCGTTCAAGATGATCGATGACGAGACGATCGCCGTGATCGTGTCTGCATCGGCCTGTTCGGGCCTTCATGTCGGACCCTCGGTGCACCATGGTGTTCCGCTCCAAGGGGCACCGGATGCGCTCGTCAAACGCGCCGCCGATCCCGGCAGGAGCCGGGCGGCGATGCGGGGGCTGCAGCCGTACATCGTGAATCTGAGCTTGCACCGCGCCCAGAAGGACACGGTCAAGTCTCGTCTCAAGACCATCATCGGCGAGCCGGCCCGACCGGGATCGGTCGCGGTGTGGCAAGGAACCTACAACCCACTCACCGGTCTGGAAATCGAATGAGACCCAACCAAGCGGTCGTCGACCGCGACCCCGAGCCGCTGGTCCTAGACCCGGGCCCGGACCGCCAGCCCGCGCTGGTCGTCCAGGTCTGGGGCGAAGGCGCGCTGTTCACGCGGCCCGACATGAAGACCGAGCGGCTCACCTACGACGCCATGACGCCCAGCGCGGCGAAAGGCGTCCTGGAGGCCATCTACTGGAAGCCCGAGGTCCGCTACGAGATCGCGGCGATCGAGGTCCTCGCTCCCATCAAGCAGTTCGAGATCCGCCGCAACGAGACCAGCGACCTGCCGCCGCTCTTCGAGGCCGCCAAGGGGACTCGCCGGGTCGACACGGCCGCGAGCCGCGACCAGCGCAACGCGCTGTGCCTGCGCGAGGTGAAGTACCGGATCCACGCGCACCTGGTTCGCCTACCGCACGCCGACAAACCGATCGCCGCCTACCGGGACCAGCTGCGGCGGAGAGTCGACCGCGGTGCCTGCTTCGCCCAGCCGTACCTGGGCACCAGAGAGTTCACGGCCTACTTCGGGAACGCCGACGACGAGCAGCGCATCATGGACTCGCGCGACCTCGGGACCATGCCGCTGCGCGTGGACTACCAGACCGGCCGCACGGAGTGGTTCACCGCCCGGCTCGAACGCGGCGTCCTCCGGGTGCCCGCGCGCGGGATCGCGCTGCCGGCCGGGCAGGTGCCCTGATGCTCAAGCAACTGGCCGCATACGCGCGCGACCATCTCGAGACGGGCGACCAGATACCCGCGTTCTATCAGCGCAAACCGGTCGCCTGGGTCATCGCGCTCAACCCGGACGGGTCCCCCAAGCAAGCCCGCTTGCGGACCCTCAAGGGCGAGAAGGAGCACCGATTCGGCCTGCCGTTGCCGGTGCCCTCGGTGACGAAGACGTCCGCCATCTCCCCGAGCATCGGCGTCGACACGCTCGAGTACGCGCTCGGCTGGGTAAGTACCGATCCGAAGGCTCCCTCGAAGCCGGAACGTGTCCACCGCTGCCACGATGCCTTCGTGGCGCTCAACGCAGCGTGGGCTGGTGCCGACCCGGATGGGCCTGCGGCGGTGATCGCGGCGTTCTTCGCCGCTGGTCACCATGAGCGGATCGCCCAGCCGACCGCGATCGGGAAGGATGACGAGGGCAACGAGATCGAAATGCCGACCTGGGCCCGCGGCGACCTGGTGGCGTTCAAGGTCGACGGCAAGTACGCGTTCGGGCACCCGAGCGCCCAGTCCTTCTGGCGGACCCAGGCCGAAGGCCGCAAAGGCAGCGGCGAGACCGGGCACTGCCTGCTGTGCGGCGAGGCCGGGCAGCTGCTGAAGACCATCCCGCAGCAACTGCCGAAGCATCTGGTGCCCGGCGCGACGCAGAGTGTGGTGCTCACCAGCGTCAACAAGCCGACGCACGGATTCCTCGGCGCCACCGACCTGCGACACGCGCCGATCTGCAGCGACTGCGGCCGGCGCTCCACGACCGCTTTGCGGTCGCTCCTTGAGAATGCCGAGCACTGCGCGCAAGCCGATGGCGCAGCGATGGTGTGGTGGACCAAAGAAGACGCCGAAATCCCGGTCCAGTACGTGATGCGAGCCGGTGGCAACGAGGAACGGCGCCGCCGACGGGAGGTCATCGAGGACCTGGTCCTGGCGGCCGAACGCGGACACGAGAAGGCCGTGCAGCACGCCGAGACAGCGGTCGACTTGTTCTACTCGGCGACGATCAGCGGGAACGTGTCGCGCCTGATGGTGCACGACTGGGTGGAGATGCCGCTGCCCGCGGTGCGGCGGAACCTCGGGCTCTGGTTCGACGACATCGCGATCGAGACCTGGAACGGGATCATCCACCCCTCGATCAAGAAACTCGCCTACGCATCAGGGCGGTTCATCCGCACCAGCGTGAAAAAGACCGGCAAGGCCGGCGAGTACGCCCCGTTCGGCGCGACCGGCGCAGACCGGCCACTTCGCTTCGAGACGACCCTGCTGCACTGCGCCCTGTTCGGACACCAGCCGCCGCTAGCGATCTCGCAGCACCTCGTCTCCCGTATCCGGCGCGACGGCCGCGTCGACGCCGCCCGAGCCGCCGTCCTGCGGCTCGTCTTCAACCGACACTACGAAAGGAGCGGACGCATGACAGCGGGCCTGGACGAGAACCGCCACACCTTCGGATACCTGGCGGGAAGGCTGTTCGCCCTGTACGAATCCCTGCAACGGCGCTCGAGCAACGAATACATGCAAGGCCGCAAGGATGGCGGCAGAACCGCGATCAACACGACCTTCAAAGACCGTTACTACGCAGGCTCGGTCGTCAACCCGACCCTCGGACTACGAGCGGGTGCGCAGCTCTCGGCCGCCTGGGCCAAGCGCCTGCGCAGCGACGAGAAGCAGAAGGGCTACCGGATCTGGGTGGAGAACGAGATCGAGCGACTCCACCGGCTCATGGAACCTGAGCCCGATCGGGGCCGACACGACCAGCAGATGGACTTCATCCTCGGCTACCACCACCAAGGGCAGCACCGGACGGTCAAGCCCACCGACGACAACGGCGAAGCTGCCGACAACGACTCACCAGAAGGCGACGACGAATGACCGCTCCCTACCTCAACCCCGCCGTGCGCCACGACGCCGTGCTGCTCTTCGACGTCACTGACGGCAACCCCAACGGCGACCCCGACGCTGGCAACCAACCCCGCCAGGACGGCGAGACCGGCCAAGGCCTGGTCAGCGACGTCGCCATCAAACGCAAGATCCGCAACACCGTGCCGCTGGTCAAGGAAGGCGACGACCGCTACGGCATCTTCGTCGAGGCCGGCACCGCTCTGAACACCCACATCGACGGCGCCTTGGACGCGACCGCTCCCGCTAAGGGCAAACGCGACCCGGCCGCGGCGCAGCGGTGGCTGTGCGAGCGCTACTTCGACATCCGCATGTTCGGCGCGGTCATGTCCACCGGCGAGAAAGTCGGCAACCAACGCGGCGCCGGACACGTCTACGGGCCGGTCCAGATCTCCTTCGCCCGCAGCATCGAAGAGATCGCACCCATCGAACACACCATCACCAGGGTCACGCCCACGAAACCCGCGGACCTCGAGAGCGGCAAGGTCTCCGAGATGGGCCGCAAGTGGACCGTCCCCTACGGCCTCTACCGCGGGACCTTGCACTACTCGGCGGCGAAGGGCGCGAAGACCGGGGTGCAGGCCGAGGACTTGGAGGTGCTGTGGCGCTCGATCGAGTACATGTTCGAACACGACCGCTCCTCCGCCCGCGGCGAGATGAAACTCTGCGGCCTGATCGTCTTCAGCCACGCCTCGCTCCTCGGCAACGCCCCCGCACACGCGCTCGCCCAACGAGTGCGCATCGAACGCACCGAGGCCCTCGACGGCAAACCCGCACGCGAAATGACCGACTACCGCATGCAAGTCGACCTTGAAAACCTGCCCGCAGGCGTGGAGGCTTCGGTACTCGTTGACTTGTGGACGGCCTCATAACGAGAGGGCGTGGGTAGAGGATCTCCGAAGAACCACGCTGCGTAGACGAGGATCGCAACCCTGACTCCCACCTGTCGTAGGTGCTGAGGTCGACGTGGCGCCGGAGGTTCGCCTCCAGTGAGGTTCGCAACCGGGTCATCCAGCGCGGCAGCCAGCTCGTCTTCGAGGTGACGCTGGAGGTTCCCCTCCGGCGAGACTCGCAACCAGTCGGGGATCATCCCGGTCAGGCCGGAGAGCTTGGTGGAACCGGAGGTTCGCCTCCGGCAAGGTTCGCAACTATGCCGCCTGGGGAGTGAGCGGCTGTCCGGGCGTGCGGTGCCGGAGGTCCGCCTCCGGCGAGGATCGCAACTGGAACGACCCTGGCGGCTTCAAGGACCGTGCCGAGGTGGCGCCGGAGGTTCACCTCCAGCCAGGATCGCAACAGGGTCTTCGAGGCGGCGATCGGGAAAGGGACGTCCGTGGCGTCGGAGGTTCGCCTCCGGCGAGGATCGCAACGCCTCCCTCGGCGTCGAGCTCGACCCGACCATCGAGTGGCGCCGGAGGTCCGCCTCCAGCGAGGATCGCAACCACGGGATTTGGCAGGCCCCGCCCGGTCTCAGGGAGGTCGCGCTGGAGGTTCGCCTTGGGTCGCCTTTGTGTAATTGTGCCTAGAGGTTGTCCCGTTATTGGTTGTGGGGCAAGGGTTTAGGATGCCCGGGTGGGTGTGGTGACGGCGGCCGAGGAGTCGTGGATCGAGCCGTTTTCGGGGCTGCGACCTCGGGTGCTCGCCAAGCTGGTCCGGCAGTTGGAGCGCGAGGGCGCCGATCCGGTTCGTCGGGGCCGGCCTTGGAGCCTTTCGTTGGCCGACCGGGTGCTGCTGGTCGCCGCGTACTGGCGGACCAACCTCACGATGCGCCAACTCGCGCCGCTATTCGGTGTCTCGAAGTCCGCTGCCGACCGCATCATCGACGACCTGGGCCCGAAGCTGGCCCTGCGCCCGCGCAAACGCTTCGCCCCTGGCACGGTACTGATCGTTGACGGCACTCTGGTTCCCACTTGCGACCGATCCATCGCCGCGCCGAGCAAGAACTACCGGCACTCCACCAACCACCAGGTGGTCATCGATGCCGACACCCAGCTGGTGGTCGTCGTCGGCACACCGCTGCCGGGCAACCGCAACGACTGCCGCGCGTTCGGCGAGTCCGGAGCCGAGCACGCCGTCCGGAACGCGACGGTGATCGGCGATGGCGGCTACATCGCGACCTCGGCGATCATCCCGCACCGCCGCCGACCCGGCGAGGATCTGACCGCCTGGAAGGAAGCGCACAATGCTTCCCATCGGCAGGTCCGCTCCCGCGTCGAGCACGCGTTCGCGCGGATGAAGACCTGGAAGATCCTGCGCGACTGCCGCCTCCGTGGCGACGGTGTCGCCGAAGCGATGCTCGGCATCGCACGCCTCCACAACCTCGCACGCACCGCCTGAACAACCTCAAACAGCCACGGCCACCACGGCGATCAGCAACGCCCACAACCAATAACGGGACAATCTCTAGGCCAACTCAACCGCGAACGTGGCCACGGCTTTAAGCCGCATTTTACTCACGGGTCTTTAGCCGCACGCGTCACTCAGACTCCTCTTGCATCTGCGATCCCGATCCGCCGCGGCCGATGGAGATCCGCCCAGGCAACGCACGCAGGATGGCGGGTCGGTCCGGGGGAGTGGTTCCGCGCAATGCGATAACGACGATGCAGACGCGAGCGAGTGCCAGTACCAAGGCGGCACCGACGTTCCAAGGGCCAAAGATGGGATCGGTTCCGATCATTGCGCGGTTCCCGTCGAACGCGCCCAAATCTGTTCGAGACGTTCCCGTAGCCCACGCCAAACCAGGACCCTTCCCGCCTCAGGCCACGCTTCACCGAGAACTTCCTTGAGCCCATCCTCGATCGCATCCACCTCATCGAGGGTGGTGCTCGGACCGATACCAAGGTCGCGTGCCGTCCGCCTCGCCGACCACGGCCTCCCGAATCGCGGCGGTGTCCTCCGCGATCTGCTCCAGTGAGCCCGCGATGCTCGCGAGGTGCACCGCGAGGTCGTTCGGCGTGGCCTGGGATCCCACCGCGCGGCCCGTCGAACCGGACCCCAACGGCGGGTCGTATTCGCCATTACGAATAAAGTTGAGATCCCCCATCAAAAATGAAATGTTCTTAAGTTCCTCGAGAATCTTCGATTCGATGTCGGTCATGAAATCACTGTAGCGGGCACGGCGGATTGCGAGCCGAACTTGCACGTTGGGCGCTTCTTTGATCCGGACGGGTGACAGTTTTGCGTCCGTGCACCGGCCCAGCAGATCCGGCATCACGATCTCGCTTTTGCTGTTACGCGGCCGCCCGTTGTTCCCGTAGAAATGTCGCCTGCTGCGTCCTGCCCGCCCTCATTACCGCTGGACTCATCAGCGGCTCGGTGACTCTCGTGGTCGGCTGGCGCTCGGGCGTCGCTCTCGCTGCCGCAGCGGCCGGATGGCGGTGGCTCCAGCGCGGCAAGGCCGGAAGCTGAGTGTGCCGCACTAACGCCCCCGCGGCGGCAACCGCAGGCGGGAGGATGACACCGTAGACCTCCGACCCAATTCGGCGGCCCAGGTGCAGTTGCCGGAGGCATCGGTGCCGTAGACCATATCGACGGCTACTGTCGTCAGTGGCATTGATTCCTCAGCGCTCGCTGAGGTGGCGTGCGGCGGTCGCTGCGTCGTGACCGAGGTCGGGATCGTCCGCCATGGAGGCGAGCAGTCGCTGGGAGGCATGATTGCCAACCCTGGTGAGAAGCTGGATGTAACGGCGCATGTGGGCAAGTTGATTTGGCCACCGCGTCAATTGCAACTGTCGCTCGGGTCGGGCGATGCCGGACTCGAGGATGGCGCGGGTCTCCTCAGGGAATCGGTCCAGGATGCTGTGGAGGGCGTTTCTGACCGGGGTCTGGTAGGTATCGCTGATTTAGAAGAGTGGCTCGGCGGCGTGGTCGTTCAGTTCATGTAGTAGCCGCTGCCACTGTGGTCGACATCGATCGGCTACCTCCTCGCTGGTGAGGCTGGGATAGTGCATGTGCCAGAGGATCTGGCCTTAGCATGCCCACGCTTCTCCTGTCGGTCCGCTGAGATTGGCCAAAGGCGGCAGTGGGTGCATGTGGCTGACGAGACCGAGCACGCTGATGACGTAGGCAGCGATATCGTCCTGGGGTTGCATCATGTTTTCCGAGAGCGACGCCGCCCATAGTTTGAATGCGGGGATGGCAACCGGGTTGCTTGCCTCCAGGAGTTCCCTGTGTATCGCCTCCTTCCAGACAAGCGCTTCGGTGTGGCGCCCGGCGAGCGCGGCCAGCCGAGTTCGCTATCACCGATGCTTCCCTCGACGAGTTGGTGCACATCTTCGTCTGGGGCGAAGACACCTACGAGCTAGCCAACTTCACTGACGAAGAGCTCATGCCCGCACTCACGCAGATCGCACAGAGACAGGGGAACCCTCGGCTGGGCGAACCCACCTGGGAGCAAGACCTTGCCGCGACGCTACGCGACGCACGTGCAAAGCACGTCGACATCAAGTTCGTCTTCTCCAAGATGCGCATGTCAGAGTCCAAGACCGAGCTTGCGCGGCTACTGTGGTCGGCCCTCCTGCGCAAGAGTGAACGCGAATACGCCGACGATCAGCCCACTACGCCCGTCGTGCGCTTGGTATCGGAGGTCCACCGCGTCATCTCACGCCAAACAGGAATATTCGGGCTGAAGGGCCCCTCGGGAGCACCCTGACACCTCGCGCCAGGCATCGCCGGTGGAAGCCAGCGCCTCCGTTTCGACGAGGGCCTACCATCGCGATCGAACTTCGCCTCGACATTGCCGACGCGCCTGTTACCCCCGGCTGGTGTGACGGCCGACGTGCCACCGCAGACCTACGACCCTACGGGCGCGGTTCATCGACCGATTCTGTGTCAGATCGTGCAGGCCGCTGAATGTCGCACTGGTCGAGGAGGCGGGCGAGGAAGCTGTAGGCCGCGAGCCGTTCCATCGCTTCCTGTTCGCTGAGTTCTTCACTGGAGTGCGAGGTCGGGTTCCGCACGGTTGAATTCAGCCCTTCCGCAAGTCCTTTCAGCGATGCGGCGAGCGGCGGAAGTCCATTGCGAATGCTCTTGACGGTTTTGTCGTTCGGCTCTCCGGGCCAGACCAGCCGCGGCCAGTCCGACGCGTCCTTGGGACGTTGCGACTTCGGAGCCGAGAGCGTCTGCTCCCAGAAGGTCGTGCCACTGACGTCCATGCGCCCGAGTTCCTTCCGCCAGTGTTCGGTCAGCGCTTCGGCCGCTTCACGCACCGCAACCCGGTACTTGTGGGTCGTCCAGTACGGCGCAGCAGCACCCCAGATCACCGCGTGGAACAACGAGGGCGCGAACGCCGGAAGGTCGGATTCCTCCGCAGCTTCTGCCTCAATGATCATTCCGTGTAGCCGACCCCGCGTAGTGGCAGCGGCATTGCGGATGTCTTTCGGCTCGAACACTGCCTTCACCGAAGACATCAGTGACCAGTTCGCAATCGGATCAAGTGGCCCCAGGCCCTCTACCTGCATGTAGGTCCCCGTCACCTGCACCGCTCTCGCGGCGCTCCCCGCCTTCTCAGCCACATCGAGTGCGAGTCGACGCTCCTCGGCACGATCCAGGCTGTCCCTCATTCGCACCGTCGGGAAGTGGCCGTACGGCGCCCCGAAACCAAGTTCGACTTGCGTAGTCATCCAGGCGTCGAAGGCGGTCTGGAATTCCATGACCGCCGCGTCCAGTCGACGAAGGTAGTCCGCTCCGTAATCTGGCATCTCGATCTGCTTCCTCTCGCCACAAACCCCCGGCATGTAAGAGTCTGGGTTCGTTCAGCGTAACCAGTAAGCCTGAGCCCGAGGTCCCCGAGCCCACGCCCACTGGCGTCGGTCGTGGAGTTCCTGCGCTCCCTTGCCGGATCATTCGCGCGGTCGTCAAATGCACTCTGCGGCCCGCCAAACCGCCTCCGATCACTACGTGCTAGCACTTCCGCGCGCCATCGAGTGCACGTCTCTCACGAACAAGTGCGGCGAGCACGTCGCCGCATTCAGTGAACCATTCTCAACCTGGGTGAGTTCCGTTGCGCGGCAATGAAGAAGCTCCTGGTACAACAACAGTCGCCAGACACGTTGTCTCCCAGGAGCTTCCATGCTGTTGTACCAGGCGGCCCTGCCGCTGTCGAGCCGCACCCTGACCTTCACCGCGCGCCTCATCCGCGCCCACCGAGCCGCCATCGGCTCCCGATGGCGAACGCTCGACCCCGCCGGCCAGGCCCTGCTCACCCTCGCCTACCTGCACCAAGGCCACACCTACGAGCAACTCGCGCCCGGCTTCGGCATCTCCCGCACCACCGCTGCCCGCCGCATCCACGAGACCATCAACCTCCTCGCCACCTGCGCCCCGAAACTCCGCGAGGGCTTGCGAGCGGCGAAGCGCTCGGGCCGTGGCTATGTCATCCTCGACGGCACCCTCATCCCTACCGACCGGCTCGCCGCCGACCGGCCCCACTACCAGGGCAAGCACCGCTGCCATGGCATGAACCTCCAGGCCATCACCGACTGGCGAGGGAACCTGCTGTGGGTCTCGGGGGCGATCCGCGGTTCGGTCCACGACACCAAGGCGGCCCGGATCTGGCAGCTGCCACGCCTGCTCGCCGATCATGCGCTGTTCGCCCTGGCCGGTAAGGGCTACCAGGGCCTGGACCACGACCTGGTGGTCACGCCCTACAAAGGCAAGGACAAACCTGATTATCAGAAGGAGCACAACCAGCTCCACGCCCGGCTCCGAGGCCCTGGCGAGCGGGCCTTCGCCGAGTTGAAGAAGTGGCGTGTCCTGCGGAAACTCCGCTGCGATCCCAACCGGGCCACACCGATCGCCCGCGCCATCGCCGCACTGAACAACCAAGAGCGCCAATCAGGTTGAGAAAGGCTCAGTGTAGGCGCCAGCGAGCACCGCCTCGTTAGAAAAACGGTGTCACCCCTGCCGCGGGGTGAGTCGATGCAGTTGTAGGACGTGACCGGGCTTAAGGTCCTCGAGGCACGCGACACCGAGCAGGCGCATGGTGCGCTCCACCTCGCCATGCAGAATGGCGACTGCCCGATCGACCCCGTCTCGACCGCCGGCCATGAGCCCGTAGAGGTATGCCCTTCCGATCATGGTGAACCGTGCACCCAGCGCAACCGCAGCCACGATGTCGGCGCCGGAAGCAATACCAGTGTCCAGGTGGATTTCGGCTTCTCCCCCGATTTCCCTGACAACCTCAGGCAGCAGGTGGAAAGGAACCGGCGCGCGGTCCAGTTGGCGGCCGCCGTGGTGTGACACTCGGTTCGCGAGGACGGCGACACCAAGACCCCCAAGAGCCGGCGCACCGTCACTCTCCCCGAGCTCGCGGTCGAGATCCTCACCGAACACCAGGAACAGCAACAGAAGTGGCGCGCCAAGCACGGCTGGAAGTCGGAGGGGATCGTCTACGTGTTCGGCACCCGCTCCGACACGGTCCAGGTTGCCGAGTCCGTCCACGACAAGGTCCAGGCGATCGCCGCCAAGGCCGGCCTGCGCGGTTCCTGGACGCCCGGGAGCTGCGCCACACCTCACCTCGATCATGTCCGACAACGGGGCCCGGATCGAGCTCATCGCCGACCTTCTCGGACACAAGGACATCGCCACCACCTGGAAGGTCTACCGCCACCAGCTCCGCCCCGTCATCACCAAGGGCGCCGAACTCCTCGACGAAGCCTTCAGGAATCAACACCCAGACCTAAAAGGACCACAGTAGGAGCCAAATTGGCTCCATGAATGGCTACCCGCTAGCAACCGACAAAGGCCATTCGCAGGGATCACTACAAAAAGAAAGGCCCCGGGCAACCGGGGCCTTCGAATCTGTGCGCGAGGGGGGACTTGAACCCCCACCTCCGTAATAGGACACTAGCACCTCAAAAAAGCCTATTTTATGTCCGCAACCGTCTGATTTGGATGCCATCCTCGCAGGTAGATCATACCTCGCGATAGTCTTCGTTAATCGTCATTCACCAATGCTAGTCTTCGTTTTCCGCTCCCAATGGCTGCCTTTTTGGCTGCCCTACCAGCCTCATGGACCATTCGATTGATCGCCGAAACCCTGTTACGAGCCCGCGATCAGGTGCCCGATTTGCGGAAGTCGTCGAGGTTCATGCTCCGCAGAAGTGAGCCGAAGAGGCGGTACATCGGCTCGAGTGAGCCAGCCTCAAGCTCAGCAAAGGTCCATGTCGTCTGCACCTCGTAGCAGTTGTCGATGATCGGGTTCCGCTCGGCGGCCCTCCAGTCGGCCTGTATGCCTTGAAGGCCGTCCAGAGGTACTTCCGGGAGAAAGCCTTCCATGCCGTTGATTCGCACGGCCACATCGATGTCCGCCTTGAGGCCTACGGAGGTGACCAGCTCTCTCGATAGCAGAACGGTCGCGTAGACGATCCCCAGCGCTCGCCGCCATTGAAAAACCCGGGGGTCGTCATCGCGATATCGACGTGGCGTGAGGTAGTTAGCGAACATCGCGGAGCTGCCAGATTCTCCGATTTCTAGAAGGTTCACCTCTGGAACCGCACGCTCGTTCGCGACTACTCGCAGCCAGCCTTCGTGGTCTCGCTGCATCCGAACAAAACCGGCTCGGCGGGTCACGTTGGTTCGTTGGAACGTGCCCGCCAGCCCGGGTCCATGTATCCGCGAGCCGAGAGCCGCGTCGTCGATTTGTTTTTGAAGTGCCTCATCGGCCGCCCGTAGGCGGTTGGATATCCAATTGCGTGCATCAGGGCTGGTCCCGAGGGCGCCAGCGAGCAAGTGCTCGTTTCGGATCGGTTGAGGCACGGCAGCTACCCATATCGGAACCGAAGCGCTCGGGGCGAGCCCTGCATCTTCTGCAGGAAAATGGTCTGCCGCATGCGCTGGGGTAACACTTCGCTGAAACATGACGCTCGGGTCATCGGCGTTGGCGATCTCCACGGCGGCGGCGCCTGCACCCGAGGTTCGCCGGTCTGATTTCGCAAGCTCGCCCGCGATGCCAGCGAGCGCCACGGCTCGCGCGCGGTTGCTCTCGATCGACCGCGCGGTTTCCATCGCGGCGTCGGGATCGATGTGCGCCAAGCGCTTCGCAATGCTGGCGTTCACCAGCTCGACTTCGGCCTTCGCCTGCTGGTGCACCGAAGCAATGAGGATCTCATTCACTATTCGCTGACACTGCTCGAGGAGTCGTTCGGCCTCGTAGGAGCCGATCTCGGCGTGGATTCTCGCAATGAACGACATCGTGTGAACGAACTGTGCGGGATCTTCAATGCGTTGAGCAAACAATTCCGCCCTGGCCAGCACCTCGCGTGCACGCCCCTCATCCGTGCGCGAAACCATGTCGGCAACCAGAGCCAACGCAAGAGCAGCGTTTGCATCCTGGGTGCAGTGCTGTGCAACCGCTTCAGCGCGAAGAGGATCGGTCATCGCAATGACCTGGACCTGTGTGGATGTAGGCTCAGCCAGTTCCTGCGGAAGTCCCACCCCAGCTGCCCAACGCTTCGCGCCGTTTGGATCGGCCAGTGCCATCGCAGAGGCGATCGCCTTCAGTACCGGGTATCGATTTTCCCTATCGCGTTCGGCAAGATCAGCGGCCTTCCGGGCGAATGCATGGGACCGACTGGGGTCTCTGGCATACATGAGAGCCGATGCGGCTGTCAACGCCTTGATGCAGTCATCCGAGTCGATCAGTCGAGGGTCGGCGATCCGAACAAGCTCGTTGATCATTCTCGTTGACCGCATGGGCTGTTCGCTGCTGAGTGCCCAGGCGACCCAGGACAGACCCGAGATCTTCTTGGAGACGACCTCACAGGACATAACAAGCTGCTCTGCACTTGCCCCGAGACGTTCGGACCGGACGGGGTCGATTTTCGCGAGGCTGTCGGCCATAGCAGCGAGCGCAACCGGCTTCGATCCTCGCTCTGATTCGTCGGGGATCATTCGGGCGATCGCTTCGGTCCTGGTCGGATCTGCTTCGACTACGCTGCATGCGATTTCGTTGAGAGTGCCTGCTTCCTCGGCAAGTTTGATGGCCAAGTCGAGGATCTCACTTGACGAGACCCTAGGATCAGTTGACTCTACCTCTGCTGCGCGACCGGGGTCGTGGGTGCCCGTCTCTGTGCGGTGCAAGTGCCCGGAGGCCGCGAGCGCAGCCTGATTAAGCGCCAGCGGAAATCGACTGGCGGTGTCAGTTCCGCGCTGGTTGGGAAGTGGCAGACCTTTCGCCTGCAACCTTGCTCGTAGCGCTGGATAGATCGCCTCGAACGTCAGGTCAATGGGGGCGTGGCTGATGCCGGCCCGGACAAGGTCCCGCAGCTCGCCAGTGAAGGACGTGCAGGCATTATCCTGCTGGTCAGGAGGAGGTACATGGGCGGTGCGGTTGGCCGTAGTCGCAGTCAGGGTGTACACCCCCTGAACGTGCGTTATGTCGGCAAGTCCGCTGGTTCCTTCGGACGTGAGCGCTTCGATGGCCTGCCCGGCGAAGCAACAGTCAAGGACGGCAATTCTCGTCTGTGCCGGGCTCGCCCCGAATATGTCTGTGATCGTTTGCCAGGGAAGTCCGGTGATTTTCGGCCGGTTGGGTCGGGTGCTGGTGAGCGTCAAGCAGAGGTCGCCGCGCTCCGACAGCAACCCGTGGCCGACATAGTAAAGTAGGAAGACTCCGGCTGCTGCCTCTGCGAGCTCAGTCAGCTCAACGGATAGTTCAGAGACCGAATCCGGGTTGCGGATTACGGTAACGTCCTCTCGAGACCATCGACCCACGACAGGGCTGGTCAGGATCTCCAGCATTGCGTCAAGGCTGTTCCTTGCCGCCCGAACGGGCGGAAGTTCCGGGTACTCGTAGGCCGACACCCCGACCAACACTGCGCGCGATCCCGGTGGCATCTGAGGTTCAGCGCTCATTTGAAGTTCCAGTCTTGCTGATGTTCGACCGCAAATCAGGTCTCCGGGGGTGGAAGGGCCATTGGGTCGAGGTGACTCCCGGGGCCGCAGTAGAGCACCAGGATATGACACTGGCCGAACACAATGTGAGCCAACGGGCGCCGATTCGGGAGCCTGATGTCCTCAACCTCCTAAGCGTTGTCCCGTAAGGTTTCTCGATAACTTGAAGGATACGGCTACGAGCTCGACCTCGAAGCCGTCCGGATTTTCGAGGTACGCCGCATAGTGGTTGTCGCCTCCAGCGAACGGGTGTCGGTCGGCGAACAGCAGCGTCCAGCCGTGTTCTTTGCCCTCGTCGACCAGCCGTTCAACTTCGGTGTCATTCCCGACGTGGAAAGCCAGGTGGTTCAGTCCTGGCGCGCATCGGTCGTGTCGCCTGCCCGTCTGTGCCCGAGACTGCTCCACTACCAGGTAGGTGGGGCCAAGCCGCCAACTGCGTCCTGCCGACCACTCCTGGTGCCGTGCGTAGCCGAGGCGTTCCAGCAGCCACCCGAAGGAGTCGACAGCCCGATTGAGATCAGGAACCCACAGCTCGACATGGTGCAAGGTTCCGGCGACTGGAAGCTCCATGGCGGCAATGTTACGTGGCCCGCGTCTGCGCTCCTGCGATTTAGCGACTGAGTCTCGATCCTCTTGGGCTGCATGGAAGTATGTCCAAGTGGTGAGTGTGATCAGTGCAGCGGACGACAAGATGGTCGAGCTGTTCAGCGGGCTGACCGCGCGGCAGTTCACCAAGCTCGTCCGGCAACTGCGCACCGAGGGCGCCGACCCCGCGCTCAAGGGCCGACCCTGGAAGCTCGCCTTCGAAACCCGGGTGCTGCTGGTCGCCGCCTATTGGCGCACGAACCTGACCATGCGCCAGATCGCGGCTCTGTTCGGCACCTCGAAATCAGCCGCCGACCGGATCATCGACGACCTCGGCCCCAAGCTCGCCCTCCGACCCAGGAAACGCTACGCCCCCGAAACGGTCCTCATCGTCGACGGCACCCTAGTCCCCACCAGGGACCACACCGTCGCGGCGAAGTCGAAGAACTACCGCTACTCCACCAACCACCAGGTCGTCATACACGCCGACACCCTGCTCATCGTCGCCCTCGGCACTCCGCTGCCGGGCAACCGCAACGACTCGAAGGCATTCGGCGAGTCCGGCGTCGACGAGACCACCCGGACCGCGACCGTGATCGCCGATGGCGGCTATCGCGGCACACGAGCGGTCATCCCGCACCGCCGCAGGCACAAGGATGAGCCGCTGACCGAGTGGAAGGAGGCCCATAACGCCTCTCATCGACACGTCCGCGCCCGCATCGAGCACACCTTCGCGAAGCTCAAGGTCTGGAAAGTGCTGCGCGACTGCCGCCTTCGCGGCGACGGTTCGGCCGACGCCATGGCCGGCATCGCCCGGCTCTACAACCTCACCCTGGTAGGCTGACACCTACGCCCCGGCACGACGACGTACACCCGCAACACACTTACGGGACAACACTTAGGGCCTGTCCTGTGAATCGTTGAGCCAGATCATGGGTGCGGCGATGACCAGGCTCGCGCGGTAGATGGCCGCCCGTTTCGCATAGCGGGTGGCCAGGTCCCGCCACTGTTTGAGCCGGTTGAAGCACCGCTCGACGACATTGCGCCGTCGGTAGGCCTCGCGGTCGAAGCGCGGCGGGCGGCCACCGGTGCGCCCCCGGCGTCGACGGCGCTCGACCTGGTCGATCCGTTCGGGAATCACATGAGCAATCCGACGCCTGCGCAACCGGACCCGGGTCGAATCGTGCGCGTAGCCCTTGTCGGCCAGCAGCAGGTCGGGGCGCTTGCGCGGCCGACCAGGCCTGCCGCCGTGGACGCGGATGGCATCCAGCACCGGCAACAGCATCGGGTTGTCCCCGGCCTGCCCGGGCGTGATCAGGATTGACAGCGGTAGGCCGCGCCCGTCGACCGCGAGGTGGATCTTGGTCGACCACCCGCCCCGCGAGCGCCCCAGCGCCTCACCGGTTACACCGCTGGTGCCCCTTTTTTGCGGGCCCCTGCGGCATGCTGGTGGGCTCGCACGATGGAGGAGTCGACGCTGACCGTCCACTCCACCGGGATCCCGTCGTCCCTGACCTGCGCGGCGGCGAAGATCTTGTCCCAAGTGCCGTCCGCAGTCCACCGCCGCAGCCGCTCATGCGCGGTCTTCCACGACCCGTACCGCTCAGGCAGGTCACGTCAGGGCGCCCCGGTCCGCAGCTTCCACAAGATCGCGTTGATCACCGTGCGGTGATCACTCCACTGCCCGCCACGGCCGCCATTGGCGGGCAGCAGCGGCTCGATCTGCCGCCAAGCGGCTTCGGTCAACTCACCACGACCAGGCACAACACGATTGTGCCTCAACTACAACCATTCACAGGACAGGCCCTAGCCCAACGGCACTGGCCTGGTTGTCCCTTGAGGGGTCGATCCGGGACCAGCGAGTCCGTGATCACGCCGGCTGATGATATAGACAGGGCGAGGCTAAAACGGCCGAGTTCGGGATCGATGGTTTCTGCACAGTGTCCGTCTTGAACGCAGGCTGCTGAGGCGCGGATGAACATGGGCGAAAAGTCGTTAATGACGGTCTTGTTCCGAAATTGATTATGGCATGGGCCTGTTGACATCTCAGGTTCGGCATTATGCAAGACTGCACGACCATTGGAAGTCCTCGATCGGTTAATCGATCCAGCCGCACCGCAGAGCAACTCTCCCGGAGCATCACTATGACTGTACGGATCAGCATCAACGACGACAACGGTGACCAGTTGCGTGCCCTCTATGCGTGGCTCGGCGATGAGCAGGAGTTGCGGGGCAGAGTCAGGTTGCTGGGCGCCATGCCTGGATCCACCGAACTCGGTGCTGTGACAGATGCGCTCGTGGTTGCGCTCGGAGCCGGCGGGGCCGGGACGGTTCTCGCAACATCGCTAGTTGCCTGGGTCAAGTCCCGTCGCACTACCGCACATCTCACCATCGAAACTCCAGAGCTGAAAGTCGAGTTCGACCTCGCGACGGTCGACGACATTGCACCTGTCCTCAAGCAGGTTCTTGACGCTGTTGCCAATGAACCTCTTGCACCCTGAGTGAGTGGTGTTGCGCTGCAGGTGGTTTGCAGGGAGAGTGCCTGATGGGCACGGAAGAAGCTCCTGGTAGAACGGCAGGTGCTACCTCTACCGTGACCTCCACCAGGAGCCTCAGTGCTTTTCTACCCTGCGGCACTGCCGCTGTCGACAGCCACCCTGACCCGCGTGTCGGCCCTCATCCGCACCCACCGCAAAACCATCCGTTCGCGATGGCGCCGCCTCGCACCCGGCGACCAGGCCCTGCTGACCTTGGCCTATCTGCACAAAGGCGAGCGTCTGCGGGCCCTGGCGGCCGGTTTCGGTATCTCGGAGGCCACCGCCTGGCGCCGGGTCCGCGAGACCATCGGTCTGCTCGCGGCCAAGGCGACCGGGGTTGCGTGAGGCACTGCGGCGGGCGAAGCGCGCCGGCTGGGCGTTCGTGATTCTCGACGGCACGCTCATCCGCATGCAGCGCCATCGGCTCGACCGGCCCTGCTACTCCGGCAAGCACCGGCATCACGGCATGAATCTCCAGGCCATCGCCTCGCCGACCGGGGAACTGCTGTGGGTCTCAGGTGCGATGCGCGGATCGATCCACGACACCGCCGCCGCCAGGATCTGGCTGCTGCCCAGGTTCATCCGCGAATCGGGTCTGTTCGCGTTGGGCGACAAGGGCTACCGCGGCCTCGATGACGAAACCGTGGTCACGCCGTTCTGGGGCCGAGGCAAACCGGCCTGGCAGAAGGAGCAGAACCGGCTCCATGCCAGGCTGCGCGGGCCCGGCGAGCGCGCTTTCGCGCAGCTCAAGCAATAGGGTGTGTTCGACCGCGTTCGCTGCGACCCACACCAGATCACTCAGATCGCCAAAGCCGTCAGCGTGCTCATCGAATACGACCGGCGATCACGATGAAAGAGGTTCAATGACTGAGTTAGCCCTGCTCTACCTACGCGATTACCCACGGAACCCCGACCCCACTCTGGCGCAGATCGTCATCCCCGACACGGCGGTTTGGCCCTGATCTCGGACCGGAACGACAGTAACCGGCCCGGACATCAACCTCGCCGCCCGGCCCCGGGGCTCTTTCTGGGACATCATCGGCGAAGCCGTCACCGGCGAGACCAGGAAGAATCAGTCGATGTCCCACCGCTGTCGATGTTCACCGGATCCAGCAACGCCGCCGATTGCACGAGATCGGAGCGTCCGGGCAGATCAAGGAATTCGTGCACGCCTACCTTGGCATGCGCGACAGACATTTGCCGGTTGCCCTGCATGACTTGGTGCCACGAGCCCAAGTCTGCGAGTGCCCTACAAACTTCGCAGGCATGAGGCCCCAAGATATTGATGCAGTTGCCATTCGTGGCGAACAACTTACACGAACCCTTATCAACTGGTATTGCCCGGAACTTACTTCGTGACTGTTTCCTCGGTAGGGATAAAAGAATCGCGAATAGATGACTGACACTCGGCGGATCTGATTTAACTCTAGGACAAAAAATTCACTGTACAATTGTTGCGGAGCGTCAGGTCCGCCGGAGTGTAGATCGAAGAATGCTCAATGCGCGAGAATCCGCCCTCAAGACCATATTCAACGCGTCGACGGTGGGCTCCAATACCTTGAAACACGACTGGCGTCATGTTAACCGTACGAAGATCAGTGGAACCTCGCTTGACGATCCATTCGCCAGTCGGGAAGAAACGGTCGAAAGCCTCCAGTGCTACCTGAACTTCATCTTTCGTGAGGCCAGCGCATCGCCCCATCATGTCGAACTCGCGATCCTTTAGATTCTCGAGATAAAAGCCTCCCCAACTCCACATGAACTGCTGCCAGAATATCGGAAACCGTTGGAAGTTGGATTGCGCGCGCAGCCATTCAACTCCGTCATGAAACGACGAAGGAAGAGTTTGGTAGAGAATTCCGCGCCACTCGATGCTTCCATCTTTATTCAGCAAGTATCCTCCTTCTTCCCGGTTTTCAATAACATAGTCAACCGCTGCTTTAATGATTGAAATTCTTGCGCGGTGTTCGAAATACATGGATGCCTGGAGGTCGAAATGCATGCCCTTGTAAAGCGCATTCCAAAGGCTTTGACTGACTGTTGATGCAGCATTCGCGTCAAATGTGCCACCATCAAGCTCCATGGCATAGCCCAACGTCAGCCTGGGATGGCTTTTATAGGCACCATAGAGCATTAGAAGCGACTCTTCCGGGCTGGTAGCAAAGAACGTACCATGGTTTATTAGCTTGTAGTACTCGTTAGCTTCGCTTGCTCCAGGCGATCCTTGTCGAGATTTGATAAGGTTGGTCTCAACGAGTTTGCGCTCTACGCTGTACGAATGTCGCCAGATATCGAGAAGCTCGGTTCCATGGATCGATCCATAGCCACTGGACTCGAAGAGATCTGGGGCCACGCCGAAGTCTTCGAATGCGATCACATCCAATCCGAAATCTTTCATGTGGCGAGGAGCTTCTTGTCGACCGTTCCATTTAGATACAAGGAACGAGCCATGCTCCAGGTTCAAATATTTCATCCATCCGAGAACTTTAAAGAGATCGGAGTATCCCCATTTCCCTCCTTTTACCTCAATGAGACGACGGAATATCTGATCGTCTTCGTAATGTGTTGCGAATATGTCGAGTTCAAGAAGGTCTGCTGGGTCAGACTTCACCAGACTCTTTTCTACGAAGTAGCCAGATGCCTGAAAGAGCGCGGCCATGTAGTCTTCAAGCTCGACACCTTCCGGAATATCCGAGAGACTTATCGCGGTTTCCGACATGTTTTCCTCATTTCTCGCCCTTTGCCCACAGGGTGCAGAAGTGGTTATCTTGTCATAAAATAGCAATGCCGCAATGGTGGTATACGCAAACACGACCGGCTCCCGCTAACCGGGGAACAATGGCACTGTACTTGGCGGCTTTGACAACGTCGCCGGTTTCAGTATAGTGGTCGGCCAGTTTTCTGCAGGCCACATCACAGCGCTGCGGTAGTTCTCGCGGATTTCGTCGAGGTCGTCGATATCGGGGGCGAGGTTGCCGGACTCATTTCAAAGCCTTGAGACGGGGAGTCCGCACAGGCGCGCGGACCAACCCGGCATCTGGACGGGTCCCGGCGGGAGGCTGTCCAGGATCCGGGTACCTCCTGTTAAAGGTTCTCAGAGGGCAGTCGGGAGGTGGCCACGGTGGCTAATCCTCAGCGTTCGTCTCGTGTCCGCTCACGGAAGCGAGCACCGAACGGGGCGGGTTCGTTGTATTTCGACAGGACCAACAACTGCTGGGTCGGTTCGGTCTCGCTCGGGACCGACCAGCAGGCGCGTCGGATCCGGCGGAGTGTTCGGGACCGGGACTATCGGAAGGCCTCGGCGAAGCTCGACGAGCTTCTGGAAGAGGTAGAGGCGGGCAGGGATGTCGGGAACCGGTACACCGTCGCGGATGCCGCTCAAGATTGGTTGGAGCATTTGGCTTCCAGCACCTTGGCGAAGGGCACGGTCGAGGAGCTGCGCTGCATTGCCAGGAAGTGGATCGTTCCCGGGCTGGGCCGTACCAGGCTCAAGAAGCTCACGACCGAGGACGTTGAGGTCTGGCTCCAGACCATGACCGCGGTCCTGGCCACCACCTCGATCAGAAAACGGCTGGGGACCCTGCGTCGGGTCATCAAACTCGCCCAGGCCCACGGGCACGTCCGGGACAACGTCGCCGATCTCGCTGACGCCCCGCGCGGCACCGAAGGCCGACCGAGTAAGGCGTTCACGCTCGACCAGGACCAGGCGGTGCTGCGCGCGAGCATGGGCCATCCCATCCACGCCTATCTGGCGTTGACGCTGCTGACCGGCGTCCGGCCCGAGGAAGCCCGTCCCCTCACCTGGCGCCACACGCATCTCAACCCGGTCCGGGGCGTGCTCTGCTCGTGCGGCACCGTGCACGACAAGGACCTGCCGGCGCATGTGGAAGTCTGGCACTCGGTCCGAGGCGGCGGCGACACCAAGACCCCTAAGAGCAGGCGCACTGTCGCGCTCCCCCGGTACGTCATCGCCACCTTGACCAAGCACCGCACAGAACAGCGCCAGATTCGGGCCGAGCACGGCTGGAAATCCGAAGACATCGAATACGTCTTCGGCACCCGCTACGACACACCGGAGAAAGCACAGGTGATCCGCGACCAGTTCCGTGCTGTCGTCGTCAGAGCCGGACTTGCCAACGAGTGGGCTCCACGCGAGACACGGCAATCGTTCACCTCGATCCTGTCCGACCTCGGCGCCCCGATCGAGACCATCGCCGACCTGCTCGGACACGCCAGCACCACGACCACCCGCACCGTCTACCGCCGTCAACTCCGCCCAGTCATCACTACCGGCGCCGAAACGCTCGACCAGGTATTCGGCACCGACTTCCTCAACCCGGAATAACTGCGTCGAACGCTGCGAAACGGCCGTTTGACCGGATTGCTCCCATTCGAGAGCGAGTGAAGACACCCTAGCTTGAAGCGATCTCCTGCGAAACGAACACCGTGGCACGAGAAACCTTGCCCAGCAACAGGTGCCGTTCACCTCTGCCCATTCAGGATCACCGATGACACAGGTTGTACACACCAGACTATTCTGCGTCAAAATCGTTGCACTGCAGTGAACTCGCGGTCGAAAGCCGCAAGTTCGATCGAACCCTCTTGGCTCTGGCGTTGGCTCTTGATTTGGCTCTTGGGCCGATGCGGCTAGCGTCCTCTTTGAAGACCAAGGATGACCTGCTCAGACCTGCAATGACCGCCGATGACCGATGTCCCGGCCGCTGTAAGCCGTCAGTACTGGCTCTGAAATCGGCTCTTTTCGGGCGAAAGCACGCTGATCACAGTGGACCGAGATCGTCCCCTGAGGATACACAAAAGGCCCTGTTACCAGGGCCTTTGTCTGTGCGCGAGGGGGGACTTGAACCCCCACGTCCATAATAGGACACTAGCACCTCAAGCTAGCGCGTCTGCCATTCCGCCACTCGCGCGTGCACACAGAAGTGTATATGTAGTTTGTTTTGCCTGCCAGTGGGGCCTTTTGTGTTCCCCTGGACGCGAGATGAAACTTTACACGATGTGGCGCGGGCGCGCGCAGGGGGGTTCGCGGTCCGGTGGGCGGGCCGGGGGCCGCTACGCTTGAAGCATGACCGTGACCGCGCCTCGACTCCCTGACGCGGCGCTGGCGCATTGGGATCTGGGGCAGGTCTACCAGATGCAGCGGGTCCAGACCGGGCTGATGAACCGGTCGTGGCGAGTGGATACCTCCTCCGGGTCGTACCTGCTGAAACTCTTCCGGGACGTGACCGGACCCGAGCTGCAGTTCCAGTTCCACGTGCTCCAGACGCTCGGTGCCTCCGGGGTTCCGGTGGTCCTGCCGGTGCTCAGCCGCGACGGCCGGACCACCATCTTTCTGGAAGGCGAGGAGTTCGGCGTCTTCCCGTGGGTCGGCGGACGGCACCGCTCCGGCCTCTCGATGTCCCGCGACGCCTGCCGCGACCTGGGCTCGGTCATCGGGCGGCTCCACCGGACGCTGCACACGGCCATTCCGGCCGATCGGGCTCCCAAGCCGGAGAATCCTCCCACCACTGAGGCCGCTCTGCAGAAGGTCGACCGGCTGCTCGAGCTGGTCGCCGCCGGCCGCGGCGACAAGACCGGGTTCGAGGCCACCGCCGAGCAGACGCTGCGGTTGAAGCGCGGGCTGCTCGTCCGGCTCGGCGACCGCCGGCCGCCTGATCTGGCGCCGCAGTACACGGGCTACACCCACGGGGACCTGCATCCGCACAACGTCCTGCACGGGCCCGACGATCGGATCTCCGCGATCCTCGACTGGGACCGGCTGGTCGTCTCCTCGTACGCGCGCGAGATGGCACGGGCGGCCGTGTTCTATTTCACGTACGGCGACGAGCGCGGGTTGGACTGCGAGCGGATCCGGGCGTTCGCCGGGGGCTACCGGTCGGTGTTCGATGTGGGCGAGCCGGAGATCGGGCTCGCCACCCATCAGCTGTGGTGGGATCGCCTCACCGACAACTGGGTCATCGAGTGGCATTACGTGCGGCACAACTCCGCGTGCGATCACCTGCTGCCCGGGCAGACGGGGCTGGTGAAGTGGTGGACCATTCACTACTCGCAGGTGGAGCAGGCCCTCATGGGTCGCTGACGATTGTCGGTGGCGTCGTGATATCGCCTCTGTCACAATGACGCACATGAGCGAACTCCCCCTTCTGCACCTCCAGGGCAGCCCGTACCGGCAGGGCCTCCAGCACGGCGAGCAGCTGCGGGAGGCGATCGCGACCAACGTCGAGGTCTACCGCTCCAGGATGCTCACGTCGGGCATCCCCGAGGACGAGCTCGCGGAGCGGTCGCAGCGCTTCCTGGGCCTGTTCACGCGAGAGGACGCCGCCTACCGGGCGACCATGGACGGCATCGCGGACGGGTCCGGGCAGCATCTGCTCGACATCGCGCTGCTCAACGCCCGGTACGAGCTGCTCTACAGCGCCTGGAGCGAGTTCGGGCGGCCCACGGCCGAGGGCGTCCGGTCCGAGTGCACGTCCTTCGGCGGGTCCGACGGGGTGTTCGCCTCCGGGGGCGCCCAGATCGGGCAGAACTGGGACTGGTTCACCGGCGTCGAAGGCGCCCTGCTGCAGTGGCGGCACGGGGAGACCACGGTCGTCGGGTTCACGGAGGCCGGCGTCGCCGGGGCCAAGATCGGGCTCAACTCCGCCGGGATCGGCCTGTGCGTCAACGGGCTCGGCGCTTCGGCCGACGACTGGCGGATCGACTCGGTGCCGTTCCACCTGCGGACACGGCGGATCCTGCAGTCGGCGAGCTTCGCCGAGGCCGTCGGCCACGCGGTGGCCCCTCGGCCCGCCTGCTCCGCCAACTTCTTCGTCGGGAGCGCCGCCTCGGGGGTGGCGACCGTCGAGACCTCCCCTGCCGGATCCCGGGTCATCTACCAGCACGGGGACTCGCCGCTGGTGCACGCCAACCACTTCCGGGACCCGGACGCCCTGGGCGTGTACCAGAGCTGGCTGGAGACGGGGCGCGTCTCCACCTATCACCGCTGCGACCGGATGGAGTCGCTGCTCGCCCAGGAGTCCCCGGTGTCCTCGGGGCGGCTGTACGCGGCCATGCGGGACCACGAGGGCGGGCCGCTCGGACTCTGCAGGCACCCCGTCGAGACCGATCCGGTCGAGCTGCGGACGCACACGGCGTTCGCCGCGCACCTGGAGCTCGACGCGAAGCGGTTCTCCTACACGTGGGGGCCGCCCTGCGAGTCCGAGTTCGCCACGGTGACCCTCTAGCGGGGACGGGGCTGGGACAGCTCCCAGCAGGCGACCGCCGTCGCGGCGGCCACGTTCAGGGAGTCCACGTCGGCGTGCATCGGGATGACGACCGTGCGGTCGCACGCCTCCAGGGCCGCTGCCGTCAGGCCCGGCCCTTCGGCGCCGAACATGAGGGCGGGCCGTTCGCGTTCGGCTTCGCTGACCGCGCCGATGTCGATCGCACCGCGCGAGGGGCTCAGCCCGTGCAGGGTGAATCCGGCGTCGCGGATCTGCGCCAGACCGGCCGGCCACGGTTCGAGGTAGGTGTACGGCACCGCGAACACCTCCCCCATGCTCACGCGCACGCTGCGGCGGTAGAGCGGGTCGGCGCAGCCGGGGGCGAGGAGGACGCCGTCGAAGCCGAGGCCCGCCGCCACGCGGAAGATCGCCCCGATGTTGGTGTGGTTGTTGATGCCTTCCAAGACCACGAGGCGTCGCACCGTGGACAGGATCTCGGCGGGTTCGGGGAGCGGCTTGCGGTGGAACGAGGCCAGCGCGCCGCGGTGGACGTGGAAGCCGGTCACGGATTCGAGGACGTCGGGGCCCGCCGTGTAGCAGGGCGCGTCCTCGGCGAGGCCGGCGAGCTGGTCGGCCCGCTTGGCGTCGATGAGCATCGACCGCATCCGGTACCCGGCCCGCAGCGCCCGGTCGATGACCTGGTGGCCTTCGGCGATGAACAGGCCGTGCGGCTGCTCGAAGCGGGTGCGCAGGGCGAGGTCGGTGAGGGCCCGGTAGTCGCTGAGGCGGTCGTCCTCGGGGTCTTCGATCGGGATCGGCACCCGATGATTCTCCCCCATGCACGGCGAAACGGCCGGGTCCGCCCGTCGGGCGGTCCCGGCCGTCACGTCGCGTCCTACGCCGGCGCGGGCGGCAGCTGGTCGGGTGCCCTGCCTTCGCCGATGTCCTTGACCTCGCGGGCGGCCTGCTGGGCGGCCTCGAGGGCCGCGGCGACCTCGTCGTCGAGTTCGAGGGCGCTGTTGTCGACCTCCACGTCCTCGTCGTCGTCGGAAGAGCTGTCGACGTTGCCGCCGAAGGCGTTGCCGAAGCTGCCGAGGGCGCGGGTGAGCTCGGCGGGGATGACCCACATCTTGTTCGCGTCGCCCGCGGCGATCTCCGGCAGCGTCTGGAGGTACTGGTAGGCCAGCAGCCGGTCGGTGGGCTTGGCCTTGTGGATGGCGGCGAACACCGTCTGGATGGCCTTGGCCTGGCCGTCGGCGCGGAGCACTTCGGCGTCGCGATCGCCCTTGGCGCGCAGGACCTTGGCCTGCTGCTCGCCTTCGGCGTTGAGGATCGCCGAGCGCTTGTTGCCCTCGGCGTTGAGGATCACGGCGCGCCGGTCGCGCTCGGCGCGCATCTGCTTCTCCATGGCGTCGCGGATGCTCAGCGGCGGCTCGATCGAGCGGAGTTCGACGCGGGTGACCTTGAGGCCCCACTTGTCGGTGGCCTTGTCGAGCTCGGCGGCGAGGCGGGCGTTGATCTCCTCGCGGCTGGTGAGGGTCCGCTCCAGGTCCATGGAGCCGACCACGTTGCGGAGCGTGGTGGTCGTCAGCTGCTCGACGCCGGCGAGGTAGTCGTCGATCCGGTAGACCGCGTCGGTGGGCTGCGTGATGATGTAGTACAGCACGGTGTCGATCTGGACGCCGAGGTTGTCGGCGGTGATGACCGGCTGGGGCGGGAAGTTCACGACGCGCTCGCGGAGGTCCACTTTGGCGCGGACGGTGTCGACGAAGGGCACCAGGAGCCGGGGCCCGGGTTCGAGCGTGCGGCGGTATTTGCCGAGTCGCTCGATGATGTAGTTCCACTGCTGGGGCACGATCTTGATCGAGCGGAAGAGCACGACGATGAAGAAGATCGCGACGATCAGCAGCAGTATGCCAACGGGGTCCATGGTGTTCTCAGCCTCCAGTGGTCTGGCGGATCGGCGGGCGTTGCACGGTTCGGTCTATGTCTGCTTCCAGACGATGACGGTGGCTCCCTTGATTTCTACCACTGTCACGTTGTCGCCGGGTTCCAGCACCTGATCGGGCTCGAGGGGGTAGGCGGTCCAGTTGTCGCCGGCGATCTCGACGAGGCCGCCGGTGAGGTCGACCTTCTCGACGACGCGGGCTTCGGCGCCTTCGATGGCGCGCGTGCCGAAGGAGCTCACGGCCCTGGTGCCGCCCTGGTCGCTCTCGAGGGCCTGTTTGAGGAAGGGGCGCAGTCCGAAGAGGGAGGCCACGGAGCCGGTGCCGAAGAGGACCACCTGGAGCCAGAAGGGCGCGCCCAGGGCGGCCCCGACGCCGGCGAGCACGGCTCCGACACCGACCATGGCGAGGACCAGGGTGCCGGTGAAGAGTTCGATCGCGCCGAGGATCACCGCGGCGATGATCCAGTAGAAAACGGAGTCCACACCGTAAGCATGTCACGTGCGGGGGCCTGGCGGTGATGACGGTGCCGGGCCCGCGCTCCCGGGTCTGCGGGAGCGGGGGCCCGGCGTCGTTCAGCGGCCTCGGTGCTTCTCGGGCGCGGGGGGCCTGCGGGCGGGGCAGCAGCCCTCGACCGTGGGGTCCCAGACCGGGAGTCTGCCGAGGCGTCGCAGCGGTGCGCCCTGGACGCGTTCGGCGACGAGCTCGCGGAACATGCCGACGAGGTGGGCGTCGACCCGGGGCGTGCCGGCCCGCAGGTAGCGCAGGCCGAGTTCGGCGGCGGTGTCCTTGGCCTCGTTGTCGAGGTCCCACAGCACTTCGATGTGGTCGGAGAGGAATCCGACGGGACTGACCACGACGGTGTCGACGCCTTCGGCGGCGAGCGTCTTGAGGTGGTCGTTGACATCGGGTTCGAGCCACGGCATCGACGGCGGGCCCGAGCGGGACTGCCAGACGACGTCGAAGGGCCCGTTCCAGTCGGCGTGCTCGGCGACGAGCGCGGCGGCTTCGGCGACCTGGTCGGCGTAGCGGGCGCCTTCGGGGCCCGAGCACTCCTCCGCGACGGTGGGGATGGAGTGGGCGGTGAAGACCACGCGGGTGTTCGAGCGGTCCTCGATCTGGTCGAGGCTCGCGCGGAGCTGGTCGGCGAAGCCGCCGATGAAGCCCGGGTGGTCGAAGAAGTGCCGGATCTTGTCGATCACGGGCGCGGACTCGCCGACGGCGGCGCGGGCGGCGTTGATGTCCTCGACGTACTGGCGGCACGAGGAGTACGAGCCGTAGGCGCTGGTGCACAGGGCGAGGGCGCGTTTGACGCCGTCGCCGGTCATCTGGGTGACCGCGTCGACGAGCATGGGCGGCCAGTTGCGGTTGCCCCAGTAGATCGGCAGGTCGATGTCGTGCGTGCGGAATTCGTGGCGCAGGGCCTCGATGACCTCGCGGCACCACTGGTTGATCGGCGAGATCCCGCCGAAGTGGTAGTAGTGCTCGGCGACTTCGGCGAGCCGTTCGTCGGGGATGCCGCGGCCGCGGGTGACGTTGCGCAGGAACGGCAGGACGTCGCCGGGGCCTTCGGGGCCGCCGAAGGAGACGAGCAGGACCGCGTCGTAGCCCTTGCCGGCTTGGTCGTTCATGGCTGATCCGTTGACGGACATGGCGGCTCCGCTACGAGTTCGTGCGCTCTACACCGACGGCGTGGAAGCCGCCGTCGACGTGCAGGATCTCGCCGCTGGTGGCCGGGAACAGGTCGGACAGGAGCGCGGCGCAGGCCTTGGCGACGGGCTCGGAGTCCGTGAGGGACCAGCCGAGCGGGGCGCGCTTGGTCCAGGCCTCCTCGAAGGCCTCGAAGCCGGGGATGGACTTGGCGGCCATGGTGCGCTGCGGGCCGGCGGACACGAGGTTGACGCGGATGCCCTTGGGGCCCAGGTCGCGGGCGAGGTAGCGGTTGGCGGACTCGAGGCCGGCCTTGGCCACGCCCATCCAGTCGTAGACGGGCCAGGCCTGGCTCGCGTCGAAGGTGAGGCCGACGACGGAGCCCCCGTTCCCCATCAGCGGCAGGCAGGCCATGGCCAGGGACTTGTAGGAGAAGGTCGAGACCTGGAGTGCGGTGGCGACGTCCTCCCAGGGGGTGTTCAGGAAGTTCCCGCCGAGCGCCGAGGGCGGGGCGAAGGCGATGGCGTGCAGGACGCCGTCGAGGCCGTCGACGTGCTCGCGGACCTTGTCGGCGAGGCCGTCGAGCTGCTCGGGGTCGGTGGCGTCGAGCTCGATGACCGGGGCGGGCTTGGGGAGCTTGTTGGCGATGCGCTCGACCAGGGACATGCGCCCGAAGCCGGTGAGGACGACTTCGGCGCCCTGCTCCTGCGCGTACTTGGCCACGCCGAAGCCGAGGGACTGCTCGGTGATCACACCGGTGATGAGCAGTCGTTTGCCGTCCAAGATTCCAGTCATCTGTTCCTCCGTGGTCGTTATTCGTAGTGTGGGAAGGTGCGGCCCCGCGAGCGGCTAGTGGCCCATGCCCAGGCCGCCGTCGACGGGGATGACCGCGCCGTTGACGTAGCCGGCGGCGTCGCCGGCGAGCCAGGTGACGGCCCCGGCGATCTCGTCGGAGGTCGCGAAGCGCTTGGCGGGGATCGAGTCGAGGTAGGCCTGGCGCTGGGCCTCGGGGAGCGCGTCGGTCATGTCCGTCTGGACGAAGCCGGGGGCGACGACGTTCGCGGTGATGTTCCGCGAGCCGAGCTCGCGGGTGATCGAGCGGGCGAGGCCGACGAGGCCGGCCTTGGAGGCGGCGTAGTTGGTCTGCCCGGCGTTGCCGTAGAGGCCGACCACCGAGGAGATGAAGATCATGCGCCCGAACTTGGCGCGGAGCATCTTCGAGGAGGCGCGCTTGGCGACCCGCCACGCGCCTTTGAGGTTGGTGTCGACGACGCGCTCGAACTGGTCCTCGCTCATGCGCAGCAGGAGGGTGTCGTCGGTGATGCCGGCGTTGGCGACGAGGATCTCGACGGGGCCGAACTTGCCTTCGACGTCGGTGAACGCGGCGTCGACGGAGTCGGTGTCGGTGATGTCGCACTGGATGCCGTAGAGGCCCTCGGGCGCGCCGGTGCCGCGGTGGGTGACGGCGACGTTGTCGCCTCGGGCCGCGAAGGCCTGGGCGATAGCGAGACCGATCCCGCGATTGCCTCCGGTGACGAGGACCGTGCGCGCCATTGTTCGAACTCCTCAAGTTTCTTTGTACGAAGCCACCGACGATCGTACTGACGGTCTGCCGCGTCGGCGAAGGGGCCTTCACGCACCGTGTGGTACCCGCCTCAGGCGGCGGGGACCGGCGGGGGCCCGCCGAGGAGGGGCTAGGTGAGGCGGGAGGTCCAGGCGAGACTGAGGCCCGCGGCGGTGAAGAGCAGGATCATCGCGGCGCCGATGAACCACTGCGAGACGTCCCGCGCGATGGTGCGATAGCCGAGGGAGGAGCCCATGTCCTCGTAGACGGCGCGGAGCTGGTCGACGGTGACGGCCTCGTAGTACTCGCCGCCGGTGGACTCGGCGAGCCCGGCGAGGGCCTCGCGGTCGACGGGCACGGACACGAGTTCCTGGTCGAGTTCGATGACGCCCTCGTCGGTGCCGAAGGCGACGGTGGAGACGGGGATCTCGGCCGCGGCGGCGGCCTCCCCCGCCTCCTCGACGGTGCGCCCGGCGGTGCGGTAGCCGTCGGAGAGCAGGAGGATGCGCGCGGGGGCGAGTTCACCGGTGGCGTCGGGCATGACCTGCTGGACCGCCTGGAGGGAGGCGAAGACGGCGTCACCGGTGGCGGTGGCCTCGGCGAGGGTGAGGCCCTGGATCGCGGAGGCGACCTCGGCGCGGTTCTTGGTGGGGGGCACGACGACGGAGGCGTAGCCGGCGAAGGAGACGAGGCCGACGTTGTACTGCTCGGGGAGTTCGTCCACGAAGTCGGCGGCGGCGGTCTTGGCCGCGTCGATGCGGGTCGGGTCCACGTCGCTGGCCATCATGGACAGTGACACGTCGATGGCGAGGATGACCGTGGCCCGCTCCTGGGGTTCCTCGACGTCGACCGCGGGACGGGTCATGCCGCCGACGAGGACGGCGAGGGCGAGGACGAGCAGCCCGGCCGGGAGGTGGCGGCGCCAGCCGGGGACCTTCGGGGCGATCTTGGCCAGGAGCGAGGCGTTCGCGAACCTGACGGCGATCCGCTTGCGGGCGAACTGGGCCCAGACGTACACCGCGGCGAGCGCGGCGACGGGGACGAGGCCCAGCAGCCACATCGGTTCGAGCAGGCGGATCAACGGTTCTCCTTCTGTGGTTGCGGGACCGGGCTCCTTGCGGACCGGTCGTCAGCGATAGGCGGCGAGGTGGCGGCGCTGGGCGATGAACGCGGCGATGTCGCGCAGCCAGTCCGACCCGGTGGACAGGCGCAGGTGGGCCGCGCCGCCGGAGCGGATGCCGTCGGCGATCCGGGCGCGCTGCTCGGCGGCGGCCTCGGCGTAGCGGGCGCGGAAGCGGGCGTTGCCGGTCTGGACTTCGACCACGGCGCCGGTCTCGGGGTCCACGAGGTCGAGCACGCCGACGTCGGGGAGCGCGAGCTCGGCCGGGTCGACGACCTCGACGCACAGCACCTGCTGGCGCACCGCGAGGCGGCGCAGTTCGCGCGACCAGTCACTGGGGTGGTCCTCGTCCTCCAAGAAGTCGGAGATGACGATGGCGAGGCCGCGTCTGCGGGCGTGGCGGCGGGTCTTGTCGATGAGGTCGGCGAGGTCGCCGGCCCCTTCGCCGCGCGGGAGCGCGGTGACGGCGCGCAGGAGCGAGCGGGCGCCGCCGCGGCCGGGCCGGGGCGGGATGGCCTTGGCCGGGCCGCCTTCGGTGACGACCGCGCCGATGCGGTTGCCGCCGCGGCCGGCGAGGTAGGCGAAGGCGGCGACCGCGCCTTCGGCGAGTTCGCGTTTGAGCATGCCGACGGTGCCGAAGTCGAGGCTCGGCGAGAGGTCGATCGCCAGCCACGTCTCGAGTTCGCGGTCGGCGATGGTGGTGCGCACGTGCGGGACGGTGGTCCGCGCGGTCACGGGCCAGTCCATGCGGCGCACGTCGTCTCCGGCGCGGTACTCGCGGGCCTCGCCGGGCTCGGAGCCGGGCCCGGGCAGCAGGCCGAGGTAGTCGCCGTGGAGGAGCCCGTCGAGGCGGCGGGTGACGAGCAGCTGCAGGCGGTCGAGGGCGCGCAGGTCGGCGACGTTCACGCGGCTACCAGGCCCCCGGCTGCTGCGGCTGCGCCGGTTGGTACGACTCGCTCGCCGGCCGCGGCGCGGCGTCCTGGCGCGGGGAGACCGTGGGGGCCGGGACGGCGGCGAGGAGTTGGCCGACGAGCTGGTCGGCGCTGATGCCGTCGGCCATCGCGTCGTAGGAGAGCACGAGCCGGTGGCGCAGCACGTCGGGCGCGATGTCGTCGAGGTCCTGCGGGAGGGCGTAGTCGCGGCCGCGCAGGAGCGCGATGGCGCGGGTGGCGCGGATGAGGCCGAGGGAGGCGCGCGGGCTGGCGCCGTACTGGATGTGCCGGGCGATGGCGCCCAGGCCCGCGGCGGCGGGGGTGCGGGTGGCCATGACGATGCGCACGGCGTAGTCGACGAGGGCGTTGTGGATGAACACGCCGTCGGCGGCCTGCTGGAGGCGCAGGAGGTCGTCGGTGTCGAGGATCCGTTCGGGGACGGGGGTGTCCACGCCCATGCGGAAGACGATCTCGCGCTCTTCGGCGTCGGTGGGGTAGCCGACGTTGATCTTGAACAGGAAGCGGTCGCGCTGGGCCTCGGGGAGCGGGTAGACCCCCTCCTGCTCGATCGGGTTCTGGGTGGCCATGACCAGGAAGGGCTTGGGGAGCACGTGCGTCTGGCCGCCGATGGAGATGCGGCCCTCGGCCATGACCTCGAGCATCGCGGACTGGACTTTGGCGGGGGCGCGGTTGATCTCGTCGGCGAGGACGAAGTTGGTGTAGACCGGGCCGAGCTCGACGTCGAAGGACTCGGAGGACTGGCGGTAGATGCGGGTGCCGACGATGTCGGCGGGCACCAGGTCCGGGGTGAACTGGATGCGCTGGAAGTCGGCGCCGACGACGCTCGCCATGGTCTCGACCGCGAGGGTCTTGGCGACGCCGGGCACGCCCTCGATGAGGCAGTGCCCGCGGGCCAGGAGCGCGGCGAACATGCGCTCGACGAGGGCGTCCTGGCCGACGATGACCTTCTTGATCTCGAACAGCGCCTTCTCCAGCAGGGCGGCGTTCTCGGCAGGGGTCGTCCGATCGGCTGAGCGATCGGACGTGCGGTCGTTCGATCGGTCGGCCTCGGGTGCTCCCATGTCGGCTCCTCCACGCGGGTCGGTCTGGTGCTGTCGATACTAATTCGCCCGTTCGAGGATGGCAGGGGGCCGCGGAGACCCGCGCGGCGCACTCGCACCGCGTTTTGTCGGGAACCCGACAGTTTGCTCCGAACCCCTTGGGGCGCATGGGGTCTACACTGCCACATCCCTGTCATGGCAAACCGTGGGCGGTATTTGCCCAGGAGCGTGACACGCCGCGCGGATTCAATCCGTTGCTGCGATTTGTCTGAGCGCTATGCTTTCAATTGCCCGCACGACTTCCCCCGTGGTCGTGCGGGCCTCGTGCGTTTCAGGGACCCCGTGCGGGGCCCGTCGCTCCGGGCCGCTCGTCCGCCGCGCTCCGCGTTCTCGCCGTCGCGGCTCAGCGGCCTTAGAATTCCTCACATGTCCCGTCGCCGTCAGGCACTCCTGCTTCCAGGGCGCAACTACAGCGTCCAGGGGCCGCTGCTGATGTTCACCCACGTGGCCCTGCAGTCCCGCGGCGCCCACACCTACCCGCTCAAGTGGAAGGACGTGGACCGGCTCGCCGCCGACGAGCAGACCATGATCGAGGGCGTGTGCGAGCAGACCGAGGCGGTGCTCGACCGCGTCCACAACGACGACCCGCCGCTGCTGGTGGGCAAGTCGCTCGGCTCCGCCGCCGCGGTGCTGGCGGCCCACCACGGGCTCCCGGCGATCTGGTTCACCCCGCTGCTCCAGCACTACCCCATCGTGCAGGCCCTGCGGCGCGCGACCGCGCCGTTCCTCCTCATCGGCGGCAGCGCCGACCCCGCGTGGAACAAGACGCTCGCGAGCGACCTGCCCGGGGAGGTCTGCGAGGTCAGCGGCGCCGACCACGGCATGTTCATCCGCGGCCGGCCGCTGGTGGACTCGGCGCACGCGCTGGCGGACGTCATCGAGGCCGTCGAGCACTTCGTCGACACGGCCGTGTGGCCCCGCCGCGGGTGAGCCTCCACCGATTCCGCGCCGCGCGTTCGCCGATCCGGCCGCGCCTGGCGCAGAATCGCCGTGTGACTCCCGATGAAGCGCCCGTCTGCTCCGCGCGGGGCTGCCGCGACGACGCGACCTGGATGCTGCTGTGGCGCAATCCGAAGATCCACGGGCCCGAGCGCGTGAAGCGGTGGGCCGCCTGCGACGAGCACCTGGAGAGCCTGCGCGGGTTCCTCACCGCTCGCGGATTCCCGTGCGAGGCTCGGAAAGTGACATGATCGAGCGATGAACGCAAGAGCCGTCCCCGTGTGGGACCTGTGGCCCGAGGACCTCGAATGGCAGCCGATGTCGCGCCGACTGCGGACGGTGTGGGTGCTGCGGAGCCTGCTCAACGTCCTGATCCTGGCCGTCGTCGCGGCGGTCCCGCTGACGATCTGGCTCGGCTGGGACGGCCTGCTGTGGGCCCTCGGCGGCTATGTCGTGCTCGCGGGCCTGCGGGTCCTCACCGTCACGCGCTTGGTCGCGACCTGGGGTTACGCCGAACGGGAGGAGGACCTCCTGGTGCGGCACGGCCTGCTGACGCGCCGGTTGAGCATCGTCCCCTACGGGCGGATCCAGCTCATCGACCTCTCGGCCGGACCGATCGAGCGGATGTTCGGGCTCACCACGGTGCAGGTGCGCACCGCGGCCCTCGGCTCGACCACCGAGGTGCCCGGGCTCGACCCGCCCGTGGCCTCCGCGCTGCGCGACCGGCTGGCCGTGCGGGCCGCCGAGGTCCGGGAGGGCCTGTGAGCGACGCGCACCCGCACACCGGCCCGACCGGCGAGGAGCCCGCTCCCCCGCCGGCGCCCCAGCCGTTCGGCCCCGAGGTCTCCCAGCCGTCCGCCGCGCTCCCCACCGGCGTGCCGCGCCAGCGCCTGCACCCGCTCACGCCGCTGCTGGAGAGCTTCCGGTTCTTCGCCGCGGTCCTGGCCGCCGCCGGGATTCAGGTGTTCACCTCGCGGAACTTCGTGTTCCCCATCATCCTCGCGGTGGTGGCCGCGGTCGCCGGCGGCGTCGCGAGCCTCATCGCGCTCCAGTACCGGGGCTTCGTGATCTGGGGCCGGGAGCTGCACATCTTCGGCGGCGTGTTCACCCGCAGCCACCGCACGGTGCCGCTCGACCGGCTCCAGTCGGTGGACCTGGCGCGGCCGCTGCGCGCCCGCCTGTTCGGTTTGGCGCAGTTGAACATCGAGGTGGCCGGAGGCGACGGGACGGACGCCCGGCTCGCGTACCTCAAGGTCGACCGGGCGCTGGGGCTGCGCGCCGAGCTGCTGGCGATCGCGGGCCGGCCCGTGACGCCGACCGCGGCGCCGGTCGCCGCGGCGGGCTCGGAGGCGCCGGTCGAGGAGGCCGCCGGACCGGCCCCGATGGTGCCGCCGATTCCGGTGCGCAAGCTGGCGCTGGCGTCGCTGCTGGAGGCGCTGCCGGTGCAGGTGACCGCGCTGGTGCTGCTCGGGACGGCGTTCGCGGTGACCGGGGCGATCTTCGGGTTCAGCACGGTCGCGACGACGCTGTGGGTCGGGTTCTTCGCTCCGGCGCTGCTGGGGTACCTCCAGAGCACGGTGTCGGCGGTGAACAAGTTCCTGCGCAACTGCCGGTTCCGGTTGGCCCGCGACGGCGGGAGCCTGCTCATCGAGCGGGGGCTGACGGACACGAGCCACGAGACGGTGCCGGTGGACCGGGTGACGGCGGTCTGCTTCGACGAGCCGGTGCTGTGGCGCTCGCGCGGGTGGCGGCGCGTCGAGGTGTGGACGGCGGCCGTGGCCCAGCAGGGCGGCGCGGGCCTGGCCCGGTCCACGACGATGCTGCCGGTGGGCGAGCCCGACCAGGTGGCGCTGGTGGCCGCGGAGGCGGTGCCCGAGCTGGCGTCCCGGTTCGAGGTGCGCCTCCCGCCGCGGCGGGCGCGCTGGCGGATGCCGCTGCGGTGGAAGAAGACCGGCGCGATCTTGGAGGAGCAGGTGTTCGTGGTCCGGAACGGGCTGCTGGTGAACACCTATACCGCGCTTCCGTACGCGCGGATCCAGTCGGTGCGGGTGGTGCAGGGGCCGCTGCAGCGGCTGCAGGGACTCGCCTCGGTGTACGCGATGACCGCCGGGGGCGTCGGCAACGTCGCGACGGCGCGCCACCGCGAGGCGCACGAAGCGGTCGCGATGGCCGCCGAGCTGCGCCGGCGGGCCGACGCGGCCGCGGCGCTCGAGACGCCGCGGCTCGCGTAGCGCGCGCTCAGAGCCGGCAGGCGTCGATGTTGGAGGCGAGGATCCCGCGGGCGCCGAGCTCGTAGAGCGCGTCCATGACGCGGTGGAGGTCGGCGCGCTCGGTCATCGACTGGACGGCGACCCACCCTTCCCGATGCAACGGCGAGACGGTCGGCGACTCGATGCCGGGCGTCAGCTCGACGGCGGCTTCGAGGAGCTCGGCGCGCACGTCGTAGGCGAGCATGACGTACGAGCGGGCCACGAGGACGCCCCGCAGGCGCCGCAGGAGCTGCTCGACCGCGGCGGTGTCGCCGTTGCCGCTCTTGCGGACCAGGACCGCCTCGGAGCGCATGATCGGGTCGCCGAAGACGGCGAGCCCGGCCTGCTTGAGGGTGGTACCGGTCTCGACCACGTCGGCGATCGCGTCGGCGACGCCCAGGGCGATGGCGTTCTCGACCGCCCCGGCGAGCTTCACGATGGAGGCCTTGACGCCGTGGCGTTCGAGGTCGCCGCGGACCACGCCGGGGAACGAGGTGGCGATGCGCTTGCCGTCGAGCCCGGCGACCGAGTCGACGGCGCCGGGCCGGGCGGCGTAGCGGAAGGTGGAGCGGCCGAAGCCGAGCGGGAGGACCTCTTCGACGTCCTCGCCGGAGTTGACGGCGAGGTCCTGCCCGGTGATGCCGAGGTCCAGGTCGCCGGAGGCCACATAGGTGGCGATGTCGCCGGGACGCAGGTAGAAGAACTCGACGCCGTTCTCGGTGTCGAGGGACTGGAGGTCGCGGCTGGAGCCGCGCTGGCGGTAGCCGGCCTCCGTGAGCATGTCGGTGGCGCCCTGGGAGAGCGACCCCTTGTTGGGCACGGCGATGCGGAGCATGCGATGGCCTTCTTTCGGGAGCTAGAGGTACCGGTAGACGTCGTCGGGGGTGAGGCCGCGCGCGACCATCATCACCTGGAGGTGGTAGAGGAGCTGGGAGATCTCCTCGGCCGCGGCCTCGTCCGACTCGTACTCGGCGGCCATCCAGACCTCGGCCGCCTCTTCGACGATCTTCTTGCCGATGGCATGGACGCCCGCGTCGAGCTGGGCGACGGTGCCCGAGCCCTCGGGTCGGGTGGCGGCTTTCTCGGCGAGTTCGGCGTAGAGCTGCTCGAAGGTCTTCACGACCGGGAATTCTACGTGGCGGACCGGGCGGCGGCGCGGCGGAATCGCCCCGGGCACCGCTCCGCGGGACGGCGAGACCGGCGTCACGCGGGTCACTTCTCGGGGCGTAACGGGTATAGACATTAATTGGGTCGCATGATCTAATTAATGAATCGACATTCGTGATTGCCTAAGGCGATCCGGGTGTCGGTGCCTGAAACCGAGATCACGAGAAAGGCGTGCCCGTCATGCGACGCAGATCGCTCCTCACCGCCGCGCTGGCCGCTCCACTGGCCACCGCGGGCGCCGTCGGCGCCCTCCAATCCCCGGCACAGGCCGCCGCCTGGTCCTCCTCCGACCGCTGGGCCACCTGGCAGAACGGCGGCTACACGCTCTACAACAACATCTGGGGATCCGGCTACGGATCCCAGTCGATCTGGGCCAACTCCTACAGCAACTGGGGCGTGTGGGCCGACCACCCGAACACCGGCGGCATCAAGTCCTACCCGAACGTGTCCCGCACGCTCGGCCGCAACGTCTCCAACATGGGGAACGTCTCCAGCTCCTTCAACGTCACCGTGCCCACCAGCGGCTCGGGGCTGGCCTACAACACCGCCTACGACGTGTGGGGCAACGGCCACGCGCACGAGATCATGATCTGGACCCAGTGGTACGGCCCGGTCGGGCCGATCGGCGGCCGCCAGACCACCGTCAACCTCGGCGGCCGCACCTGGAACTACCACCAGGGCAGCAACGGCTCCAACCCGGTCTACAGCTTCCTGGCGCAAAACCAGTTCACCAGCGGGTCGGTGAACATCACCGCGATCTGCCAGTGGCTGGTCAACACCGGGCGGATGCCGAACGTCCGCATCGACCAGATCCAGCTCGGCTGGGAGATCACCTCGTCCTCGGGGGGCCGCGACTTCCGGATGAACAGCTACTCGCTGAGCACCTAGGGCCGCGCACGACGCCGGGCCCGCGCGCGGGCCCGGCGTCTCGCCGTCTCAGGCCTCGCGGCGGAAGCGCTCGCGCACCGCGTGGAAGGCCTGCTTGGGACGGCGGTACTCGTCGACCAGGCCCTTGTCGTTGACGCCGCGGGGCCGCTTGAGCGCCATCTCGCGGTGCTCGGTGGTCCGGAAGTCGCCGAGCACCCACACACCCAGGCCGGAGATGCGGTCCTGGCCGTCCATGACGTGGTCCACGACCGTGCTCAGCAGCTCGGCCTGGTACGCCTCGGTCCACAGTGAACCGCGCTGGTCGTTCCAGCCGGGCACGGCCCCCGCGCCGATCTCGGAGACGATGAGCGGCTTGTCCGCGTGGCCCTCGGCGTCGACGTGCGCGGCGATGCGGTCGAGTTCGGCGGGGACGTCGGCCACGTCGCCGAAGTACCAGCCCGGATAGGTGTTCACGCTGACGACGTCGGCCAGGTCGAGGCACCGGTCCTCGTAGACGTTGAGGGTCGCGTACGTGACCGGCCGGGTCGGGTCGATCTCCTTCAGGCGCCCGAGGAGCCGCTCGTAGACCGGGCGGCCGTCCGCCGACCAGCTCGGACACTCGTTGAGCACGCCCCACAGGACGATCGACGGGTGGTTCTGAGCGGCGGCGACCATCGCGTCGAGGTGCGCCAGCTGGGCGTCGACGAAGACCGGATCGGTGAGGTGCTCGACCGGGTACTGCCAGCCGACCGACTCGCACCACACGAGGATCCCGGCCTCGTCGCACAGGTCCAGGAAGAGCGGGTCGAGCGGGTAGTGGCTGCCGCGCACGAAGTTCGCGCCCAGGTCGCGCAGCTGCTGCACGTCCGCGACCAGGAGCGCCGGCGGCTGCGAGTGGCCGAACTGCGGGTGAGCCTCGTGGCGGTTGACGCCGAGGAGCCGGACCGGCTCGCCGTTCAGGGTGAGGCGGCCGTCGGCGGTCGCGACCTCGCGCAGGCCGAAGCGCTCGCGCAGGTCGTCGTCGCCGAGGGCGACCGTGAGGGTCGCGAGCCGCGGGTCGGTGGTCGACCACGGTGCGAGCCGAGGGATCGTGAAGGACCGGGTGATCGAGCCGGAGGATTCGAGCTCGACCGTCTCGGCGAGGAGGCCGCGGCCGTCGCAGTCGATCGCGAGCGCGGCCGGGCCGGGCCGGTCGGCGGTGTAGTCGACCCGGACCTCGATGCGCCGCTCGGCGACCGAGACCGTGTCGATCTTGAGGCCCTCGATCCACGCCTCGCCGAGGCGGTGGAGTTCGACGCCGCGGCTGATGCCCCCGTAGTGGTACCAGTCGAAGTGCTCCATGTGCAGCGGCGCGCGCTCCCCGAAGCGGTTGTCGACCAGGACGGTGATCTCCGCGGGGCCGGCTTCGGCGTCGGTGTCAGTGGTGAAGGCGGTGAAGCCGCCGGCATGGTCGCGGAGCGGCTCGCCGTTCCAGAAGACGCGGCACCAGTGCTGGACGCCGTGGAAGACCAGCCGCTGGCGGCCGGCCTCGACGCGGACGCGGGTGCGGTAGGCGGCGAGGCCGCGCCGCGCGTTGTAGGCGGGCGTGGCGTCGAAGCAGCCGGGCACGGCCATGACGTCGTCGTAGGCGATCCGGTCGAGGGCGACGTCGTCCGGGTCGACGTCGCCGAGGTAGGCGAAGTCCCAGATCCCGTCGAGGCGGGTGACCGGGCGCCGCTCGTGCACCGTGAATCTGCGGGTCATTGCGTAGGCCTCCGTGGGGGTCGCCGTGCGGTGGCAACGATCCTAGGCGAACGGTTGCCACTCGGCTCACGGCCTCGGGGTCAGGCCGCTTTCCGCTTGTCCCGGAACGCCTTCTGGCGGCACGCCGAGGAGCAGTACGTCGCGGGGCGACCGGTCGCGGTCAGCGCGATCGGTCCGCCGCAGACCGGACAGGACCGTTCCGTTACGGATATTTCGTTACTAGTCTCAGTCGCGACCCTTGTTTCGTTACGATCCTCGGGGTTTCGTTCGACCCGGAGGACGTCCCAGAAGGCGCGGGTGAGGCGGCCCGCCCGCTCGGGCGAGGCGGCGGCCAGGGCCATGCCGACACACCCGGAGAGCACGGCTCGGACGTCTTGGAAGTCCAGGTCGGAGCGGACGGCACCCGCCCGCTGCGCCCGTCTCAGCAGCTCGGCGAGCGGCGCGTCGACCACGCAGTGCCCGTCGAGTTTCGAGGGCTCCTGCCAGTCGCCGCGCGCGGCGAGGGCCTCGCAGATCGCACGGTTGGCGAGGGACTGGCCGGTGAGGAACTCCAGGTACTCGAAGAACGCGTTCTCGGGGTCCTCGCGGCGCAGCATGGCGGCCCCGGTGTCGCCGAGCAGGAGGAGCCGCTGGTCGAGCACGGTCGCGAGCAGGGCGTCCTTGGTCGGAAAGTGCCGGTAGACGGTGCCCGCGCCCACGCCCGCCTCGGTGGCGATCTCCCCCAGGGAGACCGCGGTGCCGCGCTCGCCGAACAGCCGGTCGGCCGTCTCCAGGACTTTGCGGCGGTTGCGCTGGGCATCGATGCGCTCGGTCCGCTTCGCCGTGGTCGGCATGGCGTGCCCCCTCTCGCGTTCGCCGATAAACGGGTGTAGTGTTCCGTTTCATCAACCGGGTTGCCGACTCCGATACTAGTCGGCGCTCCTCGGTACGGAAAGGACCGCTCCATGTCTTCCCACACCGCAGACCGCTCTGCGACGACCGTCCTCGTGACCGGTGCGACCGGCCGCCAAGGCGGGGCCGTGACCGCCCGCCTCCTCGCCGACGGCTGGCGGGTCCGGGCGCTCACCCGCGACCCCGAAGGCCCGAAAGCCAAGGCGCTCAAGGAGGCCGGCGTCGAAGTCGTCGGGGGCGACCTCGACGACCGCGACTCGCTCGACCGGGCCGCGAAAGGCGCCTGGGGCGCCTTCAGCGTCCACGCCGGCGCCTATGAAGGCGGCCCCTACGACCACGACCGCGAACACGAGGCCCGGTCGGCGGCCAAGCTCGCGGCGGCGGCGAAGGACGCGGGCGTCGCCCACGTCGTCCACTCCTCCGCGGTCGGCGTGGGAGGGCCGCTGGAACCGGCGATGGACATGCTCCAGCACAAGGGGGCGGCGGAGCGCGCGCTCCGAGAGAGCGGGCTGTCCCTGACGATCCTGCGACCGACGGCCTTCATGGAGAACGCGTTCGACTCCATCAGGGAGCTCCGGAACGGCGCGCTCGTCTCACCGCTGCGGGCCGACACGTACGAGCCCTTGATCGCCGCGGCCGACATCGCCGCGTTCGCGGCGCTCGCGTTCGCCGACCCCGAACGCCACCGCGGGAAGGTGTACGAACTGGCCGGGGACGACCTGACCCAGGCCGAGAAGGCGGCGCTCATCGGCCGGGTCACCGGACGGGAGGTGCCGTACGTGTCGATCCCCATCGAGCAGATCGCCGCCGACAGCCCTTCGACGGCGACGATGATCGCTCTGATCAACGAGCACCGGATGGAGGTCGACATCCCCGCGCTGCGGGCGATCCACCCCGGTCTGCTCACCTTCGAGCAGTGGATGACCGGAGTCGGCAAGCCCCTGGTGGACGCCTACTTCGCGAGGATCGACGCCGCTTAGGTGAGGCGCCGGGTGAGGTGGACGGTCACCTCGTCGCCCGCGGCGCCCTTGCCGATGGCCTTGCACAGCGCGGCCCGCACGGGAAGCCAGTGCGGGCCCTCCCCGGAGGGCATCAGCGTGGCGGCGAACTCGTGGCCGTCCATCGTCCCGGTCACCTTCACCGCCTTCCGGGTGCCGAGCAGCTCGGCCGAGTCGGTGACGGTCAGGTAGGTCGGGAACGACCCGTCCTTCTCGATGGGGGCGGTGAAGGTGTAGTCGATCGCCTGCGGTTCGCTCATGTCGGCTCCTTTGTCGGTTCTGACGGTAAGGACGAGGCGAGCGGTCCGGATTCATCGCCCGTGGACGCCAACGTGCTTCGCCGCTCCCCCGGCGGGTTCGCGATCCGCACGGGCGCTTCGCGAACGGACTGGGGAGTCGATCGGGACCCTCGGCCCCGGCGGGCTTGCGGGACCGCGCGTCTTGCGGAATGCTCTGAGGACCGGAGCGACCCCTCGAAAGGCCTGCCGATGCGCCCTCCCCTCTTCCGTCTGCACCCGGCCCTGGCGAGCCTCGCGCTCGCCGCGGTCCTCTCGGCGGTGAACGGCCGCTATGACTACCATCGCGACGAGTTGTACTTCCTGATACTGGAGCGCGCCTGGGGCTACGTCGACCAGGGGCCGCTCACGCCCCTGCTGGGGCACCTGTCGATCGCGGTCTTCGGCGACACCGTCTGGGCGTTCCGGTTCCCCTCGGTGCTCTGCATGGTCGGGATGCTGTGGCTCGCGGCGCTGCTCACGCGCGAACTCGGCGGCGGCAGGGCCGCCCAGGCGCTCTGCGTCTGGGGTCTGGCGTTCGCCGGGGTCGCGTTGGCCTTCGGGCACGTGCTGTCGACCGCGACCGTCGACCTCGTGGTGTGGACGGCGGTGCTGCTGTTCGCGGTGCGGGCGCTCCTGCGGGATCGTCCTCAGTGGTGGCTCGCGGTCGGCGCGGTCGCCGGGATCGGCCTCTACAACAAGCATCTCATCGTGCTGCTGCTCATCAGCCTCGGAGCGGCGCTGCTGGCCGTGGGACCGCGCCGGGCGCTGGTTTCCAGATGGCTGTGGGCCGGCGTCGCCCTGGCGTTCGTGATCGGCTCGCCGAATCTGATCTACCAGGCCCAGCACGGTTGGCCGCAGCTGGAGATGGCCTCGGCGATCGCCGAAGGCGACGGCGCCGAGAACCGCATCACCCTGCTGCCCTTCCAATTCCTGCTGCTGGGCCTGTTCCTCGTGCCGATCTGGGTCACCGGGCTGATCGCGCTGCTGCGGCGACCGGCATGGCGGCCGGTCCGGGCCCTGGCGGTGGCCTACCCGGTCCTGCTGGCGATCGTCCTCGCCGCCGGCGGGCAGATGTACTACTCGATCGGCCTGGTCGTCGCCCTCTACGCGGCCGGGTGCGCCCCGGTGGCGGCGTGGGCGGCTTCGCAGGGCCGCCGAGCGCTCCTCGTGGCCGCGGTCGGCTTGAACACGGCGGTCTCCGCGGTGGTCGCGCTGCCGCTGATCCCCGTCGAGGCCGTCGGCGACACGCCGATCCCGGCCATGAACGACACGGTGCCCGACCAGATCGGCTGGCAGACGTACGCCCGCCAAGCGAGCGTCTTCCAATCGATGACGCCTGAAGAGAAGGACCGGACCGTCACCGTCACCGCGAACTACGGCGAAGCGGGCGCCCTCCTCGAATACGCCGTCGAGAGCGGCCCGGTCTACAGCGGCCACAACGAGCTGTTCGCGTACGGTCCGCCCCCGGAGTCGGCGACGACGGTGATCACCGTGGGACTGCCGTTGGACCGCATGGAGGAGTACTTCGACGAGTGCCTCGCCGTCGCGGTGCTGGACAACAACGTCGGGGTCGAGAACGAGGAGCAGGGCCGGACCGTCGGCGTCTGCCGCGGTCGGACCCTGCCGTGGGCCGAGTTGTGGCCCGAGTTCCGCCATTACGACTGAACGCCCCCGGACCTCACACCTGGGGCCGCGGTTCGTGCCCGGGGGCGTACTGCTCGACGTAGTCCCCGCGCGCCGGGATGACCGTGATGACGTCGACCATGACCCCGTCCGGGGCCGCGACGATGAAGTGACGCTGGCCGAAGTCCTCGGTGCGCAGCGGCAGCAGCTCCCGCAGGCCCGCCTCATCGACGAGGCGGGCGTGCTCGGCGTCCACGTCGTCGACCTCGAAGTTGAGGATCAGGCCGCCGTTGAGCGGGGTCCGGTGACCGGCGGGGATCGTCGGATGCGCGCTGTCGAGCAGCGCCAGCTCGTACTGCGGGGCGTCCGGGCGGTGGAGGCTGACGTACCAGTCGGCGGTGAAGACGGCCTCGAAGCCGAAGTGGCGCACGTAGAAGTCGTGCGCGGCGGCCACGTCCTCGGTGGCGATCACCGGATAGAAGCTGCTGAGTGCGGTGCCCATGGCGGTCTCCTGCGGATCGAAGGAATTCACATACCCTGGGTATGTGTATTTCGATGCTAACATACCTCGGGTATGTGAGTCGAGGGATGGGGGGCGCATGTCAGGGACGAGAAGCGAGCAGCGGGCGGCGACGCGGCGGGCGCTGCTGGAGGAGGGACGGCGGCGGTTCGCCGCCGACGGCTACCACGACGTGGTCCTCGCCGAGGTCGCGAACGGCATCGGGGTCACCAAAGGGGCCGCGTACCACCACTTCGGCAGCAAATCGGGGCTCTTCCGGGCCGTGGTCGCCGAAGTGCAGGAGGAGCTGGGCGCGCGCGTCGCGCGCGAGGCCGGGCGGTTCGCGGACCCGTGGGAGCAGCTGCGGGCCGGATGCCGGGCGTTCCTGGCGGCCGGGGCCGACCCGGCCGTGCGCCGCATACTGCTGGTGGACGCCCCGACCGTCCTCGGATGGGACGAGTGGCGGGCCATGGACGAGGACGCCTCCGCGCGCCACCTCGGCGACGCGCTCCGGACGCTCATCGACGCGGGCGTCATCGCCGACCAGCCGGTGGAGCCGCTGTCGCGGCTCCTGTCGGGCGCGATGAACGAGGCCGCGCTGTGGCTGGCCCGCTCGCCCGACCCCGGTGCGCTCGCGGCGACCGAGCGGGCCCTGGACCGGCTGCTCGAGGGCCTGCGGGCCGGCATGGACGCGTGACGGGCCCGGCCGACCGGCCGGGCCCGCACCTGCCGCTAGGCGTCGAGCGAGCGGATGGCCAGCGCCGCGCCGAGAGCGGCGACGACTGCCTCGTAGCCTTTGTCCTCAGTGGAGTCGGGGAATCCGGCGCGGGCGAGCGCCTGCTCCTGGTCGTCCACCGTGAGCACGCCGTGGGCCACGGGGGTCGCCTCGTCGAGGGCGACCCGGGTGAGCCCCTCGGTGACGGACTTGCAGACGTAGTCGAAGTGGGCGGTGCCGCCGCGGATGACGGTGCCGAGGGCGACCACGGCGTCGTATCGGCGGGCGAGGGCCTGGGCGGCGATCGGCAGTTCGACGGCCCCGGCCACGTGGATGACCTTGACGTCGCTCACTTTGGCGTCCGCCGCCGCCTCGAGGGCGCGCTTCTCGAGCTGGCCGACCACCCCGGCGTTCCAGTCGGTGGCGACGATGCCGAGGGTGAGCCCGGCGGCGTCGGGGACGGCGATCTCGGGTGCTCCGTGTCCGGCCATGTCAGGCGGCGTCCTTTGCGAGTTCGGGCTGCGCGGGCAGCGCGGGCGCGGGCAGGTCGGCGAGCAGGTGCCCCATGCGGTCGCGCTTGGTGGTCAGGTAGGCGAGGTTGTCGGGCGTGGCGTAGGTCGGCAGGGCGACCCGGTCGATGACCTCCAGGCCGTGGCCCTCGATGCCGGCGCGCTTGTCCGGGTTGTTGGTGAGCAGCCGCATCGACTTGATGCCGAGGTCGGCCAGGATCTGCGCGCCGATGGCCCAGTCGCGGGCGTCGGCGGGCAGGCCCAGTTCGAGGTTGGCGTCGACGGTGTCGCGGCCCTGGTCCTGCAGCTGGTAGGCCTGGAGCTTGTGGACCAGGCCGATGCCGCGGCCCTCGTGGCCGCGCATGTAGAGCACGACCCCGCGGCCTTCGGCCTCGACGGCGCGCAGCGCGGCCTGGAGCTGGGGCCCGCAGTCGCAGCGCAGGGAGCCGAAGGCGTCGCCGGTGAGGCATTCGGAGTGGACGCGGACGAGGACGTCCATGCCGTCGCCGATGTCGCCCTTGACGAGGGCGACGTGCTCGTTGCCGTCGTGGACGGCGCGGTACCCGACGGCGGTGAACTGCCCGGCCTCCAGGGGGAGGCGGGCCTCGGCGAGGCGCTTGACGTGGACCTCGTTGCGCTGGCGCCATTCGGCGAGGTCGGCGACGGTGATGAGGACCAGGCCGTGCTCGTCGGCGAACTCCCGGAGCTCGGGGAGCCGCATCATGGTGCCGTCGTCGTTCATCATCTCGGAGATGGCGCCGACGGGCTGTTTCCCGGCGAGGCGGGTGAGGTCGACGGCGGCCTCGGTGTGGCCGCGGCGGACGAGGACGCCGCCGTCCTTGGCGCGCAGCGGGACGACGTGGCCGGGCCGGTTGAGGTCGGTCGCGAGCGTCTCGGGGTCGCCGAGGACCCGGACGGTCTGGGCGCGGTCGGCGGCCGAGATGCCGGTGGTGACGCCCTTGCGGGCGTCGACGGAGACGGCGAAGGCGGTGCCCTTGTAGTCCTGGTTGGTGTGGTGCGCCGGGGGCAGGTCGAGCCGGTCCGCGGTGTCGGAGGGCATGGCGACGCAGACGTAGCCGCCGGTGTGGCGGATGGTGAAGGCCATGAGTTCCGGGGTGGCGTCTTCGGCGGCGAAGACGATGTCGCCCTCGTTCTCGCGGTCGGCGTCGTCGGCGACGATCACGGGCCGACCGGCGGCGATGGCGGCGATGGCGTCTTCGACGCGGTCGAGGCGGATCTCGTTCATCAGATGCTCCCGGCTGACTGGAGGAGTTTCTCGACGTGCTTGGCGACGACGTCGGTCTCGATGTGGACGGGGTCACCGACCTGCTTGCGCCCCAAGGTGGTCCATTCGAGCGTGGTGGGGATGAGACCGACGGAGAACTCGTCGCCCTCGACCTGCGTGACGGTGAGCGAGGTGCCGTCGACGGTGATGGAGCCCTTCTCGACCACGTACTTGGCGAGGCCCTGCGGAAGCCGGAAGGTGACTTCCTCCCATTCTGGGGCGGCCGAGGACTCAGCGTTCACTCCGGTCCGGGTGGTGGGGGGAGAAGGGTTGGCCGTGCGCTTGACGATCTCGGCGACGCCGTCGACGTGGCCCTGCACGAGGTGCCCGCCGAGGCGGGTGGTGAGGGTCGCGGCGCGCTCGAGGTTGACCTTGTCGCCGACCTCGAGTTTGCCGATGACCGTGCGGCGGTAGGTCTCCTCCATGACGTCGGCGGTGAAGACGTCGCCTTCGACGCTGACGACGGTGAGGCAGCAGCCGTTGACGCTGATGGAGTCGCCGAGAGCGGCGTCGGAGGCGACGACGGGCCCGCGGACGGCCAGGAACGCTTCACTGACCTTGACGACTTCGCCGAGTTCTTCGACGATTCCGGTGAACACGGTTGAAACTCCCTACCTGCTGCGAATCTGGACGCACGCAGGCGGGGGCAAGAGAAGTCCGCGCAGCAGGCCCGCCTGAAGGCGGCCTCCTGCGCTGCGTCTGCTCCCATCCGGACTTTGACCGTCGGTCCTGGATTCTCACCAGGTCAACCGTCCACTGGATGCGGACGGGTCGCGGACTCGCGGCCTTGGCCGCTCACCGCCGGCTCGGAGTTTCACCGACCCCGCTGACGCGCGTTTGCTATTACGAATTGTGCCACGGGCGAATCGAGGTGTCCCTATTCCGTGACAGTCCTCTCATCGGGGCCGGTCGTTGGTCCAGAAGACGGGTCGGCGGCCCGTCCGGCCGGGGATACGGCCTTCGGGGAAGGCCACGTAGTTGCCGGAGTGGGATTTGGCGACGCTCTTGAGGGCGGTGGCCTCGGCGACGGCCTCGTAGGCGTCGGCGAAGCGGCGGTGCGTGGAGAGGGCGACGCCGGTGGAGAGGGTGGGCAGGCGCGAGCGGGTCATGCGCCGGGAGGTGGTGCGGTCGGCGTGCTCGATGTAGCCGCGTTCGACGTCGCGGGGGTCGCACAGCTGGCGGACGCGGCGGGCGAAGTGGTCGTTGAGGAAGCCGGTGACGGCCTCGACGTGCTCGGGCAGGCAGAGGATGGTGAAGTCGTCGCCGCCGACGTGCCCGAGGAAGACCGGGGCGGCCCCGGCGTCGCCGGCGGCGGCGTAGACGCATTCGGCGAGACCCTTGATGAACTCGTCGCCGCGCATGAACCCGTAGACGTCGTTGACCGCTTTGAACTGGTCGATGTCGATGTAGCACAAGGCGAACGGGTCGCCGCGTTTGATCCAGGACTGGAGTTCGCGCAGGATCCGGTCGTTGCCGGGCATGCCGGTGAGCGGCGAGGACTCGCGGACTTCGCGGTGGCGGCGGATCGCCGAGTCGATGCGGGCGGAGACCTCGGCGGGGTCGAAGGGCTTGGCGATGTAGTCGTCGGCGCCGGCCTTGAGCCCGGCGATCTTGTCGGCCGAGGAGGGCTGGGCGCCCAGCAGGATGAGCGGGAGGCTCGCGGTGGCCGGGTCGGCGCGGAGCTGCCTGGTGAGGGCGAGCCCGTCAATGAACGGCAGGTCGGATTCGAGCAGGACGATGCCGGGCCGTCGCAGCGCGATCCCGGCGAGCGCCTGGTAGCCGTCGCGGGCGAGCGCGGTGTCGAACCCGTCGGCCCTCAGGCGGGCCGCCAGGAATTCGGCGATCTCGGCGTCGGCGTCGGCGATGAGCACCAGGTCGGGAGGATTAGCCACGGCGTCGGCTCGTTGCGGGGCGAGGGCGGGTGCGACGGGGGCGGGCCGGGCCGCCGCGCAGCGGCATCCGGTCGGGGCCGGTCCGACGGAGGTGCGCCGGGCCGCCGCGCAGCGGCGTCCGGTTCGGGTGGTGGAGGGTTGGACGGGAGTGAGCGCGGCCGCCGCGTAGCGACGTCCGGTTCGGGTGGTGGAGGGTTGGACGGGAGTGAGCGCGGCCGCCGCGCAGCGGCGTCCGGTTCGGGTGGTGGAGGGTTGGACGGGAGTGAGCGCGGCCGCCGCGTAGCGACGTCCGGTTCGGGTGGTGGAGGGTGACGGGAGGGCCCATGGCGGCTCACGCTGATGATCGCGCCGCGTCGGCGCGGGCGCGCAGGCGCCGGGCCGCATCGGCGGGGTCGTCCGCGCCGTAGACCGCGGTGCCGGCGACGAACGCGTCGGCTCCGGCTTCGGCGGCGGCGGCGATGGTGTCGTCGGCGATGCCGCCGTCGACTTCGATGCGCAGCTCGAGGTGTCCGGCGTCGGCGTGCGCGCGCGCGGTGCGGACCTTGTCGAGCAGTTCGGGGATGAAGGACTGGCCGCCGAACCCGGCCTTGATGGTCATGATGAGGAGGGTGTCGAACGCCGGGAGGAGGTCGAGGTAGTCCTCGACGGGCGTGTCGCGGTCGATCGCGAGGCCGGCCTTGGCGCCCGCGGCGCGCAGGTCCTTGGCGAGGGCCACGGGATCGGCGGCGGCCTCGGCGTGGAAGGTCACGTTGTAGGCGCCGAGCTCGGCGTACCCGGTGGCCCACCGCTCGGGGGCCTCGATCATGAGGTGGCAGTCGAGCGGGATGTCCGTGGACGCCTTGAGGGACTTGACGACCGGCGGGCCGAGCGTGAGGTTGGGGACGAAGTGGTTGTCCATGACGTCGACGTGGAGCCAGTCGACCGAGCCTTCGACGGCGGCGGCCGCCTCGGCGAGGCGGGCGAAGTCCGCCGCCAGGAGACTGGGAGCGATGACGGTGTCGGCCTGCGCCGCTTGGAACTGTGCCACACGCACAGTGTAGGTCGCGAAACCGCGACGCAGGCCGGACACCTCGTCCCTGATGTGGTTCAGGTCAGCAGGCGACCTCCATGCCGGCCGCGGGGCCGGAGGCGACGAAGCCGAAGAGCTCCTTGGTCTGACCCGCCGCGACGCTGGCGTTCCAGCCGACGTCCTTGGCGGTCACGGTGGATCCCGAGGTGCTCAGCTGGGTGTTCCAGCTGCTCGTGACCGATTGGGAGCCGGGCCAGGTCCACGAGACGGTCCAGCCGTTGACGGCCTGGTCGGAGGTCATCGAGACCTTGCCCTGCCAGCCCGAGTCCCAGGAGCTGACGACTTCGATGTGGACGGTGCAGTCCGTCTCGCCCGGGCCGCCGGTGGTGGGCTCGTCGCTGGTGGGGTCGTCCGAGGTCGGGTCGGTGACCGGGTCGGTCGGCTCGACGTCGCCGGGCCAGTCGCTGCCGGCGTTACTGGCGAGCTGGTAGGCCAGGTCGGGGATGAACTGGCCCGCGGAGCCGGCGCAGCCGTCGGCTTCGCCGGGGAGCTTGACCCACAGGAAGGCGTCGACGCCGTTGACGCCGGTGGAGGTGGTCGGGAAGTCACCGATGGCGCGCCCGGCCGGGTCGCACCACTCGTCGCCGGCGGGGCCGTTGCCGTTGCGGCTGGTGTCGATCACCGCGCCCTTGTCGGACCCGATGATGTTCTGGATCTGCTGCGCGTAGGCGCTGGACTCCTCGGTGGTGCGGTAGTTGGAGGTGTTGAGCGCGAAGCCGTCGGCGTACTGGACGCCCGCGTCCCGGAGGCGCTGGGCGGCCGTGGCGGGGGCGAGCCAGTTGGAGTGGCCGATGTCGATGTAGACCTTGGCCTGGGACTCGGCGTTCTTGATGGCCTGCACCGCGTGGGTCAGCGACTGGTTGATCTGCTGGCGTTCGCTCTCGTTGGCGCAGTTGTGCGGGAGGGTGTCGGGCTCGAGGACGATGTAGGCGGGCCCGGAGAGCCCGGCGGCGAACTGGTCGACCCATTGCCGGTAGGACTGGTGGTCGGGGGCCCCGCCGCCGGAGTGGCCGCCGCAGTCGCGGTTGGGGATGTTGTAGACGACCATGATCGGCGCGGCGCCGTCGGCGGACGCCGCGGCGACCACGGATTCGACGTCGGCCTTGATCGTGGAGGGGTTGTGCCTGGTGAACCAGTTGCCCGCCGGGGTCTCGGCGATGCGGTCGCGGATCATGGCCGCGCGGGAGTCGTTCGGGTTCGCCGCGACCCAGCGGGCCGCCTGCGTATCGGGGTTCGTCCACAGTGCTTGCGCCTGTGCCGACACGTCGTCCTGCGCGCCCGCGTTCGGGCTGAGGAGGAAGCCTGCGCCGAGTGCCGCCACGGCCGCCGTGGCCGCTCCCGCGACGATCGCCGCGAGTCGCTGTCGTCGTTTCATCTGGTGCTCCTTGGGTTCGTAGATGCCGGTAACCTGGAGAACATTCACTTATATCTATGTATGGTAGCGCTTCCAATTCTGGGACGGACAAGGCCCCGCAGGAGAAATCCTGCGGAGCCCGTCGAGCTGGAGTGTTACCGGTTGCCGGTTTTTCGCAGCAGCGCAAGGAACATCGCGTCGGCCCCGTGCCGGTGGGGCCACAGCTGCGCGAAGTCGCCGCGTTCGGCGTCGGGCACGCGGCCGGTGAGCCATTGAGGACGGACGAGCTCCGCTCCCCCGGCCTTGAGGACCGCCGCCACGACCTCCTCGGTCTCGGCGATCACCGGCGAGCAGGTCGCGTACGCGACGATCCCGCCCGTGCGGGCGAGGCGCAGGCCCGCGGCGAGCAGCTCCCGCTGCAGCGGCACGAGGCCGTCGACGTCGCCGCGCTCCTTGCGCCAGCGCGCCTCCGGACGGCGGCGCAGCGCGCCGAGTCCCGAGCAGGGCGCGTCGACGAGCACGCGGTCGGCGCTGCCGTCCTCGCCGAACTCGCGGCCGTCGCCGATGTGGACGGTGACCGGGAGTCCCTTGGCGGCCTTGGCGACGAGCTCGGCTCGGTGCTGCTGGATCTCCACGGCGTCGATCACGGCGTCGCGCTGCGCGGCGATCGCGCCGAGGAGCGCGGTCTTGCCGCCGGGGCCCGCGCACAGGTCCACCCAGGACCGGTCCGGGCCTTCCAGCGGCGCCTCCGCGAGTGCGGCGGCCACCAGTTGGCTGCCCTCGTCCTGCACGTGGGCGAGGCCCGTGGCGACGGACTTGACGCGCCCCGGGTCGCCGCTGGGCAGGTAGACCGCGTACGGCGACCACTGGCCGTGCACGCCGCCGCGCGTCTCGCGCGAGAGGTCGCCCTTGGTGATGCGGCCCGGCTTGGCGCACAGGTGGACCGGCGGGGCCACGTTGTCCGCGGCGAGCGCGGCGGGGAGTTCGTCGGGCCCGAGGACCGCTTCGAACTCGGTGCTGATCCACTGCGGATGCGCGTAGCGCAGGGAGAGGTCGGCGAGGCGGTCGCCGGTGGCGAGGGACTCGGCCCATTCGTCGAGGTCCTTGGCGGCGACCTTGCGGAGCACCGCGTTCGCCAGGCCCGACACGCGCGGCGAGACGGCGGCCTTGACGAGGCTGACGGTGGTCGCCACGGCCGCGTGCGGCGGGATGCGCATGTACAGGAGCTGGTAGGCGCCCAGGCAGAGGGCGTCGACGAGGTCCTGCTGGAGTTCGCGCATGTCGCGCCCGGAAGCGGCCGTGAGGATCGCCTCGAGCGTGCCCAGGCTGCGGAGCGTCCCGTAGGTGAGCTCGGTGGCCAGCCCGGCGTCGCGGCCGGTGTTGTCGGTCTCGGCGAGCATCCGCGGCAGGACGAGGTTGGCGTAGGCGTTGTCGGCGGTGACGGCGCGGATCGCATCGAAGGCGACGCGTCGCGGGTTCACGTTCGGGCGGTCGTTCGCAGGTTCGCGCTTGGCGCGCTTGCGGCGGTCGCTCATGCGAACACCGGCGCCTCGGTCGGGAGGCCGCGGCCCCATGCTGCGGCGTCCATGGGCTTCTTCCCTGCGGGTTGGACCCGGTCGAGACGGACCGGGTCGGTGGCGGTGCCGACGTGGACGGCCTTCTTGGCGACGGCGACCTCGCCGGGCGCGAGGCTCGGGCCTTCGGGGTCGACCCGGACGGGGCCCAGGCGCAGGCGCTGGCCGTCGTAGTCGGTCCAGGCGCCGGGCGCGGGGGTGACGGCGCGGATGCGGCGGTCGACGGCGAAGGCCGGGTCGGTCCAGCGGACGCGGGCGTCGTCGACGGTGATCTTGGGGGCGTAGGAGACGCCGTCGTCGGGTTGGGGTTCGCCGACGACGAGGCCCTCGCCGAGGGCGTTCACGACGTCGACGGTGAGGCGGGCGCCGGCGACGGCGAGGCGTTCGAGGAGCGACCCCGCGGTGTCGTGCGGCTCGATGGGCTCGGTGAGGCGGCCGTACACGGGGCCCGTGTCGAGGCCTTCTTCGAGCTGGAAGACGCAGGCGCCGGTCATCTCGTCCCCGGCGAGCACGGCGTGCTGCACGGGCGCGGCGCCGCGCCACGCGGGCAGGAGCGAGAAGTGGAGGTTGATCCAGCCCAGGCGCGGGATCTCCAGGGCGGCGGGCGGGACGAGCGCGCCGTAGGCGACGACGGGCACGATGTCGGCGTCGAGATCGCGGAGGCGCTCGAGGAACTCGGGCTCGCGCGGTTTGGCGGGGGTGAGCGTCTCGATGCCGTGCTCGTCGGCCCAGGCGGCGACGGGCGAGCGGGAGAGCTTGCGGCCGCGGCCGGTGCGCGCGTCGGGTCGGGTGAGGACGGCGACGACCTCGTGGTCGGATCCGTGGAGGGCCTCCAGGGTCGGCAGTGCGACCTCCGGGGTCCCGGCGAAGACGATCCTCATCGTTTGAAGAACACACCCTTGGAGTCGTGGGGGGTGATTTTGACTTTGACGTCTTCGTTGTACCAGTCCTGGGCCTGGATCTCGGCCATCGCGGCCTTGCGGCGCTCGGCGTCGAGGCGGTCGATGAAGATGATGCCGTCGAGGTGGTCGGTCTCGTGCTGGAGGCAGCGGGCCATGAGGCCGGTGCCGACGATCTGGAGCGGGTCGCCGTATTCGTTGAAGCCCTTGGCGACGACGTTCTGGCGGCGGACCGTGTCGAAGTAGAGCCCGGGGAGGGAGAGGCAGCCCTCGGGGCCGTCCTGCTCCTCTTCGTCGGGGAACTCGAGCACGGGGTTGACGATGTGGCCGACGACGTCGTCGACGTCGAAGGCGAAGACCCGCTTGCCGACGCCCAGCTGCGGCGCGGCGAGCCCGGCGCCGCCTTCGTCGCGCATGGTGTCGAGCAGGTCCTTCACGAGGCCCCGCAGTTCCTTGTCAAAGGTGTCGACTTCCTCGGCCGCGGTGCGCAGGACCGGGTCGCCGAAGATGCGGATGGGCTGGATCGACAATGTGCTGACCTTCCGAAGCGTGTACTGGCCGTCCTCCAGTGTCCCACTCGCCGAGCGCTCTCCGTGAGGGGTCGCCGTACGGTGTGGTGCGGGCCGGGGCCGCCGCGTCCCGGCCGCGGCGGGCCGCGTCGTCGCGAGCGGTGCCGGGGCCGGTGGTGAGCAGGAGTCCGGCGACCAGGCCGGCCGCGATGCAGACGAGCAGCACGACTACGGGGAAGGGAACTTCGGCGCGGACGAGGGCCATGGCTCAGCCTTTCTTGTGCGGCAGCGGCGCCCGCGCCAGCGTGAGCCAGACGACCAGGACGAACAGCACGGTGAGGACGGCGTCGAACGGGGCCAGCAGTTCCTCGCTGCCGGGGTACTCCACTGCGAAGGCCACGTCCTCGGGGAACTCCGCCAGCAGCAGTTGGAACGGGATGGTCCGGAAGATCAGCACCGAGACGGCCGCACCGGCCAGGATGCCGCCCGAGGCCCGGCGGTCGAACCGGGCCAGGAGCGCTCCGGCGGCGGCTCCGGCGGTGAAGTAGACGGCCATGCGGATCAGGGTCTCGAGAAGGGTGGCGCCGTAGAGGTCGAGGCCGCCGCCGTCTGCGCTGTAGAACAGGTTGTGGACGAGTTTGACCAGCTGCATGACGGCGACGCCGCCCGCGATGGCGATCCCGCTGAAGACGGCGAAGGCGGCGAAGAACTCCTTGCGGGTCAGACCGGCGGCGATCGCGAGCGGGAAGGCCTTGAGGAGGTAGACCAGGCCGACGGCGGTGAGGACGAACGGCAGGTACCGGAGGAGGTAGAAGCTCATGTCGCCTTCGAAGGACGTCGAGAGCCGCAGGCCGAGCTGGACGAGGTGGAGGACCGCGAAGGCGATCAGGGTCCAGAGGCCGAAGGTCTTGCCGACTTCGGCGGCCCATCGCAGGGCGAGGCGGTACTTGCGGTGCGCGAGGACTGTGGTCATCGTCAGGCTCGTTTCGCTTGGACGGGTACGGACGGGAGTCGCATGGCGGTGGGCCGGGGTCCGACTTCGGCGGCCGGGACGCCGACGATCGGCACGGCCTTGGGGGACACTTCGACGCATGCGGGCGACATGGCTCAGGCCCGCTTCGGTGGCATCGGGGCCCTGGCGAGGAGAGCCCAGGCGGTGAGGGTGAAGGCGACGGCGAGGACGAGGTCGAGGTAGGGGTGGATCGCCGAGAGATCGACGAGGGGGTACTCGAAGACGGATCCGTCTGCACTGCCGTTCTCCATGCCGAGGGCCTTCATCACCGCGTAGTAGGCCACCTGCCGGTAGACGACCGCAACGACGATCAGCGCACTGAGGGCGACGCCGATCCGGGTGCTTCGGAACCTGAGCTTCGCCGCGGCCGCGGCCGCCCCGCAGGCGAAGTACAGCGCGGGTCGGACCACCGCCTCCAACGCGGCGAGGCCGTAGAAACCCATGCCGGGTTCGGCCCCGCGGGCCGCGGCGAAGCGACCGTCGACCATGAGCCCGAGCTGCGTGAGTCCTGCCGTGACGAGGACCGTCGCCAACCCGAACAGCGCGTACGCGGTAAGGAATTCCCGGCGGGTGAGGCCCCCCGCGATCCCGAGGGGGTACGACTTCGAGAGATGCACCCAGGCGATGACGATGACGATCAACGGCACCGCAAAGAGGACCAACTGGGCGAAGGATTCGTATTCGCCGGTGATCTCGCGCCAGACCACCGAGGCGGCGAGGAGGGCGGCGAAGGCGACGACGGCATACAGGCCGAAGGTCCTGGCAGTGTCGTATGCGAGTCGCGAGGCGAGGCGGTACTTGCGGTGCGCGAGGACTGTGGTCATCGTCAGGCTCGTTTCGCTTGCACGGGCACGGACCGGAGCGTCAGGGCGCAGGCGGCGACCAGGACCGCGGTGACGGCGAGCGCGACGCCCGCCCAGGGAGCGGGCGCCCAGTCGCCGAGGGTGCCGAACTCCAGGGCGAGGATCCCCGCGTAGTGCCCGGTGGCGCCGATGAGGACGGCCGCGGTGAACCAGGCCCGGCCGGCGAAGCGCGCGGCCGCCGCGCCGATGAGCGTCCCGGTGAAGAAGTAGATCGGTGTGATGAGCAGGTAGCGGGCGCCGAGCCCGATGGTCTCGCTCCACGGACGGGGCGCGTCCCCGACGAGCGCGAACAGGGCGTGCTCGGCGGCGAACCCGGCCACCAGGTAGGCGGTGAGGGCGAGGGTGGTCAGCGCCGCGAAGACCGCGAAGGCCACGGTGATCTCGCGGCGGGTGCAGCCGCGGGAGATCCACACCGGCAGGTTCGTGTAGATGAGCATCCCGGCCACGGCGGCGGCGAACCACTGGAGCACGGTCGCGGCGACCGACCACAGGCCCGTCTCGATCGCCTGGGCCGTCACGAGGGACGCCGGGAGGGTGAGGACGGCGGTGGCGACGAGCCACCAGCGGAAGCAGACCGCCGAGCCGGTGAAGAGGCGGCGACCGAAGCGGTAGCGGCGTTTCGCGAGTGCGGAGTCCATGGTCAGGCCTTCTTGGAGCGCAGCGGGATGTCGATGATGATGCGGTGGGCGGCGACCACGAGGACGAGGGTCACGACCGCGATCCCGATCAGCACGAGGCCGGTGCCCCATTCGTCGATGAACCGGCCGAAGACGCCCGCCCAGGCCGGCCCGAACGGCTCGGTGTTGTAGACGGCGTTGTCGAGGCTGAAGACGACCGGGAGGATCGGGACCAGAATCAGCCAGCCCGTGCCCTCCCAGCGGTAGGAGGCGGCGCCGACGACCACGCCCGCGGCGAAGTACACCAGGTACATCAGCGGGTAGACCGACGCGAACGCGGCCGTCTCGCCCCAGGAGCCAATGGCGATGACCGAGTCGTCGCCTTGGACCCCTTGGGCCCAGCCCATCGCGTCGTAGTAGGCGCGCTCGACGAGGAGGCCCGCGATGACGAGCACGCCGATCGCCGCCGACCACAGGAGGCCGAAGACCCCGTGGGCGACGCTGAGCTCGCGGCGGGTGAGCCCCGCGGCGATCATGGTCGGCACCAGGGAGGCGATGAAGCCGCCGCCGATGAACGCGGTGAACCACTTGGCGACGTTCGCGGTGTAGAACCAGGTCGAGAGATCGATGTCGGAGGAGCGTGACAGCACGAGCGGGCCCAGGAAGGACAGCAGGACGGCCGCGAGGATCCAGTACTTGAAGTACTTCAGGGCCTCCCCCGAGAGGGCGAATCCGAGACCGTACTTGCGGGTCGGGAGCTGGGCGTTCGGGAAAGCGGCCATCGTCAGGCTCCCTTCCGGTTCGGCTCGGTGAGGTGGATGAAGAGGTCCTGGAGGCCGACCGGGCCGATCTCGATCCCGGCGGCGGCGGCGCGCTCGCGCGTGCCCGGGTCGACCGCGGCCGCGACGGTGATGCTCTTGGTCCCGCCGAGCTGCTGCTCGGCGAGGACGTCGTGGCTCGCGGCGAGTTCGTCGACGGCCGCGGCAGGGCCGGTGAGGGTCGCGCCCATGTTCTGGAAGACCTCGACCTCCTCGTGGCGCAGGATCCGTCCCCGGTCGACGATGACGACCGATTCGAGGTAGTTGGCGACCTCGTCGATGAGGTGCGTGGAGAGGACGACCGTGTGCGGGCGGTCCATGTACTCGGCAAGGAGCTCCTTGTAGAACGCGTCCCGGGTGGGCGCGTCCATGCCGAGGTGGACCTCGTCGAACATGGTGAGCTCGGCGCGGGCGGCGAGGCCGCAGATCGCGGCGAGGATCGAGCGCTTGCCGCGCGAGAGCTCACGGATCCGCTTCTTCAGCGGGAGCTCGAAGCGGTCGGCGAGGTGGAGGGCGTATTCGGTGTCGAAGGCGGGTCGGATCTGGCCGGTCTCGATGGTGGACTTCACGGTCTCGGTGTCGTCGAAGTCGCCGCCTTCGCGGATGAGGGCGATGCGCGAGACGATCGGGGCGTTCTCCCACACCGGTTCGCCGTCGACGAAGACCTCGCCGGCGGTGGGCTTGCGGAACGCCGCGATGAGGCTCAGGAGGCTGGTCTTGCCCGCGCCGTTGCGGCCGAGCAGGCCGTAGATCTTGCCGGCCTCGAGGTCGAGGTTCACGTCGGCGAGCGCGTCGGTGTCGCGGTACTTGAGGGTGACGTCGCGGAGGGTCACGGCGAAGCTCATCGGAGGGCGCCTTCCTGGTCGTTGAGGTAGTCGATGATGTCGTTCAGGGAGATGCCGGCCTGGCGGGCCTCGCGGACGAGCGGGGCCAGGACGCGTTCGAAGAAGCGCTCGCGGAAGTCGGCGGCGAGCCGCTCGCGGGCGTCCTCGGCGACGAACATGCCGACGCCGCGCTGCTTGTAGAGGATGCCTTCGTCGACCAGTTCCCGGAACGCCTTCTGCGCCGTGGCCGGGTTGATCTGGTAGAAGGCGGCGTACTGGTTGGTCGACATGACCTTGCCTCCCGGTTCGAGCGATCCGTTCATGATCTCGGCCTTGATCTGATCGGCGATCTGCCGATAGATCGGTGCGCCGTCATCGAACATCTCGCCTCCTTCGGTCTCGTGGTTCAGTTCATTAGTTCAGAGGTTCATTACTTGACTAATGAACCATAGCACGAAGGAACCAAGGCGTGTCGAGCGAGGAGCGCAGCGAGCACCCGGCCGCCCGCGGGCGGCCGGGTGCGGGAGTGCGCTTAGACGAGGCCGCCTTCGTAGGCCGCGATCACGGCCTGCGTGCGGTCGCGGACGCCGAGCTTGGTGTAGACGCTGCTCAGATGGGTCTTGACGGTCTCACGTCCGAGGAACAGCTCGCTGGCGATCTCCACGTTGGACAGTCCCTTGGCGGCGAGCGTGAGGACCTCGCGTTCGCGTTCGCTCAGGTCGCCGATGCCCTTGGGCGCCTTGCGGGCGGGCGCGGCGGCCGCGAGGCGGCGGACCGCCTCGGGGAACAGGAGCGCGTCGGTGCGGGCCACCAGCCGCACCGCCGCGAGCAGGTCCTCGACGCGGGTGCGCTTGAGCAGGAACCCGTCCGCCCCGGCCCGGAGCGCCTGCCACACGTAGTCGTCGTTGTCGAAGGTGGTGACCACCAGGATCTTCGGCGGCGCGGCGAGTTCGGCCACGATCCGCTCGGTCGCCTGAATGCCGTCCACGGTGGGCATCCGCACGTCCATGAGCAGCACGTCGGCCTTGCCGGAACGCGCGATCGCGACCGCGTCGACGCCGTCGGCGCCCTCGGCGACGACCTCCAGGTCCGGCTCGGCCCCGATGATCGCGGCGAACCCGGAGCGGATCAGGTCCTCGTCATCGATCAGCGCGATGCGCAGCGGTGCGGTCATCCCCGGACTCCCTCGTATCGATCGGCATGGTGGCACGGACGGTCCATTGCCCTGCGGCCCAGTCGGTCTCGGCGGTCCCGCCGAGGACGGCGGCGCGCTCGGCCATGCCGATCAGACCGCGCCCGCCCGCGCGGAGGCGGGGCCGGCGGGCGGCGGGACTGGTGACCGCCACCGTGCAGTCGCGCTCCCCCACCGCGACGCGGACCGCGGCGCGCGGTTCGTCGGCGTGGCGCAGCACGTTCGTCAGGGCCTCCTGCACGATCCGGTAGATCTCGCGGGAGGCGAGGCGGCTGAGCGCGCCGACGTCGCCGGTGACGTCGAGGTCGACCGCGATCCCGGATTCGGCGGCGAGGGCGTCGAGGTCGGACAGGTCGCGCTGCGGGGCGCGCGGGCGGTCCCGGTCGTCGCGAAGGGCGCCGATGACGGCGTCGAGCTCGGCGAGCGCGCCGCGCGCGGTCTCGCCGACGGCGGCCATGGCCCGGGACGCGTAATCGGGGTCGGCGGTGATGAGCCGGGAGGCGGCCTCGGACTGGATGACGACCACGGACAGGGCGTGGCCGACCGAGTCGTGCAGTTCGCGGGCGATGCGGTTGCGGGCGGCGAGGCGCGCGGCCTCGGCGCGGGAGGCCGCGAGGCGGTCGGCCGCGCCCTGCCCGAGCAGCCGGGGGGCGAGGGCCCTCATGCCGGCGGTGGTCGCGGCGACGAGCGCGACGAGCGCGGCCAGGAGCAGCGGCCCGGTGAGCATGCCCCAGGCGGTGAACCAGCTCGCGAACACGCCGTTCATCTCGTCGATGGCCCCGAAGGTGTAGCGCGCCCCCTCGTAGACCAGGTACCCCGTGAACGGCACCAAGGCGAGGGTGAGGCCGCTGACCACGCCGCCGACGGCCGCGTGCAGGGTGAACCAGCAGCCGGTGCGCCAGCGGGAGTTCCACGAGGCGTCGTCGACGGGCGAGGCGAACGAGGCGCCCAGGAGGCGACGGGCGGCCGTGCGCTCGACCTCGCGGTCGGGCAGCAGCAGCGAGGCGGCGGCGACCAGCGGGAGGACGGCGACGAAGACCGCGGGTTCGATGATGCCGTTGAAGCCGCTGTCGGGGTTGAGGAAGTTGTAGCCGACGGCGCCGACCATCATGAACGGCATCATCAGCGCCCCGCCGAGGATGATCCAGACCCACCCGCGATAGGTGGCCCGGGACCAGAGCGGGGCGAGGAGGCGCATGGGGCCATTGTGCCAGCGGCGCGAGGTGTTCACCCCTCCAGCGTCGCCGACGCCGCCGCGGGCGCCCTCCCTCGGCCGCGGGACGCCGGTCCCCCGCGCGGGGGACCGGCGTCCCGCGGCCCGGTCACCCGCCCTCGTAGGCCTCCTTCAGGACCTGCAGGCCGATCTTCCTCCTCCGGTGCATGGCCTCGGCGGCGCGCACAGCGGCCTCCTCGCCGCCGCCGACGTACCGGTCAGGCCCCGCCTGCGAGTCACAGTGATCCGCGCGAGCCGATCGCACCGGCTGAGACGAGGCCGCGGACGCGAATGCATCGGTTCGCCGCCGAGCCGGACCGCATCTCCCGGTGGATCCGCTCGGCGGTCGGCGGCCCCTCGGCCGCGCTCGCCGCTGGTATACAGGAGTGGTGACCGAACCACGAGAGGGCCGCCTCCGGACCCTCATCGCGATGCTCTGGTACCGCGCGCAGGCCCTCACCCTCTTCGGCTACATGGGCGTCGCCTCGCTCATCGGCGTCGAAGCGCTCATCGTGGTCCTCGGCTTCACCACGGTCCTGCCGATCGCGATCCCCTTCGTGCTCATCGTGCTCGCGTTCGGTTACTTCTTCCGCGAACGCGTCCGCGCCCTCTGGGCGGGCGTGCTCGCCAAGCTCGACCGGAGCCCGTCACACTGACGGCGGCACCGCGCCGGGAACCTCCCGGCCGAGGCCGCGCATGAGCTCGGCGAAGCGGAGCGCGTCGCGCACGGCCGCCCCGCCGGGATCGTTGTTGCAGTAGACGTAGCAGTCGGCCGCACGCGGCCAGGTCTGGTCGATGCGGCGGCACCACGACCGCAGCGCGGCGTCCCCGTAGCGCGGGGTCGGCGTGGCCCGGCCCTCGTGAAGCCGCAGATACCCCCAGGAAGCCGTGCGCCACAACGGCGTCACGGGCCGGCCCTTGCGGTCGGCCCAGCACAGGGCCGCGTCCCGCTCCGTCAACACCGCACGGACCTCCTCGGTCCACCACGACTCGTGCCGCGGCTCCACCGCCACCCGCGCGCCGTCCGGGAACCGGTCGAGGCATTCGGCCAGCACCACCGGATCGGCCCGGAGCGTCGGCGGCAACTGGAGCAGAAACGGCCCCAGGCGGTCGCCGAGACCGGCCGACGCCGCGGCGAGCCGCTCGACCGGCTCGGCCGGGTCGCGCAGCCGCTTGACGTGCGTGAGGAACCGGCTCGCCTTGACCGCCATGGTGAACCCCGCGGGCAACCGCTCGCGCCAGGCGGCGAAGACCTCGCGACCGGGCAGCCGGTAGAACGCGCCGTTGTTCTCCACGGTGACGAAATGCTCGGCGTAATGCTCCAGCCAGAGCCGCAGCGGCACGCGCTCGGGATAGAGCACGCCCCGCCAATCGCGGTACTGCCACCCGGAGGTGCCGACGAGGACCGGCATCCACCCATTCTGCACCGACCGGCGGCGGCCTCAGGCGATCTCGCGCGGGTCGATCTGGATCCGCACCGGCTCGGCCTTCGCGTTGGCCCGATCGGCCGTGGCCTTCGCCAACATCGCCGCGAGCGCGGCCCCGTCCCGGCGGCGGACCCGCAGCAGCAGGCGCTCGGTGCGCTCGTCCACGGGCATCGGGCCGATCGCCTCGGCACCGAGATCGGACGGCAGGTCGGCGGCGAGCTTCTCCGGCTCGCCGTTCGGGCCGGTGAGCGCCGCGAACTTCATCACCGGCGGGAACCCGAGTTCGGCCCGGTCCTGAAGCTCCCGGGCGGCGAACCAGGCCGGATCCCAGCGCATCAAGGCCTGCACCACCGCCAGTCCCCCGTCGGCGACCACCACCGCGGTGCCGTCGTGGCGCGCGAGCGCGACCGCGTTCATCCAGCGGCGCAAGGCCTCTTCGCTCGCGATCAGCTCGGCGCGCGTCAGCAGCGCCCACGTGTCCAGCAGGAGCACCGCGCCGTAGCCGTCCGGCGCGGGCGGTTCGACGCCCGGTGTCGCCACCACGACCGCCGCGCCCGCCGGGGCGCGGCCCAGGCGGTTCACGCCCGTCGACTCCACCACCGGGTGATCGGGGAAGGCCTGCGCCAGTTCCTCGACCGTGCGCTCGGCGCCGATGATCACGGCCCGCATCCGGTTCCCGCCGCACTCGGCGCAGCGGAAGCCCGCCGCGACCGTGCCGCACCAGCCGCACACGGGTGCGCGGCGTGCGCCCGTGAGCCGCAACGGACCCGAGCAGTTCGGGCAGGCCGCGCGGGTGCGGCAGCGCTGGCAGGAGACGGCCGGAACGTAGCCGCGCCTCGGCACCTGGACCAGGACGGGGCGGTCCTTCGCGAGCGCGCTCCTCGCGGCCTCCCAGGCGACCGTGGGGAGCCGGGCCGTACCGCCGGACGGGTCGCGCTCCAGATCGGACTCATCACCCACCGGGACGATCCTCGGTGAGGCCCTTCGGATCTCGTCGCGCGGGGCGGTCATCGAGACCGCCCATCGGGTCTCGACCAGGAGTTGCGCCTGCGGTGTGCGGCTGCGGCCGCCCACGAGGCAGGCGGCGTCGGCGAGGTCGGCGCGGGTCAGGAGGACTTCGCGGGCGTGCGGGTACGGCGCGTGGCGGTCGACGTGGGACTCGTCGCCGTCGTCCCAGATGGCGACGAGCCCGAGGCGCTCCACTGGCGCGAAGGCCGCCGCCCGGGTGCCGGCGACGATCCGCACGTCGCCCCTGGCGGCCTTGAGGAACGAGCGGTAGCGCTTGGTCGGGCCCAGTTGGGCGGAGAGGGTGACGTGGCGGTCGGGGCCGAGCACGGCGGCCAAGGCGGCGTCGAGGCGGTCGAGGTCGGTCTGGTCGGGGACCACCAGGACCGCGCCGCGGCCGGACGCGGCCGTCGCCGCGGCGGCCTCGGCGAGGCGCGCGGGCCAGTCCTCGCCGGGGAGGGCGCTCCAGACCGCCTTCGGTGATTTGGTCTCGCGCAGCGCGCGCAGGAATGCATCGCCTGCGATATATCTCTTCCAGTGATCCGATGGCGGGGCCGCCACCGGCAGCGCTTCGCCCCTCGGTTCGGACTCGACCTTGACGCGGCGTTCGGGAACGGCCAGGCGGAGCACGTCGGTGAGGGTGCCCGCGTAGCGGTCGGCCACGGCGCGGGCCAGGCGCGCGATCTCGGGGGTCACGACGGGCTCGGGCGAGACGAGTTCGGAGAGCCAGAGCAGCTTGCCCTCGAAGTCGGTGGAGGGCTTGAGGGCGATCACGTAGCCGCTCACCTTGCGGCGGCCGAAGCGGACCTTCACGCGGCAGCCGGGCCTGACCCGGCCCGCGAGGTCCTCGGGGACCCGGTAGTCGAAGAGCTTGTCCAGCTGTGGCAGCGGCTGGTCGATGCACACCGCTGCGATCGCCGGAATCTCCGTCATCCGATAAAACTACCGGGTGCCCCCGACGCCGCACGGCACCGCGCCTATTCGAGGAGCTCGGCGTCATGCTGCTCGAAGAGGCGGCGCATCGCCTCGGGACTGCGGTCGGCCGTCGCGTGGACGGCGTTGATGAGGGCGGTTGGTCCTGGCCCCCATGACGAGGAGGTGGCGGGACGGTTCGGCGAGGGGGTTCCAGTACGTGTGGGGAACGCCGCCGGGGACGATCACGGCGCCGCCCGCGGGGACCTCGACCTCCTCCTCGCCGATCCTGACGCCGAGCACGCCTCGAGCACGTACCAGGCCTCGTCGTCGGCGTGGCGGTGCAGGGGCGCCGGGTAGAGGCGTTCCCCGTCGAGCGCCCCGTCCGTCGTCCACTCGGCCAGCACCAGGTCCGAGGCGAGCGGGGCGAGGGCCTTGTCCCGCAGTGCGGGTTCGAACGACTCCGCTGCCGACATGGAGGCCTCCCGCCGTATCGGATGGCGCGCCGCACGGCGCCTTCGCCGATCGTATCGGCCGGGGCCGACATGCCGGGCACAGCGAACGGCCGGCACCGCGACGGCGCCGGCCGGTTCGGGCGCGGTGCCTAGTTGACGGCTTCCTTGAGGGCGGCCGCGCGGTCGGTGGCCTCCCAGGTGAACTCCGGCAGCTCGCGTCCGAAGTGGCCGTACGCGGCGGTCTTGGAGTAGATCGGCCGGATCAGGTTGAGGTCGCGGATGATCGCGGCCGGACGCAGGTCGAAGACCTCGAGCACGGCGCGCTCGATGCGCGCGGGGTCGACGGTCTCGGTGCCCATCGCGTCGACGGCGATGCTCACGGGCTTGGCCTTGCCGATCGCGTACGCGACCTGGACCTCGCAGCGCTCGGCGAGCCCGGCCGCGACGACGTTCTTGGCGACCCAGCGCGCGGCGTACGCGGCGGAGCGGTCGACCTTCGAGGGGTCCTTGCCGCTGAACGCGCCGCCGCCGTGGCGGGCGTAGCCGCCGTAGGTGTCGACGATGATCTTGCGGCCGGTGAGGCCGGCGTCGCCCATCGGGCCGCCGATCTCGAAGCGGCCGGTGGGGTTCACCAGGAGCTGGTAGTCGTCGGTGTCCAGGTCGAGCCCGGAGACGACCGGCGCGATGACGTGCTCGGCGACGTCGGGCGACAGGAGCGAGTCGAGCGAGATGTCCGGGGCGTGCTGGCTGGAGACCACCACGGTGCCCAGGCGCACCGGCTTGTTGCCGTCGTACTCGATGGTGACCTGGGTCTTGCCGTCGGGGCGCAGGTACGGCACGGTGCCGTCCTTGCGAACCTCGGTGAGCCGCTGGGAGAGACGGTGCGCCAGCGCGATCGGCAGCGGCATGAGCTCGGGGGTCTCGCGGCAGGCGAAGCCGAACATGAGGCCCTGGTCGCCCGCGCCCTGGAGGTCGAGCTCGTCGTGCCCGTCCGCGTCCACTCGGGACTCCCAGGCCTTGTCGACGCCCTGGGCGATGTCGGGGCTCTGGCCGCCGATCGAGACGTTCACGCCGCAGGAGGCGCCGTCGAAGCCCTTCTTGGAGGAGTCGTAGCCGATCCGCAGGATCGTGTCGCGCACGATCCGCGGGATGTCCGCGTACGCGTGGGTCGTGACCTCGCCCGCCACGTGCACCTGGCCGGTCGTGATGAGGGTCTCGACCGCGACACGACTCGAGGGGTCCTCGCCCAGCAGGGCGTCCAGGATCCCGTCGGAGATCTGGTCGGCGATCTTGTCCGGGTGGCCCTCGGTGACCGACTCGGAGGTGAACAGGCGACGTGCCACGGCACTCCTCAACACACATCTACGCCGCCGCGCGGCGCTCTCGAATGACTTCGCAGCTCACAAGTCTATGCGCTCACGATCTTCCCACCAAGTCGGCACGCTGGCCCCAGGCGGTCTCAGTCGCGTCCACTCAGCGGGAGACGTGCGGCGACGGCGTCCCAGATGGCGTCCGCCACGGCCTCCTTGGAGGCGCGTGCGAGCGCGTCGACTTCGCCACGTTCGTCGAAGACGGTGACCGAGTTCTCCGCCGCACCGAACACGGCGCCGCCGGAGACGTCGTTGAGGACCACCAGGTCGGCGCCCTTGGCCTCGCGTTTGGCCTTGGCGTGCTCGGGGCCGTCGTGGGTCTCGGCCGCGAAGACGACGAGGACCTGGCCGTCCCGCTTGGCGCGGCCCACGGCGGCGGCGATGTCCGGCGTGGCGGTGAGGGCGAGCTCGAGGTCGCCCTTGCGCTTGAGCTTGCGGTCGCTGGAGGTCTTGGGGGTGAAGTCGGCGGGGGCGGCGGCGAGGACCGCGGCGTCGGCTTCGGCGGCGGCCTTGACGGTGGCGTCGTACAGCTCACCGGTCGTGGAGACGCGCTCGACGCTGATCCCGGCGGGCAGGGGCGCGTCGAGGTGGGCGGCGATGAGGTGGACGTCCGCGCCGCGGGCGGCGGCCGCGGCGGCGAGGGCGATCCCCTGGCGGCCCGAGGAGTGGTTGCCGATGAAGCGCACCGGGTCGATCGGCTCGCGGGTCCCCCCGGCGGTGACGAGGACCTTGCGGCCCGCCAGGTCGCGGGTGCCGGCGATCGGCTCCGCGTCCGCTCCGGTTCGGGCGTCGGCGGTCGACGGGCGGGCCAGGAAGCCCTTGACGAGCGCGAAGAGCGATTCTGGCTCGGGAAGGCGGCCGGGACCGGTGTCGGCGCCGGTGAGCCGGCCCGAGTCGGGTTCGACGACGTGCGCGCCGCGCTCGCGCAGCGTGGCGACGTTGGCGCGGGTGGCCGCGTGCTCCCACATCTCGGTGTGCATGGCCGGGGCGAAGACCACCGGGCAGGTCGCCGTGAGGAGGGTGCTCGTGAGGAGGTCGTCGGCGCGGCCGTGCGCGGCCCGCGCGAGGAGATCGGCGGTGGCCGGGGCGACGACGACGAGGTCGGCATGCCGGCCGAGCCGCACGTGCTTGACCTCGGAGACGTCCGAGAACACGCCGGAAGCCACCTGGTGGCCCGACAGGGCCTCCCAGGTGGCTTCACCGACGAACTTGAGCGCCGCCTCGGTCGGGATCACGGTCACGTCGTGACCGGACTCTTTGAGGAGGCGGAGCAGTATGCAGGCCTTGTAGGCGGCGATGCCGCCCGACACGCCCAGGACGATGTTCACGCGCGAAGCTTACGCCGCAGTGCCGTCGAACGGCCTAGGCCTCGGGGTCGTCGAACGCCTTCGTCTCGAGGAGGCCCTTGTCGAGCTCGCGCATGGCGATCGACAGCGGCTTCTCCTCGGGCGTGGTCTCGACGAGCGGGCCGACGTACTCGAGCAGGCCTTCGCCCAGCTGCGAGTAGTAGGCGTTGATCTGGCGCGCGCGCTTGGCCGAGTAGATGACCAGCTGGTACTTCGACTGGCTCTTCTCCAGCAGATCGTCGATCGGCGGGTTGGTGATGCCGACCGGGTCGGCGACAGTCCCTGACACGTGTAATCCTTCGTGTGCGACTCGTGTTGCTCTCCGGGCCCCAGTGGTGCCGGGGCCTCAGTTGTGGCTCGCCAGCTTCGCCGTGGCGAAAGCGGGGGAACTGAGCAACTCTACCAGCTCGGCGGCCGCCTGCTCGATCGACACATTGGTGACTGTGTGATCGAACTCGGCCTCCGCGGCGAGCTCTTGGCGGGCGGCGTCCAGGCGGCGCGCGATCGTGGCCTCGTCCTCGGTCCCCCGCCCGGTGAGGCGGCGGACGAGTTCGTCCCACGACGGCGGCGCGAGGAACACCAGTTGGGCGTCGTGCATGGCCCGGCGGACCTGGCGGGCGCCCTGCAGTTCGATCTCCAGCAGCGCCGGGAGTCCGGCGCGCAGGCGCTCCTCGACCGGGCCGCGGGGGGTTCCGTAGAGGTTCCCCGCGTAGGAGGCCCACTCAAGGAACTCCCCCGCGGCGATCATCGACTCGAACTGCTCGGTCGACACGAAGTGGTAGTCGGCGCCGTCGACCTCACCAGGACGCGGCTTGCGGGTCGTGCAGCTCACGGAGAGCCAGACCCACGGGTAGTACTCCTGGATGAGGGCCTTGACGCTGCCCTTGCCCACTCCCGACGGACCGGAGAGGACTGTCAGGCGCTGGGCCGGGGCGGCGTGGTGACGATCGATGCTCACGCGACTACTACTACCCGGGCTTAGGCCTGGTCGCCCTTGAATTCATCCAGAAGCGCGGCGCGCTGGTGCTCGCCCAGGCCGCGCAGCCGACGGGAGTCGGCGATCTTGAGCTTCTCCATGATCTGGGTGGCGCGCTTGTCGCCGATGCCGGGGAGGGCCTTGAGCACGGCCGAGACCTTCATCTTCCCGGAGATGTCGTCGGTGGCGGCGGACTTGAGGACCGCTTCCAGGGTGGTCTCGCCCGACTTCAGCTTCTCCTTGAGCTCGGCGCGGGCCTTGCGGGCCGCGGCGGCCTTCTCAAGGGCTGCGGCGCGCTGTTCCGGAGTCAGTTTAGGGAGCGGCACGGGGTCTCCTTGCAGTCGATGGTTTCGTCCCTGTGGACCTTGACGTGCGGGTATCGCTGAAGCATACCCAGCTCGGGAACGGTAACCCCAGCGTCCGACACGCCTGCGACCGGGGGTGGGGCAATTTCGGGGGCCCGATTCGGCGGCTTTCACTCCCCCATCGCGGCGCGGCATTCGGACTGCAGCGCCTCGACGGCGGTGCGAATGCTCGCGGCGGAGGGCCCCGGCTGTGCGATTTGTCGGGAATAGGACGGAATTGCGAAGTTTGTAGCCGGGCCGAGGACGCGCGGCAGGTCACTCGGCCGTCCACCTTGGGCGCCCATGCCCGGGACCAGGATGGGGCCGTTGAACTGGGACAAGTCGTGAGCGGTGTCACGTTGGCGCACGGTGGTGTGCGTGATTCCGTAAGTCGACTCACGCAGGCGGGCCTCCCCCTCGGAGGCGCAGGCCCCGATCGTGGCGCCCATGACGATGCCGAACGGGCCCATCGGCTCCGCGTCGCCGTTCTGCTCGTTCACCTCGTCGATGATCCCCTGGGCGACGGACTTGCCGTCGCGGCGCTTGGCCATCTGGATCTGCTTGCCCTCGGGGTTGGAGGTGCGCGCCAGCACGAACAGGCCCTTGCCGTGGGCGGAGGCGAGGTCGAACGCGGGCTGGAGCGAGCCGGTGCCGAGGAACGGGCTGACGGTGATCGCGTCGACCGCCAGCGGCGAGGCCGGGTCGAGGTAGGCCTGGGCGTAGGCGTGCATCGTCGAGCCGATGTCGCCGCGCTTGACGTCGAGGACGACGAGCGCGCCGGCGCGGCGGGACGCCGCGATCACCCGTTCGAGGAGCGCGACGCCCCCCGATCCGAAACGCTCGTAGAACGCCGACTGGGGTTTGATGAACGCGCACGTCTCCGCGATCGCCTCGACGATGGTCATCGCGAAGCGCTCGGCCCCGTCGAGGTCGTCGTCGAGCCCCCAGTGCTGGAGCAGGGCCCCGTGCGGGTCGATTCCGGCGCACAGCGGCCCGCGCGCCCGCGAGAGGTGGTACGCCCGGGAGCCGAAATCCTTGTTGGTCGCCATTGCTTCGCTTCCTTAGTCGTCAGCCGTGTTGAGGGGTTCGCGGGCCCGCGGCCTTGCGGGCGGCGGACCGGTGGCGGCGCACGCTGCGGCGCACCACCGACGGTCCGTTGTAGATGAGGCCGGAGTAGATCTGGACCAGGCTCGCGCCGGCGTCGAACATGGCCTGGGCGTCGTCGGGGGTCATGATCCCGCCCGAGCCGATGATCGGCAGGCGGCCGTTCGTCTCGCGGTGCACGAAGCGGACGATCTCGCGCGAGAACCGCGTGAGGGGCCTGCCGGACAGGCCGCCGGGCTCGGCGGCGACGGCGTCTTCGCTCGGGTCGACCCCGTCGCGGCCGATGGTGGTGTTCGTGGCGATGACGCCCGAGACGCCGTTCTCCAGGCAGACCTCCAGGAGCTGGGCCATCGCCGGCTCGGTGAGGTCGGGTGCGATCTTGACCAGCAGCGGGCGGGCGGGCCTCCCGGCCGCGAGGCGCGCGCCCTCGGCGCGGAGCGCCTCGAGCAGGGCGCGGAGGGCCCCGGCGTCCTGGAGCTGGCGCAGGCCCGGCGTGTTGGGCGAGGAGACGTTGATCGCGAAGTAGTCGGCGTAGGGGTAGAGGAACCGCATCGACTGGAGGTAGTCGTCGATCGCGCCTTCGAGCGGCACGGCCTTGGACTTGCCGATGCTGATGCCCAGCGGGCAGTTCACGGCCGGGGCGGCGGCGAGGCGCGCGGCCAGGGCCTGGGCGCCGTCGTTGTTGAAGCCCATGCGGTTGACGATGCCCTGCGAGCGGGGCAGACGGTACATGCGGGGTTTGGGGTTGCCGGGCTGGGGCTGGGCGGTGACGGTGCCGATCTCGGCGAAGCCGAAGCCGAGGGCGGGCCAGGCGCCGATGGCGAGGCCGTGCTTGTCCATCCCGGCGGCGAGGCCGACGGGGTTGGGGAACGGGATGCCGCAGACGGTGACGGGAGCGCTCACCTGGTTGACCTTGATGAGCGCGTTGCGGGCCTGCCGGTGTTCGGACAGGCGGGAGAGCCAGCGCAGGGTGGTGTCGTGCGCTCGCTCGGCGTCGCCGCGGCCGATCCGGAACAGGATCGGGCGGGCCAGGTTCTGATACAGCATGCTCATTCCTGTATACGTCAATGCGCCGGGTGAGCGACATGGCTACAGGTGCCATATCGCTCACCCGGCGACGGATCAGACGCGGGCCTCGTCGCCGCGCAGGCGCTGGTGCAGCTCCTGGAGCGAGGCGACGCGGAGCTCGCCGCGGGAGGCCGACTCGATGGCCTGGGTGGCGGCGGCCGCGCCCTGGATCGTGGTCACGCAGCCGACGTCGGCGACGACGGCGGCCGAACGGATCTCCCAGCCGTCGGTGCGAGGCCCGGAGGAGGCCGAGGGCGTGGTGATGACGAGGTCGATCTCGCCGGAGCCGATGAGGCTGATCGCGTCCTGGAGGTCCCCCGGATTGGCGCTGTGGCGGGCCACGGGCGTGAAGTCGATGCCGTGGCGCTTGAGGACCAGCCCGGTGCCCTCGGTGGCGTAGACGGTGAAGCCGAGGTCGACGAGACGGCGCACCGGGAAGACGATGGAGCGCTTGTCGCGGTCGGCGACGGACACGAAGACCTTCCCGGAGGTGGGGAGCTTCCCGTAGACGGCGAGGGTGGCCTTGGCGAAGGCGAGGCCGAAGGACGAGTCGATGCCCATGACCTCGCCGGTGGACTTCATCTCCGGGCCGAGCACCGCGTCGAGCCCTGCGCCCTCGACGGTGCGGAAGCGCTTGAACGGCAGGAGCACTTCCTTGACCGAGATCGGCACCTCGGGTCCGGCGTCGGAGCCGTCGCCCTCGGGCAGGAGCAGGCCTTCGGCCCGCAGCTGCGGGATGGTGGCGCCGAGGGCGATGCGGGCGGCGGCCTTGGCGAGCGGGACCGCGGTGGCCTTGGAGACGAACGGGACGGTGCGCGAGGCCCGCGGGTTCGCCTCGAGGACGTACAGCTGCTCGTCCTTGAGGGCGTACTGGACGTTCATGAGGCCGCGCACGCCGATGCCGAAGGCGAGCTTGGCGGTGTAGTCGCGGATCTGCTCGATGACGTTGGCGCCGAGGGTGATCGGCGGGAGCGCGCAGGAGGAGTCGCCGGAGTGGACGCCGGCCTCCTCGATGTGCTCCATGATGCCGCCGAGGTAGAAGTCGACGCCGTCGCAGAGGCAGTCGACGTCGATCTCGACGGCGTCGTCGAGGAAGCGGTCGATGAGGATCGGGTGCTCCGGGCTGGCCTCGGTGGCGCGGGAGATGTACCCGGCGAGGGTGTCCTCGTCGTAGACGATCTCCATGCCGCGGCCGCCGAGGACGTAGGAGGGCCGCACCAGGACGGGGTAGCCGATCTGGGCGGCGACCTCGCGGGCCTCCTCGTAGGAGGTGGCGGTGCCGCCCGCGGGGGCGACGAGGCCGAGCTCGTCGAGCAGGCGCCCGAAGACGCCGCGGTCCTCGGCGTTGTCGATGGCCTTCGGGCTGGTGCCGACGATGGGCAGGCCGGCGTCCTGGAGGCGTTCGGCGAGGCCGAGCGGGGTCTGGCCGCCGAGCTGGACGACGACGCCGACGACGCCGGGGCCGCCCGCGGCGGTGCCGCTGGTGTGCTCGGCGTGGAAGACCTCGGCGACGTCCTCGAAGGTGAGCGGCTCGAAGTAGAGCCGGTCGGCGGTGTCGTAGTCGGTGGACACGGTCTCGGGGTTGCAGTTGACCATGATGGTCTCGTAGCCGACCTCGCGCAGGGCCTGGACGGCGTGGACGCACGAGTAGTCGAACTCGATGCCCTGGCCGATGCGGTTGGGCCCGGAGCCGAGGATCATGACCTTCGGGCGGTCGGAGGGCGCGACCTCGGTCTCGTCCTCGTAGGTCGAGTAGTGGTAGGGCGTGTGGGCCTCGAACTCGGCGGCGCAGGTGTCGACGGTCTTGTAGACCGGGCGCAGGCCGAGCCGGTGGCGCAGGCGGCGGACGCCGTCCTCCCCGGCGAGTTCGGGCCGCAGGGCCGCGATCTGGGCGTCGGAGAACCCGGCGCGCTTGGCCTTGCGCAGCAGGGCCTCGTCGACGACGGCGGCGCGCTCGATCTCGTCGCGCAGGTCGATGAGCTGGGCGACCTGGTCGAGGAACCACGGGTCGATCTTGCAGGCCTCGTGGACCTGGGCGACCGTGGCGCCCAGGCGCAGGGCGCGCTCGGCGGTGTAGAGCGTGCCGTCGTGCGCGGTCTTGAGCGCCTCGAGCGTGTTCTCCAGGGTCGCGCCCTCAGGGTCGGGGCGGGTCCAGAACCCGGCGGCCTTGGTCTCGGTGGAGCGCAGGGCCTTCTGGAGGGCCTGCTGGAAGGTCCGGCCGAGGCTCATGGCCTCGCCCACGGACTTCATGGTGGTGGTCAGGGTCGGGTCGGCGCCGGGGAACTTCTCGAAGGTGAAGCGCGGGACCTTGACGACCACGTAGTCCAGGGTGGGCTCGAACGCGGCCGGGGTGGCCTTGGTGATGTCGTTCGGGATCTCGTCGAGCGTGTAGCCGATGGCGAGCTTCGCGGCGATCTTGGCGATCGGGAAGCCGGTGGCCTTCGACGCCAGCGCCGAGGAGCGCGAGACGCGCGGGTTCATCTCGATGACGATGATGCGCCCGTCGGCGGGGTCGATCGCGAACTGGATGTTGCAGCCGCCGGTGTCGACGCCGACCTCGCGGAGGACGGCGATGCCGACGTCCCGCATGTGCTGGTACTCGCGGTCGGTGAGGGTCATCGAGGGGGCCACGGTGACGGAGTCGCCGGTGTGGACGCCCATGGGGTCGATGTTCTCGATGGAGCAGACCACGACCACGTTGTCCTTGTGGTCGCGCATGAGCTCGAGCTCGTATTCCTTCCAGCCGAGCACGGACTCCTCGATGAGGACCTCGGTCGTGGGGGACTCGGCGAGGCCGTTGCCGGCGATGCGGTCGACGTCCTCCCACGTGTAGGCCATGCCGGAGCCGAGGCCGCCCATGGTGAAGGAGGGGCGGATGACGGCGGGCAGGCCGAGCTCGTCGATGGTCTGCCGAACCTCGTCCATGGTGCGGCAGACCTTGGAGCGGGGCACTTCGCCGCCGACTTTGAGGACGACGTCCTTGAACTGCTGGCGATCCTCGCCGCGCTGGATGGCGTCCATGTCGGCGCCGATGAGCTCGACGCCGTACTTCTCGAGGATGCCGGCCTCGTGGAGGGCGACGGCGGCGTTGAGGGCGGTCTGGCCGCCGAGGGTGGGCAGGAGCGCGTCCGGCTTCTCCTTGGCGATGATCTGCTCGATGACCTCGGTGGTGATCGGCTCGACGTAGGTGGCGTCGGCGAACTCGGGGTCGGTCATGATCGTGGCCGGGTTGGAGTTGACGAGGGTGACGCGGAGGCCCTCGTCGCGCAGCACGCGGCAGGCCTGGGTGCCGGAGTAGTCGAACTCGCAGGCCTGGCCGATCTGGATGGGTCCGGACCCGATGACCAGGACGTGCTGGAGGTCTTCGCGCTTAGGCATGGGTCTGGGCCCCTTCGCTGTCGGTCGTGTGCGTGGTGTCGATCAGCTCGACGAGGCGGTCGAACAGGTAGTCGGCGTCGTGCGGGCCGGCGGCGGCCTCGGGGTGGTACTGCACCGAATAGGCGGGGACGTCGAGGCAGGTGAGGCCTTCGACGACGTCGTCGTTGAGGCAGACGTGGCTGACCTGGACGCGGCCGAAGTCGGTGTCGAAGTACTCGCCGGACTCCGGAGCGGCCAGAGCGAACCCATGGTTGTGGGCGGTGATCTCGATCTTGTCGGTGTGGCGGTCGAGCACCGGCTGGTTGATGCCGCGGTGGCCGAACTTGAGCTTGTAGGTCGCCAGGCCCAGGGCGCGGCCGAGGATCTGGTTGCCGAAGCAGATGCCGAAGACGGGCACCCGCCGGCGCAGGAGCTCGCGGGTGAGCTCGACCTGGTGGTCGGCGGTGGCCGGGTCGCCGGGGCCGTTGGAGAGGAACACCGCGTCGGGGCCGTCCGAGAGCAGCTGTTCGACCGTCGCGTAGGCCGGGTACACGGTGGTGGTGATGCCGCGCTCGGCGAGGCGGCGCGGCGTGTTCCGCTTGATGCCCAGGTCGAGGGCGGCGATGTGGAACTTCGGGTCCTTCGCCGCGTAGGTGTAGGGCTCGGAGGCGGTGACGGCGCCGACGTGGTTGGCGCCGGCCATGTGCGGGGCGTTGCGGACCTTCGCCAGGAGCGCGTCCACGTCGGTGTCGCGCGAGGAGATGCCGACGCGCATGGCCCCGGCGGACCGCAGGTGGCGGGTGAGGGCGCGGGTGTCGACGCCGCTGATGCCGACGATCCCCTGGGCGGCCAGCTCGTCCTCCAGGCCGCGCTCGGAGCGCCAGTTGGAGGCCATGCGGGCGGGGTCGCGGACGACGTACCCGGCGACCCAGATGCGGCGGGACTCGTCGTCCTCGTCGTTCCAGCCGGTGTTGCCGATCTGCGGGGCGGTCTGGACGACGACCTGCCCGTAGTAGGACGGGTCGGTGAGGGTCTCCTGGTAGCCGGTCATGCCGGTGTTGAAGACGGCCTCGCCGAAGGTCTCGCCGACCGAGCCGAAGGCTTCGCCGTGGAAGGCGCGGCCGTCCTCCAGGACGAGGATCGCTGGTGCTCTGCTGGTCATTCGGTCGTCTCCTCTGCGATCTTGCCGTTCAGCACCGTGGCGCGTCCGCGAAGGAACGTCGCTTCCACGGTGACCGGGAGTTCCATCCCGGCATAGGGGGTGTTGCGCGACAGGGACGCGAGGCCTTCGGGGACCACGGTCCACGTCGCCGAGGGGTCGACGAGGGTGAAGTTGGCCTCGACCCCGGGTTCGGGGTCGCGGCCGTGGGCTTCGAGCCCGGCGATCCGGGCGGGGGTGCGGGAGGTCCGCTCGGCGAGGAGGTCCCAGTCCACGTCGTCCGGGCCGCCGAGGGCGGCGACGCTGATGGACAGGGCGGTCTCCAGGCCGAGCATGCCGGGCCGCGCGGCGGCCCACTCGCATTCCTTGTCCTGCGGGGCGTGCGGGGCGTGGTCGGTGGCGACGGCGTCGATGACGCCCTCGGCCAGCGCGGCGCGCAGCACGGCCACGTCGGACTCCTGCCGCAGCGGCGGGTTCACCTTGTAGACCGGGTCGTAGCTGCGGGCGGCCTCGTCGGTCAGCAGCAGGTGGTGCGGGCAGACCTCGGCGGTGATCTGGACGCCGCGGGCCTTGGCCTCGCGGATGATCGCGACCGACCGGGCGGTGGAGACGTGGCAGAAGTGGACGCGCGCGCCGGTGTACTCGGCGAGGAGCACGTCGCGGGCGATGATGGCCTCCTCGGCGACCGAGGGCCAGCCGGGCAGGCCGAGTTCGGCCGAGACGGCGCCTTCATTCATCTGCGCGCCCTCGGTGAGGCGCGGTTCCTCGGCGTGCTGGGCGATGATCCCGCCGAAGGTCTTCACGTATTCGAGGGCGCGGCGCATGAGCACCGGGTCGTGGACGCAGTGGCCGTCGTCGGAGAACATGCGCACCGCGGCGGCGGACTGGGCCATCGCGCCGATCTCGGCGAGCTGCCTGCCTTCCAGGCCGATGGAGACGGCGCCGATGGGCTGGACGTCGGCGTAGCCGGCGGCGCGGCCGAGCGCGGCGACCTGCTCGACGACGCCGGCGGTGTCGGCCACCGGATAGGAGTTCGCCATGGCGCACACCGCGGTATAGCCGCCCTTGGCGGCGGCGCGGGTGCCGGTCAGGACGGTCTCGGCGTCCTCGCGGCCGGGTTCGCGCAGGTGGGTGTGGAGGTCGACCAGGCCGGGCAGGAGCACGAGGCCGTCGGCGTCGACGACTTCGGCGCCGGCGTCGCGCAGCGACCCGATCTCGGCGACGCGGCCGTCGCGGACGAGGACGTCCTGGCGTCCCCGGCCGATCAGATTCGCGCTCTTGATGAGTTTGACGGGATTCATCGGGCCTCCCCGGCGGTCAGGAGCAGATAGAGGACGGCCATGCGGACCCAGACGCCGTTGGTCACCTGCTCGGTGATGGTGGCGCGGGGCGAGTCGGCGACGGCCGCGGCGATCTCCATGCCGCGGTTCATCGGGCCGGGATGCATGACGATGGCGTGGTCGGGCAGGAGGGCGAGACGGCGCTCGTCGAGGCCGTAGAGGCGGGCGTACTCGTTGGCGGTCGGGAAGAACGAGGCGTTCTGGCGCTCGCGCTGGACGCGGAGCATCATGATCGCGTCGACCCCTTTGAGGCTCGCGTCGAGGTCGTAGGCGACCTCCACGGGCCAGCCGTCGATGTCCTTGGGCAGCAGCGTGGGCGGGCCCACCAGGCGCACGTTCGCGCCGAGCTTGGTGAGCAGCCAGATGTTGGAGCGGGCCACGCGCGAGTGGAGGATGTCCCCCACGATGGCGACGGTCCGGCCCTCGATCCCGCCGAGCCGCCGCTTCATGGTGTAGGCGTCGAGCAGGGCCTGCGTCGGGTGGGCGTGGGTGCCGTCCCCGGCGTTGAGGACCGCGCCGTCGAGCCATTCGGTGAGCCGCTGCGGGGCCCCGGCGGCGGGGTGGCGGATGACCACCGCGTCCGCGCCCATGGCCTGCAGGGTGAGCGCGGTGTCGCGCAGGCTCTCGCCCTTGTTGACGCTGGAGGTCTTGGCCGCGAAGTTCACGACGTCCGCCGAGAGCCGCTTGGCGGCGGTCTCGAAGGAGGTGCGGGTGCGGGTGGAGTCCTCGTAGAAGAGGTTCACGACGGTGCGTCCGCGCAGCGCCGGGAGCTTGGGGACCTCGCGGCCGGTGACGGCCTCGGCCATCTGCTCGGTGACGTCGAGGATGAGCTCGGCTTCCTCGCGGGTGAGCGCTTTGGTGGTGAGCAGGTGCTTCATCGGTCCCGCCCTCCGGTGAGGACGACGGCGTCGAGGCCGTCGTACTCGTGGAGGCGCACGGCGACGTTCTCGTCGCGGGCGGTGGGGATGTTCTTGCCGACGTAGTCGGCGCGGATGGGCAGCTCGCGGTGGCCGCGGTCGACCAGGATCGCGAGCTGGACGCTGGCGGGCCGGCCCAGGTCGTAGAGGGCGTTGAGGGCGGCGCGGACGGTCCGTCCGGAGTAGAGGACGTCGTCGACGAGGATGACGCGCTGGTCGTCGACGCCGCCGGGCGGCAGGTCGGTCGGGCCGAGGGCCCGGAGCGCGTTGCGGCGCAGGTCGTCGCGGTAGAGGGTGATGTCGAGGGTCCCGGCGGGGACGTCGACGTCGGCGAAGCGGCGGATCCGGTCGGCGAGCCGTCCGGCCAGCGCGACGCCGCGGGTGGGGATGCCCAGGAGCATGGTGTCGGGGGCGCCCTTGGTCTTCTCGAGGATCTGGTGGGCGATGCGGTCGAGGATCCGGCCGATGTCCTCGGCCGAGAGGATCTGCTTGCTGCCCGACGGGTCTTCCTCAGGCTGCCTGAGGGCAGGGGAAACCACGCGAACCTCCTTCTCCGCCTCACTGGACGGTCTGTTAAAGAACGGTTTCGTCGCGGGCCATGCTACGCCGCCGGTGACGGAGCGTAAAGGCGGATCCCAAAAAGGCAGGGCCGGTAGCAGCATGAATGTCGGGTTTTATAAGGTTTGCCTGGCGGTTGCGAGGGTCTCACGCGACGAAGAACACTGTTTGGGGGCACCCCAACGGCCGATGGTCACCGACCGTAGTCAACAATAGGATTCCTCTCGTACCGAAAATTGGAGTTGATCCCAGCATGGCGACATCTGACTACGCCAAGGCGCTCGGCAACCGGCTGCGTGACATCCGCATGCAGCAGGGGCTGTCGCTGCAAGGCGTCGAGGACAAGTCCGGCGGCAAGTGGAAGGCCGTCGTCATCGGTTCCTACGAGCGGGGCGACCGGTCGATCACCGTCAGCCGCCTCGCCGAGTTGGCCGACTTCTACCGGATCCCCGTCTCCGAGCTGCTTCCCGAGGGCGTGCCGCTCCCGGTCGAGCAGGCGGAGAAGATCGTCCTCAACCTCGAGGCGCTCTACGACCACCCCGACCCCGAGCTGGAGCACGTGGCCAAGCTGGCCCGCTCGATCCAGCAGCGCCGCGGTGACTACAACGGCCGCATCCTCTCGATCCGCGCCGACGACCTCTACACCCTGGCCGTCGTGTACTCGACCACGCCCTCGGGCCTGATCGAGAAGCTCGAGGACTTCGGCGTCCTCGTGCACGACCTGCAGGCGTTCTTCGCCTCGGAAGCCGAATAGGGCGACCGGAGCCGACGGCAGCAGCCGGGCCTCCTGGAACAGGAGACCCGGCTTTCGCGTGTCTACTCGGCCTTGGCGGCGGTGTCGAGGACGGCGTTGATGAACGACGTGTCGTCGGAGGAGCCGATCTGCTCGGCCACGCGCATGGCCTCCTTGATGGCGACGGGCGTGTCGACGTCGGCGACGTGGCGGATCTCGTAGAGCCCCACGCGCAGGACGTTCCGGTCGACGGCGGGCATCCGCTCGACCGACCAGCCCGAGGAGGCCTTGCCGAGGACGGCGTCGAGCTCGTCCAGCTTCTGTGCGACGCCGCGCACGAGCTGCTCCGAGTAGGCGGGCAGACGCGGGGCCTCGGGGTCCTTGAAGGCCCGGTCGGCGCGCTCGGCGAGGACCTTCGAGGGCTCGATGTCGCGGCTCTCGGCTTCGTACAGGATCTCGACGGCGCGCATCCGCCACTTGGTGCGGGCGGTGAGGCGGTCAGGTCGTTGCTGCTGGTTCCCCACGCCTATGCCCGGGAGAGGTACTTGCCGTCGCGGGTGTCGACCTTGATCTTCTCGCCGTTGTCGATGAACAGCGGCACGAGGACCTGCGCGCCGGTCTCGACGGTGGCGGGCTTGGTGCCGCCGGAGGAGCGGTCGCCCTGGAGGCCCGGCTCGGTGTAGGTGATGGTCAGCTCGACCGAGGCGGGGAGCTCGACGTAGAGCGCCTTGCCGTCGTGCATCGCGACGGTGACCTCGGAGTTCTCGAGCATGAACTTGGCGGCGTCGCCGACCAGGGCCGGGGTGAGCGGGAACTGGTCGTAGGACTCCATGTCCATGAACACGAAGTCCTCGCCCTCCTTGTAGAGGTACTGCATGTTGCGGCGGTCGACGTTCGCGGTCTCGACCTTGGTGCCGGCGTTGAAGGTCTTGTCGACGATCTTGCCCGAGGGGATCTGCTTGAGGGTGGTGCGCACGAACGCGGGGCCCTTGCCGGGCTTGACGTGCTGGAACTCCTGCACCTGCCAGAGCTGGCCCTCCAGGTTGAGCACCATGCCGTTCTTGAGGTCGTTCGTGGTTGCCACGGGCGTTCGTCTCTTTCGGTAGAGGTTCTGTCTTGACCGACCGTCAATGCTAACCGGCGAACGGGACGCCCTCGGGCCCGGCCGCACCGGCTGTGTCCAGCGGCGCAGCCCCCTCGGCCGAATCGGTCCGCGACCCGTGTTCCGGGATCGTCACGGGCGCGGGCGTGTACCGCGAGATGGCGATGCTCGCCGAGCAGGGGATGCCGGTCGAGGACGTGCTCGCCGGGGCCACGCCGTCGGCCTGGATCCCGCCTGACACGTCCGGCGCGGGCCGGAGCTCAGCCGGCCGCGATCGCATCGAGGGCGGCGACGTACCCCTGGAAGCCGAGGCCGACGATCACGCCGGTGGCGTGGGCCGACACGTACGAGTGGTGCCGGAACGGCTCGCGCTTGTGGACGTTGGAGAGATGGACCTCGATGAGCGGCGCGGTCAGCTGCGCGCACGCGTCGCCGACCGCCACGGACGTGTGGGTCCAGGCGGCCGCGTTCAGGACCACGGGGTGGCCGTTGTCGGCGGCCTCGTGCAGCCACTCCAGCAGCTCGCCCTCATGGTTCGTCTGGCGGAAGTCGACGTCCAGGCCCAGGTCCTTGCCGGTGGCGGCGCACAGCTCGGCCAGGTCGGCGAGCGTCTGGGAGCCGTAGATCTCGGGTTCCCGCTTGCCGAGCCGGTTGAGGTTGGGGCCGTTCAAGACCAGGGTCTTCATGCGGTCAGCCTCTCATAGGCCTCGCGCTGCTGCTCGGCGGTCACGTCGTCGACGACCACCGGCCGCGCGAGGGCGTCGAGGAGCACGAACCGCTGGGTCGCGCCGACGTTCTTCTTGTCGATCTTCATGACCTTGAGGATGTCGTCCCAGCGCCCGGCCTCGTAGGTGATCGGCAGGCCGAGCGAGGCGAGCACCGATTTCGTGCGCTCCACGAGGTCGACGCGGCCGGTGATGGCCCCGAGGTGGGCGGCGTAGACCATGCCGACGGCGACGGCGTCGCCGTGCCGCCAGCGGTAGTGCTCCAGCTTCTCGACCGCGTGGGCGAAGGTGTGCCCGTAGTTGAGGATGGCGCGCAGGCCGCCTTCTTTGAGGTCGGAGCCGACGACTTCGGCCTTGACGGCGATGGCGCGCTCGACGAGTTCGGCGACGACCGGACCGGAGGCGTCGAGCGCGGCGGCGGGGTCGGCCTCCACCAGGTCGAGGATGACCGGGTCGGCGATGAACCCGGCCTTCACGACTTCGGCGAGTCCGGCGGCGAGGTCGCGCTCGGGCAAGGTGGCGAAGTGGTCGAGGTCGACGAGGACCGCGCGCGGCGGGTGGAACGCGCCGACGAGGTTCTTCCCGGCGGCGGTGTTCACGCCGGTCTTGCCGCCGACGGCCGCGTCGACCGCGCCGAGGAGCGAGGTCGGGACGTGGACGACCGCGACGCCGCGCAGCCAGCAGGCGGCGACGAACCCGGCGAGGTCGGTGACCGCGCCGCCGCCGACGCCGACCACGAGGTCGGTGCGGGTGAAGCCTTCGGCGCCGAGCGCCTCCCAGCACTGCTCGGCGACGGCGACGGTCTTGCCGTCCTCGGCGTCGGGCAGTTCCATGAGGGTCGCCTCGACCCCGTCGGGCATGAGCGCGCCGACGCGTTCGGCGAGTGCCGCGGTGTTGGCGGTGTGGAGGACGGCGACGCGGGCGGCCTTGCCGAGGAACTCGGGCAGTCGCGCGGTGGTGCCGCGTCCGATGAGGACCGGGTAGGGGGCCTCGGCGTCGTTCACCGTGACGGTGGCGACGGCGAGTCGGGCGGTGATCGCATCGGTCACTTCGGACACGTCCCTTCCGGTGGTGTCGATCTCGATGTCGGCGACTTCGCGGTACAGCGGCAGGCGCTCGTCCATGAGGCGGCGGAGGGTCGCGCGCGGGTTGACCTGGAGGAGCGGGCGGCCCTTGTCCATCTCGGTGCGCTTGACCGCTTCGCCGAGGTCGACGCGCAGGTGGACGACGGTGACGCCGGCGAGGAGCTTGCGGGTGGACTCGGCGAGGACCGCGCCGCCGCCGAGGGCGAGGACGCCGTCGTGCTCGGCCACGGCCCGGCGGACCGCTTCGCGTTCGAGGGCGCGGAAGTGCGCCTCGCCTTCGTCCACGAAGATGTCGGGGATGGGCTTGCCCGCCGCCTCGGCGATGTCCGCATCGGTGTCCCGGAACGGCGCGTCGAGCGCCGCGGCCAGCGCGCGGCCGATGGTGGTCTTCCCGGAGCCGGGAGGCCCGACGATGGCGACCAGGCTCATCGGCGTTCACTCCGGTGAGGGGCGAGTCGTCCGGAACGACGAGTGTTTCGAGTTTCCCGGAGCAGCGGGCCGGCTTGGCCGCAGCGGGCGCGCAGCGCCCTCGATGTCGGGTGGCGGTGGGCGACGGGTGGGCGTGACGGGTGCGGGATCATCAGCGCACCTGCAGGTTCTCGATGTAGTGCTCGAAGTTGCGCTTGGACTCGCCCACGGAGTCACCGCCGAACTTCTCCAGTGCCGCCTCGGCGAGGACGTAGGCGGCCATGTGCTCGGCGACGACGGCCCCGGCGGGGACCGCGCAGACGTCGGAGCGCTGGTTGATGGCCTCGGCGGCCTCGCCGGTGGTGGTGTCGATGGTGCGCAGCGGGCGCGTCAGCGACGAGATGGGCTTGAGCATGGCCGAGACGCGCAGGGGCTGGCCGGTGGTGATGCCGCCTTCGAGGCCGCCCGCGCGGTCGGTGAGGCGCTGGACGCCGCCGGCGGGGCCGGGCACGATCTCGTCGTGCGCCGAGGAGCCGCGGACGGCGGCCTGCATGAGGCCGTCGCCGATCTCGACGGCCTTGACCGACTGGATCGACATGAGCGCGGTGGCGAGGCGGGCGTCGAGCTTGCGGTCCCACTGGACGTGCGAGCCGAGCCCGGGCGGGACGTTGTAGGCGAGGACCTCGACGACGCCGCCGAGAGTGTCGGCGTCCTTCTTCGCGGCGTCGACCTCGGCGACCATGCGGGCGGAGGCCTCGGGGTCCATGCAGCGCAGCGGGTCGGCGTCGACCGCGGCGGCGTCGTCCGGCGTGGGCACGAGGCCGTCCTTGGCGCGGACGGGGCCGAGGGCCTTGACGTGGGAGACGATCTCGATCCCGAAGGCCTGCTTGAGGAAGGCCTTCGCGGCGGTGCCTCCGGCGACGCGCGCGGCGGTCTCGCGTGCGGAGGCGCGCTCGAGGATCGGGCGGGCGTCCTCGTGGTCGTACTTCTGCATCCCGGCGAGGTCGGCGTGGCCGGGCCGGGGCCGGGTCAGGGGGGCGTTGCGGGCGATCCCGGCGAGCTCCTCGGGGTCGACCGGGTCCGCGGCCATGACGGTCTCCCACTTGGGCCACTCGGAGTTGCCGACGCGGATGGCGACGGGCGAGCCGAGGGTGCGCCCGTGGCGGACGCCGCCGATGAAGCTGACGACGTCGGCTTCGAACTTCATGCGCGCGCCGCGGCCGTAACCGAGGCGTCGTCGGGCGAGTTCGTCGGCCACGGCGCCGGTGGTCAGCTCGATCCCGGCGGGCAGGCCGTCGAGGGTGACCACGAGCTCGGGTCCGTGAGATTCTCCAGCTGTCATCCATCGCAACACGTCGTCAAGTCTGCCACTGGGGCGGGTGTGATTCTGCACCTGGTGGACGTGGTGTCTCAACGGTTGGGCGCGAGTGGGGCCGCTCTCGTGTCGAGGCATGACCCGGGCGCCGGATCGGGCGTCGCGAGAGGTGCTTCCCGCTTCGAGCGATCGGCCTCCCGCTATCGGTTGTCGAACGCCTTGCCGAAGTCGACCAGGACGACCTCGCGATCGCCGGCGACTTCCGCGTCGTGGCCCGGCGGGGTCTCGAACGCGGCGCCCGCGTTGATGTCCTTGTCGGCGCCGTCCTCCATGTGGACCAGCAGATGTCCTTCGACGCAGCGGCCGAGGCGGGGCGCCCGGCGGGACTCGGTCCCGTCGGTGGACCGGCGCCGTCCCCGGTCGAACCGCGAGCGTTCGACCGGCATGCCGTCGATCGCCACGGTGTCGCGCCCGCCGTGTCCGCTGAGGTCGGTCGACTCGTCCGCGGCGTCGAAGTTCTCGACTGCGACTCGGCTCATTGCCCTCATCTCCTCCATCGAGTCCATGGCCGCAACGCGCGTATTGATCGCAATTCCGACGTACCTGGACTCAGTGCGGCATTCGATAGACTGTCTCGACTGTGTCCCCAGGTCAGGTCGGTTTGGTGAAAGATTCAATGATTCCCGCACAGCTGCATAATGGAAGGACGTCGGTGCGATGAACCCCAGGCACTCGCGGAAATCCGCAGACCGCTCCCCGGCACCGCGGTCTCGCAAGCCCACGATGGCCGACGTCGCCGCCGAAGTCGGCGTCTCGCGGGCCTTGGTCTCACTGGTGTTCCGCGGCCAGCCCGGCGCGAGTCCCGACACCCGCGAGCGCGTCTTCGACGCCGCCGCACGGCTCGGCTACAAGCCGGACATGGCCGCGCGACTGCTCGCCCGCGGACGCAGCAAGGTCCTCGGTGTGCTGTTCACCGCGCGGAACCCCTATCACGTGGACCTGGTGGAGGCGATCTACCCGGCCGCCGAGGAGCTCGGTTACGACCTGGTGCTGAGCGCCGCCGTGCCGACCCGGAGCGAGCACAAGGCGATCGAGGCGCTCATCGGGCACCGCAGCGAGGCGCTGCTGCTGTGCGGGCCGACGATCCCCGACGACGACGTGAGCGCCTTGGGTGACCGGGTGCCCACGGTGGTGCTGGGCCGCCACATCAAGGACGCCGGTGTGGACGTGGTGACCTCGTACGACCGGCCGGGGGCCCGCGAGGTGGTGGACTACCTGGTGGGGCTGGGGCACCGCGACATCGTGCACGTGGACGCGGGGAGCCAGCCGGGCGGGCCGGAGCGGCGGCGGGCATACCGGGACGCGATGCGCGCGCACGGGCTCGGCGATCGGATCCGGGTGATCTCCGGGGACCATTCGCAGGAGGGCGGTTCGGAGGCGGCGATGCGGCTGCTGAAGGACGTCCGGCCGCTGCCGACGGCGGTGTTCGCGGCGAACGACCAGTGCGCGATCGGGCTGCTGGACGTGTTCACCCGCGCCGGGGTGAAGATCCCCGAGCAGGTCTCGATCGTGGGGTACGACGACAGCCACATCGCCGGGCTCAGCCACATCGACTTGACGACCGTGCGGCAGGACGTGCCGCGGCTGGCGCAGCTGGCGGTCGAGGCGGCTGACGAACAGCTCAGGGGCGCAAGGGAACCGGGGGTGCTCCTCAAGCTGGAATCGAAGCTGGTCGTACGGGGGACGAGCGGTCCCCCGACCCGCCGGTGACACCGGCGCTCCCACCGCGCCGTCCCCGGCCCGCCGCCTCACCGCTCGTTCGGGCGGCCCGGTGGCCGCGGTCCTCGGTGCTCGCCGTGCCCGCGCGGGTGGGCGTCCTCTGGGCGGCGGGATCGGCGGACGACTTATTGACATTCACGAATTTCAATGACAAGATGTCGTGTGGTAACGCTCCCAAACCATCGGAGGCGAGCACCCCCATGCCGCGACCGCACATGCGTCGACGCTTCGGCGTCGCCGTCCTCACCGCTCTCACCCTCGGCGCCGCAGCCGCCGCCCCGGCCGCGCTCGCGCAGGACGAGGAACCACACGATCTGATCACCAACGGCGACTTCGCCTCGGGAACCAACGGCTGGTGGGCCACCGCCAACCTCACCGGGGCGGTCGCCGACGGCGAATGGTGTCTCGACGTGCCGGGCGGCACGGCGAACGCCTGGGACGCCATCGTCGGCCAGAACGACCTGCCACTGGTCGCCGGCGAGTCCTACGAGCTCCAGTTCACCGCCCGAGCATCGTCCGACGTGAGCGTCCGGGCCCTCGTCCAGCGCGACGTGGACCCGTGGCCGACCGCTATGGAGGAGTTCCCGGCGCTGACCCCCGAGCCGCAGAACTTCAGCTACGTCTTCACCGCCAACGCCGACTGGAACGACGCCCAGCTGGCGTTCCAGATCGGCCGCCAGGCCGAGCCCTGGCAGTTCTGCCTTTCGGAGGTCGCCTTGCTCACCGGAGCCGAACCGCCCGTCTACGACCCCGACACCGGCCCGCGCGTGCGGGTCAACCAGGTCGCGTACTTCGCCGACGGTCCCAAGCGCGCCACGCTCGTCACCGAGGCGGCCGATCCGGTTCCGTGGCAGCTCCACGACGCCGAAGGCGCCCTGGTCGCCGAGGGCGAGTCGGCCCCGCACGGCGCCGACCCCACTTCAGGCGAATCGGTGCACGTCATCGACTTCTCGGACGTGTCCGCCACCGGCGAGGGCTTCACCATCACCGCCGACGGCGAGACCTCCTACCCGTTCGCCATCGGCGGCGACGTGTACGGCGACATGGCGGTGGACGCCCTGTCGTTCTACTACCCGCAGCGCTCGGGCATCGCGATCGACGACGCGATCGCACCCGGGTACGGCCGCGAGGCCGGGCACGTGGACGTCGCGCCCAACCAGGGCGACGGAGCCGTCCCCTGCTACGGCGGCGCCTGCGACTACACGCTCGACGTGACCGGCGGCTGGTACGACGCCGGCGACCACGGCAAGTACGTCGTCAACGGCGGCATCTCGGTCGCGCAGGTCATGTCGGTGTACGAGCGGGCCCTGCACGCTCCCACCGGCGACGCGAGCCGTCTCGCCGACGGCAGCCTGCGCCTCCCCGAGCACGGCGACGGCGTGCCGGACGTGCTCGACGAGGCCCGCTGGGAGATCGAGTTCCTGATGGCGATGCAGGTCCCCGCCGGCGAGGAGCTCGCGGGCATGGCCCACCACAAGATCCACGACGAGAACTGGACCGGGCTGCCGCTCATGCCGGCCGACGACCCGGAGGCGCGGTTCCTCGAACCGCCGTCGACGGCGGCCACGCTGAACTTGGCGGCCGCGGCCGCGCAGGCGGCCCGGCTCTTCGAGCCCTACGACGCCGAGTTCGCGGCGCAGGCCCTGGAGGCGGCCGAGACCGCCTGGGCGGCGGCGCTGGCGCACCCGGACGTGTACGCGGTCGACCGCGGTGCGGGCGGCGGCCCGTACGGCGACAACGACGTCTCGGACGAGTTCTACTGGGCCGCGGCGGAGCTGTTCCTGACCACCGGCAAGAAGTCCTATGAGGAGTACGTGCTCGCCTCGAAACTGCACGAGGCCGACGTGTTCAACGCGGGCGGCTTCGACTGGGGACACGTGGCCCCGCTCGCGAAGCTCGACCTGGCGCTCGTGCCGAACGCGCTGCCGGGACGCGCCGACGTGATCGAGCAGGTCGTCGCGGGCGCGGAACAGTACCTGGCGCAGCAGGAGTCGAGCCCGTGGGACCTGTCCTACGGCTCTGACGGGACCTTCGACTGGGGCTCCAACAGCCTGGTGCTCAACGAGCTCGTGGTCGTCGGCGCCGCCTTCGACCTCACGGGCGAGCAGCGGTACCGCGACGGCGTGCTGGTCGGCCTCGACTACATCCTGGGCCGCAACGCGCTCGGGAACTCCTATGTGACCGGGTACGGCTCGCACGACTCGCGGAACCAGCACAGCCGCTGGTACGCGAACCAGCTCGACCCGAGCCTGCCGAACCCGCCGGCCGGGACGCTCGCGGGCGGCCCGAACACGGTCACCGGTACGTGGGACCCGGTCGCGCAGCGCTGGCTGGGCGGCTGCGCGCCCCAGCGGTGCTACATCGACGACATCGGCTCGTGGGCCACGAACGAGCTGACGATCAACTGGAACGCCTCGCTCGCGCAGGTCGCGAACTTCGCGGCCGACCAGGCCGGGACGGACGCGGCCTCGCCTTCCTGCGAGGTCCAGTACAAGATCAACGGCCAGTGGCCGGGCGGGTTCAACGCGCAGGTCCTGGTGACGAACACGGGCACCGAGCCGCTGGAGGACCTCCGGCTGACGTGGGCGCTGCCGACCGGTCAGTCCATCCTGCACTCGTGGAGCGTGGAGCTGACCCAGCAGGGCCACACGGTGACCGCGACCGAGCTGGGCGGAGGGACGGCCCTGGGGCCGGGCCGGACGTTCACGTTCGGGCTCATCGGCGCCAAGGACGCCCGGACCGCGGTGGCGCCGACCTCGGTGAGCTGCTCGGCGGGATAGGAACGACGGCCGCGCCCGGGTGATCCCGGGCGCGGCGAAGGGGCGGTCCATGGTGTCAGTGGACCGCCCCTCGATGTTCTCACTCAGGCGCCTAGCGACCGGTGGACTCCTGGTGCTCGCACCAGTTGCAGTGCCGGTTCACGTCAGAGGCGCCAGGCAGGTCGACTTAGTCGTCCCAGCCGTGCTTGTGCTTGTGGTCGCGGTCGTGCCAGCCACGGTCGGTGCCGTTGAAGACGACGTCGTTTCCGTTGGCGTGGGTCTCGCTGCTGATGAAGTCGCAGTTGGTGCCGTCGTTGGTGAGCACCTCGACGTCCACCAGGTAGACGATCTCCTTGACGTCGAAGCAGATGTTCGACAGGATGTAGAAGCCGCCGACATCGTCAGGGCTGTAGTCGTACCCGTTCTGGGCCATGGCGGGCGAGGCCACGCTGACGGCGAGGGCGACGGCGCCAGTGGCGACCGCAGCACCCTGAAGAGCTTTACGAAGCATGAACGCTCCCTTGAATCGATTTCGATGGTCGGTCCCGATATCGCAGAACCGATTATGACTATATGGGCATTTGGGAGGATCTCATGGGATTTTCCGCGTGTCACGGCTTTCTTTATGAAATCAGCGCTAAGTGAATAATGTCCATATTTGTCACTGCCAGCGCCGCGGCCGTGCCGAGCAGCATCGCCGGCCCGAAGGGAAGGTCGATGCGGCGCATCAGGAGCACCGCGACCGCCTGCACCCCGCCGATGAGGGCTGCCGCAACCGCCGCGGCCAGTGCGCTCTGCCAGGACATCCAGCCGAGTACGAGGCCGAGGAGTCCCGCCAGCTTCACGTCGCCGAAGCCGACGTGCCCTGCGACGCAGCCCACCCCGTAGAGCGCCATGCCCGCCGCCGCGCACGCCGCGGCCCGCAGCATCGCGTCCGCGTCCCCGCTCGCCAGCAGCAGCGCGGCCGTCAGCGGGTAGGCGGGCAGGATCAGGAGGTCGGGCAGGCGCCGCTGGTAGACGTCGATCCAGCCCGCCGGGATGCCGACCGCGGCGACCACGCCGAGCGCGCAGCCGTAGAGCAGTCCCTCGGCGCGCCAAGCGATCAGCAGGGCCGAGGCCACGCTCACGGCGGCGACGAGCCGCGGGTCGGGGTGTCGGTCGGTGGCGAGGGCGACGCATCGTGCGAGGCCGGGACTCGTGAGCAGGGCGGCCGTGACCGCTCCTATGAAGAGCATGCCGGTGATGCTCGCATTCCCTTGCGGCGGCAGACGGGAGCGACGCGGCCGGTTCCGGCCGCGTCGCTCGAGTCACACGGTCTTCGATTGCGGCGCTTGCGAAACCCCTTCGCTGCACACGCCGTTCGGCAGGGCTACCGCTTGGCGTTCCTGCGGCCGTTGCCGGCCTTCGCCCGTCGCGCGGCCGGGCCGTCGCCGTTGCCGTCCCCGTCGAGGCCGAGCAGCGGCCGCAGGTAGGCGCCGGTGTGGCTCGCGGCGATCGCGGCGACCTCTTCGGGCGTGCCCGCCGCGACGAGGGTGCCGCCCTTGTCGCCGCCTTCGGGACCGAGGTCGATGACCCAGTCCGAGCACTTGATCACTTCGAGGTTGTGCTCGATGGTGATCACGGTGTTGCCCTTGTCGACCAGGCCGTCGAGCACGCCGAGCAGCTTGCGGACGTCCTCGAAGTGCAGACCGGTGGTCGGCTCGTCCAGGATGTACACGGTCTTGCCGGTCGAGCGCTTCTGGAGCTCGGAGGCGAGCTTCACGCGCTGGGCCTCGCCGCCGGACAGGGTCGGCGCGGGCTGCCCCAGACGCACGTAGCCGAGGCCGACGTCGTTGAGGGTCTTGAGGTGACGGTGGATCGTCTGGATCGGCTCGAAGAAGTCGGCGGCCTCCTCGATGGGCATGTCGAGCACGTCCGAGATGGTCTTGCCGCGGTAGTGGACCTTGAGCGTGTCGCGGTTGTAGCGGGCCCCGCCGCACTCCTCGCACGGCACGTACACGTCCGGCAGGAAGTTCATCTCGATCTTGAGCGTGCCGTCGCCGCTGCAGGCCTCGCAGCGCCCGCCCTTGACGTTGAAGGAGAACCGGCCGGGACCCCAGCCGCGCACCTTCGCCTCGGGGGTGCCCGCGAAGAGCTTGCGCACCTTGTCGAACACGCCGGTGTAGGTCGCCGGGTTCGAGCGCGGCGTGCGCCCGATCGGGGACTGGTCCACGCCGACGACCTTGTCGACCTCGTCGAGGCCGGTGATGGTGCGGTGCCGGCCCGCGACGATCTTCGCGCCGTTGATCTCGGCGGCGAGCGTGTTGTAGAGGATCTCGTTGACCAGCGTGGACTTGCCGGAGCCCGACACGCCGGTCACGGCGACCATGCAGCCCATCGGGAAGACCGCGTCGATGCCCTTGAGGTTGTTCTCCCGGGCGCCCTTGACGACGATCTCGCGGCCGTGGTCGGCCGGGCGGCGCTTCTCGGGCACGGGGATGTGCCGGCGGCCCGAGACGTAGTCGCCGGTGATGGAGCCCTCGGCCTCGGTGAGCCCGGCGACGGGGCCGGAGTAGATGACCTTGCCGCCGTGCTCGCCCGCGCCCGGGCCGATGTCGACGATGTGGTCGGCGACGCGGATGGTGTCCTCGTCGTGCTCGACGACGATGAGCGTGTTCCCGAGGTCGCGGAGGCGTTCGAGCGTGGCGATGAGCCGGTTGTTGTCCCGCTGGTGCAGGCCGATCGAGGGCTCGTCGAGCACGTAGAGGACGCCCACGAGGCCGGCGCCGATCTGCGTGGCGAGGCGGATGCGCTGGGCCTCGCCGCCCGAGAGGCTCCCGGCGGAGCGCGCGAGCGTGAGGTAGTCGAGGCCGACGTCCAGCAGGAACTGGAGCCGGGCGGTGACCTCCTTGACGATGGGCGCGGCGATCATCGTGTCGCGGCTGGAGAGCGCGAGCGCGTTGAAGAAGGTCGCGCATTCGGCGATCGAGAGCGTGCAGACCTCGTGGATGGACAGGCCCTCCACGGTGACGGCGAGGACCTCGGGCTTGAGCCTGGTCCCCTCGCAGGTCGAGCACGGGATCTCCCGCATGAACTGCTCGTACTTCTCGCGGGTCCACTCGGAGTCGGTCTCGTGGTGGCGGCGTTCGACCCACGGCACGACGCCTTCGAAGCGGGTCTCGTAGGAGCGGCGCTGACCGCGCTTGTTGCGGTAGGCGACCTGGAGGGTCTCGTCGTAGCCGTAGAGGACCGCCTTGTGCGCGCGGTCGGGCAGGTCCGCCCACGGGGTGTCGACGTCGAAGCCGACGGCCTCGCCGAGGGCGACGATCTGGAACAGGAAGTAGTCGCCCATGCCGACCGACGACCAGGGCGCGAGCGCGCCGTCGCGGATGGTCGCCTCCTGGTCGCGGATGACCAGTTCGGGGTCGACCTCCTTGCGGACGCCGAGGCCGTGGCAGACCGGGCAGGCGCCGAAGGGGGCGTTGAAGGAGAAGGTGCGCGGCTCCAGCTCGTCGAGGGAGAGCGGGTGGTCGTTGGGGCAGGCGAGCTTCTCGGAGAAGCGGCGGGTGCGGTTCGGGTCGTCCTCGGGGACGTCCACGAAGTCGAGCACGACGACCCCGTCGGCGAGGGCGAGCGCGGACTCGACCGAGTCGGTGACGCGCTGGATCGAGGAGGGCTTGACGGCGAGTCGGTCGACGACCACGTCGATGTCGTGCTTCTCCTGCTTCTTGAGCTTGGGCACGTCGGTGAGGGCGTAGACCTGGCCGTCGACGCGGGCGCGGGCGTAGCCCTGCTGCTGGAGTTCGGCGAAGAGGTCGACGAACTCGCCCTTGCGCTTGCGCACCACGGGCGCGAGGACCTGGAATCGCGTGCCCTCGGCCATGGCCATGATCTGGTCGGTGATCTGCTGCGGCGACTGGCTGACGATGGCCTCGCCGCACTGCGGGCAGTGCGGGACGCCGATGCGGGCGAACAGGAGCCGCAGGTAGTCGTAGATCTCAGTGATGGTGCCGACCGTGGACCGCGGGTTGCGCGAGGTGGACTTCTGGTCGATCGAGACCGCGGGCGAGAGTCCCTCGATGAAGTCGACGTCGGGCTTGTCCATCTGGCCGAGGAACTGGCGGGCGTAGGCCGAGAGCGATTCGACGTATCGGCGCTGGCCTTCGGCGAAGATCGTGTCGAAGGCCAGGGAGGACTTGCCGGAACCGGACAGGCCGGTGAAGACGATCAGGGAGTCCCTGGGCAGGTCGAGGTCGACGTCCTTGAGGTTGTGCTCGCGGGCGCCGCGCACGACGATGGTGCCGGACGCGTGTCGTTCAGAGGCGGAGTGCGCTTTGGATTCGGTCAGAAGGTGCTCGTTGGCCACGGTGGGAATCTAACGTTCGGGTCCGACAGTTTCTGGAGGCCCGCTGTTCGAACGCGGACCGCCTCTCGAGGCTACCCTCCTCCGTGCTGCGGATTCCCGTGCCGATGTGACGTTTCACTCATCCTTCACGGTGCCGAAAACGGGCCCCGCCCTTCGGCGGGGCCCGCTTCCGATGGCGGGAACGCGGTCTTCGGTGCGGCCGGTCGAGCGACTCAGTCGAACCGGTACAGGTCGTGGTCGTCCATGATCCCGATGAGCTTCTCCGCGTACTTGGGGTCGGTCGCGTAGCCGGCCTTGTGGATCTCCTTGGCGAAGCGCTTCGGGTCGTCCGCGTGCTGCATCGCCGTGGCGTAGCGGGACCAGTTCGCGAGCAGCTCGCCGTGGTCGCGGTAGGAGTCGGCCACGTCCGCGTAGGCGCGGAACGTCGCGTTCATGTCGAAGCAGCCGCCGGTGGGGCTGCACTCGAACGTGGCGTAGTCGCGGCACCCGATGGCGTGCTTCCCGGGCGAGCCGAAGCACTTCATGCCGAAGAGGTTGTGGTCCTCGCGGGCCAGCGCGCCGCGGCCCCAGCCGGTCTCCAGGATGGCCTGCGCGAGGGTCACGGAGGCGGGGACGCCGGTGGCGCGGTCGCTGGCCTGGGCGGCGGGGGCGTGCGTGTCGATGAAGCCCTGGTTGCCGCCGCGCGGGACGGTCGGCGGGTTCTGGCCGCACCACGGCAGCCACGGCACGCCGGCGGTCCATTTGATGTAGGCGGCGGACACGTAGCGCTTGTCGCCGATCTTGTACCAGACGCCGGTCTTGCCGGCGGTGCCGTCGACCTGCTGGCCCCAGACCTGGCATTCGACGCCGACGATCGCGCCGTTGGGGTGGCCGCCTTGGCGGCTGGCGCCGGAGGAGGCGGCGGAGCGGACGTTGAGTTCGCCGCCGGCGGTGGTCACGCGGGCTTCGGTGGCGGCCTTGCTGGCGGCGGAGCACCAGGGGACGGGCTGCGAGGGCGACCAGGTGACGTAGGCCTCCGAGATCCACCGGTCCTTGCCGATGCGCAGCCAGGTGGAGGAGGTGCGGACGTGGCCGTCGATCTCCTCGCCGCGGACCTTGCAGAAGACCTCCGGGTTGGCTCGGTTCGCGAGCGTGCCGACGGTCTTCTGGTCGGTGGCCGGGCCGGACCGCACGTTGAGCGTGCCGCCTTCGGTGGTGATGATCGCACCGGTGATCTTCGCCTGACTCGGGGCCGCGCCGACGAGGATCGCTCCGGCGGCGAGCACGAGAATCAGCATGAATCGGATGGATACATGGAATACGCCCATGTACGGCATTCTATGAAATGAGGGATATCTCATCATGAAAAGCGGTAATGTGAATATTTCTCCGCTGCAGAGCCGTCTCACCGGTGTCCGCGATCACCTGGGTTGACGCCAGGTCGGTCTCGTGCTTAGGCGACAATGGTCGTCGTGTCTACACGCTCTGATCTGCGCAACATCGCCATCGTCGCCCACGTCGACCACGGCAAGACCACCCTCGTCGACGCCATGCTCAAGCAGGCGGGCGCCTTCCGCGAGGGCGCCGCCGTCGACGACCGCGTCATGGACTCCGGTGACCTGGAACGCGAGAAGGGCATCACGATCCTCGCGAAGAACACCGCGGTCCACTACACCAACCCGGCCGACGGCTCGGCGATGGTCATCAACATCATCGACACCCCCGGCCACGCCGACTTCGGCGGCGAGGTCGAACGCGGCCTGTCCATGGTGGACGCGGTCGTGCTCCTCGTCGACGCCTCCGAGGGCCCGCTGCCCCAGACCCGCTTCGTGCTCCGCAAGGCGCTCACCGCGCGCCTGCCGGTCATCCTGTGCATCAACAAGACCGACCGGCCCGACGCCCGCATCGACGAGGTCGTCAACGAGACCTACGACCTGTTCCTGGACCTGGACGCCGACGAGGAGCAGATCGAGTTCCCGATCGTCTACGCCTGCGCCCGCGACGGCGTCGCCTCGCTGACCAAGCCCAAGGACGGCACCGTCCCCGAGGACTCGGAGAACCTCAAGCCGTTCTTCGACACCATCATCGAGCACGTCCCCGCGCCCGAGTACACGCCCGGCGCGCCGCTCCAGGCCCACGTCACCAACCTCGACGCCGACAACTTCCTCGGCCGCATCGCGCTGTGCCGCGTCGAAGAGGGCGAGCTGCGCAAGGGCCAGACCGTCACGTGGATGAAGCGCGACGGCTCGCAGCAGAACGTCCGCATCACCGAGCTCATGATGACCGAGGCGCTCACCCGCAAGCCCGCCGAGAAGGCCGGCCCCGGTGACATCTGCGCCATCGCCGGCATCGCCGACATCATGATCGGCGAGACCCTCGCCGACCCCGAGCACCCGGTCGCCCTGCCGCTCATCACCGTCGACGAGCCCGCGATCTCGATGACCATCGGCACGAACACGTCGCCGCTGGTCGGCAAGGGCGGCAAGGGCCACAAGGTCACCGCCCGCCAGGTGAAGGACCGCCTCGACCGCGAACTGGTCGGCAACGTCTCGCTGCGGGTGCTCCCGACCGAGCGCCCCGACGCCTGGGAGGTGCAGGGCCGCGGCGAGCTGGCCCTGGCGATCCTGGTCGAGCAGATGCGCCGCGAGGGCTTCGAGCTCACCGTCGGCAAGCCCGAGGTCGTCACCAAGCAGATCGACGGCAAGACCCACGAGCCGGTCGAGCGCATGACCATCGACTCCCCCGAGGAGCACCTGGGCGCGATCACGCAGCTCATGGCGACCCGCAAGGGCCGCATGGAGACCATGACGAACCACGGTTCCGGCTGGGTCCGCATGGAGTGGCTCGTGCCCTCCCGCGGCCTCATCGGCTTCCGCACCGAGTTCCTGACGCAGACCCGCGGCACCGGCATCGCGCACTCGATCTACGAGCGGCACGAGCCGTGGTTCGGCGAGCTGCGCACCCGCAACAACGGTTCGCTCGTGGCCGACCGGGCCGGTATGGTCACCGCCTTCGCGATGATCAACCTCCAGGAGCGCGGCGTCCTGTTCGTGGGCCCGGGCACCGAGGTGTACGAGGGCATGATCGTCGGCGAGAACTCGCGCACCGACGACATGGACGTGAACATCACCAAGGAGAAGAAGCTCACCAACATGCGCGCCGCCGCGGCCGACTCCACGGAGAACGTGGTGCCGCCGCGCGCGCTGTCGCTGGAGCAGTCGCTCGAGTTCTGCCGCGACGACGAGTGCGTCGAGATCACCCCGGAGACCGTCCGCATCCGCAAGGTCGTCCTGGACCAGAAGGAGCGCGGCCGCGCGGCCTCGCGCGCCAAGCACGGCAACGTGTAAGCGGCACAAGCGAAAGCGGGCCGAGCCTTCCGGCTCGGCCCGCTTTTTCGCGTCTCAGTCCTCGTCGCCCTTGTTGCGCTCGGCGAGGAACGACTCGAAGGCCGCGCCGAGTTCGTCCGCGGTGGGCATGCGACCGTCCTGGAGCAGCTCGTCGGTCTCGGCGGCCTCGGTGAACGAGTCGTACTGCTCCTCAAGGGTCTTCACCACGTCGGCGACCTCCTCGGACTCGGCCACCTGCTCGGCGATGTCCGAATCCACTTGGGCGCGTTCGAGTTCCAACTCCTCGTCGGAGGGCAGGTCGAGACCGGTGGCCTCGCGGATGCCCTCCAGGAGCCGGATCGTCCCGGCCGGGTAGGTCATCTGCATGACGTAATGCGGCACGTGCACCGAGAGGCCGATCGCGTCGCGGCCGGATTCGCCGAGGCGGTACTCCAGCAGCCCCGCGGCGTTGCCGGGGACCGTGACCTCGTTGAACACCGGCCGGTTGTCGAAGACCAGCTCAGGGCGCGTGGCGTGCACGGTCATGCCCAGGGCGCGGGTGTGCGGGACGCCCATCGGGATGCCCTGGAAGCCCAGGGTGAGCGGCACGTGCCAGTGCTCGATCAGGTCCTCCACCGCGTCCACGAACCGCTCCCACGCGAAATCGGGTTCGGGGCCGGTCATGAGCAGGAACGGTTTGTCGGAGGCGTCGCGCATCAGGTAGACGACCAGCTGCGGGGCCTCGAAGTCGGCCCAGCGGTCGATCGAGAACGTCAGGTTGGGCCGCCGGGATCGGTAGTCGATGAGCTGGTCCACGTCGAAGGACGCGACCGGCGTGTGCTCGCAGGTCTTGAACAGGTGGTCGACGACCCCGCGGCCCGCCTGCCCCGCGTCCATGAACCCGTCGAGGAAGTGCAGCAGCACGGCGCCCTGCGCATCCGCGGGTTCGGCGAGGACTTCACACAGTGCCCAAGGGTCAACGTTCAAAACAATCGGCTCCTTCTTCCTTGACGCCTTCGATGCTAACGCCGCACGCCGACCCCGGATTCCCCCTCGGGCAGAACTTCGGGGGATCGTCACCCCCGCACCCGTCGCCCCACCCACACCCCGAACCGGAGCGGCCACGCCGCGCCACATTCCCGCACCCGTCGCCCCACCCACACCCCGAACCGGAGCGGCCACGCCGCGCCACATTCCCGCACCCGTCGCCCCACCCACACCCCGAACCGGAGCGGCTGCGCGGCGTCCCATTCCCATGCCCGTCATCCCGTCATGTCCCGCCGCGACTCCACGCCCCGGCCGGGGCCGAACCGCCGCGCCGCGCCTCATCCCCATATGTCGAACGCCGGGGCCGGCTCGGTCGCGGGGCGAACGCCGAAGTAGCCCAACGCGAACTCGTTGATCTCCTTGAACGCCTCGCCGGTCGTCGAACCGCCGCCCCCGCCGCCGGGGACGTAGACGCTGACGGCCACCACGTACTGCGGGTCCTCGGCCGGGGCGAAGCCCACGAACGAGGTCACGTTGCCCGGCGCGTACTCGCCGTCGACCACGAGGCTGCCGGTGCCGGTCTTCCCGGCCAGGTGGTAGTTCTCCAGCTGGGCGTTGCGACCTGTGCCGGTCTCGGCCGCGATGGGGGCCTGCAGCAGGTACTGGAGGTTCCGGGCGGTCTCCGCCGAGATCACCTGGCGGGTCTCGGGCTCGGGCTCCTCGCCCTCGACGACGTTGCCGTCCTCGTCGAGCGTGCCTTCGACGACGTTCCCTTCGGCGTCCAAGAGATGGTCCACGAGGGTGGGCTGCACCCAGACGCCGTCGTTGGCGATGGTGGCGTACACGGCGGCCATCTGCATGATCGTCGCGGTGCCCTCGTGGCCGATCGGGACCGAACCCTCCGAGGTGCCCGACCAGTTCTCGGGCTCCTGCAGGATGCCCGAGGACTCGCCGGCGACGCCCACGCCCGTGGGCGCGCCGAGGCCGAAGGCCAGCTGGTACTCGTACAACTTCTCCTTGCCGATGCAGTCGGCCAGCTGAATGGTGCCCACGTTGGAGGACTGCGCGATGATCCCGGCGAGGCTCAGCACCGCGTCGCCGTGCTGGTAGCCGTCCTCGTACCAGACCCCGCCCTTGTTGATCGACTGCTCGACGGCCATCGTCCCGTCGGCCTCGATGCAGCCCTCTTCGAGCGCGGCGGCGAACACGATCGCCTTGTGGATCGAACCGGGGTCGACCGTGGCCTGCGTGCCGTAGTCGCGGTAGGCCTCGGTGTCGTCCACTTCGAACGGATTGGCCGCGTCGTACGTCGGGGTCGAGGCCATCGCCAGCATCTCGCCGGTCCCGACCTCCATCACCATCGCCGAGCCGAATTCGGCGTCGTGCTCGGTGACCGTGGCCTCGAGGATCTTCTGCACCTGGAACTGGAGGTCGGCGTCGAGGGTCAGCTGGATGCCTTTGCCCGGCACCGCCTCCTCCTCGCGGTAGAACGCGCCCGGAATCGGCTGACCGGTCTGGCTGCGCTCGTAGGAGACCGAGCCGTCGGTACCGGAGAGCCACGTGTCGTAGGCGGCCTCCAGGCCGCCGAGGCCCTCGCCCTCGTCGCCGCCGGTGAAGCCGATGACGTTGGCCGCCAAGTCGTGTCCGGGCACGACGCGGCGCTCGTCGTCGCCGATGATGAGGCCGGGGTCCTCCAGCTCGCGGATCTCGTCGCCGATCGCGAGGTCGACGCCGCGCTGCAGGTACACGAAGCGGATGTCCTCGCCTTGGGGGGTCTGCTCGGTCGCGATGAGCGGCTCCAGTTCGGACGCCGGTCGGCCCAGCAGCTGCGCCAGGGTCGCCGCCAGCTGCGCCGGGTCGCTTTTGACCATCGCCGGGTCCACCGCGATGTAGTTCGCCTCGATCGAGTAGGCGAGGCGGTTGCCGTTGCGGTCCATGATGGATCCGCGCTCGGCCGGGAGCGGCTCGGTGGTCAGGCGCTGGTTGAGCGCGTCCGCCGCGTACGCGGCCGAGTCGGTGATCTGCAGCTGCACGAGCCGCCCGCCCGAGACGATCAGCAGGATCATCACGAAGGCCGCGGCCATGCGCAGGCGCCGCGACGGGTTGCCCAGGCGCGGCAGGCTCGGCAGCGGCCGGACCGGCGCCGGCCCGCCGGCACGGCCCGTCCGCCGGGGCGCGCCTCGGCGCTGCGGCTTCACCGTGCCGGTGCGCCGGGTCGTGGACGTGCGCACGGTCCCGGTGCGCCGCACCGGCTCCGATTTCACGGAGCCGGTGGCGCGGGAGGTCGTGGCCTTCGATTGGGTTCGGGGCGTGCGCGGTTCGGGCGGTATCGTGCCGGTCTCGCGCAGGCGTCGCTCGCGTGAGCGGGCCGCGGCCTCGCGGCGCCGGAGCGCCGCGAGGTCGTCGGTCTCGTGCTGTTTCGCCGTCCGATTGCGCTCGCGGCGCGCGGCCTCGCGGTCGCGCGCCCCGTTCTCGCGGGCCCGGTTGTCCTCGGGCCCCTCCGCCGCCTCGCGGACGGTCCGCCCGCGAGGCGTGTAACGACGCGCCCGGCTGATCGAGGAGGGGTCGCGCCGTCGACGGGGGTCGGATTCGGTCATCGACGTCCTTACTCTTCGTTCCAGGGCACCTCGACGGTCTCGCCGCCGGGCAGGTACAGGAAGGTCACCTTCTCCGGGCGCTCCATGCCGTAGAGGACGGCCTGGGACTGGAGGTAGTTCGGCATCTCCATGCGGGACAGCTCGTCGGACAGCGCCTGCTCGGTCTGGTCGAGTTCGCCGGCCTGGGCCCGCAGCTCCTGCAGGTGGTAGGCGTCCCGGTTGATGACCGTGTTCAGCACGAGCAGGCCGACGATGCCGGCGACCACGAGCGCGAGGATGCCGCCGACGAACGCCGGGCGCGGCACCTCGACCGGCTCGGGGACGGGCTTCGCCTTGGTCTCGGTGCGGGTGCGCGGGAGCACCACGGTGTCGCGCTGCGGCGCGGCCGGGGCCTCGACGGGCGGCGACTCGACCGGTATGGTCTCGGGCTGCACGGCGAGGTTGCCGTCGAAGGCAGGGGCATCGGAGGCGGCGTCCCCGACGAGGGACCGGCGACGCGAGGACGCGGCACGGGCCCGGCGACGGGCGGCCTTGATGATCTCCTCGGGGTCGGCCTGAGCGCGACGGTACTGGTCGCTCATGATGCGCCTCCTGCTTCTCTGGACGGTGCGATGCGTTCTGCTGCGCGGAGCCGGGCGGGCGCCGCGCGCGGATTGCGGTCGAGTTCGGTCTGGGTCGGTTGCTGGGCCTTCTTCGTAAGGAGTCGAAAGGTGGGCTCGGTGCCGGGGAGGTCGACCGGGAGGCCGACCGGGCTGGTGGAGTGGGCCCGTCGGGCCAGCTCCTGTTTGGTGATGCGGTCTTCCAGTGAGTGGTAGGACAGGACGACGACGCGGCCGCCGGGGGCGAGCCGGTCGAGCGCGGCGGGCAGGGCCCGCTCCCACGTCTCGAGTTCGCCGTTGACCTCGATGCGCAGGGCCTGGAACGTGCGTTTGGCGGGGTTGCCGCCGGTGCGGCGGGCCGCGGCCGGGATGGCGTCCCGGACGAGGTCCGCGAGGGCGCGGCTGGAGGTGATGCGGGCCTTGTTGCGGGCGTACACGATCGCGCTGACGACGCGCGGCGCGAACTTCTCCTCGCCGTAGACGCGGAGGATCCGCACGAGCTCCCCGGGCGCATAGGTGTTGACGATGATCTCGGCGGTGAGGTCGTCGTCGGGGTTCATGCGCATGTCCAGGGGCGCGTCCTGGCTGTAGGCGAAGCCGCGGTCGGCCTGGTCGAGCTGCATCGAGGAGACGCCGAGGTCGAAGAGGATCGCGTCCGCGGTCTCGAAGCCGTTGTCCTCCAGGACTTCCGGGATCGCGTCGTAGACGGCGCGGGCCGGGATGAAGCGGTCGCCGAAGTCGGCGAGGCGCTTGGAGGCGAGTTCGAGCGCGGTCGGGTCGCGGTCGACGCCGATGACCGTGAGGCCGGGGTGAGCGGTCAGCAGGGCCTCGGTGTGCCCGCCGGCGCCGAGGGTCGCGTCGACGGCCAGCGCGCCGGGCCGGGACGCGGCGGGCGCCAGGTAGTCGAGCACCTCGTCGAGCATGACGGGTACGTGCGGTGCGTCGTTCATTCCGCTCACCTCCTTCTCTACAGTCCTTCGGGCAGGTCGCCCTCTTCGATGTCGGCGAAGGCCTCCTCGGAGGCCTCCAGGTAGTCGTCCCAGGTCCGGGAGTTCCAGATCTCCACGCGGTTGGAGGCGCCGATGACCGCGAGGTCGCGGTCGAGGCCGGCGTACTCGCGCAACCGCGGGGGGATCGTGACGCGGCCCTGCTTGTCCGGGACCTCGTCGTGGGCCGAGGCGAAGAACACGCGGCTGTAGGCGCGGGCGGTCTTGCTCGACATGGGAGCCTGTTGGAGCGCTTCGGCGATGCGCGTGAACTCCGCTTCGGGGAACACGTACAGACAGCGTTCCTGGCCCTTGGTGATGACGACTCCTTCCGCCAGTCCTTCCCTGAACTTCGCGGGGAGGATGACGCGGCCCTTGTCGTCCAGGCGCGGGGTGTGGGTACCGAGGAACATCGGCGCCACCCCCCGTGACTTTCAGGCTGCGCGGCCGCTCCGACCGCGTAGGCGGGGCTCCGGCCCCGCCATTGCGCCCCACCTTACTCCACTCTCCCCCACCCTTGGGGGTTGTTTCCGCGCGACATTCGTGGTGGGCGTGGCGAAGCGGCTGGTCAAGGTTGGTGGAGGACAGTGGAGTGACGAGTGCGCAACAAGGGTCACTAAAGATGAGCTTCATTCGTTGTTTACTCCTATGAGCAGTAAGCGGCGCAAGCCGATCGCGCTTCGGGCCACGGCACGGGCACGCAGGGCGACGGGCGCGGGCACCCTGCGCGCACGTGCGGTCACTGTGGAGTGACGCGTGGAGGGCCGTGGGGAGCGGGCGGCGGAGGAGGGCCGGCGAGGCGCGCGAACCGTGAGCCGGTCGGAACGGGCCGCGGCCTCCGGCGGTCCGCGAGTCGTCCCCTTCTCCCGGCGGGTCGCGGTTGCGGCGACGCCGGCGAGCGGGTCCCTCGGCTCGGCGCGCAGCGGTCCGCGGCGGCGGCGCCGCGGGCGCATCGGCGTTCATCGCTGCGCCTCCTCGCGTGGTCTGGGGCGATTCACGACTCGCACGCACCGCCGAGGAGGACAGCTCACGCTCAGGGCAGCTCATCACGGGTTCAGGCGGCCATGTGACAAACTCTTGTGCATAGTCGTTGCGTCCGATCAAGCCGAAAGCGAGCCCGCATGAGCGCGAATCTGACCCCACGCGCGAAATTCGCCACCACGCTCCTCAGGACCGCGGCCGCGCTCTCACGTGCCACGGGCCGGGGCGACGGCTCGGTGATCGGCGGGCGCGTCGGGTTGATCGTCGAACCGAGGCTGCTGGAACTGCTGGCCGAGGGCCGCCACGTCGTGCTCATCTCCGGCACCAACGGCAAGACCACGACGACCCGGTTCACCACGGCCGCCATCGAGGCGATCGGGAAGGTCGCCACGAACTCGTTCGGCGCGAACATGCCCACCGGGCACACGACCGCGCTCGCGAAGGCGCCGAAGGCCGAGTACGCCGCGCTCGAATGCGACGAGCACTACCTGGGGCAGCTGCTGGACGCGGCGAGCCCGAAGGTCGTGGCCCTGCTGAACCTCTCGCGCGACCAGCTCGACCGGGCCATGGAGGTCACCGCGCTCGCCGCGAAGTGGCGCCAGACCCTGCAGGCCTCGGCCGCGCAGACCACGGTCGTCGCGAACGCCGACGACCCGCTCATCGTGTGGGCCGCCTCGGTCTGCCAGCGCGTCGTGTGGGTCGCGGCGGGCCAGAGCTGGACCGCGGACTCGGCGATCTGCCCCAACTGCGGCTCGCACCTCGACCGCTTCGGCGAGTTCTGGCGCTGCACCAACTGCGGCCTCAACCGGCCGAGCCCGCAGTGGTCGGTGGCGCAGCAGGGCGAGGCCGTGGTGGGTCCCGACGGTCGCCGCTACGAGCTGAACCTGCAGCTGCCGGGCCGCGTGAACCGCGCCAACGCCGCGACCGCCCTGGCCATCGCGAGCCTGTTCGGGGTCGACCCGGCGCAGGCCGCGCCGCGGCTGTCGGAGGTCGCCTCGGTGGCCGGGCGGTACGCGAAGGTCGAGCGGGAGGGCCGCCACCTGCGGCTGCTGCTGGCGAAGAACCCGGCCGGGTGGCTCGAGTCGTTCGACATGATCGACCCGAACCCGCCGGTGGTGCTGTCACTGAACGCCCGCGAGGTCGACGGCTTCGACACGTCCTGGATCTACGACGTGGACTTCACCTCGCTCGCGGGCCGCAAGGTGGTCGTCACGGGCGACCGCCGCACCGACCTGGCCGTGCGCCTGGAGGTCGACGGGGTCGACTTCCTGGTGGTGGACGACATCCGGGCCGCGATCGCGGCGGTGCCGCCGGGTCCGGTCGAGGTCGTCGCGAACTACACGGCCTTCCAGGACATCCGCGCCGAATTCAACCGGGTCAACTAGCGAAAGCGAGCGTCCCACCGTGGCAATGAGCACCCTGCGCATCGTCTGGCTCTACCCCGACCTCCTGTCGACCTACGGCGACCGGGGGAACCTGCTGGTGCTGGCCCACCGGGCCCGCACCCGCGGCATCGACGTGGAGCCGATGCAGGTCCGCAGCGACCAGCGCATCCCCCACACCGCCGACATGTACCTCATCGGCGGCGGCGAGGACGGCCCGCAGGCCGTCGCGGCCGAGCGCCTCCTCGACGACGGCGCGCTGAACCGGGCCGCCGAGGCCGGGAAGCCGATCCTCGCGATCTGCGCGGGCTATCAGCTGCTCGGCGAGTCCTTCTACGCCAACGGCCGCGCCTACGCCGGCTTGAACATCCTGGACCTGCGCTCGGACCGGGGCCCGTCGCGGGCCGTGGGCGAGATCGCCGGGGACGCCGCCCCGCAGCTGGGCATCGGCCCGATCACGGGGTTCGAGAACCACGGCGGGCGCACGCACCTGGGCGAGGCCGTGCAGCCGCTGGCGCGCGTCACGGCCGGGGTCGGCAACGACGGCGCGACCGAGGGCGCGTGGGCCGGGCACGTCATCGGCACGTACATGCACGGTCCGGCGCTGTCGCGCAACCCGCGGATCGCGGACCTGCTGCTGGCGTGGGCGGTCGGCACCGATCCGGCGCACCTGCCCCCGATCGACGACACCTGGCCCGAGCGGCTGCGCGCCGAGCGGTTCCAGGCCGTGACCGCCGCGCAGTAACCGAGCCGCTCCCTTCGCGGGGCCGCGCGCCGAGCGGCGCCCGGCCCCCTCCTCGGCGTGGCGACCGCGACGCCTCCGCCGAACGTCTCCTCCGCTCGCATTAGGCTGGCCAAACCATCCCAGAACCAGTTAGTTTTGTCAGGCAACTAACTGATCCCCAAATCGCCGCCCCGGCGAGCCGCGCCTCCCGCGTCGGCGACCCGCGTGCGGTGCAGTGTGCGACGGAGGACCCATGGACTGGCCCAAAGGCGTCGAAGGCTTGAGCTACGGCGGCGACTACAACCCCGAGCAGTGGCCCGAGGAGGTCTGGGACGACGACGTCCTCCTCATGCGCGAAGCGGGGGTCAACCTCGTCAGCGTCGGCGTCTTCTCCTGGGCCCGGCTCGAACCGCGCGAGGGCGAGTACGACTTCGGCTGGCTCGACCGGGTGCTCGACAAGCTCCACGCCGGCGGCATCGGCGTCAACCTCGCCACCCCGACCGCCTCGCCGCCGCCGTGGTTCACCCTCGCCCACCCGGACGCGCTCAACACGCGGCCCGACGGCGTGCGGCAGGTCCACGGCTCGCGCGACACCTACGACGTCTGCGCGCCCGCCTACCGCGAGGCCTCCCGGCGGATCGCCGCGAAGCTCGCCGAGCGGTACGCGCAGCACCCGGCGCTCGCGATGTGGCACGTCCACAACGAGTACGGCTCGGCCACCTACTCGGCCCACGCCGAACGCGACTTCCGCGTCTGGCTGCAGGCGAAGTACGCGACCTTGGACGCGCTCAACGACGCCTGGTGGGGCTCGTTCTGGAGCCAGCACTACAGCGACTGGGAGCAGATCCTCGCGCCCCGCGCGACCCAGTACCTCCACAACCCCGCGCACGAGCTCGACTTCAAGCGCTTCACCTCCGACGCGATGCTGGAGCACTACAAGGAGCAGCGCGATATCCTCCGCGAAGCGAACCCCGAGGTCCCGATCACGACGAACTTCGTGTTCGGCCAATGGGTCCCGGTCGACCCGTGGAAGTGGGCGGCCGAAGTGGACCTCGTCGCGTTCGACTCCTACCCGTCCGCGCCCGACGAGCGGGCCGAGCAGCAGAGCGCCCTCCACGCCGACCTCTCGCGCTCCTGGGCCGACGGCGGCGACTGGCTCCTCATGGAGCAGGCCGCCGCCACGATCCACTCCAAGGACGGCTCGATCGCCAAGGCCCCGGGCCGCATGGCACGCCACTCGATGATCCACATCAGCCGCGGCTCCAAGGGCGCCATGTTCTTCCAGTGGCGCGCCGGACGCGGCGGCGCCGAGCAGTGGCACTCCGCGCTCCTCCCCCACGCCGGCAAGAACACCCGCATGTTCCGCGAGGTCGCCGAGCTCGGCAACACGCTCCCGGGCATCGCGCACACCACCGAGGCCCCCGTCGAGGCCGACGTCGCGATCCTGTGGAGCCCCGAGACCTGGTGGGCCACCGCCGGCACGCACCTGCCCGGCCCGGTCGACTACTTCGAGAACGTCGCCCAGATCCACCGGGTCCTGCGCGACCGCGGCGTCGTCGTCGACTTCGCCTCGCCCGAAGGCGACCTCTCGAAGTACCAGACCGTGATCGCCCCGACCACGTACGTGCTCGGCCGGGCCGCCGCCGAGAACCTCCGCTGGTTCACCGCCGGCGGCGGCCGGCTCGTCGCCTCCTACCTCACCGGGGCCGTCGACGAGCACTGCCAGGTCTGGCTCGACGGGTATCTCGGCGGGCTCACCGACCTGTTCGGCATCCGCGTCACCGAGCACCTCCCGCAGCCCGCGGGCGAGGTGCGCGCCCTGTGGAACTTCGGCGCCGCCGAACGATTCTGCGAACTCGTCGAACTGCGCGGCGCCCAGTGCGTCACCCAGTACGCGAGCGGGGACGTCATCGAGAACCAGCCCGCCGTCACCGTCAACCCCTTCGGCGAGGGCGAGGCCTGGTACGTCTCGTGCAAACTCGTCGACGAGGCCTGGGACCGGCTGTTCGAAGAACTCCAGCTCACCGGTCCCGGGCGGGCCGGGCTCGACGTGATCGACCGCGGCGACTGGCGGTTCATCGTCAACCACACCGACGCCGAAGCACAGGTCGGCCACGTCATCGTCCCGGCCGGGTCGTGGGCGGTCGACAAGAAACCGCAATAGCGGATTTCGGCCCGCCTCCGCGGAGGCGGGCCATACGCTCGGGCTCATGACCGAACGCGCCGCCGCGAACATGAGCCGGCGAGAGCTGTACACGCTCTTCGGGGCGCTCATGCTCACCATGCTGCTCGCCTCCCTCGACCAGACGATCGTGGGCACCGCGCTGCCGACGATCGTCGGCGACCTCGACGGCATGGGCGACTACACGTGGGTCGTCACCGCCTACCTGATCGCCACCACCGCCTCGACCCCGCTGTACGGCAAGCTCTCCGACCTGTACGGCCGCAGACCGGTGATCCTCACGGCGATCGTGATCTTCCTGGTGGCGTCCGCGCTGGCGGGGCTCTCGCAGAACATGCTGCAGCTCATCCTCTTCCGCGGCCTCCAGGGTCTCGGAGGCGGCGGCCTCATCTCACTCGCGTTCACCGTCGTCTCCGACGTCGTCTCGCCCCGCGAACGCGGCAAGTACCAGGGATTCTTCGGCGCGGTCTTCGGCGTCTCCTCGGTGGCCGGGCCGGTTCTCGGCGGCTGGCTCGCCGAAGTGGACTGGCGGTGGATCTTCTACATCAACCTGCCCCTCGGCTTCGCCGCGATGATCGCGGTGAACCAGATCCTGCGCCGCCACACGTTCCCGACGAGGCAGCGCAAGATCGACTACCTGGGCGCGACGTGCCTCGTCCCTGCCGTCGTCTGCCTGCTGTTGGCAGTGACCTGGGGCGGGAGCGACTACGCGTGGGACTCGGGCGTGATCGTGGGCCTGTTCGCCGCGGCCGCCGCCTTGACCGTCGCGTTCCTCTACGTCGAGACGCGCGCCGAGGAGCCGATCCTGCCGCTGCGCATGTTCAAGCAGGGCACGCTCGCGCTCGCGGCCGTCATCGCCCTCGTGTTCGGCGTCGGGATGTTCTCGGGGATCGTCTACATCCCGCTGTTCTTCCAGATGGTGCGCGGCTACTCCCCCACCGCGTCGGGCCTGCTCATGATCCCGATGATGGCCGGGATGGTGCTGACCTCGGTGTCCTCGGGCTTCGTCATCTCCAGGATCGGCCGCTACAAGTGGTTCCTGGTGGCCGGCTCGCTCGTGATCACCGGCGGGCTGGCGCTGTTCAGCCGACTGCACGTGGACACGCCGCTGTGGCTCAGCAGCCTGTACCTGCTCGTCCTCGGCATCGGGATGGGCATGTTCATGCAGCCCTTGGTGCTCGCGATGCAGAACATCGTGAGCGTCGAGGACCTCGGAGCGGGCACGAGCACCAACAACTTCGCCCGGTCGCTGGGCGGCGCGATCGGCACCGCCGTGCTCGGCGCGGTCATGACCTCGCGGCTCAACGACGAACTCGCCGAGAACCTGCCCGAGGCGGTGGCCCAGCTGCCGCCGGAACAGGCCGCGGCATTCGGCGAGACCGACCTCTCCCAGGTCATGGAATCCCCGACGGTGGTCGCGCACCTGCCCGAACCGGTGAGGGTCGTGGTGCAGCAGGCCTTCACCGACGGCCTCGACCGCGTGTTCCTCGTCGCCGCGGGCATCGCCGCAGTGACGATCGTGCTGTCGCTGCTCATGCCGAACCTGACCCTCCGCGGCGCGGGCCCGGAGCACGACCCGGAAACGAAGGCGGCCGAGATCAGAGCCGAGACCACCCCCTGAGGCACCAGACCGTTCCATCCGAGGAGGAAGCACATGGAGATCCTGATCGTGGGCTCGGGCAACATGGCCCGGGGCATCGGCCTGCGGCTCGTACACGGCGGCCGCCGGGTGCGCATCGCCGACCGCGACCCCGACAAGGCCGCGGACCTGGCCGCCGAACTCGGCGAGAACGCCGGCGGTGAACCGCTCGACAGCCCGGAGGGCGCCGACGTCGTCGTCCTCGCCACCCCGTACGAGGGCAGCAAGGAGATGGCGCGACGGTGGGCCGACGACCTCGCGGGCACGACCGTGGTCGACATCTGCAACCCGGTCGACTTCGACACCTTCGACCGACTCGTCACTCCCGCAGGGACTTCCGCCGCGGAGGAGATCGCTGGGGCGGCCTCGGGCGCGAAGGTCGTGAAGGCCTTCAACACCACGTTCGCGAGCAGACTCGCCGCCCCGGGGCCACTCGACGTGTTCATCGCCGGGGACGACGAAGACGCGAAACGGCAGATCGCGGACCTGTGCAGCAGCGCGGAACTGCGGCCCATCGACGTGGGCGGCCTCCAGCACGCCGGCGCCCTCGAAGCGTTCCAGCTGCTCCACATGCGCGTCCAGGACCAGATCCAGGGCAACTGGTCGACCGCGATCACTTTTGCGCTCTGAGGGTTCGACCCAACTCCGAGGCCACGAGGGCCGGTCGATCCGTCGGCCGGTCCTCGTTCGGTGTCTTCAGACGCCGCGGCAGGGCGTCGCCTTGAGCGGGAGACCCGTGCTCAGTCTCGGTCGGGCGAATCCCGACGCATGCCGGCGGTGTAGCCGAGGAGGAGGTTCACGCCGACCAGGGCCAGCAGCGCGAGCGGAAGGTTCAGGGAAAAGAAGCCCGGGTTCCACAGATCGAAGCTCATGACCACGACGACCGCGATGACGGAAAGGGCGAAGGAGCCCCAGCTGGCCAGGCGGAGCTTCTTGGCGACGAGCACCCCGGCGATCATCGCGCCGAGCGGCACGAGCACCAGCGCGGCGAGGACGTACTCGAAGCCTTCCCAGTTGTCGTCGTACGAGTCCGAGCCGCTGGATGCCGCTCCGGCGGCGGCGGCGAAGCAGCCCATCGTCACCACGACAGCCGCGATGACCTGCGCGGCGCTGACCCAGAGCGTCCGGAGCATCGCCTGAACGCGCTCCGTTCGCCGTATCGGGACGCCGTTCTCATGTCCCCAGGGGTTGGCGTCTTCGCTCATGCGGCCGAAGTCTAGCGGTCCGTGCCCACCTCACGCCGAAGCGAACCGGCCTGCTCGCGGAGGGCCGGTCGATCCTGAGGATCGACCGGCCCTCGCTCTGCGTTCTCAGGATCAGCTCTCGAGTGTCGCCTACGTCGAATCCCTCGGCGGCGCACTGTATATCGAAGCCCCTCGCGTCGAGAATTTTCAACGGGCGTGGGAGGATCTGTGGAATGGCGCGCTCGACCGGCGGCGGTCAAATGCCCTGGTCAAGGCCGTTTTGAAGGAGACGTAGCGATGACGACCGGCACTAAGCAACAGCTTTCAAGCGAGGAGCTGGCCGGTATCCGATGGAAGGTCAGCACCCGAAGCACCAACAACGGCGGTCAGTGCGTTGAGGCCGGGCCGCTCGCTGACGGCTCGGGCCGGATCGCGGTGCGACACTCCCACCACCCCGACGGTTCGGTCATCGTCTACACCCGCGCCGAGTGGGACGCCTTCCTCGCCGGAGCCAAAGACGGCGAATTCGACTTCACCGACTGAAAGACGGCACAGCCGGGGCTGCGTCGGCCTGCGCCGCCTCACCAACTGAGGCGGCTGGTCTACGGAAGGGAGACGAGATGATCGGCGTTACCGGATCGACCGGGGGTGTGGGTTCCGGCGTCGTTCGACACCTCCTGGCCGCCGGGCGCGACGACCTGGCCGCGCTGGCCCGCCGTCCTGAAGCGATCCCGCCCGCGCCGGGCCTGGAGGCCCGCCGCGCCGACTACGACGACCCGGCCTCGCTCAAGGCCGCCATGCGCGACCTCGACGTCCTCGTCATGGTCTCCAGTGACGGCCGCGCCGAGACCATGGAACGCCACCACCGCAACGTGATCGCCGCCGCCGACGCGGCCGGTGTGGGCCGGATCGTCTACACCAGCATTCTCGACGTCGCCCCAGGCAGCGGTTTCTACTACGCCCCCGGACACCAGGCCACCGAAGCGCTCCTGGCCGGCCGTCCCCACTGCCTCGCCCGCACCTCCGTGTTCGCCGACTTCTTCACCGACAGCTGGCTCGGGGCCGCGCTCACCACCGGCGAACTCGTGCTCCCGCTCGGTCAAGCGGGGATGTCGCTGGTCGCCCGGGAAGACGTCTCCCGCGCCCTCGCCGCGGCCGTCCTCGACGGGCTCGAAGGCGTCCTCGAACTCACCGGGCCCGAAAATGCCACCGGGGACCGCATCGCCGCCCTCGCCTCCGAGGCGACCGGCATGCCCTTGACCTACCGGCCGATCGGCGACGCCGACTACCGCCCTCGGCTCCAGGCCGCAGGCGAACCTGACTGGCTGATCGAGGCGTACGCGAGCATGTTCGCCTCCGTACGCGCAGGCCGCTTCGCCTCCGCTCCCGGCGACGTCGAGCGCCTGACCGGCACACCCCCGGTGCGCTTCGACGCGTTCCTCCGGACACGCCTCGCCGACGGCGGCAGCTGAGCAGGGCCCGGGCATCGATGAAGGCTTCGGTGCGTCAGTTGTGCTGCAAGCGACCGCAGGGGCCGAACCAGGAGCCTTTCCGCTGACACGACCTATGCTCGCCAGGTGGACGAACGGATCCAGCAGATCGTGGCTGAGCTGCCTCGATTGAAGAGCGTTGACAAGGTGTTCCGGGAGGCTGACGAGCGCCTGGCCTCTGGCGACATCGCCTTCCTCGCCGATCTCGCCGGCGCCTTGATGGTCGAGAAGCGCGCTGCCGGCGGAGACGAGACCTGGCAGTACGGGTCCGTCTTCGACCACCTGCTTCGCCTCTTCGCCACGACGCCCGGGCGCCTCCATGTCGAGCAGGCCTTGCGGCTGGTGGCGATGGTCGCACCGGAGAGCGCTAATTTCGACCGCTATGTCGCTTCGATGCTGGCCTCGAGCCACATGCCCGAGGACCTGTCCGCAGCCTTCACGGGCGGTGACCCCGGGGCCTCGGAAGAGCTGCGGGCCAGTCTGGTGCACGAGTTGGTGCTCCGGGGTGCGGCGATCGCCGCGATACCGTCCATCCACCAGTGGACGAGGTCGGCGCATTGGCGTGACCACCCGCTCGGCGCTCTGCCGCTGGAACTGGACGCCTTCGAAACGGACTCCGCGCTGCCCCAGTACTCGTCGCGTGGATCTGCCAGCGCCATGCCTTACGGGCGGCCCGGCAACGACGCCCCCACGACGTTGCGCGGCGCTTCGCGGCTGCCGTCGGCCACCGAGGTCACCACCGAGGACTTCAGCTCCGATGCCGCCGCCGCGGTGATGAACTGGGTCGAGGAGTCCAACGGCCGCTTCGAGGCCCGAGCCTTCGACCTGGCCGAACCGGTCGCGGATGCCGGCCTGCCCGATCTGCTGGTCGAGCTGGATCTGGAAAGCCTGCGAGGCGTCGACGAGCAGACTCCCCTCACCTGGTCGCCCGTCGAGCCCCGTCGAGCCTGGCGAGTGCTGTTCTCGGCCGCGTCCTCGGGCGGTGCGTACAACTACGGGCATCGCGGGGCCTATGGGCGGCTGTACGCCCGGCGATCGATCGCCGCGCTGTCCGGCGCGAGCGCGACTGCTCCGTCTGCCGAGCTGGAGCAGCGCGTCCAAGCCTGCCGTTGGTTCAGCTTCACCGCTGACACGACATGGTTCGAACAGGTCGCCTGGGACATCGGGCTGGTCGCGCTGTCCCCCGACGCACGGCACGTCACCGTCCTGGCCGCCACGGACACGGACTGAACCCAGAGCTGCCTTGACTGGCGGAGGGCATCGTCGCCGCCGTCCCCCACGCCGACGATCCGGTTCCGGACGTGGTGTCGGTGCAGTAACTTCACGGGTGTCTCACACGCCTCCACTCGAAGGACCGATCGTGCACCCCGTCATCGCCGCACTGGCCGCCAAGAAGTTCCTCGCCGTCGCCGGGACCGGTCTCATGGGGCTCACCGGCCTCACCGCGTGCACCGCCGCCGATTCCAGCGACGACAGCGGCACCGAGACCGCCGCCGAGGAGACGACCGAGGCCGCTCCCGTGGTCATCGAATGCGACTACGTGCCCGCAGAGGCCGATCCCGAGGCCGGCCAGAGCATCGACGCCCCGCTCGACATGTGCGCGACCGGCAAGGTCGACACGTGGGACATCGCGGTCACCGCCGTGGAAGTCGACGCGACCGACACGATCCTGGCGGCCGACGCCACCAACGAGGCCCCCGCCGAGGGCTCCCAGTACTTCATGATCACGGTGACCGGCGCCAACAGGGCCGACGCCGCCGCCGCTCCCACCGATCTCCTGATCGGCGTCCGCAACGGATCCTGGACCTACCAGAGCGACTGCGGCATCGTCCCCAACGACGTCCTCGAGGTCGGCGAGGTCGCGCCCGGCGAGTCCTTCACCGCCAACCGGTGCGTCCCCATCGAAACCGAGAAGATCGAAGGCGCCGTCATCGAGATGGCGCTGCTGAACTCCTGGGACGTGGAGACCTACACGTATTACGCCTCCGCTTAGCGGTGCTCGCAGGTGGCGAGCTTCTTGCAGTGGGGCCGGCGTCCTGCTCGCGCAGCCGGGTCCACCGCCGCTCGGTCCGGTGAGGAGTACGTGGCGGTCATCGCGGCGTGGGCGTCCTGTTCGGGCGATGCAGGGCGAGGATCGCGGCGGCGGCGGTGCAGAGGGTGGCGGTGAGGACGAAGGTGCCGCCTGTCGCCGCCAGCGAAGCGAGCGTCGCGGTGCATAGGATCTCGCCGATGTACTCGGATTGGGCGAAGAAGGAGTGCGTGGTGGCGCGGATGTCGCTGGTGGTGCGGCGGTTGACCCAGATGGCGGTGAGGGTGCGGGTCAGGGGCATGGCGATGCCGCTCGCGATGATCACGGCGGCGACGGCGAGTTCGAGGGTGGGGGCCAGGCCGGTGAGCGCGAGGCCGAACGCGCCGGTGAGGCAGGCGGCGATGAGGCCGGTGCGGGTCCCGCGGTCGGTGTGGAGGCCGCGTTGGACGGCGGTGAGGGCGAGGGCGGCGAGCACGTAGCCGGCGAGCGCGATCGCCGTGAACCAGGCGGTGCCGGCCGGTCCGGTGGGCAGGCCGAGGTCGGCGAGGGCGACCGGGTAGACGCGGCCGAAGGCATCGGCGGCGCCGTTGACGAGGATGGTCACGGCGACCAGGACGAGCAGGGTGCGGTCGCGGACGGCCAGTCGGGCGCCTCGGCGCGCGATGTCAAGTGCGGCATGGACATGCCGGGTGCGAATGCGGATGAAGTTGCGTTCGGGCAGGCACCGGGCGAACCATGCGCCGAGAGCGAGCATCAGGACCCCGGCGGCGACGATCGCGGTAGGCCGATCGATGAGCGTTGCGAGCGCTCCGAAGGCGAGGATGCCGGTTCCCGCGCCGATCATCTGCCAGCGTCCCTGGGCGGCGAGGAGGAGGTGAATGCGGTCGGGTCGGTCGATCTCGTCGGTGGCCCAGGCGACGTCGGCGCCGCTGGCGAAGGTCCAAGAGATGCCCCAGAGCATCTGGGCGATCATCAGCGGGGCGAACTCGGGAGACAGCCCGGTGGTGATCATGGCGGCCGCCATGAGGAGGTGGGACACCACGATCGCGGGTTTGCGGCCGACCGTGTCGGCCAGGGCCCCGGCGGGGATCTCGAACGCGAAGCTCGCGATGCCCTGCGCCGCCGCGATCAGCAGCAGTTCGGCGGTGGACAGACCGGCGTCGACGACCATGTAGAGGCTGGTGACCAGCCACCAGCCCTGGTGCAGGACGGCCCTGAGGAAGTTCCAGGCCAGGAAGCGGCGCGCGAGGAGGTCGGGTGTCATCGGAGGCGCCTGGGGGAGGCGCGGACGAGGCGCTCGACGCGCACCACGGTCGTGCTCGGGGACTCGACTCGGATGCCGTACGCGGCGGCGAGCGTGTCGGTCAGGCCGGTCGTGCCCGCGTCGGCATGGGCGACGACCCCGAGGTCGACGCAGCGCCGCAGCGCTCCGGCATGGGCATCAGGTCGGGCATGGGCGGACTCGTGCGATCGGTTCATGGCTCCTCATGTGCTGGTCGGTCCTGGGCTCGCACATGAGTTGGCGCATGATCGGTTCCTCCGCATTCGACGGATGACGCAACGTCCTGACCCGCCGATCCTCCACCCGGGGGTCCGGTCCCGTCAACGGGATTTCGCCCGAGCCGTCGTTGAGCCGTGCCTACCTGGGGGTCGCGGGGTAGCCGCTCTCCTGCAGCGCGCGGGTCCGCTTCTCGTCGATGCTGATCCGCTTCAGCGATCCGTCGGCGTAGCCGCCGCCGACCACGACGGCGATGATCAAGAGCGGCAGCAGGATCGTGCGCACCAGCATCGCCCAGGGGCCCTTCGCGCCGATCCGGCCGCCGTCGCTGGCCCGAACCAGTCGGGTGCCGGTGCACACCGCGCCGAGCGCTCGGCCGTTGGTGTAGAAGAGGCCGTAGACCAGTGGCGTGACGAACAGCGTGGCGAGCACGCCGAGGGCGACCGCGTTGTTGCTCAGATCGAGGGCCTCCCCGATTCTCAGCGCGATCAGGGCGCCGACGCCGAAGAGCAGTACGAACATCACGAAGTCGATCAGCCAGGTGAACGTGAGGGCCCCTCCTCCGGGTTCGATGTAGGGGACGCCGTCGCCGAAGGTCTTGATCTTCTTCCCCGCCATGACCGCGACACTAGTGTTCCGCCGCAATTTCGAGCACCGGGTCGAAGGGCCTCAACGCTCCTCGTACCGCTGGTGGCTTCCGGCGACCGAAGACGGCGGGCACAGTGGGTCGATGCGCACCATCGGGTTGATCGGCGGGATGTCCTGGGAGTCCTCGGCCGAGTACTACCGCCTGCTCAACGAGGACGTCCGAGGCCGGCTCGGCGGGCGGCACAAGCGCCCCGGACGGTCAGTCGGTGATGCGGACTTCGAAGCCGATGGCTCGATAGGCGGTTTCGGTCAGCAGGGCCTGCTTGGGCTCGGCGATGTCGCCGAAGTGGGTGGTCGGTTTCAGCTTGGCGAGGCGCGGGTCTTCGAGGATGCCCTCTGCCGGGCCGCCGGTCACCAGCGCGTCGAAATCGGCGTTGCCGAGGACGGCGAAGGCCGCTTCCCGGGCCCGTTTCTCGGCGGCCTTCGCCTGGCCTTCGCGTCGTCTCGCGAAGCGCTGCTGCGACTGGCCGCCCGCTTTGGTCGTGCCCTGCACGTAGGCCGTGTCGGTCTTGGAGACCTTCACCCGGCCGTCCTCCACGATGCCGACCGAATACGCGCCCTTGCGGGCCAGAAGGACCGCTATGCGGCGCGGTTCGAGGGCGTAATCGCGGAGGTGTTCGGCGGCCTTCACCGGGTCGTCGTCCAGGAGCCATGCGGACGGGAGGCCGTCGGCCAGTGTCCATTTGACACTGGCCGACGGTCCTTCGTTCGATTCGATCGTCCAGGCGTCGCCCTCGGCGTGGTGGTTCGCGATGCCGCCGTTGCGTGCGGCGAAGTTCGCGACCCACCTCGGGAGCCGTTCGGGTTCGACCTCGACGATCCTGCCCCCGCCGGAGGCGGGGCGGATCTTCACCATGGCTCGACGTTACCGTGCTTCGACGCGTCGGGCTTCGTCAGCCGTTCCTGAACACATCGTGCGAGCCCGGCTCCGTCAGACGTTCCTGAACTCAACCTTCAAGTCCGACTTCGTCAGACGTTCCTGAACTCAACCTTCAAGTCCGACTTCGTCAGACGTTGAAGCCGAGCGCGCGGAGCTGGTCGCGGCCCTCGTCGGTGATCTTGTCGGGGCCCCACGGCGGGATCCACACCCAGTTGATCTTCAGGTCCGCGGCGAGCCCGCCCTCCGCGCCGCTGCACAGCGCCGAGCGGGACTGGTCCTCGATGACGTCCGTCAGCGGGCAGGCCGCCGAGGTCAGCGTCATGTCGAGGGTGACCACGTTGTGCTCGTCGACGTGGACGCCGTAGATGAGACCCAGGTCCACGACGTTGATGCCGAGCTCGGGGTCGACCACGTCCTTCATGGCTTCGAGGACGTCGTCCTCCTTGGCCTTCACGGTGTCACTCATGCGTCGGTCCTTCCTGGGATCGAGGCTCTGCTCATTGACGGCTCGCACGCGTCGCCGAAGGTGCTCATTGACGGCTCGCACGCGTCGCCGAAGGTGCTCATTGACGGCCCGCACCCGTGGCCGAAGCCCGGACCAGGGCGTCCTTGAACGCCATCCAGCCCAGCAGCGCGCACTTGACGCGCATCGGATATTTCGAGACGCCGGCGAACGCGACCGCGTCCTCCAGGGTCTCCTCGTCGCCCTCCGCCTGGCCGCGGGAGTTCATCAGCTCGGTGAACTCGGCCATGCGGGCCAGCGCGTCGTCGACCTTGGCGTCCTTGACCAGTTCGTACATCACCGAGGCGGAGGCCTTGGAGATCGAGCAGCCGACGTTGTCGTAGGAGACGTCGGCGACCCGGTCGCCGTCCACGTGGACCCGGAGGGTGATCTCGTCGCCGCAGGTCGGGTTGACCTGGTGCGACTCGCCCTCGAAGGGCTCGCGCAGGCCCGCGCCGCGGGGACGCTTGTAGTGGTCCAGGATCACTTCCTGGTACAGCTCGTCGAGATTCATCAGCGGAACACCTTTCGCACCTGGCCCAACGCGTCCACGAGCCGGTCTATTTCCTCGTGGGTGTTGTAGACGTACCCGGAGGCGCGCGTGGTCGCGTTGACGCCGAAGCGGACGCAGGTCGGCTTGGCGCAGTGGTGGCCGACCCGGACGGCGATGCCCTCGGCGTCGAGGACCTGCCCGACGTCGTGCGGGTGCACGTCCTCGAGCGTGAACGACACCGTGGCGCCGCGCCCGATCGGGACGCGGGGGCCGACGATCTGGAGGCCGTCGACGGTCTCGAGCCGTTCCAGCATGTACGAGACGTATTCCTTCTCGTGGGCGCGCACGTTCTCCATGCCGAGCTCGTCGAGGTAGTCGACGGCGGCGGCGAAGCCCACCGCCTCCGCGATCGGCGGCGTCCCGGCCTCGAACTTGGCCGGGGCCTTCGCGAACGTGGTGCGCTCCATGCTGACGGTCTCGATCATCGAGCCGCCCGTGAGGAACGGCGGCATGGCGTCGAGGATCTCGGCCTTCGCCCACAGGGCCCCGATGCCGGTGGGCCCGAGCATCTTGTGGCTGGTGAAGGCGATGAAGTCGACGCCGAGTTCGGTCACGTCCACCGGGATGTGGGGGACGGACTGGGAGGCGTCGAGCCCGACCAGGGCGCCGACCTCGCGGGCGCGGGCGGTGATCTGCGAGGTCGGGTTGACCGTGCCGAGCAGGTTGGCGACGTGGACGAACGAGACGACCTTGCAGCGCTCGGTGATGACGTCGTCGACGCTCTCGACGTCCAGGCGGCCGGCGTCGGTGATGCCGATCCACTTGAGCGTCGCGCCGGTCCGCAGGCACAGCTGCTGCCACGGGATGAGGTTGGCGTGGTGCTCCATCTCGGTCACCACGACCTCGTCGCCGGGGCCGAGCTTGAAGCGCGGGTCGGCGGCGGGGTCGATGGTGGCGTTCTGGAAGGCGTAGGCCACGAGGTTGATCGACTCGGTCGAGTTCTTGGTGAACACGACCTCGTCGGGGCTCGGAGCGCCGATGAAGGCGGCGACCTTGGCCCGGGCGCCCTCGTACGCCTCGGTGGCCTCGGCGCCGAGCGTGTGGACCGAGCGCGAGATGTTCGCGTTCGAGTGGTCGGTGAAGCGGCGCATGGCCTCCACGACCTGGACCGGTTTCTGCGAGGTCGCGGCCGAGTCGAGGTAGGCCAGCGGCCGGCCCCCGATCTTGCGCTGCAGGATCGGGAAGTCGGCGCGGATGGCCTCGACGTCGAGCTTGCTTGCAGCCTCCACGGGCTCCTTCTTCCTGTTGGCTAGGCGGCCTTCGCGCCGACGTAGGACTCGTAGCCCTCGGCTTCGAGCTTGTCGGCGAGTTCCGAGCCGCCCTCTTCGGCGATCCGGCCGTCGACGAAGACGTGGACGAAGTCCGGCTTCACGTACCGCAGGATGCGCGTGTAGTGGGTGATGAGCAGGACGCCGGAGTTCGTGGTCTCCTTGGCGCGGTTGATGCCCTCGGAGACGATGCGCAGGGCGTCCACGTCGAGGCCGGAGTCGGTCTCGTCGAGGATCGCGATCTTCGGCTTGAGCAGCTCCATCTGGACGATCTCGTGGCGCTTCTTCTCACCGCCGGAGAAGCCCTCGTTGACGTTGCGGTTGACGAACGCCTCGTCCATCTTCACGCCGGCCATGGCGCCCTTGAGGTCCTTCATCCAGGTGCGGAGCTTCGGGGCCTCGCCGTCGATGGCGGTCTTGGCGGTGCGCAGGAAGTTGGAGACCGACACGCCGGGGATCTCGACCGGGTACTGCATGGCGAGGAACAGGCCGGCGCGGGCGCGCTCGTCGACGGCCATCTCCAGCACGTCCTCGCCGTCGAGGAGGACCTCGCCGGAGGTGATCTCGTACTTCGGGTGCCCGGCCAGCGAGTAGGCCAGGGTCGACTTGCCGGAGCCGTTGGGGCCCATGATGGCGTGGGTCTCGCCGGAGTTGATCGTCAGGTCGACCCCGTGCAGGATCGGCTTGGCGCCCTCGTCGGTGTTGACCGAGACGTGCAGGTCGCGGATCTCGAGCTTGCTCATAACAGGTGTTCCTCTAAGAGTCTTCGGTGGTCTTGGGCTTCAGGCTGAGAAAGACGTCGCCGTCTCGGACTTCGACCGGGTAGGTCGCCACCGGCGTGGTGGCGGGCGGCCCCGACGGTTTGCCGGTGCGCAGGTCGAAGCTCGAGCCGTGGAGCCAGCATTCGATCTGGCAGTCCTCGACGTCGCCTTCGGAGAGCGCCACGGCGGCGTGGGAGCACTCGTCGTAGAGCGCGAACGCCTCGTCGCCTTTGCGCACGAGCACGATCGACGTGCCGTGGATGTCGGCCGCGATGGGCTGGGACTCCGGCAGGTCGTCGAGCGCGCAGACGCGCAGGAAATCGGTGTCGGTCATCTAGGCACCCGTCTCGATGTCCCCGGGGGCCACGAACTCTCCCGCATCCAGGCGGGCGACGACGAGCTCGGTGAGCTCCTCGCGCAGGCCTGCGTCGGGGACCTTCTGGAGGACCTCGTTGAAGAAGCCCTTGACGACCAGGCGGCGGGCCTCCGGCTCGGGGATGCCCCGCGACTGGAGGTAGAACAGGTGCTCCTCGTCGAAGCGGCCGGTCGTCGAGGCGTGGCCGGCGCCGACGATCTCGCCGGTCTCGATCTCCAGGTTGGGGACCGAGTCGGCGCGGGCGCCGTCGGAGAGGACGAGGTTGCGGTTGATCTCGTACGTGTCGGTGCCGGTGGCCTTGTCCTGGATGAGGACGTCGCCGACCCACACGGTGTGGGCGGTCTCGCCCTGGAGCGCGCCGCGGTAGTTCACGTTGGAGCGGCAGTCGGGGACCGAGTGGTCCACGAGCTGGCGCTGCTCCAGGTGCTGGCCGGCGTCGGCGAAGTACAGGCCGTAGGCGTCGACGGAGCCGCCCTGGGCGGCGTAGTCGACCGACAGGTACTGGCGGACCAGGTCGCCGCCGAGCGTGACGGCCACGTGGTCGAGCTTGGCGTCGCGGCCGAGGCGGGCCTTCTGGTGCTCGACGTGCGTGGACTCGCGGTCCCATTCGGCGACGACGACCAGGCGCAGGTGCGCGCCGTCGCCGACCGAGATCTCGACGTTGTCGCCGAGGCGGGCCAGGCCGGTGTGCCGCACGATCATGGTGACGTCGGCGTGGTGGCCGATCTCGATGAACGTGTGGGCCCAGGTGGCGCCGTCGAGGCCGCCGCCGGTCACGTCGATCCAGACCGGAGCGGACACCGCTGCCTCGGGCGCGACCGAGACGAGGAGGGCCTTCTCGCTCTTGGCCCAGGCGACGGCGCTCGGCCGGTCGAACGGCGTGAGGATCGAGCCGAGGCGCTGGTCCTCCTTGCCGATCGCGTCGGCGGTGACGCCTTCGGGCAGGTCGCGGATGGCGTACTCGGCGGCCTTGACCGCGGGCGCGGTGTCGAGGTCGGCGAGCCCGGCGAGGCGCTTGATGGGCGTGAAGCGCCAGTCCTCCTCCCGGCCGGTGAGGGCCGGGAAGTCGGCGGGCTCGAACGAGCGCAGCAGCTGCGACTTGGTCTTCGGGGGCACGGTTTCGGAGGGCACTTCGCCGACGCCGTGCGTGTGCGGCTTGGCGGTCGCCAATTCGATGCTCATGAAATCTCTGGTTTCCTTGTCCTAGCGCCTGGCCGGTTAACCGACGGCGCCTTCCATCTGGAGTTCGATGAGTCGGTTCAGTTCCAGGGCGTACTCCATCGGGAGCTCCTTGGCGATGGGCTCGATGAAGCCGCGCACGATCATGGCCGCCGCCTCGTCCTCGGTGAGGCCCCGGCTCATGAGGTAGAACATCTGGTCCTCGCCGATCTTGGAGACCGTGGCCTCGTGGCCCATGTCGACGTCGTCCTCGCGGATGTCGACGTAGGGGTACGTGTCCGAGCGCGAGATGGTGTCGACCAGCAGCGCGTCGCACTTGACCGTGGACCGCGAGTGGTGCGAGCCCTCGTCGACCTTCACGAGGCCGCGGTACGAGGTGCGCCCGCCGCCGCGGGAGATCGACTTGGAGACGATCGTCGAGGACGTGTGCGGCGCGGCGTGGGTCATCTTCGCGCCCGTGTCCTGGTGCTGGCCCTCGCCCGCCATGGCGACGGACAGGACCTCGCCCTTGGCGTGCTCGCCGACCATGACCACGGCCGGGTACTTCATGGTGACCTTGGAGCCGAGGTTGCCGTCGACCCATTCCATGGTCGCGCCCTGCTCGGCGATCGCGCGCTTGGTGACCAGGTTGTAGACGTTGTTCGACCAGTTCTGGATGGTCGTGTAGCGAACGCGGGCGTCCTTCTTGACGACGATCTCCACGACCGCGGAGTGCAGCGAGTCCGAGGAGTACACCGGGGCGGTGCAGCCCTCGATGTAGTGCACGAACGAGCCCTCGTCGGCGATGATCAGCGTGCGCTCGAACTGGCCCATGTTCTCGGTGTTGATCCGGAAGTAGGCCTGGAGCGGGATGTCGACGTGGACGCCCTTGGGCACGTAGATGAACGAGCCGCCGGACCACACGGAGGTGTTCAGCGCAGCGAACTTGTTGTCGCCCACCGGGATCACGGAGCCGAAGTACTCCTTGAAGATCTCCGGGTGCTCGCGCAGGCCCGTGTCGGTGTCCATGAAGATGACGCCCTGCTGCTCCAGGTCCTCGCGGATGGAGTGGTAGAGCACCGTCGACTCGTACTGGGCGGCGACGCCGGAGACGAGCTGCTGGCGCTCGGCCTCGGGGATGCCCAGCTTGTCGTAGGTCTTCTTGATGTCCTCGGGCAGGTCCTCCCAGGACTCGGCCTGCTTCTCGGACGCCTCGACGTAGTACTTGATGTTGTCGAAGTCGATGCCCGACAGGTCGGCGCCCCAGTTCGGCATCGGCTTGCGGCCGAAGAGCTTGAGGCCCTTCAGGCGCATGTCGAGCATCCATTCGGGCTCGCCCTTGCGCGCGGAGATGTCGCGGACGACCTCCTCGGTCAGTCCGCGCCGCGCGTTGGCGCCGGCGACGTCGGAGTCGGCCCAGCCGTACTCGTACTGACCCAGCGAGGCCAGAGCCTCGTCCTGGCTGAGCGGTGCGCTCTTCTGCGTGTCGGTCATCTCAAGTCTCACCTTTGACCTGTCGGGTTATCGGTCTGCGCGTTCGGGGTCGGGCAGCGGTACCGGTCCGCTTCCACCGTCGGCGCCCGCGGCCCTGTGGCCGCTCTTGCCGGGCACGTGGGTGGTGCACACCCCGTCCCCGTTGGCGATCGTCGCCAGGCGCTGGACGTGGACGCCCAGCAGGCGGCTGATCACCCGCGTCTCCGCCTCGCACAGCTGCGGGAACTCCGCGGCCACGCCCGCCACCGGGCAGTGGTGCTGGCAGATCTGCCCGCCGGAGGCGATGACCGACGCCGTGGCGACGTAGCCCTCGCCGGACATGGCGGTCGCCAGCGCCTGGGCGCGGGCCATCGGGTCGTCCGAGTCGACCGCGTCCATGGCGGCCCGGCATCGGGACTCCAGGCGCGCGACCTGCTCGGCGGCGAAGCCGCCCACGGCGTCCTCGCCTTCGAAGCGGCGGATCCAGCGCAGCGCCTCCATCGCCAGGTCGTCGTAGGTGTGGCCGAAGTTGGTGCGGGCGGCTGGCGTGAGCTGGTAGCTCTTGGCGGGCCTCCCGCGGCCGGCGGTCTTGACCACACGGGTCTCGACCTGGCCTTCGGCTTCCATCACGTCGAGATGGCGGCGGGTGGCGGTGGCGGTGATGCCGAGGTCGTGCGCGAGTTCGGCGGCCGTGGCGTGGCCGCGTTCGAGCAGCAGGCGGGTCACTCGGCGGCGGGTGTCCCCGTCCGTCGAGTGGCTCGTCGCCCTCGTCACCATTTCCACAAGGTAAATGTTACTTAATTCGCTCCGGCACGTCGAGACGGCCGACGGTGAGACCGGGCACGCAGGGTTGCCTAACCTCACGTGCGCAAGTACGGTGCCAGCCCACACTGCGAGACCCGGGCCGAGGCGCGGAGCGGGCCCGGGGATAGATTCGCCGCGTGAACCTGTTGCAGCGGTGGTTCGCCCGCCCGGGCGCGGTGCGCCGGTGGGCGCTGGCCAGTGTGATCGCGAACGTCGGCATCATCGTGACCGGCGGCGCCGTGCGCCTGACCGAGTCGGGCCTGGGCTGCCCCGAGTGGCCCAAGTGCACCGCTGATTCCCTGGTGGCGACCCCTGAGATGGGGATCTACGGGGCGATCGAGTTCGGGAACCGGGCCCTGACGGGGGTGCTCATCGCGGTCGCCGTGGGCGCGCTGCTGGCGGCGTGGCTGCGGGTGCCGCGGCGGATGTCGCTGGTGAAGCTCGCGGCGGCGGGGCTGCTGTACGTCCCGGCGCAGGCGGTCATCGGCGGGATCACCGTCTGGACGAACCTCAACCCGTGGGTGGTGGGCCTGCACTTCCTGGCCTCGATCCCGCTCGTGGCGATCTCCGTCGCGCTGTACCTCCGCTCGGGCGAGCCGGACGGCGCGGTGGTGCCGCTGGTGCCGCGAGCGGTGACACTGCTGGCCCGTTGGCTCGTGGCGGTCGCCGGCGCGGTGATCGTGCTCGGCGTGGTGGTCACGGGCTCGGGCCCGCACGCGGGCGACGCGGACACCCCGCGCAACGGCATGGACCCCGAACTGATGTCGCAGCTGCACGCGGACCTGGTGTGGCTGCTGCTGGGCATGACCGTCGCGTTGATCGCGGCGCTGCACGCGGTGAAGGCGCCGGAGACGGCGAAGCGCGCGGCCTACGCGCTGCTGGCGGTCGAGCTCCTGCAGGGGGTCATCGGCTACACGCAGTACTACCTGGACCTGCCGGCGCTGCTGGTCGGGATGCACATGCTGGGCGCGGGCGTCCTGTGGGTCGCGGCGGTCGCGGTGCCGTTCAGCCTGAGAAAGCGCCGACCGCAGGTCGAAGGCGTCCAGCCGCTGCACTACGAGATCCACGGCGACCGCGAAGGCGACAGGATCGTCGAACCCGAACCCGTGGCCTGAACCAGGCTGCGACAACGAGTGCGGCCCCGGACTCCCGTCCGGGGCCGCACTCGTTTCGGTTCTAGCGCTTGCCCTTCGGGGTCAAGGTGATGAACGTGACCGAGTACGGCTCGAACTCGTAGGTGAACTCGTTGCCGAGGCCCTTCACGGTCTCGGTCACGGGGTAGACGACCTGGTCCTCGCCGAGGAGGTTGTCGCAGCCCGGGTCGCACGCGATCGTCGTGACCTCGGCCTTGTGCTTGAGGCGCTGCCCTTCGAGCTCCACGTCCGTGGTGACGGCCCGGTCCTGGGCGTTCACCACTTTCAGGGTGATCTCGCCGGTGTCCTCGTCGCGGGTGACGACCTGGTAGAGCGGTTCGATCCGCTGCTCGTCGACCACGCTGAAGGCCTGCTCGCCGTCCACGTAGCCGGTGATGGTGCGGCCCTCGACCTCGATCTTCAGGTCGTAGGTGCGGCCGGTCTCGATCACGGTGTCGTGGTTGACCAGCGTGGACTTGCCACCGTTGGTGGCCTTCTCGACCGCGCTGGTGGTGTTGTTCCAGCCGCCGAGGTTCCACCAGTAGTAGTCGTCCGACCCTTCGACGCCGAACATCACCAGGAAGCCTTCGCTGCCGGCGGTCTTCGTGGCCTTGAGCTCCATCGTGTAGTTCGACCAGTCGGCCGAACCGGCCGTGCTGCGGGCGTCCTCGACGAGCGCGGTCTGGGTGTACGCGCCATCCGCGACCTCCCATACGCCCGCGGCGTTGCCGCCGGGCGTCCAGCCGTCGCTGCCGGTGGCGAAGTCGTCCTCGAACAGGACCGAGCCGTCGGCCGCGGTCACCTTCACGTCGTCATAGGCCGCGGCGGTGTTCCAGGTGGCGAGGCCGATGCCGCCCGCGATGTCGGGCGAGACGATCGGGTCCGCCTCCACCTGCGAGGCGAATACCTGGTCGCCCGCGTGGGTGCCGAACAGCTGCTGCACTTCGTAACTGGCGGACTTGACCGTGCGGTGGTTGTCGAACCAGATCATGTCCGGCGCCCAGTCGACGTAGTCGATGTTGGACAGCAGCGGCGCGTAGGAGGCCATGTCGACCACGTCGCCGTTGCGTTCGATGCCCGTCAGGTAGGAGGCCTCGGAGAGGGCGCTCCACCAGGTGTTCGAGAGCGAGGCGTACTCGCCGACGAACACGTGCGGGCCCGTCCGGTCGTAGGAGTCGTAGCGGTCGTTGTTGGCGAAGAACCACTCCGGCGCGTTGTAGTAGTGCTCGTCCACGAGGTCGGCGCCCTGCTCGCGGGCGAACTCCCAGCTGCGGTCGAAGACCGCGCCGGAGTCGTCCACACCGGAGTTGGCGATGATCTCGATGTCCGGGTACGCCTCGCGGACGGCGTCGTGGAAGGCCGGGTAGTTCGCGTAGAACTGCTCCTTGTACTCCTCGTTGCCGAGGCCGATCTTCTCCAGGCCGAACGGCTCGGGGTGGCCCATCTCGGCGCGCAGCGAACCCCATTCGGAGTCGACGGGCCCGTTGGCGAACTCGATGAGGTCGAGCGTGTCCTGGACCCAGCGCTCGAGTTCGGCCGGGTCGGTGATCTCGGGCGAGTCGCCGCAGCCGGTCACGCCGACCGGGACGACGGGCACGGGCTCCGCGCCGAGGTCCTCGGCGAACTGGAAGTACTCGAAGTAGCCGAGGCCGTAGCTCTGGTGGTAGCCCCAGAAGTTGTGGTTGGCCTTGCGCTCCTCGACGGGGCCGACGGTGTCCTTCCAGTTGTAGGCGCGCTCGCGGCTGTCGGGGTCGAAGGAGCCCGTGTTCACGATGCAGCCGCCCGGGAAGCGCAGGAACGAGGGCTCGAGGTCGGCGATGAGTTCGGCGAGGTCCTTGCGGAGGCCGTTCTCGCGGCCGAGGAACGTGTCCTGCGGGAAGAGCGAGACCATGTCGAGGCTCACCGGGCCCGCGGCGGTGACCATGAGGCGGCCGGTGGTGCTGGTCGCGTCGGCGGTGAGGACGACTTCGGCCTTCGCCCACTCCCCCGCGCCCGAGATGGGGACGAGCGCGGGTGCGGCGAGGGCGGTGCCCTCGGCGTCGACGAGGGCGACCTGCAGTTCGGTGGCGGCGTCGGCGTTCGCCCAGACGCTGAAGTCGTAGGACGCGCCTTCGGTGAAGGCCATCCCGGTGTTGTAGCCGGCGTTGACGATCGCGGTCCCGGCGGTCGCGCTGATGTACGTGGGGTTGTTCCCGTTGAGGGGGTCGGCGGACTCGACCGCGACCGAGCCGCTGAGGGCCTCCCAGGCCGTGAGCGGCGTGTAGGAGGGTTCGTCGGCGGCGGTGAACTCGAACGAGCGGTTCTGGACCAGCTCGGCGTAGAGCCCGCCGTCGGCGGCGTGGTTGATGTCCTCGTAGAACAGGCCGTAGAGCTCGTCGGAGATGTCGGTGGCGGCGGCGAGGTCCACTTTGATGCTCGCGTCGGCCTCGTTCGCGGAGGCCTCGGCGGCGGACAGCGAGGTGAGCACCACGGCGGCGGCTCCCGCCGCGGCCATGGTGCGGATTCTGATCGGAGGCTGCATCGGCTCCCGTCCTCTTAGGCGGTGAAACATGTCGATGTATTCTGCATGTTAACGGTCACTCAGTCAAGAGGCCGGCGGCCGGAGCCCCTTGAGCAGGGCGAACCCCGTTGCGGGGGAATGACGCCGAGGAGGCACGCGGCAGCTCGGATCGCCGGCCGACACGCGATACCGGGCGGCGACGTCCCCGAGAGCCGCCGGACGCGGAGCACGCCGGTCGGCATCGGGAGCGTGCACTCCCCGTCGGCGGTTTCCGGTCGGCCCGCGAGGTAGGCGCGGATCCGGTCCAGGGCGGCGGCCCGCTCCTCCTCCGGCATGACGAGCATCCCCGCGCGCGTGGCGAGCGTCGCGGCGAGCGACTCCGCGGGCCGGTGCCGGCCGTGTGGGAACTCGTTCTGCTCCGGTGAGCCGAACCGGGCGTCGGGGCCGGTGCCCGACAGGTGCCGGCGCCGAGGTCCAGCACGCGCAGACCGGGCGCGTGTTCGAGCGCCCAGCGCACCGCGGCCCGCGCGTGATCCGGACGGTGCTCGGCGTACGCGGCCGCCGCCGCACCGAACGACGAAGCGTGGAGGCACCCCTCATCCTGGTCCCTCCCGCCGCCCCAGCGGCGCCGCCGAACCCGGCACGGCCGTCGAGAATCCAAGGGGGCGAACATGTCAGCACCGTGTCAGGGCCGTGTCAGGCCGACCCTCGACAGTTGTCCGCATGAACGAGAACCACACTTCCGCCAACGGCGACTTCGCCTCCCAGCACACTCCCCCGGTCGGCGGCTTCCAGGAGATCGACGGCCGCCGGATCTACATCCACACCTCCGGCACCGGCGGTCCCGCCGTCGTCTTCCTCCCCGGCGCCAGCGCGATCGGGCTCAACTACTACGGCCTCCAGCAGCGGGTCGCCGAGTTCACCACCGCCGTGGTGTACGACCGCGGCGGGTCGGGTTACAGCGATCCGCTCCCGCTGCCGCGCACCGCCGAGTCCGTCGCCGCGGAGCTGCGCGAGCTGCTCCGCGCCCGGGGCGTTCCCGGCCCGTACGTGCTGGTCGCCCATTCCCTCGGCGGAGCGTACGCGTTCCGGTTCGCGCAGGACTTCCCCGGCGAGGTCGCCGGGCTGGTCTGGCTCGACGCCTTCCACCGCGAGTGGGACGACCACATGCCCGCCGAGGGCGGCCTGGCCGCGGGCGAGGCGATGGCGCCCACCGCCGAGCAGCTGCGGCAGGCCCTGCCGTTCATGCGCGACATGGTCGCCGCGATGTACCCGGACTATCCCGAGGACGTGCGGGAGGCCGTGGCCGGCTACCACGCGAGCGAGGCGTGGATCCGCGTCGGCATGGCCGAGCGCGGGACGCTGGTCGCGATCGCGGAGGAACTCCAGGCCGGCCCCGGCGTCCCGGACGTTCCGGTCGTCGCCTTCACACCGCTGGGCGTGGACCCCAACCAGCAGGCGCTCATGACCGAGGAGACGCTGCAGGCGATCCACGAGGGCAAGACGCGGCTCGACGCGAACCTGGCCGGCTCGGTGACCCGCGGCGAGCAGCGGGTGCTCCACGACACCGACCACACCCGCCTCATCAGCGACCGTGCCGACGACATCGTCCAGGCGACCCGCGAGATCGTCGAACGCGCGTCAGACTGAACCGGCCGTGCCGCGGGCGTCCGCTTCGGACGCCCGCGGCAGGGCCTGGCGCGACGTGCATGGGGGCCATAGAATTCCCGCGTGACTGCAGCGATCTCGCGACACGACCGCGTACTCGGGTGCCTCGTCGGGGGCGCGGTGGGCGACGCCCTCGGCTACCAGGTGGAATTCGACCGCTGGGAGTCCATTCAGCGGCGGTTCGGGCCGCAGGGGGTCGATCGGATGCTCGGCAACCGGATCTCCGACGACACCCAGATGACCCTGTTCACCGCCGAAGGGCTGCTGCTCGCCGCACCGGGCGAGGAGGTCGAGCAGGTGCGCCTCGCCTATCTGCGGTGGCTGGAGACGCAGCGGGAGCCCATGCCGCCCATGGGTTCCGAGGGCCTGGCGGCCCAGCCGTGGCTGTACGCGCGCCGCGCGCCGGGCAACGCCTGCCTCTCCGGGCTCAAGGACGGCGCGCGGCCGGGCGTGAACCCGAACTCGAAGGGCTGCGGCACCGTCATGCGCTCGGCGCCGTTCGGGCTGCGCTTCCCGCCCGAACAGGCCTTCGACCTGGCCGAGCAGTGCTCGGCGCTCACCCACGGGCACCCGACCGCCGGGGCCTCGGCGGGCGCGTTCGCGATGATCGTGGCGCACTTGACGAACGGTGTCAGCCCGCAGCGCGCGGTCTCCGACACCCTGCTGCACCTGCGCGGCGGCCTCGACCGCTCGGAGACCGCGGACCTCCTCCAGAGGGCGTACGCGCTGGCCGGGAACGTCCCGCCCGGGCCGAACACGTGCACGCCGCTCGGCGAGGGCTGGATCGCGGAGGAGGCCCTGGCGATCGCGGTGTACTGCCTGCTCGGGACCGACGACGTGCGCGCCGGGCTCACCGCGGCCGTGAGCCACGGCGGCGACTCCGACTCCACCGGCGCGATCCTCGGGAACCTCTACGGCGCGGCGTACGGCCACGCGGCGCTGCCGATCGAGTGGGCGTCCCAAGTGGAGGGACGCGACGTGATCGCGACGCTCGCGGACCTGATGGCCGCCGCGTAGGCGGCCCGGCGGGGCGCCGGACCACCCTGCGGTCGGCTTAGGCGGCGGCCTTGACCGCGGCGGCCACGGCCGGGGCGACGCGCGGGTCGAGCGGCGAGGGCACGATGCGGTCGGCGGCCAGGTCCTCGGCGGCGATGTCCGCGATGGCGCGGGCCGCGGCGAGCTTCATCGCCTCGGTGATCTGCGGGGCCGCGGCGTCGAGCGCGCCCCGGAAGATCCCGGGGAACGCGAGGACGTTGTTGATCTGGTTCGGGTAGTCGCTGCGGCCGGTCGCCACGATCGCGGCGTACTTCGCGGCGATCGCCGGATCGACCTCGGGCGTCGGGTTCGCCAGCGCGAACACGATCGCGCGCTCGGCCATGCCTTCCAGCGCGGCCTCGGGGACCGCGCCGCCGGAGACGCCGACCAGGACGTCCGCGCCCTTGAGCGCCTCGGCGACGCCGCCGCTGCGGCCGGTCCGGTTCGTCATGGCGGCGAGCCGCTCCTTGACCGGGTTGAGGCGGTCGCGGCCTTCGTGGATGATGCCGGTGGAGTCGCAGACGATGACGTCCCCGACGCCGGCCTCGCTCAGGATCTTGGTGATCGCGACGCCCGCCGCGCCCGCGCCGACGATGGCGACCGTGAGGTCCTCGGCGCGGCGGTCCTGGAGGCGCAGCGCGTTGGTGAGCGCGGCGAGGACGACGACGGCGGTGCCGTGCTGGTCGTCGTGGAACACCGGGATGTCGAGCATCGCCTTGAGGCGGTCCTCGATGTCGAAGCAGCGGGGCGCGGAGATGTCCTCCAGGTTGATCCCGCCGAAGGACGGCGCGATGGCCGCGACGGCGGCCACGATGGCGTCGGGGTCCTTGGTGCCCAGGCAGATCGGGACCGCGTCGACGTCCGCGAACTGGCGGAACAGGGCGGCCTTGCCCTCCATGACGGGGAGCGACGCGGCGGCGCCGATGTCGCCCAGGCCGAGGACGGCGGTGCCGTCGGTGACGACCGCGACCACGTTCGAGCGCCACGTGTGCGTCCGCGCCAGCGACTCGTCGGCGGCGATGGCCTCGCAGACGCGGGCCACTCCGGGCGTGTAGGCGATGGAGAGGTCCTCGCGGCTGTCGAGCGGGACGGTGGTGACGGTGCGCAGTTTGCCGCCCCGGTGGGCCAGGAAGATCGGGTCTTGCAGGTCGATCACAGGTTGAGATGGCACGGAAAGCCCCATTGCTTCGATGATGATCGCCGACTCTGCGAACGCGAAACGATGGCTCCGCTGGAGATTCGAGCGGCTGGAATTCGACAGTGCGCGCGTATGGCTTGCAAGCGGCGCCGAGACTGCAGGCGGCGCCAAGACGGCGGACTTATGGTCCGCGAACTGCGCCGAGACTGGGATCGCCCAGAACCGTCAGTGTAGCTCAGCGGTGACGAGGATCCGGACGGCGGCGGCGGTCCAGGCCGCGGTCTTCGCGGCGTCGTCCTCCTCCCCCAACGCTTTGGACAACTGAACGAAATCGCTTGCCGCCCTTTGGAGTCCCACGCGTTGCAGCTCGGCCGCGGCGGACTCGACGCGGGCGCGCGAGGGCTCGCGGGAGCGGCGGAGACCCTGGTGGGCGAGGTCCGCGCAGGCAGTGAGCGCGCCTTCGATCGCGGCCGCGACCGAGTCGGCGGGGCGCGCTTCGCCGCCCGCGGCGAGGTCGGCGGCGTCGTCCCCCGGGGCGAGGTCGGGGACGACCGGGCCGCGGGGCGTGAGCAGGGCGGTCGGTTCGACGATGAGCTCGCCGCGGTGCCGGCGCACGTGCCCGGCGACGGCGAGGAGCTCGCCGGTGAGGGCGCGCTCGACGGCTTCGAGCGCGCCGGGCGCGGCGGCCCGGTGCACCAGGCGCAGGCGGGCCGTGCCGCCGCCGGGGGCCTCGATCAGGGCTTCGAGGGACTGGGAGGCCGGGTCGTAGCCGAGGTGCCGGGCCGATTCGACGACGATGACGCGCAGGGACTCGGCCGCGACGCGGGGCCGCACCAACGCGGGCGGCCGGTCGGCGAGTTCGGCGGCCAGGGCGTCGAGATCGGTGGCGCGCAGGGAGGCCGGGAGGTCGTCCCAGGCCGTGCCGAGCGGGAGCACCTGGGTCTTGGCGAGGCGGCCGGTTCCGAGCTTGAGCGCGCGTGCCGCGGTGCGGGAGGCGGCTTCGGTGACGGTGTTCCCCGAGGCCAGCGCGCCGATCCTGCACCCGCCGAGGCGGCGGCCGGCGAGTTCGGGGCCGGTGAGCGCGTCGTTCTCGGTCACGGGCCAGTCGCGCCGGACGGCGAGGACCATGCCGGTCTCGGGCTGGGCGAGGTAGAGCTCGAGCGTGCGGGTGTCGCCCTCCGTGCCCACGCGCGCGCCGAGGGCGGTGAGCCGCACGAGGGTGAGCGGCGTGGCGGCGGCCTCCTCGCTGCCGAGGACCTGGGCCGCGGGGGTGCCGCCTGCGTGTCGTTCAGCGGTACTGCGGCGGGCGGCCCGGGCGCGGGCGGGGAGTTCGGCGAGCAGGGCGGCGACGCGCTGGGGGTCGTAGGCGGCGGAGCGGTCCTCGTAGCGCTGGAGCTGGTCGACGAGGTCGTCGACCGCGCCGGCGGGCCAGTGGGCGCGGCGGCGGGTGAGGGCCTTGGACTCGCGTTGGAGGGCGGCGCGCAGGACGCCGTCCGCGCCGACCGCGCCGTCGAGGAGGACGCGTTCGGCGAGGGCGAGCGCTTCGGCGAGGCCGTCCGATTCGGCGCCGCCGCCGACGCTCACGGTGGCGGCGTCCGCCGCCGCTTCGCGGAAGGCCCACACGGCGAGGACGATCGCGGTGTCGCGGGCGGGACCGGTGGCGTCGGTGTGGACGTAGCCGAGGCCGGGGACGAGGAAGCTCACCGTGGCGGCGGGCAGTTCGGCGACGGCGGGCCGGTCGACGCCGGGCCGGACGAGGCGGGCGGTGTATCCGGCGCGGCGGGTCTGCTCGGCGGCCTTGAGCGCGTGGTGGCCGAGGGCTTCGCGCAGTTGCTCGTCGGTGATCGCGCCCGGGTCGGCGATCTCGGCGGGGGTCTCGTCGTCCCCTCGGGGCGCGTCCTGTTCGCGCTGGTAGGCGAGGACCGCGCCGACGCGGTGGCGGCATTTGCCCGTCGCGCCGCAGGTGCAGGCGGCGGCTTCGAGTCCGCCTTCGGCCGGCAGCGTCGCTTCGGCGCCGTCGGGGAAGACGGCGGTGAGCGTCCCGTCGGCGAGCGTGATGGCGGGGACGACCCCGGCGTCGAGGTCCTTGGCGGCGCGTTTGACGAGGCCGCGGTTGGCGAGGGCCGCGAGGGCGTCGGGGGTGAGGGCGAGGAGGTCGCCTCGCTGGTGCGGAGCGGTCACGAGCCCAGCCTTTCTGCGACGAATTCGACCAGGTGGGACGGGGTCATCGCGCCGACGTGGGCGCCGACGGCGGCGAGCTGCGCGGCCATCTGGTGGTCGTAGTCGGGGTTGGCGTCCTCGTCGAGGGCGGCGAGGCCGAGGACCTGCGTGCCCTGCTCGCACAGCTGCTTGACGGTGTGGATCAGCCGGGAGGCGTTGCCGCCCTCGTAGAAGTCGCTGATGAGGGCGACGATGGAGCGGCGGGGGTTCTCGATGAGCCCGGCCCCGTATTCGACGGCGCGCGCGATGTCGGTGCCGCCGCCGAGCTGGACCTTCATGAGCAGTTCCACCGGGTCGTCCACCTCGGAGGTCATGTCGACGACCGAGGTGTCGAAGGCGACGAGGTGGGTCTTGAGGCCCGGCAGGGCGTACAGGCACGAGGCGGTGACGGCCGAGTGGATCACCGATCCGGCCATGGACCCGGACTGGTCGACCAGGAGCACGAGCTGCCACTGCTCCAGGCGCTTGGAGGTGCGCGAGTGGAAGTGCGGGCGCTCGATGGCGACGCGGCGGTCCTCGGGCCGGTAGTGCTTGAGGTTGGCGCGGAGCGTGCGTTTGAGGTCGAAGTCCCGGGCGCGGCGGTGCCGGCTCGGCCGGCGGGAGCGGCTGCCGGTGAAGACGGTGCGGACCTGGACGGAGAGCTTCTCGACCAGTTCGCGCACGACCTGCTCGATGATGCGGCGGGCGGCTGCGAGGACCTGCGGGTTCATCAGGTGCTTGGTGCGCAGGACCGCTTTGAGCAGGGCCGCGTTCGGTTCGACGCGCTCGAGCACTTCGGGGTCGGTGAGCACGTCGTGGATCTCGTAGCGTTCGATCGCGTCGCGTTCGAGCCGCTCGATCGTCTCCTTCGGGAAGAGCCGGTGGATGCCTTCGAGCCAGTCCACGGTGGCGAGCATGGAGGGCTCGCTCCCCCCGCCGCGCTCGCCGGACCGGACCCCGCCGCGGCGCACGTCGCGTTTGCCGAGGTCGTCGTCGCGGCCGTAGAGCCAGTCGAGCGCGGCGTCGCGCCCGGCGTTCTCCTCGCTGAGGCCGCCGGTGCAGCCTTCGGCGGCGGGGCCGAGGATGAGCCGCCAGCGCTGCAGGTCCGCCTGCGCGGCGTTCGTGTCGTCGCTCATCGGGACTCTTCTCCGAATCTGAGGTCTTCGCGGGCGAGGACGGCCTCGACGCGGGCTTCGAGCGCCATCGAGGACGCCACGGTGAGCGGGTCGACGCGCAGCCGCGCGGTGAGGCCGCGGGCGTCGCCGCCGCCCCGCAGCGCGACCACGCGTTCGGCGATGAGGCCGCGCTCGCGCGGCGGGAACATCGCGAACGCCTGCCGCAGCGCGGGCAGGGCCACGAGGAACTCCTGCTCGTTCAGTTCGGCGACGAGTCCGTCCACAGCGGACACCACGCCGCCGTCGTCGGCTTCGGCGAGGACTTCCTCGCGGGCGACGGCGAACAGGCCCGCGAGCCAGTCGCCGAGCCGGTCCGGACCGGCCGCGCCTTCCGCCGCGGCCGCCGCGTCCGCGGGCGCGCCGAGCGCCCACACGAGGCCCAGGGCCGCGCCGCGCAGGTCCGGCGGGGCCTGGCCGTCCACTGCGATGCGCTGCGCCGCAGCGGTGACCGTGGCGACCGGCGGGACGAGCGGGGAGGCGTGCCGGACGGCGTCGCGCAGGGCACGCATCGCGCCGAGCCTGCCGAGGTCGGCCGGGCCGGGCCCGGCGTGCAGGCCCTCGGCGAGCCACAGGATGCGGCTCGCGCAGGCGGTCACGACCGCCGCGTACAGGTCGCTGCCGGCGGTGCCGAACAGGTGGTCGTGGCGCCACAGCGCGAGCACGGTGGCGAGCGCCGCGCCCACGGCCCCCAGGCCGCCGCATTCGTCCACTGCGGATTCAACGGCCTGTCCGAGGCGGCCGGTGAGGCGGGCGCGCCCGCACAGGGCCGCGTCGAAGAGCAGGACGGCCAGCGCGTCGAGCGCACCGGAGGCGTCGTGGAGGCTGCGCTCGAGCCGGTGTTCAAGACGGACCTGCGCGGCGTCGCCCAAGGTGGGGCCGAGGGCCCCGGCCTCGATGAGCGCGGGCAGGCGGTCCCGGCTCGCACGGAGGGTCCAGTGCTCCTCGGCGGTGACGTCCGCGCCCGCGGAGGGGCCGCCGACCCGGTGCACCCCGGGCAGGCCGAGGAGGCGCATGCAGTGGAGGACGCGACTGCGTTGCAGGTCCACGGGTTTGGTGAGGTCGAGCTGCAGCGGGCCCTCGACGTCGAGGCCGAGCCGCTCCATCTCGGCTTCGGCGTCGGCGACGAGCGGCGGGCGCGGCGTGTCCGGGTGCAGGGCGCCGACGCGCTCGCCGGTGAGCGCGGCGGTCATCTCGACCACCACGGGATGCGTTCCCACTGTGAGGGAAGCACGGCGGGCCCACGGCAGCGGCCGTTCGAGGTCGTCGCTGATGAGGGCGCTGGCGAGGCCGTCGAGGAGGTCGGTGCGGCCGGGGCGCTCGTGGCCGCGCAGGCGCGCGAGGCCTTCGGTGAGGCTGCGCGCGCCGATGAGGTCCGACGTGGACACGTGGAGGCCGCGGTCCCTGAGGCGCTCGGTGATGCGCTGCACGAGGACGGCGGCGGCCTCCTCGGGTCCGGCCTCCCAGAGGCGCTGGTAGTACTCAGGTGAGGGCATCCCGGACTGGTACCCGGCGAAGGCGTCGAGGCGCTTGAACGAGTAGGGCACCAGGTAGGTGCCGACCTCGGCGCCCTCGGGGGGTTCGGGGAGGGCGGGCGGCCCGGCGTCGGTCGCCTCCGGCGCCGCGTCGATCATGCGGCGCAGGGCGGGGGCGTGGAAGCCGCCGCAGACGACGAGGACCGGACCGTCGTGGGCTTCGAGCGCCGCGCGGATCCATCGGGTCATGTACGCTTCGCGCGCGGTGTCGGCGGCCCCCGTGTCGGCTTCGCCGCGGAGGAGCGCGAAGTACTGGTCGAGCCGCGCTTCGAGTCCGTCGGGGTCGGCGACTTCGACGAGGTGGTCCCACAGGGCGTCGACGTTGTCGACGGCGAAGGCGCGGCAGAGCCGGTCCGCCGCGTCCGTGTAGCGGCGCTCGGCGTCCGAGTAGCGGTTCTCGACGCCCTCGAAGGACTCGTGCCAGGCGGGGAGGTCGATGAAGCGGACCTCGGCGCCCGCTTTGCGGCCCTCGGTGAGCGCGACCCATTCGGGCGAGTAGTCGCACATCGGGGCCCAGGAGCGCCGGACGGCGGCGTCGGTGCTCGCGTACGAGTAGATCGCGACGGGCAGCTCGTGGGCGAGGGCGAGCTCGTCGAGGCGGTCGTTGAAGTCGGCCGGGCCCTCGATGAGCACGGCCGAGGGCCGCAGCCGCTCGATCCGTTCGGCGACGAGGCGGGCGCAGGCGGGCGAGTGGTGCCGCACGCCCTGCAGATGCAGTCGACTCGTCATCCCGGCAGCAGGTTCCGCGCCTGGTAGAGCGAGTGCCAGTGCGGGCCTTGGCGTTTGGGGGCCTTCTGTTCGAGGTAGCGGCGCAGGCGCGCGAGGTCCTCGGCGTTGTCCTTGGCGGCGGCCCCGGCCATGCAGTCCACGATGTCGCCGGCCTCGGCCTTCCCGCCGCGCAGGTACCAGGCCTTGATGCCGACGGCGTGGGCGACCGAGACGGCCTCGGCCGTGGACATGACGGCCTGGGGGCGGTCGCCGCCCGCCTCGCCGGTGCGGAGGTCGCGGAAGACCCGCACGAGCACTTCGAGCACGTCGCGCGACGGCGGGGTCGGGACGCCCGACCGCTCCAGCGCGGCGGCGGCCTCGTGTTCGACGAGGTCGAGTTCGGTCTGGAAGTCGGCGATGGGGAAGACCGTCTCGAAGTTGAAGCGGCGCTTGAGGGCCGCGCTCATCTCGTTGACGCCGCGGTCGCGGGTGTTGGCGGTGGCGATGATGTTGAAGCCTTCGCGGGCGAAGACCATCGAGTCGCCGTCGAGTTCGGGGATGGCGAGCACGCGGTCGGACAGGGGCGAGAGCAGGGAGTCCTGCACTTCGAGGGGGCAGCGGGTGATCTCCTCGAAGCGGACGACGCGGCCTTCGGCCATGCCGCGCAGGAGGGGTGCGGGCACGAGCGCGCGCTGGGTGGGGCCCTCGGAGACGAGCAGGGAGTAGTTCCAGGAGTAGGCGATCTGGTCCTCGGTGGTGGAGGCGCCGCCTTGGATGGTGAGGGTGGAGTCGCCGGAGACGGCGGCCGCGATGAGTTCGGACAGCAGCGATTTGGCGGTGCCGGGCTCGCCGACGAGCATGAGGCCGCGGCTGGTCGCGAGGGTCACGAGGGCGCGGTCGATGAGCGAGGGGTCGCCGACGAACTTGCGGGCGATGCCGCGGGAGTCGTCGCCGACGATGAAGGTGCGGGCGGCCTGGAGGCTGAGGGCCCACCCGGGCGGGCGGGGCGACTCGTCCTCGTCGGCGAGCTTCGCGAGTTCGGCGGCGTAGCGCCGCTCGGCGGGCGGGCGCTGGAGTTTCGGTGCGGTGATCTCGGTCATGTCGGCTTTCTACGGGTTAGAGGTGGAGACCGGCGGCGCGGTTCAGTCCGGCGAGGAGCTCGGAGAGGACGACGGGGTCGAGCGCTTCGAGGAGGTCCTGTCCGGCGAGGGTCGGGACGCCTTGGCGGCGGTTCTTGGTGGTGGCGAACCAGATCGACTCGATTCGATGCCAGCTGTCGGGCCTGGGGTCGTGCCAGGGCGGCGCCGGGTCGACCTGGGCCAGGAGCCAGACCCCGCCGGGCAGGGCCTTGCTGAACGCCCGGGTGTAGTCGACCCGGGCGTTCCAGTCCCCGCTCACGCCGAGATTCTCGAGGTCCATGACGGCCTTGAGGCCGTGAAAGCTCGCCACGGCCCCGGTGAAGCCGTGCAGGATCCCGCTCTCGACCTCTTCGGGAAGGAGGCCGAGCGCCGGTCGGACGAGCTGGTCGAAGGGCTGCAGGATCTCGTAGTCGGCGAACACCCGGGTCCAGGCCTCCAGGTCCGCCGGGGAGAGCAGGGCCGGGTGGGCGAGGCGGACGAGGTCGTGCTCGGCGAGCGCGAACGGCTTGTCGTCGACGTCGGCGAGGGTGCCGTCCTCGGCGATGCGGAAGCACTGGGCCGCTTCGGGGGTGCCGCCGAGCCACAGCAGGCCCCGGGCGATCGGGGCGAGCACCGGGTGGGCGGTGAGGCGCGCGAACTCCCGTGAGGTCCACAGGCGACCGTCGAGCATGGCGTCCTCGAGGCGGGCGCTCTGGAAGGCGAGCTGGGCGGTGACGTCCTTGGTCAGTTTCCGGTAGCGGGCAATCGAGGCGGCGGCGGTCGCGGCGTCGTCGCGGACGCCGGGCCGGGGCAGGCGCGGGCGGGTCCGGCCGGCGTCGTCGACGATGGTGAACTTGAGCCGGTCGTCCGGCTTCGCGTAGAAGGCGCGGGGCCCGAAGTCGATGGTCAGGGTCGCCGGGTCGTCGAGGCCGAGGGTCGGGGCGAGGCGGTCGGCGAGCGGTTCGGGTTCGGCGCCGAGGCGTTCGGCGACGGCGCGGGCCCGTTCGGCGGCCTCCGCGCGCTGCGCGGGTTTCATGGTGCCGCGGGAGAGCCGGTAGAGCGGCGGGAACGCGATCTCGGCGGGGAACGCGGCGAGGACTTCCAGCTCGAAGGCCGTGGTCTCGGGCTCTCTGCCGCCGGAGCTGGGGATCGCGGCTTCGAGCAGCGCGGCGCCCTCGGGGAGGCCGAAGTAGGCGAGCGGGCCGATGGCCCAGTCGACGCCGATCAGTTCTTCGGCGAGCGCGAGGGAGAAGCGGGCGAGCGATTCGCGGTCGCAGTGGGCCGCGGCGGCGTCGAGGCCGGGGTAGGGCACGCGCGGCGCCCACTGGCAGAGGACCTCGATCAGGTGGCGGATCGCCGCGGGCGGGAGGATCGCGGCCCGGTCGGCGGTGAGCACCGGCGGAAGGTTCTCGGCGATGTGGACCCACGCACCCGTCTGGGGGGCCTCCAGCAGGGGTTGGTGGGGGTCGGTGTCGAAGAGCGCGGCGACGGCGGCGACCGCTTCGGGCCCGTGGGGCTCCGCGGCGCCGACGACGGCGTCGGACCCGTACCGCCAGGAGAGGAGGCGCAGGGCACTGCGGGCGCTGGTGCGGCGGTAGGCCTGGGGGCCGAACGCCTCCGGCACGAGGAACGGCACGGCGCGGAGGCCGTGGCGGTCGAACCAGTCGAGGCCGGGCCTGCGGCCGTCGCGGCGGCGCAGGGCCCAGTGCGCGGCCAGCCTCGCAGCGGGGGTGCTGCGAATGGGCAGGAGGGCGCGGCCGGACCACGGTTCGTCTTCGAGTTCGCGGACGGCGGCGTCGGCCACGGCGACGCCTTTGCGGGCGAGCTGGGACAGGCACTTGCCGGCGCCGAAGAAGCCGGGCAGGCGGATCGGGGACTCGGGGTCGCCGTCCCAGTACTCGGCCTCGTCCCATTCGGTGACGGTCGGCTCGATCGCCAGGGCCGCTTCGAATTCGCCGGGCCGCCCGACGAGCTGGGGGGCGGGGGCCTCGAGGCCCGGGATCACCGTGGGGGCTTTGGACCTGCGTCGCTTGCGAGTCCATGGCGGATCGGCGAGCACCGACGGCAGGCGGTCGAGCGCGGCTTCCGGGAGTTCGGGCCGATCATCTTGTGGCGCAACGTGTTGGGGCATGTGCAACTTTCCAGCGGCGGAGGCGTCATGCCGAGCATAGAAGCCGTGTGCGACACCGCCCCGCGCCGCCGTGTTCGAACGGCCGCAGTGCCGCTGAGCGAGGGCGGCACCCGGGCTGGGAGCGGCGGTTTCGCGGCGTCCGAGTCGCCTGATCTGCCGTCTGATTCGGCGTGCGAACCGCGCCCGGTCCATCACCCCTCGCTCGGACCGCACCCGATCGGGTGGATCTTGCGGACGGGCGGCCCGGCGGCGCGGATTCTTGTCGGACCCGGCTGCCGGGCTCGCCCTACCTTCTCTACCCCTCTCGGGAAGGTGGGGGTTGGGGACGGCCGGAGGGCGTTCAGCTCACTCCGGTCGCATTCGCCAGGGCGGTGAGCGCCTCCGAGGCGTCCACCGGGTCGACCGGCCCGAAGTCGCGCACCGGCTCGGGAACCCTCCAGCCGCCCAAGCCCTCGTTCGCGACCACGACCTGCCGCAGCGTCTGGTCGGGGCACTGGTCGATCGCGCCGACCAGGATCCCCGGATCGAGGTCGATCACGATGCAACCCGCACCCTTGAGCCACCGGGTCATCCCCGGCTCGACCCCGCCGTCCAGCGGTTCGGAGCGGCTCCAACCCCGGTTGGTCATCCCCAGCAGCCGACCCACGTGCACCGTGATCCCCTCGAACCGCGTCAGGCGGCCCGTTCGCAGCTCCTCGTCCATGAAGGCCATGACCGGTCGCCCCAGCTGCGGGAACGGCTGCAGAATCTCGTAGTCGGCGAAGATCGCCGACCACGACTCGATCTCGCCCCGCTCCATGAGCGCCGGGTGCGCGAGCCGGACCACCGCGGAGCCGGGCAGGCGCAACTCGTTCTCGTCGACGTCGGTGCAGCCCTTGTCCTCCGCGAGGCGGAACGCCACCGGCCCGCCGACCGCGCTCGCCGTCCACACGAGCCGCCGCGTCAGGTGCCACATCAGCGGGTGCCGGACGAAGTGCTCCTCGAACTCGTCGAACCTCCAGGTCCGCCCGCTCACCAGGGCGCGTTCGAGGCGCCGCACCTGCTCGGACGCGACCTCGCGCAGTTCCTTTCGCAGCACCGCGAACCGCCGGTACGCGGCCTCGGCCAAGAGGTCGTCGTCCTTCGCCCCCGGTTTCGGCAGCGTCTTGCGGGGCTTGCCGTCCATATCGGTCACGAACGGCTTCAGCGCCTCGTCGAAGCCGACCCGGAACCGCCGCGGCCCGTAGTCGAGGACCAGCGCGGCCTCCTCGCCGAGCCCGAAGTCCGGCACGAGCCGGTCGCGGAGCTGCTCGGCCGTCAGCCCGAGGCGTTCGGCGACCGCCTCCATCTGGTCCCACGCTTCGGCCTTGATCCTGTCGAACTTGGCCTTCTCGGCGATCCGGTTGATCGCCCGGAGCGCGGTCTCGGTGCCGATCGCCCCGAGCACCCGCAGACCGGTGACGGCGCGTTGGTGCCGGCTCTCCCCCGGCCAGGTCGCGACGAGTGGCCCGAGGACGCGCACGGCCTCGTCGTCGCCGAAGTGCGCCAGTTGCGTCACGGCCCAGCCGTCCTCGGATGGGGCGCCCGCCGCCAGCCACTGCTCGAACAGCGCGAGCGAGAACCGCGCCAGGGAGGAGCGGTCGCAGGTCTCGGCGACGACCGCGACGCCCGGGTAGTCGTACTCGGGCGTGCCGAGGGCGAGCACGGTGATGAGGTGCCGCGTCGCCTCCTGCGAGAGCCCCCGCTCGCGCCCGGCGAGCAGCACTTGCGGCAGCGCCGCCGGGGAGGCCCATGCGCCGGGCTTCGGCATCGGCACACCGACCGGTTGCAGGGGGTCGATGTCCACCAACGCGGCGACGGCCGCGGCGACCTCCTCGCCGTATTGGACGGCGGCCGAGTTGACGAGATCGGCGCCGTGTGTCGACGCCAGGTAGCGCAGTGCGGTTGCCGCAGCGATGCGGGGCCGCTTCGTCTTGCCGAGGGCGTCGGGGACGAGCAGCGCCGCCGCGTCGGCGGCGTGGCGGTCGAGCCATGCGAGCGCGAAGGCGCGCATGGTCTTCAGCCGCGCGAGCGCGTCGGCGGCTATCCGGGCGGCGGTGAGGTTCGCGATCGGCAGCAGGACCTCGCGCATCGAGGCGTCCCAGGGGGTGGCCGCCGCGACCTGCTCCACCGCGTCGGGGCCGAGGTTCACGACGATGCGCTGGAGCAGTTCCAGTTCGAAGTACTGGTCGCGGATCCGCCAGCGAGGCAGGAGGTCTTGCGCGATGGCTTTGGGCGCCAAGGCGAGTACGATCGCTTGGGAGCGGCTCGACCGCTTGTCGAAGTCCTGCGCCTCTCGCTCCCAGTCGCGGTCGCCGTAGTGGCGCATACCGTACGTGTCCTCTTCGGACCACGCTTCGCGCTCGCCCTCGGCCCACACGAGTCGGTTGATCGGCGGTGGGGTCAGGCCCTTGATGACGACCGCTTCGCGTGCGGCGCCGGTCCACGGCGGCGAGGTGAGCAGTCGCGGCAGGGACTCGTCCGGGGCTTCGGGGAGGCGCCGGTGCTCCGCGGTGAGCGTCGCGATCGCCGCTCGCGTCTGCTCGTCCGTCTCGGGCAAGGCGGCTTCGAGGAGGATCGGGTCGGCGTACAGGAGTGCGGAAAGCCGCTTCTGCTCGTCGGGCCCGGCGTCCGGGAGACGCGCGGCGATGAGGCGGAGCGTCCGCCGCGGGAAGTTCGCGGCGGCCTCCATCGCGAAGCCCGCGGCGGCGGATTCGTCGAGGCGGTCGAGCAGGGCCTGGACGGCTTGGTCGGTGGGCATCGCGGCGAGCGCCCGGAACAGGATCTTCTTCTCGTTGCCGTCGATGTAGCCGTCGAGGTGGTGCGCGACGGCGGGAAAGGCCTCCCCGCCGAAGCGGTGCAGGAGGTCGGCGATCTCGGCCGCCTGCACCCAGGGGGAACCGATCTGTTTCACGCCCAGGACGGCCAGTTGCGGGCCGGTCGCGACCACTTCGAGGAGCAGGCTCGTGCAGGACTCGCTCGGTTGGTGCCGGTGGTGCTCCGCGCAGGCCTCGTCCATCCAGGCGTGTTCGTCGGGGATCAGGAGGCTCGCGGTCACGCGGTGCGCGGGGCTGGTGCGCCGCTGGGCGACCGCGGCCACGACCGCCGCGTAGTCGGCGTCGGAGGCCCCGGCCAGGAGGGCGCGGACGTCGTTGATCTCCTTGTGCTGCAGTAGCTTCGACCAGAAATGGCTGTTCAACGCCATCCGGCGGAGCCTGAGGGTGTTCTGGGGGCCGGTCTGGTCGACCTGGAAGGTGAGCGCCTCGGCGAGCGCGGCGACGGCGAACGGCAGGCCGTGGTCGGCTGTGACGAGGTCGAACATCGGACGGTTGACGACTTGGGTCCTGGTGACCGCGGGACTGGCGAGCGCCATGACCGCGGCGGCTCCGAGGAGATCGGGGTCGCCGTCGAGGAAGGCGAGCCCTGGGTTCCGGTATTCCCGATTGCCCGCGAGGTCCAGGCGCTTGCGGGCCCGGTCCGCGTGGTCGGCCAGGAATGCCCGTCCGGCTTCGGCGTCGAGTTTGATCCGGCGGGGCTTGCCTTGGCCGCGCCGGGCCCGGACGAAGCGCTTCCAGGTGTCGGGGAAGGCGAGGCGGTCCTCGTCGGGCAGCGTCGCCGCTTCGGTTGCGGGGGTGTCGGATTCGGTCATGGGCGACAGCTTAGGAACCGGGTACGACACGGTGTCCGCGCCGGCACGCGCGGTGAACGCCACAGCGGTCAGCACAGTGGACACCATTGCGGCCCGGCTCCGCAAGGGGATTCGGAGCCGGGCCGGCAGAGGCGCTATTCCTTGCCCGCCAAGCGGTGCAGTGAGGCGAGCGCTTCGGAGGCGCGCAGCGGGTCGAGGTCCGCGAAGCGGGCGAGCACGTCGGGTCCGGCGTCGCCGCTCCAGAAGTTCGCCGTCGCCGCGAGCCGGACCTGCCGCATGGTCTGCTCGGTCGCCGATTCGTAGGCGGCGGCGTAGAGGCCCGGGTCGAGTTCGACCAGGAGGTAGGCGTCGTCGGCGATCCGGTAGGCGATGCCGGGCTCCATGCCCGCGTCGGCGGGTGCGGCCCGTTCCCAGCCGCGTTTGGTCATGCCGAGGATGCGGCCGGTCTCGACCACGGTGCTCTCGAAGCGGGTCAGCCGCCCGGTCGCCAGGTCCGCGGCCTCGAACGCGTACATCGGCCTGCCGAGCTGCTCGAACGGCTGCAGGATCTCGTAGTCGGCCAGGATCTCGGCCCACCGGCCCGCCTGGTCCCCGAGGAGGATCGGGTGGGCGAGGCGGACCGTCGCCTCGTCGGGGAGCGTGAACGCGTCGTCGTCGGCGTCGCTGAGGGTGCCGTCTTCGGCGAGGCGGAACGCGATGCGCTCGCCGTCGGCCTCGGCCGTCCAGACGAGGCGGCGGGCGAGGTGGCGCACCAGCGGATGGTCGGTGAAGTGCCGGCGGAACTCCTCCGCGGTCCAGGTGCGGCCCTGGATCATCGCCGACTCGAGGCGGCCCACGAGGTCGGCGGCGACGGTGCGCAGTTCCTTCTTGAGGAACGCGAACCGTTCGCGGGCGGCCTGCGCCAGCAGCGCGTCGTCCTTCGCGCCGGGTTTGGGGAGACTTTTGCGGGGCTTGCCGTCCATGTCGGTGACGAACGGCTTCAGCGCCTCGTCGAAGCCGACCCGGAACCGCCGCGGCCCGTAGTCGAGCACCATGCTGGAGGCGTCGTCGAGCCCGAAGTCGGGCACGAGCCGGTCGGCGAGCTGCTCGGTGCTCAGGCCGAGCCCTTCGGCGACCGCTTCGATCTGGCGGCCCGCCTCCTCCTTGAGGGCCTTGAACTTCGCCTTCTGCGCGATGGCGTGGATGGCCCGCAGGGCGGCCTCACTGCCGATCGCGCCGAGCACGCGGAGTCCGGTGACGGCCCGCTTGTGCTGGCCCTGGCCGGGCCATTCGCGGATGAGCGCGGCCAGGCGGCTGACGGTGACGTCGTCGGCGACGTGCGCGAGCTGGGTGAGCGCCCAGCCGTCCTTCGAGGGCGCGCCGATCGCGATCCACTCCTCGAACAGGGCCCAGCTGAAGCGCCGCAGGGACTCGCGGTCGCAGGCCTCGGCGACCACGTCGACGCCCGCGTACGGGAACTCGGGGGCGCCGAGTGCGAGCACGGTGACCAGATGCGGGACCGCGGCGGCGGGCACGGCGCGCTCGCGTCCTGCCAGGAGGACCTGCGGGAGCATGGCCGCGTTGGCCCACGGGCCGGGCTTGGGGATCCTGGCGCCGACCGGTTCGAGCGGGTCGGCGTCCATGAGGGCGCTGACGGCTTCGAAGGCTTCGGGCCCATAAGGTCTCGCGGCGTCGCGGACGGCGTCGGGACCGACGGTGCGGGCGAGGTGCGCCAGCGCGGTCTCGGCGGCTCGGCGGCGTGCCGGGTCCGTGCCGAGCGCGTCGGGGACGAGCAGGGCCGCCGCGTCGACGCCGTGCCGGTCGAACCAGGCCGCGGCCTGCGGCCGCGCCGACTTGAGGCCCAGCCGCTCGGCGGCGAGCCTGGCGGCCGCGACGCCGCGGATCGGCAGCAGCGCCGCGGTGAACTGGTGGTGCCGCGCGACCGCGGCGACGGCCCGGTCGGCCGCTTCGGCCCCGAATCGGCCGATGATGCGCCGCAGCATGGCCTCTCCCTGATAGGTGCTCATCTTCCCGTTCCATCGGTCCTTGAAGCGGGCGGCGAGCTCGGGCGGCGCGAAGGCGACGAGTTCGGTGACCCAGGAGTCGTGGGACGGATGCGGCCGGCCGGCGATCGCGGCCCACCGCCGGTCGTCGTAGCCGCTGTAGTCCAGATGGTGCAGGTTCGCCCAGCGTTCCTGTTCGCCTGGGGCCCAGACCAGGACGGTCTCGGACGGTGCTTCGAGTCCTTCGAGGACGACGGCTTGTCGCTTGGGGCGCCTGCCGGTCCAGGGCGGGGAGGCCAGGAGGGGCGGGAGGTCCCCGAGAGCCGCGGCGGGCACGGCCGACGTCGCGGTGACGAGCGTGTCGAGGGCGGCGCGTTCGGTCTCGGTGAGGTGGTCGCGGGCGTCGGCCGCTATGGCGGCGGCGAGTGCGGCGAGGCGGGGCCGCCGCTCGACCGGGGTGGCGCCCGCGACGCGGGCGAGGTGCCGGAGGGCGCGCACGGGGAAGTGTCCGACGGCGGTCGCGGCGGCGCCGAAGACGTCGGGTTCGTGCAGGCGGCCGATGAGGTAGGTCATCGCCTCGTCGCTCGGCAGGGCGGCGATCGCGGTGAGCAGGAGGCGGCGGTCGGCGGCGTTGGGGCGCTTGCCGCCGTCGAGGGTCGCGGTCAGGACCGGCAGGGCCGCCGGGCCGAGGCCGTCGGTCAGCGCCGCGATGGATTCGACGGTGATGAGGTACTCGTTGATGCGAGTGAGCTTGGCGGCGGCGAGCTGTTCGGGGGTGCGGACCCAGTTCCAGAAGAGGACGTCGGTCCAACCCCAGTCCTGGTGCTGCTCGTAGTCGGCGCTGGCCTCCTCGGTCCACGCGGTCTCGTCGGGCAGGAGCAGGGCGGCGGCCATGCGGCGGGCGGGGTCGTCGCGGAGCGGGGCGACGGCCGCGACGGCGGCCGCGTATTCCTCGTCGGAGGCGTCGGCGAGCAGTCCGCGCAGGACGCGGCAACCGTGGCCGAGGCCTTTCATGAGCAGGTGCGGGTAGGCGTCGATGCCGCCGAGGAGGCGGCGCTCGCCCCGTGCGATCGTCCGGTCGACCACGCGGGTGAGGCGTTCGACCGCGGCGGCGGTGGCGAACGGGAGCCCGAATTCGAGCATCCAGACGTCGAGCGCGGGTCGCAGCAGGGCGGTGTCCGAGTCGGCCTCGTCGGAGCCCGCCAGCGCGGCCACGGTCGCCGCGCCGCGCGGGTTCGGCTCGCCGAGGAGATAGGCCTGCGCGTCGTCGTGCCAGTCGCGGTTGGCGGGGAGCCGGAGGGTCTCCTGCAGTTGGGGCGCGGTGCGCCGGAGACGCTCGCGGTAGGCGTCGAGCGCGCCGGGGTCGAGCTTCACGTCGGGAGTGTCGCGGCCGCGGCGGGGCAGGACGAACCGGGCCCAGGCCGCGGGGAGGCGCATGTCGTCTTCTTGGGGTGCAAGGTGATTCGTCATCGACGTCTTTCGTTCGACCGGGGTTGCTCGGTTGAGCATAGGGGCGGGGTGCGACATCGCCGTGGTGCGAGCGGGTTCGGGTCAGACCCTGCCGGTGAGGCGAACCAGGCCGGCGAGGGCCTCAGGGCGGCGACCGGGTCGGCGCGAGCGCGAGCGTGAGGTCGCTCACTCTATGAGGGAAACCAACCTTCTGGTTGGTAAAGTCGAGTGATGAGTTCGAAAGCGGAGATCCTCGACGGCGCGGTGGCCATGCTCAGGGCCGGCGCCACCGTCTCACTGGAATCGGCCGCCCGGCAGGCGGGACTGACCAAGCCGGGCGTGATGTACCACTTCCCCACCAAGGAGGCCTTGATGGTCGCCCTGCTCGACCGCGTGGTCGACGGCTGGGAACGGGACCTGGCCGCCCGGCTGCACCGGCCGCTCGAGCAGACCCCGCCCGGCGACCGCATCCGCGCCTATCTCGGCTGGGCCCTCGATTGCGAGGTCGACCAGGGCGACCTGGTGATGTTCGCCGACCCGCGGCTGCGCGACCAGCTCACCGGCCGGTGGGTCGAACGGATGCGCCCCTGGCTCGAACTGCCCGACGAACTGCCGGCCGACGAGCGGGCGCGCCTCATGGCGGTCCGCCTCATCGCCGAGGGGACGTGGTTCGCCGAGGCGCTCTGCGCGTTCCCGCCCGAAGGCGCATCACGCGATCACCTGCGCGCACTCGCGCTGAACCTCTTGGAGGGCATCGAATGAGCACGAAATGGCTGTTGCTGGCCGGGGCGATCGGGAGCGAGGTCAGCGCCTCGCTCTCGCTCAAGGCGGCGCTCGAGCAGCCCGTCTGGTACGCCGTGGTCGTGGTCGGCTTCCTGGCCGCCTTCGCGTTCCTGGCCGGGACGCTGCGGGCCGGCATGCCGCTCGGCGTCGCCTACGGCGTCTGGGGCGCGCTCGGCGTGGCCCTCACGGCTCTCCTCGGCGCCGTCCTCTTCGACGAGCCGCTGACGGCGCTCATGGGCGTGGGGATCGCGCTCATCATGGGCGGGGTCGTCACGATCGAGTTCGGATCGCAGCGGGCCGCGGCCCGCGAAGCGCAGGAGGTGAACGCCTGATGGCATGGGTGTTCCTGGCGGTCGCCATCCTCTCGGAGGTCACGGCGGCGCTCTCGCTCAGGGCCGCGACCGGCGGCCGCAACGCCTGGTACGTGCTCGTCGCGGTCGGCTACACGGTGGCGCTCACCGCCCTCACGCTGGTGCTCGACCTCGGCATGGGCATCGGCGTGGCCTACGGCGTCTGGGCCGCCTCGGGCGTCGCGCTCACCGCGGTCGCGAGCAAGTACCTGTTCAAGGAGCCGTTCACCAAGGTCATGGCCGCGGGGATCGCCATGGTCGCGGCCGGGGTCCTCCTGGTCGAACTCGGCGCCGGCCACTGAGCCGATCGGGGGCGCGGCGGGCACTCGCCCGCCGCGCTCCGCCGTGTCGCAGTCGGGTTCCCCGCCGCCCCGCGTGCAACGTGAGGACCCCGACGCGGTTCGATTGACCGATGAGCACACGATTCGAGGAACTGGGCTGGCGATCGACGCCCATGGGCGAGATCAGCCTGCGGCGCCGGTACGACCGGGAGGTGCAGAGCGAGGTCTACGAGGTCAAGCTCGGCGAAGAGTTCCTCATGTCGAGCCTGTTCCCGGTCGCGGAGATCGAACTGGCCCGGCTCGGGCTCGCCCGGACGCCCGGCACCGGGCTCGACGTGATCGTGGGCGGCCTCGGCCTCGGCTACACCGCCCAAGCGGCCCTCGAGGACCGGCGCGTCGAGACGCTCACCGTCGTCGAGTACTCCGACGCGGTCATCGAATGGCACCGCAAGGACCTGATCCCCGACACCGCCGGCCTGGCCGCCGACCCGCGGGTCCAGTTGGCGCAGACCGACTTCTTCGCCGCCGGGATGAGCGAGGCGGGCTTCCACCCCGACGAGCCCGGGCGCCGTTACGACGCGATCCTGCTCGACATCGACCACACGCCCCGGCACGTGCTGCACGAGCCGCACACCGCGTTCTACACCGTCGACGGCCTCCGTGCCCTGTCCGCGCACCTCAAACCGGGCGGCTGCTTCGCGATGTGGTCGGACGACCCGGCCGAGGACGAGTTCATGAACGCGCTCGGCGAGGTCTTCACCGACGTCGAGAACGAGGAGATCTGGTTCGACAACCCCTACACCGGCGGCGAGTCCTCGAACTCCGTCTACCTCGCGACCAAGGCCTGAGCCGGCCGCGGCTCACCGGGGCAGAAGTGGTCCTCGGCGGGTTGCCGATCGCAGTCCGCTTCACGGACCCGGTCGACGACGCCGCCGTCGGGATCGAAGACGGCCTTCAGGCCGCCCAAGACGAGGACGAGCACCGCCACCGCTCCGACCGCCAGGAGCGCGAGCGACGACAGCAGGATCCCCGCGGTCTTCATCCCAGCAGGGTAACGCGAGCCGCCTTCGCGGCTGTCCCTACATCAGGAAGCTGTCGACCGCCAAGGCCAGGAAGAGCAGCGTCAGGTAGCTGACCGACCAGTGGAAGAGCCGCATCGGCTTCGGGTCCTCGCCGCGGTTGACGCGGCCGAGGAGCTTGTGGCACTCCAGGACGAACATGCCGCCGGTCACCAGCGCGACGACGCCGTACACCCAGGTGGACCCGAGCGGCACCGCGACCAGCGAGACCAGGAGCATGGCCCAGCCGTAGACGACCGACTCGATCGCGACCCGCCTGGCGGGGGCGACGGCGGGGAGCATCGGGATGCCCGCGGCGATGTAGTCGTCCTTGAACTTCATGGCCAGCGCGTAGAAGTGCGGGGGCTGCCACAGGAACACGACGGCGAACAGGACCCACGCCATCCAGGACATGTGGCCGGTGACGGCCGCCCAGCCGATGAGGACGGGGGCCGCGCCGCAGGCGCCGCCCCACACCGTGTTGTACGGGGTGGTCCGCTTGAGCCAGATCGTGTAGACGACGTCGTAGTAGACGATGGCGCCGAAGGTCAGGGCCGCGGCGAGCCAGTTGACGAGCAGGCCCATGCCCAGGACCGCGATCACGCCGATGATGAGGCCGAAGACCAGGGCGTTGCGCGGCGGGATCTGGTGCTTCGCGAGCGGGCGCCGGGAGGTGCGGCCCATGAGCTGGTCGATGTCGCGGTCGATGTAGCAGTTGATCGCGTTCGCCGACCCGGCGGCGAGAGCGCCGCCGATGATGGTCGCGAGGACCGCGGTGAGCGAGGGCAGGCCGCCGTACTCCATGCGGGCCGCGACGAGCATGGCCGGGATCGTGGTGATGAGGAGCAGCTCCACGATGCGCGGCTTCGTCAACGACACGTACGCGCCGACGAGCGCGCGCAGGTCCGGCTTGACCGGGGCCTCGCGGCCGGGTTCGGGCAGTTCGATGCGATTGCGGGCCTGGGGGCGGGGGTGATCGGCCAGGGCGCGGGCTGGGTCCTCGTTCATCACCGCCCACCATACGGTCCGTGCGGTGGCGGTCGGGGCGTGGGGCAGGGGCGCTACCAGGGGCTTCCTGATGCGAGCACGCCTCGTGGGCGGGTTCACAACCCGTGAAATTCCGCCCCCCGAGAGACTGCGCATAAAGTTCAGCCCGTGTAGGTAGGGTCAGAAGACACACGTCAAAGGCCCAAATACGACGAGTACCAAGGAGTATCGCAGTGGCAAAGTTCGAGTGGACCGAGCTCGACCAGAAGGCGGTCGACACGGCGCGGCTGCTCGCCGCCGACGCGGTGGAGAAGGCCGGCAACGGCCACCCCGGCACCGCCATGAGCCTCGCCCCCGTGGCCCACACCCTGTTCCAGAAGGTCATGCGGCACGACCCCAGCGAGCCGCACTGGGAGGGCCGGGACCGCTTCGTGCTCTCGTGCGGCCACTCGAGCCTGACCCTCTATGTGCAGCTGTACCTCCACGGCTACGGCCTCGAGCTCGAGGACCTGCAGAGCCTGCGCCAGTGGGGTTCCCTGACCCCCGGCCACCCCGAGGTCGGCCACACCGCGGGCGTTGAGACCACCACCGGGCCGCTCGGCCAGGGCCTGGCGACCGCCGTGGGCATGGCGATGGCCGCCCGCCGCGAGCGCGGCCTGTTCGACCCCGAGCCCGCCGTCGGCGAGAGCCTGTTCGACCACCACGTGTACGTCCTGGCCTCCGACGGCGACATCGAGGAGGGCGTGACCCACGAGGCCTCCGCGCTCGCGGGCGTGCAGGAGCTGGGCAACCTGGTCTTGATCTACGACGACAACGAGATCTCGATCGAGGACGACACCCGCATCGCCCTCGGCGAGGACGTCGCCCAGCGCTACGAGGCCTACGGCTGGCACGTGCAGGACGTCAACTGGCGCGACGGCGACGACTACAAGGAGGACCCGAAGGCCCTCTTCGAGGCGATCGAGCAGGCCAAGGCCGTCACCGACAAGCCCTCGCTGATCCGCCTGAAGACCATCATCGGCTGGCCCGCCCCCAAGAAGCAGAACTCGTACGCCGCGCACGGCTCGGCCCTGGGCGCCGAGGAGGTCGCCGCGACCAAGGAGCTCCTGGGCTTCGACCCGGCCAAGTCCTTCAACGTGCCCGACGAGGTCCTCGAGTACACGCGCGGCACGATCGAGCGCGGCCGGCGCGAGCGTTCGCAGTGGCAGGCCGACTTCGACAACTGGGCCGCCGAGAACCCCGAGCGCAAGGCGCTGCACGACCGCCTGTGGGCGGGCGAGTTCCCCGAGGGCTTCGAGGCCGCGTTCCCCGAGTTCGAGCCGTCCGCGAAGGGCGTCGCCACCCGTTCGGCCTCCGGCAAGGTGCTCTCGGCGCTCGCGCCCGTCCTGCCCGAGCTGTGGGGCGGCTCGGCCGACCTGGCCGGGTCCAACAACACCACGATGGACGGCGAGCCGTCGTTCCTGCCCGAGTCGCGCCAGACCAAGGCCTACCCGGGCAACCCGTACGGCCGGACCCTCCACTTCGGCATCCGCGAGTTCGGCATGGGCGCGATCCTCAACGGCATCAAGCTGCACGGCCCCACGCGCCCCTACGGCGGCACGTTCCTCGTGTTCTCCGACTACATGCGCGGCGCGGTGCGCCTGGCGGCCCTCATGAAGACCCCCGTGGTCTACGTGTGGACGCACGACTCGATCGGCCTCGGCGAGGACGGCCCGACCCACCAGCCGGTCGAGCACCTCGCGAGCCTGCGCGCGATCCCGGGCCTGGACGTCATCCGCCCCGGCGACGCCAACGAGACCGCCGTGGTCTGGAAGACGCTGCTGCAGAAGCAGGACCGCCCGGCCGCGCTGGCGCTGACCCGTCAGAACATCCCGGTGTTCGACCGCACGAAGTTCGCCTCGGCCGAGGGCGCCGCGAAGGGCGCGTACACGCTGCTCGACACCGAGGGCACCCCGGACGTGATCCTCATGGGTTCGGGCTCGGAGGTCCAGCTGGCCGTCCAGGCCGCCGAGACCCTCGCCTCCGAGGGCGTCAAGGCCCGCGTCGTGTCGGTGCCGTCGATCGAGTGGTTCCACGAGCAGGACGAGGCCTACCGCGAGTCGGTGCTGCCCAAGGCCGTCAAGGCGCGCGTGTCGGTCGAGGCCGGCATCGCCCTGTCCTGGCGCGACCTGGTCGGTGACGCAGGAGTCAGCGTCTCCCTGGAACACTTCGGGGCCTCGGCGCCGTTCGAGAAGCTGTACGAGGAGTTCGGCATCACCGCCGCGGCCGTGGCGGACGCCGCCCGCTCCTCCATGAAGAAGGCACAGCAGTAGCAGTACTGCACACTGAGACAGCGGAATCAGAACTAGCTGGATAGCTGGAGGAAACCGATGAGCGCGAACGAGAACCTCGCAGGACTGTCGGCGGCGGGCGTGTCGGTCTGGATCGACGACATCTCGCGCGACCGCCTGGAGACGGGCAACCTGCAAGACCTCATCAACGAGTCGTCCGTCGTGGGCGTCACCTCGAACCCGACCATCTTCGCCACCGCCATCTCCAAGGGCAGCGGCTACGACGAGCAGATCGCCGACCTGGCGGTCCGCAAGGTGAGCGTCGAGGAAGCCGCTCGCGCCATCACCACCTACGACATCCGCTGGGCCGCGGACGTCCTGGCCCCGGTCTTCCAGAGCACCGGAGGCCAGGACGGCCGCGTGTCCATCGAGGTGGACCCGCGTCTCGCCCACGAGACGGAGGCGACCGTCGCCGAGGCCAAGGCCCTGTGGTGGATGGTCGACCGACCCAACACCCTGATCAAGATCCCCGCCACCCCGGCCGGGCTCCCCGCCATCACCGCCGCCGTCGCCGCGGGCATCAGCGTCAACGTGACGCTGATCTTCTCCCTGCAGCGCTACCGCGAGGTCATGGACGCCTACATGGCCGGCCTCGAGTCGGCCAAGGCCGCCGGCATCGACCTGTCCACCATCCACTCCGTCGCCTCGTTCTTCGTGTCCCGTGTGGATGCCGAGATCGACAAGCGGCTGGACGCGGTCGGCTCGGACGAGGCCAAGGCGCTCAAGGGCAAGGCCGCCGTCGCGAACGCGCGGCTGGCCTACAAGGCGTTCGAGGACGTCGTCGCGTCCGAGCGCTGGCAGGCCCTGGCCGACGCCGGCGCCCACCCGCAGCGTCCCCTGTGGGCGTCCACGTCGGTGAAGAACCCCGAGTACCGCGACGTCCTGTACGTCGAGGAGCTCATCGTCCCCGGGACCGTGAACACGATGCCCGAGGGCACCATCCACGACTACGGGGACCACGGCGTGACCGAGGCCGACACGGTGCGTCCGTTCTATGACGACGCCGCCGAGGTCATGCGGCGCCTGGAGCAGGTCGGGGTCGACTACGACGACGTCGTGCAGGTGCTGGAGGACGAGGGCGTGGAGAAGTTCATCGTCAGCTGGAACCAGCTCCTGGAGCAGATCGAATCCAAGCTCAGCATGAGCGGAGACCAGAAGTGAGCGATCCGATGGGGAAGATGGAAGCGGCCGGGGGCCTCGCGGTCACGACCGGCGTGGACGTGAACCGCGACGTCGAGCGGCTCAGGGCCGAGGGCGTCCCGGCCAAGGTCGCGGCGAAGGACGCCACCCTGTGGGGCCCCGAGGCCGAAGAGGAGGCCGCGATCCGGCTCGGCTGGGTCGACACCTTCGTCGAGTCCAAGGAACTCCTCGCGCCGCTCGCGAAGCTGCGCGCCGAATTCAACGAGCAGGGCATCGACCACATCGCCCTCGCGGGCATGGGCGGCTCCTCGCTCGCGCCCGAGGTCATCTCCCGGACCCTGGACCTGGGGATCAGCATCCTCGACACCACCGACCCGGGGCAGATCGTCGCCGAGCTCGGCGAGGCCTCCCTGCGGCGCACCGCCGTCGTGGTGTCCTCCAAGTCCGGGTCCACCGTGGAGACCGACTCCCAGCGCCGCGCCTTCGAGGCCGCGTTCAAGGGCGTCGGCATCGAGGACTCGACCAAGCGGTTCGTGTTCGTCACCGACCCCGGCTCCGCGCTGGAGGAACTCGCCAACGAGCAGGGCTCGCACCTGTTCCTCGCCGACTCCACCGTGGGCGGCCGCTACTCGGCCCTGACCGCGTTCGGGCTCGTCCCCGCCGCGCTCGCGGGCGCCGACGTGGCCGACCTGATCGACCAGGCCGAGACCTTCGCGACCACGATCGGCTCCGACGACGACGACCCGGCGGTCGTGCTCGGTGCGATCATCGCGTCCAAGCCGACGATCACCATCGCCGACGACGGCTCCGGCATCGTGGGCCTGGGCGACTGGGCCGAGCAGCTCATCGCCGAGTCCCTCGGCAAGGACGGCAAGGGCACGCTGCCCGTGGTCCTCGAAGAGCCCGGGGCCCCGGGCGCACGCGGCTCCGACCGCGTCTACGTCACGGTCGGCGGCTCCTCCACGGGCCTGCCGAGCTCCGGTTCGGCGCTGGCGATGCCGGACGCGGTCGTCAACGGCCCCTTGGGCGCCCAGTTCCTCGCGTGGGAGCTGGCGACCGCGTACGCGGGCTACCTGATCGGCATCGACCCGTTCAACCAGCCGAACGTGACCGAGTCCAAGGAGAACACGAAGCGGATCCTCGCCGACGGCCTCCCGGAGGAGCGTCCGAACGCCGTCGACGGGGCCGTGGAGATCTACGGCTCGCACTCGACGACCGTCGCCGGCGCGCTCGGCGAGATCCTCCTCGACGCCGACAGCGAGGGCGCCTACATCGCCGTCATGGCCTACCTGGACCGGATCGACGACGCCGAGGCGGCGAAGCTCCGGGCCGAGCTGGCCGAACGCACGGGCGCGCCCGTCACCTGGGGTTGGGGACCGCGGTTCCTGCACTCCACGGGCCAGTTCCACAAGGGCGGTCGCCCCACGGGCGTGTTCCTGCAGCTCACCGGCGAGGTCGGCGAAGACCTGCTCATCCCCGGCCGCGACTACACGTTCGCCGGGCTGCAGGCGGCGCAGGCCGCCGGGGACCGCCAGGCCCTCCAGTCCCGCGACCGCCCGCTCGTGCGCCTCCACCTGACCCACCGCAAGCGCGGTGTCAACCAGTTGCTCCACGCCGTGAGGGAGCTGAGCTAGATGGCCGCTTCCCTGCATTCCACCAACCCGCTCCGCGACCCGGCCGACCGGCGGCTGCCGCGGATCCCCGAGCCGTGCGCGCTGGTGATCTTCGGCGTCACCGGCGACCTCGCGAAGAAGAAGCTGATCCCGGCGATCTACGACCTCGCCAACCGCGGGCTCCTGCCGGCCTCGTTCGCGATCCTCGGGTTCGCCCGACGCGACTGGAGCCACGGGACGTTCGAGGAGATGGCCCGCGAGGCCGCGCAGTCGCATGCGCGCACCCCGTGGCGCGAAGAGGTCTGGGCTCGGCTGGCCGGCAACTTCAAGTTCGTGCCCGGCTCGTTCGACGACGACGCGGCCTTCGACAAGCTCGACCAGACCCTGGACGAGCTGCGCGAGACCCACGGCATCGTCGGCAACGCCGCGTTCTACTTCTCGATCCCGCCCCAGGCGTTCCCCACGGTGCTCAAGCAGCTGGAGCGCACCGGGATGGCCGACAACCGCCAGGACGGCGGCGGCTGGCGCCGCGTCGTGGTCGAGAAGCCCTTCGGCGAGGACCGCGAGTCCGCCTCCGAGCTCAACGGCCTGGTCGACCGCGTGTTCACGGCGAACGACGTGTTCCGCATCGACCACTACCTGGGCAAGGAGACGGTGCAGAACATCTTCGCGCTGCGCTTCGCGAACGCGATGTTCGAGCCGATCTGGAACTCCAACTACGTCGACCACGTGCAGATCACCATGGCCGAGGACGTCGGCATCGGCACCCGGGCCGGGTTCTACGACGACAACGGCGCCGCCCGCGACGTCCTCCAGAACCACGTGCTGCAGCTCCTCGCGATCGCCGCGATGGAGCAGCCCAACGGGTTCGAGGCCGAGGAGATCCGCACTGAGAAGCTGAAGGTCCTGCGGGCCATCAAGCTCCACGACGACCTCGAGGCCACGGCGATCCGCGGCCAGTACACCGACGGCTGGGTGCAGGGCCGCCCCGTCGTCGGCTACCTGTCCGAGGAGAACATCCCGCCGAACTCCACCACGGAGACGTACGCGGCGGTGCAGCTGGGGATCCAGAACCGGCGCTGGAACGGCGTCCCGTTCTACCTGCGCACCGGCAAGCGCCTCCCCAAGCGGGTCACCGAGATCGCGGTGGTCTTCAAGGAGGCGCCGCACATGCCGTTCGCCGACTACGACACCAAGACGCTCGGCAACAACCAGCTGGTCATCCGCGTCCAGCCGGACGAGGGCCTCACCGTGAAGTTCGGCTCGAAGGTCCCGGGCACCGGCATGGAGGTGCGTGACATCTCGATGGGCTTCGGCTACGGCGAGACCTTCACCGAGTCGAGCCCCGAGGCCTACGAGCGGCTCATCCTCGACGTGCTCCTGGGCGACAAGACGCTGTTCCCCGACGCGCAGGAAGTCGACGCGTCCTGGGCGGTCATCGACCCGCTCGAGGAGTACTGGGCGGGCACCAAGCCCGAGCCGTACGAGTCCGGCACGTGGGGCCCCACCGGCTCCGATCTCATGCTGCAATCGTCCGGCCGCCGCTGGCGCCGGGCCTAGAAGGGGAGTCTGGACGTGCATCTGAAGGACACCACCACCGGCGACATCATGAAGGCCCTCAGCGGCCTGCTGCACGAGGTCGGCGGCACCTCCGGTCTCGCGCTCAACCTGGTCGCCCTGACCACCGAGGACGAACGCGAGGAGGTCGAGAAGGCCGCCTCCGTCGCCTCGCAGGAGCACCCGTACCGGCTGATCCTGGCGATCCCCCGCGACCTGGAGGCCGCTGAGCCGCGCATCGACGCCGAGGTGACCGTGGGCGAACGGCTGGGCTCCGCCGAGGCGATCATCCTGCGCCTCGACGGCCCCGCCGCCTCCCATCTGACCTCGATCGTGCTGCCCATGCTGGCCTCGGACGTCCCGGTGGTCACCTGGTGGCTGCTCGACCCGGTCCGGTACGGCCTGGAGGCGGAGCTGCGCACCTTCGCGGACCGCCGCATCACGTACTCGGCCCGCGCGGCCGACCCCGTGGAGTCGCTGTACCGGCGCGCCGAGACCTACACGGCCGGGGACACCGACATCTGCTGGACCCGGATCAGCCTGTGGCGCTCGCTCATCGCCAGCGCCTTCGACGGGGTGAACCAGGCGGTCGAGCACATCACCATCAAGGCGGACGACGACGACCCGTCGGCGCAGCTCATGGCCGCGTGGCTTCACACGCGCCTCGGGGTGTCGCCGGAGATCGTGGACACCGAGGTCGAACGGAACTCCGAGCACCTCCCCGCGATCGCCTCGGTGGCGTTCACGATGGACGGCGGCGAGACGATGGAGGTCCAGCGGGAGGCCGACGGCACCACGGTGCTGCGCCAGGCGGGGCTGCCGAAGCGCCGCCAGACGCTGCAGGGCCGCACGTTGGGTCAGCTGCTCGCCGAGGAGCTGCGGCACATCGACCCGGACACGGCGTACAAGCGGGTGCTCGACACGTTCCAGGAGCACTACCAGGCCGAGCGGGCGAACGCATGAGCCGCTCGGGTGCCGTGATCGTCCACGACGACGCCGAGGTCCTGGCCGAAGCGGTGGCGGCGCGGTTGATCAACCGGCTCGCGGACGCGCAGGCGCACCGCGGGGAGGCCTCGATCGTGCTCACCGGCGGCCGGATCGCGGCGAGGGTCTACGCGAACGTCCTGGCGTCGAACCTGCGCGGGACCGTCGACTGGTCGCGTGTGGACTTCTGGTGGGGCGACGAGCGGTTCCTGCCGTCCGGCGACCCCGACCGGAACGAGACGCAGGCCCGGGAGGCGTTCCTGGACCGGCTGCCCGTCGACCCGGCGCGGGTGCATCCGATGGCGGCCGCCGACGAGGCGGACACGCCGGAGGAGGCGGCCGAGCGGTACGAAGCGGAGCTCGCCGCCTCGGCGGGCGGTTCCGGTGTGCCGGCGTTCGACCTGCTGCTCTTGGGGATCGGCGAGGACGGGCACGTCGCGTCGCTGTTCCCGGGGAACCCGGCGCTGGAGGCCGCGGGCACGGTTGCGGGAGTGCGCAACTCCCCCAAGCCGCCGCCTGAACGGGTCTCGCTGACGATGCCGGCGATCAACACCGCCACGGCGGCGTGGATCATCGCCTCCGGCGAGGGCAAGGCCGCAGCGGTCGACGAGGCCCTCGCGAAGCGCGAGCTGCCCGCCGGCCGCGTCGAGGCGCAGGGCCACACGCGGTGGCTGATCGACAGGGACGCCGCGGCGCAGCTGAAGCACCTCGAGTTCTGATAGACGCGGAAGGGCCCGGATCGTCCGATCCGGGCCCTTCGGTGTGTCAGCGGCGCATCGCCCAACCTTGCGATGTCGTGCCGTCCGGCGCGGTGGTGGGGACCGCCCGGCTAATAGAGGGAACGTTCGCCGCGTGCGGCGGCGCGGGCGGCGAGGGCTTCGGCGAGGAGGTCTTCGGCCTCCTCCTCGCTGCGGCGCTCGCGCACATAGGCGAGATGCGACTTGTACGGCTTGGCCGCCTGGCGGGCGGGAGGGTTGCTCGGGTCGAGGCTGGCGGGCCACCCGCAGCAGGTGCAGTCCCATTCCTGGGGCACGTCCACGTAGAGCGCGAAGGACCGGACGGTCTCGTGTCCGTTGGCGCACCAGTACGTGACGTGCTGCCGGGGCACCGGCTCGCCGCGTTCCGAGTGGAGTCCCGGGGTGGCGCCGATTCGAGTGCCTCGGATGGCTTGTCCGTTGGACATATGTGTGATCGCTCCTCAACAGACGGGGGATCTGGATGTCGACCGTGGACACCTGCGCGAGGCAGACGTCGCCATGACCGCAGTGGAGGGAATCCGCGGGAGGGAGACCGCGCGAACCCCCTGCGTGTGGTCATGGAGTCACCGGTCGGAGCGGCTGGGGCGCCGCCCTCAGCAATTCTATGACGTAAGGCACACACTGTAAAGACGATCACGAATATGTTTCACAGGAAGTGAGGAGTCGGACGCTGACACCGCCCTTATGCCAGGCGCAGGACGATCTTCCCGCGGACGTGGCCGGACCGGCTCGCGCGCCACGCGTCGGCGGTGCGCTCCAGCGGATAGGCCTCCGCGATCGGGACCGTGAGCCGGCCGTCCTCGACGAGATCCGCCAACGTGCGCAGGTCCTCGGGCGTGACGTCGATGAACACGTACTTGCCGCCCTTCTCGCGGACCGCCGGGTCGGCGACCGAGACGACCCGCGAGGGCTCGGTGCCCGCCGCGATGGACACGTCGACGGCGTCCCCGCCGATCGCGTCGACCGCCGCGTCGGGCCCCTCGGGCGCGAGCCGCCGGATCCGCTCGAGCAGGCCGGGGCCGTACTCGATCGGCTCGGCCCCGAACGCGGCGAGGTAGTCGTGGTTGCGGGCGCTGGCGGTGCCGATGACGCGGGCGCCGCGGGCCCGGGCGACCTGGACGGTGAGCGTGCCGACGCCGCCCGCGGCGGCGTGGACGAGCACGGTGTCGCCCTCCTTGACGCGCACGGCGTCGAGCGACTGGACCGCGGTGAGGCCCGCGAGGGACAGCCCGCCCGCGGAGTCCCGGTCGAGCGAGGCGGGCTTGTGGGCGATCATGTGCGACTCGGCGACGATGTACTCGGCGTAGGCGCCCCACTTGGCGACGGGGCGGCGCACGTAGCCGAACACCTCGTCGCCGACGGCGAAGTCCGTGACGTCGGAGCCGACTTCGGCGATCACCCCGGCGGCGTCCCAACCGGGGATGAGCGGGAACTCCCCCGGGATGACGGAGTCGAGGTATCCGGCCCCGAGCTTCCAGTCCACGGGGTTGACCGAACTGGTCTTGAGTCGAATGAGGACTTCGCCGGCCGACCACGACGGACGGGGAAGATCGACGACTTCGCGACCGTCGGCCCCGCCATAGCGAGGCAATGCCACTGCCTTCATAGAAGGCATACCACCACGAATCGGCCGAAGGCAGGCGAAGTTCGACGATCGCGAGGAGTCCCCCGTCAACTGTCGAAGTGTCGCGACTCCGGGTTCCCCGGGGCCGGGTCTGTGGAGGCGACAGCGCGGCGGCATTCGCTCCCGGCCCCACTTCGGTTGCCGGGCCGGCCCAGGTCGCGGGCCGGTCGCCGACCGCTTCGTGCCGGCGGCCGGCGCGATGGCGATGACGGACTAGGTTGTCGGGCATGACCACAGACGACTGGGTGGCCGATACCCGAACCTCTTACGACACCGTCGCTGTCAGCTATACCGACCAGTTGCGCGACGCCATCGCCGGCGGCCCTCACCTTCGCGCCGCTTTGGCGGTGTTCGCCGAACAGGTGCAGACCGCCGGCGGAGGGCCCGTGGCAGACGTCGGCTGCGGGCCCGGGCACGTCACCGCCCACCTGCACCGCCTCGGTGTCGACGCCTTCGGCATCGATCTCTCTCCGGGGATGATCGACGTGGCCCGGCGCGACCACCCCGACTTGCGGTTCGAGGTGGGCTCGATGACCGACCTGCACCTGAGCGACGCTTCGGTGGCGGGCCTGCTCGCCTGGTGGTCGTTGATCCACATCCCCGACGAGGAGGTGCCGACCGTCTTCGCGCACTTCCGCCGGGTGCTGCGTCCGGGCGGACCGTTGCAGATCGGGTTCCACGTCGGTGACACTTCGCGGCTGAAGACGGAAGGGTATGGAGGCCACCCCATGTCGGTCCACGTTCACCACCGTCAGCCCGACAAGGTGGCTTCCTGGATGCGGGAGGCCGGCTTCGTGATCGAGGCCCAGTGGCTGTGCGACCCCGACGAGGAAGTCCCGCAAGCGTTGCTCTTCGCACGCCGCCCCGCCGAAGCGGCAGAGGCTTCCAGTTGATCCCGATGTAGAGCGCGAACAAGATGCCTCGCAGGCGCTTCCGGTCGTCCAGCGGGACCGGCCCCCGTTATCGGCGGCCCGAACGACTCTTACCCGGTTGTCGCCCCGTCAAGAGCTCGGCAGTCAGCGGTCGCCCCGCCGGCCGAAGATCATTGTCGAGGCGCAGCGAAACGGCCCGCCAGAGCGATGCTCTGGCGGGCCGTCCGTTGAAGTCTGCGGGTAAGGCCTGTCGCTGCTAGACCAGGGTCCGCAGGAGGAGGCCGAAGGCCACGATGCAGGCGAACCAGATGACCCCGACACCGATGGTGATGCGCGTGAGGTTCTTCTCCGCGACCGAGGATCCCGACGCGACCGAGGACATGCCGCCGCCGAACATGCTCGACAGACCGCCGCCCTTGCCCTTGTGCAGGAGCACCATCAGGATCAGCACTGCGCTGGACAGCAGCAGGAGGATCATCAGGGCGTAACTCAGAACCGTCGTCATCGGTGATCGGGTGTCCTCTCAGCAGTTCTGGCCTGTCATGGGGCGTGGGCCACGGCCGAGTCTAGCGGTTTGTCAGGCGGACCTGACACTCGCCCTCGCCCATTTCGAGGCAGAATCCGCTGCTACCAGCCGACTTGCCTGGCGAGGGGATGGCGTGACCGTCATATGGATATGACAGTCCCAGGGGCGCCACCGAAATGCGAGGAGCCGCCGTACGACGTTGTACGGCGGCCCTGCTTCACGCCCCAGCGCCTTGCGGCGCTGCGGGCAAATTTCCTTACGCTCCCGCGTGTTCCGGGCTGAGCTCAGTCGCCCTACGCGCCGGCGTGCTCGGGGAAGCGCACGATCTTGGCGAACTCCTCGGCGTCGAGGCTCGCGCCGCCGACCAGGGCGCCGTCGATGTCCGGCTTGCCCATGATCTGCGCGACGTTCGAGGACTTCACCGAACCGCCGTACAGGATCCGGACCCGCTCGGCCACGGCGCCGAACTTCTCGCCCAGCGCCTGACGCAGCGCCCCGATGACCTCCTGGGCGTCCTCGGGGGTGGCCGTGCGGCCGGTCCCGATGGCCCAGACGGGCTCGTAGGCCACGACGACCTTCTCGAGCTCTTCCTCGGTGAGGCCGTCGACGGCCGCGATCAGCTGGCTGACGGTGTGCGGCACGTGGTCGCCCGCCTCGCGGACGTCCAGGGCCTCGCCGACGCACAGGATCGGGCTGATGCCGTTGTTGAGCGCCTGGCGGACCTTCGCGGCCACCAGCTCGTCGCCCTCGTTGTGGTACTGCCGGCGCTCGGAGTGGCCCACGGCCACATACGAGCAGCCGAGCTTCGCGAGCATCGAACCGGCGATCTCGCCGGTGTAGGCCCCCGACGGGTGCGCCGACAGGTCCTGGGCGCCGAAGCCGATGGTCAGCTTGTCGCCGTCGACGAGCGTCTGCACGCTGCGGATGTCGACGAACGGCGGCAGGACGACGGTCTCGACCGCTTCGAGCTGCTCACGCGTGAGACTGAAGGCCAGCTTCTGCACCAGCGCGATCGCTTCGAGGTGGTTGAGGTTCATCTTCCAGTTGCCGGCGATGAGCGGCTTGCGGGTTTCAGACATCGGCGTTCACTCCGGTTTCGGGAGCGGCGTCGCGAAGCGGCGCCGGCTGGGCAAGGCGACGGGTGTGGGCCATGTTCACTGCTCCAGTGCGTCCAGGCCGGGCAGGGTCTTGCCTTCGAGGTATTCGAGGCTCGCCCCTCCGCCGGTCGAGATGTGGCCGAAACCGTCCTCGGGCAGGCCGAGGGTGCGGACCGCGGCGGCGGAGTCGCCGCCGCCGACCACGCTGAACGCCTCGGAGTCCACGAGCGCCTGCGCGACGGTCTTGGTGCCGGCGGCGTAGTCGGGGAACTCGAAGACGCCCATCGGGCCGTTCCAGAACACGGTCTTGGCCGCGGCGATCCGGTCGGCGAAGAGCGTCGCCGACTCGGGGCCGATGTCCAGGCCCATGCGCTCGGCCGGGATGGCGTCCACGGCCACGGTGAGCGGCTCGGCGTCGGCGGCGAACTCGGCCGCGGTGACGGTGTCGACCGGCAGCAGCAGTTCGACGCCCAGTTCCTTCGCGCGCTCGAGGTAGGTCTTGCAGACCGCGATCTGGTCCTTCTCGAGCAGCGAGGAGCCGACCTCGTAGCCCTGGGCCGCGAGGAAGGTGAACATCATGCCGCCGCCGACGATGAGCGTGTCGACCTTGTCGAGCAGGTTGTCGATGACCGCGAGCTTGTCGGAGACCTTCGCGCCGCCGAGGACCACGACGTACGGGTGCTCGGGGCTGCCGGTGAGCTTCGAGAGGACCTCGACCTCTTTCGCGATGAGCCAACCCGCGTAGTGCGGGAGGAGCTTCGCGACGTCGTAGACGGAGGCGTGCTTGCGGTGGACCGCACCGAAGGCGTCGTCCACGTACACGTCGCCGAAGGCGGCGAGCTGACCGGCGAACTCGGCCCGCTGCGTGTCGTCCTTGCTGGTCTCGCCCTTGTTGAAGCGCAGGTTCTCCAGTAGCAGGACGTCGCCGTCGGTCTGGGCGACGGCCTTGGTCTCGGCGTCCGTCCCGACGGTGTCCGCCGCGAAGGCGACCTCGCGGCCGAGGACCTCGCCGAGGCGCTGGGCCACGGGGGCCAGCGAGAAGGCGGGGTCGGGCTCGCCCTTGGGGCGGCCCAGGTGCGAGCACACCACGACGCGGGCGCCGGCCTCGGCCAGGGCCTTGACGGTGGGCGCGACGGCGCGGATGCGGCCGTCGTCGGTGATGTTCTTCCCGTCGAGAGGGACGTTGAGGTCGGCGCGTACGAGTACGCGCCGACCGTTGACGCCCTCCTTCAGGAGTTCGTCGAGCGTCTTCATCGGATCGTTAACCGACCAGTTCGACGAGGCTGACGAGGCGGTTCGAGAAGCCCCACTCGTTGTCGTACCAGCCGAAGACCTTGACCTGGTTGCCGATGACCTTGGTCAGGAGGCCGTCGATGATGCACGAGTGCGGGTCGGTCTCGATGTCCTTGGAGACGATCGGGTCCTCGGTGTACGCCATGATGCCCTTGAGCGGGCCCTCGGCGGCGGCCTTGAGCGCGCCGTTGACCTCTTCGGCGGTGACCTCGCGGGAGGCCTCGAAGGTGAGGTCGGTGATCGACCCGGTCGCGATCGGGACGCGCAGCGAGTAGCCGTCGAGCTTGCCGTTGAGCTCGGGCAGCACCAGGCCGACGGCCTTGGCGGCGCCGGTCGTGGTGGGCACGACGTTCAGGCCGGCGGCGCGGGCGCGACGCGGGTCCTTGTGCGGGCCGTCCTGCAGGTTCTGGTCCTGCGTGTAGGCGTGGATGGTCGTCATCAGGCCCTTTTCGATGCCGATGGCGTCGTTGAGGACCTTGGCCATCGGGGCCAGGCAGTTGGTGGTGCAGGAGGCGTTCGAGATGATGTGGTGGCTCTCGGGGTCGTACTTCTCGTGGTTGACGCCCATGACCACGGTGAGGTCCTCGTTCTTCGCCGGAGCGGAGATGATGACCTTCTTGACGGTCTCGCCGAGGTGCGCGGCGGCCTTGGTGCCGTCGGTGAAGAAGCCGGTCGACTCGATGACGACGTCGGCGCCGACCTCGGCCCACGGGATGTTGGCGGGGTCGCGCTCGGCGAACGCCTTGATGGTCTTGCCGTTGACGGTGATCTCACCGGCGCCGACCTTGACCTCGTAGGGGAGGCGACCCAGGATCGAGTCGTACTTCAGCAGGTTTGCGATGGTCTCGGCGTCGCCCAGGTCGTTGTAGGCGACCACTTCGATATCGGCACCGGAGGCGAGAACCGCCCGGAAGAAGTTGCGTCCAATGCGGCCGAAGCCGTTGACGCCAACGCGGATGGTCACGTGCCCATCTCCTCGCTAGAACAGGATCGGATATTGACTGAGACCGAGGGAGGTCTCGTACGCGATCCGTTCAGCCGAATAGCGACGGTGGAACAGATCGCTGTTCGGCCTCGTCGCCGAGCACTTTTCGAACCTACCGCGGCAGTTCCTGAACGCGCTGCGGCCGGTTCCCCCCGATCATGTCACACCCGGAACAAGGGTGTGACATCGCGGTTAAGCGTAGCCCTTCGGTGCCGCCGCGATGCCGCGTGCCGCGCCCGGAGACGGCAGGTCGCGGGCGTCTCAACCGGCGGCATCGGCCGATGAGGGCTGTTTCGGCGACGACGCCGCCGGGGCCGAGCACGCCGGCCCGGCGCGTTCGGCGGCCACGTGGACGAGGCGGCCGGCGGGTGTCAGCCGACGAGGGCTTCCTCTTCGGCGACGACGTCGTCGGGGCCGGGGATGCCGGCTTCTTGGGCGCGTTTGGTGGCCATGTTGATGAGGCGGCGGATGCGCCCGGCGATGGCGTCCTTCGTGAGCGGCGGGTCGGCGAGCGCGCCGAGCTCTTCGAGGGAGGCCTGGCGGTGGTCGAGGCGCAGGCGCCCGGCGGAGGCGAGGTGCTCGGGGACGTCGTCGCCGAGGACTTCGAGGGCGCGGGTGACCTTCGCGGCGGCGGCGACGGCGGCGCGGGCGGAGCGGCGCAGGTTGGCGTCGTCGAAGTTGGCGAGGCGGTTGGCGGTGGCGCGGACTTCGCGGCGGACGCGCCGCTCCTCCCAGGTGAGGACGGAGGAATGGGCGCCGAGTCGCGTGAGCAGTTCGCCGATGGCGTCGCCGTCGCGGATGACGACGCGGTCGACGCCGCGGACGTCGCGGGACTTCGCGGTGATACCGAGGCGGCGGGCGGCGCCGACGAGCGCGAGCGAGGACTCGGGGCCGGGGCAGGTGACCTCGAGGGACGAGGAGCGGCCGGGTTCGGTGAGGGATCCGCGGGCGAGGAAGGCCCCGCGCCAGGCGGCCTCGGCGCAGCACGGGTAGGCGCCGACGACGTGGTTGGGCAGGCCCCGGACGGGGTAGCCGCGCTGGTCGGTGAGGCCGATCTGCTTGGAGAAGGCCTGGCCGTCGGCCATGACGCGCAGCAGGTAGTGGTTGTTGCGGCGCAGGCCCGCGGCGACGAGCACGTGGATCTCGGACTCGTAGTGGTAGAGCTGGTCGATCATGCGCTTGGCGCGGCGGGCGACGTTGCCGGCGTCGACTTCCGCCTCGACGACGACGTTGCCCTGGCCGACGAGGTGGAGGCCCCCGGCGAATCGGAACAGCGCGCCGAGTTCGGCGCGCTGGCAGCAGGACTTCGTCACCTCTATGCGACTGAGTTCGTCCTTGACCTCAGAGGTCATCGCCATTCGTCAACCACCAACTTCGCCCGACCGATCATCGATCAACAGATTTCCCAAAACGGCGGCCAGTGCGGCGACGTCGTGCGTCACGCCGTCGGCGGCGAGGTCCGCCGCGACCAGCTCGGCCTCCAACGATTGTGCCGCACTGTTCAACGATCCGGGATCGACGAGGGTTCGGGCGTCGCCTGAGACGACGTAGTGAAACCGAACACCTTCGGCGTATCGGCGCAGCGTGTCGAGGTGACCGGAGAGGGTCAGGCCGTCGGTCTCCTTCTCCTCGGAGAGGTTGAGCACCACGATCCGGCGGGCCCGGGAGGCGCCGATGGCCTCGCGGAGGTCGGGCAGGAGCAGGTGCGGGATGACGCTGGTGTACCAGGAGCCGGGGCCGAAGACGTGCCAGTCGGCGTCGGCGACGGCCTGGAGGGTCTCGGGGCAGGCGGCGGCGTCCGAGGGCAGGAGGCGCACGTCCTTGACGTTGCCGTCGGCCACGGCGACGTCGTGCTGGCCGAGGATGGTGCGGCTGCCGGAGTCGTCGACGAGGTCGGCCTCGATGTCGAGCGGGGTGCAGGACATCGGGAGGATGCGGGCGCGGGAGCCGACGATGCGCGCGGCGGCGTCGAGGGCGACCACGGGGTCGTCGTGGCGTTCGAGCAGCGAGGTGAGGACGATGTTGCCGACGGGGTGGCCGGTGAGGAAGTCCTGGCCGCCGAAGCGGTGCGAGAACAGCGCGACCGCTTCGGCGCGGGCGGGGTCGGCGGTGGCGACGAGCGCCTTGCGGAGGTCGCCGGGCGGCAGCACGGGGCGGGCGGCGCGGATGACGCCGGAGGAGCCGCCGTCGTCGGCGACGGTGACCACGGCCGTCAGGTCGATGTCGAGCCTGGTGAGGGCGCGGAGCGAGGCGGAGAGCCCCCGCCCGCCGCCGAACGCGACGACTTTGAGCATCAAGCGGTTACCTCGGTATCGGGATGCGGGGACGCCCGACGCGAGCGAACGGTTCGCGCCGGTCCGAGCGGCGCGCCGACGCGGGGCCCGGCGGGACCGCCGGGGCGGCGCTGCCGCCCGTGACGGATCCGCCGAGCGCGTCGGTCACTCGTTGCCCCGGTCTCGGTGGTGGGTGTTCGCGGGGAACCCGGCGGCGTTCAGGCGCTTCGCCAGCGCTTCGGCGATGGCGACCGAGCGGTGCTTGCCGCCCGTGCAGCCGATGGCGATCGTCATGTAACGCTTGCCTTCCCGTTCGAACCCTTGGGTGGTGCCGAGCAGCAGGGAGGCGTAGGCGTCGACGAACTCCTCGGCGCCGTCCTGGCCGAGGACGTAGTCGGAGACGTCCTGGTCGGTCCCGGTGTACTCGCGCAGGGTGGGAACCCAGTACGGGTTGGGAAGGAATCGTACGTCAGCGACGTAATCGGCGTCGCGCGGGATGCCGTACTTGAACCCGAACGACAGGCACGTGAACTGGAGTCCCGCGGACGAGGGCGCGAGGAAGGCCTCCTCGACGCGGGACCGCAGCTGGTTCTCGTTGAGGTGCGTGGTGTCGAAGAGCGTGTCGGCCGAGTTGCGGGCCGGTTCGAGGAGGCGGCGCTCGGCGGCGATGGCGTCGCCGAGGAGGCCGTCGCCTTGGAGGGGGTGGGCGCGGCGGACCTTCTCGAAGCGGCGGATGATCACGTCGTCGTCGGCGTCGACGAACACCAGGTGCGGTTTGAAACCGGCCTTGCGCAGGTCTTCCACGACGCCCACGAGGTCGGCGGTGAACGCGCGGGAGCGCACGTCGAGGACCATCGCGGTGCGCCGCACCTCGTCCCCCCCGGCCGCCGCCAGCTCGGCGGCCTGGCCGACGAGCGATTCGGGGAGGTTGTCGATGACGTAGTAGCCGACGTTCTCCAGCGCTTGGGCCACCGTCGAGCGGCCGCCTCCCGAGATGCCGGTGACGATCACGAGGTCCAATTCGCTGCGGTCGGACGAATCCACATGCACTGCTGCCACACCCATAAGTCAAGTATCCCCGAGTTCGTTCCTGCCGCCGTGGTGACACGGCGTCGGCGTCGCACGCCGAACTGACAAGCGTATAGCTACCAGCCGCGTCTCAAGCCCCGCTGTCGTCGGGATTACGCAGATGTGTCTGCAAGGCCTCGGCCAGTTTCGGCCCGATGCCGGGCACCGCCTCCAGATCCGCCAGTTCGGCCTCCCGGATGCGCTTGACGGACCCGAACTGCTTGAGGAGGGCCTTGCGCTTGGACTCGCCGAGGCCGGGCACGCCGTCGAGCGCCGAGGTGATGAGGCTCTTGCGCCGGCGGGTGCGGTGCAGCGAGATCGCGAAGCGGTGGGCCTCGTCACGGACGCGCTGCATGAGGTACAGGGCCTCGGAGGTGCGCGAGAGGATCACCGGGTAGTCCTCGCCGGGGAGCCAGATCTCCTCCAGGCGCTTGGCGAGCCCGGCGAGGTTGATCGTGTCGATGCCCAGTTCGGCGAAGACCGCTTCGGCGGCGGCGACCTGCGGCTGGCCGCCGTCGACGACGAGCAGCTGCGGCGGGTAGTGGAAACCGCGCTTGGGCTCCTCCGCTTCGGCGCCTTCTTCGGCGGGCGAGCCGAGCGGCTGGTCGGCGAGCTTCGAGAGGCGCCGGCGCAGGGTCTCCTGGAGGGAGGCGAGGTCGTCCTTGCGTTCGCCCTTGATGACGAAGCGGCGGTACTCGCTCTTGCGCGGCAGGCCGTCCTCGAAGACGACCATGGACGCGACGACGTCCTCCCCTTGGGACTGGGAGACGTCGTAGCATTCGATCCGCAGCGGCGCCTCGGGCAGGTCGAGGGCGTCGGCGAGCTCTTCGAGGGCCTTGGAGCGGGCGGTGAGGTCCCCGGCGCGCTTCAGCTTGTGGCGCTGGAGGTTCTCGACCGCGTTCTTCTCGACGGTCTCGGCGAGCGCGCGCTTGTCGCCGCGGCGCGGCACGCGCACGTCGACCTTCGCGCCGCGGCGCTCGGTGAGGAGCTCGGCGATGGCCGCGGCGTCGTCGGGCAGGGCCGGGACGAGGACCTCGCGCGGGACCACCTCGTTCTGCTCGCCGTAGAACTGGAGGCAGAAGCGCTCGACGATGCCCGGCAGGTCCACCGGTTCGGCCTTGTCGATGACCCAGCCGCGCTGGCCGCGGATGCGGCCGCCGCGGACGTGGAAGACCTGGACGGCCGCTTCGAGCTCGTCGTCGGCGACGGCCATGACGTCGCAGTCGACGTCCTCGGCGAGGACGACGACCTGCTGTTCGAGGACCTTGTCGAGCGCGGCGAGGTCGTCGCGGAGGCGGGCGGCGCGCTCGAACTCGAGGGCCTCCGAGGCGTCCTGCATCTCCTTGAGGAGGCGCCGGCGGACCGGGGCGGTGTCGCCGGACATGAAGGCGCAGAAGCCGTTCACGAGTTCGCGGTATTCCTCGGCGGTGATGCGGCCGACGCACGGGGCCGAGCACTTGCCGATGTCCGCGAGGAGGTTGGGGCGGCCGATCCGGTTGCAGCGCTTGTACTCGGAGTCGGAGCAGGTGCGGATCGGGAAGACCCGGGTGAGCAGGTCGAGGGTCTGGCGGATGGCCCAGGCGGACCCGAACGGCCCGAAGTAGCGCACCCCTTTGCGGCGGGAGCCGCGCATGACCTGGGCGCGCGGGAACTCCTCCCCCACGGTCACGGCGAGCCAGGGGTAGGACTTGTCGTCCTTGAACATGACGTTGAACCGCGGGTCGTACTCCTTGATCCAGGTCCACTCCAGTTGGAGGGCCTCGACTTCGGTGGCCACCACGGTCCATTCGACGCTGCGGGCGGTGGTGACCATGCGGCGGGTGCGCTCGTGCAGCCGCGTCTCGTCCGCGAAGTAGGAGTTGAGGCGGTTGCGCAGGTTCTTCGCCTTGCCGACGTAGATGACCCTGCGGTCGCGGTCCCGGAAGCGGTAGACGCCCGGAGCGGTCGGGATGGTGCCGGGGGCGGGACGGTAATCAACTGCCACACCACAAGGATATGACCCGCCCCCGACACTCCCGCCGCTACGGCATGGCCGCCAGCGCCTGCAGCTCCGCCTGCAGCGCGTCCACCTCGCCGCGGGGGATGCCGCGCGCGGTGAACCAGGACCCGAGGTTCTCGACGTCCCTGCTGAGGAAGCCGAAGCCCAGCGGGTTGGCGTAGAGGTCGACGACCTGCGGGAGGTCGAGGACGACGAGGCGGCCGTCGTGGACGACGGTGTTGTACGCCGAGAGGTCGCCGTGCGCGAAGCCGAGTTCGGTCATGCGCCGCAGCGCCTCGGCGGCCTGCTCCCACAGGCTGTCGAGCTCGTCCTCGTCGGGTCGGGTCTCCGCGAGCCGCGGCGCGGCCGCGCGTCCTTCGCCGATGAACTCCATGAGGACCTCCCGGCCGAGGACCTGCACCGGGTAGGGGACCGGGACTCCGGCCGTGTAGAGGCGCTTGAGCGCGTCGAATTCGGCGGCGGCCCAGCGCGTGGCGGCCTGCTCGAGGCCGAACGTGGTGCGTTTGGCCATGGCGCGGACGTCGCGCGAACGCTTCGCGCCGCGGCCGGCCATGTAGTCGCCGGCCCGGTTGAACTGGGTGTGCTCGGCGCTGCGGTAGCGCTTCGACGCGAGGACCACGGCCCGGTCGGTGCCCGGGACGGCCCGTTCGATGAGGAAGACGTCGGCTTCCTTGCCGGTCTTGAGGATGCCGAGCTCGTAGTCGACGGCGCCGTGGTCGGTGACGACCCACTCCGGGAGGGGTTCGGGGCCGCGCTGGAGCGGCTCGGACTCCCACCAGATGGTCCAGCGGTCGCCCTCGGGCGGGCCGTCGTCGACCGGGCCTTCGTCGAACTCGGTGCGCATCTCCTCGAACCGGGCCCGGTCCTCGGCGGCGAACACCTCGTCGTCGTCGAAGGCGCGACGGCGGCGCTTGGTGGATTGGAAGGTTTCAGAGGTTTGCTGCTTGCGAGGCAAGGTGACAGGCTCCTGTGTGACGGTGCTTCTGAGAAGCGACCGGCGGCACGCGAACGCTACAGCGCGCCGACCGGAGGTGAACTGAACTTCGAGGCGGGGTTGCAGACAACGACAGCCATCAGTCACACCTCCAATCCACAAGAGTCCCAAGGCGACGCGCCTCGGGCAACAGCGATGATGCTAACGGCGCGGGCTCGGATCGCGCAAGTGGTTTTTCCCGCGCGCGGCCGGCCGCCTCAGTGACCGGCGGATTCGTTGACCCGCCGGCCGCTGCGGCGGAGCAGACCCGTCAGCGCGACGAGGGGCGAGGGCCGCGGGCGAACGCGCGGCGGTCGCGTCAGTGGCCCGCGGAGTCGTAGGCCTTCAGCCCTGTCCGGAAGACCCCGACCGCGAGGCAGGCGGTCACGGCGGCCACCACCGGCGGGGCCGCGATCCACCACGGGTCGAGCTTGCCGGTGAGGATCTGGACCGGGATGAAGCTGGCGAAGGCCAGCGGCAGGCCGAAGGTGAGCGTGAGGCGGACGGCCGCCGGGTAGATCTGGAGCGGGAAGCGCATGGCCTCGTTCTGGAGTTCGGCGAGCATGAACCCCGTGACCGGGTGGCGGCCCTTGACCCAGAAGTTCACCGCGTTCGCCATCGTCAGCAGCGAGGCCTGGACGACCGCCGCGCACAGCAGCAGGAAGAGCGCCACGGGGATCGCCGCGAGGCCGAGTCCGGCGCCGATCCAGCCGACGGCCATCATCACGACGCCCAAGGTGACCTCGCCGAAGACCTGCATGCCCACGTGTTTCGACGCGACCTGGACGAGGACCGGCGCGGGGCGGGTGATCCGGTAGTCCATGTCGCCTTCGACGATGAGCTTGCCGGTGTCCCAGATGCCGTCCCAGAACAGGGCCGTGGAGCCCCAGGAGGTGGCGAGGAACCCGGCGAGGACGAGCATCTCGTGGTAGTTCCAGCCGGCGATGGCGTTGACGTTCGCGAACAGGATGCTCAGGAACGCGAACAGCATGACCTGCCAGAAGGTCCCGGCGAACGCCATGACCCAGAAGTCGGCCGGGTATTCGGCGATGGAGCGGAGGTAGGCGCCGATCGAGCGGCGGTAGACGCCCGCCGCGTGGCGGGCCGGGCGCGCGTCAACCGCCATGGATGGTCACTTTCTTGACGAGCCCGCCCCAGATCAGGCGGCCGGCCGCCCAGAGGCCGACGGCCCAGGCGGCCTCGGCCGCGATGAGGCCGAGGGCGCCCGCGGTGTCGACGCGGCCGAGGTAGATCGAGGCGGGCGTGGTGGTGAAGTGGACGAACGGCATCGTCCAGGAGAGGACCTGCAGCCAGCCCGGCATGAGCGCGAGCGGGACCATCATGCCGGAGAAGAACGCGACCATGCTGTCCTTGGCCCACTGGATCCCGAGGTACCGCTGGGTCACGAAGCAGGTGAGGATCGAGAGGTAGCTGATCCCGAACGCCAGCGGGAAGATGAAGAGCAGGCTGAACGCGGTCAGGGCGCCCGCGAGCGGCGAGACCGGCGGCGCGGGCTGGAAGATCAGCACGGCCGCCGCGGTCCCGAGGACCGCCGCGGGCACCGAGGCGGTCATGCCGCCCATGTACTCGGCGGCGCGCGCCCGCTGGAAGTCCACGGGCTTGGTGAGGTCGACGGCGACCAGGCCGTCGAGGATGCGGTTGGCCATCTCCCAGTCCGAACCGGCCCACGCGAGCGTCCCGGTGAGGAAGCCGATGATGAGGTAGGCCTTCATGGCCGGCCAGTCGTAGCCGCCCAGTTCGCCGTCCCCGATGAGGTGGTTCCAGACGGCGAGGCCGGCCAGGAGCGACCATCCTCCGAAGAGGATGGAGAAGACCCAGGTGGTCTTGTACGCGATCTTGCGTTTGAACGAGATGGTCGCGAGCGCGACGTCGACGCTTGCCATGTCAGTGTCCCGACGAGTCGTATGAGCGCAGGCCGAGCCGGTAGACGCCCGCGGCCAGCGCGAGCGACGCCGCCGCGGTCAGCGGCGTGCCGATCAGCCACCACGCGGACAGGTGACCGGTGAGGACGGCGACGGGCACGAAGTTGACGAACGCGACCGGGACGACGAACAGGGTCACGATCCTGACGGCGGCGGGGAAGATCCCCAGCGGGAGCCGCATCGACTGCCCCTGCAGGTCGATCATGAGGAACGCGAAGATCGACATCGGGCCCTTGACCCAGAAGTTGACCGCGCACAGCGCCGTCACGAGCGCGCACTGGATGACGCTCGCGCAGACCAGCGCCAGCGCGCCGACCGGGAGCCAGGCGAGGCCGAGTCCCGCGCCGATCCAGCCGTAGCCGAACATCGCGAGGCCGAGCAGGATCTCGCCGAAGGACTGCAGCCCGAGGTGGGAGGACGCCACTTGGACGACCACGGGCGCGGGCCGGGTGATCCGGTAGTCGATCTCGCCCCTGACGACGTAGCTGCCGGTGCTCCACACGCCGTCGGCGAACAGCGCGTTCGCGCCGCCCGCGACGCTGAGGAGCCCGGAGAGCAGGAGCATTTCGTGGAAGCTCCACCCGGCGACGTCCGGGACGGTGGCGAACAGGACCGCCAGGAACGCGAACTGGAGGAGGTTCCACGTGGCCCCGGCCGAGGCCATGACCCACAGGTCGGCGGGGTATTCGAAGACGGACCGGATCTGGGCGGCCAGCGACCGCCAGTAGATCGCGAAGACGTGCCGCACCGGCACCGAGCGTTTGAGCGCGAAGGCCTCAGCCACCGTGCACCGTCACTTTCTTGACCGCGTGGCGGAAGACGAGGCGGCCCAGGAACCACAGCCCGACGGCCCATGCGGCCTCGGCCGCGATGAGCCCGAGCGCTCCCGCGGTGTCGACCCGGCCCAGGTAGATCACCGCGGGCGTGGTCGTGAAGTGCGGGAACGGCAGGGCCCAGGCGAGGGTCTGGAGCCAGCCGGGCATGAAGGCCAGCGGGATCATGAGTCCGGAGAAGAAGCTGAGCAGGGCCTCGCGCAGCCACATGACGCCGAGGTACCGCTTCGTCCAGAAGCACACCAGGACCGAGAGGTACGTGATGCCGAAGGCGAGCGGGAACACCAGCGCGAAGCTCACGGCGGTGAGCGCCCCGGCGAGCGGCGTGGCCGGACCCGGAGGGTCGAACAGCAGCCACGCGCCGAGGACGCCGGCCACCGCGGTCGGGGCCGTGGAGATCATCGAGCCGATGTACTCCGCGGCGCGGGCCCGCTGGAAGTCGACCGGCTTGGTCAGGTCGACCGCGATGTGGCCGTCGAGGATGCGGTCGGCCATCTGGAAGTCGGCCGCGCCGAAGACCATGGTGGCGGCGACGAAGCCGATGATCGTGTAGGCGCGCATCGAGTCCCAGTCGTACCCGGCGAGCGTGCCGGAACCGAGCAGGTTGTGCCACATGGCCATCGCGATGAGCATCGAACCGCCGCCGAGGGCGAGCCCGAGGGCCCACTGGGATTTGTACGCGAGCCGCCGCTTGAACGAGACGACCACGAGCGCGCGGTCGACCGCGTGGGCGTGGCTCATCGTCGTTCACTCCGGTTCGGTGCGAGCGGTCGGATACGGCGGGCGCGCCGGGTGTCCCGGGACGGGCCGGGCGGTGCGGGGCTCATTCGGTGAGCTCCCCCGCGTACAGGCGGCGGATGACGTCTTCGATGCTCGGTTCGGAGAGCGACAGGTCGCGCGGGGCGAGCCGGCTCGTGAGGCTGCCGAGCACTTCGGCGGTGGTGAAGCGGTTCGACTCGTACGTGACGACCACTTCGCTGGGGGCTTCACCAGCGGCCCAGTCGTAGTCGGGGAACTTCTCGGCCAGGACCGGCACGTCCGCCGGGCCCTCCAGGAACAGGTGCACGGTCTTGGTCGTGATGTAGTGGGCCTTGAGCTGGCGGATCGGCCCGTCGTAGGCGATGGCGCCCTTGTCGATGACGACGATGCGCTCGCAGACCTCCTCGATGTCGGCCAGGTCGTGGCTCGTCAGCAGGAGCGTCGTGCCGTCGTCGGCCATCTCGCGCAGGAACGCCCGCAGGCGGTCCTTCACCGAGATGTCCAGGCCGATGGTCGGCTCGTCGAGGTAGACCATCTTCGGGTCGTGGATGAGCGCGCACGCGAGGTCGGCGCGCATCCGCTGCCCGAGCGAGAGGGTCCGGGCGAGCGCGGGCATGAACTCGCCGAGGTCGAGCAGCGCGTCGAACCTTGCAATTCGGGCGCGATAGTCGGCGTCCGAGACGCCGTACATGTGCTTGAGGAGCTTCAGGGACTCCTCCACGGGCAGGTCCCACCACAGTTGGGTGCGCTGGCCGAAGAGGACGCCGATGTCATGGGCGTTGGCGATCCGCTCGGCGTGCGGGTCGCGGCCCATCACGCGGACGGTGCCCTCGCTGGGCTTGAGGATGCCGGTGAGGAGCTTGACGGTGGTGGACTTGCCCGCGCCGTTGGGGCCGACGTAGGCCACCGACTCCCCCGCCTCGATCGACAGGTCGATCCCGTTCACCGCGGTGTAGTTCTTGTACTTGCGCTGCATCAGGTGCGTGACGGCGCCCTTGAAACCCGAGGCCTTGTCGGGCCTGCGGAAGTTCTTGGTGAGGGATCGGGCTTCGAGAATCGGCATGCGTCAACCGTAGGAAAATGCGGCGGCGATGTTCCACCCGTTTTCCGTTGGTCAGGACGCCGCTTCGGCCTCCGCGAGGCGGTCGCGCTGGGCCTGGGTGAGCGAGCACGCGGCGGTGCCGCCGGGCAGGCGGTGGCGGTTGCGGGCCACGAGCCGGTAGACCGGCCAGGCCAGGCGCGAGACGGGCTTCAACGAGAGGACGCCGCCGACGGGTCTCCAGTACCACTGGGCGCGGCGCAGGAGGACCGCGATCGCGTCCGGTCCGGCTTTGGTGAGACCGGTCTCGGCCCAGACGACGGCCGACTCGGCCTCCTCCTCGGTGACGCCGAGACGATCGAGATCGGCCCACTGCCACGGGACGACTTCGGCGTCGGTGCGTATGTGCCGCTTGAGGAATCGCGCACTGGCGCTGCAGAAGGCGCAGTCGCCGTCGTAGAGGAAGGTGCGCGTCATGCAGGCCTCGTCCCGGTGTCCTCCCTCGACGGTACCGCCCGGTAGAGGGCCTCGCGCATGGCGGTGACGGGGGCCTCGTCCAGGCCGGTGAACTGTGTCCACTGTCGCACCGCCTGGGCCAGCAGGAGGGCGAGGCCGTCGAGGACGCGGACGCCGGCGGTCGCGGCCCGCGCGGCGAGCGGGGTGGGCCACGGGTCGTAGAGGATGTCGAAGAGGACCGCGCCGGGGTTCCACGCGAGGTGCAGGTCGTCGGTGACGCCCTTGGGAACGGTGGCCACGACGAGGTCGGCGCTCCCGGCGAGGATCGCGTCGTCCCAGCCCGAGGCCTTGAGCCGCAGGCCGAGCGCCGAGGCGACCGGTTCGAGGTCGCGGATCGCCTCGCGGCGGCGGGCGTAGACGTGGACGGTGCCCGCGCCGAGCTGCCGGGCCGCGGCCAGCGCGGCGCGAGCGGAGCCGCCCGCGCCGAGGACGGCGACCTCGGAGGCCTCGGTCATGCCGATCTGGGCCAGCGCGTCGAGGATCCCGGGCGCGTCGGTGTTGTCCGCGACGCGGCGGCCGCCGCGCAGGACGAGCGTGTTGGCCGCGCCGATCGCCTCGGCCACGGGGGTGGCCTCGTCGGCGACGGCGAGGGCGATCTCCTTGAGCGGCATGGTGAGCGAGAGCCCGGCCCAGGTCTCGTCCAGGCCGTCGACGAAGCGGGCGAGCGCGGGCTCGTCGCATTCGCGGCGGGTGTAGGACCAGTCGGTGAGCCCCGCGGCGGTGTACCCGGCGTTATGGATCACCGGAGACAGCGAGTGCTCGATGGGTTTGCCGAGGACTGCGGCGCGCATCAGGCCATCCCGTTCGCTTGGGCGATCTCGGTGTTGTCCTCGTGGTCGTCGTAGTCGTGGGCGAAGAGGGCGCTGCCGTCCTCGTAGGCGGTCACGAAGAACAGCCAGTCGCCGTCGACGGGGTTGGCGGCGGCTTCGAGCACGGCGGCGCCGGGGTTGGAGATGGGCGTGGGCATGTAGCCCGCGTTCTCCGGGGCGCTCGCGGCCCACGGGTTGTCGGGGTCGCGCATGACCGAGAACCAGTCGATGTCCGCGTGCGAGGTGATGGCCTCCTCGCCGTTGTAGAGGCGGCCGTAGTTCCAGATCGCCTCGCTCTCGAAGCAGTTGCAGTTGGTCTGCCCGTGCTCGATCCAGCTGAGGTAGAGCTTGTTGTACATGACGCGGGCGATCCTGGCGTCGTCTTCGGGGATGCCGGACTCGGACTGGACGATCGAGGCGATCTGGAGCGCCATCCACGGGTAGATCTCGAACTCGCCGTTAGTGGGCGGGTTGAACGTCTGCTCGGTGAGGGCGCTGGGGTCGAAGTCGGGGTCGGGGTCCTGGATGTTCTGGATGTCCTCGAGGAAGCCGATCTCCTCGATGGTCGCGTTGAACTTCGCGATCATCTCCGAGAGCATCTGCGCGGCGGTCATCTCGTCGTCGAACTCGTAGGTGGCCGGGAACAGGAAGCCTTCGACGGATTTGACCTGGCGGTCGCCGAAGCCCTCGAACCAGAGCGGGTCGACGCCGAGCGCCTCCGGGTCCGCGGCGGCGGCCTCGAAGTCGGCGACGGGGACGCCGGTGTGCTCGGAGAGCTTCGTGAAGACCTCGAAGATGCGGTAGCCCTCGGGGATGGTGACCGCGTTGGTCATGCGATTCGCCGCGTCGAGGAGGAACGCGAGCGCCGAGGCGGCCGACATCTCGGCCTGCATCTCGTAGGTGCCCGGCTGGATCCCCTGGCCGGAGTTCCCGTCGTCCTCGGAGGCGTTCAGGAAGGCCCGCGCGGAGGCGACGACGCCCTGCGCTTCCAGCTCGTTCGCGATGTCGGCGACGGTCCAGCCCTCCTCGACGGTGACGACGACTTCGGTGCCGTTGCCGGCGCCGGTGAAGTCCTCGGCGATGAAGTGCTCCTTGATGACGTTCTCGTACGCCCACCAGCCGCCGACGCCGAGCACGCCGAAGAGCGCGACGACGAGCGTCATGGCGATCAGGGATTTGCCGGAGTCCTTGCGGCGGTGGCGTCGGGGCGCGATGTCGCGCTCGTCCTCGGTCCTGAAGTCGCCGAGCATCCTCTTCTTACCTCCGCCGCCGGTCCAGCCAATGCTGGAGGATCTCCACCGCGGCGGCCTGGTCGACGATGGAGCGTTTCCGCCTGCCGCGCACGCCGCCTTCGTTCAGTCTGCGGGTGGCGACGGCGGTGGTCATGCGCTCGTCGGTCAGGGTCACCGGAACGGGTGAGACATGACTCGCGAACCGCTCGACCCATTGCCGGGTGTGAGCCGCGGCGAGCCCCTCCTCACCCGAAAGGGTAACGGGTAGGCCGACCACGATCTCGACCACGTCGTATTCCGAGGCGAGGTCGCCTATTTCGCGAATATCGGCGGGTATGTCCTCACTTGGGGCCCGTGGGTCGCGACGGATGGTCGCGACCGGGGTGGCGAGCAGACCGTCCGGGTCGCACACGGCGACGCCGATGCGGGCCTTGCCGAGGTCGATGCCCAGACGGCGGCCCCGCCGCCACTCCCGAGTGGCGGGAGTGGCGGCGGGGCCGTTCGATGCGTCTTCCATCTAGGAGTCGAGCGCTCCGACCACGGCGTCGAGCAGCCGCGGGGCCTGGTCGGCGGGGACGCCGCCGCCCTGGGCGATCTCGTCGTTGCCGCCGCCCTTGCCGGACAGCGCGGCCTTGACGAGGGCCTGGGCCGAGACGTGCTGCGCCTTCGCGGCGGCGTTGACGGCGACCACGATGCTGGCCTTGCCGCCCGCGGTCGCGACGACCGCCGCGACACCGGGCTCGCTCTCGGGCAGGTGCCCGCGGATCTGGGTCGCCAGGTTCCGGACGTCGCCGCCCTTGGTGCCCTCGGGCGCCTGCACGGCCGCGACCTTGACGGGCCCGACCTGCTTCGCGGCGGCCGCGAACTCGGCCGCGCGGCCGGAGACGAGCTTCGCCTGGAGGCCCGCGAGTTCGCGCTCGGCCTCCTTGGAGCGCTGGAGGATCGCCCGGACGCGTTCGAGGACGTCGCCCCGCTGCGCGCCGATCTCCTCCGCGATCTGCGAGACGAGGTCGCGTTCACGCGCGAGGTACTTGTAGGCCTCCATGCCGGTGGCGGCCTCGACGCGGCGCTGGCCGGAGCCGACCGAGGACTCGCCGGTGAGGACGAGCGGACCGATCTGGGCCGAGTGCGACACGTGCGTGCCACCGCAGAGCTCGCGCGACCAGGGGCCGCCGATCTCGACGACGCGGACGGTCTCGTCGTAGGTCTCGCCGAACAGCGCCACCGCGCCGTACTCCTTGGCCTCCGGGAGCGTCATGTACTTGACGGCGACCGGGAGGTCGTCGCGGACGGCCCGGTTGGAGACCTCCTCGATCTCGCTCTTGGTCTCGTCCGAGAGCTTCGAGCGCCACGAGAAGTCCAGGCGCAGGTAGCCGGGCCGGTTGAACGAACCGGACTGGAGCGCGGACGGGCCGAGCACCTCGCGCAGGGCCGCGTGCACCACGTGGGTGCCCGAGTGGGCCTGGCGGGCGCCGAGGCGCCATTCGGGGTCGACGGAGGCCTCGACCTTGTCGTCGAGGACGAGTTCGCCTTCGAGGACGCGGACGCGGTGGACCACGAGCTTCTTGACCGGGCGCTGGACGTCGACGACCTCCGCGCGCCCGTTCGGGCCGATGAGCACGCCGGCGTCGGCGTGCTGGCCGCCGGACTCGGCGTAGAACGGGGTCCGGTCGAGCACGACCTCGACGATCTCGCCCGGCTTCGCCACGGGCACCGACTGACCGCCCGACAGCAGGCCAATGACGCGGGACTCGGTCTCGAGGGTCTCGTAGGCCTTCCAGTCCGTCGGGCCCTGCTCCTGGAGGAGCTGCCAGTACGCGGACAGGTCGGCGTGGCCGGTCTTGCGCGCGGCCGCGTCGGCCTTCGCGCGGCGGCGCTGCTCGGTCATGAGCTGCCGGAAGCCGTCCTGGTCGACCGCGAGGCCCTGCTCCTCGGCCATCTCCAGGGTCAGGTCGATCGGGAAGCCGTACGTGTCGTGCAGCTCGAACGCCTTGGCCCCGGAGAGGGTCGCGCCGCCCTGCGCCTTGGTCTCCGACACGGCGGTGTCGAGGATCGTGGTGCCGTGCTTGAGGGTCTTCAGGAACGCCTCCTCCTCGCCGTACGCGTAGGAGGAGATCCGGTCGAAGTCGGTGCGCAGCTCGGGGTACGCGGTCGCCATGCGCTCCATGGCCACCGGCAGCAGCTCGGGCATCGCGGGCTTGTCGTAGCCGAGCAGGCGCACGGCGCGGATCGCGCGGCGCATGATGCGGCGCAGCACGTAGCCGCGGCCCTCGTTGGAGGGCACGACGCCGTCGCCGATGAGCATGAGCGAGGAGCGCACGTGGTCGGCGATCACGCGGAAGCGGACGTCGTCCGGGTGGGATTCGGAGGCCGTCTGCGAGGTCGAGACGCCGTAGCGCTTGCCCGTCAGCTCCGAGGCCTTGTCGATGATGGGACGGACCTGGTCGGTCTCGTACATGTTGTCGACGCCCTGGAGGAGCGCGGCCATGCGCTCCAGGCCCATGCCCGTGTCGATGTTCTTCTTGGGCAGGTCGCCGAGGATCTCGTAGTCCTCCTTGGCCGGGCCCTCGCCGCGCTCCTGCTGCATGAACACGAGGTTCCAGAACTCGAGGTAGCGGTCCTCGTCGACCTCGGGGCCGCCTTCGGGCCCGTAGGCCGGGCCGCGGTCGTAGTACAGCTCCGAGCAGGGGCCGCACGGCCCGGGGATGCCCATGGACCACATGTTGTCGACCTGGCCGCGGCGCACGATGCGGTCGAGCGGGAGCCCGATCTGCTTGTGCCAGATGTCGAGCGCCTCGTCGTCGTCGAGGTAGACCGTCGCCCAGAGGCGGTCGCCGTCCAGCCCGAGGCCGCCGTCGGCGACCGAGCCGGTGGACAGGTCCCAGGCGAAGCGGATCGCCTGCTCCTTGAAGTAGTCCCCGAAGGAGAAGTTGCCGTTCATCTGGAAGAACGTGCCGTGGCGGGAGGTCTTGCCGACCTCTTCGATGTCGGGCGTGCGCAGGCACTTCTGCACCGACGTCGCGCGGTTCCACGGCGGGTCGGCCTGCCCCAGGAAGTAGGGCACGAACTGGACCATGCCCGCGTTGATGAACAGCAGGTTCGGGTCCTCGATCGCCGGCAGCGGTGCGCTGGGGACCACCGTATGGCCGTTGGACTCGAAGAACTTCAGAAACCGGCGTTGGATTTCAGCGGTCTCCATGGGGCACCTCCTTCAAGGGCTAGTACTGCCGGCCGTTCAGGGCCTGTTCGTCGTCCTCTTCGCCGAGGAGCGACGTGACGTCCTCGCCGCGCTCGATCGCGTCGAACAGCTCGGCCTCCTTGGCCTGCTTGGCCTCCGAGACGTCGGCCCAGAACGCTTTGAACGACGCCTTCATTTCAGCACCGGCATCGCCCACACGCTCGGCGACCCCGCCGGGAGTGACCGACTCCGCCACCTTGGTGACCTTGCGGACCACGACCACGCCGACGGCGATGCCGATGCCTACCCAGATGATCCGTTTCAACACGGGACTCCCCTCACGATCCTCGCCGATGCCCGGCAGCGGCGCCAGTCGATTACTGCTCGGCTACTGCGTGACGCGCTTGCGGGCCTTGGCGGCGCGCTTGGACTCGCGCTTGCTCTGGCGGGACGCCTCCACCATGCGGCGGACCTGGTCCTCCTCGACGCCCTGGTTGCGCTTCTTCACGGCCGAGCGCAGGCCGAAGCCGAACGCGGCGGCCTTCACCAGCGGCGAGCCGACGGCCGCGACGACCAGGCTCGTGACGTTGGCGACGTTCGACGAGATGTGCGCGGCGTTCCCGGTGATGGCGCCGACCTTCTCCAGCTCGCCCTCGACCTGCGTGAGGGACCCGTTGACGTTGTCGAGCGTGGTGTTCACGTTCCGCAGGATCGGGCCGATCTCGTGGTCGACCTTGTCGAGGGTCGAGTTGACCCGTTTGAGCGTGGCGGTGGCCTTGTTGATCAGTCGGAACGCGAGCATGACGCAGAGCAGGAAGAATCCGAGTCCGGCGAGCAGGACCCCCAGCTCCCAGACGCTTCCGGTCCATCCCGCCGCAACGGTGTCCTCAGGCACGGTCTCCCCCTGTCCGATACCGCCGGTGGCTCCACCGGCGATGAAGTGTGTGGTCTCTCGGCCGCCCTCGGCATGATCGTCCACGGCCTGCGAGCGCAGGCTGCGAGCCGTGAGTCGGCGCCGTGGGCCCGAACGCGCCGGAAACGCGGCGCCGGCGACTCGGCCGGAATCTCGCGCTTGAGCGGCGCGGTACCGACCTTACATTGCGGGACCGGACATCCGGTGCAATGGGGCAGTCAGTCCACTTTCCAGTTGCACCGCGGCGGTTGGCCTGGTGAAGGCGGCGAGCCGTGCGGCGGCGCACCGGCGAGCCGCAGGCAGGCGGTCTCGGCGAAGCCGCCGAGCCGTCAACCGGTGTGGCGCTCCTCGGCCAGTCGCGGCAGTGCGGCCCGGGCGGCCACGACGGCGGTCACCTCGGCGCCGACGCACAGCTCGTAGCGGTCCCCGCAGTCGACCGGGACGACCCACAGTTCGAGGTACAGCTCGTCGCGCACGTAGCAGCCCTCCTCGCCGGGGCCGCCGATGCAGGTCTCCGGGTCGGCCGGGATCCAGCCCGCGTTCAGGGCCGCCTGCCAGTACTCGCGCGCCGTGTCGTCCACGGTGCCCTCGGAGGTCCAGGTGCGCATCCGGACCCGGCACTCGCCCAGGCACCAGCGGCTGCCGTAGGTCTCGTCGGCCACGGTGACGGCGGCCCAGCGGGGCACGGCCAGTTCGTCGGCGGCCCGGCGCGTCGGGTCGACGGTGAAGGCCCGGCCCAGCCACAGCACGGCCGCCACGAGGAGGACCGCGGAGACGGCGATGGCCAGGACGGTCATGCGCAGCCGTTCGATGCGCGCGCCCGTGTGCTCCAGGTCGGCCGTCAGCCGGTCCGAAGCGCGGCCGGGGCGCGGCGGACGGTCAGTCGCCATCGGCCCGCTTGCGGACGATCCGGCGCAGCTTCTCGAGCCGCGGGCCGATCTCGGCCTCGTTGCCGTGCCGGGTCGGGCGGTAGTAGTCGCGCCCGGCGACCACGTCCGGGGCGTACCGCTGCGGGACGACTCCGCGTGGGTCGTCGTGCGGGTAGACGTAGGAGACGCCGTGGCCGAGCTGGCCCGCGCCTTGGTAGTGGGAGTCGCGCAGGTCGGGCGGCACCGGGCCGACCTTCCCTTGGCGCACGTCGCGAATGGCCTCGTCGATCGCGACGATGACCGCGTTCGACTTCGGGGCGGTCGCCAGGTGCGCCACGGCCTGGGCGAGGTTGATGCGGGCCTCGGGCAGGCCGATCCGCTCGACGGCCGTGGCGGCGGCCGTGGCCGTCTGGAGCGCGGTCGGGTCGGCCATGCCGACGTCCTCGGACGCGAAGACGACCAGGCGGCGGGCGATGAAGCGCGGGTCCTCCCCCGCGACGATCATCCGTGCGAGGTAGTGCATCGCGGCGTCCACGTCGGAGCCGCGCAGGCTCTTGATGAGGGCGCTGGCGACGTCGTAGTGGCCGTCGCCGTCCCGGTCGTAGCGGACCGCGGCGGTGTCGATGGCGGCTTCGACGACGGCGACGGTGATGGCGGGCGGCTTCCCGGGGTCGTCCGCCTGGACCGTGAGCGCCGCGGCCTCCAGTGCGGTGAGGGCCTTGCGGGCGTCGCCGGCGGCGGTGCGCACGAGGTGGTCGCGGACCTCGGGTTCGAGGGTGACCGCGCCGCCGAGGCCGCGTTCGTCGGCCACGGCCCGGTCGACGAGCTCGCCGATGTCGGTGGCGTCGAGTTCGCGCAGGGTGAGGAGCACGCAGCGGCTCACGAGCGGGGCGACGACCGAGAAGTAGGGGTTCTCGGTGGTGGCGGCCAGGAGCGTGATGGTGCGGTCCTCGACGGCGCCGAGCAGGGAGTCCTGCTGGGTCTTGGTGAAGCGGTGGACCTCGTCGATGAACAGGATCGTCTGGGGGCCGCCGGTGCGGCGGACGCGGCGGGCCTCGTCGATCGCGGCGCGCACGTCCTTGACGCCGGAGTTGAGCGCCGACATCGCGCGGAAGCGCCGGTCGCCGGATTGCGCGACGAGGTGCGCGATGGTGGTCTTGCCGGAGCCGGGCGGGCCCCACAGGATCACCGAGAGCGGCTGGCGGCCCTCGACCACCTGGCGCAGGGGCGAGCCGGGCCCGAGGAGGTGGTCCTGGCCCACGAGCTCGTCGAGCGTGCGCGGGCGCATCCGCACGGCCAGCGGCTCGTCGCCGGTGGCCGAGCCGGTGCCGAGGATGCCCGAGCCCTGGGGTTCCGGGGGGCCGGCGATGTCGAACAAGCCTGGTGCGTCCATGTCCTCTCCAGCGTAAGCCATCTGCATAGGCAGAACGCAGATCCGCCGTCGAACCGGGAGGTTCCGGGCCCATCGCCGCAGAAGCATTGACAGGCGTGATTGCCTACCCTAAGTTGGGAGCACCGAAATGTTGCCCACATCACAATCACATTGGGAGGCAAGGATGCCCGCCATGGTCCTGGCGATAGCGGTCCTCGCGCTGTTCGCCTGCGGATTCCTCTTCTACGCCCGGTATCTCGCCCAAAAGGTCTACCGGCTCGACCCGGACTACGTGACCCCCGCCCACCGGTACCGCGACGGCGTCGACTTCGTCCCCACCAACAAGCACGTCCTCTTCGGACACCACTTCACCTCGGTGGCCGGCGCCGCGCCCATCGTCGGCCCGGCCATCGCCGTCTACTGGGGCTGGATGCCCGCCCTGATCTGGATCGTCCTCGGCACCATCGTCGCCGCCGGCGTCCACGACATGGGCGCCCTCGTGCTCTCCGTGCGGCACCGGGCCCGAGGCATCGGTACGCTCACCAAGGACGTGATCGGACGGCGCGCCGGGACCCTGTTCCTGATCGTCATCTTCTTCCTGCTGACCCTCGTGAACGCCGTCTTCTCGGTGGTCATCGGCAACCTGCTGGTCGCCAACCCCGGCGCGGTGATCCCGATCTTCGGCGAGATCCCCATCGCGATCGCCATCGGCTACCACGTCTACCGCAGGCGCAGCGCCGCCCTCGTCCCGAGCCTGCTCGGCGTCGCGGCCCTGTACCTGCTCATCTGGGTCGGCCAGGCCGTCCCGGTGGACATCACGCCGCTCGCGGAGGCGCTCGGGGTCGAGCAGACCCGCAACGTGTGGATCGTGATCCTCTTCGTCTACACCTTCATCGCCTCGCGCATCCCGGTGTGGGTGCTCCTCCAGCCGCGGGACTACATCAACTCCCACCAGCTGTTCATCGCGCTCGCGATCGTGCTCCTCGGCGTGGGCGTCGGATGGAACACGATGGTCGCGCCCGCGATCAACGCCGTCCCCGAAGGCAGCCCGAGCCTCTTCCCGTTCCTGTTCATCACCGTCGCCTGCGGCGCGATCTCCGGCTTCCACTGCCTGGTCTCCTCCGGCACCACGGCCAAGCAGCTCGACAAGGAGACCGACGCGAAGTACGTCGGCTACGGCGGCGCGCTCGGCGAGGGCACGCTCGCGCTGTGCTCGATCCTCGCCGTCGGCGCGGGCGTGGCCGCCTCACGCGCCGAATGGGACGGGCTCTACGCCGACTTCGGGACCGCCTCGGGCGGCGCGGTCGGCAACTTCGTGACCGGCATCGCCACGTTCGCGAACAACATCGGCATCCCCTTCGACCTGGCCGTCATCTTCGGCGCGGTCGTCGTGATCTCCTTCGCGGCCACGACCATGGACACCGGCGTCCGGCTGCAGCGGTACGTCGTGCAGGAGATCGCCCAGCTGGTCGGCTGGCGCCGCCTGGCGGACAACCTGACGCTCGCCGGGCTCGTCGCCGTCGCCGTCCCGCTCGCCCTGGCCCTCATGCCGGGCGGCGAGGACGCCGGATACGCCTTCGGGGTGCTGTGGCAGCTGTTCGGCACCACCAACCAGCTCCTGGCCGGCCTCGCGCTCGCCGTGATCGCGGTGTGGGTGACCAAGCGCCGCTCCAACCCGATCGCGATCCTCGTCCCGCTGGTGTTCCTGGTGGCGATGACGACCTGGGCGCTCATCGTGAACCTCGGCAAGTTCATCGAACAGGGCGAGTGGGTGCTCGCGCCGCTCGACGCGCTCATCTTCGTGCTGGCGGTCTGGATGATCGCGGAGGCCGCCCGCGGCCTCGTCCTCGCCTGGAACGACCGGCAGGGCCCGGCCCGCACGGCCCCCTCCGAGGAGTCCGAGGAGGCGGCGACCGAGAAGGCCGCGGACTGAGCAGCGGGCAGCGCACGCGAAAAGGCCGCCGCACCGATCCGGTGCGGCGGCCTCGTGCGTATGGGGACTACATGCCGCCCATGCCGGCCATGAGCTCCTCGAAATCGTGCAGGTTGGTCGACTCGGGGGCCGCGATGTCGTACGAGCCGCCGATCTCGACGATCTCGGAGGTCATCTCCATGGCCATGCCGTCGACCTCGGGCATCGTCATGGTCATGGTCTTGAGCAGGCCCTCGTCGTCGAGCACCACGGTCACCTCGGTGCCCTCGACCATCGCGGCCGCGTCGCTGCCGGAGGCGTCGGCCAGGGACGACATGGCCTCGGAGTCGGCGCTGAGCGTACCGGTGAAGGTGTTGTCGGCGGTCTCTTCGACGTTCTCCAGCTCGGAGAGGATGAGCTCGGTCTGCTGGCCGAGGTCCATGCCGCCGTACTGCGAGTAGACCTCGCTGAGGGCCGCGTCGGAGGTGAGGTCCATGGTGAACCAGGCGTCCTCGCCGTAGCTCTCGGCCATGGCGTCGAACATGCCGCCGGTCATCTGCATGTAGAGCGTCTGGTCGACGACGATGGTCTCGGAGTGCATGTCGCCGAACATGCTCTCCATCATCGCCCGCTCCTCGGCGGTCATCTCTTCGCCGGAGGCGTCCAGCATGGCGCTCATGAGGATGTCGGCGCTGGCGTGCGAGCTCTCGCCGTCGTACTCGCCGGTCATCGTCATGAAGTCGAGACCGTTGACGGTCATGCTCGACTCCATCTTGTACGAGGAGGCGTTCAGGCCCTCGACGGAGGCGAGGACGGCCTCCTGGGGGCTGAGCGCGGCGACGGCCTCTTGGTCGCCGGCGGTGTCGTTGGACTCGTTCGCGGGCTCGTCGGAGCCGCACGCGGCGAGACCGAAGCCGAGGGCCGGGACGGCCAGCGCGCCGAGCAGGCGGGTTGCGGTACGGGAGGACATGATTGCTCCTGGTTTCGGGGGGATCTGCTTCCGGTTCGAGCATAAAGGAGGGCCTCCACTTCCACGTGTGCGGAGGCCCGCTCATGTCGCGACGGTTACCAAGCCGATTGCAGCCGCGCGTACTCGGCGGCGGTCACCGGCAGGACGGTGCCGTGGCGGGGGCTCGACGGCAGATCGTACTCGGCCACAGGGGTCCATTCCCCGGAGGCGAGGTCGGTGGTCTCGAAGGGGACGTAGCCGCGGCCGCCGAACTCGTCGATGAAGAGGTACCACCTGTCCTCGGTGTTGGACTTGAAGACCAGCGGGCCCTCACCCGCGCCGATGGCGCCCGAGCCGATGCACTCGGCGAGGAACGCCCATTCGGCGTCGGGGGCCAGCGAGGTCGCGGTCTCGGCGAGGATGTACTTGCCGCACGGCGTCGAGGACGAGTTGGACCGCTCGTCCTTGGTGAAGCGGTAGTAGGCGCCGTCCGCTTCGATCATGGTCGAGTCGATCGTGGAGTAGCCCTGGTCGACCCACACCCGCGCGTCCGAGAAGTGCACGAAGTCGCGGGTGGTCGCGTACATCATGCGGTGGTAGAAGCCTTCGGAGTGGTCGGGGGTGGTGAACAGCGGCGAGGCCCAGTAGACGACGTAGGCCCGCTGCTCGGGGTCCCAGTAGGCCTCGGGGGCCCAGGTGGCGCCGGCGTTCTCGGGCGAGACCTCGACGAGGCGGCCGTCGCTCCAGTTCACGAGGTCGTCGGATTCCCAGACCATGATCGAGAGGCTGCCGTGGCGCTGGGCCCGGTTCCAGTCGCCGTTGCCGTTGATCTTCAGGTCGGTGGCGATGAGGAAGAATCGGTCGCCTTCGGGCGAGCGGATGATGTACGGGTCGCGGACGCCCTGCTCGCCTTGGTCGGAGGTGAGGATCGGACGGGCGTCGTTGAGCTCGGTGAAGGCGAGCGGGTCGTTGCCGTCGCTGAGCGCGCCGTAGACCTGCTCGCCGGTGGCGGTGCCCTCGCCGGTGAAGTAGGTGAAGAAGTAGCCGGTGTAGTCGGCCGGCGTCGGCATCGGCGGCACGGTGGCGGTGAAGTGCAGTCGCCGCTTCTCTCCGCCGCGGGTCACGGTGGCGGTGAGCTTGACCTTCCGGGTCTTGCCGCCGGGTTCCTCGCGGTCGACGACGCCGGTGGCGTCGATGACGTCGGGCTTGTTGGACCTCCAGGTGATGGTGGAGCCGTTGGCGCCCTCGGTGGGCAGGTGGATCGCCGAGCGGACGTCGTCGAGGTTCGGGATCGCGACGGCGGCGGCGTCCAGGTCGACCGCCTCCTCGTCGTCGTATTCGGCGAGGACGGTCACCGGGAAGTCGCGTCGCTCTCGGACGGTGCCGAGGGTGACCGTGGCGGTGAGGGTGACGGTGGCGTCGTCGTCCTCCATCGCGGGGCGGGCGACCGCGCCGGAGGGGTCGATGACGGCGGGATCGCTGGAGGCCCACGTGATCCGGGAGCCGTTCGAGCCCGTGGCGGGGAGGTCGAGGTCGGCGGTGACGGCGGCGGTGTCGCCGAGGTCGATGGCGGCGGCGTCCTCGGCGGCCTTGTCGGCGCTGATGTGGGCGGCCTGCTCGCCGATCTCGGCGCCGGTGAGCGCGCCGTCGTAGATGCGGAAGTCCGCGAACTTCCCGTGGAGGTACCGGTCGCCGCTGTAGAGGGAGCGTCCGAGGTAGTTGGCCGTGGTGGCGCCGGAGCCGATGTCGCCGGGCGTGATCGTGACGGCCTCGTTGCGGGCGACTTCCTGGCCGTTGAGGTAGAGGACGGCGGTGCCGCCTTCGAGGGTGTAGGCGAGGTGGTTCCAGGTGCCGCGGGCGAGGTTCGAGCCGGTGGAGGCGTTTTGCTCGCAGGTCCAGTGGCAGGTGGAGATCGAGGTCCGGTAGCCGTTGCCGGTGGTGAAGAGGTAGCCGCTCCCCCAGGAACCGCTGGAGTTGCCGAGGCCGTAGATGAAGTAGGGGCTCGCCTGGTCGGGCTCGATGTAGACCTCGGCGGTCACGGTGATCGCGTCGAGGCCGGCCAGCAGGTCGTCGGGCAGGTCGACGTAGTCGTCGACGCCGTCCAGTCGCACGCTGCCGAGATCCGGGCCCTCGCCCCAGCCGCCGCCGACGAGGGTGCCGTCGCGGCCGTTGCCGGAGGCGTCGGCGACGACGGTGCCGCTCGTCTCGTCGAATTGGTACCAGAGCAGGGGGCCGTCGGCGGGCGCGGCCACCGCCGCCGACGCCGGAAGCGCCACCGCCGCAATCGCGACGAGGGCGCCGATGAATCGATGAGACGTCATTGTCCAACCTATCTACGTTCGACCGATCGCACAGGTCGGGGCCTGAGTGAGCGATAACCAAGAGGACACCGGTCAGCTTATTCCAACCATCGGCATAAGTGAACATGTGAATGTCACGATTCTTGATCGATTTCGCCGGCAGAGAGCGCCTGGACATCCGAGCCGATCCGTGCCTAGGATGGCAATTCAATCGATATGCCTCTATATACTACTTTCTTCGCTTTCTGTACCCGGCACCATGAGAGACAAGGAGCAGCCATGCGACGCAGACTGCCCGCCATCGGCGCGGCGCTCGCCGGAATGATCCTGGCCGTGGGCACGGCCACCGCGGCGGCCGAGGAGGGCTCGACGGTCGAGCCCGCCCAGCAGCCGGCATTCGACTTCAACACCGGGCACACGGTCGCCACGGGGCTCACGATCCCGTGGGGGCTGACGTTCCTCCCGGACGGCTCCGGGATCGTGGCCGAACGCAATTCGGGGGACGTCCTGCGGGTCGGCGCCGACGCCGCCACCGTGGTCCTCGGCAACCTCGACGTCGTCGGCGGCGAGGGGCAGTGGGACGAGCGCGGCCTGCTCGGCCTGGCGGTCTCCCCCGACTTCGCGACCGACGGCTGGATCTACGCGTATCTGTCCACGCCGGAGGACAACCGGGTCGTCCGGTTCACCCTCGACCGCTTCGAACCCGAACCGGTCCTCACCGGCATTCCGGTGGCGCTCAACCACAACGGTGGTCGCCTGTCCTTCGGGCCGGACGGGATGCTCTACATCACCACCGGCGACGCGAACGACACCGCCAACTCGCAGGACCTCGACAGCCTCGGCGGGAAGATCCTGCGGGTCGAGCCCGACGGGTCGGTGCCCGAGGACAACCCGTTCGAGGGCTCACCGGTCTACAGCTACGGGCACCGGAACGTCCAGGGCCTCTCGTGGGGCCCCGACGGCGAGATGTACGCGACCGAGTTCGGCCAGAACACGTGGGACGAGCTCAACCACATCGAGGCCGGGTCGAACTACGGCTGGCCGGTGGTCGAAGGGGCCGGCGGCGGGGCGGAGTACGTCGATCCGCTGGTGACGTGGAGGACCTCGGAGGCCTCGCCTTCGGGGGCCGAGGTCGTCGGCGACACCATGTACATCGGGGCCCTGCGCGGCCAGCGCCTGTGGACGGTGCCCGTGTCCGGCGGCGAGGCAGGCGACCCGGTCGCCGTGCTGGAGTCGACGCTCGGCCGGATCCGGACGGTCGAGCTCGGCCCTGACGGCTGGCTGTGGGTGACCACTTCGAACGGTTCGGAGCAGGACAGGGTGGTGCGATACCGGCCCATCGGCGGTTAGGAAGCCGCAGCGCGGCCCGCGGAGTGCATCCGCGGGCCGTCAAAGCTTCTTACTGGGCGCCTTCGCCCCCGCCGCCGCCACCACCACCGCCGCCGCCGCCAGTGGCCTCGGAGATCGGATCCGTGGGGCTCGGGGGTTCCTCCTCCGTGGTCGGCTCCTCTTCCGTGGTGGGCTCTTGGCTTGTGGTCGGCTCGCTTGTCGGGGTCTCGCTCGCCGTGGCGGTCTCGGTCGGCTCCTCGGAGGTGGGGGCCTCGGAGGTCCGCTGCCAATCATCGTCGTTGCCGTCGTCGTCGTCCTCGGTGGTGGGCGCCTCTTCCGAGGTGGTCTCCTGCTGAGAAGTCGGCGCGGAAGAGCTGGACGTGCCGTCGTCGCTGATCTTCGTGTTCCGGTCTTGGTTCCAGTTCGCATAGATCAGCGCACCGATGAGCGCGACCGCCGCGACCACCGCGGCGGTGATGAGCCACGGGGCGGCCTTCGACTTCTCGCCTTCCTGCGCCATTTGGCCGGTCGGCTGTTCGGCGGTGTTCCCGGCTCCCGCGGCCCCGGCCGCGGCCGCGCCCATCAGGGCGGTCTGGTCGGAGCCGAAGTACTGGGTCTGGCCGGCCGGCGGCGTGGCGCCGATGGGGATGCCGCCGGTGACGACGCGGCCCTCGCGGGCCGAGCGGGCCATCTCCGCCGCGGAGGTGTAGCGGGACTTCGGGTCCTTCTGGAGCGCCTGGAGCACCACTTGGGCGATGCCCGCCGGGATCTCGCGGGAGAGCGGCGGCGGGGCCTGGGTCATGTGGCCGTTCATGACCGCGACGGGCGTTTCGGAGACGAACGGCGCGCGGCCCATGAGGGCCTCGTAGGCGACGATCCCGAGCGAGTAGACGTCGCTCGCGCCGGTCAGTTCCGCGCCGTTGAGCTGCTCGGGCGAGGCGTATGCGAGGGTGCCCATGACCGTGCCGGTCTCGGTGAGGCCGGAGGCCCCCCGGGCTGCAGAGATGCCGAAGTCGACGATCTTGGTCGAGCCGGTGTCCTCGTCGACGAGGAGGTTCGCGGGTTTGATGTCGCGGTGGATGATGCCGCCGCGGTGGGCGACTTCGAGGGCGTCGGCGGCGGTCGCGACGATCGTCATGACCTCGGCGGGGGGCAGGGTCCCGCGCTCGCGCAGGATCTCGGCGAGTGAGCGGCCCCGCACGAGCTCCATGATCAGATAGGAGACCAGGCCGTCGTCGCCGGTCTCCTCGCCGTAGTCGTAGAGGGCGACGATGCCGGGCGACTGGAGGGCGGCGACGGCTCGGGCCTCGAGTTGGAACCGGGCGCGGAATTTGTCGTTGCTTGACAGTCCTGCGTGGAGTATCTTGATGGCGACGTCGCGCTGCAGACGGGTGTCGGTGCCTTTCCAGACCTCCCCCATGCCGCCAGCGGCGAGCCGCTCATCAAGTCGATAGCGACCCGCCACCAAGGTCCCGCTCTGCACGTCGAACCCGCTCCTCTTACTCCTGCGTCGGCCGCATGTTACATATATCGGCCGCTAACGGACCACAGCCGCCGCTCATGGGCTCCTGCCGGGCCGGAGTGATCGAGGGGCAACCTGGCACATCGTACGAGCGGCGGCCCGAGCCGCAGGCTCGGGCCGCCCACTACGACATCGTAGGGCTAACCGGCTACGGCGTCGGTACCCGCTTCCTCCTCGGGCACGAAGTCGATCCCGGCTTCGGCGCGCTGCTCGGGCGTGATCGGAGTCGGAGCCGAGGTCAGCGGGTCGGCGCCGCCGCCGGACTTCGGGAAGGCGATGACGTCGCGGATCGAGTCGGCCTTGGCGAGGATCCCGCAGACGCGGTCCCAGCCGAGGGCGATGCCGCCGTGCGGCGGAGCGCCGTACTTGAGGCCTTCGAGGAGGAAGCCGAACTTCTCCTCGGCGTCCTCCTGCGTCAGGCCGAGCACGTCGAAGACGCGGCTCTGGACCTTCGGGTCGTGGATACGGATGGAACCGCCGCCCAGCTCGTTGCCGTTGCAGACGATGTCGTACGCGTAGGTGAGCGCGTTCGCGGGGTCGGTCTCGAACTTGTCGATCCACTCGGGGTTCGGCGAGGTGAAGGGGTGGTGGATCGCGGTCCAGCCGCCGTCGTCGGTGCGCTCGAACATCGGGGCGTCGACGACCCAGCAGAACGCCCAGGCCTCGGGGTCGATGAGGCCGCAGCGGCGGCCGACTTCGAGGCGGGCCGCGCCGAGCAGCTCCTGGGCGTCGCGGCGGTCGGCGGAGGCGGCGAAGAAGACCGCGTCGCCGGCCTTGGCCCCAACGGCGTCGGCGAGCCCGGCGAGGTGCTCCTCGGACAGGTTCTTGGCGACAGGGCCCTTCGGCTCGCCGGTCTCGGCGTTGAAGGTGATGTAGGCGAGGCCCTTGGCGCCGCGCGCCTTGGCCCAGTCCTGCCAGCCGTCGAGTTCCTTGCGGGTCTGGGAGGCCCCGCCGGGCATGACGACCGCGCCGACGTAGCCGCCCGCGTCGATCGCGCCCGCGAAGACGCGGAACTCGGTGCCGCGCAGGTAGTCGGTGAGCTCCACGAGCTCCTGGCCGAAACGCAGGTCGGGCTTGTCGGAGCCGTAGCGGTCCATGGCGTCGTGCCAGGTCAGCCGCGGCAGCGGGCGCTGGATCTCGTAGCCGGCGAGCTCGGACCAGAGGGCCTGGACGATGCGCTCGCCCAGGTCGATGACGTCCTCCTGGGTCACGAAGGAGGCCTCGATGTCGAGCTGGGTGAACTCGGGCTGGCGGTCGGCGCGGAAGTCCTCGTCGCGGTAGCAGCGGGCGATCTGGAAGTACTTCTCGAAGCCGCCGACCATGAGCAGCTGTTTGAACAGCTGCGGCGACTGCGGGAGGGCGTACCAGGTGCCGGGCTGGAGGCGCACGGGCACCAGGAAGTCGCGGGCGCCCTCGGGAGTCGAGCGGGTCAGCGTCGGAGTCTCGATCTCGACGTAGCCGTCTTCGACGAGGAGGTTGCGGGCGATGTGGTTGGCCTTGGAGCGCAGGCGGATCGCCTGGTTCGGGCCGGTGCGGCGCAGGTCGAGGTAGCGGTGGCGCAGCCGGATGTCCTCGGAGACGTCCACGTGGTCGTCGATCTGGAACGGCAGCGGCGCGGACTCGGAGAGCACGTCGAGGACGGTCGCGTTGATCTCGATCTCGCCGGTCGGCAGCTCGGGGTTCTCGTTGCCTTCGGGGCGGCGCACGACGGTGCCGGTGACGGAGACGCAGAACTCGTTGCGCAGCTCGTGCGCGACCTTGGCGGCCTCCGAGTCGCGGAAGACGACCTGGACGACGCCCGAGGCGTCGCGAAGATCCACGAACTCCACCCCGCCGTGATCGCGGCGACGCGCCACCCATCCGGCGAGGGTGACTTGCTGGTCGACGTCAGCGGCACTCAGCGTGCCGGCGAGGTGTGTCCGATACACGGGTTCAAAGCTCCTCGGAGGAAACGATCGGCGGTTGGAACGGCGATGCCCGTGTGTTGCTGGTGGGCATCTCCGCGGCCGGGTCCATTCTCGCGAACGCCCAGCACCAGCCGCAATCGTATAACCGCCCGTTCCGCAGATGGGAGGGCGTTCCGAGGGGCACGGCCGGGGTCACGCGAATCGCGGATCGACCGGACCTCGATGAGTCGGTTCCGGCGGTTGCGGACGCCGGCATCGTTCCGCGCCTGTGCGGAGGCGATCGCCGTCGGGCCGGCGCAGTGGTTCATGGAGGCTGCGCTGACCGGCGGTCGTGCGCTGCGGTCGCCGTCAGCGCGCGAGCGGCGCCTTCGTTCGGCCCTTCAGCGCGTGAGCGCGGTCCTGCGCCCAACCTGCAGCGCACGAGCGCGCTGCCGTGCTCATCCTTCAGCACGCGAGCGCGCTACCGGGCCCACTCTTCAGCGCGCGAGCGCGCCACCGTGCTCAATCTTCAGCGCGCGAGCGCGCTGAAGCCGAGGAGTCGGATCACCACGTCGAGGAAGCGGCGGGCGTCGGCGACGATCGCGTCGGCCTCGTCGGGCGTGACGATGTCGGGGATGCCCGCCTGCGCCAGGACCCGCTTGCGGGCGGTGCGGGCGAAGTGCGAGGCCCATTCCTCCAGCTCGGGAGCGACGCCGCGGAGCAGTTCCCAGGTGCTCGACGGACGTCCGGGACGCCTTCGGCTCGTGGCGTCGCCCGCCCGCACGGCGAGTACGGCCACGGCCACTCGGAGGGCGGCCATGTGGGCCTCCGCGTAGCGCTCGCCGGGTCGGGTGCGTTCGGCCGCGTCGTCGAGGTCGACCCGGGCGGCGGCGAGGAGCTGCAGCGGGGAGCGGTTGGGAAGTTGGTCGGCGGGGATGCGCAGGCGGGAGTTCTGCACGGTGCCGGCCTGCACCAGTCGGGGCGAGCTCGCTCCGCGGATCGACGCGGGCGAACCGGACCGGGTGGTCCCAGGTCGTGATGAGTTCAGTCGAGAAGCAGCCATTGCGGGCCTCCTAAACCTGTTCGAACTTGCGTTCGAGGAATATGGAACCACAGGGGTACGACATTTCCAACCCCCAACTTCGCGCAGAATCAGGAGATCACTACGGATTGTCGTCCATCCGACAGTGCTGTCATTGCGCGGCAACGGGAAAGGGGTCGTGAACCGTTCGGTTCACGACCCCGAGAATTCGCCTGGATCACACCGGGTGTTCGAAAGAACGTGCGGCCCGCTGCGCTTCGCGGCCCGCGCGGCCGCTTACTCGGTGATCTCGTCGATCAGTCGCAGGTGGCCGCGGGCCTCGTCGGTGCGGCCCAGTCGCTGGAGCGTGCGGCCGAGGAGCCGGCGGGCGTAGAAGTCCGCCGGGTTGGCCTCGACCATCTTCTCCGAGAGCTCCAGCGCCTTGTTCAGTTGCGCCGACTTGAAGTAGGCGCGCGCGGCCGTGAGCATGACGTCCGGGTGGTCCGGGTGGTCGCGCAGCAGGGGCGCGAGGAACTGCAGGGCGGCGAGCGGGTCCTTCAGCGCGAGCATCTCCTCGGCGTCGCGCAGCCGCTGGGTCTCCTCGGGCACCTGGCGGTCCCGGGAGGCGGAGTCGATGAAGGCGGCGATCTGGTCGTCGGTGATGTCTTCGTAGCGCATTCACCGGTCAACACGGCGACACGCCCGAGCATTCCTCCGGTCAGTCGTTGCGCAGGGCGGTGGAGACGACGATCACGAGCTGCAGCAGGCCGAGCGCCGCGAGGAGCATCCACGCCGTGACGGCCACCGTGACCGCGCCGCCGATCCAATCCTCGTACTGGCCGCCGCCCGCTACGGCGATGACCCCGGCCGCGCCGAAGCCGAGCGCGACCACGACCTCGCGCACCGACCGCTCCCCCAGGGTGACCATGCCGAGGTCGTTGAGGCCGACCTGCCGCGCCCGCGCGCGTGTGAGCACGTACATCCAGCACAGCGCCCCGGTGACCGTGACCGCCCATCCGGGCGCGCCGAGGAGCCACAGCGCGAGCAGCCAGGCAGCCTCCGCCATGCGGGCGGCGAGCGGTTCGAACACCATGACCCGCCGGGAGAGGTTCGCCGACCGCGCGGCGAGGAGCATGTACGAGGCCTCGGCCAGCGCGCCGATGCCGATGAGCGGCAGCGCGGCCAGGATGACCGGTCCGCCGACGAGGACGCAGAGGGGGACGAGGAGGCTCGCGAGGAGGCCGACGCCGACGAGGGCCCCCGGCTGGAACCGAGCCGAGAGGATGACCCTGCCTACGAGGGAGTCCGCGGGCACGCGCGTTCGCAAGGTGGCTCCATACGTCGAGGGGTGAGTGGGCACTGGGGTGCGCATGGATCTTGTTGTAGCAGACGGCGCCGAACGCGCCTTCGCAGCATCGGACATAGCAGAGGACTCTACGGGTGCGAAACGTGACCGCAAGCCCTCGATCGGGTAGACGACACCGCGGGCCGCGGCATGGCGGTGTCGGGTTCGGAGGGTCGGCGGATGGTCCTCAGCGGCGGAGGTTCTGCCAGACGCGCCTGGTGGAGCGCGAGTGGTTCAGGGTGGTGAAGTGCAGCCCCGGGGCGCCCTCGGCGAGGAGCCGCGAGCCCATGTCGGTGGCGACCTCGACGCCGATGTCGCGGATGGCGTCCCGGTCGCCCTCGACGGCGCGCAGGCGCGCGGCCAGGTCCTCGGGGAAGTCCATGCCGGTCAGGATCGCGAACCGCTCGATCTGCTTGATGTTCGTGACGGGCATGATGCCCGGCAGGATCGGGATGTCGCATCCGGCCGCGGCGACGGCGTCGCGCAGGCGCAGGTAGTCCTCGACCCGGTAGAAGATCTGCGTGATCGCGAAGTCGGCCCCCGCGCGGCACTTCTCCACGAAGTAGCGCACGCCCGTCTCCCAGTCGGCGTCGCGCGGGTGGCCTTCGGGGAAGGCCGCGACGCCCACGCTGAAGTCGCCGGAGTGCTTGATGAGCTCGACGAGCTCGCGGGCGTAATGGAGCCCTTCGGGGTGGCGGACCCATTCGGCGCGCGGGTCGCCCGGCGGGTCGCCGCGCAGGGCGAGGATGTTGCGCACGCCCACGTTCGCGAAGTGGCCGATGAGGTTGCGCAGCTCGGCGACGGAGTGGTCGACGGCGGTGCAGTGCGCCATCGTCAGCAGCGTCGTCTCGGCGTTGATCCGCTCGGTCGTCTCGACGGTCTTCTGCCTCGTGGAGCCGCCCGCGCCGTAGGTCACGGACACGAAATCGGCGCCGAGGCCCTCCAGGGCGCGGACCGTGCGCCACAGGATCTGCTCGTCCTTCTCGGAGCGGGGCGGGAACATCTCGAAGGAGAACTTCGGCGTGCCCGAGCGGAGCAGGTCGCCGATCTTGGCGGCCTGCTGCGGCATCACGCTGGGCGTTCCGAGTGTCATGCCGACAACGGTAACGGTTCAGGAACACGTGTTCTGACCTGCACTGCGGGCCACCCAATAGTTGGGATGGACGCGGAGGAGCCTAGGGTTCGAACCGTGGAGCTCAACGAGCGCATCGACGCCGCCCTCACCGCCTTCCTCGACCGGCAGGCCGCCGTCATCTGCGGGATCGACCCGAGCCTCGGCGCCTACGCCGACGCCGTGCGCGATTTCGTGCTGCGCGGCGGCAAGCGCCTGCGGCCGGCGTTCGCGTACTGGGGCGCGCGGGGCGCGGGGCTCGCGGACTCGGACGAGCTGGTCGCGTGCGTCGCGTCGCTGGAGCTGCTGCAGGCGTCGGCGCTCATGCACGACGACCTCATCGACGGTTCGGACACGCGGCGCGGGATGCCCTCGATCCACCGGCGCTTCGCGGCCCTGCACCGGGACGAGGGCTGGTCGGGCCGGCCCGAGGAGTTCGGGACGGCGGCGGCGATCCTGCTGGGCGACCTGTGCCTGGCGTGGTCGGACGAGCTGCTGTGCTCGGCGGGGATGCCCGTGGCGGCGGTCGCGGCGGCGCGGCGCGACTTCGACCTGATGCGCACCGAGGTGAGCGCCGGGCAGTACCTGGACGTGCTCTCGGAGGTCCGGCGGGACGTCTCGGAGGCGACCGCGGCGAAGGTGGCCCGGTACAAGTCGGCGAAGTACACGATCGAGCGGCCGCTGCTGATCGGCGCGTCGCTCGCGGGCGCTCCGGTGCGGATCCGCGAGCGCTATTCGGCGATCGGGCTGCCGCTGGGCGAGGCGTTCCAGCTGCGCGACGACGTGCTCGGCGTGTTCGGCGACCCGGCGCAGACGGGCAAGCCGGCCGGGGACGACCTGCGCGAAGGCAAGCACACGTTCCTCATCGCGCGGGCCTGGGCCGGGGCCGATGCGGCGCAGCGGGCCGCGCTCGACGCGGGCCTGGGCGATCCGGACCTGGACGAGGCCGGAGTGGAGCGGCTGCGGGCGGTCCTCATGGACACCGGCGCGCTGGCCGACACCGAGCACCGGATCGAGGCCTTGGTGGCCGAGGCGGAGGCGGCCTTGGAGGAGTCGCGCGCCGACGTGGACCCGGCGGCCCTCCAGGTCTTCGAGGGCCTGCTGGTGAAGGCCGTCAAGCGGGACTCCTGAGTCGGCGCGATTCCGTGATATTCCTCCTTGGACACGGCTGATCGCCCCTGGCGGCGTCACCCGAAGGTGCCGAATGACCCACGCAAGGGTGACCCAACGGTTACCACCCGTCGCCTCGCTCGTTGGTACGAGTAAGGACACGATATGGACGGTGGGTGACAGGTGGGACTCTTCGGTGCCATAGGACGCGAGAGCAAGGGCGCAATGCGTTCGCTCGGCTACGATCTTCGCCATTCCAGGCGCTTCCGCAGGATCGGCACGGCCGCCGTGGCGACCATGGCCGGCGGCGTGATCGCGGCCGGCGCGCTGCTGCAGGGCGACCAGGTGCCCGGCATCTCGGCCCTGGGCGGCGACGGCGACGGCTCCGACATCATCGAAGGCTGGTTCGGCATGGGCGCCGACACCACCGGGCAGGAGGCGGAGGCCTCGGAGTCAGCTCCGGAGGCTCCTGCGAGCGGCGAGGCCGCCGATCCGAGCGCCGAGAGCGCCTCGCCCGAAGCGGAGTCGCAGGCGCGCGGCGGCGAATCGGGCGGCGGACCCGCCGGTTCGCCGGGTCTGGTGCCCGTGGGCGAAGACCGGTCGTCGGGTCCCACCGGGGAGGAGAGCGGCACGGCCTCGCCGTCGCCGTCGCCCTCGTCCTCGCAGGAGCCGACCGAGGCGCCCACGACCGACGAGCCCACGAGTGCGGCGCCCACGTCGGAGGCGCCGAGCAGCGCCGAGCCGAGCCCGAGCGAGTCGGTGAGCGTGTCCGCCGAGCAGGCCCCGCGGAGCGCGGTCGTGCCGATGCCGCAGAAGGGCCCGACCGGCGGCTGATCCTCAGCTGAGGCGGCTCGGCGTCGCCGCGCCGGGCCGCGCCTCCGCCTGGACCTCGGCCAGTTCGGAGCGGATCGCGGCGATGTTGCGCTTGACGGCGGCCACGTCGGGGGCCTCGGGCGTCGTCTCGCCGCGGCGCTGGTCGCGGGCGACGAGCGTCGCGAGGTTCACCAGCTCGCCGTGGAGCTGCCTGATGAGGTTCGCCGAGCGCTTGCCCCAGCGTTTGTGGGCCCGCCTGCGGGCCTTGCGGCGGCTGCGCAGCGACCGCATCTCGGTCAGGTCCGAGGCCGTGATCACGCTCTCGTCCTGATCGGACATCGTGATCACGAACCAGTGCCACTCCGCGCGCGCCGCGAAGTGGTAGAGGACGAAGAACAGGCCCAGGATGATCAGGCCCTTGCCGTAGCTCAACGGGATCGCCAGCGCCACGGGCATGCCCGAGGGCAACGGCAGGTTCCACAGCCCGTGCATGCCCAGGGCCAGCGCGTACAGGCCGATCGCCACGCCCCAGCGGGTGCTGAGGCGGCGGCGCGTCTGGGTCACGAAGAACGCGATGCCGAGGCCGGCCGCGCCGGTGTAGAGCGGGTGCGACCACGGTCCGGCGATGAGCACCCGCGAGAAGGTCACGGACAGCGCGCCGGTGACGTCGGAGTTGGGGTTCATGACGGCGAAGTTGATGGCGTACGTGAGGTTCTCGACCACCTGGAAGCCCAGGCCGACCAGGGCCCCGTAGATGAGGCCGTCGATGGAGCGGTCGAAGTGCTCGCGGACGATGAGGACGAGCATGACCACGCCGAGGGCCTTGAGCCATTCCTCGTTGAGGGGGCCGACGAGCGGCGGGCCCCACGTGCGGGCCCATTGGGCGTGGGTGAGCTCGGCGAGGACGTTGAGCGCGGCGTTGTTGGCGAGCATCGCGAACGGGACGGCGGCGAGGCCGCCCCAGCACATGGCGGCGGCGCGGACCGTCGGTGGTTCGCGCTCGAACAGGTCCAGGCGTGCGAGGAGGTCGAGGAAGACCACGGCGAGGATCGCGTTGACGCCGATGGAGGCCCACAGCGCGGTGGCGATGTCGCCGTAGTCGGGCGAGAGGACGCGGCCGAGTTCGAGCAGGCCGTAGACGAGGCAGGCGACGAAGAGCCAGTAGGCGGGCCGGCGGAGGCGCACGAAGGCGCCTTGGCTCTCGATGACGACGCGTTCGGTGCGGACGTTCACGAGCCCTCCAGTTCGAACGCGGCGATGAAGGGGTCGGGGTCGACGGCCGCGGCGGCCGGGTCGTCGCCGGGCGCGAGGAGGACGAGGATCGCGGCGGCGCCGCCGTCCTCGCCGACGACGGTGATGGTCCCGGCGGTGTCGATGCCGACGATGTCGGCGCGGTAACCGGAGAGTCCGGAATCCGGGTTGGTGTAGGGGCGTTCGTTGTTGTAGGCGTAGCCGCTCTGGGCGGCGATCGGGTTGGCGCGCCGGATGAGGAGGTTCTCCAGGCTCTCCACGTTGGTGTCGACTTCAACGGCCGCGGAGAGGTTCCCGCGGGCGAAGTTCTGGCGTTGCTCGGCCATGTGGATGCCGGACGAGGTCCAGCCGTCGCCGGGGAGGCGGAATTCGAGGCTGGCCCCGGAGACCGGGTAGGAGCGCAGGTAGAGGGGATCGTCGGAGTCGATGTTCCGGACCGATTCGCCGAGGGAGCGTTCGAGCCCGATCCAGAAGACGAGCGGCAGGGCGATGGCGACGGCCGCGACGACGGCCTGCCACATGCGGCCCCGCTCGGTGCCGATCCGGTTCAGTCGGATGGTGACCTCGCCCAACGTCCCTCCCTCAAGCACTGGCGCACGAGACGCGGAGCGCGGCAAGCGCTCCGCGCCGTCTTGATGTGCGGCTCCACGAGCGGTCGCCGTGGGCCGCTTCAAGATTACGGAAGGAATGCGAGCCGGAGCCGGGATTCGTCGAACCCACGGACGGCCCTGCCCGCCCCGCCGACGCGCAGGGGTCGCAGCGGCACGGCCTGTCCGTGCCGCTGCGACCCGTCGCGCGCCGCCGTGCGGCTAGGCGACCCTGGTGGTCCATCCGTAGGTGTCCTCGGCCCGGCCGTGCTGCAGGTCGAGGATGGTCTGGCGCAACTGCATCGTGAACTTGCCGGCCTCGCCGCCGTTGACCTGGAACTCGCCCGAGCGGCCCTTCACGGTGCCGACCGGGGTGATGACCGCGGCGGTGCCGCACGCGAAGGCCTCGGAGAGGATGCCGGACTCGGCGTCGTCCCGCCAGCGGTTGAGCGAGTAGTCGGTCTCGCGGACCTCCCAGCCGGCTTCGGTCGCGAGCGTGAAGATCGCGTCGCGGGTGATGCCGGGCAGGATGGTGCCGAGCTTCGGCGTGTAGAGCACCCGCTCGTTCTCGTACGCGAAGAACAGGTTCATGCCGCCGAGCTCGTCCACGTACTCGTACTTGACGGCGTCGAGGAAGACCACCTGGTCGCAGCCGTGCTCGATGGCCTCGGCCTGCGGCAGCAGGCTGGCGGCGTAGTTGCCGCCGCACTTGGCCGCGCCGGTGCCGCCGGGCCCGGCCCGGTTGTACTCCTCCGAGACCCACAGCGTCAGCGGCTTCGGCCCGTTCTTGAAGTAGGCGGCGGCCGGGGAGGCGATGACCAGGTACGTGTACTCCTTCGCGGGCCGCACGCCGAGGAACTCCTCGGAAGCGAACATGTACGGCCGCAGGTAGAGGCTGGCCTCCTCCTGGCTCGGGACCCAGTCGCCGTCGACCGCGAGCAGCTCGCGGATCGACTCGAGGAACCACTGCTCGGGAAGGTCGGGCATCGCCATCCGCCGGGCCGAGAGGTTCAACCGGCGGGCGTTGGCCTCGGCGCGGAACAGGCCGATGCCGCCGTCGGGGTACCGGTAGGCCTTGAGCCCTTCGAAGATCTCCTGGGCGTAGTGCAGGACCGCCGCGGCCGGGGAGAGGGTGATCGGCCCGTAGGGCTTGATCGCGGCGTCGTGCCAGCCGCGGCCCTCGGTCCAGGTCATCTGGAACATGTGGTCGGTGAAGTTGGTGCCGAACCCGGGGTTGGCCAGGATGCGCTCGCGCGTCGAGGCCGGAGTCGGGTTCGGGTGCGGCTCGTGCCGCAGGTCGGGAAGACCTTCGCTGGTCATGGATCTGTCCTTCAGTGCGAATGGCTCGGTGTGGCAGTGCTGTAGTGGTCCTGACGCCTAACTTACCGCTCGTTCAGGTGGTCGGGCGGCGTGCGGCCCGGTCGTGGGGACGACACGGAAAACGCCCGGCGAGGCGCTCTTGTCAGAGCGCGGGCCCGCCGGGCGTCGAAGCTGCTTTGGTCAGCTGAGTCGTCCGGCGACGTCGGCGGCTACTCGGTCGCCTACCTCGCCGGTATTGATCTTGGCACCGGACTCGCGTCCGGCCAGTTCGCGCTCGACCGCGGCGTTCACCGCTGCGGCGGCGTCGGTGCGCCCCAAATGGTCGAGCAGGAGCGCGGTGGAGGAGATCGCGGCGACCGGGTCGGCGATGCCCTGCCCGGCGATGTCGGGGGCCGAGCCGTGGACGGGTTCGAACGTCGACGGGTGCGTGTGGTCGGGGTTGATGGACCCCGTCGCGGCCAGGCCGATGCCGCCGGTGACCGCCGCGGCGATGTCGGTGAGGATGTCGCCGAAGAGGTTGTCGGTGACGATGACGTCGAAGGTGTGGGGCCGGTTCACCAGGAACATGGCCGCGGCGTCGACGTGCTGGTATTCGGTGGTCACGTCCGGGTACTCGGCGGCGACCTCGTCGAAGGTGCGCTTCCAGAGCCCGCCGGCGTGGATGAGCACGTTGGTCTTGTGGACCAGCGTGAGGTGGCCCCGGCGGCGCTTGGCCCGCTCGAAGGCGTCGCGGATGACCCGCTCGGTGCCGTACCGGGTGTTCAGGCTCTCCTCGGTCGCGATCTCGGCCGCGGACCCGGTGTGGAGGTTGCCGCCGGCGCCGGTGTAGAGGCCCTCGGTGCCCTCGCGGACGACCACGAAGTCGATGTCACCGGGCTTGACGTCGGCCAGCGGCGAGGACGCGCCCGGGTAGAGGCGGCTGGGACGCAGGTTCACGTACTGGTCGAACTCGAAGCGGAGCTTCAGCAGCAGGCCGCGCTCGAGGACGCCCGGCGGGACCGACGGGTCGCCGATGGCGCCGAGGAGGATCGCGTCGTGGCCGTCGAGTTCGGACAGGACGCTGTCGGGCAGCGTCTCGCCGGTGCGGTTGTACAGGCGCGCGCCGAGGTCGTACTCGGTCGACTCGTAGCCGGGAAGGGCCACGGCGAGCACCTTCTGCGCTTCGGCGATGACCTCTTGCCCGATCCCGTCGCCCGGGATGACCGCGATCCTGCTCATGCTGCCTCTCTGGTTTCGTTCCTCAGTCGCGAACGCGAACTGGTGCGCCGCATGCGTTCAAGGAATGACAGCCGAAAACGCCGAATGCGGGCGGGTGCGTTCACCATAACGCACCCGTCCCGCATTCCGACAAACGACTCTCAGTAGATGGACACCGGTTCCGGGCTCCACGCCGGTGGAGCCCGGGAGCGGCGTCAGTCCTTGAGGGTCACCGCTTTGGCCCCGGTGGCGCCGACCGCGTCCTTGATGCGGTCGAGCACCTCGGTGGGCACCGGCGCGTCGAGGGCGAGCGCCATGACGGCCTCACCGCCGGCGGCCTTGCGGGCCACCTGCATCGCGGCGATGTTGATGCCCAGGTCGCCCAGGGTGCCGCCGATGAGGCCGACGACGCCGGGTCGGTCGGTGTAGCGCAGGAACAGCAGCGAGCCGTCCAGGTCGATGTCGAGCTCGAAGCCGTCGATCTCGGTCAACCGCAGCCCGCCGTGCAGGCCGGGGTTGATCGTGCCCGAGACGGTGAGGCTCCGGCCGTCGACCAGCGCGCCCCGCAGGGTCACGAGGGTCTGGAACTCGAGCGACTCGGCCGAGGTGTACAGGCCCAGCTCGACGCCGCGCTGCTCGGCGATGAGGGGCGCGTTCACGTAGGTGACCGAGTCGGCCACGTCCACGAACAGGCCCTTGGAGGCGGCCAGCTGCAGCACGGTCACGTCGTGGTCGACGACGTCGCCGCGAACTTCGACCGTGACCGACTGGACGGCGCCGCCGGCGAGGGCGGTGAAGGTGCGGCCCAGGCGCTCGGCCAGCGGCAGGAGCGGACGCACGGCCTCGTTGACCACGCCTCCGGCCTGCACGTTGGCGGCGTCGGGCACGAACTCGCCCGAGAGGGCGAGCTTGACGCTCTTGGCGACCGCCAGGCCCGCGTTGTCCTGGGCCTCGCGGGTGGACGCGCCCAGGTGCGGGGCGGCGACCACGTTGTCGAGGGCGAACAGCGGCGAGTCGGTGCACGGCTCCTTGACGAACACGTCGAGGCCGGCGGCGGCGACGCGGCCGTCCTGGAGGGCCGCGGCGAGCGCGTCCTCGTCGATCAGGCCGCCGCGGGCGGCGTTGACGATCCGCACGCCGGGCTTGACCTTGTTGAGGGCGTCCTCGCCGATGATCCCGACGGTCTCGGGGGTCTTCGGCAGGTGGATGGTGATGAAGTCGGAAGTCGCGAGCAGCGTGTCGAGGTCGACGAGCCGGACGCCGAGCTTCGCGGCGAGCGCGGGCTGGGCGTAGGGGTCGTAGGCGACGACGTCCATGTCGAAGGACTGCATGCGGGTGGTGACGAGCTGGCCGATCTTGCCGAAGCCGACGACGCCGAGGGTCTTGCCCTGGATCTCGACGCCGGTGAACTTCTTGCGGTCCCAGCGGCCGGCCCGCAGCGACGCGTCGGCGCGGGCGATGTGGCGGGCGCTGGCGAGCAGCAGCGTGATGGCCTGCTCGGCGGCCGAGACGATGTTGGAGGTCGGCGCGTTGACGACCATGACGCCGCGCTCGGTGGCGGCGGGCAGGTCGACGTTGTCGAGGCCGACGCCCGCGCGGGCGACGACCTTGAGCTTGGGCGCGGCCTCCAGGGCCGGAGCGTCGATGGTGGTCGCGGAGCGGACGATCACGGCGTCGGCCTCGCGCAGCGCGGCGTGGAGGGACTCCACGTTCGTACCGTCGATCTCCCGGACGTCGAAGTCTCCGGAGAGGACCTCGATCGCAGCGGGCGCGAGTGGGTCGGCAATGACCACGACGGGTTTCGGGTCGGTCATGTGGATACCTCGCAAAGGTAAGGAGAGAGACGAGGACCGGGCGCGGCGCTGCGTCGTCGCGGCCAATGGTATGTCCAACGCGTTAACGACTCCTTACCGACCTGCCGCTTTCCGCATCCTGGAACACCCCGCGCACGTCAGACCCCACAGGTCACGGCCGTGACAACGCACGCCTCACGGGCCGCACAGCGTTTCGTGAGGCCCTCGAGTGACGGCCGGGCGTCGCGAGACCGGCGAGCGCCGGGGCTGCGGCGTCACTCGAAGTGGGCGTCCTCGTCGAGGAGTTCGGCCGCGTCGCTCTCGGCTTCGGCCAGGACCTGCTTGACCACCGGGATGGCGATGCCGGAGCCGTAGCCTTTGCGGGCGAGCATCCCCACGAGTTTGCGCAGCACGACGTCGTCGGCCTGGCCCGCGAGGGACCGGTAGCGGCGGCGGGCCAGCGCGAGGGCGGCCTCGCGTTCGTCCTCGTCGCTCACGGCCGCGACCGCCGCGTCCACGAACTCGGGGTCCACGCCCTTGCGGCGCAGCTCCCCGGCCAGGGACCGCTTCGACAGGCCGCGGCTGCGATGGCGCGAGTCGACCCAGGCGCGGGCGAACACCGCGTCGTCGATGAGGCCGACCTCGGCGTAGCGCTCGAGGATCTCGGTCACGACCGTTTCCTCGAAGCCCTTGCGGCGCATCGAGTCGCCCAGTTCGGAGCGGGTCCGGGGACGGCCCGACAGCAGTTGGAGGCAGTACTGCCGGGCCGCTTCCGGATCGTTCGGCTTAGAAGTCGACCGGGGGTTCTTCAATCTCGTCCTCGACCGGTGCGTCCGCTGCGGCGTCGACGCCGAGCTTCTCCTTGATCTTCTTCTCGATCTCCAGGGCCAGGTCCGGGTTGTCCTTGAGGTTCGCCCGGGCCTTCTCCTTGCCCTGGCCGAGCTGGTCGCCCTCGTAGGTGTACCAGGCGCCGGACTTCTTCACGATGCCGTGCTCGACGCCCATGTCGATGAGCGAGCCCTCCTTGGACACGCCGATCCCGTAGAGGATGTCGAACTCGGCCTGCCGGAACGGCGAGCCGACCTTGTTCTTGACGACCTTGACGCGGGTGCGGTTGCCGACGGCCTCGCCGCCGTCCTTGAGCGTCTCGATCCGGCGGATGTCCAGGCGCACCGAGGCGTAGAACTTGAGCGCCTTACCGCCCGCGGTGGTCTCGGGCGAGCCGAACATGACGCCGATCTTCTCGCGCAGCTGGTTGATGAAGATCATGGTGGTGCCCGTGTTGTTCAGGCCACCGGTGATCTTGCGGAGCGCCTGGCTCATGAGGCGGGCCTGGAGGCCCACGTGCGAGTCGCCCATCTCGCCCTCGATCTCGGCGCGCGGCACGAGCGCGGCCACCGAGTCGATGACGATGAGGTCGACCGCGCCGGAGCGGACCAGCATGTCGGCGATCTCCAGGGCCTGCTCGCCGGTGTCCGGCTGGCTGACCAGGAGGTCGTCGACGTTGACGCCGAGCTTCTCGGCGTAGATCGGGTCGAGCGCGTGCTCGGCGTCGATCATCGCGGCCACGCCGCCTTCGGCCTGGACGTTCGCCATGGCGTGCAGGGCGATGGTGGTCTTACCGCTGGATTCGGGACCGTAGATCTCGATGATCCTGCCCTGCGGCAGCCCGCCGACGCCGAGCGCGACGTCGAGCGCGATCGAGCCGGTCGAGATGGTCTTGATGTTCTGCTTCGGCTTCTCCCCCAGTCGCATGACCGAGCCCTTGCCGAACTGCTTGTCGATCTGGGCCAGCGCGAGATCGAGCGCCTTAGCCTTGTCCTGAGCGGAGTTCATCCCGCCTCCCCTGGATCCTGATCCTGTCTGCTTAGCCATACCGACCACGGTAGCCGTCCCCACCGACAACCTAGGACAACGGCTTGTTCGAACAGGGCGAATCTCGCACCGGCGGGCGTCGCCCGGAGCCGCCGCGCGGGCGCGTCCGGCCTGCCGAGCGGCCGCGGGCCCGCGGCCTCAGCGCACGAGGCGCGCGGGGATCCGTTCGGGCCAGGCGCGGCAGACGGCCATCCACACGGCCTTGGCGTTCTCGCCCTCGGCGAGGGCCTGGTCGATGGTACGGCCCCCGAGCTGGCCGAGCGTGTGATCGGCGGCGACCGATCGGGCGTAGCCGGCGCCGAAGGTCTCTTCCATCCGGTCCCAGAAATCGCTCAACTGCATGCGTCGCTCCCCGCCTCCCGCACCGTTCGGTGCGCCGTCCGTCAGCGACAACGGTAGGCGACTCCATGGGCCGCGGCCAATCCCAGGTGGCAAGATTGCCGGGTGCCTCGCGTCAGCCAAGAACACCTCGACTCCCGCCGTCAGCAGATCCTCGACGGCGCCCGTTCGTGCTTCGCCCGATTCGGCTACGAGGGCGCGACGGTGCGGCGGCTGGAGGAGGCGACGGGGCTCTCGCGCGGGGCGATCTTCCACCACTTCCGGGACAAGGACGCGCTGTTCCTGGCCGTGGCGTCGGTGGACGCGGCGGAGATGGCCGCGACGGTGGCCGAGCGGGGCCTGGTGGGCGTCATGCAGGACCTGACGACGGGGGCCGACAAGCCCGAGATCGCGGGCTGGCTGGGCACGCAGCTCGAAGTGGCCCGGCGCCTGCGCACGGACCCGGAGTTCGCCGATGCGTGGGGGCGGCGGCGGGAGGCGATCGCCGAGGCCAGCCGGGAGCGCCTGGAGCACCAGCGCGAGATCGGGGTGCTGCGCACCGACGTCGACATCGAGGTCCTGGCGGGCTTCCTGCAGCTCATGTACGACGGCCTGGTGCGCTATCTGGCGACGGGCCGGGACGATCTCGACATCACCCGGATCCTCAAGCTGGTGGAAGAGGCCGTGCGCCGTCATTAAATCCCTATGAATATTTACATAGATGAATATGCGCTGATATGCTGCGATCACAGTTGAACCGTCGAAGAGATCGCTTCGGGCCCCATGCTTGGCAGTCGGCCAGTGCCGACCACGATCCGGTGCCCCCCACAGGCCGGAAGCGACTCGGCATTCGCCCAGGGAGGGCACATGATCGCCAGACTCAGACCCATCGCACTCCTCATCGGACGCGTCGTCCTCGGCGTCGTCTTCATCGCCCACGGCTGGCAGAAGTTCTCCACCCAGGGCATGGACGCCACCGCGGAGGGCTTCGAGAGCTTGGGCATCCCGGCACCCACGCTGTCGGCTTATTTCACGGTGGCCGCGGAGCTCGTCGGCGGCGCGATGCTCATTGTGGGAGCGCTCCTACCTCTGGTGGGGCTCGCCTTGACCTTCGTCATGCTCGGCGCGATGTACTTCGTCCACCCGCTCGACGGCGCGTTCTTCTCCCGCGAGGGCGGCTACGAGTACGTGCTCCTGCTCGCCGCGGTCTCGATCGCCATCGGCTTCTCCGGCGGCGGAGCGCTGGCGCTCGACTCGCTGTGGTTCAAGGACAAGGACAAGAACGACCAGCCGGAGGAGCACCCCGCTCCGGCGGAGTCGCCGGCCTAGACCGCGCACGGGAGACCTCCGGGCGGAACGGCTGCGACCCGGTCCGCCCGGAATCCCGGTCTAGCCCAGGAACGCCCGGAGGCGGGCGGCGACGCCCTCCGCGTCGAGGCCGTGCAGGCGCTCGTGCTCGGCGGCGGTGCCGTAGCGGCGCAGTTCCTCCCGGCCGACGCCAATCGACAGCAGCCGGTGCGGCCGGTCCGACAGGGCCCGCGAGACGAGCCAGTCCGAGGTGCCCTCGAGGTAGGGCTCGACCATGACCACCGTGTCGCCCGCGGCGGCGGCCAGTTCCCGCAGGGCCGTCGTGTCGAGCGGGCGCGGGGTGTTCGTGTAGACCACGGTGGCGTCGAGGCCCTCGGTCGCCGCGAGCACGTTGTCGAGGACCGGACCGACCGCGACCACCGCCGCGCGCGTCCCGTGGCGCAGCACCGTGAAGGGCTCGCCGACGCCGTGCGGCGCCGCGTTGCGCCGTAGCGACAGCCGCAGGTACACCCCTTCGTCGGCGTCCACCGCCCGGTCCAGCAGCGGCGGGACCTCCGCCGCGTGACCGGGAACGAACACCCGCCAGCCGGGGAGGGTGTCGAACAGCGCCACGTCGCGCGGGCTGAAGTGGGTGAAACTGCCCTCGGCCCAGTCGTACGAGGCGCCGACGCTCACCAGGACGCCGCTCGTGCCCTGGTGCTCGAAGTCGAGCTTGACCTGCTCGAAGGCCCGCTCGACGAGGAACGGCGCATAGGTGTGGGCGATCGGCCGCAGTCCGGCCAGCGCGAGGCCGCCGGCCACGCCGATCAGGAGCTGCTCGCGAATGCCCACGTTGATCACCCGGTCGGGGTGGGCCGCGGCGGCGTCGCGGAACATGTCGGCCGAGATGTCGGCCAGGACGACCGCCACGCGCGGGTCGGCGTCGAGCAGGTCCGCGGCATGGGCCGCGAAGGCGTCGCGCATGGTCAGGGCTTGGGTGTCGTCGCTCAACGGGTGGGAACGGAACACGGTCGGTCCTCGGTTTCTGCTCTCAGGAGCGGGCGGTGGCGACGGTGACGTGCGGACGGTCGGCGTGGGCGGCGGTGAAGGACCGGTAGAGGGCCTCGTGATCGCGCATATCGACGGTGGCGCTGCTCCAGCCGTGCACGTCGAAGCGGGAGGCGATGCCGCCCGGCCAGCCGAGCGAGGCCGAGGCGTTGTCGGCGACGACCACGTCGAGGTTCGACAGGCCCGCGGCGCCGGCGAAGGCCATGGCCTCGTGGTTCGAGCCCTCGTCGAGTTCGGCGTCGCCGATGAGGACGAATACGCGGGCGTCGCGGTATCCGGTGGCGCGCAGGCCCAGCGCGATCCCCACCCCGAGGGGCAGGCCGTGGCCGAGCGACCCGGAGGAGATCTCCGCTCCCGGCACCAGCGTCGCATCGGGGTGGGAGCCGAGCGGCGACTCGAGGGCGGCGATCGAGTCGAGCCAGGCGGCGGGGATGAATCCCTTCGCGGCGAGGACGGCGTAGAAGGCGCTGGGGCCGTGGCCCTTGGACAGCAGGAACCGGTCGCGGGCCGGATCGTCGAGGCGGTGCGGGTCGACTCGCAGGACGCGGTCGTAGAGCACCCAGATCGCGTCGAGGGTGTAGATGCTGACCTTCGGGTAGCGCACGTCGGTGACGGTGCGCTGTGCCAGCTCGCGGACTTGCTCAAAGGTGACGTTCACACGGAGGATCATGTAACTTCAAGTCGACTTGAAGTAAAGGCCGAAGTGAGCAGGACCATATGACGACCCATGATCCCGGGGCGATGCTGTCCATCGGCGACTTCGCGGCGCGCGCCGGCGTGACGACCTCGGCGCTGCGCTACTACGAGTCGCTCGACCTGATCCGGTCGGTGCGCACGGCCGGGAACCAGCGCCGATACCGCCGCGCCGAACTGCGCCGGGTGGCGTTCATCCGGGCGGCGCAGACGGTGGGCCTGTCGCTCGACGAGATCAAGGCGGCTCTGGACCGGCTGCCCGAGCGGCGCGTCCCCGACCGGGCCGACTGGCAGCGGCTGTCGGCGGATTGGCGCCGGCGCATCGAGGACCGGATCGCCCGCCTGCGCGATCTGCAGGAGGACCTGGACGGTTGCATCGGGTGCGGCTGCCTGTCGATCGACCGATGCGCGATCTACAACCGCGAGGACGCCCTGGGCGAGGAAGGCGCGGGGCCGCGCCTCGGATTCCAGACGCCGTGACAGGGCGCGGACGCCGACGGGTTCAAGAGCGTCGGCACGCCTCGGAGCGTCGGTTCGACGGCGCCCTGCCGGGTGGAACGCCCGTTGGACGCGAATGCGGGTCGACAACGCCGAGCGGCCCGGGGAAGGTTCCCCGGGCCGCTCGGCTTGTCAGTGCTCGTCAGTGCTTACCAGCGGTCGCGGCGCTCGCGGTCGCCTCGGAAGCCGCCTTCGCGGTTGCCTCGGTCGTCGCCTCGGAAGCCGCCGCGGCTGCCGCGGTCGTCGCTGCGGAAGCCGCCGCCGCCGCGGTTGTCGCGGTCGCCGTAGCTGCGACGCTCGCCGCCGCCGTAACCGCCGCGGCCGCCTTCGCTGCCGCCCCGGTAGCCGCCGCCGCGGTTGTCACGGTCGCCGTAGCCGCCGCTGCGGCCGCGGTCGCCATAGCTGCCGCCGCCGCGGTTGTCGCGGTCGCCGTAGCTGCGACGCTCACCGCCGCCGGCGTAGCCGCCGCCTTCACGGTTGCCCCGGTAACCACCGCCGCTGCCGCCTTCACGGTTCCCGCGGTAGCCGCCGCCGCTGCCGCCTTCACGGTTCCCGCGGTAGCCGCCGCCACCGCTGCCGCCTTCACGGTTGCCCCGGTAACCGCCGGTGCGACCGCCGCGACGCTCGCCGCCGCGGTCGTCACGCTCGCGGCGCGGGCCGCGGTCGTCGCGGTCGCGACGCTTCGGCGGGTCGAGGATCTCGCGCTCGGCCTGCTCGCGCAGCCGGGCCGCCTGGGCCCGAAGGCCTTCGGCGTCTTCCTTCAGCCGCTGGATCTGCTGCTCCAGGCGGGCCGCCTCGGCGTCGTTCTGCGACGCCTGGTGGTCGGCCGCCACGGCGCGCAGGTCGGTGAAGTTGCGCGCGCCCATGAGGGCGGCCAGCTCCGGGTCGAAGTTGTCGTTCACGTAGTGGCGCTGGGCCTCCACGCCCGCACGCTCGATCAGGCTGAACATGCTGCGGTTCTGGTGCGGGAGCACCAGGGTCGCGACGTGTCCGGACTGGCCGGCTCGGGCGGTGCGCCCGGCGCGGTGCAGGTAGTCCTTGTGGGTCTTCGGCGGGTCGACGTGCAGCACCATGTCGACGCCGTCGACGTGGATGCCGCGGGCCGCGACGTCGGTGCAGACCAGCGCGTCCAGGCGGCCGTTCTTGAAGCGGTCGAGGACCCTGGAGCGGTCGACCTGGGACATGCCGCCGTGCAGGCCCTCGGCCCGGACGCCGGCCTGGCGCAGTTCGTCCGCGATGCGGTCGACGGCGAGCTGGGTCCGCACGAACACCATCGTCAGACCCGGGCGGGCGGCGACGGCCGCGGTCATCGTGGCCTTGTCGCGCGGCCCGATGAGCAGCAGGTGGTGGGTCATGGTGGTGACCGAGCCGGCCGACGGGTCGACCGAGTGGACGACCGGGTCCTTCAGGTACTTCCTGACGAGGACGTCGATCTCCTTCTCCAGCGTGGCGGAGAACAGCATGCGCTGGCCGCCGACGGGGAGCATGTCGAACAGCTCCTCGACCTCGGGCAGGAAACCCATGTCGGCCATCTGGTCGGCCTCGTCGAGGATGGCCAGCTCGACGGAGTCGAGCGAGCACTCGCCGCGCCGGATCAGGTCGCGCAGGCGGCCCGGGGTGGCGACGAGCATGTCGACCCCGGCGCGCAGCGCGTCGATCTGGCGGGAGAACGCGGTGCCGCCGCAGACGACCTTCATGTCGATGCCCACGGCGTCGCCGAAGGGCTGGAGCGACTCGGCGACCTGGATCGCGAGTTCACGCGTGGGGGTGAGGATGATCGCCCGGGGACGCTTGGCCTTGGTGCGGCCGCCCGCGGCGAGGCGCGAGAGGGCCGGCAGGCCGAAGGCCAGGGTCTTGCCCGAGCCGGTCTGGCCGCGGCCGAGGATGTCGCGCCCGGCGAGCGCGTCCGGGATCGTCGCGGCCTGGATCGGGAAGGGCGTCAGAATGCCCTTCTCGGCCAGCGCGGCGGTGATCTTCTCGGCGAGGCCGAGTTCTTCGAAGCTGGGGCCGTCGTAGGGGGCCACTTCGTCGGTCTCGACGGTGAACTCCTCGGCCGGGGCGGCTTCAGCGGGGGCGGCCGCAGCGGTCACGGCGACGGTCTCGGTCTGCTCGGCCTCGGGGGCTTCGACGGCCGGAGTTTCGGGGGTTTCGAGGGGAGTCGCCGCCGTATTGATGGCAGCGTCGGGCACAGTTTGGTCAAGAGTCATGGTTCGCCTTCCGCGAGAACGACTTCGTGAGTGACGCACGTTCCGCGGAGCTTTGGTTCACCATGAGCCGACGGTGATGGGGCGGGACGCGCCTGATCGGGCCACAAAGAGGGCCGGCTATTGACAATAGCCGACCGTGGAAGGCGAATGCCACCACCACGGTCGGCTTGTGCCTGGAGACACCATTTTCGGGGGCGCCGTGAGGTTCGGGGACACCGTGGCACGGTGCCGGGGTTCGGTCAGCTGTCGAGTTTGATCTGAAACTCGCCGACGGCGTCGACGATCTCGTAGCCGAGGGTGACGTTGATGCCGATCATGGGCGCGTTGACGTCGGCGTTGTCGGTCCAGATGGCACGGAGGTGCGGGTAGCGCTCGCGGACGAGCCGCAGGTTCACGAGCTTCAGGAGCAGGCCGAGCCGGTGGCCGCGGTGGGCCGGGTCCACGATGGTGATGCCCTGGTAGGCGTCGGTGTAGCCGGGGTCGTCGGCGTGCGCGAACACGGCCGTGTTGGCGACGACCTCGCCGCTCTCGCGGTGGCGGGCGACCGTCTGGATCGGCACGATGCCGATGGCCTCGCCGCGTTCGGCCTTCGCCCGCTTCAGGTCCGCGTCGATCGTCTCGGGCTCGAGCTCGAGGTCGCCGAGCGGCACCTCCGCGAGGATCGTGGAGTCGATGCGGGCCATGGTCTCGATCAGTTCCTCCGGCGTGCGGCCGATCCACGAGATGATCTCGTAGTCGTCCCCGGCGGCGGCCTGGGCCTGCTCCAGCAGCTCCTGCTCGACGGCCGGGTCGAGGGCGTCCACGGCGCAGCGGCGGTTGATGCAGGTGAGCGCCAGCTTGAAGCCGTGCCGCTCCAGGAACAGCTGCCCGGCCTTGTCGCGTTCGACGCCGCCTTCCCAGGTCATGTGGGTGTCGAGGGTCAGCTCGGTGCGGCCGTGCTCGCGCGCGTACGCGAAGAAGCGCTCGACGAGGGCCGTGCCGATGCCGCGGCGGCGGTGGTCGGGGTGGACGTTGATCCAGGCCCAGGCGAAGTGCAGGTTGGCCCGGTTAGGCAGGCCGATGCCCATGACGGCGAGGACCTTGCCGTCCTCGACGGCGACGTAGTGGGCCTCGTCCTCGTCCGGCGGCGGGTAGGCGAGGCCCTTGACGAAGGTGTTCCGGTGGGGGGCGGGGTTCTCGGGGTGATCGGCCGCGTGGGTGGCGCGCATGACGTCGAATGCGCCGGAGACGAGGTCGCCGTCCGCGGGGTCGAGTTCGATGATTTCCATGTCGACAGTGTGGACATGGGGGGTGACCTGCGGCAACCGAATTTCGATCTCCGCACGCCGATCCGAGCCGTGGCATGACCGGGTCCGGTGCGGGGCGGGCGGACGCGCCCGATGCCCGTTCCGGGCCGGCGCGCCCGGCCCGGAACGGGGGTCAGGCCTCGATCCTGCGCTTGTAGCAGACGCGGGCGTCGACGGGCCGGTAGCCGAGCAGGTCGTTGATGGCGACCATGTGGGCGTTGGTGTCGGCGTTGCCGGCCCACACGTGCGTCACGTGCCCGAAGTGCTCGCGCAGCCGGCGGAGGTTCGCGAGCTTGACGAGCAGGCCGAGCCGGTGCCCCCGGTGGGCCGGGTCCACGATCGTGATGCCCTGGCCGACGTGGGCCTCGCCTTCGTGCGCGGCGATGACCGTGTGGGCCACGACGTCGCCGCCGCCCTTGGGGACGGCGATCGTGCGGATCATGGCGTTGCCGACGGCCGCCGCGCCGGCCTCGGCCGCGCGGACGGACTCGGCATCGACCGTGCGGGGATGCAGCTCGACGTCGCCGAGCGGGATCTCCGCGAAGATCATCGAGTTGAGCCGGGCCAGCCCTTCGAGGTACGCCTCGGGGCAGCGGCCGATCCAGGAGACCGGCTCGTAGTCCTCGGCGGCGGCCGCGGCCTCGCGCCACAGGCGTTCCTCGGTCTCGGGATCGATCGCGTCGAGCCGGAGGCTGCGGTCCACTTCGGTGAGCGCGGCGGTGAACCCGTGCCGCTCGAGGAACCGCACCCCGGCGTCGGGGCGGGCGGGGCCGTCGTTCCACTGGATGCGGGCGAGGACGACCACCTCCCTGCGGGACTGCTCGCGGGCGAGCGCCAGGAGCCGGTCGAGCAGGGCCGTGCCGACGCCGCGGCGGCGGTGGTCCGGATGGACGATCAGGTCCGCCTCGACGTAGTGGTCGTTCTCCTTGCCGGGCAGGGAGAGCCACAGGGCCCCGAGCAGCGTGCCGTCCTCGGAGGCGGTGTAGCAGCGGTATGCCGTGTCCGGCGGCGGGTTCGTCATCATCCCGGTGAAGACGCGCTCGGGAACGGGTGCGAGCTCAGGGGTCTCGGTGGCGCGGACGAGCTCGAACAGGCCGCGGACGCGCAGGAGGGCCTCCCGGTCGTCGGCGTGGACGCGGTGGAGCTCCAAGGGGTCAGCCTTCGAGTTTCTTGTGGTACTCGACTCGAGCATCCACTGTGGTGTACCCCATCAGTTCGTTGATGGCGATCATCGGGGCGTTGACGTCGGCGTTGTCGGTCCAGATGTATTCGAGGCGCGGGAAGCGCTCGCGCAGCAGACGGAGGTTCGCGAGCTTGAGCAGCAGGCCGAGGCGGTGACCGCGATGGGCCGGGTCGACGATCGTGATGCCCTGGAAGCCGTCGCGGTCGACGCCCTCGTCGACGGCGACCTCGGTCCAGGCCCTGACCTCGCCGGTGGCGCGCTCGACGGCGACGGAGACGACCCAGGTGCGGCCCTCGGCGGTGTACACGGCCTCCTTGGCGCGGAGTTTCTCGGCGTCCATCCGCTCGGGCTCGGCTTCGACGTCGCCCAGAGGGATCTCGGCCAGGATCATGGTCTCCATGCGGCACATGGTGTCCACGAGGTCCTCGGGAACCGGGCCGACCCATTGGCGCACTTCGTAGGCGTCGCCGGCCTTCGCCAGCGCCTCCTCGTAGCGTCGCCGCTCCTCGTCGGCGCCGAGCGGGTCGATCGGGCTGCGGCGGTTGACGCTGGTGAGCGAGAGCCTGTAGCCGCGCGCCTCAAGAGTCCGGGCGGGGGCCGCGTCGCGCTCGGGACCGCCCTCCCAGTACGCCGGGACGTCGGTGAGGAGCGAGGTGCGGCCGTGCTCGGCGCAGAAGCGCTCGGCCTGCCCGAGGAGGAGGTCTTCGGCGCCGCGGCCGCGGTGGTCGGGGTGGACGTGGAGCTCGAACCTGGACAGGTGGAGGTTGTCGTCGGTGGAGAAGTTGATCCGGATGTAGCCCAGGGCGAGGCCGTCCTCGACGGCGGCGAACCAGTACCGTTCCCGCCCGGGCATGACGTGGGTGAACAGGGTTCTGAAGAACCGCTCGGGGACGGCCGGATTCTCGGGGGTGTCGGCGTGGTGCGCCGCGGTGGCGATGGCGAACGCCCGATCGATCAGATCGGTGTCGCCGGCCTTGAATTCGATGATTTCCACGGCCTCAGTGTGACCGGTGTGCCTCGGAGGCTCAACGGGGTTTCGGACCCTCCGCCGTTCAGTCGGCGACGAATGGCCGTTCGGGGGAGGCGCGGCGGGGTCCGGAGAACCGTCTAGGAAGATGTCCCCCACCGACACCCTCCGATAGAACGGACCCACCGTGAGCGGATCGACGGACACGTCAGGGACGCCGCCCGAGCCTTCCCCGCCGAGGTCGCCGACGAGCCAGAGCGAGTTCGAGGACTTCGTCAAGGCCAGGTCCACGGCGCTGTACGCCTCGGCGTACCTGCTCACGGGCGACCGGGGGTTCGCCGAGGACCTCGTGCAGGACGCCTTGGCGCGCACCTGGCGCGCCTGGAAGCGGCTCCACCTGACCGCGAACGCCGAGGCCTACACGCGGCGCACCATGTACCACCTGCACGTGAGCAGCTGGCGGCGGACGAAGGTGGCGGAGATCGCGACCGAGCACCTGCCCGAGCGGCCCGGCGGCGAGCCCGACACCGCGCTGCGCGTGGCCGTCCACGCGGCGCTGCTGTCGCTGCCCGCGAAGCAGCGCGCCGCGATCGTGCTGCGGTACTTCGAGGACCAGACCGAGACCGCGGCGGCGGCGATCCTCGACTGCCCGGTCACGACCGTGCGGGCGCGGGTGCAGCGGGGCCTGCGGCGGCTGCGGACCCGGTTCCCCGAGCTGGTGCTCGGCGACCCGGGGACACCCGTCTCCCGCTGGGAGATGGAGTTCCAGCACGTGAGAGGAGAGGCCAATGCCTGACTCGATCCGCGAGCTGCTGCAAGGCATCGCAGGCGACGAGTCCGCTCCTTCGGGGGACCTGGCGGCCGGCGCGTACCGGCGCGCCCGCCGGATCGGCAGGCGCCGATTCATGGCCGCGGCGATCGGCGCGACCATCGGGCTGACGTTCGCGAGCGTGACGACAGCGGCCCTGGTGGACCCGAACGGCGTCGAGGAGGCGCCGCCCGCGACCGGAACGACCGCGGTCGAACTCCCGACCGGTGCGACGACCGCCGAGGACGTCGAGACGGCCCCGACGGAGGAGCACAGCGAGGGGGAAGGCTGCGCTCCCGCCGCCTGGAACGGTTGGGGCTCTTCGAATTCGATGGCCGACATGGACGCGCTGCCGAAGACGCTCTACTTCGAGGTCACGGGCTTCTTCGAGGTCACGGAGGAGACCGACGGGCCGCCGGTCATCATACGCTCGTACGGCGACGAGTCGGTGGCCGTACTCCAAGGGGGCCCCGCGTACGTGCTCGCGCCCGACGGCGACCGCTATGCGGTTCCGAACGAGGGCGTTTGCGCAGGCGCCCTGGGGACGCTCAGCGGCGAGGGGACCGAGGTTCTGGGCTTCTCCCCCCAGCCCTGCGAGCCGTCCTGGTCCCCCGACTCGGACCGGATCGTCCTGAACCTGCCCGACGAGGAGACCGACGGCGCCTACCTGCTCGACGTCGCCACCGGCGAGACGTCGGGCGTGCCGGCCGAGGTCGACTGCTCGCCTCGGTGGTCGGCCGACGGCGAGTACCTCGTCAGCAGTGACGGCGGCGTCGCGATGCGCCCCGACGGCAGCGGTCGGGTCGAACTCGAAGGCGCCGGCGCCTGGACCGGGGAGGAGGGATTCGTCGGGTTGTCGTCGATCTCGGCGGACCTGAGCCGCGCCTGCCTGGAGTTCGCGGACGACACGGCCGCAGGCCGGGCTCCCGGGCCGGCGGTCCGCTGCGACCGCTACGTGGACACCGCGACCGGCGCGGAGCTGGCGTTTCCAGTCGACGTCGAGAAGCCGCAGATCGTGTTCCTGCCGGAGGGCTCGATGATCGTCTGCGACGATCGCCATGACGCGATCGCGCTGACCTTGGTGGATCCGGTAGGCGTGATCCGGGCCGAGCGAACCCTGCCGAGGTACGGTTCGGGAGGGACGGTCCTGCGGGGCTATTTCACCGACTGAACCCGGGGAGCACAAAAGCCGCTGTCCTTCGCGGGAAGGGCAGCGGCTTCGCTTTCAGGGGGCTCTTAGAGCGCGCGCAGGTTAGCGGCCTGCGGGCCCTTCTGACCCTGCTCGACTTCGAACTCGACCCGCTGGTTCTCCTCCAGGGAGCGGTAGCCGTTCCCGGTGATCGCGGTGAAGTGGACGAAGATGTCCGGACCGTTGTCATCGGGAGCGATGAAACCGAAGCCCTTGTCGGAGTTGAACCACTTGACGGTGCCTTGCGCCATTACTGCATTTCCTTGCGATGTTGATGTTCAGGCCCGCCGACCTGCTCGTTCCAGGGGTGTCCTTGGTGAACAGCTCGGCGTTCCGGCCTGAGGTGTGCCGCCATTGCTGGCGCTTCACCACTCCGGTGAATATCGGAGTGGCCTCTGGACCCTACAGTACCGCCTCCTGGCTGAAAACTGGCAGTGCAAAATCTTCTTCACATATGGGAATTCGGGCAGGGGCACCGCTGTTCGGGACGGCGCTGGACGCCCCAGGTCGCTCAGTTGACGGGAGAGAGCGCCTCGTCGTCCGAGTCGCTGCGCTCGTCGCCGGCGAGCGTCCCGCTCCGCTCCTCGAACTGCGTCCGGTACAACTCGGCGTAGAGGCCGCCGCGGCCCACCAGGTCGGCGTGAGTGCCGGACTCGGCGACCCGGCCGTCCTCCAGGACCACGATCTTGTCGGCGCGCCGCACCGTCGAGAGGCGGTGGGCGATCACCAGGGAGGTGCGGCCTTCGAGGGCCGTGTCGAGGGCCCGCTGCACGGCCGCCTCGGACCCGGAGTCGAGGTGCGCTGTCGCCTCGTCGAGGATCACGATCGGCGGGGCCTTGAGCAGGACCCGCGCGATGGCCAGGCGCTGCTTCTCGCCGCCGGAGAAGCGGTAGCCGCGCTCGCCGACGACCGTGTCGAGCCCGGATTCGAGGCGGCGCACCGTGTCGCCGATCTGCGCCCGGTCCAGGGCCTCCCAGATCTCCTCGTCCGTGGCCTCGGGCCGCGAGTAGCGCAGGTTCTCGCGCACGGTGTCGTGGAACAGGTGCGCGTCCTGGGTGACCATGCCGATGCGCGCGGCCAGCGAGGCGGCCTTGAGCTCGCGCACGTCGACGCCGCCGACCTCGACCGCGCCGCCCGTCACGTCGTACAGGCGCGGCACGAGGGTCGCGGTGGTGGTCTTCCCGGCGCCCGAGTGCCCGACGAGGGCCACCAGCTCCCCCGGCTCGACCGTGAAGGAGACCCCGGACAGGATCTGGCGGCCGTTGTCGGACCGGTCGGGCCGGGCCAGGTCCTCCAGGCTCGCCAAGGAGATCTCGTCGGCGCCCGGGTAGCGGAAGTCGACGTCGCGGAAGGCGATCGAAGCGGACCCCTCCGGCAGTTCGCGGGCGTCCTCCGACTCGCGGATGAGCGGCTTGAGGTCGAGGACCTCGAAGACCCGCTGGAAGCTGACGAGGGCGCTCATGACGTCGACTCGGACGTTCGACAGGGCGGTCAGCGGCCCGTAGAGGCGCGTGAGCAGCAGCGCGAGCGTCACGACGGTGCCGGCGTCGAGCTGCCCGGCGAAGACGAGCGCCCCGCCCAGCCCGTAGGCGAGGGCCTGCGAGAGGCCGGCCACGAGCGTGAGCGCGACGATGAACGTGCGGGCGTACATCGCGGTCGTGATGCCGATGCCGCGGACCCGGTCGGCCTTGTCCGCGAACTCGGCGGACTCGGTCTCGGGGCGGCCGAAGAGCTTCACGAGCATCGCGCCGCCCACGTTGAACCGCTCGGCCATCTGCGTGTTCATCGCGGCGTTGAGGTCGAAGCTCTCCTTGGTGAGCACCGCGAGCTTGCGGCCGACCCACTTGGCGGGCACCAGGAACACCGGGACCAGCACGAGCGAGAGCAGCGTGATCTGCCAGGACTGGAAGAACATCACGCCGATGATGAGCGCGACGGCGATGCCGTTCGAGACGAGTCCCGAGAGCGTGCTCGTGAAGGCCCGCTGCGCGCCCATGACGTCGTTGTTGAGCCGCGAGACCAGCGCGCCGGTCTGCGAGCGGGTGAAGAACGCCACGGGCATCGACTGGACGTGGTTGAAGACCGCCCGCCGCAGGTCGAAGATGATGCCCTCGCCGAGCTTCGCGCCGTACCAGCGCATCGCGAGGTTCAGGACTCCCTCGACCGCGGCGAGGCCCGCGATGACCGCCGCGAGGGTGACGACGCCGCGCTGGGTGCCGCCGGGAGCGGTCAGCTCGTTGACGATGTCGCCCGCGAGGACCGGGGTGGCGACCCCGATGGCCGCGATGAGCGTGACGAGTCCGAGGAAGAACCCGATGTCGCGGGAGTACGGCCGCGCGAAGCGCAGGATGCGCCGCTTCACGCCGCGGGAGAGTGTGACGCCTTTGAGGTCGTCCGCGCGCCGCATGGAGCGCATGGCCTCCCACCCGGCAGGTCCCATCGATGACACTGGGCCTCCTGTGTCGAGATGCCCAAGTGCGTTCGTCGGCCTCGCTCGTCGGCTGCCTGCGGCGTCTCGGAGGGGCGGGCTTGGGCTGTAGCTGCTGTCAATAGTCAGCTCGTCAACGCCCGACCCGTGCGCTTTTATTTCCGGGGACGGCCGCGGGCCCCGCCTCTGGTGCGGAAGTCGACGCCGGCTTCGGCGAGGAGGCGGTGCACGAAGCCGTAGGAGCGCCCTATCGCGGAGGCGATGTCGCGGATGCTCCGGCCTTGCTCGTACTCGGCGGTCACGTATGCGGTGAGCTCCCGGCGCTCGTCGCCTCGCACCTGCCGATTCGGATCGGTCCTGGCGGCCTGCGTCGGGTGAGGGTTCGGGGCGACGCCGCTGCGGGGTGGAACCTCTGGTGCCATGTGTCCTTTCCTACGCACGGAGGGTGATGAAGGTGTGTTGTGAAGTTTGCCGGAGTTTCCTCGCCCGGCGGTCGCTTGTGTCGGATACCCGATAGTTTCGTAACGTGACCGCACCGCAGACCTCATTCACCGAACGGGTGGACGCCCTCGCCCCGGCCCGGCGGCGCCTGAGCCCGTCGCGCGACATCGTCATCTGGCTGTCCGTCGCGGTGGCGACGCTGACCCTCGCGTCGGTCGCGGTGGAGACGTCCGAAGTGGTCGGACCGACGACGCTGCCCTGGTGGCCCGCGCAGAACCTGTCGCTGCACGTCACGGCCGGAATGGTGGTCGCGCCGCTGACGGCGGCGGGCGTGCTGGCGGTGGCCTCGCGGCCGGCGGCGGCGCGCATGTCGTGGAACACGCTGCTGGTGCTGTCCTATCTGGCCTCGATCACGTGGTCGGCGGCGCTGCACACCAATGTGGCCCCGACGACGATGTCCACGGCGACCGCCGGGGCACGGGGGGCCACCGCGCTCCTGGTGTCGTACACCGGTTCCGAAGCGGGCCTGGCGATCACCGTCGTCGCGGTGTCGTGCCTGACGGTGCCGCTGACGCTCGTCGCGGTGAAGTCGGTGTCGGGTCCGGTGGCGGCGCGCGCGCTCGCGCCCGTGCTCATCCTGGGGCCGTGGGCGGCCTGGTCGACGCTGGGCATCGACGGCGTCGCCGCGGCGGCGTGCGCGGCGGTGCTCGCGTGCGGCGCGGTCGTCTCGGAGCGGCGGGTGAAGGGCTCGGACGCGTTCTGGGGCGCGGCCGCCACAGGCGGACTGCTCGGGGCCGCGGCGCTGCTGTCGTACGGGGCGGCGTGGTTCGCGGTCTCGCTGCTGTGCCTGTACTTCGCGCGGCGGCGGCCGACGCTGATCCTGGTCTCGGCGTGGGCCGCCCTGGCCGTGCTGGCGGTGGCGGCGGCGTTCGGGAACTCGTGGCCGCACGGTCTGGTCGACACGTACGACGCGGCGATCGGCGAGATCGCGGCGCACCCCGGCCAGCTGTGGTGGCTCGCCCTGATGCCGGCGCTGGTGTTCGTCGCGTGCGGCCCGGCGGCGGTGGAGAGCCTGCGGCGCTTCGGATCGAGCTCGGCGTGGCCCTTGATGATCGGCCCGCTGCTGGCGCTGATGATCGCACCGCTGAGCGGCTCGAACCCCGAACGGCCCGAGTACGGCTGGATCGCCTTGTGCCCTTGGCTCATCGTCGCCGTCACCGCGAGAGGCGACCGGAAGCGGTCGGTGCGGGCGCCGCTGGCGGCCACGGCGGCGGGCGCCTGCGCGGCGATCGTCCTCATGTACTCGGGCTGAGCACGGCCTCCGGCCGCCGACCGCTCACGCGAGCTCGACGAGCTCCATCAGCTCGTCGGACCACAGGTCCTCGTCGCCGTCGGGGAGCAGGATCGCGCGCTCGGGGCGGAGTGCCTCCACCGCGCCCGGGTCGTGCGTGACCATCACGATCGCGCCGCTGAAACCGTCGACGGCGTCGAGCACCTGCTGGCGGCTCGCCGGGTCGAGGTTGTTCGTCGGCTCGTCGAGCAGCAGCACGTTCGCTCCCGAGCAGACCAGGCTGGCGAGCGCCAGACGGGTCTTCTCGCCGCCCGAGAGGACGTGCACGGGCTTGTGCACGTCGTCGCCGGGGAACAGGAACGCGCCGAGGATCTTGCGCAGCTCCGAGTCCGGCAGGTCCGCGCCCGATGCCGACGCGGAGGACTGCATCTGCTCCAGGACCGTGCCGGTGTGGTCGAGCGTGTCGTGCTCCTGCGCGAAGTAGCCGATGCGGAGCCCGTGGCCGGGCACCACTTCCCCGGTGTCGGGTTCGATGCTCCCGGCGAGCATCCGCAGCAGCGTGGTCTTGCCCGCGCCGTTGAGACCGAGGATGACCACGCGGGAGCCGCGGTCGATGGCGAGGTCGACGCCGGTGAAGATCTCCAGCGAGCCGTACGACTTCGACAGGCCCGTGGCCGTCAACGGGACCTTGCCGCACGGGGCGGGCTGCGGGAGCCGCACGTCGGCGACCTTCTCCTGCAGCAGATCCTCGTCGAGGTTGTCGAGCATCTCCTCGGCGCGGCGCAGCATGCCCTTGGCGGCCTTGGCCTTCGTGGCCTTCGCGCCGAGCTTGGCGGCCTGCTTGGTGAGGCTGGCGGCCTTCTTCTCGGCGTTCGCCCGCTCGCGGCGGCGGCGCTCGGCGTCCTCGGCGCGCTGGCGCTGGTAGGCCTTCCAGCCGAGGTTGTAGGCGTCGATCACCGAGCGGGTCGGGTCGAGGAACCACACCTTGTTGACCACTTCGTCGAGCAGGTCGACGTCGTGCGTGATGAGGACGAGGCCGCCCTTGTGCCCGGCGAGGAAGCCGCGGAGCCAGTTGATGGAGTCGGCGTCGAGGTGGTTGGTGGGCTCGTCGAGCAGGAGGATGCCGTCGCCGTCGTCGGCGAAGAGGATCCGGGCGAGTTCGACGCGGCGGCGCTGGCCGCCCGAGAGGGTCGCCAGCGGCTGCGCGAGGATGCGGTCTTCGAGGCCCAGGTTGGAGCAGATGCGGGCGGCCGTCGACTCGGCGGCGTACCCGCCGCGGGCCGAGAACTGCTCTTCGAGCCGGGAGTAGCGGCGCACGAGCTTGTCGCGATGCGCGTCGTCGGCGACCTCGGCGAGTTCGGCCTCGGTCTTGGCGAGGTCGGACAGGAGCTGGTCGAGGCCGCGGGCCGAGAGGACCCGGTTCGAGGCGGTCTGCGTGAGGTCGGCGAAGCGCGGGTCCTGCGGGAGGTAGCCGAACGGGCTGGAGCACTCGACCTTGCCGCTGTAGGGCTGAGTGAGCCCTGCGAGGACGTTCATGGTGGTGGTCTTGCCGGCGCCGTTGCGTCCGACGAGGCCGATCCTGTCGCCGGGCTGGATCCGCAGATCGGCCCCGGACAGGAGGATGCGCGACCCGGCGCGCAGCTCGAGACCGGTAGCGGTGATCATGGGGCACTCCTTCAGGCGATGTCGGGGCCGGAACGGCCGCAGACTTGCCAAGTTTAGGCCGCGTCGTACGTCACGGAGCTACCGATATAACCGGGAACACCTTTTGCGCGCGCGTGATCACTGACAGTGAAGAGGCTCCTCCTTTCGGAGGAGGCGCGGTTGCCCCGGGGTCTCGACCTGACCTGCGAGAGGACCAGTTCGGGCGTTGTTTCCGCAGGTCTCGGACCGATTGTCGGGATCGGGTCGGGTAGGTTTCCCCGCGCTATGGGCAAACATCACGACACCTGCGAATCCGCAGGCCGCGAACTGACCAGCCGCCGGCTCCGCGCCATTGTCAGGCGCCGACGCATCCGTCGCGAACGTCACAGTTGGCGTTGGGTGAACGGGGGCCTCGCCGCCGCGATCCTCGTCGGCGCCGGACTCGCCACGATCTCCGGCCAGACCGCCGCCGCGCAGATCGCCGAATCCGCGTCGGAGCAGCACGAGACCGTGGTGCAGGCCGACTGGCCGGTGGACACGGTGCTCGCCGACATGGCGGAGGAGTACGCCGCCGAAGAGGCCGCCCGCCTGGAGGCCGAGGCCGCGGCCGCCGCGGAGGAGGAGGCGAAGGCGGCGGAGACCGAACGGAAGGCCGCCGAGGCCGCCGCGAAGGCCGCTGAAGAGCAGGCCGCCGCCGAAGAGGCCGCGCGGATCGCCGCGGAGGAGGCGGCCGAGGCCGCCAAGCCGTGGACCGCGCCGTCGGACGCGCCGATCACCTCGTACTACGGGATGCGCAACGGCTCGATGCACGGCGGCACCGACTTCGGCGACGACCAGGGCGACGAGATCTGGTCCGTCGGCGCGGGCACCGTGACGTACGTCGGGTTCGAGGCGGGCGGCTACGGCAACGTGGTCTTCGTCGACCACGGGAACGGCGTCGAGACCCGCTACGCCCACGCCTCCGAGGTGCTCGTGAACGTCGGCGACGAGGTCGCCAAGGGCGAGACGATCATCCTCGCCGGCACCACCGGCAACTCGACCGGACCGCACCTGCACTTCGAGGTCCTGGTCAGGGGCGAGAAGGTCGACTCCCTCGCGTGGCTCGAAGAGCAGGGCGTCGCCGTCGGCTAGCGCCCCTTGAAGACCGCACTCCTCACAAATGAAGAGACAACTGGAGAAGCGAACGGCGGCCCCGGGCTCTCATCTCCCCGGGGCCGCCGTTCCGCCGTCTAGCGCAGGGTCAGCTGCGGTTCGATCAAGGTCGCGTCGGCGACTTCGAGGCCGTCGAGCTTGCGCATCAGGTGGCGGACCGCCGTCTCCGCCAGCGTCTCGGCCGGGACGAGGACGGACGGGAGCTGGGGGTGGACCCGCTCCGCGATCTCGTCGGGGCCGATGACGACCACTTGGAAATCCTCCCCCACGCGCTTGCCCGCGTCGGAGAGGGCGTGCATGACGTGGCCGACCGCCGGTTCGTTGTGGACCGCGAGGCCCGTGAGGTCGGGCTTGGAGGTCAGGAGCTCCTTCACGGTGCGCTGCACGGCCACCGCGTCGTCGGGGCAGGGCCAGACCTCGCCGCGCGGGCCGGACCGGCCCAGGAAGCCCTCCCGCACCCGCTCGGCGAAGCCGGTGCGGCGCTCGTACACCGCCTCCGACGCGCCGAGGAGCGCGATGTCCTCGCAGCCGCGCTCGATCAGGTAGTCGGCGCAGACCCTGCCGGCCGCCGTGAAGTCGAGGTCCACACAGGTCAGTCCCTCGGCGTCCGCGGGGAAGCCGATGAGAACGCTCGGGAGTCCCAGGCGCCGCAGGGTCTCCACGCGCGGATCCTGGACCTCCACGTCCATGAGGATGAGGCCGTCCACGATCGCCGAGGCCGCCATGCGGGCCAGCCCCGAGGGGCCTTCGTCGGCGGTCATCAGGAGCACGTCCTGGTCGTGGCGGCGCGCCTCGGTGACCGCGCCGGAGGCGAACTGCATGAGCACCGGCAGGTGCATGCCGTCGCGCAGCGGCAGCATCATCGCGATGACCCCCGCGCGCCGGGAGGCGAGCGAGCGCGCCCCGGCGTGCGGGTGGTAGCCCAGGTCGGCCACGGCCTGCATGACGCGGTCGGCCGTCTCGGGGGAGATCGAGCGCTTCCCGCTCAGGACGTAGGACACGGTGCTGGCCGCCACGCCGGCGCGAGCCGCGACGTCGGCGATGGTGACACCGCGTCCGGGGCCGGGCATCAGGCCGGCCCGAACGCGAGCGACGCCAGGCGGACCGGGCCGGACTCGAAGGTCACGTACAGGTCCTTGACGCCCTCGACGCGACCGAGTTCGACCGTGACGTCGACGTAGTCGTAAACGCCGCCGGTGGTCGGGGTGTCGATCTTGGCGAGCACGTCCCCGTCGAGCGGGTCGTCCACGCGCAGCGTGAGCTGCGAGGCCTGTCCGGCGACGCGAGCGGTGACGGTGGTGGGGCCGGCCGCGCCGCGCCCGCGGTCGGCGGAGCCGAAATCGCAGTCGCCGAGCATGATCCAGCCGTCGGCCTCTTCGGCGGCGATCACGTCGCCGGAGGTGCGGCTCTCGTCGCGCCACACCACGCCGGAGTACGCGTCGTTCGCAGTGGCCTCCAGCGGCCGCGACAGGTCGCGCGGGCCGACGACCTCGCCGTCGATGCGCACCGACGCCGAGAGCACGATGTCCGTCGCGGAGCGGCCGACCATGAGGCGCTGCCGGCTCTTCTCGCAGACCATGCGCCCGGTGACGTTGTCCCAGTGGGCCAGGTCGTCCACGGGGACCGTGAAGGCGACCGTGCGGGTCTCGCCCGCGGCGAGGCGGAGCTTCTCGAAGGCGCGCAGCTGGCGCAGGGGCTGCTTGACGCGCGAGCCGCACTGGTGCGAGTAGAGCTGCACGACCTCGACGCCGTCGCGGTCACCGGTGTTGGTGACCTCCACGGTGACCTCGAGGTCGTCGCCGGGCCGGGCCTGCTCGCGGTCGACGGTCAGGTTCGCGTACTTGAACTCGGCGTAGGACAGGCCGTGGCCGAACGGGTAGAGCGGCTGGCCGAGGTAGTACAGGTACGTCGCGTCGGAGGCCACGATGTCGTAGTCGAGCAGCGCGGGCAGTTCGGCGGCGTCGGTGTACCACGTCTGCGGGAGGCGGCCCTCGGCGTCGCGGTCGCCGTAGAGGACGTCGGCGAGGGCGTTGCCCCATTCCTGTCCGCCGTGGCCGGACCACACCACCGCGGGCACGTGCTTGGCGGCCCAGTTGGCGGCGTACGGGTACGAGGCGGACATGACCAGAATGATATTCGGGTTCGCGGCGTGGACGTCGCGGAGGAGCCACTCCTGGGCGTCGGGGAGCCTGAGGTCCGTGCGGTCCTCGGTCTCGCGGCCGTTCACGAGCGGGTGGTCGCCGAGGACGGCGACGACGACGTCGGCCTCACGGGCGAGCTCGGCGGCGACCGTGCGGGCCTTGACGACGAACTCGAAGTCGAACTCGGCGGCCTCGGTGAAGTCGTCGGTCAGCACGACGCGGCCGTCCGCGATGGAGAACCAGCGGCCCGTCTCGGCGCCCTCGGCCTTGTGGATCTGCTGGACGGCGACCTTGCCGCCCTCGACCTCGACGATCTTGAAGGTCTCGTGCACGTCGAACTCGTGCGGGCCGACCGAGTCGGCGCCGACGGTGCCGTCGGCGCGGCCGTCGACGTACTTCCCCGTGGCGACGTTGCGGGCCGTGTAGGACCAGCCGCCCCAGTCGAACAGGTCGAACTGCGCGTCCGCGCCCTGGGCGTCGGTGAGCGTGAGCTCGGCGCCGTCGGCGCTCGCGGTGACGTAGCCGCGCTTGTGGCGCAGCCGGATCCGGTCGACGCCCTCGCAGTAGACGACCTCGGCTCGTTCGGCGAGCGCCTGGCGCGCGGTGACGGCGTACGGCAGCGTGCCGGAGTACCAGTCCTGCATCTGGGTGTCGGCGAGCGGGCCGATGACGGCGATCTTCTCAGGGGCCTTCAGGGGAAGGATCCCGTCGTTCTTGAGCAGCGTGATCGACTGGGTCGCCGCCTCGCGGGCGAGGGCCTGGTGCTCGGGCGAGTTGACGACCTCGCGGCCGATGTGCGCGTAGGCGTCCTCGGGGTCGAATTCACCGAGTCCGAAGCGCACGTAGAGGTTGCGCCGCACGGCGGTGTCGATGTCGGCCTCCTCGAGCAGGCCGCGGTCGATGGCGGCGGCGAGGTGGGCGAGGACCTCGTCGGGGCGGTCGTCGTCCTGGGTGAAGGAGTCGAGCCCGGCCTTGACGGCGGCGGCGTAGGCCGTGGGGAGGTCCTCGAAGTAACCCTGGAGCTGCGCGAGGTTGTTGGGCGCGTAGGCGTCCGAGACGATGAAGACCTCGTCGGCGGTCCAGGTCCGCAGCTCGGTGTTCACCAGCGGCGTCACGTGCGCGGGGCGGCCGTTGACGAGGTTGTAGGAGAGCATGACGGCGACCGCGTCGCCGCTCGCCAGTGCCGGGCGGTGGGCGGCGAACTCGTATTCGCGGAGCACGCGCGGGGGCATGTTCGAGGACGTGACGCAGCGGTCGGCCTCGTTGCCGTAGGCGAGGAAGTGCTTGACGGTGGGCGCGGTCTTCCAGGTGGTGCCGTCGTCGCCCTTGAGGCCGCGGGCGTAGGCGGCGCCCATGACGCCGGTCATCCACGCGTCCTCGGAGTAGCCCTCCTCGTTGCGGCCCCAGCGGGGGTCGCGCAGCGGGTTGACGGTGGGGGCCCAAACGTTGCGGCCGACCTTCACCGGGTCCTCGTGGTTGAAGGCGAGCACCTCGTCGGCCACGGCCGCGCCGACCTGCTCCACGAGTTCGGGGTTCCAGGTGGCGCCGAGCGCGACGACCTGCGGGAAGACGGTGGCCTCGCCGAGCCAGGCGAGCCCGTGGAGGGCTTCGGTGCCGGTCTTGAAGGGACCCATGCCGAGCCGCTCGACGGGCCGGTGGTACTGGTGCAGCAGCCCGATCTTCTCGTCCAGCGTGAGACGGGAGAGGAGGTCGGCGATGCGCTCCTCGCGAGAGAGGCGGGGGTCGCGGAAGGCGGGACGCGGGTCAGACATGTGGGACTTCCTTGCTGGACTTCGCTGTCGCTGGCTTGTCGAAGCGCTTCGATGACGTGGGCGGCCCTGCGGCGCCGTTTTTTCAGTGAAGAAGCTTGTCGAAGCGCTTCGATTGAGGAATGCAAGATTTCTACACCCCCAGTTCATCCGGCGTCAAGGCGGACGAGGCGGCGCAGCGTGTGCGATTGACGGGTTTCGCCCGCTTCGCAGGGTTGTGGCCTGCGGAAACGAACGGGGTAACAGTTCTGAAACAACCGGATCGGAGCCGGTCGGCGGCCCCTCGGCACGCCTCTTATCCAGGGGTGCGCCGGGGGCCGTTTCGCATGGGGGCCGAGCTAGCTGCCGAGGGGAGTCGGCATCTTGCCGGCGTCGATGTCGTTGAGGATGCCGGTGGCCGCGCCGAGGGCCGGGGCCTCGTGCCCGAGGGCCGAGACCACGATCTCGGCTCCGCCCGCCCCCGAGGCGTGGGTGCGCGCGGCGAGTTCCCCCTCCGCGGCGGGCCCGATCCACGGACTCAGCGCTTGGTAGTGGCCGCCGAGGACGACCGCTTCGGGGTTGATCAGGTCCACGGCGAGGGCGATGCCGGCGCCCAGGGCGCGACCGATGCGGGCGAGGGACTCCAGGACGCGGGGGTCGCCGGCGCGGGCGCGGGTGACCACGTCCTCGACTTCGGCCTCGACCTCGGCACCGGCGATGTCGTCCGACTCGGACAGTTCACTGAGGACTGCGCGGACGCCGGCCAGGTCCTCGACGCGGCCGACGCGGCCGTCCACGTCGATGAGGAGGTTGCCGATCTCGCCGGCGAACCCCGTTGCGCCCCGGCGCAGTTCGCCGTCGATGATGAGACCGGCGCCCAGGCCGATCTCGCCGGTCAGATAGATCATGTTGGACACGCCGGCCCAGGAGCCGAAGCGCTGCTCGGCGACCGCGCCGAGGTTCGCGTCGTTGTCGGCGGTCACGGCGTACTTGGGGTCGCGCATCGCCTGGCGCAGGCGGCCGGTGAGGTCGAATTCGGACCAGCCGAGCATGGGGGCGCGCTGGACGACGCCGTCGTTGTCGATCATGCCGGGCACGGCGACGGCGAGCCCGAGGATCTGGCGGCCTTCGGAGTCCATCTTGTCGACGGCCCGCTTGGCGAGCCCGGCGAGCGCGGAGACCGAGCGGCCCGCGGTGGAGCCGGCGCCGTCGTGGGCGCGCCGCCAGGACAGGAGGCGGTTCCCGGCCAGGTCGACGGCGACGAGGGTCATGTAGTCGACGTTGACCTCGACGCCGAGCGAGGCGTAGTAGCCGGTGTCGACGCTGAGGAGGACCGCGGGGCGGCCGATGTTGCCGATGACCGAACCGGACTCGCGCAGCACGCGGCGCTCGATGAGCTCGGCGACGAGCGAGGACACGGTGGCCTTGTTCAGGCCGGTCTTGGCGGCGAGGTCGGCGCGGGAGCAGCGGCCTTCGGAGCGGACCTGGCGCAGCACGAAGCCGAGGTTGTTGGCCCGCACGTCGGTGAAGTCGGCCCGTTTGGCGCGGCCTCGATCCTCGTCGCCGACGGCCCCGGCCGCCTTCGACGCTATGCGCATCGCCATGCTTCCTCCTGCTGTTCTCGTGTCTCGCCTCGGGCCCGGGGTGCGGGCCTTCGGTGGGCGTGCTCGACGGCTGGGGCCGTCGATCGGTTCCGGTGGCACCGGCGAACCGTGATTCGGCACGATTCAGTGTCGTCTGCCGGCCGTGACGCGGCGCGCTCGGCAGCCCGGGCGAACCGTATTCCGGCATTCTCCGCGACGCTTCGGGGGCCTCGACAGGGGCTCTCGACGACGCTTGCGAACCGTTCACAGGCGCTCTCGGCGGCACCTCGCGAGCCGCCAATGGGCCCCCTCGGCGACGCTTGGGAACCGTTGACGAACTCCCTCCGCGACGCTTGGGAACCGTTGACGAACTCCCTCCGCGACGCTTGCGAGCCGTCAATGAGCCCCTTCGGCGACGCTTGCGAGCCGTCAATGAGCATTGTCACGGATGGCGACAACCCGTCGTCGAACCGTCCCTGACAGTGGTCCATGCGCGTGATGCACCACAAGCCCCGTTCCCGAATCGTGATCAATCCGCATCCGTTTCGCCTGACCCCCGCCTTGTGCGGGGTGTCACCGTGCGCTACTTTAGTTTATCGAATAGCCGAACTAATTATCGGCCGCACCCCCTCCCAAAAACCCTCACAACGCAGTACGACCGAAAGGACCAGCAACGTGGCTACTCCCTCAGACGGGTCGATCTTCCGGCGCCGCTCCCTGTTCAAGGCGGCCGGCCTCGGCGCGGCCGGCGCCGCGGGACTTCCCTTCATCGCCGCGTGCAGCGACATCGAGTCGGGCAGCGGCACCGCCCAGGTCCAGACCGGATTCGACTTCCTCCCCGAATACAAGGAATGGAAGCTGCCGCTGGAGCCCGACCTGGTCGGCGAGCCGCCGAACCACCCCTCCGGGTTCACCAGCTACCCCGAGACCGTCCAGGCGGTCACCGACCTGCCCTCCGGGACGGGCACGTACGAACTCACCGTCCCGATGTGGGGCGAGGCGCCCTCCAGGGACGACGAGTACTACGCCACCGTCAATGAGGCCTGGGGCGGCACCGTCGTGCACCTTCGCCACTCGGACGGCAACACCTACGCGGAGACCTCGCAGCAGTGGCTGCAGGCCAACGAGTTCGGCGACGCCATCCAGATCTTCAGCTGGATGCTCTACGCGCACCCGAACTTCCGCGAGACGGTCGTCAACTCGTTCTACGATCTGACCGACCTCCTCTCCGGCGACATCTCCGACCGCTGGCCGCTGCTGGCCAGCCTCGGGGACGAGGTCTGGGCCAGGGCCGTCTGGTCGACCGACCCCGAGGACCCCGAGTCCGCCCGCATCTTCGGCATCCCCGGCTCCATGCTGGGCGGCACCCAGAACGCCATGTTCTACCGCACCGACCTGCTCGAGCAGCTCGGCATGGAGGTCCCGACCACCACCGCCGAAGTGCTCGAGGTCGCCCGCGCGTTCTCCGACGATGCGGCCGGCAAGTGGGCGTTCCTGGGCTCCGACTGGCTCACCCCGGCCTGGTTCGGCCTCGCCAGCGGCGACGGCTGGGCCTACATCGACGGCAAGCTCGTCCACAACTCCGAGCGCCCCGAGTACACCGAGTGGCTCGAGTTCCGCCGCATCCTGCACGACGAGAAGCTGCAGCACCCGGACATCGCCAGCGGCACGCTGGACACCAAGCAGCTCTTCAAGGCGGGCACCAGCCTGTTCCAGCAGGACGGCATGACCTTCTGGAGCGAGTACACCGACTGGGTCAACAGCGGCGAGGCCCCCGGCGGCATCGGCACCCTCGGCGCGATCGCCGTCGAGGGCCGCACCCCGCTGGTGCACGCCAAGGCCGACGTCGAAGGCTGGGTCTTCCTCAACAAGGACCTCTCCCAGGAGCAGGTCGAGGAGCTCCTCGACGTCGCCAACTTCTGCTCGGCCCCGTACGGCACCAAGGAGTGGGAGCTGCTGGAGTACGGCGTCGAGGGCACGCACTTCAACTACGGCGAGGACGGCACCCCGGTCTACACCGACCTGGGCGTCAGCGTGGTCCAGGCCCCCGTCAACTACAAGACCTTCTCCGGCGAGGTCCAGAAGTTCCTGACCGGCCCGCCCGCGATGGTCCAGGCCCTGTTCGACCAGAACGCCGCCCTCAAGGAGTACTTCGAGGAGGACATCTGGGCGGGCGTCCGCGTCGAGGCCCCGGCGGCCTTCACCGCCGCCGCCCAGAACCTGCAGGACCAGGAGAACGACGTGGCCTACGGCCGCGCCGAACTCTCGGAGATCCCGGCGATGGTCGAGACCTTCCTCAACAACGGCGGCGAAGAAGGCCGCGAGCACTTCACGGCCGTCTACGAGTCCCTCCACGGCGAGTAATCCGATGGCCGGGCGGCCCGCTCGGGCGGGCCGCCCGGCCACTCGCTCCCTGTCCCTCTGACTGCGAACCGGACCGGATACAAGAATCACGATGGCAGCACTCCAGACTTCAGTTCCGGGAGCCGCGCAGGCCCCCACGGAGCGTCCCCGCGTCAAGCGGAAGCGAACGGTGGGCCAGCGGTTCCGCCACGATTGGCCTCTGCTCCTGCTCACCCTGCCCGCCATGGCGCAGCTCGCGATCTTCTTCTACTGGCCCAGCGCCTGGAACGTCATCGCGTTCATGGACTACAGCCCGCACCGGCCCTTCTGGGAGAACCCGATCGTGGGCTTCGCCTGGTTCGGGCGGCTGTTCTCCGACCCGTACTTCCTCCCGGCGCTCGGGAACACGCTGAAGTTCGCCCTGGCGCAACTGGCGTTCGTGTTCCCGCTGTCGATCGTGCTGGCGCTGGTGATGCACAGCGTCGTCTCGACCAAGATCCGGAGCCTGTTCCAGTCGGTCGTGTACCTGCCGTACTTCTTCTCCTGGGTCCTGGTCGTCACCGTCTTCGTCCAGATGCTCGGCTCCGACGGCCTGGTCTCCAACCTGCTGCTGCAGTCCGGCGGCGACCGCCTGACCTTCATGACCGACGGCGACTCCTTCGTGTTCCTGGCCTGGATGCAGTGGGCCTGGAAGGACGCCGGCTGGGGCATGATCATCTTCCTGGCGGCGCTCGCCTCGATCAACCCGAGCCTGTACGAGGCCGCGGCCGTCGACGGCGCCGGACGCTGGAAGCGCATGTGGCACATCACGCTCCCGGGCATCCGGCCCGTCATCGTGCTGCTGCTCATCCTGCAGCTCGGCGGCATCCTGACCGTCGGCTTCGAGCAGTACCAGCTGCAGCGCGACTCGGTCGGCTTCGGCGCCACCGAGGTGCTCGACACCTTCGTCTACTACCGCAGCATCATCGGGCCCCAGTCCGAATCCTTCGGCACGGCGGCGGGTCTGTTCAAGGGCGTGATCGGGCTCATCCTGATCCTCATCGCCAACAACGTCGCGCACCGCCTCGGAGAGCAAGGGATCTACCAGAAGTCATGACCACCACCGACATTCGGATCCAACCGCGGCGCCGCGGCGACAAGCGCCCCTCCTGGGACGAGGAGCCCTCGTTCCTCGGCAAGTTCGTCAAGGCGGCCTTCCTCGTCTGCTACGCGGCCGCGATCGTGCTCCCCATCTGGGCGGTCGTCGCGACCAGCTTCGCCAGCGAGGAGGCGCTCTCCCGCGCCGGCGGCAACCTGCTGCTCATCCCGACCGACGTGAGCCTGAAGGCCTATGAGGAGATCTTCTCGGGCGGCGCGCTCACCGAGTCGCTGCTGCTGACCATGGGCCTGACCCTGGGCGGCACCGCGATCAGCATGGTGATCACCATCGGCGCGGCCTACGGGCTCTCGCGTCCGGGGACCCTGCTGCACCGGCCGCTGCTGATGCTCGTCCTCTTCACCTTCCTGTTCGCGCCGGGCCTGTACCCGAGTTTCCTGGTGGTGCAGTCGCTGGGCCTGTTCAACAGCTACTGGTCGCTGATCCTGCCGATGGCGATGAACGCCTTCAACCTGATCGTGCTGCGATCGTTCTTCATGAACAGCGTGCCGGGCGAGCTGCTCGACGCCGCGAAGATGGACGGGGCCGGCGAGTTCCGGACCCTGTTCAAGATCGTGCTGCCGATGTCGAAGGCGATCCTCGCGGTCATCGCGCTGTTCTACGCGGTCATGTACTGGAACATCTACTTCCAGGCGGTGCTGTACATCCCGAGCCAGGACGTCCAGCCGATCCAGGTGGTGCTCCAGCGGATGCTCATGTCGACCCAGGGCCTGCCCGGCGCGGCCTCGCAGGCGGCCCAGTACCAGTCCACGGCCGCGGCGCCGACCGCGGCGCTGAAGATGGCCGTCGTGGTCTGCACCATCATCCCGATCGTGATCATGTACCCGTTCATCCAGAAGCACTTCACGAAGGCCGTGATCACCGGCGCGATCAAGGGCTGATTTACGGCTCGCAAGCGTCGCCGTGACCGGCTGATTTACGGCCCGCAAGCGTCGCCGTGACCGGCTGATTTACGGCTCGCAAGCGTCGTCGTCACCGGCCGGGCACTCCTCCCGAGAAGGGCCGCCTCCGCATCGCGGAGGCGGCCCCTTCACCTCCTTCCCGGGCGAGCGAAATTGCTAGACTCCCGACTGCCCCCTCAGCTCACCCCTACGACGGAAATGGGTTCCGCATGCCTCCTCGGTTCAGCGCCGTCGTCCGTCGGAAACCGCTCGCGATCACGGCGCTCGCCGTGATCGCGGTCCTGTCGCTGACGGTCGGCATCGTCGCACTGACTCCCGAACCGAAGGCCGAGATCCATTTCCTGCCGGCCCCCTCGCCCAGCCCGGAGCAGGAGCAGGACCCCGAACTGGCCGCTGCGGAGCTCGTCGAAGAGGCCGGTCTCGCCGGCGAGTTCAGCTTCGTGCTCTACGACTCGGTCGAGGACCGGTACCTGCTCAGCTACCGTCCCGACGAAGTCCATTACACGATGTCGGTCTCGAAGGTCATGATCGCCGTCGGCGCGCTCCGACGCGGCGTCGACCCGTCCGTGGTGGCCGAGATGATCTCCTGGAGCGACGACCCGATCGCCAACGAGCTGTGGGGCCGCGTCGAAGGTCCCGTCCTCATCGAGGAGCTGGCGGAGGAGATGGGACTCCGGCACACGACGCCCTCACCGGAGTGGGGACGCTGGGGCGACATCCTGATCTCGGCCACGGACGTGGTGCGCATGTACGAACACGTCCTCGCGGAACTGCCCGAGAGCGAGCGCACCGTCATCGTCGACGCGATGGAGGCGACGACGGCGGTCGGAGCCGACGGCTACGACCAGACCTTCGGCATCCCCACCGCCGCGGGCGACCTCGACTGGGCGGTCAAGCAGGGCTGGGGGTGCTGCAAACCGGACCGCTTCCTGGTCTCGACCGGCACCCTCGGGCCGGACCACCGCTACATCGCGGCGATCTTCGGCGCCTGGGACGAGAGCAAGGTGGGTGAGGAGCAGTCCGCTGAGGAGATGAACACCGTGGCCGCGGGCCTCATCGCCGCCCTCCCGGACCCGGCCTGACCGTTCACTCCGCCTTCGGCCGTGAAAGCCGGCCCGAGGGCCGTGAAAGCCGCGTGAAAGCGGACTGACAGGCGAGGGCCGCACGCTGGTTCCACAGGAAGCGAACCAGAAAGGCGCACCCCATGCGATACGCCATCGAAGTCCGGGGGCTGAAGAAGTCCTTCGGCGAGGTCCAGGCGCTCAGATGCGTGGACCTCGCCGCGGCCCCCGGCACCGTGCTCGGAGTCCTCGGCCCCAACGGCGCGGGCAAGACCACGGCCGTCCGCGTCATGTCCACCCTCACCCGGCCCGACGCGGGGACCGCGCACGTGCTCGGCCTCGACGTCACGACGCGGGCCGCGCAGGTCCGCGAGCGCATCGGCCTCACCGGCCAGTACGCCGGGCTCGACCCGAACCTCTCCGGCGAGCAGAACCTCGTCCTCATCGCCCGGCTCCTCGGGGCCTCGCGCCGCCAGGCGAGGACCCGCGCCCACGAGCTCCTCGAGCGGTTCGACCTCGCCCATGCCGCCACGCGCGCCGCGGGCAAGTACTCCGGCGGGATGCGGCGCCGCCTCGACCTCGCGGCCTCGATCGTGCGCCGCCCGGAGGTGCTGTTCCTCGACGAGCCGACCACGGGCCTGGACCCGAAGAGCCGGGGCGGCCTGTGGGAGGTCGTGCGGGAGCTCGTCGCCGCGGGCACGACGGTCCTGCTCACCACCCAGTACCTGGAGGAGGCCGACCAGCTGGCCGACTCGATCGCGGTCATCGACGCCGGCCGCGTCATCGCGTCCGGCACGCCTTCGCAGTTGAAGCAGGCCGTCGGCGGGCAGGTGCTGCGCCTGTCCCCCGCCCGGCCCGAGGCGGCCGAGCGCCTGGTCCAGCTCGCCGAATGGGCGATCGACGTCAAGGCCCGCAACGAGGACGGCACCGTGGTCGTGCCGGTCGCCAACGCGGGCGAGGCGCAGGCCGTCATGGCCCGCGTCGGGCAGGCCGGAATCGACCTGGCGGGTTTCGGGCTCGACGAGCCGACCCTCGACGAGGTCTTCCTGACCCTCACCGGACACCGGGCCGAGGCCCGAGACGACGAACGCACGAAGGAGCCGGCCGCATGACCGCCTTGCACACGAACGCCGCCACGGACACGACCTGGACGACGAAGCGCGGAGCCCTGGCCCAATCGGCGTCGATGGCGGCGCGCTCGCTCGCCTCGATCCGGCACCAGCCCGCCCAGCTCATCGACTTCTTCATGATCCCGCTGATGATCCTGCTGTCGATCACGTTCTTCATGGGCGGCCAGATGATGGGGTCCTGGCAGGACTTCCTCCAGTACGCCGGGCCGACGATCATCGCGATGGGCCTGTTCTTCGCCATCGTCGCCACGGGCCTGGGACTCTACGGCGACATCAAGGAAGGCGTGTTCGACCGCCTCACGGCCATGCCGGTCTCCCGGTTCGCGCTGCTCGCCGGGCGGATCGGCGCCGACATGGCGAAGCACGCGTGGGCGCTGCTCGTCGTCGGCGGCGTCGCGTTCGCGATCGGCTACCGGGCCGAGGGCGGCGTCCTCGGCACCGCCGCGGCGGCCGGGGTGCTCCTGCTGTTCCTGTTCTCCGCCTCCTGGACGATGGCCCTGGCCGGCCTCACCGCCAAGAGCGAGGAGCAGATCCAGACCTGGATGATCAGCCTGCTCATGCCGCTGGCCTACACCTCGACGATCTTCGTGGAGATCGAGACGCTCCCGGGCGCGGTGCAGTGGCTGGCCGAGATCAACCCGCTGTCGGCGCTCGCCGACTCGATGCGGGTGTTCCTCGACGGGGGCACGCCGGGCGGAGAGGTGCTCGCGCTCTTCGGCTGGTGCGCGGCGATCGTCGCGGTGTTCGTGCCGCTGTCGCTGCGGGCCTACCGCAGACGGCTCGGCGACTGAGCGCTAGGCGCTGAAGGGCCAGGCGCTCTGTGCGAGGCGCGCGGCCGCCCGGGCCTCCAGGTCCGGGTCGCCGATCTCGCGCGCCACGGCCGCCGCCTGCCGGAACAGGTGCAGCGAACTCTCCGAGAAGCTCAGGTACCTCGGCAGCTCGGACTCCGCGTCGAGCAGCAGGTCGCGCGCTTCGGTGAGCTTCCCGAGGCGGCGCAGGCAGATCGACGCGGCCGTGGCCGCGCCGACGACGTTCTCGATGTTGCCGATCCGCCTCGCCCGCCCGGCCGCCTCGCGCAGCTCCTCCAGCAATGCGGCCGGGTCCGGACCGTACTCGGCGTCGAGCCGCCAGAGGTGCTCCACGATCACCGAGTCCGCCAGGTCGGCCCCGAACTCGGACTCCGCCTGGAGCGCCCGGGTCAGCAGCCCGCGCGCCCCGAGGTAGTCCTTCACGGCCATGCGTCCGGCCGCGAGGGACTGGAGCGACATGACCAGGCCGAACCGCTCGCCGAGCCGCTCGAAGATCGCATGGCTCTCGGCGATCTCGGCGGCCGCCCGGTCGAGGTCGCCCGCCTTGACGGACACGTCGGAGAGGAACAGCAGGGTCATGCCCCTGACCCACGCGTCGCGATCGGGGTCGAGCCCCGCCGCGATCGCGCGCAGCGTGTCGCCGTCCCCGGCCAGCAGCGCCCGGATCACCGGGACCATCCTCAGGACGGGCTCGGCCTCGTAGAGGTCGTGCTCCTCGATGAGCGCTTGGGCCGCTTCGTACTCGGCGCCGACCACGGACGGGTCGAGCGAACCGGACCACATGCCCCAGTTGCCGGCGAGCGCGAGCCTCGCCCGCTGGAGCGGCGTGATCCCCCCGTCGATCGGCATGGCCCGCACCTGCCGGGCGAGTTCCTGGCCTTCGCGCCGGTGGCCGCGCATCCACCAGTACCAGGAGAGCGGCGCGAGGGTGCGGTAGGCGAGTTCGGTGTTCCCGGCGGCGATCATGCGCCGGATCGCGGCGGTGTAGTTGCCGTGGTCGAGCGCGAGGCGGTCGAGCCATGCGACCTGCTCGGCGCGCATGAGGTGTCGTTCGGCGCGCTCGGCGCGGCGGGCGAAGCAGCGGGCGTGCGCGACGCGGCGGGCGGCGGTCTCGCCGAGTTCGGCGAGTCGCCCGGCGGCGTAGGCGCGGATGGTCTCCAGGAGCCGGTAGCGGCCATTCGGCAGCCGCTGGACCAGGGACTTGTCGACCAGGCTCGCGATGATGTCCACATCGGTCTCGCAGACTTCGCAGGCGGCGTCGAGGTCGGCGCCGCCGTTGAAGACCGAGAAGCGGGCGAGGGCCAGGCGTTCGGCGTCGTCGAGGAGGTCCCAGCTCCAGTCGACGACGGCGCGGAGGTTGCGCTGGCGGGGCGCCGCCGTGCGGTCGCCGCGGGTGAGCAGGCCGAAGCGGTCGTGCAGACGCGCGGCGAGGTCGGCGAGGTTCATGGTCCGCAGCCGTGCGGCGGCGAGCTCGATCGCGAGCGGCAGCCCGTCGAGCGCGGTGCAGATCTCGGCGACCAGGGACGCGCCGGATGCGTCCATTGTGAACTCGCGGTCGGCTCGGGCGGCGCGTTCGGCGAAGAGCCGCACGGCGGGGCCGGGTTCGGCGTCCGGGCCGGGAAGGGCGAGCGGGGCGAGCGCGAAGACGTGCTCGCCGGTGATGCCGAGGGGTTCGCGGCTGGTGGCGAGGACGGTGACGCCGGGGGCGCGGGGCAGGAGGAACGCGATGAGGTCGGCCGTCGCGGCGATGACGTGCTCGCAGTTGTCGACGACGAGGAGCATGTCGGCGGCGCGGAGGGCTTCGACGAGCCGGTCCAGCGGGTCGCCGATGCGTCGGGAGGTCGGGGATTCGGTGAGGCGGAGCGCGTCGAGGACGACTTCGGGCAGGCGCGCGGCGTCCGTGACGGGTGCGAGTTCGACCAGGCGCGCCGTCGTCCCGCGCGCTTCGAGGAGGCGGGCGGTCTCGACGGCGAGGCGGGTCTTGCCGGTGCCGCCGGGTCCGGTGAGGGTCACGAGCCGGTCGGCGGCCAGCAGCGCGGGCAGGGCCTCCAGTTCGGATTCGCGGCCGATGCAGGCGGTCAAGGGCTGCGGCAGGCGACGCGCGTTCGCCGGGGCGGGGGCGGGTTCGACGCCGCGGAGGACGTCGAGGCGGGCCTCTTGCAGCTGCGCCGAGGGGTCGACGCCGAGCTCGTCGGCGAGCGCCGTGCGCACCCGGTCGTAGACCGCGAGGGCCTCGGCCTGGCGGCCGGCCGCGGCCAGGGCCCGCATGTACCGGGCCGCGAGCGGTTCGTTCATGGGATCGGCGGCGTGCCCGGCCGCGAATTCGGCCAAGACGGCCTCGGCGCCTTCGAGTCGGAGGCGGGCGTCGGCGCGGAGGGCCGCGACGGCCTCGCGGCGAGCGGCGAGTCTGACGAGGACGGCTTCGGCGAAGTCGTGGCGTTCGAGTTCGGACGGACCGCGCCAGAGCGCGAGAGCGGCTTCGGCCCGGTCGCGGACGACGGCGGGAGCGTCCTCTCTAGAGGCCACTTCGGTTTGTGCAGCAAGTTGTTCGAATTCGGAGAGGTCGACGGCGACTCCGGTGAGCCGGTAACCGTTCGCTTCCGTGGCGACGCGGTCGCCGAGCCGACGGCGGAGCCGCGAGAGCTGGGTGTGGAGCGCGCCGGCGGCGTTGACGGGCGCCGCGGCGGGCCAGAGGGCGTCGACGAGCGCGTCGGACGAGACGGCGCGCCCCGGTTCGAGCGCGAGCCGGGCCAGGAGGGCGCGCTGGCGACCGGCGGGGACGGCGACCTCGGCTCCCGAGTCGTCGAGCACCCGCAACGGCCCCAGCAGCTCTACACGCATGGGTTCCATCTTGCCGCGCTCGGGCCCCGCGGAGGGAGCCGGTCCCGGTGGGGGTGGCGCGCTCGCTCCTGATTGGAATCTGCCAGTTGCATGGACAGATTGTCACGGCATATCAGTGCTTTTCTGTCAACTTCCCGACTGATCGGCCATACGGGCCGATGGCGGACGTACTGTCGATGCTCAAAACACCCCGACAATGTGAGGTGCGGTGTCCGCCATGGCGATCAGCCTCGACTATCCCCACGACTCCCAGTTCCGCACGTCCGCCTCTCCTGACGCGGAAGGAGAACCACCCATGAGCGCCGGACCCGCACATGCGCACGTCGCCGGCTATTGCGTCGAGTTCACCCTCGAGACCCGGGACTACGGGACCCAGGTGCTGCTCGCCCAGGACCCGGACGGCGTGGCCGCCGCCGTGGCGACGATCGTGTCCGCCGACCTGGTGCAGGTGGCGACCGCGCTCGTGCGCGACCGGCCCGGGTACGAACCGGGAGGACGGCCCGACCACGGGCTCAAGATCGTCGCCGACAAGGCGAACGAGGTCGGCGCGCTGGCGTACTACGGCCCGGGCGGCGAGGACTACGGCCCGGGCGCGTGGGTCACCTACTCGAAGGAGCCGCTGTCCCCCGACATCCCGCTCTACCGGGACATGGACACGGCCAGCGTGTTCCCTTCGGACGCGCACATCGCGCTGAGCACGCTGGCGCGTGCGGTGGAGGACTTCCGGTCCTCGGGCGGTCTGCGACCGGCGATCTGCATGTGGCGGCCGAGCACGGTCTGGTGAGCACGGCCTGTCGGAGCAGGCGCAGCGAGCTCGGTGTGGTGCATCGCCGTCTGGCGGGATCGCGGCCCGGCATGGTTCCCGCCGCTGGATACAGTTCGCCCATGAGCAGCACTGACCTGGTCGCCGTTCGCTTCGCCGAGCCCGAGGACGCCCCGGAGATCGCCGCGATCGTCAACCACTACATCGCCGAGAGCACCGCGAACTTCCGCACCGAGGCGCAGACCCCCGCCGAGTGGGAGCACGACATCGCGGCATACGGCAGCCGGTATCCCTGGCTGCTGGCGACTGTCGCGGACGGCACGGTCAGGGGCAAGGCGGTCGGCGTGGCCTATGCGAAGCCGTGGAACGCCCGGCAGGCGTACGACTGGACCGCCGAGGCGACCGTGTACGTGGCGGCCGGGCAGCGCGGCAGGCGCGTCGGTTCGACGCTCTATCGGGAGCTGCTCAAGCGGCTCGAGGCTCAGGGCTTCCACAGCGTCATGGCGCAGGTGACGAGTCCCAACCCTGGCAGCGAGGCGCTGCACGCGGCGTGCGGGTTCGAGTTGGTGGGCACGATCAAGGCCGCGGGTTACAAGCACGGCGAGTGGCACGACGTGGGGATCTGGCAGAAGATCCTGGCCGCTCCGGAAGGCGCCCCGGCTCCTACGACGCCGGTGGAACGCTAGCCACGCCGCAACGACAGCGTCCGGCCAACCCGCGATGCCGACCCTCGACATCAAGATCCACGCCGCTCGGGTGCCCGATGTGATTGGGCTTCAGGGGGCGTAGGAGTTCGGGTTGGCGGTGATGACCGCGCTGGTTGAGGTGCTCGGTGGGGGCGAAGCGCTTGAGGCGCTCGCACTTGGCCGCTGCAACCGTATTGCCTGCCTGGTGGGGCGGTGAGTGAGGTTCAGACGGGCGGCGACAACAGGGTGAGTGATAGTCGGTGTCGGTGCTCGACTGTCGGGCGGAGCGGTGGTCGAGGTTCGGGCAGGCGGCGACAACGAGGCGAGCCGAGCGTCGGGGCAGTCGTGCGGTTGTCGGGTCGCGGGCACGGGCCGCGGGGGCGGGCTGCGGCCGGTTTCCGTTGCGGGCCTTTGGT
>NZ_JAJFAX010000005.1 GCF_019710475.1 Glycomyces sp. TRM65418 | reverse complement strand
TGCGCCCTGCGCCCTGCGCCCTGCGCCCTGCGCCCTGCGCCCTGCGCCCTGCGCCCTGCGCCGACGGATTGTCGGTCCCCCGCGTCATCCTCGCAATGGCGGACGCTCAGAACCGGCGCACCCGACCACCGCGGCCCGGCCGCCCGGTCGGGCTCCTCGCCCGCGCCCGCGGCGGACTCCCCGCACTCGTGTTCCCGGCGCCCATGCCCGTCGTCTTCGGCGTGTTCTCATGGCGGCCCGCGGGGCCGGACCCGTTCCGCCGCCCCGCGATCCGCTCGTTCGCGGGCACCACGAAACGCCCGCTCCCGTCCATTCGGTTGCGGGCTCCGCTTTCAGCCTTCGGTGAGGTAGCCGCGCAAGTGGGCGGCGTTCACCGCTGCGGCCCGCCCCGCGACCTGGAGCTTCGCCATCGCCCTCGACAGATGCACGCTCACGGTCTTCTCCGAGATGTACAGCTCGGCCCCGATCTGCCGGTTGGTCAGCCCGCGCGCCACCTGCCGCAGCACCGCGAGCTCCCTGGGCGTCAACGGCGTCGAGGTGGGCATCGCCGTGTCGAGGCGCGCCCGTTCCGCCAGCGCGCACAGTTCCGCCGCCAGCGGGCCCGCGCCCAGGCGGATCGCGGTCGCCTTCGCGTCCGCGAGCACCGCGGCCGCCTCCGTTCGGGATTCCGCGCCCGGGGCCGCGAGCAGCGCTTCGGCGAGCCGCCAGTGGGCGTACGCCTGCCGGTACGGCTCGGCCCACGCTCCGCCGTACGGGCCGTCGCCGGGTCCGCCGGTCTTCCCGGCGGCGTCGAGCAGTGCCAAGGCCTCCGAAGCGACCGGGTCGCGCAGGGCGAGCTCCAGCCGTTCCTGCTCCCCGAGCACCGGGGCGGCGCTGCTCCCAGGGTTCGCGCCGTCTTCGGCGCGGGCCGCTCCGGTTCCGGGCAGGCCGGTGCCGAGCGCGGTGCGGTAGTCGAAGGCCGCGGCGGCCGCGCGCCACAGGTCCGGGTCGCCGTCGCCGTAGAGGCGGGACTCCTCGGCGTCGAGCTGGGCGACCCAGGCCCGGCCTTCGGGACCGAGGGTGCCGGACAGGGGACGGCCGTGCTCCAGGAAGAACCGGGCCCGTTCGGCCAGGCGCTCCCCCGCCGCGACCGCGTCCTTGGCGCCGGCCGCGTCGCCGTCACGGCGCAGGCGCTGGGCGAGATCCGCGGCGGCCCCGACTCCGGCGGCGCAGACGGAGATCCCCGCGAGGTAGTAGCCGCGGAGGCGGGTGATGCGTTCGGTGGCGCGTTCGACGCGGCGCAGCGCCTCGTCCGGTCGGCCGCGCCAGCGGTCGAGTTCGGCGCCGCACAGGGCCGCGAGCGCGAGGACCTGCCCGTCGAGCTGCCAGCGGTCGGCGAGGTAGTCGAGGCGCCGGTCGGCGGTGTCGAAGCGGCCGCGCGCGACGTCGACGAGGAGCACGGCGGCGGCGAGGCGGGTGAGCACGACGCCGGGCAGGACGCTGGAGGCCATCTCGCCGTTCGCGTCCACCTCGTCCCAGCGGCCGAGCATGTAGTTGCAGATGACTTGGCGGACCGCGGTCTCCAGGCCGTAGGCGCTCCATTTGTCGCCGGTGTGCCGGGCGCGCTCCACGCCGCGGTCGAAGTGCTCGAGGGCCTCGACGAGGCGGCCGGCGTCGACCATGGCCAGGCCGTTGTCGAAGTGGGCGCGCAGTTCGACTTCGGGCCAGTTCAGGCCGCGCACGAGGGCGAGGGCCTCGTTCTGGCGCTCGATGGTCCGCTCGAGGGTCTGGTCGCCGCGGCGGTACGCCGCGAGGCTGTCGGTGAGGATCGCGTCGGCCTTGGCGGCGATGTGGGCGTCGCCTTCGACGGGTTCGCCGGAGGCGGCGATCGTGTCGGCGGTGGCGATGGCGCGGGCCGTCCAGACGGCGGCCTCCTCGTAGCGCCGGTTGGCGAAGCAGGTGCGGGCGAGCACGGCCTGGGCCCAGGCCTTGACGGCGTGGGGCTCGTCGTCCTTGACCAGTTCCCATGCCTCCCAGGCGACCCGTTGCGCCTCCTGCTCGTCGCCTTCGGTGGTGAGGAGGTGCTTGGCGTATTTGCGGCGAGCGAGGGCGCCTTGGATGGGGTCCCCGGAGGCGTCGGCGAGTCGCACGGCGGCGGCCGAGTACGACTGGGCGCGTTTGATCTCGCCGGAGGCTTCGGCGTTCGCGGCCGCCCGCAGGGTGAGCCGCAGTTCGGTGAGGCCTTCGGGGCGCTGCTCGGCGGGGACGCGCCCGAACAGGCTCAGGGCCCGTTCCAGATGCAGGAGCGCTTCGGCGGGGGCGGCGAGTTCGACGGCCTCGTCGGCGGCGCGGACGGACGCGGAGAGGGCGCAGGCCAGGTCGCCGGACTCGTAGGAGTGGTGGGCGAGCTCGGCCGCGGCGCCCTTGCCGTGGTCCTCGGCGAGGGACTCGGCGATGCGCTGGTGGTAGCGGATGCGTTCGCCCGGCAGGAGGTCGGAGTAGACGGCCTCGCCGAGGAGGGCGTGGCGGAAGGCGTAGACCTCGGCGTTCTTCTGGACGATGATGCCGTGGGAGATCGCGGCCCGGAGGGCCTCGTCGAGTTCGCGTTCGTGGCGCAGGCCGGTGTCGTCGAGGAGTTTCCACGCCGCGGCGTTGAGCCGCCGGTACGTGAAGCGCCGGCCCATGACGGAGGCGAGCTGCACGACCTGCTTCGCGGCCTCGGGGAGGCGTTCGAGCCGGGCGAGGAGGACTTCGGCGAGTTCGAAGGTGACCGTGTGGGTCTCGGCGGCGGCGAGCTCTTCGGCGAGGAACGCGTTGCCCTCGGAGGCGGCGGCGATCTTGGTGACGGTCTCCTCGTCGAGCCCGGAGTGGAGTTCGCGGACGAAGTGGACGGCGTGCTGGGCGTCGAAGGGGTCGAGGTGGAGGCGCTGCACGGCGGGGAGGCGCACGAGCTCGGCGAGGAGCGGGCGCAGGGGGTGGCCGCGGTGGAGGGCGTCGGCCCGGTAGGTGCCGAGGATGAGGACGCGCTGAGCGGTGAGGCGGGAGGTGAGGAAGGCGAGGAGGTCGCGGCTGGAGCGGTCGGCCCAGTGGAGGTCTTCGAGGGTGAGGACGAGGGTCTGCTCGGCCGAGAGGTCCGCGAGGGCGGCGTGGAAGGCCTCGAAGAGGCCGAGGCGGCCCAGGTCGCCGTCGGCGGCGGTGGGGTGGCCGGGCAGGAGGGGGCGCAGGCCGGGGTGGTCGGTGACGAGGGCCGGATTGTCGCGGGCGAGGGTGCCGACGATCTCGGCGAACGGCAGGTAGGGGAGGGCGGAGTCGGCGGTGTCGAGGCAGTGGCCGGTGACGGTGCGGACACCGTCACCGGCGCTGTCGTTGAACTCGTGGAGGAGCCGGGTCTTCCCGACCCCGGCGTCGCCGGAGACGAGGACCGTGGCGGGGCGCCCGGCCCTGGCGGCGTCGAGGGTTTCGCGGAGGGAGGCGAGTTCGGCGTCCCGGGCGAAGAGGGGAAGGTCGGAACCTAGGCGCGGCATGTCGACAATCATGGCATGGCCCTCTGACAAGCGGCGTCGGTTATTTCGCGGGCTGGAACCGTGCCGGTTCCGGCCCGCCCCTGGCCTCCTCATGGTGTCCTCGGCGGCCGAGGGCCTTGGCGATGCGGGCCCCGAGGCCTTCATGCCGGGCGTGTCGGGCGTCGCGGCGGGTGGCCTTGGCGGCGTCGACGAGCTCGCGGGCCCGGCGTTCGTTCTCGGCCTGCTGGATGAGCTCTTCCGAGCGGGCGTAGTGGAGGTAGTGGAGGTCGAAGTCGTTCACGGCGGATCCTTCGGTGTCATCGGCCGGCGTTTCCGGCCTGACACCAATGCTCCGGCTGAGGGCGGCCGGGGGGCATCAGGATTCCGCGTAGACCCGGCCCTGAGAGGCCTTACTTCCGGGCTTCGGCGCTCCCTTACCCCTTAGTTCCGGCTGAGGGGCCTTACTCGGGACAGCCGCGAGGGCCACCAGACGGACCGGCCGATGTCGACCGTGAGCGCCGGGACGAGCAGCGAGCGGACGATGATCGTGTCGAGCAGCACCCCGAAGGCCACCACGAACGCGATCTGCGCGAGGAACAGGATCGGCAGGACCGCGAGCGCCGAGAACGTGGCCGCCAGGACCACCCCGGCCGAGGTGATGACCCCGCCGGTGGCGACCAGGCCCCGCAGGGCCCCCGCTTTGGTCCCCAGGCGGATCGACTCCTCGCGGACGCGCGTCATCAGGAAGATGTTGTAGTCGATCCCCAAGGCCACCAGGAACACGAAGCCGAACAGGACCACGGCGGGGTCGGCGCCGGGGAATCCGAAGAGGTGGTTGAACACCAGAGCCGAGACGCCCATGGTCGCCCCGAAGGAGAGCACCACCGTGGCGGTCAGCAGCAGCGGCGCCAGGATCGACCGCAGCAGCAGCATGAGCACGCCGAGGATCACGGCGAGGACGATCGGGATGATCACGGCGCGGTCCCGTTCGGAGACGCGGAGCGTGTCGAGCTGGACGGCGGTGGGCCCGCCGACCTTCGCGTCGGCGCCGTCGACGGCGTGCACGGACTCGCGCAATCGCTCCACAGTGGCCATCGCGGCGTCGCTGTCGGGGGCGTCCTCCAAGACGGCCTCGATCTCGATCAGGCCCTCCGCCTCCACGACCTGCCCGGAGGCGTCGGTCTTCGGCGCGGCCGCGGCGACGCCCTCGACCTCGGCGGCCGCGAGCACCGCGTCGAGCGAGTCCGCGTCCGCGACGATCACGGCGGGCGCGCCCGACCCGGCCGCGAAGTGCTCGGCCTGGATCTCTTGGCCCGCGACGGAGTCCACCTCGGTGAGGAACACGTCGGTCTGCGTGGTGCCGTCGGCCTTGAGCTGCGTCATGAACGCGGCCGCGACCACCAGGCCCGCGGCGGTGGTCAGCCACACCGCGCGGGGGCGGCGGGCGACGAGCCCGGCGACGCCGGACCACAGTCGCGAACGCGAGCCCGCGCGGTCGGCGCCGGTGCGGCGCGGCCAGAACGCGGCGCGCCCGAACAGGGCCAGCACCGCGGGCAGGAACGTCGTGGCGGCCAGGAAGGACGCCGCGATGCCGATCGCGGCGACCGGGCCGAGGCCCCGGTTCGACTCCAGCTGGCTGAACAGCAGGCACAGCACGCCGAGGATCACGGTCCCGGCCGAGGCCGCGATCGGCTCGATCGTGGCGCGCAGGGCCCTGCGGATCGCGCCGAAGCGGTCCGCCCCGGCCATCAGCTCCTCGCGGAACCGCGCCACCAGGAGCAGCGCGTAGTCGGTGGCGGCGCCGAACACGAGGATGAACAGGATGCCCTGGCTCTGGCCGTTGAGGTCGATCGCGCCCGCGTCGGCCAGGACGTACACGGCCGCGCTGGCGGCGGCGAGCGCGAACCCGCACGAGAGCAGCACCAGGATCGGCAGCAGCGGGGAGCGGTAGACGAGCACGAGGATCACCGCGACGACCGCGGCGGCCACGAGCAGGAGCAGGCCGTCGACGCCGGCGAAGGCCTCGCCGAGGTCGGCGCCGAGCGCGGCCTGGCCGGTGACGAGGACCGTGAGGCCCTCGGGGCGTTCGGATTCGAGGACCGAGCGGATCTCGGCGACCGCGTCCGACTGCTCGGCCTCGGCGTCGATGAGGACGAGGAGCTGGGCGGCCTCGGGGGCGGCCTCTTCGGCGAGCTGCGGGGGGATCGGCGGGCCGGCGTTGAACGGCAGGTCCGCGAGCGCGGCGCTCGCGGCCTCCAGGTAGTCGAGGTCGGCCGGCTCGAGGCCGCCGGGGCGTTCGACGACGACGACCGCCGGGGCGACGTCGTTTTCGTCGAAGGCGGCCCGCAGCTCGTTGACCTCGGTGGACTCGGCCGAGGACGGCAGGAACGCCGAGCCGTCGTTGACGGCGACCTCGCTGAGCTTCCCGGCGAAGGGCCCCGCGAAGGCGCCCAGGGCGAGCCATGCGAGGGCCAGCAGCGCCGGGAGGATCCAGCGCAGCCGGGATACGGTTCGGTGCGGTCGTTCGGGGGCCATGTGCGGGTCTCCTCGCGTCGCCACGCCCATTGCTTCCATGGGCGGATAATTTGATGATCGAAATAATAGGGGCAGACCGACAGTGCGAACGGAGAGGACGGCGCCTATGAGCCGCCACACCGCCGGGGGCGAGACCGCGCCCACCGACCTCGACCTCACCCGCCTGCTCCAGACGCTCACGGTGGAGTCGGACCGGTACGCCGAGCGGTTCGGGGCCCGCCACGGCCTCCACCGCACCGACGTGAACGCCCTGGCGCTCATCCTCGCCGCGGCCCGCCGCGGCGAGCCCATGTCGCCCACGGCGCTCGCGAAGGAACTGGGGCTGAGCCCCTCGGCGACGACGGCGCTCATCGACCGCCTCGAAGCGGTCGGGCACGTGCGGCGCGAGCGGCCCGCGGGCGACCGGCGCCGGGTCGCCCTCACCGTGCCCGAAGCGGGCCTGGCGGAAGGGCGGAAGATGTTCGTGCCGCTCGCGAAGGCGTTCGCCGAGTCCTGGGCGGATTTCGGCCCCGCCGAGCGCGAGGTCATCGCCCGGTTCCTGGACGTCAGCACCGAGGCGATGCGCACGGTCGGCGCCGAGTGGACGGCGCCTCACGAACCCGACCACCGGCGGCGGTAGGCCCGGTCGGGGTCGAACCGCTCGAGCGCGGCGCGTTCGCCGCCCTCGGGAAGCGCGGTCGCGGTGGCGGCCGCTTCGGGGAGCTCGTCGCTTCCGGGGAACGGGTCGGGCGTCCGCAGCCGTTCGGGTTCCGGGGTCTCGGGTGCGCGTCGGGTCTGCGACCAGGTGCGCCAGTACGGGGTGAACACCCGGTAGTGGCCGCCGCCGCTGGGCAGGAGCCGTCCGGGTCCGACCACGGAGGGCCCGTGCGTCAGTCGGAACGCGGTCCGTGCGCGCTCGCACGCCGCGGCGAGGCGCTCGCGCACGCCGGTCTCGAACCGGCCGACGTCGTCGGCGCCGACGACGCCCTCGGCGCCCGTCTCGGCGCGGACCGCCACGACCTGGTCGACCGTGGGGCCGCGGCGGACCGCGAGGTCGCCGCCGAGTTCCCGCAGGGAGCGGCGCAGGTCCGCCAGCGACTCCCGGAGGAAGGCGCGGCGGTTCGGGTTCGTGAGCCGGTCCGGATCGTCCACGTAGAGGGGCACGACGCGCTCGTCGCGGGCCGCGGCCGCGAGGCCCGGGTTGCCATGCACGCGAAGAGCATTCGTGAACAGCATGACGACGGTCCGCACCGGTCGTCCCCCTTTCGCGACGGCGGCGGGCCGCCCGCGGATCGCGGGCGGCCCGGCCGTAAGGCCCCTTACGCGGGCATGAGCACCGAGTCGACGATGTACACGGTGGCGTTGGCGGTCTGGACGTTGCCGCAGACTACGTTCGAGGAGCCGTTCACGGTGAACGCCTCGCCGGAGCCGCTGACCTCGAGCGTGGCGCCCTGCAGCGTCGTGAAGGTCCCCGAGAGCTCCTCGGGCGTGATCTCCTCGCCGACGACGTGGTAGGTCAGGATGCTGGTCAGCAGGTCCTTGTCGGCCAGCACGGCCTCGAGGTCGGCCTCGGGGATCGCGGCGAACGCGTCGTTCGTCGGCGCGAACACCGTGATGTTCTCAGCCGAGTTCAACGTGTCGACCAGATCGGCCTCGCTCACGGCCGTGACCAGCGTCGACAGCACCGGGTTGTTGCTCGCGGCGGTGGCGACCGGGTCGTCGGCCATGCCCGTGAAGCTGCCCTCCCCGTCGGCGGGGACGGCCGAGCAGGCGGCGCCGAACTCGCCGGAGGCGGGCATCGACTCGGTGGTCTCCTCCTCGGCCATGGTCTCCTCGGCCGACGTGGTGTCCTCCCCGGACGCGTCCTCACCGTCCGAGCCGCAGGCCGACATGGTGATCGCAAAACCGGCGGCGGCAGCGAGGGCTCCGGCGCGGGTCAGAAAACGGTGGTTCATGGTCTTGCCTCTCTTCGATATGCCGAGGGCGGTCGCCCTCGGCGTTCACTGGGTGGTGACGACGACCGAGTGCCAGCCGGTCGCGCCGTCGGGGAACGGCGGCTGCCGTTCTTCGGTCTGCGTGGCCCCGTCCGCGTCCGTGGCGCGGACCTCCAACTTGTGGCGGCCGGGTTCGGCGTCCCATGCCCAGCGCCACTGGCGCCAGGTGTCGGGGCCGATCACGGGGGCGAGCTCGGCTTCGGCCCACGGGCCTTCGTCGACGCGGACCTCGACGCGGTCGATGCCGCGGTGCTGCGCCCAGGCGATCCCCGCCACCGCGGTGGTGCCGGCGGCGATCGTCTTGAGCGGCTTGGGCGTGTCGATGCGGGAGAACGTCTTGATCGGGGCCTCGGCGGCCCAGTCGCGGCGGATCCAGTACGGGTCGAAGTCCGCGAAGGAGGACAGCTCGATCTCGACCAGCCATTTCGTGGCCGAGACGTAGCCGTACAGGCCGGGGACGATCATGCGGACGGGGAAGCCGTGTTCGAGGGGCAGCGGCTCGCCGTTCATGCCGACTGCGAGGAGGGCGTCGCGCCCGTCCGTGCAGACCCCGGTCGGGGTCCCGGCGGTCCAGCCGTCGGCGGAGCGCCCGACCACCTGGTCGGCGCCGTCCCGCACGCCGGCCTCGGCGAGGATCTCGGCGAGCGGGACCCCCAGCCAGCGGGCGTTCCCGGCGAGGGTGCCGCCGACCTCGTTGGAGACGCACGAGAGGGTGATCTCACGCTCGACCAGGTCGCGTTCGAGCAGGTCGCGGTAGCTGAACTCGATGGGCCGGTCGACGCGGCCGGTGACGCGCAGCCGGTAGTCGTCGGGCAGGACCCGCGGCACGACCAGCGCGGTGTCGACGCGGTAGAAGTCGGCGTTCGGCGTCAAGTACGAGGTGAGGCCGGGGACGTCGAGCCCCTCGCCGGCCGGGCCGGTCGAGACCGGCTCGGGGAGCCGGACGGCGTCGCGGGCGGCGTCGACTTCCCCCGTGCCGCCGAGTCGCCATCCGGCCGCCCCTGCCAGCCCGGCGCCCACCAGGGCGATGAGCACCCCGCGCCGGTCGACCGCCCTGCCGGGGACGGGCGCTCCCGGGGCCGCGGGCCGTCGGAACAGCAGCCGCAGCACGAGCGCGCCGCAGGCGGCGCCGACCAGCGAAGGCACGGCCCAAGAGGCCTCAGCGGCCGGGCGGGTCAGGGCCGCGGCCGCACCCGCCGTGCCGAGGAGGGCCAGGGCCGCGTAGCCGACCGCGATCCGGCGGCGTGCGAGCACGCCTACCACCGCGGCGGCGACCATGAGCACGGCGCCGATCCCGAGCAGGAGCACGAGCTTGTCGTTGAACCCGAAGGTCCGGATGGCGAAGGCCTTGACCGGCTCGGGGACGGCGTCGACGACCGCGGCGCCCACGGCGGCGATCGGCGCGCTGCCGGGAGCCACCGCGGCGGCGGCCAACTGGGCCGCCGCCACTGCGCTCGCGGCACAGGCCAGCCCCGCTAGGGCTGCGCTCGTTCTGACGTTCATGCCCGGTATTCGGCGCCGGGGGGCGGCTGGATGGGTCGGATCGAAATATTTCTGGAGGAAGGCCGTACTCGGGCATGAAAAAGGCGCGGGCCGGGACTCACGCCGCGGTCCGCGCCCCTCCCCAGGCGCCTACGCGGACAAGTCCACGTCCGCCACCATCGGCAGGGTCGGTTCCGTCGAACCGCCTGCCGGCTCATTGGTGACACCGATGATCTCGGTGTCGCCGAGTCCTTCGACGAGCATCGTGGCGGAGGAGTCGCCGGGGTCCATCACCCCGGCCGAGACCTGCCCGTCCGCTTCGACCTTCCAGACCTGGTACGACCGCTCCTCGCCCACGTCGGCGAGGTCGGAGACGACCACGACCGCCGCGTCGAGCTCGGCGGAGGAGACGACGACGACGCGGCCGCCGCCGTCGGCCTCCCGGAGGTCGACTTCGGCGTCGGGCGCTTCGAGGACGGCGGCGATGCGCGTGCCCTCGTCGATGCCGGCCGGCTCGCGGTCGACGGCCCAGCCGACGAAGACCCCGGCGAAGGCCGCGACGACGGCCAGCGCGGCGGCGCCGAGGGCGAGCCGCAGCCGGGGCGTCCGGCGGCGGTGCCGGCGGCGCCTCGCGGGCACGGGGGCCTCCGCGGGCGGGGTCTCGCCGGGCTGGGCGACCGGGGCCTCTTGGCGGGTGCGGCGCACCTCGGCCAGGACGCTGTCGCGCAGTCGCGGCGGCGGCTCGATGACGGTGACGTCGGCGAGGCGCGCGACGGTCTCGCGCAGTTCGGCGGCCTCCTGCGCGCAGGAGGCGCATTCGGCCAGGTGCCGTTCGACCTGGAGCCGCTCGTCCGCGTCGACCGCGTCGAGGGCCCAGGGGCCGATCAGGGTGTGGACGTCCGCGCTCATCGGGCCACCTCCAGGCAGTCGCGCAGTTTGACCAGGCCGTCGCGGATGCGGGACTTCACCGTGGGGACGGCGGTCTCGAGCAGGGTCGCGACCTGCCGGTACGTATGGCCGCCGTAGTAGGCGAGGGTGACCGCCTGGCGTTGCAGCTCGGTCAGGGTCTTGAGGCACCGGCGCACTTGGCGGTGCTCCAGGCGGCCGGCGGCGGTCTCGGCGACCGAGTCGTACTCGGGTTCGGCGGATTCGGCGGCGGCGCGTCGTTCCCGGTCCCCCGCCGCCTGCGCGGAGCGGACGCGGTCGACCGCGCGGCGGTGCGCGATGGTGGTGACCCACGCCGCGGCCGACCCGCGGTGCTCGTCGAAGCGGGTCGCGGTGCGCCACACCTCGACCAGCACCTCCTGGGCGACCTCCTCGGCCTGGGCCGGATCGCGGATGATCCGCAGGCACAGGCCGTAGACGCGCCCCGACATGAGGTCGTACAGGGCCGCGAAGGCCTCGTCCTCGCCGAGCGCCGTCCGGTGCAGCAGCGCTTCGGCCGTGGCGGTGTCGGCGCCGGGCACGACGGACAGGCGCGGCTGGTCCTCTCGGCGGTGGGCTTCGGCGCCCTGCTCAAACATCATCGTGCTCCCGGCGATCGGTGGGCTTGCTCGACAAGGGTTCGGAGCCGCACGGGGAGCGGATGGGTCGCGGCGGCGAGAAGGTTCCCGAGGGCCGCCGCGGGCCTCTCATCGGGAGCGGGGCGGCTCCACTTCGGTCTGGGCCTTGACCACGCCGACGGGGCAGGAGAGGCCGTTGGGGCCGTGGTTGCAGTACCCGTTCGGGTTGTGGTGGAGGTACTGCTGGTGGTAGTCCTCGGCGAGCCAGTAGGGCTTGGCGGGGAGGATCGCGGTGGTGATCGGGCCGAGCCCGGCCTCGCGGACCACCGGCTCGAACGCGGCCTTGCTCGCCTCGGCGGCGGCCTGCTGCTCGGGGGTGGTGGTGAAGATGACGGACCGGTACTGGGTGCCGACGTCGTTGCCCTGCCGCATGCCCTGCGTGGGGTCGTGGTTCTCCCAGAACACCTTGAGCAGCTGCTCGTAGTCGACCTTCCCGGGTTCGTAGACGACTTTGACGACCTCGGCGTGGCCGGTGAGGCCGGTGCAGACCTCCTCGTAGGAGGGCTTCTCGGTGTTGCCGCCCATGTAGCCCACGGAGGTGGTCCACACCTCGGGGACGCGCCAGAAGAGCCGCTCCGCGCCCCAGAAGCAGCCCATGCCGAAGTAGGCGATCGCGGCGCCGGGGCCGGGGGAGCCTTCGAGGGGATGGTTCAGGACCGGGTGCGTGATGCTCATCCGGCAAGTCTGTCACGCGCGAATAACGATCGCCACCGGTCGCCGTGCGGCGTTAACGTATGCGCATGACTGCAACGATCGGCCAGGTCACCTTCGACTGCCAGGACCCCTACGCGCTCTCGCTGTTCTGGACCGAGGTCACCGGCTACACCGAGGACCCCGACGACCCGAACGCGCCCGAGCACACCGAGAACTTCATCGGCCCCGACGGCGGGCACCCCGGACTCCTGTTCATCCGCGTCCCCGAGCCCAAGACGGTCAAGAACCGGCTCCACCTCGACCTCGTGCCGGAGACCACCCGCGACGAGGAGGTCGAGCGGCTCATCGGCCTCGGCGCGACCCTCGTCGACGACCATCGCCGACCGGACGGCAGCGGCTGGGTGGTCCTGGCCGACCCGGAGGGCAACGAGTTCTGCGTCGAGCGCTCGAAGGCGGAGCGGGCCGGGGCCTGAGGAAGGCGCATCATCCTCGATCCGTAGGAGCCCCCGTGTCGACGCTGACGCGGGGGTACGACGGCACCGCCGAACAAGGCGGCGCCTCAAGGCACGCCGGCGCCGACCGCGCCTCGGGCCACGGCAACGCCTCCGGGCACCGTGACGAGGACCCGGCGGCCTCCGCACGGGACCGCGGGGCCCCGGGGCCGGATCAGCCGAGACCCCTGCAGAACGCCGCCGCGGGCGCCCCGCACCGTCATCGATGCGATGGGGCGCCCGCGGCGCGAAGTCTGACCGGCGGTTCCGCCGAGGAGAGGGGCCTTACTGGTCGGTGGAGCCGTCGACCTGGCCGTCGCCGTCGACGTCCACGATCGCGGTGTCGTACTTGCCGTCGCCGTCGTTGTCGATCAGGACGTGGTCGATCACGCCGTCGCCGTCCTTGTCCACGGCGAGCATGTCCGCGGTGCCGTCGCCGTCGACGTCCACGTGGTACTCGACCGAACCGTCCTCGTTGCGGCGCACGCCGACCGTCTCGTCGACGCCGTCGCCGGTGATGTCCATCTTGTGTACTTCTTCGAAGCCCATGAGGCATCCCCTAACTGAAGTGGGAAAGTGTTGTCTGCACGATAGCGCGCCTATCCATAGGCAGTGGTACTCGCGTCGGTTAGCGTAGGACCATGCACGAAGGCACAGGGTTCACTCCGGTTCAGGCGGTGGCGGGCGACGGGAGGGCGGCTCAGGGGTTCTCCACACGCGCCATCCACGCCGGGCAGGAGCCCGACCCGCTCACCGGCGCGGTCGTCCCGCCCATCTACGCCACCTCCACCTTCAAGCAGGACGGCGTGGGCGGCCTGCGCGGCGGCTACGAGTACTCGCGGTCGGGCAACCCGACCCGCACCGCCCTGGAGACCTGCCTGGCCGCCGTCGAAGGCGGCACGCGCGGTTTCGCGTTCGCCTCGGGGCTCGCGGCCGAGGACACCGTCCTGCGGTCGCTCCTGGCCCCCGGCGACCACGTGGTCATCCCGAACGACGCCTACGGCGGCACGTTCCGCCTCTTCGACAAGGTCGCCCTCCCGTGGGGCGTGCGGTACACGGCCGCCTCGATCACCGACGTCGCCGCCGTCGAGGCCGCCATGGACTCGGACACCAAGATGGTGTGGATCGAGACGCCCACCAACCCGCTGCTCAACATCGCCGACATCGAGCGGCTCGCCGACCTGGCCCACCGCCGCGGCGCGCTCGTCGTCGTCGACAACACCTTCGCCAGCCCGTACCTCCAGCAGCCGCTGAGCCTGGGCGCCGACATCGTGGTCCACTCGACCACCAAGTACATCGGCGGGCACTCCGACGTCGTCGGCGGCGCCGTCGTCGTGGACGACGACGACCTCGCCGAGGCGATCGCCTTCCACCACAACTCGATGGGCGCCGTCGCCGGTCCGTTCGACGCGTTCCTCACCCTGCGCGGCGTCAAGACGCTCGGGGTGCGCATGGACCGCCACTGCGACAACGCGGAGGCGATCGCCGAGTTCCTCGCCGGCCACGCCAAGGTCGCCGAGGTCCGCTACCCCGGCCTCTCGACCCACCCCGGACACGACGTGGCGGGCAAGCAGATGAAGCGCTACGGCGGCATGATCGCCTTCCGCCACAAGGACGGCGAGCAGGCGGCCGTCGACGTGTGCGCCCGCACCGAGGTGTTCACGCTCGGCGAGTCCCTCGGCGGCGTCGAATCCCTCATCGAGCACCCCGGACGCATGACCCACGCTTCGGCCGCCGGCAGCGCCCTCGAGGTCCCCGGGGACCTCGTGCGCCTGTCGGTCGGCATCGAGGACGCCGACGACCTCCTGGCCGACCTGCGCCAGGCACTCGGCTAGACGCCCCGGCACCCCTGTCCCACTCGAGAAAGAAGGACGAGCAGTGAGCTGGTCGGGAACCACCGCGCAGCAGATAGCCAAGGCAGTCCGGCGCGGCGACGCCGACGCCGCGATCGTCGTCGACCACCACCTCCGCCGCATCGAGGACCACCGCGAGGCCGAAGGCGCCCTCACCAGCGTCCGCAAGATCGAGTCGCTCGCCGAGGCGGCGGCCGTCGACGAGATCGAGAACCGCGACTCCCTGCCCGCCGCAGGCGTTCCCGTGGCCGTGTGCGAGCAGCTCGCGGTCACCGGACACGCCCCGCGGCTGGGCTCGAACGCGGCGTTCCTGCCGATCGCCGACACCGACCACCAAGCGGTGCAGCGCATCCGCGGGGCCGGAGCCGTAGTGGTCGCGTTCGGACGGTCCTCGGAGCTCGGGCTGTGGCCCGCGACCGACGACGACGGGAACGTCCCGGCCAACCCATGGCGTCCCGACCGCGGCATCGGCGGTCCCAGCGGCGGCACGGCACTGGCCGTCGCCACCGGGGCCGCGCCGATCGGCATCGGGCTCGACGGGCCCGGGTCGGCGGGCGGGGTGCGCACGGCCGCGGCCGCCTGCGGCATCGTCGCTTACAGCCCCGAGCACGTGCCGGCCGACATCAACACCGACCCCGAGCACTGGCTCGGCGGCCACACCGGGGTCATGGCGACCACGGTGGAGGACGCCGCATTGGCGTACGCGGCGCTCACGCACCGCGCGCCGCGCTCCACGGGCGACCCGGGGCCGCTCAGGATCGCCGCGACCAACGCCGCGCCGCTGCCGGCCCGCGTCGACGACGACGCCACGAAGTGGCTCCTGAAGGCCGTCAGGTCCCTCACGGACCTCGGCCATGAGACGTTCCGCGCCAAGCCGCGCTTCGGGGCCCGGCTGACGCCGGCGTCCTCGGGGGCGTGGTCGTGCGCGGCGTATCTGCGCAGCCTCAAGTGCGGCCCGGACGGGCTGCAGCGGCGCACCCGGCACCTGGTGTCGGTGGGCGAGCGGACGTACCTGGGCGGGCTGTTCGGCGGCGTCCTGGGCGACGGGAACCGCGTGCGGCGGCACCTGGAGGACTGGTTCGACCTCGAGAACTACGACCTGCTCATCACCCCCGGCCTCCCCGGGCCGCCCCCGGCGGCCAAGGAGTGGTCGACGGAGACGTTGCGCTCCAACGTGATGCACCTCGCCGGCGCGGCGGCGTTCACCGCGCCGTTCAGCCTCTCGGGGCTGCCGGCGCTGGTGGTCCCGGTGGGCATGCGCAGTGACGGCGCTCCGGCGACGGTCCAACTCGTGGGGCCGCCCGGATCGACGGGCAGGCTCTTCGACGTGGCGGCCCAACTGGTCGCCAAGCTCCGCCCGAGGCGCTACGCCCCCGGCCTCAGCTGGGACTGACCGAAACGAAGAGGGTCCCTCACGCCCAGCGCGCGAGGGACCCTGAGCTTTCCCCTACCGGCGAAACCAGACGCTCCACCCCCGCTCGACTCCGAGAATCCCCAGCTCAAGGACGTGACGACCGTCTCCAGCCCCTCCCTGGGACCCGCTCCAGAGGCTGTGTAAACTAGTGCGGGTTCCAAGGTCTACGACCTCTGGAACGCCAATCAAGGGGCTTTGGCGCAGTTGGTAGCGCGTTTCCATGGCATGGAAAAGGTCAGGGGTTCGAATCCCCTAAGCTCCACAGAATCGAATATTTGGCGTGAGAGCGGTCATCGTGTTGATGACCGCTCTTTTGTGCCCAAGTGCGTCTGGTTGGTTGAGCGAGTGCGACTTTCGCCCCGAGTCGTCGCGATTCGACGGCTGTCGAAGCTGCACAGTTGCTCGTCACCTGCGGTAGGCGGAGCGAACCGGCTAGGTTTGCCGAGTGCTGAATCACCCTCAGGAAGTCAGGCGACGACGGCTTCGCTTCTCAGTTTTGAGCTGCCTGATGCTCGTCTGGCTCGTGACGTTGATGTGGCTCTGGCTTCAGGCTGGCATGGCCTGTGTGTATCCCGATCCACCTCCAGGCGGGTGCCCCGACGACGAAGCTCGCGCCCTCCTCCGCTTTGAGCTCTGGTTCGGACCAGTGTTCCTCGCCGGTCCGATCGCGATACTGGCGGCGCAGGCGTGGCTCAGTCCACCAGGGCAACGGTACAAACCCGTGTGGTACTTGCTGGCAGTCACCTTGTTCTGCGCGGCCCCAGGACTGCTGGTCGATGCCGCATCATCGGGATTCGCCGACGTTGATCGCGCCGACGCGGCCACAGGCGCGGAGCGCCTCACCACTGAACTGAAACTCGCTGTCGGGGCTGTAGCCGCGATCGCCGCTCCAGCAGGACTTGCGTTTATCACTGCTCGGCGAGGCCACCGAACGTACGCAAAGGTTTGGGCAACCCTTTCGATCATCGTCGCAGCTCTTGGCGCGCTGACGATCATCACCACCCAGGCTTGAAGGCGTATGAGAAGCCGGAACATATCGCCATCTTCGCAGCTCAACAACACAGCAGCACAACTTGCAACGGGCTCCTATGCGCAGCTTCCGCAATGTCGCTCTGCGGTTGATCATCGACGCGATCACGCTGCTGATCGAGCACTTCAGGGCATCCGCGGTGACGATCGACGACGACGCGTTCACTGGTGAAGGCGCCTTCGGGGAGGTCGCTTCGGGCTCGTGCGGCGGTACGTTCGAGTTCGAGCCGGGAACAGCGTCCCGTTCTGCCCGGTCTCATTGCGAGGATCGACGAGGCACAGAAGTGACAGAGCGGATCTTGGTATCGAGTTTGTTGATATGCAGGACAACGCAAACAGAGATCTGCTTTCACCAAACCTGCTGCCCTCACCTCTGTGTGGGCCCCTTCTGGGGCTATTCCTCCGACCGGCCCGCCCGTGAACGAACCAGATCTCGCCGAGCGTCACGCGCGAGTCGTTTGACGCTGGAGAGGCTGATGCCGTACTTCTTCGCGAGCGTCTTCTGCGTTGCGCCTGCCTGATACTCGCTCACGATTGCGGCGCGATCTGCGCTGGTGAGGCGGCGGTCAAGGGCCCAGGACCTTCCGTTTGATGAGCGGGGACTGGGCCGTTCGGTCGTGGCGCAAGGGTCAGGAATTCGGGTGGGGCGGGTGAGCAGGTCTAGGAGTCGGTTTTCGTAGGCGCTGATCTGGGGTGATGGGCTCAAGTAAGCCGTTGCCAGCTCCACAATCGGATATACGGGATATGGGGGATCATCGCGTAGGTGGTCCCTTGTTTCTTGCCCTGCAGGTCATGTCACAGCAGTTGCGACGCGGTCATGACCAAAGGTGACGGTATGGTCAAATCCTCCGACTCTGTCGACCATCCAAACGGCTGGGTTTCTTTCGTCCGATCCGCCGGCAGGGTTACCGTGGGACGCATGTCCGTGAACGTTCCCACCCCTGCCGAGATCGCCGCGTTGCCGACGTCCGAGTTCGCGTTCCCCGGCCCGCTACGCGACCAGTTGGTGGCGGCGATCCTCACCGAAGCCAAGACCTCCACGACCGGTCTGGTGGTCGACTACGAGCACGAGGGCGAGGCCCTTCCCAAGGTCGGCGAGCGTGCGGTCGTCGTCGACTCCGGCGAACGGCCCGTCGCGGTCATCGAGACCACCGAGGTACGGGTCGTGCCGCTGTCGGCGGTCGACCTCGAGCACGTAATCGACGAGGGCGAAGGCGACCGCAGCATCGCCTCATGGCGCGCGAACCACGAGTCGTTCTGGCATAGCAAGGAGATGCGGGAGGCGCTGAACGACCCGGAGTTCACCGTCGACGACGCGACGTTGACAGTACTGCAACGGTTCCGGCTGGTGGCCGACCTGCAATAGGGCAGCGGAGACGAGCGCCCACCGCTGTGACCGCCCGCCTTCGCCGCGCTAGGCACGTGCCGTGTACTTCCTGGCGCCGGCCTCGCGGAGAACCGTCTTCACGCTCGACAGGCCGACGCCGTACCGCGTGGCGAGGTCTTTCTGGAGAGACCCTGCGAGGTGCTCTGCAATGAGTTGTTGGCCCTCTTTCGGGGCCAGCCGTTTGTGGAGCGGACGGGATGCCGTCCGCACAGGGGATTTCGTACCTGGACTGTGTTCCCGGCTTTTCCCGTCGGGTTTCGTATGGTTCACCAGGTCAGATCGCAACGATTTGACCAGCGTAAACGTGATAAGCGTTCAGTACCTCCACAGAATCACACATGCAGCGGGAGAGCGGTCATCGGGTTGATGGCCGCTCTTCTTCGTGCCCGGACCTCGGTTCGATATGGGCGTCCGCAACTCGGTGCCAACGGATCTGAGCGATTCGCGGGAGCGGTGCGAGCGGACAGGCATCGATCGACCGACCCGAGCCCGCCGTCCTGCTAGGTGCGGAGTCCGGTGATCCGCCGGATCGCGTCGGCGGCGACGGCCGGGTCGTGGGGTTCGGTGTCGAGGGCGCGGTGGATGGTCAGTCCTTCGATGAGGGCGTCGAGCATGCGGGCCGTCGCGGGGTCGAAGTGGCGTTCCAGTGCGGCGCGGGAACGGGCCATCCACGCGTTCGTGAGGCCGCGGAAGGCCGGTTCGCGGGCCGCGAGCGTGTAGAGCTCGTGGGTGAGCACGAGGAAGCGATGGGACTCGGCGGCGGTGTCGTCGACGATCGCGACGACGATGCGTTCGGCCTCCTCCGGCCCCTCGGCGGCGGCCATCATGGCGTCGAAGCCGTCGCTGACCGAGGTCGCGAAGCGCCCGAAGGCCGCATGCAGCAGTTCGTCCATGCCGCTGAAGTGGTAGGTCATCGACCCGAGCGGGACGTCGGCCGCCGCGGCGACCTTGCGGTGGGAGGTGCCCGCGACCCCGAATTCGGCGATCACCTCGAGGCAGGCGGCGATGATGCGCTCGCGTCGGTCGGGGTCGTGGCGGCGCCGGTTCCCTCGGGAGGCGGGCGGTTGCGGCCGGTCAGGCATCCTCGGACTCCAGCGTGCGGACCACGCGCGCCGGGTTGCCGGCGGCGACGACGTTCGCGGGCAGGTCCCGGGTGACCACCGCGCCCGCGCCGACCACGGTGTTGTCGCCGATGGCGACGCCGGGGCAGACGATGACGCCGCCGCCGAGCCACACGTTGTCGCCGAGGGCGATCGGCTTCGCGGCCTCGAGCTTGTCGCGGCGCGGCCCGGGCTCGACCGGGTGCGTGGGGGTCAGCAGCTGCACGTGGGGGCCGATCTGGCAGTCCGCTCCGATGACGATCGGTGCGACGTCGAGCGCGGTGAGGCCGTAGTTGACGGAGGTGCGGTCCCCGATCCGGATGTTGGAGCCGTAGTCGACGTACAGCGGCGGGCGGATGAAGACGTCGTCGCCCAGCTCGCCGAGCAGCTCCCCCAGATGCCGCACGGCGGCCTCGTAGTCCTCGGCGAACGCGGCCCGGTAGCGCTCGGCGAGCACGGCGGCGCGGTGGAGGAGCACCCCGAGCTCGGGGTCGTCGGCGATGTAGCAGTCGCCCGCGAGCATCCGCTCGCGCATGGTCCGGTCATCGCCAGCGAAGTGGTCGGCAGTCGTCATGTGGACGAACGTACACTAAGTGCGTACGGTCGTCCACACGTCGGCTACCGCTCGCCTGGTTTGAGCCGTGCCCGCACGTGGGCGCGTTCGCCCTGCTTGCCGATGAGGCTGAGGAATTCCACGGGACCGGCACTGGTCGCGCCGAACCAGTGCGGGGTCCGGGTGTCGAACTCGGCGGCCTCGCCCGGCTTCAGCCGGAGGTCGTGCTCGCCGAGCACGAGGCGCAGCGTGCCGTTGAGGACGTAGGCCCAGTCGAAGCCCTCGTGGGTCCGCAACTGCGGCACCGCCGCGTCGTCCCCGGTCGGCATGATGAACTTGTACGCCTGGATGCCGCCGGGCCTGCGGGTGAGCGGCAGGAGCACCGTGCCGTCGGCGCACGCGACGGGCCGCAGGTTCACGCGCGGATCGCCCGTGGGCGGGGCGTCCACGAGCTCGTCGAGCGTCACCCCGTGGACCCGCGCGAGCGGCAGCAGCTGCTCCAAAGTCGGCCGCCGCAAGCCCGATTCGAGCCGGGAGAGCGTGCTGACGGAGATCCCCGTCTGCGCGGCGAGGTCGGCGAGGGTCACCTCCCGGCGCAGTCGCAGCCGCTTGAGGCGCGGCCCGACGGCGTCGAGGGTCTGGTCGAGATCCGGTTCCATGCGTTCATTTTGCCATTCGGCAACAACGTTTGCACATCTGGCCGTCGGTCCGTCAGGATCGACCGGCACGAGCGAGCGGGAAGGAACCGACATGGCCGAGGCATCGACACATGACTTCGACAAGGACTACTGGGAACGGCACTGGGCGCAGCGCCACGGGCCGAGTGAGCGCGCGCCGCATCCCTACCTCGCCCGCGAGACGGCCGGCCTCGAGCCGGGCACGGCGCTCGACGCCGGATGCGGGACGGGAAGCGAAGCCCTCTGGCTGGCCGCGCGCGGCTGGCAGGTGACCGGCGCCGACATCGCCGCCCACGCGCTCGACCGCGCCGCCGAACGCTCGGCGGACCTGCCGGAGCCCGGCGGCGTGCGATGGATCGAGGCGGACCTGACGACGTGGGAGCCGGAGCGCCGGTTCGACCTCGTCACCACCGCCTACGCGCACCCCGCGATGCCGCAGCTCGACTTCTACCGACGGCTCGCGGCCTGGGTCGCCCCGGGCGGCACGCTGCTCATCGTCGGCCACCTCCACGCCGCGGCGGCACACGGCCACCATCCGCCGGCGGCGGCCGCCGTCGCCCTCGCGGACATCACCGCGAGCGTCGCGCCCCTGCGCATCGCGACCGCCGAGGAGCACACCCGCACGGTCACCGGCCCCGGCGGCCGCGACCACCTCCTGCGCGACGCCGTCGTCCGCGCCACCCGGACGCGCTGACCGGTCGACCCCCCCATCCGGCGACCTCCGCACCCGACGTCGCCGCACCTCCACGCCCCGAAAGGAAACCATGAACACGTTGCCGACCGCGGTCGCCGACCCGGTCATCCGCGACCCGCGCCGCCGCCGCACCGTCCTCATCGGCGTCTGCATCGCCCTCATGGCGGTCATCGCCTCGGTGTCGGGCCTGAACGTCGCCCAGCCCCAGGTCGCCGTCGCCTTCGACGCCTCGCAGGGCGACGTCCTCTGGATGATCAACCTCTACACCGTCACTCTGGCCGCGCTCCTGCTGCCGCTCGGCGCGGTCGGCGACCGCTGGGGCCGCAAACCGGTCCTGCTCACGGGCCTCGCCGTCTTCGGCGTCGCGAGCGCCGCAGCGGGCCTGGCGCCCACCACCGAGGTCATGCTCGCCGCGCGGTTGCTCAGCGGCGTCGGCGCGGCGATGATCATGCCCGTCACCCTCTCCGTCATCACCACGACCTTCCCCGATACGGAGCGCTCCAAGGCGATCGGCGTGTGGACCGCCGTCGCGGGCGGCGGCGGCATCCTCGGGATGTTCGTCTCGGCCCTCCTCGTCGACGTCGCGGACTGGCGCTGGATCTTCCTGCTGCCGGTCGTGCTCGTCATCGCCGCCACCGCGGTCGCGATCCGGGCCGTCCCGAACTCGCGCGAGGCGGCGACCCACCGGTTCGACCTGGTCGGCTCCCTGACGTCCGTGGTCGCCGTCGTCGGCTTCATCCTCGTCCTTCACGAAGGCCCCGAGCAGGGTTGGACCGCCCCGGCGACGTTGGCCGGCCTCCTGGCCGGCGTCCTCGGCGCGATCGGGTTCGCGGCGTGGGAACTGCGCCGGCCGGCGCCGCTGCTGGACGTCCGGCTCTTCCGGGAGCGGGGCCTCGCCGGCGGCTCGACCGTGCTTCTCGCCGTGTTCGGCGTGCTGGCCGGGATCTTCGTGGTCCTCTTCCCGTACTTCCAGGCCGTGCTCGGCTGGTCCGCCCTGGCCGCCACGCTCGCGCTCATGCCGATGGCGGTCCTGATGATGGCCGCCTCGGGACTCGCCCCGCGACTGGCCGCGCGCATCGGCGCCCGGTCGACCATGGCGGCCGGGATCGCCGTGGGCGGCTTCGGCCTCGCGCTCATGGCGGTGCTCGTCTCCGTCGAGGGCGGCTACCTCTCGGTCCTGCCGGGCATGGTCGCCATGGGACTCGGCATGGGCCTGTCGATGACGCCGTCCACTGAGGCCATCACGTCGTCGCTCCCGCGCGAGCGGCAGGGCGTCGCCTCCGCGCTCAACGACGTCACCAGGGAGCTCGGCACGGCCCTCGGCGTCGCGCTGCTCGGCGCGGTCCTCACCGCCGGGTACGCCAATGCGATCGAGGCACGCCTGGACGGCGTTCCGGCCGGGGTCGCCGACGAGGCGCGCAGGGGCATCGCCGGCGCGATCGCGGGCGCGGACGGCACGTCGGCTTCGGCGGCGTTGATCCGGTCCGCGCAGGAGTCCTTCGTGCACGGTTGGCGCCAGGCGATGTGGGCCGGCGTCGTCGTGATGGCGCTGCTGCTGGTCTACGTCCTCCTGCTGGGCCCGAAGCGGACGCCCGCGCCACCACCGGAAGGCGTCTGATCACGGGGCCGGGGCCCTGGCACCGGAACGGGGCGCTTCGGCCGCTCGACGTGCCGGGGACTCCGGCCGCCGCGGACGGCGCCGTCGGGTCCTCCTCGGCGGTTCGCCCGATTGACACGCGGTCGACGGCCGCTTAGTGTTTATCGGTAAATAAATGCTGAGGCACCGCGCCGGGCACTCGGCGCTCTCGGGTCGGGCCACCGCGAACGCGCCGCCACGGACCACTGTCGACGAAGGAGCCGCATGAGCGAGCGAACAGCCCTGATCGTCCGGGGAGGATGGGAAGGGCACGCGCCGGTCGAGGCGACCGAGCTGTTCCTGCCGTTCCTGAAGGACCACGGCTACCAGGTGCGGGTGGAGGAGTCCACCGACGTCTACGCGGACGCCGGCTTCCTGCGCGGGACCGACCTCATCGTCCAGAGCGTCACCATGTCCCAGATCACCGAGCCGCAGCTCGACGGGCTCCGAGCGGCCGTCGAGGCCGGAACGGGCCTGGTCGGCTGGCACGGCGGGATCGCCGACTCCTACCGGGCCTCCTCCAACTACCTGCAGCTCATCGGCGGCCAGTTCGCCACCCACCCCGCGAAGGAACCGGAACTGCGGACCGGCGGCCAGGAGGACAACTACCTGCGCCACACGATCCAGATCACCGAACTCGGCCGCGAGCATCCCGTCACCCGCGGCATCGCCGACTTCGAACTGGACACCGAGCAGTACTGGGTCCTCCACGACGACCTGATCGACGTCCTCGCCACGACCACCCACCCGACCCGGCCGTGGCACCCCTGGCACCGGCCGGTCACCTCGCCGGCGGTCTGGACACGCCGGTGGGGAGCCGGGCGCATCGTCGTGGCCACCCCCGGCCACAGCGTCGACGTCCTCCAGCACGACAGCGTCCGGACCATCATCGAAAGGGGCATGCAGTGGGCGACCCGCACGGCATCGGCGTAATCGGCCTGGGGGCCATCTCCTCCCACTACCTGTCGCTGCTCACGGCGCACCCGCTCGTCCGGGTCGCGGCCGTCGCGGACCTGGACGAGGCGCGCGCGGCGGCCGTCGCCGCCGAGACCGGCGCGGCGGCGCTCGAGGTCGATGCGCTGCTCGCCGACTCCCGGGTGGACACGGTGCTCAATCTGACGATCCCCGCGGCCCACGCCGACATCTCGCTGCGCGCGATCGCGGCCGGGAAGGCCGTCTACAGCGAGAAGCCGCTCGCGGCCTCGTTCGACGACGCCAAGCGCGTGGTCGAGGCGGGCGCCGCCGGCGGCGTCGCGGTGGGAGGCGCGCCCGACACGGTCCTCGGCACCGGGACCCAGACGGCCCGGGAGGCGATCGACGCGGGCCGCATCGGCGCCCCGGCGTTCGCGACCGCCACGATGATCGTCCCCGGACACGAGCACTGGCACCCGAACCCCGATTTCTACTACGCCGAGGGCGGCGGGCCGCTGCTCGACATGGGGCCGTACTACATCTCGTCGCTCGTGCACCTGCTCGGCCCGGTCGTCGCGGTCACCGGCGCGTCCGCCCGCTCGCGGGACGTCCGGACGATCGGCTCGGGCCCCCGCGCGGGCGAGCAGGTGTCGGTCACCGTCGACACGCACGTCACCGGCATCCTCGAGCACGCGGGCGGCGCGTTGAGCACGATCCTGATGAGCTTCGACGGCGCCGCCACGACGACGCCGCCGATCGAGGTCCACGGCGCCGAAGGATCGCTGTCGGTGCCCGACCCGAACACCTTCGGCGGCGATGTCGTGCTGCACCGCCTGGCCGGCGGCGAGCGGGTCACGCTGCCGCCGAGCGCCGGCTACGCCGGATCGAGCCGCGGCATCGGGCTCGTCGACATGCTGCTGGCCGACCAGAGCCGGGCGGCCCGCGCGAACGGTGACCTGGCGCTGCACGTCCTCGACGTGATGACCGGCCTGATCAGGTCGGCGGGCGAGGGCAGGCGCCTCGACGTGTCCACATCGGTCAAACGCCCGACCCTGGTCCCGTTGACCCCGCGCGAGGCCTGGCTCGGTCCCGAGTAGGGCCGGATCGCGAGACTTTCGACCGGAGGGCGGACCGTGTCGCCGGGCGGCACGGTCCGCCCTCCGAGGGGGACGTTCTAGTCGAGGTTCCCGAAGAACGCCGCGATGTCGGCGGCCAGCTTGTCGGGCGCGGCGTAGTGCAGGTAGTGGCTCTTGTCCTCGTAGACGTTCCAGGAGCGGACGTCGGCGTGGTCGCGCTCGGCGAAGCTGCGGACGCCGTGGAAGTCGCCCGCCGAACCGGCGAGCGCGAGCGGCACGGTCGTCCGGCCGGCCGGGGGCTCGGCCTTGTCGTTCTCGAAGTAGATCCGGATCGAGGAGCCGGCGGTCCCGGTGAACCAGTAGATCGCGACGTTGGTCAGGACGAAGTCGTCGTCGACGTCCTCGTCCATCAGCTGCGAGTTCCACCCGAGGAGGCCGACCGGGGAGTCCGCCAGCGCGTGCGCCAGCGTCTGCGGCTGCTGGGCCTGGAGCAGGTTGAAGGCGAACTTGTGCTGCATGAACCAGTCGAGGGTCTCGAGGGTGCGGTGGTCGTCCTCGGTGAGGTTCGCGAACTCGGCGGGGTCGCCGCTGGGGAAGGAGAACACCTGGGTGACGTGGACGCCCGCGACGTGCTCGGGGTCGACCCGCCCGACCTCGGGCGAGATCATCGATCCGGCGTCGTTCCCGGCGGCGCCGTAGCGGGTGTAGCCGAGGCGGGCCATCAGCTCGGCCCAGGCGCGGGCGATGCGGGCGTTGTTCCAGCCGGTCTGGGTGGTCGGGCCGGAGAAGCCGAAGCCGGGGATCGAGGGGATCACGAGGTGGAAGCCGGCGGCGGTGAGCGGCTCGATGACGTTGAGGAACTCGACCACGGAGCCGGGCCAGCCGTGGGTGAGGATCAGCGGGAAGGCGTCCTCGCGTTCGGAGCGGACGTGGAGGAAGTGGATGTTCTGGCCGTCGATCTCGGTGGTGAACTGGGGGTGGGCGTTGAGCCGGGCCTCCCAGGCGCGCCAGTCGTACCCGTGGCGCCAGTACTCGACGAGGCGCTTGACGCGGTCGACGCCGACCCCGTAGGCCGTCTCGGCGCCGGCGATCTGGTCGGTGAACCGGGCCCGTGCGAGGCGCTCGTCCAGGTCCTTGAGGTCGGCCTCGGAAATGTCGACCGTGAACCGCTTGATCGTGTGCTCGTTGCTCATGACCGTTACGTTTCCGCACGCGGCGGTCCCGAACAAGATCGAATCGCAGCACGCTCGTGTCGCCTGGCAACACGATCGGCGCGGCGCTAGCCGACGTGCCAGCCGGCGCGGCGGCTGTGCTCGGAGGCGACGTCGGCGAACGCTCGCACGAGCGGGTGCCGGGACGAGTTCGACCACACCGGACGGACGGGCATCGCCGGCAGTCCGATGAGCGGCAGCACCACGACGCCGGGCCGGCGGTAGGCGTCGAGCAGCGAGGAGAAGGTCAGATGCGCGAGCTGCTGCTCCGCGACGAGCCGCAGCACGTCCTCGATGTACTCGGCCTTGACCCTGCGCAGCCGGAGTTCGCGCCCGCTCGGCGTGGTCTGCGGCGTCCACGCGGCGCCGTACCAGTTCGGCAGCTGCGGGTAGACCACCTCGTGCTCGGCCAGGTCCTCGACGTCGACCGCCGCCCGGTCGGCGAGCGGATGGTCGGCCCCGAGCATCACCGCCCGCGGGATGCGGTGCAGGACGGGGCCGATCGTCAGGTCCGGATGCGGCGAGTCCTCCACGGGCATCCAGGTCACGAACACGTCGACCTGCCAGGCGGCGCGGTCGCCTTCGAGCCAGCGGAACAGGTCGGTGGTCGGGGCCGCGTACTGGACCACGCGCGCCGCGGGGTACGCCTGCTCGAAGGCCTGGACCAGCGCCGGGGGCACCCTCTCGGGGAGGGTGGTGGCGAAGCCGACGCGGACCACCTGCCCGGCCTGGTCGGCCGCGGACCGCACGTCGGCGATGGCGCGCTCGATGCGCACATAGGCGGCGCGGAGCTCGGTGAAGAGGTGATCGCCGGCGGGGGTGAGGCGCACGCTGCGGCTGGTGCGCTCGAACAACGGCGTGCCGACCCGGCGCTCGAGCGTGCGGATCAGGGAGCTGACCCTGGAGGTGGACAGCGTCAGACGCTCGGCGGCGCGTCCGAAGTGGAGTTCCTCCGCGACGGTCAGGAACGCCTCGATCTCTCGCATCTCAAGGTTCACCCTGCGAGTATGCCCCTTCGCCGCACTGTGGTGAACGGTGATGAAACGGGCGCAACCGTCCTGGAAGCCGCCACCGGGCAGGGGTCGCGGCGCGTCGGCTCGATCAGCGGTGGAGCCGGGTTTCGCCTGGGCGGCCATGCGGTCGGAGGCGAGCCCGCTCGCGATCGCGGCGCGGTCGGGGCCGCTTGCGGATCTCGTTCCGTACGAGGACGCCGGTCCGGAAGGCCAGGTAGATGAGCGCCAGTCCGTTGAGGGCGTGCACCAGGAACAGGGATTGGCCCCAGACGGTGCCGGGCACGTTGACGATCGCCATGCCGTGCTGGAGCAGCACGAGGAAGGCGCCCAGGGCGGTCAGCCACACGGTCTTGGCTCCGGTCCGCGCCGCGAGGGCGAGGAGGACCGCGGCCGCGTAGAGGTACAGCAGGGCGTTGCCGTTGCGGAAATGCATCTCGAAGCCGGCCTGCAGGGCGCCGCCGTAGCCGACGCCGAACCCGGCGAGGGCGAACTGGACGACCAGCAACGCCAGCAGGAGCAGCATCCAGACCCGCAGGATCGTGGCGAAGACGGGATTCATGCCGGGACCTCGTTTCCCGCCGCTTTCAGGGCGCGTTTCGCGTCGACCGCCCGCTTGGCCAGGCGGGCGACGGCCGTTTGCACGACGAGGATGCCGAGGCCGTTGAGCGCGTGGAGGGCGATGCCGACGCCGCCGCCGACGCCGTCGGCGCCGAAGCCGTACGCGAACGCGCCCTGCATCATGATCATGAAGGCGGACAAGGCCGTGAGCAGTACCGCCTTCCAGCCGGGCCGGGCGATGAGGGCGAAGACGACCGACAGCATGAGCCAGAACATGAGCATGCCGCCGTTCCCGGCGTGGGCGATGAAGCGCATGATGCGCTCCCCGCCTGCCGAGACGGCTCCCCATCCGGCGAGCCCGACTTGGAGCACGAGGAGGGCGATGACGAAGCGCGTCCATCCCAGGAAGAACCGCTTCATCGCGCCCGCTCCTCGCGCACGACGGCGGCTGTCGGCGGACGGTGTCCGCGAGGAGTGGGCGCGACGCCGGCGACTCGTTGCATGCGGCCGAGTCTGCCGCCGCCCTCGCCCGCGATCATCGGCCTGGAGGACGCAATCGGCCTACCCCACGGGAAGTAGGGCGCGACTCCGGCGTACCTCCCGAGGGGTCATCGCCGCCCCAGTGGCGGCGCGATCGGCCCGAAGCCCGTCAGGATCGCACCTGCAGTCGACTCAGGACTCACTCACGCCATCGTCGTCCTTCTCTTCTCATTTGCACCTTTAGACCTAATAGTCGGTAATCATTGACTTCGCACATATTCATGACTATAAATAAGAGCACGGACGGTGCAATCTGGACCACAAGTCGGTTGACCGGCCATGACGCAGTTCCTCGCTCGGCGCCACCCCCACGCCCCGCCTCCCCGAGCGCGCTGCGACGCAAGGTCTCCGGTCCCCTTGTCCGCTGTTCAGCAGTCGAAAGACCGCCATACCCAGAAATGGACCACCCGCATGAGAATCCTCCGAAAAGCATCGATGGTCGCCGGGGTCTTCGCCCTGGCGGCAGGGTTGATCACGATCGCGGCGAGCCCGGCAGCCGCCGCGCCGCACTTCCAGAACCCGCCCCCCAACGAGATCGTCATCGACGTGGCCACCGTCAACGGCTCCGGGTGCCCCGTCGGCACCGCCGCCGTCGCGGTCAACGAAGGCAACACCTCCTTCACCGTGACCTACAGCGAGTACCTCGCCCAAGCGGGCGGCAACTCGGACCCCACCGATTTCCGCAAGAACTGCCAGCTCAACCTGATCGTGCGGATCCCTTCGGGGTTCACCTACGCGATCGCGAGCGCCGACTACCGCGGCTTCGGACACCTCGAGCCCGGCGCCACCGGCATGCAGAAGGCGAGCTACTACTTCTCCGGTGACTCCGCGACCTCCAGCACCACCCACATGCTGGAGGGCCCCCACAGCGACAACTGGCAGTTCACCGACGAGGTGGAGACCGACCAGCTCAGCTACAAGCCGTGCGGCGAGGAGCGGAACTTCAACATCAACACCGAAGTCCGGGTGAGCGCCGGCACCGATCCCACCAAGAAGAGCTTCATGGCCATGGACTCCGTGGACGGCGACATCAAGACCATCTACCACTTCGCCTGGAAGCGATGCCCGGTGGAGTAATCGAGAACGGGGCCGCGGACCGGCTCCGCGTCCGCGGCCCGGCGCCACCACGGCGCCGGGCCGCGGACGCTCGCATTGGGAAGCGCATGTGAGCGGCTCCAGGTCCTCGGGGCGCGGGTCTCGGCCTCGCCCGCGGTCATGGCGCGGCCAGCCCGGTTCCCCAGGCCCATGCGGCGATGCCGAGGCGGGCTTCGACGCCGTGGGCGGTCGGATCGCCTGGGTGGAGGCCTGGGAGTACGGCCATGCGGCGGCCGGTCGGCCGCGAGATCCACTGCCTCGCCAACGCCACCCGCGACCGGTCCGGCGCCGAGCCCTGGTGGCGGGCCTGACCTCGTTCCGGGCCCTCGGCCGCACCGTCGAGGGCACGGAACGGCGCGGGCGAACGACTCGCACCCGGCGTCGCTCGGCGTCAGCTTCGGCCTTGCGATCGGGGCCCGCTCATGAGGACTTTCGCCGCTGCCGATGCCCGGCGAGGCGGATCGCCCGGAGGCGCGCCTGGAAGTCGTGCCGTTCCTCGGCCTCCCGCCGGGACCGGATCGCGGCTTTCCGCTGCCACGACTGCCGGTGATACCAACGGCGGTAGAAGAACCCGGCCGTGATGCCGACCAGCAGCGCTCCGACCAAGGCGACCCACAGGGGACGAACGGCCAGCGCGAACGGGAACCCCTCGCCGGGGCGCTCGACGTGCTCGGCCGCCGCGCCCCAGGCCGAGAGCAGCAGCCACGCCAGGAAGGCGATCCCGAACGCCGGGAACGACACATGGGTGCTGTCGACCGGCTCCCGACCGCGCGCCTGCTCCGCCCCGCGCACCTGCGCGTCGACCTGTTCGTGCCATCGCCGCCGCTCGGTCGCTTCACGGACCCGGGACTCGACCGGCACCGGAGGCGTCGGATCGATCCGTTCGGCCAGTGCGGCCGCCGCCACGATCGCGGCCGCGAGGATCAGCACGGCGCCCAGCGGGCCCGCCGCTCCCACGACCAGCGTCGTCCACAGCTCGCTCATCGGCTACCGCCGCCTGGCCGTGCGCCTGCGCCGACGCCGCCAGGCGAGGAGCCCGGAGACCAGGATGATCGCGACCCCGGCGACGGCGGCCAGCGCCCACATGGCGAAGGCCAGCCCCCAGCCGGGAACCGTCCACCATGCCTCCAGGTTCATCCCCGCTCACTCACCGTCGTGGCGCTCCTCGGCGGGTTCGGCCTCGGTGTCGTTCTCATACGCCTTGACGCCGCCGGCCGCGCCACGCCAGCCGGTCGCGGGCATGCCCCCGGCCCTGTCGGCGACGTCGCGCATCGGTGTGGCGTTGCCCAACGCGTCCCGGCCCCAGTTCGCGCCGTTCTTGTACGAATCCTTTGCGGCGTCGTACGTCCTGTTGACGTCGTAGTCGGCACCGAAGCGGGGCTTGTTCGAGAAGGCCAGCACATTGTCGATGTTCTTGATCATCGCCTTCGCGTCGGTCTTGGCCATGCTCTTCATCATGCCCTCCGCCATCTCGTCGAGGGAGTTCGCGAGCCTGCCGAAGGCGCCCTGGAAGACCTTGATCTTGCGGAGCAGCTCGGCGACCTTCTGCATCATCTTCGAGATCTTGGAGACGATCTTGGTCATCTGGATGCACGCGTCGACCACGACGCCGGAGATCGCGGTCGGCACCGAGGCGCCGAACGTGACCGCGGCGCTGGCAAGTGCCGACAGCAACCACATGATGGCTCGACACACCCAGTCGGAGATGATCTCGAGAACGAGCGCGCGAACCGTGGCGACGATGATTCCGGCGACGGCAATGGCCTGCGAAGTCGACTGAGCGCAGTTCGCCGCGCCCGCGACGGCCCCCGAGAACGCCGAGGAGACCTGGCGGTAGGCGTCTCCGGCGTCGCCCTCCCAGCTCGAGATTTCGCCGATCGCGTCGGCGTACTGCTGCGCGGCGTCGTTCAAGTCGGCGGCCACATTAGACCAGGACTGGGACAGCTCGGTGATCTCCGCCGGGCTGCCGGTGAGCATCTCCAGGGGTTCCCGCAGCCAGTCGACGTGTTCGATGATGAAGCCGACCCCGGCCATCATGAGCTCTTTGAACGGGTTGGCGGCGAAGGCCAGCACGTCGAGGGCGGCGATGGCGCCGTCGATGGCGAACGCCGTGGGATCGATCCCGTCCCCGGCGGCGTCGTTGAAGTGCTCGCCCATGGTGGTGAGGCTGTCGACGATGCGACCGCCGGTGGTGTCGACGACGTCGTCGCTCATTTCCCGATCTCCTCACCGATCTTGGACAGCAGGTCGGCGATCTCTTGGTCGACGCCCTCGTAGTCTTCTGCCACGCCCGTCAGGGCCTCGCCGATCGCGGCGGCGAAGTCGGACGTGCTCCTGATCGCGGCGCCGGCGTCGTCGAGGCAGAGGTTCAGGGCGGGCGGAATGACCCACTGCAGGAGGACGCCATAAGCATCGAATCCGCCCAGCGTCAGTCCGGAGGCGGCGTCCGCGGCGCTGTTCAGGGTCGAGAACGGGCCGTTGTTGAGGTTGGCGACATGATTGCGGATCTCCGCAGGGTCGCTTCCGAATCCATCTCCCACGATCAGTCCTCCCGGGGGGCGTGGCGGTTGATCGACTGGCGGATCATGCTCATCGCCTCGGAGTCGTCTCCGAGCATCTCGGACATCACGTCCACCGAGCGGCGCGATGCCTCAGCGGCGGCCCGCTGATAGGTCTCCAGGATCATCGCCGCGATCGCCGGGCCGCTCATGGTCCGGGTGACCGGTCTGATCTCGAGATCCACCAGCCCGCCGCCGATGTTGACGGTGACCGCGACTTCCCCCTCCTCGGATTCGAGGCGGACGTTGGTGTCGTTCATGAGGTCCTGGACGCGCTCGGCACGCTCGCGAATCACGGCGACCCGATTCTGGAAATCACGCATGTAACCTTCGGGGTCGGTCAGCGCCGAGGGGCGCTCCCTGCCGGGGCGCTGCTCGTCGCCCGTCGGATCGTCCATATCGTCTCCTCAAACTCGAGTGGGCGACATATGCCGGATGATGCCGGACCTGAACGTTCCAGGTCGCCGCCGCCGCCACCGAAGCGGCCGTCGCGACCCGGTGGGCCGGTCGGCGTCATGACGTCGCGGTCGGGTCGATGTCGTCGAGGGTCGGCATCAGATCAGTCTCCGGTCGGCGAGCAGCGGCTGCTCCCGGCACACATGCGCCCACCGTAGCGCATCGGGGCAACTGCTCGCTATTGCGACGACAGCCGCTGGAGCGGTCGAGACGGCGGGGCGCCCGCCGCGGGATGAGGCCCTCGAGCCGGACCCGACGCAGCGGGCCCCGGAGGTCGGTCCGGCCTCGCCGTCACCGCCGTCGTGGAAGTTCATCAGCGCGGATACGCGGGCTCGGTCTTCGAGCGGGATCCGGTCCTCATGGGCGGGCTCACGGCCGTGTCGCCGCCCGCATCGGGGTGAGGCCCCTCGATGCGGGCGGCGGAGGCTCACGGTCGGGCGGCTACGGCCTCGACCTCGAACAGCACGTCCGGGGCGGCCAGGCTCGCGACGCCGACGAGGGTCTGCGTCGGCGGCTGCCCGCCCCAGATCTCCTGCACGGCCCCGGCGATCGGCCCGAGCTTGCCGACGTCATGCTGCACCACGTACGTCCGCAACTGGACGACGTGGCCGAAGTCGAGCCCGTGGGCGGCGAGGGCGACGCCGATGTTGCGGAACGTCTGCCGCACCTGCTCGGCGAAATCGGCCGAGACGACCGCGCCGTCCGGGCCCGATCCGTACTGGCCCGCGACGAGCACCAGTTCCGCACCCGCCGAGACGGCGGCGGTGTGGCTGTACCCGAACGGGACCGGGTCGTGCAATTGCTCTGGGTTGACGATGGTGTGTGCTATGTGGATCACCTCTCGGAAGCGACGGAACTCGGTCGGGGACCACCCTTCCACCGATACATGACACCTTGTGTCGTGTATTCGTGTACCGTTTTCGCATGCGCGCCGACCGGTTGGTCTCACTGGTGCTGCTCCTGCGCCAACGCGGTCGGATGTCCGCGACCGCGCTCGCCCGCGAGCTGGAGGTCTCCACCCGCACCGTGCTGCGCGACGTCGACGCGCTCTCCTCGGCCGGCGTCCCGGTCTACGCCGAACGCGGCCGCCACGGCGGCTTCGCGCTGTTGCCAGGCTTCCGGACCGAGCTCACCGGACTCAACCACGACGAGGCCCTGGCCCTGCTGATCGCCGGGTCGCGGCGCGGCGCGCAGGCGTTCGGCCTCGGCTCGGCGCTCGCCTCGGCCATGCTCAAAGTGGTCGACGCGCTCCCCGCCGGCCATCGGGACACCGCGGCCGACGTCGCCGAGCGGCTGCTCATCGACCCCGAGACCGACCTCCTCGCGCGGCGGCACGTCGCCGAGGAGGTGCCCGACGGCGTCGTGGCCGAGGTCCGGCGCGCGGTCTTCGCCGGCCACCGGCTGCGCCTCCGATACGCGGCGGCCGGCCGGGCCCCGACGTGGCGCACCGTGGACCCGATCGGCCTGGTCACCGTCCGCGACCAGGGCTACCTGCTCGCCACCCGATCCGGCGAGGACCGCACCTACCGGCTGTCCCGGATCTCGGCCGCCGAGGAACTCGACGAACCGGCGCAGCGGCCCGACCGGGTCGACCTGGACCGGGCCTGGCAGGACCGCAGCACGCGGTTCCGGTCGAGCGGCGACCAGGTCACCGTCGCACTCCGGGTGGATCCGGAGCGGCGCGAGGAGCTGGCGGGCACCGCGCTGGCCGTCCTCGCCGAAGCGGTCGAGACGGACGGCCGACTGCTGATGGACGTGGTCTTCCAGGACGCGCGGCACGCCGAATGGGCGCTGTGGCAGCTCGCCACGAGCGCCGAAGTCCTGGCCCCCCAGTGGTTGCGCACGTCCTTGCGCGACCGCGCCGCCGCGGTCGCCGCCCGTTACGAAGGGCCGCAGTAGGTCCCCGCGGCGGCCCACCGGGGCGCTCAGCGGCCGAGGCCCCGATCGGCGTTCCACGCCGGTGAACGCGGCGGACGCGATCGCCTCGGCCGCGCCGCTGCCGGGGTCAAGGCGTGCCCCTGCCCGATGCGCTCGGCCCGCTCGTGCTCCCGCCTATAGCGGGCGCGAGCAGTAGGGGACTCGTCGATCGCACGTGGCAAGATCGGCTCGTGCAGATCAGGATGCTTGGACCGTTCGAGGTGCGCACGGATGACGGGGCCTCGGCCGACGTGCCGGGCGACCGGTTGCGCGCGCTGCTGATCGCGCTCGCGCTCGAACCGCGCCGCGTGGTCCAGAAGGCCACGCTCGTCGACTGGATCTGGGGGGAGCACCCGCCCGCCGACGCCGCGAACGCGCTGCAGCGCCTGGTCTCCCGCCTGCGGAAGACCCTGCCCGACGGCGTGATCGAGGGCCGGAGCGGCGGCTACCGGCTCCTGGCGGATCCCGACGCCGTCGACGCCGTCCGGTTCGAACGGCTCGTCGCCAAGGCCCGCAACGAGGACGGCCCGCAGCAGGTCCACCTGCTGCGCGAGGCCCTCGGCCTCTGGCGCGGCGCGCCCATGCAGGAGATCGGCCTGCAGGACGGCGCGGCCTTCGACGCGGCGATCACCCGGCTCGAAGGGCTGCGCCTGAGCGCCCTGGAGGACCGGTTCGACGCGGAAGTCGACCTCGGCGACGGCGCCGACCTCGTCACCGAACTCACCGACCTCGTCGCCGCCCATCCGATGCGCGAACGCCTCGTCGGCGCCCTGATGCGCGCCCTCGCCGCGGCCGGCCGCGGCAGCGAGGCGCTGCTGGTCTACGAGCGCACCCGGGAGTCCCTGGCCGACGCGCTCGGCGTCGACCCCTCGCCCGAGCTGGCCGCCCTCCACGTCGCACTGCTGCGAGGCGAACTGGCGCCGCCGCCGAAGGAGCGGCCGCGCCCGAAGACCAACCTGCGCGCCGAACTCACCAGCTTCGTCGGCCGGGACGCCGACGTCGCCGTCGTCGGCGAACTCCTCGCCGAGCACCGCCTCACCACGCTCGTCGGCCCCGGCGGCGCCGGGAAGACCAGGCTCGCCACGGAGACCGCCCGCTCGCTGCTCGGCGGCCTCCCGGACGGCGCCTGGCTCGTCGAGCTCGCCGCGATCGGCCCCGACGGCGACGTCGCGCAGGCCTCGCTCGCCGGGCTCGGCCTCCGCGACTCGCTGCTCGGCGAGGCGACGAACGCCGAGCCGACCGACCGCATCATCGCCGCGATCCGCGAGCGGGACGCGCTGCTGATCCTGGACAACTGCGAGCACGTCATCGACTCGGCGGCGGCCTTCGCCGACCGCCTGCTCGGCGAATGCCGCAATCTGCGGATCCTCGCGACGAGCCGGGAACCGCTCGGCATCACCGGCGAAGCGCTGTGGCTGGTCGACCCGCTGGCCCTCCCCGAGGGCGACGCCGGTTCCGGCGAGATCGAGGCCTCCCCCGCGGTCCGGCTGCTGCGCGACCGGGCCGCCGCCGTCCGCAAGGACCTCGCGGTCGACGCCCGCACGCTCGCGCGCGTCTGCCGGGCCCTGGACGGGATGCCGCTGGCGATCGAACTCGCCGCGGCCAAGCTCCGCACCATGTCCCTCGACCAGCTCGCCAACCGGCTCGACGACCGGTTCCGCCTGCTGACCGGCGGCAGCCGCACCGCGCTGCCGCGCCACAAGACGCTGCGCGCGGTCGTCGACTGGAGCTGGGAACTCCTCACCGACGCCGAACGGGCGGTCCTGCGCCGCCTCGGGGTGTTCTCGGGCGGCGCGAGCCTCGAAGCGGCCGAACGGGTCTGCGCCGACGACGGCGCCGTCCGGCACGAGGACGTGCTCGACCTGCTCACCGCGCTCGCCGAGAAATCGCTCCTGCTCGCCCTAGGCGACGGCGAGCCGCGCTACCGGATGCTCGGCACGATCAAGGAGTACGCCCTGCGGCGACTCGAAGAGGCCGGGGAGACGGACCGGGCGCGCCGAGCGCATCTGGCGTATTACACCGGCCTCGTCGAGACCGCCGAGCCGCAGCTGCGCCGCGCCGACCAGCTCGCATGGCTCGCCGCCCTCGAAGCCGAGCACGACGACATCGCCGCCGCCATGCGCGGCGCGATCGCCGCCGGCGAGACCCAGGCGGCGATGCGGCTCGCCGCGTCCGCCGGCTTCTACTGGTGGCTCAGCGGCCACAAGGCCGAAGGCAGCGAACTGGTCACCGCCGCCGCGACGATGCCCGGCGACGCGGACCCGGACGTCCGGGGCATGGTGTACACGCTCATCATCACGTTCATGACCGCCGGACGCGGCGGTGAACGCCAAGCCGAGGAATGGATCCACGAGGCGTACCGGTGCAGTCGGGCGGGAACGGGCCGCTACCCGCTGCTGGCCCTCATCGCGCCCCTCGAGCAGATGCTGCGCGACCCGTCCAGGGCCATGTCCGCCTGGGAGGCCCTCCTGGACGAGGACGACCCGTGGGTGCGCGCGATGGCCCGCCTGCAGCTCGGCAAGATGCGGATCCTGTTCGGCCAGGGCGGGCCCGAGGCCGAAACGGACCTCGAAGCGGCGCTCGACGCGTTCCGGGCGCTCGGCGACCGGTTCGGCGTCTCGTTCGCCCAGTCGGAACTGGCCGACCGGATCGCCGCCCACGGCGATCTCGCCGCCGCCTGCGAGCGTTTCGAGCAGGCCATCGCGGCCGTCACCGCGTTCAACGCGGTCGAGGACGCCGTCCGGATGCAGGCGCGGCAGGCGCAGCTGTACTGGCTGCTCGGCGATCGCGACGCCGGCGCGGCGGTGCTCGCCGACGCCGAGCGGTCCCTGGAAGGGGTCACCTGGCCGGACGGACTCGTCGAGCTGGCTCTGGCGAAGGCCGAACTCGCGCGTTGGGACGGCGACGCCGAGGAGGCGCGCCGGCAGATCGACGACGTGAAGCGCGTGCTCGGCGACGACGTGGAAGTGGCGAGCGTCCGCGCGACGATCCACGGCCTGCTCGGGTATCTCGCGGACGATATCGGCGAGGCCCGCGCGCACCTCGCCGTCGCCTGCGAGGCGGCGGCCGAGACGGGGATCGCGCCGCTGATCGCGCAGACGCTCGTGGCGGTCGCCGACCTGGCGGTGCGCCGCGGACAGCACGAGCAGGCCGCGCAGCTGCTCGCGGCCGGCGCCGCCGTGCGCGGAACGCCGGATCGTTCCCAGCCGGATCCGGTCCGGATCGAGCAGACGGTGCGCGAGCGCCTCGGCGACGAGCGGTTCGACGAGGCGACCGGGGAAGGCGCGCAAACGGACTGGTCGGCGCTCGTCGCGGGGGCGCTCGCGGACTGAAGGCGCCGCCGCGAGAACCGGATCGGTCCGCGATCGCCGACTGAACCCGGCGCCCGCGCCTGCCGATCGGACGCAGCGGTCGGACCGCCCGCGATCCGCCGGCTGCACACGGCTCGGGGCCATCGCGCTCGACGAGCGTCGAGCGCGTCGGCCCCCGAGCGCCCGCGCGCCGTCAGCTCGCCGCCGGACGGATGACGATGTCGCCGTGCCGCGTGCGGGCGTCGATGTCGACCTTCTCGTCGAACGCTTCGAGCTGCTCCGGGGACGGCGCGGTGTTGCGCACCGACCCTTTCTTGCTGTCGGCGTGCACCCGGGCGGCGGTGCCCGCGCCGATGCCGACCTCGATGTCCCCCGAGCCGTTCCACAGCGTCGCCGCGCCGCGCGCCAGCCGGCCGATCCGGATGGCGCCGTTGCCGGTCTTGGCGGTGACGCTGCCGTCGGCGCGGTCGATGTCGAAGCCGGTGTCGCCGCCGGTGAGTTCGAGGTCGGCCCGGGCGTGGCCGATCCAGGTCGGGCCGCCCGAGGTGGAGAGTTCGACGGTGTCCGCCGCCTCGCCGATCCGCACGGCGACCTTGCCGCCGTCGATGCGGGCGCTCCCGGCGACGCGGCCGATTTCCAGCTCGCCGGACCCGAAGTTCGCCTGGAGCGCGTCGATGCGGTCCAGCCGGACGCGGCTCGTCGTCGTGTGCAGCTCGCATTCGCCGAACGAGCCGTCGGCCTGGACGGTGGAGTGCGCCAGGTAGGTGACCAGGCTGGATCCGGCGGGCAGGTCGATCGTGATGGCGACCGAGCCGTCCTTGGAGCCAGAGGCGGTCGTCTTGACCGACAGGCGCCCGTCGGCGAACCGGACCCTGGTCCTGTCGGCGACCTTGACATGCGCCCTGCTCGAGGGGTCGACGGGTTCGACCCGCACCACGGTGTCGGTGCGGTCGGTCGCGTTGACCCGCACTCGGGCGCCGGCGACCTGGACGGTGGCGGTGATGGGCGCGGGGGTGGCGAAGGTGGTCATGGCGTGCTCCTCTGGGCGTTCGCGGTCCTGTGGCCGCATGCGGCGTTCTCGGTATGCGACTACGGTCCGCCCGACGCCTGTCAGGGCCCTGTCACGCCCCTGACACCGCCCCCCGGTCTTCACCGCCCGCCGCCGGGTGTCGGCCGGAGTCCCCGGCAAGCGCCACCGATAATTCTCATGAATATGGCATAGAGGCACGTCAATCCGTGTTCACGGTCATCCAAGCCGTGACCAGGGGTTGACATATCGACATACGCAAATCTACGCTTCGACGACAAGCGCTGTCATTCCGAAAGTTTCGGCGACATCCCGTCACGCGGGCACGGGCGCCGAAGCGGTGGGCGGAGTGGCGCCGACGTCCAGGAGGAGACGCCATGACGCCAGAGCACGAGGCCCCGAAGGATCCCCGACCGACGGCGCTGAGCCGCCGCTCGCTGCTGGCGATGGGCGCCCTGCCCGTCGTCGCGGGCGTTGCCGGAGGCGCGGTCGCCGGTGGGGCCCCCGCCGCGGCGCAGTCCGGCGTCACCGTCGAACCGCAGACGGGGCAGCAGATCATCCAGGGCTTCGGCGGCATGAACCACACGGTCTGGATCAACGACCTCACCGCCGCCCAGCGCGACACCGCGTTCGGCAACGGCACGGGCCAGCTCGGGTTCTCCCTCCTGCGCATCCCCGTCCACGAGGACCGCGCGAACTGGAGCGGCGAGGTGGCGACGGCCAGGCGCGCGATCGAGCACGGCGCGAAGGTCTTCGCCTCGCCGTGGAACCCGCCCGCCTCGATGACCGAGTCCTTCTCGGGCGGCAAGCGGCTGCGGTACGACCAGTACGGCGCGTACGCGCGGCACCTGAACGACTTCACGGCCTTCATGCGGGACAACGGCGTCGACCTGCACGCGATCTCGGTGCAGAACGAACCCGACTACGCGCACGACTGGACGGCGTGGACCCCGGCCGAGATCGTCCGGTTCCTGCGCGAGCACGCGGGATCGCTCAACACCCGGGTCATCGCGCCCGAGTCGTTCCAGTACCGCAAGAACATGTCGGACCCGATCCTCAACGACCCCCAGGCCCTCGCCAATGTGGACATCATCGGCGCGCACCTCTACGGCACCCAGAACTCCGAGCTCCCCTACCCGCTCTTCCAGCAGAAGGGCGGCGGCAAGGAACTGTGGATGACGGAGGTCTACCACCCCAACAGCAGCGACTCGGCCGACCTCTGGCCCCAGGCGCTCGACGTCGGCGAGGCCATGCACCGAGCCCTCGTGTACGGCCGCTTCCAGACGTACGTGTGGTGGTACATCCGCCGCTCCTACGGGCCGATGCGCGAGGACGGGCGGATCAGCAAGCGCGGCGCGAACATGGCGCACTACTCGAAGTGGGTCCGTCCCGGCTACCAGCGGATCACCGCGACCGCGAACCCCCAGGCGAACGTCTACATCTCGGCGTTCAAGAGCGGCTCCAAGATCGTCATCGTCGCCGTCAACAAGAACAGTTCGGCGGTCTACCACCCGTACACCGTCAAGGGCGCCGGTTCCGCGAGCATCTCGACCTGGCTGACGGACGCGAACCGGACCCTCGAGCACTACAACACGTTCACCATGTCGAACGGCTCCTTCGGCGCCCAGCTGCCGGCCCGCAGCATCAGGACCTTCGTCATCGGCTAGCCCGCATGAGACGGCGAGCGCCCGGGGACCTCCGCCCCCGGGCGTTCGCTCGCGGCCCTTCAGCCCTCCTGCTTCTCGGCGAGGTCGGTGAGCTGCGCGGTGACCGTGCCCCAGCCGTCGAGGAAGCCGAGTTCCTCGTGGCGCGCACGGGCGGCCGGGTCGCCGTGGCGGACGACGATCCGGTAGTCCGTGCCGTCCGGGTGGTCGCCGAAGGTGACCTCGGCGGTCATCGGGACGGGCATCGGGTTCACCGGGCGCCAGGAGCCGTCGATCGCGTTGGTGAACACGATCCGTTCGCGCTCTTCGACGAGCAGGAAGCTCGCGTCCATGTGCGGAGCGAACCGCTCGCCGTCGTCGCTCATCCGGGTGACCAGCGCGCCGCCGGGCCGGACCTCCAAGCGGTCGACGCGGCACAACGTGGGCGCCGGCAGCCACCACTGCTCGAACCGGGCCGGGTCGGTCCAGGCCTCCCACACCGCGGCGCGCGGCGCGCGAATGACCCGTTCCAGGGCCAGGTCGAGTTCGGGATTCATTGCTGCTCCTCGGGATCGGTGACGAGACGCTCGAGCCGGTCGGTGCGCTCCTCCCAGATGCGGCGCTGCTCCGCGAGCCAGTCGTCGACGACGGCGAGGCGCTCGCGCCGGAGTTCGCAGGTGCGCACTCGGCCGGCCTTGGTCGTGCGGATGAGGCCGTTCGCCTCAAGGGTCCGCACGTGCTTCATGAAGGAGGGGAGGGTCATCGGGAACTCGCGGGCGAGGTCGCCCACGCTCTGCGGGCCGCGCCCGAGCCGCCGGACGACATCGCGCCTGGTGGGGTCGGCGAGGGCGACGAGCACGCCGTCGAGCTCGTCCGAATACTGTGCCATACGGCTAAGTATCGCACTCCGGAACGCTGAGCGCAAGGGCTCAGTGTGCGCGGTCCGGGAGCAGCGCAGGCGACCTGCGCGAACGGCTCACCCCCGATGCCGTGTCCTCAGGAGTGGTCGCGCCCGGCAGCACCGTGCCGATCGCCTGGCGAGCGGCGGCACCGTCGGCGGCGTGCGCTCAGCGGTTCGCGACGCCCCCCGCCGCCCGCGACCGCGAGCACCGGGTCGGCAAGCGGAGCGAACTATATCGCCGAGGTTCAGCAGCCCGCAGCAGCCGGGGGGCGGGCCGTCCCGGAGACTCCGGTCGATGTCGGGGGCGCGCCGGAGGCCGCAATGGTCGCCTCGCTCGTATTCACGAAGTCCGGCCAGTCGGTCGCGAGTAGCATTGCCGACCTTAAGCGCATGTTGAAGGAGCACAGGTGACATGACCGAGTCCGACGACGAGATCATCGTGCGAGCGGCGCTCGCCGCACCGGCAGATCTGCCGATGGAGGTGGCAGCGCGGCTTGGGGATCAGCGCACCTTCACGTTGCTGACCGCCGCCTCGGCCTTCGCGATCGGTCGCAAATACCCGACCAAGCCGGACCATGCTCAGATCCGTGAATTCGTCGAGAGCCTTCGGTCTCGGTTCCCTGAGGCCGCGCAGCTCATCAAACCGATCGTATTCGAGGCGATGATCCGGTTCGCATTCGGTGAGAACGATGCGATCGACGGCGTCGAGTCCGAAGGCCTCCGCACTGCCGTCCTCCTCCTGCCCTACGCGATCATCTCCGAGCAGAATATCTCCGGTGAACCGCTGGAGGCGTTCGTGGCCGAGGTTCTCGAGGCCGTGGACGAGGACCGATAGCGCGGCGACACCGAAGCACAGCGTAAGTGGGACTAGGCCGATAGCCTTGTCCCACTTATGCTTTCAAGGTAATTCTCGACACTTCCGCCGTCTCCGGACCGGTCGGCCGGGTCACCGGGCCGGCCGATCGCCGACCGTGGTCGATCTGGTCGTCGCCTCCGCGAGGGTCATCGGCGTGCCGCTTTCGCGAGGCGCAGAGCGGTGTCGAGCGCGTCGCCGGCGGTCTCGACGTCGGGACGGACGCCGACGCCTTCCCAGTTCGTCGCGGTCCTGGGGTCGATCGGCGCGCCTGTGGCGATGAAGATCCAGAAACCGCTGGGGTCGGCGAACGACCGGCCCGGGTTCGCGGCCCCGGCGGTCGCCGTGCCTACGACCGTGGCGCGCCCGGTCGACTGGAGCGCGTAGGCGAAGCTTTCGGCCGCCGAGCCGGTGCGCTCGTTCACCACCAGGTAGAGCGGCATCGAGTCGAGTGCGGCGAAGCGCGGGTCGGGCCGGCTTGAGGAACTCGCCTCCGGTCCTTCGCGGGACATGAAGGTCACGATGGGCACCGGGCGGGGGCCGAGGAACGGCCCGGCCAGGAGTTCGGCCATCGACGGCCAGCCGCCGGGGGTACCGCGCAGGTCGATCACGGCGGCCCGGCGGTCGGCGAGCCGTTCGAGGCATGCACGCGCCTCTTCGGCGGCGTCGGGGTCGTCGGCGTCAGCGAACTGCCGGACGGCGATGATCCCGGTTTCGCCGTCGCGCCGGAAGTCCAGGGACGGTGCCGCCGCCGTCTCGTCCGGAGTCGACCGGGCCGTCTGATCGGGCTCGCCCCAGGTGATCTTGAAATGCCGATCGCGACGGCGCAGGGCATCGGTGAGCGCTTCGGCGAACTCGGCGGTCGATACGCCGGGTTCGACGAGGGGCCATCGGCGGATCTCGGCGGCGTAGTCCGCCGCGTCGTTCGCGAAGACGTAGTGCCGTTCGACGAGATCCGCGAGGCCCTGCAGCGCCGCGGTCTGCTCGGCCGGGCTCATCCAGCGCGTGGGCCGCGGGAAGGGGCCGGCGGCGGCGGGCTCGAGAAACGGTCGTGCGTGGACGGTCTCGAGAGCGGCGGTCACGGCCGCCGCCAGGTCGACGCCGATCTCCCGGCTCAATGCATCGGCGGCGTCGGCGGTGCGGCGCCACTGCTCCTCGATCACGGGAAGCCGGCGCCTGGCCTGGTCGCTCAGCCGGACGCGGCGCTCCCGGCCGTCCGGGCCCGCGGCGCTGTCGAGGAGTCCGGCGCGGCGCATCTGCGCGACCGTCTGGCTGGCGGCCGAATGCGTCGTCCCGACAGCGGCCGCGATCTCCCTGACCGACATGGAGTCTGCCGCGAGCAGGGCCCGTGTCACCGGCGTGAAGGTGGCCCGGTAGTCGAGTCCGGCCTCGGCGTAGGCCTCGTCGACGGCGCGGTCGAGATGGGCGACGAGCCGGCGGAGCAGGGTGCCGAGCCCGGGAGTGAAGGATTGACTCATAGCGCGACTCTAACAGCACTGTTACATATTGTTTCGGCACGCAGGCCGGACTGGCCGTCGAAGGCGCTTCCGCCCGGTTCGGCGGCTTCCGCCGCCTGGTCCTCCGATGCGGGCCCCTCGCCTCTCGTCCGCCTGGACCCGCCCTGGCAGCGGCCAACGCCGGCACCGAGACGCAGGTCGCGATCATCGACTTCACCGACGACGCCAAGCAGATCATCAGGCACACCATCCGCCGCTCCGACGGCACGTGGCAGCGGGTCGGGACCGTCCGCACCACCGCTCTGACCGGCAACCCCGGAGTCCTGGCGCTGACCGGCACCCTGTAGGCCGAGGCCTCAGTCCGCGCCCCCGCGCCCTGAGCGCCGGCCCGAAAGGCGTCCGTCGGCAGGACACGGCCGCGGAGAGGGCCGCCGCAGGACGCCCAGCGCTTGCGCAGCGGCGCGCGCTCCCTCACGGGACCGCGCGCCGCTGCGTTCGATCGGGTTCAGACGCTGTGCGAGCGGCTCTTGAACGACCGGAGCCGCAGGCTGTTGCCGACGACGAAGACGCTCGAGAACGCCATCGCCGCGCCGGCCAGCATCGGGTTGAGCAGGCCCAGGGCCGCCAGCGGGATCGCGGCCACGTTGTACGCGAAGGCCCAGAACAGGTTCCCCTTGATCGTGCCGAGGGTCCTGCGCGAGAGCCGGATCGCGTCGGCCGCGCTGCGCAGGTCGCCGCGCACCAGCGTGATGTCGGCGGCCTCGATCGCGGCGTCCGTGCCGGTGCCCATGGCCAGGCCGAGGTCGGCCTTCGCGAGCGCGGCGGCGTCGTTCACGCCGTCGCCGACCATCGCGACCACCTTGCCCTCGGCTTGGAGCTTCGCGACCTGCTCGACCTTGTCGGCGGGCATGACCTCGGCGATGACCTCGGCGATGCCCACTTCCGCGCCGATCCGCTCGGCCACGGCCTTGTTGTCGCCGGTGAGCAGGACCGGGGTCAGCCCGAGCGCCTTGAACTGCCCGATCGCCTCGGCGCTGGTGGGCTTCACCGTGTCGGCGACGATGAGCACGCCGCGGGCCTCGCCGTCCCAGCCGACCGCGACGGCGGTCTTGCCTTCGCGTTCGGCCTCGGCTTTGGCGTCGGCCAGTCCGGGGCTCAGTTCGAGGGTCCAGTCCGCGAGCAGCGACTCGCGGCCGACCACGACGAAGTGCCCGTCCACGACGCCCTGCACGCCTTTGCCTTCGACGTTCTGGAAGTCCTCGACCGCGGGCAGGGTCCCGTCCTCGGCCGCGCCCTTGGCGATGGCCCGCGCGACCGGGTGCTCGGAGGCGTGCTCCAGGGCCCCGGCCAGGCGCAGGAGTTCGGCGCGGTCGACGCCCTCCTCGGGGATCGCCTCGGTGAGGGTCATCGTGCCGGTGGTCACGGTGCCGGTCTTGTCGAGCACGACCGTGTCGACCCGGCGCGTGGACTCCAGGATCTCCGGGCCCTTGATGAGGATGCCGAGCTGCGCGCCGCGGCCGGTGCCGACCAGCAGCGCGGTCGGCGTCGCGAGGCCGAGGGCGCACGGGCAGGCGATGATGAGCACCGCGACGGCGGCGGTGAACCCGGCCGTCGCGGGGTAGCCCGCGCCGAGCCAGAACCCGAGGGTCGCGACCGCGATGGCGATGACGACGGGCACGAAGATCCCCGAGACCCGGTCGGCCAGGCGCTGGACCTCGGCCTTCCCGGACTGGGCGTCCTCGACGAGTCGGGCCATCTGCGCCAGCTGCGTGTCCTGTCCGACCGCGGTGGCGCGCACGACGAGTCGTCCGCCGGCGTTGACGGTGGCGCCGGTGACGGCGTCGCCTTCGCCGACCTCGACGGGCACGGACTCGCCGGTGAGCATCGAGGCGTCGATGGCGGAGCTGCCGGAGACGACCACGCCGTCGGCGGCGATCTTCTCGCCGGGCCGCACCACGAACTCGTCGCCGGCGGCGAGGTCGCCGATCGGGATGCGCGTCTCCGCGCCGTCGCGGAGGACCGCGACGTCCTTGGCCCCCATCTCGAGCAGTGCGCGCAGGGCCGCGCCCGCGCGCCGCTTCGAGCGCTTCTCGAAGTAGCGTCCGGCGAGGATGAACATGGTGACGCCCGCGGCGACTTCGAGGTAGATGTTGGCGGCGCCGTCGGACGGCTCGATGGTGAGCCTGAACGGGTGGGTCATGCCCGGGGTCCCGGCGGTGCCGAGGAACAGGGCGTACAGCGACCACGCGAGCGCCGACAGGGTGCCGACCGAGACGAGGGTGTCCATCGTGGCCGAACCGTGGCGGAGGTTCTGGAACGCGGCCTTGTGGAACGGCCAGGCCGACCACAGGACCACCGGCCACGCGAGCGCCAGGGACGCCCACTGCCAGTAGTCGAACTGGAGGGCCGGGATCATCGACATCGCGATCACGGGCACGGACAGGACGACGGCGGCGATGAGCCGCTGCCGCAGCGAGGTCAGCTCGGCGTCGGGCCGGTCCTCCTCGGACGAGGCGTCCTCGGGCTCCTCGACGCGCGGCAGGGCGGCCGTGTAGCCGGTCCGCTCGACGACGGCGATGAGCGCGGCGGGGTCGGTGCCGGCGGGGGCCTCGATGCGGGCCTTCTCGGTCGCGTAGTTGACCGTGGCGGTGACGCCGTCGACCTTGTTGAGCTTCTTCTCGATCCGCATCGCGCAGGACGCGCAGGTCATCCCGCCGATCTCCAGCTCGATGCTGTTGACCGGCCCGGTCGGCCGGGCGGGGGTCGTCGACATGGTCTTCCCTCTCTCTCGCGTCGATGTGCGGCGGGCTAGTGGCCGTGGCCGTCGGATGCGGATTCGCCGCCGTGCCCGTGGCCGTCCGGCGTCGACTCGGTCGCGGAGCCGTCCGGCGCGGGTCCGGTCCCGTGGTCGTCCGGTTCGGCCTCGGCCGCGGCGCCGGTGGTCTCGACGGTGAACGCGGCGGTGCGGACCTGTCCGTCGACTTGGAAGTCCAGGTACAGGAAGTACCGGCCTTCGGTCGGGAACTCGGTGGCGAACTCGATCCGGGGCCCGGACAGGTCGCCCGGCGCGGGCTCGTCGCCTTCGGGGTGCACGTGGAGGTACGCGAGGTCGCCTTCGCGCAGTGCCACGAGGTGCCCGAACGCGCCGAGGTAGGGCTCGAGCGCGGTGACCGGCTCGCCGTCGCGCGTGATCGCGACGGTGACGTCCGACGTGGTCCCGGCGGCGAGGTCGCCGTCGAGGGTGACGGTGTAGCCGTCGACCTCGGCGGTGGACGTGTTCGCCGGCGTCTCGGGGCCGTAGTCCCCGGCGACTTCCACGGTACGCGTCAGCGTGACGCCGGAGGCCCCGTCGGCGTCGGCCGGGACGAAGTCGGCGTAGACGCGGTAGGTGCCCGCGACGTCCCAGGTCCACGGGAGGGACCAGGTGCCGTGCTCGTCGAGGGTCGGGTGCTCGTGGCGGAACCGCGTCCCGTCGGAGCGGACCACGATGAGGTGCAGGTCCTTCTCGTGGGAGACGGTGTAGTCGGTGAGCGGTTCGCCGTCGGGCGCGGTGATCGCGAACGCGAGCGTGCCTGCGACGCCCGCCTGCCGGGGCGCGGCGATCTCGCCGAGCCGGTAGCCGTCCTGCTCGATCGCGAGCCCGCCGACGGACGCGGCCGCCTCGCCGTGGTCGTCGCCGTGGCCCGAGTCGTCGCCGTGGCCCGAGTCCGCGCCCATGTCCATGTCCATGTCCATGCCGCCGGTCTCCTCGTTCCACTCCTCCGCGGCGCTCTCGGGGACGACGGCCGAGGCGGTGCCGAAGGCGGCCGCGAACAGCAGTGCCAGTCCGCCGCCGTAGAGGCCTAGTCGTGCGCTCGTCCGCATGGTGGGAGTCCTTCCTTCACTGATACCCCCCAAGGGTATCTCATGGCCAGTATTCTTACCCCCTGGGGGTATCAATGTCAACCTTCAGGCGAGGAAACCTCGCAGTCGCCCCTCCGGGTTCCCGCCCTCGGGCGGGCGTCCACGCCGCCGACAGGGGCCGGATCGGCGGCTGTCGATTCGGTCTCATGGCACGCCGCCGGCGCAGCGGTCGCCCCGATCGGATCCCACACCGCCCCTGGTCACGGCCGCTTCGCCCGAAGTCGGAGACCGCCGTATGGCGAAGGCGCCTCCCGGCCGCCGGAGCTACGCTGTGCAGCGGTGTCCTCGCGCCGACGGCGCGTCGCGAGGTCCCGCGCGGCGGCGGGCGACCCCTCCTCTCCCGAACCCCGTTGCCGCCCCGACAGCATCCTCCAATCGAACACGGGGCCATTGCCGCAATGGAAACCATCGCTCTCGACGGGAAGCACCCGACCCGATCGCTCATTCGTGCACTCCGACCCAACCGGGGACGGCTCATCGCGTCCGTCGCCGTCTTCGTCGTCAAGGACAGCCCGCTGTGGCTGATGCCCGTGATCACCGGCGCGGCGGTCGACGCCGTCGTGCAGGGCGGGCCGCTGTCCGAGCTCGGCTGGCTCGCCATCGGCGCGGCCGTGCTCGTCATCCAGAACGCCTTCACCCACGTGTGGTTCACCCGCCTCTACATGGGCGCGGTGCGGTCCCTCGGGGCCGGTTTCCGCAACGCGCTCGCGGCCCGCCTCCAGCTGCTGTCCATCGGGTTCCATTCGCGCTCGAACGCCTCGATCATCCAGAGCAAGGTCGTGCGCGACGTGGAGAACGTCGAGATGATGTTCGCCCAGTCGGGCGGGCCGTTCCTCTCGGCCGTGTTCGTGTTCGTCGGCGCGATCACCATGACCGCGCTGACGGTGCCCCAGTTCCTGCCGGTGTTCGCCCTCTCGGTCCCCTGCGGCTTCGGCGTGTGGTGGTTCACCCGCCGCCGCTCCCGCGAACGCAACGAGGAGTTCCGCCGCGAGATGGAGGTCTTCTCCGCGCGGGTCGGGGAGATGGCGGCGCTCATGCCGATCACCCGCGCGCACGGCCTCGAGCACGTCGCCGCCGGACGGGTCGCGGAGGTCGCCGAGGAGGTGCGCCACCGCGGGCTGCGCCTCGACGTGGTCAACGGCCGCTTCGGCGCCGCCAGCTGGGTCACCATGCAGCTCTTGTCGGTCGGGTGCCTGCTCCTGGCCGCGACCGTCGCGCTCCTGGAGTGGGCGCCGATCTCGGCCGGCCAGGTCGTGGTGCTCGCGACCTACTTCTCGATGCTCACCGGCTCGGTCGGGTCCGTGCTCAACCTGGTGCCGATCACCGCGCGCGGCACCGAGTCGGCGCGGTCGATCGCCGAAGTGCTCCAGGACCCCGACGTCGAGTACAACGAAGGCAAGCCCACGGTGGACCGCGTGGAGGGCCGGATCGAGCTGCGCGGGGTCACCGTGCGCTACCCCGACGGCGGCAGGCCCGCGCTGGACGACCTCGATCTGGACATCGAGGCGGGCAGGACCGTCGCGCTCGTGGGGCCCTCGGGCTCGGGCAAGTCGACGCTCATGAACACCGTGCTCGGGCTCATCCGGCCCGAGTCGGGGACGGTGCTGCTCGACGGGGCCGACATGGAGGCCCTCGACATGCGGTCGGTGCGCCGCAGCGTCTCGGTGGTGCCGCAGGACTCGGTCCTGTTCGAGGGCTCGATCCGCGACAACATCACCTACGGGCTCGGCCCGATCGACGACGAGCGGGTGCGGAACGCGCTGCGGGACGCGAACGCGCTCGACTTCGTGGCCTCCCTGCCGGACGGTTGGGACACGGTGGTCGGCGAGCGCGGCGCGCGCCTCTCGGGCGGGCAGCGCCAGCGCCTGTCGATCGCGCGGGCGCTCATCCGCGATCCGCGGATCCTGTTCCTGGACGAGGCGACGAGCGCGCTCGACTCGGAGTCGGAGCGGCACATCCAGGGCGCGTTGGAGACGCTGATGCGCGGGCGCACGACGCTGGTGGTGGCGCACCGCCTGAGCACGATCCGCAGCGCGGACGTGATCGTGGTGCTGGAGGACGGCCGGATCACCGAGCAGGGCACCCACGAGGAGCTCCTGGCCCGCTCGGGACGGTACGCGACGAGCTGGGGCGCGCAGCACGCCGCGGCGTGATCAGTTCGGGTCGCGGACGCCGCGGCCCTGCCGGGCCCGCCCCCGACTCGAGACCGGGGACGGGCCCGGCGCTTCGGACCACCACGCGCGGACCTCGGCGCGTCGGCCCGGGGCGGCTCCAGTGGTCCTACGGATGGCCCAGGACATTGACGATGTGGCCCTCAGGGCCCTTCACGAAGAACCGCCGCACGCCCCAGGGCTCGTCGGTCAAGGGGTGCACGATCTCCGCGCCCATCTGCTGCGCCAGCCGATAGGTGGCATCGACGTCGTCGACTTCGACCGACACGTCGGGCACGACCGGCGCGGAGGCGTCGTGCGAGGCCACGCTCAACTGCCGCGCCGGATCGTTCGGATCGGCGAGCGTGACGATCCACCCGTGGTCCATCACCTGCTCCAGCCCGAGCAGGCCCGAATAGAACTCGACCGAGCCGCGCACATCGGCGCTCTGGAAGTCGGGGACGATTCTGCGCACAGTCATCCCACGATGCTACGGCCGCCCGCGGGCGCGCCGACCGGACGGCGTCCGGCGGGACGCGCTGGGCGGGCCCTAGCCGGTCGCGCCCCGGCGCCGGACGACCACGACCGGGCATTCGGCGTGGCTGACGCAGTAGTGGCTCACCGAGCCGACCAGCGCCCCCACGAATCCGCCGTGCCCGCGGCTGCCCACCACCAGGAGATCCGCGCCCTCGGCCATGTCGATGAGGACCTTGGCCGCGTGCCCGGAGACGGTGTGCGCCTCGACCTCGACGTCCCTCCGGTCGCCGAGCGCCCGGCTGATCGAGGACTCCAGCGACTTCCGCACGCCCGCTTCGAACTCCTCGCCGTGGGGCAGCACCATCGTGCCGCTGCCGTACATCGCGGGGACCTCCCACGCCTGCACGGCCTCGACGCGCGCCCCCGTGCGCCTCGCCTGGGCGGCGGCCCATTCGAGCGCCTTGATCGAGGCCTCGGAACCGTCGACGCCGACGACGATGCGTTCCTTCCGCTCCACTGACTCGTCCATGACAATCCCTCCCGGATAGCACTCTGGAGTACCCGCTGAGCAGGGCCTGAACCGCTCCGCAGGCGTGCCTCGCCGGACCGGCCGCGAACGGGCGGCCGCCGCGGTCGCGGCGCGGGGGTTGAGTTTCACCGCCGTCGTCTCTAGGTTGTGCGGTATGGGTGCGATCGGGGACGACGGCGGTTGGCGCGAGGCGAATCTCGCGCGGTGGGACGAGCGCGTGCCGATCCACGCGGCCAGCCCGAACTACGACCTGGAGGCCTTCAAGCGGGGCCAGGACGTGATCCCCCCGTTCGAGGCCGCCGAGGTCGGCGACGTCGCCGGGATGAGCGTGGCCCATCTCCAGTGCCACATGGGCCAGGACACGCTGTCGTGGGCGCGGCGCGGTGCGGCCCGGGTGGCGGGTCTGGACTTCTCGCCGGCCGCGATCGCTCAGGCCCGCGCCCTGGCCGAGCACCTGGGCTACGACGCGGGCCGGGCCGAGTTCGTGGTCGCCGACGTCTACGACGCGGCCGCCGCGATGCCGGAGGCCGCCTACGACATGGTCTACGTCTCGTGCGGGGCGATCGACTGGCTGCCCGACATCCGGCGCTGGGCCGAGGTGGCGGCCTCGCTGGTGCGCCCGGGCGGGTTCCTGTACGTCTCGGAGTTCCATCCGCTGCACTTCTCGCTGGACGACGCGACCGGTTCGCGGGTGCTCCACTCCTACTTCCGCGGCGGGCCGCTCGTCCGCGAGGACCCCGGCAGTTACGCCGATCCGGCGGCGGTGACCGTCCACAACACCTCGTACCAGTGGGTCCACACGCTCGGCGACGTGGTGTCCGCCGTGGCCGCCGCCGGGCTGCGGCTGGAGTTCCTGCACGAGCACGACAAGTCGGTGTTCGCCCGCTTCGCCGACATGTCCCGCGCGGCCGACGGCTACTTCCGCTTCCCGCCCGAGGCCCCGGCGGTGCCGCTGATGTACACCCTCAAGGCGGTCAAGCCCGGCCGACCATAGAGGACGCTGCGGTCGATCCCGGTGGTCACGGCTCGAGTTCGTCGAGCCGGGGCCCGCACTCCTCCGCGCGCCGCTCGGCTCCGGCCTGGCGGTAGAAGTCCTGCGCGAGGCGCAGCAGCCGCAGCGCCTCCCCGCGTTCGCCCTTCGCCTCGGCGATGAGCGACCGCGCCCGGTGGCATTCGGCCCGTCCCAGCAGGTTCCCGGTGTCCGCGTACGTGCGGTCGGCGTCGCCGAGGTACCGCTCGGCCGTGTCGGAGTCGCCGCGCAGCCGGGCGGTCTCGCCCAGGCCCCGCCAGGCGTTGGCCCAGCCGCGGGGCGTGCCCATGCGCCGGTGCGCCGTCTCGGCCTCGCGGTAGCGGCGCTCGGCCGCGTCGAGGTCGCCGCGGGCCTGCGCGGTGTCGCCGAGGCCGAGCCACGAGTCGGCCTGGCCGATCAGGTTCTCGAACGCCTGGTACGCCTCCAGCGCCGCGGTGAACTCCCGTTCGGCGGTCTCCAGGTCGCCGCGCAGCCGGGCGACGTGGCCGAGGCTCCACGACGTGTCGGCCCTGCCGCGCAGGTTGCCGAGTCCGGTGTAGACGGACTGGGCGGAGCGGAAATGGTGTTCGGCGCGCGAGTAGTCCTCGTCCATCTGCGCGACGGTGCCGAGGCCCCACCAGGCGTCGGCCTGGCCGAGCCGGTCGCCGAGTCCGCCGTTGAGCTGCTCGGCCTTGGCGTAGTAGCGGCCGGCGCCGGGGTAGTCGTCCGAGAGCCTCGCGTTGTCGCCCAGGGCCTGCCAGGTCTGGGCCTGGCCGCGCCGGTCGTCGAGCTCCTCGTAGACCTGCATGGATCCGCGGTAGTGGCGTTCGGCGGTCGCGAAGTCCGCGCGGTGTCGGGCGACGTCGCCGAGGCCCATCTGGGCGGCGGTCAGCCCCAGGCGGTCGTGGATGTCGCCGTAGGCGGCCGCGGCCTCGCGGTAGAGGTCGGCGGCCGTGTCGTACTGGTCGCGCAGCCACGCCACGCGGGCGAGGGCCCTCCAGGCGTCCGCTTGGCCGCGCCGGTTGCCCTGGGCGCGGTGCAGGGACTCGGCCTCGTCGAAGCACCGCGCGGCGGCGGCGGTGCTGGAGCGCCCGAACAGGGCCTGGCCGACGCCGATCAGGGCGTCGGCCTCGCCGATCGCGTCGCCCAGGTCGCGGAAGTCGCGCCGCGCGTCGCCGAAGCGGTGGGACGCCGCTTCGAAGTCGTCGCTCTGCAGTTCGACGAGGCCGAGGCCTCGCCACGCCTCGGCCTGGTCGGCGAGGCGATCGGATTCGGCGAGCCGGTCGAGCAGGAGCCGGGCCCGGTTGGGGCGGCTGTCGAAGAGCAGCCACCAGGACAGGTACTTGACGAGCTGGGCGGCGTTGTCCCAGTTCGAGCGCATGGCCGCGGCGGCGGCGGCCTCCAGTTCGTCGGCGCTCTCGTCGAGCCACGCGCGGGCGGCCGCGGCGTCGGCGAAGCGGTGGACCGCGGGGGTCCGGCGCGTCGCCTCGGGGGCGCCCTGCTCGATCTCCATGCCGGTGAACTGCCGTTTGGCGCCGCGCAGACGCGCCAGCAGTCCGCGGAACAGCCGCCGCAGCATGGCGTCGCCGCGGCCGGGGTGGATCGAGTCGGCCAGCTCGGCCGCGTACTCGCCGTACCGGTCGTGGAAGGCGAAGCGGTCGGGTCCCACCGGTTCCAGCAGGAAGTACTCGGCGCACAGCCGCCGCAGCACCAGCTCGGTCACCTCTTCGGACACCGTGGTGACGCCGCCGGTCATCGAGTTGATCGACGCGGGCGAGAAGTTCGGGCCGGGGTGCTTGCCGGCCGCCCACATGACCTTCTGCTCCTCGGCGTCGAAGGTCCGCACCGACGCCTGGAACGCCTCCTTCGCGGAGGCTTCGGGATGGTGGCTGCTCGCGGCGGCCGCGCCGGCGTCGAGCGCGGTGATGAACCGTTCGGGGTCCATGCCGCCGCGCAGGACGCTGCCCACGGTGGCGAGGGTCTGGGGCGAGCGGCCGAACCGCTCCAGCAGCGCCGCGACCGCGCCGGGGTCGAGTTCGCGGTGCGACTTCTCGGCCAGGAGCGCCGCCGCGCCGGCGTCGTCCAGGCCCCGCACGAAGAAGGCGGCCTCCGCGCCGACCGCGTCCGTCAGGTCCATCCGGCTGGTCACCAGCACCACGCAGCGCGCGCCGCGCGGGGGCATGCAGTGCTCGACCACGGCCCAGTCGGCGGCGTTGTCGAAGACCAGCACCGAGGACCGCTCGAGCATCCACTGCCGCCACTGGCTCAGCCGGCCCGGATCGTCGGGCGGGTACACCTGGTGGCCGGCCATGTCGCGCACGAGGCGTTCGATGACCTCGCTCTCGGTGAGCGGCGGCAGTTTCGGATTCCAGCCCTGCAGGTCGATCAGGTACTGCGAGTCGCCGAAGTCGCGCGTCAGTTCCGCGGCGACCTGCCGCGCCAGTGAGGACTTCCCCATGCCGGGGGTGCCCTGGAGGCCGCACACGGCCGGGACGCGTTCGATCGCGGCGCGCGCTTCGACGTAGTCGAGGATCCGCTGCAGGGTCGAGTCGCGGCCGACCAGCGGTTCGGGCTCGTCGATGAGCTGCCGGGGCCGTTCCGTGCGCGGCCGCGAGGGGCGGCCGTTCAGGTTGCGGAACAGCGGCAGCGTCGGGTTGCCGGTGGTGAGCAGGTCGGGGCACTGGCGGTCGTGGGTCCAGGCGGTGCTGAGCCGTTCGTGGATCGACGCGGGGCTGAGCGTCTCGGGCCCGTTGTCGATCCCCGATTCGACGGCGGCGATGAGCGCCCCGGCGAAGTTGGTGTAGCGGCCGCCGTCCTCGATCCATCCGCGTTCGGTGGCGCCGGTGGCGGTCCACAGCACGGACATGCGGTCGCCGGTGACGGGGTCGGTGTTCTCGCGCAGCCCGGTGGTCTTGGCCTGGCCGGAGTAGCAGCAGTCGAGGATGACGACGACGCGTTTGGCGCGGGTGGCGGCCGGGTCGATCATCTCCTTGAGGGCGCTGAAGCCGAGCCACCGCTGCCGCGGGGCGACGCGGCTGCCGCTGGTGGACAGCAGGAGCTTCTGCTCGGAGGCGATGCGGAGCCCGTGGCCGCCGTAGTAGACGAGGAGGACGTCCTCGGCTTCGGCGGCGGCGGCCTCGACGGCCTCCTCGACGGCCTGTTTGGTCGCGTCGGCGCCGGTGAGGGTCGTGCAGCGCTCGGCGGGCAGGCCGAGGAGCCGCGGGTCGCGGCACAGTTCGGCGAGCCGTTCGGCGCTGGCGCCGACCGCGGGGTAGGAGGGGATGGCCGGGTCGGCGTGGTCGTGCACTCCGATGAGGACGGCGGCCGAGCGCGACGGGTCGGGCAGGCTCATTCGCCCGGCTGGTCCCTGCCGGAGGCGAGGAGGTGCTCGGTGAACTGCGCGATCAGCTGCTCCTGGAGTTCCTTGGGGGCGTTCGCGACCACCAGGCGCGCGCCGTCGGGGGCGGTGAAGACGAGTTCGGGCGCGGGCTGTTCGGGCTGCTCCATGCGGCGGTTGTCGAGGAACGCCAGCGCGGTGTAGTAGAGCGCGGCGACACCGGCCACCGTGGAGATGCCGGCGAGGAGGGTGTCGATCAGGCCGAGGCTGCCGTCGTCGGCGCCTTCGGCGGCCAGTTCCATGGAACCGGTCCGGGCGTCCTCCAGAAGCCAGGCGTACAGATCGGTCAGGTCGCCCTGGCCGGGTGCGGCGAGATCGATGCGAAGCTGCGCCATGGGGCTCCTTCTCGGCGGGATTCGAGGGGAGCTTCCATAGTGCCCTACCGATGCCGGCGGCGATACCCCAGTGCCGCGCGGGACCCCGGCGCGGCCGACCGTCACTAGGCTGAGCCGATGAAGCGTTTCGACGATGAGATCGAGAAGGCCGTCGACCGGGCCGGGAAAGCGGCCGGGTGGCTGTTCGCGCTGGGAGTGCTGACGCTGGTCGTGGGCGTCCCCGCCGCTGTCGGCGGCGACTTGGCGGTGTTCACGGTGGCGCTGCCGGGCGCGGGGCTGATGTTCGGCATGGGGGTGGTGGTGAACCTGCTGGGCATGCACCTGATGGAGACCTGGCGCCAGGGCCGGCGGGCGGAGCAGTCGCCCGCCGACCGCTGAGGCCGGGTGCTAGGTCCACTTGCCGGGCTCGTAGGAGCCCGCCGGGATCTGGGAGATCGCGTTCATCCGGTTGTAGGCGTTGATGAGCGCGATGATCGAGACGAGGGCGACGAGCTGGTCCTCGTCGAAGTGCCCGCGGGCGGCCTCCCAGACGTCGTCGCGGACGCCGTCGCCGTCGGCGAGGCGCGTGCCGGCCTCGGTGAGCGCGAGCGCGGCCTTCTCGGCCTCCGTGAAGACCGCGGCCTCCCGCCAGGCGGCGACCATCGCGAGGCGGACGGCGGTCTCACCGGCGTGGGCGGCGTCCTTGGTGTGCATGTCGAGGCAGACGCCGCAGCCGTTGATCTGGCTGGCGCGGATCAGGACGAGGTTCGGGATCCCCTCCGGCAGCGAGGCGTCATCGAGGGCCCTCCCGGCCGAGTTGAGGTACTTCTGGAACTTGGCGCCGACGGGGTTCGAGTAGTAGTCGAGGCGGGCTTCCATGGTGTGCTCCTTCGCGTTTCGGTTCGATGCACCGCCATGACGACCCCCGCCTCGGCGATGTGACCGCCGGTGATCGAGGCCACATTGCGGGCGTGAACGGTTCGGCTCGGTCACGTTCCCGCCGCGCCGTGCGTCATATCCCCGAACACCGATCGAGGAGGAACCAGGATGACCGACGACCAGTGGCTCGCCCGCCGGTTCGATGAGAACCGCCCCCGCCTGGAGGCCGTCGCCTTCAAGATGCTCGGCTCTTCCGGCGAGGCCGAGGACGCCGTGCAGGAAGCCTGGTTCCGCCTGGCCGCCAGCGACGCCGAGCGGATCGAGAACCTCAGCGGCTGGCTCACCACCGTCGTCGGCCGGGTGTGCCTCGACCAGCTGCGGCGCCGCAAGACCCGCGGCGAGCAGCCGCTTCCCGACCATGCGGCCGAGCCGGTCCCGCTCCCGGGCGCGGTCGCCGGGACCGCGCCGGAGGCCGACCCGGAGTCGGCGGCGCTCATGGCCGACTCGGTGAGCCTCGCGCTCCTGGTCGTCCTGGAGACGCTCGAACCCGCCGAGCGGCTCGCGTTCGTCCTGCACGACATGTTCGCGGTGCCCTTCGGCGACATCGCCCAGATCGTCGACCGCACCCCGGCCGCGGCCCGCAAGCTCGCCAGCCGCGCCCGGGCCCGGGTCCGCGGCGCCGGCGAGCCGACGCGGCGCGCGGTCTCCCGGCAGCGCACCGTGGTGGAGGCGTTCCTGGCGGCCGCGAGGGAGGGGAACTTCGACGCGCTGGTGTCGGTGCTCGACCCGGAGGTCACCCTCCGCACCGACGCCGCCCACGTCGGCGAGATCATCCGCGGCGCGGCCACCATCGCGGGCGGCGCGATGACGTTCGCGGCCATGGCGAACACCGCGCAGCTGGTGCTGGTGGACGACGACCGGATCGGCGTCGTCTCCGCCATCCCCGGCACGCCCACGCGCCTGGTCGTGTTCACCGTCGACGACGGCAGGATCACCGCCATGGAGGGCTTCACCGACGCCGACCGCATCCGCGCCTTGAAGATGACCCTGCTCGACGCCTGACGAACGCGACGCGGCCCGCCTTCACATGGCGAGGCGGGCCGCGGTCGCGGCACGGCGATACCGGCGGCCCTAGTGCCCGAACGAGTCCGAGTCCGCCGCCGAGCCCTCGCCCTGGTCGAGCGCCGCCAGCGCCATCACGTCGTCCGGATGGAGCTCGAAGTCGAACACCTCGAGGTTCTCCACCAGGCGACCGCGGTTGCTCGACTTGGCGACCGCGGTGAGCCCCGAGTCCAGGTGCCACCGCAGCACGACCTGCGCCGGCGTCTTCCCGTACTTCTCGGCCAGCTCCAGGACCAGCGGGTCCTCGCGCACCGCGGTGCCCTCCCCGCCGATCGGCGACCACGACTGCGTCACGATCCCCCGCTCCTTGTGGTACGCCCGCGCCTCCAGACGAGTCGTCAACGGGCTCAACTGGATCTGGTTCACGTCCGGGATCACGCCCGTCGCCTCGATGACCCGGTCCAGGTGCGAGGGCTTGAAGTTCGACGTGCCGATCGCCTTCACCCGGCCCTGTTCGAGCAGCCGCACCAGGCCCTTCCAGGCGTCGACGTACTGCCCCTGCTGCGGGTTCGGCCAGTGGATGAGCAGCAGGTCGAGGTAGTCGAGGCCGAGGCGGTCGAGACTGCGCTCGCACGCCTCCGCGGCGAGCTCGACGCCGTGCCACTGCTTGTTGAACTTGGTGGTGACGAACAGGTCCTCGCGGGCCGCGCCCGAGGCCTTGACGCCCGCGCCGACGCCGCGCTCGTTCTCGTAGTTCTCGGCCGTGTCGATCAGCCGGTAGCCGAGTCCGATCGCCTCGGCGACCACCCGCTCGGCCTCGGTGTCGTCCATCGGCCACGTGCCCAGGCCGAGGACCGGCATGGCCGCGCCGTGGGGGAGTTCGACCGTGGGTGCTGTGGATGCCATGGTGAGAGCCTCTCTGCGCTGTAATCGGAATCGATGGGGGCACTGCCGGTGCCTAAGCTACCGCCGACGGGGTACCCCGAACCGGCTCGGAACACCCAGGCGCCCCACGGCGCCCCGTGAACACCGGTATCCCCGACAGCGGCACTCCCTGTACCAGCACGAAACCCGGGTTTGTGCCAGCATGTAGTTTCCTCATCATGGAACCGAATGCGAACGCCGTGCTGCGCGTGCCCCCGGCCTCCCCCGCCGACGCGCTGGCCTACTTCACCGGCCAGTTGGCCTTCCGCACCGACGTCTCCGACGTGCACTCGGCCCTGGAATCGGGCGAGCCGGGCTTCACGCTCGTCGACACGCGCGGCCGGGCCGCCTGGGACCAGGGCCGCGCGCCCGGCGCCGTGCACCTGCCGACCGACGCGATCGCCGCGCGCGCCGCCGAACTGGTCGACCCCGCGACGCCCGTGGTCGTCTACTGCTGGGGCCCTGGCTGCAACGGCGCCTACCGGGCGGCCGTCGCGTTCGCGAAGCTCGGCTACCGGGTCAAGGAGATGATCGGGGGCATGGAGTACTGGATCCGCGAGGGCCTGCCGGTCGCCACCGACGCCGGCGTCGAACGCGGCGAACCCGACCCGCGCACCGTCCCGGTCGGCGGGGTCTCCTGCGCCTGCTGACCGCCGCGTCATAATCGGGGCATGAGCGAACTCGCCGCGATGCCCGAAGACTGGACCAAGGCACTGGCCATTGTGGCCCATCCCGACGACATGGAGTACGGCGCCGCGGCGGCCGTCGCGCGCTGGACCCGGGCGGGCCGCGAGGTCGCGTACCTCATGGTCAGCCGGGGCGAGGCCGGGATCGACACCATGTCGCCGGAGGCGTGCGCGCCGGTGCGCGACGCCGAGCAGCGGGCGTCGGCGGCGGTCGTGGGCGTCACGTCGGTCGAGTTCCTCGACCACCCCGACGGCGTGATCGAGGCCGGCGTCCCGCTGCGCCGCGACCTCGCGGCGGCGATCCGGCGGCACCGGCCCGAACTGGTCATCACGCTGAACCGGCGCGACCACTTCATGCCGGGGAACTGGAACAGCGCCGACCATCGGGCGGTGGGCGAATCGGTGCTCGACGCGGTCAACGACGCCGGGAACCGCTGGATCTTCCCCGACCAGGTGGCCGAGGGCCTGGAGCCGTGGGGCGGCGTGCGGTGGGTGGCGCTGGCGGCGTCGCCGGAGGCGACGCACGCGGTCGACGTGACCGACTCGATCGAGCTCGGGGTGGCCTCGCTGCTGGAGCACCGGGCCTACATCACGGCGCTGACCGACGAGGACCCCGAGACGTACGCGCGCGATCTGCTCACCGGCTTCGCCGCGGGCGTGGGCGAGCGCTTCGGCACGCAGTACGCGACCACGTTCGAACTGATCAATTTCTGACAGGGCCCCCCTGCCTGAGGGACGAATCGCCCGCCCCCGATGGCCTGAACAGGTCACCCGGGCGATTCGTGTCGTACCCCGCGAGTGCGTTTGCGCCGTGCTCAGTCACGGCTCGCAGGCTTCGCCGAGACCGGGTCCATGAGAGCGGATTCATCGCCGTATTCGCGGATCTCGCCGGTTTCCTATTCCCGGGCCGGCTCCGCGTCCCGCGAGGGCCGGCCCCGAGTCGAGAGGCGGTCCCCGGAGCGGGAACCGGACGCTGGGCCCGGTCCCCGCTCTCGCCCTGGGGTCGCCGGGGCGGTCGCCCGCCCGGCGGGCTCATGCGAAGTCGCCCTCGCTCCGGCCCTGGTCGCCGGATTCGGTCTCGGCCTCGAAGGTGTAGCGGTCGTCGTCGGCGCTGCGCGCCCCGTCCTGATGGCCGAACTGGCCCGCGAGCGTGTACTCGCCGGCCGGGAGCACCGCGTCGTCCCTCAGGGTCCACCGGTACACGAGGAACCCGTCCTCGCTCGTGACCACCGCGTCGCCGAAGCGGCTGTCGGTGCTCCACGAGCCCGTGGACTCCAGGTCCTCGCGCTCGGCCACCCGCAGCTCCACGACGAGCGCGACGAGCGGTTCGTCGTTCTGCAGCGTCAACGTCGCCTGCGACCAGTAGTCGTTGCTGCCCTGGTCGATCGCTCCGTGCGTGACGAGCCAGTCGGCGCTCGCGTCGACGTCCTCCGCGTCGGTGGTCGCCTCCGCGCCCGTCGTCTGCTCGACGTCCTCCGAAGTGGCGTCCGGCGAAGGGTCCTCAGTGGTCGCGGGGTCCGTCGCCTCGGCGGTCCGGGTGCCGGGACCGGCCGCGGGGGGCTCGGGCGTCGGGTCGACCACGGGGCCGATTCCCATGGCGTGTCCGAAGAACACGATCGCTCCGATGAGGACCACGGCGACGCCCGTGGCGAGCGCGACCTGCGGGATCCGCCAGCCGGTGCGCACCGGCTCGACGCCCGTGCGCGGCTCGCGCATGCCCTCGGACACGCGCGCCCACATGCGGTCGCGGTCGGGCTCGTACCCCTCCGCGGCCGCCCGGAGCCGGTCGGGCAGTTCGTCGCTCACCGCTGCTCCCCCTTCCGTATCGACGCCCAGGCCGATCCCTCCTGCGGGCCGAGGATCCGGCGCAGGTCGGCCAGGCCCTTGGACGTCTGGCTCTTGACCGTGCCGACCGAGACGCCGAGCGCGTCGGCGGTTTCGCGTTCGGACAGCTCCAGCGAGTGCCGCAGGATCACGCAGGCGCGGCGGCGCAGCGGCAGGCGCGCCAGCGCCTCGCGCACGTCGACCACCGCCGCCGAGTCGGGTCCTTCGGCGGTCTCGCCGGGCCGCTGCCAGAACAGGGTGTTCCGGCGGCGTTCGCGCACGGCCGCGCGGATGCGGGACTTGGCGAGGTTGGCGACGATGCCGCGCGCGTAGGCGATCTGCGACCGGGCGCGCCGGGCCTGGTCCCACTGCCGCCAGACCGCGAGCATCGCGTCCGCCGCGATGTCCTCCGCCGCCGCGCTCTCGCCGATGAGCAGCCACGCGAAGCGGGCCAGCTCGGCGTGATGCCGCTCGAAGAAGGCGCGGAAGGCGTCTTCCTCCAGCTTGGCGGGGACGTCCAACGGGGGGCCTCCGGAAGCGGGTCGAATTCGGGGAGGCGGCGAGTCTAGCAGCCGAACCATCACGTCCTCGTCGTCAGAAGTGCCGCTCGGGACGGCGTCCGGAAGGGGGACAGGCGCGGGCAGCCCTGGTGCCCGCGCCTGTCGTTTCCCATGGCAGGAAAGCCTTTCCTGGGTCCGTGTCGTCCTTGCCGGCGTGCAGCGGTGGCGCCGACGGACGTCGGCCCGCCGTTCGGGAGTGCGCCCGTCGGCGGTTCGCCGTTCGAGACGGCGAGGGCCGCGACCCGCGACGCGGCGCGGGCCCTCCGCTTCCTGCTATGCGAGGAGGACGTGAAGTCCTCCCGATGTGGTTGGTGGGTGCGACGAGCCGGGTTGCCGCACCGTCATGTGGTTGCCGCGGACGCCTTGAAGGTTGTCGCCGATCCGAGAATTTCTTGGATTTCTTGATCGCGGTCGCCCAGGCGCAGGTCAGGAGCCCGTCCGGGTGAGAGGAAAGCGTCGGCCTTCAGCTGATGGTGACGTGGGATTCGACGGGGAGGTCCGTGCGCGCGTCGAGGAGCCCGGCGAAGAGGTTGTCGAAGACCGCGGTGCGGTCGAAGCGCATCGCGTGGGCGCGGGCGCGCTCGGCGGCGGCGGCGCGTTCGGCCGGGTCCATCGCGAGGGCGCGGTCGATGGCGGCGGCCAGCGCGGCCGGGTCGGAGTGCGGCACTTCGATCGCGGTGTCCCCGACGGCTTCGGGGATGCCGCCGGTGCGGGTGGTGATGACGGGTCCGCCTCCGGCGAGCATCTTCTCGACCAGGGCGATGCCGAAGGTCTCGACGAATTCGGGGCGGGGCTTGGACGGCAGGGCGTAGGCGGCGCAGCCGTTCATGAGCAGCGGCTTCTCCTCGTCGGCGACGTCGGTGAGGAAGAGGATCCGCTCGTCGTCCCCGGCGAGGGCCCGGGTGTCGGCGTGGGCGGGCCCGTTCCCGGCGATGACGAGGCGGTGCGTGCGGGCGGCCCCGGAGGCGCGGTAGGCGTTGACGAGGTCGTCGGCGCCTTTGGCGGCGGCGACGCGGGAGAGGAAGAGGACGTAGCCGTCGCGGACGAGGCCGCGCGCCGCGAGTGCGGCGTCCACCGCGGACGGATCGAGGCCGGTGTAGGCGCCGGCGTCGACCGCCGGGTAGGAGATCTGGACGCGCGCGGCGATCTCCTCGGCGAAGCGGGTGCCGCAGGCGAGGTCGACCTGCCGGGCCGATTCGAGGATGAGGTCCCTGGTGTAGGCGGAGACGGCGACGCAGCGGTCGTTGGCGAGGTAGGTGGTGAACAGGGACGCGGCCGCGCCGATCGCGCCCTCGGCGATGCAGGAGCGGACGACGTTGGTGATGTCGGAGCCCACGGCCTCGGCGATGGTGGTGACGTCGGCGTCGAGCCCGGCGGCGCGCACGGCGCGGAGGGCGTCGACCACGGCGTTCGCGTGCGGGGTGAGGTACATCGACATGCACACCGTGGGCACGCCGTCGGTGAAGAGCTCGAAGAGGCGCCCGGAGAGGCCGAGGAGGTGGCGGCCGGTGGGGACGCGGTAGTCGCCGACGGGGCCGGGTCGCTCGACGGTGATGCCGGGCGAGTAGGGCAGGAGTTCGTCGAGCGGCTTCAGCGGCAGCCCCGCGGCCTGGAGCGCTTCGATCGGCCAGCTCATGATGCGCACGTCGTCGAAGCCGCGTTGCAGGGCCACTTCGGCGAGGCCGCGCGCCTCGGTGGCGTGGCCGCAGATGACCGGGTCGGCGCGGACGACGATGACGAGGCGGCGCTCGGTGTCACGGGACTGCTGGATCACGGTGGGAACTCCTGAAGGCGGGTGCCGCCGCCCCGAGTGGGCTCGGGCCGGTCGGAAGCGGACGGAGGGCGCGTCTTCGTCGCCCAGTCGGACGGTTCGGGACCGAGCTCGATCTCCAGCCTCCCGCCGCCGTGCAGCTGATTGCCGGTGATGAAGCTGTGGTCCAGCGGCTTGCCGTTGAAGCGGGCCGACTGGACGTACTGGGCAGAGTGCCCAGCGGCGTCCTCGCCTATGCCGGTCTCGGTGTGGCCGGTGGTGACCAGTTCGAAGTCGTTGCCGCCGAATCGGAGGTTCGCGGACGCGAAGGCGGGCGCGTTGACGAGGAACAGGTTCTGGCCGGCGACGGGGAAGAGCCCCAGGGACGCCCAGACGTACCACGAGGACAGGGCCCCGGAGTCGTCGTTGCCGGGCAGGCCGCCGCGGCCGGTCCCGAACTGGTGGGCGAGGGCGGCGTGCACGACCTCGGCGGTGCGGTCGGGGCGCCCGGCATAGTGGTAGGCCCAGGGGGCCTCCATGTCGGGTTCGTTGTTGAGGCCTTCGAAGCGGTTGAGGTCGAGGCCGATCGCGAACTCGGGGCCGAACGGCGGGGTGCCGAGCTGCGCGACCGGCTCGGCCCCGTACCCGAAGAAGCGGTCGAGCATCGCGGTGAACGCCTTGTCGCCGCCGGCGAGTTCGATGCGGGAGGCCATGTCGTGGAGGAGCCGGAAGGAGTAGTTCCAGCGGCCGCCCTCGTAGAAGCTGGAGTCGCGCAGGAGCCCGTCCTGGCCGAACGCGTTGATCCAGTTGCGGGAGCGGGCCTCGAGTTCGTCGGCGAGGCGCAGGTCGCCCAGGCCGCGGGCGATGATCGCGGTGCACCAGTAGCCGGTGGCGAGGTCGAGGGTGTGGCTGATGGGGTGGACGACGCCGCGCTCGGCGAAGTCCTCGCCGTAGCCGCGGCGCAGGTCGTCCTGCATGTGGATGAGCGCCCAGTCCCATTCGAGGCCTTCGAGCCCGAGCCGGTAGCCGTCGGCGAGGACGGTGTGGGCGAGGGCCGAGCCCTGGCGGAAGAACCGGTCGGAGCCGCGGGCCATGCGGTAGCCGATGGGGAGGTTGCCCTCCTCTTCGGCGATGCGCACGAGCGATTCGAGCATGTCCGCGCCCTTGGCGCGGTCGAGGGCGGTGAGCAGCGGGAACTGCGTCTTGTACATGTCCCACATGGTCGCGATGTCGAACACGAAGGGGCCCTTGGAGTTCCAGAAGGGACTCTCGTCGGCGGCGAAGCAGGGCTTGATGAGCGAGTGGTACAGGCTGGTGGCGAAGACGGTGCGGCGTTCGGGGGTGCCGCCGTGGACCTCGACCTGCGAGCAGTAGTCGTTCCAGGCTCGGCTCGTCCGGGCCCGGGTGGACTCGAACCCGGCCGCTCCCGGGGACTGCTCCAGGTTGCGGCGGGCCTGGTCGGTGCCGCGCATGGAGAAGCCCATGCGGATCTCGACCGTCTGCCCCGCGCGGGCGGGGCCCATGAACATGAGGCCGAAGGGGCGCAGGGTCGTGCGGCGGATGTAGTCGAAGTCGAGGCGGGTGCCGCCGTCGACGCGGCGGCGGTCGTACCAGACGAGCTGCCGCCACCCGGGCGCGTCGGCCTCGAGGTAGACCGACAGGGGCATGCCCTCCATGACCACGGTGCCCTGGGCGCAGCCCTGGCCGAGGCTCTCCAGGCTGGCGCGGAGGGGCACGGTGGTGCCGTGCTCGATGGCGAGCCCGCCGTAGGAGAAGTCGACGACGACGCGGGCCGAGGAGGCCTCGGGGAAGGTGTAGCGGTGGACGGCGGTCTTCTCGCCGACGGTGAGCTCGCAGCGGATCCCGTTCTCCAAGACGGCGGCGTAGTAGCCGGGCTCGGCGACCTCGTCCTCCAGTTTCCAGCGGGTGCCGAGGGCGTCGAGCGTCTCGATCATGGGGGTGACGCGGAAGTAGTTGTAATACTTGCGGATCGCGCCGGTCCCGGACTGCTGGAAGTGGGTGAAGCCGCTGGCGAGGTAGTCGTCGTAGATCGCCTGGGGCGCGCCTTCGGTGGAGATGCCGTAGCGGCCGTACCCGGTGGGGTAGGCACCGGAGCAGGCGCACGCGGAGACCATCCCGAACGGGTGGCAGGCGCCGGGGTGCGTGTTCCCGACCTGGGCCTTCGGCCACCACCAGGTCGCGGCCAGCCCCTGCGCCGCGGGCAGATCGGCAGCTGCGGTGCCGATGAACGGGTCGACGGACTCCAAGATGCGACTGAGATTAGAGCTCATTCGTCACATCCTCGTTACAGCCGAATGAACGCGCAAGCGTTCACGCGCACTTCGTCCAGCGTTCCCCGCCGCAGCGGAGGCGACACGGAGCACCCCCGGGAACACCCGCCTCCGCTGCACCGGCCCGTCGGACCCCGGCGGCGCGGGCGTGCTGCTCCCGGCTCGCAGGTTCGCTGCAGTCGGGAGCGCTCAGAGCACCGGATGAGCGGCGACCCGCCGCGGCGTAGCGCCCGGGGTAAGGCTGGCCCCACCTTTTTCTGGGCGGCCTACGGCAATGCGCCGCAACGTGGTTCGCCATAACGTCGTCTCCATGAGAGAGACGCCCGTGACCGCGCAGGTCAGCACCGCCCCCGCCCGCCACCGGCGCGGCACGATCACCGATCGGGCCGCCGGGTCCGGCCTGGCCCTCACCGACGGCGGCCGCCGCTGGCACCGCCCCCTCCTCGTCCTCGGCATCGCCTGCGGCGTCGTCGCCCTCGCCTCGCTGATCGCCATGCCCTTCGACGACCGCACCCTCATGGGCGAGAGCGTCTGGGCCAAGGCGTTCAAGTTCGGCTTCTCCTTCTTCGCCTACTGCCTCAGCCTCGCGTGGCTGCTCGCCCACATGACGAAGCTGCGGCGCACCGGCTGGGTCTTCGGCACGGTCTTCGCCGTGATCAGCGCGGCCGAGGTCGGCGTCATCGTCGCGGCCGCCGCCGCGGGCACCTACAGCCACTTCAACACCGCCGAGGACCCGTTCAACCAGGTCGTGCAGCTGGCCTTCCAGTTCGTGCCGGTCATGTTCCTCGCGAACCTGGTCATCGCGGTGATCGTCCTGTTCCAGCGCATCGGCGACAAGGCCGTCACGGCGGTCGTCCGCTGGGGCCTGCTCCTGTCGAGCCTGGGCATGTTCGCCGCGTTCTTCATCGTCACGGTCGGCGGCCAGGGCGAGCGCACCGTCGTCGACGCCGAGGGGAACGAGGTCGTGCTCAACGCCGGACACGGCGTCGGCGACCTCGACGGCAACGGCATGGTGCTCACCGGCTGGTCCACCACCGGCGGCGACATGCGCGTCCCGCACTTCATCGGCCTCCACGGCATCCAGGTCCTCATCGGCGTCGCGATGCTCCTCGGCGTCGTCGCCGCCCGCCGCGCCTGGCTGCGCGACGTGCGGGTCCGCGCCGCGATCGTCCACTGGCTCTCGCTCGGCTACCTGGGGGTCTTCGCGACCACCATGGTCCAGGCCGTGCGCGGCCAGTCCTTCGTCGCCCCCGACGCGGCCACCCTCGCCGGCTTCGCGGCCTCCCTCCTCGCCGCCGCCGCCGGGATCGCCCTCACGATCCGCAAGGCCCGCCAGGCGCCCGACCCGGACGAGGCCGTCGCCGCCGAGGCGGCCTCCTGGGAGCCCGCCGTCCCGCTCCGATAGCGCTTGCATTGCGCCGGGGCCGCCCGCGGCCGTAGGCTGTGGGCGGCCCCGCTCACGACCCCGAGGAGGCGGACTCCATGCGACCCTTGCGGCCCAAGCGACTGCGCCCCGGCGACACCATCGCGATCGCCGCCCCCTCCGGGCCCGCGCTCCCCCAGGAGCGCGACTGGCTGGACGCGGCCACCGCGGTGTTCGAGGGCATGGGCTTCCGCGTCCGCCGCACCGAGCTCGTCGAGTCCGGCGGCCACCACTTCTGGCGCTCGGCCCCGCCCGCCGCGCAGGCCGCCGAGTTCAACGCCCTGCTGAACGACCCGGAGATCCGCGCGATCGTCCCGTTCACGGGCGGCAACGCGACCACCGCCTACCTCGACCGCATCGACTACGACGCGATCCGCCGCGACCCCAAGCCGCTCCTCGGCTTCAGCGACATCACCGCCCTCCACCTGGCCTGCCACTCCCAGACCGGCCTCGTCGGCTTCCACGCCGACTTCGCCCCCGGCTTCAGCGGCCTGTTCTGGGACGGGAGCACCCCCGAGCGGCACGCCGAGATCGCCGAACTCGTGCGCGGCCTCCTCACCGGCGAACTCGGCGACGTCGCGCTCCCGGCCGAGCGCACCTGGGAGACCTGGCGGCCCGGGACCGCGACCGGACGCCTGGTCGGCGGCCTGCTCGACCGCCTCGTCAACGTCCAGGCCTCGCCGTACGCGCTCGCGCCCGAGACCTGGGACGGCGCGGTCTTCTTCTGGGAGGACGTGGGCCGCAACCTCGGCCACGTCTGGAACCAGCTGCACCTCCTGCGGATGCAGGGCGTCTTCGACCGCTGCGGCGCCATGGTCGTCGGCATCCCCAGCGACATCCCCGACCGCGACCTGCCCGACGGGCGGCTCGTCGGCGTCAAGGACATCGTCCTCGACGTCCTCGGCGACTACGACGTCCCCGTCCTTGCGGGCGTCGACTTCGGACACACCGGCCCCAACCTGCCAATGCCCATCGGGACGCTGGCCGCGGTGGACGCCGGCGCACGCGAGCTCAGGCTCCTGGAGTCCCCGGTCGACTAGACGCTTTCTGCACAAGCGGCTTGCCGCCGCAATTCTCATCGCCGCAGCGGTTGCTTTCTTGTGGACCTTCGGGCACGGTTGGTAGACATGAGGATCCGAACCGGCGGCCCCGCAGACGCAGACGAGATCGTGCAAGTCCGCAGCGCCTCATGGCGTGCCGCGTACCGCGGCATCCTGAGCGACGAGGCGCTCGCCCAGCTCCCGGAAGTGGCCTCGGAGCAGTTCGTGCGCGACCTCGCCCGCAGGCACGAGTACGCGATCACGTTCGTGGCCGAGAAGGGCCCCAACGTGATCGGGTTCGCCACGGCCTGCTGGGACACTCGCGAGAGCAGCGCCGAGGAGGCCGGCCCGGGGACCCCGGGCGAGGTCCGGGCGCTCTACGTGCACCCCGACCACTGGGGCCGCAGGGCCGGGTACGCCCTCATGCGCGAATGCCACCGGTGGCTGGCCGGGCGCGGGATGCTGCCGGTCCGGGTCTGGACGCTGGCCGGCAACGACCTCGGCCGCGGCTTCTACGAGCGGTACGGCTTCGTGCCGGACGGCGAGCGCGACACCCTCGAGATCTCCGGCGAGGCCCATGCGATCGAGCGGCTGTCGCTGCCGGAGGGCCAGCAGGCGGACGAACTGACCTGACCGGCCCGCGGCGCTAACGGACGACGTCGAAGACCTGCTTCTGGATGCCGTTCGAATACACCTCGTGCTCGACGAGCCGCAGGTTCGTGGCGTCCTTGTCGGCGTCGCTGAACAGGCGCTTCCCGGCCCCGAGGAGCTTGGGGAAGACGAGCAGGTGGTAGCGGTCGACGAGTCCGGCGTCGGCGAGGCTGTGGCCCAGGCCGGCGCTGCCGTGCACCGAGATGGGGCCGCCTTCGGTCTCCTTGAGCGCGGCGACCTCGTCGACCGAGCGGAGGATGGTGGCGGGCCAGCGCTCGTCCTGCTCCTTCAGAGTGGTGGAGACGACGTAGCGGGGCATCGCGTTGTAGCCGGCGAACTCCTCGGTCATGGTGGGCCACACGGGCGCGAAGGCCTCGTAGGAGACGCGGCCGAGCAGCAGCGCGCCGGCCTCCTCCTGCTCGCGGGCCTTGATCTCGTAGGCCTCGGGGACGAACTCGATGTCCTTGAAGGTCCAACCGGTGTTCCGGTAGCCCTGTTCCCCGCCGGGGGCTTCCATGACGCCGTCGAGGGAGACGAACGCGGTGACGATGAGCTGGCGCATGACGTGCGGCCTTTCAGTAGGGATCTTCGGCTTCTCACCGACTATGACGAGGCGGCCCGGCGGGATTCATCGCTCGCCGGGAGATCCGTTCGCTACTGCGGCAGGCGCAGGCGGGCGACGACGGGCGCGTGGTCGCTGCCGTCCTTGTCGAGGACCTCCCAGCCGAGGATCGCGACGCCGGTCTCGGCGAACACGTGGTCGAGGGTGACGGCCGGAATCGGGATCAGCCCGCCGAGGTAGCCGCCGGTGGGCTGCCAGGTCGGTTCGAGGCCCGCCCCGGAGGCCTCGGCGGCGTCGACGTATCCCGCGCCGAGGAGGTCGCGCATGTTGTCGTGGTCGAGGGTGGCGTTGAAGTCCCCGGCGAGCACCCACGGCAGGCCGCCGTCGGGGCGCGGCAGGTTCGCGAAGTCCTCTTCCCAGAGGGGGATCCGCTCGGCGGAGGCGGGCGCGGCGGGGTGGACGGCCATGAAGCGCAGGTCGGTGCCCTCGGGCATGTCGACTTCGGCGGCGATCTGGTAGAAGATGCCTTCGCGGCCCACGGTCTCGATGCGCTCCAGGGGATGCACGGAGTAGAGGCCGGTGCCGATGGCGAGGTCGTCCGGTTCGAGGATGGTGTGGGGCATGCGCTCGGCGAGCCCGAGCTCGGCGAGCCGGTCGGCCGCCCCGGGGGTCAGCTCCTGGACGCTGAGCAGGTCGGGCTCGTGCTCCTCGACCAGGTCCATCACGTGATCGAGGCTGGCGTTGCCGACGTACAGGTTGACGGACATGACCGTCAGCGCCGCGCCGTCCGCGGCGGGCTGGTCGTCGGCGACGACCCGGGGAACGAGCAGGAGCGCCAGGGCAAGCGCCACGACGGCGGTGAGCGCGGCGGCGGCCCAATGCCGGAGGGCCGCTTGCAGGCCGGCGCCGACGAGCGCGGCGAGGACCGCATAGGGCACGAACGCCACGGTCGTGACGAGGAGGAACCCGGTCTCCAGCCCGAAGAGCCGCACGGCCGCGTACCCGACCACGCCGGCGGTTCCGATCCAGGAGAGGCACCGGAGCCAACGCCACCGGTACCAGGGCGACGTCACGGGCTGCTCATCGCGCTCGGCCACCGCAACGGCCCCGCTGTCATCACTCATGCGCCGGGAGCCTACTCCCCACCGTCCACCATCACCCCCACCGATCACTCTGGTCCACTGCGAAACCGCAGCTCGAGGCGGCGTTCGCGGACCCCGACTGCGGGCACCGCGAGTATAAAATGAGTCAACCTCAAATGACGTGAGGCGACTGGAGGTCCGATGTTCGGCGAGGACGCGATCGCTCAGCAGTTGGCGGATGCCCGGGCGGCCCTGAGCAAAGCGGTGCAGTCTCCTGAGGCCGCGCAGGTCGAGCCGGTGACGGTGGAGGGCGCCGACGGGCTCCTCAGCGTGACGATCGGCGTGGAGGGCCGCGTCGACCGGCTCGACATGGACCCGAGGGTCATGCGCCTGGGTTCGGAGGCCGTGGCCGAGGAGCTGAAGCGGATCGTCAACGCCGCCTTGGACGAACGGGCCGAGGCGATGGGCACCGACGAGCCGGTGCCGGACCTCGAGGCGATCAACGAATCCGTGGCCGAGATCCAGGACCGCTCCCTGCGCCAGTTCCAGGCGATGAGCGCTTCGATCAGCGAGGTCATGGCCAAACTCCACGGAGGCCGGTGACCGTGCCGAGCTTCGACATCGACCCGGAATCCATGCGGCAGGCGGCCGACCAGCTCGACGCCGCGAAGGAGGAGGTCCAGGGCCTCCTCGACCAGTTCACCGGCGCCCTGGAGCAGTTCGCCGACGCCTTCGGCGGCGACGAGATCGGCACGCTCGTGGGCATCGCCCATCAAGCCTGTACCGATGCCCTCACCGAATGCTTCTCGACGAACATCGAGGACCTGACCGACTACGCGCAGAGCCTCCGCGAGATGGCCGATAACCACGAGGCCGCGGACGCCGAGACGGCCCGGTCCTTCAACCAGCTGCTGAGCGAACTCGGCGGTTGATGCCGCGACCCTGACGGCAGACAGGAGACCGCCCATGGGCATCCAACTCCCCGGAGAGCTGACGGGCCTGCTCAGCATGCTCGGTTACGAGTTCCCTGAATCTGATGAAGAATCCATCTTCAACCTCGCAGGCGAGTGGACCGGTATGGCCGATCAGATCTCCGGTCGCGTGGAGTCGCTGAATGCCGCGGCCCAGACGCTGCTGGAGAACAACGCCGGTGCGGAGATCGACGCCTTCAAGTCCGAATGGGACGACGCGGAGTCGGCGGTGCGGAACATCGCCGACGCCGCCGATCCGACGAACATCATCAACATCGGCCTGACGATCGCAGCGGGTGTCGTGCTGGCATTGAAAGTGCAGGTGATCGTCCAGTTGGTGATGCTCGCCTTCCAGATCGCGCAGGCGATCGCGACGGCGGCGGTCACCTTCGGCGCCTCGCTCGCCCAGATCCCGATCTTCAAGATCATCACCGGGATCATCGTCGACCAGCTCATCGGCATGGCGATCGAGATGGTGCTCAATGGCTAGGCCGCGCAACAACCTGCAGCTCGCCCGGAGCGCCGTCGGCGGGAAGGTCGTCAGCAGGGTGCTGGGGAAGAAGAACGTGTTCAGAGTCGCGAAGGGGCCGAAGGGCAAGGGACCTGACTACGTGATCGTGGTGAAGCGCAACCCGAAGCACGATCCAGCGCATTTCCGCAAGAAGCTGAAGGCGCTTCAGGGTCTGGGCAAGCGCGGCAAACTGAAGAAGGTGCCGGCGAGCCAGATCTCCCGAACGGGCAAGGCGCAGGCGGATTACCGCAGGAAGGTGCAGGACCAGATCAACAAGGTGTCCGATCCGACGAGACGGCAGCGGATGCAGGACGAGTTCGACCGGATGGACGCCGACCATATCCATGAGCTGCAGGCCGGCGGGTTGGACATCGCCTCCAATATGTGGATGCTGGATAGTGGTGTGAACCGGAGCGTGGGGTCGCAGATCATGAACCGGATCAAGGACCTACCGGATGGTTCGACCTTCCAGATCGCAGTGAGCAGATGGTGAGAGCACTTCCATGGACCGGGGCCAGATCGCAAGCAAGGTCGAACGAGTCAGGGACGCGATTCCGGCTGCGCGCGAGGCCCTGTGGTCGCTGCCTCCGGGGCGCGGCGTCTCGAGCACCCTCAGTCCGATAGCGGCACTCTACGAGGTCACGCACGCGCCCCGCTGCGGGTCGCTGGTGTTCTGGACCGCTGAGCGGATCGAGGCCGGCCGGGCCGAGGTGGCGGACGACTTCGAGGAGTGGGAGTTCGACGAACCGGAGCCGAACCGCTGGGCTCCCGTGGCCCGATGCGAGAACGCCACGGTCTATCTGCACTCCGAGTCCGGTGCCGTGGCGGTGACCAGCGCTGACGAGATCAAGGCGGGCAGTCGGCGGCTGCGGCGGCTCGCGCCCGGCCTCTTCGAGTTCTTCGACCGCTTCGCGTTGGGCCCCGAGTATCCGACGATCACCATGGACCCGTCGCACATGGCGGTGCACACGGGCGATGAGGACGGGTGGCTCGGTCTGCTCGAGTCCGCCGGATGCTTCGAACAGCGCGAGTTGCGGCACCTGCAGTCGCAGTGGGACCGGCGGTTCTCGCGGCCCGGCTCCGAACCGCCTCGAGCATGGGTGGACGCGGAGCCCGGCGATACCGAGCGCGAGTTCGCACGAAGACTGTCCCGGCTCTCGACCGCCGCCGATAGGGCCTTCAAGAAGCCGGCCCGGCTCGAGAAGTGGAATCTCGACCGCATGGGCATCGGGCACTACCAGGGCGCGAGCATGACGGTCAAGCCGCCTATGACGCAGGACTTGTGGCGCCTCTACCGGATGCATTCGTCATCCGCGTACGGAGTGCTTCAATTCCTTCCGGATGAGCTCGTCTATGAGCGCACGGACCGACTGGCCGAAGCGTTCGAGGCCTGCGGGATCGATCCCGTCGAAAGCGATGGATGGTTGGCCGTTGCGCAGTACCACGGCAAGGCGACATTGCTGCTGCACGCGGACAGCGGCGAAGTGGCCGGTCTGGAACCGGCTCCCGCCCGGCGGCTGCGGACGTTCAGCCGAGACCTGTTCGAATTCGTGAGCGAATTCGGGATCGGACGGCGGCATGGCGAATTGTGCTATGACCCCGGCAGCCGCAATCAGTCCAGAGACGCCCGGCATTGGGTTGAGTTTCTTGAATCGAACGAGCTGATATAGTTGCCGATGCTATGCGAAGGGGAAGGCAATGCCGAATGCCGCAGCATATCTGACGACTTGGGGGCACGACAATACCGTGCCTTTTCCGCGGGAGTTGTGGTTGGAGGTGCTTCCCGCTCCGGCCGCCGCCTACCCGTCCATCGACTTCCTCCCGCTGGATCTGTCGGAGGTCTTCACCGCTTACCTTGACGGTGAGGTCCAGCTCTACGACCAGGTCGACGTGCGGATCGCTGAGGGCAAGCCATACCGGCTCATGCTCATCGGCACGGTCCCGGCCGACGGCGACATGTGGTTCGTCTTCAACGCCGACAGCGGGCAGGTCATGATGCTCGACATCGAGTCGCCGTCGTTGGAGCCGGTCAACTCGAGCTTGGCGGCCTTCACCGACTTCCTCTACCATTTCTCCCTGTTCGTCGATGCCGACACCGGCTCCGAAGGGCGCGCGCAGCGTGCGGCCGAACTCAAAAGGCGGCTGGAGGACGTCGACCCGTCGGCGTTCGCCGATCCAGAATCCTGGTGGAACGCCGTGATCGCCCAACTGAGCAGCGCCGGCTGACCCACGGGCGTCGACCGGCCGGAGGCGCGCTCCGCCCCCAGGGACCGGTGCTCCGCCGAAAGCGGCGTTCACCGAGTGATCATCGATGTGGACAGTGAGGCCGTTCTCGACGGCATTGCCGGGCTGGTGGCCGAAAGCGGTGTCGTGAGGCCGCTTCGCCCGAGCGGGGCGCACGGACCGCCCGGAAGTCGGCGGCGGACAGACTCGTAGCGGATGAGGCCGTCGAGGAGAGAGGGGGATCATGCGCAACTTGATGTTCTGGAGCGAGGTCGGCCTCTCTGAACTGGATGCGGCCGAGGCTCGCTGTCATCGCGTGCGGCACGAGGCGAACCCGGTCTCGTTCAACGCCCTCGACGAGAATATTCGGTCCTTCGCCTTCGATGTGCACGAGCGGTTCCCGGACACCCGATTCGGGGTGTCCGATTCGAAGCGCCGCCCGGAAGCGACCTCACCGCCAACCACTGCTCGCGAGAGGGACTGGTCGTTCGGTCGGGAGGCGGTCTCCCGAACAGCACCGTGTCCGAGCTGTACGCGACCGGCTGCCGACACGGATCGACGATGTGCCACCCGCAGGCCGGTTATGTGTTGGGCGTGGACAACGACCTCGGCGTCGACATCGATGATTGATCTGGCGTTTTGGCGGGAGGCCGGGGTGTCGGACGCCGATGAAGCCGAGGTGAGATATCGGGACATCATCGAAGGCCGGGACCCTGTGCGAATCGCCGGACTCGATGAGCGGCTCCAGCGACTCATTCGTACCCTGAAAGCAGCACTCTCGAGTCTGGAGAGAGTTCCTCTCGCTTCCGATGCCTACGGCGAAATCCACTCCCGGCTCGGAGTGGTCGTCCGAATCGGCGACGGCATGCCTGAAACCACCTAAGGGATCGTCATGGGCCTCCCAGCCCCGACCCGATTGACGATGTACGACCGCGAGTCGCGACTGGTCGTGGGCGCCGATGACTCCATTGACATCGAGCTTCACGACGAGTAGTCGCTCGATTGGGCTGACGGCGCGGTGGGCCGGAAGGACTCGTGTTCCTGAAGGCCCGGACCGGTGGCGTTCTCGGGCGCATGCGCGAACCGTAGGGATCGCCGCGGTCGCCTCCCTCGGCATGACGGCCCGGAACGGCCCCGAGGCCCCTTGAGGAACGCCGATGGCCGCTACCGTGCCTCGCGGTTGGCGAGGTAGGCCTGCCAGCTGTGGCAGTCGTCGACGCCGGTGAGGCCCAGTCGCGGTGCGGCCCACATGATGCATCCGGCCGCGTCGACGATGCCGGCGAGGTCGAAGGCGAGCGGGAGGAGTTCCAGTTCGGTGATCCGGAGCGGCCTGACGTGCTCGTACCCGGCGATGACGGCCTGGGCGAGCGCGGCGGGCAGTCGCCGGTCCGGCTGTTCGAGGGCCAGGTAGTGGAGGCACCGGGCGAGGTCGATGAGGAGCGGGCCGCGGTTGAGCTCGTCGAAGTCGAGCACCGCGGTCACGTCGCCGTCTTCGACGAGGAGGTTCTGCCGGTGCAGGTCGTGGTGGATCGGTCCGGACGGCAGCCCGTCCAGCAGCGCCAGGTCCTCGGCGTGGCGGTCGAGGAACGCTCGCGTCTCGGTCCGCCACCGGTCGGCCCCGGCGAGGTCGACGTCGCTGTCGGCGGCCTGTTCGAGGATCCCGCGGCGGTCGATGACGGGGATGCGCTCGTCGGTCCAGTCCTCGGTGCCGGCGTGCATGCGCGCCAGCAGCGTCCCGCATTGCCGGGCGAGGTCCGGGGTCATCGCGGCCGGGACGTCGCCGGGGACGAACGGGAACACGGCGATCGGGTTCCCGCCCACCACCGCGACGGGCTCGCCGATGAGGGAGGGGACGGGGCCCGGGGTCGGGAACCCGTCGCGGGCCAGGTGCCCGACGAGGTCGAGTTCGGCCCGGACCTTGTCGAGACCGGAGTTGAGGTACTCGCGGATCACCACGTCGCCTCGGTCGGTGGCGATGCGGCCGATGCGGTTGTCCTCGCCGCCGAGCAGCGGTTCCACGTCCCCGCGGGCTTCGAGGCCGTGGCGCTCGAGGAACTGGGGGAAGGCGAGGCCGAAGGTGCCTTTCGGCCAGATGTGGTCGCCGGTCATGCGACCAGCATTCCCGGATCGGCGGCGAGTGGCAACCGGATATGCGCCCGCCGACGGCCGGGCACCGCCGGGTTCAGGACGCCGTCCAGGTCCAGGCGCCCGAGCCGCTGACGGGACGCCAGCCCGCGGGCGGGTCCTCACCGACGCGGCCGTCGACGGTTTCGCGGAGGAGGTCGGCGTGGCCGGCGTGGCGGCCGTACTCCTCGACGAGGTCGTAGACGATCCGCCGGACGCTGAAGCGCCCGCCCCCGGGCCACTGCCAGTGCGCGGGCCGGTCGAGGCCGCCGTCCCGGAGGATCGCACCGAGGCTCGCGCGCGAGCGCGTCACCGCGTCGTCCCACAGCCCGTACAGGTACTCGGGCGAGTCCTCGGCGCATGAGGTGAACTCCCACGCGTCCGAATCGTCGAGCGGCGCGGAGACCCAGGGCTCGCCCGGGGACTCGCCGCGGATCTTCCACGCGAACGTGATGTCCTCGACGCGCGCGAGGTGCTTGAGGAGCCCGCCGAGGGTCAGGGCCGAGGCGCCGATCCGGGTGTTCAGACCGGCCGAGTCGAGCCCGTCGGCCTTCCACCGGAAGGTCACGCGCAGCCGGTCGAGCGCGGCGACCAGGTGCTCCTCGTCGGTCCCCGCCATCGGCGGCTCCCACCAGCATTCGTCTTCAGTCATGCCCGCCACGATAGACCGCGGGTCCGACAAGCGAGTGAATTCGTTTGCCCCGGGCGAGCGCGCCTGCGTAGGGTGCTCGGCATGGTGAACCCGGAATCGGACGCGCCAAGGGCTCACGGTCGCCCGTCAGCCCCCGTGCACCGCTGAACCGCGCCGCGCGCTGAACGCACGCCGGCCCTCTCAGGGCCGGCGTGCGGCCCCCTGCGCGGGCCCGCTGCGAGTTCGCGTCCGCCGCTCGGCGGTCCCCCGGCGCTGACCGAGGTGACGAGACGTTCCATCCGATCGTTCGACACCACGGAGCCACCTGATGCCGCTTCCCGTCCACCTTCTCGCCCTGGCGGTCTTCGCCATGGGCACTTCGGAGTTCATGCTCGCCGGCCTGCTGCCGGACCTCGCCGCCGACCTCGACGTGCCGGTGGGCACGGCGGGCCTGCTCACCTCGGCCTTCGCGGTCGGCATGGTCGTCGGCGCGCCGCTCGTCGCCGCCCTGGCGCGGCGCTGGCCGCCGCGTTCGAGCCTGCTCGCCTTCCTCGGCCTGTTCCTCGCCGCGCACGTCCTCGGCGCCGTCACCGACAGCTTCGCCGTCCTGCTGGCGACGCGGGTCGCGGCGGCGTTCGCGAACGCCGGGTTCCTCGCGGTCGCCCTCACCGCCGCCGCCGCGCTCGTCGCCCCCGACCGGAAGGGCCGCGCCCTGGCGGTCCTGCTGGGCGGCACGACGATCGCCATGATCGCGGGCGTCCCCGGCGGCGCCGTGCTCGGCGCGTTCCTCGGGTGGCGCGCCGCGTTCTGGGCGGTGGCGCTCCTGTGCCTGCCGGGAGCGCTCGGCGTGCTCCGGGGCCTGCCCGCCTCGCTTCCGCAGGGCGGCGCCGGGCCGGGCTTGCGCCCCGAACTGCGGGAGCTGCGCCGACCGCGGCTGATCGTGGTGATGGGGCTGGGCGCGTTGGTGAACGCGGCGACGTTCGGGGCCTTCACCTTCATCGGCCCGGTCGTCACCGAGACCGCCGAGCTCGGCTCGCCGTGGATCGCGGTGGTCCTGGTGCTCTTCGGTCTCGGCTCGTTCGCCGGGGTCACGGCGGCCGGGCGGTTCTCGGACCGCCGCCCGGGGACCGTGATCGCCGCGGCCGGGCCGCTCCTGCTGCTCGGCTGGTGCGCCCTCGGCCTGTGGGCCGCGGTCCCGGCCGCGCTGCTCGCGCTCGCGTTCGTCCAGGGGGCGTTGGCGTTCGCGGTGGGCAGCACGCTCATCGCGCGGGTGCTCTACGAGGCCGCGGGCGCGCCGACGATGGCCGGCGCCTATGCCGCGGCCGCGTTGAACTGCGGCGCCGCCGCGGGGCCGGTCGTCGCCGGCCTCGCGCTGGGCACGGGCGCGGCCGAGCGCGGACCGGTGTGGGCGGCCGCGGCGCTCGTGGCGGCGGCGCTGCTCCTCGCCCTGCCGGGCAGGCGCGTGTTCGCCGGCGTCCCTGGCGCTGCCGCGCTCACGAAGCCGAGCTGAGCGTCTCGGCGACCATGGCGGCGACGGTCCGGCCCAGGTCGGGGAGGGCGTCGTGGTCGCCGGAGAGGATGAGGATCCAGAAGAAGATCGGTCCGAGCAGGAGCGCGTGGACCGTCGCGGCGTCGGGTCTGGCGGCCAGCTCGCCGCGGGCGACCGCGCGGTCCAGGACCGTGTCGATCACGAACCGCTCGCGTTCGATGAACGTGGCGTTGAACCGGGCGCCGAGGCCGGTGTCGCCGTGGAGGTCGGCGAGGAGCCCGTGCACCACGTCCGGCGCCGCGCTCGAGAGCTGCCCGGCGATGGTTCGGCACAGTGCGGCCAGGTCGCCGCGCAGGGACCCGGAGTCCGGCGGCGGCGGCTCGTCCATGTCGTGGACGGCGGCCGCGAAGATCATCTCCTGCTTGGTGGCGAACCGCCGGTAGATCGCGGCCTTGCCGACCCCGGCCCGGGAGGCGACGGCGTCGACGGTGAGCTTGGCGTACCCGCGTTCGGCCAGCAGTTCGCGGGTGGCGGCGGCGATGGCGTGATCCACGTGACGGTCGCGGGGGCGGCCCACGGCTTGCTTCGGTTCCGGCATGGGCCTACGATACAGAACCAACAGTATCGGAACTAACGGTTCCATAATTTGAGCGGAGTCATCATGATCGCATGGGCCGGACGGATCTTCGTCTTCCTCGGCATCGGGCACACGGTCCTCAGCCTCGCACTGGTCGCCCCGAGCCACGCCGCCGCGTGGTTCGGCGGCGTCCTGTGGCGACCGGATGAGGGCATCACCGAGATGAGCCCGGGCATGGCCGCGTACTGGCTCACCGTCGGCGGCTTCGGCCTGCCGCTGCTGGCACTCGGCTTCGCCGTCCTCTGGATGCACCGGCGCGGCATCGCGCCCCCCGCGTTCCTCGGCTGGACGATCCTCGCCTGGACGGCGGCCAACACGGTGATCCTGCTGCCCTCGCCGTGGATCCTCGGCGTCGTCGCGTCGGTCCTCTACCTCGCCGGAGTCCGCCGCGCCGCCCGCGGAGCACGGGCGGCGGCCGAAGCCGTCCCGGCGCGCTGAAGGCCTACAGCCGGTTGGCGAGGCTGACGACCTCCACGTCCATCGAGGAGTTCGCGGGGAAGTCGATCCGCGACGGGGCCACGCCCGCCGCGACGAGGTGCGAGCCCAGCGCGGCGACCATCGCCCCGTTGTCGGTGCACAGCTTCGGCCGCGGATAGCGCAGCGTGAGGCCCGCCGCCTCGGCCCGCTCGGTCGCCAGGGCGCGCAGCCGCGAGTTGGCCGCCACGCCGCCGCCGAGGAGGACCGTCTCGACCCCGTGCTCCTTCGCGGCCAGGATCGCCTTGCGCGTCAACACGTCGCACACCGCCTCCTGGAACGCGGCGGCCACGTCGTTCACCGGGACGTCCTCCCCCTCGGCCCGCCGGGCCTCGATCCAGCGGGCCACGGCGGTCTTCAACCCCGAGAACGAGAAGTCGTAGCGGTGCCGCTCCATGTCCTTCGCGGCCGTCAGCCCGCGCGGGAACTGCACGAACGCCCGGTCCCCCTCCTTCGCGGCCCGGTCGATGTACGGGCCGCCGGGGAACGGCAGGCCCAGCAGCCGCGCGACCTTGTCGAACGCCTCCCCCGCGGCGTCGTCGATGCTCGCGCCCAACTGCGTGACCTTCCCCGCGAGGTCCTCGACCATCATGATCGAGGAGTGGCCGCCCGAGACGAGCAGGCCGATCGCGGGCTCGGGGATCGGCCCGTTCTCCAACGTGTCCACCGCGATGTGCGCGCTCAAATGGTTCACGCCGTACAGCGGGACGCCCGTGGCGATCGAATAGGCCTTCGCCGCGCCGACGCCGACCATGAGCGCCCCCGCCAGGCCGGGCCCGGCGGTGACGGCGATCCCGTCGAGGTCCCCCAAAGTGAGCCCGGCGTCGTCCAGGGCCCGCTGCACCGTCGGCACCATGGCCTCCAGGTGCGCGCGGCTCGCGACCTCGGGCACCACGCCGCCGAACCGGGCGTGCTCGTCCACAGACGACGCCACCGCGTCGGCCAGCAGCTCGTGCCCCCGCACGATCCCGACCCCGGTCTCGTCGCACGAGGTCTCGATGCCCATCACCACGGGGGCGTTGTCGCCAGCGCTGTCGTTCTTCACAAATCCATCCTCATCACCGCGGCGTCCGTGCCGGTGTGCTGGTAGTAGTTCTTGCGCACCCCGAGCCCCACGAAGCCGTACGCGTCGTACAACCGCTGGGCCGGGACGTTGTCGACCGCGACCTCCAGGTAGATCGCCTTGGCCCCGCCCGCCCGGGCGCGCTCGATCAGATCGTCCATGAGCATGCGCCCGATCCCGCGGCGGCGGGCCGACGCGTCGACGGCGAGGTTGTTGAGCCACACCTCGTCGCCGCTCACCGCCGTCCCCGCGTACCCGAGGATCCGCTCGCCGTCGAAGACCGCGCGGTAGTCGTTCCCGGCCGACAGCTCAGTCCACAGCAGGCCCTCGCTCCAGGCTTCGGGCCCGAAGATCACGGTCTCCATCTTCGCCACTTCAGGCAGGTGCCACCAGCGCAGCCGGCCGATCCGCAAGTCGTTCATCGCATCAAGCTGTACCACGCCCGGCGGCGCTACGCGCTCGCAGCAGGGGGCGCAGCGGCGGGCTGGGCGTCGGGGCGGCGCAGGTACAGCGGGGTGAGCCGCTCGCTCGGCGCGCCCGCGAGCAGCCGGGGCGCGGCGAGTTCGACGAGCTTCACCAGGTCCGGGTAGACCGGTTCGGTCTCGGCGTCCATCGGCAGCTCGCCGGCGTACTTGCTGGCGCCCTCGCCGATCGCGTAGTCCGCGCGCGTCTCGGGCAGCTCCGAGGGCCGGCACACCTGCGGTTCGCCTTCGCGCCGACCGTCGTCGTAGACGGCCCAGTAGATCTCCTTGCGGCGCGCGTCCGTGGCCGCGAGGGCCCGGCCGCGCGTGTTGCCGCCGATGCCGTCGAGCGAGCAGACGCCGTAGACGGGGATGCCGGCGCCGTCGGCGAACGCCGCGGCGGTGACCATCCCGACCCGCAGGCCCGTGAACGGCCCGGGGCCGACACCGGAGACGACCGCGTCGACGTCGGCGCGGGTGCGGCCGGCGTCGGCGAGGCAGCCTTCGATGAACGGGGCGAGCCGTTCGACGTGGCCGCGCGCGTTCACCTCGCGGCGGAACGCGGTCAGGAACAGCTCGTCGTCGTCGAGGTCGACCAGCGCGGCCTGGACGGCACTGGTGGAGGTGTCGAGCGCCAGCACCCTCATACGGCGGCGCCGACCGGTCGCGAGCTGCCCGCCGACGGCTCGCCGAGCGCGGCGAGGCGCTCGGCCCAGTCGCCGCCGCGCGCGTGCAGGACGGCCTCGCGGCTCTCGTCGGCCCGCCGCTCGATCGCGATCTCCAGGTGCGACTCCGCGAGCCGCTCGGCCAGGCCCGCGCCCCACTCGACCACGGTCACGGCCGCGTCGACGTCGGTGTCCAGGTCGAGGTCGTCGAGTTCGTCCAGGCTCTCCAGCCGGTACGCGTCGACGTGGACCAGCGGCACCCCGGCCGGGCCCGCCCGGTGCGAACGGGCGATGACGAACGTGGGGCTGGTGATCCGCCCCTCGACGCCGAGCCCGGCGCCGACGCCCTGCGTGAGCGCGGTCTTCCCGGCCCCCAGCGGGCCGGTGAGGATCACGAGGTCGCCCGCGCGCAGGACCGCGGCGAGGCGCTGCCCGAACTCGTACGTGTCTGCGGCCGTCCGGAGAGTCAGCCTCACGTTCACTCCTCCAAGTGCGTAGGGCCCGCGTCCTCGCCCTCGGCGATGCCCGCGGAGCCGTCGATTCCCTGTGCCGCCGAACCGGGTCACGGTTCGAGGCGATGCCCGTGGTGGCGCGAGAACGGCGACCACCGGGACTGCCGCGCCGGGTCCCGCTGCGGCGGTGCCGAAGCGGCGGGCGCGGCAGGGCCCTTGCCGATCTCCGCCACGACTTTGTCGATCATCTCCAACAGCAGTTGTGAGATCTCACCAGGGTACTCCAGCTGCGGTGAATGAGCCGCCTCGGCTATGAGCTCGAACCGCGAGCCCCCGAGCGCCGCCGCCAGCCGCCGCGAATGCTCCGGCGGCGTCAACAAGTCCACGTCCCCGACCACCACCAGCGCCGGAAGCCCCTCGAACAGCGGCAACGTCGCCGTCTCATCGTGGTCGAGAATAGCGCGCGCATACCCCACGATGCTCTGAATCGACGCCCGCCGGTTCATCCGCTCCACCAGGCTGACCAGCGACGCCGGCGGATCCACATGCCCGAACGCCGCACGCCGCGTCAACAGCCACGCCAGGTCCCCCGCCAGCAGCCTCGAACGGTCGATCAGATCCGGCGTCCACCCCGCCACCTGCTGCAGCATCGGCAGCACCGTCCGACGCAACCGCCGCAACGCCCGCATCGGCCTCGTCTCCACCGTGTCCAGCCCCGCCGCACTGCTCGACAGGAACACCACGCCCTGCACCCGCTCGCGAAACGCCTCCGGATGCACCCGCGCGTACACCTGCAGCGTCATCCCGCCCATCGAATGACCCACCAGCACCAGCGGCCCCTGCGGCGCCACCGCCTCCAGCACGTCGTGCAGCACCTCCGCCAGATCGTCGATCCCGTACTCCGTGCGCGGCAGCGGACCCGAACGCCCGTGCCCCGGCTGGTCGTACAGCACCGCCCGCAGCGACGCCCCCCGATGCCCCGCCTCCGCGATCGCCTTCCGCAGGAAATAGAACGTCGCCATGTCCTGCATGTACCCGTGCGCGAACACCACCGTCAGATCCGCGTCGTCCGGCCCCACGGTCTCCACATGCACCGCCACCCCGTCACGCGTGTCCACCGTCCGCACCGAACTCGTCGGCGGCAACTCGAACGGCTCATGCGCGTACGGGTCGTTCGACGCCAACCGGGTCCGCCGCGCCAGATACCGCGGCACCCCGATCGCCAACGCCATCCCGACGGCCATGCCACCGGTGACACCCCCGGCGATCGCCAAACCGCGCCTGCGGCGGGACTGCTGCTCACTCATGCGGCCTCACAGTGTGGTTGAACGGCGTGTCTCGCGACACCATGCAGGGGCACTGCTCCGTCGTCAGCCGCCCTCGACCGGACCCACGCCCCGGTTCCACAACCGGGGAACGCGCGAACCGATGCCCGTGAGGACATCATTGGGGATCGTCCCGGCCCACGCCGACCAGTCGTCGGCGTCCGGGTGCTGCTCGCCGGCGCCGATGAGCACCACCGGCTCACCGGCCTTCACGGCGTCGTCCCCGCAGTCGACCACGAACTGGTCCATGCAGATCCGCCCCAGCACGCGACGACGCTTCCCCGCCAAGTACACCTCCGCCCGGCCCGACGCCGCCCGCGGCACCCCGTCGGCGTACCCCAACGGCACGAGCGCGACGTTCGCCTCCCGCTCCAACCGCACCGTGTGCCCGTACGAGACCCCCGTCCCGGCGGGCAGCCGCTTCACCGACATCACCACCGACCGCACCTCCAGCACCGGCCGGAGATCCACCGGGAACCCCGGCACCGGGTTGTACCCGTACAAGGCGATCCCCGGCCGCACCAGGTCATAGCGGGCCTCCGGATCCGCGATCAACGCCGCCGAATTCGCCAGATGCCGCACCTCCGGCTCCAGACCCGCCGCCGCCACCACGCCCAGGAACCGCTCGAACGCGGCCTTCTGCTCGGCGTTCGACGGATGCCCGACCTCGTCCGCGCAGGCCATATGGCTCCACGCCCCCGCCACGACCACCGAACCGGCCGCCTGATGCTTCGCCGCCGCCTCCGCGACCTGCGCCCACTCGTGCTCCGCCACCCCGCCGCGCGACATCCCCGTGTCCCCCTTGAGATGCACCCGCGCCGGACGCCCCGCCCGATCGGCCGCCGCGGCGACCGACTCGAGCTGCGCATGCGAAGAGACCCCGAGCTCGACCCCGGCGCCGACCACCTCGGCCAGGCCCGGCTGATCGGGCGCGAAGAAGAACGCCATCACCGTCGTCTCCGCCAGATCCGGCCGGCGCTTGAGCTGCCACGCCTCCCTCAGCGTCACGACGCCGAGGCCCGCCGCGCCGGCCTCGACCGCGACCCGCGCGGCCGGGACCATGCCGTGCCCGTACGCGTCGGCCTTGACCATCGCCATCATCGGCACCCCCGCGACCGCCGCCAGCACCTCCACGTTGTGCGCGAGCCGCCGCCAGTCGGCACTGGCCTTGGCCAGACCGGACATGGTGCCGAACTCAGGTTCGGTCAGGACGCGGTAGTTGTCGATCGCCACATATGCAAGGGTACGTGCCCGCGCGCGAAACGCCCGGAAGCCCGGAACACGGCCCCCGCGGACGCCCCGGGCCGCAGCACCTGCCATAGGCGAGGCGCCGCGACCCGGGACCGCCCGTCACACCGAGCGGCCCGCGGACCGAGCCGGCCGCCGCCCCACCGGGCCATACGCCGACCGGACCCGTCTCGGCCTAAACGAGCTGCTCACGAACCAGACCGGCCGCCGCGACGAGATTGGCGAGCGACGGCCGGACCTCCTCATAGCGGCGGGTCTTCAAGCCGCAGTCCGGGTTGACCCAGACCCGCTCGGGGCCGAGAGCGGCGACGGCCAGCCGCAGGGCCTCGGCCATGTCGCCGACGGCGGGGACGCGCGGGGAGTGGATGTCCCACACGCCGGGGCCGACCGCGCTGCGGTAGCGGGCGCGGTCGAGATCGGCCAGAACCTCCATCTTCGAACGGGAGGCCTCAATGGAGGTGACGTCGGCGTCGAGCGCGGCGATCGCGTCGATGACCTCCCCGAACTCCGAATAGCACAGGTGCGTGTGAATCGCGGTCGCCGGTCCCACCCCCGCCGTGACCAGGCGGAAGGCACGCGTGGCCCAGTCGCGATAGGCCCCACGGGCGGCACCGCGCACGGGCAGGAGCTCACGCAGCGCGGGCTCGTCGACCTGGATGATCGCGGTCCCGGCGGCCTCCAGATCGGCCACCTCCTCCCGCAACGCCAAGGCCACCTGATCGGCGGTGTCGGCCAGCGGCTGGTCGTCGCGGACGAACGACCACGCCAGGATGGTGACCGGCCCCGTGAGCATCCCCTTGACGGGCTTCTCGGTGAGCGACTGCGCATACGAGGTCCACTCGACGGTCATCGGACCGGTCCGCGCCACGTCGCCGAACAGCACCGGGGGACGGACGCAGCGGGATCCGTAGGACTGCACCCAGCCCGCGGCGGTGGTCGCGAAGCCGGTGAGCTGCTCGGCGAAGTACTGGACCATGTCGTTGCGCTCGGGCTCGCCGTGGACGAGCACGTCGAGGCCGAGCCTCTCCTGCTCGGCGATGACGGCGGCGACCTCGGCCCTCATGCGCGCCCCGTAATCGGCGTCGATCATCAGACCCCGGCGGTGAGCCGCGCGGGCGTTGCGGAGCTCAGCGGTCTGCGGAAAGGAACCGATGGTGGTCGTCGGCAGCAACGGCAGCGGCACCCGCCCGGCCTGGGCGGCTCGGCGCTCGGCGTAAGGCACCCGCCGGTCGGCATCGGGCTCCAGCGCATCGAGCCGCGCCCGCACGGCCTCGTCGCGCCAGGCGCCCGGGGCCGCAGGCCGCGCTTCGCGCGGACCGTCCGGGTCCGCGAGGGCGGTGATCTCGCGGAGCTTCTGCCGGGCGAAAGCGAGGCGCTCGGTCAGCGCCGCCGGAAGATCGGTCTCGGCGTCGAGATCGACGGGGACGTGAAGGAGCGAGGACGACGAGGCGACCCCGACGCGGTCGCTGATGCGCTGCAGCCGTTCGATGTCGGCGGCGGCCTCGGCGAGGTCGGCACGCCAGATGTTGCGGCCGTCGACGACCCCTGCGAACAAGGATGTTTCACGTGAAACATCAAGAGCCTCAATCACCTCAAGGTCACTGCGGCCACGGACCAGATCGAGGGCCACGCCCTCCGCCCCCGCGTCGAGCAGCACCGGCAGCGCCTCCCCGAACGGCCCATAGCCACCCGCGACCACCAGCGCAGCGGCACCGACGAGCCGCCGGTAAGCAGCGCCCACCGACGCCAGCTCCTCCGGCGTCCGGTCAGCGCACAGCGCAGGCTCGTCGAGCTGGACGAGCCCGGCCCCCGCGCGCCCGAGAGCGGTGAGGATCTCCACATAGACCTCGACGAGATCACCGAGACGGTCGAGCGGACGGAAATCGGCGGGGGCGTCCGCGTCCGGCTTGGCGAGCAGGAGGAACGACACCGGGCCGAGGAGCACGGGCCGGGCGTCGAGGCCGCGCTCGCGGGCTTCGAGGAACTCGGCGATCGCCTTGTCGGGCTTCGCGTTGAAGGCCGTGCCGGGCCCGATCTCGGGGACGAGGTAGTGGTAGTTCGTGTCGAACCACTTGGTCATCTCGAGCGGGACGGCGGCGTCATCGCCCCGGGCGGCGGCGAAATACGAGGCGAGCGCGGTCTCACGGCGGTGCCGGGACGCGAGCGCGTCCACGGCGACGACGGTGTCGAGCACGTGGTCGTACAGGGAGAACGTGCCGGTCGGGACCGTGTCGAGCACGGCGAGGTCGTCGAGCATCCCGGCGCGGACCGAGGCGGCGGCCGCTTCGAGGCCGTCGGCGTCGAGACGGCCGGACCAGTGGGCTTCGAGCGCGCGCTTGAGCTCCCGGTTCGGTCCGATGCGCGGATATCCCAGCACGGTGGACTGGAGCCGTTTCGCGGGCACGGCGGTGGTCGTGTTCATGTGTCAGTTCCCTCGAACTTGCGACAACGGGACCGCACGCGGACGCGCGCGGTACGCGGGCAGGTATTCGGACTCGAGGGCGCTTGCACTCCTACCGCCCGCCGCTTCCCAGACCCGGGGTCCAGTGCTCATGGCGGGTTTCGTTCCCTCTCACCGCTGCGGGGCAGTCCTGGATTCACACCAGATTCCCTCTTAGCCGAAACGGATCGCACCGCCTCGGAACCAGCGTCGTCACCGATGGTACGGGCGCGCAAGCCCATCCGTGCCCGACGCGGCCGCAGAGTGGGACGAGCGCGGCCCGAGCACGGCGGCGGATGGGTAGGCTCGGGCCCCATGAGCAGCAAACCTGTAGCAGTGGTCACGGGAGCGAGCAGCGGCATCGGGGCGGCGGCGGCGAAAGCCCTCGCCAAGGCCGGATTCGAGGTCGTGCTGGGAGCCCGCCGGGCCGACCGGCTCGCCGAGGTCGCCGCCGAATGCGGCGGGCGGGCGATCGCGCTGGACGTGACGGACGAGGCCTCGGTCGCGGCGTTCGTGGAGCAGGTCGAGCGCTGCGACCTGCTGGTGAACAACGCGGGCGGCGCGCTCGGGCTCGACCCGATCGCGGAGGCCGACCTGGAACTGTGGCAGCGGATGTACGACGTGAACGTGCTCGGCACGGCGCGGATCACGAAGGCGCTCTTGCCGAAGCTGGTCGAATCGGGGGACGGGCAGGTCGTGGTGATCGGCTCGATCGCGGCACGGCAGCCGTACCCGGGCGGAGGCGGTTACAACGCGGCGAAGCACGCGGAGGCGGCGTTGGCGCGGGTGCTGCGCCTGGAGCTGCTCGGGCAGCCGGTGCGGGTGTGCGAGATCGACCCGGGCATGGTGGAGACCGAGTTCAGCCTGGTGCGCTTCGAGGGCGACAAGGAGCGGGCCGATGCGGTGTACGCGGGCATGACGCCGCTGACCGCCGATGATGTGGCGGAGGCGATCGCCTGGGTCGCAACGCGGCCCGCGCACGTGAACATCGACCAGATCACGATCATGCCGAGGGACCAGGCAGGAGCCCAACAAGTCCACAGGCGCCGGCAGTAACGGACGACGCTCCGAACCCTCCACCTGCCAAAACGCGGCCGACAACAAGTTATCCACAGGCAGAGAACTCAAGGTTGCCGCTCGCTTGCAACCCCTGACACGGTTGGAAGATGCGCCACCGAACCATCGCCGCCGGCACGCCCACCCCCACTGTCCACAAGGCTGCACCCCGCATGGATTCCACGGCGGAGAAAGTTATCCACAGGAAGAAACTCGCTGTTGCCGGTCAATCGCGGAGCGTGTCAGGGTTGAAACAAAAAAGCCATCTGGCCCTGCGGGATGGCGGCGACAGAAGGGGATTCGCGAACGTCGCCATACCGAGACCGCGCGCGGGAAGCCGCCCGCGCGCGGTCCCCGCAGGACCATGCCTTCCGCGGAACACGCGGGCGGTCGGGCACACCAGCCCGACCGCCCGCATTATTCCGCCGTCTTCTCGAAACCGCTATTCGACGAGGTTGAACACCGGAGACTCCCACTGCTCCCAGTGATCCGGATTCGATTCGTCCCCAAGGGCTTTCAGCACCCGCACCGTCAACGACCACCGGCCCGGTTCCAACGCGCCCGGCCGCTCGGCGACCAGATCCTCCAAGTGGAGGCCTATCGCGTCATCGGGTCCAGGTGAGCGCGGCAAGTACTGCTCCCGCTCCCATGCGACCACCGTGCCGGTGTCGGCGTTCTCCATGCTGACATCCATTGCCGAGACCTGGTGTCCCAAGTAGATCAGTGCGGCGAGGTCCGGGCCCTCGGCGAGGCTGAACGCCTCACCGTCTTCCACATCCCGGTAGTCCGACTCCTCCGTCTCGGCGTCCTGGTCGACCACTGCCGCGAGGCGCGGGTACTCCGGATGGTCGAGCACCGGGATGGCGAGATAGTCGCCCTGGTAGCCGGAATAGGCCGCCGTCAGCGACTCGCCGCCGGCCTCCGGCCGGGCGGTGATCCGGCCGCCGAAGACGCTGCCGGTCGGCAGCTCGGCGTTCGGCTCGACTGTGACCCGTACCGTCGCCGACTGGCCCGGGTACAGGTCCAGGGTCTTCGGTTCGAACGTCACCTTCGGTTCGGCGGCATGGAATCCCGGTTCTCGTTCGTCGCCGGTGGTGGCGATCGTGGAGCGGTGTGTGAGTTCGTAGGTCCGCGCGACACGGTCGCGTGATGTCAAGGTGAGTTCGAAGGTGCGCGGCCCGGTGCCGTCGCCGGTGTTGACGCCCGTGGGGTACAGGTAGGTCTGGGCGTCGAGGGCGTCGATCACGTTGATGACGCCGGTGCCCTGGCGGTGCGCCGCTTCGAGTTCGCCCAAGGTCGAGTTCTCGCTCCATGGGACCGGCTTGGCGGAGTTGGCGAGCCGGGTGCGCACATCGCGCGGTTTCAGCTGCGGTTCCTGCTCGATGAGCAGCGCGGCGGCGCCGGCGACGTGCGGTGAGGACATCGAGGTGCCCGAGAGTGCCGCGTAGGAGCCCTCGGCCACGGGGACCGTGGACCAGATGCCGCCGCCGGGGGCGGCAAGGTCCGGTTTGAACGACAGGTCGGGCGCGGGCCCGTAAGCGGTGAACGCGGAGGCGAGCCCGGCCCGGGGCAGGTCGACCAGGACCGTGCGGTCGGTGAACTCCAAGACCGGGGCTTTGCCGATGGCGGCCAGGTCGCGGAGGTCCTCGCCGTCGGTGTCGGTGACGGTGACCATCGGGACGCCGAGGTCCTCGACACCGCCGCCGCCGAAGGGGCCCGAGCGGTCGTTGTAGATCACCACCGTCGTCGCACCCTCGGCCACGGCCCGCTCGTACTTCTCCTTGAACGTGCAGGTCCCCCGGACGACGAGCGCCGCCTTGCCGTTGACGTCGCCTTCGGAGACGTCGTCGGCGCAGGCGCGGCCGAGCCACACCAGCGGGTCGGTGGCCGTGCCCGCCTCGGGTTCGGGCGTGGCGGCGAGGATGCGGTAGCCGATGGTCCGGTCCAGCGCCGCGACGTACGCGGCGCTCATGCGCTGCGCGGAGTTGTCGGTGGAGGCCACGGCTATGACGTCCTCACCGACGCCGGGCGCCGCGCCCGAGTAGACGCCGGCCTCGCCGTCGTTGCCCATCGACGCGACGACGGTGACGCCCTCCGCGGTGAGCCGATCGGCGGCTTCCGCGGTGGGGTAACCGGGCCATTGGAACGGCTGGCCGAGTGAGAGGTTCACGACGTCCATGCCGTCGTCGAGCGCCGCCTCCATCGCTCGCATGACGACTTCGGCGCTGGTGGAGCCCTCGCAGCCGAAGACCTTGTACGCGCCGAAGGTGACCTCCGGGGCGGCGCCGGTGACTTTGCCGTTCGCGCCGACGATCCCGGCGACGTGGGTGCCGTGGCCGACGCAGTCGGCGGGGTCGTCGTCGGGGACGGGCTCGGCGTGGTCGGGGTCGTCCGAATCGAAGTCGTCGCCTACGAAGTCGGCGCCGACGGTGACGCGGCAGCCGGGGCCGAAGCAGCCGCCGAGGTCGGGGTGGGTGTAGTCGATGCCGGTGTCGATGATGCCGACCTTGACGCCGTCGCCGGTGATGCCGCGCGCGTGCGCATCGTCCGCGCGGGTGGTCTCGATGGCCTGAGCGAGTTCGGGCTCAGCGGCTTCGGGGTCGGATTCGAGAGGGGCGTGCAGTCCGTCGGCGACGCGGCCGGGGCCGGTGAAGACCACGTCGGACCAGACCTGGTCCACGAGGTCGAGCCGCTCGAGGCGGCGTGCCGTGGCCGGGTCGGCTTCGACGGAGACGCCGTTCCAGATGCGCTCGAAGTCGTGGCGGATCGAGTAGTCGAGTTCGCGGCCGGCCGATTCGAGTGCCGAGGCGTCGGCGCCGGGTGCGAACTCCACGAGCCAGACCTGCGGCGGACCGTCGTCCGAGTTCGCTTGGACCGTGGGAGCGGAGGAGACGAGCAGCGGTAGTGCGAGCACGCCGGCGAGCATCGCGGTGGGCCGTGACGCGGGCCGCGGGAACGGCCGCGAGAAGCGCTGTAGGTGGGGGGTGGGTGCGGATCGCAGGCGCGGGAACGCGCGGAAGCCCGGCATCAAGGGTCCCTCTCGACTCGTGCCGGTCGGAGGCGCTCCGAAGCGATCGGCCGCCCCCGACCGGCAGATATGGCAGGACCTCGATCGTGGGGCATGGAACGGGCGGAACCGCGCATTTGCCACATGAGGGCCATCGCGTGTCGGAACGCGAGGGACTGGGCGCTGGGAACGGGAGCAGGGTGTGGGGGATGGGAGTGATTCGGGCTTCAGCCTTTGAATCGGACGGTATTGGGCTCCCGATGTCAGGGTGGTTCCAGGGTGGGGCAGCTCCCGGGGTTTTCGGATCGAGCTGGCTTGCGGGAACGCTTGATGGAGGGGCGGGCCGGGCCCGGGGCGCAGGGGGTGTGGCGGCTGTGGTGCTGGGGTGCTCGGTTCGGTGATGCGCCGTGGTCGGTGCTTGTTCGGCGGGCCGTGGTGGCGGTTGGGCTTGAGTCGCCTCGAAGCGGGCGAGAACCTCTGCTGCATCGGCGCGACGACGAACCGGCCGATCGTCCCCGCGCCCGGCTGCCTGCTCGCCGGACGGGTCAGCTCGCGATCAGGTGTGCGGCGGCGAAGCCGAGGAGGCCTGCCGCCGCGCCTCCGGTGAGGTTCGCGGCCACGTTCGCCGCCGCGTGGTGCCACCGGCCGTCCTCTACGAGGAGGAGCGTCTCGTACGACAGGGTGGAGTACGTGGTGAGTGCGCCGCAGAAGCCGGTGATCAGGAGGGCGCTCCAGCGCGGGTCGGTCACCGTGACGGTGAGGAACACGGCCAGGCCCGAACCGATGGTGTTGACCGCCAACGTGCCCCATGGGAGGCGTCGGCCCGCGTAGTGCGCGAGGACGAGGTCGGTGAGGAATCGCGCCGGCGCGCCCACCGCCGCGCCGGCGGCGACCAGCAACAGGGTCATGTCGTCTCGCTGTCGCGTCGTCCGCGCTTCAGGAGGCGGCGGGTGGCGTACATGCCGAGCGCGGCCGTGAGCAGTGCCGCCGCGAGGGTCGTGAACGCGTAGAGCACGGCGAGCAGGGTCGCGTCGGCGTTCGCGGCGTGGCCGATGTCGAGGAGGTAGGTGGAGAAGGTGGTGAAGCCGCCGAGTACGCCGACGCCGAGGAACGGTCGGGCCAGGGTCGTGCCGGGAGCCGCTTCGGTCACGATCACCATCAGCGCCCCGATGAGCAGTCCGCCGGTCGTGTTGGCGAGGAATGTGGCGTAGTTGAACGAGCCGGGCGCTGATGGGAGCGCCGTGGTGAGGCCGTACCGGGCCGTCGCGCCGATCGCGCCGCCGATCGCGACCGCGGCCAGTGCGGAGGCGGGGACGGCGCGGAGGGTCTGGCGCAGGGGCGGGCGAGGTGTGTGCGGTGCCGGGCCGGTGGGTCGCGGGTTTCTCGGTGGTTCGGGCATTCGACGAATCTAGTCGGTGGCGGGTGTGGGGCTCGGTTGGTCGGGGTCTTGTCGTTCACCGGCCGGTTCGGGGGGTCGCTGGTGGGCGTTGCCGCTTCTTGGTCGCTGCTCGGTGGGTCGCTTCGCTCGTGGGTTGCTCGTGGGGGTGGGCGCGTCATGCCGTATGCGTTCGCTCACCGATCCTTGCGTCCGTTGTGCGAGGGCCGTTATCGTTGACGCGCGATGCGCTACACGATCACTGACCAGCACTTGACACGCAGGCGTCACCTCGACTTCTGCCGCGTGTCCGCCGTGCTCTGTCGTTAGCGCGAACCTCTTCACCGGCGGGCTCGCCGATGTATCTCCTTCTTCGCTGGTCGTGAGTCCATTCCAGCGTCTCCTTGCACGCCCCGCAGCCGGGTGCCGTCCCGTGCTGTCTGCTTGAAATCCAAGAGGTTCACCATGTCCGCCTCCGCGGAATCCGATATCGCAGCGCGCAAGCGCTCCAAGAAGGTCCCGTTCGCCGCGCAGTTGCTCGTCGGTCTCGTGCTCGGTCTCGTCCTGGGTTTCGTGGCCCGGGAGTGGTCGGTCGCGTGGCTCGGGTCCGGGCTCGACACGGTCGGGACGCTGTTCGTGCAGCTGCTGTTCCTGATCGTGCCGTTCCTGGTGTTCACGGCGATCGTCGCGTCGATCGCCAATCTCCGCGATCTCGCCAACGCCGGTCGCCTGGTGGCCAAGACGCTCGGCTGGTTCGCGTTGACGTCGTTCATCGCGGTGGTCATCGGTCTCGCGATCGGGTTGGCGACCGATCCGGGTGAGGGCGTGACGCTCACGAGTGAGGCGGCCGCGCCCGAGACGACGGGGTCGTGGACCGATTTCCTGACGGGGATCGTCCCGACGAATGTGGTGGACGCGTTCGTGAACGTGAACGTGCTGCAGATCGTGTTTCTGGCGATCGTGGTCGGGGCGGCGGCGGCGCGGCTCGGGGAGCGGGCCGAGCCGTTCCTGAAGTTCAACGCGTCGGCGTTGGCGCTGGTGCAGAAGGCCCTGTGGTGGGTGATCCGGTTGGCGCCGGTCGGTACGGCCGCGCTGATCGGGAAGGCCGTGTTCTCGTACGGCTGGGATCTGCTGGAGCCGTTGGCGGTGTTCAGCGTCGACATCTACGCGGGTGCGCTCGTGGTGATGCTGGTGGTCTATCCGGTGCTGCTGCGGGTGGTGGCGAAGGTGTCGCCGGTGCAGTTCTTCCGGAAGGCGTGGCCGGCGATCCAGTTCGCGTTCGTGTCGCGTTCGTCGGTGGGGACGTTGCCGTTGGCGCAGCGGATCGTGACGGAGCGGCTCGGGGTGGCGCGCGATTACGCGTCGTTCGCGTCGCCGTTCGGGGCGACGACCAAGATGGACGGTTGCGCGGCGATCTATCCGGCGATCGCGGCGATCTTCGTGGCGCAGGTGTACGGGGTGCCCTTGGAGGTGCAGGACTATGTGCTGATCGCGTTCGTGTCGGTGATCGGTTCGGCGGCGACGGCGGGCCTGACCGGTGCGACGGTGATGTTGACGTTGACGCTGTCGACGCTGGGGCTGCCGTTGGAGGGTGTGGGTCTGCTGCTGGCGATCGACCCGATCATGGACATGATCCGCACGGCGACGAACGTGACGGGGCAGATGGTGGTGCCGGTGATCGTGGCGAAGTCGGAGCGGATCCTGGACCGGGAGGTGTACGACGCCGCTCCGGTGCCGTTGGACGTGGAGGCCGCGTTCGCGGGGGAGCCGGGGGGCGGCCGGGAGGCTGACGGGGGTGCTCGGCCGGGTGAGCCGGCGTTGCAGCCCGCTTAGGAGCTTTGCTCTCTCCTGAAAGCCGAGGGGTCGGTCCGTGCGGGCCGGCCCCTCGGTGTTCGCGCGGGGCTCACCGCCGGGTTTCGAGGTGTCGTTCGAGGCCGTCGAGGACGCGGTCGAGGCCGAACTCGAAGTAGTGGTCGAGGGGCGGGTCGGCTGCGGGTTCGGTGAGTCGTGCGAGGTGCGGGAACCGTTCGCGCATGGCCGGGTCGGCGAGGAATCGGAAGAATTCGGCCTTGCCCGCGGGGGCGTCGGCCATGCCGAGTTCGGGGCGGACGGCGCCGAGTACGAAGCAGTCGACGGTGAGGACGGCGGCCAGGGCGAGGGGCGCGGGCATGTCGAGCTGCTCGAGTCGTCCGAGGACGTCGTCGACCCAGGTCGCCTCGCAGGGTCCCATGGCGCGCTGGTCGGTGGCGACGGTGAGCGCCCAGGGGTGGGAGGTGAACAGGTCGCGCACGCCGAGGCCCCAGGCGCGCAGGAGGTCCCGCCAGTGGTCGGCTTCGGGGAGGGGCGGTGGTCCGGCCATGAGCGAGTCGTACATGAGGAGCTTGAGCTCGTCTTTGCCGGGGACGTGGCGGTAGAGGGACATGACGCCGCTGCCGAGGCGTTCGGCGAGGTGTTTCATCGAGACGTGCTGCAGGCCTTCGGTGTCGGCGATGGCGACGGCTTCGGCCACGATGCGTTCGCGGCTGAGGCCGGCGGGCCGTCCGCGGCCGGGGCGGGCCTGGTCGCCCCACAGCAGTTCGTATTCGCCTGATCCCACTGGCGTCGTCCCTCCCGTTGCTGCCCTTGGCAGCCTACGTGCCGGCCGGGAGGCACTGGCGGGCCTCAATGGTGCGTATGACGTACGCTTATTAGCGTATTAGATACGCATCCGTGCGTCCGCAGTGATCGGAGACTCCCGTGGCCACACCCGCCGTCCTCACCCGCCCCGAACCCGACTCCCCGCCGGACCGGACCCGCCCGAAGTGGTACCGCCGCCCGTGGATCGTGCCGCTGTTCGTCGTCGTCGGGCTCTTCGTGGCCGCGCGACTGCCCTCCTACCTCACCTTCGACACCGGCGACTCCCTCGTCGAACTCCAGGACGCCTTCCCCGAGACGCACTACCTGATGCTCTCGGGGCACATCCTGTTCGGCTCGATCGCGATCGTCACCTGCTCGATGCAGGTGTGGCCGTGGCTCCGGCAGCACCACCCGAAGGTCCACCGGATCTCCGGCCGCGTCTACGTGTTCGCCGGAGTCGTCCCCTCCGGGCTGTTCGCGCTCGTCGTCAGCGTCGTCTCCGTGGTCGGCCCCGCCGGCAGGATCGGGAACGTGCTCCTGGCGCTCCTGTGGTTCGGCACCACCTTCGCCGGGCTCGCCGCCGCCCGCCGGCGCCGCTTCCGGGAGCACCGCCGGTGGATGATCCGCAGCTTCGCGCTGTGCACGTCCATCGTGGTCAACCGGGTCTGGCTGTTCCTCATCCTCATGGTGCTCCTGCCGTTCCAGGACGGCTACTACGGCGGCGACATGGACGCCCTCGTCGAGGACGCCGCCGTCGTCTCGATCTGGATGAGCTGGATCGTCAACCTCATGATCGCCCAGTGGTGGCTCGACCGGCAGCCCCGCCGCGGCAAGGTCCGCGAGCGGACCGCCCCGGCGGTCTGAGGCCGGACGGGGCGGTGTTCGGCGCTGCCACCAAAGTCGCACGCCGCCGCCGGCCGCTGCGACCTTCGGCGCGGAAGCGCCTCCACCGCCGGTCGCGCCTCGCGGACGCGAAAGTCCATGCTGCGGAAGGATTCCTTCGACTCCCGCGGCGGCGAAGCTGGATCCATGCACACCACCTCCGCCACGGCGCCCGCCGCGACCGCGCCGGCGGCGCGGCGGCTGCCGCTGCTCGACGTCCTGCGCGGCGTGGCCATCCTCGGCACGCTCGGCACGAACATCTGGATCTTCGCCGCCGCGGCGGGCGAGGCCGCGCCCCTGCTCGGCGGCGCGGGCGCCGCCACCGACGACACGGTGATCGGCGCGGTCTTCGAGCTGCTCGCCAACGGCAAGTTCCTGTCGATGCTGACCCTGCTGTTCGGCGTCGGCCTCGCGATCCAGTTCCGCTCCGGCGAGCGGCGCGGCCGGCGCTGGCCCGGCCGCTACCACTGGCGGGCGCTGTTCCTCTTCGCCGAGGGCACGATCCACTTCGTGCTGGTCTTCGCCTGGGACGTCCTCATGGGCTACGCCGTCACGGCGATCGTGGTGGCGTGGCTGCTCACGCGTTCGGTGCGGGTCCAGCACGCGGTCATGTGGATCCAGCTCGCCCTGCACCTCGCGATCATCGGCCTCATCACCGCCGCGATGTTCAGCCTGGACCCGGCCGAGCAGAGCGACCCGGAGATCGAGGCGCTCTACGCGTCCGGGTCGTGGATCGAGCAGGTCCAGTTCCGGCTCGACAACGCGCTCGCGTTCCGCATGGAGCCGATCATCGCGTTCCCGTTCCTCATGTTCCTGTTCCTGCTGGGGGTCAGGCTGTTCCGTGCCGGGGCGTTCGGCGACGAGGCGCACGGCCGGCGCATGCGGCGCCGGATGGGCATGTGGGGCCTGGGGATCGGCCTCCCGTTGAACCTCGCGGTCATGGCCGGGCCGGACCCGCTGTTCTTCGTGGAGCGGTACGTGGCCGCGCCGATCGTCATGCTCGGGTTCCTCGGCCTCACCGGGATCCTCGTCGACCGGCTGCGGCGCGGACCGGTCATGGCCGCCCTGGAGAGCCTCGGCCGCACCGCCCTCAGCGGCTATGTCCTCCAGAACCTGCTGGCCTCGGCGATCTGCTACGGCTGGGGCCTGGGATTGGCGGCGCGGTACGGGTCGAACCCGTGGTTCGTCGCCGGGCTGTGGCTCGCGATCAGCGTCGTCCTGCTCGTCGGCTCGCGGCTGTGGCTGCGCCGCTTCAGCACCGGCCCGGTCGAGCTGCTGCAGCGGTCGATCCTGCGCTGAACGGCCGCGAGGCGCGGACCGGCCCCCGGCCCGCGCCTCCCCCCTCGCGCCGCGCTAGGCGGCGGCCCTCGCGCGGTCCCGCGTCGCGCGGCGCACGAGCATCCGGCCCAAGGGCCACAAGGCGATCACCGCGATGATCGCGTAGATCGTCCACGACACCGGGCCGCCGACGAGCCCCGACAGGTCCCCGCCCGACAGCTGCAGCGACATGCGCGCCTGCCGCTCGGCCATCGGGCCGAGGATGAGGCCGACGATCAACGGCAGCACCGGGAGCCCGAACCGCCGCATCGCCAACCCGACCAGCCCGAGCGTGAGCAGCAGGAACAGGTCGAACGGCTGGGCGTTCACCGCGTACGCGCCCATCGACGCGAAGAACAGGATCCCCGCGTACAGGTACGGCTTGGGGATCCGCAGCAGCTTCACCCACACCGGGATCAGCGGCAGGTTGAGCACCAGCAGCATCACGTTGCCGACGAACAGGCTCGCGATGAGCGTCCACACCAGCGCCGACTGCTTCTCGAACAGCAGCGGGCCCGGCTGGATCCCGTAGCTCTGGAACGCCGCCAGCATGACCGCGGCGGTCGCGTTCACCGGCAGGCCGAGCGCCAGCATCGGCACCATCGTGCCCGCGGCGGACGCGTTGTTGGCGGCCTCCGGGCCCGCGACGCCCTCGATCGCGCCGTGCCCGAACTCGTGCTGGTGCTTCGAGAGGCGCCGCTCGGTGATGTACGACAGGAACGTCGGCAGTTCCGCGCCCCCGGCCGGGACCGCCCCGAACGGGAACCCGAGCGCGGAGCCGCGCAGCCACGGCCCCCAGGAGCGTTGCCAGTCCTGGCGGCCCATCCACACCTTGCCGACCGGGATGATCTCGCCCGCGCCGGACTTGATCCGCGCGGCCGTCCACAGCGCCTCGCCCACGGCGAAGACGCCGACGGCGACGATGATGACGTCGACGCCGCTGGCGAGCTCGGCGACGCCGTAGGTCAGGCGCTGCTGCCCGGTCACCGCGTCGATCCCGATGGTGCCGATGACGAGGCCGACCAGGAGCGACGCGAACCCGCGGACGCGGGAGGCCCCGAGCACCGACGCGGTCGCGATGAGCGCGAGCGCCATGATCGCGAAGTAGTCGGGCGCGCCGAGCGTGATCGCGAACTGGACGGTGATCGGGGTGACGAACACCAGGGCGAGGGTCGCGATGGTCCCGGCGACGAACGAGCCGATCGCGGCCGTGGCGAGGGCCTGCCCGCCGCGGCCGTTCTTGGCCATCTTGAAGCCTTCGAGGACCGTCACGACCGACGAGGACTGCCCGGGGGTGTTGAGCAGGATCGACGTGGTCGATCCGCCGTACATGCCGCCGTAGAAGATCCCGCCGAACATGATGAACGCCTGCGTGGGTTCCATGCCGTAGGTGATCGGCAGCAGCAGCGCGACCGCCATCGCGGTGCCGAGGCCGGGGAGGACGCCGACGGCGGTGCCGATGGTGACGCCGATGAGGGCGATGAGCAGGTTGCCCGGGGTGAGGATCGCGGCGAAGCCGTCCATGAGGGCGTTGAGGTTGTCCATCAGAGGATCCCCTGCAGGACGCCCGCGGGCAGGCCCACGCCGAGGCCGATCGCGAAGCCGTAGAACGTGGCCAGGCCGAGCGCGACCGCCGCGGCGAGCGTCGTGAGGTAGCGGCGCGAGCCGAGCACGATCGCGGCGCCCCAGAACAGGAGCGCCCCGGAGACGACCCAGCCGAGCCAGTCGATGAGCAGCGCGTTCGCGATGAACACGGCGCACAGCAGGCCGAGGGTCCGCCAGTCGAAGGCGGCGTCGCCGTCGCGGTGGTCGGCCTCGCCGCGGCCGCCGCGGAGCGTGTCGAGCGTGTAGCAGGCGGCGACGGCGAACAGCAGGATCCCGAGGATGATCGGCACGGGTTTGGGGCCGATCGGGTCGTTGGAGGCGGTGAAGCCGCCGAGGCGGGAGGCGTCCACGATGACGAGGACGCCGAGCAGTGTCAGGAACCCGCACACCCACAGCTGTGCGAGGTCCCGCTTCGGGGCGGGCTCGGTCGCCGGTTCCTGCACCGCGGTCGCCGCGGCGGCCGCGGTTTCGGGAGGCGGGGTCTCGTCGGGCGCCGTCACGCCAGGCCCAGCCGCTGGAGGGTGTCGGCGACCATCCGGTCCTGCTCTTCGAGGAACGTCCCGAAGTCGTCGCCGGTGAGAAATGAGTCGGTCCAGCCCTGCTTGTCGAGCTCTTCCTGCCAGGCGGCCGAGTCGTGCATGGCGGTGAGGGCGTCGATCCACTTGTCGCGGTCGGCGTCCTCGATCTCGGGCGGGGCGACCCAGCCGCGCCAGTTCGTGAACTCGAGTTCGATCCCGGATTCGGCGAACGTGGGGGCGTCGGGGACGACCGGCACGCGCTCGGCGCCGGACACGGCGAGGACCCGCAGCTGCCCGGCGTCGATCTGGTCGATGAACTCGCCGACGCCGCTGGCGCCGAACGCGATCTTCTCGCCCAGCAGCGCGGGCAGGAGTTCCCCGCCGCCGTCGTAGGTGACGTAGTTGACCTGGGTCGGGTCGATGCCCACGGCTCCGGCGAGCTGCATCGGCAGCAGGTGGTCGGGTCCGCCGGGGGAGGAGCCGCCGCCGACGGTGACGCCGGAGAGGTCCGCGGACCAGGCGGTGACGAGGTCGTCGATGGTCTGGAACGGGGAGGCGGCGGGGACGACGATCGCGCCGGCCTCTTCGACGAGTTTCGCGATCGGGGTCGTCGCGGTCAGCTTCGCCTCGGAGTTCTGCGTGTAGGAGGCGCCCACGACGCCGAGGCCCATCTGCATGGCGAGGTCGCCGTTGCCGGATTCGCTGACGGTGCGCTGGAGGCCGACCGTGCCGCCGGCGCCTTCGAGGTTGAAGACCTCGACGGATTCGGCGATCGATTCGTCCTCCATGACGCGGGCGATCGAGCGGGCGGTCGTGTCGTAGCCGCCGCCGGGGCTGTTGGGGACCATGATGCGCAGGCCCGTGAGGGGACCGCTGTCGCCGCTGCCGTCGTCGGCGGTGACGCCGCAGGCGGCGGTCGCCGCCGCGACGGGGACGGCCGCCGCGGCGCTGAGGAAGGCCCTCCGGTGAAATTTCATCGTCTTTGCTCTTTCATTTCGAGGGTGGGGTGAGAGACGATGGTCACCCTGACGCGGCCCCGACGTCAGCCTTGTGTCCGTAACGATCATTGAGTTCATTGTGTTCAGGCCCATGTTCCGCCCGACGCTCGCCGGTCAGCTGCTCGCGTTCCAGCTGACGGTGATCCTGCTCGTGCTCGCCGCCGTCGCCGGGCTCTCCCTCGCCCAGTCCACGGCGGTGTTCAACGCCGAGCAGGGCCGGCGGGTCACCCAGCTCGCCGAGAGCCTCGCCGCCGCCGACCTCGTGCGCAGCCGCCTGCCCGAGCCGCTGCCCGCGCAGACCCTCGCCCCCGAGCTGCAGAGCAATCTGAGCCGGTGGAACGTGTCGTCCGTGAGCGTCGCCGACGCCGGCGGCGTCATCGTCGCCTCCACGAACCCGCTGCTCATCGGCACCGATCTTCCCCTCGGCGACGGCGTCCTCGACGGCCGCGGCTGGCGCGGCGAACTCGATCTCGGCGGCCGCACCGAACTGGTCGCCCAAGCGCCCGTCTTCGGCGAAGAGGAGCCCTACCACGGGATCCAGCTCGGCGTCGCCGTCGTCGGCCGGGAAGTCCCCTCGCCGCTGCAGCGCCTGGCGGGCGCCACGCCCAACCTGCTGCTGTACCTGGGGGTCGCCAGCGCGCTCGGCATCGCCGGGTCCTGGCTGCTGGCGCGGCGGATCAAGCGGCAGACGTTCGGCATGGAGCCGCGGGAGATCGCCGGGCTCGCCGAGCACCGCGAGGCGATGCTGTACGGGATCGCCGAGGGGGTGGTGGCGCTCGACCCGCAGCAGCGCGTCACCCTCGTCAACGACGTCGGGCGCCGCCTGCTGGACCTGCCCGAGCACTCCGTGGGCCGCACGCTCGGCGAGCTCGACTTGACCGCGCGCCTGCGCGACGTCCTCTCCGGTGCGGTCACCGGCTCCGACCAGGTCGTCCTCCAAGGGAACCGGGTCCTGGTCGTGAACCGGATGCCGGTGGCGAAGGACGGGCGGGCGCTCGGCGCGGTCGCGACCTTGCGCGACCGGACCGAACTGGCGCAGCTCGAACGGGACCTCGGGTCGTTCCGGTCCACGGCCGAGGCGCTGCGCGCGCAGGCGCACGAGTTCGACAACAAGCTGCACATCATCTCCGGGCTCATCCAGATCGGCGAGCAGGACGAGGTCGTGGCGTACATCGACGCGCTCAACCGGCACCGGCAGTCCCTCGACCTGTCCATCGGCGAGCCGATCCGGGACAAGGCGGTCGCGGCGCTCCTCATGGCCAAGTCGGCGCAGGCCTCGGAACGGCAGGTGCGGCTCGACGTGGTGGAGGGCAGCGGGCTCGGGGCGCTCGCGCCCGAGGACTCGGCCGACGTGGGCACCGTGTTGGGGAATCTCGTCGACAACGCGGTCGAGGCGGCCGCGGGTCTCGCGTCGAGCGCGCCGCTGCCGCGGCGCAGCGGCAGCGAGGCGTGGGTCGCGGTCGAGATCCGTCATCGCGACGGGGCCGTGCGGATCACGGTCACCGACTCGGGTCCGGGCGTGCCGCCGGAGACGGCGAGCGAGGTGTTCGCGCACGGGTACACGACGAAGGCGGGGGCGGGCGAGCACGGCATCGGCCTTGCGCTCACCAGGCTGGTGTGCGAGCATCACGGCGGCTCGGTGGCCTTGGAGGACTCCGAGGCGGGCGCCCGCTTCACGGCGGTCCTGCCGCTGCTCGGTGAAGCGTGCGAGCCGACCGAAGGCACCCGTGGCGAAGCGTGCGAGCCGGTTGAGGGGGCCGGCGGCGAAGCTCGCGGGCTGATCGGAGACCCGGTCGGCGGCACGTGCCGACCGGTGAAAGGGGCGAAGGTGCCGCCTCACCGGCCGACCGGAGACGCCGGCGGCGAGGTCGACCCGACTGCGGTCGCCGACGCCGGTCCCGAGCCGGTCGCCGGCCCCGGCTTCGTCCGTCCCGCGTCCGCCTCCCGCACGGTGAAGGAACCGACATGATCGATGTGCTGGTCGTCGACGACGACTTCCGGCTGGTCAACATCCACCGCGGGTTCGTCGAGCGCACGCCCGGGTTCCGGGCGGTCGCTTGCGCCCGCAACGGCGAGGAGACCCTCGCGGCGCTGGCCGAGCACCGGCCCGACCTCGTGCTGCTCGACCTGTACCTGCCGGACGTGTTCGGGCTCGACCTGGTGCGTCGCATGCGGGCCGAGGGCCACGAGTGCGACGTCATGGTGATCTCGGCGGCCCGGGAGGCCGACGCGGTGCGGGCGGCCGTGCGCCTGGGCGTCGTCTCCTACCTGCTCAAGCCGTTCAGCTTCGACGACTTCGCGAAGCGGCTGGAGCAGTACGCGAGCCGGCGGGCGGGCCTCGGGGCGGCGGTGCGCGACCAGGCCGACGTCGACCGCGCCTTCGACCGTCCCGCGGCCGGGTCGGTCCCGGTGCTGCCCAAGGGGTTCAGCAACGAGACCGCGAAGCTCGTGGAGACGGCGCTGCGCGGCGCCGAGGGCTCGCTGTCGGCGGCGGAGTGCGCCGAGCGGATCGGGATCTCCCGGGTGAGCGCCCGCCGCTACCTGGAGCAGCTGGCCGAGACCGGGCGGGCGGAGGTGGCGCTGAAGTACGCGGGCCGGGGCCGCCCGGAGCGCCGCTACCGCTGGCGCCGACCGGACGGCCCGCCGGGCTAAGACGCGTCGTCCTCGGGCTTGGTGTTGGCCGAGCCGTCCGGGTTGACGACGTACCAGGCGTCGTTCACGCCCTGGCCGTCCGTCTCGCCGGGCTCGTCGTCGTCGGCGTAGTAGTACAGCGGCTGGCCGTTGTAGGTGACCTGCATCGTCCCGTCGGTGCGCTCGACCGTGCCGATGAGCGCGGCGTCGACCGCGCCGGAGCCGGTCACGTCCTCCGATCCGGTGAGCAGCGGCGGCCACACCGAGGCGCACTGGTCGTAGCAGGTCGACTCGCCGCCGGTGTCGGCCGTGAACAGGTAGAGGGTCATCCCGGCCTGGTCGACGAGGATCTCCCCGAGGTCGTCGTCGGTGTTCGTGGCGAGCGAGGCCGCGCCGGCCGCGGTCGCCTCGTCGCCCGTGGGCGACTCGGTCGCCGCGGTCGCCGACGTCCCGTTCCCGCCGTACGGCGAACCGGAGTCGCCGTCGTCGCCGTCGCCGCACGCGCCGGCCCCGAACGCGGCGAACGCGAGCGCCGCGACGGCGCACGCACGCTGGTACTTCACTGATCTCCTCATGCTGCGAGCCTAAGCAGCGGACCGCCCGGTCCGAGGGATTTCCGCGCACGGACACCGCCTCGGCCGCGCCGAGGCCCCGCGCCCGCGCTGCTCAGAGCGGATCCGCTCAGGGCAGATCGCGTTGCGCGCGAAGGGGCCGCGCGCGCAAGGTGGAGCCATGAGTGAAAACGGGAAACCGCCCCTGTTCGACGACCGGGTCAGGCGCGAGCTGTACCAGCAGCGCGTCCTGGTCCTCGACGGTGCGCTGGACGACGACAACGGCACCCTCCTCGCCACGCAGATGCTCTCCCTCGCAGTGGAGAACGCCTCGCAGGACATCGCGCTGTGGATCCACTCCCCGGGCGGGTCGGTGCCCGCGATGCTCGCGATCCGCGACGTCATGCGGCTCATCCCCTGCGACGTGTCCACACTGGTGTTCGGCATCGCCTACAGCGCGGGCCAGTTCCTGCTGTCCTCGGGCACCCGCGGGAAGCGCCGCGCCCTGCCGCACTCCCGCGTGCTCATGCACCAGGGCTCGGCCGGGATCGCCGGGGCCGCCGTCGACATCGAACTCCAGGCGGGCGACCTCCGCCACACCCGCGACACGGTGCTCGGCCTCATCGCCGAGGACACCGGCCAGCCGCTGGAGCGGGTCTTCGAGGACTCCCTCCACGACCGCTGGTACACGGCCCGGGAAGCGCTCGACTACGGGTTCGTCGACGCGATCGTGACCTCGTTCGACGAGATCGCGCCGAACGCGCGCCGGACCGTCGGCCTCAGCATCGCCACCGAAGGAGCCTCGTCATGAGCAGCTACACGATCCCGAACGTGATCACCCAGAACGCCCGCGGCGAGCGGATCATGGACGTCTACTCGCACCTGCTCAGCGAGCGGATCATCTACCTCGGCACGGGCATCGACGCCGGCGTCGCGAACGCCCTCGTCGCCCAGCTGCTCCATCTGGACGCGGACAACTCCGAGCGGAACATCAACCTCTACATCAACTGCGAGGGCGGCGACCCGAGCGCGATGCTCGCGGTCTACGACACCATGCGCTACATCAAGTCCCCCGTCGCGACCACGTGCGTCGGCCAGGCCGTCGCCGTCGGCGCGGTGCTGCTCGCCGCCGGGAAGGAGGGGATGCGGGCGGCGCTGCCGCACGCGCGCGTCGTCCTCCACCAGCCCGCGGCGCAGGGCCGCGGCGCGATCCCGGACCTCATCCTCGCCGCCGACGAGATCGTGCGCGTCCGGGCCGACATCGAGTCGATCCTCTCCCGGCACACCGGGCAGACCCCTGAGGCGCTCAGGGCCGACACCGACCGGGACCGGGTCTTCACCGCGGCGGGCGCGAAGGAGTACGGCCTCATCGACCTCGTCATGGAGGAGGCGGTGCCGCGTCAGGCCGCCAGCGCGTAGTACGCCCGGTGGCCGGCGCCGACGGACGCGGTGAACTCGAAGGACCGCAGCCGTTCGGCGACGGCCACCGTCAGGTCGGTGAGCGTGAGTTCGAGGGCCCCGGCGACGGCGGCGATCATCTCGCTGGACGGGTCCTTCATGCCGCGTTCGATCTCGGAGAGGTACTGCGGGGAGATCCCGGCCCGGCCCGCCGTGTCGGTGAGCTTCTCGCCGCGGTCGCGGCGCAGGTCGCGGAGGCATTCGCCGAGGGCGTCGCGCCACAGCGGCTCGCCGCCGGTCTCGCCGCCGCGGGGCTCGCGGGTCGCGTCCTGCGGCGCTTGGTTCGGGGGAGGAGCAGTGTCGGCCATGCCTCATCGTAGGACGCCCGGAGGCGCCGGCGCCGCACCGTTCGCCCAAGGCGGAATCCTGCCGTGCGGTAGCGGCGCGGCGGGCAGGCGCCTGCCCGCCGCGCGGGACGACGCGAGGCGGGCACCGCCCTCGGCCTGTCGTGGTGGAGGCCGCGGGCGGCGATGAATCCGCGAAGCGGATCTCGTCTCCATAGCGAGCACCCGAACCACTCGAGGAGACGCGATGACCGAGCCGAAGACCCACACGCTCGCCGCCCCCGGCGCCGTCCTGCACTACGACGTCCGCGACGGCGACGGCACGAAGCCGGCCCTGCTGCTCGTCGGATCCCCCATGGCCGCCGCCGGATTCACCACCCTCGCGGGCCACTTCACCGACCGCGCCGTGATCACGTACGACCCGCGCGGGTCCGAGCGCAGCCGGCGGACCGACGGCGCCGACGAGAGCACGCCCGACGAGCACGCCGACGACCTGCGCCGGATCATCGAGGCGGTCGGCGCGAGCGAGGTGGACCTGTTCGCCAGCAGCGGCGGTGCGGTCAACGCGCTCGCGCTCGTCGCCCGCCGTCCCGAGCTGGTCCGCACCCTCGTCGCGCACGAGCCGCCCGCCACCCAGGAGCTCCCGGACCGCGAAGCGGCCCTGGCCGTCTGCGAGGACATCCGCCGGACCTACCTCGACGCCGGGTTCGGCCCGGCCATGGCCAAGTTCATCGCCCTGGTCACGCACAGCGGCCCGGTCACCGAGGCCTACCTGGAGCAGCCCGCGCCGGACCCGGCGGCCTTCGGCCTGCCGACCGAGGACGACGGCACCCGGGACGACCCGCTGCTCGGCCAGAACATCGTCACCTGCAACGCCTACCAGCACGACTTCCAAGCGCTGAGCGCCGCGTCGACCCGCATCGTCGTCGCGGTCGGCGCCGAATCGGGCGAGGAGCTGCCCGCCCGCGCCGGCAGGGCGGTGGCCACGCGCCTGGGCATCGAACCGGAGGTTTTCCCCAGCCACCACGGCGGTTTCCTCGGCGGCGAGTACGGCCAGACGGGCGAGCCCGAGGCGTTCGCCGCCAAGCTCCGCGAGGTCCTCGACGTCTGAGCTCGCGCCGACTGAGGACCGGCGGGCCTCGCCGGCACGAGTACGGTCGTGACCGCCCCATGGGCGGCGGCGCCGCCGATGCGGACCGCCGAGCCGATCGGCGCCGGCCCCGGTCTTGGATCGGGCAGTGGTCGCGTCAGGGTCCGGGCCGGTGCCCGGACCCTGGTCGCCGCTTCGGGCGCACCCGGGCGTGCCGAGGCGTCACGGGTTGAGCCGCTTGCCCATCTCGGCGGAGGAAGCCTCCTCGACGATCCGGGAGAACGCCGGTGCCGGCGGCGGTCCGTCCCTCGTCTGGCGTTGCGACGCGTGCCGTGCGCCCCAGACGACTTCGCCGCCCACCGATGCCATGGCCACGCCGTCGGTGCCCGGCATCGGCGGCGACTCGAGGTCCCCGCAGACCCAGAGCACGCCCATGCCGTGCGCCATGCGACTTCCGACCTCCTCGGGGATCCGGGTCTTGAAGGCCCGCACCACCTCCTGGTCGGGCGACATGAGGTACACCAGCTTCGTCGGCGAGTTCGCCTTCCCCCGCGCGTCCGCCACCCGGCAGGGCCACGCCTGCCACGGCTCGGCGCTCAGCGGGAAGACGATCAGTTTCGCTATCGACGGCTCCCGCTTCGACCGCACCGCATCGTTGAGGAACACCCCGCACCAGAGCAGGACCGCCAGCGCGATCAGCGGCGCGAACCGGACCGAGACGACGAACGTCAGCACGAGGCTGAGCGCCGCGAACGCGAATGCGGTGCCGTTCCACCGGAGCATGGTCCTGGTCCCCGCCTTGGCACGCTCCTCCGAGGCGTGAGCCGCCGCCTGCGTGCCGTCGGCGGCCAGCGCGCAGTCGGCCGAGACCCGGTATCCGTATTCGTGAGCGAGCACGATGCCTCCAGCGGGGGCGGGCGCGGTGCGGACCGCATCGTCTTGCCGCGGCCGGGACCGGTCGGCGGCCTCCAGGCCCACCGCGACCGAGCATACGAAAACGGCACCGGCCTGGGCCGGTGCCGTCGACGGTCGTCGTGCGGCTCAGGACTGCGTCCTGACGCCTGGGGTGGAGCCTAGGGGAATCGAACCCCTAACCCCCGCCTTGCAAAGGCGGTGCTCTGCCAATTGAGCTAAGGCCCCTCGGTCAGCCGCGCGGGGCTGGACCCTATGAGTATCCCCGCCGCGCGCACGGCAACAGCGAGGATACCCGGGACGCAGTGAACTGGCTAACGCGGTCGGTCAGCGCACGTCTTCCGCGGAGGTGGTGGCCTCGTGCCACAGGGTGCGGTCGTCGTTGATCGCCTTGACCTTCTTGGCGACCACGAATGCGACCGTGGCCACACCGGCGACGATCAAGATCTTCTTCCACATGGACCCAGGCCCCCTATATCAGAGATTGCCGCGTACAGCAACACCGTGTTCGGCATTGCACGATGCGACTCAGCATAGCGAACTGCGAGGCGCCCGGCCGCCGGGCCGGGCGGCGCCGTCAGTACCGGACGTCGGCCGTCGCCGCGGGCACCGCCGCGGCGTCGGTGAAGAAGGTCTTGGCCGCGCGGAGCGCCCGCTCGTCGCGGTCGACGTCGCCGGGCTTGGAACCGGTGCCGACGAGCACGCCCCGCCACTCCATCCCCATGTACCCGGCCGTCGATCGCAGGGTGCCGACGAGCGGCGCGGCCGCGCCGGGGCCCTCGTCGGCTTGGGCGGTGACGCCCCACAGCCGCCGTCCGGCCATGCGGGCGCGGAAGTCCAGGCCGGGCACGCGCAGCCAGCCCGCCCAGTCGTCGAGATAGGTCTTCACAGTGGCGCTCACCGAATACCAGTACAGGGGCGAGGCGATCACGATGTCGGTGGCGGCGAGGGTCGCGTCCTGGAGGGTCCGCTCGGGGCCCTCGGCGGGCGGGGTGCGGCCCGAGCCGATGTGGCGGCGGTCGGTGAACGGCGGCAGGCCGAGCTCGCCCAGGTGGATCCAGCGCCGCTCGGCGGCCGGTTCGAGGTGTTCGGCGGCGGCGCGGGCGAGCCGCTCGGTGTTCCCGCCGGTGCGGGCGCTGCCGAGGAGGAACAGGAAGGAGCGGGGTGCGTCGGCCAGGGCGGGCTGCTTTCTCGGTGGGGCGCGGGTTCACCGGGTGCAAGGCGCCCGGCGGCCGGGTCGTCCCGGCCGCTGCGGTGACGTGCGCGGTGTCCCGGGCATGAAAAAACCCGCCGGCTTGCGGCGGGTTTTGGTGGGCGTACCAAGACTCGAACTCGGGACCTTCGAGTTATCAGAACTGGCATCTTACGTGCCCGAACCAGACCGAGCACCCCGTGAGCAGGCCTCGCGCCCGAAGGCGTCGCTCAGCACAGAGCATACGGCGACATGCCAGTACAGGCAGTTGCCTCATATCCGCCTCACTAGGTATCTATTATGGACTTAGATCTGGTCTCAAGTCGCGTGGTGATCGGACTGGTCCTGCAGAGCGGTGACCATGGCTACGACCAGGTCCCTGGCCTGTTCGAACGAGACTTCGGAGAGTGCCGGGGAGCCGACGACCGAGCGCATGAGCCCGATGCCGATCAGCAGTGCACCGACGAGCTCGGCCCGCACCTCAGTGTCGGCGCCCTTGAAACGATCGGCGAAGTCGGCGAGGTAGTCCCCGCAGACCTGCTCACGCAGCCGCACGCGAACCTCAGGCCGGCCGGCCGAGCGAAGCATGACCAGGAGGGGATGCTCGCTGGCCGGATCAGCGCCGGCGAAGACGACCTCTCGGAGCATCTCCTCGGCCAATTCCGAAGGCGCGAGTCGATGATCCCCGCCCAGACCCGGTGGGACTTCCATGCGCACGGCCTCGGCGAACAGCGCCTGCTTGGAGCCGAAGTAGCGGAAGATCAGCGTCGCGTCGACCCCGGCATCGGCGGCAATGTCGCGCACGCTGGAGCCGTCGAAGCCGTGCTCGGTGAACCGGTGGCGGGCCGCCTCCAGCAGTGCCGCTCGGGTCGCCGCCTTGTCGCGGCGTTTGGGTTCGCTCATGAAGTCATCATAAGTCATCAATTGTTGACTTATCGAGTGCGACAGGCTAACGTTTGTCATCGATCGATGACTTATGAAGAAGGGCATGAATGCCGTGCGTACCTATGTGATCACCGGCGGCACCGACGGAATCGGGAAAGGCCTGGGACTGCACTTCCTGACCCGTGGGGACCGCGTCATCACCGCGGGGAGCACCCCGGCCAAGGGCGAGGCACTACGGGCCGAGGCCGAACGACTCGGCGCCGCCGATCGCTTCCGTTTCCTGCGAGCCGACCTGAGTACCCTGAACGGCATGCGCTCGGTGGTCGCCGAGGTCGAGGCCACGACAGAGCGCCTCGACGGACTCGTCTTCGCCACTCAGCGCTTCCGGCCCCGGCGCGAAGAGACTCCCGACGGCCTCGAGTACACCTTCGCCCTGTCCTATCTCAGCCGCTTCGTCATCGGCCACGGCCTGGCCGGCCGGCTCGACCAGGGCCATGCCCCGGTCGTGTTCAATCTGGCCGGACCCGGCGGCCTTCCCGGCCGGATCCACTGGGACGACCCGCAACTTCACCACGGCTACACCGGCAAGAACGCTGCGATGCAAGCGTCCCGCTGCAACGACTTGCTCGGCGTCGACTTCCCCCAGCGCCATCCGGGCACGCGAATCCGCTATGTCCTGTACAACCCACTGTTCGTCAAGACCAGTCTCGCCGACCCGCTCCCGCAGCCGCAACGAGCGGTCACCAAGACCATGGCCTGGCTCCTGGCCCAGCGGGTCGACAAGGCGATCCCGCCGATGGTCGACCATATCGACCACCCTCCCGCCGCGCAGGTGACCGCGTTCCGGCGGCGCACGCCGATCCCCCTGACCGGTAAGGACTTCGACCCCGATGCGGCCGACCGGCTCCACGAGCTCACCCTCAAGCTCCTCGCTGAGCGATGACCGCAGATCGACAACCCGAATCTCCCATATTTCGGGATGGTTTCCCTGTCTCTTCCCGGAATGCAGAAGACATTGACCGACGTCGTGACCTTGGAGTCGATTTTCCCTTTGGGCGCAAGAAGTCCTGTGACCTGCGGGTTTCCTCCGGGAGATGCCTCAAATCTGCCTCAAATCAGGGCCCTCACGGTCCCGAATAGACAGAAATCCCAGCTCGGCACATGGCCTGAGCTGGGATTTTACTGGTGGGCGTACCAAGACTCGAACTTGGGACCTTCGAGTTATCAGCTCGACGCTCTAACCACCTGAGCTATACGCCCTCACGGGTTGTCGTCGCGGACCCGAGGACCACCTGGACCGGTGAGGCCTCATCGGCAACGCTGAGAAAGATTACCCCACTCCCGGGCCGATCGCGAACGGGGGGCCCGGCCTGAAGGGACGGCCGTCACTGGCCCGGACGAGACGACGGGCGCCCGCGGCCGTCCCGGCCGCGGGCACCCGTGTCGCTGTCGCCTAGTCGCGCTCGGCGAGGGTGACCTCGACGCCGCCGACCAGGTCGGCGCACACGTTGTAGATGAACGACCCCAGCGTCGCCAGGGCCGTGAACAGGACCATGTTCACCACGCCCAGCAGGGCCGCGGCCCCGATGACGCCCTTGGCGGTGATCCGGAAGTCCTCCGCCGCCTCGGCGTTGTCGGCGTTGGTGCCCATGAGCATCTGGAGCATGTCGTTCACGGTGTCGAACACGCCCATCGCGTCGAGCGCGATGTACAGGACCGTGGTCGCCACGACCATCACGATGAACAGCACGATCGAGACGGCGAACGAGAACTTCATCACCGACCACGGGTCGATCCGCTTGAGCCGCAGGCGGGCCCGGCGCGGGCCCCGCGCGGTCGCCTGGCTCACCGCGGCGCGCGCGGCGCGCACCGCGTCGGCCACCCGGGCCGAGGACGCCACGCCGGCGGCCTGGTTGGCCGCGGTGTTCCCCGGCATCTGGGGGGTCACCGGCGGCGGGGTCATCCCCGGCGGTCGCCGCAGCGTCAGCGTCTGGTCCTGGGCGGCCGCGGGCGGCGCGGCGGCGCTCTCGGCCGGCTCCGCCTTCGCGTCGTCGGACTGCGCCTGGTCGCCCGCCGGCGTCTCGGAGAACTCCGGGACGTCGTCGCGCTCGGTCCCCGCGTCGGTGGCCTTCGCGTCGGTCATCTACTCGTCCTGCCCATCATCGGGTTCCGGTTCTTCGGCGCTCCTGGTGATCGCGAGCAGCGAAACCTCGTCGGGCAGGTCGATCAGCTTGACGCCCATGGTGTTGCGGTCCGAAGTCTGACGGACCGGCTGCACCGGAGTCCTGATGACGCCTCCCTCCGAGGTGATCGCGAACAGCTCGTCGTCCGGCGTCACCGCCAACGCTCCGACCAAGTCGCCGCGCCGTTCCGTGATCTTCGCAGTCAGCACGCCCTTGCCGCCGCGGCCTTGCGGCGGGTACGCGTCGACCGGAGTGCGTTTCGCGTAACCGCGGCTGGTGGCCACGAGGATGTCCATATTATCGCGCAGGACGATCATGGTCAGCAGTTCGTCGTCGCCCACGAACCGCATCCCGATCACGCCGCTGGTCGCGCGGCCCATCGACCGCAGCGACTCGTCCGTGGCCTGGAACCGGATCGACTGGGCCTTGCGCGAGACCAGGAGCAGGTCGTCGGTCGGCTCGACCAGCGCGGCGCCCACCAGTTCGTCGCCGTCGCGCAGGTTGATGCCGACGATGCCGCCGGTGCGCGGGGAGTCGAAGTCGGTCAGCCGGCTCTTCTTCACCAGGCCGTTGCGGGTCGCCAGCACCAGGTACGGGGCGACCTCGTAGTTGGCGATCTGGACGACCTGGGCGATGTGCTCGTCCGGGCCGAACGCCAGGATGTTCGCCACGTGCTGCCCGCGGGCGGTGCGGCTGGACTCGGGGAGCTCGTAGGCCTTCGCCCGGTAGACGCGGCCCTTGTTGGTGAAGAACAGGATCCAGTCGTGCGTGGTGCACACGAAGAAGTGGCTGACGATGTCGTCCTGCTTGAGCTGCGCGCCCTGGACGCCCTTGCCGCCGCGCTTCTGGGAGCGGAACGAGTCGGTCTTGGTGCGCTTCACGTACCCGCCGCGGGTGATGGTGACCACCACGTCCTCGCGGGCGATGAGGTCCTCCATCGACACTTCGCCGGCGTCGGGCTGGATCTGGGTGCGCCGCTCGTCGCCCCAGCGGTCGACGACCGCGGCGAGCTCGTCCCGGACGATCGCGCGCTGCCGCTCGGGCTTGGCGAGGATGTCTTCCAGGTCGGCGATGCGGTTCTCGATGTCGACGAGTTCGTCGATGATCCGCTGGCTCTCCAGGGCCGCGAGGCGGCGCAGCTGCATGTCGAGGATCGCGACGGCCTGGATCTCGTCCACGTCGAGCAGGCTCATGAGGCCCTGCTTCGACTCCTCGGCCGAGGGCGAGCGCCGGATGAGCGCGATCGTCTCGTCGAGCAGGTCGAGGGCCTTGGCGAGCCCGCGGAGGATGTGGGCGCGCTCTTCGGCCTTGCGGAGCCGGTAGCGGGTGCGCCGCTGGATCACTTCGATCTGGTGGGCCACGTAGTAGCGGACCATCTGCGCGATGTTCAGCGTCCGCGGGACGCCGTCGACCAGCGACAGCATGTTCGCGCCGAACGTGTCCTGCAGCTGCGTGTGCTTGTACAGGTTGTTCAGCACGACCTTCGGGACCGCGTCGCGCTTGAGCACGATGACGATCCGCTGGCCGGTGCGGCCGGAGGACTCGTCGCGGATGTCGGCGATGCCGCCGAGCTTGCCCTCCTTGACGAGGTCGGCGATGCGCTCGGCCAGGTTGTCGGGGTTGACCTGGTAGGGCAGTTCGGTGACGACGAGGCAGGGGCGGCCCTTGGCGTCCTCTTCGACCTCGATGACGGCGCGCATCTTGATCGAGCCGCGGCCGGTCCGGTAGGCGTCCTCGATCGCGGCGCGGCCGAGGATCGTGGCACCCGTGGGGAAGTCGGGCCCGGTGATGATGCCGAGGATCGCCTCGAGCGCCTCCTCTTCGGTGGCGTCGGGGTGGTCCAGGCACCAGTTGACCGCGCCGGCGACCTCGCGCAGGTTGTGCGGGGGGATCTTGGTGGCCATGCCGACCGCGATGCCCTCGGAGCCGTTGATGAGGAGGTTCGGGATCCGCGAGGGCAGGATCATCGGCTCGGTGGTCTTGCCGTCGTAGTTCGGTTCGAACTCGACGGAGTCCTCTTCGATGTCGCGCAGCATCTCCATCGCGAGCGGGTCGAGCCGGCTCTCGGTGTAGCGGTGCGCGGCGGCCGGGTCGTTGCCCGGGGAGCCGAAGTTGCCCTGGCCGTCGATGAGCGGGTACCGCAGGCTCCACGGCTGGGCCATGCGGACGAGGGTGTCGTAGATGGCGGAGTCGCCGTGGGGGTGGTACTGCCCCATGACGTCGCCGATGACGCGCGAGCACTTGACGTAGCCGCGGTCGGGCCGGTAGCCGCCGTCGTACATGGCGTAGAGGATCTTGCGGTGGACCGGCTTGAGTCCGTCGCGCACGTCGGGCAGCGCGCGCCCGACGATGACGCTCATGGCATAGTCGAGGTAGGAGCGGGACATCTCCACCTCGATGCCGACCGGTTCGATGCGGCCGCCGCCTTCCGGGATCTCCAGCTGGTCTTGGTTGTTCTCAGGCACCAGTGCTTCCTTGCTCTGTCAGTCGGATCGTGGTACGAGCTGCGCTCGCCAGATGTCCAAGCTCTGCCGCTAAATATCCAGAAAGCGGACGTCCTTGGCGTTCTCCTGGATGAACCGGCGGCGGCTCTCCACGTCCTCACCCATCAGGACGCTGAACAGCTCGTCGGCGGTTGCCGCGTCGTCGAGCTGAACCTGGAGGAGGTTGCGCTGCGCGGGGTCCATGGTCGTCTCCCACAGCTCGGTGTAGTTCATCTCACCGAGACCCTTGTAGCGCTGGACGCCGTCGGAGCGGCGCGGGTCGGCCTTGCCGGCGGCGATCCCCGCCTCGATGATCCGGTCGCGCTCGGCGTCCGAGTACGCGTAGTCGACGAGGTCGCCCTTCTTGTTCCACTTGATCTTGTACAGCGGCGGCTGGCTCATGTAGACGTGGCCCATCTCCAGGAGCGGGCGCATGAACCGGAACAGCAGCGTCAGGAGCAGCGTGTTGATGTGGTGGCCGTCGACGTCGGCGTCCGACATCAGGATGACCTTGTGGTAGCGGAGCTTCTCGACGTCAAACTCCTCGTGGATCCCGGTGCCGAGGGCGGTGATCATGCCCTGGACCTCGTTGTTCTTGAGGATCTTGTCGAGGCGGGCCTTCTCCACGTTGAGGATCTTGCCGCGGATGGGCATGATCGCCTGGGTGCGCGGGTTGCGGCCCTGCTTCGCCGAGCCGCCGGCCGAGTCGCCCTCGACCACGAAGATCTCGCACTCCTCGGGGTTGGTCGACTGGCAGTCGGCGAGCTTGCCGGGCATCGAGGAGGTCTCCAGCAGGCTCTTGCGGCGCGCGAGCTTGCGGGCCTGCGCGGCGGCCTTGCGGGCGTTCGCGGCGCTGGAGGCCTTCTGGACGATGATCCGGGCTTCCTTGGGGTGGCGGTCGAGCCAGTCGGGCAGCCACTCGTTGCACACGCGCTGCACGAAGCCCTTGACCTCGGTGTTGCCGAGCTTGGTCTTCGTCTGGCCCTCGAACTGCGGCTCGCGCAGCTTCACGGAGATGATCGCGGCCAGGCCCTCGCGGATGTCGTCGCCGGAGAGGCGGTCCTTCTCGGACTTGATGATCTTCTTCTCCAGGCCGTACTTGTTGACGGCGTTGGTGAGCGCGGAGCGGAAGCCCTCTTCGTGGGTGCCGCCCTCGTGGGTGTTGATCGTGTTCGCGAACGTGTAGACCGACTCCCCGTAGGACTCGTTCCACTGCATCGCGACCTCGATCGACTGCCCGTCCTCTTCGGCGCTGAACGCGATCACCGTGGGGTGGATGGCGCTCTTGGAGGCGTTGAGGTGGCGCACGAAGTCGGCGATGCCCTCGTCGTACTTGAAGGTGACGTCCTTGACGTTGCCCTCGTCGTCGAGGTGGTCGGGGCGCTCGTCCCGGAAGGTGATCGCCAGGCCCTTGTTCAGGAACGCGTACTCCTGGAGGTGGCGGTAGATCGTCTTGTAGTCGAACTCGAGGGTCTCGAAGATCGCGTCGTCGGGCCAGAACGACAGCTTCGTGCCGGTCTCGTCGGTCGGCTCGCCCTTCTCGAGGGGGCCGGGCTGCGCGTGCTTGTACTCCTGGCGCCACACGTGGCCGTTCTTGCGGATCTCGACCGAGACGCTCGTGGACAGCGCGTTCACGACCGAGACGCCGACGCCGTGGAGGCCGCCGGAGACGGCGTAGGACTTGGAGTCGAACTTGCCGCCGGCGTGGAGCACGGTCAGCGCGACCTCGACGCCGGGCTTCTTCAGCTTGGGGTGGAGGTCGACCGGGAACCCGCGGCCGTTGTCCTCGACGCTGACGCCGCCGTCGGCCAGGAGCGTCACGTTGATGCTGGTGCAGAAGCCCGCCAGGGCCTCGTCGACGGAGTTGTCGACGATTTCCCAGATGAGGTGGTGCAGGCCGCGCTCGCCGGTCGAGCCGATGTACATGCCCGGGCGTTTCCTGACCGCCTCGAGGCCTTCGAGGACTGTCAGCGAACTGGCGCTGTACTCGTCCTGCTGCTTCGCCGCCACCGGCAACTCCTTCTGTCGTCGTACACGGTCGGTAGTGAGAAAGCTAGCCCATGGCTGTGACACTTTCAGCCCGCTGGCAGCGCTGACGCCGGATGTCCGATCCGGTGACGCGCGCCGCGGGGCGCGCCCGCGGCAGTGGTCTCACCAAATCGCGACGGTCGGCGCCGTGAGCGCCCGACCGTCGCATCATGCGTCAAGTCTACTTCGTCCGCGCTGCGGATTCCGCTTCTCTGCGCTCCGTTGTCGTCACAGTCGCGTCGGGAGCCATGGACATGAACCCCCCTACGGACCCAGGGGTGCGCGGCTTCAGAACGTGTCCCGAGAGCCATTAAACCGTACTCGCCTCGGACCGTAGGAACGTGTCGGCTGCTGCGGTCCGACGATCTTCAGGCGCTTGACGACGCTGGGCCCGAGGGCCGCGGCGAGCTTGCCGTGGATCTGCCGGGAGAACAGCCGCAGCTGCGTGGCCCAGGCGGTGGACTCGGCGACGACGAGGAGCTCGCCGTGCTCGAGCCGCTCGGGGCGGCAGTGGCCGGCGATCTCGGGGCCGACGATGGACTCCCAGCGGCCGAAGACCGAGGCGTCCGCGACCTTGCGGGTCCAGCCGTTCTTGCGCACGACCTGGGGGAGGAGGCTCCCGAGGAGTTCGGGGTCGCGCTTGTCGGGCCCGGGTCCGGACCACTCCTTGCGGAAGCGGGGGTCGTCGGATTTACCCCGCCGTTTGGGACGCGGGCGGTAGTTGTGGCCGCCCGAGGCCGAGCCGTCATAGGACACGCTTGATCTCCCCTTCCCACACGTCGTATCGGGCGCCGGTGAGCCGCTCGGGGACGTCCCCGGCGACGGCGCAGGTGATGAGGGTCTGCGGGGCGGCCTCGGCGTATTCGGCGAGGCGCTCGCGCCGCGTGGCGTCGAGTTCGGCGAACACGTCGTCGAGGATGAGGATCGGCGCGGCCCCGTCGGCCCGGAGGAGTTCGAAGGCGCCCAGGCGGAGCGCGAGGGCCACCGACCAGGTCTCGCCGTGGGAGGCGTACCCGCGGACCGGGAGCGAGCCGAGCTGCAGGTCGAGGTCGTCGCGGTGCGGGCCGACCAGGGTCGTGCCCCGCTCGACCTCCTTGGCGCGGGCGCCGGCCAGCGCGGCGCCCAGGCGCGCGGCGAGCAGGTCCTGGTCGGCGGCGAGGCCGTCGCCGAGTTCGGACTCGTAGGCGAGCGTGACCTCGGAGCGGCCGTCGGCGATCTTGGCGTGGGCCTTGGCGACGGGCTCGGCCAGGTCGTCGAGGAGCGCGAGGCGCCCGGCGAGGAGTTCGGCGCCGTGGCGGGCGAGGTGGGCGTCCCAGGCGTCGAGGGTGGCCATCTCGGCGCCGCCGGGGCCGCGGCCGCCGGTCTTCTTCGCGAGGTAGGCGGTCCGCAGGAGCGTGTTGCGCTGTTTGAGGACCCGCTCGTAGTCGGCGCGGACGCCGGCGTAGCGGGGGAAGCGCGCGCACAGCAGCTCGTCGAGGTAGCGGCGGCGCGCGGACGGCTCGCCGCGCACGAGCGCGAGGTCTTCGGGGGCGAAGGCGACGGCCTTGAGCGCGCCGATGATCTCGCGGGGGCGGGCGAGCGGGGTCTTGTTCAGGCGGGCCTTGTTCGACTTGCCGGGGACGATCGCGAGCTCGGCGAGGAGGCGGCGGGAGTCGTGGACGATCTCGGCGCGGATGACGGCCTGCTCGCAGCCCTGGCGGACCAGGGGGGCGTCGGAGGCGACCCGGTGGGAGCGGAGGTTCGCGAGGTAGACGAGGGCCTCGACCAGGTTGGTCTTGCCGTGTCCGTTGGGGCCCACCAGGATCGAGGGTCCGTCGTCGAACAGGACTTGGGCGTGCGCGTAGGACCGGAAGTCGCTCAGTTGCAGCTGTCGTACACGCACGCCTCTATTGTGCCGCCTGCTCGTGGATGGGGCTTGACCGGATGCCGCGACTCCGGGGAGTCACGGCCCGTCTCCGCTGTCGGGTTCGCCGTGGTGGCGCGACGTCGTCGCGTCCCGGGCGCGTGGCCGCCGCTAGTCCGGCTTGACGGCGTGGCCGCCGAATTGGTTGCGCAGGGCGGCGACGGCCTTCATGGCCGGGGAGTCGTCCTGGCGGGAGCCGTAGCGCGCGAACAGCGAGTCGGTGATGGCCGGGAGCGGCACGCGCAGGCGGATCGACTCCTCCACGGTCCAGCGGCCCTCGCCGGAGTCCTCGACCCAGCCCTTGATCTTGTCGAGCTCGGGGTCCTCGTCGAGGGCCCGGTCGAGCAGGTCGAGCAGCCAGGAGCGGATGACGGTGCCCGACCGCCAGGACTTGAAGATCTCGGGGACGTTCTCGACGTGCTCGGAGGCCTCGAGCAGCTCGTAGCCCTCGGCGTAGGCCTCCATCATGGCGTACTCGATGCCGTTGTGGACCATCTTCGCGTAGTGGCCCGCGCCCACGCCGCCGGCGTGGACGAAGCCGTACTCGCCTTCGGGCTTGAGCGCGTTGAAGACCGGCATGAGCCGTTCGACGTCGGCCTCGGCGCCGCCGACCATGAGCGCGTAGCCCTCGGTGATGCCCCAGACGCCGCCGGAGACGCCCGCGTCGACGTAGCCGATGCCGCGCTCGGCCAGGAGCGCGGCGTTCACGGCGTCGTCGGTGAAACGCGAATTGCCGCCGTCGACGACGATGTCGCCTTCGGCGAGGAGCCCGGCCAGTTCGGCCACGGTGGAGCGCGTGGCCTCGCCCGCGGGGACCATGACCCAGACGGCCCGGGGGCCTTCCAGGGCCGCGACGAGTTCGTCGAGCGAGCCGACGTCGGCCACCGCCGGGTTGCGGTCGTAGCCGACGACCTGGTGTCCCGCCTTCTCGAGCCGCAACTTCATGTTGCCGCCCATCTTGCCGAGCCCGATCATGCCGATCTGCATGTCGCGCCCCCTTTCACGTCAACGGTCTGCGATGTTCCGCGCGCCAGGATCACTCACGTCGTTGTGCGGTCAGGCGTCCCATCGCAATGGTTGCAGCATGTACAGGTACACGTCGTGGTTTGTGTCAGATTCCTCATCTTCGGGCGCGGGCTGCCCGGTCATCACCACCGGCTTCCCCAATTCGTTCATCTTGAACGCCGTGTAGGGGGCGTCCATGGCCGAGAGCCCGTCGAGCAGGTACGTCGGGTTGAACGCGATCTTGCCCGGCTCGCCGTCGAGGGAGCAGTCCATGCCCTCGGAGGCCTTGGCGTCCTCGGCGCCGCCGGCCTCGACCACGAGGCCGTCCTCGTCGAAGGAGAGGCGGATGGGCGAGTTGCGGTCGCCGACGAGCGCGACGCGGCGCGCGACCTCGATGAGGTCGGCGGTCCTGACCTTCAGCGTCGTGGCGTAGGAGGTCGCCAGGAGGCTGCGCAGCGGCGGCAGCTGGCCGTCGAGCACGCGGGAGGTCGTCTGGCGGCCGCCGGCGGTGAAGCCGATCATGCCGGGCGCGCCCTCGCTGTTCTGGGGGACGGCGATGGTCACCGGGCCGGAGTGGGATCCGAAGGTGCGGGCGGTGTCGGCGAGGGCCTTGGCGGGCACCAGGACGGTGACGGCGACGTCGGAGGCGCCGGGCTCCCAGGTGGAGTCGCGGATGGCCATCCGGTAGCGGTCGGTGGCGAGCATGCCGATGCCGCCGCCGGTCATCTCGATCTGGACGCCGGTCATCGTCGGCAGGGTCTCGTCCTTGCCGGCGGCGACGGCGGTCTGCGCGACGGCCCGGGCGAACTCGTCCGCGTCGATCGTGCCGATGGCCTCGGGCATCTGCGGCAGGCTCGGGTAGTCCTCCAGCGGCATGGTCGGCAGCGTGAAGCGCGCCGACCCGCAGGTGAGCTCGGCGTGGGGGCCGTCGACCACGAAGTCGACGGGCTTGTTCGGGAGGGCCTTGACGATCTCGGCCAGGAGCTTGCCGGAGACCAGGGCGGTCCCCGCCGACTCCCCGGTGACCTCGACGGTGACCCGAGTGGAGATCTCGTAGTCGAAACCGGAGATCGTCAGCTTGCCGTCGTCGACCGACAGGCGCGCGCCCGCGAGGACGGGGACCGACGGGCGGGCCGGGAGGCTCTTGGCGGTCCAGGAGACCGCGTCGGCGAAGGTGTCTCGATCAACTTGGAACTTCATGGGTCGCTCCTTCTTGCTGAAGCGCGGTTGTTCACAGCGCTATTACTAATGAACGCTCTATAGATATAACTGTCGTCGTAGTAGTCGGTGCTGTGGAAACTGTGGAAAACCCTTCTTTCCGCAGGTCCTTCGGGGTTCGCGCCTGTGGACGGGCTGTGGAGAACCTGTGGATGAGTCAGGAGCTTATCCACAGCCTCCGGCGATCATCGAGTTTTCCACATCTCGTCCACAGCCTCGTCCACAGCTTTTCCACAGGTTATGCACAGGGTCTTCCACAGGAGAATCGCGAATCGGAATCGCACTCCCGCCTGTTTTCCACACGCCGTCCACAGCTTTTCCACAGAAAACCGGGGTTGTGCACAGGTTATCCACAGCGTTGTCCACAGGTCCGCTCAATCATCCGTGTGTTTCAAACGGTTCGTCAATTCCGCGATCTGGTTGTAAAGGGCCCGCCGCTCCGACATCTGCTTGCGGATCTTCTTGTTCGCGTGCATCACCGTGGTGTGGTCCCGGCCGCCGAACGCCTGCCCGATCCGCGGCAGCGACATGTCCGTCATCTCCCGGCACAGGTACATCGCGACCTGCCGCGCGTTCACCAGCACGCGCGAGCGCGAGTTCCCCTTGAGGTCGGCCGCCTGCACCCCGAAGTAGTCCGCGGTGGCCTGCATGATCTGGTCCACCGTGACCTCGGTGTTCCTGCCGTTCTCGGGGATGATGTCGTGCAGCACCTCCTCGGCCAGGCCCAGGTCCACCGGCTTGCGGTTGAGCGACGCGTACGCCGTCACCCGGATGAGCGCGCCCTCCAGCTCCCGGATCGAGTGGTGGATCTGCGTGGCGATGAACTCCACCGCGTCGGTGGGGACGTTCAGGTTGTCCTGCACGGCCTTCTTGCGCAGGATCGCGATCCGCGTCTCCAGGTCCGGCGGCTGGATGTCGGCGAGCAGGCCCCACTCGAAGCGGGTCCGCAGGCGGTCCTCCAGCGTCTGCAGCTGCTTCGGCGAGCGGTCCGAGGAGATCACCAGCTGCTTGTTGGCGTTGTGGAGCGCGTTGAAGGTGTGGAAGAACTCCTCCTGCGTGCGCTCGCGGTCCATGAGGAACTGGATGTCGTCGATCAAGAGGATGTCGACGTCCCGGTAGCGGCGCTGGAAGGCCTGCTGGCGACGGTCGGACAGGGAGTTGATGAAGTCGTTCGTGAACTCCTCGGTGGTCACGTACCGCACCGAGTTCGCCGTCCCGAGGTCGAACGCGTAGTGGCCCACGGCGTGCAGCAGGTGCGTCTTGCCGAGCCCGGATCCGCCGTAGATGAAGAGCGGGTTGTACGCCTTCGCGGGGGCCTCGGCCACGGCGAAGGCCGCCGCGTGCGCGAAGCGGTTCGAGGAGCCGATGACGAACGTGTCGAAGTTGTAGCGCGGGTTGAGGCGCCCGACCCCGTCCACCGCTTTGACGGGGGCGCTGTTGCCGCCGGCCTTGGTGATCCCGCCCCGGCGCTCGGGGTCGGGGTCGTCGGACGGGGGCGGGGCCACCGGCGGCGCGGACCCGTGGTCCTTGCCGCCGTGGTCCTGCCCGCCGCGGCCGTGCGCGGACTCGGCGAGGACCCGCTCCAGCTCCTCGCCCGGCGGCTCGGCGCGCTCCTCCCAGCGGGAGGCGGGCTCGGCCTCGGCCGGGCGGGACGGCTGCTGCCGGATCGCATCGGAGCGCTCCGTCGCATCCGGCGCGGCCTCGTTCCGTTCGGGTGCGCGCGGGGCCTCGGCCGGCTCGGCGGTCCGCTGGCCGTCCCCGGGGCGGAACGCGGCGGTGTCGAACAGGCTCGGCGGGCTCGGCGCCGGGACGGTCTTCCGCGCCGGGGCGCGCGGCGGCGACGGCTCGGGCGAGCGCTCCTCCGGCGGCTCGGCGGCCCGCCGGCCGTCCCCGGGCTCGGGACCGAACGAGGGCCGTTCGAACACGATGGTGGCGTCGGCGGCGGCCTCGGGAGCCGCAGGGACCCCGGTGGCCTCCATGTTGACGGCGTTCGGCAGTTCGACCTGCTTCTCCTGCAAGGTCACCGCGATCTGCGTCGGCTGGCCCATGCGCCGGGAGAGGGCCTCGCTGATCGGCAGGCGCAGCTTCGACTCGAACGCGGAGCGGGCGAACTTGTCGGGGGCGGCGATGATGAACGTGCCGCCCACCGCCAGGACCGGCCGGGTCAGCCGCATCCACGCCTGCTGCTGGCGGGTCAGCGCCGACGTGTCAGCCAGTTCGGCGGTCACCGCCGACCAGACTGCCGACAGATCTTGGTCGGTCACCTTCGCCATCCCTTTGCGTGAGCTCGAGTCCTGAACGGGGCGTTCCGCGAAGTTCGGCAGCCGCACCGAGTAGGCTCCGATACAGGTCATCCGCACCGCCGCACCGGTCGTCCCCAGTGCGTTCCAGCAAGTTTTCCACAGGTTATCCACAGGCCTTCAGCTGGCCTGTGCACATGCGCCGCTCATGACAAAGATTCTTGAAAAACGGTCATGACCAGCACTTTCGTGGGCGTCTGATGACGATGCCGTTCGGGCGCCGTCGAAGTCGTGCACCGCACCGGCAAAGTTATCCACAGGGTGCTCGCAGTTGCCGCGGCCGTCCCGCCCGGCAGCGCCGGGACGCGCCGGAGGCCGGCCGGGGAGGACGGTCCGCCCCTGCGCGGGCCGGCCCCGATCGAGGGACCGCGGTGGCGGGCACGGCGCCGCGGCGAGTAACATGAGCGAGTTGCCCGCTCGAACCAGAGGGGCATGCCACACCCGCCCTCAGCGGCTGGGCCGCCGCGTGAATGCCCTGCTAGGCTGTTCTCCGCGTCCCCGAAGCCCGTTGGGCGGGGCCCGAGCCCGGGCGACGCAGTGGCCATTTGATTCGTTATGGGAGACATCCGTCGTGAGCAAGCGCACCTACCAGCCGAACAACCGCCGTCGCAAGCGCACCCACGGCTTCCGGCTGCGCATGCGGACCCGTGCCGGCCGCGCCATCGTCAACGCGCGCCGCAACAAGGGTCGCAAGCAGCTGACCGTCTGAGCGCTTGCCTCCCGGTCCCTGCGGCCCCCTGAGGGCCTCGACGAGGACGTGATCCAGGTGCTTCCAGCCGACGCGCGCATTCGCAGCAGCCGGGACTTCGGTTCGGTGCTCAAGCGAGGCCGCCGCGCCGCCCGCGGCGGCGTCGTCGTGCACTGGGCACCTGCGCCGCACCGGACCGAAGACCACTCGGCTTCACCGCCGTCGACACCGCCCGCCGCCGATGCGAACCGCACGGCGCGGGCGGGTTTCGTCGTCTCCAAGGCCGTCGGGAACGCCGTCGTCCGCAACAAGGTCAAGCGCCGCCTGCGCCACGCCGCCGCCGCCGAACTGCCGCACTGGCCCGCCGGAACCGACGTGGTCGTGCGGGCCACGCCCCGCGCCGCCGAACGCGACTTCGCCGGGCTGCGACGGGACCTCACCGACGCCGTGCAGGCCGCCCGCAGCGGCAAAGGCGGCGGCCCCCGCGGGCGCCGGGGTGCGCCATGATCCACCCCGCGGCCGCGCCGGTCCCCGCCCCGATCGAACCCCCGCCCGCCGCACCGGTACGAACGGCCGAGACACCCCTGGTCCGTGTGGTCGCCGCACCGGTGATCGCGTACCGTCGGTGGGTGAGCCCGGCGCTGCCGGCACGCTGCCGTTTCTACCCCAGTTGCAGCGCATATACCCTTGAGGCGCTGTCCCGACACGGTGTCGTGCGTGGCATATGGTTGAGCCTGCGACGGCTGGGACGGTGCCACCCCTTTCATCCCGGGGGTCACGACCCCGTACCTCCCCGGCATGAGCACGTGAATTCGAAGACCGAGATGACTGGAGTCCGCAAGTGATGGAGTGGGCCTACAACGGCGTGTCCTGGGTGCTGTTGCGGTGGCACGACCTGTGGGCGAAGGTCTTCGACGGATCCACCTCCCTCTCGACCGACTGGTCATGGGTCCTCGCCATCGTCGGCGTGGTGCTGACGCTCCGGATCATCCTCTTCCCGCTCTTCGTGAAGCAGATCCAGTCGCAGCGCGCGATGCAGAAGCTCGCCCCCGAGATCAAGGCGCTCCAGGAGCGCTACAAGGGTGACCGCGAGACGCTCCAGAAAGAGATGATGGAGCTGTACCGCAAGGAGAAGGCCAACCCCCTCATGGGCTGCCTTCCCATCCTCATCCAGATGCCGGTCTTCCTGGCGCTGTTCCACGTGCTGCGCCGTCCCGACCCGCTGCAGACCGAGAACCACACGCTGTACGGCTGGGTGGAGCAGGACTGGACCTCCTACGTCCACGCCTCGCTGTTCGACGCGCCGTTCTGGAGCACCTTCCTGACCAGCGGCGACCAGCTCGCGGCGGTCGGCTCCTCCGCGCTCGCGGTCAAGCTCGTCGCCGGCATCCTCGGCGCGGCCATGATCCTCACGACCTACCTGACCACGCGTCAGATGATCCTGAAGACCGGCTGGAACGAGGACCCGAACCAGCGGATGATCCAGAAGGTGATGCTCTACGGCATCCCGGTGATCATGATCTTCTCCGCCGGCGCCTTCCCCATCGGCGTGGTCATCTACTGGACCGTGAACAACCTGTTCTCGCTCGCGCAGCAGCAGTACGTGCTCCACAAGTACCCGCCGCCCGCGCAGAACAACGCGACGGCGAAGCCGCCGAAGCCCGGGAGCAAGGCGCACCAGCAGATGCTCGAAGAGCAGCGCGAAGCCGAGCAGCGCCGCAAGGAACTGGCCCCCAAGCCGGGCCAGAAGCCGAAGAAGCACACCGGACCGAAGCGGCCCGTCAACGGCACGGGCGTCGGCGACGTCGCCGACCCCGGGTCGAACGGCTCCGAGGGCCCGAAGCCCGCGGCGAAAGGCGGCCCCGGCGCGGGCAAGAACCTCTCACGGGCGGAACGCATCGCTCGGGCCAAGAAGGTCAGCGGCGCGCAGCAGGCCTCCAAGAAGAAAAAAGGCTAGGGGCACGATCCGGGGCCGCGCAGGCACCCCGAATCAGCCACAATGGTGCAAACTAGGCTTATATAACTAGCGATAGGACGAGTTGGCAATTATGGGAGCAACGGTGCGGGAGGACGAGGTGGCCTCCGAAGACGACCTCTTTGAGCAGAGCGAAGTGGCGGCCGACTACATGGAAGGCCTGCTGGACATCCTCGACCTCGACGGCGACATCGACGAACTGGTGGTCGGCGACCGCCCCCAGGTCGAGATCGTCGGCGAAGACCTCGGCGGCCTGGTCGGCCCGAAGGGCCAGACCCTGGAAGCCCTTCAGGAGCTCTGCCGCCTGGCGGTGTACCGCAAGACCGGGGACCACTCGCGCCTGATGCTCGACATCGGGGGCTACCGTGCCGGACGCCGCAAGAAGCTGGCCGAGCTGGCCGAGAAGACCGCCAAGCGGGTCATCGAGACCGGTGACGTCGTCAAGCTGGACCCCATGAGCGCCTTCGAGCGCAAGTGCGTCCACGACGTCATCAACGCCACCGAAGGCGTGCAGAGCGAGTCGGAAGGCGCCGAGCCGCGCCGCCGGGTCGTCGTCAAGCCCGAATAACCTGCGATCCCGCAGGGGCATCGTCAATACGCGGAGTGAAAATGACTGAGGAGCCGAACGGCTCCGAAATCGCCGAGGCCAATGTTTCACGTGAAACATTGGCCTCTGTGTTCGGAGCGGACGACGAGCGGATCGCCTGGGCGGAGGGCTATGTCGGCCTGCTGTCGACGATCGGCATCGAACGCGGAATCATCGGCCCTCGCGAAGTGCCGCGGCTGTGGGGCCGGCACATCCTCGGCAGCGCCGTAGTCGAGGAGCTCATCCCCGAGAAGGCCGACGTGGTCGACGTCGGCTCCGGCGGCGGCCTGCCGGGCATCCCGTTGGCCATCGCCCGCCCCGACCTGTGGGTGACGCTGGTCGAGCCGATGCAGCGTCGCGTGGACTTCCTGGGGGAGGTCATCGCGGCCCTCGGCGTGCCGAACGTCGAGGTGCTCCGGGCCCGCGCCGACGAGGTCTCGCCGCGCGGCCAGTCCGACGTCGTGGTCTCGCGAGCCGTTGCGCCGCTGGGCAAGTTGGTGGGCTGGTGCCTGCCGCTGGCGCGCAAAGGCGGCGTGATGCTCGCGATCAAGGGCCAAGGCGCGGCATTGGAGGTCAAGGAGAACGCGGGCCTCATCAAGCGGGCCGGCGGCGGCAAGGCCGAGATCTTGATGTGCGGCGAATCGAAACTGACGGACCCCGTCTTCACCGTCCCCGCAACCGTGGTGCGCATCGAACGAGCCCGGTGACCGAGCACGCCAACCGAGGCGGCTGATCGTCTCATCGAATGCGCTTCCGCCCCGATCAATGCCGCGATGAACTCCTCATCGCGGCATTGCGCGCGGTGGACTCGTCGCTTTGCGCTGTGCGGAGTACACCCGGTTCGGATAGTGTATGGCTCGTAAGCTTCTCCGAGCAGGGCGATGTTTCACGTGAAACATTCGGCCCGTAGTCTGTGGCGGTGAACGTGCGCGACCCCCTTCCCTCCGAAGATCGTGAACTCCCGAACTCCCTTGGCGGCGATACCCCGGCCGAACGGCGCATCAGAAACCTCCTCGACGCGGCCGTGAGCGAGGAAGCGCCCCCGTCGCGGCGGCACCGCTATCGAGAAACTTCCCCGACGCCGGGTGGCGCAGCCCGCGGGCTCGATCAGCGTGAGTCAGAATCGGTGACGACGGAGTCCGGTGCGGACGGCGGAACGCCGTCAAGGCGATCCGACAACAGCGGGGAACGGGGCGGAATGCGCAGATCCACATCGCAGCGAGGCAGGTCCGGAAGGCACTTGGCGCCGGAGGAAACGGCGCCGACGACACCGCGGCAGGCGACCGTCGAGACGCCCGCAGCGGCACCGGCTTCCCCGGTCGACGACGACCTGCCCCTCGCGCGCGAAGCGCAGCGGGCGGTGCGCGTGCTCAATCCTTCGGGCAGCGTGACGATGCCGCGGCCGCCGCGCCGCCGTGTCTTCGCGGTCGCCAACCAGAAGGGCGGCGTCGGCAAGACCACCAGCACGGTGAACCTCGCGGTGGCCTTGGCGCTGCACGGGAACCGGGTGATGGTCGTGGACCTCGACCCGCAGGGAAACGCCTCCACAGGTCTCGGCGTCGAGCACGGCGCGGGCACGCCCAGCGTGTACGAGGCCGTGGTCGAGGGGATGCCGCTCGATGAGATCGCGGTGCCCGTCGAGGGGATCCCGTCCCTCTACTGCGTCCCGGCCACGATCGACCTCGCCGGCGCCGAAGTCGAACTCGTCAGCGTCGTGGCCCGCGAAGCCCGCCTGCAGAAGAGCATCGACGCGTTCAGCGGCGAACTCGACTACATCTTCATCGACTGCCCGCCGTCGCTCGGACTGCTCACGGTGAACGCCCTCGTGGCCGCCGAGGAAGTCCTCATTCCGATCCAGTGCGAGTACTACGCGCTCGAAGGCCTGGGGCAGCTCCTGCGGAACATCGAGCTCATCAAGGCGCACCTGAACGCGCGTCTCCGTGTCTCCACGATACTGCTCACCATGTACGACAAGCGGACCAAGCTCGCCGATCAGGTGGAGCAGGAAGTGCGCGGGCACTTCAGCGAGATCGTGCTCGACGCGGTGGTCCCGCGCAGCGTCCGCGTCTCGGAGGCTCCCGGATACGGGCAGTCGATCATGACGTACGACCCCGGCTCGCGGGGAGCGACGAGTTATTTCGAAGCGGCCGAGGAGATCGCACGGCGGGGCGCGAAGCTCGCCGCGAGGCGCGACGGCAAGAACCAGAAGGGCGGGAACTAGTCGATGGTGGCGGCGAAACGCGGAGGGCTCGGTCGCGGGCTGGGCGCACTCATCCCGACCGGTCTGGCCGAGACCACGACGTTCGAATCGGACGAGGAGCCGGAGCCGACTCCCGAGCCGGCCGCGGCGCCTCGTCAGTCGGTGTCGAAGCGGCGCGATGTTTCACGTGAAACCTCCCGCGTCGACGAGCCCGATGTTTCACGTGAAACATCGGAGGGAGGGGAACTCGTGCCGGTGCCCGGCGCGAGCTTCCAGCTGATCCCGATCGCGGACATCGGCACGAACCCGAAGCAGCCGCGCCAGATCTTCGATGAGGAGCACCTCATCGAACTCCAGACGTCGCTGACGGAAGTCGGGATGCTGCAGCCGATCGCGGTGCGCGAGCGCAGCGCCGAGGAACCGCGCGCCGACGGCGCCCGTTTCGAACTCGTCATGGGCGAGCGGCGGCTTCGGGCCGCGACGGCGCTCGGCTGGGAGAGCGTCCCGGCGATCGTCCGCCGCACCGCGGACGAGGAACTCCTCCGTGAAGCGCTCCTGGAGAACATCCACCGCGTGCAGCTGAACCCGCTCGAAGAGGGCGCGGCCTATCAGCAACTGCTCGAAGAGTTCAACGTGACGCAGGAGGAGCTGGCCAAGAAGATCGGCCGCAGCCGCCCGCAGATCTCGAACATGATCCGGCTCCTGAGTCTCCCGCCGACGGTGCAGACGAAGGTGGCGGCCGGAGTCTTGACGGCGGGCCACGCCCGGGCGCTCCTGGGTCTCGACAGTTCGGACACGCAGGAGCACATCGCGGAGCGGATCATCAGCGAGGGCCTGTCGGTGCGGAGCACCGAGGAGCTCGTGACGGCCAACCGCCTGGAGGAGAAGCCGGAACTCGATGAGCCGCGCGGTGCGTCCTCGCGAGCCGCGAAGGACCGCGTCAAGGCCCCGGGACTGGAAGAACTCAAGGAGCGCCTCTCGGACCACTTCGAGACGCAGGTGGCGATCTCCTGGGGCCGCAAGAAGGGCAAGATCACGATCGAATTCGGGTCCCTGGCCGACCTCGATCGCATCGTCGAGCAGATCGGCGTCGAGTGACCCGCGAAACTGATCGGCCCCCAACGAGTCCGACACTCCAGTACTAGGGAGCGGCCTCATCCGGCTGAAAGGTGAATCCGGATATTCCCGAATTGTCCGCCCGGGGGGCCCCTTGGTTGAACACTATCCCGCGGGTATGACAGAACAGCGGTCGCGCCGTTCACTCGTCCGAGTGACACCTGACCGACGAAATGAGCCGGGGCGATGTTTCACGTGAAACATCGCCCCGGCTTCGCTTTGCTGTTCAGAGGGAACGGCGTGGGGGAGGGCCGCTTGCGCAGCCCCATCACTCCGGTTAGGAGAGTTCCCGCCACATGATGATGTCGTCCCGGTAGTCGTCATCGGCCATGCGCACCGCGCGCGGCAGACGTCCGACCTCGGTGAAGCCGTGCCTCCGATAGAAGGCGTCGGCTCCCGTGCCCGAGCGGACCTTGAGGCTCAGGGCCTCGAGCTTCAGCTCTTCGCGTGCGACTTGGTCGACTGCCGCCAGGAGTTTGCCGCCGAGACCGCCGCCTTGCCGGGCGGGGTCGACCTGGACGTGGCGGATGGTCCGCCAGCCCTGGCGCGGCGGGCTGTCGTTTGATGTGAGAACACACCAAGCGACAATGGCGGCTCCTTCCTGAAGAGCGACCAGCGTGTCAGTCTGGTCGATCACTCGCGCGAGAATGGAAACGGTGTGAGGGCGAACCTCGTCGATGTTGACCGGCGGGACGAATCCGACGGAACCGCCGGCGTTCGTCACTCTCACCCAGAGATGGGAAAGTTCGTCAACGAGCGCGGCGGTGACCGGCGGATCCACCAGCACGGCGATGTCGCCGCCCGAAACGGGCGTCGCCTCCGGCGTGGGACTGTCAGTCACTGTTGCTTGCACGCCTTCCAGCTTGCCCTACGGACCGGCCCTCCCGACAGCCTCTTCCCGCCATATGGGCGCATGTCACTGTCGACCGTGTAACTCGCGGTCTGGACGCAATTGACCCGGTTCGCGACTGCTCGATCGGTCCACTGTCGGGGGTCGTCTGGAGCGGGAAAATCGCAACCGCAGTGAAATCTGCCAAAAGGTTGATTCCGGTGGTTTCCAGGCTCGCCATCATGCGGTATTTTTCGGTGGTGGCATCTGCGACTACCCCCGGCCCGAATCCCAAGCCTGACCTGACGAACCAGAGCCGACAACACCTGAATCCGCGCGCGAACGGCGTCCGCGCCGCCCTGCCGCCTTTCGTCGACTGGCCCGCTTTCCCTTTCGAAGGCGAGCTGCGCATCAAAGCGCTGCAGGAACCGGTGAGCGTCGAGCCGCCGCGACGCGGCGACCGCCAAGAGCAATGCGCGGCCTGCCACACCCCTGACTCGGCTTACCTATGGACGAACGAGCGGTGGCGCCTCAAGAGCCCGCCGGCGCCGAGTGGGCTGCCGGTGGTGGTCATCCTCGAACCGCGCGCGCATCTCGACCTGGGGGACCTCTCGACGATGCACGCCGCTGAACTCGGGGTGCTGACGGTGCGTCTGGAACGGGCGATCCGGTCGCTGGAATCGGTGGCGCAGGTCCACGTGAACCGCTGGGGCGACGGCACCGCGCATCTCCAGCAGTGGTTCCTGGCCCGCCCGCAGGGTTACCTTCAGCTGCGCGGCCCGTTCATGACGATGTGGGACGAGATCCTGCCGCCGGTGGAGGAGCACGAATGGCGCATGAACCTCGAATACATCTCCGCTTGGCTCACGGACGACTGAGTCAATGACCGATCGACCTGAATGATTCACCCCGGATCGGGTGAACCGCGAGGCCGCTGTTCTGTCGCACCCGCCGGATAGTGTTCGACCAAGGGGTCCCCTGGGCGGACAAATCGGGAATATCCGGATTCATGTTCGCAGGGGCACCGACTTGCTGAGACGGCTGAGGGCGTCGATGTTTCACGTGAAACATCGACGCCCTCCAGCGTCCCTGAGGCGCGGTGCGCATAAAGCTGCTGTGAAACGAGCCCGGGGCGGGAACCGGAGATCCGGTTCCCGCCCCTGCGCGTTTGTCGGTGAAGCGGACGGCAGTCGATGCCGCGACAGGACGCGTCCGTTGTCGATCGGGGAGGACTGGGTGAAGTCCGCCGCTCGATTCAGGCTCGAGCCATGGCCCGGCGGACCAGTGCCGCCAAGGTCTCGCCGAAGTCGAGGCCCGCCGCATTGATCGCCATGGGCAGCAGCGAGGTCTCAGTGGTGCCGGGGGCGACGTTCGCCTCCAAGACCTGAACATCGCCCGCGTCGTCCACGATCATGTCGATCCGGGAGATGTCGCCCAGCCCGAGAGTCCGGTGGACCTGCACCGCCAGATCCGCGACCCGCTCGGCGACCGGCTCGCTCATCGCCGCCGGCACCGTCCACCGCGTCGCGCCCGGGTTGTACCGGGCGGCGTAGTCGTAGTCGCCGTGCAGCGGTGCGATCTCCACCGGCGGAAGGGCTTGAGGGCCCTCGCCGAGGTCGACCACGCCGACCGCGATGTCACGGCCCTCGACGAACGACTCGATGAGCGCCTCGTCGCTGTAGGAGAAGCACCCCATCATCGCCGACGGGAAGTCGTCCTCCTTGTGCACGGCGTGCACGCCGAGGCCCGAGCCGCCCGAGTTCGGCTTGACGACCAGCGGCAGGCCCATCTTCGCGGCGATTCGGTCGAGGAGCTTGCGCGCCCCGAAGTCCGAGAACGCCTGGCGCGGCATCGACGTCCAGTCGGGGGTCGGGATCCCGGCCGTCCGCAGCAGGTCCTTGGCGGTGATCTTATTCCACGCGCGGCGCGCGCCGATCGACCCGGTGCCCACGATCGGGATGTCGATGAGCTCGAGCACCGCCTGCAGCGAGCCGTCCTCGCCCGGAGCGCCGTGCACGAGCGGCAGCACCACGTCGGGCGGGAACTCCTGGAGCGCGGGCAGCAGCTCGCCGTCGAGGTCCCGGACGTCGCAGACCATGCCCTGCCGCTGCAGGGCGTCCGCGGCCCGGCGGCCCGACTTCAGCGAGACCTCGTGCTCGTAGGACATGCCTCCGGCGAGGATGAGCACGCGGATGTCCGAGGCGGCGGCGCGCTCCTTCATGCCGCGCCTCCCGCGAAGGTGTCGCGCAGGTCGATGTCACCGGCGACGACGCCGGCGAGGCGGCGCACGCCCTCGCGGATGGTCTCCGAGGTCTGGGTCGAGAAATTCAAGCGCATCTCCCTGCGGCCGTTGCCGTCGGCATAGAAGCCGGTGCCCGGGACGTAGGCCACGCGCTCTTGGAGCGCCCGCGGCAGCATCGCCTTCGAGTCGAGCCCGTCGGGCAGCGTGGCCCAGATGAACAGGCCGCCTCCCGGCACCGTCCAGGTCATGCCCTCGGGCATGTAGTCGCCGAGGGCCGCGAGCAGCGCGTCGCGGCGGTCCCGGTAGAGCGTGTTGAAGACCTTCACCTGCTGGCGCCACTCCATCTCGGTGAGGAAGCGCAGCGTCGCCTCCTGCGTGAGGCCCGAGGGGCACAGGATGGACGCCTCGATCGCCAGCAGCAGCTTGTCGCGCACCGCGGGCGGGGCGAGGACCCAGCCGAGGCGCAGGCCCGCGGCGAAGATCTTGGAGACCGTGCCGAGGTAGATGACCCCGCGCTCGGCGCGGGCGCGCAGCGGCGCGGGCGGGGCGCCGTCGAAGTTGATCATCGAGTACGGGTCGTCCTCGATGATGAGGAGGCCGTGCCGTTCGGCGATCACGAGGATCTCCTCGCGGCGGCTCTCGGTCATGGTGACGCCGGCCGGGTTCTGGTAGGTCGGGATCGTGTAGAGGAACTTCGCCTGGCGTCCTTCGCGTTGGAGCGCGGCGAGGCCCGCTTCGAGGCCGGCGGGGATGAGCCCGTCGTCGTCCATCGGCAGGTGCCGGACGTCGGCCTGGGCGGCCTGGAAGGCCCCGAGCGCGCCGACGTAGGTCGGGCCTTCGGCGAGCACGATGTCGCCGGGGTCGAGGAAGGTGCGGGCGAGCAGGTCGAGGCCCTGCTGCGCGCCGGTGGTGAGGACGAGGTCGTCGGCCGAGGCGCGGATCCCGGACAGCTCCAGGACCCCGCACAGCGCTTCGCGCAGCGCGACGCTGCCCTGCCCGGGGCAGTAGCCGAGGGCTTCGGCGCCGACCTGGGAGAGGAGGCGGGTGAACATCTCGCCGAGTTCGTCCATGGGGAGCGCGGCGGTGTAGGGGTTGCCGCCGGCGAGAGACACGACTTCGGGGCGCGAGGCGACCGAGAACAGTGCGCGGATCTCCGACTGTGCCATCCCGTGAACCCGGGATGCGTAGCGACCGGTGTAATCGTCGAGTGTTGTACCGGACACGCGGAGACCTCCTCTGATGGTCCTCGTCGCCCGCGATCCGTGCTCGCGGGTCGTGCGCTGCGTCGCCGGAAGACGCGAGGTCTTGACCGGGGCTCGATGCGCTGGGATCTCGTATGAACACGCCCGTCCGCCGAACGCGGTTGCCCTCGGGGCCCGAGCGGCGCTGTGACCAGCCTACGGCAGCGGACGCGTGATCGGCCCACTCTACTAGCACACCGGCCGAGGGCCGCGCGTGTTTTCCGTCATGTGGACGGGTTTGCGGCGTACGCTGGTCGGGTGCATCGGCGCATGGTCAACCTCACACTCGACTCCTTGGAAGCGATTCCGGGGCGCTGCCGCGCCTGCGTGTTCTGGGAGCTGTCGCCCCTGTGCGCCGAGGCCGCCCGTGACGTGGGCGAGCCCGCGCTGGAGAAGGAGGCGTGGCTGTCGCACACGCTCCTGGAGTGGGGCGGGTGCGGCCGGATCGCCTACGAAGGCGACTCCGTGGCCGGATACGTGACCTACGCGTCGCCGAAGTTCGTGCCGCGCTCGGTGGAGTTCCCGTCGGGGCCGGTATCGCCGGATGCGGCGCTGTTGATGACCGCGTACGTGGAGCCGGCGTACGCGGGGACGGGCCTGGGGCGGCAGCTGGTGCAGACGGTCGCGGCCGACGCGGCGCGGCGGGGGATCTACGCGATCGAGACGTTCGGCGACGCGCGCGGCGAGGCCGGCGCCTGCCTGGTGCCGGCGGACTTCTACCGCTCGGTGGGGTTCAAGACGGTCCGGTCGGATCCGCGGTATCCGCGGCTGCGCCTGGAGCTGCGCTCGGCGCTCGACCGGAGCGTGGAGGCCGAGGAGTCGAGGGAGCTGAGCGACTCGGTGGAGTGGTTCAAGCTCGACGACACCGAGCTGGAGCAGTTCTTCGGCGAGCCGACCACCGGCCGGAACCGCATCGACCGGCCGGGGAATCAGCGCGGCGGCGACCTCTTCGACCGCGCTCCCCTCGACCGTGCCCTCCGCGACCGTGCCCTCCGCGACCGTGCCGTCCCTGATCGCGCCGCCGCGAGCCGCGGATGCGGCGTCGCCTGCGGTGCGTCGGGGTGCGGCCGCCCGCGTTGACCGCGGGAGATCGGCCGTCGTCGGGTCTCGTTGCGGCCGAAGGTGAAAGCGGATATTCCCGAAATGTCCGCCCAAGGGACCCCTTCATATAAAAATAGCGCGGGGGTATGACACGAATCAGGGGACGAAGCCGCAGCTCCATCCCCCGATCGGTGAAAAACTGTTCGCGTTCCCTACTGGCCCAGGAACTTGCGGATCGCGGCCTTGGGCTGGGCGCCGATGAGCTGGTCGGCGGGCTGGCCGTCCTTGAACAGGATCATCGTCGGCACGCTCATCACCTGGTACTTCCGGGTGATCTCCGGGTTCGCGTCGGTGTCGAGCTTGCGGATCTCGATCGAGTCGATCTCGGTGGCGAGCTCCTCGAGCACCGGCTGGACCTTCTTGCACGGCCCGCACCATTCGGCCCAGAAGTCGACCAGGACCGGCTTTCCGGCCTCCAGCACCTCGGTCTGGAATTCGGCGTCGCTCACTGCTTTGATGGCGCCCATGGGCATCCTCCTGTGTGTCTGAAAGGCGAAAGGATCAGTCGTTGAGGGCGGCGATGTAGCGCTCGGCGTCGAGCGCGGCCGCGCAGCCGGTGCCGGCGGCGGTCACCGCCTGCTGGTAGGTGTGGTCCACGAGGTCGCCCGCGGCGAACACGCCCGTCAGGTTGGTGCGGGTCGACGGCGCGGCCACCTTCACGTACCCGGACTCGTCGAGTTCCACCTGGCCCTTGAACAGCTCCGAGCGCGGGTCGTGGCCGATCGCGATGAACAGCCCGGTGACGGGCAGGACGCCCGGCGCGCCCGTGACCGTGTCGATCAGGTCGACGCTGGAGACCTTGCCGTCGGTGCCGTTGATCTGCGTGACCGCCGAGTTCCAGGCGACCTCGATCTTCGGGTTCGCCAGGGCCCGCTCGGCCATGATCTTGGAGGCGCGGAACTCGTCCCGGCGGTGGACGATCGTGACCTTGGAGGCGAACTTGGTGAGGAACGTGGCCTCCTCCATCGCGGAGTCGCCGCCGCCGACGACCGCGATGTGCTGGTCGCGGAAGAAGAAGCCGTCGCAGGTGGCGCACGCCGAGACGCCGCGGCCCATGAGCTCGTTCTCGCCGGGCACGTTCAGCGGCCGGTACGCCGAGCCGGTCGCGAGGATCACGGCCTTGGCCAGGTACTCGTCGTCGCCGACCCAGACCCGCTTGATCTCGTCGGTGAGGTCGACGCGGGTGACGTCGTCGGAGACGAGCTCGGCGCCGAACCGCTCGGCCTGCTTGCGCCACTGGTCCATGAGCTCGGGGCCCATGATGCCCTCGGGGAAGCCGGGGAAGTTCTCGACCTCGGTCGTCTGCATGAGGGCGCCGCCGAACTGGAAGCCCTCGAACACGAGCGGGCGCATGTTGGCGCGGGCGGTGTACAGCGCGGCGGTGTAGCCGGCCGGGCCCGAGCCGATGATGATGACGTCGCGGATTTCGCTCACCGGGTTCGCTCCTGTGGTGGTTCGGCGTTCCAGGAGGGCTCCCCTGGGAAGTGCTGTCGAGTCTGGCACCTTCAACGCCATCCTATTGACCTGAAATTCCGCGGTGAGGTGCTGTGTCGGGCGTGTGACAGGCGTATAAGCCGATCGTGGGGAACCTCACGCGGAGCGGCCCGATGCGGGCCGGGGTCAGGGCTGCGCGGCGAGCGGTTCGATGACGCCGTCGGCGCACGCGGGAGTGAGGGCCACGGCCATGTCGCCGGAGTCGCCGACCATGAGCGCCATGATCGCCGGCTCCGAGTCGTAGCGGGCGAAGTCGACCGCGACGAGCAGGGCGGCGTACTCGCGGGCGATGGCCTCTTCGCAGCGTTTCCAGAACTCGCCGCCGGCGGCGAGGTCGACGAGTTCGGGCGGGATCGGGCCGACGGTGCTCTCGCTGCCGAGTTCGCGCAGGGCCGCGAGCAGATCGGTGCCGGCGGCGTAGTCGGTGCCGGTGGCGAAGGTCTCGACGCTGGCGATGCCGTCGGCGCCCGTCTCGGGCTCGCTCGCCTCGGTCTGGGCGCCGGCCTCATCGTCCTGCGGGCCGGGCGCGACGCCGGAGTCGGCGGCGTCGTGCTCCTCGGCGAAGACCTCCGCCGAGCCCGCGGAGTCGCCGCCCCCGCCGGGCTCGACGATCTGCAGAGCCGTGGCGACCGCGCCCACGGTGACGAGCACCGCCGCGGCGGCGCTGATGAGCGCGTACCGGACCCGCTTGGGGCGCAGGCGCTCCGCGAGCCGTTCGAGGACGCTTTCGCCGTCGCCGCGGGGGTGCGGGTCGCTGTGGAGGGTGTCGGCGGCCGGGAGGGTCTCGAGGACGCGGTCGAGGCGCTGCCCGACGTGGTCGGGGAGGTCGCCGTAGCCGTCGGAGGCCTGCCGCAGGACGCGGCTGACCTCGTGCTCGGCGTCGCCGGGGCGCTGTCGGCTCATCGGTTCCCCTCCCCTCGTCCTTCGTCAACGGTGCCCGACCGGTGGGGCGCTCCTGGTTCGACGCCCAGTTGCCTCGGGGGGTTCCCCGCCGCGGCCGGGCCTTCGTCGCCTGCGGCGCCGGGTGCGGCGCCGTCCGTCGCCGGGTCGAGGTCGGGCAGCCGCGCGGCGAGGCGCTTGCGCGCCCGGGAGGCGCGGGACTTCACGGTGCCGGGCCGTATTTTGAGGACCGCGGCGACCTCTTCGACGGGATAGCCGAGCATGTCGACGTAGACGAGGACCGCGCGCTGGTCGAACGGCAGGTCGGCGAGGGCCCGGTGGACGCTCAGCCGGAGCGCGACCTGCTGCGGGTCGGTGGCGGGGTCGCTCGCGGCCGGGACGGCGCGGGCCTCGTCGGCGAGCGGCACGGTCGGGCGCCTCCCGGAGGCGCGGATCCGGTCGAGGCAGGCGTTGACGACGATGCGGTGCAGCCAGGTGGTGACCGCCGCGGTCCCGCGGAAGGACCCCGCGCCCTGGTAGGCCTTGATCATCGCGTCCTGCACGGCTTCGGCGGCGTCCTCGGGGTCGGCGAGGGTGCGCACGGCGACCGCCCAGAGCCTGCCGCGGTGGCGGCGGAACAGCTCCCCGAAGGCCTCCCGGTCGCCGCCGACGTGGCGGCGCAGCAGCTCGGCGTCGCTCGGGCAGTCGGGGGCGGCGTCGGACCCGGCGGGCGGGCCGGGCGCGGAGGGGGCGGGCATGGTCGCGGGCTTACCTGACGAAGACGTTGATGTCGCTGATGGTGAGCTTGTAGCCGTCGGAGACGGGGGGCAGCTCGGTCACCCAGACGACGATGAAGCGGGTGGCCTCGCCGCCGGCCTGCAGCTCGATGTTCGTGTCGGCGTCCTCGACGGGCTCGGCCAGGACCGTGAAGTTGTCCACGATGGCCTGGTCGCCTTCGCTGGAGTCCCCCGGGTCCTCGTCGCCGGCGAGCAGGCCCACCGTGGCGCCCGCGCTGGTCATCTGGACGCGCACGGACGCGACCTCGCGGGCCTCGCCGAGGTCGATGAGGATGCCCATGCCGGGCTTGAGGTTCCCGAAGCCCGGGTCGTTGTAGTAGGTGTTCGTGGTCCACCCGGTGGAGGCGTTGCCGTCGATGACGGCCTCGACGTTCTCGCCCTGGTCGCGGTCCCCGTCGGGCGGGTCGACGACGCGAAGCGCGTCGGGGGAGAGCTCGGCCTCGGTGGGCGCGGCGACCGAGGTCTCCTCGGCGGACGGTTCGGCGCCGGTGTCCTCGCCGGTGACCTGGTCCTCGGCCCCGGCGGGGTCGTCGCCGCCGCCGAAGACGACGGCGCTGGTGATGACGCCGGCGAGGATGACCCCGGCGGCGACGGCCGCGATCACGGCGAGGCGCTTCATCCCGGCGGGCGGCGCGTCGGCGGAGCGGCGGCCGAGGTTGATCGACCCGAGGACGCTCGTGGGCCTCGACTCCGCGGCGGCGGGCTCGTCCCCGCCGGACTCGGCGAGGCGGCGCAGCTCGACGGCGAGCTCGGCCGCGGACGGCGGCGTCTGCGAGTGGTCGAGCAGGTCGGCGGTGAGCTTCGAGAGGGCGGCGGGGGTGCCGGGCGCGACCTGGGCGGCGGGGAGGACGGCGCCCCACTCGTCGGTGGCGGCGTCGGCGAGGCCGGTGTTCTCGGCGGGCACGACGCGCGGCCAGGTCCCGGTGAGGCAGGCGTAGAGGGTCGCGCCGAGGGCGCGGACGTCCTCGACGGGGGTGTTGCCGGGCTCGTTGCGCGGCTCGGTGACCATGACCCGGTCGTCCTCGGAGAGGAGGATCGTGCCCGGGTGCAGGTCGGCGTGGGTGACGCCGCCTTCGTGGAGGGCGGCGACGGCGTCGGCGACGGACGCGACCAGTTCGAGCGCGTGCGCGCTCTCCAGGGTCCGGCGTTCGAGGACGCTGCGCAGGGAGGAGCCGTTGACCCATTCGCGCACGACGTAGGCGAAGCGGCCCTCGTCGACCGCGTCGTACACGTCGACCATGGAGTCGACGTGCGCGCGGGAGGCGGCGACGGCGGCGGTCATGGTGGGGGCGGCGTCGTCGCCGCCGGGGGAGCGGAGCACGACCGCGACGGAGCGGTGCAGCAGGACGTCGACGCCGCGCCACAGCTGGCGGTAGCCGTTCGCGCCTCCGACGTGCTCTTCGAGGCGGTACCGCTCCGCGAGCAGGTCGCCCACGGACGGCACTTCGGCGGTGGTCATGATGCGGGGTCCTCCCCTCTCAATGCGACCCTGATGAGGGGTCTTGCCGGCCGGGGCCTTGGTGGGCCGGTTCGGTCATGGTGCGGTCCAGGTGGCTCTGCGGTTTCCGGCCAGAGTGCACGTATGGATCGTACTTCCCTCATCGTCGCAGCTTTGCGCGCACCGTTGCCTGGAGCGACGCCGTCTCAGTGACGCGGAATACCAGGCAGGCCGCGAAGTACACGCCCAGCAACAGGACACCCAGGACGATCGCCGCCGCGAACTGGCCGGCCTTGGAACCGGACACATCGGGCCACACGAGCCAGCCGACGTGCGCGGCGCCCCCGGCGATGAGCGCCGCGGCGCCCGAGCGGACCAGGCCGTTCATCGTCTTGCGCATCCCCAGCAGCCCGATCCGCCTGCGCAGCAGGCTCATCGACAAGAGCAGGCTCACCAGGTACGAGATCCCGTTGGCGGCGAACAGGCCCACCACGACCCACTGCAGCGGCAGGAGGGCGAACGCCAGGAGGTAGCCGCCGATGCGGATCGCGATCACCGGCAGGTTGAACATCGCGACCGTCTTGGTGTCGGTCTGGGCGTAGAACGCGAAGATCTGCAGCTGGCTGATCGAGAACGGCAGCAGCACGATCCCGACCAGCAGGAGGGTCTGCCCGGTCGCGATCGCCATGTCGAAGTCGTAGGCGCCCCACCGGAAGATCGCGAGCGCGATCGGCTCGTGCAGGGCCACGAACGCCGCCGCGATCGGCACCAGCAGGAACGACGCGAGCCGGATCCCGTTGGAGAGGTGGTCGGCCAGCTCCGGCCAGCGCCGGTCGTCGGCGGCGCGCGTCATGCGCGGCATGAGCGCGGTGATGACCGAGACGGCGACGATCCCGTGCGCCATCATCATCATGAGATAGGCGTTGTTGTAGACCGTGGTGCCCGGCACGAACGGGCCGTCGTCGGGGGCGTTGCCGGAGGCGGCGTTGGCGACCTTGATCACGGCCATGACCGCGACCTGGTTGGCGGCCACGAACAGGAGCGTCCAGGCGGCCATGCGGCGGATCTCGCGCAGCGGGAGGTTGCGGAAGTCGAAGCGCAGCCGCCAGGCGAATCCGGCCTTGCGCAGGGCCGGGGCCAGGCACAGGACCTGGATGAGGACGCCCGCCGTGGTGCCGCCGCCGAGGAGCAGGATCATGCCGTTCGACACCTGGTCGGCGCTGGCGAACACCTCGCCGTCGGCGTCCGGGACGGCGTCGCGGGTGTAGACGGCGAAGAAGACGCCGGCGACGGTGATGACGACGAGGTTGTTGATGATCGGCACCCACATGGGCGCGCCGAAGTGCTCGCGGGAGTTGAGGACGCCGGAGAGGACCGCGAAGAGCCCGTACAGGAGCAGGGCCGGGAGCATGAGGTAGGAGAACTCGGTGACCAGCGCGTACTGGTCGGGTTCGGCCATGGCCCGGGCGATGACCGGGGCGGCGGCGGTGACCAGGAGCGCGGCGCCGCCGAGGACGAGCGCGGCGAGGGTGAGCAGGCGCTGGGCGAAGGCGTCGCCGCCGTCGGGGTCGTTCTTGTGGGCCTTGACGAACAGCGGCATGATGATGCTCGCGAACACGCCGCCGAGGACGAGCTCGTAGATCATCTGGGGGAAGTACTGGGCGGTCGTGTAGGAGTTGCCGAGGAGTCCGGCGCCGATGGCGGCCGAGACGACGACGGTGCGGCCGAAGCCGGTGACGCGGGAGACGAGCGAGCCCGCGCCCATGAGGAGGCTGGAGCGGACGACGTTCTTGCCCTGGGTCTGCGGCGGCCCCTGGGGGGTCGGGGCGCCGCTGGGCATCGGGTTCATCGGGGCGTAGCCGTCGCCGGTCTGGGGTCCGAGCGGGGGTTGGGGGGTGCCGTGCGCGTGGTGGGGGCCTCGAAACGGGCCAGACGGCGAGTAGTCGGGGCCCGGGCCCGTTCTCGCGCTAGGTTCGGCCATTCTCGCACTCTCCGCTAAGCTTGCCCGGCGATGTCTGACAACAGTAGCGGTAAGGAAATCACGGTCCCGCCGATAGCCGATGAGCTGGGTCGGGTGTTCGCGGGCGAGGGGCACGAGCTCCATCTGGTCGGCGGCCCGGTCCGGGATGCGGTGCTGCGCAGGAAGGTGAGCGACCTCGATTTCGCGACGGACGCGCGTCCGGAGGCGACCGAGGCGATCCTGCGGGCGCACTGCTCGACGGTGTGGACCACGGGGGCCGATTTCGGGACCGTCGGGGGGATGTTCCGGGGCGAGCAGGTCGAGGTGACCACGTTCCGCGCCGACGCGTACGACCGCGTCAGCCGCAACCCGATCGTCCGCTACGGCGACCGCCTGGAGGACGACCTCGAACGGCGCGACTTCACGGTGAACGCGATGGCGGTGTCCGTGCCGGGCCATGTGTTCTCGGACCCGTTCGGGGGCCTGGCGGACTTGGCGCGGCAGACGATCCGGACCCCCGCCGCGCCGGAGTCCTCGTTCGCCGACGACCCGCTGCGGATGCTGCGGGCCGCGCGGTTCGCCGCGCAGCTCGGCTTCGGCATCGACCCGGACACGCTGGACGCCGTGGTGCGCATGGCGCCCGAGCTGTCGCGGATCACCGCCGAGCGGATCCGCGACGAGTTCAACAAGCTGCTGCTCGCCCCCGACCCGGTGGTGGGCCTGCGGGTCCTGGTCGACACGGGGCTGGCCGAGCGGTTCCTCCCCGAGCTGCCGGCGCTGCGCATGGAGATCGACGAGCACGCCCAGCACAAGGACGTCTACGAGCATTCGCTGCAGGTGCTGCGCAACGCGATCGAGCTGGAGACCGACGGCCCGGACCTGCTGCTGCGCCTGGCCGCGCTGCTGCACGACATCGGCAAGCCCGAGACGAAGGACGTCGTCGCGGGCGGCGGCGTCACGTTCCACCACCACGACGTGGCCGGGGCGCGCCTGGCGCGGCGGCGGATGCGCGAGCTGAAGTACCCGAAGGCCGACGTGCAGGCGGTGTCGCTGCTCATCAGCCTGCACCTGCGCTTCTACGGCTACGGGGACGCGGGCTGGACCGATTCGGCGGTGCGCCGCTACGTCACCGACGCCGGGAACCAGCTGGAGCGCCTCCACAGGCTGGTGCGCTCGGACTGCACGACCCGCAACCGCCGCAAGGCCGAGCGGCTGCGGCGCGACTACGACGCGTTCGAGGACCGCATCGCGCGCATCCGCGCCGAGGAGGACCTGCGGGCCGTGCGCCCCGACCTCGACGGCAACGCGATCATGGCGCTGCTGGGCCTGCGGCCCGGCCCCGAGGTGGGCCGGGCCTGGGCCCATCTCAAGGAGCTGCGGCTGGAGCGGGGTCCGATGCCTCGCGAGGAGGCGGAGCGGGAGCTGCGGTCGTGGGCCGCGAAGGAAGGGATCGCACCGCGTCCAGACGCGGGGTGAGGACCTCCCGCACCACGAGCGCGCACATGATCGCGACGGCGATCCAGCGCGAGGCGGCGGCGGTGAGGAACAGGCCCTCGGCGATGCCGCGGCCCTCCTCCTCGGCCGAGACCTGCAGCATCTTGCCGTAGAACGAGAAGAAGTAGAACAGTTCGGCGGCCTGCCACACCAGGAACATGCCCCATTTGGGGCGGGCGAGCACGGCGAGCGGGATGAGCCACAGCACGTACTGCTGCGACCAGACCTTGCCGAACAGCAGGAACGCGGCGACGACGAGGAAGCACAGCTGCGCGAGCCGGGGCATCACGTCGTCCGGTGCGGCCGGGCCCCGCAGGCCGAGCGCGCCGCCGGCGGCGGGCCGGCGGCCGGCGAAGAACCCGAGGGCCGCGATGCCGACGCAGGAGAGCGCGAACAGGACCAGGTAGAGGTCGTTGACGAACGCGGAGTCCCAGAGCCGCTCCCACCCGGTGAGGCCGCGGAGCACGTACCAGCCGGTGCCCCAGTCGACGGGCCGCTCGGAGTTGAGTTCGAAGAACCGCATCCACGACTCGGGCCACAGGTACGCGACGGGCGCGTTGCACACCGCCCAGACGACGGCCGCGGTGGCCGTGGCCTGGAGCGCGGGCAGGAGTCGCCGCTGCCGCAGCGCGAGGACGAGCAGCGGCCCGATGAAGAGGAGCGCGTAGAACTTCGCGGCCACGGCGAGCCCGAGGAACAGCCCGGCCATGACCGGGCGGCCGCGCTGCCAGTACAGGAAGAACGGCATCGACAGGGCGATGGCGAACAGGTCCCAGTTGACGGTGGCGGTGACGAGCATGACCGGGGCGGCCGCGAGCATCATCGCGTCCCAGGGCCGCGAGGGCCGGGAGCGGACGAGTGCCGGATCGGGGTCGGGTCCGGGCAGGTCGGTGCGGCGGTTGTCCTCGCGGATCCTGTAGAGGATCGCGATGGCGGCGGCGCCGCAGACGAACAGCACGATTGCGTTGAGGTGGTAGAAGATCGGGCCGCCGTCGGTCCCGGCCACGGAGCCGATGCGGTAGGCGATCTGCCCGAGGATCCCCATGAACCAGCCGGTCAGCACCGGGTATTCGACCGGGTGGTCGCGGTAGGGGACGGCCCCTTCGTTGAGGCGCTCGGCCCCCCACAGCGCGCGGATGTCGGTGTAGCAGGCGTTCGTGTACTGCTGCCAGTCGACCCAGCCGCCCGCGGAGCAGGGGTACTTCTGGATCCAGTTGATCGCGAACGCGATCAGGCCGGTGAGGAGGATGACGCGGAGCGGTGTCCAGAAGCGACGGCGGGGCGGGTCGACGGCGTGGTCGCCGAGCGGTCCGCCGATGAAGCCCGAGGCGAAGCGGGCCACGCGGTCGGTGAGGGTGGGGGCGGCCGGGGGCTGCTCGGCCCGGATCGGCTCGGCAGCGTCCGGCTGCTCGGAGAAAGACGGCGGCATGGGCCCTATTGTGGCCCATGCCGCCGTCGCGTCGCTATCGGCGGCGCGGAGCGATCAGTCCGAGCGAGGCGTCAATTGCCGTTGTTGCGGTTGTCGTCGCCCTGGGACGTGGTCGCCCCCTCCTCGGGCGTCGTGGGCTCGTCGCCGTCGCACGGCGGCTGGAGCATGCCGCCGCATTCCTCGTCTTCGCCGGTGGACTCGTCGTCACCGGGCTCGGTGGTCGGCGAGGTCACGTCCTGACCGCGGTCGGTCTCCTCCTCCTCGGTCTCGCACCGGTCGCCCTCCCAGGTGCCGCCGCCCTCTTCGCACTCCTGCTGCGCCTCGTCCTCCTGCTGGCTCGCGCACAGGGGGTCGTCCCCGTTCGCGGCGCAGAACGCGCCCCCGCTGAGGGGGCCGCCGGCGAGCTCGATGTCCCAGCTGGTCTTGTTGCCCTGGGACTCGTCCTTGCCGGCCCACTCCTCTTTCTCCCAGTCCTTGTCCTCGAGGATCCGCGTCATGGCGGTGTACCAGACCGGGTAGGCGGTGTTGGAGCCGTACACGTTGGTCTTGTCGTCGTTCGGGTCGGCGATCGGGTCGGACTCGGAGGTCACGTTGCCGACCCACGCGGCGATGGACAGCTGCGGGATCGCCCCGACGTACCAGGCGTGGGCGTTGTACGAGTCGGGGTACTTCTCGCCGTTCTTGTCCCGGCCGCCGGCCTCCCAGGTCCCGGTCTTGCCGAAGTAGTCGCGGTCGAGCTGGTCGGTTGCGGACTCGCCGCCGATCTCCGAGCCGATCCACTGCAGGTTCTGCGCGACGGCCGCGTCGATGACCTGGTCGTTGAGGACGAGCGAGTCCTCCTTGGGCTGGACTTCCTCGCCGGCGTTGTTGGTGACCTTCTTGACGAAGTGCGACTCGTTGTACACGCCGTCGTTGGCGATGGTGGCGTAGATCGAGGCCATGTCGCGCACGCTCGTCGGGTACTGGCCGAACGCGAGGTGGTGGTAGAACGGGTCGGTCGTGCCCTTGCCGCCGATCTCGCAGAGGGTGCTCTCCTCGGCCTGGAGGAAGCGGCCGTCGGTGTTGACGATCGGGTTGCAGTCCTCGTCGACCTGGATGTCGGCGTAGACGTCCCAGTTGCCGGAGCCGTCCACGACCGGCTCGTTGTCGGCGTCGACGGCGGTCCCGTGCTGGGTGTAGGTGCCGTCGCCGTGCATGCGGTAGTTGACGCTGACGTCGTGCGGCTCGCCGGTGTCGTCCTGGATCGTGCGGGCCTGGTTCATGACCGACAGGCCCATCTGGTCGGCGATGTCGAGGATCTTGTCGGCCCCGTAGTGCTCCGAGATCGCGTACATCGGGGTGTTCTTCGAGTCGCGCACCGCGTCGGTCAGGGTCATCTCGACCTTGGACTCCTGGCTGCCGTTGCGCAGGGTGCAGTTCGGGTAGGTGCCGCTGCCGATGCAGGACCCGTCGTCGTTGGTCAGCGACTCGAACTGGCGCGGCGAGCTCGCGTTGAACCAGGAGTCGGGCGAGTCGCCGTTCGCCATCGCGGTGGCGGCGGTGACCATCTTGAACGTCGACGACGGCGGGTGGGGCGACTCGGCGCCGGCCTTGTCGACGCCGAAGCCGTTGTCGCCGCCGTAGTAGCCGAGGATCTCACCGGTCTTCGGGTCGATCGCGACCATCGCCGTCATCATGTACTCCTCGTACTCGAAGAGCGCGGCGTCCTCGTTGGAGTTCTCGAACTGGGCGTAGCCCTCCTCGGTGAGGATCTTCTCGGCCTGGCTCGGGTCCTGGACGACGTTGCCGTCGGCGTCGATCGGCTCGCCGTTCTCGTTCTTCTCCACCGCGAGGCCGCCGCGGGACCCGGTGATCCGCAGGGAGTTCTGGATCACCGGATCGATCGTGAGGTCGATCTTGTAGCCGCCGCTGTTGGGCTCGTCCTCGCTGCCCTTGAGCATCTCCTTCGTGATGCCGTACCGCTCTTGGAGCTCGTCGTACACGTAGCCGTCGAGCTCGTTGATGATGAAGCCGAGGTCGGTGTTGCCGCCCCACGACCCGGAGGCGTTGAACTCCTGGACCGTCTCGGGGAAGGTGTACTCGTCGCGCTCGGCCTGGGTGAGCTCGCCGGTCTCGACCAGCGACTGCATCGCGTGGTCCCAGCGGGCGAGCGCGGCCTCCTCGTTGTACGCGTCCTGGTAGTAGGAGTCGTAGTAGCCGTTGGGCGACTTGACCTGCATGACGATGAACGCGGCCTGGCCGTAGTCCAGGTCTTGCAGGGGCACGTCGAAGTAGTTCTTCGCCGCCGCCTCGATGCCGTAGGCGCCCCGCCCGAAGTAGGCCATGTTGAGGTAGGCGGTGATGATCTCGTCTTTGGAGTACTCCTGCTCCATCTTGAACGCCAGGGCCGCCTCGCGGGCCTTGCGGTCGTAGGAGATCTGGTCGCGGGCGTCCATGTACATGCCCGCGTACTGCTGGGTGATGGTGGACGCGCCCTGGGTCTCGCCGCCGGTGAGGTTGTTGACCAGGGCGCTCGCGGTGCGCGCGAAGTTGACGCCGCTGTGCTCGTAGAACTTGCGGTCCTCGAGCGCCACCAGGGCTTCCTTGACCTCCTCGGGGATCTCGTCCGGGTCGGCCTGGAGGCGGAGGGTGTCGCCGAAGGCGCCCGCCTGGGTGGTGCCGTCGGCGTAGTAGAACGCCGAGGACTCGCCGGCGCGGAGGACGCCTTCCAGCGGCGGCGTGTTCTGGAAGAAGTAGGTGCCGACCACGGTGATGCCGGCGATGAAGAGGACGCCCAACGCGATCATGGCCGCGAGCATCTTGCGGCCGAGGCGTTTGCGTTTCTTCTTCTTCGCACTCTCTTCGAGGTCGTCCTTGTTCAGGGGGCCCTTGCCGGCGCGGCGGGTGCCGGTGACGCTGGCGCGGCCGGTGCGCTCGCCGGGGCCGTCCCCGTCGACGTCGACCGGGCGGGCGGTGCCGACCGAGGCCGAGCCCACGGACGCCGAGCCGACGGAGGCGGAGCCGACCGACGCGCGACCCGGTCCGCCGACCGAGGCCCGCCCCGGCCCGCCCACGGAGGCGCTGCCGACGGAGGCCGAACCGGTGGGCCGGCCCACCGGGGCGGAGCCGCGTCCGGGCGGCACCTGGCCGCGGCCGACCGAAGCGGAACCGGAAGCGGGCGTGCCGTACGGCTGCCGGCGCGGACCGGGAGCCTGCGGGCTCTGGCCCTGGCCGCCCGGCCGCTGCGGCGAGGGGCCGCCCCACCCGTAGTCGGGATCGTTCGAGCCGGCCCCGGAACCGCCCGGCGCGCTGCCGTAGGCCCGGCCGCCCGGCTGCCCGGTGCCCCGTCCCTGGGGCCGTCCGTCCTCAGGCGGCGGGGCGGGACGATAACCGTAGTCGCTCATGCTCAACCATCCACGTGCTGTGTACCCCTGACAGGGGCTTGCCGGTCGGCCCGGTGCACCCGGCGCGCGGCATCCCGAAGAGGACGCGCCCGGCGGACCGGCGTTCGCAAAGGTCTGCTCCCGGCATGGGGGGTGGCCGGTCGTCTCGCAGTTTCGCACATTGAACCTGAGAGAACTCTGCTAGATCGCTTGGTGGGGCCGAGCTTAGCGGATGACGACCGCACTGAACAGGGCTCGGACCCGCGCCTTGACGTGATTTCCGACCGCACGCTATGGTGGACGCTGATGTATCGAACCGATACATCACCGCGTTAGGTCACCGTGTGAGAGGAGGGGCGCGATGCTTGAGCTCGCCATTCTCGGACTCCTGCACGAATCCCCCATGCACGGTTATGAGCTGCGCAAACGTCTGCTGGCCCTGTTGGGGGCCATTCGGGCCGCGTTCAGTTACGGCTCCCTCTACCCCACCCTGAAGCGGATGCGTCAGCGCGGACTCATCGCCGAGGAGGCCCCGGCGGAGGGCACTGCCGAGAAGGGCGGCGCCGTCAAAGGCGCCGCAGAGAAACCGCTGCTCACGGGCCGCCGGGCCCGAAAGGTCTACCGGCTCACACCCGAAGGCAAAGAGCACTTCGCTCAGCTCATGGCCGAAGCCGGCCCCGAAACCGCCGACGAGGCCCTGTTCGGGGTGCACTTCGCGTTCTTCTCCCGGACCGACCCGGCCACCCGCCTGCGCATCCTGGAGGCGCGGCGACGCCGCGTCGAGGAGCGCCGCGAGCGCATCCGGGAGGCCCTGGCCCGCACCGCCGAGCGGCTCGACGCCTACGGGCTCGAACTGCAGCGGCACGGCCTGGAGACGGCCGAGCGGGAGGTGCGCTGGCTCAACGAGCTCATCGCCTCCGAGGAGAGCCGCCGGCCCGAGCAGCGCAACGACTTCGGCGATCCGATCGCCGAACCGGAGCGGCACCAGGCCGCCCCGGCACAGGGAACACCCGATCCGGCTGCGAGCGCCGGAGACCCAAATAAACAAGGCAAAGGAGGCATGCGCGATGGGTAAGCTGCGCGTAGCCATTGTCGGCGTGGGGAACTGCGCCTCTTCGTTGGTTCAGGGCGTCGAGTACTACCGCGACGCCAAGCCCGAGGACCGGGTGCCCGGCCTCATGCACGTCCAGTTCGGCGACTACCACGTGGGCGACATCGAGTTCGTCGCCGCGTTCGACGTCGACGCGAAGAAGGTCGGCCAGGACCTCTCCAGCGCGATCAACGCCTCGGAGAACAACACGATCCAGTTCGCCGAGGTGCCCCCCACCGGCGTCACGGTGCTGCGCGGCCCGACCCACGACGGCTTGGGACAGTACTACACGGAGATGGTCACCGAGTCCTCCGAGGAGCCGGTCGACGTCGTGGCCGTCCTCAAGGAGGCCAAGGCCGACGTCGTGGTCTGCTACCTGCCCGTGGGCAGCGAGACGGCCGCGAAGTTCTACGCGCAGGCCTCGATCGACGCGGGCGCCGCGTTCGTCAACGCCCTCCCCGTGTTCATCGCCTCCGACCCCGAATGGGCCGAGAAGTTCACCGCCGCCGGTGTCCCGATCGTCGGCGACGACATCAAGTCGCAGGTCGGCGCCACCATCGTGCACCGCGTGCTGGCGAAGCTGTTCGAGGACCGCGGCGTGCGCCTCGACCGCACGTACCAGCTGAACTTCGGCGGCAACATGGACTTCATGAACATGCTCGAGCGCACCCGCCTCACGAGCAAGAAGATCTCCAAGACCCAGTCGGTGACCTCGCAGATCCCGCACGAGATGCGCGGTGCCGACGTGCACATCGGCCCCTCGGACCACGTCCCGTGGCTGACCGACCGCAAGTGGGCGTACATCCGCCTGGAGGGCACCACCTTCGGCGACGTGCCGCTCAACGCGGAGCTCAAGCTCGAGGTGTGGGACTCGCCGAACTCGGCGGGCGTCATCATCGACGCGGTGCGCGCGGCCAAGATCGCCCTGGACCGCGGCCACGGCGGCCCGGTCGAGAGCGCGTCGAGCTACTTCATGAAGTCGCCGGCCAAGCAGTTCTCCGACGAAGAGGCGCGCATCGCCGTCGAGAACTTCATCGCGGGCCTGTAGGCGCGCGCTGCGATCACGTCCCAGGGGGACCCCGTCTTCGTTCGGCCGTCCGGCCGCGGCGAAGAATGAGGTCCCCCTTGGCGTTCCGCGGAGTTATCCTCGGACGATGCGCACCGACGGGCACGTCCGGAACCTCGCAGGCAACCGCCGTTTCCGGCAGCTGCTGGCGGTGCGGCTGACCTCGCAGGCCGCGGACGGCATGTTCCAGGCCTCGCTCGCGCTGTCGGTGTTCTTCAACCCGGCGCTCGGCGAGGCCTCCGACCCGTTCCGGTACGCGGCCGCCGTCGCCGTCCTCCTCGGCCCGTACTCCCTGCTGGGACCCTATGTGGGGACCGTGCTCGACCGGTTCAGCCGCCGCAACCTCATCGGCGGCGCGAACCTCGTCCGGGCCGCCCTCATGATCGTCATCTGCGTGACCCTGGCCACGGGCTTCAACTGGACGTGGGTGCTGTGCGCCATGATCGTCCTGGCCGCCAACCGGTTCGTCCTCGCCGGCCTCGCGGCCTCCCACCCGCAGGTCGTCCCCGAGCGCGACCTCGTCACCGCCAACTCGCTCGCCTCGACGCTCGGCGCGCTCGCCTACGGCCTGGGCCTGGCGACCACCGGCGTCACCGAGCTCCTCCATTCCGGGGTGTCCTACTCGATGCTCGCGCTCGCCGCGGGATGCGGCTACCTCGCGTCCGCGATGGTCGTCGCGGCCTCGTTCCGCCGCGGCGGGCTCGGCCCGGTCGAGGACGAGGCGGTCGGCGGCGGCATGTGGCGCGGCCTGGTCCAGACCACCGCGGGCATGTGGGCCGGCTTCCGGCACCTCGGCCGCCGCCGCGGCCCGGCCCTGGTCATGGCCGTGCAGGGGCTGCACCGGTTCCTGTACGGGATCGTGTTCATCATCGCGATCGCCCTGTTCATGGGCTTCTTCTGGGACATCGAGTCCGACCCGAGGCGCACCACCACGATCTCGTGGCTCCTGGTGCTCGCGGTCCTGGGCAACGTCGGCGTCCTCGCCGCGGCGCTCGCGACGCCCCGCGCGACCCGCTCGTGGGGCCCGCGGAACTGGATCGTCATGCTCATGGCCCTGTGCGCGGTCGTCGTCGCGGCGCTGGCGGGCACGATGCAGCCGGTGATGTTCGCCGTCGCGGTCCTGCTGGTGAACATCGCCTCGCAGGGCCTGAAGATCACGGTGGACACGAGCATCCAGCGGGGCGTCGAGGACGCCTACCGCGGCCGCGTCTTCAGCGTCAACGACACCGTCTACAACGTCGGCTACCTCGGCGGGCTCTTCGCCGCCGCGTTCCTCGTCCCCAAGGACGGCTACGCGCCCGGCACGCTGCTGGGGGTGGCCCTCGCCTACGGTCTGATATGCGTCGGATACGCCTACCTCGCGCGTGACGAGGCACCGTACGATGCACAGACATGGAGCCCCGCCGCGACCGAAGCGAGACCGAGCACGAACTAGTCGGCGCGAACCCCTACCGGGGGACGCCGCCGTGGCAGCGCGAAGGCTCGGGCGGCTGGAAGCGCGGGCTCGCCGGACTCGGGGCCGTGCTCCTGACGGCCGGTTCGATCGGCGCGGTCGCCTGGCTCGCCTTCCGCGACGGCGGCGAGGACACGCCGGAGCGGGGCGAGGTCATCGCCGAGCGGTGCACCGTCACCGAGGCCGACGACGCCGGGACGGCGGTGGAGCCGCTGGAGGCCGGCACCCCCCTCGACCGGTCCATCGCCTCGATCGCGACCAACTACGGCGAGATCGCCGTGATGCTGTGGGGCGACCTGGCCCCGTGCGGCGTCGAGGCCTTCACGTACCTGGCGCAGGCGGGCTTCTACACCTCGCACGAATGCGACCGGCTCACCACGCAGGCGATCGACCCGACCGCGATCCTGCGCTGCGGCAGCCCCGGCTTCGAACCGGAGTCGGACGACACCTACGGGCCCGGCTGGCGCTTCCAGACCGAGACCGGCATGGCCGGGAACGACGTCGCGGACGTGCTCGCCCTCGTCACCGACGAGCAGGGCCGGGCCGGGAGCGCCTTCGTGCTCGTCCGCGGCGCGGCCGTTCCCACCGTGGGCGTCAGCGTCATCGGCGGCATCGTCGACGGCTACGAGGTCCTCGACCAGATCGCGGCGTTGACCGAGACCGTCGAATACGACGGCGAACCGCCGGTGCCCGTCGAGATCTGGGGGATCACCGTCACCGACCTGAACGACCTGCCGACCGGACCCGACACGGCCGCCGGCACCGCCGCGACCGAGGGGACGAGCCCCTCGCCCGGGGCGACCGCGACCGACACGCCGACGACCCCTGCGGGCACGCCGACCGGGACCGCGACCCCCGCGGAGACCGCGACCGCCGGCGGTTAGTCGTCGCCCTCGGACGCGTCGGACTTGGCGTGGCGCTTGGCGTACTTGTCGACGTACTCCTGACCGGTGAGGCGCCGGATCGCGTCCATCACCTCGTCGGTGACCGCCCGGATCACCACCCGGTCGTTCTCCATGCCCTTGTACCGCGAGAAGTCCAGCGGCTTGCCCACGCGCACGCCCACCGGCGCGACCCGCGGCCGCGACTCGCCGATCGGCAGCACCTTCTCCGTCCCGATGAGGCCGATCGGGACGACCGGCGCGCCCGAGGTCAGCGCCAGCCGCGCCACCCCCGGCTTGCCCCGGTACAGCCGCCCGTCGGGGGAGCGCGTCCCCTCGGGGAAGATCGCGAACACCCGGCCCTCGGCGAGCACTTCCAGCGACGGCTCCAGCGACGCGGCGCTCTTGCGCCCGCCCGAGCGGTCCACGGCCACCTGGCCGAGCGCCTTCACGGTCGAGGAGATGAGCTTGCCCTTGACGCCCGCGCCCGTGAAGTACTCGATCTTCGCCATCGTCGCGATGTGCCGCTTGGTCGTCAGGCCGAGGAAGTAGTGGTCGGCCACGGAGAGGTGATTGGACGCCAGGATGACCGGCCCGGTCTCGGGGATGTTCTCCCTGCCGTCGATCCACGGTCGCCAGATGAGCTTGATGGTCGGCGCGGCCGTCCATTGCAACGTCTTGTAAAGCACCGTGTTCAACTCTCCAGTGGTCTCGCCCAGGGAAGGGTGGCCCAATTATGGCTCGCGAACCGCCCCAGGCGACACCCGCGAGGCCCCGCGGCCCTTGACCGCGGGCGCGGCCGGCCCCGCCGGGAAGGCAGGGCCGAGTCTAAGCCATGACCGGGGCCTACAGGTATTGACCGGGATGGTGGTCGCGGTCGTCACCGCGCGCCGCCCGCTCGGCCATCATGGCCTTCAGCTGCGGCGGGAGGTCGTCGCTCCCGGCCGGGAGGGCCTTCAGCTCGCCCGAGCGCATCTGGTCCAGCTGCAGGCGCGCCGCCATCTGCTGCGCCACCAGCGCGGCCTGGATGCCGTGGAACAGGCCCTCCAGCCAGCCGACCAGCTGCGCCTGCGCGATCCGCAGCTCCGCCTCGCTCGGGATCTCGTCGGCGCCGAACGGCAGCGACAGGCGCTCCAGCTCGTCGCGCAGCTCCGGCGCCAGCCCCGATTCGAGCTCGGCGATGGACCGCGCGTGGATGTCGCGGAGGCGCTGGCGGCCCTTGTCGTCGAGCTCGGCGGCGCGGACCTCCTCCAGGAGCTGCTTGATCATCGAACCGACGCGCATGACCTTCGCCGGTTCGGGGACGAGCTTGGTCGGGTCGGACTCGTAGCGGTCCTGCCCCTCCGCGGCGGCCTCGTCGGCCCTGACCGGGTTGCCGTCGGCGTCGACGATGACCGGCTGGTCCTCGCCATCGCGCCCGTCGTAGCCGCCCTGCTCCTGGTTGCTGTTCGCTTCACTCATGGTCGGCGTGACCCCACTGTCGTCTCGTTGGTCGTTCCGGTTCCTCTTCCCGAGCCTAACGCGAGGCGGTCGAGGGGTGTTCCCGCTCGCGGAGGCCTGGTGAGGTATGCGAAAAGGCCCGGTGGTCGAAACCTCCGGGCCTTGTCGGTGCGCGAGGGGGGACTTGAACCCCCACGTCCTTTCGGACACTGGCACCTGAAGCCAGCGCGTCTGCCATTCCGCCACTCGCGCGAGTGTCAGTACTTGCGACGCGACGATCTTACCGTGCCGGCTCGATGCGGTGCCACGGGGTATTGCCCCGCTTGAGTCGCAGGCCACTCACAGGAGGGTGCGCAGGCGCCCGACCGGCTCGCCGCCGCCGAGGACCTCGGGCCCCAGCAGGGCGTCGATCTCGGGTTTGGCGTCCTCGGGGACGGCGAGGCCGCCGATCTGCGTGATCGCCCGCAGCGCGACGGGCGTGGAGGCCCGGCCCGCGCCGTCGTCGATCTTCACCGCGACCGCGCCGACGCCGGGCGCGGCGATGACGTGGACGCCTTCGGCGCCGCCCTTGGCGAGCAGCCCGGGCACGGCGGTCATCATGCGGTGGTCGGGGCCCTTGGTCCCGTCGATGAGCTTCGCATTGGCGCGCATGGCGTCGGCGACGCGCCGCTCGGGAGTGCCTTCGGGGGCCTCGACCAGGCGCGAGAACGCCCGCGCGATCCCGGTGAGGGAGACCGCCAGGACCGGCGCGCCGCAGCCGTCGACGCCCACGGCCCGCACGGTCTCACCGGTGAGCTCCTCGACGGTGGCGACGATGAGCCGCTGCAGCGGGTGCTCGGGGTCGCGGTAGGTCGCGAGGTCCCAGCCGGCGGCGGCGCAGGCGGCGAGCATCCCGGCGTGCTTGCCGGAGCAGTTCATGTACACGCGGCGCGGTTCGCCGCCCTCGGCGACGATCGCGTTGCGGGCGGCCGGGTCGCTCGGCAGGTCCGGCGGGCACTGGAGGCGGTCGTCGCCGATCCCGGCGCCGCCGAGCACCGAGGCCACCTGGGCGAGGTGGAACGGCTCGCCGCGGTGGCTCGCCGAGGCGATCGCGAGGTCGGCCGCGCTGCCGGGCTCCCAGCCGGCGCGGAGCATCGCGAGGGCCTGCATCGGCTTGTTGGAGGAGCGGGGGAAGACCGCGGAACCGGTGTCGCCGATGGAGGCGGTCACGTTCCCGGACGGGTCGGTCACGGCCACGCTGCCCCGGTGGAGGCTCTCGGCGAATCCGGACCGGACGATCTCGGCGACGGGTTCGCCGCCGCGGTAGGAATCACTCATACGGCGAGGCTAATAGGGCCCTCAGAGACTCGCGGCCTGATCGCCCGCGATGAGACGCACGTCAGGGTCGGCGGCGACCGAGCGCTTCACCATCGCGAGCGCGATCTGCCCCAGCTCGTAGTGCTGGACGGCGGTGCCGATGAACCCGACCTCCTTGCCGTCCGCGGTGACCGGGGTGCCGCTCGCGGGCGGGTGCTCGTCCGTGCCGTCGAGGTGGAGCATGACGAGGCGCCGGGGCGGCTGCCCGAGGTGGTGGACCTTCGCGACGGTCTCCTGCCCGCGGTAGCAGCCCTTGTCGAGGTGCACGGCGGCGGCGAGCCAGTGCGGGACCTCGTGCGGGACCGTGCGCTCGTCGGTGTCGATGCCGAAGCGCGGCAGCTTGGCGGCGACGCGGAGCGCGTCGAACGCCCAGGTGCCGGCGACGTTGAGCCGCTCGCCCTGCGCTTCCAGCGCGGACTCGAGTTCGTCGCGGCGCACCAGCTGGTCGTAGGTGGCCTCGCGCAGCGCGTCGGTCCGCCGGACCCATCCGCCGGCCAGCGCCGCGCCCGGGTACTGGGCGGTGGCCACGGCCGGGAGGTCCTTGGCGGCGAACTTCGCGACCGGCACGGGCTGCACGACCGGGCCCGCGGCGAACGCGTCCTCGGCCGCCTGCCCGCTCGCGCCGCCGGCCCGGCCGGTGTAGGTGAGCAGCGCCCACTCCTCGGAGGCGTCGACGATGTCGACCTCGGTGCGGAACTTCATGAGCTCCAGGTACTTCCGGAGCGCTTCGCCGCGGCCGGGCTCGGTGTCGAGCCAGGTGGTCTCGCCGTCGTCGTAGACCTCGGCGTGGTGCTCGATCCGGCCCGTCGGGGAGAGGATGAGCATCTCGGTGCCGTGGTGCGGCTGGAGGCTGGTCAGGTGCTGGGTGGCGAGCGAGTGCAGCCATTCCAGGCGCTGCGGGCCGGTGACGGTGATGATGTCGCGGTCGGAGCGGTCGAAGAGCGCGCCGGACTCGATCGCCGTCCGCTGCTCGGTGAGCGGCCCGCCGTAGTGCCAGGCGGTGCGGCCGGACTGGGCCGTGTCGGGGCCGGCGGCGACGGCTCCGGGCAGCGACAGGAGCGGGGACGGGGCGATGTCGGTCATGCGTGCTTCTCCATGCATTCGGCGCAGGTCCCGAACACGGCGACGTGGCCGATGTCCATGACGAACCCGCTGGCGTCGGCGACTTCCTCGCGCGCGTTCGCGAACAGGGCAGGGTCGACTTCGGTGATCCGGCCGCAGCGGTGGCACACCAGGTGGGCGTGGCCGCGGTCGCCGGACAGATGGTAGGTGGGGGCGCCGTGGGAGAGGTGGGTGTGCGAGACGAGCTGGAGTTCCTCGAGCAGGTCGAGGGTGCGGTAGACGGTGGTGATGTTCACGCCTTCGACCTGGCCGCGGATGCGCTCGTGGATCTGCTCGGGGGTCGCGTGCCCGAGCGCGCGGACCGCTTCCAGGACGAGCTGGCGCTGCGCGGTCATGCGCAGGCCCTTGGAGCGCAGCACCGCCGCCAGTTCGGTCTCGGCCTCGGCTTCGGTGGGCATGTGTGCATCGTACTTCGCGCCCGCGGGAACGGTCGTCTCCTCTGCCGCAGAGGGAGCCGGTCGACCCTCACCCGGGCCCGAAACCGCTCGCCGGTCCGCGCCCCGCTCGGGGAGGGGCAGAATGAGCGCATGGCACTTGTAACCGCAGTACTGCACCGCGGCGTCGTCGACTCCGACGAGCCGCTCCTGTGCGCCGACGACCTCGGAGTCCTCCGGGGCGACGGCGTCTTCGAGACCGTCAACGTCCGCGCCGGGCAGGCGTTCCTGCTCTCGGAGCACCTCGACCGCATGGCGAACTCCGCGCGTCGCCTGGAGTTCGAACTGCCCGCGAAGGCGGACATGGCCGAGCTCGCCGAGCAGGCCCTGGCGGCCTGGCGCGAGCGGGCCGAGGGCGAGGGCGCGCTGCGCCTCATCGCCACCCGCGGCCGCGAGCACGGCGGGCCGCCCACGGTCTACGCCACCGTCGACCCCGTGCCGCGCGAGCGCATCCTGCCGCGCCGGGACGGCCTGAAGATCGCCACGGCGACCCTGGGGGTGAATGCCGATGCGCGGGGCGATGCCCCGTGGCTTCTAGGCGGTGTCAAAGCCCTGTCGTACGCCTCGATGATGGCGGTGACGCGCTGGGCGAAGACGCAGGGAGCGGACGACGCCCTGTGGGTCTCGGCCGACGGCTTCGCGCTGGAGGGCCCGACCTCGTCGCTGCTGTGGCTCGACGGCGACACCCTCTGCACCACGCCGGCCTCGACCGGGATCCTCCCCGGCACCACCAGCGCGTACCTGCTGGAACAGGCCCCGAAGGCCGGGCTGCAGACGGCGGAGCGGCTGATCTCGGTGGGGGACTTGAGGAACGCCGAAGCGGCGTGGCTCAGCTCCTCGGTTCGAGGTGTGGCCTTCATCACTCAGATTGACGGGGAGGCGGTCGCTCAGCGGCCTGACATCACGGCTGAGCTGGACAAACTCGCGGGATTCGAGGTGCCTTCGTAACGGTTCGGCATCGTTTCCCAGGTTCTTCTCAGGCTCAGCACAGGCCACGCCCAGAGACGGTCCTCATAGTAATGAGTGTTCCGGTCACGCCGACAAGCCGAACGGACGGACATGGGCAGTCTTCCGGGAGGCACGGAACAATCCGGGGGCACGAAACCAGTAAGGGCAATCGGGCACAGCCCTACTGGTGCCAATGAAAAGTGGAGCTCCTCCACTTTATCGGGGCCGCAGCGAATGGGCAAGCGCTGCGGCCCCATTACTGTGTCACAGGATCGACACGAAACCGTATCGCCGTTGTCGAGCGCCCTGTGCGCCAATCGCTCTCATGCTCCCCGCGCCGGTCTTTCCCGTGTTCAGCGGGCCAGGACTTTCCCCGGGTTGAGGATGCCGAGCGGATCGAGCGCGTCTTTGACCCGCCGCTGCACCGAGAGATTCACCGGGTCGAGTTCCTTTGCGAGCCAATCGCGTTTGAGCATACCGACGCCGTGCTCGCCGGTGATGGTGCCGCCCATGGCGAGGGCCATGTCCAGGATCTCGTCGAACGCGGCGCGCCCCGCGGCGAGCGAGGCGGGGTCCTCGGGGTGCACGACGATGTTGGGGTGCAGATTCCCGTCGCCCGCGTGGGCGATGACGCCGATGACCACGCCGTGCCGTTCGGCCGCGGCCTGCACGCCGTCGAGCGCCTCGGCCAGCCGCGAGCGCGGCACGGCCACGTCGTCCACCAGGACGGTGCCCAGGCGTTCCATGGCGTGGTACGCGTTGCGCCGCGATTCGAGCAGGGCGTCGGCCTCTTCGGCGTCGGTGGCGCGGAAGACCTCGGCGGCCCCGGCCTCCTCGCAGAGCCGCTCGATCGCGGTCAGCTCCGCGACGGGGTTCGCGTCGGAGGCCGCCAGCAGGAGCGCGGCCGCTTCGGTCGGCAGTCCCATGGGGCGCAGGGCTTCGAGCGCCCGCAGGTGCACGTTGTCGATGAGCTCCAGCAGGCTCGGCTGGGCCCCGGAGGCCATGATCGCGGTGACGGCGCGTCCGGCGTCGGCGGTCGTGTCGAACACGGCGGCGAGGCTGAGCCGCTCGGCCGGCACCGGCGAGAGCTTCACCGTGGCCTCGGTGATGACGCCGAGCGTCCCTTCGGAACCGCAGAACAGCCGCACCAGGTCGTACCCGGCGACGCCTTTGGCGGTCCGCCGCCCGCAGCGCATGACCTCGCCGGAGGCGAGCACGACTTCGAGGCCGAGGACGTATTCCGGGGTGGTGCCGTATTTGACGCAGCACATGCCGCCCGCGGCGGTGGCGATGTTCCCGCCGATGGTGGAGATCTGCCAGGAGCCGGGGTCGGGGCTGTAGCGCAGGCCGTACTCGGCGGCGGCGTGGGTGATCGCGGCGTTGAGGACGCCGGGCTGGCAGACCGCGAAGCGGTTCACCGGGTCGATCGAGAGGATGCGGTCCATCGGGGAGAGGTCGAGGAGGATCGCCCCGTCGACCGCGGTCGCCGCTCCGGCGAGACCGGTGCGGGCGCCCTGCGGGACCACGGGAGTGCCGGACGCGGAGGCGATCCGCAGGGTCGCGCTGACCGCCTCGGTCGAGCGCGCGCGCACGAGCGCGACGGCCCGGCCGGGAGGGACCAGCCCGGCGTGGTCCCACGAGTGCGCGGCCAGGATGTCCGGGTCGGTGACGGGGTCGAGCCCGGCCTCGCCCAAGGCGGAGATCAGATCGCTCATCCCGCGAGGGTAAGGCCCTCCCGGCCGGAGGCCCACCCTGGGGACCGCCCGGGGTTCAGGCGTAGGGGTCGGTGTCGACGATCCCGCGGATGATCTCGGCGAGCGCCTCGACCCGTTCGATGCCTTCGTCGTGCGAGGCCGAACCGCCGGTGAGGATCGCGATCTTGACCGGCTGCTCGGTGTCCCCGGCGATGACGCCGATCGAGTTGACCACCCACTCGCCGCCCATGGCGTCGCGCGTGTCCCAGCCGTTCTTCATCCAGACCGTCTCGCCCTCGTGGGCCGCCGCCAGCACGCCCCACTGCTGCGACTCGGCCAGGTCCCCCATGAGCGACCGCGCGAACTCGACCTGCTCGGCGTCGAGGAGGCCCTCGAACAGCGCGTGCTCGAGCACGGTGAGCTGGTCGACGGCCGTGGTCTGGGTCTTGCCCCACTGCTCGGTCTCGTTCGGGTTCGTGTTCTCGAGCCCGAAGTCGATGTGCGCCTGCGCGATCGCCTCGTGCCCGTCGTCGAAGGTCCCGCCGTAGAGGATGTCGTTCGTGGCGTCGTTGCTGGACTTCTTGATCATCGACTCGGCCCGGTCGAGGAGCCAGTCCGGCACCGCGTCGAGCGTCCCGTACTCCCGGAGCATCATCGTGAGGATCTCGACCTTCACGATCGAGGCCGTCTCGTACTGGGTGTCGCCTTCGTAGGCGAGCTGGAACTCGGCGTCGTCCACCGCGACCGAGGCGTAGAAGGTCTCGTCCTCCAGGCCGGCGAGGTAGTCGCCGACGGCCGTGTCGAGGGCGCTCTGCAACTGGTGCTCGGCCGCCGCCCGCACCTGCTCCTCCGAGGGCTGCAGCGGCGAGTCGCCCAACTCCGATGAGTCGGCCTGCGAGCCGGGCAGGGTCGCGTCTGCGGCGCCGCCTGAGCCGCCGTCGTCTCCGGAGAGGTCGACGAGGTAGATCGTCGCGGCCACGAGGACGGCGAGCCCCGGGACGGCGAGGTAGGGCCAGAGCCGCCGCGAGGTGGTGGGGTTCAAGGTCACGGAGGTGAACCCTTCGGTGCGGGGACGCGGGGGGAAGTACTCCGGCCCCACGCTAAAGCAGACGTGGAAGTGACCACAAGCTGGGTCGATGGAGAGTTCGGTAACGGTTGCACAACGCAGCCTGGGATGGCGTCGTGATGCTGCTCTCGCTCCGTGTCCGCTGCGGACGAACGGGCCGCCGCAGGCGGCGCGTCCGTGCGGAAACGCGGCGGGGGGCCCCTATGGCAGGCGGCGAGGGGCGTGTTCGCGAGGGCGACGCGGCGACCGGTTCCGGTCGGCGGTTCGCGGCCCGGCGAGCGGCGCGCCGGTGAGGCAGGCCGGCGACGCCGGCGACAGGTGGCGGGGGCGCACCTGAGGAGGATCGAGGGGCGGGGCGCCCGAAGGACGCCGAAGGCGAACGTGCCCGCTCGGGTCGGGCCGTGCGCGTTCGCTCGGGCGGGGCCGTGAGGCACTGGTTCGGGCGTTCGGAGTGGGACCTGGGGAGGAAATGACCATCAACGAGTGCCCGAGCCGCAGTGCCTCACGGAGACTCCACCGTGTCGCGCCTCGACGGGATCACCGGGGACGAGAGCGCCTCGGCCCGCGTCGCTGCGGGCAGCGACCACGGTTCCGAGCGCCTGGTCTCCGACGGCCTCGCGCCGATCGACGACACCTCCAGCACCTCGCCGTCCAAGGTCGAGGCCTTGAAGGGCCCCGGACGCCGCGTCCGCGCGGCACGCGCGGTACGGGCCGGTTCGGTGCCGGGTTCCGCGGTGTGGACCGCGGACCGGGCCGCCCGCAGCCGCTCGCGCCGGTTCCGCACGCGCCCCGCCGGCCAGGCCGGGGAGCTGTGCGCGGAACCGGGCGCGGCGGCCGACTGCGGCGCCGGAGTCGGGGCGGGGATCGGCGTCATGCCGTCGCCCGCTGCTTGAGGAGCGTGCGCGCCACCGCGGCGGCCACGCCGACCAGGCAGATGATCGCCATGAGCGCGAGCAGCCCGTTCGCGCCGTCGGCCACGGCCTTCGGGTCGACCGCGACGACTTCCTGGTCGGAGGCCGGCAGTTCGTCGAACGCGCCGGCGTCGTCGGACGACGGCGGCGGACCGAACTCGTTCACCTCGTCCTCCGCGGCCGCGTCGTCCTCGGCCTCGGCCTCGCCTTCGACGGTGCCGGCGTCAGCGGCGGCGCCGGGGCCCTGCTGGGCGTCGCCGCCGGCGCTCACGTCGGCGCCGTCGTCCTGCGAGTCCTCCTGGGGCGCCGCCGCGTCGTCGTCGTCGGGCGCGGGCAGCTCGTTCGCGTCGTCCTGGCCGGACTCGCTCGCACCGGACTCCGAGCCGTCGGCCTGCGGCTCGACGACTTTCACCTGGGCCGAGCCGTACTCGGCGAACAGGCCGTGGCAGTCGGGCACCATCGCCACCTCGGCGGAACGGTTCATCACGAACACCTGGGTCGAGCCCGAGCCGATGTCGTAGACCTCGTCGCCGACGTGCAGCTCGGCGTCCGTGCCGAGCTCGTTGCGGTAACTGACCTGCGAGCCGCGGTCGACCGTCAGCTCCGAGGCGTCGGGGACCGACTTCGCCGAGACCACACCCAGCGTGCCGCAGTCGCCGCTGAAGACGATCTCGCCGCCGGTCCCGGCCTCCGGCTCCTCGGCCGTCGCGATGCTCACGCCGGCCGCACCGCCGACCGCGAGCATCGACGCGGCCGAGATCGCCGCGAGCCGCGATCGTCGCCGCTGCGCCCGCCGGTCCATGGCCTCTTGGATCATCGGCGGGATCCGGCCGTCGTTCACCGGGTAGGGCAGTGGGGGACGCGTCTGGGCCCGGGACTGCTGACCGAGCTTCGTCTTGTGTCTTCCCATGCCTATCTCTCCAACTGCGTCTTGATCCGGATGCCGCCCGGATCCTTAGCGGTGATCAGGTCTCAACCCCATTCAACGAGCCGGTACGGGAAAGGTGACGGCCCGATCGGCGCGGAATCCCCGAAGCGCTGCTCAGCAGCCCCTGGCGGGCCTGCCCCGCCGGCCGCGCCGCCGTCCTCATGCGCCCGTGCCGAGCGGGGCGCCCGTCCGTAGGATGTGCCTGACAGCACCGAGCGAGACCGCGGGAACCCCATGGCGATCACCAAGCCCGAATCCGACGAAGGGCGCGAGCCCGAGGCCGCGACCACGGCCGAGCCCGCGGACGACGAGGCCCCCGAGTCCGACGACGCCTCCCGGCCGCAGGCCGACGACCACGAGCGCTGGCAGCGCTTCGCCGCGAGCGACCCCGACGCGCCCGGGCCCGACACCGCGCCGCAGGGACGCCTGCGCGCCGTCGGCCGCGGCCTGCGCCGCGCCGCCCGCAGCGAATGGACCCTCGCCGGCCTGTTCAGCATGCTGCTCGCCGTCGCCATGACCTGGCCGCTCGTCAGGAACCTCGACGAGGTCATCCCCCACGACCTCGGCGACCCGCTCCTCCAGGCCTACACGCTCGCCTGGCTCGGCGAGTCGCTGCGCACCGACCCCGGCGGGATCTGGGGGACCAACAGCTTCTGGCCGGCCCCCGACTCCTTCCTCTTCACCGACACGCTCCTCGGCTACGCGCCCCTGGCCCTGCTCGCCACCGACGCCGCCAGCACGCTCCTGGTCTACAACGTGCTCTACATCGCCACGTTCGCGCTGGCCTTCCTCGGCGCGTACGCGCTGCTGCGCCAGCTCGGCGCGCGCGTCGCGGGATCCGCGGTCGGCGCAGCGGCCTTCGCCTACGCCCCGTGGAAGCTCGCCCACCTCGGCCACCTGAACGTGCTCTCCTCGGGCGCCATCGTCCTGGCACTGGCCATGCTCGCCCGAGGCCACGGCTGGTCCCTGCGGCACGGCTTCAAACCCGAGCGGCAGCGTCCCGGATGGATCCTGGCCGGATGGCTGTGCGCCCTGTGGCAGTTCGCCATCGGCGTCGCCCTCGGCCTCTCGTTCGTCTACCTCATGCTCGCGATCGGCGTGGTCGTCGGCTGCTTCTGGCTGTTCAAGCGGCCGCCGCTGACCTGGAGGACCGTGGCGGCCGACGGCCTGGGCGGCGTCGTGTTCAGCCTCGGGGTGCTGTGGATCGCCGACAAGCACGCCGCGGTCGCCCGCGCCTTCCCGGAGACGGCGCGCGACTACGAGTACGTCAGATGGTTCAGCCCCGCCTGGCAGAGCTTCGTCATCGCCCCCGCCGAGTCGCGGACGTGGGGTGCGGCGCACGAGGCCGCCCGCGTCGACCTCACCTGGCCCCCCGAGCAGACGCTGCTCGTCGGCTTCACGCTGCTGGCCCTGGCGGCGGCGGGTCTGTTCGTATCGGTGTGGAGCCGCCGGCAGCGCTTCTGGATGGTGCTCGGGGTCGCGGCCTTCACCGCGCTGGCCATGGGCCCCAACTTCCTCGACGACGGCGCGTGGGCGTGGGGGCTGCTGTACGAGTACGCGCCGGGGTTCGACGCGGTGCGCACCCCCGGCAGGCTGGTCCTCTACATCACGGTCCTGCTGGCGATCCTCGCCGCCGGGGTCTTGACGCGGCTCGCCGACGCCGCCGACGAGGTCGCGCACGAGAGCCGTGTCGACCGGCGCTTGACGGTGCGCGCGCCCCGGCGCGTCCAGGCGCTGTTCTTCGCCCCGCTGGTCCTGGTCCTCCTGGAGGGCCTGTCGGTCGCCCCGTTCCACGAGCCGCCCGAGGCGCCGCTCGACATGGCCGCCTTGGAGGGGCCGGTGCTGTTCCTGCCCTCGGACGGGCGCGACACCCGCGTGCAGTTCTGGACGATCGACGGCTTCGTCGACACGGCCAACGGCAGCGCGGCCTTCACCCCCGACGAGCTGACGGGCCTGCGCTCGATGTCGCAGGGCTTCCCGCTCGACGACTCGGTCGAGTCGCTGCGCGAGGCCGGTATCGAGACGGTCGTGGTGATCCCGTCCTGGCTGCCCGGCAGCGACTGGTCCGGGATGGACACCGACTACGAGCCGTTCGGCGTCGAAGTCGAACGCACCGAGGAAGCGATCGTCTACGACTTGGACGGTTCCTAGCCGTCCGCGCGCCGCCGACGCCGGCTCACGTCGGCCCGATCGGGTTGAGGAACACCAGCGACCCGACGGCGTCGAGACGGGGCGGGGAGTGGAGCGGTGAGGCCGTCACGTCGAAGGTCCGGTGCACGCCGCGGTGTTCGATCCGCATCAGGCTGCGCTCCAGCCCGTCGGTCTGGAGCGCCTGGACCGGCGCGAGCCGCGCCAGCTCGGAGTCCACCAGCGGATGCGCCCCGGCCGTGAAGTCGAGGAACCGGATGCCCGCGTCGAGGAAGCGCGGCATCGCGAACGCCACCTCGGGCCCGAAACCGAGCACTTGCCTCGCGGCGCGCGAGACGGCGACGATGCGCGTGTCGGCCGCGAGCAGCAGGCACGCGTCGGCACTGGCCGTCACGGCGGCGCGCCAAGTGGACAACGCCGGGTCGAGTCTCGTGCCATCCGGTCCGGGATCAGTGCCGCGAAGCGGGATGACCAGTTCGAGTTGTGTCAATTGGGCGTCCCGGGGGTAGACGTAACGCTCAGTCTGTCCACGTTAACAGAGAAAAGTTGATCTTCGTCCCCCGCGCGTCTACCCTCAGATCATGATTGCCAACGACGCGCCCGCGTACGGAGTCGATTCCGAGGTGGGGCGCCTGCGCAGCGTCATGCTCCATCGGCCGGGCGGCGAACTGCGCCGCCTGACCCCGCGCAACAACGGCGCGTTGCTGTTCGACGGCATCCCGTGGGTCGAGCGCGCCCAGGCCGAGCACGACAAGTTCGCCGGCACGCTCCTCGAACACGGCGTCGAAGTCCTCTACGTCGGCGCGCTCCTCACCGAGTGCTTCGCCCGGCCCGAGGCCCGGGAGGCGGTCACCGTCTCGATGAGCGCGGACCCGCGCCTGGGCCAGACGCTCGGGCGCGAACTCGCGGCCTACCTCGCCGACCTCGAACCCGAACGCCTCACCGCGGTCCTCATCGAAGGGCTCACCAAAGAGGAGTTCGGCGAGTCCAAGAGCCTGCGGCACAAGATGTCCCGGCCCACGGATTTCGTGATCGACCCGCTGCCGAACATGATGTTCACGCGGGACTCCTCGGTCTGGATCGGCGACGCGGTGGCCGTGACCAGCCTCGCGATGCCCGCCCGCCGCCGCGAGACCACGCTGACGGGGATCATCTACCACCACCATCCGCGTTTCACCGACGTCCCGAAGATCTACGAGCCGTCCCTCGAACACCTCGAAGGCGGCGACGTGCTCGCCCTCGCCCCCGGGGTCCTGGCCGTCGGCGTCGGCGAGCGCACCACCCCGGCGGGGGCGGAGCGCCTGGCGCGCAGGGCGTTCGAACGCGGCACCGTGCACACCGTCCTCGTCGTGCCGATCGCGCAGCGCCGGGCCACGATGCACCTGGACACGGTCTGCACGATGGTCGACCGCGACCGGATGGTCATGTACGCCCCGGCCGAGCAGCGCCTGGAGGCGTACACGCTGACCAGCGCCGACGGCGGTGCGAACCTGGACATCAAGGGCCCCAGGCGCTTCCTGGACGCCGCGGCCGAGGCGATCGGCGTCGAGCGGATCGAGATCATCCACACCGGCGAGCGCGACGTCGTCACCGCCGAACGGGAGCAGTGGGACGACGGGAACAACACCCTCGCCCTGGCGCCGGGCGTCGCAGTCGCCTACGAGCGCAACACGGTCACCAACGCCCGACTGGAACGGGCCGGGATCAAGGTCCTCACGATCCCCGGCTCCGAACTCGGCTCGGGCCGAGGCGGCCCGCGGTGCATGTCCTGCCCGTCGGCCCGCGACCACCTGCCGAACGGCGCCTGAGGCGACGAACCGCGATCCTGCGACCCCGAGGTGGCGCCCGCGTGCCCGAACCGCCGTTCACCCTCGCCTACCGCAAGCGGCGCGATTGGGACGATTCGTGGAATCCGGACTGGATCCCCGTGCCGACGGTCCCCGGCCAGAACGCGTTCGAGGGCTGGGAGGACATGCCCGAGTCCGAGTTCGTCTACTACCGGTTCCGGGTGGACGTCGACTTGGTCATCGGCGGCCGCGATTTCTCGGCGCCCCTGAACCCGGTGCTGGACTTCGCGCTCGCCTGGCAGTACCTGCCCCGAGCGCTCGACGCGGAGCGGGTCGTGGAGACGTCCATGAGCGTTCAGGGTCTCACCTACCGCGTGGAGAGGGACGGCGACCGCGTCGTCGTGTCCTCCAACGACCATCCTCGGCGGACTTCGAAGGAGGACTTCCGTCCCTATCGGGTGTCGCTCGCCGAGTCCGAGTTCGGGGAACTGGTCGAGCACATCGTCGGGGGCGCGTTCGCGTTGCTGTACGAGGCGCATCCGCGGCTCCGCGGCAATCACTACTTGAACGGCCTCCGCGAGCGGATCGGGCGCTGAGACGCCGAAGGCCGCGCCCGAACGGGCGCGGCCTCGCGGTCGTTCGAGTCAGATGTTCGCGGCGATGTCGCGGCGGTAGTAGCCGCCTTCGAGCTTGACGCCTTCGGCCAGGGCGTACGCCCCCTGGCGCGCTTGCGCGACGGAGCCGCCCGTGCCGACGCAGTTGAGGACGCGTCCGCCGGTGGCGATGAGCTGCCCCGAGGAGTCGAGCGCGGTGCCGGCGTGGAAGACGCCGGCCTCGTCGGCGCCGTACAGCGGGCGTCCGGTCACCGTGTCGCCCGGGTAGCCCTCGTTCGCGATCACGACGCACACGGCCGCGCCTTCGCGCCACCACAGGGAGCCGAAGTCGGCGAGGCGGCCGGTCGCGGCCGCGTGCAGCAGCCCGCCGAGCGGGGTCTCCAGGAGTGCGAGCACCGCCTGGATCTCCGGGTCGCCGAAGCGCGCGTTGAACTCGACCACCTTGAGGCCCTTGGCGGTCAGGGCGAGCCCGCAGTACAGGGTCCCGACGAACGGGATGCCGCGTCCGGCCATCTCGGCCAGGGTCGGCTCGGCGACGCGTTCCATGATCTCGGCGACGAGGTCGTCCGGGGCCCACGGCAGCGGCGTGTACGCGCCCATGCCGCCGGTGTTCGGGCCGGTCCCGTTCTCGCCGATGCGCTTGAAGTCCTGGGCCGGGAGCAGCGGCTTCGCGGTGGTGCCGTCGCTGACGACGAACAGCGAGACCTCGGGGCCGTCGAGGTACTCCTCGATGACGACCCGCTCGCATTCGAGGGCGTGCGCGAGGGCCAGCTCGCGGTCCTCGGTGACGACGACGCCCTTGCCGGCGGCGAGGCCGTCGTCCTTGACCACGTAAGGGGCGCCGAACTCGTCGAGCGCGGCCTCGGCCTCCTCGCGGGTGCTGCAGGCGCGCGCGGCGGCGGTCGGGACGCCCGCGGTGGCCATGACCTCCTTCGCGAAGGCCTTCGAGCCCTCGATCCGGGCGGCCTCGGCGCTCGGCCCGTAGACCGGGACGCCTTTGGCGCGGACCGCGTCGGCGACGCCCGCGACGAGCGGGGCCTCGGGGCCCACGATGACGAGGTCGGCCGCGGAGGTCACCGCCAGGGAGGCCACGGCGGCGGGGTCGGTCTGGTTCACCGGCACGCATTCGCCGAGCGCGGCCATGCCGGGGTTGCCCGGGGCGCAGATGAGCTTGGTGACGGATTCGTCCGCGGCCAGCGACGCCGCAAGGGCGTGCTCGCGGCCGCCGGAGCCGATCAGGAGTACTCGCACACCGATGAGTTTACGGGTCGGATACGTGCTGGTTAACCGCCACGCCGAATGGTTCCCGCAACTCGGGACCCCCGCGCGCCGCCGCGACCGGACGACGCTTCCCGGACGACCCGTTCGGGTGACGAACGGCCCGCGGAGTGCTGTTCTTGTCGTACCCGCGCGAAACGATGGGACTACCTTTCCCCGGGCGGGTGGGGGTTGGGGACGGCAGACGCGTTGAGGCGCGAAGCAGGGTGGCCGGGGCCGCGTCCCCGCTGAGGGCGGATGCGTGGATCCGCGAGCACCGCCGTCCCTGGGCCGCTTTCTCGCGGGAGGGGAATCCACGGTCCGCACTGTGAACGAGGCCCTGGCCAGGAGCACTCGGAGTCGCTTGCGAGCAGGCGGGCTGTCATGATTGCCGCGTGACTGCGAATGTGCTCGCCGAGCGTTACGCCTCCGCTCAGATCCGCGACATCTGGGACCCCGTCGGCAAGATCAAGGCCGAGCGGCGCCTGTGGCTCGCCGTGCTCAAGGCCCAGCACGACCTGGGCGTGACCGTCCCCGAGGGCGTGATCGAGGCCTACGAGCGCGTGATCGACCAGGTCGACCTCGCCTCCATCACCGAGCGCGAGCGCGTCACCAAGCACGACGTCAAGGCCAGGATCGAGGAGTTCTCCGACCTCGCCGGCCACCAGCACATCCACAAGGGCATGACCAGCCGCGACCTGACCGAGAACGTCGAGCAGATGCAGGTCCGCCAATCGCTCGAACTCGTCCGCGACCGGCTCGTGGCCGCCCTCGTGCGCCTCGCCGCCCGCGCCGAGCAACACCGCGACCTCGTCATGGCCGGGCGCAGCCACAACGTCCCCGCCCAGGCCACCACCCTCGGGAAGCGCTTCGCGAGCTGGGCCGAAGAGCTCCTCGCCGCCTACGAGCGGCTCGAAGACCTCCTCAAGCGCTACCCGCTGCGCGGGATCAAGGGCCCGGTCGGCACCGCCCAGGACATGCTCGACCTCTTCGGCGGCGACACCGCCAAGCTCGCCGACCTGGAGACCCGCGTCGCCGCCCACCTCGGGTTCGAGCGCGTCATGGACTCGGTCGGCCAGGTCTACCCGCGCTCGCTCGACTACGAGGTCGGCTCCGCACTCGTCCAGGCCGTCGCCGCCCCGGCCTCGGCCGCGCTCACCATCCGGCTCATGGCCGGCGCCGAACTCGCCACCGAGGGCTTCGTCGAGGGACAGGTCGGCTCGTCGGCCATGCCGCACAAGATGAACACGCGTTCCTCCGAGCGGGTGAACGGCCTCGCCGTGGTCGTGCGCGGGTACGCCGCGATGCTCGGCGAGCTCGCGGGCGACCAGTGGAACGAGGGGGACGTCTCGTGCTCGGTGGTCCGCCGCGTCGCGCTCCCCGACCTGTTCTACGCCGTCGACGGTCTCTATGAGACATTCCTCACCATCCTCGACAACTTCGGGGCCTACCCGGCCGTCATCGGGGCCGAACTCGACCGCTACCTCCCCTTCCTGACGTCCACAAAGGTCCTCATGGAGGCCGTCAAGCAGGGCGCCGGCCGCGAGGACGCGCACGAGGCCATCAAGGAGCACGCCGTCGCCGTCGCCCGCGCCATGCGCGAGGCCGGCCAGCGCGAGAACGACCTGTTCGACCGGCTCGCCGCCGACCCGCGGCTGCCGCTCGACCGGGACGGCCTGGACGCCCTCGTGGCGAACACGGGTGAATTCATCGGCGCCGCAGGCGATCAGGTGGACCGCGTCGCCGAACGGGTGGCGCTCGCGGCGAAGGCCCGCCCCGAGGCCGCGGCCTACCGGCCCGGGAGCATCCTCTGACCGGCTGTGACTTGGCACTGTTCATATAGCTCAGCGCTGGCCCTGGTCAGGGCCGGTGAATATGCTTGCCCTGTTCCGCCCATGTGACCGACAGGAGTGCGACCGTGGCCCGTGTAGTGGTCGACGTGATGCTGAAGTCCGAAATCCTCGACCCCCAGGGTGAAGCCGTCCTCGGGGCGCTGCCCCGCCTCGGCGTCACCGACGTGGCGTCCGTGCGGATCGGCAAGCGCGTCGAGATCGAATTCGACGACAGCGCCCGCAGCGTCGAGGAGCAGTCGCGCGTCATCGCCGACCAGCTCCTGGCCAACCCCGTCATCGAGAACTTCACGATCTCGATCGACTCCCCGAACGGGGCGGCATGACCGCGCGCATCGGGATCGTGACCTTCCCCGGTTCCCTCGACGACCGGGACGCCGCCCGCGCGGTGCACCTGGCCGGCGGCGAGCCCGTGGCGCTGTGGCACGACGACGCCCAGATCTACGGGGTCGACGCCGTGTACCTGCCCGGCGGGTTCTCCTACGGCGACGCCCTCCGCAGCGGCGCCATCGCCCGCTTCTCGCAGGTCATGGACACCATCAAGGCCGCCGCGGCCCAGGGCATGCCCGTTCTCGGCGTCTGCAACGGCTTCCAGGTGCTGTGCGAGTCGCACATGCTGCCCGGGGCGCTGACGCGCAACGCGCACCTGCGCTACCGGAGCCGTCCGCAGCGGCTGCGCGTCGAGACCGGCCGCACCGCCTGGACCAACGCCTTCCCCGACGGCGCCGAAGTCCTCATCCCCGTCAAGCACGGCGAGGGCCGCTACGTCGCCGACGAGGCGACCCTCGACGAGCTCGAGGCCGCCGGCCGCGTCGTCTTCCGGTACCTCGACAACCCGAACGGCTCGATGCGCGACATCGCCGGGGTGAGCAACGAGGCCGGGAACGTCGTCGGCCTCATGCCCCACCCCGAGCACGCCGTCGAGGCGCTGATCGGGCCCTCCACCGACGGCCTCGGCGTCGTCGCCTCCGTCCTCGCCCATCTCAGTGAGGGAGCCGCACGATGAGTCCGCTCAAGGTAGCCGTGGACACCGTCGGGGTCGCCGAGGCGACCCCCGACGAGAAGCAGCCGTGGGCCGAACTGGGCCTCAAGGAGGACGAGTACCAGCGGATCCGTGAGATCCTCGGGCGCCGTCCCACGCAGTCCGAGCTCGCGATGTACTCGATCATGTGGTCCGAGCACTGCTCGTACAAGTCCTCGAAGGTGCACCTGCGCCAGTTCGGCCAGAAGAACCCGAAGACCCCGCGCCTGCTCGCCGGGATCGGCGAGAACGCCGGCGTGATCGCCATCGACGACCACGTCGCCGTCACCTTCAAGGTCGAGTCCCACAACCACCCGTCCTATGTGGAACCGAAGCAGGGCGCGGCCACCGGCGTCGGCGGCATCATCCGCGACATCATCGCCATGGGCGCCCGCCCGATCGCCGTCATGGACTCGCTTCGCTTCGGCGCCATCGACCACCCCGACACCGCCCGGGTCCTCCCGGGCGTCGTCGACGGCATCGGCCACTACGGCAACTGCGTCGGCCTCCCCAACATCGGCGGCGAGACCTACTTCGACCCCTGCTACCAGGGCAACCCGCTGGTGAACGCGCTCAGCGTCGGCGTCCTGCCCCGCGAGCGCCTCCAGTCGATGCAGGCCAGCGGCGTGGGCAACACCGTGATCCTGCTCGGCGCGAAGACCGGCCGCGACGGCATCGGCGGCGTCTCCGTCCTCGCCAGCGCCACCTTCTCCGAGTCCGGCGAGGACGACGCGCGCCCGAGCGTGCAGGTCGGCGACCCGTTCACCGAGAAGCTGCTCATCGAGGTCTGCCTGGAGCTGTTCGACGCCGGCCTCGTCGTCGGCGTCCAGGACCTCGGCGGCGCGGGCCTCACCTGCGCCCTGAGCGAGACCGCGGCCGCCGGCGACGGCGGCATGCACGTCGACCTCGAACTGGTCCCGCTGCGCGCCAAGGGCATGGAGCCCCACGACATCCTCGCCTCGGAGTCGCAGGAGCGGATGCTCCTCATCGTCGACCCCGCCAAGGCCGAAGAGGTCCTGGAGCGCTCGCGCCGCTGGGGCCTGCTCGCCACCGAGATCGGCACCGTCACCGACTCCGGCCGCCTGGTGGTCGACTTCCACGGCCAGACCGTCGTGGACGTCCCGCCGAAGTCGCTCGCCGACGAGGGCCCGGTGTACAACCGGCCGATCGCCGAGCCGAACGACCTGGGCCTCATCGCCGTCGACCGCGCCGAGACGCTGCCGCGCCCGACCACCGACGCGGAGATCCGCCAGACCGTCCTCGACATGGCCGCGAGCCCGAACCTGTGCGACAAGTCCTGGATCACCGAGCAGTACGACCCCTCGGTCTTCGGGAACACCGTCCTCGGCGCCCCGCACGACGCGGGCGTCGTCCGCCTGGACGAGCGCACCGGCGTGGGCATCGCGATCTCCCTGGACGGCAACGGCCGCTTCGCGCGGCTCGACCCGTACACGGGCGCGCAGCTGGCGCTCGCCGAGGCGTACCGGAACGTCGCCGTCACCGGCGCGACCCCGATCGCCGTCAGCGACTGCCTGAACTTCGGCTCGCCGGAGGACCCGCACGTCATGTGGCAGTTCGAGCGGGCCGTCACCGGCATCGCCGACGGCTGCCAGCAGCTGGGCATCCCGGTCACCGGCGGCAACGTCTCGTTCTACAACCAGACCGGCCGCGACGCGATCCACCCGACGCCGGTGATCGGCGTCCTCGGCGTGATCGACGACGTGCGTCAGCGGATCCCGCTGGGCCTGGGCAGGACCGGCGACACGATCGCGCTCATCGGCACCACCGCCGAGGAGCTCTCGGGCTCGGAGTGGGCCTCGGTCACGCACGGCCACCTCGGCGGCGTCCCGCCGAAGGTCGACCTCGACCACGAGATGCGGCTCGCCGAGCTGCTCTCGCGGCTCGCGAAGACCGAGCAGCTCGCCGCCGCGCACGACCTCTCCGACGGCGGCCTGGCGCAGACGCTCGTCGAGGCGATCTGCCACTCGGGGCTGGGCGCGCAGATCCTCCTGCCGGAGGGCGCGGACCCGTTCGTGTATCTGTTCTCGGAGTCGTCCGGGCGGGTGCTCGTGGTGATCCCGCGCGGCCAGGAGCTGGCCGTGCGCTCCGCGTGCGAGCAGCGGGGCCTGCCGATCACGCCGCTGGGCGTCACCGACGCGAACACCGACGGCCTGCACCTGCGCGACCACTTCGACATCACCCGCGCCGAGCTCGAAGCGTCCTGGAAGGGCCGCATCGGCGCCCGATTGGGTGAATGAGGCCGACGAGTCGGGTCATTGCGACGACGCCGCCCCGGTGCTTCGGCACCGGGGCGGTTCGCATGGGCAAGAGGGAGCGGGCGGCCGGCTCGGGCCTGCTCGCCTTCGGCCTAGCCGGCTTCGGAGTCGTCGTCCGTGAGCTCGCCGGTCGGGGCGGTGAGGGGCAGGAGGGCGCTGAGGTCGGCGCGCTGGCCGGAAGCGGCGACCTTCCCGGCGGCGACCGCTTCGTGCCAGCTCGTCCGGCCGGTGGCGAGGGCGAGGAACACGAGCGGCTGGCATTCGACCACGTTGGGGGGTGTGCCGCGGCGGTGCCGCGGGCCTTCGACGCACTGCACCGCACCGTACGGCGGCACCCGCACTTCCACCGTATGACCTGGGGCTTTCTCCGCCAGGACCTGCAGCAGCCCCCGGACGGCGCCCTTGAGCGTCTCCCGGTCGGGTGCTTCGTCGTTGTCGATCGCGGCCATGGCATCGACCACAGCGTCCACGGGTAGACCTCCGAACCACGTTAGACTGCCCGTTACGGCACGTTGCCGAACGGACGTGCTTTTACCACCGAGGACTCGACCGAGCACTCGGACGACCGAGCGCTTCGCGCATGCCGCAGTGCCTGCACCCCGGTCCCGTGACCGAAATGAGACCAGGCATAGTGGCGACGACGGCCCGCTTCCGTGGGTTCGTCGTGCCTGCCCGTGGCAGATCGCCGCGAGTGGCGCTTGATGGCACATGCCCAGGAGGGGATGTAGATGACCGGAGCGGCCGAACCGAGCGGGACCCAGACTAACGTCCCGCGGTCCCGGCGCGGGCGACGGGGTGCGCTGCGCGCACGCCTGGCCGGCCTCGCCGCGGCGGCCGGCGTCCTCATCGGCATCCTCGCGTTCCCGCAGGCCGCGTTCGCGCAAGAGGTCGGCGGCTGGTTCAACGGGTCGTTCAATCCGAACCCGGTGAGCATCGGCGGCCAGGCCACCGTCATCTCGTTCACGGTACAGAACAACAGTCCCGTGCAGCCCAAGGACATCACCATCAAGGCGAAGGTCGACGGGCTCAACGACTACATCAGCGCCGTCGACAACGACGCGGGCGGCGGCCTCTGCACCCGCGAGGACGGCGGCAAGGCCAAGTGCACCCAGGTCGAGCCCGGCGGGCAGCGGACCGTCTCGTTCACCGTCGTCACCGCCACCGAATCGGAGCTCCCCGACGGCGAACAGGTCTCGGGGAACTTCACGGTCGAGTTCGAGGGCCAGAGCCAGTCGAGCGGGCTCAACGTCGTCGGCGTCGCCACCGTCGCCACGGTCTCCACGATCAGCGGCACGGTCACGTCGAACGCCGAGCCCGTCTCCGGCGCCAAGGTCGAGCTCACCGACGGCGAGGGCAACAAGCACGAGGCCACCACCGGCGACGACGGCTCCTACAGCATCAACGGCGACGCCTCCAACCCGATCGCGCCCGGCGACATGACCATGGTCATCACGGCCGAGGGCTTCGAGGACAAAGAGGAGACCTTCGCGGTCGCCGAAGGCAGCGGCAGCTTCACGCGGAACGTGACGCTGGCGCAGGTCCAGACCGAGGAGACGACGAGCGCGGCGCCCACCACCGCGGCGGCCCCGACCGAGGCCTCGGCCGACCCGGAGCCGCCCGAGGACGAGGGCATGTCGGGCACCCTGATCTTCCTCATCATCATCGGCGCGCTCCTGGTGATCGGCGGCATCGTCGGCATCGTGTTCCTGCTGCGCGGCGGCAAGGACGACAAGGACGACGACGACGCCGAGAGCTTCGCCCCCGACGGCCCGCCCGAGCACCAGCCGACCGCGGCCCAGGTCGGTACGCCCGGCGTCTACCAGGCCGCACCCGGTCCCGAAGCGGACGCCCCGACGATGATCCACCCCGGCGGCCTCGTCGACGGGGCGGGGAACCCGTCCGCGGCGACCCAGTTCGGGCCCGCCTACGGCGGCGCGGACGCGACGCAGGTCATGCCGCAGAGCGGCTTCGGCGCCGGACCCGGCGGACCGAGCCTCGGCCCGGACGGGACCACGATCCTGCCGGTCGTCAAGCAGCCCGGCGGCCCCGGCGCGTCGGACGCCACCCAGATCATGCCGCAGGCGAACCTCGGTTCGAAGCCGCCGGCCGCGGCCCCGCCGAGCCCGTACGGCGACCCGGCCGCGACCCGCCCGCACCCGGGACCGACCGCCGCGCCGACCCCGTACTCGGACCCGACCGCCGCGCCGACCCCGTACTCGGACCCGAACGCCACGAGGCCGCACCCCGGTGCGTCCCCGTCCCCCAACCCGAGCCCCTACGGCGACCTGGGCTCGACGCGCCCGCACCCGGCGCCGACCCCGCCGCCCGCGACCGGTTCGATGTTCGAGCCGCAGCAGCCGGGCGGCGCCCCCGGATCGCAGCCCGACCAGGGCTACCGCCCGCAGGGCGCCCCGAGCGCGCCCCAGTACGGGCCGGGCTCGCCGAGCTTCGGCGCGCAGGAGTCCGCGCCGGGTCCCCGTGGCTACGGCTCGCAGGAGGCCGCGCCGGGCTCGCAGGCCTACGGCGCGCAAGCGCCCGGATCCGGCCCGCAGGGCTACGGCGGGCAGGAGCCCGGTGGACAGGGCTACGGCTCGCACGCGCCGCCCGGCGGGCAGCCGCCGGCGAGCGCGCCGCGGAGTGCGCCGCCGAGCGGCGACCCGTACCCGAGCCAGTCGATGCGTCGCGACCCGTACGCGCCGCCGGAGCAGCCCCCGCCGCCCGCAGGCGACTACGGGGCGACCCGCGCGATGCCGCAGTACGGCGACCAGTCCCAGCCGCCGGCCGCGCCGTACGGCGGCGAGTCCAACCGCGAGGACGAGGACCCGGACTCCAAGCGCACCGATCGCCGCAGCTGGGGAGAATGGGACGACCGCCCCCGCTCCTGGTAGCGGCGGCAGGACCGAACGAAACGCCGCGACGGGCAGCGCCCGTCGCGGCGTTTCGCGCCGCCGGCCCCCGAGCCCTACGGTCGACGGCTCGCCCCGCCCCTGCCGGCGTTCCGCTCGCCCGTTCCGGTGAATCGGGCCCCGCTGGGCGGAAATGCGGCGAGTCTCACCTCGTGGTTGAGGGAGGCGGCACACACCCGCCCTCGTTGGAGGGTGGCGTCTTCCCGCAGGTCCGATAGACTGAACATCGGCGGTTCCGCCAGATGGCGAAGCTTGCGAGCCATCCATGAACACAGTTCGACGGCGAAGCTCGCGAGCAGTCGATCAGCCCAGCAAACCGAGGAGTTGCAGTGGCCCGAGGTGACGGTCTACTCACCACGGAACTCGATCCCGACAATCCCGGCCCACGCGACGCCTGCGGCGTCGTCGGCATCTGGGCCCCCGGGGAAGAGGTCTCGAAACTCACCTACTTCGGGCTCTACGCGCTCCAGCACCGCGGCCAGGAGGCCGCGGGCATCGCCGTCTCCGACGGCGCGCGCACCGTCGTCTACAAGGACCTCGGCCTCGTCGCCCAGGTCTTCGACGAGTCCACGCTCGGCCCGCTCCAGGGCCACCTGGCCATCGGCCACGCCCGCTACTCCACCACCGGCGCCCCCACCTGGGAGAACTCCCAGCCGACGATCCGCTCCACCTCCACTGGAACCGCGATCGCCTTGGCGCACAACGGGAACCTGGTGAACACGGCCGACCTCATGAAGGAGGTCGACCGCCTCGGCATCGACATGGGCACCACCACCTCCGACACGCACCTCATCACCGCGCTCCTCGCGGCCCACCCCGACGAGTCGGTCGCGGCCGCCGCCGAGCGCGTCCTCCCGCAGCTGCGCGGCGCGTTCTGCCTGGTGTTCATGGACGAGAACACCCTCTACGCCGCCCGCGACCCGCAGGGCGTGCACCCGCTCGTCCTCGGCCGCCTCGCCTCCGGCTGGGCCGTCGCCAGCGAGACCGCGGGCCTCGACACCATCGGCGCGACCTTCGTCCGCGAGGTCGAGCCCGGCGAGCTGCTCACCATCGACGAGCACGGCCTGCGCTCCACCCGCTTCGCGAACCCCGAGCCCAAGGGCTGCCTGTTCGAGTACGTGTACCTCGCCCGCCCCGACACGAAGCTGGCCGGGCGCAACGTCTACGCCACCCGCGTCGAGGTCGGCCGCACCCTCGCCCGCGAGCACCCGGTCGAGGCGGACCTGGTCATCGGGGTCCCCGAGTCGGGCATCCCGGCCGCGATCGGGTTCGCCGAGCAGTCGGGCATCCCCTACGGCCAGGGCTTCACCAAGAACCAGTACGTGGGCCGCACCTTCATCCAGCCCTCGCAGTCCCTGCGCCAGCTGGGCATCCGCCTCAAGCTCAACCCGCTGGTCGACCAGATCAAGGGCAAGCGCCTGGTCGTCGTGGACGACACGATCGTCCGCGGCAACACGCAGCGGGCGCTCGTGCGGATGCTCCGCGAGGCCGGAGCGGTCGAGGTCCACATCCGCATCTCCGCCCCGCCGGTCGAGTGGCCGTGCTTCTACGGCATCGACTTCGCCACCCGGGCCGAGCTCATCGCCAGCTCCCTCGACGTCGACGGCATCCGCTCCCAGATCGGCGCCGACACGCTCGGCTACGTCTCCATGGACGGGCTCGTGCGCGCCACCGAGCAGCCCGCGTCCCGTCTCTGCACGGCCTGCTTCGACGGCCGGTACCCCATCGAACTCCCCGCTGCCGATCTCATCGGCAAGCACCTCATGGAAGCCCAAGCGCCGGAAGCACCGTCGTTGACTGCGCAGGGATCGACCACCCAAGCGAGCACGTCAGTGCGGGAAGGGACCACAGCGTGAGCAGCGGCTCCACCACCAAGAAGACCATCTCCTATCAGTCCGCGGGCGTCGACATCGACGCCGGGGACCGGGCCGTCGAGGCGCTCAAGCCCTCGATCAAGAAGACCATCCGGCCCGAGGTCGTCGGCGGCATCGGCGGCTTCGCCGGGCTGTTCGCCCTCGACACCGAGAAGTACAAGAAGCCGCTGCTGGCGTCCTCCACCGACGGCGTGGGCACGAAGCTCGTCATCGCGCAGAAGCTCGGCATCCACGACACGGTCGGCATCGACCTCGTCGCGATGGTCGTGGACGACCTCGTCGTCTGCGGCGCCGAGCCGCTGTTCCTCCTCGACTACATCGCCACCGGCCAGGTCGTGCCCGAGAAGATCGCCGACATCGGCGCGGGCATCGCCGACGGCTGCCGGTACGCGGGCTGCTCCCTCATCGGCGGCGAGATCGCCGAGCACCCGGGCGTCATGAAGCCCGACGACTACGACATCTCCGCCACCGGCGTCGGCGTCGTCGAGGCCGACCAGCTGCTCGGCCCCGACCGGGTCAAGCCCGGCGACGTCGCGATCGCCATGCGCGCCTCCGGTCTGCACTCCAACGGCTTCTCGCTCGTGCGCGAGGCCCTGTTCGGGGTCGGCAAGATGGACCTCGGCACGGTCGTGCCCGAGTTCGCCACCGCCGAGCGCAGCCAGCGGACCCTCGGCGAGGAGCTGCTCACGCCGACGCACATCTACGCCAAGGACTGCCTCGAGCTCGCCAAGGAGTGCGACGTGCACGCCTTCGCGCACATCACCGGCGGCGGCATCGCCGGGAACCTCGTCCGCTCGCTCCCCGAGGACCTCCAGATCGAGGTCGACCGCGGCGCCTGGACCCCGAACCCCGTGTTCGACGTCGTCCGGCAGGCCGGCGGCATCGGCGAGGAGGAGATGGAGCGGACCTTCAACATGGGCGTCGGCATGGTCGCCATCGTCGCGCCCGACCAGGTGGACCGCTCGCTGGCCGTGCTCACCGCGCGCCACGTCGAGGCCTGGACCATCGGCGAGGTCGCCGAAGGCGGCGCCGGCGTCAGGCTCTCCGGCTCGTATCGGACGGCTGGCTAGGGATCTCCGGGTCCCCCTCGGGACCCGGCTCCTCGGCCTCCAGCGCCTCCCGGTGCTGCTTGGCCTTGATGCTCGCCCACAGCCAGATCAGGCCCAGCGTCGGCAGCACCGCGGCCGCGATGAGGCCGGGGATCAGGTGCAGCGTCGGCGTGATCATGACGCCGACGATGAGCAGCACCGAGATCAGGATCGTCCGCCGCGTCGCGGGGTCGAACACCGACAGCGGCCCGAGCGGGATCGTGTGCCACGGCACGCGCTTGGCGCTGCGGATGATGATGAGGCCCAGCAGGAACCCGGCCGGCTCGTCCGAGAACCAGTGCTGGCCGAGGAAGAGCTGCGAGCAGAACACGATCACCGGCGGGGCGATGAGCAGCGTCCACCGCGCCCACGCGGGGATGATGTGGCCGATGAGCATGACGATCAGCCCGAACAGCAGGATCGAGTTCACGGCGTGCCCGGAGGGGAACGCCGTCGCGTCCGGGATGCCGCCGCCGCCTTCGGAGAAGTACGTGAACAGCAGCGGCCCCTCGGGCGAGACCTTCTCCAGCGCGAACGGGTGGTGCGAGAGCGGGCGGCCCAGCAGGTGCTTCAGGCCCAGGATGCTGGCGAGGGTGATGAACGAGATGACGTACATCAGCAGGGGACGGATCGACCGCGACCGCAGCGCGCACCAGATCGCGATGAGCAGCGTGACCGTCGCGACCGTGCGGGCCTGGCCGAATTCGGCTCCGGCCTTGGCGAGGTCGGCGAGCCATTCCACGTCGTTCGCGTCGGCGGCCCAGACCCGGATCGCCCAGTCGAGCTCCACGAGCCACGACCGGTACGTCACGAGGTACGCGAGCGCGAGGAAGCCCAGGAACATGAAGAGGTCGGGCCACCAGCTCTTCGGGCGCTTCCCGTAGGGTTCCCAATCGAACCAGCCCACGGGGATGTATCGCCGCAGCGGCGTGATGATCTGCCGGACCACGGCGTCGTCGTGGACGGTCACCCCTCGGTCCGTGATGCTGGCGCTCCTGCGCGCGGTCGTTGACCGGTTCGATTCAGAAGGCATAGATGGATGTTCGCCTGCGAAAGTGAATTTTGATGCCGCCACACCCGAACTGGACCGAATTTGTTATCAGGTCGGTATATATGGTGTGGTTTGGGACGCACCCTGAATGAGCTGCATCGATACTCAGCGATAGCGGTCACGTTCCAACGCGGTCCGGGCCGCCGCGCATGGAGCGGATGAGGCTCGGCGAAATCCGCGGCCCGCGGACCGATGAATCCGGGCCGCGGGCGGCGTCTGGACTGGTGAGGACCTCGAACCCCGACGAAGGGACACCCATGAGCCCCGCGATGATCGACTTCAAGCCCGTCACCGACCGGGTGGCGGGCCTGCTCGGCGCCGTCAAGGACGAGCATCTCGGCGATCCGACCCCGTGCGAGGAGTTCAGCGTCGCGATGCTGCTGAACCACCTCCTCGGACTGACGTTCGCGTTCACGAGCACGGCGAAGAAGGAACACGGCCCCCACACCGACGACCCGCCCGTCGCTCCGTCGCCCGAGGTCGACCCGGAGTGGCGGACGCTGCTCCCGGCCCGGCTGGACGCGCTCGCCGCGGCGTGGAGCGAGCCCGCCGCGTGGGAGGGCGAGGGCACCGCGGGCGGCGTGACCCTGCCGGGCGAGGTCATGGCTCTGGTGGCGCTCAACGAGGTGGCGATCCACGGCTGGGACCTGGCCCGCGCCACCGGCCAGGACTACGAGCTGCCGTCCGAGATCGTCGCGGTGCTGCTGGAGTTCGACGGCCAGGACGCCGACGACGAGGCCGCCCGGGCGGGCATCTACGGCCCGGTGGTCGAGGTCGCCGGCGCGTCCCCGCAGGACCGGCTCATCGGGATCACCGGCCGTGACCCGAACTGGCGTCCCTGAACGGGGCTCGGCGCACCGGGCCCGCCCCTCCATCGCGACGAGACCGGTGAGGCCGCCTGCCGTGGCCTCGCTCACTCCTTCTCCCACGCCGAGCGGGCGGAACCCCAGGCGGAACGGGCTTCGCGCTTCGCGGTCGGGTGCCGGCCCCACGGCCCCTGGGTAGGCTGGCCGCGTTGCAGACCGGTGCGGACCGGCCTCCGGCGAACGGAGGCTTTGAGGAGCGTTCCCTTGCGTGACTTGGTGATCGATGAGGCGCTCGTGCGGTCCCTGCTGACCGACCAGCACCCGGACCTGGCCGATCGGGACCTGCGCCGCATGGAAGGCGGCTGGGACAACCAGATGTGGCGCCTGGGCGACGACCTGGCGGTCCGCCTGCCGCGCACCGATCGCGCGCCCGAGCTGCTGACGAAGGAGCACCGGTGGATGCCGGAACTCGCTTCCCGCCTGCCGCTGCCCGTGCCGGTTCCGGTCCGCCTCGGCGAGCCCTCGGACCGGTTCCCGGCGACCTGGATCGTGACCGGTTGGGTCGACGGCACGCCCGCCGACCTGGCTCCGATCGACCGCGGCCCGCATGCCGCCGAAGCCCTCGCGGGCTTCCTCGCGGCCCTGCATCGGCCGGCACCGGCCGACGCCCCGTCGAACCCGGACCGCGGCGGCCCCTTGACGTCGTTCACGGACGAGGTCGAGCGCTCCGTGCAGGGCGTGGACGACCCCCGGAAGGCCGTCGGGATGCGGGCGGTCTGGGACGACGCGCTCGCCGCGCCCGAGTGGGACCGGCCCCCGGTGTGGCTGCACGGCGACCTGCACCCGGCGAACGTCGTCGTCGCCGACGGGACCCTGGCGGGCGTGGTCGACTTCGGGGAACTGTGCGCGGGCGACCCGGCCACGGACCTCAGCGCGGCCTGGCTGCTGCTGCCCGAGGGCGCGGACGCGCCGTTCTTCAAGGCCTACAACGAGGCCGACGAGGCCACGGTCCGCCGAGCCCGAGGATGGGCGCTGCGGCGGTCGCTGCACCTGATCGCCATCGGCCACGCGGGCGAACTGGGCCGGCCCGGCGGCAAACCGACCTGGAAGCCCGCAGGAGAAGCCGCCCTGAACCGCGTCCTCGCCTCGCACGAGGCATCGCGGTGAGCACCGCCGAACCGGGAGCCGCCCGCATCCCCATGGCAGGGCGGCGTGGCCGGACGCCCGGACGGTGCACGGTCCGCCCGGGTCCCTGACAGCGAGCTCGCCGGCCGCAAGAGCTCCCGGAGGCCCGACGGCGCGGCGAACCGCCCGGTCGCAGTGCTCGGGCTGCACCGTCGGACGCTCGGCCCGAAGCGGCAGCTCCGCGCGCAGGGTCCACTCCGGCGCGCCCTCCGGCGCTGAGCCCGGTCCGGGCGAGCGAGTCGGGACACCGCCGGCGAGGTGTCGGAGGGACGCGCCGGAATGTCGGCGCCGATCCGACACGTCGACTGAGGGGGAACCTCGGGCGCCCGTGAAGCGGCCCGTCGATGGGCCAGACCTGGTCCGTCGCCTGGACGGGCAAGGACGCCGACGCCATCGCCGCCTCGCAGGCCGCCGAAGGGGCTCTCCGCGCAGGCCGGCCGCGTCAGTCGTCGGTCATGATCTCGCCGAGCGTGTCCACGCCGGCACTCCCGGAGTGGAAGTAGCTCATGTGGTTGCCCTCGCCGCCCTCGGCCTCGTTCCCGCCGAACGCCTCGGAGAGGGGCGCCGGACCGTGCGTAGCGGTGGCGAACCTGATCTCGTCGTTCGGGCTCTGCATGACGTGGACGTTGTCGCCTCCGACGTTGAAGGCCCCGGCACTGGGGTTGTCCGTTCCCGGGCCCGGCGCGCCCACGAGCACGACGCCGTCGGCCGCGTTCCGCCCGCCGTGGGCGTCGGCGTATGCGGTCATGGTGCCGCCGTAGCTGTGCCCGATCTGGGTGATGTTCACGTCCGAGCCGTTGCCGTTGGTGGCGTTCACTCCGGTGGTGAACGAGTCGAGCAGTGCCGCGCCTCGTTGCGCGTAGTTGCTCGAAGCGGCGTCCGGCAGCGTGTCGGGCATGTCGGCGCCCAGCCACATGACGGTGACGTTCTCGGCGCCGCCGGAGGCGTCGTCGGCCGCCGCCTGGATGTTCTCGGCGAAGGTGATGTAGGTGCCGGTTCCGTCCTTGAAGTTCGCGACGTCCCAGGCGGTGTCGCTTCCGGTGCCGGGAACGTAGACGCCGACGTTGTCGGCCCGGTCGGGATCGCCGGTGGCCACGATGACGCCCCAGTCGTCGCCCGTCCGCGGAGCGGCGCCGTACGAGGGGCCGTCGGGATGGGGCGCGTGGAGGCCGAGGAGCATCAGGTCGTCGTGAGCGGTGGCGGGATTGCCGCGGACGCGGTCCAGCAGCGACTGCGCGTACTCGTCGTGCGGGTTGGCCTCGACGTACTCGACGAGGTAGTCCATGTTGGCGTCGTGTCGGACGGCGGAGGGGATGCCGTCGAGGTTGCGGATCGCGTCGCGCTCGTCGCTGATGAGGGCTTCGCGTTCGCTCTCGGAGAGGCTCGCCCACCACCCGGCCACCGCATGGGGGTCGGCACCGCCGCCGAGCATCTCCTCTCGCTGCGCGGCCTCGTGCTCGGCGAGCGCTGTTTCATAGGCTTCGACGGCGTCGCTGTACCCCGAGCCGAGGAACGGCGGCAGGTCGACCGCTTCGGAGCCGAGCGATCCGAGGACCGAGGCGGCGTCCTCGTCGGCCGTGCGGGCCCGCTCCATGATCTCGCGAAGCCGCGACTGGAGCAGGCGGGCCCCGGTCCGCGCGTCGGCGACCGCGCTGATCGGGTCGGCTTCGGCGTTGAGCTCGTCCTCGAGGCGTTGCGTGAGCTCTACGTACTCGCTGCCGGCGCTCCCTTGGATGACGAACTTCCCGGCGACGACCTCGTCGATGAGATCCTTGAGGTTCTCCTGCTGCGCGCTGAGCGTCTGGTACAGCTCGTCGATCGTCGCTCCGATGCGGACCGAGGCGTAGTCGTGCAGGTCGTCGACGAACTGATCGGCGAGGCGGCCCAGCTGCGCGCGGCACTCGTCGGCGGTGTCGCTGTCGAAGTGGTCGGCGCTGAGCGTGTCGCCGACGATGTCGCCGGTCACCCGCTCGGCCGCCTCGAGCATGGCCGAGGTGTGCGACGCCCAGGAGGCGGCGAGTCGGGACAGCGGCTCCAGGTCGGCGAGTGAGAGGTCTTCCCAGGTCAGAGAGGTTCCCATGGTGTTCGCCTACAGGCCGCCGCGGGGATTCGAGGGGTAGGCCTCGACCTGGGCGTTCGGTCGGTCCGCATAGCGGACGAGGTCGGCGTGCCGGCGGAAGTCGTCCGCGTTGTACTCGTCGATCTCGACGGCTGTTTCGGCGCAGGTGGCGAGATACTCGCCCATGTTGCCCAAACGGCGGCCGAAACCGCCTGCTCGCATGCCGTGCCACCAGGTCCCGGCCGAGGTGAGCGCTTCGCCGACGGCGAAGTTGCTTCCGGTCAGCGCCGAGCCGACGGTCGAGGTCTCGTCCTTGATCTCCGCCGCGGCCGTGTCCACCTCGCTTTCGATATCGAACAGGTCTTCCACGGCATCGTGGACCTGCTCGGGTTCCATCGCGAATACTCCGGCACCGCTCATAGACGTTCCATTCCTCTCGGTGGCGTAGTGGCCGTGGCCGCCGCAACGGATCAGAACCTACCGGCCGACGCTTGCCAACGAGTTGCCGTCGAGTACACGGCGTGCGGGGCGGCCACCGCATGGCGGCCGCCCCGCATCCGGTACGGGGCATCCCCTTTCACTGTGAGGAGCGGCAGATGCGCTTCGCCGCTGCGAGCTCTACGCGTCGGCGGGCGTGAGCGATGCCAGGGTCGGGTAGTCGGTGTACCCTTCGGCCCCGCCGCCGTACAGCGGGACGTCCTTGCGGATCGGGTTGACCGGCGCGCCCGTCCGCAGCCGCTCGGGCAGGTCGGGGTTGGCCAGGAACGGGCGGCCGATCGCGATCAGGTCCGCTCCCGCGTCCAGCATGGCCGTCGCGGCGGCGAGGCCCCCGTCGGCGGGGATCGGCTCCGACTCGGGCGCCGCCGGGTCGGACGGGTTGGCGATCAGGACGCTCTGCCAGCGCCGCCGCAGCTCCGCGAACAGCGGTGTCGGCGAGGCGTAGGCGAGGTGGAGGTACGCGAGGCCGACCGGCGCGATCGCGTCGAGCAGCGCCGGGAAGAGCCGGTCGGCGTCGTCCATCTCGATGCCGTTGTGCGGGTTGCCGGGCGAGATCCGCAGCCCGGTGCGTTCGGGCCCGATCGCGGCGGCGACGGCCTCGACGACTTCGACGACGAACCGGATGCGGTTCGCGATCGTGCCGCCGTAGGCGTCGGTGCGCTGGTTGGTGCTGGTGGCGAGGAACTGGTTGAGCAGGTAGCCGTTCGCCGAGTGGACCTCGACGCCGTCGGCTCCGGCGCGGATCGCGTTGCGGGCCGCGGCCACGAAGTCATCCACTGTAGACCGGATGTCGGCCGTGGTCATCTCGCGCGGCACGACGGGCTCGCCGTGGCCGCTCGGGACGTGGATGTAGCCGGGCAGCGCGATCGGGGAGGGGGCCATCGGGACCAGGCCGCTGGTCTCGGGGTGGCCGATCCGGCCGCCGTGCTCCACCTGGAGGAAGACGCGGCCGCCCGCGCCGTGGATCGCACTGATCACCTGCCTCCATCCGTCTACCTGGGGTTCGGTGAAGACGCCGGGGATGCCCGGGTAGGTGTAGCCGACCTGGCTCGGCGTGCTCGCTTCCGCGACGATGAGGCCGGCGGAGGCGCGCTGCGCGTAGTACTCGGCCATGAGCGGCGTCGGCACGCCGCCCTCGGCGGCGCGGTTGCGGCTCATCGGGGGCATGACCAGGCGGTTCGGCAGTCGAAGGGTGCCGAGTCGGGCGGGTTCGAAGAGGCGCTGGGCCTTGCTGTCGTTCGTCATGCGGGTACCGTAGAACCTGACACCGATGTCAGGTTCAAGGGATTGTGAGGCACGCCATGCGAATCGGGGAACTCGCCCGCCGGACCGGGGTCAGCGTCCGCTCGCTGCGCTACTACGAGCAGCAGGGCCTGCTCGTCTCCGACCGTACCCCGGGCGGGCACCGCGAGTACGGCGAGCGCGCGGTCGACCGGGTCATCCGCATCCAGGTCCTCTACGCCGCCGGGCTCAACAGCCGCGCCATCGACAGCATCCTGCCCTGCATGCGCGACGAGGACGGCGGCCCGAACGAGCACGCCACGGCCCGGCTCGCCCAGGACCTCCGCGCCGAACGCGAGCGCATCGACCGCCAGATCGCGGATCTCATGCGCTCCAGGGAGATCCTGGACGAGGTCATCGCGGCGGCCGACGTCGACGAGGCGCTGGAAATGAGCGGGGCGAACGCCGCACGCTGACCTCGGCGGATGCGTGCCGGGTCGGACGCCGTCGCCTCCCCCGCCCTCGCGGCCATCGCCTGTGGAGCATCGACCCGGCCGACACTGAGGAACGCCCCGGACGAGCGGCCGAGGGATCGCCGTACCGGGGCTCGCCACTGGAGGCGTCGAATTCGGCGGTGGCGCAGCGCAATGCCATCCCGGAATCATCGAGCCGCGGGTCCTGAACGCGGCGGTGCGCGACGGTCCTCGAAGACGCCGCCGACTCGCCCCGGCCAGTTATGGACATGTCGTTACAGAACCTGTTACGGTATGCCCATGGCGAGACCACTGAGCTTCGAGCGCGACCACGTCGTCGAGGCGGCGACGAGGACGTTCCTGCGCCACGGGCTGCACGCCACCAGCGCCGAAGACCTGTGCCAGGCCACCGGCCTGGGGCGCAGCAGCCTCTACAACAGCTTCGGCAGCAAGGACGCGCTGTTCGCCGAGTGCCTCGGCGCCTACTTGACCCGGACGCGGGAGCGCGGCGAGGCGATCCTCGGCGACACCGCTCGTCCGGTGCGCGACCGCATCGCGACCCTGCTGCGGCTCATCGCCTCCGAGGAGGCCGAACGCGTGTCAGCCGGCGAACCGCGAGGCTGCCTGGCGGTGAACACGGTCGCCGAACTGGCCGACGACGCGGAGCACGTCGAGAGTATGCGGCGCGTCGACGAGGACACCGCCGCGCGCCTGCATCTGCTCGCCGACGTGCTGCGGGTAGGCCAGGCCGCAGGTGAGATCACCGACCAGGTGAGCGCCGAGGGCCTCGCCGCGTTCGTCAACGCCTCGATCGCGGGCCTGCGCATCACCTCGCAGGGCGGCACGGCTTCGGACCGTCTGGAGGACATCGTCGCGACCACGTTGCGGGCCTTGGACCCGTAGCCCCCGATCGCAGGCGACCTGCGCCGCGCGCCGATCGGGCACTGATCGTCACCGACCCCCGTAGGGCGGTGGCTTCATGCCGTCCTACCGGACGACCGCCCAGCGACCGTCGCTCGGGAAAATTTTGTAATGAACATTCCATAATGATTGAGGGGAGTCTCCTTTGACCGCAACGACTCCGGCCGGGCCCGCTCGCGCGGTGCCGTCGGCCGTCTATGTATTGGGAGTCGGTGTCTTCGCCATGGTGACCAGCGAATTCGCCGTCGCCGGACTCATGCCCCAACTCGCCGAGGGCCTGGACACCGACATCCAGCAGATCGGCTACCTCGTCACCGTCTTCGCCGTCTCCATGACCGTCGGCGGGCCCGTCCTGGCCCTGGCGCTCCTGCGCCTGCGACCCAAGACCGCATTGATGATCATCTTCGCGATCTTCTTCGCCGGCAACCTGCTCGCCGCGGTCGCCACCTCGTACGCCGCGATGGTGGCCGCTCGGGTGGTGAGCGGTGTGGCCTCGCAGGCGTTCTTCGGCATCGCGATCTCACTGTGTTCGCAGCTCGTCCACGAGCGCGTGCGCGGTCGGGCCGTCGGCGTGGTGATGAACGGCCTCATGCTCGGCACCCTCCTGGGCCTGCCGCTGGCGACGTACATCGGCGGCCGCCTCGGCTGGCAGGCGGCCTTCTGGACCATCGCCGTCCTCACCGCGCTCGCCGCCGCGCTCACCGCCGTCCTCGTGCGCAACCCGCCCCGACCCGTCGCGGACGAATCCGGCGGCGCCTCCCTCGCCGCCGAGTTCAGGGTGTTCCGCCGCCCGCAGCTGCTGCTCGCGCTGGTCTCCAGCACGCTCATCATCGGCGCCACCTTCGCGGTGTTCAGCTTCTCCGCGCCGATCCTGACCGAAGTCAGCGGGTTCGGCGACGACACCGTGCCGTTCCTGCTGCTCGCCTACGGGGCCGCCACCGTCGTGGGCAACATGGTGGTCGGCCGGCTCGCCGACCGCCACACCGTCTCCACGCTCCTGACGGGCACGCTGCTGAACGCCGCATGCCTCACCGGACTCGCGCTCTTCACCGACACGCCGCCGCTCGCCCTCGCCTTCCTGCTCGGCGTCGGACTCGTCGGCGTCACCATGAATCCCGCCATGGCCATCCGCGTCCAACGCGCCGGGAGCACTCGGCCGCTCGTCAACACTGTGCACTCCTCGTTCATCACCCTCGGCGTGATCCTCGGTTCGGCCATCGGGTCCCTCCTCATCCCCGACTACGGTCTGCGCGCGCCGATCGTGCTGGGCCTCGTCTTGGCCCTCCTGGCGATCTCGGCCATCCTGCCGGCGCTGCGCCACCCCCGGCTGCGCGGCGGCGACCTGCCTCCGGACACCGCATCGAGCGCGCCCGAGGAGCACCTGGAACCGGTGGGACAGCGCCGCTGAGCAACGCCCGCTCGGTATCGGCCGGGCCTCCGGACTCGGACACGGCGTTCGGAGGCCCGCCCGCGCGTCGGCGCCGCTCGCGACGGCTCCAGCCGGTCTCGGAGGAGCGGTCCTCCGGCGCTTTCAGAGCGCTGTCCACCGCTCCCGAAGCACGCGGCTGGTTCGAGGGCCGCAGGACCGTTAAGCCAAGGGGCCCTTCAGGACCGACAGCGCCGCCTCGCGGTCGCCGTTCCAGGTGAAGACCGGGTCGTCCACGGTTCGCCTGGCGCGCAGCAACAGCAGCAGGTCACCGGCCGTGCCGATGAGGTCCGCGACCGGCTCCCCGGGGCCGAAGACCCACCAGTCGCCGGTGTCGCTGGCCTGGAGGCGGATGCACGCGTCCGGCGGCCACGCCTTGCCCCGGCCGATCTGGCGCGGCGCCAGGACGTCGAAGACCTCGGAGATGCCCTCGCCCGCCAACTCGGGATCGAGCGGCCCCGCCTCGCCCACGGTCCGCTCGGCGTCCCAGCGGTGCAGCATCATCGCGACGGCGCGCGAACGCTGCCAGAAGCCCGCGTTCGGCGGCGTGTAATAACCCCACGCGGGGGCCTCCGGGTCGGTGTCGAGCGCCATCAGCAGCACCTCGCCGGTGCCGTCGACCCAGCGCATCAGCTCGTACGGGTCCTCGGGCACCTTGGGCGGGCTGGCGTCCGGCGGGTCGGAGCTGCCGTCCCAGTCGGTGACGGCCGCGGCGGCGAACAGGTTCGAGGAGCCGACGAGTGCCGCAAGCTCACCCAGGTTCAGCTCTTCCTCTCCGTGCTCGATGGGCGCGGCGAGGTCGCCGTCCACGAGGCAGGCGCCGAACGCATCGAGCTCGCGTCGGAAGTGGCGTAGGAACGACGCAGCATCCATGCCTCCCAGCCTATCCGCGTCCGCGCCCGAACGCCGATTCCAGGTGGCCGCCTCGGGGGCGAACGGTCCGCACGCAGGTTCCTTACCGCAGGTCAGAGGCCCTTCGTGTCCAGGCGTCCACCGGCCTGCCGAGTCGATCGGGCTCGTGGACGTCGGCCACGCGCCGGCGGCCGATCCGCCGCCGAGGGCCGACGCGGGTGAACCCGGTGCGCTCCCGGCTCGTGACCGGCGCCTTCCACGCCGTCGCCGGCGCGGCCCTCATCGTCACAGCGCTGGGACGCGGGTCAGGAACGTCAAGGCGGCGTGCACTGCCCGGCGAAGGACCGCTTTCACTCCGCGCCGACGCGGGTCGGTCGTGAGGCTGAGCCGGTGCGCGCGCAGCCGGTTGGCGCGGGCGAGCGGTTCGGAGACGTCGAGGAACCTGGTCCAGGCGTCCTCGCGGAGCTTGACGTACGGGTCCGGCGCTTCACCGCGGCGGTGGCGGCCCGTGCGGGTGTCGCGGCGGTAGTCGGCGGGGGCGTTCCACAGCCACGGACCGGGGTCGTACTCGTCGTACGGGCCGGTGCGGAGGACGTACCCGGACGGGTGAGCGCGGAGGCGTGTCGGCCGGTTTTCGAGCGCGCTGGACTGGCGTATCGTCGTAGACGACATACGGAAGTTCCTTTTCTATGTCGAGCCGCCTGGTGGTACAAGTTGGTAGCTAGTGGCCACCGGGCGGCGTTACATGATTGCCTTATGCAGTTGCGCGACACGGTCACGGAACGTGTCGGCTCCAGAATGAGCGGCGACTGTCCGGTTTGTCAACCCCCGCTGTCGGTGTGTCGCGAATTCTCATGTGGAACTTTCGATTCCCGTGAACCGCAAGAGGTCGGACGCACAGAAGGAGCCCCATGCTGAGCCAGGTCGCCGAGGGCGTGCTGACCCACCAGAGCCAGTTGCTCGAGAACAACACCGTTGTGGTGCAAGGGCGCTCCGGCGTGCTGCTCATCGACCCGGGGATAACGGGCTCCGAAATGGTCTGCCTCGCGAACGACCTGCGCGAGCTGGGCCAGCCGGTCGCGGCGGGCTTCGCGACGCACCCCGACTGGGACCACGTGCTCTGGCACCCCGAACTCGGCGAAGCGCCCCGATACGGCACCGCCCGCTGCGCCGCGTTCGTAGGGATAGTGCGGTCGCACGCGGACTGGAAGGCGCGCGCCGCCGAGGGACTGCCGCCGGAGATCGCCGAGGACACGCCGCTGGACCTGTACGGGCTCATCACCGGCCTGCCCGAGGGAGCAACGCAGATCCCATGGGACGGACCTGAAGTCCGGATCATCGAGCACCCGGGGCACGCCCCGGGCCACGCGGCGCTGTTCATCGAGGAACGCGGAGTGCTCGTCGCCGGCGACATGCTCTCCGATGTCCTGGCTCCGGTGCTCGACGACTTGACCGACGCCAACGACCCGATCGAGGAGTACCTCGTCGGGCTGCGACTGCTCGAAGCCGTGGCGGACGGCGTCGACGTCGTCGTCCCCGGCCACGGGTCGGCCTGCGGCGCTGACGAGTTCCGCGCGCGAATCGAGCTGGACCGGGCGTATGTGCTCGCCTTGCGTGAGGGCCGGGTGCCCAGTGACCCGCGGGTCGGCCCGACGGCGAAGTCCGGCTGGGAGTGGGTCGACCCCATATCCGAAGAGCGGGTGCGGCGCCTCGCGGAAAGAAGCGAGCGCGGCGGCACGCCCGGCTAGCGATCGGCCGACGACGCCTTCGAGTCGAAGGAGGCCGTCCTGACACCCCCGACTCCGAGACCGCCGCGATCACGATGCATCCACTCAGGACGTTCTATCCCGAGGGGCCGCATCCGGGGCCCGGCGGTGAGCCCGGCCCCGGACCGGGCGTTAGGCGATGGCCGGGTAGCCGGAGACGCCGCTGTTCGGGTCTGCTGCGATGCCGACGTATTCGTTGACCACCCAGGGGGCGATGCCGGGCGCGGTCTCGGCGTCGGCGCCGGTGAGGGCGTCGAGGACGACCGGACCGTTGTCGGTGTTGCCGTAGACGGCGCCGTGCCAGACGGCGGTGATCCCGACGCTGGAGCGCTCGGCGGAGGGTTCGAGCTCCCATAGCCATTCGCCGGTCTCGGTGTTCACGGCCCCGAGCCAACCCCAGGTGTCGTTGCAGATCAAGGTCGTCTGCCCGTCGAACCTGCACATGCCGGAGTCGCGTTCCTCGGCCTGCAGGCTCGTGACCGTCCCGGTGGCGGCCTCGACCAGGAAGAGGCCGCCCTCGATCGTGTCGTAACCGCCGAAACCGAACACGTACTTCGATCCGGCCGGGCGCAGGTCCAGGTAGCCGAACTCCTCGTCCTCCCACTTGACCGCGCCGTCCGCGATGGCGAGCCCGCTGCGGTGCCTGTTGAATTCGTCGTCGCCGGGGACGCCGACCACGGTGTCACCGGCGACCGCCTGGGTCGCGAAGGCGCTCTCCCATGCCACGGCCTGCGCGGCCAGGTCCACTGCGACGGTGTACGACCCGTAGATGTCGAGGTCGACCACGACCACGCCGCCGGACTCGCCCTTGACCACGGCGTTCTCGTACGAGGCCGATTGGACGAGCGGCAGTTCGGTCACCACGCTGAACGCCTGCTCGCCGGTGGCCGCGTCCACTGCGATCACTTCGAGGTTCTGGTGCGCCACCGCGGTGCCCTCGGCTTCGCCGGTGGTCAGGAACGGCACCACCACGAGGTCCTTGCCGTCCAGGCTCACCACGATCGGGGCCTGGATCGGGTTCTCGCCCGCGAACACCGATATCGCCGGGTCCATGGGCGTGCCGGACTGCGGCGTGATCGCGGGCAGGATCTCGGCGATGCGGGTGTCGACGATCTGGAGCTGGTTCGCGGAGGCGATGAACGCCTTCGTTCCGGAGAGGGCCACGGGAAGCGGCTGGACGGCGTTGCCGGCCAGGTTGATGTTCCCGGCGCCGGCCTCTTGGGGAAGCGGGACGCCCGCTCCGGTGTCGAACTGCATGGGCGGGTCGAACGCTGCGGCGTCGATCTCCGGTTCGGTCTCTTCGGCGCTGGCGGACTCTTCGGCGGGTTCGTCGATGGTGCCGCTGTCCTCGCTGCACGCGCCCAGGAGCAGTCCCGAGGCGGCGAGGCAGCACAGCGTTGCTCTGATCTTCATGGTCGCGCCAGTCGCTTTCTTGCCGGGCAATGTTGAGGGAACCTGCTCAGTGTAGGGACCGAGCGCCACCGACTCGGTCGTCTCGACACCGAAATGCGGGGCAGGATCGAACCTCGCATGAATTGCGCGGACCGGCCGCACCGCAGACACGGTCTGGAGACCGCTGAGGGACGAATGTGAACCTAGCGGGTGGCTCCCAGCAGGGCCTGGAAGTCGTTGGCCCCCAGTGCGAAGACCGGCGAATCATGGCCGAGCTTGCTGTCGCGCACCTGGAACATCCCTGCGGAGGTACGGGCCTCGACGCAGTTGTTGGAGTTGGTCCCGGAGCTGCGGGAGCTCTTCCGCCAGGTCTGGCGGCACTCAACGCAGTTAGTCGAATCGGTGCCGCTGCTCCGGGTGCTCTTACGCCAAGCGGTCGCGATGTGCATCGAGATACTCCTCCAGTGGTATGCCACGACGCCAATTCGGCTCGATCGGCTCATGGTACAACTTCACACGCTCCGGCTCTTCGATGCACCATGTGCGGTCGCGGATCTGCGTGAATACGAAGGCAGGTCCTGCAGTCGGGCTGTTGGCCGGCTGAAACAGGTGGAAGTTGCTGTGGAAGGTATGCGGCCCGGCCATGATGCGGATCTCGAAGTTGGACAGGGAGTTCCACTCCCGCATGTAATCAAGTTGGTCGCGACGATCGTTCGCTTCCAGTTCTCGCAGCCAGCCCAGCGCCGCCTCTCCGAGGAAGAACTGGGCCGTGAACGGATCGGTACGGTTCCTGAGGGTCTTGGCGCGGCGAACCTTGAAGTCACGGCCGAAATCAGCTACTTCATCACTAGTTCCTTCCAATGGCTTAAGGACCTTGGTGTGGAAGGCGTCGGTTTGCAGAGGGCCGTGGACTCGTTCGGGCTCCCAGTTGAAGATGCGGTTGTAGTGGCGCTCGCCCTTCGCCAGGAGGATCGCGTTGAACCGCGAATCGAACTCCAAGCCTTTCGCGGCGGCCTTCTTCGCCCGCACGACCTGCTGGGCGTACAGGATCTCCTCCTCATCCGCACCGCCGAAGCGGGTGATGAACTCGCGGATGTCGCCGACTGAGGGCTGACCCAAGCCCTTCTTCCAGTTGGCGATGGTCTGAGGCACGACCCCCAGCGCCTCGGCGACTTGGGCGTCATTGGCTCCGCTCGCCTCCATCCCGTCGAGGATGGAGGCGATCACGTACCAGTTCGAGAGCGACAGTCGCGCCATGAGATGTACCCCGCATTCGGTGGGAAAGCAGCCGGTAGCGAATCATGATGACATATGAGGTCCATTTGCGAAACCAGCACTGGACCGCTTTGGTCAAGCGACCCAAGAAATTAGACGACTCAAGCACTCCAAAATTTTTGGCGAAAAATTTTGAAGGGCCTCTCCCGCCAAGGAACTACCACTCCGTGTCTACTTGCTACCTGCGGAAACGTCGCATAGCTTGGAGGCATCGAGATCGCATCGGTCTGATTCTCGATTGGTGGGGATGCCAGGAGGCCGCGTTTCGGGGTGGGCCGAAGCGGCCTTCTGGCGCAACTCCGTCAGATATCCGACATTGTCTGGAGTGGAGGGATCTCGATGGGAAGAGCGAATCTGAGCGTCGCCGATCTGGAGGCGCTGGAGCGGGGCCGATTCAGCGACGGCCGTCGCAGTTTCACGGTCCGGGCCTCCAGTGCCCAGGCGCCCGACTCGTTCCAGGTCTTCGTGACCGGGAACGCCGCCGACATCGTGCTGATCGTCTCCGGCCTGACCTCCGGCAACCTGCACGCGACCTGGGGCGAGGAATGGCGTGCCGCGTCGGAGGCCGAGCGCGAGTGGTTCCAGGCCTGGGCCTTTCACGTGTTCTACAACGGCAGCGTGTCCGAGCGCCGCCGCCCGCAGCCCGGGACGGTCCGGCACTGCGACGGTTGAGTCGGTAGTGCAGGCGGTACCGCGATACGGCAGTTCGCGGTATCGCGCGGAACCGTTCCGGTGCATACCGTTCGGGTATGAGTAGAACCGTATTCACCGCCGCGGCCCTGACGCTCGGCCTCGTCGCCGCTCCCGCCGCCGCGTACGCCGGGAGTCCCGGCCACGACGGCCTGGACACCGACCTCCTCGAAGCCAGGCTCGACGACTTCGCCGAACTGGCCGACCACAGCGTCGTCGTCGAAGTCCGCGACGGCGACGACACCTGGTCCGAGGCGGTCGGGGACCGGAGCCTCGAAACGGATGCGCGCGAGGCGAAACCGGGCGACCGCGTCCGCGTCGGCAGCGTCACCAAGTCGATGACCGCCACGGTCCTCGTACAGCTCCAAGGCGAAGGCCTCCTCGACCTGGACGACACGATCGGGCAGCACCTCCCCGGTCTCCTGCCGTACGAGCAGGATCCGACGATCCGCGAGGTGCTGACGCATCAGAGCGGCTTGTTCGACTTCCTGCCGTACCTCTACCCCTCGCTGCTCGAAGGCGACATCAGCGACGTCCGCGAGGGCTACCGGAACCATTACGAGCCTGAGGAACTGATCGCGATCGGCACGCAGGGGGAGCTGCTGTTCGAGCCGGGCGAGGGCTGGTTCTACTCGAACGTCGGCTACATGACCCTCGGCCTCCTCATCGAGGAGGTCACCGGCGAGACCTACCGCGACGTGCTCGAAGAGCAGATCTTCGAGCCCGCCGACCTCGACCGCACCTACGTCCCGCGCGACGAGACTTCCGGCATCCGCGGCGCGCACCTCGTCCCGTACGTGACGACCGGCGACCCGAGCGATCCGTACTTCGACACCACGGCGCTGTCGAACACGCAGATGTGGTCGGGTGGCGGTGTCATCTCCACCGTGGGCGACCTCAACGACTTCTACGCCGCCCTCACCGACGGCACGCTGCTGACCGCCGAGGAGCTCGCCGAGGCGACGCGGTACGTCGACACCGGCAAGAGCTTCGATTACGGACTCGGCCTCATGAACCGCGAGATCGAATGCCCCGATGGGGCGACGGTCGAGGTCTTCGGACACGACGGTGACGGCCTGGGCCACGAGACCATCTCGTTCCACTCCGTCGACGGCGAACGCCGGATCTCGGTCGCGTGGAACATCGGCGACAAGCACGGCTACACCGACTCCGACGAGTTCGACGACGCGCTCGACGCCCTCATGGCCGCCGGACTCTGCGGGAGCTGACTCGGGCGGCCCTGCACTCGGGGCCGTCATCGGATCCCGCGAGCGCAGGGCTCGGCGGTGCCCCGGTTCTTGGGCGGCTCCTCGTCGGAGCCGCCTTTTCCCGCTTGCGCTTCGGCTTTCGGGGAACGGCTGTTGACAGCGGTGACCGCCTCCGGGGCTACCTCATCGCGGCGGCTCTCATATGGCTTGTTCGATCATGATGGCAGGTACTCCCTCGGGCCACAGGACCTCCATGACTCGCTGAAAGCAGGATGGCGCGTGGTGCACCACGATGCGGCGTCCGCCGGTCAGGTGGCTCGCGGCTTCAACGAGCACGGCGGCGCCCCGGGAGTCGATGAACTCCAGGTCGCTCAGATCCAGGTGGACCTCCTCGCCATGGCCGGCCACCAGCCGCAGTGCGTGGTCCCAGTGCATATGGCTGCGCAGGTCGATGCCTCCGGTGGCGCGCAGGCCCACGATCTGGGGGCGACCGTATTCGCTGATCTCCAGCGAACGGTCGAGTTGGTCCTTCTCGGCCGGCTGCGGGGAGGGAACGAGCCGAGATGGGGTGCCGGCTCTGGTGCTGGTGTGCTTTGGCATGGATCCGCCTTTATATTGCCACGAAGCCCCGGTGATAATTCTGGGATCTGCTTCATGTGACGCCTGCACGGCTGATCTCATAAACGATACTCGCTACTGCGCCTAAAAGCGAATGGGAAGATCGCTGAGCGGCGGAATGTGGGGTGTTTCGACCTGTATATCCGCGGCGTGTACGGGACCCAGATCGATTATCTGGAGTTTTAACCGCACTTCATGCAGAGGTTTACAAATTTTTCAACAATGACGAAACCTCATCGACCTTGCCAATAAATGCCGTCCTACCTGCGAGTTCATATCTATAATTCGGGTGCTATGAAAACACTGCAGATCGCCTTGGATCAAATGTCTCCATGGTTTCAAAAAACTGTGAAAATATGCACTTGATTTTTTGGAGCGCATTTTTTGGGATTGGCACTGTTTTGACGTTTAGCAGTATACTCTGCCTCCTGGAATGGCATCGTCACCAAATCGTGATAGTGTCGGTTTAATGATGGGAGCCGATGCGACAATTTTCGAAGAGTCAGCTCCCGCACTTGAATTCGCTTGCAGGGGAAATGGCGGCGCAAGGACGTTGCCTGCTCGTGCGAATATCCACACCGACACCGCCCGGTGCCGACGCCCTCTCCACCGGAGGGGGTGTCCTGGTCCCCGGACATTCCCGGCCGCGAAGGCGGTCGGCACCCCCCGAGCCGGTGATGCCGCCGGCGGTCAGCAGTCAATCCGGCAGGACGGTAGTCCATCATGGACAAGCAAGCACTGACCCGCTCGAATTCCGACGAGTACGGCCATCTCGCGCCGCTCTTCGAAGAGCTCCAGAGACTCGACTCCGACGACCCGCGACGCACCCGGCTCCGGGATCGACTGGTCACCGGATACCTGCCGCTGGCCCAGCACATCGCCCAGCGGTACTCAGGCAAGGGCATCGCCAAGGACGACCTGATCCAAGTCGCCTCGATCGGAGTCATCCACGCGGTCGACCGGTTCGACCCCGGTCGGGGCGCCGACTTCCTGTCCTTCGCCGTCCCCACGGTCATGGGAGAGGTCCGCCGCCACTTTCGCGACACCAGTTGGCCGATGCGCGTCCCCCGCCGGCTCCAAGAGCTGCGGGCGTCGATCAATCAGGCCGATGCCGAACTGTCCCAGCACCTCGACAGGCCCGCCACCGGCGCCGAGGTCGCCGACCACCTCGGCATCACCGAGAGCGAAGTGCACGAGGGCTATAAGGCCGCCCGGGCATACCGAGCGGTGTCGCTCGACGAGTCGCCGTTCTCGGACGACGAGCGGACGCCCCTGGCCGAGACTCTCGGAGCAGAAGACGTCGCCCTCGAACTGGTCGACGACCACGAATCACTGATGCCGCTCCTGCAAGAGCTCCCTGAGCGCGAGCGCACGATCCTCGGGCTGCGCTACTTCGGCGACATGTCCCAAACCCGGATAGCCCAGGAGGTCGGCCTCTCGCAGATGCACGTCTCCAGACTGCTCAACCGCACACTCACCGAGCTTCGGGAGGGCCTGAACAGCGCCGCCTCCTGAACACCGTGCCGCAGTAGGCGCGCGACCACCGGCGGTCGCGCGACCGGCGGCGCGGCCACGATCATGATCCAAGGAGCCGCGCCATGACCGGAGCACACCTTCCCGAGACGGAGGCCTTGTTCGAACACCCCGCGCTGTTCTACTCCGGCCTCGACGCCTACCTGGAAGGCACCATCCCGTACATCGACGCGGGCCTCGACGCCGGCGAGCCGGTCGCGGTCGCCGTGCCCACACTCAACCTGGCATCCGTGCGGGACGCGCTCGGCACCTGCGCCGAACAGGTCCTGCTGATCGACATGGCCGAGGCCGGCGCCAATCCGGGGCGGATCATCCCCGGTGTGGTGCATGCTTTCGCCGAAGCCCACCTCGAGCATCGGGTGCGGCTCATCACCGAGTCGACCTGGCCCGGCCGCACCGGGACCGAATACCCCGCCTGCGCCCAGCACGAAGCACTGGTCAACCTGGCGTTCACCGACCACGCCGCCACCATTCTGTGCCCCTACGACACCGCAGGACTCGACCGGCACATGATCGCCGACGCCCGTGCCACGCACCCGGTGCTCATCGACCGCACCGGGTGCCACCCCAGCGACCAATACGACCCCGACCGCGTCTTCGCCGACCACAACCAGCAGCTCCCGACCCCGCCCTGGACGGCGATCGAACGCGCCGCCGACCAGGCCACCCTCGACAACGCCCGCTGGTTCCTCACCTCGTACGGCAGGAAGGCCGGCCTCTCAGACACCAAGCTCATCGACCTTGAAATCGCCGTCACCGAACTGCTCACCAACAGCATCGAGCACGGCGGCGGCATCGGCACGCTCCGCATCTGGACCGACGACCGGCACCTGATCTGCGATGTCAGCGACGCCGGGCATCTCACCGATCCGCTCGCCGGACGCCGCCCGGCTCATGGCGGTGAACGCCACGGCCGCGGACTGCTCCTGGCCAACCACATCGTCGACCTCGTGCGCACCCACACCTGCGACACCGGCACCACCGTGCGGATCCACCTCCGCCTGCCCACCTCGCCCCACCAAAGCTCGCCCGGCGGGTGGCCGGCGACGTGACGCGGCCTGCGCGCGGCGTGCTGGCGGAGGACAGACCCATGTCGAGGCGCTCCGGCAGGGCCGGTTCCGGCAGGTGCTGCTCGACGGCGGTGGGAACCCGATGAACCATGGATTCCGATGGTGCGGGATCTGAGCGGACCCGTGGCGGACAGCGGCCTGCGGGTCGAAGCGGTCGTTCTCGAACAAGGCCACCGCCCCGGCGGCCGTTCGCCTCCGCCCGCGTCGAAGCCGCTTCGAAGGCCCGGCGGTCGTCAGGCTCTCGGCCCGTCGCCGTCCGCGGCGTCGGGAGCGGAGGCGGCCACCATGGAGTCGAGGCGGTCCCTGGTGGCGGTCAGGCGCGTGACCAGCTCGTCGATGCGGTCGCGTTCGGCCGTCATGATCGCCACGTCCTCGGCGGTGGCCTTCCCGTCCTTGTCGCACTTGCGCAGTTTCACGATCGCGCGGCTCGGCAGTCCCGCCGCGAGCAGCTGCCGGATCCACTGCACCTGTTCCACCGCCTCCGGCCCGTACCGCCGCTGCCCGCTCGCGCTCCGCTCGGACTCGAGCAGCCCCTGCTCCTCGTAGTACCGCAGCGCCCGCACACTGGCGCCCGTGGCCGCGGCCAGCTCGCCGATTCGCATCCGCGCCCCTTCCTCCCACCGCTATGGGCTGCAACACATCGCTTGCCTCTGACGCTGACGTCAGGTTTTAGCGTAGATCGCGAACCCACCGTTCGACACCACGCAGGCAACTTGGAGTCCACATGCAGATCCACGGCTCGACCGCCCTCGTCACCGGCGCCAACCGCGGCATCGGCCGCCACTTCGCGCAGCAGCTCCTCGAACGCGGCGCGACCAAGGTCTACGCCGCGGCCCGCAACCCCGAGAGCGTCGACCTCCCCGGCGTCGAAGCCCTCCGGCTCGACATCACCGACCCCGCCTCGGTCGCGGCCGCCGCCGCGACCGCATCGGACGTCACCGTCCTCGTCAACAACGCGGGGATCTCGACCCTCGCCAACCTCGTCAACGGGGACGAGGCGCTGATCCGGCAGGACATGGAGACCAACTACTTCGGCACGCTCAACATGGTCCGCGCCTTTGCTCCGGTCCTCGCCGCGGGCGGCGGGGGAGCGATCCTGAACATCCTGTCCGGCGCGGCATGGCGCTCGCCCGGGATGCTCGCGGACTCGTACGCCGCATCGAAGGCCGCCTCCTGGAGCCTCACCAACGGCGTCCGGCTCGAACTGGCCGCGCAGGGCACGCAGGTGAGCGGCCTGTTCGTCGGCATGGTCGACACCGACATGACCGCCGGGTTCGACGTCCCGAAGGCCGACCCGGCCGCGGTCGCCCGAGCCGGTCTCGACGGCATCGAATCCGGTTCGCTGGAAGTGCTCGCCGACCAGGCCACGGTCGACCTCAAAGCCGCCATGAGCGCCGACCCGGCCCTGCTGTACCCCGAACTCGCCGGGGAGTAGTCCGGATCGGGGTCTCGGCGGCTCCTAGCGGACCAGGCGCAGGCCCGACATGCCGCCGTCGACCGCGAGGCTCGTGCCGGTGATCGCCTTGTTGGCCGGGTCGGCCAGGTAGACGATCGCCGCCGCGACCTCCTCGGCGCTCACCAGGCGGCCGGTCGGCTGGCGGGCTTCGAGCCGGGCGCGCTCGGCCTCGGGGTCCTCGGCCTGGTCGAGCAGGCGCTGGACCCACGGGGTGTCGGCGGTGCCGGGGGCGACGCAGTTGACGCGGATGCCTTCGGCCACATGGTCGGCGGCCATCGCCATGGTCAGCGAGTGGACCGCGCCCTTCGAGGCCGAGTACAGGGCCCGCTTGACCAGGCCGGCGGTCGCGGCGATCGAGGAGGTGTTCACGATCGCCGGAGCGGACGACTCGCGCAGGTGCGGCAGGCAGGCGCGTGCGAGGCGGACCATGCCGAGCAGGTTCACGTCGAGGACGCGGAACCACTGCTTGTCGGAGTTCTCCTCCACGCTGCCGACCGCGCCGATCCCGGCGTTGTTGACCACGATGTCGATGCCGCCGAAGTGCTCCTTGGTCGCGGCCACGGCCAGGCGGACCTGGTTGTCGTCGGCGACGTCGCACCGGTGCGACCAGTGCGTCTCGCTCGCGTTGAGGTCGAGCACGGCGACGTTCGCGCCGCGCGCGGCGAAGGCGTCGGCCGCGGCCGCCCCGATCCCGGAGGCGCCCCCGGAGATCACGACGGTGAGACCGTGGAAGGCGTCGCTCATCAGCTTTCGCTCCATTCAGGACCGTTAGGATAGGAGTAGCGGATCAGGCTCTCGCGCTTCATCTCCGCCGAGAAACCCGGTTCGACGGGCGCCTTGTAGCGCCCGTGCTCGATGACCGTGGGGGCGGTGAAGTGCTCGTGCAGGTGGTCGACGTACTCGATGACGCGGTCCTCCATGGAGGCGCTCACCGAGGTGTAGTCGAACATGGACAGATGGCAGACCAGTTCGCACAGGCCCACCCCGCCCGCGTGCGGGCAGACCGGCACGCCGAACTTCGCCGCCAGCAGGAGGATCGCGAGGTTCTCGTTGACCCCGGCGACGCGGGCGGCGTCCATCTGGAGGAAGTCGATCGAGCCGGCCTGCAGGAGCTGCTTGAACATGACCCGGTTGTGCACGTGCTCCCCGGTGGCGACCTTGACGGGCGCCAGGCGCTCGCGGATGGCGGCGTGGCCGAGCACGTCGTCCGGGCTGGTCGGCTCCTCGATCCACCACGGGTCGAACTCGGCGAGCGCCTTCGTCCACGCCACGGCCTGGTCGACGTCCCAGCGCTGGTTCGCGTCGATCGCGATGCGGACGTCCGGCCCGACGGCCGCGCGGGCGGCGGCGAAGCGGCGGCGGTCGTCCTCCAGGTCCGCGCCGACCTTCAGTTTGATCTGGGTGTAGCCCTCGGCGACGGCCTCGCGGGCGAGGCGCACGACCTTCTCGTCCGAGTAGCCGAGCCAGCCGGGCGAGGTGGTGTAGGCCGGGTAGCCGTCGCGCTCGATCTCGGCGACGCGCTCGGCCTTGCCGTCCTCCGCTTTGCGCAGGATGGCCAGGGCCTCTTCGGGAGTGAGGGCATCGCTGAGGTAGCGCCAGTCGACGCACTCGACGATCTGCTCGGGGGTGAGGGCGCTGAGGTACTTCCACAGCGGCAGCCCGGCGCGGCGGGCGGCGAGGTCCCAGGCGGCGTTCACGAGGGCGGCGGCCGCGAGGTGCATGACGCCCTTCTCCGGTCCGAGCCAGCGGATCTGGGAGTCGTGGGTGAGCCGCTTGTAGAGGGCGGCGAGGTCTGCCGGGCCCTCCACATCGGTCCCTACGACGTACTCGCCGAGCGTCTCGATCGCCGCGCAGCAGAGGTCGTTGCCGCGGCCGATGGTGAAGGTGAACCCGTGGCCCTCGTGCCCGCTGTCGGTGTGGAGCACGACGTAGGCGGCCGAGTAGTCGGGGTCGGGGTTCATCGCGTCGGAGCCGTCGAGGCTGCGCGAGGTGGGGAATCGGACGTCGAGGACGTCCACTGCCGTGATAGTCAGCGTGCACTCCGGTTCGGGAAGCGGCGGGCGAGGCGGGCCGGTCGGGTGCGGGGCGTCATGCCTGCACCGTCGGATTCGCGGTCGAGCCGAGCCCGTCGATGCCGACCTCGACGACGTCCCCGGCCTTGAGGTACGGGAAGCGCCCGGAGAGCGCGACGCCCTCGGGGGTGCCCGTGAGCAGCAGGTCGCCCGGGTCGAAGGCCATGAACTGGGACATGTGGTGGATGATGCGGGCGACCGAGAAGATCATGTCGCCGGTGTTCGAGTCCTGGCGGCCCTCGCCGTTCACCTTGGACCACAGACGCAGGTCCTGGACGTCCGCGACCTCGTCGGGCGTCACGAGCCAGGGGCCGAGCGGCGTGAAGGTCGGGCAGGCCTTGCCCTTGGAGAACTGGCCGCCGGAGCGCTCGATCTGGAACTCGCGCTCGGACAGGTCGTTGGCGACGACGAACCCGGCGATGCAGTCGAGCGCCGCCTCCTCGGATTCCAGATAGGACGCTCGCTTGGCGAAGACCACGCCGAGCTCGACCTCCCAGTCGGTCTTCGTGGACCGCCGCGGGATCTCGACGTCGTCGTTCGGGCCGACGATCGTGTTGGGATGCTTGTAGAACACCACCGGCTCGGCGGGCGGTTCGGCGCCGGACTCGGCGCAGTGGGCGGCGTAGTTGAGTCCGATGCAGACGATCGCGCCGGGCTTGGCGATCGGCGGGGCGATGCGCTGCCCGGCGATGTCGATCTCGGGGAAGCCCGCGGTGGTGGTGACGCCGCCGCGGCCCAGGAACTCGCCGTCGATGTCGCCGATGGGACCGGAGAGGTCGTAGTACTTGCCGCCGGCGAGCGCGACGGGGGTCTCGTAGCCGGGGCGGCCGATGCGCAGGTACTTCATGAGTCTCCCAATTGATAGGTGCGGGCGGCGGTGCCGCCGAAGACATCCGCGTCGACGCGGCCGAGGACCTCCGTGAGGGCCTCCTTGACGCGGGTGTAAGTGGCGGCCAGTTCGCAGACGGGCCAGTCGGATCCGAACATGAGGCGGTCGGGTCCGAACAGTTCGAGGGCATCCTGCACGAACGGGCGCAGGTCGGCGGGGGTCCAGCGCTGCCAGTCGGCCTCGGTGACGAGGCCGGAGAGTTTGGCCGTGACATTGGGGCGCTTGGCGAGCGGCGTCACGGCCTCGCGCCAGGCGCGCAGGCCGGCCTGGCCGTCGCGGATCGAGGGCTTGCCGAGGTGGTCGAGCACGAACCGGAGCTCGGGCACGGCCGCGGCGGCCTTGGCGGCGGCCGGGAGCTGGTCGACGCGCACGACGAGGTCGAACGTCGGCACGGTCGCGGCGACGGTCTTCAGGGCGGCGATGACGTCCGCCCTGGCGAGGAAGTCGGGTTCGGGCCGGGCCTGGACCTGGTCGCGGAGGCCGACGAGGAACCGGACCCGCGGGTGGTTCGCGTACCGGGCCAGGGTGTGGCCGAGGTGCGGGGAGAGGAGGTCGATGTGGCCGACGACCCCGGCGATCTCGTCGACGGCCCCGGCGAGGTGCAGGAACTCCACGGTCTCGGACGGGTGGCCCCAGTCGGCCTCGACCAGGACGGTGCGGTCGACGCCGGCGGCCTTCAGGTTGGCGCGCAGGTCCTCGACGCCGTAGTCGCGGCGGATGGGGGCGAATTCGGGTCGGCTCGCGAGCCAGGCGTAGTCGGCGGTCCAGAGATGGTGGTGCGCGTCGATGACAACGGGTGCGTTCATGACGGTACGGGTGCCTCTTCTGCGAGGAGCCCGGCTCGCTTGAGGTCGTGCCACAGCGCGCCGGGGATCGGGTGGGCGTACATCGCGAGGGCGTCCTCGACCTCGGCCGGGGTGCGCGCGCCGACGAGGATCGACGCGACGGCGGGGTGGGCGGCGGGGAACTGGAGCGCGGCGGCGCGCAGCGGCACGTCGTGCCGGTCGCAGATCGCGGCCATGGCCTGGGCCCGGGCGAGCAGGCGCTGGTCGGCCGCCGCGTAGTTGAAGCGGGCTCCGGGCCTGGGGTCGGCGAGGATCCCGGAGTTGAAGACGCCCGCGGCGATGACGGAGACGCCGCGCGAGAGGCAGAGGGGGTAGAGCCGCTCCAGGGCGGACTGGTCGAGGAGGGTGTAGCGCCCGGCGATGAGGGCGACGTCGAAATGGGCGCGCGAGACCAGGTCGGCGGCGGCTTCGGTGGAGTTCATGCCGATGCCGATCGCGCCGATGCGTCCGGCGGCCTTGAGCTCGGTGAGGGCCCGGTGCGTGCCGGCGAGGGCTTCGGCCCGGTGGTCGTCGGCGTCGTGGATGAGGCCGACCTCGACGCGGTCGGTCCCGAGCCGTTCGAGGCTGCCGAGGTGGGCGTCGAAGGCGGCGCGGTAGGAGAAGTCGAAGGCGGCGGCCTTGCCGTTGGGCTCGCCCCAGATATCCCAGGGGCCTTCGTGGTCGACCAGGACGCGGCCCATCTTGGTGGACAGGGTGAACGCCTCGCGCGGGCGTTCGGCGAGCGCGCCGCCGAGCCGCTGCTCGGAGAGCCCGGCGCCGTACTGGGGCGCGGTGTCGAAGTGCCGCACGCCCCCGTTCCAGGCGGCGTCGACCGTGGCGGCGGCGACGGCCGGGTCCACGGGCGTGTAGAGCCCGGCGAGCGGCGCGCACCCGAGCCCGACGGCGGTCACGGGGACGGCGGTGTCGCCGAGCGTGCGCGTGGGAAGCGGAGGTCGAGCTGCGGCCATTGGGTGCTCCAATGCGGGCATATGGGAAGTCGGCTCGGCGGACAGCCTCGCTGTCGCGACACTATCCTATAGGATTGCGGGCATGACTGCGACATCACCGAGCACGGGGAAGCGCACGCTCGCGGACGAGGCGTATACGGAGCTGAAGTCCCGGATCATGCGCTCCGAGCTCGCCCCGGGCGCGAAGCTGAGCATCGACGGGCTCGCCAAGGAGCTCGCGTTCTCGCACACGCCGATCCGGGAATCGTTGGCGCGCTTGGAGTCCGAGGGGCTGCTGGCGAGGCGTCCGCTGAGCGGCTACACCGTGGAGCCGCTGCTGTCGGAGCGCGAGTTCGCGGACCTCTTCGAGATCCGGATGCTGCTGGAGCCGCTGGCGGCGCGAAGGGCGGCGGAGCGGGCGGTGCTGCCGGCGGCGGGAGGCGGCGAGTCGGCGAGGGTCGCCGAATCGGCGCCGGGACGCGCCAAGGCGAGGGGCGGTGCCGCGTTGCGGAGGTCCGCGGGGAGGACCGGTCCTGATGCGGCTCTCGGCGGCGGCTCGAATGAAGCCCGCCTGCTGCTCGGCGTCGACGGATTCGGGGACGAGGCCGCCGCGCTCCTCGACCGGGCCCGCACGCCGCCGCCCGAGGCGGACAAGCTCGACTTCACCGAGGCGGACGCCCGGTTCCACAACGCCGTCGCCGAGCTGAGCGGCAGCGTCCAGCTGGCGAAGGCGATCCGCCGCCTGGACGCCCACCTGCACCTCCACCGCGCGTACATCGAGCCCGAGTCGATCGGCGAGACCGAGGTGGAGCACCTGGAGGTCGCGGAGGCTATCATTGCGAAGAAACCGCTTGCCGCCGAGGAGGCGATGCGTCGCCACCTCGAACGCTCGCGGACGCGTCACAGGAGGGCCTTCGAGGCGGCCGCCAGTGCGGAGCCCGCCCCGAAGCCGAAGCGAGCCAAGGCGTCACGATGACCGAAGCGAACGACCGTCGTCGGCGTGCGACCGCTGCCCTCCGCGAGCGTGCAGCGCCGATCGCGTTCCGCGCGACCGGATCGGGCCCGTCCCGCGAGGGGCTCGTCTCCGAACCGGCTGCTTCGAACGACCGTCGTCGGCGTGCGACCGCTGCGGTCGGCGAGCGTGCAGCGCCGATCGCGTTCCACGCGACCGGTGCGGGCTCGTCGCGCGAGGGGCGCGCCCCCGGACCCGCCGCGCGCTCCGCGCAGGCGGCGCGGTCCGCTGACCGCCCCGGCCTCCGGCCGCACCGCGCCAAGCGGCCCCGCGGCGCTGGGCGGCCGTCATGTCGCCGCATGAAACGCCTGACCCGAGAAGAGGTGCCGCCGCTGTGCCGCGCGTAGGACTGTTCATCACCTGCGTCAACGACGCCCTCTACCCCGAGACGCCCAAAGCCGTCGTCCGGATCCTCGAACGACTCGGGTACGACGTCGAGTTCCCCGCCGCCCAGACCTGCTGCGGCCAGATGCACGCCAACTCCGGCTACAAGAACGACGCGGCGGCGCTCGCCCGCTCCTTCGAGGCCGTCTTCGGCGACTACGACGCCGTCGTCACCCCCTCCGGCTCCTGCGCCGCCATGGCCCGCGACCAGTACCCGCACCTCACCGGCGGCGACATCGGACGGCGCGTCCACGAACTCTCCGAGTTCCTCCTCGACGTCGCCGGCGTCGAAGACGTCGGCGCGCGCTTCCCGCACACCGTCACCTACCACCCGACCTGCCACGGCACCCGCGCCCTCGGCCTGGGCGACAAGCCCCTGCGGCTCCTGCGCGCCGTCGACGGGATCGAACTCGTCGACCTCCCCGCCGCCGACCAGTGCTGCGGCTTCGGCGGCACCTTCGCCCTGAAGAACACCGAGGTCTCCTCCGCGATGCTCGCCGACAAATGCCGCCACGCCGCGGCCACCGGCGCCGAATACCTCGCCGCCGCCGACAACTCCTGCCTCACCCACATCGGCGGCGGCATCTCCCGCCTGAACCGGGACGTCCCCGCCGCCACCGCCCGCCCGCGGCCCGTCCACTACGCCGAGATCCTCGCGAGCACCGCATGAGCACCGACGCCGAAACGCCCCGCGCGCCGATCGTCCCGGCCGCCTCCCTCCTCCCCGCCGACGCGCCGTTCCCCAAGGCCGCCAAGGTCGCCCTCGGCATGCCGCAGCTCCGCGCCAACCTCGCCCACGCCACCGGCACCATCCGCGCCAAGCGCGCCCGGCTCGTCGACGAACTCGACGACTGGGAGCGGCTGCGCGACACCGCCGCCGCGATCAAGGCCGACGTCCAGCACCGCCTGCCCGAACTCGCCGTCGAGTTCGAACGCAACGCCACCGCCGCCGGCGCCACGGTCCACTGGGCCCGGGACGCCCGGGAGGCCAACGAGATCGCCGCCCGCCTCGTGCGCGAGGCGGGAACCGACGAGGTCGTCAAGGTCAAGTCCATGGCCACCCAGGAGATCGAGCTCAACGAGCACTTCGAAGCCGTGGGGCTCAAGGCCTTCGAGACCGACCTGGCCGAACTCATCGTCCAGCTCGCCGAGGACCGGCCCAGCCACATCCTCGTGCCCGCGATCCACTACAACCGCACCGAGATCCGCGACATCTTCGACCAGCGCATGAGCGACGCGCCGGCCGGCCTCACCGACGACCCGGCCGCGCTCGCCGAAGCGGCCCGGCTGCACCTGCGCCGCCGCTTCCTCTCCGCGAAGGCGGCCGTCTCGGGCGCGAACTTCGCGGTGGCCGAGACCGGCTCGCTCGTCGTCGTCGAGTCGGAGGGCAACGGCCGCATGTGCCTCACGATGCCCGAGACGCTCATCAGCGTCGTCGGCATCGAGAAGCTCCTGCCGCGCTTCGCGGACCTCGAGGTCTTCATGCAGCTGCTCCCGCGGTCCTCGACCGGCGAGCGGATGAACCCGTACACCTCGGTGTGGACCGGCTCGCGCGACGGCGACGGGCCGAAGGACGTCCACGTCATCCTGCTCGACAACGGCAGAACCGGCGTCCTCGCCGACGAGGTCGGACGCCAGGCGCTCTCGTGCATCCGCTGCTCGGCCTGCCTCAACGTCTGCCCGGTGTACGAGCGGACCGGCGGGCACGCGTACGGGCACGTGTACCCGGGCCCGATCGGCGCGATCCTCGCGCCGCAGCTCGAACCGGGGAGGCACGACGACCTGCCGTACGCCTCCAGCCTGTGCGGGGCCTGCTACGAGGTCTGCCCGGTCAAGATCGACATCCCCGAAGTGCTCGTCCACCTGCGGCAGCAGGGCCCGCACCACGCGGGCGAGCGGGCCGTTATGGGCGCGGCGAAAGCCGTGATGGCCCGGCCGCGCCTGTGGCGGACGGCGTTGCGCGCCGCGAGGTTCGGATCGATGCCTTGGCGCCGCAAGGGATTCATGCGGCGACTGCCTTGGCCGGGATCGAAGTGGACGGTGAGCAGGGACATGCCGACGCCGCCGAAGGAGGACTTCCGGGACTGGTGGAAGGAGCGGCGGCGGTGAGCGGGCGGCGAAGCGGCGGTCAGGCGAGCGCACGCGAGAATTCCTGTGGCGCAAGCGGAGAGTCGGTGATCGGATGAGCGCGCGCGAAGAGATCCTGGAGCGGATGCGGCGGGCCCTCGAAGGCGCCGGCGAGGCCCCTCCGGCGCCTCGCGAGTACCGCCGCGCGCTCGACCCGGAGGTCGACATCGTCGAGCTGCTCATCGACCGGCTCGTGGACTACAAGGCGAACGTGCACCACGGCCTTGATGCGATCCCCGAGGCACTCGGCGGCGCGAAGCGCGTCGTGGTCCCCGGGGACCTCCCGGAGGAGTGGCAGCTCGGCGGGGCCGACTTCGTTCCCGACGAGGCCTTGTCCACTGCGGACCTGGACGGCATGGACGCGGTGCTGACCGGCTGCGCCGCAGCGGTGGCGGTCTCGGGCACGATCATGCTCGACGCGGGCGCGGCCCAGGGCCGGAGGGCGATCACGCTGGTGCCGGACCACCATGTGGTGGTGGTCCGGCGCGACCGGATCGTGGGCCACCTGGCGGAGGCGCTGCCGATGCTCGACCCGACCGCTCCGCAGACCTGGATCTCCGGTCCGTCGGCGACGAGCGACATCGAACTCCAGCGGGTGGAAGGCGTCCACGGCCCCCGCCGCCTCGATGTCGTCATCGTCGGGCCCTGACCGAGCCGATCAGTTCCGCGAGCGGCGCCTGAGCGACAAGTGAGGCGGCGACGCCGAACCGCGCGCTCGGGGCGCGTCGGCGACGGCGTCGTTCCGCCGACGGTGCGGCCGTAGGCGAATCGCTCGCCCGCCGCCGTGCTCCGCGGCCCTTCCTCAGCCGGCCGACTCCAGCACCGTCGTCGGGGTGATCCGCGGGAGGTACGCGACCACGTCGAACCACTCCTGCAACGACTCCGCGACCACGTGGTGCTTCTCGTCCTCCGCGGGGTCGTAGACGCCCGGCACCACTCGCACCTTGCCGCCGCCCTCCAGCCACCTCGCGACCTCCTCCGGTGCCGGCGTGCGCAGGTCCAGGTAGTAGGACTCGCCGGTCCCCAGGGCGGTCTCGGCGTAGTCCGCCGGCGGGGCCGGAACCCGCACGCCGTCGTGGATCTCGCCCTCCCCGAAGCCGATCATCATCGACAGGTACCGGTCGCCCAGCCGCTCCCGCAGATGCCCGCCGGCCGTGGTGAACCGCTGGTCCGCGTCGATCGCGACCTGCATCGCATGCGAGTTCGCGGTGATGGCGATGCCGTCCCAGTAAGCGATCTTCGCGCCGGTCTCCCGGTGCCGCCGCAGGAGCGTGTCGGCGACCGTCCGCATCCACGCGGCGAAGTCCATGCCCGCGGCCACGCTCGACGAGTGGTGGTCCACGATGGCTTGCGCGTAACGCAGGACGTGCTCGCGTTCCTCGTCCTCGGGCAGGGCCGCCACCAGGTCGTAGGCGTCGCGGGCGTCCTCGGCGAACGGCCTCCCGGGGTGGGCGCCGCGGAAGCGCTGAATGTGCTCGTCGACCCGGTGGGCGCTGCGCGGCCCGGCGAGCAGCGCCTTGATCGCGTCGAGCCGCTGCGGGGCCGTGCGCCGCACGTAGTCGACGACCGCGTCGTAGTGGTACGGCTGCGCCCCGGCCGCGTCGGTCCCGAAGACCCGCACCGGGTCGTCCGGGTGCTCGCGGTTGTAGGAGCGGATCCATTCCAGGGCCGCGACGGTCTCCTCGGTGCGCCACGGCGGCCAGGCCTCCGCGAGCACCGCTTCGGGGTCCTCGCCGCCGCCGCGGACCAGGTCGTCGAGCCGTTCGCCGATGATCTCGCCGTCCTTGATCGCGAGCGCCCGGAACCCGAGCTCGTCGACCATGACCTGGAACATCCGCAGCCGGAGGCGGTCGATCTCGTGGGCGGCGCGGGTGGTCTCGCCGATGCCGACGATCGCGGCGTCCCCGATGATCGCGGGCAGGGCGCTCAGATCGTCGAGAGGATGGGCGTTGGCCTTGATCCACTGCCGCACTTGCTCGTTCGTGGTGTCGTTCATGGCGTCTCCTCGGCGGGAGGCCGCCGGAGGCTCCGGCGGCCTGTCCTCGCCGAAGCTACGAGCGGAACGACTGGAGCGACATCCGTCAGGTGACCGGTCGCGGTACGGGGGGCCGGGGGTGCGGGGTCGCGGGCGCTCAGCGGCGGCGCGGCGCACGCGAGCAGGGGACCGCTCGCGGCGAGGGGTCAGCCGCGCTCGATGCCGGGGCGCCTGCTGCGGCGGACGCGTTCGCGGCCGAGGAGCCACAGGGCCTGGACGCCGTCGGTCCAGGTGATCTTCTTGCCCTCTTCGCGGCTGCGCGCCGTGTACGAGATCGGCACCTCGTACGGCCGGATGCCCTTTTTGAGGAGCTTCGCGGTCAGCTCGGCCTCCATGCCGAAACCGCCCGAGCGGATGTTCATGTCCAGGTACATGCTCCTCGGCAGGAGTTTGTAGCAGGTCTCCAGGTCCGAGATGTACGAGTTGAACAGGATGTTCGCCGCGAGGGTGATGCCCTTGTTGCCCATGACGTACCAGAACGAGTACGCCGAGTGCGAGCCGAACGAGCGCGACCCGTACACGACCTCGGCCTTGCCCTCCAGTACCGGGATGAGGAGCCTCGGCAGGTCGGCGGCGTCGTACTCGCCGTCGGCGTCGAAGACGACCACGTAGTCGCCGTGGGCGGCCTTCACCGCGGTGCGGATCGCCGCGCCCTTGCCCCGGTTGCGGTCGTGGCGGATCAGCCGCACACGCGCATTGTCCTCAAAGGTCTGGAGGGCTTCCCAGGACCGGTCGCGTGAGCCGTCGTCGACGGCCACGATCTCGGTCTCGCAGGGGAATTCCACTGCGAGCAGCTCTTTCAACGTCCCAGCGGCGAGGCGTTCCTCATTGAAGACCGGGACGAGAATCGACAACAGCATTGCTGCTCCGTCCCCGCGGATCGAACAAGATATTGCACAACCATAACGCGCTCATGCCAGTACGGCGTCGGCCGGACGGGTCGTGTTGAATGGAGCGGTGCTGCTCGTCCTGTGGCTCCTCGTCCAGCTTCCGGCGCTCGCCTACGCCCTCCGCCCCCGCGACGGCGCGGTGCTCGCGCCCGTCCGGCTGGCGGTGGTGCGGGCGGCGCTCGTGCTCGGCGCCTACGCCGTGGCCGTGGTCGAGGCGGCCACCCTGGCCACGGCCCTGACGAGGACCACCATCGCGGTCGCGTGGGCCGTCGCCACGGCGGCCGTCATCGCCGCGGTCCTGGTCCGCTGCGTGCGCGACCTCGCCCCGGAAGGCGGACGCCGCGGCCAGCCGCTCGACGCGCTCCGCGAGGAGCTGCGGTCCCGCCGCGGCGCCACCCGCCGCACGTGGCGGCGCACCAAGTCCGCCGCCGCGGCCGCGCCCGCCTGGCAGTGGGTCATCGCCTGCGTCGTCGCGATCCTGGCCGTCAGCGTCGCCGTGCTCGCGATCGGCTCGTCCCCCAACAACTTCGACTCCCAGACCTACCACCTCCCGCGCATCGAGCACTGGGTCCAGAACGCCGGCGCGGCCGTCTACCCCACGGCCATCCACCGCCAGGTCGACCTCGGCCCCGGGGCCGAGTACCTGCTCACGCACCTGCGGCTCGTCTCCGGCGGCGACGGCGCGTACCACCTCCTCCAGTACTTCGCGGGCGTCGGCGCGGCCCTCGCCGCCTCCCGGATCGCCGCGCAGCTCGGCGGCGGCCCCGTCGCCCAGCTCGCCACGGTCTTCCTCCTCGCCACCACCCCCGAGGTCCTGCTGCAGGCCTCCAGCACCCAGGTCGACCTCGTCGCGGCCGCCTGGGTCGCGTGCCTCGCCACGGTCGTCCTCGACGAGTTCACCCGGCCCGGGGACGCCGCGGGCGCGGGGACCGCGGTCCTCCGGGCCGCGGCCCCGCACTCCGACGCCCTCTACCTCGGCCTGGCCCTCGGGCTCATCGCCGTCACCAAGACCACCGGGCTGCTCGCGGCCGCGCCGCTCCTGCTCATCTGGGGCATTGGGCGGCTCGTCCGCGACGGACGCCGCCGCCGCCCGTGCCTGTGCGGACGCAGCCCGGGCCGCTGCTCGCGCGCCGACGGCTCCCGCGCGTGGCAGTCCCGCGCCGCGACCGTGGCGGCCTCGCTCGCGGTGCTCGCCCTCGCCCTGGTCCTCGTGGGGCCGTTCCTCTGGCGGATGCAGCAGACGTTCGGGCACCCGCTCGGGCCGGACATGCTGCGCGAGTCGATCGGCGTCCAGACCGCCGACCCGCGCCTGCTCCTCGTCAACGCGCTGCGCATCGCCCAGACCGGCCTCGACACGCCGCTGCCGTTCCTCTCCGACGCCTTCGCCGCCCTCGTGAACGGCCTCGCGAGCCTCATGGGCGTCGACGTCAACGACCCGCGGATCACCTTCGGCTCCACCGAGTTCCCGGTCCCCGCCTGGTATCCGGACGAGGACCGGGCGGCCTTCCCGCTCACCGGTCTCGCCACGCTCGCGGGTGTGATCTGGTTCGCCGTCAAGGGCCCGGGGCTGCGCCGCGCCTACGCGGCCGCGCTGGTGTTCGCGTTCATCGGCGTCGCCTGCACGGTGTCCTGGCAGCCGTGGGTGAACCGGCTCGTCATGTTCCTCGTCGTCCTCGGCGCTCCCGCGGCCGGCCTCCTGGCCGCGAGCCTGGTCAGAAGCGTCGCGCGCAGCCTCGCCGAGCGACGGCGACGCCGCGTCGCGATCGCGTTCGTCACCGCCGTGGCCGTCGTCGCCTCGCTCGCCGGGGTCCTCACGGTCGCCTACGGCTTCCCGCGGCGGCTGGCCGGGACCTGGTCGGTCTTCACCCTCACCGACCTTGAAGAGCGCTTCGTGCGCCGGCTCGAATGGCTGCCGCAGTACGAGGAGGCCGCCGCCGCGGTCGCCGCCCGCGAGCCCGAGCGGATCGGCGTCGTGCAGGGCAACGACTCGTGGGAGTACCCGTGGTGGGTGCTGTTCCGGGACGAGGTCGAGGACGGCATGGCGATCGTCGCGCTGCAGTCGGTCGTCCCCGGCGAGGAACCGGCCGACCCGGCCTCGGTCGACGCGATCGTCTGCGCCGAGGACCTCGACGAATGCCGCGGCCTCACACCGGAGGGCTGGGAATTCCACGACCTCGGCACCGTCGCGTACGCGCTGCCGCCGCAAGCCTGACGCCGCTGCCGCGGGGCCGCGGCCGGACCGCGCCGGCGCTCGCCCGTCCTTGCTCCGGTCCCCGACACTTTGCCGTTGCGCTCAGTCAATTGTTGCGCCATACTTAGCCTCATGGCAAAGTATTCGATCCCGCGCTACGGCGTCCTCCCCGACCACCGCACCGCCCCCGCCCGGCGGGAGTCGATCCGATGAAGATCGCCCTCACCCAGTTCCTCACGCTCGACGGCGTCAGCCAAGGACCCGGCTCGCCGACCGAGGACACGAGCGACGGCTTCACCCGGGGCGGCTGGCTCGTGCCGTACCTGGACGCGCTGTTCGTCCGCCGCACCTCGGCATGGCTCGATGAGGCCGACGGGCTCCTGCTCGGCCGCCGCACCTATGAGGCGTTCGCCCGCGACTGGCCGCAGATCACCGACCCCGACGACCCCTACACCGAGCGGATGAACGCACTCCCCAAGTACGTCGTGACCAACACCCTCGATGAGGGAGGCTGGCGCCCGACGACCGTGCTCCGCGGCGACCCGGTCGAATCCGTCGGGGCGCTGAAGTCCCGGCCGGGGCGGGAACTCCAGATCCACGGCAGCGCCCGGCTCGGGAACGCCCTGCTGGCGGCCGGCCTGGTCGACACGCTCCGACTCGTCGTCGCCCCGACCGTCGCCGGTTCCGGCCGGCGGCTGCTGGACCACCCGGGCAGTCCGACCGGCCTGCGGCTCGTCGACTGCGAAACGACCCTCAATGGCCTGCTCCTCGTCCAATACGAGCGGACCGGCGACGCTCCGCTCGGGGCCTACCAGGGCGTCGCCGACCTGGCCCGGCGCGACCGAACCGGCGAGTGACGACCGAGGCGGCCCGTCCGCGATCGCCGCCGGCGGCGATCGCGGACGGGCCGCCTCGCCCGACACCGCACCCGGCGACCGACCGTGCCGCCGTCCCGGCGCGCCTCGGCGAGACGCCCCGGCACGGCGCCGCGGCCCGCCCTCCCGGCCCGCCGTGAGCGGCGCCCGAACCCTCGGGACCGCGCGACCTGGCCCGCCGCACTGCCACTAGCCTGGTCGCATGCTGCTTAGCGACCGCGACATCCTCGACGCCGTCAAGAACGACCGTCTCGGCATCCAGCCGTTCGAAGCGGAACTCGTGCAGCCCTCGAGCATCGACGTCCGGCTCGACCGTCGCTTCCGGGTCTTCAACAACCAGAAGTACACCCACATCGACCCGGCCAAGCAGCAGGACGACCTCACCTCTCCGGTCGAAGTCCGCGACGACGAATCCTTCGTCCTCCACCCCGGCGAGTTCGTCCTCGCCTCCACCCTCGAGGTCATCTCGCTCCCGGCCGACCTCGCCGCCCGCCTCGAAGGCAAGTCGAGCCTCGGCCGCCTCGGTCTGCTCACCCACTCCACCGCCGGGTTCATCGACCCGGGCTTCTCCGGGCACGTGACCCTGGAGCTCTCCAACGTCGCCAACCTGCCGATCACCCTCTGGCCCGGGATGAAGATCGGCCAGCTGTGCGTGTTCCAACTGACCGGCCCCGCCGAGAACCCGTACGGCGCGGGCGCGAACTTCTCCCGCTACCAGGACCAGCGCGGCCCCACGCCGTCGAAGTCGTGGATGCACTGGCGGACTTGGCCCACCTAGGCCCGTTCGTCCCGAATCGACGGTTCCGCCTACAGCAATGCCGGCCTTTATCGCGCGAAACACCTGAATACGGTCATTATCCGGCCTACGTTACGGGTATGAACATCTCGCAGAGCTTCCAGAACATGTTGGACAGCGTCGTCGCGTTCCTGCCTCGTGCGCTGGCGTTCCTCGCGATCCTCGTCATCGGCTGGATCGTCAGCAAAGTGGTCGGCAAACTCGTCGGCAAGCTGCTCCACAAAGTCGGTCTCGACAAAGTCGGTGAGAAGTCCGGCCTTCGCCGCTACACCGGCAAATTCGAATTGAGCGATCTGCTCGGCAAACTCGTCTACTTCGCACTGCTGCTGTTCACCCTGCAGCTCGCGTTCGGGGCGTTCGGGAACAATCCCGTGTCGGACCTGCTCAACCAGCTCGTGGCATGGCTGCCGCAGCTGTTCGTCGCGCTCGTCATCGTCGTGGTGGCCTTCGCGATCGCCAACGCCGTGCACAGCATCATCAGCGGCACGCTCTCCGGTACGAACTACGGCAACATCGTCGCCCGCATCAGCCAGGTCGCGATCATCTTCTTCGGTGCGGTCGCCGCGCTCGGCCAGGTCGGCATCGCCACCACGGTGACCACGCCGATCCTGTGGACCGTGCTCGCGATGATCGCGGGCACCGTGATCGTCGGCGTCGGCGGCGGCCTCATCGGGCCCATGCGCCAGCGCTGGGAGAAGATGCTCGCCACCGCCGAGGGCGAGGCGAGCAAGATGAAGGAGTCCAACGGCAGCCAGGGCGACCCGACCTCGTCGATGTCGCAGACCTACCGGTCCGGCCGGTACGGGACCGAGACCAACGCGCAGGCGCCGTCCGGGACCGTCGGCGAGGAGGCCGGCACCAGGAGCGGGACGACCTACGGCGCCACCGGCGGCACGGGTGCCGGCACGACGGGCGGACCGAGCGCCGGAGGCCGCATCGAGACCGAGCGTCCGATGCCCCCGAACGAGCCCTAGCGACCGCTCCGGGAGGCGATGCGTCGAGCCTCCCGTGGTGGTGACGACGTGCGGCGCCGTCGGCCAGGCGGCGTCGCCGCAGCACAAGCGCTGCTCGACAGTCGGCCGCATCCCGTTCGCGGGGTGCGGCCGACGCGCGTCCCGCCCCCGGAGCTGACCGCCCGGGGAAAGTGGGCTTTTGCTCCGTGCTCGTGCGAGTACGCCCGAGTAACCTCATCGAGGTGGAGATGAATGCAGTCGACAGCAGGAGCGGCTCCAAGCGACGCCGCGAGATCCTCGACGTCGCGGTCAAACTGCTCGCCAAGCACGGGTATCACGGGGTGTCGATGGACGACATCGGCGCGGCCGCCTCCATCACCGGGCCGGCGCTGTATCACCACTTCAAGGGCGGCAAGGAGCAGATGCTCGCCGACGCGCTGATTCCGGTGTCGGAGCGGCTGCTGGCGGGCGGGCGGCATTGGGCGTCGGTGCATTCGGACGATCCGCAGGCGGCGGTGGAGGCGCTGGTCGACTTCCACCTGGAGGTCGTGATCGACTCGCCGGAGATCGTCATTCTGCATTTGCACGAGCTCGACCGGCTGCCGGAGGAGCCGCGGCGGCAGGTGCGGAAGCTGCAGCGCGTGTACGTGGAGGAATGGGTGGGGGTGCTGTGCCGGCTGCGGCCGGGCCTGCTGCCGGAACAGGCGCGCGTGCTCGCGCACGGCGCGTTCGGCCTGATGAACTCGACGCCGTACCTGTCGTTGGGCGAAGAGGTCAGCGCCGATGAGACCGCGGCCCTGCTGCGCGCGGCGGCCCTGCGGGCGCTCGACCCGGGCTAGGCCGGAGGCCGGCTCCCCGAGCCCTCGATCCGGGCCGGTTCCGACCCGGCTACCCCGTTCGGGTGACAAGGCGGCCGGGGAGGCCGGTTCTTGTCGCACCCCCGAGGAACGCTGGGCACTACGGTCCCCCGGGTGGGTGGGGGTTGGGGACGGCAGACAGCCTTACCGGTAGTAGTGCCTATTCCGGCCAGGTCGCCTCACCGCCTGCTCGACGTCGGACCCCTGAGGCGCCATCGAAGCCGGGGCGCTCGCTACGCCCGATTTGTCAGGACGCTCCAAGACACGCCCGTCCCGGGATGCGGGACGACGGGTTAGCATGGTCGGGTGGGCCGCAACGGATCCCGGCCCCGGGGAGGCGGAGCATGTACCAGCCGGATCGGGTCTCACTGCGCGAGGTCGCCCCTCGCGACGGACTCCAGAACGAACCGCCCGTGCCCACCGCCGACAAGATCCGGCTCATCGACGCCCTCGGGCGCACCGGCCTCTCCCGCATCGAAGCCGTGAGCTTCGTGAGCCCCAAGGCCGTCCCGCAGATGGCCGACGCCGCCGAAGTCTGGGCGGCGGTCGAGAAGCACTCCGGGATCCGCTACAGCGCGCTCGCCCCCAACCGCCGCGGCGTCCAGCGCGCCCTCGAGGCCGGGTTCAGCGCCGTCGAAGTGGTCGTCTCGGCCTCCGAGAGCCACAACCGCGCCAACGTCGGCCGCAGCGTCGCCGACTCGCTCGCCGAGCTGCCCGACATCTGCGCCCTCGCCCGCGAGAACCTCGCGTCGGTCGAGGTCATCATCGCCACGAGCTTCGGCTGCCCCTTCGAAGGCGACGTCGCGCCCGCGCAGGTCGCCCGCATCGTCGAGGCCGCCCAGGAGGCCGGGGCCGGCCGGGTCGCGTTCGGCGACACCACCGGCATGGGCACGCCCCGCCGCGTCACCGAACTGCTCGACGCCGTCGCCACCGACCTGCCGATGCTCATGCACTTCCACGACACCCGCGGCACCGCCCTCGCGAACCTCCTCACCGCGCTCGACCGGGGCGTCACCGAGTTCGACGCCAGCGTCGGCGGGCTCGGCGGCTGCCCGTTCGCCCCGGGCGCCTCCGGGAACGTCGCGACCGAGGAGGTCGTCCACATGCTCCACGACATGGGCGTGGAGACCGGCGTGGACCTCGACGCGCTCATCCGCACCGCCGGCCTCGCCCAGGAGATCGTCGGCCGCCCCCTCGAATCCGGGGTCCTCCGCGCCGGGCCGAGGACCGAGCTCGCGCCGAAACCCGAACCGGTCTGAAGCGGCTGCCGGCGCCGTTCCCGAGGGCCGCGCGCCGACGCACGCCGAGACCGGGGCCTCGTGTTCGGGGGAATCCCTGGCGCGCAACGCATCACCGCGTACCTCAGCGGGGCGTCCGCGCGCGACCGCGCCTCGTGGCCGGGCCCTGCGTTTCGCGGGAACGCCCCGCCGCGCCGGCCGAAACGTCGCGCGCACAGCGAAGGCCCCAGGGTCTCGAACCTCCCGGGGCCTTCCTCCGGACACCGACACAGGACGGTCGGCGCCCGCGCACCGGGTAAAACCTCCGAATACCCGGACGACTCATAATGACATTCGAACCCGCCGCTCCCTTGGAACCCTGACGAAGCTCACGTCATATGCTGCAACGCTCGAACCGCCTCCCGGCTAGGCGTCGTCGGGCACGTGCTCGGCGAACTTCCACACCGCCAGCACCCCCGCCACCACCACGAGCCCGAACACGCCCCGCCAGCCGTACACCGGCAACGCGAACAGCGCGCCCACGCCCGCCGTGATCGCGGCCAGCAGCGCCGCCGCCGACAAGGCCGCCGAACCCGTGCCGTCGCCGATCTGCGCCGCCGCCATCACCCGCCCGGCCGTGGCGATCACCAGGCCCGCCGCCGCGCCGAACACCCCGGCCGCGCCCACGGCGAACCAGAAGCTCGGCGCGAACGCCAACGCGGCCGCGCCGAGCACCAACGCGCCCAACGCGATCGAACCCGTGTAGCGGGCCCGGGCCAGGGCGCCCGCGCGCCGCGAGCCGTTCACCGTCACGACCAAGCCGATCGCGAAGGCCCCCAGCGGCCACAGCCGCGTTCCGGTCGCGGCGCCGAAGCCCGCGGCGATGTCGTTCACGAGGAGCGCGGTCACGGCGGCGGACGCGAAGGCGACGGCCTGGGCGTACGTCGCCCACAGCGCCGGGGCCCAGCGCAGCGGGCGCCGCGAGGAGTCCCCGCCGCGTGCGGGCCTGTGGATCTCGGTCGATGCGGTCATGGGAACGACGCTAAGGCCGTTCCCGCGGGCGCGCCTCGGTCGCACGACCGGCCGCCGCGACTGGGTCCCGAACCCGGTCGGCCCGGTCGTTCGACCAGGTGGCGGCCGTCCCAGGTCATCCCAGTCGAATGACAGATGCGAGGTGTCGGGCCCCCTGGCTACCCTGGAGGAGTCCCCGGTCGTCCTGAGGATGGAGCCGCCGTGAAACCCACCGCCGACACCGCGCGCGCCCGCCAGGACACCGCGCCTCCGCGAAGCACCGCGCATGCGCCCGGCAGGACCGAGAGCGTCGCCTGCGAAGGCGGCGCTCCGTCATCGTGCGAGGAGTCCGTCCACACCGGCCGCCCGGTCCTGTACGGCCGCGACCGGGAGCTCGACTCGATCCAAGCGCTCCTCGACGGCGCCCGCGTCGGCCACGGCGGCGCGCTCGTCGTCCGCGGCGAACCGGGCATCGGCAAGTCCGCGATCGTCGACGCCGTGATCCCCCGCGCCGAGGGCTTCACCGTCCTGCGCACCCTCGGCGTCGAAGCCGAGCACACCTGGTCGTACGCCGGCCTCCAGATGCTGCTGCACCCCCTGCTCGGCCGCCTGGACCGCCTCCCCGCGGCGCAGGCCGAGGCCCTGCGCACCGCGCTCGGCATGGGCGACGGCACCGGCCGCGCCCACGCCCTCCAGGTCGGCCTGGCCGTCCTGAACCTCCTCGTCGACGCCTCCGCGAAGCGCCCGGTGTACGTCGTCATCGACGACGCCCACTGGCTCGACCGCGACTCGACCAACGCGCTCCTGTTCGCCGCCCGGCGGCTCTCGACCGAGTCGATCACCATGGTCCTGGTCGTGCGCGACGGCTTCGCCCCCGACTTCCCGGCCCCCGGCATCCCGGAGCTGACCCTCGGCCCGCTCGACCTCGACGCCTCGCAGGCGATCCTCGACATGCGCGCCGACGAGATCCCCTACACCAGCCGCGACTGGATCCTCCGCATGTCCGAGGGCAACCCGCTCGCGCTCCTGGAGCTCCCGGCCGCCGACAACGAGGAGTCGCTGCTGCGCGCCGACACCTCCAACAGCCGCTACTCGACCACGTCGCGCATCAAGCAGGCGTTCACCGAGCGGATCATCGCCCTCCCCGAGGGCACCCGCACGATCCTGCTGCTGGCCGCCGCCGAGGAGACCGGCGAGACCGCCGTCATCGCCGAGGCCGCCGCGAAGCTCGGCGCGAGCGTCGCCGACCTCGGACCGGCCGAAGTGGACGACCTGGTGCGGTACCACCGCGGCCGGATCGAGTTCGTCCACCCGCTGATCCGTTCCACCGCCTACCACTCGGCGCCGCGCGCCCGCCGCATCGAGGCCCACCGGGCCCTGTCCGAGGCGTTCGGCGACGGCGACATCCGCGCCGCCCGCCACCTCGCCGCCGCCACCACCGGCCTCGACGAGAAGGCCGCCGCCGCCCTCGAGTCCATCGCCTCCTACGAGGCCGAACGCGGCGGCTGCGTCGCCGAGATGGCCGCCCTCGAACGCGCCGCGAGCTTCACCCCCGACCCCTACCACCGGGCCCGCCGCCTCGTGGAGGCCTCCCAGACCGCTTACGCCGCAGGCATGACCGGCAAAGCGGTCGAGCTCGCGGAGGCCGCCGAGCGGCTCACCGACGACCACGTCCTCCTCGCCCGCACCGCCCTCATCCGCGCGACCATCCTCTCCTGGGCCGGTCACTCCAAGGGCTTCGACGTGTGGATGGAGTCGGCCGAGCACTACGCCGCCACCGGCCACGAGAACACGGGCTACCCGCTGCTGCGCGGCGTCTGGAACGCCTGGGAGACCGGCGACTTCGCGAAGGTCAAGTACGCGTCCTCGCTGGCCTCCAAGTACGGCGGTTCCAACAACGCGTGGGTGCGCCGCCTCGCCCGCGCCGCCGCCGGCCTCAACCGGCAGCCCGACGACACCGCAGGCGAGGCGGTCGACGCGCTGCGCTCGCTCTACGACTACTACCAGCCCCTCCACGAGGACTTCCAGGCGTTCGACCAGGTGCTGGCGGCGCGCTGGCGGTTCCTCGCCGGGGACGTCCCGGCCGCGTACCAGGCGGCGGCCGAGCAGGTGCGGGCGTGCCGGGAGCGGGGGGCGATGAGCCCGCTCGTGCAGGCGCTGCTGGTGCAGGCGCAGACGCAGTTCCACTACGGGCGGTACGCGGACGCGCAGGCGTCGGCCTCCAGCGCGATCGAGCTGGCGCACGAGCAGAACGACCGCCGGGCGCTCATGCAGGGCCGCATCTGGGTGCTGCTGCCGATCGCCGCGATCCGCGGCGAGGAGAAGCGCTGCCGCGAACTCGTGGCCGCCGCGATCGAGGACGCGCCCGAAGACTCGGTGATCCCCGCCGACACCGCCCTGGGCCTGCTGGAGCTGGGGCTCGGCCGCTACGAGGCCGCGTTCGAGCGGCTGCTGCGGATCGCCGAGGGCGTCACCCCGATGGAGGTCCTCACGCAGGTGCCGACGCTCGTGGAGGCCGCGTTCCGGTCCGGGCGGCTCGCCGAGGTCAAGGAGGCCTTCGACTGGTTCGCCGACTGGGCCGACGCGACCGGGCGCTCCTACTGGGAGGCCCTGGTGGAGCGGTGCCGGGCGCTCATGGCGACCGAGGCCGAGGCCGGGGCGCACTTCGCGCGGGCCGTGGAGCTGCACCACGCCGACGACATCGACCCGTTCGAGCGGGCCCGCACCGAGCTGGCGTACGGCGAGTGGCTGCGGCGGATGCGCCGCATCAACGAGGCCCGGGCGCACCTGCGCGAGGCGACGGAGGTGTTCGAGCGGCTCGGCACCGTGCCGTGGACCCAGCGCGCCCAAGGGGAGCTGCGGGCCGCGGGCGACTCGACGGCCGTGGAGGCGAAGCCGGACCTGGCCGAACTGCTCACCCCGCAGGAGCTGCAGGTGGTGCGCCTCGCGGCGGACGGCCTGACCAACCGCCAGATCGGCGAGCAGCTGTTCGTCAGCCCGAGAACGGTGGGCTACCACCTCTACAACGCCTACCCGAAGCTCGGCGTCTCCTCGCGCACGGAACTGGCGAAACTGGACCTGTAGGGCGCGCGGACCTCGGCATGTGCGGGGAATCGACATGTCGTCATGCGCGCTTCGACACTGGCCGAATGCGACGGCCACTGGTACGCGGTCATGGCCGAGGCCGAGAACGGCGAGTGCCCGTCATCTCTGCGACTGCGTCGAGATCGCCGGGCCGACTCCCGCCGCGATCGCGGCAAGGACCTCGAGGAGCGGCGGTTCGCGGCGGCCTCAGCGGTAGAGCCGGAGCTCCACGGTCCGCACCTGCCGCTCGAGTGTCGCGTCGGTCGTCGCGAGCGGGCATTGCAACTGCTCGGCCAGAGCCACATAACTGGCGTCGTAAGGGTTGAGATGGTCCCGCAGGTCCCACGCCCGCGGGCCGGTCACCGACTCGGGATACCGGAGGAACGACAGCGATTCCTTGACCAAGAGCGCGCCTTCGCCGCGTACTGGGCTGATCCTGCCGCCGAGGAGGAGCCCGCGCAGCGCACTGCGGAACTCGTAGTCGAGTAGGTGCGGGACGTGCAGTTCGAGCCGGGCGAGGTCGTCGAGAAGCTCGGGCGGCGGGCGCTGACCGGTCGTGGCCTCGACGAGGGCCGAGTTGTCGAGCACGATCACGCTTCGCGGATCTTCCGGACCTCGTCGAGGATGTCCTCGCGACTCGCACCGCCGCCGAGCGCTTTGAGCGCCTCGAGGCGCTCGCGCAGGTCGTCCGCCGTCGGGCGGGCGACCGCATCGGTCAGGATCTGGGCGGCATAGGCCGACAGCGACTGGCGGGAGCGGGCCGCCCGAGCCTTGAGCTCGGCGACGACCTCTTCGTCGAGATCGCGCACTTGCAAGTTTTTCGCCATCTGCGTCTGCAGGAGCATGCCTCGCCGTACCAATTCGCATGTGCAAGATGCGGCACATGCGAATTGGGTGTGTCTCGATCGTAGCGCGATCGTCGGGCCGCCGTCCGGTCTTGCCGGTCGCTCAAGCGGAGGGCGGGGTCTTCCACGGCTTCGTCGTCGCCTGGAGCGCCGCGCCCAGGAGCAGGATTCCGGCGATCGTCCACGCCGACAGCCGGTAGCCGTCCACCGGCGTCGTCCCCAGGCCCCACATCAGCGCCGCCACGACCGGACCGAGCGAGGTGCCGATCGTCCGCGTCGTCGCCATGAACGCCCCCGCCGTCCCGGACTGCTCCGGCGGCGCCGACGCCAGCAGCTGCGTGTTCATCGGCGTGTTGAAGACCCCGAACGCCAAGCCCAGCACCGCGATCCGCGCGCCCAGGTCGACCAGGCCGGTCGAGGCGTCCACGAACAGCAGCGGCGCGATCGCCGCGACCACCAGCCCGGCCCCCGCCAGGGAGACCCGCCCGGGCCCGAACCGGTCGGCCAGCCACCCCGCCAGGGGCGTCATGAGCCCGACCCCGCCGATGAACGTCAGCATCACCGTCGACACCAGCTCCGGGCGCACCTGCTGCACGTCCGTCATCAGGAACGGGATGCTGAAGTTCAGCAGGCCCGTCACCGCCGACAGGAGCGTCAGCGACAGCAGCGCCCCGGCGATCACCGGTGAACGCACCAGCGCCACCGTCGGCCCCGAGGAGGGCTGCCGGATCCACACCGCCGCCAGGGCGACGCTCGACCCGAACGCCGCGAGCGAGATCCACGGCGCGGAGTCCAGGTACTCGAAGGCCAGCAGGAACGCGGCGATCGCCCCGCCGGAGGTGGCGGTGTCCACCAGGAGCGCCCGGTCCGGCCGCGGCAGGCCCGTCCCGTTGCTGGGCACTGTCAGCGCCAGGCCGGCCACGGCGACCGCCGACAGTGCGGCGAACACCCAGAACAGGCCGCGCCAGTCGAACGCGGCGATGATGAATCCGCCCGCGCCGACCATGCCCATGCCGCCGATCGTCATGAGCAGCGCGATGACCGACATGGCCCGGCCGCGCTGGTGCGCGGCCGCCGACGTGACGATGATCCGCCCGGTCATGCCGAACAGGAGTCCGCCGAGCAGGCCGCCGAGCGCCCTGGCGGCCAGCAGGAGCGGGAAGGTCGGGGCGAGCGCCGCCCCGACCGAGCCGATCATGAGCGCGCCCATGGAGAACACGGCGACGGCCCGCAGGTCGGCGCGGTCGGCCAGCCGGCCGGCGGCGATCGCGACCGCGCCCATCGGGAGGGCGTACGCGAGCAGGACCCAGGCGGTGGCCGCCTCGGTCACGGCGAACTCGGTGCGGATCGGCGGGAGGCCGACGGCGAGGCTCGACATGCCGCCGGCGACGACGAGCTGCGCGAACCCGACGGCCAGGATCGCCGGCCACCGGGTCGTCGCGGCGGGTGCGGGTGCGGCCTCCAGGGCCGCTGCTGCGGTAGACATGGGCGCAACGCTAAGAGGGAGGCGACCGGCGCGGCATCTGCTCGGCGACCGGTCCGACCGACCGGCCTTCAGTCGCCGCGCGGTCCAGTCGGCGTCCAGTCGGTCGACAGATGTCGCCCCCGTCGGACCGTTCGTAGCTTCGACCTCCTCAACCGCGAAGTCCGAAGGAACGGAACCACCATGAGCGACACACTCAACCTCGGCGTCATCATCGGGTCGACCCGCGAGGGCCGCTGGGCCCCCGTCCCCGCGAAGTGGATCGCCGGCGTCGCCGAGCGGCACGGCGGCTTCGACGTGGACCTGATCGACCTGCTCGACGCCGACCTCCCGCAGCACATGAGCGAACGGGACATGTGGTCCACCGACGGCGAGCTCTCCGCCCCCGTCGCGGCCCTCTCCGAGCGCCTCCACCGCGCCGACGCGTTCATCGTGGTCGCGGGGGAGTACAACCTGTCGATCCCGGCGGCCCTCAAGCACGCCATCGACTTCTACATGAACGAGTGGGCCGCCAAGCCCGTCGCCATGGTCACCTACGGCGGCAAGATCTCCGGCGGCCAGAACGCCGCCCAGCACCTGCGGCAGATCTTCCCCGAGCTGCGCACCATGACGATCCGCAACTCGATCGCGTTCCCCCGCTTCTACCAGCACTTCGACGAGCGCGGCGAGTTCACGAAGTTCGAGGAGCACGAACCGGCCGCCAAGACGCTGCTCGACGAGCTGCACTGGTGGTCGCGGGCCCTGGCGAACGCGCGCGCCGCGACCCCGATGCCGAGCCCCTTCTAAGGCCGGCGGCGACACCGGGGGCCTCCGCGCCCGTGGGGCCGGTCGCCTCCACGAACGCCGACCCCGTTGCGGCGTCGGCGAAACGGCGACGCCGCGCCCTGGCGCGCCGGCGGTCGTTCCGCGACGGCGACCGGCCCGGACGGACCCGGCCCGATCCCCCGGACCGGGGGCCGGCCGCCGGGAGGTGCGGTCCGGACGGCCTCGACCCGATTGCCGAGACCGGGGTCGGGTGGCCGGGCGGTCCCCTGCCGGGGCCGCGCACGGACCGGCCCGCGGTCCGACCCTCCTGGTCACTTCGTCCTAAGACCCGGTCCGCGGACCTGGCGATCCCGAACGGCGACGGTACCGTTGGTCGCGTGCTGTACGGACGCGACTTCGAGACCGCCGCCCTCGCCGACCGCCTGGCCGCCGCCCGGGCGGGCCGCGGCTCGGCGCTGGTCGTCCGCGGCGAGGCCGGGATCGGCAAGTCGAGCCTGGTCGCCGCGGCCGCCGAGACCGCCGACGACTTCACGGTGCTGCGCTGCACCGGCGTCGAATCGGAGCACGCCTGGTCCTTCGCGGGCCTCCAGGCGCTCCTGCTGCCCCTCGCCGGGCACCTCGAGGCCGTCCCCGAGCACCACGCGTGCGTGCTCTCGCGGGTCCTCGGCCTGGAGGCGGCCCCCGACAAGGGCGCCCCGCCCGGCGATCTGCGGTTCACCGTCGGCCTGGCCGCACTGAGCCTCCTCACCGAGGCCGCCGCGCACCGGCCCGTCCTGTGCATCGTGGACGACGCCCACTGGCTCGACCCGGACTCGGCGGCCGTCCTCCTCTTCGTCGCCAAGCGCCTCGCGGCCGAGTCGGTCGCGATGCTGCTGACCGTGCGCGAGGGCTACGCCCCGGACTTCCCCACCCCCGGCCTCGACCAGCTCGTCCTGGGGCCCCTGGACGACGAGGCGGCCGCGTCGCTCCTCGCCGAACGCCTCCACGGGCTGCCCCAGCCGGCCAGGAACCAGATCCTCCGCTCCGCCGAAGGCAACCCGCTCGCGCTGCTCGAACTGCCCGCCGTCGACTCGGACGCGCGCATGGCCGTCGACTGGACGTCGGGCACGGCCTCGACCACGAGCCGCCTCAAGCACGTCTTCGGCGACCGCATCGAGCGCCTGCCCGAAGCGACCCGGACGCTGCTGCTGCTCATCGCCGCCGACGACGGCGGCGACACCGCCCTCGTCCTCGACGCCGCCGCGAAGCTCGGCGCGCAGCTCACCGACCTCGCCCCGGCCGAGGCCGACGAGCTCGTGCACTACGGCAACGGCCGCTTCACGTTCGGGCACCCGCTCATCCGCACCGCCGCCTACCAGGGCGCGCCGGTGTTCCGCCGCATCGAGGCCCACCAGGTCCTCGCCGACGTCATGGAACCGGACGACCCCCGGCGCGTCTTCCACCTCGCCGCCGCCGCGACCGGCCCCGACGAGGCCGTCGCCGCCGCCCTGGAGGCCTCGGCCGCGTGCGGCGCCGGCTGCGGCGGGCACGCCTTCGAGTACACGGTGTTCGAACGCGCCGCCGCCTTCACCCCCGACGCCGCCGAACGCGGCCGCAGGCTCCTTCGCGCCGCCGAAGCCGCCGTCGCGGCGGGCAACGGCCCCAAGGCCCGCGAACTACTCGTGCAGATCAGACGGTACACAGAGGACCGCGGAATCCTGGCCCGCGCCACCCTGGTGGCCGCGCAGGTCGCCGCCTGGGAGAACGACGTCCGCGAGTCCTACCGGCTCTACATGGAATCGGCCGACCACTACACCGCCGCCCAGCCCGACGCCGCCGGGTACCCCCTCTTCCGCGCCGTCGAACTCGCCTGGCAGGCAGGGGACTTCTCCCGCGCCGAAGTCGCCGCCGAACACGCCGAACGCCTCGGCATCGAGCACTCGCCGTGGGTGCGCGACCTCGCCACGGCGACCGCCGGCTTCAACCGCTCCTGCACCGTCACCATCGCCGAATCGGTCGCGGCCCTGCGGCGGCTCATCGACATCCACGTCGGCTTCGGCGAGTCGGTGACCGCCGAGAACCGCGCGATGGTCGCCTGGTGGCAGCTCCTCATCGGCGACATCGACGCCGCCGAGCAGACCGCCGCCGAGACCGTCCGGCTCGCCCGCCAGACCGGCGCTGCCGCGGCCCTGCCGCGGGCACTCGTCCTCAACGGCATCACCGAATTCCGCAGAGGACGGTGGCGCGACGCCGAGGCGCTCGCCGAGAACGCCATGGACCTCTCGGTCGAACTCGGGCAGCGCATCGGCCCCGTCAAGGCCCGCGCCCACCTCCTCGCCATGACCGCCGCCTACCGCGGCGAGGAGGAGCGGACCCGCTCGATCATCGAAGCGGCCCAGGCCGACTCGCCCGGGGACACTTCGGTCGCCATCGACACCGCGCTGGCGCTGCTCGACTTCTCGCTGGGCCGCCACGAGGAAGCGCTGGACCGTCTGGCGGGCCACCTCGAATCGAACGCGCCGGGCGATGCGCTCACGCTGGTGCCGGTGGCCGTCGAGGCCGCCGTCCGCACCGGCGGGGTCGAACGCGTCGCGGACGCCTTCGACTGGTTCGTCCAGTGGGCCGAGGCGAGCGGTCAGGCGCATCTGCAGGCCCAGGTCGAACGGTGCCGCGGCCTGCTCGCGGGCGACCAGGAGGCCGGGGTCCACTACGAGCGGGCCGCCGCGCTCCACAAGGAGGACGACCGGTTCCCGTTCGAGGCGGCGCGGACCGATCTGCTGCTCGGGGAGTGGCTGCGCCGGGCGCGGCGCGTGAACGAGGCCAAGAGCCGGCTGCGTTCGGCGGCGGCGGTGTTCGAGCGGCTCGGCGCGGAGCCGTGGACCGAGCGGGCCCGCCGGGAGCTGCGCGCGGCGGGCGACGCGGGCCCGGTGGCGGCGGCCCCGGATCTGGCCGACAAGCTCACCCCGCAGGAACTGCAGGTGGTGCGCCTCGCGGCGGCGGGCCTGAGCAACCGCGAGATCGGCGAGCAGCTGTATCTCAGCCCGCGGACGGCCGGGTACCACCTGTACAAGGCCTACCCGAAGCTCGGCGTCTCCTCGCGCAACGACCTCGCCAAACTGGGCCTCTGATCTGCCGCGCCGCTGACCTGCCGGGTCCCTGAGCGGCCCGGCGCGATCGGCCGCACGTCGATCCTCAGTACGTCGACCGGTGCGCGGGCACGCCGGCGACCGCTGGGGGCCTCGGGTCGGGCCCCGGTGTTCCACGGCGCCCGAGGGGTACGACAATCCGGCGTTCGGCGCCCCCGAGGCGCCGGTCACACACCGTCGACAGTGGCCGATCACGCCGGTCCGCGGCAGCGGCGGCCCCGGCCGTGCCGGGACCGGTCGCCGAGGCCCGCGCCGCGCCGGGTCTCGCGAAGGGGATGGCCACTGCCCCGGCCGAGTCGCGCGGGGGCGATGCCCGGACGTCAGCGCTGGGCCTCCCGAGGAGACGGCGCCGACCGGATCCGAGGCTCGCGAGGGCGATCGTGCCGGCCCGTGCAGGGCGACGGCCCGGGCGTCAGCGCCGGCCGATTCCGCTCAGCCTCTCCTCGCCCAGGTCCTCGCCGCCGCTCGCTTCGCGTCGTTGATCGTCTCCACCTCGACGACCTCGATCCCCCGGTGCCGCTCGGCCACCGATCCCTTCGGGACGATCGCCGTCTTGAAGCCCAGCCGCGCCGCCTCGCCGATGCGCCGGTCCGCGTTCACCGTCCGCCGCACCTGGCCCGTCAGGCTCACCTCGCCGATCGCGACCAGGTCCGCGCTCACCGCGATCTCCTGCTCCGCGCTCACCAGCGCCAACGCCAGCGCCAGGTCCACCGCGGGCTCGCGCACCCGGATCCCGCCGATCGTCGTCGCGTACACCTCCCGGTCCAGCAGCCGCATCCCGCCGCGCCGCGTCAGCACCGCCAGCACCATGTTCAACCGCGCCTGGTCCAGACCCGACACGGTGTGCCGCGGGATCGCGCCGTCCTTCACCGACTTCCCCAGCAGCGCTTGCACCTCCACCGGCACCGCCCGGCGGCCCTCCATCGTCACCGTCACGCACGTGCCCGGCGTCGGCTCGGTCGGCGCGTCGTCCAGGAACAGCCCCGACGGGTCGGCCAGCGAGATGATGCCGTCCTCGGTCATCTCGAAGCACCCGACCTCGTCGGCCGGCCCGAAGCGGTTCTTCACCCCGCGCAGCAGCCGCAGCATCGAATGCCGGTCGCCTTCGAAGTGGACCACCGTGTCGACCAGGTGCTCCAGGGCCCGCGGCCCGGCGATGCCGCCGTCCTTGGTGACGTGGCCGACGAGGATCACCGCCATGTCGCGCGCCTTGGCCTCCGCGGTGATCGCGCTGGCGACGGCCTTGACCTGCGTGACCCCGCCGGGGACGCCGTCGGTGTCGGGGGCGATGACGGTCTGCACGGAGTCGAGGATGAGCAGCGAGGGCTTGACGTCCTCGACGTGGCCGAGCACCGCGCCCAGGTCCGTCTCGGCCGCGAGGTAGAGCTCTTCGGAGAGGCACCCGGTGCGGTCGGCGCGGCGGCGCACCTGCGCGGCCGACTCCTCGCCGGTGGCGACGAGCGCCCTGCCGTACCCGGCCTCGCCGAAGCGGTGGGCGACCTCGAGGAGCAGCGTGGACTTGCCGACGCCGGGCTCGCCGGAGATGAGCGTGACGCCGCCGGGGACGAGGCCGCCGCCCATGACGCGGTCGAACTCGCCGATGCCGGTGGGCAGGCTCGCGGCCTGCGCGGCGGAGACGGTGCCGATGCGCATCGCGGGCTTGGCGGGCCGCCGCGCGCTCGGTGCGGCCGAGCCGCCGCCGCCGACGCTCTGGCGCGGCGGGGCCGCCGTCTCCTCCATCGATCCCCATTCGCCGCAGTCGGGGCACTGCCCGACCCACTTGGGGACGCGGACGCCGCAGGCGCCGCAGGCGTAGGCGATTCGCTGGCTCTTCGACATGGCGCCAGCCTACGGCGCGGCGCCGACATTCCGAGGTCGCACGGCCCGGCGCATCGGCTGCGACAAGTGGTCGAAACGGGGTTGTCCCGCTGTTTAGACTGGCGGCATGAACGCAGCGGAGCCGATCAGCGGCTCATCGGCACTCTCGCTCGAACCGGACGCGCCGGTACGCGCCATCGGGGCGCAGGCGCGGCCCGGCGCGGCCTTCTTCGACCTCGACAAGACCGTGATCGCCAAGGCCAGCAGCCTCGCCTTCTCGCGCCCGCTCTACCAGGGCGGCCTGCTGGCCCGGCGCGACGTCCTCAAGGTGGCCTACTCCCATCTGCTGTTCCGGCTCGGCGGCTCGGGCGACGAGGTGCAGATGGCGCGCACCCGGGACCAGATCGCGCAGCTCTCGCGCGGGTGGCCGGCCGAAGAGGTCAGGTCGATCGTGAACGAGACCCTCGAAGAGCTCATCGCCCCGTCGGTGTACGCGGAGGCCGCCGCGCTCATCGAGGCGCACCGCTCGGCGGGTCGGGCGGTCGTCCTCGTGAGCGCCTCCGGTGAGGAGATGGTCGCGCCGATCGGGCGGATGCTCGGGGCGACCGACGTCATCGCCTCGCGGATGAAGATCGGCGACGACGGCCGGTACACCGGCGAGATCGCCTTCTACGCGGCGGGGCCGGCGAAGGCCGAGGCGCTCAAGGAGTTCGCGGTCGAGCGGGGCGTCGACCTCGACGTGTCCTTCGCCTACTCCGACTCGATCACCGACGAGCCGATGCTGCGGGCCGTCGGCTACCCGCGCGCGGTCAACCCCGACCGGGGCCTGCGCCGCCTGGCGCAGGAGGAGGGGTGGCCGCAGCTGGCGTTCCGGCGGCCGGTGGCCCTGCGCCAGCCGCTGCCGAGGCCGAACCCGCTCGCCGTGGCCGCCACCGGCGTCGGCGTTGCCGCTGTGGCGTACGTTGTCTGGCGAGTGTGGAGGGAACGGCGGCTCCGGACCGCTTGAGCAGCGCTTTCCGCAGATGGGTAGCCTCAGCGGGATGGAACGCAAACAACCGGCCCGACTGGCCGATGTCGCCCGAGCCGCCGGCGTCTCGGTGGCCACCGCCTCTCGCGTGCTCAACGGCTCCCCGCACCGGGTGAGCGACCAGCTCAGCGAGCGGGTCCGCGAGGCGGCACGCCGGTTGCGCTACGCCCCCAACGTGGGCGCGCAGGTCCTCGCGCGCGCCACCTCCCAGACGGTGGCCCTGCTCCTGCACGACGTGACCGACCCCTACTTCGGGCAGATCGCCGGCGGGGTCCTCGCCGAGGCCGCCCGGCGGAACGTGCGGGTCCTCATCGCCGACACCGGCATCGACCCCGACTCGGAGGTGCAGCACCTCGACTCGCTGCGCGGCTACCGGCCGCGCGCGGTGATCGTGGCCGGTTCGCGGACCACCGACAAGGCCGCCGAGCAGCGCCTCTCCGAGCACCTCTCGGACCTGCTGGAACTGGGCGCCACCGTGGTCAGCGTGGGCCAGCCGGGCCTGCCCGGGCGCGTGGTGCGCCCGGCCAACCGCGAGGGGGCCGCCTCGCTCGCGCGGTACCTGGCCGATCTGGGGCACCGCCGCTTCGCCCTGGTCGCCGGGCCCGAGCAGCTGCAGGTGGTGCGCGAGCGCCGCGAGGGGTTCCTCTCGGCGCTGCCCGAGGAGGCCGAGGTCGTCCACGTCCCGGCGGCGTTCACCCGCGACGGCGGGTACCGGGCCGGGCAGGCCCTTCTCGACGGTGACCGGCTTCCCACTGCGGTGTTCGTCACCTCGGACGTCCAGGCGACGGGTCTGTGCACGGCCCTGCGCGAGGGCGGGGTGAGCATCCCCGAGCAGGTCTCGGTCGCCGGTTTCGACGACATCCCGATCGTGCGCGACCTGACGCCCTCGCTCACCACGGTCGCCCTGCCGCTGCACGACATGGGCGTCAAGGCCCTGGAGGCGGCCCTGGTCGAGGACGAGGGCTACCCCGAGGAGCTCCTGGTCGACGCCGGGCTCATCGAGCGCGACTCGACGGCCCGACCGCACGCCTGAGCGCCGCGGACCGCCCTCCGAAGACCATTTCCCGAGACGGGGCCGCCGCGGTCCCGTCCTTCGGCGTGCCCGCGGATGTGTGCTTTCTCAAGCGCATGTAACGGTCTCGAAACATTGATGCCCGGCAATCCTGGCGGCCACGCGGTAAGCTCCATAGATCAAGGACGTTCTATATAGTGGGACGTCGATCGATATGCCGGCGTGAACCGGGTCTCATCCGAGCCGCGGCAACCGCTTAAATATAGCTGACTCTAGATATAACTCCAGGTAGTGTGTTATTAACTGAACAGCCGTCCCTGTGGCCTGCAAACTGATCAAGCGCCAGCGGTGGACCCGCTGGCGGCGCAGGCGTAATCTCGGCGGTGGATCGATCCGAGCCTTGGTGCAGCCCGGGCGATCCGAAGGAACCGAAACCCTTTGCGAGCCGGAAGCGTCGTCGTTACCGCCCGGCCACACCGCGAGGGCATATTCAGGGTTGGAACTGGATTAATGGCAGTGCGGCCGTGTCCAGATCCGACTGGAACCAATCCGGAAGGAACACGATCATGGTGCGAGTCACCGTCGAGGCTGAGGCGCCCGTTTCGCCGGTCAGCGGCGAAGCGCTCTCCAAATCCGACGCCGAGCGCATCGCGGGTGTCCTCAAAGCACTCGCCGATCCGAACCGCCTCCAGCTCATCAGCCTGATCCAGGCCGCTCCCGAGCAGGAGGCCTGCGTGGCCGAGTTGACCGAACCGCTCGGGCTCTCACAGCCGACCGTCAGCCACCACCTGCGCATCCTGGCCGAGGCCGGGGTCGTCGAGCGCGACAAGCGCGGTGTGTGGGCGTACTTCCGCCTCGTCCCCGAGACGATGCGCGTCGTCGCCGACCTGCTGACCCCGCCCAAGCGCCGCCCCCGGCGACGCTGAAGGCACGAGACGCCGACGGCCGACCCGCCGCACCGGAACCGACCGACCGGTGAGGCCCAGGTCGGCCGCGCGCGTCCGGCCGCGTCCGAAAACCGGTGGGAGACAGCGGCCCTGACGTGCGGTGACGCCCAGTCCTCAACAGATAACTGAAAAAGCGAACTCGACTGGGTTCGCGCCACGTCATACACTCGTCACATGGCCGGTGTGCATCGCAGAAGAGGGCGCCTCTCGAAAGAGGGCCGCCGCCTCCTCGGCGGCGTCGCCCTGCTCGCCGTCTTCGCGCCGGTCACGGCCTACACCCTCAACGCCGCCATCGCCCACGTCCAGTCCTGCGGGACCGAGGTGGACCTGCGCGTGGCCGCCGCCCCCGAGATGGCCGCCATGCTCGACGACTTCGTCGCCGCCGGCGGCGGCGCCCCCTCCCGCGGCTCCGACGTGTGCGCCGACATCACCGTCGAGGCCGTCACCGGCAACGCCGTCACCGACGCCCACGTCTGGATCCCCGAGACCGCCCTGTGGCGCGACCTCCCCGACACCGGCGCCGCCCAGCAGTGGGACGTCCTCCAGGAGTCCACCGCCACCTCCGCGGTCGGCATGGCCCTGCCCGCCGGCGAGAGCACCGACCAGATCCTCCCCGACGAAGCCGACGTCGCCCTCCAGGACCCCCGCGGCCACGCCGCCAGTCTCATGTGGATCATCATGTTCGGCGCGGACGGGCACACCCCCGACGGCGTCCCCGTCATGTCGGCCCCCGAAGTCGCCGCCGCCAACGCCGCGGGCGGCGAGGAACGCCAGCCGCCCTCCGGCATGGCGCAGATCGGCCAGTTCGAATACCCCATGCTCCTGCGCGCCGGCCTCGGCGACGACGAACGCGAGGCCGCCCAGAACCTCCTGCGCTCCTACGGCAGCGACCTGTACACCGAACTGCTCGTCCAGCACGCCTTCGGCCCCGCCATCCCCCAGCCCGCACCGGCCTCCCCCGAGGTCGTCGCCGCCGCACTGGCGAGCTGGGACGCGCGCGAGGCGGGCTAGCCGCCCCGACCGCGCACCGGGGCCCGGCGCTGCCGCGGGAGCGGCGAGGCGCCGCGAGCGCGCCCGGCGGCGAGGGGAGCGCGCCCTACTGCTCGGCTTTGGCGAAGGCCTGGTTGAGCACGTCGTTGAAGACCTGCCAGCCCTGGTCGGTGCGCTCGGTCGTCACGTCGGCGCTCGCCCACGCGTGGAAGGCGCCCTGCGGACCGGTCGCGAACACGCTCAGCGAGCCGCGCCAGCGCCCGTACACCTGGGTGCGCTCGGCGTACGCGACCTCGCCGTTCCCGAGCTCGACCAGCGGCTGGTAGGGCAGGGCCTCGCGCAGCGCCTCGCGGACGGCGCGGGGGCACTCGCCCGAGCAGTCCTCCCAGCCGATGGTGATCCGCGAGTCGTCCTCGGCGGTGCAGACCGTCGTCCGGCCGTTCTCGGCGCATTCGAAGTCGTCGGGGATCCGGAAGGCGAAGGGCCAGTTCTGGTAGGCGATCGTGCTGACGGCGTCGCCCTCCTCGAAGAGGGAGCCGCCGACGCGCTCCTCCGGGGCCTCGGGGTCCCATTGGGGCACTTCGTCTCCGGCGTCGGCCTCCTCGCCCTCCTCCGCGGGGGGCTGGGAGACCTCGTCGACGGCGGCGTTGTCGGGGACCTGGGTGACCGAATCGCCCGACTCGTCCGAGTCCGTGTTGGACAGGACCGCCCAGACGCCGACGACGAGCGCGAGGATGACCACGACCGAGCCGATGCCGATGAGGATCGGCTTGACCTGCGAGCGCTTCTTCGGCGGGGCGATCATGACGACGGGCGGCGACTGGAACGCGCCGTGGCCGCTCGTCGCGGCCGGCGACATCGGCGGGGAGGTCGGGCCGCCCGGGGACGCGGGGGCCGCGGACCGCTGCGCGGCGGCCAGCTGGTGGGCGGCGCGCTGGGCCGCGGCGGCGGGCCCCACGGGGAGCGGCCCGGTGGCCGGGCCGAGGGCCAGGAGCCGGTCCATGATGCGGTCGGCGCCGCGCAGGCGCGCGTCGCGCAGGACGACCACATAGGGCTGCTCGGCGTCCAGGTCCGCCACCAGGATCGGGGCGTCCTCGGGCCCGGCGGTGGCGTAGGCCCAGGCGACGGTGTCGGAGAGCAGGCCGCGCCGGGCCGGGTCCTTCGAGGAGGTCGCGCCGAGGGTGAGGATCTGGACGGGACGGCCGTTCTCGTCCCGGCCGTCGCACAGCTCGTAGGCGCCTTCGACGCGGACGGTCGCGACATCTTCGTACGGCCCGACCGTGCGACTCATCGAAGCCCCCTTCACCTGCGTTCCGCTGAGCGATGAACGGCCCGGCACCGAGCGTGCGAGCCGTGGGAAGCGCGGAATTACCACTAAGTATGGACCGGCTCCGCACGCCGGGCGACACCCGGCCGCGGGAGTCGTCCGAAGGGCCCCAGGCGGGGGCGCGGACTCGGTCGGACGACCGAGGCGGGGGCGAAGGTGAGCCCGATACGCTGACGGCGTGACGATCTACCGCAGCACCGACGACGGCCCGGTCCCCCTCGACCCCGCGGGTGCCGTGCCGCGCCGCAGGACCCCGTGGCGCACCGCGCCGTTCAACGCGTTCCGCGGCGGGCTGGTGGGCGCCGCCGAGTCGGTGCCGGGCATCTCGGGCGGGACGATCGCGCTGATCGTGGGCCTGTACGACCACCTGATCGACGCGGCGAGCGAGTTGCTGCACGCCTTGCGCGCCTTGGTCACCGGGGTGGCGCGCCGCGAGGGCGCCGGGCCGGGCCTCAGGGCTCTCAAGGCGGTCGACTGGCCGCTGCTGGTGCCGGTGCTCGCGGGCATGGGCGTGGTGCTGGTGCTGTCGCTCAAGACGATCGCGCCGCTGCTGGAGTCGCATCCGGTGCCGATGCGGGCGTTGTTCTTCGGCATGATCCTGATCTCGATCGCGGTGCCGCTGCGGATGATGCCGGACCGGTTCCGGGTGGTCGACGGCGTGCTGCTGGTCGTCGGCGCGGTGGCCGCGTTCCTCCTCACCGGCCTGCCCGAGGCGGAGATCGACCGGCCGCCGCTGTGGCTGGTGTTCATCGGCGCGGCCATCGCGATCAACGCCCTGGTGCTGCCGGGCGTGTCGGGTTCGTTCGTGCTCTTGGCGATGGGCCTGTACGTGCCGGTCCAGCACGCCATCGACGACCGGAACTTCGCGTTCATCGGGGTCTTCGCGCTGGGCGCGATGATCGGCCTGGGCTCGTTCGTGAAGCTCCTGCAGTGGCTCCTGCACCACCGCCGCCAGGTGACGATGGCGGTCCTCGCCGGGCTGATGATCGGCTCGCTGCGGTCGCTGTGGCCGTGGCAGACGGAGTCGCACGCGCTGCAGGGCCCCTCGGGGCAGGTGCTCGGCCCGATCCTGCTGACCGTGCTCGGGGCGGCGCTGGTGATCACGGCGATGATCTGGGAAGCCCGGCAGCAGCAGAAGCAGGCCCGCTGAGCAGGCCCGGCCCTTATGCGGGGCTTTGTCCCGCTTTGCCTCCGGGCATATGAGTCATCTACGCATTTCGACGGCGCAACATCGCAATATTTTCGAGTTTCTTCGCGTCTGGGCGTAACCGCGCCCCAGCCTCTCCAGTTAGTCAGAGTGGTCGCGTCACCAACCCGACGCGACCGGGTCGGAGTGTCACCGGCCCACCGGACAGCGAGCGCGGTTCTCGATCCGCCGGCGAACCAGCCGGCTCGGTCGCGGCTGAGAACCGCAGACGGCAGGAGCGCGCGTCCCAACGGCGAGCGCACTGCCCCGAGCCGCTGGTCAACCACGGACAATTCAGCGATCTTGCACCGCACGGCGGTCGATTCGTGCTGCTTCCCCAGCCGTCGACCAGCACCGTGCGGTACGGAGAAAGGCTAAAAAGCAGATGAAGATGCGCACTGCGCGTACGGCGGGCCTCGTCGGAGGCCTCGCCACGGGGGCTCTGCTGATCGCGGGGTCGGCCGCTCAGGCCGACGACACCGTCGCCCCGGAATCGACCGGCGACCTGGTCATGGCGACTCCGGAGGCCCTCGGGGGGCTCCCGGTCTCTCCTGAGACGGTCACCGGCCTCGCCGGCGGCGTCACCGACAAGGTGCCCGGCCTCAACGCGGTCCCGGTCGACTCGATCCCCGGCGTCGGCGCTCTGATGCCCGACGGAGCGAGCGCCGAGGCCAAGCGCGACAAGGTCGCCGACCAGGTCAAGGACCAGGACGACGACGAGGCTCCGGCCGGCAACCCCGTGAGCGATCTGCTCTCGGACCTCGGCGGCGGTCTGCCGCTCCCGCTGCCCTTCTAGGGCGACGGCTCAGAACCCGACGCGGCGCGCGCTCCGCCAGGCGCGCCGTGCACGACCACGGTCGATGGGCCCGCCCGGGTCCGAAGCGAACGACTCCGCGAACGTCGCGGCGGTGCACCGCCGCGGCTTCGCGAACGGTCCGCGCGAGCGCGCCCCACGGCGCCTCGAACGGCCGGCGTGAGCGCCGGCCCGGGCGGCCCACCGACCGAGCAAGGAAAACTCTCCCGGTTTCAATGCACCCCGTCCAGGCAGGACCCAGCCCGCCGGACGCGACCAGCCATTGGAGCCACGGAGCTTCACGGGGGATACGTGATGCAACAGCAAGAACCACTTCCCTGAAAGGTGAACTTCGTGAACTACTCATGGGCACGCAAGACAGCGCAGACCGGTTTCGTCGCAGCGGGGGCCGTCCTCGTCGCCGGCGTCGGCACCGCCCAGGCCTGGGGCCCTGACGTCACCACGCAGGACCAGGTCGGCGCCGTGTCGGGCAACCAGGTCGTCGCGCCGATCCAGGCGCCCATCAACATCTGCGGCATCGCCGCGGCGGTCCTCGGGACCGCCGACGCCGCCTGCGAGGGCGGCGCGTCCGCCGAGTTCAACGGCGCGGGCGACCTGACCACGCAGGACAACACCGGTCTCGGCAACGGCAACCAGGCGTACGCGCCGATCCAGGTCCCCACCGAGGTCAGCGGCATCGCCGCCGCCGTCGGCGGGATCGCGAACAGCTGGTCCACCGGCGGCTCGAACGCCACCGTCGCCGAGTCCGGCCGCCACGCCGAATCCGACACCACCACCCAGCGCAACATCGGCGCGCTGTCGGGCAACCAGCTGCTCGCGCCGATCCAGGCCCCGGTCAACGCCTGCGGCAACGCCATCGCCGTCGGCGGCGTCTCCGACGCCGCCTGCGAGGGCGGCGCGTCCGCCGAGTACAACGGCGCGGGCGACCTGACCACGCAGGACAACATCGGCCTCGGCAACGGCAACCAGCTCTTCGCCCCGATCCAGGCCCCGATCAACGTGTGCGGCAACGCCATCGCGATCCTCGGCAGCGCCAGCGCCTCGTGCGAGGGCGGCTCGGACGCGGAGATCCCCGGCGACGGCGGTCACCACCACAGCCACAAGGAGCACTCGACCACCGAGTCCTCCGGCGCTGACGTCAACGAGGAGATGCTCCCGGCCGTTCCCGGCCTGGACACGGTGAGCGGCGCCACCGGCGCGCTCCCCGTGGACGGCGTCCCGGTCGTCGGCGGCCTCGTCGGCAACACCACCTCCGAAGGTGTTGCCGACACTGCCACCGACACCCTCGCGGGCGTCACCGAGCTGGCCGGCGCCGGCCTGCTCTAAGCCGCACGGAAAAGCGCACACGGCGAGCGGTCCACGCCCCCGGGGCGCGGGCCGCTCCCGGCGCTCGGACCCTGCACGACCCGGCGCGCCGCGGCATCGAGCCGCGGCGCGCACGCGCGTCTCCACAACTGCCGGCCGGCCGCGTCCCGCGCGGCGCGGCTCACGCCTCGACGGTCTTCAAACGCGCGGCGAGCGCCTGGTTCATCGCGGTGAAGTTGCGTTCGGTGTCGTCCAGGACCGAGGACATCAGCGGCACGAGCACCCCGGTGAAACGCTCCCCGTGGATGAGGACCGTGGTGCCGTCGCTCTGCGGTTCGAGCACGAAGTAGTGCTCGCCGTCGAACAGGCCCCCGGGGCCGAGCTTCCCGAGCCAGCGGATCTGCCGGGCCGGGGAGACGCGCAGGATCCGCGGCCGGAACCGGGTGGTCCTGCCGTCCGGGTGCTGCTCCGACACCTGCTTGAAAGCCACCTCGAGGCGCTCCTCCTCGGCGAGGAGACCGGAGATCTCGGTGATGAACGGATTCCACTCGCCGTAGGCGGGGAAGTCGGCGAGGACCGCCCACACCTCGTTGGCGCGCGCGTCGAGATGCGCGGTGGTCTCGATCCGGCGCTCCTGGCCCATGGCCCAGATGGTGTACGCGGTGGCGGCGGCGATGATGACCGCCGCGATGACCAGGAAGATCACAGTCCCAGACTCCAGAATTGAATGTTGCCGGCCGCATCGCCGGTGACGGCGACGCGAGTGCCGTCGACGTCGACGGTCCCCAGCTCGGTGAACGCGGCCGCGTCATTGCGGCTGAGCGGGATCGTCTCCTCGGTGTCGAAGCTCTTGAGCCACCCGCCGCCGTCCACGTCGGTGAACAGGATCGACGGGCCCTCCGCAGTATCGACGATCTCGTCGTGGAATTTGGCGAAGTCGGTGTCGAAGGGCATCGGGCCCAGCGAAGGCGCATAGGACGAGAGGTCCCAGCAGTACAGGATCCCGTCCTCGCCGAGGACCATCGCGTGCGGCATGCCCCCCTGGTAGAGGACCTTCAACGCCCCCACCCGGACGTCCTGGGGCCATTGGCCGGTGTCCTCCAGGGGCGCCAGCATCTGGGCGCTCTCCGCGTCGATGTCCATGAGCATGTGGTCGGGATGCACCGCGACCGCGGAATGGAGCTCGTCCTCGGCCGTGTAGAAGACCGCCCAGCCGCCGTGCTCGGGAATCGCGTGGACCCCGTGGGAGGTCCGCGATTCGAGGTCGAACAGCTCCATCCGGGTGTCGTTCGTGAGACCGAGCGTCGGCGCGTCCATGAACGTGCCCACGCTGAGCCGGCCCACGTCGCCCCTCTCGGCCAGCTCCGGCATCCCCGCGTATTCGAACGTCGACGCGGAGGGACGCCACACATGGGCGGCGTAATCGTGGTCCACGGCGACGACGATCGGCGAACCGTCGGAGCCGTACGTCGAGTGGAGGGAGTCGACCCCGGCCGAGACCCGGTAGGTCTGCACCATGGCGCCGGTGTCCATGGACCACGACCGGATGGTGCCCTGGGCGTCGGCCGAGAACAGCAAGGCGCCATCGTCGGTCTCGACGGTCGTGAGCGAGGCGATGGCCTCCTCGTGCGCGCCGGTGAGCTCGGCGACCAGGGTCCCCGTCTCGTTGGCGCCCCAGTTCAGGACCAGCGAGGGCGGCACGTAGTCGTAGAAGTCCTCCTCGCCCTGGCCCCCGTCCCGGCCGAAGTGCCAGGCGAGACCGGCGATCACGAGCGCGTTGACGAGGATGATCGCGACGACCGCGCGGGTGCCGATCCGTTTGCGGCGTCGGCGTTCCGCCTCCGTCAGCGGGGGTTCCGGCGGGTCGGCGTCGTCGCCGCCCACCGCCGCCTGCGGCCGGGGCGGCGTCGGGACCGGGCGGGCCTGCGGCGGGAGGGCCTGCGCCGGGCTCGGCCGCCGCCCCGTCGCGTCGTGCGGCTCCGGCGGCGAGGGCCGGTAGGGCGGCGCCTGCGGTTCGGCCGGCGTGAGCGGGCCGACGGTCGGCGGCGTCGCCGAGACCGGCCCGGGGGTCACCGGCGCGGCGGGCGTCAGCGGCGCGGCGAACGCGGCGGCCTGCGGCGTCCGCTGCGAGGCAAGGGCGGGCTCCGAGGAGCCCGCCTGCCACAGCACGCTCCCCTCGGCGACGACGATCTCGGGCTGGTCGAGGACCGTGGGGGCCGACCCCAGCGCCCGGTGCAGCATGGTCGCCACGAGCGGCATGCGGCTGGCGCCGCCGACGAGGAACACCCCCGCGCTCGCGGCGACGTCGAGCCCGGCGGCGCGGATGACGGCCTGCGTGACCTCGATGGTCCGCTCCAGGTGCGGCCTGGCGACGGCCTCGAGCTCGGTGCGGGTCAGGTGCGCCTCGACGCCGAGCAGGGGGATCGCGAAGTCGGACTGCTGGTGGCGCGAGAGGCGCTCCTTCGCGCCGCGGATCTCCCCCTGGAAGTCGAGGAAGTGGCGGCGCTCCTCGAGCGTCGTCGGGCGCATCAGCCGCTTCCAGCCCTCCCGGTCCCCGTAGGTCCGGCCGAGATGCTCCACGAGCGCCGCGTCGATGTCCAAGCCGCCCAAGTCGCTGCGGCCGTCGAGGGCCACCGTGGTGAAACCGTCGTCGGTGCGGCGCACGACACTCGCGTCGAACGTGCCCGCCCCGAGGTCGTAGACCACGATGGACGACCCGACGGCCATGCGGTGCTTGAGGGACTCGGCGTAGTAGGTCGCGGCGGCCACCGGCTCGGGGACGAGGCGGACCCGCCCGAGCCCGGCACGCGCGGCGGCGTCCTCGACGACCTGGCGGCGGCCCGGCCCCCACTCGGCGGGGACGGTGAGCGTGACCTGCGAGGGGCGGCCGACGACGCGGCGGCATTCCTCGGCGACGGCGTGCAGCACGGCCGCGATGAGGTCGGCGATCGGGAATTCGCGCACGCCGAGCAGGGTCGAGGGGCGGTCGATGAGGCGCTTGGGGTTGGGTTCGAAGCGCTCGGGGTGGCGGCGGCCGGCGTGGACGGCGTCGCGGCCCACGAGGAGGCCGCCGTCGGCGTCGGCGCACACCGCGGAGGGCATGAGGGGCGCGCCGTCGAAGAGCAGCGGCCGCAGGCTCCCGTCGGCACGGCGGACCACCGCAATGGTGTGCGAGGTGCCGAAATCGACGCCGAGCGAAGTTCCTTGGGGGCCGGGGCTCATGACGAGCATCGTAACCAACCGGACCGAGACCGGCCGCCCCCGTTGCGAGCCCCGCTCGCCCACCGGAACACGCAGAACGCAACCGAACGGCCACCCCCGAGCCGCCGTCGCACCGGGGCCGCTGTGTCGCGACCCACCCGACTTCGGGGACCGGTCAGCAATCCGAACGAGACCGAACCGCCCCCGCGTCGTCGACCGTCCCGCCCCTGCGGCAGCGTTGAACCAGGAAACCCCCGGCGCCGCCACACCTGCCCCCCGGGGCACGGCGCCGCAGCACCTCGCCCCCACGCCGCCCACCGCGCCGTACGTCATACCCGCTTGAATTTGTCTGGTCGTCCGTCGTAATGTCATGGGACCTGCCACCGACCGATCGGACAAGCATGAGCGCTCCCGCGTACCTCGACCCCAACCGGCCCGTCGCCGAACGCGTGGAGGCGATCCTCGCCCTCATGACCGACGAGCAGAAACTCGCCTGCCTGAACGGCGTCCCCGAGACCCTCCTCGCCGACGGCAACACCCTCCCCGCCCTCCGCAACCAGTTCAACGAGGTCCTCCACGGCTCCGGCCACCACGCGGACGCCACGCTCTTCCCCCAGGCCATCGGCCTCGGCGCCACCTGGGACACCGAACTGATGGAACGCATCGGCGAAGTCGTCTCCCACGAGACCCGCGCCCGCGACACCGACGTCTACGCCGGCTTCGGACCCGTCGCCGACATCCGCTCCAACCCCCTCGCCGGCCGCTTCGAGGAAGGCTTCGGCGAAGACCCCCTCCACGTCGCCGCCATGACCACCGCCTACGCCTGGGGCCTGCGCGGCCGCCACCCCGCCTACGTGCGCATCCTCCCGCAGATGAAGCACTTCCTCGGCTACAACCACGAATGGCACCGCCACCGCGGCTCCGCCTCGATGGGCGTCCGCGCGCTCCACGAATACCAGGCCGTCCCCTACCGCAAACCGGTCGAGGCCGGCGCGGTCCACGGCGCGATGACCGCCTACAACCTCGTCAACGGCGTGCCCTCCATCATCTCGCCCATCATGGACACCCTCCGCACCGAGTGGACCGACGGCCGCTTCTTCTTCCTCCCCGACGGCTGGGACGGCGTCAACCTCAACACCACCAAGGGCGCCGTCTGGGACACCTGGGAGACCCCCGAAGGCGGCGACGTCCCCTACCCGAAGGCCCTCGCGGCCGAAGCCGGCCGCGACATCGACAAGGACGAGACCGGCGTCTACGCCGCCGGGCTCATGCTCCTCGCCGGGCAGAGCCACTTCCACGACGGCTCCGACCTGCCCTTCGTCGCCGACGCCGCCGAAGCGGTCCGCCGCGGCCTCTTCGGCCTCACCATGGACCACGTCGACCGCGCCGTCCGCGACTGGCTCGACTTCCTCGTCCGCACCGGCAAACTCGACGGCGACGCCTGCGCCTACAACCGCATCGAACCCGACCCGCACCCCCAGCACCGCCCCGAAGCGACCGGACTCGCCCTCCAAGCCGCCCGCGAACAACTCGTGCTCCTCAAGAACGACCAGGCCGCCCTCCCGCTCCCCGAGACGGCCCGCATCGCCGTCCTCGGCCCCCTCGCCGAGCTGAACCTCCGCGACTACTACAGCCCCCTCGTCCCCGACGAACGCCGCGTCACCCCGCTCCAGGCCCTCCGCGAACGCCTCGGCGCCGCACAGGTGACCTTCCACAGCGGCAACGACACCGTCGCCTGGGAGGCCGACGGCAAATACGTGAACGTCGCCGACAGCGGCGCCCTCGTCGCCCGCGCCGAGACCCCCGGCGACACCGAGACCTTCGAAGTCTGGGACTGGGCGCACGACCAGTACATGTTCCGCCACCACGCCACCGGCACGTTCGTCACGGCCAACCTGCTGGAAGAGAACGACGAAGGCGCGACCTTCGCCAACCAGGCCGGCGCGTCCGGCGGCGGCACCGGCCCCGTCCTCCTCGCCAAGGACGAGCGGATGGAGGACGCCAACGCCTGGTTCACCTTCCAGAACTTCCACTACCACCCCGCCCCGGGCGCCGAAACGGGCAAAGTCGAGCTGTTCGGCATGAACCACGTCCCCTCCGAACCCGACGGGCCCTTCCACGTGCGCCTCGCCGAAGACCGCTCACTGCCCCTCGCCAAAGGCCCGGCCGAACCGCTCCTCACCGAAACACTCGTCGAGGACGGCCCCGCCGCGGCGGCCGCCGTCGCGGCCGAAGCCGACTGGGCGGTCGTCTTCGTCGGCAACCACCCGCTCATCAACGCCCGCGAATGCTTCGACCGGCCCGGCCTCGACCTCGCCCCCCGCCAAGCCGACCTCGTCCGCGAGGTCGCCGCCGCCAAACCCGGCCGCACCGTCGTCGTCGTGGTCGCCGCCTACCCGCTCGCGATCGGCGACATCGCCGCCGACCCGAACGTCGCCGCGATCCTCTACAGCTCCCACGCCGGCCAGGCCGCCGGGACCGCGCTGGCCGAGGCCCTCGTCGGCGACTACGCGCCCGCCGGCCGCCTCACCTCCACCTGGCTCGCCGACACCGCCTCACTGCCGAAACCGGGCCCGAAGGCCGGGGCGTACCGGGTCAACGAGGTCGACATGCTCGAATACGACGTCATCAGCGCGGGCCTGACCTACCGCTACTCCAAGGCCGAACCGGTCTTCGGCTTCGGACACGGCCTCAGCTACACCACTGTGGAGTACAGCGGCCTGGAGGTCCCGGCCGAGGCCGACGCGGGCTCCCCATTCACGGTGGCGTTCGACGTCCGCAACGCCGGGGAGCGCACCTCCGACGAGGTCGCGCTGGTCTTCGCGAGCGCGACCGCATCGGCCTACGGCGACCGGGTCCCGAACGCCCAGCTCGCGGGCTTCACACGCGTCAAGGACCTCGCCCCGGGCGAGACGCGCCGGGTCGCGATCGAAGTGGATCCGCAGGACCTGTTCGTATGGGACGTGGTGCGCGGGGAGCGGATCGTGGAGACCGGGGACTACCGCATCAGGCTCGGCGTCGGCGGCGAAGGCCCCGAGGCGCTGGTGCGCCTCCGAGGCGAGACCGTCGCGGACCTCGACCTGTCCGAAACGGCCAATGTCTGGGAGAAGGCCACGATCGCCGAGGGCCTCACCTATTGGGAGGTCTCCAAGCTGCACACGGTCGCCCGCGAGGGCGGCTACCACTCGACCGGTTCGCGCCGACCGGGCGCGTATGTCGGCTTCACGAAGGCGGTCCTGGACGGCGCGAGCGGGATCCACCTGCGCGCGGCCACCACGGGAGCGGACTGGGCCGACCTGGCCGACCCGGTGGTCGAGGTCCGCGCCGGCGCCCCCGACGGCCGGCTGCTCGGCGAGGTCGCGGTCCCGAAGACCGGCGACCTCCAGGCCTTCGTGGACGTCGAAGCGCCGCTCACCGGCGCCGCGGGCGTCCAGGACCTGTACCTGGTGTTCCGCGGCGGCGGCATCTTCCTCGACACGGTCCGCCTGGCCCGCTGACGCCGTCCACAGGCCTGCACCAGGCAACAAAAGTCCAGCTCACGAAGTTATCCACAGGTGAGAAGTTCTTGTTGCGACTCGCTGACCGAGCGTGTTGTAGTAGATGGCAAAAACGCCATCTGGCACTGCGGGATGGCGGCGACAGAGGGGATTCGCGAACGTCGCCATACCGAGACCGCGCGCGGGAAGCCACCCGCGCGCGGTCCCCGCAGTGCCGCCTCCTCCGCGGAGAGCGCGGGCGGCCGGGCACCCGGCCCGGCCGCCCGCGCCGACATCACTCGTGCTGCTCGGTCGCCACCAGCTCGCCGCCGGCGGTGTGGAAGACCACGAACGAACCCTTCTCCAAAGGCCCCTCGTGGACCGGCGCGCCGAGGCGGCCGCTCACCCACGCGATCAGCTCGTCGATCGTCTCGCCGTGCCCGCACACGACCGCGGGCTTCCCGGAGGCGAGGATCTCGTCCAGGCGGGCCTCGGCCTGGCCCGGCTTCGCCGTGCCCGGCGTGAACTCGGGCAGGCCGCTCACCGGGATGCCCTCGGCGGCGCAGTACGGCAGCAGCGTCTCCAGGCAGCGGGCGCTCGAAGCGCTGTAGGCCGCACCCGTGGGGTACGCGGCGAGCAACACCTCCAGCTGCTGGGCCCGTTCGCGACCGCGCTGGTTGAGCGGGCGCAGTTCGTCCTGGTCGAACCAGTCGGCCTTCGAGAGGGCGACGGCGTGCCGGATGAAGATGAGCGGCACGGTCTCGCGGGCGATGTCCTGCGCGAAGTCGGCGAGCACCGGCTGGTCGCGTTCGTACGTGAGCCGGTCGGCGACATCGGCGAGCGGCACCCATTCGAGGTCGTCGACCTCGCGCGGGTCGACCGCTTCGCCGACGGCGTCGCCGGGCGCGGCCGTGGCGCACCAGTAGTCGACGCGCTTGAGTTTGCCCTCTTTGTCGTAGAAGGACGGCGCGAGCGGGCGGCCGAGCACCGGCCGGACGCCCGTCTCCTCGAAGATCTCCCGCTGCGCGGCGGCGAGCAGGTGCTCGCCGCGCTTGAGCTTGCCTTTGGGGAAGGTCCAGTCGTCGTACTTGGGGCGGTGGATGAGTGCCAGTTCGGGGCCGTTCTCGCTCTGGCGCCACAGGACGGCTCCGGCGGCGAAGATCTCGGGTTGCGTCAACGGTGCTCCTGCATGAGTTGTTCCTGGAGGTCGCCCCCTCGAGTCTGCCGGGTCCACAGTCCCAGGGGGCCCAGCCGCCAGGACCGGATGTCGTCGTCCATGCCGCGGTCGAGCAGCGATGTGAGCTGCGCGCGGTGGGCGTCGCCTTCGACCCGCACCAGGACCTCCACGCGGCGGTCGAGGTTGCGGTGCATCAGGTCGGCGCTGCCCAACCATACTTCCGGGTCGCCGCCGTTCTCGAACACGTATACCCGGGAGTGTTCGAGGAACCGGCCCAGGACGCTGCGGACGCGGATGTTCTCGGACAATCCGGGCACGCCGGGCCGCAGGGCGCAGATGCCGCGGATGAGCATGTCGACCTTGACGCCGGCGCGGGAGGCCCGGTAGAGGGCGTCGATGATGCCTTCGTCGGTGAGCGAGTTGCATTTGAACCGCAGGCGCGCGGGCAGGCCCTTGCGGTGGTTCTCGATCTCGCGGTCGATCCGCTCGATCAGGCCGGGCCGCAGCGAGTGCGGGGCGACGAGCAGCCGGTGGAAGTCCTCGTCGCGGGAGAAGCCGGTGAGGTGGTTGAAGACGGCGTTCACGTCCTCGCCGACCTCGGGGTCGGTGGTGAGGATGCCGACGTCCTCGTAGAGGCGCGCGGTCGTCGGGTGGTAGTTGCCGGTGCCGACGTGGCTGTAGCGCAGGAGCGTCCCGTCCGCTTCCTGCCGCACGACCAGGGCGAGCTTGCAGTGGGTCTTGAGGCCCACTATCCCGTACATGACGTGGCACCCGGCCTGTTCGAGCTTCTGGGCCCAGTCGATGTTGGCCTGTTCGTCGAAGCGGGCCTTGATCTCCACGACCACGACGACCTGCTTCCCGGCGTCGGCGGCGTCGATGAGCGCGTCGACGATCGGGGACTTGCCACTGGTGCGGTAGAGGGTCTGCTTGATGGCGAGGACGTTGGGGTCGGCGGCGGCCTCCTCGATGAGCCGCTCCACCGAGGTGGTGAACGAGTCGTAGGGGTGGTGGACCAGGACGTCGCGTTCGCGCATGACGGCGAACAGGTCGGAGTCGGGCGGGAGCACCTTCTCGGAGGGCCGGAAGCGCGGGTACTTGAGGTCGGTGCGGTCGAGGTCGGCGATGGCGTCGAGCCCGGCCAGGTCGAGCGGCCCGGGGAGCCGGTAGACGACTTCTTCGCCGACGCCGAGTTCGGCGATGAGCCGGTCGAGGACCTTCGGGTCGATGGTGTCCTCCACTTCGAGGCGCACGACGGGCCCGAAGCGGCGGCGCAGCAGCTCGCGTTCGAGGGTCTGGAGGAGGTTCTCGGTGATGTCCTCGTCGATCTCCAGGTCCTGGTTGCGGGTGACGCGGAAGGTGTGGTGCCCGAGGACGTCCATGCCGGGGAAGAGCTGCGCGAGGTGCGCGGCGATGACGTCTTCGAGCGGCGTGAAGCGTCCGGGGGCGACGGCCATGAAGCGCGAGAGGAGCGCCGGGACCTTGACGCGGGCGAAGCGGGTGGCGCCGTTGCGGGGGTCGTGGACCTGGACGGCCAGGTTGAGGGATTTGCCGGAGATGTACGGGAAGGGGTGGGCGGGGTCGACGACGAGCGGGGTGAGGACCGGGTAGATCCGGGTGCGGAACAGTTCGTGCATGCGCGCCCGCTCGGCCTCCTCCAGGTCGGCCCAGCGGACGATCGCGATGTCCTCCTTGGCCAGGAGCGGCACGATCTCGTCGGTGAAGTATTCGGCGTGCTCGAGGCTCAGCTGGTGCGCGAGGCGGGTGATGCGCCCGAGGACGGCGTGCGGGGGGCGGCCCGAGGAGGTGCGCACGGGCAGGCCCGTGGCGAGGCGGCGCATGAGGCCGGCGACGCGGACCATGAAGAACTCGTCGAGGTTGTTCGAGAAGATCGAGAGGAAGCGGACCCGTTCGAGCAGCGGCAGTTCGGGGGACTGCGCCAGGCGCAGGACGCGGCCGTTGAACCGCAGCCAGCTCTCTTCCCGGTCGAGGAACCGGTCGGGCGGCAAACCGGTCTCGACGAGTGGAACAGGGTCACTATTCGTCATACATCACAAGGTTAACCAAGAAAGTGAACTCGTGGTGAACGCGCTTTGAAATCCGCTCGCGATCACGAGATCACAATGGGTGACCACAGTGGAGGACCCCGCCCGGGCGGGGCGCCGCGTGGGCGGCTGCGGGTCCGCCGCGCCGCCGATACGCTCCCCGAGGAGGTCGGCGCGCCCGTCGCGGCGAGCCTGCTTCCGGATCGCGGGCAGGGGCCTCCACTGCAGGCTGCGGGGCCGCCGCGGGGGTGCTCGAAGGTGTCGTCCAGGTGGCGCGCCCTGGCGGCCGCACTCGGACGCTCGACCGCCGCGCGGTCGGTCCCGAGCGTCTGCGCAGGTCGCGGCCGGTGGCGTCGCCCCAGTGGTACAACGGCGCCACTCCCGGAATCCGACAGGCCGATTACGGGCCCCGGCCCGGGGTAGTCCTTGGGGACCGCCGAAACGGAGGGGGAGCCATGGCAGCGGACCGCAGGCCGTACTCGGCCGAAGACCAGGACAGCTTCAGCTACATCGACGACATGGAGCAGAGCGAGGAACCCGTCGTCGACGCGATCCTCGAAGCGGAGGATTACCGCGCCGCCGACAACTACGGCACCACCCCGGCCGAGGAGCGGCGAGGCGTGCCCCTGGAGGAGCAGCTCGCCGCCGAACAGCCCGACACGCCGGGCGCGGTGCCGGACGAGTGGCCGCAGGGCCCCGACCCGCGCTCCGGGGAGCTCCACGACCGGGACGGCCAGTACGCCGAGGAGGCCGGAGGCGAACCGGCGGACCTCGGCGAGATCCACGTGACCGAGGACGACCGCGTCCGCGCTGAGACGCTGCGCGAGACGTGGGAGGCGGGCCCGCCCGAGGACGCCCAGGACGACGCGGCCCTCGATGAGGACCGCGGACAGCAACCCGGCCCGGACGACTGGCGCTGACAAAAGGAAGCCGCTGAGGAAAAGGGAATCTCCCTTGTGGGCGGAGCAGGCAAAGAAGACCCGCTGGCGAACCAGCGGGTCTTCATATTGCGGTCCCGACGGGATTTGAACCCGCGACCTCCGCCTTGACAGGGCGGCGAGCACTCCTAGCTGCTCCACGGGACCTTGTCCGGACGCTTGCGTGTCCTTCGAGGCCCTAAGACCTGTTCATTTATACCAGTCGCCGCCGTGTGACCGGCGCCGCGTCTGGCCTGTACCCCCAACGGGATTCGAACCCGTGTTACCGCCTTGAAAGGGCGGCGTCCTAGGCCCCTAGACGATGGGGGCGCACATTGATCCTGGCACGCGACATCAAGTGTCGCATTCCGATTTCTCTGGCTGACCACCGCGGAATTCCGCTTGGGCCCGACAAGCATACGTGACGGCGACAAGTGCGTCCACGGCGGGGCTCCGGTGAGACTGCCGTCTCATCGCGACCCGGTCTCGAATGAGCCGATGCCCTGCTCGCGGCCCCTGCCGCGCCGCGCTTGCTAGCGTGGGGCCATGGAGTTCGCCTATTTCGGTCCGCGCGGGACCTTCACCGAGGCCGCGCTCCGACGACTGCCCGCCGCCAAAGGCGCGACCACCACCCCGATGCCGACGATCGTCGACGTCCTCGACGCCGTGCGCCGCGGCGACGCCGACGCCGGCTTCGTGCCGATCGAGAACTCCCAAGAGGGCACCGTCACCGTCACCGTCGACGAACTCGTCGGCGGCGACCCCCTCGTCATCGCCGGGGAGGTCGTCCTCCCGGTCACCTTCGTGCTCGCCTCCCCCAAGGCGCCCGACGCGATCGCCACCGTCGCCTCCCACCCGCACGCCCTCGCCCAGACCCGCGGCTACCTGCGCCGCGAGCTCCCGAACGCCGAGGTCCACCAGGCGCTCTCGACCGCCCAGGCCGCCCAGCGCGTCGTCGACGGCGAGTTCGACGCCTGCGTGTGCGCCCCGTTCACCGCCGAAGCCGCCGGACTCCCGGTGCAGGCCTTCGACATCGGCGACAACCCCAACGCCGAGACCCGCTTCGTGCACGTCGTGCGCCCGGCCGCGCCGCCCGAGCCGAGCGGCAACGACATCACCTCCCTGGTCGTCTACATCGACTACGACCGGGTCGGCGCGCTCCTGGGCGTGCTCACCGAGTTCGCCATCCGCGGCATCAACCTCACCCGGATCGAGTCCCGCCCCACCGGCGAGGGCCTGGGCCGGTACGCGTTCTTCCTCGACTGCACCGGCCACCTGGCCGACGCGCGGATGGGCGAGGCGCTCATGGGCCTGCGCCGCATCTGCGCCGATGTCCGCTACCTCGGCTCCTATCCGCGCGACCACTCCGACGAGCCGGTCCCGCCGCCCGCGGGCCTGGACAACGAGGACTTCGCCGCCGCCGCGGACTGGCTCGGCCGCCTGCGCGACCGCGGCACCGCCTGAACGGGACGCCGCTCACTAGGATCGGCGCCATGACGACGCTTGTGGAAGAACTCCTCCTGCTCGCCTTCGACGACACCACCGGCCGCGACCGCTCCGGCGGCCACCTGGAGCTCGGCCTCGCGGGAGCGATCGTGCTCGAGCTGACGATGGCCGGCCGCTTGGACGTCGCGGACAAGAAGGTCCGCGTCATCGACACGAGCCCCGTGGGCGATCCGGTCCTCGACGGCCGCCTGGCCGCCATCGCCGCCGACAAGCCCCGCGCCCCCAAGAGCGTCGTGGAGCGGACCGCCAAGGGCCTCAAGCAGGCGGTGCTCGCAGCGCTCGTCGCCGACGGCGTGCTCCGCCACCGCCGCGACACCGCGCTCGGGATCTTCCCGGTCCACCGGTACCTCCCGAACGACCCCGCCGCGGAGGCCGACGCCCGCGCCCGGCTCGGCGCGGCCGTCGACGCGGGCGAGGCCGCGGACGCCCGCACCGCGGCGCTGGCGGTGCTCGTCTACGCCTTGCGGCTCGAACGGGTCGCCTTCCCCGGCCGGAAGGCCGGTCCGACCCGCAAGGCGCTGAAAGCCGTCGCCGAAGGCTCCTGGGCCGGTGAGGCGACGCGCCAGGCGGTGGACGCGGCGCAGGCGGCCGTCATGGCGGCGGTCATCGCCGCCACGGCCGCCGCGACGGCCGCAGGCGGAAGCTGACCGGCCCTCGCGGTCCACGCCACGGGCCGGGGCGGGGCGTGGTTAGCTTGAGGCATGTCTGAAACGCCTGCTTCGCATCCTGACGCGGAGCCGCCGGAGCCCGGCGTCCCGGGCCCGCCCGCGCCGCCGTCGCCGCCCGAACCGCCGGCCGTGCCCAAGCCGCCGGGCGGGGAGCTCATGAAGATCACCGACCCCGAGCGGATGAAGGCGCTGGCGCATCCGGCGCGGATGGCGGTGTTCGACTTCCTGGCCACGCGCAGGGTGCAGGGCTTCGAGGGCGCCACCGCGACCGAGATCGCCGAGGTCGCGGGGATGACGCCGAGTGCGATGAGCTATCACCTGCGGACCCTCGCCCGAGCCGGCTTCATCGAAGAGGCGCCGAGCCGCGGGGACGCGCGTGAGCGCTTGTGGCGCATGACGATCGAGAGTTTCTCGATTGCCGCGGAACCGGACGCCCCCGAGAGCCACAGGGTCATCGAGCGGACCATGGGCGAGGCGTTCAGGGAGCAGCAGGAGCGCAATTTCTCCCGCTGGCTGGATCAGCGGTCGGCGCACCCGCGGCTTCGGGAGGCCTCGTTCACGCAGCAGGGGCATATACGGCTCACGGTCGAGGAGGCGGAGGAGTTCGCCCGGCGGTACATGGAGCTGGAGCAGGAGTATGTGGATCTGACCAAGAAGCGCAGTGAGCAGGGCGTGGACCCCGAGGACGGCACGGTGGTGTGGAACGTGCTCTTCCGGTTCTTCCCCAAGGTCTGAGGGCGCTCGGCGGGCGTGCGCCCGGTGACGCCGAGGGTCTGAAAGAAATATTTCGGAAAATCTGAAAAACCTCTTTCGCATTGGAGTGTGAAGCGGTATTTTCGAAATATGTCTTTCACATCCTTCCTGGACGGGACCCGATGGTCCGACGTCTACACCGCCGCGACCTGCGCGTTCCTGGCCGGGACGGCCATGTTCACCGCCGACTTCGCCCTCACGCTGAAGCTCCAGTCCGAGGGCTACGGCGGCATGGCCGTCGCCGTCCTCATCTTCTGCGCGACCCTCCCGCTCGTCGTCCTCGCCCCGATCACCGGGCGCATGGCCGACCGCTTCGACAGCCGCGCCCTCATGGCGTACTCGGGCCTCCTCCAGGCCGCCGCGATCATGGCGATGACGATGACCGACGACCTGTACGCGCTCTACGCGCTGGTCGTCCTCAACGCCTGCGGCACCGCGGTCCTGCAGCCGGTCGTCAGCGCGCTCGTCCCGGTCATGGCCAGGCCGGAGGACCTGCCGCACGCGGCCGCGATGGTCCAGACCGGCACGCTCGTGGGCTTCGCGACCGGCCCGGCCGCCGCGGGATTCCTCATCAGTTCGAGCGGCGTCACCGTCGCCCTGCTGCTCGCCGCCGGATGCGCGGTGGCGCGGGTGCTGCTGTGCTGCGACATCCGCACGCGCCGCGGCGGGATCCGCCGCGAGCGCGCCGTCCCCGGTGCGAAGGCGGCCGCCGCGTGGCGGCTGCGCCGGGACCGGCTGCTGGCGGCGATGGTCTTCGGCCTGGGCGCGGTGATCGCGGCGATGTGCGCGGTGAACGTCCTCAGCGTGTTCCTGGTCCGCGAGGTCTACGGCGCGTCCGAGAGCACGTACGGGCTCGTCAAGGCCTGCTGGATCGTCGGCATGGTCGGCGGCGCCTGGATCGCGGCCGCGGTCATCCGGCGCCTGCGGCGGGACGTGCAGCTCGCGTGGATGCTCATGGCATGCCTGGCGGGGGTCGGGCTGGTCTGTTTCGGGCAGGGGCTGCCGCTGTTCAGCGTGCTGCTGCTGGTGCCGCTCAACCTGATCGGCGGGCTCTTCAATGCGGGCGAGAACGCGGCGCTGGGGATCGCGGTGGCCCGCAGGGTCCCGGAGGCCTTCCGGGGCCGCGCGAACGCGGCGGTGGGCGGTCGGATCAACGCGGCGCAGCTCATCGGGTTCCTGCTCGGCGGAGCGATGTCCACAGTGCTCGACGTGCGGACGGCCTTCATGGCGGTGGGCCTGGTGTCGATCGGCATCGTGCTCGCCTGCCTGCCGATCATCCGCAAGGCGGCCGGCGACGACGCGGCCGGGATCCCGGCGGCTCCGGTGGCGGGGCGGGACCTCGCGGGCGCAGCGGCGTGAGCGTCATCGATGTCGGCCGGGTCGGCACGCGGCCGATGCGGCGGGTCAAGCCGGGTAGGCGGTGATCTCGGTGGCCTTCACTGCGGCCCAGACCGTCTGGCCCGGTTCGAGTCCCAATTGGGCGGCCGCCGCGGGGGTCACGTCGGCCGCGGCTCGCAGGGGCCCGTCCAGTTGGACCCGCACGCTGTCGCCGTGCCGGTGGACGCCCGCCACCGACGCCCGCCAGGTGTTCCGCGGGCTCCCGTCCGGCTCCTCCCGGTACAGGGCCACCGCGCTGGGCGCGAAGGCCGCGAACGCCTCGCCGTCGGCCTCCGCGCCGCCGAGCGGCTCGGCCGTCGTCAGCACCGTGCCCGAAGCCAACCGCACGGTGCGTCCGGAGGCCTTGCCGCGGTAGAGGTTCAGGCCGACGAGCCGCGCGATGTAGTCCGTGCGGGGCCGCGCGGTGACCGATTCGGCGTCGCCTTCCTGGACCGCCCGACCGTCCTCGATCACGACGAGCCGGTCGGCGAGCATGAGCGCGTCCACCGGGTCGTGCGTGACCAGGACGGCCGCCCCCGGGTGCCCGGTGAGGTGGCGGTGGAGCTCCGCCCGGGTGTCGAGCCGGGTGCGGGCGTCGAGGGCCGCGAGCGGCTCGTCGAGCAGCAGCAGCGCCGGGTCGGTGGCGAGCGCCCGGGCCAGCGCGACCCGCTGCGCCTGCCCGCCCGAGAGCTGCCCGGGCCGGCGCTTCCCGAAGCCGTCCAAGCCGACCCGGTCGAGCCAGTCGGCGGCGTGCGCCCGGGCCTCGGTTCGGCCGAGGCCTCGGCGGCGCGGCCCGAACGCGACGTTGTCGATCGCGTTCAAGTGCGGGAACAGCAGGTAGTCCTGGAAGACGACGCCGATGCCGCGGTGCTCCGGGGGCACCCACCGGTCGCCTCGCTGTTCGGATCCGTCCGGCGAGGGCCGGCGTACCCCCGTGCCAGGGTGGTCGGACGGGGACGCGTCGATGGGCGACCTGCTTCGCGCGGTCCGCTTTCGGCCGCGCCGTGGTCCGGGCCGGTCGAGCACTTCCCCGTTGAGGACGATGTGCCCGTCCGAGAGCGCTTCGAGCCCGGCCAGCGCCCGCAGCGCTGTGGTCTTTCCCGCGCCGTTGGGGCCCAAGAGCGCCACGGTCTCGCCGGGGGCGACGCGCAGGCGCAGTTCCAGGCGGAAGCCGCTCTCGTCGCGGCCTCGGCCGCCGGTGTCCCGTTCGACCACGAGGTGCGCGTCCAGGCCCGCCGCGCCGGTCTGGGGCTGCCGCTCCGCGTTCACGGTGCGGCCGTCCATCGGTCGCGCAGCGACGCCAGGACGATCACCGATACCGCCAGGAGGATCAGGCTGAGCACGATCGCGGCTTCCAGATCGGACTGCAGGGCCAGGTAGACGGCGAGGGGCATCGTCTGGGTGGTGCCGGGGAAGTTGCCCGCGAACGTGATCGTCGCGCCGAACTCGCCGAGTGCCCGCGCCCAGCACAGGACGGCTCCCGCCAGGACGCCCGGGGCGACCATCGGCAGGGTCACGTGCGTGAACACGGTCCAGCGTCCCGCTCCGAGGGTCGCCGCGGCCTCCTCGAACCGCGTGTCGGCCCCGCGCAGCGCCCCTTCGACCGAGACGACGAGGAACGGCATGGACACGAACGTCATCGCCAGCACCACGGCCGTCGTGGTGAACGGGATGGTGAGGTCGAAGCGCTCGTAGAGCGGGGCCCCGATGATGCCGCTCCGGCCGAACACGAGCAGGAGGGCGACGCCGCCGACGACGGGTGGCAGCACGAGCGGCACGGTGACCAGGGCGCGCAGGACGCTGCGGCCGGGGAAGTCGCCGCGGGCGAGGAGCCAGGCGATGGGGACGCCGAAGAGCAGGGACAAGGCGGTCGCGGCGGTGGCGGTGACCAGTGAGAGCCGCAGGGCGGCGAGCATCTCGGGTTCGGCGAGCCGGGCGGGCAGTTCGGTCCACGGGGCGCGGACGACGAGGCCCGCGAGCGGCAGGATGAGGAACGCCAGGCCGATCACGGCGGGGGCGAGCAGTGCGGCGGGGATGCGGCGGCGCCGTCGGGTTCGCGTGGCGGACATGGCGTTCCCCGCCGCTACCGGTCGCCGTCGGGTGCTTGGAACCCGGCGGTCTCGAGCACCGCCTGACCGGCGTCGGACTGGACGTAGGCGATGAACGCGGCCGCGAGGTCGGGGTTCGCGGCCTCGTGCAGGACGGTGATCGGGTAGGCGTTGCGGGCCGATGCGGCTTCGGGGAACTCGACCGCGTCGACGGCGTCTCGGGCCGCGATGACGTCGGTGCGGTAGACGAGTGCGGCGTCGACTTCGCCGAGCGCGAGTTTGGCCAGCGTCGCCTTGACGTCGGGCTCGTAGGTGGAGGGGGCGATCGGGGTGCCGGAAGCCGCGATCGCGGTCTGGGCGGCCGAACCGCAGGGCACCGCTTCGGCGCAGGCGGCGACCGAGCGGCCGGCGAGGTCCTGGAGGCCGGTGACGCCGTCGGGGTTGCCTTCGGGGACGGCGATGACGAGCTGGTTGAGCGCGAAGACCTCGGGGTCGTCGGCGGCGCCCGCGTCGACCGCGGCGGCCATGGTGGCCTCGTCGGCGGCGGCGAAGACGTCGCCGGGCGCGCCCTCGGTGATCTGGGCGGCGAGCGCGGAACTGCCGCCGAAGTTGAGCACGATGCCCACGCCGGGCCGCTCGGCCTCGTGTTCGGCCTCGAACTGGTCGGCGAGCGCGTTGAAGGCGTTCGTGAGGGAGGCCGCGGCGAAGACGGTGAGGGTGTTGCCGGCGTCGTCCTCGGCGTCCGGGCCGCATGCGGTGAGGGCGAGGAGTGCGGTGGCGAGTGCCGTGGCGGCGGCGAGGCGGCGGGCGGCGGTGCGCAAGGGGGCTCCCGGGCTCAGTGGTCGGCGCGTTCGACGACGACGTTGGTGGACTTGACGACCGCGGTGCCCAGGGAGCCGACCTCCAGGCCGAGTTCGTCCACGGCTTCGCGGCTCATGAGCGAGACGACCCGGAACGGGCCGACCTGCAGATCGACTTGGGCCATGACCTGGTCCTTGACGATCGCGGTCACGATGCCGCGCAGGCGGTTGCGGGCCGAGGACGACGCGGCCCCGGCATCGGGGGCGGCGGCCCGCTCGCGGGCGAACGCGGCCAGGTCGGCGCCGGTGATCGCACGGTGCCCGTGCTCGTCGCGGGCGGCGGCGAGGCGCCCGGAGTCGATCCAGCGCCGAAGCGTGTCAGGGGAGACCCCGAGCAGCTCGGCGGCCTCTCCGATGCGAAACGTCGTCACCGGTCCAGCGTAGCCTCGCACATGCGAGGATCAATACTAAATCTTGCTCGTATTTACGAGTCGGCTTCGCCCACGGTCTCGCATACGCCATCCCGGAAATGTCACACCCCCATGCCAGGGTTGTTGAACCGGGGGCCCGCGGGTTCGTCGGGACTCCAGCCGAACCGCCCCCGCTCCGCGTTGCCCGACGTCCGCCGTTGCCGGCGCCCTCCACTGCCACCGGGCGGCGACGAGCACGAACCGTCGTCGCGTTCGACGGTGATGTCGGACCCCTGTGTCAGGGTTGTCGACGGGGGGCGCTCGAGTAAGGCGGGAGCCCAGCCGAACCACGTCCGCTCCGCGCTGCCCGCGAAACCGCGCCGAGCCCTGCGGGGTTCAGCCCCAGCCGAGTTCGTGCAGGCGGTCCTCAGCGATCCCGAAATGGTGGGCGATCTCGTGCACCACCGTCACCGCGACCTCGTCGACCACTTCCTCCGGCGTCGAGCACATCCGCAGGGTCGGGCCCCGGTAGATCGTGATCGTGTCCGGCAGGACCCCGCCGTACTCCCAGCCCCGTTCCGTCAGCGCCGTCCCCTGGTAGAGCCCGAGCAGGTCCTCGTCCGGCCCTTCGGGTTCGTCGTCGACCAGGATCACCACGTTGTCCAGCATCGCCATCAGCTCGGACGGCACCGCGTCCAGCGCGTCGGACACCGCCGCCTCGAATTCCGCCTCGCCCATATCGACCGCCACACGCCCACAATATGCGCATCGTGTCCGCATGGGCCGGCCGGTAATCTGGTGAGCGTGATTGATCTGCGTGCACTGCGAGACGACCCGGACGCCTACCGCGACAGCCAGCGCAAGCGGGGTGCCTCCGCCGACGCCGTCGACGCGCTCCTCGTCGCCGACGCCGAACACCGCAGTGCCCTCCAGTCCTTCGAGACCCTCCGCGCCGAACAGAAGGGCCTGGGCAAACGCATCGCCGGGGCCGGCCCCGACGAGAAGCAGGCCCTCCTGGCGCGCACCAAGACCCTCGCGGAAGAGGTCAAGGCCGCCGAGTCGAAGGTGACCGCCACCGCCGCCGCGTTCGACGCGGCCGGGAAGGCCATCCCGAACCTCGTCGCCGACGAGGCCCCCGCCGGCGGCGAGGACGATTACGTCGTCCTGCGCGAGGTCGGCGAGAAGAACGCCCTCGAGGACCCGAAGGACCACCTCGAACTCGGCACGGCCCTGGGCCTGCTCGACACCGAGCGCGGCGCGAAGACCTCCGGCGCGCGCTTCTACTACCTCACGGGCGACGGCGCGATGCTCCAGCTCGCCATGCTCAACCTCGCCATGCAGCAGGCCGTCGAGACCGGCTTCACGCCGATGATCCCGCCGGTGCTCGTGCGCCCGGACGCCATGGAGGGCACCGGTTTCCTCGGCGAGCACGCCGACGAGATCTACTACCTCGAACGCGACGACATGTACCTCGTCGGCACCTCCGAGGTGCCGCTCGCGGCCTACCACTCGGGCGAGAACCTCGGCGAGCTCACCGCGCCGCGCCGCTACGCGGGCTGGTCGTCGTGCTTCCGCCGCGAGGCCGGGTCGTACGGCAAGGACACCCGGGGCATCATCCGGGTCCACCAGTTCGACAAGGTCGAGATGTTCTCGTTCTGCCGCCCCGAGGACGCGGCCGCCGAGCACGAGAAGCTCCTGTCCTATGAGGAGCAGATGCTGCAGAAGATGGAGCTGCCCTACCGGGTCATCGACGTGGCCGCGGGCGACCTCGGCACCTCGGCGTCGCGCAAGTTCGACTGCGAGGCGTGGGTGCCGACGCAGGGCCGGTACCGGGAGCTGACCTCGACCTCGAACTGCACCACGTTCCAGGCGCGCCGCCTGAACGTGAAGTACCGCGACGAGCAGGGCCGCAACGCGGTCGCCGCGACCCTGAACGGGACGCTCGCGACCACGCGCTGGCTCGTGGCGATCCTCGAGAACCACCAGCGGCCGGACGGCTCGGTGGCGGTCCCGAAGGCGCTCCAGCCGTACCTGGGCAAGGACGTGCTCGAACCGAAGCAGTGAGCGTGCGAAACGGCGCGGCCCCCCGGCCATGCGGTCGGGGGCCGCGCCGTTTCGGGCGTTTCCGGTTCTTTTGGCGACCCGACCAACCTGCGGGCCCCCGGTTCGACAACCCTGGCACGGGGGTGCGACAGGATTCGGGGGTCGGAACGGAGGGATCGGCCCCCGCGCCTGAACGCGAATCGGCCGCATGAACGAGCGGGCCGGGTGCCGGGCGGGCATGGACGCTGGAGGCGGAGCCCCGCCGGTTTTCGCGGTGCACCGGCGGGGCCGGTCCTGGCGCTGCGACCGCCTCGCACGCCGGGCCGCCGCTCCCGGTTCGAGCCGCCGCCGGGCCGTCGCCGTCGGTCGCCGCGGCGCACCGGCGGGCCCGGACGTCGAGGCCGGGCCGCTGCTCGCCGATCAGGCGGCCAGCCGGTCCTCCAGCCACCCCTTCAGGACCAGCGCGTGGTTGACCTCGGGGTCCTTCGCGGCGTACAGGAGGGTCACCGGCCCCGACCGGGCCGCCTCCAGGAGCGGCTCGGCCCGTTCGGGATGCTTGTCGAGCTCGCCTCGGTAGCGGCTGCTGAACTCCGCGAAGCGATCGGCCGTGTGGCCGAACCACACCCGCAGATTCGGCGACGGCGCCGCGTCCTGCGCCCAGGTGACCCCTTCCAGGTCCTCCTTGCCGACCCCGCGCGGCCAGAGCCGGTCGACCAGGAACACCGTCCCGGCCCGCTCCGAGTCCTGCCGGTAGTCGTAGACGCGTTCGATCATGATCTCGCCCATAGACGAACCGTATGCCGCAAGCCGCCGCGATGGGTGGGTTTGGTGTGATTGCGCGTCGACGTGAGTTCAGCCGCTCGGACTCCTGCCGTTCACCCGCGCAGGGCTACGGTTGACAGGTGCCAGACAACGCCCCGGCCCCCCGGCAGACGCCCCCCAAGCTCGTCGCCGTCGACCTCGACGGGACGGTCGTCGACTACCACGACCGCGAGCCGACCAAGCCCAGCCGCGCGGTGATCGACGCCCTCCGGGCCGTCCGCGACGCCGGGGTCCCCGTCGCCGTCGTCACCGGCCGCGCGATCTGGGGCGCCGTGCGCACCGCCGACGACCTCGGGCTCGACGACGGCTTCGCCTCCGCCTCCCACGGCGCCGGCGAATACGACCTGGCCGCCCGCGAGATCTCCCACCAGTCCGCCGTCGACGCCGCCACGGCCGTCGCGGCCCTCCGCGACGCCGACCCGGCCGTCGAGTTCGCGGTCGAATGGGACCTCGACGGCTGGTGGCACACCCCCGGCTTCAAACGCGACTTCGACGCCCGATGGGCCGGCGAGATCACCCTCGACGAGCTCGTCTCCCGGCCCGCCCCGCGCCTGGTGGCCCGCGTCGACTCCGACAACCGCTACGGCGCCGCCATCCGCTGCGCCAACGCCATGCGCCTGGCCGAGCGCGCCGCCCTCGGCCCGGCCGACTACCACGTGGAGGTCGGCTACAACGGCTGGGTCGACATCGGCCCGCCCGGAATCAGCAAGGCCACCGGCATCGCCCGCATCGCCGACTACTACGGCGTATCATCAGCCGACACCGTCGTCTTCGGCGACGCCCACAACGACCTGACCATGTTCGCGTGGGCGGGGTACGCCGTGGCGATGGGACAGGCGGCCCCGGACGTGCGGGCCGCGGCCGACGAGGTGGCCCCCTCGGTGTGGGAGGACGGGGTGGCGAAAGTACTGGCACGGTGGTTCTGACGGACCAGGGGCCCTCGCGCCCGAGGCGGGCCCGCCCCTCCCGGCGGCCCCGGACCTGAAGCGAGACAGCGGATCCGCATCGACCGCGACAGTGAGACCATTGGTCTCACGGCGGCCGATCGCGGCGAGACGACCAAGGAGGACACATGATCCAATTGGACCGGGCACCCCGACTCGTCGCGACGGACCTCGACGGCACCGTCGTCCGCACCGACGAGTCCGTCTCGCCCCGCACCATGGCCGCCCTCAAGCGCCTGGCCGCCTCGGGGGTGCTCCTCGTCGGCGCGACCGGCCGCGGACCGCGCCTGCTCGACATGTGCCGCAACGACATCCCCTCGGCCGACTTCCTCGTCCTCGGGCAGGGCGCGTTCGTCTACGAATGCCGCTACGACGACACCGTCGTCCCACTCGCCGACCGCTCCGTGGACGGCGCCGTGCTCCTGCAGGCGCTGCGCCTGGTGGAGGCCGAGGTCGGCCCCGTCCGCGCCCTCGCCGAGCCCGCCGACCCCGAGCGGCACATCACCGGCGACCCCATGCCCGACTGGCCGTGGCCCGGCGTCACACTCGAGACCGCGCCCCGCGAGGTCGCCTTCTCCGGTCCGATGGTCAAGGGCTACTTCGTCTCCGACCACCACACCGGGCCCGAGCTCCTCGTCGCCGCCCAGGACGTGATCGACCCCGACCTCGTCAACGTCACCGAGTCCGGCGTCGGCATGCTCGAGGTCTGCCCGGTCGGCGTCACCAAGGCCGCCGGGATCCAGATCGTGCTCGACAAGTTCGGCATCGACTGGTCCGACGTGCTCGTCTTCGGTGATGCCACCAACGACCTCAGCATGATCAAGGCCGCCGGCCACTCGGTCGCGATGCCCAACGGCCACCCGTGGGTGCAGGCCGCCGCCAGCGAGATCGCCCCGGCCGGCAACAACGACGACGGCGTCGCCCAGTACATCGAGGAACTCCTCGAACTCCTGTAGCGACGCGGACACTGTCTGATCGAGGACACCGGGCCCGGAATCATTGCGTCCCGGCGCGAACCCGCCTAGGCTCCTCTGTGGTGGGGGCCACGGATCGATGCCGTTCGCGCACAGGAGACCGCATGTCCCAAGCCGATGTCCACCCCTACGGCACACCCTCCGAGCGGGAGACCCGCTCCGACCCGCCGCCCGCGGCCAAGGCGCTGCAGCAGCCGCTGCGGCGCCTGCGGCACCGCCCCGACGGCGTCGCGACCCCCATGCGCAGCGACATGGCCGTCCACGGCGTCCCCGGCCCGCCCGTCGAGTGAGAGGCCCGGCGGGGACCACGGTCCCCCCAATGACGCGCGGCCGGGGCGCTGTGCCACCAGCAGCGTCCCGGCCGCGCCCTTCGCGGACCGCCCCGGCGGACGCGTCCGACGCCGTGCCGGACGACCGCGCCCGCCGCCCGATCGGTCAATCCGCGCGCAGGCGGGCCGGCCCGTCCCCGTGCGCGGTCGAGGCGTCCCCGTCCGGCCCGAGGCTCCTCCGCATCGTGCAGCCCCGGCCGGTCGAGAGGGGCGACGCCAGGACCGCGCTGAACGCCGCCGATCGCCGCACCGTGGTGCGGCGACGCCCGCCGACGCTCATGCGGTGGCGAGCAGCACGACGCCGCCGACGGCGGCCGCCCCGTAGAGGTAGGGGAAGAACCGCATGGGGATGAAGAAGAACGTGTCCCGGCGGCGGACGGCGACCTGCTGGCCGGTGCGCTGGTCGACCAGGGTCCGCGGCGGGTTGCGCCGCTCCAGCAGGCGGTCCAGCCACCAGATGAGCGCCGCCGCCGCGATGCCGCCGAGGATCAGGCCGACGCCCCAGGAGGGCGTGGTCTCCAGCGTGGTGACCGCCTCGGTCAAGGTGGCGAAGATGCCGAAGAACAGCGCCGGAATGAAGGCGAGGAGGCCCTTGCCTTGCCAGATCAACATGGGTGAACGCTCCTGTTCAGAGGTTCTCGTGTCGCAGGGGGAATGGATGCGATCGCGGTGGTCGGGGCATGCCGGCGGCCGCCGCATCGGGGGATGCGGCGCGGGGTGCGCGGGCCGACCGCCTCGCTCCGCGGTCGATGGGGAAGCCTAAGCGGCCGGACTTGCCATTCGCTTGCCATGCGCGACATCGGCGGCGCGGTTCCGGACGCGCCCGCCGACCGATCCGCGCCTCGTCCTCATCGGACGTCCCAGACCGGCTCGTCCGTCTCGACGACCTCGCCGTCGCGTCGGAAGACCACGAAGCGGTCGAAGCCGCGGGTGAACCAGCGGTCGTGCGTGACGGCGATGACGGTGCCGTCGAAGGCCCGCAGGCCCTGCTCCAGGGCCTCGGCCGACGCGAGGTCGAGGTTGTCCGTCGGCTCGTCCAGGAGCAGGCAGGTCGCGCCCGAGAGCTCCAGGAGGAGCACCATGAACCGCGCCTGCTGGCCGCCCGAGAGCGTCTTGAAGTCCTGTTCGGACTGGGCGGTGAGCTCGTAGCGGTTGAGGGCGCTCATCGCCCGCGAGCGGTCCAGGGACGGCCGGTCCTCGTCGCCCTCCCACAGGATCTCGCGCAGCGTGCGCCCCGCGAACTCGGGGTGCTCGTGCGTCTGCGAGAAGTGCCCGGGGGAGACGCGGGCGCCCAGGCGGGCGACGCCGCTGTGCCGCACCGGGTCCAGGCGCCGCTTCGCGGCGAGCCCGGCGCCGGGGTCGGAGCCGCCGCGGGCGAGCAGGCGCAGGAAGTGGCTCTTGCCGGTCCCGTTGGCGCCCAGCACCGCCACGCGGTCGCCGTACCAGACCTCCAGGTCGAACGGGAACGTCAGGTCCTCCAGTTCGAGCTGCTCGCAGACCACCGCGCGCTTGCCGGTGCGGCCGCCTTCGAGCTTGACGCGGATGTCCTGCTCGCGCGGCGGCGCGGGCGGCGGCCCGGCCTCCTCGAACTTCCGCAGCCGCGTCTGCGCGGCCCGGTAGCGGGAGGCCATGTCGGCGTTGTAGGCCGCCTTGTTCTTGTACATGAGCATGAGCTCGCGCAGCTTCTGGTGCTCCTCGTCCCAGCGCCGCCGCAGCTCCTCGAACCGGTCGTGGCGGGCGGCGCGGGCCTCGTGCCAGGTCGCGAAGCCGCCGCCGTGCGTCCAGGTCGTGCCGGCCTCCAGGGTCACGATGGACTCGGCGGCGTTGGCGAGGACCTCCCGGTCGTGCGAGACGAACAGGATCGACTTGTCGGAGTCGCGGATCGCCTGCTCCAGCTCGCGCTTCGCGGGCACGTCGAGGAAGTTGTCCGGCTCGTCCAGGGCGAGGACCTCGTCGCGGCCCCGGAGCAGCAGCCGGAGGGCGAACCGCTTCTGCTCGCCGCCCGAGAGCGTCCTGAGCGGACGGTCCCTCGCGTCCTCCCACGGCAGGCCGAGGACCGCGACCGAGACGGTGTCGCAGAGGACGTCGAACTCGTAGCCGCCCAGCTCGCCCCAGTCGGCCAGGGCCTGGGCGTAGTCGAGCTGGGTCCCGGTGGAGTCGTCCTCGCCCATGAGCCGCTCGGCGGCGATGAAGCGCTCGCCCGCGACCCGCAGCTCGGGCGCGGCCAGCGACAGCGCCAGGCGCCACAGCGGCCGGTGGCCTTCCCGCATGCCGACGAGCTGCCGCATGACGCCCAGGCCGCCCGAGTGCGCGACGGTGCCCGCGTCGGGGGCGAGGGCGCCGGTGACGATGTCGAGCAGCGTGGTCTTCCCCGCCCCGTTCGCGCCGATGAGCGCGACCTTCGCGCCCTCGCCGACCCGGAACGACACGTCGTCGAACAGCGTCGTGCCGTCGCTGAGGCCGTAGCGCACGCCGGAGAGGTCCACGAATCCCATGCCCATGAGTGTGTGCGTCTAACGGCACGGCGTCAAAATGATTTGCGCTGTTGGCTCCACTGGGGTCCACTGCCTACGCTGGACGCATGAACGACACCCCTGACCCGAAGCAGGAACCCGGGCGGCCGCGCAGACGGTTCTGGCGGCCGAAGTCCGCGAGCGAATGGGTGGAGCTCGCGATCTACGTCTTCTTCGCCCTCATCGCGATGCTCGCCGGCATCGGCTGGCTCCTCGGGCGCGACTGACCCGCGGACCGCCCGGCGCCCGCCTGGGCTGCGGAAAGCCGACGCACTGAAGCGGACGCGGGCCCTTGCGCGCTGCTATGTATACGTATATTCTCTATATACGTAGATCGCGGTCCGCGCGATCACCGCCACCACCGAGGAGACCCGATGTCAGCACCCGACACCGTGCCCTACGGCATCCCGCTCGAACGCGAGCACCCCTTCGACCCGCCCGCGGCCGTCATGGCCCTGCACCGCGGGGCCGAGATGCGACGGATGCGCTACCACCCGAACGGCGAGCTGGGCTGGCTCGTCACCAGCCACCGCCTGGCCCGCAAGGTCCTGGCCGACACCCGGTTCAGCTCCCGCCTCGGATCGCCGATCCAGGCGCCGGTGCCCATGCCGGGCTTCGAGGCCTACGCCGACTTCGAAGGCGACTTCCCCGTCACGCCCGGCATGTTCATCGAGATGGACCCGCCCGACCACACCCGCCTGCGCCGCAAGCTCACCGGCGTCTTCACCGTCAAGCGGATGAAGCAGCTCGAACCGCGCATCGCGCAGCACGTCGACGACCGCCTCGACGCCCTCGCCGCCGGGCCCCGGCCCGCCGACCTGGTGCGGGAATTCGCCGTCCCCGTGCCCTCGATGATGATCTGCGAACTGCTCGGCGTCCCCTACGAGCGGCGCGAACGCTTCGAGGCGGACACGGCCGCGATCTTCACCCTGGACGCCGGGGCCGAGGCCAAGGGCGAAGCCGTCAACCGGCTCTACGCGTTCCTCGGCGAACTGGCCGCGGCCAAGCGGGAGACGCCGACCGACGACGTGCTCAGCGACCTCGCGGCCGACCCCGACCTGGCCGACGAGGAGGTCGCCGGGCTGGCGGTCCTGCTCCTGGTCGCCGGGCACGAGACCACCGCGAAGATGCTCGCCCTGGGCGCCCTGGCGCTCCTGGAGCACCGCGACCAGTGGGACCTCCTGCGCGAGCGCCCCGAACTGACGGCCGGTGCGGTCGAGGAACTGCTGCGCTACCTCAGCATCATCCACACCGGACTCATCCGGCAGGTCAAGGCCGACTTCGAGTTCGAAGGGCACCGGCTCAAGGCGCGCGAGTACGTCACGGTGTCCGTGCAGACGGCCAACCGCGACGAGGCCCACTTCACCGAGCCCGACGAACTGGACGTCACCGGCGACGGCAGGGGACACTTGACGTTCGGGCACGGCGTCCACCAGTGCCTGGGGCAGCAGCTGGCGCGCATGGAGATGCGGATCGCGTTCTCGCGGCTCGTCGCCCGCTTCCCGGGCCTGCGGCCGGCCGTGCCGCTCGATGAGGTGCCGCTGGTCACCGGGCAGAACTTCTACGGCGTCGCCGAGCTCCCGGTGACCTGGTGACAGCGAGTTCAGGGGGAGCCGTGAAGAGGATCATCGCCGACGCCGAGCAGTGCATGAGCTCGGGGATGTGCGCGCTGACCGCGCCCGACCACTTCGACCAGGACGACGAGGACGGCCGCGTCGTACTCCTCGCCGAGGAGGCCGAGGACGGCGACGGCGACGTGGCCGACGCGGTGCGCCTGTGCCCCGCGGCGGCGCTGCGACTCGAACCCGCGTGACCGGCCGGGCCGGCGTCGCGCGACGCCGGCCCGGCCGGCCGGGTCCTCGGCCGCCTCGCGCACGTCCGCGCCCCGCCCGTCCCCGACCGGTGCGCCCCGCCGGCCTCAGGCGAGCTTGAGGAACCGCTCGACGTGCGCGGCGGCCGTGCGGTCCATCGCCGCGTAGTGGGCGGCGCGCGCCTCGCCGCTGAGGGCCTCGCCCTTGGTGAAGTTGCCGTCGGCGTCGACGATCTGCGGCTCGCCTTCGGCGTCGTGCAGGACCGCGACCTCGGATTCGGTGATGCCGGTGTAGAACGAGATCCCTTCGCGGAGCACGCGGTCGAGGTTGTCGTGCATCCAGGCCGCGTACTCGTCCCCCTCGGCGGCCCCGGCCAGGCCGAGCCACAGCATCCGCTTCCCGGCGAGCCGCGGTTTGCTGCGACCGTAAGCGAAACCGTAGTTCCACACCCGGTCGATCCAGCCCTTCAGCAAGGCGGGCACGCTGTTCCAGTAGACCGGGAACACCGGGACGATGACGTCGGCGGCGAGGATCCGCTCCATGTGCGCCCGCACCTCAGGGGAGTAGACCTTGTCGCGGTCGTCCCAGTCGGGCTGGTCGGCGACGGTCATGCGCGGGTCGAAGCCCTCGGCGTGCAGGTCGAGCAGATCGATCGCGTACCCGGCCTCCTTGAGCCGCGCGGCCACGACGTCGCCGATGTGGGCGGTGAGGGAGTCGGCGCGGTGGTGGGCGACGACGACGAGCGCGGTCGGGCCGGTCAGGTCGGTGTTCATGGCGGGAGCCTCCAAGCGTTGCGGTGTTCCTTCAGTACAGCGCCGAAAGCGTGGACGGACGATGGTTGCGACGCTCGAGTGCATGTGTGATCGTCTACCATGGCGGCATGGACCCGCTCAGCCAACTCCTGGGAGGCATCCGCGCCGAAGGCGCGATCCTCAGCGACGCGATGCTCAAGGCCCCCTGGGTCGTCGGCTTCGACGACCGCGCCCCGCTCACCATGGTCACCGTCGCCCGCGGCGGCGGGACGCTCCTCCTCGCCGACGGAGGCCGGGTCGGCCTGCGGGCCGGGCAGACCGCGGTCGTGCGCGGCAGCGAGCCGTTCCGCATGGCCGACACGCCCGCGTCGGTCGAGCGGCCGCACCTCGAGTACTGGCTCACCTGCTTCGACGCCGAGGCCTGCCCGGAACTCAAGGCGCCCGCCTCGCGATCGGACGACGCGGAGGCGACCGCGCTGTTCGTCGGCGCCTACCGGGCCTCCGGCCGCCGCCACGAGCGGCTCATGCGCGCACTGCCGCCCGTGCTGGTGGTGGACGACGAAGCCGACGTGTGCGTCTGGCTCGACGCCTGCGCCACCGACCTCTTCGAGCGCAAGCCCGGCACGCAGGCGTTCATCGACCGGCTCTTCGACTGGGGCCTGGTGTGCACGCTCCGCGCCTGGTTCGACCAGCAGGGGCGGCGCGCGCCGGTCTGGTACCGCGGCTTCACCGATCCCGTGGTCGGGCCCGCGCTGGAGGCCGTGCACACCGCGCCGTCCCGGCCCTGGACCGTCGCGGACCTGGCGGGCGAGGCCGGCGTCTCCCGGGCGCTGCTCGCCAAGCGCTTCAGCGAGGTCATGGGCGAACCGCCGCTGACGTACCTGACCGAATGGCGCATGGAACTCGCCGAGGAACTCCTCGCCGACCCCGATCTCACGGTGGCCCAAGTGGCCCGCAGGGTCGGCTACGCCGACCAGTTCGGTTTCAGCAACGCGTTCAAGCGACGGAAGGGCAAGAGCCCCACGGCGTTCCGCGAATCGACGCAGACGGCCGTCCCGGTGTAGCGAGGGCGCGGCCCACTGCCGCTGCAGCGTCCCCTTACCGCGCCTCAGCGGTCGGTGCGCATCCACCACTGGGCGCCGAGGCCCGCCGGGTCCATGAGCCTCGCGGTGGCGCTGGCGTTCGCGAGCGCCACCGCGTACGCGGTCGGGTCGCGGTAGGCCAACGACATGGGGGGCCGGGTCGCGTTGAGGCCCAAGGCCCGGAGGGCGTCGCGCTGCGGTTCGACGCGGTCGGCCGGGATCGCGTCCACCGCCACGTGCGCGGTGATGTCGCAGGAGCCGTCCGGGACCGGCTCGGTCGAGCGGCCGTCCTTGAACCCGGTCATCGTGCCGCCCTCGGGGCGGTCGGAGCCCAGGTGGCCGTAGTCGACCGCCAGGGCCGTGCCCCGCACCAGGCGTTCGGTGAGCTCGCGCCACCGCGCCTCCCGGGGACGGCCGATCTCGGCCCGCTCGCCCGGGTCGCGCAGCGGCCACCAGGCGGCCAGCCACTGCTCGTCGGCCTCGTCGAGCCTGCCGCCCGCGCGGGTCGCGCCGTCGCGGTTCACCTCCTCGTAGCGGAGGCGGCCGTCCTCGTCGACCAGCGCCCGGTCGCATGGCACGTTGTCGAGCAGTTCGCAGGCGATCAGCAGGCCCTCGAACGCGTCGGGGAGGCGCCGCCGCCATTCGATCCGCTCCGGCAGATGCCGCGGCCTCGGGCGCAGCTCCACGGCGATCAGGCGGGCCCGGTCGTCCAGGAGCTCGGAGAGGTGGAACAGCAGATCGCCGTTCCCCGCGCCCACGTCCACGACGGCGAACGACCGGGGCCGGCCGAGGCGCTCGTCCGCCTCGTCCGCGAGCTGGGCGACGGCCTCGGCGAACGCCGGGGTCTGCGCGCTCGTTGAGAAATGGTGCACGGGCAGCTCACGGCGGTAGAAGCCGCCCGGCCCGTACAGCGCCCGCTCCATGGCCGTGCTCCACCGCTCGAACCCCGACATGGGATGACACTAGCCCCACAGTGAGAATTGCCACTCGGAGGCTCCCGGGATGGCGTTGACGATCCCGCGACGCACAATTAACCCGTAAGCAATGACCGGTACCTCCCCGCCAGGACTGGATCAGCATCATGGATCAGCAGCGCAGCGCAGCCCCGCAGCGACCCGCCTCACGGCTCGCCGTCGGGGTCGTCTCCGCAGGCAGGGTCGGCTCCATTCTCGGAGCGGCCCTCACCCGCGCCGGCCACCGGGTCGTCGCCGCCTCCGCCGTATCCGACGCCTCCCGCGCCCGCGCCGCCCGCCGCCTGCCCGCCGCCGAGATCCTCTCGCCGCCCGACGTGGCCGCCGCGGCCGACCTGCTGCTCATCGCCGTCCCCGACGACGCCATCGCCCCGCTCGTGGCCTCCCTGCCCGTGAAGCCCGGGCAGATCTGGGTCCACACCTCCGGCGCGCTCGGCGCCGACGTCCTGCGCCCCGCCCGCGACGCCGGCGCCCTCACCGTCGCGCTCGCCCCCGCCATGACCTTCACGGGCCGCGACGAGGACCTCGAACGCCTCGCCGGCATCTCCTGGGCCGTCACCGGCGAGGCCGAGGCCCGCTTCATCGGCGAAGCCCTCGTCCTGGAGATGGGCGGCGAACCCGAGCACGTCGACGAGACCGACCGCGCCCGCTACCACGCCGCGCTCGTCTACGCCGCCAACCACCTGCAGACCCTCGTGAACGACGCGACCGAGCAGCTGCGGGCCATCGGCGTCGCGGCCCCCGAGCGGCTGCTCTCGCCGCTCGTCTCGGCCTCCCTCGACAACGCCCTGCGCCACGGCGACGCCGGCCTCACCGGCCCGGTCTCCCGCGGCGACGCCGGCACCGTCGCCCGCCACCTCGGCGCGCTCGCCGGGACGGGCGTCGAGGACGCCTACCGCGCCATGGCCCGCCGCACCGCCGAACGCGCCCTCGCCTCCGGCCGCCTCAAGAGCGCCGACGCCGAAGGCCTCCTGGACGTCCTCGCCCACCCCGACAAAGAGGAGACCCCGTGACCGGCCCGCACCCCTCCCCCCGCCCTCCCACGCACCGCGAACCCGGGCGGACCGGCCGCGGCGTCGAGGTCGTCCACACCAGATCCGAGCTCGCGAAGGCCCGCGCGGCCCTGCCCGGCCGCGTCGCCGTGGTGCCCACCATGGGCGCCCTCCACGACGGCCACCGCGCGAACTTCCGGCGCGCCGCGGAGCTCGCCGACTCGCGCGTCGTGACGATCTTCGTCAACCCGCTGCAGTTCCGCCCGAACGAAGACCTCGACAAGTACCCGCGCACCCTCGACGCCGACCTCGCCATGTGCGAGGCCGAGGGCGTCGACCTCGTCTTCGCGCCGAGCGTCGGCGAGATGTACCCCGACGGCCGCGAGGGCCTCACCACCGTCCACGCCGGACCGGACGGCGAGATCCTCGAAGGCGCCTCCCGGCCCGGGTTCTTCACCGGCGTGCTCACCGTCGTGTCGAAGCTCTTCCACCTCACGCGGCCCGATGTCGCCTGCTTCGGGGAGAAGGACTTCCAGCAGCTCGCGATGGTCCGCCGCATGGTCCGCGACCTCGACATGGGCGTCGAGATCGTCGGCGTCCCGACCGTCCGCGAAAGCGACGGCCTGGCCCTGTCCAGCCGCAACGTGTACCTCTCCGAGGCCGAGCGCGCCGCCGCCCTGGCGATCCCGCGCGCCGTCCGCGCCGCCCAGGCCTCGCCCGACCCGCTCGCCGCCGCCCGGCAGACCCTGGAGGCCGAGCCCGGCCTGGACGTCGACTACGTCGCCGTCCGGGCGAACGACCTCGCCGAGGCCCCCGACCGGGGACCGGCGAGGCTGCTCATCGCAGCCCGGGCGGGGACCACCCGCCTGATCGACAACGCCGCCGTGCGGATTGGAGACCCCCGATGATCCGGACCATGTTCAAGTCCAAGATCCACCGCGCCACCGTCACCCAGGCCGACCTCCACTACGTCGGCTCGGTGACCGTGGACGCCGACCTGCTCGACGCCGCCGACATCCTCGACGGCGAGCTCGTCGCCATCGTCGACATCACCAACGGCGCCCGCCTGGAGACCTACACGATCGCCGGGGAGCGCGGCTCGGGCGTCATCGGCATCAACGGCGCCGCCGCCCGCCTCGTGCAGCCCGGCGACCTGGTGATCCTCATCTCCTACGCGCAGATGGAGGACGCCGAGGCGCGCGCCTTCAAGCCCACGGTCGTCCACGTGAACGAGCGCAACGAGATCATCGAGGTCAACGCCGACAAGGCGCACCCCGCGCCCGGCACCGCGGGCAACCCGGTGGCGTCGCCACTAGCCGAGCGGTAAGTTTCTGTTCCATGACCGAAGAGCAGAAGAACGAGGCCGCCGAGAACCACGGCAAGGACGAAGGCAAGCAGGTCGACAGGCCCGAGCCCGTCGACGACCTCAAGACCACCCACCACACCCTCGGTGATCTCGCTTACACCGCCACGACCGGTCGCGTCGTGCTGCGCGAGGAGGTCACCGAGGAGGAGAAGTACAACGGCCTGAAACCCAAGGCCGTGGTCTCCGTCACCTACTACACCCTCGACGACGCCGACGCGGCCACGCGCCCGGTCACCTTCGCCTTCAACGGCGGCCCCGGCTCCTCCTCGATCTGGCTCCACCTCGGCCTGCTCGGCCCGCGCCGCGTCGACTCCGGCGACGTCGACGACCCCACCCCGCCCCCCTACGGGCTGCTCGACAACCACGAGACCCTGCTCCACCAGACCGACCTCGTCTTCATCGACCCCGTCTCCACCGGCTACTCGCGCGCCGCCGAGGGCGAGAAGGCCGCGCCCTTCCACGGCTTCACCGGCGACATCGAGTCCGTCGGCGAGATCATCCGCCTGTGGACCACCCGCCACAACCGCTGGCTCTCCCCGAAGTTCCTCATCGGCGAGTCCTACGGCGGCACCCGCGGCGGCGCCCTCGCCGACTACCTCCAGAACCGCTTCGGCCTGTTCCTCAACGGGCTCATGTTCATCGCCCCGGCCTTCAACCTCGAGACGCTCTACCACTCGAACCGCTCGGACCTGCCGAACCCGCTGTTCCTCCCCACCTACGCCGCCACCGCCCACTACCACGGGCTGCACGCCGGACGCACCCTCGAGGACGTCGTCGAGGAGGCCCGCGCCTACGCCGACGAGTACCGCGCCGTGCTCGCCAAGGGCCAGAACCTCCAGCCCGAGGAGCGCGCCGCCGCCGTCGCCAAGATCGCCTCGCTCGCGGGCGTCAGCGAGGAGTACGTCGACCGCGCCAACCTGCGCCTGGAGCACACCCGGTACTACGCCGAGCTGCTGCGCCACAAGGGCCTCGTGACCGGCCGCCTCGACACGCGCTTCACCGGCCCGGCCGACCACCTCATCCACGAGCAGATGCCGTACGACCCGTTCCTGGTCGGCACCGCCGGCTCGTACACGGCCGCACTGCACCACTACCTGCGCTCGGAACTCGAATACGAGAACGACGCGATCTACGAGGTGCTCTCGCGCAAGGTCTACCCGTGGAGCTTCAAGGAGTTCGAGGGCGAGGCGGTCGACGTGATCGGCAAGCTCGGGAACGCCATGCGGCTCAACCCGTTCATGCAGGTCCACGTCGCGATGGGCCGCTACGACGGCGGCGTGCCGATCGAGGCCATCGAGTACACGCTCGACCAGCTGGAGATCCCGCTCGCCGACCGCGAGCGGATCGAGACGAAGACCTACCCCGCGGGCCACATGACGTACGTCCACGAGGCGTCGCGCGTGCAGCAGTCGGCCGACCTGGCCGACTTCATCCGCCGCGCCTCGAACCGGGGCTAGCGGCACCGTGCACGCGCACCCGGACCCGGGCGCCGCCGCCGAACGCGACGACGCCCGGGCCCGGCCATGCGCCGGCGGGCGGCATCGCCGCACTGCCCGCGGCCGCGCGGATCGGACGCCCGCGGCAGCCGCGCGCCCGGCCCGGCCGAGTCCCGGCGCGGCGCACCGCTCGGCGCCGCGGCCTCCCGCTTCCCACCGCAGCGGCCGCGGAGCGCCCGCGGCACTCGCCGGCACGCCCGCGCGTGGCCGCGGTCGCCCGGGCGACCGCGGCGAAGCCCCACCGCACGCATCAGCTGACACGGGGATCACTCGCGCTGGCACCGCGGCGGCCCGGGCGGGCACAGTTGAGTCGTTCCGCACGCCGGTCGTCCCGACCGGCGGCGCACCCATCGAGCGGGTTCCCGGGCCACCGGGGACTCCGGGCTAGAAGGGCAACGGCACGTGCCACCCGTGTTCGCACCGCTCCCGCATCTCCCGCGCCTGCCGCGGCGGCTGCGCGCCGCGGCGCCGTCCTGGACCGAGACCACCGACGTGTGCGTCATCGGCTCCGGCGTCGCCGGGCTCACCTGCGCCCTCAACCTCCGCCGGGCCGGATTCCACGTCACCGTGGTCACCAAGGTCCGCATCGACGACGGCTCCACCCGCTGGGCCCAGGGCGGCGTCGCCGCCGTCCTCGACCCGCTCGACACCCCCGAGGCCCACGCACGGGACACCCAGGTCGCCGGGGTCGGACTGTGCGACCCGGCCGCGGTCGACGTCACCGTCACCGAAGGCCCCGCGCGCATCGCCGACCTCATCCACCTCGGCACCGAGTTCGACCGGCACCCCGACGGCTCGCTTCAGCTCACCCGGGAAGGCGGCCACCGGGCCCGCCGCATCATCCACGCCGGCGGCGACGCGACCGGCGCCGAGATCCAGCGCGCGCTCCACTCGGCGGTCCTGCGCGACCCCTGGATCCGCATCATCGAGCACGCCATGGTCCTCGATCTGCTCACCGACGCCCGCGGCCACGCGGCCGGGGTGAGCCTCCACGTGCTCGGCGAAGGCGTCGAGCACGGCGTCGGCGGTGTGGAGGCCCGCGCGGTCGTGCTCGCCACCGGCGGCCTCGGGCAGATCTACCAGTCGACCACCAACCCCTCGGTGTCCATCGGCGACGGCGTGGCGCTGGCCCTGCGGGCCGGCGCGGTCGTCACCGATCTCGAGTTCGTCCAGTTCCATCCGACCGCCTTGTTCCTGGGAGGCGAAGCCGGACAGGACCTGAAGCACCGTCTTGGAGGCGAAGCCGGACAGGACCTGCGGCACGGTCCTGGAGGCGAAGCCGGGGGCCTTGCCGGTCCGGGCCTCGGGGGCGGCTCCCGAGGCGCCGAACCGGCCGTGGGCGGCGTCCCTGGAGCGGGACACGACCTCGGCATCGAAGTTACGTCGGGGGACCGACAACCGCTGATCTCCGAGGCACTGCGCGGGGAGGGAGCGCACCTCCGCGATTTCTCGGGCGAGCGCTTCATGCTCGGCCGCCATGAGCTGGCCGAACTCGCGCCCCGGGACGTGGTCGCCAAGGCCGCCACCGCCCGGATGCGCGCCGAGGGACGGCCGCACGTGTGGCTCGACGCCCGCCACCTCGGGCGGCGGATGCTGGAGGAGCGCTTCCCGACCATCACCGCGTCGTGCCGGGCGATGGGCATCGACCCGGTGATCGACATGATCCCGGTCGCGCCCGCCGCCCACTACTCGTCCGGCGGCGTGCGCACCGACCTGTTCGGCCGCACCAGCGTCCCCGGCCTGTACGCCGCCGGGGAGGCCGCCTGCACCGGTCTGCACGGCGCGAACCGGCTCGCCTCGAACTCCCTGCTCGAAGCGCTCGTGTTCGCGCAGCGCATCGCCGACGACCTGGCCGATCGCAAGCCCAGCCCGGGCGTCCCCGAGATCGCCGAAGGCGCGGGCGACGTCTGCTCGACCACCTCCCGCGCCCCGCTCCAGGAGGCCATGACCGCCGGGGCCGGCGTCCTCCGCTCCGAGGAGTCACTGGAGGCCACCGCTGCGTCGCTGACGGCCTTGGGGGACAATGTGTCCGGACGCCCGCGACCGGCCACATGGGAGGCCACGAACCTGCTCACCGTCGCCGCCGCCGTCACCGCCGCCGCCCACCGGCGGCGCGAGACGCGAGGCAGCCACTGGCGGGAGGACCATCCCGAGGCCGACGACGCCTGGCGCGGGCACCTCTGCCTTTCCATCAGCTCCGACGGGGAGCTCGAGACCACCTGGGAGCCCATCGCATGAGCCGATTCGCCGAAGCCCCGGGCGGGGCCGGATTGGACGAGCGGCTGCTCGCCCTCCGCCTCGACCCGGAGGACGTGTACGTCGCCGTCCAGGACTACCTGGACGAGGACCTCTCGCACGCCCGGCGCGACGTCACGTCCGAGTCCATCTTCGGTCCCGAGCACACCTCCACGGTGGCCGTGACCGCCCGCGCCGACGGGCTCCTCGCCGGACTGCCGGTCGCGCACGCGGTCTTCCACGCCATGCCCGGCGACGTCGAGTTCACCTACCTCGCCAAAGAGGGCGCGCGCATCCGTGCCGGGCAGATCCTCGCCCGCGTCTCCGGGCCCACGCGGTCCCTCCTGGCGGCCGAGCGCACCGCGCTGAACCTGCTGTGCCGCATGTGCGGCGTGGCGACCCACACCCGCCGCTTCGCCGACGTCCTCGCCGACTGGCACACCACCGTCCTCGACACGCGCAAGACCACGCCGGGCCTGCGCGCCTTCGAGAAGTACGCGGTGCGCGCCGGCGGCGGCGACAACAAGCGCATGGGCCTGTACGACGTGGCGATGATCAAGGACAACCACAAGGAGGCGGCCGGCTCGATCAGTGAGGCGTTCGCCGCCGTCCGGTCCGCCGAGCCCGAGATCGACATCCAGGTCGAGATCGAGACCCTCGACGAGGCCCTCGAGGCGGTCGCCGCCGGAGCCGTGTTCCTCCTGTGCGACAACATGAGCCCCAAGGAACTCGGCGAGGTCGTCGACGCGGTCGGCGATCGGGCCGAGCTGGAGGCGACCGGGCGCATCAGCATCGACAGCGCGGTCGAGTACGCGGCCACCGGCGTCGACTACATCTCGGTCGGGGCGCTCACGCACTCCTCGCCCATTCTGGACATCGGACTCGACTTCGAGGAGTAAGACCGTGCTGCTGTGCGTCGACATCGGGAACACCAACACGGTGCTCGCCGTCTTCGAGGGCGAGACCTTGAAGCACTCGTGGCGGATCCGCACCGACCCGCACGCGACCGCCGACGAGCTGGGGCTCACCTTCCGGGCCCTGCTCGACGGCGACGGCGTGGACCTGAGCGGGATCGCGCTGTCCTCCACGGTGCCGCAGCAGGGCGCGGAGGTCGCGAAGATGGTGCAGCGGTACTACCCGCACGCGCATCTGGTGCAGATCGCGCCGGGCGTGAAGACCGGTGTGCGTCTGAGCATCGACAACCCGCGCGAGGCCGGCCCCGACCGGATCGCGAACACGCACGCGGCCTTCCACCTCTACGGCGGGCCGTGCATCACCGTGGACTTCGGGACCTCGACGAACATCGACGTGATCTCTGCCACGGGTGATTTCCTCGGTGGGGCGTTCGCGCCCGGCATCGAGATCTCCATCGACGCACTCGCCTCGCGAGCGGCGAACCTGCTGAAGATCCCGCTGGTGAAGCCGCGCAGCGTCATCGGCAAGAACACGGTGGAGTGCCTCCAGTCGGGCATGGTCTACGGCACCGCGGCGCAGGTGGACGGCCTGGTCCGGCGCATCACCGCCGAGCTGGGCACCGACCCGACCGCGGTGGTCGCCACGGGCGGCCTCGCCCCGGTCGTGATCGAGCAGTGCGAGACCATCACCCACTACGAGCCGGACCTGACCCTCCACGGCCTCAGGATGATCTGGGACCGCAACGCCGTCTGACCGGCTCCGAAGCCGAACGACGAGGAAGGCCTCTCTTGGAACTGCGGGAACTGCACCACGGGAATCTGCCCGACCTGCTTGAAGCCGCGGTCGCCGGCACCGACCCGCTGGAGGTCATGCCGCCGGTCGACGGCCCGCCGGGCTGGAACGACGAGCGCCGACAGGCGTTCCACGACTTCCACCGGGCGCGGTCACTGGACGCGCCGGAGCCGGTGGAGACGACGTACGTCGTCGAGGTCGACGGCCGCGTAGTCGGGGCCGCCCGCCTGGAGCCGCAGTCCGAGGGCGTCGAGGTCGGCCTGTGGCTCGCGCGCGGACACCGCGGCCTCGGCATCGGCGGAGAGGTTCTGGAGGCGCTGGCCGTCGTCGCCCGGTCGCAGGGGCACACCCGGCTCCTCGCCTCCACCACCACCGAGAACACCGCCGCCCGCCGCATCCTCGACAGGGCGGGCGCGCAGTCGGCGACCGTGGAGACGAGCGTCGCAGCCGTGGTCGACCTGACGCGCTGATATCGGACGGGCGCGGCTCGCTCCCCGAGCGCGCCCGCGGCGGAGCGCGGCGCCTGCTCGCTCCCGGGAGCGACGGGCACGGCCGGGGCGAACCCGAACTGTTCGCGCTTCACTTCGGACGGGCGGTCGGCCGTCCCGCACGGTCGCGGATCCCGACCATGTCGCCCGCCGCCGCATTTCGAGCGCGACGATCCTGTATGCGGCGAAAGCAGCGTGCCGCCGGCCCGGTCGTGAACGATGACGTCCGGACACTGGATCGCCGCAGACTTGCGGTCCGATCGCCGAGACGACTCGGATAGGATTCGCGAGTTGCGCCCGCGTTCGCGGGGCCGGTCCCGCCCACGACCACTCGTCCGAGGAGCCGAACGCAGTAGATGGCAGGGAATCTCGAATTCCGAGTGCTCGGACCGCTCGAACTCGTCTTCGACGGCGAACCGGGACCGAGGCTCCCCCCGATGCAGCGCCGCCTGCTCGCCGTACTGCTCGCGCGAGCCGGGCGGCAGTTCACCGCCGACGAGCTCATCGACGCCGTCTGGGAGGGGGCCCCGCCGCCGAGCGCGGAGCGGACCCTCCGAGTACACCTCCACCGGCTGCGGCGCGCCCTCGGCGACGCGGCCGGCATCGTCACGGGCGAGGTGGGTTACCGGATCGACGTCCCCGGCGAAGCGTTCGACGCCGCCCGCTTCGAGCAGCTCGTCGAGCAGGCCCGTCGTGAGCACGCCGACTCGGCCGCGACCGCCGCCGAGACGCTGCGGCGCGCCCTGGAGCTGTGGCGGGGCGCCGCCTACGCCGGAGTCGACGCCGGAAGCCTGGTCACCGCCGAGGCCCGCCGCCTCGAAGAACTCCGGTTCAGCGCCCGCCAGCGCCTGCACGAGCTGCGACTCGACCTCGGACGCCACGAGGAGGTCGTCGGGCCGCTCGCCGAGCTGGTGCTCGAGCACCCGCACCGCGAGCGGGTCGCCGCCCTTCTGATGCTCGCGCTCTATCGATCGGGCCGGCAGGCGGACGCGCTGCAGGTGTTCCGCACCGCCCGGGAGCGGTTCGTCGGCGAGCTGGGCATCGAACCCGGGGAACTGCTGCGGCGCATGCACGACGCGGTGCTGCGCGCCGACGAGCGGCTGCTCGTGGTCGCGACCTCGAGCCTCGACGGCGCCTGGGAGCCCCCGCAGCCTGAACCAGAGGAACCCGCCGCGGGACCGGTCCCGCGCGAACTGCCCAGGGCCCCGCACGCCTTCACCGGCCGCGAACGCGAGATGGAGGCCCTGGAAGCCCTGCTCGCCGCGCCCGCGCCCGCGCCCATCGCGCTCATCGCCGGGATGGGCGGCATCGGCAAGACAGCACTGGCAGTCCATTGGGGATCCCGGTTCACCGAGCGGTTCCCCGACGGCCAGCTGTTCGTCGATTTGCGCGGACACGGCGACGCGGCACTGACGCCGATCGAGGCGCTCACGGCCATGCTCGGCTCGCTCGGCGTCCCGCCCGGGCAGGTCCCGACCGACACCGACCAGGCCGCCGCGCGCTTCCGCAGCCTGATCGGCGACCGCCGCATGCTCATCGTCCTCGACAACGCCGCGAGCGGCGATCAGGTCAGACCGCTGCTCCCGGCCGGCCCGGACTGCCTGACCCTGGTCACCAGCCGCCACCGGCTCACCGACCTCGTCGTCCTGAACGGCGCGAAGCGGATCACCCTCGCCCCGCTCCCGCCCGAAGCGGCGCGCTCGCTCCTCGGCAGGATCCTCCCGCCGGGCCACGGCGAAGCGCACCTGGCCGAACTCGCCGACCTGTGCGACCGGCTGCCGCTCGCGCTCCACATCGCCGCCGCCAACTTCGCCGACCTCCCGCAGCACGACATCGCCTCGTACACGGGCCTCCTCGCCGAAGGGGACCGCCTCGCCACTCTGGAACTCCAGGGCAGTCCCGACGCCGCGATCCGCGCCGTCTTCGACTCCGCCTACCGCGGCCTCCCGGCGACCGGCCGACGCTTGCTCCGGATGCTCGGCCTCCTGCCCGGCCCGGACTGCACCGCCGAGTCCGCCGCGCATCTCGTCGGCCGGCCGGTCGCCGACACCGAGCGCGCCCTGGACCAGCTGGTCGCCGTGCACCTCGTCGACCACCACCATCCGGGCCGATACCGGCAGCACGATCTGCTGCGGCTCTACGCCCAAGAGCGCGCCGAGGCGGAGGAGACCCCCGAGGACCGCGACGCGGCCAGCGCGCGGCTGCACGACTGGTACCTGGACCGAGCCGACGCCTGCCGGCGCGTGCTGTACTCCGAGCTGACCGCGGTCGAGCCGCCCGCCCCGGACGATCGGCCGTTCCGGCCGGAGACCGAGGAGGCCCAAGCCTGGCTGACGTCCGAACGCGACAACCTCCTCGCCGTGCTCCGGCAGACCGTCGAGCACGGGCCCGCGGCGACCGCGTGGAGGCTGTACGACGCCCTCGCCGGGCTCACGTGGCTGGGCGTCCACACCACTGAGGCGTTGAACCTCGGCACCTCCGTCCTCGAGGCCGCCGAGCGGGAAGGCGACCCGCTCGGCACGGCCGCGGTCGAGACCGGGCTGGCGTGGACCCTCTTCGGCGCCAACCGAGCCGCCGACGCCGTCGAGCGCGGTGCGCGCGCTGCGCGCCTGGCGGCCGAAGCCGGGTCGCCGCGTGCCCAGGCGGCGGTCGACTTCCTCCTCGTGCTCGCGAACGCCAGCATCGGGCGGCCGCGGGACGCGCTCGCCCACGCCGAGGCGGGGCTGCGAACCAGCCGCGAACTCGGGCACGCCGTCCTCCAAATGGAGAACATGGAGGCCCTGGCCGGCCTCAACATGCACCTGGGGCGAGTCGACACGGCCGTCGAACTGTTCGAGGAGGAGCTGCGCATGGTCGAGGACGAGGGCTTGCCCGCCACGGTCTCCATGTACGGCAACCTCTTCTCCGCCTACCTGACGCAGGGCCGCCTCGACCGGGCGGAGGACTCCCTCGATCGGATGATGGCCGTCAGGTTCGGCGATTTCACCGCCGGGCCCGTCGCGAGCAAGGCCAGGAACTTGGCGCGAATGCGGCTCGCCGCCGGTCGGCTCGACGAGGCGCTGAAATACGCGACGGAGGCGGTCGAAAGTCTCGGCGAGCACACGAGCGGCATCCGCGAAGCGATGGTGATCAGCGTCATGGCCATGGTGCGCGATGCCCTCGGCGATCACGCGGAGGCCGTCGCCCTGTACGACCGGATCCTCGAACTCACCGAGCAGGGTTGGCGCTACCTCGAAGTCGAGGCGATGATCGGTCGCGCTTCGGCGTTCCTGCACCTCGGCGACATCGACAGCGCTCGCGGCGGAGCGTCCAGGGCGGTCGAGGCGAGCCGCGTCTCCGAGTACGCCGTACTCGAAGGCACGGCGCTCAACCTGCTCGCCGAGATCGGGCTCGCCGAAGGCCGCCTCGACGAGGCCGCGGCCGACGCCGCCGACGCGCTGCGCTGCCACCGCGAGACCGGGCATCGGCCCGGAGAGGCGGCCGCACTGCGCCTTCTCGGAGAGGCCCACGGCCGCATCGGCGACGCCGACGCCGCCGCGGGGTTCGGCGGCGAGGCGACCGCGCTGTACGCGGTCACCGGGTTCGCCGAGCCGCGGCGACCGGCGCGGGGGACCGCCGCGGCCGCCCCCCGCACCGACCCGGGCGCGAACGACCCGCAGGTCACTCGGCCGCGAAGAAGAAACCCGTCTGGCCGGTCGGCTGCCAGTCCTTGACGTTGACGAATACCTCGCCGGTCCTGTCGGCGGGGATCTGGGCGCAGAAGGCGCTCGACACGGTGTCGCCCTGGTCGACCGAGCCGCCGATGTAGAGCCCGGCGGGGACGTTCGCGCCGCAGTCGTCGTATTCGACGCCGTCGATCCAGAACGCGATGACCAGGTCCGAGTAGAAGCTGTTGTCCGCCTCGTCGCCCTGGTAGGTGCCTTCATAGGTGACCTTCGCGAACTGGTGGCCCGGGTCGGGCTCCTGGGCGAGCATGCCGGTCTCCGCCATGATCGACTCGGTGGCGTCGAGTTCGACGGCGGTGACGGTCACGTCCCAGCCCCAGACTTCGACGCTGTCGCCGATGGCGAGCGGGGACTCGGCACTGGTGCCGGCGGTGTTCTCGGCGCCGTCTCCTGAGGCGCCCGAGCCTGACGTGCCCGAGCCGGAGGCGTCCTCGCCGCCGCAAGCGGCGAGCCCCAGCAGGAGGGCCGCGCCGGCGGCGGCCGCGAGGGGCCGTCGGCCCTCGATGCGGCGCGTGGTCGCGGCGGTGGCGTTCGGGGAGGCTGATCGCTGCCTGGTCATCTCGTCGGTGCTCTCTCACTGTTCGAAGGTCGGATCGGATTGCGGTCGCCGCGGAGGCCGTCGGACTCAATGGACATCGGGCTGCTCGATACCGGAATGCCGGGAGCCCCGCTGGATGACGCGCGCGAATGCACGCAAGGGAGCCTGCGTTCGTGGCTCGCCGCGACGCGTGCGTGCGGACCACCACTCGCCCGCGGACGCTGCCGGATGCCAGGTCGATGGAGCTTCCTTCCAAGCGAAGACGGCCGATGCCGGATCGTCGGGACCGCGAGACGGGGTCGGCGTCGGCGCCGTCTCGCCGACTCTGAAGGCTATGCGGGCTCGCTTGCGGTTCGGTTGCCGTGGCGTTGCCTCAGGTCGGATCGGACGCCAGCCGGAGCGACGTCGACGCCCTCAGAGCGCCACCGCGTCCGACCGGGCACGGGCAGTCCGGTCGGAACGGCGGCGAGGCGATGCGCCGTCCTCGCCGGACGATCAGGGACGAGTGGACGCTGGGACGTCGCCGTTGCACGGCGGCGTGCGCCTGATGCGCTCCTGTATGGAATGCCGCAGAGGGAGGTATGAGCCGGGAATGAGCGGCATATGAGGTGCGCATGAGCCCCGCTCAATACGTTGGTCCCTATGACAGAGAAGACGATCAGTTCCCCGCTGCGGCGCACCGCCGCAGCGCTCGCACGTACCGCCGCCGCCGGTTCGCTGGCGGGGCTCGCCGTGGCCGCGTTCGCGGCCCCGGCCCAGGCCGGGGAGAACCGTGACTGGGGCACCGCTCCTGACACCGTCCATGCCGTCGCCGCCGACGACAAGATCTGGGGAGTGGACGACAAGATCTGGAGCGTCACCCCCGACAACCGGGACATGAGCGTCCGGATCACCGGTGACGGCGTCCTCAAGCCCCTGATCTTCCAAGCGCCGTACAGCGTCCGGATCACCGGGGTCGATCTCGACAACCGGGACATGAGTGTCACCCCGGACAACCGCGACATGAGTGTGGCTCCTGACAACCGCGACATGGGTGCCACCCCTGACAACCGCGACTGGTGACCCTGAAGCCCCGGCCTCCAGGGCCGGTGCGTAGGAGCGCGGAATGAACACGTCGCCCGCAGCGGAACAGAGCGCCGCCGCGCTTTGACCCCGCCGCGAGCGGTGCGACCTGTTCAGGGGCGCCCGGCCACCCCCTCGCCGGGCGCCCCTTTCGCGTGCTCCGAAGCGGCGCACGCCTGCAGCGCCCGCTCGGGAGTCGACCCCGATGCGTCTGCACCGGGTCCCGAGTCGCCGCGGTCTTCGAGCAGGCCGCGGATCTCCTCGGCGCGGGGGTCGCCGACCGCGGTGGCGAGCTCGAGGGCCCGCTCGAGGACTTCGGCGGCTTCGTCGGCGCTGCCGTGGGCGCGAAGCTCGCGGCCCAGACTGGTCAGGCTCCCCGACTGGTACCAGCGGTCGCCGATGTCGGCGAACACGTCGGACGCCCGACGCAGCCAGGACGCCGCGGCCCCGTGGTCGCCGAGCTGTCCGTGGGCGCGCCCGATGGTGTCCATGGCCCGGCCCTGGCCCCGGCGATGCGAGAGCCCGCGCAGCAGCTCGAGCGACCGCTCGGCCGTTTCGATCGCTTCGGCCGCCCGTCCCGCCTCGATATAGGCCTGGGCGAGGTTCAGCAGCGAGACCGCCAGATCGCCCGGTTCGTCGGCCTCCTCGTCGAGCGCGACGCAGCGCCGGAGGTAGTCGATCGCGTCCTCGTGGCGGCCCATGCTGCGGAAGATCATGCCCAGGTTGTTCAGCACGGAGGCCTGGTCGCTGCGAAGCTCCATGTCGCGGTAGAGCCGCAGCGCCCGCCGCTGCGTATCGATCGCCTCGTCGAAGCGTCCCAGGTGCCGCAGGCTCGCGCCCATGCTGAGCATCTCGGCCTCGGCATAGCGGTCGCCGGTGCGCCGCGCCGCCGCCAAGCCGGTCGCACCGAGCGAGGCGATCTCCGGCCAGGCCCGGCAGCGGTCCAAATGGACCCACAGGAGATGGACCAACTGCCAGCAGTGCCGGTCCAGGCCCGTGCTGGCGGCCGCGCTCACGGCCGCGATCAGGTTGTCCTGCTCGGTCTCGAACCAGCGCAGCGCGGACGGGGCGTCGGCGAAGGCCAGGGGGGCGACCTCGGTCCGCGGCGTCTCCAGGCCCACCGATGTGGGCTGCACATGCGACCGCGCGCCCAGGCCCGTCGCGATGTACCAGTCCAGGAGCCGGGCCAGCGCGGCCGTTCGCCCATGCTCGCCGTCCACCGCGGTGGCGAGCTCGGCGGCGTAGACGCGCAGCAGGTCGTGCAGCTCGTAGCGGCCGGGGCGGGGACGGGTCAGCAGGTTGTGGTCGACGAGCGACTCCAGGAGCCGGAGGGCGACCGGCGGGGCGGCCCCCGCGAGGGCCGCCGCCGCTTCGACGCCGACGTCGGGGCCGGGAGCGGTGCCGAGCGTCCGGAACATCATGGCCGCCTGCTCGGGCAGGGCCTGGTACGACCAGGAGAAGACTTTGCGGACGTCGTCGGCCCCGTCGTCGAGCGCGTCGAGGCGGGCGGTGTCGTCGCGGGCCTGTTCGACGAGCATCGGCAGGTCGATGCCGGTGTTGCGGACGCGTTCGGCGGCCAGGGCGACGGCGAGCGGCAGGTGGCCGCAGAGGTCGGTGAGTTCGGCGATCGCGCCGGGGTGGCTCGACACCGCCTCGGGGCCGAGGACGCGGCGCAGGAGCTCGGTCGATTCGGCGGGGGTGAAGGGGTCGAGTTCCATCAGGTGTGCGCCTTCGCGTCGGCGCAGGCTGCGCAGCCGGTTGCGGCTGGTGATCACGACCAGGCTGTCGGAGCCGGGGAGGAGGGGGCGCACTTGGTCGGCGTCGCGGGCGTTGTCGAGGAGCATCAGGACGCGGCGGCCGGCCAGGGCGGTGCGCAGGGCCGCCGAGCGCCCGTCGGTGTCGGGCGGGATCTGCTGGGGCGGCGTGCCGAGGGACAGCAGCAGCGTCATGAGCGCGGCGTCGGCGGCGGATCCGCTTCTCCAGCGGCCGGAGAGGTTCACGTGGAGCTGTCCGTCGGGGAAGCGGTCGGCCACCCGGTGCGCCCAGTGGACGGCCAGCGCGGTCTTCCCGACGCCGGCCGGCCCGCTGATCACCGCGATGGCGACCGGCCGGCGGCCCGGTTCGCGAGCGGTGTCGAGGAGCCGGTCGAGTTCGGACAGACGGGCGGCGCGCCCGGTGAACCCCGCGATGTCGATCGCCAGCTGCCGCGGGGCGGGGGCGGCGACCGGCGCGGTCGCGGGGGCCGCGACGGCCTCGGCCGGACGAGGTCCGCTCCCGGGCCGCAGGACGGTGCGGTGGACCGCTTGGAGTTCCTCGCCGGGGTCGATGCCGAGCCGGTCGGCCAGCAGGGTCCGGACGCGTTGGTAGGCGGCGAGGGCTTCGGCCTGCCGACCGGACCGGTGGAGTGCGAGCATCAGCCGCGACCAGAGGAATTCGCGGAGCGGATGCTCGTTGGTGAGCTCGTTCAGTTCGGCGACGAGTTCGGCGTGGCCGCCCGCGTCGAGGACCAGGTCGGCGCGCCGTTCGAGGGCGCGCAACCGCTCCTCGGTGAGGGTCGGGACGTGGGCGCGCGTCAGTGATTCGGCGTCGATGTCGGCGAGGGGGTCGCCGCGCCAGAGTGCGAGCGCCCGGTCGAGCGCTGCGAGTTCGGCCGCCCCCTCGACGCGTTTCGATTCGGCCACGAGGGCGCGGAACCGGTGGAGGTCCACCGCCTCAGGCTCCAGGTCCAAGGTGTACTCGCCGGCGGCGGTGCGGATGACGTCGGGGCCGAGCACCTGGCGCAGGCGGTTGACGATGGCGTGGAGGCGGTGTCGCGTCGCCTGATCGTCCTCGCCCCACACGAGTGCGGCGAGCGCGCTGCTGCGGACCGGTTTCCCGGCCGCCAGGGCGAGGGCGGCGAGGACGGCCCGCTGCCGTCCGCCGTCGACGGCTTTCGGCAGGCCCTCGACGGTGACCTGGAACGGGCCCAGGAGTCCGATTCGGATCGTCTCTGTCATCGCGCAGCATTCTCACATCGCTCGTCGGATGTCACCGCTCCCAAACGGCGGGCCGGTCTCGGTGAACAACGCATGGACGCGCCCTCTGCTTCCCGCCCGCGACGGCTGTGCCGTCCAGAGCCGACATTAACGGCCCGATGCTCGCGCGGCCCCTCGATGCCGCGGTGGCGATCATGGGGGCGGTGGGCCCGATGCGCCTCGGTCCTGTCCGGCGGATCCGACCGGGCGCCGCCCGGCCCGCCAGCCACCACTTTGACCGGTCGCCGCGGCGCGGTGCCGGTCCGCGTGCCCGCTCGCTGCGTTGTCGGCCTCGGCGACACCACACACCGGTACCGCGGGGCCTTCAGCGACCGCGGCTCTGGCCGTCGACGGCTCGTCGGCACTCGGCTCTGCTCTTTGACGGCTCGCAAGCGTCGCCGAGGCCGCTGGCGAACCGTCGACGACCAGGACCGAGGCCGTTGGCGAGCCCTCACTCGGCGAGGCGAGCGAACACAGGGACTCGGCTACCGCCGCTCCCGGATGCACCGGACGGGCCCTAGGCGGCGGGTCCGTTCACCGGGCCGCGCGCCAGGTGGACGCTCTTCGCGCCGCCGCGCATGCGGATGCGCCGGGCCAGGGCCACGGCGTGCTTGACGTCCGTGGCGAGGAACAGGACCGTCGGCCCCGAGCCGGAGACGTGCGCGGCCAGCGCGCCCTCTTCGAGGCCGCCGTGCATGAGCGAGGCCAGCTGCGGGCGCAGGCTCACCGCCGCGGCCTCCATGTCGTTGATGAGCAGCCGCGCCAGCTCCTCGGCGCCCGCGCCGCCCTCGAAGGCCCGCACGATCGGGTCCACATCGGAGGAGTAGCGGCCGATGCCGTCCTCGCGGAGCCGGTCGACCTCCTTGTAGCACTCGGGGGTCGAGATCTGCGTGTCCGTCGTCGCGACGACCCAGTGCCAGGTGCCCTTGGCCTGCACCGGCGTCAGCTCCTCGCCGCGGCCCGCGCCGATCGCGGTGCCGCCCTTGAGGCAGAACGGGACGTCCGAACCGAGCCCGGCCGCGAGGCGGTGCAGCTCGGCGTCGCCGATCTCGACCTGCCACAGCCGCGCGCACGCGACGAGCGTCCCGGCCGCGTCGGCCGAGCCCCCCGCGAGGCCCCCGGCGACGGGGATCCGCTTGTTCAGGTGCAGCCGCACGTCCGGTTCGATCCCGGCGTACAGCGCGACGAGCTTGGCGGCCTTGTGCGCGAGGTTCTCCTCACCCGTGGGCAGCGTCCCGGCGCCCTCGCCGGAGACGGTGATCGCGATGCCCGGTTCGCCCCGCCGCTCGGCGGTCACCGTGTCGTGCAGGCTGATCGCCTGGTACACCGTGGACAGCGCGTGGTAGCCGTCGGCGCGGGGGTCGCCCACGCCGAGGTGCGGGTTGATCTTCGCGGGCACGTCGACGCTGATCGACGCGCCGGGCTGGGCGGGTGCGGTCTGTCCACTCATTCAGGCCTCCTGGGATCGCGGTCCGATCGCGCCTACGGCCTCCTTGGCGTCGGCGAGGGCGATGAACTCCGTGATGTCCAACGACTCACCCCGTCTGGTGGGTTCGATCCCGGACCGGTCGAGCACGGCGTCCACGCTCTCGCCCGCCCACGTCTTCAGCGACTGGCGCAGCATCTTCCGCCGCTGCCCGAACGCGGCGTCCACCGCGCCGAACACCTCGCGGCGGTTCGCCTTCGGGCTCTCGATCCGCTCGAACGCGACCAGGCCGCTGGCGACGTTCGGGACCGGCCAGAACACGTTCGGCGACACCGACCCGGCGCGTTTCGCCTTCGCGTACCAGGCCATCTTGACGCTCGGCGCGCCGTAGATCTTCGAGCCCGGGCCGGCCGTGAGCCGGTCGCCGACCTCGGCCTGCACCATGACGAGGCCCTTCTCCAGGCTCGGGAAGACCTCCAGGGCGTGCAGGACGACGGGCACGGCAACGTTGTACGGCAGGTTCGCCACGAGCGCCGTCGGCGGCTCGGGCATCTGCTCGGGGGCGATCCGGGCGGCGTCCGTCTCGATCACGGTGAGCCGCTCGTGCTCTTCGGGGGCGCGGTGCGCGACGGTGGTCGGCAGCGCGAGCGCGAGCTTCGGGTCGATCTCGACGGCGATGACGCGGCGGGCGATCTCGATGAGCGCCAGCGTGAGCGATCCGAGGCCGGGGCCGACCTCCATCACCACGTCGTCGGCGTCCAGCTTCGCGGCGGCCGCGATGCGGCGCACCGTGTTGGCGTCCACGACGAAGTTCTGGCCCCACTTCTTCGTCGGCGTGATGGCCAGGCCGCGCGAGAGCGTCCGGATGTCGCCCGAGGTCAGCAGGCGTGCCATCAGCCCTGGCCCCCGGCGAGGAGCGGCTCGAGGACGATGCCGGGGTAGTCGTTGACGATGGTCTGGATGCGGTACTTGTTCGGCAGCGCCACCAGGAACGCGCCGTCCCTCGGACGGCTGAACACCTCGACGCCGGGGGCCGTGCGCAGGCGGCCCGCGCCCTCGGCGTCCGTGAGGCGCGCGAGCTGGTACGGCAGGTGGTCGATCGTGGCCGGGACGTCGAACTCGGCCTGGAGGCGGGCCGTCGTGACCTCGAACTGGAGCGGGCCGACCGCCGCGAGCACCGGCGTGGCCTCGCCGCGGCGCTCGGAGTACAGCACCTGCACGACGCCCTCCGCGTCGAGCTGGGCGATGCCGCGGCGGAACCGCTTGGCCTTCGACGTGTCGTGCATCTGGAGCGCCCCGAAGTGCTCGGGCGCGAACGCCGGCAGCGGCGGGTACTCGACGGCCTTGCCCGCGTAGATCGTGTCGCCCACCGACAGGCCCGTGGCGTTGACCAGGCCGACGATGTCGCCCGGCCAGGCCTCGTCCACGGTGTCCCGCGCGGAGCCGAACAGCGTCTGGGCGTACTTGGTGGACATGGTGCGCCCGCCCTGGGCCTGCGTGACCTGCATGCCGCGCTCGAAGCGGCCCGAGCAGACGCGGATGAACGCGAGCTGGTCGCGGTGCGAGGCGTTCATGTTCGCCTGGGACTTGAAGACGAACCCGGAGAAGCCCGCCTCCAGGTCGCGCGGCTCGCCCTTGACGTCCTCGCGGGCGAACGGCGACGGGGCGATGTCCACGAGCAGGTCGAGGAGCTGGCCGACGCCGAAGTGGACGAGCGCCGCGCCGAACAGGGTCGGCGTGGTGTTCCCGGCCTCGAAGGTCTTCGGGTCGAAGTCGGCCCCGACCTCGCTGAGGAGCTCGGCTTCCTCTCGGGCGCGTTCGTAATCGGGGCCGAACTCGGCCGTCGCGGCGTCCTCGTCGAGGAACTCCGCGACGGCGAGCTGCTGCCCGCCGGGGGAGCGTTCGTAGCGGACCATGCCGGGCGCCTGGGGGCCCGCGGGGCGGCGCCCCTCGGTGATCTCGCCGAACCCGACGCGCTCGATGACGCCGCGGAACTCGCCGCCCACGCCCACCGGCCACGTCACGGGCGTCGGCTTGATGCCGATGCGGGTCTCGATCTCCTCGATCAACTCGAGGGCGTCCTTGGCGGGGCGGTCCCACTTGTTGATGAACGTGATGACGGGGATGCGCCGGGCCCGGCACACCTCGAAGAGCTTGAGGGTCTGCGGTTCGAGGCCCTTGGCGGCGTCGAGCAGCATCACGGCTGCGTCGACGGCCGTGAGCACCCGGTAGGTGTCCTCGGAGAAGTCGGCGTGGCCGGGCGTGTCGAGGAGGTTGACCACGCAGCCGCGGTACTCGAACTGGAGGGCCGCGGAGGTGATGGAGATGCCGCGGTCCTGCTCCATGGACATCCAGTCGGAGACCACGCCCTTGCGGTCGCCCTTGCCGTGGACGGCCCCGGCCGAGGAGATGGCGCGGCCGTACAGCGCCAGCGCCTCGGTGATCGTCGACTTGCCGGCGTCGGGGTGGGAGATCACCGCGAAGGTGCGGCGGCGCGCGGCCTCGGCCGCAATGTGGCTGGACATGGATTCCTCAAGGTGTGACAAACGTGGTTCGGGCCCGACCTCCAACGATAGCCGTGCAGAACGACACGGCCCCGGAAGCCGCTCGGGGCCGCCGTTCTGTCGGACCCCAGCGGGAGGACGGCGCCCACCGTTCTCCGGGTGGGCGGGGGCTCGGGAGGGCGGACGCGATACGCCTAGCCGCCGAGCTCCGCCTTCACGATGCCGGCCACGGCCTTGCCGTCGGCGCGCCCGGCCGTCTTCGGGCCGATGGCCTTCATGACCTTGCCCATGTCCTTCGGGCCGGAGAACCCGCCCTCGGCGATCGCCTCGCGCACCAGCTGCGTGACTTCGGCCTCAGTGAGCTCGGTCGGGAGGTACCGCTTGATCACGGCCTCCTCCGCCAGCTCGGCCTCCGCCGACTCCTCACGGCCGCCCGCGCGGAAGCCCTCGGCCGCCTCGCGGCGCTGCTTGGCCTGCTTCACCAGGACCTTCACGACGTCCGCGTCGGTGAGCTCCCGCTGGGACTTCCCAGCGAGCTCCTCGTTCCGGATCGCCGTGAGGACCATCCGCAGCGTGCCCAGCGTCACCTTGTCCTTCGCCTTGAGGGCGGCTCGCATATCCGTTTCCAACTGGGTCTTTAGCTCGCTCATATCTCGACAATCTACCGTTGGGGTATGAAGATCAGCCGTGGACTAGCCGCAGCAGCCGGGATCGGGGTCGGTGCCGGGGCGCTGGCACTCGCCTACGCCTCTCTCTACGAGCGCGTCCAGTACACGCTCCGGCACTTCGCGGTGCCCGCGCTCCCCGAGGGCGCCGAGCCCATCCGGGTCCTGCACATCTCCGACCTGCACATGACGCCCGGGCAGGTGCGCAAGGCCCACTGGGTCGCCTCCCTGTCCGCGCTCGACCCGGACCTGGTGCTGCTCACCGGGGACAACCTGGCCCACCCGGACGCGGTGGACCTGGTCGCGAAGACGCTGAGGCCGCTCTTCCGCGCGCCGGGCGCGTTCGTGTTCGGGTCGAACGACTACTACGCGCCGGTGTTCAAGAACCCGCTGCGGTACTTCAACCCGAACCGCGACCACAAGTACGGCGAGCCGCTGCCCACGGAGGAGCTGCGGAAGGTCCTCGTCGACGGCGGCTGGCTCGACCTGAACAACGCGACCGCCGACAAGGTCGTGTCGGGCCTGAACGTGCACTTCGCGGGCGTGGACGACCCGCACTTCGACCTCGACGACTACGACCTCGTGGCGGGATCGGTGCCCAAGAGCGCCGATCTGTCGATCGGGCTGACGCACTCGCCGGAGCCGCGCGTGCTCGACGAGTTCTCCCGGGACGGCTACGACTTCGTGGCCGCGGGGCACACGCACGGCGGCCAGGTGTGCGTCCCGGGCTACGGGGCGCTGGTCACCAACTGCGGGATCGACCGCGAGCGGGTGAAGGGCCTCCACCCGTGGGAGGACCTGTGGCTCCACGTCTCGGCCGGCCTGGGCACCAGCCCGTACGCTCCGGTCCGCTTCGCCTGCGCCCCGGAGGCGAGCCTCTTGACCTTCGTGCCGAAGGCGTTCTAGCGAGCGCCCGCTTCGGGCCCGGGTGTGACCGGGCCCGAAGCGGCCCCGACCCCGTTCGACACGGGCCCGGACCCTCGGGTAGCATTTCAAACCGACGCGAACGCCCAGCGTGCGCGCGAAAAAACAACACATCGGGTTGTGGCGCAGCTTGGTAGCGCACCTCGTTCGGGACGAGGGGGTCGCAGGTTCAAATCCTGTCAACCCGACAGATGGAAACACAGTTCAGGGCCGGTCTCCCACCTTCGGGATGCCGGCCCTGACGGTGTCTACGGCAGCGATTTGCGGCAACGCGGTCGAACGACCTCGGCATGGCCTGACAGCGTTGCCATGCCGGGCGAGCGTGCTGAGCAATGTCGCGCTTGCCTCGCGGCCGTACGCACGCGCCGGGCGGCGGCCCTCGCTTCGCCCCGGAGGCGTCACTCGTTCGGGGTCGTCCTAACGGTTGGTAGCTGTTCAGCCACGCGAAGGATGCTCTGGATTCGCTTTCGGGCATAGCCTTCAGGTACTCCTCACACGCTCCGCTTCACGCTCAAGGGAGCTTCCAGTGCCCGACGATCACCTCTCCGCCGCCGGCCCGCAGCGAACCGGCATCAAGCCTTGGTCTGAGCTCTCCACGCGCGAGAAGGCCTCTGGGATCGCGATCCTCGCCCTCCCGTTGTTCTGCTGCTTCGGTGTCGTCAACATGGTCGGCGACGATGACGACTCCCGGTCTCCGGTCGACCGCGTGACCGAGATCGCCACGGTCGCAACCGAATCGCCCACCGAGCCCGAACCGACCACCACCCGGGCCGCGCCGACCGAGGTTGCCACGACCGAGGCCGCCACCACCGAAGCGGCCGAACCGGAACCCGAGACCCAGGCGGCCCCGGAGGTCTACTACGACAACTGCGACGCGGCCCGCGAGGCGGGCGCCGCTCCCGTCCACGACTGGGAGGAGGGCTACGGCGAACACCTCGACCGCGACGGCGACGGCGTCGGCTGCGAAGACTCCTCCGGAGGCGGCGACACCGGCTCCGACACCGGCGGAGGCGGAGGCAACGACGAGGAGGACGAGGACGTCTACTACAAGAACTGCGATGCCGCCCGAGCCGCAGGCGGCGCGCCGGTCTACGCCGGCGAACCCGGATACGGCTCCCATCTGGACCGCGACGGCGACGGCGTCGGCTGCGAATGACCTGCTCGCGGACGGGGTAGAGAAAACTTCACCGTGAAGTCGGGTGTCTGCGGCAATGTGGGCGGCTGCGAGCGACCTTAGTGTTCAAGCATGGACATCTCAGCGACGCCGGCGATCGCCTGGCGCCACGCCCCGCTCACGGCGGTGAAGGCCCTCTGGTCGGGGCCGACATGGCGTTCCCTCATGCACCTGGTGACCGGCGCGGTGATCGGCTCCGCGGGCGGGGTCGTCGTCCTCGCCCTCGTGATCGCCGGGTTCGCCGGGCTCATCACCATCGTGATCCCGATCTTCGCGGGCGGTGCACTCCTCGTCGTCAGCGGGGCGCTCACCGTCGCCCAGCGCAGCCGGCACACGGCCTTCCAGGGCGTCGAGTGGCCCGACGGGCCCTTCTCGCAGGCGGTGACGTTCGCGCCCCGCGCCCTCCTGGAGATCCTGCGCAGCCCCAGGACGTGGCGGCAGTTCTCCTACCACGTCATCGTCGCCTTCTACGGCTTCTTCGCGGCGTTCATCGCCGTCGCCGCCTGGACCATGGGGCCCGCGATGATCGCCTCGCCGCTGGTCGGGATCCCCGACGGACTCGACGCCCGCCACTGGTTCCTCTGCGGCGCAGGCGTCCTCGTGCTCCTGGCCGCGCCGTGGATCACTCAGGGCCTCTCGACGCTCGACGCCCTGATCGCCCGCCGGCTCCTCGGCGTCACCCGCGCCGAGCAGCTGGAACTGCGGGTCACCGATCTCGCCGCCAGCCGCGATTCCACCGTGGACGCCGCCGACGCCGAGCGGCGCCGCATCGAGCGGGACCTGCACGACGGCGCCCAGCAGCGGCTCACCTCCCTCGCCATGAACCTCGGCATCGCCCGCGCCACCCTCACCGACCTCCCCGAGAGCGGCACCCGGGCCATCGAGCAGGCCCACGAGGAGGCCAAGCAGGTCCTCACCGATCTGCGCGACCTCGTCCGCGGCCTGCACCCGGCCGTGCTGGAGGACCGCGGCCTGGACGCGGCGCTCTCGGCCGTCGCCGCCCGCTCGCCCGTCCCGGTGCGCCTGCGGGTCGACATGAACCGCCGCGTCGCCCGCGACGTGGAGGCCGTGGCCTACTTCGTGGTCTCCGAGGCGCTCACGAACACGGCCCGTCACGCCGACGCCCAGAACGCCGCGGTCGACGTCGAGCTGCAGGCCGACCTGCTGCGCGTGCGCATCGCCGACAACGGCCGCGGCGGCGCCGACCCCGACGGGGGCACCGGCCTCCAGGGTCTCGCCGACCGCGTCCGCTCGGTCGACGGCCGCTTCGAACTCACCAGCCCGCTCGGCGGGCCCACCGTCATCGAAGTGGAGCTGCCGTGCGCGTCGTGATCGCCGAAGACTCGGTCCTGCTGCGCGAAGGCCTCGCCCGGCTCATGGAAGTCGGCGGCATCGAAGTGATCGACACCGTGGGCGACGCCGAGGCGCTGCTCCGCTCGGTCGAGCGCGACTGCCCCGACCTCGTCGTGGCCGACGTGCGGATGCCGCCCGACCAGAGCGACGAAGGGGTCCGCGCCGCCCTGGTGCTGCGCCGCCGCTATCCCGACCTGGCCGTCCTCATGCTCTCCCAGTACGTCGAGGAGCGCTACGCCGTCGAGCTCCTCACCGGGCAGATGCGCGGCATCGGCTACCTGCTCAAAGACCGCGTGGCCGACGTCGCCGAGTTCCTCGACTCGCTGCGCCGGGTCGCCGGCGGCGGCACCGCCCTCGACCCCGAAGTGGTCTCCCAACTGCTCGTCCGCCGCGACGGCGACGAACTCGACCGCCTCACCCCGAGGGAACGGGAGGTCCTCTCGCACATGGCGGAAGGCCGTTCCAACGCCGGCATCGCGGAAGTCCTCGTCCTCAGCGACGGCGCGGTCAGCAAGCACATCAACTCGATCTTCACGAAGCTCGGGCTCCCGCCCAGCGACAGCGGCAACCGCCGCGTGCTCGCCATTCTCAAGTTCCTGCAAGGCAACGCAAAGGACCGGTCATGATCGACACCCCCGAGAAGCCCGCTGAAACCCCCCGAACGGAACCGACCGACCAGTCGAACCGGAAGGTGTGGTGGATCGTCGGCGGCATCGTCACCGCTGCCGTGCTCCTGTCCGCCATGTCCGTCGTCGGCGTCTGGATCTGGACCGTCTCCTCGCCCGAGGAGCGCAGCACGCACACCGAGGAGTACACGCAGGACGTCACGGGCATCGATCTCGTCAACGAGGTCGGCGACATCGACCTGACGGCCGCCGACGGCAATGTGCTCGAAGTCCACCGCGAAGCCTCATGGCGCGGCGCCGAACCTGAGGTCACCGAGGAGGTGGCGGGCGACGTGGTCGCCGTCGAGGCCGACTGCGACGACGGCTTCGCCTTCTTCGGTTCCGAGCGGTGCGAAGTGGAGTTCGGCCTGCTGGTGCCCGCCGGCGTCGACGCCGAGGTCGACTCCTCGATCGGCGAGGTCCATCTCGACGGCCTCGACGGCGACATCGAGGTCGAGACGAGCGTCGGCGACGTCGAGGGCCGGAACCTGCGCGCGACCTCGACCGAGGTCGACTCCGACGTCGGCACCGTCACGCTCGAATACGCCGAGGTGCTCGGCGACATCACCGTCACCACCAGCACCGGCGACGTCGTGATCACCGTCCCCGACGACGGCACCACCTACGAGGTCGTGTTCGAGTCCGGCGTCGGCAGCCAGAACATCGGCATCGCCACCGATCCCAGCGACCGGGCCGACCACGTCATCCGCGTGAGCACCAGCGTCGGCGACCTCAGCGTCCGCTACGCCGAGTGACACCGCGCTCCCGCCGCCCGCGACCGACCCGGCCGCGGGCGGCTCCGCGTTCCGGGGCGCGCAGGGACGCGTCGCAGCCGCGCCCGTCGTCGTTGCCGGGCAGGGACTTCGCCGCTCCGAGCAGGCCCGTGTGGCCTCCCCTTCTCCTCAGCGGATCGCGCGAGCGGGCGCCGGCGGTGGTGGAGGCCGGCGATGGAGGGCGCGAAGCGGCTTGCTGCGGGGGAAGCGGTATGAGGCGGGCAGTGCACGGGGTCGACGACGACGATCCGGCCGAGCGATATCCGTAGCCGCATCCGTACTCATTGTGAGGTGCGCCGCATTTCCTCGATCGGAGGGCGATGCCGGGAAAAACTGTCGTACCCCGTGGATACGGTCGTGGAGGCAACTGAATAACGCGCGCATCGCCTGGTAGGCGAGGTGCGATGACCGATTGGACGGTGCGATGGCGACAGTGCGACCATCCGACAGTTCACGGAACCAGGCGGGGGTCGAAGTCCTCGCCGACCACATCGGCGGCAGCGCTCCGACCAAGCCGAGACGCCGCCCCAAGCGACCCAGGGGCGCACCGCCGAACGCGGAGCGCCCATCGGGGCCCGAGATGGTCGCCACGGCACTGCCGTTCGAGACCATCCCCGACGAGCCGCTCCGCGCGCACTTCACCCGATGGCTCGCTCACACGCTGACCGGCCCGGCCCAGGAACCGGCGAGAGCCGAGCCGACCGCGGAGCAGACCTCCGCCCTGGAGGCCCGCAGCGAGCGAGCATCGCCCGGCCCGCACACTGACGCCGACTCACCTGAATCCTCGAGGACATCGACGGTGCCCGCCCGCGTGGACGCTCCACATGCGACGTTCGACGCCTCGACCGGTGCGCCGCCCACCGCACGAGATCCGGCCGGGGCCATGCCTTTGGCACCGCGGCACCTGACGGCCGCCGGTCGGCCGCAGTACGTGGGGAGCCGCGATGGGACGGTCTGGGTGACCAAACCGATCCTGCGCTCCCGCGGCTGGACCGACGCCGCGGTCCGTGATTTCCTCCCCGAGCCTGAAGGGCTCAAACCCAACCCGCGCTTCCCGGTGAGCGGAGCGCCCATGCAGGTCTGGAGGCCCGCGACCGTCGCGGCGGCCGAGGCCGGCCCGGAGTGGCGGGAATGGCGGGAACGATCGCTGCGGCGACGAGGCACCACGCTCGATGCCCTGGCCGAGACGGCAGACGAGGACTTCCGCGCCCGACTCGAAACGGCCCGAGCAGCGATCGAGGCAGAGGGAGGTCCAGCCCCGGCGGCCCCTGAGCAGTAACGGCGTCGACAGCGGAACGGGCGGCGGCCGGAGCGGGGGAGACGGACTCGATGCAGGATGCGGCATCGAGCGAAGCCGAACAACGCCGCGAGGCCGAGGGAGGTGGGATCTGCTTCCGCTCGTTCAGGCGAGTTTGAATCCTGCGGCCGTTGCGAGTTCACCGGCGATGTCGACCGCTTGGTCGGCGGTGATGAGGGCGCCTTTCAGGCTCATGAGGCCGGTGATGCCCGTCATTTCGGACCGTCGCAGGTCGCAGCCCTTGGCGTTCGCCACCCGTGAGAAGTCCGCGTCCGGGAACGTGCAGTCGATGAACACCGCCTTCGAGAAGTCGCCCAAGAACGTCGCGTTCATGAACCGGCACCGCTCGAAGACCACCGGGCCCTTCGCCGAGCCGATCGAGAGGCCCGCGAAATCCGCCCGGCAGTCGGCGATGTAGACGTCCTGCGCCAGTGAGAACTGCGCCTGCCAGCCGACCAGCTGGCTCTCGGTGATCTCCAGCCGCCGGGCCGTCGCCCGCTCCCAGCGGCTGTTCGAGAGGACCGAGTGGTCGACGGTCACGTCGACGACCTCGAACGGCGTCAGCTCGACGCCCGACATGTCGGCGTCGCGGATCGCCGACGCCTCAAGGCTGCCGTCGCCGTGCTGTCCTGACCAGTCCAGGCCGTCGATCGACCGCTCGCTCCACTCGAAGTCCTGGTCGAGGTCCTCCTCCAGCGGCGTGAGTCGGTCGACTTCGACCAGTGGCCTGCGCATCGAGCGCTGCTCGTCGATCTTCCTGAACTTCACCGGACCTCCTCGGTCGTCGCGGATCCCGGCAGGCTACGGCAAGCGTCCGACATTCCGGCGATGAGCGGCTCGTCAGGGCTCTGGGGCGAGCGGGGTGCGGAAGCGCGGGACAGGCGGCGATGCGCCCGGCGGTCGGTCCAGGACGCGAGGTGGGGCGGGGTTTCGGGGTGCACTGGGGACGACGACGAGAGGCGACCTGCCCGAGCCGGCCTCGCACCGGTCGGACAGGTCGCCCCTCGCCCGTAACGAACCGATCGGAACCATGATCGGAGTGCCGACTTTGCCCATCAGGTTGTTCGCCGGGCAGTCGCGCGCAGGACTGAGGAAGAACCCGAAGATCGCCCCGCGCCACTCGTCCGGCGAGATCCGGTTGTCGTGGTCGGCGTCGAGGATCTCGAAGAGGCGGTGGCTCTCCTGGTAGTCCACCCCGTTCCAGTTGCGCAGCAGCTGAACGAATTCACTGGAGCTGATCAGCCCGTCGCCGTCCGCATCGGTGATCGCGAAGTAGGCGTCGGCGACGGACGCGAGCTTGGCGCCCGCGGCGATCCGGTCGCTCAGCATGTTCTGCGCCAGCGCCGAGTGCAGTTCCCTGCGGCCCACGCGGCCGTCCTCGTCGGTGTCGCCCGACGCGATGAAGTCGGTCCACAGCTGCAGCGTGGCGTCCCGGAGTTCCAAGCCCATCGGGCTGTCCACGGGCACGTCGCGGGCGGTCAGCACCCGATCGGCCGCCCGCAGCAGGTCCTGCTCGGTGATGAACTCGTTGCCGTCCACGTCAAGGGTGTCGAACCACCGGTCGAACTTGTTCCGCCGGACCTTGTCGAGGCGGCCCTCCTGCCTGAGCCGGTTGTTGATCAGGACTGCCGCTCCGGCGGCCATAGCGGTGGCGGCAGCGCCCGCTGCCAGTGCTTTCGTGCTTCGTCGCATCAAGGTCACCTTTCCTTTCCCGATGGGATCGTGCCATGACGGACCGCTTCAGGGATGGAAACCGCCGATCCGGCGGACGCGCACGCGAGGGGGCAGGAGCGGCGCGACGACACCGGTGGCATTCGCTCGGTGTCGCACGTCGCCCTCAAGGTTTATTGAACGTGTTCAGTTCCGGCGGTAGGGTGGGGCGCAAGGAGGAATCCCATGAAGATCGTCATCCCCGGCGGCACCGGCCATGTCGGCGCCGTCCTCGAACGCCGGCTCACCGCCGCCGGGCACCGCCTCACCGTTCTCACCCGCCGCCCCTCCCGCCCCCACCACCGCCACTGGGACGGGCGCACGCTCGGCCCCTGGGCCGAGGCCGTCGACGGCGCGGACGTCGTCATCAACCTCGCCGGACGCAGCGTCAGCTGCCGCTACACCCCCGAGCACCTCGCCGAGATGAGGCGCTCCCGCGTCGACGCCACCCGCGTCGTCGGCGAAGCCATCGCCGCCGCCGCCGAGCCGCCGCGCGTCTGGCTCCAAGCGAGCACCGCGACGATCTACGCCCACACCCACGGCCGCGCCAACGACGAGGCCACCGGCGTCATCGGCGGCGGCGAACCCGACGTGCCCGCGTACTGGGCCGAGAGCATCGACATCGCCCTCGCCTGGGAACGGGCCCTCGACGAAGCGGACACGCCGCACACCAGGAAGGTAGCGATGCGGTCGGCGATGACCATGAGCGTCGACCGCGGTTCCGTCTTCGACGTGCTCTCCCGCATGGTCCTGCTCGGTCTGGGCGGCGCGGTCGGCGGCGGCCGCCAGTTCGTGTCGTGGATCCACGAGGAGGATTTCGCGCGGGCCGTCGAGTTCCTCATCGAACGGGACGACCTCGCCGGCCCGGTCAACCTCGCCTCCCCGCATCCGCTGCGGCAGAAGGACTTGATGCGCGTTCTCCGCCGTCTCTGGGGTCGGCGCTTCGGGCTCCCGGCGACGAAGTGGATGGCCGAGATCGGGGCGTTCGCGCTCCGCAGCGACACCGAGCTGCTGCTCAAGAGCCGCCGCGTCACGCCCGGTCGACTGGAGGCCGTCGGGTTCGACTTCGTCCATCCCGCATGGGAAGCGGCCGCCGACGATCTGGCGCGCCGCACGGCGGCCGACCGGAAGTGGCTCCTCGCGCGCCGGCCCGGGCTGCGGGTTCGCAGCGCCTGAATCGGCCGCCGGGTCAGTCCGCGCCCCGGTCGCGGCGGGCCTCGGCGAAGCCGGCGACCGCCATCACGGCCGCGACGCCCGCGGCCGTCCAGCACACGGCCTCGAACGAGAACGTGTACGCCATGGCCGAACCGACCCCTGCGGCCACCAGGTAGACCGCCCACACGGACGCCTGGAGCCGTGCCGAGCGCCGGGCCGTGCGGTCGCCGAAGAGGTTCACGAACAACGCGATGAGCGTCCCCGTGAGCACCGTCGTGTTGATCCCGGACAGCCCGATGCGCGACGCGTGGATGCTCTGCACGCCCATGGCGAAGGCCGCCAAGGCGACCGCGAGCTCGAAGCCCGTCACGAGCGCGGCCGCGCAGAGCACCGCCACTTCCGCCACGAGCAGGAACGGCAGGCCGAAGCGGGTGAGTACATGCCGGCGGGTCGAGAACGACGCGAGCATCGCCCCGAGTGCGAAGCCGGCCAGCGAGCACAAGGGGCCGACGGGCGAGAGGCCGTCGTCGCGGCCGGCGACCTCGCTCGACAACGAGACGGCGAGGAGGACCGCGTTCCCGGTCTGGTTGGCGACGAACTGCTGGCTGAGGCCGACGAAGCCCGCGCCGTCGACCGCCCCGGCGATCGCGGTGAGCACCAAGGCGGTCCAGACGTGCGCGGCGTCGGGGACGGGACGGTTCATCGGACCTGCGTGTCTCCTCGTCTCCGGGCGGCGAGCACCGTCGCGCCGGTCGCGGCGGCGAGCCCTCCGGTACCGGTTCGACTGGGCGGCGCTGCGGCCCGCATGGTGCTCCCTCCCGGTGGACGGTCGGCGGGGAACCGTGTCGAAGACTATCGGGGCGATGGCCGGGCGCGCCTGCGAAACGCCCTGTGTTCCGGGGCCGGTCGGCTCATTCGGCGAGGAGCTTGAGGACCACCGGGCGCGAGCACGTGCCCGCGACCTGCCTGGCGAGCCGGTTCGCGCTGACGCCCGCGGCGTTGGCCGCCCGGAGGGCCTCGCCGAGCGCGGCCTTCGCCGCCTCGGTCTCGGCCTGGGCCCGGCGCAGCCGCTCGGCGGCGGCCTCGACCGGATCCGGCTCCGCCCCGGCGCCATCCTCGACCGGACTCGGCTCGGCCGCCGCACCAGTGGTCAAGTCATTGACCGGGTCGGTGCCGGGCTTCATCGCCTTCGTCGCGCCTTCGGCGAACGGGACGAGGAACGCCCGGATCGCGTCCGCGTCGTTCGCGCGATCGCCGAGCAGGAGCCGCCGCAGCTGCGGCGCCAGGTTGAGCCAGTTGGTGATCCCGTAGAGCACGAGCGTCATCAGCCCGGCCCGGAACGGGTCGTCGGTGCCGAACTGCGCCATCGAGTGCTGGATCTTGCGGCGGTAGTGCTCGTGCCGCCAGCCGTCGACGTCGTGCACGTCGTCGCCGCGGTGCAGCGCCTCCCACGTGAGCAGCCGCAGCAGCTGCGGCTTCGTGCGCTGGTAGTCGTAGAGGCTCGCCACGAACGCGCCGACGTCGTCGGTCTTCCACAGCGGGTCGACGACCTCGGTGAACTCCTGCATGGTGTCGACGATCACGGCGTCGAACAGCTTGTCCTTGCTGCCGAAGATCCCGTAGATGCGCTCCTTGTTGACCCCGGCGACCTCGGCGATGCGGTCGACGCGGGCGCCGGCGAGGCCCAGTTCGGCGAACTCGTCGCGGGCCGCGCGCAGCAGCGCCCGTCGGGTGGCGTCGGAGCGTTTCCCCTCTTGCGGTGGCATGAGGTCCAGGTTACCAGAAGAAAAACCAACTATTTGGTTGACAGAGTGCCGCAGGCGGACTTAGATTTGCCGCCATGACTGCAACCACCACCGCGTCATCCGACCGCTACCTCCCGGCGCAGATGCCCGCGCGCATCCCGCCGGCATACACACCCGCCTACCGGGTCGTCCCCGTGTTCGCGCTCGCGGCCCTTCTGGCCACCGGCCAGATGTACACGCCCATACCGATGTTCAGCGCCATGGAGGCCTCCTGGAACGTCGGCCTCGGATCGATGACCTGGATCATCAGCGCGTTCGCGTTCGGCTACGCCGGGGGCTTCGTCCTCTTCGGTCCCATGGCCGACCGCTTCGGGCGCAAACGCGTCCTCATCGCCGGGCTGCTCGCCGCCGGGGTGGTCACACTGTTGACCGGTCTGGCGCCGAGCCTGGCCGCCGCGATCCCGCTGCGGGTCCTTCAAGGCCTCGCGATCGGCTCGATCCCACCCGCCATGACCGCCTATGCCACCGTCCGCCTCGCGCCGGACCGCCGCGCCGTCGCCGTCTCCACCATCATCACCTCGTTCCTGGCCGCCACCGTGATCGGCCAGCTCGCCTCCCAGACCGTGATCCGGTTCGCCGACTGGCGCACCGTCTTCATCGGATCGGCCGTCCTGTTCGGCCTCGTCGCGCTCGCCGCGAGCCGCGTCATGCTCCCCGACCGGCCCGCCGCGGGCGCGAACCTCGCGAGCAGCTACGCCGCGATCCCGCGCGTCCTGCGCCTCGCCTCCCTGCTGCCGATGTTCGGCGCCGGAGCACTCGTGATGGCCGCCATGGTCGCGATCTACACCGGCATCGAGCTCACCGGCATCGTCACCGGCACCGGCGAACTGCTCGCCCTGCGCGCCAGCGCCCTCCCGGTGATGGTCGCGCTGCCGTTCCTGGCGGTCCCGCTCGCACGCGTCGCCCGGCCGAACCAGATCGTCCTCGGCACCGTCGTCGCCGCGCTGGCCATGGCCGCCGCCGTGTTCGCCGGCGACCACCTCGTGATGCTCGCGGTCCTGTTGGCCGTGCTCATCGGCGGCCTCGGCATCGTCGGGCCCGCGGCGAACCAGACCGCGGCGGAGGCCGGCGGCGAGCACCGCGCGGCCGCTTCCTCGGTGGCGATGTTCAGCCTCTACGTGGGCGCCACGGCGGGACCGCTCATCGCTCAGGCCGCGGCCGTCCACGGCTTCGCCGCGCTGGCGTTGGCCCTTGCGGGCATGCTCCTACTTGCAGCAGGATTGGCGTTGTGGGGCAAGCGGATCCAAGCCTCACGCGACTAAGGAGGTTCGCAGATGGAGGATTCCGGAGAACGCTATGAACGCGGGATCAAGGCCCTGCAACGGCTTTCAGGAGAGGAGGGCCCCTCGCCCGTCACCTCCCTCGCCGACATCGCACCCGATCTCGGCCGCTTCATCGCCGAGTTCGCGTACGGCGACGTCATCTCCCGATCGGAGCTGGAGCCGCGGGATCGGCAGCTGGTGACGATCGGCGCCTTGGCCGCACTGGGGAACGCCGCCCCGCAGCTGCGTTTCCACATCAACGGCGCCCTCAATGCGGGGCTCACCCGCGGCGAGATCGTGGAGGCGCTCACGCAGATCGCGGTCTACGCGGGTTTCCCCGCCGCGATCAACGCGGTCACCGCCGCCAGAGAGGTCTTCGCCGCCCGCGACGCCGAGGCCTGACCGGGTCGAAGACTGAGAAAGCGAAGCCGAACGCGGGGCGGCGTGCCCGATGCGCACCGCCCCGCGGCACCGCCGACCCCGTGCAGGACGAGGCCCGAGGCGCCCGTTTCGCAAGTCGGCGCAGGGAACGCGGCCTTATAGGTACTGGCCGATGTGCTGGTGGGGGATCGGTGTCTCGGACCTGGTCGGATCGGTGCCGCCGCGCCGGGCGTAGAGCTCGGCCAACGTCATCGGCTCGCGCACCGGCTCCCCGCCGAGCCAGTCGCTCGACTCCAGCGGCGACAGCGCGCCCACCTCGATCTGCGCCAGGCACCGCCCGGGGCGCACCACCGCCGGGTGCAGCCGGTCGAGCCGTTCGTTCGTCGTGATCGCCACCATGATCTCCCGGCCCTGCCCGAGCAGGCCGTCCGTCAGGTTCAGCAGCCGCGCCAGCGACTGCCCCGACGCCTCCTTGGCCTCCCCGCGGATCAGCTCGTCGCAGTCCTCCAGGACCATGAGCCGCCAGTGCCCGCGCCGCGGCTCACCGGGGTTGAGGTCGGCGTCCAGCGCCAGATCCATCTCCGACCCGATGATGACCTCCATCAGGTACGACGGGTCGGCGAAGAACGCCTCCGGGTCGAGCACCGTGTCCACCTGGCACCACGGCGCCCACTCGCGGGCGAGCGCCCGCAGGGCCGTCGTCTTGCCGGTCCCCGGCGGGCCGTGGAACAGGACGAGCCGCCCCGCCACGTCCGAAGCCTGCGTGGCCATGAGCTTCCCCAGGGCCGAACCCGCGCCGGAGGAGTAGTTCCGCTCGATCTCCGGCCACCGCGGCGCGCTGATCGACCGGGTGGACCGGAACGGGCCGCGCGCCGACCGGTACCAGAAGCCCATGTCGACCTTGTCCTCGCCGACCTCCTCGACCGAACCGGTCCGGTCGGTGAGGTACGCGGCGATCTCCTCGGCGCGCTCGCGCGTCTCGGCGGTCACCACCGCCTGCCCGGAGCCGTCGCGCCACCGCTGCGTCCGCAGCGTCCAGCCCTCGCCGACCACCAGCTGCAGGAACGACGCCCCGGAAATCGACCGGACGAGCGACCCGCCCTCGGGTATGAGGTCCACGTCGTCGGCGACCATGTCGAGCGCCCGCACCACCGCATGGGGCTGCGCGCCGCTGACGTACGCGTCCAGGGCCATGAGGTTCAGCACGTTCGACGGATCGTCCGAGCCGTCGAGCGTGAAGTGCATGTTGCCGAGCACGCCGCCGCCCCCCTGAAGCAGGTTCATGATCTCACCGCGTCTTTCGATGATTCCCATCGCGATCCACCATAGAAAATTACGGCGCCGCAAGCGATCGCCGTGACTGCCAATGCACGGCTCCGCCTCGAGCGCTCCGTGTGATCGTGCCTTATGACCCCGACACGGCCCATAGCCGCCCGAGCGGCTCGCCGTGAAGTTGCCGGAGATGACTGGACCCCACCCGGTGGGGCGTGAGCTGGATTAATCAGCCATGCTGGGTTACGTGACCGCATCGACCGAGACCAGCCAAAACACCGCCGCTACCATACCTGGCGGCGGCGCGGGGCCCCGAAGCGGGCTGCACGGGCACGGCCGCGGACCGCAGGGCCCCGGGCGCGGGCTGCGCGCACTGGCCGTCGCCGCCGCCGTCCTCGCCGGGCTCGCCGCCGCCGTCGTCGCCCTCGACCTCGGCGGAGCCGTCGACGTCGACGCGCTCCCGGGCCTCACGGCCCCCGACCCCGCCGTCACCTGGGCCGCCGGCCTCCTCAAATACGCCTACGACCTCGCGATGCTCGCCGCCGTCGGCTGCATGGTCGCGGCCGCCTGCTTCCTGCCGGGACGCCAGGGCGACCGGGCCCGCCTCACCGCCCAGTCGTGGCGGTGGCTGCGCGTCGGCGCCGCGGCCTCGGCTCTGTGGGCGGTCGTGGCGCTGGTCCGCCTCCCGGTCGAAGCCGCGAACCTCAACGCCGTGCCGCTCGACCGGATCGGGACTCAGGACGTCTGGTTCTACGTGTCCGAGTTCGAGCAGGGCCGGGCGCTCGCACTCGCCGCGCTCCTCGCGCTCGCCGCGGCGGTCCTCGCGCTGCGGGCGTTCACCATCCCCGGCGCGGTGGGCGCCGCCGCGCTCGCCGTCGCGGCCACCTTCCCGCCGGTCTTCACCGGCCACTCCGCGTCGAACGGCAACCACCAGATCGCCGTCGACGGCCTCCTCATCCACGTCGTCGCCGCCGCGTTCTGGGCCGGCGGCCTGTTCGCGCTGTTCATCGCCCGCAAAGACCCCGCGGTCGCGGCCCGCCGGTACTCCCGGACGGCCCTGTTCGCCTACGCCGCCGTGGGCGGCTCCGGCCTGATCGTCTTCTGCGCCAACGTCGCCCTCACCGACCTGTGGACCACGCCGTACGGGCGGATCGCGCTCGCGAAGCTCGCCGTGCTCGCCGCCGGCGGCCTCCTCGGCTGGGCCCACCGCCGCCGCGCCCTCCCGGCCGTCGCCGCGGGCGACCGGCGCGCGTTCACGCGCCTCGCCGCGGCCGAACTGGCGCTCATGGCGATCGCGTTCGGCCTCGCCGCCTCCCTGTCGGTGACCCCGCCGCCCGCCGAGGAGCTCGCCGACCCGAACACCGCCGTGCTCGGCTTCCCCACCCCCGGGCCGCTCAGCGTCGCCTCCGTGGCACTCGACTGGTACCCGTCGATCCTGTTCTGCACGGCCGCGATCGCGCTCGTCGGCGCGTACGTCGCCGGGGTGGTCCGCCTGCGCCGCCGCGGCGACGCCTGGCCCTGGTACCGCACCGCCCTGTGGATCGCCGGATGGGTCGCGCTCGTCGTCACCACCTCGTCGGGCCTGGGCAAGTACGGGATGGTCCTGTTCAGCGCCCACATGGTGCAGCACATGGCGCTGAACATGCTCGTGCCGATCCTCCTCGTGCTGGCCGCGCCCGTGACGCTCGCGCTCCGGGCCCTGCGGCCCGACCGCGCCGGCGGCCCGCGCGAATGGCTCCTCGCCGCCGTCCACAGCCGCTGGTCCCGGTTCGTCTCGAAACCGCTCGTGGCGCTCTTCATCTACCTGACGAGCCTGTACCTCATGTACTTCACCGGCATGTTCGAGTGGGCGCTGCGCTCGCACTTCGGGCACCTGTTCATGACCGCGCACTTCCTCGCCGCCGGGAGCCTCTTCTTCTGGGTGATCATCGGCCCCGACCCGAAGCCGCGGCCGCTGAGCTACCCGGCGAAGGTCCTGCTCTACTTCGTGTCGATCGTCTTCCACGCCATCTTCGGGCTCACCCTGATGTTGAGCACGACGCTCATCGCGGGCGACTGGTACACGCAGATCGCCATGCCCTGGGCGGGCGACCTCCTCGCCGACCAGCGCGCCGGCGGCGGCATCGCGTGGGCGTTCGGGGAGATCCCGAGCCTCATCATCATCGGCGTGCTCATCGCCCAGTGGACGCGCTCGGAGGACCGCGAGGGCCGGCGCCTCGACCGGATGGCCGAGCGCGCCACCGCCAGCGGCCGCCCCGAGGACGACCCGCACGAGGTCTACAACGCCTATCTCGCGAGCCTCGACCAGGAACGCCGGTGACGGTGCCGGAGGGCGCACGCGGCTGGCTCGCCGCTCTCGCGATCGCGGCCGCCCTCATCGTCCTGACCTGGGCGCTCCTCGCCGTCCTCGCCCGGCGGCTGCCGCCCGGGCTCCTGCGGGACCTCGCCGCCTTCATCCCCGACTGCATCGCCTGCGCGCGGCGGCTGCGCCGCCACCCCGCCGTCCCGCGCCGCGCGAAGGCGGCCGTCGTGATCGCGGCGGTGTACCTGGCAAGCCCGATCGACCTCATCCCCGAATTCCTGCCGGTCATCGGGCCCCTCGACGACATCGTCGTGGTCGCGCTCGCCCTGCGGTACGCGGCCCGCAGCGTCCCCCGCGAGGTCCTCCACGAGGCGTGGCCCGGCGAGACCCGCCTCCTCGACCGGCTCATCGGCGCCCGCCCCGGCGCCGGCTGAGACCCGAATCATTGCGGGGCGACCGGGCCGCCGATATCGTCGGCGGATGAGCGACGCAACCCGGTTCGAGACCCTGGCCGTCCACGGCGGGGAGCCCCGCCCCGCCCGCGACCGATCGGTCGTCTTCCCCATCTACCAGGGGACGGTCTACGAGATCGAACCCGGCGGCGGCGTCGACTACATCCGCTACTCCAACACCCCCACCCAGACGTACGTGCAGGACAAGCTCGCCGCCCTCGAAGGCGCCGAGGCCGCCGTCGTCACCGCCTCCGGCATGGCCGCGATCGCCACCGCGCTCAGCAGCGTCCTCGGCGGCGGCGACCGCCTGATCGTCGCCGGGAACCTCTACGGCGGCACCCACGCCCTCCTCGCCGAGGAGGCCCGGCGGATCGGCTGGGGCGTCGACTTCGTCGACGCCGATGACCCCGCCGCCTGGGAGGCCGCGCTCCGGCCCGAGACCAAAGCCGTCTACGTCGAGTCGATCACCAACCCGCTCGTGCGGGTCGGCGACCTCGCCGGACTCGCCCGCTTCGCACGCGAGCACGGCCTGACCTCCATCATCGACAACACTTTCCCCACCCCGGTGCTGTTCCGGCCCCACACCGTCGGCTACGACCTGGTGTGCCACTCCGCGACCAAGGCCCTCAACGGCCATTCCGACCTCGTCGCCGGCGTCGTCACGGGCTCGGCCGAGCGGATCGAGCGCGTGCGCCACCAGCTGATGCTCTTCGGCGGCAGCCTCGACCCGAACGCGGCGTTCCTGCTCTCGCGCGGACTCAAGACCCTCGCCCTGCGGGTGCGGGCGCAGAACGAGAACGCGCTCGCGTTGGCGCGGTTCCTGGAGGAGCACGAGGCGATCGCCGACGTGCACTACCCGGGCCTGGCCTCGCACCCCGACCATGAGCGGGCCGCGGCGCTGTTCGACGGCTTCGGATCGATGCTGGCGTTCCGGCCCGCCGGGGGCCTGGACGCGGCCGAGCGCCTTCTGCGGACGCTGCGCATTCCGTATCCGGCCGCGAGCCTGGGCGGAGTGGAGTCGCTGATGACGCGACCGGCGATCAGCAGCCACGCCAAGATGACCGCCGAGGAGCGGGCGGCGGCGGGGATCGGCGACGACCTCATCCGGTTCTCCACGGGCATCGAGGCCGCGGAGGACCTCATCGCCGACTTCGCTCAGGCCTTGGGCGACTGAGTCCTCGAACGGCGGCGCTCCCGCATCGCCGCGCGCTCGCACGGCAGTGCTCCTGAACGACAGCGCCTCTAGGTGGCAGCGGTCCTGAACGACAGTCCTCCTGAACGACAGTCCTCCTGAACGGCAGCGCTTCTGAACGACGGCGCCGGCGAACGACCGCGCGCTCGAACAACTGCCACTCCGCAGCGACGAGGCCCCTGGAGACGACGCGCCTGGCGAGTGCGCTCGCAAACCGCGAGAGCCTTCGCGCCAGACCGCCGCGACAGGCCGATCGCACGAGCCGCTGCAAGCCCCGGGGTCCGGCCGTCCCCAACCCCCGCCCTCCCGAGAGGGGAAGGAAGTCTCGGGCCGATCGTGGCAGGCGGGTCCGACAAGAACCGCCGCCGAAACCGGCCGCCCGCGCGGAATGCACTCGAACGTGTGGCCCTACGCGAGCGGCCGACGCGTCAGACCCGCTTGCTCCAATGGGGCATCGGGATCGGCACGAACCTGATCGGGGTCCCCGGCCGCGCCTGCGCCGCGGCCGCCTGCGCCTCCGGGCCCACCACGCCGATCACCGGGTAGCCGCCCGTCGTCGGGTGGTCGGGGCCGAACAGGATCGGCTGCCCGTTCGGCGGCACCTGCAGCGCCCCCGCCGCGATCCCCTCGCTCGGCAGCTCCGCCTTCGCATCGGCCCGTCGGAGCACCGGACCCTCCAGCCGCAGCCCGATCCGGTTGGAATGCTCCGAAACGGTCCACACCCCGCGCGCCAGCTCGGCCACCGCCTCCGGTTGGAACCACTCGATCCTCGGTCCCAAATGGAGCTTCAGCACGAGTTCCTCGCCGACTCCCGACCACGGCGCGGGCCACTGCGTCGGCAGCGGCGGATGCGCCGGACTCGGCCCCAGCGGGATCGTGTCGCCGTCGCTCAGCGGCGCCGGCCCCAAACCCGAGAGCAGGCACGTCGAATGCGAACCGAGGCTCGACTTCGGATGCAGCCCACCGGAGAACGCCAGATACGAGCGCACGCCGACCTCGGCGGGCCCGGCGTCCAGCACCGAACCGGCCTGCAGCTTCACCGGCTGCCCCCAGGCCTCCGGCCGCCCGTCCACGGTGACCGGGCACGGCGCGCCGCCCACGACCACGGTCACGTTCCGGTGCGCCTTCACGGTGCATCCGTTCAACGTCGTCTCCAGCGCGCACGCCCCGGTCGGGTTGCCCGCCAGCTGGTTCGCGAGCCGCCACGACGGCCGGTCCGCGGCCCCCGAGGGCGGCACCGCCAAGTGCCCCCAGCCGGGACGCCCGGCGTCCTGGCAGGTCGTGAGCACGCCCGCGCGAAGGATCTCGATGTGGCTCATACGCGCACCGCCGCGAACCGCACGCGCGTGCCGGGCACCAGGAGCGCCGCGGGCTCGCGGTGCTCGTTCCACAGTCGACCGGGATTCGTCATCGTCGCGATGAGCTGCCAGCCGCCGGGACTCGTGCGCGGATAGACGCCGGTGTACGGCCCGGCCACGGCCACGGACCCGGCCGGCACCGTGGTCCTCGGGTTCTCGCGGCGCGGTACCTGGTAGCGCTCGGGCAGCCCTTCGAGGTAGGCGAAGCCGGGCGAGAATCCGCAGAACGCCGACTCGTACTCGATCCCCGAATGGATGTCGGCCACCGCCTCCGGGGCCACCCCCCACAGTTCGGCGACGGCCTCGAGGTCGGGTCCGTCGTAGCAGACGGGGATCTCGACGGCCTCGCCCCCCGCGTCGGGCTCGTCGGTGAGCGGCCAGCCCGGCAGTTCGGCGGCCAGCAGCTCCGGCTCGTCGATCCCGTCCACCAGCACGGTGGTCGCCCCCGGCACCAGGTCGGCGGCCTCCAGGAGACCGGACATGCGCCGGCTCTGCAGCGAGCGGTAGCAGGAGCGCGCGGCCTCGCTGGTGCCGCAGTCGATCAGGATGCCCCGCGGCCCGGCCGGGAGGGGCCTGAGCCGATGGGCGGCGGTGGTTCTTCCGGTACTCACGAGAATGCCTCCACGTCGATGCCTCGTTCGTCCAATGCGGCCCTGACGGACGCGGCCAGCGCGACCGCGTCGCGACCGTCGCCGTGTACGCAGATCGATGCGGCCGCAACGGCGATGCGCGTCCCGTCGATCGCCGTCACCGCTCCTTCCACCGCCAGTTCCACGGCCTGCCGCACGGCCGCGTCGGGAGCGAGCAGCGCGCCCGGCGTCCCGCGCGGCGCCAGCCGCCCGTCGGGGAGGTATGCCCGGTCGGCGAAGGCTTCACCCACGACCCGCAGCCCGGCTTCGGAAGCGAGTCGGTCGAGCGCGTTCCCGCGCTGGGTGAGCACGGTGTCCACGCCCGCCAAGCGGACCCCTTCGACCACCGCGGCGGCCTGCACCGGGTCGCGGCCGGTCCGGTGATACAGCGCCCCATGGGGTTTCACATAGGACACGTGTCGGCCCGCAGCTTCGGCGAACACGCGCAGCGCCCCGATCTGATAGGCGACCTCGGCGGCCAGTTCCGCGGCGGGGACGTCGATCTCGCGCCGCCCGAACCCGGCGAGGTCCCGATAGGACACTTGCGCGCCGATCCGCACGCCCCCGGCGGCGGCCAGCGCGGTGACGCGGCGCAGGGTGGCGGGGTCGCCGGCGTGGAAACCGCATGCGACATTCGCGCTCGTGACGATGCGCAACAGTGCGTCATCGTCCGTGAGCTCCCAGCGACCGAAACCCTCCCCAAGGTCCGCGTTGAGGTCCATGCCTAAACGGTACCGGAGTGCGCGGTATTCGGGCGCTTCGGGAACGGGGGCTGAAATATCGCCTCCGTGATGTTTGCGTGACAAGCCGCCGCAGGCTTCGGCGCGGAGGAGGCGCCGTGGCCGTCGGCGCGCGGACGCGACGAAGCCCGTCGGCATCGGCGCCCGCGAGGCCGGCGGTCTCGCCGCTTCGCGCGCCGTGGCCCCCGGTCCCGCTCGTCCCCTTCGCCACGATCGGGTGACATGCGCGCCGCCGCACCCGGTTCTTGTCGTACTCGGGCGGGAGGATCGGCGTTGTGTTCCCCGGGCGGGTGGGGGTTCGGGACGGTATTCGGTAAGCTCTGCAACAGTTGCGGCAAGCGCTATCCATGGCTACGGTTCAAGCACCCCGCCGGGCCCGGCCTTCCGGCCGCCGACTTCCCTGGAGGAACCATGACGACCGGACCGACCACCGAGGCGCTCCCCGCGCCGGCGCCGCTGTTCACCGACCCGGTCTTCGACGGGCCCACCGACCCCACCGTCGTCTACGACCCCGACTCGGGCCTGTGGCGCCTCTTCTACACGCAGCGCCGCGCCGACCAGCCCGACGCGGGCGTCGCCTGGGCGCACGGCACCGACATCGGCCACGCCACCAGCCCCGACGGTCGCGAATGGACCTACGTCGGCACCGCGGCCGGTCCCGACCGCGCCCCCGGCGACACGTGGTGGGCCCCTGAGATCCTGCGCCACGACGGCCTCTGGCACATGTACGTCACCTACCTCGAAGGCATCCGCGAGGACTGGTCCGGCCCGGCCGAGATCCGCCACTACACCTCCGAGGACCTCGAGGACTGGACCTACCGCTCCACCGTCGACGTCGACTCCGAACGCGCCATCGACGCCACCGTCCACCGCCTCCCGAACGGCAAGTGGCGCATGTGGTTCAAGGACGAGCAGCGCGAGAGCCGCATCCACGCCGCCGACTCCGACGACCTCTTCGCCTGGACGCCCGCCGGTCCCTCCGTCACCGACCAGGCCCAGGAGGGCCCCACCGTCTTCCTGCTCGGCGGCGTCTACTGGATGGTCACCGACGGCTGGGCCGGACTCCTCGTCCACCGCTCCACCGACCTCGAGCACTGGCACCGCCAGCCGCTCCCGATCCTCGCCGGTCCCGGCCGCCGCGCCTACGACGAGGCCTTCGGTCACCATGCCATGGCCCTCACGCAGGGCCCCGACGAGGGCTTCCTCTACTACTTCACCCATCCCGGCGGCGGCCGCCGCTCCACGGTGCAGGTCGCGCGCCTCTATGTCCGCGAGGGATGGCTGCGCTGCGACCGGGACGAGCCCTTCGACTACCGCCCCGACCCGGCCCTCGCCCCGGCCTTCAGGGGCGGCTCGGCCTGAGGCGTGCGCCAAGGCACCCGGCCGCGGGAGGGGTCCCGGGACGATGTGGGTATTTTTCGGGTCAGGACGGCCAAACGGCCCGAGCCTCACATCCACCCCCGAAAGGATGCACAGTGGACAGAACGAGGAAGCATCTGATCCGGTTCGGCGCGGGCGTCGCCGCAGGCCTCGGCGCCGCGGCCGTCGCTTGGGCGGGCACCGCCGCGAACGCCGACCCCCTCGAGCCCGCAGGCGACTTCGAGGCCATGATCATCGGCGGCCAGCCCGCCGAGGAGGGCCGGTTCCCCTGGCTCGTCGGCGTCGGCTGGTCGGGCGCCGGCTCCGCCTACGAACGGCAGTTCTGCGGCGGCTCGGTCATCACCGAGACCGTCGTCCTCACCGCCGCGCACTGCGTGGAGGGCACGAGCGACCCCGACGAACTCGTGGTCTTCTCCGGCTCGGTCGACCTGGACTCGGCGGACCTCGTCGAGACCGCGGTGGTGGACCTGCACCTCGCGCACGACTACAACGAGCCGGTCACGTTCGCGAACGACTGGGCGCTGCTCCTGCTCGACGAGCCGGTCGACGTCGAGCCGATCGACGTCGGCACCGAGCCGACCGAGTTCGACGCCGTCACCACCGCCGGATGGGGCTACACCGGCGAGGTCTTCCCGGCCGTCGCCCGATGGGTCGAGGTGCCGTTCATCGACGACGAGACCTGCGAAGCGGCCTATCCCGGCGAAGTCGACGCCCAGACCATGCTGTGCGCGGGCGACCTCGAGCACGGCGGCATCGACTCCTGCCAGGGCGACTCGGGCGGCCCCGCCATGGCCCCCGACGAGGACGGCGACCTCATCCTCGTCGGCATCGTCTCCTGGGGGTACGGCTGCGCCGAACCCGGCAACCCGGGCGTCTACGCCGAGGTCGCCGACTTCAACAGCGCCATCGACGACGTCCTCGAAGACTGGGAGTGACCGCGGTACGAGCCGACCGCACCCGGTCGGCTCCCTTGAGCCGCAACGGGGCCGGGAGGGTGCGCCCTTCCGGCCCCGCGCCGTCCCCGGATCCGCTCAGACCTGGTCGAGGCGTTCGAAGACCAGCGGCCACCACTCGGCCTCGTCGAACGCGCGCTCGTCCAGCGCGCGCAGCGTGAACCGCATGCCCCGGTTCATGATCGAGCCGATGTCGTCGGTCTCGCTCATCTCCAGCGCGAACCCGATGCGGCGCAGGAACTCCACGAACCACCGGTACGAGGAGTTGACCCCGCGCACCTCGTTGCTGTCGGTGTCGAACTGCAGGACCTCGCCGGTGTTCGGGTCGATCGCGTACAGGAGCCCAGGCGAGCCCTCGACCGCGCCGACGACGATGAGCCGCACGTCCAGGTCGGTGCCCTCGGCGGTCAACCGGATCATGTTGAACGGCGCGAGCCCCTCCGGGAGCCGCGAGGTGTAGATCCGCGGGATCGACTCCGGGAGCCCTTCCAGGTCCTCCGGCAGCGACTCGGGGGCGACGCCCCCTTCGATGAGCTTCTCGCGCGGAAAGTCCACGGCCGCCTAGCCTTTCGCGCCTTCGAGCTGCATGAGCGCGATCGACCACCAGGACTCGCGGTCGGCCAGCGCCTCCGGGTCGACGCCCCGCATCGCGGTGCGCAGTCCGGCGGCGCGCCGGGCGCGGCCCGCGCTGCCGGTGTCGGCGTCGACGAACAGCGCGAACCGGTACAGGAACTCGGCGAAGGCCTTGAACGTGGAGTTCACCAGTTCGAGGGTCCCGTCCTCGACGCCGAGGAGCAGCACCTGGCCGCTCTCGGTGTCGAGGCAGAACAGCATGTCGTCCCGGTCGTGCGGGACGGCCCCGATGACGGCGAGCGCGAGCGTGCCCTCCTCGCCCATGTCGAGGTCGATCCGGCTGTACAGGTCGAAGCGGGCGCCGTCGAGATACGCGGTGTAGACCGCCGACATGTCGATCGGGAGGAAGTCGACCTCGGGGTAGACCGAGGCGGGAGCGGCGAACTCACCGATCCACTGGGCGCGCGGGTACTCGATGACATTGTCGGGCTCCCAGGCCCGCAGGTAGGCGTCGCTGTCGGTCACGGTGCTTCCTCACTGGGCGTCGGTCGAGGTGCGCCAGCTGGGGATCGAGCCGGTCTCGCGCAGGTTAGCGTACCGACGGCCCCGGCCGCGTCAGGGGTTGTCGGCGCCCCGCCGCGCGCCTCAGAAGAGCCCGGCGACCGCCGCGACGACGAACAGGACCAGGACCACCAGCACCCCGATCGCGAGGTACAGGAACAGCTCCGGCGCGACCGCGAACACGATCAGCGAGATCACGGCGGCGATCCCCACCGCGACGCCCGCGATCCTCCACTTCCGAGGGCTCGTCTCCGCGCTCTCGCGCAACTGCTGGTTGACCTTGGACAGCGGCGGACGCATGACCGCGGTCGGCTCCAGCGCCGCCTCCGAGAAGCCCGGCGGCGGCAGCTGCTGCAGGTCGGCGATCAGGACGTCGAGCTCGGAGTAGACCTTGGCCTGCATGGCGGCGTCGATCCGGTCCTGGTACTCGGGCACGTCCAGGCGGCCTTCCTCGACCGCCTGCCGCAGGCGCTCCATCACGACCTGCCGGTCGGACTCCGACGCACGCATCTGATCGCGGTCCACGGCCACTCCTCCATAGTCGGATGCTCCGTCAAGAATGCCAGGGCGCGGCAACCCGCGCCATGCGCACCTGCGGCTCGCCGGCCGCGAACCCGCGGTCCGCACGCTCGCCGGCGGGTCGCGGGCCGGGCCCTCGCCCCGGCCCGCGCCCGCCTGCCGCCCGAGTGGGCAAAGCCGTGGCGACCCTTCCCCGGAGGCGCCGAAACTGCGACGATGGGACCGTGATCGAGTCGGAGCGAATGACCGTCGGCGTCGGCGCCGGAACCGAGCCCACCGACATGGTGCTCAACATCGGCCCGCAGCACCCCTCCACGCACGGGGTGCTGCGCCTGCTGCTGCGCGTCGACGGCGAACGCGTCACCGAATGCGAGCCGGTCGTCGGCTACATGCACCGCGGCGCCGAGAAGCTCTACGAGGTGCGCGACTTCCGCCAGATCATGCTGCTCGCCAACCGGCACGACTGGCTCTCGGCGTTCTCGTCCGAACTCGGCGTCGCGCTCGCGGCCGAACGCCTCGCCGGCATCGAGGTCCCTGAACGCGCCGTGTGGCTGCGCATGGCCCTGGCGGAGATGAACCGGGTGCTCAACCACCTCATGTTCCTCGGGTCCTACCCGCTGGAGATCGGCGCGATCACCCCGATGTTCTACGCGTTCACCGAACGCGAGCGGCTCCAAGCGGTCATGGAGGAGGCCAGCGGCGGACGCGTCCACTACATGTACAACTGCGTCGGCGGCCTCAAGTCCGATGTGCCCTCCGGGTGGGAGGGGCGGGCGCGCCGGGCGCTCGACGAGGTCGAGCACGGCATGGTCCGGCTCGACAAGATGCTGCGGCACAACGAGATCTTCGCGGCCCGCACGAAGGGCGTCGGCGTGCTCGACGCCGCGACGGCCGCCGCGTTCGGCGTGACCGGTCCGGTCGCACGCGCCTCGGGCCTGGACTTCGACCTGCGGCGCGACGAGCCGTATCTGGCCTACCCGGAGCTGGACGTGCCGGTCGTCCTCCGCGCCGAAGGCGACTGCCACGCGCGGTTCATGGTGCTGCTCGACCAGGTGCAGGTCTCGATCGACCTCGCCCGCCAGTGCCTGGAACGGCTCGCGGGCACACCCGGGCCGGTCAACGTGAAGCTGCCGAAGATCTTCAAGCCGCCGGTGGGCGAGACCTACGTGTGGACCGAGAACCCGCTGGGCGCCAACGGCTACTACCTGGTGAGCCGGGGCGAGAAGACCCCGTGGCGGCTCAAGCTCCGCACCGCGTCCTACGCGAACGTGCAGGCGCTGGCGACGCTCATGACCGGCTGCCTCATCCCGGACATGATCGCGATCCTCGGTTCGATGTTCTTCGTGGTGGGCGACATCGACAAGTGATCGCGCGGGGTCGCCGCTCGCCGGTGGCGACGTTGCAGACCACGGTGAAGACGACCACCGCGAGGAATCCCGGACCGGGCAGCCGTTGCACGCCGTCGTGCTCCACGCCTGCGCTGTCGGATCGCCGCCCGGCAGCGGGCCGCTGGAGACCCGCGGCATCGGGTCAGACGCAGCCGCCGGTGGTCTCGTGGACGCGGAACGGCCGGGCCTCGATCGGCTCGGTCCAGCTCGCCAAGGTCTCGCCGCCCGGGCACGGCACCGACCCGTAGGCCCACTCGGCGGTCGCCTCCGCCGGAGGGGCCGGCGCGAACGCCCCGACCGGCTCGTCGAGCGGCCGGCAGCCGGTGACGGCCTGGACCTCCACCGGTTCGGACCAGCGGCCCCCGGGCGGATCCCCCGCGGGCGCGGTGACCCGCAGCCCGATGAAGTCCCCGGTCGTCCCCGACCAGGAGGCGCCCTCCGGCGTGTCGGTCAGCACGCTCATCGCGAACCGGTCGGCCAGCGCCTCCACCTCGCTCACCCTCGCACCCGAGACCTGAAGGGTCCGTTCGAGCGACAGGCCCGGCCGCACCGGCGTCACGTCGCACGCCTCCCAATGCAGGGGTCCGGCCGCGAGCACCGACGCGCCCGTGAAGAGCGCCGCGGCCTCGCCGACCACGGCGTCCATCACCGTGCGGGCCTCGGCCGCGTCCACCTGCTCGCGCACGGTCGTCCGCGAAGCGGCGAAGGCGACCGCGACCAGCACGACCGCCCACACGACGACCGCGACGCGCAGGCGACGGCGCCACCGCGCCGAGACGTTCGAGAACACGCCTGCCAGTCTGCCCTACGACTCCAGCGAGATCACCGTCACAATCTGCGCTCGACTGTCACACTTATCCACCATGTCCCGTCCTCCTCGCATGAACGAACCGGAAGCGCACACCCCAGAGGAGGCCGCGGCCCTCTTCGAGGACCTCCGGCCCCGCCTCGTCGGGGTCGCCTACGGCCTCCTCGGCTCCGTCGCCGAAGCCGAGGACGTGGTCCAGGACGCCTGGATCCGACTCCAACGCACCGACTTCGCGCAGATCGAAGACCTCACCGGCTGGCTCGTCACCACGACCTCCCGGCTCGCCCTCGACGTCCTCCGCTCGGCCCGCACCCGCCGCGAGGCCTACGTCGGACCCTGGCTCCCCGAACCGGTCGAGACCGGCCCCGACCCGGCCGACTCCGTCAGCCTGGCCGACTCGATGTCCTGGGCCATGCTCGTGGTCCTGGAGACCCTGAGCCCGGCCGAGCGGGCCGCATTCGTCCTCCACGACGTCTTCGGCCTCACCTTCGAAGAGGTCGGCGCGGCCCTCGGCCGCAGCCCGGCGGGCTGCCGCAAACTCGCCAGCCGCGCCCGCTGGCACGTCGAGGAGCGCAAGCCGCGCTTCGACGTGGACCCCGAAGCCCACCGCGCCGTGGTCGAGGCCTTCTCGAAGGCCACCCGCTCGGGGGATCTCGACAAACTGGTGGCGCTCCTCGACCCCGAGGCCGTCCTGGTCTCCGACGGCGGCGGCCACGTCCCGGCCGCGCGCAGGCCGATCCACGGCGCGGAGAAGGTCGCCCGGTTCCTCGTGGGCACCAGCGCGAAGGCGCCCGACCGCCACCACCAGTCCATCGTCATCAACGGCAACCCCGCCCTGATCACCGTCCGCGGCGGCCTCGTCGACGGCGTCATCGCCCTCGGCATCGAGAACGGCCGCATCACCACCGTCGACCTGGTCCGCAACCCCGACAAGTTCCACGGGCTGCGCACCACGGCGGTCCGGCGACCCGCAGGGCAGCCCGCAGAGCCGCCGACGGAGCAGTCGGCCGATCCGCAGATCGAACAGTAAGAGAAAGGAAACCGCCATGGAACCCCGTCTCGCCTTCACCGAAACCGAGTTCGCGAAGCAGTACTACAAGAACATGCTCGCCAACGAGAAGCTCTTCCACACCGCCTCGCCCGTCCCGTTCACCACCATGGAACTGGTGAAGCTGCGCGCCAGCCAGATCAACGGTTGCGGCTACTGCGTCGACATGCACTACAAGGACGCCGTGCACGCCGGAGAAGACCCCGAGCGGCTCAACCTCGTCACCGTGTGGCGCGAGGCCCCGGCCTTCACCGAGGCGGAGCGCGCCGCACTGGCGCTGGCCGAGGAGTCGGCCCGCATCGCCGACAACCCGGACGCCGTCAGCGACGAGACGTGGGAGGCCGTGCGCAAGCACTACGACGACGAGCAGATCGCCGCCCTGGTGGCGATGTGCGCCCAGATCAACGCCTGGAACCGCATCAACGTCATCCTCCGCACCCCGGCCGGCTTCTACGACCCGGCCACGAAGACCGCCCGCTACCGAACCGCCGACAAGGAGTAGCGAGCCGAGGCGCAGCGAAGCGACGCGACAGCGGGGGAGGTGCGAGCGCGGATCACGACCGCATCGGCCCGAAGCGGGGTCGCCCAAGAAGCGGAGGAGCGGCGCCGTCGCTCACCGCCGGGCAGCCTGTCGATAGTGGACTCGCCCAGCCGGCGTGCCGACCGTCATCGGAACGCGGTCTCGCTCAGCCGCCCAGGAATGCAGTGAGGAACCCGCGAGGAGCGGACTCGCTCGGCCGGGGCTGCGGAGCGCCATCGGGCGAGGGCATCGCTCGGTCGCTCAGTGCAGTACCCGCGAGGAGCGGAGCAGCGCAACCGGACAGGTGTTCCGCCGCTCTGCTCCTCGCCGCCGCTGCGATACGGTTCGGTGATGGAGTTTCTCGCCTCTGGCCGCGACTCGGTCGTGTACGCGATCAACGACCGAAGAGTGCTGCGATGCGCCGAGTACGACACCACGGACGTCGCGCAGGTCATGCGCTATCTGCGGGACCAGGGCTATCCGGTCCCGGCGGTGTACCACGCGGAGGGCGGCGACATCGAGATGGAACGCCTGCACGGCCCGACCCTGGCCGAGGAGGTCGTCAGCGGCCGCGTCAGTCCCGCTGCGTGCGTCGAGCTGATCCGCGAACTCCACAGCGACCTGCACCGGATCGAACCCCCGGCATGGCTCGCCGCTCGGTCGCGCGGCGTCGACTTGACCGGTGGCGGAGCCGACCGCGTGCTGCACCTCGACCTGCATCCCGAGAACATCATGCTGACCGAGGGCGGGCCGGTGGTGATCGACTGGACCAACGCCGCCGCAGGCGATCCGGACATCGACCGAGCGGTCACGTGGGCGGTCTTCGCCGGCTTCGACCCGACGCCGCTGGGACCGGAACTCGCCGCCGGCTTCGACCGGATGCTCGACCAGTTGCTCGACGGCCTCCCCCAGGGAGCGCTCGACACGGCACACCGGTACCGGCAGCTGGATCCGACGCTTGAGGCGGCCGAACGGCATCGGCTGCGGACACGGTTCGAGCAAGCGGGGTCGGCCCACGGCTGAGCCGCAAACCCCAACGCCCGGAATACCGACGACGATCGACCCCGAGCCCCGGCCCCGTCTCCCGGTACGCGAGCGGCGGGTCCGTTCCCCCGGTACGCGAAAGGCCGGTCCGGCGGCACTGACGGTGGAAGCAGACGGGACCCGTTCGCCGGGCACGCAAAAGGCGGGGCCGCGGTTGCGGCCCCGCCTTTCAGACTGGGATACGAGCTGAATCGCCCCGGTCGGTCTCGGTCGCCGTGAGCCCTATCGGCTCACGGCGAGCTTCGTCTCGTTGAGCCCGCGGGAGGCCTCGACCTCGCCGGTGGCGTCGCCGTAGCGCGAGAGCGCCCGGAGCGTCCACTTGCCGGGGGCGGCGAAGAAGCGGAACTGCCCGCCCTCACCGGTCACGACCTCGGCGGTGAACTCGCCGGAGCCGTCGAGCAGGCGCACGTACGCGCCCTGCACGAGTTCGCCCTCGTCGTTCACGACGGTGCCTGTGAGCACGGTCTCCTTCTCGATGTCGACCGACGCCGGCAGGGCCGCGTCCTGGTCAGGTGCAGCGCAGCTGTCAGACATTGGTGTTCCTTTCCGTACCGTCGCCGGTGTCTACTTGGTGCCGGGCTCGTCGCCGAGCGCGATCGGCACGCCCACGAGGGAGCCGTACTCGGTCCAGGAGCCGTCGTAGTTCTTCACGTCCGAGTAGCCGAGGAGCTCGCGGAGCGCGAACCAGGTGTGGCTCGAGCGCTCGCCGATGCGGCAGTAGGCGATGGTCGCCTTGCCCTCGTCCAGGCCGGCCTCGTTCACGTAGAGCTCGCGCAGCTCGTCCTCGGACTTGAAGGTGCCGTCCTCGTTCGCGGCCTTGCTCCACGGCACGCTGAGCGCGGTCGGGATGTGGCCGGCGCGCTGCGACTGCTCCTGGGGGAGGTGGGCCGGCGCGAGGAGGCGGCCGGCGTACTCGTCGGGGGAGCGCACGTCGATGAGGTTCTTGGCGCCGATGGCGGCCTCGACCTCGTCGCGCTTGGCGCGCAGGTCCCAGTTCAGCGGCTTGGCCGTGTACTGGGTGGGCTTGCGCTCGGGCACCTCGGTGGTCACCTCGCGGGCGTCGAGCTCCCACTTCTTGCGGCCGCCGTCGAGGAGCTTGACGTCCTCGTGGCCGTACAGCTTGAAGTACCAGTACGCGTAGGCCGCGAACCAGTTGTTGTTGCCGCCGTAGAGGACGACGGTGTCGTCGTTGCTGATGCCGCGCTCGGACAGCAGCTGCGAGAACTGCTCCTGGTTGACGAAGTCGCGGCGGACCGGGTCCTGGAGGTCGTCCTTCCAGTCGATCTTGATCGCGCCCCTGATGTGTCCCGAGTCGTAGGCCGAGGTGTCTTCGTCGACCTCGACGAACACGACGCCGGGGGTGTCGAGGTTCTCTTCCGCCCAATCGGCGGTGACCAGCACGTCTTCACGAGCCATGGCTGTTCTCTCCTGAACGTAAATGGAATGACTTGGTTCGAGTTCCGAGTTCGAGAGCGTGCCCAGTGTGTCGAGGTGCGGTTCGCTGCGAATCGCAGCCGAGCAGGGAGGATCCGGGACCTAGGGTCCGGGGGATGCAATCCGATCTGACGTCACACCCGTATCCGCTTCATAAGCGGTGCATGGGTTTTCGTGAGTCGCAAGCCTTGCTCTGTAATTCGCGCACGCTGGGCCGCAATGCGGCGACCGCCTCAGGCCTCTCGGGGCCTGGCGAGTCGCCTAGGGCATTCGACAGAGCGTGGTCGCGATCATGCAGTAATCGATCGCGCGCCGCTTGGTCAGCATCGGCTTGCGCATGGCGTGAACGCTAGCAGACTTCCCGGGTCGAATCCACACCCGTTCTCGGCATGCGGACTGTGACGAAGGCACCGACGGTGACGAGGCCTGAGCGGGGCGGTGGGGGAGTGCGGGGCCTTGGAGGCCCCTGCCGACCCCGGCAGCGGGCGTCAGGGGAACCGGGGGATCAGGTGAGGACGACATCCTCGGCGTCCCCGGACACGGTCACGACATCGCCGTCGAACGTGATCTCGCGCAACTGGATCCCGTACGGCAGCTCCGGCAGCTCCACCGACGACGCGAACTCGTCCAAGGCCGCTTCGACGAGCGGCTGCGCCTGCGCCGGCAGGTCCTGGGTGAGCGACTCGATCGTATCGGGCGTGAAGCGCAGCGTGCCGTCGCCCATCTCGATCTGCCCGCTCGCCTGCAGGTCGACGTTCACGCCCATCAGCTCCTGCGAGCCGGTCAGGGACGCCGTGCCGTCCTCGTTGATCTCCAGCTCGAACCCGGTCTCCTCGGCCAGCAGCGCCTCGATCGAGTCCACGGACACGCTGCCGCTCACGTCGAGGGTGCGGGCGACCGCGTCGCCGCCGTTCGAGAGCTCGCGCCAGTCGGCGTCCACCTCATGGGCGACCAGCTCGAGCGAGGGGAAGACCAGCCCGTTCGAGCCGACGTCCTGCAGCGTGATGTCGATCTGCTCGAACTCGCCCGACCAGGCCTGCGTCAGGAACGGCCAGCCGTGGATCGTCACGTCGGGGCGCTGGTCGGAGTAGGCGCCGTTCTCGGCGGCGGTGTTCGCGACCTCGGTCGCGATGCGCCGTTCGGCCAGCGCGTTCGCCACCCGGTCGCCCAGGGCGACCAGTGCGACGAGGATGACCAGGGTGATGAGGAGGCGGCGGAGGATCTTCATCAGGGGGTCTCCTGAGCTGACGTATGGCTCGCAAGCTTCGCCATGGGAAACGGTCGGATGGAACGTGTCAGTCGATCATGTAATAGGCGCTCAACAAGTACACGACCGGCCCTGTGAGGGCGAAGGCGAGCAGCGGGCCGGCGATGTTCACCACCGCGGTCGGGGCGGTGCCCGCCCCGTCGATGCGCCGCGCGGCCGACATGTATCCGCAGGCGAGGTCCGTCAAGACCGCCGTGAGGGCGATGAGCAGCCCCCCGATCGCCGCGTCCGAGGGATCGGGCCCTTCGATGACCAGTCCGGCGTAGGCGGCCGAGGCGGTGCCGCACATGGTGCCGATGACGATGCCGAACGCGCCGCGCGTGACCTGCCGGTTGATCCTCGGGTCGGGCATGACCAGGTCGACGGCCCTCGCGGCGAGGATGGCGGTCCCGGCCGCGACCACCGCCGAGTACATCGCGGGCGGGGCCGAGCCGAGCCGCGACAGCGCGATGTAGCAGGCGTAGCCGCACACGGCCACGCACAGCAGCATCGTGAAGCCGAGGCTCTCGGTGACGCCCGAGTGCTCGCGCCGCACGAGCTGCCCGGCGACGGCCGCGCCGAACGCGAGCGCCAGCAGCACCGTGATCGGCACGAGCGACACGGGCGTCCACATCACGGCCGCCGCGGACGCGGCGACGGCCAGGCCCGAGGCGACCGCGAGGGCCACCCACGCGCCGTCGACCTTGCGCACCCAGGTCACGAGGCCGACGGTCGCCAACTGGAGCACCACGATCCCGGCGGCGTACACCGGCCGCTCCATCTGGGCGCCGAGGACGAGGCCGGCGCTGATGACGACGGTGACGGCGAGCGCGGGGAGGCGCAGCAGCAGCGGCGGGCCGGGAGGCGGCAGGGTGTGGTCTTCGCCGCCGTCCTCGCCGGTGGTCCGGTAGGAGCCCGTGTTCCGGGGGCGGGATCCCGTTCGGGCGGCGCGGCGTGGTTCGGCGCGGCTCGGCTGCGGGTCGGGGGCGCCGGCGGCGTCGCTCCAGGCGGGGTCCGCGGCCGGCTCTCCGGCCGGCTCGTAGCCCCAGGTCTCGTCGGGTCGGCTGTACGACACGTCCACAGCCTACGGCAGCTGGAATTTCGGGCTCGCGAGCTTCGGCGGGGGCCGCCCTTGCGGACGGCGCCGGCCCCGGACCGTGCCGCGGCGTCCGTCCATCGAACGGTGATGCCGGTCAGTCGCCGATCCGTGACCGTCCCGCCATGTGGACGCAGGGCGCGGCTCCCGTCGGCTGCCGCGGGCCGCCGCGGAGCGCGGCTTTCCGGCCCTTCCTGGACGCCAACGGAACGGGATGTCGACGTGACAGTGGCGTGTCGCGGCGGTGAACGCGACTGGTCCGAATCCTCTCCTCGACCCGTCCCGCATGGTGAGGCTGCGCGGTGATGACGCTGGTGTTTTGGATGGTGACCGTTTACACTGGGGCAGGACTCCACCTACCGCAAGTAAGCCCGCCCGTCGCCGAAGCCGGGAAGAGCGATAGTCGCGTGTGCTCACCTACCAGCGGAGGACTGCTGTGGAAATCCTGATCCTCACTTCCAACCCCGTTCCGGAGTCCCCTGAGTCCATTCTGCCCTCCCTGGAGCTGCTGCCGCACCGCGCGCGCTACGCCGGCCGGGACGTGCGGGCGCTGCTGAGCGGCCCGAGCCCCGACGCGGTCATGGTCGACGCCCGGTCGGACCTCGCGGACGCCCGCGCCACCTGCCGTGTCCTCCAGGCCACCGGACTGACCGTGCCGCTGTTCGCCATCGTCACCGAGGCCGGTCTGGCCGCGCTCCAGGCCGACTGGGGCGTCGACGACTTCCTGCTCGCGACCTCGGGCCCGGCCGAAGTCGAGGCGCGGCTGCGACTGGCGACGGGGAAGCCCAACGCCGCCACGGCCTCGGGGCCGACCGTGATCCGCGCCGGGGACCTCACCGTCGACCCGGACACCTACGCCGCCAAGCTCAAGGGCACGCCGCTCGACCTGACCTACAAGGAGTTCGAGCTGCTGCGCTTCCTGGCCCAGCACCCCGGGCGGGTCTTCACCCGCGAGCAGCTCCTGCGGGAGGTGTGGGGCTACGACTACTTCGGGGGCACGCGCACCGTCGACGTCCACGTGCGGCGCCTGCGGGCGAAGCTCGGCAGCGAGTACGAGTCGATGATCGGCACGGTCCGGCAGGTCGGCTACAAGTTCGTCGCCCCGCCGCCGGAGAACCTGCGCGAATCGGAACCGGCTCCGGTGCGGGTCGACGCCTGACACGGCACCGCACTGGGCGAAGACGCGTCGCAAGCGGGCCCCGATCCAAAGGATCGGGGCCCGCGTCGTCGTCGCCCTTTTCGCACGGACCGCTCGCTCGTGCGGGTGCACCTCGCGCCCGCACCGGCCGATGCCCGTCGAACCCCGCTGCCACGATCGACGCCGGCCTTCCGTCCCCGACTGGGCGCGGGTCAGGGAAGACCCGTCGGCCGTGCGGCATGCGCGCGGGCGCCCGCGGCGGCTCCGGTGCTAGACGCCGTCCAGGACGGGCCAGCCGTCGGCGTTCCACTCGATGGCCTCGATGCCGAGGTCGAAGTGGCCGTCCTCGTGGTAGGAGTGGTAGGCCATGAGGCCGTTGGTGATCGACTGCCCGCCCGTCGCCACGTAGTCGCCGTGCGCGCCGAGCACGAGGGTGCCGCCGCCGTCGGTGAGGGCGACGCCGTCAGCGTCGACGAAGGGGCCCGTCGGCGAGGTCGAGCGCCCGACGCGGATGTTGTAGGTCGAGTCCGCGCCGGCGCAGCAGACGTCCCACGACGTGAAGAGGTAGTAATAGCCGTCGTGCTCGGTCAGCGCGGGGGCCTCGATGCCGGCGCCGCCGCGGCCGGCGATGTGCTTCGGCGTCGCGCCCTCCGCGACCTCGCCCGAGGGCCAGTCGAGCTCGAGCATGTAGATGCCCTGCCACCAGGACCCGTAGGCCATGTAGTGCTTGCCGTCGGCCTCCAGGATGGTCGGGTCGATGGCGTTGTACGGGTCGCCGGGGTTCGACTCCCAGATCTGGCCCTCGTCGACCCACTCGTAGTCGTCGTCGGCCGGGTCGAGGGTGACGTTGGTGGCGAGGCCGATGACCGAGCGCTGGTCGCCGAACGTCGAGGCCGAGTAGTAGAGGTAGTACCGCTCCTCGTCGTCGTCGTAGTAGATCTCGGGAGCCCAGAGGTTGTCGACGCCGGGGACCGCGTCGGTGAGCCACTGCGGCTTCGTGTCCCAGACCGTGTCCACATACGTCCAAGTGGCGCCGTCGTCGGTGGAGGTGCGGATGGTCACGTTGCCCTCGCCGAGAGGGCCCCATCCGGTGGCGAAGACGTACCAGGGTTCGCCGTCCTCGCAGGGGGCGAACAGACCCGGGTCGTGGGCGCCGAGGTCGCCGCTGAGCGCGCCGGGCGCGGCGACGTCGCAGACCTGCTTGTCGTGGCCGTACGCGTTCCCGTTCCCGCGGCCGTAGCCGTGGCCGTTCCCCTTGCCGGGATCGGCGAGGGCGGCGGGGGTGATGATCGCGAGCGCGGCGGCGGCGACGCCGACCGCGCCGGCCGCGGCGATGAGGGAGGTGTGCTTCCGGTTCATGGAAGACCGCCTTGTCCTGGATTGATGGATTGAGACGAGTCGATGTTATCGGGAACACCGACGTGCGGTCAATCCTTCGGGTGAATGCCGCGCGCTCCCCGGCTTTCGGGCCGGTTCCTGTCGGCCCCCGCTGCCACGATCGACGCCGGGCTTCGGCCCCCCGGGTGGGCGGGGGACAGGGACGGCTTGAAGAGGAAAAGGCCGGTGCAGAGGAACGGGCCCTGCTCGCGGCGAAGCAGACCCGAGCCCGCGGACACGAGAAGCCCGCGAACCCGAAGGGGCCTGCGAACCCGAGGATCCCGCGACCACGGACCACCGGTGGCGGCGACGGGTCGGCGACGACGAAAGCGCCCGCCGCATCCGGGAACCTTCCGGTCCCCGGACGCGACGGGCGCTGCACTCAGCTCGAGCCCTGCGGCTCAAGTCCTGCGATCGAGCGGCGTCAGGTCGCGATGCCCACGATCGTCGAGTCGACCGGCTCGCCGTCCTGCGCGTAGTCGACCGTCCCGAGGAACCGCTGCCCCTCGGCCAGGCCCGACCACGTCAGGCCCACCGAGTACTCGCCGCTCATCGTGACCGCCTGCTCGGCCGGGTCGACCGCGAGGTTCCCCTCGTCCGAGCCCGGCACGATCCACGCGTGCAGCTTCGCCTCGAGCGGCGACGGCCCGGCCCACTCGTCCACGAACACCACGTACGTGTGGCCGCCCGGGAGCGTCACCGACTCGTTCGTGCCGCCCGAAGCCGAATTGCCCACGAGCGTCAGCGAACCGTCCGCGGCCTTCGAGTACACGAACAGGTCGAGGTCGGTCCCCGCCGGGTGCTCCTCGTCGAAGGTCGCGAACCGCACCAGCGCCGCATCCGCCGGCGTCGCGAACTCGTACGACACCGTGTGCGAGTTCTCCGCCGGGTCGTCCGTCGGGAACGAGGACGAGTCCGGGTCCGTCAGCGTCGCCGTCTTCACCTCGGAGGCGACCAGGCCGGACACCGAGGCGCCCAAGGTCCCGTCGAAGCCCGCCGTACCCTCGAGGGTCGCCGAACCCGAAGCGCCCGTGAAGGACACCTCATCCGCAGCGGACAGCTGCGTCGGCTTCACCACGATCGGCGAACGCACCTCGTGCACGGTGCGGGTGCCCTTCTTCTCCACCCACGTGACGTCGCCGAACGCCCACTCGCCGAACGCCGCGTCAGTGCGCGTGATCGTGAGCGTGTACGTCACCGACTCGCCCGGCCGCAGCGTGAAGCTCGTGACGTCCGAGGACACCTCGAAGCCCGCCGGAGCGGTGATGTCGGCCTTGTACGTGCTCTTCTTGTCCGAGACGTTCGTGACCGTGCGGGTCACCTCGTACGAACCGGTCAGCTCCGCCACCGTGATCGACGGGTAGTTCAGCTGCGACGGGTCGATCGCGCCCAGCGAGTCGCAGTACGACTGCACCTTGTTCGCCTCGGGCGTGCCGCAGATGTACTGGATCCACTCGGTCGGGCTCGACTCGTACACCAGGCCCGGATCGAACATCTCCCGACCGTCCACGTGCCCCGCGCCGAAGTCGAACGGCGTCGCGTCCTCACCGCCGCGCTGGATCGGGTCGCCGTTCTGGTCCGTCTGGTACGCCGTCGTCATGATCGCCGACTTGACCGCCATCGGCGACCACTCCGGGTTCGCCGACTTCAGCAGCGCCGCCAGACCCGCGATGTGCGGGCTCGACATCGACGTGCCCTGGTTGGGGCCGAAGTGGTTGCCGGCGTGGTTGTCCGGCGTCATACCCGCCAGGATCTCCACACCCGGCGCGGTGATGTCGGGCTTCAGCAGGTTCTGCTCGGCCGCGAGCGCCGGACCGTTCGACGAGAACGCCGCCATGCTCGGCGCGTTCTGGTAGTCGCGCTCCGACGTCTCGACCTCGATCCTGGGGTTCTTCTTCGAGTCGACCCACTCGGCCAGGGCCAGGCCGTCCTCGTAGCTCACGTGCACGACCGGCACCGGCTGCGAGATGACCACGTTCGCCGGGCCGCGTTCGGACTGGTCGCGCACGATCAGCCCCACACCGCCGGCGGCGGCCACCTGGCTCGCGTTCTCGCTGAACAGGTTCCCGCGCACGCAGATGATCGCGAAACCCTCGGTCTTCGCCGGGTCCAGCGTGTCCGCGTCGCAGCGTTCGGCGGCGGCCGGGTCGGTCCCGTCGTACGCCGCGTCCACCGCGTTCTTGACGTACCACTTGGCCTCGCCCACCGCGGCGGCTGCTTCGATCTCTTCGCGGCCGAACTCGATCTCGGTCCGGAAGGTCTGGTCGTGCGTCGAGGCGGCGACCGTGGTCACCCACGGCTCCTGGTGATCCACCGTGGAGGTCGGGCCGTCGTTGCCGGCGCTGGCGGCCACGAAGACGCCCGCGGCGGCCGCGTTGAAGAACGCGAGCGACACGGCGTCGACGAACTCCGGCGTGCCGGTCGAGCCGATGGAGAAGTTGATGACGTCGACGCCGTCGTTCACCGCGGCTTCGATGCCGGCCACCAGGTCGGCGCCGGGGCAGCCGCCCCAGCAGACCTTGTAGGCCGCGACGCGCGCGGCCGGGGCCATACCGGAGAACGTGCCGAGCTTCTCGCCGTCGATCTCCACCTTGGTCTTGTAGTTGCCCGCGGCGGTGGTGGCGGTGTGGGTGCCGTGGCCGTTCGAGTCGCGGGGCGAGGCGTAGCCGTCCTCGGCGTAGCCCCACGTGTCGAACCAGCGCGCGCCGATGAGCTTGTTGTTGCACTCGATGTTGCCGGCCGGGTCCTCGTCCTCGCCGGTCTCGCACTCGCCGTTCCACTTGGCGTCGATGAGGTGCTGGTCGGGACGGGGCTCGGAGAGCGGCGCGAGCGAGGGGTTCTCGGGCCAGATGCCGGTGTCGAGGACGCCGATGATCACGCCTTCACCGGCCTCCTTGGGGGAGCCGAACTCCTGTTCCCAGGCGCCCTTCCCGCCGGAGAGCCCGACGAACTTGCTGGTGTCGACGGCGCCGGTCGTCTGGTACATGGTCTCGGGGATGACCGCGAGGACCTTGTCGCTGCCGGCCAGCTCCTCGGCCTCGTCGGCGGTCAGCTTCGCCGCGAAACCGTTGATGACGGTGTCGTACTCGGCGGTCGCGTCGACGTCGTGCTCGTTGATGACCTCGCTGCGCTCGTCGGCGAGGAACTCGCGGTACTCCTCGACCTCGGCCGCGTCGAAGTCGATCGTCTCGCCCTCGGGAGGCGCGGTGGCCTCGATGCCGGCCTCGCCGCCTTCGTAGGTGGCGATGGGGTCGGCGGCCAGTTGGACGATGTAGTGGCCGTCCTCGTAGTCGATCGGGAGGCCGTCGCCTTCCTTGAGGTATTCGGGTGAGACCTCAGGAAGCGCGGGGGGCTCGGCGGCGGCCGGTCCGGCGGCGGTGGTGAGCGCGACGACCACGAGTGGGACGGACGCGGCCGCCAGTGCGGCTCTGGTTCCTGCTCGGGCACGCGTGGTCGCGCGCCCTCGCAGTAGACGGGGGGACGGAGATCCCATGCGATGAGCTCCTCTCAAGGGGAACGAGCGCCGATGCGGGTGAGTACTCGATCACGACAGGGGGGGCCATGCCGTGACGCGGCGCACGGTGACGAGCCTATTGCGAGGCAGGTTCGCTGTAAACCCTCATATGAGGAGAATGCCGGAATCGAGCAGGACTGTTATGCGCCCGTTACATGAGACGTTCCAGCAGGTGGCCATTCAGTGAATAGCGGGCTCGGCGGGTCGCCTGATCACCATCGCCACCAGAGGAATCGGTACTCATGGCGAATCTTGACCGAGCCGAGCCGCGCCCGGCCCGAGACGGTGAAACGGACGCCGGTCCCTCCTTTGTAGGGGGCGCGGTTCGCGACGGAACCGAATGTCGCTTCGATGCCGTCGTCCACGGCGTAGGCCCCTGCGGGCAGGATGATCTCGAGCGAGGACATGTTGCAGTCCACGTTGACGTCCACGGTGCCGCCGGTGATGGTGGCGTGGCGGCAGTCGAGCTTGACCGAGCTCATGGAGCCGGTGACGACGATCTTCGGCGGGACGATCCACTCGCCGCGGCGTTCCACCGAGGAGCCCGTGGGGTTCAGGCGCAGTTCGGCGGGAGCGTGAGCAGGGCCGGGGCTCGCGGGGGCGGGGACGGCCACCGCTCCGGTGGCCTCGGGGAGGTCGGCGAGGAGGCGCTCGACTTCGCCGTAGGTGCGGGCCTCGTAGGCCTGGCGGGAGCGGTCCGCGAACTCGTCGAGATCGAGGCGGCCCTCTTCGGTGGCGGCGTGGAGCTTCGCGATGATCGCTTCGCGTTCGGCGTTGGAGACGCGCATGTTGGGGTCGGGGCGGTGCATCAGCGACTCGCAGGCTTCGTCATGGGCGTCATCGGTGTCTTACCTTCTCGTCGGGCCGGGGTTGAGCCGCCTGGGTCGGCGCACCAGCCCGCCGTTGCACCATTCGTGGTAGTCGAACAGGTCCGGTTGGCGGATGAGCGCTTTGGTGTTGGCGGCCCACAGTCCAACATACTGGTCCCGCGACTCGGACGCCTTCTCCAGGAGTTTATCGACGCGCTTGCGCGAGTGGACGCGGAACTTGGTCCGCACGGCGTCGCCCGCGTAGATGTAGAGGACATGGAGCGCGAACGACCGCTTGGGGCAGGTGGCGTCGGCGGCGAGCTCGAGCCAGATGTCGACGAGCTCGTCAGTGGCGAGGGTGAGGTCCCACTGGCGGCCCTCGGGGGCGGTCGAGTACGGGTCGAGCGCCCACTCGCGGATTTCCTCCGGGGTGGGGACCGCGGGACGCGCGAACCCGGTGAAGGACCCTTCCGCCACTGCCGCTCCTGCCGACTCGAATGATGCTCGCACCGATCCTAGCCCGGCCGCGCCCGATTTCCGGTCCACGATTGCATCCCCGGGCCGGCCCTCACCGGCAGTACACCCGAAGTGCTTTCGCACACCTGGGCAAAGAGGGCGAACTCGTTCATCCCCTTCGCGGGAGCCTTGTTCCGCCCCTTCAGGGGACCTCGTCAGCCCCTGGGGGCTTCCCCTCCCCCTCCCCCGCCCACCCGCCTGAGACCCCACCGCCGCCCACGCCCTCCGCCTAACGCGCCCGACCCGTTCCCCTGCCATGGCCCGCTTCGTCGGACCGACCGCCGCTCCCACGGCCCGCCCATGTCGCTCATGCGCTGGTGGATCGGTTCAGGGTCCGATGGTCCGGTGGTGGAGGAGGCGCCTTCCCTCACCACCGGCCTTTCGGGAAGGCGCCTTCCCTCATCACCGGTCCTCCGGGCTCACCCCGCGTTCAGGGCCAGGTTCACCGCCTCGATCCGTTCGTTGATGTCGCGCAACTGGTTCGGGTCGGGATCCCATCCGCGTTCGAGGAGCGATTCCCTGAGCCGCACCAGCCATGGGCGCGGATGCTCCATCACATCGGAGGCGGTGAGGACCAGCACCTCCCACCCCAGGCTTCGCAGCACCTGATGGCGGCGCCGGTCGCCCGTCTCGGCCTCCAGGCCGAAATGGGCGCCCATGCCGTCGTACTCCACCCCGACCTGCCACTGCTCCCAGCCGAGGTCGAGGAATTTCGAGCGCCCGTTGGGCGTGCGCACTCGCAGTTGCGGCACCGGGGCCGGGAGACCGGCGTCGCCGATCAGGCAGCGCGTCCAGGACTCCATGGGCGACTCCGATCTCGGGTCGGCCGCGAGCAGCGTCGCGTTCGCCCGCCGCAGCCGCTCACCGTGCAACGATTCGAGCGCGGCCGAGAGGCTCGCCGAGTCGATGCCCGCCCTTAGGAACTGGTCGGCGGCGGACACCGCCTCCAGCCGCGGCAGATCGGCGGCGCAGTCGACGAGGGTGCGCGCCAGCCGGGTCACCGGGAGCCCGTCGATCACCGTGATGTCGCCCAGCGGCGGGTCCGGGGAACTCTCGATCGGCCACTCGCGCTGATCCGCGCCCGGCGGGAGGACGTCGAAGCCGTGGATCCATGCCGCGGTCCGGCCGGTCGCCACCAGGCTGAAGTCGGCTTCGAAAGCCGCCTCGAAGCGGAGCAGGAGGTCGTCGGCCCCGCCGAGCAACGCCGGTTCGGTCAGGGTGGCTGTCGCGGTGCGGTACATCGGTATCTGCGTCATATGTCAACTGTCGCGCTCCGACTACCGACCGTCAACAACTGATTTCTCGCCTGTGGATAACTCCGTCGGTCCCGGTGGAAGGCCAGCTCAAGGGCCTGTGGATAAAACACCCGAGGGCGGGATCGGAAGGGCTCGCGGTCGAGCCCGGCGCGCTCCTCGGTCGCGAACGGCGGTGGGCGCCTCCCCCAGGAGGCGCCCACCGCCGTTCGCGAAGTCATGGAGCGAAGCTCACTGCCAGATGTCGCAGACCTTCCACTGGCCTTCTTCCTCGACCACGGTGAAGTAGTAGCTGGCACCCGACTCCAGATCGGACTGCGATGCCGGTGCCGTGTCCTCCCAGGTCCAACCCGACCAGGCCTGGGTCTCGCCGTCCACCACCCTGGAGATGCCCCAGTAGAGGAAGCCGTACTTCTCGCCGTCGCCCGCCAGCTCGTACTCCATGTCCCAGACCATGGCGTCGGTCGGCGAGGCGCACACCACCGCCTGCAGCGCCGCGTCGTCGCCCGAGTCCGCCGACTGCATGTACGTGATCGCCGCGCCCTCGGGCGTGTTCGGGTCGAAGTCATCGGAGTTGACAGCCGGGCCCCAGGTGGCGAAGTCGTCGTCCGCCTCAGTTTCTTCGTCGTCCGTCCCTGTTTCTTCGTCGGCCGACGGTTTTTCTTCCGAGGGCTCAGGGGCCGGCTCGGTCTCCTTGGGAGAGGCCTCCTCGCTCGTGTCGCCGCCGCCGCCCGCCTGCGGATCGTCGTCGTCGACCATGCCGGGGATGATGAGCACCGCGGCGACGCCGAGGACGATGACCAGGCCGACGATCACCGCGAGGATGACGCCGAGACTGGCCCCTTGGCTGGCGGGCGGGATCGGCGGGGGCAGCACCGATCCGGGTGCCGACGGGTAGCCGGGCTGCACGTTGGGCTGCGGCGTCGCCATCGGCTGGCTCGGCGGCTGCGTGTAATGCGGCTGCCCTTGCGGCTGGTAGTAGTTGCCGGGCGGAGGCGTGCTGTTGTACCCCTGGGCATAGGGATCGCTGGGCGGCAGCGGCTCAGGTTGCAGCTGGTACTGCGGGTTCTCGCCGCCGGGGGGCGGATACGTCATCGCTCTACACGCCTCGTCTGCTCGGGGCCATCGGGTTCGGTGAATGGGCTTCACCGGGCTGTTCTCGATCGTACAGCCTCGGAACCGCTCCATGGATCCCCGAAAACACCAGGTCAAGGCCGCATTCGGTGGCAAGACGGCCATATCGGCGCGAACCGTCCCGGCGCCCCCCATCGCACACCTTGTGCGATGGGGAAGACTCTCGCGAGACTAGGCTGTATGCCCCGGCACTCCGAACGCGGCACCGGTTGCAAGGCGAAGCCGATCCCACCCCGGCGCCGCGCGAGCCGCGACAGCACCCTGTCGCGCCCGTCGGCGAAGCCGTGCCGAACAGTTCTGGCAGCCGAGAGACACGCTTCTACCCGAGGTTCGACGTATGGCGAATGCCAATGCAATGCGGCTTTGGACACTCCGCTTCTCCGCCGCGCTCGCACCGGTACCGGTGGTCGAGCTCTTCGGCGTGCACCGCCTGTGGGGCTACGGCCTGATCTATCCGGCGATGGCCGCGACCTGGGCCACGGGACGCTGGCAGCGCCGCCGCCAACTCGCCCGCCTCCGCGACGCCCCGGCCCCCGGCCGCGGCGACCCCCGCACCGGGTTCTGGGACGAAGCCGCTGAGGGCCGACGCCGCAGGACGGCGACCGGCACGCTCGACGACGCGTGCGCGTCGTCGATCGGCGTGGCCGTCTCGGCGAGTATGGCCGCCGGCACCGGCGCCCCCGGCGAACGCCGCGCCCGCGCCATGAGCAACCTGGTCGGCTCCATCAAGGACCAGAGCCTCGACGCCGACCTGCGCATCCAGCTCATCCAAGACCTCGTCGACCTCGGCGGCCGGGACATGGCCCTGTGCCTCTCGCCCGTCGCCATAGCCTCCGAAGTGGACGTCGAGGTGCGACTCGAAGCGGCCGAGCACATGAGCCGCTTCTGCATCGAAGAAGCCGCCCGCGCGCTCGAGGCGATCGCCGCCGACGCGACCGTCGAGGACAAGTACCGACTCGACGCCGCCAGCGCCCTCGCCGACTGCGCCGCCCGGCCCGCCGGCGCCGCGTTGATGCAGCTGGTCACCGATGACTCGGTGAGCGAGTACGTGCGCCACAGCGCCGCGAACACGCTCTGCCGCGTCGACCGGTCCGCCGCGGCGGTGGCCTTGCGGCACTTGGCGAACGCCCCGGTGGTCACGGCGCGTCTGCGGATCATCTGCGCCGAGCAGCTCGCCGACGACAACGCCCTCGACGCCGAGGACGCGTTGTGGCGGTTGATCAAGGGCGTCGAGTCCGTCATGGACTATCACTTGGGGATCGACGCCGCCGAGGCGATGCACGGGATCAGCCCGGAGGTCGGGATCGAGGCCTACTCGGTGCTCGCCGTGGACTCCTGCTTCCCCTGGTTCGGCCGGATCGAGGCGGCCTACCGGCTCGGCCGGCTCGGCGTGCGCGATGGTTTCGACCTGCTCAGCGACTTCGCCCGGGCCGAGGACCTGGAGGACGTCTACGGGCTGGCCGCGCTCGACCGGCTCTTCCAGTTGGAGGTCGAGACCGGCACGCTCGGCCCCGAGGAATGAACCCCGGCGAATGACCGAATGTTTGCGTGATCGGGCTCTCGACCCGCCGCGCATTCGAGCGGCCAAGCGTTCGAGCGGCTGCGTCTTTGGGCCACCGGGCCCCAGCACCGCTGCCCTGACACGGGCCGGAGGGGCGGGCGTCAGGGTTTGGCGGCGACGTGGACCGTCTCGATCGCCAGGTGGTGGAGGTCGCGGCGGTGTCCGAGCCATTCGGGGCTCGTCTCGTCGAGCAGCTCCGCCCACGCGGCGCCGTCCTCCTCGGTGAGGTAGCGCTCGAACCAGTCGACCCGCATGGCCAGCGAGTTCAGTGCGTGCGCCAGGTCGTCGCCTTCCAGCGGCACCGGGATCGCGACGAGTTCGCTGAACGTGCGGACCGAGGTGAGGCCCGCCCGTTCGAGTGCGAGGTTCCAGCCGTAGGTGAGCGGCGTCGAGCCGTGCTCGATCGCCTCGTTCTCAAGTCGGCGCGACCCCGCCTCGATGAGGCGCAGTTCCAGGCCCGGGCGGCCCACGCCCACGTGCCACGGCAGGAACTGGGCCGTCACGCCGCCCTCGCCGATCGCCAGTCGCCCGCCCGAGGCGAGCAGGCCGGCCAGATGGGCGAGGGCCTGTTGCGGATCGGCGGCGTGGTGGATGACGTGCCCGGCCCACAGGAGGTCGGCGGGCTCGCCGACGGCCGCTGCGAGGGCGTCGGGGTCGTCGACCGACGCCTGCGCGGCCCGCACGTCGGCGCCGCGTTCGGCGGCCCGTTCGCGCACCAGGTCGAGCATCGCCGGTTCGGCGTCGACCGCGATGACGCGGGCTGCGGGGAGGGCTTCGGCGAGCGCGAACGCCATCGAGGCGGCGCCGCAGCCGATGTCGGCCACGACCCGGTCTTCGGGGGAGTGGAGCTGCGCGGCGAGCCGCCGGTACCGGTCGGTCTCGGCGTCGGCGCGTTCGCGGAAGCGGGGCGCGGCTTCGGCGAAGTCGAACGCCGCGGTGGGCTCATGGTGCTCGTGGTCGCCGTGCGCTGCCATGCGGCCCAACCTATCACTGTCGAAGGCCGTTTCGGGCGGGCGAGCGACCGGGCGGCTGCGATGACGCAGCCGCCCGGTCGGTGCGGTTTCCGGAGGGTCGAAGCGGGGCCCTGCCCGGAGGCCTAGGCGGCCGAGAGGCGCTCGTGCACCCGGGTCACCTCGGCGTCGGCGGTGACGGTGCGGACCGGGGGTCGCGGTGTGTCCATCTCGGACAGTGAGGCGAGCAGGCCCCGGCCGAGCCCGGCCTGCGTCAGGGCGAAGCCCCGCAGAACCAGGGGCAGCAGCACGGCCATGACCAGGCCGCCGAGCACCGCGAGTGCCGACATCGCCAGGTACGAGTCGCCCCAGCCGAGCCACCTGGTCGCGTACTCCAGGCCGTCGTTGTCACCGGCGGTGCGGTGGATCACCCAGGCGTACAGGGGGTAGGCGAGCGACGCCACGGTCGCGGCCCACCAGGCCACCGCGACGGCGAACCCGGCGACGGCGAGCGGGAAGTTCACCAGGCCCCACAGCAGGTTCAGCCACGACTGGCCGTCGGTCAAGGGGGTCAGGAACCGGCGCACCGGTGAGGCGTGGTCGGCCGCCCGCTTGTAGCGGGGCGCGGCGATCGGGTGGCCGAGGACGCCGGCGAGTTGGCTGCGTCCGGCGGCGGCCAGGCCCCGCATGGCGAGCAGCGTCGCCGCGAGGATCGGCACGCCCACCCAGACCACGGCGGTCCCGATGCCGGCGGCGAAGCCGGTGACGGTGATGACGAAGGCGGGGATGGCGATCGGGAACGAGGAGAGCAGGTACGCACTGTCGGCGCCGAGCTGCTTGAAGATCTTGTTCATGTGGACAAGTCTCGTCCGAATCGGGCCTCGCCACGACCCTGCGGGCAGGCATCTGGCCGGTAGGGACAGCCCTACCGGCCGCTTCGGGCCGGCCCCGCGCGGTCGCCGCCTCGGGCGGCGGCGCGGTCAGCACCGCAGGGTCCACCAGGGGCAGGGAGGCTTGCTCGGCAAGGGGAGGGTCAGCTGCAGGAAACGCTCGTCCAGGGGTGCCGTGAGCCGCCGCAACTCCTGCGCCTGGCGTCGCGGCAGACGGTACGACGCCGATTCGAGGACGTCGCGTCCCGGCGGGTTGCAGGACGCGCAATCGGCATGGAGCGCATAGCAGCGCGCGCGACTGGCCGGGCCGCCGACCACCCGCCGCCAGGTGTGGAACGCGCCGGCGATGTCGCCCGGGCGGAACCGGTCGTCCGCGTTCTCGAGCCGCACGACCGCGGCCTGGAGGGCGCCTGAGGCGCCGGGGATTCGCGGAATGGGCCGTCCGCTCCAGGAGCCGGAGCGGCGGGTCTGCGATGCGCGCACTCGCGCGGGCGGCTTACGGGGCATCGCCCTTTCTGTTGTCGCTCATGGCGTTCATTATGCCGACTCGCCGCCGCTGCCGCCAGCGCCCAACACGAGGGCGCGGCCGCCGAACGGATTCCGTTCGGCGGCCGCGCCCCCCGGTGCTGCCGGGTCCTAGCGGTCGCACCAGCGCTTCGTGTCCTGGGTGGACAGCAGGCCGATGACGATGCCGGCCAAGGCGATGCCGATGATCGTGCTGATCAGTGAGCTGGCCGTGTTGGTCGCCGCGTCCGCGCCGACGACCTCGACCTCGGGCGTGAGGATCCACGCCAGGATGCCCAGGGCCACACCGACGAGTTCCAGGATGACGGCGCCCTTGCGGGCGCTCGCGCTGCGCTTGGCGATCTTCACGGCGAAGACGCCGCGCAGGACCGTCCAGATGAGGAGCTGGACGATCGAGGCGACGAGGTACGGCATGAACGACGACGGGATCTCGACGTCGCCCTGGCTCTCCAGCGTGCTGAGGCCGGCGTAGCCGACGAGTGCGCCGATGCCGCCGCAGATGCCGAAGCCGAACAGGATCCACAGCAGCACCACGGCGGCTTTGGTGGTGCCCGGCATGGTCTCCGGTGTCGGTATGGGCGGCGGCGGCGCGGCGGGAGGCGGGGGATGGTTCATGGGTCGTACTCCTTAACGGTTGGGCGGTGGTTCGGGCAAACGTGAGGACGATCCGACCGTGAAGTGGAGCGGGCGGGGTGCGGCGGCGAGGGGTCGGCGATCGCTCGTCCTCCTGAGAGGGATATGCGGGCCAGTGTAGTTGAGAGGGGTGAAAACCGGGTACTCCCAAGGCCGAGAAGGTTATCGTACAAGTGATCGAATCACCTGGTCAGAGAGAAGATGTTCCGATGTCTCATCGTTGGGTACTACAGTGAACGGCTGCTCAGATGAGCCCGAAATGACCGATTCGTACGAACGGGAGGCAGGCATCGTCGGCGACGAGTCCTACCATAGGAGGGGACGATCAGGGTTCAGGGGCGCGACGCGTGCGCCGCCGCGAACCCGCCTCCCCTGGCGCGGGCCTGCCCGCGCACCACGCCGAGCAACCACGGCGACCGCCCGAGGCGCCGTGTACAACACAGGGCCATTGAACGCCGTGGGAATGCCTGCCGGGCCTGCGGCAGCGGACGGACGACGACCACCGACCAGGCGGCCGACGGCAGGACGGAGGGCCACATGATCACGCGATTGGCCGAGTCGCTCGGATACCGGGTGCTCGAGGTGCGGCACGGCGACGGGACGCTCGCAGTGGGCGGTCACGACGGGGCCAGCTCGCTCCGCGTCGGATGGAGACCGCTCATCGTCGAGGGCTACACCGGCTCCGGCTCCATCGACCGCTTCGCGATCCGCACGAGAGACGCCCGCTTCCGCAGAGAACTGCGCGAACTGCGGGGACGGCTCCGCAACGCCGGCGAGGACGACGACCCCGCCTCGCTCGCCGGCCCGATCCTCGGACTGATGCAGCCCGGCCACTACGGGGTGCGGATCTGGAGGAACGCGAACGTCCACATCGAACCATTCGGGGAGAACGGCACCACCTGGTGGTACCCGTACGAGCCCATCGGGACCGAGGGCACCGCGGTCATCCCCACCGACCTGTGGCCGCCCCGCGACGAGGCGACCGTCGCCGGATACGCCGAGGCCATCGAACGCGGCGAACGCCCGCTCGCGGTGATCGTGCGGGCGGAGCCGCCCGGCGACGAGCAGGACTGCGCCTCGTTCCTCATCGACGGCCACCACAAACTGGCCGCCTACCGCCGCACCGGCATCGCGCCGTACTTCCTCGACATCGCCCGCCTCGCCGACCGCCGCCCGTGCGAACCGGACGACCTGCGCGAAGTCATAGCGGGCGACGAGAAGCTCTCGCAGTCCGCCGCGAACCTGATGCGCTACCTGGAGGACCGCCGCCGATAGCGGCGGTCCCGCACCGAACCGCGACGTCGCCGATCAGCCCGGATCGGCGAGGCGCCGCAGGTCGGCGGCGTCCACCCGCAGCAGTCTGAGACCGCCCACAACGGCCTCCCGGACCCGCACCTCCGAGCATCCTCGGCACGCGCCTCGGACTCGCAGACGGCACCCCTCTCCTGCAGCCTGACCGGGTCAGCGCGGGTCGCGTTGCCAGCGGCCCATGGGGACGCCGCCCGGGCGGTCGATGGCCTTGAACAGCGTCGCGGCGTCCCAGTCGTGCGGCTTCGCGCCCTCCGACTCCTCCAGGTACGCCTCCATGAACGCCCGCAGCGGCGCGCCCGCCACGCGGCCCGGATCGTCCGGGGCGAACGACGGGTCCGCGTGCAGCACGAGCAGCAGCATGCCCCGCACCCGCCGCGCCGGGTCGCCGATGCCCGGCTGGAAGTACGGGAGGTCGAGCACCCGCGCGCCCGCGGCCTGATAGAACGCCACGCGGCGGCGCGGATCGCCGTAGTCCTCGTGCACCATCGGCGCGTCCGGCGACTCGATCTCCGCGACCACCATGCACGGGTCGTACCGCTCGCGCCAGGCCTCGACCGCATGCCGCAGCAGCCGACCGCCGAGCCCGTGCCCGCGCGTGCGTGCGGCGACCGCCAGATAGGACAACAACTGCACCCGCGACGCCTCCCACCAGCGTCCGAACGCCGCCGCCGCGGGCCGGCCCCCGTCGTCGACCGCGATGAACAGGCTGCCCCGCCCGGCCTCGAGCGTCTCGGCGATGCGCTGCTCGCTCTCGATCTCGTTCGCCGGGAACGCGGGCACCAGCAACTCCCGGTAGACCTGCGCCAGCCGCCCGCCCGGCTGCGTCTGCTCCACCATCCGGTACGCCATCGTCGCCTCCTCACGCCCCCGACGGGCGGGCCGGGATCCGGCCCGACCGGCGGGTCTCACTCCAGTATTCCAACCGGCGGCGCGCCAAGAGCCGCGTCCGGAGACCTACCGTTCCCTGATCGCCCGCATCCGCCACGCCGTCGCGGCCCGCCACACCCAGCCCGCGAAGGCCAACGGCACCTTGACGACGAACCGCGCCGTAGCCCGGAACCCGTTGTAGGACACCCACCGCTGCCCCACATAGCCGACCGCCCACACGGCCACGACCGCGGTCGTCCAGCCCCACGCCTGCGGCGTCCAGAAACCCGCCCCCTGCCAGATGCTGATCGCGGCGCAGATGCTCAACGCGGACACCGCCGCCGTCGCCGAGTCCCGGACGCGCTGCTGGCGGTCGCCCTCCCACCGCTGCAGCGTCGCCTCCGACTGGTCCGCCATGACCTCATTGAGCCGCGCCTCGAACGTCTCGATCTGCTCATCGATCCCGCTCACCGCCAGCAGCCGCCGCAGCGCCGCCGCATTCGACGGCGAACGCAGCAGCGTCGGCGAATGCAGCAGCGAGATCACCTGCCGGGTCTCGTTCTCGAAGCCGAGCATGCGCGTCCGCGCCGCCTTCATCGCCGCCAACTGCGCGCCGCGGTCCGCGCCCGGCGTGTTGTACGCGGCGATCAACTCGGTGACGCCCGCCCGGTAGCTGTCCAGCTGGAAGTTCCACGCCGCGAGCGTCCCGCTCAGGCAGGCGGTGAACTCCGCGATCGCCTCCAGGTCGCCGGAGATGAAGTTCGGGGCGTCGAGCGCCGCGATCACCGTGGTGTTCTCCGTCGAGATCAGCAGGTCGCCCTGGTTGCGCTGGTTCCAGATCTGCTTGCTGTGGTCGTCGGCGAGCCGGATCCAGTCCCACAGCGACTCCTTCGCGTCGGGCGCGGCGTGCAGCAGGACCGACGCCCCGACCAGGCTCAGCAGCCGGTGCCCGTCCTGCACCATGGGCCGGTCGACCTCGCCGATGTGCGGCTCGAACTCCCGCTGGCGCTCGCTCGCGCGCAGCACCCGGACGAGCACGTGCGATCGTCCCCTATGGATGCAGATGGGGGCGTCGTCCTTCGACTCCTCGTCCTCGGCGCCGTACGAGAGCTGCTCCGGCAGCTGCGTCAGCAGCAGGTCGCGGGCGAACCGCGCCAGGCGGTCCCAGGTCCGACCCGACTGCTCGCAGTCGACCTCGATCGCGCCGTGCTCCCTCGCGGCCCGGAACATCGCCGCATGCAGTTCGCTCGGGTACAGGTCCTCCACGGTCCGCTCCAGGCGCAGGCAGTGCACGCCCATGGGGGAGAACCGGATCGCGGCGTTGAGCTCCTCGGTCGTCTCCTCGTCCACGCGCAGGCGCACCTTCCCGAGGATCAGCTCGGTCCCATCGAACCGCTTGTCCCGCTCGAGCCGCGGCTCCCAGATGTCGGCGTGGTAGGTGAAATGGTCGATGACCGCGGTCGGCCGCACCATCCCCGGCCGCTCCTCGCCCTCCTCCGGCGGCTGCTCGAATGCCCACCGCAGCCGGGAGGCGATCTGCCCGTAGTCCAGCCCGGTCACGCCGAACGGGAACAGGTAGACGATCCGGCCCTCGTCGACCCGCATCCACGGCCGCTTCTCGTCCTGCGCCTCCTGGAGGCGCTCCAACGCCTGCCGGTGGGCGTTGAGCTTGCTCAACTCCACCGACGAGAACGGCCAGCGGTTGACCAGGCGCCGCAGCTCCTTGCGGAACTCGTACTTCTTCCGCTGTCCGGCGGACTTGGCGGTGAGCGCCCGGTTCGCCTCCCGCAGCGCCAGATGGTACTGGTGGCGCACCGCCACCTCGTCCCCGATGTACGCGGCCACCGGCCCGGGCATGGTCGCCGCGTCGTGGAGCACGCCGGTGCAGGAGCCGATCACCGTGTCGAGGAATTCCGTGTAGCGCAACCGGGACCCGGTCTTCAACCGGTCTTCGAGCAGGATCTCCTCCTGCACCAGTTCGCACAGCCGCAGCGCCAGCTCCACCGTCGGATCGGGCTCCGAGTCCAGGCCCCACAGCTCCCGCGCGGTCGCGGCGAACCGGACCATGCACTTCGTGAGGAGGTCCACCCGGTAGGTGTGGTTCCACGCGCGCACCGAGCTGTGGTGGACCCACAGGCACAGCAGCGCCCGCGACACCCCGCGCTGCGTCCGCCTCGCCGCCGCCTCGAACACGGCCGTGGCCCGCGCCAGGTACGCCTCCTCGATGTCCCACTCGCCGCCCGGGTCGACCTCGGACTGGAGCCCGTTCCAGATGAAGCAGTCCCGGATCCCCTGCGTGTCGACGCCGCAGCGGTCCTGCAGATGCGACTCGATGCGACGGGGCACCGTGTCGCTGCGGGCCTCCAGCGGCGCGTCGAGCAGGTCGTCGTCGAGCGATTCCACGTCGGCACCCGATCTCGGCACCGGAATCGCCGGGGTGGCCGTCTCAACATGGGAGGAGTCGCTCATGCCATCAGCCTAGAGTGACCGTGCATACCCGAGTGGTACTCGCGAACGCGGCCAATCGAATCCGACCCGAACGAGTGACGCGTCCGTCTCGGGAACCGGCCCCCTCAAGGCACGCCCATCGCTTGAGCGGGAGGGGTTCGGTCCCATAGGGTGTTCCTCATGCGTAAGGGTTTGATCCGGCGTGTCGCTGGACGAGGACGCCGCGGCGGACCGGTCAGGAGCGGCTCCGGATCGCTGGTCACGAACGCCTCCGGCAAGCAGTATCGCGTGGTCGCCGTGAACGAAGCCGAGGCCGCGGAATTCGCCGACCCGCCCCGCAGGTGGGGCCGAGTGGGCATGATGGCCGGCGGCTGGGCCCTGGTCCTCGTGCTGGGAGCCTCGGTGGCCCCTGGCTTCGCCGCGAGCGGCAGCGAGGAGAACCAGGACCCGCGCGACGACAGCGCAACCGATGCAGAGGGTGCGGCGTTGCGCTACCTCCGCTTCGGCTCAAGCGAAGACATCGGCCGGGCTGAGTCGGCGCTCTGTGAAGACGCCGATCCGGAACTCACCCCGGTCGGTCTGGATGCGATCCGACAGTCATACGCCGACGAACTCGGCGGAATCACTGACGTCAGCGTGAGCACCGATGAACCGATCATCGGCGCGGAGGGCGCTGCATATCCGGGAACCGTCACCTACAACTCCCAAGGCGGACGGCGATTTGAATATTTCACCGTGACCGTCCAGGAGAACGACGGCACTTATTGCGTCTCGAATGCGGTTCATGTACAGGACGAGGAACTAAGCCCTGGCGAGACCGGCGGAACCGATCCGGCGGTTGAACCAGTAGGTCTGGTCAATGACTTCCTGACCGTCATCGTCGGTAACCGCGATGCCGAGGCGGCCACCGAGATGCAGTGCGATTCATACTCCGGAATCACCGCCCAGGATCTCGATGCAGCCGTCGCCGAGTGGGCTAATCGGAACGGCTGGAAATCCGGCATCGCGCTCGGTGCTAGTGAAGTCGAGTCGTCCGAGAGTTCCATCACCGTGCTGGAAGCGGAGATCGAGTTGACGGGCGATGTGAGCGCCGAGACGTTCGCGTTTCAGATTGGCGTGCAAGAGGATTGCATCGCATCGCTAGAAGGCGGTGAAGGGCTCGTGGAGTAACTCCAAAGCTGAATTCCACTTGAGATTCCGCGACACGCCGTGGCTGATGGTTGACAACCGATCGGTGTTCGCTCACCATTTGGTCAGTGCGCCTCCACCTCTGCGCTGAAGACGCACTGACCAACTTCATATGGCCGTGTTGCACACGCCGCCCGGTGGCTCTGGTCGCCAAACAAGGTCCACCGGGCGGCTCGACCCAAAGGAGCAAGCTCCCTTGGCACTTACGACCATACTCGATTCCGGGCTGCCCGGAAACAGCCGTTCCGGTGCGAATTCGACTCGCCGACCGGGCGTTCCCGCCTACCTTGAGCAGGTGGTTTACGCCGCCTCGGTAGACGCGAATTCACCTGGCGCGTACCGTTACGGCCCCGAATCCGCGGACCCGACCATCCCCGACTCGGACCCGCGCTCACCGCGCTACGAACGGCCGCATCTGCGACACCGCCCTGGCGACACGTGGATCGTCGACCGCGAACGCCCGCACGATCCGTTGGACCCCGGCCCGTACGGTTCACCTGGCTGGTACGCCGACAAGCGGACAGGCCGTCACCGCAGGGGCGAGCTGCCCGACCAGCCTGACGAGGGACGACCGCAGGAACCGATCGACCGGCGCTCGCCTGACGCCAGCCCCGAAACGGCCGGGAAGCCCCGAGCGACGCCTGGCAGATCCGGTGACGAACTACCCCAGCCGCCGAGGCGACCACGGTTCTGGGAGGAGGGGAGCGACGACCGACGCTACGACTTCGGCAAGCTTCGCGAAGACGCCTGGTCGCGCTTCCTGGTCGAGTCCCAAGAATTGCACCATGCGCACCTGATCCAGCGCGTCACCGGAGACGACCGCTGGTTCCGGCTCTGGCGGGCTCTGCGGGCCTTCCTGCTCCGAGCGCTCGGCCCGCGAACCTCGAACAGGGGCGCCCAAGTCCGTTATGAGCCCTCGACCATGACGGCCACGCCATCACGAGCGTCAGGGAGGGAAGCTCTACCTGTCAAGGCCGAGTGGAAGCCGACCGAGCGAGCCCTTCATGGCAAGCGGAGAAGTGCGGTGGTCGGAACGGCCAAGGTCAACGCCGCTTCGGCGCTGTCCGGCACCCCGTCGCAGGGGGAGCACCGGGTGAATCCCGTCAACCCCTTCATGGCCCAGTGGGAGCGACATTTCGATGCGACTCAGCTCTTCCGAGAGGCGGTCACGCTATGAACGGGGAGGCCGCAAGCGAACCGGCAACGCCCACCGCGCCCTCTGAAGATCTTGACGGCATTCCCGCGGTCGCAGTGATCGGCGGCCGACGCCTCTATTTCGAGGCGTTCCCGCTGCAAGCTCGATTCCGCGTCACGATGGCCTACGCCTGGGCGGAGAGGACGGAAGCGCTCGGATCGGTGATCCGCCTCGACACCGGCGAGCCTGGCCTGCGCGTATGCGCCCCACTGGAAGTCGAGTGGGCCGCAAGGCACGCGGAAGCGATCGTGTCCGAGGCCGTGAGGATCTGGGCCTCGATCACCCGTGACGGCGAGGGCTGACCTCCCCGAGCGGAAGAAGGGTCGGCGCGCCACGGTGGGGCAGCGCGCCGACCCTTCGACTGTGCCACAAGGGTCCGACACCCCGGCCGATGCCCCGGAAACTACGGACATCGGTTTGCAGTTTTGGCGCAGGGCTCTCCCGCGAGCCGGCTTGGCGTCTCATCGCTCCGTTAACCGAGCGGGGCGCCCATCTGCTTCATGAAGGCGACCGGGTCCACTGCTCCCGCGGAGCTGCGGTCGCCGTTCAGATGGGTCTCGAAGTGCAGGTGGTAGCCGCTGGATCGGCCTGAGGTGCCGACGTAGCCGATGACCTGGCCCGCTTGAACCACGTCGCCCACTTTCACCAGCGGCGCGACCTCGAAGTGGCAGTAGCGGGTCAGATAATCGCCTGCGTGCAGGATGTTGACGTACCAGCCGCAGCCCGCGACCTCCGGTGAACCGGGCACGTTGCAGGAATAGGGCTCGCCGTACAGGCTCGCGTTGCACTCCGAGGTGATCACGGTGCCGCTCGAAGCGGCGACGACCGGCGTGCCGCGCTCCGCACCGAGGTCCACTCCTTGGTGCGTCGGACGCTCGGACGTGCGGAAGCCCGACCAGACCGGCGCCTTCACCGGGGCGATCCAGCCGGAGGCCGACAGTTCGCCCGGTTGCGCGCAGCTGCCGAGCTCGGTGTCGACCGCCGAGACGCGCGAGCCGCCGCCGGTCAGCGTGTCCACGATCTCGGTCGCCAGCGGTTCATGCTTCGCATAGGCGTTCGGGAAGGCCGAGATCTGCACCCGTTGGGCCGCAACGGTGAGCGGGAGGCTCTCCCAGTTCTCGATGGTCTGGAGCTTCTCGTAGAACTTGGTCGAGGCGTAGACGGGGTCGGTGACCTCCTCGGGCGTGCCCCAACCGGACGACGGCCGCTGCTGGAACAGGCCCAGGGAGTCGTGGTCGTTCTGCTCGCCGAGGTGCCCGAGGTTCGTCAGTCGCGACTCCTGCATCGCGGTGGCCACGGCGACCACCCATCCCCGCACCGGGATGCCGAGATCCTGGCCGACCTTGATGATGATGGCCGCGTTGGTGATCTGCTCCGAGCTGTACGGCCCGATCTGGGGGAACTCGGCGTCGGGGTCGATCACGACGTTGCTGCCGCAGCCCGCCCGGAACCCGCCGTTGCTCTCTTCACCGTTCGACTGGTCGGAGAGCAACTGCACGATTGAGATCACGACTCCGAGACAGCAGACGCTCAACACGGTGAGCGTCCACATGAGCGGACGGAGCCGCTTGGGAATGCGCGGAGGTCTCGGCTCTTCCGACTGCTCCCTGGCGGTGGTCTCGTCGTCGCCGATGGCGCTCATGACTGCTCCCAGTCGATCGCCGAGACGAGCCAGCCGTTCTCGGTGAAGTTGTTGGAGCCCTCGGTCATGGTGAGGGTCAAGGTGCCCGTGTCGAGGGGGATGCTCACCTTCGGGCCCTCGGCCGTCGGTTCACCGGTGATCGATTCGGCGGGAACCGACACCGGGTCGACGCCCTGCATCAGGTCGGCCTGCTCGGTGGTCAGGTAGGGGACGATCGAGTCGTACCAGCCGCCGGGGCCGTAGTCGTTCGGGTTGAGCCAGACTTCGGCGAACTCGACCGACCGGTCGACCGCCTCCTGCGGCAGCTCCACTGCCGCATAGCAGTCGTCGTCTTCGCAGGCCTCGGTGGCGATCCCGTCGTCTTCCTTGAGCGATTCCGAGCCGCCGCCGTCAAAGGTCGTGTCTTCGGTGCCGGAGTCGGCGCCGTCGAGCGGGGCCTCCTTGCGCGGGTTGGCCAGCGCGATCGCCCCGAGCACGAGCAGCAGGATGATGACGACGATCCCGTAACGGGAGAAGATGATCCGGAGGGCTCGGTTCATCGGTCACTCTTTTCTCGAAGGCCGGTAGACCTCTCCACTGCCGGAGCTGCCGCCGCCGCTGGACGAACTCGTCCCGGCCTGGCTCGCGGCGCCGGCCGGTCGATCGGCGCCCGTCTGCTGCTCGGGCAGGGTGTCGCCCTTGCGGGGCACGGTGCGCACGTTGTCGGACACTTCTTCGGGCCGGGCGTCGTCGCGGCGTTGCATGACCCGTTCGTATTCGCGTTCGCGCTCGGCGCTTCGTTCCGCATCGCTGGTGCGGCGGCCGAGGAACGAGTCGGCGACGCCGCCGCCTTGAGCGAGCCCGAGGATGCGGCGTCCCGGTCGCAGCAAGAGCCATGCGGCGACGCCCAAGAGGCCGATCAGCACGACCTGGAGCCACACGGGCATCGTCGTCATGAGGATCCGACTGGAGGCCCATATATAGATCACGGCCGCGAGCGAGAAGATCGCGACGTTGATGATCGCGCCGAGCACGGTGTTGACCAGCCGTTTGAACGGACCGCCCGCGGGACGCAGGAGCGCGATGGTGCCGATGATCGGCAGCGCCACGATCGCGAAGCGCACGATCATGAACCCCAGGATGATGAGGATCGACGCGGTGAGGTCGAACAGCGAGAAGAAGATCGCCGTCAGCAGAGCCAGGAAGCCGGTACCGGTGCGTTCCCAGGCTCGCTGGCCGCTCAGGTTCGCGTAGGCCTCGGGGTCCTCGGCCTGGATCTGCATGACGAGGTTCTGCCAGAGCTCCTGTTTTTCCGCGATGACGTCATTGCGATACGTCGCGGAGTCCTCTGCCTCTTCGGCTTCAGTCCAGTCGAGAGCCTGAGCTGCGAACAGGGCGGGACCGTACTTGTAAGCAGTGTTGGACTCGGTGACCACCGGGTTGCCCTCGGCGTCGAGGACGACCTCGCCGTTGCGCTGCTGGAAGGTGACCTCTTCGCTCTGGCCGAGCATGGTACGCAGCCAGTTCTGGTAGAGGACCTGGCCGGACACCGTGTCGGAGGCGACGACGGCTGCGGTCCGCGTGTCGATGCAGAAACTCGGGTTGGCTCGGTTGGCTTCCTTGAGCCGCTCGTACTCGGCCCGGGTGATGTCGGGTCGTCGAGTGCACCCGTCGGTGGTGTCGTCGTTGATGAGCACCGTGCTCAGGTTCATCCCGAGCTTGAGGGCCTCGTCGGTGTATTCCGCGGCCTTCACCGGCCACCGCACCACCGCGGTGACGAGCACGAGGATGAGCACTGCCCAGGCGACCGTGGTGATGGCGTTGTTCATGTCGGCCTGCTTCGAGCGCCACAGCAGGTAGAGGCCGATGAGTCCCACGGTGACCGCGCCGAAGACCGTGAAGATCTGGCGGTACAGGACCTCGGAGCCCTGCTCCATGAAGTCATTCGACCAGCCCCACATGGTGTCCGGCTCCCACGCGGCCTGGCGCATCGAATTCGCGGCGCCGACCGTGGCGACCGACAGGTTGAACTCCATGTTCGCCAACGCGTTCGCGGTGTCGGCCCCGTTCGGGATCGACACCGAGTCCACGCATTGGCCGCCGATGCTCATCTCCTGTGAGCCGTACATCGGCAGCTGGTAGCCGGCGTAGCCGTAACGGCTGTAGGTGCCGATGCCCTCGCTCTTGTCGAGGTTGCTCGGGTCGGCGAACCAGCCCGCCATGCCCGAGTCCGGCGAGGCCGGCTGCGGCGCGGCCTCGCACGGCAGCTCTTGGCCCTGAGGGAGCTCGTCGATGCACTGCGACCAATACGTGTGCCACTCGTAATCGCTGCATCCGTCCGCGCCCTGCGCCCCCGCCGCGCTCGGCGTCAGCACCAAGGCGCCCGCCGCCGCGATCAGGACGATGAGGAGGCGTCCGAGCCGGCCGCCCGCACGCGCGAAACGGCCCGCCAGGTCAGCGGGTCGTCTCGGAGGTGCGTGCTCGTGTACGGCGGAGGGGTCGGTCACTGTTCCTCCCCGGGCGTGGTGTTCAGGTAGTCGAGCAGGCCGCGGACCCAGCTGAAGTCGGCGCGGATGCGCTGCACGCGGCCGTCCACGTCGCGCATCACGAACTCGCGGTAGGGGAGTTTGCTCGTCTCTGAGGCGTCCTGTTCGGACAGCGATGCGAGGACGCTCTCGTAGCCCACGCCGGTCGGGACGCGCAGCAGCTTGAGCGCCTCCTCGGCGACCTCGGTGTCCTCGGCGATGCGGCCGACGAAGACCGTGGAGACGAGGTTCTGGACGTCGAGCCCGAGGATGTCCTTCGGGTTCTGGCTCGCCACCAGCGCCGCGAGGTTCCACTTGCGGGAGTCGCGGGCCAGGCGCACCAGGAACGAGCGGCCGGACTTCCAGCCCTCCATGAAGTGCGCCTCGTCGAGGCCGACGAGTTTGCGGCGGTGCATGTCCCCGCCGTAGGCGCGGCGCACGGCGAGCCGGTGCGCGGTGTGCAGCATCGGCAGGGCCAGCGCCTCTTCGGCGGACCAGTACTCGCGCTCGATCCCCAGGTCGGGCAGGCGCAGGCCGGACATGGTGATGACGGTGAGCGCGGTGTCGTCCTCCAGGACGCCCTTGTCGGGAGTGCCGAAGAACAGCTTGGCGAGCGGCATCTCGGCGGTGTCGAGCAGGAGCGCGGCGAGTTCGGCACCGTCGCCGGTGATGTGGTCCTCGGCGTCCTGCAGGGTCTCGACGATGTCCTCGAGCGCGGAGTCCTCCTCGGCCGGGACGTGGCGGGCCGCGTGGCGCAGGAGTCGCGCGGTGCTCGCCTCCCGCTGGACCTGCGGCGGCAGGAGCATCGCGCAGATGTCCTGCACGAGCATGCGCCGTTCGGAGCGGGCGTTGGAGACGGAGATGTCGTACTCGCGCTGGCCGTCGGGCGAGTCGGCGTAGTGCTCGCGCCTCGGCGAGGGGATGAGCGCGTACGGCGCGAGGGTCCCGTACTCGGAGCCCGTGAGATTGAGGACGCGCGAGAACGGCTTGAGCTCGGGCATCTCGCACAGCCGTGCGAGCGGGCCCGAAGGGTCGAGCAGTGTGACCTGGACGCCGCGCCTGGCGGCGAGGTAGCCGATGGCGCCCATGAGGGTCGACTTGCCGCCGCCGGGTTCGGCGACGAAGACGCTCAGGCCGGACTTCTCGCGGACCTCGGTGGCGAAGTGCATGTCGAGGAACACCGGCCTGCGGCAGGTGCCCGCGGTGCGGCCGATGAGGTCGCCCCGCTGGTCGCCGACGGTGGACGCCGCCTGCGGCAGGGCCGCGGCGAAGAGCTTGACGGGCATGCGCCGCACGTACCCGGTCTGGGCGACCGGTTCGCCGGGGATGAACTCGCGGGCCAGCCAGTCCTGGTTCTTCGGGTGCTGGAGGCTGATGCGCATGTCCCGCTGGTACATCTGCATGAGCGTCCTGGCGCGCTCCAGGCACTCCTCCTTGGTGTCGGCGGTGACGGCGAGGCGGTGCCAGCCGTGGGCGCGCGCGGCGTCGATCGGCAGGCCGGTGGTCATCTCGTCGCCGACGCCCAGGGCGCGTTCGGCGAGGCGCTGGAGCTCGGGCGGGGCGTCCATCGCGTGCTCGTCGTAGTCGCGCTGCTGGGAGCGGATGAGGCGCAGGCGGTGGTCGAGGTCGCGGAAGGCCTCGCCGGGGCCGAGGATGTCGACGCGGCTCGACAACTCCAGGGGCCACGGGCAGCGTTCGTGGAAGTGCAGCCACGGCTCGTGCCGCTGGGGGATCTCGAGTTCCTCCATGCGGCCGACGGTGAGGACCGCGGTGTGCTTCTCCTCGCCGGTGAGGCGGTTGATGAGCTTGACGGTGGAGCCGTACGGGCTGCGGTAGCGCTCGATGGACTCGGTGAGCGCGAGGACGTCGCCGGGCTCCCAGTCGCTGTTGGAGCCGGAGAGCAGGCGCGGCGGCTCCATGCCGAGCGCCACGGACCGGTAGACGAGCCATTCGAGCTCGGCGGTGGTGGCGCGGCGGGCGCGCACGCCGAAGGAGCCGAGCACCTCGTCGAACTGGAGGCTGCGCTTCTCGATCTTGTCGCGCTCGGAGAGCCTGGTGCCGCGTCCGAAGAGGCGGCCGATCTTCTCGCCGAGCTGGTCGAACGCGCCGCGGCGGCTGAAGGTGATGCCGAGGAACGTCTCGCCCTCGGCGTGCGAGAGCTGCTGCAGGTGGCGCTGGGCGGCCACGAGGTGGTCGGCCCAGCTGGTGCCGCCGGGGACGGTGCGCAGGGGCCGGGCGGTGTAGCGGTCGACGGTGCGGGCCCACTGGTCGGCCGGGAAGGGCCGGGTGGTGCGGCGCAGGTGGACGCGCATGCCCGCGAGGCCGGCGAACTGCTCGGCGATGGCGATGATGAGCGCTTCGCGTTCGAGGTCGGGCCGGAAGGACCAGCGCACTCCGGGCAGCTTGTACCAGGCGGTGACCGAGGCGGGCGTGAACGTCACGTGCCCGGCGATCTCGGTCAGGCTCAGCTCGCGCAGCGGCTGCTTCTCTTTGTGGGCGCCGACGGGCTTGACGCGGGTCGGCTTCGCGTCCGTGGTCTCCAGCTGCTGGGCCACGGCGCGGGTCCGTTCGACCGGGACGAGGTCTTGGCCCGGCACCCGTTGTGCACCCTTTTGTTCAGCTGCTGTACGACCTGTGGAAACATTCCGGCGGCCCTGGTCAACAGCCTGTGGATAACTCGGGTCCTGCTGTGGATAACTGCCGTTGCGCTGTGGATAACCCTGTGGATTTCCGCTGGTAGGTGCCTGTGGGTAACGCTGTTGATACCCCTGTGGATAACTTCCCTGATTCTGTGGATAACTCTGGGGAAGACCCTGTGGACGACCCGTGGAAGGAGGGGTCATCGACGCAGGTGGCGTCGCGTGTCGAAGTGGCTCCACTGGAGACGGCTGGGCGGCGGGGCTCGGCTGCGTCGGCCCCTGGTTCGCCGGGCCGGGCACCGGCGGCGCGGGCGTCCGGTGCGCCTTGACCGGTTCGGCCTTGAACACGGCGTCCGCCAGCGCGGTGGCGTCGTCGCCGAGGTCGCCGGAGTGCCGCTCCCGGTCCCGCACGGGCGCGGGCGGCCGGGGGGCGGAGAACTTGGCGACGGGTTGTCGGCGATCCTCGCCGCTCATAGGCGCTCCTCAGTTCGGACGGGCTCCACGAGTGTGGGCCGCAGGCGGATCGAACGGGTCGTGAACGCCGGGATCCGCGCCTCGCTGCCGGCGCCGCGCGTGTGCTTCCAGTCGGTGAGCAGCGTGCGGACGACGGTGGTCGCGGGTCGGTCGGCGTCGACGTAGCGGAAGATCAGCGAGGTCGCGACGAGGGCGAGGGAGATCTCGATGGCGGGGAAGAGGTCGACGTCGCCGGTGAACGCCCACCGCAGGAGCATGAACAAGGCCAGGAGCGCGGCGAAGGCGCCGTACTGCCCGTAGGGCAGGTGGACCGGCAGGGTGTACCCGGGCGGGCCCAGGTACAGCAGGCGGGCACGGTAGATGTCGTCGTCGGTGCGCAAGCGCATGGGCGTCCTCCGTCCGGCCTTCTCGTGCAGGGGGGATGTGGGGGGTCAGTCCTCTGAGCTGAAGAGGACGTCGACCAGGCCGCCGCCGACCGCCACGAGGACCACGGCTCCGGCGATGAAGGCGATGCCGATGATGGCGATCGTCGACGAGGTGAGCACGCGGCTGACCTCGCCCCTGTTGGCCCGGGCGATGAAGATGAGGCCCAGGATGGCCAGCAGGATCGGGGCGATCTTGGACAGGAAGAACCCGATGATCCCCTGCGTGTTGATCTCGGCGCCGGCCTGCGCGTGCGCGGCCACCGTCCAGAGTGTCTCTCTCATCATCGCTCAGTCCCATCTCTCGTCACAGGAGTCACTAGAGCCTCACGTAACGCAATTTTCACTCATGCTTCTTGTCTCCCAACCCATTGCGGGGTCTGCCCCTCATCATATGCCGCGGTCCTGACGGAACGCACCTTCGTCGGCTCGAAGAGCGACGATGACCCGCGGCACGCACTAGTGAAACCGATTCAGAGCCAAGGGGCAATCCGATGGCCGTGGTCACTCCGTGTCGGGAATCCGACACTAAACTCGGGAGGACCGGTGTCCTACGCTCGAAACCGACGGGGCACCGCACAATAGAGCCCGACGACGCAGCACCGCACGGTACGACTCATCCGACCCACACCGCCGGCCACCAGGCCGAGCACCGACCTCGCGGAGACCACCATGGACTACATCGACGACATCGCCGGGCGGCTCACCGCCGCCGCGGTCGCCTTCGCCGTCGCCGGTCTCGCCGTCGCTGCCCTCTCGGCCGCCGCCCTCGGCGGCGTGCGAGCCGCGGAGAAGTGGCCTTCGGCCCCCGAACCCCGCCTCGGCCGCCCCGCCGTCATGACCGGCGCCCTCGTCGGCCTCGTCGTCTTCGCCCTCGCCGCCGGCCTGTTCTCCCTGGCGCAGATCGGCACCGGCCTCAACGCCAACCTGCGCGTGCTCCTCGCCGTCGGCATGGACCTCCTCGCGCTGGCCGTCGGCCTGTGGCTGGTGAGCGTCGTGGCCGGGAAGGTCGAGATGCGCACGCTCATCGCCGTGCCCGACCAGGCGATGACCCCGCCGCCGATCCCGGTCTCGGGCGACCCGACCCGCTATCAGATGCCCGACTACACCGAGACCCCCGCGGACCCGCAGGACTACCCGAACCCGTTCGCGCCCGAGCCGCGGCAGCCGTACGCACCCGACACCGCGGCCACCGGGAACCTGCCCGCGTCCCGCTCGAACGTGCCGACCATCCCGACCGACACGCGGCCCGGGTGGGTCTTCCAGGACCGCGGCACCGGCGCGTTCTACGCGGCCGTCGCCCAGAGCCGCGGCGGCATCAGCCTCCTGGCCCTCGACGACTTCACCGTCGCCCGCACCGCCTCCCTCGTCGGCCCCCTCGAACTCGTCGGGTCCGTGGAGGCCACGGTGTGGCCCTTGGACAACAGCGAGAACGGCAAGACCGAGGCCGAAGCCGACCACTGAGCTCCGGCGCCCCGCAGCGAACCGGACTCCAGCGCAACCCCCGGCTCGGCCGACCTGTACCTCGACGCGGGCACGAGCCTCGACGGCGAGGACCGCCCGGATTGCCTCGCGATGATCAACGACGAAGCGCTCGTGCACGCCGAGGACGTGCCGTTCGCACCGCGCCCGATCGCCATGACCGAGCGCGGCCGCCAGGCCGTCGGCCCCTACGGCGGTGGCTCCGCACCCTCGCCGAACCGTTCACCGTCGCCGTGCGCGAAACCCGTTCGGCAGCGGTCGCCCGCGAGGTGGGCGCCCTCCGCGGCCCCGGTCGGGCCGACAGGCCGCGTACTGGCTCAAACCGGTCGGGAACGTTACTGTTCGTATCACGACCCGTCATCGCCGACCGATCCCCTCGAAGTGAGCCGCACTCATGAGCGAAGCCGATCAGACCGTCTCCGACGTCGATGCCTACGTGACGGTGCGGCTCGACGGGGATCGGGTGGTCGTCGAGGTTTCACCGGCCGGGTTCCGGCAGCCGATGAGCCTGATCGGCAACCTGGTCACCGAACTCGTCGGGAGGCTGCCCCGCCCCGGGGCGGAGGCCGACGAGGCGCTCGCGAACGGCATCGCCGCGATCAGCGGACTCCAGCGGGCGGCCGCCTCCGGAGGCTATGAGGCATTCGCCGCCGGCATGCGGGCGCGGCTCGGCATCGAAGGCCCTGCGAACACCCTGAGTCGCGACCCCGAATTCGACCGGACCATCGCCGTGGGCCTCGAGGGCATCCTCAAGTCGATGCGCGACTCCAGCGCCAAGCGCTCCGCGGCCCCGGAGGACGTGCTCACCGCCGAGGTCTACACCGACGAAGGCGACATCGGGGTCACCGCCCGCTCCGACCGGATCGTCGCCGGCGTCTGGATCGGCCCCGAGGCCCGGAGCCGCGGCGTCGAAGGACTCGGGCGGCGCCTCACTAGCCTCGTGGCGGAGGCCCGCGCCGCCCTTGAGGAACTCGCCGACGCCAAGGCCCGCGAAGGACTCCCCGAAGCAATCACGCAGGTCGTGGAGGAAGCACCCGAGCATGCGAAGGCGGCCGAACAGCGCGGCATGAGCGTCATCGGCGAGGCGACGCAGATGACGGAAGCGATGAAACGAAAGGCTGGCAGGGCATGACCCGGAACTTCGACTGCGAGTTCGTCTCGCAACTGGCCGCGAACATCGACGCCAACGTGCTCCCCGTCCTGGAGAGCACCAACGAGGTCCTTCCCGACCTCAGCGCGCTCGACCGCAGCCTCTACACCGCCCTGATGCTGCCGATGGCCGCCGCCTACACCGTGGCGACCGCGACGGTCACCGAGTGCATGTCCGGTGCGGCCGAATGCTTCCGGGAGATGCGCACCGCGCTGGACGGCTGCGTCCAGGACATGCAGGCGGCCGACGAGGCCTGCGCGACCGAGTTCGGCGAAAACTAGAGGAAGGGGTCGCCATGTCCATGGGGGAAGCCGTGTACGACACCGGCGCGGCCATGTCGCCGTACTACAACGGCGTCATCAAGTCCTGCGCGGTCGCGATCGCGCCTCCCGCGCTGATCTTCGGTCTCTCGGCGCAGATGCTCGCCGTCAAGATCTACCTCAACCAGTGCAACCCCGGCGACATGTTCAAAGCGGCCGGCGCCTGGATCCGGTTGGGGGAGAAGAACTGGGAGGCCTCCGAGAACCTGAGCGCCGAGGTCGACACCATCACCGGCGAGAACTGGTCGGGCGACGACTCCGAGGCGTTCAAGTCCTCCGCCGCCGGCGTCAACGCCCAGCTGAAAGAGCTGGCCGTGACCGCGTTCCTCATCGGAGCGCAGCTCATCGCCCTGGGCGTCGCCCTGACCATCTACTGGGGATTCCTGGTCACCTGCACGGTGATCATGGCCTGCTGCCTCGCCACCTACCTGGCCGCCTGCTGGACCGGCGTCGGGGAGCCCGCCGCGCGCGCCGCCGCGCTGGCCACGGCCGCATCGCTGCTCGCCACGGCCGAGACCTTCGAGGCGGCGATGAAGCCGATCATGATCGCGTGCACGGCGCTGACCGGGACCCTCACCGCCTTCACCTGGGGATTCCAGGCCGGGGCCGGCAACAAGGCGAACCCGTTCGACATCGCCGGGGCCTCCATCACGAACATGCTGGAAGGCTTCGCCGCCTACTGGATCCGCAAGGTCTCCATGCCGGCCGGGAAGCTCGCCTCGGGCATCGACCCCGAGAACACCATCCAGGCCGTGTCCGGCATCTTCCCCACCTACCAGGGCGACGGGGAATGGAAGAGCGGCTTCCAAGGCGGCGGCGCCGGGCTCGGTATCGCCGACGGCCTCTCCAACCTGTGGCAGGACCATGCCCCCGAAGCGGTCACCAATCCTGAGACGATCGATTGGCGATGAGTCGGCGCCGGGCGCTGGCCGGAACGGCGCTGATGCTGGCGCTCGTACTGCTGGCGCCGGCGGCCCTGGGAGTGAACCTCGCGCGGTTCATGGAGTACCGCGCCGCGGTGGACGGATCGGGAGGGACCCGCGGCACGGCCGTCGTGGAGGTCGCGTTCCTCTCCGGCAGCGGGGACGCGAACTGCAAGGGGGAGTTCCGGCCGGACGGCGGCGGCCCCGCCGTCGAGGTCGACATAGCAGTGCGGGGCCGCTGCGAGGAAGGCCAGCGCCTGCCCGCGGTCCTGGTCGAGCCCGCCGCATTCCACCCCGACTGGTGGGGGCGCCCGACCGCATGGACGGCCGGCACGGGCACGGCCCAGCACCTCACCCCGGTGATCATGGTGTTCCTGCTCCTGGTCCTGCCCGTCGGAGTCGCCTTCTGGGCCGCACGGAAGCCCTTGTGGCGGATGTGCAAGCTCGCCGTCGGGCCTTCGCGGACGTAGGCGCCGCTCCTGGCGGGGAGGTCGGACGCTTCGGGCGGTTCCATCGATGGCGCCCAATTGCTACCGTGAACCCATCCGGTCACCCCTGAAGCCGCGAGGTGCGAATCGATGAGCGACCACTCGACCGGGTCCTACCCGGGACTCGACGCCGCCGCCCCGGTCATGGGTGCACCCGCGTTCGGCGACGTCGCCGGCGCCGCGCCGCCCGGTGACGACGCGGTCGTCCCGCCGGTGGCCGAGGAGACCCTTCCCGTAGGGCGCCCCGCCTGCTCGAACCCCGACTGCGGCAACCCCACCGAGCATCCCGCGGAACTGGACTGGCAGCAGCTCGTCTCGGCCGTGCCCGTCGAGGGCCAGCTGTACCGCCTGCGCCCCAAGGAAACCGGGATGGCGTTCCCGACCGAGGCCGACTTCCGGGCCGCCGTCGCCGCCGTGCGGCCCGAGCGCGCCGACGCGCACTCGCTGGAGCGGCTGCGAGGGGCCTGGACCGAGCAGGTCTCCGGGAAGCTCGCCGACTGGTCCGAGCAGATCAAGTCCCACCTGAACGATCTCGCGGAAGGCTGGTCGGGGGCCGACTTCGAGGCCTTCGAGGCCGCGTGCGCGCAGACGCGCGAACTCGTGGACGACCTCATCGACGACATCGACGCCACGGTCGCCGGCCTCCAGTCCACCGAGGAGTCCCTCTACGCGATCCAAGGCGGCGATTCGGGCGAGATCCCCTACCCGGCGCCGCAGTTCTGGATCGACGGCGACTGGCACAGCTGGGTGTCCGTCCACGTGCGGCCCGCGTGGTGGCACGGCGACTGCATCGAGTACACCTGCCAGGACGCCGAGCACGTGCTCGCCCTCGGCGGGGCCGAACCGGAGCTCGCCACCGAGATCATCGACTACATCGACGAGCGCATCCTCCACTACGTCGACTACTACGCCAGCCCCGTCAACATCGAGCGCGACGGGCTCGACCCGGCGAAGGGCCTCACCGTCGAGGAGGCCAAGGAACTCGCCGTCGCGGACGCGATGGAGCACTACGGGACCCTCGTCGACCAGAGCTGGGGCGCGTACGACGCCCGCCAAGCCGAGTCCCATGAGGACATACAGCAGCGGAGCGCCGATACCGACGCCGAGGACCGCTCCGTGCGGACCGTGCGCAGCGACAAGGAGTACCCGGCGGCCGCCGACCCCGCGTACATGAACCTCGAACCCCCGTCGATGGACCAGCCCACCGGCACTGCGCCGCCCCGGGCGAGCGAGGACCCCTCGCTGGAACCGCCCACAGGCGGCGACCCTGCCCCCGAGGAGCCGATCGACCCGCCCGCTGAGGACGAGGACGACGCGGAGGCGCCCAGCGGCGGCCTCGCCGGCGGCGGCGGCGGGGCGGCGGCACCGGGATTCGGCGGCGGCTCCGTGACGTCCCCTGCCGCCGCGGCGCCGAACGCGACGGCCGTGCCCGCGAGCACCGTGGGCGCCACCGCGGCGGTCGCCGGTGCGGCCGCCGGTGGAGCGGCCGCCGCTGCGGGACCGCGCGGCTCCACCGCGATGATGAGCGGTGGCGCCGGCGGAGCCGGGCGCGGCATGCCGATGGACGACAAGGAACGCGAACCCGACGTGGACCTGGTCGAGGACGAGAACATGTGGGGCTTCGTCAACGAGGACGACGACCCCTACGCATAGAGCAGGGGCGCATGGACGCGAAGCGTTCATGCGGCGCTCCGAACTCATGAGCCGCAGCGTTCATGAGTCCCTTCGAAAGACACCAAGCGTCCACGAGAGGAACCCCGCATGGCCACGCGCACCTTCGACCCGGCCGCGCTCGAACGCTACCGGCAGTTCCTCGCCGAACTGCTCGAAGAGCTCGAGAACGAGATCATCCCGTCCCTCAGCGACGGCGACCTGAAGAAGGCCCCCGCGTTCGGCACCGCGCCGGGCGCGGCCGAGGTCGCCGCCGTCGAGTACGCCGACTTCCACGCCACGACCTGGCGCAACCTCCAGTACCTGCGGGGCAGCCTCCACGGCATGATCGCCGGGCTCCAGACCGCGATCGACAACGGCGGCGTGATCGACCAGCAGGCCGCCACCGACCTCCTCCGCGTCACCGACGCCGAAGACCGTTACGCCTGACCGGTTCCACACGGACGCGAAGAAGGACGTCATCGCGGCAATCGGAGACCGAGCGGCTCGTCCAAGTCGCCGCCGGCCACGCCTTCGCTCGCCGGGCCGCCGACGACCGCGCCCTCTTCGACCGTGACGGCCCCGGCCGAGGCGGTCGTCCGCGCTCGGTCGGAACCTATCTGCTCAGGCTCGCGTTCGTCGATTCCTCCGCCGCCGCACCGCTGTCCTGGGCGGCGTAGCCGTTCTTGAGACCACCGAGGAAACCCCGCAGGCCGGTCGCCGGGAGCCCTCCGGCTTCGCGCGCCAGATCGGCGAGGCCGCTGCCGTTGCCGCCCCAACCGAGGCCGTCGTCCCAGACGTTCTTGACGGACCCGTAGCCGTTGCCGACGTCGTCGGCGATCGACGTGGGACCGCCGACGCGGCCGTAGCCGGGAACGTACGGCTGCGGGAGGTTGTAGGAGCCGCTGAAGTTGAACATCTTGCCGTCGAGCACCGGGAAGCGCTCCTTCATCTTGTCGAACGGGACGTCGAAGCTCTTGAGGTGACTGGCGATGCCGCCGGCCATCTCATCGGCCATCTCGCTGACGCTCCGGATCATCTTCCCGAAGGCGTTGTCGGCGTTCTTGATCTTCCCGAGCGCCTCCGCGACCTTGGCCAGGCCCTTTGAGACCTTGGAGCCGATCTTGGCCGAGGTCTCGATCGCGCTGGTGATCGTCATCGCGATGCCCACGCCGATCGACCCGCCGAACGACCAGGCGGCGTTGGCCAGCGCGGCCAGGCCGATCATGATCGCGCGGGACACGAACTCGCACAGCAGCTCCAGCACGATCGCCTTGAGCGTCGAGCAGATGACGCCGATGACCGTGTAGCACGCGGACACCGCCTGCGCGGCGGAGGCGGTCGAGTCGAGCAGCTCGGACAGGCCGGCGCCGACCGACTTGTAGGCGTCGGCGGCCTCGCCCTGCCAGGTCTCGACCTCGGCCATCATCTCGGTGGCGGAGGAACCGGCCGCCTGGAGGCCACCTGCGATGTTCGACCAGGTGGCGGTGAGATTCGCGATCGCGTTCGGGTCGCCGGTGAACCACTCCAGCGGCTCGCGGAGGAAGTCGACGTGCTCGATGAGGAAGCCGACGCCCGCCATGATGAGCTCTTTGAAGGGGTTGAGCGCGAACGCGAGGACGTCGAGGCCTGCGACGACGCCGTCGATGGCGAAGTTCGACCAGTCCCAGTCCTCGCTGCCCGCGGTGGAGAGGTCGTTGCCGACGTTGAACAGGCTCTCGGCGATGCGGCCGCCGGCGAGGGGCGCCGGGTCGGAGAAGCCGTCGCCGTCGCTGTCACCGCTGGCGTAGAAGGGGTTGTCGCTCAATTGATCTCCTCGGCGATCTTGTTGAGGTCTTCGGCGATCGCGGCGTCCACGCCGTCGTACGCGGCGGCCACGCCGGCCACCGCCTGCGACAGCGCGTCGATGAAGGACCTCGCGGATTCCATGGCGCCCATGGCGTTCGCGGTGACCACTTCCATGACGGGGAAGGCGATCGGGCTGATGATGACGCCGTAGCTCTCGTTGAAACCCGCGCCTTCAGTCGCCCGGCCGGCTTCGATGGCGTCGTCGACGACGCCGCCGACGTCGGTGGCGAGGTTGGCCCCGTGCTGGGCCAGAGCGTCCGGTTCGACGTCGTATCCTTGGCCGCCTGCCATGCCCTAACCCCTGTCCTGGCCGGTCGCGTCCCGGAACACCTGCACCGACTCCGAGTCGGGACCCAGCATCGACTCCATGATCGAACCGAGATTCTGGGAAGCCAGCTCGGCCGCCTCGCGGTAGGTCGCGAGGATCGTCTGCCGGAGCGTCTCGGCGCCCATGTGGCGCACCTCGGGCGTGAAGCGGATGTCCTGCAGACCGCCGGTGACGCTGGCGGTCACGGCGACCTCGCCTTCGGGAGACTGCACCGTGGCGCTGGCCTCGCCCATGGCGCGCTGCAGCTCGTTGGCCCGCTCGTGCATCGCGCGTGTGCGCCGCTGAAAGTCCCGGAAATAGCCTTCTGGGTCGTCGTAGACCGAAGGCCGCCCGGTATTCTGGTCGCTCATGGCCGCAAGGTTAACTGATCGTGTCGATCCCTGTTCTCCATGATGCTGTGGTGCAGGCGCTCATCGGTCTGGCCGTCCAGCGGCTTGCGAGGCAGTCGAGATCTGCGGAACCCGATCAGGTTCCCGTCCCCGCCGTACGTGCGCGCCTCGTGCTCGAACCCCGTGAGACGCAGCGAATGGCGACCCTGCTCGTAGCGCTGGACCGCGCGGCCGTTCAACCGGACGTGGCTGATCCGTCCCGGCTGCACCTCGACGGTGTCGTGCCAGGTGAGATAACGATCGTCGACGGCGGGCGCCTCGCCCTCGCCTTGCCGTGGGACGGCGAGTTCGAGTTCGTGGGAGCCGGGAGGCAGCGGGATCCACCAGCGCCCCCAGGAGAGGTCCAGGTCGTGATCGCCGAGCACGACGGTCGGGTCCGCGATCCAGGGGCGGTGGGCGGCGATCTCCGGCTCGCCGTACTGCTCCAGCAGCCACCAGTCGATGCTCGCGACCTTGTCGATGCGCTGCCAGACCACCTCCCAGGTGAGGTCGAGGAGGATGCCGCCGTCCGTCGCCGTCTCGGGGAGTTTCGCAGCGGTCATCGGCAACTCGTGGACGGGCGGGCCGCCCGTGAGGCGCGGGGTGGCCGCGAGTCGCTGTTGGAACCGCAGGTGCCGCTTCGAACGGTTCATGGTGACGATGTGATGGACCGCCATGACGGACCACAGGCCGAGCACGAACGCCACGAACACGCCGTAGCCGATCGCGCGCTCCGAAGGCTCGTCCACCGCTTCCGGCGCGAGGTTCCTGATGAGCGAGGCGGGAAGGAAGCCGAGCACGAAGGCGACGGTGAACGCGATCGGTGCGTAGAAGAGCGTGGTCCAGTACCGGATCTTCCGCGCGAACCGCTCGGGCTGCAGCGGCGGCTCGTGATCGATGGACGTCCAGGCGCGGTCGGGATGGGCGTCCAGATCCACGGTCGTCCCTTCGGCGACCTCCACGGTCCACCAGCCCGCGAAGCCGCCCGCCTGCACCGAGCAGCGGTGCTCGCCCGGCGGCACCCGCACCCAGGCGGTGCCGATCCCTTGCACGACCGGTTGGGAGTCGATCAGGAGCAGGGGGACTCCCGGAAGCGGGTACCGGTACACCTGGCGGGTGCCGAGCTGCCGCGTCGGCTTATGCGCCCTGGTCGCCTTGCGCAGCTGCACCTTGAGCAGCCCGTACCCTGAACCGGCTCGCTCCGGGGCACTGCCGGTGACCACGTCGAAAGGGGACCGGGGATGCGCGCTGATCTCCGGCTTCGGGTGCTCCAGTGTGCTTCACCCGCTTCAGGGGGAGAGGGTCCAGATATCGCAGCAGATGCTACCGCCGCCCGACACCGCACCCCGCAAGCCTGAGCCACTAAGCGTTCCGCGTTTCGTCGCCGGTTCACGCCAGGGGTATGGAATGCACGAGGACGGTCACTGACCGCACAACCAAGCAAGGCTCCTTCTCTTGTCGTTTCGCGGATGGAGACGGCTGGTGCAGGTGCCTTGTACCAGGCGACTGTCACTGTACGACACGGGTTGCACGCTCCTGCTAACCTCGAATCTGGTATGCAACCCACCCAGATCAGCCGCATCCCCCTGGGGGAACCCGTACCCGAGCGCAAGCTCCAACGGGCGGTACTCCTAGCTGTCACGGGGTCCCTGTGCGCCATCGCCCACCCGGCCGGCGCGGAGTCGGGCGCCTGCTGACGTCGGGGAAGCAGACATCCGAACCGAAGGACAGGCAGGGAACCCCATGGCGAGAGAGATCGACTCCGATGCGCTGCGAGCCTATCGCGACCTGGTCCAGACGCAGCTGGAAAAGCTGGAAGACGAGCTCATCCCTAAACTGAGGAGCGGCCAGGAGCTGGGGCGGATGCCCGCTTTCGGATCGATGGACGGCGCGCCCCAGGCCAGGACGAACTACACCGCTTTCCACGAGGGGACCTGGAATAACCTGCAGGCGATTCGCGAATCCCTGCACGGGATCATCACGACCCTCAATGACTCCGGCGATCTTTCCGACGAATCGGACGAAGTCACCGCAAACAGCTTCGACAGCGAGCTCGAAGGATAGGGCCGTGACTGACGTGAAGGAATGCATTATGCGAAAAGCAACCCTGTTGAAGACCGCCGCCGCCGCCGGAGTCCTCGGCCTGCTCCTGACGGCCTGCGGGGGCGGCGAGACTCCCGAAGGCGGCTCGACCGAAAGTGGCGAGTCGAATGCCGCCACCGGCGAGGACGTCTTCCCGATCATGAAGGATTGGAAGGGCTGCGACGCTCTCGACAACCTTCAGCCGCTCCAGGACTACCTCGGCGTCGAGGCGATCGCCAACGGAGAGTTGATCAACGCGGGCATCGGCGAGGGTATCGACGGGGAAGCCATGACCTGCTCAGGCATGCTCGACCTGGCCGCCTACGAGCACGCCGAGTATTCGGATGCCGGCCGCGCCGAAGTGCAGATGGGCATCGTGCCTTGGGAGAACGCGGATATCGCCGCTGAGAACTATCAGCAGCGGCTGGACATGCTCGAAGACGCTCAATCTTCCGGCGGAAGCGAGTATCTCAACGAAACCACCGGAGCATTGTCGGGAACCTGGGACGAAAGCTATTTCCAGACCAGCAATGAAAGTGAAACCGGCACGACGAACATCAATGCCTACGGCCGAAACGGCCAGTGGATCCTTTACATCCTTCTGAAGGTGACGCCTGACCCCGGTCTGGGAGCCGAGGACGAGCCGGTGTACCCCCACAGCGAGGAGGAACTGAAGACCTGGGTGGTCGAGGAGTACATGCCCCAGACTCAGTCCGAGATCCTCGCGAAGATCGAGAGCGAGCAGTAGCGATGGCTGAGGAATTCGAGAAGGAAGCTTACGGGAGCACCGCCGAGGGCACCATCGTCGACGAAGGCGGCGATGCCCTCCGGGCCACCGCGTACTGCGAAGTCGGCGGGTGCCCGAACCCGCAAGAGGACCCCGCCGAGATCGCGTGGGTCAAGCTGATGTCAGCGGTCCCCACCGAAGACCAAACCGTCGGCATGACCACCAAGCGAACGGACATCCCCCTGCCCGGCGATGGCGATATCGGTTCGATCGTCGATTCGATTCGGCCGACAGGGGCAAACGACTACTCCATGTTCCGGATCATGGAGAACTGGCAGAACTTCCGGAACAGCCTCGCCGAGATGCCCGGGGTGCTGGAAACCGGGCTGAGCACGCTCGCCGAGGACTGGAAGGGAGATGACTACGACGCTTTCGAAGAGCAGGTCTCCAAGGTCACCAAGAACATCCGGACGGTGATCCAGGACATCGGTGAAAACGAGACTTCCGGCGTCATCGGAGTCCTGAACGAGAAGCAGCAGAGCATCTACAACCAGCAGGGCGGCCAGGCGATCGTCTATCCCGCCCCGAAGTTCTGGCTGGAGAACACCGGCTGCGGGTCCCAGGCCATCCATATCCGAGCGCCCTACTTCGACCACTGCGAGATCTTCGCGAACGACGAGACCAAGAGAGCTTTGGAACTCGGAGGGTTCAACCCGGACATCTACGACGAAGTCCACACTGCCCGTCAAGAGAACTACGACAGGATATACGAGACCTACACATCGCCGTACTACCAGGAGAATCCCGACCAGATCCCCGGCGGTAAGACGGCGCATGAGTATGCCACCGAGCAGGCCGAATACTATGCCAACCGAGCGCTCGAAGACCTTGGAAACGACGGTTCCGCGCAATACCAGGCTAAGGCCGCCGAAGCCAACGGTGAAGTCATCGACGCCACTTCAGAGGCCAACACCGAAGTCTCCGACATCCGGCCGCAGACGCAGACCGCTGAGCCGACCGCGTTCAACGACGGCCAGACCGAACTCGAACCAAGCGGTGGCCTCGATGGAGGTGGCGCTCCCTCCATGCCGAACCTCGGCGGAGGCGGACCGTCCTCCATGGATCCTCCGACGAGCGGCATCTCCTCCCCGACCATGCCCGACTATGGCAGTACCGACAACCCTAATCTGTCCACGACGAAACCGAACATCACCACTCCCGGTGGTGGGGGACTCGGCGACGACAATCCGTGGGAGTCCAGCGTTCCCGATCCCGATGACATCTCCGGTGGTCTGGCCTCTGGTGGTGGCGGGCTCAGCGGCGGTGGTGGTCTCGGTGCCGGTGGCGGGCTCGGTCCCGGCGGTGGCGCCGGCGGCGGGGTCGGCGGTGGTGCCGGTGGCGGCCTCGGCGGCGGTATGGGCGCCGGCGCCATGGGCGGCATGATGGGCGCCGGCGGCGGCGGCCGTGGTACCGGAGCCGGTGGCGGCCGCGGTGCCGGTGGCGGCGGCCCCAAGGGCATGGGCAAGGGCATGGGCGGTGCCGGCGGTGGCGGCCGTGGCGGTGCCATGGGCGGCATGATGGGCGGCGCCGGCGGCCGCGGCATGGGCGGCCAAGGCGAAGGTGAGAAGGAAGCCGGCACCTGGCTCACCGAAGACGACGACGTCTGGGGCATCGGCAACGAGGAAGAAGACCCCTACGCGTAGACCCCGGGCCTTGGCGGCGGCTCGCCCGCCGCCAAGGCCGTTTCACTGACGTCGCCTCGATGCGGGGCACCGGTTTCGGTGCCCCGCATCGTCGTTTCGCTGACGTGATGCTGACGAGCGCGGGCCGTCGAGCGAGCGGACGTCTGGCTCGGCTGCGGTGGAAGCCGTTGCACCGCAGGGGATCACCGAGCAGCCCCAGGTGGGCGCAGAAGCGGTGGCCGCGCGGCGCGTCGAGGTGCGTTCGTACGTCGCGGCGATGACGACGGGCCCCGATCGCGACCGGAGATGGCACGCGCTCCCTGGATTCGGGCGCGCGGGCGATCTTCGCAGGCTAGCGGGCGGCCTGTTCCGCCAGGCCCGCTCCGGTGACGATCGCGGTCCTGTTCGTCTTCAGGAACTCCAGCACCGGTTTGATCTTCTCCAGGACCTCCCCGACCTTGGCGAGCACCTGCGCGGCCTTGCCGAAGATGTCCGTGGCCTGGCGGATCCGGTTGAACGCCCGCATCAGCAGCGACGCCACCTTGTACACGGCGTCGGCGATCGCGGTGGCGACCGACGCGCCGAAGGTCGCGATCCCGGCGGCGACCTGCGGCAGCAGCCGGGTCAGCGCCCACGACACGCCCTTCGCGAGCAGGTCCACGATGTCCTGGCGCAGCGCCTTGGCGACGTCGGCCATGCAGAGCAGCAGCCCCTCCATGCCCACGGCCATGTACCCGAGCCCGTTGATCACCTCGGCGGCCTCGGCGACCCGCGTGCGGGCCGCATCGCCGTCCCCGCCCTGCCAGTCGGCCAGGCTGTCGTCGCCGACCGCCGCAATGAAATCGGAGACCTCCGGCGCGCCCTTCGCGACCGTCTCCCACATGCGCGCCGAGGTCTTCATGCGGGTCTCGTTGCCCGACACGATGCCGATGAGGTCCTCCAGCGGCTGGAACACCTGGACCAGGAACTCGATGAGGCTGCCCGCCAGCCACTGCAGCGGATCGAACTTCGGGTCGGTGATGTTCTCGACGAGGCTCCAGAACTCCTCCGCCGCGCCTTGGACGGCGGTGATGTCGCCGGCCATGCCGGTCACCAGGTTCGCGTAGCCGTCCCAGTCGGTCAGGCTCTCGATCTTCCCCACGTTGGTGACGGTGTTCTGCACGGCGAGCACCGGGGCGGCCACGCTCTTGAAGGTGTTCAACCCGGTGTAGTGGCGCTGGTTCGCGGCGCCGTCGGGGTTGCGGTAGCCGTCGACCGCCTGGTGGAGCATGCCGCCGTCGCCGCTCGCGCCCGGCGAGCCCTGACCGGTCACGGCCCTCCACGCGTCCATGCCGCTGACCGCGGGGACGTCGTCCTGCCGGGGCGCGTTCTCGTCCCAGGCGGGCTCTTCGATGACGTCCGACATCAGTTGCCGCCCTCCCGGTTCTCGCCCGCGATCTTCTCGAGTTCGGCGGCGATCGCCGCGTCGTTGCCTTCGTGCTCGTCGGCGCATTCGCCGATGCGGTCGGCCAGACCGGAGACGGCGTCGACCGCGTCCGCCATCGAGCTGTGGAAGACGTCGGCGAGCGCGAAATACACCGGGGCCATGACCAGGCCCGACACCCCCCACATCCACCAGTCGGGGTCGGCCTCTTTCGCGTAGTCGGCGAGGGATTGGATCTCGCCTTCGGACTGGTGCAGGGTGGAAGCCGCTGCGCGCAGCTTCTCGGCGTCGACATCGATCCACGTCATGGGCGGTCACTCCTGGAGACGGAGAGGGAACGGGGCGATCGGGCGGGGGTTCCGGTCGCCGGATGCGGAACCCGTGAGCGTGCCAAGTGTACGCAACCCGTGCAAATGCAGGTGGTTCAACTGCCGTACCCTGGGCGGCCACCGGATCACGAACGAAGGTCGGGACCACATGGCACGCGGCAACCGTCTCCTCAACCGTCTCGTGACCACGCAGCGTGCGGTGTCCCGGTCCGCTCGCGTCCCGCACGCCCCGGGTGCCGTGCACGTCGAAGGCGAAGGCGCTTTGGCGGCCGACCAGGTCTTCGACCGGACGATCGCCCTCCTCGGCCTCACGATCGCCGCCGGGGCCGCCGCCTGGTGGTACATGTCCGAGCTGACGGCCGACACGACCGACTGGCCCGGCCGGGAGGCGAACCTCATCGGCCTCGCGGCGTTCGCCGCGGTCGTGACGCTGCTCGTCTACGGGACGTTCAGGCCGGTCGCGAACGCGGCGGCGGCGGCGGTGTACGCCGTCGCGCAAGGGCTCCTGCTGGCGTGGCTCGGCGTCGCCTTCGATCTCGGCTCCGGAGGCCTGCTGGCCAACGTGTTCCTCGGGACCCTGCTCACCGGCTTGGCGGCGATGGCCCTGCGCCGCAGCCCGCTGGGCGCGCGGCCGGGCCTCGTCGCGGTCCCGCTGTGCGCCGCCGTGGGCCTCGCGGCACTGGCGCTCGTCAACGCCGCGGCGGCGCTGGCCGGCGCCGACCGGGGTCTGTTCGGCGAGGACACCGTGGTGCCCTGGTGGGTCTGGTACGCCCTGGTCGTCCTGGCGCTCTGGACGGCCTACTCCTTCCGGGTCGACCTGCGGCTGCTCGACGAGTACCTGGCCGCGGGACCGTCCGCCCGCTACACGTGGGCGGCGGCCCTGGCCGTGGCGGCGGGACCGATCGGCGTCTACGTCTGGCGCCTCTCCGACTTCCGCAGCCGCGACCTCACCGGCACCACCTACTCGGGAACCTCCGGGGGTGACGACTGGGCCGACTCGGGCGGCGGCGCCTCCGACGGCGGTTCCTCGAATTGAACGACGGGGCGGCGGGCACGGCGTGCGTCCGCCGCCCGTACGGCACCCGCTGATCCGGGTTCTCCGCCGGCGGCCTGGCTGGTCCCGGGGCGGGCGGTGGCGGGCTAGCATGCAGGAAACCGCGGCGGAACGGCGAACGCGGCGGACGAAGGGAGGGGTCGTGGACCAGGATCCGACAGCGGACATGCAGCGCAAGGCCGGTGAGATTCAACGACTCGCCGCCGAGGCCGAGGGCGAGGCGGTGAGCGAGGACGGCGCGGTGCGCGTGGTCACGGGCGCCGGGGGCAACGTGAAGGTGTTGGACCTGCGCATGAACGCGTTCACGATGAGCGGCGTGGAGCTCGGCGAGGCGATCGTGGAGACCATCCGCGCCGCCGAACACCGGGTCCAGGCCGACCTGTCCGCGGAGATGAGTCGCATCATGGGTCTTCCGTTCGACGACGACGCCTTCAGCGGCGGCATGCCGCGCATCGACCCCGACACGGAGGTGTGACGATGGCCGACCGCAGCCGCGATCCCGAGGAGATGTTCCGCCGGCTCGAGCAGATGCAGGCCGAGGCCGAGGCGACGCTGGAGAAGTACCAGCGGCTCTCGGAGGAGATGGGCGCCGACCAGGTCGAGGTGGTCTCCGAGGACGGCTACATCCGCGTCCGGCTCGACGCCGAGGGCAAGGTCGCCGAGATCGGCATCGACGAGTACGCGATGCGCATGCGCCAGTCCCTCGGACCGATGATCGTCGCCGTCATCGAACAGGCCAAGGCCGAGTACGGCGTCAAGATGACCGAGATGGCCCAGGCCCTCCTCGGCGACAGGATGGACGTCCGCGGCATCGTGCGCGACTCGCTGCCGGAACACATGCGCGACCGGTTCGACCGCGAACAGGGCCGCTGAGGAGTCCGAAGCAGCAGAGGGCGGGCGTTGCGGGGCGCCGAACCGGGCGGATCCGCGAAAGCGTTGGGGAGCAAGGCGCTCGAGGGCCGCAGCAGGCACCGTACGGTGTGGACGGCACGCGGGCCGCGGTTCGTCCACGACGTGCCGCTGCAAGTCGTGCAGGCGCCGAGCGTCCCGCGGTCGGTCGCATCGCAGCGCGAATACGCCCGGTCCAATAGGGCCTGAAAGGGGCGTGACGGCCCAGATCGCTGGGTGACCGGGCGGTGGCCCTGGGGCGGTATCTTGCTCGCATGGGAATGAAAGACCGCCTTGGGCAGATGAAGCAGCGCGCGCAGGACGCGGGGAAGCTGGTCGTCGACGTCGGCGTCGAGACCGCCCGCGAGAAGCGCGACGCGGCGACCGGCCTCGTGAAGTCGAAAGTGGACGCCGCTACCGGTTACGCGATCGACAAGCGCGACGCCACGGTGAACTTCGCCGGCGACGCCAAGTCCGCCTTGAAGGAAAGGGACGTCGAGGAGCTCCTCCGTCGCCTGCCGCTGCCCTCCTCGCCCGTGGACGAGCACTGGCAGTGGAGCCTCGCCAAGCTCATCACCGCCGGGAACAAGCCCCCCACCGGCACCGGGATGCTCCTCGGACTGCTCGACAACTTCGGCACCATCGACATCGGACCCGAAGAGGTCGGCTTCGACGGCGCTCAAGCCAAGTGGCACAAGGTGCAGGCGATCCGCACGCGTTCGCTCGACGGCATCGTGCAGAAGCTCTCGACCGACGGCTTCACCGAGAGCATCGAGACGGTGCTGCCGCCCGTCCCCGGTCGCGGCTGGGTCGCGGAGAAGGCCACGTCCGCGATCTTCACCCTGTGGGCGATGGTCGCCGACCTCGCCGTCCGCGACCCCGAGGCCGGGCGGCGGCAGATCGTGTGCGAGATCGAGTACAAGGGCTGGATCCGCACCAAGGAGGCCGAGACCGGCTTCTTCACCGGCCCGGTCATGGCGCTGCTGCCGGGCCTCGACCAGGTCTTCCGCGCCGAGGCCCAGCGCCATGGGGTCCTCGTCGAAGAGGCCGAGCAGGCCCCGATCGCGAACGCCGAAGCGCGTGTGGCGTGGCTCCGCGAGAAGCATGCGGCGCTCCTCGCCAAGCGCGAAGCGCTCGGCGGGAGCGAAGTGGACGGTGCGGACGGGCGGGAGCCGTCCCGCAGGGCGGTCGAGGCCGAGCCGCTGTAGAGGACGGCCCTACTGGGGGTGGGTCTCACCGGGGTAGCGCAGCCCGATCTGGGCGCGCACCTCGTCCATGATCTCCATGACCTCGACGGTGGCCTGGGGCGGCACGAGCGTGGACTCGAGTCGCCCCTGGCGCAGCGCCCGGTGCACTTCGAGCGCCTCGTGGACGTACCCGTGGCCGACGAACGGCGCCTCGAACTCCCGGGGCGCCTCGTTGTACCGCACGAGCGTGTAACCGCTGGGACGGTAGGCGTAGTCGCGCAGTTCGATGCGGCCCTCGGTGCCGGCGATGGTGACCTCGTTGCCGGGCCCGCCGCGGTAGGAGCACGAGAGCTGCGCGATCGCGTTCGGGTAGCGGAGGGTGATCGCGGTCTGGGCGTCGACGCCCGTCGTGTCCATCACCGAGGCCGCCGAGACCGACTCGGGCTTCCCGAGTGCCAGGTGCGCCAACGTGATCGGGTAGACGCCGAGGTCCAGGAGCGCGCCCCCGGCGAGTTCGAGGTTCCGCAGGCGGTGAGTGGGCGGGATGTCCCCCGCCAGGGCGAAGTTGCCGTGCACGGACACGACCTCGCCGATCATGCCCTCCTTGATGGCCCGGCGCATCTCGCGGATCGCCGGGTTGCAGCGGGTCCACATGGCCTCCATGAGGAACCGCTGGTGCTCGTGCGCGACGGCGAACATGGTCCGCGCCTGCGCGGCGTTGTAGGCGAAGGCCTTCTCGCACAGGACGTGCTTGCCGGCCTGGAGGAGCTGGATGGTGGGCAGGTAGTGGTGGGAGTGGGGGGTGGCGACGTAGACGATGTCCACTTCATCGTCGGCCGCGAGGGCCTGGACGGAATCCCAGGCCTGGGGAATGTCGTACTTCTTGGCGAACGCGGCGGCGCGCTCCGCCGATCGAGAGGCCACAGCGGTGACGCGGCAATCGTCGAGGAGGGCAAGATCTTCCACAAAGGTCGATGCGATTCCACCGGTCGCCAGGATTCCCCATCGGATCGGTTCAACCATGGACGTAAGCACACCACAACTTCCGGCGATCGTCAACACGAGGGTCAGCGGTACTATCTCCGCCAAGCGGGCCTTTTCCGCCACCGAAGTTCACGGTGCGTGACGGTACGCCCGTGACCTGGTAGGCGGTGTGAGGTTTCCCCCAATGGGGAACCAAGCGCTCCGTGGCACTATGGCGAAATGCTTCGAACTCCCATACATCGTGCGATCGCATTCGCGCTGGCCGCCGCGGGCGGCGCCGTTCTGGCGCTCGGACTCGCGGCGCCGGCGTCCGCCCACGCCGCGCTGGTGGGCACCGACCCCGAGGACGGGGCGACCCTCGCGACGGCGCCCCCCGAGGTCGCGGTGACGTTCTCCGAGATCCTCGACGGGCCCTCGACCGAGATCGCCGTGACCGACCCGGCCGGCGAGGTCGTCCCCGTGGAGCCGGCGGTGTTCGAGGGGGACACGTTCACGCAGCCGATGCTGTACACGACCCCGGGCGAGTACACCGTGGCGTTCCGGTTGTACTCGGAGGACGGCCACCGCGTGGACGACGCCGTGCGGTTCACCGTGGAGTCGATCCCCGAGGCGCTGTACGCGCCGGGCGCGGCGCCCACGGGCGAGGCGAGCGAGGGCGCGTCCGATCCGGCGACGGCGGACGAGCCGGAGGCGACCACGGACGCGGCGACGAGCGCCGCGGGCGACGCGGAGGAGTCGAACACGGGCGCAGCCCTGGCGGCGATCCTGCTCGGCCTGCTGGTCGTCGTGGTCGGCGGCGTCGTCCTCGTGAAGACCCTGGGCCGCAAGCAGCAGACCGACGACGGCCGGGGTGGTTCGGACGCCGTTTGACGTGCGGGCCGCTGAGCCGTCCCCAGCCCCCACCCTCCCGAGAGGGGAAGGAAGTCTGGGGCCGATCGTGGCAGGCGGGTCCGACAGGAACGGGCGCCAAATTGAGCGCGCGGCCCAGGGTTCACTCGAAGGAGTGGTCAGGGGCAGTTGACCCACTCGTCGGTGCCGTCGTCGAAGAACTGGTGCTTCCAGATCGGCAGGCGCGCCTTCACCTCGTCGACGAGGTCGGCGCACGCGTCGAAGGCCTCCTTGCGGTGCTCCGCCGCGACCGCCGCGACCAGCGCGGGGTCGCCGATCGCCAGGTCGCCGATCCGGTGCGAGACCACGACGCCCCGCACACCCGGGCGCGCCGCGATCTCCTCGGCGACCTCCCGCAGGAGCTCGCCGGCCGACGGATGGCCCTCATAGGAGAGCTTGAGGACGCCGCGGCCGCGGTCGTGGTTGCGGACGGTGCCCGAGAACGAGACCACCGCCCCGGCCTCGGCCGCGCTCACGGCCGCTTCGTGCTCGGCGACGTCGAGCGGGGCGTCGAGGACTCGTGCGCGGATCATGTGGTCACACTCCAGGGACGGTGGCGAGATCGACCGTCGCGCCCGCGGCGGCCTCGGTGTCGGGACCGACGACGGCGAAGCCGGCGGCGCCCGCCAGGCCCCGCAGCATCGCGGAACCGTGGTGGCCGAGGCGGCGCCCGGCCCGGTCGATCAAGGCGAGGTGGGTGAAGTTCCCGCGGCCCGGCACGTCCTCGGCGAGGTGCGCGGTGCGCAGCGGCGGCAGCGGCAGCCCGCGCAGACCGGCGAGCAGCGGCGCGACGAGCGTGACGACCGCGATCACCGCGGACTGCGGATTGCCCGGCAGCCCGGCGATGAACTTGCCGTCCGGCGTCCGCGCCAGGAGCATCGGGAATCCGGGCCGGACGGCGACCGTGTTGATGACGTACTCCGCGCCGATCTCGGCGAGCGCGGGGTGCAGGTGGTCGACCGGGCCGACCATGGTGCCGCCGGTGGTGCAGACGAGGTCCGCTTCGGCGAGCGCCACCCGCAGGGCGGCGACGTGCGCGTCGAGCGTGTCCTCGACCGGCCCGAGGCTCGGCACGGTCGCGGCCCCGGCCGCGGTGAGCATGGGGGGGACCATCGGGCCCAGCGAGTCGCGGACCCGGCCCTCGCGCGAGACCCCCGAGGTGAGGAGTTCGTCGCCGAAGACGACGACGCGGGCGGCGGGCCGTCCGTGCGCGGGCAGCGTCGCGTGCCCGGCGGCGGCGGCGAGGCCGATCACGGGCGGCGTCACCGGGGCGCCCGAGGGCAGCAGCTCCTCGCCGTGCGCGGCCTCCTCGCCGGGCTCGCGCCATTCGCGCGCCGGGGGGCCGTCGACGAGGTCGTCGTCGCCGATCTCGCTGTGCTCCAAGCGGATGATGCCCTCGGTGCCTTCGGGGACCTGCGCCCCCGTGGCGATCTTGACCGCGACGCCGGGCTTCATCGGCTGCGGCACCTGGCCGGCCAGCACTTCGCCGCCGATCCGCCACGGCCCCGGCCCGGCGACGGCCCAGCCGTCGATCGCGGACGTGGGGAACGCGGGGAGGTCGGAGACGGCCACGAGCGGCGCGGCGAGCGCCGACCCGACGGCCTCGGCGAACGGCAGTTCGGTGGCCGGGCCGCGGTGCTCGTAGCCCGCGGCCCAAGCGGTCTCGCGGGCCTCGGCCCAGGGGACGGGCGTCGTGTTCGGCATCAGGGCCTCCTGTGAGAACCGGTGTGCGTGTCATGGCGGCCGGGGGCGTCGGCTCCGCCTGACGCGGCGTGGTCGGCGGCGCCGTCCGGCGCTGGGTGCTCGTCCGCGGCCGGCGGTCGGTCGGGCTGCGGCGCATCGGCGCGGACGGCCGCGGCCTCGGTCCGGTCCGGCTGCGGTGTGGCGCCGGCACGGTCGCCTCCGGCCCCGCCCGGCGCGTCGGAGCGGGCGTGGTCGCCGCCGTGCAGCTGCGACACCGCGTGCTCGACGAGACCGGTGGTGAGCACCGCCAGGCCGTCCTTCGCCGCGCCCGTGGACCCGGCCAGGTTCACGATCAGCGTCCGGCCCGCGACCCCGGCGATGCCGCGCGACAACGCCGCGTGCGGGGTCTTCGCGAGTCCGGCCGCGCGGATCGCCTCGGCGATGCCCGGCACCGCGAAGTCGATCACCTGCGACGTCATCTCCGGCGTCAGGTCCAGCTTCGTGAGGCCGGTCCCGCCGGAGGTGACCACGAGGTCGGCCCCGTCGGCCACGGCCGTGCGCAGCGCCTTCGCGACCTCCTCGCCGTCGTGGACGACGACGGGGCCGGTCACGTCGAACCCGTGCGAGGCGAGCCCCCGGGCGAGGATCGGCCCCGAGGCGTCCTCGTACACGCCGTCGGCCGCCCGGTTCGAGGCGACGACGACGACCGCGCGCACCGCCGTCACGGGCGGTCGCTCTCGGCCCCGGCCAGCCGCTCGCTGCGTTCGCTGCCGCGGACCGGCCGCGCCTCGTCGTCCGCCGTATCGGTCGGCGCTTCGCGCCGCCACGTGCCGGCCTTCCCGCCGAGCTTCTCCTCGACCTTGATGTCGGTGATCATCGCGGCCGGGTCGACGGCCTTCACCATGTCGACCAAGGTCAGCGCCGCCACCGACACCGCCGTCAGGGCCTCCATCTCGACCCCGGTCCGGTCGGCGGTCTTGACGCGGGCGGCGAGGTCCACGCCCTGGTCGGTCACCGTCAAGTCCACTTTCACGCCGCTGACGGCGATCGGGTGGCACAGCGGCACGAGCTCCGGGGTCCGCTTCGCCGCCATGATGCCCGCGATCCGGGCGGTCGCCAGCGCGTCGCCCTTGGCGAGCGAGTTCGCGCGCAGGGCCGCGACCACGTCGGGGGTGGTCAGGAGCCGCCCGGTCGCCACCGCCGAACGGTGCGAGACGTCCTTCTCGGAGACGTCGACCATGCGGGCGGCCCCGGCGGCGTCGACATGCGTGAGGTCAGCCATGCCCGGAAGTCTAGTCGCGGCGGGTGACGCCGCCGAACTTCCGGAGACCGGCGCCCGCCGGGACGGTGCGGCGGCCACTTCGCGGTGCGGCCTCGGAGGCGCCGCGGAGCGCCTGTATTAGCGTCGAGGCGTGATCGAATGGCTCTACCTCGCCGTCCAGGCCGCCGCGCTGGCGATGAGCGCCTGGTTCTTCGTGGACACGGCCCGCTCGCGCCAGGTGGGCCGCCGCCACTTCGTCGGCGTCGCCGTCCTGGAGGCGCTGCTGCTGGTGCAGCTCGCGGTGTCGATCGCGATCGTGCCGGGGGAGGCGGGCGGCGGGAAGGCGCTGTTCTTCTCGTACCTGGTCACGACGATCCTGGTGCCCGTGGCGGCCTGCTTCTGGGGGTCGATCGACCGCAGCCGCTGGGGCATCGGGACGGTGGCGGCCTCGGGCCTCATCGTCGCCGCGCTGCTGCTGCGGGTGCACCAGATCTGGGAGCTCCAGATCCATGTCTGAGACCGGATCCGCCGAGGCCGCGCCGCGCTCGCTCGCGGCGGGCTTCGGCCGCCTGATCGTCCTGGTGTACGTGGTCTTCGCCGTGTCGGCCGGGGCGAGGGCCCTGTTCCAGGTGGCGACGAAGTTCGGCGACGCGCCGGTGAGTTTCGCGTTGAGCGCGATCGCCGCGGTGATCTACCTGGTGGCCGCGGTCGCGATCATCCGCGGTGCGGGACGGCTCGCGATGCTGGCGGTGGGGATCGAGATGGCCGGGGTGCTCGCGGTGGGCGGGTTGAGCTTCGCGGTGCCGCAGTGGTTCCCCGAGCCTTCGGTGTGGTCCCATTTCGGGTCGGGGTACGGCTATGTGCCGCTGGTGCTCCCGGCGGTCGGCCTCGTCTATCTCCTGAAGCGCCGCAGCGGTTAGCGTTCGAGCGCCCCGGCGGCGGCGAGCAGGTCCGGGGCGGCGCAACCGCACCGCCGTGAACCGGTAAGTCGCGTGGCGGCGTCCGCGAAGCAGTGGGCGATCGCTTCCCTCTCGGGCCCCCGTCACCGTGGAAGGGCGTGGCCGTCGACGCTCATCTCGCCGCTCAGCTGAAGACGCCGTACAGGGGCACCAGGAGCGTGGAGACGCAGATGACCAGGCCCATCTGCCAGTGCCGTTCGAGGCGGGTGTCCTCGCGGGCGATCGGAGGACGCGTGACGACCCCGATGGTGAACCAGCCGATCACGAACGCCAGCAACGGGACGAGGAGGCCCAGGCCGATGAACAGGGCGAGGGTGAGCGGGCTCTGGGTCCCCGCGGAGTCGCCCGCGTCCAGGCCGCTCCACACCCGCATGAGGACCAGGTGGGCGACGATCGCGGCGAGGGCGTAGAGGCCGTAGACGAGCCCGTTGCGTTCGTCGGCGCGCCACCGGGGGAGCCACGGCGGGCGGTGCGCGAGGTACCGGGCCTCGTCGAGTTCGACCGCGGCGGCCTCCAGGTCGGCTTCGGCGGCGTCGACGTCCGCGACCGGGTCGCCGCTCAGCGGCGGCGGCGCGGGCAGTCGCTGCGGCGGCGCGGTGCGGGCGGCTCGGGCGAGCTCGTCGACGGCGCCGCGCTGGGCGGCGGCCTGCTCGGCGAGCCGCCGGACGCGTTCGCCGAGCGACTCGGTCGCGGTGGCCGAGCGGGCGGCGGCCTCGTCGGCGGAGCGGCGGGCCTCGTCGAGGCGGCGCAGCTGCGCGAGGTAGTCGTCGAAGGCGGTCACCGGCGGGTCCTCTCGATCACGCTGTCACCACTGCGCTGGTGCCCGGGGCCGTGGTCCTCGGACCGGGAGAACGGGACGACGAGCCTGCCGCCGCCGGTGTCGGCGTGCCGGTCGACGAGGAGCGCCCGCCCGGGCCGGGGGTGCCAGTGCTGGAACTGCTGTCCGAAGTGGCCCATGATCTCGCCGCCGGGCAGGTTGAGGACGAGCGCGCACGCGACGTCCTCGCGTCCGGCGCTGCCGCCGATGTCGTCGGTGAAGCGCCGGAAGTTCCGCCACCAGCCGAGCAGGTGCACGTCCCGGGCGGGGCCGGTGCGCAGCAGGTCCCGCAGGGTCTTCTGCGCCTTCAGGTCCAGGGCCGCCGCGTCGAGGCCCCACGCGGCGAGCACGGTGCCGTCGGGGATCTCGGCGAGTCGTGCGACGAACGCGTCCGGCGCGATCCGGTCGGCGGCGTCCCGCAGGATCGCGTTCCCGGTGAAGTCGACGCCCCAGACGCGGGCGCCGTTCCCGGCGAGGCTCGCCACGGCCGCCTCCAGGGCCTCGCCGCCCGCGGGGTCGGAGCCGAGCACGGCCAGGTGCCGCCCGGGCCGGCGGTCGAGGTCGACGCCGACGGCGTTGAGGTGCAGCGAGACCTCCCGGCCCAGCAGCGCCCGTCCCGGCCGCCGCTCCCCGGGGAGGGTGTCGGCCAGGTGGACCGGCCGGTAGCCGTAGAACACGCGCGGCGCGCCGACGCCGCTGTGGACGGCGTTGAGCTGCTCGCGCAGCCGGAGCATGACGTCGTGGTCGGTGTTCGGGAACCGCGCGACCCGGTCGGCTCCGGCGGTGCCGCCCTCGGTGTTGACCACGACCTGCCCGAGCGAGATCCGCGAGGACGCGTCGTTGTTCGGCTCGAGCACCGTGCGCGCGCCCGGCAGGGCGATGCGCATCGGGAACTGCCCGAAGATCGAGTCCTTCTTCGCCCACAGCGCCTCGATCCCCGAGAGCGTCTGCGACGCGAGCACGAGGTGCACGCCGTAGGAGCGGCCCTTGCGCGCCAGGTTCTCCAGCAGGGCCACGGCCTCGGAGGCGACGCGGTCGTTCCCGGCGAGGAGCACCTGGAACTCGTCGGCGACGCACACGATCCGCGGATACGCCTCGTGGTCGCGCAGGCCCGCGAACGAGGCCACGCCGTGCCGCTTCATCACGGTGGAGCGGCGCGTCATCTCCTCGTTCAGCGTCTTGAGGACGGCGAGCCCGTACTCGCGGTCGGACTCGACGCCGACGGCGCGCGCGTGGGGGATGAACGTGGTGTCCCGCTCGGTCGGGATGAACTCGGTGAACGAGACGCCTTCCTTGAAGTCGAGGAGGAACAGCGCCAGGTCCGAAGGGGCGTACCGGGAGGCGAGCCCGTAGAGGACGTCGAGGAGGAACACGGTCTTGCCGCCGCCGGTGCGCCCGCCGACGAGCCAGTGCGGGGTCGCGTCGTCGAAGCGCAGCCGCACCTCCCCGGCGGCGTCGCGTCCGATGAGGACCTCCAGGCCGCGGGCGGGGTCGTTCGACTCGGGCCGCGGGGGGATGAGGTCGGCGAAGGTGAGCGTCGCGGCGGCCCGGGCGCGCTCGGCGAGCCGCTGCGCCTCTCCGGACACATAGGACGGGTCGGGGGTCTCGGGCCAGTCGACCGGGGCGGCCAGGCGCTCGCCGCGGCCGAACGGCGCGGCGGGCGGGTTCGTGATCGCGACCCGCCCGTCGGCGGCGTGCATGACCGCGGCCTGGGGCAGCCCGGGCAGCCCGCACGCGAGGACGGTCACGCCGTGGGCCAGGCCGCCGCGGGCGAGCGCGTCGATGCGTTCGACGAGCGTGCGCGGGGCCTCCCCGAGGGAGGCGACGACGAAGAGCATCCGGTCGCCGCGCCGCCCCGCGATGTGCTCGGCCACATGGGCTTCGGCCATGGCGACGGCGTCGGCGGCGGCGCGCGCGTCGGTGGCGACCGCTTCGATCACGCCGGCGTCGGCCAGCGGCCGCAGCGGCGCGAACGCGGCCCCGAGGGTCGCGGTGTCGACGCCGACGACGCGCAGCCGGCCGGGTTCGCGGGTGCCGACGGCGTGGAGGATCGCGGTCCGCACCAGCGTCGCGACGCCCTCGACGCGGGCGTCGAGCGAGGTCGCGAGGTGCCCGCGCTCGCCGAAGGGGACCAGGAGCGGCAGGGTGCGTCCTTCGTGGAGGAGGACGCGGCCGGCCGGCAGGAGTTCGGGGTCGGCGCGCAGCTGCTGGGCGGACGCGGTGGCGGCCTCGGCGATCTGGCGTTCGGCGGCGAGGAGCGCGGGGTCCACGGGGGCCCGGTGTGCGGCGTCGCCGAGGCGCTGCGCCGCGTGCCCGAGCCGGGCGGCGGCCGTGTCGCAGCCTGCGGCCGCGTTCGCCAGCGCAGTCTGGAAACCGGGCACCGGACCTCCTTGCGGGTTCGAGGGCCGCGCGGCGCGGGTGCGCCGCGGCTGCTGTTCGACCGGTCACACCATATCGCGGCGGGGCGCGGGGCGGCCCTGCCGCACTCGGCCCGCGGGCCCGCCGCGGGGCTCGAAGCGTCCGCTTTGCGCAGTCTTCCCCGGATGGGGCGCGTGCATTACCCTAGAAGCAGGCCCGATCTCGCTGACCCGGAGCGTGTGCCGCCCGAACGCCATCGCCCGCCCGCGCAGAGCTCCCGCGCGTGCGGCAGACAGAACCGAACAACGCCTGCGGGCATCGCCATGCGGGCCGAACCTCGGATTCGCCAAGAAGGACCCGTGCCCCATGAGTGACTTTCTGGATATTGCCCTATCCTTCCCGCCGGTCGTCTTCTCCTTCGGCCTCATCCTCGTGGTCCTGTACTGGCTCACCGTCGTCGTCGGCGCCCTCGACGTCGACATCGTGGACGTCGGCGGGGACGCCGAGCTGGACGCGGGGGGCGGCTTCTGGTCGGCCTTCGGGTTCGGCGCGGTGCCCTTCACCGTCGTGCTCTCGCTGTGGATCACGTTGGGCTGGATCGTGACCGTGCTCGGCGCCTCCTGGATCCGCGGCTCGGACCTGTTCATCCCGCCCGCCGCCTCGGGGACGGCCGTGCTCGTCGCCGGGATCGGCGTCGGCATGCTCGGGGCGAAGCTGCTCACCGGCCCGCTCGCGAAGCTCTTCGAGGACGCCCCGGCCACCGCGCACGCCGACCTGGTCGGCAAGGTGTGCGTCGTGCGCACCGGCACCGTGACGCTCGACTCGGGGCAGGCGGAGATCACCGACGAGGAGGGCCAGCTGCTGCTCATCAACGTGCGCCGCTCCCCGCACGAGCCCGACGGCATCGACGACGCCCTGTTCGCGCGCCACTCCAAGGTCGTCGTCTTCGACTACGACGAGGCGGACCGGGTGTTCCTGGTCGTGCCGGTGGCCATGCCGCCGGAGGTCGCGGTCGCCGAGTCGTAGCGGCCACCGCGCCTTCACGTCACACCGGTCCGGGCGGGATTCCCACCGGATTCCCGGTTTGGGTCTCCCGGATTCGTGCCGCCGCGGGCCTCGCGTCCCCCGCGGTGAGCAGGTCTTGGTTAGGGTGTGGGCACGCCCGCTTCGGCGGCGCCGCCGTCACTCGACCACGCCGTCGTCCGACGCCGAGCCGCGCCGCCGGCCAGTCCCGTTCCCCCCGAAGTCCCGTTAGGAACCACCGCATGGACACCTCCAACTCGACGGCGCTGATCGGCCTCGTGGTCGGCGCGCTCGTCTTCCTCGGCGTGCTGCTCATGGTCATACGCCTGTATCGGAAGGTCGCGCCAGGCCAGGCCCTGGTCGTCACGAAGCTGCGCACCCGGAAGGTCTCCTTCACCTCCGCCCTGGTGCTGCCGATCATCCACCGCGCCGAGTACATGGACATCTCGGTCAAGACGATCGAGATCAACCGCGCGGGCAAGGACGGCCTGATCTGCCAGGACAACATCCGCGCCGACATCTCCATCACGTTCTTCGTGCGGGTCAACGCCACCGTGGACGACGTCCTCAACGTGGCCGGCGCGATCGGCACCAAGCGCGCCTCCGACCAGGACACGCTGCAGGAGCTGTTCAACGCCAAGTTCGCCGAGGCGCTCAAGACCGTCGGCAAGCAGCTCGACTTCACCGACCTCTACACCAACCGCGACGAGTTCCGCGACCGCATCCTCAACGTCATCGGCACCGACCTCAACGGGTACTCCCTCGAGGACGCGGCGATCGACTACCTCGAGCAGACCCCGATGGACCAGCTCGACCCCAAGAACATCCTCGACGCGCAGGGCATCCGCAAGATCACCCAGCTCACGGCCATCGAAGCGGTGACCACGAACGAGCACCGCCGCACCGAGGAGAAGGAGATCAAGCGCCAGGACGTCGAGGCCCGGGAGGCCGTGCTCGAACTCGAGCGCCGCCAGACCGAGGCCGAGATCCGCCAGCAGCGCGAGATCGAGACCCTCCGCGCCCGCGAGTCCGCCGAGGTCCAGAAGGTCCAGGCCGAGGAGCGCCTCAAGAGCGAGACCGCCCGGATCAGGACCGAAGAGGCCACCGGCATCCAGCACGAGAACCGCCTGCGCGAGATCGCCGTCGCCGAGAAGAACCGCGAGCGCGTCATCGCCGTGGAGACCGAGCGGATCGAGAAGGACCGCATCCTCGAGGTCGTGGGCCGCGAACGCGAGGAGGAGCTCGCCCGCATCGCCGCGCAGAAGGAGCTCGAGGCGCAGAAGCGCGACATCGCCGACGTCGTCCGCGAGCGCATCGCCGTCGAGAAGACCGTCGCCGAGCAGGAAGAGGGCATCAAGCGCCTGCGCGCCACCGAGGAGGCCGAGCGCGAACGCCAGCGCGTCATCATCCTCGCCGAAGCCGAGGCCCAGGAGAGCCTGGTCAAGGACATCAAGGCCGCCGAGGCCGCCGAGGCCGCGTCCAAGCACCTCGCCCGCCAGCGGCTCACCGAGGCCGAAGCGGCCCAGCAGGCCGCCGAGCTCGAAGCGCGCGCCAAGATCCGCCAGGCCGAAGGGGACCAGGCCATCGCGGCCGCCCCGGGCCTGGCGGAGGTCCAGGTCCGCGAGGCCGAGGCCGACGCGATCGAGAAGGGCGGGCTCGCCGAGGCGAAGGCCGCCGAGGCGAAGGGCCTGGCCGAGGCCGAGGCCATGGCCGCCATCGGCAAGGCCGAGGCGACCGCGACCGCCGCGAAGGGCACGTCCGAGGCGAACGCCCTGCGCGAGAAGCTCGTCGCCGAGTCCGCGGGCCTCACCGAGAAGGCCGCCGCCATGGACGCCCTCTCCGAGGCCTCGCGCGGGCACGAGGAGTACCGCCTGCGCCTGGAGATGGAGAAGGAGCTGCGCGGCGCCGAGATCGAGGCCCGTCGCTCGATCGCCGAGCAGCAGGCGAGCGTCATCGCCGCGGGCCTGTCGAAGGCCGACATCTCGCTGGTCGGCGGCGACACCCAGTTCTTCGACCGGGTCGTCGGCGCGATCGGCTACGGCAAGGCCGTGGACGGGTTCGTCGCCCACTCCGAGGTCGCGCAGACCGTCGCCGCGGGCTGGGGCAACGGCGCCACGTCGTTCGCCGAGGACCTCAAGGCGGCGTTCGCGACCGTGGGCAGCGAGGACGTCAAGAACCTGACGGTCTCGGCCGCGCTCGTCAAGCTCATGCAGAGCGGCGGCGACCACGACGTGCTCTCCGGTCTCCTCGGCAAGGCGAAGGAACTCGGCGTCGCCGAGCGGCCCGCCCTGGAGATCGCCAAGTAAACCGCTCCCGGGACCGCGGACCCTGCCCGGGTCTGCGGTCCCACCGCCGTCCGCCTCCCAACGCTCCCAGGGGAACCCATGGCCGAAGAGAAGACCGCCCCAGCCGGGGTCGCGCCCGCCCCCGCCTCGTCGCTCGACGCCGGCACCTACGAGGTCCTGTCGTCCCGGCTCGGCGACTTCGCCGCCGAGCTCGCCGACCGCGCCGAGGCCCTCAACGCCGCCCGCACCGCGGCCTTCGGCTCCACCGGGCTCACGCTCCTGGGCACCACGCGCATCCGCACCGCGAACAACTGCGTGCCCCGCGACATCGCCCGCGTCGGCGACCGCCTCCTCTTCGGTTACAACGTCCACATGGGACTCAAGTCGCACACGGCCGTCGCCGACGTCTTCGCCCTCCACGACTTCGGGCGGGACGGTGACGCCTTCGCCTTCCACGAGGTCGACGAACCCGGGCACCTCCTCGACGAGCCGCGCTTCACCGCCGACTTCACCGAGATGTACCGCTACTACCGCTCCACCGAGCTCCTCCAGGTCCGCGAGACCGACGGCCGCCTCCTCGCCGTCTTCAAGATCGGCGAGCAGCTCGGCGACCAGCGCGTCCTGCGCTGGCAGCTCGCCCCCGACGGCACCGCGACCTACATGGACGCCCGCGGCGACGCCGACGCCGTCTGGCCCGAGCCCTACGACTTCGAGTGGACCCCGACCACCCGCGAGCACCACGTCACCGGCCGCCACCCGCACGTGTCCATCGAGGACGAGATCTTCGTCGAGTGCCTCAACGGCGAGCTCACCGTCAAGATCGAGGACAACACCGAGTCCGGCGAGGGCGTGTACGCCGAGCCCGTCGCCGAGCCGCTCCAGTCCCTCGCCGACGCCGAGATCGCCTACGCGCGCATCGGGCCGCTCATCCTCCTGCGGGTCCTCCCGTACAAGGAGACCGTCACCCGCTACCTGATCTTCAACTCCCGCACCGGGAAGATCGTCCGCGCCGACGCCATCGGCCAGTCCTGCCGCCGCCTCCCCGAAGACCACGGCCTGATCTTCCCCGGCGGCTACTACCTCAACGAAGGCAGACTCAAGACCTTCGACCACGACGTCGCCGACCTGCGCTTCAAGAAGGTCATCCGCTCCCCCAACGGCGAAGACGTCCTCTACGTCTTCTACCACGAAGCCGAGGGCCGCTCGCTCCTGCTGCCGTACAACGTCATCCGCAAGGAAGTGGCCGCGCCCATGAGCGTCCACGGCTACGCGCTCTTCGACGACGGCACCCTCGCGGCCTTCCGCTTCACCGGCGAAGAGGCCACCCGCGTCCACCCCATGCAGATCTGGTCGACCCCGTTCGTGTCCGAGGCCTACGCCGCCGCGGCCGAGACCGGCGACACCCCCGTCCACCGCATCGGCAACGCCGAGGCCGTCCGCGCCGTCTCCGACGCGCTCTCGGTGGCTCGCCTGGTCCGCGAGATGGAACCGGCCCAGGCGGTCTTCGAAGCGCTCATCGCCGCCGCCACCCGCTGCCTCGACGACTACCCGTGGCTCGGCGACGAGGGCCTCCACGGCCTCGACGAGAGCCTCGCCCGCGTCCGCGACACCGCCGAGGCCGTCCTCGACGAGTACGCCACCGTCGCCGAGCTGACCGCCGAGGCCGCGAAGGCCCTGGAGCAGGCCCGCACCGACACCGTGCGGCTCCTGCGCCGCGCCCGCGGCGAGGCCCCCAAGTCCGCCGAGGACTGGGTCGGGCTCCTCGCCGAACTGCGCGGCGCCGGCGGCCACCTCGTGACGCTCCGCGAGACCCGCTACATCGACCTCGCCGGGATCGACGCGCTCGCCGCCGACGTCACCGAGTCGCTCGACGCCACCGGCCGCCGCGCCGTCGCCTTCCTCGAACGCGGGGACGCCTTCGCCGCGTACTTCGAGCAGATCGCCGACCTCGAACGCAAGGCCGAGGCCATCGCCTCGGTCGCCGAGTCGGACCCGCTCCTGGAGGACCTCGACGCCCGCCAGCGGGGCCTGGAGACCCTCACCGAAGTCGTCGCCACCTTGGAGATCGGCGACGCCGTCGTGCGCACCGCCATCCTCGGGCGCGTCTCCGAGGTGCTCGCCGCCGTCAACCGCGCCCGCGCCACCCTCGCGGCCCGCCGCCGCGAGCTCGCCGTCGGCGAGGGCCGCGCCGAGTTCGCCGCCGAGTTCGCCCTCCTCGGCCAGTCGGTCACGGCCGCGATCAGCGCCGCCGACACGCCCGCGGCGTGCGACGAGCAGCTCGGGCGGCTCCTGCTCACCGTCGAGAACCTCGAGACCCGCTTCGCCGACTTCGACGAGTTCCTCCAGCAGCTCGCGGACAAGCGCACCGACGTCTACGAGGCGTTCTCCTCCCGCAAGCAGCACCTGCTCGACGAGGCCGCCCGCCGCGCCGAGCAGCTCGCCCAGTCGGCCGACCGCATCCTCGAAGCCGTCGCCCGCCGCACCGCCGCGCTGTCCTCGCTCGACGAGGTCAACACCTACTTCGCGACCGACCCGATGGTCGAGCGGCTGCGCAAAGTGGTCGCCGAGCTCCGCGGCCTGGACGACACCGTCCGCGCCGAGGAGATCGAAGGCCGCATCGCCGCCGCCCGCGCCGAGGCCGGGCGGGCCCTGAGCGACCGGCTCGACCTGTTCGACGGCGACGCCGTCAAGTTCGGCGAGCACCGCATCCCCGTCAACACCCAGCCGCTCGACCTCACGCTCGTGCCCGCGGGCGAGGACCTCGCGTTCTCCCTCACCGGCACCGACTACCGCCACGTCGTCGACGACCCCGGCTTCGCCGACACCCGGCCGTACTGGCACCAGTTCCTGCCCTCGGAGAACCCGCAGGTCTACCGCGCCGAGCACCTCGCCGCGGCGCTCCTGGCCGAGCACGGCCCCGCGAAGCTGCTGGCCGAGGACCTGCCGAAGTTCGTGTCCGCCGCCGCCGCCGAACGCTACGACGAAGGCTACGAGCGCGGCGTCCACGACGCCGACGCCGCCGCGATCCTCGCCGAGGCCCTGCGCCTCTACGCCGCCTCCGGGCTCCTGCGCTACCGCTCGGCCGAGCGCGCCGCCGCCCAGCTCTACTGGGGACACGGCATCCCGAAGGAGGAGCGGATCGCGATCCGCACCCAGGCCCGGTCGCTCGCGCGCGCCCGCGCCGTCTTCGGCCGCGCCGACGCCCTCGCCGAACTCGGCGCCGACCTCGGCGAAGCCGTCAGCCACTACGTGAACAACACGCTCATCCCGCTCGACGTCGACCCCGACCTCGCCGGGGAGTACCTGGTGGAGGAACTCGCCGACCCCACCGGCGGCTTCGCCGTCTCGCAGCGGGCCCGCGCGCTGCTGACCGCGTTCGAGCGCCAGATCGGGCCCGGCGCCAAGGCCGACTTCGAATCCGACCTGCGCGCCCTCGAAGACGACATGATGTCCAAATGGGAACTGGCAGCGGTCTGGCTGGAGTCCTTCATGCGCCAGACCGAGACCGAGGACTTCGACGAGGCCGACCTCCCCGAGGCCCTCGCGATCCTCCTCGCCGAGGTCGACACCTACGACGTCACCGCGGAGCTCTCCAGCAAGGTCACCGGGCTCCTGGGCACCCACCCGCGCGTGGAGGGCCGGGTGCTCCCGCTGCGCCTCGACGAGTTCCTCGCCCGCACCGGCGCGTTCCGCCGCACCGTCCTGCCCGGCTACCGCGCCTACCAGCGCCGCCGCGCCGAGATCATCGAGACGCACCGCCGGACGCTGCGCGTCGAGGAGTTCAAGCCCAAGACCATGGCCGGCTTCGTCCGCAACCAGCTCATCGACGACGTCTACCTGCCGCTCATCGGCTCCAACCTCGCCAAGCAGATCGGCGCCGGCTCGGGCGAGGGCCGACGCACCGACCAGTCCGGCATGCTCATGCTCATCTCCCCGCCCGGCTACGGCAAGACCACCCTCATGGAGTACGTCGCCGACCGGCTCGGGATGCTCCTGGTCAAGGTGAACGGCCCCGCCCTCGGGCACGAGACGGTCTCCGTCGACCCCGACGACGCGCCGAACGCGACCGCCCGCGCCGAGGTCCAGAAGATCAACTTCGCGCTCGAGGCCGGCAACAACGTGCTGCTCTACCTCGACGACATCCAGCACACCAACCCCGAGCTGCTGCAGAAGTTCATCTCGCTGTGCGACGCCCAGCGCAAGATGGAGGGCGTCTGGAACGGCCGCACCCGCACCTACGACCTGCGCGGCAAGCGGTTCGCCGTCTGCATGGCCGGCAACCCGTACACCGAGGCCGGCCAGAAGTTCCGCATCCCGGACATGCTCGCCAACCGCGCCGACGTGTGGAACCTCGGCGACGTCCTCTCCGGACGCGACGCCGTGTTCGCCCAGTCCTACATCGAGAACGCGCTCACCTCCAACAAGGTCACCGCGCCGCTCGCCGGACGCGACCGCGCCGACACCGCGCTGCTCATCCGCCTCGCCTCCGGCGACCCGACCGCCGCGCCCGAGGCGCTCAAGCACCCCTACAGCGCGGGCGAGCTCGATCAGCTCCTGTCGGTGCTGCGCAAACTCGTGCGCATCCAGAAGACCGTGCTCGCCAACAACCTCGCCTACATCGCCTCGGCCGCCATGGACGACGCCTCGCGCACCGAGCCGCCGTTCCTCCTCCAGGGCTCCTACCGGAACATGAACCGGCTCGCCGAACGGGTGGTTCCGGTGATGAACGACGACGAGCTGGAAGCGGTCATCGACGACCACTACGCGGGCGAGGCGCAGACGCTCGCCTCCGGCGCGGAGGCGAATCTGCTCAAACTCGCCGAGCTGCGGGGGCGGCTCACCGAGGAGCGCGCGGCCCGCTGGGAGGCCGTCAAGGAGGCGTTCCGCAGGGAGCAGACCCTCGGCGGTTCGAGCGACGATCCAATGTCGAGGGCGGTCGGTGCGATCACGCTGCTCGCCGACCGTGTGAAGGGCATCGAGGCGGCGCTGCAGCAAAACCGCAGAGCATTCGGGGAATAAGTCCTCTACGGCGGCTCGGCCCGACCTGACCACCCGGTACGCTTTTCCACAAGAGCTTGGCGCGTAGCCCGTAGTGCCCCTGCAGCCGCAAACCACCGAATAAGGGAGGTCCCCGTGCCGACGAAGACGGGAGATAAGGTCCGGATCATCGTCCTGGGCACCGGCCCCGACGCCGAAACCGCCCGCGCGATCGCCGAGTCCGACGCTGATGTCGCGCTCGCCGCGAAGTTCACCAAGACCGTGACCCACTTGGTCATCGACGACACCGTCAAGCCCACCGAGGCCCGCGTGAAGAAGGCCGAGGAGGCCGGCGTGCCGGTCCTCTCCGTCGCCGAGTTCCGGGCGTTGCTGGTCGCCGGAGCCGAGGACGAGGTGGACCAGGTCGTCGAGGCCGAGCTCGAAGAGGCCCCGGCGCAGACGCCCGCCGCCGTGGTCGAAGCCGAGGTCGTGGACGAGGAAGTGACCGAGGCCGTCGCCGAGGAATACGAGGTCGAGCCCGGCGAGCCCGAGACGGTGAAGGCTCAGCAGCCCGAGCCCGTCGCGGACCCCGAGCCCGAAACCGCCGTCGGTTCCGACTCGGAGAGCACGGCCGGTTCCGACTCGGAGAGCACTGTCGAGCCCGAACCGACGCCGGCGGCCGAGCCTGAGCAGCGGTCCGAAGCGAAGGCGGAGCCGGTCGCCGAGGCGATCGACGAGCCCGAGGAGACCGCCGCCGACCCCGAGAAGGCGGTGCCGTCCCAGGGCGAGGCGCCCGCGATCGAGAACGACGAGAAGTCCGAGGGCAAGGCCAAGCCGGGCCTGATCGCGAAGATCAAGTCGATCTTCGGTGTGACCGGCGCCCGCAAGTAACGAGCGCACACGGAAAGCCCCGGGCCCGTCGGGCCCGGGGCTTTACGCTGTCCGGAGACCTGCCGGTTCGCTCACGGCGAACAGGTAAGTTTCGACGTAAAAACTTGAGCCGTCTAGACTCAACTTAGCGGCCCGGTTCGCGCCGGACCGCGACCGCCACCAGACCCGACACCGAGGGCCGGCTCCGCAGACCGGCGCCACGAGAGGAAGGCTCCACGTCGATGGACGTCAACCGTTTGACCACCAAGAGCCGCGAAGTCATCTCCCAGGCCGCCCGCACCGCGGCGGCGAACGGCAACCCCGCCGTCGAACCCTGGCACCTCCTGGACGCGCTCCTCACCGTCGACGGCTCCACCGCGCCCGGCCTCCTCCAGCTCGTCGGCGTCACCCCCGGCACCGTCTCGGCCGAGACCGAGCGCCGCATCGACGAGCTCCCGTCGGCCTCCGGGCCCTCCGTCTCCGAGCCGTCCATGGCCCGCGAATCCCTGCGCGCCATCAACGCCGCGGACAAGATCGCCACCGACTACGGCGACGAGTACGTCTCCACCGAGCACCTCCTCACCGGGCTCGCCCAGGCCGGCGGCGAGATCGCCGCCTTCCTGACCGGCCAGGGAGCCACGGACAAGAAGCTCATCAGCGCGTTCCCGACCCTGCGCGGCGGCGACCGCAAGATCTCCTCGGCCGATCCCGAGCAGGGCTACAAGGCCCTGGAGAAGTACGCCGTCGACCTCACCGAGACCGCCCGGTCGGGCAAAGTGGACCCCGTGATCGGCCGCGACACCGAGATCCGCCGCGTCATCCAGGTCCTGTCCCGCCGCACCAAGAACAACCCGGTCCTCATCGGCGAGCCCGGCGTCGGCAAGACCGCCATCGTCGAGGGCCTCGCCCAGCGCATCGTCGCCGGAGACGTCCCCGAGTCGCTGCGCGACCGCCGCGTCATGCTCCTCGACCTCGCCAGCATGATCGCCGGAGCCCAGTACCGCGGCCAGTTCGAGGAGCGGTTCAAGTCCGTCCTGGAGGAGATCAAGTCCTCCGACGGCGAGATCATCCCGTTCATCGACGAGCTGCACACCATGGTCGGCGCCGGCAAGTCCGAGGGCTCCCTCGACGCCGGCAACATGCTCAAGCCCGCCCTCGCGCGCGGCGAACTCCACATGATCGGCGCCACCACCCTCAACGAGTACCGCGAGCACATCGAGAAGGACGCCGCCCTCGAACGCCGCTTCCAGCAGGTGTACGTCGGCGAGCCCTCCATCGAGGACACCGTGGCGATCCTCCGCGGCCTCAAGGAGCGCTACGAGGTCCACCACGGCGTGCGCATCACCGATTCGGCGCTCGTGGCCGCCGCGCAGCTCTCGGCCCGCTACCTGCCCGACCGCCGCCTTCCGGACAAGGCCATCGACCTGATCGACGAGGCCGCCAGCCGCCTGCGCATCGAGATCGACTCCCGCCCCGAGGAGATCGACACGATCGAACGCGCCGTGCGCCGCCTCGAGATCGAGGAGACCGCGCTGCAGAACGAGAAGGACGACCCGGCCTCGGCCGAGCGCCTCGCCTTCCTCCAGCGCGAACTCGCCGACGAACGCGAGAAGCTCGCGGCCCTCTCCCGCCAGTGGGAGTCCGAGAAGGACCGCATCGGCAAGGTCTCCGAGCTCAAAGAGCAGCTCGACGACCTCCGCACCCAGGCCGAACGCGCCGAACGCGAATACGACCTCGAGAAGGCCGCGCAACTGCGCTACGGCCGCATCCCGGAACTCGAACAGCAGCTCACGCAGGCCGAGACCGAACTGGCCAGCGCGGACACGGACCCGACCCATCAGCCGATGCTCAAGGAAGAGATCGACGCCGAGGAGATCGCCGACGTCGTCGCCGCGTGGACGGGCATCCCGGCGGGCCGGCTCCAGGAGTCCGAGACCCACAAGCTCCTCCACGCCGAGGACGTTCTGGGCGAACGCGTCGTCGGCCAGATGGAGGCGGTCACGGTCGTCGCCGACGCCCTGCGCCGCGCCCGGGCGGGCCTGTCCGACCCGAACCGGCCGACCGGCTCGTTCATCTTCGCGGGCCCCACGGGCGTCGGCAAGACCGAGCTGGCCAAGGCCCTCGCCGAGTTCATGTTCGACGACGACCGGGCGATGGTCCGGATCGACATGGGGGAGTACACCGAGCAGCACTCCACGGCCCGCCTCATCGGCGCGCCGCCCGGGTACGTCGGCTACGAGGAAGGCGGCCAGCTCACCGAGCCGGTGCGCCGCCGCCCGTACTCCGTGGTCCTGCTCGACGAGGTCGAGAAGGCCCACCCGAGGGTCTTCGACACGCTGCTGCAGGTGCTGGACGACGGCCGCCTGACCGACGGCCAGGGCCGCACGGTCGACTTCCGCAACGTCATCCTGATCATGACCTCGAACCTGGGCTCCCAGGCGCTCGTGGACCCGCTGCTGGAGGAGACGGCCAAACGCGACCAGGTCCTGGCGGCGATCCGCAACCACTTCAAGCCGGAGTTCCTCAACCGCCTGGACGACATCGTCATCTTCCACGCGCTGGAGCACGACCACCTGAAGTCGATCGTGGACGTGCAGCTCCGCCACCTGGAACGCCGCATGGAGGCCCGACGCCTCAAGCTGGACGTGGACGACGCCGCGAAGTCCTGGCTCGCCGACCGCGGCTTCGACCCCGTCTACGGCGCGAGGCCGCTGCGCCGCCTCATCCAGTCCTCCATCGGTGACCCGCTCTCCAGGGAGCTCCTGGAAGGCAAGATCGTCGACGGCGACACGGTCGAGGTCGGCACCACCGAGCAGGGCGACAAGCTCACCGTCGCCAAGGGCTGACCGCCGAACCGCGACGGCCCGTCCCGGCGAACCGGGACGGGCCGTCGCGGTTCGCCCCTGCCTCCTGAAACCCCTGGCCACTGAAGGTCGGCGCCGCCCTCACCGGCCTGCCCGTCGCCGGGTCGTCACGCCCTCGCACGATGGTGAATTCGCGGGACGGCGCCGCGACACACCCGAGCACGTGGACCGGCCGAGCGGGCCTCCCGTGTCCTAAACCTGCAATACCACTTTGGAATGAATCTCACCGGTTCCGCGGCAGAACCCGGCACCGTTGGTCATAGTCCTCATATGGCCATTCCTGAACCACTGGGCCTGACCCGCCGCACCATCCTCACCGGTGCGGCCGCCCTCCTCGCCGCTGGGACCGCGGGGTTCACCGCCCAGCGTCCCTCCCACGCGTCCGGCGGCCCGCAGATCCGCGCCGCCGCCGCGGGCTGGACCGGCCGCGACGGCGAACTGCTCGTCCTCACCGCGGGCGCCGCCACCGAATCCGACTACACGCTTCGGCTCCTCGAACCCGCCGAGCCGGACGCCCCCGCGGAACTCGGCCCGCCGCTCCCGCTGGCCCTGCCCGCCGACTTCCATCCGCATTCGATGGCCGCGCTCGGGCCGGTCCTGTGGGTCACCGGCGCCGTCGAGAGCGGCCCCGACCGGGCCCGGCCCGCGCTCCTCCGCATCGCGGACGGCACCGCGGCCTACGCCGACCTCCCGGTCCCGCGGGAGATCCGCTCGGGGATCGCCACCGCCGTGACGCCGTTCGGTGCCACCGGCCTCGCCGCCGTCATCGAGGGCTCTCCGGACCCGCACTTCGCGGGCGTCACCCGCAGCCATCTCGCCACCAGCGTCGACGCCGGCCGGACGTGGAGGGAACGGCCGCTCGCCGTCGGCCTCGGCGAAGGCTACGGAACCGTCCTGGCCGAGACCGACCACGGGCTCTTCGCCGCCGTCGCCGACAGCACCGGCGCCCTCGCCGCCCACGTCGGCACGCCGGACCTGCAACCCGCCGCCACCGTCCCCGGCTCCGGCCGGCCCATGGCCGCCGTCGCCACCGCCGAGCACGTCAGCGTCTTCTCCGACCGGGACGGCACGGTCGCCGAGACCCGGTTCACCGCCGCGGGCGCGCCGCTCGAAACCGATCCGAACTGCGCCTGCCGCGGCGAAGTGCGCGCCGTCCCCGGAGGGCGCGGCCTCTGGCTGGAGATCGACGGCGACCACGTCCGCGTCCGAGGAGCCCGATAGGAGGACCGATGACATTCCCCAGCAGCAGCAAGGCATTCGCGAGCGCGACCTGCGAGCTTCCCGACATCACCCGCGACTGGCTCCACGACCGGAGCCACAAGACCCGCTACCGCACCGCCTTCAACGGCGAGGGCCTGGGCATCCACCCGAACCCGACGTCCTTCACCATGCACGAGGAGGCGCACGCCCAGGCGGGCAAGGTCGTCCGCGACCTGAAGGCCCTCGGCAAGCACTATTCGCCCGACGGGAAGCCGTGGCCCTACGACTGGACGGGCCTCGCGGGCGCGAAGGTCTGCAAACCCGGCTACCACCGCTACGGCGCGGCGGTCGACTTCAGCAAGTTCCAATGGGGCCGAGGGCAGTACATGGACGCGGCCGTCCACGGCAAGAGCACCAGCCGCACCTTCCGCCGCCGCTATCTCGCGGTGATCGCCGTCTGCCGCAAGCATTTCGGGACCGTCCTGCACTGCCACCACGACCCCGACGGCTCCCACTGGAACCACATCCACGTCGACCGCGGCCGCGCAGCGGTCGCCGCGAACTGGAGCTACCAGACCGACACGACCATCATCCAATGGGCTGCAAGGGATCTCGCCGGAATGAACGACATGGACATCGACGGCGACTTCGGGCCGAAGACCACCGAGGGCTACAAGCTCCTGCGCGAGCGCTTCGCCGCCGAGGACGTCGACCCGACGAAATCGGCGGGGAACTTCCGCGCCTGGCTCGACCTCATCAGCCGACACGCCATGGCCGACAAGGACGCCGGGGCTTTCCGGCTGGACGAGACCGCCCCGGCGGACGCCGCCGCGGACGAGGAGTGAGCGCGGCATGAAGGAGCACCGCATGGTCGAGAGCAAGCGCGTCGCCGGGGCCGCGGCGGCGCTGCTGCTGGCGGCGACGCTGTCCGCCTGCAATCTCGGCACCGCCGAGAGCAGCACCGACACGGACATCGGCGTCTTCTACGGGCTCGGCGACGACCACCGCCTCTACCGCTGGGATCCCGACGGGGACGCGGCCGAGCCCGTGCTCGACCTCAGCGGCGTCTGGGAGGAGTCCGGCGACGTCGGCACGGTCCTCCGCGCGTCCCTGAGCGTCGACCCGCGCCAGCGGTACGCCGCCTGGGTCGCCGGCGGGGACCCCGACGCGAGCTTGAGGTTCGGCGACCTGCGGACCGGCGAGATCACCACGGCCGTCGAGTATCCCGTCGACCACGCGTGCATCGACCCCGCCTGGCTCGCCGACGGCTCCGCGGTCCTCGCCCACCGGGCGCCGGTGTGGGGCGGCGCCGATGAAACCGGCGCCGGTGCGACGCCGCTGCCCGTGGAGACCTGGGGCCCGACCGAGTGGCACTCGCCGGACGCCGAAGCGCTGCCGCCCACCGTGGACCTGGAGGTCGACGGCTGCCGGCTGCGCTGGTACACCGCTGAAGACGGTACGGCGCAGGCGATCTACCACGACCTCGAAGTCACCGAGTTCTACCGCGTCGACACGGCCGGGCAGATCCTGGAGACCATCCCCGTCTCGTCGCTCGAAGGCGCCGAACCGCTCACGATCGGCCTGGTCGACGTGGACCCGACCGGGCGCTACGCCTGCATCGTCGACGACTACGGCGAGCACGGTGCGATCAAGGGCGGCTTCACGATCCGCGCCGAGGCGGGGACCCGCGTGATCGACCTCGACACCGGTGAAGCCGTCGAGGGCGGCGACCGAGGCTGCACTTCGATGCACGCCGAAGGCTTCGTCTCCCAAGACGGCGCCGCGGTCGCCTTCACCGACTACGAGGGCAACGCTCGCTGGGAGACCGAGCTCCCTAGCACGATCGCCGAGTCGCCGATCCTGTTCTACTACCCGGCCGAGTCCTGACCCCCGGTCGACAACTCGGGCAGGCCCGCCTCGCGCCGCGCCTGGACGATGCGCTCACGGACGCGCGCGGGGTTCTCGTAATGGTGCTCGTCGCAGTACGACAATCGCTCCAGCCACCAGTCGATCCAGTCGGACCCGTCGGCGGATTCGTCGGTGGCCCTGCCCGGCGGTCGATGTGAGGGCAGCGGGTTCGGTCCGCGGAAGTCCCGTTCCATCTGCACGTGCCACCCCACCCACTGCTCGAAGTTCGAGTTGTTGTTCTCGGTGTCGAGGAGGACGCGCGTGCCGTCGGGGCCCGGGCCCCAGTCCAAGCCCATCTGGTGGTCCTCGTAGTAGCGGGCGATGCGCGCCATCACCGCGATCCCGGCGGCCAAGAGCCCCAAGCAGGCCAGTCCCGTCCATTGCCACCACGCCATCTGATCAGCGTATCGACCGCGGCTCCGGCAGCGGCTCCCCCGAACGGCCGAGAGGCCACCCGTTAGCCTGGAGAGGTGCGAACCGTGATCGAGGAACGAGACGTCCGAATGGACCGGCGATGACCGTCGTCGGGATCCACCGCTACCCGCTCAAGTCGGCGGCCGCTGAGGCGCCCGCGGCAGTCGTCCTCGGCAAGCACGGCCTGGACGGCGACCGCACCTGGGTCTGCCAGGACGCGGACGACACCATCGGCAGCGCGAAGCAACCGCGCCTCTGGAGCGGCCTGCTCGACGTCACCGCCGTGTACGATCCCGCCGAAGACCGGGTCTTCGTGGCCACGCCCGGAACGGCGGGAGCCCCGGCGGGCAGCCCGGAAGCCGACGCCGCCGTTTCGGCCCGGCTCGGTCGGCCCGTGCGGCTCACCCGCACCGCCCCGCCGCAGATGAAGCGCCACCATTGGTGGCCGGACGAACCGGGCATGATCCCCGAATGGGCCGCCGGTGCCGAACCCGGCGGCGACGCCGTGATCGACGTCGGCACGGCCGGCGGCCGCTTCTTCGACTTCGGCGCCGTCCACATCGTCACCACCGGCGCCCTCGATCGCCTGAGCGCCGAGCACGGCAGTGCGGTGGATCCGATCCGCTTCCGCCCCAACCTCATCCTCGACCTCCCCGCCGATCCCGGGCCGGGGCAGCGGATCGCGATCGGATCCGGCGTGGTCCTGGAGGTCCTGGTCCCGACGCCGCGCTGCGTCATCCCGTCCCTCGCCCACGGCGGGTCGCCGGCCGACCGGGCCCTGCTGAAGACGCTCGCGGGGCACCACCGCGTCGACGTGCCGGGCTTCGGGCGCGCCACCTGCTTCGGCTGTTACGCCGACGTCGTCGCCACCGGGACCGTCGCGACGGGCGACCGCGTCGAAGTGATCACAGAGGAATCGTCGGTCTAGTTGTAGGCGGTCGCGTAGTACCGCGCCTTGTAGAATTCCGCGCCCGACCTGGTCCGGTCGGCCGACTGCGAGAACACCACCGTGGGGCTGCCCCAGGTGCGCGAGCCCGCGTTGTCGCCGCGCACGTAGAAGTACTCACCGGTGCTCATCTTCACGTACGACTTGACGCGCGTCGTCGTGTGCAGTGTGGACTTCGCCAGTGACGACTTGTCGATGGAGTACACGCCGTAGGTGTCCGAGACCAGCAGCCGCCCCGTGTTCGAGTAGTCCGGCTGCAGGTCGTGTCCGAGCCCCGAGAGCGTCACCTTCCTGCTCGACGCCTTGAGCCGGATGTTCCGGTAGGCGCCCGACACCGTGTACGCCTGCACGATCTTGTCGCCGCACGCCCAGAGCAGCTGGTCGTTCGGGTCCCACACGACCCCGTGGGCGCCCGCGAGCGAGACCGTCTGCACTTTGGCGAGCGTCGACGGGTCGGCGATCTTCGTCGGCGCGTACACCGTGAGGAACCCGTCCGAGGAGGCCGCGACGAACGCGCCGAGGTTCGGGATGCGCTCCAGCGCATGCGGGTTCCCGCCGGGGGCGGCGCTCCACAGGACGTCGTTGAGCTCCTGGTCCTTCTCGTTGGTGACGTCCCAGATCCCGACCCGGCCGCCCGACGCGGCGGCCAGGCCGATGACGCCGAACTCGGCCGTGTTGCGGATGCGGCAGTCCGAGAGATTGGACCAGCCGCCGGTGCCGGGGCTCCACGTCTTGTAGGCGTCGGCGTTGCTGAACGACTTGCTCTTGTCGAACACGTACACCTTGTTGGTGACCTGTTCGGTGACCATGACCTTGAAGTTCGCCGTCTCCGCGGAGGCGACGCCGGCGCCGATCACCCCAGCGGTGGCCAGTGGCGCCCCGACGGCGACGGCCCGAAGAAAGTTGCGCCTGTTCATATCCGCTCCTTGGGGGTAGGGAGAACCCGCTCCAGTGTGCGACACCGGAACCAGTCCGACGGCCCGGACGGAGGCATGACTCCCGCTTACTCCAGGCAGAGCGACACGCCGAAGCCAGATCGGTCATTTTTGTAGGAATCGTCAACGGCCCACGACTTACCGCTGGTTCCCTGTCCCTTACGAGGCGGTGGCCGGCCCTGCGCCCGCCAGTACATTCCACAATCGAGGCCCCCTGAACCCGCAACAGCGACAAGCGGTGTGCTTGCAATCACCGACAGTGATGCATAGATTCTCCGTCGTGACGGTCTCCCACCGATCGCTATCACTGGAGGAACCATGCACTGCAGCAACGACTTCGCGCCCGCCTCGCACCGCCTGTCGCGCCGACAGGCCATCAGCTACTCGACCTACTTCCTCAACGTCCTGACCGGCCGCAAGCCCGCGGCCGAGGCCCGCCTGCTCGCCACGGACGCCGGCTGGCTCGCCTTCGCCAGAATCCGCCGCCGCGTCCCGACCCGCTTCAGGCAGGTCCGCGTGATCCGCACGGTCTGCCCCAACCCGAACACCGCCGAGGTCGTCGCCATGGTCGAAGACGGTATCCGCCACCAGGCCATGACGCTCACCTTCCGCGCCACCCGACACGGCTGGCGCCTCGACCACTGCGACCTCATCCACGCCAACAACCGCCCAAGACACCGCCTGTGAACCGCTGAGCCGAACGTAGGCCGCCGAACCCGAGGGCTCGGCGGCCTACACCCGTGTCGACCGAACTGAGCGGCGCCCGTTTCATGGGAGACGCACCGCCCGCTCGCGAAAGACCGAATAGCGTTTGCGTTCGCTCTGGGGTCCTGCCGGCATCCGGTACATGGAGGACCCTCGGAACCCAGTCCCACTCCGGCAGATCCGCGCCCGCCACGACGAGGAGACGATCACCGTCTACCAGGCCTACGACCCAGCGATCGCCGAAGCGGCGCTCGCCGCCCAGACCTTCGTCCCGCCGTTCAAGCGCGAGCGCATGACCTGGATCAAGCCCTCGTTCCTGTGGATGATGTACCGCTGCGGCTGGGCCGCCAAGGCGGGGCAGACCCGCGTCCTCGCCGTTTCGATCGCCCGAGACGGGTTCGAATGGGCCTTGGCCCGCTCCTGCGGCAGCACCCCGGCGCCCGGCGAGACCCACGAAGCCTGGAAGGAGCGCCTGACCGCCTCCCCGGTCCGCGTCCAATGGGACCCCGAGCGCGACCTCCGTCTGAACCGCCTCGACCACCGCTCGATTCAGATCGGCCTCTCCGGCGAAGCGGTCGACCGATACCTCGGCGAGTGGATCACCGGCATCGCCGACGTCACGGAGCTGTCCCGCACGATCGACACGCACCTGGCCAAGGGCGACACCGACGCGGCCCGGATGATGCTCCCCGACGAACGGCCGTACCCCCTGGAGGCAGCGCTGGCCGCCCATCTCGGCGCATCGATTGCTTGAAAGTAAGGCGACCGCCAGCCTCAGCCTTTGCGGACGTCGATACCCGAGCCGTCGGCGAACACGATCCGGGCGTACTCACCGATGCTCTTGGTGCGCTTCAGGAGGCGAGTCGTGCGCGTGCGTTCGACCGTGCCCGCGTATGCCCACTCGTCCGCCGGAAACTCGGCGACGGTCTCGATCGGCGCCGGCCGGTAGCCCTCATGGGACCCTCGGGGAGTCGGCGCGGCGCTGAGCAGGCGCGAGCGCGTACGGCCGCGCACGCCGAGGAACGCCACCCGCCTGTCGGTGAGCGCCCAGATACCGGGTCGGCGCAGCGCGGGAGCGGCGAGGCTCCCGGCCCGGCTGGCGAGGCCGTCACCCCAGACGACGGCGGCGGGACGGCGGGGACTCGACGTCCCGACGTCGCCGCCGGACTCCCCGGCCAGCAGCACGACCCAGGAGACGAACAGGTACACGGGGAGGCGTGCGACGAACCGTCCGGCCGCTGCCCATGCCTGGCCGGCGGTCGGATACGGCTTCGGGATGCCCTCGAACGCCGTGAGGCTCCACGAGGGCGCGCACTCGCGCAGCCACTCGCCTTCCTGCAGCCACTCCCGCTCCAGGAGCGTCTTGCCGTCTCGCCGCAGATCGAACACCGGCACTGCCCGTCAGTTCTCGAACTCGGCGAGCAGACCGTTGAGCGCGGCGGCGGCCTCGTCGTCCGCCGCCCGGTAGTCGACCGCGCAGTCGCGAAGCTTGATCGCGTCCCCGTTGAGGGCGTCCTCGACTCCCGTGATCGCTGCGACCATCTCGTCGCAGCCCTCCGTGTACGCCTGCTCGAAGTAGACGGCGCCCGGAAGTCCCCACGCCATCTCGGTCGCGCTCGCCTCCTCGGCCACGCAGCGAATGGAACCCGCATTCCCTGCGTGCCCCTCGAGGCTTCCCGCCGCGCCTTCGAGCGAGTCGAGGTCCACCGTGACCGGTCCGCCTCCGCCGGACGACGAGTACATCGCACCCGAGACGGCGTTCTGCGCCGCGCCCGCGCCCGTCGCGATCGCGGTTCCCGCCCCTTGCAGCAGGCCGGTGCCGCCCTTGATAGCGGCGGTGACGAGGACGCGTTTCCACAGGTCCTTGCCCGCCAGCTCGAACCCGTTGAGGGGGTTGATGCCGCGGAACGGGTTCCGCTTCAGGCGCTCGATCATGAAGTCGCTGAGCCCGCCGAAGATCTTGACGACCTTCTTGAACCGATCCATGACCCGCGTGAACATGGCGAAGCTCTTCGCCACCGCCGACAGCAGGAACGTGGCGACCGACGCGCCGAAGGACCAGGCGCTGTTGGCCAGCGCGATGAGCCCACGGGTGATGAGCCAGGCCACCAGCTCGGCGAGGATCGACTTGATGCAGCCGTAGACGGCCTCGGCCGCCGCCTGGGCCCAACCGAGCAGCGTCTGGATGGTCAGCGCCTCGTGGGACGTGGCCATGATCGCCGCTTCGACGGCGTACAGCTGCTCGTAGGCCGCGTCGGCGTCCTTCCCCTGCCAGCCCGTCAGCTTGCTCGCGACCGTCTGGCCGGTCTCGCCGCTCAGCGCCTCCAGCGCTGCGGCGACCTGGCCCCAGACCTCGCCTTGGCGGGCCATCTCCTGGGGGTCGCCGGAGACCATCTCGAGCACGTCGTTGAACGGTTCGACCAGTTCGAGGACGATGGTCAACCCGGCCTCCGCGAGCGCGTAGATCGGATCGCGCAGGGCGAAGAGCGCCTCCATCGCCAGGCCTTGCACCTCTCCGGCGACCGCGGTGATGGCGCCGGCGGCGTCGTCGGCCTCGATGGCGCCGTAGACGGCGCGGGCGACGCCGCCGACGACGGGCGTGCCTTCGAGGACGCGCTGCGCCGCACCGGGGGAGTCGGCCTCAGGGTACTGAGATATGTCGGATCCGTACTGCTCGGCCAGATTCGTCATCGCAGCGGGCTCCTTCGAGGGTAGGGGAGCTAATGCTCACGCGGATTGCCCACGAGATTAGCGCACCTGCTCAAGTGAGAGGCCCCATGACCTGGCCTTCGACGAGCGAAGGCCTGCTCAACGGCGGCGACCGTACCGTGCTCCTCGATCAGGATGCAGGAGAGCCCGGACTGGTCGGCCCTGAACATCATCTTCGATGGGGCCGCCTACGCGGATGCCGAGGAGGTCTCTCCGCCGACGGCTTGTCGGTCTTTGTCCTGGTCAAAGCAAATCTTCATACGTTCGCGGCGACTCGAAGGGGACGAGCGCTGCGACCGTCTGCGCGTCTGCGAACGGGTCGATGGCCGCGGCCTGGTCGGTGGGAATGCCGTCGGGGAAGTAGCGGTCGACGTTGTCCTGGTCGCGTACCGGGCGCCCGACTGACAGGCCTGTTGATCGACGGTGCTTCGCCCAGCATGGCCGCCTGCGCCGGTAGGAAAGCCGCGTGTTCGGGGGATGACGGCGACCGTGAGCAACTGTAGGATTCGCGTTACTTTGCGTCGCCTCCTCGGAAGGATCCCTCATGGACGCTGACTCGACCGTCTCGGCTCAGGCTGGGATCGGCCGGGTCGTCAAGCGCTCCCCGAACCTGTTCCGCCGCGCGAGCGCCGGCACCGTGCTCGCGGTCCTCGCCTCCGCGACCCTCGCGCCGGCCGTTGTGGCGGTCGCTGGAGGCGGCGCGGTGGCCGCCGCCCTCGCCGCGATCGCGGGCAGCGTCGGTTCCCCGCAGGTGACGGCCCTCGTGCAGCGATGCGCCCAGCGCATTCGCGGCACCGCCGAGCAGGAGCTGCCGTCGGCGGCCGAGGCCGCACTGACAGCGGACCTGACCGCGACGTTCGAGCACGACGGCGACGCGACGCTCCGTCTCCAAGCCGATCTGGTCCGGCTCATCGACCGCATCGGCGGATTCGAGACCGCCCTCGCCAACACCGCGGGCGATCTGCGCGAACGGCTCGACCAGGTGTTCCAGGAGCTGTCGGACGCCAGCGGCAGGATCCTGGACCGGATCGACGACCTCGGTGCAGCGCAGTACGAGACGGCCGAGCGGATCGAATCGCTGCGAGCCGAGCAGCAGGCCGGATTCGGGCGGCTACTGCAAGCCGGAGCGGGCGCTTCACTCGCGGTTCCAGGCGAGCCCGAGCTGCTGTTCGCCGAAGCCGTACCCGAACCGCCGCGCCGAGACCGCTGGGAACCGGGCCTGGAGATCACGGTCGAACGGAGTCGCTACCTGCTCTACGACCTCTTGGTCGACGAGCGCCGCACACCCGACGGCTCGGCGCTCCTCCGCCGAGGAGTCGCCATGCGCCGCAACTCGACCGGTGGACGCGCCGACCGCTTCGTCTGGTTGCGGCAGGTGCACGGCCCCCGCGGGGGACCGAGCGCCGATGCCGCCCGCGTCGCGCTGCGGCGCGAGCACGACCTGCTCGACACCCTCGGAAACCAATCCGGCTTTCCAAGGCCCGACCAGATCGCCTCCTCAGGCGGCACGCTCAGCTCGGCGCTCATCTGGCCCTCACTGGGACGCGAAGCGGGACCCTGCGAAACGTTGGGTGCGCTCGCCGCCGACGACGGCGAACCGCTCACCGACTGGGCGGCCGTCGGCCTGTACCGGGGGCTTGCCGGACTGTGCAAGACCCTGGCCGTACTGCACCGCCACGGCGCGAGCCACCGCGACCTCACCCTCGACGGCATCCTCATGCCCGGCACCGAGAGCCTGGCCCTGCGCGACCTCGGCCACGCCGGACGCGAACCGCGCCCCGGCGAGACCTCCAGTGTGTACACGGCACCCGAACAGCGAAGGCGCGCACCGCTTTCCCCTGGCTCCGCCACCGACGTGTACCAGGTTGCCGCGGTCGCCTACCATCTCATCGTCGGCCACCCGCCACCCCGCGCCCCCGTCCCGCCGCCGCACACTCCCCGCTCAGCGCCGCTCGAAGCCCTGCACACGACGCTCGCCGCAGCGCTCGCGAACGACCCCGCCGCACGCCCGAGACTCCCGGCGCTCGCCGACGCCTTCCGATCGGCTGCCGACTCGCTCAAGTGAGGAGACCAGTTGCACCCCGTCCTCCTGAACGGCCCGATCATCATGGTGCCGAGCCAGCGACTCGAGTCCGACCTGCGAGACAAGCACCGCCGCGACCCCGGTATGCCGCGAGACCCCGCGGCACTGCAGGATCGGCTCAACGAAATCGGCGGTGCCGTACGCAGCGGTGTCCGAGGTGTCCCCGTGATCGTTGCCGATCCGAAGCCTGGCGACGACCCGAGCCTGTACGTCTACACTCCCGAATGGAAGATCCGGCTCTACCTCATCCCGAACCGCAACGTCTACCGAATCGGCTACGTCGGACCGCTCGAACCGCGGGATCACCAGCGGCTGGCGGACACGAGCCTCATCGTCAAACCCCGGGCCTGGCGGGTCGTCCGGACCTTCGCCGACATTCCGCCGGCATCGAAGTCGTACATCGGCGAGATCGTGAACGCCTGGAAGCGCCTGCGCGCCATGCTCGCCGCCGAACGCGGCAGACGTCCGCTCAGCGAAGCCCAGACCGCGTTCCTCGACCGCCTCGACGCCATGATCGACGCGGCCCAGCGGATCAAGCGCCGCCAGCTCGAGTCCACCGGCGCGACCGACTACACCGCGAAGCGCTCCACCGGCGAACAGCGCCACGGCAAACGCTCGGCCTACGTCTTCGAACTGGCAGGCGACCACGAGTTCACCGAAGGGACGTTCGTCGACGTCGTCGGCCACGACGACATGCGCGGTCGCATCACCCGCATCGCCGGGAACACCGCCACGGTCAAGTTCGACCGGCCGATCGACTGGGATGCGCTGCCGGCAGTGGGCGCGCTCAAGGAAGCGCCGAACGAGACCGTGTTCCGCAGTGAGCGCGAAGCCGTCGAGCTCCTGCGCGCCCGCGAAGCGCACAACCCCCACCTGCTCGACGTCTTCGTCGACCGCAAAGTCCGCAAGATCCCCGAAACCCACGCCCAGCCGCGCGAACCGCTCAACCCCGAGCAGCGCCGCGCCTTCGAGAAGGCAGGGACCGTCGAGGACCTCCTGCTCGTCCACGGGCCGCCCGGAACCGGCAAGACCCGCACGATCAGCGAGATCGCCCGCGCCGCGGTCCTCGACTTCCAGCAGAAGGTGCTGGTCTCGTCGCACTCCAACCGCGCGGTCGACAACGTGCTCGCCAACCTGCCCGCCGACCTGGAGGTCCTGCGCGTCGGCTACCGCGAATCGGTCACGCCCGAAGGCGAGGCGTACCTGCTCGACACCCGCGTGAGCGAACTGCGCGAACGCATCCGAGCCGCGACCGCCGAAGCGATCGGCCCCTACGGAAGTCTCGACACCGCCGAAGCCTGGCTGCGGGAGCTCACCGCTCGCATCGACCACTGCGACGCCCGCATCGCCGACCTGGACGGCGCCGACAGCGTGCTTAGCCGCGCAGCGGCCACCGCTGCCGCGCCGTACGCTTCGCGCTTGACCGACCTGACCGCAGAGGTCGAAAGCGTCTCCGCGATGCACGAACGGCACAGCAAGGCCGAACAGCGCTGGCGCAGATGGTCGGCCGCTTCCCGGTCTCACACCGGCATCCCGATCCTCGGGCTCATCTTCGCGCTCGTCTTCCTGGTCTTGACCCCACTGGGCGACAAGGCAGAACAACGCTGCATCAGCGCCCGCACCGCCCTCGATGCGCTCAAAGCCGAGCACCGCCGGGTCACGGGCGAACGCGACCAGGCGATCGTGGCCGACCCGGAAGTCCGGCGAACGCGCGAGCAGCGCCGCCGGGCCGAGACCGAGGCGCAGACCGCGATCGCCGACGCCACCTCGGCCGCCGCTGATCTCACCAAGTCGCTCCGCGGTCTGGTCGCCGTCGACCCGCCAGGCCGGGAAGACGCCCTCGCCGACCCGCGGGCCGCAACGGCAGTCCTCAAACGCGGGCGGGACCGGCTCGCGCGCGACCTTCCGATATACCGGCGCCGCAAGGACCTACTCACCCGCTGGCTCGGCGCCGTCTCCTCCTCAGCGGACGAACTCCGCAACGAATTCATCAGGTACGCCGACGTCATCGCCGCCACGTGCATCGGCTCGGCGTCCCGGCCCGAGCTCGCCGGAGTCGAATTCGACCTCGCGATCATCGACGAGGCCGGGCAGATCGGCATCAACGACGTCCTCGTGCCGCTCACCCGCGCCCGCAGAGGCGTCCTCGTCGGCGATGCCATGCAGCTGCCACCGTTCCTCGACACCGAAGTCGCCCAATGGGGCGCGGGCGTCGACGACCCGGCGGTCCGCGAACTGCTCGCCAAGAGCGCCCTGGAGGTCCTCAGCTCCGACCTGCCGGACAGCCACCAGGTCGCACTCGCCGAGCAGCGGCGCATGCCCGAAGCCATCGCCGACTTCGTCTCGGCGCAGTTCTACGGATCGGCGCTGCGAACCGTGCACCGAGGATTCCGACGTGACCCGCTCATGCTCACCCCTATGACCTTCATCGACACTTCAGCGCTCCCCGCGAAACGCCGTATGGAGAGCCGAGGGCGGGCCGGTGAGCGCTGGTCGCTTCCCGGTTGCGCGAACCGGGCCGAGGCCGAACTGCTCGCCCGGCTCGCCGCCCACTATGACCATCTTCCCGGCGACGGGGACTGGTGCCTCATCGTGCCCTACCGCGCACAGCTCCAACTGGTCAAGAGCCTGCTGCGGCGCCGGATCGCCAGCGCCGAGACCATCGAGTTGAACGTCGGCACCGTCGACTCTTTTCAAGGGGGCGAACGCGACGTTGTCCTCTACGGATTCACCAGAAGCAACCGGGCGGGGAACGTCGGCTTCCTCGCCGAGTTGCGGAGGCTGAACGTCGCGTTCACCCGCGCCAAGTCCCAGCTGGTGATGGTCGGCGACCTCCCCATGCTGCGGGCGGCCGCAGACGGCGGCTTCCGCGACCTGATGGCCGATCTCGACGTCCACTTGAAGCTCCGCGGGGACGTCCGGTCCTACGGGGAGATCGAGACCTTGCTCCGCGACCTCGACTAGGAAGGCTGACCGTTGAGCCGACCCGACCAACTGTTCTCCTACCCGCGCGAGGCGGCCGTCGAACGCGTCGTGCACGACCTCGGCCTCCGGCCGACTCGGGTGCTCGCGGGCCTGCTGCCGCTGTGGCGGGTCGAAGTCGAAGCGACCACCACTGAAGGTCGCCCGTATGAACTCATCGATCGGTTCCTTGAGGAGTCGATCGCGTACGGCGGCTTCGGGACGGTGAACGAGCTCGCACTGTTCCTGTCGCTCGACGAGACCCTCGTCGACCGCGCCCTGCGCTTCCTCGCCCGGATCGGGCACCTGGTCGAGAGCGGCGGGCACTACCGCCTCACTGAGCTCGGCAAGCGCTCGGTCGAGGACGGTAAGCGCTACGAGGTGCGCAAGGCGGACCGCCGCATCCTCTACTTCGAGGCGTTGAGCTCCCGACCGCTGACCCGCCCCTACTACAACACCAGGGCCGTCACCGTTCTCACCGAGTACGAGGCCACTCGCCTCGTCTCCGGTCCGGGTGGCGTCCGCTTCCAGCGCTTCGGCGGCCCGCCGCTGGGCAGGAGCGCGAACGCACTGCAGGACTTGGTGAACAGCCCCGAACGCGACCGCTACAACCTCCCCGAGGGGATCGAGGACATCAACCCGATAGGTGCGGACACGCCTGCTCGCCTGCCCGTCTACCTGGTCCGCACCGAATCGAGCTATGGAGAGCCGCAATATCTCGCCTACACTCAGGCGTCCCGCGAGGCTGATCCTGAACTCAGTGAGATCTGCGGGCAGCACGCGTACGCCCGCTCCCATCTCGAGGCCCTGGAAGCCCAGGGTCTTGGAGGCGGCGACAAGGCGAACATCACGGACTGGGCCGACCACCGGAAGCTCGGGAAGCGCGCTGCCGTACAGCGGCAGACCGACGGGACCTGGAGGCTGGTCCTGCCCGAGCGGGAGCTCACCCGCGGCAACGGCCTGGACATCGGTCAAGTCGGGCGGTACAAGGTTTCCCGGGACACGGTCTTCCAGCTCTGGTGCGATTCTCCGCACGCCCGGACCAGGGCCTTCCTCGAGCGCGTCGAGGTCTACTTCGACTCGGTCCGCTCACCGAATCGCGACGAGCTCCAAGACCGCTTCGACCAGTTCGCGCGCCAGCTCGAACTCGCGCCGATGAGCCTGGAATCGATTGCGGCGCTTGCCGCCAACGCGGGAAGACGCCATCTGTCCGATCAGCTCAAGGCGTTGCCATAGACGCAGAGAAGCCGGGTCGATGACCCGGCTTCTCTATGTGGCGCGCCCCGAGGGATTCGAACCCCCAACCTTCTGATCCGTAGTCAGATGCTCTATCCGTTGAGCTAGGGGCGCATGCCTGGCTGATCGTTGCGATCAGGACCGGGCATAACCTTACCCGGGTCGAAAAGCGATCTGCAACCGGGTACGCGGATGTGCGCTGGGTCATTCCGCACCGTTTGCGGCGTGTTCGCACCCCCGACCTGCTGATCCGGAGTCGGAACGGCAGGTCGTCAGCAGTTGTCGAGGACTGTTCGGGCCAGGTTGCGCCAGGCCACGGGGAGGCGCTCGGCCCGTTCGGGGAGCGGAGCCTCGGCTGCCGCCCAGACCGCCGCCTCGGCCTCCGGGACCTCCTCGCCCAGCAGGAAGCGCTCGACGAACGCAGCGCGGTGCTCGCGGCCCGGGAAGAAGTACCCGCCCGCCGCGAACAGCGCCACGTACGCGCGGTGCAGCCCCTCGGTGAGCGTCTCGGCCAGCTCCCACGGGTCCGTGGCGTCGCCCAGGCGCTTCGCGAGCGACTCGACCTCCGCGGCCACGGTCTCGCGCGACGCGTCGGCCAGGGCCTGCGGGAACTCCGTGACCTCGGCCCGCGCCCTGGACCCCAGCTCGGAGTCGTCGGCCAGCAGCGTTCCCTCCGCGAAGCGGGCGATGACGTGGAGCGCCTCGTCGGTCGGGAACCGCCAGCCCTCGCCGCGCCCGAGCGCGTCCAGGTGCGCCTGGAAACGCTCGACCGTGAGATGCACCGCCTCGGTGCTGGCGTCCGCGGGCACCGCGTCGATCTCCCAGACGCAGACCAGTTCGGCCTCCTCCCCGAAACCGGACAGGGCGGGGCCGTGCGCGTAGGCGAACGCGAGGCGCTCGTCGTCGTTGATGTCGGCGAGGACGTCCGTGGAGAGCCTCAGGACCGCGGTGGGAAGGGACATGCCGTAATTGTGGCTGTTCTTCGCAACCGCGTCCACCGGTCGTTCGCACACGCGGTCGGTATTTTTTCGCCGCGGCTGAGCGGTGAAGCCGCGGACGATTCACGTGTCGCAAGTGGCGGTTAGCATGAGCGCATGGCAACACCCACCGGCCGTGCCGGCACGGACCTCGAGCCGGGGGCGATCGCCGCCTGGCGTGCCCACTCCCAGCGGCTCTGGGGTGAGCGTTTCGCCACACCGATGGAGGCGTTCGCGCACCTCGGCGCGGTCCAGTCCCAGGAATACCAGCCGTCGAAGCTCACCCCCGCCATGCGCACCGTCCCCGACGCGGAAGGCCTGGCGTACGCCGGGCCCGCCGCGGTGGACGCGCTCATCGACCAGGGCGCGGTGGTCCGCACGCACGTGCTCCGCCCCACCTGGCACACCGTGCCCGTGGGAGACCTCCGGATGATGCTGGCGGCCAGTGCGGACCGCGTGCAGCAGCTCGTCGGCAACAACGGCCGCGGCTTCGGCCTCGACGCCGCGACGCTCGAGCGCGGGGCAGAGACCCTCGCGGCGGCCACCTCGGGCGGACGTCACCTGCTGCGGGAAGAGGCCGCGGAGGTGCTCGCGGGGGCCGGGGTCCCCGACCCGTCCGGGCAGCGGCTCGGCCACCTGCTCGGATACGCGGAGCTGGAGTCGGTGATCTGCTCGGGGGCACCGAAGGACGGTAAGCAGACCTACGCGAACTTCGACGAGCGCGTCCCGGCGGGGCCGATCGCGAAGGACGAGGCGATCCGGGCGCTGGCGCTGCGGTTCTTCACCTCTCGGGGCCCGGCGACGTTGAAGGACTTCACGCGATGGGCGACGTTGAAGGTCGCCGACGCGAAGCTCGCACTGGACGGCCTCGGTCTGGGGGAGATCCGCGTCGGTGACCGCACGCTCTACTACGGGATCGAGCGGCCGGAGACCGGCGATTCGGTCCCGGTGGTGGACTTCGTTCAGGGCTTCGACGAGATGCTGTGCTCGTACACCGACTCGAAGGACTGGGTGCTGCACCATTCCGTGCCGCGCACGCGCTTCCCGGACCGGCCGCGGTTCAACTCGGCGATCCTGCTGGACGGTCAGGTGATCGGCAACTGGAAGGCCACGCCGAAGCGGGACGTCCTGGTCATCGAGACATGGCGGGCGCGCGGGTTCACCGCCGCGGAGATCGCGGCGCTGCGCCGCGGCGCGGACCGCCTGCGGGCCTGGTTCGACAAGCCCGAGATGGAGCTCGTCCTCGATCAGCCCGAATGAGGACTCTCGCCCGGCTCGCCGAGCGGACGCCGCTGACGGCGCGTTCGCGACCCGGTCCGGAGGCGGTCGACCGGCTGCCTTGGTCGCGGTGGCGCTGGTTGAGAGCTCATTGGCGACCTGGTCGGGAGCCGATCGACAAGCCGGCGGGTCACCGAGCGGAGGCCGCTGACGGCGCGTTCGCAACCGACCCGAAGCCGACCGCCGGGCTGCGGGGCGCCGATGCAGTCTCGACCGGCGGCTTGCCCGGTCCCCGACTCCGGGTCGGCGGTGGTCGCTCGGCGAGCGCGAGGGCGCTTCGGGGCGAATCCGGAATGACGGATATGTTCCGTACGCAGCGCCCCCGTTCAACAATCCGTACCTCGCGGGTATGACATCCGAGGCAGGAGTGAAGGTTCCTCGCTCTGGTGCGCGAGAAGGCCTCGCTCGCATGCGTGCGAGCGAGGCCTTCGTTGACCAGTCGCCCTTAGCGGACGGGATCGTGATGACCCGCCCGGCGGCCCAGCACCTGAGGCCGTCCAGGCGGTTCAGCGCCTCGGTGCATCCAGCGGCTCAGGGCCTCCCGTGGGCGGCCTCGATGCCTACAGGCGGCTCAGGGCCTCCGCGAAGGGGGCGAGGCCCATCGAGCCGAGGTTGAGGGCGTCCGTGTGGAACTGCTTGAGGCTGAAGTCCGCGCCCTTGCGCGCCCGGTAGTCCTCGCGGGCCTGCATCCACAGGCGCTCGCCGACCTTGTACGACGGCGCCTGCCCGGCCCAGCCGAGGTAGCGGTTGCGCTCGAACTTGAGCATGTCGTCCTCGATCGTGCGGGTGTGCGCGCGCATGAACTCGTACATCTTCTCGCCGTCCCACGCCTCGCCCGGCCGCCAGCCGAACGGATTGTCCTCGGGGATGTCGAACTCGCAGTGCAGGCCGATGTCGACGATCACCCGCGCGGCCCGGAAGGCCTGCGCGTCGAGCATGCCGAGGCGTCCGGCCGGGTCGTCGTCGTAGTAGCCCAGCTCGTCCATGAGTCGCTCGGAGTAGAGCGCCCAGCCCTCGCCGTGGCCCGAGCACCACATCATCTGGCGCTGGAACCGGTTGAGCAGCTCCACGCGCGCCATCGTCTGGCCCACCTGCAGGTGGTGTCCCGGCACGCCCTCGTGGTACACAGTGGACTTCTCGCGCCACTTGCCGAACAGCTGCTGCCCTTGCGGCACCGACCACCACATCGCGCCCGGGCGGGAGAAGTCCTCGCTCGGCCCGGTGTAGTAGATCGCCCCGTCCTCGGTCGGCGCGATCTTGCAGTCGATCGTGCGGATCTGCTCGGGGATGTCGAAGTGCTTGTCGGCCAGGTCGGCGATCGTCGAGTCGGCGAGCTCCTGCATCCAGTCGCGGAACGCCTCCTTGTCGGTGAGGTTCTGCTCCGGGTCCTGGTCCAGGAACGCCACGACCTCTTCGATCGACGCGCCCGGCTTGATCCGCTCGCAGGTCGCCCGCATGTCGTCCTCGATGCGGGCCAGCTCCTGCCAGCCCCACGCGTAGGTCTCCTCCAGGTCGATCGCCGAGCCGATGAAGTACCGGGACGCCCGCGAGTAGCGGTCGCGGCCCACCGCGTCGGTCTCGGGCGCCTGCGGGGCCAGCTCCTCGCGCAGGAACGCCGCGAACTTCCTCGCCGAGTACCGCGCCCAGGTGGCGCCGTCGCTCAGGGCGATGCGCAGCGGCCCGCTCGCGACCGGCTTGCCGTCCACGGTCACCGAGTTCGCCAGGGCCGCCCAGAAGTCGGTGTCCTTGCCCTTGGCGCCGTTCCAGTTGTCACAGTGCTGCGCGACCTCGAGCACCTGCCGCTTCGAGGCGACGCGACCGGCGGCGGCCTCGGCCCGCAGCGTCTCCGTGTACTGGTCGAACGCGGTCGAGACGACCGCGAGCCGGGCCGCGATGTTCTCGGCGGCCTCCTGGCCGTCCTTCGGCATGAGGTCGAAGATCTGGCGCACGCTGTGCACGGGCGAGGCCAGCACGTTCAGGCTCAAGTAGGTGTCGCCCGCTTCGTGGCGCTCCAGCTGCAGGCGGAGGCGCTCCAGGATGGCCTCCTTGGCGACGCGCTCGCGCTCGTCGACGGGCTCGGCCGCTTCCAGCTCGGCGATCGCCTGCCGGGTCAGTGCGGCCTCGGTTTCGAGCCCGGCGGGCGAGAGGTCGTCGATCTCATGGTCGTGTCCGGGGACGCCCATGCTCGTGGCCGTGAGAGGGCTCAGAGCGATGACGTCTTCGACGTACTTGTCGGCGATCTGATCGATTCTTCTCATGGAGTGGACTGTACGCGAGGTCGCCGGGCGAGCGCGACCTCATCTTCGAGCGCTTCGACCCATCCTCCGGCGGCCCCCAGCTCCACAAGCGCCTCCCGGGTGAGCGGGATGCGTTCGGCCCCACCGGCCTCCGGCGGCCAGGCGGCGCGCCGCGCCCTGGCGTGGTCGAACCACGCCGCGACCGCCTCGGGGCGCTGCGCGTGCTCGCTCAGGCGCAGGCGCGCTGAGCAGAGTTCCTCGATGAGTTCGTCGAGGGCCGAGAGCAGTTGCGTCCCATTGCCTTCGACCATGCCGGCGAACAGGGCGGTCGGACTGGCCGCGACGCGGGTGCCGTCGCGGTACGACCCGGCGGCGAGCGTGCGGGAGAGCGGGTCGTCGGCGACGTTGACGAGCGCGGCGGCGACCAGGTGCTCGAGGTGGGAGATGCGCGCGGCGGCGACGTCGTGGGCTTCGGCGGTCGCGGGGACGACGCGCGCCCCGACGGCGGTCCACAGCCGCGCCAGCGCCGCCCAGTCCTCGAGGTCGGTGTCCGCTTCGAGGCACAGCACCCAGGGGCGGTCGCGGAACAGGCCGGGCTCGGCCGAGGCGAAGCCCGCGGTCTCCTTGCCCGCCATGGGATGTCCGCCGACGAAGCGGCGGTGGGCGGCGAACGCGAGGGCGGCGTCGACCTTGACGGAGGCCACGTCGGTGATCAGGCCGGTGTAGCGGTCGGCGGGCAGGGTCTCGGCCGCGATCGCGGCCAGGTGCCGGTAGGGGGCGGCGACGACGGCGACGTCGGTGTCGAGGAGCGCGGCGGGGTCGGCGGTGACGGGGACGTGCGCGGCGGCGGCTTCGCGGGCGGCCGGGTCGGGGTCGTGGCCGAGCACGGTGTGGCCGGCCTCGTGGAGGGCGAGCGCGACGGAGCCGCCGATGAGGCCCAGCCCCAGGACCGCGACGCGCATTACAGGTAGAGCCCGGTGCCGTCTTCGTCGACGCGTTTGGCGGCGACGGCGTGGACGTCCCGCTCGCGCAAGAGGATGAAGGTGCGGCCCTGCATCTCGACCTCGGCCTTGTCCTCGGGGTCGAAGAGGACGCGGTCGCCGGTCACGACGGAGCGGACGAGGGGGCCGACGCCGACCGCTTCGGCCCAGTGGAGGCGGCGGCCCATCGCGGCGGTGGCGGGGATGACGATGCCGGCGGCGGAACGGCGCTCGGCGTCCGCGTCCTCGCGCACGAGGAGGCGGTCGTGCAGCAGCCGGACCGGCAGGCCGGTCGTGGAGTCCAACGGTGTATCGGTCACAGCGCCCCAGCCTACCGTCCATGCGGGGTGAGGCCGAAGCGCGAGCGGGGAGTCTCACGTCCGGCCGCCGAGGCCGCGTGGGGCGGAACGCGAAGGCCCCGATCACCGCCGTGCGCGGGGTACGGCACTGGTGCGCCCGACCGTCCCCCGGGTCCGGGTGTGTCGGGCTTCGGCGCCCCCGGATCGACGATGGCGCAGGGGTCCGACGGTTCGGGGCTCGACCGGCCCCGCGGTCGGGTGCGCCTGATCGCCGAACCCCCGACACCGAGGTGGCGCACGGGTCCGGCAACGCCGAGGGCGGAAAGGTCGGACACCGCCATGGCGCAAGGGTTCGGCGTCGGCGCGGCATCCGCCCCGAAGCCGCGGTGGCGGAGCGTGATCGCAAGCTCTCGGCACCGCCTGCTGGGTGGGACGAGTCGCACCGAACCGGTACCGTACGTGTTGACGTTGCACCCGCGTCCTTGGGAGAGACCGTGAGCCGATTCCGCCGCACCGCCGCACGCGCGAGACAGCTGTGGGTCGGCATGCGCCTCAACCCGGTCACCGAGCGCGCGCTCGCCAGTCGCGAATCCGATCCCGAGCCCGACATCCCGAAGGTCACCGCCGGCGACATCCCGCCCGAGCTCGACCAGGCCGGCAGCGGCGAGCACCCCGAGCGCCGCTACGTCCCCCTCGGTCTCGCCATCGGCGCGGCCTGGTCCTGGCGGCTGCTCGTCATCGGCGCCATGATCGCCGTGATCCTGTTCCTGCTCAGCCAGGTCACGATGGTGATCATCCCCGTCGCCATCTCCTTCCTCCTCGCCGCCATGCTCCAGCCGCCCGCCGCCTGGCTCATCCGCCACGGCTGGAACAAGTCCCTCGCCTCGCTCCTCATGCTCGTGGCCGGGCTCGCCGCCGTCAGCGCGATCCTCACCTTCGTCGTCCAGCAGTTCATCGCGGGCATCCCCGACTTCTACGACTCGATCCTGACCGGCCTCAGGGACGCGCAGGCCTGGCTCGAAGCGGGCCCGTACGGCCTCGACGGCAAGCAGGTCGCCGTGTTCCTCGCCGACATCCAGGACAACATCACCAGCTGGTACGACGAGAACCAGCAGACCATCGTCCAGACCGGCCTCGACGTCGCCGGATCGACCGCCTCCGGCCTCGGGAACTTCGTCGCGGGCCTGTTCCTGGTCCTGTTCACCACGTACTTCTTCATCCGCGACGGCCGCAGGATCTGGACGTTCCTGACCGGAATGCTCCCGCGCACCGCCGCCGACCCGCTGGCGTACGCGGGCAGCGCCGGCTGGTCGACGCTCGTGCAGTACATGCGCACCATCGTGGTCGTCGCCGCCGTCGACGCGATCTTCATCGGCCTGGGACTGTGGCTCCTCGGCGTCCCGCTGTGGCTGCCGCTGACCACGCTGATCTTCCTGGGCGCGTTCATCCCGATCGTCGGGGCCACGATCTCCGGCGGCGTCGCCGTCGTCGTCGCCCTCGTCGGCACCCCGAACGGCCTCGTCACCGCGCTCATCGTGCTCGGCATCGTCCTCGCCGTCCAGCAGCTCGAGTCGAACCTGCTGCAGCCGTTCCTGATGAGCCGCGCCGTCAAGCTCCATCCACTCGCGATCGTCCTCGCCGTCACCGCGGGCGGCTTCGTGTGGGGCGTCATCGGCGCGCTCGTCGCCGTCCCGCTCCTGGCGATCGTCAACGGCACCGTCCGCGCCCTCAACCGCTACCTGGAGGCCCGCCGCGAGGCGCAGGCCCGCGGCCTCGACGGCGAGGAGGCCACCGCCGAGGCCGTCCGCGCCAGCACCGAAACCGCCGACGGCGACGAGCCCGCGGCCGAGCGCGCATGAGCGCCGACAAGGAAGCCCTCGCGATCCTCGACGCGGCCGTCGCCGCCACCCCCCACGGGCAGGCGCGCGAAGGCCAGCGGGAGATGTGCGCGGCCGTCGCGAACGCCGTCGACTCCGGGAAGCACCTGCTCGTGCAGGCGGGCACCGGCACCGGCAAGTCCCTCGCGTACCTGTGCGCCGCGCTCGCGGCCGGGAAGCCCGTGGTCGTCTCGACCGCGACGCTCGCCCTCCAGCACCAGCTCGTCGCCGTGGACCTGCCGCGGCTCGTCGAGGCCGTCGCGCCGGTGCTGGGCCGCAAGCCGTCCTTCGCGCTGCTCAAGGGCCGCCACAACTACATCTGCAAGCGCAAGATCGCCGGCGAGGAAGAGGACGACGACGGCGCGATCGAGGGCACCGAGCAGCTCAAGTGGGCCGGCCGGCAGGCGTCCTTCGCCAAGCAGGTGCAGCGCCTGTTCGACTGGGCGAACGACACCGACACCGGCGATCGCGACGACCTCGACCCGGGCGTGAGCGACCGCGCCTGGAAGCAGGCCTCCACCTCGTCCTCGGAATGCCCGGGCGCGAAGGACTGCGCGCAGGGCAGCGACTGCTTCGCCGAGTGGGCCCGCGCCCGCGCCCACGAGGCCGACATCGTCGTCACCAACCACGCGCTCCTGTCGATCGACATGATGAACGAGCGCAGCGTCCTGCCCGAGCACGCCGTGCTCATCATCGACGAGGCGCACGAACTGGTCGACCGCGTGACCGCCGCGGCGCGCGCCGAACTGCATCCGGCCCGCCTGCGCTGGCTCGCCCAGCGCGGCCGCCGCCTGATCGACGCCGAGGTCGCCGACGAGCTGCGCGAGGCCGCGGACGCGCTCGAGGGCGCGCTCACCGCCGCCGGGGAGCGCCGCTTCACCGGCGAGCTGCCCGGGCCGCTCGTGGAGGCGCTCAACCTCGTCAACGGCGCGTGCGTCAAGGCCACCACGCACCTCGGTTCGCTCGACTCGGAGACGAAGAAGCAGCTGAGCGCGCAGCAGCTCAAGGCCGGCCTGGTCGAGACGATCGAGACGGCCGGGCGCTGCGTCGGCCCCGCCGGGGACGACGTCATCTGGTCGGAGCCGAACGGGCCGCAGCTCGTCGCCGCGCCGCTGTCCGTCGGCGGTCTGCTCTCGGCGATGCTCTACGAGGACCGCACGGTGATCGCCGCGTCCGCGACGCTCACCCTCGGCGGCCGGTTCGACATCGTCGCCCGCAACCTGGGCCTGCCCGTCGACAAGCCCGACAAGAAAAAGGCCGGGAAGAGCGACGCCGCGTCCGGGGAGGGCGAGCGGTCCGAGGGGGCGTCGGGCGTCGGTTGGTCCTCACTGGACGTCGGGTCGCCGTTCGACTACCGCAAGCAGGGCATCCTCTACGTCGCCGCCTCGCTGCCGCGTCCGACCGCCTCGGGACTGTCCGAGGAGGCCGGCAAGGAGATGCTGCGCCTGGTCGAGGCCAGCCGCGGCGCGACGCTCGGCCTGTTCTCCTCGAAGCGGGCCGCCGAGTCCGCCGCCGAGCTGCTGCGCGCCCAGACCGACTTCGACATCCTCCTGCAGGGGGAGGAGACCCTCGGGAGCCTCGTCAAGCGCTTCAAAGAAGAGGAGTCCACGTGCCTCCTCGGGGTCATGAGCCTGTGGCAGGGCGTGGACGTGCCGGGCATGACCTGCCGCCTGGTCGTGGTCGACCGGATCCCGTTCCCGCGCCCGACCGAGCCGCTCACGGCCGCCCGCTCCGAGGCCGCCGACGCGGCCGGTCGCTCGGGCTTCGCCGAGGTGTCGGTCCCGGCCGCGGCGATCCGGCTCGCCCAGGGGGCGGGGCGGCTCATCCGCCGCACCTCCGACCGCGGCGTGGTCGCGATCCTCGACTCGCGGTTGGAGACCAGTCGCTCCTACGGCCGGTTCCTGCGCGACTCGCTGCCGCCGTTCTGGTACACGACCAAGTCCGACTCGGTCATCGGCGCGCTGGGGCGCCTGGCCGAGACCGGCGTCGAATAGCCCCGCCGCCGAAGCCCGACCGCGCCTGCCGCGCGGCGGCCGTGCCGCGGTGCGCTGATTAACGGGGAGTCGTTCGGGGAACTCGGTTCTCCCGCCCGGCACCGGGCGTCCGCGTGGCGGCCGCAGGGCGCAGCGGCAATTGAAGGTGAACATAAGATGAATTCAAATGAAAGGTTTGTATAACCCCAGCATGGAGCGGTTTCGTGGAGTCACGCACAGGCAACTTCACAAGCTTGTTTCGTGTTCACCTGGATGTTAACTTCACGAAGACGAAATCCAGCCGTCCCCTGAGCCGCTCGGTACAGTGAGGACAGCCCGACGACTGAAAGACTGAGGTGTCCAGTGCGTTTCTCGCTGAAGCCCCAAGAAGGCGCGTTCTACGCCTTCTTCACCGAGGCCGCAGGGAACATCAAACGCGGCGTCACGATCCTCTCCGAACTGGGGGAGGACAAGCCGGATTTCCAATCGATCTCCGAGCGCCTCGTCGATGTCGAGCACGACAACGACCTGCTCACCCACCGGCTGTTCAACAAGATCAACTCCACGTTCGTGACGCCGATGGACCGCAACGACATGCACGAGCTCGCCGGCAAGCTCGACGACGTCCTCGACCACGTCGAGGCCGCGGCCAACCTCGTCTACCTCTACGGGCTCTCCGAACTCCCCGCCATCCCGCGGGAGATGATCGAGCAGATCACCGTCCTGGACAAGCAGGCCGACCTCCTCGCCCAGTACATGCCCAAGCTGAAGGGCCTCAGTCCCTCCATGAAGGAGTACTGGGTCGAGTGCAACCGCCTCGAGAACGACGGCGACCGCGCCTACCGCATGCTGCTCGTGCGCCTCTACTCGGGCGAATACGAGACGCTGACCGTCATGAAGCTCAAAGAGGTCGCCGACGAGCTCGAAGCCGCCTGCGACTCCTTCGAGCACGTGAGCAACGCGATCGAGACCGTGTACGTCAAGGAATCCTGACGTGGACGCCAACCTCATAGCAGTGGTCGTGGCCATCGCCGCGGCCCTTCTGTTCGCCTACACGAACGGCTTCCACGACTCCGCCAACGCCATCGCCACCTCCATCTCGACCCGGGCGCTCAAGCCCCGGACCGCCCTGGCGATGGCCGCGATCGGCAACTTCATCGGCGCCCACCTCGGCGGCGCCGTGGCCAAGACCGTCGCCGACGGCCTGGTGGACCTGCCGGTCTCCATGACCGGCCTCATCATCGTCATCGCCGGCGTCTGCGGCTCCATCGGCTGGAACTACATCGCCTGGTGGTTCGGCTGGCCCATCTCGGCCTCCCACTCCCTCCTCGGCGGCGTCGCCGGCGCGACGCTCGTCGCCAGCTGGCTCGTCGGCGGCGCGGAGGTCCTCTGGATGGGCTTCCTCACGAAGGTCGCCCTCCCCACGGTCGTCTCCCCGCTCGTGGGCTTCGGACTCGGCTTCCTGGTGATGCTCGCGGTCTACTGGATGTTCCGCAAAGGCCGGCCCGACAAGCTCAACCGCGGCTTCCGCCACGCCCAGACCGTCTCGGCCGCCGCCATGGCCGTCGGCCACGGCATGCAGGACGCGGCCAAGACCATGGGCATCATCGTCCTCGCCCTCTACGTCGGCGGCTACCAGGACAGCGCCACCGCCATCCCCGAATGGGTCTACATCGTCTCGGCTCTCGCGCTGGCCCTCGGTACCTACCAGGGCGGCTGGCGGATCATCAAGACCCTCGGCCGCAGGATCATCGACCTGCACCCGCCGCAGGGCTTCGCCGCCGAGACGGTGGCCTCGTCGGTGCTGTTCGCGAACACCCTCATCGGGGCCCCGATCTCGACCACGCACATCATCACGTCCTCGATCATGGGCGTGGGCTCCACGGGCGGCAAGCGCGCCGTCAGGTGGGGCGTGGCCCGCAGCATCGTCACGGCCTGGGTCCTCACGTTCCCCGTGGCGGCCCTGGTGGGGGCGCTGCTGTACTTCCCCGTCAGCTGGATCTTCTAGATTCGCGATTGCGCCGGGAACGCCCCCCGCTTCCGCTAGCGTGGGGGGCATGTCCATCCAGCGCTTCGGGAAATGGGACTTCAGAGCGGTCGACTCGACGTCGGCCGCTCGTGCTCTCACCCGCCTCCGCCGGCAGGGCGCGCCGGCCGAGCCCGAACGGGCCGCGGCCGTCGTCCTGCTCCGCGAGGCGCCGCTGCGCGTGTTCCTGCTGCGGCACGCCGCGAAGGAGCCCTTCGGGCTGCCCCAGATCGTCCGCACCGACCTCGTGTCGGTCAACGTCCGCGAACGCTGGGCGCACCTGGACGACGGCGCCGCGAACCGCCGCAGGGGCCCGCAGTACGGCTTCCCGGGCGGACGCTACAAACCCGACGACCCGGACGTGGCCATGACCGGCCAGCGGGCCGTCGAGGAGGAGACCGGCGCCATGATCGCCCTCCAGCGGGCCTGGTCCCGCTGGGTCACGCCCGAGTACGAGCCCGTGCGGTTCGACTCGTGGGTGTACGTCGCCACCCTCGCCGAGGGCTTCCAGCCGCGCACCCGCGTGCGCGAGCCGGAGTACGCGACGTGGATCGGCCCCGAGCAGGCCGTGTGCCAGTTCGGCGGCCAGATGTCGACGCCCGAGGCCACCACGCTGGCGGAACTCGCCCGGTTCGCCACGGTGGGCGAGGTCTTCGCCGCGGCCGAGCAGCGCGACATGTCGCCGATCCTGCCCCGGCTGGTGGTGAGCGGCGACAGCGCCCGGCTCGTGTGCCCGGACGAGGAGGGCTATCCGAGCCACCCCCTCGCCGGCGCCTGAGCCGCCGAGCGACCGGGGCCGCCGCGCCTCAGCGCAGCCGTTTCGTCCACTGCACGTCGGTGCGTACGATGTCGAAGCCCTGCGAGCGGTACAGCTTGACCGCCTTCGTGTTCGACTCGTCGGCGTACAGGTCGACCTGCCGGATGCCATGCGCCGCAAGATGGGCGAGTCCTGCGAGCGTCAACGTCCGGCCCAGGCCGGTGCCCTGGGCCCGCGGGTCGACGCCCAGGACGTACACCTCGCCGACCCCGTCCTCCACTTTGGTCCAATGGAAGCCGAGCATTCCGTCCTCGTCCTCGGCCACCAGGAGTCCGTCGGGGTCGAACCAGGTCTCGTCCTCGCGTGCGGCCAGATCCGCTGCGGTCCAGCGCCCCTGCTCGGGGTGGCTCGCGAACGCCGCCGCGTTCACCCGCAGCCATTCGGCCTCGTCCCGTCCGACCCGGAAGGGCCGCAACCGCACTCCTTCGGCGACGTGCGCCGGCGGCGCTTCGCCGATCGGCCAGTTCCTGCCGATGCCCTCCGGCCACGCCGAGGGCCACGCGAACCCGTCGAGGTCCCGCGAGAACTGGAACAGGCCGCGGTCGCGCGCGAAGCCGCGGGCGGCCGCGAACGCCTCCGCATGGGGCCGGTCACCGTGCGCCCAGACCCGCAATTGCGTGATCTCCGTCTCCAACCAGTCGGTGACCTCCGCGAGGAGCGCGCTGCCGACCCCCTGCCGCCGATGGGCCGGATCGACCGCCAACTCGGCCTCGGCGCCGTCGCCGACCGTCTCGACGCCCGCATACGCGATCACCGATTCTTCTTGCCGCACAAGGAAATGCATCCGACTCGGCGACGGCTCGCGGGAGAGGCCGAGGGTGGTCTGCTCGTTGAACGGCGCGACCCCGTCGGCCTCCTCGCAGCGGTGCGCCATCGTAACGATTCTGTGAACATCCCGACCCGGAAGTGAAGCATGTTGCGCCATGGGGTTACCCTATTCCTGGACTCAGCACCGTGCCGGGGTGCTGAGTCCTTTTTCATGCCCCGGGTACGGCGGAACCCTTGGCGCACGACCGAAATCGACCGTTGTGAACCCAGGGAAGGCCATTCGTCGGCATTGTCGCGACTTGCGGTGCATGATGGCGGAGAGGGTGGGATTCGAACCCACGGTGAGCTTTGACACCCACGGCGGTTTTCAAGACCGCTGCACTAGTCCACTATGCGACCCCTCCAGGCCCTTTGAGGCAAGCGCCAATCTACCAAACCGCGGTCAGCGCCGCTCGGTGCGGACGCAGCAGGTCGAGCACGTGCGGTCGCCGTCGATGGTGAGCGCCAGACAGCAGGTGCGGCGCCGGTAGACCAGCCGGCCCGCCTCGTCGGCGCCGACATCGACCAGGTCGCCCACCTCCAGCGCGTCCAGGAGCGTCTTCGCGAGCACCTCGTCCGGGTCGGGCACGACCTGCGCGATCGACGCGACCGCGTACGCCACGCCCGAGGCCACCGAGCCCATGAGCGTCCGCCTGCCGACCCGCACCCGCGCCAGGAACGCCTCCAGGACGGGCGCGAGGTGCGCGTCGAACACCGTGGTGCGCAAGCGGTCCAGCAGGACGGCCTCGTCGGCGACGACCTCGACGTCCGGGTGCGGCGCGCTCGGGTCGTGCGGCAGCGCGAGGAAGCGCGGCCGGATCTGGCGCACCGAGAACATCGGGGCGTCGTCGGCGACGCTGAAGACGGTGTTGGCGGCGTCCATGACCGGGACGCGGCGGCCGGCGAGGTAGCCGAGCACGACGGGGGCGAGGGTCCAGTAGCAGTAGGTCTTCCACGCCAGGGCCGCGTGCGCGTGGGGCGAGCCGCCCCACAGCGCGGCGGCGGTGCCCATGAGCTCCTCGATCCGCTCGCCCGCGGCCAGTTCGGCGGCGGGGAAGGCGGTCGCGCGAGCGGACGGGCCGCTGCCGTCGAGCCAACCGCGGAGGCCCGCCAGCGGGTGGGGGCTCACCTCGCGCTCGACCCGGTCGGCGACGGCGCGGAGCGAACCGATCGGGTCCGGAGGCAGGAACGGGCGGCGTCCGAGTGCGGCGGTGCTCAGGACGTGAGCCTCCGCAGTCGCGAGCCGCATGGCGTACCCCTCTCAGGTAAGGACTGGCTAACCTTATCTGACGCTGCGGCCGAAGTGTCAAGAAACCGACAGACACCGGCCTGCGACGGGGGGTAGGAAAGCGAGGTGCCGCGAGGGTGAGCGTCGCCGAGTGGGATGAGCCTCACAGCACCTCGCCTCGTCGATCGAGCATGCGCCCGGTGAGGGCGGGCGCGTCGCACACCGAGTGCGTCGGGCGCGTCGAGGGGCCCGGGAGCGGCCTCTGGCACTCTGGTCCCATGACGAACCGCCCCGATGCCGTGCTCGCCGACGACCCGGAGGCGTCGGCCGCGCGGCTCCTGAGCCCGCGGACGATCCGCCGCGAGATCTGGATCGTCCTCGCCGTCTCCCTGGGGGCCAGCGCGGTCTGGTCGATCGTCAGCATCGTCGGCACGCTCACCGAGCCCGGCGGCCTCGCCGACAGCGTCCAGTCCATGAACTCCGCGCGGGCCGAGCCGGAGCGGCCCTGGTACGACCTCGCGCAGCAGCTCGTCAGCCTCGCGCTCGCGATGGCCCCCGTCGCGCTGGCGCTGCACTTCCTGAGCCTCGACCAGCGGGACCCGTTCCGGCGCATCGGCCTGGACGCCCGCCGCCCCGGTTTCGACCTGCTCGGCGGCGCCGCGTTGGCCGCGTGCATCGGCGTCCCCGGCCTCGGGCTCTACCTCACCGCCCGCGCGCTGGGCCTGAACGCGGCGATCGCCGCGGCCAACCTCAACGACGTGTGGTGGGCCGTGCCGATCCTCGTCCTGGCCGCGTTGAAGGCCGCGATCCTCGAAGAGGTCATCGGCGTCGGCTACCTCGTCACCCGGCTGCGCCAGCTCGCGTGGCGGCCCGCCGCGATCGTCGGCGCGCACGCGCTCCTGCGCGGGACCTACCACCTCTACCAAGGCTTCGGCGGCTTCGTCGGCAACGCCGTCATGGGCGCGGTCTTCGCCCTGTGCTTCCTCCGCTGGAAGCGCACCGGCCCGCTCGTGGTGGCCCACACGCTGCTGGACATCGCCGCCTTCGTCGGCTACCTCGTGGTCGCGCCGCGCGTGAGCTGGCTCTGATTTCCCCCAAACCCGCTTGGAACGGCGACGACCGGCCCGGTATGCTCTGTGCTTGGTACGTGCTCCGGCGCGTCCTGGAGGATTCGCATAGTGGCCTAGTGCGCCCGCCTGCTAAGCGGGTTTCGGGTGATACCCGATCATGGGTTCAAATCCCATATCCTCCGCCATTAAGCCCCGCTGACCTGCGTGAACGCAGGGCCGGCGGGGCTATTCGCATCTAAGACCTTCGAATCTTGGGGCAAGAGTTCGACAGTGGGCGAAATCAGGCCCCTGAACTGTGAAAACTCTCTGTATCCGGTGCGGCGGGTCCAGCTGTCGCCTGCCAGTTCTCTGCCTAAGTTTCGGTATGAAGATGAACGTGGCTCAGCTCCGTTCACCCATTGAGGTGGTACTTCCGGCCTGCTTCCCATATTCTGGAATGATCCAGATTATTGGATGTTCTACCTGCGAAAACATCAGATGCCGATCCTGGAGGAATTTCGGTGCTGCCGATAGGTGTGATCGTCGGGTACTTCGGGCCTGCCCGGCGGCTGTGTGAACGGGTCGACCGTCGCCGTATGAGCGCGCCCATGCCAGCCACGCCCGGGCTGATTCGGTCTGGCCGCTTGGAGACGGTGGCATCGATCTGTGCTTTCGAGCCGGTCGCGGTATGTCGTGAGCAGGCGCCCCCGCTCCCAAGCTTCGGCTTGGCGATCGAGTTCCTTCGCGAAGAGGTCCTCGATGGCGCGATCCCGCTCGAGGGCCGCTTCCGCTTCCCGGGCTGCCTCTCCAGCGGCCCGAGCGAAGGCTGCCTCGTCGGTATGCGCTTGATCGGCCGCGGCTTCCGCGGCGTTGAGCGCGACTATGGGCTTTTGGGGCCCTGCCGGTCGTGGTGCTCACGTCGAGCTAGGAGTGCCGGAGCGAATACTGCAAGAGAACGAATGACCTCGGCTCGATGCTCTGCTGGCGCTCCCCCAAGTGCGCGTCGAACCGCTGCCCGCAGGCGGCCCCGACATCCGGAGCGCCTCTAGGCCGCGAATCGAGACCGATCCGCGCCATTGAGTCGCTCATGGACTTATGCGGACGCCTGCCGAGCGGTGGTTACCTTGTCGCGCGGGTGCGTTCGCGGTGCGCGCGGACCTTGGCGATGCCCCCGCAGGAGCGTCCCCCGGGGCCGCCCGCGGTCATCAGGCACCAGCGCTTGCTGGCGTTACGGCTGTGGTCGTAGAAGACCCAGCGGCAGTCGGGACAGGCCTTGAGCCGGTGCCAGCGGCCGGCCGCGATCGCCTCCAACACGGCCGCAACATGATCCGCGGCGTGCCCGCCGCCGGTGAACGCGATGGCGTCGTCGACGACCCGGGGGCGGATGTCGAGGCGCTCGACCCAGTCGTTGACGATCGCAGCGGTGTCGGCGTGATGCTCAACGGCCTGGCGGAGATCGTCGCGGAGCGACCGGAGCTCTTTTCGCCGTGTGCGCGGCAATCCTGCCTGGTCGGCGTATGCCTCGAAGCGGTCCTCGGCCTGACGGGTGTCGTTGGGAATCAACCAGGTGTTGAGCAGCGTGCGCACCGGTTCGAGGGCGCCGGGCGCCTCCTGGTCGCTGGAAGTGTTAACCACTCAATAAATATATCGGTATACGCTGGCATGTGCGCGTGTTAACCTGCTTTCAGGGTAGATGGTTACAACGAGGCCTCATCGCCGCTCACGGAACTGCTCGCCACCGGACCCCACCCCGGACTCGGACCGGGCTTGGCGCTGTTCGGCCAATTCATCGGCACCTGGGACTTGCGGGTCCGCTTCTTCGACCGGGATGGGGCGGTCGTTTCCGACGAGGCGGGAGTCTGGTCGTTCGGGTGGGTTCTTGACGGCCGCGCGGTCCAGGACGTCCTGATCTATCCACGGGCGGGCGAGGACCACGTCGGAGCGCGGAGCATCGGCACCTCGCTGCGGCGCTACGACCAGGTGACCGACACCTGGAGCGTGATCTGGATCGGGGCGGTCTCGGGCACGCAGATCGCCCTGACCGCCCGCGCCGCAGGTGACGGCATCCTTCTGGAGGGCCCCGACGTGGACGGCAGCCCGCTGCGCTGGACCTTCACCGACATCACCCCTGAATCCTTCCACTGGCAAGGCCGCATCCAGGACACCGACGGCACCTGGCGCCTCGAACAGGACATGCGTGCCCGACGCAGGCCGGAGGTGTCATGAGGCGCCAGATCATGTGGACCGCCCGGCAATGGCCCGGAAGCGAGCACCTCGACCTGCAAGTCGGCCACGATGGCGTCGTCGCCGACGGCCTCATCATCGTCGCGCCTACGGGCGAGCCGATCAGGCTGGCGTATCGGATCGAATGCGACCGGGCCTGGCACACCCGCAAAGTCACCCTCGAACGTCATGGTCATGAACGGACGACCCTCGACCACAACGAGCACGATCACTGGATCGTCAACGGCCGCGAACGCTCCGACCTGACCGGGTGCACCGATGTCGACATCGCCTTGACGCCGTTCACCAACACCCTCCCCATCCGCAGACTGGGTCTCAACCTCGGGGACGCCGCGGACCTGCGCGTCGTCTACATCCGGCCCGAGGCCGACCTGACGATCGAACCGGCTGAGCAGCGCTACACCCGCCTCGACGCCGGGTACCGCTACGAGTCCGGGAGTTTCCGCGCCGACCTGGCCGTTGACCGCGACGGCCTCGTCACCGACTACCCCGGCCTCTGGTCCATGGAGCAACCCAGCGCATAAGGGCTCCTGCCTTGCCGGGGCCCTCAATCCAGGCCGGCAGTCGGTCGGGTTTCCCGACGAAGCTCAGGACCTGGAGCGGGCTCCATGTCAAGGGGTGAACTCGACCGACACGCGCAATCCTCCGCCGCGCCGGGGCAGCGCCTTGACCTCGGCTCCGTGGACGCGGGCGATTGAATCGACGATCGAGAGGCCCAGACCCACGCCTTGGGCCGAGTCGACCCGGTCGCGGCCCTCGCCGCGGCGGAACGGCTCGAACAGGGCGTCGACTTGGTAGGCGGCCACGACCGGCCCGGTGTTGGCGACCGTCACCACGGCCCGGCCCTCGCACGCCGAGGTGACGACCCAGACGTCGCCGCCTTCGTGGTTGTGCCTGATGCCGTTGGCGATCAGGTTCTCGACCAGGCGCTCTAGGAGTATCGCGTCACCGCGTGCGACCGCGATCCCGGTGTCGAGGCGCAGCACCACGTCAGTTCGCTCGGCCTCGGATCGCAGCCGGTCCGCCACATGGATGACGATGTCCGAGAGATCGACTGGGGACCGGTCGAGCGCGGCGTGCTCGGTGCGGGCCAGGGTCAGCAGGCCGTCGATCAAGCGCTCGTGGCGGTCGTTGACGGCCAGCAGGTTCTCGGTGAGCGTCCGCAGTCGCTGGTCGGCCGCAGGGTTGGCGGCCGCGACCTCCAGCAGGGTGCGGTTGATCGCCAGGGGCGTCTTGAGCTCGTGGGAGGCGTTGCCGACGAAGCGCCGCTGTCCCTCGAAGGCGCCGTCGAGGCGGGCGAGCATCTCGTCGAAGGTGTCGGCGAGGCGCTTGAGCTCGTCGTTCGGGCCTTCGAGGTTGATGCGCTCGTGAAGACTGCGATCGGCCACGCGGCGGGCGGTGCTGGTGATCGCGTCGATCGGGCGTAGCGCCCGGCCCGCGATGAGCCATCCCGAGACGACCGCGAGCACCCCGACGACCACCAGTGCGGCCACCGACCACAGCAGGACCTGGTCCAGTGCGGCGTCGTTGTAGGCGGCTTGGCGGTCGAGGAGGTCTTGGAGGACGGCTTCGCGGCCGGGGATGTCGGGGATGGTCGACAAGTCGACCGAGGTCTCGGCCCCTTCGAGCCTCAACGTGATGAGGTTGTTCTGGATCCGGTCGCTCACTACGAGGTAGACGGCGGTGATGACGACCGCCCCGGCCGCGAAGAACACGGCGGCATACCACAGGGTGAGCCTGGTGCGGAGCCTCATCCTCGGGCCTCCTTCCTGACCACGTAGCCGGATCCGGGGACGGTCTCGATCACCGGCGGGTCGCCGAGCTTGCGGCGCAGGTTCATCATCGTCACCCGCACCACGTTCGTGGCCGGGTCGATGTGCTCGTCCCAGACCTTCTCCAGCAGCCGCTCGGTGGAGACGACCCCGCCGTCGGCGCGCAGCAGCTCCAGCAGCACCCCGAACTCCTTCTTGGACAGCGGAACGTACCGTCCGCCGCGGAACACCTGGCGCCTGACGGTGTCGGCGGCGATCCCGGCGCGCTCGATGACCGGCGGCGGGGCCGGGACGGCGCGACGCGCGAGCGCCTTGACGCGGGCGACCAGCTCGGCGAACGCGAACGGCTTGCCCAGGTAGTCGTCGGCGCCCAACGAGAGGCCCTCGACCCGGTCGCGCACCTCGGTGGCGGCCGTCAGCATCAGCACCCGCGTGTGGTGCGGGCCCGTGACGATCTTGCGGCACAGGTCGTCACCGCCCACTCGCGGCAGGTCCCTGTCGAGAATCGCCACGTCGTAGTCGTAGGCGGCCAGGCGCAGCCGCGCCGAGTCCCCGTCGTAGCAGACGTCGACGGCCATCGCCTCGGCACGGAGTCCCTCGGCTATCCCGTCAGCGAGCATCGCCTCGTCCTCGACCACCAGCACACGCATACCCCGTCCTCTCGTCAGGTCCGACCGCAAGTGTGCTCCGGTTCGCGTAAGGCCGACGTAAACGATTGCCTTGACGCGAACCACACGCCTCCGCGGCTTCACTTGGCCCCACGAATCCGAAACCCTTCCAAGGGAGAACTGATGAGAAGGCTGATGTTCGCAGCCGTGGCCGCAGTGGCGCTGCTGGCCGCGGCCTGCACCGACGAAGCGTCCGGCGACGACGTGGCCAGCGTCGAAGGCGGCGGCAGCGAGACGACAGCGGAGGCGGAACAGGACGTTTCCCGCGAGGAGGCAATGGTGAACTACGCCGGCTGCATGCGGGACAACGGCGTCGAGGAGTTCCCCGACCCCGGCGGCAACGGCCTGCAGATCGGCCCCGAGATCGTCGACGATCCGGAGTTCGAGGCGGCGCAGGAGGCTTGCCAGGACGAGCTGCCCGATCAGGGCGCGCAGCCGGGCCCCGAGCAGCAGGAGGCGATGGTCGAGTTCTCCGGCTGCATGCGGGACAACGGTGTCGAGGAGTTCCCCGACCTCACCGGCGGCGGCGGGATCAAGATCGGACCCGAGATCGCCCAGGACCCCGAGTTCGAGGCCGCCATGGAAGCGTGCCAGGAGATCATCGAGGAGATGCACGGATGAAGCCGAAGCGAATCCTGCTGCCGAGCGCAGCGGTCGTCGCGGCCGCGGCGGTCGCGGTCGCATTCACGTCCTACAACGGCGCGGCGACCGCCGAGAACCCCGAATCCCCTCCCGGTGCCACGACTGAGGTGCAGCGCCGGGACCTGGCCCGTTCCGACGAGGTCGACGGGACCCTCTCCTACGGCGAGGCCGACACCCTCACCGGGACGCTCCCCGGCACCATCACGTGGATGCCGGACGTCGGCACCGTGATCGAGGCCGGTCAGGCCCTGTACGACGTCGACAACCGGCCGGTGGTGCTCATGGACGGTACGCTGCCGATGTGGCGACCGCTCGTCCCGGGTGTCGAGGGCCCGGACGTGAAGCAGTTCGAGCAGAACCTCGCCGACCTCGGCTACGACGGATTCACCGTCGACGACGAGTACACCGATGCCACCGCCGACGCGGTCGAACGATGGCAGGACGACCTCGATGCGCCCGAGACCGGCACCGTCGCAGTCGGGGAAGTGGTGTTCCTGCCGAATCCGGCGCGGATCGCCGACCACACCGTGACCGTCGGGTCGGCCGCGAACGGCCCGATCATGGCCTACACCGGCCGCGACCGGCATGTGACGCTCGAACTCCAGGTGAGCGACCAGGACCTGGCCAAAGAGGACCAGGCGGTCACGGTGGCCCTCCCCGACGGCACCGAAGTCGCCGGCACGGTCACCGACGTCAGCTCCTCGATCACCGCCGCGCCGACCCAGGAGGGCCAGCCGGCAGAAGAAGAGGAAGCCGCCATCGAGGTCACCGTCGCCGTCGACGACCCCAACGCCGTGGGCGACCTGGAGTCGGCCCCGGTCAAGGTGGAACTGGTGGCCGAAGTCCACGAAGACGTCTTGGTCGTCCCCGTCGAGGCGCTGCTGGCGCTGCGCGAGGGCGGCTACGGCTTGGAGGTCGCCGAGAGTGAGTCGACCGAGCTGATCCCGGTCGAGACCGGGATCTTCGCCTCAGGACTGGTCGAGGTCTCCGGCGAAGGGCTCGAAGCGGGCACGCAGGTGGTGATCCCCGAGTGAGCGTCGTGACCCTCGACTCGGTCTCCAAGACCTATCCGGGCGTGGTCGCCCTCGACGACGTCTCCCTGGGCATCGACCCCGGGGAACTGGTGGCGATCGTCGGGCCCTCCGGCTCGGGAAAGTCGACGCTGCTCAACCTCGCGGGCACCCTCGACCGGCCCACCTCGGGCCGGGTCCGGGTCGCCGGCGAGGAAGTCGCGGAATTGTCCGATCGGCGGCTGTCGAACCTGCGGGCCGAGGCGCTCGGGTTCGTGTTCCAGTCCTTCCACCTCGCCCCGGGCGTGCCGATCCTCGACAACGTCGCCGACGGCCTCCTATACACCAAGCGGCCGCGCTCGGCGCGGCGCGAACGCGCGGCGGCGGCCCTGGAACGGGTCGGCCTGGGCGACAGGATCCGCAGCAGACCCCATGAGCTGTCCGGCGGCCAGCGCCAACGGGTTGCGATCGCCCGCGCGATCGTCGGCGAGCCGCGACTGCTGCTGGCCGACGAGCCGACCGGGAACCTCGACAGCGCCTCCGGCGAGGCGGTCATGGAGCTGCTGCGCGGGCTCAACGAGGCGGGCACGACGGTCGTGATCATCACGCACGACCGCGAGATAGCGGCGAGCCTGCCGCGGCGCATCGAGATGCGTGACGGCCGGGTGGTGCGCGATGCGGTGGGCTGACATCTGGCGGACCGGCGCCTACGGGCTCCGCGCGAGGCCGATGCGCGTGGTGCTTTCGGCGATCGGCATCGCGATCGGCATCGCCGCGATGGTGGCCGTCGTCGGGATCTCGGCATCCAGTTCGGAGGATCTGAAGCAGAGGCTGGACGCGCTGGGCACCAATCTGCTCACGGTCGCACCGGGCCAGTCGATCTTCGGGGAAGCCTCGCAACTGCCGCTCGAGGCCGAGCCGATGATCGAACGTGTCGGCCCGGTACTCGAGACCTCGGCGACCGGACTGGTCGACGCGGCCGTGTACCGCACCGACCGCATCCCCGAGATCGAGACCGGCGGCATGACCGTGCAGGCCGCCAGGCCGGACCTGCTCGACGTGGTCGCCGGGGAAGTGGCCGACGGCAGCTGGCTGACCGGGGCCACCGAGGACTTCCCGGCGGTCGTGCTCGGCGCCGACGCCGCCGCCAAGCTCGGCGTCTCGGCCGACCCCGACGTACAGGTGTGGCTGGGCGGACAGTGGTTCACCGTCGTCGGCGTCCTCGAACCGGTCGCGCTGGCTCCCGAACTGGACACCGCGGCGCTGGTCGGCTGGGAGTCCGCCGAAGAATATCTGGGCTTCGACTCCCACCCCACGACCGTGTACACGCGGGCCTCCGACGCGGCGGTCGGCGACGTGCAGGCGGTACTGGGCGCGACGGCCAACCCCGAGCACCCCGACGAGGTCGAAGTCTCGCGGCCCTCAGACGCCCTGGTTGCGGCCGAGGCCGCCGAAGAGACCTTCACTGGGCTGCTGCTCGGCCTGGGTGCGGTGGCGCTGCTGGTCGGCGGCGTCGGGGTCGCCAACACGATGGTGATCTCGGTGCTGGAGCGGCGCGGCGAGATCGGTCTGCGCCGGTCCCTGGGGGCGACGAGGGGCGACGTCCGCAGCCAGTTCCTGGCCGAGTCGCTGCTGCTGTCACTGCTCGGCGGCGCCGGCGGGGTCGCGCTCGGTTCGACGATCACGGCGGCGTACGCGGCCTGGCAGGGCTGGCCGCCCACGATCCCGGCCTGGGTGCTGGGCGGCGGCGTGGCCGCCACCGCCATGATCGGGGCGATAGCAGGGCTCTACCCGGCGATCCGGGCCTCGCGCCTGTTCCCGACCGAGGCGCTCACGGCGCCGTGACAGGAATGCGGCGGGCGCCTTCGCGGCGCCCGCCGCTCGGGGCGAGAACTGGCTCCCGGCGTGCCAGGTCTCGTTCGGGGCGAGACAGCCCGAACCGGGGACAGTGGCGGTGCGGTCGATCAGATGCTTGTCCGAACGACTCCAGCGGATCAATTACCTGGTTGCGTAGGACTTCTTCCGGTTTTCCTCTGCCCGATGCGTGCCTCTCGAGGAACTTGGAACCCGCCTCCCTAAGCGGGTTTCGGGTGATACCCGATCATGGGTTCGAATCCCATATCCTCCGCCACTCTCACGTAGAGCGATGTGCACGGCCTGCGGGGACACTGGCACAAAGGACAGTGTCCCCGCAGTCGTCTTCGCACCTTCGCGAGTAGGTGCGAAAATCTGACGTTCGTGGCCTCTGGCCTGCCGAAACGCTGCTTATCCGACTCCTCGTCGCCAGCTGTGGACAGTGCTGTCCGGCGGCCGCCAGCCGGTTTTCCGCCGGGATCATGGTTTTGCGGTCGGCCCGCTCGTGCCGCGACCTCGCCCGGGAGTAGGGCACTTCGATCTTCAAGGTCTCGGCCTTGACCGGGCTCTGGGACCGGGGAACTCCTGGTCGATGGCGACGGTGTAGGCGAAGCCGTCGATTCCGATGCACTTTGCCCTCACGCTGGTGGTGGGCGCGTTGGTGATAGGTCCGATGGTCATGCTGCTCGGCCGGTTGGTCTGCGACGTTCCGGCCTCGCTCGACCGCGGTAGCGGCGACGGCTTGGAGGATCAGCAGGCTGCGCCGGCGCTGCTCTTGGGGCACGGCTAGCCGGTTCTCGTCGTCGCGCAGGCGAGCGATGACCGGGTGGGGTCGGTGCAGACGGTCGGCGACCGGTACCGGCGGCGAGCTTGCGGGCCGCATCGGGGTGGATGGAGGCGACGAGCCGAATGACCGAAGTGCCGTTGGCGGTGATGCTGGTTCGTTCCCTCCACGACTCCTATCGGCCGGTGTCGCGAGTGCCCTCGTTCGGTTCGAGGTCCTCCATGCCGCCAGGGGGAGCAGCAGAACGCTGCGGCCATTCACACGCGGGTCGGCCTCGGGTGCCGCACGGCGTTCCCCCAAGGCTCCCAGGGACAGCCATTATTGGATCCCCGACCTTGTTCGTGCAGCCACTTGAGCCAGAGGACAAGGCGCCGGGCCAGGACCACGCGTCTCGCGGGACACCGAGGGCCCACGCCATCTATCGTTTCCTGTCGATGCGGTTCAGTGTCGGAAACGTTCGTGGATCATGATGACTGGGGTCTTGGAGCAGCGTCACGCGGCGGTGCGGTGCTGGATCGGACCATCAGCGTGGTGGCCAGTTCGATGCGGGTCTGCGCGAGCGGTTCGTCTCCGGTCTGCTCGAGGATCAGCCTGGCGGCGGTCGCGCCGATTGTCGCGAACGGCTGCCGCACGGTCGTCAACTGAGGTCCGCTGAACACCGCGTACGAGATGTCGTCGAAACCGACCACCGCCAGGTCGTGGGGGATGCGCGCGCTGGCCTGCCGAGCCGCCTCATAGACGCCGAGCGCCTGCAGGTCGTTGCCGCACAGCAGCGCCGTCGGCGGGTCCGGCAGCGCCAGCAGATCCCGGCCGTGGTCGACACCGTCATCGAACGAGAACCTCGCCCCCGTGCGCACCAGGCTCTCGTCAAGCGGTGCACCGGCGCCCGCCAGGGCCATGCGTGCTCCTTCCAGCCGATGCTCGGCGCACGACAGGCGTCGCGGCCCGGTGATCACCGCGATCCGCCGATGGCCGAGTTCGAGCAGGTGCCGGGCGGCGGCGATGGCGCCGCGCCGGTTGTCGGAAGCCACCGAGGGCACCGGGTGCACCGTCTCGCCGGGCGGGTCGAGGGCGACCATCGGGATCCCGCTCGCGCTGAGGAGCTCGTGCTGTTCCGGAGTGAAGCCCAGGTGCGCGACGATCACTCCCATGGGGCGACGGGCCAGCAGCTCGCGAACCCAGTCGCGGCCGGCCGCCTCTTCCTGGCGCGCGTCGGTGAAACCGACCGCCAGGCCGTGCTCGACGGCGACTTCCCTGGCGCCGCGCATGATCTCCGCGGCGATGTGGCCGATGAGGCCGCAGAAGACCACCTCGATACACGCGGCCCGCACCACTTTTTCCGGACGGTGATAGCCGTGCTCGCGCAGGAGCCACTCCACCCGGTGCCGGGTCTCGGACGCCACGCCCGGGCGTCCGTTGAGGATCTTCGACACCGTCGGCGGCGACACTCCGGCCAGGCGCGCGATGCTCGCGATCGTCAACCTGCCGCTCCCTCGTTCACCATTCGAGGCGGCTTCGGCCTCCTCGGTCGGACTTGGCGGTCGGGCCGGTTCCGCGGCTTGCCGGCTCTCCTGGGTCCGGCGCTCCGCTACTTCTCCGAGGAGCCGGGCGCGCGTCTGCTCGGCGCGCTGTGGCGCCTCCGGCCCGGCGGGCACGGTCTCCACGAGGTAGCGCCGCTTCTTCGTCTCCGGATCGCGTCCGGCGTAGACCCTGACCCGCAGCGATCCGCTCGGGAGGCGCTCGATCTCTCCGCGGGCTCGCCTCGGCCCGGTACCGGCCGTCATGGAGCCACCCTAACGGGATGCTCCACATGTCCATGCTCCATATGTCTCCATGTATGGCTCCACAGGGCGGATCCCAACGTACAAATTCGACAAACTACGGCACAGGCCACGGTGCAACACGGGTCAAAGGTTCGAGTCATGTCATTTCACCGGCTTTCGTATCTCTGGTCACGCTGTCAACTCGAGCTGCGCGAGGCCAGTGCAGTGCTCTCCGGTACCGGGGCCAGGTCGAACGGCGAATGTTGCCTTCAAGCCTCGACGAAATGCAAACGATTGCCGGATTGTATCGGTCAATGCGCACCTGACCTCCTCTGATGATGACCGGCGAAGCGAAGCCGAGGGTCGGGGGCGCCCTGTTCGAAAATGTTTGCAATCGGTTGCCTAAGAAACCTTGACCCGCGGCAACCCCTTTCCTTAGTCTCATAGATATACATCTATTCCTCGATTGGGAGGTAGATCAATGAGACTAAGACGAACATTCGCACGTCGACTTGGGACGGTGCTCACCGCAGTC
>NZ_JAJFAX010000004.1 GCF_019710475.1 Glycomyces sp. TRM65418 | reverse complement strand
CTCAACTCTAACAGTCTCGGATCGGTCTGCAAACTTCAGGCTGATTAACCTGTGTCACATACGATCGAGCCTCTAGTGAGTCTCAGAGATACCCGCGATTCAGCTTCCGGACCGCGCCATAACTCCAATGAGTCTGTCGCTGGTCTCCGGCGGCTTCCGGACCAGTCCTTCTCGGCTGTTCCGTTCCCCCGCGGGCAGAGACAACATTACACGCCCTTCCGGGGGCATACAACTGGGGGGTCCCCTTTCCGGCCGCGATGGCGGTGAGCTGCGGCGATATCGCCACGGCGCCATCGGCTCCCCAGCCGGCGCGGTCTCGGCGCACGGCTGTGGGGCTCCCCGATTCGAACCTATAAGAGGGGTACGACATCTCGTCGTCCTCGCAGTGAACGAACGGTGTCCATCCGTGAGCGGCGCTCAGCCGGACCGCGGCGGGAAGAGACGACGGGATGCGGGTACGCGAAAGGGCCGCGCCCGTCTTTCGACGGGCGCGGCCCTTTTCATGCTTTCGAGCGTTGCCGCTCCGGCCTTACGCCGCCACCTCGGTGGAGGTGGGGACGATGTTGACCAGCTTGCGACCGCGCTTGGAGGAGAAGAGGACCTCTCCTTCGGCGAGCGCGAACAGCGTGTCGTCGCCGCCACGGCCGACCAGGTCGCCCGGGTGGTACTTGGTGCCGCGCTGACGGATGAGGATCTCGCCCGCGCTCACGTGCTGACCGCCGAAGCGCTTGACGCCAAGTCGCTTGGAGTTGGAGTCACGCCCGTTGCGGGAGCTGGATGCGCCCTTTTTGTGTGCCATCTGTCCAACCCCTTACTTGGTGATGCCGGTGACCTTGACGCGGGTCAGCGGCTGGCGGTGACCCTGGCGCTTGTGGTAGCCGGTCTTGTTCTTGTACTTGTGGATCTTGATCTTCGGGCCCTTGGTGTGCTCGAGAAGTTCACCGCTCACCGTGACGCCGGAAGCGTCGGTGACCACAGTGCCTTCGTCGACGAGCAACACCGCAGGCAGCGTAAGCGTGTCGCCGGGCGCGCCCTGAAGCTTCTCGACTTCGAGGACGTCGCCCTCGGCGACCTTGTACTGCTTTCCGCCAGTCTTGACGATTGCGTACATGTCGACGCGGTCTCCTTGGGTCCTCCCCGGTGCGGGGAAATGAGTTCCCCGCAGGGGAACGGCGTATCTGTCAATTGATCGCGGTGTCACGCACCGTACCAAGACTCCGTGAAACGGTGTCCCGGCTGGCCCGCTGATCGAGCTCCGCGTTCGTACCCCGCTCGCGCAGGGTCAAAAGCTGAGGGCTCTGTAGGCCGCTCACTAGGGTACGTCATGTACCCGCTGGTTCGGGCATCGGGATCGGGCCGAGGCCGCGGACGTCACAGTTCGCGGCCTCGGCCCGTCCTTCACTCGGGGTCTTCGCCTTCGGCCGGAGCCTGGGTCGACTTGCGGGGCTCGGGAGCCTCGGGTTCGTCGTCCTCGCCTTCGGCCGGGGCCTGGGTCGACTTGCGGGGCTCGGGCTCCTCCGCTTCCTCGGCCGGGGCTTCATCGGCGTCCGCCGGAATGGCGTCCTCGGTCGCGGCCGCGGGTTCCGTCGGCTCGGTCTCGACCACGTAGGCGGCTTCGGCCGGCTCGGTCGAGCTCGTCGGCTCGGAGGTCGTCTCGTCGACGATCTCGACGTCCTCGTGCTCGTCGTGATCGAGCGCGGCGGCGATCTTCGCGGTCTCGGCCGCGGCGGACTTCACGTGCTGGTCGGACTTGTCCTGCTTCTTCTGCTGGCCCTGCTGCTGTTGCTGCTGGCCGGACTTGCCCTTGTCACGCTTCTTCTTGCCGCCGCCGTTCTGGTTCTGCTGGCTCTGATTCTGGTTCTGGCCGCCGTTGGCGTTACCGCCCCCGCCGTTGCCATTGCCGTTGCCCTTCTTGCGGCCGTTGCCGAGGATCTCGTCGGTGTGCACGAGGACGCCCCGGCCCTTGCAGTGGTCGCACGGCTCGGAGAAGGCCTCGATGAGGCCCTGGCCGACGCGCTTGCGGGTCATCTGGACCAGGCCCAGCGAGGTGACCTCGGTGACCTGGTGCTTGGTCCGGTCCCGGCCCAGGCATTCGGTCAGGCGGCGCAGCACCAGGTCGCGGTTCGATTCGAGCACCATGTCGATGAAGTCGATGACGATGATGCCGCCGATGTCGCGCAGTCGCAGCTGGCGCACGATCTCCTCGGCCGCCTCCAGGTTGTTCCTGGTGACGGTCTCTTCGAGGTTGCCGCCCTCACCGGTGAAACGACCGGTGTTGACGTCGATCACGGTCATCGCCTCGGTGCGGTCGATCACGAGCGAGCCGCCGGAAGGCAGGTAGACCTTGCGGTCCAGGGCCTTGAGGAGCTGCTCGTCGACGCGCCTCTCGGCGAAGACGTCCTTCGTGCCGGTGTGGTGCTTGAGCCGCGGCAGCAGCTCGGGCGAGACCGACTCCAGGTACTTGTGGATCTCGTCGTAGGCCTCGTCGCCTTCGACCACGATCTCCTTGAAGTCCTCGTTGAAGACGTCGCGGACCACGCGGATGAGCACGTCCGGCTCCGAGTGCAGCACGCTCGGCGCGTTGCCCTTCTTCGCCTTGGCCTGGATCTCCGCCCACTCCATCTGGAGGCGGGAGATGTCGCGGGCCAGCTCTTCGGGGCCGGCGCCCTCGGCCGCGGTGCGGACGATCACGCCCGCGCCCTCGGGCACGAGCTTCTTGAGCGCCGCGCGCAGGCGGGTGCGCTCGCGGTCGGGAAGTTTGCGGGAGATCCCGGAGGCGTTGCCGCCCGGGACGTAGACCAGGTGGCGGCCCGAGAGCGCGATGTGGCTGGTCAGGCGGGCGCCCTTGTGGCCGACCGGGTCCTTGGTGACCTGGACGAGCACGGGGTCGCCGGGCTTGAGGGCCTGCTCGATCGAGCGGGCCTTCCCGGCCAGGCCGGTGGCGTCCCAGTTCACCTCGCCGGCGTAGAGCACGGCGTTGCGGCCCCGGCCGATGTCGACGAAGGCGGCCTCCATGCTCGGGAGCACGTTCTGGACCTTGCCCAGGTAGACGTTCCCGACCAGGCCCTGGGCGCCGGACTTGGAGACGTAGTGCTCGGCGAGGATGCCGTCCTCGAGCACCGCGGCCTGCGACTTGCCGCCGCGGACGCGGACGATCATCTGGCGCTCGACGGCTTCGCGGCGGGCGAGGAACTCGGCCTCGCTCACGACCTGGACGCGACCGCGACCGGACTTGCGGCCGTCGCGGCGGCGCTGGCGCTTCGCCTCGAGGCGGGTGGAGCCGGAGACGCCGCGGACTTCTTCGTTGGACGAGGCGCGGCGCTGCGGGGAGCGGACCTTGACGACGACTTCGGCGTCGTCCTCGGACTCCTCGGGGCGCGAGCGGTCCGAGTCCTCGGACCCGGCCCTCCTGCGGCGGCGGCGACGGCGGCGGGTGACCTCGGGGCCGTCGGAGCCGTTGTCCTCGTCGTCCTCTTCGTCGGACTCGGACTCGTCGTCCTCGTCGTCGGTGTCGTCCTCGTCGTCCATGGCGCCGTCGACGCCCTTGCCGCGGCCTCGGCCGCGGCGGCCCCGGCGGCCGCGACGGCGTCGCCCGGCCTCGGAGTCGTCATCGTCGTCGAAGTCGTCGTCGAAATCGTCGACCTCGGGCGCTTCGGCCTTCGGCTCGGGCTTCTCGGCGGCGCTCTTCTCGCTCTTCTCCGCGGCGCCCTTGTCGGCGCCGCCGCGATCGGCGGATCGGCTCTCGGAGCGGTTGCGCGTGCGCTTGCGCGACGGCTGCTGCTCCTGGCTCTGGCCCTTCTTGGCCTGGGTCTTCTTCGCCTGGCCGCGGCGCGGCTCGGGCTCTTCCTCACGCGGTTCGCGCTTGGCGGGTTCGGCCTTGGGTTCAGCAGCCTTGGGCTGGACCTTCGGGGGCGGGGCGAACATCGGCGCGGCGGTCGCCGCAGCGGCGCGGGGGCGCTCACTTCGCGGCGGCTCCGCCGCGGGCTCGTCGTTCTTGGGTTTCTGAGGAGCCATGAAGGTCACCGCGACAACGGGAACCTGTTCGCGCGGCTCATTCTCGCGCATATGAATAAATCTCCATTCCAGCCGCCGCCCGGGCGCGTGACGCGATCTGCGTCCGCTGCCGCACGGGCGCGGCATCAGCAGTGCGGTCCTCCCTGCGTGAGGAGGCCGGCATCCGGCTCGCTTCGCCTCAGAGGCTTGCGGGCCATGCTCCGGCGCTGCGCTCATGCCGTTCGGGCCACACTGAAAGCCTCAACTCGCACTGGGAAACACCTCTGCCCCAGCCGAGTGGTCAAGTCCGTCGCCGTCGTGAGGGACGCGGACAGGACATCTCCGGATCGCACCGTCCGTAGCTGTGTGCGGTACGACAAGGTCGAGTATCGCACACTCTGCGTCATTCACCGAGCCGGACGGGGAGCCGGTGCCCCCGCTCTCAGTGTCGGACCTCACGAACGGGTGAGAAAACACGACTCCTCGTGGTTGGCACGGCGCACGCATGGCCCGTGTCCCCCGTACTCGATAAGCTGTGTCGTGGCGCATCAGCACCGGCCTCACGAGCCCATGCGCGGCTCGCAAGCTTCGCCACCGTAAGGACGAACGACCATCGCACTCCAGGTGATCGACTCGGACGAGTCCGAAGAGCCCCAGGCGGACGGGAAACCCTCCACCTACCAGGGGCGGCATCGCGGTGCCGACCTCTTTCGCCAGCTCACCAGCGTCGGCTGGGTGCTCGCCGTCGTCGCGGTCCTCCTCGCGGGCGGCGGCACCGTGCTCTTCTGGTCCTCCGGGATCGGCGACGAGCGTCCCGCCGTGGACGCGGGGAAGATCGGCGACCTGTGCGAGCTCGCGGTCGACCCCGAGCTGATCGCCCCCTGGGCCGACGCCGAGCAGGCGCGGAGCCCGGAGGAGTCCTCGGAGGAGCGGGTGCGGACGTTCGACTGCACCTATTCGGCCGAGTACGCCGGGGACGAGGCCTACCGGCTCGTGACCCTCTTCGTGACCGTGCAGGTCTACGAGGACGCGGCGAAGGCTCGCGCGGCGTACGCCGGCGTCCTCGAGTTCGAGGCCTCCGAGGGGAACCGGACCGCCGACGTCGGCGGGGTCGGCGAGCAGGCGGCAGCCGCGGTCGTCGCCGAAGGCGAGGAGACGCAGGTGCGCCTGCACGCGCAGGAGGCGAACGCCACCGTGAGCACGAACGTGTTCGCCTCGGGAGCGCCGCCGGAGGGCGGCGACGTCGAGCAGCTGACGAAGGATCTCACCGCCCGGCTCATCGACGCGCTCCCCCGAGTGGCGAATTAGGCGGGCCCCTTTAAGCTGGCGGGGACTACCGCGGCGTCAAGCCGACACGCCGGGGATCACTCGCGGAGGAGCATTGTGAGCGCCACACCACCCTTTGGCCCGGCATATGACGAGCAGCCCGAGGACGGGCCGCGGTCGAGTCCGGGCCAGTGGCGGCCCCGAGCGGGCCGTCCGCAGGGGGCGCAGGGCGGACCGAACCAGGGCGAACCGGGCCAGTACCAGAACGGCCCGTATCCTCCCGGTGGACCGCAGGGCGGCCCGAACCAAGGGCAGCCGCAGGCCGGCGGCCCGCAGGGCGGCCGGCGTCCGATGCCGCAGGCCGGCAGGCCCTCGCAGGACCCGCGCGGCGGCGCGCCGCGCGCGAGCGGCCCTTCGGCGGGCCGCGGTCCGCAGCCCGGCCCCCACCAGTCTCCGCAGCACCAGTCCCCCCAGTATTCGCCCCAGCCGGGCGGCTACGCGTCGCAGCGCCCGCAGAGCGGCCCCGTGACCGGCTCCACGCCGCGCACCGACCAGTGGGGCGGCGGCGCGCCGCCGGCCCGGCCCGAGTACCGGCCGCAGTCGGGCGCCCCCGCCGGCGCGGAAGTGCCGCCGCGGAAGGACGAGCCGTTCGAGGAGGCCGCGTTCGCCGACGACCAGGTGCGCGACTGGGACAACGGCACCGAGACGGCCGCCATCGGGAAGCTCGGCTACATGCCGAAGGAACCGCGCCGACGCTCGGACTTCCAGAAGGTCCGCAGCCGGGCCCGCAAATCCAGCCCCATCCCCAAGATCATCATCGGCGTGGTGGTGCTCGCCCTCGTCGGCGGCGGCGTGTGGTGGTTCATGAGCCGGCCCCCCGGCGACGAGACGGCGACGGGAGCCGACGCGGGCCTGACCTACGCCGGCAGCGAGGAGCCCTGCGGCCTGGTGGACGCGGCCCCGCTCGAAGCGCTCGTGGACGGGACCGAGCCCGAGTCCGTCGCCGGCGCCGAGGAGAAGAGCAGCGGCTGGGTGCAGTCGTGCTCGATGACGTACGGCGAGCCCGAGCGGGCCGCGGCGCTGCTGGAGGTCGAGGGCATGGTCTTCGACTCCGACGCGAAGGCGAGTGTCAACTTCGAGCTGGGCACCGGCGACATCGGCGAGATGGGCGAGGCCTGGACCCCCGTCGACCCGGCCCCGTCGGTCGGCGACGAGTCGGCGGCGGTCGCGCGAGTGGTCGCGGAGGGGACTTCGAACTACCACCTGCACGTCAAGGACGACAACGTCTACGTGGTGGTGCGCCTGTCGGTGGCGCCGGACACCGCGGTGGACGAGCAGGGGCTGACGGACCTGGCGACCGAGCTGGCGAACGCGTACCTGGAGCGCTGGCAGGACGCGAGCTAGTCCACATGACGTGAGCAGGGGCGGGGCCGAACGGCCCCGCCCCTGCTTCATGCCGTCGGACGCGTATCAGTACGTCCGCATGGGCGCGCCGAACATCTGTGCCTCGATCGAGGTCGGCGCGCACCACAGGTACCGCTCCTTCTGGCCCTTCCGGAGCATGGCGATCATGTCGTCGTGGAGCATCTGGAGCCACTGCAGCACCTCCTGGTTGACCCGGATCGCCGAGCGGGCGATCTGGGCCTCCTCGGCGGTGAGCCGCTGGAGGACCGTCATGTGGGCCTCGCCGGTGAGGTCGTCGGCGTAGTTGGTCAAGCGCGGGAGCACCGTCAGCTGGGTGCGCCAGGGGCCGAGGACCGGCTTCGTCTGGGAACCGCGCTCGCCGACGTCGTACACGTACAGCGCGGGCGAGTGCTGGCTGGCCTCGACGGTGACCGGCTGGTCGCCGTGCAGGACCGCGAGCCGGTCGTTCCGGCCGGTCGCGGTCTCGCCCAGGCCGTTCCACTCCTGCGGGCGGGTGGTGCACACCGCGACACGGGTGCCGATCGCCAAGGCGCGGAAGACGAGCAGGCGGGCGAGGTACACGCCGCCGATGAGGTTGATGCGCGTCTCCTCGGGGCGGAAGAACGGCGCGACGACCGGCACCTGCTCGGCGTCGCGGCCGATCACGAGCCCCGAGGGCGGGCTGGCGGAGGTCATGAGCTCCAGGGCCCGCGCGGTCGGGATCTGCGGGGCGGGCCTGACCGCCTCGATCGGCCTGCCCGCGTCGCTGGCGGTCTCGACGGCGCGGTCGGTGACCGGCAGGCCGTAGACGGTGCCCTCGGTGGGGCCGGCCGAGACCTGGGAGACGCCGAACAGGCCCGCCGAGGTCGGCAGGGAGCTGATCGGGCCGCCGGTGATCGGGGCCGCGCCGGAGTACGGCATCCCCGAGTAGGGCTGGGCCGAGGCGGGCTGCGCGGAGTACGGCTGCCCGGAGACGGGGCCGCCGGACATGGGCTGTCCCGAGACCGGCTGGCCGGACACCGGCTGCGCCGAGACCGGGGAGATCGAGGGCGCGCTCACAGGCGCGGCGGAGACCGGCGCGACCGACGGCGGGGGCGGTTGGCTCGGCGACTGCCCCGGCAGCTGGTAGGGCGGCTGGGACTGCGGCGACGGAGGCCCCTGCGGCGCGGGCGGTTGCGCCACGGGCGGGGTCGCCGGGGGCTGCACCGAAGGACGCACCGCCGGAGGTCGGCCGGCGGGCGGTTGCGCTGCGGGCGGCGAGGTCGGCGGCGGGGCGGCCGGTCGCGGGGGCTGCTGCTGGAGTTGCGGCGGCGAGGACGGCTGCGGCTGACCGCCGGCCGGCGGCACGGTCGGGCGCATCTCCGGCGGCCGGGGGGTCTGGTGCTGCGGCTGCCCGGGCTGCTGGGCGGGCCGGGGCGGCTGCGCGCCGCCTCGTGCGCTGATCGGCGGCTGGGGGGCCTGACCCTGCGGTGCGGACGGCCGGCCCTGGCGGGCCGACGCGGCCTCGCCGGGAGCCCCGTAGGCGGGGCTCTGCGGGCCGGTGTGGCCGGGCTGCCCGTACGCGGGCGTCTGCGGAGAGGAGGTCGCCGGGCTCGAAGGGGCCGAAGGCGGCTGCTGCGGGGAGATCGAGCCCGTGCTGCCGCTGCGGGCGACCTTGACAGTGCCCGCGTCCTCGTCGTCGACCGGACGCGGCCGGTCACCGCCCTGCCGCTCGTCCTCGTCGTCGGAGTGACGGCCGGAGCGGTAGGCGCCGCTCTGGTACGTGCCGCCCTGGTAGGTGCCGCCGCCGTAGACGTTGCCGGTGCCGTTGTTGCGGTCGCTCATCGAGGGCCTCCTCCGGTCGGGGCGGATGCGTACGCGGCGGGGCCGTGCTCGCCGTCGAGGCGCTGCAGGCGGACGCCGAGCTGGTCGGCGACGTTGAGCAGCTGGTTCTGAGCGGACTCCCACGAGGCCTGGTCGAGCGCCAGGCGGACGATCGCGTCCACCGCGAGCTGCCGGCCGGTGACGCGGCCGTCCGGGTTGACCTTGCCGTTGGTGCCCGCGGTGACCACGGTCGAGACCGTCACGAACGCGGCGGGCACGCCCGAGAGCGCGTCCACCGTGCGGTGCAGGGCCACGGCGTCGGTGGGCCACTTGACGATCCGGTAGGACACATGGCGCAGGCCGTCCGCGTACCAGTGGTCCCAGTCCTCCGCGGTCCGCTCGCCGGGGACCGGCGCGAACGCGACGCCGAGCGACTGCTGGACCGCCTCGCGGACGCCCTCGGCGTCCAGGATGCGGTTCGGGACGCCGACGTTGCCGAGGAGCTTGCTCACCCGCTGGGAGGTGCTCGCCAGCGCCTTGTAGACGCCGTCGACCTCGCCGCCGCGTTCGGCGGTCGCCTCGCGGGCGTCGCGGGCGCCGAGACGCACGGAGAGCCAGGCCTTGTGGTGGACCACGGCGGGGTAGTCGCCGAGGAGCTCGCGGTAGGAGCGGGAGGCGGGGCTGTTGTCGTAGGCGCTCAAGCCGACCGGCGTGGTGTGGCCGACGAGCTGGACGGCGGTGACGGGGACGGAGGTCTCGTCGAAGAGCCGTTCCAGGCGTTCGAGCGGGACGGCCTTGGTGCCCTCGTCGGTGGTGCCGATCTCGATGACGGAGAACCAGCCGGCGTTGTCGTGGCCGATGCCGACGTTCTCGTCGCGGTCCTCGACGCCGGTGATGCCCAGGTCGGGGGCGATCCGGTGGAGGACCTCGGTGAGCTGCTCGGGGTCGAGGGCGCGGATGCGCCGCTTCATGCGGGACTTGAGCGGCCAGGTCTGGTACCACCAGTAGTCGCCCTTGCGCCAGAAGACGACGACCAGGATGATGAGCGCGACGCCGCCGCCCACAGCGGCCGCGATCATGCCGAACGCCAGGCACGCCAGCGGCAGCAGCAGGGCGATCTCGACGATGATGAGCTGCGCGACCGTGAGCGGGCCCAGCCTGCCGGAGGAGCGGGTCGTGAACACGACGGACTCGCCGGGGGTCGGGCCGGCGTCCTGCTGGGCTTGCACGGACGCGGTGCCGCGAGCTTGCTGTTGAGCCTGCAGCATCGTCATTGGCGACGTCTCCAAGATGAAGGTGAGTGGTCGTACCTATCGTAAGCGGACGAGTCCACCTGCTGGTCCCCCGCCCTTGCGGTGTTTCGGCCGGTATGCGGGCGGACCTGGCCCCTGGCGCTGCGGCGTTAGACTGACCGGGTGCGATTCCTCCCGCGTATTCCTCTCTATTCCGCCGCTGCCGCAATGGCAACGGCCGGAACGGTACTGCTGGCGACCACCCCTGCCCAGGCGCAGCAGGACGGGTGGGAGCTCGAGATGGCGAACACCCCGGACCGCGTCGACTGCGCGACCGTCACGGAAGGCGGCGAGTCGCTCAACCAGCGGCCGTGGGCGAAGAACTTCATCGGGCTCGACCAGGCGCAGCAGTACAACCGCGGCGTGTTCGAGACCGGCAGCGAGGAGGGGGAGCCGGTGACGATCGCCGTCATCGACTCGGGTGTCGCGGCGGAGCGGTCCGACGTGTTCGGCTCGCGCCTGCTGGAGGGCTACGACTGGTGGGACGCGGACTCCAAGGGGCGCTGCGATTCCGACGGCCACGGCACGGCGGTGGCGGCGATCGCGGCGGGAGGCCCGGTCGGCGGCGACGGCGACTTCATCGGGGTCGCACCCGAGGCGAACATCCTGCCCATCCGGGTCTTCAACGGCGACTCGAAGGAAGGCGGCGACGACGTCAAGAGCAGGGTGGTCGCCGGAGCCATCTTGGACGCGGTGGCGCACGACGCCGACGTCATCAACGTCTCGTCGGCCGTGGTGCCGACCCCGGCGCTCGAGAACGCCGTCGCGCACGCCATCGCGAACGGCGTCGTCATCGTGGCCGCGACCGGCAACGAGAACAAGCACATGGACGACCGGCACATCGAAGCGGACCAGCAGACGTTCTATCCCGCCAACTACCCCGGCGTCATCGCCGTGGGGGCGCACAACGAGGTGGGGAACTGGTACGCGCAGACCAACTTCGGGACGAACATCGACCTGCTCGCCCCCGGCCAGAACGTGGCCTTCCCGCACGCGTCGGGCGACTGGCGCACCGACCAGGGCACGAGCTATGCCGCTCCGTTCGTCGCCGGGGCGGCCGCGCTCCTCAAGGGGCAGTTCGGCGCCGAGGCAACCCCGGCCTGGATCCAGAAGCGGTTGCAGGAGACGGCGATCCATCCGCCGAACACCTTCAACATCTACCAGGGCCACGGCGTGCTCAACGTGGCCGCGGCGCTGACCGCACCGCACGACGAGAGCGAGGTCGTCTCCGACACGGTGAGCCCGGAGCCGACCGAGGATCCGTCCTCGCTGCAGCCGATCATCGTCGAGGACCGTCCTTCGATCGCCGGGCTCGACCCGGACTACGACCCGCTCGGGTTCGAGAAGACCGTGGCGTGGGCGAGCGTCGGCGGCTCGATCGTGCTGATCGCGCTGGTGCTCGTCCTCCGGAAGGTGATCCCGAAGGGCCGCCGGCGGGGCTGGCGGCCCGGTACGCGGGAGCCGGACCACCTGCCGGTGAAGGCCGCGGCCGACTGAGGGCCGAGCCGCACGAGCGTTCGAGGGCGGGACCGACCGGTCCCGCGCTGCCGCGTACCGGTGCCGCCCTGAGGGCGCGCTCGCGGAAGACCCCGATCGAGCCCGAGGAACGATGAGGGTACGCAGAAACCCGGGAGGCCTTGGCGGACCCGCCCGGGTTTCCAGTCGTCTTCGAGCGAAGCGGAGGCTACAGGAAGCGCGCCGCGTTGGCGGCCTCGGTCTCCTGGTAGCGGTTCTTCGCGTTGTCGACAGCGCGGCCGACGGCTTCGAGGATGTCGTTGATCTTCTCGAAGGCTGCGTCCCACTGGGCCTTGGCCTCTTCGTAGGACGCCTTGTCGGCGCCTTCCCAGTCGAGGGCGTCGAGCTGCGTGCGGAGATCGGCAAGCGTGCTGGTCATCTCACCAGACTGCGACGCGATCTCGGCGGTTGCGGCCTCGAGCTCCTCGTAGCTCATTGCAATACGGCCACCCATGGTTCACCTCTTTCCTTGGTAGGGGGGTTAGTGGTTTAGAGCTCGCCGTCGAAAGCCGAGAATTCGGAGTTGGACTCAGCGTCCATCTCCGCCTGGGCGGCGGCAGAAGTGTCAAGGTTGTCGGCGATGTCCTGCAGAGCGTCGAGGAGCTTCGCGGCCTCTGCGTCCCACTGCATCATGACGTTGGCGAACGCGGTCGCGCCCTGGCCGGTCCAGGATGCGGCCAGCTCGTCACACAGGGCCTTCAGCCGGTCGAGGTTGCCGTCGACCGAGAGCTTGGCGTTGACCGTGTCAGTCGCTGCTTGGGCGACTGTTTCCGGATCCATTGCAACACCAGGCATGTTTCACCTCCAAGTGATAAACCGGGGGCTGAGGCACGAGGCCGTCAGGGGTATCCCAGTGAGTTTTGATCGATTCCGCAGTCACCATAACCCGTCCGTGCAAACTCACCGGGTTGGCGGTGCGTCTCAGAGTTTACAAGGCGTGACCCCACGCGTGTATCCCCACTTTGTGCCAGTTCGGCAGGCGGCGGGCGAAGGGACGGGGATGACCGCTTCGGGCGGGATCGGTTGCGCGGCATGAGTAAGGTGAGGGCTCGGGAGGATGCGGCCGGCGCAGCTGCGCGACGTGGCGCCTGCGGCGTGGCTTCCTCCTGCATTCGTGCCACGGAGAGCGACCAGTTCAGCTCGGGTGGTCGTTCCTCGGTATGCTGATCTCAGCACAATCGAGCGACCGCGCCCGTCGCGTCATGCTGGACGGCCCGGACTGATACCCCTGTAGAACCGATCATTGCACCGAGGTGATGACGTTGACGGACTCTAATACGTACCAGGCTACCTACGACCAGAGCACGAACCTCTACACGGTCACGAACTCCGGCACGGGCCAGCGGGTCGAGATGACGGAGGAGTCCTTCGACGAGTTCATCTCCAAGATGGACTCGACGATCCAGGATCTCGGATACTTCCGCGACAAGCTGCTCGGCGGCACGGTCGTGACCATCCGGGAGAACTGGAACCAGGACTACCTCAGCATGGGCGCCATGCAGGAGGTCGACGCGGTCAACCTCAAGCTCGGGGGCTTCGACGACGCGCTCGAACTGCAAGAGGCGTACCGGACGGTCTTCTATCCTTCCCGCGCGGAACAGCTCGATCGGGTCTACCACGGCCTCAATACGGGCCGGGTGATCAGCGAGGACATCAAGACCAGTTATATCGAGAACGACGGCGCAGTCTCGGCCGACGTGGTCACGGTGCAGAACGAGTTCGACTCCCGCGGCACCGGTATCAACGCGAACGACGTCGCCGAGGTTCAGGCGGAGAACTCTCGCGGCACCGACGTGCCCGCGGGCACCGAGCCCGGCACCGAAGAAGCGCCTCCGATGCTCTAGTCCTCATTCACCGCTGATGACCCGATACCCTTAGGAAGGAGCCGAAGGTGGCCGGCAAAGGCAAAGACTATTACAAAGGCGCTTACACCCACGAGCAGCTATGGGAAATGCTCCACGAAGGCGACGACTTCGCCGTTGAGCGGGCCGGCTCGATCTGGGTCTCCGCCGCCAGCGGCATGAAGGCCGCCCGCGAGGAGCTCGACGTCCACGTCTCCTCGCTGCGCACCCAGTGGACCGGCCCTGCATCGGACGAGTTCGACAGCCGGATGAGCATCGTCAAGCAGTACAGCGTCGAGTCCGAGCAGGGCATGCAGACGGTCGGTGAGTTCGACATCCCCGGCTTGGCCGCAGCGCTTAAAGACGCCCAGACCCAATCCGAATCCCTCAACCCCGCTTACATCGATGAATACGAAGACTGGGTGGAGAGCACGAAGCAAGTCGATCCGGCGAGTCCTGAAGCGCAGTCGAAGAAGCCCCAGTGGGAACAGGAATACCAGGCGGATCTGGACAAGAAGCACGACGATCTTGCTCTGATCGTCGCGAATCTCGGTGAGAAGTATGCAATCGCGAGGGAAGAGAAGTTCGGCGAGCCGCCGCCGCCTCCCCCGAGCGACATGCCCGGCAACAACACCTACACCAAGCCGACCGGCGGCATTTTCTCCGAGACCGCGCTGAACTCCTCGTCCGGTTCCCTCCAAGGCGCCAACGGCGGTGTCACCGGTAACGGCGCCAACGCTTCTGGTCTCGTCGACGTCAACGGCGACGGAATGACCGATGCGGACGACCTGGAGCCGGTCGACGGTGACTGGAACTACGGTTCCTACGACAACCTCGACTCGAACGTCTCCGGTGGTCTCGCCAGCGCCACCGCGATTCCTCCCACTGGTGGCGGCACCCCGTCGATGGGCGGTACCGGTGGTATGGGCGGCAGCCTTGCCGGGGGTACTGGTCTCTTCGGTCCCGCCCAGGGCGCAGGCTCTACCGCCGGCGGCCGTGGAGCCGGATCGACCAGCGGCCGTGGAACCAGTTCGAGCCCCGCCCGGGCAGGTGCGAACGGGAAGCCGAGTTCGAGCCCTGCCCGCTCCGGCGCCGGGACCGGTCGCAGCGGCTCTGGCAGCCGCCTGTCCCCCTCCAGCCGCAGCGCACTGGGTCGCGGCGGCACCGGGACGAACCCGCGAGGGGGAACCCGCTCGGGTTACCACGACGATGACGAGGAAGAGACCTACACCCGCGAGACCTGGCTGCGGGAGGATGACGTCGACTGGGGCAGGAACAATGTCCGGGACGAAGAACTCGACGACGACTGACAGCCGATGAACGGTGAGTGGGGGCGGATGGCCTAGGCCATCCGCCCCCACTCATTTCGAGTCCGGGCGGAGACGAAGGGCCCTAAGCGATATCACTTAGGGCCCTTCTCATGGATTACTGCCGGTTCGGATCGCTCGGACGCCCCGGAGGACTTTGCTCAGCGTTGCCGGGCGGCGGATTGAACCCTTGCTGTGGCGGCGGACTGCTGAAGCCCTGCTGCGGGCTCTGCGGGGCGCCGAATCCCGGGCCGCCTCCCATGGGAGGGCTGTACTGCTGTTGCGCCGCAGCCGGTTGCTGGTACGCGCCCGGGCCCGGCCCATCACCAGGCCGGAAGTTCCCGGCATTTGCGGGAGCTGCAGACTTTCGTCCGCGACCGCGAAGAACAAGCCACACTGCGATTGCTGCGCCGAGGAGGACGACGGCCGCCGCGACCACAATGATGGACGAGAGGTTGGATTCCTTGTTGCCTTCCGCCGCAGCCGCTGACGGGCCAGCGGGTGCTGGGGAGGATTCGGCCGCCTCCTCAGAGGAAGCTTCGTCTGGTGAGACGCCGCTGGCCCCGGCCTCGCCCATCGGGTAACCGAGCGGGTTCTCTTCGACCGGTGCGATGTCTTGGGCGTGCACCGCCTGGTCGGCGTTCAGAAGCCCATAGCCGAAGTCGTCGCTTTTGCCGCCACTGCCTTCTCCGGCGGTCTGAATCATGCGCTGAATGACATTGCTCGCATCGAGTTGAGGATGAGCCGCCCACGCCAATGCGGCGACTCCACCGGTTATGCCGGATCCCATCGAGGTGCCGCCGATGACGTCTCTGTACAGCTCGGTATTCCCAAGGGAGCTGTCTTGTGGCAGCGGGGCAGTCATCTCGTCCGCGGGAGCCGCCACCGCGATTTCAGGACCGACGGTGGTGTTCTCGTACCAGATGTTTCCGTTGCGGTCAGTACCGGTTACCGCGACGACCCCTGGCACGAACGCAGGGTACTCGACCGGTTCACCAGCTTCGTTGCCTGCCGCTGCGATTACAATCGCGCCTTTGTCAATGGCGTACTGGAGTACTTCAAGGTACTCGCCGTCGAAAGTATCCTGAGAGGCTCCGGAAAGGCCCCAAGGCACGACAAGGATGTCAGCCCCGTTGTCAACAGCCCACCGGAAGGCATCGAACTGAGTGGGCCCCAAGGCACCAGAGAGAATACTCTCGCCCGTCCCAACCCGAACCGGCATGATCGTGGCCTCGGGGGCCACGAGCAGCACTCCGGCGGCGACTGCCGATCCGTGTCCGTCTGTGTCGTTCCAGCCGTCCTCTTCAGAAGAGGCCGCAGAATGGCCGGGGAGAACATCTTTGCCTTCGAAGAAGGGGTGTTCGTTGATTCCCGTGTCCAATACCGCAACGGTGATTCCTTCACCTTGGGTGGTCTCCCAGGCCGCTGGCGCCTGAACGAGTTCGGGCACCCAGGCGTTGTCCTGGGCATAGGTGTCGTCCTGCGCGAGGGCCGCACTCGGAGTCACGGCGATGGCGACTGCGGCTGCGACCGCTGTGAATCCCGCGCCGATGGCCGCGCGCCTCCGCGAAGCGGTTTGCGCTGGTCGAGGACTCGGAGGGATTGGCGTGAGAGGTGTGGCCATAGGGGGGACCCTTCCGTGTGCCGGTCGTTACAGCGCTGTCCGCTCTGCCCCACAAGATACCGGACCGACGTCCGACTCGCGTGTCCGGCTGAACCGGATACATGTCCTGGTAGCTCCGCCGGAACTGCTCACCATTGGAGGGCTCGGGACCGTTTCCGCCGCGGCCTCACTCCTGCCGAGTCCGGCGGAGCGCGGCCTCGTATTGCGCCCGGTCGAAGACGAACGGCCCCAGGGCACTGTGGTCCCAGTGGGGCCGGTGGACGTTGTTGAAGCGGGACCAGGTGACGGTGTGGTCGTCGAGCCCGATGTCGGCGCTGAGCGGCCAGCAGCCCGGGTCCCCGCAGATGCACCCCATGAGCACCGCGTCCCCGTCGTCGGACTCGGAGAGGAACGGCTCATCGAGGAAGTGCCGGCTCGGCCAGCAGACCCGCAGATCCTGCAACGCCTGATACCGGCCGGCGAGCTCCGCTTGGCCGTCGGCCGACGCAAAGGGCAGCTCCACCGGGCGGGCCAGCGCTTCGAGCGGCACGCCGTCGACTGTGATCGTCAATTGCCGCACCGTTTCGACGGCGTCCGGGTCGGCGCCTCCCACCTCCGGTCGGACCACGTCCACGACCTCGAACTCGACTCGGTTCACTGGTCTCTCCCTCTCACCGGCCACCGCCCGAGTATCGCCTCGGCGCGCTCGCTCCACAACTGCTTTGCGCCGCGGCGCCCTCGCCGAGTCCAGCGCAGCCACTGGAGGCGGGGCGAACCCGCGATCAGAGGCTCCCGGTCGGCACGGAGCTGTCGCCGACCGGGTTCGCTCCCGTCCGGTGGGCCCGGTCAGTCGCGGGTCGGGCAGGCGAGGCCGTTGACCGTGTCGGCGACGGGGTCGCCTTGAGGCGGCAGGCATTCCGGGGTGGCGGCGGTGCGCTCCACGCAGGGGCTTTGGAGTTGCAGCGTCGGATCCGCTCCCCCGGTGTAGCCCAGGAGCAGGGTGTGGGACGTGTCGTCGTCGACCGGGTACACGCGTTCGGCGGTGATGCGTCGGGTGCCGTCGAGGGTCGCGCCGTCGTAGGTGAGCGTGAAGTCGTCCTCGGCCCATCGGGCTGCGACGGCGGCTTCTGCGGGCGCGCGCAGCTCATAGGTGAGCAGGTACCGGTAAGTCGGCAGGCCCGCGTCGGTGCGGTAGCCGCAGGGGGCGACGTCGAGGGTGCGGGCGCTGAAGCCGGTGAACGCCGGGATGGCGTCGGTGGTCTCGGCGACGGTCTGTTCGAGGCGCTCCCAGGTGCCCGCCTCGGTGAACGCGCCGGTCGGTGCGCCCGGTGCGGCGGCGGCCCGTGCCCACTGGTGCACCTCGGCGCCGGTGCCGGCGGCGAGCGCGAGGGCGAGGCCCCACACGGCGGTCTCCACGCGCACGAGGGAACGTGTGGGCGCGGTGGCGCCGAGCCAGGCCCGGGCGCGGGCGGTGGTGGCGATCCAGGCGCCGGCGAAGACGATGGGGACCATGGTGACGAGGAACCGGATCCCGACGGCGGCCTGGCCGTCTCCGGGCAGGGCGGCGGGGGTGAGGAGCAGCGACGCCTGCGCGAACGTGAGCGCTCCCGCGGCGGCCAGGTAGAGCTGGGCCCTGCGGCCGCCGCGGCCGAGCCAGATCGCGGCGAGCAGGTTCACCGGGACGCTGGGGGCGAGGATCAGCAGGTAGGCGAGGCCGCGTTCGGCCAGCCCGTTGTCGACGCCGGGCCACGCGTAGGCCTGCAGGCCGTGCCAGGTCCACATCCAGACGCCGACGACGGCGGTCGTGGCGGCGAGGAGCACCGCTTGGAGCGCCCGCACGGCGACCGGCGTCGCCGGACGGGCGGGCGCCGCTTGGAGCGGGGCGGTCGCGATCCGGGGCAGGGCGGTGAGCAGTGGGTTCATGCGGGCCTTTGGTGTTCTTCGGCGCAAGGGGGGCTTTGCGGCCGTCTCAACCTAAGACGCCGCGGGGCCGCCGACCGGTTGCGGTCGGCGGCCCCGTGAGGCGCTCGTCTCAGGCGGTGCCGTTCGGCGGGAGCAGCGCGGTCTGAATGAGCTGCTCACCGTCCTTGCGGCGCACCAGGGTGCCGCGGCCCGGCGGCTGCGGGCTCGGGCGGAGCTTGCCGAAGATCGCGCCCTCCTCCTTGCGGCCGCTCATGAGCAGACCGGGCGATTCGAGCTGCTTGATCTGTCCCACGATCGGGTCCATCATCGCTCGGGACGCGCCGGAGGCGCGGCGGGCGATGATGACGTGGAAGCCGATGTCGCGGCCCTGCGGGATCAGTTCGGCGATCGGGGCGAGCGGGTTGACCCGCTGCGCCACCATCTCGTAGTCGTCGATGATGAGGAACAGGTCGGGGCCCGTCCACCAGGACCGGTCGCGCAGCTGCGCCGGGGAGACGTCGTCCCCCGGGAGCCGCTTCTCGATCGGGCCCTTGAGGTTCTTCACCGAGTTCTCGAACTGCTTGCCCGACATGGCGTAGTCCAGCAGCGTCGGCTTCGAGATCTCCTCGAGCATGCCGCGCCGGTAGTCCGCCATGATGACCTTGGCCTCCTTCGGCGAGTAGGTCGCCTGGATCTGGCGGGCGATGTGCCGCAGGAGGTTGGTCTTGCCGGACTCGGAGTCGCCGAAGACGAGCAGGTGCGGCTCGGCCTGGAAGTCGAGGTACACCGGCTTGAGCCCGGCCTCGTTGAGGCCGATCGGGATGCCCGGCTTCGAGCGGTCGACCGCCTGGAGGAACTCGGCCACGTGCAGCTGGCGCGGCAGCAGCCGCACCTCGGGGCACGGGGCGAAGCGCCAGGCCTGCTTGACCTTCTTGACGAAGTCCTCGACGCCCGGCTGCAGGTCGTCGCCGTCCCGGATCGAGTCGATGCGGGGGACTGCGGCGAGGAAGTGCAGCTTCGCGAGGGAGAGGCCGCGGCCGGGGCGGTTCTTCGGCACGTTCGCCGCCGCCTTGCGGTCGATCTCGGACTCCATGTTGTCCGAGAGCTTCAGCTCCAGCTTCAGGCCGAACATGTCGCGCATGTTCATGCGGATGTCGCCCCAGCGGGTGCAGGTGACCATGACGTGCACGCCGTAGGCGAGGCCCCGGTTGCCGATGGCGCGGACCTGGTCGACGAAGGGCTCGAAGTCCTCGCGCAGCGTCATCCAGTTGTCGATGACGAGGAAGACGTCGCCGTACGGGTCCTCGCTGAAGCGCCCCTCGGCCTTCATGCGCCGGTAGGAGTTCATGCCGTCGATCTTGTTGGCGGTGAAGAACGCCTCGCGCTCGTCCAGGATGGCCGAGACCTCCTGGATCGTGCGCCGCACGCCCTCTTCCTCCTGGCGGCCGAAGACGCCCGCGACGTGCGGGAGGTCCTCGATGCCGCGCAGGGTGCCGCCGCCGAAGTCGAGGCAGTAGAACTGCACTTCGCGCGGCGTGTGCATGAGCGACAGGGAGCCGATCATCGAGCGGAGCATCGTCGACTTGCCCGACTGCGCCCCGCCCGCGATGGCCACGGTGCCCTGGGCGCCGGAGAGGTCCACGATGAACGGGCTGCGGCGCTGCTCGAACGGCCGGTCCTCCTCGCCGAGGACGGCGTGGAGCTTCCCGTTGAGCGAGAAGCCCTTCGGGGTCAGGCCGCGCTGCGGGTCCGCCTCCAGCGGCGGGAGCAGCTGGTCGAGCGTCGGCGGCTCCAGGAGCGGCGGGAGCCACACCTGGTGGGCCGGGCGGCCCATCCCGATGCAGTTGTTGACCATGACCTCGAGTTGGGAGAGCTTCTCGTTCTGCTCGTCGGCCGCGGCCTCCGCGTCGGTCGAGATGTCCTCTTCCTCGGGCTCGTCCTGGACCTCGGGTTCGGGCGGCGGCTCGACGTAGCCGGGCAGGAAGCGCTGCACCTTGTGCTGCACGGCCGCGATGCGCTCGGCGCGCGAGGCGACCCGCTTCGGCGGCTTGTAGGTCCCGCCGACGTACGCGGCGCGGAAGCGCACGAGGTCTTCGGTGCCGACCTGCAGGTACCCGTGGCCGGGCTGCTGCGGCAGCTCGTAGGCGGCGCCGGAGCCGATGACCGTGCGCGACTCCTGCGCCGAGAAGGTGCGGAGCGCGACGCGGTAGGACAGGAACGTGTCCAGGCCCTTGAGCTTGCCCTCCTCCAGGCGCTGACTGGCGAGCAGCATGTGCACGCCGATCGAGCGGCCGATGCGGCCGATCTGGAGGAACAGGTTGATGAACTCGGGCTTGGCGACGAGCATCTCGGAGAACTCGTCGGCGATGATGAGCAGCGTCGGCATCGGGTCGAGCGGCTGCCCGGCCTTGCGGGCCTTCTCGTACTCCCACCGGTTGGTGAAGTTGCCGGAGGCGCGCAGCACCTCCTGGCGGCGCACCAGCTCGCCTTCGAGCGCGTCGGCCATGCGGTCGACCAGCTCGATCTCGTCGGCGAGGTTGGTGATGACCGCCGAGACGTGCGGCAGGTCGTCGAGGGCCGCGAACGTGGCGCCGCCCTTGAAGTCGACGAGGATGAAGTTGAGCTCCTCCGAGGAGTGCGTGGCGATCAGGGAGCCCACGATGGTGCGGAGCACCTCGGACTTGCCCGAACCGGTCGCGCCGATGAGCAGCCCGTGCGGGCCCATGCCGCCGGCGGCCGACTCCTTGAAGTCGATGTCGACGATCGAGCCGTCGGGGCCGGGCCCGATCGGGACCTTCAGGTAGTCCTTGACGGGCTTGTCGCGCCAGTGCACGGCCGGGTCGAGCGCCGCGGCGTCGTTGAAGCCGAGCATCTCCGGCAGGCTCGACGGGTTCGCCAGCGGCGACGCGTCCTCGTCCCCGGACTCGGACTTCCCGCCCGCGCCCTTGAGCGTCAGCCGCCACGGGGCGAGCGAGCGCGCGATGCCCTCGGCCTGGTTGAACGACAGGCGGTCGGGCTTGCCGAGCACGCGCCGCCGTCCGGCCTGGTCGGTGTAGATCTCCTCTTCGGTGACGTCGTAGAGCTTGATCTGCGGGCCGGGCTTGCGCGGCAGGTAGCCGGAGAAGTCGAACACGGTCACCCCGGCCATGCCGTCGGCGGCGATGATGCCGGTGGGGTCGACCTCGCCGCCGTCGAGGATGACGACCAGATGGGCCTGTCCCTCCCCCGCGGTCGCGCCGGGCGCCCACGCGCCGCGGCTCGAGAGCTGCTCGCGCAGCGAGGTCTCCAGCTGCGTGGTCGTGTTGAAGAACATCCGGACCGGGCCGGCCCCGTCCTCGGCGGTCGGGTGCTGGAGGTGCGGCAGCCACTTCATCCAGTGCCACTCGGGCATGCGCTCGTTGTCGGCGACGATCGCGACGATCACGTCGTCGGGCGAGTGGAGCACCGCGAGCTGGCAGAGCTGGGCGCGCAGGTTGTCGACGACGAGCTGCCGATCGCCGCGCAGGACCATGCGCCCGGCCTCGGTGTACTTCATCGACCTCGGGATGTCGATGACGTTCGAGTGGGCGGCGACGAACCGCCGCAGCGCCATCGACGTCATCGGCTCCAGGTCCTCGACCGGTTTGGTCTCGGGCGGCACCAGTTTCATCGTCATGCGCTGCTTGCCGACGCCCACGCGGATGTCGAGGGCGTCGTCGTCCTTCGGGCGGCGCTCCCACATGCGGCGGGAGCCGACGAGCGACCACAGGGCCCGCGGGTCCGGGTGCCGCCAGCGGGCGGCGCGCCACTGGCGCTCGGCGCCCTTCCGGGCGCGGCGGCGCACCTGGTTGAGGTAGCGCATGTAGTCGCGCCGCTCGGCGTTGAACTCGGCCTTCTTCTGGGCGCGGTTGCCGCCCATGCTCGTGGCCATCATGCCGACCATGGAGATGCCCATCATCGCGCCCATGGCGATGCGCAGGGTGTTGTTGCCCGATGAGGCGGTCGTGCCGGTCCCCACGCGGGACATCATCATCATCGCCATCGCGGCCGCGCCAGCGAGCATCGGCAGGATCATCAGATACTGGGCGATGTTCTTGGGCTGCGGATCGGGCATGTCCGGCGGCGCCTCCAGGAGGATGTCGCCGCGCGGGGCCTGCGGTCCGCGTTTACGCGGAGGCCTGCGGAAGAGTTTGGTCGTCACAGAGGGTCCTTGTACTCACCGGGGGATGCGCCTACCACGTCTCATCCAATGAACGCCCCGCCGGAACCGGCGAGGCTGCTTGCGAGCCGTTACTGGGCGCTGCCGTATAAAAGATGTAAGTGCGCTCTGTCGAGTATCGCACTTACAGGGTAGAACCGCGTCGCCACTACTGCGGTACACCGGCCATTGCATGAGGGATTTATCCTTTAACGGTTCCCCCATGTCCCCCGATCACCGACCCGACCCGGAGGTTCCCGCGGTGAGCACCAAGTCGGCCACTCTCTCCAGGGTGACGATCGTCAGTCCTCGCACCAGGATCGACCTCGCGCTGCCCTCAGACGTCCCCTTGTCCGACCTGCTGCCCACGATCCTGCACCAGGCCGGGGAGTACTACATCGACGAGGCGGGCGACAACGGCGGCTGGATCCTCGCGCGCCTGGGCGAAGAGGCCATCGACACCGGCCACTCGTGCTCCCAGCTGGGCATCAACGACGGCGAGATGCTCTACCTCAACCCGGCGGACGCCGCCAAGCCCGAGATCGTCTTCGACGACGTCATCGACGCGGTCGCCACCGCGACCGAGCAGCGCGGCAACCGGTGGGACCACGTCGCCACCAAGCGCTTCAGCATCGGCGTCGGCACCGCGGCCCTCGCCGTCGGCGCCGTCGCGCTCCTGCTCACCGCCCACCTCGCCAGTGCGATCGTCAGCCTGGGCGTCGCCGGGCTGCTCGTGGGGGCCTCGGCCCTGCTCTCGCGGGCCGTCGGCGACTCCCGCGCGGCCACCTACTTCGGCATCACCGCCGTCCTCTACGCCGGCGTGGGCGGCCTCCTCATCGCCGCCGACGCCGACACGCCCCTGTTCGACCTCGCCGGCCCGCACGTGCTCATCGCGGCCTCGGCGATCCTGCTCTTCAGCGTCCTGTCCATGGTCGCCGTGGGCGACATGGCCTCGGCGCCGGTGTTCATCGTGACGATCCTCGGCGCGGTCGTGCTCGGCATCTCGACCGCGCTGATGATGATCATCCCGAACGGCACGGCCGCCACGGCCGCGGGCATCGCCGCGCCGCTGGCGCTGGCCGTCCTCCCGGCCGCGCCGCGCCTGTCGCTGAGCATGGCGATGGTGCCGACGCCGACGCTGCCGACCACCACGGACGAGTTGAAGGAGGGCGACACCGAGGCCATCGACGGCAAGCGGATCCTCAAGCTCTCCGAGCACGCCGGGAACTACCTGGAGGCGCTGTACTCGTTCACCGCCGTGGTCGGCCTGGTCGCGACGATCGCGCTCGCCTTCTCCGACAAGCTTCCCGAGGGGCTCATCCTCGCCACGGTCCTGTCGCTGGTCATGCTCAGCCGGGCCCGCTCGATCGAGGATCGTCCCGCGCGCATCGTGATGCTCACCGGCGGCATGGGGGGCCTGACCGCCACGCTGGCCGCGATCTTCGTGGCGAGCGAGGGCAACATCCTGGTGCGGCTCACGGTGATCCTCGGGGCGCTGACGCTCGTGACGCTCATCGCGATGATCTACGGCCTGGCCGTGGCGGGGAAGAAGATCGCACCGACCTGGGGCCGTTCGCTCGACATCATCGAGGCGCTGCTCATCGTGTCGATCCTGCCGCTGGTCGGCTGGGTCTGCAACCTGTACGCGATCGCGCTGTCCCTGCGCGGTTAGAGCCCGGTCCCCCACGACCCCGAGAGAGGCGACTTCCGATGCCCCAGATGCGTTCCCGTCGCGAACAGGTGGAGGCCCACCGGTTCATCACCTCGCGCATGAACCAGGCGCTGGTGCTGGCGAACCCCGACTCGATCGAGCGTCCGCTGCGGCGCATCGGCGTGTCGATCTTCGCGTCGGTGATGGTGCTGGCGCTGGTCTTCGGCGGTTTCGCGATCGCGACCCTCTTCGGCAAGGGCAACGCCCTGCCGGTGGCGGGCAGCATCATCACGATCAAGGGCAGCAACTCCGTCTACGTGTACGTCACGCAGGACGGCGGGGAGGAGACGCCGGAGAACCCCGCGCGGCTGTGGCAGGTCACCAACTACACGTCGGCGCTCCTGCTGGTCAAGCCCGGTTCCGACGGCAAGCCGCCGGTGCAGGACCTCAAGCCCTCCTCGCTGTCGGGCGTGCTGCGCGGCAGCTTCACGATCGGCATCCAGGGCATCCCGCCGCAGCCGCCGGACCCGGATGAGCTCCTGCAGGACCAGAACTGGAACACCTGCTCCATGCCGCGCGAGCCCAACGGCACCGCCGACTTCCAGTTGACCCAGCTCGTGGTCGAGGACCTGGAGGAGCCGGACCGGTGGCTCTCCGACGACACCTGGCTGTTGGCCAAGACCGCCGAGGACGAGGGCAGCGAGGCGCCGACGAAGTACTTCCTGCTGTGGAACGGCGGCAGGTACCCGATCGGCGACGACGAGGAGTCCGCCGTCGACCTGATCGACGACCTGGGTCTGAACACCGACCAGGCGGTGCCCCTCAACGAGAGCATGCTCAACACGCTGCCGGCGGTCGCGCCGATCGCGCCTCCGGACCGGGACGAGTTCGGCACCGAGTCGACGGTGCCGGACGAGGGCGGCACGATGATCACGTACGGCCGGCCCGTGCGGGACGGCAACGACGCGTTCGTGCTCGTCAAGACCGAGACCGGCGACGACGAGTTCGCCCCGATCACCCCGACGATGGAGCTCCTGCTGCGGGCGATGCACGGCGAGGCGGTCGTCGTCGACCCGGTGACCCGCAGCGAGATCGGTTCTCAGGCGAACTATCTGCCTGCGGGCTACCCGGAGGACGATCTGAGCGGGGAGACGTGGACGACCGACGCCAGCCGCCCCGCGGTGTGCGCGGTGTACGACGAGCAGGCGCAGAACGACGAGTCCACGACGCTGCAGGTCGCGATGTACGAGTCGGCGCCTGACACGCTCGTGGAGAACGCCGAGTCGGTGGAGTTCACGCCGGAGGGCGAGATCTTCCACGAGGTGCCGGGGATCCAGGCGCAGACCGTGCTCCCGCAGGGGACCGCGGTGCTCGCCGACAGCCGCACCGATCAGGGGGCGACGATCTCCGGGTTCACCTACCTCATCAGCGATCAGGGCATCCGGCACGGGCTCGCGGACGAAGGCGTGACGGACACGACGCAGAACATGCTCGGCTACGGCGGCATCGAGCCGATCTCGGTGCCGGACACGATGATCCATCTCATTCCCGAGGGGCCCGAGCTCGACCCGTACGAGGCGAAGAAGCAGATGGCCTCGAACGCGGACGAGATCCAGGTCTACCAGTCCGAAGACCCGAACGCGGAGGCCGGCGGCTGAGCGCCGACGCCGCGCGTCGACGGCGCCGGGACCCTCGCGGTCCCGGCGCCGTTCGTTCATTCAGGGGTCCCCTTGCGACCGGTTCCAAGGCAACTGGGATTGGCGACTGCGTGTTAACCTGGCGCGACATATTCCAACAATCCGAGGAACCGTCATGGCCTACCCGCCGCAGCAGCCGGGCTACGACCCGAACCAGCAACCGCCTCAAGGACAGCCTGGATACGGGCAGCAGCCGGGTTACGGCCAGCAGCCCGGGTACGGCGCACAGCAGCCCGGATACGGGCAGCCCCAGCAGCCGGGCTACGGCCAGACGCCGCCGCCCGGATACGGCCAGCAGCAGCCCGGGTACGGGCAGGCTCCGCCCCCCGGATACGGCCAGCAGCAGCCGGGCTTCGGCGGGCCGCCGCTGCCGCCCGCGCCGAAGAAGTCGAAGACCGGCCTGATCGTCGGCGTCACCGCCGGCGTCGTGGTCCTCGCCGCCGCGGTGGTCCTCCTGGTGATGCAGCCCTGGAGCAGCGGCCCGTCCTCCTCGGACTCTCCCGAGGACGTGGCGAACGAGGTGCTCCCCAAGATGGGCGAGCTGTTCGACGCCGCGTTCGCCGGCGACACCGAGGCGATCCAAGGGGTCATCGACGACATCGAGCCGTACGTCTGCGAGAGCATGAAGTCCGACATGGACGCTCAGGCCGAGGAGTTCGACTTCAGCGCCCAGATGGAGGAGCTGGGGGCCACCGACGTGCCTCCGATCGACATCGACGTTGACTTCTCGTACGAGGTCACGGGCTCGAACGTGGACGGCGAGACCGCCACGGTGGACTACACCGTCAGCTACAACACCCCTGAGCCCGTGATGGCCGAGGACGGCATGTCCATCACCGGCTGGACCGCGACGCCCACGGAGGAGTCGGACTCCATGGACCTGGTCAAGGAAGACGGCCTCTGGAAGGCCTGCGACTCGATCGAGTAGGACCGCACGCGAACGAAGGGCCCCGCCGGGATGCCGGCGGGGCCCTGATCCATTGGCGCTCAGGTCACCACTGAGCTCGTTTGCATGCCTCCGAATAATGGGCTTGACTGACTCCGGCTTCGGCGAGCCGCTGCCTGCATACCAGCTGGCCGTAAGCCGGGCCTGTGCCGGGAGCGTCAGCTCGATCCGCAGCAAAGCCGCAGGCGCCTCTCACGATTGGGCCGACACTATAACCTTGGTTCGCAAGGTAGCTCTGGCAGTCGACGGAGGTCGCCTGAGCCGGTGAAGCGACCGCTAGGATCCCTGCAGTCAGAACGCCCGCGGCCATCGCAGTCGAGAAAAGGCGGGAGAGGACTGTTTTCATGTCGATTCCTTTGGAGGGGCAGGCCTTCTTACTCTCACTCCTTGGTGTTGCAGCGTCACCTTCAACCGCGGGGAACAGTGAAAGTGATTCATGCCAGAGGCGGTGATGCAGGGAATCTCTGGCGCACGTGCGTTCCACTCAGCCTGCTCCATTACGCCGAACCAGATCGCACGAGCGCGTTGAGGAGGGCGTAGTAGCCGTCGCGCTGGCCGGCCGCGTTCGGGTGATAGGACTCGATGATCGGGTAGGAGAGGCCGTTGATCCATTCGACGTCGTCGCAGACGGCGTGGCCCTCGAAGGCGTCGCGCACGTCGACGTACTGGAAGCCGTGGCTCCCGGCGACGGTCCCGATGGTGTCGCCCAGCAGGTCGGCCGCGTCGTTGAGCGCGGCCTGCTCGGCGGGGCTGATGCGGGTGATGGCGTTGCACTGCTCGCCGTTGAAGAGCCGCGGGTAGCCGAGGACGACGACCTCGGCGTTCGGCGCGGCCGTCGCGATCGCGTCGTAGACGGCGTGGAGCTTCGCGGGCAGCTGCTCGCGGACGAACCGCTCGGCCGCCGCGATCTCGGCGGTGCAGGTCCACGGGTAGGGGTAGGCGCACTTCTGGACCACTCCGGCCCAGCCGGTGTCGTTGCCGCCGATGGTGACCGTGACGAGGTCGGTGCCGTCGGAGAGCCCGCCGAGCTGTCCGGCGAGGAGGTCGCCGGTCGTCGCGCCCGAGCAGGCCGCGAACGTGAGGTCGGCGCCGATCTCGTCGGCGATGAGCGCCGGGTAGGCGGCGTTCGAACGGCTGCAGCCCGAGCCGTCGTCGATGTAGGAGCGCGTCCCGACGCCGGAGGCGTAGGAGTCGCCGAGCGCCACGTACTCGATGGTCTGCGCCTGCGCGGCGCCGCTCGTGAGCGCCATGACGCACACGAATGCCGCGACGGTCGCCGCGGCCATGGTGGAGATGCTCCGGGGGAGGGACATTATGGGCTCCGTTTCGGATTTTGTCCGGGATGGGGCCCTCTTTATAACCGTTGGGTAACATACAAGTCCACCAACGGAACGCGGCGAGTCGGAATATTGACAATGAACGATCTCCGCCCGCCTCCGGACGGAGGCGGGCGGTCACGAGGCGGCGTTCAGATGCCCTCGGGGAGGTCGAGGCGGTCGAGCGGCTGCGGCTCGTCCGGCGTCTCGGCCAGCAGGCGGTCGGCGTCCTCCTCTTTGGACGTCTCGGGCTCGGCGAGCAGGCGCCGGACCTCCGCCTCCAGATGGGCTTCCACCAGGGCGGCGAAGCGGACCGCGTCCTCGGCGGCCAGCGCCTCGACGAAGGCCACGTGCTCGGGCACGAGGTCCCGGTGGACCTCGAAGTGCTCGTACATCGAGAAGGTGCACAGCCGCGTCTCGATGAGGAGGGTGGACATCATGCGGGCCAGGCGGATCGATCCGCCCCAGGCCGCGAGTCCGCGGTGGAAGTCGAGGTAGGCGTCGCCGAGGTCGCGGGCGTCGCCCTTCCGCAGGGCGCGCTGCATCCGCTTGACCTCGGCGGTGAGTTCGGCGAGGACGGTGCGGCGCTCGGCGAGGGGCCGGGCGAGGATGCGCCGACCCAGCTCGGGCTCGATGCGGGCGCGGAGCCAGTGGACGTCGCGCACGTCCTCGGGGGTCATGGTGCGCACGGCCAGGCCGCGGCGGCGCGGGATGACGAGGAGCCCTTCGGCGGTGAGCCGCTGCATGGCCTCGCGGAGCGGGCCGCGGCTGACCCCGAGCTGGAAGGCGAGCTCGGCCTCGCCGAGGGCGGCGCCGGGCGGGAGCGAGCCGTCGAGGACCGCTTCGCGGAGGCGTTCGGCGATGAGGTCCACCGTCGACGTGCGGCGCACCGGCGCCAGGCGGCCCACCTGGCGGGCGCCCGTGAGCGCGCTCGCTCCGCTGTTGCGATCAGACACGTGCGACTGCTTCCCCTCTGTCTCTTCTGGGCAGCATCCTATCGCTGCCGAATTTTCACGTTCCGCCCCGAGCTTCGGTTGCACCCCCGTCGACGAGCACTTGCACATTTGTTATCGAACGTCGATCATCGTATTGTCGACAAACTTACAATAGACCGTTAGTGTCGGCAAGGTACCCGAGCCCAAACTCAGGAGGCGACCATCGTGTCGAACGAACTGCATCTCAACCGCCGCCGTCTGCTCGGCGGAGCCACCGCCGGCGCGGCGGCCGTAGCCCTGGCGGCGTGCTCCCGCACCGACGAGGGCGGGGAGGACGGGGGCGGCGGCAGCCTGCTGGAGAACGCCCAGGACGGCGGCAAGATCCGGGTCGCGTATGCCGACGAGGCCCCTTACGCCTACACCGCCGACGACGGCTCGGTCACCGGGCAGTCCGTCGACGTGCACACCCACCTGCTGGACCAGCTCGGCATCGGCGCCGACCAGATCGAGTGGAAGCTCACCGAGTGGAACTCGCTCATCACCGGCCTGGGCACCAACCACGACATGGTCATCGCCGGCATGTACATCACGCCGGAACGCTGCGAGGCCGTGGCGTTCGCCGACCCCGATTACGTCATGCCGGACGCCCTGCTGGTCATGGCCGGGAACCCCGGCGGCTGGACCACCCTGAACGACATGGCCGACTCCGACGGCGTCATCGGCGTCATGAACGGCACGAGTGAGCAGGAGGTGGCCGACCAGATCTTCCCCGAGGACCGGATCAACGTCCAGCCCGACCTGCCCGCGCTCATCCTCGAACTCAAGGCCGGCCGCGTCGACGCGGTCGCGCTCACCTCGGCGAACCTCCGACTCGCCGCGGAGGCCGACGATGAACTCGAGGTCACCGACGGCTTCTGGCTCATCGACCCCGAGACCGGCGAGGAGATCATCGGGGCCGGCGCAGCGGTCTTCCAGCCGAATGACGCCGACTTCCGCGACGCGCTGAACGGGGAGCTCGAGACCCTCCTGGCCGACACCGCCACCTGGGAAGGCCTGGTGAGCGCGTACGGGTTCACCGTCGACGAGAACCACCCCGAGGGTCTGACCGCCCAGGACCTGTGCCCGGACACTTACCAGTAGGCGTCATGGACTTCCAAGCGGTCATCGACTCGCTGCCCAGATACGCCATGCCACTGGTGGTGACCATCTCGGTCACCGTGGCGTCGGCGGCCCTGGCGCTGCTCGTGGCGTTCGCCCTGGGCCTCATGACGAGCTCGAAGCATCTGGCGGTGCGCACCCCGGCCCGCACGTTCGTGGAGTTCATCCGCGGCTCCTCCGTCGTCGTGCAGTTGTTCTGGTTCGCCTACGCCATGCCGGTGATCCTGGGCATCAAGTTCGACTACGCCATCGTCGCGGGGATCATCGCGCTCGGGCTCAACTACGGCGCCTACTGCTCCGAAGTGGTGCGCAGCGCCATCGCCGCCGTGCCCAAAGGCCAACTGGAGGCGAGCGTCGCGGTGAACTTCACCCCGTTCCAGCGGATGCGCCTGGTGGTCCTCCCCCAGGCCTGGCCCGAGATGATCCCCTCACTGAGCTCGTTCGCGATCATGCTGCTCAAGGCCAGCGCCCTGGTCTCGCTCATCGGCGTCCTCGACATCACCGGCATGGCCGGCATCATCGGCGGCGCCGAAGGCGGCCAGAACCTGCTGGCGCACTACGCGCTCATCCTGGTCATCTACTTCATCCTCGCCTGGCTCATCTGGCACGGCATGCGGGCCCTCGAACGCAAGGCCAAGCGGGGCGTCGGCGCCGGGCCCGCCAAGGGCCGCACGGCCACGCCGCCCGACCAGAGCGTCGCCACCGCGGGAGGTGCGCTCACGTGAACGAGTGGAACTACGAGACCGTCGTCGAGATCTTCCCGGCCATGTGGGACGGCTTCCTCGTCGTCCTGCAGGTCACCCTGGTCGCCGGCCTCATCGCCGTGATCGTGGGCCTGCTCGTCGCCATCGGCGAGCGCATCGGCCCGCGCTGGCTGCGGCTGGCCCTCTCCGGCTTCTTCCAGTTCGTGCGCAACACCCCCCTGCTGGTGCAACTGCTGTTCGTCTGGACCGCCACGAGCCTGTACATCAACCCCGAGTGGAGCGCCTTCGCCGTCGGCTCGGCGGTGCTGGGCATCCACTACGCCTCCTACACCTCGGAGTCCTACCGGGCCGGGATCGAGGCGATCCCGAAGGGGCAGTGGGAGGCCGCGACGGCGCTGAGCCTCCCCACCCACCGGGTGTGGGGCGCGGTGATCCTCCCGCAGATGATGCGGCGTTCGACCGCGGCGGTCGCCAACTGGATCATCGCCATGTTCAAAGAGGTCCCGACCCTGTTCGCCATCGGCGTGCTGGAGATGATCTCCCAGGCCCAGAAGTTCCAGGGCCAGAACTACACCGGCGCCGTCGAGGGCTACACCATCGCCGGGATCCTGTTCCTGGCCGCCTCCTACCCGGTGGCGGTAGCGGCGCGGAGATTGGAGAACCGTCTTGCCAAGTCCAACTTCTAATGAACCGATCATCCGCTTCGACCGGGTCAACAAGTCCTTCGGCGACCTGGACGTGCTGAAGGGGCTGAGCTTCGACATCGACCCCGGCGAGCGCGTCACGCTCATCGGGCCCTCCGGTTCGGGCAAGACCACGATCCTCAGGCTCCTGATGACCCTGGAACGCGTCACGCCGGTCAAGCACCCCGAGGAGAACGGCGGCGTCATCTGGGTCGAGGGCAAACCCTTCTCCCACATGGAGAAGGGCGGCAAGCTCGTCGTCGCCAACGAGCGCTACCTGCGGCAGGCCCGCCAGAAGATCGGCATGGTCTTCCAGCAATTCAACCTGTTCCCGAACATGAAGGTGATGCGCAACGTCACCGAGGCGCCGGTCCACACGCTGGGGCGCTCCAAGGACGAGGCCGCCGCCAAGGCCGAGGAGCTGCTCGACCTGGTGGGGCTGTCCGACAAGGTCGACAACTACCCGTCGCAGCTCTCGGGCGGGCAGCAGCAGCGCGTGGCGATCGCCCGCGCACTGGCGATGGACCCCGACATCCTGCTGCTCGACGAGGTCACGAGCGCACTCGACCCCGAGCTCGTCGCCGACGTCCTCGGGGTGCTGCGCGACATCGCCAATTCGACGAACATCACCATGCTCATCGTGACGCACGAGATGGGCTTCGCCCGCGACGTGTCCGACCGGGTCATGATGTTCGACCAGGGCGTCGTCGTCGAGGAGGGCGCGCCCGAGGCGATGTTCTCAGAACCGCAGGAAGCGCGCACTCAGGACTTCCTCCGGGCCGTGCTCGCGGAGTAGACTGGGGGTTCTCCTCCATCCTTGGAGAGTGTTAGGGGTGTTCGAGGGAGGCGGTCATGAGGGGTTATCGACCGCCTCCCTCTTCGCTTCGCCCGTGAACCGGTGCGCTTCGCGCCCGGTGCCGGGTGTGGACCGCGGCGCCGGACGGCTGGTGGCAGAATCAGGCGTCGTGACAGCACTCGAGTCCAAGAAGGCGCACTGATGAACCTGTTCGGCAGGGGCGAGAGCCCCACGGAGGAGACCGTGGCCGTGATCGGCCTCGGCCGCTTCGGCTCCGCCGTCGCGGAGTCCCTCACGCGGCTCGGCCACGAGGTCCTCGCGATCGACGAGCGCGCCGAGATCGTCCAGAAGGCCTCGGAGACGCTCACGCACGTCGTCCAGGCCGACTCGACCGACTCGACGGTGCTCGGGCAGCTGGGCATCGGCGAGTTCGACCACATCGTGGTCGCGATCGGCACCGACATCGAGGCCTCCGTCCTCACGGTGCTCGCCTGCGAGGAGGTCGGCGTCCGCGAGATCTGGGCGAAGGCCATCAACGCCAAGCACGGCCAGATCCTGCACCGCACCGGCGCGCACCACGTGGTCTACCCCGAGGCCGCCATGGGCGAGCGGGTCGCGCACCTGGTGAGCGGCAAGATGCTCGACTTCATCGAGTTCGACGACGGCTTCGCGATCGTCAAGACCAAGGCCCCGGCCGAAGCGGTCGGCCGCAACCTCGCCGAGTCGCGGCTGCGATCGAAGTACGGCGTCACGGTCGTCGGCGTCAAGCAGTCCGGCGAGGACTTCACGTACGCCACACCGGATACCGTGATCGCCGAGGGCGACACGCTCATCGTCTCCGGAGCCACCACCAAGGTCGAGGCGTTCGCCTCCCGCACCTGAGATGCACCGATACTCCGAGTGGTTCACGCGTCACCCCGTCAGGCTCGTCCCGTTCGGGTTCGGCGCCGCCATCGCGCTCTGCACCTTCCTGCTCATGCTGCCGGTCGCGCAGGCCGGGCCCGGCGGCACCGAGTTCGTCGACGCGCTCTACACCGCCACCTCCGCGATCACCGTGACCGGCCTGATCACCCTGGACACCCCCGTCCACTGGTCGCTCTTCGGCGAAGCCGTCATCTTGGTCGGCATGCAGATCGGCGGCCTGGGGATCATGGCGAGCGCCGCGTTCCTCGGCCTCGTGGTCTCCAAGAAGCTCGGCCTGCGCTCGCGGCTCATCGCGCAGGCCGAGGTGAACCGGAACGTCATGGTCGGGGACCTCAAGGAGGTCATCCGCCGGACGGTGATCGTGATGCTCTCGGTCGAGACCGTCGCCGCGGTGATCCTGTCGCTGCGGTTCCACCACGCCTACGGGTTCTCGGGGGGCTCGGCGACCTGGCAGGGCGTCTTCCACAGCGTCAGCGCCTTCAACTCCGGCGGCTTCAGCCTGTTCTCGAACTCGATGATGGACTTCGCGCACGATCCGTGGATCATCGGGACGATCATCGCCTCCTCGGTCATCGGCGGGCTCGGGATGCCGGTCCTGTTCGAGATCGCCCGCCGCAACTGGGGCCACCGCAAGTGGACCCTGCACACCAAGATGACGCTGACCGGGACGACGGTGCTGTTCGTCGGCGGGTTCTTCGTCTTCCTCGGGTTCGAGTGGTCCAATCCCGCCACGCTCGGGCCCATGGGCTGGGACGAGAAGCTGCTGCCGGCGTTGTTCCAGAGCGTCATGCCCCGCTCCACCGGGTTCAACTCGATCGAGGTGGGCGATATGGAGACGCATTCGCTGCTGTCGGCGATCGTCCTGATGTTCATCGGCGGCGGCTCGGCGTCGACGGCCGGCGGCATCAAGGTGACCACGTTCTTCGTGCTGCTGTGGGTGATCTGGTCGGAGGTGCGCGGCGAACCGGACGTGTCCGCGTTCCGCACCCGCCTCAGCAGCGCCGTGATCCGCCAGGCCCTCAGCGTGGCGCTGGTGTACGTGGCGTTCATCGCCGCCGGCGTGCTCCTCATGCAGATGTTCGAACCGCACATGGACCTCGCGCACCTCATGTTCGAGGCGACCTCCGCCGGAGCGACCGTGGGGCAGTCGGCCGGGATCACCGGCGACTTGTCCGATCCGTCCAAATGGGTCTCGATCGTCCTCATGTTCGGGGGCCGCATGGGGCCGGTCCTCCTGGCGACTTCGCTCGCGATCCGCTCCCGCCACCGCCTGTACCGATACCCGGAAGGACGGCCGCTCGTGGGCTGAACGGCTGATCAGTGGGGTGAGCCCCGCCTCACCGGCCCGTCTGGGCACAAGCGAAGATGGTCAGCAGCACGCCGCAGCGCGGATCGTCGCCCTCAGAAAGGACAACCCTCGATGTCCCGTAAAGCCCGGCAGCGCACCAGTCGTCTCCCCATCCGGATGCAGTTGATGCTGCCGATCGCCGCGGCGCTCATGGGGATGCTGGTGCTCGGGCTGTTCCAGACGGTGACGGTGTGGGACGAATACCAGAACGCGACCGATGCGAAGGTGCTGGCCGACTTCTCCGAGAACCTCAACGAGGTGCTCGACGCACATCAGTACGAGGTGAACTCGGCGATGGGCGCGGTCGTCAACGGCTCGGGCGGGCAGTTCGACTCCGCCGTGGCCCGCCGCGAGACCGACAGCGCGTTCGCGAGCCTGAAGGAGGCCGTCGGCACGGTGTCCCAGCGGTTCCCCGAACTGGAGGACGACCTGGAGGCCCTGGTCGAGGAGGCCGGGAACCTGGAGACCGCCCGCGCCGGATTCGACCTCCTGCTGGCCGGCGAGGTCAAGATCGACGACGGTGAGGCGGAGCAGGCGTACGTGACCTACCGGGGCGTGGCCGACAAGGTCGTCGGCATCTCCTCGATCCTGCCGCGGCTGGTCAACGACTCGCAGATCTCGGCGCACCTGGACTCGCTGGCGGCGGTCATGCAGGCCAACCGGATCGCCGTCGAGATCCAGTTCACCGTCGCCGCGGACCTGGCGCGGCTGGAGCAGGAGGGCGAGGTCGTGGTCGGGCGCGAGTACCTCGGCGCGGTCGCCTACCTCTCCGGTTCCTTCGACCGGCAGATCACGGAGTTCCAGGCCAACGCGTCCGCCGAGGCCAGCGAGGCGTACGCGAGGGCGTCGGACTCGGACGAGGCGGTCAGGGCCCGCGAGGCGCTGACGGTCTACCTGCACGGCAACATCCCGACCATCGCGCCGCAGGAGTTCTCGGCGGCGCAGGGCGCGATCGTCGCCTCCCTCGACACGACGCAGTCCGCCGTCCTGGAGTTCATGCAGGAGGACGTGACCGCGATGCGCGACGCCTCCTCGCGCACGCTCCTGACGACGCTGGCCCTGGTGCTCGTGCTGGCGCTGACCTCGATCGTCTCCGCCGCGATGCTCGCCCGCCGGATCAGCCTGCGGGTCGACGGCGTCCGCGAGGCGACCCTGACCGCCGCGTACGACACGCTGCCGAAGACCGTGGCCGCGGTCTCGCAGGCCGCCAACGCGGGCGAGGTCGACCGGCTGCTGCAGGCGGCCAAGCGTCAGACGGCCATGTCCACCGACTCGCGCTACTCCGACGAGCTCGACAGCCTCGCCGAGGCCTTCAGCGCCGCGCACCACCAGGCGCTGCGCCAGACCGCGAACCAGGCGCTGCTGCGCATCGACGTCGAGGCGATGATGAAGACCCTCGCCCGCCGCGGGCAGAGCCTCATCCGCCGCCAGCAGCAGGTCATGGAGTCCCTGGTCGAGGACAAGGGCAACGGCGCCCCGATCCCCGACGAGTGGCGCAGCGTCTACCACCTGCTCGCGCGCATGCGCCGCAACGAGGAGAACCTGCTCCTGCTCGCCGGCGGCGACCCGCAGCGGCGCTACAGCCACCCCGCGGGGATCGACATGATCCTCCGCGACGCCGTGGCCGAGATCGAGGACGCCGGGCGCGTCGTGGTCGAGAACCAGGTCGGGGCCCGCTTGGAGACCAAGCCCGCGGGCGACCTGGTGCGCATCCTCGCCGAGCTGCTCGACAACGCGGCCTCCTACTCGCCGCCGACCCAGTCGGTGCGCGTCACCACCCGGCGCTCCGGTTCGGAGATCGTCATCTCCATCGCCGACGACGGCATCGGCCTCGCCCCCGAGCCGATGGCCGCGATCAACCGCCGCCTGGCCGAGCCGACGCAGCTCAACTCCGAGCTGACCGCCACCATGGGCCTCCTGGTCGTCGGGCGGCTCGCCGCCGAGCACGCGATCAGCGTCCAGTTGCACTCCACGATGGGCAAGGGCACGCTCGCGCTCGTGCGCATCCCCGCGAGCGCGCACGCCGAGGACCCGGTGGGCGGGTCCCCCGACGGTGCCGGCGGCTCGGCCGCGCGGATCGCCCTCTCGGCGCGCGCCGCGAACCTGCCGGTCACCGGAACCGGCGCCGAGGCGGCCGCGCCGAGCGCCGTCGAACCGATCGTGCCCCGACCGCGCAAGGCCGGGGCGCCGCCCGAACCACGGCCTGTAGCTGGGGGAACACACGGCGGCGTCAACGGTTCGCACGCCCCTGCGGGACCCGGCGCCGAGTCGCTGGATGTTACCTTCAGGAAGGTGAATAGAGCACTCGAGTCCTCGGGCAGGGTCAACGGCGCCGAACTGCCCCGCCGCGCGCCGGGCTCCCGGCTGCTCCCAGGTTCCGTCCCCAGCCCGCGTCCGGGCGGCGGCGGAGTCGACCTCGACCCGGCCGAGATCCGCGACCGGCTCACCGGTTTCGCATCCGGCATCGCGGCGGCCGCCGCACACGAACAACGCCAATAGAAAGCAGCGAGATGGACAACAAGGACAAGAACGTCGGTGAACTCGACTGGCTCCTGACCTCTTTCGTGGAGAAGGTCCCGGACGTCTCCGAGGCGCTCACGGTCTCCGTCGACGGCCTCGCGATCGCCGCCTCCCGGGGGCTGTCGACCGACCGTGCCGACCAGCTCGCCGCCATCACCTCGGGGCTCGCGAGCCTGACGACGGGGGCGGCGAAGGTGCTCGACGCCGGCCGGATCCGCCAGTCCGTCATCGACATGGACGAGGGCGTGCTGCTGCTCATGGCCGTCGGCGACCGGGCCCAGCTGGCGGTGCTCGCCAACGCCGGGTGCGACCTCGGGCAGGTCGGCTACGAGACCGCATTGCTGGTCAAGCGGGTCTACGCCGCACTGGAGCCCGACGCCCGCGGCGGCGTCTAGTCCCGTCCGAGCGCCACTGCGTAGGAGATTGCTCACCCGCGGGCGTCCGCCTCCGGCGGCGTCCCGCGGGCTCCACCGCTCGCGCTCGACCCATCGCGCACGAGACCTGCGACAACCACGATGAGCGCATGATCCGATCACGCTCCGCCACGCCGCTTCCGCAATCCCCCTCCGCATCGGCGGCCCTTCGCGGGGCTATGCTGCGTTCGCTACCTGGAAATGATCTGGAGGCCCACAGGTGACCACGGTTGAGCCGAAGCTTGAGCCAACGCCTATCGTCGCGCGTCCCTGGCCGGTACGTCGCGAGCCGAGCGGCTCTTGGCTCGCCCGCACACTCCGCACGACGGACGCGAAGCAGATCGGGCTGCTCTACTTCGTCACGTCCTTCGCGTTCTTCGGCATCGGCGGCATCCTCGCCCTGCTGATCCGCGCGGAGCTGTTCCGGCCCGGCCTCCAGGTGGTGTCCTCCGAGCAGTTCAACCAGCTGTTCACGATGCACGGCACCATCATGCTGCTGATGTTCGCGACCCCGATCGTGTTCGCGTTCGGCAACTACCTGGTGCCCCTGCAGATCGGCGCGCCCGACGTGGCGTTCCCGCGGTTGAACGCGTTCGCGTACTGGCTGTACCTGTTCGGCTCGCTCCTGGCCGTCTCCGGGTTCATCACCCCCGGCGGCGCGGCGTCCTTCGGCTGGTTCGCCTACCAGCCGCTGTCGAACGCGGTGAACTCGCCGGGCATCGGCGCGGACATGTGGTTCGTGGGCCTGACCATCTCGGGTCTGGGCACCATCCTCGGCGCGGTCAACATGATCACGACGATCGTGACGATGCGCGCCCCGGGCATGCTCATGTTCCGGATGTCGATCTTCACCTGGAACATCCTCATCACCAGCCTGCTCGTGATCCTGGTGTTCCCGATCCTCGCCGCCGCGCTCCTGGCGGTCGTGGCCGACCGCCAGCTCGGCGCGCACGTCTTCGACTCCGACACCGGCGGGGCGATCCTGTGGCAGCACCTGTTCTGGTTCTTCGGGCACCCCGAGGTGTACATCATCGCGCTGCCGTTCTTCGGCATCATCTCGGAGATCATCCCGGTCTTCAGCCGCAAGCCGATCTTCGGTTACAAGACCCTGGTCGCCGCGACCCTCGCGATCGCGGGCCTGTCGATGGCGGTGTGGGCCCACCACATGTACGCCACCGGCGCGGTCATGCTGCCGTTCTTCTCGCTGATGAGCTTCCTCATCGCGGTCCCGACGGGCATCAAGTTCTTCAACTGGATCGGCACCATGTGGAAGGGCCAGTTGACGTTCGAGGCCCCGATGCTGTTCAGCCTCGGCTTCCTCGTCACGTTCCTCCTCGGCGGCCTCTCGGGCGTCCTGCTCGCCAGCCCGCCGGTCGACTTCCACGTCTCGGACTCCTACTTCGTCGTGGCGCACTTCCACTACGTCCTGTTCGGCACCATCGTGTTCGCCGTGTACGCCGGGGTCTACTACTGGTTCCCGAAGGTCGCCGGGCGCATGTACGACGAGCGCCTCGCGAAGGTCCACTTCTGGCTGACCTTCATCGGCTTCCACACCACGTTCCTGGTGCAGCACTGGCTCGGCGCGGAGGGCATGCCCCGCCGTTACGCGGACTACCTGCAGTCGGACGGCTTCACGACGCTGAACATGGTCTCCACGGTCGGCGCGTTCATCCTGGGCCTCTCGACCCTGCCGTTCGTGTGGAACCTGTTCAAGTCCTGGAAGGCCGGGCGCGTGGTCGAGACCAACGACCCGTGGGGCCACGGGGGCTCGCTCGAGTGGGCGACCAGCTGCCCGCCGCCGCTGCGGAACTTCGACCGGCTCCCGCGCATCCGCTCGGAGCGCCCCGTCTTCGACGAGAAGTGGGGCCACCTGGTCAAGGAAGTCAAGGGCCACTAGCCCGCATAACGCACGAAACCGCCCGGGAGCCGCCGCTCCCGGGCGGTTTCGTCTCCCAAGCGCGGGCAGAAAATCGGCGCGGTCGCGCACGGGCCCTTCCAACCGCCGGGCCGCGTCACTAGGATCGAAGCATGAGCCGGGCACTGATCGTGGTAGACGTCCAGAACGATTTCTGTGAGGGCGGGTCGCTGGCCGTCGAAGGCGGCGCGGCCGTCGCGGCGGCCGTCACCGAACTCATCGCCGCCGCCCCGGGCCGCTGGGACCACATCGTGGCCACCCGCGACTGGCACATCGACCCGGGCCCGCATTTCTCGGCCGAACCGGACTTCCGCGACTCGTGGCCCCCGCACTGCGTGGTCGGCACCGCGGGCGCGGCCTTCCACCCGGACTTCGACCACACCCGCGCCGAGGCCGTGTTCGACAAGGGCGCCTACGAGGCGGCGTACTCGGGTTTCGAGGGCTCCGCCGGCGAGACGAGCCTCTCCGAGTGGCTGCGCGAGCGGGGCGTGGACGCGGTCGACGTCGTCGGCATCGCCACCGACCACTGCGTGCGGGCCACCGCGCTGGACGCGGCCGCCGAAGGCTTCGAGACCACCGTGCTCCTCGACTACACCGCCGCGGTCGCCGAAGAGACGAAGGCCAAAGCCCTCAAGGATCTCGAAGACGCCGGCGTCGCGGTCGTCTGACTATGCGACGAGGCCCCCGCGAGCAACACTCGCGGGGGCCTGTTCGTGCGGTCCTACGCGTTGAAGTCGAAGAACGCCTCGTTGTCGGCCAGGACGACGTCTCGGACGATCCCCGGCTCGGAGCGCGTGTCGGCCTCGACGGTGAACCGGGCGTACGCCGAGTCGCCGGTGGCCGCCACGGTGACCGTCCACGTGGCGGTGTACGTTTCACCGACATCCAGGCCGTCGATGTCGCCGAGCGCGGTCCCGCCCTCGAAGCATTCGACGAAGTCGGCGTCGGCTTCGATGCCCGCGTCGAGGCAGCCGCTCAGGCGGTAGCGGCCGGAGGCATCGCTGCCGTTGTTGCGGACCGTGACGGTGAGGGTCCAGACGCCTGCGTCGGCGGTCTCGATCGCGTCGACGGTGACGGCGAGGTCGGCGAAGAAGCCGCTGGGCACCTCGCTCTCGGCGAGCCGGTCGAGCACCGGGTTCCCTACGTCGTCGAGCACGGCCCGCTCGACCCAGTAGTCGATCGCGTCAGGGTCGCCGGCGCAGCACATGTACCGTTCGGCGACGCCGATGAGGACGCCGTAGTCGGGGTGGGCGGCGATGTCGTAGGGACGGTCGGCATTGGCCTTGGAGTGGATGAGCTGCGCGGCGGCCTCCCAGCCGCCGTTGCCGTCTTCGGCGAGGAGCACGGCCTGGAAGGCGGCGGCCTCGGCGAACCGGCAGCCGAGGAAGGCCACCGCCTGCTCCTGACCGCCGTCGGTCATCGGGGCGTGGACGACCTCGAGGAGCACCACTTGACCGGTCGACCGCATGGGGTCGCCGGTGCGGCCGTCGACGAGTTCGGCCCCGTCGGTGCGGCAGATCCCGTCGATCGACGCGCCCGGCATGAAGGAGAAGAGGTCCATCGCGGTCCCGGCCAGGTCGTCGAACTCGGGCAGCACGGGGGCCTCGACGTGCTCCTCCTCGGCGGTGGTGGTCGTTTCGGCGGGGCTCGTCGGGTCCTCGGCGGTCGGGGTCGGTTCGACGGCAGCGGTGGTCTCGTCGTCGGCGGGCGGCGGGTCGGTGTCCTGGCCGAGGGCGTGCTGCATGAGCCAGCCCGAGGCGGAGAGGACCGCGACGGCGGCGACGCCGGCGACGCCGGCCCGGGCGGTGCGGCGGCGGCGGACCCGCGCTCGCAGGACCGAGGCTTCAGCCGGGTTCGCCATGACGGCGGCGGCTTCGGCGAGCTCGCCGAAGGCGGCTTCGAACTGCTCGTCGTTGGGGATGCCCATGATTACTGCTCCTCGTCTTCGATGCGGAGGTGGCCGGCCAGGGCGGCTTTCCCGCGGCTGAGCCAGGACCTGACGGTGGATTCGGGTACGCCCTCGAGTTCGGCGATCTCGCCGGAGGTCATCTGCGCCATGTAGCGCAGGATCACGGCTCGGCGGTGGGTGTCGCTCAGGCGGGCGAGGGCCTGGGCGAGGTCGATGCGGTCGGGTCCGGGGCCCTCGACCGGTTCTTCACGGTGCCGCCGGAGGAACCGCTGGACGACGCCGCGCCTGCGGAACTGGCTGGTGGCGAGGTTCCAGGCGACGCGGCGCACCCACCCGCCGGGGTTCTCGTAGGCGCTCAGCTGCTTCCAGCGGGCGAGCGCCCGGCAGAAGGCCTCGGCGACCAGGTCCTCGGCTTCGGTCAGGTTCCCGGTGTAGGCGTAGATCTGGGCGGTGATGGAGCGGACGTGCGCGGCGTAGAACTCGTCGAACTCGGGGTGGCGGCGGGGTTTCGCGGGCCGGGACTCCACCGCGGGTGGGCTGGCGTCGCGGGTCGACGGCATGGGGGCTCCTCGGGTCGGGTGCGGGACTCGTCCGTGTCGGGACTCGATAGGTACACGAGGGTGACGCCCGAACCAACGCACCCACCCGTTGAGTTCTGGTTCACAGCCGATCGGAAGCCGCGGCGAGCAGGGGCCGGCGGGTGCGCCGGCCCCGCACGAGACCCTGCCGCAGTCGCCCATGCCGTGCCAGAGGAGACGGCGAAGCCCCCGCGAGCCGGAGTTCGCAGGGGCGCTGACCCGAGCCAGTCGGCGGAACGGCACGTGCACCAGGCCGGCCGTCCGGCCAGGTTCCGCCTTCGGCGCGCTCCCCGCCACGTCGCCATGGTCGTCCGGCTCGACCAGCTCGGACCGGCACTCGCGAACGGGGCGCCGGGCCGTCCCGACCCGTTCGGGTTCTCTTCAGGGGGTCACTTGCCGTAGCGGCGGTCGCGGAAGGCGAAGGAGCGGACGGCGCGCAGGAAGTCGACGCGGCGGAAGTCGGGCCAGTTGGAGTCGCAGAAGTAGAACTCGGAGTACGCCGACTGCCACAGCAGGAAGCCGGAGAGGCGCTGCTCCCCGCTGGTGCGGATGACGAGGTCGGGGTCGGGCTGCCCGGTCATGTAGAGGTGGCGGGCGATCGCGTCGGCGTCGATGGCCTCGGCGACCTCTTCGAGGCTCGCGCCCGTGGCGGCCTGCTCGAGCATGAAGGAGCGCACGGCGTCGGCGATCTCGCGCTGCCCTCCGTAGCAGACGGCCAGGTTGACCCGCATGCCGCGCTTGTCGGCGGTGCGCTGCTGCGCGCCTTTGAGCGCGGCCTGGTGCTCCTCGGGGAGGAGGTCGAGTGCGCCGACCATGCGCAGCTGCCAGGGCTGGTCGTCCTCGGCCAGTTCGTTCGCGAGTTCGTCGATGATGTCGAGGAGCGGGTCGAGCTGCGCTTTGGGGCGCGAGAGGTTCTCGGTCGAGAGGAGCCAGATGGTGACGTGCTCGACGCCCAGTTCCTCGCACCAGCCGAGGAAGCGCTCGATGTGCTTCGCGCCGGCGCGGTGGCCGTCGTTGGGGTCGGTGAGGCCCATGTCGCGCGCCCAGCGACGGTTGCCGTCGACCATGACGCCGATGTGCCGGGGCAGCGGCTGACCGGTCAGCTCGCGCGCGAGCCGACGCTCGTAGATCCGGTAAAGCAGGTTCGAGATCGCCACAACCCGCAATTGTAGGCTCACGAGAATGCGGCCCGCACGCTTCGCGGCGTCCGGGCCGCTCGCCGCCCGCTAGGGCAGGTCGAGGCGCTGCTTGAGCGCGTCGAGCTCGCTCCAGAGGACCGTGGGGAGCCGGTCGCCGAAGCGGGCGAACCAGCTCTCGACGAGGGGGATCTCCTCGGCCCACTCGTCGCGGTCGACGCGCAGGGCGTCCTCCATGTCGGCCTTGCTCAGCGTGAGGCCCTCGATGTCGATGGCCTCGGGCGTCGGGCAGTACCCGATCGGGGTCTCGACGGCCTCGCCGCGGCCTTCGAGGCGCTCGACCACCCATTTGAGGACGCGGGCGTTCTCACCGAACCCGGGCCACAGGAAGCGGCCGTCGTCGGAGCGGCGGAACCAGTTGACGTAGAAGACCTGGGGCATGAGCGCCTCGTCGGCGGCGGACTTGCCCATCTCGATCCAGTGGCCGAAGTAGTCGGCGGCGTTGTAGCCGATGAACGGCAGCATCGCCATCGGGTCGCGCCGGACCACGCCCACCTTGCCGGCGGCCGCGGCGGTGGTCTCCGAGGAGAGGGTGGCGCCCATGTAGACGCCGTGGACCCAGTCGCGGGCCTGCGTGATCAGCGGGATCGTGGTGGCGCGGCGGCCGCCGAAGAGGATCGCGTCGATCGGGACGCCGCGCGGGTCGTCGTACTGCTCGGCGAGCACCGGGCACTGCTTGATGGGCGTGCAGAACCGGCTGTTCGGGTGGCTGGAGGGCTCCTCCGAGTCGGGGGTCCAGTCGCGGCCCTTCCAGTCGATCGCGTGGTCGGGGGCCTCCCCCATGCCCTCCCACCAGACGTCGCCGTCGTCGGTGAGCGCGACGTTCGTGAAGAGGGTGTGGCCCTTCGCGATGGTGCGCATGGCGTTCGGGTTGGTCCTGTAGTCGGTGCCGGGAGCGACGCCGAAGAAGCCGTACTCGGGGTTGGAGGCCCACAGGCGCCCGTCCTCGCCGAAGCGGAGCCAGGCGATGTCGTCGCCGAGGGTCTCGACCTTCCAGCCCGGGATCGTCGGTTCGAGCATGGCGAGGTTGGTCTTGCCGCACGCCGAGGGGAACGCCCCGGTCACGTGGTAGACCTTCCCTTCGGGGCTGGTCAGGCGCAGGATGAGCATGTGCTCGGCGAGCCAGCCCTCGTCGCGGCCGATCGCGGAGGCGATGCGCAGGGCGTAGCACTTCTTGCCCAGCAGCGAGTTGCCGCCGTAGCCGGACCCGTAGGACCAGATCTCGCGGTCGGCGGGGAAGTGCGAGATGTACTTGGTCTCGTTGCACGGCCACGGCACGTCGGCCTGGCCGGGCGCGAGGGGCGCGCCGACGGAGTGGAGGCACTTGACGAAGTCGGCGTCCTTGCCCATCGCCTCGAGCACGCCGGTGCCCATGCGGGTCATGATGTGCATGGAGGCCGCCACATAGGCGGAGTCGGTGAGTTCGACGCCGAACATGGGGGGCTCGGCCTCGAGCGAGCCCATGCAGAAGGGGACGACGTACATGGTGCGCCCGCGCATGGAGCCGCGGTAGAGGCCGGTCATGGTCTCGCGCATGTAGTCGGGCGCGGTCCAGTTGTTGGTGGGGCCGGCGTCCTCGGGGTCGACCGAGCAGATGAAGGTGCGCTCCTCGACGCGGGCGACGTCGCTCGGGTCGGTGCGGGCGAGGAACGAGTCCGGCTTGGCGGGGACCGGGACGAGGGTGCCGAACGCGACGAGCTCGGCGGTCAGGCGCTCCCATTCGGCGGGGCTGCCGTCGCACCACACGATCTGGTCGGGGTTCGTCAGCTCGGCCACCTCGCCGACCCAGGCGAGGAGCCTGTGGTGGCGGGTGGGCGGGTCGGTGAGTCCGACGGCGGGTTCGGCGGTGGAGACTTCGATGCTCACGGTGGCTCCTTCGGTGCTGTTCTCTGCACGGCGTGCGGCGGCCGCTTGTGGCGGCTCGCGAGCGCCGTGGCGGCCGGGCTCGGACGCTCCGGCCGGGACCGGTCCTTCGGACGCTACGTGACGCGGCGCGAACCCGCGGGGTCTCGTGCGCGGTTGAACCGGTGTTGAACTGGTACTCCGTGTAGGGATTCCCCTAATGTGCTCGTTCAAGCTCGAAACGAGCACAACTACTTGCACTTTCCGCGCGACCGAGCACCACTGTGCGCGGTCGAGTCAATTCGACCCACACTCGCAACTAATGTGATCGGTTTCGATCATGAAACGAGCGCGTTAGCTCGCGATCCGAGTCGGTTTCAGTCGTGCGTCTGCTCAGTTTGACGCGAATCGCCGCGGCGCGGGGCGTCTTGGGCGAAGATGCAGGTCTGCAGCAGCCGCTCCCGAGTGTCGAAGCGTTGGAGACGTCGATGGCGCACCGTGAACCGGAACCGCATCAGAGCCGCGCGAAGGGCGCGACCGTCGGCGTCGCGGTCGCACTCGCGATCGCGCTGGGCGTCGTCCTGTACCTGCTGCTCAGGTGAGCGCGCGGCGAGAGGGCCGCGGTCCTCGAATCGCGGCCGCGGCGCCGGGAGGAGACGACGAAGGCGGAGCGCATCGCGCCCCGCCTCTCGCCGTCGCGTCTATACGGCCGGTCCGCGGCGGCGCAGCTCGTCGACGCTGACCATCGCCTCGCGCAGTTCCTTGAGCCAGTCCTCCGCGTGCTGCTCGACCAGGCGCACGCACCACGCGAGCGCGTCCGATCGGGAAGCGGCCACGCCCGAGCCGACGAGCGTGTCGAGCACGAGCCGCTCGGGCTGGCGCAGCCGCGTGGTCACCGGCACGGACTGGTGCGTGAAGACCATCGTGGTCGACCCGCAGCGCGCCCCCCACGACGCCTGCCGGTGGTACCGGTACTGGAGCTGCTGCGCGATCTGCACCCGCATGTCGCGGGTGGCCTCCCGGAAGCGGGAGATGCGGCCCTCCTCGGTCGCGGCGCGGTCGGACTCGGTGGCGTCGGCCGGGTGGTCGGGGGTCGGCAGCGGACAGATGATGATCATCTCGTCGCGGTCGACCGTGACCTCCGGGAGCCCGGAGATCCAGCCGTCCGGGACGATCCCGTAGATCCAGGCGGGGGCGTCGTCAGTGGACGGCAGGGGGCCGTAGTGCCACGAGCCGGTGTCGTCGTTGGCGGCCATTGACGGGACTCCTCACGTTTCGTTGACGCATCAGGTGTACCCCATCGCGTCAACCGCATCACTCGAGGGCCCGCCCGCTCGGCCGGACCCGCCGACTGCCGGCGGCCGGCGTTCACAGGCCCTGCATGAACAGGCCCGCCAACGCGCACACCGCGAACACCGCCGCGCCCACGCACGCGATCGTCTGCCCGGGCCGCGGGCGCACCCGGTACTGCCAGGACAGCCACATCCCCAGCGCGATCGGGCCGGCCGCGATCCCCAGGAACATGGTGAGCGCGGCCAGGGCCTCGGCGAACGGGAACGCGCCGCTCCAGAGCAGGCGCAGGGCGAGGTACACCGCGAGCGCGCCGCCGCACAGCCCGATGGCGGCGGCCGTCAGCTCGGTGTGGCGGGGCGCGTCGATCGGCAGTTCACCCTGCCGGGCGAGTTCGAGGAGCCGCCCCGAGCGTTCGAGCCGGGCGCGCACGCGCTCGGCGTCGGGGCCCGGGTCTGGCTCCCCCGCGGACGGCGTCGGGCCGGTGCGGCGGTGGCCCACGACGTCGCCGAGGGCCCGCCAGAGCACGGCCACCCTCGTGTCGGTCTCGGCGACGAGGGCCGCGGCGTCCGCGGCGGCACGCTCGGCCGCGTCGCGGGCGGTGCGGGCGGCCTCCACGGAGGCGGCGAGCCGCGCGGACTCGGACCGGTACGCGGCGACGGCGGCGCGGATCTCGGCCTCGGCGTCGGCGCGTTCCTTCAGGTAGGCGGCGACGGCGGTCGTGTAGTCGGCATCGGTCGGCATGGCACCCCTTCACGGCAGGTCGAGGACGGCCTCGGGCTTCGGCAGCAGCGCGGTCGTCCGATAGGGGATGACGACCTGCGGGGCGCGGTGGCGGGCGCGGTCGAAATAGAGGCCGCGCCGGACCCGCGGGTACCAGGCGGGGCCGCCGCTCGCGGGCGAGAGCGGGGCCAGTTCGGGCCCTTGGACGTCGAGGGCGAGCCAGGCGTCGACGGCGTCGAAGCGCGCCGAGAACCCGCCGAGGTCCTCGCGCAGGCGCGGCACCGATCGCCACCAGCCGAGGGTGTGGAGGTGGTGTTCGGGCCCGTCGATGAGCATGGACCGGAGCCGGGCGGCGCCGGCCGCGTCGAGGCGCGCGGTGCCGGCGTCGACGGCGTAGACCAGGTTGAGCCGGAGCGTGCCGTCGCAGCGCTGCTCCCAGGCCTTGCCGACGGAGGCGAGGTCGTCGTGCCAGTCGACGTCGGCGCCTTCGGCTTCGAGCGCGGCGGCGAGGGCGAGCGCGGACGAGGCGGCGTCGGGTTCGAGGCAGCAGAGGTCGACGCCGATGCGCTGGCCGCGGGCCGCGGTGAGGGCGGCGGCGGCGAGGATGTCGGCGGCCTCGCCGGCTCGGGTGCCGAGGACGGCGAGGTTGCGTCCGGGGGCGCGGTGGAGCGCGAAGGCGGCGCCGCGGGCGGCGACGTCGATGGTCTGGCCGAGGAAGGCGGTCTCGGGAGGCGGGGCGGTGTCGTGGAGGTCGGGCACGTGGTCGCCGTCGAAGAGCGCGGGCGGCTCGTTGCCGGCGGGGCGGGCCTCCCAGAGGCGCTTCTGGAGCGGTTCCCATGCGTCGGCGTGCCCGGCGTTGGGGAGCGCCACGGTCCGGTTGGCGCCGGTGTGGCCGGATTCGTCGTTGACGACGGCGTGGAAGCGGGCGACGGTGTCGGCGGCGTGGTTGTTCTCGGCGAGGACCCGGCGGGCCTTGGGCAGGGCGATGCGGAGCGTGAACTGGGCGACGAGGCTCGGGCGGCCCCAGAGGGCTTCGATGCCGGCGACGTCCTGCGAGGCGAGGACGAGGTGGATGCCTTGGCTGCGGCCGCGGCGGGCGAGGTCTTCGAGGAGCTGCACGGCCTCGTCGGTGACGGCGTCGCGCGCCTCCAGGAGGACCTGGAATTCGTCCACGACGGCGACGATGCGGGGCCAGTGGCCTCCGGGGTCGGCGGCGCGGAGCTCTTCGAGCTTGGTGGCCTCGTGGGCTTTGGCGGCCTCGGCTCGGCGGCGCAGTTCGGCCTTGAGGTGGCGCAGGAGCGCGAGGCCGAATTCGCGGTCGTCGTTGATGTTGACGCCGACGAGGCGCACGTGCGGGAGCCAGCTGGGGTCGCGGCGGCCGGCGGCGAAGCGCGCGAAGGAGACGCCCTCTTTGAAATCGAGGAGGTAGAGCGCGAGTTCGTCGGGGCTGTAGTTGGAGGCGAGCCCGGCGATCCAGGCGTAGAGGAGGTTGGTCTTGCCGGAGCCGGAGGGGCCGCCGACGAGGGCGTGGGGCGGGTTGTCGCCGAGGCTGAGTTCGGCGAGGTCGCCGGCGGAGGTCTCGCCGACGCCGGCTTGCAGGCCCGAGGCGGAGGAGGCGGACCAGAGGCGTTGCGGGAGGAGGTCGACGAGCCGGGCGGGCTCCCGTCCGGCGCGGTGCTTCTCGGCGACGGCCTTGGCGGCGTTGGTGATCGTCGACGAGGGCGGGGGTCCGTCGAGTTCGAGGGCGGCGGCGTCGTTCCGGGGGCCGCGGAGTCCGGTGTAGGCGGTGGCGGTGAGGCGGGGCAGGTCGGCGGGCCCGGCGGTGTCGTCGCCGACGATGACGAGGTGGACGCCGGCGGCGACGCCGGTGCGGCGCAGGCGGGCGAGCTGGGCCTGGTCGCGGGCGGGCCAGGAGGCGAGGTCGGCGTTGAGGAGCACGAGGACCCGCCAGGGTTCGGGGCGGCGGCCGGTGGCGGCGGCGAGGTCGGCGAGGGAGGCGTGCTCGCCGGCGAGCACGTCGGCGTTGACGCGCCGGACGGTCTCGACCAGGGAGTCGAGCACTTCACGGAGCCCGGAGGGCCCGACGAACGACAGCAGGCCGGCCTTTCCGAGCGCGGCGAACGCCGACAGGGACCCTCCGAGGTGTTCGGGGTCGTAGACGTGGAGCCGAACGAGCCCCGCGGGGACCGATCCGACGGCACGCAGCAGCAGCCCGGGAAGCGCATGGGCCGCTTCGGTATCGATGCGCAGATGGGCGCGGTCGAGGAACGGCACCAACGCAGGGAGTGAGATAGCGGTCACGGAGCGCTCCGGATTGTCGTACCCCTCTGTCACACTCGCATCACCGGCATCGATCCGAGCGGGAGAGGAGGAGTCGACGGCGTCGATGCCGATCCGACCACGATCAGCGGCAACAGTGCCGGCGGCCACAGTACTGGCGGCCTCGGTTGCGGTGCAGGCGATCTCAGAGGAGTCGGCGGCGGCCGAGTCCGACTCCACGAAGGAGCCCGCATCCTCGGCAGCGGCGGCGCGTCCCGCTTCCGAACCGAAGCCGCCCTCGGCGGGGGTACCACCGCCGAGCCCACTGTGGCGACCGGAGCCGAGGCCCGGGCCGCTCCCGGAGCCGGGGCCTGGGCCGGAGCCATTGCCGGAAACGCGTTCCGCGCCCCGAGTCCGGGCCTCGCCGCCGATCGTCCGACAGTCGCTCGCTCCCCGGACGCCGCTGCCCACGGCCCGATCGGCGCCCGCACTTCCGGCATCGCCGCCCGCCACCCGGTCGGCGCTCGTGATGCCGGCATCGCTGTCCGCGATCCGGCCGACGCGCAGGAGCGGGGCGGGGCCCCGGCCAAGAGCGGATTCGGGGCGCCAGCCGTGCCACGGCGCACCGGCTGCCGCCGGGGCGGCCGTCTGCGCGGCCTCGGTCGCCGTTTCGTGGGCGTCGCGCACGGCGGCGGTCTTGCGGGCTTCGAGGGTGGCGATCATCTTCTCGTAGATGCCGCGCAGCTGCCGCTGCTTGCGAGCGGCGTCGCCGATGGTCCGCTCGGACTCGGCGCGCTCGGTCTCGGCGTCGGCCGCGGTGCGCTCGGCGAGGTGCCGGGCCTCGCCGCGGGCGCGTCCGAGTTCGTCGCCCATGGCCGCCACCAGTCGTCGGCGCCAGCTGCTCATGGTCAGGCCTTCCGCTCGGTCTTGCTCAATCGGTGCAGTGCGGCGACGAGCGCCGGGCCGACCGCCGCGGTGCGCGCCGCGTCGGACTCCTCGCCTCCGCCGCGCCCGAGCGTGCAGGCCGAGGCGAGGGCCGCTCCGATGTGGTCGGGTTCGGCATTCGGGACGAGGGAGCGGACCTTGTCGGCGCATTTGTCGCGCAGCGCGGGCACGTCGCGGGCCGTGGGCGTGCGCCCCAGGTGCTCGGCCGCGAGGCTGCGCACCAGCGGCCAGGCGAGGCCGGGCAGTTTGACGCCGGTCTGGGGCCCGGCGTCGCGCAGGCGCTTGCAGTAGGCGTCGGCGTTGCCGTCGCCGGCGGCCTTGAGCAGGTCGTTGAACAGGCGGGTCGGCGGGACGCGCTGCGGGTCGGCCGCGCCGGTGCGGTCGCACAGCTCGTTGACCCGGTCGGTCCACCACTGCCGCGGGTCGACCGGCGGCGCCTGCCCGGTCTTCCCCTTCGGCGCGGCGGCGGTGACGGGCGCGGCGGCGGCTCCGGCGCCGATGCCGTCGAGGTAGTCGTCGATCGCGGTGGCGGCCTCGCTCAGCCGGGTCCGCGCCGCGGCGAGGCGTTCCCGGGCGGCGCCGAGCCGGTGGAGCCCGATCTCGGCGTTCGACTCGCGCGAGGCCTCCTTGAGTTCGGCCTGGGCGGCTTCGAAGCACTGGTCGGCGGTGTCGAGCGCGGGCGCGGGGAGGTCGGCGGCCAGGGCTTTGAGGCGCCCGGCGAGCGCGGCGACGTCCACAGGGGTCTCCGTTCTAGAGGGTCGCGGCGTAGGCCTCGGCCTGCTCGGCGGCCGCGAACGTCGCGGCCAGGGACTGCTCGAGTTCGGCGGCGGCCTGGGCGAGCGCGGCCTGGGCGGTGGCGACGGCGTCGTGGCCCGATCCTGCGGTGACGGCGGTGAGGCTCCCCTGGGCGGCTTCGATGTTCTGGCTGGCGGCGGTGATGGCGGCCTGGCCGTCGCGGACCTGCTGGAGCGCGGCGGCGATGGCCGACTTGAGTTCGGCGACGCTCACGGTTGACACGGTCCTCATTCTCACCGAGAATCCGCCCGCTTTCAGTGATCGACAGACAACGCGGCGTGTCTGCTTTGTCGGATTTCCGATAGACGTGTGACCACCAGTGTTGCCTTGGATGCATTTAACGGTAGCGAAGTGACGTACCTCCCAACTACAGTGTGAGTACCAACGGGGAAGGGCCGGATCCACGGCTCGCAGGCTTCGCCGAGGCTGTCCCCCACACATCGACACCCGGGAGGCGACCGTGCCAGTGCAACGCACTTACGTCCTCGACACCTCGGTTCTGCTATCAGACCCTGGAGCGTTCTCACGGTTCGACGAACATCATGTGGTCATCCCACTCGTCGTCATCAGCGAGTTGGAAGCCAAACGCCACCACCCCGAGCTGGGATGGTTCGCCCGGGAGTGCCTCAGGCGCCTCGACGAACTGCGCATCCGGCACGGACGCCTCGACCAGCCGATCGCCATAGGCGACCACGGCGGTTCCATCCGGGTCGAGCTCAACCACGTCGACACCTCCGGCCTGCCGGCCGGGTTCGCCGTCGACACGAACGACTCGCGCATCATCGCCGTCACCAGGGCCCTCTGGCTCGAAGGCGCTGACGCGGTCCTCGTCACCAAGGACATGCCGCTGCGGGTCAAGGCCTCCGCGGTCGGCATCGCCACCGAGGAGTACCGCCACGGGCAGGCCGCGGATCCGACCTGGTCGGGCATGGCCGAGCTCGCCGTCGCCGACGAAGTGATCGATCAGCTCTTCGAAGGCGGCGAGGCGGACCTCCCCCACGACCTGGACCTGCCCTGCCACACCGGGCTCGTCCTCACCGGCAACAGCTCGAAAGCGCTGGGCCGGGTCACCGTCGACAAGCAGATCCGCCTCATCCGCGGCCGCGACGCCTTCGGCGTCCACGGCCGCTCGGCCGAGCAGCGCGTCGCGCTCGATCTCCTGCTCGACCCGGAGATCGGGATCGTCTCGCTCGGCGGCAAGGCCGGCACCGGCAAGTCCGCGATGGCGCTGTGCGCCGGCCTCGAGCAGGTCCTGGAACGCGAACTGTTCAAAAAGGTCATCGTGTTCCGCCCGCTCTACGCCGTCGGCGGCCAGCAGCTCGGCTACCTGCCCGGCAGCGAGGGCGAGAAGATGAGCCCGTGGGGCCAGGCCGTGTTCGACACGCTAGGAGCGGTCACCAACGACGTCGTCATCTCCGAAGTGCTCGAACGGGGGCTCCTGGAGGTCCTGCCGCTCACGCACATCCGCGGCCGCAGCCTCCACGACGCGTTCGTCATCGTCGACGAGGCGCAGTCGCTCGAACGCGGGGTGCTCCTGACGGTGCTCTCGCGCATCGGGCAGGGCTCCAAGGTGGTCCTCACCCACGACGTCGCCCAACGCGACAACCTGCGAGTGGGCCGCCACGACGGCGTCGCGAGCGTCATCGACGTGCTGAAGGGGCACCCACTGTTCGCTCACGTGACCCTTACGCGCAGTGAGCGTTCGGAGATCGCGGAAATGGTCACCAACCTGCTGGAAGGCTGACCGGGAAGCTCTGGCATGCTGTGTCCCGGGCGTCTGTGGACAGACGCCCGGGACACAGGAGTAGAGCGAATGATCCCACTGCTGACCCGTTACGGCGCGAAGCTCGCCGCCGTGCTCGTCCTCGCATTGGGGGCCGTCATAGCCGTCAACGCCGTGACCGACGACCCCGCCGAACTCGACGCCCAGCACCCCAGCCGCGCCGCCGCCGAACAGCAGGCCGAGGCCGAGAAGGCGTACGAGGAAGTCCGCTACCGGCACGTCAACTACATCGCCGAGACCGCCGGCGCCGACGTCACCGTCAAAGCCGAGGCCGTCGCCGACTACGCGCTCACCAAGGCCGAAGGCCTCGACAGCGCCCAGGAGGAAGCCGACCAGGCCGCCGAGGAAGCCGCCCAGCAGCAAGAAGAGGAGGAATCGGCCGGGAGCTCCAACCCGACCTCGGTCGACATCCCCGGCAGCTGCAGCGAGTACTCCGGCAACAAGGCCACCGGCTGCGCGCTCGCGCAGGAACGCGGCTTCGACCTCGAACAGGTCGGCTGCCTCGTCGCCCTCTGGGACCGCGAATCCGGCTGGAACGAGTACGCCGCCAACGGCATCGGCGCCTACGGCATCCCCCAGGCCCTCCCCGGCTCCAAGATGTCCAGCGAAGGCGACGACTGGGAGACCAACCCGGTCACCCAGATCAAATGGGGCCTGGGCTACATCGCCGGCCGCTACGGCACCCCCTGTGAAGCCTGGAACCACTCCGAAGAAGTCGGCTGGTACTGACGAACTCCCACGCTGCCCGGCCTCCGCGCCGGGCAGCGCCATAGTGGAGCCGTCCCCAAGGTCCCGAATCCGACCCGCTACGGCGCCCGCATCGCCGCCCTCGTGGTGCCGGCCATCGGCGCGGTCACCGCCGTCGCCGCGATCACCGGCGACCCCGCCGGACTCGACGCCCAGCACCCCGGCCGCGCCGCCGCCGAACAGCAGGCCGAAGCCGCGATCGAGGAATTCCGCCACCGGCACGTCGACTACCTCCCCGAGACCGCCGACGTCACCGTCAAGGCCGAGGCCCCCGCCGACTCCCCGATCGAGCAGGCCACCGGCCTGAACGAAGCCGAATCGGCCGCCCGACAGGCGGCCGAAGCAGCCGAGGCGGCCGCCGATCGACCCACCTCAGTGGACGTCCCGTCCCGCTGCGGCGAGCACTCCGGGAACCGGACTACCCGCTGCGCCCTGATGCTCGCCGCCGGATTCGGCCCCGACCAGTTCGCGTGCCTGGACCTGCTGTGGGACGAAGAATCCGGTTGGAACGCACTCGCCGAGAACTCGATCGGCGCCTACGGCATCCCGCAGGCCTGCCCCGGGAACCAGATGTCCGGCGTCGGCGACGACTGGCGCACCAACCCGGTCACCCCGATCACCTGGGGCCTCGGCTACATCGAGGACCGGTACGACACCCCCTGCGACGCCTGGGCGCACTCCGAGGCCGAGGGCTTCTCCTGAGCCCTTGAGCCAGGCCCCGACGAACCCCAGCGCCACCAGCTCGAAACCCACCGTGGTCCGCTGCAGCAGGCCCGCCGCGAACGCGCCCGGTTCACGCGGCACGCCGAACCACTCGGCCACATACGGGGCCGAGCACGCCGTGAGCGCCGCCATCGCGACCCAGCTGCACGCCAGGACCGCCCGGCGCACCCGCTCGGGGCACTCGCTCCCCCGCGCCCACTTCGCGAACGCCAGGCCCATGAGGCCCATCGTCGCGAACGCGCAGAACGCCGCATACCGGTGGATCGCCGAGACCAGCGAGACGTCCGGCAGCCCCGGCGGGTCGGTCGGGAACAAGGCGACCAGACCCAGGAACCCCGCCCAGACGAGAAGCATCGGGCTGAGCCAGCGGGGGGCCGCCACCCGCCGCGCGACCGCGGCGAACGCGCACGCGCCGAGCCCGAAGAGGACGAGCGCGACCGGCAGGAGCCAGCCGAGCGGGGTGTAGAGGTGCAAGCTGATGACGACCTCGACGGGATTGAGCCCCGAGGTCGCGTGCAGCACGACCATCGCGGCGACGCCCGCGCCGAGCGCGGCGAACCCGGCCGTCGTCAGTCCCTTGAGGGGGGTGTCGTTATCGCCAAGGGGCGCATGAATGATCATGCATAAAGCCTCGCGAAATCCGGCCCCGGAATCAGTGACGCGCGCACCCGAATTCCTCCACCAGACAGCACCCGGACGGTGGTACCGCCTGCCCTACCTTCGCGCTCCCGCTCGCCGCCCCGCCGAGTGTGCGAGGCTTGAGGGGTGAACGAGTTGGCTGGAGCACTCTCCCCGTACCTGCGTCAGCACGCCGACAACCCGGTGGCGTGGAAACAGTGGGGCCCGGCGGCGCTGGCCGAGGCCGACCGCCGCGACGTCCCACTGCTCATCTCCATCGGGTACTCGACGTGCCACTGGTGCCATGTGATGGCGCACGAGTCGTTCGAGGACACCACGGTCGCGCACGCGATCAACGACCGGTTCGTGCCCGTCAAGGTCGACCGCGAGGAGCGACCGGACCTCGACGCCGTCTACATGCAGGCGACGATGGCGGTCACCGGGCAGGGCGGGTGGCCGATGACGGTGTTCGCGTTCCCCGACGGGACCCCGTTCTTCGCGGGCACCTACTTCCCCAAGACCCATTTCCTGCGGCTGCTCGACGCCGTGCACACCGCGTGGACGACCCAGCGCGAGGAGCTGCGCCACCAGGGTTCGGCGATCGTCGAGGCCAGCGCCAAGGGCGGACCGGCGTTCGCCGACGTCACGGTCGCGTGCCCCCTGGACGGCCCGTGCCCGCCCGCGCCGCCGGTCCGCACCGAGATGCTCGACGCGGCCGCCGCGGCCCTGCTCGCTTCGGCGGACGGTGTGAACGGCGGATTCGGCTCCGCCCCCAAGTTCCCGAGCGTCCCGGCGCTGCGGTTCCTGTGCGACGCGTACGTGCGCACCGGCGATGCCGCCCTGCTCGACCATGTGCGGCTCAGCGCCGAACGGATGGCCCGCGGCGGCATCTACGACCAGCTCGAAGGCGGCTTCGCGCGCTACAGCGTGGACGCGGAGTGGACGGTGCCGCACTTCGAGAAGATGCTCTACGACAACGCCGAGCTCCTGTGGCTCTATGCGCGCCTGTACGGCGAGGACGTGCTGTTCGCCCGCGTGGCCGACGAGACCGCGGCGTTCCTGCTGGAGCGCTTCACGACCGAGGAGGGCGCGTTCGCGGCGGCGTTCGACGCCGACACCGACGGCGTGGAGGGCCTCACCTACGTGTGGACCATGCAGGAGTTGGAGGCGGTCCTGGGTGAGGACGCCGCGTGGGCCGCGGAAGCCTTCGGCATCGACCCGAGGAACCCGAACTTCGAGCACGGCGCGAACGTCCTGGAACTGCCGCGCGACCCTCGCGACAGCGCCCGTTGGGCGGCGGTGCGCCACCGGCTGCTCGCGGCCCGGCGCGGGCGCCCGCAGCCCGCCCGCGACGACAAGGTGGTCGCGGCCTGGAACGGCCTGACGATCGCCGCGCTCGCGGAGTACGCCTCGCGCACGAATCACCGGGATTCGCTGCTGGCGGCGGAGAACGCCGCCAGCTTCTTGGCCCGCGTCCACATCGGCGCGGACGGCCGCCTGGCACGGGCCTCGCTCGGCGGAATCGCCTCGGAGGCCCCAGGGATCCTGGAGGACTACGCGGCGGTGGCGCTCGGGTTCCTGCGCCTCGGCGGCGAGTGGACGGCGCGCGCGCAGGCCCTCATCGAGCAGATCCGCGAGCACTTCACCGATTTCCAGGGCGGTTTCTACGACACGGCGGCGGACGCGGAGGCACTGGTGACGCGCCCGGCGGACGTGTACGACGGGCCGACGGCCTCGGGCTGGGCGCTGGCGGCGGCCGCGATGCTGGAGGCCTACCAGGTCACGGGCGATGAGACCTACAAGGACGACGCCTGGCGCGCGGTGGCCCGCGCCGAGCCGGTGATGGCCGCGAACCCGCGCTTCACCGCCGGCCTCCATGCCGCAGCGGAAGCCCTGGTCCGAGCCCAGCGCACGGAGTTATCCACAGGCCACACCGAGTTATCCACAGGAGGGAAACTCGCTGTTGTCGCTTGACTACGGATCATGTTGTAGTAGATAGCAAAAAAGCCATCTGGCTCTTGCGGGATGGCGGCGACATAGGGGATTCGCGAACGTCGCCATACCGAGGCCGCGCGCGGGAAGCCGCCCGCGTGCGGTCCCTGCAGGAGCCTCCGCCTCCATGGGGGCACGCGTGGCGGCCGAGTCCGGACTCGGCCGCCACGCGAAACTCGCATCGCCGATGGAGCCACCGCACCGCATTGCGGGTCGAAGCACCATGCACCGCCCGCGCTGCGGGCCTCATCACACCAGCCAGAGTCGAATAACACCTTGCCGCTCGGCTAGCAGCGCGCTTACGTTTGAGAGTTGTGAACCCGAACCCGCTGCGCCCTCCCGCGCTGTCCCCCTCGGACATCCCCGCCGATCCCTGGCGGTACTTGTGGTATGTCGCCCGAGCACAGACGGGCCTGGTCACCCTCGGGTTCATCTTGCTGAGCCTTTCGGGCACGGCCTGGATCCTGCTGCCGTGGACGATCTCCAAGATCATCGACGAGGTGCTCGTCGCGAGGACTGTCGAGCCGCTGCTGCCCTGGTCGATCGTGCTCGTCGTCGTGGCGGTCGCGTCGTCGTGGGTGTTCGTGGGCGGGTATCGGGCCCTGTTCATGGCCGAGTCGCACGCGCGGGTGCGCACGGTGCGGAACCTGACCGACCATCTCAACCGGGCCGGGACCGGCGTGCGCGGGGCGGTCTCCCCCGGGGAGATGGTGAATCTCTCCACTGAGGACGCTCACAAGACCGGTTCGTTCATCTTCCAGCTCGGTTTCGGCTGGATGGGCCTGGTCATGTTGGGCGTGGGTTCGGCGCTGCTGTGGAACGCCAGCCCGGCCCTCGGGGCGGTCGCGGCCGGCGGGGTGCTGTTCATCGGGTGCGTCGTCGGGCCCGTGCTCAGCCGGCTGCAGCACCACCAGATCGCCTACCGCTCCTCGGTCGCCACGCTCACCGGCCAGGCCACCGACGTCGTCGGCGGGCTCCGCGTGCTGCGCGGGGTCGGCGGGGAGGCCCAGTTCTCCCGCCGTTACAAGGAAGCCTCGACGAACCTGCGGGAGGCCGGGTACGGCGTCGCGACGGCCGATTCGTGGGTCCAGGGGCTGCGCGCGAGCCTGCCGCTGGCGCTGATCGCGGCCGTGACGTGGGTCGGGGCCCGGCTGGCGTTGCGCGAATCGATCACCGTGGGCGAACTGTCGGCCGCGTTCGGCGTCACCGCGCTCGTGGCGCAGCACTCCGGGGCCATGATCGGCATGGCCCAGGCCGTGATCGCCGCGCAGGTCGCCTCGCGGCGGCTCACCGCGTTCTTCGCCACCAGAAGCGACATCGCCGACGAGGGCGCCGCCCGCGGGGCGGCCGGTGCGCTGCGCGACCCCGAGTCGGGCCTGGCGATCGAACCGGGTCGGCTCACCGTCGTCGTCAGCGCCGAGGCCAAGCCGGCCGAGGCCGCGATGGAGCGCCTGTCCCGCTACCGCGAGTCCGGGGCCGAGTGGGGCGGCACGAAGCTCGCCGACCTGGCGTTGGAGGAGGTCCGCGAGCGGATCCTGCTGCTTCGCGAGGACTACCTGTTCGCCCAGACCCTCGGTGAGACGCTCCGCGTCGACGAGCCCCGCGCGCTCGCCGCGATCGAAGCCGCCTGCGCCGCGGACGTGTACTCCAGCCTCGGGTCCACGCTCGACGGCGAGGTCACCAACGGCGGCAGGAACCTCTCCGGCGGCCAGCGCCAGCGCCTGCGGCTCGCCCGGGCGCTCGCGGCCGACGCGGAGGTCCTCCTCGCGGTCGAGCCGACCTCGGCGGTCGACGCCCACACCGAGTCGCTCATCGCCGAGCGCATGTCCGCCGCTCGGGCGGGCCGCGCGACCGCGGTGGTGACGGCCTCCCCGCTGTGGCTGGCGCGTGCCGACCAGGTCGCCTGGATGGTGGACGGCAAGGTCCGCGCCGTGGGGTCCCACGCCGAGCTGTCGCTGCAAGACGAGTACCGATCCCTCACGTCCAGGCAGGAGTCCTGATGAGCACCGACCCCACTGCCGCTCGCCTGCCGGTCGCCGGCCGGGCCGCGATGTTCGAGGCGATCAAGCGTCTGGTCCTCGCCGACCGCCGTGCGTTCGCGGTCGTCGTGGTCCTGTACGTGTTGGCCGCGGGGGCGGGCGCGGCGCTGCCGGTGATGCTGGGCGAGGTGATCGACGGGATCGGCACCGGTTGGACGGCGTCTCGTGTGGACTTGGTGTGCGGGGCGATCGTGGCGTGCGTGGTGCTGCAGCTGGTGCTCCTGCGCACCGGCCGTCGCCTGGGCTACCGGCTCGGGGAGCGCGCTGCGGCGCGTCTGCGCGAGTCGTTCATCGACCGGGTGCTGCGTCTGCCGCTGGGCACGGTGGAGCGCGCCGGGACCGGCGACCTGGCGACGCGCACGGCGGGTGATGTGGGGGCGGTCGCGGAGCTGCTGCGCAAGACCGCGCCGGAGGTGGCGGTGGCGATGATCGAGGGCACGGTGATCATCGTGGCGGCGTTCGTGGTCAATTGGAAGCTCGGGCTGCTGTTCCTGGTGGGCATGCCGATGCTGGTGTTCGCGGCGCGCCGCTATCTGCGTCTGGCGAGTCCGGTGTTCTTGAGCGAGCGGGCGGCGATGAGCGAGATCGCCGAGACGACGACGGCGTCGGCGGCGGGTTCGCAGACGGTGGCGGCCTACCGGATGCAGGCCGAGCGCGGCGAGGCCGGGTATGCGCGGGCGGCGACGCACATGGACCGGCTCAGGGGCATCATCCGGTTGCAGACCTGGTTCTTCCCGGCGACGGACCTGACGTTCCTGACGCCGGCGGTGGTCGTGACGGTCGTGGGCGGCCTGTGGTATTTGGACGGTGCGGTGACGGTGGGCGAGGTCGTGGCGGTGGCGATGCTGACGTTGCGTCTGGACGGCCCGGTGTTCCGGTCGATGCTGTCGCTCAGCGAGTTCCAGATGGGCGGGGCGGCGATGGCCCGTGTGGAGGGCGTGCATCTCATGCCGGACGAGGTCCGGGACGCGGTCCCGTCGGGTGCGGAGGTGCGCTTGGACGACGTGACGTTCGGGTACGGCGACGGCCCGGACGTGCTGCACGGTTTGAGTCTGCACCCGCGGCGCGGGGAGCGCCTGGTGGTGGTGGGCCCGTCAGGTGCGGGGAAGTCGACGATCGCGCGGCTCATCGCGGGGATCGACCGGCCTCGGGCCGGTTCGGTGACGCTCGGCGGTGCGCCCGTGGCGGATGTTCCCTTGGAAGTGCTGCGCCGCAAGGTGGTCCTGGTGACGCAGGAGCATTACATCTTCACTGCGTCGCTGCGGGAGAATCTCAACTTGGCGGCGCCCGAGGCCGGGGACGAGGCGTTGCTGGGGGCGCTCGCCGCCGTCGACGCGCGGTGGGCGGCGGATCTGCCCGAGGGTTTGGACACGATGCTCGGCGAGGAGCACCACCGGTTGAATCTGGCGGAGGCGCAGCAGTTGGCGTTGGCGCGGGTGATTCTCGCGGATCCGGACGTGGTGATCCTGGACGAGGCGACCGCGGGGATCGATCCGGGCAGCGCGGGGAATGTGGAGGCGTCGCTCGCGGCGGCGTTGGACGGCCGCACGGTCATCGCGATCGCGCATCAGCTCCAGGCGGCCGAGTCGGCCGACCGGATCGCGGTGGTGCAGGACGGCCGCATCGTGGAGGAGGGCAGCCACGCGGAGCTGCTCGAGTCGGGCGGCGCGTATGCGAGCCTGTGGGGGGCGTGGAAGGGCGTCGCGGTGTAGCAGGGCTGGGGGCCGGTCGGGTCCGCGAAGGGGGTCGGTCGCATCGGCGAAGGCCGGTCGGCTCTGGTGAGTGGACGCGGGCCGTGTCTTCGGCGGGTCGGTCCCTCGGTCGGCGGAGTCGCGTTGCCGAGCAGTCGCCTGCGGGGCTGCGTCGGCGGCGGGCCGGTCCTTCGGCTCGTGGAGTTGCCGAGCAGCCGCCTGCGGGGCCGCGCCTGCGGCGGGCCTCTCGGCCCGCGTGGCAGTCGAGGACGCGCCCCTCCGGCCCGGTTTCCGGGCCGGAGCGGATCTGTGGGGCCGGGCCGACGGGTATCGGCGGTGAGCCCATGGTCCCGGCCCGTGAACCCGCCGGTCACTCAGATGACGGACATACGCTCGCCTCTCGGGCAAAATACCAGAAATTCGCATTTGGGCTACTAGGGTGATCTCCCGTATCTCCGGCACCGTCAGGCGTGCCGCGAACCTCGAACGGGAGCCTCCATGCCGCGCAATGCCATCCCCGCGACCACCGATAAGCACCGCCTGGCCGGGTACACGTTCTGGTCGCGCCGGACCCGCTCGGAGACGCCGCGCCTGGATCCGGTGGTGCTCGTCGGCGGGGCCCTGCACCGCAAAGAGGACTGGGGCCGGGTCGAGCAGGGGCTGCTCGCGTTCGCCGACGTGATCTGCCCGGACCTGCCCGGTTGGGGCCGGGCCGACCTGCTGCCGCCCTATCTCGGTCCGGACATCCCCGCTCAGGCGCTGGTGCGTCTGCTCGACGACCTGGGGGTCGAACGGGTCAACCTGTTCGCGGGCTCGTACGGCTCCTCGGTCGGCTACCGGCTGGCGCAGACCCATCCCGAGCGGATCGCCCGGATGGTGCTCGCGGGGACGATGGGCGTCATCCCGGAGGCGTCGCGTCCGATGATGCGCGCCGCCGTCGCGCTGGCCGAGTCGGGGCCGCGCGAGCAGTTCGGGCCCGCGGCGGTGGACGCGCTCATGAGCCCGCACCCGGACATCGCCGCGAAGGCCGTCGTGCACCGCGTCCTGTCGATGCGTTTCGGCGCCGCCGACGAGGAGGACCTCGCGAAGTTCGTCGCCAACACGCATCGGCTGCTCGCCCGGGACCTCATCGACACGTCGGTTCCGCCGGCGGTGCCGACGCTCTTCACCACGGGCGAGCACGACACGCTCACGCCGCCCGCGCTGTGCCGCGAGCTCGCGTTCTCGTGCCCCGAGAGCTGGTACGTGGAGCTGGCCCGCGCCGACCATCTCATTCACTTGGAGCGGCCGAACGAACTCGTCGACCTCATGGCCCGCTTCTTCGCCGACGAGCCCCTCGACGGCCTCCCCTATGCCACGGTCGTTGAGGACCTGCGTCGGATCCCTCTCGCCGTCTGAGACCGGTGTCGGTCCCCGGCGTTACGTTGGAGGGGTGGCCGGTGCGGCGAGGTACGAGGAGCGTCCCGTGGGAGGGGCCTTGGGCCCGTGGTCGGCGTGCCTGTGGGTCCGCCGCGCTCCGGGCTCCGGCGCGACCGACGCCCGCGTGGTCCCCGACGGGTGCCTCGACCTGCTGTGGCGCAACGGGAGGCTCGAGATCGCCGGACCGGACACGGGCCATCGCCGGGTCCCGCTCGCACCCGGTGAGCTGATCTGCGGGGTGCGGCTGCGGCCGGGCGCGGCACGTCCGCTGCTGGGCGAGGTCCCGGCGACGGCCGTGCGCGATGCCCAACCGGGCCTGGACCTGCTCTGGGGCGGGGAGGTCCGGCGTCTGGAGGACCGGCTCGCCGCGGCGTCCGACCCGTGGCGCGCGGCCGGCGCCTTGGCCGCGGCGTTGACCGCCCGGTTGGGAGCGCACCGCCCCGATCCCGTCGCGGTCGCCGTCGCGGAAGCCCTGGACCGCCCCCGCCCGCCGGGCATCGGCGTTCTCGCCCGCGAACTGGGCTATTCCGAGCGTCAGCTCCGCCGCCGCGTCGTCGCCGCGGCCGGGTACGGCCCGAAGACGCTGGAGCAGATCCTGCGGTTCCGCCGCTCCCTCGCCGCCGCCGGGCCTGGGGCCGACTGGAGTCGTATCGCGGCCGAGCAGGGTTACGCCGACCAGGCGCATCTGAGCCGTCAGATGCGGCGCTGGTCGGGCGCGCCCCCGCGCGAGCTCGCGGCTCAGGCCGACTGATCCCACGCCCGGAGGGTCCGCAGCGCCGCGAGCGTGAACCCGGGCCGGGCCTGCTGCTCGATCGCGGGGCTCCAGATCCGGTAGTGGATCGGCCAGCCGCCGTCCTCGCGCTGTTCGGACACGAGGTGGTCGAGCGCGGCGCGCATTTCCTCCTCGGTGAACCACTCGGCCGCGAGGCTCTGCGGCGACGGCGCGAAATCGCAGGGGAAGCTGAACTCCGCGATCGCGTACCCGGGCGGCGGCGTGAGCCGGTCCGGGTTCGCCGGGTCGAGCAGGACGAGCCCGGTGTCCCGGACGAGCGCCCCGATCCGCTCGGCCTCGGCCGCCGCCCAGTCCCGGTCGTGGTGACGATTGTGGCCGCGGTCCTGGGAGACGCTGTCGAGGAACGCGACGATGCTGAAGACCTCGTACGGGTGCGTGGTCTCCAGTGCGCTGATCGCTTTGCGGCAGAAGGCGGTCGCCCCGTCGATCCACGGGTGCTCGATGCCGTGCCGGAGGAGCAGCCCGGTGGTCCGGGCGGTGGTGAGCAGGCCGCCGCGGTCCTGCGGCGACGGCTCGACCCAGGGCGGTCGCGGATAGGCGGCGATGCTCGGGAGCAGGTCGGGGACGCCGCCGTCCGGGGTGGTGTGCCGTGTGAGCCAGTCGCAGATCGGCTCGGCGGCGGCCTGGTCGAGCGCGTCGGCCTCGTCGAGGACCGCGAGGGCGCTCATGACTGAGAGCGGTTGCGGCTCAGGGCCTTTCACGTCCGGTTCGATCGCGTAGGCGAATCCGCCGTCCGCGGTCCGGTGGGCGGCGAGCGCCGTCCGCAGGGCGTCCCGGTCGCCGTCGCCGAGGAACAGGGCCATCCGGTGCTGGTCGAGGGCGCCGCCTTGGAGCCAGATGAACTCGGCCGCCCGTTCGAGCATGGTGTCGGTGATTCGTGGCATGTCCCCCACGCTATGGCCGGGGCGGCCCGGTCGTCTTGAACGGAACGGACTTCCCGGAGCCGCGGCCGCGACAAATCGCCGTGCGGTCGTCGCCGCCGCCTTGTTACAGTCGTCGCGGTCGCGTCGGGCGTGCCGGTCGGGGCCTTCGAGCAGCGGGGAGTCGTGTTGTCCACCAGGTTCATTCTCGACTGCGACACCGGCTCGGACGATGCGGTCGCGATCTTCGCGGCGGTCGGGCATCCCGATCTGGAGCTGGTCGCCGTCACGACGGTCAACGGCAACGTCGCGCTCGACCACGTCGTCGCGAACACGTTGGGGGCGCTCGACCACGTCGGCGCCCGGGTGCCCGTCTACGCGGGCGCGGACCGGCCGTTCATTCGGCCGGACCTCCCGATCCCGCGCGAGGTCCTGAACCGGGACAGCGACTTCCAGATGGCCGGCCTCGGTTTCCCCGAGGCGGCTTCGGCCGTCGAGACCGGGACGGCGGCCGACTTCCTCGTCGGCGCGTACTTGGACGACGCCTACGCCGACGTGACGCTCGTGGCGACCGGGCCGCTGACGAATGTCGCGGTCGCGCTCGCGTCGGAGCCGCGTCTGGCCGAGCGGATCCCGCGGCTGGTCGTCATGGGCGGGGCGCACGGGAACGGCAACGTGACCGCTGCGGCCGAGTTCAACTTCTGGGCGGATCCGGAGGCGGCGCAGGCGGTCTTGAGCGCCGGCGTCCGCGAGGTCGTCATCGTCCCGTTGGACGCGACGCACAGCGCGCCGCTCACCGATGCGGACTGCGACGCGTTCGAGCGGATCGGCACCCCCGCCGCTCGGGGCGCCGCGACGCTCATCCGGCACCGCCTCGACCACGACCAGGCGACCGCCGAACGGGCCGCGCCGGTCCACGACCCGCTGTGCGTCGCCTACCTGGCGCGGCCGGACGTGGTCACCGAGCGGGTCCGCGCGTTCGTGAGCGTCGAGACGATGGGCGACCGCACCGTCGGCGAGCTCGTCGTGGACACCCGGCCGTGGTGTCCGGAGCCGCCGAACGCCACGGTCGCGCTGCGAGCGTCGGCCGACGTGTACCGGGACTTCCTCGAGACCGCGCTGGGGGCGGGCTGACCTGCCGGTGAGACCGGACGCTCCGGCGGGGCGCGGCTCTCGCGCCGCGCCCCGCCGGAGCGTCGCCGCGGTTAGGCCTTGACGAAGCCGAGCAGCGCCTCGTTGACCTCCGAGGCGTGCGTCCACAGCAGGCCGTGCGGCGCGCCTTCGATCTCGACGTATTCGGCGTCGGGGACGGCCTGGTGGAAGCGGCGTCCGGTCACGTCGATCGGCAGGATGTTGTCCTCGGTGCCGTGGAGGATCAGCGTGGGCTTCGCTGCGGCGCGGACCGCCTCGACGTCCTCGCGGAAGTCCTCGATCCACGCGTCGACGACCGCGTAGGCGGCGACGGGCGCGGACGTCGTGGCGGTGTGCCAGTTGGCGGTGACGACCTCTTGGCTGATCCTGCCGCCGAGGTGCTCGTCGAGGTTGTAGAAGTCCTTGTAGAACTGGGTGAACCAGGCGTAGCGGTCGTCGCGGGCGGCCTTGGCGATGCCGTCGAAGACCTCCTGCGGGACGCCTTCGGGGTTGTCGTCGCGCTGGACGAGGAACGGTTCGAGCGAGGCGAGGAAGGCGAGCTTCGCGACGCGCTCGTGGCCATGGCGGTTGACGTAGCGGGCGAGTTCGCCGGTGCCCATGGAGAAGCCGACGAGGATGACGTCGCGCAGGTCGAGCGTCTCGAGCAGCGTGTCGAGGTCGGCGGCGAAGGTGTCGTAGTCGTAGCCCTCGCCGACCTTGCTGGACTGGCCGAAGCCGCGCCGGTCGTAGGTGATGACGCGGTGGCCGGCGGCGATGAGTTCGCGGGACTGGCGTTCCCAGCTGTGGCCGTCGAGCGGGTAGCCGTGGATGAGGACGATCGGCTGCCCGGTGCCGTGGTCTTCGTAGTAGAGCTCGATCGGGGCGCTGTTCTCGGTGCCGACGGTGATGGTGGCCATGGTCGTAATCCCTTCCCAGTGGAGAACGATCGTTCTCCTCGTATGGAGACTACTATAGAGAACGAACGTTCTCATGGTAAGGAGGGTGACTATGATCGACGACACCGAGGCGCGGAAGCGAATAGTCGAGGCCGCCGACCGGCTCTTCTACGCCCGCGGCGTCCAAGCGGTCGGGATGGACGCGGTCCGGGCCGAGGCCGGCGTCTCGCTCAAACGCATCTACTCCCTGTTCCCCTCCAAGGACGACCTCACCGTCGCGGTCCTGCGCCACCGCAGGGCGCAGTGGAACGCCGGCCTCGCCGCCGGCGCCGCGCAGGCGCACACCGCCCGCGCGAAGCTCCTGGCGATCTTCGACTTCCTCGACGCCTGGTTCCGCGAGCCCGACTTCCACGGATGCGCCTTCATCAACGTGTTCGGCGAGCTGAGCGGCGGCTCCGACGACGTGCGGCGGACCGTCCGCGAACAGAAGCAGGCGTTCGCCGACTATGTGGCCGCGCTGGTCCGGGACGCCGGGGCCCCTGCGGCGCTCGCTCCGCAGATCGCGATCCTCGCCGAGGGGGCGCAGACGACGGCCGCGATCCTGGGCGGCCCGGAGGCGGCGGCCCAGGCCCGCGCGGCCGCCGCCACGCTCCTCGACGCGGCACTCGCACCGGACGCGGGCCGAGCGGCGGCCTAGGACCCGCTCGGCCTCACCTCGCCAGCAGGGCCCTGAGCGCGGCCGCGATGTCGGCGGGCGTCTCCTCGGCCATGAAATGGCCCGCCGCCGTCGTGCGGTGGTCGAGGTCGTCGGCCCACCCGCGCCACAACGCGGCGGCGTCGTAGCCGAGCGCCGCGCCCCAGTCCTGCTGGATCACCGTGACCGGCATGGCCAGTCGCCGGCCCGCGTCCCGGTCGGCCCGGTCGTGCTCGACGTCGACGCCCGCCGAAGCGCGGTAGTCGGCGACGATCGACGGCACGGCCGCCGCCGACGCCCGCAGGTAGGCGGCTCGGATCCGCGGCGGAACGGCGTCGGGGTCCTTGGTCCAGGCGTCGAGGAAATGCCCGAAGAACGCGTCCGCCTCGGCGGCGATCATCCGCTCCGGCAGGCCCGGCGGCTGCGCCATCAGATACAGGTGGAAGGCGACCGCCGCGTCGGCGCCGCGGAGGACCTCCCACATGTCCAGCGTCGGCAGGACGTCGAGGACCGCCAGGTGCGTGACGACGCCGGGATGGTCGAGTGCGGCGCGGAAGGCGACGAGCGCACCGCGGTCGTGACCGGCCAGCGCGAACCGCTCGTGGCCCAGCCGTGCGGCGAGGGCGACGACGTCGCGGGCCATGGTGCGCTTGGCGTACGTGTCGGGGCCCTGCTCGGCGGGCCGGTCGCTGGCGCCGTAGCCGCGCAGGTCCGGGACGATCACGGTGTGGTCGGCGGCGAGGTCGGCGGCGACGTGGCGCCACATGAGGTGGGTCTGGGGGAAGCCGTGCAGCAGCACGACGGGGCTGCCGGCGCCGCCGGTCGCGACGTTGAGCGCCGTCGCGTCGTCGACGGGGACGCGCTGGTAGGCGAAGCCGGGAATGGCCGGTGTCATGGGTGCTCCTCAGGATGCTGGACGGACCGGTCCAGCGTCGCTGCGGCCGATGAGCATCCGATGAGCGCGATAGGTTGAGCAGCGGACGAGGGGGCGGTGCATGGTCGAGTTCGGGGTGCTCGGGCCGGTGGCGGCGTGGGACGGCGAGGGCCGGGCGCTGGACCTGAAGGGGCCGCGGCATCGGGCGGTGCTGGCCCGGCTGATCGCCGCGCAGGGCCGGGTCGTGTCGGTCGACCGCCTCGTGGACGACCTGTGGGAGGAGCCGCCGGCGGGGGCGGTCGGGGCGGTGCGGACGTTCGTCGCCGCCCTGCGGCGGGCGCTGGAACCGGACCGGCCGCCGCGGAGCCCGGCGCGGCTGCTGGTCACGGACGGTCCCGGTTATGCGCTGCGGACGGAGGCGGTCGACGCTCGGCGGTTCGAGCGCGCGGTGGCCGAGAGCGCTTCGGCCGCTTCGCATCACGCGTTCGCGATGCTCGACGGGGCGTTGGCGCGGTGGCGCGGGCCGGCGTACGCCGAGCTGGGCGATCGGCCGTGGGTGTCGGCCGAGCGGCGTCGCCTGGAGGAGCTGCGGTCGGCGGCGGTCGAACGGCGCGGCGAGGCGCTGCTCGCGCTCGGGCGCGCCGCCGAGGCGGTGCCGGACCTCGATGCGCACGCGTCCGCCCATCCGTGGCGCGAGGAGACGTGGCGGCTGCTGGCGCTGGCGCTGTACCGGTCCGGGCGGCAGGCGGAGGCGCTCGCGGTCGTGCGCAAGGCGAGCGGCCTGCTGCGCGACCGACTGGGCCTGGATCCGAGTCGGCGGCTGCGGGGCCTGGAGACCGACCTGCTCCGCCACACCGCGGACGCCGGGGGCGCCGACGCCCTCTGGGAACGGGCGTCCACGGCGTTCACGCAGGTCAGGTCGGTCGGCGCGGGTGCCCGGATCGAGTCGACCGTGGGGCTGCTGCGCGGTCTCGCGGTGACCGGCGCGGGCGGACTGGAGACGGCGGGCGGGCAGCGGGTGGCCACCGTGGAGGCCGCTGAACGGCTGGGCGATCCACGGTTGACCGCTCGCGTGATCGGCGCCTACGACGTTCCGGCGGTGTGGACGCGGTCGGACGACCCGGCCCGGGCGGCGTGGCTCCGCGCGGCGGCCGACCGGACGCTCAAGGCCCTGGGGCCCGACGCCACACCGGTCGTCAAGGCGCGGCTGCTGGCGGCGATCGCGATGGAGTCGCGGGGCACGGGCGGCCCGCGCGAGGCCGCCGCCGCGCGTGAGGCCGAGCGGATCGCCCGCGAGCTGCGCGATCCGGCGCTGCTGGCGTTCGCGCTCAACGGCGTGTTCATGCAGTCGTGCCATCGCGCCGGCCTGGCGCCCGAACGGAGTGCGATCGGCGCCGAGCTCGTCGACCTCGCCGCACGCCACGACCTGGCCTCGTTCGGGATCCTCGGTCACCTGATCCGGATGCAGGCGCGCAGCGCGCTCGCCGACTTCACCGCCGCCGACGAGGACGCCGCGGCGGCCGCCTCCCTCGCCGACCGGCACGAACGCCCGCTGGTGAGCGTCTTCACCGCCTGGTACCGGGCGATGCGAACGGCCGCGACCGACTCGTTCGCCGCCGCCGAAACCGCCTACCGCGAGGCCGCGGCGCGACTCCAGGGCTCGGGCATGCCCGGCGTCGAGACCGGCCTGGAAGCCCTGGCGCTGCTGTGTCTGCGGGTCCGACACGGCGAACCGGCCGCCTTCCCTGACGGCACCGACTGGGGTCCGTACGAACCGTGGGCGCGCCCGCTCCTCCTCGCCGCCCACGGCCACCGCGACGCCGCGGGGGAGGCCCTCCGGCGGACCCCGCGACCGCCGAACGACCTCCTACTCGAAGCACTGTGGACGCTGACGGCCCGTGCGGCGATCGACCTGGGCGACCTGGCCCGCCTCCATGAGGCCCGCGAGGCCCTGGCCCCCGCCGTGAACGAACTGGCCGGCGCGGGCAGCGGCATGCTCACCGCCGGCCCAGTGGCATCGCACCTGGCCGATCTGGACGCCGCCATAGCCGCACAACAGTGAGCCCGGCACCACGAACAACGCCCCGGCGAAACCGCCGGGACGCCGCCGGTCGAGGCACGGCGCGGTCAGGTGGCGTCGAGGCGCGGGCCGAGGTCTCCCGCCTCGCCGCGCCAGTGAGCGTCCTCATCGGAGCCGCGCCCTGCGGCGTCGTCGGTGCGCTCCCCGCCGTCCCGCTCTGCACCGGCCGGTCAACTGGCCGGTTCCCAGCGTTCGGCGAACAGTTCGTAGCCGGGCGGATCGCCCGGAAGCGGCGGGTGCCCGGCGGCCCGCAGGCCGTCCAGGGCGATGGCGATGATCCGCGCGCGGGCGCTGCCCGCGGCCGCGTCGAGGTCGCCGCGCCCGCGCTTGGCGAGCTGTTCGACCAGCGGGGACCTGCCGAGCTGCTCGATGAGGAGCTCGACGTCGAGGCGGGTGGCGTCGGGGCGCAGCACCCCGGCGTCGTGGGCGCGGGCCACGACGGCGGCGACGGCTTCGCCGGCGCGCCGGTCCTTCGCCCGGATCTCCTCGGTGAGGGGGAGCATGCCCGCGAGGGGACTGAGCGAGCCGGCGAACTCGATCACCGTGGTGACGTAGCCGGCCAGGCCGTTCCAGGGGTCGGGGTCGGCCAGGGCGGCTTCGGCGGCGGCGAGGTACTGGTCGAGCGCGAGGTCGAGCAGCCGCTGGAACAGGGCCTCTTTGGTCGGGTAGCGGCGGTAGAGGCTGCCGATGCCGACTCCGGCGCGTTTGGCGATCGCGGCCACTGAGGCGTGGGCGCCGTCGGTGGCCAGGACGGCGCGGGCCGCCTCCAGGAGGGCGCGATCGTTGCGCTCGGCCTCGGCCTGACGCGGGGCCTTCCGGCGTTCGACTGTCATGCGGCTCATAGTACGCCAACTTGCGGAGCGAATCACTCCGATATAAATTCGAAACGGATCGATTTACTCCGTTCATTGAGAAGGGAACCGAGATGGGCACCGAGACCGCCGAACGCGCCGCCGTCGAACACCTCGTCGCCGAGTACCAACGGCACCAGAGCGACCCGGAGCGATTCCTCGCCCTCCACGCCGAAACGACCGTCGTGGTCAACATCGCCGGCCGCCGCGTACTCGGCAGAGCGCAGCTGGCCGAGGCCATGGCGGCAGCGCTCGCCTCACCGCTGGCGAAGGTCCGCACCGCCCTCGAGATCGAGGACGTCCGCTACCCGCGGCCCGACATCGCGCTCGTGAGCGCGGTCAAGCGCGTCTACGACGAACGGGACGAGCAGGGCGGCCTGCCGACCACCGGGGCCTACACGATGCTGCTGGTCAAAGAGGACGGCGAATGGCGGGTGACCCTCGCCCAGACCACGCCGCGACCCGCGGCCTGAGGCCCCTCGTCACATTCCCGCCCGCCCGTCCGTCATCACGGCACGGACACGCAACAGACAGGAGTCCCACCATGAACGAGCCCACCGCACCGCACGGCGTCGCCCTGGTCACCGGCGCGAACAAGGGCATCGGCCGCGCGACCGCCGCACAGTTGGCGGCGCGGGGCATGACCGTCCTGATCGGATCGAGAGAGGTCCGACGCGGCGAAGCGGCCGCGGCCGGGATCCGCGCGTCGGGCGGTGACGCGCACGCGATCACCCTCGACGTCACCGACCAGGACACGATCGGACGGGCCGCCGAGCAGATCGCGGACCGCTACGGCCGCCTGGACGTGCTGGTCAACAACGCCGGCATCTCCGGATCGGGGAACGCCGCGCCGCAGGACGCGGTCGACCGCGTCCCCAGCGCGGTCGACCTGCGGGTGGTCCGGGAGGTGTTCGAGGTGAACGTCTTCGGCGTCATCGCCGTCACCAACGCGATGCTGCCGCTCCTGCGCCGGTCGGCGGCGGCCCGGATCGTGAACCTCACCAGCCACGCCGCCTCGCTGACCCTCTACGCCGACCCCGCAGGCCCGCTCGCGGGCCTGCCCTCGGCGGCGTACTCGCCGTCCAAGACCGCATTGAACGCGATCACCCTCCAGTACGCCAACGAACTGCGCGCCGAGGGCATCCTGGTCAACGCCGTCGCCCCCGGCTACGTCGACACCGAGATCAACGGCAACACCGGCATCCTCACCCCGGCCGAAGCGGCCGAGCCCATCGTGCGCCTGGCCATGCTCGAGGGCGACGGCCCGACCGGCGGCTTCCACAGCGCCGACGGCCCGCTCCCCTGGTAGGCGCCGGCCTTCACCGACCCACGGGAACACGGCGGCGGAGGCCCGCAGTCGCGGGCCTCCGCCGCCGTCCCGGCTAAGCCGCCCCCGCGGAGGCCGGTCCGCTCAGCGGCGCCCGGCCGTCGATCTCGCCGGATGCCCGCCTGGGGCCGAATCCGCGGCTGCATCACCGGTTCGCCCGGACGCCTATCGCTTCACGGCGACGCCCTAGCCGACGCGGCGCAGGTCCGGCACCGCGGGTTGCGGTTGGAATCCGGCAGAGCGGTAGGCGGCGACGGCCGCTGCGTTGGAACCTTCGGCGCACACGGTCGCGCTGGACGCCCCCATGTCGCGCAGGGCCGCCGCGGCGGCGAGTGCGATCGCCCTGCCGTAACCGTGGCCCTGATGGTCGCCGTGGACGCCGAGGGGTTCCACCAGGCCGGGCCTGCCGGGGCCCGCCGACCAGACGGTCGTGGCCGCGACCGCGTCGCCCTGGTCGTTGTACCCGACCAGGCATCGGGCGTGGGCGTACGGCGTCCCGGCGGCCATGGCCCGCCATCGCTCCGCGTCGAACTTCGACCCGGCGAACGCCCCGCGATGCACCGCGACCCGGTCCTCGACCCGTTCGGGGCCGACCGCCTCGATCCGCAGGCCGCTGTCCGCCACAGGTCCGCTCAAGTCGCGCGCCATCGGGATCCACGGTTCATCCGGTTCCCACCCGTCGTCGAGCAGCACCTGCCGGAACCGGCCCTGCCAGAGCGCTTCGACATGGGCCTTGTCCCCCGCCAGTACGCCGCGCTCGGGCCGCGTCACGTCGTCGGCCATCTGCCGGGCGAGCGCTTCGTCCTCCTGCGCTTCCGGCGCGACGGCCAGCCGCACCAGTTCGGGGCCGTCGATCAGGCCGACGGCGAGGATCCGGCCCTCACGGCGCCATGTTCGCAACGCCGCGGCGGTCTTCTCCGGGCCGAACTGCCAGTAGTAGCCGACGTCCCCCGGATGCAGTTGCATCGGGGCCCCTTCGTGCCGCCACTGCGCCAGCGCGCGCACGACCTCGTCCAGATCGCCGGCATCCGGTGTGCTCAACAACATCGACATGCCATGATCAAACACGGCCGACCCCCACGCGTCCAACGGTTTTCCGCTGCTGGTCGGCCATCGCCGCCACGCCGAACCCCCGGCCGGCGGCCCCTCTCCGCCGGACGACCCGGCACCGCCTCCACGGTCACGACGGCGATCGGCGCGCAGGCCTCCGACAGGCGACACGGGAGGCGCTTCGCAAGCGGGGAAGCCTCGGGATTGGTGGCCGGCGCTGCGGCGCATCGCTGCCGTGAACGGGTTCAGGGCCGGTCTCCCGTGAGGGGAGACCGGCCCTGAATCGGTGGAGCTTAGGGGATTCGAACCCCTGACCTTCTCATTGCGAACGAGACGCGCTACCAACTGCGCCAAAGCCCCGAGCGACGACAACATTAGCACAGGCGCGGCAGGGGTCCGCGAGGGAGCGTTGTGGGCCCGGTCTCGTCCGGCTGGTCAGATCCAGGAGTCGAGCCACATCCGGGCCTGCCATTCCTCGCGCGGGATCGGCTCACCGGTGTAGATCGGCCAGAAGTACGCGAAGCACAGGACGACGACGGCGAGGAACGCCCCGGCGATGAGCGCCCCCGTGAGGCGGCGCTCCGGGGAGCCGGGCGAGAGCTCCCCGCGGCGGTGGCGGCCCACGATCATGCCCAGGCCCCACGTGACCGCGCCGATGAAGAACGGGACGGCCGGTGCGGCGTAGAAGAAGAACATCGTCCGCTCCGGGTAGGCGAACCACGGCAGGATGCCCGCGCCGAGGCCCGCCAGGAGGAACCAGGCCCGCCAGTCGCGTTTGTACAGCGCCCAGGCCAGCAGCGCGAGCGCGGCGGGCACGAACGTCCACCACAGCAGCGGCGTCCCCAGCAGGAGGATCTCCCCGGCGCAGTCGGCCGCGCCGCATTCGACGTCCGAGGTCCAGTAGAAGACCACGGGCCGCAGGTCGAACAGCCACTGCCACGGCCACGACTGGTAGGCGTGCTCCGACGACAGGCCTTCGTGGAAGTCGAGGACGCTCATGTGGTACTCCCACCAGTTCACGAGCGCGCCCACGACGGGCGGTTCGCTGCGTCCCTGGTCGGCGAGCCAGTGCCGGTAAGAGCCGGTGTCGTTGAGGAACCAGCCGGTCCACGACACGACGTACACGCCGATCGCGAGGATCCCGAACCACAGGTTCTGCCCGAACTCGTAGATGAGCGTGTCGCGGAAGGGCTTGCGCGCGCCGACGTCGACGCGCAGCCGCCAGTCCCACACGATGAAGAGCAGGATGATCGCGATGATGTACCACAGTGCGCTCCACTTGGTGGCCATGGCGAGCCCGAGGAGCACGGCGCACGCGATCCGCCACCACGGCAGGCCGAGCCGGGGCCGGCGGCGGGCGGCGTCGAGGCCGTGCTCGATCGCGGCGAGCCATCCGGCGCGGCGCCAGTCGCGGTCGCGCACGAGGCAGTACATCGCGCCGAGCAGGAGCGTCGCGATGAAGATGTCCAGCAGCGACGTCCGCGAGAGCACCAGGTGGCTGCCCTCGACGGCGAGGAGGAGCCCGGCGGTGCCGCCGAGGAGGGTCGAGCCGGTGAGGCGGCGCATGAGCCGGATGAGGATCGCGACGCCGATGACCCCGGCGAAGGCGGCGGCGATGCGCCAGCCGACCTCGTCGTAGCCGAACGCCCATTCGCCGGCGCCGATGAGCCACTTGCCGAACGGCGGGTGGGCGACGTACGCGGAGCCGTCCGCGCCCGGGTCCCATTCGACGCCGTGCCTGAGCATCGCGTGGGCGTCCTGCGCGTAGTAGACCTCGTCGAAGATGAGGCCCTTGGGGTGGCTCAAGCCGATGAACCGCAGCGCGGCCGCGATCGCGGTGACGACGAGGGTGACCCAGAGGGCGCGGCGGCGGTCGTCCGGGAGGGTGCCGGTGAGGCGTGACCGGACGGCGGGGAGGGGGCCGGGGAGCGGGGTCGGCCGCCAGGAGGCGGGCGGCTGCTCGGGCCGGACTGCGGTGGCGCTCACCGGGGTGAGTTTAAGGCCTGGACGGCGGCTTCGGCCAGGTGGCATCCGAGTCGGCCTCCCGGCCGCGGCCCGCCGGGGAGGGGGCCCGGCTCCTGGATCAGTGCACCAGTTCGGTCGGCGGCGTGAAGTCGCCTTCGCCGCTGGTCCTCCACTGCTCGGCGAGGATCTCGGCGACCGCGTTGGCGGGCTTGCCGAGGTTCGCCTCCCCCACGAAGTTCTCCGGGCTGTCGGGGTCGGCGACGAACGCGGCGGCCGCGGCGTTCGGCGTGAAGCCGACGAACCAGTTGGTGGAGTTCGAGTCGGTGGTGCCGGTCTTGCCCGCGACGGGCCCGTCGACCTGGTTCCCGACCTGCGGGGCCGTGCCCCACGTGCAGTTGCCGGTGGCGGCGCCGTACTCGGTCGGGCAGCGGGCCGCGTCCACGGCGGCGCGGGCGACCTCGACCGACACGGCCTGGTCGCACTGGCTCGTGAACGGGATCTCCTTGCCGGTGCTGGTGGTCGCGCTGGTCACCGGGATCGGCTTGCAGTAGACGCCGTCGGCCGGGAGCGCCGCGTAGGCGGCGGCCATGTCGAGCGGCGTGGTCTGGGTGACGCCGAGGACGAACGGGCCGAAGGTCTCCGGGCTCCGCTCCACGAAGTTGAGGTCGCTGGGGGCGCGGAACTCGATGCCGAGGCGCTTGGCGACGTCGATGGCGTTCTCCACGCCGACGCGTTCGGCGAGCTGCACGAAGTAGGTGTTCACCGATTCGCCGAAGCCGGTCCACATGTTGTAGTCGCCGACCTCCGACTCGGAGGCGTTCTTGGGGCACCAGTAGTTCCCGCACGAGGCCGCGCCGTCGCCGACGACGTACTGCGACGTGTACTGGTACGGCGAGTAGATCGTCGTGTCGAGCGGCATGCCCGCCTCGAGCGCGGCGAGCATGGTGAACATCTTGAACGACGAGCCCGCCTGGTACCCCGGCACCGACGCGTTGCCGCTCAGCAGCGGGTTCGTGGTGTTCGGGTAGGTGCCCTTGTACTCGGGGGCCGCGGTGTTGGGCCCATTGCCGGAGATGTCGTTGGAGTACTCGCGGTTCACCGCCATGACCTGGATCGCGCCGGTGCCCGGCTCCACGACGACCGATCCGAGCGCGTACTCGGAGCCGATGGGCACCTGCCGCTCGACGGCCTCCTGCGAAGCGTCCTGCAGGCCCACGTCCAACGTGGAGGTGATCTCGTAGCCGCCCCGGTAGAGGCGGGCCTTGCGGATCTCCTCGGTCTCGCCGAAGTCGGCCTGCTGCTCCCACCACTGCTCGAAGTAGTCGACGAAGAAGCCGTACTCGGAGTCGATCGCGCCGCCGGAGGTGTTGTTGGCCTCCTGCGGGTTGAGGTTCAGGCCCTCGGCCTTGGCCTCGTCGCCTTCGGCGCCGGTGAGGAAACCGACGGCGGTCATCCGGTTGATGACGTGGTCGCGGCGGACCTGCGCGGCCTCCGAGGAGCCGTTGATCGGGTCGTAGCTCGAGGGGGACTGCACGAGCCCGACGAGCATCGCCGACTCGGCGACGGTGAGGTCGGCGGGGACCTTCCCGTAGTAGACCTGCGCGGCCGCGCCGATGCCGTAGGCGCCGTTGCCGAAGTAGACGGTGTTCAGGTAGTTGGTGAGGATCTCCTGCTTGCTCATCTCCTCCTCGAGCGCCAGCGCGTAGCCCATCTCCTTGACCTTGCGGTCGATGGTGATCTCGCTGGCGGCGGCGACCTCGTCGGGGGTGGTCGCGGTGTAGGAGAGGACCTGCCGCACGTACTGCATGGTGATGGTCGAGGCGCCTTCGGAGGTGCCGCCGTTGGCGACGTTGGTGACGAGCGCGCGCATGACGCCTTCGGGGTCGACGCCGTTGTGCTCGAAGAAGTTCGAGTCCTCCGTGGCGATGAGCGCGTTGATGACCGATTCGGGGATCTGGTCGTATTCGAGCTGGACGCGGTACTGGTCGCCGAACGTGGCGATGACGGTGGTCCCGTCCGAGGCGTACAGGGTGGACGATTCGGGCGCCGGGGGCAGCACGAGCTCGTCGGGGAGTTCGAGGACGGTCTCGGAGCCGACCTTGGCGAGGCCGCCGAAGCCGCTGGCGAGCGGCAGGAACGCCAGGCCGACGACGAGACCGAAGGCGACCGCCACGGGGACGAGCGCGAACATGGCGCGTCGCTGCACGGCGGTGATGGGACCGAACCAGGTCTGCGCCACCGGTTTCGAAGATGCACTCACGCTGTACTCCCGAGGAGCCCCGAATCGGGGTAGGTACGGTCAATTCTCATATGGGCGCGTCATGTCGCCGAGTCAGGCGGAGTTCCGGGGGGCGGGTTCACTCTACGACGCCGCGCTTCGGGGGTTCGGCGGCCGTCCGACCCTGGTGGGGGCGGTTACAGCCGGTGCCGGAGCGGACGCGCCGCCGGTGTCGAGCGTGCCCCGGCCGGGACGGGAGGGGACGGACCGGCGGTGCGTTCCGCCGAGGCCGCGGACCGCGCGGCGCGGGTCACCACGCGAAGGCGAGCGTGACCGCGAGCACCGCTCCGGCCGCGAACCAACACAGGCCGACCGCCTTCGATCGTCCATCATAGAGCCTGGTCGCGCCGGAGGCGGCGACGAGGGCGAACGCCGAGGCCATGAACAGCACCATCGACGGCGCCCAGCGCAGGACGAGCCCGGCGTTGCCGCCGACGTAGGCGCTGTGGGCGTCGGGTCCGGTGGTGCGGGCGGGGAGTTCCCGCCCGAGGTCGGCCACGTCGACCTCGCCGGTGAGGTGGACCTCCTTCGACCAGTCGGCGGCCCGGAAGCGGCCGGTGCACGAGGGCGCGAACCCGTTCTCGCAGGTGGTCACCTGGACGGTGCCGGCCTGGCTGTGGCCCATGGTCATCCACAGGGCCGGGGCCGCGGTCCAGGCGAAGAACATGAGCAGGCACGCGCACACGAGGATGCCGAGGAGCGCCGGGGCGAAGCGCCTGGGCTCGCGGCGGGGCTGGAGCCGGCCGGGGCGCGCGGGCCGGTGGCGGTCGCTCTCGGCGGCGCGTTCCCACACGGCCCGGATCGCGGCCATGCCGTCGGCCTGGGTGCCGAGGGAGCCGCGCTGCGCGCCGAGGACGGCCGGCGGCGGGGCGTCCTCGACGGGGTCCCACTCGACGGGCGTGGCGGTCCCGTACGCGGCCGGGAGTTCGGGGACGGGGACGTGCTCCTCGGGTGAGGCGGGCCGGCGCTGGGGCTGGGGCCCGGCCGCGCGGTTGGTTCCAGACATACGGGTTATTGCATCACCGAATCAGCGAAGCGGGGCGCAATCGGGCCCGGTCCGCCGTGTCGGGTGACGCCGGAGCCGGCCGCGTCCAGTGGACCGGACAGTGCCGGTCTTGATATCTGGACCGATACCATGGGGCGCATGACTCATGTATTGACCGCGCTGGCCTGGCCTTACGCCAACGGTCCGCGCCACATCGGCCATGTAGCAGGATTCGGGGTCCCCGCCGACGTCTTCGCCCGCTACATGCGCATGCGCGGTCACGACGTCCTCATGGTCTCGGGCACCGACGAGCACGGCACGCCGATCCTGGTGCAGGCCGACGGCGAGGGTCTGACCGCGGCCGAGGCCGCCGCGAAGTACAACCGCGTCATCGTGGAGGACCTCGAGGCGTTGGGGCTGTCGTACGACCTGTTCACGCGCACCACCACGGGCAACCACTACAAGACCGTGCAGGAGCTGTTCACGACGCTCCACGGCAACGGGTACATCCTGCAGAAGACGACGCTCGGCGCGATCAGCCCGTCCACGGGCCGGACGCTGCCGGACCGCTACATCGAGGGCACGTGCCCGCACTGCGGGTTCGACTCGGCGCGGGGCGACCAGTGCGACAACTGCGGCCGCCAGCTCGACCCGGTCGACCTCATCGACCCGAAGTCGCGGATCAACGGCGAGACCCCGAAGTTCGTGGAGGAGGACCACTTCTTCCTCGACCTCCCGGCGTTCGCCGACGCCCTGAACGCGTGGCTCGACACGCGGACCGGCTGGCGCACCAACGTCCTGCGGTTCACGAGGAACCTCCTCGACGACATGCAGCCGCGCCCGATCTCGCGCGACCTCGACTGGGGCGTGCCGATCCCGCTCGAAGGCTGGCGGGAGCGCCCGGACAAGCGCCTGTACGTGTGGTTCGACGCCGTGATCGGCTACCTGTCGGCCACGATCGAGTGGGCGCGCCGCTCGGGCGACCCGGACGCGTGGCAGCGCTGGTGGCGGGACCCGGAGGCGGTGTCCTACTACTTCATGGGCAAGGACAACATCGTCTTCCACTCCGAGATCTGGCCCGCGATGCTGCTGGGGGCCAACGGCGAGGGCGCGGCCGGCGGCGAGCCGGGCGCGCTCGGCAGGCTGAACCTGCCGACCGAGGTCGTCTCCTCGGAGTTCCTGACGATGGAGGGCAAGCAGTTCTCGTCGTCGCGGCGCGTGGTGATCTACGTGCGCGACTTCCTGGAACGGTACTCCCCCGACGCGCTGCGCTACTACATCTGCGCGGCGGGCCCGGAGAACCAGGACTCGGACTTCACGTGGGCGGAGTTCCTGCGCCGCAACAACGACGAGCTCGTGGCGGGCTGGGGGAACCTGGTGAACCGCTCGATCGCGATGGCGGCGAAGAACTTCGGAGCGGTGCCCGAGCCCGGCGAGTTCGAGGACGTCGACCGCGAGCTGCTGGCGGCGACGAAGGCCGCGTTCGACACCGTGGGCGACCTCATCGGCCAGAACAAGGTCCGCGCGGGCATCGGCGAGGCCATGAAGGCCGTCGCCGCGGCGAACAAGTACCTCGCCGACACCGCGCCGTGGAAGATGAAGGAGGACCCGAAGCGCCAGGGCACCGTGCTGTACACGGTCCTCCAGGCCGTCTCGGACCTGAAGACGATCATGAGCCCGTTCCTGCCGCACTCCTCGCAGCGGGTGCACGAGCTCCTCGGCGGCGAGGGCGTGTTCGCGCCGATGCCGCGCATCGAGGAGGTCGACGACCTCGACGAGGGCGGCCAGACGGGCGGCCCGTACCCGATCCTCACCGGCGACTACTCGGACGTCCCGAAGTGGGCGTCGGTGCCGCTCACGCCGGGCACGCCGCTGGAGAAGCCGGTCCCGGTGTTCACGAAGCTCGAACCCGCGATCGTGGACGAGGAGATCGAGCGCCTGAACGCCTGAGCAGTGACGATCGGAGGCGGGGCCCCGACCCTCGCCTCCGTTTTCCGGCGACAGGCGTAGCACTTCGGGTGTTTCCGTTCCTTTGACGCCTACGATGAGCCTCACGACGGATACAATGATCGGCATGGGCAGGACCATCACGCAGCGCGAGCTGTGAAACGACAGCGCACGCATCCTCAAGGCCACCGAGCAGGGCGAGGAGTTCACGGTCACGCGCAACGGCACGCCGATCGCGAGACTCGGGCCGCTCGGGGAACCCGACCGGCGGTTCGTCTCCACCGATGAGCTGCTGAAGAGCGCCGCAGGCCTGCCCCGAGTGGACCCGGAACGATTCCGCGCCGACCTCCAGGACCCCGTCGACTACGAGCCTCGCGACCCCTACGAGCGTCGCAATGACTGACGACAACGCGATGCCCTCTGTGGGGCTGCTGGACACGTGCACGGTCATCGGCTTCTCCGAAATCGACCGAGGCGGCCTTCCCACGATCAGCACGGTCTGCACCATCACCATGGCCGAACTCCAGGCGGGCCCGCACGCGGCGCGCGGCGACGCTGAAGAAGAGGTGCGCCGCCGCCGGCGCCTGACGTGGGCGCAGGCGGCGTTCCCCGATCCGCTGCCTTTCGATCACCACGCCGCAGAGATCTACGGATCGGTCAGCCTGCTGCACCTCGCGGCCGGACGGAAACCTCGTACATTCCTCGCGGATCTGATGATCGCCTCGATCGCGATCGCCAATGGACTGCCGCTGTACACCCGCAATCCCGAGGACTTCGAACCGCTGCGCTCGCTCCTGGACGTCCGGGAGGTCTGAGGCACGCGAAGGGGCCCGGCTCGCGGCGGGCCCTTCGCGTTCACACCGGGGCGACCTCGGCGCGCTCGACCCATTTCTCGTACACGCCGCGGCGGACCGCCTCCGCGCCCGTACGCGAGAGCACCTCCGGGTTCGGCCGGGAGAGCCGGAACCGCGCCCAGTCGTCGTCGGCGTCCACGAGCGACCCCGCCACGCCCTTCCAGACCGCCCGGGTCGCCTCCCGCAGGACGCGCCGCACCTGGTGCACGCGGCCGAGCTCGACGCCCGGGACCGTCACGCCCCGTTCACGGGCCAGCGGCGACCACTGCTGGTGGCCGTAGGCGAACAGCTCGATCTCGCTCCCCTGGTCGGTGTACGCGCAGAGCACCGACCCCTCCGGCAGCGGCAGGTCCGTCAGGTCGGCGCTGACGTACTCGGGCAGCAGGTGCGCGTTGGAGATCGCGAAACCGGTGCCCAGCACCGGCATCCCGCGCCGGTCCGAGGACGGCATCGCCATGAGGCCCTCGTAGTCGGGCGCCACCGGCACGTGGTAGTCCGCCGCGTCGGCCACCGGCCAGCGCAGCCCGAACACGCACGCCTCGCCCGCCTCGGTCTCGCCGCCGAGCGCCGAGCGGGTCGCGGGCGTGCGCAGGTGCGCGGTGTCCCTGCGGCGGTAGCAGAACCCGCCGGGGACGGCGGCGGTCTCCATGAGGCGGGCGATCTGCGCGGCCGTGACGGGACGCTCCATCATCTCGCCCGGGGCGAGCGGCGAGGAGCGGCGGACGCGGTCGAGCAGGGCCCTGGAGGCGTCGTCGAGATGCGGGGTCTGGGTGAGCCGGCGGACGTATTCCAGGTCGAGGCCGGGCCCGAGCGGCACGGTGAGGGACCGGTCGTCGAGCACGGCCACGGGGACGCCCTCGCGCAGGACCTCCGCGGCGTGCACGAACTGCCGGTACGGGTAGTCGCCGCCGGGGCGCGGATTCGGGAGGAAGTCGGGGCGCGGGAGCGGGGAGAACAGCTCCCAGGCCGCCCCGTCCGCGTAGGGCGCGCCCGGGTACTTCTCGCCGCGCCACTCGACGGTGACGATCTGCAGTGGCTGCGTCGGTTCGGCCGGGACGGCGGGGCGGCGTTGCTGGAGCGCTGCGGCGCGGTTGCGGCGGGACGCGAGGTCGCGAGTCATGTGCGTCTCTCGATTCGTCATGCGCGGAGGCGACTGCGCGGTCGTGGGGCTGCGCCGTCGCCGGACGAGTGGGGTGTCCACAGCCGGTGGTCCGACTGCCCGCCAACGTAGGCCGCGCCTGTCAGGCGCGGATGTCCGGAAAATGAAGAATATGTTACGGAGCGAGCATCGCGCATGGGCGGCCTCGGCGAACGCACACGCGGTCCGTCCCGGCGACCGGATCGTGGCAGAGTTGTCGCGTGTACCGATCCGAACCCGCACCGCCGCCTGAACCGCTGCCGCTGCCCATCGCCGACAGCCACACCCATCTCGACCTGGTCGACACCTTCGGGTCCGAGGAGGACCTGCCGGTCCCCGCTCCCGACGCGCCCGCGGTGCGCGCCCGGCTCGACGAGGCCGAGGCCGCCGGGGTCGCGCGGGTCGTGCAGGTCGGCACCGACGTCGAGTCCTCCCGCTGGGCCGCCGCGCTCGCGGCCGGCGACGCCCGCGTGCTCGCCGCGGCCGCGCTGCACCCCAACGAGGCCCCGCGCCTGGCCGACCTCGACGCGGCGCTGGCCGCGGTCGACGCGATCGCCGCGCTGCCGCGCGTGGCGGCGCTCGGGGAGACGGGCCTGGACTACTTCCGCACCGACGAGTCCGGGCGCGCGGCCCAACAGCGGTCGTTCCGGGCGCACATCGAGATCGCGAAGCGCCACGGCAAGGCCCTGGTGATCCACGACCGGGACGCGCACGAGGACGTCCTGTCGATCCTGGACGAGGAGGGCGCGCCCGATCGCGTGGTGCTGCACTGCTTCTCGGGGGACTTCGCGTTCGCGAAGGAATGCGCGCGGCGCGGGTTCTTCATGAGCTTCGCGGGGAACGTGACGTTCAAGAACGCGCAGCACCTGCGCGACGCCGTCACCGTGGCCCCGGCCGAGCTGGTGCTCGTGGAGACCGACGCGCCGTTCATGGCCCCGATCCCGGTGCGCGGCCACCGGAACCACCCGGCGCTGACGAACTACACGGCCCGGTTCCTCGCCGAGTACCTCGAACGGGACCTCGAAGCGTGGTGCGCCCGCCTGTGGCGGAACACCGAGGCGGCGTTCGGCCCGTGGTGACCGCCCGGTTACGAGACGTCCACGGCCGCTTCGGCGGTCGCGGTGTTCCCGGCCTCGTCGGTGAGCGTGAACGTGAAGATCCACCGGCCCGCGTCGGGCAGGCTCACCTCTCCGGCGAGGACGCCGGACCGCAGTTCGATGAGCCGCAGCTCCTCGGTCGCCTCACCCTCGAGTCCGTATTCGGCCGTCCATTCGACGGCCGTGAAGGGCGCGCCCTCCAGGTCGTCCGCGAGGATGCGCACGCTGTTGGGGCCGGGGCGGCCCGGCTCCAGCACGACCTGCGCACTGTAGACGTCGGTGGTGACGAGCGCGGCGGTCTCGGTGGACGCGGACTCGCTCGTCTCGGCCTCCAGCAGCGCGGTCTTCGCCGGCACCGCCTGCACGAGGACCGAGACCGCGGCCATGACGGCCGCGAGGAACACGACCTCGACACCGGCGGCGACCCGCAGCCGCCGCCGTCCCTCGTCGCGGCGCAGGAGCGCGCGTCGGGTCAGCAGTCCGGCGGCGAGGATGACGAGGAACAGCGCGGCCTTGAGCATCACCAGGCGCCCGTAGCGCGTCTCGGTGAGCGCCTCGATCGAGTCGATGTGGAGCAGCCCGGAGGCGGTCCCGGCCACGAGCACGTTCGCGATCAGCCACGGCACCAAGGCGATCCACATCCCGACCGTGCGGTCGGGAAGCTCGGTGTCCTTGCGCAGCGCGAGGATCAGCAGGACGATCACCCCGCCCGCCCAGGTGAGCGCGGCGGCGAGGTGCACGAGGTCGGCGACGAACGCGACGACCCGGGGCTCGGTCGCCATGGGGTGCCCGGCGAGCGGCCACGTCGCCGCGAGTGCGACGCCGACGCCGGCGAGGCCGGCGGCGAGGAGCGGCTGCGGCTCCTCCTCGCTGGTGACGACGATGCGCATGAGCGGCAACGCGAGCAGCACGAGCAGCAGCCGCAGGAGCGCCGCGAGGCCCACGTTCGATTCCATGACCGCCTGCAGCCCTAGGGCGTCGAGCCCTGAGACGGTGGTGCCGGTCTCGTACGCGGCCTGGAGGGGCAGCCCGAGGACGGCGGTCATCGCGACGACGCCCAGGCCGGTGGCCACGAGTTTCGCCGCGGCCTGGCGGGGGCGCGCCCCGGCGACGAGCAGGACGCCCGCGCCGAGCGCGAGTGCCAACGCGGCGTAGCCGAACCAGCGGTTGCCGTACAGCAGCGCCTGCACGAGCGGGTCGGTCTGCGACTCGAGCGCCGTGGCGCTCGGCGTCTCGGTCTCGACGCCCACCGAATAGGTGAACGTGCCGGAGACGGGGTGCCCGTCGTGGGAGACGACCCGGTAGCTGACGAGGTAGGTCCCCTCCTCGTCGGCGTCGAGGGCGATGACGAGCGAGGTCTCGTCGTCGTTCTGCGTGATGCCGGTGTCAGCTCGGTCACCATCGGGAGCCACGACGCCGGTGGCCGCGTCTACGGGGGTGACTGGTTCGTTGAACTCGACGACGACCTCGCCCGGAGGCGCGTCCAGGAGCGCCCCGGAGGCGGGGTCGGTCTTGACGGCCGTGGCGTGCGCCCAGGCCCCTGAGGCCCCGAGCACGCCGAGGAGGGCCGCCGCGAGCGAGAACCAGGCGAGGCGGGTCGCGAGTGCGGCGTGGCGGCGGTTCGAACTGGATCGCATCGCCGCTGAGCGTACTCGAATCGACGTCGCGAATCGAGTGTCGGACCGGAGAAAGGCTGAGCGAGGGACATGGGGAAGTCGGACCGGAAGGCCGATCGCAGGCAGGCCGTGGAGGCCCTGCGCAAGCAGCAGGCCGCGGAGGCCAGGCGCCGCAAGATCGTGTTCGGGGTGGCGATCGGCGCCGCGGTGGTGCTGATCGGGGGGCTCCTCGCGGTCGGCATCTGGATGAACCGCGAACCGGAGTACGAGGTGAACGAGCCGGCCGCCGCCGTCACCGACACGTACGGGATCGAATTGGGCGACGGCCCGGTGCGGATCGATCTGTACATCGACTACATGTGCCCGGCCTGCAACCAGTTCGAGTCCGCGTACGCCGAGGACCTCCAGTCGTGGCTCGACACCGGCTCGGTGACGGTGGTCTACCACCCGCTGGCGATCCTCGACCGGATGAGCCGGGGCACCGAGTACTCGAGCCGTTCGGCCGCGGCGGCCGTGTGCGCCGCCGACACCGGCGAGCAGCAGTTCCTGGACTACACGCTGGCGCTGTACGAGCACCAGCCCGCCGAGCAGACCTCGGGCCTGTCCGACGACGAGCTCATCGCGATCGGCACGGACGAGGTCGGTCTCGGCGCCGACTGGGAGTCCTGTGTGGAGTCGGGGAAGTACCGCGGCTGGGTCCAGGAGGGCAACGAGCACGCCACGTCCCAGCAGGGCGTCTCGGGGACCCCGACCGCGAAGGTGAACGGCGAAGTGGTCGAGAACTCGGCCTTCGCCGAGGAGGTCCGGGCCGCGATCGACGCGAGCTGACCGAAGCCGCGTGCAAGGGGCGCAGCCGCATTCGCGGCTGCGCCCCTTCGGCGCTTCGTCGGCGGCGACCGGGTGTACCGGGCCTCAGGCCCGCATCGCCGCCAGCGCCGTCTCCAGGGAGAAGCCGAAGGGCAGTTCGAGTCGGTGCCGTTCCAGGAGCGCGGTGTCGGCGAGGATCTCGTGCGTCGGGCCGTCGGCGGCGACGCGTCCGGCGTCGAGGATGACCGATCGTTCGCACAGCTGCAGCGCGTACGGCAGGTCGTGGGTGACGAGCATGAGGGTCGGCGCGGTCGCGCGGAGGATCCCGGCGAGGTCGCGGCGGCTGGCCGGGTCGAGGTTCGCGCTCGGTTCGTCGCAGACGACGATGTCGGGCCGCATGGCGAGCACGCCGGCGAGGGCGGCCCGGCGCTGCTGGCCGACCGAGAGGTGGTGCGGGGGCCGGTCGGCGAGGTCGGCGAGGCCGACGTCGGCGAGCGCGGCCGTGACGCGGGCGGCGAGTTCGGGGCCGCGCAGGCCGAGGTTGGCGGGGCCGAAGCCGACGTCGTCGGCGACGGTGGGCATGAACAGCTGGTCGTCGGGGCTCTGGAAGACGATGCCGACGCGGCGGCGGATCTCGGCGAGGGTCCGCTTCGCGACCGTGACGCCGCCGACCGACACGGTGCCTTCGGTGGCGGTGAGGAGCCCGGCGAGGTGGAGCATGAGGGTGGTCTTCCCGGCGCCGTTGGGGCCGAGGATCGCGACGCGTTCGCCTTCGCGCACTTGCAGGTCGACGCCGTCGAGGGCGCGGTGCCCGTCGGGGTAGACGTGTTCGAGGCCTCGGATGTCGAGGGCGAGGTCCTGGCGGGCGGTGTCGAGCGCGGTCATGCGGGCACCGCCGTCCATGCGGCGATCCCGGCCGCGAGCGCGGGGGCGGCGAGCGCGGCGGACCACTGGAGCGGGCTGGCGGGGGCCGGGCCGACTTCGAGCGGGAGCCGCCCGGTGTAGCCGCGGGCGGCCATGGCCTGCCAGACGCGTTCGCCGCGTTCGAAGGAGCGGATGAAGACGACGCCGAGGCTGCGGGCGAGGGCCCCGGCCTGCCACAGGAACCGCGGGTCGTCGCAGCGGGCGAGGCGCGCAAGGCGCATCTGGGTCACCTCGGCGACGGTGAGGTGCGCGTAGCGGATCGCGAACGCGGTGATCTGGAGCAGGATCTCGGGGCAGCGCAGCCGCGAGAGGCCGGCGAGGACCCCGGCGACGGGCGTGGTCGCCGAGAGCAGCAGCGCGGCCCAGACGCCGAGGGTGGCCTTGGCGAAGAGGTTCCATCCGGCCCACAGGCCCGGTTCGGAGACCTGGAGGATCCCGATGCGGACGGCCGGGCCGTCGACCATGAACGGGAAGGCGAGTGCGAGCAGCAGGAACGGCGATTCGACGAGGCTGCGGGAGAGCACCCAGGTCGCGGGCACGCGGGCGAGCGCGAACAGTCCGGCGAGGATCAGCGCGTAGACCCCGAAGGCCCACACCGCCTCCCGCGGGGTGGCGGCGATGGCGCAGGTGAAGGCGAAGAGCGCGACGATCTTCGCCTGCGGGCGCAGCCGGTGGACCGGCGAGTCCCCCGGCCGGTGGAGCCCGTCGGCGAGGTTCACGCGGTCTCGTTCCCGGACGGCTCGGGCCGCTTGCCGCGGGCGAGGAGCCGGAAGAAGCCGGTGGCGACCGCGAGCGTGAGCAGCACGCCGAGGATCCCGGCGAGCGAGGCCCCGAGGATCTCGTTGTCGAGGAAGGACATCCCGTAGTCGGCGAAGACGCCGCCGATCTCGTGCTCCCCGGCGGCTTCGAGGACGCAGTCGCCGCCGGTGATCTCGCCGTCGGCGGTGTCGCAGCCGGTGAGGAGCACCGATTCGAGCCCGTCGGGCGAGGTGGACGCGAACAGGGACACGAACCCGGCCAGGATCAGCGTGACGACGACCCCGGCGACGATGAACGGCTTGGTCTTCATGCGGTCTCCTTCAGGACACGGGCGCGGGCCTGGGCGAGCGGGGCGCCGCGGAGGGCGTGGACGAGGTCGGGGCGGGCGACCGCGACCGCGGTGACGGCGCCGGCGGTGATGGCGGCCTCGCCGATCCCGATGAGGACGTGGGTGCCGAGGATCGCGGCGGCCATGGCCCCGAAGGACTGGCCGACCGCTTCGCCGCCGAGCCAGAACTGGAGGACGAACCCGGCCGAGGCGGCGACGACGCTGACGATCGCGGCGGCGAAGACCGCGACGCCGAGGCCCCAGCGGGTGCGCGGCAGGACCTTGAGCGCCAAGGCGAGCACGCCGTAGGCGGTGAAGGCGGCGATGATCGCCATGTTCGCGACGTTCAGGCCCAGGGCGGTGACGGCGCCGTCGGCGAACAGGAGCGCCTGGATGACGATGACGACGGTGACGCAGAGCGCGCCGAGCCAGGGACCGAGCAGGGCGGCGGCGAGCGCGCCGCCGAGGAGGTGCCCGGAGACGCCGGCGGCGACCGGGAAGTTGAGCATCTGCGCCGCGAAGACGAACGCGGTCGCGAGCCCGGCGAGGGGCACGAGCCGCTCGTCGAGGTTCCGGCGGGCCATGACGACGCAGGCGCCGACGGCGAGGACCGCTATGGCGGCGAAGGCGAGGGACGTCGGTCCGTCGATGACGTCGGTGGGGATGTGCAGCGCCAGGTCTGACACGGGCGGGTGCCGCCTTTCGACTGGTGGGGGCTCTTCGGCACGGGGGCTTTGGCGGTCGCCCTGCCGGATGCAAGGCGCCCACGCGTGGAATCAACAACCCGCCTTTGGGCTATTGCAATTATTTTGCAATAGCATCGTCCTCGCCGTCAAGCCCGGCCGCGGTTCCGGCGGAGGGCCGCGAGCGCGGACAGCGAACCGTGGGCGTGCTCCCAGGCGATTGTCAGGGACGCCCGGTAGGGTTGCGACCTGTGAACGTACGACTTCAGCCAGGTGATGCGGCGCCCGACTTCACGCTCGCCACCGACACGGGCGACCCGGTGACCTTGTCGAGTCTGCAGGGCCGCAAAGTGATCCTCTTCGCCTATCCGAGGGCCATGACCCCCGGCTGCACGAAAGAGGCCTGCGATTTCCGCGACAGCCTCACGGGCCTGCAGGCCGCGGGTTACGCGGTCCTCGGGATCTCCCCCGACGAGCCCGAGGCGCTGGCCAAGTTCGTCGAGCGCGACGGCCTGACCTTCCCGCTCCTGTCCGACCCCGAGCACAAGGTGCTCGAGGAGTACGGCGCGTGGGGCGAGAAGAAGAACTACGGCCGCACGATCCAAGGGGTCATCCGCTCGACGTTCGTCATCGACGAGCGCGGCACCGTGGAGCTGGCGCAGTACAACGTGAAGGCGACGGGCCACGTCGGCCGCCTGAAGAAGCAGCTGGGCCTCGACGCGTAGCGGCGTTACGGTCCAGGCGCGGAGCGGCGTCGTTGCGGGAGCGGCCTTTTCGCGGCCGTGGTGTTCGCGGCGGCTGCGGTGCCGGCGCTTCAGCGGCGTTCGCGGTCCGGCCGCCAAATGGTGTTCGCCGTCGGCCCCTTCCCGACGGCTGCGCGTCAAGCCCTGGTGAGCGTCCGCTTCGGAGCCGAGACGCCGTCGATCTCCAGCAGGCGCCGGGCGGTCTCGGCGGTGCCGGTGCGCAGCACGTGCTCGCGCAGGCGCCGGTAGCGGTCGAGCAGGGCGGCCTGCTCTTCCTGCGGCAGCAGCCCCGACCGCTGCACCGCGAGGGCGAGAGCGGCGACCCGCTCGACGTCGTCAGCAGAATTCACGTCCAAAACGTCCTTTATCGAGGCGTACGCCAGGCGAACCGCAGGTGAACCGGAGTCCACGCGGCCGCAACGATCGGTGCCCGAAACGGCTCAGTCACGGGCCAGGGCACGGCCGATGGCGCGGGCCGCGGCGGGGAACGCGCCGGGGCCCGGACCGGAGTAATTGAGGCGCAGGTACGAACCGGTGGGTTCGGCCGGGAACCACTCGTCCCCCGAGTTGACGAGCACGCCGGCGTCCTCGCAGGCCCGGACCAGGCCCGGCAGATCGGTCGCGTCGGGGAGCCGAACCCAGAGGTTCAGGCCCCCTTGGGGAACGGCTTCGAGATGCGCCTGCGGGAGGTGCTCGGCGAGGCTCCGCACGAGCAGGTCGCGGCGCGAGGCGAGCTGGTGGCGCAGGCCCCGCAGATGGGTCCGCCACCCCGGCTGGGTCACGACGTCGAGCGCGGCGGCCTGGAGGGTCCCGCTGACGTACATCGACTCGGCCTGCACGTCGGCGAGGATCCGCTCGCGGGCGGGGCCGCGGGCGATGACGGCGGCGACGCGCACCGCCGGGGACACGCTCTTCGTGAGGGAACGCAGGTAGACGACGTGCCCGCCGTCGTCGCGGGCGGCGACCGGGGCGGCGTCGGCGTCGATGCCGAACTCGTGGGCCCAGTCGTCCTCGACGAGGAACGCGCCGTGGGCGCGCACGATCTCGAGCACCCGGTCCGCGGTCGCCCCGGTCCACTGCGCGCCGGTCGGGTTGGCGAAGTTCGGCTGGGCGTAGAACGCGCGGGCGCCGGTCTGCTCGAAGGCGCGGGCGAGCACGTCCGGGTCGGGGCCGCCGGGGCCGCTGGGGATCGGCACGACCTCGACGTGTTCCCTTGCGGCGGCGACGATCGCGCCCCAGAAGGTGGGCGATTCCATGAGGAGCGGTCGGCCGGGGCCGACGAGGACCCGGAAGACCGAGCAGAGCCCGGTCTGGCTGCCGGGCACGACGACCACGTCGCTCGGCGCGGGCGGAGTGGTGCCGGCGGGCGTGGCCGTGCCCAGTTCGGCGGCGAACCACGACTGGAGTTCCGGCAGACCGCTCGTGGGCGGGCGGCTGAGCGCCGCGTCGCCGCGCGCGGCCCGCGTGAACGCGGCGCGCACGAGCCGCTCGGGCAGCAGTTCGCGGTCCGGGTATCCCGAGTGCAGCGCGATCACGTCGTTCGCGGCGGGCCACAGCGCCGAGGGCCGCCCCGGGATGCGGGCGCGGGGCGAGCCGAGCGCGGCCGTCTGCCAGCCGTAGTCGCTCGGCCTCGCCGCCCGCACCGCGCGCACGAACGTCCCGACCCCGGGCCGGGCCTCCACCAGCCCTTCGGCGGCCAGGGTCCGCAGCGCCTTCTGGACCGTCACCGGGCTCGCCGCGTACGCGGCGACGAGCGCGCGCGTGGAAGGCAGCTGCGCGCCGGGCGCGGCCGTGCCGATCCATTCGCGCAGGCCGTCGACGATCCGCGCGCTGCTATCGTTGAACATGAAAGCCAACGATAGCGCTACTGCCCTGGTGACCCGACCGATATCCCGTGCGAGTGCGGGCCTGTGGTGGGGCGCACTGGGCGTCCTCGCGTTCTCCTTCACCGTTCCGTTCACGCGCATCGCCGTCGGCGGTCTGTCGCCGCTGTTCATCGGCGCGGGCCGCGCCGTGATCGCCGCCGCCCTCGCGGGCGCCGCGCTCGCCCTGACCCGGCAGCGGTTTCCCGACCGCTCGCAGTGGCTGCGCTTGGCGGTCGTGGCGGGCGGCGTGGTCCTCGGCTTCCCGCTGCTGACCACCTACGCGCTCACCGTCACCGCGGCGAGCCACGGCGCGGTCGTGATCGCGATCCTCCCGGCCGCGACCGCGGTAGCGGCGGTCCTGCGCACCCGCGAGCGCCCGCCGACCGCGTTCTGGACCGCCGCCCTCCTCGGCGCCGTCGCCGCCGCGGCGTTCGCGGCCGTGCACACCGGCGCCGTCGGCGACCTCGGCCGGCCCGACCTGCTGCTGTTCGGCGCGGTCGTCGCGGCCGCGGTCGGCTATGCCGAAGGCGGCCTGCTCTCGCGCGAGCTCGGGTCCTGGCAGACGATCTCCTGGGCCCTGGTGCTGGCCGCGCCGGTGATGACCGCCCTGACCGCGGCGGCCTGGATCGAGGCCCCTCCCGAGGCGGCCGCCGCCGAATGGGCCGCCTTCGCCTACCTGGCCGCCGTCAGCATGTTCCTCGGCTTCTTCGCCTGGTACCGGGGCCTCGCCCTGGGCCCGATGGCCCAAGTGAGCCAGATCCAGCTCGTGCAGCCGATCCTGTCGATCACGTGGGCGGCGATCCTCCTCGGCGAACCCCTCACCTGGCAGACCGCCGCCGGAGCGGCGGCGGTCGTGGCCTGCGCGGCCCTCGCGGTCCGTACCCGCCGGCGCCCCCGGACACCGGGAACCGGTTTGGCAACTCGGCCGCTCGGGAATGCTTAGGGCCAACGGCGGCATCGGGGGACACCGAGCCGCCTGTGAGTAGAGGAGCCATGATGAGAGCACTCGTCAAGAGCCTGGCGTTGACCGTCGGTCTGGCAGTGGCCAAGGCCCTCGTCGATTACGCGATGGACCAGTACTCGGAGCACCGATCGGCGAAGCGGCGCCAGGACGCCGGGGACGGGCGCAGATAGCGCCCGCCGCGGCCGACCCCGGCCCCACCGCTGTTCCGACCCATCCGCATCCCCGCATTCGCTCATCTCCGGGAGTCCTCTGTGTCTCGGCTGGTGGACGACGCCTCGATGCCGTGCCGCCCGAAGGCGCCGGTGATAGCATTCCTCACCACGACGGATCGGACCTCCACCCCGAACGGGTCCGACCTCGGATGGAACCTGATCTGATCGACCTCATCCGCATGTTGCGAGGGGTGGACCGTATGGCAACCGAGGAGCGTCGGCTCCCGTGAGACTCACCGAGATTGAAGTGACCATTGGGAGGTGTCGTGACCACGGAACCCGCGGACGGCAAGTCCAGTGAGTCGCACCCGTCACCGGTTTCGCATGCGGGAGCACCACTCGCCGATCAGGACGATCCGGCCAGACCGCTGCAGATCACCGGATGCGCCTGCCACGAGGTCGGCCTCCTCGTCTCCGGTGAGATAGATTTGAACAGCCACGACGACTGGGAGAAGGCGCTGCGTCGGGTCATCAGCCAGGGACCCGAGGTCCATGTCCACCTCACCGAGCTCCGATTCATCGACGTTCGAGGAGTCACATTGCTCGTGAACATCGCAGACGGCCTGGACGAGGGGCAGCGTATCGTCGCCCACGGGACGCCCCCTGGATTCGACCGGGTCATGCGGGTGCTGTGGCCCGACTGCGCGGCCGGGATAGCGATCGAGGGAGATCAATGACCGTCGGAACCACCCCTGAAGCCCGAAATCCACAGGGAGACGGATTCGAGCATCCGGCGTTCTTCTACTCCTCCTCCGAGGAGTACCTCGCCGGCACCGTCCCCTTCATCGAAGCGGCGCTGCGCGCCGACGAGCCCGCGGCCGCGGCCGTGCCCAAGCACAACCTGGAGGCCTTGCGCAGGGCCCTCGGTTCCGCGGCCAAGCGGGTCATGCTGATCGACATGACCGACGTCGGCGCGAACCCGGCGCGGATCATCCCCGGCGTCGTGCGCTCCTTCGTCGACGCCCACCAGGGACACCGCGTCCGCATCATCGGGGAGCCGATCTGGCCCGGTCGCAGCGAACTGGAATACCCGGCGTGCGTCCAGCACGAGGCGCTGCTCAATCTCGCGTTCAACGGCCGTCCGGTCACCAAGCTGTGCCCGTACGACACCGAGGGACTGAGCGCCCAGGCCATCGAAGACGCGCGGGCGACCCATCCGCTGCTCATCGACCAGACCGGCCAGCACCTGAGCGAGCAGTACGATCCCGGCCGCATCCTGGCCGACTACAACCAGCCGCTGGCCCCCGCTCCGAAGCGGGCGATCGAGCGGATCGCGGACCGGCGGACGCTCGACAACGCGCGCTGGTTCGTCACCTCGTACGGCCGCTCGGTGGGCCTCTCAGGGGCCCAGCTCATCGACCTCGAGATCGTCATCACCGAGCTGTTGACGAACAGCATCCAGCACGGCGGGGGCGTCGGCACCTTCCGAGTGTGGACCGAGGAGACGCGGCTGGTCTGCGAGGTCAGTGATTCGGGGCACATCACCGATCCGCTCGCCGGGCGCATGCCGACCGACGAGACTCAGGCCCACGGACGGGGACTGGTGCTGGTCAACCAGATCGTCGATCTGCTCCTGGCCCACACCAGTCCCCGCGGGACCACCATCCGGGTCTACCTGCGGCTGCCCGACGCATAAAAGGTCAGGCGAGTTCTTGGCGGAGCTCGTTGAGCGTTCGGGTGAGCAGCCGGGAGACGTGCATCTGCGAGATGCCGATCTCCTCGGCGATCTGCGTCTGCGTCATGTCCCCGAAGTAGCGCAGAGCGAGGATCTTGCGCTCGCGCTCCGGCAGCTCCTGGATGAGCGGGGCGAGGGTCTCGTGGTTCTCGACGAATTCGAGCGCGGTGTCCTCGTCGCCCATGGTCTCGGCCAGCGAGAGGCGGTTCTCGTCCTCGAACGGCGGCTCGTCGAGCGAGACCGCCCGGTAGGCCTGGCGGGCCTCGAAGCCCTCCTGGACCTCGCGCACGGAGATCCCGAGGTGCTCGGCCAGCTCCTCCTCCGTCGGCGGACGGCCGAGGCTCTGGGAGAGTTCGGCGTTGGCCTGGTTGAGGGAGAGGCGCAGCTCCTGGAGCCGACGCGGGACCCGCATCGGCCAGGTGGTGTCGCGGAAGTGGCGGCGCACCTCCCCCATGACGGTCGGCACGGCGAAGGACAGGAAGTCCGCGCCCTTGCGGGGGTCGAACCGGTCGACCGCGTGGATGAGGCCGACCGAGGCGACCTGCACGAGGTCGTCCTTGGCGATGCCCTTGCCTGAGAACCGCTGCGCGATGTGCTCGGCCAACGGCAGGTATCCGGTGACGAGGCGGTCCCTGACCTCCGACCACCTGGGATCATCCTGGTCGAGCCGCTCGAGCTCCTCGAACAGGGGCTCTAGGTGGCCGTACTCGTCGGACTTGTTCCGGCGCTGCTGTCGTGTGTTGGTCATGAGGTTCTCGTCCTCCAGTCTCGGTTTTGGGGGGTGCCCTGGAGTCTTCAGCGATCCCGGCTGTGCACGGAGCCGGGGAACGCTGTCATGACGCCGCGGTCACGTCCGTCCATTCTGGTCACGAGTGCGATGTCCGCGAGAGACATCGTCGCTATGGAGTCGCGTAGGCTTCAACGTTTTCCTCAGCATACGAGAATGCCATCCGGATGTCACGGGCAGATCCCAGACGCAATTCTTAAACCTGATTGAGACGCGGATCACAGGTTTTCGATGACGTGAAATTCCGGGCAGCGGTCGGCAAATCAACCGTTGACACGATGCAATTCAGCACCTCTAGTACACTCTTACAACTTCCGTAACATGCGGTCCAGGCATGACGATCACGGTGGTCTCACCGGCGAATGAGCATTGGCGTATTCCGCGGAACGGCACCTGTAATTGCGTTCGTCGCTTCCCGTACAATGATTCGTAACTCAGGCGAACGCACCGTCGGCAATCGCGTACACCTCAGTACAGGTGACAGCAGCAGGCAGGAATGACGACCGGCACGGAACCGTGACGATCCCCCGCGGCCTCGGACCACGGGCTTCCGTCCCGGTCGAAGGAGGCGCGTGATGACCGCAGGGCCCGATTTCCGGGCCGACGAGCCGTTCCTCCACCTCACGCTGCACTATCGCGGCCCGCACGAGTACGTGGACGGGACGATGCCGTTCATCGAGGAAGGGCTCCGTGCCGACGAGCCCGTCGCGGTCGCCGTGCCCACACCGAATCTTCATCTGCTGCAGGACGTCCTGGGGGCTGCGGCCGAACGCGTGCACCTGGTCGACATGTGCGAGGCCGGTGCCAACCCGGGGCGCATCATCCCCGGCGTGCTGCGCGAGTTCGCCGACCAGTACCCCGACCGCCGCGTCCGGATCATCGGCGAGCCGGTCTGGCCGTCGCGCACCGCCGCCGAGTACCCCGCGTGCGCCCAGCACGAAGCGCTGATCAACCCCGCGTTCGCGGGCAGGGACGTCGCGATCATGTGCCCGTACGACGTCGCCGCGCTCAGCGGGCGGGCGATCGCCGATTCGCTGGCCGCGCATCCCGTCGTCATCGACCGATGGGGATGCCGCCGCAGCGACCACTTCGCCCCCGAGCGCCTGTTCGCCGAGTACAACCAGCCGCTCACGCCGCCGCCCAAGACCGCCATCGCGCGCGCCGTCGACCGCGCCACCATCGAGAACGCGCGCTGGTTCGTGACCGCGTTCGGACGCAAGACGGGCCTCGCCGCGAACCGGCTCATCGACCTCGAGATCGCCGTGACCGAACTGGTCACCAACAGCATCCGACACGGCGGGGGCAGCGCGATGCTCCACATCTGGACGGAGGCGGACCACCTGGTCTGCGACATCACCGACGCCGGCCACCTCGCCGACCCCCTCGCCGGACGCCTCCCCATCGACGACCCCGCAGGAGGCCACGGCCTCCTCCTGGTCAACCATGTCGTCGACCTGCTCCGCACCTACACCGGCCCGTACGGCACCACGATGCGGATCCACATAGCCCTCGACCCGCCCGACGGGCCTCCTCACGGGGGCTAGGTCCCGGATGACATGACGCGGCGGTCGCCGAGACCGGCAACGCGCTCGGCGCGCTGGTCTTCCGCGTGCCGGCGCCGGCGCCGGGGATCGCGATCGCCGCGGTTGGATCCGCCTTGTCCGCAGCGGTTCAAGGGGCGGCGGGCGCGAGCGAGGCGGCCAGTACGCCCGATCGCCATAGCACCGCCGTCGCGACGGCCGCCGGCGCCGCCAGGCCGAACACCGGGATCAGGCCCGGAACGAGGTAGTAAGCGCACCATAGGACGCCCACGCCCGTGCCGGCCATGGCCGCCGTCGCGGGGCGCGCCGCCGTCAGGATCAAAGCTCGGCGCAGCAGCGCCCAGGCGCCTTCGTCGAAATGCGACTGCAGCGGCCAGACCAGGACGGTGACCACCCCCAGCCAGACTCCCGCGACGGTGAGGCCGCCGGCGATCAGCGGCCCGAGGCCGCCGAGGTCGATGGCCGCCGTGACCCTCCGGTCCAGCACGAGCGTCGCCCAGCCGAGCACGAGCAGCACGCCGAGCCGGTTGGCGGCGGCGAACTCCCGACGCCACAGCTCACGGAACCCGGCCCGGAGGCCGGCCAGCGCGGGCTGCTCGTCCGGGTGCGCGATCGCGAACCGGGCGTCCTCGCGCAGCACGCCGTGCAGGGCGGCCGTCGCCGGGAAGACCCCGAGCAGCACGCCGCCGCGCAGGGTCCACGCCAGCCACAGCAGGTGCAGGCACAGCAGCCGCAGACCGAGCCTCCCCAGCCGCTGATACCAGTCCAGGAAGGCCTCCCTCATCCCTTCAACGCCCCGATCATGACGCCCTTTTCGAAGTAGCGCTGCAGGAAGGGATACAGCATGATCACCGGCAGCGTCGACACGACGATCACCCCGTACTTGATCTGGTCGGCGTACTGCTGGGCGTAGCTTCCGGCCCCGGCGCCACCGGCGCCGCCCGCGCCGCCCGAGAACGCCTGGTTCGAGATGAGGATGTCCCGCAGCACGATCTGCAGCGGCTGAATGCTGTAGTCGCGGACGAACACCAGGCCGGTGAAGAAGTCGTTCCAGTGCTGCACCAGGTAGTACAGTCCGATGACCGAGAGGATCGGCATGGACAGCGGCAGGGCGATCTTCAGGAAGAACTGGAAGTAGTTCGCTCCGTCGATGGAGGCGGCCTCGTGCAGGTCGTCGGGCAGCGAGTACTCGAAGAACGCCCGGGCGATGATCAGGTTGAACACGTTCACCGCTGACGGCAGGATGAACACGAGCCAGTTGTCCAGCAGGTTCAGGTCTCGCAGCAGCAGGTACATCGGGATGAGCCCACCGCTGAAGAACATGGTGAACGCGAAGAAGAACATCAGGACCCGGCGCGGCCGGAACTCCCTGCGAGAGAGGGCGAAGGCGGCGGGCATGGTCACCAGCAGGTTCAACGCGGTCCCGACGACCGCGTAGAGCAGCGTGTTCCGGTACCCGTTCCAGATCCGCGAATCGGCGAAGATCTGCTCGTACCCGAACCACGAGATGTCGCGGGGCGCCAGCCAGACCTGGCCGGTGGACACCATCGTCGGATCGCTGACCGAGGCGATCACCACGAAGTAGATCGGGTACACGGCCACGAGCAGGACCAGGCCGCAGCTGAGCGCTAGGACGAGTTTGAACACGAGGTCGCCGGGCGTGTTCCCCCGGAGGGCGGTGATCGGTCCGGTCATCGTGCTCACCACAGACTCGTGTTGGAGACGCGCTTGGCGATCTGGTTGGCGATCAGCAGGAACGCGAAGTTGATGAGGGTGTTGAACAGTCCGATCGCGGTGGCGTAGCTGAACTGGTTGGCGAGGATGCCGATCTTGTAGACATAGGTCGCGATCACTTCGGAGACTCCGAGGTTGAGGGGGTTCTGCATGAGGAAGATCTTCTCGAACCCGGTGTTGAGCACATTGCCCATGTTGAGGATGAGCAGCACGATCATCGTCGGCACGAGGGCGGGGACGTCCACGTGCCGGACGATGCTGAAGCGGCCGGCGCCGTCGATCCGCGCGGCCTCGTACAGCTGCGGATCCACTCGCGACAGCGCCGCCAGGTAGATGATGCTGTTCCACCCGGCGTGCTGCCACACGTCGGAGATCACGTAGACGGGCACGAAGGCGGCCTCGCTGCCGAGGAAGTTGGCCCCCTCCACCCCGAACAGGGCCGCGAACCGGGTGATCAGGCCCGAGGTCGGGGAGAGGAACACCTGCAGCATGCCGACGATCACCACGATCGAGATGAAGTGCGGCAGGTAGGTCGCGGTCTGGAGGAACTTCCTCCGCCGCCGCCCGACCACCTGGTTGATCATGAGCGCGAGCCCGATCGGGGCGGCGAAGCCGACGACGAGCGTGCTCACGCTGATCACGACGGTATTGCGAATCAGGGTCCAGAACTGCGGGCTCTCGAAGAACTGGTGGAAGTACTTCAGGCCGACCCAGTCACCGCCGGTGATGCCGGCCGTGAAGTCGAACTCCCGGAACGCCAATTGCAGGCCGTACATCGGCACGTAGGCGAACACCGCGACGAACGCGATCGCCGGGGCGACCATGACCCACAGCTGCCAGTACCTGCGGAAGTGCCGGGCCGGCCCGGCCCCGCCCCGCCGGCGGGCGCGCATGGCGCGCTCGCCGGCGGGGCGCACGGCGGTGGCGGCCGTCATCCGCGGCTCGCCAGGTAGTCGTCGTAGTAGCGCTGGTGGATCTCGACGGCCTCGGTCAGTCCGAGGCCCTCCAGCTCGGCCACGTAGGCATCCCATTCGGATTCCACGCCGCCCTCGGTGATCCAGACGGCCCACCGCTGCATCGCGGGCCCGAGCATGTCGGTGTGGAGCAGCGAGAGTCGGCTCGAGTCCTCCGCGTTCATCTTGATCAGCTCTCCCGGCCAGATGTCGGTGGCGGGATCGATGTTCGCGAGGGCGTCGGCGAGCGGCTCGGCGTCCTCCACCGCTTCCTGGATGTCGCTGGGCAGGGTGACCTCGATGTCCTCGCGGATCCATCCGGGACTGTTGTCGGCGAGGGTGGTCGTCCATTTCCAACTGGAGGGGTCCAGCGTGTCGTCCGACGGAGGCAGCACCGCGTACGAGTCGCCGCCGAGCTCTTCGATGTTCTGCCCGAACTCGCCCCAGAGGGCCTGCAGGGAGAGGTCCTGGTCGTAGAAGGCGTCGATCACCGCCAGCGCGGCCTCCTTCTTGTCGCTCTGGGCGGACATGGTGATCGTGTTCAGGCCGAAGTTGAGCGAGTAGGAGTCGTACGACCAGGCCAGGTCGCCGGGGTCCACGCCGTCGTCCCCTAGCAGCGGGGACGTGGAGACGTATTGGCCGGCCAGCTGCGGACCGAACCGGTCCGAGGCCGTCCAACCCCAGGAGAAGCCGACCTTCGCCACGTCGCCCTCGCCGCGGCCCACGGACTGGTACGTCGAGTAGTCCTGGGTCATGACCTCCTGGCTGACCAGGCCGTCGGCGTACAGCTCGTGCAGGAACGACACGAGTTCGCGATAGCGGGGGTCGACGAGGAAGTTCCCCACCTGCCCGTCCTCCACGAAGTATCCGGAGCCGCCGCCGTTGGTGATCGGCAGTCCGAGGCCGCCGAGGAGCATCGTCGGCGCGAAGTACCCGAAGCCCGCCTCTCCGGCAGGCGCCCAGTCGATCGGGATCTCATCGTCGGGATCGCCGTTGCCGTTGGCGTCTTCGTTCTTGAAGGCGAGCAGCACCTCGTGCAGCTCCTGCCAGGTCGTGGGCTGCTCCAGGCCGAGGTTGTCGAGCCACTGCTGGTTGAGGTATTGGCGGGTGGCGGTCTGCGGCCAGTACCGGCGGTACGAGGGAAGGGAGTAGATCTGGCCCTCGGGGCGGGTGGCCATCAGCTCGGTCTCGGGCACCGCCTCGAACATCGCCGCCACATTCGGCAGCGCCTCCAAGTCGTCGCTCAGGTCCTCGAACAGGCCGTTGAAGGTGACCATGTCGGAGTCGGTGACGGCGTTCGCTCCTATCACCAGGTCGGGGATGTCGCCGGCGGCGAGCATCGTGGACTTCTTCTGGTCCCAGTCGGCCGAGACCTCCTCCCACTCGACTTCGATGCCGGCGGCCTTCTCGATCTCGGCGACCCAGCCCATGTCCGCCATCGGCCCGGTGAGCGGGTGTTTGACGACGAGGATCTGGAGCGCGTCGCTGTCCCTGCCGCCGTTCCCGCCGCAGGCGCTGAGCAGCAGCGCCGCCGAGGCGAGTCCGGCGAGGGCCGCGACCCCTCGGCGTTTCGAAATGGGGTTCAAGACTCCTCCTTGAGTCGGGGTTCGGGGCGGCTCAGATCGTTCGGCGGAGCCGGCGCGAGGGGTGGGGGCGCGTCGTCTCCTTGAGGCGGGTTCTGAGCGTCACACGACCTTAAGCACGTACTTCAGCGTTGTCAATAGGAAGACAAAGCGGGATGTGATCGTGCGCCTCGAGGGCCCGTGCCCATCGAGGCGGTTCCATCCATGACGGCGGGAACGGCGGTCAGCGAGCCACGCCCGAGGACGCCCGGGGAATCAGATGGGCGCGGGCCCGGTACTCCTGAGGCGTGTCGGCGCCGCCGCCCAGGCGATCGATCAGCATCCGCACGGCCGCGTCGACCATCGCCTCGTGCTCGGGGCTGACCGTCGTCAGCGGAGGCACCGTGAATTCGGCCTCGTCGGTGTCGTCGAAGCCGGTCAAGGCCGCGTCCTCGGGAATGCGCACCCCGTGGGCGCGCAGGGCGCGCAGCGCGCCGACCGCCACGGCGTCGTTGACGCCCATCACCGCATCGAACTCGGCGCCCGCGGCCAGCAGGCCGGTCATCGCCTCGTAGCCGGAGGCGCGCCGGTCCCAGTCCGAGCCGGCCACCATCAACGTCGGATCCGGTTCGAGCCCGAACTCGTCGAGCGCTTCGAGGAAGCCGTCGAAGCGGTCACCGTCCGGACGACCGCTCGGGGTCGCGTTCCACACCAAGGCGAGCCGTCGTCGACCGGTGTCCAACAAGTGGCGGGTGACGGCCTTGAATCCTTCGCGCTGACCCATGACCACGGTGTCGAGCAGACCGGTCGGCAGGCCGCCGAACTGCACCACGGGACGGTCCGGCGTCTTGCCCTCGAGCAGTTCGGCATCGAGGTGGTGCGGGCAGATGATCACCCCGTCCGCGTCCGCGGTGGTGTCCCCCAGCGCGGCCTCCCGCTCGGCGTCGCGGTCCGAGGCGATCCGCAGGGTAGTGGTGAGCCCCTCCGCCGCCAGCGCCAGGATCAACCGCTCGGCGGTCTCGGCGTAGTAGGGCTGGTGGAGGTTGGGGACGACCACCGCGATCCGCCCGCTGCCGCCGCCGGCCAGCGCCCGGCCGGCCCGGTTCACCCGGTATCCGACGGCGGCGACCGCCTGCAGGACCCGTTCCCGGGTCGCCTCGCTCGCATACGGGCGGTCGCGGAGTACGTTCGAGACCGTCTTCGGCGAGACTCGGGCCACGGCGGCGACGTCCTCCAACGTCGGGCGCTTCATCGCCCGCCCGCCGCCGATGTCGACTCGCGCCGCACCAATGCGACCGGGGCCGCGATCGCCCGGGGGTCCCGGTCGTCTCCGCCGAGCCGCGACGCCACGAGGTCTACGGCGTCGCGCGCCAACGAGCGCAGATCCGGGGCGATGGTGGTCAACGACGGCGTGCTGAACCGGCCGTCGTCCAGATCGCCGTAACCGATCAACGCCACACGGCCCGGCACCTCCACCCCGGCGGCGTGCAGGCCCGCCAGCGCCCCGAGGGCGATCTCATCGGTGCCGCAGATCATGGCGTCGACCCCCGGTTGTTCGACCAAGGCGCGTTGCGCCGCTTTGTATCCGGCGGCGCGACCCACCTCGCCCGATTCGGGGTCGACACGGGAGACCGCCCCGGCCCGCTCGAGTTCGGCCAGCGGCCCGGGCCCGATCCTCACGGCGCGGTCGCGCCCCATCACGCGCAGATGCCGCAGTGCCAGGTCTGCGGCCTGGTCGAGATCGGCGTACACCGCGTCCGTACCGGCGGCCGGGGCGGCGGGGAGTCGCCGCGTGACGTTCACGCGGACCACGGGCCCACCATCGGCGGCCACCGCGGCGGGCGATTCGGGCGCGTCCACCATCAGCAGCGCGTCGAAGGCGTGCCCGCGCTGCGCCATCACCGAGGCGAGTTGCGCGGCGTCGTCGTGCGTCGGCTCCACGGCGGCGTGGAGCCCGTGCCGGTCGAGTTCCGTCACCAGGCGCTCCACCACGGCGGCGAGCAGGGGGCGACGCAGCTCCGCCACCGCGATGCCGATGACGCCGGTGCGGCCGGTGCGCAGGGCGCGCGCCGAGGCGTTCGGCCTCCATTCGAGATCGGCGATCGCGGCCCACACCAGGGCGCTGGTCTCCGGACGGATGTGCGGTTGTTCGTTGACCACACGAGAGACCGTCTTCACCGAGACGCCGGCGCGCTCGGCGACCTCCCGCATCGTCACTCGCATAGCGTCCAGATTAGCCCGCAGCCTCGTGCGGTCCCCGACTGTGGCTCCCGGCGCTCGGCATCCGCTCCCGTCTCGAGCGGCGCGTTCGCGCGACGTCGGAACGCACGCCGGCCGCGCCGGCACCGCCACGTCCGACACGGTCTCCCGCCGCGGCCGGTCATGCGGCGAGGCGGCGACCGCCTCGACGAGCCCTCGGGTTGTCGAACGGCTCCGTCGGGGTCTCCGGCGGCATGCCCTCCATCGCCGCCGAGTGCGGCACGGGGCGCAAAAAGGGCCCTGTCACCAGGGCCTTCCGTCAGTGCGCGAGGGGGGACTCGAACCCCCACGTCCGAAGACACAGGAACCTAAATCCTGCGCGTCTGCCAGTTCCGCCACTCGCGCGAAGCGGGAGTGGCGGGGTGCTGCGATCGCGTCGCCACTCGTGCGAATCGGGGGGCCGAAGCCGCCTGCCGCTCGCCGTCCGTCGTGCCGGTTCGTCCGGCCGATGGGCAGCAACTAGTGTGTCACACGCCCACGGGTTCCCGTAGGCTGGTGCGGATGAGTCGCCCTGACAAGCGCGCCGCCGACGAGCTGCGCCCCGTGAAGTTCACCCGATCCTGGACCGACCACCCCGAAGGCTCGGTCCTCGTCGAATTCGGCCGTACCCGTGTGCTCTGCACCGCCTCCGTCACGCCCGGCGTGCCGCGCTGGCGCCGCGGCTCCGGCGAAGGCTGGGTCACCGCCGAGTACTCGATGCTGCCCCGCTCCACGCATTCGCGCAGCGACCGCGAGTCCATCCGCGGGAAGATCGGCGGCCGGACCCACGAGATCTCACGGCTGATCGGCCGTTCCCTGCGGGCCTGCGTCGACTTCAAGGCCCTCGGCGAGAACACCGTCACGCTCGACTGCGACGTGCTCCAGGCCGACGGCGGGACGCGCACCGCGGCCATCACCGGCGCCTACATCGCGCTCCACGACGCCGTGCACTGGCTGAAGGACCAGAAGCTCGCCCGCAAGCCCGACAAGATCCTGACCACCTCGGTGTCCGCGATCAGCGTCGGCATCGTCAACGGCGTCCCCGTGCTCGACCTCCCCTATGAAGAGGACGTCGCCGCCTCCGTGGACATGAACGTGGTCTGCACCGGCGAAGGCGACTTCGTCGAGGTGCAGGGCACCGGTGAAGAGGCCGTCTTCAGCCGCACCGAGCTCGACTCGCTCCTCGACCTGGCGCTCAAGGGCTGCAAGGAACTCTCCTTCCTCCAGGCCAAGACCCTCATCGCCTCATGAGAATGCTCCTCGCGACCCGCAATCAGGGGAAGGTCCGGGAACTGCGGCAGATCCTCGCCTCCGCGGCGCCGCATGTCGAACTGGTCGGCTTGGACGCCGTCGCCGAGTATCCGGAGACCCCGGAGACCGCATCGACGTTCGCCGGGAACGCCCTGCTGAAAGCCCACGACGGCGTCGAGCGCACGGGGCTGGCGACCATCGCCGACGACTCCGGGCTCGCCGTCGACGCCTTGAACGGGATGCCCGGTGTGCTCTCCGCCCGCTGGGCCGGGCGTGCGAAGGACGACGCGGCGAACAACGCCCTGCTGCTCGACCAGCTCGCCGACGTTCCCGACGACCGACGCGGCGCCAAGTTCGTGTGCGCCGCCGCGATCGTCTGGCCCGACGGCCGCGAACTCGTCGTCCACGGCGAGATGCACGGCCGCATCGGCCGCGAACCCAAGGGCGACCAGGGCTTCGGCTACGACCCGCTGTTCACCCCGGACGGGTTCGACCGCACCAGCGCTGAACTGAGCCCCGATGAGAAGAACGCGATCTCGCACCGGGGCAAGGCGTTCCGGGAGCTGGCGGGCAAGATCTGACGCAGAGGCGGTCCGGGAGGGCCGCCTCTGGTCATGCGCCCGCGCGGGCCCGCAGCAGGTCCAGGGCCTTGTCCGCGTGCGCGTTCATGTTCAGTTCGCTCTTGATCGCGCCGAGGACCTCCCGGCCCTCGCCGATGACGAAGGTCTTGCGCTTGGTCGACACGATCCCCAGCCTGCGCCGCGCCCCGAAGGCCTCGGCGACCGCGCCGTCCGGATCGGACAGGAGCGGGTACCCCAGGGAGTGCTCGGCGGCGAAGGCGGCCTGGCGGTCCACCGTGTCGCGGGAGATCCCGACCGGGGTCGCCCCGAGGACTTGGAACTCGGCGGCGAGGTCGCGGAAGTGGCAGGCCTCGGCGGTGCAGCCGGCCGACATCGCGAGCGGATAGAAGAACAGCACGACCGGCCCGGATTCGAGGAGCCCGTCGAGGCTCCTGGGCCGGCCGGTCTCGTCGTGGAGGGTGAAGGCGGGTGCGGTGTCTCCGGTGTCCATCGCGCGAGTCTATCCGCGGCCCCGGTTCGCGGGCCCGATCGCGGCGGACGGGCGTTTACCACCGTGCGGCCGTTGCATCTCCGGCGATAATATAGATACACTCGAATATCACGATATCGTTGGCAGCAGTCCGCAAGAACGCGCGCTGGCCTTGTAGAAGGCCAGGTTGGGAGCGCTCCAAGTCCGGCAGAGGAGCTCATCCATGTCCACCATCGCCACGTCGGCGCTCGGCGGCAGACGCCGTCGTATCGCCGCCGTCATGTCGCTGGTCCTGGCGGCGGTAACCGCCATGACCATCACTGCGCTGTTCAGCAGCGACGAGGCAGAGGCCCACGGCGCCACGGTGTTCCCGGGGTCCCGCCAGTACTTCTGCTATTTCGACGCGCTCACGCAGAACGGCGCGCTCGACCCGTACAACGAGGCCTGCCAGGCCGCGTTCGACGAGGCCGGCCCGACCCCGTTCTACAACTGGTTCGGGAACCTCGACTCGAACGGCGCGGGCAAGACCGTCGGTTACATCCCCGACGGACGGCTCTGCGACGGCAACGGCAAGGGCCCGTACAACTTCGAACCGTTCAACGACCCGGGCAACTGGCCCCGGACCCACGTGACCGCCGGCGCCACCGTCGAATGGCGCTACAACAACTGGGCCCACCACCCGGGCAAGTTCGACCTGTACATCACCAAGAACGGCTGGGACCCGTCGCAGCCGATCGGCTGGGACGACATCGAGAAGTTCCAGACCATCTCCAACCCGGCCTCCAACGGCGGCGCGGGCACCAACGAGCACTACTACTACGCCAACATGACCCTCCCGCAGAAGTCGGGATACCACATGATCTTCACCCACTGGGTGCGCTCGGACTCGACCGAGAACTTCTACGCGTGCTCGGACGTCGTCTTCGACGGCGGCAACGGCGAGGTCACCGGCATCCGCCCCGGAGCCCAGCTCCCCGGCAACGACGGCAGCGTGACCAACCCGCCCACCGACGAGCCGACCACCGACGAGCCGACCGACGGACCGACCGGCAACCCCACGGGCGCCTGCTCCGCCACGGCGACGGTCACCTCGTGGAACGGCGGCGCGACGGTGAACATCACGGTCAAGAACACCGGGACCGACCCGGTCAGCGACTGGATGATCCACTGGATGTGGCCCCCGAACTCGGGGATCACCGTCAGGGACAGCTGGAGCTCGACGATCTCCACGATGGGCGACATGCAGATGGCGAGCCCGGCCGGCTGGAACGGCACGATCAGCGCCAACGGCTCGGTGAGCTTCGGCTTCAACGTCACCGGCACCCTGACGACGATGCCCGCGATGGACTGCATCCCGGGCTGACGAACCGGTGATCCGCGATAAATCACCGCTTCGGCTCCTCCCCTCGGAGCCTGCTGGAATACTGTCTTCCAGCAGGTCTTCCGGGGGGAGGAGCCATGTCAGGATCCGGAGCGCCGGCCGCCGAGGCCGGGCCCGAGCCGATGACGGCGTCCACACGGGCCGGCGTCGTCGTCCAGGCCTTCATCGCCGACAACGTCGAGGCGCTCAACCGGGCGATCAGCGCCCTCGAACGGAACGCCCCCGGTTCGGCCGGACAGGTCCGCGTCACCATCCACCGGCTGCGCACCGTCATCCGCGGCTACCGGCGCCTGTTCGCCGAGACCCCGTACGGCGGCGAGCGACTCGACCGGCTCCTGGAGCGGCTCAAGCACACCGAGGACCTCGAGAAGCTCCGGCTCCACTTCGCCGAGCGCTTCGCCCAGCTCGGCCTCACCACCCGTGAGCAGCCGCGATGGTTCAGGGCCCTCGAAGACGAGCGGCACGCCTCGTACCTGCAGATCCACGGCCTCGCCTCGCAGACCTGGGTCGCGGCCCTGCTCTCGCACGTCCGGCTGTTCGCCGAGCACGCCCGCTTCACACGCGAGGGCGGCAAGCCCGCGTCCTCCCTCATGGGGACCCTCTCCGAGGCGAAGACGCACCTGATCGACACCTACGCGAAGCAGCGCCGCGCCGCCGATCCGGCGTCGGCCCGGGACGCGACCCGCGTCGCCGCCCGCGACCTGCATTATCTGGCGGAGGCGGTCGCGCCCGCGCTGGGGCGCGCGGCCGAGGACGTCCTCGAACCGGCGACCGCCCTGGAGTATCTGCTGGACCGGCACCGCCAGACGGCGATCGCCCGCAACCGGCTCCTGCGCCTGCCCGGCGCCGACCGGGCCGACCGGCTCACCGCGGAGCTGGCCGAGCTGGAGCAGGAGGAGCTGCGCCGGCTCGAGGAGGCGATCGACCGGGCGGCGACGGCGATGCGCGACCGCTGGCGCTGAACCCGCGCCGCTCCGTCAGCGAGCGGAGCGGCGGTCACGGCCGGGCGATGCGTCGCCTCAATAGGAGCGTTATCACCACAGCGTGCGGCGCCGTCCTCTACGCCCCTCGGCGCGAAGCTCGAAGTCGACGATGCGTAGACCGGCGCACGACGGAAGGCCCGGGGCGTGCGCCCCGGGCCTTCCGTCGTCTCAGCCCCGCAGCACCGACGCCAGGTTGTCCAGTCCGATCGGGCCGAGGTTGAGCGCCCGGGTGTGCCAGGCCTTCAGGTCGAAGTCCGGCCCGGCGGCGGCCCTGGCCTCGTCGCGGGCGGCGATCCAGGCACGCTCACCGAGCTTGTAGCAGATCGCCTGCGCCGGCCATCCGGCGTAGCGGACGATCTCCGGGTGCGCCCGGTGCCCGGCGATGCGGCCGCGCTCGCGCAGGACCTCAAGGGCCACATCGAAGTTCCAGCGGTCGCCGTGCCGCTCGGCCTCGAGGGCCGGAAGCGGCAGGTCAAGGTGCCAGCCGATGTCGATGACGACGCGGGCGGCGCGCAGCGCCGAGCCCTTGAGCATCCCCAGGCGCGTGCCCGGGTCGGTGAACCAGCCCAGCTCGTCCGAGAGCCGCTCGGCGTACAGCGCCCAGCCCTCGGCGTGGCCCGAGACGGAACCGGAGGCCTTCGCGAAGCGCGACAGGGCGTCCCCGGCGACCTTCGTCTGCCCGATCTGGAGGTGGTGGCCCGGCACGCCCTCGTGGAAGACCGTGGTCAGCTCGCCCCACACGGCGAACCGCTCGCGCTCGGCCACGGGCCACCAGGTACGCCCCGGTCGCGAGAGGTCCTCGCTCGGGCCGGTGTAGTACGCCGACCCGGCCGAGGAGCCGTGCACGAGCTCGACGTCGAGGTTCATCAGCCGCGGGTCGATGTCGAAGTGGACGCCGTCGAGAGCCGCCAGCGCGCCTTCGTGCTTCTCGCGCAGCCACGCCAGGTACGCCTCGTGGTCGTCGAGGACCTGGGTCGCGTCCAGGTGGGCGATGACCTCACCGAGCCCGGCCCCGGGGAGGATCTGCTCGGCCTCGGCCGCCATCTCGTCCTCGATGCGGTGCAGTTCGTCCCAGGCCCAGTCGTAGGCCTCGCGGGGGTCGAGGCTCGCGCCCAGGGTGGCCCGGGCGTGCAGCAGGTAGCGCTCTTCGCCGACGCCGTCGTCGGGGTCGGCGTGCGGCGCGTAGGTCTGCTCGAGGTATTCGGCGGCGGCGCTGAACGCGGCGTACGCGGCTTCGGCGGCCTCCTTCAGGTCGCGGGCCTGGGGGCCGTCGCCGTAGGCGTCGACGTGCTTGTCGAACACGCGCGCGTCGGCGTTGCGGCGGGCCTGCCTGGCGCCTTCGACGACCTGCCGGAGCGCCACCGTGGTGCGGGCTTCGATGCCGGCGTTCATGGTCTGGCGCCAGGTCGCGAACATCTCGGGGACGGCGCGCATCCGGGCGGCGACGTTGCGCCAGTCGCCTTCGGTCCTGCGCGGCGCGAGATCTACATAGGAGCAGAGGGTCTGGATGAACCCGTAGGGCACGCGCAGGGCCCGGCGCCATTCGCCCGCGTCGTGCAGGGCGAGGTCGGCCTCCAGCCGCTCGGCCATGTGGAGGCGGGCGAGGTCGTCGGCGGGCCCGGTGGACTCGAGGGCGTTGAGCCTGGCCAGGGTGTCGCGGCGCAGCCGGGCGCGCTCGGCGACCGCCTCGGGGCCGAGGTCCGAGGCGACCCCGAAGTCGCCCTTGATGCCCGCCATGCCGGCGAACATGGGATCGAGCCGCGCGTACGCGGTGATGTACTCGTCGGCGAGCGCGAAGATCGGTGAGGTCATGGCCGCCAGCTTACCGCGCGGCTAGTGATCCTTCGTTACGAGTTCGTCGCACCGCGCGTGGACACCACGACGGCTCCGACCAGGGCCGCGAGGAGCAGCAGCGACAGTACTTCGAACGGGAGCACCCATTCGGCGAAGACCGCTTCGCCCATGGCGGCGGCCCCGCCGCCCGCGCGCCGGCCGGTGTCCGCGAAGGTCCAGCCGAACGCGCCGGCGACGACCGCCGCGAGGCCGAGCCCCACGCCGCCGGCGATGAGCGCCCCGGGCAGGCGCGGCCGGTCGAGGTCGTCGGACGGATCGGTCGGGGCCCGGGTGAGCATGGTCGCGAACAGCAGCAGCACGACGATCGCGCCGACGTAGACGAGGACGAGCACCCACGCGAGGAACTCGGCGGTGAGCACGAGCGCGGCCCCGGCGATCCCGGCGAACGCGACCGCGAGCCACAGCCCGGCCCGCACGATCCGCTTCGTCGTCACGACCGCGAGGGCGGCCCCCAGTGCGAGGAGCCCGAACCCCAGCAGGAGCACGTCCGCGAGCGTCATTCGACGCCCTCGGGCTTGGCCCCGTCCGGGACGTTCGCCATCCACTCCCCCAGGTGGCCCTTGTCGTGGAGCAGGTCGCGGATGTCGCCTTCGGCGTAGGCGAAGTCGGGGGCCCAGAAGAGGGCGTCGAAGGGGCAGACGTCGACGCAGATCCCGCAGTACATGCACAGCGAGAAGTCGATGTCGAAGCGGTCGAGGACGTTCACCTGCCGGGGCCGGGCGGCCCCTTCGACCTCGACGGTCTCCTTGTGGGAGTCGATGTAGATGCACCAGTCCGGGCACTCGCGCGCGCACAGCATGCACGAGGTGCAGTTGGGCTCGTGCAGGGCGATGACCCCCCGGGAGCGTTCGGGCAGGTCGGGCTCGTGCTCGGGGTACTGGCTGGTGACGGCGCGGCGCGCGGCGGTGCGCGCGGTCGCGACGAGACCGCTGACCAGACCGCTTCCGGGAAGCCTCATGCACTCATCGTGGCAGACGGCACCGCGCATTTCCAGTCCTCGGCGGTCGGAGTTGTCCGATTCCCGACCTCGGCCGGGCCCCGTTTCCGATGAAACCCACTGGCGTGTCCACAAGAGCCATTACCGTGAGTTATCGACACGTCGTGCAAGACCGGGAGCGACCCCGGTGCCGTTCGGGGAGGAACCGTGCCCATGCGAATCACGCGGCCCATCAGAGGGATGCTCGCGGCGCTGAGTCTCAGCGCCGCCCTGGTGCTGGCGACCGCCGCCCCGGCGAACGCGGTCATCACCGTCACGCTCACGCCGACCGCCGGGACGATCGGCACCCGCGTGGACGTGCTCGCGGCGAACTGCGACCAGGACGCGACCGGGGACGTCGAGGGCACCGACGTGAGCTTCAAGCTGCCGAAGAACGACAACCACGCCCTGGGCGACTTCACCGTCACCGAGAAGATGGAGCCGGCCACGTACACGGTGGCGGTGACCTGCGGTCCGGACACGGCCTCGGCGAAGTTCACGGTCACGGCCGGGACCGGCGCGTCCACCGGCGGCGGCTCGACCGCCTCGCAGGCGGCCACCGCGGTCCTGTGGTCGGGGGCGGCGCTCGTGGTCGCCGCCGCCGTGGGGCTCTGGATGCTCCGACGCCGCGACGGCGCGGCCGCCTAGCCCGTGCACGAGACCCGGCAGCCGGTCCACCGGCCGGAACCCGCGTTCCGGCCGGTGGCCGCCGTCGTGCTCTCGATCGTCCTCGCCGGAGGCCTCGGCCTCATGCTCGGCAGCGTCGTCCCCATGCCGTCGCTGCGGATGCCGCACTTCGCGAGCCCCTTCGACGACGACCCGTTCGCCGTCGCCGACCCGGCGGGCCGCACCTGGCTCGACCGCTCCGCGCCGACACGGGTCGACATCGCCGCCGTCGACGTCCACGCCCCGCTCACCGGGCTCGGCCTCGACTACGAAGGGAACTTCGAGGTCCCGCGGATGTGGCGGCCCCACGAGGCCGGCTGGTTCGAGCCGGGGCCGACGCCCGGCGAGTTCGGGCCCACGGTGATCATGGGCCACGTGGACACCGAGCGCTCCGGCCCGGCCGTGTTCTTCCCGCTCAAGCACCTCGACGAGGGCGACACGATCGAACTGACCCGCGAAGACGGCGTCATCGTGACCTACGAGGTGACCGCGATCGAGTCCTACGCGAAAGATCGCCTCCCTTACGAGGACGTGTTCGGGATCGAACCGGCGCCCGCGCTGCGGCTCATCACGTGCGGCGGCGAGTTCGACCGCGAGAGCGGGGACTACACCGAGAACCTGGTGGTCTTCGCGAGCTACACCGGCCACCGCGACGCCACGGAACAGGACCGCGAGCGGCCGCTCAACGGGCCCGCGCATTTCCGCGACTGACCGTCGGACCCTGCCGTTAGCGTCCATGCCATGGATTTGAAGATCGCCAACGTCACCGTCGACACCGACCGCCCCGGCGAACTGGCCCGGTGGTGGCTCGCCGCGCTGGGCGGCCGACTGGGGCGAGTACATCATGGTCGGCCTCGAAGACGGCTCCAGCCCGGCCTTCCAGTACGTCGAGAACACCGAGCCGGGCCGCGTCCACATCGACTTCACGACGGCCGACGCCCCGAAGGCGGTCGCGCGGCTCATCGAAGCGGGCGCGACGCACGTCGCCGACCACGAAGCCCCGGGCGGCGCCTTCACCTGGACGGTGCCGGCGGACCCCGACGGCAACCGGTTCTGCGTCTCGCAGGGGCACTGAACCCCTGAGCGCGGGACCGGGTGATCCCTTGCCGGTCCCGCGCCCGCGGGGTCCGCTCAAGCGGCGACGGGCCCGCCCTGCCCGCAGCGCCCGCAGGCGGTGCGGCGCCGCAGGTAGTACGCATAGGCGGCGACCCCGAGAGCCGGACCCCACAACGGCCACAGCATCCCCGGTCCGGTGATCCCCCACGCTTCGGTGTCGATGCCGTCGAACAGCGAGCGGAGCTCGGCGAACCCCGCAGCCGTGATGAACACCGTGGCGATCGACGCGGGTACCAGCGCGAACGGCAGCGGCACCCGCCTGCCGGCCGCGAACCAGATCCACCTCGGGAAGACCTCGCCCCACGGGCGAACGAGCCCGACGGTGAGCACCGCGGCGCCGGTCGCCATCACGGCCATCAGCAACGCCCCGATGGCGACGCCGGTGCCCTCCATCTCGTCGTAGAACTCCTGAGGAATCCCCAGCGGGCTCTCCAGGGCCATCGCGAGCCGGGAGAGCGCGTAGACGAGGGGCACACCGGCGGCCACGACGACCGCCCGCCGGCCCCACCGCAGCGCACGCTGCGGGGCGGACCCTTCCGCGACCTTCCCGTGGCGGCCGCAGTGGGGACACGCCTCCTTGGTGCGTCGCCGGTAGGCCAGCGCGGCCAACGCCCACAGCAGTCCGCCGGTCAACATGACGAGCAGGTGCATCCGCGGCCATGGGAAGAAGTCGGCGACGCTGCCTCCGCCGGGCACCCCGGTGAACAGGAACACCGGAGCGACCAGGACCCGGGTGACCAGCATCAGCAGCCGCAGATCGGTGACCACCACTGTCAGCGTCACCGCGGCCGCCCATGCGAAGGCCAGCAGTGCCGCGCGCACGATGCCGCGGCCGACCGCCTTGGCCATCACGAGTCCCACCGCCGCACCGATCAGCCCGAGAACGGCGATCACCGGCGCCGTGGTCTCCGCGGTGGCGTTGACCAGAATGGAGTACTCGGCTTCCTCGTCGTTGCCCCGTCCGAGGGGGAATCCGGCACCGCCGAGCGCCCAGTAGAGCCCGAGCGCGCCGTAGGCCAGCGACCAGGCGGCCGCCGCGTAGGCGGACCAGCGCGGCCACTCCGACCACCAGGCCCGAAGCAGTCCTTTGCGCCGCTTGGTATCCACATTGCGAACCATGCGCTCCTGCACTCTCCGGGCCTCCGCCCCTCGGCCCGCCCTCCTGGATGCGGAGCGGGCGGCGGCTCTCCTCCGAGAGAGCCGCTGACGGCCCTTCGGCCGGTCACTCCATCATCGACGCACGGGTTTCCCGCGTGATCACCCGCGCGGGCGAGCCGGCTCCCCCGCGCGGGTGAGCCGCAAGCCGTCGCGCGCAACTGAACAGCGAGCACGGGGTTCGGCCTCAGCGCTCGTCGTGTTCGGGGTTCGAGGGGACGGCGACAACTAGGGAGGAGGGATTCTCGGACGGCCGTTCGGCTCTCCGGTCCATTCGTTTCGGGGTTCAGGCGGGCGGCGACCACGAGGCAGGAGGTTCCTCGGTCGGTCTTTCGGCTCTCCGGTCCGTTCATCTCCAGGTTCGAGCGGCGGCGACAAAAAGGGCTGAGTCGCCCTTGTCGTACTTCGGCTCTCGGTTCGATGCGCTCCGCGCTGGCGGTCTGGGCGACTGAGGCCCCGCGACACGCCCGACCCTGGCGCACGGTGCCTCTGAACTGCACAAACATCCACCTTTCACCCGTCCGAGTGATGACACCCCGGCCCGCCCGATCTATGCTTGATATAGCACAAGCAAGCGAAATCAACCGGATTATTCGAGGAGGTGTCAGATGGCCACCGGCTTCCCCGCTCAGGACCGCACCGCGAAGTCCACCGCCATCCACACCGTCCTCGACGAAGCCGCCAGTGCCATCAACGACTTCCACGCCCGAGTGCTCTCCTCAGTGATCGAAGCCCAGGCCTGGCAGATCCACCGCGACGTCGACGGCTACTCCGGTCTGCGCGACTGGCTCTGCGCCAAGTTCGACTTCCACACGCGTACGGCCGCCGACCTGGCTGCGATCGCCAGGTGCGCACGGAAGTTCACCACCCTCGCCGAGACCGCCACTTCCGGCTCGGCCCGAATCGACCTCGTGGCGGCTGCCGTCCGGCGGTTGGAAGCGACCAAGGCGCTTCGGCTCTATGCCAAGACCTACTATCGCGAACCGGTGGCCTCTCCCTTCGACGACGAGGTCCAGTGCCCGAGCCCTGAGCACCTGATCAGCGAATGGTGCAAGCACTCAACGGTCAAGGAAGTCCACGCCCGCCTGGACGAGATCGAAGCCGCGTTGGATTCCGGGGAAGAGATCCTGGAAGGCCTCGGTCAGGACTCCCTGCAGCGCTTGGAACTCGTGGAGCTCGACAACGGCATGTGGGCCCTGGACGCCACACTCTCGGCCGACACCGGGCAACTGTTCGCCAAGTACCTTGCCACGGCAGTGCCGCCGCCTCGCCAAGAAGAGACCGACACCGACGGAGTCCTGCCTCCCAAAGCGAACCGCGACGCCGAAGCCCTCCACCAACTCCTGGCCGGCTACGGCACCTCCCCCGAAGCAGTGAAACGCCACGGCCACACCGCCACCCTCGACCTCACCGTCGACATCGAAACCCTGCAAGGCAAAGACACCGGCCGCCTGCCCCTCCTGGAAGGCAAACCGATCTCAGTGGCCAAAGCCCGCCTCCTCGCCTGTGAGGCCGGGATCATCCCCTCAGTCTTCAACTACCAGAGCGGCGAAGCCATCGAACTGGGCAGGGCCCTGCGCCTCCCGAATGCGGCACTCCGCAGGAAACTCGAACTCGAACAGCCTCAGGGTTGCGCCTGGCACGGCTGCGACCGGCCCGTGGCCTGGACCGAAGCCCACCACCTCCAGCACTGGGCCGATGGCGGGAAGACGACCGCCGAGAACCTGATCCTGCTGTGCCGGTTCCACCACGGCCGCCTCCACACCACCGGATGGACCGTGGAGAAGACCGGCCCCGGCCAAGCCATCATCACCCACCACGAAAACCACGACACCACCGCGACCCCCGCCTGCGCCACCCTCGACACCACAGTCAACGCAGACGCGACCGGGTCCGGAAGCGCCACGGGCGGGGGCGGATGCGGATGCGCGGACTGGCGCACTGACGCCGACCTCGATGCCGAACACCAAGACAGCGACTGGGATGCCTTCCCCACCGGGCTCTACCGCACCGAATGGACCCAGACGATGAAACCGGACCTGGACCAGGTCGCCCAGGCGGCCGAGGAAGCCAAAGCGGTAGCGGCGATGCACGCGGCCAAGGCCCGGTGCCGAGAGCAGTCCAGGAAGGCGCCGACCGAAACGCCCGCCACAGTCGGCCAGCCCAAAGAACCGGCAAGGGCCGGAGCAAACACCCCGGGCGACCCGCCCTTCTTAGGACGCCCGCTCCGGTGAAGCCGGAGCGGGGGCAAAACGGCACAGCCAACGCCTTCCAGCTCGAACCCGAAGCGGGTTCGGGCCCCTCACCATGCCCGGCAACCAAGACCGACCCGGCAACGACAGCCCACCCCCACCAACCACTCACCCCTCATCGCCGCCCGGCCGAACCGCAACCACAACCCCACCGCACAGCCGAAGAACCACCCCGCCGTCCTGCGGCCTTGTTGTCACCGCCGATCGAACCACAACCACAACCACAACCCCACCACACAGCCGCAGGAGCACCCTCAGGGAATGGGACCTTGTTGTCGCCGCCTGCCCGAACCGCGGCCATCACCACGCCTGGCAGCCGGAGGAGCACGCCGAGACGAACCAGCCCCCTCCGTCGCCGCCCCTGAACAGCGGCCATCACCGCATCGGCAGCGCAGGACGCGAAGAAGCGATGGGGAACTCGGGCGGTGGCTCGACGCCGCTTCCGCAAGCGCCGGTCGGGGGACGCGCAGGATCTCATCGGGTAAGACACGATCGATGCGAAGGCGCGGTCGGCGCTCGACGCGGCATCGGCCGCGGGACTGCGAACGCGACCGCGGGCGGCGGACCGGGTTCTTGACCCCACCGGTCCGCCGCCCGCGGCGTACCGAGGGGGCCTGTCGTCGCGGGCGCTGCTCCGGCCGTCGCCGGTGCCCGCGGCGTGCTATGTCAGGACTCGCGCGAACGCGGCCCTGGTCTCTTCGAAGACCTCCGCGCCCGGGCGGGCCCAGAGCGCGTCGTTGAACAGCTCGACCTCGATCGGGCCGTCGAATCCGGTCGCGTCCACTTCCGCGAGATAGCGCTTGAAGTCCACGCAGCCGTCGCCCAGCTGCCCGCGACCGGTGAGCACACCGGCCGGCAGCGGAGTGACCCAGTCGGCGAACTGGAACGAGGCGATGCGGCCTTCGGCCCCGGCGCGTGCGATGCCTTGCCACACTTGCGGGTCCCACCAGATGTGGTAGGTGTCGACCACGACGCCGACCTGCTCGGCCGGGAACGGCGCGGCCAGGTCGAGCGCCTCGTTGATCGTCGTGACGACGCAGCGGTCGCTCGCGAACATCGGGTGCAGCGGCTCGATCGACAAGGTCACGCCGCGCTCGCCCGCATACGGGGCGAGCTGGGCCAGCGCTTCCTTGACACCCTCACGGGCGGTGTCGATCGTGCCGCCCTCCGGGATGCCGCCCGAGACGAGGACGAGCGTCGGGGCTCCCAGCGCCGCCGCTTCGTCGATCGCCTGCTTGTTGTCGTCGATCGCTTCAGGCGTCGGGTCGGTGAAGAACCCCGCCCGGCAGAGGCTGGTGACCTCGACTCCGGCGTCCTTGACGAGCTTCGCGCTCGCCTCGACGCCCATCTCCTGCACCGGCTCCCGCCAGAGCCCGATGCCCGACCCCGTGCGCGCGCAGGCCTCGACGGCCTCGCGCTGGTCCCAGAACTTCGCCGTCGCGTGGTTGAACGAGAAGCGTTCGAGCGCGCTCATGCGAGGGTCCTCGCCGGCTGGCCCGCGACCTTCAGCAGGGCGTTGAACCGGTCGATCGCGAGGTGCTCGTCGGGGAAGAGGCCCACTTCGAGCGCCAGGTCGACGATCTCGCCGAGGTGCTCGATCGAGCGCGCGGCCTCAAGGCCCCCGACCATCCTGAAGTGGTCCTGGTGGCCCGAGAGCCAGGCCAGGAACACCACGCCGGTCTTGTAGTTGAACGTCGGGGCCTCGAAGACCTTGCGCGCCAAGGGCACGGTCGGGTCGAGGATCGCGCGGAAGCCGATGACGTCGCTCTCGTCGAGGCGCTGGACCGCCTTGGCCGCCAGGGGGGCGAGCGGGTCGAAGATGCCGAGGAGCGCGTCCGAGTGGCCGAGTTCGTCCCCGGCGATGAGGCGCGGGTAGTTGAAGTCGTCGCCGGTGTAGCAGCGGACCCCTTCGGGGAGCCTGCGGCGCAGGGCGATCTCGGCTTCGGCGTCGAGCAGGCTCATCTTGATGCCGTCGACCTTCGCGGCGTTCTCGGTGATGATCTCGACGAACGTGTCCGCGGCCTCGTCGAGGTCCGAGGAGCCCCAGTAGCCCTCCAGGGCCGGGTCGAACATGGGGCCGAGCCAGTGCATGATCGCCTTGCCGCTCACCTCGGAGAGGAGCTCCGAGTACAGCGCCTTGTAGTCGTCGGGGCCTTTGGCGCTGGCGGCCATGGCCCGGGAGCACATGAGGATCGTGCCGGCTCCGGCGTCCTCGACCACGCCGAGCTGTTCGAGGTAGGTCGCGCGGATCTCGTCCATCGTGGTCGGACGGGCGCCGAGCTGGTCGGTGCCCACGCCGCAGGCGAGCAGGTCGTCAGGTCCCGCGGCCTCGGCGGAGCGGCGGATGAGCTCCTTGGTCGCGTCCCAGTCCAGGCCCATGCCGCGCTGGGCGGTGTCCATGGCGTCGGCGACGCCGAGCCCGAGGTCCCAGAGGTACCGGCGGTAGCGGATCGTCGCGTCCCAGTCGACCGCGGCCGGTCGCCCGGGCCCGTTGTCGGCGAGCGGGTCGGCGACGACGTGGGCCGCGGAGTAGATGACGCGGGAGTTGAACTTGCGGGTCACAGGACGAGCTCCTCGAGTTCGATGCGGCGGCCCTCGCGGGCCGAGCGGTAACCGATTTCGGCGAGCTGCACGCCGCGGGCGGCGGCCAGGAAGTCGTGGTGCCACGGCGCGTCGTCGACGACGTGGCGCAGGAACTCCTCCCACTGCAGCTTGAAGCCGTTGTCGAAGTCCTGATTGTCCGGCACCTCGTGCCACTGCAGGCGGAAGGGGATCGGCTGGTCGATGTCGGGGTTCCAGACCGGCTTGGGGGTGTGGGCGCGGTGCTGGGCGCGGGCCTTGCGGAGGCCCGCGATCGCGGAGCCCTCGGTGCCGTCGACGTGGAACTCGACGAGCTCTTCGCGGTCGACGCGGGTGGCCCAGGAGGAGTTCATCTGGACGACGGTGCCGTCCTCGAGTTCGAAGATCGCGTACGCGGCGTCGTCGGCGGTGGCGGCGTAGGCGCGGCCCTGCTCGTCGAAGCGCTCGGGGATGTGGGTGGTGACGTGGGCGGTGACGGACTTGATCGGCGAGTCGAACGTGCCTTCGAGCAGGTAGGACCAGTGGGGGAACATGTCGAGGACCATGCCGCCGCCGTCTTCGGCGCGGTAGTTCCAGGAGGGGCGCTGGGCTTCCTGCCAGTCGCCTTCGAAGACCCAGTAGCCGAACTCGCCGCGCACGGACAGCACCCGGCCGAAGAAGCCGGAGTCGACCAGGCGCTTGAGCTTGCGCAGGCCAGGGAGGTAGAGCTTGTCGGCGACCGCGCCGTTCTTGACGCCGGCGTCGCGGGCGGCGCGCGCGAGGTTGAGGGCGTCGTCGAGGTTGGTCGCGATGGGCTTCTCGGTGTAGACGTGCTTGCCGGCCTTGATCGCGGCGTTGACGGCGGCGAGGCGGTGCTGGGTGGTGAGGGCGTCGAAGTAGACGTCGATGGCGTCGTCGGCCAGGGCCTCGTCGAGGTTCGTCGTGTACTTGTCCAGGCCGTGGCGGTCGGCGATCTCGGCGAGCTTGTCGGCGCTGCGGCCGACCAGGGTGAGCTCGGGCCAGATGACGCTGCCGTCCGCGCGTTCGACGCCGCCCTGTTCGCGGATCGCCAGGAGCGATCGCACGAGATGCTGGCGGTAGCCCATGCGCCCGGTCACCCCGTTGAGGGCGATGCCGACGGTGATTCGTTCTGCCATAGGGATCTGCTCCAGACCGATAGCTTGCCATCGCGACGCCGCACGCGTGCGCCGGCGAAGCCGGCCGGCGGGCGCCGCATGCGTCCGCCGAGGGCAGGCAAACGCTTTCTTCCAGTTTACTGAACTATACAGCAAACCGCCTCCGCGGGAAAGCGGTCTCTTGACAGATTTACGGTCGCGAATACGTCATGTCAAGGGCCTTGCGCCGCAGCATGGTCCGGACACGGCTCAGCCCCGGCCCGCGCGGGCCGGGGCCGTGACGCGTGTGCGCCGGCGGTGCTCTGCTGCCGGCAGCGCTCGTCGGACCAGGGTCCAGCGGTGCTCTGCCGGCGATGCCGCTCGGTGAGCGGACTCCTCAGTCGGGTACTGCCCAATCAGGGGTCCAGCGGCTCGGCTCGGCTCGGCTCGGCTCGGCTCGGCTCGGCTCGGCTCGGCTCGGCTCGGCTCAGCTCAGCTCAGCTCAGCTCAGCTCAGCTCAGCTCAGCTCAGCTCAGCTCAGCTCAGCTCAGCGAGAGATTCTGCGCTGTCAGCGGCCTGGCGGCACTGCCCTGCTCAGAGGTACTGCTCGGCGATGTCGGTGACCTCTTCGGCGGGGGCCCAGATCTGGTACACGCCGTTGTCGTACGGCTCGAGCCCGAGCGAGCGGGCCACGTCGCTGCGTCCCCCGCGGTATTCGAGGCGCAGCCAGTCGCCGGAGGCCCCGAGGATCCAGAACGGCTCGCCGCGCCAGGTGCAGCCGGTGCGCACGTAGAAGAAGTCCTCGAGCTCGCCGATCGGCACGCCGCGACGGTAGCGGCCCTCGGCGACCTCCACGAAGCCGTCGCCGCCGGTGGGCGAGTACAGCCGCACATGGGCCCCGTCCGGGCTGGAGTCGTATTCGGCGCCCTTCCAGCGGGCGATGTAGCCGTCCCTCATCGCTTAGGCGTCCTTCCATTCGCGGTCGCGGTGGTCCAGGACGGACGCCGCGCGCTCTTCGGGGTGGGGACGCACGAGGTCGTAGTGGCCGTCGGCGTCGCCCCAGGCCTCCCCGAGCGCGCTGTCGTAACCGTAGGCCTCGCCCATCGGTCCCGTGGGCGGCCGGGCGTCGGACGGCGCCGCCGGCAGCGCCGGGGCCTCGATCGCCGCGGGCCCGCCGTAGGCCCCGTCGACCGGGGTCCACTCGCGGGTGTCGGAGTCGTAGACGGCGACCTCGGTGACCTCGCCCCGCGAGTCGATCCGGAGGATCTTCGCGCCGTGCGGCAGCCGGACCGAGTCGACCTTGTGCTCGGGGATGCGCTCGTCGCCCTCGGAGGGCGCGAAGCCGTCGCCGCGGAACGGGCCCGGCTCGACGACGGTGCCGCCGCGGGCCTCGGCCGTGGCGAAGTCGTTGCCGCCGATCGCGGTCGGGTACAGGTCGGTGCGGTAGCCGATCCAGCGGAGCACGTGCACCGAGTCGTCGGTGGGGCTGAAGTCCTCGCTGGAGCGGATGAGCCCGAGGGCGAGGTACAGCTGCGCGGGCGTGCGCAGGTGGTCCACCGCCTCGGCGGGGTGCACGAAGCCGCCGACGCGGTCGTAGCCGCGTTCGAGGTAGAACGGCACCTGCTGGTGCGGGATGGTCTTCTGCCACAGCACCGGCTGGACGCGCTGCGAGGGCGAGGCCGCGCGGGCGGCGGCGGCCTGGCGGCGTTCCATCTCGGTCGCGAACGCGAGCAGGTCCTTCGCCTCGGCCCACTTGCGGAGCGGCTCGACCTCGGCGCCGGACATGTTCGCGCCGACCTCGGTGCCCGGGTTGACGTAGAGCGAGTACTCCTGGCCCGGCCAGTGCTGGATGAGCCAGCCGAACGGCACGGTCGTGTAAGGCGTGTCCTCGCCCGCGCGGGCGGCCATCCGCTCGATGGTGGTGTAGACGGTGATCCCGATGATGCCGTCCACGATGTCGCTGGCCCAGCGGAACGCCGGGTCGCCGACGCGGATGTGGGCGGCGGCCGGGTCCCCTACGGGCAGGATCACGGTGGCGCACAACAGGGTCTGGAGGAACGCGGCGGTGTCACCGGAGGACGCGGCCTCGGCGAGGAGCGGCTCGGCCGCTTCTCCCGTGAGCTCGACCGGCCCCGCCGGGGCGCTCGGCTGCGGCGCGGGCTCGGCCGCCTTGCGGCCGAAGGCGCTCGACATCGACGCGAAGGCCTCGGCCGAACGCGGCGGCTCGGATCCGAAGGCCTCGCCGTTGGACGTGCCGGACGAGTCACGGCCGGGCGTGGCGAACGCGTCGCCGCTGCTGCGCACGGCGAACGGGTCGTCCCCGAGCTGTGACCCGAACGAGTCCGCCGCGGGGAACGGCTCGGGGCGGGCGGTCGGGGGCGCGGGGTCGCGGGTCGGCAGCGTCGTCGGGTCGGGCTGCTGGTCGCGCAGCCAGTCAGGGGCGTCGGGCCACTGGTCCTGCGCGCTCGGCCACTGCGGGTCGGCCGGGAAGGCGGTCTCCTGCGGCGAGGGCGCGGCGGGCGGCTGGGAGGTGAATCCCTGCGGTTGCGAACCGAAACCCTGAGGCTGGGAGCCGAAGCCCTGCGGCCGGGCCAGCGGGGGCTCCGGTTCGGGCGGCGGCTGGGAGGAGAACGAGTGGCCGTTGAACGGGTCGGCCTCGGGCGCTTCGGGGTCGCGCGGCGGCTGGCGCAGCGGCAGCCCGGCCTCGGTGGTCCCGGCGACCGTGGAATGGTTGCCGGAGCCGCCGTTCAGGTCCGAGGAGCGGCGCGGTGCGGGCGGGACGTCGGGCACCGGCGGGGCCGGGGGCATGAAGCTCCCCTGTCGCGGTGCGGGCGCGGGCGCCATCGGGTTCGCGAACGGGTCGGACTGGCCTTCGGTGAACGGCGAGTGCTGCGACACCGAGGAGAAGGTGCCGCCCTGCTGCCCGTACGGGTCGGGGCCTGGTTCCGGCTCGGGGGCCGGGTCCACCGGGACCGTGGTCATGCCTTGGGCCACTTGGGCGACGAACCACGCCGGGAGGTAGCCCTCGATCGGGAGGCCCGGGTTGACCGCGAGCCACCACTCCTCGTCGGGCCAGGACTCGGCGAGGGACGCGAATGATACGCGACGCGAAGCGCCGGCGTTGTTCCGCAGGCACACCTGGAGCGCCGTCTCGGAGGTGAAGGCCAGGATGTGGGTGCGGTCGTCGGTCGTCCAGGTGGCCCAGGTGTCCGCACCGGAACCGTTCGCGTCCTCATAGGACAGTGGGAGGACGAGTTCGATCTGGGCCAGGATTCGGAAGTATCCGTCCTGGTCCTCGGCTCGCAGCGCCTCCCTGAGACGGTGCTCGATCTCGTTACTCGGTTCCCACATCGATCCCACTCAGCCCTTCCCCCCTACCGGTCTTGGATGGGGCGGTGTCGAGCGAACGCGGCGTCCCCTCGCGATCGTCACCGTAACGCGAGGGCGTTGTCAAGTTTCCGTCAGTAGGCTGAGAATAACGAATTCATAAAGGAGCCCGCGTGTCGTTCCCACGCTGTGGACCTGTCGCTGTGTAACGATCCGGTTCTCATGTGGGACCGCTCTGCTCGCTCCGTTCTGGCCTGCGTCTGCTCGACGCTGTTGGCGCTCTTGCTCTCTGCACTCTTCCATGCCGCGCCCGCCGGGGCGTCGGCACCCATGCCGTGGCATTTGTCGGCCGTCGGCGCGCCCGCGACCTGGGAGACGACCACCGGCGAAGGCGTCACCGTCGCGGTCATCGACTCGGGCGTGGACGCCGACCACCCCGACCTCGCCGGGGCCGTCCTCCCCGGCCGCAGCTACGTCGACCGCGACCCCGGCGCCGAGCCCCGCCTGCTCGCCATCGGCTCCGACCCCGGTCCGGTCTACGAGCGGGCCTTCGGCCAGGCCGACCCGGTCGGCCACGGCACCGCCGTCGCGGGCCTCATCGCCGCGAGCGCCGACTCCCGCCACCCCGGCGTCGCCCCGGGGGCCTCGATCCTCCCGATCCGGGTCCTCGACGACGAGAACCGGTACCACGACTCGGCGATGGTCGGCGCCGCCGTCGAATGGGCCGTCGACAACGGCGCCGACGTGGTGAACCTCTCCCTCGGCGGCCACTACGACTCCGCCCCGTTCGCGGAGGCGCTCGCCTACGCCGAACGGCACGACGTGCTCATCGTCGCCTGCACCGGCAACCAGCACCGGGACGGGGACGGCGCGGGCGAGGCCCACGAGGACGTCTGGTTCCCGGCCCGCGTGCCCGAGGTCCTCGCCGTCACGGGCACCGACCAGCGCGGCGAGCGCTGGCCCACCGCCGTCACCGGTGAGGAGACCGACGTCGCCGCGCCGGGTGCGAACCTCACCGCCCCCAAGGCCGGCGGGGGGCACAAGACCGTCACCGGGACGTCGTTCGCGTCGGCGGTCGTCTCCGGCGCGGCGGCGCTGGTGCGCTCGGCGCACCCCGACTGGAGCGCCGGCCAGGTCCGCCGCGCGCTCATCGCCACCGCCGCCGCGGACGGGCCGGGCCTCGGCTCCGGGGTCGTCGACGCGGCCGCGGCCGTCGCCGCGGACGTCGACTCGATCCCGCCCGCCGAGTCCGCACCGTCGATCTCCCCGGGGTGGAGCGCCGCGGCGACCGCCGCCGGCGGCGGCCTCATCGGCGTGTCGGCGCTGCTGCTGCGCGGGAGCCGCGCTGCCGGGCAAAGGGGTCGAACCGCCGGGCACCCGCGTACCATGGCGGGGTGACCGCCGCCGACGCCCGACAGAGCCGCTCCACGGCTCGCAAGCCCCGCCAAGGCCGAACCGAGAGCGAGCTGGCGAAGAAGCGCCGCGCCCGCAAGATCAACCGGCTCCTCGCCGTGGCCCATCCGGACGCCCATTGCGAGCTCGACTTCACCAACCCGCTCGAACTGGCCGTCGCCACGATCCTCTCGGCCCAGTGCACCGACGTCCGCGTGAACCTCACCACTCCCGCGCTGTTCGCGAAGTACCGCACCGCGGAGGACTACGCCGAGGCGAACCCGGAGGACATCGAGGCGATCATCCGGCCCACGGGCTTCTACCGCAACAAGACCAAGTCGATCATCGGCCTCGGCAAGGCCCTGGTCGAGCACCACGACGGCAGGCTCCCGCAGGACCTGGAGTCCCTCGTGAAGCTCCCCGGCTTCGGCCGCAAGACCGCGAACGTCGTCCTCGGCAACGCGTTCGGCGTCCCCGGCCTCACCGTCGACACCCACATGATCCGCATCAACAACCGGCTCGGCCTCGTCGAGGGCAAGGACCCGGTGAAACTCGAGCGCCAGCTCCAGCAGCTCATCGAGCCGCGCGAGTGGACCCTGTATTCGCACCGGATCATCTTCCACGGCCGCCGCGTCTGCATCGCCCGCAAGCCCGCGTGCGGCGCGTGCACGCTCGCCGCGGTCTGCCCCTCGTACGGCGAGGGCCCGACCGATCCGGCCGAGGCCGCGAAGCTCCTCAAGGGCGGCAATGTGGACGACCTCGTCCGCCTCGCGGGCATCGAGCACGCGGTGGACGCATGAGGCGCGTCGGGAGCGCCGTCGCGGCGCTGGCACTGCTGGCGCTCGCCGCCTGCACGGAGGCGCCGGCGGGCGCTCCGGTGCCCACCGACGCCATGGCGCCGGGGTGGACGGTCGCGTGCGTCTCCGGCACGACCCCGATCGAAGGCGTCGGCGACCTCGAACTCGACTGCCTCGGCGACGGCGCCGCCACGAACGTCGGCCCGGCGGGCAAGCCGCTCGTCGTGGTCCTGTGGGCGAGCTGGTGCGAACCGTGCCGGGACGAGGCCCCGCAGGTGGAGGCCTTCTATCAGGCGTACGGCGACCAGGTCGACGTCCTCGGCGTCGACACCGCCGACACGCGCGAGGCGGGCCGCTCGTTCGCGGAGGACTTCGAGATGACCTTTCCCTCCGTCTCGGACCCGGACGAGGCCGTCCGCATCGGACTGGGCGTCCCGGGCCTGCCGGGGATCGCGTTCGTGCGCCCCGACGGCACGGTCGTCGAGGTCATCGCCGAACCCGGCGTGACCGCCGACGGCCTCGCGGCGACCGCCGAGTCCGCGTTCGGCCTGGAGCGGTGACCGTGGAGCGCCGTCCCCAGTGGTGGCCGCCGCTGCTGAAGGCCGCCGCCGACGCCGAGCCGCCCCGCATCGGCCGCGTCATCGCCGACCACCTGCTCCCGTATGAGGAGGAACAGGCCCGGTCGGCCTCGGTCCTGGTGCTCCTCAAGGACGACCCCGACGACCACGGCCCCTCGGTCCTCCTGCAGCAGCGGGCCGCGAGCCTGCGGCACCATCCCGGCGAGGTCGCCTTCCCCGGCGGCGCGGCCGAACCCGGCGACGCCGACGCCGCGGCGACGGCCCTGCGCGAAGCCGCCGAGGAGCTCGCCGTCGAACCGGACTCGGTCGCGATCGGGCAGACCCTGCCGCGACTGTGGATCCCCGTGTCCGGGTTCGCGGTCACGCCGGTGCTCGCCCTGTGGCTGCGCCCCCACACCGTCGCGCCGCAGGCGGCCTCCGAAGTCGCCGCCGCCCACCAGGTCCCGTTGCCGCTCCTGGCCGACCCGGCCAACCGCGGCACGGTCCGCTACCCCTCGGGCCGCAGCGGCCCGTGCTTCCAGATCGCGGGCGTACCCCTGATTTGGGGCTTCACCGCCGGGGTACTGTCATGGCTGCTGGACCTGGGCGGCTGGGCACGCCCCTGGGACACCGGACGGACGATGGAACTCGACCGGCGCTGACGCCGGCGACAGCACCACGGCGACCGCTCACGGGATCGTGGACGAGCACCACGGCCACCGCTCGCGGAGCCGTACATGAGCGGAGGGCGCATGGAGCCGAGCAGCGCGGGACTCATGGTCGACGTCGTGATCGTGCTGCTGGCGCTCCTGTTCGCCATCAACGGTTACCGCGAGGGCTTCATCGCCTCCGCCACCACGTTCATCGGCTTCTTCGGCGGGGCCCTCCTCGGCATCCAGATCGCCCCGTTCGCGGCCGACTTCTACGCCGACCCGCTGGCGCGGCTCATCGCCTCGCTCGTGGTCGTCTTCGCGCTCGCCTTGGGCGGCATGGCCCTCGCGACCTCCCTCGGCTACCGGCTGCGGAAGCGGCTGCGGACCAGCGGCTCCCGGCGGATCGACCACTTCGCCGGGCCCATCGTCTCGATCGCCGCGGTGCTCCTGGTGACCTGGGTGGCCGCCGCGCCGCTCGCGAACTCGTCGATGCCGGCGGTCGCGAGCGCGGTGCGCCACTCGAGTCTGGTGAGCGGCATCGACGAGCACATGCCGCAGGCCGTCAAGGGCGTCTACGAGTCGATGCGGGAGTCGCTGAACACCTCGGGGATGCCGGACGTGTTCTTCGGGCTCGACCCGACCGAGGCCCGCTCGGTCGACCCGCCCGACGCCGAGCTCGCGGCGTCCCAGGTGGTGCGCAACGCCGAGGACTCGGTGCTCAAGGTCCACGGCATGGCCCCTTCCTGCGACCGGCAGATCGAGGGTTCGAGCTTCGTCTACGACGACGGACTGGTCGTCACCAACGCGCACGTGGTCGCCGGGACCGACGAGGTCGAGGTCGAGTCGGACGGCGAGCTGCTCGACGCGGAGGTGGTCGTGTTCGAGCCGGAGAGGGACCTCGCGATCCTGTCGGTGCCGGGCCTGGACGCCGAGCCGCTGCCGCTGCTGGACGAGACCGCCGGATCCGGGGAGGACGCGATCGTCCTCGGCTACCCGGGCGGCGGCCCGTACACGGCGACCCCCGCGCGCGTCCGCGAGGCGCGGATCGTCACCGGCCCGGACATCTACGACGAGGACACCGTCACGCGCGAGGTCTACCAGCTGTACGCGCGGATCATCGGCGGCAACTCGGGCGGGCCGCTGCTGAGTTCGGACGGCGAGGTGATCGGTGTCATCTTCGCGGCGGCGGTCGACGATCCGGACACCGGTTACGCGCTGACGATGCACGAGTCCGCGCCCGTCCTGGAGGCGGGACGGGACGCCTCGGGCCCGGTGGACACGGGTTCGTGCACGTGATGCTGTGGGTTCGTGTGGACTTATGCCGTTGCCTGATGCTGGGCGTGGCGTCACAATGCGGGTAGGCTGTACCGGTCGTCGTCGACGCATTCCGTTCACCGGAACATAACTCCTGCTGAGGCGGCGTGGTGAGTCTCTCGAGGTGACGCTCGGAACGGACGGAACGCATTCATTCGGATACGAATGTCGATTTCGGCGTCGATGGTGCGCATGTGGATTTACGGGGGTCTCGCTCCCGCAATGCGGACAAGAGGCATAGACTCAGTACTTGCACTAGCGGTGCGTTGAAGAAAGGTGCGAACGGACATGGAAGATGTATTGGCCAGGGCCGCCCTGTTCAAGGGGGTCGACCCGGAAGCTGTCGAGTCGCTCATCAAAGAGATGGAGTACGTCGACGTCAACAAGGGCCAGACCGTCTTCACCGAGAACGAGCCGGGTGACAGTCTGTACATCGTCATGTCCGGGAAGGTGAAGCTCGGACGTCGCTCCGCCGACGGCCGCCAGAACCTGATCGCGGTGATGGGCCCGTCCGACATGGTCGGCGAGCTCGCGCTGTTCGATCCCGGTCCCCGCACCGCCACCGCCACCGCTCTGACCGACACCCGCATGGCCCGCCTCTCGAAGACGGCGCTGCGCCCCTGGCTGGCGAACCGCCCCGAGATCGCCGAGCAGCTCCTGCGCGTCATAGCGCGCCGGCTGCGTCGCACCAACGACTCGATGGCGGACCTCATCTTCACCGACGTGCCCGGCCGCGTCGCGAAGGCCCTGCTGCACATGGCGAGCCGCTTCGGCACCCGTGACGGCGGCGTCCTGCGCGTGACCCACGACCTCACGCAGGAGGAGCTGGCCCAGCTGGTCGGCGCCTCGCGCGAGACCGTGAACAAGGCCCTGGCCGACTTCGCCGGGCGCGGTTGGCTGCGCCTGGACGGCAAGAGCGTCATCATCATGGACCCCGAGCGCCTCGCGCGCCGTGCCCGCGTGTAACGCTCCCCGGTCGAACCTCGAAGCCCCCGGCGTCGCCGGGGGCTTTCGGTTTCCGCGGGGCCGGTGGGTCTGGGCTTCCGTGAGGCCGGTGGGCCTGGGCTTCCGTGAGGCCGGTGGGCCTCGGCGGGGCGGTGGGGTCGGCGCGGTTCCGCGGGGCGGTGGGCCGTCCCTCGGCGCGGCTTCGCGGAGCCTCCGATCCGCGCATCGGCTCCGACGCCCGCGCTCCAGCGGGTGATCTCCCTGTCCCGCGGCTTGGGCGACTCGACGTTCGGGCCCGCGTCCGTCTAGACTTCCGGTAACCATCCCCCGAGTCCGCTGAAGGAGCGTTGTGGCAGGGCAACTGAACGTTGAAGTCGTGGCAGTCGACTCGAAGGTGTGGTCCGGCGAGGCCAAGGCCGTCTACGCCCGCACCACCGAAGGGGAACTGGGCGTCCTGCCCGGCCACCAGCCGCTGCTGGGAGAGCTGCGCGTCGACAGCACCGTACGGGTGCAGCCGGTCGACGGCGGCGAGCTGGCCTGGCAGATCGAGGGAGGCTTCCTGTCGGTGACCACCGACGGCGTCACCATCCTCGCAGAGACCGCCGAGGCGGTCGCCCCCACCTCGGCATAGTCATGCTGAAGGCACTGCTCGTCGTCGCCGCTGTGGCGGCGGCCGTCGCGGTGTTCCTGGTGCTGACGTACGTCCGGCGTTCGATCCTGTCCCGCTCGGGCTCGGTGGCGATGGCCGCCCGGCTCTCGCGGCACATGGCAGGGCGCGGCTGGGCCCCCGGTTTCGCCGTGTACGAGAGCGGCACGCTCCGCTGGTACCGGATGTTCTCGCTGGCGTTCGGGCCGCGCTACGCGCTCTCGCGCCACGACCTCCAGGTCTCGGAGCGCCGCAAGCCGATCGGCCCCGAGGCCCAGATCTTCCCCCCCGAGGTCGCGATCCTGCGATGCAAGAACGCGGCCGGTGAAGTCGAGCTCGCCATGACGACCTCGGCCGTCACCGGATTCCTCTCCTGGCTGGAGGCGGCCCCGCCGGGGGCCGAGTTCTACAGCCACCGCGAAGCCGAATAGGCCGCGAAGCCGCCGGACGTGATGCGACGCCCGCCTCGGCCTCCCGAGGCGGGCGTCGTCGTGTCCAGGGGCCGCCCTAGGCGACCGGTTCGACCGCCTGGGTGAACAGCACGCCGCCGTCGAGGTCCTTCAGGGACACCGTCATGACCTCGGTCTCGGCGTCGATGTCGACCTCGCCGAAGAACTGGTAGCCCTCGGCCGGCGACGTGTTGGCCGCCGGGGGCGCCTGCACGAAGACCGCCTCGGGCCCGAAGGTCGCGTCGAGCCGGTTGGGCCCGAAGCCGCCGGCGTTGAGCGGCCCGGACACGAACTCCCAGAACGGGTCGAAGTCCTGGAACACGGCCCGGTCGGGGCTGTAGTGGTGGGCGGCGGTGTAGTGCACGTCCGCGGTGAGCCACACCATGTTCCGCACCTGCTCGCGCTTGCAGTGCGCGAGGAGGTCCGCGATCTCGGTCTCGCGGCCCATCGGCGCGGCGCCGGTGCCTTCGGCGATGCCCTCCCAGGCCCCGGCCCCGTCGCCGACGAGCAGGCCGATGGGCAGGTCCGCGGCGATCACCTTCCACGTGGCCTTGGAGCGGCGCAGTTCGCGCTTGAGCCAGGCGAGCTGGCGCTCGCCGAGGACGTGGCCCCTGGCGCCGTCCGCGTCCGGGTTGGGGCTCTTGAAGGTCCGCATGTCGAGCACGAACAGGTCCATCAGCGGCCCGTAGGCGATCTTGCGGTAGATCCGGCCGTCGGGTTCGGGCCCGAAGCCACCGGGCGTGTACTCGGCGAAGGCCTGCCGGGCGCGCGCGGCGAGCACGTCGACGCGCTTCTCGGTGTACTGCGGCAGGTCGAGGATCTCGCCGGGGTACCAGTTGTTGACGACCTCGTGGTCGTCCCACTGGTTCACCATCGGCACCCGCGCCAGGTACGCCCGCAGGTTCTCGTCGAGCAGGTTGTACTTGAACTGGCCGCGGTACTCGTCGAGGGTCTCGGCGACCTTCAGCTTCTCGTCCACGAGGGTGTTCCTCCACGTGGTGCCGTCCGGCAGGGCCACGGTCTCGACGAGCGGCCCGTCGGCGTACACGAAGTCGCCCGAGCAGAGGAAGAAGTCCGGCTCGGCGTCGGCCATGGCCTGGAAGATCCGGTAGCCGCCGACGTCGGGGTTGATGCCCCAGCCCTGCCCGGCGAGGTCGCCCGACCACTGGAAGCGGAGGTCCTTCGGCTCGGTCGCGGCGGTGGTGAACGAGCCTTCGAGCGCCTCGGAGCGGCGCTCGCCCTCGGCGCGGATCCGGTAGTGGTACTGCGAGCCCGGGCGCAGGCCCTTGAGCCGCACCTTGCCGGTGAAGTCGGTGGCCTCGGTGAGCGCCGGGCCCTTGATGCGGCGGGCGTGCTTGAAGTCCGGACGCGTCGCGAGCTCCACGACCATGTCGGCGCCGCGGTCGGCGCGCGTCCACAGGATCGCGCCGCGGTCGGTGACGTCACCGGACTGGACGCCGTGGGTCAACTGGGGACGGGAAGCGGCGTACGAGATCCCGGGGGTGCCGAGCAGGACCGCGCCGCCCGCTCCGGCGGCCAGCAGCCTTCTTCGACCAATCTGCACTGTTCTCTCCAAAACCATGAGGATCGATGAACAGCACTCACCTTCCCAGTCCCGGTCGACACGGGGATGACCCGAGGGTGAACAGCGCGCCCCGCTCTCCGGTCGGCTTTCGCCGTGGTGTTGCCGGAGAGCGGGGCGCTCCCCCTGGGTTGCAGGTCTGGCTCCGGTCAGGCGGTGATCCTCCATTCGCCGACCGTGCGGTACTCGGAGTCGGCGAGTTCCGCTCTGTCACCCCGTTCCAGGGCGTAGTGCTGCAGATTCCCCGCCCAGTAGCGCAGGATCCGGCCGAGTTCGGTCTCGCGCCGCTCCGGATCGATCTGGTCGAGGTCCACCTCGAGCGTGAATTTCATGGTCGGGCGTCCTTTCGCGGTCAGGCGCCGATGCGCGGGAAGGGCTTGGTGGAGAAGACGACTTCGACGGGGACCTCGAAGTACTCGGCGATCTTCAGCGCCAGGTGCAGGCTGGGCGAGTACTCGCCGCGTTCGAGGTAGCCGACGGTCTGGTAGTGGACTCCGAGGGCGTCGGCCAGCTGCCGCCGCGAGATGCCGCGCTCGGCGCGCAGCACCGCGATCCGGTTGTAGACGACGTCGTCGGCCATCGGGCCCTACCCCCAGTTCTGCTCGACGAGCTTGCGGCGGGCCGCCATGGTGGACCCGGACTCGCGCCTGGCCATGCGGCTCAACAACTTCGGCGCGATCGTCATCGACGCGACCGCCCAGGCCGCGAGTACGAGGAACATCGTAAGGGTCCGCCAGTCCTCGCCGATCTCCACCGCCACCGCGGCGTCCGGCAGGAGCGCGTGCCGCATCCCCAGGCCGAGCCAGTAGGTCGGGAAGGCCTGCCCGATCGCCTGGAGCCAGCCGGGCAGGGCGGTGATCGGGTAGAAGATCCCCGAGATCGCGATCAGCGCCATGAACGGCATCATGACCAGGCCCATGTTCCGCGGGTTGTCGATGAGCGCGCCGAGGACGGCGCCCATGGGCATGGTCGCGGCCAGCCCCAGCACGAGCACGGTGACGAACATGAGCCACCGGTCGGGCGAGTCGAACTCGAGGCCGTCGAAGAAGAGCAGGCCGACGACCATGAGCACCGCGACGCTGAACGCGGTGAAGAGCGCGAGCGACCCGATGTGGCCGACGAGGTAGCCGGTCATGCCGCCGGGCATCGACTTGGCGCGCAGGAGCGTGCCGTTGGTGCGGTCCAGGATGAGGATGCCGAGGAGCCCGAGGACGCCGCTCCAGACGATCATCATGCCGATCAGGCTCGGCATGTTCATCGAGCCGAGCGAGACCGGTGCGCCGTCGACCTCGACGCCGCGCAGGAACAGCATGACGGTGACGGCGATGGCGAGCGGGAACAGGGTGCCCATGATGTCGGACGGCGTGGTCAGCGAGACCTTCAGTTCGATGAGCGCCCGCTTCAGTCCGGTACGGTACGCATGGATCGTGGGATTCACCGGGTCACCTCCTGGAACTGGTCGACGGCGGCGTCGGCCTCGCCGGCCTCGAACTGCTCGACGAGGGTCAGGTACGCCTCTTCGAGGCTCGCGCGGTGGATCTCCAGGTCGCTGACCGCCCCCTCGTCGGTGGCGAGGAGCTTGCGGGCGAACGCGGTCGCGTCGTCGGTCGCGTGGACCTGGAGCCGGCCGTCCTGGATCCACTTGACCTCGGCGGTGGTGGCGGCGGCGCGCGCCAGCGCGTCCGGTGACCCGTCGGCGATGATGCGGCCCCCGGCGAGGATGAGGATCCGCTCGGCGAGCTTCTCGGCCTCGTCGAGGTCGTGGGTCGTGAGCAGGATCGTGGTGCCCTCGATGTCGGCGAGCCGGTGGATGAGCTCGTGGAACTCGCGGCGGGCGTGCGGGTCGAAGCCGGTGGTCGGCTCGTCGAGGAACAGCAGGTCGGGTTTGCCGACGATGCCGGCGGCGACGTCGAGGCGGCGCCGCTGGCCTCCGGAGAGGGTCCCGATGCGCTGCCCCGCCTGTTCGCGGAGGCCGACGAGTTCGAGCAGGTCGTCCGCGTTCCACGGTTCGGCGTACGGGCGGTAGTACTCGGCGAAGTGGGCGAGCAGCTCGTGCACGCGCCACTTGTGGTTGTCGCGCCATTCCTGGAGGACGATGCCCATCCGGGCGCGCCAGCGTTCGTCGCCGTGCGCGGGGTCGGCGCCGAGGACGGTGACGTCGCCGCTGCTGCGGGCGCGGAAGCCTTCGAGGATCTCGACCGTGGTGGTCTTGCCGGCGCCGTTGGGTCCGAGGAGGGCGGTGACCGTGCCGGCCTCGACGGTGAGTTCGACGCCGTTGAGGACGTCCTTGTCGCCGTAGCGCATCCGCAGGTCGGATACGGCGATCGCGGGCCCGGCGGCGGTCGGGGGGTGTCCCATGATCAGCTCCATCATAGAAGTCCGTTGGTTGATAGCACTCATACTACATATCGTCGGAGACCTCTGCCAACCCGTATAAGGAAGGGGGCCGCCGATCATGGGATCGACGGCCCCCTCAGTGCGAAGAGTGGAGTCTTATGTCCGCCGTTTCTCGCCCGAGCGGGCGAGCACGCGCTGGAGGAGGATGAACGCGAGCAGCAGGATGCCCATGACGATCCGCGCCCACCACGAGGACAGGTTCCCCTGGAAGGCGATGAGCGTGTTGAGCATCCCCCAGACCATGACGCCCGCGACGGTGCCCAGGACGAACCCGGCCCCGCCGGTCAGCAGCGTCCCGCCGATGACCACGGCGGCGATCGCGTCGAGTTCGGCCCCGACGTTCGCGAGCGGGTTGGCGCTCTTGGTCGCGAACGCGGCCAGGATCCCCGCGAGGGCGGCGCAGAACCCGCTGACGGCGTAGACGCCGATCTTGGTGCGCGCCACCGGGAGTCCCATGAGCAGCGCGGACTGCTCCGAGCCGCCGACGGCGTAGACGCCGCGCCCGAACCGGGTGTAGTGCAGGACCACGAACGCGATGATCACCACCGCGAAGGCCACGAACGACAGGTACGGCAGCCAGAAGCCGCCGTCGCGGACGTTCCCGAAGTCGACGTGCGTCATGCCCCACTGGAAGAACTCGATCTCCCGCATGGACACGTCGGTGTCGGAGATCTGGAGGGTGAGGCCCCGGAACAGGAACAGGCCCACCAGGGTCGCGATGAACGGCTGCACGTCGAAGTAGTGGATGACCGCGCCGATGAGCAGGCCCCAGGCCGTCCCGAAGGCGAGCACGAGGACCAGCGCCACGGGCGCGGCGATGCCGGCCTCGACGGTGAGCCAGGCGCAGGCCATCGTCGAGAACGCCATCACCGAGCCGACGGACAGGTCGATGCCGCCCGAGAGGATCACGAACGTCATGCCGACGGCGATGACCAGCAGCGGGGCGTTGTCGATGAACAGCTTGGCGACGACCTGCGGGTTGTCGAAGTTCGGGTAGTTCGCGACCCCGCCGAGGTAGAGCGCGATGAGGAGCGCGACGGTCGCGCTGATCGGGATGTACCGGGTGAGGCCGTCGAACAGCGTCGAGCGCGACGGGCGCTCGGTCAGCTGATGGGTGCTCATTTCGCCAGGACCTCCTCGGCGGGCGCGGGCTCGGGCGCCGGGGCGTCCGGTTGCCGCTTGAAGGGCTTGAGGATCCAGCCGCGGAACTCGGGGCTCTGGAGCAGCGCGACGACGAAGACCACGATGGCCTTGGCGGTGAACTGCCACTGGCTGGAGAGGCCGACGTTGATGATGGTGTCGTCGAGCGTCCCGATGATCATGACGCCGATCGCGGTGCCCAGCAGGAAGAACCGGCCGCCGAGCAGTGCCGTGCCGCCGATGACGACGGCGAGGATCGCGTCGAGCTCGATCCACAGGCCGCCGTTGTTGGCGTCGGCGCTGCCGAGGTTGGCCGCGCCGATGAGCCCGGCCAGGCCCGCGCACAGCGAGCACACCAGGTACACCAGGACGGTGATGCCCTTGGAGCGGATGCCCGCAAGGCGGCTGGCCTCGGGGTTCCCGCCGACCGATTCGAGCAGCATCCCCAGGGCGGTCTTGCGGGTGAGCAGCGCGATCGCGATGAGCATGAGCGCCGCGATCCAGATCGGCAGCGGGACGGCGAGGAAGGACCCGCGCCCGAGCTCGGTGAACGGGCTCGCGTCCTGGACCTTCGGGATCTGGCCCCCGGTGATGAGCTGGGCGATGCCGCGCCCGGCGATCATGAGGATGAGCGTGGCGACGATCGGCTGGACGCCGAAGTAGGCGACCATGACGCCGTTCCAGGCGCCGATGACGGCGGTGACCACGAGCGCCAGGGCGACGGCGCCGAAGACGAGCCCGAGGGCGGTCTGGTCGGGCGCCTCGATGATCATCTGGCAGGCGATGGCCGCGCCGATGGCGTAGACCGCGCCGACGGACAGGTCGATGCCCTTGGTGGCGATGACGAGGGTCATGCCGAGCGCGATGAGCAGCAGCGGCGCCGAGCGGCGCAGGATGTTGACGAACGCGCCGCCGAGGCGGCCGTCGTTGACCGTGGGGATGATGAAGTCGATGCCGGTGGCGGCGATGTTGACGACGATGAGCGCCACGAGGATGATCACCGGCCACATCAGGCGCTTCGCATAGGTGTTCACGAGGCCCGCCCTCCCGACACGATGGCGTCCACGCGCATCAGGCGCTTTGCGTGTCGATTCATGCTTCACGCCCTCCCGAGACGATGGTGTCCACGATGCGTTCGGTGGTCATGTCGGCCTCGGATTCGAGCACGGCGACGAGTTCCCGGTCGCGCAGGACCGCGATCCGGTCGGACAGGCGGGTGACCTCGTCGAGTTCGGCGGAGACGAACAGGACGGCCATCCCGTCGGAGGAGAGTTCGGCGACGAGGCGCTGGATGTCGGCCTTCGCACCGACGTCGATGCCGCGCGTGGGCTCGTCGAGGATGAGGAGCTTGGGTTCGATGAGCATCCAGCGGGCCAGGAGCACCTTCTGCTGGTTGCCGCCGGAGAGGTTCTTGACGGGCATGTCGGGGTCGCCGGGGCGGATGTCGAGCTTCTCGATGAACTCGGCGACGAGCTTGTCGCGGCGGGCGACCGGGATGGACCGGGCCCAGCCGCGCGAGGCCTGCATCGCGAGGATCATGTTCTCGGCGACGCTGAGGTCGCCCACGAGCCCTTCGGTCTTGCGGTTCTCGGGGCAGAACGCGATGCCGCGCGCCGAGGCGGTGCGCGGGTTGTGCCCGTTCACGGCCTTGCCGTCGAAGCGGAGCTTCCCGGAGTCGGCGCGGTCGGCGCCGGCGATGAGCCGGACGGTCTCGGTGCGGCCCGAGCCGAGGAGCCCGGCCAGGCCGACGACCTCGCCGCGGCGCACGCGCAGGTCGTACGGGGCGATGGAGCCTCGGCGGCCCAGGCCCGTGACCTCCATGAGCGGTTCCTCCTCCGCGGCGTGGTGCGCGGCGGCGGTCCGCTCGATCTGCTCCAGCGTGGCGGCCTCGCGGCCGAGCATGTGCCCGATGAGCTCGCTCTCGGGCAGTTCCGCGGTGGTCCACTCGCCGACGAGCTGCCCGTTGCGCAGCACGGTCATCCGGTCGGCGATGTCGTAGACCTGGTCGAGGAAGTGGGAGATGAACACCATCGCGGTGCCCTTGGCGGCCAGGCGGCGCATGACGCCGAGGAGGACGTTCACCTCGTCGCGGTCGAGCGAGGAGGTCGGCTCGTCGAGGATGAGCACCTTCGCCTCGATGTCGACGGCGCGGCTGATCGCGACGAGCTGCTGCATGGCGATCGAGTAGGACGAGAGCGGCGCCGCGACGTTGAGCTCGATGCCGATGTCGTCCAGGAGCGCCTTCGCCTTGCGGCGCATGGCCCGGAAGTTGATGAACGGCCCGAGGCGCGGTTCGCGCCCGGCGAAGAGGTTCTCGGCGACCGACAGGTTGTCGGTCAGGTTGACCTCCTGGTAGACGGTGGAGATGCCGGCGGCCTGGGCTGCGCCCGGGCTGTGGAACCGGACCGGTCTCCCGTCGAGGCGGATCTCGCCGGCGTCCGGGGTGTGGACGCCCGTCAGGACCTTGATCAGCGTGGACTTCCCGGCGCCGTTCTCCCCCATCACGGCGTGGATCTCTCCAGGCCTGAGGGTGAAGTCCACGCCGTCGAGGGCGCGGACACCGGTGAAGTCCTTCCTGATCCCGGTCATCTGGACGATCGGGTCGTCAGACATGGGATTCGACCTTCGTTGTGGTGCACCTGAAGCGGTGCGGCGGCTCGGGGGTCGGCACGGTCCGGGCGGGCCGCGGGGCCCGCCCGGACGCGATGCGTTCGCGGACTAGAACTGGCGGTTCGGGAGCTCGGCCTCGAACTGCGTCGAGTCGAAGACGCCCTCCTCGACCGGGGTGAACTTCTCCATCGACTCGCCGTTGGCGACGTCGACGACGACGTCCATCAGCTGCTCGCCGAAGACGGGGTTGCACTCGACGATGTAGTTGAGCTTGCCGTCGACACCGGCCTGGAAGCCGGCCTTGGAGCCGTCGACGATGATGATCTGGATGTCCTCACCGGGCTTGAAGCCGGCCTCTTCGATCGCCTGGATCGCGCCGAGGCCCATCTCGTCGTTGTGGGCGTACAGCAGGTCGATGCCCTCGAGACCGTGGGTCGTGATGAAGGTCTCCATGACCGCCTTGCCCTCTTCGGCGGTGAAGTTGCCGGACTGGGAGTCGACCAGCTCGTAGTTCAGGCCCTCGGCGTCGAGCACCTCGAAGAACCCGGACTTGCGGTCATTGGCGGGAGCGGAGCCGGTGGTGCCCTGGAGCTCGAGGATCCGGGTGCCGTCGGGGTCGTCGGCGAACGTCTCGACCGCCCACGCGCCGGCCTTGCGGCCCTCCTCGGCGAAGTCCGAACCCAGGCGGGTGACGTAGAGGTCCTCGTCGGCGGCCTCGACGCCGCGGTCGGCCAGCACCACCGGAATGCCGGCGTCTTCGGCCTCCTGCAGCACGTCGGTCCAGCCGGTCTCGACCACCGGTGCCAGGACGATGACGTCGACCTGCTGGGTGATGAAGTTGCGGATCGCCTCGATCTGCTTCTCCTGCTCCTGCTGGCCGTCGACGAACTTGAGCTCGGCGATGCGGTCGTCGGCCTCGGCGGCCGACTTCACGGATTCGGAGTTGGCGGTGCGCCAAGCGGATTCGGCGCCGACCTGGGCGAAGCCGACGACCAGGCCGTCGCCGGACCCGCCGTCGCCGCTGTCGTCACCGCCGCCGCACGCGGTGAGACCGAGGAGGAGTGCGCCGGCACCGACGCCGGCGAGTACTTGCTTGAACACGGTAGGGGCGCCTTTCAGAGAACGGATTGCGAGGGTTTTCGATATTTGCGTGAACGCATGTTACCGGTCATATCCTCGCCTGTGTTACCGGTCTCGTCAAGCTGAAACCCCCCCGTAAGGCCGTAACGATTTCACAACGCGCCGGTTACGGCCCAGCTTGGCAAGCGGTTCACCCCTGGGAGCCGCGCGGCTGCCACAGGACGTCGCCGCCCGGGTTCGCCCGCCGCGCGAGCACGAACAGCAGATCCGAGAGCCGGTTCAAGTAGGTCACCGGGACCGCGTGCGTCGTGTCGGGCTCGGCGTCCAGCAGCGCCCACACCGACCGCTCGGCCCGGCGCGCCACCGTGCACGCCTGGTGCAGCAGCGCCGCCCCCGGCGTCCCGCCGCGCAGGATGAACGACCGCAGCGATTCCAGGTCCGCGTTGCACTCGTCGATCCAGCCCTCGAGCCGGGTCACATAGGATTCGTCGATGCGCAGCGGCGGGTACTTCGGGTCCTCCGCGACGGGCGTGGAGAGGTCCGCGCCCACATCGAACAGATCGTTCTGGACGGACAGGAGGATCTCCCGCTCCCGGTCCCCGATCTCCCCCGCGTGCAGCGCGAGCGCCGAGCCGATGACCGCGTTGGTCTCGTCGACGTCGCCGTAGGCCGCGAGCCTGACATGCGTCTTGGGGACGCGCGAGAAGTCGGCGAGCCCGGTCGTGCCGTCGTCGCCCGTCTTCGTGTAGATCCTGGTGAGATTGACCGTCATGCCTCTGACCATATAGCCATTCCGGCGCCCGATCGAGCGCCGCGGCCCCGAAACTGCCGGCCGGATTCGTGTCCGATTGACCGCCGCGACCCCGAAGATATAGCCTCCCTCCATGACTACAGTCGCGGTAATCGGTTCGGGACTCATGGGATCCGGAATCGCGCAGGTCACAAGCCTGGGCGGTTCGGAGGTCACGTTGATCGACACGGACGCGGGCGCGCTGGAGCGCGCGCAGGCGGCCATCAGGAATTCGCTCGACCGCTTCGTCGCCAAGGAGCAGGTCACCGGCGAGGAGGCCGAGGCCGCGCAGGAGCGCATCACCGTCTCCACCGACCTGGCGTCGGCGGCCGGGGCCTCGATCGCCGTGGAGGCGGTCTTCGAGCGCCTCCCGGTGAAGCAGGAGGTCTTCCGGAGGCTCAGCGAGATCTGCGCCCCCGAGACCGTCCTCGCGACGAACACCTCGGCCATCCCGATCACGGAGATCGCCGCCGCCGCGACCCATCCCGAGCGGGTGGTCGGCACGCACTTCTTCTCGCCGGTGCCGATGATGCGCCTGTGCGAACTCGTCCGCGGCCTCCACACCAGCGACGAGGCCCTCGACACGGCCCGCCGGTTCGCCGAGGCCGCGGGCAAGACCTGCGTGGTCGTCAACCGCGACGTGGCCGGGTTCGCGACCACACGCCTGATCTGCGCGTTCGTCAACGAGGCGGCCCGTCTCGTGGAGGACGGCGTGATCTCGGCCGAGGACCTCGACACGGCGTGCCGGCTCGGCTTCGGCCACCCGATGGGCCCGCTCGCCACGGCCGACCTCACCGGCATCGACGTCATCACGCACGCGACCGAGAACATCTACGAGGACACGGCCGACCCGAAGTTCTTCCCGCCCGCGCTGCTGCGCCGCCTCGTCGCGGCGGGCGAGATCGGCCGCAAGAGCGGCAAGGGGTTCTTCGACTACTCCTGAACGACCGCGGCGAGTCGTCCACAGGGTGTGGACGAACGACGACGGCGCGGGCCGAGGCCCGCGCCGTTCGCGGCGTCCTACTTCGCGGCGAGCGTCGCCCGCGCCGGGGCGAGGACCTTCTCGCCCGCGCTGGTCACGGTCATCGCCAGTTCGACCGAGTGCTCGTCGAGGTTGCGCACCTTGGCTTCGACCTCGACGGTGGTGCCCCCCGCCGCCGGCACGATCACGGGCTTGGCGAAGCGGGCGGAGAAGTCGGTGAGCCGCGCGTCGATCCCGGAGTCGGCGGCCCATTCGAGGACGGCGCGGGAGACGAGACCCATCGTGTACATGCCGTGGGCGATCACGTCCGGGAGCCCGGCGGCCTTCGCGGCGGCCTCGTCCTGGTGGATCGGGTTGTGGTCCCCGGAGGCGTCGGCGTAGGCGACGAGGTCCGCGCGTGTGACGGGGTAGGACGCGGTGAAGACGGTCTCGCCGACGGCGAGGTCGCGGAGGCTCATGCGGCCGCTCCGGGCGCCGCCACGAACAGGGTGGTCCACACCTCGGCGGCGACGCCGTCGCCGTCACGGACGTCCGTGTGCAGGCCGAGGAGGTCGTTCCCGGCGACGGTCTTGATCGACTCGATGGTCACGGCGCACGACACGGCGGCGCCCGCCCGCAGCTCACGGTGGTACGCGAAGCGCTGGTCACGGTGCAGGACGCGGCTCCAGTCGAGCCCGAAGTCGGGGTCGTCGATGAGCCGCTCCGCCGCGGGCAGCGTGAGCGAGATCAAATAGGTAGGCGGAACGGTCCCGTCGTCGGGCAGGCCGAGGGCCTGGGCGAAACGGGTCACCGACGCGGCGGTGATCGTCACCGGTTCGGTGGTCGGCAAGGACCGGCCCACATACGAAGCGTTGAGCATGTGCCGGGAAGGAAGGTCTAGCGGGTCTCTTTGTGGACCTGCGAGGCCTTGCACTTCGGGCAGTACTTCTTGAGCTCGAGCCGGTCGGGGTGGTTCCGCCGGTTCTTCTTCGTGATGTAGTTGCGCTCCTTGCACTCCACGCACGCCATGGTGATCTTGGGGCGGACGTCAGTAGCCTTGGCCACGATGAGTGCCTTCCTCTAACGCGGTCCGCCGTGAAGCGGACCGTTCCTTGAACAGAACAAAGCGTCGACCAGCATATCTCGGTGGTCGACGCTGTAGAAAAGTAGCGATGGGCAGGATCGAACTGCCGACACAACGATTATGAGTCGTTTGCTCTACCACTGAGCTACACCGCCGTGCGCTCACTGCCACCATATGGCACTGCGTGAGCAGCAAACCTCTGTGAGCAGTACCGCACTCCGAGATGCTCCGCGGAGTGCTACCGAGCCCCAATACGGAATCGAACCGTAGACCTTCTCCTTACCATGGAGACGCTCTGCCGACTGAGCTATTGGGGCGATCGCACGGTGTCCCGCGCGGCCTTGACAAGAGTACATGATGAGCCGCTCGCCGGCTAAGCGGGGCCGGTCTTGCGGTGCGGGCCACAGCGGTCGGCTCAGACCGCCCGCAGGCGGGCCTGACCGCGGCCGCCGCCCCGGTTGTCGAGCCAGGCCGCGAAGCGGTCGGCCGGCAGCGGACGCGAGAAGTAGTAGCCCTGACCGGCCTCGCAGTGCAGCTCGCGCAGCTGCTCGACGGTCTGGTGCGCCTCGATGCCCTCGGCGACCACGTCGATCGCGAAGTGCCGGGCCAGCCCCAGCACCGCCTCCACGATCGCGCGGTCGTCGTCGTCGGTGGCCATGCCCTGCACGAACCGCAGGTCGATCTTGATCTCCTGGACCGGGAGCCGCCGCAGGTACGCCAGCGAGGAGTACCCGGTGCCGAAGTCGTCCACCGACAGGCGCACGCCCATCTCGTGGAGCCGGTCGAGCGCCGGAGTGAGACGCGGCTCACCCGAGACGACGTCGTCCTCGGTGATCTCGAACGTCAGCCGCTCCGCCGGGACCCCGTGCCGCTCCAGGAGCGCGGCCACCTTGTCCGGGAAGTCCGCGTCCGCGAGCGTGCGCGGCGACAGGTTCACCGCCATCGGCAGCGGCCCGTCCTCCCCGGCCCATTCGGCCGAGCGCCGCAGCGCCTCGTCCAAGACCAGCTCGGTGAGCTGGCCGAGCTGGCCGGTGGACCCGGCGATCGGGATGAACTCCTCGGGCGCGATGAGACCGAACGTCGGGTGGGGCCAGCGCACGAGGGCCTCCGCGCCGATGAGGGCGCCGGGCTCGCCCAGGGCCCGGTCGAGGCGGACCTTCGGCTGGAAGTGCACTTCGAGCTGCCGGCGCTCGAGGGCCCGGCGCAGGTCCGCCGCGAGGCCAATGCGCCGCAGGCTCTCCGACTCCAGCCCCGAGTGGTACAGCTGCACGCCGTCGGCGGCGTTCTTCGCCTGCCGGGTCGCCGAGTCGGCGCGCTTGAGCAGCTCGTCGGCGTCGGCGGCGAAGTCGGGGTGCGTGACCACGCCGACGGCCGCCGAGAGGCTCACGGCGATGCCGCCGACCTCGAACGGCCCCTGCAGGGAGGCGCGCAGGCGGCGGGCGGTCTCGACGGCCGCGTCCGTGGACGCGAGGCGGGTCTGGAGGATGAACTCGTCGGAGTCGATGCGGCCGATGAAGGACGCGGGGGGCGCGTGCGCCTTGAGCCGCTTCGCGAACTCCTGCAGCGCGGTGTCCCCGGCCTCGTGGCCGAGGGCGTCGTTGATCTCGTGAAGCGAGTCCACATCGAACATGAGGACGGCGACGACCTCGCCGGAGACGGTGATCGACAGGGCCTCCTGGAGCGCCGCGAGGGAGCGGCGGCGGCTCGGGAGTCCGGTGAGCGGGTCGTGGTAGGCGTCGTAGCGGAGCTGGTCGAGCAGCCGCTCGTTCTGGACGGCGATGCCGACGTTCGCGGCGATGGTCTCCAGCAGCTGGAGGTCCACGGGCACGAAGTGCGAGAGTTCGCCGCCGATGCGGTCGGCGACCGACAGGCACCCGTACACCTCGTCGCCCGAGCGCAGCGGCACGAGCATCGCGCCGCGCAGCCCGGCGGCCTCGAGGGCCTCCTTCTGCGCGCGCGTGCCGTTCTTGGGGCTCAAGAGGACTCCGACTCCCGATTCCATGACCCCGCGCTGGAGGACGTCCGGGACCGGGTCGAGGTCGGTGAGCCCGGTGTCGTCGAGTGTGGAGGTCAGGCGGATCTCGGGGTAGCGCCCGGCCTTGGGCACCCAGACCGTGGCCGACTCGGCCGAGAGGATGTCCCGCAGGCGTCCGAGCATCGCGTCGATGAGCCGCTTGGACCGCACCGAGTCCACGACGAGCTGCGTGAAGTCGTTGAGCTCGCGCAGGACGTGGCGCTGGCGCCGCAGCGCCATGTAGCTGCGCGCCAGGTACACGAGGGCGACGACGACGAAGCCGATGAGGAGGACCGACCACAGTGTGGCGTCGAGGAGGAGGACGAAGATCACGCCGACGCAGGCGGCCAGGACGGGGCCGACCATGGTGACGAAGAAGGCGATCCACGCTTTGGCGACGCTGTCCCAACCGGAGAGCGAGTACAGCAGCGCCGAGATGAGGACGGTGGTGACCACGCCCGTGGTGACGATCGCGCCGACGAGCACGAGCCAGGTCGCGGGTTCGTCGAGCCCGCCGAGGCCGATGACCTGCACGAAGATGACGGCGACGGCGGTGCCGCTGGTGGTGAGCCCGACGTTGAACAGCGGCTTGAGCACGCCGATGTCCTCGCGCAGATAGCGGCCCATGTAGAAGAACATGGAGACGAGGCATCGGGCGGCGATGACCCAGAACGGGTCGAGGTACACCAGTGCGACGACCAGCGGGATGTCGGTGAGGTTGAAGGAGATCCGCAGATTGCGGGCGTGGTGCTGGATGAGGAGGGTCTGCGAGACGCCGAACGCCGCGATGAGCAGCGCGAATTCGATGACCGGGAACCCGCTCGGCGGGCCGAACCAGACGAGCGCGCCGGCGCCGAAGGAGAGGACCAGACCGGTGATGATCCACGGCAGTACGCGGAACACAGTGGGATACCGCGTCCTCATCACCGGTGCGCCCCTATCGAAGTGCCGCCGAGGCGGCGGTGGTCAGGCGACTTCGCCCGAGCTGGTGGGCGCCTTGGCGACTTCGCCGGAGCTCACCGGAGCGTTGGCGACTTCACCGGAGCTGCCACCCAGGGCGTTGGCGACTTCACCCGAACTGGCGGGCGCCATGGCGACTTCACCGGAACTCGCCGGAGCGGCGGCGACTTCACCGGAGCTGCCGCCGAGTGCCCTGGCGACTTCACCGGAGCTGGCGGTGGCCGCGGTGGCGGCTCCAGCGATCAGGCCCAGCGCGATGAGGCCCACGGCGATGGCGGCGCCGAGCTTCTTGAACAGTCTGGCGGGTTTCACGAGGCCTCCCGTGAGGTGTGGGTAAGTGCTGTCAAGGGGACCAGATGAGCCAATGGTGCCACAGTCCGCTCGCCATGGGGAAGGCTTGCGACCGTGATTCTCGGGCCCTTTCCGGTTCAGCCGTACGGGTGAGTACGACTCACCCACCATTCTCGCCGATGCACCGCGGACGGTCGATGACGGGTCGGAGGTTCACGGCCCGCACAGGAGCGGACTCGTAAGTTAGGCTCGCCTTAGTATCGACGACGATCGCTGTTCGATGAGGAAGGCGCATATGACCGCTCACACCGCCGCCGCGAACGGCCCGTCCGGCACCGCGACACCCTTCTCGAAGCGGATCCGGGAGGCCTCCTGGGCCCGTCACCAGGGACTGGACCCGTCGGCCGGGGAGTCGGCCGACCGGACGCCGGGCGTGTTCGACCGGCTCTTCGACGGGTCGCTGCGTCTCGACGACTACACGCGCTGGCACGGCCAGCAGTATTTCGTCTACGAGGCCCTCGAAGCCGCGGGCGAGCGGTTCGCCGACGATCCGGTGGCCGGACCGTTCGTATTCACTGAATTGTCCCGTATGCACACCCTCGAAGCGGACCTGCGATTCCTCATGGGACCGAAGTGGCGCTCGGGCATCGAACCACTCCCGGCGACCCGGGCCTACGTGGACCGGATCGACGACGCCTGCGCCGAGTGGCCGGGCGGCTACATCGCCCACGCTTACACGCGCTACCTCGGCGACCTCTCCGGCGGGCAGGCATTCGGCGAGGCGGCGCGGCGGCACTACGGCTTCGACGGCGCGGGGGCGTCCTTCTACGACTTCCAGGACATCAAGAGCCCCAAGGCGTTCAAGGAGGAGTACCGCGCCCGGCTCGACGCGGCGGACCTCTCCGAGGCCGACCGGGACCGGATCGTCGAGGAGGTCCTGGTGGCCTACGACCACAACGGCGCGGTGCTCGCGGCGCTGTCCGCGGTCCTGGGGACGAACCCCTTCTCCCCCGCCGTGATCGCCGCGGTCTGCCACCACATGAACACCGACCACGCGGCCGACACGCTCGTGATCTGCCGAGGCGCGGGCGGCCGGCCCGAAGCCGACGCCGCCCGCATGACCGGCTTCGACGGCGAGGGCGCCGACTTCGCCGCCGCCGTGGACGGCGCCGAGGTCCCGGTCCGCATCGCCTGGGCCGCACCGCTGTCCGAGCGCGCCGAAGTCCGCCCGGAGATCGTGCGGCTCTTCACCGAGTCGAAGGGGCTCCTCGAGCGCGGCTGACCACTACCTTCCCGATTTGTCCTGATTGGCGCGACACGCCGGGCGGTGACGAATCTCGCGCGCCCGGCCTCCGCGGCGCTACCGTGTCCCGGTTGCCACGCTCACGAACGGCCCCCGAAACCCGCCGCGCCGCGGCCCGGTCCCCGGGCGCCGCCGATGAGCGCCGCCACGGGCCCGGCGAGTCGTCGACTCGCGGGCGTCGTCAAGGGGGAGCATGCTTTGTCAGACACCGGACCGGTAGCCGCCCGCACGATCAAGCGGCACGCCGCCCGGCCGCACCGCACGAGGGGCCAGCACCGCGCCTCGTGGGCCGCCGAACTCGCCCCGCTGCTGGCGGGGACGCAACGCCGGTACACCGCCGTGGTGGGATCGGCCGTCGCCGGCGCGTCCGTCGTCGCCATGGCGGCGGGCACCGGCCTCCCGTCGGAGGAGCGGGACGCCGAGGTGTCCCGTGCGGTGGCCGACATCGCCGCGCTCGCCGCCGAATCCGGCGCCGCCGAGGAGCAGGAGACCCCGCCCGCCCCGGCAGCGAACGCGACCGCGAGCGCCACCGCCGACGCCGCCGCCCCCGCTCCCGCGGGCGAGGAGACGACTCGGGTCGAGCGGACCTCGCCGGTCACCGTGCAGGACGCGCAGATCACGTGGACGCCGATGCTCGACCAGATCACCATCACGTCCCTGTTCGGGCAGCGCTGGGGCCGCAACCACAACGGGGTCGACTTCGACGCCGCGACCGGCGACCCGGTGTACGCCGCCTATCCGGGCACGATCGTGCACGCCGGGTGGGAGACGGGCTTCGGGAACCTCGTCGTCATCGACCACGGCGACGGCGTCGAGACGTACTACGCCCACAACTCCGAGATCCTCGTCGGCGAAGGGGACTGGGTGGACGCGGGCGGCCGGATCGCGAACGCCGGGAACACCGGGCGCTCCTTCGGCTCCCACGTCCACTTCGAAATCCACGTGGACGGCCGCCCGGTCGAGCCCCTCGGCTATCTCGCCGAAGCGGGACTCGACCTGCGCTAGAGCTTCGTCACCGGCGCCAGCCTGAGGATCACCCATTTGGGTTCGCCGTCGCCGAAGTCGATGCGGGCCTGGGCCCTCGGACCGGACCCCTTCAGCTCGACCACGCGCCCGAGGCCCCACTTGTCGTGCGTGACCCGGTCCCCCACGTCCAGCGACGGGATGTCCGCGGCGCTCCGCATGACGATCGGCTGCCCGAACGCCGGGGCCTTCGACTTCACGACCCGCTGCGGCGGGGCGGACTCGCTCCACTCGATGAGGTCCCCGGGGATCTCGGCGAGGAACCGGCTCGCGGCGTAGTACTCGGGCTGCCCGAAGATGTTCCGGGTCCCCGCCCGCGTCAGGTGCAGGTGCTTGCGCGCGCGCGTGAGGCCGACGTACGCGAGCCGCCGCTCCTCTTCGAGGTCGCCGGGCTTGTTCATGGACCGCTCGTGCGGGAACAGCCCGTCGTCGAGCCCGGTGAGGAACACCGTGTCGAACTCCAGGCCCTTCGCGGTGTGCAGGGTCATGAGCGTGACGACCCCGCCTTCCTCGGCCTCGGGGTCGGGGATCGAGTCGGCGTCGGACACGAGCGCGACGTGCTCCAGGAACGACGGCACGTCCGCGGTCAGGTCCGCTTCGTCGTCGTCGACGGTGCCGCGCACGACCTGCTCGGTGAACTCGTGCGCGACCGCGACCAGCTCCTGCAGGTTCTCCACGCGCCCTTCGTCCCGCGGGTCGCTGGACTGCTCGAGCCCCTCGAGGTACCCGGTGTCGGCGATGAGCTTGTCGAGGACCTCCTCGGGCGGCGCGGTGCGCGCCAGTGCCGTCGCGGCGTCGACGATCTCGCAGAACCGCTTGATGCCGGTGCGGGCGCGGCCCGAGACGCCCGGGGCCTCGTCCACGCGGTGCAGCGCCGCCGGGAACGAGATCCGCAGCCGCGCCGCGAGCGCCTCGACCTCCGCGACGGCCCGGTCGCCGACGCCCCGCTTGGGCACGTTGACCACGCGCATCGCCGAGACCGTGTCGTCCGGGTTCGCGGTGAGCTTGAGGTAGGCGAGCATGTCGCGGACCTCTTTGCGCTCGTAGAAGCGCACGCCGCCGACCACTTTGTACGGGATGCCGCGGCGCACGAACACCTCCTCGAACGCACGGGACTGGGCGTTGGTGCGGTAGAAGATCGCGGTGTCGCCGAAGCTCGTCTCCTTCGCGTCCACGAGTTCGTCGATGCGGGCGGCGACCCACGCGGCCTCGTCGTGCTCGTTGTCGCCGGTGTGCCCGAGGATGCGCCCGCCGGGGCCCTCGTCGCTCCACAGCCGCTTCTCGCGGCCGCGTTCGGTGTTGTTGCGGATGACCCCGTTGGCGGCGTCGAGGATCGTCTGCGTGGAGCGGTAGTTCTGCTCCAGGAGGATCGTCTTCGCGTCCGGGAAGTCCCGCTCGAACTCGATGATGTTGCGGATGGTCGCGCCGCGGAAGGCGTAGATCGACTGGTCGGCGTCCCCGACCACGCACAGCTCGGCCTTGTCGTCGCCGGTGCCCACGAGTTCGCGCACGAGCGTGTACTGGGCGTGGTTGGTGTCCTGGTACTCGTCGACCATGACGTGCCGGAACCGCATCCGGTAGGACTTGGCGACCTCCGGGAAGCTGCGGAACAGGTGCACGGTGGCGCCGATGATGTCGTCGAAGTCGACCGCCTGGGCCAGGCGGAGGCGCTCATCGTACTGCGCGTAGACGTCGGCCACGAGTTGCGCGCGGGCGTCGTCGGCCGCGGCGGCGGCCTGGTCCGGGCCGATGAGCTCGTTCTTGAGCCGGGAGATCTCGGCGGCCAGCCAGCGCGGGGAGTGCTTCTTGGAGTCGAGGCCGAGGTCCTTGACGATCTGGGCCAGGAGCCGTCGGGCGTCGTCGGTGTCGTAGATGGTGAAGCTGGGCTTCCAACCGAGCCGGTGCGCCTCGCGGCGCAGGATCCGCAGACACGCGGAGTGGAAGGTGAGGACCCACATGGCGCGCGACCGCGGCCCGACGAGGCCGTCGACGCGCTCGCGCATCTCGGCGGCGGCCTTGTTGGTGAAGGTGATGGCGAGGATCTCGCCGGGGTGGACGCCGCGCTCGGCCAGGAGGTAGGCGATGCGGTGGGTGAGGACGCGGGTCTTGCCCGAGCCCGCGCCCGCGACGATGAGCAGCGGGGACCCGGCGTGCTCGACGGCTTGGCGTTGCGGTTCGTTGAGGCCGGTCAGAAGGTCGTTCATCGGGAACAATTATGCCCCGATCCCCCGACGCGGCCGGAACCGCAACGGACGCGGGCGCGGTCCGGCCTCAAGGGGCCGTCCGAGTGGAGCACCGGCAGCGGTCGTGAGGAGCGAGGACTCCGAGCGGAGCGATGCTCGCGACGGGCGAGCCGCAGCCCGGTTCCGCTCGCGGACGGCCCGCCCGGGCTACAGCGGACCTCGACCGGACCTGAGGACGAGCATCGCTATCTGGACGCCGTCGTCGCCGAGGGCGGCGCGGTACTTCTCCAGGATGGCGCGCTCGCGGTCGAGCACGAGGCGAGTGCCGCCGTTGGCCATGCGGATCTCGCCGACGCGCTTGGACACCTGGGCGCGGCGCTGCCACAGGCGGATGATCTCGGCGTCGAGTTCGTCGATTTCACTGCGCAGGTCTTTGAGTTCGTCGGGAACTACTTCGATGCTGGCGGTCATCAGGGCTTCTCCTTGGAGCGATGCGGATCGAGATCCGGGCGGGTGAGCCCTGGACGTGCAAAAAGCCCCGGGCTGTTCGCCCGGGGCTGTAGGTCTGAGTTCAGCGCGACCTACGGCTCGGACGTTCCGTGCCGTAGAAAAAGTAAAATCGCGCGCTCTGAGTCACGCCGCAAGTATGCCACACGCCCGCCGGTCGGACCAGCGGGCGTGTGGCGGTTATCGCAGTGTTCGCCTGGTGTTAAGCGTCCGAGCCCCAGTCGGCGCGGGCAGCGCGGCGGCGCATGAGCACCATCGCGCCGACACCGGCGAGCAGGACGGCGGCGCCGACGGAGGCGACGGTGGTCAGGCTGGCACCGGTGACGGGCAGCTGCGGCTTCGGGGACTCGCTGGCCGGGGGGACCTCTTCGACGGCGATCTCGAACTCGACCTCGGCGGCGTACTCCGAGGTGTACTCCTCGGCGAGGATGAGGCGCTGGCCTTCGACGTCGGCGCCCTCGGCGTCGACGGGGACGAAGGTGCGGCCGGCGGGGGTGGTCCAGGTGATCGAGTCGGTCGTCAGCGTGACCGAGCCGGACTTGGCCTCGTCGAACTCGACGTAGAAGGTCTGGCCGTCGGTGAAGGAGGAGACCTCCTCGCCGTTCTCGTCGACGATGGAGGCGCCCTCGGGCTGCGAGAAGCTCAGCGCGTCGAAGTTGGTGGCGACGGTGAAGGGGCCGACGAGGGCGCCTTCGGTGGTGGCCTCGGCGTCGTCGATCTCGAAGTAGGGCTCGAAGTCGGGCTCGTCGACGGGCTCGGACTCGGTGATCAGGTATTCCCGGATCGTGTTGACGGCCGTGTCGACGCCGGCTTCGCCTTCGGTGGCGTCAGCGGCGTTGGCCTTCCAGCCGTCGGTGAGCGACCAGATGGCGGCCTGGGTGCCGGCGTAGGCGACCTGGTCCTGCGTGAACGGGTCGATGTCCTCGCCGGAGACGCCGGCGGCTTCGATGAGTTCGGCGGCGTTGGTGCCGTCGAAGCCGTTGACGAGGACGCCGAGCACCTTCGGGAGCTGCTCGACGGGGACGTCCTCCCACGGACGCTCCTCGTGGGCGAGGTCCTCCTCGAGGTCGACGTGGATCTGGATGCAGTAGACGGTGCGGGTCTCCCCGTCGCCGAGGTCCAGGCCGATCATCGTGGCCTCGAGGCTCTTGCTCTCGCCGTTCAGCCAGATGCCGGGCTCGAGGACGACGCCGCCCGTCGCTGCGATGCTCGGGCCTTCTTCTTCCTGCGCTTGGGCGCCGGCGACGCCGGTGAGGCTGAGCGCGACGCCCGCGGCGGCCGCGAGCGTCCCTTTCAGGGCTTTGGTCATCATTGGTAGCAGTCCCTTTGCTGTTCCGAGGGATAGACGCAGTCTTGGCGGTGATTGCGAGTCATAAATCAGTACAGACTCTGCATGCGACACGTTAGCGGCACCCTGCCGGTTGCATTCGGGGGGCGGAATTCGCGGACCAGGGTTTCGCCTGCACGGCAAGGGAAACGGCGCGACTCGAATGAGCCGCGCCACTGTAACGATTCGGTATCGGCCGATCGATGCGCGCCGGGGGTGACGGCCGTCGGCCCGAGTGACCAGAGTGGCCGGGACCGGAGGGGATCGCCGCCTCCGGTCCCGGCCGCACCATGCGCCGGGCCTTGCGATGAGCCGCGGGAGCGCGCCCGGGTCCGGACCGTTCGACGTGGTCCGGAACGCTCCTGCGGCAGCGGGCGGCCGACATCGGCCTGCGACCGCCCGCGTCCTTCAGGTCTTAGTGCTCGATCGCCTTGCGGCGCTTGCCGAGGGCGACCACGGTCATGCCGCCGACGAGCAGGGCCAGGCCTGCGGCGAAGGCGACGCTGAGGCTGGAGCCGGTGCTCGGGAGCTTGGCGCCGCCGGCCTCGGAGGGCCGCTCGCTCGGCGGGGCGTCGAGGGCGAAGCGCCATTCGGCGGGGACCTCGCCTGCGCGCGGCTGGGCGAGGATGAGCTTCTGGGACTCGCCGGACTTGACGGGGTTCGCCGCGTCGCCGGTGAGCGACTCGTCGGTGGTGGCCAGGAAGACCCGGCCCACCGGGAGGTCGTAGGCGGCGGTGCCGGAGACGGTGATCTCCGTGGTGCCCTCGTCGAGGACGATCCAGAAGCGCTCGCCGTCATCGAGGCTCGCGGCGGGGTCGCCGCCGTCGGTCTCCAGGCGTCCGCCGTCGGCGGTCAGCTCGACCGGCCCGGCGTTGGAGCGGATCGTGTACGGCCCGAAGCGTCCGTCCTCGTAGGCCGCGGACTCCTCCCCTTCGAGGTCCACGGTGAACTCCGAGGGGTCGGGCACGCGCCCGGTGTCCTCGGTGAGGTGCTCGTAGACGGCGAGCACGGCCTCGTCCTCGCCGTTGTTGCCGCCCTTGACGGGGTTGTCCGCGAGCAGGGCCCAGTCGTCGGTGAAGTGCCAGACGGCGGCCTGCGTGCCCGCGTAGGCGACCTGGGCGACCTCGGCGTCGGTCCAGTCCGGGTTCACCTCGCCGCCCGAGGCCTCGACGAGTTCCTCGGCGCCGACGTTCGGGAAGCCGTTGAACAGGACCCAGCGGACCTGCTCGAGGTTCGCGACTCCGGACTCCTCCCAGTCGCCTTCGGCGTAGGGGCTCTCGAAGTCGAGCGGGGTCTCGATGTCGATGCAGTAGACGACGAGCGTCTCCTCGGAGCCGTGCGGTTGGAGGCCGAGGACGTTGGCCCACGCGTCGAACCGCTCTCCGTCGAGCTTCCCGCGCAGCTCCAGGCCCGGCGTGGTGACCGCGTCGCCGGTGACCGGCTCGGGCTCCTCGGCGTGGGCGGGGGCGCCCGCGAATACGGCGGCCAGCGCGGCCGCGGCCGCGAGCGGAGTGCGGATCGTCTTGAGTCTCATCGTGTTTCGGTCCTCCTGGGAGCGGACGTGAGGTGTGCGGAGTCTGATGTGGGGCGCCGGCGTTCCCTGACATGAGGGGAAACGAGGGGACCCTCGGGGGCGGCGCGGGCACTCGGCCGAACGATGCGCAGAACCCTCCGAAAGTACGATCCCAAACCAGGGCAAGAACGGCGTCTCACCCCAGCGGCAACACGCGAGCGCGGCCCGGGCCGTCCCGCGCGGCGCTCTATAGTCGGGGTTATGCCGATCTCGAAAGCCGCCGCTCGCGGCATCACCGACGAATTCGCTCGCCGGAGGGGCCCCAAGAGCGGCCTGGTCGTCGGCGCGACCTGGGGCAACCCCGTCCTGACGGCCGCGCTGGAAGCGCTCATGCCCGCCGACCGGCTCACCGTCGTCGCGGACCCCGTATCCATTGAGGACTTGCGCGCTTCGCTTGCCGCCGAAGGCTCCTGGACCGCCGGGAACGTCACGGCCGTCGCCTCGCTCGCCGAGGCCGGACCGGCCGAGGAGGTCATGCTCGCCTCGCCGGTGACCGTGGAGGCCGAGGCCTTCATCGACGACATCGCGCTGCTGCGCGAGAAGGTGTCACCGGGCGGGGTGCTCTCGTTCGCGGCGACGCTGACCGCGCCGGCGCGCGAGGAGATCGCGGAGCTCGTCGCCGAGTACGGCATCGGCACCGACCTCATCGTCCGGTCGCTGCCGCCGGTGCGCATCCACCGGCTCCGGATCGGCTCGGCGTCCGAACGCGAGGGCCGGGCGCGCGCGATCGCCGCCGCCGAGGACCTGGCCCCCGCGTGGCGGGCCTCCTCGGTGGCCGTGACGCCGCGCCTCCACCTCGACTCCAACGGCGTCATCGCCGCCGGGCTGCTGCTCGGGACCGCTTGGGCCGCGAAGCGGATCCGGCCCTCGTCGAAAGCGTGGGCGCTGCCCGCGCTCGCGGCCGCGCCGGTGGCCGCGTTCTTCCGCGACCCGCAGCGCGAGGCCGACCTGCGCGGCGAGGACGACGAGCCCGAATCGGTGCTCGCCGCCTCCGACGGGCGGATCATGGCGGTCGAGACGGTCGTGGACGAGCGCTTCGGCGCCGCCACCGGCACCGCCGGGTCCGAGTGGCTGCGGATCGCCGCGTACCTGTCGCTCACCGACGTCCACATCAACCGCGCCCCGGTCGCGGGCGAGGTCGTGGACGTGTTCACCGAGCGCGGCGGCTACGCGAAGGCCTCGACGCCCGAAGGGGAGCACAACGTGGCCTGCTACACGGTGGTGTCGACGCCGCGCGGGCGCGTCGTGGTCGCTCAGCGCACGGGGATGATCCTGCGCCGCATCGTGAACCGCACCAAGCCGGGCGCGGCCCTCGCCAAGGGGGAACGCTACGGGCTCATCAGGTTCGGCTCCCGCACCGACGTGTACCTGCCGGCGGGGGCCGCCGAGGCCGTGGTCGAACCCGGCCAGACGATCCGCGCGGGCGAGACCGTCGTCGCCCGGTGGATATAGCGGGCCGCACGAGACCCGGAGGTCGGGCCGCTCGCGCTCAGGCCTGCGCCGCGAGGTTCTTCAGGTCCACGACCTGGAGGGCGTCTTCGACGGCCGCCGAGAGCGGCAGGTCGTCGAGGGCGGCGGCGTCCCACCAGCGCGATTCGCTGGTGGAGCCGCCCGCGGCCTCGACCACGACCGCGGCCGACGGGTCCGGGACGGTGGCCGAGTAGATCGCGCGCACCCCGTGCCAGTCGAGCGGGTACCCCTCGGGGCCGATCGCGCGGCGGTGCCGGAACGACGTGACGTTGAGCAGGTCGCCGACCAGGGCCTCCTGGCCGGTCTCCTCGTAGATCTCGCGGGCGACGGCCGCGCGCGGCGACTCCCCGAAGTCGACCCCGCCGCCGGGCAGGTGCCAGGTGCCGCCGCCGGGGTAGCCCTCGGCGATCCGGGCGAGCAGGATCCGTCCCGCGCCGTCGGCGACGACGCCGTACGCGCCGAAGCGCTGGCCGCGGCGCCGGCGGCCTTTCTTGGCCTTCGTGGGCGGGACGGGCCGGGCCTCCTGCGGGGCCTTGTCGACGCGCCCGGCGAGCCGGTCGTCGGCGAGCCCGAGGCACGCGGAGACGAACGGCGAATGGGATTCGGCCGCGGCCCGGGCCGGGTCGACCCACTCCGCGGCCTCGTGCTCGGCGAAGTCCGCCTCGGGGCCGCTGACGACCTCGGCGGCGTAGACGATGGCGTTGGTGTGGACGCCGCGTCTGGCGACGGCGACCGCTTCGAGCGGCGCGCCGACGGCGACCTCGTAGCCGGTGTGCTCGCCGACCAGTCGCCCGGCGGCCCGTTTCGGGGGCTCGCCGTGGTCGATGAGGCCGCCCGGCAGATGCCACGGCCCCGCTTCACGTCCCGCGCGCTTCCTGCGTGTCAGCAGCACCCGGCCGTTCTCGTCACGGACCTCCCCGTACGCAGCTATCCGGTATTGCATCCCTCAACTGTACGGCCTGATGACGGGGACTCGGCGACGCTTGCGAACGGTGAGCGGCCCGCTGCTACTCCCATTCGATCGTGCCCGGCGGCTTGCTGGTGACGTCGAGCACGACGCGGTTGACGTCGGCGACCTCGTTGGTGATGCGCGTGGAGATCTTCGCGAGCAGCTCGTAGGGCAGGCGCGACCAGTCGGCGGTCATGGCGTCCTCGGAGGAGACCGGGCGCAGCACGATCGGGTGCCCGTAGGTGCGACCGTCGCCCTGGACGCCGACGGAGCGGACGTCCGCGAGCAGGACCACCGGGAACTGCCACACCGAGCGGTCCAGGCCCGCGGCGGTCAGCTCGGCGCGGGCGATCGCGTCCGCGGCCTTGAGCAGGTCGAGCCGTTCCCGGGTGACCTCGCCGACGATGCGGATGCCCAGGCCGGGGCCGGGGAACGGGTGGCGCCACACCATCGCCTCGGGCAGGCCCAGTTCGAGGCCGATCGCGCGGACCTCGTCCTTGAAGAGGGTCCGCAGCGGCTCGATGAGGTCGAACTGGAGGTCGTCGGGGAGGCCGCCCACGTTGTGGTGGCTCTTGATGTTCGCGGTGCCGGTGCCGCCGCCGGACTCGACGACGTCCGGGTACAGCGTGCCCTGGACGAGGAAGTCGATGCCCTGCTCCTCGGCGATCTCGCGCGCGGCCGCCTCGAAGGTCCGGATGAACTCCCGGCCGATGATCTTGCGCTTCTCCTCGGGGTCCGAGACGCCCTTGAGCGCGGTGAGGAACTGCTCCGAGGCGTCCACGGTGCGCACGTCGATGCCGGTGAGCTGCGCGTAGTCCTTCTCGACCTGCTCGGCCTCGCCCGCGCGCAGCAGGCCGTGGTCGACGAACACGCACGTGAGCTGGTCGCCGACGGCCCGGTGGACGAGCGCCGCCGCCACCGAGGAGTCCACGCCGCCCGAGAGCGCGCACAGGACCCGCCGGTCGCCGACCTGCTCACGGATCACCGCGATCTGCTCGTCGATGATCGCCGCGTTCGTCCAGTTCGGCTTGATCCCGGCGATGTCGTGCAGGAAGTGGCGGATCACGGCCTGGCCGTGCGGGGTGTGCGCCACCTCGGGGTGGTATTGGACACCGGCGAGGCGCGATTCGAGGTTCTCGAACGCGGCCACGGGCGCGCCCGCGGTGCGGGCGACGACCTGGAAGCCGTCGGGGGCCTCGGTCACCGAGTCGCCGTGGCTCATCCACACCGACTGGTGGCCGGGCAGGCCGTCGAGCAGCTTCGACGCGCACACCACGTCCATCTCGGTCCCGCCGTACTCGGACACGCCCGTCTTCGCGACGGTGCCGCCGAGCGCGCTCGCCATGGCCTGGAAGCCGTAGCAGATGCCGAGCACCGGGACGCCGGCCTGGAACAGCGCCGGGTCGACCTGGGGGGCGCCTTCGGCGTACACGCTCGAAGGACCGCCCGAGAGGATGATCGCGGCCGGATCCTTGGCGAGCATCTCGCCCGCGGGCATCGAGGAGGGCACGATCTCCGAATAGACGTGGGCCTCGCGGACGCGCCGAGCGATGAGCTGCGCGTATTGGGCTCCGAAGTCGACCACCAGCACCGTTTGTCGCATGCCACCAGCGTAACCGGTAGTCGGCCTCACACTGGAAGGCGCGGCTACCCTGATGGCGTGCTCAACCCGGGCGTCGCCGAGTCCTTCCGCCGGGTCGGCCGGGACCTGGGGTCGTGGACCTCCGCCGAGGCCGCGCCCGTGCTGGCGGTGCGCGCCGCCTGCGGCATCGCCGCGGCCATGGCCGCAGTGGCGCTGCTCGGGCACCCGAGCTGGGGCCAGGCCGCCGTCATGGGCGCCTGGCTGGGCGGTGTCGCCATGCTCACGCCCGGGACCCGGACCGGCCCGTCCCTGCCGCTCGTGGTGGGCGCCGCCGGGGTCCTCGGGGTCGCGCTCGGCGCGATCGAGCACCCGGCGGTCCTCGTCGCCGCCGCGGCCGTGTACGCGTTCACGCTCACGTTCATCGGCTCGGTCTCCCATGTCGCCGGTGTCACGTTCACCGTGTCCGGCATCATGTTCTTCCTCGCCGACCACCTGACCGAGTCCACGGGGGCGCTCTTCGCGGCGCTCGCCGTCGCCGCGGGCGGCGCGGTCCAGGCCGCGATGGCGCTGCTGCCGCCGTACTACCGGTGGGCCGAGGACCGGCGCACCCTCGCCGACGCCTGGCTCGCGCTCGCGGCCGAGGCCGAGGCGCTCGCCGCCGACCCGAACGCGCCGTTCCGCACGGAAACACTGCTGGAGGCGGCGCAGGAGCTCGACCGGCGCCGGGCGCTGCCGGCCGCGATCCTCGAGGCCCGCCGCCAGATCTACGCCGTCTCCAGCGCGATCGGCCGCACCGCGTCGGCGCGCGCCCGCGCCGACGCGCAGGACCGCGACACCGTCGAGTTCTACTCCGAGGCGCTCGAACTCGCCGCGCGGCTCCTCGACCACTTCGCCGAGCAGATCACGAGCCGCAAGCCCGCCGAACTCGACTGGGACGCGCTCCTGGACGGGCTCTCCCAGAACCCCATGGCGACGTCGACGGGCACGATGCCGAGCGAGATCGGCGGCCTCCTGCGCACGCTCCACGAGACCGGCGGCTTCGCCGAGCGCATCACCTCCGGCGGCGACGACGTCATCGCCGACCCCGCCCTCAAGCACGCCACCGGCGCCGCCCGCCAGGCCCTCGGGCAGCTGCAGGCCCGCCTGCACCGCCGCGACCCGGTCGTCCACCACGCGCTGCGCCGCGCGGGCGTCATCGCCCTCGCCATGATCGTCGGACTCGCCTGGCCCACCGACCACGGCTACTGGATCCCGCTCACCGCCTGGCTGGTCCTCCAAGCGGACTTCGCGGGGACGCTCACCCGCGGCGTCACGCGCGCCGTCGGCACCACCGGCGGCGTCGTCCTCGCCTCGCTGCTGGGGATGCTGCTGCCGCAGGACCTCCTGTGGCTGAGCCTGACCGTGCTCGCCTACGCGCTCGTGGCGTACCTGACGCGGCCGGTGTCGATGCTCGTGTTCGCCGCCGCGGTCGCGGGGTTCACGGTGTTCCAGATCGACCTGTCGGGCGAGAGCCCCGTGGCCGCCGCGTTCGACCGGGGGGCGTGCACGCTCGTCGGAGCGGCGGTCGCGATCGGCTTCTACGTGCTCGTCCCGACGTGGCAGACGAGGCGGCTCGGGGACCTGCTCGGGGACCTCATCGACGCCTACCGCGACTTCGCGCGGCTCTCGCTCGACCGGCAGGCGCACCCGGCCGACTACGACCGGAAGGTCATGCACGCCGCGATCGACCGGATCCGGGCCCGCCGGGCCGCGCTCAACAGCGCGGCCGACCAGGCGAAGGCCGAACCGGTGACCGGGCCGGGCCCGCTGTCGGCGGACGCCCTCGGCGCCGAGGCGGCGCTGTCGAGGGCGGGCAGGGCGCTGGTGGCGGTGAACGCGACGCTCGGCCGCGACGAGCAGGCGAAGGGCCTCTCCGGGGTGGACGCGTTCGCCGATGCGCTGGACGCGGCGTACCTGCGGCTCGCGGCCCTCGCGAGGGGCGAGGTCCCGCCGGGCGGGGTCGACCTGAGCCAGGCGCTGCACCGGCTCGATCTGCACCTGGCGGCGATCGAGGACCGCGACACCCGCACCAGGCGCAGCGTCCTCCGCTGGGAGTCGGACAACCTCGTCGAGGCCCTGGACGACGCGGCCCTGCTCATGGCCGGCTGGAACCGCTAGAAGATCGCGGCCCGGGCGGTCGTGATCGCGCGCTCGGCGGCGTCGCGCTGCTCGGGCGTGAGGTCGCATTCGAGGAGGTCGAGGCCGATCACCTGAAGCTGGTCGGGCAGCTGCAGGTCGTTCGGCAGGCGCGGGACCGGACGCCGGGGCTGGCCCTCGGCGTCGGCGGCGATGTCGGCCAGGGCCTGCACGAGCGTGTGCATCGCCCCGGCCCTGGACGACCAGCGAGCGGGCGACCAGTGGCGCGTGCCTTCGACGACACGCCCGATCGCCCGCTCGAGTTCAGTGCTCACAATGCTAGTCGCCCTGGAAGTAGCTCAGGAGGCGCAGCAGGTTCCAGTACAGGAAGATGAGGCCGGCGGTGAGGCCGAACGCGCCCGCCCAGGCGAACTTCTTCGGGGCGCCCATCGCGGCGGACTGCTCGATCATGTCGAAGTCGAGGATGAACGAGAACGCCGCCCACAGGGTGATGCCGATCGCGATGATCCACTGCAGCGTGTTGGCGTTGCCGTCCGAGGCGAACAGGCCCAGGTCCGCGCCGAACATGCTCGCGACGAAGTTGACCGCGATCAGGGCGAAGATGCCGAAGCCGGCGCCGACCATGACCTTGGTGAACATCGGCGAGTTCTTCAGGATGCGGAACTTGTACAGCGCGAGCATCCCCGCGAAGACCAGGACCGTGCCCAGGAGCGCGTTCACGACGATGCCGGGCCAGCGCGCCTCGAAGAAGGCGCTCACGCCGCCGAGGAGGAGGCCCTGCCCGATCGCGTACACGAAGCAGATGATCGGGTTCGTGATCGGCTTGAACATCGAGAAGAGGATGACGCCGAGGCCGATGAACGCGCCCACGGTGCCGAGCGTCATGGCGGTGCTGAACGCCGACTGGTCGGTGATGACGATGTCCCCGGCGGCGTTCGTCGCGAACGCGTTGCTGACCATCGACCAGGTGAGCATGGCGGCCACGAAGGTCGCGCCGACGAGGGCGACGGTGCGGACGATGACGTCGTCGATCCGCATGGTCTGGACCTGCGGGGCCTGCGTCATCTGTCCGTAAGGCCCGTACGCGGCACCCATGTGCTGCTCGTTGTACTGGGTCTTCATCATGTTCCGAAGGGATGAGTTCCTGCTCTGCATTGCCATGACCTGCGGTCCTCCGTTGAAAGTCCAAGGGTGCACCCAGCTTATCCGGTCGCCACACGGAAGACGACACAGCCGCCGGTGACCTCGGGCCCCGGCGGCTGTGAATCTCCTAAGGGAATTACGAGACGACGTCGATCCGGCCCGGTTCGGGCGCCTCGATCGGCGAGGCCTGGGTGCCGAACTCGGCGAGGTAGTCCTCGAAGGCGTCCACGTCGAGCTCGCCGAACAGGCGGTTCGCGCCTTCGGCGAAGACGGTGAAGGAGTCGCCGCCGTCGGCCAGGAACGAGTTCACCGTCACCCGGTAGGTCCGGTCCATGTCGATCGGCTCGCCGTGGAGCCGCAGCGAGTCCGCGACGATCTGGTCGGCGCCCGTCGCCGTCTTGTCCCACGTGTACGTGAAGCCCTCGGAGACCTGCAGCGTCAGCGTGGTCGAGCGCTGTTCGCCCGGCAGCTGCTGGCGCAGGGCCTCCAGGATCTGCTCGCCCGTCAGGTCGATCGTGACGACGTAGTTCGCGAACGGCTGCACCGTGAACACCTCGGCGTAGGTCGCCTCGCCGGGCGTGCCCTGGTCGTAGAGGAGGTCGGCTCGGACGCCGCCGGGGTTCATGAACGCGATCTCGGCGCCGCCGGCGTCCGCGTCCGCGGTGTTCCACAGCTGCGCGTCGGCGATGAGGCTCCCGAGCGGGAACTCCTCGGCGCGGGTCGCGCCGCGCTTGATGTCCTCGGCGATGTAGCCGACGACGCGGCCGCCCGCCTCCTCGGCGAGGGGCCCGTACTCGGCGAGGATGTCGGACTGCGCCTCGTCGGCGGGCACGTCGCGGGTGACGACGGTGTTGGAGCCGGTCACCGTCGAGCGGACGATGTCCTTCGTGAACTTGTTGTACGTGGCGTCGATCTGGGTGAACACGCGGCCGTAGGACGACGCGGAGGTCACCATGCGCTCGTGCCCGGCCGGGTCCGGCACCGAGCAGACGTACTCCTGGTGGGTGTGGCCGGTGACCACGATGTCCACGAGCGGGGTCATGGTCTCGGCGATGTCGACGATCGGGCCGGACATGCCGACCCCGGAGCCGTCGAGGGACTCGCAGTCGTGGCCGGTGTCCTCGGCGACGGGCTGGCCGCCCTCGTGGAGGAGCACCACGATCGCGTTGACGCTCTTGGCCTTGAGCTCCTCGGCGTACTTGTTCGCGGTCTCGACCTCGTCGAGGAACTCCAGGCCCTCGATGCCGGACTTGGAGACGATGTCGCCGGTGCCCTCGAGGGTCATGCCGATGAAGCCGACCCGGACGCCGCCGGGGAAGCGCTTGATCCAGTACGGGTCGAGCACGGGCTCGCCCGTGGCCTCGTCGACGACGTTCGCGCCGAGGTACGGGAAGTCCGCGCCCGCGAAGTCCTCGTCGCCCTCGATGATGCGGTTGAGTTCGTCGAAGCCCGCGTCGAACTCGTGGTTGCCGACGGCGGAGACCTCGACGCCCATCGCGTTGAGCGACTCGATCGTCGGCTCGTCGTCGAACACGGCCGACAGGAACGGGCTCGCGCCGATGAGGTCGCCGGCGGCGACGGTGGTCGAGTACCGCTCGCCCTCGCGCGCCTGCGCGAGGTGCGTGGCGAGGTACTCGGCGCCGCCCGCGGGGACGTTGACACCGTCGACGGGGTGGGTCAGGCCGGAGGAGGCCTCGATGTTGCCGTGGAAGTCATTGATCGCCAGGAGTTGGAGGTCGACTTCGCGGTTGCGGTGGTCCTGGCCGGCGCTGGCCGACCAGGCGCCGACCGCGAGGGTGGTCGCGGCGAGCGCGGCCGCGCCGACGGCGGCCACCGCGCGGCGCTTGCGACTGATGGTGAACATGGCTCTCCGTATGGGGGTCGATGGGTGTGCGGCGCGGGCCGGGGCCGCCCCACGCTGATCCAATCATGGGACGATTGCGCCCGAGTCAACGCAGCATAACGGCTTCACCAAGGCCGGATAACGGTCAGGGCCGGACCCCTGTAGCACACAGCGACCGTGCGCACACCCTCACTCCCGGGATGCGGGATCGGCATTGTTGCACGTGATCCCTTGCGACACAACATCTTGTTACTGATTCGTAACTACACTATGTCCACATTGCCGTCTCTTGCCCCCTGCGGTAACCGTTGCTACAGTCACTGCGAAGACAACTCGCATATACAGCTCGTCACCGGTGGGGACTGCTGCGGAGCGGTCATAGGCGAGCGCCACGCCCACAGGGGGTTACCCGTTGACGACCGGCTACTTCACCACTGAACAGCACGACGCCCTCAGAGCCGAGGTCCGGGCCTTCGCCGAACGCGAAGTCCGCCCGCGCGTCCCCGAAATGGAAACCCGGAAGACCGTCCACCACGAGCTCTCCCGCCTCATCGCCGCCCAGGGATGGCTCGGCGTGACCATACCCGTCGACTACGGCGGCATGGGCATGGGCCACTTGGCGAAGACCATCATCATCGAAGAACTCGCCCGCGTCTCCGGCGCCATGGGAGCGATGGTGCAGGCCTCCCAGCTCGGGGTCGCCAAGATCCTCCACTTCGGCTCCGACGTGCAGAAGAAGACCTGGCTGCCCAAGGTCGCCGAAGGCGCCTGCCTGCCCACCATCGCCGTCACCGAATCCGCCTCCGGCGGCCACGTGCTCGGCATGCGGGCCAGGGCGGTCCGCGACGGCGACGACTACATCCTCAACGGCCACAAGGTCTTCGTCGGCAACAGCCACGTGGGCGACCTCCACGGCGTGGTCGTGCGCACCGGCCTGGGCCCCAAGGGGCTCACCGCGTTCCTCGTCGAGTCCGACCGGCCGGGGTTCGCGCTGGCCCCGCAGCAGTCCACGATGGGCCTGCACGGGTTCAGCTTCGGGGAGCTCCTGTTCGAGAACTGCCGCGTCCCTGCCGCGAACCGGCTCGGCGACGAGGGCGACGGCCTCGCGGTCGCCTACTCGTCCTCGATCCTCTACGGACGGTCGAACCTGACCGCCGTGTCGCTCGGGATCCACCAGGCGATCCTCGACGCCACGGTCGAGTACGCGTCCGGACGGGAGCTCTACGGCAAGCCCATCGCGGAACTCGACAACATCAAGCAGAAGATCGGGCAGATCACCTCGAGGCTCATGACGGCCAGGATCACCGCCTACCACGCGGTGCACCTGCTCGACCGGGGCCAGCCCTGCGACATCGAGCTGATGAACGCCAAGCTCGTCAACGTGGAGTCCGCATTGGACTCCGCGCGTGAGGCGATGGAGATCCACGCGGCCATCGGGCTCACCACCGACCGGCCGATCGAGCGGTTCCTGCGGGACGCCTACCATATTTTCGCCCCCGCGGGCACCTCCGACGTCCAGCGCCTGCGACTCGCCGAGGCCGCGATGGGACGGACCAAGGGCCAGTGGTCCGAGCGCATCGTCCACGGCGAGGCCGTCAAGGTGCACTAGAGCGCGCGATATCCGGAGGATCGGCCGGAAGATCGCGCACCCTCGACATCCCCCATAGCGAACGAGGAGGCGGCGTACGCGGCCTCCTCATTCACTTCACCCCTGGAACGGATCCTCCCGCCGCTCCTCGGCGGCGTTGCGCTCCCGGATCCGGTCCATCACCTTCGCGGCCATGCCCTTGATGATCTCCAGGCCCGGACGGCCCCAGTCGTGGGTCTCGGTGTCGACCACGCACACCGTCCCCAGGGTGTTCCCGTCGTCGTCGATCAGGGGCGCCCCCAGATAGGAGCGGATCCCGATCTTGTCGACCACCGGGTTCCCCGCGAATCGCGGGTAGTCGCACACGTCCCCCAGGACGAGCGCCTTGCCGCGGACCACCACGTGCGGGCAGTAGCCGTGGTCGCGGTCCATCTCCCGGCCCACCTCCGGGGCCTCGGTGGCGCCGGCGAGCGCCTGGCTCGCCGCGTCCGAGGCCGGGGCGGCGAGGCCCGCGAAGTACTGGTGGTCCTCGTCGATGAAGTTCACCATCGCGTAGGGCGCGCCGGTGAGCTCGGTCAGCTCCTTGGCGAGCTCGTCGAACTCGGGGTCGGGCAGATTGCCGATCCCGAGGTCGCGCAGGCGCTTGGCCCGCTCTGAGGCGCCCGGGTCGTCGGGCGTGATGGTGAGTCGAAACTCGTTCTCGGGAATGGACATGCTGGGCTCCTTCACCGGACGCTCGAAGCGGCGGCCGACATCAGGTGCTTGGTCAAGGTGACCAGCACCAACGTTGCGGAACGTGGATCGCGTGCGTCGCAGCAGACGATCGGGATATTCGGTTTGAGGTCCAAGGCGGCCCGGACTTCCTCCGGCTCGTAGCGGTAGCCGGTGTCGAACTCGTTGACCGCCACGATGAACTGGGTGCCGCGGCGCTCGAAGAAGTCCAGCGCCGGGAAGCAGTCCTCCAGGCGCCGGGTGTCCGCGAGCACCACCGCGCCGAACGCCCCGTCCGAGAGCTCGTTCCACATGAACCAGAACCGGTCCTGGCCGGGGGTGCCGAACAGGTACAGGATGTGCTGCGGATCGAGGGTGATCCGGCCGAAGTCCAACGCCACGGTCGTCGTCACCTTGTCGCCCACGCCCGTGAGGTCGTCCGTGCCGATCGAGGCGGTGGTGATCGTCTCCTCGGTGCTCAGCGGCTCGATCTCCGAGACCGCCGCGACGAAGGTGGTCTTGCCGACGCCGAAACCCCCGGCGACGAGCAGCTTGATGGCGGTGGGCAGGGGCGGTTGTTGTGCAGGCGAGCGGTCAGAGTCGCCGTTGTAGGCCATTGAGGAGTGCCTCCAATACGGTTTGGTCGGTGGGATCGACGGCGGGATCAGGGGCTTGGGCGATGACCGCCCCGACGTCGACGAGGTCGGAAAGCAGGACCTTGATGACCATCGCCGGCAGCCGCAGATGCGCCGAGACCTCCGCGACCGAGATCGGCTCCCGGCACAGGAGCAGCGCCTCGGCGTGCTCGTTCTCCAGCTGCGAGGGCCGCAGCTGCCCGGTCGAGCGGACCAGCGAGAGCAGGTCCAGCTTCGCCGTCGGAGCGGTTCGGCCGTTCGAGACGGTGTAGGGCCGGACCAACGGCCCCGCATCGTCATCGAGCAGCGGATGCTCGAAGTCGGACATCAGCCGACCAGTTCACCGTTCGGCGGCACGGTGCCGCTGGCCGCGGCGGCCCGGCGGACGGGGGTCTCCAGGTAGGGCCGCACGCTCTTGACCAGGATGGACATCTCGTAGCCGAGCACGCCCGCGTCCGCCTCCCGGCCCGCCGCCACCGCCAGCACCGCCCCCTGACCCGCGGTCGAGACGAACAGCAGCGTGTCGTCCAGCTCCGCCACCACCTGGCGCACGCCGCCGGCCGAACCGAACTGGACGCCCGCGCTCCTCGCCAGCGAGAACATGCCCGAGGCGATCGCCGAGAGCTGGTCGGCCTGGTCGACGCCCATGCCGTGGAAGGCCTTCTTGATGCCGTCCGAGGACAGCAGGAGGGCGCTCCGCGTGTGCGGCACCTTCCTCACCAGACCGGCCAGCAGCCAGCTGAGATCCGATTGCGCGCCTGCCTCATCGCCTGCCATTAGAACTCCTCATTCCTGTACGGAGAAACGGAACCATCTGATGCGGGGATCTGCGGACCGGTGTCCGCGCGCTGCCGTCCTTGTTGGAACGCCTTCATCAGGCCCGGGTCGTGGCCCGCCTCGGAGCCGCGCGAGCCCGACTGGGGCACGTCGCGCAGCTGCGGCGCCAAGTGCGTCTGCTTGTTGCGCTTCGGCAGCTCCGGGCGGCCGTCGCCGCCGGGACCGCCTCGGCGGTCGACGTCCACCGCCTGCAGCTCGGCCGTCACCGGCAGGGCGCCGGTGTCGACCCTCGTCGCCCCGTTCACGGGCCGGTAGCCGTTCATCGGCGCGGCGTCCATGCGCGGCTGCGGCGTCGAGTTCCCGAAATGACCGGCGCCCGCGGTCGGCAAGGGGCGCAACTGCACTGAAGGCAGCTGCGGCGGAGGGGCCGGCTGGCGGACGGGCATCTGCTGCGGCTCCGCGGCAGGCGCCTCGCGGGGCGCGGGGGCCTTCGGAGTGTCGTCGCCCAAGAGCACCTCCGGGACTACCAGGATCGCCTGCGTGCCGCCGAAGATATTGGACTGCAACTGCACTGTCAAATCGTGCCGGTGCGCCAGCGACGAGACCACGTACAGGCCGATGCGGCCGTCGGCCAGCAGCTCGTCCAGGTCGACCTGGTCCGGCGTCGCCAGCATCTTGTTGAACCGGTCGCGCTCGTGCGCCTCCATGCCCAGGCCGCGGTCCTCGACCTCGACGGCCAGGCCCGTGCGGACCCGGGCGACCCGGATGAGCACCTGCGTGTTCGGGGCCGAGAACGTCGTCGCGTTCTCGACCAGCTCCGCCACCAGGTGGATGATGTCCGCGACGGCGTGGCCCTTGAGCGTGCCGTCGATCGGGCGCACCAGCTTCACCCGCGCGTACTGCTCCACTTCGGCGACCGCCGAACGCAGCGCCTCGTAGACGTTGACCGGACGCGACCACTGCCGGTGCGAGGTCGCGCCGCCCAGGACCGCGAGGTTCTCCGCGTGGCGGCGGATCCGCGTCGCCAGGTGGTCGACCGAGAACAGGCCCTTGAGCAGATCGGGGTCCTCGACCTGGTTCTCCAGCTCGTCGAGCTGTTCGATCTCCCGGTGCACCAGCGACTGCAGCCGCCGGGCCAGGTTCACGAAGATGCCCACGCGCGAGTGCGCGCTCACCGCGTCGATCGGACCCGACGTGATCATCGAGACCGGGGGGCGCGCCGGCGCCTGCGGGGCGGCCGGGCGGACGCCTCGCGCGGCGACGGTCTCGGCGGCCGCCCGGAGGTGCCGGGCCTCGGAGGCCAGGAGGCTCAGGGCCTCGACCGTGGTGGTGGCGCCGCCGGCGGCGTTCGGGAGCGGGACGGACCAGCGCTGGTCCGCGGGAAGTTCGCGCTGCAGGTCGTCGAGGAGCTGCCAGACCTTGTAGTGGGTCTCGACCGTGGAGCGGCGGATCGTGTTGATCCGGCGGCCGAGGTCGGCGTCGGTCTTGGAGGCCGCGGAGGCGGCCAGGTAGGCGACCAGGGCCACGAGGACCGCGGTCGCGCCGAACGCGGCGGGGATCATCCAGGAGGGACGGTCGGCCGGAGCCTGGGTCACGAGCACGACGACGCCGGTGCCGAGCACCGCGGTGGCGGCGAGCGGCAGCAGCGCGATGCGCAGCAGACGGGCTTTGAGATCGGCGGGAGCGCCGGGCTCCTCGCCGGCGGCGGGGGTCATGGGCGCAGGCCCGGGGGGTTGAAACGTATGGGTTGTGGACCGAGGTGTTTCGGGCATCGCCATCCTCACGACACTGGCCTATCGGCTTCCGCGATACCGGGAAGTGACAAAGTCATTGCAGCGGAAGGGAAAACCGTGTCCCCACCGACTGGCTCGACAGAATGGTATCAGCGCTCGCCTCCCTGGATAGCACGGCGGCCCTGCGCAGTCAACCTGTCGATGCAGCCTGGAGCCGGCCCGGAACTCAGCGTTCACCGGCCTCATTGGGCAGGTCAGGGAAGGAAGGGGCCCGGCATGTGCGGGCCGACCGGAAGCTCGGCGCCGATCACCCGATCGAGCGGCACGCCCGAAATGCGAGGAACGACACTCTAGGACCGGACGGCCCCACTCCGTCCGATCGCACTGTCCCGCAGGCCGTCAGCATCCGTGCCCGAGACGGGATTTGAACCCGCAAGTCTCACGACGGCCGGTTTTAAGCCGACTGTGTCTACCAGATTCCACCACTCGGGCCCGCATGCAGACACGCTAGCGGGAAACCGGCCAGAGTGGTCCCCCTGCCTTCTCGGTAGGGGCCTCGTCACCTCGCACTACACCCAAGTGTCGGGATCACGACAGTAGGTTGTCCGAGCGCCATGGGGTTTGCTTACTCGGTTCAGTGAAGACATCGCAGGCACTTCGGCTTTCCGGCCGCTCGGGCTCGCGGTTCTGAGGCGGCGACAACGAGGCGGGCGGAACTCCTTGCCCCACTTCGACTTGCAAACCGCACGCCACAAGGTCCTCGAATCAGCGGCAAAAGCGGTCTCCCGTTGCATTGGTCCGCTTGGGCATTGAGGCCGCGAATGAGGCGGGACGACGTCTCCGGGGTCCCTTTCGGACTGACATTCACCCATTTGAGTGATGACACTCCCTCCTATCCATGTCACTATTGACCTATAACGCCCAGTCGCACAATCGGATAGCTCTTCAGGGGGTGATCGGGATGAAAGCCAACGAAACGGACCGAGAAGCCCAGGCCGCCGCCCTCCCCTCCCAGATCGAGTCCATCGCCGCCCAGGCCCGCGCTCACGACGCCCGAGCACTCCAAGCAGTCGTCGCCTACACTTCCGAAGGCCTCCACAAGGAGTGCGACGGCTTCTCCGGCATCCGCGACTGGATCATGGAGTGCTTCGACTTCAATGCGGCCACCGCTGGTCAGATGGCCTCCATCGCCCGGCTGGCCCCGAAGTTCAAACACCTCGCCTCGGCCGCCCTCTCCGGGACCGCCCGCATCGACGCCGTCGCCTATGCCGTGCGCCGCCTCGAGCGCGAAGGCCTGGCCGTGCACGCGCGGATCCCCTACCCCGTCCCGGCCGAGTCCCCTTACGACCCTTCGGTCTCCTGCGCCACTCCCGAAGCGCTGATCCGGGAGTACTGCGTCCACGCGACTCGGGGCGAACTCACCGAGCACCTGGACCGCCTCTGCGCCGAACTGTTCGACCGGCAGTCGCTCCTCGACGAGTTGAGCCAGCAGTCCCTTGCCTGGCTGGAGATCAACCGGCGCCCTGACGGCATGTGGGACATCGAAGGCCTGCTCACCGATGACACCGGCAAGCTCCTCAGCAACGCGCTCAGGACCGCCGTGCCGCCGCCTCGCCAGGACGAGGCCGACAGCGACGGGCTGCTCCCCCGCGTCTCCGGCAGGAACGCCGAGGCCTTGCACCAGATGGTCGCCGCCTATGGCACCGACCCCGGCGCTCCGAAGCGACACGGGCACACCGCCACCCTGAACCTCACCTGCGATCTGGCCACGCTGCGCGGTGAGCGGACGGGACGGCTCCCGATGCTGGACGGCAGGGCGATTTCGGTCTCCAAGGCCCGCCTGCTCGCCTGGGAGGCCGGCGTCATTCCCTCGGTCTTCGACTACAGCACCGGTGAGGCCGTTGAGCTGGGCCGGGCGAAGCGCCTCCCCAACGTGGCCCTGCGGCACAAGCTGGAGCTCGAGCAGCCGGAGGGTTGCGCCTGGTCCGGTTGCCGGGCACCGGTCTCGTGGACCGAGGCGCACCACCTGGAGCACTGGGCGGACGGCGGCGCGACGACCGCTGAGAACCTGATCCTCCTGTGCCGGTTCCACCACTCCCGGATTCACCTCGGGCGCTGGACGATCGAGAAGACCGGCCCCGGCAAGGCGGAGATTCGGCACAAGCGCACCGGCGCCACCGATGCCGAGTGGGACGCTGATCCGCTGAAGGACCTGCCCAACGGGCACAGTGCGGACGAGTGGTCCCCCGTCTATGAACCGCAGCTGACCGACTATGCCAACTGGTTCGCCCAGAAGAGCATGGCAGCGACGATCGCCGAGTCCCGGGCGAAGTTCCGGGAGAGCGACGCCGCCGCGGTCAAGGCCTGTCGGATGACGGAGCCTGCCCTGGGGGCAAAGCCGGTGGCGACACCGGCGACACCGGTGGTCCTCCGCGAAGACCCGGGCGGGCCGCCGTTCTTACCCCGCCTTCAGCGGGCGACTGCTGAGGGGAGCGCAGGGAGACCGCCGCGCAGCCCGAATCCCCCAGAGGGATCGGGCCCCTCAGCATGTCCAGGGCCAGAAGAGAGGCCGGGCAGCCCGCCGCACTCCCTCGCATGAAAGCCGAAGAGCGACCCCAGCCCCGCGCACACCTCGTTGTGGTTGCCCGAAGTAGCCGCGACCGGCCGCCATCGGAAGGCCGAAGTGGGAGAGGGAGGGAGCAGCACCTCGTAGTCGCCGCCCCAGGCAACGCCGAACCGCCGCCAACGGGAAGGCCGAAGGGCAGGCGGGAGAAGCAGCGACCTCGTTGTCGCCGCCAGAAGTAACCTCGCCCGGCCACCGCCGGAAAGCCGGAGTGCAAGAGAAGGTAGGAAGAGCCTCGTTGTCGCTGCCTGCAGTAGCCCGCCCGGAAGCCGGAGTGCAAGTGGGAGGAGCAGCGACCTCGTTGTCGCTGCGGCCTGAACGCCGACCACGGCGCGCCCCGAAGCCGAAGAGAAGGGGAGGCCCGCTCCGGTGTCGTCATCACCTGCATACCGCAGTCGACGCCGCCTCAAGGCCGACGTAAGACCCCGGCTCAAGCGGCCTCGTAGTCGCCGCCCGCTTGGACTTCGCCGCTCACCGAAGCGAATGCCGAAGAGCGGACACCCGGCCCGTCGATGCTTCACCTCCATGGGGGACGCTGCTCCCCTCGCCGGGTGAGGCGCGACCATGATGCCGCCTTGGAGGCTGGGTCCATGCGACCGAAACTGTTGCCGGCGTTCCTTCTCGCGGCGTACACGGCCATCCACATCTGGTGGGCCCTCGCGGGCGCTCCGCATTTCGATTCCTTCGGGGAATCGTTCATCCCAGGAGCCTGGACGCCAGTCGCGATCGCCTCGGCAGCGCTGGCCGCGAATCTGCTCTTCCTCCGCTCGATCCGACACGACTGGGCCGTCGTGGTCTTCGGGTGGGCGGCCGGCATCGGCATGGTCCTGTACTCGTTCATGTTCGCGCTGGATCTGGCGTCGATCCTGTTCGGGGAGTTCACCGCCTCCGGCTCGACCGGGCTCCTCATTCGCGGGCTCGGTGTCACCTGCGGCGTGCTCACCCTCCTCCGCGCGGTCGCCGCCCAGCGCCGAGCCCGCGGCGCCTGTTCACGGTGCGGGCGCTCACCTGCGGCGCATCCCGGTTCCGGCCGAGGAGGTTCCGCCCCGTGGTGGGCGTATGCCGGTGCGTACGGCGCGCTGGCCGGGGCCGTCGTTCGGCTCGCCGCCGAGCTGGTCACGGGACTGCCCTGGTCGCCGACGGAACCGGAGACCGTCGTCTTCCTCATCCTCTACGCCGCCGCGGGGTCGCTCCTGCCGCTCGCGCTCGCGCACCGATGGGGCCGGATCTGGCCGCGATGGGTGCTGCCGCTCGCCGGACGCCACGTGCCCCGATGGATCGTCCTGGTGCCGGCCTTCCTGGTAGGGGGCGGACTGGCCGCCTACTTCGGGCTCGTCGGCGGCACCTATGCGATCCTCGGCGACCTCGGCCCGGCGTTCCCGCTCTGGTGGATCCTGATGGTGATCCCCGGGTACACGGTGTGGGGCATCGGGCTCCTCGTGGCCGCCGTGTTCTACCTGGGCGCCACGAAGCCGCCGTGCCCGAGAACGACATGGACGGGCCCCGGAGAGGGCTGAGCGACGCCCGTGGCCGGCCGTCCGCCCGTCGCCCGCTAGCCCTTCGCGATGTCGCGCAAGGCCTCCACGTCCGCGTCGTCGCTCTTCTCGTTCAGGTCACCCACGAAGACCATCACCGCGTCGGTCCCGCCGTCGAGCGCCTGGCGCACCGATCTCCAGGCCGCCAGGTTCGGGTGCTCGTAGGCCGTGCAGGCCTCGGCGGGGGCCAGCAGGCGGATCGCCTGGTCCAGCGTCGCCGCGTCCACGGTGAACGAAGCGGACCCGCCTTCGTGTCCGATCACTGTGGACATCACGACGACCGGAAGCGGATGCTCGCCCACGTTCGTCTTCGCGAACGCGACCTCGCCCGATTCCTGGCGCAGTCCGAGCCCGTACGCCGCCGGAAGCCGCCAGCCGGGGATCGCGTCGATGAGGCGTTCCCTCGCGGTGGTGATCTCCTCGACCGTCGCCCACTCGTCGCCGAGTTCGGCGAGCAGGGCGGTCACAGTGGCTTCGGCGTTCGCTGCGGTCATGTCGGCAGTCTCGCACCGCCTGCGCCGCGTGCCAACCCGATTCCCGCCTCTCGGCCCTCCGGTCGCAAAAGGCCCGGTGTCGCCGGAACGCCCTGACCGGCCCGGGGCGAGGGGAAAGGGCCGCCTCGCCGGGTTTGCACCGGCGAGGCGGCCCTCTTCGCTGTACTGGCCGCTACCGCCTAGACCAGCTGCTTCGGCTCCGCGTAGTGGCAGGCCGCGCGGGTCAGGCCCGCGTGGTCGGACCGCAGGGGCGGCTCGATCTCGATGCACTTGGCCTGCTCCGACTCCCCCAGCTCCTTGAACAGCGGGCAGCGGGTGCGGAAGCGGCAGCCCGAGGGCGGGTTGGACGGGCTCGGCACGTCGCCCTGGAGGACGATCCGCTCCCGGCTCCGCTCCTTGCGCGGGTCAGGCAGCGGGATCGCGGACATCAGGGCCTGCGTGTACGGGTGGGCCGGACCGGCGAACAGCTGGTCCGTGGTGCCCTCCTCCACGATCTTCCCGAGGTACATGACCGCGACCTTGTCCGCGATGTGCCGCACCACCGAGAGGTCGTGCGACACGAACAGGTACGACAGCCCCAGCTCGTCCTGCAGGTCCTCCAGCAGGTTGATGACGCCCGCTTGGATAGACACGTCGAGCGCCGACACCGGCTCGTCGAGCATGAGCACCTTCGGCTGCAGGGCGAGCGCCCGGGCGATGCCGATGCGCTGCCGCTGCCCGCCCGAGAACTCGTGCGGGTACCGGTTCCGGTGCTCCGGGTTCAGGCCGACGATCTCGATCAGGCTGTTCACCCGGTCGCGCCCGCCGTTCTTGAACATGCCGTGCACGCGCAGCGGCTCGGCGATGATCTCGAAGACCGTCATGCGCGGGTCCAGCGACGCCATCGGGTCCTGGAAGACCAGCTGGATGTCCCGCCGCACCGGCCGCATCTGGTTGCGCGACAGCTTCGTCAGGTCCCGGCCCTCGTAGATGACCTCGCCGGAGGTCGGCGGGATGAGGTTCATGAGCACCCGGGCGGTCGTGGACTTGCCGCAACCGGACTCGCCCACGAGCGCCAGCGTCTCGTTCGCGCCGATCTCCAGGCTCACCCCCGAGACGGCGTGGACCGCGCCGACCTTGCGGCGGAGGATCCCCTTGGACCGCACCGGGAACTCCTTGACCAGGTTCTTCCCGGCGATGACCGGGCTGGTCACGCTCTGCGGCGTGTCGAGCATGGCGTTCACTTCCCCTCCTCAGAGGACTCGACTTCGGCTGCCGCGGCGGCCTCGATCTCGGCGGCCTCGACCTCGGCTTCGACGGAGAGGTCGGAGGCGTCCGGCGCGAACACGTCGTCCGGCGACTTGCCTTCCAGATCGCCCGCGAAGTGGCAGGCCGACACGTGCCCCGTCCCGCTCACCGGCATCAGCGGCGGTTCGACCTCGGCGCAGATGTCCTGGTGCATCGGGCAGCGCGGCCGGAACGGGCAGCCCGACGGCATGTTCAACATCGACGGCGGCGTGCCGTGAACGGGGGTGAGGCGGTGGCCCCGGTCCTCGTCCATGCGCGGCAGCGAACCGATGAGTCCCAGCGTGTAGGGCATGCGCGGCTCGTAGAAGATCTCGTCCACACTGCCCTGCTCGACGGGGCGCCCGGCGTACATGACCAGCACCTCGTCGGTGTGGCCGGCGATGACGCCCAGGTCGTGGGTGATGAGGATGAGCGCGGCGTTGACCTCTTCGCGGGCCTTCTCCAGGGCCTCGAGGACCTGGGCCTGGACGGTCACGTCGAGGGCCGTGGTCGGCTCGTCGGCGATGATGACGTCCGGGTTGTTCGCCATGGCGATCGCGATCACCACGCGTTGGCGCATGCCGCCCGACAGCTCATGCGGGTAGGCGTCCACCCGCTGCTGCGGGTTGGGGATGCCGACCGAGTCGAGCAGGTCGATGCAGCGCTGGCGCGCCTCGGCCTTGTTCACGTCCGGGTAGTGGACGCGGATGGCCTCGGACAGCTGGAAGCCGACCGTGTAGACCGGGTTGAGGCTGGTCAGCGGGTCCTGGAAGATCATCGAGATCTTCTTGCCGCGGATCCGCGAGAGCTCGACGTCCCGGAGGCCGAGGAGCTCCTCGCCTTCGAGCTTGGCGGAGCCGGTGATCTGCGCGGTCTTGGGCAGCAGGCCCATGATCGCCATCGAGGTCACCGACTTGCCCGAGCCCGACTCGCCGACGATGCCGAGGCTCTGGCCCCGGCGCAGGTCGTAGGTGACGCCGCGGACGGCGTGGACGAGGCCGTCGTCGGTCGGGAACGACACGTTGAGGTCCTTGACCTCCAGGACGACGTCGCCCTTGGCGCCCGTGGAGCGCGGGGCTCCGTTGGTGCTGACTGAGATGTCCGACATCGTTATCGCCTCACCATCGTCTGCCGCGGGTCCATCGCGTCGCGCAGACCGTCACCGATGAAGTTGATGGTGAGCGCGATGAGGATGATCATGAGACCCGGGATGTAGAACAGGTACCAGCGCTCGTTGAACGCCGACGCGCCCGCCGCCTCGATGAGGAGGCCCAGCGACGTGTCAGGGCTCTGGATGCCCAGGCCGAGGAAGGACAAGGTCGTCTCCGACAGGATCGCGAAGGCGATCTGCAGGGTCACCGAGACGATGATGACGCTCATCGTGTTCGGGATGAGGTGCTTGACGATGATGTGCCAGTCGGAGCCCCCCGCCGAACGGGCGGCCTCGATGAACTCCTTCTCCCGCAGGGACAGCACCTCCGCGCGCACGGCGCGGGCGATGGAGGTCCAGCCGAAGACCGCGAGGATGATCGCCATGTGGTACCAGCGGACGCTGGTGTCGATCGCGCCCGCGAGGGCACCGGTGATGACCAGGAACGGGATGACGAACATGACGTCGAGGAACCGCATCATGACCGCGTCGATCCAGCCGCGGTAGAACCCGGCGACGGCGCCGTAGAGCGCGCCGAGCACCGTGGAGCCGATGGCGACGACCAGGGCGACGTTCAGGGACTGCTTGGTCGCCTGCATCATCGCGCCGAGCATGTCGCGCCCGGCCTTGTCCGTCCCGAAGGGGTGGTCCAGGCTCGGGGCGGCCCACGAGGGGATCTCCGAGTGGATCTTGTAGTCCCACTTCCAGAAGAAGGGCCCGAGATACGCGAACAGCACGATGAGGATGAAGAGCACGAGGCTGACGACGGCGGCTCGGTGGCGGAAGAAGCGGCGGGCCACCATCGCCCACTGGCCGCGTTCCTTGGTGGTGATGGCCTCGGCGTCGAGGCTCGGGGCAGCGGTGTTACTCATAGCGGATCCTCGGGTCGAGCACGCCGTACAGGATGTCGGAGATCAGGACGCCGATGAGGACGACGAGACCTGAGATGAGCACGTAGGCCATGACGGCGAAGGTGTCGCCGGCTCGGATGGCGTCCAGGGAGTACACGCCGAGGCCGCGCCAGCCGAAGATGCTCTCGGTGACCATCGCGCCGCCCATGGCCGCGGAGAGCGACAGCGGCGCGAAGGTCGCGACGGGGATGAGCGCGGTCCGCAGGGCGTGCCGCCGCATGACGGTGCCGTTGCGGACGCCCTTGGCGCGGGCGAGGCGCACGTAGTCGGAGTTCATGACCTCGAGCATGCTGGCGCGCTGGTAGCGGGAGATCGCGGCGTAGCCGCCGAGCATGAGCACCAGGGTGGGGACGATCAGATAGGGCAGGGAGTCGACGAAGACCTCCCAGCCGTTCCCCTGGAAGCCGGTGGTGCCCGAGCCGTAGGTCTGGAAGATCGTGGAGCCCAGGATGTTGTTCAGCTGGACCGCGCCTTCCTTGAAGAGGGAGCCGAGCCAGAACACGGGCATGGCCAGGAACAGGAATCCGAGGAAGGTCAGCGAGTAGTCGGTCCGCGAATATTGCTTGACCGCGCTGACGACACCGGCGAGAATGGCGAGACCGATGGAGGCCAAGGTGGCGAACAGGACCAACCTGAGCGTGATCCAGAACCGAGTGGAGACCTCGAAGCCGATGTCCATGGCGGTGCCCTTGATGGAAGGACCCCATTCGCCTTGGAGCAGCCCGATGTCGCCGTTGGTCTCACCGAGCCCGGTGAGCCAGATCCAATAGCGTTCGGGGACGGAGCGGTCGTAGTACCACGACTTCTCCAACGCGTCGACGGTCGATTGGGGGACCGGCTCGCCGGTGGACTGCTGAATCTCGAAGATCCGGTCCTGGACGGGATCGTTCGCGACGTCCACCAGGACAAAGCACAAGATAGTGGCCCCCAGCAGCACTGGGATCATCATCAGGGTGCGCCGGATTATGAATACAACCATAATGCCTCGTTAACGGTTTCTCTGGTGTGGACCGGTTCGCCTGCCGACCGGTCCGGCCGCGCTGCCGCGCGGCTGCTCCTACGGCTCACTGACTCCCCATTCTGTGGCCTGGTCGGTGAGCGCCTGGCACTCTTCCGAATTCAATGCTCTCCGGGTGCGGGGGGCATGTGCGGCCCCGCGCGGGCTGTCACTGTTGCTCAGATGCGACACCCCATTCTGCGGCGCTGCGCGCCGCCCCGTCACGCCGGAGGGGGACCGAACCGAAGCGGTCGCTCACCCGCCGCGGCTTCCCGTTCGGCTCAGCCGGTCGCACGGCTTCGCCGCGAGCGATGGTCGCGCTGGGCCTGTCGCTCACCGTTGACCTCCGCTCCACTGGACCGGTCGCACGGCTTCGCCGCCGAAAGGAGCCGCACTGTGGCCGTCACTCACCGCTGACCCCCCACTCCGCGATGTTGTACGCCGCGCGCTGCTGCGACGCCCAATTGTCGCGGACGTTGACCAACCTATCGGAGACCATGACCATGACCGGTGTGTCCACGATCGGCAGCGAGTAGGCGTCCTCGATAACCCGTTTGACGGCCAGGTTGGCGCGCTCGGCGGCCTCGTCGTAGTCGAGGGTCCCGTTGATCTCGGCGATGAGCTGGTCGAGTTCGGGGTCCTCGAGCCCGCCGAAGTTGGAGCCGGAGCCGGTCTCCCAGTACTGGGACGCGGCGGCGACGAAGAGCGGGTCGGAGCTCCAACCGAAGTTGATCATGTCGAAGTCGCCCTCGCCGAGGACGTCGCCGAGCTCGGCGTCCGGGATGGGCCGCAGTTCGACGTCGATGCCGAGGTCGGCGAGGGTCGCCTGGGCCAGCGTGCCGGTGATCTTGCGGGACTCCTTGGTCTCGGAGTACCGGAAGTCGAGTTCGACCTCGTCGCCCTCGGGGGTGAGCAGGGCGCCGTCGCCGTCCCACGTGTAGCCGGCCGCTTCGAGGATCCCGCGGGCCATCTCGATGTCGCCCGAGCCCTGGCCGGTGGCCGAGAGGTAGTCGGCGTAGTAGTCGGAACCGTTGCGGAAGAGGTGGTTGCCCTTGCGCTCGATGTCGGACTGCACGAACGCGTAGGTGCGGGAGATGATGTTCTCGACGTCGATGGCGGTGAACACGGCCTGGCGCAGCGCGACGTCGGAGAGGAACTCGTTCTTCGTGTTGAGGTCGATGTGCTCCCACGAGGGCCCGCCGGCGACCGCATACGAGACGCCGTCGGCGGTCTCCAGCTGGGTGACTGCCTCGGAGGTGGCCGCGAACGGGGAGGCGCCGTCGACCTCCTCGTTGCGCAGGGCGGTGACGATGTTGTCGATGCCGTCGATGACCTTGAACGTGATCTTGTCGAGGGTGACCTCGGTGTCGCCGGCCCAGTCCTCGTTGGGCCTGTAGATGACGTAGTCCCCGGCCTTGGCGTCCTCGATGACGAACGGGCCGGTGGACCAGGTGGGCACCGTGGCGGAGAAGTACTCCTCGGCGGCGGCCATGGCCTTCGGGTCGTTCTTCCAGTCGAAGCCCTGTGCCTCGGCGACGTGGGCCGGCTGGGAGAGGACTTCCTCGTACTGCCACTCGGCGGAGTGGTAGGAGTCCTTGTAGGTCACGGTGATCTGGGAGCCGCTGCCGGTGATCGACTCGACCTGCGAGCCGCGGGTGATGTTGGCGGGGTCGCAGCCGTCGCAGAGCGCGGCGTCGCCGGAGGTCGCGTACCAGTGGTAGATGAAGTCGTCGACGGAGACGTCGGTGCCGTCGCCCCAGTTCGCGCCGCTCTTGAGCGTGTACTCGACGGTGACGGGGTTCTCGCTGATCAGTTCGGGCGGGGAGGCGAAGAGGCCCTCGTTGACGATGAAGTCGCCGCTCTGGTCGAACTGTCCGGTGTACGGCCACATGCCCACGACGGCCATGGACAGGTAGGCGTTGTTGCCCTGGGAGGTGTTCTGGTTCCAGGCGCCCCAGGATCCGTCGAGGGCCCACGTGATCTCGCCGCCGTCGGCGCGATCGCCCGCGTTGCAGCCGACCGGGTCGACGAGGCACGCGTCGAGGCTGGTCGAGGGCGCCTCGCCCTGCCCGCACCCGGCCAGCACCATGGTGGTGCAGGCGAAGGCGGCGACGGCCGCCGTGTGGTGTCGCTTCATGGTTCCTCTCGAAGGTTTGCGTCGCCGGCCGTTCGGAGGGAGGCACCGCGTGGGTTCGGTTGCCTGCCGGGCCGTGCCGTCGGTGGGCGCGCGGGCTCGGCCTGATCGGTGGATCGGTGGCGGGCTCACGTGTTCGGCGGGCTGGTCGGGTGACGCGAGGTACAGCTTTCCACGGGAATCTCGGGTTTCGGATGACCGAACACGAGATGAGTTTCGTTCGTTATGTTCCCGTGACGTTCATTCCCTGAATGGCGGCGATTGGGGGGTATTTCAACTGCCTGCCAGGGGAAATCCATGTCCGCCGGGGGCGCGTGGGCCGGCGGTGGCGGGGCGGGGGTCGCGGCGCTGCGACCGATGCGGCGAGGGAGCCGAGGGCTTCCCGCGACCGGGAGGCCGCGCCGAGGGCCCGTTCCCGGAAAGCAGGGAAGCGCCCTGGCGCAGGAGACCTCCGGGTGGCCGCCGATGCCCGTTCCCGGAAAGCAGGGAAGCGGCGGGACCGCAAGGGCCCCGCCGCTCCGCTACTCGAGCCCTGTGGTTAGACGGTCTTCCACTCGGCGCAGTTGAAGATCGGTCCGCCCTGGCTGTTGCCGTTGCCGACCACGCCGTCGATGAGGTTCGTGTTCCACAGGATGCCCTGCGGCTCGTCGAACAGCGGGAGCGTCAGCGCCAGCGGGACGGCGATGGCCTCGACGTCGTTCGCGAACTGGGCGGCCTCGGCCACGTCCGAGGTGGACTTGACCTTGGCGATGGCCTCGTCGAGCTCCGGGAAGGAGTACGAGCCGTAGTTGACGCCGGTCTCGAAGTACTGGTTCGGCGCGGCCACGAAGGACGGGCTGCCGGACCAGCCGAAGATGACCAGGTCGAAGTCGCCCTCGGTGAGCACGGTGCCGAGGTCGCCGTCAGGGATGGCGACGATGTCGACGGTGAGGCCTATGAGCGCCAGCTGGGCCTGGGCCAGCTCGGCGATGGTGGTGCGGGCGGCGTCGCCCTCGCCGTAGCGGAAGACCAGGTTCGGGACGGCGGTGCCGTCCTTGGTGAGGGTCTCGCCCTCGGCGGCGCCGGTGTAACCGGCCTCGGTGAGGATCTGCGCGGCGGCGGCGGTGTCGCCCGAGCCCTGGCCGGTCGGGGTGATGTGGTCGACGAAGTACTCGCTGTTCACACCGAAGAAGTGGTTGAGGCGGCGGGAGACCTCGGTGTCGGGGAACACGCGGGCGATGGCGTCGTCCACGTTGATCGCGGTGAAGATCGCCTGGCGGAGCGCCTGGTCCTTCAGGGGTTCGGAGTTGTAGTTGGTGTCGATGTGGAGCCACACACCGCCCTCGTAGATCTCCTGGGCGAGGGCCTGGTCTTCGGCGGCCTTGTCGAACTGCTCCTGGTCGAACTCGCTCGGCCAGGCGCCGGCGATGGTGCCCTGGCGCAGCTCGGTGACGATCGCGGGGGTGCCCTCGACGACCTTCATCGTGAGCTTCTTGACGGTGGGCTTGACCGAGCCGTTCCACTTGTCGTTGAGCTCGTACGTGATGTACTGGCCCATCTTGTAGTCGACGGGCTTGTACGGGCCGACGACGACGTCGATGAGGTTGGACTCGCTCCAGGCGATGGCCTCGCCCATGACGGCCGGGTCGGTCTGCCAGTCGGCGAAGCCCTCGGCCTCGATGACGTGCGAGGGCAGGTAGATGGTGGGGCTGTAGAGCCATTCAGGGTCGAGGTAGCCGTCCACGAAGGTCACGACGAAGCCGGCCTCGGAGGCCTCGATGGAGGCGATGTTGGGGCCGTAGCTCGTGGACGCGGGGAGCGCCTTGGTCTGGTCGGCGTGCTCGGGCAGGCCCGAGATGCTGTACCACTGGAAGATGAAGTCCTCTACGCGGATCGGCTGGCCGTCGGACCACTGCGCGTTCTCCTGCAGGGTGTATTCGACCTGCAGGGGGGCTTCGCTGATGACCTGGGCGTCGGCGAAGACCTGGTCGGCGAGGTGGAACTCACCGTTCTCGTCCCAGTCGCCCGAGGTGTTGCCGTCGAGGCCGTAGCGCATCGGGTACATCGCCTGGTGGCCGTACGAGTTGTTGCCAGACTGGGTGTTCTCGTTCCAGGACTCCCACGCCGAGGAAACCCCCCAGGTGAGCTCCGTCGCGCCGGAGCCGCCGTCGCCTTCGTTGCCGCCGCAGGCGGCGAGGGTGAAGGCGGCCGAGCCGCCGAGGGTCAGGCCGCCGAGAGCTCTACGGGTCAGAGCCATGAGTGTTCTCCTCCAGATATCGATGCCGAGGGGCCTCCGCGTGGCCGCGAAGGCGCCGATGCCTCGCGTCCGAGCGAACGGGGAAAAAGGGGAGGCGCAGGGCCCTCGGCCGTGTTGTGTCAAACACTGGCACAGACGTGAGGCGTTTGACATGGTCGGGGCCTCAACTGGAGTTTATTCGTGATGTATTCGTGACTTTGCACGCAGTTGCAGGTCGCGGAAAGGACCGTGGGGCCGATGCCGCATCGGCCCCACGGGGGAATTCAGTGAATTGTCACGGTGGGAAACGGCTCGACGGCCGCCGCTTCCACCGGTCGCGGTCGGTCTACGGCTGCTTCCACTCGCGCAGGTTCCATTCGGAGCTGACCTGGCTGTACCGGTTCGGCCCGATGTTGCTGAGCAGATCGGAGTTGTACACGACCGCCAGCGGACCGTCGTACAGGGGCAGGGTCCACGCCCGCTCGACGGCCATCCGGCTGACCTCGTTGGCGAACCCGGCCGCCTCGTCGAGGTCGTAGGTGGAGCGGACCAGCTCGATGGCCGCGTCCACTTCGGGGTCCTCGAACTGGCCGTAGTTCGACTCCGAGTCGGACTTGAAGAACTGCTGCGGACCGCTGGTGAAGGCCGGGTCGCCGACCCAGGAGAAGACGATGATGTCGAACTCGCCGCTGGAGAGCACCGCGGCGAACTCGTCGTCGCCGAAGCCCTTGAGCTCCAACGCGACGCCGAGCCCCTCGATCTGCGCCTGGAGGATGTCGCCGGTGAGCTTGCGCGATTCGCTGGAGGTCGCGAAGCGGAAGTTGAACGTCACCGCTTCACCGTCCGGGCTGAGCAGGGCGTCGTTGCCGTCCCAGGTGTACCCGGCGTCGGTGAGGATCTGCCTGGCCGTCTCGATGTCGCCCATGCCGTATCCGGCCTCGCCGGCGTAGTCGACGTAGTTGGGGCTGCCCTCGCTGAAGAAGTGGTTGCCCTTGCGAGTCACCTCGGTGCCGGGGAAGATCCGCCCCGTGATGTCCTCGATGTTGATGGCGGTGAACACCGCTCGGCGCAGGGCGAGGTCCTGGAGGAACTTGCCCTTGACGTTGACGTCGAAGTGCGACCAGGTGGCGCCCGAGTAGGTCTCGTACTTGAGGTTCTCGGCGTCGTCGAGCTTCTGGTACTCCTCGAGGACGAAGTCGCCGGGCTGGCTGCCGGCGATGGTGCCCTGGCGCAGCTCGGTGACGACGGCCGCGGTGCCGTCGACGACCGTCATCGTGAGCTTCTCGATGGTCGGCTTGACCGACCCCTGGTACTTGTCGTTGATCTCGTACTTGATGTACTCGCCGAGCTTCCAGTCGATCGGCTTGTACGGGCCGACCACGACGTCCCACAGGTTCTCGTTGAACCACACGACCGCGTCGCCCATGGCCTCGGGGTCGTTCTGCCAGTCGAAACCCTCGGCCTCCGCCACGTGGCTGGGCAGGTAGACGCCGCCGATGAACTGCCACTCGGGGTCGATGTAGCCGTCGACGTAGGTGAAGACGATCGAGCCGTCCTCCTCCTGCGTGATGGAGGCGATGTTCTCTCCCCAGCCGGTGTAGGCGGGGATGGCCTTCTCCTGGTTGGCGTGCTCGGGCTTGCCGGAGACGCCGTACCAGTAGAACAGGAAGTCCTCGAGCCGGACGGGCTCGCCGTCGGACCACTGGGCGTTCTCGTTGAGCGCGAACTTGACGACCATCGGCGATTCGGAGACCAGCTCGGGCGTGCCTTCGAAGATGGCGTCGTCATAGAAGACGTTGCCCTCGGTGTCGAAGTCGTACCCGATCTGCCCGGCCGGGTTCATCGGGCGCATCGCCCGCGCGCCCGAGGAGTTGTTGCCGGTGCTGGTGTTCTCGTTCCAGGCTTCCCAGGCGTAGTCGATCGCCCAGACCACTTCGGCGTTGCTGTCGGAGCCGCCTTCGTTGCCGCCGCAGGCGGCCAAGGTGACGGCCGCCGAGCCGCCGATGGTCAGGCCGCCGAGTGCTCTACGAGTCAGAGCCATGCTGTGTCTCCTCCATAGGGTCTGGCCGAGGGGATCGCCCGATGCGGGCCGCGGAGGGCTTCGTTGCCGCCGGGGACGCGGAGGGGCCAGGCGGCCTCTCGGCAGTGCTGGATCACACAGTGCCATGTCACGGGACGGATGGGAACGTCTCGGTACGAATTTGCCGGGTCATTGTTATCGGACCGATACGCAGAGGGGCGGCCGGTCCGGCCGCCCCTCGAGACGAGCGCGGCTAAGCGGGCTGCCATTCCTGGATGTTCCACATCGGTCCGGCCTGGCTGTTGCCGTTGGGGACGATGCCGGCGAGCGTGCCGTTGTTGTAGAGCGTCGACTGCGGCTCGTCGAACAGCGGCAGCGTGAACGCGGCGGGCACGACCATCGCCTCGACCTCGTTGGCGAACTGCGCCGACTCGGCGATGTCGGTGGTCGAGCGGACCTTCGCGATGGCCTCGTCGAGTCCTTCGAGCGTGTACTTGCCGAAGTTGGACGACGACTCCGAGCCGAAGTACTGCTGCGGCGCGGTGGTGAACGCGGGCGTGCCGGACCAGCCGTAGACGACCAGGTCGAAGTCGCCTTCGGTGAGGACGGTGCCCAGTTCGCCGTCGGGGATCGCCGTGAGCGTCACGTCGATGCCGATCTCCGCGAGGGAGGCCTGGACGAGCTCGCCGATGAGCGTGCGGGTCGCGTCGCCTTCGCCGTAGCGGAAGGTGAGCGTGACCGGCTCGCCGTCGGGCGTGGTGAGCGTGTCGCCGGTGGTGTACCCGGCCTCCTCCAGCAGGGCGTTCGCCGCGTCGGCGTCACCGCTGCCCTGCTGCGGGTCGGTCTCGCCGAGGGCATCGGTGAAGTACTCGGACTCGCTGTCGAAGAAGTGGTTCCTCCGGGGCGCGACGTCGGTGTCCGGATAGGCCTTGGCGATGATGTCCTCGTTGTCGATGGCCGTGAACACCGCTTGGCGCAGGGCCTCGTCGCCGAGGAACCGGTTGTTGGTGTTCGTGTCGATGTGGATCCAGATCGAGCCCTTGTAGACCTCGGTGGTGATGGCCGAGTCGCCCTCGACCTTGTCGAGCTCCTCTTGGCTGAACTCGGAGGGCCAGGCCCCGTCGATCGAGCCCTGCCGCAGCTCGGTGATGATCGCCTCGGTGCCCTCGACGACCTTCATGGTGAGCTTGTCGAGGGCGGGCTCGACCGAGCCCTGGTAGTTCTCGTTGGGCTCGTACGCGACGTAGTTCCCGGCCGCCGCGTCCACGGGCGTGTACGGGCCGGTGCCCCAGGTCGGCGGGTTCTCCGCGAACCAGGTGGCGCTCTCGCCCATGACGGCCGGGTCGGTCTTCCAGTCGGTGAAGCCGTTCGCCTCGGCGATGTGGGCCGGGTACATCGGCGACTGCAGGTACTGCCATTCCGGGTCGAGGTAGCCGTCGACATAGGTCATCGTGATGACGTTGTCGGCGGTCTCCTCGATGGAGGCGACGTTCGCACCCCAGTCGGTGGAGGCCGGCAGGCACGCGGCCTGGTCGCACTTGGCCTCGTCGCCCGACATCTGGTACCAGAGGTAGGTGAAGTCGTCGACGCCGAAGGGCTCGCCGTCGGACCACTGTGCGTTCTCGTTGAGCGTGTAGGTGACCGTCAGCGGCGACTCGCTCGTGAGTTCGGGCGCCTGGGCGAGGAGGGCGTCGTTGTAGACCCATTCGGCGTCCGGGCCGAAGTCGCCCAGTGTCGTCGCCGCGGGCGAGAGCGCCTGGTGCAGGTACGAGTTGTTGCCGTCGGCGGTGTTCTCGTTCCATGACTCCCAGCCCGAGCTGATCGCCCAGGTGATCTCCCCGCCCCCGCCGCCCGAGTCGCTGCCGTCGCCGCCGCCGCAGGCGGCGAGCGCCGCGGCGGCCAGCGCGGCCGATCCGGCGAGGGCGAAGGCCCTCGCTTGTGCTGGTCGCATATGACCACTCCCCCGTGTGTGAGTCCCCTGTGGGCCGCGCTGCGGCGGGCCCGCGACTGGGGATCATCGTGACACCTGGAACGGCCGCTTTCGGGGAGATTCGGTAATCGAGACGCTACGTTGAGTGCTGGGCTCGGGAAGGCGGCCGTCAGGCGGTCCGCATCGGGGGCATGGGCGAGCCGGGGCGGTCAGGCCTCAGCGGGCGAGCCTGGGCGAACAGACCCCGGCGGCATGGGCGGTCAGAGTCCCTCTCGGAGCCCGGGTCCCCGGCGCGAGCAGACCCCGGTGACGACCGGTGAGGCGTCAGGCCTCCATCTCGGCGGGCAGGTCCTGAGCGTGGACGACCGTGAGCCTGGAGACGGCGCGGGTGAGGGCCACGTAGAGGTGGCGGAGGCCGACGCCGTCGAAGGTGCCGCCGCCGGTGGCCGGGGCTTCGACGATCTCGGCGGGTTCGACCACGACGACGTGGTCGTATTCGAGGCCTTTGGCGAGGCTCGCGGCGACGAGTTCGACCCGTTCGGTCCCTTCGAGGAGCGGCCTGAGCGCGGCGGCGCGGTCGTCGGCGGCGATGACGCCGATGAGGCCTTCTTCGGCGAGGGCCTTGGCGACCGCCTCGTGGACGCCGGATTCGAGGTCGGCGGTCCGGATGCGATCGAGGGACCCGTCGGCGCGGATCGAGCGGGCGGGCGCGACGTCGACGCCGAGGTGCGGGAGGACGCGGTTGGCGAGTTCGATGATGACGGCGGGGACGCGGAAGCCGGTGGTGAGCTCGGTGTGCTCCACTTCGTCCTTGCCGAGGTGGCGCATCTGGTCGGTCCAGGAGGCGGCGGCCCACGGGGTGGTGCCTTGGGCGAGGTCGCCGAGGACGGTGACCGAGCCTTTGCCGGAGCGGCGGGCGATGGCCCGGCACTGCATCGGGGAGAGGTCCTGGGCTTCGTCGATGACGATGTGGCCGAAGGACTCCGAGGGTTCGCGGAGTTTGAGGTGGGATTCGATCTCGTCGGCGATGAGGAGGTCGCCGGGGGTGCGCTTGCCTCCTTTGGCGGCGGTGAGGTGGGCGGCCTCGTCGTCGGTGAGGATCCCTCGGGTGGCGTCGGCGCGGAACGCGGCGTCGCCGTAGAGCTTCTTCATGACGGTCTTGGTGTTGAGCTTGGGCCACACGGCGTCGAGGAAGGCCTGGACGGCGGGGGCGCGTTTGAGCTTGGTGGCCCATTTGCCGTCCGGGGAGTGGCCGGAGCGGATCTCGGCCTGGCGGCGCGCGCCTTGGACGATGGCGTCCTCGACGGATTTGCGTCCGGCGGTGTAGGTGCGGGTGTGCTTGCGGGCGTTGGTGATCGCCGTTTCGAGGTAGTTCAGGCCGAGTCGCCAGCGCCAGCCGCCGTCGGCGATGAGGAGGCCGTCGTCGGCGGTGATGCCGCCGTCCGCGGCGGTGCCGACGTGGCCCCAGACGGCGCGTTCGCAGACGAGGGCCATGCGGGCGTCGTGCTTGACGAGGGCCGCTTCGTACGAGTCGACCGCGGTGGCGGTGTGGGCGCCGGTGAGCTGCTGGACGGTGACCTGCCAGACGGAGGTCTCGCCGAGGGTGGGGAGGACGCCGGAGATGTAGGAGAGGAAGCCCTCGTTGGGGCCGACGACGAGGACGCCGGCCTTGTCGAGCTTCTCGGTGTAGTTGTAGAGGAGCCAGGCGGCGCGGTGGAGGCCGACGGCGGTCTTGCCGGTGCCGGGGGCGCCCTGGACGCAGAGGTTCGTGGCGGCGCCTCGGCGGATGAGCTCGTCCTGCTCGGGCTGGATGGTGGCGACGATGTCGCGCATGGGCCCGGTGCGGGGGCGTTCGATCTCGCTGGTGAGGATCTCGGAGGCGACGGCTTCGCCGAGGAGGAGGTTCTCGTCTTCGAAGCCGGTGATGCGGGCGCCTTGGAAGCCGAAGCGGCGGCGCTTGGCGACGTCCTTGCGGTCGTGGGCCGAGGCGCGGTAGTACTGCTCGGAGAGCGGGGCGCGCCAGTCGAGGACGAGCGGGTCGTTGCGTTCGTCGCGGATGTGACGGCGGCCGATGTGGAAGTCCTCGCCGTCGTCCATCCAGATGCGGCCGAAGAAGAGGGCGATGTCGCGGTCGTTGAGGTCGGCCATGCGGGCGATCGTGTAGTTGGCCATGGCCCAGCCGAGGTGCTTGTCGGGGCCGACGTCACCGTCGCCGCTACCGCCTTCGCTGTTCTCGCCGAAGTCGGCGCCGTGGAGCCGGTGGACGCCGGCGGTGGTGCGGAGCATGGCGGCCATGTGGGCGCGGGCGCGTTCGTGGTGGGCGATCTCGGCTTCGAGTTCGGTTTCGGACACAGCTCTCTCCCGGTGGATTCGGACAGGATTGAAGCAGACGAACCGTCGAGCCTACTGCTGCCTGACCTGCGGGAGCAATCGATTTATCGCACGGCGAGGGCCTTGACGTCGGCGAGTCGGCCGTCGTCGCGGTGGAGGACCCAGCCGCCGCCGGGCGGGATGAGGTCGGGGCCGTCGAGGGGGACGGTCAGGTCGTAGGTGGAGAGGTCGTGGCCGTCGCGGGCGGCCACGGCCACGAGGAGCGCGGCGAGGACGATGCCTTCGGCGCAGACGACGGCGGTGCGGCGCGGGTCGGGGAGGGTGCGGATCGCCTTGGCGGCGAGCCAGACCGCGGCGTGCGCGGGGCCCGGGAGCTTGAGGGTGTCGGCGCTGAGGTCGTCGGAGGCGGTGACGGGGAGGTCGAGGCGGCCGGCGAGGGGCGCGAGCGTGTCGGCGCAGGCGCGGCCGGGGCCGCTGAGCAGGATGGTGGGGTTGTAGAGCTGGAGGAAGTCGGCCAGGGCCCGGGCCCGGCGGGACTGCGTCTCGGTGAGGGGCGCCTCGGGGGCGCCGGGGAGGGCGACGTGGCGCAGGAGGATGAGTGCGGACAGCATCAGCGGCCCCCGTTCGCGCGGCATCGGCGTGACGGTCGGATCAGGGCGGCCTGGAGACGCATACGACGATGCTTCATTCCTGAGTGAACAACGGTTGAACCCGGAGTTGAAGCAGAGGTGAACAGTCCGCGACGGCGGGGCCGAGATCCGTTGAACGGCCCGGGCCGGGCCGTCCGGCCGGGCTCAGGGCCGGTAGCGGAGGTCTTCGTACTCCTCGTGCTTCTGGATCCAGCGGTCGACGAACGGGCAGGTCGGGTAGGCCTTGGCGCCCTTGTCGCGCAGGTCGTCGAGGGCGTGGCGCACGAGCCGGTCGCCCCAGCCCTGGCCGCGGAGGGCACGGTCCACTTCGGTGTGCGGGAGGACGACGAAGTCCTCGCGGGTCAGGTATTCCAGGTAACCGAGCACGGTCCCGGCGTCGTCCCGGAGTTCGTACCGGTGCTCGTCGACATTCTCGACCACAGAAAGATCCGCCATGCCGCCAACACTATCCAGCTTCGGCGCCCGCCAGCGAGGAACTGCGCTGTCGCACACGTCCGGGCAGGGCGGCCGAGACGATCGCGGCGGCGAGGCAGATGCCGGCGGCGGCGGTGAAGACCTCGGCGTACTGGTTCGCGAGGGCCGCGTCCAAGGCCTCGAGGTAGGCCGCTTGGCGCTCGAGGAACTCGGCTTCGGGCACGCCGAACGGCAGGGGCGTGTCGAGGTCGGCGGTGGCCGCCTGGAAGCGGTGGAGGCTCCAGGAGGTGAGGGCGGCGACGCCGACGAGCATGCCCATCATGCGGGCGACGACGACCACCGCGGCGGCGGTGCCGTGGCGGTCCTCGGGGGTGGTGCGCAGCGCGGCCGAGGACAGCGGCGCGATGGTGACGCCGAGGGCGGCCCCGGCGAGGGCGAGGCCGGATTCGATGTCGGGGATGGACCGGCCGATCCAGAGGTAGGCGGCGGCCGCGGCGGCGAAGCCGATCACGGTCGGGAGGCGTTCGCCGAAGCGCGAGGCGAGGAACCCGCCGACGAGCGCGCCCGCGGGCAGGCCGATGAGGAACCACAGCAGCAGGAGGGCCGCGCCGCCGGAGTCCAGGTCGAGCAGGGTCTGGGCCAGGAGCTGGACGTCGACGAGGGTGACCATGAGGACCGCCCCGGCGGCGAGGCTCGCGACGAGCCCGGCCGTGAAGGGCCGCCAGCGGACCCCGTCGGGTTCGAGGAGCCGCACCGGGGAGCGCCACTGCTGGAGACCGAAGACGACCAGCACGGCGACCCCGCCGACGACCGTGGGCGGCCCCCAGGGCGGCAGGACCGAGGCCTCCGGTTCGGGGTTGTAGAGGCCGACGGTGAACAGTCCCAGCGCGACCGCCAGCAGCAGCCCGCCGAGGACGTCGACGCGCCCGGCGTCGCGGCGCGTCCGGGCGTTCGGGAGTGCGAAGTGGATGGCGAGTGCGGCGAGCAGCGCGAGCGGCAGGTTGATCCAGAAGATGCCGCGCCAGCCGACGAGGGCGGCGACGCCCGCGCCGAAGAGGGGCCCGATGACGGCCCCGAGTTCTTGGGCGGCCCCGACCCAGCCGAGGACGGCGGGGCGGCGGCGGGCCGCGAAGAGGTCGGCGGCGAGGGCCATGGTCACCGGCAGCAGCGCGCCGCCGGCGAGTCCTTGGAGGGCGCGGCCGGCGACGAGCGGCGCCAGGTCGGTGGCCGTGGCGCTGACGAGGGAGCCGACGGCGAAGGCCGCCAGGCAGAGGTGGATGACCGGTTTGCGGCCGAAGCGGTCCGACAGGCGCCCCAGCAGCGGCATCCCGGCCGTGTAGCCGAGCAGGTAGCCCGTGACGAGCGGCGTGGCCCGCTCCAGGTGGTTCACGGGGATGTCGAACTCGCCGATCATGTCGACGAGCACGGAGACGAGCACGTACGCGTCGATCGAGCCGATGAGGACGGCGGTCCCGGCCGCGCCGAGCGCGATCCGCCTGCGGGCCGGACCGGGGTCAGGGAGCGTCAATCGTCACCGATTCGTCGTAGTCCGACAGGAGCAGCGTCACGGTGGCGTCGCCTTGGGCGAACTCGGCCTTGACGACCCGAGAGGTCTCCTGGTCGAACCAGACCGTGGCGTCGTTCCAGTCGCCTTCGGCGGGAATGAACTCGGCGAACGCGGCCGGGTCGAACACGACCGCGTACCGGTAGGCGTCGACGCCGCCGACCTCCTCGGCGCCCTGCGGTTCGGCGGAGTCGACGGCTTCGAGCAGCGCCGAGACGCCCCGGTCCGGGGAGAGCAGGACGGTGGGGTCGTACGGGAGCATGTCGTCGCCGACGGGGATCTGCTGGAAGCCGCCGGTGGGGCCCTTGACCCAGGCCTCTTCGCCGATGACGACGTACTCGGCTTCGATGTCCATCCCGAGGGCGGTGAGCGTGCCGGTGCCCTCGGCCGCGCCGTCGGCGGTGACGACCCCGTCGGCGGCCTTGACGTCGAGCCCGGGGATCTCGCCGTCGACCGCCAGGTCGAAGCGCACGTTCTCGACCTCGGCCATGGCCGAGGCGGCGTCGGGGATGACCTCGTCGGCGGGCGGGACCTCGTCGCCGGAGCAGGCGCTGAGCGTCAGGGCGAGGAGGCCGGCGAGCACGAGGGATTTGGATCGCATGCCCCGATCCTATGCCGCCGGAACCGCCCTCAGGGAGCGCGTGAGGGGGAACCGGCCGCCGAAGACCACAGCGGGCGCGGGGCGAATCCGGTGTTACTGTCGGCCGCAGGAAACCCGTGCGCCCCTGCGCCGCCCGCCGAGAGGACACCTTCCCGTGATCGCGAACCCGGTCTTCCACTACCGCATGCTGACGCTGGCCGAGGGCTGGTCGTTCGTGCTGCTGCTCGTCTTCGGCTCGTTGCTGAGCCGGGTCTCCGAGATCGACCTGGTGATGCCGCTGGGGTCCCTGCACGGGGCGCTGTTCGTGCTCCTGGTCCTCGGGACGCTCCTGATCCGCCGCCGCCTCGGCTGGGGCTTCGGCACGACGCTCGTCGCCCTCATCGCTGCAGTGATCCCCCTCGCCCCCTTCGTCTTCCACCACTACAAGAAGCAGGAGTTCCTCGAAGCCGAACGGGCCGCCCAGCCCGCTTGAGGCCGGCTCGCCCGGGTGGACGTGAGTGCGGCGAGAGCGGAGCGGCGGCTCCGGCGCCTACGGTGACGGTACGGCCGAAGCCACGGCCGAGCCGCCGATCAGGCGCCGCATCGCACACTAGGAGAGCGACATGCCCGCGACCTACACCTGGGACGTCTTTTCCACCCTCGACGGCTTCGGCTCGTACGGCCCCGACGGCGACTGGGGCGGCTATTGGGGCAAGCAGGGTCCCGAGCTGCTCGAGCGTCGCGCGGCCCTGTTCGACACCGAGCAGCGGATGGTCTTCGGGGCCACCACCTTTCGGGAGACTGCGCAGAGCATGTCCGCGGGCGTCGACCCCAACACGCTCGACGAGTGGAACGTCCGGACCAGGCGCATGCCGGCGACGGTGATCTCCTCCACGCTGCACGACACCCTCGACTGGCCGAACGCGGCCATCGTGAGCGGTGACGCCGTCGACATCGTCACGCGGCTCAAGGAAGAATCGGACGTGCCGCTGCGCTCACAGGCCAGCCTGTCGCTGAACAGGGCGCTGATGAACGCAGGGCTCGTCGACCGCGTCCACGTGACGATCTTCCCGGTGGTCAGCGGTCAGACCGGCACCGCCCCGATCTTCGCAGGGGCCGCCGACTTCGACCTCGAGCTGATCGAGCACCACACGCTCGACGGCCACACCCAAGAGCTCATCTACCGGCCGACGCTGCACCACTGAACGCCTGCCCGCGCGGCGAGCGACTGAACCCGCTCTGAACCGAGCGACGCCGGAGGGGCCCGTGCGGATCCGCGCGGGCCCCTCCGGCATCGCCGCAGTCCGGACACCTCCGGAAACGGGAAGACGAGCAGGACCGGAGCTCCTCGCGGAAACCCCGGCCCTGCTCGTCTTCGCTGCTGTGCCCCCGGCAGGATTCGAACCTGCGACACCTGGTCCCGGAAACCAGTGCTCTATCCACTGAGCTACGGAGGCATGGCCGGCTGAGCGCCGGACCGAGACGATGCTACCAGGGGGCGGGCGCGCCCCCGCAGCCGGTTTGGCCGTCGAGGATCACACCCGGGCGGCGTCGGCGGTTTGACGCGGGGAGCGCCGGATCCCGGGGCTACGCTGACCCCGCCGAAACCTCCGAGCCTAGCGGACACGCTGGGGTTACACCCCTCGATCCGTTCGAAAATCGCAACATGTTGGGGAAGGTCCGACGACTGACCACTACATGTATGATTCCCCTCTGTCAGGTCGGTGCTGTCAGCCTCCGCTCCCGCCATGCGGGGAGGGCGGCGCCGCCGTGCCGCCGAACGCGATCCGCAGGGATCGCACATCACGAGGGGATGCAGCAATGACCGGGCTCGCCACCACGCCATCCGCCGCCACCACCGCTCCGCATCAGCGGAGCCCCGAGCAAGGCCCCGCCGCCTTGATCGCCGAGCGCATCCGCGTCCACGCCGCGGACCTGCCCGACGTGGACGCCGAGCGCGTCGTCGCCCAGATCGAGGCGGGCCTGTGGCCCGGCGCGACCGAGCGGGCCCTGCGCGAGCGGGCCGTCGAGATCACCTCGTCCACCGTGGCCTCCGAGCCCACCTACTCCAAGCTCGCCGCGCGGCTCCTCGCCGAGCACATCGCCGAAGAGACCGCGGGCGAAGGCGTCACCTCGTTCACGACCTCGATCGCGGCCTGCCGCGACAACGGGCTCCTCGCGCCGGAGCTCGTCGCGTTCGTCGAGGCGAACGCCGCGGCGCTGGACGCCGTCGTCGACGACGCCGCCGACGACCGCTTCGAGTACTTCGGTCTGCGCACCGTCTACGACCGGTACCTGCTGCGCCACCCCGAGCACCGCACCGTGCTCGAACGGCCCCAGTACTTCATGCTCCGCGTCGCGTGCGGGCTGAGCCGGACGGTCGAGGAGGCCGCCGAACTCTACCGCCTGCTGTCGACGCTGTCCTACCTGCCGTCCTCGCCGACGCTGTTCAACTCCGGCACCCGCCGCGCGCAGCTGTCCTCGTGCTTCCTGCTCGACTCCCCCAAGGACGAGCTCGACTCGATCTACGAGCGCTACAGCCAGGTCGCGCGCCTCTCCAAGTACGCCGGCGGCATCGGCATCGCGTGGTCCCGCGTGCGGTCGCGCGGCTCGCTCATCCGCGGCACCAACGGGCACTCGAACGGGATCGTGCCGTGGCTGCGGACCCTCGACTCGTCGGTCGCCGCGGTGAACCAGGGCGGCCGCCGCAAGGGCGCCGCGTGCGTGTACCTCGCGAGCTGGCACGCCGACATCGAGGAGTTCCTCGAGCTGCGCGACAACACCGGCGACAACGAGCGCCGCACCCACAACCTCAACCTCGCGAACTGGATCCCCGACGAGTTCATGCGCCGCGTCGAGGCCGACGCCCAGTGGTCCCTGTTCGACCCCAAGGAGACCCCCGAGCTCGTGGACCTGTGGGGCGAGGAGTTCGACGAGGCGTACCGGGCCGCCGAGGCGGCCGGGAAGGCCAGGAAGACCGTCGCCGCCCGCGAGCTGTACGGCCGCATGATGCGGACCCTGGCGCAGACCGGCAACGGCTGGATGACCTTCTCCGACACCGCGAACCGGACCTCGAACCAGACCGCCCGCAGAGAGAACGTCATCCACCTCTCGAACCTGTGCACCGAGATCCTCGAAGTCACCAACGACTCCGAGACCGCCGTGTGCAACCTCGGGTCGGTGAACCTCGCCGAGCACTGCTCCACCGAGGGCTTCGACTTCGAGCGGCTGGAGTCGACGGTGCGCACCGCCGTCAAGTTCCTCGACCGCACCATCGACCTCGGCTTCTACCCGACCGCCGAGGCCGAGAAGGCCAACCGCAAGTGGCGCCCGATCGGCCTGGGCTGCATGGGCCTCGCCGACGTGTTCTTCAAGCTCAAGCTCGCCTTCGACTCCGAGGAGGCCCTGCGGCTCTCGACCGCGATCGCCGAGCGCATCGCGATCGTCGCGTACGAGACGTCCGCGTCGCTCGCCGCCGAGCTCGGGGCCCACCCGAACTTCGCCGAGACCCGCGCCGCCGACGGCGTGCTCCACCTCGACCACTACCCGAACGCCCGGGTCACCCTGGGCGAGCGCTGGGACGCGGTGCGCGCGCAGATCGGCGAGCACGGCCTGCGCAACTCGCTCATGATCGCGATCGCGCCGACCGCGACCATCGCCTCGATCGCCGGCTGCGCCGAGTGCATCGAGCCGGTCGTCTCGAACGTCTTCAAGCGCGAGACGCTCTCGGGCGAGTTCCTCCAGGTCAACCGGCACCTGATCGCCGAGCTCAAGGAGCGCGGCATCTGGAACGAGACCGTCCGCCAGGCCATCGTGGTCGCCGAGGGCTCCGTCCAGGGCGTCGACGTCATCCCGGCCGACCTCCAGGAGCGCTACCGCACCGCCTGGGAGCTGCCGCAGCGGGCGCTCATCGACCTGGCCGCCGCGCGCACGCCGTTCATCGACCAGGCCCAGTCGCTCAACCTGTTCCAGGCCTCGCCGACCATCGGCAAGCTCTCCTCGATGTACCGCTACGCCTGGCAGCAGGGCCTGAAGACCACGTACTACCTCCGCAGCCGCCCGGCCACGCGCATCAACCAGACCACCGTGAGCGCGCCCGCCGCCGCGCAGGAGCCGCCCGCGGAGCTGGAAGTGATCCCGGCCGACATCGCCTGCTCCCTGGAGAACCCGGAGAGCTGCGAGGCCTGCCAGTAAGACCCTCGCGGGCGGGGCCCCCGGGCCCCGCCCGCGCCCCTCCACGGCGACGCCTGCGAGCCGTGCACCCGCCCCGCACCCCGAGCCAACGACGAGAGAGGACCCGCCAATGCTGCTCGACCCGGGCATGGACCTGACACTGCGACCGATGAAGTACCCGGACTTCTACGACCAGTACCGGGCCGCCATCAAGAACACCTGGACCGTCGAGGAGGTCGACCTCGCCTCCGATCTGACCGACCTGGCCGCGTTCACGCCGCAGGAGCAGCACCTCATCCACCGCCTCGTGGCCTTCTTCGCCACCGGCGACACCATCGTCGCGAACAACCTGGTGCTCAACCTGTACCAGCACGTCAACTCCCCCGAAGGGCGCCTGTACCTCTCGCGCCAGCTCTTCGAGGAGGCCGTGCACGTCCAGTTCTACCTGACGCTGCTCGACACGTACCTGCCCGACCCGGAGGAGCGCACCAAGGCGTTCGACGCGGTCAACAACATCCCGTCGATCAAGCGCAAGGCCGACTTCTGCTTCAAATGGATCGACTCGGTCTTCGAGCTGCAGGAGCTCAAGACCGCCGAGGACCGGCGCACGTTCCTGCTCAACCTCATCTGCTTCGCCGCGTGCATCGAGGGGCTGTTCTTCTACGGCGCCTTCGCGTACGTGTACTGGCTGCGCAGCCGCGGCCTGCTCGACGGGCTCGCCACCGGCACCAACTGGGTCTTCCGCGACGAGTCCTGCCACATGAACTTCGCGTTCAGCGTGGTCGACGTCGTGCGCCAGGAGGAGCCCGAGCTGTTCGACGAGCGGATGCGCCAGCAGGTCACCGACATGCTGGAGGAGGCCGTCGAGGCCGAGCTCCAGTTCGCCGAGGACCTCATCGGCGAGGGCATGCCCGGCATGACCGTCAAGGACATGAAGTCGTACCTGGAGTACGCCGCCGACCAGCGCCTCGTGCGCCTCGGCATGCCCAAGAAGTGGGGCTCGGAGAACCCGTTCCCGTTCATGGCGCTCCAGGACGTCCAAGAGCTGACGAACTTCTTCGAACGTCGGCCGACCGCCTACCAAGTGGCCGTGGAAGGCAAGGTCGACCTCGACGAGGAGTTCTGATCCGAAGCCGCGGGAGCACGGCGACGAGCCGTGAGCGAACCCAGTCCCTGCCGCGGTGAAAAGCCCGGCACCGAGAGGTGCCGGGCTTTTTCCGTTCGTTCCGCGCACGCGGAGGGCCTTGCGCGTCGCTTCGCGACCCGTCGCCTCCGGGCCGCTATCCGGCCCGGGCGAAGACCGCGCCCGAAGCCTCAGTGCCGTTGGAGAGCTGCGCGACGCATTGGAACGAGCCGTCGCCGGGCAGATGGACGTCGGTGACCCAGTCGATCGCGTCGGCGCCCACGAGCAGTGAGAGCGGGCCGCCGTCGCGCTGGCCCTCGACGCACGCCTCCGCGACCGTCGCGTCGGCGCGGGCCCCCGCGGCGTCGGTGACGCCTTCGGGGAGCCGGCCGGTCGCGTAGGCCTCCCACAGGTGGGCGCCGTCGCAACTGGCCGCGGCGAACGCGGCGTCGTAGCAGGTCGGTTCGGTGACGCAGCCGTAGCCTTCGGCGTCGAGCGCGCACGGGTTCACATACTCGTCGGCGATGGACTGCTCGGCGAGGTCCTTGCTCTCGCCGCCGCCGCCGAAGAGCCAGATGCCGCCGGTGATGAGCAGGCCCAGGACGACCAGGCCGGCCGCGCCCATGCCGATGAGGGCGCCGATGCCGGAGCCGGTGTCGCCCTCTTTGAGGCGGCGTTCGCGGCGGGTCAGACCGGTCTCGTTGCGCGCCACGGGAACCGGCAGGCGCGAGTCGTGGTCGCGGGAGCCGGCGGCGAAGGACTTCCACTTGTCGGCGTCGTCGCCGAGACCGGGCTCGGGGGCCACGGGAGTCACGGACGGGCTCACCGGAGGACTGACCGGCGCGGTGGCGATGCGCGCGGTCGCTTCGGGGGCGACCGCGGACGCGTACGCCGCCTGCCGTTCGGGAGTGCGGCCGCGGCGCTTGCCCGGGGCCAGGCGGAGCGTCGACGGCCGCTCGCCGAGGCGGACCGTGGACGGCGTGTCGGGGAACGCGCTCGGGTCGAGCTCGGCGTAACCGGGCTGGGCCTCGGACGGCGGGGCGGCCGCCCGCATCTCCTCGCGCGGCGGCGAGGAGTAGGCGCCGTAGACGCCGACGCCCTGCGGCGCGGGCGAGACCGGCGGGTCGTCGGTGACGCGCGGGAGGAAACCGGTCGACGCCTCCGGGATGCTCGCGAGGAACTCGCGGAACTCGACCGCGGTCGGGCGCCCGCCGGGGTTGTTGATGAGCGCCGTGCGCAGCATCTCCAACAGGAGCGGCGATATACCGGGGATCGCCGGGATCGGCTGGTCGAACAGGGCCGCGACGTCGTTGATGTCGAGCACCCCGTCGGCGGGGAACCGCGGCGGCGTCCCGCTCAGCATCGTGTAGAGCGTGGCCGCGAGCGAGTAGACGTCGGCGCTGGGGCCGACCTCGCGCATCTGGAAGACCTCCATCGGCGCGTACGCGGGCGTGGCCATCATCGAGACCGGTTCCCCGGGGCGGGGGGCGGCGATGAGGCTGGAGAGGCCGAAGTCGGCGAGGACCGCGTGGCCGTGGTGGTCGACGAGGAGGTTCGCGGGCTTGACGTCGCGGTGGACGATCCCGGCCTCGTGCGCGGCCGCGAGGGCGTCGGCGATGCGGATGCCGATCTCGATGGTCCGGTGCGGCGGGATCGTCGTGTGGCGGTCGAGCAGGTCGGCCACGGACCCGCGGCAGCGTTCCATGACCACGTACGGGTTGGCCTGGTGGGTGAGGCCCGCGGAGAGCATCTTGACCACGCACGGGTGGTCGGAGAGGCGGCCGGCGGTCTGGACCTCGTGGCGGAAGCGCTCGCGGGAGGCGTCGTCGGTGAGCGGCCGGGCCTCGATCTTGACGGCGACTTCGGCGCCGTCGTCGGTGCGGGTGGCGCTGTAGACGGTGGAGAAGGCCCCGCGGTCGATCTCGTGGAACGCGGTCAGGCGCTCGATCCCTTTGAGGAGCGCCTCCGGGTCGGCCTCGGCGCGCGGGCCGGGCGGCGAGAGGGGGGCGTTCGGGGAGAGGTGTGGAGCGGTTGGAGCACCGTAGGACGAGATGGTGTCCACTGGATACAGCCTCCGTTCTCGGCGGCGCTCGCGCGCCGGGGATGAGCCTTCTCGGCGACGCCTTCGGGCCGAGATGCAGCCCGCTCGGCGACGCTTCGCGAGCCGTGATTTAGCGTAGTGCCGTGTTCGGTGCAGGTCGGTGCGCGGGTCGATGCGAGGGGGCGTACCGAGCCTCGGTCGCGATGCCCGGGCCTGGGGGATCCGAGTCATGGGACCTTTCACGCATAACGTTACGGCAACGCGCCCACGATTCTGTATACCCCTGGACGAAGAGCCAGCGATAACTGGCCGAACGGTTGATATGTCGCTTCCCCAGGGGCAGAGGCGCGTGACGCATAGTGAATGCATCCCCCGTGCGGCGCGCGGGAGGACGGGCGGCCCGACTGGAACGGGCCCCGTGCCGCAAGGCCGCGGTCCGAAAGGGCCGCCCGTCCACCCGCTGCGTCTGACCCATGAGAACCAGCATCCCAGGAAGCGCCGAGGCGGTCGGCGCACAAGCGGTGCGTCCTCCCGGGATTCCGCGGCGCCCGCCTTCGACGGATCCGGTCGTCACGAGACGCTGGCGCGTTCCAGGTACCCCTCGGCCCATGCGGTCGCCTCGGGGTCCTCGCCGAAGGACTTCAGCGCGGTCAGGGCCCACTTGCGGGCCTCCTCGACCTGGCCGTCCTCGTCGAGGAGCTGGGCGTAGCGGGCGACGATGGCGCGGCGCGGGCGGCCCAGCGACGGCTCGTCGAAGTGCGCCGCGATCGCCCCGAGCATCCGCAGGGCCTCGGCGCGGTCGCCCTTGGCGGCGCGCACGTCGGCCAGGAGCGCGGTGTTGGCCGCGCGGCCCGGTTCGAGCACGTCGTCGGTGACGAGCGCGAGCGCCTCCTCGGCGGCGGCCTCGGCCGCGGCCCAGTCCCCCGCTTCGAGGGCGCAGCGGCCTCTAAGGTTGTGCGCCAAGCTGATCAGGAGCGGGTGGCCGGTCTTCGCGCCGTATGCCTCCGCGCCCGCGGCGAGGTCGAGGGCGTGGTCGAGCGCGCCGATCGAGCGGGCCGCGAGGGCCCGCACGTACTTGGCGAAGCCGCGGCCCCAGTCGTCGTCGATGCGCTCGAAGTCGCGGAAGGACTTGCGGGCGGCGGCGTCGGCCCCGGCCGGGATGCCCAGGCCGACCTGGGCCGCGGCGCCGATGGCGCGCAGCAGCCCGACGGCGAACACGTCGCCCGAGCGCTCCCCGATCGGCATGAACACGTCGGACAGGCGCTTCGCCTCGGTGAAGCGGCCGGCCATGAGGAGCGCGAACGCGGAGACGCCGCGGACCCAGGCGCGGCCGACGAGGTCCATCTGGCGCGCGAACGCCTTCGCGGCCTCGCGGAGGACGTCGTCGGCGCCGTCGAAGTCGCCGCGGGCCACGAGGACCCACGCGCGGTGCTGGAGGGCCCAGGCGAGGCGCTTGTCGTCGCCGACGCCGAACGCGGTGTCGTAGGCGTCGAGGAAGCGGGCCTCGGCTTCGGAGAGGTGCCCGGCGAGGAAGTCGAGCAGGCCGATGCGGCACTGCGCGTCGCAGCGGGGGCCGGCGAGGCCCTCGCGGCGCGAGAGCGCCAGCGCGGCGGTCCAGGCGGTGCGGGCGTCCTGGAGTTCGCCCTTGTAGCGGTGGAGGCGGCCGCGCAGCAGCAGGAGCTGCGCCACGAGTTCGGCTTCGTCCTCGGGGAAGTCGTCGCCGAAGAGCCGCCCGGAGGGGTGCTCCTCGTGGTCGGCGTGCTCGTTCTCGTCGGCGGGGACGATGAGGCCGATGTCGATGGCGAGGCCTTCGATCTCGGCCTCGGCCTCCTCGGTGCGGCCGAGGCGGGTGAGGGCGCGGCCGCGCAGGAGGCGGTCGTCGGAGGAGAGCGGCGCGAGGCGCTCGACGCCGTTGAGGAGGGCGACGGCGCGTTCGGGCTCGGAGGCGTCCATGGCGCGGGCGGCCTGCTTGCGGACGGCTTCGACGGCGAGCGGGAGGACGTTCCAGACCTCGTCGATCGCTTCGATCTCGACTTCCTTGGCGAGGGTGACGGCCTGCTCGGCGTGGAAGACGACGAGGTCGTCGGCGCTCTGGCCTTCGAGCTCGGTGTCGGCGGCCCAGCGGGCGATCTCGGCGTGCGCGTGGGCGGCGTCGGCTTTCCCGATGGGCGCGTAGGCGGCCTGGCGCAGGAGCGGGGTGACGAAGCGGTAGCCGCCGTAGGAGCGGCGGCGGAGCATGCGGCGGTCGAGGAGTTCCTGGAGGGCGCGGTCGAACTCGCCGGGGACCTCTTTCTCGAGGAGCTGCGCGGCTTCGGGGGGCACGGCGTCGCCGAAGATCGAGGCGGCGCGCAGGAGCGCCCGCGCCGAGGGGGTGAGGGCGTCGATGCGGGCGCCGAGGACCTGCGCGAGGTCGCGGGACAGCACCCGGCCGGTGAGGGACCCGGCGGCGAGGCGCCACTGGTCGCCGTCGCCGGTGAGCAGGCCCTGCTCGGTGAGGAGGGTGACGAGTTCGGCGAGGTAGTAGGGGTTGCCCTGGGCGAAGCCGAGGAGGCGGTCCTCGTCGGGCTTGGGGAGGCGGCCGCCGCCGAGGAACTCGCGGAGGAGCCGGGCCGCGTCGGCGCCGGTGAGCGGCGGCAGCGGGTGGACCTCGGCTTCGGAGATCCGGGTGAGCACGCCGGAGGAGCGGGTGAGTTCGGGGCGGCCGTAGAGGAGGACGAGGACGGGCCCGTGGATCTTCGCGAGGGCGACGCCGAGGGCGTCGATGCCGTCGGCGGAGGCGGTGTGCAGGTCGTCGATGTTGAGGACGAGCGGCCCTTGGGTGGCCATGTGCGTGATGAGCTCGGCGACGGCCTCGGGGATGGTGTAGGCGTCGGACTGCTGGCCGGTGAAGCCGCCGGGGCGGTCGGTCGCGCCGGGCCGCCCGTGGCCGAGGAGGCCGAGCAGCAGGGCGATGTTGAGGCGGCACTCGCCGTGGTCGGCGTGGCCGTCGGCGATGCGCCGGAGTTTGGCCTCGGCGGTGGCGCGGTCGTCGTCGAACCGGAGCCCGGCGGCCTTGCGCACGAGGTCGGCGAGCGGCCCGAACCGGCGGCCCTCGCCGTAGGGGGCGACGCGGACGGTGAGGACGCGGGCGCCGCGCTCGGTGGCGATGGTGCGCACTTCGCGCGCGAAGCGGGTCTTGCCCATGCCGGCTTCGGCGGTGTGGATGAGCACGAGCGGCTCGCCGCGGTCGATGACGGCTTCGAGGCGGCCGGTGACGCGGCCGATCTCGGCGTCGCGTCCGATGAAGGAGGCGGTGTCGCCGAGGCTGGCGCGGGTGCCGGGCTCGTCTTCGAGGCCGAGGAGCTGGAACACGTCGACCGGTTCGCGCTTGCCTTTGAGGCGCACGGGCGTGAGGCGGCGCCAGGCGGCGGTGTGCTTGGTGGCGCGCATGGTCTCCGCGCCGGCCCAGACGGTGCCGACGGAGGCGACCGCGCAGACGCGGGCGGCGGTGTTGACGGTGTCGCCGATGACGGTGTATTCGAGGTTGGCCTGCATGCCGGCGACGACGAGGCCGGAGTAGAGCCCGATGCGCAGGCCGATGGGGAGGCCGCCGCCGGATTCGGCCTTGAGGAGCCGGCGGACCCGCTTCTGCATGGCTTGAGCGGCGCGGACGGCCCGCTCGGCGTCGTCTTCGTGGGAGAGGGGTGCGCCGAAGACGGCCATGAGCCCGTCGCCGGTGAGCTTGTCGACGTGCCCGCCGAACTCGTTGACGGCGGAGACGCACTCGGCGAGGAGCCGGTCGGTGACGGACGAGACGCGCTCGGGGTCGAGGCTTTCGGACCAGGTGGTGAAGTCGGAGAGGTCGCCGAAGAGCACCGTGACGTAGCGGCGCTCGGTCTGGGGAGCGGTCGCCTCGGGGGACAGCGGCGCACCGCAGTTGTGGCAGTAGCGCGCGCCCGGCACAGTGGGCACGGAGCAGAATGGGCAGGTCACAGCAGCACCAACGCCGAGACCGGGGTGTGTTGTTCCCCACTCCTTGTGGGAAGGGGGAGGATCGTGCGATTCACGCTGGCAAGGATACGTGGCCTACCTGACAGATACCTGTGCGCCAAGGCACAATTGCCCGAGAACCGGACCGGCGGCTCGGCTGAAAGGCTGAGCCCGCGGAGCCCGAACCGGACGCCGCGGCAGAACCCGCCGATCGCACAGAACCCGATGAAGCCGGCGAGGCCGGGCCGCAGGGCGGACTTCGCGGTCGGCCTCGGCGATCGGGAGCCCGGCAACGGCCTCAAGGCCGGACCGATGACCGCCGAACCGACTCCTCACGGTTCCGACCGCGAAGGCCCGAACCTGCCCTTCCGCACCTCCCGCCGCCGCGCCTCCGTACCCGTAGGACCGTCCCGGCGGGCGGTCCGGTTCAGTCGGCGACGGATCGCGGAACCGCTCGGCATGGGCGTGAGCGGGTATGGACGAGACCTCAGGGGTCCGATCCGGAGGACTGGCAGGCGTCGGCGCGCCGCCTGCGGCGGATCGGTGCGCCGGCCCACGTGGAGGAGCGAGACGAGCCGAGGCCCGGCCCGCTTTCGCGGGCCGGGCCTCGTTGCTCTGCTTCGTTATGCGGTGACCAGGCTGGCCTTCTGGAATTCCTTGACCGTCGTGTAGCCGGTCTTGGCCATGGCCCGGCGCAGGCCTCCGAAGAGGTTCTGGCTGCCGTCCGAGCTGTTGCTCGGGCCGTAGAGGATGGCCTCCAGGTCGGGGACCTCCACGTCGCCCGAGTCGCCCGGGCGGAACCGGCCGCGCGGGAGCTTCGGGTGGGACGCCGCCGAGTGCCACCAGGCGCCCGCCGCCGGGGACTCCGCCGCGTCCGCGAGGATCGAGCCGAGCATGACCGCGTCGGCGCCGCACGCGATGGCCTTCGCGATCGCACCCGAGTGGGTGATCTCGCCGTCCGCGATGAGATGCACGTAGCGCCCGCCGGTCTCGTCCAGGTAGTCGCGGCGCGCCGCCGCGGCCTCGACGACGGCCGAGGCCATCGGCACGTCGATGCCGAGGACCGTGTCCGTGGTGGACCAGTCGTCGGAGCCGACCCCGACGATGACGCCCGCCGCGCCCGTGCGCATCAGGTGCATCGCCGTCTTGTAGTTGGTGGCCCCGCCCACGACGACCGGGACGTCCAGGTCGGCGATGAACTGCTTCAGGTTCAGGACGTCGCCGCCCGAGGAGACGTGCTCCGCGGAGACGATCGTGCCCTGGATGACCAGCAGGTCCACCCCGGCCTCGACCGCGAGCGGCCCGAGTTCGGCGGTGTGCTGCGGACTCATCCGGAGCGCCGTGGTGACCCCGCCGGCGCGGATCTCCGCGACCCGCTCGGCGATGAGCTCGGGCTTCACCGGCTCCGCGTAGATCTCCTGGAGCCGCTCGATCGCGTTCTCCGCAGGCGTGTCCGCGAGCTCCTTCAGCAGCGACGTCGGGTCCACATAGCGGCACCACAGGCCCTCGGCGTTCAGGACGCCGAGGCCGCCGAGGCGTCCCATCTCGATCACCGACGCCGGGCTCATCGTCGCATCCGACGGGTGCGCCATGGCGGGGATCTCGAACCGGTAGGCGTCGAGCTGCCATTCGGTGGAGACGTCATCGATGTCCCGGGTCCGCCGGGTCGGCACGAGCGCCACTTCGGACAGCCGCCAGCCGCGCGCCACGATCTTGCCGGGGCCGATCTCGACCAATTCGCGCACAGTCTCTCCTCCTACAGGGCCCGACTACCGGGTGTGGTAGTTGGGCGCTTCCACGGTCATCTGGATGTCGTGCGGGTGGCTCTCCTTGAGGCCCGCAGCGGTGATCCGGACCAGTCGGCCGCGTTCATGCATCCCCTCGATCGTACCGGCCCCGGTGTAGCCCATCGCGATGCGCAGCCCGCCGACCAGCTGGTAGACCACCTGTGCGAGGGTGCCGCGATAGGGCACCTGGCCTTCGACGCCCTCGGGGACGAGCTTGTCGTTGGTGTCGACGGCGTCCTGGAAGTAGCGGTCCTTTGAGTAGGACTTCGCCTGTCCGCGCGTCTGCATGGCCCCGAGCGAGCCCATGCCGCGGTAGGACTTGAACTGCTTGCCGTTCATGTAGATGAGCTCGCCCGGGCTCTCGGCGCAGCCTGCGAACAGCTGTCCCATCATGACGGTGGAGGCGCCGGCGACGATGGCCTTCGCGATGTCGCCGGAGTACTGGATGCCGCCGTCGGCGATGACCGGGACGCCGCGCGTGCGGGCGACGCGGACGGTGTCCATGATCGCCGAGACCTGCGGGGCGCCCACACCCGCGACCACGCGGGTGGTGCAGATCGCGCCGGGGCCGACGCCGACCTTGATGCCGTCCACGCCGGCGTCGATGAGGGCCGCCGCGGCCTCGGCGGTGACGATGTTGCCGCCGATGATGTCGACCCGGTCGCCGAAGTCCTTGGCGATCGACGCGATCATGTCGAGCACGCCGCGCGAGTGCCCGTGCGAGGAGTCGACCACGAGCAGGTCGACGCCGGCCTCGACGAGCTGCCCGGCGCGCGCGTACTGGTCCTCGCCGACGCCGATGGCGCCGCCGACGCGCAGGCGGCCGGAGTCGTCCTTGGACGAGTTCGGGAACTCCTCGCGCTTGGCGAAGTCCTTGACGGTGATGAGGCCCCGCAGGAACCCTTCGCCGTCGACGATCGGGAGCTTCTCGATCTTGTGCCGCTTGAGCAGCTCGAGGGCCTCCTCGTTGGAGACGCCCTGGTTCGCGGTGACGAGGTTGCGGGAGGTCATGACGTTCGCGACCTTGACGGACTGGTCGTTCTCAAAACGCATGTCGCGGTTGGTGATGATCCCGACGAGCTTGCCGTCCTCGTCGGTGACGGGCAGCCCGGAGATGCGGTACTTGCCGCAGAGCTTGTCGACCTGCTCCAGGGTGTCCTCGGGCGAGCACGTCACCGGGTCGGCGACCATGCCGGACTCGGAGCGCTTGACGAGGTCGACCTGCTGGGCCTGCTCTTCGGCCGGGAGGTTGCGGTGGAGGATGCCCAGGCCGCCGAGGCGGGCCATGGCGATCGCCATGCGGGCCTCGGTGACGGTGTCCATCGGCGCGGTCAGGAGCGGCACCGAGATGCGGATGTTGCGGGTGAGCTGGGAGGAGGTGTCGACTTCGGCCGGGACCACCTCGGATTCGCCCGGCAGCAGCAGCACGTCGTCGTAGGTCAGGCCGAGCGGGATGCCTCCGACCGCGCCCATCGGCACCGTGGTGCCTTTGACACGCTCACCGGCAGCACCCTCGAGCCCTTGAATTCCGAAATCCCCTGAGAACGCCATGGCCCAATCGTAGTGCCGTAACCTGCGTCGCTCCGCAGCGCACGCGACCCCTGAGGTGTGATTCGCAGCAGGCGGCGGGGTCCGGTCAGAGGGTCATGGGACGTGCCCGGCCCCGCGGGACGGGACCGGGCACGCGCGTCGAGCGTCGAGGGGGGGTCCGAGCGCTACTCGAGGAGCTCGCCCGCCTCTTCCGACACGACGTCCCAGGCCTCGCCCACGCCGTCGGTGACGTCGTCCCACACCTCGGTGGCGTCGATGTCGGTGACCGCATCGGCGATGCCGTCCACCACGTCGTCGAAGATCTCTTCCACGTTCTCGCCGAAGCCGTCCACAGCGGTCTCCTCATAACTCGGGTTGCTTGCGGCCCATATTAATGAGTGCACCGCGTCGGCGTGCGGTCCAGGCCCGAGGCTGGCACGCATCCGGGAGTCGAGGACCGACACGCCGGCGATCCCCGCCTCGGCGCGCCCGGAGGGAAGGCCCCGCTCACGAGACGCCCCTCGGATTCCCGGCGCTGACGCACCCGGGGGTTAGGCTGGTAGACGTGTATGAGGAGCCACGCGACCCATTCGCCGACGACCCCGACCACGCTGAGGCGCTCGCGCCGTTCGAACCCGAGCTGGACGACGACGACCGGGCGGATCTCCTCGAAGACCTCCACGAACTGGAGATGTTCGAGAAGGTCCTGCACCCGCAGGGGTTCCGGGGCGTCGTGGTCGACTGCGCCGACTGCGACGAGCCGCACTACTTCACCTGGGGCCTGCTCATGTCCAACCTGCGCGGCCTCCTGGAGGCCAACTGCGCCCAAGTCCACGAACCCGCCTTCGATCCCGACCCCGCCCACTACGTGACCTGGGACTACGCCAGGGGATTCTCCGACTGCTGGCTCAAGACCCACGGCGGCGACACGTGAGCGACCCCTTCGTCACGCGCCTCGACCTGCCGTCCGGGGCGGGGCCCCTCGCGGGGCTGCGGCTGGCCGTCAAGGATCTGTTCGACCTCGCCGGGACGCCCACCGGGGCGGGCAATCCGCGCTGGCGGGAGACCCACGAGACGCCGGCGAAGGACGCCGAGGCGGTGGCGCGGCTGCGAGACGCCGGCGCCCGGGTGGTCGGCAAGACGATCACCGACGAACTGGCGTGGAGCCTCAACGGCACCAACGCGCACTACGGGACACCGGACAACCCCGCCGCGCCGGGGCGGGTGCCCGGCGGGTCCTCGTCCGGATCGGCCTCGGCGGTCGCCGCGGGCCTGGCGGACATCGGCCTGGGCACCGACACCGGCGGCTCGATCCGCGTCCCGGCGTCCTACTGCGGGCTGTACGGGCTGCGCCCGACCCACGGACGGGTGAGCCTGGCGGGCGCGGTCCCGCTCGCGCCGTCCTTCGACACGGCCGGCGTGCTCACCAGGGACGCGGCGACGCTGCGACTGGCGATGGGCGTGCTGCTCGACCGTGACGCCGGTGAGCGCCGGACGCGGCCGACCGCGCCGATCACGAGACTGCTGGTGCCCCAAGACGTCTGGGACGACATCCCGGAGGCCACCCGCGAAGCGGTGATGCCCGAGGTCGAGGCGCTCGGCCTCGCGATCGAGTACGGGCCGCTGTTCAAGACGCCCGTGGACGGGACCGAGCCCGGGACGTCGCCGCTGGAGACCGCGCGGGTCGCCTACGCGACCCTGCAGGCCTGGGAGGCCTGGCAGGCGCACGGCGCGTGGATCGAGGCGCACGCCCCTGAGTTCGGGCAGGGCGTCGCCGCCCGGTTCCGGGCCGCGGCGTCGATCGGCAGCACTGACATCGCCGCGGCGCAGCGGGTGCGCAGCGGCGTCGTGGCGCTGGTCAGGGACCGGCTGCCCGACGGCGTCGCGCTGGCGATCCCGGCCGCGCCGGGTCCGGCGATCCGCATCGGCGAGCAGCCCGACCGCGAGGCGATCGTGCGGTTGACGTGCCTCGCGGGTCTGGCCGGCGCGCCCGGCCTGGCGGTGCCGGCCGGGACCGTGGACGGCCTGCCGGTGGGCCTGCAGCTCGTGGCCGCTCCGGGCGCCGACGAGCGGTTGCTGGAACTCGCCTGACGGCGAGCCGTGCACCGCTGCGGATCGGCAGCGGCGATGCCGGGCGATGCGCTTGCGTGTCGATCGATCCTGTCGAAGCCCGGACCATGGCGTCGTGCCGCGCTTCCGGTCGCGGCCGTCCCGCGGGGCCTGCCTCCCCGCCCCGCGGATCCCCCGGTCCTGTCGCGCGTGCCGGTCCGTGGGCCGGCCGCCGCGCCCGTTCCTGCCAGTCGAGGCGCGTGTCTTGAGTGGATGGTCAGCAGACGAGGCCCGAACGGAACGCCTCGGCCACCGCGTGGGCCCGGTCGCGCGCGCCGAGCTTGCGGAACATGCGCCGCGCGTGGGTCTTGACGGTGTCCTCGGAGACGAACAGGTCGCGTCCGATCTCCGCGTTGGACTTCCCTTCGCTCATGCCCCGCAGGACCTGGAGCTCGCGTTCGGTGAGCTTCATGCCCTGCAGCGTCGAGCGCTGCCGGGGGACGGTCTCCGTGACCCGCTGGAGGGTCGGCGAGGCGAACATGATCGCCTGCGCCAGCGCGACCAGCAGGTCGTCGGAGTTGTTGGACGGGGTGCGGATGACGCCCCTCGCTCCCGCGGCGACCACCATGGCGGCCGTGCGGGGGTCGGCGGCGCCGGACAGGAGCACGCCGGTCCGGGGGGACCGGGCGCGGACGGTCTTGACGAACTTGACCGGGTCGGGTGCGGCGAGCCCCACGTCGACCAGCACCACGTCCACTTGGCGGCGACCGAGCTCGAGGAACAGCTCGGGCGATCCCTCGACCGACTTCACCGCCTGCGCCAGCCCCATGCGGGTCGCGCAGGCCGAGATCTTCTGTCCGGCTTGAGGAGTCTTAACACAGACCAGTACGGTTCTCACTTGTTTCTACCTTTCGCTGCGGTAGGCCGTGCGTGTCTCTGGTTCCAGCACGCAGCGGGTCCGCCGCCATGACGCGAGTTCGCGCGGATTTTTCGAGTGACTTTTCGAGGTCTCCAGGATGAGGCGTGGACGCATGGTGTTGAGTTCGCTGACGCGAAGTCCTCGTCCCGGATGGGAAACTGGGGGCATGACACAGCGAAGAGGCGGACGACAGCACCGGGCCGGGTCCCGCGATTTTGGTGATCATCGTTCACATCCACCTCGCCATGACCTGTCTAACGAACTAACGGCCCTGGAAGGTACGAGTTACGGCCGATATAAATCCCTGCGTGGCAAATGGTGGGCAGGTCCGGCGATTCTGGACATTGCCAAAGTCCAGGCCGACCCGTATGCTCCGCCGAGCCGCGTGGCGCTGTCTTACGACGCCGAGACCGCTGACCTGCTGCCGGACTGGTACGCGACCCCTGAGCGGCGGCGAGCGGTCGCGGTGATGCTCGCGAAGCGGCTCCGGAAGGCCTGCCCGACAAGGGAGCTGAGGATCGACGCGGGTGGTCAGGAGATCCTGCGGCGGTCCTCGTGCGAGGTCGGCGAGGACGGGTCGGTGGTGTTCCGGCTCGGCGCGCAGCTGCCGGGGCACGGGCGGCGCATCGCCGGCCGGCAGGCGGCGCGGCTGCTGTGCGAGCTGCTGCCGGATGCGGCCGACGAGGCGCTCGCGGTGCCGGAGGACGAGGCCGCGAAGTGGGCGCGGCACGCGGACGACGTTGCGGCGCTGCGGGAGGCGGTCGCGGCGGCGGGTCTGGTCGCGTTCGTCGCGGACGGTTCGATGCTGGCGCGGCGCTCCGGCGTGGACGATCGGCCGCTGGAAGCGGGCGTGCCGTTCGCGAGCCCGGCGTCCATGGCGGTGGAGTTCGCGCTGCCGCACGCGGGCACGGTGCGGGGCATGGGCATCGGCCCCGGCGTGACGCTCATCGTCGGCGGGGGCTTCCACGGGAAGTCGACCCTGCTGCGGGCCTTGGAGTCCGGGGTGTGGGACCACGTCCCCGGGGACGGGCGGGACTTCGTCGTCGCCGACCGGTCGGCGGTGAAGGTCCGGGCCGAGGACGGCCGGGCCGTCACGGGCGTCGACGTGCACGCGTTCGTCGACCACCTGCCGAGCGGGGACGACACGCGGCGCTTCACGACCGAGAACGCCTCCGGGTCGACCTCGCAGGCGGCCGCGGTGGTCGAGGCATTGGAGGCGGGCGCGCGGGCGCTGCTCATCGACGAGGACACGGCCGCGACGAACCTGATGATCCGCGACGCGCGGATGCAGGAGCTGGTGGCGAAGGACCGCGAGCCGCTGACGCCGCTGGTGGACCTGGTGCGGTCGATGGCCGACGAGCACGGGGTGTCGACGATCCTCGTGATGGGGGGTTCGGGGGACTACATGGACGTCGCCGACCGGGTGGTCCTCATGGACGCGTACCGGCCCGAGGACGTGACGGAGCGGGCGAAGTCCCTCGCGGCCAAGCCGACCGGGCGGCGCGTGGAGGCGGAGGGGTTCCGGATGCCGCGGGCGCGGGTGGTCGATCCGCGTTCGGTGTCGTCGGAGGCGCGGGGCAGGCAGAAGATCCGGGCCGAGGGCACCGACGGACTGCGCTTCGGCGAGTCCGAAGTGGATGTCAGGTCGGTGGAGCAGATCACCGATCCGGCGATGACCACGGGGATCGGGCTGGCGATCGAGGCGGCCGTGCGGCAGGGCTGGATCGACGGGAAGGCCACGGTGGCCGAGGTCCTGGACCGCTTGGACGAGGCCCTGGACGAGGACGGCGAGGCCGAGTTGCTGCGGATCCGGGACGCGGACCTGGCGTTGCCGAGGCGGTTCGAGGTCGCGGCGACGCTGAACCGGATGCGGGAGCTGCAGGTCCGCGAGAGCGGGGAGTGAGGAAGGCCTTCCGGCGCGGGACCCGGTGCGGGCGGTCCCGGCACGGCCCTGGCGCAGGGCGGTTTCAGGGCGGAAAAGTGCCTTCGCGGCTCCGATCCCCAAAGGCCGCGAAGGCACTTGAACTCTATCGGTTTCCCGACAGTTACGCGACAAACTGTCGGGATGTTGACACTTGGAGTTCCGTCCCGGCACCGGGGCCGAACACAGCGCAAGGCCGCCGACGCCGTCGGCGGCCTTGCTCCGTTCCGGGCCGGGGACCCTAGGTCCCCGGACTCGCCTCAGTGGGAGTGGCCGTGCCCGTGGCCGTGCGAGTGCGAGTGGCCGTGACCGGCCGACTCGTCCTCGTCCTCGGGCTTGTCCACGATCGTCACCTCGGTCGTCAGCAGCATGCCGACGATCGAAGCGGCGTTGAGCAGCGCGTTGCGGGTGACCTTCACCGGGTCGAGGATGCCGGCCGCGACCAGGTCCTCGTACTCGCCGGTGGCGGCGTTCCAGCCCTCGCGCCAGCCCTTCTGGGACACCGCGTTCACGATGACCTCGCCGGGCTCGCCGGCGTTGACCGCGATGCGGCGCAGCGGCTCGGACAGGGCGGCCTCGACGATCTTGATGCCGACGCGGGCCTCGGCGTCGTCGAGCTCGATCTTCTCGAGCCCGGCGATCGCGTGGACCAGGGCCGCGCCGCCGCCGGCGACGATGCCCTCTTCCACCGCGGCCTTGGTCGCGTTGACCGCGTCCTCGATGCGGTGCTTGCGCTCCTTCAGCTCGACCTCGGTGGCCGCGCCGACCTGGATGACGGCGACGCCGCCCGAGAGCTTCGCGAGGCGCTCCTCGAGCTTCTCGCGGTCCCAGGAGGACTCGGTCGTGGAGGCCTGCTGCTTGATCTGCGCGATGCGGGCGTCGACCGCTTCCCGCTCCCCGGCGCCGTCCACGATGGTGGTGGCGTCCTTGGAGACGGTGACGCGGCGGGCCCGGCCCAGGTGCGACAGGTCGGCCTGCTTGAGGTCGAGGCCGATCTCCGAGGAGATGACCTCCGCGCCCGTGAGGGTCGCGATGTCGCCCAGGATGGCCTTGCGGCGGTCGCCGAAGGCCGGGGCCTTGACGGCGCACACGCGCAGCGTGCCGCGCAGGGCGTTCACCGTCAGGGTCGCGAGGGCCTGGCCCTCGACGTCCTCGGCGATGATGAGCAGCGGCTTCGAGGTCTCGACGACCTTCTCCAGCACCGGGAGCATCTCCTCGATGGAGGAGATCTTCGAGTTGCTGATGAGGATGTACGGGTCCTCGAAGACCGTCTGGCGCAGGTCCTGGTCGGTGATGAAGTTCGGGGAGACGAAGCCCTTGTCGAACTGCATGCCCTCGGTCACCTCGAGCACGGTCTCCAGGCTGGAGCCGTCCTCGACGGAGATGACGCCCTCGACGCCGACGGCGTCCATGGCCTTGGCGATGAGCTCGCCGATCTCCGGGTCCTGCGCCGAGACCGCCGCGACCTGCGCGATGTGCTCGTGGTCGGAGATCTCGATGGCCTGGCTCAGCAGCTCGTCCGAGACGGCGTTCGCCGCGGCCTCGATGCCCTTGCGGATCGCGATCGGGTTGCCCCCGGCCGTGATCGCCTTGATGCCGGCGTGGCTCATCTTCTGGGCCAGCACGGTCGCGGTGGTGGTGCCGTCGCCCGCGATGTCGTTCGTCTTGGTCGCGACCTCCTTCACCAGCTGCGCGCCCAGGTTGGCGTACGGGTCGGCGAGCTCGATCTCCTTGGCGATGGTCACGCCGTCGTTGGTGATCAGCGGCGCGCCGAAGGAACGCTGGAGGACCACGTTGCGGCCCTTGGGGCCGAGCGTGACCTTGACGGTGTCGGCGAGTTCGTCGATACCGTGCAGCAGGTTGTGCCGCGCGTCCTCGGCGAAGTTGAGAATCTTCGGCATGGGTTTCCCTTCCAGAGGAACACCGATGGGCCCTTCGCACGGCGGACGCCCGCGGCTTGCGAGCGTCGCCGTGTGAGGGCCCCGGGCGTGCTACTGCTCGACGACCGCGAGGACGTCGCGCGAGGACAGGACGAGGTATTCCTCGCCGTTGTACTTGACCTCGGTGCCGCCGTACTTCGAGTAGATGACCACGTCACCGACCTTGACGTCGATCGGGAGGCGGTTGCCCTTGTCGTCGAAGGCGCCCGGGCCCACGGCCAGGACGGTGCCTTCCTGCGGCTTCTCCTTGGCGGTGTCGGGGATGACGAGACCGGAGGCGGTGGTGGTCTCGGCCTCGTTCGCCTGGACCACGATGCGGTCGCCCAGCGGCTTGATGGCAGCCTTGCTCACTTGGTATCTCCAAACCTGACGTGTTCAGTACGGATGTCCGCCACGACAGCGCGGGTCTCGTCGTCGCGGGTGCCGAGGCACCGGCCCGTGGCTGTTGGCACTCTCCAGTCGAGAGTGCCAGGCTCATCATAGCGCTTAGCAATCTCGGTCTGCGAGTGCTAAGACGTAGGTTAGTTCGCCCAGGTGGGAGCGTCAACGCCGGGTCTCCGATTTCATAGCCCGACAGGGCGGCACGCCAACGGTGAGGGATCATGGACCACGTGGAAACGAGCCTGCTCGAAGCCCTCCGAGCCGATCCGGGACTCCAGCGGCGGGCCGCCGAGGCCCTGCGGGAGCACGGCGACCGCGCACCCCTGACGCTGCGGAAGGCGGGCGTCGCACCGGAACTCGCGGCGGCCGCGCTCACGCTCGCGGACCTGCGGGCGCACGCCACGGCCAAGCTCGGCGAGCGCGCCGAGCGGCTGTACTTCACGAGACCGGGCCTGGAGCAGGCCACGCGGTGGGCGGTCGCCGAGCGGCGGGCGGCCCGGTTCGCGCGGGCCGTGGACGAGGTGACGGACCTGTGCTGCGGCGTGGGCACCGACGCGCTGGCGTTCGCCGAGGCGGGCCTGCGGGTCGCGGCGGTGGACCGGAGCGAGGCGACGGCCGCGTACGCGAGGGCGAACGCGGCGGCGACGGGCCTGGACGTCGACGTGCGGGTGGACGACGCCCTGACGACACCGCTCGGCGCGGCGGTGTTCGCGGATCCGGCGAGACGAGCCGGAGGCACCAGGAACTTCAACCCGGCCGAGTACTCGCCGCCGCTGGACGACCTGCTGGCACGCCTCGATGACGTGCGCTTCGCGGCGGTGAAGCTCGGCCCGGGGATCAAGCACGAGTGGCTGCCGGAAGGCGCCGAGGCCGAATGGGTCTCGGTGGACCGGGACGTGGTCGAGGCGTGCCTGTGGCTGGGCGAGGCGGCGGCGGCGCCGCGCCGGGCGAGCGTGTGCAAGGCCGGCGAGTGGCACGAGCTCACCGGCAGCGGCCGGGAGCGGGCCGCGGTCGGGGACGTCGCGCGGTACCTCTACGAACCGGACGGGGCGGTGATCCGGGCGGGCCTGGTGGCCGAACTCGCCGCAGGGCTGGAGGCGCACACGGCGAGCGAGCACATCGCCTACCTCTACGGCGATGCGCTGCGGGAGACGCCGTTCGCGCGGGCGTGGAAGGTGGAGGAGGTCTGGCCGCTGCACCCGAAGAAGCTCCGCGCGCTGTTGGCCGAGCGAGGGATCGGCCGCCTGACGATCAAGCAGCGGGGCACCGGCATCGATCCGGCCGCGCTGCGGAAGCAGTTGAAGCTCAAGGGAGCGAACGAGGCGACCCTCGTGGCGACCCGCATCGGCGAGGCCCACGCCGCGATCCTCTGCTCGGAGGCGTGAGCGGGCGCCAGGAGCGGCGGCGCTGGCAGCGCTCGGCCTTGGCGCGGTCGCCGCAGGTCGCCATCGAGTGCCGGCGGCGGCTGCCGTTCCCGGTGGCGTCGAAGTGCCACAGGACGCATTTCGGGTCGGCGCACTGGCGGATCCGGCCGGGCCGGCGTTCGAGGGGGTCGAGGAACGCGACGGCGCGGTGCCAGCCCGGGAGCCAGGCGGGGTCGTCGAGGACGCCGTCCAGGCGCGGGCGGCGGGAACCGTGGGCGAGGACGGCGTTGAGCCGGGCCTCGGCGCCCTCGGCACGGGGTATGAATCGGCGCTGCGGGCGGCTAGTCGGGGAGGCGGGCGGTGAGGTCGACTTCGACGAGCTGACCGGGGTAGCCGAGGGCCGTCACGCCGGTCACCGTGCTGGCGGCCCTGAAGGCCGGGCCGAGGTCGGGGTGCTCGAACAGGCGGTGCCAGGCGCCGCCCACGGTGCCGCTGTCGTCGCTCACGACGTAGACGATCGAGCGGACCACGTCCTCGGGCTTCGCGCCGATCGACGCCAGCGCGGCGAGGCAGTTCGCGGCGACCTGCTCGATCTGACGGTCGAGGTCGCCGACGCCGACGACCTGCTGGTCGGCATCGACCGGGCACTGCCCGGCGAGGAACGCGAGCCTCCCGGACTCGACGATCGTGACGTGCTCATAGCCCCCGGTGGGGTGCAGTTTTGGATGCGACACGACGCGAGTCTATGTCCCGCGCCGCGCCGTGGACACCGGTTTTTTCCCGAGCGGCTACTCGGGGTGCGCGATCCGGTAGCGCAGGCTCGCGTCCTTCTCGGTGACCATGCGTTCGAGGTCGACCTGGTAGTTCTGCATCCGGCCGCGGAGGGCCTCGTCGCTCGCGCCGAGGATCCGCACGGCGAGGAGCCCGGCGTTGCGGGCCCCGGCGACCGAGACGGTGGCGACCGGGATGCCGGCGGGCATCTGGACGATCGAGAGCAGCGAGTCCATGCCGTCGAGGTGCTTGAGCGGCACGGGGACGCCGATGACCGGGAGCGGGGTCGCGGAGGCGACCATCCCCGGCAGGTGGGCCGCGCCGCCGGCGCCGGCGATGATGGCCTGGAGGCCGCGGGAGGCGGCCGAGTCCGCGTAGGAGAGCATCCCGTGCGGGGTGCGGTGGGCGGAGACGACGCGGACCTCGTAGGGCACGTCGAACTCGGCGAGGGCGACGGTCGCGGCTTCCATGACGGGCCAGTCGGAGTCGGATCCCATGATGACGCCGACGCGGGGCTTCTGCTCAGACATGTGTTCCCTACTCGCCTTCTTGGAGCCACTTCGCGGCCCGCTTGGCGCGGCGCCGCAGGGTCTCGGGGTCGTCGCCGCAGACGGTGACGTGCCCGATCTTGCGGCCGGGGCGGACCGCCTTGCCGTAGAGGTGGACGTGCGCGCCCGGATCCTCGGCGAGGAGGTGCTGGAGGCGCTCGTCGAGACGGGGCCCGCCGGCTCGTCCACCGAGGACGTTCGCCATGACAGTGTAGGGCGCGGCGGTCTCGGTCGAGCCGAGCGGGTAGTCGAGGACGGCGCGCAGGTGCTGCTCGAACTGGCTGGTGCGGGCGCCCTCGATGGTCCAGTGGCCGGAGTTGTGGGCCCGCATCGCGAGTTCGTTCACGAAGAGGCCCTTGGAGGTCTGGAAGAGCTCGACGGCGAGCATGCCGCAGACGTCGAGTTCGGTCGCGACGGCGACGGCGATGCGGGCGGCCTCGGCGGCGGTCGCGTCGTCGAGGTGCGGGGCCGGGGCGATGACCTCGGTGCAGACGCCGCCGGTCTGGACGGTCTCGACCACGGGGTAGACGGCGGTCTCGCCGCGCGGGGAGCGGGCGATCTGGACGGCGAGCTCCCGCTGGAGGGGCATGCGCTCCTCGGCGATGAGGCGGATGCCGGAGGCGAGGACGGCCTGGGCGTCGGCGGGCGTGTCGATCATCCACACGCCTTTGCCGTCGTAGCCGCCGGTCGCGGCCTTGAGGACGCACGGGAGTCCGAAGGCCTCGACGTCCGAGATGGAGTCGACGGGGGCCCAGCGCGGCTGCGGCAGGCCGAGCCCGGCGAGGCGGGAGCGCATGACCTGCTTGTCCTGGGCGTGGATCAGGGCCTCGGGCCGGGGCTGGACCTCGACGCCTTCGGCGACGAGGGCCTGGACGGCCTCCTGCGGGACGTGCTCGTGGTCGAAGGTGACCACGGTGCAGCCCTTGGCGAAGCCCCGGAGGTCCTCGACGCTGCGGTAGTCGCCGAAGGTCGTCGCCGGGGTGACGACCGCGGCGCTCTCGGCGGGGTCCCCGGCGAGCACCTTGAGGCTCTGGCCGAGGGCGATGGCGGCCTGATGGGTCATGCGGGCGAGCTGACCGGCGCCGATCATGCCCACCGTCGGAAGTTGCGTCGCGGCGTCCACGGCCTGAGCCTAACCCGGCGGCCCGCGGCCTTCGGAGGGTTCGCCGCCGCTCGTGACCTGCGCCCTTACCGCAGCTCGCAGGCCACGGATCGGTCAAGTAGCCGGATCATGGGATGTATCTTGGGTGACGGCCGCGGCGAGTTCGTCGGCCGAGAGCCCCAGCGCGCGGCAGAGCGCGATGATGGTGAAGAACGCCGGTGTGGCGATGCGCCCGCTCTCGATCTTGCGCAGCGTCTCCGGGGAGATCTCGGCCGCGGCGGCGACGTCGTGGAGGCTCCGCGGGCCCCTGAAGGCCCGCAGGGCGCGGCCGAGCGCGCGGCCACGCGCGTGCTCCTCGGGTCTCAGCGGCGGCCGAATCATATCGGTATTATAGTACCGGTATAGAAATACCGTCCACTATCGAAGGGCCTGCCGTGATCGAGTACTACTCCCCCGCCGAGATCGAAGCGATGCGTCCGGCGGGGCGCTTCGTGGCCGGGATCCTCACCGAGCTGTCGGAGGTCGCCGAGGTCGGCATGAACCTCCTGGAACTCGACGACCTGGTCGCGCGCCGCATCAAGGAGGCCGGGGCGGTCTCCTGCTATGTGGACTACCACCCGTCGTTCGGCGGGAGCCCGTTCGGGAAGGTCCTGTGCACGTCGGTGAACGACGCGGTCCTGCACGGCCTGCCGTTCGACTACCGGCTCAAGGACGGCGACCTGGTGAGCTTCGACTTCGCCGCCGAGGTGAACGGCTGGGTCGCGGACTCGGCCCTCTCCGTCGTGGTCGGCACCCCGCGCGAGGAGGACCTGAAGCTCATCGACACCACGCGGCGGGCCCTGGAGGCCGGGATCGCGGCGGCGCAGGCGGGCAACAAGGTCGGCGACGTCGGCCACGCGATCGCCACGGTCGCGCGGGCGGAAGGCCTCGGCGTGAACACGCAGTTCGGCGGGCACGGGGTCGGCCGGACCATGCACGGCGACCCGCACATCCCCAACGACGGCCGCCCGGGCCGGGGGCTGAAGCTCAAGCCGGGGCTCGTGATCGCGATCGAACCGTGGTTCCTGCAGACGACCGACGAGATCGTCTACGACCCGGACGGGTGGACGCTGCGCAGCGCGGACGGTTCGCGCGGCGCGCACATGGAGCACACGATCGCCGTCACCGAGGACGGCCCGATCGTGCTGACCGCGCGGGACTGAAGCGCCTCGGGCGTCGGCACGGGCCGGGCGGCCGCGGCGCTAGCGGTCCGCTTCGGCGCGGGCCAGCCGGGCCATCCGGTCGATCATGCGCTCCGTGGCGATCTCCTCGGCGGTGACCGCGTAGCCGTAGTGGTCCCGCCAGTCGCCGTCGATGTACAGGTAGCGCTTGTGCAGGCCCTCGCGGCGCAGGCCGAGCTTCTCGGCGACCCGGTTCGAGGGGCCGTTCTCGGGCCGGATGTTCACCTCGATGCGGTGCAGACGCCCCACGGTGAGGGCGTGGTCGATCACGATCGCGAGCGCGGTCGCGGTGATGTTCCGCCCCGCGTGCCCGCGGTCGATCCAGTAGCCGGCGTACGCGGAGCCGAAGGCGCGGCGCACGATGTTCCCCACGGTGAGGCCGCCGACGAGCTCTCCCTTCCAGCAGACCGCGAGCGGCCAGCTCGTGCCGTCCTTGACGGAGCGCTTGAGGCCGCGGACCATCGCCCGGAACGCGGCCGGGGAGTGCGCCTCGTGCCAGGTGGTGCCGGTGCCGGGCTCCCACGGGGCGAGCCAGGCTTCGTTGGCGCGGCGCAGTTCGGACCAGCGGTTCGCGTCGGAGCGGCGGAAGGGCCTGACGCTCACGTCGCCGTGGGCGAGGTGGACGGGCCATCCGGGGTTGGAAAGGGTCATTCGAGGTCCAGCGGCGGTTCGTGGTGGACGGTCATCGGATGCGGTCCACCGGCGGGTCGGAGTCGGGCGTCATCGGTTCCGGTCCAGGAGCAGCACGTCCACGGTCGAACCCGCGGGCACCCGGGTCGCGTTCTCTCCGATGGTCATCAGGCCGGTCGCCTCGGCGAGTCCGGAGAGCGTGTAGGAAGTGGATCCGAGCGGGGCGACGGTGTAGCCGCCGCCGCGCCTCTCGGCGACGCGGACGGGGCGGAATTCCCTCAGCCCGTTCGGTGAGGATACGGGCTCGGTCAGGTTGGCGCGCACGCTGGGCCGGAATACGGGCTCGGCCCCGGCGAGGCGCTGGATGAGCGGTCGGGCGATCACCTCGAAGGCGATGGTGGCCGCGACGGGGTCGCCGGGCAGGCACACGACGGGGACCTCTTCGGGGCCGATGGTGCCGAAGCCCATGGTCTCGCAGAGGTAGACGGCGACGGGCGCGAAGTCGACGGCGCCGTCGCGGGAGAAGGTGCGGCGGACCATGTCGCCGGGTCCGGTGCCGGTGCCGCCGGTGGTGATGACGAGGTCGGCGCGGAGGATCTGGTCGTCGAGCACGCTGCGGAGCGCGTCGGGCTCGTCGTCGCAGATGCCGACGCGGTAGGCGTGGGCGCCGGCCTCCGACGCGGCGGCGGTCACCAGGTGCGAGTTGACGTCGATGAGCTGGCCGGGCTGCGAGGGCCTGCCGGTGTCGACGAGTTCGTCCCCGGTGGCGATGACGACCACGCGCGGGGTCGGGCGGACCACGACGTCCGCGATGCCCGCGGCGGCGAGGAGCCCGATGAGGTTGGGGGTGACGCGGCGGCCCTCGTGGGCGAGGATCTCGCCCGAGGCCCGCTCGGATCCCATGCGGCGCACGCCGTGGCCGCGACGGGGCACCTGGCGGACCTCGACGGTGGCCATGCCCTCGTCGGTCCACGCCAGCGGCACCACGATGTCCGCGCCGACGGGGAGCGGCGCCCCCGCGGCGACGGAGAAGCAGGTGCCGGTGACGAGGCGGACCGGCCGCCACGAGGACGCCGCGAGGTCGCCGAGGACCTTGAGGCCGATGCCGCGCTCGGGGCTGGCCCCGGCGACGTCGTCGGCCGCGCACGCGTACCCGTCGATGGCGGCGTAATCGAACGCCGGCAGCGGGCCGGGGCTGACCGCGTTCTCGGCCAGCACCGACCCGGTCGACTGCGTCATGTCGATGTCGACCGGGGGCAGGGGTCGGACCAGCGCCAGCGCCTTCGCAAGGAAGTCGGCCAATGGCGTCGCCTCGCCGGTCCCCTTCACCCCTCGTCCCCCCGTCGGTCAGTTCCTCTGCCGTCGCCGCCGTGCGGCGGTGCAGTCAATCCAGTGTCGCACTGAATTCGCGCAGCCAGGCGTTGAAGCCGGGCAAGTCGTCCCGCCGGCTGGCGAGTTCCACGAGCGTCTGGAGGTAGGCGACGGGCTCGCCGGTGTCGTAGCGGCGGCCCCGGTAGACGACCGCGTGGACGGGGGTTCCCTTGTCTCGCAAGGTGTCCATGGCGTCGGTGAGCTGGATTTCGTCGCCGCGGCCCGGGGGCGTCTGGTCGATGACCGGGAAGATCGTCCCCGGCAGCACGTAGCGTCCGATGAGGATGAGGTTGGACGGCGCGTCGTCGACGGCGGGCTTCTCGACGAGGCCCGTGACGCGGACGACGTCCTCGTCGTCGGTGGTCTCGACGGCGGCGACGCCGTAGCGCACGACCTCCTCGCGCGGGACCTCGAGGAGGGCGAGGACGATCCCGCCGGTCTCGGCCTGGAGGTCGATCATGCGCGGCAGAAGGTCGGGCTCGTAGAACTCGTCGCCGAGGAGGACCGCGAACGGCTCGTCGCCGACGTGGGAGGCGGCGCGGCCGACGGCGTGGCCGAGGCCCTTGGCGCCGCCTTGGCGGATCGCGGTGATCTCGGCGATGGACTCGGGGGCCTTGACCCTCGCGAGCATCTCGTCCTTGCCCTTGGCCTTGAGGGCGTTGTCGAGGTCGGCGCGGGCGTCGAAGTAGTCGACCATGGCGTCCTTGCCGGGAGCGGTCACGAGGGTGACGTCCTCGAGACCGGCGGCGGCGGCCTCCTCCACGATGTACTGGAGGACCGGCTTGTCGACGATCGGCAGCAGTTCCTTCGGGATGGCCTTGGTGACCGGCAGGAAGCGGGTGGCGAAGCCAGCCGCGGGAATGACGGCTTTCGTGGCGCGGGGCGCGGTATCTGACATACCGCGAGGGTAGCGTGCATACGCTGCGTCAGATGTCAGCCACCCGGTCGAACAGCGCGTGAACGTTCATGCCGCTCAGTCCGCGCGCGGAGGGCGGCGGTCCCGGACGCGGAGCCCCGCGAGGCCGCTCACCGCGCTCGCATGCCGGACCCGCCCGGGCGGCGCTCAGACGGCCACTCTCCAGGTGTCGCGGCCCGCCGCCTTGGCGGCGTAGAGGGCCTCGTCGGCCGCGGCGAGGACGCCGGTGGCCGTGTCGGCGTGCTCACCGAGGACGGCGACGCCGATGGAGACGGTGACGTTGAGCTCGCGCCCGCCCGAGGCGTCGTTCACCTTGAAGCCGCGGACGTTGACGGCGCGGCCGAGGCGCTCGGCGACCACGGAGGCCCCGACCGCGTCGGTCTCGGGCAGCAGCACCATGAACTCCTCGCCGCCGTGGCGGAAGGCGAGGTCGACTTCGCGGATCTGCGCGGTGATGCGGCGGGCGAGCTCGATGAGCACCTGGTCGCCCACGGGATGGCCGTAGGTGTCGTTGACGTCCTTGAAGCGGTCGAGGTCGATCGCGAGCAGCGCCGAGGGCCGCTGGTAGCGGCGGCACCGCTCGGCCTCGCGACGCAGCGAGGTCTGCATGAACCGGTAGTTCCACAGGCCGGTGAGCGGGTCGGTGAGGCTCAGGCGCTCGGCCTGGCGGTGGAGCAGCACGTTCTCGACCGCGACCGAGGCCTGCCCGGCGAAGGTGCGGAGCGTGTCCACGTCGCCGGGCTCGAAGTCCTCCCCCGCGACCCGGTTGTAGAGCACGAGGACGCCGAGGACCCCGGCGTCGGTGCGCGGCGCGCCGTAGTCGGCCTCCGGGCGGCCCCCGAGCATGTCGACGGGCTGGCGGCCCCGGAACGGCACGGCCGCGATGGTGCGCGCGTCCGGTTCGGTGTCGGCGCGAACGCGGTCCTCGAACTTGCCGTCGACGATGCGGCCGTGCGCCGGGACGCCGCCGGCGGCGATCGCGCCGACGATGCCCTCGCCGAGGCGGATGCTCGCGGGCTGGTCGAGGCCGAGGTCGCCCTCGCCCGCGCGTTCGCGGAGCTGGTCGGCGTCGTCCACGTCGACGAGCATGATCACCCCGGCCTCGGCTCCGGCGGTGACCATGGCGGTGTCGAGGATGACCTCGAGGATGCGGTCGAGGTCGAGGGTGGCCGTGAGGGTCTGCCCGAGGCGGCCGAGCTGGCCACGCATCTGGTCGCGGGACGCGGTGAGGGCCTGCACGTACGCCTGGGTCTGCGCGGTCATGCGGTTGAAGGTGAGCGCGAGCTGGGCGACCTCGTCGCGGCCGTGGACGGGCACGCGGACGTTCAGGTCCCCTTCCGAGACGCGTTCGGCGGCGGCCGAGAGCTCGGCGAGCGGGCGCGTGGTCGAGCGCGCGAGCCACGCGGCGAGGCCGACCGCGCACACGGCCGAGGCGGTGACCATCGCGGCGAGGGTCCAGTACATGGGGGTGACGTCGGTGGCGACGGTGCCGATGCTCAACGGCAGGAAGGAGTCGGAGTAGTCCCAGCGCCCGGCGTCGGCGCCGCCGGCCTCGAGGGGATCGCTGCGGCTGTCCTGGAGGATGATGTCGGCGTCCGCGACGCGGGCGAGGCGGCCGAGGAACTCCTGGTCGACGACGCGGAAGGCGCTGAACGCGGCGGTGCTGCCGTCGGTGTTCCGGACCTCGGCCTGGGCGCCGAGGGCGACGATCGGGTCGGCCCCGGCGTAGGCGGCGGTCTCGCCGCAGTCGACCCACGAGCCTTCGGGGGCCTCCACGCCGATGTCGGTGCCGCCTTCCCGGCCGGCGGCGGCGATGCTGGAGAAGACGACGCCGTCGACCACGGACCGGTCGACGACGAGTTGCGCCATTTCGGCCGCGTTCGCCTCGCCGCCGCTACGGTAGTTGAGGGCCACCGCCGCCGCGGAGGCCTGGATGCGCTCGCAGATGGTGCCGAGGGTGGAGTCGACCATGGTCACCGCGGAGTCCGCCAGCGCCTCCCCGCGGGAGTCCGCCAGGTGGGACATGACGGCAGCGACGAACACGGCTCCCACCAGGACCGGCCCGAGCACGACGACGAGGAACGCCGTGGTGAGCCGTGAGCGCAGCGACACCGAAGCCCCCTCAAGTTCACTCCCTAGAAGACTACCTAGAGCAACTGTTCGGACACGACACGGCATGGGCTTTTCGGCAGGATTAGCCGAAAGGATGAGTGTTTGCGACTGCTCGGGGGAATCCTGCCAGGTGCATACCGCGAAGGAAGGGACTGGCATGCAAGAGGCGAAGACGGCGGCACGCCGCCACCTGCTGGCGGCGCGGAACGCGATGCCCGGGGAGGCGCGCGGGCACGCGGACCTGGCGACTTGGAAGGCGTTGCGGGACTTCTTGATCGAGGTCGTGGACGAGGGAGCGGCCGTGGCGGCGTACCGGCCGTTCGGGTCGGAACCGGGCGCGGCGCTCGAACCCGAACTGCCCGAACGGCTCGCGGTGGTCTACAAGGTCTTGCTGCCGGTGCTGCTGCCTGACAACGACCTCGCCTGGCAGGAGGCGGGAGGCCCTGGCGGGCAGGGGGAGCCGGACGAGAACTCGGTCGGGGGCGACGGCCCGAGGCCGCGCGGGGAGACGCACGGACCGGAGGCGGTGCAGCAGGTGGCGGCGGTGATCGTGCCCGGTCTCGCGGTCTCCAACGAGGGGATCCGGCTCGGTCGGGGCGGCGGATCGTACGACCGCGCGCTGGCCCGGGTCGGCCCGGACGTGCCCGTGGTGGCGTTGCTCAGAGACGGCGAGCTCGGCGTCGCGGTCCCGGCGGAGCCGCACGACCGGCCGGTGACGGGCGTGATCACGCCGTCGAACGGGTTCACGTCGCTGCGGTAGCGGCGCGCCGCGGGGGCGACCCGGCGACCCGGCGACCCGGCGGCAGTGCCGAGGATCTCGTGCCCGGCGGCTCACGTGCAGGCGGGACGGTATTAGCACTCCGGGGTGTTGAGTGCTAATGTCGATCCGGATCTGTGATGACTCCTGGAGGTTAGGCCGTGCCTGTCTACGAATACCGCTGCAAGGAGTGCGGTTACGAGTTCGACAAACACCAGTCGTTCGCCGAGGCGCGTCTGACCGACTGCCCCAGCTGCGAGGCCCGGGGCGCGCTGCGCAAGGTCTTCGGGAACGTCGGCGTGACCTTCAAGGGCAGCGGCTTCTACCGGACCGACTCGCGGTCCACCGATTCCAGCTCGCTGAGCTCGAACGGCTCCCAGAACGGCGCAAAGCCGAGCGAGAGCAAGTCGGAGTCCAAGCCCGCCGCGACCTCCACGACCGCTTCCACCGCGTCCGGCTCGGGAAGCGCCGCCAAGGCGGCTTGAGTCCCCGCGCCTCCGGGCGCACCCGGACTCGCCGCTCGGCGCACCCGGACCCCCGCTTCCCCGCGACCGCGGCACCGTCCCTTCGCGTCCGCGCCTCCGGGCAGATGCCGTCCGCGGTGTGAAGCGCACCTGAACACTGCGCCGGCCCCTCGTTCCCGCGACGGGGGCCGGTTCGCGTCCTCGGCCGCCGATTCAGCCTTCGCCCGCCGTATCCGCGCCCGGCTCCGAGATCGGGTCGGCGGTGGTCGGGGCGGTGCCCTCCTCCCCGCCGCGCTCCTCGGTCTCGTCGTCCGCGAGTTCCTCCTCCGCGGCGTCCGCGGCCCGCTCCTCCTCGAACGCCATTTCGTCGTCCGGCGGCGGCTCGACCTTCCATGCGTGCCATACGCGAAGGCGGGACGATTCGGCTGCCTCGACGGTCTTCGGCCCCGAACGGGACAAGTCGCCGCTCGGATACGGCGGGTCAGACCGCCAGCGCGACGGCGGTGGTGAGGACCAGTTGGGCCAGCGCGATCGGGACGAGGCCCTTCCAGCACAGCGCCTGGATCTGGTCGACGCGCAGGCGCGGCCAGGCCACGCGCAGCCAGATGACGACGGCCGCGAGGGCGCCGGTCTTGAGGAGCGTCCAGAGCCAGCCGAGCGATTCGGGGCCGGGGCCGCGCCAGCCGCCGAGGAAGAGGACGGCGGTGAGGGCCGAGATGACGACGATGCCGACGTACTCGGCGAGCAGCAGCAGCGCGAAGCGGAGGCCCGCGTACTCGGTGAGATAGCCGAAGACGAGTTCGGAGTCGGCCACGGGCGCGTCGAACGGCGGTCGGCGGATCTCGGCGAGCCCGGCGGTGAAGAACACGAGCGCGGCCGGGGCCTGCCACAGCAGCCACCAGGGGTTCCAGGCCTCGACGATCGCGGGGAGGCTGAGCGTCCCGGCCGCGACGGCGACCGACGCGGCGGCGAGGACGAGGGGCAGTTCGTAGGCCATGAGCTGCGCGGCCCCGCGCAGCGCCCCGATGAGCGTGTACTTGTTGGCCGAGGACCACCCGGCCATGAGCACCGCGAGGACGCCGACGCCGACGAGCGCGACCACGATGAACAGGCCCATGTCGAGGTTCGCGCCGACGAGGTCGCCGGGGCCGAGCGGGATGAACAGGATGACGAGCAGGTACGGCAGGAGCGCGACGGCGGGCGCGAGCTTGAAGACGGGCTTGTCGGCGGCGTCGGGGACGAGGTCTTCCTTCTGGGCGAACTTCACGCCGTCGGCGATGAGCTGGGCCCAGCCGTGGAAGCCCCCGGCGTGCATCGGGCCGAGCCGGCCCTGCATGTGGGCCATGAGCTTGTGCTCGGTCTGCCCGACGAGGAGCGGGAGCACCAGGAAGGCGGCGAACACGGCCGCGACCTTGACGATCAGCTCAAGAAGCATCGGGCCGCCTCGTCCGGGGGTCGGCGGGAGGCTCGGTCGGCTCCGGTCGGGTCGCTCCCGCCGGGGTCGGCGCGCCGGGTTCGCTCGCCTGCGACGGCGGGCCCGGTTCGGTCGCTCCCGCCGCCGCGGGCGGGTCCGGCTGGATCCAGTGCTCCGGCACCCCCGGCGGGCGCTTCGGCGCCCGCTTGCGGGCCGCGCCCCCTCTCGGTGAGTCCTGCGGGCCGTGCGTCCGGCCGCCCTCGCCGGGTTCTTTCGCGCCGGGCCAGGGCTTGACGACGCGGGAGGCGAGCACGAAGTCCTTGCGGAGCGGGTGGCCCTCGAACTCGGGGGTGAGCAGGAGCGGCTTGAGGTCGGGGTGTCCGGGGAAGTCGACGCCGAACATCTCGTGGGTCTCGCGCTCGTGCCAGTCGGCGCCCGGGTAGAGGTCGGTGACCGAGGCGATCGCGCCTTCGGCGAGGAGCGCGCGCAGGAGGACGCCGCGACGGTCGGCGACGGACCAGAGGTGGGCGACGATCCGGAACCGGTGCGGCCCGGACGGGGCGTCCCCGCTCTCGGGCCCGGCCGGTCCTTCGTCCACTGCGGACAGCCAGTCGAAGAAGTCGCAGCCGAGCTCGTCGCGGCAGGCGCGCACGGCCTCGTGCCATTGCCCGGGGTCGACGTCGGCGACCGAGCGCGGGCCGTCCGCGCCGACGGCCTCCACGCCGAGGGCGGCGCGCAGGCGCTCCTCCCAGAAGTCAGGCATCGCGCCCGTCCCCGGTGCGTCCCGTGGTCATTCCGGTCTCCTCAGCGGTGCGCGCAGGCTCGGCTTGCGCAGCGGCGCGCGGCCGATCTGCCGTTGCAGCTCGCCGATGCCGTAGAGGAGGGCCTCGGGGCGCGGCGGGCAGCCGGGGATGTAGACGTCGACGGGGATGATCTGGTCGACGCCCTTGGTCACGCAGTACGAGTCCCAATAGGGGCCGCCGGAGTTGGAGCAGGCGCCGAAGGAGATCACGTACTTCGGCTCGGGCATCTGATCGTAGAGCCGTTTGATCGCGGGGGCCATCTTGTCGGTCACGGTGCCCGAGACGACCATGAGGTCGGCCTGGCGCGGGGAGTGCGCGAAGGGGATCACGCCGAGGCGCATGAAGTCGTGCCGGCTCATCGACGCGGCGATGAACTCGATGGCGCAGCAGGCCAGCCCGAAGTTGAAGACCCACAGCGAGTAGCGGCGGCCCCAGTTGAGGACGAACCGGATCGGCTCGCCGAGCATCGAGGGCTCGGTGTGAGCCGCGGACCGGCTCCGATCGGCGTCGGAGGGGCGGGCCGGGAACGGGAGCCTCACCGCCATCGCAGCACCCCTTTCCTCCAGGCGTAGGCGAGCCCGAGGGCGAGGACGCCGACGAAGACGCCCATCTCGACCGCGGCGGCGGTCCCGAAGGCCCGGAACACGGCGGCCCACGGGAACAGGAACACCGCTTCGACCGCGAAGAGCACGAACAGGAACGCGTAGACGTAGTAGCGGATCTGGACCTGGGCCCAGTCCTTGCCGACATGGTCCCGGGGCGGCGACGCCGCTCCGGTCCGGGGATAGGCGAGCGAAGCGAGCCGGCCGGGCGGGGCGTCGGGCGCGGGGTCGACGCCGCATTCGTAGGTCTGGGCCTTGTCCGCCGAGGGCGCGCTCGGACGCAGGATCCGGTTGGCGGTCATCGCGACGGCGACGAAGGCGAATCCGGTCAGCAGCAGCACCCCGAACGTCAGGTAGTCGGCCGGTCCGGAGGTCTCCATACCGACACCTTAGTGCTGGACCACGGCGAGCGGTACCCGCGAGCGCGGCTTTCGCGCGGCGTTTCCGGGGATTCCGCCCCGCACGGGGCGCAACCGACCGGCACGCCGGAGCGTGTTGCTGTACGAAGAGGATTCACGCCGAATGCGGCGCGGCCTCCGGCCGAACGCCGGGGGAACGACGCGGCACTCGGACACAGGCAAGAGGAATGGGATCACCGCACATGACCGCCGCCGGCGCACCGCCGCTGTCTCGGGCCGGGCAATCGCCCGCCGCGGCTTCGGCGATCCCGCATCACGGCCCGGACGCCGCCTCGGCGGCGCTCCCGAGCCGGACGTTCACCGCCTCGGCGGCGCTCGCGAGCCGCGGGCCCGCGGCCTCGGCCGCCCCGACCGCGCACGGCCCGGCGCTCGACGCCGAGTTCGCGGCCCTGGTGCTCGATTGGCCGACGACGGACGGGGACGAGGCCGTCGGCGGCCCCACGGATCCGGCCGTCGATGCGATGATGGACATGGCGACCCCGCCTCGTGTCTCGACCCGCGCGAAAGCGACAATGGTTGCCGCCGGGCACGACCGTGATGACCCGGAACCTGCCCTTGTCCCCCCTACCTGCGCTGGAGCCGATGTGCGAACGGAGGCGGAATTCACCGACCTCTACGAGAAGCATTTCTCTGAGCTCGCTGCCCAGGTATGCGCCTATCTCGGGGACGCCACCGAAGCCCAGGACCTGGTCCAGGAGGCCTTCCTGCGGGCGTGGCAGCGCTGGGAGAAGGTCGGCGGGTACGAAGAGCCGGTCGCGTGGGTCCGCCGCGTGGCCTGGAACCTCGCCACCAGCAAGCACCGCCGGAACCAGGTGGCGCGCAAGTTCCTCCAGAAGTCGTCCGCCCCGGAGGCGGCCCCGGCCGCGAGCCCCGACCACGTGGCGCTGGTCGCCGCGCTGCGGCAGATCCCGGCCAAGCGCCGCCGGGCGCTCGTCATGCACTACATGGCCGACATGACGATCAGCGCGATCGCCGAGCAGACCGGCGCGCGCGAGGGCACCGTGAAGTCCTGGCTGCACCGCGGCCGGAAGGAACTCGCCGCGATCCTCACCGACGAGACGCCGGCGGTGAAGGCCGTCGAGACCGACCCCGACACCATGCCGATCCGCATCCGGCGCGCGATCCCGGGGACCCCGCGCGTGTCCCGGTCCGCGGGCCGCCGAGCTTCCGTGAAGGAGGACCGCTCATGACCATCGACCCCGACGACGAGAAGGTCGCGGCGGCCTTCGCGCGCCTGAAGGCGGAGTCCTCGGCGCACTTCCCGCCGCCGCCGGTGAACGAGCTCCTCGGCCGCGGCCCGGCCGCACTGCGGCGACGCCGCCTCATGTCGCTCGCGGCCGTCGTGGGCGCGTGCACCGCGGTCACCGCGGGCGGCTTCGCCGTGGCCCAGACGCTCGGGCCGCTCAGCGGCGGCCCCGACACGGCCGCCAGCAGCTCGGCCGCCTCCGAAACGGCCGAGCCCGACGGCGACGGCCCGACCCGCCTCGGCGACCCGGCGAGCCCGCACGTCGACGAGACGGACGACGAGACGGCCACCGCGGCGCCCGACGGCGAGCCGGTCATCGTGATCGAACCCGCCGACTGGTGGGAGGGGTCGCCCGACGCCTGGGCGGTCCACTGCGAGACCGGGCCCCAGCCCTTCGACGCCGCCGATTGGAAGATCGGCGACGAGAGCCCCTGGGACATCGTCGACCCCGCCGCCGACCCGGCCGTCGCGGACACCGGTTACGCGCACGACTACGACGCGCCGCTCGACCTCGACGCCGACGGCGACGCGGACGACGTCCTCCTGGAACTCGGCTGCGACAAGCGCGCCACCGGCATCGCCGCGTTCACCTGGGACGAGACCGGCACCAGCCTGCACATGCTCGGCTGGGTGTGGGAGCCCGGGGACGCGGGCGCGACCGTGGACATCCAGCTCGTCGAAAACGGCGTGATCACGCTCGGCGGGTACGCCCAGCACCCCGAGACCTGGCAGACCCGCTTCACGTGGGACGGCGAGGGCTTCGCACCGGTCGAGGACGACGTGGCACCCGCCGACCCGACGCCGACGGAGAGCACCAGCAGCCCCGCGCCGCCGGTCGAGACGCCGACCGCGGAAGGCGCGACCTCGACCGCCTCGGGCGAGTCCTGAGAGGAGCCTCGCACCGGGTCGGATCCACGACTCCGGCGTGTCTCCGAGCGGCGTTCACGTCCACGATCCGGGACGGTGACATCACGGTCTCGCGGCCGTGAAATCGCCGGAACCGGAGGTCTGCGTCACTGCGAGCAGAGGATCGTCTCAGCATGTGAGCCGGATCGCCGACAGTGGTGTCGCCTACATCGCGCCCGTGTCGCAGGGTTGGCACCGCGAGCCGACGCCCGCGTAGCATCGCAAGTAGCAGACACGGCGGAGCGCCGCTCTTCCGAACCGAAACGCCGCAGTCCTTGCGTGCCCCAGAACCCGCATGAGGAGAACTAGGTGAACACCGTCCGGCAGCTCGACCGGGTCGTCATCCGCTTCGCAGGGGACTCCGGCGACGGGATGCAGCTCACGGGAGACCGCTTCACCGCGGAGACCGCCAAACTCGGCAACGACCTGTCGACACTCCCGAACTATCCCGCCGAGATCCGGGCGCCCGCCGGGACCCTCCCGGGCGTGTCGAGCTTCCAGATCCACTTCGCCGACAGCGACATCCTCACCCCCGGGGACCACCCCGAGGTGCTCATCGCCATGAACCCGGCCGCGCTCAAGGCCAACCTGCGCGACCTCAAGCCCGGCGGCACCATCGTCGTCAACACCGACGAGTTCACCAAGCGGAACCTCACCAAGGTCGGCTACGACGCGAACCCGCTCGAAGACGACTCCCTCGAGGACTACCAGGTCCACCCCGTCCCGCTCGCGAGCCTCACGATCGCGGCGCTCGCCGAGTTCGAGGTCAGCAAGAAGGACGCCGAGCGCTCGAAGAACATGTTCGCGCTCGGGCTCGTCTCCTGGATGTACTCGCGCCCGACCGAGGCCACCGAGGCGTTCCTGCGCGGCAAGTTCAAGAACAAGCCCGCCATCGCCGAGGCGAACATCGCCGCGCTCAAGGCCGGCTGGAACTACGGCGAGACCACCGAGGCCTTCCCGGTGCGCTTCGAGATCCCCCCGGCGAAGCTCGCCGCGGGCACCTACCGGAACGTCACCGGCAACGTCGCCCTCGCCTGGGGCATCACCGCCTCGGGCGTCGCGACCGGCCTGCCGGTGTTCCTGGGCGCGTACCCGATCACCCCGGCCAGCGACATCCTCCACGAGCTGTCCAAGCACAAGCGCTTCGGCGTCACCACCGTGCAGGCCGAGGACGAGATCGCCGCGGTCGGCGCGACCCTGGGGGCCTCGTGGGGCGGGGCGCTCGGCGTCACCACCTCCTCGGGCCCGGGCATCGCGCTCAAGTCGGAGACGATCTCGCTCGCGGTCTCCCTGGAGCTGCCGCTCATCGTCGTGGACGTGCAGCGCGCCGGCCCCTCCACGGGCATGCCGACCAAGACCGAGCAGGCCGACCTCGTGATGGCCATGTTCGGCCGCCACGGCGAGGCCCCGATCGCGATCCTCGCGCCGCAGTCCCCTTCGGACTGCTTCGACATCATGCTCGAGGCCGCGCGCATGGCCACACGCTACCGGACCCCGGTCATGGTCCTGTCGGACGGCTACATCGCCAACGGCGCCGAGCCCTGGAAGCTCCCGGACATGGCCGACCTCCCGGACCTCTCGGTCGAGTTCGCGACCGAGATGAACGCCGTGGACGCCAAGGGCGAGCAGATCTTCCTGCCGTTCCAGCGCGACCCCGAGACCCTGGCCCGCCCGTGGGCCGTGCCCGGCACCCCCGGCCTCCAGCACCGCATCGGCGGCATCGAGAAGGCCGACGGCACCGGCGACATCTCGTACGACCCCGTCAACCACGACCACATGGTCCGCACCCGCGCCGCGAAGATCGCCGGCATCGACGTCCCGGACCTGGAGGTCGACGACCCGAACGGCGACGCCCGCGTGCTCGTCCTCGGCTGGGGCTCCACGTGGGGCCCGATCGGCGCGGCCGTGCGCGCCCTGCGCGAGAAGGGCGTCTCGATCGCCCGCGCGCACCTGCGCTACCTCAACCCGATGCCGCACAACACGGCCGCCGTCCTCGCGAAGTACGACAAGGTCGTCGTCCCGGAGATGAACCTGGGCCAGCTCACGATGCTGCTGCGCGCGAACTTCCCCGGCAACGACGTGGTCGGCTACAACAAGGTGCGCGGCCTGCCGTTCACCTCCAACGAACTGCAGGAAGCCCTGGAGGAGGTCATCAAGAATGGCTGACGTCAAGCTCGACGCCCCCACGCTGAAGGCCAAGGACTTCAAGTCCAGCCAGGAGGTCCGCTGGTGCCCCGGCTGCGGCGACTACGCCATCCTGGCCGCGGTCCAGTCGTTCCTGCCCGAATTGGGCCTGGAGCGCGAGAAGATCGCGTTCATCTCCGGCATCGGCTGCTCCTCGCGGTTCCCGTACTACCTGAACACGTACGGGATGCACTCGATCCACGGCCGCGCCCCGGCCATCGCCACGGGCCTGGCGGTCTCCCGCCCGGACCTGTCGGTGTGGGTCGTCACCGGCGACGGCGACGCCCTGTCGATCGGCGGCAACCACCTCATCCACGCGCTGCGCCGCAACGTGAACCTGAAGATCCTGCTGTTCAACAACCGGATCTACGGGCTCACCAAGGGCCAGTACTCCCCCACGTCCGAGCCGGGCAAGCTCACCAAGTCGAGCCCGGTCGGCTCGGTCGACGCGCCGTTCAACCCGCTGTCGCTCGCGCTGGGCTCGGAGGCCACGTTCGTGGCCCGCACGCTCGACTCCGACCGCGCGCACCTGCAGGAGGTCCTGCGGGCCGCGGCCGAGCACGAGGGCAGCGCGTTCGTGGAGATCTACCAGAACTGCCCGATCTTCAACGACAACGCCTTCGAGACGCTGAAGAACCCCGACACGCGCGACATGGCGCTCATCCGCCTCCAGGACGGCGAGCCGATCCGGTTCGGCGACCGGGTGGTCGTGCAGTCCGGTTACGGGCTCGAGGTCAAGGACGCGGCCGACGTCGACGAGTCGGACGTGGTCGTGCACAAGGCCGACGTGGACGACCCGGCGTACGCGTTCGCGCTGAGCCGGCTGTCGGGCACCGAGCTCGACCACACGCCGATCGGGGTGTTCCGCAACGTCAAGCGGCCCACGTACGACGAGGGCGTGCGCCGCCAGGTCGACGAGGCCGCGGCCGGCGTCGACCGCAAGGAGGCCCTCGACCGGCTCCTGCACTCCGGCGACACCTGGACCGTGCTGTAACGCAAGCGAAGTGACGTGGGCCGGACCCTTCGGGGTCCGGCCCGCCGTCGCTTGCGGGACTCAGCGCTCCATGACGTCCTGGGCCGCGGCGAGGAGGTCGCGGATCTCGTCCTGCCAGGCGTACACCGACGTCTCGATCGACAGGTAGTAGTCCTTCACCATGTCCTCCCAAGCCCGGTCCGCCGTCTCGCGGAACCCGGTCTCGTCGCCGCATGCGGCGAGATCGACCGCGAACGCGATCTCGAACGCCTTCTTGCCCTCGTAGTCCGCGGGGGCGTCCTCGGGCAGGTCCGGGAAGTCGCCGACGACGCTCCCCGGGCCTTCGTAGAGCTCGTAGAAGTAATCGGTGACCGGCAGGGCGCCCTCCTCGTCGAACTCCCAGCCCGGGTGTCCGCGCTCGGCGAGGCAGTCGACCAGTGCGCCCTGGACTCCGGCGATCGCCTCGCGGAAGCGGACCCGGTACTCCTCGAAGGTCCCGAAGTCGTCGACGGGGTTCTCCGGGCGGTACTCCCAGTACGCGTAGCGGTATTCGGCGTCCGCCTCGGTCTCCTCGACCAGCCGCAGGTCGTCGTAGAGGGCGTCGATCATCTCGCGCTGGCAGCCGCCCGGTTCGGGGGCGACGTACGCGAAGTCGTCGACGTCGATGCCGCCGGTGTCGGCGCTGCCGCCGGTCGGGGCCTCGGCGCCGACCAGGTGGCCGTGCTCCGAGGCCGCGAGCGCCTCGCCGTAGAAGGCCGCATACCAGTCGTACTGCTCCTGAGGGGAGAGCGCTTCGAACTCGCCGTTGTCGAGCAGGGCGCTGTTGCCCGCCCTCAGGTCGCCCTCCAGTTCCGGGTCGATGCCCTCGTGCGCGTAGTACGCGTCGATCGCATCGGAGTCGCGGCCCTCGTCGGTCATGGCCCAGCCGCCGGTGCCGAACTCGGCGGCCTCGTCGGCCTCGGGGAGCCAGCTCCCCCAGGAGTAGGAGTCGAGCAGCGAGTCCTGCTCCTCGGGTTCGACGGCCGAGAACCAGAACTGGTCATGGACCGTGAAGTCCCGGCGCTCCAGGCAGTGCTGGATGATCCGGTTCTCGGCGGACTCCAGTTCGTACAGGAGCCGGGCGCTCTCGTTGGCCATGTCGGCCAGGCGGTCGTCGTCGTACGCCTTCCCCGCGTCCGCGTCGTCGGCCCCGCTCCCGGCGTCGCCGGTGCAGGCGGCCGCGGCCGCCAGGACGAGCGCGGCGACGAGGGCGCCCGCTGCTCTAGTGTTGCGTCGCATCGCATTCCTCTCACAGGGTCGGCGGTCATCCGGCCCTGTGAGTACGCGAACGGGCGCTCCGCGGTTGCCCGGGCTAGAGCAGCGGCTCGAGTTCGGCCGCGGCGTCGCGCAGACGACCCACGAGCACGGGCCACGTGTCGCGGATCTCGGTGAGCGGCAAGGCGACGGCGAAGACGATCCGGTCGGCCGGGGTCTCGCCCTCGCGGACCACGACGCCGGCGCAGCCGACGCCTTCGCGGAACTGGCCCAGCTCGGCGTACACCCCGGACTCGCCGTAGACGGCCAGGTCGTACTCGAACGCGTCGGGCTCGGTGAGGGTGCGGCGGGTGAACGGGCGCATCCCGGCGGCCTTGAGGAACCGGGCCCGGTCGTGGGGCTGGAGCGTGGCGAGGAGGGCCTTGCCGAGCGCGGTGGCGTGGGCCCCGTCGTCGAAGCCGACGATGAGGTCCTCCACGTGCGGGCTGCGGCTGCCTTCGGTGACCTCGGTGACGGCCGGGCGGCCTTCCACGAAGCGGGCCAGGAAGGTCGAGTAGCCGGTCTCGCTCGACATGCGGCGCATGAACTCCGCGCAGGTGCGCGGTCCGGCCATGGTGCGGGTCAGCTCGGAGTAGCGGTCGGAGACCTCCAGGCCGAGCGTGTACTTGCCGTGCTCGTCGCGGCGCAGGTAGTGCTCGTAGACGAGGGTGCGCAGCAGATTGTACGCGGTGGCGCGGTTGAGGCCGCACTCGAACGCGATGCGCGGGGCCGTGACGCCGCCGGAGTGGCGGCCCACGTACTCCATGATGCGCAGCGCCCGCTGCACGCTCTGGATCATCTTGGTCGGCTCACTCTGCGCGCCCGGCAGGGCACTCGCCGCCGCTCCCTTGCCGGGCTTGTGCGCGGGCCGCGCGGACCGGGTCCGCGCCGCGCGCTCTCTGGGCGCGCCCGAGTCGTGGGGGCCGCCGCCTCGCGGTTCGTCCCCTGGTCGCCGCTGCTCCACCATGCCGCTGCTCCAATTGCACCCGTCGACCTCAGGTCGACGCCGGGTGCGGCGCCGGCCGGGTCGGCCGTGATCTAACTATATAAACAACAGCCGGTTGCGTCACGGTCGCATTCAAGGCAGTATCTATGTGTCAGCACCGTTCGCGGTCCGGCTCCGGCCGGTCGCGAACACCCCGCGGCGGCGGTGTCGAGTCCCCACCAAACTTCCTCGCCGTCGCCGCGGAACATTCGAATAAACGAAACGCGGCGGCTCCCTCCCACCAGGGCCGCCGCGTTTCGTCTCCCCCGAGGTCCCGGGAGAGCAGGCGACAGCGCGGAGCCGCCGGCGGCGGCCGCCGTGGCGACCGGGGCTCAACCGTCGCACAGGCGGTGCTCGGCCGTCAAGCGGACTCACTCGTATTGCGTACGCGGCGGCGCCCGTCCCTGAATGTGAGCGGTTGCCGAGACGGCGCGGCACGCTGGAGTACGGTTGCCGACGTGCCGACCGCGACCCTCGCCCCCGCGTCCCCCAGGACCGCCACGACCGTCGCGGCCGCCATGAGCGTCCAGGTCGCCGCCGTCATCCCCCTGTTCCTCTTCGGCGGACTCGCCGTGCAGATCGCCGGGGAACTCGGCATGGGCGTCAGCGCGATCGGGTGGGTCTCCGGCCTCTACTTCGCGGTCTCCGCGGCCACGACGGTGCCCTCCGGGCGGCTCGTCGACCGCTTCGGGGCCCTGGTGACCGCGCGGATCGCGGTGGGGCTCTCGGCCGCGGGGATGCTCGGGATCGCGTCCGCCGCGTACGAGCCGTGGACGCTGGCGCTGTTCCTGGTGCTGTGCGCGCCCGCGAACGGGCTCGGGCAGCTCGCCTCGAACGTCGTCCTCACCACGTGGGCTCCCGAGGGGCGGCGCGGACTCCTGTTCGGCGCCAAGCAGGCCTCGGTGCCGCTGTGCATCATGCTCGGCGGGCTCAGCGTCCCGGCCGTCGCCTTGACGCTCGGCTGGCGGTGGGCCTTCGTCTTCGGGGCCGCGCTCGTCCTGGGCGCGCTGATCCCGCTCGCCGGGCTCGGCAGCCCCCGGATCCGGCCGCGGGTCCGAGGCGCGCGGTCCTTCGACGGGACGCTGCTGCTGTTCGCAGTCGCCACATGCCTCGGCGCGAGCGCGGCGACGCCGATCGGCTCGTTCCTGACGACGTACACGGTGGACATCGGCGGGTCCGAAGGCTACGCGGGCCTGGTGCTGACGATCGGCGGCATCGCCGGGATCATCGGCCGCACCGGGTTCGGGGCGCTCGGCGACCGCAAGCGGGGCGGCGAGTTCACGATCATCACGCTCATGCTCGCGGGCGGCGCGGTGGGCGTCGCGACGTTCCTGTTCGAACTGCACTGGCTGATGCCGCTGGGCACGGTGGCGGCGTACGGCCTCGGCTGGGCCTGGCCGGGCCTGATGAACCACGCGGTGACCAAGCGGTACGCGGACGCGCCCGCACTGGCCACGTCGGTGACGCAGACCGGGATCTTCCTCGGCGGCGTGTTCGGCCCGATCGGCATCGGGCTCATCGTGGAGCACGCCGGCTGGAGCGCGGGCTGGATCACCGTGGTCGCGTGCATGGCGGCGTCGGCCCTGTTCATCGTCGTCGGAAGCGCCGTGGCGAGGCGACATGCGCATTGACGTTCCTCATGGCGGCGCGGGCGACTCCCGGTTCCCGTGCCGTCCTCGCTCCCGCCCTCACACGATAAGGTGAGCCTGTGGTGACCACCCGACGAGCCCAGACCGCACTGACCTTCTCCGACGACGCCTTCGCGGAGGAGATCCGAGCTTCCCTCGACCTCGTCGAAGAGCGCCTGCTCAAGGCCGTCGACACCGACCAGCCGCTGCTGCGCCAGTCCGGGTCCCACCTCATCCGGGCCGGCGGGAAGCGCTTCCGCCCCATGCTGACCCTCGTGTGCGCGCACCTGGGCGACCCGACGCGGCCGAACATCCTCGAAGCCGCCGTCGCGCTGGAGCTGACCCACCTGGCGACGCTCTACCACGACGACGTCATGGACGAGGCGCTCGTGCGCCGCGGGGCCCCGAGCGCCAACGCCCGCTGGGACAACTCGGTCGCGATCCTCACCGGCGACTACCTCTTCAGCCAGGCCGCGCAGATCATGGCCGAGCTGGGCACCGAGGCCGTGCGGCTCCAGGCCTCCACGTTCGCACGGCTCGTGCGCGGCCAGATCAACGAGACCATGCCGCAGCCCGAGGGCATCGACGCGGTCGAATGGCACCTGAACATCCTCTCGGAGAAGACCGGCTCGCTCATCGCCACCTGCGCGAAGTTCGGGTCGTGGTTCTCAGGGGCCTCCGAAGCGACGATCGCGACGGCCGCGGAGTTCGGCGAGGTCATCGGGGTCGCGTTCCAGATCGCCGACGACATCATCGACATCGCCTCCGACTCCTCGGGCAAGACGCCGGGGACCGACCTCCTCGAAGGCGTCCCGACCCTGCCGGTGATCTACGCGCTCGCGGGCGACGACCCGGCCGAGGCGCGGCTGCGGGAGCTCGTCGCGGGCCCGGTCCCGGAAGCGGACCTGCCCGAGGCCCTGGAACTCCTGCGGGGCTCGGCGGCCCTGGAGCAGGCGAAGGCGACCCTGCACCAGTACCAGGAGCGGGCCAGGGCCCTCGCGAAGTCCCTCCCGGAGGGCCCGCCGCAGAAGGCCCTGATCGACATCTGCGACTACATGCTCGAACGCGAGGCCTAGAGCGGCCGGCGGCGATGCCGGGTGTGTTGCGGGCCGCACCGAGTGCTCGCGGGCGGCGAGGGTTCGCTATCGTTCAAAGTGCCGTCCTTCCCCAGGAAGCGGCCCCTTTGAAGAACTCCCCCGGCGTCGACACCGTCCGCCGGGCTGATTGACGGCTGGCAAGCCGCCGAGGCCCGACCACCCTCCGGCGCGCGAGACCCGCCGAGAATGGAGCGCAGTGCGACCCAGGCACACCGGGCCCTCTGCCAAACCGAAGACCGTCCTCGCGGCGCAGGCCGTCATCTGGCTTCAGTTCGCGGTCATCCTGCTGCTCTACTCGATCGGCGTGCGGTTCCTGTTCGACGCGACCAGGGCCGCCTCCAGCCAGGAGACGATGCTCGACGTGATCGGCGCGATCGACCTCGAACGCCTCGTCACCATCCTGCTCAGCGTCGCCATCACCGTCTCCATGCCGTTCATCGCCTCCCGGCTCGGGCAGCGCCGCGCACACGCCGTCAGGGTCGCCTGGTGGGCGCTGGCGATCGTGCCGGCCGCGATGTTCGCGTGGATCCTCGGGCGCGCGTACTTCGCGACGTTCCCCGACGAGGCGCCGTTCTTCCTCAGCGCCGCCGCGATGCTCGTCGTCTGCGGCTCGTTCCCGACCGCGACCCTCCTGCTGCTGCGCACCCGCGCGTCCCGGGCGTGGTTCGCGGCCGAGGAGCTGTTCGTGGAGATCGACCGCGAGCTCGCCGACACCGCCGAGCTCGAGGCGGCGAAGGTCGGCTGAGACGCGCCGTGCAGCCGCGGGGAGCATCGGCTTCCCGCGGCTCTCGCGTTCACAGGTCCGCGCGGAAGGCCGCGAGCCCGGACCGGTCGGCGCTGTTGTGCACCGGCGAGCGCGACTGATCGCGTGGTAGCCGCGGTGCCGGGTGCCGACCGGATCGTCGGGCGCAACGAGAAAGCCGCGGCGGGCTCCGGCCCGCCGCGGCTTTCTCGTTGCGCCTCAGGTGTTGAGGAAAACGCTCGCTTGGTCGACGATGTCGAGGAGGGGGCCCGGGGCGACGCCGAGCAGGATGGTCGCGGCGACGCCTGCGGCGACCACGGTGCCGGCCATGGGGCTCGGCAGGTTGACCGTCGGCGCGTCCGGCGCGGGCTCGTTGAGCCACAGCAGGACCACGACCTTCAGGTACGGGAACGCCAGGATCGCCGAGGAGACGACGCCGACGATCACCAGGCCGAGCTCGTCGGCCTGCAGCGCGGCCGCGAACAGGCTGAACTTGGCCGTGAACCCGCTGGTGAACGGCAGCCCCGCCAGCGCGAGCATCAGCACCGTGAAGACCACGGCGGTGGCCGGGGACTTCTTGCCGAGGCCGGCCCAGCGGGCCAGGTGGGTCGCCTCTTCGTCGCCGTCGCGCACGAGCGAGACGACCGCGAACGCGGCGATCACGGTGAAGCCGTACGCCGCCAGGTAGAACATCGTCTGGCCGACCGCGTCGCCGAGGGCGATGACGCCGACGAGGAGGTACCCGGCGTTCGCGATGGAGCTGTAGGCCAAGAGCCGCTTGATGTTCCGCTGCGTGACGGCGAAGATCGCGCCGCCGATCATGGTGGCGACGGCGATGATCGTCAGGATCAGGTGCCAGTCCCACGCCGAGGACGCCAGGCCCACGTTGAAGACGCGCAGCAGCCCGCCGAAGGCCGCCACCTTCACGCAGGCGGCCATGAGGGCCGTCACGGGGGTGGGCGCGCCGGTGTAGACGTCCGGGGTCCACATGTGGAAGGGGACCGCCGCGGCCTTGAACAGCAGGGCGACGGCGATCATCGCGACGCCGAGGTACAGGAACATCCGCGGCTGGCCCGAGCTGACGCCCGCTCGGTTGATGCCCGCGAGGTCGACGGTGCCGGCGAAGCCGTAGAGCATCGCCATGCCGTAGACGTAGAACGCGGAGGCGAACGCGCCCAGCAGGAAGTACTTGAGCGCCGCTTCCTGGCTGATGAGGCGGCGGCGCTTGGCGAGGCCGCACAGCAGGTACAGCGGGAGGCTCAGCATCTCGAGGGCGACGAACATGGTGAGCAGGTCGCCCGCGGTCACGAACATCATCATGCCGCCGACGGCGAAGAGCGTCAGCGGGAAGATCTCGGTCGCGCCGTCCTCGCGCTGCTGTGCCCGGTCGGCGGCCGAGTCGGCGACGACCGCGGCCTCCGCGACGAAGTCGCCGCCCCGGGTGGTGCGGCGCTCGGCGAGGAGGAGCACGGCGACGATCGCCAGGATCGCCAGCGTCCCCTGGAGGAACAGGCCGGGCCCGTCGAGGACGACCGAGCCGAGGCCGGTGCCCTCGATCGCGAACGCGGCGGCGTTCTTGCCGCTGTTGAGGACGACCGCGATGAACGCGGCGGCGAGCGCGGCCACGGCGAGCGCGACCTGGACGGGGAGGCGCCGGGCCCGGGGCACGGTGGCCTCCACGAGCAGCCCGCCGAAGGCCGCCGCGAACACGATGATCATGGGGGCCAGGCCGGCCCAGTCGATCTGGAGCCCTTGGGCCTCATTCATTGCTGACTCCTTCGGCGGCGGGCAGGTCCTCCGGTTCACCGGAGATGAACAGGAGCGTGTTGTCGACGGCGGGCTCGACCGCGTCGATGAGCGGCTGCGGGTAGAAGCCGAAGCCGAGGATCGCGATCACCAGCGGCGCGACGAGGACCTTCTCGCGGAGGGTGAGGTCGCGGCGCATCGCGGGCACGTCGTCGAGCGCGGGGTTCCGGTCGCCCTGCATGGTGCGCTGGTACATCCAGAGCACGTACGCGGCGGCGAGGATGATGCCCAGGGTCGCGAGGACCGCGACGGGCTCGTTGCCGGTGAAGGCGCCGAACAGGACGAGGAACTCGGAGATGAACGGCGCGGTGCCCGGCAGCGAGAGCGAGGCGAGCCCGGCGAACAGGAACACCCCGGCCAGGAGCGGCAGGGTCTTGGCGGCCCCGCCGTAGTCGGCGATCTGGGCCGAGCCGCGGCGGATCGCGAGGAACCCGACGACGATGAACAGCAGGCCCGTGGCGAGGCCGTGGTTGAACATGTAGAGGACCGCGCCGGTGGCGGACGCCTGCGTGAACGCGAAGATCCCGAGGCCGATGAAGCCGAAGTGGGCGATCGAGGTGTAGGCGACGAGGCGCTTGAGGTCGGTCTGCCCGATCGCGACGAACGCCGCGTAGAGCACGCCGATGACGCTCATGCCGATGATCCACGGCGCGAACGTCTGCGTCGCGTCGGGGAACATCGGCAGGCAGTAGCGCAGGATCGCGAACGTGCCGATCTTGTCCATGACGCCGACCAGGAGCGCGGCCACCGCGGCCGGGGCCGCGCCGCCCGCGTCCGGGAGCCAGGTGTGGAACGGGAAGAACGGGGCCTTGATCGCGAACGCGATGAAGAAGCCCAGGAACAGCCAGTTCTGCAGCGTCCCGTCGGCCATGGGCTCGGCCTCGACGAGGGTCTGCCAGTCGAAGACCCCGCCGTTGTTCACCCACAGGGCGATGACGGCCACGAGCATGAACAGGCCGCCGAGCAGCGAGTACAGGAAGAACTTCACGGCGGCGTACTGCTTCTTCGGGCCGGTGCCGTAGGAGCCGATGAGGAAGTACATCGGCACGAGCATCGCTTCGAAGAAGAAGTAGAACAGCAGCACGTTGGAGGCGAGGAACGTCGCGAGCATCGCCGCTTCGAGCGCGAGGATGAGCGCGAAGAACGCCGGGACGGAGCGCTTCACGGCGTCGAGGTCGCGCCAGGACGCGAGCATCGCGATCGGCGTGAGCCCGGCGGTGAGCGCGACCATGAGCAGCGCGATCCCGTCGACCCCCCACGAGATCTGCAGGTCCCAGGCCTCGATCCACGTGTAGGACTCGGTGAACTGCAGCCAGGGCGCGCCTGCGGCGTAGTCGAAGCCGAAGGCCACCAAGGCGGTGATCACGACGACCACGCCGGACACGGCCAGCGCGGTCCAGCGGGCCGCGTCGGCGTTCTCGCGCTTGATCGACGCGACGACCACGGCCCCGATCAGGGGCACGGCGACCAGCGCCGACAGCAACGGGAGTTCGTTCATTGGACGACCACCACCATGAGCGCGGCCACCACGATGACGGCGCCGGACAGAATGGACAGGGCATAGGAGCGGACGAAACCGGTCTGCATCGTCAGCAGGCGGCGCGAGGTGCCGCCGATGGCCGCCGAGAGGCCGTTGACGATCCCGTCGACGCCGCGGGCGTCGACCGCGACCGAGACGCCCGCGACGAGGCGGCTCGGGCGTTCGAAGACGCCGCGGTTGACGGCCTCGCCGCCGAGGTCGGCGCGGGCGGCCCGCACCGGCCAGGAGGCGGCGCGGGGCACTTCGTCGGTGCCGCCGCGGAACAGCAGCCAGGCGAGGGCGGCGCCGAGGACGACCACGATCGTGGTCGCGACGGTGACCTGCATGTGGCTCAGGTGGCCGTGCGCCTCATGGTGCTCGCCGAAGACGGGCGTGAGCCAGGTGGTGACGGGCGAGGCCATGAGCCCGCCCGCGGCGAGCGAACCGAGGCCCAGGAGCACCAGGGGGCCGGTCATGATCGCCGGGGACTCGTGCGGGTGCACGTCCTCGGTCCACCGCTTGGGGCCGTGGAAGGTGAGGACGAACAGCCGGGTCATGTAGAACGCGGTGAGCGCCGCGCCGAGGAGCGCCGCGCCGCCGACGACCCAGCCCTGCCAGCCTTCGCGGGCGAACGCGGTGGCGATGATCGGGTCCTTGGTCCAGAAGCCGGAGAACGGGAACAGACCGATGATCGCGAGCCAGCCCGCCGCGAACGTGGCGTAGGTGAGCGGCATGACCCGCCAGAGCCCGCCGAAGCGGCGGATGTCGGTCTGGTCGTTCATGGCGTGCATGACCGAGCCGGAGCCGAGGAACAGGCCGGCCTTGAAGAAGCCGTGCGCGAGCAGGTGGATGATGCCGAGCGCGAACGCCGCGCCGCCGAGGCCGACGGCGAGGAACATGTAGCCGATCTGCGAGACCGTGGACCAGGCCAGGACGCGCTTGATGTCGTCCTTGGCGCAGCCGACGATCGCGCCGAACAGGAGCGTGAGGGCCCCGACGACGACCACGGCGGTCTGGACGTCCGCGTTCAGGCTGAAGATGACGTGCGAGCGGGCGATGAGGTACACGCCCGCGGTGACCATCGTGGCCGCGTGGATGAGCGCCGACACCGGGGTCGGGCCCTCCATGGCGTCCGGGAGCCAGGTCTGGAACGGGAACTGGCCGGACTTGCCGCAGGCCGCGGCGAGCAGGAGCAGCCCGATCGCCAGGCTCGCGCCGGTGGACAGGGTCGCGGCGCCGTTGAAGACTGCCGCGAAGTCCAGGCTGCCGAGCGCGCCGAGCATGGTGAACATCGCCAGGAGGAACCCGACGTCGGCGACCCGGTTGGTCAGGAAGGCCTTCTTGCCGGCGGTCGCGGCGGCGGGTTTGAGCTGCCAGAACGCGATGAGGAGGTACGAGGCGAGGCCCACGCCCTCCCAGCCGACGAAGGTCATGAAGTAGTTGCCGCCCAGCACGAGCACGAGCATCGCGGCGGCGAACAGGTTGAAGTAGGCGAAGAACTTCCGGCGTCCCGGGTCGTGGGCCATGTACCCGACCGCGTAGACGTGGATGAGGAGGCCGACGCCGGTGATGAGCATGCAGAAGATCGCGCTCAGCGGGTCGAACAGGAGGCTCGCCTCGATCTGGAGGTCCCCGACCGAGATGATCGTGAACAGGTCCAGGTGCGCGCTCTTGTCGTCCAGGCCCGCGAGGGAGGCGAACATGCCGACCGCGAGCGCGAAGGCCGCGCCGATCGTGGCGACGCCGAGCCAGTGCCCCCACTTGTCGGCCCTGCGGCCCGCGAGCAGCAGGACCGCGGCCCCGAGCGCGGGCAGGGCGATGAGCGCCCACGACAGGGCGAGCAGCCCCGAAGCGGGCGCGTACGAGATTTCGTCCACTGTGTCCCCTCTAGGCCTTCAGGAGGTTGGCGTCGTCGACGGAGGCGGTGCGCCGGGACCGGTAGATCGCCATGATGATCGCCAGGCCCACCACGACCTCGGCCGCGGCGACGGCCATGACGAAGAAGGCCATCACCTGCCCGTCGATGGTGCCGGTGGTGCGCGCGAACGTCACCAGCGTCAGGTTCCCGGCGTTGAGCATGAGCTCCACGCACATGAACACGACGATCGAGTTGCGCCGCACCAGGACGCCGACCGCGCCGATCGTGAACAGCGCGGCGGCCAGGATCAGGTAGTACTCCGGACTCATCCTTCCCGCCCTTCCGTGTGCTTCGGGGCCGTTTCGGCGGCGGTGAGCTGGCGCGGCGGGACGTACTCCGAGAGCGACGCCGGCTCGATCGACCCGTCGGGCCGCAGCGCGGGCGTCGCGGTCGAGTCCGAGGTGGCGAACACGCCCGGGCCGGGCCGCGGGCCCGGGTAGACGCCGGGGGCGAACCGCTCGCGGCTGTGCTCCTTCTGCCCGCGGTGGCCGCCCTTCTTGGCGACGTGCGCGAACATGAGCGCGCCGACCGCGGCGACCGTGAGCACGCCCGAGACGACCTCGAACGGGAACAGGTACGTCGAGAACAGCGCCTCGGCGATGGCCTCCACGTTCGACTGGGCGCCGGTGGCCCAGGGTGCCTCGGGGGCCATGGTCATGCCCGAGACGGCGCGGGCGAGCCCCGCGGACAGGAGCGCCGCGAGGCCGATGCCGAGGCAGATCGCGAAGAAGCGCTGGCCGCGGAGCGTCTCGAACATGGAGTCCTTCGAGTCGCGCCCGAAGAGCATGAGCACGAACAGGAACAGCATCATGATCGCGCCGGTGTAGACCATGATCTGCACGAACCCGAGGAACGGGGCCGCCTGCATGATGTAGAAGACCGCCAGGCACATCATCGTGATCGCGAGCATGAGCGCCGCGTGGACCGCCGAGCGGGCCAGGATGAGGCCGACGGCCCCGCCGAGGGCGATCGGCGCGAGGATCCAGAAGAAGACGGCCTCGCCGGTCGAAGCGGCTTGGGCGAGTTCGATCATCGCTCGCCTCCCTTCCTCTGCGCGAGCATCTCCGTGAGCGAGAACTCCGCGCCCGCGCTCGCGCCCGGGTTCGTCGGGCCGGACTCGTAGTAGTCCTTCTCGCTGTCGCCCAGGCGCATCGGGTGCGGCGGCTGCTCCATGCCCTCCGAGAGCGGGGCCAGGAGCTCCTCCTTGGTGAAGATGAGGTCGCGCCGGTCGTCGCGGGCCAGCTCGTACTCGTTGCTCATGGTGAGCGAGCGGGTCGGGCAGGCCTCGATGCACAGGCCGCAGAAGATGCAGCGCGCGTAGTTGATCTGGTAGGTCTTGGCGTACCGCTCGCCGGGCGAGAACCGCTCGGCCTCGGTGTTCTCCGCGCCCTCGACGTAGATCGCGTCCGCCGGGCAGGCCCAGGCGCACAGCTCGCAGCCGATGCACTTCTCCAGGCCGTCGGGGTGGCGGTTGAGCACGTGCCGCCCGTGGAAGCGCGGCTGGAGCTTCGAGGGCTCCTCCGGGTAGTCGACCGTCACCTTCGGCTTGAACATGTGCGAGAAGGTGACGCCGAAGCCTTTGGCGAAACCGGACATCTACTCCTCCTTCCCATTCGGCGAAGCTTGCGAGCCGCTCGCGGGCTCGGTTGAGCGCGAGCCGTTGATCGGCACTGCGGTCGTGTTGGCGGGTTCGAGCTCCTTGAGGGAGCGCGGGTTCGGCGGGACCGCGAGGTCCATGGGCGGCACGGGGAAGCCGCCCAGCCCGGTGTCGGGCTCCTCGGGGACCTCGTACTGCTTGCGGCTGGGCCAGAAGAAGATCAGCGCCATGACCGCGATCGCCGCGCCGCCCGCGAAGGCGATGCGGGTCGGCAGCTCGTTGTCGGTGTCGAGGCCGATGTTCATGGCCGCCAGGACCATGAGCCACACCAGCGAGACGGGGACGAGGACCTTCCAGCCCAGGCGCATGAACTGGTCGTAGCGCAGGCGCGGGAGCGTGCCGCGCAGCCACACGTAGAAGAACAGGAACGCCAGGACCTTCCCGAAGAACCAGATGAGCGGCATGAAGCCCTCGTTCGCGCCCGGCCACCAGGAGTTCGGGAACGGCGCGGCCCAGCCGCCCAGGAAGAGCGTGACGGCCAGGGCCGACATCGTCACCATGTTCACGTACTCGGCCAGGAAGAACGACGCGTACTTCAGGCTCGAGTACTCGGTCGCGAACCCGGCCACCAGCTCCGACTCCGCTTCCGGGAGGTCGAACGGGGCCCGGTTCGTCTCGCCGACCATGGCGATCACGAAGATCACGAAGCTCGGCGCGAGGATGAGGAAGTACCAGCCCGGCAGCGTCAGCTCGAGGCCGCCCAGGGCCAGCGGCAGGCCCTCGGCCTGCGCCTCCACGATCGCGCCGGTCGACAGCAGCTGCGACTGGAAGAACACCGTGAGCACCGCCAGCCCGAGGGCGATCTCGTACGAGATCACCTGCGCGGCGGCGCGGAGCGCGCCCAGCAGCGAGTACGCCGAGCCGGAGGACCAGCCCGCGAGCACGATGCCGTAGACGCCGAGCGCCGAGCACGCGAGGATCAAGAGCACGCTCACCTCGAAGTCGGTGAGCTGGAGCTCGGTCTCGATGCCGAAGACGCTCACCTCGGGCCCGAACGGGATCACCGCGAACGCGGTGAACGCGCAGGTGACCGCGATGACCGGGGCCGCGATGAACACGATCTTGTCGGCCGTGCGCGGCATGACGTCCTCTTTGAACGCCAGCTTCAGGCCGTCCGCGAGCGACTGGAGCAGCCCGAAGGGGCCGTTCCGGTTCGGCCCGGGCCGCACCTGCATGATCGCGACGACCCGGCGCTCGAACCAGATGGTGAAGAGCACCAGGAGGACCAGGACCACGAAGACCAGGACGCCCTTGACGAGCATCAGCCATAGGGGGTCGTTCATGAGTTCACCACCTCAGCGGAGGCGCCGGGCTGGGCCGGGCGCGGCACGTTCGGGTAGGCGCGGATCGTGACGACGTCGCCCGAGCCCGCGCCGAGATGGCGGTAGATCCCGCGACCAGGAGCGTTCTGCGGCAGCCAGACCACGCCCTCGGGCATGTCGGTGACCTTGAGCGGCAGGGTGATCCCGCCGATCGCGGTCGCGACGGTGACGCCGCCGCCCTCGCTCGCGCCGATCGCCTTCGCCGTGGCCGCGCTCAGGCGCACCACCGGGTCGGGGGCGCAGCCCGCCAGGTGCGGGTTGTTCTCCTGGAGCGAGCCGCCGTCCAGGAGCTGGCGCCAGGTCGCGAGGACCGCCTTGCCCTGTTCCTGCGGACGGGCGGCCTGGTCGAAGGACCAGTCCGGGGCGGGCTGGCGCGTGAGCGGGTCCGGCAGGCCCGCGAGTTCGCCGCGGACCGTGCGGGTCTCGGCGAGCCCGAGCTTGAAGCCCATGGCCTCGGCGAGGATGTCCAGGACCGCGTGGTCGCTCATGAGCTCCGTGGGGACCACCGTGTCGAAGGTCCGCAGGCGCCCCTCCCAGTCGAAGTACGCGCCGGCCTTGCCGGTCACCGGGGCGACCGGGAGGATCACGTCCGCCACCCGCGTCACGGCCGAGTGCCGGATCTCCAGGGAGAGCACGAACCCGGCCGCGTACAGGGCCGCCTCGACCGCGGGCGCGTCCGCGAAGTCGTACGGGTCGACCCCGCCGACCAGGAGCGCGTCGAGCTCGCCGTCCGCGGCGGCCTGCAGGATGTCCCACGCACCGCGGCCCTCGCCGGCGGGCAGGGACTCGACGCCCCAGTACTCGGCGAGCTGCTCGCGGTCGGCTTCGTACGAGGAGAGCCCGCCGCCGGGAAGCAGCCCGGGGAGGCAGCCGGCCTCGACCGCGCCGCGGTCCCCGGCGCGCCGCGGGATCCACGCCAGGCGCGCGCCGGTGGCGCGGGCCAGGCGGACCGCGGCCGAGAACGCGCCCTCCACGGTGGCGAGGCGCTCGCCCACGAGGATCACCGCGCCCGGCTCGCTGAGGGCGTCGCGGACGAAACCGCCGCGCTGCCAGCCGTCGAGGAGTGCCGCCTCCTCGCCGGGCAGGGCCTCGATGAGGTTCGCGCCGAGCTTGCTCGTGCCGCGCGTGGCGAACGGCGCCACGACGTGGACGCGCTGCCCGCGCTGGCGCACGGCCTTGCGCAGGCGCAGGAACGCGATCGGGCATTCCTCTTCGACTTCGAGGCCCACGGTGAGGACCACGGGGGCCGCTTCGAGCGCCTCGTAGGTGACCGCGCCGCTGGAGGGGTAGACCCCCGCGACGGCATGGGCGAGGAACTCCGACTCCTCGGAGGAGTGCGGCCGCGAACGGAAGTCGATGTCGTTGGTGCCGAGGGCGACCCGCGCGAACTTCGCGTAGGCGTAGGCGTCCTCGACGGTGAGCCGCCCGCCCGGGAGCACCCCGACGCGGCCGCCCGCCTGCGCGAGCCCGGCGGCCGCGCGGCGCAGCGCCTCGGGCCAGGAGGCCTCGCGCAGCGACCCGTCGGCCTCGCGGACCAGCGGCTTCGTGATCCGGTCGGCGGACTCGACATAGGACATGGCCCAGCGGCCCTTGTCGCAGTTCCACTCCTCGTTGACGGCCGGGTCGTTGCCCGCGAGGCGGCGCAGGACCTTGCCGCGGCGGTGGTCCGAGCGCTGCGCGCACCCGGCCGAGCAGTGCTCGCACACGCTGGGGGTCGACACGAGGTCGAACGGCCGGGACCGGAACCGGTACTGGGTGCCGGTGAGCGCGCCGACCGGGCAGATCTGGACGGTGTTGCCCGAGAAGTAGGACTCGAACGGCTCGTCCTCGTAGACGCCGACCTGCTCCAGCGCGGAGCGCTCCATCAGCTCGATGAACGGGTCGCCGGCCACCTGGTCGGAGAAGCGGGTGCAGCGGGCGCACAGGACGCAGCGCTCGCGGTCGAGGAGCACCTGGGAGGAGATCGGCAGCGGCTTCTTGTACTGGCGCTTGTGCTCGGGCTCCATGCGCGTCTCGGTGCGGCCGGTGCTCATCGCCTGGTTCTGCAGCGGGCACTCGCCGCCCTTGTCGCAGACCGGGCAGTCCAGGGGGTGGTTGATCAGGAGGAACTCCATGATCCCCTCCTGGGCCTCCTTGGCGACCTCGCTGGAGTGCTGGGTCTTGACGACCATGCCCTCCATGGCGGTGGTCGTGCAGGACGCGGCGGGCTTGGGCATCCCGCGGCCGTTGCCCATGTCCGGGACGTCGACGAGGCACTGGCGGCAGGCCCCGACCGGTTCGAGCAGGGGGTGGTCGCAGAACCGGGGGATCTCGATGCCGAGCTGCTCGGCGGCCCGGATGATCAAGGTGCCCTTGGGGACCGTGATCTCCACGCCGTCGATGGTGAACGTGACTTGATCGGTCATGTCAGTGCGCTCCGATCTTCTCGGCGCTGAAGAGGGCCGGCTTGTGGCCTTCGATGTAGTCCAGGTAGTCCTGCTTGAAGTACTTCAAGGACGAGGTGACGCACGAGGTCGCGCCGTCGCCGAGGCCGCAGAAGGAGCGCCCCAGGAGGTTCTTGCACGCGTCCGTGAGCAGCTTGAGGTCGCCCATCGTGCCCTGGCCGGAGAGGATCCGCTCGTAGACGCGGACCATCCAGTAGTTGCCCTCGCGGCACGGCGTGCACTTCCCGCAGGACTCGTGCGCGTAGAACTTGATCCACCGCCAGCAGGCCACGACCGGGTCGTCCTGGTGGGAGAAGATCATCACCGCGGTGGTGCCCAGGATGGACCCGGCCTTGGCGACGTTGTCGAAGTCCAGCGGGACGTCGATCGAGTCGGCCGCGAGCATCGGGGTCGAGGACCCGCCGGGGGTGAAGAACTTGAGCTCGTGGCCCTCCTGCATGCCGCCCGCGAGCTCGATGAGCTCGCGGAGCGTCGTCCCCATGGAGCACTCGTACTGCCCGGGGCGCTTGATGCGGCCCGAGAGCGAGTAGATCATCGTCCCGGCCGAGTTCTCCGAGCCGAGGGACTTCCACCAGTCCGCGCCGCCGAGCACGATGTGCGGGACGGCGGCGATGGTGCCGACGTTGTTGATGCAGGTGGGCTTGTTGTAGAGCCCGTGCGTGGCCGGGAACGGCGGGCGCAGGCGCGGCTGACCGCGCTTGCCCTCCAAGGAGTCCAGGAGCGCGGTCTCCTCGCCGCAGATGTACGCCCCCGCGCCGGAGTGGATCACGACGTCGAGGTCGAAACCGGAGCCGAGGATGTCCTTGCCGAGGTACCCGGCCTCCTTGGCCTCCCGCACGGCGTGGCGGAGCCGGCGGGCGGCGTGGATCGCCTCGCCGCGCACGTAGACGTACGCCCGCGAAGCCTTGATGGCGTACGAGGCGATGATGATGCCCTCGATGACCGAGTGCGGGTCGTTCATCATGAGCGGCAGGTCCTTGCAGGTGCCCGGCTCGCCTTCGTCGGCGTTGACGACCAGGTAGTGCTCCTGGCCGTCGTCGGGCACGAACTGCCACTTCATGCCGACGGGGAACCCGGCCCCGCCGCGGCCGCGGTGGCCGGACTCCTTCATGAACGCGATGAGGTCGGCCTCGGAGTAGCCGAGGGCCTTGCGCAGCGCCTTGTAGCCGTCGAGCTGCTCGTAGACGTCGAGCCGCCACGCGTTCGGGGACATCCAGCGCTTGGTGATGACGGGCTTGAGCTTGTCGAGGACGTCCTCGCGGGGCCGCCTGGGACCGGGCACGGTTACGCTCACTTCGCTTCCTCGGGTTCTTTGGCCAGCAGGGGCGCGTCCGGGTCGAACGCCGGCGCGGTGATCCCGGCCTCGGCGGCGAGGCGGGCACCGGCGAGCGTGGCGTCGCCCTGGGCGTTGCCTTCGAGCCCCGCGGTGCGCTCCTCCTCGAACCCGGCCAGCTGCACCGAGATCTCGCGGAGCGTGCACAGCGGCGCCCCGCGGCTGGGGACCGGGCGGCGGCCCTCCTTCAGCTCGTGCACGAGGTCGAGGGCCCGCTGCTCGTCCATGTCGTCGAAGAACTCGTAGTTCACGGTGACGACGGGCGCGTAGTCGCACGCGGCGAGGCACTCGGCGTGCTCCAGCGTGATCTTGCCGTCGGCCGTGGTCTCGTCGTGGCCGACGTCGAGTTCGTCGCTGAGCGCGTCGAAGACCTTCTGGCCGCCCTTGGCGTGGCACAGGGTGTTGGTGCACACCGAGACCAGCCAGTCGCCGGCCGGTTCGCGCTTGTACATGGTGTAGAAGGTCGAGACCGCCTGCACCTGGGCCTTGGTGATGTTCAGGATCTCGGCGCAGAACGCGATGCCGTCGTCCGAGATGCAGCCGTCGTGCGACTGCACGAGGTGCAGCAGCGGCAGCAGCGCCGAGCGCTCGCGGCCCGCGGGGTAGCGGACGAGGATGGCCTCGGCCTGCTCGCGGATCTTCTCCGGGTAGTTCACCTGTCGCAACCTCCCATGACCGGGTCGAGCGAGGCCCCGCCCGCGATGACGTCCGCGAGCAGGCCGCCTTCGGCGAGCGCGGGGATCGACTGCAGGTTGATGAAGGAGGGCTCGCGCATGTGAATGCGGAACGGCCTCGTGCCGCCGTCGGAGACGGCGTGGATGCCGAGTTCGCCCCGCGGCGCCTCGATGGCGGTGTACACCTGCCCGGCCGGGACCCGGAAGCCCTCGGTGACGAGCTTGAAGTGGTGGATCAGCGCCTCCATCGACTGGCTCATGATGTGCCGGATGTGGTTGAGGCTGTTGCCCATGCCGTCGCCGCCGAGGGCGAGCTGCGCGGGCCAGGCGATCTTCTTGTCCTCGACCATGACCGGGCCGGGCTCGAGCTTGTCGAGCCCCTGGGCGATGATCTTGAGGCTCTCGCGGATCTCCTCGAGGCGGATGAGGTAGCGGGCCCACGCGTCGGCGCCGTTGTGGGTCGGGACCTCGAAGTCGTACTCCTCGTAGCCGCAGTACGGCATGGTCTTGCGCAGGTCCCACGGCAGGCCCGCGGAGCGGAGCACGGGGCCGGTCACGCCGAGGGCGAGGCAGCCGGAGACGTCGAGGTAGCCGACGCCCTGGGTGCGCTCCTGCCAGATGGCGTTGCCGGTGAGGAGGCCCTCGTAGTCGTCCAGGCCCTTCGGCATGTAGTCGACGAACTCGCGGATCATCTTCACGCCGTCGTGCGGGAGGTCCTGGGCGACGCCGCCGGGGCGGACGTAGGCCATGTTCATGCGCAGGCCGCAGACGGCCTCGAAGATGTCGAGGATCTTCTCGCGGTCGCGGAAGCCGTAGATCATCATCGACAGCGCGCCCAGCTCCATGCCGGTGGTCGCGAGGGCGACCAGGTGGGAGCTGATGCGGTTGAGCTCCATCATGATCACGCGGATCACGTCGGCGCGCCGGGGGACCTCGATGCCGAGGAGCTTCTCGACGGCGAGGCAGTAGGCGGTCTCGTTGAAGATCGGCGCGAGGTAGTCGGCGCGGGTCACGAACGTGGTGCCCTGGGTCCAGTTCCGGTATTCGAGGTTCTTCTCGATGCCGGTGTGGAGGTAGCCGACGATGGGGCGCACCGAGCGGACGGTCTCGCCTTCGAGCTCGCAGACGAGCCGGAGCACGCCGTGCGTGGACGGGTGCTGCGGGCCGAGGTTGATGATGAGGCGCTCTTCGCTGACCGGGTCGACCGAAGCGACGAGCTCGTCCCAGTCGCCGCCGGTGACGGTGTAGACGCGGCCTTCGGTGGTGTCCCGTTCCGCCGCGTAGGCGTCCTGGGAGTTCTCGGTGGTGGTCACTTGCGGGCCCTCCTCTCGTCTGGCGGCGGACAGTGCCGCTTGCCGCGTGGGGCGGCCGGTTTCGTCGTCACTTGTAGGCCCTCCGCTCGTCCGGCGGCGGGATGTGCGCGCCCTTGTACTCGACCGCGATGCCGCCGAGCGGGTAGTCCTTCCGCTGGGGGAAGCCCTCCCAGTCGTCGGGCATGAGGATGCGGGTGAGGTGCGGGTGGCCCTCGAAGACGACGCCGAACATGTCGTAGGTCTCCCGCTCCTGCCAGTCGGCGGTCGGGTAGACCGCGGTGACGGACTGGACGACCGGGTGCTCGAGGCCCACGGCGGTTTCGAGCCGCACCCGCCTGCGGTAGGTCATCGACGTCAGGTGGTAGATCACGTGCAGGCGGTTGCGCTGGTCCGGGTAGTCCACACCGGACACCGAGTTGCAGAGCTCGAAGCGGAGGCCCTCGTCGTCGCGCAAGGCCCGGCAGACCTCGGCGAGCCGGTCGGGGGCCACGTGGATGGTGAGCTCGCCGCGGTCGACGACGACCGCGCGGGTCACGTCGTCGCCGAGCAGTTCCCTCAGGGCGCCGACGATCTCGTCGAAGTAGCCGCCGAGCGGCTCGGGCGTGGAGGGCGTCTCCGCGCCGAACGGGGTGGCCTGCACGAGGCCGCCGAAGCCGGAGGTGTCGCCGGAGTCGGTGACGCCGAAGAGCCCCTTCTGCACCTGCATGCCGACGGGCTGGACGCCGTCCGGACGGTCCTCGCCCGTCCCCGTGGCCTCGTCGCTCATCGTTTCGCCACCGCCTTCCGGATGCGCAGCTGCTCTTCGGTTCCGTCCTTGACCGCCTCGGTCCATTCCTTCTTGCGCTGCTTGTCGAAGCGGTAGGAGGACGGCATGGACCCGGGCTTCAGCAGCGGCTCGGGCTCGTCGGCGAGCGCCTGGCGGCGCTTCTCACCCAGCGGCTCGTGCTGGACCTTCTCGTGGAGCTTGAGGATCGCGTCGAGGAGCATCTCCGGTCGCGGCGGGCAGCCGGGGAGGTACATGTCGACGGGCACGACGTGGTCGACGCCCTGCACGATCGCGTAGTTGTTGAACATGCCGCCGGAGGTGGCGCACACGCCCATCGAGAGGACCCACTTGGGTTCGGGCATCTGGTCGTAGATCTGGCGCAGGACCGGGGCCATCTTCTGGCTCACGCGTCCGGCGACGATCATGAGGTCGGCCTGGCGCGGGGAGGCCCGGAAGACCTCCATGCCGAAGCGGCCGGTGTCGTAGCGGGCGGCACCGGTGGCCATCATCTCGATGGCGCAGCAGGCGAGGCCGAACGTGGCGGGCCACATGGAGGACTTGCGCGTCCAGTTGATCAGGGCCTCGACGGTGGTGAGGATGATGCCTTGCGGGAGTTTCTCTTCTACACCCATATCGGAACCTCAGTCCCAGTCCAGTCCGCCGCGACGCCATTCGTAGGCGTAGGCGACGAACAGCGCGGCGATGAACATGAGGACGGCCCAGAACCCGAAGATCCCGAGCACGTCGTGGTGGACCGCCCACGGCACGAGGAAGATGATCTCGATGTCGAAGACGATGAACAGCATGGCGGTGAGGTAGAACTTCACCGGGAACTTCGTCGGCCCCGCGGTCGAGGGGGCCGGCTCGATGCCGCATTCGTAAGGGTCGTACTTGGCGCGGTTCCTGCGGTGCGGGCCGGTGATGCGCGAGGCGACCACCGAGACGATGCCGAACCCCAGTCCTATCGCGAACATGATCACGACGGGCACGTAGACTTCCATCGGCTCAGACCCTCCTTTCGGCACGGTTTTCGAGCCGACCACGGGCTCGGTTGGCAGTGTTCTCGAGCTGACCTCGGGCTTGGTCCACGGCGCTTGCGGGGTTCTCGAGCCGGCCTCGGACCCGGTTCGCAGCGCTCGTGAGGTTCTCGAGCCGGCCGCGGACTCGATCCGCGGAACTCGCGGACCGGCCTTGGGCCCGGTCGGCGGCGCCCGCGAAGATCGCGGGCCGGATGCCGGCCCGGCCCAGTCCCGGAGTGACGAGCCGCATCCCGTTGACGATCCGGTCGGCGGCGTCCCGCCCGGGCTGGTCGGTGAGGTTCGCCAGCAGTTTCAGCACGATGCGCATGAGCGCGGGGCGCTTCAGGCCGTGCTCGGTGCACAGCCGCATGACGGCGGGGCGGCCGATGAGGTGCACGAAGATGCCGCCCATGCGGTAGTACGAGCCCCAGAGCTCGTCCATCCGGTCCGCGTACGTGCGCAGGATCGCCTCACGGCGCGGCACCGACCGGGCTTTCAGGGCCGCGGCCACGACGTCGGCGGCAACTTCCCCGGCCTCGATCGCGTAGGCGATGCCCTCACCGTTGAACGGGTTGACCATTCCGCCGGAGTCGCCGACGAGCATGAGGCCCCGGCTGTAGTGCGGGGTCCGGTTGAAGCCCATGGGAAGCGCGGCCCCGCGGACGGGTCCGTCGGCGTTGGCCTCGTCGGTCAGGCCCCATTCCTCGGGGGTGTTGGCGAGCCAGTCGCGGAGGAGCCCGCGGTAGTCGGTCTTCTGATAGCCGGCCGAGGAGTTGAGGACGCCGAGGCCGACGTTGACGCGGCCGTCGCCGAGGCCGAAGATCCACCCGTAGCCCGGCTGGAGGACGTCCGGCTCGGCCGCGGTCCGCAGGGCGAGCCACGATTCGAGGTAGTCGTCGTCGTGCTTGGCCGGGGACTTGTAGTACTGGCGGACCGCGACGCCCATGGGGCGGCTCTCGTCCCGCTTGAGGCCCAAGGCCAGCGCGAGGCGCCCGGAGACGCCGTCGGCGGCGATGACCAGCGGGGCCCGGTAGGCGACCTGCTCGCCGTCGCGCGTGGCGGTCACGCCGCAGACGCGCCCGGCGAGGTCGAAGATCGGCGCGGCGACCTTGACGCCGGTCTGGAGCGAGGCCCCGGCGGCGACGGCGCGGTCGGCGAGGATCTGGTCGAAGTCGGCGCGGGTGCGCGTCAGCCCGTAGTCGGGGAAGTGCTCGAGCGCGGGCCAGTCGAGTTCGATGGCGATGTCGTCGGCGACGACGCGCAGGCCCTTGTTGCGGATCCATCCGGCGGACTCGGAGGTGTCCACGCCCATCTTGAGCAGCTGCGCGACGGACCGGGGCGTGAGGCCGTCGCCGCAGACCTTCTCGCGTGGGAAGTGGGTCTTCTCCAGGAGCAGGACGTCGAGGCCCCGGGAGGCGAGGTGGTAGGCCGCAGCGGAACCACCGGGTCCGGCGCCGACGACGATGACGTCGGCGTCCGGGGTTGCGTGAGTGGTCACGGGCGTCCTCTCAGGCGAACGGGGGTGGTGATCCTTTTAACGATCAACCTGCTTGTGAAGCTCTTCACAAGCGTTTGCTGCCAAGTCTAGAACTCGGCTATTCACGCCATGTCACTTAGGTCCGCCTAAGTCATCATTAATCGAGGTCACGATGCATACACACGTGCTTGAGCCAGAGTGGCGGGAGCGCCGGGAGGGCCTTGCGGGGCGTGATGGCCGAGCGTGAGAAAGCCGACAGTCGCCGACCCTCGTACCCCACGACAACAAGAAACACTCTCGTAACAGGCCCGCGCAGCGCCCCGCCGGCCCTCATAAGGGACGGCGGACGACAGGTCAACGTGGCAATCGCCACATGGTTCAAATTTGAACTTTCGAGCGCACCCCGCTATGGTCGAGGGGTAATTCAAATCTGAACTACTTAGACCGTTCTCTTGGAAGAGGTAGGAACATGTCCGCAGTCGAGCCCGTCAAGGTCTCCGTCATCTTCTACTCGGCGACCGGCAACGTCACCGCCCTGGCTCGTCAGCTCGCCGCGTCCGCGGAGAAGGCCGGCGCCGAAGTGCGCCTGCGCCGCGTCGCGGAACTGGCACCGCAGGCCGCGATCGACTCGAACCCGGCCTGGGCCGCCAACGTGCAGGCCTCCGCCGACATCCCCGAGGCCACCCCGGACGACGTCGACTGGGCCGACGCGGTGCTGGTCGGCTCCCCCACCCGCTTCGGCAACATCGCCTCGCAGATGAAGCAGTTCATCGACACCCTCGGCGGCCTCTGGTTCCAGGGCAAGCTCGCCGACAAGGTGTACTCGGGCTTCGCGGCCACCTCCGGCAAGCACGGCGGCAACGAGTCCACCATCCTGGCGCTGTACAACTCCTTCCACCACTTCGGCGGCATCATCGTCGCCCCCGGTTACACCAACGAGGCCCTGTTCGCGAACGCCTCGCCGTACGGTGTCGCGCACTACGGCTCCGAGCCGGCCGACGACGTCACGCTGGCCGCCGCCACCGCGCAGGCCGAGCGCGTCGTCAAGACCGCCGCCGACCTCAAGGCCGGCCGCGCGGCCATCGCGGCCGCCGACGCCTGACCGGCATCGCGACCGAAGCGCCCGCCCGGACTCCTCAACGGCATCGAGGGTGCGGGCGGGCGCTTCCGCGTCGGTCGAAGCGGCCGTGCGGCCGGCGGTCCACAGGACTGAACGGGCCTGATTCAAGCCTGGATGCGGGCGAGGATGCGCTCGGACAGCTCGCCGAGCTGGCGCATCTCGTCGCGGGTGAGGTCGTCGAACACCAACGCGCGCACGAGCCTCACGTGTCCGGGGGCGGCCTTGGCGAGGAGTTCGCGTCCGCCGTCGGTGAGGGCGGCGAGGGTCGACCGGCCGTCGGTGGGGCATGAGAACCGCCGGATGAGGCCCCCGTCCTCCAGGCGACGGGCCACGTGCGAGAGCCGCGAGAGCGAGCCGTTGCAGAGGAACGCGAGGTCGCTCATGCGCATCGTCTGGTCCTCGGCGTGCTCGAGGACCACGAGGACGCTGTACTCGAAGTAGCTGATGCCGGCGTCCTGCCGCACCTGCCCGTCGAGGGCGTTCGGGAGCCGCATGACCACGCGGACGAACGCCAGCCAGGTCGTCATCTCCTCGTCGTCGAGCCAGGGCGCTGCATCACTCATGCGCCAAGCTTAACTTGACTAGTTGATGCGTCAATAATCCTGCGCTAGGTTAGTTGAAGTTTCAATTTTTGGAGTGCTCATGCCCGGCAGTCCCGGCGCCGCGTTCGACGCCTTTCTCGAGACCACCGCGCCCCGCGCGGCCGAGCGCCGCGACTGGACGCCCGAGGACGGCGCGCTGCCGGCGCTCTACCTCAGCCACGGCGCGCCGCCGCTGTTCGACGAGGCCGAGTGGATGGGCCGGCTCTTCGACTGGGCGCAGGCCATGCCGCGACCCAAGGGCGTCCTCATCGTCTCGGCCCATTGGGAGGCCGCGCCGCTCACGCTCTCCAGCCCGGCGGCCGGAACCCCGCTCGTCTACGACTTCGGGGGCTTCCCCGAGCGGTATTTCCGGATGCGGTACGCGACGCCCGACGCGAGCGCGATGGCCCGGCGGGTGGCCGCGGCCATGCCGGATTCCGAGCCGCTGCATCAGCACGCGAGCCGCGGACTCGACCACGGCGCGTGGGTGCCGCTCAAGGTCATGTACCCGGACGCGGACGTGCCGGTGCTCCAGATGTCGATCCCGACGCACGAGCCCGACCGGCTCCTGGAGATCGGTCGGCGGCTGCGGCCGCTGCGCGAGGAGGGCTACCTCGTCGTCGGCTCAGGCTTCATGACGCATGGGCTGCCGTTCGTGGACTTCCGCCGCCCCGAGGCGATTCCGGCCTGGTCGGCCGACTTCGACGCGTGGGCCGCGGAGGCCTTGGCGCGCGGCGACGTCGAGGAGCTCGCGCGCTACCGCACGCGGGCGCCGGGGATGCCGTACGCGCACCCGACGGTCGACCACTACCTCCCGCTGTTCGTGACCTACGGCGCGGCGAGCGAGCGGGAACAGGCGGCCACCACGGTCATCGACGGGTTCTGGTTCGGCCTCGCGAAGCGCTCGTTCCAACTCGACTGAGCCATCGGGCCCGACCACGGGGCGGGCCCACTGACGCGGGCCGGTGATCGTCATCTCCGCCCGCGAGTGCCGCCCGCGCCGCGCCCGCCTTGCGGTGCGGGCGGCGCATCGCCCTCCCCATGCCCGGCGCGCAGGCTCGGTAGGCGGGCTCGACGCGCAGGCGCTGTCCCCAAGCCTCACACGCAGACTCGGTAAGCAGCCCCGACGCGCAGGCCCGAAAAGCAGCATCAGCGCAGGCCGTGTGCGACCCCGCGCGGGCGCCGTCTGCCGGGCCGGGCCTGCCGGCCTATTTGAAGCCGCGGTGCATGGCGACCGCGCCGCCGGCGAGGTTGCGCCAGGCGACCTTGCGGAAGCCGGCCTTGACGATGCGGTCGGCGAACGCGGCCTGGTCGGGCCAGGCCATCGTCGAGTCCGCCAGGTACCGGTACGCCTCCGGATCCGAGGCGACGCGGGAGGCGACCTTCGGGAGCACGTGCTTGACGAAGACGCCGTGGGCCTTGCGGTAGGGCTTCCAGACCGGCTGCGAGACCTCGCACAGCACCATGCGCCCGCCGGGCGCGAGGACGCGCCGGATCTCGGTGAGGCAGGCGTCGAGGTCGACGACGTTGCGGATGAAGAAGGAGCCGGTCACGGCGTTGAAGGTGTCGTCGGCGAACGGCAGGTGCAGCGCGTCGGCGTTCACGAGCGGCACCTGGCGGTCCCGGTGGTGCTTGAGCATGCCGAGGGAGAAGTCGACGCCGATGACGTCGGCGCCGGACTTGGCGAGCTCGACGGTGGACACGCCGGTGCCCGCGCCCAGGTCGAGGCAGCGCTCGCCCGGCTGGAGGCTCAGCGCCTCGCGCACGGCCCGGCGCCAGCGCTTGTCCTGGCCGGCGACCATCACGGTGTTGGTGCGGTCGTAGCCGGGCGCGACCCGGTCGAACATCGCCGCGATCCGACCTGGTTCTTTACGCGGTGTACTCGCTTCGTTCGCCTCGATCACCTGGACAGCCTCGCACACCGCGAACGGAAAATCCGCCGGAGCCCTGTCGGTGTGGGCCCCGGCGGATCAAGGGGTTATATCGGGCGCGCGCGGGGTAACGCGACGCGAGCGGCCTTGAGGGAGCAGGATTCGGCCGCTCGCTCGCCCGGTGTGAAGGCTTGGGACACGACCCGGGGTGCCGACGCGAGCGCTTGGAGCGCTGCGGGAGACGCGGTGTGCTCGGATGAGCGGTGCATCGGCGCCTCCTTGTCGTCCGTCGTTCGAGAATGGGTCGAACCGTTCGCCGGGCCGCCTCGCCCTCGGCTGAGATGACGCTGAGAGATCCCCCGAGTGCGGCCTGCGCTACAGCACCACAGTGCCGCATGAAGGCTGTGATGTCGATCTATGAAACCGAACCGTTATCACGCGTAACCCTACCGATAACAAGGGCGTGCCGGTTGTCACAGCGCGCTGCGCGGTCGTCACGAAGGTCGGAAAACCGCTGGTTCCGGGGTTTTTAGACGGGGGCGTCCCTGTGTTCCGCCCCGGGGTGCGCCCGTGTCCCGGACGGAGCCGTCCGGGAGGCTTGGACGCGGGCGCCTCTTTGCTTTGGCCGCGGCGTCCCCCTGTTTTGAACGCGAGCGCCCTGCGCCTTCGAGGCGGGCGGCCGCTCGCTTCGAACCCGAGCGTCCCTGTGCCTTGGCACCGGCGTCCCTGTGCGGCGAACGCGAGCATCGCTTCCGCGAATGCGGCGGCGGGGCGCGCGGTCACCGCACGCCCCGCCTTCTCCAGGGGATACACAGAGAGGCTCGGCCTCTCCGATGAATGAGGTCTCTCGGACCGCCGTCGTCACTCGGCGCGCTCGCGTCTCGCAAGCGTCGCCCCACTGTTCACTCGCGTCTCGCGAGCGTCGCCACGGCGGCCTCATTCAGCATTGCGGACGCCGAGGCCGATCGGCAAGCGCCGAAATCGAAGCGTTATCGACCACGGCCGCAGGTCCGGCGAAGCGACCTCACGGCTTCGGGCTCGCCTCGCCGGGCCCTGTCGTCTTCCTACCGTTCGATGAGCTTGCCCTTGAGGACCGTGGCCGTGCAGTTGCCGGCGGCGCCGTTGACGAGGGCCGCGTACGGGTCGCCGTCGGTGTCGACGTCGAAGACCGCGAAGTCGGCGCGGTTGCCCACGGCGAGCGCCCCGATGTCCTCGCGGCCGAGGGCCTTGGCGCCCCCTTCGGTGGCCGCACGCACGAGCCATTCGTTGAGGCCTTCACCGCTGTCGCCCTGGGCGAGCGCGAGTTTGCGGAGCACGGGCCACTCGGCGGCCACGTCGAGGTCGGGACTGGAGGCGCGCGAGTCGGTGCCGATCGCGACGGCGTTGCCTTCGGCGCGCAGGGCCGCGACGGGCGCCTCCCCGGATTCGAGGCGGACGTTGGAGCGGGCGCACAGGGCCACGGCGGTGCCGAGGTTGCGCAGGATCTCGCGGTCGGCCTTGTCGATGTGGACGCCATGGGCCACATGGGAGTCGGCGCCGAGCCAGCCGACCTTCTCCATCTGGGCGGCCGGGGAGTGCCCGGCGCCGCCGTCGGCGAGTTCGAGGTCGAGGCCGCCGCGGCGGTTCATGAACGCGAAGGGGCCGGAGCCGCGGCGGACGAACATGTCCTCGTGGAGGGTCTCGGCCAGGTGCGGGTGGAGGCGGATGTCGAGGGTGCGCGCGAGTTCGGCGAGGCTCTTGGCGACGTTGGTGCCGAGCGTGTAGAGCGTGTGGGGGCTGATGCCGACGGCGACGTCGGAGTGGTTGACGGCGCGGCTGTCGGTGACCACCTCGCGCCAGGCGCTGCGTCGGACCTCCCAGGCGGCGTCGTCGATGAAGCACGCCTCCCAGTAGGCGACCCCGGCGAGGTCGGAGGCGAAGAGCGGCTCGAAGCCGGCCGCGGGCGTGACGATGTCGGCCACGGCGGTGACGCCGTGGGCGATCGACTCGTCGATGCCGAGCTGCACCGAGGCCTTCCAGGCGTCGTCAGCGGTCTCGGGATTGCGGCGCGCGAAGTCCTGGATCCACTCGAAGAACTCCTTCTCGTTGCCGTACATGTCGGCGAACGCGGTGTAGCACAAGTGGGTGTGGGCGTTGACGAGCCCGGGAGTGAGGACGCCGTCGAAGGCGGTGGTCGCTTCGGCCTCGGGGGCGTCGGCGGCGGGGCCGACGTAGGCGATCCGCCCGTCGTCGACCCCGACCGCGCCCTCGTGGATCGGTTCGCCCGCGACGGGGACGACGACAGGGGCGGTGTAAACGTGCATGCCGCCGAGCTTACTCAGGGTCGCTGAGCGGATGCCTCCAGCGCCGCGTACGCGGGTCGGATGACCTCTTCGAGGATGCGGCGGCGCTCGGGGTGGTGCAGGAACGAGGCCTTCATGGCGTTCTCGGTGCACCGCTTGATCTCGGGCCAGCCCCAGCCGAACGTCTCGGAGAGCAGTTCGAACTCCCGGGAGGTGTGGGTGCGGCTCATGAGCCGGTTGTCGTTGTTGACGGTGACGCGGAAGCCGAGGTCGTACAGCGCCTTGATCGGATGCGTCTCAATGGATTCGGCGCCCTCGGTCTGGAGGTTGGAGGACGGGCAGATCTCCAGGGCGATGCGCCGGTCGCGGATGTAGTGCGCCAGGGGGGAGAGCTTCGGCTCGTCGCCGGTGAGGTCGATGTCCTTGATGAGCTGGACGCCGTGCCCGATCCGGTCGGCGCCGCAGATCGCGACCGCGCCGTGGATCGACTCCGGGCCCATGGACTCGCCGGCGTGGACGGTGAACGGCATCGAGGCGCGGCGCAGGAGGTCGAAGGCCTCGATGTGGCGTTCGGCGGGGTTGCCGATCTCGCCGCCGGCGATGTCGAAGCCGACGACGCCCTTGTCGCGGAAGGCGATCGCGAGCGCGGCGATCTCCAGGGTGCGGTCGGCGTGGCGCATCCCGCACAGGAGGGTGCGGACGGTGATGGGGTTGCCGGCCTGCTCGGCGAGGCGCTGGCCCTCCTCGAATCCGGCGAGGGTGGCCTCGACGACCTCTTCGAGGCTCATGCCGCCGAGGAGCTGCTGCTCGGGGGCGTAGCGCAGTTCGGCGTAGACGACGCCGTCGCTCGCGAGGTCCTGGGCGGCTTCGGAGGCGATGCGGAAGCAGTCGTCGGGGCGCTGCATGACGGCGACGGTGTGCGCGAAGGTCTCGAGGTAGCGCTCGAGGGTGCCCGAGTCGGCGGCCTCGAAGAACCAGTCGGCGAGGGCCTCGGGCTCGGTGGCGGGGAGGGTGTGGCCGATCTCGTCGGCGATCTCGATGAGGGTCTGGGGGCGCAGGCCGCCGTCGAGGTGCTCGTGGAGCACGGCCTTGGGGGCCGTGCGGATCACGTCGCGCGACAGCGCCGGCGTCGTGGACGGTGGTTGCTGCGGAGCCGACCCTTGCTGCGAAACAGAGTTCGAATTCATCCCATGAATATAGTCAGCGGGATTCGGGAGCCTGCCTCACAGCCGCACCTCGTCCCAGTGGACGGGCCGCTCCTCGGCGAAGACGACGGCCCATTCCAGCGCCCAGCGCCGGTGCCACACCAGGTTGTCGTCGACGCCGCGCGGCAGGACCTGCCCGGCGCGCCGGGCCTGGTCGCACACCCAGTCGAGGCAGTAGTAGAGGTCGAGCATCTCGGCGACGACCGCGGGGTCGCGGGTCGGCGTGAGCTGGCGGTCGCGCCAGGCCCCGAAGGACTCGGGCCGACGCAGGTCGGGCAGGAGTTCGGGGAGCTCCTCGTCGCACGGCACGGCGGGATCGAGGTGGTCGACGAGGCCGAGCAGCCAGGCGACGGTGTAGAGGCTCTCGAGCTGGTCGGCGTAGCGGGTGCGATCGCCGCGGCCGCAGGCGATGAAGCCCCACTCGTCGGGCGCGAGGTGGTCGAGCACGTGCGCGTCGAGGAGCCAGCGCATCGCCAGCTCCTCGGGCATGTCGAAGACGCGGGCCTGGACGATGTTGAGGATCGCGGCGCGGGCCTCGATGTGGCCGCGCGGGCGCAGTCGCGGGAGCCGGCCGTCGGGGAACGGCAGCGGGAACTGGGCGGGGGGCGCGGGGATGCCGAGGGCACTGAGCCCGTCCACTGTGCGCAGTCGAACGCTTCGCGGGTCTGAGATCACCGTTGGCATATGGCTCCCTACCACTTGGGGTTCACCTGAGGGGTGAGTGCGCGTTCACTCGGAAGGGTATTTGTGAAGAACTGTAGCGTCAGACACATGTCCGAGTCAACGCGGGAGGCGGAAATCCTTCGGCGCGGAAACAGGGGTTACGCAGGAGATTCACTGCGGACGCGCGTGAGTCGCAAGTGCCCCGAGGGACGAACCGAACCCACCGGTAACCCGCTCCGGCGCAACGCCGCCGATGCCGCGGATTTTTCGCGCGACGAAGCAACCCGAGGGCCGCCCCGCGGCGTATTCCATCGATGGGGTCGCGGCGCGACCGACCCGGCGCCGTGGCCGGACCCTCTCCTCCCCGAGGGTCCGGCCACGGCGTCCGAACGCCCGCCGGGCATGCTTGTAGGCGTGAGCGATCCCCAGGTCTTCGGCGGCCGCTACCGCCTCGAGCGGCCCGTCGGCGCGGGCGGCATGGGCCGGGTCTGGCAGGGCGTCGACCTCCATCTCGAACGCGAGGTCGCCGTCAAGGTCGTCAGACCCGACCTCCTGGACGGACCCCAGCAGCACGAGGCCGCCGCCCGGTTCCGCCGCGAAGCCCGCGTCACCGCCCAGATCCGGCACCCCGGCGTGCCCGCGATCTTCGACGCCGGACTCGACGAGGCCACCGGCGAGCTGTTCCTCGTCATGGCGTACCTGCCCGGGCTCGACCTGCGCGACCTCCTCGACGAGGCCGGCGCGCTCCCCGCGGACTGGACGCTCGCCATCGGGGCGCAGCTCGCCTCGGTCCTCACCGCCGCCCACGAGAAGCAGGTCGTCCACCGCGACCTCAAGCCCGCCAACGTCATCGTCGGCCCCGAAGGCCTCGTCCACGTCGTCGACTTCGGCATCGCCGCGGTCCTGGAACCCGACGCCTCGCGACTCACCGCCACCGGCGACAAGCCCGGCACCCTCAACTACATGGCCCCCGAGCAGATCCGCGCGCAGCCCGCCGGGCCCGCCGCCGACCTCTACGCCCTGGGGGCGCTCCTGTACGAGATGGCCACCGGCGAGCGGCTCTTCGCCGACCGGGGCTCGGCCTACGAGGTCCAGACCGCGCACCTGAGGGAACTGCCCGAACCCGTGCGCCGCCACCGGCCGGACCTGCCGTCCGAACTGGACGGCCTCGTCTCGCGGCTGCTGTCGAAGGACCCCGCCGAACGCGGCTCCGACGCCGCCGCGGTCCACCTCGACCTCGCGCGGATGCTCGCCGCGACTCCGGCATCCGGTGCACCCGCGCACGACTGCGGCGACCCGACCTGGCCGTTCCGCGCCCCGCTCGCGCCCGCGCGGGTCGCCGACCGGGCCGTGACCGCCCCGCCGCAGCCCGACCGGGCCGCCGACCGCATCGCCGCGGCCGACCGGGCCTTCGGCGCCGGCGACTACAGCGGCGCGCTCACCGCGTTCCGCGCCCTGGCGAAGGACTTCGAGAGCCCCGACCCGGCCCTCGCGCTGCACTGCCAGATGCGCGCGGCGCAATGCCTCGCGGCCCTGGGGAACGCCTCGAGCGCGCTCGCGGGGCTCACCAGCGTCATCGAACGGCAGCGGCGCCTCGAAGGCGAGCGGGCGCGCTCGACGCTCCGGTCGCGGCGCGTGGCCGCGGAGCTGCTCGCGACGCTGGGCCGCGGGGCCGAGGCGCACCACGAGCTGTCCACCGTGGTCCACGAGATGGCCGCGGCGCTCGGTCCCGCCGATGCCGATACCATCGAAGCCGAACGGCTGCTTCGAGCCTGGTCCGTGCCGCCCCAGGCAGGCCCGGCGTGGCCGGCGCCCCGCCCGACCTCGCCCGGGAGTCCGCCTCGATGACCGCCCTCGGTCCCTACGCCCCGCCCGCTCCTGCCACGAGACCGCGCAACCGCCGGCTCGCCGTGATCGGCACCTACCTGTGGGCCGTGCTGCCGCTGCTCACGTGCGGGTTCGGCGCGCCGATCGCGTTCGCCACCGCCCTCGCCCGCCGCCGCAGCACCTGGACGCTGGTCGGTCTGGTGGCCCACTCGGCGCTCATGCTCGCCGGCTGCGGCGTCATCGGCGTCTACGGGCAGTACCCGCCGCTGTGGGCGGACGTGCTGTTCTACATCGCCATCGGCGTCACCTCGGTCGTCTCGACCGCGCACCTCCTGCTGATCCGGTCCGCGGTCTGGGCCGCCCCCGCACAGCACCACGTGCCCGTCGCGCGGTTGTCGAACATGGAGGTCGTGGACCGGGCCCGGCACCTGCGCGAGCAGGCCCGCCGCACCGCCGCGGCGGATCCGATGCTCGCCAAGCGCCTCGGCATCGGCCGCCCCGACCTGCCGCGCCAGTACGACGACGGCGGTCTCGTCGACCTCAACCACGCGCCCCTGCACGTCCTCACCTCGCTGCCGGGCGTGACCGAGCGCAGCGCCAGGCAGATCCAGGACCGGGTCGAACGCTCCGGCCCCTTCGGCAGCCTCGGCGAAGTGATGCTCGTGATCGAGATCAGCCCCTCCTTCGAGCACCACCTGCGCGAGTACTGCGTCTTCATTCCCTGAAGAGCGCAAGGCGAAGGCCCCGGAGCAATGCTCCGGGGCCTGTTCTCGAACACTGCGAGCGCACGCTCGGAGGGACCGCAGCCCGGTCGCAGGGCCGCAAAGCGCTATGAGACTCGGGCGATCACGGGCGACAGCCCTGTCGCGAGCTCCTACGCGCCTTGACCGCACGCTCGTATGGGCCGCGGCCCGGCGGCTGCTACTCGGTGCAGTACACCGCGGTGGTACGGCCGAACTGGTCCATGACCGGCTGGTAGTACACCCACTCGCCGCTGCACTCGGCCGCGATGGCCTCGGCGTCGGCCGTGGCCCAGTCGGCCTGGTCGACGGCGATCGCGTCCACGACGACGGAGTCGACATCGGCGGAGTCGCACGGGAGCGTGCCGAAGTGGAGTTCGGAGCTCACCGACATGGAGTTGTAGCACTCACCGGCGGCGGGGACGACCGGAGTGGTGCCGGCGGCGGTCGGAACCCCGATGGCCTCGACGCAGAACAGGTAGTCCACGGTGAGCGTGGTTGGGTCGTAGATCATGTTCCAGTCGGTCCAGGGGGAACCGGGGATCTGCGCAGCGACGGTCTCACCGCACAGCTCGTAGACGCCCGCCGGGTCGTCGACCGTGCCGGAGGCGTTGGCGGTGACGGCCGGGTCGGCCTCGATCGCGGTGATGGTCCAGAACGCGGTCGGGTCTTCACAGTCGACCGCGAAGGTCGAGTTGTCGCCGCCGAGCATCTCTTCGGGCAGGCAGTCGCCCGCGGCGGCGTCGGCGACGGCGTCGAACTGCTCTTCGCTGACCTCACTCGCCGAGTCAGTGGAGGAGGCCTGGTCGAGGATGCCGCAGCCGGTGAGGGCCAGGGTGCCGGTGAGGGCGAGGCCGCCCACGGCGAGGGCGCGGCGGATGGGGCCGAAGGTCTCGGTGCTGATGTTCATGTGCTGCTTTCGGTACGGCACCGTCTGTCGGGTGGGGCGGTGCTCTATGAGTTCAGCGCGACCTTATGAGGGGTGTTCAACCACCGGCGCGCCAGGGGCCGTCACTGCCGGGCACGACACGCGTCTGAACTGGGGATTCATCCTTCTGTGAAACGTCGGACCGGTGCCCATGACAAGGATCACGATGGTTGCAGTTCGGTGAAGCCCCGGGCGAGGAGCGGTTGGAACACGGGTCGCCTTGGGAGGCAAAGGAGTTGGAGTGAGGAGGACGCGGGTTCCGCCCAATGGTCGCCGCGTCCTCCGGTCGGTGGGCCTCAGCCGATCTCGATGAAGTACTGGGTGCCGTCGAGTGCCCAGATGTCCTCGATGTAGATCAGGTAGGACTCGGCGCCCCTGGGGATCTCGACGCAGGCCGAACCGGTCGCGCTGCTTCCGGCGGAGACTTCGGCGACCTCCATGAGCTCGTTCTCGACGGTGTTCATGCAGTCGAGGCTGTCGTAGAAGGTGCCGTCGGCCCAGATCCCGAACGACGCGTCGGTCCACAGCGATCCGGACGCGTCGCCGTCGTAGGTGCCCTCCAGGGTCACGATGCCCTGCTGGAACCCGTCGGCGGGGGCCTCGTTGTACTCGTCGAAGGCCAGGATCTCCTCGGTCGCGTCGAGCGTGCCGGTCGCGGTGAGGGTCCAGTCGGTGACCTCGACGGTCGAGCCGGCCGGGAGCGGGGAGTCCGGGCTGGTGCCGTCGCCGCCGCCGGCTTCGTCCTCGGCGACCGCTTCGGCCTCGGTCTCACTTGCGGCCGAGGCGTCCCCGGTCCCGGAGTCCTCGCCTCCGCAGGCGGACAGGGCGGCCAGGCCGATGAGGGCGGTGCCGCCGACAGCGAGGAGTCGCTTGGAGATCTCGGGGAGTTCGATGGTCATGATCTTCCTTCCGTGGGGTGGTGTTCACAATCAGAGTCTTGTGAACTCACTTCACGAGAATAATAGACTGTGTGGAGTCTCAGCAACGCGGGGTGGGCTACGATGCGACAAACCGAAGCAGGGAGCCGCATGACCACCCGTGACGCCAGTGCCGACGCGACCATCACGCTGACCGATCTCGCCCGCCTCGCGGGCGTCGGACGCAACGCCGTCAGCAACTGGCGCCGCCGCGAACCCGACTTCCCCGATCCCGTGGACGCGACCGCCCGCCGCCCCCGATTCGCGCTCGCCGAGCTCGAACACTGGGCTGAAGCCCACGGCCGCCGCCTCCGCGTGACGGGCGCCGACCGCCTCTGGTTCGCGGTCGAGGGAACCGAGCCCACCGCCGAAGCCGCACTCGCCGCGGTCGCCGCGGCCTTCCAAGGCGACGGCGCGACCGCCCGGCGGCTCAAGGAACTCCAGCAGGAGATCCCGGCCGCCGAGCTCTTCGAGTTCTTCATCGAGCGTGCCCGCGAAGCCGCCGGGACGGGCGTCCCACCGGGCATCGCGCCGCTGGCCGACATCGCCGCCGTCGTCACCGAGGACACCGCCGCGCCCGCCGTGCACGACCCCGCATGCGACGAAGGCGACCTCCTCACCGCGGTCGTGCGCCGGACCGGCCACTGCAGGGTCCTCAGCGGCCGGGACCTGTCGGCGGCCCGCGCCGACATCGCCGAGCAGCGCCTGCGGCTCCACGACGAGCGGGCCGAAGTGACGGTGCGCGCCTGGGACTCCCTGCTGACCCCGCTCCCGGCCGAGCGGTTCGACCTGGTGGTGTGCGACCCGCCGTTCAACGTCAAGGACTGGGGCCACGACCGGCTCCCCGCCGGGGACGACCCGCGCCTCGCCTACGGCACCCCGCCGCGAACCGAGCCCGAACTGGCATGGGCCCTGCACTGCGTCGCCCTGCTCGCCCCGGGCGGCCACGCGGTCGTGCGGATGCCCGCCCAGGTGGCGCACCGCCGCTCGGGCCGGCGCATCCGCTCGGAACTCCTCCGCTGGGGCGCGCTGCGGGCCGTCGTCGACCACCCGGAGGCCAAGGCCCACATCTGGGTCCTCGCCCCGCGCGGCGAGACGACGCAGCTGCTGGTGTCCAACGGGAACGGATTCGCCGAGGCCTGGCGGTCCTTCACCGCGGCACCGAACGCCCCGGTCGGCACCGCGGACTCGGCCACGGTCCCGCTCATGCGCCTGTGGGACGAAGACGTGGACATCTCCCCCGCGGTCTACCTGGCGAGCGCGGCGGGCGACGCCGCGACCCTCGCCGAATCGGTCGGCCGCCTGAGCGGCCGCCTGGCCGAACTCGCCGGACGGCCCGTGCCGCGCTTCGGCACCGGCACGGAGGAGTCGGCCCCGGAGACGAGCCTGGGCGAACTGGAACGCGACGGCCACTTGAACGTCGCGCCGGGCGGCGAATCCACGGCCGGCGGCGACGCCGAGTGCGTCATCGTCGACCCGGTCGGCGCACCGCCCGTGCGGATCGGGCGACGAGAGGACGCCACCGAGACGCAGTGGACGGTGACCTGCGAACCGACCTTGGACCTCGGCTGGATGGCGGCGGTACTGGCGGCCCGGCTCCCGACGGCGACGAAGCGGACCGCCACGGGCGCCAAGCGGCGCCTCCTGTCGGTGAAGCTCCCGAGGCTCCCGCTCGCGGAGCAGCAGCGGAGGGGCACGGCCTTCGCGAGCTTGGAAGCGCTGCGCGGAGCGCTGGCGGAAGCGGGCGAACAGGCCGGGACGCTGGCGGCTGAAGCAGCGGCCGGCCTGGTCTCCGGCGCAGTGACGGTGGAGGACTGACGCAGCGAGCGGGCGTCGGACGAGGCTCGAGAACGAGCGGCCCCGCCGGCGTCCGGATCGTCGCAGGAGCGGTCGATCCGCCTATTTCCGGAACTCGTACCGCAGCAGCACGACGCCGTTGCCGAACGCGGCGGCCTCGAGCGGCTTCAGGTCATGCCGGTCTTCGAAGACGCGCCTTCCCCTGCCGCGCGACACCGGGCAGACCAGCATCTGGACGACGTCGACGACGCCCGCGTCCATGAGGGAACGCATGAGCGTGAGGCTCCCCCACAGCCAGAGGTCTTTGCCGTTCTGCCCCTTGAGTTCCCGGACGGTGGCGACGGGGTCGCGCGTCACGGTCGCGGCGGGAAAATCGCCCCACGGGGCGTCTTCCAGCGTCGACGAGGCGACGAACTTGGCGAGGTTGTTGAGCTTCTCGCCGTACGCGCCCTGCTCTTCGGCGTGCGGCCAGTAGTCCTTGCTCTGGGCGTAGGTGTTCGCGCCCAGGATCATGGTGTCGACCGAGTCGATGAACCCCATGATGCGTGCCTTGTACTCGGGATCGGTCGTATCGGAGAAGGGCTCTCCTGAGACGAAACTGAGCCCGCCGTCCTCTTCGGCGGCGATGTTGTCGAGGGTGGCCCACTGCTGGACTACGAGCTTGCGCATGTTCGATTCCTGTCGTCTCGCGCGCCCTCGACGGGCGCGATCACTGGATGGCACTGGCCGCCGGGCGAGGCGTCGTGCCGTGGCCATCGCCCGACTCGGTTCGCCCGCTTCAGCGAAGCTCCTCGCAGAGGCCGATGATGACGCCGGCGGGGCCGCGGACGTAGCAGTACCGGTAGCGGTCCTCGTACTGCGCCACCTGCCCCTCGATCTCGGCGCCGTGGGGGCGCAGGCGGTCGACGGCGCCGTCCACCGAGTCGACGAAGAACGTGAGGCGAGGAATGCCCGGAACGTTCGCCGGAGCCCACGGCGCAGGGCCGGCGGCCACCGGCCGCTCGAACGTCGACAGCTCGACCCGTCCGTGACCGTCGGGGGTCCGGAGCATCGCGATGTCCGATTTGACGCCCTCCAGCCCGACGATCTGGTCCACCCACGCGCCTTCGACCGTGGCCCGGCCTTCCAGTTCCAGGCCGAGCTCGACGAAGAACGCGATGGCGGCCGCGAGATCCTCGACCACGATGCCGACGTGGTCCATCCGGATGACCGTCATGATCGCCTCCTGAGTCTTGGACCGCGCCTTCGCGACCCTTCACCCGAGGGACGGAGTCGGCCGGTACTTCTCGACATGCTCCCGTTGAATGTGACGCAGGACACTGAATCAAGGATCGTGGTCGGGCTCGAGCCCGAGAACCACTGACCATGCGCCGATCTGGCTCAGCCAGTGGAACCGAGCGGATGGAGGACAGCGCGGAATCCCGGTCGAGTCCCGGCAGTGTCGCGTTCAGCCGAGGACGAGCCGGTCGCAAGCGATGGACCGGTTGCCTCATTCACTCGGTCGTGGCCCTCACACGGATGCCGCCGAGACGGAGCGCCTCCAACGAAACCGCGCTTCCGGCCACGAGGGGCGGGAAAGCCCTGAGGAGGGCGACGCCCTGATCCGGCAGTGGCGAACGCCCGGCCGTCGGCCGGGCGTCTTGCCGTTGGAGCCGCTGACAGGATTCGAACCCGCAACCTACTGTTTACAAGACAGTTGCTCTACCGTTAAAGCTACAGCGGCCGGTCAGCGCCGTATCCCGGCGCGACGAGACGATTCTAGCCGATCTGAAGGCACGTGACGCGGGTGCGCGACTGCCACCGCGCGCGTGCCGAGGGCCGAGGTTTCCGAAGTGGCGGTGGCCTGGACGGGCGAGGCGTCCAGCTGCGCATTCCCTCTGCCGCAGGCGGAAGGAGCGAGGCGCACGCATCAGCCTTGTCGCACCGCTGAGGGCGCCGCCAGGTAGTCGCGGACCTTGCCGAGGTTGACCTCGATCGACTCGACGGCATCGACCGTCAGTCGCTCGACCGTCAGCGGCGGAAACTCACCGCGCATGCGCTCCACGTGCGCCCAATCGACCTCATGCCAGTTGGGGATGTTCCGTTTCCGTCCCTCGACCCGCCGCCGGTGCAGGTCGACGTCACTGCATACGCACTCGACGACGCGCAATTCGGCGTCGTGCTCAGCGGCGAGCCGCCCCCAGCGCTCGGCGGTTCCGTCATCGAGGACGCAGTCGGTGATCGCCGACTGGTCCACCAGCAACTGCCGCGTGACCAGCGACTCGACCAAACCGTGGCAGAGCGCGTCGTAAGTCGCCTCGTCCATGCCCTTGAACACGTGGTACGGCTTGAGCGCCCCCATCAGCCAGTCGCTGGCGAACACCGGGGTTCGCGAGACTCGCGCCAGCGCCTCCGCCAGGGTCGACTTGCCCGCGCCGGGCAAACCGGCGAACGCGATGATCTGAGGACGTACGGCACGGTCGATGCGCATCGGGAACCTCCAGCGGTGTTCTGCTCATTCTGCAGCGGCCTTGCACACCGGCTGAACCGGCCGCCGATCGAGCCTCGGGCTCGCGGTCCCGAGCGGCGACCGCCGGATACGCGAACGCACCGACTGCGACACGGCTCGGGGGTCATGGTCTCGGACCATTCGCTGGGACGGCGACCGGCGGGGAAGCACTGCTCCAAGTCGCCCTCGAAGGAGGCGTCGACGTCGGTGCGCCAGTCCGCGCATCCGCACGGCCGCTTCGCCGCCTCAGACCGGGGGCCCGGCCGCTGAGCGGCCGGGCCCCCTTGCCGTTCGGGGACCGCGGCCCGCCACGGGGATGCCGGGCCGCGGTCCGGCCTATTTGAGCCCGTAGGCGCGGATGGTGGTGTGCACGACTTCGGTGCCGGCGTCGTCGGTCGCGGTCATGCGGACCGAGACCCATCGGGCCGAACGCGGGTGGTCGATCTCGGCCGTGGCGCTGTCGCCGTCGCGGTCGAGGCCGATCTTCTTCCAGGTCCTGCCGTCGTTGTAGGAGATCTCGAAGGCCATGTCCACGGCGTGGACGACCGGACCGTACTCATAGGACCGCAGGTCCAGGGTGATCTCCTGGCACGCGCCGCGTTCGCCGTAGCCGCCTTCGATGTCGTCGGCGGTGAGCTGCACGACCGGGAGCGCGATGTCGTCGAACTCGCCGTCCTCGGCCGGGGCCGAGTCGAACTCCCACGTGGCCGTGGCGTCGGTGCCGAAGACCGAGGCGGGCGAGGACTGCGTGACGTCGGCGGTCAGGGTGTAGCGCCCGGCGTCGCCCTCGGGCATCTCGGCGAACAGGGTCTCCCAGTAGAAGTCGAGTCCCTCGGCGGCGGCGATGGTCTCGCCGTCGCGGCTGAGCGTCGCGGTGCCCTTGGCGCCCACGAGGAACAGCTCCTCGTCGTTGCCGCCTCCCACCGGCATGGTCTCGGCGCCGAAATAGTTCACGCCGTCCTCGCCGACGCGGTAGGCGGCGGGGACACCGGAGGAGAGGCCGCCGCGCGGCATGACCCGCTCGGTCGCGCCCGGTTCGAAGACCCGCTCGTAGTTGGCGACGAAGCCGTTGACGAGGTCGCCGTATTCGTCGCGTTCCCCGGCCACGAACTGGTTGTCCCAGACGGTCCCGGGGTCGGCGGTGTAGTACATGGTCCGCTGCGAGGGCACGGCCGTGTCGATGAGGCGGCAGAAGCCCATGCCGATCTGGCGTTCGGTGTAGTCGCCGTAGTCGCAGGTCTGGCCGTCGTAGGCGACGCCGAGGTCACCGTAGTCCGTCTGCACGGTCGCGAGGTCGTCGTCGTCGACGCTGAAGGCGGTGTCGTCCGGGAAGCCGCCGACCTCGTGGAAGGCGAGGTTGTAGACGTACGGGTCCTCGGCGCCTTCGGGGCTCGCGAGGACCGGCTGGTAGATGAAGCCGAGGTCGAACTCGGGCAGGTCGGGCTCGGGCAGCAGGAAGGCGTCGTCCTGCGGGCCGAGGTAATTGCCGTAGCCGAGGTTCGCTTCGGCGTGCCGAGCGTCGAGCACCATGGCGGCGTTGAGGAACCGGGCGTCCTCCTGCTCCACGTCGACGCTCACCGGCTGGGCCTCGCCGCCGTCGAGGACGAGGTCGTAGAAGGTGTCCTCGATGGTCACCGGGGTCATGCCCATGATGATCCGGCCGCGTTCGGTCTCGGTGGCGTCGGACCAGAAGCCGGAGACGATGACGTAGTCGCCGGGCGGCAGCACGGTCCCGCCTTCGCCGTTCTCCTCGATCGGGATGCTGCCGAAATCGGAGCCGTCGCGGGCGGCCCAGAGCATCCAGGAGCCGTCGGGGGCCTCGCCGTCGCGGTCGCGGAGGGTGACGTAGAGCTTCTGGAGGTCGTCTTCGGCGGTCGCCTCGGCCCCGGACGAGGTGTCGGGGACGAGCCCGACGTACTCGCGGTCGTCCAGTTCGGACTCGGTGGCGCTCGCGGCGTCGGTCTGGCCGGCGTCGAGCAGCTCGGAGACGTTGTAGCGCCGCGGGTCCTCGTCGCCGGCTTCGATGGCCGCGACCCGGTCGGTCGGGACGACCACGATGTCGCCGCTCGGCGACGTCGGAGTGATGAAGGTGGTGTCCTCGCGGCCCGGGGCGGGGTCGATCGCGGTGGCGCCGTTCGGCATCACGGTGACGCGGTCGCCCGTGGGGAGGGTGACGGCGGTCGGGGCGGGTGGCGTCCCGGCCGGGTCGGCGCTCGGGGTTTCGGCGAGCGCGGCGGTGCCGCCCGCGATCACGGAGCCGGCGAGCACGGCCGCCGCCGCCGACGCTCCGATGAGTCTGGGTTGTCGCATGCTGATTCCCTTGGGGGAGGTTCAGGCGGATCGGTCGATCCGCTTGAAGCCAAGGCGCGGCAGGGGATCGGCGAGGTTGCGCGTCCCCTCCGAAGGGAGGGGCCGTGAATGCCGGAATCCCTCCGATGGAGGGGCGCGGCCGCGGCGTCCCCTCCGAAGGGAGGGGGCCGCGTCCCGGTCGGCGGAAAGCGGGGAAAATACCGGCCGGAACCGGGCGTCGGCACAGCCGATGTCATGGAGGTCCGGCAACGATGGCACGAATTCGGTGGTGATCCGGTTGCGGACGGTATCGACCATGGCCACACGAACACTCCACTGAGCAGCGCGGTTCGCTCTTGCGCCGCCATCCCGAGGTCATCGGCGGTCCGCTCGTCGCCTTGCTGTTCGCCGCGGCCCGGTGGCTCAGCGGACCGGTCCTGGCCGACGTGCTCTCCCTGGAGGACGACGGCTACCCGGGCCTCGAACCCGTCGCCGACACGGTCTCCTACACCCTCGTCATGGCCGTCGCGGTCGTGGCGCTGACCTCGCGCAGTGCCGTGGCGCGGGGCCTGCCCTGGATCGTCCCGGTGACGGCCTGGGTCTTCGGCCTCGTCTCGTTCGTCATGCTGGAGACCGAGGCCGGTCGGGTCGGGTCGACGCTCAGCACGCTGACCGCATTGTGGATCGCGATGCCGGCGACGGTGTTCCCGCTGGGGTGCTGGAAACTGCCCCGCCCGCGGTTCGACGCCTACGGGACCGCCTTGCGGCGGCCCGGGTCTCACTCGTCGCGGATCGAGTAGATCTGCATGCCGTCGAGGGTGAAGCACGCCAGGCGCGTGTCGGAGGCGTCGCAGCCGTAGATCTCCAGCTCGGTGCGGAGGGTGGAGCGGGTGCCGTCGCGGCCGAGGCCGATGACGTTGCCGACATCGGAGGTGAAGCCGCCGCCGGGCCAGGAGAGGGCGCTGCCGCCGTCGATGGCGTCGAAGGTCTCGTCGAGACTGTTGCCGACCCGGTCGAAGTCCTTGTCGTAGATCTGGGTCCGCACGTCGTCGCCCTCGTAGTACTCGACCATGAGCCGGTTGCCGATCGGTTCGATGTAGCGGTACTCGGCGTCGTCGAAGGTCTCCGTCACCTCGTTCCGGCCGGAGTCGTAGACGCTCCAGGTGTACACGTCGGTGGCGTCGGCGACGGTTTCGCGCACGCACACGTAGGTCTCGCCGCAGGCGACCATCGTCTCGGGGGCGCTGGGCGACTCCACGAACTCGCTGTCCACTCGGGACAGGCCGTCCTCGATGTCGTAGACGTTCAGCTCGTATCCGGTCTCCTTGTCGACCGTGATGTACAGCAGGCCGTCCCAGGCGAAATAGTCGTCGTCGACGGTCTCGAGCTCCCGCTCCGCGAGCGTCTCGCCCGATTCGAGGTCGTAGACGTGCACGACGTTGTCGCTGGTGAGCAGCCAGACCCGGCCGTCGCCGTTGGCGGGCTGCGACGGCTTCCCGAGGTCGTCGGGGGTGCCGACGAAGTCCCAGCCGGCGATCGTGACGCCCGCCTCCGCGTCGCCGACCTCGATGCTCGTGACCGTCTCGCCGTCGGCGTCGTAGACGGTGAAGGCGTTGCCGCCCGAGGGACCGACCGCCAGGAGGTCGCCGCTGCGGCCCGCCCAGGTGTCGGCGCTGGACACCGTGTTGCGGGTCTCGCCGGTCTCCCAGTCGATGAAGCGGTACCGGTACTCGGAGCCGCCGCCCGAGGTGTCGACCTCCTGGGGGAAGGCGATGAGCTCCTCGGAGACGAAGAACTGCTGCGAGTCCCAGCCGTCACCCGTGTAGACCTGGTCCTCCTCCCACAGGGGTTCGCCGGTGGCGGCGTCGACGGCGCGGACGTGCAGCTCTTGGCCGTCGGCGTTGCTGGAACCCGTGGTGTAGGCGAACAGTGCCTTGTCGCCCCAGGTGCGGACCGCGTAGAGCGAGCCGTCGGCTTCGGCGGCGAGGGCGATCGGATCGCCGACCTCGTCGAGCCGCTCGGCGAACGGCCGCTGCTTGTACGGGTCGGTGATCCACCGCCAGCCGAGCGGGAGGGCGATGGCGAGCACGACGACCGTCGCGGCGATCGCGATCCACTTCGGACGGATCTTCGACTTGGGCCTCTGCGGTTCGCTGCGGCGCAGCATGAGCGTCTCGTCCGTGCCGGGCGTGACCGGAGGCAGGCTGCCGGCCTGCGTCGGCGGCGAGGACGCGGCCATCGGCGAGGTCGTCGACACCATGGGCGGGGAGACCGGCGCCGGAGGCGTCATGGGCGCGGGGCCGGCCAGGGCGAGGGCCGCGCCCTCGCTCACGGGCAGTTCGGGCTGCTCCAGCACGGTGGGGGCGATGCCGAGCCCTTCGTGGAGCATCTTCGCCACCATGGGCATGCGGCTGGAGCCGCCGACGAGGAAGAGGCCGGCGAGGTGCGAGGGGTGCCGGCCGGTGAGGGCGAGGACGCGTTGGGTCTCGCCCACCGCGCGGGACAGGAGCGGACGGGAGATCTGGTCGAGCTCGCCCCGGGTCAGGTGGAGCGACTGGGCCATGTCGGGGACGGTGACGGGCGCGACCGAGGAGCGGGAGAGCATCTCCTTGGCGGCGCGCACCTCTTCCCACAGTTCGCGGCGGTTGCGCAGTTCGGAGGCGCCGCTGGGGTTCTCGAGGCGCTTCCAGATCTCGGGCTCGCGCTGGCGGACGGTCTCGCCGATGTGGGCGACGAGGGCGGCGTCGAAGTCGAGGCCGCCGAGGTCGTGGAGGCCGCCGTCGGCGAGGACGCCGAACGAGCCGTCCTGGCGGCGTTCGAGGACGGCGATGTCGAGGGTCCCGCCGCCGAAGTCGAAGACGGCGAGGGCCTGGCCGGCGGCGAGAGGGTTCGCGAGGCGGGAGGTGTAGTAGTGGGCGGCGGCGACGGGTTCGGTGAGGATCTTGACCGGCCGGTAGCCGGCCTGCGCGGCGGCGTCGTGGAGGGTGCCGCGGCGCTGCTCGGACCAGGCGGCGGGGCAGGTGAGGACGGCGTCCGGCAGGTGGCCGACGGATTCGACGGCGGTCCTGGCGACGCGGGAGAGGATCGCGGCGAACGCGGCGGTCACGGGGACCTCGCGGTCGCCCAGGAGGATCGTGCCGTCGCCGATGCGCTGCTTGGGGTTCGGTTCGAACCGTTCGGGCGCGGTGAGCGCGAGACGCTCGGCGTCGCGTCCGGTGTGGAGGGTGCCGGCGGGGTCGAGGAAGACCGCGGAGGGCATCACCGGGGAGCCGTCGAACAGCAGCGGGCGGGTGCGACCGTCGGGCCAGACGACGACCGCCACCGTGTGCGAGGTGCCGAGGTCGACGCTCAGGAGGTAATCAGCCGGCATGAGGGTGCAGCTCCGAGGGCGCTAGGGCGTGCAGGATCGTTCCAGGTTAGTGGGGTGCGGCGACTCGCGCGGTCACGGGATGACCGGTTGTGGCCGGGCGGGAGCCGTCGCCGACGTCCAGCACGCCTCGCCGGGGCGGTCTCGGCCGCGGAAGCCTGGGAGCGGTTGCGGAGGCCTCGCAGGCGGTCGCAGAGGGGCCCGCACGGGAGCGACCGCGGCTGAAGGAGCGGCGGCGCGGTGGTCGACCGCCGGCAGGTGCCACCGCAGGACCGCGCGAGGCGGTCCTGCGGTCGTGCGGGCCTCAGCGCCTTCGAGGCCGTGGGGCCGCCGCTAGCGGCGCTGGCGCTGGATCTCGGCCAAGGCGATCGAGGCGGCCACGGAGGCGTTGAGCGACTCGACCTCGCTGGCGATCGGGATGCTCGCGATGTGGTCGCAGGTCTCGGCGACCAGGCGCGAGACGCCCTTGCCTTCGTCGCCGACGACGACGAGCAGCGGATCGGCGGCGACGGGCAGGTCGAACACGTCGACATCGCCGCCGCCGTCGAGCGCGACGGTCATGAACCCGGCCTGCTGGCACGCCTGGATCGTGCGCGTCAGGTTGACGACCTTGGCGACCGGCAGCCGCGCGGCGGCGCCGGCGCTGGTGCGCCAGGCGACGGCCGTCACGGACGCGGCGCGCTTGGACGGGATGATGAGCCCGTGGCCGCCGAACGCGGCGGTGGAGCGGATGATCGCCCCGAGGTTGCGCGGGTCGGTGACGCCGTCGAGCGCGACCAGCAGCGGCGCGGTGCCGGAGGTCTTGCTGAGCTCGACGAGGTCGTCGAAGTCGGCGTACCGGTACGGCTCGATCTCCAGGCCGATGCCCTGGTGGAGGGCGTTGCCGGTGCGGCGGTCGAGGTCGCGGCGGGCGAGTTCCTTGACGGGGAGGTCGCGGTTGGTCGCCAGGCGCACGGACTCGGCGACGCGGTCGTCGAGCTCGGTGCCGAAGGCCACGTACAGGGCCGTGGCCGGGACCTTGGCGCGCAGGGCCTCCACGACGGGATTGCGGCCCAGGATCAGCTCGGGCTCGTCGTCGCGGCGGCGGTCGCGCTGCGGTTTGGCCTTACCGATGTTGGTGGTGCGGCCTTCGGCGGCGGCCTTGGCGCGCTCCTTGGCCTGCTTCCACTGGGTCTTGCGGGGCTTGTCGTCCCCTTGGTACTCCTTGTGCCAGGGGCGGTCCGCGGCCTTGAGGGTGCGGCCCTTCCCGGCGAGGCCCTTCTTGCCGCCGCCCGATCCGATCTTGGGTCCGGCTTTGGCGGTCTTGCGGCGGTTCGGGTTTCCACCCTTGGTGCTCATCGGTTCAGCATCCCCTGGTCTGGCTGGTTGGTGGCAGGCGTCCGCCTAGTCCACAGTCCACACGGGACCGCGAGGGGTGTCTTTGACGGTGATGCCGGCGTGCGCGAGCTCGTCGCGGATGCGGTCGGCAGCCGCGTAGTCCTTGCGGGCCCTGGCCTCGGCGCGCTGTTCGAGCGCGATCTTCACCAGCGCGTCGACCGCGCCGGTCAGCTTCGCGTCCCCCGGTTCGTCCCATTGCGGGTCGAGCGGGTCGAGGCCGAGCTGATCGAGCATAGCTCGGACACCGCCCGCGATGCTGGTCGCGGCCGTGTCGTCGCCCGCGTCGAGCGCGGCGTTGCCTTCGCGGGCCATGTCGTGGATCGCGGCGACGGCCGCGGGTGTGTTCAAATCGTCATCCATGGCGGCGACGAAGTCGGCGCTCAGCGTGCCGCCGATGGTCGACTCGACGCCCAGCGCTTCGGCCGCACGGTGCACGAAGTTGGAGAGGCGGTCCCACGCGGACTGGGCCTCGGTGAGGGCGGACTCGGAGAAGTCGAGCGGGGACCGGTACTGGCCGGTGGTCAGGAAGTAGCGGATGGCGGCGGGCGGGAAGCCCTTCTCCCCTAGGGCGGTGACGCTGAGCGTGTTGCCGAGGGACTTGGACATCTTGGTGCCGGCGAGGTTGAGCAGGCCGTTGTGCACCCAGAAGTTCGCGAAGCCGAGGCCGGCGGCGCGGGACTGGGCGAGCTCGTTCTCGTGGTGGGGGAACATGATGTCGGTGCCGCCGCCGTGGATGTCGAAGGCGTCGCCGAGGTAGCGGCGGGCCATCGCGGAGCACTCGATGTGCCAGCCGGGGCGGCCGGGGCCCCACGGCGAGGTCCAGGCGGCGTCGAGCGGCTCGCCGGGCTTGTGGGCCTTCCAGAGGCCGAAGTCGCGGGAGTCGCGCTTGTCACCGGTGTCGGGGCTGGCGATCATGTCGTCGGGCCGGCGGTGGGAGAGCTCGCCGTAGTCGGGCCAGGAGGCGACCGAGAACCAGACGTTGCCGACCTCGGTGACGTAGGCGTGCCCGCGCTCGACGAGATCGGCGATGAGGTCGATCATCTGGGTGATGTGGCCGGTGGCGCGGGGCTCGTAGGTGGGCCGTTCGACGCCGAGGAGGGCGTAGTCGCGGTTGGTGATGCGCTCGTTCTCGTAGGCGATCGACCACCAGGGGCGGCCCTGCTCCTCGGCGCGCACGAAGATCTTGTCGTCGACGTCGGTGACGTTGCGCACGTAGGTGACGTCGTAGCCGGTGCGGCGCAGCCAGCGCACGAGGACGTCGTAGGCGACGCCGGTGCGCAGGTGCCCGATGTGCGGCGGACCCTGGACGGTGAGGCCGCACAGGTAGACACCGACTCGGCCGGGATTCCGGGGCTGGAATTCGCGAACGGATCGGGTGCCGGTGTCGTACAGTCGCAGGCTCACCCGACAAGTCTAAACAACCAGGCCACCCGCGGGGAACGCCCGACCCCGCGTGTCCGGCGCACGAAACCGGAGTGCTCGGCCAGTCCCGGTGCCCTTGCTCCCTGTGGGTCGGGAGTGCTCGACCGGTCCTGGCGCCCGCGCTTCCCGCGCGGCCCGGGTAGTACCCCGGTACTGCCGCTCATGCTCGTCTCCTCCCCTGGCAGGAGGCCGATCTCCGTCCGCGAGCCGGTGTGCCGGACGGCGGCGGCCTCATAGACTGCTCGCGTCCCCTTGGACCCCGCCCCACCCCTCGATGCGAAGAGGAGCCTGATGATCACCGCGGAAGGTCTGTACAAGCGATACCGGAAGACCGTGGCGGTCGACCGCCTGACGTTCGAAGTCCGGCCCGGCGTCGTCACCGGCTTCCTGGGGCCCAACGGCTCCGGGAAGTCCACCACCATGAGGCTGATGCTCGGCCTCGACCACGGCGAGGGTGAGACCCGCTTCGACGGCGAGCGGTTCACCGACATCCGCCGCCCCATGAACAAGGTGGGCACGCTGCTGGAGGCGAAGCCGTTCCACCCCACCCGCTCGGCCCGCAACCACCTGCGGATGCTCGCCGCCGCCAACGGCGTCGGCGACAAGCGCGTCGACGAGGTGATGGAGCTCGTCGGCCTCGCCGCGGTGAAGCGCAAGAAGCCGAAGGGCTATTCACTGGGCATGGCCCAGCGGCTCGGCCTCGCGCAGGCGCTGCTCGGCGACCCGCGCATCCTGCTGCTGGACGAGCCGACGAACGGCCTCGACCCGCACGGCATCCACTGGATGCGCGACATGCTCAAGCACCTCGCGTCCGAGGGCCGCACCATCTTCGTCTCCAGCCACCTCTTGTCGGAGATGCAGCTGATGGCCGACGAACTCGTGGTCATCGGCCGCGGCAACATGCTCTTCAACGGCGACGTGGACCAGTTCGTGCGCGAGTTCACGCAGTCCACCGTGATCGTCCGCAGCCCCTCCGCCGACGCGCTCGCGTCCGCGCTGGAGGGCGCGGGCGCGGAGGTCGTGAAGGGCGAGGACGGCGAACTGGTCGTCTCCGGCATGGAGATCGGCGCGGTCGGGCACCTGGCGTTCACCGAGAACGTCGAACTGTCCGAGCTGTCCACCCGCAGCGCCTCCCTCGAAGAGGCGTTCATGTCCGCGACGGGCGCCTCCGAGGAGTTCGTCGCGACCGAGCCGATCGCCCCTGCGACCGAGAAGACCGGCGGTGCCGACCATGCTTGATGCCCTGCGCTACGAATGGACGCGGCTGACGACGCTGCGTTCGACGTACTGGCTCATCGGAGTCGGCGTGCTCTGCTCGCTCGCGATCCCGGTCATCGCCGGGATCGCGGTGAACGAGGAGCCGCTGACCTCGGAGACCGTGGCGGCGGGCCTCAACGGCGGCGCCGCGTTCGGCATCCCGTTCCTGGCCGTGTTCATGGCGATCATCGGGATCTTCACGACCGGACACGAGTACCGGCACGGGACGATCCAGCCGACGCTGACGGCGCTGCCGCAGCGCTCGCGGCTCGTCGCCGCGAAGATCCTGGTGGTGGCGGCGGTGACCGTGGCCGTGACGGTGGCGTCGATGGCGCTCAACGCGGTCGCGCTCCTGGTGTTCTGGGGCGAGGTGCCGGGCCTGTTCGAGGACCCCCTGCGGTCGGCCCTGCTCGGGTACGTGCTCTACACGCTGATCTACACGCTGGTGGGGCTCGGCCTGGGCCTGCTGTTCCGGGGCGTGCCCTCGGCGCTGGTCGTGATCTTCCTGGTGCCGCTGATCCTCGAGACGCTGATCTTCGGGCTGTCGTTCCTGCCGATGGCGGACTGGCTGGTGCCGGTGGTGAAGTTCCTGCCGTTCATGTCCGGCGCGCGGATGATGGTGGTGGACCTGGCGGTCCAGGACATGAGCGGACCCGGCATGCCGGACTTCGACTTCTTCGGCCGCTGGGCCTCCGGCGGCGTGTTCGCGGTCTTCGCGGCCCTGATCATCACGGGCGCTTGGATCCTGTTCAAGAAGCGCGACGCTTAAAAAGCGCGACGCAGTGCGAACCGCGGCCCCGAGGCGTTCGCCTCGGGGCCGCGTCGTGTGCTCGCCGCTCGTGTGCTCGCCGCCGGGCCTACGCCCCGGCTTCGAGTTCCCGGCGCACGAGGTCCGCGGTCTCGATCGAGTTCAGGGCCGCGCCCTTCATGAGGTTGTCGGCGACGACGAAGAACTCCAGCGAGTTCGGGAAGTCGATCGACTGGCGGATCCGCCCGACCTGCGTGCCGCCCTTGCCGACCGAGTCGATCGGCATCGGGAACACCATGTTCGCCGGGTCGTCCACCAGGTCCACGCCGTCCGCCGCCGCGAGCACGCGGTGCGCCTCGGCCACGGTCACCTCGCGGTCGAACGTCGCGTGCACGACCTGCGAGTGGCCCACGGCCACCGGCACCCGCACGCACGTCGACGCGACCTTCAGGTCCGGCAGGCCCAGGATCTTGCGGGACTCGTTGCGGACCTTCAGCTCCTCCGAGGTCCAGCCGTCGTCCTTCCAGCCGCCCACCTTCGGGACCACGTTCAGCGCCAGCGGCGCCCCGAACGGCGCGTTGAACTCCTCGCCGAGCACCGCGCGCACGTCACCGGGCTCGGTGCCGATCCGGTCGACGCCGTTGATCTTCTGCAGCTGCGCGTACAGCGCCTCGAGGCCTTCCTTGCCCGAGCCGGACGCGGCCTGGTACGAGGCCACCGACATCGACACGAGCCCGAAGTGCTCGTCGAGCGCCGCGAGCGTCGGGATGAGCGCCAGGGTGGTGCAGTTGGCGTTCGCGATGATGCCCTTGGGCCGGTTGCGGGCCTCCTCCGGGTTGGCCTCGCGGCACACCAGCGGCACGTCCGGGTCCATCCGGAAGTAGCCGGACTTGTCGATGACGACCACGCCCAGCTCGGCGGCCACGGGCACCCACTCGGCGCTCACCTCGTCCGGCAGGTCGAAGTGGGCGATGTCGATCCCGTCGAAGGCCTCGGCGCTGATGGCCTGCACTTCGAGGGTCTCGTTCCCGACCGACAGGAGCTTGCCCGCCGACCGCGGCGAGGCGATGAGGCGGACCTCGCCCCAGTTGTCGCGCTCCTCGGCGATGAGCCGCCGCATGATCGACCCGACGACGCCCGTGGCGCCGACGATGGCCACATTCAGCTTGCGCGCCATACTTATCGCCCCGTCCCCGCGTATACGACGGCCTCTTCGGCGCCGCCCAGTTCGAACTTGTCGTGCACCGCGCGCACGGCCGCGTCCAGGTCGGTGTCGCGGCAGACCACGGAGATGCGGATCTCCGAGGTCGAGATGATCTCGATGTTGACGCCCGCGTCCGCGAGCGCCTGGCAGAAGTTCGCCGTCACGCCCGGGTGCGAGCGCATCCCGGCGCCGATCAGGGAGATCTTGCCGATGTTCTCGTCGAAGATGATCTTCTCGAAGCCGATCTCGGCCTGGTGCTTCTTCAGCGCGCCGGTCGCCTTCGGGCCGGCCTCCTTCGGCAGCGTGAAGGAGATGTCGGTGTGGCCGTTGCCGGCGGTCGACACGTTCTGCACGATCATGTCGATGTCGATCTCGGCGTCGGCGATGACCTGGAAGATCGAGGCGGCCGCGCCGGGCTTGTCCGGGACGCGGGTGACGGTGATCTTGGCCTCGGAGCGGTCGTGCGCGACGCCGCTGATGAGTGCTTGCTCCACGGGCAGCTCCTCCATGTAACCCGACACCATCGTGCCGGTCTTGGTCGAGTACGACGAACGGACGTGCAGCGGCATCCCGTACCGCCGGGCGTATTCCACGCTGCGCAGGTGCAGGATCTTGGCGCCGGAGGCGGCCATCTCCAGCATCTCCTCGAACGTGATCGTGTCGAGCTTCTTCGCGTTGGGCACGATCCGCGGGTCGGCCGTGAACACGCCGTCCACGTCCGAGTAGATCTCGCAGACGTCCGCGTTCAGGGCCGCGGCCAGGGCGACGGCGGTCGTGTCCGAGCCGCCGCGGCCGAGCGTGGTGATGTCCTTGGTGTCCTGGCTGACGCCTTGGAACCCGGCCACGATCGTGATGAACCCCTCGTCGAGCGAGGAGCGGATCCGGCCGGGCGTGACGTCGATGATGCGGGCGACCCCGTGCGCGGCGGTGGTGATCATGCCGGCCTGGGAGCCGGTGAACGAGCGGGCCTGGAAGCCGAGGTTGTTGATCGCCATCGCCAGCAGCGCCATGGAGATGCGCTCTCCGGCGGTCAGCAGCATGTCGAGTTCCCTCGGTTCGGGCAGGGGCGAGACCTGGGCTGCGAGGTCGAGCAGCTCGTCGGTGGTGTCACCCATGGCGGAGACGACGACGACGACGTCGTCGCCGCGCTTTCGCGTCGCGACCACTCGCTCGGCGACGCGCTTGACGCGCTCAGCATTCTCCACCGATGATCCGCCGTACTTCTGCACGACTAGCGCCACGGATTCCACCTCACTCGCTCGTGTCTGGGGTCACTCGGAGCCACCCGCGAGCGGGCGGCCACCTCACCTTAGCTGCGAGTACCGGTGTGTCGCCAGGTCGTTCTCGCTCCGGGGACACGAGAATCGGGCGGTGGCATGGAGATGGACAGGCATTGTGGCGGCGCTCACGACAGCGGTGCTGCTGGCCGTGGCGGGGTGCGGGACGGCCACGGCGGTCGACCAGACCGAGCAGGCGCCGAGGCGCGCGAGCGCCCAGGCGACGCTCATCGGCCGGGTCAGCAAGGCCCTCGACGCGACGTTCACCGCCGAGTACGCGTGGTCCGCGGGCGGTGTCGTCACGGTCTGGGCCGCGGAGGACGGCACGTGGCGCGTTGACGTGCCCGACTGGGCGCTCGGCGGCACGGTCGACGTGACGGTGGCCTGGACGACCGGCGGGTTCTTCCAGTGCGCCGCGGACCGGTGCGTGAAGCTCGCCGGGATCACCGGCGAGATCCCCCGGGCCTACGACCCGCGGGTGCAGCTGCCGTTCGTCGAGTGGCTCCCGCAGCTGCTCGACCGGCACCTGCCGTTCGCCGTCGCGCAGGAAGGCGACTGCTTCACCCTCACGCCGAACACGGTCGTGGTCGACACGCCGATCCCGCCCGGCGAATGGTGCCTCGACGCGGCCGGGACGATCCTGTCCGTCGCAAGCGGCGACTTCGGGACCCTCGAACTCGCCGCCCCGCCCGAGCCGGCGGCGGCCACGGTCGCGCTCCCCGGCGAGATCGTCGACGCCGAGCCGCTGGACCGCAAGGCGCCCGAGGAGCCGAGCCCGTCGGTCGACCCGTCCGCGACGGCCACGCCGGCTCCCGGCGCGACCCCGTCGCCGACGCCCGCCGCCGAAGGCGCCACAGAAGCGACCGAGGGCGCCACGGGAGCGTGAAGGCGCCTCAGGAGCGCCCGAAGGCACCACAGGAGAGTAAGGAAGCCGACACGAACCGCGGTTCCCACAGCCGCGCGTGGCACCATGAACGATGGCGCCCGTCCCGTCGGCGACGACGATGCCGCCGGACGCGACAGCGCCGCGACCGCAAGACGCCGCCCCGGAAGGCCCCGAGCGGACCCCGGCACGGGCGGCGCCACGACAGCAATCGAAGGAACGCGCATGACCGCAACCGCCGACCGCCACGCCCAGACCGCGGTCCCCATCCACCCGCTGCTCGCCTCCCGGCACTCCACCCGCGCCTTCGCCCCCGACGTCGACCTGACGGACGCCCAGGTCACCGCCCTTCTCGAAGCCGCCCGCTGGGCCCCAAGCTCCGGCAACACCCAGCCGTGGCGGTTCCTCCTCGCCAAGCGCGACACCGGCGAGTTCAAGCGCGTCGTCGACTGCCTCAACCCCGGCAACCGCGAATGGGCGTCGCACGCGTCCGCGCTGCTCGTGGCCGTGCGCACCGAGGCCAACGAGCGCGGCCCGCTCGGGCACGCCATGTACGACCTCGGGCAGGCCATGGCGCACCTGACGTTCCAGGCCGCCGCCGAAGGCCTCACCGTCCGTCAGATGGCCGGGTTCGACGCGGCCGCATTGGCCGCCGAGTTCGCGCTGCCCGAGACGCTGGTGCCGACCGCGGTGGCCGCGATCGGCGTCCCCGGCGACCCGGCCGCGCTGGCCGAGTCGGTGGCGGGCCCGGACCGGGCGCCGCGTGCGCGACTGGCGATCGAGGACCTGCTCATCAAGCCGTAGGGCGGCGGGCACGGGACCGCGGACCGGGCACGACGCCGGTCGCGGCGTCTCAGCCTTCACGCGTACGGTCCCAGCATTCGGGCATCGGTCTCGACCCGGGTCGCCGTCGCGGTGTAGGCTCCATGGGTCATGCGGTTCACGATGCTCCTTAGTCGCCGCGGCGGGGCCAACTAGGTCGGCTCCTCGTCGCGGGTTTTCGCATGCCGGCTGGCTCAGGCACCTACGGCTTCAGACCACCAGCGATCATCACAGGAGCATCCGTGACTTCCACGTCGTCCCAACGCACCGCGTTCTCCGACCGCGCCAAGCGGTACCAGCCTTACCAATCCCAGTTCAAGGTCGCCCTGCCCGACCGCACGTGGCCCGACAAGGTCACCGAGACGGCGCCGGTCTGGTGCGCGGTGGACCTGCGCGACGGCAACCAGGCCCTCATCGACCCGATGACCCCCGACCGCAAGAAGAAGATGTTCCAGCTGCTGGTCGACATGGGGTACAAGGAGATCGAGGTGGGCTTCCCCTCGGCCTCGCAGACCGACTTCGACTTCGTGCGGCTGCTGATCGAGCAGGACCTCATCCCCGACGACGTCACCATCCAGGTCCTGACCCAGTGCCGCGAACACCTGATCGAGCGGACCTTCGAGAGCCTGCGCGGCGCCAAGCAGGCCATCGTCCACTTCTACAACTCGACCTCGACGCTGCAGCGCCGCGTCGTGTTCGGCCTGGACAAGGACGGCATCACCGACATCGCGACGCAGGGCGCGCGGCTGTGCCTGAAGTACGCCGAGATGCACACCCCCGACACGGCGATCCGCTACGAGTACTCCCCCGAGTCGTACACCGGCACCGAGCTGGACTACGCCGTCGAGGTGTGCGGCAAGGTCGCCGAGGTCATCCAGCCGACCCCCGACTGGCCGCTGATCGTGAACCTGCCGGCGACCGTGGAGATGGCGACGCCGAACGTGTACGCCGACTCGATCGAGTGGATGCACCGCAACCTGCCGAACCGCGAGTCGCTGATCCTGTCGGTGCACCCGCACAACGACCGCGGCACCGGCGTCGCAGCGGCCGAACTGGCCGTCCAGGCCGGCGCCGACCGCGTCGAGGGCTGCCTGTTCGGCAACGGCGAGCGCACCGGCAACGTCTGCCTGGTGACGCTGGGCATGAACCTGTTCAGCCAGGGCGTGGACCCGGGCGTGGACTTCTCCAACATCGACGAGATCAAACGCGCCGTCGAGTACTGCAACCAGCTGCCGGTGCCCGAGCGGCACCCGTACGCCGGGGACCTGGTGTACACGGCGTTCTCCGGTTCGCACCAGGACGCGATCAAGAAGGGCTTCGCGCACCTGGAGGCCGACGCCGCCGCGGCGGGCGTCCCGGTGGACGAGTTCACCTGGGGCGTACCGTACCTGCCGATCGACCCGAAGGACGTGGGGCGCACCTACGAGGCGGTCATCCGCGTCAACTCGCAGTCCGGCAAGGGCGGCGTCGCGTACGTCATGCAGAGCGAGTACGGCTTCGACCTGCCGCGGCGCATGCAGATCGAGTTCAGCCAGGCGATCCAGCGGCACACCGACGCCTCCGGCAAGGAGGTCTCGACCGGCGAGATCCACGAGATCTTCCGGCGCGAGTACCACCCCGAGTACCAGCCGACGCCGCGCCTGGTCGTGGAGGACCACACCACCGCGCACGCGGGCGAGACGCTGACGCTGGACGCGCAGATCGTCCTGAACGGCGTGGAGCAGAAGGTCTCCGGCACCGGCAACGGCCCGCTCTCGGCCTTCACCGACGCGCTGAGCACGGTCGGCGTGGACGTGGAGGTCCTGGACTACGCCGAGCACGCCCTGTCGGCGGGCCAGCACGCCCAGGCGGCGGCCTACGTGGAATGCGCGATCGACGGCAAGACCGTCTGGGGCGCGGGCGTCCACCCGAACATCGTCCTGGCGACGATGCGCGCGGTCGCGAGCGCCTACAACCGGGCCTGACCCGCACGCGCAGGGGCGGACCGCTTTCGCGGTCCGCCCCTGCGGCGTCCCGCGACGGGCCGAGCGCGAGGCGGTCGGACGGCCCCGCAGCCGCCGAGCGCCGACGCCGCTCCGCTCAGGTCCTGACCATCGCGAGGACCGCCGGAGGGAACTCCGGGTGGGCCTGGCAGCTGCGGCGGTCGTACAGCACGCGCCGGCAGGACCAGAGCGCCCAGGTCACGACCGCGGCGGGCAGCGTGATCACGAGCAGCCCGTACTGCTCGGAGCGGAGCGTGAAGAGCACCATGCCGGAGAGGGACGCCAGGAAGCCGAGGAACCCCGAGACGATCATGGTGTCGCTCGGGCGGTGCAGCCGGAACCAGGTCCGCAGGAGCGCGATGTTGCCGACCGCCTGGAGCGCGGCGCCGGCGATCAGCAGGAGGCCGAGGAAGGCCGCGAAATGGTCGGCGTCGAGCACCCCGAAGAGGAAGAGCAGCAGCCCGGCGAGGACGCCCACGACGACGACCAGCGAGCTCGCGCTGCAGGCGACGACCGCCCCGACCAACAGGAGCCGCCCTCGCGGCCGCAGGGAGCCGAACGGGACCTGGTGGGGGCAGCGGACTTCCGGGGCCGCCGTCCGGTCGGTCCGGCCGACCGGAGCGGTCCATCCGGCCGCGGTGTGCCTCTCGGGCAGGGCGGCTTCGACGGTGATCACGGGAGTGCGCGGCACCGGTTCGGGCGTCGGTTCGTCCATCAAGGGCCTTCAGGTGCATGGAGGTCGAGGCCCCGCCCTGATGCGGCGGGACCTCGCCCATGCTAGGGAACACGGCCGACGCCGTCGCAGGTGGCATCGGCCGCCGCCCCGGGCGTCGATGCGGCCTTCGGCGACCGCGCGCGAACGCCCTCGGCGGTGCGGCGCGCCCGGCCCGTCACGCCTCGTGAACCGGCGCTCCGGGCGCTCCCGGGTTCGCGGGTAGGCTTGTGCCTCGTGTCAGCGCCCAATCTCGTCAACCTCGAAACCGTCTCCAAGGCCTACCCCGATCAGGTGGTCCTCGACGCGGTCTCCCTCGGCGTCGCCGTCGGTCAGCGCGTCGGCGTCGTCGGCCGCAACGGCGACGGGAAGTCGACGCTGCTGCGCCTCATCGCCCGCGTCGACGAGCCCGATTCGGGGCGGGTCGTGCACACCGGCGGCACCCGCCTCGCCGTCCTCGGCCAGACCGACTCGCTCGACGACGCCGCGACCGTCCGCGACGCCCTCTTCGGCGACGCCGACGCCCACGAGTGGGCGTCCGACGCGCGCACCCGCGAGATCCTCACGGGCCTGTTCGGCGGCCTCGACGCCCCCGGCCTGCCCGAAGGCCTCGACTCCCGGATCGGCGTGCTCTCCGGCGGCGAGCGCCGCCGCGTCGACCTCGCCCGGGTCCTCACCGACGACGCCGACCTGCTGCTCCTCGACGAGCCGACGAACCACCTCGACATCGAGGGCATCGCCTGGCTCGCCTCGTACCTGAACTCGACGCGCTCGGCGATCATCGTCGTCACGCACGACCGGTGGTTCCTCGACGAGATCTGCGACCACATCTGGGACGTCCAGCGCGGCGACGTGTTCGAGTACGACGGCGGCTACTCGGCCTACGTCCTCGCCCGCGCCGAGCGCGAGCGGCAGGCGAACGTGGCCGAGGAGAAGCGCCAGAACCTCATGCGCAAGGAGCTCGCGTGGCTGCGCCGCGGCCCCAAGGCGCGCACGTCGAAGGCGAAGTTCCGGGTGGACGCCGCGAACGAGCTCATCGCGAACGAGCCGCCGCCGCGCGACGCCGCCGAGCTGGTGAGCTTCGCGACCGGGCGCCTGGGCAAGACCGTGTTCGAGGCGAAGGACGTCACCGTCAAGGCCGGGGACCAGACGCTGCTCGAAGGCCTCGACTGGATCCTGGGGCCCGGCAAGCGGATCGGCCTGCTGGGGGTCAACGGCGCGGGCAAGACCTCGCTGCTGCGCACCCTCGCCAACGCGATCGACGACGTGCAGCCCGCCGCGGGACGCATCAAGGTGGGCCGCACCGTGAAGCTCGCGTGGCTGACCCAGCACATGGAGGACCTCGACGGGTCCTGGCGGGTGCTGGAGGCGGTCGAGGCCGTCGCGAAGCGGGTCCAGTTGGGCAAGAAGGAGATGTCGGCCGGGCAGCTCGCCGAGCGGCTCGGGTTCGTCGGCGGGCGGCAGCGCACGTTCGTGCGGGACCTCTCCGGCGGGCAGCGCCGCCGGCTCCAGCTGGCGCGGCTGCTCATGGCCGAGCCGAACGTGCTGTTCCTGGACGAGCCGACGAACGACCTCGACATCGAGACGCTGACGCAGCTCGAAGACCTGCTCGACGACTGGGCCGGGACGATGGTGGTCGTGAGCCACGACCGGTACTTCACCGAGCGGGTCGCCGACGAGACGTGGGCGCTGCTGGGCGACCGTCGGCTGCGGATGCTGCCGCGCGGCGTCGAGGAGTACCTGGAGCGGCGCGCGGACGTGGTGAAGACGGCGGTGTCGCAGGCGCAGGGCGCCGGCGGGGCGGCGGCCGCGAGCGCCGCGAAGTCGCCCGCGGCCGTGGACCGGGCGACGCAGAAGGAGCTGTCGAAGCTGGAGCGTCGCTTGGAGAAGGTCGAGGAGCGGATCGCCGTCGTGCACGCCGAGATGGCCGAGTCCGCGACGGACCCGGGGAAGCTCGCGGAACTGCAGGATCGGTTGACGGCGCTCGAGACCGAACGGGACGAGATCGAGGAGCGCTGGATGGAGCTCGCCGACTGAGGCCGTTTCGCCTTGGGGCGCTTAGGGTTCGATCCGGTTCAGGCGGCCTCGCCGTGGGTGCTTCAAGGCGCGTAGATATCGACGGAGCCGAATATTCTATCGGTTACGAACGCTCCCATACCGGTTGGTAACCGACTCTTCATTCACTGATTTATGGGTCTCTTCCAGGGGCTTCACAATTCGATGTGATTTCCCTAACCTCGGTTTGAAAGCCCGAAAGGGTCGGGTTCCACCGAACCGCCCCCTGCGCGTGGGTGCGCCCCGCTCTACCGCCTTACGCACCCCGCCGTCTGAACCGAGAGGGAGTACCCCCCTATGACCGTCTCGCACCAATCCGTCCGCCGCCTCGCGGCCGGCTCCGTGGCAGGCGTCGCCGTCCTCGGCACGCTCGCCTTCGGCGGCCTCGCCGCCCACGCCGATCCGGCCGTCCAGATCGTCGGCGCCGACGCCCCCGACGCCATCGACGGCGAGTACCTCGTCGTCATGGACGACGCCGCCGCCTACCGCGACGTCGACGAGATCGCCGACGACGCAGGCGCATCGATCATCGACGACTTCGACGAGGTCGAGACCGTCCTCGTCGGGGCCACCGAGGCCGAAGCGCTCGAGATGGCCGCCGCCGACGGCGTGGCCTTCGTCGAGCAGAACGCCGTCGTCTCGATCAGCGACGTCCAGCCCGGCGCGACCTGGGGCCTGGACCGCATCGACCAGCCGGACCTGCCGCTGAACGGGAACTACGAGTACTTCGGCGACGGCTCGGGCGTGCACGCCTACATCGTGGACACCGGCATCAACGCCTCGCACGGCGAGTTCGCCGGGCGCGTGGGCAACGGCCGCGACTTCATCCAGAACGACTCCACGCCGCAGGACGGCAACGGCCACGGCACCCACGTCGCCGGGACCGTGGGCGGCACCGCCTACGGCGTCGCCAAGAACGTCACCCTCCACGGCGTGCGCGTGCTGAACAACTCCGGCTCGGGCACCACCGCCGGGGTCGTCAACGGCATCAACTGGGTCGCCGCCAACGCGATCAAGCCCGCCGTGGCCAACATGAGCCTCGGCGGCGGCTTCTCGTCCTCGCTCAACAACGCGGTCGAGTCCGCTGTGGACGCCGGCGTGACGTTCGTCGTCGCGGCGGGCAACGAGAACCAGAACGCCTGCAACGTCTCCCCCGCCTCCGCGCCGTCCGCGATCACCGTGGCCGCCAGCGACCGGAACGACACCCGCGCGTCCTTCTCGAACTTCGGCTCGTGCGTCGACGTGTTCGCGCCCGGCGTGGGCATCACCTCCGCCTGGCACACCTCGAACTCCGCCACGAACACCATCTCGGGCACCTCGATGGCCTCCCCGCACGTCGCCGGGGCCGTGGCGGTCTACCTGGGCCTCAACCCGTCCGCGTCCACCGACGCCGTCGCCGCCTGGGTGACCGGCAACGCCGTGACCGACCGCATCGCCGACGCCAAGGGCAGCCCGAACCGGCTGCTGCACACCGGCACCGGCGACGGCGGGCCCGACCCGAGCGAGTGCGCGCAGACCAACGACACGTCCACGGCCATCGCCGACCGCGCCACCGTCAACTCGACCATGACCATGGACTGCGAGGGCGCGGCCAGTGCCACGAGCAAGGTGTCGGTGAACATCACGCACACCTACCGCGGCGACCTCGTGATCACCCTGATCGCCCCCGACGGCACCGGCTACCAGCTCAAGGCCTCCGGCTTCGACTCGGCCGACAACGTGATCGCGACCTACCCTGTGAACCTCTCCGGCGAGACCGCCTCGGGCACGTGGACCCTGCGGATCGCGGACGTCTACTCCGGCGACTCCGGCAGGCTCAACAGCTGGACGCTGGAACTCTGATGCCCCCCGCATAACTGAATAGCGGGTGCCCGCGGATCGGCCCTTCCCCCATTCACCGCGGCACGCGAGGAACCGGGGACGTCCTGGAACCGTCGCACCGGCACCCCTGCCGCGCCGAGGCCCGATCCGCGGCCCCGCACCCGCCCTCCCCGATGACCGATCCGTCCGACGACCGATCCCTTCCCACGACTGAGCCCTCCCCACGACTTCGGCGCCAGCCGGATCCGGTCCCCGCCACCACCCTCAATCCCGTTCCGGCACTGGACCGCCGGGACCACCCGAAGGGATCACCGTCCATGTCAACCAAGCAACGATCCATCGCGGCGGCCGCACTCGGCGTCGCCGCCTTCACCGCCATCGCCTTCACGGCCACCGCCGCCGAGGCCAAGCCTCCGACCGGCAGCATCGTCGGCGAGGACGCCGCCGACGCCATCGCCGGGGAGTACATCGTCGTCCTGGAGGAGGGCGCGTCCGTCGCCTCCGCCGTCAAGCACATCGAAGGCGAGGAGGTCGTCGAGACCTTCACGGAGATCGACGCGTTCCTCATGGAGTCCAGCGAGAACGAGGCGAAGGAACTCGCCGCCGTCGACGGCGTGGCCTTCGTCGAGCAGAACGCCGTCGTCTCGATCGACGCGACCCAGTCGAACGCCACCTGGGGCCTCGACCGGATCGACCAGCGCAACCGGCCGCTCTCGGGCACCTACACCTACAACTACACCGGTGCGGGCGTCCACGCCTACATCGTCGACACCGGCATCAACGCCTCCCACTCGCAGTTCAGCGGGCGCGTGGGCAACGGCCGGGACTTCATCCAGAACGACTCGACGCCGCAGGACGGCAACGGCCACGGCACCCACGTCGCCGGGACCGTGGGCGGCAGCATCCACGGCGTCGCCAAGAACGTCACCCTGCACGGCGTGCGCGTGCTGAACAACTCCGGCTCGGGCACCACCGCCGGGGTCGTCAACGGCATCAACTGGGTCGCCGCCAACGCGATCAAGCCCGCCGTGGCCAACATGAGCCTCGGCGGCGGGTACTCGTCGGCGATCAACAACGCGGTCGCCTCGGCCGTGGCCTCGGGCGTGAGCTTCGTAGTGGCGGCGGGCAACTCGAACGCCAACGCCTGCAGCTTCTCCCCGGCCTCCACGCCGTCGGCGATCACCGTCGGCGCGACCACCTCGACCGACGCGCGCGCGAGCTACTCCAACTACGGCTCCTGCCTGGACGTGTTCGCGCCGGGCTCGAGCATCACCTCCGCGTGGCACACGAGCTCGTCCGCGACCAACACGATCTCGGGCACGTCCATGGCCTCCCCCCACGTGGCGGGCGCGGTCGCACTGTACCTGCAGGCCAACCCGAACGCCTCGCCTTCGGCGGTGTCCTCGTGGATCACCTCGAACGCGACCACGGGCGTGGTGACCGGCGCGGGCGGCGGCAGCCCGAACCGACTGCTGCACACCCTCTGATCCGATGAGCGGTCCCCCACGGGACCGCCGAACCGACGGGCTGAAGCCTCGCGCTCCGTGAGCGCATCGCCTCAGCCCGTTTGTCTGTTTTGGAGCAAACGCTGGATTTGCTCGTTCATTGATCGATTGTTGGATTACTGGGGGTTTACACGGTTTGTTCGAAGCCTTAGGCTCACTCCCAAGGTCTGACGGCCCTTCGCCGAGCCGCTGGGCCCGGACGGGTGAAGCGGGCCGGGACTGGAGCCCGGTCCGCGCCGCCGGTCCGTTCCACCCTCCCCCCGGGACGGCCGCCCCAAGCAGCGGCACGCCCCGCACAACCGAAGGAGTTCCTCTTGTCAACGGCAGGAACGAAACGGCGTATCCGCACCGTTGCCGCGATCGGCATCGCGGCGGCGACGGCCGGAGGCTCGCTCGTCGCGGTCACCGCATTCGCCAACGCTGAAACGGCCGCCCCCGACGCCGCCGACCTCATCATCGGCGCCGACTCCCCCGACGCCATCCCCGGCGAGTACATCGTCGTCCTCGAAGAACCGGCCGGCGGACTGAACGCGCTCGCCGACGACCTCGGCGTGGACGTCGACGTCGAGGACGCCCTCGACCTCCTCGACGGCTACGTCGCCCAGATGAGCGAGGCCGAGGCCCTCGAGCTCGCCGCCGACGACGCGGTCGCCTACGTCGAGCAGAACCAGTACGCGCACCTCACCGAAGTCCAGACCGACCCGCCCTCCTGGGGCCTCGACCGCGTCGACCAGAGCGCGCTGCCGCTCGACCAGTCCTACGAGTACCACCTGACGGGCGCGGGCGTCGACGCGTTCGTCCTCGACACGGGCGTGAACGTCACCCACCAGGACTTCGCCGGCCGCGTCGGCGACGGCTACGACTTCATCGACCAGGACGCCGACGCGAGCGACTGCCACGGCCACGGCACCCACGTCGCCGGCACCATCGGCGGCAGCGGCTACGGCCTCGCCAAGGACGTCACGATCCGCCCCGTGCGGGTCCTCGACTGCGCGGGCTCCGGCTCGTACGCCGCGATCATCGGCGGCATCGACTGGGTCGCCGCGAACGCGGACGGCCCGGCCGTCGCCAACATGAGCCTCGGCGGCTCGTTCAGCCAGGCCCTCAACGACGCGATCGCCGCCGCGGTCGGCACCGGCGTGACCTTCGCGATCGCCGCCGGCAACGAGGGCCAGGACGCCTGCGCCGTCTCCCCCGGCTCCGAGCCGAGCGCGATCACCGTCGGCGCCACCAACGTGCGCGACGCCCAGACCACCTGGTCGAACTACGGCGAATGCGTCGACCTCCTCGCGCCGGGCAACGGCATCACCTCGGCGTGGATCGACGGCGACGACGCCGAGAACACCATCTCGGGCACCTCGATGGCGACCCCGCACGTCGCGGGCGTCGCAGCCCTGTACCTGGAGTCCCACCCGGACGCCGCCCCGGACGAGGTCGCGACCGCCCTCGCCGAGGGCGCGGTGGCCGGCGCCGTGTCGGACACCAAGGGCAGCCCGAACCTGCTGCTGAACACCGCTTTCCTGGGCTGACGCCCAGACGCGCGAAGCGGGGCCGGCGCCCATGGCGCCGGCCCCGCTCGCCGTATGCGGCCACGGGAGGTCAGCCCAGCGAGGCCAGCAGCTCGCGGCAGGCGCGCTCGCACTTGCGGCACTCCTCGGCGCACTTCGTGCAGTGCTCCATCCCCGAGTGCTCCGCGCACATGTCGCCGCAGGCCTTGCAGGCCGCGGCGCACGCCTCGAGCATGGAGCGGGTGATGTTGGCGTCGTAACCGGTGTGGCGCGAGAGCACCTGGCCGGTGGCGAAACAGATGTCCGCGCAGTCCAGGTTCGAGCGGATGCACTTCACGAGCATCGCGACGTCGTCCTCGCTGAGGCACGCGTCCGCGCACGCGGTGCAGGCCTGCGCGCAGGAGTAGCACTCCTGGATGCAGTCGGCGAGCTTCTGCCGATCGACCCCGCCGAGATCGGCCGGGTAGGTGCGCAGCATTTCTTCCACGAGAGTCATGGAATCTCCCCCTCTTGCGTCGGTGAGGGCACCGCAGGCCGCAGCGCCCGGAGGCCGGGCGGGTACCCGGCACGGGCCGCGCTATGCCCCTCGCCGCCGGGCGCCGTCGGCCTCGGCGGAACCGCGGGAACCGCGCACCGGGTCGAATCCGGGCGCAGACCGGGAACGGCACGGGTCGGGTAGCGTGATCGGTGCTGGGCGATCGCGCCGCCGGTGGCCGCTCGCGCCGCCGTCGCCGCGGATCGGTCGGCGCAGCCCTTGCACCCCGGACAGGGAGGCGAAGCCGCATGGCGAGCCCGGACGACAGCATGAGCCCGAATGACAGCGCGCAGCTGCAGATGATCGCCGACCAGATCGCGCTGGCGCGCCGCCAGTCCAAGGAACTGCAGATCATGATCGCCGAGAGCTCCGTCGCGGCCGAGGACGACACCGACGTCTCCCCCGAGAAGCGCGCGGCCTACCGCGAATCGCTCCAGGCCGAGGCCGCCCGGTGCGCGCTGATGATCTCCTACCTCGACGAAGCCCACGCCAAGATCATGAACGCCGCCAAGGCGCACCGTGACGCGGCCGAAGGCCAGGCCGACGAGTCGTGACCGCCGGGGACGGCTGGGAACTCGGCGCCGCGGCGGCGGTGACCGTCGCGTTCGCGGCCCGGTCGGGTAACGTCCATGACGCTGAGTGCCTGCGCACCGGCCGGTCGCCTCGGGGCGCGACGGCCGGTCCGCAGCGGTCGGCGACACCCTGTGCCCGCGAGCGGAAGGTACTCCCATGGCGTCCATCGACGAGGTCATCGCCTCGATCAGCGCGAACCTCGACTCGGTCAACGAACTCCAAGGACAGATCGAAGCGAGCAAGGCCCAGGTCGAGGAAGTGCTCGGGCAGGTGCAGTCCCTCGGCATCGAGGCGGCGGCCAACACCTTGAGCGTCAGCAAAGAGCAGCTGGAGGAGTCCAGCGCGATGGCGGCCGCCCTCGTGAGCAAGCTGGAGGAATCGCGGAACTCGGCCGAGACCGCGAAGCAGGCCTGAAGGACCGCAAGACGTCCGACGGGGACGGGGCCGCCGCGTCGCGGCGGCCCCGTCCCCGTGTTCGCTACATGTCGCGGTAGCGCTGGGCGGCCTTCAGGAGCGGCTCCAGGATCTCCGGGGTCACCTGGCGCGAGGGCGGGACGTTGTCGAAGCTGAACGTGTCGGTGAAGAAGACGCCGTAGGCCGGGGTGTCGCGCTGGAAGCGCCAGCCTTCGGCGAGCGGGCCGACGTCGTAGGCGTCGAAGCCGATCGCGTCGAGGAAGTCCGACACGGCCCGCTTCGCGGCCGGGTCGTCGCCCGCGATCGCGAGGACCGAACGCTCCGGGTCGCCGCTGGGGCGGGCCAGATCGGCGACGTGCCCGGCGTAGATGTTGTTGAAGCCCTTCACGACGCGCGACTCCGGCAGGTGGTCCTGCAGCAGCTCGCTGACCGTGGTGCGCTCGTCGTCGAGCGCCGCGAACCGGCCGTCGCGCTCCGGGTAGTAGTTGTTGGTGTCGAGGACGACCTTGCCGCGCAGCTCTTCCACCGGGACCGACCGGTAAGCGTGGAACGGGATCGTCACCACCACGAGGTCGCCCGCCGCGGCGGCCTCCGCGGGAGTCGCCGCGCGGGCCTGCGGCCCGAGCTCCGCCACGAGGTCGGCCAGGGTCTCCGGGCCGCGGCTGTTGCTCAGGACGACGTCATGTCCCGCCTTCACCGCGAGACGCGCGACCGCGCTGCCGATGTTGCCGCTGCCGATGAATCCGATAGTGCTCATACTCAGCGGTAACCGATGCGGGGACGGGGACATTCCGCCGTCCAGGGGTGACGAATGCCATCCGCGCGTCAGCGGTTGTACTTTTCCCACCACGTGAAGGCGCTCCGGTAGGCGGACGGGGTGTTGTCCGCGGCGTGGTCGGCGAGGCCGTTCTTCCCGTAGAAGTAGTCGTGGACCTGGCGCTGCGCGGGACCGGACATGTCGGTGTCGCCGACCGCGTTCGCGTGGATGTGGTACGAGAAGCCCTGCTCCGGGGTCCGCAGCCAGGCGGCGAAGCCGACGTCGCGCATGGCCTTCACGGTCTGCCAGCGCTGCGTGGCCGTCATCCCGCTGACGTTCACGTCGACGACGCCGCCGCCGTCGTGCGTGCCCGCCGAACTGGGGTTGCCGGTGTTGTAGGAGCCCTGCGTGAGGGTGATGCCCCACGAGAGCTTGGCGTCGGCGGCGGCGAGCATGTTCCTGGTGCGGGTGTTGACCCGCTTGCCGCCGTAGGAGTTCGTCGCGGATCCGATGTTGACGGTGCGGCTGACGGTGAACAGGCCGGTGTCCTGGCCGAGCTTGGCGAGCGAGGTCGGGCCGGGGATGCCGTTGGCGTCGAGGCCGCTGTAGCCGAGGGACCGCTGCCAGGCGGCGTAGGCGCTGATCGTGGAGGTGCCGTAGTGGCCGTCGACGTTCCCGGCGGCCAGGAAGTTCTCGGCGTCCAGGGCCTGCTCGACGACCTTGACGTGCGGTCCGGCGGTGAGCGTGGTGCCGGTGCCGGACTTGGGCGGGTCGACCATGGCGGCGACGAGCACGAGTTCCATGTCGACGGCGGCGGCGGCGTCGGCCGATCCGGCGGCGAACACGGCGGGCACGGTGGCGGCGCCGACGCCGCCGGCGGCCATGATCGCGCGGCGCAGGAGCCAGCGCCGCGAGCGGGTGCCGGGGGTATCGGCAGGCTGATCGGTCATGTCCTTGCGTCCCTTCGAGGCTGCGCACCGAGGAGTGATCGACGCGACGATCAAGTCATGTCACGGCACCATATCGAAGAAATCTTTCGTTGAGAAGTACCTCGATGAAACAAATCTCCAAATTCGAGCCGTCCGGTCCGGTCACCGCAGACCGCGGCACAGGCGTGTACACGCCGAAGGGGGGCGCGTGGCGGTCCGCGCGGCGTCGTGGTGTTCATCGGCTTCGGCTCGCCCGCTCGCCGGCGGGCGCTGGAGACGCTCGGGAACCTCGTGAAGGGCGGCCCCGCTGTGGCGGGGCCGCCCTTCACGAGGGTCGGGTCAGACGATGCGGTCGAGGATGAGCGGGCCGCGCTTGGCGGGCTCCGCGGCGATCGACCACTGGCCCGCGAGGGTCTCCTTCGCGGCGGCGAAGCGCTCGGGGGCGTCGGTGTGGAGGCGGAAGACCGGCTCGCCGGCCTTCACGGGCTCGCCGACGGCCTTGAGGATCTCGATGCCCGCCCCCGCCTGGACCGGCTGGCCCTGGCGTTCGCGGCCCGCGCCGAGGCGCCAGGCGGCCACGCCGACGGCGTAGGCGTCCATCGCCGCGACGAACCCGTCCGCGTCGGCGGTGATCGCCTCGGACTCGCGGGCGACCGGCAGCGGCGCGTCCGCGTCGCCGCCTTGGGCGGCGACCATCCGGCGCCACTTGTCCATCGCGCGGCCGTCGTTCAGGGCGGCGGCCGGGTCGGCGTCGGGCCGACCGGCGGCGGCGAGCATCTCCTTGGCGAGGGCCACGGTCAGCTCGACCACGTCCTCGGGACCGCCGCCGGCGAGGACCTCCACGGACTCGCGCACCTCGAGGGCGTTCCCCGCGGTGCGGCCCAGCGGGACCGACATGTCGGTGAGCAGCGCCCGGGTGTCGACGTCGTGATCCCCGCCGAGGCGGACCATGGTCTCGGCGAGCTCGCGCGCCTGCGCGAAGTCCTTCATGAACGCGCCCGAGCCGACCTTGACGTCGAGCACGATCGCGTCCGCGCCCTCGGCGATCTTCTTGCACATGATCGAGGACGCGATGAGCGGAATAGACTCCACAGTGGAGGTGATGTCGCGGAGGGCGTAGAGCTTCTTGTCGGCGGGCGCGAGGTCGCCGGTGGCGGCGCAGATGACCGCGCCGATCTCCTTGAGCTGCTCGACGACCCGGTCCTCGGTCAGGTCGACCCGGAAGCCGGGGATCGACTCGAGCTTGTCGAGCGTGCCGCCGGTGTGGCCGAGGCCCCGGCCGGACAGCTGCGGGACCGCGACGTCGAAGACCGCGACGAGCGGCGCCAGCGGCAGCGTGATCTTGTCGCCCACGCCGCCCGTGGAGTGCTTGTCCACGCATGGCTTGCCCACGGCCGCGAGGTCGAGGGTGATCCCCGAGCGGATCATCGCGGCGGTCCAGTCGGCGATCTCGCGCGGCTTCGCGCCGTTGAGGAAGATCGCCATCGCCAGGGCGGACATCTGCTCGTCGGCCACGGCGCCCTTCGTGTAGGCGTCGATGACCCAGTCGATCTGGGCGGTCGAGAGCTCGCCGCCGTCCCGTTTGGTGCGGATGACGTCGACAGCGGTGATCATCAGAGTTCCCTCACTACGTATTCGAGAGTCCGAAGGGGACGGCGGGGGCCGCCCGCCGCCCCCTCACAGGTAATCGGGGCCGAACGCGCCGGGGAGCAGGGCCCCCACCGTGGTCGGCTCGGGTGCGGCGTCCACCAGGCACTCGGGGCCGCCGTGCTCGTAGAGCAGCTGGCGGCACCGGCCGCAGGGGGTGAGGGGTTCGCCCGCGCGGTCGACGCAGGCGATCGCGACCAGGCGCCCGCCGCCGGTGGCGGCGAGCTGGGAGACCATGCCGCACTCGGCGCACAGCGTCAGGCCGAACGAGGCGTTCTCGACGTTGCAGCCGGAGACGATCCGGCCGTCGTCGACGAGACCGGCGACGCCGACCGGGAACTGCGAGTACGGCGCGTACGCGTGCCGCATGGCCTCGCGGGCCCGGTCGCGCAGTGCCTCCCAGTCGACGTCCGCATTGCTCTGCTTCATCGGTTACTTGTCCCCCGGGTTGTAGGGCACGCCGTCGGCCGCGGGGGCCTTGGCCCTGCCGATGAGCCCGGCGACGACCACGAGCGTGACCGCGTACGGGAGCATCTGGAGGAACTCGCCGGGCACCAGCGCCGAGCCGGAGGCGTCGAGGTCCTGGGCGATCTTCGTGGTGAAGCCGAAGATCAGGGCGCCGACGAGGACGCCGAGCGGGTTCCAGCGGCCGACGATCATGACCGCGAGCGCGACGAAGCCGAGCCCGGCGGTCATGTTCTTGTTGAACGCCAGCGAGTTCGCGATGGTGAAGAACGCGCCGCCGAAGCCGGAGATGAGTCCGGCTGCGGTGACGTTCCAGAAGCGGAGGCGGTTGACGGCCACGCCCATGGAGTCGGCGGCTGCCGGGTGCTCGCCGACCGCGCGGGTGCGCAGGCCCCACCGGGTGCGGTAGAGCAGGAACCAGATCGCGAAGACGAGGACCAGGCCGACGTACACGACCAGCTTCTGCTGGAACAGGACCGGTCCGATCACCGGGATGTCGGCCAGCGGGCCCCAGGTGAGGGTCGGGATGCCGTACGCGTCGTTGAGGCCCTCGGCCTTCTTCAGCTGGTCGTACATGAAGCTGGTGAAGCCCAGCGCCAGCAGGTTGAGGATGACGCCGACGACGACCTGGTTGACCTGGTACTTGGTGGCCAGGAGGGCCAGGAGCATGGTCGAGAGCGATCCGGCGAGCATCGCGCCGACCATGCCGGCGTAGACGTTGCCGGTGATGTTGGCGACCAGGACGCCGGTGAAGGCGCCCATGAGGAACTGGCCTTCGATGCCGATGTTGATGACGCCGGAGCGTTCGCACACGACGCCCGAGAGCGCGCCGAACAGGTAGGGGACGGCGAGGAAGAGCGCTCCGGCGAGGATCGACTCGGCGCGGAAGACCGCGCCGGGCTCCGAATAGGACCAGATCAGGATCGCCAGCACGAAGGCCGTCACGGCGGTGGCGCCGGCGGGCTTGAACCGGCGCTGCGGGATCCCGAGGACCATCCAGACGCCGATGGCGGCCGTGATCGCGCCGAGGGCCAGGACGATGCCTTGGGTGGGCAGGGCCCAGTCGAGGTCGGTGAGCGTCCGGTCGAAGGCGATGTGGGTGAGGCGGTCGTCCCCGAGCACCGCGAAGGCGATCGCGATGAGGAACAGGCCGAGGACGGCGTGGGTGACGCCGGCCTTCATGTGGCGCGCCGGGGCGCTCCCGCCGACGAACGCGGGCGGGACCTGCGTGTCCGTTGCCATGGGGTTCACCAGCCTTTCGCTTCGAGGGTGACCATGCCACCGCGCGGGGTGCGCAGGTGCAGGATCGCCTTGACCAGGGCCGGCGCGGCGATGAACAGCACGATGATCGCTTGGAGCAGCGTCGAGATGTCGACCGGGACGTCGGGCTGGGCCGACAGGGCCCCGGCTTTGAGCGCGCCGAAGAGGAGCGCCGCGGCGACGATGCCGCCGGGGCGGGCCCGGCCGAGCAGGGCGACGGTGATGCCGTCGAAGCCGTATTCCAAGGCGGTGTTGGTGGTGACGCCGGAGGAGCCGACGCCGAGCGACAGGGCCGCGCCCGCCAGGCCGGCGAGGCCGCCGGCGAAGGCCATGGTGCTGGCGTAGGTGCGGCCGACGTGCATGCCGGCGGTGGCCGAGGCGTGCGCGTTGAAGCCCACGGCGCGGATGCGGAACCCGAAGGTGGACCGGGAGAGCAGCCACCACGTGAAGACCGCGGCGGCGAGGCCGACGATGAGCGCCAGGTTGACCCGCAGCCCGGCGCCGAGCCAGCCGAGCAGCGTCGGCAGCGTCGCGGACTCGTCGACGGGCTTGGTGACCAGTTCGGACTTGGTCTCCGAGTGGAAGAAGCCGGTGCCGATGGCCCACACCAGGAAGAAGAACGCGATGTTGTTCAGCATGATCGAGGAGATGACCTCGTGCGCGCCCGTCGTGGCCTTGAGGACGCCCGGGATCGCGCCGAAGGCGGCGCCCGCGAGCGCGCCCGCGACGATCGCCAGCGGCAGGTGCACGACCGCCGGGAGGTTCAGGCTGAAGCCGACGGCGAGCGCGCCGAGCATGCCGAAGATCAGCTGGCCCTGCGCACCGATGTTGAACAGGCCGGCGCGGAAGGCCAGGCCGACGGCGAGGCCGGTGAAGATCAGCGGGGTCGCGTTCAGGAGGGTCTCGGAGATCGGCCGCAGCAGGTCGCCGAATTCGGCGGTGCCCGCCTGGAACCGCTCCAGGGTGTTCAGGTTGAGGATCGCGCCTTCGAAGAGCGCCAGGTACGAGTCGCGGACGAGGATCCACGAGGAGGTCAGGGCGTCTTGGGGGCGGGCGAAGAAGTAGGTGTAGGTGGAGCGGACGTTCTCGTCGGAGACGATGAGGAGGACCGCGCCGATGAGGAACGCCAGGAGCAGCGAGTAGACGGTGACCATGACCGAGTTGGCCTCGATCAGGTAGCGGCCGAAGAGCTGCGTGAAACCGGGTCGGGGCGGGGGGTTCTCCGCCGCATCGGGCTGCTCGGCCGGCGGGGTGGCGGTGTCGGTGCTCAACGGTCACCTCCATTGGCGTCGTCGTCGGGGCGGGTCCGGGGGTCGGTCTCGGCGTCGGCGTCGCCGCCGAGGTCGGCGCCGACCATGAGGCGGCCGATCACCTCGCGGGGCGTGTCGGGGGCGACCTCGCCGACGATGCGGCCGTTGTAGATCACGGCGATGCGGTCGGCGAGGGCGTAGATCTCGTCCAGTTCGGACGAGATGAGGAGGATGCCCGTGCCGGTGTCGCGTTCGGTGACGAGGCGGTTGTGGATGAACTCGGTGGCGCCGACGTCCACGCCGCGGGTCGGCTGCGCGGCCACCAGGAGCCGGCGGGGCCTGGAGAACTCGCGGGCGATGATGACCTTCTGCTGGTTGCCGCCCGACAGGGAGGCGGCGGGCTCGTCCGGTGACTGGGTGCGGATGTCGAACTCGGCGATGGAGTCGACGGCGCGCTTGCGGACCGCGGCGGCGTCGACGACGCCGTTCTTGGCGAAGGGCTCGTCGCGGTACTGGTTGAGCACGAGGTTCTCGGCGACCGAGAACTCGGTGACGAGGCCGTCGCGGCCGCGGTCCTCGGGGATGTAGCCGAGGCCGTCGGCGATGCGCCGGGCCGGGTCGTGGTGGTGGACGTCGGCGCCGTCGATCGCGATGTGGCCGGCGTCGGGCTTGAGGAGGCCGAGGATGCAGCGGGCCAGTTCGGTCTGGCCGTTGCCCTCGACGCCCGCCAGGCCGACGATCTCTCCTGAGTGGACATTCAGGTTGAGGCCGTCGAGGGCCTTGACCCCGGCGGCGTTGACGACGGTGAGGTCCTTGACCTCCAGACGGGGCTCGGCGGGCTCGGCGGGGGTCTTGTCGACCTGGAGGGTGACGGCGCGGCCGACCATCGCGGCGGCCATCTCGGCCTCGGAGGCGGTCGGCTCCAGTTCGGCGACGACCTTGCCGCGCCGGATCACCGTGATGGTGTCGGCGACGGCCTGGACCTCTTTGAGCTTGTGGCTGATGAAGAGGATCGAGGTGCCGCTCTCGGCGAGGGACCGCATGATGTCGAGCAGCTCGGCGATCTCGGCCGGGGTGAGCACCGCGGTCGGCTCGTCGAGGATGAGCAGTTCGGTCTTGGGCCCGGAGAGGGCCTTGACGATCTCGACGCGCTGCTGGACGCCCACGGGCAGGTCCTCGCAGATCGCGTCGGGGTCCAGCCGGAGGCCGTAGCGCTCCGACACGTCGAGCACGGCCTGCCGCGCGGCCTTGGCCGCGAGCACCCCTCCTGCGAGGGTGTGCTCGCGGCCCAGGTGCACGTTGTCCGCGACGCTGAAGGGCCCGACGAGCTTGAAGTGCTGGTGCACCATCCCGATCCCGGCGGCGATCGCGTCGCCCGGACCGGAGAAGGAGACCGGCTCCCCGTCGATGAGGATCTCGCCGCTGGTCGGCTTGAGGATCCCGTAGAGCATGTTCATGAGCGTCGACTTGCCCGCGCCGTTCTCGCCGAGGACGGCGTGGATCTGGCCGGGCTCGACCACGAGGTCGATGTCGTCGTCGGCGGTGAACGAGCCGAACTTCTTCGTCAGGCCCTTCAGTTCGAGTCGCAATTCGTGTCCTTCTGGCTTCGTTCCGCGCGACTAGCCGGCGGTGGGGCTGGCCGGCGACTCGACGACGAGCGTCCCGTCGATGATCTGCTGGGTCAGCGCGTCGATCTCGGCCTTGGTCTCGTCGGAGACGTCGTCCTCGAAGTCGTGGAACGGCGCGAGCGACACGCCGCCGTTCTCGAGGGTCCCGATGTAGGAGCCGGTGACGGCGTCCCCGCCCTGAGCGGCGTCGTAGGCGGCGAGCACGGAGTCCTTCACGGCGTTGGCCAGGCCCTTCTCGGCGCTGGTGATGATCTCCGAGCCGTAGTCGGTGGACTCGTAGCCGTCGGTGTCGACCCAGATCGCGGTGACCGCGTCGTCCTCGGCGGCGGCGGTCAGCGCGCCGATGCCGGCGGGGCCGGCGACCGGGAAGATGATGTCGGCGCCCTGCTCGATGAACGTGTCCGACTGGCTCTTGCCGTCGGTCGCGGACTCGAAGCCGTTGATGAAGGTGCCTTCCTGGGCCTCGACGTCCCAGCCGAGGAGCTGCACGTCGGTGCCCTTGTCCTCGTTGTGCTTCGCGATGCCCCGGGCGAAGCCGTCCATGAAGATGGTCACCGGCGGGATCTGGAGGCCGCCCCAGGTCGCGACCGTGCCCGTCTGGGTCTGGGCGGCGGCGACGTACCCGGCGAGGAAGGCCGACTGGGCGGTGTCGAACTGGATCGAGTAGACGTTCTCGACCTCGGAGAAACCGTCGACCGTGGCGAACGAGACGTCCGGGTTGGCCGTGGCGATGGCGTTGACGTTCTCGGTCATGAGACCGCCGACGCCGACGATGAAGTTGCAGCCGTCGTCGACCGAGGACTGGAGGTTCGGGTCGTAGTCGGTCTCCGAGGAGGACTCCTTGAAGTCGACCTTGATGTCGTCGTTCTCCTCCTCGGCGGCCAGCATGCCGTTCCAGGAGGACTCGTTGAAGGACTTGTCGTCGACGCCGCCGGAGTCGGTGACCATGCACGCCAGGAACGACGCGTCGGCGTTGTCGTCGCCGCTGTCGGACGGCGCTTCACCGCACGCGGCAACGGCGGCGAGGCCCACTGCGGAAAGGCCCACCAGGGCGAGCTTGTACGGCTTCACAGCCATCTCGGTCTCCTTTGACAATCCAAGGGGTAAGTCGATACCCGCATAATCATGGCCGCACTCGATGGCCTTTGACACTCACCTTGACGATTTCGTTACCGAAACATCCTATGACTGAGACCAGCGATGAACAGGTGTTTCGCTCGGACGACGGCGCGATTGCAGCTCGAGGGCCCTTGAAGGGTCACGATTCGGGCCCTCGGAGGACCGGCCGCTAGGTCCAGAAGACGGCCACGCCGGCGGTGACCGCGGTGAGCGCGCCGGTCGCGTAGAAGTGCCCCGCCGCGACCGTTTCACGCTTCTTCCACGCCGGAATCGCGATCATGACGGCGAGGAGCAGCGCGAGCAGGAACTTGACGCCGAGCTTGGCGTGGTTCGCGTCGCCTTCGGCGCTGGCGATCCCGTAGAGGACGATGCCCGTGGCGAGCTGGGCGGCGATGCCGTAGAGCATCGCGGCGTTGACGTTCAAGCGCTTGGCGAGCAGGGCGACCAGCCAGCCGCCGAAGACCGCGGCGAAGCCGAGCAGGTGGAGGTAGCGCAGCAGCAAGTGGACGAATTCCATACGGCGGAGTATTCCAGAGGACGGGACCGGCCGCGCCTGAGCGCGGCCGGTCCCGCAATCGCAGTCACATCGGTGACGCGCGGCGCCGGCGGGGCGTGTCGCTAGCGGACGCGGTGGGCGCCCGCGGCGGCGCGCGCGGTGAAGACCCGCGGCGTCGGCAGGCCCTTGGCGGCGGCGGCCTCGATGACGGCGGCCTCGACCTTCCCGGCCGCGGCGGTCTCGACGAGGGCGATGGCGCTGCCGCCGAACCCGCCGCCGGTCATGCGCGCGCCCAGGGCCCCGGCCTTGAGCGAGGCCTCGACGGCCGAGTCGAGCTCGACCGAGGAGACCTCGTAGTCGTCGCGAAGGGACACGTGCGAGGCGGTGAGCAGGGGGCCGATCCGGGCCACCAGCCCCTCTTTGAGGACCTGCACGGTGTCGAGGACGCGCTGGTTCTCGGAGACGACGTGGCGCAGGCGGCGGCTCAGCCGGTCGTCGTCGAGGTAGGCGTGCCGGGGGGCGTCCCGCAGGGACGGCACGCCGAGCAGCCGGGCGGCCTCCTCGCAGTCGGCGCGGCGCGAGGCGTACTCGCCGTCGGCGTGCCGGTGGGGGGCGTTCGTGTCGATGACGAGCATCGTCAGGCCCTCGGCGGCGAGGTCGAACGGCTCCTGCTCGCGCGCGAGGTCCCGGCAGTCCATGAACATGACGTTGCCTTCCATGCACAGCAGGGAGGCCGACTGGTCGAGCACGCCCGTGGGCGCGCCGACGTACTCGTTCTCGGCCCGCTGCGCGATGCGGGCGGCCTCGGGCCGGTCGATCTCGTGGCCGTACAGGTCCGCGAGCGCGAGCAGCACCGCGCACTCGAGCGCGGCCGACGAGGACAGGCCCGCGCCGTGGGGCACGTCGGAGTGGATCGCGATGCGCGCGGGCGCGACCGGGTAGCCGGACTCGTTCAGGGCCCAGGCGACGCCGGCGAGGTAGGCGGCCCAGCCGTCGACGCCGTCCGCGGCGGCGCTCCCGAGGTCCTCGGCGCGGACGGTGGCGCCTTCGCCGTAGGTGGAGTGGAACTCCCAGGTGTCCGCTTTGGATGCGGCGGCCGCGGCGTAGAACGGCAGCGCGAACGGCATCACGAAGCCGTCGTTGTAGTCGGTGTGCTCGCCGATGAGGTTGACGCGGCCGGGCGCGGCCCACACGCCTTCGGGCTCGGAGCCGAAGGTCGCACGGAAGGCCGCGGCGGCGGTCTCGGCCAGTTCGACGGCGTGCGCGTCAATGGGTTTCAGCATGGCGAAGGCATTCCGGTTCGGGCGGTGGTGGGTGACGGGATGGGTTTCAGCATGGCGAAGGCATTCCGGTTCGGGCGGTGGTGGGTGACGGGATGGGTTTCAGCATGGCGAAGCCATTCCGGTTCGGGCGGTGGTGGGTGACGGGCGGGCGGTTCAGGCGCGGGCATGCCGGTAGTACTCCCAGGCGTCCGCGACCATGCGGTCGAGGGTCTCGCGGCTGGGCTTCCAGCCGAGTTCGGTCCTCGCGCGCTCGGAGGAGGCGACGAGTTCGGCGGGGTCCCCGGGGCGGCGGGGGCCGATCTCCACGGGGAAGTCCGCGCCGGTGATCTTCTTGACGGTGGCGACGACCTCCTTGTTGGAGAAGCCGTTGCCGTTGCCGAGGTTGTAGATCTTGTGCTGCCCGGGCTCGGCGGCCCTGAGGGCGAGCAGGTGCGCTTCGGCGAGGTCGGCGACGTGGATGTAGTCGCGGATGCAGGTGCCGTCGGGTGTCGGGTAGTCGTCGCCGAAGAGCCCGAACGAGGGGCGCTCGCCGGTGGCGGCCTCGAACGCGATCGGGATGATGTGGGTCTCCGGGTCGTGGTTCTCGCCGTGCCAGAGGCCGGACTTGTCCTGGTAGGCGCCCACGACGTTGAAGTAGCGCAGGGAGACCGCGGCGAGGCCGTGGGCGGTGACCTCGGAGGAGATCGCCATGTCGCTGGCGAGTTTCGAGGCGCCGTAGGTGGAGGTCGGCGCCTTGGCGGCGTCCTCTTTGATGGGGACCTCGGTCGGGTTGCCGTAGACGGCCGCGGTGGAGGAGAACACGAGGGTGCGCACGTTCGCCTCGCGCATGGCGTTCAGCAGCCCGAAGGTCGCGGTGGTGTTGGCCTCCCAGTAGATCTCGGGCTTGGCCATCGATTCGCCCGCGGCGATGAGGCCGCCGAAGTGGAGGACGCCGTCGAAGGAGTCGTCGAGGACCTCGGCCGCGTCCTGGACGCGCTTGCGCACGAGGGTCGCCCCCGCCGGGACGCGCTCGGCGGCGCCGGTCGAGCAGTCGTCGAGGACGACGACCTCGTGGCCCTCTTCGAGCAGCATGGTGGCGACGATCGAACCGATATAACCGGCACCGCCGGTGACGAGGTACTTCACAGTGCTCCTTTGAGGCTGGACTTCTGCAACAGCTCGGCTGACGTCTCGGGGCCGAGGTCGTGGACCCATCCGCCCATGACCGACTCCGAGGAGGCCAGGAATTTGACGCGGCCCGCTCCGCGGCGGATCGAGACCAGTTCGAGGCGCAGGCGCCCCAGCTCGCGGCCTTCGCCGACCGGGGCCTGGTGCCACCCTGCCATGTACGGCATCGGCTCACCGGGGAACGCGCGGTCGCAGCGCCTGAGGACGTCGAGGTAGAGCGGCGCGAACGCGTCGATGAACGCGTCGGGCAGCTCGGCGAGGTCGGCGAAGCGCTCCTTGGGGTAGATCTGCACTTCGAAGGGCCAGCGCGCGGCGTAGGGGGTGAAGGCGATCCAGTGGTCGTTCTCGGCGATGACGCGCGGGCCCCGGCTCTCGGACTCGATGATGTCGTCGAAGAGGTCGCGGCCGGTGGTCTCGCGGTGCCGCTCGGCGGCGGCGAGGTACTTGCGGGTCTGCGGGGTCACGTACGGGTAGCCGTAGATCTGGCCGTGCGGGTGGTGGAGGGTCACGCCGATCTCGACGCCGCGGTTCTCGAAGGGGAAGACCTGGGCGATGTCGCCGCGCGCCGAGAGCTCGGCGGTGCGCTGGGCGAGGGCCCGGACGATGAGGGCGACGCGTTCGGGACTGAGGTCCACGAGGGAGGAGTCGTGGTCGTCGGAGAAGACGACGACCTCGCAGCGGCCCGAGGCGGGCATGGCGGTCTCGAGTCCTTCGGGGGCTTCGGCGGGGACGGGCGGTCCGGGTTCGGCGAAGCCGCCGAAGCTCGGGAAGCGGTTCTCGAAGACCGCGACCTCGTAGTCGGGCGCGGGGACCTCGGTGAGCTCCTCGCCGTCGCTGGGGCAGAGGGGGCAGGCCACGGGGAGGTTCGGGCGCCCGGAGCGTCCGGCGGAGACGGCCACCCACTCGTCGCGGAGCACGTCGTAGCGCAGTTCGCCCGCGCTGACGCGGTCGCCGAGGTCGCGCTTGTCGGCGTGGCCGGCGCGGCCGGTCTCCGGTTCGGTGCTGAAGTAGAGGATCTGGCGGCCGTCGGCGAGGCTGCCGGACTCCATGTGGAACGCGGTCATGGTCTCTTCTCGGTGTGGTGGCGTTTCCCCTGGTCGGGCACGGGTGCGAGCACGACCTGGTCGACGTGCTCGGCGAGGGCCCGGCGGGCCTCCTCGTCGAGGAGGGAATCGGTGACGATGACGTCGGCGTCGTCGAGGGACGCGATCGTGGCGATGCCGACGACGTCGAACTTGGTGTGGTCGGCGACGACCACGAGGCGGCGGCCCTTGGCGGCGAGGGTGGCGACGGTCTCGGCTTCGAGGAGGTTGGGGGTGGTGAACCCGGCGCGCTCGGACATGCCGTGGACGCCGAGGAAGACGGTGTCGACGTTGACCTTCTCCAGGGAGGCGACGGCGAAGGGGCCGACGAGGGCGTCCGAGGGGGTGCGCACGCCGCCGGTGAGGATGACGGTCTGGTCGGCGCGGCCGGCGCGGTAGAAGACGTCGGCGACGGGGACCGAGTTGGTGACGACGGTGAGGTCGGGGACGTCGGTGAGGCGGTGGGCGAGGGTCCAGGTGGTGGTGCCGGCGGAGAGGGCGATGGCCTGGCCGGGGCCGACGAGGGTGGCGGCGGCGTCGGCGACGGCCTGCTTCTCCTGCTCCTGGCGGACCTGCTTGACGGCGAAGCCGGGCTCGGAGGTGGAGCCGAAGTCGACGGCCGTGGCGCCGCCGTGGACCTTCGCGACGAGGCCGCGGTCGGCGAGGGTCTCGAGGTCGCGACGGATCGTCATGTCGGACACGCCGAACTCCTCGACCAGTTCGGCCACGCGGACCGCCCCGGTCCGGTGGACGCGTTCGGCGATCCGGCTCTGTCGCTGCTGCGCCAGCATGACGCCTCTCCTTCGCTCAAGATCCAACACAATTAAACATCAGGATCGGCGGCGGCGCAATACCGGGTGGTCGGCGACTCGGCCCGGATGTCAGAATCGGTCCATGACCACTGCCGATCGCAAGCCCCGCGTCCTCTCAGGGATCCAGCCCACCTCGGACTCGTTCCACCTCGGGAACTACCTGGGCGCGCTCCGGCAGTGGGTGGCGATGCAGGACACCGCGGACGCGTTCTACATGGTCGTCGACCTCCACGCGATCACCGTCGATCACGATCCAAAGGTATTGCACCAGCGCTCACGCGTGAGCGCCGCTCAGCTCCTCGCGCTCGGGCTCGACCCCGAGCGATGCACCCTCTTCGTGCAGTCGCAGGTCCCCGAGCACCCGATGCTCGCCTGGATCCTGGGCGCCGAGACCGGATTCGGCGAGGCCGGCCGCATGACCCAGTTCAAGGACAAGTCCGCCAAACAAGAACGCACAACCGTGGGCCTGTTCACGTACCCGATCCTCCAGGCCGCCGACATCCTGCTGTACCAGACCGACCAGGTCCCGGTCGGCGAGGACCAGCGCCAGCACCTGGAGCTGACCCGCGACCTCGCGGGCCGGTTCAACACGACCTACGGCGCGACGTTCAAGGTGCCCGAGCCCTACATCGTCAAGGAGACCGCGACGATCAAGGACCTCGCCGAGCCCGAGAAGAAGATGTCGAAGTCCTCCCCGAGCCCGCGCGGGTGCCTGTACCTGCTCGACGAGCCCGGCCAGATGCGCAAGAAGATCAAGAGCGCCGTCACCGACTCCGAGGCCGAAGTCCGCTACGACCCCGAGAAGAAGCCGGGCGTGTCGAACCTCCTGAACATCTACGCCGCCCTCGGGGGGACGACCGTGGAGAAGCTCGAAGCCGAGTACGCCGGGAAGGGCTACGGGGACTTCAAGGGCGACCTCGCCGAGGTCGCGGCCGACGCGCTCGGGCCGATCGCGGTGCGGACCAAGGAGTACCTCGCCGACAAGGCCGAACTGGACCGGATTCTCACGCGGGGCGCGGAGAAGGCGCGGCAAGTCGCTTCCCGCACGCTCGCCAAGGCGTACAAGAAGGTCGGGTTCTACCCGCCGGTGGCGCTTTAGTGTCGTCGGATCCAGCGGCGCCGTTCGGCCGCGCCGGGCGGGGGCGGGTCGTCAACATCGGGGTGGCGATCCCCGTGCCCTCACCGTGGCGCGAGGTGCTCGACGACGCCCGCATCGCCTCGGGCGACCCGCTCGGCGGGATCGTACCCGCGCACTTGACGCTGCTCGGACCCACGGAGATCCCGGCGGAGGCGCTGGAGGGCTACCAGGCGCATCTGACGGCGGTGGCGGCCTCGTTCCCGCAGTTCGACCTGCATCTGCGGGGGACCGGCTCGTTCCGGCCGGTGACCGAAGTGGTGTTCGTGGCCGTCGTGGACGGGATCGCCGTGTGCGAGCAGCTGGAATCGGCGATCCGCCGGGGGCCGGCGCGCCGGGAGCGGAACTTCCCGTACCACCCGCACGTGACGGTGGCGCAGAACGTGGGGACGGTCGCGCTCGACGCGGCGTTCCACGCGCTCGCGGGCTTCGAGGCGAAGTTCCGGGTCGAGTCGTTCACGCTGTACACGCACCCGAGCCCGGGCGACTGGACTTCGGACACCCTCACGGGCGCACCGGTGCCGTGGACGCCGAGAGCGGTCTTCCGCCTGGGAAGCCGCTGAGCCGCCGGGGGCCGTGGGCGCAGCCCGGCGGCGTGCAGGGCCGCTAGAAGTCGAAGAGGTCTTCGAAGACGCTCTTCTTTTTCTTCTTCTTGTAGTAGTAGTCGTCCTTGCGGCGGTCGCCGTAGTGGTCGTCGCGACGGCGGTCGTCGTAGCGGCGGTCATCGTGGCGGCGATCGTCGTATCGCGGTTCGCGCGGGGGCGGACCGGTGGGCACGCCGGGAGCGATGGGGGCGCCGCCGCCGTGGAAGGAAGCCTCGAAGTTCATCAGGTGCTCGAGCTCGCCGCGGTCGAGGAAGATCCCCTTGCATTCGGAGCACTGCTCCACGACCACGCCGTTGCGCTCGTACTGGTGCATCGGGTTCTGACATTTCGGACAGAGCATCTGCATCATGACATCAACTTATCGTGAAATCGCCATGGATGCCTAATCAGAACCGGGCACCCCGCCTGAGAGTTCTCACAGCAAGAACGGCACCGGTAAGAAACCTGACTAAAAGCGTTCCGGCATCGACAGCGACACTCCGTTCATGAAAGCGTCGGCGTGGCGCGGGCAACCCCCGCGCAGAACGACAGAAACGGAGTGGATCGTGAAACGAATCCTGACAGCGCTCGCCGCCGTCGCCGCCGCGGCGGCGTTCACCACCGGCTTCGCCGCGACCGCACAGGCCGAGGACGCGGACGCCGCCGCGGTCTGTTCGACCGTGGCGAAGGAGCACCGCACCGTGTGGGCGCAACCCGCCGTGGGAGCGAGCGTCGGATCGGTCGTCGCCGGGCGCTCGTACGACGCCGACTGCGCGCTGGTGCCGGGCGGCACGTACACCGCCTGCGGCGCGACCACCGACCAGTGGGCCTACGTCAACTACTACGGCGACTCGTGGGGTTACGTCCCGAGCACCTGCGTCGTCTGGGCCTCCTGACCCCCGCGGGCCGCACGGCAGCGTGCGGCCCGTCCGAACCCCTTAGGCCCCAGCGCAGACGCTCGATCCGTCCGAAGAGGACGTCCTCCAACCGAACGGCGCAGAGCGAATCGCTTCGGCCCACCTCCGCATGTCGCGGCCGGGACGTCGGCGGTCGCCGCCGGGAACACGCGAACCCGTGCAGCGCAGCAGACCGGCGGGCAGGGGGCCGGGCCTGGTCTCGCTTACGCGAAGGGGTCGTTCTCGTCGTTGAAACGGGCGAGGCCCCAGATGTCGTCGTCCTCGGTCAGCCAGGTCTCCCTGCCCTGTTCGTCCTCGCCGGTCGCGCCGGCCGGACGGCCGCCCATCATGCCGCCGCCCGCGCCCGCACGGCCTGCCGCGCCGGCACCGGCTTTGCCGCCGGGGCCGCTCGCGCCGCCCGCGGCCTTGCCGAACAGGCCTTGCCCGCGGCCGGGACCACTCGCGCCGCTGCCGCGACCCACGCCGCCCGGGCTCGATCCGCCCACGGACGGGCCGAACAGACCGGCACCGGCACCAAGGCCCATGCCCCCGCCGCCCATGCCGCCGCCACCCGTGCCGGCGCCGAAAGCGGTACCCGCGCCCGGTGCGGTCAGCGCCCCCGGGCCGAGACCGCCACCGGAGGCCAGACCGCCGGAGGTCTCGTCATCGTCCGAACCGCCGGTCTCCCAAGGGTTCGCACCGTCGAGGCCACTGCCACCGCTGTAGCCGCCGCCGTTGCCGCCGGGGATGGTCGGGCCGCCGCCGAAGGGCGTGGGGGACTCCGGCGGGATCAAACCCGCGGAACCCGAACTGGAAGGCAGGCCGTTGAAGTCGCCGCCGCCGGGCGGCGAGTAGTCGGCGCCCGCCAGGTCTCCGGCCGAGTCCCGGAACGTCGTCTCACCGGAGGGCTGGACGCTCGGCGTGAACTCGGAGGCGGAGACCTCGGCGTCCTGCCAGCGGGCGGTGACCGAGTCGTTCTGTTCGGCCGCACGGGCTTCGTAGTCCTGGGAACCGGCCTCATAGTCCTGCTGGGCCCGCGTGTTCGCGTCCTGCTCGGCCAGACGCTGGGCCTCGGCCCGCAGCGAGGACTCCTGCGAGGCGGTCAGCGTGGTCGCCTCGGCCTTCTCGGAGGCGTTCATGCCGGTGGTGTCGACGCCGTTGACATGCTCGGCCTTGAGACGCGTGTAGTGGTACTCGGTCTGGTCGACGACGTACTGGTTCAGCTCGTTCGTGTACTCGCCGTCGAACCCGCCCATCTCCATCGCGCCCTTGACGCCGTCGTCCTCGCCGTCCCAGGAGCACCCGTCGGTGATCTCGCACTCGCCGGAGTGGAACGGAGGACGGACATGGACCTTGGTGTCGGTGAACAGGCTGCCCTCGTCCTCGACCCAGTACTGCGGCGCGGGGTACGGCAGCTCGCCGGAGCCGGCGCCCTGGAGGTTGTAGATCTCGTCGCCCTTTTGATTGAGCAGACCGGCCATGCCGGTGGTTTCAGTGCCAATGTCGCTCGCGATCTGGGCGCAGTTGGCGAACACCGCCTCCATCTGCTCGGCGAACGCGTCGAAGTCGCTGCCCTGCCAGCCGTTCGCCAACTCCGACAATTTCGAACGCAGGATCGGTTCGACTGCCGTCCCCTCGTTCACCGAGAAGTCGTTGTTGAAGAGCAACCACTTGGCCGCGATTTCCTTGAGCGCATATTTGTCCGGGTCGGCGGGCCTGATCTGGGCGACCAGAGACTGGACTTCCTCCTGGCTGGGAGCCGCGGTGCCGGTGGCCACACACTTGAGGCTGGAGATCTGCCCGGCGACGGGAATGGCCGAGACGAGTTTGACCCAGGCGTCTTCGGCCGGATTGTGGGTGTTCTGGCAATCGCCGTTGGTGCAGGGGTCGCCACTGAGATAAGCGCCGTCGGCGCTCGCCTGCTGGCTGTTGATGGCGTCCTGACCGGTCAGGTCTGCGTGGTCTTCGGTGGCAAACTCGATGTCGCTCATGGCTATTGAACCTCCGCGAGCCGGTCGTTGATGGTCTGGTTGACCTCAGGCAGGTAGGTATCGATGAACCATCGGTTGAGTTCATCTCTGGTGAACTGGTATGCCGGAGTTCCTTCGTTCCGAAGTCCGAAGTCTGCGCCGTAGTTCAGCTGGATGTGGAACACCCACTGACCATCGCGGGCAACGAGCTCGAGGTTGGGGCTCTCGGCGCTGCCGATCCAGGAGACCAAGGTTCCCTGGTCCCAGGGGTCGGCGAACTCTTCGCTCTGGGCATCGGCCCCCTGAGACGACGCCGACTCTGCGGCGGCGAGGCGGTCCGCAAAGGCGGTCGTGGCCTGGTCTTCGCTCTCAGTGGGAACGATCTTGACCTTGATTTCGCCGCCGCCCATGGTGCTCGCATACTCATCCGCCGCGGAAACGCTGATGAGATCACCGCAGCCAATAGCCTCGGGATCGAAGGTGTTGCCGATCTCCGAGTTGCTCGGCTCGCCGCCTGCAGCAGTGGTCGAACCGTAGCCTTCGATCCCCATGTAGTCGGTGATGGGCTGGAGATTGTTCAGGACCTCGCAGGCGTTCCAGGAGGCCATTTCGGTGTAGACCGGGTCGTCGCCGCCCTCACCTGAATCGTCGGTGGAGGAGCCGTCGGTCTCGCCGGTGATGACGCTGCAGCCGGTCAAGACGAACGCGGCGGCGCCTGCCGCGGCGAAGGCCTTGGCGGCCTTGGCGAAAGTGTGCTTCATGCGCTTGGGAGTCCTGGTTCTAGAGGTCGGAGCCGGTGGCGTCGAGTTCGACGATGTTCAGTTCCTCGGCATCGGTGCTCAGGCCCATCGACTCGTTGAGCGTCACGATCGCGCCGTAGAGGTCGGCGCGGAGCTTCTGCAGGTTGTCCCAGGTGTCCCGGTGCGCCTGGGCGTACTGCTGCCGGGCCGCCTGCGAGGAGTCGAGGAGCCCGAAGCCCGGTTCGGCGCCGAGTTCGTTGCCGGGCTGCAGTTTTCCGGTCAGCTCGGTGACGAAGTTGAGACGGGCCACCAGCTCGTCGCGGTAAGCGGTCAGGTACTCGGGATCCAGGATGCGTTGCGCCACGGCGGGCCCTCCGGGGGGAGATTTGGGATCTTCAGTGCTCAACGCCAGGGTACCAACCGATTACGAACCGCAGTTCCCCAGTTAATGCCATACTCCTGTGCCAAGAACTAGACACTTCTGCACGTCGCGCGTGTCGCGAATCGATTCCGTCGCACCTTTGTGCCAGCCTGAAAGGACCGCCCAGTGGGCGGATGTCAGCACAATTGAACGGACCGGTGGGTCGCCCTTCCAACGCCAATCAGATCGGCGACCCACCTCCCAACCAGGGAAGGAAACCCTCCATGGTTAGCGTCAGCCTACGCCAAAACCCGCCGGAACCGGTAGGTCGAAACGCCTCCGCCGCCGAACCGTCCATCGCCGATCTCGGTCTGACAGAACGCGTCGACGGCTATTACGACTGGGCGGGCCGCCGCCTGTTCCTCGCCGATCGGTCACCCGATCCGATGACTCCCGGGGCTTACCGCCATCAGGCTCATCCCGACCTGTGCGATCCCGCCGCGCCCGAGTCCGATCCGGCCTCGCCGCGCTACGAGCCGCCGCACCTGCGCCACCGTCCCGGCGACACGTGGGAGGTCGGCGGCAAGCCCCGCGACCCCGACGATCCCGGGCCGTACGGGACCGCCGGTTGGCGGCCGGACCCGCGCACCGGACGCCACCGTCGCGGCGAACTGCCCGACCCGATCCCGCCGTGGGAGCAGCCCGAGGCGACGCACTCCGCGGCCCGGCAGGGCTCGGAGCGCCCCCGCGCCTGGCGCAACAGGTCCCGCGACGACGATGAGGGGAGCGGAGGCGGCCTGCCGACCGTGCCCGAGCAGCCTCCGGCGCAGCCGCGTAGCCGCCCGAGCTTCTGGTCCGAGGCGCGGGCAGAGGAACAGGTGAACGCCGAAGCTGCGCCCGAGGAGCCTTACCGGTTCTCGAAGATGCGCGAGGACGCTTGGGACCGGTTCGTCGTCAAGTCCGCCGACCTCGCCGCCGCCCACCAGGTCACGGCATTGGGGCTCACCTGCGAGTACGGCCGGATGACCTCTTGGCTCATACGCGTGTTCCGGTGGATCGTCGCGATCATCAAGGGCCCCAGCACGAACGAGAGTTCGCCGACGCGCGGCGGCACGCAGCTCGCCCCGGCGACCAGTGATGCCCAAGCCGCCCACGCCCAGCTCGCCGCGCACTGGCGGGAGCAGCCCCGGCAGGCCCGGCCCCGGCCCTCGCCGCTGCCATACATGTCCCGTTGGGAACAGACCTTCGACGCCCAGCGCGGGTTCAACGAGGCGGCGGTCCTGTGAACGGCACGCATTACCTCGCCACGGCGTGGATCGGCGAACGCCTGCTGCGGTTCACCGCCATCCCGTACCAGGCGCGGCTCCGCATCACCTTCGGCGGCATCGGCACGCAGCCCGAGGCCCTCGGCTCCGTGATCGGGCTCGACACCGATGCTCCTGGACTCCGCGTCTCTGCGCCGCTCCACGTGGAATGGGCGACCATCCACAGTGCATCGATCATCGCCGAAGCCGTCAGCATCTGGAACGAGGTCCGCCGCGACTGCGACGGGTGATCCTCCCCCGCTGAAGACGAGTCGGCGCGCTGCGGTGGGGCAGCGCGCCGGCGCCCGCCGCAGAGGTCGGCCGCGCGTCACTCCGGTGCCTCGTCGAGGAGGCGACTTCGGCACTCCGATGGCTCCGTACCCGGCACGCCCGACTGAATCTCTCCCCCAAGGTGGTTCTCCGTCTTCGGGCCGGCGTCCGGTCAGTCCTCGAACACCTCGCGGACCAGCTTCCCCACCTCCACGGTCAGATCCTCCACCGACACCTCCCCCGGACCGAAGTACTTCGGATCGAGGTCCGAGTCCGAGTCGAGGTTCCTGCTCTGGATGACGAGTCGCAGATTGCTCGTGGAGGCGACGCACTCGTAGGAGGCCGGCACGCTCGAGGTGATTCGATCGCGGCAGATGCCGTGCTCCCATCCGTTCAGCGTTTCGTAGTCGATGCGCCAGCCGTCGCCGCCCAGGTTCTGCTCGGCCGCGGGGTCGAACGGGCCGTACGAACGGTCGTCGTTGACGCTGACCTCGATGGAGAGGGACTGGCCGTCCGTGGCGGAGTCCGTCCGCCATCGCCAGTCGCACAGGTAGGAGTCGTACGACGGCTCGAGCCTGGAGACGTCGGGGCGCGGAGCGTCGGCCTCGCCCCAGTCGAGCAGCCCGGTGACGGTCTCGGTCCCCCCGAGGCACGCCTCCGACCAGGCTGCGGGGGCGACGAACCGGTAGTCGAGGCCGATCTGCTTGAAGAGCGGATAGGCCGCCAACAGTCCGAGGAAGGCGAGGACGATGCCCCCTACGACGAGCATCCGGCGCTTGGAACCCGGCTCCCACCTTCGCGGCCCCATGGAGACGTCAGAGGCTGGAGGCATGGTGGAAACTCTCCGTGTCGACGTCCTCGGCCCCGGGAGGTGCGGGAATGGCGATCTCGCGCATGCTCCATTCACTGCGCAGCGCGTCGATGCTCTCGCAGATCTCGTCGTCGGCTTCTCTGATCGCACTCTCGACTTCACTGAACCGCTCCCCGAGAGAGGTCAGCAAGGTCTCGAGATTGTTGGCGGTCAACTGCTTCTCGGTCACCTGGAACGAATACATGCTGCCCGCCAACGCGGAGGCACCGCCTCCGACAGCCCGACGATGGCCAGTGCGCCCGCTGCGGCGCCCGCGCTCAACCCGGCCGCGATGACGCCCAGGACAGCGAACGTCATCGTTCGCTGCATGGTCTCCTGGGTCTCCCAGTACGTCTTGATCAGGTCGTCCGCGAGCTTGTTGGCGCCCGCGATCAGACTCGCGACCGACTCCTTGGCGGACGTCGCGATCGCGTCCATCGAGGCGCAGGCGTTGATCGCAGCGGCGAACAGCTCCGCCTGCCTCGCCTGGGCGGGTCCGTACCCGGCGAAGTACTCCTCGAACGCCTCGGCGGCGTCGCCGTACCAGTTACCGATCTTTCCGAGCACGTTGCCCGGCGCTCCTTCGAGGCCGACCATGTCCATGGCCGTTCCGTCGAGGAGTTCGGCAGCGCCCCGGAACTGCTCGGCATCGATGCTGAAGATGTTCCGGCAGAAGTCGGGGATGCCGCCCAGGTCCGGATAGTCGCCGCTGGAGATCACCGCGCCGACCTCCTCTACCGCAGCGTTGTAGTACGCCTGGAACGGAAGGCCCGTGCCCACTGCCGCCGCCGCGGCGGATATCGGGTTCCAGGCGTCGATCGCCATTTCGAGGGCCTTCAACTCATTGGCCTTGACGGCGAAGTCGTAGAGGGCCTGCTCGAGCTCCTCCGGCGTGTTCGGGTCTGTCATTTCGTCTCCTCTGTGCCGTCGATCAGATCTGCGTCAGTCCCGAGGGATCGGCCCACCGGAGTTGCTGCGGCCTTCGGGATAGACGGGCTCAGACGACGGCCGCCGTGTTCCATCATCGGTGAAGCCCTCCGCCGTCAGCGAGTCGAAGTCCGCCTGCGTCTCATCGTCCGTGGACGCATAGTTCTCTACGACCTGGGTGAGCGTCACCGCTGCGGATTCGATGTTCTCGCTGCTCTTAGCGAACGCGTACTGGACTTCGTCCCGGAGGGTGAGCAGCGCGGAGCCGGAGCGGAAGATGCCGCCGCCTGGGAACGCGGCCCCGGCAACGGGCGACGGGTCGAGTTCGTAGGCCGACGACTGGGCGAGAGCGGCCGAATAGCCGCTGTACTGCTCCGCGAGCGGGCGCAGATCCTTCTGGGCCACTTCGTACAGCTCGTAGAGATCGGCGGCGAACTGGCCGCCTTCACCGGGGGTTTCGGGCATGCGGGTACTCCTGGGGTCGCAGGGGGAGGACGCGTCGTTGCGGGGTTACATGAGGTTACAGCGTTTATGCCGAAATAGTGGTACTGAGCCTGTTTCAGGCTTCCTGGAGTCGGACCTCGAGGGCTTCGAGACCACGGTGAGTGATGCCCGGAGAGGCGTCAACGGGTAGAGCAGGGCGCGGCCGTGATGATGAGCGGCGACCCACTCGATGTCGGCGCCGGCGATCTCGTCGTCGACCCAGCAAACGAACGTCCGTTGGCCCAGGCGACCAGCGTGCGAGCTTCCAATGCAGATTGGACCACCGGTCTTCGAGTTCGCCCTCGCTCGACGGTTCCGGCCGGTGCACCGCCGACAATGGCGACAGCCCCGCCGAGGCGCCAATGCGGTGTCGGCCTCATCTTCCCAGGTTGGGTCCCCGATGAGTCGGCATGGCGGCACGGCCAGTCGATGAGCCGGCTCAGCGTCGATCCCTGCAGGGTACGGCTCGGTGACGCTCGCCTCCGATCCGTTGCCGTTCTGCCCGCCAGATGGCGTATATCGGTCCATGGTGCGCGGGCTCGTCGCGGTTGGTGTGGTGATGATGGAACGAGAATCCATGGACATGGAAGTCGTCAAGGCAGCGAGACCGTATCCCCCGAGACGGCCGCCACGCGGAACGCGATGCCGGCATGAGGGCTGCGCGGTCCCCGCTCCGCAGACGGAAGCGCCCGGTCGATGCTCCTTGACGGGGCGGAGTACCGATCGGGCGCTTTCGCTTCGCTCGCTGCTGCCTCAGTGCGTGAAGTGGCGGGTTCCGGTGAGGTACATCGTGATGCCGGCTTCTTTGGCGGCCGAGACGACTTCCTCGTCGCGGACGGAGCCGCCCGGTTGGACGACGGCCTTCACGCCGCCGTCGATGAGGATCTGCAGGCCGTCGGCGAACGGGAAGAACGCGTCCGAGGCCGCGACCGAACCGGTCGCCCGCTCGCCCGCGCGCTCGATCGCGAGTTTCGCCGAGTCGACGCGGTTGACCTGGCCCATGCCGACGCCGACCGAGGCGTTGTCGGCGGCCAGGAGGATCGCGTTGGACTTCACCGCGCGCACCGCGCGCCAGGCGAAGACGAGGTCGGCGAGGGTCGCGGCGTCGGCGGCGTCGCCCGTGGCGAGGGTCCAGTTCGCCGGGTCGTCGCCGTCGGCGTCGATGCGGTCGGGCCGCTGCGCGAGCACCCCGCCCGAGATCGGCTTCAGCTCGACGTCGGCCGGGGCCCACTCGGGAACCTGGAGGAGGCGGAGGTTCTTCTTCGCCGAGAGGATCGCGACCGCCTCCTTGGTGAAGGACGGCGCGACGACGACCTCGGTGAAGATCGCGACGATCTGCGCGGCGGCCTCGGCGTCGACTTCGGCGTTGGCGGCGATGACGCCGCCGAAGGCGCTCACCGGGTCGCATTCGTGGGCCTTGCGGTGGGCCTCGGCGATCGAGCCGCCCACGGCGATGCCGCACGGGTTGGCGTGCTTGATGATCGCGACGCACGGGTCGGTGAAGTCGTGCGCGGCGCGCCAGGCGGCGTCGGCGTCGGTGTAGTTGTTGAAGCTCATGGCCTTGCCGTGGAGCTGCTCGGCCTGCGCGAGACCGGGCGCGCCGGGCGCGGCGTAGACGGCGGCCGGCTGGTGGGGGTTCTCGCCGTAGCGCAGGTCGGCGAGCTTGGTCATCGGCACGGCCTGGAAGTCGGGGAGTCCGGCGTCCGCGGACTGCTCCCCTTCGGGGCCGTCGACCTGCTCGGCGAGCCAGGTGGCGACGGCGGCGTCGTAGGTGGCGAGGTGCGCGAAGGCCTTGGCGGCCAAGCGGAGCCGCTGCGCGGCGGTGGTGCCTTCGGTGGCGGCCTCGCGGACGAGCGCGTAGTCGGCGGGGTCGACGACGACCGCGACGTTGGCGTGGTTCTTGGCCGCGCCGCGGACCATCGAGGGGCCGCCGACGTCGATCTTCTCGACGATGTCGTCGAAGCCCGCGCCGGAGGCGACCGTGGCCGCGAACGGGTAGAGGTTGCCCACGAGCAGGTCGAAGGCGTCGATGCCGAGCTCCGCGAGCTGCGCGCGGTGCGACTCGCGGCGGACGTCGGCGAGCATGCCGGCGTGGACCTTCGGGTGGAGGGTCTTGACGCGGTCGTCGAGGATCTCGGGGAAGCCCGTGAGGCCTTCGACCTTCGTGACGGGGACGCCGGCCTCGCTGATGCGCGCGGCGGTCGAGCCGGTCGAGACGAGTTCGACGCCCGCCGTGTGGAGATCGGCGGCCAGTTCGACGATGCCGGTCTTGTCGAAGACCGAGATGAGGGCTCGCTTGATGCGCTTCCGCTCAGACATGAATGCACTGCTCCTGATCGAGTAATGACTGCGGCCCAGGCGTTCGACCGCAGTAACAGGTTCAGCAGTGCCGCTCCCTGGTGGTGCTCCACCTGCGACCGTCTCGGGAGGTTTCCCCTCAACAACGAGCTGCCCGGTCCGTGCCACGGGAAACCTCGAAAGACGTCACTCGCCAGTCGCGACCAGCCGAGCGTAACACGGTCGATTCGGCCGTCGGCGCGACGCGCGAGGGTGAGCCCCGCCACCAGCGGCGCGAGGCGAGGGCCCCGAGCAGGGCGCCGATCGCGTTGAGGAGGACGTCGTCGATCGAGGCGACGCGGCCGGTGCCGAACGCGAACTGGGCGGTCTCGACGAGTGCGGCCCCGAGGGCCCCGCCGAGGAAGACCGCGAGGAGGCCGACGCGGAACCGCAGCGGCACGAAGACGCCGGCGAGGAAGAACAGGAGCAGGTTCCCGACGAGCTGCTCGACGATGGTGCGGGGGTCGGCGGAGGCCAGGTCGATGAGGTCGGCGAAGGGCACGGGCTGGACGCCGCCGGAGCCGCCGCGGGGCGTGAGCACGAGGAAGAGCCAGGGCAGCGTCCCGGCGACCATCCCGACCTCGGCGACGGAGCGGCGCCAAGCGGTTCCGGAGGGGACGCCGCGACGGACCCGGAAGGACGCGAGCCCCCAGGCGAGGAGCAACGCCAGCGGCGCCAGGGCGAAGGAGACGAGGACGGTGGCGGTCTCGAGCGCGTTGACGGCGAGGGGAGCGGTCATGCAGCGACCCTAGCCGGACTGCACCGACACGGCGCTCCGGCGATCGGGCTCGCCGATGCCGTGAAGGTGGTATCAGCGGCGCAGTCGCCAACCAGTTCGGGGCCGGCGCTCGACCGTCGTCACTTCCGAACGAACCCGCCGACAGCGGGGCCCGGATGTCGTTGTCCGCCTCTTGCTTGAGGGGAGGCGGGCTAGCCGAGGCGGACTCGGCGGCCTTCGACCTTCCAGCCGTCGCGGACCATGCGGCCCACGGACTCGACCAGCTGCGCGCGTTCGGCTTCCTTGATGCGCTCGGTCAGCGTGTCGACGGTGTCGTCGTCCTCCACGGGGACGGCGCACTGGGCGATGATCGGGCCGGTGTCCACGCCCGAGTCGCAGATGAACAGGGTCGCGCCCGCGAGCTTCACGCCCGCGGCGAGGGCCTCGCCGGGGCCGTTCATGCCCGGGAACGCGGGGAGCAGCGAGTTGTGCGTGTTGATGTACCGGCCGGGGAAGGTCGCCAGGAAGCGCGGGCCGCAGAGCTTCAGGAATCCGGCGGAGACGACCAGGTCGGGCTCGTACGAGGCGACCTCGGCGGTCAGGGCCTCGTCCCAGGCCTCGCGCGTCGGGTAGTCCTTGACGCGGTGGACGAACGTGGGGACGCCGGCCTCGGCGGCCCGTTCGGCGCCGTAGGTGCCCTCGCGGTCGGCCCCGACGGCGACGACCTCGGCCCCGTAGGCGGGGTCGGCGCAGGCGTCGATGAGGGCCTGCAGGTTGGAGCCGGAGCCGGAGACGAGGACGACGAGCCGCTTCGGCGATGCCGGCGAGCCGTCGGTCGGCCCCTTCGGCGATGCTGGCGAGCCGTCAATTGGCCCCTTCGGCGATGCTGGCGAGCCGTCAATTGGCGCAGTGGTCACGGGAGTACGGTAACGCGTCGTCGCGGCCGGAAGCGGGTTCGGGGATGACCACCGTGTCCCTCCGCACCAGCTCGGATTCGGCGGCGCGGCGGTGCACGGCGAACAGGCGCGCGATGAGCGCGGATCCGACGAGGCCGATGACGAACTGCGCCGCGGCGATTCCGGCGACCGCGAGCGGGTCGGGGCCGAGGTCCGCCATGAGGTGCTGCCCGGCCGCGCCGCCCGAGAGGTGGGCGAGGCCGCCGAGGACCACCGCGGCGGTCGCGGCGGCCACCGTGGCGGCGGTGGTGATGCGCGGGACGCGCAGGTCGGGGGACCGGTAGGTGAGGATGACGCCGAAGACCGCCGCGAGCATCAGCGGCAGTCCGATGAGGATCGTCGCGTAGGAGGGCAGGGGGCCGTTCGGGACGGCCGCGAAGACCGGGAACGCCGGGAGCGGCACGAGTTCGACCATCTCGGCCTGCACGGCGGTGCCGGCGCCGACGGCGAAGCCGGGCCCGGTGATGTACGCGGCGGCCCACACGGCGCAGTTCGGCAGGTAGATCAGGGCCAGGAGGGCGACGATCCAGGACTCGGGTCCGTAGAGGCGCAGCGTGTCGGCGACGAGCGGGCCGCGGACGGCGAACGCGACGCCCGTGGCGGCCGCGCCGCAGGCCAGCAGCGCCCCGGCGGTGATCATGCCGGTGCGCAGGCCGCGCCGGAGCCACACCGAGGCGGCGCCCCACGGGAGGATCCCGGCTTCGCGGGCCGCGCCGAAGGCGGTGGCCACGGCGATGAGCGGGACGGCGTGCAGCAGGGCGGGGAGCATGTCGACCCCGAAGGGGCCGGTGTTGCAGAAGGCGACGGCCCCGGCGAGGAGTCCGGTGTAGAGGATGCTGACGACGCCTGCGGCGGCGCGCACGGCGGCGGCGTCGCGGCCGCCGATGGCGCGGGTGGTCCCCGCGGCGGCCTTGGCGAGGCGCCAGGCGATGAGGGCGGTGAGCGCGAGCGGGGCGACGCTCAGGTGGATCGGTCCGATGTCGACCGGGACGCCGTGGCCGGAGAGCCAGGCGATCCCGGCGGCGGCCGCGACCGCGGCGACGGCGCCTTCGCGTCCGGCCTGCCACCAGCCGAGGATGACGACGACGAGGATCGGGGTGAACACGACCGTGGCGCACCAGACCGTGGTGGCGAGCGCGGACGCGAAGAGCGTTCGCGGGCGTTTCGCCTTGGCGCGCTTCACGGACGCCGCGGTGTCGACCACTGCGGTGTCGGCGGTGCGGCTCGCGGCCGGCGGGGCGTCGCCGGGCGCGGCCGTGGAGATGCGCACGGTGCTTCGCTGCACTGACCCTGTTCTGCCAGGGCGTCGGTTCGGTCGTCGCTCCACGCCGACCAGTCTGTCACAGCCGGGCACGTCGAGGACGGTTCCCGTCCACGGCTTCGCAATGCGAGGATGTCCGCGAAACCTCCGGTGCCGGGGGTCGGGAAGCTGGAGGCAGCACATGGAAGGTCCGGGCGACTTCTACGCGACGGTCGAGGTCCACGACGTGGTCGACGGGGACACGTTCCGCGCGTTCATCGACGGCGAGAAGGTCCGCGTGCGGATCATGGGGATCAACTCCCCCGAGTCGGGCGGCTACCGCGACGAGGAGGACTGGGGCGCGGAGGCGAAGGCGTACGCGAGGAGGAAGCTCGAAGGCCGCACGGTGCACCTGTTCAGCGACCCGGGCGATCCGTCGAAGGACCAGTACGACCGGCTGCTCATGCACGTGGTGATGGAGAACGGCATGAACTACGCCGTTCTCGCCGTCGCCGAGGGCATGGCGCACACCTATATCCTGCGGCACCAGGAGCTGACGATCGGCGACACGCTGCGCAAGGCCGAGAAGCTCGCCAAGGCCGAACGCCGGGGCATGTGGTCGGCGAGGGCCCTCGACTGACACGGCGGGGCGGTGCGGCCGTCCGCGGTCGGGGCCGCCGGCGCCCGCTCCGCCTCCGGGTCGGTGCGAATCCCGCATCGTCCCATGGCTCCGGCCTGACGCGGACGCCTGCAGTCGGTCAGGTGCGTTCCAGGTAGTGGAGGACGGCCGCGACGCGGCGGTCGGTCTGGTCGTCGGGGGTCAGGTCGAGCTTCAGGAAGATGTTGCGGATGTGCTTGTGGACGGCGTTCTCGGTGATGAACAGCCGCTGCGCGATCGCGCCGTTCCCGAGGCCCTCGGCCATGACCGACAGGACCTCCTTCTCGCGCGGGGTCAGCCGCTCGACGGGGTCGTCGGCGCGCCGCTGCGCGAACAGCTGCGCCACGACCTCCGGGTCGATCGCCGTGCCGCCCCCGGCGACCCGGCGCAGGGCCTCCACGAACGCGTCCACGCGGCCCACCCGCTCCTTGAGCAGGTACCCGACGCTGCGGGCGCCGTCGGCGAGGAGGTCGGTCGCGAAGCTCTGCTCCACATAGGCCGAGAGGACGAGCACCGCGAGGCCCGGGTGGGCGCGGCGCGCCGCCACGGCGGCCTTGATGCCCTCGTCGGTGTGGGTCGGCGGCATCCGCACGTCGACCACCGCCACGTCGGGCCGGTGCTCCTCCACGGCCGCGAGGAACTCCTCGGGCCCGCCGACGGAGGCCACGACCTCGAAGCCCTCCCCCTGCAGCACCAGGTTCAGGCCCTCGCGCAGGAGGGTGTCGTCCTCGGCGATCACGATCCGCATGGCAGCTCCACTCTGATCTCGGTCGGCCCACCCGGTGGGCTGGTCACCGTGGCGGTGCCGTCGAGCGCCTCCACGCGGCGCGCGATCCCCGCGAGCCCGGACCCGGAGGCGGCGTCGGCGCCGCCGCGGCCGTCGTCGACGACCGCGACCGTGAGCGTATGCCCCTTGAGTCGGACCTCCACCGACGCGTTGGACGCGTGCGAGTGCTTCGCCACGTTCGTGAGCGACTCGGCGACCACGAAATAGGCGGTGGCCTCGACGCTCGCGGGGCAGCGATGCGCGACGTCCACTTCCACGGTGCACGGCACGGCGCAGTCGGAGGCGAGCGCGCTGAGCGCGCCGGCGAGGCCCCGGTCCTCCAGGACCGGGGGGAGGATCGAGCGGACGACGGCCCGCAGTTCGGCGAGCGCGCCCTCGACGGTGGTCTGGGCGCGTTCGAGGATCTCGTCGGCGCGTTCGGGGGCGCGGGTGACCTCGCGGCGGGCGGCGCCGATGAGGACGGCGACGGCGACGAGGCGGTTCTGGGCGCCGTCGTGGAGGGCGCGTTCGATGCGGCGCAGTTCGACGGCGTGCGCGTCGAGCGCGGCGGCGCGGGTGGCGGTGAGGCGGGCGACGCGTTCGGACAGGTCGACTTCGGGGTCGGGGCCGAGGAGGTTCACGCCGGGGCGGGCCTGCAGGTCGAGGAGTTTGGGGGCGAACAGGAGCCACAGGGCGAACACGGCGACGCCGGTGGCGCAGCCGAGGTTGGCGAGGGCCTGGGTGTCGGCCGCGATGAGGCCGTTGAGGATCTGCCGCTCGGTGGTGGGCGCGGCGGCCCACCACAGCGGGTAGGTGACGTCGCGGACCGAGATGATGGGCATCTGCAGGACCAGCGCGCCGAGGATGAGCCCCCACGTGGCGTGGAGGCCGATCCACGCCAGGTCGCGGCGGGCGCTCGGGTCGGCCTTGAGCTCGCCGAAGGTGCGGGGCGGGTCGGCGATCGGGGCCGTGTACGGGGCCGGGACCTCGTAGCCGAGGCGGCGCAGGCGGCGGCGTTCCAGGCCGGCGACGATCCGGACCCACTGCATCATGGGGGCGATGAGCGGGCGGCCGACGCCGAGGAGGGCGAGGAAGCCGGTGAGCAGCAGGATCGGGATGGAGTAGAGCGCGAGGATCGCGAAACCGGCGGCGATTGTGCCGTAGCCGGTGGCCCGCAGAGCCGCGAGGAGCAGCGAGCGCAGGTCGGTGTCCTCCCGTTCGACGCGCACCAGCGCCTCGAACCGGGCGCGCCAACGCTCGGACCGGTCGTTCGCCATGCGCACCTCCCGTGTCGTCGCCTCCGGCTCCAGAAACCTACCCGCGGCGGCGTCGATCGTCGCTACAGCTGGCTGTACCTCGGGGCCTGCACCTGGCCCCACCCCGAATCCGCCAGGTGACTGCATTGGGCGCGAGGGCGATTCGCCATAGCGTCGTTCACAACCGATCCATCGGAGGGAACACCGTGAACGACCAGTACCGCATCGCCGCCCCCGCGCCGCCCCGCAAGGACGCGCCCGACCACCACAAGCTCACCAGCGCCGCGCTGTGGATCGGCCTGGCCGCCGGAGCCGTGTTCAACGTCGGCCTCCAGGCCGCCGGGCTGTGGATCCTCGCGGTCCCGTTCGGCCTCATCGCCGTCGGCTCCGCCGTCGCGCTCGTCGTCCGGGCCGTCGCCGGCGGGAAGCGCCGATGAGCACCCTCACCGCGCCCCGCGAGCATCTGCGTTCGGGCACCGCCCGGCCGCCCGCGCTGTTCATGGACGAGGTGACGAAGACCTACGACGGCGCCCACACCGCGCTCGACCGCGTCTCGCTCGAAGTCGCCCGCGGCACCTTCCTGGCGGTCATGGGCCCGTCCGGGTCGGGCAAGTCGACCCTGCTGCACTGCGCGGCCGGGCTCGACGACCCGACCGGCGGCGAAGTGAGCATCGGCGGCACGCGGATCTCCGGGCTCAGCGAGACGAAACGGACCCGGGTGCGCCGCGCCCGGGTCGGGTTCGTGTTCCAGTCCTACAACCTGCTGCCGTCGCTGACCGTGGAGGAGAACCTGACGCTGCCGCTGCGCCTGGCCGGGGCCGACGCGGACCGGCGCTGGCTGCGGCATCTGGTCGAACGCGTCGGCATCGCCGAGCTCCTGCACCGCAGGCCCGCCGAGCTCTCGGGCGGGCAGCAGCAGCGCGCGGCCATCGCCCGGTCGCTCGCCGCCAGGCCGGCCGTGGTCTTCGCCGACGAGCCGACCGGCGCGCTCGACGTCGACACCGCCGCCGAAGTGCTCGACCTGCTGCGCGAGCTGGTCGACGAGTGGGAGCAGACCGTCGTCATGGTCACCCACGACCCGGCCGCCGCGGCCCGCGCGCACGCGACCTGCGTGATGGTCGACGGCCGGATCGACGCGTACCTGCCGCATCCGGACGCGGCCGAGCTCGCGCAGCGGCTGACGACCCTCGGGCTGCGCTGACCGTGGCCCGAGACCTCCCGTCCGGCAGGCTCGGCATGGCCGCCCCCACCTTGCACATGGCGCGGCGGCGGCTCGCCGGACTGGTGGCGGTCGGCTTCGCCGTCGCGGGCGGGGCCGCGATGATCACCGTCGCCGCGATCCTCGCCGAAACGGGGCTCACGTCGCACATCGGGCCCGAACGGCTGGAGGCGGCCGAGGTGCTGGTCGCCGCCACGCAGTCGCATCCCGTGCCCGAGGACGTCGACCCGCCGCTGCCGGAACGGGTCCCGATCGACGCCGATCTGGTCGACACGGTCACGGCGGTGCCCGGCGTCGAGGCGGCCGCCGCCGACGTCGCGTTCACCGCCCGGATCGATGAGCCGTTCACGGCCGGGGCGGTCGCAGGGCACAGCTGGGACACCGCCGCGCTCACCGGCGCCGAGGTGGACGGACGCGCCCCCGCCGGGCCGGACGAGATCGTCCTCGGCGACGCGACCGCGCACGCCGCGGGGCTGGCGGTCGGCGACACCGCCGAAGTCACCACGCCCACCGGCACCGGCGTGTTCACCGTCGTGGGCCTCACGGACGCGCCCGGGCTGCACACCGACGCCGCGACCGCGCAGGGCCTCGCGGGGCTGGACGCGCACGAGGCCGACGTCATCGCCGTGCGCACCGAACCGGGGGCCGACGTCGACGCCGTCGCCGACGCATTGCGCGAAACGCTGCCCGGTCTGGAGGTGGCCGTGGGCGACGCGCGCGGGGACGTCGAACGCCTCGGCGACGCGACCGCCAGTGCCGACCTCATCGCACTGGCCATCGCGATGGCCGGCACCATCGTGCTCCTCGTCGGCTTCATCACCGCGGGAGCGCTCGCCGTCGCCGTCGCGAACCAGCGCCGCGACCTCGCGCTCCTGCGCGCCGTCGGGGCGACCCCGCGCCAAGTGCGCCGCCTCGTCGCCGCCCAGGCGAGCGCCGCCGCCGCGATCGCGCTCATCCCCGGCATCGCCGCCGGGCATCTCCTCGCCGGCGGCTTCACCGGCTTCCTCACCGACTCGGGGATGCTCCCCGCAGGACTCCCGTTGGCGCGCACGCCGATCAGCGCGGCGATCGTCGCCTCGCTGCTGCTGCTGACGGTGCAGCTGGCCGCGCGCGGCGCCGCCATGCGCGCCTCGCGCCTGCCCGCGACCGCAGCGGTCGCCGAGGCCCGGGTCGAACCGAAAGCGCCCGGCCGCGTCCGCACCGTCATCGGCTTCGTCCTGCTCGTCATGGCGGGCGCGCAGGCGCTGCTGCCGCTCGTGACCCCCGGCGAGACCGCGTTCATCGCCGCCGTCACCGCGACCATCGTGGCCGTCATCGGCTTCGCGCTCGCCGGACCGGTCCTCGTCGGCGCGCTCACGCGGCGGGCCGCGCGGCGGCTCGACGACCGGACGCCCGCGCCGAAGTGGCTGGCGGTGCAGAACAGCCGCGCGTTCGCGCGCCGGACCGCCGGGGCCGTCGCGGTCCTCGCCCTGGCCGTGGGCCTCACGATCACGCAGGTGTTCTCGCAGACGACGTACACCGAGGTGACCGCCGCCGAGATCGAGGACGGGGCGACCGCCGACGCGACGGTCACCGGGCCCGTTGGGGCGGCCGACCTCGCCGAGCTCCGCGACCGGCCGGGCGTGGACGCCGCGGTCGGCGTCGCGCCGACCACGGTCCTGCGCGTCCTCGACGACATCGGCAGCGCCGAACCCTATGCGGCCCTGGCGTTCACGCCCGGCGTCGCCGCGGTCGCCGACCTCGGCGTGGTCGACGGCGACCTCGCCGACCTGCGCGGGGACGCCGTCGCGGTCGGCGCGGACGCCGCGCGCCTGTGGGGGGTCGGCGTCGGGGACCGACTGGACCTCGTCCTCGCCGACGGCACCGAGGCCGCTCCCGAGATCACCGCGACGTACGAGCGCGGGCTGGGGTTCGGGTCCATCGTCCTCGCCGCCGATCTGCTCGCCGGGCCGCGTTTCTACGACGCCGTGCTCGTCGCGGGCGACCCGGCGGCGGTGGCCGGCTGGGCCTCGGGCGTGCCGGGGCTGACGACGGCCGAGGGCGCGGCGGTGCCGCAGGCGCCGACCGGGATGACCCCTGATCAGTGGATCAGCCTCATGGCGACGCTCGCCATGACCGGGTACGTCCTCCTCGGCACGGCCAACGGCCTCGTCGCCGCCACCGGCCGCCGCCGCGGCGAGTTCGCCGCGCTGCGCGCGGTCGGCGCCACGCCCCGCCAGGTGCGGGCGATGGTCGGCCGCGAAGCGCTCGTCACCGCCGCCATCGCCGTCGGCGCGGGGCTCGCGTTCTCGGTGCCGCCGATGGCCGTGCTCGGCCTGGGGTTCCTCGGGGAACCGTGGCCGCATGGTCCATGGTGGGTCATCCCGGTCACCGCGGGCGCGGCCGTGCTCCTCGCCTGGGCCGCCACCGCGATCCCGGTCCGGCGGGCGCTCGCGGGGCCGCCGACGGCGGCGCTGGCCGTGGACTGAATTCCCGACGACGCGCGGGAGGGGCCGCCGTCCGAAGACGGCGGCCCCTCCCGTGCGGGTGTCGGCGGTGTGCGGCGGTTCGGTGGCGCTAGGCCGGTTCGACCGCGGCCTGGCGGCGGGTCAGCAGCGCGGTGGCGCTGGCGATCAGGCCGACCACGGCGACGATCTCGACGAAGTACAGGCCGGGCGTGTACTGCCCGATGCCGGTGGCGACGCCGCCGGAGATCAGGCCGGTGACGATCGCCAGGACGACCGCGCCGCCGATCTGACCGGAGGTCTGGACCAGGCCGGAGGCCAGGCCCTGCTCGTCGTCGGCGATGCCCTCGGTCGCCTGCACCATGACCGCGGAGAAGCCGATCGCGAAGCCGAGGCCCAGCAGCAGGAACGAGGGCAGGTAGTCGGCGAAGTAGTTCGGCTGGGCGCTGCCGCCGCGCAGGATGAACCACAGGTAGCCGAGGACGAACGAGCCCATCGAGGCGATGATCATCGACTTGGTGCCGTAGCGGTCGATGAACTTGCCGGCCACCGGCGACAGGAACGCGACGATGATGCCCGCGGGGGCCAGCGCCAGGGCCATCTGGATCGGCTCCCACTGGAGCGTGTTCTGCAGGTACAGGGACACGATCGTCTGGAAGCTGATGTAGGAGCCGAAGATCGCGAGCGCGGCCAGGTTGGCCCGGACGATCGACTTGACCTTGAAGATGCTCAGGCGGACCAGCGGGTGGGCGACCTTGTTCTCGATGACGAAGAACGCGCCGAGCAGGACGACCGCGGCGACCGTGGTGGTGATGACGACCGGAGTGAAGCCGGTCTCCGGTGCGGTCACGATCGTGTAGACGGCGGCGAGCATGCCGCCGGTGAGCGTGGTCGCGCCGGCGAAGTCGATGCCGCCGCGTTCGCGCTCGGCGTTGCGGGGCACGACGAAGAAGGCGGCGATGATGACGCCGGTGACGACCACGACGGGCGCGAAGAACGTCAGGCGCCAGTCGACGCTGGTGAGCAGGCCGGAGGCGATGAGGCCCGAGGCGTAGCCGGTCGCGCCGAAGACGGTGAAGATCGACAGCGCCTTGTTGCGGTCGTGGCCTTCTTTGAAGGTGGTGGTGATGATCGACAGGGCCGCCGGGGCGGTGAAGGCGGCGGCGACGCCCTTGACGATGCGGGAGGCGATGAGGAGGGCCTCGTTGTCGACCAGGCCGCCGACGAGGGAGGCGAGGCCGAAGACGACGAGCGCGGTGAGGAAGACCTGGCGGCGTCCCAGCAGGTCGGCCATGCGTCCGCCCAGGAGGAGCAGGCCGCCGTAGCCGAGGATGTAGCCGTTGACGATCCACTGGAGCGACGAGGTCTCCAGGCCGAGCTCGGCGCCGATCGACGGGAGCGCGACGCCGACCATGGAGACGTCGAGCGCGTCGAGGAACATCGCGAGGCCGGCCACGAAGAGGATGGCCCAGAGCTTGGGTCCCCATCGGCTCGGGGCGTGTGACTTGGGATCGGGGAGGTTCGCAGCGTCGTCGGTGTGCGGTTGGACTTCGGTGATCGTCATGCCGAAGAACTTACATGCACGCGCATTGGATGTCAACACATCTAATGAGTGGACATTAAATGTCTTGACATGGTAAAGTCCTGGTTATGGAGGCTGGAAGCGACGGAGACGTATGCGCCAAGTGGTCTGAAACACTGCGCGTGTACCACACCACATCCTGCGAGCTCGAGAACGAGCTGCAGTCACGGCACGACCTGGGGCTCAGCGAGTTCGAGGTCCTCCTCAACCTGTCCAAGTGCTGCGGGCAGTCCGGCGGCAAGGCCAAGATGAAGGACCTCGAGGCCGCGATGTACCTGAGCCAGAGCGCCCTCTCGCGCACCGTCACCCGCCTGGAGCGGGCCGGACTCGTCACACGCGCCGCCTGCGACTTCGACCGCCGCGCCAACTTCCTCATGCTCACGCCCGCCGGCAAGGAGCGCTTCGAGGCCGCCGCCCCGACGCACCGGAGCGTCCTCATCAAGCACTTCGGCTGACGCCCGAAGTCCGCCCCGGCCCCGCACCGCGCGGCGCCTCCAGGCCCCTCGCGCGTCCCCGTCCGTACCGCAAGACGGATTCCCCGACCCGGGTCACGGTCGGTAAGGTGAGACCCAGAGCAGTCACAACCGATCCGGCAGGAGCGTGGACCAATGACTCCCCCAGAGAACGACCGACCCGAGGACGAGGACGGCGGCACCTTCAAGCTCAAACCCGGCGCCTCCGAACCGGCCGCCCCGAGCGATGAATCGGGCCTCGACCGCACGATGAAGATCCAGCGCCAGGCCGGCTCCCCGCCGCCCCCGCCCCCCTCCCCGCTCGGCAACCCGACCGGCCCGGCCGACCCGCCCGCCGCGTCCTACGCCGAGACCACCGTCATGCCGCAGCAGGGCGGTTCCCAGACCGGCTTCCAGCCCGGCCACCAGCCCGCGCAGCCGCAGCCCAACCCGCTCGGCAGCGGCCAGACGCAGCCGCCGCCCATGGGCCAGCAGCCGTACGGCCAGCAGCAGCAGCCCTACCCGGGCCCGCCGCCCCAGCAGCAGCCCGGCGGCTACCCGCAGGCGCCGCCCGCCGGCCCGCAGGGCCCGGTCCCCGAAGGCATCAAGCGCATCGGCATGATCGTGCTCATCGGCGCGGGCGTCGGCCTGGTCAGCAGCATCGTCTCCCTCGTGATGCTCGGCGGCTTCGCCATCTTCTCCGCGTCGATCGGCATCCTCTTCGCGCTGGCGTTCGGCTGGTACGGCTGGGCGCTCCCGAAGGGCCAGATCGCCTCGAGCGGCCTGCGCATGACCGGCATCGTCCTCATCATGATCGGCGCCGGCTTCGCCCTGCTCGGCGTCCTCGGCAGCCTCGGCTCGCTGGCGGTCGTCGGCGGCGCGGCGGTCCTCGGCCTGCTGCTCAACCTGGCCGCCGCGGGGGTCTACGGCTACGCGTCCTTCCTCTACATCAAGGACGACGCGGTCAAGGCCTACATCAAGGGCGCTCCGGCGGCACCCGGCGGCTACCCGCCTCCGGGCTATCCGCAGCAGCAGTACGGCCAGCCGCAGCAGCAGCCCGGCCCGCCGCAGGGCCAGCCCGGCGCGTACCCGCCCCCGCCCCCCGGCTACCCCCACCAGGGGCAGCAGCCGCCGCAACCGCCCTACGGCGGTTAGGCCTACCGCCCCACGCCGGTCGCGACTAAGCTCACTCGTATCAGCAACGGCCGCGGCACGCACGGTTCGCCAAGAGCGCCGTGGGTGCCGCGGCCTCCGTACGAGGAGGTACAGGGATGTCCGCAACAGGCGCACCGATCAGGGTGGTCGTCGCTAAGGTCGGGCTCGACGGGCACGACCGGGGCGCGAAAGTCGTGGCGCGAGCATTGCGCGACGCGGGCATGGAGGTCATTTACACGGGCCTGCACAACTCCCCCGAGCAGGTCGTGGCGACCGCGCTCGCCGAGGACGCCGACGCGATCGGCCTGAGCATTCTCTCCGGCGCGCACATGACGCTGTTCCCGCGAGTGCTGCGACTCCTCGATGAGGCGGACGCCCGCGACATCGTGGTGTTCGGCGGCGGCATCATTCCCGAAGAGGACGCCGCGCAACTGCGCGAAGCCGGAGTGGCCGCGATATTCGGCCCCGGCGCGACGACCCAGGCGATCGCCGAATGGGTCCGCGAGCACGTCGCCTCACCCGATCAGGGGCGCGCGACGACCGTATAACGGCTGCTGCCAGCGCGAACGCCGAGGCGAAAAAATTCTTTGGGAACGCCGTAACCGCCCGCGAGCGCCCTCGTTCTTATAAGTGTCGGACGCAGTGGAAAACGGCGCGAGACGCATCGGCAGCCGGCCGAAAGGCCGCTATTGAGTAAGACAGCCGGGACACCGGGAGTTCACTCCCGGTTCAAGACCGCGGCATTTAGCATGGTTCATTGAGCTATGCCACATACTGCCGATGCCCTGTCGATTGAGGGGTGGCGATAGGGCATCGTGCCTGAGGGAATCAAGCCTTTGAGGGGTGGGCTTGATTTCCGCTAAGGGGACCGGACGCCTGAGGGGTGCGTCCGGTCCCCGCCTCTTCACCCCCGATTTCCGCACCGCGCCCATGCCGATCGCGACCGGCGCCTTCCTTCATGCCCGCGGGCAGGAGCGCCCGCGCGGCATGCTCGACTCGTGGCGACCGCGTTCCGGCGCCCCCGGCCCCGGGGCCGTCGCACCGCACGGCCTGCCGTTTCGGCCGTGCGATCTTCGAACTCGTCACACCGACCGCCCGCCGGGCGTCTAGGCGGGCTCGCGCGGGGTTACCCTGCGCTAACGGGCTCCTGTACCCGAACCCGCTCGCCGTGGGAGGGCCAGGCCGTCCGGTCAAAGAAGACTAGCTAGCGGAGCGGACTCTACAGTGGATCTGTACGAATACCAGGGCCGCGCACTGTTCGCCCGGCACAGCGTGCCGGTACTGGACGGCGGCGTCGCCACCACCCCCCAGGAGGCCGTGGCACTCGCGGAGCGCCTCGGTGACCGGGTGGTCGTCAAAGCGCAGGTGAAGGTCGGCGGCCGAGGCAAGGCGGGCGGCGTCAAACTCGCCGACACCGTCGCCGAGGCCCAGACCCATGCCCAGAACATCCTCGGCATGGACATCAAGGGCCACACCGTCGAGAAGGTCATGCTGACGGTCACCGCCGACATCGACCAGGAGTACTACTTCTCCTACCTGCTCGACCGGGCGAACCGCACCTTCCTGTGCATCGCGTCGACCGCGGGCGGCATGGAGATCGAAGAGGTCGCCCACACCGACCCCGAGAAGGTCGTGAAGCTCCCGATCGACGCCGGCGTCGGCGTCACCCCGGAGATCGCGAACGACATCGTCAGCAAGGCCGGGTTCCCCGAGGACCTGCGTGATCAGCTCGTCGACGTCTTCGTCAAGCTGTGGGGCGCGTTCGTGGCCGAGGACGCCACGCTCGTCGAGGTCAACCCGCTCGTGCGCACGCCCGAGGGCAAGGTCCTCGCGCTCGACGCGAAGGTCACGCTCGACGAGAACGCCGGGTTCCGCCACCCCGAGAACGCCGAGTTCGAGGACAAGTCGGCCGTGGACCCGCTCGAGCAGCGCGCCAAGGACTCCGGTCTCAACTACGTCAAGCTCGACGGCGCGGTCGGCATCATCGGCAACGGCGCCGGGCTCGTCATGTCCACGCTGGACGTGGTGTCCTACGCCGGCGAGGCGCACGGCGGCGTCAAGCCCGCGAACTTCCTCGACATCGGCGGCGGCGCCTCCGCCGCGGTCATGGCGAACGGCCTCGAAGTGGTCCTCTCGGACCCACAGGTCAAGAGCGTGTTCGTGAACATCTTCGGCGGCATCACCGCCTGCGACGAGGTCGCCCGCGGCATCCTCGGCGCGCTCCAGACCCTCGCCGACCGCGGCGAGGACGTCACCAAGCCGCTCGTCGCGCGCATCGACGGCAACAACGCCGAGGCGGGTCGCCAGATCCTCGCCGACGCGAACCACCCGCTCATCACCGTGGTCGAGACCATGGACGCGGCCGCCGACAAGGCCGCCGAGCTCGCGAACAAGGGGGCCTAGGCCAATGGCGATCTTCCTCAACGAGAACAGCAAGGTCATCGTCCAGGGCATGACCGGCTCCGAGGGCATGAAGCACACCCGCCGCATGCTCAAGGCCGGCACCGAGATCGTCGGCGGCGTGAACCCGCGCAAGGCCGGCACCAAGGTCGACGTCGACGGCACCAGCCTGCCGGTGTTCGCCTCCGTGCAGGAGGCCATGGCCGAGACCGGCGCGAACACCTCGGTGGTCTTCGTGCCGCCGGCGTTCTGCCGCGACGCCGTCATCGAGGCGATCGACGCCGAGATCGAACTGGCCATCGTCATCACCGAGGGCATCCCGGTGCACGACTCGGTGACGTTCTGGAACTACGCCGAGTCCAAGGGCAACAAGACCCGCATCGTGGGCCCGAACTGCCCCGGCATCGCCAGCCCCGGCAAGTCGAACGCGGGCATCACCCCCGCCGACATCACCGGCTCGGGCCCGATCGGCCTCGTCTCCAAGTCGGGCACGCTGACCTACCAGCTCATGTACGAGCTGCGGGACATCGGCTTCTCGACCTCCGTCGGCATCGGCGGCGACCCGGTCATCGGGACCACCCACATCGACTGCCTCAAGGCGTTCGAAGCGGACCCCGAGACCAAGGCGATCGTCATGATCGGCGAGATCGGCGGGGACGCCGAGGAGCGGGCCGCCGAGTTCATCAAGGCGAACGTGACCAAGCCCGTGGTCGGCTACATCGCCGGGTTCACCGCGCCCGTCGGCAAGACGATGGGCCACGCCGGCGCCATCATCTCCGGCTCGGCCGGGACCGCGGACGCCAAGAAGGAGGCCCTCGAGGCCGCCGGCGTCAAGGTCGGCAAGACCCCGAGCGAGACCGCCCGCCTCATGCGCGAGGTCATCGAGAACCTCTAAGGGCGCCATACGAGTCGAGGGCCGGGCGGAGGCGTCCGGCCCTCGTCGTGCGCCCGGCGTCAGTCGTCGATCCAGTAGTTGTCGTGCTCGATGAAGAACGCCTTGCGCTCCTCTTCGGACATCTCACCGAGCGTGGCGAGGCCTTCGAAGTAGGCCTCGCGGGGCGCGCCGGGGTGGAACATCAGCAGCATCGAGGCGGGAGCGCCGGACTCGTTGAGGAAGCCGTGGACCCCGCCTTCGGGAACGTGGACGAAATCGCCCGGCTCATGGTCGACCCACTCGGCGCCGTTGTAGATCGTGATCGTCCCCGAGAGGATGTAGAAGGACTCGGAGATCGTGCGGTGGAAGTGCGGCTCGGGCCCCGAGCGGCCTCCGCTCGTGTTCCACTGGTAGAGCCCGAACTGGCCGTTCGTGGTCGCACCGGTCGCGAGGTAGTCGACGGAGACGCCGCTCGGGTAGACCAGGTCTGGCGGGGCCGACACCGGCCGGAAATAGGCGCTCATCTCGCCGTCGTCGCCGAAGTACCTCGGTTCGGGATAGGACATGGCACTCGCTCTCTCTCAACGTCACGGGCGCAGACGATCCGGTCGCGAGAACGCATCGCCTGCCGCCTGCCGGGCCCGTGTCCGACCGTACCGGGCGGTCCGGCATATTGATACCCGGCGCCGGCCGATCGGCAAGCGCGCGGGGCGTGCAGGGACAGGAGAGGCCGATGACCGAGACCGTGCTGTTCGACCGGGCCGCCGTGCTCGACCCCGTCGCGGGCGCGCTCGCCCGCGACCGGCGAGTGCTGGTGCGGGGCGAGACGATCGCCGCCGTCGGCGCCGGCATCGAGGCCCCGGCAGGGGCCAGGGTGATCGACCTGGCCGGGAAGACCCTCATGCCCGGGCTCATCGACTGCCACGTCCACGTGAACGCCCACAGCGGGGATCTGTCCGGCCTGGCCGACGAGTCGCCCGCGTACGTGGCGGTGAAGGCCGCGGTCGAGCTGCGCGCGATGCTGCACCGCGGGTTCACGACGGTCCGCGACCCGGGCGGGGCGGACTTCGGCATCGCCGACGCCGTCGCCGAAGGGCTCATCGACGGGCCGAGGCTGTTCTTCGGCGGCAAGGCGCTCTCGCAGACCGGCGGGCACGTCGACATGCGCCCGCGCGGGCGGAGCGTGCGCGACGACCATCAATGCTGCCCGGACCTGGGGGTGGTGTGCGACGGCGTGGACGAGGTGCGCAAGGCCGCCCGCGAGCAGCTGCGCACCGGCGCGCACCACGTCAAGATCATGCTCTCGGGCGGTGTCGCGTCGCCGACCGACCGGATCGACTCGACCGGGTTCGCCATGGAGGAGATCCGCGCGATCGTGGAGGAGGCCGAGGCCGCCAACCGGTACGTCGCCGGGCACGCCTACACGGCGCGGGCGATCAACCGGGGCCTGGAGGCGGGCGTGCGGTCGATCGAGCACGGCAACCTCCTCGACGAGTCCAGTGTGGAGCTGTTTCTGGAGTACGACGCGTTCCTGGTGCCCACGTTGGTGACCTACGAGCGGATGGCGGTCGAGGGCGCCGAGTTCGGCCTGCCCGCGCGGAACCTGGAGAAGAACGCGTTCGTGCTGGACGCGGGGTTGCAGGCCCTGCGGATGGCGCACGAGGCCGGGGTGAACCTCTGCTACGGCTCGGACCTGCTCGGCGGCATGCGGCGGCATCAGCTGGAGGAGTTCAGGATCCGCGGCGCGGTCCTGCCCGCGGCGGACGTGATCCGGTCGGCGACGGTGACCGCCGCGAGGCTGCTCGGCGAGGAGGGCCGGATCGGCCGGATCGCCCCGGGCGCGTTGGCGGACCTGCTGGTGGTCGACGGCGACCCGCTCGCGGACTTGGGCTTGCTCACCGACCCGGACACGCACCTGAGGCTCGTCATGCAGGGCGGCGCGGTGAAGGCCGACCGCCTTACCTGAGCCGCGACGCCGCGCGCCCGCCCGATTCGGGAGAGGAAAAGCCCGATGCCTTCCGCATCGGGCCGAGACGGCACGGCGCCTAGCCGCGCTTGACCACCGCCGCACCCGTGAGCCACAGGGCTGCGGCGCAACCGAACCCGGCCACCGCTCCCGCGAGCGCCACATCGCCGGCGCCGGCGACGAGACCCGCGATGCCGGCGACGATCACCGCGGCCCCGGTCCACCGGTACATCGGCTCGTCGAACGTCGGGGCGAGCGGAATGAAATGCACGCCGACGATGATCGCGATCGTGCCCGGCAGGAATTCGACGAGGCCGAGGGCGCGGAAGACCAGGATCGCGGCGACGATGAGCACCACCTCGAAGCCGATCCACAGGCCGTTGCGGCGCAGCCAGTCCTTCGGGAGTTCACGCGGGCGCCTCCGGGTCGAGGCGACCCGCCCGCTCGCCACGGCCAGCGCGACGGTCACGGCGACGGCGACGGCGAGCCCGATCCAGGCCGCCGGGCCGTCGCTGAGCACGCCATGGCCCGCGAAGTACCAGCCGAGGCCGAAGAACGCGCAGATCATGACGCCGTTGCGGCGAACGCCGGCACTCAACTCGGGAGGGGCGGTGAAGGTTTCCATCGCCCCAGTGTGACGGAACGAGACGAGTGTTCACGACCCGGTGGGCACAGCAGGGCCCCGCTTCGCTCCCGCGAAGTGGGGCCTGTCGGACGTGCAGACGCACTGCGCGTCAGATCCAGCTGTGCGCGTGGACCTTCGCGTCCCAGCTGTGGGCCTCGACGACTTCGGTCACGTTGTCGCAGTCCCAGTCGCTGTAGAGCCAGACGTCCTGGTGGAGGTTGTTCACGACCGACCCGATCTTGCCGTCGGGAGCCTTGTCGCACTCAGTGCCGGGGTTCCAGCGAATCGACATGTCGCCCTCGAAGTGCTTGTGCTCCCAGAAGCAGACCGCGTTGTACGGGCAGTCTTCGGGGTCGTCGTGGTCGTGGCCGCCGCCGGCCGCCGCGGGCGACGCCAGTGCGCCGACGATGAAGAACCCTGAGGCGATGCCTGCCATGATGCGCTTGCGCATGATCTGGTACTCCTTCCGCTCCCATCGATGCGATGGGGCAATTGGATCTCGATGCCACTACTTGTGGTCACCAACAAGTTACTGAAAGTATTCGACCGTGGAGGGAGTTTCACGATGCCCGGGGAGGCGGACGAGCGCCTCCAGGCGGGAGTCGGACCGGATAGTGTCGGGTTCCCGACAGTTTTCGAGGCGCCACCGAGCGGCCGCAACCGGACGCCCGCCGAGCCGGTGCCCCTCCACCGGACACGGCGGTCACCGTGCGCCGACCGGCGAGGCGTCAACGACGACGGGGCGGTCCTGCACCAGGGCGGGCGACCGCCGCGCCGGCCGCAGCACCAAGCGGCCAACACACCCTCGCCGCACTCCCCGGGCGCGCTCCAGCGGAGACGGGCGGCGTCGACGCCTCCCCCGAGCCGGGGACCCGCCTGCAGTGCGACTACGAGGCGATATCGGCGGCCCCGCCGTCAACGGCGCCCGCCCGGTCGCCGAGGAGACCGGCCCGCGGCCCACCCGACAGCGACGACCGCACCGACAACGGCAGCGGCCGGGAAGGAGACCCTTCCCGGCCGCTGCCGGTCCGCCGTCGGGAACACGACGTCGAACGGCGATCGCTCACAGATCGAAGTGGCACGCCACCCTGTGGCCGGTCGCCGCCTCCCGCCACTCGGGCTCGACCTCGGCGCAGATGTCCTCCGCCCACGGGCAGCGCGTGCGGAACCGGCAGCCGCTCGGCGGATTCGCCGGCGACGGCAGGTCGCCCTTCAGGATGATCCGCTCCCGAGTCGCCTCGACCTCCGGATCCGGCTGCGGCACCGCCGACAGCAGCGCCTTCGTATACGGATGCCGCGGACGCTCGTAGATCTGCGACGAGTCCGCCTCCTCGACGAGCTTGCCGAGGTACATGACGCCCACGCGGTCGGAGAGGTGGCGCACCACCGCCAAGTCGTGGGCGATCACCAGGTACGTCAGCCCGAACTCGTCCTGCAGCTCGTCGAGCAGGTTCATCACCTGCGCCTGGATCGACACGTCCAACGCGCTCACCGGCTCGTCGCACACGATCAGGTCCGGCCGCAGCATGAGCGCCCGCGCGATCCCCAGGCGCTGGCGCTGCCCGCCCGAGAACTCGTGCGGATACCGCTCCAGCACCGACTTCGGCAACCCCACCGCGTCCAAGGTCTCGACCGCGAGCTTGCGGCGCTCCTCCCTGGAACCGACGCCGTGGACCTTCAACGGCTCCGCCAAGAGCATGTCCACATTGTGCCGCGGATTGAGCGAACCGAGCGGGTCCTGGAAGACCATCTGCATCTTCGAACGGAAGCGCCGCAGGCGCTCCCCGCGCAGCGCCGTCACCTCGTCGCCGCCGAGGCGCACGCGCCCCGCCGTCGGCTCCTCCAAACGCAGCACCGCCCGGCCGAACGTGGTCTTCCCGCAACCGGACTCGCCCACGAGACCGAACGTGCCGCCGGGCTGGACGCTCAAGCTCACCCCGTCGACCGCCCGGACGTGCCCGACCGTGCGCTCCACGAGGATGCCGCGCCGGATCGGGAAATGGACCTCGAGGTCCTCCACCTCCAGCAGCGGCGCCTTCGCGGGCACCGCCGGCTCGTCCGCGCGCTGCAGCGGCGGCCGCGATGCGGCGCCCCCGGGCGCCTCCGGCTCAGTGCTCATGCGACCTCCTCGGCCATGACGCAGCGATGGGCGTGCACGGCCCCGACCAGCGCGGGCTCCCCCGCGACGCACTTCTCGGTGACACGGTCGCAGCGGGGCGCGAACGCACAGCCGTCCCTCCAGCGGATCACGTCCTGGATCGAACCGCGGATCGGCCTGAGCGGCTCGTCCATCGGCAGGTCCAGACGCGGGATCGACCCGAGCAGACCGATCGTGTACGGGTGCGTGGGCCGCGCGAAGAGCTCCCGCACCGGCGCCGACTCGACCACGCGGCCCGAATAGAGCACGTTCACCTCGTCGCACAGCCCCGCCACGACCCCGAGGTCGTGCGTGATCATCAGCAGCGCCGTCCCCTCGGACTCGACCAGGTCCCTGAGCAGTTCGAGGATCTGCGCCTGGATCGTGACGTCGAGCGCCGTCGTCGGCTCGTCCGCGATCAGCAGCCGCGGCGCGCACGCCACCGCGATCGCGATGAGCACGCGCTGGCGCATGCCGCCCGAAAGCTGATGCGGGTACTCGCGCAACCGCCGGGCCGGATCGGGGATGCCGACCCGGTCGAGCAGGTGCGAGGCCTCCTTGACGGCCTTGTCGCCCTTGAGACCCCGGTGGCGTTCGAGGACCTCGGTGATCTGCCGGCCGATCGGCACGACCGGGTTGAGACTCGACAGCGGGTCCTGGAAGACCATCGCGAGATCCCTGCCGCGGCGGCGGCGCATCGCCGCGGACGGAAGCGACAGGAGGTCGACGCCGTCGAAGACCGCACGGCCGTCGACGTCCGCGCCCCGGCCCCGGCGGCGGCCCTCACCGCCGATGGCGGTCCGGGGCGCAGGCGCGGACGGGACCGCCGGCGACGACTCGGCCGCTTCGGCGCCGCCGGCCGGTTCCACGGTCACGGCCCGGGCCTCCGTGTCGGGAGCGAGGCGGCCGTTGCCGCGGCTGCGCTTCGGCAGCAGGCCCATGATCGCCAGGCTCGTCACGGACTTGCCGCACCCGGACTCACCGACCAGGCCGACGACCTTGCCCTCGTCCACGGCGAAGGAGACGCCGTCGACGGCCGTGGCCGGGCCGAACGCGACCCGCAGGTCCTCCACTTCGAGCAGTGCCACTACTCCTGCCTCCTCAGCCTCGGGTCGAGCGATTCGCGCATGGCCTCGCCCAGGAGGGTGAAGCCCAGCGCGGTGACGATGATGCCCACCGCCGGGTAGATCGCGAGCTGCGGCGCGCCCGAGAGGAACCGCTGCGCGTCGGCGAGCATGGTCCCCCACTCCGGACTGCCCGGATCGGGATTGCCCAGACCCAGGTACGACAGGGCCGCGGCCTCGATGATCGCCGTCGCGAGCACCAGCGTCGCCTGCACGATCACCGGCCCCAGCGAGTTCGGCAGGATGTGCGACACCACGATCCGTCCCTTGGGGACACCCAGCGAGATCGCCGCGAGGACGTAGTCCGAATGCGCCTGCGCCAGCATCGACCCGCGCAGCAACCGCGCGAAGATCGGGATCTGCGCCACCCCGACCGCGATCATCACCGTCCGCAGCGACGGCCCCAGCAGCGCCGCGACACTGAGCGCCAACAGCAGCATCGGGATCGCGAGCGCGACGTCGACGGCACGCATGATGACCGCCTCGACGCGCTCCCCCCACCGGCCCCCGAACGTGCCCGCCGCCGCGGCGACGCCGCCGACCACCGCCCCGGCGACGAAGCCGATGAGCGTCGCCACCACGCCGACCATCAACGTCTGGCGGGCCCCCACGATCATGCGGGAGAACATGTCCCGGCCCAGATGGTCGAGCCCGAACCAGTTCTCCGCGCGCGGCCCCGGGAACACGTTCCGGTTGAGGAACACCTCCCGGCCCCACGTCTGCGCCGTCGGATCGTGCGGGGCGATGAACGGCCCCAGCACCGCGACGACCACGAACAGGCCCACCAGGACCGCACCGCAGATCGCCATCGGCGAACGGCGCATCCGCCGGATCGACTGACGCCACAGCGAACCGCCCCGGGCGTCCCGGGCCGTCGCGGTGGCCTCGATGAGCCGGTCGAGCTTCTCGATCTTCGCGATCGTCATTTCCGCACCCGCACTCTCGGGTCGAGGAGGCCGTAAGAGAGGTCCACGATCAGGTTGATCACGACGTAGAACACGGCGATGACGAGGATGAAGCCCATCAGCGCCGGATAGTCCCGCTCGGTCGTCGCCTGATAGACGAACGAGCCGATGCCGCCGAAGGAGAACACGCTCTCGGTCAGGACCGCCCCCGCGAACAGACTCCCCAGCAGGAGGCCGATGATCGTCGCGATCGGCAGCATCGCGTTGCGCATGACGTGCCGCCCGCGGATCGTCGACGGCTTGAGGCCCTTCGCGTCCGCCGTGCGCACATAGTCCTCCCCCACCACGTCGAGGACGCTCGCGCGGGTGATCCGCACGATCACCGCGAGCGGAATCGACGACAGCGCTATCGCCGGGAGGATCAAGTGCCGCACGGCGTCCCAGGCGACCCCGAACTCGCCGGTGATCACCCCGTCCAGGACCCGCAGGCCCGTGACGTCCGTGTAATCGGCACCCGCCGACAGCCGGAACGCCGTCGGCAGCCACCCGAGCTCCTGCGCGAACACCACTTTCAACATGGCCGCCAAGAAGAAGATCGGGATGCACGTGCCCAGCAGCGAACCCGAGACCGCGGCGAAGTCCAGCCACGTCCCCCGGCGCTTCGCCGCGAGATAACCGAGCGGGATGCCGAGACCGACCGCGATGATCATCGCGGCCAACGACAGTTCGATGGTGGCGGGCAGCCGGTCGGCGAGCTCCGTGGCCACGGGCCGCCCGCTCGACAACGAGGAACCGAAGTCGAAACGGGCGATCCTGGCCAGGAACTCGCCGTACTGGACCCAGACGGGCTCATCGAGCCCCAGGGAGGCCCGCAGCGCCTCCCGCTGCTGGTCCGTGGCGTTCTCGGGAAGCAGCCGGTTCTCGGGTCCGCCCGGAAGGGCCTTGAACCACGCGAACAGCAGCAGCGTCAGCCCCAAGAGCGCCACGGACAACTGCAGGAGGCGCTTAACGGTGTAGCGCAGCATATTTCGCTATTGATCGATGTCGGTCAAGAGCCGGTGGTGAAGTAGACCTGCGAGAAGTCCTCCCGCGTCAGCGGAGAGACGTCCGGCGGGTACACGTTCGGCGCGAACGCGATCGACGGCGGCGACGACGAGATCGGCAGACCCGGCAGCTCCTCCATCACGACCTCGTTCGCGGTCTTCCACAGCTCCACGCGGGTCGCCTCGTCCGGCTCGGTGTTGGCCGCCGCGATCGCGTCGAACACCTCGGGGTTGTCGAAACCCCACTCGGTCGACTCGGTGGCGAACCACGTGCCCAGGAAGTTGTACGGGTCCGCGTAGTCACCGGTCCACCCGAGCAGGTACAGCGGGCACTCGCCGCTGCGCGTCGCCGGGATGTACTCCACCCACGTGATCGGACGGGCCTCGACCGTGACGCCCGCGGCCTCCAGGTCGGAGGAGATCATGTCGAAGATGTCCTTCGGCGCCGGCATGTACGGCCGGGTCACGTCCGTCGGATAGCAGAACGTGAGCGTCAAGTCCTCCGCACCCGCCTCGGCGAGCAGCTCCGTGGCCTTCTCGGTGTCGTAGTCGTACGTGGCGACGTCCTCGGAGTAGCCCTCCAGGCTCGGCGGGATGAACTGCGTCGCGACCATGCCGCCCGCCGGGAGCACCGAGTCGACGATGCGCTGGCGGTCGATGGCGTGCGACAGGGCCTCGCGGACCGCGTGGTCGTCGAGGGGCGCGTGGCCCTGCGTGTACGCGAGGTACAGCAGGTTGAAGACGCCGCGGACGGGGACCTGGAAGCCCGCCTCCATGAGCGTCTGCGCGTCGGCGGGGGCCGCGAGGTCGTAGCCGTGGATGTCGCCGGCCTCGAGGGCCTGGCGGCGGGCGGTCTCGTCCGAGATGGTCCGGAAGATCACGGTCTTGACCTTCGCCGGCTCACCCCAGTAGTCGTCGAAGCGGGTGAGGGTCACCTGCTGCTCGCTGTGGTTCCACTCCTCGAGCATGTACGGGCCCGTGCCGGCGAGGGTGCCGACGGTCTGGGTGTACTCCGGCAGCGGCGAGTCGGCCGCGGGCAGCTCGACGTCGGCGATCGCGTCGATGGAGTTCGGGCTGATGATCGAGAGCGACTCCAGCGTGAACGCCCCCGGGAAGCTGGAGGTGTACTTGCTCAGGCTGATGGTCACGTCGAGCCCGTCGGCGGTGCAGCCCTCGTAGATCGACTCGGTCTCGATGCCCATCGCCGGGTCGTTCTCGGCGAAGCCGCCGAAGACCGACGAGTAGTAGTAGGTGAAGTTCGGGGACTGGAAGCCGCCCGTGAAGTTCGCCCACCGGTCGAAGTTCTTGCAGACGACGGCCCCGTCGAGGGCGGCGCCGTCGTGGAAGGTCACGCCCTCACGCAGGTGGAACGTCCACTCGGTGCCCTCTTCGTTCTGCTCGTAGGACTCGGCGAGACCGGGCACGGTGTCCGTGCAGTCGGCGTCGAGGAGCGTGTCGAAGACCTGGCGGTTGACGCGGAAGGTCTCCCCGTCGGACGCCAGGACCGGGTCCAGGCTCGTCGGGTCGCCGGGCGTGCCGAAGACGAACGGCTGCGACTCGTTGGCGGCCGTGTCGGCCTCAGGGGAGCCGTCGGTGCGCTCGGGACAGGAGAAGTCGAAGTCCTCGGCGGTGTCGGCGTCCCCACCGGAGTCGCCGTCGGAGCCGCAGGCCGTGAACAGGCCCACTGCCATGGCGGCGCCCGCCGCTGCGGCCAGGGCTCGCCTGACTGGGGTTGGTGACATGCGCATAGGTTGTCTCACCCGTCGGTCGTTGGGTATACGGAGGTTGCCCACAGCCTAAGACCAGGTGAGCTGCACCACTGTTAAGCGTTATGTGATCGTGACCATTTCGGCGAATATTGTTACCTGATTCGCACGCAACGCGTTCACACGAAATTCATTGCGCCGCAACGCATCGGAAGTTCAACCCGCGGAGCGCCCGAAGCCCCTCGCCACCGGAAGGCCCCGCCGAGGCGACCTGCCGCGCGGAGGACCAGAGGGACCAAACCGGTCCAAGTCAGGGCGACCGAAGCAAGCACGCACCGCCGGGAACCCGAAGCGATCGGACCACGGATCCGACACGCCAGGAGACGGCATACGGCGCAGTGCCCGGACCAAGCGCGCCCGGCGATAGACCGAAGCGACACGACCGCGAATCCCACCCACTGGAAAGGCGGACGAGCACCTCCTCAGTCCACGTCGCGGCGGCCGGAGAAGGCCCGCCCGAGGGTCACCTCGTCGGCGTACTCGAGGTCCCCGCCGACGGGCAGTCCGCTGGCGAGGCGGGTGACCTTGAAGCCCATGGGCTTCACGAGCATCGCCAGGTAGGTGGCGGTGGCCTCGCCCTCGGTGTTGGGATCGGTGGCGAGGATCAGCTCCTTGGTCTCTCCCTTTTGGAGCCGCACCATGAGCTGGCGGATGCGCAGGTCGTCGGGGCCGATGCCCTCCAGCGGGTTGATCGCCCCGCCGAGCACGTGATAGCGGCCCCGGAACTCGCCGGTGCGCTCGACGGCGAGCACGTCCTTGGGCTCCTCCACGACGCAGATGAGCGTCTCGGTGCGCCGGGGGTCCCGGCAGATCCCGCACTGCTCGGCCTCGGTGACGTTGCCGCAGTTCTCACAGAACCGCACCTGGGCCTTGACGCGCTCAAGCGCGGAAGTGAGGCGCTCGACGTCGGCGCTGTCGGAGGCGAGCAGATGGAAGGCGAGCCGCTGAGCGCTCTTCGGGCCGATGCCCGGGAGCTGGCCCAGCTCTTCGATCAAATCGCCCAAAGCCCCGTCGTACAAGGATCTCTCTTTTCCTGCAGCTCAAGCGTGGTCAATATGGACAAGTACGGTCAGCGCGGCGGCCACGCGATCAGTCGCGGCAGACGCGCCGCAAAGCCGGAAACCGGCTCTGCCGCGCCGGCCCCGGTGGATCACGGTCGCGATGCACCGAAGCCGTAAAGCCCCGGCGGTTCGCGATGCACTTCCACCGTTGGACCACAGCGATTCACGGCGGCGACACGCCTTGGCCGATGGACCCCCGGCGCTCCCGGGTCGCGATACACCGTTGCCATGCGGCCCCAGTGACGGCGGTCGCAAGGGGCCAATGCTCAGCGGCCCTGGTGCGTCGTGGTCACGATGCGCCGTTGCCGTACTGCCTGGCGCTTCGGGACCGGCTGCGCTATGACCTGGCGGCCCTAGGGCATCGGGGTTACATGCCCGGGAGGCCGAGGCCGCCGGTCATGCCGCCGAGGGCGTCGCCGAGCGGGCCCATCTTCTCGGCGGCGAGACGCTTCGCGTCCTCGGTCGCGGCCTGAACCGCGGCGAGGATGAGGTCTTCGAGGGTCTCGACGTCTTCCGGGTCGACGGCTTTCGGGTCGATCTTGACCCCGCGGAGCTCACCGTCGCCGGTGACCGTGGCGGTGACCAGGCCCCCGCCCGCAGAGGCGCTGACCTCGGTCTCGGCCAGTTCGGCCTGGGCCTGCATCATGTCGGCCTGCATCTGCTGCGCCTGCTGCAGCAGCTTGCCCATGTCTCCGCCTGGGAACATCTCGATCACTCCTCGCCGGTCGGCTTCGGGATTCCTCGGTTCCCTGCCAGCCTAGCCGCCCGGCACGACACGCACCCGCTGAGCACGCCTGGCCGAGAGCCGGCCCATCGGCGCGCGTTTCGGCGCGAGCGTTGTGTATTCGCGTGGCGGCCGAGTCCGGACTCGGCCGCCACGCGTGCCCCCATGGAGGCGGAGGCTCCTGCAGGGACCGCACGCGGGCGGCTTCCCGCGCGCGGCCTCGGTATGGCGACGTTCGCGAATCCCCTATGTCGCCGCCATCCCGCAAGAGCCAGATGGCTTTTTTGCTATCTACTACAACATGCCCCGTAGTCAAGCGACAACAGCGAGTTTCCCTCCTGTGGATAACTCTGGGGAGTTCGGCGTATCCGCAGGTCAGTTGCTTGTGGATAACTCGGCGCGGCGTCAGGCGATCTGCTTGGCGCCGAAGGCGGTCGTCAGGAGCTTCACGGCCTGCTCCTCGCTGGTGCCGAAGCCGCCCGGGGCGACCGGGTCGTCCGGGCTCGGCTCGTCGAAGTCCTCCGGCGGCGGCTCCTCGAACGACTCCGGCGCCTGCGGCGGGAAGGACTGGCGAGGCGGAGGGCTCGCGGCGCGCCGCTGCGCGGGCGCGGCGCTGCTAGGCGCGGGGACCCGCGCCGCCCCCGTCCCCGCTTTTGGGAGGTTCGCCGCCTCCCCCACTTCGCACCGGATCTTCCAGTTCCCGCCGAGCACTTCGTTGAAGACCTGCACCACGATCCCGTAGGCGGGCTCCTTCTGCAGGTTCTCGGCGTGGAAGGCGTGCTTGAAGGCCAGCACCACTTCGCTGTCGGTGGCGTCGGCGATCGTCGCCTCCTGCAGGAGCGCCGCGGTGGTCCGCTTACGGTCCTTGACCGCCATCATGATCCGGTCCCACTGGCGGCGGATCGACGCGGCCGTCATGCCGCCACCGGCCGCAGGCCCCTCAGCAGGCGCAGGGGCCGCCGCCGGGACGGGCTCCGCGTCGGCCCAGTCGTCGGCCGGCGCCTGCGCCGGCGCGCTCGCCGACGGCGCTTCGGGTTCCTCGTCCCATGGCGGCGTCGGCTCGGCCGTGACGGCGACCGCCTCGACCGTGGCTTCGACGGCGGTCGCCACACGGACCGGCTCGACGGCTTCGACAGACGGCGGCGCGACCGGTTCGGAGGCCGTCTCGGCCGCGGCGGGTGCGGGCCGGGGCGACGGGGCGGTGCCGCCCGTGGCCCTCGCCAGCGCGGTGCGTGCGGCGGCGGGGCCGGTCGGGGTCGGTCCGCTCGCGTCGCGCGGCGCGGCGAATGCGGCGCCGGCGGCGCGTTGCTCCAGGGTCTCCAGGCGTTGCATGAGTCCGGCCATCGACTCGTCGGAGCCGGGCAGGATCGCGCGCACGCAGGCGAGTTCGAGCAGGAGGCGCGGGGCGGTCGCGCCGCGCATGCCGGCGAGGCCGGCGGCGATGACCTCGGCCATGCGGGTCAGGGTGGAGGTGCCCATGCGGGTGGCCTGGCTGGTCATCTTCGCGAGCTGGTCGGCCGGGGCGTCGACGAGTCCGGCCGGGCCCGCGTCGGGAACTTGGGTGAGGACGATGAGGTCGCGGAGGCGTTCGAGGAGGTCGCCGGCGAAGCGCCGGGGGTCGTGGCCGCCTTCGACGACGCGTTCGACCACTTCCATGACGGCCGCGCCGTCGGCGGCGGCGAAGGCCTCGCACATCTCGTCGAGGAGGCCCGCGTCGGTCACGCCGAGGAGGCCGGCCGCGCGTTCGTAGGTGACGCCTTCGGGCCCGGCGCCGGCGATGAGCTGGTCGAGCACGGAGAGGGTGTCGCGGGCGGAGCCGCCGCCGGCGCGGACGACGAGCGGGAGGACGTCGTCGGCGACGACCGCGCCCTCTTCGTCGCAGAGTTTCCGGCACAGTTCGCGCATGGCGGGCGGCGGGATGAGCCGGAACGGGTAGTGGTGGGTGCGGGAGCGGATGGTCGGGAGGACCTTGTCCGGTTCGGTGGTGGCGAAGATGAAGAGGACGTAGTCCGGGGGTTCTTCGACGAGCTTGAGCAGGGCGTTGAAGCCCGCGGCGGTGACCATGTGCGCTTCGTCGATGATGTAGATCTTGAAGCGGGAGTCGACGGGGGCGAAGACGGCGCGTTCGCGCAGTTCGCGGGCGTCGTCGACGCCGCCGTGGCTGGCGGCGTCGATCTCGATGACGTCGACCGAGCCGTGTCCGTCGGCCGCGAGCGCGCGGCAGGAGTTGCATTCGCCGCAGGGTTCGGGGGTGGGGCCCTGGGCGCAGTTGAGGGAGCGGGCGAGGATGCGCGCCGAGGAGGTCTTGCCGCAGCCGCGGGGTCCGGAGAACAGGTACGCGTGGTTGAGGCGTCCGGCCCGGATGGCGTTGATGAGGGGTTCGGTGACGTGTTCTTGGCCGACGACTTCGGCGAAGGTCTGCGGCCGGTATTTGCGGTACAGCGCGAGTGCCACGTCGTCCTCCAGCTAGCCGGGCTCTTGGGTCTGATGCCAGGGTACGGCCTGGGTCCGACGTTCGGCGGCGCGACCGTCGGTGTTGGTGCGGGCGGCACATCGCGGCGGAGCGGTCGGCGTGGTGACGGTTCGGCGATCCTCTGATCTCGGACGTCTCGAGGGGTGGTCTCACTGATCTGCAAGCGGTATCCTCTAGCAGTACAACGTATTTAAACGTTTCAATCTAAGGAGTTCCCCCTTGCGTTCTCCCGCTCCACCTCGCCGCCCGCGCCTCGCGCGCTGGCTGGCCGCCGCCGCGGTCGCCGTCTGCACCGCCGCGGGCCTCACCGTCCTCACCGCCGCTCCGGCCGCCGCCGTGGAGACCGACGTCTGGTACCGGATCGTCAACGACCACTCCGGTCTGGCCGTCAGCATCCAGAACGGCTCGACCACCGCCGGCGCGACGGCGGTCCTCGCCTCCCCGTCGAACGCCGCCGACCAGCAGTTCCGTTTCGTCGACTCCGGCGGCGGCCATTACCGGATCCAAGCCCGGCACTCGAATCAGGTACTCGACGTCTACGCCAAGTCGACCGCGAACGGCGCCGACGTCGTCCAGTGGGCCGACAACAACGGCGCCAACCAGCAGTGGCAGGTCAACGACCAGTCCGACGGCAGCGTCGAACTGGTGAACCGCAACTCCGGCAAGGCCCTCGACAACTGGGCCGCGGCGACCACCCCGGGCAGCCGCGTCTCCCAGTACGACCGCAACAACCGCGAGACGCAGCACTGGAAGCTCGTGCCGGTCGAGTCCGGCGGGGCGACCGGGAACGGTTCGCTCACCGACCCGAACGTGCAGTACTACGGGCGCTGGAACACCGCCGACGCGTCCTGGTACACGATGGGCTGGGCCGGCGGTTACGTCGAGACGGCCTTCACCGGCTCCTCCATCGGCGTCAAGCTGCGGGGCACCATCGACATGTACTACTCGATCGACGGCGGCGCCGAGACGTGGATGCGCGGCGTCTCCGGGAACGCGACCGTCCGGACGGGCCTGAGCCCGGGCGCGCACACGATCCGGATCGGCTTCCGCGAGCGCGCCGGCTCCTACAACGGCGACCCGGCCTTCGGCGGGTTCCTCCTCGCCCCGGGCGGTTCGACGGCGGCGAGCGCGCGGCCGGCGAACTTCATCGAGTTCATCGGCGACTCGATCACCGTGGGCCAGCCGAACGGCGATCGGCCCTTCACCGCGTACGGGTACCTGGTGGGCGACAACCTGAACGCCGGGCACACCCAGGTCGCGCAGGGCGGCGCGTGCCTGGTCAGCCAGGACTGCTACGGGATGATGGACTGGTTCCGCCGCTCGTCGGCGTGGGTCTCGGGCGACGACTGGGACTTCTCCCGCTACCAGGCCACGGCCGTGGTGATCAACCTGGGCACGAACGACGTCGGGCACGGCGTCTCGGGTGCGCAGTTCCAGCAGAACTACATCGTGATGCTCGAACGGGTCCGCCAGGCGTACCCGAACGCGCAGATCTTCGCGATGGAGACGTTCCGGGGCCGCTACAGCGCCGAGACCCAGGCGGCCGTGAACGCCCGCGTCGGCGCGGGCGACGCGAAGGTGCACTTCGTCGACACGACCGGCTGGCTCCCCGACTCCGGGGACCTCGTCGACAGCGTCCATCCCAGCGATCAGGGGCACCGGAAGATCGCGAACCGGTTGACGCCGATCATCGATCAGTACATTTAGTACCGTGAACTGAGTTCACGGCGAGCGCCCGCCGCCGCAGATCGGCTCTGCGGCGGCGGGTGTTCTCGTCACTGCGCGGGAGGGTCTCGGTCGGCGAGGGCCGGGAGGCCCGCACCGCCGGGTCGAGCCCGGCGACCGTGCCGATGAACAGCGTGGCGGCCGCACCGCCTGCGGTCGCCCAGTGCGGCACGACCGCCGGCCGCGCCCGCGAGGGCGCGTGCAGCGCGGTCACGGCCGTCCCGATGAGCACTCCGCCGAGGCCGCCGAGCCTGGACGGGAGGAGCGATTCGGCGAGGAGCGGCATCGGGCCTGCCCGCCGGCGGCCCCAGGGGCGGGCGGTCCTGCCGGGAGCGGCCGCGTGAGCGCGGGCCGACCTGGCGCGGCCGCGTGAGCGGGCTTCTCGGGCAGAGAAAAAGACCCTGGGTGACCAGGGTCTTTCTGCTGCTGGAGCCGCCTGTCGGAATCGAACCGACGACCTATTCATTACGAGTGAATCGCTCTGCCGACTGAGCTAAGGCGGCTGGGTCCCTCACGCACCCGCCAGAGCTCGCTTATCCTTGCTGCCTTCCGGCCCTGGGGAGGTTCACAAGATGACGCCGCATGAGGGACGGGCAATAGCCTACCGCACCCCGGCGGCGAACCCGAAGCGGGCGAGCCCCGAGGGTCACCGAGGTCACGGCCCCCGATCGGGCGGACCGGGCCTCGCCGCCCTCCCCGCGGGATCACCTACTTCGAGTCCGACCGCAGGCCCCCGAGCCGGCAGCGGGTCGGCCTCACTCCTGAGGCTCCAGGTCGAGTTCCGCGAGCGCGGCCCCCAGCCGGCGGGCGCCCTCGGTCAACTCCGCGAGATCGGCCGTGGCGGCGAACCCGATGCGCAGGTGGGGCGCCGGCGACTCGGTGGCGAAGTAGCGCCCGCCCGCGCTCACGGCCACGCCTCGCATCCGGGCGGCGCCGGCGAGGCGGGCGTCGTCGGCCCCGGGCGGCAGGCGGACCCACAGGTGCAGCCCTCCCGTCGGCATCCGCGCCACCACCGCTCCAGGGGCCTCCCGGGCCAGGGCGGCGGCCAGCACGGCGCACCGTTCGCGCAGCGCCGCGCCGAGGGTGCGGACATGCCGGTCCCAGGACGGGGAGCTGAGCACTTCGGACGCGGCCTCCTGCAGCGGCCGGGCGATGAAGAAGTCGTCGACCAGGCGCACCGCGCGCATCCGCTCCATGACCGGTCCGCGGGCCACCAGCGCGCCGATCCGCATGCTCGGCGCGGTGGGCTTGGTGAGCGAGGTGACGTGCACGACCGTGCCGTTTTCGTCGTCGTCGATCAGGGGCCGGGGCACGGGGCCGCCGTGCCCCAGGTGCCTCGCGAAGTCGTCCTCGATCACGAACGCGCCCGCGGCGCGGGCGATGTCGAGTACTTGGCGGCGTCGCTCGGGCGCCAGCACGGCGCCCGTGGGGTTCTGGAAGGTCGGCTGGCAGTACAGCAGTCGCGCGCCGGTCATCGCGAAGGCGTCGGCCAGCATGTCCGGGCGCAGTCCGTCGGCGTCGATCGGCACGGGGACGGGCCGCAGCTGCGCGGCGCGGGCGGCGGCCAGCGCCAGCGGGTAGGTCGGCGACTCCACCAGGACCGGACTGCCGGGTCCGGCGATGGCCCGGAACGCGATCGACAGCGCGCTCTGCCCGCCGGCGGTGACCAGGACGTCGTCGGCGGCCACGCCAGCGCCGACGGTCCGGGCGAGGACCGTGCGCAGGGCCGTCAGGCCGGCGGCCGGGGCGCGCTCCCAGGCCTGCGGGTGCCGTGCGGCGCGTGCGAGGGCCGCGCTCAACGCCCGGGTCGGTTGGAGCGAGGGGTGCACGTAGCCGCCGTCCATGGCGATGGCGCCGGCCGGGGCCGGCCCGAGCGGGTCGGCGACGAGGCTGACGTCGACGGCGCGGTCGGTGAGGGCGACCGTCTGCCAGTCGGTGTCGGCGGCGCCGTCGGCGGCGCGGTCGCGCGGTCGGCCCTGCGGTGCTTTGAAGGTGCCGCTGCCGGGGCGGGTGACCACGGCGCCTTCGGCGGCGAGTGCGGCGATGGCCCGAGCCACGGTCGCCGGCCCGACCCGGTATTCCCTGACCAGTTCCCGGCTGCTCGGCAGGCGGTCGCCGGGTCGGAGCCGGGAGAGCAGCGCGCGGAGACCGGCGGCCAGATCCGCAGAAGTGCTACTGTTATTCATGAGAGATCATAGTAGCGCTTCTGGATCGGTGCCGGAAGCACTTCACTCCCGCGCAGCCGATCGCCGCCGGGTTCTCCGCGCGGACCATGGGCCGGCGCTCGTCCGCCTGCACCGCGAAGCGCCCTCGCGCCGTCCCGGCGGCCGGAGGCCGCGATGACCGCCACGCAGACGCGACCCACGGCAGCGTCCGAGCGGAGCCTCTGGCACAACGGCGACTTCCTCAAATTCTGGTTCGGCGAGTCCGTCTCGCTGCTCGGCACCCAGGTCACGAACCTCGCCCTGCCGCTGACCGCGATCCTCGCCTTCAACGCCGGCGACGAGCAGGTCGGCGTCCTGCGATTCCTGCAGCTCGTGCCGTACCTCGGCCTCGCGCTGGTCTTCGGGGTGTGGGCGGACCGGGTCCGGCGCCGGCCGATCATGCTCGGCGCGAACCTCGCACGCGCGGTCCTGCTCGCGCTGGTGCCCCTCCTCTACTGGACCGACGCGCTCAGCATGGCCTTCCTCCTGGTGATCGCCTGCGCCGTCGGCATCGCCTCGGTGCTGTTCGACGTGAGCTGGATGGCGTACGTGCCCGCGCTCGTGCGCGACCCGAAGCACTACGTCGAAGCGGGCGCCAAGATGGGCATGAGCTCGTCGGCGGCCGATGTGGCGGGCCCGGGGCTGGCGGGGTTGCTGATCAGCGCCGTCAGCGCGCCCGTCGCGCTCATCGTCGACGCCTGCTCGTACCTGCTGTCCCTGGTCTCGCTGCTGCTCATCCGCGCGCCCGAGCCCCGGCCCGCACCGCCCCCGAGGCGGCACCTGCCGACGGAGCTGCGCGAGGGCCTGCGCTGGGTGATCGGGAGCCCGGTCCTGCGCTCACTCGCCCTGATCGGGTGCTGCTGCAACTTCTCCATGGTGACCGTATGGACCATGTTCCTGCTGTACGGCACCCGCGACCTGCACCTGGACTCGGCGACCCTCGGCGGCATCCTCGCCACCGCCTCGGTGGGCGGCCTGATAGGAGCGGCGATCTCCCGCAGCGTCATCCGGCGGTTCCGGCTCGGACTGGTCTACCTCGTCGCCCAGTCGGCCCTGCTCGTCGGACCGGCCCTGATCGTCGTCGCCGGCGGGCCCCGGCCGGTGATGGTGGGGATGTTCATCCTCTCCTTCTTCACGACCTACCTCGGCCTGGGCGTCGCCGGGGTCGTCATCGTCAGCCTCCGCCAAGCCAGTACGCCGCAGTCGATGATGGGGCGGATGACCGCGGTCTTCCGCACCCTGCTGTTCGGCGGCGGCGCGCTCGGCGGACTGGCCGCCGGCCTGCTCGCCGGCCGGATCGGCGCGCACAGCGCGCTGACCGTGGCGGCGATCGGCTCCGCGGCCGTCCTGGTCGCCCTCGTCCTGTCCCCCGTGATCCGCCTGCGCGACCTGCCGGCGACTCCCGGTGCAACCGAGGCGGACGGCACCGAGCCGGAAGCGCCCGGTGACGGTGCAACGCAGGTCACGCCGGACGGCCCGGCTCAGGACCGCTGAGGCGATCCGGTAAGCTTCCCCGCGGAGGATTCGCATAGTGGCCTAGTGCGCACGCTTGGAAAGCGTGTTGGGTTAACGCCCTCAGGGGTTCGAATCCCCTATCCTCCGCCACGAGCAGCAGGGTCGACCTGCGGAAACAGCAGCCGACCGGTTCTTGCGAGCCGGTCGGCTTCTTGCTGTGCGCGCCCGGTGATTTCCGCTGTCGTCCCCCGCTGAGGACGCGCCAGGGTTGCGAACCGCATGGGACTCATCGACTCCCCAGACGCCGGTACCCGGCTCGCCACCGAGCCGCCGCTTGCGGCGGCGAAGAGCCCTCTGCTCTCCTGCGGCTGCCTCGCGGGACGCTCACCGTCCCGTCGGCCCACGCGAAAGGGGCGGGACCCTCGGTCCCGCCCCTCTCACTGCGTGCCTCGCGCTTGCAGCCCTACCGGCTAGGCGCCGCCCTCGCCGGCCATGCCGCCCCTGGGGCCCGCACCGGGGCTCTTGGGGGGCATCGTGCCGGTTCCGGCGCTCGGGCTCTTGGGCGCCCGCTCACCGGCCAGCTCGGTCGGCGGCGTGTCCGGCACGCCCGCGGGCTTGTCGGCGCCCCGGAACACGAGGTTGGTCTTCTCGATGTCCTTCGGGTCGCCGTCGACGTCCACGATGACGATCTGCCCGGCCACGAACTCGTTGAAGAGGATCTTCTCCGAGAGCGTGTCCTCGATCTCGCGCTGGATCGTGCGGCGCAGCGGCCGCGCGCCCAGCACCGGGTCGTAGCCCTTGTGCCCCAGGTACAGCTTCGCGTTGTCGGTCAGCTCCAAGGCCATGTCGCGGTTCGCGAGCTGGTCCTCGATGCGCTTGACCATCAGGTCGACGATCGCGACGATCGCCTCCTGCGTGTGCTTGGGGAACACGATCGTGTCGTCGATGCGGTTCAGGAACTCGGGGCGGAAGTGGTTCTTCAGCTCCTCGTTGACCTTCTCCTTCATCCGGTCGTAGTCGCCGCCCTCGCTCGAGTCGGCCTGGAAGCCCAGCGACACGGCCTTGCCGACGTCCCTCGTGCCGAGGTTCGTGGTCAGGATCAGCACCGTGTTCTTGAAGTCCACGATGCGGCCCTGGCCGTCGGTCAGGCGACCGTCCTCCAGGATCTGCAGAAGCGTGTTGAACACGTCCGGGTGGGCCTTCTCGATCTCGTCGAACAGGACCACGCTGAACGGCTTCCTGCGGACCTTCTCGGTGAGCTGCCCGCCCTCGTCGTAGCCGACGTAGCCGGGAGGCGCGCCGACGAGGCGCGAGACCGTGTAGCGGTCGTGGAACTCGGACATGTCGAGCTGGATCAGCGCGTCCTCGGAGCCGAACAGGAACTCCGCGAGCGCCTTCGCCAGCTCGGTCTTACCCACACCGGACGGGCCGGCGAAGATGAACGAACCGGAGGGGCGCTTCGGGTCCTTGAGCCCCGCGCGGGTGCGCCGGATGGCCTTGGAGACGGCCTTGACGGCGTCCTCCTGCCCGATGATGCGCTTGTGGATCTCCTCCTCCATGCGCAGCAGGCGGGAGGTCTCCTCCTCGGTCAGCTTGTAGACCGGGATGCCGGTCCAGTTCGCGAGGACCTCGGAGATCATCTCCTCGTCGACCTCGGTGACCTGGTCGAGGTCGCCGGCCTTCCACTCCTGCTCGCGCTTGGCGCGCTTCTCGTGGAGGCGCTTCTCGGTGTCGCGCAGGCGCGCGGCGGCCTCGAAGTCCTGGGCGTCGATCGCCGACTCCTTCTGGCGGCGCGTCTCGGCGATCTCCTCGTCGATCTCGCGCAGGTCCGGCGGAGCGGTCATGCGGCGGATGCGCATGCGCGCGCCCGCCTCGTCGATGAGGTCGATGGCCTTGTCCGGGAGGAACCGGTCCGAGATGTACCGGTCCGCGAGCGTCGCGGCCTGCACCAGGGCGCCGTCCGTGATGGAGACGCGGTGGTGGGCCTCGTAGCGGTCGCGCAGGCCCTTGAGGATCTCGATGGTGTGCGCCAGGGACGGCTCGGCCACCTGGATCGGCTGGAAGCGGCGCTCCAGGGCGGCGTCCTTCTCGAGGTACTTGCGGTACTCGTCGAGCGTGGTCGCGCCGATGGTCTGCAGCTCGCCGCGGGCGAGCATCGGCTTGAGGATCGAGGCCGCGTCGATCGCGCCCTCGGCGGCCCCCGCGCCGACGAGCGTGTGGATCTCGTCGATGAAGAGGATGATGTCGCCGCGGGTCTTGATCTCCTTGAGGACCTTCTTCAGCCGCTCCTCGAAGTCGCCGCGGTAACGGGACCCGGCCACCAGGGCGCCCAGGTCCAGCGTGTACAGCTGCTTGTCCTTGAGCGTCTCGGGGACCTCGCCCTTGGTGATCGCCTGCGCGAGGCCCTCGACGGCGGCGGTCTTGCCGACGCCGGGCTCGCCGATGAGCACCGGGTTGTTCTTGGTGCGGCGCGAGAGCACCTGCATGACGCGCTCGATCTCGCGCTGACGGCCGATCACGGGGTCGAGCTTGCCGTCGCGGGCGGCCTGCGTGAGGTTGCGGCCGAACTGGTCGAGCACGAGCGAGCCGGACTGCTGCGCCTCCTGGGAGGTGCCGCCGGACGTGGCGCCCGCGGGCTCCTTGCCCTGGTAGCCGGACAGGAGCTGCAGCACCTGCTGGCGCACCCGGTTGAGGTCGGCGCCGAGCTTGATGAGGACCTGGGCGGCGACGCCCTCGCCCTCGCGGATGAGGCCGAGCAGGATGTGCTCGGTCCCGATGTAGTTGTGGCCCAGCTGCAGCGCTTCGCGCAGGCTCAGCTCGAGCACCTTCTTCGCCCGTGGGGTGAAGGGGATGTGCCCGGACGGGGCCTGCTGGCCCTGGCCGATGATCTCCTCGACCTGCTGGCGGACGCCTTCGAGGGAGATGCCCAGGCTCTCCAGGGCCTTCGCCGCCACGCCCTCGCCCTCGTGGATGAGACCGAGCAGGATGTGTTCCGTGCCGATGTAGTTGTGGTTGAGCATCCTGGCTTCTTCTTGGGCCAGGACGACCACGCGTCGGGCACGGTCCGTAAACCGTTCAAACATGCGCTTCTGCTCCTCGCGTCCGCCGCTACTTGTCGTCGATACTGGTCGTGGCTTGCAAAACCCTGTGGGTACACCTTATCTCCCGGGTCCGCGGACGACGGGTGCCACGTGGGTGACAACAAGCGTGCACCTTCGACCATTCCCAGTGATAAAACGTTCGCTGTGAGCGCAATACCCGCCCGCCGCCGCGGCAATCCAATTGACGGCGCCGCGCGGGTGCGACACGCCCGCCGAAGCCCGCATCGAAAACGCCCGCTCCCCTGGCGGGGAACGGGCACCGATTCGGGTCGCCGGACTGCGGGACTAGTTGTGCGCCGCGTTGTATTCCTCGACGATCGCCTGCGGGATGCGTCCACGGGGTGAGACGCGCTTGCCGTTGCGCTCGGCCCACTCCCGGATGGCCTTGTTCTGCTCGCGGTCCACGGTCTGGCGGCGGGGGGCGCCGCCCCCGCGGACCGGGCCGCGCGGCGCGCCGAGGCTGTAGCGGCCGAGGCGAGTGCCGGCCTCCTGGAATTTCTCCAGCGCATCGCGCAGTTCCTTCGCGTGCGACGCTGAAAGATCGATCTCGTAGGCCTGGCCGTCGATGGCGAATTTGACGGTTTCCTCAGCCTTGCTGCCGTCGATATCGTCGATCAGGATGACCTGTGTCTTCTTCGCCATGGCAAATTCCTCTCGAACTGTAGCGACTACCGCTGCCGGGACAACCGTCTTGCTAGTGCCAGAGCATATACGAGTCCATTAGCGAAGGGAAAGAGGGTGGGCGCATCTATTTGTGAATACGCGGCTACGGCGGCGGTCCCGTTGAATCGAAAGCGTCCATGCTCCCGGGTCAGGGCGAAAAGGGACCGCGCCGGCGGCCGGGCCGACTTACCGGTCGCAAGTCGGGGAGGCCGGACGGGGAATTGACCCGTCACTGCCGGCGCGGTCGCATTGGCTCGCTATTCGGGTTTCACCAGCGGGAAGAGGATGGTCTCTCGGATACCGAGTCCGGTGAGCGCCATAAGCAACCGGTCGATTCCCATGCCCATGCCGCACAGCGGCGGCAGCCCGTACTCCATCGCGCGGAGGAAGTCCTCGTCGACCGACATCGCCTCGGCGTCGCCCTTCGCGGCCAGTCTGGCCTGCGCCTCCAGTCGCTCGCGCTGGATCACCGGGTCGATCAGCTCCGAATAGCCGGTGGCGAGTTCGAAGCCGCGGACGTACAGGTCCCATTTCTCGGTGAGCCTGGGAGTGGTGCGGTGACCGCGCGTGAGCGGCGAGGTCTCCTCGGGGTAGTCGAAGACGAACGTGGGCTCGTGGAGGTGATCGGCGACCAGCAGCTCGAACAATTCCTCGGCGAGTTTCCCCGGTCCCCACATGGGGTCGACGCCGAGTTCGACTTTGTCCGCGTAAGCGCGGAGCGTCTCGAGCGGGGTGTCGACGGTCACGGTTTCTCCGAGGGCTTCGGAAAGGGACCCGAACACGGTGATCTCGGCCCACTCGCCGCCGAGATCGTACTGGGCGCCGTCGGCGAGTTCCACGGTCTCGGAGCCGAACACCGACCGGGCCGCGCCTTGAATGAGCGACTGGGTGAGCCCGGCGATGGTGCGGTAGTCGCCGTAGGCCTGATAAGCCTCCAGCATCGCGAACTCCGGCGAATGCGACGAGTCGGCGCCCTCGTTGCGGAAGTTCCGGTTGATCTCGAATACGCGGTCGATCCCGCCGACCACGCACCTTTTCAGATAGAGCTCCGGGGCGATGCGCAAGTACAGGTCCATGTCGTACGCGTTCATGTGCGTCACGAACGGCCGCGCGGTGGCCCCGCCCGGCTGCACCTGCATCATCGGCGTCTCGACCTCGATGAAGTCCCGGTCGTCGAGCTGCTCGCGCAGCGAGCGGACGACCTTGGCGCGGTTGCGGGCGTTCGCGCGGGCCTCGGGGCGCACGATGAGGTCCACGTACCGCTGGCGGACGCGGGTCTCCTCGGCGAGCGGCTTGTGGGCCACGGGAAGCGGGCGCAGGGCCTTCGAGGTGATCGTGAAGGAGTCGGCCATGACCGACAGCTCGCCGCGCTTGGAGGTGACGACCTCGCCGGTGACGCCGATGTGGTCGCCGATGTCGGCCAGGCGCTTCCACTCGCCGAGCGCGTCCTCGCCGATGCGGGCCTGGGAGAGCATCACCTGGAACTCGGCGCCGTCGCCGTCGCGCAGGCGCGCGAAGCAGAGCTTCCCGGCCGTGCGGACGAAGATCACCCGTCCGGTGGTGCTGACGGTGACGCCCGAGGACTCGCCGTCCGCGAGGCCCGCGAATTGCTCGCGCAGCTCGGCGAGCGTGTGGGTGCGCGGATAGCCGAGCGCGTACGGCTCCTTGCCTTCCGCGAGGAGGGCGGCGCGCTTCTCGCGCCGGATCTGCATCTGCTCGGGAAGGTCGTCGCCGGAATCGGTGGTCTGCTCGTGCTCGGTCACGTGTTCAAGGGTAAATGTCCCGGCCGCGGCGCGGCATGCGAGTTTCGCCGCATCGCGGCGTGTCACACCACCGGGCGCTCGATCGCGAACGCCGGGTAGCCGACGACGCGGTCCGGGCGGCCGGCGGTCTCCGCCGACGTGGCGAGCGCGAGCTGGCGCGGGCGCCGCCCGGTCGCGTCGGCCCAGGCGAGGGTGCCGCGCAGGGCGAACACGCCGCAGGCGTGCTGCGGGGCGATCTCGCGGGGGCGCAGGCTCCGGATCGCCTCGGCGGTCGCGGCGTCGACGCGGTCGGCCGTGGCCTGGTCGTGGTAGTGCGACAGGTCCGTGGAGCAGATGAGGACCGCGTCCTCGCCGGCCTCCTCCAGCAGGGCCGCGATGACCCGGGCCGTGTCCGGGGTCTGGCTCATCCCGCAGGCCACCGGGGTGACCTCGATGTCCTCGCCGAGGGCGACCTGCAGGAACGGCAGCTGCACCTCCAGGGAGTGCTCGGACTGGTGCGGCAGCCGGGAGGAGCCGACGACGGTCGTGGGGACGGCCCGCACCTGCCCGAGCGGCGTGTCCCAGCGCGCGTACGGCGCGGCGGCGTGCCCGCGGAGCGGGGAGTGGTGGGAGGGGCCGACGAGGACGACGCGCTTGACGCGGCCGCGGTGGGCGGCGAGGCGGGCGTAGACCTCGGCGGCCACGGGGCCGGAGTAGCCGTATCCGGCGTGGGGCGCGATGTAGGCGGCGGCGAGCGGTTCGCTCACCGGTCCGACGGTGTCGATGAGGCGCTCGATGTCGGCGCGGAGCTGCCCGGGGTCGGCCGGGTAGAAGCGTCCGGCGACGGCCGGGGGCCGCACGGTGTCTGATTTGATCGTAGGCATCGCAGGTCTTCCGGTGGTGGTTCCTATGGTCGGTGTGACGGCTCTGGTCGGTGAGCCGGTGGTGGTCCCTGTGCCGGTGCTCGCTTGTGGGACGGGTCGGGGAGGCGGATCGGTTGCCGCTTGGGACCCCAGTCTCCCGGCGGCCCGTCGAAGATCCCGGGAACGGCCGCGCCGCAACCGCTGCAGTGTCCGTTATCCGACACCGCATAACGGACGATTCGGTATCGATCACGCACGATGAGGGCTTCCCCACAGTCCGCGCACGTGGTCGTCTGGCCTTCGGGATCGTGCGCGTTGCCGGTGTAGACGTACCGCAGTCCCGTGTCGCGCGCGATCGCCCGGGCCCGCCGCAGGGTGGCCACCGGCGTCGGGGGCACGTCGCGCATCTTGAAGTCCGGGTGGAACGCCGTGAAGTGCAGCGGCACGTCCGGGCCCAGATGTTCGTGGATCCATGCGCATTCGGCCGCGATCTCGGCGTCCGAGTCGTTGCGGCCGGGAATGAGCAGCGTGGTGATCTCGGTCCACACGTCGGTCTCGTGCACCAGGTATTCGAGTGTATCGAGGACGGTCCTCAGCCCTGCGGATTGACGGCTTGCAGGCGGCGAAGCCGCGAACGCGATCGTGCGGTAGAACTCCTCGGTGAACGCCTTCAGGTCGATGTTCGCGGCGTCCATGTGCGCGTAGAGCTCTCGGCGCGCCTCGGGCCGGATGTACCCCGCCGAGACGGCCACCGCCTTGAGCCCGGCGTCGCGGGCCGCGTCCGCGCAGTCGGCCGCGTACTCGAGGAACACCGTCGGGTCATTGTAGGTGAACGCGATCGACTTGCAACCCAGGCGCTTCGCGGTGGTGGCGAGCGTCTCCGGTTCGGCTTCCGAAGTGAGCGTGTCGGTCTCGCGGGACTTGGAGATGTCCCAGTTCTGGCAGAACCGGCAGGCCAGGTTGCATCCGGCGGTGCCGAACGAGAGGACCGGCGTCCCGGGCAGGAAGTGGGCCAGCGGCTTCTTCTCGACGGGGTCCACGCAGAACCCGGAGGAGCGGCCGTAGGAGGTCAGGACGACCTCGTCGCCGCGGCGGGCGCGCACGAAGCACAGGCCGCGCTGGCCCTCGCGCAGGCGGCAGGCCCGCGGGCAGACCGTGCACTCGATCCGCCCGTCGCCCAGGGCGCGGTGGAACCGGGTGCCGACGGTGAACGCGTCGGCGCCTTCCGCGAGGGGCCTACTGGGAGTGAGGGCGGCCATACTCACTACCGTAGCGCTATGCGCGTTGCGGCCGCGTTTCGGTGTGGGCACGGGGAAAGGGCCGCACCGCTTCTCAGTGAAGCTGGCGAGCCGTGGAGCGGCTCGGTGCGGCCCTTGCCCGGGGTCGTGCTAGTTCAGGCGCTGGCCCGTGCTGGCGTGGAAGACGTGCTCGTGGCCCGGCTCGGGCACGACGTACACGGTCTCGGACAGGCGCGGCACGTGCGCCGACTCGGTGCGGACGACGAAGCGCTCCGACGAATCGTTGTACGCGGCGTGGCCGTAGACGTAGGCCTCCGAGCCGAGCTCCTCGACGAGGTCGACCTCGACGGGGATGCCGCCGGAGCCCTCGGCGCCGAGCTTGCAGTGCTCGGGGCGGAAGCCGACGGTGACCTGCTGGTCGCCGCCGTCCTGGGTGGCGGCGTCGCGGACCTCGCGCGAGAGCGGGAGGGTCACGTCGCCGAACAGGGCGCCGGCCTCGGTCAGGCTGACGGTCTTCAGGTTCATGGCCGGGGAGCCGATGAAGCCCGCGACGAAGGTGTTGCCCGGCTTCTCGTAGAGGGTGCGCGGGGTGTCGCACTGCTGGAGCAGGCCGTCCTTCATGACCGCGATCCGGTGGCCCATGGTCATGGCCTCGATCTGGTCGTGCGTGACGTACACGGTGGTGATGCCCAGGCGCTTCTGGAGCGAGGCGATCTGCGAACGGGTCTGGACGCGGAGCTTGGCGTCGAGGTTCGACAGCGGCTCGTCCATGAGGAACACCTGCGGCTCGCGCACGATCGCGCGGCCCATGGCGACGCGCTGGCGCTGACCGCCCGAGAGGGCCTTCGGCTTGCGGCCGAGGTAGTCGGAGAGGTCGAGGAGCTTGGCGGCGTCCTCCACGCGCTGCTTGATGTCGGCCTTCGGCATGCGGCGCAGCTTGAGCGCGAACGCCATGTTGTCGAAGACGGACATGTGCGGGTAGAGCGCGTAGTTCTGGAAGACCATCGCGATGTCGCGGGACTTCGGGGGGAGGTTCGACACGTCGGTGTCGTTGATGTAGATCGAGCCTTCGTCGACCTCTTCGAGGCCGGCGAGCATCCGGAGGGAGGTGGACTTCCCGCAGCCGGAGGGGCCGACGAGGACGAGGAATTCGCCGTCCTGGATCTCGATGTCGAGCTTGTCGACGGCGGGCTTCTCGGAGCCCGGGTAGATGCGCGTGGCACCCGAGTACGTCACTGTGGCCATGATGTGGTCCCTTTCACTGGCAGGTACGTGCCAGACGATCCGTGGTAAAAGGCGGTTGTGTCATCACAGATCGGGACCTCGCGCATGCGGCGCGGCCCTGCGCTGCGATACGAGCCGCGATGTGAGCACCGCGACTCGTGTGGTGAGCGTAACCGCGGTTGAATGCCTTTGCCAAGAGGGCGCCGAACGTTTGTCCGGTTTCCGCGCAAGGTTTACCGAAACGTTATTCCACGCGCACGGCCTGCAGGAGCCGCTCGTCCCCCACGACGTCGCAGATCCCGAACGGGAGCCGGCCCCACAGCGCCAGGGCGATGTCCGAGGCCGAGCCCGCCGCGCGGGCCTGGAGCTCGGTGCGCGCGTCGGGGTGGTCGAGCAGCGCGACGCGGCCCTCGCGCAGGCGCACGAACCAGGTCGCGTCGGCGTCCTGCGCGAACAGCTGCACCAGCCCGGTGGCGCCGGGGTGGACGCCGCGGCGGACGCCGGCGGGGATGAACGCCTCGAAGACCTCGCTGATGGCCTCGGCGGCGAGCGCGGCGGGCACCGGGGCGGTGGCGCCGACGGCCATTTGGAGGTCCCAGCGGGCCAGCCCGGTGGCGACGGCGACGCGCCGGTGCCAGAACTCGGCCCGCCAGTGCACCGGCGCCCACGTCCACGCGGGCGAGTCGGGGCCGCGGGCCTCGACGGCGTCGAGCACGGCCGCGAGGGACTGATCGAAGACGTCGAGCGCCTTACGGCCCGGGGCGTCCACGGGGGCCGGTTCGGGGATCGCCGCGTCGCCGGCGGGCGGGGTGAAGAGGACCTCGACGGTCCACCGGTAGAGGCGGACGAGTTCGAGGAGGACCTCCGCGACGCTCAGGTCGGGACGGGAGGGGACCACGCGGTCGAGCACGTCGGGCGAGCAGACCGAGCGCAGGCCCGCGGCCTCGGTCTTCAACTCGGTGAGGTAGTCGGTGATGCGCAGCTTAGCCATGGTGACCGCCGTTCCTCGTAGCCTCCGTAAAGCTTAGGCTTTTCGGTGTGACACACGCCAGTCCGACGCCGAGCGAGCGCTCCGTCCCCCGCCGGGCGCCCGGTACGGCGCTCAGCGAGTACACGACCCTGCGATTGGGCGGCCCGGCCCGGGAGCTGGTCGAGGTCCGCTCCTCCGAGGAGGCGGTCGAGGTCCTGCGCGAGGCGCAGGGCCCGACGCTGGTGCTCGCCGGGGGCAGCAACGTGGTGATCGGTGACGACGGCTTCGACGGCACGGTGGTGCTGCTGCGCGGCGGCGGCATCGAACCGGTCGGCGACGCGATCCGGGTCGAGGCCGGTCAGGTGTGGGACGACTTCGCGGCGTGGACCGTCGCCGAGGGCTTCTCGGGCGTGGAGTGCCTCAGCGGGATCCCCGGTTCGGCCGGGGCGACCCCGATCCAGAACGTCGGCGCGTACGGGCAGGAGGTCGCCCAGACCATCGCGGCCGTGCGGGTGTGGGACCGCGAGCGCGACGAGGTCCGCGACTGGACGCCCGAGGAGTGCGCCTTCGCGTACCGGCACAGCGTGTTCAAGCACGACGACCGGTATTTCGTGATGAGCGTCGACTTCCGGCTGGAGGCCTCGCCGCTGTCGCAGCCGGTCGCGTACGCCGAGCTCGCGAAGCGGGTGGGCGTCGAGGTCGGCGAGCGGGTGCCGCTGGCCGAGGCCCGCGAGGCGGTCGTCGAACTGCGCCGAGGCAAGGGCATGGTGCTCGACGAGCGGGACCACGACACGTGGAGCGCGGGCTCGTTCTTCACGAATCCGATCATCGGCGCGCACGACTATCGCGATCTGGCCGAGCGGGCCGGAGGCGAACCGCCGCATTGGCCCCTCGGGGACGAGCGGGTGAAGGTCTCGGCCGCGTGGCTCATCGGCGCGGCCGGGTTCGAGAAGGGCCACCGGCGCGGCAACGTCGGCCTCTCGACCAGGCACACGCTGGCGCTGACGAACCGCGGCGGGGCGAGCACGGGCGAACTGCTGGCGCTGGCCCGCGAGGTCGCGGACGCGGTCGAGGCGAAGTTCGGCGTGCGGCTGCACCCGGAGCCGGTCATGGTCGGCGCGCGGCTCGATTAGGGGCGCTTCGGGGCTCGTTCAGTCGCGGAGGCCGATGCGCGCGTGGAGGGCCCGCAGGGGCCGCGGCGCCCACCAGTTGTACCTGCCGGTGAGCCGCATGGCCGCGGGGAGCAGGACGCCGCGGATGAGCGTGGCGTCGACGACGATCGCCAGGGCCATGCCGACGCCGAGCATCTGGAGGAACACCACCTGGCCGGTGGCGTAGACGGCGAAGGTGAACGCCAGCACGAGGGCCGCGGCGGTGACGAGCGGGGCGCTGCGCTGCAGGCCGGTGGCGATGGAGCCGGTGCGGTCGCCGGTGCGGTCGTACGCCTCCTTGATGCGCGCGAGCATGAACACCTCGTAGTCCATCGACAGGCCGTAGGCGATGCAGAACATGAGGATGGGGATGCTCGGTTCGAACGAGCCCTGCGGGGTGAAGCCGATGAGCGCCGAGAGGTGGCCGTCCTGGAAGACCCACACCAGGGCGCCGAACATCACCGCAAGGGAAAGTCCGTTGAGGACTGTCGCTTTGAGCGGTGCGATGACGCTGCCGGTCATGAGGAACAGGATCGCGAACGTCACCAGGACGATGAGCGCCACGAGGAGCGGGAGCCGGTCGAGCAGGGCGTCGCGGAAGTCGGCGAGGTCGGCCGGGTAGCCGGAGACGGCGACGGCGAAGGGCGCCTCGACCGCGCGCACGTCGCCGACGAGGGCGTACGGGTCCGCTCGCATGGCCTCGACCGTGGGGACGGCCGAGAGCCACGTGTCGTCGCCGTCGTGAGCGAAGCGGGCCGGTTCGGGTGCGGCGGCGAGGTCGCCGTCGACGAAGCGGCCCGCGGCGGAGTCGACCTGGGCGATGCCGGGCACGGCCGAGACCGCGGCGGCGTAGGCGGCCAGCGCGTCCGGTTCGGCGCCGGCGGCGAGGATCTGGAGGGCGTCGGTCGCCTCGGCGGTGAAGTTCGCGGTGATCTGGTCGGCGACGACGCGGGAGTCGGCGTCCTCGGGCAGGGCCCGCTCGTCGGGGACGCCGAAGCGGACGCCGAGGATCGGTGAGGCGAGCAGGAGGACGAGCGCGAGCGCGCCCGCGCCCCACAGCAGCGGGCGGCGCATGACGGCGGTGGCGAGGCGGTACCAGCGTCCTTCGTGGACGGCGGGTGCGGGTCGGCGCAGTTCGACGCGGTGGCCCCAGATCGCGAGCGCGGCGGGGAGGACGACGACGGCGCCGAGCAGGGCGGTGAGCGGGACGATGATGCCCGCGTAGCCGAAGGAGCGCAGGAAGGGGAAGGGCATGGCCAGCAGCACCGAGAGGCCGGCGGCGACGGTGACGGCGCTGAACGCCACCGTGCGCCCGGCGGTCGCGACGGTGGCGGCGACGGCGTGGGCGCGGCCCGCGGGGGCCTCTTCGCGGTAGCGGTTGACGATGAACAGGCAGTAGTCGACGGCGAGGCCGACGGCCATGACGAGGATGAGGTTGGCCGCGAAGGTGGAGACCTCGGTCGCCGCCGCGACCGCCCGCATGAGGGCGAGCGAGGTGGCCAGCGAGAACAGGCCGACGCCGATGGTGAGGAACGCGGCGACGGGGCGGCGGTAGAGGACGATGAGCAGGATCAGCAGGCTCGGCAGGACGATGGCCTCGGCGAGCAGGAAGTCCTGGCGGGCGAGTTCGGCGGCTTCGCGGAAGAGCTCGTCGGAGCCGCCGACGGCGACGTGGAGCGGCCCGCGGTCGCCGGTGAAGGTCGCTTTGAGTCCGGGCAGGACGTTCTCGCGGACGTCGGTGACGTCGCCGGGGACGTAGGCGGTGATGAGCGCCTGGGTGCCGTCCTCGCTCCGCAGCGTCGGCGAGGAGCCGTCCCAATAGGAGTGCACCCCGGCGACGCGGTCGTGCGCGGCCAGTTCGGCCGCGAGCGCGGCTCCGGCCGCGGCGGTCTCGGCCGAGTCGACGTCGTCGGCGGTGACGAGGAGGAGGAAGTTGGCGCTGCCGGTCTCGAACCGGTCGTGGAGGCGGTCGCCGGTGACGATGGATTCCGAGCCGGGGGCCTCGAAGCGGGAGAGCACGAGCGCGTCCAGGGTGCCGGAGCCGATGACGCCGGAGGCGACGAAGACCAGCGCCGCCGCCGCGAGGAGGAGTCGGCAGCGGCGCACGACGAACCGGCCGAGCCGGTGCATGGCCGCATCGCCCGCGGCGGGCCGGAGCTTAGGATTCGGGGCGGTGGTGGAGGTCATGGAGGTCTCCCGACCGGCGTAGACTGAAAATACGAGCGAATACTCGTATTTAAAATACGAGTGATTGCTCGTGTTTCCTAGAGCGAGGGACGGTTAGTGACCGACGACACGCCGAAGTCCGGGCGCAGGCGGCAGGCGCGGGGCGAGCAGCGGATCGCCCAGCTGCTCGACGCCGCGGCGGAGGTCTTCGCGGAGCAGGGCTTCAAGGGCGCGAGCACGAACGCGATCGCCGCACGGGCGGGCGCCTCGCCGGGGACGCTGTACCAGTTCTTCAAGAACAAGGAAGCCCTCGCCGAGGCGCTCATGGCCCGGTACGTCGAGCGGCTGCGCGAAGCGCACGGCGAGGCGTTCGACCTCAGGGTGGCCCGCCTGCCGCTGGACGAACTGCTCGACCGGGTCGTCGATCCGCTCATCGCGTTCGACCGCGCGCACCCCGGTTTCGCGGTGCTGCTGGCCGACCCGCACCTCTCGCCCGAGCTCGCGGCCGCGAAGCGGCCCGCCCAGCAGGCGATGTTCGAGCGCTTGGACGCCATCTTCGCGGCCCGGGCGCCCCGGCTCCCCGAGGCCGAGCGTCGGCGCACGGCCGAAGTCGCCGTGCACCTCTTCCGGGGGCTGCTGCCGCTCATCATGGCCGCGGAGGAAGGCGACGAGCTGGCGGCCGTCACCGCCGAGGCGAAGCGCGCGATCGGCGCCTATCTCGGGCCCGTGATCGGCACGGGCCCGAGCGAAGGAACGCAGGCCGGCGGGGACCGGCCGGCGTCGGCCTAGCGTCGGCGCACCGAGCGGGCCCTAGCCGTCGATCAACTCGTAGTCCTCGTCGAGGACCGCTCCCCGGTCCGGCTTGTACAGGTCGTAGCCGCGCGAGTCGCATTGGAGGCCGCCGTTGACGCAGTGCTCCACCAGCGCCGCGAGCGTCTCCGGCTCCCAGGCGTTCATGAAGTCGTAGTGCCACGACGCCCCGGCGCCGCTCGCGAGCCGCACCTGCGACATGTCGCCGTTGACCGGGAAGTGGATCTTGAACTCCAGCATCGGCACCGGGACCGGGTGCGAGGCCGGGCACGTCCCGCCGACCGGGTAGGCCATGTGGCTCCTGTGGTCCGGCGAGTCGAGGTTCACCCCGTCCCAGCAGCTCGGCGCCTGGTAGCGGATGTTCAGCCACGAATAGTCGGGGCAGTGGGCCGGGAACGTGTAGTTGTGGGCGCTCTCGCCGCACTCGTAGCCTTCGACCGTGCCCGGCGCGTTCTGGAACTCCTCCGTGGTCGCGCGCGGGTCGCCGACGACGAACCGCAGGCCCGCGGGGAACGGCACCACGGTGGTGTAGTCCTCCACTCCGGACTTGTAGTAGATCACCTGGTGCCAGGTCGACAGCGCCGGCTCGTCGCCGTTGAACAGCGTCGGGAACCAGTACGCCGACCGGTCGGCCGGCACGAGGCAGGTGGTGCCGCCCTCCTGCAGCGACGCCGGCGTCGAGTAGGCGTCGGTCCCGGTGTTGCCCAGGAACGTGTGGTGGTGGGAGGCCCCCGGCCGGTCGGGGAAGACGATCGGGTCGTCGTGCGCGGTGTGGCTGATCGTGCAGTTCGCCTGGAACTCGTGGTGGGTGACCAGCTCGTCGGCCGAGGCCGTCGGGACTGCGGCGGCCGCGGAAGCGGCCAGCGCCAGCGCCGCGGCCGCCGCTGCGGCGAGTGTTCGTTTCATGGTCGTGCTCCTTTCGGTGCGGGGCGGGCCGCGCGCGGCGGCCCGCCCGGGTCGGGTCAGGCGTAGACGCCGAACTCGTAGAGCGAGTAGCCCCATTCGGTGCCGCGCTCGGTGCCGAGCACGCGCACGTAGCGGCCGGCGCCGCCGTCGGTGATCGTGTCGGCGCCGCCGTCGCCGCCGGAGGTCTCGTGGACGGTGGTCCAGGTCCGGCCGTCGTCGGAGACCTGGACCTGGTAGGCGGCGGCGTAGGAGGTCTCCCACACCAGTTGCACGGTGTGGAACTCGGTGCGCTCGCCGAGGTCGACCTGGATCCACTGCGGGTCGGCCCATTCGCTGGCCCAGCGGGTGGCGAGGTCGCCGTCGGTGGCCTGGTCCGGGGTGTGGCCGCCCCATTCCTGGAACGTGGAGGCGGTGGTGGGCTTGCCGGCGGCGACGTTCCGGCCCTCGACGTCGGGGACGGTCACTTCGAACGAGGCGGACTCGACGCCGACGTTGCCGTGGCCGTCCTCGGCCCAGACGTAGAGCTTCCAGACGCCGAGGATCTCGGGCGCGCGGACGGTGATGGTGCCGTCGCCGTTGACGGTGTAGTCGGCGAGGAGCATGTCCCAGGAGCCGTTGATGTAGGCGCTGTTCACCATCGGGATGTACTCGACGGCGTCGCCGTCGGGGTCGACGGTGTCGAGGCGGACGGTGAACTCCTCGCCGCCGGTGACCGGGCCGTCGAGGCCGAGGTCCATCGAGGCGATCACGGGCGGGGTGTTGGCCTGCGGGCTGCCGCCGTAGGCCTCGGCGACGGCGTAGTAGGCGAGCCGGCGGTTGCCGCCGGGGATGAGATTGAACCAGACGCCGCCGAAGTCGCCTTCGGTGCCGAAGTGGAACATGGTCGCGCCGAGCGCGACGCCCTCGTGGCCGGTGATGCACTCCCACGCCTGCGTGTAGGCCTCGGCCTTGGCGATGTCGCCGGGCTCGTCGGGCACGCCGTTGGCGTCGTCGGGGACCTCCCATTCGCCGGCCGGGCCGGTCTCGGTGATGAGGTAGGGCTTGTCGTAGCCGCCCTCGTTCCAGGCCTCCTCGACGCCGCAGACGACCTGGTAGGCGTTGACGGACAGCAGGTCGAGGTCGGGGGCGTTGGCCTTGTAGTACGGCCAGGCGCCGGTCCAGGCGTCCGTGGAGGTCACGGGGTGCTGGTCGTCGACGGCGTGGATCGCGACGGCGACGTCGTTGACGAAGGACGTGTAGGCGTGGCGCTGCGCGTCGACCTCGCCTTCGCCGTAGCAGTTCTGGAGGCCGAGGACGGACTCGTTGCCGACGTTCCACATGAGCACGCCGGGGTGGTCGCGGTAGGTCTCGACCCAGCCGACGATGTCGGCCAGCGTCTGCGACTTGTAGGAGTCGTCGGTGACGTAGTCGATGCAGCCGCCCGAGCCCGGGCCGCCGCCGGGGAGCAGCCAGAACCCGAGCATGACCTTGATGTCGTGGGCGGCGGCCGCGTCGAGCAGCGGCAGCGACGAGGCGTCGGTGCCCCAGGTGCGCAGCGTGTTGACGCCCATCGACTTGAGCTCGGGCATCCACCGCTCGGCTTCGGCGGTGGACGGGCCCCAGGTGAGTCCCTTGACGGTGAACGGCTCGCCGTCGACCGTGAGCCGCCAGTCGCCTTGGGTCCCGGTCACCTCCACGGCCGCGGCTCCACCGGAGCCGCCGCCGTCGCCGGCCGTGCAGCCGTAGACGTCGAAGCTCCACAGCGAGTAGCCGTAGCCGGTGGCGCGTTCGAGCCCGTGCATGCGGACGTAGCGGCCCGGCGCGTCGAGGGCGATCGTCTCGGAACCGCCCTTCCCGGACTGGGTGCGGTACGCGGTGGACCAGTCGGTCCCGTCGGTGGACACCTGGATCGCGTAGGAGGACGCGTAGGCGCCCTCCCAGACCAGGTCGACCCGCTTCAGGTCGAACACGGCCCCGAGGTCGACCTGGATCCACTGCGGGTCGGCGAACTCGCTGGACCAGCGGGTTCCCGGGTCGCCGTCGAACGCGGCCGAAGCGGGCGTGTAGTCGGGGTTCTCGACCGACGAGGCCGAAGCGGGGCGGTCTTGCGACAGCAGCGCCACGTCCTCGGGCTGGGCCTGGGCGGTGTTGACGGCGAGCAGCCAGGACGCGGCCGCGGTGATCGCCACGAGGGCGAGCACGGCGGCCCGCCGGCCCGACCGTTGCAGAGTTGACGGCATCGATGACTCCTCAAGGGATCTGGGGCGGAAGCGGCTCACGGGTACCTCACGACGTAACTGGTGAAGGTCGACTCGTCGACCTGATCGCCGCGGTCGTTGATGACGGTGCGGATCGTGCCGACCCCGCCGAGGGAGACGGCGGCGAGGTGGGTGAAGCGGACCCCTTCGGTCTCGGGGACTTCGAAGACGCGGTCGCAGACCACGGCGGGGTCGGCGTTGAAGAAGCAGTAGCCGGCGACGCCCCACGCCGCGTGCTCGGCGACGCCGTCGTCCACTTTGTACGACGCCCACCCGAGCGCCGGGCCTTCGCGCCAGGTCTGCTGGTCCGGGGGGTCGTAGGGCATCTCGTTCTGGAAGAAGTAGGTGCGCCCGCGCTCGCCGGCCCAGATGACCTGGTGCTCCTGATAGTGCTCGGCGAACAGGCCGTAGACGGTGACGTCGTCGCCGTTGACGACGAGGCCGTTGGCGGCGGTGTTCACGGTCCAGCCGATGCCTTCGCCGTGGTCGCCGCGCCAGAGCCACAGGTGGTCGGCGATGACGTGGCGGCTGTTGATCTCGAGGCTGACGGCCGCCTTCCCGGCGTGCGCGCCGCCGATGCGGGCGAACAGGTCGTGGAGCGAGACCGGGTCCGCCGAGTGGTCGGCCGACGAGCCGTGCGGTCCGACCTGGACGAGCACCTCGGATTCGCTCGCGCCCGCGTCGATGAGCAGCCCGGCGAGGACGACGCCGTCCACATCGGCCACCGCGACGGCGGTCTGCCCGGCCGTGGGGATGATCGTCGCCAGGCCCAGGCCGAGCACGACCGTGCCCGGCGAGGTCACCTCGAGGGTCTGGTCGAACTCGTAGACGCCCGGCGCGAACAGCAGGTGCCGGCCTTCGGCGAGGGCGCGGTTGACGGTGGCGGCGTCCGCGCCCGGCACGACCACATAGCACTCGGCCAGCGAGATCGATGTGCCCTCCGGTGCGCCGCCGCCCCAGCTGAGCCCGGAGGCGGCGCGGCGGATCGCGGGTTTGAACACGCGGTACTCGCCGTCGTCGGCGATGTAGAGGAACGGCTTCTCTCGGATCACCGGCGAGGCGTCGACGGTGGTGTGGGAGGGGTCGGGGAAGTGGTCGGCGGGAGCGCCTTCGACGCCCACGAACACCATGTTCCACACCGAGCCGTTCCAGCCGCCTTCGAGGCGGCTGTTGCGGGTGAAGAACTGCTGCTGCGAGCCGGAGACGACCGCGCCGGAGATCCGGGAGTCGGCGATGTAACCGCCGGAGGCCCAGCCCTGGTAGCCGTCCCACAGGTGCATTTCGAGCGTCTGGAGGTCGACGCGGCGGAACGGGGCGGCCTGGGACACGGCCCAGCGGGCGATCTGACCGCCGGGGTTGCGCACGGCGAGGTTCTCGACCGACCGCCAGAAGTTCTGGGTGGCGTTGCCCTTGTAGTTCGGGTCGTCGCCCTGGCCGAGCCAGTCGGCCTCGACGCGGACGTGCCCGTTGATCGTCACGTCCCCCGGCAGCAGGCCGAGACCGGCGACCTGGGTGTAGAAGCGCAGGTCGATGTCCGCCTCGTACGTGCCGGGTTTGAACAGCACGGCGTGGCGCTCGCGTCCGAACTGGTCGGTGAGCATCCGCTCGGTGATCGCGTCCACGGTGGACTGGATCTCCGCGGCGGGGGTGGAGGGGCCGAACACGTGCGTGTTCGGGCCGAGGTCGGGCGCGTAGGCGTCCGTCGGCGGGAGGACGTCCGGCGGCTCGCCGCAGTCGCCCTGGGCCGCACCCGGTTCGGCGTGGGCGATCCCCACGCCGACGCCGGCGCCGGCGGCGAGGGCCACGGCGGCGGCCCCGCCGAGGGCCGCGCGCCGGTTGAGGGCCGGCCCGCGAGTGGAGGGTTCTTCCTGCATAAGAGGCTCCTGTGAGGGTGGTGCAGTGGAGTGTCGACGGGAACGAATGGGAGAGCGCTCTCCCATCACTGATGCTACGGCCGGCGATTCATCATTGTCAAGAACTTCGATACGTCGCTGTCTTGACGATCGCTCGATCGAGGCATATGCGCAGGTGAATAGCGATATCGAGGGAGGATGGGACGTTCTGATCCGTGTGGGGCGACGACCGAGACGGTGTGCTGAACGGTCACATCGACTTGACGATCGGAACATCGTTCCGAGTCAGAGGGACCGATTTGCGCATTGCCGCGGCGTTCTCGTCGCGTTCGGTTCGGAGAGCGCTCGCCAAGGGATGCTATAACTGGCCCATGAGCGCTGATGCCACCCCCACCCTCGAGGACGTCGCCCGCGTCGCCGGCGTCTCGCGGGCGACCGTCTCGCGGGTGATCAACCAGACCAGGAACGTCGACCCGGCGATCCAGGAGGCGGTGCGCCGCGCGGTCGCCGCCACCGGATACGTGCCCAACCGGGCCGCCCGGTCGCTGGTCACCCGCCGCAGCGACGCGATCGGGGTGGTCGTCGCCGGAGCCGGCCCGAGCGACAACGTCGACGCGAGCCAGGTCCTCACCGACCCGTTCTTCGGCCGGATCCTCACGGGCATCATCGGATCGCTGCGGCTGCGCGGCATCTACCCGTCGCTCATGCTCGCCGAGACCGAAGCCGACGAGGCGGCGATCGCCGCCCACCTCAAGCAGGGCAACGCCGACGGGGCACTGCTGATCTCGACGCACGCGGTGGACCGGCTCCCGGCGCTCGTGGCCGAGTCCGGCAGACCCGCGGTGCGGTTCGCGCGCCCGCCGCAGGCGGCGCCGGTGAGCTATGTGGACTTGGCGAACCGGGACGGCGGCGCCTTGGCCGCCGATCGGCTGGCGTCGCTGGGACGGCGCCGACCCGCCGCGATCACCGGGCCGCTCGCCGTCCCGGCCGCCCACGAGCGCCAGTCCGGATACCTGGACCGGTGGGCGCGGCGCGGCTGCGCCTTCGTGCCGAGCGCCGAAGGGAACTTCACCTACGACAGCGGCGAACGCGCCATGAAGCACCTGCTGACCGAGCACCCCGACGTGGACGCCGTCTTCGCCGCCAGCGACCTCATGGCCCAGGGCGCGATCCACACGCTCCACGACCACGGACGGCGCGTGCCGGAGGACGTGGCGGTGGTCGGCTTCGACGACAGCGCCCCCGCGCGGCTGAGCCGACCGCCGATCACGACGGTGCGGCAGCCGCTGGAGGACATGGGCGCCGAGATGGTGCGGCTGCTGCTGGAGCGCATCGCCGATCCGTCGATGGAGCCGACGTCGGTCATCTTCGAACCGGAGCTGGTGGTGCGCGAATCGGCGTGAGCCGCCGCCGCGGGGCTCCCGACGCCGAAGCGCCGAGGGTCCCTAGCGGAGCAGCCGTACGGCGTCGAGGGCGGCGTAGGTCGCGATGATCCGGGCCCCGGCGCGCTTGATGCTCGTCAGGGACTCCAGGATCGCGGCGTCCTTGTCGATCCAGCCCTTCTCGGCCGCCGCCATGAGCTGGGCGTACTCGCCGCTGATGTGGTAGGCCGCCACCGGGACCGGGCTGCGCTCGGCCGCCGCCCGCACGATGTCGAGGTACGGCAGCGCGGGCTTCACCATCACGATGTCCGCGCCCTGCTCGATGTCGAGGTCGATCTCCAGGAGCGCCTCGGTCGCATTCGGACTGTCCTGCTGGTAGGTCCGGCGGTCGCCCTGGAGCTGCGATTCCACGGCGTCCCGGAACGGGCCGTAGAAGGCGCTGGCGTACTTCGCCGCGTAGGCGAGGAGGCCGGTGTCCTGGTGGCCGTTGGCGTCCAGGTGGGCGCGGACGTAGCCGATCTGGCCGTCCATCATCCCCGAGGCGCCGAGCAGGTCCGCGCCGGCCTCGGCGAGGCACCGGCCCATCTCGGCGTAGCGCACCAGGGTCGCGTCGTTGTCCACAGTGCCGTCGGGACGGAGCACGCCGCAGTGGCCGTGGTCGGTGAACTCGTCGAGGCACAGGTCCGGGATGACCACCAGGTCGTCGTGGACCTCCTCGCGGATCGCGCGCATGGTGACGTTGAGGATGCCGTCCGGATCGGTCGCGCCCGAGCCCTCGGCGTCGCGCACCGCCGGGATGCCGAAGGGCATGAGCCCGCCGATCCCGGCCCGCGCGGCCTCGACGGCGAGCTTGCGCACCGAGTCGACCGAGTGCTGGTGGACTCCCGGCATCGACCTGATCGCGACCGGCTCGCGCAGGCCCTCTTTGACGAAGACCGGCAGCACCAGGTCCGAGGGGTGCACGCGCGTCTCGGCCACGAGACGGCGAAGGGCCGCAGTGCGTCGCAGCCGCCGCGGACGGATCTGCGGGAACTCGGGTTTCGCTGCGTTCGGCACTGCGGCCTCCTCACTCAAGGTTCAACGGTATTCGGTTGTCCCTCTACGGCTTTCGCGGTCGTGCCCGGAAGCGCGCGGCCCTACCGGAAGCGCAGGGCCGTGGGCCCCTGGACCTTCTGGCCGCGGCGGGTCTTGATCGGGCCCTCCGCGAGGCGCTGCTTCAGTTCCGTGGCGTACTCGGCGAGGGCCTCGATCAGGTCGGGCACCGACGCGTTGTCGGGCTTGGCGTCCACGCGCAGGCCGAACTCGGTCGCGGTGTCGGCGGTCGCCGGGCCGATGCAGGCCACGACGGTGCGCTGGTGCGGCTTGCCCGCGATGCCCACGAGGTTGCGGACGGTGGAGGACGAGGTGAACAGCACCGCGTCGAATCCGCCGGACTTGATGGCGTCGCGGATGTCCGCGGCCGGCGGCGAGGCGCGCACGGTGCGGTAGGCGGTGACGTCGTCGACCTCCCAGCCGCGTTCGGTCAGGCCCTGCACGAGGGTCTCGGTCGCGATGTCGGCGCGCGGCAGGAGCACCCGGCCGACCATGTCGAGCACCGGGTCGTGCGGCGGGAAGACCTCGAGGAGGCCCTCCGAGGACTGCTGCCCGGTGGGAATGAGCTCGGGCTCGATGCCGAACTCGCGCACCGCGTTCGCGGTGGCCTCGCCGATGCAGGCGATGCGCAGGCCGCCGAAGGCGCGCGCGTCGAGGCCGTGCTCCTTGAACTTCTCCCAGATGGCCTTCACCGAGTTCTGGCTGGTGAAGACGATCCAGGCGTAGCGGCCGTCGACGAGGCCCTTGATGGCCCGCTCCATCTGGGCGGGCGTGCGGGGCGGCTCGACGGCGATGGTCGGCACCTCGCACGGGATCGCGCCGTAGGCGCGCAGGCGCTCGGACATGATGCCGGCCTGCTCCTTGGTGCGGGGGATGAGGACCTTCCAGCCGTAGAGCGGGCGGCCCTCCCACCAGGCGAGTTCGTGGCGGTCGTCGACGCCGGGGCCGATGGTGAGCACGACCTGCCCCGCGTAGCCGAGGGCCGCCTCCACGAAGGTGTCCACGGAGGACGTGGTGGTGTACTCGGTCTCGCCCGTCGCGTCGCCCGTCACGGCCACGGCGGTCTCGCCGGAGACGCCGCCCGCGAGCAGGATGTCGCGCAGGGACGAGAGGTCGGAGACGTCGGCGGTGACGGTGAGGCTGCCGCGCTTGACGGCGTCGGCCAGCAGCTGCGGCTCGAGCGAGGCGATGTCGTCGATCTCGATGACGGTGCGGACCTCGCCCGGGGGCATGCCCGCGTAGACCGCGACGGCCTGCGCGTGGCTCATGCCCGGGATGACCTCGAAGCGGGCCTGCTCGGCCGAGGCGGCCCGGATCTCGGCCTTCGCGAGGCGGTTGGGGTAGGCGTCGCCGACGATGAGGCGGGCGATGTTCTCGCCTTCGCGGGCGGCGGCGGCCATGAGCTTGCCCTGGTCGCTCGGGGAGGACTCGATGAGCTTGAGCTTCGTGTCGTCGCCGGTGAGTTCCTTGGCGGCCTCGATGAGCGACTGCGGCAGGGACCGGTCGTAGTAGACGCGGTCGGCCTCGCGGATCGCGTCGAGGGCGCGCTTGGTCAGCAGTCCCGGGTCGCCTGGGCCGGTCCCGACGAAACGTACGCGGCCCACCGGCTTACGGGCACTGGTCATGTTCTCTCCATCAACAAAATCGTCTACAGCTTGCGGCTAACTTCAACAGTTGCTCGGCACCCGATTCGAGCAGGTCCTCGGCGAGCGACTTCCCGACTGCGGCGGCCTGGACGGCCAGGTCGTCGACTCCCTGGTCGCTTGCATCGGAGAGCGCGGCGGTGGTCGAGAGCCGCTCGACGACGGAACCGTCGACGGCGCCCACGGCCCCCCGCAGATACAGGTCGACCTCGCCTGGTTCGGCGCTTTCCGCGACATCGGCGAGTGCGGCGACGGGAGCGCTGCATCCGGCTTCGAGTCGTTGCAGAAGCGCGCGTTCGGCGGCGACGGCGGCCTGTGAGTACCGGTCGTTGAGCATACTTGAGATCCGCGCAGATGTCATGTCGGCTTTGCGGCATTCGACCGCCAACGCCCCTTGTGCGGGGGCGGGAAGCATCACTAGCGGGTCCAGGTACTCCGTGACTTCGTCCTGGCGGCCGACCCGCCTCAGGCCGGCGGCCGCGAGGATCACCCCATCGAGGTCGGCGCCGACGCGGCCGATGCGGGTGTCGATGTTGCCGCGGATCGGCACGCACTCGAAGCCGCGGCCCAGGGCGTTCAGCTGGGCGATGCGCCGCGGCGAGCCGGTGCCGATCTTCGCGCCCGGCCCCAGGTCGGAGAGGGTGCGGCCCTCCGAGGCGATGAGCACGTCGCGCGGGTCCTCGCGCGGCGGGACCGCGATGACGAGGTGCTCGGGCTGCGCGGTCGGCAGGTCCTTGTACGAGTGGACGGCGATGTCGATGTCCTCGCGCTCCAGCGCTTCGCGCAGCTGGTTGACGAAGACGCCGACGCCGAGCTGGGCGACCGGGACCGAGGTCCCGTCCCCTGTGGTCTTGATCTCGACGAGCGTCACCTGCTCCCCCGTGAGGCGGGCTATCTCGTCGGCGATCAGGCCGCTCTGGGCGAGCGCGAGCTTGGATCCCCTGGTCCCGATTCGGATCACAGGTTCGTTCCCTTCTTACTGCCGGTGCGGTGAGGCCGCTCCGGGCTGCGGCAGGGCGGCTTGGGCGTCGTCCGCGGGAGCGGACGGCGGGACGGCCCGATACGGGTCGTCGACGGCGGGGGTGATCTTGAGCGCCTCGGCGAGGCCCGCGCCGCGCGGCTCGGCCACCGCGGCGGCGTCGAGCGCGAACAGGTCGCGCAGGGCGCGGGCGTAGTCGGGCGCGCCGGGCCGGCCGGCGAGTTCGCGGACGCGGACGGTGGGCTCGTGGAGGAGCCGCTGGACCACCCGGTGGACGGTGCGGGCGACCTCGGCGCGCTGGTCGTCGGTGAAGTCGCCGCGGCGGGCGACCCGGGAGAGCTCGGCCTCCACGATGTCGGCCGCCGCGGAGCGGAGCGCGGCCACCGTGGGGGTGACCGCGGCGGCGCGCAGGCTCTCGTTGTAGGCGGCGATCTCCTCGGCGAGGAGGGCCTCGACCTCGGCGAGGGTCTCGGTGGCGGCCCCGGCGGCGTCCGCTCGCTGGATCTCGGCGATGCCGATCACGTGGACGCCCTCGAGCAGCGCCACGTCCTCGGCGACGTCCTTGGGCAGGGCCAGGTCGCAGACGACGAGCGGGGCGCGGCGGCCCTCGAGGTGGGCGGCGCGCAGGACCGGCTCGGGCGAGGCGGTCGCGCACACGAGCAGGTCGACGCCGGCCGCGAGCGCGGCGAGGTCGTCGTAGTCGGCCGCTTCGGCGTCCCACACGGCGGCGAGGCGCTCGGCCTTGTCGCGGTCGCGGTTGGCGACCTGCAGGGCGGTGACGCCCGCGCGGGCGAGGGTCGCGGTGGCGAGGGCGCCCATGGCCCCGGCGCCGACGACGCCGGCGCGGACCTCGGTGAGGCCGTTCTGGAAGCCGACGCGGCCCAGCTCGGCCTCGGCGAGGTCGAGGGCGGCGGTGACGACGGAGGGCGCGGCGGCGTCGACGTCGGTCTCGGCGTGGATCCGCTTGCCGACGCGCAGGGCCTGCTGGAAGAGTTCGTGGAGGTGACGGCCGACCTGGTCGGCCTCACGGGCGGTCTCGTAGGCGTCGCGCAGCTGGCCGAGGATCTGCGGTTCGCCGGCGACCATGGAGTCGAGTCCGGCGGCGACGCGGAAGGCGTGGGCGACGGCGTCGGCGCCGTGGCGCACGTACCCGCAGGAGGCGAAGTCGAGGGCCGCTTCGTGCTCGGACAGGCCCCAGACGCGGTGGAGCTCGTCGACGACGGCGGAGAGGCCTCCGTGGAAGGTGGTGGCGGCGGCGTAGACCTCGACGCGGTTGCAGGTCGAGAGGACCACGGCCTCGCTGACCTCGCCGCCGCGCAGGAGCGCGCGCGCGAGGTCCGCGGCGGCCTCGGGGCCCACCGCGAGGCGTTCCAGGGTCTCGACCGCGGCACTGCGGTGCGAGATGCCGACTACCAGGAGGTTCACTTCACCGTTCCCGTCTCTTCGCCCTACTCGTCAAGCGTTCCTCGCGACCACTCGTCTGCGTCGCTACCAGCGCGGTCGCTACAACCGTGGTCGCTACCAGCGCGGTCTCCGCCGGCGTCGTCTCCACCAACGTTCGGCGCGGCCGTTCATTCCCGCCCCCGCGAGTGGCGCTCGTGACCCGCTTCCGCCGACGGCGCTGCGGGCGTCGCTTGACCGAGCGTCTTGTGGTGTTCGTGGAAGGAGAGGATCTGCAGCTCGACCGCCAGGTCGACCTTGCGGACCGCCACACCCTGCGGTACGGCGAGCACGCACGGCGCGAAATTGAGAATGCTCGTGACCCCAGCATCTACGAGGAGGTCGGCCACGTGTTGGGCGGCCGCGCCGGGTGTGGCGATGACCCCTATGTTGATGCCTTCTTCACGCACCGCGCGAGCGAGGAGCGCGACGTCGCGCACTCGGATCCCGTCCAAGTCCTTGCCAATGATGCCCGGGTCGGCGTCGAAGAGGCCAACGATGTCGAAGCCGCGTCGGGAGAACCCGGGGTACCGGGCGAGGGCTTGTCCCAGGTGGCCGAGGCCGATGATGGCGACGCGGGAGTCCTTGGTGAGTCCCAGCACACCGGCGATGTAGGCGGCGAGCGTGGCGACGTTGTAGCCCACGCCGCGCATCCCGGAGGCGCCCAGCTGCGAGAGGTCCTTGCGGAGCATCGCGGAGTTGACGCCGGTGGCCGCGGCGAGCGTTTCAGAGGAGACGGTCTCGACGCCGGCCTCCGAGAGCTCCCCGAGCGCTCGCAGGTACTCGGGCAGGCGCCTGACCGTGGCGGCCGGGAGGTCGACGGCCGAAGCGGGCGGGCCGCTGGGGGCCCGGTGGTCGGTGCCTTCGCCGGTGGTCGTCAATGGTGGAACTCCAGGTCCGCTGGTTCCGCGCCGTCGTTCACCGGCGCGTCACTCAGCTTAGGAGGTGGGCGGTGCGGCGAATCGCACAGGCGACGCTAACGAGGGCGCCGCGCGCGCCGGGCCGTGCACCCGAGCGGAGAGAGAGGGGGCCGCGACGTGCGGGAACGGACTCGGCGGCTCGCGGGACCGGTGCGGTACACCCCCGTAACACCGGGCTGAAGCCCAGCTGTACCGAATTCCGTGCGTCCCGGCGAGCCGCCGTCCGAATCGATTTTGCCCTAAAACTCCGGGGATGCCCGTTAACCGGGTTTTTTCGGCGCGTCGTCCTCGGCGCGCTGAAACGTGACTACTGCGCGCCTCCGAGGTCGCGCTTCAGGCGCGGCACGTCGACGTCCCAGTAGCTGTGCTCGCGGCCGTCGAGGAGGACCACCGGCAGGCGGTCGCCGTATTCGCGCGCCAACGCAGCGTCGCCGGCCACGTCGACCTCGCTCCAGTCCAGGCCCGCCTCACGGGCCACCCGGTCGAGATCGGCGCGCGCGGCCTCGCACAGATGGCAATCCCTTGTAGTCAACAGCGTCAGCCTGTTCACCCTGCTCCCTCCGCGCGTCGGAAGATCGCACAATCTGTGCGACACCCTCCGTCATTTCTCGATCACTATTGAGCCAGAACGGGCCCGCGAACGCGGGCTTCTGGATATCTGGGGAGGTAATGGTGGGATTCCGCCCCCGCGAAGAAGGGTACGTCGGTGCGCCGGGCGATCGCCGACATCATCCTGGCCCAAGCCGTCACCGAGCGCGACACGCCGATCGCAAATCCGCAACGGCGCCCTGTGTGATTTCTAGACTCAGGCGGGTCAGTCCCTGCGGGACCCGATCGCATGACTCGGCCCGACCCCTCACACGAGGAGGCCACTAGTGCCCGGTATTGCACCAGCTCTGGCTAGCCACATGTACGGTTCGCAAGCGTCACCGAGGATGCTCGCGGGCCACGACACCGCTCTGTTCACCGACATCGCCCCCTACCTCAGCGGCGGGGCCGTGGCCGACGCCCTGTCGCAGCTGCCGGCCCCGACCTTCGAACGGCTCCGTCAGGCCGTGTGGACGGTCCTGAGCCTGGACACCGGCACCGCCGAGCAGCAGCACGTGCGCCGCGGCGGCGGGGACGCGGGCGCTGCGGGGGCGACCGAGACGTCCGCACCCGGCGCGCCCGAGCAGTCCGACCCCAGCGCCGACCAGGTGGACGGCGACGAGGTCGCGGATCTGGTGGCGCGCGCCCAGAACGGCGACCCGAGCGCCTTCGGCGAGATCTACGACCGCTACAGCGAGACGGTCTACCGCTACATCTACTTCCGCGTGAACAACGCCCAGCTCGCCGAGGACCTCGCGTCCGAGACGTTCCTGCGGGCGCTGCGGCGCATCTCCAGCTTCAGCTGGCAGGGCCGGGCCTTCGGGGCCTGGCTGGTGACGATCGCGCGGAACCTGGTGGTCGACCACTTCAAGTCGGGCCGCTACCGGCTCGAGATCGTCAAGCCGGACGTGCTGGGCGCGGACGCGCAGGACGCCGACCCGAGCACCTCGCCCGAGACGGCCGCGCTGGAGAAGCTGACCAACGCCACGCTCCTCACGGCGGTCAAGAAACTCAACCCGGACCAGCAGGAGTGCATCGTCCTGCGGTTCCTGCAGGGGTTCACCGTCGCCGAGACGGCCCGCACCATGGGCAAGAACGAAGGCGCAGTGAAGGCGCTCCAGTATCGGGCCGTGCGGACGCTCGCACGGCTGCTGCCCGACGGCTTCCGAGGCTGAGGCGGCGCTCCGATCCCCTTTCCCCGTCCCCTTCCGGCGGCTCAGGCTGCTGTCGGAAACCCGTCAACAACCCGTCTTCGCGGGCCGCGACCCGCGAATCCGTCATCCGCGATCCGCCGGGCCCTGCCCGGGCGGACCGACACTGCCAGGTCAGGGTCGTTCACCGGCCCGATACCGTCGCGAGACCGAAGCGCGACGCGGCCGATGAAGTCCGCGCCGCTTCGTTCGCGGCGAACCGTAACCTCAGGGGCTACTCGTGCGTTGTTCTCAGTACAGGAGCAGGATCCATGCAGTGAGAGGGGGTGTGCCCGGTGACTTTGAACCCTATGGAGCGCCGTCGCGCGGAGGAATTCGCACGACTGCTTGACTCCGAGGACCCCGCCCTCCCTCATCCGCGCGGCAGCGCTGACGCATCGGGCGCGTCAGTACACGTCACGTCCGTGCCGCATACGTCGATGCACGACGAGCCCGCGCGCCGCACGACAGCGCACCACGAGTCCGCGGAAGCGTTCGCGGAACTCGTCGGCGTCATCGACCGGCTCGACGACCTCGGCGAGCAGCTCATGGCCGCCAGTCGGCCGTCGCAGCAGTGGCACGACGCCACCAGGCGCCGGCTCATGGCCGTCGCCGCGGAAGAAGGCATCGGCGTCACGGCGCGGCACCGCGCCAGCGCCGCCGTGCCCGAACCCAAGCGCGCGCCGGTCACCGACGACATGTTCCCCAAGCGCCCGCGGGGCGGGCGCCGCCTCGCGATCGTCGCGGCGCTGCTCACCGGCACGGTGGCCGTCTCCGGGGTCTCCGCGGCCTCGGGGGACGCGCTGCCGGGCGACACGCTGTACAACGTCAAGCGCTCGACCGAGCGCGCCCAGCTCGCCTTGGCGGGCAACGATCTCGGGAAGGCCCAGCTGTACCTGGAGTTCGCGCGCACGCGCATCCAGGAGGCCGCCGAGATCACCGGCGACGAGGCGGCGGTCGCGAGCGCCTTGAGCGACGCGGCGGGCGAACTGCGCAGCGGCACGGCGATCCTGGGCGAGCTCGCGGTCGCGAACGAGGACGCGTCGCCGCTGGACTACGTCGACCTGTTCACCAACGAGCACCGCTGGGTGCTCGAGGACCTGGTGGACGGGCTCGACGGCGAGGCGTTGACGGCCGGCGAGGAGCTGATCGCGGTCCTGGAGGCCGCCGCGGTGCGGTCGGTGGAGCTGCGCGAGGCGCTGGACTGCACCGTGCCGGGGGGCCAGAGCGACGAGCTCGGGCCGATCCCCGGCTCGTGCACGAAGGACAACCGGGACGCCACGAGCCCGGCGCAGTCGGGCACGCCCGAGGAGGCCGAGAGCGGCCCGACCGGGAACGGCGTCGAGCCTTCGGACGAGGACGAGGGCGACAGCGGCGGCACCGAGCCGACCGGCGAGAGCCCGAGCGGTGCGGTGACGGACGCGCCGCTGTCCGATCCGACCACGGGCGGTACGAGCGCCCCGGCGACGACCGGCGACCCGAGCCCGATGTCCGAGGACGACGACGTCCTCGGCGAACTGAGCGGGATCATCTCGGACCTGATCAACTGAGTCGTCGCGACGGTGCGGCGCGCACGACCGACCATCCGACGGTGCGGAGTGAGGGCCGGGGGGCCGTACGGCCCCCCCGGCCCTCCGCCATGGCCGCGGCGGCTCGACTGACCGCCGCCCCCGCCCGGGAAAGGGGTTTCCACCGTTGCGCGGGAGTGCGACGAGCACCGCGTCCAGCGCCTCGTCGCCCGAACGGGTCCTCGCTCCGAACGGCGGGAAACCTCGTGAACCGGCCGTTCCGGGCGGTCGGGGCCAAGCGGCGTAACTGGGCCCACACTGGAAATTCACCGGGCTCGCGTGCTCGCGTTACAGGCCGTCTGCCTGAGGCTTGTAGGCTTTTAGGGTGTCTGAGATCGAGGCTCCTTCAACCGCCTCCGCCACGCCCCGTCCGCCTACAGCACGGGCCGGCGGTACCGCGCTGACCCATTCCGTCGTCGTCGAGCCCGCGGCTCCGGGAGACGACGAACTCGCCCACCTCCCCTCCGCCGCGTTCTTCGACGTCGACAACACGTTCATGCACGGCGCCTCCACCTACTGGCTGGCCCGCGCCCTCGCCAAGCACGGTGTGCTCTCCGCCCGCCACATCCTCAACTTCGCCTGGAAGCAGGCCCGCTTCAAGTTCCACGCCGAGCACCACGGCCACATCTCCTCCATCAAGGCCTCCGCGCTCGAACTCGTCGCCGGATTCCCCGTAGAGGAGATGCGCGCCCTGTGCGAAGAGGTCGTCGACCGCGACATCTCGCCGCGGATCCTCGCGCCCGTCCGCCGTCTCGCCGAACGCCACCTCGAAGCCGACCAGGAGGTCTGGCTCGTGACGGCCAGCCCGGTCGAGCTCGCCGGCATCCTCGCCTCGCGCCTGGGCCTCACCGGCGCGCTCGGCACCATCGCCGAGATCGAGAACGACTGCTACACCGGCCGCCTCGTCGGCGACCTCATGCACGGCCCCGCGAAGGCCGACGGCATCGAGCAGCTGGCGCTCGAACGCGGCCTGAACCTCGAGACCTGCACCGCCTACTCGGACTCGGCGAACGACCTGCCGATGCTCCGCAAGGTCGGCAAGGCGATCGCGGTCAACCCGGACGCGCGCCTCGCCCGCCAGGCCAGGCACTACGGCTGGCCCGTCCTCGACTTCCGCCGCGGCCGCCGCGCCGCGAAGCTGGCGCTGCCGACCGCGGCCGCCGCCGGGGTGGGCGCGGGCCTGTTCTACCTGTACAAGTCCCGCGACCGGGACTGAGCGGGCCGCAAGGCCGGTCGGACACGAAGGGGCAGATGGACACGGGGCAGCGGCTCACCCTCGCGGGGACGGCGGTGCTCGCCCTCGCGTGGCTCGCCTGGCCCTCCCCCGACCGCCCCGAGAGCATCGCCGCGCCCGAGGCCGTGCCGACCGTGTGGGAGACCTGGGACGCCGAACCCGTCGACTGGCCCGGTCACCTCGACGGCGCGCCATGGACCCCGCTCGCCGTGCTCGACGGACCGAACGCGGACGCGCACGCCCTCCTGGCGACCGACGAGGCCGGGAGCCTCGTCTACCTGGAGCAGGACGCCGACGGCGCGCTTTCGTCCACCGTGATCGCCGAACCCGGCGGCGTGCCCGGCGTGGTCGCCACCGCGGCCACCGACGAGCGCCTCGCGTGGATCCAGTCCGTCCCCGACGAACAGGGCCGGGTCGAGTCCGAGCTGTGGACCGCCGAACGCGACGCCGACGGCCGGCCCGGCGAGGCGGTGCTCCTGACCGCCGACACCGGCGACGTCATCACCGCCGGCAGCGCCTACGACCTCCAGTTCGCCGCCGAACGCCTCCACTGGCTCGCCACCGCCCGCGGCGAGACGCTGATCACCGAGCGCCGGTCGATCGGCTGGGACGGCGGCGACGTCGACGTGGTCGGCCACCGCGGCGCCTGGCAGTCGGCCGCGTGGCCGTGGCTCGCCAGCGCCGGGTCCGACTCGCTCGGCGGGGCGCAGCTCGTGCGCACCGACACCGGCGCGGGCGTCAAGGTGTTCTCCGGAGCCGACGAGCTGACGCTGTGCTCGGCCACCTGGTGCCGGCTGGTCGTCACCTCCCCCGACGGCTCCCGCATCGACCTCGTCCGTCCAGACGGGAGCGAGCGGGTCACGGTCGCGGAGGGCTTCGCGTCGGCGGTCTCGCCGGACGTCGGCCTCATCGACCGCTTCGAGCCGCTCGCCGAGACCACGGCGACCACAGGGGACGGGACGACGGTGACGCTGTTCGACCTCGAAGCGGACTCGGCGTACCTGGTGGCCTCCAGCGCGGGCGACACGGGCGCCGACGCGCGGCACCTGTGGTGGTCCAGCGGCACCGGGGAACTGCTGGTGTGGCACGTGCTGGACCTCACGGACCTCGCTGAATGAGTGCGCTGCTCATGACGCGCCGGAGTAACGTCGAGGCCGTGACTGAGCCGCTTGACCCCGTGCCGCCGCTCAACCCGGTGCCGCCGTTCGACCCCGCGCCGCGGCTCGACCCCGTGGCGTCCGACGCGTCGGACGCCACGCCGCGCGTCGCGATGCCGGGCGGTCTGCCGCACCGCGGCATCGCGCCCGAGCCCGCCGGCCCCGCCCGGCCGGTGATCATGGGCGTCCTCAATGTCACCCCCGATTCGTTCTCCGACGGCGGGCGCTACCTCGACTTCGACGACGCCGTGTCCCATGGCGAGCAGATGGGCGCCGAGGGCGCCGACCTCATCGACGTCGGGGGCGAGTCGACCCGGCCGGGGGCCGAGCGCGTCGACGCCGCGACCGAGATCGCCCGCGTGGTCGACGTGGTGGCCGCCCTGTCCGAACGGAGCCTGGCCGTCTCGATCGACACGACCCGGGCGGCCGTCGCCGCGGCCGCGATCGACGCGGGCGCGAGCGTCGTCAACGACGTCTCGGGGGGCCTGGCGGACCCGGACATGTCGCGGGTCGTGGCCGACACCGGCGCGCTCTGGGTGCTCATGCACTGGCGGGGCCACTCGTCCGACATGCAGCGGCTGGCGCGCTACGAGAACGTCGTCGCGGACGTGAAGGCGGAACTGGAGGACCGGGTCGAGGCGGCGCTGGACTCCGGCGTGGACCGCTCCAAGCTCATCCTGGACCCGGGGCTCGGGTTCGCGAAGTCGGCCGAGCACAACTGGCGGCTGTCGGCGCACCTGGACGAGTTCGTGGCGCTGGGTTACCCGGTGCTGTTCGGGTCGTCGCGCAAGTCCTACCTCGGGGGGCTCCTGGAGGACGCGAGCGGCAAGCCGCGCCCGGTGGGGCGGCGGGAGGCGGCGACGCTGGCGACCTCGGTGCTGGCGTTCGAGGCGGGCGTGTGGGGCGTGCGCGTCCACGACGTGGCCGGGACGGCCGACGCGCGCGCGGTATGGCTGGCGACGCGCCGGGCGCGCTGACGGATCGGCGAGCGTCCGGGCGGGGTCCCGAGCACGTTCGCGCGGCCCGGCCGAGGCTGCCGCCGCGATCGGCCACCGGCGCTCCCAGGACGACGGCCGAGGCACGGGGCGGATCGGCGAGGACCCGGGCGCGACCGGCGCGCCCGCTGACAGATCGACGACAATCCGGGGGCGCCCGCGAGGCGGCTCATGGGGCCGTGACCTGCGCTCGCACGCCTGGCCGGTCGGCCGGGTCGTATCGCGAGCGCATCTCGAAACCTGGAACACCGGTTGCAGATCGCCCCGTCACACCCGTAGCATTCGGCTCGTACTTCATCCAGAGCAGCTGAGGGGTCCGGCCCTGCGACGCTGCGGCAACCACCGAACGAGTCGGCAGGTGCCAATTCCGGCCCGCTGCGCGGGAAAGATGAGGGAGGAGCCTTCTCGTATGTCCAACGCGCTTTTCGCCGACAGCCCTGCCAAGGGTTTGGTCTGCCGCAACTGCAACGCCACGTATGACCTGATCGCCCAGCACGCCTGTTGGGAGTGCTTCGGCCCGCTCGAGGTCGACTACGACCTCGACGCGCTCGCGAAGGTCACGCGCGAGCAGATCGAGTCCGGTCCGCAGAACCTCTGGCGCTACGCGCCGCTGCTGCCGGTCGGCGTCCACCCCGAGGACCGGGTGAGCCTCGACCCCGGCCTGACCCCGCTCATCGACGCGAAGCACCTGGCGAAGGCCCTGGGCATGCGCCGGCTCTGGGTCAAGGACGACAGCGCCAACCCCACCCACTCGTTCAAGGACCGCGTGGTCTCCACGGCCGTCTCGGCCGCGATCAAGCTCGGCTTCGACCGCTTCGCGTGCGCCTCGACGGGGAACCTGGCGAACTCGGTGGCCGCCCACGCCGCCCGCGCCGGCGTCCCTTCGATCGTGTTCATCCCCCACGACCTGGAGCCGGGCAAGATCGTGCAGTCGGCGATCTACGGCGGCACGCTCGTGGCGGTGCAGGGCTCCTACGACGACGTCAACCGGCTGTGCTCGGAGCTGACGGAGACCGACGAGTTCGAGACGACCGCGTTCGTCAACGTCAACATCCGCCCCTACTACGCCGAGGGCTCCAAGACGCTCGGCTACGAGGTCGCCGAGCAGCTCGGCTGGCGGCTGCCCGAGCAGGTCGTGGTGCCGATGGCCTCCGGGGAGCTGCTCACCAAGATCCACAAGGCGTTCGAGGAGACGGCCGAGATCGGCCTGACCGAGCCGGGCAAGGTCCGCGTCTTCGGCGCGCAGTCGGCCGGGTGCAGCCCGATCGCCGACGCGTACGCCGAGGGCACCGACGTCATCACCCCGGTGAAGCCCACGGGCATCGCCAAGAGCCTCAACATCGGCGACCCGGCCGCGGGCCCGTACGCGATCGAGGCGTGCCGGTCCACGGGCGGCGGGATGGCGAAGGTCTCCGACGACGAGATCCGCGAAGGCGTAAAGCTCCTCGCTTCGACCACCGGCGTGTTCGCCGAGACGGCCGGCGGCGTGGTCGTCGCTACGCTCCGTAAGCTGCTGGAGTCGGGCCAGCTCGACCCGCAGGCGGAGACGGTCATTTACAACACCGGCGAGGGTCTGAAGACATTGGACGCCGTGTCGTCCCTGGTGGGGCCCACGCACACGGTGAAGCCTTCCTTGAAGGCCGCGAAGGAAGCCGGGCTGCTGTCCTCCTGAGTGGAGTGAGGGGTTCGGGAACCGTTGGCGTTTAAGCGCTTTCCGAACCCCTGAAATTATCACTCTGCGTGAGCGGTGAGAAGGCTTGTGTCGGATACCCGACAAAAAGAAGCCAGGTGCGGGTCTTGACCCTATTCACTGAATGAGCAAGAATTCTTCTTGCGGGAGGCCGCAGTCGTCCTGTCGCCACTCACCCGGTTGACTGCGAGTCCTGGGGCTAGAACGTGTCGAGCAGCGCCAGCCGGTGTCAGGAACTGCGGTCTCCCGACCACGCTTCCTTCTGAGCCCATCCTTGTGACGCAACCGCTTCGAGCGCCGTCCTCTTGAACGCGTCCCTCTCGCTCACGGCTCCGTCGAACCAGGCGTTCCCAGAGTCGTTCCCCTCCAAACCTTCCGCGTCCGAGCCGATCGTCGCGCACGGTAATCGGCTTGTCCGCGTCGGTCCCGTCCGCGACACTCAGGACCATGACGCATTACGACATCGTGCGGGTCGAGCCGTCCGACCACGCCCTGGTCCGGTCCTGGCTCGACGCGCAACAGGCCGCCCACGAACACGACACCCCCCACCAGCGGCCGTGGAACCCCATGCGGCCCTTGAGCTCCCTGGTGACCAGCAGCGCCGACGGCCGGAACGAGCAGTGGGCCGCGGTCGTCGACGGCCGCGTGCTCGGCAGCCTCTCGCTCTCGCTCTCGGACCTCGACAACACGCACCTGGCCGGATTCGACCTGTCCGTCCGTCCCGGCGAGCGCCGCCGCGGCGTCGGCTCGGCCCTGCTGCGCCACGCCGAGCAGCGCGCCGCCGAGGAGGGCCGCGACACGATGTCCGTGTGGCTCGCCGCTCCCGGCCCGGGCGATCCGACCGTCGGCGAGGTCGGCTCGGTCTTCGCCGTCGGCAAGGGCTTCAAGCGGTCCCTCGAATGCGCGGTCCGCGTCTGCGATCTCGACGCCGTGGACGAGGACGCGCTCGACCGGCTGTGGGAGGACGCCTGGACCCGAGCCGAGGGCTTCGAGGTCGTCGCGTTCGTCGGCGCCCCGCCCGAGGACCTCGTCGACGGGATGGCGTACCTGCACGCCCGCATGTACACCGACATGCCGTTGGGCGAGTGGGACCTCCAGGAGGCCGTCGTCGACCGCGACCGGCTCCTCGACTGGGAGCGCCGACGCCGCCTGCGGGGCGAGTTGCACCTGCAGGTCGCCGTGCGCCACAAGGAGAGCGGCGCGGTGGCGGGCTTCACGGAGATCATCGTCGAAGGCGGCGAGGAGCGGCACTGCGTCCAGGGGGACACCATCGTGGACCCGCGCTTCCGCGGACACCGGCTGGGCACGATCCTCAAGATCGCCAACCAGCGGCGCGTGCGCGAGTGGCGGCCGCGGATGCGGTACGTGTGGACGGGGAACGCCGTGTCCAACGAGCACATGATCAGCATCAACGAGGCGGTCGGCTACCGGATCTCCTGCCTCGAGAACGTCTACCAGAAGAAGCTCGCCTGAGCGTCCTCAGCGGATGAGGCGCTCGTGCATCCGGCGGCGCTCGGCGTGGAGCTTCGCGACCCGCTCGCGCAGGCGCTCGTCGTCCTTGTCGCGCAGGGCCTCGCGGAGCTCGTGGATCTCCTGCTCGACGTCGAGTCCGCGCCGGTTCAGGAGGTGGAGCGTCTCGTGCGGCTCGGGTTCGGGGGTGCGCCGCAGCAGGCGCGCCCCTTCGGCGGTGACGCCGAAGCGGGCGAGCATCGCGGCGTCGAGCGCGATGGCGTGCGCATGGTCGGCCACTTTGGACATGCGCTCGGAGCCTTCGCGCTGCTGGTCGGAGAGCCCGGTGTGGGCGTACAGCCACCAGAGCGTCTCGCCGTCGAGGTGGCGGACGCTGACGCCCTGTGGGACGAGCATCTGGCCGAGGGTGCTGTGGTTGCGGCGGTAGACGGTGGCGGCGCGCGCGGCCGGCTCGAGGAGGCTCAGGCCGATGGAGGGGCTGTGGTGGTAGGCCCGGTGCCCCGCCGCCGCGGTCGGCACCCAGTTGCAGCCCAGCGTGGGCGCGAGGATCGCGGGGTTGTCGCGTCCTTCGGCGAGGTGGGCGGCCGCCTCCTGGTGGAGGCGGCCGACGAGGTCGCGGTGGATCGCGTCGTCGTCGTCCAGCCGCGTGGTGAGGACCCAGGCCTTCCCGCGGGCCTTGGCCTCCTCGCGGACGCGGACGACGAGGTCCGGGACGAAGTCGCGCTTCAGCTCGGTCTCGGCGAGGTGCAGGTACGGGCGGTCGGCGGCCAGCGCCTCGAGGTGCTTCCTGGCGACCGGGGGCATGTTGCGGTCGATCGCGACGACCCACAGGAAGTCGCGGTGGGTCTGGGCGTCGAGCGAGGCGAGCGTGAGGTGCTCCAGGAGGAGCTGCCGGTAGGCGAACCACTGCTCGTCGAAGACGCCGATGCCGTGGCGTGTGGCGATGACGTGCAGGAAGTCCGAGGACGTCGGCAGCGGGCCGTGGGCGGGCCCCTCGCGGGCGTCGCGGGCGAGGGCCGCGGTGCGGAGCCTTCGGCGCAGGCGCGCGGGGAGCAGTCGCGACAATCGCATGGGGGATCCCTCCCGGAAGGGTGCGACGGCGCCACACCGGCTCGGACTCCCGGCACGCTAGCCGACTCCGGTGACGGGGACCCGAACGCCGGACGAACAATCGCCGAAAGGGCGCTGCGGGTTCAGTCCGGATCGGACTCGGCGCGCTGGCGGACCGGGGAGGGGCGGTCCCGGACCAGGGCCGCGTGGATCTCGCCGACCTGCCGTTCCAGCCGGTCCATGCGTTCGCGCAGCTCGTCGGCCTCGGCGCGTTCGGCGGTCTTGGAGGCCGACGAGACGCGGTCGACGAACCACGACGCGAGCGAGCCGCTGACCAGTCCGAAGAGGCCGATCCCGGCGAACATCAGGAACGCCGCGATGGCCCTGCCCTCGACCGTCTGCGGCACCATGTCCCCGTAGCCGACGGTGGTGGCGGTGACGATCGACCACCACATGGCGTCGTCGAGGTCGGCGATCTGGGTGCCCTCCGAGCCCCGTTCGGCGTCGAGGATCGCCAGGCTGGAGACCACCAGGATCATGGTGGTGACGGTGACGACGTAGAACGCCGCCTGGAAGCGCTTCGAGGCCTCCGCGTGGCGGCGGAAGACCTCGGTCAGCAGGACGACGACCCGGACGACCCGCAGCGGCCGCAGGAGCGGCAGCAGCACCATGAGGAGGTCGAGCGGGTGGGTGACGAGGAACCGGAGGCGGTTGCCGCGGCCCGCCATCACGACCCGGACGGCGAGGTCGACGGCGTACACCGCCCACACCAGGACGTACACCCCCGTCGCGGCCGTCCGGGCCCAGTCCGGCACGCCCGGGTAGAGGATCGGGACCGCGTAGGCGACGAGGAAGAGCAGGGCCAGCGCGAGCAGGGGCATGTGGGTGGCGCGTTCCCAGGCGGTCAGCTGCGGGGGCCAGTGGGCGTCGGGAGCGTCGGGCGGCGGGAGGGCGGACATGCCCCCCAGGCTAACCGGCCGAGCGACCGCGTGCGCTCAGTGACGATTCGCTCACGTTTCGCGGCTGTGGGCGTAGTTCTCCAGGTATTCGAGCTGTTCGGGGTCGAGGCTGGGGCGGACGCGCTCGATCGCCTGCTCCACGTGGGCGGCGGTGACCACGCTGGCCTCGAGGGACTCGCGCATCGCCGTCAGCGCGGCCTCGCGGACGAGGGCGGCGCAGTCGGCGGCCGAGTACAGCCACAGCTCGTCGGCCACGGCGTCGAGGTCCACGTCGTCGGCGAAGGGCACGTTCCTCGCGTTGGCGCGCAGGATGTCCGCGCGTCCGCGGGCGTCCGGCGGCGGCACGTACACCAGGCGTTCGAGGCGGCCGGGCCGCAGGAGGGCCGGGTCGATCATGTCGGGCCGGTTGGTCGCGCCGACCACGACGACGTCGCGCAGGGACTCGGCGCCGTCGAGTTCGGTCAGGAGCGCGGCGACCACGCGGTCGGCGGTGCCGCCGTCGGTGCCGCCGCCGCGCACGGGGGCGAGCGCGTCGAGCTCGTCGAAGAACATCAGGGTCGGGCTGGCCTGGCGGGCGCGGCGGAACAGCTCGCGGACGTTCTTCTCCGACTCGCCGACCCACTTGTTCAGCAGTTCGGAGCCCTTGACGCTGAGCACGTTGGCGTGGCCCTCGCCGGCGACGGCGCGGACGATGTAGGTCTTGCCGCACCCGGGAGGTCCATAGAGGAGGATGCCGCGCGGGGCCTCGATGCCCAGGCGCGTGAACGCGTCCGGGTAGGTCAGCGGCCACAGGACGGTCTCGGTGAGGGTCTGCTTGAGGTCTTCCATGCCGCCGACGTCGGCGAGGGTGAGGCCGCCGAGCTCGACCGAGTCGCCCGACATGCTGGTCGGCCGCACGGATTCGAGCGCGCCGTCGAAATCGGACGGCTGCAGGGCCGTCGCGCCGCCGTCCTTGGCGCGCATGGCGGCCCGGACGCCGGCCTCGCGGACCATGACGGCGAGGTCGGAGGCGACGTAGCCGGGGGCGCGCTGCGCCACCGACTCGAGCTTCACGTCCTCGGCCACCTTCATGCCGCGGGTGAAGTAGACGAGGAGGTCGCGACGGGCCTCGGTGTCGGGCATCGGGACGACGACCTCGTGCTCGAGGCGCGAGCGGAGGGCCGTGTCGACGTCCTCGACGCGGGCGGTCGTGCACACCACGGCGTGCTCGCCCGGATCGGCGAGGACCTCGTCGACGAGCTGCGCGAACATGGTGCCCAGGGGCGTGCGCTTCCCCGCCGGGGCGATCGCCTCGACCCCGCGGACCAGAAGCACGCCGGGCGCGTCGAGCGCGGCGACGGCGGCGCGGAGCCGGTCGGCGGCCGCGTTCGCCTCCAGGGCGGCCAGGTCGTGGCCGGAGACCTCGCTGATCCGCGCGCCGACGGCGGCGGCCACGGAGCGGGCGACGGTGGCCTTGCCCGCCCCCGAGGGGCCGGAGACGAGGACCCCGAGGGCCATGTCGGTGCCGACGACCTTGAGGACCTCGCGGTGGTTGAAGCCCAGGTCGAGCAGTTCCCGCAGTTCCTCGGCGGGGATCTTGGCCCCGGCGAGCTCGTCGTAGGGGATCGGGGCGATGCCGGGGACGGCCTCGGCCGGCGCCCGGACGGGCTCGCGCGCCTCGGCGCGGGGACGGGAAGCGGCGGCCTCGCCGCCGTAGGACGCCGGCATCGGGGCGCCGGCGCGGCCCAGGGAGACCGTGCGGCCGGAGGCGAGGGAGACGTCGATCGAGTCGGGGACGTCGTGCTCCCATTCGACGCGCGTGTCCGAGGTGATCATGGCGGCGTGCGCCGGATCGGCCTCGACCACGTTGAGCACCATGGTGGTCCAGCCCATGCCGAGGGTGTTGTTGAGGGTGCGGCGGGTCGAGGCGACGAGCTCGCGCTGGGCGTCGCCGAGCTCGATCGGCAGGAGGGACACGTCGTCGCCCTCGCTCACGACCTTCGACAGCAGCGCCAGGCGGAGCGTGTCGGGGTCGACGACGGCGACGGCCGAGGCCGGTCCGGACAGCACCACGCGGTCGGCCGCGGTCAGCTCGACCGGGGCCAGGCGGATCGCGTCGCCGTCGCGCGCGCCGATGTTGCCGAGCGTGAGGTCGTCGGCGTAGAGGGCGCGGCGGGAGGCGTACCGGTCCGCCGCGAGCGCGATCGCGGCGGTCGCGCGGCGACCGGTCAGCTCCACGGCGTCGCCGGGGCGCAGGCCCAGGGCGGTGAGCGCCTCGGGGTGGAGGCGGACGATCCCGCGGCGGGCGTCGAGTGCGGCGCGGGCGCGGGTGGCGGTCAACGTGAGGGAACCAGAGTCGGTCACGCCGCCCAGCCTATTACGGCGCGGGAACGAACGGCGACGGTCGCGGTGCGCCCGTCGCCACACCGGTCGCGCCCGCGGCGGGCGCGGTCTACTCCTCCGCGGGAGCGAGCTCCATGCGGTAGACCTGACGGCCGTCCTCCATGAGGATCGCGGTCGCGGCGCCCTGCTCGGCGAACTCCCGCCAGCGCTCGCCCAGCCACGACTCCGCGTCGCCCTGGCTGCCCAGGTCGCTGTCGGGGGCTTCGATGGCGTTGCCGTCGGCGTCTTCGAGCTTCCAGGTCCAAGTCATGGGCCCAGATTACGCGATCGGGGGCTACCAGTCGAAGCGGTCGTGCGACGGCGCGGTCACCGGTGTGCGCTCGACCGGGGCAGGCTCCTCCTCGCGGGCGCGCGGACGGAAGGCGACGCCCAGCGCGACCAGCGTCCACAAGGGCAGGAGCGCGAGCCAGAGCCAGGCGGGCGAGACCGGGAGCGGCGCGATCGTCCAAACGCCGCGGTCGAGCGCGTCCACGACCGCGAGGAGGCCGATGAGGCCGGTGAACGTCCCGAAGAACGGCAGGCCGCACCGGCGCCAGGAGCGGCCCGCGAGGAGCCAGCCGAGGCCCCACAGGCCGATCGCGATGGCCTCGTAGTCGGCCCGGCCGGACCACAGGGCGAGCAGCAGGAGCAGGGCGCCCGCGCCGGTCGCCATGGCGGAGAACGTCATCTGGTGCGGCCGGGGCGCGATCGGGGCCCGGGCGGCGGCGAGCCAGCCCGCGCCGGTGAGGAACAGCAGGGAGGTGGCGAAGAGGACCGCGGCCTGGAACTCGATCCGATCGGTAGAGGTCGCGCCGAGCCAGTCGCAGCCGGTCGGGGCCTCGCCGCCGGCGACGGCCTCGGGGCCGCAGCGCCAGACCTTGTAGGCCCGCAGCGGGTCGCCGTAGACGCGGTCGACCGAGGCGCCGCAGCCGGGGAGGACGTCGGGGGTGGTGTGGTGGGCGGGCTGGTCGAAGCAGTTGCCCGAGCCGGTCCCGTCCCACCAGAGGTCGATGCGGTTGCGGGAGCGGGCGCCGTCGTCGCGGAAGCCGAGGGTGTTGCCTTCGATGCGGTTGCCCTCGGCCCGCGGCCCGCCGGTGGGCGACCACACGGCGACGGCGGCGAGGCGCTGGCCCCAGATGTGGTTGTCGGCGAGGTGGACGCCGCTGCCGCTGATGGCGACGCCGACGCCCGCGGGGGCGGTGAGGTCGACGCATCGGACCCCGGCGTCGCCGATGCCGCCGCGTTCGGGTTCACAGGCCGGAGAGTCGATCTCGGCCTCGGCGTTGTTGTCGTGGATCAGGTTCCCGCTCACGCGAAGGCCGGCGTCCGCGACGGGTTCGGCGATGAGGAGGCCGGTGGCGTTGCCGTGCAGGTGGTTGCCGGTGAGTTCCAGGTCGGTCTGGCCGCCGACGCGCATCCCGATGCGGTTGCCCGTGGCTTCGCAGGAGTCCACGGTGGTCTGGAGCCCGCTGAGGGTGATCCCGGCGTTGCCGTTGCCTTCGGCGCGGCAGTCGAGGACGGCCACCGGGCCCGCGCCGCCGATCGCGAGGCCGTTGGCGCGGTTGCCGACCCCGGCGACGCCCTCGACGACGGCACTGTGGACGCCGCCGAGGTCGAGGCCGCTGACGCGGGCCTCGGTGAGCATGAAGCCCTTGAGGTACACGCTCATGCGGGACCCGATCACGAGCGCGCTGTCGTGGTCGAATCCGGCGGAGAACTGCACGTCGTCGGGGCTGTCGCCGAGGCCTTCGATCTGGAGGTCGGCGCCTTCGCCGGGCCCTTCGGCGGCGTCGTCGGGGGCGTCGAGGATCTGCACGCCCGTCCCGGGGTAGTGGCCGGGGAGCACGAGGACCCGGGTCCCGTCGGTCGCGAGGGCGTCCGCGACCGCGTCGGCGAGGCTGGTGTAGCCGCGCTCGGGGCACTCCTCGTAGAGCCGCTCGTTCTGGATGCGCTTGTTGTAGCCGACGCCTTCGTTGCGTTCGGTGAAGTCCTCGGGGTCGCTCGGGCAGACGAGGAGGGAGGGGCCGTCCTCCCGGTACTCGGGCGGCGCCGCCCCCGACGGGACGTCGTCGAGGGCGTGCCGGGCCGGGGGCGCGGGCGGGGGTTCGGTCCAGAGGGCTCCGGCGAGGAGGGAGGCGCAGATGGCCGTCGCGGTGAGGAGGGCTCCGAAGGCGGCCGCACGGGGATGAGGCATGCGCTCAGCGTAGGGGGCGTGCGCGTTTCGGGGAAGGGCCGCGCGAAGCGCTTGGGGGCCAAAGCGAGCGGCGGCGGCGCCGACGCGGCATACCGTCCCTGGAAGGGATGGTATGCCGCGCTAGCGCAGTGGCTTGCGCCGTCTGCACTGGCAGCCAGTACAGAGAAAGGGAGAACCACTCACTCTACCGTGAGCGGTCCTCCCTCGCAGTACTCAGTCGGCCTGAGTGCGCAGTCCCTGAACGGGGCTGCTTACATCATGCCGCCCATGCCGCCCATGTCGGGCGCGCCGCCACCGGCGTTCTCCTTCTCCGGGGCGTCGGCGACGACGGCCTCGGTGGTCAGGAACAGCGCGGCGATCGACGCGGCGTTCTGCAGCGCCGAGCGGGTGACCTTGGCCGGGTCCGGGATGCCGGCGGCCAGCATGTTCACGTACTCGCCGGTCGCGGCGTTCAGGCCCTCGCCCGCGGGCAGGCCGCGGACCTTCTCCACCACGACGCCGCCCTCGAGGCCGGCGTTCTCGGCGATGGCGCGGAGCGGGGCGCCCAGCGAGCGGCGCACGATCTCCACACCGGTGGCCTCGTCGCCCTCGGCCTCGATCTTCTCGAAGGCGATCGCGCCGGCCTGGGCCAGCGCGGTGCCGCCGCCGGGGAGGATGCCCTCTTCGACCGCGGCCTTGGCGTTGCGCACGGCGTCTTCGACGCGGTGCTTGCGCTCCTTGAGCTCGACCTCGGTGGCCGCGCCGACCTTGATGACGGCCACGCCGCCGGCCAGGCGCGCCAGGCGCTCCTGCAGCTTCTCGCGGTCGTAGTCGGAGTCGGAGTTCTCGATCTCGGCGCGGATCTGGTTGATCCGGCCCTGGATCGCCTCTTCCTCGCCGCCGCCGTCGACGATGATGGTGTCGTCCTTGGTGATGACGACCTTGCGGGCCTGGCCCAGCAGCGACAGGTCGGTGTTCTCCAGCTTGAGGCCGATCTCCTCGGAGATGACCTGGCCGCCGGTGAGGATGGCGATGTCGCCGAGCATGGCCTTGCGGCGGTCGCCGAAGCCGGGGGCCTTGACGGCCGCCGACTTGAAGATGCCGCGGATCTTGTTCACCACGAGGGTCGGGAGGGCTTCGCCGTCCACGTCCTCGGCGATGATCAGGAGCGGCTTGCCGGTCTGGGTGACCTTCTCCAGCGTCGGCAGCAGGTCCTTGACCGCGGAGATCTTCTGGTTGGCCACGAGGATGTAGGGCTCCTCGAGCACGGCCTCCATGCGGTCCTGGTCGGTCACGAAGTAACCGGACAGGTAGCCCTTGTCGAAGCGCATGCCCTCGGTGAGCTCCAGGTCGAGGCCGAACGTGTTCGACTCCTCGACGGTGATGACGCCTTCCTTGCCGACCTTCTCCATCGCCTCGGCGATGATGGCGCCGACGGTGGCGTCGCCGGCCGAGATCGAAGCGGTGTTGGCGATCTGCTCCTCGGTGTCGACCTCGGTGGCCGAGGACTGGAGGTGCTCAACGACGGCGGCGACGGCCTTCTCGATGCCCTTCTTGATGGCGATCGGGTTGGCGCCCGCGGCGACGGCGCGCAGGCCTTCCTTCACGAGGGCCTGGGCGAGCACGGTCGCGGTGGTCGTACCGTCACCGGCGACGTCGTCGGTCTTCTTCGCGACCTCCTTGACCAGCTCGGCGCCGATGCGCTCGTAGGGGTCCTCCAGCTCGATCTCCTTGGCGACGGAGACACCGTCGTTGGTGATCGTGGGGGCGCCCCACTTCTTGTCCAGCACCACGTTGCGGCCCTTCGGGCCGAGGGTCACCTTGACGGCTTCGGCGAGGGTGTTCATGCCCCGCTCCAGCCCGCGGCGAGCCTCCTCGTCGAATGCGATCATCTTCGCCATGGTTGATGGCTTCCTTTCGGATAACGTTCGTGGTCGACGGTGAGGCGGCATCCCCGCGACGGTGAGCCTGAGCAGGCTCGACCACCTCATCGCGTTCTTAGCGGTTAGCACTCCCCAGCGGCGAGTGCCAAAACCAGGTATAGCACTCTCGCCTTGAGAGTGCCAATCCGGGGCGCGAAACAAGTGGTGAAGAGCGCGGGCGAGAAACGAGGACGCCGGGGCGCGCGCCCCGGCGTCCTCGACAGGTCCGTTCGCGGGCTCACCGGCCGGGGGCCGGGTGCCCCGGCTCGCCCGGATCGGCGGAGTCCACGGCGGTGCCGGAGGCCTCGGCCGACAGCGACGTGGACGAGACCGGTTCGGCCCGGCCCCGCAGCCACGCGTAGGTGCACAGCGACGCGGCGAGGATCCAGATCATCGGCACGAGCAGCAGCAGCGACATGATCGCCTCCGTCAGGACGGTGAGGACCGCGGCCAGCCACGGCGCGAACAGGGCGTGCCAGACGCCGGCCAGGAGCAGGCCCGCCAGCGCGATGACGACGTTCGCGGCGACGGCGACGAGCACGACGATGACGATGCGGCCCAAGGCGGGCCAGAACGCCGAGTGCGTCAGCCGGATCGAGCGGGCGTAAGGGCTGCGGCGGGCCTCGAAGACCGCGGCGGGGGCCATGAGGCTGAGCGCGAAGATCGCCCACAGGCCCGGCAGGACGCACAGCACGAGGCCCACGCTGACGGTGAGCCAGGCGAGCAGCAGCCACAGGAAGAACCTCCGGCCGCGCTTGAACCCGAAGGAGAAGGCCTCCCCGAGGGCGAGGAACCCGCCGGCGGCTTCGGCGGCGGCGGTGCGCACCGCCGCGAGCGCGGCCGATCCGGCCACGTACAGCACCGCCAGGGTGAGGATCGCGCCGATGACGCCGGCCGCGGCGCCCGGGGAGTACTCGCGGACCCACGCGCCCCAGTCGGTGACGACCACGTCGGACTCGGGCGCGCGCACGTTGTTGTTGAAGGCGCCGAGGATCCAGCGCGGCAGGACCACGCCGATGAGGAGGATGAGCCCGACGGTGCGCCAGGACCGCTGCACCACGTCCATCGAGGCGTGCCACCAGCCCTCGAACGTGTCGGTCACGAGGGGGTCGCCGCCGTTGAAACGGCCCGAGGGCTCGCCCGTCCGGCCGGGGTTCCAGTACGGATCATCGCTCATAGGCCGGATCGTAGACCAGCCGAGGGTATATATCAGACAAACGGCGCCATCGCATCAATTCGGGGATGACAGGATCGCGCGTTCTCCTCCCCCGCGGCGCGGAGAGCCATTACGGTACGCAGGTATCGGCGCACGTCGCGCCGGTCGCTGCGAACCCGGGAGCGCCGATGTCCCAACCTGACCGCCCCCTCGTCGGCCGCGAGCGGACCTTCTTCGGGCACCCGCGCGGTCTGGCCGTCCTGTTCGGCACCGAGATGTGGGAACGGTTCAGTTTCTATGGGCTGCAGGGCATCCTGCTGGTGTTCCTCACCGCGTCGCTGGCGCAGAACGGCCTCGGGCTCGACGCGACCGTGGCGGTCCCGATCGCGTCCCTCTACTCGGGGCTGGTGTACCTGACGGCGCTGCCGGGCGGGTGGCTGGCCGACCGGATCCTCGGGCCCCGGCGCGGGGTGCTCATCGGCGGCATCGTCATCATGTGCGGGCACCTGTCGATGGCCGTTCCCGTCGAGAACCCGGCGACGGTGTTCTTCGGGCTGTTCCTGGTCGTGGTCGGCTCGGGCCTGCTGAAGCCGAACATCTCGGTGATGGTCGGCAAGCTCTACGACGGGGACGACGACGCCCGCCGCGACGCCGGGTTCTCCGTGTTCTACATGGGCATCAACCTCGGCGCGTTCCTCGGCATCCTCATCACCCCGTACCTGGCCGGGGAGGACCGCTGGCACCTCGGCTTCGGCGCCGCCGCCGTCGGCATGGCGCTGGGCCTGCTGTGGTACGTGCGCGGCTGGCCGCGGCTGACGAACGCCGGGATCGGGCCCGCCCGGCCGTTGAACGACGCCGAGAAGAAGCAGGTGACGCGGGTCCTGGCGATCGCGATCGCCGTCACCGCCGTCGCCGTCGCGATCTGGGCCTCCACGGGGACCCTCACCCTCGCCACCGTCCCCACGGTGGTGACGGGCCTCTCGATCGGCGCCGCCGTCTGGTACTTCGTCTACATCTTCAGCCAGGCCAAGGGGATCACCGCCGCCGAGCGCGCGGGCCTGCGCGCGTACGTGGGCCTGTTCATCGCCTCGGTCGTGTTCTGGATGCTCTACCTGCAGATGGGCTCGGTGCTGACCGCGTTCGCCGACTCGTCCGTGGACCTCGACTCGTGGGGCTTCCACCTGCCCGCGGGCGGGGTGCAGAACTTCAACTCGATCTTCATCCTGGTCTTCTCGCCGCTCTTCGGGGCGCTGTGGGTGTGGACGGGCTCGCGCTTCGGCGCCGCCTACAAGTTCGCGAGCGGCGTGTTCCTCGTCGGCTTCGCGTACGTCTTCCTCGGCTGGCTCCAGGGCCGGGCCGACACCGGCGTCCTCATCGCGCTCGGCTGGATGGCCTGGGTGTACCTGCTGCTCACGTTCGGCGAGCTGTGCGTCTCGCCCGTCGGACTGAGCGTGACGACGCAGCTGGCGCCCTCCAGCCTCAAGGGGCAGATGATGGGCGTGTGGTTCCTCGGTCCGGCGGTGGGCACGCCGCTGGGCGGGCAGGCGTACAAGTTCCTGGTCCCCGCGGTCGGCGAGCAGTGGTTCTTCTACCTCCTCGCGGGGGTCGCGATCCTCACCTCGATCGTGCTGGCCCTGTGCAGCCCCGCCCTGCACCGGCTCATGGGCCGGGGCGGGCACGGCTCGGGCGCGCCGCTGGCGGTGCCGCCGGAGCAGGAGTTCGAGGGGCGCGGCTAACCGCGGCCGTTGAACCACGCCTCGGCCTGGGCGACCAGGCGGCGCATCGGGCTCTGCGGCGGCGGCTCGTCGCTGCGCGGCCCCGGGTGCAGGGCGGCGAAGCCCGGCTCGATCAGGCGCGGCTTGAGCGGCTCGGCCGGTTTGATCCACGGGTCGCTCTCGCCCCCTTCGGGGTCGGCGACCCAGCGGCGGCCCACCCGGTCGAGGCCGATCGGGTAGACCGTCGCGCCGCTCCGGTCGATCCGGATCCGCAGGAAGCACTTCTGGTCGATCACCGACATGCCCGCGAACAGTTCGTTCGTGTTGACGCCCAAGCGGTTCGCGACGACCAGGTAGAGGCCCACGATCCACGTGCCCACGAGTCCGGCCACGGGCAGGTACGCCAGGTAGGTCCAGAGGTTCACCTCCTCGAGCGAGTTGAGGAACCACGCCCCGCCCCAGGCCAGGCCCACCTGCGCCGCGCCGTGCAGCGCCCCGAGCGCGTAGTGCCGGGTGGCGCGCCGGCCCTCGCCGGGGTGGGCGAAGCCGACGCCCGCGCCCAGCAGCACGGCGGCGACGGCCACGAACGGGCCCGTGCCCTCCATGATGCACACCGTCGCGATGAGGGCGATGACCGCCATGAGCGCCACGAAGCCCTTGTTCAGCCACGGCAGCCGCCCGAAGATCCCGAGCGCGTAGCCCATCGACTTCGCCTTCGACGGGTAGACCTCCGTGAGCCGGTAGCACCGCTCGCGCGCGTTGGGCTCGGGGATCGACTTCCGCGGGGCCGTCAGCTCCTCGGGCAGGTCGTGCGTGGGCGAGAGGTACGCGCCCCCGCCCCCGGCGGTGATCATGTGGCGGCTGCCGTCGACCTCCTCGTAGTGCGCGTAGTGGTGCCGGTCGCCGGTGAGCACGAGCGGCACGCGCGCGCCCCGCGCGGCGATCACGTCGCGGATGAAGTGGTCGATCCGGTCGAAGGAGTGCGGGTCGTCCTCGGTCCACAGCCACGAGGGCTGCGGTACGCACAGGATCACCTGGTCGCCCTCGCGCATCCGCTCGGCCGCGCGGCGGAAGTACTCGATCTGGTTCTGGTCCAGGTGCGTGTCGAACTGGGCGTCCACTGCGAACAGCCACCAGCGGTGCGGCAGCTCCAGCGCGAAATAGGAGCGCTTCTGGAAGGTGCGGTAGCCGCCGATCGCCCGGCCCTCGGTGAACTGGCGGGCGAACGCGGTGAGGCCGTCGAACCAGTCGTGGTTGCCCGGGATCGCGTACAGGGACACCGGATGCCCGGGATTCGCGGCCTCGTAGGGGCCCTTGGTGCGCTGCTCGTACTCGAGCCAGTCCCCCGCCGGGTACACCTCATCGCCGCCCATGACGAGGATCGACCCGCGCGGCAGGCGCTCGCCGCCGACCTCGAGGTGGTCCTGGGCCATGAGGTACGCGATCGAGTAGGTGGCGTTGAAGCCGTCGCCGATGTCGGCCACGTAGTCGATCCACAGCTCCTCGGCGGCGGTGTGGTCGAAGACCTCCTGGCGCCGGCCGCCGATGATCTCGCGCTTGTCGACGTAGCCCCCGAAGAGCCGGGCGAGTCCGAACCGCATGCTCGTGTCGAGCAGGGTCCGGGGCGAGAGCCAGCGCACCGGCCCCTGCGGGGAGAAGCGGAGCTGCTCGGGGCTGAGGTCGTTGGGGCGGTGGGACATAGAGGCCATCATGGCACGTTCCGCGCGCCGACGGAACCCGGTCGGTCACTCCCGGTCACGGCTCACGCCGCGTCCGCCTCGGGCCCGGCATGCGGCGACAACGCGTTCGGCGGACGCGGCGGGGCGTCGTAGGCTCCCCGCATGACGACTGCGCGCCACGCCGACCTCGGCGACATCGATGAGATCGTCCGGCTCCGCGAGATCCTGCTCGCGCCCTGGTTCGACACGACCGACACCGGATGGAAGGCCGAGACCGCCGCGATCCTGCACCGCCGCCTGGACGAGCCGAAGCCGACGATGGCGGTCACCGTGATCGACGCCCCGGACGGCTCGGGCGCGCTGGCGTCCTGCGCGACCGGTGTGATCAGCGAGCGGCTGCCGAACCCGGGGAACCCGTCGGGGCGGTACGGCTGGGTCTTCAACGTCGTCACCGACCCGCGGTGGCGGGGACGCGGGCACAGCCGGGCGTGCACGTCGGCGCTGCTCGACTGGTTCGAGGACCAGAGCGTGACCGTGATCGAGCTGCTGGCCTCCAAGCCGGGCGAGGGCCTGTACCGGGAACTCGGGTTCACGGTCTCCGAGGAACCGGCGATGCGCCTGAACACCCGCCGCCGCATGGACTCCTGAACCGCCGACGCCGCGGCTCCCGAACGATGCCGACCGGTCGAGGGCGCGGGCGGCCCGCGACCCGAGCGGGCGGACCTGCCGGGGGCCGAGGCCCTAGAGGAAGAGGCAGAACGGGTGGCCGGCCGGGTCGAAGAGGACCCGCACGTCGCGCTGCGGCTGGCTCGCGGCCGGGGTCGCGCCTTCGGCGACCGCGTGTTCGACTGCGGCGTCGAGGTCGTCGACCTGGATGTCGAGGTGCTGGGTCGCGACGGGCCGGCCCGGTTCGGCGGGCCAGACCGGCGCCTGCCAGCAGTGCTCGTATTCGAAGGCCAGGCTCGGGGCGGACGCGTCGGGCGACGCGATCTGCGCCCATCCGGCTTCGGGCGGCTCGCCCGGGCCCGGCCCGTGCTCGGTCGTCACCGGCCGCCCCAGCAGGCGGGAGTAGAAGTCGGCGAGGGCGCGCGGGTCGGGGGCGCCGATCGTGACGGCGGTCAAGGAGAGTCGTGGAGCGGTCATGAGTGCAGGCTAACCCCGGCCGCCGCGCCGACATGACGATGCCCGGCGGTCGCGTTCCCGCGTCCTGAAAGCGCCCGGCTTGCAGGCGGGTTCTATGGTGCTTCCCGTAAGCACCGGACACTTCTCACACTCGAGGTTGGAACCGCCATGAGCGAATACGACTCCACGGTCGAAGAGGACTTCACCACGGACGAGTACGGGACCGAGCCGACCGACGACTTCACCGCCGAGGACTCGACCTCCTACACCGACGACACGTACACCGAGGACGCCTACGCCGATGACACCTCCTCGGACGACGTCTACACCACCGTCGCCGACACCGACATCGACGGCGACGGGGTGAACGAGTCGGTCTCCTACGACACGGACGGCGACGGCTACAACGAGACCATCGAGTCCGACACTGACGGCGACGGCTGGGTGGACACGGTCGCGACGGACACCGACGCGGACGGCTATTCCGAGACCCTGCTGCTCGACACCGACGGCGACACGTACCTCGACACGTACGCCACCGACACCGACAACGACGGGTGGGTCGACACCACCGAAGCCGACACGGACGGCGACGGCTTCCTGGACACGTACGCCGCGGACACGGACGGCGACGGCACCTTCGAGACCGTCCAGGCGATCTAGCCGTCGAACGGGGGCGCACGCACGAGGGGGCGGCGTGCCGGGACGCCCGCGGCGGGGCCCGGCAGCCGCTCCGGTCCGACGTGCGGCGCCGAACGCTCACCTCGTGCGGTCGGGCCGCTCGACGAGGAGGACGATCACCACGGCTGCGGTGAGGGCCAGGACGACGCCGCCGACGCCCGCATAGACCTGCTGGCCGAAGCTCACGGCGTCGTGGACCGCGCCGAGGAGCCGCGCGCCGCCGGTGGCCAGCCCCTCCGCGACTTCGGTTCCCTCGTGGACGCTGGCCTTCGCGGCCTCGCCGGCGCTCTCGGAGACGCCCGCGGGCATGTCGGCGTCCAGCGAACGGCGGTAGGCGACCACACCGACCGTGCCGCCTGCGGCGATGCCGAGCGCGGTGCCGAGTTCACCCCCGACCTCCTGAGCGGAGGCCGCGGAACCGGTCTGCGCCTCCGGGACGCCGGAGATGATCAGGTCCGAGACCAACGCCGCGGCGCAGCCCTGACCGAAACCGACCACGGACACGGACGCCACCACCCAGGGCAGGCCGGCATCGGCGCCCGTGGCGAGGGAGAACAGTCCGGCCCCCACGGCCGCGACGGCCAGCCCGCCCGCGACGACCACGGCCGGCCGCAGCCGCCGGGCGAGGCCCGGCACGAGCAGCGCTCCGGTGATGTTGAGGACGATGAACGGCAGCGTCCACAGCCCCGCGCGCAGCGGCGAGAGCCCGCCGACCCACTGCAGGTACTGCGTGAACAGGTAGAACATGCCCGTGACGCTGATGCCCATGAGCACCAGCGTCGCCAGCGGCACCGCCGTGCGCCGGCCGAGCAGCACGCCCAGGTCGAACAGCGGCTCGTCGATGCGCCGCTGCCGCCGCACGAACAGCCCCAGGACGCCCGCCCCGGCGACGACGCACAGGAGGTGGGGCCAGACCGCGCCGCGCCCGGCCTGCTGACTGGCGGCGAGCTCCTGCAGGCCGTAGACGACGGCCAGGAGGCCGACCACCGAGAGCCCCACGCTGAAGAGGTCGATGCGGGATCGGTTGCGTTCGGCGCGTTCGGGAAGCAGCCTGGTCCCGCCGGCCAGCAGCAGGAGGAGGGGCGGGACGTTGACGAGGAAGACCGAGCCCCACCAGTGGTACTCCAGGAGCGCCCCGCCGAGCACCGGACCGACGGCGCCGCCGACGGTGAAGGTGCTGAAGAGGATCGCGATGGCCAGGCGCCGTTGCGTCTCGTCGCGGAACATGGTGCGCAGCAGCGCGAAGAGCGACGGCATCAGCGAGGCCCCGGCGATGCCGAGGGCCGCCCGGACGCCGATCAGCGTCTCGGCGTTCGGCGAGAACGCCGCCGCCACGGACAGCGCCGCGAAGGCCGCGGAACCGATCAGCATCAGGCGGCGGGGGCCGATGCGGTCGCCCGCCCGGCCGGAGGTGAGCAGGAATCCGGCGAGCAGGAAGCCGTAGACGTGGGTGATCCACAGCGTCTGGGTGGCGCTGGGTTCCAGATCGGCGCTGAGGGTGGGCAGCGCGAAGAACAGGACCGTCAGGTCGGTCGCCAGGGCGAGCATCGGCATCGTCAGCAGCGCCAGCCCGGCCCATTCCCTGGCGGTCGCACGGTCGGATTCGGGAAGGGTCGCAGTCGTCATCGGAACCTGCCTCGGCACGAGATTACGTTTCAATTCGTAACGTAACACTGCCCAGGGCCGTCTTCAAGGTGACAACGGTTACGAGTCGGCCTGTAACGCGGGGCGTAGGCTGGGGACCATGGCCGGAGACCACAGTGCTGCAGACCGGTCCGGGGGCCGGCCCCGGGACGCCCACATCGACGCCGCCGTGACGGCGTCCACGTTGGAGCTGCTGGACGAGGTCGGCTACCTGGGGATCAGTCTGGGGGAGGTCGCGCGCCGGGCGGGGACCTCGCGGCCGGCGATCTACCGGCGCTGGCCCGGGCGGGCGGCGCTGGTGCTGGCGGCCGTCGAGAGCCGGCTCGACACGCCGTCCCCGCCCGACACCGGCTGCACCCTGTGCGACATCGGCGACAGCTTCACGGTCTTCCTCGCCGCGTACCGGACGATCCGGCCGGAGGTGTTCGGTGCGTTGTACTCCGAGTGCATCCGGGACCCCGAGCTGCACCGGTGGTACCTGCGCGCCGTCATCGAGCCGTCGCGGAGGGCCGTCCGGGAGACGCTGGTGCGCGCCGTGGAGCGCGGGGACCTGCGCAGCGACGTCGACGTGGAGCAGCTCCTCGACGTCATCGCCTCGTTCGCGCATTACCGGGCGCTCTTCGGCCGGCACTTGAGCGACGAGGGCGCCGAGCAGGTCATCGAGACCCTGTGCCGGGGCGCGGCCGTCGACTTCGACGCGCTGCTGGCGCACAGCGAGGCGTTGGAACGCGAGCACCGCGACAGCGGCGGGGCCCACCACGTGACCATCGAGCAGCCGCCGCCGGGCCGGGCGGCGTCGTGACGCCGGTTCGGCCGAGCCGGATCAGACCGCGGTCTTCCTCGGTCCGGCCCGGAAGCGGTCGCGGTATTCGCTCGGGGTCGTGTCGGACCGCCGCCGGAAGGGCCGTCCGGCAAGCGCACTCGGCTGCTTCGCGCCCGCCGCCGCGTGGACGCCGCACGGGGTCCTTACGACGTGACCTTGAAGGTGGCGTCCTGGCGGTCGGTCGCGGACGAGCCGCCGGTGATCGGGTCGATCCGCAGCGCGTAGCCCGAATGGCGGAGATGGCGGTCCGGGAAGTTGTGGGACCGGAACGAGCTCCAGGCGGCGTCGGCCAGGCCCGCGACGCGGTGGAAGGTGGCGTCGGCGGCGAACTGCGACGTGCCGTCGTTCGCGTCGAGCCGCATCGCGTAGCCGGAATGGCGCAGGAACCGGCCGGGCAGGTTCACCGACTCGAACGAGACGCCGCTCGCGTCGGCCAGCCCCGCGCGCAGCCGCCACTGCTGGTCGGCGGGCGGCTCCATCGGATACGGATCGATCCGGCCGATGCCGCCGGCGTGGCGCACGAAGCGGGAGGGGAAGTTGTAGGACTTCAGCCGGTTCCACTGCGGCGCACCCCAGCGGGTGACGAGCGCGGCGCGTTCGGCCTCGGTGATCGGGAGGATCCCGGCGTGCTTGCTGCTGATCGGGGCGGTGTAGTCGCGCTGGTCGAGCGGCGTCCAACCGCCGCCGTTGATGTCGGACGAGCGCCAGGCGTAGAAGACGGCGTTGTCGGGGACGAAGGAGTCGCCCCACAGCCAGAACGCGTTGGCGCTGTTGGACTTGACGAGGATCGGGGCCTCGATGGCGCCGCCCTGGCGCAGGCCGCCGGTGAGGGTCGTGAAGGTGCCGGGTTGACCGGTGGTCGAGCGGGAGACGTAGAGGTTGCCGTCGGCCATGTTCTTGTAGGCGAGGTAGAACGCGCCATTGTGGACGAGGACGTCGCCGTCGAGCACGTTGAAGCCGGGGTCGAAGAAGACCTGCGCGGCGCCCATGTTCACGAAGTCGGCGGTGTAGTTGACCATGAGGACGTCGCGGGTGCCGTTGTAGGCCGAGTAGACGACCGCGTAGCGGCCCCGGGCGGGGTCCCAGAACGCGGTGGGGGCCCAGGTGTGGGTCGCCATGTCGTGCAGGCGGACCCGCCGGTAGCCGGTGAAGCCGCGGAGGTCGGGCGAGTCCCAGACGTGGAGGTACTGGTTGTCGAGGTTGAACACCCGTCCTTTCAGGTCGGTGGCGAGGACGACGAAGGCGCCGTCCTGCCTGCGGAGGACGAACGGGTCGCGCAGGCCCTGCATGCCGGCGGTGGGGGTGGCGACGGGGCGGTTCTGGTTGAGCGGCGTCCAGTCGAGACCGTCGCGGCTGACGGCGAGGTGGAGGGCGTAGCTGTCGTCGGTCATGTCCGGCGACTCCTTGAAATACGCCATCGCATAGGCCGCATAGGACTGCGCGTGCGCCGCGTTCGGCGCGGCGATCGCGGCGGCGACGGCGGACGCCATCGCAGTGGTGAGGAGTGTGCGACGTGAGGGCATGGTCGGCCTTTCTGCGGTGAGGGAACGGCGCGGATCGAGGGGACCGAGGGACCGGCGCGAATCGGAAGTGATCGCTAACATCATGGCTTCGGCCCAGTGTGTCCAACCGCACCAATAAAGTCAAGACCTTCGATATCCGCATGTCGAAGCCGATATCCGATTAGAGTGTGACGTGCATCCCTAATTCCAGTGCTTGCCCTGGCGAACGCGCCTGTGTTAGCACTCTATGTGCATGAGTGCTAATCCGGGTCGACGCCCGCTTTCGGGCGTGCGCGGCCGAAGGCGACCGCGCTGGCTCGGGAGCAGTTGACGTCTCTGTACTGGGAGGTAGCTGTGTTCACTGGCATGTTGGATCCGACGACCGACCGCACCCCGGAGCCGGTGCTCAGCCCGCTCCCGGACGCGGCGCTCGACGAGGAGCACCGACCGCTCCGGATCGCGATGGTCGTCCCGCCCTACTTCGAGATCCCGCCCCGCGCGTACGGCGGCGTCGAATCCGTGGTCGCGGACCTCACCGACTCCTTGATCGCGCGCGGCCACGAGGTCACGCTCATCGGCGCCGGCACCACCACCGGCACGGGCGCCGAACTCGTGCCGGTCTGGCCGCTCCCGATCCCCGAACGCCTGGGCGAACCCATGCCGGAGATCCTGCACGCCGCCCTCACCCGCAAGGCCGTGGCCGAGCTCGCGGCCGGGCCCGGCCTCGACATCGTGCACGAGCACACGTGCGCGGGCCCGCTCAACGCGTCGAGCTACGCCGCGCTCGGCCTGCCCACCGTGGTCACGATGCACGGCCCGGTCGAGGAGGACCTGCTCCGCTTCTACCAGGCCGTCGGCTCCGACATCGACCTCGTCGCGATCAGCGAGCGGCAGCGCGAACTCGCGCCGGACCTCCGCTGGGCGGGCATGGTGCACAACGCCGTCCGCACCGACACCTTCCCGTTCCGCGCCGACCACGACGGCTACGCGCTGTTCCTGGGCCGGTTCCACCCGGACAAGGCCCCGCACCTGGCGCTGGAGGCCGCGCACGCCGCCGGGATGCCGTTGATCCTCGCGGGCAAGTGCGCCGAGCCGATCGAGAAGGACTACTTCGAACGCGAGGTCGAGCCGCGCCTGACCGACGCCGACCAGGTCTACGGCGTCGCGGACGCGGTCGCCAAGCGGCGGCTGCTCGCGAACGCCCGCTGCCTGCTGATGCCGGTGCGCTGGGAGGAGCCGTTCGGCATGGTGATGATCGAGTCCATGGCCTGCGGCACCCCGGTGGTCGCGCTGCGCGGCGGGGCCGTGCCGGAGATCGTCGTCGACGGCGTCACCGGGTTCGTGTGCGAGGACCCCGCCGAACTGCCGGGCGCCATCGCGCGGTTGGACGAGATCGACCCGGAGGCCTGCCGGGCGCGGGTGGTCGAGCACTTCGACGTCGCCAGACTGGGCGAGGGGTACGAGGCGGTGTACCGGGACGCGCTGCGCGCCAAGGCGATCGCCGACCCGCTCGACCGGCTCCGGCGCGAGTACGGCGACCTCGACGCCGGCCTCGACCGGCGGTTCGACGAAGGGCGGCGGCTGATGCGCGCCGTCGAGCGCACCGAGACCGGTCCGGCGCTCGCGGACCGGGAAGGCGCGGTGGACGCGGCATGACGCGAGCCGACGAATCGGCGCCGGGCCGTCCCGAGCCCGCGCCGGAGGCGATCGCCACCCCGGCCCACCCCGCGGTCGCACCCCAGGCGCTCAACGCGGGAGAACCGGTGCTGACGGGCCGGGACGGCGAGGTCATCACCCTCGTCGAGGGGACGACGTTCTGCCTGTCCGACCGCTCCGGGGACGTCACGCCCGGCGGGGCGCAGGGCCTGTTCGTGCGGGACGCCCGGGTGCTGTCGCGCTGGCAGCTGCATCTGGACGGCCATCCGGTCCAGCCCCTGACCGTGCTCGGCAAGGAGGCCTTCGCGGCCCGGTTCGTCGGCCGCCGCCCGCCGCTCACCAGGCAGAACGACAGCACGCTGCTGCTGGTTCGGGAACGCCTGGTGGGCGACGGGCTGCGCGAGACGATCACGGTCGAGAACCTCGGCGCGGAGGCCACGGCCTGCGCGATCACGCTGTTCATCGACGCGGACTTCGCGGACCTGTTCGCCGTCAAGGAGGGCCGCGCGGCGAACGGCGGCGCCGAGATGGCGACGGACGGTTCGGAGCTGTGGCTGACCTCCCGGCAGGACGTCGGCAGGCAGCTCCACGTCACGACCTCGGTCGACGCGCTCGCGACGCCCGGCGCGCTGAGCTGGCGGGTGGTCGTGCCGCCGCGCGGGCAGTGGTCGGCGGAGATCGTGGCCGAGCCGGTGGTCGCCGGACAGCGGATCACGCCCGGCTTCGAGCGCGGCGAGCACATCGACAGCAGCGAGGCGGCCCGCAAGCTGCGGGCCTGGCGGCAGGAGAGCACGCCGATCGAGGTGGACGACCCGGCGACGGCGAAGGTGCTGTCGCGCACCGAGACCGACCTCGGGGCGCTCCAGATCGCCGACCCCCGGACGGGCACGCCGTTCGTGGCGGCGGGCGCGCCGTGGTTCATGACCCTGTTCGGCCGCGACAGCCTGCTCACGGCCTGGATGACCCTGCCGCTGGACCTGGGCCTGGCCGTCGGGACGCTGCAGAACCTCGCCGCGACGCAGGGGACGAAGGTCGAGCCGACCTCGGAGGAGGAGCCCGGCCGGATCCTGCACGAGCTGCGGCTGGGGCCCGAGAGCGCGCAGATCCTCGGCGGCAACCACTACTACGGCACCGTGGACGCCACGCCGCTGTTCGTGATGCTGCTGGGCGAGGTGTGGCGGTGGGGCGCCGACCGCGGGACGGTGGAGCGGCTGCTGCCCGCGGCCGACGCCGCGCTGTCCTGGATGGAGGAATACGGCGACCGGGACGGCGACGGGTTCATCGAGTACCAGCGGGCCACCGACCAGGGCCTGGCCAATCAGGGCTGGAAGGACAGCTTCGACGGGATCAACGCCGTCGACGGCGGCATCGGCCGGACGCCCTTGGCGCTGTGCGAGGTCCAGGGTTACGCGTACGCGGCGTGGCGGGCGCGCGCCGAACTGGCCGAGTCCTTCGGCGATCCGGCGGCGGCCGAACGCTGCCGCAAGCGCGCGAGTCGGCTGCGGGAGGACTTCGCGGAGCGGTTCTGGCTGCCCGACCGCGGCTGGTACGCCGTCGCTCTCGACCGCGACAAGCGGCCGGTGGACGCATTGACCAGCAACGCCGCGCACGCCTTGTGGACCGGCATCGCCGAGGACGAGCACGCGCAGATCCTCGTCGACCACCTGGCGACGGACGACATGTTCAGCGGGTACGGGCTGCGGACGCTGTCGAAGGCCATGGGGGCGTACAACCCCATGAGCTACCACAATGGATCCGTGTGGCCGCACGACACGGCGATCGCGGTGGCCGGGCTGCTGCGGTACGCGCATCTGCGCGGCGCCGTGCCGCTCGCGCACCGGCTGCTGAACGGCCTGATCGACGCCGCCTCGGCGTTCGGGGACCGGCTGCCGGAGCTGTTCTGCGGCTTCGACCGCGAGCGGTTCGACCCGCCCGTGCCGTATCCGACCTCGTGCTCGCCGCAGGCGTGGGCGGCGGCCGCACCGCTCCTGCTGGTGCGCTCGGCGCTCGGCCTCGAGCCGAACGTGCCGAAGCGGACGCTGCGCCTCGCGCCGCATCTGCCGGAACGGTGGAGCCGCGTGCGGCTGCACGAACTGTCCCTGGGCCCGGCCAACGTGGAAATCGACGCCACGTCGGACCGGGTGGCAGTGGCCGGCCTGCCGGAGGACTGGAGGCGGATCGACGGAGCCGAAGGCGACGAGTGATCCCGGGTGGGCGCAGCGCCTCTGGGAACTGAGCGAACGGCTCCTCAAGGCCTAGGGCGCCGAGCGGGGGCATCGGCACCGGTGTCCCCGCTCCCCCGCCGTCTGCGACGCGATCGCCGCCGGCGGCGGCTGGGCTACACTGACCAGCCCCGGCCGGGCCGCGAACGACCTGGTCGTTCATCTGGCTCGGCATCGCGGCGAAGGGTTCGGCATGGCGTCTCGGCAGTCATTGATCTCCATGGCGGAGGACTCCTTCCCGCTCGCGAAAGAGGAGATGCTCCGCCGCGTCGACGACGCCGTGGCGGTCCGCCGGGTCGGGGCGGAGGCCGCGATCGTCGAGACCGAGGGCGCGACCGCGAAGGACCTGGCCGAGCTCGTGCGGCGCACCCCGCTGCTGTTCACCCGGCACGTGACGAACGTGGTCGCCGAGTTCGACCCCGCCGCCTCGGATCTGGCGTCCGTGGTCGACACGCTCGACGCCGCGATCCGGGAGCTGACGAGCGAGCCCTTGATCGCGCTGCAGCTCTGGGTCAGCGGCAAGGTCCACTATGACTTCAACCGGCACGACGCCCGGCAGCGCGCGTCGCAGCTCCTGAGCGATCGCGGCTACCGGGTCTCCCGCGCCGGCAGCCCGGTGGCGGTGTCGGTCTGCTTCACGCCGAAGACCGCGGTCGTCGGCGTCAACCGCGTCGAGGACAGCCTCAGTTCGTGGCCGGGCGGGGAGATCCGCCTCTCGCGGTCCCCCGAGCAGGTGTCGCGCGCCGAGTTCAAACTCGAAGAACTGTTCAAGACCTACGAGTTCCCCGCCGATCTCGGCGAGGACGCCCTGGATTACGGCGCCGCGCCGGGCGGTTGGACCAGGATCCTCGCGAGCCGCGGCTTCCGCACCACTGCCGTCGACCCGGGCGACCTCGACCCGCGCGTCCTGCGGCTGCCCGACGTGGTCCACGAGCGCACGACGGCCGGGAACTTCCTGCGCAGCAGCCGGGACCGGTTCGACCTCATCGTCAACGACATGAAGATGAGCCCCACCCGGTCGAGCCGGCTCATGGTCGACAGCCTGCACCTGCTCGAGCCGGGCGGCTTCGCGATCACGACCCTGAAGACGGGCGACCGCGGCGTGCTCCCGCAGATCGAGCAGTCGTTCGCGGTGCTTCGCGAGGGCTACGACATCGAGTTCGCGAGGCAGTTGCGGCACAACCGGAACGAGGTCACGGTCGTGCTGCGCAAGCAGCGCTGAATGCGGTGGTCGGTCCTCATGGGACGCGACGCCGCCCGCCCTTACAGGCGGGCGGCGTCTCAGTCGGCCGTCACTGCGGCAGGTTGTCGATGACGAAGGGCGCGTGCCCGTGCAGGTGGCCGTCCCACCCGCCCGTGACGGGAGCCCCGGGCGACAGCAGGTTCGTGGAGTCGTCGCCGACGTCCAGTTTCCATGCCGTCCAGGAGATCCGGTTGTCCCGCATCCAGTCGATCCAGCGCTGCGCCTCGTCGAGGCACACCCGCCCGTCGAGCCCGCCGTCGGCGTGGCTGGCGCCCCACTCGGTGACGAACAGGGCCAGGCCGGCGTTCATGGCCGTGTCGGCCTTGGCGCGCAGGTAAGCGGTGTGCGTGCACGAGTAGAAGTGCAGCGTGTACATCAGGTTCGTGCCGGACACCGGGTCGGCGGCGGCCACGTCGACGTCCTGCGACCAGGTCGGGGAGCCGAGCACGATGATGTTGTCCGGGTCCTGCGCGCGGATCGCGGCCACGACGGCCTCGTGGTACGGCTTGACCGTGCCGCTCCAGGACACCTGCTCCGGCTCGTTGTACGGCTCCCAGATCACGTTCGGGAGGTGACCGTAGCGGTCGGCCAGGTCGGTGAAGAACGCGACCGCCTCGGACCGGTGCTCATGCGCGTGGTGCGCATGGAAGTCGACGATCACGTACACGCCCGTGGCCGCCGCGTTCTGGATGACGGTCTCGACCTCGGCGCGCCACCGGTCGGGCTCGGAGAGGTAGGCGCCCTCGGGCTCCACGCCCATGGCGACCCGGAACACCTCGATGTTCCAGTTGTCGCGCATCCACTCCAGCGCCGAGCGGTTCTGGGCGTACGGCTGGGTCTGCCAGTGCAGCCACATGCTGGAGATGCCGCGCAGCTGGATCGGCTGGTCGTGCTCGTTGCACATGTTCGCGCCGCAGACGTGCAGCTGCCCGTGCTCTTCGACGGGGGTGCCGTCCGGGGGCGGGTCCGTCGGATCGGGGTCGGTCGGATCGGGATCGGTCGGATCGGGATCGGTCGGATCGGGGTCGCCTTCGCCGCAGCTGACGCCGTTGACGGTGACGTTGGCGATGTCCCCGGCGGTGCCGCTGGCGGTGAAGCCGAAGACCTCGCGGGTCTGGCCGGAGGCGATCGAGCCGTTCCATCCGGCGTCGGAGGCCGAGAAGTGGGAGCCGCTGAGCGACTGGTCGGTGACGTTCCAGGCGCTGATGCCGGAGACGGCGCCGGTGAAGTCCCATTCGACGGTCCAGCCGTTGATCGGCTCGTCGGCGGTGATGCTGACGTTGGCCTGGAAGCCCGAGTTCCAGTCGCTCACGATGCGGTAGTCGACGTCGCAGCCTTCCGCGGCGCTGGCGCCCTGGGCTGCGACGATCGTCAGCGCACTCGCGCCGAGGGCGGCGACGGCCGCGCCGGTGATCGCCGTTCTCCGTCGTCTTCGGTCTAGCTGCATGGTGATCCTCCGCTGGTCAGTCGGGCGGCGCCGGGGCGACGGCCGCTCGATGCACGAAACGCCTCCCGAGGGGAAGCGCTCCCAACCACTATATTGAAGTCTGCCAATATGTCGGCGCGGAGTCAAGGACGGGAGCAGGGCGGATTGTCCACAAGCGCTTTCCTGATCGGCCGGACGCCGCGTGCGAGCAGACGGCGCAGGGCGGGTCCCGCGCTCAGTCGCGGCGTTCGGCGGAGGCCAGGGGCGTCGACTCGGGCCGGCCGGGCCAGGTGCCGGTCAGGACCGTCCCGGAGAGTTCGGCGTCCCGGCTCAGACGCCGGGCGACCGACAGGGTGACGGTGTCGGTGACGATCCGGGTCGGGTCGCCCTTCTCGACGCGCTCGACTCGGTTCACGCCCGGCACGTTCCCCGCCAGCGCGCCTTCAGGGGCGGTGCTGGCGACGCTCATGCTGAGCTCGCGCGGCTCGAGGCGGCCTTCGACGAGGACGAGCTGCTCGGCCTGGCCGGTGTTCGCGAGGATCGCGCCGGCGAGGGCCGCGGCGTAGACCGGGTCCCCGGCGGCGTCGTAGACCCAGCGCTTGCCGAGCACCGAGTGCTCCATCGTGCCGATCAGCCACGCGTCCCCGCCCTCCATGGGTCCGGCGCGATAGGTCAGGGGCACTTGGTAGACGGGCCCGTGGTCGGCCCGGACCAGGATCGTCTCGATCCCGACCGCGCCGACCGGATCGTCGAAGCGGTACGCCGCCACCTGGTGCACGTCACCGGTCCGGCCGGTGTACCAGGGGCGTTCCGGCAGCCACGCCGCCAGCAGTTCGAGTTTGGTGGGGCGCAGGGTGGCTTGGTGAATGACGGCCATGCACCGAGCATAGGCGCAGGGCCGCCGCCGGTGAAACTCCCTCGGGCATCGCGGGAGGTGGCGATACCATTCACGACGTGGCCCATGATCATTTCGGCGGCGTCCCGGGACTGGACCAGCGGCCGTCCGACTCGCCGTACGTGGAGCGCGTCTACCAGGTGTCGGAGGCGAGCGTGAACGGCGCGCCCGTGCCCGGGCGCATGGTGTCCGTGGCGAACTCGAACTGGGAGCTCATCGCCTGGACGGCCGGGGGCGTCACGAACGTCTCCGTGCGCGGGCCCGAGACCCGGCCGACGACCGTGCCCTTGGGCGGCGGGATGGAACGCACGCTCGGCGTGATCTTCCGGCACGGCGCGTTCCTGCGGAACCTGCCCGTCCGCGGCCTCGTCGACACGAGCGTGGCGAGCCCGCACGCGACGGCGCGCACGTTCGTGCTGGAGGGCGACGAGTGGGAGATCCCCGGTTACGAGAACGCGGAGACCTTCGTCGACCGCCTGGTCCGCGCGGGGCTCCTCGTCCGGGACCCGCTGGTGGCCGACGTCCTCGCCGGAGACACGCCCATGCTGGTCACGCCGCGTTCGGTGCAGCGCCGCGTCGCCGCCGCCACGGGACTCACCCAGGGCACGATCCGGCAGATCGAGCGGGCGCGGCGGGCCGCGATGCTGCTGCGGCAGGGCACGGCCGCCGCCGACGTCGTGCACCAGGTCGGCTATCACGACCAGCCGCATTTGGCGCGGTCGCTGGCCCGGTTCGTCGGCCGCAGGGCGACGCAGCTGCAGCGTCCCACGGGCGAGGAGGTCCTGTCGCTTCTGTACAAGACCGAGGCCGAGGTGCGGCCGTAGATTCGAACCGGGCCGGAGGGACCGGCCGCTCGAACCGAGGAGCGTTCGATGGCTTTCACGCAGATCTACATCAATCTCCCCGTCGCCGACCTGGAGGCGAGCAAGGCGTTCTACCAGGCCTTGGGCGGCACACTGAATCCGCAGTTCACCGATGAGACCTCGGCGCAGGTGCTCCTGAGCGACGCGATCGCCCTGCAGCTCATGACGCACGAGCAGTTCTCCGGCTTCACGTCGCGGAAGATCGCCTCCGACGGCATCGAGGCGATCAACGCCCTGGCCGCCGAGTCGAAGGAAGAGGTCGACCGGCTGACCGTCGCGGCGGTGGCGGCCGGCGGCACCGAGCCTCGGCCCGCGCAGGACATGGGCTGGCTCTACAACCGGGCCGTGGACGACCCGGACGGCCACAGCTGGGAGCTGCTGGCGTACGACCCCTCGGCGATGCCCGCCTCGCCGGAGTGACGCCCGCGGGGGGCACTGCCGCATCGGACAGTGCCCCGCGGAGGCGGGCCGCCCCGGCGCCGAGGGGAGGCGCCACGCCGGGGCGGTCCTGGACTCAGGTCCGAGAAGCGAAGGGCGCGTTCGGTTCGCGGTGGCGCATCGCCAGGGGGGACTCCGGAACGGGCTTGGGGCTGGGGCCGTGCCGGTTGCCGTGGGGATCGCCCGGCCACACCATGAAGAGGAGGAGGACGATGCCGCCGAAGGGCACGAAGGCGATGAGGTACCACCAGCCCGTGCGCCCGGTGTCGTGCAGCCGGCGCACCACCACCGCGAGCGTGGGGACCACGGTCCCGAGGCCGTAGGCGATCAGCGGGAGGGTCCCGGCGACGGCCAGGGCGGCGGCGGGGCCGCCTTCCAGACCGGCGCTGAGCACGAGGGTCGCCAGAGAGATCGCGTACAGCATGATGATCGCGAGCGCGTGGAAGAGCACGTACGTCCAGTACTCCTCGCGGCGGGCACGCCCGCTGAAATTCGCGTAGTTCTTGAGTACCGCCAGATACCAGCTCAAGGGGACGACCTCGTTTTCTGTCTCAAGTAGATGATGGCCGCGGCGGCACGGCGCGCCTGAAGCCGCAGCGGCTCGAAAGCCTAGGCGGCCCCGCTTGCCGTTCACTTGCCGGCGCGGGCCCGCGGCGAGGCCGATGCGTTCCGCAGCGCGGAAGGAGGGGCGCCGTCCCGAGACCACGCACAGGACGAGCGACGGCCGCGACTCCAGGGCGCCGGAGCCGCGGGCGCCATCAGCACTGCGGTGAGCTCGTACCTCGCGCGGGAGGCGCTCGGCGGGGGCGTTCCCACGCTCGTCGCCGCGGTCGTGCGCACGGCGGCCTGCATCGCGCTCAGCGTCACCGGCTCGCCGCAGGCCCCGAGCAGCCCTGACGGATCGGTGCCCGGACCGGAGGACCCGCGCGGGCATGACGCGGCGGTTCGCGGGTACCCGGTGATCCCGAAACGCAAGATCAGAAGGCGGTGAGGATCATGCCGACCGGTACGGTCAAATGGTTCGACTCCGACAAGGGGTACGGGTTCATCGAGGACGACGAGGGGAACGGCGACTACTTCGTGCACTTCACCTCGATCGCCGAGACCGGCGGTTTCCGGACGCTCGAGGACGGCCAGCGCGTCCGCTTCGAGGTCACCACGGGCGACCGCGGCAAGCCCGCGGCGACGCAGGTCGAACCCGTGTAGAAGAGCAAGGCGGCCCGAAGCGCCGGCCCCGGACGGGGCCGGTTCGGGGTGCCACCAGAGCGATCGCGATCGGAGGGCCCGTGAACGCCACGAACGCTGAAGCGGCGGGCTTCGCCGAACTGGGCTTGGCGCCCGAACTCCTGCGCGTGCTGGCCGACCTCGGCTACGAGGAGCCCACGCCGATCCAGCGGGAGGCCATCCCGTCGCTCCTCGCCGGGCGCGATCTGCTCGGCCAGGCCGCGACCGGCACCGGGAAGACCGCCGCGTTCGCGCTGCCCGTGATCGCGCGGATGCCCGCCGACCGGGGCGGATCGAACCCGGACGCCCTCGTGCTGGTGCCGACGCGGGAGCTGGCCGTGCAGGTGTCGCAGGCGTTCCACCGTTACGGCCGCGAGCTGGGCGTGCGGGTCCTGCCGATCTACGGCGGCCAGCCGATCGGCCGCCAGCTCCAGGTGCTGCGCCGGGGCGTCGACGTGGTCGTGGCGACGCCCGGCCGCGCGCTCGACCACATCGACCGCGGGAGCCTCCGCCTCGACGACGTGTCCACGGTGGTGCTCGACGAAGCGGACGAGATGCTCGACATGGGCTTCGCCGAGGACATCGAGGCGATCCTCGGCCGGACCCGCGAGGACCGGCAGACCATGCTGTTCTCGGCCACCATGCCCGCGCGCCTCGACCGCATCGCCCGGCGGCAGTTGCGGGACCCGGTCCGGGTCGAGCTCGGCCGGGAGTCGGCCGCCGCCGAGGACTCGCCCCTGGTGCGCCAGAGCGGCTACATCGTCGCCCGCGCGCACAAGCCGGACGCGCTCGGCCGGGTGCTGGACGTGGAGTCGCCCGAGGCGGCGATCGTCTTCTGCCGCACGCGGGCCGAGGTCGAGGAGCTCACCGAGACCCTGAACGGGCGCGGCCACCGGGCCGAGGCGCTGCACGGCGGCTTGAGCCAGGACCAGCGCGACCGCGTCATGAAGCGCCTCCGCGGGGGCGCCGCCGACCTGCTCGTCGCGACCGACGTGGCCGCCCGCGGGCTCGACATCGAGCACCTCACGCACGTGATCAACTACAACGTGCCCGCCGCGGCCGAGGCGTACGTCCACCGCATCGGCCGGGTCGGGCGCGCCGGACGCGAAGGCGTGGCGATCACGCTCGTGGAGCCGCGCGAGCATCGGATGCTCAAGTCGATCGAGCGGTTGACGAAGCGGCGCATCACCATCGAGAAGGTCCCCACGGTCACCGACCTGCGCGCCCGTCGCCTGGAGACGACCCGGGCCGCGCTGCAGGAGAGCCTTGTCGTGGACGACCTCGACCAGTTCCGCGTGGTCGTGGAGGCGCTCACCGACGAGTTCGACGTCATGGACATCGCCCTCGCGGCGGTCAAGCTGGCGCACGAGGCGACCGGGGGCGACATCGACGAGCGGGAGATCCCGGCGATCGCCGAACCGGGCGGCCGGGGGCCGCGGCGCGAGTCCGACCGGCGCGGCGATCGGCCTCCGCGCACGGAGGGCGAGACGACGCGGGTGTTCCTCAACCTCGGGCGCGAGGCCGGAGTGCGGCCGAAGGACCTGGTCGGGGCGATCGCCGGAGAGTCGCGGCTCAGCGGCCGCGACATCGGGGCGATCGAGATCGCCGACCGGTTCTCGCTCGTGGAGGTCCCCGAGTCCTCGGCCGACGAGGTGATCGAAGCGCTGCGGCAGACTACGATCAAGGGCAAGCGCCCCACGGCCCGCCGCGAGCGCTACTCGGCGCCGCCGCGCCGCAGCTGAAGACCCCCGACGACGCGTCGAACCCCGGCCCGGCAGTGCGCCCTTCGCCGTCCCTCGGCGACCGGCCGCTCCCGGACGCCCCGCTCGCGCCTGCACCGTTTCGGGATGCCGGTCGGACACCGCCTCGGGACGCTTTCCCCGTCCACAGCGCGCGGCGCTCATGCGCCCCTTCGCGACGCGACTGGCCGAACCGAGCGAACGGCGGCGAGCAGGCGGCCCGCCCTGACCGTCCGCGAGTCGCGGTCGAGGAGTCGGGGCGACTGCTGAGGGGCGCCGACGGCGGCGCGCGGAGGCCGGTGAACGGGGCGGGTCAGCGCTTGCCTCGGCGGTGGCGGCTGGCCTTCTCGCGGTTCCCGCAGGTCCCCATGCTGCACCAGCGGCGCCGGCCGCCGCGCGAGGAGTCGAGGAACAGCCACCCGCACCGAGCGCACGCCCGGATCCGGCCGCGCGGCAAGGTGAACAGGGCCTGGACCGCCGACAGGGACAACGCCGCCGGTATCGCATCGGGCTCGCCGTCGAAGTCGAGCGGCACCCGACTCGCGTCGACGCCGCGCAGGCGCTCGTCTCGCAGGCCCGCGCCGCCGCGCTCCAGCAGGGCGCCGAACGGGGCCTCCGGAATCGGCGCCGTCCGCGCCACGGCGTCGAAGACCGCCCAGGCGTCCTCGCGGACGGCCCGCAGCTGGGACACGAGCGCGTCCGCCGCGGCACCGCTCACCTCCGGCAGACCGTCCTCGAGCAGCCCGACGGACGCACACCAGGCCAGCGCCGCCGACGGGGTCTTCAGCAGCTCGTTGTCCGCTACCGGATGCGCCCGGTCGAACACCGTGTTCGTCAGGTCCAGGACCACGTGCCCGCCGACGAAGTGCCCGTCCTCCCAAGGAGGACGCGGCCGAGGCTTGGGAAGGGCGACCATTGAATCCAAGATAACCGGTTCTGCTGGACGCTCCCCGCGCCGGAGTCCGCTTCCGCTGGCGCGCAAGGCGGGAAGCATGCCCTGCCCAATTGCCTTATCGGTACATCAAACGCTTGCTGTCCGAAAGTTTCTGAAAGTTGCAGGAAAGCCTTGACATGCTCTTTACATATCGTCAACCATCGATATACAGCCTGGGAGCGATTCCCTCGGCGCGACGGTCGTCCCCGATCTCCCCGCGGCGCCGACGGGATCCCTTCGAGTGCTGTTGGAGCGGAGGGCCCCGAAGAGCAAAGGACATCGAACCATGCAAGCACATCGAAGACGCAGGCGACTGGCGCTCACCGGCTTGGCGGTCGCCGCCCTCGGCGCCGGCACGCTGACGATCGGCTCGGCGGACCAGGCCTTCGCCGAGGCGGGCTGCGACGTCGACTACCAGGTCGTCAGCGACTGGGGCTCCGGCTTCCAGGCGAGCATCACCATCACCGCCGACGAACCGATCGACGGTTGGCGCATCGACTGGACCTTCCCCTCCGGCACCACCGTCAACAGCGCGTGGAACGTCGACTGGACGCAGAGCGGATCCGACTTCAGCGGCGCCGACGTCGGCTGGAACGCCTCGATCGGATCCGGCCAGAGCCGCGAGGTCTTCGGCTTCACCGCCGGCGGCAGCAGCGCCGCCCCGAGCCGGATCGCCGTCAACGGCGACGTCTGCACCGGCCAGACCGACCCCGACCCCACCGGGCCCGACCCCACGGACCCCGGCCCTACGAACCCCGAATGGGGCTCGGGGCTGCCGCCGGCCGACGCCGAGCTCAGCATGGCGTACGAACTGATCCAGCAGTCCAACCCGAAGGGCTACGAGCCCCGGTCCGGCGAATGCTCCAACGAGATCCACGCCCGGTACTGGGCATACGGCCCCGACGGCAAGGTCTACCCGACCTGGCACCCCACGCGGCACTCCAGCGGCTGCTCGTTCGGGCACGAGCACGGCGACGACCCGCGGACCTCGCCCCTCTTCGATGAGAGCGGCTTCCCCCCGTTCGGCTACGTCAGTGAGGTGCAGGCCGACAGCCTGCCCGAGCACAGCCACCGGCACGAGGACCACGTCGGGCACAAGGTGCTCGTCGCGAACACCGACGTGATCCAGGGCGACGACGGCACCGCCTTCCTGCCGCCGCAGGGCAACGTCCTCGCCGACTGCGACATCCTGCTGAAGATCCACCAGGGCACCCACTCGCCGGACGCGTTCAAGAACAACGTCCACGAGCTGATCAGCAACATCAAGTGCAACGCGAACGGCCGCACCGTTCAGGCGAAGTTCGCGTTGATGATGCCCTTCGGCGAGGCCGGCGGCTTCAGCCCCTCCGAATGCCCGGGCTTCGGGGGCCCGCGCATCGAAGTCGGGACTCCGGTCCCGGCGGACTCGCCCTCGGAGTACGTGACGCCGGGCCGGCTGATCGCCGAGTCGGGCTGCATCGACGCGATCCGGCGGGGCGACACGCACTACGACCCGCTGTACCCGACGCCGCAGCCGTTCAACGTGTCCGACATGGACGACTTCTGGTTCGGCAACTCGCGGGTCAACGGCGCCGGCGTGAACTTCAGCATCTCGCCGCTGTTCTACGTCGTCGACTCGCAGCGCTACTACGACCCGTCGCTGCCGAACAGCATGGGCCGGGTCTTGGACCTGTGCTACGAGCCGGACCTGCTGGGCGGCCCCAACTGCGAGGAGGCGCTGCAGGCCGGGGGCGGGCAACGCCTCGCCTGGGACGATCCTCGGTCGCCGTTCAAGGGGACCCTGCGGGAGTACCGGCCGGGCGGCTTCAGCCTGCAGGTCTCCGGCTCGACCACGGTCTACACGGACGCCTACGGCGGCAACGCCTCGACGACGCCGTTCGAAGGCTCCATCGCGCAGTACTTCTCCGGCAGCACGCCGTCCGGCGGCTCGAGCTGGTACATGCGGGGCGCCACCAAGGACTGGGACGACGGCACGGTCCACTCCCCCAACTGACCCGCGACCACGGATGGAGAACGACCCGAGGGCCCGAGCCGACCCCCCGTACCGGCAGGGCCCGAGGGCGAACCGGGGCCGGCCTCCTCGCGGAGGCCGGCCCCTTCCGGTGGCACGCCGCCGACGAGGCGCCCAGCGAGGACGAGACGATCCCGGCGCACCGCCGCGTCATCGTCGCGGCCCGCGGTCAGTCGCGCGGGTGAAGCCGCAGCAGGAGCTGCTCGGTCAGCGACTCGGCGGCCTGGCCGCGAAGCCCCGGGGGCGGCTGCAGGAGATCGGCCGCGACGAGGGCTTCCATGAGCTCCCAGATGAGTTCGTGAGCCACGATGAGCGTGCTCTCCTGCGGCGTGGCGTCCGGGATCGCGTCGAGCAGTGCCCGGGCCTGCGGGTCGGAGCCGAGCACTCGGGCGATGGTGTCGGCGATGCCCATGCTGTGGCGGTGGAGGGCGTCGCCGTCGTGGGGGGCCAGGACCGGGATATCGGTCTGGCCGGTCGGGTCGTCCATGAGCGCGCGTCCCGCTTCCGATCGCGCCAGATCCCATAGGGCCTCGCCCGTGGCGTCGGACCAGACCATGACCAGCGCGGCCTCGGCCCCGGCGTCCTCGTTGACGCCGGCGGCTCCCCGGATCGGCGGGTACAACGCCCAGAAGGCGCCGTTCCAATAGGGACGGTCGATGCTCAGCTCGGTGCTCGGCGACATGCCCAGTTCCCGGAGGCGGTCCCAGAGCAGGCCGTCGACGGCGTGCCCGAAGACCACGGTGTAGTCGTGCCCGGCATGGCCGCGGCGGCGCAGTTCCGCGGCGATCGCGGCGACCTCGCCGCTGATCCGCGGGACCAGGTCGGCGGCGAACCGGCGGACGCGGGGCCGCAGCGGACCGAGGACTTCGGGGCCGACCACGGGGAACGCGGTGCCGATCCGGTCGCCGTCGATGGCGATCAGGCCATAGGCGCGCAGCAGCGCGAGCTGACTCTGGGAGGCGGTGACCCCTTGCGCCGCAAGTTGGTCGAGGGTGACGCCATGCCGGGCGCGGTAGAGCAGGACGCCGTTGTCGTCCATGGCCACCACCGCCTGCGGGGTGCTCCGGGCGCCGAGCGCGAACGCATGCAGCCCCCACTGGGCGAGGTCGGGGGGAACGTCTCGGCCGCCGATGGATCGCGTCATCATCTGATGATAGGAGCTCGTGTCCGCTCCTTACCAGTCCTCGTCACCGGTCGGCGGTCATGAGCCGGCCGACCATCTCGGTCATGCGGCGCCGGCCGAGCAGCGGCGCCACCGCCGCCGTCATCCGGTTCCGGCGGCCGACGATCGCCGTCGGCCCGGAGTCGGGGCGGTCGAGAGCCGCCGACGCGGCGTCCGACCTCGTCGGGATGCATGCGCTCGGCGCCGCCGTCGGCCCCGTCGCCGGCGACGAGGCACCGGGGCTGTGGGCGCGGTCGCGTCGACAGGCGTACGAGGAGATCACCGCCGTCGCCATGGACCTCTTCCTCGCCGAAGGCTTCGAGCAGACGACGATCGACCGGATCGCCGCCGCCGCCGGGATCTCGCGCCGCTGCTGGACTACTACGACCGCGCGCTCGACGCCATCCGTCGAACCTGAACCGCCCCGGCGAAACGGCGGTCCCGCGTCCGGGCGGCCGCGGGGCGCCGCCGGTCGCGGCCGGGGCTACAGGTACCCCCAGCAGATGGTGAAGGAGAGTTCGGGGAAGTCGGGGACCTCCTCGTAGGACCAGCCCCAGCCGTTGCACCAGCTCTCGGAGTCGACGCTCTCGTTGGTGCGGCCGGTGACGTACACATTGCCGTCGCCGCAGTCCGACACGAACTCGAAGTACGTGTAGTCGGAGTTCATGGACAGGCAGTCGTCGATCTCCGCGTACCCCGCGTCGCCGCTGGCGTAGATCATCTGCAGGCACAGCGTCACGTCCAGATAGGACTGTCCGGTGGTGTAGCCGACGCCGTAGACGAAGTAGGTCGAATCGCTGCACGCGCTGATGCTGGACTCGCCTTCGAGGCGCTCGATGACTTTGAACGCGCCGTCCTGGCAGTCGATGACGTTCCACGGGCTGCCCGGGGTGGAGGAGCCGTAGACGCATTCGTCGACCTGCGCGTGGTACGCGTCGTCGCCGGCGATCGCGGTGTAGCTCAGGCACAGCACGCGGTCGGCCCCGGTGGAGGAGACCGCGGTGTCGACGGCGGCCATGCCGTCGCAGGAGGACAGGTCGGTGGTCCCCTCGACGATGTCGATCGCCTCGAAGGTCCCGGCCCCGCAGGCGGTCGCCTCCAGGTCCGGGGTGGTCTCGTCGCCGTAGTCGTAGAAGCAGTCGCCGACCACGGCGTCGGCCACCGGGTCCGCCACGGCCGCCTCGGTCGGATCCGACCCGGACGTGTCGCTCGCGGTATCGCCGCCGGAGCCCTCACCGGTGGTCGAGGCGGCGCTTTCCGAAGCCTCGGGACGGTCCATGACGACGACCAGGCCCGTGATGCCCAGGGCGAGCACCAGCACCGCCCCGAGGGCGATCCCGATCCAGCCGGCGGCCGGCATCCCCGAACGCTGCGGCGGCATGGGCGTCGCGTACTGCGGCGGCATCCCGGGGACGCCGGCCTGGTACGGCCCCGCGCCCGGGTAGGGCCCCTGGCCGGGCGCGGGCGGGCCGACCGGCGGCGGATACCCGATGTTGCGGGTCGTCTCCGGAGTCGGCACGTATCCGATGCCGGGGGCCGAGTTCAGGCCGGGACCGGGAGCGGCGCCGGGGTACGCGGGGGCCTGGCCCGGCACGTATCCCGCGCCGGGGTCCGCGGGCGAGCCGTTCGGGCCGTGGTCGGGCGGGACGCTCGCGTTGGGGTCGTAGGAGGAATAGGGGTCCATGGTGCGATTTTGCCAGGTCGGCGCAACTGCCCCCTCTCAGAGCGAGCACCGGCACCATGCCGCCGCGGCCAGGTGACAGTCCACTGAGGCCTCAGGCGCCCCGGCCTGCCCGGTCGCCGGGCGGACCAGCGGGAGCGGCGCGATGAGCTCCTCGACGCACCGGGCCGCGGGCAGTTGAGCGTTCGTCCGCGTGGCACGCATCGGCGCCGCGTCCCTCCGGTGCCGTCGAGCGCCTGGCCGGCGACGCAGGCGGTGTCCTCGGAGACGAGGAAGCCGGCGATCCCGGCGTTGTCGGACGGCTGCCCGACCCGTCCGAGCGCGCTCCCGGCGGCCGCGCCCGCGATGGCCTCCTCGTGGCCGCGCAGCCGGGAGGCGTTGAGGTCCGTGTCGAGCGCGAGGAGCGGTGCGACGCAGCTCGCACATGCAAAAATTTCGGGATGAAACGTGTGTTAGCCGGTCAGAGCACGGTCGACCATGAGCGTCGGACGTTTCGCCGGTCTATAGTGGGGTTCGATCGCGTCATGCGCGATCGGGGAGGCGACACTCCCCCACCAGTGCGCACCAGCGGCGGCGGCCCAGGGGCGCGGAGCCAGAGTTCCAGCCGCACGGGGCGGAGCTATGGCATCGATCGGGTACGGCGGCGAACGGGACGCCGATACTCCGCGCGCGTCCGGATCCGAGGACGGGCCGCTGCGCGCGCATCAGACCGAGGGACCGCTGCCGGTCCTGCACGTCTCAGGAACGGTCGACCTGAACAGCCACAAAGCCTGGGGGCGCTTGCTGCGCCAGGCGACGGTCGGCGACGGAGAGCTGCATCTGGACCTCGCGCAGTTGGCGTTCATCGACATGCGGGGGGTCAGCATCCTCGTCAACGTGGCCGGGGAGCTCCCGAGCGGGGCCCGGATCGTGGTCCACGGCTCCCCTCCACACATGAGAAGGATGATGGAAGTGCTCTGGCCGGACGGCGTGGACGCGCTCACGATCAAAGGAGACGCGCAGTGACCGCAGCTCCCGTGCCCGCGACCGATGATCCGTTCTACCACCCTGCGCTGTACTACGCCGGCGACCAGGAGTACCTCGATGGCACGATCCCGTTCATCGAGGAGGCGCTCGCCGTCGACGCGCCGGTCGCCGTCTCCGTGCCCGGGCCCAACCTGGCGCTGCTGCGGCGCGCCCTGGGGGCCTCGGCCGCGCGCGTCCAGATGCTCGACATGACCGAGGCGGGCGCCAACCCCGGGCGCATCATCCCCGGCGTGCTGCGCGCCTTCGCCGACAAGCACCCCGACCGCCGTGTCCACATCATCGGCGAGCCGATCTGGGCTTCGCGCACTGCCGCCGAGTATCCCGCCTGCGCCCAGCACGAAGCGCTCATCAACCACGCCTTCACCGGCCGCGACGTCGCCATCCTCTGCCCCTACGACACGGACGGCCTCGATCCGCAGGTGATCGCCGACTCCCTCGCCACGCACCCCGTCCTCATCGACGGATCCGGGCGCCGCACCAGCGACGACTACGACCCCGACCGCATCGTCGCCGAGTACAACCGGCCGCTCGAGGGACGGCCTCCCTCGGCCATCACGAGGGAGTTCGACCGGGAGACGGTCGACAACGCGCGCTGGTTCACCACCTCGTACGGACGCGGCGCGGGCCTGGCGGCGACCCGGCTCATCGATCTCGAGATCGCGGTCACCGAACTGCTCACCAACAGCGTCTGCCACGGCGGAGCCGGGGGCCTGCTCAGCATCTGGACCGAGCAGGACCGGCTCGTCTGCGAGGTGAGCGACGCCGGCCACATCACCGACCCGCTCGCCGGGCGCCGCCCGGTGGACGGGGACCAGCCCTACGGCCGCGGCCTCCTGCTGGTCAATCAGATCGTCGACCTCCTGCGCACGCACACCGGCCCGCGAGGAACCACCATGCGCTTCCACATCGGCCTGCCCGCCGCCGGCGCTCCGTCACAGCGTCGTTGACGCCGCCTGCCGCGGCCCCCGCCAACGCCTTCCCCGCAGGCGACAAAGCGCTCGGGGGGCTCGCCGGCCGGGATGCCGCCATCGTCGGCGGCATGATCACCGAGGGCTCCGGTCGGGCCTGCCGGTGCCGGCTCGACGCCCCTCGGCATCGCCGCCGCGGTCCTCGCACCCCGGCTTCGTCCCGGCGCCGCAACGCGAAAAGCCCCGCCGTTCCTACATTTGCGCAGGTCAGCGGGGCCCAACGGCGGAGGATAGGGGATTTGAACCCAAGATCGGGTCTCCCCCGAAACCCGCTTAGGCAGGCGGGCTACCAGTGCTGTTGCCGCGACTCGCACGGCGGGCAGGCCTTGCCGGATGCCCGGCTCACGGTGCAGGGGCCGTCGACTCCGGGTTTTCGAAGGCCACCTCGGGCCATTCGGTGCTGGGGCCGTTGAGGATCGGTGGCTCCTCGCATCCCAGGGTGCGGTCGAGGAAGGCCGTGACGTACGCGCGGGTGAGTGCGAGTGCGCGTTCGCCGTCCATCTCCTGGATGGGGATGCCGAGGTCGTCGGCGATCGGGGCGAGGTCGGTGAAGGAGCTGTGCGCAGTCTGGTCGACGCGGATCCACCGCTTCCACTCGCTCATCTGCGGCCAGGCCGAGAGCCAGCCGTCGGCGTTGCCGGGGACGCCGTTGACCTCGGCGCCCACGAGCAGGAACGGCGCCTCGACCGGCGCGTCCTTCGCGTCGTGGAGGGCGCCGTCGAGGTTGAACCCGGCCGTGAAGCGCTCGTCGGTCTGGAGCACGGTGTGCGCGGCCGAGCCGCCCATCGAATGGCCGCCGACCGCGACGCGGTCGAGGTCGAGGTGACCGCGCCACTGGGATCCGCGGGCGGTGAGCTCGTCGAGGACGAACGACAGGTCCGCGGCCCGCTGCGTGGTCACGTCGAACCCGGCAGGTCGCGTGGGGCAGGCCAGGCAGCCGTTCACGGTCCCGTCCGGCAGCGCCATCGGCGCCTCGTAGTGGTGCCCGACCGCGGCCACGGCGTATCCGCGGCTGGCGAGCTCCTCTCCCAGGCCGGTGAGCGTGGCGCGCGGGAAGCTCCAGCCCGGGGAGAGCACGACGAGCGGGAGCTTGCCGCGCGCGACCTCGGCGCCGGCGACGGCGCTGGTCTGGACGGTCGCGAAGTAGTCCGCGGGCGCGTCGATGCCGAGCTGGTCGACGAACACCGCCGACTCGTCGGCGGTCATGTACGGCGCGGCCTCGCCCTCGTCGCGGGTGGGGTACCACATGGTGACCATCAGCTGCCGGTCCTGCTCGGGAAACCACAGGTCCGCGCGGTCCTCGTCCACCAGGTGGAGTTCGGTGACCCCCACCTCGCGGGGGCCGGTGGGGTCGAGCAGTTCGAAGCCCTGGTCCTCGGGCGGCTCGGCGCCGGCCGGGGCTGCCGGTGCGATGGAGGCGGCCGCCGCCGCGAGCGTCAGCAACGCCGTTCCCATCAGAGTCCGTGAGCGTGGCACTGTCTCGTCCAATCCGTTGAGGGAAACGCGGACCCGGACGGGCCCGCCACCCCTACCCTTCCCTCGGAAATCGTTGCCGCCCTGGGTCGAACGACCGAGACCCATCAGCCTTTGGACCCATATCGGCGGCGACTTCGAGACCCCGAACCGACGCGCGAGCCGGCGGAGCGTGAGGTTGGCGCGCCAGTAGACGGCCACCAGCGGCACCCGAACGGCCGGCGGCGGACTCCAGGACCGAGCTCGGCGCAGCGCATCGTCGCCCCGGCGTTCGGGCTGGCGCACCGGCCGGGCGAACCTCCTGGGCCGCAGCCTCGAGAACGGCGCTGTCCAGCGCTCCTCGCCAGCTGTCACCACACCTGCCCGGACCTCCCAAGCCGTTGGCACACAACAAATAACCAGAAATCCGATAGGGTGACCGCATGAACCAGGATGAAGGGCTGCGTCACGCTTCGTCGTTCGGTGCAGCGGCGAGCGCCTATGCCGAGCACCGGCCGGACTATGCGCAGGCCGCAGTGCGCTGGGCGCTCGAGCCCGCGCCCGGACCGCGCGTGCTCGATCTCGGCGCCGGGACCGGCAAGCTGACCGCCACGTTGATCGCGATGGGCGTCGATGTCGTTGCCGTCGAACCCGATCCGGCGATGCTGACCGAGCTGCGCCGATCGCTGCCAGGGGTCGATGCCCAGTCGGGCAGTGCCGAGGCGATTCCGCTGCCGGATGCCTCGGTCGACCTCGTGCTGGCCGGCAACGCCATGCACTGGTTCGACATGGCCGTCGCAGGCCCCGAGATCGCCAGGGTCCTCGCCCCCGGCGGGATCCTGGCCGGCCTGTGGAACGTCATCGACGACGAGGTCGAGTGGGCTGCCGGGCTCGCGCGAGTCAGCGGCGGCGCGGCCATCGGCCCGCGTGACACGCCCGCCAGCTGGCGCACCGAGACGGCCGACATGCACCTGCCGAAGAACGGCGCGCCCGCTCGGTTCGGCTCACCGGAGCAGGCGTCGTTCCCGCACGGGCAGCGCCGCACTGCCGAATCGCTCGTCGCGACGCTCGCCACGAGGGCGGGCATGCTGGTCATGCCCGACCCGGAACGAGAAGCCGCGCTGGGCCGCATCCGCGCCTATCTGGCAACCCGACCAGAGACCGCCGACGGCGAGTTCACCCTGCCGATGCAGACCGCGGTGCTGCGCGTTCAACGGCTGTGAACCACCACGCCCACGGCGTCGGGTATCACCTGAAACCCGCTAGAACCGTTGCGAGGCGGCCGCGTCGCAGACGCCGATGGCCGTCTGCGTCAAGTGCTGCTGCTGGGCCAGCCCGGCCTGCGACCAGTCGGAGAACCCGCCGAAGTAGGTCATGCTCCAGCCGCCCGCGGTGGGGGGCGTAGACGTGGTACTCGCCGCCCACGCTGACCACCGTCGGGTCGTTGACCGAGATCAGCTCGCGGCCCGGAGCGGTCCGCTGGGGCGCCGCTCTCGAGGAGCTGGAGGTTCGTCTCGGGCGCGTAGGCGCCGCCGCGGATCCGGATCGCGGTGCCGGGTTCGGCCGGATCGACGGCACGCTGGACGGTCTTCAGGGGAGCGGCGCTGAGAGCGCCGAGCGCGTCGCTGGACGCGGGCTGCTGACGATGGGAGCCGGCCCGTCCGGTTCGTTCGGACGGGCCGGCGGATGCCGCGGGCGTCGGCTCGGCCGACCGCGGCGGCTAGAGGTTGACGGGATCGCCTCCGATCGTGACGACGAGACTTCCGTCTGCGGCGAAGGACCAGTCCAGGGACCCCGAGTACTGGGCGCACCGCGATCCGTTGGAGCCCGACCACCACTGGTTGCCGCCGGCGTCGTCGCCGATGATCCGGTCGTTCGATCCGCTGTCGCAGGAGGTGTTGTTCCGGAACGTCGAGTCGCCGGCGTCGAAGTTGAAGTTGCGTTCCTGGTTGCCGATGCTCAGGTTGTCCTCGATCGTCATCGAGCCGGGGTTCCGGTTGTAGGTGAACCCGTGCTTGCCGTTGTCGATCGCGATACTGCGCACCACGGTGTGGTCGACCGCGATGTCCTCGCCGCCGAGCTTGTAGCCGTTGCGGTCGCCCGCGCCGGCCTGTGAGCCGTCGGAGAGGGTGCCGTTCTCGTAGGAGAGCGAGTCCTCGATGACGACCTCGCCGATCGGGCCGGTGTCGGACTTGGTGAACAGGTCCCAGCCGTCATCGATGTTGTTGTGGGCGACGCAGAACCGGAACACGTTCCCGGGGCCCACGGTCAACTTCGGTGCGAAGCCGTCGGCGTCCTCGCCGTCGGAGTCGGCGTTGTCGTGCGACTCCGCGCTCACGATGAGGTTGTTCGAGGGCCATTCGGAACTGGGCGCCCCGGCGGTGTACCGCGAGAGTTGCAGACCCGTGTCGCGGTTGAAGCGGGTCACCACGCGTTCGATGATGTTGTCGTTCCCGCCCAGCAGGATCCCGTTGTCACCGGCGCGCTCGACGATGAGGCCGCGCAGGTGCCATCGGTCGCCGCCGATGGCGAGGCCGCGGTTGGCCGAGTTCTCGCTCTGGGCCGAGAAGTTCAGGACCGGGGTCTCGCCGGGGTAGGCGAACAACTCGGTGCGGTCGCTGGAGAGGCCGTCGTTGCCGGGCTCGATGTGGACGGTCTGCGAGAAGTTGTAGGTCCCTCCGCGCATGTAGATGGTGCCGCCGGGCTCGATGCGGTCGATCGCGGAGGTCAGCGTCGTCGGGTTCGACTCGGTGCCGGCGGCGCCGTCGCTGCCGTTCGGAGCCACGTAGAGCGCTGCCCCGGTCGGCGGATCGGGGTTCCCGCCGTCGTCCGGGGGAGTGCCGGTGGAGGCGTCCACGTAGTCGATGTTCGGCAGCCCCGCCGACCCGGTGGCGACCAGCTGGACGGTGTTGGTGCCCGCGCTCAGTTGCACGGTCACGGTCTTGGTCGTCCAGGTGTTCCAGGCGCCTGTGGACTCGAACGAGACCGTGGCCGCCGTCGAGCCGTTCACCACGAGGTTCGCCGCGCGTGCGGTGGTCCCGCCGTTGGCGAACCCGAACGTCAGCGTCGCCTCCCCGGCGCTCGCCCCTTCGATGGTGTAGCCGGAGCCGGCTCCGGAGGTGTTGGTGGTGTTGCAGAACCCGGTGCCCGAGTAGCCGGACCAGTTGGAGTCGATCGTGCCGTCGCAGGTCGCCGACGACGCCTCGGCCTCGAACCGCATCGGGTCGGCGGGGTCGGGCGGGTCGGTGGGGTCGGGCGGATCAGTGGGGCCCGAGACGGATCCGGCGTAGGTCTCGAATTCGGCGACTCTGGGCACTCCGGACGAGCCGGTGATCTCGAAGTTGATCTTGCTCAGTGAGGTCGAGTCGAAGCCGATGACGCCCGCGCCGCTGCCGGTGGCCAGGACGGCGCCGGTGTCGTGGTCGACCACCCGCCAGGAGCCGATGTTGCCCTCGGCG
>NZ_JAJFAX010000037.1 GCF_019710475.1 Glycomyces sp. TRM65418 | reverse complement strand
CGCGGAGGTGTATGTGGCCTGGGGCGGGCGTGAGGGCGCGGAGTCGGGTGGGTCCAAGGACGTGCAGTCGGCGATGGCGCGGATGAAGGAGGCCTTCGATGTCCTGGGCGAGTATGTGATCGAGCAGGGTTACGGTATCCGGTTCGCGATCGAGCCGAAGCCGAACGAGCCGCGGGGGAACATCCTGTTGCCGACGCTGGGGCATGCCCTTGCGTTTATCAACGAGTTGGAGCGGCCTGAGCTGGTGGGGGTCAATCCTGAGATCGGGCATGAGGAGATGGCGGGTCTGGATTATGCC
>NZ_JAJFAX010000036.1 GCF_019710475.1 Glycomyces sp. TRM65418 | reverse complement strand
CGCATAATCCAGACCCGCCATCTCCTCATGCCCGATCTCAGGATTGACCCCCACCAGCTCGGGCCGCTCCAACTCGTTGATAAACGCAAGGGCATGCCCCAGCGTCGGCAACAGGATGTTCCCCCGCGGCTCGTTCGGCTTCGGCTCGATCGCGAACCGGATACCGTAACCCTGCTCGGTCACATACTCGCCCAGCACATCGAAGGCCTCCTTCATCCGCGCCATCGCCGACTGCACGTCCTTGGACCCACCCGACTCCGCGCCCTCACGCCCGCCCCAGGCCACATACACCTCCGCC
>NZ_JAJFAX010000035.1 GCF_019710475.1 Glycomyces sp. TRM65418 | reverse complement strand
CTCCCGGTTCGTTCAGAACCGGGCGGGATCGCCGTGTGGTGGTCTTGATTGATAGCGGGTGTGTATGGACTGAATGTTTTATAGGTGTGTCGACTGCACGCTGGGAAAATACCATCCTTGAGACTCACGGTCTCGGCATCGAGTTTTCGGACTCGTTGTTGTGTCGGTGGGTCTCGCACCCTGTTGGGGTTCTGAGGCAATACGTCTCGGAGCCTGGTCATGCTGCGGGCGCGCGGTGATGTCTTGACGGTCCGGTTGGACGATGAAGGCGTGCGTGTCGGGTGTGGCTGGTGTGTTGTTTGAGATTTGTATAGTGTGCGTGAGTGTCTTTGTTTCTATCTGACTTGGCCGTGTGTTG
>NZ_JAJFAX010000034.1 GCF_019710475.1 Glycomyces sp. TRM65418 | reverse complement strand
AAACCAACACCACAAACCGGACGCTCAGACAGCAAACAACGAGCCCCCGAAGGAACCCGTCAGTGTCCACCGCAAAAGCATCCAGCCCGGTCAGTTCAGGTAGAACTAAAGACACTCACGCACACTATACAAATCTCAAACAACACACCAGCCACACCGAGCCACCCGCTACCAGCAGGTATTTCGATATGACCAGGCTCCGAGACGTATTGCCTCAGAACCCCAACAGGGTGCGGCGTCCTGAGCAAGCTCAGAACGCCAAGGATGGTTTTTCCAACGTGCAGTCGACACACCTATAAAACATTCAGTCCATACACACCCGAGCAGTAACCACCACCGACATTGCGCCAGTAGCGGGCT
>NZ_JAJFAX010000033.1 GCF_019710475.1 Glycomyces sp. TRM65418 | reverse complement strand
CCCAACTCCGCAGCCAGATCCACATTGCGCATGACCTTGGCGATAGCGAACCGACGCACCTCCCGGTCGTTGTGCGTGAACCCCCCGTCCTTGAAGACCGGATGGGAGAACAGATTCGTGGTCGCGGTCGTGACCTTCAGCCCCGTCTCCTCCAACGCCCTACGAAACGCCCCGACCTTCGCCTCACGCTCCGCCTCCGTAGCGTCGAAATCGAACACGTCATTGTCGTGGAAGTTCACCCCGTACGCGCCGAGCTCGGCCAGCTCCCGCACGGCCCGGTCAGCGCTCATCGGCGCCCGGGTCGCCGACCCGAACACATCCTGCGCCGCCCAACCCACCGTCCACACACCGAACGAGAACTTGTCCTCCGGCACCGGGGCATACATGTCGGTCAT
>NZ_JAJFAX010000032.1 GCF_019710475.1 Glycomyces sp. TRM65418 | reverse complement strand
GTCCCACCATTGACCGTGTACTGACTGATCCGCGACCCCGGCACAGTCGACTTCTCCCACACATCCAAGGCCTTCCCCGAGAACCGGTTCACGAACGTCGCGAACCCACCGCTCTCCCGCACCTCCCACTGCTGGTTCACACCATCCTGATCGGTGTACTGCGCGATCGTCGCACCATTCGCCGCGTTCCGCTCCCACACATCCAACACCAGATTCGAATGCCGAGCCTGAATCCGGAAGAAACCCCCACCGGAATCCACGAACCGGAACTGCTGACTGAACGCATCCGTACGACCGGACTGCACCAACCCCGCACCCGTCGCCGTCGAACCGCCCTCAATCTCGAACACCAACCCCGACGACCGCGACTGAATCACATACCAAACCCCCACATCAGGAGCCGCCGAAGCG
>NZ_JAJFAX010000031.1 GCF_019710475.1 Glycomyces sp. TRM65418 | reverse complement strand
GCCGGCTACGGCACCTCCCCCGAAGCAGTGAAACGCCACGGCCACACCGCCACCCTCGACCTCACCGTCGACATCGAAACCCTGCAAGGCAAAGACACCGGCCGCCTGCCCCTCCTGGAAGGCAAACCGATCTCAGTGGCCAAAGCCCGCCTCCTCGCCTGTGAGGCCGGGATCATCCCCTCAGTCTTCAACTACCAGAGCGGCGAAGCCATCGAACTGGGCAGGGCCCTGCGCCTCCCGAATGCGGCACTCCGCAGGAAACTCGAACTCGAACAGCCTCAGGGTTGCGCCTGGCACGGCTGCGACCGGCCCGTGGCCTGGACCGAAGCCCACCACCTCCAGCACTGGGCCGATGGCGGGAAGACGACCGCCGAGAACCTGATCCTGCTGTGCCGGTTCCACCACGGCCGCCTCCACACCACCGGATGGACCGT
>NZ_JAJFAX010000030.1 GCF_019710475.1 Glycomyces sp. TRM65418 | reverse complement strand
CGCACGCCGTAGAGGTGTTCGAGGGCGAGCTGGTCGAGGCGTTCGAACGCCATCCCCTTCGCCGCCAAACCCTCCACATCCACCTGGACGTCCTTCAAATCCGCCCACGTCTCCCCCTCGGCCAGGGTCGGCACCCCCAACTGGTCGACCCGAGCCTCCCGCAACGCCTCCTGCACCTCAGGATCAGCCCGGAACGCCCGCACCTTCGCCTGCAGAATCTTGTAATTGCGCATACACGCCGCCGCCGACACCCACACCCCCCGATCATCCTCAGTCCGCGGGGGCTTGAAATCGAAATGGATCGGCCCCCCATACTGCCCCTTCGCGATACCCTCCTCGACCGCATCAACGGTCCAGAACGCCCCACCGACATTCCCGGCACCGAAACGCAGATCCTGGTCATAACGCGGACCGGTCTGCCCGTTCAAATCGATGTGATACAGCTTCCCGTGCCACAACGCCTGCCGGACCCCCGC
>NZ_JAJFAX010000003.1 GCF_019710475.1 Glycomyces sp. TRM65418 | reverse complement strand
CGCTGTGGCCAGTGCCGAGCCGAGCCGTACTGCGAGAGATCTTCGCATGGGACTGCCTCCTAAGGGGATATATCGAGGTATGTCGATAAGCCTACGGAAAGGGCTTTCCTCGCGTCAAGAGTGTGGAGGCAATCGATTGCACACAAATAAAAACACGTTCCCACATCTTCGGACGATCCGTGTCCGAGTGGGAACGCGCTGTGCGCGAGCCGGAGGCTCAGCCCTCGTCGGGGATCGGCGTCTGCTGATACAGCGCCAGTCGCCATCCTTCGTCGGTGCGCAGATAGGTCGAGGACATCAGGGCCCTGAACGGCCGGTCGGGGTCGTCGCGCCAGGCCTTCGCCGTGTAGACGATGGCCGCGGCGTCCTCGCCGATCGGGATGAAGTCGGCGTCGGCGATCTCGAAGCCCGCCCACGGCGGCGCGTCGACCAGGGAGTCGATCGTCGCCTTCCGATCCAGGGCGAGGCCGTGGGCCAGGACCATCCGGCCCTTCTCGGTCATGGTCGATCCGTAGAAGTCCGCGCCGGCGCCCTCGCACAGCGCAATCCATCCCGAGCGTTCGAGGTCGAGCAGTTCGTCGAAGTCCGTCATGCCCCCAACGTATCGGCGAACGCCCGACAATGTGCCGTTCTCCGTAGGCACGAGGTCTGACTCACGCCGCCGGACGGGCGCCCGCGCGACCGCCGCGAGTGCGCCGCTCAGCTCGCAAAGGACCTCCCGCGCTCATCGAGCGCCGGGAGGCCGAGCACCGGCCGAATGCCCGCGACCCTGGTAGGGTCTGGGCTGGTGTGCCGGGAAGTCTGGTCGGCGGATTCATCGTCATCCGCTGAACGGAGCCGCATGCACAGCCCGTACAAGTCCGCCGCCGACCGTGCGGTCGTCACCCGCTGGTGCCGCCACCGGCTCGACGCCTGGCCGGTTCCGCACCGGCGCGACACCGTCGAATTCGCCGACGCCGCAGTCCATCTCACCTTCGTCGGCACCGGCCCGCCCGAAATCGTGTACGTCCCCGGCACCAACTTCAACGCCGCCGCCGGCCTCGACGTCGCGGCGGCCCTCGGCCGCCGCCGACCCACCGTGATCGTCGACCTCCCCGGGCAGCCGGGCCTGAGCAGCGCCGGGCGTCCCCGCGCCGCGCACCGCGGCTGGTACGGCCGCAAGCTCGCCGAAGCCCTGGAGGCGGCCGCGATCGACCGGGCCGTCGCCGTCGGCCACTCCCTCGGCGCCGCGGTCCTACTGGCCTGCGACTCCGACCGGCTCAGCGGCAGGGTCCTGCTCTCCCCGGCGGGGCTCGTCCCCCTGCGCGTCGACGCGCGCATGGCGGCGCTCTCGCTCCGATGGATGCTCGCGCCCACTCCCGAACGGACCCAGGCGATGCTCGAGGGCTTCACCGCTCCCGGCGTGCAGCCGCCCGAACCGATCGTCCAATGGCTCAACCTGGTCGCGTCCCACTGCAAGTCCACACTCGCGCCCCCACCGGTGCCCCCGGAGACGCTGCGCCGCCTCGCCGGGACGCCGCTGCTGGTCGCCACCGGCGCCCACGACCGCTTCCTCCCGCCCGCCCGACTCGCCCCCGCGACCCGGGCGAAGCTCGGCGTCGACCTCCAGGTCATCGACGGCGCCGGACACCTCGTCGTCGACGAACGGCCCGAGGAGGTCGCCGACCTCGTCGACGCCCTCCTCGCCCGCATCGACCCGCGTCCACGCCCCAACTAGAAGGAATCGCATGCCCGAGACTCCGAACCAGCCGCCGGCCCGCGACCGCAGGGCCATGCCGCAGATGCCGAAGGTCCCGCGACGGCGCATCGTCCGCAAGGTCAAGCGCGTCCCGAGCGAAGCGCTCCGGTTCCTCCGCATCGAGACCACCGGCGGCATCCTGCTGCTCATCGGCGCCGCGCTCGCGCTCATCGCCGCGAACTCGCCGCTGTCGGACTTCTACGAGGAGGTCCGGCACACCTATATCGGCATCGAGGGCGTCTTCTCCCTCAACGTGCAGCACTGGGCCGCCGACTTCCTGCTCGCGTTCTTCTTCCTCGTCGTCGGCCTCGAGCTCAAACGCGAGCTCGTCGTCGGCGAGCTGCGCGACCTCAAGCAGGCCATGCTCCCCGTGATCGCCGCCGTCGGCGGCATCGTCGTCCCGGCCGTGATCGCCCTCGCCGTCGCCTGGGGCGAACCCGGCGCGGCCGACGTGTGGCCGGTGCCCGTAGCCACCGACATCGCGTTCGCGCTCGCCGTGCTCGCGATCTGCGCCCGCGGTCTCCCCTCCAGCCTGCGGATCTTCCTGCTGACCCTCGCGATCGCCGACGACCTCGGTGCGATCGCCATGATCGCGGTCCTGTTCTCCAGCCCGCGCCTGGTGCCGCTGCTCATCTTCGCGGCCATCGTCGGCCTCTGGGTCTTCCTGCAGGCCAAGCGGGTCAAGACACTATGGCTGTACATTCCGCTCGGCCTCGCGGCGTGGGCCGCGCTGTACGAGGCCGACGTGCACGCCACCATCGCCGGGGTCGCCCTCGGCCTGGCCACCCGGGTCAAACCCGATCCGGACGAGCACGAGGCCCCGGCGATCAAGGCCGAGCACGCGATCCAGCCGTTCAGCGCCGGATTCGCGGTCCCCGTCTTCGCGTTCTTCTCCGCCGGGGTCGCCCTGAACGGCGACGCGCTCACGGCCTTCGCCGCCGACCGCGTCGCACTCGCCGTCGTCGCCGGCCTGTTCTTCGGCAAGGCGATCGGCGTGACGCTCGGCGCCTTCGCGGCGCACAAGCTCGGATGGGGCAAGCTGGCGCCCGACCTGCGCTGGGGCGACATCGCGGGCGTGGCCGTGCTGTGCGGCTGCGGGTTCACCGTCAGCCTGCTCATCGCCGAACTCGCCTTCACCGACCTCGCGCAGCAGGACCTCGTCAAGACCGGCGTCCTCGCCGGTTCCGCCGTCTCGGCGATCGTGGGCGGCGCCATGCTCGCCCGGCGGCGCAAGACCACGCCGTGACCGTGAGCCCGGCGGGCGCGCCGAACGAATCGGCGCGCCCGCCGGGCGGAACGCCTCCTTCGGACGGCGCCTGGGCGACCATGTGCAGCGCACACCCCGCCCGCCTGCCATCAGGCGATGTCGGCCGCGCACGGCGCACTCGTCGGCGCCGAACGCCGCCTCGTCCTCCTCAATGGATCGGACGGACCGTGACGGTGCCCGCTCCGCGCCGCCGCCGGCCGCCCGGGCCGACCGGCCTCGAACCGCACCGACACGGCCGCCTCGTGCATTCCCGTTGCGCCGCAGCCTGAGCGATGATGACGGTGTGCCATGTGGGCGGTCGTATCGCCCTACGAGCGAATTCGGCCTCCGCCACTGCCGTCGGCGCTCCTCCCATCGGAGGACTTCGGCCGCCTCCCGCTCCTCCTTGCTGCGCATTCGAATATCCCTCTCTTTGCGGTGATATCCGTCGCTTCCGGCGTCTAGGCTCGGAATCATGCGAAAACACCTCACTGTAGTGGCATGTCTCGCACTGGCACTCGTCGCGACGTCCGGCGTCGCGGCCGCCGGCGAGCCCGACCTCGACACCGACCTCCTGGACGCCAAGCTCGCCGCCTTCGCCGCCGCCGGCGACTTCTCGGTGGTCGCCGAAGTCCGCGACGGCGACGAGACGTGGGCCGAGGCCGTCGGCCCGCGTGAGCGCCACGACTCCGAAGTCGTCGGCCCGCACGGGCGCCACGGCTCCAACGCCGCCGAACCCGACGACCGCGTCCGCATCGCCAGCCTCACGAAGTCCATGATCAGCGTGATCCTCCTCCAACTCCAGGAGGAGGGGGCAGTCGATCTCGACGACGCCCTCAGTGACCACCTGCCGGGCCTCCTGCCCTATGAGGACGAGCCGACGATCCGGCACCTCCTCCAGCACACCGGCGGGCTCCACGACTACTTCCCGTACCTGTACCCGTCGCTGCTGGAGAACGACCTGAGCGACTTCAAGGAGGGCTACCGGACCCATTACGAGCCTGAGGAACTCGTCAAGATCGGCACGCAGGACCCGCTGCTGTGGGAGCCGGGCGCCGACTGGTCGTACTCCAACACCGCCTACATGGCGCTGGGCCTCCTCATCGAGGAGCTCACGGGCAACAGCGTCGGCCACGAGCTGAACCGGCGCGTGTTCGAACCCGCCGACATGGACGAGGCCTACCTGCCGCACCACAACAGCTCCGGCCTGCGCGGCGACCACCTCGTCCCCTACATCACCACCGGCGACCCGGAGGACCCGTACTTCGACAGCACCCGCCTGTCCAACACGCAGCTGTGGGCCGCCGGCGGCGTCATCGCCCCCGTGGAGGACGTCAACGACTTCTACCGGGCGGCCGCCGACGGAACGCTCCTGTCGGACGAGCAGCTCGCCGAAGCCACCGACTACGTGGACACGGGCCTGGGCTTCGGCTACGGGCTCGGCTACTTCGGGCTCGCCCTGGGCTGCCCCGACGACCCGGACGCGGTCTTCCTCGGCCACACCGGCGGCGGGCTCGGCCACACGACCTACTCGTTCCACTCCGCCGACGGCGAGCGCCAGACCACGTTCACCTGGAACCTCGACGACCGGCACGGCTACAGCGACCCGGAGGAGTTCGAGCGGGCCTTCGCCGGGCTCCTCGTAGCGGGCCTGTGCGGCATCGACCTCGAAGCGGGGCAGCGCGCCCGGACGCTCGACGTCCCGGACCTCGCCGCGCTCGAGCACCTGACGGTCGTCGGCTGAACCGACACACGCCGAGGGGCCGCGCCTTCCGGCGCGGCCCCTCGTGGCTCGTCGGGACTACCCGGCGCCGGGCCGGGGCACGTCGCCCCGCCAGCCGCCGGTCTCGTGGCTCCGACGCTCGATGAACTCCTTGAAGCGCTGCATGTCGCCCTTCACGCGCCGGTCGAGGACGCCGAGCTTGTCCGCGGCCTTCTCGGCGAAGCCCTCGGGATCGAGGTCCATCTGCGCCGTGACGCGGGTCGTGGCGTCGCCGAGGCGGTGGAAGGTGATCACGCCCGCGTGCGTCGGGCCGCTGACGGACTTCCACGCCACGCGCTCGTCGGGGTGCTGCTCGGTGATGGTGGCGTCGAACTCGCGCTTGACGCCGGCGATCTCCGTCACCCAGTGCAGGTGCGTGTCGTCGAGCTGCCGGACCTCCTCCACGCCCTCCATGAACTCGGGGAAGGCCTCGAACTGGGTCCACTGGTTGTAGGCCTGCGAGACCGGTACTTCAACGTCGACTGACTCGGTGATGGTGCCCATCGCGTCCTCCTTCGGTCACGGAACGTCGGTCCCGGGGCGGATACCCCGGACGCCTCGAAGGCACACCTGCGGGCGGATTCGCTCGAAAATGACGCCGCCGAGAGTGTCCTGCGACATAGCGAAAAATAGTGTTGAGGGCCCTCACCTGTGCAAACGGTGAAAGGCGAGAAGGTTTTCGTCGCTGGGCCGATGCAATGCGGCGAATGTGCTGTACAGTTCAGGGGCCACTCCGATTCGACATGAATCGGAGGGGTGAAGCGCCAGAAATGGCGGCAATATCAGACCGCATGGCGGCAGGTTGCAACCGGGGATTCGTCCCTGGAACCGACACCGCCGGTCTGAGCACCAAGCACAAGGATATGCATTAATGGCGCAAGGCACCGTCAAGTGGTTCAACTCGGAGAAGGGCTTCGGCTTCATCGCTCCGGAGGGGGACGGCCCCGACGTCTTCGTTCACTTCTCTGCGATCGCCGGCAACGGCTACAAGTCGCTCGAAGAGAACCAGCGGGTTGAATTCGACATCGAGCAGGGCAACAAGGGTCCGCAGGCCGCTAACCTGCGCACCATCTAGTCTTTAAGCTCCAGAACACGAAGCCGCTGCCCTTCCTCGCGAAGGACAGCGGCTTCTATGCTGTCCGGGGTCAGCTCCCCGGCGGCCCTCAGACGGTCGTGAAACCGACCCGCGAAGCCAGTTCCGCGCAGCGCGCGACGGCTTCCGCCCGTGTCGCCGCTTCGGCGACCGCGTAACCGTTGTCGCAGGCCAGCAGCGAGTGCATGGGCGCGATCACGTCTCCCGGGTGCTTCCCGACGACCACCGCGGCCGCCGCGTCGGCCAGATCCTTGAGGAACGGGATCGTGTGCGGGTGCCTCGCCCCGTCCGGCAGGTGACGCACCGGCACGCCGAGGCCGCCGAGCCCGGTCACCGCGGTGACCGTCCCCGGTTCGGCGTCGAGGAAGCGGATCGCGGCCCCGCGCGTCGGCTCCGGCGATGCGGCCGGAAGCGACTCGATCCCCAGCGGCACGGTCATGAACAGCCGCGCCGGGTCCCAGCCGGTCGCGCGGCGCACCAGTTCCGGAATCCCGTTGCCCGACAGGCGATTGTGCGTCTCCAGCAACCTCGGGCCGGCCTCGGTGAGCACGAACTCGCTGTGCGAGGGGCCGTCGGCGAGGCCCACGGCGTCGAGGACGTCGGCGGTGAGCCGGTGCAGGGCCGCCAGGTGCGGCGCCGCGACGTCGGCCGGGACGCTGCACTCCCACTCCACGAAATGGTCGTTGACGCGGTACTCGCAGATCCCCAGGACGACGTGCCGGCCGCCGTGCGAGAACGCCTCGACGCTGACGACCGGGCCGTCCAAGTACTCCTCGGCGAGCACCCCGCCGTAGCCGAAGTCGGTGATCGCCGCGAAGGCGCGGGCGGCCTCCTCGGCGTCGGTGACGACGTTGATGTGGAGGCTGCCCGCGCCCTTGCCGGGCTTGAGGACGCAGCGGCCGCCCACGGAGGCGAGGAAGTCCGCCGCGTCGGCGGCGTCGGCCACGATCCGGTGCCGCACCGGGCTGAGCCCGTGCCGGTCGAGCGCCTCGCGGGTCAGCGCCTTGTCCTGGATGGTGCGCGAGACCTCGGCGCTCGTGCCGGGAAGTCCGAGCTTGGCGTTGACCTCGCCGACGGGAACGGCCGACAGCTCGGTGGTCGTCAGGATCCGATCGAACGGCCGCTCCTCGTGCAGCGGCGCGAGCAGCCGCAGCAGCGAGTCGGTGTCGGCGATGTCGCCCACGACGATCCGGGAGCAGTGCGCCTCGGCCTCGGCGGGGTCGAACTGGCCCTCGGCGTGCGCCAGGACGACGTCGATGCCGAGTTCCTTCGCGCCGTGGATCGGTGCGGGCCGGCCGCCGACGACGGCGATGCGGTGCGTGCTCATCTCAATGGTCTCCTTCGGTCGCGGTGCCCAGGGTTCGGCTGGGGTGGACGTCCCGCTCGACGCGCGGCAGCACGCGGGGCAGATAGATCTCCTGGATGGCCGCGCCCTCGCCGTGGGCCTCCCAGTGGGCGCGCGAGGCCCACCGCTCCACGAGCGTGAACCGGCCGGGGTCCTCGACGGACTGGTACGCGTTCCAGTGGACGCAGCCGTCCTCGGCGAGGCACAGCGGCCGCATCGCGGCGAAGGCCTCGGCGACGGGCGCCGTGTCGCCCGGTTCGGGCACGGTGACGTTGACGATGAGGTCGAACATCAGGCCGCCTTCTCGGCCGCGCGGGCCATCTCGGGCAGCCAGGAGGCGGCGGGAGTGAACGCGAAGCCGAGCGCGGCGGCGGCCTCGACGTTCATGCCGAAGTCCGCCGGGCACGAATAGGGCGACAGCGCCTCGTCGCCGGACGGGTCCGCGCGCTCGACCACGGTCGCCTCGCGTCCCAGGGCCTGCGCGAACGCCGCGCAGACCGCATGGACGTCCACCGGGTCCGGTGCGGCGGCGTTGACCGCTCCGGTGACGTCGTTCACGGCCGCCCACGCGAGGAACGCCGCGGCCTCCGCGGCGGGCACCAGGGAGGTCCTGCCGGGCGAGGCGTGGGCGGTGATCGGCAGGCCCGAGCGGATGCGCTCGACGTGGAACCGGACTCGGCCGGTGAAGTCGTCGCGGGCGTCGAGCACGTGCGCGATGCGGGCGAGGGCGAGCGGGACGACGGAGCGGTCGAGCATGGCGGCCTCGGCCTGGCGTTTGCCCTCCCCGTAGTTCGGGCCCGCGAACTCCGGGTCGTCCCAGGGCAGGTCGAGGTCGTACCGGTAGGCCGCCGGGTCGAGCTCGGCCTCGCGGGCGAAGGCGCTCATGGGCGGCGCGGGGACCTCCCAGCGGAACGTGTCGGCGTTGTAGACCTCCATGCTGGAGGTGAGCACCCATTTCCCTGCCCGCTCGCCGAAGGCCTCGCAAGCGGCCGCGGCGGCGCGGGGGTCGTAGCACATCTGGTGGACCACGGCGTCGAACCGCTCCGACGCGACCGCCGCGGCGAGCGAGTCGGCGTCCGTCGCGTCGGCCACGATGCGCCGCACCGCGTCGCCGAACGGGTCCGGCGTCCGGCCCCGGGTGAGGACCGTGACGTCGTGCCCGTCGTGGATCAGGCGGTCGACCAGGAACTTCCCGAAGAACCTGGTGCCGCCGATGACGCAGATGTCGGCCATGGCCGGCTCCCTTCTATTTCGCGCCCGCCGCGACGGGCTCGGTGTGGTCCGGATCGGCCTGGACGGGCCGCTCCCGGCTGAAGACGCAGACGAGCGCGCAGACCGCGGCCACGGCGGCGACGAGGAACCATTGCGCGCCGGGCGCGTCGGCGGCGACGCTCAGGTCGAACATGAGGCCCGCGAGCAGCGCTCCGGCCATGTTCCCGGCGCTGCGGAAGAAGTGCATGGCGCCCATGGCCCGCGCGAGCCGGTCCTCGGGGACCTTGCGCGCCACCCACATGTCGAACGACGGCGCGAAGAGGATCTCGCCGAGCACCACCACGAAGCACCCCGCCAGGACCCACACGGCCGTCTGGCCGGCGCCGAAGGCCAGGAACGCGGCCGTCATGCCCGCCAGGCCCACCGCCATGACCGCGCCGGGGCGCAGGTGCTTGATGAGGAGCTTGAACAGCGGGTACTGGAGCACCAGGAGGGTGAGCCCGGTGACCCAGAACGGCGCGGACGGCGCCAGGTCGGGCACGAAGTGCTGCATGTGGAGCGGGATGCCCACGATGAAGCACATCTCCAGGAACCAGAACACCGCCGACAGGAGGAAGTACGCGGTCGCGCCGCGCACCTCGACGCCCTTGAAGACCCGGAGGCTGAACAGCGGCGCCCGGACCGCGGACGCGGGCGGCTCGGCCGCCTCCCCGGTCGAGGGCTCGAACCCGTGCTTCGGGATGAACGCCGAGGCCGACAGGCAGAAGCCCACGAAGATCGCGAAGACGATCGCGAAGACCGCGCGCAGGTCGAACCCGGCGACGAGCCCGCCCAGGAGCGCGCCGCCGAACAGCCCGACCTGCGCCGACATCTGGAAGGTCGAGAACGCGCCCGCGCGTTCGGCCTCGGGATAGGAGACGAGCACGTTCTTCAGGCCGGGGAAGGCCGTCCCGGAGCCGAAGCCGATGAAGAACGCCAGCGCGCAGTAGACGGCGACGCCGTCGGCGAAGCCCATGCCCAGCAGCGCGACCGCTTCGAGCGCCGTCCCGGCGAAGACCGCGCCCCTGATGCCGACGCGGGCCGCGACGCCCTCGTACGAGAACGTCGCCAGGAGGCGCCCGACGTAGGTCATGCACATGACCAGGCCGGCCCAGAACCCCGAGTGGGTGCCGCCGAGGGCGGCCACGAGGATCGGGAACCAGATGAAGTTGCCGATGTGGGCGAGGAAGATGCCGGCGTTGACCCCGATGAGGGTGCGTCGGCGTTGGGCTGTCACAGGAGGACCTTGCCTTTCGTGTCGGTGGCGCGCAGCGCGGCGATCGCGGCGGCGACGGCCTCGCGGTCGATCGGCGTGCCCTGGACGACCGTGGCCTCGGGCAGGGCCGAGAGCGGGAGGGCGGGGTCGACGAGGTTGAACGTGGCGGGCTGCCCGACGCCGATCGGATGCTCGGGGGAGGGCCGACCGGCGAGCTCGTCGAAGTAGCGGCGCCCGCCGACGGTGGCCTGCTCGCGGATCCGGAACGCCAGGTCCGGCGACCGGTCCTCGCCGCGCAGGAGCTCGAGTTCGCTGAGGAACGAGTAGCCGTGGTAGGCGCCGAGGTTGCCCGAGTCGGTGCCGATGAGCAGGCGCCCGCGGTCGAGGGCCGCGAGGGCGTTGCGGCGCATGTCGGTCAGCGCGGCGGTGCGGGTCTCCTGGACGCCGTACTCGATGCCGTAGGGATGCTCGATCCGCTTGACGAATTCGCGGTTGTACGGGTCCTGCGTCTCGGCGAAGCCCTCGCGGCCGTACTCGGCGGCGAACTCCTCGCCGGTCATGATCATCGGCCGCAGCCCGGCGAGCGTGGAGACGAACCGGGCCTCGTCGAACTCCTTCCACTCGGCGTCGGTGAGCTCGGTGTCGCGCACGGAGTGGGCGAAGAGCCGGAAGCCGCACTCGTAGGCGAAGCGGGTCTCCTCCAAGGTGTTGCAGTCGATGACGGCGGGGATGCCGCGCTCCCGGGCGATGCGCGCGCAGCAGCGCAGGATGCGCTCGGACAGCCGCGAGAACCGCACCGGGCTGCCCGGCTGCTCGGTGCCGTCGGTGAACATGGCCTTGAGGAAGGTCGCGCCGCGTTCGGCGTTGGCGTGCAGGGCGATCTCCAGGTCGGATTCGACGGCGAGCATGTAGACCGGCGCGGGGAACTCGACGCCGTGGCCGTTGCGGCCGGCCCCGTCGGTCGTCGCGGTCACCGCGTAACCGCAGTGGACCACTTCCGGGTAAGGCCAAGGGGACTCGGCCTTCCCGGCCTCCCATTCGGCGGCGACGACGGGGAAGCCGAACTTGTCGACCACGTGGGTGACGCCGTGGTAGAGGTACTGGAGCGCGGTGATGCGCGGGGAGTCCAGCGAATCGTCCCAGTTGCACGGCAGGGCGAAGTGCGCGTGGGCCTCGGTGTAGCCGGGCCACAGCTCGGTCTCGCCGCCGTTGCGGGGCCGGTCCGTCGCCTCGATCCGGGCGAAGACGCCGTCGGCGACGACGACGTCGAACAGGGCCGAGCGGTCCAGCGAGGGCACGGCGACGCCTTTGTAGACGTGAGTGGGCGTCATCGGGCGACCGCCACCCTCATGCGCAGGTCGATGTGGTCCAGGGCCGCTTCGCAGCGCTTGTTGACCTCGGTGCGGTCGACGCCGGTGAAGATGACGTGGCCGATCCAGTCGAAATTGGACTTCGACAGGCGGGACACGGGGGTGCCGGGCTTCTTGTAGGCCAGCGCGGAGTGGAACCCGGGCTGGCCGTCGAGGTCGAACTCGATGGACTCGACGACGCCGTCCAGGGGGGCGCCGAACCAGTGCCCGCCCGCGGTGGTCTCCCCGGGGAACGGCAGCTCGGGCCGCTCGCCCAGCGCCAGTCGGATGACCTCCAGGTAGGCGTCGACGCCGCTGGTGATCTGCATGAGGGAGGGCACGATCCCGCCGATGAGGCGGCCGTTGACCTCGCACAGCACCGGCCCGTCGGGGCCGAGCAGGAACTCGGTGTGGATGAACCCGAAGTCGACGCCGAGCTCGTTCAGCGCCTTCGTCGTCAGGTCGAACAGCTCCTCCTGGAGCGGGTGGCCGGAGAAGTAGGTCGCGCCCATCTCGATGAAGTGCGGGAAGCCGCTGAGGGGCCGGTCGGTGAGGCCGAGGTTGACGACCTCGCCGGGGCCGAGCACGCAGGACTCGACGGAGATGAGCTCGCCGGGGACGAACTCCTCGATGACGATGTCGGGGATGCGGGTGACGCCGCGCCCGTAGTCGGCGACCGCCGCGAGCTCGGCGAGGTAGTCGGCGAGGTCGGCCTCGTCCCTGAGGTGGAGCACGTGGAGGCTGGCGGTGCCGTCGGAGGGCTTGGCGACGCACGGGAAGCCGATCGCGCGCACGGCGGCCTCCACGTCCGCGGGGTCGGCCACGTGGCGGAACCGCGGCTGGCGGATGCCCTTGCCGTCCAAGGCGAGCCGGGTGCGGTGCTTGTGGCGGGCGTTGCGGGCGCCGTCGACGCTCATGCCGGGCAGGCCGAGCTCCTTCGCGGCGGCGGCGGTGTGGACGGTGTGGTACTCGCTGTAGGTGGTGACGCCGTGGACGGGGTGCTCGGCGTGGATCCGACGGACCAGCGCCAGCAGCTCCTCGATGTCGAAGGCGGCCTCGCTCTTGACCACGCGGCAGTTCGGGTGCGCGTAGGCGTCCGCGGTGAGCGGGGAGATCGCCAGGTAGAAGTCGGGGTCGACGGAGATCAGGGTGACGTCGTGGCCGAGTTCGAGGGCGTTGGCGATGCCCGCCATGCCGTTGGGGTTGCATTCGATCATGAGGATGTGCACGGTGCGGTCTCCTGGTGGTGTCGGTGCTGGGTCGCCGCGTCGAGCACGGCGGTGGCGGTGAGGCCGAGCTGGGCCATGGTCTGGGCGTGGTCGCCGCCTTCGACGGGCCAGCGCTCGTCGGCGCAGGCGCTGTTGACGCGGCATTCGGGCAGCAGCAGGGCGAGCGCCTCGGCCACGGAGCCGGCGCGTCGGTGCTCCTCGACGACGGTGAGGCGCCCGTGCCGGGCGGCGAGCGCCTTCGCGGCCCCCGCCAGATGCTCGTTGTCCACATAGCACAGGTGCGCGTGGGCGAGGCGCGGATCGTGCGCCGTGGCCTCCAAGCACAGCCGGGTGGCCTCTTCCCCCACCGACACCAGGCACGGCTCACCCGATGCTCCCTCGTTGGCCCAGTGGACCAGTTGCAGTGCGGTGCCGGCGGGGGAGAGGCTGTCATAGGCGGCGTTGCGGCCGGTGCGGATGTAGTGGGGCCGCCCCGAGGCGGCCGCGGCGGTGACGACCGCGCGCATCTCGGCCTCGCCGTAGGGCGCGGCGACCACCACGCCCGGGACGGCTCGGGCGACCGCGAGGTCTTCGAGGCAGTGGTGCGTGGTGCCGAACCAGGCCCCGGAGACGCCCGCGTACGGGGCGACGACGGTGACGGGCGCCCCGAGGTAGCCGAGCGCCAGTTTGAAGCTCTCGGCGGCGCGCAGCGTCGCGAACGGCGCGAAGGTGCTCACGAACGGCTTCCAGCCGCCCGCGGCGAGCCCGGCGGCCATGTCGATCATGGCGGCCTCGGCGATCCCGACGTTGAAGAACCGGTCGGGGTGGGCCTCGGCGAACGGGTGCCGCTTCCCGCCGAGGTCGGCCTCGATGCACACCACGGCCGGGTCGCCCGCGGCGAGCTCGGTGAGGGCGGCGCGGTAGGCGTCGCGTCCGGAGAGCGTCATCGGATGCCCCGCTTCCATTGCTCGGCGCGCGCGGCGTCGATGGTGACGTAGTGGGCGGCGGCCTTGCCCTCGACGGCGCGCACGCCCTTGCCCTTGACGGTGGCCGCGACGACCGCGAGGGGTCGGTCCCCGCGGCGCTCGCCGGCGAGGACGGCGCTCAATGCGGCGTGGTCGTGGCCGTCGACCTCGGCGGTGTCGCATCCGAAGGCGCGGAACCGGTCGGCGAGGTCCGGCAGCGGCGAGATGTCCTCGACGTAGCCGTCGTTCTGCCCGCCGTTGCGGTCGACGAGGAGCACGAAGTTGCCCAGGCGGCGCGCGGCGGCGACCTGCAGGGTCTCCCACACCAGTCCCTCTTGGAGCTCGCCGTCGCCGCTGACGGCGATGCCGAGCCCGCCGCCGCCCTTGAGGCGCTGCGACCAGGCCCATCCGGCCGCGTACGGCACGCCGTGGCCGAGGCTCCCCGTAGGGAAGGCCACGCCGGGGACCTTCGGGCCGGGATGCCCGGTGTACGGGTGCCCGGCCTGCCCGTAGTGCGGGGCGGGGTTCTCCGCCAGGCGGCCGGTGACGTGGAGGGCGGCGTAGAGCCCGGCCGCGGCGTGGCCCTTGCTGAGCACGACGCGCGTCCCGTCGTCGCCTTCGGCCCGGTCGAGGGCCGCCAGGAGCAGGTCGACGACCGACAGGCTCCCGCCGAGGTGGCAGCCGCGCTCGCTGGCGGCCATGTCGACGATGAGGCGGCGCGCGGCCTTCGCCCGCTCGGCGGCGTCGCGCTTCCCCTGCAGGTCTTCGGTGAAGGCCAGGGCGCTCATCGCCGCGCCTCCGTCCCGAGCCAGTGGGCGACGGCGTCGGCGAGCACCGCGCGGGCGAGGCGCACCTCGTCGGCGCCGATGCGCTCGGCGTCGGTGTGGTCGAGCGCCGAGTCGCCGGGGCCGTAGGCGACCATCGGCACGCCCTCCCAGGTCGTGGCGAGCGTGTTCATGTCGGAGGTGCCTTTCTTGACCACGTGTCGGGGCCGGATCCCGTTGGCGGCGAAGGCCTTCGAGAAGGACCGCGCCAGCGGCGAGGTGCGCGGGCCCCGGTGCCCGGGGGTGGCCCGCAGGATCGCCGCGTCCACCCCCGGGATCTCGGGGAGCGCCTTGATGAGCGCGTCCGGTTCGGCCCCTGGGGGAATGCGGAAGTTGAGGACGGCCGTGGCCTCGTCGCGGCCGGGCCGACGCTCGGTCCGCATGTCGATGACGGCGCTGAGCGATTCGGGCGCCTCGGCGAGCACGGCCTCGCGGAACGCCGCGAGCGCGGCGATGAGTGCGTCCGGAGCGGACACCGCGTCCCGCGCCGCCGAATGGCCGCTGTCGACGCCGGCGGTGATCCGGAGCTTGAACAGCCCGTGGTAGCCGAGCGTCAGCGTCCCCGAGCCGCTCGGCTCGCCGACGACGACCGCGTCGGCCGGATAGTGGTCGCGGACCCAGAAGGCGCCCTTGGAGGAGGAGACCTCCTCCTCGACCGCGCCGACCACGCGGACCTGGCAGTCCTCGCCGACGTCGGTCGCGGCGAGCACTTCGAGGAAGTTGACCAGGCAGCCCTTGGCGTCGACGGTGCCGCGCCCGAACAGGGTGCCGCCCTCCTCCCAGACGGTGGGCCAGTGGAACGGCACGGTGTCGAGATGGCCGAGCATGAGCAGGCGGCGCGGCCCGTTCCCTTTGACGGCGACGAGGTTTCCCGCCGGGTCGATCGCGGCCTCGATGCCCTGCGCGGTGCACCAGTCCCGCAGGTAGACCGCGAGTTCGCGTTCGTCGCCGGAGACCGACGGGACGGCGGCGGCGCGGGTGAGCAGCGCGAGGTCGGGCGCGGGCTCGCGGCTGGGCCAGAACCGGGTCCAGCCGGCGGGGTCGCTCATCGTGTCGGGCCCGCAGATCGCCACGTCGGCGCTGGCCTGCAGCGCGATCTCGGCGGCGCGGACCTTCTGCTTCATGCGCCCGCCCGCGTACGCCGCGCCCTCGCCGGGGTAGAGGTCGGCGACGGTGGAGGCCGGGTCGTCCGGGTCGGCCAGGAGCCCGGCGGTGCCGGTGACGAGGCGGAGGTGGTCGGCCCGCAGGGCGTTCGCGAGGACCGCGGCCAGGACGTCGGCGTCGGCGTTGAGCGGCGCGCCGCCCTCGGCGTCGGCGATCGGCGGCGAGAGGCAGACGACGTCGAACGCTTCCAGGAGCGCCTCCAGCCGCTCGGTGTCGACCTCGGTGGGCAGGCCCGCCCGGTGGTCGCGCACCAGGCGCGTGCCGCCGCTCGCGGACTGCACCCGCAGCGGCCGGTTGGCGCGCCCGCGGACCAGCTCCACCGCGGGAGCGGCGTGGACGCGCATCCCGTGGGCGCGCAGTCCGGCCTCGACCGCGGGCAGGGTCACCCGGCGGTAGGCGTCGACGAGGTGCGCCATCTCCTCGGGCGGGCAGTAGCGGATCGCGTCGCCGCCGGCGAGCCGCAGCCGCGGCACCGGGCGGCCGACCGCCCGGTAGTGCCGTTCGATCCCGGCCGCGCCGCCCGCGACCATGAGCACCCGTGCACCGCGGCGCACGAGCTGGGCGATCTCGGCGTGGACGCCGCTCTCGCCGAGCGCGGCCCGGTCGATGGTGGCGCTGCCGACCTTGACGCAGTAGAGCGGCTTCACGGGCCCACCGCCGTCGTGGGCAGGCCGGTCGCCTCGTCGATGCCCATCATGAGGTTCATCGTCTGCACGGCCTGTCCGGCGGCGCCTTTGACGAGGTTGTCGAGCGCGGCCACGCTCACCGCCTCGGTGCCCTGGACGCTGACGGCGACCTCGGCGAGGTTCGAGCCGATCACGGCCTTGAGCATCGGGAAGTCCTGCGGGCGCCTGGGGGCCGTGCGGACCTTGACGAACGGCTTCCCGGCATAGGCGGAGGCGTACGCGCGTTTCACGTCCAGGGCCGAGACCCCTTCGCGAAGCTGCGAATAGCAGCTGACCATGATCCCCCTCGGCAGGTCGAGGCTGTGGGAGGAGAACTGGAGCTCGGGTTCGAAGCCGGTGAACTCGGCGAGGGCCTGCCGGATCTCGGGGGCGTGCCGGTGGCCGTGGGGCTTGTGGACGCGGAAGTTCCCGGCCCGTTCGGCCGGGTGCTCGCCGCCGCCCTTGCCCGAGCCGGAGGAGCCGGTCTTCGCGTCGACGACGACCCTGGGCTCGACGAGGTTGTCGCAGAACAGCGGGTACAGCGCGTAGATCGAGGCGACGGCCATGCAGCCGGGCAGGTTGACGAACCGCTCGGCGCCCAGGTCGGTCGACAGCTCCGGCACGAAGTACGCGAACCGCTGGTCGGCGATCTCGGAGTCGGGGTAGTGCCGGCGGGCCTCGGCCCGGTCGTGGAGCCGGAAGTCCCCGGCCAGGTTGAGGACCACCGCGGCGCGGGCGGCCACCTGCGGGAGCAGCTTCGGGAGCGCGCCGGTCGGCAGGCACGCGAAGGCCACGTCCACGTCGGGCATCGCCTCCAGCGGCTCGAGCTTCAGCTTCCCGGCGGTCGGATGGTTGCGCAGCCACGGGTGGACCGCGCCCACGGTGGAGCCGGCGTGGCGTTCGGCGGAGAGGAACGTCAGGCGCACCTCGGGGTGGTCGGCCAGGAGCCGGACGGTCTCGCCGCCGGTGTAGCCGCTCGCCCCGATGACGGCCGCGTTGACGCGTCGCTGGTCAGCCAAGGCGGGCCGCCCTTCGGTGCGGCGGCGGGCAATCGCCTCCGGCGGCCAGTTTCCGGATCGCGTCCGGGCGGGCGGCGACCTTCGCGAAGGCCTCGCCGTAGCGGAGCACGCGCTCGTACTCCACAGGGGAGCGCAGTTCGCGGCACAGCACGAGCGTGCTCTCGAGCATGGCGAGCGTGTTCGGGAAGTCCTCGGGGCGGTGGTCGCGGACGGCCCCGGGGTTGAGGCTGAAGGGGTACCCGCCGCCGAACCCGTCGCGGTGCCGGAACGGCAGGTGGCAGGGGATCGGCGTGTTCTGCCATTCGCGCGCGGGGACGCCTTCGGCGACCAGCAGTTCGTGCACCGCCTGCTTGACGGCGTGGACGGGGAGGTCGTCCAGGCCGATCCGCTCGGGGCGCAGCCCGATGCGGTACATGTTGTAGGCGTGGACGTGTCCTTCGGGGACGTGGGGCGGCTCGAACAGACCGGTCTGGCGCAGGGCGTCGCCGAGGACGGCGGCGTTGCGGGCCCGGACCCGGTCGTAGTAGGGCAGCCGCTCCAGCTGGCTCGCGCCGAAGGCCGCCGCGATGGGCGCCATCCGGTAGTCGATGCCGTGCCGCGCCAGGTAGTCGACCGCCCGGGCGTGCGCCTCGGCGCTCGCGAAGAACGCGATGCCGCCTTCGCCGCCGAGCGGGAAGTTCTTGTCGGCCATGAGGCTCTGCCCGGCGGTGTCCCCGATGGACCCCGCCGTGTGGTCGCCGATCCGCGCCGAGTGCGCATGGGAGGCGTCCTCGACCAGGGCCAGGCCGCGTTCGTCGCACAGTCGCCGCAGCGCGGGCATGTCGGCGGGGAGGCCGTGCACGTGGACGGGCATGACGGCCCTGGTCCGGTCGGTCACGGCCGCCGCCGCGGCGGCCGGGTCCATGCAGTAGGTGCGGGGGTCGATGTCGACGAACACCGGCACCGCGTGGGCGGCGACGACCGCCTGCGCGGTGGCGATGAAGGTGAAGGCGGGGACGACGACCTCGTCGCCGGGTTCGACGCCCGCGCCGACGAGTGCCATGTGGAGGCTCGCCGTGCCGGACGCGGTCGGCAGCGCGAAGGCCGCGCCGACGTAGTCCCGGTAGGACTCGGCGAAGGCGTCCACGGTCTTGGCGGGGTCCTGCCGCAGGGAGAGCAGCATGTGCAGGACGTCTTCCTTGGTGATGACCGGGAAGGGGGTGCGGCGCACCTCCCTGCCGATCATGGCCGGGCCGCCCAGGGCGGCGAGGTCGGCCTCGCGGTCGGCGGGCCCCGGGGGATCGAGCGGCGCCGTGGGGAAGTCGGTGATCATCGGGCGGCTCCTGACGCTGCCGTGGCCTCGGACGCCCGCGGCGAGCCGCCCCGGGAGGCCCGGGCCTGGTTGAGGGCGACCCTGATGCAGGCCGCCACCAGAGGGCTGAGGCGGTAGTTGAACTGGACGCCCGGCACGAGGCCGGGGTTGGACTCCTCCTGCGTCCACATGGTCCGGAGGTCGAAGGCGCCGAAGATCTTCAGCCGCTCGGCCCGCGCCCAGGCGGTCTCGTCGGCGGTGACCACGGCGGCGGCGGGACCGAAGCCCAGGTCGCACAGGTCGACCACGAGCGCCGGCGCGGTGGCCTCGGCGGCGAGCTCGCGCAGGCGGCCCGCGTTCTCGGGGGTGAGGCGGACCCGGTCGAAGGGCACGGGCCCGTCGCCGGCCGTGATGCCGAGCCAGGCGAGGAACGCGACCGTCGGCTCGTCGAGCCCGGTCGCGTCGACGCGGTCGCCGTGACCGAGGCCCTGGCCGGCCACGGCCGCGTGGACCGCGGCGGTCGAGGAGTTGACGAGCGAGACGTGCGGGCGGCCGCACTGCCTGGCCAGCAGCCGCTCCAGTCCGGGCAGTTCCCGGTCGGCCTTCTCGATGCTCATCACGGTGCCCGAGGTCATGACCCGGGTGAGCACCACGGCGGTGTCGAATGGCTCCATGCGGACTCCTCCTTCTCAGCCGGCGGCCGGCAGGGTGGTGGCGAGGTTCGCGCTGACGTGTTCGGCCACGGCGGCGGCGATGTCGACGCCGTGCACCATGGAGGACTTCGCGAACTCGGGGTTGGCGTTGACCTCCAGGACCTTGAGTTCGCCGGCGGCGCGGTCCTCGACCAGGTCGATGCCGTAGAAGCCCTCGCCGAGGATGTCGGTCACCTTGCGGCACAGCTCGGACATCTCGTCGGTGACCTCGAGGCGCTCGACGTCGGCGCCGAGCGTGGTGTTGGTGCGCCAGTGCTCGGAGACGCGGCGGATGGCCGCCACCGGTTCGGCGCCGACGACGACGACCCGCAGGTCGTGGCCGGGCTTGTCGACGTACTCCTGCACGAGGACCGGGAAGAGCTTCCCGGCGGCGTCGGCGGACTCGCGGCCGCCGATCCACGCGTCCACGCACTCGACGTTGACCATGCGGGTGACGCCCCGGCCCCAGGAGCCGCTGACCGGTTTGACGACCGAGGGCCACCCGAACGCCGCGACGGCCTCGCGCACCTGATCGAAGCTGAACGCGAGGTGCGATTCGGGGTGGGGGACGCCGTGACGGGAGAACATGAGCGCCTGGATGCCCTTGTCGCCGCAGGCCTCGATGGCCGAGGAGCGGTTGAGGACGTCGATGCCCGAGTGCTCGAGCAGCCGCGCCGTGGTGTGGGCCTGCTGATGGGAGACGTTGCGGATCAGGCCGAGCCGGGCGGCGGACCCGCCGCGGACGACCGCGCCGAGGTCGGGCGGCAGGAGGGTCGTCACGGCGAGGCCGCGCGCCCGGAGCGCCGCCCCGAGGAGCTTCTCCTCGGGGCGGAGCACGGTGACCGACAGGAGGACGTCGGCCTGCAGGTCGTTCACTCGCCCCAGTCCTCTTCGACCTCGGGGGCGAGTTCGACGCGGGTGCGTTCGGGGGTCTGCTCGGCGATCTCGTGCTCTTGGCCGCAGGAGGCGCATTCGACGATCTCGCCCTTCTCCCAATCGGCGTCGATGGTGAAGGGCGCGTCGCAGACGAGGCAGTCGGCGGAGGCGGTCTGAGTGCTCATGTGGCGGCCACCGGTTCCTTCCTGAAGGTGGGGGAGGGTTCGCGTCCAACTCTGGCCGCCGCGCACGGGAGTCGTCAGTGGTCACTTGTGCGCACGGGAGTGCGAGCATTTCTGCCACGGACCGAGACGGCGACGGAGGCAACCGGACCCGCCTCCGGACGCGTCCCCTGTTCGCTTCGGACGGTCGAAGCCGCCGGCCTCCGGAGTGACCGTGCGCAGCGAGGCGCTTCCACTTCGTATGCGCGCGTGTTATATGCGTGTTATATTTCGACCGGTGACCGAACCGCGACGCCGGTGTCCCGGTCGGGCCGATCCGCTCCGCTCGCGGTGCACCACCTGCCGTCGCCGAATCCGCCCGGGACCCGGGCCGGTTCCCCCCTCGGAAGGACCCCCATGCTCAGCACCTTCGGATTCGACTCGGAGACCGAAGCCGTCTATCTCGCGCTGCTCGACAATCCGACCCTCGAGGTGGCGAAGCTGGCCGAGCTGACCCAGTGCGAGCGCGACGCGGTGCAGACCGCCATCGACGACCTCAGCCGCGCCGCCCTGATCACCAACGAGGACGGCCGGGTCTCCCTCGTGGACCCGCAGGTCGGTCTCGCCTCGCTCCTCGCCAGGCAGCAGGCCGCGGTCGCCAACATGCAGCACCAGCTCGAAGAGGGCCGGATGGCCATGACCCGCATGCTCTCCAAGTACGGGGCCAAGGCCCCCGGGGACAGCGGCGTGGAGCAGCTCATCGGGCTCAAGGCCATCCGCGCCCGCATCGCCGAGCTCGCCGCCGCATGCGTCGAGGAGCAGCTCATCCTCGTCCCCGTCGGCAAGCTCACCCCCGAGACCTTCGAAGAGGCGCAGGCGGTCGACGAGGACGTCCTCAAGCGCGGGGTGCGGATGAAGTCGGTCTACCTCGACGCCGTCCGCAACGACCCCTACACCATGGAAGCCCTGAACTGGGAGATCGAGTCGGGCGGCGAGGTCCGCACCGCGCCGTCCCTGCCGCTGCGGATGATCGTCTTCGACCGCGAGCGCGCCATCATCCCCATCGACGACCTGGACTGCGAGATCGGGGCGCTCGTCCTCGGCAACCGCGTCATCATCCAGGCGATGGTCGCCCTGTTCATCAACATCTGGGCCGACGCCCAGCCCTTGACCCGCCGCCGCCCCGGCCGCGCCGAGCCGCTCACCGCCCAGGAGCAGCACGTGCTCAAACTCTGGGCCCAGGGCCACACCGACGCCTCGGCGGCCCGCCAGATGAAGGTCTCCCACCGCACGATCCGGCGCCTCTCCGAGGACCTCACCAAGCGCCTCGGGGCGCGCAGCCGCTTCCAACTCGGCGCGCTGGCCTCGGCCCGCGGTCTCATCTGCGAGGCCGACCTGATCTGACCCGAACGACGACGGCACCGCGCCGTGAAGGCGCGATGCCGTGTTCGGAGCCGGGGTGGTGCCGGATTCGGTTACCCTCCGACCGCCGGGCCGCCGTTGCCCCAGCCGTTGCCGGCGAGGTCGGCCTCGTCGGCATGGCCGGTCCCGGTGGCGGCCAGGCCGAACACGAGGAGCGCGGTGAGGGAGAGGGCCAGCGAAACGATCATGCGTCGCACAGTGTTCTTCCTGTCATCGAGGGTTGCTCAGGTACGACGCAATTGAAGCGGATCGACTCCACTACTGACAGTCGGCAAAAGTGGCCGCCCCCGATTTAGGCCATACCTCCGGCAAGTGGGCGCTCTCAGCGGTCGAGCAGGACGTCCGCGAGGCCGGCCAGGCTCTCGGCCTCGAAGTCGAACGCGTCGCCGGCGAGGGGCGCGTCGCCGATCGGACGCCGCACATAGGCGGTGCTCAGGCCCATCGCCTGCGCGCCGCGGAGGTCCCAGGCGTGGGCGGCGACCATGAGGACGCGGGAGGCCGCCGTCCCGGCGAGGAGGAGCGCGAGCCGGTACACGTCGGGTGCGGGCTTGTAGGTCTGCACGTCCTCCGCCGAGAGCAGGAAGTGCCAGCGCAGCCCGGCGTGGGCGCTCAGCCGCGGGAGGGTCGCCCGGCTCGCGTTGGACAGGCCCACGATCGGGAAGCGCGCCGCGAGGCGGTCGAGGGACGCGACGGTGTCGGGCCAGGGGTCGAGCCGACGCCCGGCGGTCGCGAGCCGGTCGATCGCCGCGGCGTCGGTGACGCCGCACTCCGCGGCCACCAGCCCGGCGGCCTCGCGGTCGATCGCCTCGCTACTGGCGTAGGGCCGCTCGCCGTCGACGATCTGCCGCTGCAGTCGGGCCACGTGGCCCGCCCACGCCTCGGCCATGTCGTCGACGTCGGCGTCCGGGGCCGCCTCGGCGATGGCGGCCTTGATGCCGCCGGGTTCGTCGACGAGGGTGCCGAGGAGGTCGAACACGAGCACATCGATGTCGGGCTGCGCGGGCATGCGGCTCCGTCTTCCTGGTCGATCGTGGTCTCCGTCGGCGGCGGCGTGCCGCCCGACCGGGGAGGCTGTCGGGGTACAGGCTACCGCCGCCGACTCGCGGTCGGCGGCGGCGGTTTCCCGGCCGGCCATCAGGCAGGCCGAAGGCCCGCGGCCGCGCGCCTTTCGTCGAGCTGCCGCATCCGCTCGCGCGAGCCGAAGCGGGAGACCGGTTCCCTCCCGGTGCCGCCCTCGTGCTCGCAGCGCCGCGTCGCGGCCTCGGTCGCGGGCGTCTCGGCGCCGGGGACGCCCGCCGCATCCCCGAAGCCGTCGAGCGGTTCGGAGATCAATCCGATACCCGTCGCCACCGCGGCCCACCGGATCCGCTCCTGATGGCAGCATTGGTGTGTGAGCGCCCATCCGCCATCCGCGACCGCCGTCCCGCCGTACCGGAGCGCATTCGGCGCCCCGGCCGAGACCGAGCGCTCGGCCCCGTCCGCGACGCCCGCCGAGGTCGCCGAACCCGACCCGCCGTGGATCACGATCGTCCACAACGACCCCGTCAATCTCATGAGCTACGTGGCGTACGTCTTCCAGACGTACTTCGGCTACTCCGAAGCGAAGGCGAACCAGCTGATGCTCGACGTCCACAACAAGGGCCGCGCGGTGGTCTCCAGCGGCAGCCGCGAGGAGATGGAGCGCGACGTGCAGGCCATGCACGGCTACGGCCTCTGGGCGACCCTCCGGCAGGACCGTTGATGGCGGGCTACTTCAAGCCGCTGCGCGGCGGCGGCGCGGCCGTGGACTTCGACGACGTCGAGATCGCGGTCCTGCGCGACTACGCCGAGCAGCTCGTGGAGCTGATCGGCCCCTGCGGCGCCCTCGGCGGCGACGCCGAGGAGCTCATCGAATCCGCGTTCGACGCCGGACCGAGCGAGCCGCCCGCCGACCCCGTCCTGGCCCGCCTCTTCCCCGACGCCTACACCGATCCCGACGGCCCCGCGGACGAGATCGACGCCCGCGCCGCCTCCGCCGAGTTCCGCCGCTTCACCGAGAACGACCTGCGCGCCCGCAAACGCGAGGACGCGCTGGCGGTGATCCGCTCGCTGGACGCGCTCGACCCGGTGGGGGACCGCCGCGTGATGCTCCACCTGAAGCCCGACGAGTGCCGGCATTGGCTCGGCACCTTGAACGACCTGCGGCTGGCCATCGCCACGCGGCTGGAGATCACCGACGACGAGGTGTACGAGGAGCTGCGCGAGCTGCCGGACGCCGACGTGCGCAAGCCCCTGGCGATGGTCTACGACTGGCTCACGGGCCTGCAGGACACCCTGGTCGAGGCGATGACGCGCTGAGCGGGGCGGGCCGAAGCCCGCCCCGCTCGCCTCCTCCGCTACTCGTCGGGGACGTGGTCCCCGATCAGCGCGAGGTTCTGGATCGCGGCCGCGCCCCACTGCGCGGCGTCATTGGTGGACATGCGCGGCCACCAGTCGGTCGGGTTGAGCGTGTCCGCGACCTTCTGGGTCTCGTGCGGCCATCCCTGGTTGCCCTCCCACCACGGGTACTGGGTCTGGAACACCTGCCACGCCTTCGCGGCGAGGGCGTCGTCGCCGGTCTTGACGGCCGCGTACGCGGCCGCCCGCGAGTACGCCCACAGGAACAGGTCGCCGAAACGGCCGCCGTACTCGGCCTCCTGCTCGGCGCGGGTGGCGATGTAGAAGCGCCCGTACTTGAGCCAGTCCGCCTCGAACGCGGGCATGTCCACGTTCACGAGGAGCTCGGGGATGATCTCCAGGCGGCCGAAGCCGTTGGAGAGGTTGCTGCGCTCCGTGACCGGGTTCTCGGCGATGGCGTACCGGCGGGTCTCCATGTTGTACAGCGCGGAGCCCTGCGCGATGCCGTTGGGCTGCGCGGCGATGGTCTCCATGGTGCCGAGGATCTTGTCCTTGCACGCCTCCCAGTCCGGGCCGCGGCGCTCCCATTCGGTCAGCCACGCCGCGGCCAGGGGCGCCCAGCTCGTGCCGAATCCGATCTCGAGCGCGGTCGGGTCGGGCACGTACTCGTCCTGGCGGATCTTGCGGCCGGTGTCGAGGACCAGGGCGGTCTTCTCGGAGTCCGACAGCGCGCGCAGCTGGTCGCCGGTGCGTTCGTCGGCGGTGAGGTAGTAGAAGTACCGCAGGTAGTTCGCGTTGGAGACGCGGACCTGCTTGGAGGAGTCGCCCCAGTGCTGCACGCCGTGCCTGGTGCCCAGGCCGGCCCACTCGCCGAGGTGGTAGGTGTTGACCTCGCTGGTCTTGCGGGTCATGGCCTCGGCGAAGCGGAAGGCGTCGGCGCCGTTGGTGTGGAGGTAGTACAGCCACAGCCATATGTCCGGCGAGAGCTCGGAGTTGTCCCAGGCGTAGCCGCCCACGTCGTAGCGCCAGGCCTTCCGGTCCTCGTCCTGGGAGTGCATGACGTCGCCGTAGTCCCAGAAGCCGTACCAGTGCCGCTGGTCCTGCGCGGTCTTGTAGTAGGCGAAGTTGCCGTCGAGGACGTCCTCCACGTACTCCTTGAACGGGTGGGACCGGTCGACGGGCCCGAACAGCCCGCCGAAGGCCTTGGCCGCGGCCATGTGCTCGCTGGGGGCGATCACCTGTGGCTGGGCGCGGACGGCGTCGGCCATGTGCCCCAGGCGGTCGCGGTCGGGCGTGGCTTCGGTGACCCAGAACTGGAGCTCGGTGGTGCGGGCCGCGCCGTAGGGGGTGCCGAACCCGGGTTCGTAGTCCTCGTAGGTCACCTCGAGGGCGTCGAGCTGCTTCGCGTAGGTGTCCTGGCCGAGACCGTCGTGGTAGAACCGGTTGTCCATCGGCTGCGCCTCGGGGGACCACATCCACACGGTCACCGTGGCCTCGTCGGTGTGGGCGTTGCGGATGTCGAGCCCGGTGGGGTGGCGCTGCCAGAAGTCCTTCATGCCGAAGCCGAACCCGCCGGAGGGTCCGCCGAGGTAGGCGAACCCGGAGGCGCGGCGGCCCTGGTCGACCGGCACCCAGGCGTGGCCGCCCTTGGTGCGCTTCTTGATCGCGAAGCCCTCGCTGGTGAGCTGCGTGAGGGAGTAGTCGCCCCAGTCGGGAATCCAGTGCAGGCGCGAGGTGACACGCTGGTCCCAGGTGGAGGGATCGGGCAGGGCCTTCCCGGCGATCTGGGCGTCGCGCACCGCCTTGCCCGGGTCGCGGCGCAGGCCCGTGATGCCCTTGACCGCTTCCGTGAGCTGGCCGTGGCCTTCGCCGACGAACCTGATGTGCCGGTCGTACATCTTGTCGGTGAGCGCCACCTTGAAGCGCACGCCGAGCCCGGCGATGAAGGCGTCGTCGCCGTCGGAGTCGTAGACGAAGTTGTGGACCATGCGGAAGGACTCGCCGCCCGCGTAGAAGTACAACCGGACGGTGAACGGCAGCCAGGACTTGCCGCGGCCGCCGGTCTTGCGGTGGTGGCCCTGGACCTTGACGACCGCCCGCACCGGGCCGTCCTGCTCGACCGTGACCTCCTCGATGTCGCTGGTGAACCGGTCGCGGGTGACCGATCCGGTCTCGGGGTCGGGGGCCTCGGCCTGGGTGATGTTGACCAGGTGCCCGCCTTTGACGATCGTGCGGTCGCCGCGTTTGACGTGCTTGATGAGGTCGGTGCCGCGCTTGTTGATCCGCGCGGTGATGACGCCGGTCTTGACGTCGATGTGGTTCTTCGCGTCCGAGACGGTGACCGGGAACGCCGGGGCGGCGGGCGCGCCGGCGCTGAGCGTGAAGGACTCCTGCGTGGCCGCCGGGCCGATGGCGTGGCCGGTCCACTTGAGGGACCCGTCCGGCCAGAACGCAAGGGGCCAGGTCTGCACCGGCACCGTCGCGCCGTCGTCGGCGACGAGCTGGAACTGCTGGTCCTCGGGGAACCGGCCCGGCCCCCAGGGGACGCCCCAGGTCGATCCGGGCGATTCGGCGGGCCGGCCCTCGAGCCAGGCGAGGTCGACTGAGTCGGGCCCGGCGTCGTCGGTCGTGTCGCTCTGGGCGTGAGCGGGGGAGGAGTCGAGGAAGGCCGCCGCGGCGGCCACTCCGGCGGTGGTGGCGAGGATGCCGCGGCGGCTCACGCCTCCGGGCCGGTCCTCGGCGGGGGGAAGGGTCGCAGATGTCGCTGCGGGCCCGGTCATGGTGCCTCCAAGGGGACGATTGACATCGCTGCTTAAAGCGTTTTAACATCTGAGTGGCTCAATATAGCCAAACGTCGATGCCCAGTCAACCGGCTGAGATCAGCTAACCGACACCGAGACGATCACGACTACGGCCGTCCCCGGTCACATCGACGCTCCGTTCGCCCGGCATGATGGGAGCAATCATGGAAACGTTTACGCGAAGAGCGCCATTGCGGCGCTGGGTCGCCGGGGCCGCGGTCGCCCTGCTGGCGCTCGCGGGAGGCTTCGCCGCGAGCACCGCGACCTCGCACGCCCAGGACGGCAGGTACGAGGCCGAGCGGTCGCCGGCCGTCTGCGACGGCACGGTCGACGCGAACCACTCCGGCTACTCCGGCAGCGGATTCTGCAACACCCCCAACGCCGTCGGCGCCGCCGTGGCGTTCACGTTCAACGCCTCCCAGGCGGGCACCGCGACCCTCGGGATCCGCTACGCCAGCGGCGGGAGCGACACCCGCCCGGCCGACGTCCAGGTCAACGGCTCGACGGCGCGGTCCGCGGTCGGGTTCGCGAGCACCGGCGCGTGGAACGCCTGGTCCACCAACTCGGTCACCGTGCCGGTGAAGGCGGGCTCCAACACGGTCCGCCTCGTCGCCACCACCGCGTCGGGCCTCGCCAACATCGACTACCTCGACGTCGCCACGGGCGGGAGCCCGGCGCAGGGGACCCGTCCGATGGAGGATCTCGACCGAGGCGTCGTGGCCGTACGGAACGGCGGCGACGTCCTGGTCAGCTGGCGCCTGCTCGGGCTCGACCCCACGGGCATCGGCTTCAACGTCTACCGGTCGGCCGGCGGCGGCAACGAGGTGAAGCTCAACTCGAGCCCGCTGACGGGCGGCACCAACTACCTCGACCGCACCGCGAACCTGTCCCAGTCGAACACGTACCGGGTCGCCCCGGTCGTCGGCGGCGTCGAGCAGGAGCGGAGCCCCGGATTCACGTTGACGGCCGACCACGCCGACGAACCGGCCGTCCGCATTCCGCTGCGCAACGGCGGCCCGATCAACTTCACCTGGGTCGGCGACCTCGACGGCGACGGCGCCTACGACTACGTGGTCGACCGCCAGACCTCCCCGCAGAAGATCGAGGCCTACTCCGGCAAGGGCGCCTTCCTCTGGGAAGTCGACATGGGGCCCAACAGCACCGACCAGAACAACATCGAAGGCGGCTCGGCCACCATCAACGTCGGTCACAACGACGGCGTCACCGTCTACGACTTCGACAGCGACGGCCGGGCCGAAGTCGCGGTCAGGATCGCCAACGGCGTGACCTTCGGCAACGGCGCCAGATTCAACCACTCCAATGACACCGAGCAGTTCATCGCCATCCTCGACGGGCGGACCGGCGCGCTCCGCTCCTCGGCGAAGGTGCCCACCGACTACCTCTCGGACGGCCCGATGTACGCCCGGTTCGCCGCCTGCCACCTCGACGGCGAAACGCCGAGCCTGGTCGCCTTCATGAAGAACCGCATCGGCAACGGCGGGTTCAACCTCATGGTGAGCGCCTGGAACTTCAACGGCAGCAGCGTCAACCTGCAGTGGAAGTGGCTGCGCGGCAACGGGAACCACCCGGACGGGCACAACAGCCGCTGCCTCGACGTCGACGGGAACGGCACCGACGAGTTCGTCGAGATCGGATTCGTCCTCAACGGCGACGGCAGCCTGCGCTATTCGATGGGCAGCCAGGGCGTCGTGCACGGCGACCGCTTCCACATCGCCGACATGGACCCGAGCCGACCGGGCCTGGAAGGCTACGCCGTGCAGCAGGACAACCCGAGCGGGCTGCGCGAGTACTACTACGATGCCGCCACCGGTCGGATCATCTGGAAGCACGTGCTGAGCGGTACCGCCGACGTCGGACGCGGCATGGCCGGCGACGTCGACCCGCGGCACCCGGGCATGGAGGTCTGGTCGTTCGACGGCCTCTACAACGCCCCGAGCAACCGGCTGACCGAGCCCGACACCAACCTGCGGCCCTACCCGCAGATGGGCCTGTGGTGGGACGGCGACGTCACGATGGAGCTGTTCAACAGCGGCAAGATCGAGAAGTGGGACCCGAACAACCCCACCACGACCAACAGCCTGCCGCGGCTGGAGCAGACCTGGAGCTACGGCGGTGTCCTCGGGCCGCGCAGCCAACCCACCCTGCTCGCCGACATCCTCGGCGACTGGCGCGAGGAGGTCGTCCTTCCCAACAGCTCGTACAACGAGCTGATCATCTTCACCACCGATCGGCCGAGCGACATCCGGCTGTACACCCTGGCGCACAACCCGGCCTACCGGAACGACATGACCGTCAAGGGCTACATGCAGTCCCACCACGTCGACTACTTCCTGGGCGCGGGCATGAGCGCGCCGCCCAGGCCCGACATCACCTACTGAACCGTCCACCGGACACCGCGGGGCCGCCGTCCGCCACGAGCGGGCGTCGGCCCCGCCCCGACCTGAAAGCCAGCACCACTGTGACCTCACCTCTGCGGGCGTTCGGCCCGCTCGAACCGACCCGCGCCGGCTGGCAGGCCGCCGCGGTCGCGATCGGCCGACCCGCCGTCGAATTGGCCGCCCAAGGCCCCGACGCCATGCCGGTGACCATGTCGAACCACTCCCACCTGGAGAACTGGTTCGAACTGCTCACCCGCCCGCTCTGGGGCCTGACCGCCGCGAAGACCGCGGTCGCCCCGGACCTGTGGGCGCTCCTCAGCGCCACGCTCGCGCGCGCCCTCGACCCCGGCGACGCCTGGTACGTCGGCGACCTGAACGACGCCGACCAGCGCTGCGTCGAGGCCGCCGCCGTCGGCTGGGCCCTCGCCGCCGCCCCCGAGCACCTCTGGGACCCGCTCGGACCCAAGGACAAAGACCACGTCGCGGACTGGCTCGGCAAGGCCTACGCCACCGGCGTGGTCGACAGCAATTGGCACTGGTTCCCGGTCCTCGTCGGCCACGGCCTCGACCGGATCGGCGCCGACCGCGACCCCGCCGTCGCCGCCGCCCATCTCGACCGCATCGGCGAGTTCCTGCTGCGCGACGGCGTCTTCGAGGACGGCCCCGGCGGCCGGGTCGACTACTACAACCCGTTCGCGTTCCACACGTACGGGCTGCTCCACTACCGCCTCAGCGGCGACGACCGGTTCGTCGAGCCCGCCGCCGCGTTCGCCCGCACGTTCCGGTCCTGGTTCGCGGCCGACGGCGCGGCCGTCCCCTACGGGCGCAGCCTCGGCTACCGCTTCGCACAGGGGTCGCTGTGGGGTGCGCTGGCCGCCGCGGACGTCGAGGCCGTGCCGTGGGCCGAGGCCGCCGGGTTCAGCCGCCGCCACCTCCAGTGGTGGTGGGACAAGCCGATCCTGGAGCCCGACGGGCGCCTGAGCGTGGGCTACGGCTACCCGAACGACGCCGTGGTGGAGCAGTACCTCACCGCCGGCTCCCCGTGGTGGGCCACGAAGGCCTTCGCCGGGCTGCTCGCCGGAGCCGACCATCCGTTCTGGACGTCCGCTCCAGCGGTCCCCGGTCCGGTGGTCGAGCCGAACCTGGCGGTGCGCGCCGTCCACGTCCGCGACGAGGCCGGGCACGTGACCCGGCTCAACGCCCAGTCGTGGCGCGCGAAGATGCGCGGCGGCAGGGACACCTACGGGAAGTTCGCCTACTCGAGCCTCGCCGGGTTCTCGCACGCGGCGAACGGGCCCGGCCTCGAGGCGGCCGTGCCGGACGGTGCGCTCGTGCTCTCCGAGGACGGCGTCCGCTGGAGGGGCCGCGAGGACTCCGAGGGCGGCCGCCTCGACGGCCGCACGCTCATGGTCGTGTGGCGGCCTTGGGAGGACGTCACCGTCACCACCTCGATGGAGGCCGGCGTCGACGGCTGGCACACCCGCGTCCACGAGATCGCGACCGGCCGGACCCTCCACACCGGGGAGGGCGGGTGGTGCGTGCCGCGGGAGGGCTGCGACGCCGCGGTCGCCAACGACCGGATCGTGGTGACCTCCCAGGGCGTCCGCAGCGAGATCGTCGACGACGACGGGCTGCGGCGGCCCGAGCTGCTCGCGCCGATGCCCGGCACGCACCTGTACTGGCCGAGCACCGTCCTCCCCGTGCTCCGGGGCGTCCTCGAACCCGGTCGGCACGTGTACCGCGCGCGGTTCTTCGCGGGTGAGGCGTAGCCGACGCCGAAACGTCGCCCACGGCCCTTGACAGTGCTGGAAAACGCGTTCTATGGTGGCGCGAGCGAAAAGTTAAAACGATTTAAGTCTCTGCCCGTCCGTGAACCACTCGCCTCGGCCCCCGAGGCCGACCGATCCGATCCGCAAGCCCCGCCGCGGCGGGACCCCTCACCCCATAGGAGTGCGTCAACGATGATCCACCACCCCGTCCGCAACCCGATCCGCCGCCGGACCCTGCTCACCGGCGCCGCGGCCACCGCAGCGCTCGGCGCGGCCGCCGCATGCGGCGACGACGGCCCCGCCGGCACGGCCGACGACCCCGTCACCATCAGCTTCGAGTGGTGGGGCGACGACGCCCGCGCCGAGGTCACCAAGCAGGCCGTCGACCTGTTCACGGCCAAGAACGAGGGCATCGAGGTCCGCACGAACTTCGCGGACTACCCCGTCTACTGGGAGGGCCTGACCGGCCGCATGGCCTCGCGCGACCTGCCCGACGTGTTCCAGATGGACTACCCGCGCCTGCGCCAGTTCGGCTCCAGCGGCATGCTGCTGCCCCTCGACGGCCTCGTCAAGACCGACGACTTCCGCGAGGGCATGCTCGACACCGCCACGCTCGACGGCCAGCTCATCGCCGTCCCCGTGGGCAGCAACGTCTTCGGTCTCATCTACCGCGCCGACTGGTTCGAGGAGCACGGCATCGCCCCGCCCGAGGCCGGCTACACCTGGGAGGACTACGGCAACCTCGTCGCCGAGCTGACCACCGCCCTCGGCGAGGGCCGCTGGGGCGGCGTCGACTGGGCCTCCTCGTACCTGTTCCTGGAGCTGTGGCTGCGCCAGCAGGGCGGCAGCTTCTACAGCGACGACGCCGCGAGCCTGAACTTCACCCAGGAGCAGCTCGTCGAGTGGTGGGGGACCAGCGTGCCCTTCGCCGAGCAGGGCGCGATCCCCTCCGCCGAGACCGTGGCCGAATGGACCGGCGGCGGCATGGCCGGCGACCTCGTCGCCACCGAGATCCGCTGGGACACCGCCATCAACGGCTACTGGTCCACCGTGACCGACAACGGCGGCAGGCTCGACATCGCCCCGCCGCCCACCGCCGACCCCGGCAACCTGGCCCTCCACCTGCGCCCGTCGGTGCAGTACGTCATCGGCGCCAACACCGAGCAGGCCGAGGCCAGCGCCAAGCTCATCGACTTCCTCCTCCACGACCCCGAGGCCATCGCGGTCATGGGCACCAACCGCGGCATTCCCTCCACCAACACCGGTCTGGAGAGCGTCGAACTCGACGAGGCCTCGCAGGCCGTCATCGACTACGAGGCCACCGTCGATCAGCACCTCGCCGACGCGCCGGTGATGCCGCCCGCGGCCGCGGGCGCGATCGAGGCCAAGTACACCGAGATCTACGAGCAGGTCCAGTACGGCCAGATGACCCCGGACGAGGCCGCGTCGCTGTTCTTCACCGAGGCCGAGACCCTCTTCGCCTCCGAGCAGTGACCGCCGCGGGGAGCGGCCCGGGGGAACGGCATCGACCCCGGGCCGCTTTCCGTCGCCCCGCCCGACCTTGACACGCCGCCCCGGAACGGGAATCATTGTTTCCGTAAACGTTATCGAGCGAGTTTAACAAGGGCGGGTGCAGTGGCGCGCAAGGCGAACGGTTCAGCTGACGGGACGCGCCACACCACCATCCGCGAGGTGGCCGAACGCGCCGGCGTCTCCGTCGCCACGGTCTCCCGCATCCTCTCCGGCAGCTACCCCGCCGCCCCCGCCACCCGCAGCAAGGTCATGCGCGCCGTCGAAGAGCTCGACTACGTCGCCAACCACCACGCCCGCGCCCTCAGCGGCACCACCCGCAAGAGCATCGCCATCATCGTCAACTCGGTGATCTCCCCGCACTACGCCCATGTCGCCCAAGGGGTCCAGACCCAGGCGGCCGAGGACAGCCGGCTCTGCCAGATCGGCACCACCGGCGGCGACGCCGAACGCGAACTCGCCATGGTCCAGTTCATGCGCGAGCAGCACCCCGAAGCGGTCATCCTCGTCGGCAACGTGGCCGCCGACGACGAGTACCGCGCCCGCATGAGCCGGTACGCCCACGCGCTCGCGGCCATCGGCTCCCGGCTCGTGCTGTGCGGCAGGCCGCCGCTCGGCCCCGACGTGCCCGCGGTGGTCGTCGAGTACGACAACACCGGCGGGGCGTTCGCGGCCACGAGCCACCTGCTCTCCAACGGCCACAAGCGGATCCTGTACCTCGGTCGTCGCCCCGGCTACACCACCGCCGACGCCAGGATCGAGGGCTACCGCGACGCCCTGGCCGCGCACCGCGTGCCCCACGACCCCGACCTGGAGGTCGACGGCACCTTCGAGCGGTTCGAGGGCTACCGGATGATGAAGGCGCGGCTGGCCGCCGGCGCGCCGGACTTCACCGCCGTGTTCGCCGGCAACGACCAGATCGCCGCCGGCGCGCGGCAGGCCCTGATCGAGCACGGCCTCCGCGTGCCCGAGGACGTCTCCATGGTCGGCTTCGACGACCTGCCGCCCGCCGCGGACATCGACCTCACCACGGTCTACCAGCCGCACGAGGAACTCGGGCGCACCGCCGTGCGGCTCGCGCTGGAGCACGCCCGCCAGGGCGGCCCCCCGCCCCACACCGTCCTCGGCACCCACCTCGTCCTGCGCGGCTCGGTCCGCCCCGTCGTCACCGGCTGACCCCTCCGCGCCGCCGCCGCGCACCCGGACATTGACAGACGTCGACAACACCCATACCATGGCACCACCCTCACCTGGAAGTTTCACGAAATCCCCGAAACTTCCGGAAGCCCGCATCCCTCCTCCGCGATGGAGCAACACAGCCATGGAACGTCAAGTCCGAGAACGGCGTCGGCGCCTGCGCGCCCTCGCCGCCGGCACCGGAGCGCTCATCATTCCCGCAGCGCTCGCCTTCGCCCAGCCCGCCTCGGCCCAAGACGACGGCACCGTCGTCTACGCCGCCGACTTCGAGGACGGCACCGTCGGCGACTGGGTCCCCCGCGGGCCGGTCACCCTCGCCGTCGAGGACGGCAGCCTGCTCACGACCGGCCGCTCGGCCGACTGGCACGGCCCCAGCATCGACCTGACCGGCCTCATCGCCCCCGGCGCCCGCTACGAGATCGCGGTGGACGTCCGCTTCGACGCCGACGGCGACGGCGAGGCGATCAGCACCACCGTGCAGCGCGAAGCCGACGGGGAGACCTCCTACGACAGCGTCGTCTACCAGGCCGCCGCGGGCGCCGACTGGACCCGCCTCAGCGGCGAGTACAGCATCACCTCGGCCGCCGACGCCCTCACGTTCTACGTCGAGTCCCCGACCCCCGAGGCCTCCTACTGGATCGACGACTTCCAGATCGTCGAACTCGCCCCGCCCGGCGTCGACCCCGACATCCCCTCGCTCAAGGACGTCCTCGCCGACGACTTCCGCATCGGCGCCGCCGTCGACCCCCGCGACCTCGCCGACCCCTCCGCGCAGCTGCTGAGCAAGCACTTCAACCAGATCACCGCCGAGAACCACATGAAGCCCGACGCGATCCAGCCGACCGAAGGCGAGTTCACCTTCGACGCGGCCGACGAACTCGTCGACTACGCCGAGGCCAACGGCATGGAGGTCTACGGCCACACCTTCCTGTGGCACACCGGCCAGGTCCCCGAATGGTGGTTCCAGTACCCCGAGGGCCACGCCCGCGCCGGCGAGCCGCTCGGCAGCTCCGACGAGGACCGCCAGATCATGCTCGACCGCCTCGAGGCGCACATCGGCGCGCTCGCCGAGCACTACGGCGACCGCATCTGGGCGTGGGACGTGGTCAACGAGGTCATCAGCGACAACAACGCCCAGGTCCACCGCCAGAGCCGCTGGTTCGAGATCTTCGAAGGCCCCGAATACGTCTCGCACGCCTTCCGCATCGCCCGCGAGCAGTTCGACGCCGTGGGCGCCACCGACGTCAAGCTGTTCATCAACGACTACGGCACCGAGAACCCCGGCAAGCGCGACAACCTGTACGACCTGGTCGCCCAGATGCTCGCGGACGGCGTGCCCGTCGACGGCGTCGGCCACCAGACGCACATCAACCTGAACACCTCCATCGACCAGGTCGAGCAGAGCATCGACAAGTTCGCCGAGCTCGGCGTCCTGCAGGCCGTGACCGAACTCGACGTCGCCATCGGCGCGCCCGCCGAGGGCGAGGACTTCCCCGAGTACGAGGACCGCCTCATCGAGCAGGGCCACTACTACCGGGACCTGTTCGCGATGTACCGCGAGCACGGCGACCAGCTCGAATCCGTGACCGTCTGGGGCCTCCACGACGGCCGCTCCTGGCTCCGCAGCATGTCCACCCCGCGCCCGCTGGAGAGCCCGCTGCCCTTCAGCGACACGCTCCAGGCGAAATGGGCCTATTGGGGCATCGTCGACCCCGACCGCCTCCCCGACCTCCCCGACAACGAGGAACCCGACTACGCCCGAGTGCAGGTCCCGCTCGCCGAGACCGCCCCCGGCATCGACGGCGAGAAGGACGCCGCCTGGGACGAGGCCGCCACCGTGGCCACCGACGTGACCGTGGAGGGCAGCGCCGAGGGCGCCAAGGCCGACGTCTCGCTCATGTGGGACGACACGGCGCTCTACGCCCTGTTCGAGGTGACCGACCCGCAGCTCGACGAGAGCAGCCCGAACCCGTGGGAGCAGGACTCGGTCGAACTGTTCCTCAACCCCGGCAACACCAGGGAAGGCGGCTACGGCGAGGCCGACGGCCAGTACCGCGTCAGCTTCACCAACGCGGTCTCCGTGGGCGGCAACGGCCCCGAAGCGGGCGAGATCACCAGCGCCGCCGCCGTGACCGAGACCGGCTACCGGGTCGAGATGGCGATCGCGCTGGCCGACGAGCACACCGAGATCGGCGCCGAGCACGGCCTGGAACTGCAGGTCAACGACGGCACCGACGGCGTCCGCACCGCGGTGCACACCTGGTACGACCCGACCGGCCTCTCCTGGAACACCAACGCGAACTGGGGCATCGCGGAACTGGTCGAAGACGTCGAGGACGGCAACGGCGGCGGCGGGAAGCTGCCGACCACCGGCGTCGGCCTGACCGTCGCGATCGCGGGGGCCGCGGCCCTGGCCGTCGCGGGGTTGGCGACCTTGATCCTGCTGCGCCGCCGCCGCACCGCGGCGAACTGGGGGGAGTAGCCCTAGGACTCCACTGATCGAGGACGGGACCGAACGCTCCCCGGCGGTCCCGTCCTCGTACCTTTGCGAACGGCTCCGAGGACCCCGTTCCCGAGGCGGCCATGGCACGCTGGTGGCCATGAAGGACTTGTTCTGGCGGGACACCGGCTCCGGCCGCCCCCTCGTCTTCCTGCACGGCGGCTTCCTCGACCACCGGATGTGGGACGACCAGATCCCCGTCTTCGCCGCGGACCACCGCGTCATCGCGCCCGACGCCCGCGGCCACGGCCGCTCGGCCAACGCCTCGGGCCCCTTCCGCCACGGCGACGACGTCGCGGACCTCTTGCGCCGTTTGGACGCCGGACCGGCGATCCTCGTCGGACTGTCCATGGGCGGCGGTGTCGCCGTCGACGTCGCCCTGGACCACCCGGAGCTGGTGGCGGCCGTGATCGTCAGCGGCGCCGGCACCATCGAGTCCTCTTTCACCGACCCGTGGACCGCCGCCACGGTCGAGGCGATCGGCACCGCGATCGGCGCCGGCGACGCCGACGCCGCGATCGAAGCGTTCATGGCCTTCGCCGCCGGGCCCGCCCGGACCCTGGGCGACGTCGACCACGAGGTGGTGCGCCGACTGTACGAGATGGTCAGAGGCTCCTTCGCCAAGCACACCGCCGACGAACCGCGCTGGATGCTCCCCTCGACCGACACCTGGGCCCGCGCCGCCGGGATCCGAGTCCCCGTGCACGCGATCAACGGCGCCCTCGACTCGCCCGATCACCTCGGCATGGCCGAACGGCTCGTCGACACCGTCGGCACCGGCCGGGTGGTCACCGTCGGCGGCACCGCCCACTACCCCAACATGGAGCGCCCCGACCAGTTCGACGCCGCCCTCCGCGAACTCCTGCGCACCCTCTGAACGGTCCCGGACGGCTCCCTGCCACCGTGCGCCTATTGTCGCGTTTGGTCGGCAGACTACGTCGCTCACCGTGAACGCCGACTCCGGTTACCGTGCTCACGCGAAATGTTTCCCCTGCTCATAAGCGTTTTGATTGACAAGCCCTTGCTGGGTACTCACTCTGAAGAGAGGCCGAGCAGGAAGTGGAGCGTGAGATGGCAATGAACACGGCTTTGACGGAAGAGGAAGCGGCGGCGTTCATCGGGCGGACCTGCTTCACCACCGGCCCGTCACGGCGGATCGGCATCGAACTGGAGTGGCTGGTCGACCCCGTGGGCGACCAGTGGGTCACCGAGCGGCTGCCCCACGGCGGCGCGGTCACCCGCGAACCGGGCGGCCAGGTCGAACTGTCCTCCGCCCCGGCGGACGACGTGGTCGCGTGCATCGCCGCCGTCGAAGCGGACCAGGCCGCGCTCGAAGCCGCCCTCGCGGTCCGCGGCCAGACCATCCGCGGCGGCGGCTTCCACCCCTATCACCAGGCGAAGCGGGTGCTCGCCGACCCGCGGTACCGGGCGATGGAGGACTACTTCGGCCGCCAAGGCCCCTGGGGCATCACGATGATGTGCTGCACCGCGTCCCTCCAGGTCAACGTCGACGCCGGCGACGAGGGCGACGGCCCCGGAGGGCTCCTCCGGCGATGGAACCTGGCCCACCGCATCGGCCCGGTCCTCACGGCGGCGTTCGCGAACTCGCCGCTGCGGGACGGACGCCCCAGCGGCTGGAAGTCCACCCGCCACGCCGTCCTGGCCCGGCTCGACCCCGGGCGGACCCTCCCGATGCCCGACACCGACGACGTGCGGCGCGACTTCGCCCGATACGCCCTCGACGCCCCGGTCCTGTGCCGGCGCTGCGACCCGCCCGAGCCGTGGACCGTCCCCTCGGACGTGACCCTGCGCTCCTGGATCCGGGACGGCCTCGACGGCCGGCGACCCACCGAGGACGACATCAAGTACCACCTGACCACCCTCTTCCCGCCCGTGCGCCCGCGCGGCTGGTTCGAACTGCGCATGATCGACCAGCAGGACGGCGACGGCTGGATCATCCCCGCCCTGGTCGCCGCGACGCTCATGGACGACCCGGCCACCGCCGCGGCCGCCTACGAGGCCACCGAACCGCTCTGCCGCGGCGGCGCCCAACCGCCCTGGCAGGTCTGGCTCGACGCCGGACGCTTCGGCCTGACCGACCCGGTCCTGCGCACGGCCGCCCAGGACTGCTTCGCCGCCGTCGCCGACGCGTTGCGCCGCAACGGCACACCAGCCCACCTGCGAGGCGCGCTGGCCATGTTCCGGCAGCGCTACGTGGACCGCGGCCGCTGCCCGGCCGACGACCGGCTCGACCGCCTCAGCCTCGACCGTCCGATCCCGCTCGCCATGGAGGCGCCGTCATGAGCGCGAACCGCACGCGTACCGCCGGCGCCGGTCCCGAGCCGCACGGCGAGGCACGCCTGCGGGACGCCTTCGACGCCGCCCGCAGGCGCACCCTCGCGCTGACCGACTGCCTCGACGACGCCGAGCTGTGCGCCCAGCACTCCCGGCTGATGTCCCCGCTGGTGTGGGACCTCGCGCACGTCGGCAACCTCGAAGAGATCTACCTGGTCCGCGGCGTCGGGGGCCTCCCGGGGGTCCGCCCCGACCTCGACGGCCTCTACGACGCCTTCGAGCATCCGCGGGCCGTGCGCGTCGAACTGCCCCTGCTGCGCCCGGCCGAGGCCCGCGAATACATCGCCGAAGTCCGCGCCCGGTCCATGGCGGTGCTCGCGGACACGGCCGCCGTCGACGACCCCCTGCCCAGGGACGGCTCCGTCTTCGCCTTCGTCGCACAGCACGAAGCGCAGCACGCCGAGACGATGCTCGCCACCCACCAGCTCCGCCAAGGGCTCCCGGTGCTCACGGCCACCGCGCCGCCGCGCGGCGAGGCCGCCGACCCGCCCGCCGAAGTGCTCGTGCCCGGCGGCCCGTTCACCATGGGGACCTCGACCGACCCGTGGGCGCTCGACAACGAGCGCCCCGCCCACCCCGTCGACGTCCCGGCCTTCCGGCTCGACGCCGCACCGGTCACCAACGCCGCGTACCAGGCGTTCATCGACGACGGCGGCTACGACGACCCGCGCTGGTGGGCCCCCGAAGGCTGGGTGCACCGGCAGCGCGAAGGCTGGCAGGCGCCGCTGTCCTGGTACCGCGACCAGGGCCACTGGTGGCAGCGCCGGTTCGGCGGGTTCGAGCCCGTCCACGGCGGTCAACCGGTCGTCCACGTCAGCTGGTACGAGGCCGACGCCTACGCCCGCTGGGCCGGTCGGCGCCTGCCCACCGAAGCCGAATGGGAGAAGGCCGCCCGCCACGACCCCGCGACCGGGAGGACCCTGCGCAACCCATGGGGCGCGGCGGACGCCCACGGCGACCGCGCCAACATCGGGCAGCGGCACCTCCAGCCCTCACCGGTCGGCTCGCACCCCGCGGGGGTCGCGCCGTGCGGCGCGCATCAGATGCTCGGCGACGTCTGGGAGTGGACCGCGAGCGACTTCACCGGCTACCCGGGTTTCCGCGCCCTGCCCGACAAGACCTACTCGGAGGTCTTCTTCGGCTCGGACTACAAGGTCCTGCGCGGCGGTTCGTTCGCCACCGACCCGATGGCCTGCCGGGCCACGTTCCGCAACTGGGACCTGCCCATGCGGCGGCAGATCTTCGCCGGATTCCGCACCGCCCGCACCGCCGATGACGACTGAGGCGCCCGGCGGCTCGGACGAGGCCCTGCGCGCCGACGCCCTCGCCGGACTGACCGCCCGGCCGAAGACCATGCCGCCCAAATGGTGCTACGACGAGCACGGCAGCCGCCTGTTCGAACGGATCACCCGGCTCCCGGAGTACTACCTCACCCGGGCCGAGACCGAGATCCTCGCCGCCCGCGCCCCGCGGATCGCCGCCGACACCGCGGCCCGCAGCCTGATCGAACTCGGCTCGGGCTCGTCCGCCAAGAGCCGCCTCCTCATCGACGCGATGACCGCACTGGACGCGTACGTGCCGGTGGACGTCGACCCCGCGGTGCTGCGAGCCGCCGCCGCGGCACTGCGACGCGACCGCCCGGGGCTGACCGTCCAGCCCGTGGTCGGCGACTTCCAGGACCGCCTGCGGCTGGACCGCTTCGCCCGGCCGCGCCTGGTCGCCTTCCTCGGCAGCACCGTCGGGAACCTCCTCCCGGACGAGCGCGTCCGCTTCCTGAACCGCATCGGCGACGCATTCGAACCGGGCGACGCGCTGCTCCTCGGGGTCGACCTCGTCAAGGACCCGGCGACGTTGATCGCCGCCTACGACGACGCCGAGGGCGTGACCGCCGCCTTCAACCGCAACCTCCTCGCCGTCCTCAACCGCCGCCTGGGAGCCGATTTCGACCCGAGGGACTTCGCGCACACGGCGGTCTGGGACCCCGGCCGCGAGCGCATCGAGATGCGCCTGCGCGCCCACCGGGCGCTCACCGTGAAGCTCCCGGCGCTCGGCCTGGCGATCCACTTCGACGAAGGCGAGGACCTCCTGACCGAGACCTCGGCCAAATTCCGCCGCGAATCCCTCGAACCCGAACTCGCGGCGGCCGGCCTGCGGCCCCGCCGCTGGTGGACCGACGCCGCCGGCCGTTTCGCGCTGAGCCTCACGGTGAAGGCCGGTTGAACCGCGAGGGCGCCATGCGGCCCCGCCGGTTCGGGCCGCGCGCCGCTCGGCGGCGGCCATGAGGCCGGACGCCGCTGGTGCGCGTGCGGTTTAATGGCCTGCGTGGCAACCTTCGGCGTCCGCGCTCTGAACCGAACCCTGCTCGCCCGCCAGTTCCTGGACGACCGCGTGCCGCTCACCGCCCTGGAGGCCGTCGAGCACCTCGTGGCCGTGCAGGGGCAGTTCCCCAACAGCCCCTACATAGGACTGTGGGCGCGCGTGACGTCGTTCCGGCGCGACGATCTCGCCGCGCTGCTGGAGGACCGGAAGGTCGTGCGCTCGATCACGCTGCGGCGCACCGTCCACCTCTCCTCGTCCGAGGACTTCGCGTGGCTCCGGCCGGTGGCCCAGCCAGTCGTGCGCAACGCGCTGCAATCGGCCTTCTACGCCGAGGCGATCGAAGGGCTCGACCTCGACGAGCTGCGCCGCGCCGGCCGCGAGCTGCTCACCGGAAAGCCGCTGACCCGCAAGGCGTTCGGGAGCCTCCTCGCCGAGCGCTTCCCGGGACGGCACGGCGGCAGGCTCGTCGACACGGTGGAGGTCCTGGAGGCCCTGGTCCACGCCCCGCGGAACGGGGCCTGGGGCGGCTGGCGGCACCCGAGCAACGTCGCCGTCGCCTTGGCCGAGGAGCAGACCGGCCTGCCGATGAGCGAGGAACGACGCCTGGAGACGCTGGTCCGCCGCTACCTCGCGGCGTTCGGCCCGGCGAGCGTCATGGACGTGCAGGCGTGGTCGGGCCTGACGCGGCTGCGCGAACCGATCGAGGCGATGCGGCCCGCCCTGCGGGTGTCCAGGGGCGAGGACGGCAAGGAGCTGTTCGACCTGCCGGACGCGCCACTGGGCGATCCCGACCGCCCCGTGCCCGTGCGGTTCCTCCCGGCCTTCGACAACGCGCTGCTCGGCCACCGGGACCGCACCCGGATCATCAGCGAGGCCGACCGGAAGCGGTACGCGGCCGGCGCCTCCGGGGGCGTCCCGATGTTCCTGGTCGACGGGTTCGCCGCGGGCACCTGGTCGGTGCAAGGCGGGACCGTCACCGTGACGCCGACGCGACCGCTGCGGGAGGCCGACGCCGCCGCCGTGCATGAGGCGGGATCGCGCCTGCTCGAGTTCATCCTGCCCGACGAGCCCGACCGCCGGATCGTCTTCGCCGACGCCGTAGAGGAGGCCCGGTAGCGGCGTCCCCCTCCTCGTCTCGCGGAGGGCCTCGGGGCCGGTCGGCTCTGGTCCTCGAACGCCCCTGGGGTTCATGCCGAACCGACATGGGAATGCCGACTCCGCGCCGTCCGGCACGGTCGCGCTATGCTCGGTCCCCATGCGCACCGCCCCTGCCCTGCTGCTGCCCCTCGTGCTCGGGATGACGATGCTCGGCGCCTGCACCGGCCCCACCGAACCGGAGGACCCGACACCGGCCCCGAGCACCGCCGCGGAACCGGCCGGCGAGGTCTACGTCCTCCAACTCGACACTCACGAGGGCGACGATGGCGAGGAGCTCAGCCTTCAGCGGCCCGAGTCCATGATCCTCAGCGAGTTCTCCCATGCCGAGAACCTGGAGTGGGAGGCGTGGGGAGGGGACTCGGCCGTCGCTACCGGGAACCTCCACGGGATGTTCTGCGTCGACGGCGGCTGCGAAGGACCGGAGTACGAGGTCGCCCTGGTCCTCTGCGAGGTCGTCGACGACCACTACCGGCGATTCGGCGTGTTCGGCGACTTCCCCGAATTCGACGACGGCGACTGGGCCTTCGGGGGGCCGCTGTACATGAGCGGCATCCCCGCGGACGACGACTGGAGCAACGGCTGCGCGGCACCGGCCGACCGCTAAGACCGGACCTGACCGGCCGCGCCGAGCACGTGCCCGGCCGTGATGGGATCATGCTCTCGTACCGCGAGTGAACGGAGTGGCAACTGTGGATGATCAACGCCCGGACGGACCGCCCCCGCGGATCGGCATCGACCGGCCCGAATCCTTCAGCTACTCGGTCTTCCACGAGCGCCACCCGGCCCTGATCGCGAACCTGATCCGCGACTTCCCGTACCCGCCGCGCCTTCGGGACCGCCTCGAAGCCCTCCTCGCCGAGAGCCTCGACGGGACCGTGCCGCCGGAGGTCCCGCCGGGCCCGAACGCGCCGTTCTGGGAGTCCCAGATCGCCGAGCGCGCCGGCAGGCCTTGGCGCGCCCTGCCGTTCATCTGGGCCGAGTCGTACTTCTACCGCCGCCTGCTCGAGGCCGTCGAGTACTTCGAGCCTGACAGCGCCTGGCACGGCGTCGACCTCTTCGCGCCCCAGAAGCACGCGCAGCTCGACGGCCCCGAGATCCTCGCCGACCTCGACGCCTACGCCGCGCTCACCGAACGCGACCCCTATGAGCGCCGCCAGGCACTGCTGCACGCGAGCCTCTGGGGCAACCAGGCCGACCTCGGTTTCCGCACCACCAACGCCATCGAAGGCCGCGGCGCCGTCGTGGTCGACGACAGCGCCGCCCTCTGGGACCTCGTCGACGGCCCGGTCGACCGGCCCGTGATCCTCGTCGCCGACAACGCCGGCCGCGAGCTCACCGCCGACCTCGCGCTGGCCGACAGCCTCCTCGAAACCGGCGCCGGCGCGGTGGAACTCCACCTCAAACCGCACCCGTACTTCGTCTCGGACGCCACCGGCCACGACGTCCTCGCGACCCTGGACGCGATCGGCGCGAACCCGAACGATGCGGTCCGGGCCCTCGCCGAACGGCTGCGAACCGCGATCCGCACCGGACGCCTGCGCCTGCGCGCCCATCCCTGCTACGTCCTGCCCTCCACCTACCACCACCTCCCGCCCGACCTGGCGCGGGACTTCGCGGACGCGAAACTCGTGATCCTCAAGGGCGACTTGAACTACCGCAGGCTCGTCGGCGACCGCGAATGGGACGCCGCCACGGCCTTCGGCGAGGTCGCGGACTATTTCCCCGGCGCCGTGGCCGCACTGCGGACCGCGAAGTCCGACCTCGCCGTCGGCATCGCCCCCGCTCGCCTCGCCGAACTCGATTCCGGTCGGCCGGACTGGCGGATCAGCGGCACGCACGCCATGATTCAGGTGCACGTGTAAGCGATTGCCCTATCGAAGGAGGCGGCCGTGCCGGTCGACGAGTACTTCACCGAGATGTTCCGCGGCATGGAGACGGCCGCCGCCGCAGGCGCGACCGATGAGGAGCGCCAGGCGCTGACCCAGGCGTTCGTGCGCGAGTACGTGGGGGACGCGCTCGCCTGGGACACCACGGGCGTCGCCGTGGAGGACCTCGCGATCGACGGCCCCCACGGCCCGATCCCGTTGCGCTGCTACCGGCCCGACGGCCCGATCACCGGCGCCGTCCTGTGGGCCCACGGCGGCGGCTTCCGCCACGGCGACCTCGACATGTTCGAAGGCCACGTCGTGAGCATCGAACTGGCCCGCCGCGCCGGAGCCTTCGTGGCCTCGGTGGACTACCGCCTCGCCGACGGCGTCCTCACCTACCCCGTGCCGATCGATGATATATCGGCATCGTGGTATTGGCTCATCGAACAAGACCTGCCCCCCGACGCGCCGATCGCCTCGGGCGGCGCCAGCGCCGGAGCCGCGCTGGTCCTCGCCGCCGCTCTGCGCGCCAGGGACTCCGGCGCACGGCCGCCGGACGCGCTCCTCCTCGCCTATCCGTTCGCCCACTACCCGAACCCGGCCCTGAGCCCCGCGTTGAGCGGCGAGATGGCGGCGCTGCCGTTCCGCTTCGAGCCCCAGGGCGTCGAGGAGATGGTCCGCAACTACGTGGGCCGCATCAGCGACGTGCCGCCGGACGCCCTGCCGGGCGCGGCCAGACTCGACGGCCTGCCCCGCACCAGGATCTGCATCTCCGAGTACGACGACCTGCGCGCCTCCTCCGAGCTGCTGGAGCGCCAACTGCAGGAGGTCGGCGTCCCGGTCGAGACGTACCTGGCCCGCGGCATGACCCACGGCCACCTGAACCACTCCCCGAAGATCCCCGAGGTGGCGGCCTCGATCGACTTCCTCGCCAAGGGCCTCCACGGATAGGGCCGCGCCTCCCGAGGCCGCCTGCGGCTCAATCCTCGGGCAGGTGCCTCGCGACGATCGCCTCCGCCGCTTTCGTCGGCACCGCACCGTAGTTCAGGCCCCGGCGGGGGCCGAGGCGTGCGGCGCAGAAGGCGTCGGCCACCTCGGTCGTGGCGTGTCGGACGAGGAGTGCGGCCTGCAGCGCCAGGCCCAGGTCCTCGGTGAGCCGCCGCGCCCCCGCCGGCTCGACGCCGTCGCCGAGGCGCCGCTTCACGCGGTCGACGTGCTCCCGCAGCCGCGCGTCCGCGGCGGCGGCCGGTTCGACCTCCGCCAAGAAGGCCTCGGCGCTCTCCGGGGCGGTCGCGAGCGCCCGCAGGACGTCGAGGCAGATGACGTTCCCCGATCCTTCCCAAATGGACATCAGCGGCTGCTCGCGGTACCGCCGCGCCAGCGGGGCCTCCTCGATGTAGCCGTTGCCGCCCAGGCATTCCAGGGCCTCGGCGGCGTGGCCGGGGCCGCGTTTGCACACCCAGTACTTCGCGACGGCCGTCGCCAGCCGCCGGAACGGCGCGTCGGCGGGGTCGTCGTAGGCCGCGGCCAGACGCATCATCGCGGCCGTGGCGGCCTCGGACTCGACGCACAGGTCGGCGAGGACCTGCGTCATGAGCGGCTGGTCGATCAGCCGCCGCCCGAAGGCGCTGCGGTGCGCGGCGTGCCAGGCCGCCTCGGCGGTGCTCTGGCGCATCCCGGCCGCGGTGGCGATGACGCAGTCGAGCCGGGTGTGGTTGACCATCTCGATGATGGTGGCGACGCCGCGGCCCTCCTCCCCGACGAGGTGGGCGACGGCGTCGTGCAGTTCGATCTCGGCCGAGGCGTTCGACCGGTTCCCGAGCTTGTCCTTCAAGCGCTGCAGCCGGATCGCGTTCCGGTTGCCGTCGGGCAGGACCCTGGGGAGGAGGAAGCACGACAGCCCGCCGGGCGCCTGCGCGAGCACCAGGAACGCGTCGTTCATCGGCGCCGAGCAGAACCACTTGTGCCCGCGCAGCGCATAGGCGCCGTCCCCGAGCGGCGTCGCGGCGGTCGTGTTCGCGCGGACGTCGGAGCCGCCCTGCTTCTCGGTCATCGCCATCCCGACGAGCACGCCCGCCTTCTCGCTCAGGGGGCGCGGCCCCGGATCGTACTCCCGGGACACGATGCGCGGCTCCCACACCGCGGCCAGGCGAGGACTCGCGCGCAGCGCCGGGACGGCCGCGTAGGTCATCGAGATCGGGCAGGCGTGGCCCGGTTCGATCTGGGCGAGCATCGAGACGAGCACCGCCCGCGCGGCGTGCGCGCCGGGTCGCGGCTCGGCCCACGGCATCGCGTGCGCGCCGTGCTCGACGGCCAGACCCATGAACCGGTGCCACGACGGGTGGAAGTCGACCTCGTCGATCCGGTTCCCGTACCGGTCGTGGGTGCGCAGCACCGGCGGGTTCCGGTGCGCCTCCTCGGCCCACCGCGCCGCGTCCGCGCCCGCGAGGACGCCGCCGAGGGCCCGCGCCCGCTCGGCGATCCAGCCCGCGCCCGACCGCTCGGCGGCCTCGCGCAGCGGCGCGTTCGTCGTGTACAGATTCCGGTCCACCAGCGGCGGCGCCTGGTTGGTGACAGTGTGGGTCTCGACGGCACTCATGGCGCGCTCCCTGGATCGGCGGATCCCACATGGTAGTACGCCTGGAGCGCGCGATCCATCGGTGATGTCCCGTCGCCGCACGCATATGCCGAGCGTCGTCGGGTAGTCGAGCGGGACCGAAGAAGGAACATGAGGGAGGTGGGCGCGTGGCCTCGCGGATCGAGGATTACGGATTGCTCGGGGACCTGCACACGGCTGCGCTGGTCGGCGCGGACGGATCGATCGACTGGCTGTGCCTGCCGCGGTTCGACTCGCCCGCCTGCTTCGCGGCCCTGCTCGGCGACGAGGAGCACGGCTGCTGGCAGTTGGGGCCGGCCTCCGGCGGGCGCTGCACGCGCCGCCGCTACCGCGGCGACACGCTCGTCCTGGAGACCGAGTGGGACACGCCCGAAGGCAGCGTGCGGGTCACCGACGCGATGCCGCCGCGGGACGGGGCCGCCGACCTGGTGCGGGTGGTGGAGGGCCTCAGCGGACGGGTCCCGATGCGCACGATGATGCGCCTGCGGTTCGGCTACGGCCGGGTCGAGCCGTGGATCCGCTGCCACGACGGGCACCTCTCCGCGATCGCGGGACCCGACGCGGCCTGGCTCAACGCCGACGTGCCGCTCGAGGTCGAGCGCGCGACCGCCCGCGCGGAGTTCACGGTGGGCGCGGGGGAGCGGGTGTCGTTCGTGCTCATCCATCAGCTGTCCCATGAGGATCGTCCGGAGCCGCCCGACCCGATGTGGGCGCTCGAGCACACCGAGGCGTTCTGGACCGAGTGGATGGGCCGCCTGCGCTACGAAGGGGAGTGGGACGAGGCCGTGCGGCGCTCCCTGCTGACCCTGAAGGCCCTCACGTACGACCCGACCGGGGGGATCGCGGCCGCCGCGACGACCTCGCTGCCGGAGGACATCGGCGGGGTCCGCAACTGGGACTACCGGTTCTGCTGGCTGCGCGACGCCGGGTTCGTCCTCCAGGCGCTGCTCGGCACCGGCTTCATCGAGGAGGCCGACGTGTGGCGGCAGTGGCTGCTGCGCGCCGCCGCGGGCGACCCGGCGGAGCTCCAGATCATGTACGGCCTCGACGGCCGCCACTGGCTTCCCGAGCTCGAACTCGACTGGCTCCCCGGATACGAGGGCTCGACCCCGGTGCGCATCGGCAACGCCGCGACCGGGCAGTTCCAGCTCGACGTGTGGGGCGAGACCCTCGACGCGCTGCATCTCGCCCGCGACGCCGACCTGGAGGCGAACCAGAACGCCTGGGAGCTGCAGAAGGCCCTGCTGCGCTTCCTCGAAGAGCATTGGAACGAGCCCGACGACAGCCTCTGGGAGGTCCGGGGCGAGCGCCGCCACTTCGTGCACTCGAAGGTCATGGCCTGGGCCGGGTTCGACCGGGCCGTCCAGGCCGTCGAGCGCTACGGGCTCGACGGGCCCGTGGCGCGGTGGCGCGAGCTGCGCGACCGGATCCACGCGCAGGTGTGCGAGCGCGGCTTCGACCCCGACCGCGGCACCTTCACCCAGTTCTACGGCTCCAAGGGCCTGGACGCCGCGCTGCTGCTGATCCCTCAGGTCGGCTTCCTGCCGTGGGGCGACCAGCGGGTGGTCGGCACCGTCGAGGCGGTGCAGCGCGAGCTGTCCCGCGACGGGTTCCTCTTGCGGTACGACATGGAGTCCGACGGCGGCGTCGACGGACTCCCCGGTGAGGAGGGCGTCTTCCTCGCCTGCACGTTCTGGCTGGTGGAGGCCCTGCACGGGATCGGGCGCGAGCGCGAGGCCCGGGAGCTGTTCGAGCGGCTGCTGGGGGTGCGCAACGACCTCGGCCTGCTCAGCGAGGAGCTGGACATGGCCACGGGCCGCCATCTGGGCAACACCCCGCAGGCGTACAGCCATGTGGGTCTGGTGAACGCCGCGCGGCATCTCAGCGGCGCGCACCGGGCCGCGGAGCCGCACGCCGTCGAACCGGAAGAACCGTCCCAAGAGGAGGAATGAGCAGCCATGCGCGCGTTGACCATCGCACCGGGCCGGAAGCGGTCCCTGGAACTCGTCGAGACCGAGGAGCCGACGCCGGCAGCGGGCGAGCTGCTCGTCGACGGGCTCGCGCTCGGCGTGTGCGGCACCGACAAGGACCTGATCGCGGGGGAGTACGGGTGGGCGCCGCCCGGTTCCGACCGGCTGGTGCTCGGCCACGAGTCGCTCGGCCGCGTGCGGACCGCGCCCGAGGGCAGCGGCTTCGCGCCCGGCGACCTCGTGGTCGGCGTGGTGCGCCGCCCCGATCCGGTGCCGTGCGGCGCGTGCGCGCACGGCGAGTTCGACTCGTGCCGCAACGGCGGTTACGTCGAGCGCGGCATCAAGCAGCTCGACGGCTACGGCAGCGAGGTGTGGACCGTGGAGGCCGGGTACGCCGTCAAGATCGACCCCGCGCTGTCCGAAGTGGGCGTGCTCCTGGAGCCGATGAGCGTCCTCGCCAAGGCCTGGGAGCAGATCGACCGGATCGGCGGGCGCGCCTGGTTCGAGCCGCGGTCGGTCCTGGTCACCGGTGCGGGCCCGATCGGCCTGCTCGCGGCCCTCGTCGGGGCGCAGCGCGGCCTCGACGTCCACGTCTACGACCACAACGAGGACGGGCCGAAGCCGAAGCTCGCGGCCGACCTCGGCGTGGCCTACCACCACGAGAGCATGGAGGCCGCGGTCGCGAAGGCCGAGCCGGACATCGTCATCGAGGCCACGGGCGCTCCTTCGCTCGTGTTCGACGCGATCGGGGCGACCTCGTCGTTCGGGATCACGTGCCTGACCGGGGTGTCCTCCTCCGGCAGGAAGGTGGGCGTCGACGCCGGGGAGGTGAACCGGGACCTCGTGCTGGAGAACGACGTGGTCTTCGGGACGGTCAACGCCAACCTGGACCACTACGCGCAGGCGGCGCGGTACCTCGCGGCGGCCGACCGCGACTGGCTGCGGCGCATCATCACCCGGCGTGTGCCGTTGCGCCGCTTCAAGGAGGCCTTCCAGGGGCAGCGGGGCGACGTCAAGGTCGTCATCGACCTCCAGGACGCGTGACTGCTAGGATGTCCGCTGTGGACGCGGAGGCGGCCGGGCTCGCGCCCGGCCGCCACATCGCTGCAGGCGTCTAGTAAGGACCGACCGTTCCCGGCGCCCGCTGGTCGCCGAGCGCGCCGAACCCTCCCGGGAAGTCCAGGTTCGGGCATCGCAGGCCCTCCTCCGGCACGGTGCGGTCGACGAAGTAGGCGTTCACCGCGTCGTCGACGCACGCCGACCAGCCGCCGTAGACGGTGTGGCTGTAGCCCTCGTACGTGATGAGGTGGCCATCGGCCTGCTCGGCGGCGGTCAGGGTCCACTCGTAGACCGTGGCCGGGTCGTGCTCGTTGCCGATGAAGACGATCGGCGGCGCGTGGTCGATGTCCAGTTCCTCGCGCCCGTTGGTGTGCTCGATCCCGGAGCCGACGCAGGCGAGCGCGTGCGTGTTGTACGGCGTCCACTCCACGTTCGGGTACTCCTCGGCGAGTTTGCCGGTGAGCGCGGCGAACTCGTCGTAGTCCTCGATCTCCCAGCCCCAGTCCTGGCACCAGGCCGGGTAGTACAGGTACTCCAAGAGCGCGGCCTCCTGGAGCGCGGACACGCCCGGGAGCGTCTCGCCCGCGAGCATGGCGGCGTATTCCTCGGCGAGGGTCGGCCAGTACTGCGGGTAGTTCGCGCCGAAGGTGTAGCCCTCGGTCAGGCCGTAGAAGTCCAGCGGGTCGCCGCTGTACGGGTCGATCAGGCCGCCGGACCGGGCCATGGCCTTGAGCTCGGCGTGGACGGTCGCGACGTCTTCGCCGTGGAGCGCGCACTCGGATGCGGACGCGCACCAGTCGGCGAACGCGAGGAAGTTCTCCTCCACGGGCGCCGTCTCCGAGCTCATGAAGTCCCATGTGGACTCCAGGCTGTGGTCCATGTTGCCGTCCAGCACCATGGTGCGGATCTTCCGCGGGTACTGCTCGGCGTACTGCTGGCCCATGAGGGTGCCGTAGGAGTAGCCCAGGAAGTTGAGCCTCCCCTCGCCGAGGGCGCGCCGGATGCGCTCCATGTCCTCGACGGTCTCCAGGTTGCTGACGTGGTCGAACAGCTTCCCGGTGCGCTCGCGGCAGTCCTCGGTGAGGCCGGCGTTGGCGGCTTCGAGGGCCTCGAAGGACGCCTCGTCGTGGGGGATGCCCGCGAGCGCGACCGGCACGAGCGCGTCCTCGCTGCAGAGGACCTGCGTGCTGGTGTTGACGCCGCGCGGGTCGAAGCCGACGATGTCGAACCGTTCGGCGGCCTCGCCGCTCAGCGGGTTGCCGCCGAAGACGATGCTCGCGACCCCGGAGCCGCCGGGGCCGCCGGGGTCCATGAGGATCGTGCCGATCTTCTCGTGGGGGTTCGCGGCCTGCCTGCGGGCGAGGCCGATCTCGATCTTCTCGCCCCGCGGACGGTCGTAGTCGAGCGGAACGGTGATGGTGGCGCACTCGACCGGATCGCCCGCTTCGGCGTCGGGACAGGGCTGCCAGTCGATGCCCCGGTGGGGCGGGCCGGCGGCGGCCGCGGGGGTCGCGGCGAGGAGGGTGGTGGCGAGGAGCGCCGCGGCGACGGCGGCGAGACGGCGGGTGGAGGTCTGCAAACTGGAGTTCCTTCCAGTCGACGGGGACCGGACCGTCGATACGCGGTCCGGATGTTCGCTTCCACCTGAGATTGTACGAAAAGTATTGGTTCCCTAGGGGTCCCGAAGTTCGTGGATTTCGTCCCGTTGCGTCCCTTGGGGCGCGGTCGCCTCAGTGGGGACTTCCGCTACCAGCAGGCCTCGCCGTCGTTGCGCTCGATGATGCGGTCGCGGACCCGGCCGAGGCCTTCGGCGATCGCGCGGCGCTCCTCGGGGGTGAGCACGTCGATGAGGATCTCGCGGACCTTGTCGACGTGTCCGGGCGCGGCCCGTTCGAGCATGGCGCGACCCTCGGGGGTGATCTCGGCGAGGACGCCGCTCTTGCTCCACTCGCACTGGCGGCGCGTGACGAGCCCGGCCTTCTCCATCTGCCCGATCTGGTAGGTCAGGCCGCTCTTGGAGTTGACGAGCCGCTCGGCCAGCTCGGTCATCCGCATCGCGCCCTGCCGGGCCTCGTCGAGGTGGATGAGGATCTCGTACTGCAGGTGGGAGAGGCCCGTGTCCTCCTTGAGCTGCCGGTCGAGTTCGCGCCCCACCAGCGTCGCCGCCGGCATGAACGCCAGCCACGCCCGCATCTCGTCCTCGCTCAACCACCGTGTGTGACCCATGCCTCCAGCGTACTCCCTTGTTCAAATTTGAACTCAACTGTACCTTGATCACAGCGGTTCAAATTTGAACCGTGGTGTGTGCATCAGAGCATCGGAGACGACATGGACACCGCTCCAGCGACCGCCGCGATCCGGACCCGCGTCACCATCCCCCTGCGCTTCCCCGGCGAGCACGGCCGCGAGACCGCCGCGGAAGCGGTGACCTTCAAGGGCCTCGCCGACGGCGCCGAGCACCTCGCGCTCGTGCTGGGCGAGCCCGCCCCGGGCGCGATGCCGCTGGTGCGGCTGCACTCCGAATGCCTCACCGGCGACGTCTTCGGATCGGCCCGCTGCGACTGCGGTCCCCAGCTGCGCGAGGCCGTCGAACGCATCGGCGAGCGCGGCGGCGTCCTCCTCTACCTCCGGCAGGAAGGCCGCGGCATCGGCCTGTACAACAAGCTCGACGCCTACGCCCTCCAAGACGACGGCCTCGACACCTACGAGGCCAACGCCGCCCTCGGCCTGCCCGAGGACGGCCGCGACTACACCGCCGCCGCCCAGATGCTCCAAGCACTCGGCGTCGGCCCCTTCGAGCTGCTGACGAACAACCCCGACAAGGCCGCGCAGCTGCGCGCTCTCGGCGCTGACGTGGCGGGCACCGTCCCCACCGGCGTGTTCGCCACCGACGACAACGCCCGCTACCTCAGCGCGAAGGTCCGCCGCACCGGGCACACCATCGCCCTCCCCGAACTGGCCGCCTGACGACCGCGAAACCGGCCCCCGCGTCATCGTGACGCGGGGGCCCCGTCATGCGCGCTTCAGCGGTCGCGCTCGGACGAAGGCGGCGTCGACAGTCCTGCGAGCGCGCGCATGGGGGCACTGAACGCGTCGCAGCACAGGGCGTAGACGTTGCTGCGGCCCTTCGGTGTCACGGTCACCAGGCCGAGTTCGCGCAAGGGCGCGAGGTGGTGGGAGACGAGCGTCTGGGCGAGGCCGGTGGCCTCGGTGAGTTCGCGCACGGTGCGGGCGCGCTCGGACAGCAGCATGACGATGGCCAAGCGGTTCTCGTCGGCGAGGGCCTTGAACTGGGGCGCCAGGTCGCGGGCGCGTTGGACGAGGTGCTCGTCCGGCTCCGCGGAGACGTCCGTCAGTTCGATCTCGATCAAGCGGCTCATGGAACAAGTAAACCACGGGCCTTGCTATCATCAGTGTTCGCTGGTATCAATATTCGCAACTGTTGTGATCGCGAGCCGCGCGATCCCCGCAAGGAGGTCACCATGTCCAATCCCACCCGCCTCGTCCAGACCTGCGCCGTCATCGGCGCCGGGCCGGTCGGCCTGGCCGCCGCCGCGCACCTGCTCGAACGCGGCATCACTCCGGTCGTCCTCGAAGCCGGACCCGCGGCCGGGGCCGCGATCGGCCGGTGGGGGCACGTCCGCCTGTTCTCCCCGTGGCGGTTCGACATCGACCCCGCCGCCCGCCGCCTCCTCGAGGGCGCCGGCTGGAGCGAACCCGACCCCGACGACCTGCCCACGGGCGGCGAACTCCTCGCCCACTACCTCGAACCCCTGGCCGCGGCCCTCGCTCCGCATATCCGCTACGGCGCCCGCGTCACCGGCGTGACCCGCCTGGACGCGGACAAGACCCGCACCATCGACCGCGAAGGCCGCCCCTACCTGGTGCGCACCGTGAACGCGGACGGCACCTCGTCCGATGTGGTCGCCGACGCCGTGATCGACGCCTCCGGCGTCTGGGACCGACCCAACCCCCTCGGGGCCCACGGCCTGCCCGCCCCCGGGGAGACCGCGGACGCCCCGTGGCAGGTCGGCCCCCTCCCGGACGTCCTGGGCGCCGACCGCGCCCGCTTCGCCGGGCGGCGCACGCTCGTCGTCGGCGCGGGCCACTCCGCCGCCAACACCCTCATCGCGCTGGCCGAACTCGCCGAGACCGCCCCCGGCACCGAGGTCGCCTGGGCGATCCGCGGCCGCTCGGCGGCGAAGGTCTACGGCGGCGGGTCGGCCGACGCGCTCCCGGCCCGCGGCTCGATCGGCACCCGGCTGCGGGTCCTCGTGGAATCGGGGGCGATCAAACTCGTCACCGACTTCGCGATCCACGCCTTCGAAACGGCCGCCGACGGATCGGTGACCGTCGCCGGCACGAGCGGCGCCCTGGCCGCCCGCTTCGACGTCGACAACGTCGCCGCCGCCACCGGGTTCCGGCCCGACCTGGAGCTCCTGCGGGAAGTCCGCCTCGACCTCGACGCCGCCGTGGAGGCGCCGGCGAGGCTCGCCCCGCTCATCGACCCGAACTTCCACTCCTGCGGCACCGTCCCGCCCCACGGGGAAGCCGACCTCGCCCACCCCGACGAGGGCTTCTACATCGTCGGCGTCAAGAGCTACGGCCGCGCCCCCACGTTCCTGCTCGCCACCGGGTACGAGCAGGTCCGCTCGATCGCCGCCGCGCTGGCAGGGGACCGCGAGGCCGCCGACCAGGTCCGACTGGCACTGCCCGAGACCGGCGTCTGCTCCTCGAGCCCGGCCCTCGACGCCACCTCGATCGCCGACGCCGAGGAGGCCGCCGACTGCTGCGGCTCGTCGGCGGCCGTCGAAGCCCCGGCCCGCGGCCTGGCGACCGGCGTCCTCCACGGCCGCGCGGGCGAACGCGTCGAGCCGCCCCAGGTGCAGTCCGGCTGCTGCGGCTGACCTCCCATGGCCGCGGGGGAGGGCCACGAGCCCTCCCCCGCGCCGATGCGGGCCCGCAGCGGCCTGTGTCCCTCGCGACAGGGGCCCGCCTTGCCCACTGAATAGACATCAGTCAAACTAGACGCATGTCGAAGCAACCCGTTCGCATCGCGAGCCTCGGCGACTTGGACGACTGCCGCGTCCCGCTCGTGACCGAGCCGCTCAGCGCCTCCCAGGCCGACCGGCTCGCCCCCTCGTTCAAAGCCCTCGGCGACCCCGTGCGGCTGCGGCTGCTCTCGCTCATCGCCTCCCACGCGGGCGGCGAGGTCTGCGTCTGCGACCTGACCGACGCGTTCGACCTCACCGCCCCGACCATCTCCCACCACCTCAAGGTCCTCAAGGAGACCGGCCTCGTCACCGCCGAGCGCCGCGGCACCTGGGTCTACTACCGGATCCGCCCCGAAGCGCTCGCGCTGCTCTCCACCGTGCTCGCCGTCCCGCAGGAGGCCCCCGCGTGAGCGCCACCGCCGAAGCGACCGCCGCGGGCGGGCGCCTCTCCACCCTCGACAAGTACCTGCCGGTGTGGATCGGCGCCGCCATGCTCGCCGGGATCGCCCTCGGCCGGTGGATCCCCAGTGTCGGCGAGGCGCTCAACGCGATCCAGATCGGCGGCGTCTCGCTGCCCATCGCGGCCGGACTCCTGATCATGATGTACCCGGTCCTGGCGAAGGTCCGCTACGACAAGCTCGACTCGGTGACGGCCGACAAGCGGCTCCTGGTCTCCTCGATCGTGTTGAACTGGCTCATCGGGCCCGCGCTCATGTTCGCCCTCGCGTGGATCTTCCTGCCCGACCTCCCGGCCTTCCGCACCGGCCTGATCATCGTCGGCCTCGCCCGCTGCATCGCCATGGTCATCATCTGGAACGACCTCGCCTGCGGCGACCGCGAAGCCGCCGCCGTGCTCGTCGCGTTGAACTCCGTCTTCCAGGTCATCGCCTTCGGCGCCCTCGGCTGGCTCTACCTCGACGCCCTCCCGCGCTGGCTCGGACTCGACGCGACGGGCCTGGACGTCTCCGGCTGGGAGATCGCCCTCAACGTCGCCGTGTTCCTCGGCGTGCCGCTCGCCGCGGGCTATCTGACCCGCCGCATCGGCGAGCGCCGCAAGGGCCGCGACTGGTACGAGTCGCGGTTCCTGCCGAAGATCGGCCCGTTCGCGCTCTACGGCCTGCTCTTCACGATCGTGGTGCTCTTCGCCCTCCAAGGCGAGGCGATCCTCGGCCGGCCCATGGACGTCGTCCGCATCGCGCTCCCGCTGCTGGTGTACTTCGCCCTCATGTGGGCCGGGTCCTTCGCCTTCGGCAAGGCCGTCGGCCTGGGCTACGAACGCACGACCACGCTCGCGTTCACCGCCGCGGGCAACAACTTCGAACTCGCCATCGCCGTCGCCATCGCGACCTTCGGCGCGGCCTCCGGCCAGGCCCTCGCCGGCGTGGTGGGCCCGCTCATCGAGGTCCCGGTCCTCGTCGGCCTCGTCTACGTCAGCCTCTGGGCGCGCCGGTTCTTCCGCCCGTCCCCGCTCGCCGCCTGAACGCAAAGGAACCCGTCATGTCCGACAAGCCGTCCGTCCTCTTCGTCTGCGTCCACAACGCCGGACGCTCCCAGATGGCCGCGGGGTGGCTGACCCACCTCGCCGGCGACCGCGTCGAGGTCCGCTCCGCCGGATCGGCCCCGGCCGAGAGCGTCAACCCCGCCGCGGTCGAGGCCATGAAGGAAGTCGGCGTCGACATCGCCGACCAGCAGCCGAAGATCCTCACCTACGACGCCGTCGAGGCCTCCGACGTGTGCATCACCATGGGCTGCGGCGACGCCTGCCCGGTCTTCCCCGGGAAGCGCTACCTCGACTGGAAGCTCGACGACCCCGCCGGGCAGGGCGTCGAGGCCGTCCGGCCCATCCGCGACGAGATCAAGACCCGCGTCGAAGGCCTCATCGCCGAGCTCTTCCCCGACCGGGCCTGACACGCCGGACCGCACGCTCCTTCGCGGGGCGTGCGGTCCGGGGCGCGGCTCAGCCCTTGACCGCGCCGATGATGACGCCCTTCTTGAAGTGCTTCTGCACGAACGGGTAGATGATGAGCGCCGGGACGATCGCGATCATCACGATCGCCATCTTCACCGCCAGCGTCGGCGGGGCGTTGTGCAGCCCCGCCGCCTGCGGCAGCGGCGCCGACTCCACCACGTACGTCCGCAGCACCAGCGCCAGCGGCCACTTCGCCGTGTCGTCGAGGTACAGGAACGCGTTGAACCAGTTGTTCCAGTACGCGACCGCGTAGAACAGCGTGACCACGGCGATCACCGCCTTCGACAGCGGCGCGACGATCTGCCACAGCACCCGGAACTCCCCGGCCCCGTCGATCCGGGCCGAGTCGAACAGCTCCTGCGGGATGCTCATGAAGAACGCCCGCAGCACCACCACGTTGAACGCCGACACGGCCATCGGCAGGATGATCGACAGATAGTTGTCCCGCAGGCCGATCGCGCTCACCCACAGGTACACCGGGATCAGGCCGGGGAAGATCACGAACATCAGCAGCACCGAGAACAGCACCGTCTTGTGCCCGAACGAACCCGGCCGCGACAGCGAGTACGCGCCCAGGATCGAGACGACCACGCTGATGAACGTCCCGACCGCCGTGATCCCCAGCGACACCGCCAGCGACCTGAGCACCACCTTGTTGCGGAACATCTGCTCGTACGCCTCGAACGTGATCCCGTCGCCCGGCCAGACCACGAGCCCGCCGACGCGGTTCACCGTCTCGGCGCTCGACAGGCTCGTCAACGCGATCGTATAGAGCGGGAACAGGATCAGCAGCGCGATCACCGCGATGCTCACGCCCTTGGCGGCCCTCCCCGCGATCGTCGGCCTTTCCTCCCACGCGGCACGTTGCACAGGTTTCATGACTTGGAGTACACCCCCCGCTCGCCCAGCATGTGGGCGGCCTTGTTGGCGGCCAGGATGAGCACGAGGCCGACCACGCCCTTGAACAGCCCCGCCGCGGCCCCGTAGTCGAAGTCGCCGGTGCGGATGCCGCTGTAGTACACGAACGTGTCGAAGACCTCCGACGCCTGCGAGCCGACCGCGCTGCGCTGCAGGAAGAACTGCTCGAACCCGACGTTGAGCGCGTCGCCCAGGCGCAGGATCAGCAGCAGCACGATCACCGGCCGGATCCCCGGCAGCGTGATGTGCCACAGCCGCCGCCACCGCCCGGCCCCGTCCACCGCGGCCGCCTCGTACTGGTTCGGGTCGATCGCGGCCAGCGCCGCGAGGAAGATGATCGCCCCGAACCCGGCCTCCTTCCAGATCGCCTGCGAGGTCACCAGGAGGATGAACGTGTCCGGATCGGTCATCCAGTCCACGCCTTCGAACCCGTTGCTGCGCAACACCTGGCTGAGGAGCCCCGCGCCGCCGAGCATCTGCTGGAAGATCGCGATCACGAGCACCCAGGAGAAGAAGTACGGCAGGTACACCACGCTCTGGAGCATCGACCGCAGCCGCTCCGACGCCAGCGAATGCAGCAGCAGCGCGAGCGCGATCGGCACCGGGAAGTAGAACACCAGCTGGAACGCGGTGATCGACAGCGTGTTGATCAGCGCCCGCATGAACTCCGGGTCCGCGAACAGGACCTGGAAATGCGTGAACCCGACCAGCCGCGAACCGAAGATCCCGCCCGTGTACGGCTTGTAGTCCTGGAACGCGATCACGTTGCCCAGCGAGGGGATCCACCAGAACCCCCACACCAGGAGCATCATCGGCGCGGCCATGAGCAGCAGCGGCCAGTCCCGCCGCAGCCGGGCCCGCCAGTGCGCCTTGGGCTTCCGCTTCGCCTTCCGGGACGCTGCAGGACCGCCCCCGGTCTCGGCGACCGGGGACGTCATCGTCGGAGTGCTCACAGCCGGTCGTTGTCCTCGGCGACGCCGGTGTAGTACTCGCGGGCGTCGTCGCCGACCTTGGCGCGCCAGTCGTCGACGAGCTGGGTCCACGCCGCCACGTCGCGCTGGCCGCGGTAGATCTCGTGGTGGGCGTCGGCCATCGCCTCGTTCTCGGCGGCCAGGTCGGAGGGCATCTCGACGCGCAGGCCCTGGAACGGGTGGTCGTCGAGGAACGGCGCGGCGTTCGTCTCCCAGGCGTGCTGGGCCTCGACCAGGCCCGGGTACTGGAACTTGAAGTTCGCGTTCGGCCGGCCGGAGAGGAACAGGTAGGTGTTGGCGACCTCGGCCTGGCCGAGGTCGGTGCGCTGGGGCACGCCCTCGGCGTCGACGGTGAAGTGGACGCCTTCGACGCCGTCCCACACCAGGTCCCATTCCTTGGTGCCGAAGGGGGCCGAGCACCAGTTGGCGACCCGCAGGCACTCCTTGATCCGCTCCTCGGGGAGGTCCTTCCGGATGAAGGTGAACATGCCGGCCGGGTCGTCGCGCCAGATGGTGGGCGTGCCGCCGGGCTCGCGGGACATCGGGTTCACGGCCTGGAGGTCGAAGCCGGGCACGTCGCGGTAGGTCCCGAGCATCTCGTGCCAGGCGCCCAGGCCGTCCTCGTAGAACACCGCCTGGCCGGAGCCGATGATCTCCTTGGCGTTGGTGAAGCGGTCCGCGACGTAGTCGGGGTGGACCAGGCCCTTGTCGAAGACCTGCCGGGTGAACTCGATCGCGGCGGCGAACGCCTCGGTCTCGAATTTGTGGACGAGCTTCCCGCCGTCGACCTGCCACAGCGTGGGCACGCCCATCGCCTCCTGGACGGTCTGGTCGATGCTGGCGAACGCCCAGCGGTTCTTCGACGGGTCGTTCACCTCCTCGGCGATCGCCAGGAGCTCCTCGAGGTCGGTCGGCTGCTCCAGGCCCAGCTCGTCGAGGATGTCCTGGCGGGCGAACATCGTGTTCGTGTACGGCGCCCGCTCCCAGGGGATGCCGAGGAGCGTGCCGCCGAAGACGCCCATGGCCCACGCCGCGGTCGGGTAGCTCGCCAGGAGCGGGTACTCGGCGGCCTTGTCGCCTGCGAGGTACGGCGAGAGGTCGGCGAACAGCTCGTTGGCGGCCTCGCTGAAGTCGGAGAGCTTGATGATCTCCCAGCCCGGGATCTGGAACATGTCCGGGACGTCGCCGCTGGCGAGCGTGGTGGTGATCTTGTCGAGGTAGTTGTTGCCGTCGGCGATGTTGAACCTGACGGTGCCGCCGAGGGCCTCGTTCACCGCCGTGAAGTACGAGTTGTCGGGCAGGCCGGGCGGGGCGGGGTTCCACAGGGGAGTGATCGCGGTGATCTCCTCGCCGGTGGTCATGGGCGGCTCGGTGACGGCCTGGACCGGCTCGGCCGGACGCGAGAGGTAGCCGGGGGAGACGGTGCCGTCGGGCTGGCCGGGGAGGTCGGGCTCGACGCCGCCCTCGTAGGGCGTGTACGTGGGGAGCAGGTCGGCGAGCTCGTCGGAGCCGGCGGCGGTGCCTTCGGGTCCTTCCTCGAGCGCGGCGCAGCCGGCGAGGGAGGCCGCGACCGTGGAGGCCGCACCGACCTGGAAGAGGGTCCGGCGCTGGAGACGGAACGAGGGTCCGCTTGAGGTGTCGCCCATGGCGATGCCTTTCTTGGAGGGTTGCGGTGCTCGGTTCACTCGCGGCGCGCTGACTTCGCCGAGGCCGGTGTGCGAAGGGCGGAGGCCGCGAGTTGATTTGTGGGTACGTCCGAACAAATATAATCACTTCGATGAGACCGACGCAACACCCATCCCACACCGCGATCGAAGCCCAGCTCGTACCCGTCGGTAATTGTCCATAGTGGTCTATCTTTGGCGCACCGCGGCTGGGAGCGCTTCCTCGGCCGATTTCACCGTTGGGGCCGCGAAGGTCTCCCGCCCGGTCAGTAGACGATCGACACGATGCGGCAGGCGGCCTCGGCCAAGGCCCGGTCGCCGTCGACGCGGGCCCGGACCAGGGCGGCCTCCGGCTGGACGGCGCGCGTGCACAGGCGCCACGCGGTTTCGACGTCCAGGTCCACGCCGGCTTCCGGTGTCCCGCCGTCCGGTTCGGCGAGGGACCAGCGCTCCCCGGTGGCCGTGGCGGTCCAGACGCCGCCGGCCGGACCGTCGATCCGCATCCGCACCTGCGTCCCGGCCGGCGCGGCGACCTCGCGCAACGTGTGCGGCAGGGCCCGCATGAACGTGTCCAGGACGACGGCGAGGCACCGCGGATCGGTGTCGGTGCCCTGGCCGACGGCGTGGCGGATCTGCTGCCGGTGCGTCCAGTACTCGGTGAGCTCGCGCGCGGCGTCCAGCCACATCGGCGCCGGGTCGACCCCGGCCCAGGACACGCCCACGGCCGTGGCGCGGGGATCGACGGAGGCGAGGAACCGGGCGGTCTGACCGCCGATCAGGTCGAGGGTGTCGGTGAGCGCGGGCGGGCTCACCCGCGCGAACGCGTCCACCCACGCGCGGTTGATCCGGTGGACGAACGCCTCCAGGGTCTCGCCCGGCGCGAAGGCGGGCCCCGCACGGTGCGCGTCCCGGCTGCCGAGCCGCCCGTAGCAGTCGCCCAGGACGTGCGCGGCGACGTCGCGCACCGTCCAGCCGGGCACCGCCTCCCGCTCCCAGTCGGCGGGCGTCAGGGCGCGCAGCGTGCCCATGAGCGCGGCGTGCTCGGGCGCGAAGAGCGGGCGGGCGTCGATCGGCGCGCCGAGCCAGGCGAAGGTGTGCGAGTCCATCCCCGAAGCCTGCCGATCGAAGACGACCGCGGCAACGGAATTTCAGGATTCCCTGCGGCCCCAAGCCTGGAAAAGGACCGCCGTCGTCCGGACCGGAAGCATCCGAACGTCGCCGCGGCGCCGCAAGAGCCAGGACGCGAAGTCCGTCAACGAGGGCCGGATGCCCCTGAGCGTCAGCGGCACGCCGTGGCGCGCGCATTCCTCGACGAGCACCGCCCGGTCCACGAGGAGCGCGGGGTCGTGCACACCCCTGTGGGCGATCCGCGGGATCCGTTCGGCCACGTCGATGGCGAGCCGCCGGCACAGCGCCGTCGCCGCCAGCGTGTCGATCACGAGCAGGCCCCCGGGCCGCAGCAGGCGGCAGGCCTCGGCGACCGCGCGGGGGAGATCCGGGACGTGTTCGAGGATCTCACCCGCCACGACCACGTCCGCGCAGCCGTCCGCCAGCGGCACGGCCGCCACGTCCGCTCGGACGCCGAGGACCCCGTGACCGGCGGCCTGCCGCAGCGCCTCGGCCGAGAGGTCCACGCCGACATGCCGGTAGCCCTTGCCCGCCAGGTGCGGCGCCAGGAGCCCCGCCCCGCAGCCGAGGTCGACCAGCACCGCGCCCTCGCGCGTCGCCGCCGGCACGAGCCGGGCGCGGGCCGCGGCGAGCCAGTGCAGCATCGCGAACACCCCGCGCGGACGCCACCATTCCCCGGCGAGCCGGTCGTACATGGCCGGATCGTTGGGCCTCAAGGGGCTTCCGCTCACCCCGCCAGGATGGCACACTGGCGGCCGTGAGTCTCTTGTCGGCGGGTTGGGCCATGGTGCGGGCCTCGCATCCGCTTCCCGCCCTTGCCGTCACGGCCCTCGCCGCCGGGCTGGCGATCGGCGCGGACCGGTCGTTCGGGTCGGGCCTCGTCGCGGTCGCGGCGGTGTTCGCCGGCCAGCTGTCCGTCGGATGGCTCAACGATCTCGTCGACGCGCCACGGGACGCCCAAGTGGGCCGCCGCACCAAGCCCCTCGCGACCGGCGAGGTCACCCCCAGGGCCGTCCGGCGGGCCTTCGTCGCCGCCGCCGTCGCCGCGGTGGTCCTCTCGCTGTGGTCCGCCCCGCTCGGTGCGGCCGCGCACCTCGCCGCGCTCGCCTCGGCCTGGGCCTACGACCTCGGCGTCAAGGCCACCGCGTACTCCGTGGCGCCGTTCGCGGTGTCGTTCGGGCTGCTGCCCGCGTTCCTCTTCCTCGGCACGCCCGCATCGCCGTTCCCGCCGCTGTGGCTCCTGGCGGCCGCCGCGGCCCTCGGCAGCGCGGCGCACTTCGTCAACGTCCTGCCCGACCTCGACGACGACGACGCCACCGGCGTCCGCGGCCTGCCGCACCGCCTGGGGCCGTGGCCGAGCCGGTTCATCGCCGCCACGCTGGTCCTGGCCGCCTCGGCCCTGGTGGTGTTCGGTCCGAGCGGCGCGCCCGCGGCGCTCGCCCTCGCGGCCGTGCCACTCTCGGCAGTGATCCTGGTCGCCGGGCTCGTCCTCGACCGCCGTCCCCGCTCCCGGGTGGCGTTCCGCGCGGTGATGCTGGTGGCGCTCATCGACGTGGCCCTGTTGCTCCACAGTGGCCTCGCGCTCGGGTGAGGCGCGCGGGGGTTGTCCGCGACCCCGGTTCCGTGGACACTGGTGAGCAGACCCGCCCGGCGCGACGCCGGACCGGCCCGGCATCGGAGGAGCGTGCGCCTGTGACGACCAGTGAGCCCCCGGCGGACGGCCCGAGCGACGGCGCGCGCGCCCTCGCCCTGGCCCGCGAACTCGCCCCGAGATTCGCCGAACGCGCCGCGGCGCACGACGAACGGGGACGGTTCCCGGAAGCGGACTTCGCAGACCTGCGAGCCTCGGGCCTCTTCGGACTGATGGTGCCCCGGCGCCTGGGCGGCTTCGGCGCCTCGTTCGCCGAATACGCCAGGGTCGCCACCGCACTGGCCCGCGGCGCGGGCTCCACGGCCTTGATCTTCAACATGCACGCCTCGGTCACCGGCGCGCTCGCGCAGACCCCCGACGACCTCGTCAAGCTCCTGGGCGCCCCCGCGAGCTCCTTCGAGGCGCGCGACAAGGCGCTGGCCGCGGCCGCCGCGGGCGCGCTCTACGGCGTCGCCATGAGCGAGCGCGGCAGCGGCTCCCGGCTCTCGCAGACCTCCACGGCCTACCGCCGCACCGAGGGCGGCTACCGGATCACCGGCAGCAAGGCCTTCGTCTCCGGCTCGGGCCACGTCGACGCCTACCTCGTGACCGCACGCGACGCCGAAGCCGAGGACCCGCAGGTCTCCTACTTCCTCGTCCCCACCGGAGACGGCATCCGCGTCGAGGAGACCTGGGACTCGCTCGGCATGCGGGCCACCGGCAGCCACGACGTCCACTTCGACGTCGAAGTGGACGCCGACGCCCTCCTCGGCGGCGTCGAGGGACTGACCCTCATGATCGCCGAGGCCATGCCCCAATGGCTCGTCGCCTCCTACTCCGCCGTCTACGCGGGCGTCGCCCGCGCCGCCGTGGACGCCGCCGCCGAACATCTGAACGCGCGCCAGCTCACCGGCCTCCCGTCCGCCCGCGCCCGCCTCGGCCGCGCCGACGCCGCCGCGGCCGCCGCCGAACTCGCCGTCGCCGAGACCGCCGCCCGCATCGACCGCGCGCCCGGTGAACCGGAGACGAACCGCTGGGTCTGGCGCGCCAAGCTCATCGCCGGCGACACGGCCCTCCAGGTCGCCTCCTCGCTCCTGGAGGCCGCCGGGGCCTCCGCCTCCCGCCGCGGACACCCACTCGAACGCCTCTACCGCGACGCGCGCTGCGGCGCACTGCAACCGGCCACCTCCGACGTGTGCGCCGACTGGCTCGGCGTCGCCGCCCTCGGCGAGGACCCCGACCACGACGCCGAGGTCCCCCGATGGTGAACGCCGCGATCGCCGGGATCGGCTCGGCCATGCCGCCCGCCTACACCCAGGACGAACTCTGGGACGAGGTCTTCCGGTGGCACTTCTCCCGCAGCAGGGTCGCCCAGCGGATCTTCACGACGACGAACGTGCGCGCCCGCCACTCGGCCCTCGGCCTCGACGACCTCAGAACGGTCGCCGAATGGTCCACAGGGGAGCGCATGCGGCGGTACGGCGTCCACGCCCCGCCGCTGGCCCTCGCGGCGGTCCGGGACGCCCTGGCCGCCGCCGACACCGACGCCGAGGACATCGGCCTGCTCGCCGTCGCCTCCTGCACCGGTTACGGCACACCCGGACTGGACATCGCGCTCGCGAAGTCCCTGCCGCTGCGCCCGGACGCCCGGCGGCTCTTCGTCGGCCACACCGGCTGCCACGCGGCCCTGCCGACCCTCGCCTCGCTCGCCGACTACGTCGTCGCCCGCAACCGGCCGGCCGTGCTGCTGTGCCTCGAACTCACCTCGCTGCACCTCCAGCCGGCCTCGATCGACCCCGAGCAGATGGTCACCCACGCCCTGTTCGGCGATGCGGCCGCCGCGCTCGTCCTGCGCCCCGACGACCGCGCGCCGCGGATGCGCGTGGTCGACGTCGCCTCCCGGACCGACACCGGCCGCAGCGGCGACATGACCTGGGACATCACCGATCTCGGCTTCCGCATGGGGCTCTCCCCGGAAGTGCCCGACGCGCTCGCCGCGCAGGTCGGGCCCGTGGTCAAGGACCTGCTGGGGCGGCACGGCCACGACCTGACCGACGTCCACGGCTGGGCCGTCCACCCCGGCGGCCCGCGCATCCTCGAAGCCGTCGAGGAGAGCCTGGGCCTCGGACCGACCGCGCTGGCGGCCTCGCGGCAGGTCCTCGCCGAGCACGGCAACTGCTCGTCGGCGACGGTGCTGCTCGTGCTCCGCGAGCTGCTGGACGCCGGCCCGCCGACCGGACCGATCGTGGCCCTGGCGTTCGGTCCCGGCCTGACCCTCTACGCCGCCCTCCTCGAACCCGCCCCCTAGCGGAGGCAACGCGCCCGGCCTCAGAAGAAGGTCGGCTCCCGCGGCGTGTACGACTGCTCCAAGGAGGTGACCTCCTCGTCGGTGAGCTCGACGTCCAGGGCGGCGACCGCGTCGGTGAGGTGGTGCGGCTTGGTGGCGCCGACGATCGGGGCGTCCACGACCGGGTTCCGCAGCACCCAGGCCATCGCGATCGTCGCCATGGCGACGCCGCGCTCGGCGGCGATCCGCGCGACCGAGTCCACGGTGGCCTTGTCGCTGTTCTGGACCACCGGGCGGCCTTGACGGTCCACGGCCGGCCCGTTCTTCGAGCGGACGGTGCTCCGGTCGCCCCAGGGCCGGGCGAGGACGCCCCCGCCGAGCGGGCTCCACGGGATCGAACCGACGCCCTGGTCGGCCAGGAGCCCGAACATCTCGCGCTCCTCTTCGCGCTGGATGAGGCTGTACTGGTCCTGCATGGAGATGAACCGGGTCCAGCCGCCGAGTTCGGCGGCGTGCTGCATGGAGGCGAACCGCCACGCCCACATGGACGAGGCGCCGATGTAGCGGGCCTTGCCGGCCTTCACGACGTCGTGGAGGGCCTCCATCGTCTCCTCCACGGGCGTCTCGGGGTCGAACCGGTGGATCTGGTACAGGTCCACATAGTCGGTGCCGAGTCGCTTCAGCGAGGCGTCGATCTGCTCCATGATCGCCTTGCGCGAGAGACCGGACCCGCCCGGACCCTCGTGCATGGGGGAGAAGACCTTCGTCGCCAGGACGACGTCGTCGCGCCGGGCGAGCTTCTTGAGCGCGCGGCCGGTGATCTCCTCCGATGAACCGCGGCCGTAGACGTTGGCGGTGTCCCAGAACGTGATGCCCGCGTCGAGCGCCTGCCGGAAGAGCGGCTCGGCGTCCTCGTCCCCGAGGGTCCACGGCGAGCGCTCGCTCGGCGTCGCGAAGCTCATGCAGCCCAACGCGATGCGGCTGACCTTCAGTCCCGATGAGCCGAGCTTGGTGTATTCCATCGACATGGCCTTTCGTGGGAGCCGATCGGGTGCACCACGATCTTGCCACCGGAACGCGCGGCGCGGGAGGGCTTGACCGCGAAGGGCATCGGTTTGTATGGTTCTATTGCATCGATACATTGAAACGATTCATTAGGCGGGGGTGGTCATGAGCGAAGCGGTCCCCGTCGTCGCGCTGCGGGACGTCGAGAAGTCCTTCGGGGCGGTGCGCGCCCTGCGCGGCGCCGGGCTGGAACTCCACGCCGGCGAGGCCCACGCGCTCGTGGGGGAGAACGGGGCCGGCAAGTCCACCCTGATCAAGATCCTCGCCGGGCTCTACCGGCCCGACGCCGGAGCGATCGAGATCGACGGCGAGCCCGTCGACCTCCACGACCCCTCGGCGGCCATCGCCGCCGGGATCGCCGTCATCTACCAGGAGCCCGCGCTCTTCGGCGACCTCACCGTCGCCGAGAACCTCTTCATCGGCCGCCAGCCGCGCGGCCGACTCGGCCGGATCGACCGGGCCGCCATGGACCGCGACGCGACGGCGCTGTTCGAGCGCCTCGGCGTCCTCCTCGAACCCGACCGGCCCGCCAAGGGCCTCTCGATCGCCGACCAGCAGCTCGTCGAGATCGCCAAGGCCATCTCGCTCGACGCCCGCGTCCTCGTCATGGACGAGCCCACCGCCGCCCTCACCTCCCGCGAGGTCGAACGCCTCTTCGACGTCGTGCGCGCCCTGCGCGCCAAGGGCACCGCGATCCTGTTCATCTCCCACCGCTTCGACGAGGTCGAGGCCCTGTGTCAGCGCGTCACCGTCATGCGCGACGGCGCGCACGTCTCCACCGACCCCATGGGGGAGGTGACCGTGGACGAGCTGATCCGCCGCATGGTCGGCCGCGAACTCGCGGCGATGTTCCCCCGGGGCGAGGCCGCCCCGGGCGAGGTCGTCCTCGACGTCGAAGGCCTCGCCAGCGCCGAACGCTGCCGCGACGTGTCCTTCCAGGTCCGCGCCGGGGAGATCGTCGCCCTCGCCGGACTCGTCGGCGCCGGCCGCAGCGAGGTCGTCCAGGCCGTCTTCGGCGTCGCCCCGCGCGAGGCCGGACGCGTCCGCGTCCTCGGCCGCGACCTGCCCTCGGGCAACCCCCGGGCCGCCATGCGCGCCGGGGTCGCCCTCGTCCCCGAAGACCGCCGCCAGCAAGGGCTCCTCCTCGACCTCTCGGTCATGCGCAACGCCACCCTCGTCCGGCGGGGCCGCCTGGCGCGCTTCGGCTTCCTCACCGGCGCGGCCGAGCAGCGCGAGGCCGCCGAATGGACCGGGAGGCTCCAGGCCAAGTACGGGCGCCTCACCGACCCCGTCGCCACCCTCTCGGGCGGCAACCAGCAGAAGATCGTCCTCGCCAAGTGGCTCGCCACCGGCCCGCGGCTGCTCATCGTCGACGAGCCCACCCGCGGCATCGACGTCGCCACCAAGGCCGAAGTCCACCGGCTCCTGTCCGACCTCGCCGCCGACGGCGTCGCCGTCCTCATGGTCTCCTCCGAGCTCCTCGAAGTGCTCGGCATGGCCGACCGGACCCTCGTCATGCGCGAGGGCCGCCTCGCCGGCGAACTCCCGCGCGCCGACGCCACCGAGGAGGCCGTCATGCGCCTCGCCACCGGACAGACCGCGGAGGCCCGGTAAATGACCATCCCCGCCCCGACCCGCACCCCGACCGGGTCCACCGTCCTCGACCTGGTCCTGCGATTCCGCGCCCTCGGACTGCTGCTCGCGCTCGCGGTCCTCGTCGGCGCGACCGCGTCCGTGAACGCCCGGTTCCTGTCCGGCCAGTCGGTCCGCGACCTGCTGTTCGCCGCGGCGGTGACCGTGCTCCTCGCCTGCGGCATGACCACCGTGGTCCTCACCCGCGGCATCGACCTCTCGGTCGGCTCCACGCTCGGCCTCGCGGCCTACCTGACCGCCGACGCCATGAGCGGCGGCGTCCCCGTCCCCCTCGCCGTCCTCATCGGACTCCTCGTCGGCCTCGCCTGCGGCGCGGCGAACGGCGCGATCGTCCACTTCGGCAAGGTCCCCCCGCTCGTCGCCACCCTCGGCACGCTCTACGTCTTCCGGGGGATCGTCTACTTCACCGCCGGAGGCTCCCGCGTCAACGCCTCCGACCTGCCCGGCGGCTTCCTCGACTTCGGCAACGGGACCCTCCTCGGCGTCCCCTACCTCTTCCTCATCGCCGCCGCCGTCCTGGCGGTCGTCGCGCTCTTCCTGCGCGACTACCGGTCCGGCCGCGACCTGTACGCCCTCGGCTCCAACCCGGAGGCCGCCGCGCTCGCCGGGATCCCCGCCGGCAGGCGCCTCATGACCGCCTACGCCCTCAGCGGCACGCTCGCCGGGCTCGGCGGCGTCCTCTACGCGGCCCGCTTCGGCACCGTCGACGCCTCAGCCGGGTACGGCATGGAACTCGACATCGTCGCGGCCGTCGTCGTCGGCGGCGTCGCCATCTTCGGCGGCTCCGGCACCGTCCTCGGCGCCGCGCTCGGCGCCCTCCTGCTCACCGTCATCGACAACGCGCTGCCGGTGCTCAGCATCCCGCCGTTCTGGCAGCAGGCCATCGTCGGCGCGCTCATCCTCGCCGCGATCGCCCTCGACCGCCTCGTCGCCCTGCGCGCCGCGCGCGCCCTGCGAAAGAAGGGCTCCCATGTCGGATAGAGCACCGGCCGATGCAGCGCCATTGTGGAGCGCCCTGCGGCGCTTCGCCTCCTGGGACGCGGTGATCATCGCCGCCACCGCGCTCTTCCTCGTCGTCGCCGCGTCGACCGTCGAGCACTTCGGAACCGCCCGCAACGCCGGGCACATCATCGTCGACCTCGCCCCCGTCCTCCTGCTCGCCCTCGTCATGACCCTCATCGTCGCCACCGGCGAGATCGACCTCTCCGTCGCCAGCACCGTCGGACTCACCGGGGCCGCCATGGGCTGGATGTGGAACCACGGCATCGCCCTGGAGACGATCATGCCGCTCACCGTGCTCCTCGGGGCCCTCCTCGGCGCGGTCAACGGCCTCTTCATCACCGGCTTCGGCCTCCCGTCCCTCGCCGTCACCATCGGCACCCTCGCCCTCTACCGAGGGCTCGCGTACGTCGTCCTCGGCGACACGGCCGTCGCCGACTGGCCGCGCGACTTCACCGGCTGGACCCTCGGCACGATCGGCGACACGGGCGTCCCCAACATCGTCGTCCCGCTGATCGCGCTGGCGCTGGTCGTCGGGCTCGTCCTGCACTGCACTCCGATCGGCCGCGCCGTCTACGCGGCCGGGGCCAACCCGGTGGCCGCCGCCTACTCGGGGATCGCGGTGGGGCGCTTGAAGTGCTGGCTGTACGTCGCCTCCGGGGCGATGGCCGGACTCGTCGGCGTCTTCTGGACCCTGCGCTACTCCTCGGCCCGCGCCGACAACGCGTACGGCCTCGAACTCACCGTCGTGGCGGTGGTCCTGCTCGGCGGCGTCTCGATCTTCGGCGGCAAAGGCCGCCTGCCGGGCGTCCTCGCCGCCGTGGTCCTGCTGACCGCGCTCCAGAACGCGCTGCGCCTCGCGCACGTCTCGACCGAGACGCTCACCGTCGTCACCGGCGCGCTCCTCATCGCCGCGGTCCTGGCCCCGAACCTCCTCACCGCCGCGGGCGACGCCCTGCGGTCCCGACGGCGCCGTGCCGCCGCATCCCTCTAGGAAGGAAACCCGATGTCCCGCAAGCGACTGCTCTCCATCACCGCCTCGCTCCTCGCCGGTGTCCTCATCGCCGCGAGCGCCTGCGGCGGCACCACCCGAGGCGACGACGAAGGCGACGGGCCCACCGGCACCGGCGGCACCGCGAACCCCGACGCCGAGTACCGGACCGGCCTGTCGTTCGCGATGCTCCCGAAGCAGGTGAACAACCCCTACTTCGAGGCCTCCAGCACCGGGGCCGAAACGGTGGCCGCCGAGCTCGGAGGGGAGTACGAGTTCACCGGCCCCTCCGACGCCTCGGCCTCCTCCCAGGTCAGCTACATCGACACGCTGAGCCAGCAGGCCACGGACGTGATCCTCCTGTCCGCCAACGACCCCAACGCCCTGTGCTCCTCGCTCGACCAGGCCCGCAGCGGCGGGTCCGTCGTCGTCACCTTCGACTCGGACGTGGACCCGGCCTGCCGGGACCTGTTCGTCAGCCAGGTCGACAGCGCCGAGGTCGGCCTGGCGCTGCTGGAGATGACCGCCGAGCAGATCGACGGCACCGGCGAGATCGCGGTGCTCTCGGCGACGGCCAACGCCACCAACCAGAACGCCTGGATCGACGTGATGCGGGCCGAACTGGAGTCCAACCCGTCCTATGCGGACATGGAGCTGGTCGAGGTGGTCTACGGCGACGACGAGGACGAGAAGTCCTTCTCCGAGACGCAGGGCCTCCTGCAGGCCCACCCGGACCTGCGCGCCATCGTCTCGCCCACCACCGTGGGCATCGCCGCCGCCGCGCGGTACCTCTCGGGCTCCGAGTACCAGGGCCAGGTGGCGCTCACGGGCCTGGGCACGCCGAACCAGATGCGGGAGTTCGTGAAGGACGGCACCGTCACCGAGTTCGCGCTCTGGGACCCCACCGCCCTCGGCGAGCTCGCCGCCTACACCGGGGCCGCCGCCGCGTCGGGCATCATCACCGGCGCCGAAGGCGAGGTCTTCACCGCGGGCGACCTCGGCGAGTACACCGTGGGCGCCGACGGCGTGGTCACCCTCGGCCCGCCGACCCGCTTCAACGCCGAGAACATCGACGACTTCGACTTCTGACCGCCCGCGGCCGGCGACCGCGGCACTAGCCGCGGTCGCCGGCCGTGATCGGTTCGTTCCTCGGCTCGTCTCGGTCGGCGGTCTTCGCCTTGCGCTCCATGCCGAACAGGAACAGGATCGCGGGCACGAGCACGGCCGCGCCGGTCAGCAGCGCCGCCCGGAGGGAGAAGGCGCTGCCGACCGCGCCGATGACCGGGCCGCCGACGATCTGGCCTCCGCTGTCGAACATGTCCCGGGCCGAGAGCGCGGTCGCCCGCACCTTCGGCTCGACCCGGACCACCAGCCAGCCGTTGACCAGCGGCTCGTACAGCGGCCGCGCGGCCGAGAGCAGCAGCAGGAACCCGATCGCGACCCAGAACGCGCCGGAGAGGCTGTAGCCGATCACGCCGACCAGGGACACCACGGTGAATCCCGCCAGCATGCCGATGATGCCGCCCGACCCGAGCCTGGCGGTGCGCCGGCCGGCCCATTCGGTGAGCCCGATCCCGGCCAGCGCCACCACGCAGGAGATCAGCGCGAACCACATGGCCGGTTCGAGCCCGAACGTCTCGGGGAAGCCGATCTCCTCCAGCAGGAACGCCCCCGAGAGCCGGTCGTAGCTCTCGCTCCACAGCCCGAACGCGAAGGTCATCCCCAGCAGCAGCACGAGCCCGGGGACGACGCGCGCGGCGCGGCGCGAGGCGCGCACCTGCACACCGGCCTCGGTGCGGGCCTGCCGGAGGACGGTCGTGACGCGGCCGTCCTTGGCAGGACGCTGGAAGTGCCGCTCGGGCATCATGAGCGCGAGCGCGACCGTGCCGAGCGCCATCAGGGCCCCGCCGACGAGCATCGGCAGATTGAGCGCGACGCTCGCGAGCACGCCGCTCAGCAGGCTGCCGGTGATGCCGCCGATGAAACCGAGCTGCGTGGCCCGCAGGTACACCGGGGTCATCTCGGCCCTGCGGGTCTCGTCGGCGACCCACGACTCCAGCGCCCCGCTCCACAGCGCCGCGCCGAGCGCGAGCAGCACCTGCGCCGCCAGGTGGACCCAGAACTCGGAGGTGAGGCCCTGCCAGAGGAGGCCGCCCGCGTACACCCCGAAGCCGGCCACCACGCAGGCGCGCCGGCTCACCAGGTCGGCCAGGAAGCCGGTGGGGAGCTGGAACAGGAGGTAGGTCGCCTCGAGGACGGTGCCGATCATCAGCAGCTGGAACGGGTCCAGGCCTCCCTCCTCGATCCGGTAGACCACCGAGGTCGTGAACGCCATGCCGACCATGAACGACAGGCCGACCCGCATGGCGAGGTAGAGCCGGTACGGGTCGGTGCGGGCGCGGTCGAGCGGGGGCATCGGCTCCTCCAAAGGGGGGTGATGCCCGACAACGCTGGTCTAACCGCGCGGCGATGTCAATCGACTTCGGCCGGAGGGGCCACCGATTCGCGGCTGACGAACTCGGTCGGCAGGACCGGCTCCTCTTGCGCGGGGCCGCCGTCGATCTCGACGAGGAGCCGCCGGATCGCCATCTCGCCGATGGTCGCGAACGGGCTCCTGATGGTGCTCAGGGCCGGCGTGGGGAGGTCCGCGCCGAAGATGTCGTCGAAGCCGACGATGCTGAGCCGGCCGGGCACGTCGACCCCGTGGTCGCGGCATTCGCGCAGCAGCCCGAGGGCGACAAGGTCGTTGTAGGCCATGACGGCGGTGACGTCGGCGTCCATGACGTGCCGGTATGCCGCGGCGCCGCCTTCGCGGGTCGGGGCGGCCGTCTTGAGCTCGACCGCGGACAGGCCCCACGCCTCGGCGAGGTCGAACAGCGTCTGCCGTCGCAGGCGGTTCATCCACGAGGCCTCGGGTCCGGCGAGATAGGCGACCCGCCGGTGGCCGGCGTCGCGCAACCGCTCGAGCGCGGCCGTCATGCCGGGCAGCACGTCGGGGATCACGGCCGGGATGCCCGTCACCAGGCGGTTCACGATGACGAGCGGCTTCATGAAGGACAGTTCCTCGATGGCGCCGTCCTCCAGCCGCGACCCGACCAGGAGCAGGCCGTCCACCGAGGTCTGGAGCCGTTCGGCGGTGGCGCGTTCGAGCTCGGGCGATTCCTGCGAATCGGCGAAGACCAAGGTGGACCCGGTCTCGGAGGCCACGCGTTCCGCGCCGCGCACGAGGTCGAAGTACACCGGGTTGGTGATGTCGGAGACCAGGAGGGCCAGGGTGCCGGTCTTGCCGGTCGGCAGGGCCCGCGCCATCGGGTTGATCCGGTAGCCGAGCTCTTCGGCGGCCTTGCGGATGCGCTGTTCGGTCTTCTCGCTCAGCCGGCCGGGCTTGTTCAGCGCCCGCGACACGGTCGAGGGGCTCACCCCGGTCATGCGCGCGATGTCGTAGATCGTCGCCGGCGGCTTGCGGCGGCGCGCGGCTGCGTCAGTCTGGCTCACACCTCTCCCTTCGCAGCGGTTGCCGGAGTCGCCTTCCGGCACGCGGGCGGGCCGCGCGACGCCGGGGCCAGCTGAGCATACCGGAGGAGCGCCGGGTTCAGGAAGGCGAAGGACGCTTGCGGATGAGCGAGGGCGGTCGAGGAGCCGTCCCGGGCCGGACCGGTCAGCGCGGGGTCAGGCGCTGGAGCTGGGTGACGTGCCCGGGTTCGAGTTCCTCGAGCGAGGCCACGCCGAGCAGCTTCATCGTCCGCACGACCTCCTCGCGCAGGATCGCGATCGCGCGGTCCACGCCGGCGCGTCCGCCCGCCATGAGCCCGTACAGGTAGGCCCGGCCGATCATCGTGAAGCGCGCGCCCAGGGCGACGGCCGCGACGACGTCCGCGCCGGACATGATCCCGGTGTCCAGGTGCACCTCGGTGTCCTTGCCGACCTCGCGGACCACCTCGGGCAGCAGGTGGAACGGGACGGGGGCGCGGTCGAGCTGGCGGCCGCCGTGGTTCGACAGGGTGATGCCGTCCACGCCCAGGTCCGCGAGGCGCTTGGCGTCGGCGACGGTCTGGACGCCCTTGACGACGAGCTTCCCGGGCCACTGCTCCTTGATCCAGGCCAGGTCCTCGTAGTCCACGGTGGGATCGAACATGGTGTCGAGGAGTTCGGCCACGGTCCCCGACCAGCGGCTCAGCGACGCGAACGCGAGCGGCTCGGTGGTGAGCATGTCGAACCACCAGTTCGGGTGCCGTGCCATGTCGAGCACCGTGCGGACGGTGAGCTCGGGCGGGATCGCGAAGCCGTTGCGCTTGTCGCGCAGGCGCGCCCCGGCCACCGGCACGTCGACGGTGACCAGGAGCGTGTCGAACCCGGCCGCGGCGGCCCGCTCGACCAGGGCCATCGAGCGGTCGCGGTCCTTCCACATGTACAGCTGGAACCAGTGGCGCCCCTCGGGGCCGCCGACCTCGGCCACGTCCTCGATCGGCGTGGTGCCCATCGTGGACAGGGCGAACGGGATGCCCGCCGCCGCGGCGGCCCCGGCCCCGGCCCGCTCGCCCTCGGTGTGCATCATCCGGGTGAACCCGGTGGGCGCGATCCCGAACGGCAGCTCGCTGCGCCGCCCGAGGACCTCCCAGCCGGTGTCCACCTTGGCGACGTCGCGGAGGATCGCGGGGTGGAACTCGATGTCCTGGAACGCCTGCCGGGCCCGCGCCAGCGACAGCTCGGCCTCGGCCGCGCCCTCGGTGTAGTCGAACGCCGCCCGCGGCGTGCGCCGCTGGGCGATCAGCCGCAGGTCCTCGATCGTCAAGGCGGCGCGCAGGCGGCGGCGCTTGCCGTTGAAGTCGGGCTTCTTGAAGCGGACCAAGGGGAGGAGGTCCTTGGGGCGGGGGAGTTGTCGCTTGGTCATGTGCGGGCCTATTGAATCGTTTCAGAATCGGGTCAAGCCGGAGCCTACCGCACCCCGCCCTCCAGCGCCAGACCCGTTCCCGGGCACATCGCCACCGGCCGCCTTCCGCCGCGGCGGGAGCGGAGTGAAGGATGCGGTCTCATGACCGAACTTCCCTCGGATCCGATCTCCTGGGCGGCGCTCGCGCTCGCGGCGGCGCTGGTCGGCTTCTCCAAGACCGGCATCAACGGCACCGCGTCCCTGTCGATCCTGCTGTTCGCGACGATGCTTCCGGCCAAGGAGTCGACCGGGGCGCTGCTGCCGGTCCTGATCCTGGGGGACCTGTTCGCGATCCGCTTCTACTCGCGCCACGTGGAGTGGCGGATCCTCGGCCGCCTGGCCCCGTGGGTCGTGGTCGGCGTCGCCGGCGGCGCGGCGGCCCTGTGGTTCGCTGACGACGCGACCATGCGGGTGCTCATCGGATCGATCCTGCTGGCGATGCTCGCGCTGCAGGTCTGGTCCCGGCTCCGGCCGAAGTTCGGCAAAGGCCCGGCCGAGCCGAAGCCGCCGACCGGTCTGGCCCGCAAGAGCGCCGCCGCGGGGGCCGGGATCGCCGCCGGCGCGGCCACGATGACGGCCAACGCGGCCGGCCCGGTGATGGTCCTCTACCTGATGCTCTCGGGATTCCCGAAACTGCGGTTCCTCGGCACCATGGCCTGGTTCTTCTTCGCGGTGAACCTGTTCAAGGTCCCGATCAGCGTCGGCCTCGGCCTCATCACCTGGCACACGCTGCTCATGGCGCTCCTACTGGTCCCGGCCGTTGCCGTCGGGGCGCTCGCCGGACGGGCCGTGGTGCACCGCGTCGACCAGCGGCAGTTCGAGATCGCCACCCTCGTCCTCTCCGGGGCCGGCGCGGCGCTGCTGATCGTCTGAACGGGACGAGCGACGCCCCCGGGCCGATCCTCTGATCGGCCCGGGGGCGTGTCGTCGATGCGGCCTGCGGCCGGTCGGTCGCCGCTCCGAGCGCTGGCGCTCGTGGCGTCCGACCGCTATGCCTGCCCGCTCGCGCGGCGCTGCGACTCGTCCTTGAGGTGCTCACCCGAGGCCTTGGCCTCGTGCTTGACCTGGTCGGCCGATTGCTTCGCCTCCTCCTGGAGGTGCTGGGCCGACGCCTTGGCGCTCTCCGAGACGTGCTCGCCGACCTCCCGGCCGGCCTCCTTGAGCTCGTCCTTGGCGCGCTCGGCCATGGGCTTGCCCCCTTCGGCCAGCTTCTGCGCGGCCTCGCGGGAGGTCCGGTCCGCGGGAAGCAGCGACGCCATGAGCGCGCCGGCGCCGAAGGCGATCAGTCCGGCGGCGAGCGGATTCCCCTTCACCTGGTCCTCGACCCGGTGCGGATCCGCGCTCCCCATCACCTTCTCCTTGACGTCGTCGACGCGCCGCCGCACTCGGTCCTTGCCGCGTTTCACGGCCTGGCGGGGGTCGACCCGGTCGCCGATCTCGTCGATCGTGTCGCCGAGGTCCTCCCTCGTGTCTTCGATCTCGCGTCTCACTTGGTCTGTTCGCGTGCCCATGCCGCATCCTCCTTCAAGGTCTCGACGGTCTGTCGAGGCATCGGGGAAATCTTCCGGAACTGCTTGCGTCCGTTCACGAAAAGCACGACCGCGACGACCGCGTACAGCACCGCCACGATCAGGAACCCCCAGCCGGGGCCGATCAGCTCGGCCAGGCCCCAGGCGAGGGCGAACGACGCGAGGAGGAGCGCGAGGTAACCGGCCGCCGCGGCGGCACCGAGCTTGGCTCCGGCCTTGGAGGCCTTCGAAGCCTCCTCGCGCAGTTCCAGCTTGGCGAGCTCCACTTCCTTGCGCATGAGCTCGCTGACGTCGCCCATGGCCTCGTTGATCAACTGCCCGAGCGACTGGTGCTCCTGCTCGGAACGCGTTCCGGCGGTCGTGGTCGAGCCGGTTCGCGAGCGCTCGTCTCCGTCGTCTCTCATCGCCTGGTCCCTTCTCCGCCGTCCGTGACGGTCCCGGTCGGCCAGGATTCAACGCGCGGGTCGGGCGTGCCGCCCGCGGCGGCCGGCCCGGTCGGCCAGGAGTCCCCGCGCGGGTCGGTGCCGCTCACGGCGGCGGTCCCGGTCGGCCGAGCGTCCCCCTGCGGCTCGGGCGTGCCGCCCGTGTCGCGGTGCTGCTCGGACTCGCTGTGCTGCTTGTGCGCGTCGCCGCCGCCGCGGAGCAGCCTGCCGACGGCGAAGCCGGCGAGGGCGGCGCCGAAGAGGAAGGCGGCGGGCCGCCTGCGGGCGAACTGCTTCGTGTCCTCGAGGAGACCGTCGATGCCCTGGTCCTGCACCCGGTCGGCGGTGCTGCGGAGGCGCTCGGCGGCCGCCTGCGTGTAGTCGGTCAGCGGCCCGGCCTCCTCGGGGCGGCCCTGCGCGAGGGCGCTCACCTGCTCGCCGAGGCTCCGCAAGGACTCGGTGGCCTTGGTCGTCTGCGACGCGATCTGCTCGCGGAGCTGCTCCTTGGCGTCCTCGGCGACGTTTCTGACCTGCGTCTTGGCTTCATCGGCCAGTTGCCGACCCTGTTCTCGCGCCGTGTCGGCGACTTCCCGGGCCTCGGCTCGGCCCTCCTGGGCGACTGCGGCGCTCTGCTGCCGCAGGCCGTCCTCTCCCGGATCGGCGGTTCTCATGTTGCCGCGTTCGTGTTCCATACTCGCCTTCTCCCCCGTCCTCTCAGGACGAGTCCTCGATGAGTGGTGTTCGTTCGCCCGGCCGGAGTACCCGCACCTCGGCCGACCCATGCACGGTCCTTCGCGGCGGGGGCCGTCGAGCCGGTGCGAACGGGCGCCGAGGCACCGCCGTATCGCCTCGCACGCTGCGGTTGGATTCGCGGCACGTGTTCGGGGGCACGCAGCGAGGGAACGGGCACGCGGTGCTCGCCGCACGGGGGCGAGGACGTCCGCGGAGGGGACGGCCCGCCTCTCCGGACACGGCGGGCGGCATCGGGAGGAGCGGCGCAGATGGACTTCGAGACGACGGTGCACGCGGTCGGGACCGCCGTGGACCTGGCCGGGGTGGGCGTGATCATCCTCGGGGCGTTGGCGACGACCGTCCGCTTCGGCGTGCGCGCGACACGGACGCAGGACTTCACGGCGGTCTACCGCGAGTACCGGCAGGGGCTCGGACGCTCGATCCTCCTGGGACTGGAGTTCCTGGTGGCCGGCGACATCATCCGGACCGTGGCGATCTCGCCGACCTTCGAGAGCGTGGGAGTGCTGGCGGCGATCGTCCTGGTGCGGACCTTCCTGAGCTTCTCGCTGGAGAAGGAGCTCGAGCACGGCCGCGCGGCCGCGTCGTCGCCGGAGCGGTCGGGAGGCTGAGATCCGGGCGCGTCGGAGCACCGAATCCCGCGGCGGTGTCGCCCCAGGGGGCGCGGGTATCCCGCACGGCATGGGGATCCCGAATCGGGCGGCGGAGCGTCAAGACTGGGCCGAGGAGCTGTCGGGGCGCCTGGACCGCCCGATGAGCGTGCTCGGCGTCGTCTTCGTCCTGGTCGTCCTCGGCCAGTCCATGGCGAGCGGCGAAACGCTGACGGCGGCGCTGTCGATCGCGGGATGGCTGCTGTGGCTGGTCTTCGCGGGCGAGTACGCGCTGCGGCTCTACGTCGCGCCGCGGCGGGTGACGTTCCTGCGCCGCACCTGGTGGCAACTGGTGTTCCTCGCCGTGCCGTTCCTGCGGATCCTGCGGGTGGCCCAGCTGGCCCGGGCGGCCCGCGCCGGGCGCGTGGTGAGCTCCGCGGTGCGGGGGAGCAGGTCCACCGGGCAGCTGCTGTCGAGCCGGATCGGCTGGCTGAGCTCGGTCAGCCTCATCGTGATCCTCGGCTCCAGCCAACTGCTCCACGCGTTCTCGGGATACACGCGGTACGGGGACGCCCTGCACGACGCGGCGATGGGCACGATGACCGGCGAGCCGCTGAGCGCCGACGGCGATTTCGCGCGGCTCCTGGAAGTCCTGCTCGCCGCCTATTCCGTGGTCGTGTTCGCCGCGCTGGCGGCCTCGCTGGGGGCCTACTTCCTCAACAGCGAGGAACGGGCCCGAGGGGGCGACGGCACTACGGCGACGCCCGAACCCTGAGCACTCGCGAAGCCGGCCCCGGCGCATCAGCGCCGGGGCCGGCTTCGTTCGACGACCTCGCCGCCGCTCGGGATCGGACGGCCTCGGTCCCCGCCGCTCCACGCGGCGAAGGCGTCACTGCGAGGCGACCCGCAGCCAGACCGTGGTCTCGGGCGGCAGCTCCGACCCGTCGATCGGGCCGCTCGCGAGCAGCACGTCCCCCGCGGGCATGGGCACCGCGGTCGCGCCGAAGTTCGCCACCGCCTCCCATCCGCCGGGGCGGCGCAGGTGCAGCACCTCGTCCGAGGCGGCCGGCGCCCACGTGAGCGTCTCCGCGGTCTGGAGTCGGCGGCGCAGCGCGAGGGCCTCGCGGTACAGCGCCAGCGTCGAGGCCGGGTCCTGCGCCTGCGCCTCCACCGAGAGCTTCCCGAACCACGGCGGCTGCGGCAGGTGCGCGGACCCGCTGCCGAACCCGAACGACGGGCCCTCCACCGTCCACGGGATCGGCACGCGGCAGCCGTCGCGGCCGACGTCGACGCCCGGGCTGCGGAAGAACGTCGGGTCCTGCCTCGCCTCGTCGGGGATGTCGGCGACCTCGCCCAAGCCCAGCTCCTCGCCCTGGTACAGGTACGCGCTGCCGGGCAGGGCCAGCATGAGCAGCGTCGCGGCGCGGGCGCGGCGCAGGCCCCGGACGGCGTCGAGCTCGGGCTCGGTCCCGCCCGACAGCAGCCATTCGCGCTGGCTCTTGCGGGGCGTGTCGCCGTTGGGCGGCAGCCCGTAGCGCGTCGCGTGGCGCACCACGTCGTGGTTGGAGAACACCCAGGTCGTCGAGGAGCCCGTCTCGACGGCCTGCGCGAGGTTGTCGTCGATGACGCGGCGGAACCCGGCGGCGTCGAAGTCGGCTTCGAGCAGGTCGAAGTTGAACGCCTGGCCCAGGCCCTCGGCGCTGGCGTAGCGGGCCCGGCGCGCGGGCGGGTCGACCCACGCCTCGGCGACGGCGATGCGCGGCGGGTCGTACTCGTCGAAGACGCGGCGCCACTCGGCGTAGATCTCGTGCACCTCGTCGCGGTCCCACAGCAGGTGCGTCCCGGTGGCGCGGTCCATCGCCTCCAGCTCGGCCTGCGAGGGCAGGTCCGGCGGCAGGTCCTTGGCGAGGGCGTGCGCGACGTCGACGCGGAAGCCGTCCACTCCCCGGTCGGACCAGAACCGCAGCGTCTTCAGGAAGTCGGCGCGCACCTCCTCGTTGCGCCAGTTGAAGTCCGGCTGCTCGGGGGCGAACAGGTGCAGGTACCACTGGCCGTCGCCGACCGGCGTCCACGCGGGGCCGCCGAACATCGACGTCCAGTCCGCGGGCGGCTGCTCGCCGTGCGGCCCGAGGCCGTCGCGGAAGACGTACCGGTCGCGCTCGGGGGAGCCCTTCGGCGCGGCGAGCGCCTCCCGGAACCACTCGTGCCGATCGGAGGAGTGGTTCGGGACGATGTCGACGATGAGCTTGATGCCCGCGCCGTGCAGCGCCGCGACCATGGCGTCGAAGTCGCCGAGGGTGCCCAGGCGCGGGTCGACGTCCCGGTAGTCGTCGACGTCGTAGCCGCCGTCGGCGAGCGCGGAGGGGTAGAAGGGGCTCAGCCACACGGCGTCGACGCCGAGCCGCGCGAGGTAGTCCACGCGCGAGGTGATGCCGGGGAGGTCGCCGATGCCGTCGCCGTTGGCGTCGGCGAAGCTGCGAGGGTAGATCTGGTAGACGGCGGCCTGGTGCCACCACAGCGGGTCGTGGGTGTCGGAGCGCTGCTCGGTCATGGACGAGAGCCTTTCGGTGGTGGTTGCTATCCTGATTAAATCTAAGCTTCGAATCAATTCCATCCTGAAACACGGAGAGCCGAGGTGTCAAGAGGTGTGACCGAATCCGCCGATCGGGCCGCGTTCTCGCTCAAGCGAGTGAACGCCGCCGCGCTGCTGGACTTCGCGTGGCGCACGGAGGCGTACACCGCCTCGGACGCCATCGCCGCGACCCGCCTGGCCCGCTCCACCGTGATCACCCTGTGCGACGAGCTGGTGGAGCGCGGCTGGCTCGCCGAGCTGCCGAACGCGCGCGCGGCGGGGGAGTACCGCAAGGGCCGCCCGGCCCGCCGCTACGAGCTGCGCGCGGACGCCGGGGCCGTCCTCGGCGTGGACGCGGGCCAGCACTGCGTCACCGCCGCGGTCGCCGACCTGCGCGGCCGCGAGCTCGCGCGCGCCGCCACCGAGATCGATCCCGACGGCGCCGTGCGGCGCGCGGCGGTCACGGACGCGACGATCGACCGGGCGCTCGCATCGGCCGGCGTGCCGCCGTCGGCGGTCATGAGCATCGCCGTGGGCGTGCCCGCGCCGACCGACGCCGACGGCGGCTCGCCCGACGGCGAGCACGAGTTCTGGTCGCGCATGAACCCGGGCTTCGCGGCGCACTTCCGCGAGCGGGGCTGGCTCACCGAGGTCGAGAACGACGCCAACCTCGCCGCGATCGCCGAAGGCGCGCTCGGGGCGGGCGTCGGCGCCTCCTCGTACATCGCGCTGATGTCGGGGGAGCGGTTCGGCGCGGGTTACGTGGTCGACGGCCATCTCGTGCGCGGCCGGCGCGGCGGCGCGGGCGAACTGCGGGCCCTCGCACTGGTCGAAGGCGTGGGCTCGACCGAGGGCATCGGGGCCCTGTTGCGCGAGTGGGCGGTCGATCTGCGCCGTTCGGGCGCGGTGGACGAATCCAGTCCGCTCGCGACGACGCCGCGGGCCCGCCTCGGCGCCGAGGTCGTCCTCCGCGCGGCCGAGTCCGGCGACCCGGACGCGCTCCGGCTCGTCGACCGGATGGCCGAGCGGCTCGCCCGGATCTGCGCGGTCCTCGGCGGCCTGCTCGACGTGGAGCGCATCGTCTTCTCCGGCGCGGTGGCCGAATCCCTCGGCCTGCTCCTGCCGCGTACCGCCGCGCGCCTGGACGAGCTCACCCACCCGCCCGCCCCGCGGCTCGTCGCCTCGCCCCTCGGCGGCGGCGTGGTGAGCCTCGGGGCGCTGGCACGCGCTCTGGAGATCGTGCGGGCCCATGCGATCGGACTCGAGCCCGCCGCCCCGATACGGGAACAAACTATTCCGTTCTGATATGATGGCCGAGTACCGCCCACCGAAGGAAAGCGAGCAGACCCAGGTCATGGACGCGCCCGGCCTGATCTGACGAACGAGCGCCCCGGTCCGCGTCACCGGACCGGGGCGCGTCGCCTATTCGGCCCGGATGTCGTCCACGTAGACGGTGCCCGTCGCGGTGGACCCGCCGTACCCGAGGTACAGGTTGAACGCCGACACCTCCGCGAGGTGCTCGGCGTCCAGTAGCTCGTCCGCGTGGCCGGTGTCCCACGGCGCGGGCCGGAACTCGGAGAACGGCGCGACGACGTCCCGGCCGCTCGTGTCCGACAGGCCCACGTTGTACTCGAAGTACGCTCCCTTGGCCACCACCTGCAGCGTCGCCCCGTTCGTGGAGCCGTCGCCCCGGAGCCACAGCTTCAAGGCGCCGAAGGCGGTCCAGTCCTCGCCCACCGACTTGCCGATCCCGGTGTACCCGGCGTTCGCGAAGTCGTAGGAGTAGGCGAGACCGTAATCGCCCGAAGCCTTGTGCTCGGTCGACAGGACCGTCGTGTTGGCGTTGACGTGGCTGTACGCCTCGCTCAGCGTCACGTCGTCGCCCGCGTAGCCCTCGAAGTCGTCGATCCAGCCGGCCGGCAGCGGCTCCACCTCGCCCAGGAGCACCAGCGCCGAATCGGTGTAGTCCTTCCCGCGCACCTTCGCGTTCACGGTCACCGTGACCGAGCGGTTGTCCAACCAGGACGGATCGATCGACCAGTCGGCCGAGTAGAAGCCGTCCGCGTCCTTCTTCAGCGGCACGGGCGCGCCGCCGTCGATCGAGTACGTGGCCCGCCGGGTGGTCGCCGAGGTCAGCCGCATCCGGATTCTCGTCTGAGCCGTCGTCACGCGCTGGCGGTCGGTGGGGGTCACCAGGTGCATGAACGGCGCGCTCGGGAGCGCGTACGTGCGGGCGTCGAACACGCCTTCCAAGTCGGAGGCGAAGAGCGAGTAGGGATCCGCGTGGAAGTCGACGAAGTCGGGCTCCATGGCGTGCCCGGGGAACGGAACGTACGCGCGGTTGTCCCCGCCGAAGTTCGCCCAGGTGAGCATATGGGTCACCTTGCGGGCCTTCGGGTCCTCCTTGACGGCGGCCAAGAGGTCGGTGAACCAGGTGAGGTTGCGCCCCTCCTCGCCGGACTCGCCGAACTCGGTGAAGGCCGGGACCTTGCCGCGCTCCTCGGCGAGGTCGACGACCATCGCGAGGTCCTTCATCGTGGACGCGAGCCATTCGGCCGACCCGGCGGAGTTGTCATAGGCGTCGTAGCCGAGGACGTCGACGAACTCGTCGCCCGGGTAGGTCTTCATGTAGTTGGCGGGGTCGCCGCCGAAGCCGGAGTTCGGCGAGTACGAGTAGAGCAGGTTGCGGACCTTCCTGGTGTCGCGCAGGTATTCGACGGTGTAGCGGAAGATCTCGATGAACTCGGCCGACGTGCAGTGCCCGGCGCCCCACCAGAACCAGCCGCCGGTGTTCTCGTGGAAGGGCCGGAAGACGACCGGGACGAGGGCGCCGTCGCTCCGCTTGGCGGCCTTGACGGCCGCGGCGATGCGGTCGAGGAACTCGTTGAAGTCCGCGTGCTTCGCGCCGCCGGGGAGGATCTGGCCGACCACGCGGCCCGTGGTGTCCCAGAAGTCGCCGCCGGTCACGAAGTTGTACATGTGCGCGCTCAGGACGTTGATCCCGCCGCGCGCGTCCGACTTCTCCAACGCCCAGGTCAGGGCCTCGATGTTCTCCTCGACCGTCCCGCCGTACACGCCCGGCTTCTGGAAGCCGTTGAGGATGAGGGTGTCCCAGCCGAACACGGCCGGGTAATCGCCCACCGTGGCCTCCACGTCGGAGGTCTCCTCGGTGAACGTGTCGAAGGTGAAGCCGTCGGTGAGGGTGTGCTCGTGGCCGAACATGACGCCGCGGCCCTGCAGGTCGAGCATGTACTGGAAGAGCGCGCGGGTCTCGCGGGTCGCGCAGTCGTCGACGAGCCGGACCCGCGCGGCCCGGCGCTCGTCGGCGGCGGCGGAAAGCGGCACGCCGGCGGCCGCGACGGCGGCGGCGCCCATGGTGATGACCGCACGCCGGGGCGCGCGGAAGGAGGAGAAAGGCACTTGCGTCTCCTTTGAAACGAGGGGACCCCGTGCGAGGGGTTGACGACATTCGGCTCTGACCTGGGGATGCATAAGCTGAATCGGTTAAGCCGATCTCAGAATATCCATAGCTGTTCATCGATGTCAACGCCCGCCGTGAACTCCTCGGCCCGTCGACCGCGCCAGGCCTGAAGCGGTTCGGGCCGCGGCCAGGGTCGCACCGCTCGATCTCGCCGAAGGCGGGCGACCCGGCGGAGCGCGTCGAAGGCGACCTCGGGGCCCTGAGGGACCGCCATCGCCGGAGCCGGCACGCCGCCGCCGACGGATCGACGACGCCTCGGAGCCCGCCGAGTGGAGCGTCGACCGCGAAGCCCGTTCTTCTGGACAAACGGCATCCTGCCTGCTGTTTTACCTCTCGCATGTGGCCCCGGCAACGGGTGCGGCGGGCTTTGGTATCGTTCTTGTAATCGTTCTTAAGAACGTTTTCAACGACGAAGACGGAGGCCGCCAGTGGCCGAGACGAAACGATCGAGCCTCGCGCTCGTGGCCGCGCGCGCCGGGGTGTCCGTCGCGTCCGTGTCCCGGGTCCTCAACGGCGGCTCCGCCTCCCCGGAGTTGACCGAGAAGGTCCGCCGGGCCGCCGACGAACTCGGCTACGTGCCCGACGCCAGCGCCCGCACCCTCCGCACCGGCCGCACCGACCAGATCGCGCTCGCCGTGGCCGACGTCGGCAACCCCGTCTACGTGCAGATGATGCGCGCGGTCACCGGGGTCGTCGCCAAGGCCGGCTACCGGCTCGTGGTCTCCTCCACCGGCAGCGACCCGCAGGACCAGATCGACCTGCTCAGCAGCCTCAACCGCGGTTACGCCGACGGCCTCCTCCTGAGCCCGCTGCGGATCACCCCCGACCTCGTCGACGCGATGCGCTCGAGCCGCCTGCCGATCGCCGTCATCGGGTCGCCGCCGCCCGACGTCGCGCTCGACAACGTGCGCGCCGACTCCGCCACCGGCATCGGCCTCGCCGTCGAGCACCTCGTCGCGCAGGGCCGCAGGCGCATCGCGCTCGTCAACGGCCCGGTCGACACCGTGCCCGGCTCCGCGCGCCTCGCCGGCTACCTCGCCGCCGTCGAACGTTTCGACCTCCCCCGCAACCCCGAACTGCAGGTCACCGCAGCGGGATTCACCTACCGCCCCGGGCGCAAAGCGGTCGCGAGCCTGCTCGCCCAAGCGAGTCCCGACGCGATCGTCTGCGCCAACGACCTCCTCGCCGTCGCGGCGCTCAAGGAACTCGCCGCCGCCGGGGCCCGCGTCCCGGGCGACGTGGCGGTCGTCGGCATGGACGACACCGACGCCGCCGAACTCGCCACCCCCTCGCTCACCAGCGTCGACCTCGGCTCCGCCAAACGCGCCGCGGCCGCCGCGAAACTCCTCGTCCGCCGGATCGCCGACCCCGACGCGCCGATCCGCACCCTCGTCATCCCCCCGAGCCTGTCCGTGCGCGAATCCACCGTCGTGGAGGGGCCATGACCGCCCTCGCGCCGCCCCTCGAAACCCCGAAACCCCAGCGCCGCAGGCGCTCTCGCGGAGGACGCGACGCCTGGCCGCTCGTCCTGCCCGCGCTGCTGCCGGTCATGCTCTTCAGCGTCTACCCCCTCGTCTACGGCGTCCTCCTCGGCTTCACCGACGCCGAGGCCGGCCTGGGCGTCGAGACCCGCTTCAACGGCCTCGAGAACTACGTCGAACTCGCCGGGAACGGCCTGTTCTGGAACTCCTTCAAGATCGGCCTGGTCTGGGCCTGCAGCGTGACCGTCCTGCAGTTCCTCGCCTCCCTCGGCCTGGCCCTCCTGCTCAACCTCGACCTGCGGCTGCGCTGGCTCGCCCGCACCCTCGCGCTCATCCCGTGGGCGATGCCGCCGGTGATCATCGCCATCATGTGGCAGCTCATGCTCAACCCGAACTACGGGCCCGTCAACCGCACCATGGACGCCCTCGGGCTCCCCGGCGGGATCAACTGGCTGGGCGAGGCCTCGATCGCGCTCCCGGTGGTCATCGTCGTCGGCGTCTGGGCCGGGATGCCCCAGACCACCGTGACCCTCCTCGCCGGTCTCCAGGCCGTCCCGGCCGAACTGGGCGAGGCCGCCGCCATCGACGGCGCGAGCACCTGGCGCCGCTTCTGGCACGTCACGCTCCCGGCGCTGCGGCCCATCCTCATCGCCATCACCACGCTCGACCTGATCTGGAACTTCAACTCCTTCGCGCTCGTCTTCGTCCTCACCGCCGGCGGCCCCGGCGGCACCACGATGCTCCCGAGCCTGTTCGCCTACAACGAGGCCTTCCGGTACGGCAACTTCGGCTACGCCGCGGCCATGGGCAACGTCATGGTGGTCCTGATCGGCGCGTTCCTGTTCTTCTACCTGCGCGGCCAGATGCGGAGGCGGCTCCAATGACCACACGCACCCGAACCGCGGGACGCCGCCCCATCGCGCGCCCCCTCCAGTACCTCGCGCTCGCCGCCTACATGTGCTTCCTCGCGTTCCCGCTGGTCTTCCTGCTGACGACGGCGTTCAAGACGCCGCGGGAACTGCGCTCGCCCGACGCCGGGCTCCTGCCGCAGCAGCTGAACCTGGACAACTTCACCTCCGCGATCGACAAGGCGGACCTCTACACCGCCGCGGGCAACAGCCTCCTGGTCGCGGTCACGACCACCGCCGTCGTCACCGCCGTGTCCCTGCCCGCCGCCTACGCGCTCGTCCGCTTCCGCACCAGGCTCAGGGCGTTCGCGACCGGCTGGATCCTCGTCAGCCAGGTCTTCCCGTTCATCCTCATCATCATCCCGCTGTTCCTGCTGCTCAAGGACATCGGCCTGGTCAACACCCTCCTCGGGCTGGTCCTCGTCTACGCCGTGTGGGCCCTGCCCTTCTCGCTGTGGATGCTCCAGGGCTATGTGGCCGCCATCCCCGTCGAACTCGAGGAGGCCGGCGCCGTCGACGGGGCCGGGCGGCTGAAGACCCTCGTGAAGATCGTCCTGCCGCTCCTCGCCCCCGGCCTGGTCGCCACCAGCCTGTTCACGTTCATCAACTCCTGGAACGAGTTCTTCTTCGCGCTCGTGCTCATCCAGGACCCCGAGATGCAGACCCTGCCGCTCGCGCTGGCCCGCTTCGTCGGCGCCGAGGGGCAGGTGCAGCTCGGCCAGCTCGCCGCGGCCGCCCTCCTGGCCTGCCTCCCGAGCCTCGTGTTCTTCCTGCTCATACAGAAACGGCTCACCGCCGGACTCCTCAGCGGCGCGGTCAAGGGCTGAACCCCGATCCCGCCGTTCCCTACCGAAAGAGAGAAACCAATGCGCACTCGCAACAGCGCCGTCGCGGGCGTCCTGGCACTCCCCCTCGCGCTCACCGCGTGCTCGGCCTTCGGCGTCGGCGACGACGACGCCGAAGGCGCGACCACGCTCACCTTCCAGTCCCTGGCCTTCCAGGACACGACGATCGAGGCCACCGAGGCGATCGTCGCCGCCTGGAACGAGGCGAACCCCGACACGCAGGTCGAGCTCGTCCAAGGCAGTTGGGACAACGTGCACGACCAGCTGGTGACCCAGTTCCAGGGCGGCACCGCGCCCGACGTCATCCACGACGAGTCCGCCGACATCATGGGCTTCGCCAACCAGGGCTACCTCGCCGACCTGTCCCCGTACCTGAGCGACGACGTGAAGGGCGCGGTCTCCGACGACATCTGGAAGTCCGTGACCGCCCCCGACGGCGCGGTCGTCGCCGCGCCGACGCTCCTCCAGTCCTACGTCGTGTTCGTCAACACCGACGCCTTCGCCGACGCGGGCGTGGCGATCCCGGCTGGGGAGACCCTGGCCTGGGACGACTTCCAGGCGCTCGCCGCGCAGCTCACCACCGCCGAGACGTACGGCGTCGGCTGGGGCATGCAGCAGCCCACCGCCGCCGTCATGAACCTCGCCCTCGGCTTCGACGGGACCTTCTTCTCCGGTACGGGCGACGACGTCGCGATCGAGGTCGGCGCGAACGAACTCGCCGTCCCCGAACGCCTCCACGCCATGGCCTACGAGGACCGGTCCCTCGACCCGGTCTCGCTCACCCAGAGCGGCTCCGACGTCCTCCCCGGCTTCTTCGACGGCAAGTACGCGATGTACGTCGCCGGCAACTACGTCGCCCAGCAGATCACCGAGTCCGCCCCCGAGGGCTTCGAATGGGCGGTCCTGCCGCCCCTGGCCGGCACCGCCGGCGCGGTCCAGGCCGCCAACCCGCAGACCATGTCCGTCGCCGCCGAGAGCGAGCACGTCGAAGCCGCCGCCGCGTTCGTCGACTTCTTCATGCGGCCCGAGCATCAGGCCGCGCTCGCCCAGGGCGACTGGCTGATCCCGTCCTCCACCGAGGCCCGCGCGCTCGTCGCCGAGAACACCGCCGGCGAGCACGGCTGGGAGGCCATCCTCGCCTCCGGCGACGGGCTCACGGCCGCGCCGTTCCAGGCCGCCGTCGACTACCCCCAGTGGAAGGACCAGTACGCGACGCCCGCCCTCCAGCAGTACCTGGCGGACGAGATCACCGTCGACGAGCTGCGGCAGCGGCTCACCGACGGCTGGAACGAACTGGGCTGACCCGCCGCACCGCCCCGCGTCCGCCGGAGGCGCCGCCTCCAGGACCCGCCCCCGGCGGACGCATCCACCGACAGCAAGGAGACACGATGGCCCTGCCGCTGCAAGACATGCTGGTGACGAAGTCGACCGGAGCGCTCGCCGGAGCGGCGGTCGGCGACGCCCTCGGCGGCGCCGCCGAAGGCAACAGCCCCGAGGCGATCCAGCGGCGCTACGGCGGATTCATCGAAGGCATCGTGCCGCCGTTCCTCGACGACTGGCGCAACGCCCGCCCGATCGCCCCCTACCACAAAGGCGACGGCCACATCACCGACGACACGCTGATGACCACGGCCCTCGTCGACGTCTACGACACCGTCCGCGACCACCTCGACGCGCACGCCGTCGCCCAGCACCTCGTGCCCCTCCTCATCGGCGACAAGCGCTGGGTCCCGGAACTGGAGTCCGAGGCGCTCCTCCTGCACCGAGTGTTCCTCGCCGAGAAGTGGTTGGTAGCGCGATTGCACTACGGGCACGTCGACCCGCGCAGCGCCGGCGTCGGCAACATCGTGAACTGCGGCGCGACCATGTACGCCGCGCCCATCGGCATCGTCAACACCGCGAACCCCGAAGCCGCCTATGCTGAGGCCATCGATGTCGCCGGGGCCCACCAGTCCAGCTACGGCCGCGAGGCGGCCGGGGTCTTCGCCGCCGCCGTCGCCGAGGCCATGCGGCCCGGCGCCGACGTCGACTCGATCGTCGCCACCGCGCTGCGCCTCGCCAAGGACGGCACCGCGCACGCGATCGAAGCCGTCGCCGAAGCCGCCGCCCGCGTCACCGACTGGCGCAGCGGCCTCGCCGCGCTCCGACGTGCCGTCGAACCCTTCGACACCGTCGGACCCGACTACCGCGCGCCCGCCATGGACGCCCGGATCCCCAGCCGCACCAAATCGATCGAGGAACTCCCGATCGCCCTCGGCATGGTCATCGCCGCCCGCGGCGACTACCGCGAAGCGGTCCTCGGCGCGGTCAACTACGGCCGCGACTCCGACTCGATCGCCGTCATGGCCGGGTCGATCACCGGCGCGCTCGGCGGGCTCGACGCCGTGCCCGCCGCATGGGTCGCCGACGTCAGCGAAGGCAGCCGCATGGACATCACCGCCACCGGCCCGGTCATCGCCGCCGTCGCCCGCGACGTGTGGGCCGCCGACGCCGAACGCGCCGCCCGCGTCGCCGACGCCCGCAAGCACTTCCACGAGGGGACGGCATGATGCGCCTCAGCTGGACCCAGCCCGAAGATCTTCTGCCGCACGCCCTGGTCGCGGCCGACCTCGACGGCCGCGACACCGCCGGCCTCCGCGCGCGCTGGCTCGCCGCCGGAGGCCCGCCCGAACCGGCGCCCGGCGGGGCCTCACCCGAGCCCGCACCCGACCCCCTCCGCGCGCTCGCCCGGGAACTGCTCGCCGAACTCGACCGCGTCCCCGACCCGCCGCCCCTGCTCGCGGACGAGCCCGAGGACCTCGACGCGATCCTCGCGGAGGCGGCACCGCCCGACCTGCCCGCCGCCCCCGACGACTTCGGCGACCGCGTCCACGGCGCCTGGCTCGGCCGCGCCGCGGGATGCCTCCTCGGCAAACCCGTCGAGAAGCTCCCGCTCGAAGGCATCCGCGCCATCGCCCGCGACACCGGCAACTGGCCCCTGCGCACCTACTTCACCGAAACCGGGCTCGACCCCGCGCTCGCCGCGAAGCACCCCTGGAACCGCCGCAGCCGTCCGACCAGCCTGCTCGAGAACATCGACGGCATGCCCGAGGACGACGACCTCAACTTCCCGCTCATCGCCCTCGCCCTCATGGAGCGCCACGGCCGGGCCTGCACCACCGCCGACGTCGCCCAGGCCTGGCTCGACCTCCTCCCCGGCGGCCGCGTCTTCACCGCCGAGCGCATCGCCTACCGCAACCTCCTCGACGGTCACGAGCCCGATCGGGCGGGCCGGGTCCGCAACCCCTTCCGCGACTGGATCGGCGCGCAGATCCGCGCCGACCTCTACGGCTGGACCGCCCCCGGCGACCCCCTGGCCGCCGCCCGCCTCGCCTGGATCGACGCCCGACTCAGCCACGGCCGCAACGGGATCTACGGCGCGATGTTCGTCGCCGCCGCCAGCGCCGCCGCCGTGACCGGCGCCCCGATCGACACGGTCCTGGCCACGGGCCTCGCCGTGGTCCCGCCCCGCAGCCGCTACGCCGCGGCCGTCCGACGCGGGATCGAACTCGGCCGCGGCGACCTCCACGACGACGCCGCGGTCGACGCCCTCCACGCCGAATACGGCCACCTCCACTGGGTCCACGTCCTGCCCAACGCCGCCCTCCTCGCGTTCGCGCTCACCCGAGGCGCGGGCGACTTCCACCGCACGATCACCCTCGCCGTCTCCGGCGGCTGGGACACCGACTCGGTCGGCGCGACCGCCGGAGCGGTCACCGGCGCCCTCACCGGCGCGGAGGCCCTCCCGCACGAGTGGATCGGCCCGCTCGACGACCGGCTCGCGACCTCCGTGCCCGGCTTCGCCGGGGCCCGATTCACCGCACTCGCCATCCGAACCGTGGAGGTGTCCCCATGAGCGTCGTCGTCCTCGGCAGCGCCAACCTCGACCTCGTCTACGAGGTCGACCGCATACCCGCCCCCGGCGAGACGGTGCTCTCGCGCGGCTTCGCGTCCTTCCCCGGCGGCAAGGGCAACAACCAGGCGATCGCGACCGCCCGCGCCGGGGCCGACACGCGCTTCATCGTCGCCCTCGGCCGCGACGACGCGGGCGACCGCCTCGCCGAGGAGGCCCGGCGCGCCGGGATCACCCTCCTCGACCGCCGCGTCGACGCCCCCACGGGCACCGCCGTCATCACCGTCGACCCGCGCGGCGAGAACGCGATCGTCGTGGACTCGGGCGCGAACGCCGCGCTCCTCGACCTCACCGACACCGAACTCGCCGCCATCCGCGCCGCCGACGTCCTGGTGCTGCAACTGGAGACGCCGCTCGACACCGTCGCGGCCGCCGTGCGCGCCGCCCGCGAGGCCGCGACCACCGTGGTCCTCAACGCCGCGCCGAGCGCCGCAGTCCCGGACGCGATGCTCGCCGAGGTCGACATCCTCGTGGTCAACGAGCACGAGGCCGCCGAGCTCGCGGGCGGACCCGCCGACGGCGCGACGCTCCTGACGGCCCTCACCGCCCACGGCTGCGCCGCGATCGTCACCCTCGGCCCCGAAGGCGCCCTCGTCGGCAGCCCCGGCACGACCCCCGTCCTCGTGCCGGCCTTCACTGTGGAGGCCGTCGACACCACCGGTGCGGGGGACGCGTTCGTCGGCGCCTTCGCCGCCTCGCTCGACCGCACCGCCGACCAGCGATCGCTCGTGGAGGCGACCGAGTTCGCGACCGCCGCCGCAGCGCTCTCGGTCCAGCGCCGCGGCGCCGTCCCGTCCATGCCCGCATTCGAGGAGGTGCGCGACTTCCGTGCAACCCGATGAGTTCGACCCGCTCGTGCCCCGACCCGTCGACCGACCGACGGTCCTCCCACCCGGCGGCGCGATCGACCCCGAGCTGGGCGACGTCGCCAAGATCTTCGCCGCCCCCGACGACCCCGCCGACTGGCCGTGCTGGCGAGCCGACCTCGCCGCCTGGCGGGAGGAGGCCCGGCGGCGGCTCGACTACGACGGCAGCGCCTACGACGTCCTCGACACCCGCTGGGCGAGCCGCGCCTACGCCGTCGCCCAGGTGTGGCTGTGGGACGAGCGCCTGTTCGACCACGCCCGCCAGCGCTTCACCGTGGACGCGTTCCTCGACGCGACCGCCGACCAGGGCGGCCTCGACGGCGTCGTGCTCTGGCACGCCTACCCGATCATCGGCGTCGACGACCGCAACCAGTTCGACTACTACCGCGACGTGCCCGGCCTCGCCGCCCTGGTCGAGGAGTTCCACTCGCTCGGCATCCGCGTCTTCGTCGACTACAACCCCTGGGACACCGGTACGCGGCGCACGGGCCGCGATGATGCGGAGGAACTCGCCGCGCTCGTCACCGACCTCGGCGTGGACGGCGTCTTCCTGGACACCCTCAAGGAAGGCGACGCGAGGCTCACGCGCGCGCTCGCCGCGACCGACCCGCCGCAGGTCCTCGAAGGCGAGTCGCGCGTCCCCAACCAGCGGATCGAGGACCACCTCCTCAGCTGGGCGCAGTGGTTCGCCGACTCGGAGGCGCCCGGCGTGCAGCGGGCCCACTGGTTCGAGCGCCGCCACATGACGCACTCGACCCGCCGCTGGAACCGCGACCACAGCGGCGAACTCCAGTCCGCGTGGATGAACGGCACCGGGATGCTGGTGTGGGACGCCGTGTTCGGCGTCTGGGTCGGCTGGAACCGCCGCGACGAGGCCACGCTGCGGCGGATGCTCCGCGTGCAGCGCGCCGCCCACGACGTGCTCACCGAGGGGGAGTGGTCCCCGCTCGAGGGCGCGGCCCCGGCGGCGATCACCGCCGGGGTCTACGCCTCGCGCTGGACCAAGGACGGCGTGACCCTGTGGACACTGGTGAACCGCGCCGACGCCGACTGGACCGGCGACCCGCTCGCCGCACCGCTCCCGCCCGGCGGCAGGCGCTACGACGTGACCGCCGGTGTCGCGGACCCCACCGAGGTCACGGTCCCCGGCCGCGGCGTCACCGGCGTCCTCGAACTCGCCCCGGGCGCCGAGGCTCCCGCCTGGCTCGACCAGGTGCTGCTCGCCGCCGCCGACGATCCGGGCTCCGACGACGCCCGCTTCCCGGTCCGCTCCGCGTTCCGCGTGGTCCCCGGGCCTTCGCTCCTCCCAGGTCGAGGGATCCGGGTCGAACCCGGCGCGTACCGCCTCGCGGTCACCTACCGCCGCCGCGAGACCGGCCTCTACCAAGGGGCGCCCTATGTGGAGGAGTGGAAGCCGCTGCCGCCGCGCCTGCACGACGACCGCGAGGCGCTCCTCGACATCGCGATCCCCCGGCCCGTGGCCGTCGCGCCCCTGGAGGTCTCGGTCGGGGAGTACGGCCGGTTCCTCGCCGAGACGGGGTACCGGCCCCGCGTGGACAACCGGTTCCTCTGCGGGACGGGCGACGCCACCGCCCCCGTCACGGGCGTGTCCCTCGCCGACGCCCGCGCCTACGCCGCCTGGGCCGGAGCGCGCCTGCCCGACGAGTTCGAATGGCAGCTCGCCGCCGAGCAGCCGGGCTTCCAGCGCCGCACCCCGGCCGTGTGGAACTGGACCGAGAGCGAGCACAGCGACGGCATCACCCGCTTCGCGATGCTCAAGGGCGGCGGCGACTACCGCGCCGAAGGCTCCGACTGGTACGCCGACGGCGGCCGGCGCGAGCCGTCGTTCAGCCTGAAGCTCCTGCTCGCCGGACTCGGCGTCGAGCGGTCGAGCGCCATCGGCTTCCGCCTCGCCTGGGACCTGGAGGGCAACGCATGACCGCGCCGCACCGCACCCCGCCCCTGGACGGCCTCCGCGTCCTCGACGTCTCCACGCTCTTCGCGGGCCCCATCGCCGCCACCTTCCTCGGCGACTTCGGCGCGGACGTGATCAAAGTGGAGCACCCCTCCCGCCCGGACGCCGCGCGCGGCCACGGCCCCGCCAAGGACGGCGTCAACCTGTGGTGGAAGACCCTGGGCCGCAACAAGCGCACCGTCACCATCGACCTCGGCACCGCCGAAGGCGCCGACCTGCTCCTGCGGCTCGCGGCCGACGCGGACGTGCTCATCGAGAACTTCCGCCCCGGCACCCTCGAACGCTGGGGCCTCGGCCCCGACGCCCTCCACGCCGCCAACCCGCGCCTCGTCGTCGCCCGCGTGACCGCGTTCGGCCAGACCGGGCCGTACGCCTCCCGGCCCGGCTTCGGCAGCCTCGCCGAGGCCATGAGCGGCTTCGCGGCCCTCACCGGCCAACCCGACGGCCCACCGACGCTGCCGCCGTTCGGCCTCGCCGACGGCATCGCGGCCCTCGCGACCGCCTACGCCGTGCTCGTCGCCCTCCGCGGCGTCGACCGCGACGAACGCGGCCAGGTCATCGACCTCGCGATCATCGAGCCGATCCTCATGCTCCTCGGCGGCCAGATCACCGCCTACGACCAGCTCGGCGTCCTCCAGCCCCGCAGCGGCAACCGCTCGGTCAACAACGCCCCGCGCAACGTCTACCGCACCGGCGACGGCGACTGGGTGGCCGTCTCCACCAGCTCCCAGTCGATCGCCGAACGCGTGATGCGCCTCGTCGGCCGCGCCGACCTCGTCGACGAACCCTGGTTCGCCTCCGGGCACACCCGCGCCGAGCACGCCGACGAACTCGACGCGGCCGTGTCCGCCTGGATCGCGGCCCGCCCCACCGGCGAGGTCCTCGCGGCCTTCGAGGAGGCCCAGGCCGCGATCGCCCCCGTCTACGACGTCCGCGGCGTCCTCGGCGACCCCCAGTACCGGGCCATCGGCACCGTCCTCCAGGTCGACGACGAGGAACTCGGCCCGATGAAGATGCAGAACGTGCTCTTCCGCCTCTCCGCGACCCCGGGCGCGGTGCGCTGGACCGGCCGCCGCCACGGCCAGGACACCGACGCCGTCCTCGCCGAGGCCGGCGTCACCCGCGAACAGCTGGACCTGCTGCGAGCGAAAGGCGTCATATGAGACCCCTCAGCGCCCTGTACGTGCCCGGCGACCGGCCCGACCGGTTCGACAAGGCCGCCGCCTCCGGGGCCGACATCGTGATCCTCGACCTCGAGGACGCCGTGCCCGACCGCGCGAAGGCCCAGGCGCTCGCGAACGTGCTCGAATGGATCGACACGCCCCCGGAGACCGCGGTCCAGATCCGCGTGAACCCCGGCGCCGCCCACGAGATCCGCGCGATCCGGTCCACCGGCGCGGACGTGGGCCTGCGCATACCCAAAGTGGACGGCCCGCGCATGCTCGACGCCGTGGCCTACCTCGCCGGGCCGCTCCCGCTGACCGCCCTCATCGAGTCCGCCCGCGGCCTCGAGGCCGCCGCCGAGATCGCCGCCCACCCCGCGGTCCACGAGATCGCCCTGGGGGAGGCCGACCTCGCCAGCGACCTCGGCAGCGCCGACCCGCTCGTGCGCGACCACCTCCGCATCAGCCTGCTCCTCGCGGCCCGCGCCGCAGGCCTGGACGCGCCGATGCTCTCGGCCTACCCGGCCATCCAGGACCTCGAAGGCCTTCGCGCCGACACCCAACGCGGCCGCGACCTCGGCCTGCACGGCCGCGTCGCCGTGCACCCCAAGCAGATCCCGATCATCAAGCAGGTCTTCGCCCCCTCCGAGGAGGAACGGGCCTGGGCCCGCGCCGTCCTCGACGCCCTCGATGACGGCGGCGTCGCGACCCTTCCGGACGGCCAGATGGTCGACCCGGCCATGCTCGGCCGCGCCCGGCGCCTCCTCGACGACTGACGAAGGCCCCGAGCGCGACCGCGCTCAGGGCCTTCACCGGTCGAACCCCTAGCGGGCGGTCGTCGTCGGTTCGCCGACCAGGTGCGGGGCGATGACGACCCGGTCGATGTTCGGCGCCCACGCGCTCGCGTTCCCCAGCCGCAGCGGCTCATCCGCGGTGGACAGGGTGACCGGGACGGTCCGCTGCGAGAAGCTGTCCCACGAGTAGGTGTAGCGGAAGTACGCGTGGCCCACCGGCTCGGCGCCCTCCCGCACCTCCAGCCGGCGGTCGACCACCTGCGGGTTGTAGTCGTGCTCGCCCGAGGTCTCGGCGTTCGCGTAGAACACCGTGACGTCGTAGTCCCCGGCCGCGTCGAAGCCGTCGCGCGGCAGCTCGATCGCGTTCGCCTCCCCGCCGCCGATCCAGCCCACGAAGGCGCCGCCGGAGGCGTTGGTGCCGGTGCCCTCGTCGAGCGTGGTGACCGAGGCCCGACCGTGCAGCACGGCGTCCTCGGCCTCGATCGCGACGGCCGCTTCGTCCGCCGCGCGGTGCCGCACGGTGGTGAGCGACTGGACCACGGCCCCGTCGGGGGAGCGGAGCTCGATCTCGTTGATGCCCTCGTGCAGGTTGACCGTGGCGCTGGAGCGCCACCTCCCGGCCGCGTCGGCGTCCATCGTGGCCACGGCCGTGCCGTTCACCGTCACTTCGACCGATGACGCGCCGGTGGACGCCCAGTCCACTCGCACGTCGTAGTAGCCGGTCTCCATCGCCGTCGCGTACAGGTCCGCGCGCGCGTCCCCGCGGAGGGCCGCGCCGCCCTTGGTGTTGCCGCTCCACGTCAGCGAAGCGCCGTCCTCCAGGCGGAAGCCCGAGGCCGGGTACCGAGTCGGCTCGCCTTCCGCGACCGAGGTCAGCGACACCTTGTCGAGGGTGATGTCCGAGTTCGGCAGCCGGTGGACCCCGTCGGCGCTGGAGCGGATCGACAGCGTGTGGCGGCCGGCGGTCAGGTCCACGAGCAGCTCGGCGCTGCCGCGGTACTTCCACCTGCTGGTGTCGTTGAGCGCCAGGTCGGCCGCGTACTGGATCGTGCCCGCCGACTCGCCGTCCACGAACAGGGCGTGCCTGCCCGGCACGCCCGGCGCGCCGCCGATCACCTGGAGGCGGTAGGTCCCCTCGTGCGGCGCCTCCACCGTCCATTCGGCGCGCGATCCGACCCGGTTGAAGGACCCCACGTCCCGGCCGCCGGAGGCCAGGAACTGCCAACCGCCGTTCGCCTTCGGATCCTGCGTGTAGACCGTGGCGGCGGTGAGCGCCATGTCCTCGGCCTCGATCGCGTCCCGCCACGGCTGCGCGGCGGCCTCGGCCTGGACGTCGCGCGACTGGCTCGGCGTGACGAGGAGCTGGTAGCCCGCGTACCGGTCGTACGTCGGCACGTCCAGCCGCAGGGAGCCGTCGTCGACCTTCAGGCCGTCGTAGGCGGCGATCACGCGCGGCGTGTCCGCGAGGCCCTCGGCGCCGGTGAGGGCGTTCTCGCGGATCTCCACGTCGACCTTGTCTCCGAAGACCGACGCGTCGAGCCCGCTCAAGTCGAGGGCGACATCGCGGTCGGCGCCTCCCCAGAGGACCGTGGCGCGGCGGTTCGCCTCGTCGATCGCGCCGATGGCCTGGAGGGTGTCGACGCCGTTCGGCGTCGGCGGCGTGACCCGCACCGTCTCGCCGCCGTGGAGGTCGCCGTACCACTTGAACATCCACCAGCCGGCGTTCGCGCCGTTCGGGCGGGCGCTGTTGTCGGAGAAGTTCCCGGCGTAGTTCCAGTACGCGGTCTGCGCGTCGACCTTGGTGTCCTCGAACATGCTGAACCACTGGATCAGCTGCCCGGGGACGCCCATGTCGCGCAGCATCCCGTACTCGTTGATGTTCACCGGTCTCGGGTCGATGCCGAGGGAGGCTTCGAGCGCGCGGTACTCCGCGAAGTGGCTCCGGTAGGTGCCGAGGTTCTCGATGCCCAGCTCGTGCCAGATCGTGACGTCCGGCAGCGAGCCGTTGGCCTTCGCGAACGCGAGGATGTCGGCGCTGCGCTCGGGCTGCCAGCGGGTGTCGGCGGCGCTGCCGACGCGGGCGCGGCCGAGGCCGTGGCGCTCCCAGACCTCCTGGATCTTCTCGTAGGCGGCCTGCCAGTCGGCGAGGAACCGCTCCTTCTGGTTCGGCCAGTCGCGGTACCAGTTGCCGTCCGGTTCGTTGAAGGGGATGAGGATGTAGTCCTGGGGGCGGTCGGAGTCGGTGGCGACGGCCTCGGCGACGAACTCGACGACCTCGAGGTAGTCCCAGACGCCGTTGCCGCCTTCGGTGAAGGAGCCGTCCTCCAGGTCGTAGGCGCGGGTGTCGGCGGGGCGCGTGCTGCCGTGGTAGGGCCAGTCGGGGTAGTAGTCCTGCATGTAGACGTACATGTCCTCGCCGTTCTTGGCGAAGAAGCCGTCCTCGATCTTGAGGGCGTCCCCGGAGGGGTGCTGGGTGCCGTAGGGGGCCTTCTGCGAGGTGTTGGTGATGCGGGCGCCGTTGATCAGCGACTGCGTGGGGGCGCCTTCGTCGCCGAAGCCGTAGAGAGTGCCCGTGGCGCCGCCGCGGAAGCCGCCGGTGCGCTCGGCGAAGTCCACGGCGAGCACGTCGGGCTCGGCGGCCGTGGCGGGGGAGGCCAGGCCGGTGACGGCGGTCGCGGCGACCGCCGCCGCAGCGGCTGTGCTCATCAGTCTCCTCATGATCTGGTCGGTCCTCTCTTCGTCGAGACGGGGGACGGGGACCCTGGGGATCGCAGCTTGACCGTACCGATGTTTGATAACGATTTCAAGACGTGACTTGAAATCGATTTCATATTTAGGCTAGGGTTCCACCTGCAACCACCGCCAGGCGTCCGCTTCCCGGCCGCGGGCGCACGACGAGGCAAGGGGCACCGTGAACGAGCAGTTCTCTTGGGGCAGTGACCGGATCGGGTTCCGGTTCGAATGGGACGCCGGCTCGCCGGTGCGGATCGTCCGGGTCAGGCGCGGCGCGGAGGGCTTCCCGGTTCACCCGCTGCCGCTGGTCGAGATCACCACCGCCGACCACGGCAGCCGGCCGGCCGCGGACCGTCTCGTCCACACCGAACTGGGAACGCTGCTGCGCCACGTCTCCCACGCCGAGTCCCGCACCGAACGCGGCCGGGTGCTGACCCTCCGCCAGGCCGCCGACGGCGTCGAGGCCACCGTCGTGCTCGAACTCCTCGACGACGCCGAAGCGGCCGTCCGCTCCCGCGTCGAAGTCCGCGCCACCGGCGACCGGGCCGTCGTCCTCCGCTCGGTCGCCTCCTGGTCGATGGGCTTCACCCAGCCCGGCCCGGGCGACCACCTCGCAGGCTGGGAACGGGTCCACGGCGTGAGCGACTGGTTCGGCGAAGGCCGCTGGACCCGCAGCCCGCTGCGCGGCGACGACTTCCCGCGACTCTCCACCGAACTCGCCGGCAAGGACCACGACCCCCGCGGCCACTGGTCGATCACCTCCGACGGCACGTGGTCCACCGGCCGCCACCTCCCGGTCGCCGGTCTCGAGTCCGCGGGCTTGGCCTTCGCATGGCAGATCGAGCACAACGGCGCCTGGCGCTGGGAACTGGGCGACGACCTCGGCGGCGCGTACTTCAGCCTCTCGGGCCCCACCGACGCGGACGCGGCCTGGACCAAGATCCTGCGCCCCGGCGAATCCTTCACCACCGTCCCTGTCACGGTCACCGCCGGAGCCGACTTCACCGACGCCGTCGCGTCACTGACCGACTTCCGCCGCGCCGCCCGCCGCCCGCACGTCGACAACGCCGCCATGCCCGTGGTCTTCAACGACTACATGAACACCCTCCTCGGCGACCCGACCACCGAGAAGCTCCTCCCGCTCATCGGGGCCGCCGCCGAAGTCGGCGCCGAGATCTTCTGCATCGACGCCGGCTGGTACGACGACAGCGGCGACTGGTGGCCCACGGTGGGGGAGTGGCAGCCCTCCACCACCCGCTTCCCCGGCGGCCTCGGCGAGGTCGTCGACGCCATCCGCGACGCCGGCATGGTCCCCGGCCTGTGGCTCGAACCCGAGGTCATCGGCGTCCGCAGTCCCATGGCCGACACGCTGCCGCACGAGGCCTTCCTGCAGCGCCACGGCCAGCGCCTCGTCGAGCATCACCGCTACCACCTCGACCTGCGCCACCCCGCCGCCGTCGCGCATCTGGACGCCGTCGTGGACCGGCTCGTGCACGACTTCGGCGTGGGCTTCTTCAAATTCGACTACAACATCGACCCCGGCCCCGGCACCGATCTCGACGCCGACAGCATCGGCGACGGGCTCCTCGAGCACAATCGCGCCCACCTCGCCTGGCTCGACGGCGTGCTCGACCGCCACCCCGGCCTCGTGGTCGAGAACTGCTCCTCCGGCGCGATGCGCATGGACTTCGCGGTCCTCTCCCGCCTCGCCATGCAGTCCACATCAGACCAGCAGGAGTTCACGAAATACCCGCCGATCGCCGCCGCCGCCCCGATCTCGCTCCTGCCCGAGCAGGCCGCGAACTGGGCCTACCCCCAGCCCGGCATGAACGAGGAAGAGGCCGCGTTCTGCCTCGTCACCGGGCTCCTCGGCCGCTTCTACGTCTCCGGCCACCTCAACGCGATGACCGGAGCCCAGCGCCGCACGGTCGCCGAGGCCATCGCCGTCGCCAAGACCCTCCGCGGCCCGATCGCGAACGGCCACCCGCACTGGCCCACCGGCCTGCCCGGCTGGACCGACCCGTGGATCTCCCTGGGGCTCAAAGCACCCGACGGCGACCTCGTCTCCGTCTGGCGCCGCGGCGGCCCCGACGCCACCGAACTGCGCTTCCCGCACCTCGCCGGACGCGAGGTCACCGTGTCCACCGTCTTCCCCGCCGACCTCCCGGAATGGAAGACCACTTGGGACGCCGCCGCCGGCGTCCTCACCGTGGCGGCCGACGCCGCACTCGCGGCCCGCACGCTGCGCCTCACCGCCGATGCCTGAACCCCTCGACCGACAAGGAGCGATTCAATGACGAACAGGTTCCGCAACGCGCCGGCGGTCGCCGCCATCGGCGCGATCGCACTCACCGGGTGCTCCGACCCCGGCGCCGGCACCGACTTGAGCGGACCGGCCGGCTCGACACGCTCCCGCTGAACCTTTACCAGGTCGCCTGCGCGGGGCTGTATCTCCAGCATCGGCACCTGATCTTCGCCGATATCATCCTCATGAGCCTGCCGCTCCTGATCACGTTCGTGGTCGCGCAGCGCAGGGTCGTCTCGGGCATCACCAGCGGTGCCGTCAAGTGACCGACAGGAGGACCGTGGGCAGAGCGGGCAAGCACCCGACGATCTCGGACGTGGCCGAACGGGCCGGCGTCTCGGTCCCCACGGTCTCCCGCGTGCTCACCGGGGCCGCCCGGGTGAGTCCGGCCAAGCGCGAACAGGTCGAGGCGGCCATCGCGGAGCTGCGCTTCCGGCCCAGCGCGGCCGCCCGCGTCCTCGTCTCGCGCAAGTCCCGGACCATCGGGGTCATCACGGGCAACACCTCCCGGTACGGCTACGCCGAGACGATCCGCGGCATCGAGATCGCCGCCCGGGCCGAGGGCTACACGGTGATGATCACCGTCGTGGAGAGCCCGGACGAGGACGAAGTGGACCGGGCGGTCTCGGCAACGCTGACGCACGCCCTGGCGGGCGTGGTGGTCCTCAAGTTCGACCCGCCGGGGGTGGCGGCGCTGCAGCGGCTCGGGGACGAGCTGCCGGTCGTGGCCCTGTCCGGGACCCGCGAGGCCGGTGTGCCGCAAGCGGTCCTCGACGAGGCCGCCGCGGCCGAGGAACTCACGGACCACCTCCTGGGGCTCGGCCACGCCACGGTGCACCACGTGCGGGTGCCGCCCTCGCGCCGGGTGGACGGGCGCACGACCGGTTGGAAGCGCGCGCTCCGCAAGGCCCACGCGCCGGTGCCGCCGGTGTTCGACGCGACCTGGGACCCCAGGAGCGGCGTCGCGATCGGCCGCGCGCTCGCCGCCGACCCGGACGTCACGGCCGTGTTCTGCGGCAACGACGAGATCGCGATGGGCGTCATGCGCGGCGTCGCCGAGGCGGGGAAGCGCGTCCCCGAGGACCTCTCGGTGGCGGGCTTCGACGACCATCCGCTGGCCGAACTCTGGTCCCCGCCGCTGACCACGGCCCAGCAGGACTTCGCCGGACTCGGCGGCCGGGGCTTCGGGCTGCTGCTCCAGGCCATCGACGGGACGAGCGACCGCCGGTACTCCTCGGAGCGCCCGAAGCTCGTCTTCCGCGAGAGCACCGCGGCCCCGAAGCGCCGCTGAGACCGCAAGGCGCGCTGAGCCCGTCCGCGTAGAGGGGCGTCGCCCCAAGGGCCCGCTCGGTCACGACCGCCGCTCGAGCACCGGCCCGCTGCGGTGGACCCGGGCGAGGAAGTCCCGGATCAGGGCCGCGATCTCGCGGCGATTGGTCTCCAGCGCCCAGTGCCCGCCGTCGAGGAGATGCAGCTCCGCGTCCGGCAGGTCCTTGAGGTACGCCCGGGCGGCGCCCTCGGGCATGTACCCGTCCTGCGGGCCCCACACGATGAGCGTCGGCGGCCGGTGCTCCCGCAGATAGGCCTGGTACCGCGGGAACCACTCCAGGTTCTCGCGCAGCCCCTCCATCAGGCCGACCATGATCGCCCGCCGTTCAGGAGTGCCCAGCTGCGCCCACGCCAGCGTCCACAGGTCCGGCGGGATCAACGCCGCCAAGTCCTCCCGCACCTCGCCCAGGAACTCCTCCCGGAAGCCCGCCTCGCTCACCGCCCGCTCCAGCTCGGCGCGGCCCTCGGGCGTCGGACGCTCCCAGTAGTCGCGCAGCCCTTGGTACTTCGGGCCGAGCTCCTCCTCGTAGACGTCCCCGTTCTGAATGATCAGCGCGGCCACCCGCCGCGGCTCGGCGATGGCCAGCCGCAGTCCGATCTGCGACCCGTAGTCGTGGAGGTAGAGCGCGTACCGTTCGAGCCCGAGCCGCTCGGCGAAGCGGCGCAGGAACGCCGCATAGCCGTCGAAGGTGTAGGCGAACCGCTCGGGATCGGGCGTGCCGCTGTACCCGAATCCCGGGAAGTCCGGGGCGACCGTGCGCCAGTGGTCCGCCAGATCCGGCATCAGATTCCGGAACTGGTACGACGAGCACGGATAGCCGTGCGGCAGCAGGAGCACCGGCGCCTCCGGAGGTCCGGACTCCCGATAGAAGATCTCCGTGCCGTCCAGTTCGAGCACGTGATGGCGCACGGTCCGGTCCGGATCGGGCGTGGGCCGCGGCGAGCGTCCTGTGTCGATGTCGGTCTCCTTCGAATATCGCAGGGGTGCATCCGGTTCCCTGGTGCCTTTCCGTGCGAGGCGGCGGCTAAACCCCGCAGCGGCGGTCGCACGGGCGATCGAACCCGCCGAAGCGATCAGGAATCGAGAAGTCCGAACAGGCGCCGGCGAATACCGTGAAAAGCACCGAACCTCAGCGAACAGAAAGGGCTCCGCACCATGAGCAGCACTTCGAAGGCGGGGGAGCAGCAGCGAGGCGATACCTCGGGGGAGGGATTCTCCGCCGAAGAACGCGCCTCCATGAAAGCGCGCGCGAAGGAACTGAAGAACACCTCGCGCGGCGGCGAGAAGGCCGCCGCCAACGAGGAGGCGGTGCGGTCGACCATCGCCAAGATGGCCGAGCCCGACCGCGCGCTGGCCGAGCGTGTGCATGAGATCGTCGGCGCCGCGGCTCCGGAGCTGGCCCCGAAGCTCTGGTACGGCCAGCCCGCCTACGAGCGGGGCGGGAAGGTCGTCTGCTTCTTCCGCAGCGGGAAGGGCGACAAGGAGCGGTACTCCTCGTTCGGGTTCACCGCCGAGGCGAACCTCGACGACGACAGCGGCATCTGGCCGACGTCCTACGCGCTGACCGACCTGACCGACGCCGGCGAAGCGGCCCTGAGGAAGCTCGTCAAGAAGGCCGTGAGCTGAGCGCCCGCGGCGGCAGGCGGACAGGGGCCGACCGCAGCGCTCGGCCCCTGTCCGCGCCGGGGTCATCCGTTGGCGAAGCGTTCGGCCGCGCGGGCCTTCGCCTTGGCCTCCTCGACCTCCCGGTTTCGGGGCGGCGCCGTGGTCACCAGGGAGTCCAGCAGCTCCTGCGTGGCGGCGTGGACGGCGGCCACCGCCTGATCGAAGGCCTCCTGGTTGGCCTGCGAGGGTCGGGCGGAGCCGCTGATCTTGCGGACGTACTGGAGCGCGGCCGCGTTGACTTCCTCGACGGTGGCGGGCGGCTCGAAATTGAACAGGGTTCGAATACTGCGACACATGCCTCTAGCGTCGCACGGCCGACCGACACCGGCGAGGAGCGGCGGCGCTCGGCACCGGCCACGGGGAGGAACGGCCGGCCACCCGGTCGGCGTCCCGTGAGCGGCCTCCGAACGGTACACGGTTCGATGAATACACGATTGCGTGTACTATTCGCGTCGTGGAGACCCTGACCTACGGACAAGTGCTGGCCCGCTTCGGGCACGCCCTCTCCGACCCCACCCGCTCGCGCCTGCTGCTGGCGCTGCGCGAGGCCCCGGGCTATCCGGCCGACCTGGCCGCGACCCTCGGCGTCTCGCGCCAGTCCCTGTCCAACCACCTCGCCTGCCTTCGCGGTTGCGGCCTGGTCGTCGCCGTCCCCGAAGGACGCCGGACCCGCTACGAACTGGCCGACGCCCGCCTCGCCCACGCCCTGGGCGACCTGCTCGGCGTCGTCCTGGCCGTCGACCCCAAGGCCTGCGACGCCCAAGACGAAAACTGCTGCTGATGGCGACCCCGCTCCCGATGACGCGCAAGCCCGCCGGGCCCACGCCCGAGCGCCGCGCCCGCCTCGCCCGCACCATCCGCTTCCTCGTCATGGCGACCATCGCCTACAACGTGATCGAAGCCGTCGTCGCGATCAGCGCCGGCACCGTCGCCTCCTCGACCGCCCTGATCGGCTTCGGCCTCGACTCGATCGTCGAAGTCGCCTCGGCCGCCGCCGTCGCCTGGCAGTTCGCCGCCCGCGACCCCGAAGTCCGCGAATCCCGCGAACACCTCGCCCTGCGCATCATCGCCGTCTCGTTCTTCACGCTGGCCGCCTACGTCACGTTCGAGGCCGTCCGCGGCCTCATCGGGGGCGCCGACGCCGAGCACTCCACTGTGGGCCTGGTCCTGGCCGCGGTCTCCGTGGCGGTCATGCCGATCCTCTCCGCCGCCCAACGCAAGGCGGGCCGCGAACTCGGCTCGGCGAGCGCCGTCGCCGACTCCAAGCAGACCCTGCTGTGCACGTACCTCTCGGCGGTGCTCCTGGTCGGCCTCGCGCTCAACAGCCTGTTCGGCTGGTCCTGGGCCGACCCGCTCGCGGCCCTCGCCATCGCGGCCATCGCCGTCAGGGAAGGCGTCAACGCCTGGAAGGGCGACAACTGCTGCGCTCCGGCGGCCGTCCTCACCAACGGCGGCGCAGCGACCGACGACTGCGAAGACGACTGCCGCGGTCATGCCGAATAGCGCTCTCCCGGTACCGACTCCCGCTTTCGCGCTCGGCGCGCGAAAAGCACGCGGGAATCAGTACCGGCATGGCAATGAACGGATATGGAATGGCGCATGAAGCCTTGAGCGCTCCAGTCAAGATCAATTTCCCTTCTGCGAACCCGCCTTATCGAGAATGATCTTGCGATGCCATGCAATGACAAGTTATGTCGGTCACATGGAGTGGAGTTGATCTTGCGCTTCTGCTTTCCTTGCTCACGGTGAATCCCAATTCTTCGGAGCACACGATGCGAGAAGCGAATTCCCCTGTCCCCACAGTAGAAGCAATCCGTTTCCGACGCGGCTATTCCACCCCCGCCCATCTCCGCGAGGACATCAAGGCCGCTCACCGCACGAATCCCTGGCGCACCGCCGCCGCCGCACTGGCCGACCAGGCCCTCATCGTCGCGGCCTGCGTCGCCGCCGGCCGGCTCCTCGCCGCGCAGCCGCTCGCCGGCGTCCCGGTCGCGCTCCTCGCCACCGTCCTCGTCGGACGGCAGCTGCGCGCGCTCGAATGCCTCGTCCACGAAGGCTCCCATTTCAACTGGAGCCGCAAGCGCCGCATGCTCAACGACGTCCTCTCGACCGCCCTCGCGGCGTTCCCGACCGGCGCGCAGCTCTCCGGCTACCGCGAGAGCCACCTGCGCCACCACGGCTCGTTCGGCACCGCGGACGATCCCGACCGCCAGCGGTACCGCGAACTCGACCTCGAAGCGATCGACCGCACCCGATTGGCGCCCTTCGTCGTCGGCCTCCTCAAGCGCCTGCCCGCCTACCAGCGCACCTGGTGGCGTGACAGCCTCCAGGCCGCACCGGCGGTCGCGCTCCTGCCGCTCGTGTGGGGCGCCGTCTTCGCGGTCGCCCCGGCATGGGCCCTCGCCGGAGACGCGGCCGCGATCGGGGCCGCGGCCGTCTGGCTCGCCGGATTCGCCGTCGCCCTGCCGATCCTGCGGTTCATCGGCGAGGCCGGCGAGCACGTCTACAGCGACGCGGACACCGTCTTCGACGCCACGGTCAGCAACCTCGGCACCCTCCAACGCGCGCTGATCCATCCGCACAATGACGGCTACCATACGGTTCATCACATGTGGCCGGGCGTACCGCATCACCGACTCGCATGGCTCCACCGGCGGCTCATGACCGGTGACCCCGCGTACGCCTCGCGGCTGCGCCGTCGTTCAGGGGTCCTCGCGACGCCCGTCCGCGGCGCCTGAGCGAGCACGCCCCCGCAGCACCGTGCCTTTGACCGAGACCGAGAGGACCAGCGAATGAGCCGCGAATTCACCGTCGACCAGGCGATCGTCGAGGCGTTCCCGCAGGTGCGCATCCACCTGATCGCCGTCGACGGGCTGCGCAACGGCGAGGACTGGCCGAAGGCCGCCGCGGCCGTGGACGAGCTGGAAGCCGATGCCGCGGCAGGGAACTGGACCGCGCTCGACGCCGAGGACCCCTTGATCGCGACCTGGCACGCGGCCTACCGCTCGTTCGGCACGAATCCCAAGCGGATGCGCCCGAGCGTCGAGGCGCTGCAGCGGCGGCTCGCCAAGGGCGGCCGCCTGCCGCGCATCACCCCGGCGGTGGACGCCTACAACCTGGTGTCGGTGCGGTTCGGCGTGCCCGCGGGCGCGTTCGACCTCGCCGCCTTGGGGGAGGAGCCGGTCATGATCCGGCATGCGGTCGAAGGCGACGCCTTCACGCCGCTGGGGGAGCCCGAGGTCCGCGAGGAGCCGAAGCCGGGCGAGGTGGTCTACGCGCAGGGGCACGAGGTCCTGACCCGGCACTGGAACCACCGCGACGCCGACGCCACCAAGGTGACCGCCGCCTCGGCCAGTGCGGTGTTCGTGCTCGACTGCGTGAGCGCGGCAGCGCACGCGGCCGGGGACGCGGCGGCCGAGCGGCTCGGCGAGCTCGTGTCCGAGGGCGCGCGGGTCACCGATCACCGGGTGCTCGACGCGGCGACGCGTTCGGCGCGCGTCGGCGCCGAAGGGCCCCGGGCGCGGTGACCGCCGCGTTCTTCACGGGGCTCGCCCTGGGCCTGGCGCTCATCGTGCCCATCGGGGCGCAGAACGTGTTCGTGTTCGGGCAGGCCGTCACGCTCGGCATGCCGCGTGCACTGTGGGCGGTGGTCGGCGCGGCCGCCTGCGACACCCTCCTGATCGTGCTCGGCGCGGCCGGGACCTCGGCGCTGCTGAACTCCGTGCCGGGGCTGCGTCCCGCGATGCTCCTCGCGGGCGCGCTCTTCCTCACCTATCTCGGCGTCAAGTCCCTGCGCACCCGGCCCGCCGAATTGGACGACCAGTCCGGTGTGTGGTCGCGCGGCCAGGTGCTGCGCCGGACCGCGGCGGTCTCACTGCTCAACCCGCACGCCATTCTCGACACCGTGGGGGTGCTCGGCGCGGCCATCACCGCCCAGGCGGTCGCCACGCGCGTGCCCTTCGCGGTCGGCGCGGTGATCGCCTCCTGGACGTGGTTCCTGGTCCTCGCGACGGCCGCGCACGCCATGCGCCGCTTCCTCACCAAGGAGCGCCGCGTCTGGTTCGACCGGGTCTCCGGTCTCATCCTGCTGGTCTTCGCCGTGTGGCTGGCGGTCGAGTTCACGCACACCCTCGCCTGACCTCAGCGCTTGATCTCCTCGGCGATCGCCCTGAAGCAGGCGGCGAGCGCCTTGAGGTCGAGTCCGGCGAAATGGTCGACGACCCGCCGCCGGACGCTCGCGAGGTGGGTCGGATAGGCCTCGCGCAGGCGTTCGAAGCCCTTGTCGGTCAAGGTCGCGAGGTTGCCGCGGGCGTCGTCGTCCACCCGCGACTTCGTCACCAGGCCCTCGTCCGCGAAGGCGTCGACGATCCGGCTGATGCGGCTGGCCGACATGGCGACCCGCCCGGCGAGCTCGTTCATCCGCAGCCGCCGGCCGGGGGCCTCGGAGAGGTGCATCAGCACCGCGTATTCGGCCACGCTCATCTTCGCGCCCGCGCGCAGGTCGCTGTCGAGCACCTTCGGGAGCTTCAGGATCAGCGGGGCGAGGGCGCGCCAGACCGCCTCCTCCTGCGGCGTCAGCGGCGTCTCCTGCTTCGTCATGTCGACCACCTTACTGACGTCGTCGCTGTTGAGCGGGCCCGAAAGCTCGGATCGCGACGGCCCCGGAGGGTTTCGACCCGGTTTTTCCGGCAATGCCCCTGTGCCAGTCTTCGCAACGCCTACCCTCTGCTTGCGGAGGCAGGCAATCGAGCGAACACGACGGCGACGTCCGAAAGGCAGGATCATGGCAGAGCAGAAGATCATCGCAGTGGTCGGGGCGACCGGGTCGCAGGGCGGCGGACTCGCCCGCGCGATCCTCGGCGACCCCGACGCCGAGTTCCGCGTCCGCGCGCTCACCCGCGACCCGGACTCCGAGCGGGCCCAGGAGCTCGCCCGGCTCGGCGCCGAGGTCGCCGAGGCCGACATGGACGACCAATCCAGCCTCGTCAAGGCCTTCGAGGGCGCGTACGGCGCGTTCCTCGTGACCGACTTCTGGGAGCACGGCGATCCCGAGCGCGAGTACGCCCAGGCCCGCCACCTCGCCGAGGCCGCCAAGGCCGCCGGGATCAAGCACGTGGTCTGGTCCACCTTGGAGGACACCCGGGAATCGATCCCCGTCGAGGACGACCGGATGCCCACGCTGATGGGCCGGTACAACGTCCCCCACTTCGACGTCAAAGGCGCGGCGAACGCCCTGTTCGCCGAGGCCGGCGTGCCCACCACCTACCTCCAGACCACCTTCTACTGGGAGAACTTCCTCGAGTCGTTCCAGCCCAAGCACCAGGACGACGGCAGCATGGTGCTGGCGCTGCCCATGGCCGACAGCAGGCTCGCCGGGATCGCCGTCGAGGACATCGGCCGCACCGCGTACGGGATCTTCAAGCGGGGCGAGCCGCTCGTCGGCGAGACCGTGAGCATCGCGGGCGAGCACTTGACCGGGGAGGAGTACGCCGCGGCCTTCGCCGAGCTGCTCGGCAAGCCGGTGGACTACTACCCGGTGCCCTTCGACGACTTCCGCGCGGCCGGGTTCCCCGGAGCCGAGGAGATGGGCAACATGTTCCAGTACTACGCCGAGTTCGACGACGAGTTCACCGGCCGCCGCGACCTCGGCGCCGTGCGCGAACTCAACCCGCAGCTCAAGACCTTCAGGCAATGGCTCGCGGAGCACGAGGACGCCTTCGTCGGCACCTGAGCCGGGCCACGGACCGAGGGCGCGCCGCAGGCACACGCCGACGCCGCCCCGGATACGTAGAGAGTTATGTCGACACCGAGGCATTCGCCTCGATGAAGCACTCGCGGCGACGACCGGTCCCCGATGTCCGGTCTCGTTAGTTCCGGGGCAGTCTCGTTTTAGCGAAGGTATCCGGGGTTTGTCTCAGTCGAGCTGAGGCACTTATCCTGAGCCGGTCTTGTGTTGCTGCGTTCCAAAGCACCCCAGGGGGTACGAGAGAGCCGGACCACCGCAGCAAGCGGCATCCGGCTCCTCCGCTATCTGGTGCTCTTCTTGTGGGCGACGATCGCCGCGACGGCGAACCCGACTGTCGCGGCGATGAGCAGTAGTAGTGCGGGATTGGCCCCAGCCGGAACGAGCTGTACTGTCCGCTCCGTGCATTCGAGCACGAAGCTGGGCGGAAACAGCGACTCTGTGAGGTTCACGAACTCGCCTGCGCCGTGCCGACCGCATTCCAATCTGGTGTCCCACGGTGAAGATATGAAGAGCGTGGCCAGGTAGAGCGGGATTGCGATACACAGGGAAGCAAGCGATGCGGCGCTGAACACCGTGCTTCGCGTGGGGCGGCGCTTCCTCATGGGGACGGTCACGGCGGCGACCGCCAACGCCACGAGGGTGAGCAGCGAGACCGGGCACAGCACCGTCATGGCGATGACCATCGGGTGATCCTAGCCGGTGTGTATCAGAAGAGGTCGGTGGTAGGCCGGGCGTATGACTCCTGGGGCGGAATTCGCTGAAGACGCCCTCCGCCACATTGCCGACGGAGAGCGATCTACCCCAACTAAAACGAGACAGACCGACCCGGACCTTGCCCCAGGAACAATGAGAAACCGCAGCTCAACAGCGGTCTGACTGCCTCGTCCCAATTGAGACCGGTCACCGACGACCGATGGCGGACCGGCCCCAGCGAGCGGCCCGGCCCGCGCCGCTCCGGCTTTATTCCTGAGCGGACACCTCCTGGAGGACGGCTTCCGCGCTGGCGCCGCTTCGGTGACTGCGTCGCGGCCGGCCGCCGGCCGCTACGATCAACCCATTTCGTGCGCGGGCTCGCCGCCCGGTGCGGAGCAGGAGGCACACCATGGGCGGCAAGCACTGGACCGCAGCGGACATCCCCGACCAGGCCGGGCGCACGGTCGTCGTCACCGGCGCGAACAGCGGCCTCGGGTTCGAGACGGCGCGAAGGCTCGCCGAGCGCGGCGCGCACGTGATCATGACCTCGCGCTCGGAGGACAAGGGCCGCCGGGCCGCCGAGGCGATCCGCGGCCGGTTCCCTCGCGCGAGTCTGGAAGTGCGCCTCCTCGACCTGGCCGATCTGGACTCGGTGGCCGCGTTCGCCGAGCGGCTGCGAGCCGACCGCGACCGCCTCGATCTGCTCGTCAACAACGGCGGGCTCATGGCACCGCCGCGCTCGCTGAGCCCGCAGGGCCACGAACGCCAGTTCGCCACCAACCACCTGGGTCATTTCGCGCTCACCGGACGCCTCATGGACCTGCTCGAAGCGGGCCGGAACCCGCGCGTGGTGACCGTCAGCTCCCTGGCGCACGGTCGCGGACGGATCCACTTCGACGACCTCACGGGGGCCGAGCGGTACCGCCCGTACGCCTTCTACGCGCAGTCGAAGTTCGCCAACGCCGTGTTCGGCCTCGAACTCGACCGGCGGCTGCGCGCGGCCGGGAGCCCGGTGCGCAGCCTGATCGCCCATCCCGGGCTCACCAGGACGCGGCTCGTCGCCAACGGCTTCACCGGGCCGCTGCGCCTCGTCGGGTCGGTCATCATGCGGTTCGCCACGCAGCCGGTGGAACAGGGGGCGCTGCCGCAGCTGCGGGCCGCCACCGACCCGAACGCGCAGGGCGGCCAGTACTACGGCCCCCACGGCAGGCGCGAGTACCGGGGCGGTCCGGTCCTCGTCGACGTGATCGCGCCCGCGAGGGATCCCGAGACGGCCGCGCGGCTGTGGTCGGTCTCGGAGGAGCTGACCGGCGTGCGCTATCCGGTGGGCGCCGAGGCCTGATCGCCGCCCTGCTCCATGTGGGCGAGGACGCGGTCGGCGAGGTCGCCGAGGGCCTGGAACTCCTCGGGGGAGAGGGCGTCGACGACGAGGCGGCGGACGGTGGCGACGTGCTTGGGGGCGGCGGCCTCGATGGTCGCGCGGCCCTGGGCGGTGATGGCGACGAACGCGCCGCGGCCGTCCTCGGCGCATTCCTCGCGGGCCACGAGGCCCCGCTTGGTCATGCGCGAGATCTGGTGCGACAGGCGGCTCTGCTCCCAGTCGATCGCCTTGGCCAGCTCCTGGAACCGGAGGCGGCCGTCGGATTCGTCGGTGAGGGCCACGAGGATCGCGAAGTCGGCGCCGGAGAGTTTGGACTGCGCCTGAAGCTCCCCGGCCAGGCGGGCGGTGAGCTTCTGGTTCAAGCGCACGAACGCCCGCCAGGAGCGCTGCTCCTGCGGGCTCAGCCAGTGGGCGTCGTCGGTCATGATGGCACCATCCTACCCGATGGTTGACGCGTCATCTATTTCGCGCTAGTCTTCACGAACAAACAGATGATGCGTCATCTACTGCCGTTCGGCGGTACGTTGCCACATCATGCAGTGCTCTTCTGAGAGGCATCGCCATGCCGGCCGTCACCGTCGAAGACGTCCTCGTCCTGCCCCGACTCCCGCTGCCCGACCCGGCCATGACCCGCTTCCGCGAGGTCCGACGGCTGATCACGGCGCCGCTCGCCTTGGAAGGCGAGGGCTTCCAGGTCCGCCGCGGCTTCGCGGGCCTCCCGATGAACGAGATCGACCCGTTCGTCCACTTCGATCACATCGGCGAGGTCGACCTCGCCCCGGGCGAGCCCACCGGCGCGCCCTGGCACCCGCACCGCGGCTTCGAGACCGTCAGCTACGTCATGGACGGCGTCATCGAACACCAGGACTCCAACGGCGGCGGCGGTCGCATCACCGACGGCGACACGCAGTGGATGACCGCCGGAGCAGGCATCCTCCACAACGAGATGCCGCCCGAGAGCTTCGTCATGAGCGGCGGCGTCGTCCACGCCACCCAGCTGTGGGTCAACCTGCCGCGCGCCCGGAAGCTCGTCCAACCGCGCTACCAGGACATCCGCGGCCGGCAGGCCGCGCTGGTGACCACTGCGGACGGCGGGGCCCTGATCCGCATCATCGCCGGCGACATCGCCGGGCACGCCGGGCCGGGCGTCACCTACACGCCGATCACCTTGGCGCACCTCACCGTCGAGCCCGGCGCGCAGGTGGACCTGCCGTGGCACCCGGAGTACAACGCGATCGTCTACGCCCTGGCGGGCGCGGGCGCGGTCGGCCCCGACGACCGTCCGATCGAGATGGGCCAGGCGGCCGTGTTCGGCCCCGGCGAGGCGCTCCGCCTGACCGCCGCACCGGTGCAGGACTCGCGCACGCCGAAGCTGGATCTGTACGTCATGGGGGGACGGCCGATCCGCGAACCCGTGGCGCACTACGGGCCGTTCGTCATGAACACCCGCGCGGAACTGGTGCAGGCCTTCGAGGACTACCAGGCCGGCCGCCTCGGCGTGATCCCCGCGAAGCAGCTGCCGCACACCGGCTGAGGATCATTCAGGCCTCGGCCCGGCGACATCGCCGGGCCGAGGCCGACGCGTCGATCACGTCGGCGCGACGCGTGCCGCCCCGGCGGACTCACGGGTGCTTGGTGGCGCGGCCCTCGACGACCAGGTCCCGGTACTCGGGGTGCTGCTCGATCCAACTCGCGTAGTACGGGCAGAGCGGACGCACCCGCTCGCCCCGCCGGCGGGTCTCGTCGAGGGACGCCCGCGCCAGCGCCGCGGCGGCCCCGGTGCCCTCGGCCGGGGGGAGGACCGCGGTGCGGGTGAAGGTGACGACGCCCTCGCGGCGCACGTATTCGGCGTAGGCGACCAGCTCGCCGCGGAGGCGCGCCTCGTAGCGCGCCCGTCCCGGCGCGTCGGCCACGTCCACGCTCATGCGCTCCCCTTTCGGTCCGGTGCCAAGCATGGTCCGCGAACCGCTCGGCGTCCACCGAAGCGCGAGTCTTAGCGGAATCCCGGGAACCGTGCCATCCTGGGGCGAAACGGCATCGAGCACGGGAGAGACGAACCGTATGGCGACTGAGGACTACCGGCTGCGCCCGCTGCCCGTGGGCACCGGGGCGACCGGGACGCGGGTCGAGCGCGACTCGATGGGCCCGATCGAGGTGCCCGCCGAGCACTACTGGGGCGCGCAGACGCAGCGTTCGCTGCACCACTTCGCCATCGGCGAGGACCGCATGCCGATCGAGGTCTATCGGGCCTTCGGCCACGTCAAAGAGGCCGCGGCGCGGGTGAACGCCGAGGCCGGGCTGCTCGACCCGCTGCTGGCGGAGGCCATCACGGCCGCGGCGGCCGAGGTCGTCGCCGGGGACCTCGACGACGAGTTCCCGCTGTCGGTGTGGCAGACCGGTTCGGGCACGCAGACGAACATGAACGTCAACGAGGTGATCGCCAACCGCGCCAATCAGCTCCTGGGCGGCGAGCTCGGCACGAAGACCCCGGTCCACCCCAACGACCACGTGAACCTGAGCCAGTCCTCGAACGACAGCTTCCCGACGGCGATGCACGTCGCGACGCTGCTGGCGCTCCGCGATCGGACGCTGCCGCAGCTGGACGCGTTGGCCGCGGCGATCCGGTCCAAGGCCGAGCAGTGGGTCGACGTCGTCAAGATCGGCCGCACCCACCTGCAGGACGCCACGCCCTTGACGGTGGGGCAGGAGTGGTCCGGTTGGGCCGCGCAGCTGCGCGACGCCCGGGTGCGGCTCGAGGACTCGCTCCAGGCCGTCTGCGGCCTCGCCGCCGGCGGCACCGCGGTCGGCACCGGCATCAACGCCCCCGAGGGCTTCGGCGAGGCGATCGCCGCGAAGCTCGCCGAGCTCACCGGGCTCCCGCTGGTCACCGCCCCGAACAAGTTCGCGGCACAGGCCTCTCTGGACGGCATGGTCGCCGTCAGCGCGGGCCTGCGCGGGGTGGCGGTGGCGCTCATGAAGGTCGCCAACGACATGCGCTGGCTCGCGTCGGGGCCGCGCGCCGGGCTCGCCGAACTGCGCCTGCCCGCCAACGAGCCGGGGTCGTCGATCATGCCCGGCAAGGTCAACCCGACGCAGCAGGAGGCGACGCTCATGGTGTGCCTCCAGGTGATCGGCGAGGACTCGATCGTCGCGGCCGCGGGCGCGCAGGGGCACTTCGAGCTGAACACGATGCGCCCGGTGGTGATCGCGAACGTGCTGCACTCGGCCCGGATCCTCGGCGACGCCGCCGAGAAGCTGCAGGTCTTCAGCGTCGACGGCACCGAACTGGACCGCGACAAGATCGAGGAGCACGTGGGCCGTTCCCTCATGCTCGTGACGGCGCTGAGCCCGCACATCGGCTACGACAAGGCCACGGCCATCGCCCACAAGGCCGACGAGGAGCGCACCACCCTCCGCGAGGCCGCGCTCGCACTGGGCGTGAGCGCCGAGGACTTCGACCGGATCGTGGACCCCGCGACGATGGTCGGCGATCCGCGCCGGGACCTCGGACTCGCCGACTGAGCGCACCGGGCCCGAAGCGCCGGCGGCGCTTCGGGCCCGCCTCGCGGTCATGCCGCGGGCGCGGCGCCCCCGCCGCAGTCGCCGCAGGTCTCGCGCCGCCGCTGGTGGTAGGCCATCGCCGCGATGAACAGGGCCGCGCCCCACACCCCCCACAGGGTCTCCGGCAGCGAGAGGGGCCACGTGCTCGCCGTGACGCCGTCGGCGGCGACCACGCGCAGGTACATGCCGCCGGCCGAGGTCACCAGGACCGCCGCCAGCGTCGCGGGCACGACCGCGAGCATCGGCGGGACCCGCTTGCCGCGCAGGCCGATCATCCACCGCGGGAACACCTCGCCCCACCGCTGGATCAACCCGAGCGTGAGCACCGCGCCGATCCCGCCCATGGTCGCCAGCGCGGCCCCGGCCAGCCACAGGCCGTTCTCCTGGCCCTGGCGGAAGAACTCGGGGTCGATGCCGAGGCTGAAGCCGAGCGCCCAGGCCCAGCGGGTGACGCAGTAGACGAGCGGGACGGCGAAGGCGGTCCACGCGGCGGGCCGGGCCCAGCGCTGGAGCCTGGACGGCCGTGCATCGTCGGTGCGGCCGCAGCGCCCGCAGGCGTCGCCGATCCTGCGGCGGTAGGCGACCGCCGTCAGCGCCCAGGCGGCCCCGGCGAGCAGCAGCACCAGGAGGTTGACCCGTTCGGGCTGGTACAGGTCCGCCCATCCGGCGCCTTCGGGCCATCCGAAGAACGTCTTGGAGACGAGCAGGATCGGCGTGTAGGCGATGACGACGAGCGGGCGGTAGTCCTGGACGACCACGGTGAGTCCGACCGCCGTCGTCCACGCGAAGGCCGGCAGCAGCCACGGGGCCGCCCCGGCCCGGTAGCCGCGGGCCATGAGCACGCCCGCCGCCGCCCCGAGGGCGCCGAGGGCGGCGATGATCGGTCCGGCGGTCTCGGGGGTCGCGAGTCCCAGGAACGAGGCCTTGAACGCGTATTCGGGTTCGCTCATGAGCTCTTCGTCGCCGACGCCGAACGGGAAGCCCGCGCCGCCGAGCGCCCAGTACAGGCCGAGCGCGCCGTAGGCGAGGGACCATGCGGCGGCGGCGTAGCCGATCCAGTCGTGCCAGTGCCGCCGTCGCGGCGATGCGGTTGCGATGTCGATCGCGAGTTCGTCGGTCATGGGCCAATCCTGGAACGGCCCGCCTCCGGTGCGTATATGCCGAACGGGCCCTTCCGGCCGCGCCGGGCGGCGTCGATGTGCCGAATGGCCTATCGGTGGTCGGCCGCCGCGCCCTTAGGCTTGCGTCCATGCTCCGAGTGCGCGTTCCGCTGGCCGTCGTCGGCGTGCTCGGGCTGCTGTCCGGCGCCGTGTGGCGGCCACCGGAACCGGCGGTCCACCTGGTCGGCGGGCTCACGTGCGGCCTCGCGGTCATGGCGCTGCTGGCGGCCGGGCCCCGTGCTCGCCGCTTCGTCCCGGCCGCGGCGCTGGCCGCGGGAGTCGCCTCCATGGCGGGAACGGCCCTGGCTCGCGTCGTCGTCGCGGGAGGCGTCCCGGAGGACGTGGACACTTCGATGTGGACGGTCATCGAGGCGATCGCGTTGACGGCCTCGGTGTACTTGTCGGTCCTGTGGGCGCCTCGCGTCGCCGTGATGGCCGCCGCGGCGGCGCCGGCCGTCGCGACGCCCCTGATCCTGTACCGCTTCGATCTCGAAGACGATCGCACGGTGCTGCTGATGGGCGCGCCGATCTGGCTGATCCCCGCCGCGGGCGCGGCGGCGGTCGCGCTCTACCTGCGATGGCTGGCGGCCGGACGCCGCCGCGCCGTCGCCGAGGCCCGGCGCGAACAGCGCCTGGACCTCGCGGGGGACCTGCACGACTTCGTCGCCCACGACATCAGCGAGATCGTCGCGCAGGCCCAGGCGGGCCGCCTGGTCTTCGCCGCCGACCGGCCCGACCTCGCGAAGCTGCTGGAGCGCATCGAGACCGCCGGCGTCCGCGCCCTCGGTTCGATGGACCGGACCCTCGCGCTCCTGCACGACCCGGGCGAGGCGGCCCGGGCCCCCGTGGCCGGGGTCGACGACCTCGAAGCGCTGGTCGAGCGGTTCAACCGGTCCGGCCGGCCGCGGGCCGTGCTCGACCGGCGGCTCACCGCGCCCGTGCCGCGCGAGGCCGGGGCGGTCGTCCACCGCGCGGTGACCGAGGCGCTCACGAACGTCCGCCGCCACGCCCCCGCCGCCGAGGTCGCGATCACGCTGTCCGAAGAGGACGGCGACCTCCGGCTCGCCGTCGAGGACGACGGCCGCGGCAGCCCCAAGCCCGCCTCGCGCGCCTCCTCGGGCCTGGGCCTCGCCGGGATGGCCGAACGCGCCGAAAGCCTCGGCGGCCGCCTCGAAGCCGGCCCCCACGGACCCGGCTGGCGTCTCGAACTCCGCCTCCCCCTCCAAGACGAGGACACCGCGCCATGACGATCCGCGTGCTCATCGCCGACGACCAGGAGGGCATCCGCGAGGCCTTCCGCATGGTGATCGACTCCCAGCCCGACATGCGCGTGGTCGCCGAGGCCGCCGACGGGCGCGGCGCGCTCGCGCAGGCCGAGCTCCTGCGCCCCGACGTGGTGCTCGCCGACATCCGGATGCCCGTCATGGACGGCCTCGAACTCACCCGCCGCCTCGCCGGACCGGACGTGCCCGATCCGATCAACGTGGTCGTGGTGACCACCTTCGACCTCGACGAGTACGTCTACACCGCCCTGCGCGACGGCGCGTGCGGCTACCTCCTCAAGCGCTCGGGCCCGACCCTCGTGATCGAGGCGATCCGGGCCGCCGTCTCCGGTGAGACCCTCATCAGTCCGCAGATCACCGTGAAGCTGCTGCGCCGCATGATCCCGCCGCGGCCCCCCACGGCGAGCGGCGAGCCCTTGAGCGAACGCGAACTCGACGTCGTGCGCCTGGTCGCCCGCGGCCGCACGAACCTCGAGATCGCCGCGGAGCTGTTCATCAGCGCGGGCACCGTGAAGAACCATCTGGCGAACGTGCAGCGCCGCCTCGGGGTCCGCAATCGCGTCGAGATCGCCGCCTGGGCCTGGTCCACCGGGCAGGTGACCGCCTGACCGTCGCGACCCGACCGCGACGGCCGACCCGCACGGCGGCGCGGACGTGCCCGCCGCGCTCCTGGGGCGCCGCTTACCGGCCGTTGCCGATAAATATCGAAGATATTGACTCCCTCGATGTGTATTGTTACCCTTCACATCAATCGTTTTCGCAGCCTCATCCCTCGGAGTGCCCATGTCGAACCCCTCTTCCCGCCGGGCGCCCTCGCGGCTCAGCCGCCGCGGGCTCCTCGCCGGGGCGGTGGCGCTGCCCGCCGCCGCGCTGCTCCCGGCGTCGCCCGCGTCCGCCCAGACCGCCTACACCGGCTACCTCATGGCCCACTTCGTCGGCGAAGGATCCGGCGGCGAGCAGATCTACCTGGCCCACTCCGACGACGGCCTGAACTGGACCGACCTCAACCGCGGCCAGATCGTCCTGCGCACGCCCCTGGGCACCAAGGGCGTCCGCGACCCGATCATCGTCCGCAGCCCCGCCGGGAACCGCTACTGGATCGTCGCCACCGACCTCCACATCGGATCGGGCACGTCCTGGAGCGACGCCGCCGACAACGGCAGCCGCTCCCTCGTCGTCTGGGAGTCCACCGACCTCGTCAACTGGTCCGTCCCCTGGCTGCTCAACGTCGCCGGGTCCATCGGCGACGCGGGCGACGCCTGGGCGCCCGAGGCCATCTGGGACGCCGCGGCCGGCGACTACCTGCTCTACTGGGCCACCAACTCGACCCTGGGCGGCGTCAAGAAGCACCGCATCTGGTACGCCCGCACCGGCGACTTCCGCTCCATCACCACCCCGCAGGTCTACATCGACCGGCCCGGCGCCCAGGGCCTCATCGACACCCAGATCATCGAGGTCGCGGGCGGGGCCGGCGGCTACCGCTACTACCGGGCCTCCAAGGAGCACCAGATCGTCATCGAGGGGGCCGACTCGCTCACCGGCTCCTGGACCCGGCTCGGCGACCTCGCGAACCTCGTCGGCACCGGCGTCGAAGGCCCCATGTGGGCGAAGTTCAACGACCGCGGCGAATGGGCGCTGTGGCTCGACCAGTACGCCACGGGCCGCGGCTACATGCCCGTCCTCACCGCCGACCCCGCGAGCGTGTCCAGTTACCGCACCGTCTCCGGCTACAACGTCGGCGCCAACCGCAAACGCCACGGCTTCGTCCTCAACCTGACCGCCGCCGAGGAGACCCGGGTCCTGAACCGGTACCGCAGCCCGGTGTTCAACCGGCTGCAGTCCTACAACTTCCAGGACCGCTACGTGCGCCACTCGAACTTCGACGTGCGCATCGACCCGAACGTGAGCCCCGCGGTGGACTCGCAGTTCCGGCTCGTCCCCGGCCTGGCCTCGTCGAGCGCCGTCTCCTTCGAATCGGTGAACTTCCCGGGCCACTTCCTGCGCCACGTGAACTACGACTTCGTCCTCGCGCCCCGCGAGACCTCCTCGCAGTTCGCCGCCGATGCCACCTTCAACCGCGTCGCAGGTCTGGCCGACTCGTCGTGGAGCTCGTTCACCTCGTACAACTTCCCGAGCCGGCACCTCCGCCACTACGGGTACCAGCTGCGCCTGGACCCCGTGTCCACCGGCCAGGAACGGGCCGACGCGACGTTCCGCGTCACCACCTGACCCCCGACGCGGCCCGGCGCGGACCCCACCGCCCGCGCCGGGCCGCCCCCACCTTAAGGCTCCGTCACGGCCTGCTTCGGACGGCGCGCCGCAGGGGAGCACAGCAGCGCCACGGCCACCAGGGCGAGCACGACGTAGAACGCGTTGCGCAGCCCCACCTCGTCGCCCAGCAGGCCGATCAGCGGCGGCCCGATGAGGAACGCGCAGTACCCGATGGTGGCCACCGCGGCGACGTTCGCGGTGGCCTTCACCGGGTCGTCGGCGGCGGCCGACATGCCCACCGGGAAGCCGAGCGACGCCCCCAGCCCCCACAGCACGGTGCCCGCGATCGCGAACGGCGCGGTCGGGCCGATGATCACCAGCAGGAGACCCGCGAACGCCAGGAAGGCCGACCCGGCCAGGACCGGGACGCGCCCGAACCGGTCGAGGAACGCGCCGCCGAAGACGCGCCCGGCGGTCATCGCGGTGACGAACACGGCGAACACCGCCGCCCCGCCGGGGTTGCTGAGGCCGTAGCCGTCGACCATGGCCAGGCCGAGCCAGTCGTTCGCGGTGCCCTCGGTGAACCCCATGCCGAGGATGATCAGGCCGATGAGCAGGATCCGCACGTCCGTCCACGCGGCCATGCGGGTGCGCCATCCGGCGGGCTCGCCCGGGACGGCCTCACGCGGCTCCTCGGCCGGCTGGAGGTGCTTGGCGACGTACAGGTCGACGGCCAAGACCACGACGCCCACACTGGTCAGGTGGAGCCCCGCGGAGACGCCGAGCTGCTCGGTGAGCGCGCTCAGGCCCGCGCCGAGCATGGTCCCGAGGCTGAACCCGGCGTGGAACATCGGCATCAGGGTCTTGCCGATGCGCCGTTCGTTGGCCGCGCCGGAGAGGTTCATGGCCACGTCCAGGATCGCGTTGCCCGCGCCGAGCACCATGAGCGCGGCGAACAGCGCCCAGTAGTTCGGGGCGATTCCGGCGATGAGGCCCGCGGCGATGAGGCCGACCGCGGTCGTGGCCAGGAACCAGCGGATCGCGGCGGTCGCGCCCAGGTGGGCGATGACGTGGCTGGAGGCGACGAGCCCGAGCATCGCGCCGACCGCGAGGCCCAGGATGAGCACGCCCATCTCCTGCGTGGTGGCCCCGAGGATGTCGCGGATGTTCGGGACCCGCGCGGCCCAGTTGGCGAACAGGAACCCGGAGAGGGCGAAGACGGCGAACACGGCGTTGCGCCAGCGGAGGAGCACGGGGTCGGTGCGGGCGGGCGCGGCGGCGCGCAGGGCAGGACGGGTCACGGTGGTCCAATCGCGTTCGGCGGGACGGTCCGCTGCCGAGGCGGGCCACGCACCAGCTTGCCTCCGGCGACGAGCGTTCGACAAACCATTTCGACATCGCGACCGCCCGCATTGAACCCGTTGCGGCGCAGCCGTACCGTCTCGTCCGAAACGGCGGACCCCGCCAGGGGGAGCGGTTGTGCCGGCGGTCACCACCACTGTCCGGTCCGCTCGGGGGCGATGGCCGCGGGCCCACCGGTCCCGAGCGGGCGGCGCTCGCGTTCGTCCCCGCGGTCCCCGTCGACCGCCGGCGCTCGCCCGCGGCGAGGGGTCGGCCGTCGTCCACCGGCGCCACCGCCGGAGGCGGGGCCGTGGGCTCAGACCTGGGCGGGACGCAGGGCCGCCATGGCCCGGTCCAGGCTCCGGCCGAAGTCCTCCGGCTCGGCCGCCGACTGGAGCATGGCCGCGTGCAGGCATGCGAACGCGCAGCCCACCATGGCGCGCAGCACCAGCTCGTCCGGCTCGCGCCCCGAGCCGGCGGCGCGGGCCACCAGGTGCTCGGCGAGCGAGCGCTGGAGCCGGTCGAGCCGGCCCAGATAGGCCGCGAACAGGCGGGGACTGGTGTCGACGATGCGATGGAGCGCCTTGTCGTGCTCGCGCATCGCCGGGTCGAGGAGGCGCTCCACGACCGGGTCGAACGACCGCCGCAGCGAGTCCCACTCGGGCTCCTCGGCCGGCCGGGCCTCCAGCGTCTCGGCCAGCTCCTCGCCCAGGCGCTCCAGGTTGTCGAGCACCACTTCGTCCTTGGAGGCGAAGTACCGGAAGAAACTGCGCTGCGACATGCCGACCGCCGCGGCGATCTCGTCGACCGTCGTCTCCTCGAACCCCTTTGCGATGAACAGCTCCTCGGCGGCCCGTGCGATCCTCGACTGCACGGCACGACGTGATACTTCTCGCAGACTCCCAGCACCGGCCATAACCCGGATGGTAGCAACTGCAATGATTGACAGTCACTGACACATCCGGCGCGCCGCGCCCCCTCACCCGCCGACACCCCGGCGGGCGTCGAATCGGGCCCACCCGCACCGGCCAGGAACACCACCGAAGGAACCATCCCCCATGACCGTTGACCAGCGACCGGCTGAGACTCCCGAGGCCGCCGCAGCGCCTCCCGAACCAAGTGCGCGTCAGATCAAACTCGTGCTCGGCGTGCTCCTCGTGGCCACGTTCGTCATGATCCTCAACGAGACCGTCATGGGCGTGGCCCTGCCGCGCCTCATGGACCAGTTCCAGATCACCGCCGCCACCGTGCAGTGGCTGACCACCGGCTTCATGCTCACCATGGCCGTCGTGATCCCCATGACCGGGCTCATCCTCCAGCGCTTCACCACCCGCGCGGTGTTCATCGCCGCGATCGGGCTGTTCACCGCCGGTACGCTGCTCGCCGCCGCGGCCACGGTCTTCCCCGTCCTCGTCGTGGCCCGGGTGATCCAGGCCAGCGGCACCGCCGTCATGCTGCCGCTGCTCATGACCACGGTGATGACGTTCGTCCCGGCCGACCGCCGCGGACGCACCATGGGCTTCATCACCGTCGTGATCGCCGTGGCCCCCGCGATCGGCCCGACCTTCTCCGGGTTCATCCTGTCCCAGGCCTCCTGGCGCTGGATGTTCCTCGCCGTGCTCCCGATCGCCGTGCTCGCCCTCGTCCTCGGCGCGGTCCTCATCAAGAACCTCACCGAGCCGCGCAAGGTCAGGCTCGACCTGCTCTCGGCGCTCCTGTCCGCGGTGGCCTTCGGCGGCCTCATCTACGGCCTCAGCAGCCTCGGCGAATCGGCCGCGGGGAACCACACCCCGGTCCCGCCGTACGCGGCGATCGCGGCCGGGGCCGCCTCCCTGGCCCTGTTCGTCTTCCGCCAGCTCCGGCTCCAGCGCGACGACGCGGCCCTGATGGACCTGCGGCCGTTCCTGAGCCGCTCGTTCACCGTCGGCATCATCATGCTGCTGATCTCGATGGCGACCCTCTTCGGCTCGCTCATCCTGCTGCCGATCTACCTCCAGAACGTCCTGGGCCTGACCACCCTGGAGACCGGCCTGGTGGTCCTGCCCGGCGGCCTCGCGATGGGCCTGTCCGGCCCGTTCATCGGCCGCCTCTACGACCGCTTCGGCCCCCGGCCGCTGGTCATCCCCGGCTCGATCGTCCTCGCGAGCGCGCTCGGGCTCATGACCCTGCTCGACCAGAACAGCGCGACCGGGTTCGTCGTGGTCATCCACGTGCTGCTGAGCCTCGGCCTGAGCAGCCTCATGACTCCGCTCATGACCTCCTCGCTCGGTTCGCTGCGCATGGAGCTGTACTCGCACGGCAGCGCCATCATGAGCACGCTCCAGCAGGTCGCCGGCGCGGTGGGCACCGCGGTGTTCATCACGCTCATGACCACCGGCGCCGCGGCCAGCGCCAAGGCCGGCGCGTCCGACCTGGTCGCCCAGGCGGACGGCGTCCACAGCGCCTTCCTGTGGGGCACCGGCATGGCCCTCGTAGCCGTCGTCGCCGCCTTCCTGGTCAGGAAGCCGGAGAACCCGGCGCCCGGCGCCGTCCCCGCCCACTAGCCGTACGACGAAGGCCCGGCCCCGAGAACGGGGCCGGGCCTTCCGGCTGCTCACCGGAAGTCGCGCGAGGGCGCGGTCGGGCTGTTCAGGTCGAGCAGGACGAGCTTGTCGGCCACGATCATCGGCATGGTCTCGCCGGGGGCGTCGTGCGGCTTCTCCACCGTGCCCCTGACGCGCAGGGCCTTCGCCACCGACGCGACGTCCCGCCAGCGCTTCCAGAGCCCTTGGGAGCACACGACGTTGGCGATGCCGGTCTCGTCCTCCAGGCTCAGGAAGGTGGCGCCCTTGGCGGTCGAGGGGCGCTGGCGGTGGGTGACGATCCCGGCGATCTCGACGCGCGCGCCGTCCCGCACCTCCGGGAGCAGGTGGTTGGGGACCACGCCCGCGGCGTCGAGCGAGGTGCGGACCAGCGCCATCGGGTGGGTCTCGACCGAGAGCCCCAGGCCGGTGTAGTCGGCGCGGGCGAGTTCGGCGGCGCTCATGCCCGGGAGGGTCGGGGGCGGCGCGGCCGGGCCGGTGCCGGGGATCGTCCCGGGCCGCTCGTCCACGGTCCCGGCCGTCCACAGTGCTTTGCGGCGGTCGGGTTCGAGGCTTTCGAGGGCCCCGGCGACGGCGAGCTTCTCGAGCTGCTCCCGGTCCAGCCCGGCCCTGCGCGCGAGGTCGGCCAGGCTCCGGAACGGGCCGTCGGCCTCGCGCGCGGCGACGATCCGCGCGGCGGCGGGGGCTCCCAGGCCCTTGACGTCGCCGAGGCCGAGCCGGAGGTCCGCGACCGCCCGCACCGGCGGCTCGCATCGCCGTTCGGAGGCCATGAGCGAGGCGACCTCCTCGGCGGCGTTGACGTCCGGGATCGCGACGACGAGGCCGTGGCGCTGGGCGTCGGCGATGAGCGAGGCGGGGGAGTAGAAGCCCATGGGCTGGCTCGCGAGCAGCCCGGCGTAGAACGCGGCCGGGTAGTGGCATTTGAGCCACGCCGAGGCGTACACGAGGTGGGCGAACGACATGGAGTGCGACTCGGGGAACCCGAAGTCGGCGAAGGACTTCAGCTGCTCGTAGATCTGGTCGGCCTGCGCGCCGACGATGCCGCGCTCGGCCATCCCGGCGTAGAGGCGCACCCGCAGCGCCTCCATGCGCTCGGCGGACCGCTTGGCGCCCATGGCCCGGCGCAGCCGGTCGGCCTCGGCGCCGTCGAACCCGGCGGCGTCGACGGCGACCTGCATGAGCTGCTCTTGGAAGAGCGGCACGCCGAGCGTCCGCTCCAGGGTCCGCTTGAGCCGCTCCGGGACCAGGTGCTCCCACGGCTCGCCGTGCCGGCGGCGCAGGTAGGGGTGGACGGAGCCGCCCTGGATCGGGCCGGGCCGGATGAGCGCGACCTCGATGACCAGGTCGTAGAAGTCCTTCGGCTGCAGCCGGGGGAGGGTCGCCATCTGGGCGCGGCTCTCGACCTGGAAGACGCCCACGGTGTCGGCGCGCCGGAGCATCGCGAAGACGTCCTCGTCGTCGGGCGAGAGCCGCCACAGGTCGAACCGCTCGCCGTGGAAGTCGGCCACGAGGTCGGCCATGCGGTGCAGGGCCTCCAGCATCCCTAGGCCCAGCAGGTCGAACTTCACGAGCCCGGCGTCGGCGCAGTCCTCTTTGTCCCATTGCAGGACGGTGCGGTCCTTCATGCGGGCCGGCTCGACCGGTACGATCTCGCTGACGGGCTGCTCGGTGAGCACCATGCCGCCGGGGTGGATGCCCAGGTGCTGGGGCATGTCGATGAGTTCGGCGGCGAGCGCCCGGACCTCGGCGGGGACGTGCCCGGTCTCCTCGGGGTCGAGGCCGCCGCCCCAGCGGTGGAGGCGTTTGGACCACGCGATGGCCTGGTCGTGGCCGTACCCGAGGGCCTTGGCCGCGTCGCGGACGGCCGAGCGCGGCCGGTAGGTCACCACGTTGGCGACCAGGGCGGCCCGGTCCCTGCCGTATTTGCCGTAGACGTACTGGATGACCTCCTCGCGGCGGCCCGACTCGATGTCGAGGTCGATGTCGGGCGGGCCGTCGCGGTCGGGGGAGAGGAACCGCTCGAACAGCATCCCGTGCGTCACGGCGTCCACACTGGTGATGCCCAGGGCGTAGCAGACGGCGCTGTTGGCCGCCGACCCCCTCCCCTGGCAGTAGATGTCCTGCTCGCGGCAGAACCGCACGATGTCGGCGACGATGAGGAAGTAGCCCTCGAAGCCGAGGGCCTTGACGACGCGCAGCTCCCGGTCGAGCTGGGCCCACGCGCCGGGGACGCGTTCGTCGTGGAGGGGGCCGTAGCGTTCCTCGGCTCCGGCCTTGACCAGCTCGGCCAGGGCCGAGAAGTCGTCGTGGCCGGCTGCGACGGGGTAGCGGGGCAGCCGCGGCCGCAGGAGCTTGAGGTCGAAGGCGCACTCGGCGGCGATCCGCGCGGAGGCCGCGACCGCCTCGGGGAAGTCGGCGAAGCGCAGCGCCATCTCGGCGCCGCTGCGCAGGTGCGCCCCGGCGTTCGCGGGCAGGTACGGGTCGGCGCGGTCGAGGGTGGTGCGGGCCCGGATCGCGGCCAGCGCGGCGGCGGCCCTGGCCCGGCGCGGGGCCGCGTAGTGGACGTTGTTCGTGGCCACCGTGGCGATGCCGCAGCGGCGGGCCAGGTCCGCGAGGGCCTCGATCCGCTCGGTGTCCCCGGGCAGGTCGTGGCAGGTGAGTTCGACCGCGACGCGCTCGGGCCCGAACCGTTCGGCCAGTTCGCGCAGTTCGCGCTCGGCGGCTTCGGGGCCGCCGGCGTCCAAGGCGGTGTTGAGGACGCCTTTGCGGCAGCCGGTGAGGATCTGCCAGCGGCCGTCGGCGAGCGCCGCGAGCCGGTCGATGTCGTAGCGGGGCAGGTCCTTCTCGGCGGCCCGCCCGCCGGCGAGTTTGGCCCGGGTGATCGCGCGCGAGAGCCGGCGGTAGCCGTCCGGGTCGCGGGCGAGGACGATCAGGTGCCGCCCGGCCGGGTCGGCCTGGCCCCGGCGGGCTCGGGGCATGTCGAGGTTCAGTTCGGCGCCGAAGACCGCGGGGAGGCCGTCTTCGGCGGCGGCCGAAGCGAACTGAGGGACGCCGTAGAGGCCGTCGTGGTCGGTGATCGCGAGCCCGGTGAGGCCGAGGCGGGCGGCCTCGGCGGTGAGCGCGGCCGGGGCGTCGGCGCCGTCGGCGAAGGAGTAGTGGGAGTGGCAGTGCAGTTCGGCGTAGTCAGTCATACCAGCCGCCCACGGTCCATCGGCTGCGCTCGCAGACCAGGAGTGCGGCGCTGCCGTCGGCGAGCTCGACCTGGAGGCGGGTGTAGCGGCGGGCCGCGGGGCTCCACCAGCGTTCGGACACCGGCCAGGGCCCGGCCCAGGCGACGATCGGGATCCGCTTGCCGCCCAAGGCCACCGTCGCCGGGGTGGCGGACAGACCGCCGCGGGCGAGGGCCGCCACGGGGGTCCCGGCGGCGTCGAGCACGTCGACCGGTTCGCCGGTGCCGGCCAGCGCCGGAGGCGGGTCGGGCAGCGCCCCGGGCCACGGTCCGCGGGGCGGCGCGGGCGGCGCTTCGGCTTCCCAGGCGGCGCTGCCGGCGCGTTCGGTCAGGCCGCGGCCGTCGGTGGCGGCGGCGATGCGGACGGCTTCGGGGCCGAGCAGGCTCTGCATGCGGCGGAGGGCGGCTTCGGCGCGGGCGGTGGCCGGGTCCTTGACGTCCCACAGGCCGCGTCCGGCCTCGATGAGGTCGAGCAGGCCGCCGGGGGTGAGCTCCAGGGCGGTGACGGCGCCGGTCCGGTGCTCATCGGCGGCGCCGCAAGCGTCGCCGCGGCTGGAGAGGAGCCAGCCTTCGAGCTGCCAGCGGACGCGGCGGGCCAGGTCGGCGGCGGTCGCGGCGGGGTCGACCTGCCAGGTGCGTCGGCGGGTCAGGCCGGTGGCGGCGCGGGCGGTGACGGTGAGGCGGGTGCAGGTGAGGTTGCGGCCGTCGAGGAGGGCCAGGAGCCGCTCGGCCAGGGGTCTCGCGGCGAAGACGGCCTGGTCGACGGTGGCGTAGGGGGTCTCGGGGACGGTGGCGACGGTGAGGTCGGGGTCGGCCGGGCGGGGGGCCAGGGGGCGGGCGGGCCGCCCGGCGGCGAGCAGTTGGGCGCGGCGGGCCTGGGGGCCGAACCGCTCGGCCACGGCCGCCCCGGGGAGCGCGGCGAACGCCCCCAGCGTCGTGATGCCCAGGTGGCGCAGGGTCTCGCAGGTCTCGGGTTCGACCAGGCCCGTGGCGCGCAGGTCGGTGATGTCGCGGGCGGCGAGGAAGGCGGCGTCGCCGCCGGGCGGGACGATGCGGCCTTCGCGGGCGGCGAGCACGGCGGCGAAGAGGCCGTCCGCCACCCCGGTGACGCAGTCCTGGTCCACGAGTCCGGCCACGGTGTCGATGAGGGTCTCGCAGAAGGCCGCCTCGCCGCCCGCGCCGCGGCGGAGGGGCACGGCGAACGCGCCGGGTTCGAGCACCTCGACGTACGGGGTGAGGAGGTCGACGGCGTCGAGCACGGGCGCGAAGGCGGCGGCGTCCTCACGATCCCAATCGGGGAGCCGCGCCACGAGCGTCCGACTCGGGGTCCCGGTGGCCTGCACGCTCACGGCCGGTCACCACCGAGGAAGGCGGTGGGGCGAGCGGGCGCGATCGCGAACCCCGCAGGAGGCCCATGCCCTCACCTCGGCGGCGGACGAGCGGCGGCATGCGGGCGGGAAGGGCCCGCGCCCGCGGGTGGTCCGCCGCCCGGGTGGGACGGCGGCCTGATCGCCGGATGCGAGTGGGCCGCGGCGTGCCTGCCGCAGGGCCGCGGCGGATCGGCTTCGGCGCGCGGACGCCCCGGGGCGGGCCCCGTGAACGGTCTGCCGCAGCCCGGGGCGCACGGCGGCCGGGGCGTTCGAGGCGAGCGGCCCGTGGTCGCGACCCGCCCGCCGCCGCTGCGGTCGCGGTTCGGCGGGCTCGCTCGGGGCTGCGGGCGCCGTCGTGCTCATCGCCGCCCGCCTTTGGGGCGCAGCTCGACGACGTTTCCCTGGGGCTCGCCGCCGTACGGCCAGACCCGGGCGCGGTGGCCGCCGCCGGAACGCCAGTGGGCGGCGACGTCGAGTTCGCAGGCGTGGAGCCGCCCGGCGCCCCAGCGCCGATCGGTGTTGACGCGCAGACCCCGCCACCGCACGCGGGCCACCTCGAGCCGGGCGTCGGGGCCGGCCACGGGGCGGGTCTCCCACCACACGATCGCGGTCCCGCCCTTGCGGGCGCGGGCGGTGAGGCGCCGCGCCTGGGCAGGGCTGAGGCCGTCGCTGGGGACGACCAGGGCGGCGACGCCCTCGGCGAGCGCCCCGGCGGCGTCGGCGATGCGGGGGCCGGCGGCGTCGACGAACGCGAGCCGGTGGAGATCGGCCCCGGCGGCGGTGGCCGCGAGGGGATAGCGGCCGGGCATGCCGACCAGCGCGCACCAGGCGCCGGCCCTGGTGGGACCGGCCAGCAGCCGCCACAGCAGGGAGGTGGCCCCGCGACGGGATCCGGTGATTGCGGTCACTGTTGCGAGTCCGCCGAAGGGCAGCAGGGCGGCAATGTCAGGGGTGACGGGCAGGATGGTCCTCGGCGGTCGGATCGTCGCGGGGAGGGCGTCCGGGCGCGCAGCGGCCCCGGCGAGTGCGACGGGAGGAGTGTCGGCGGCCGAGCGCGTTCGAGTGAGCGGCGGTGCGTCGCCCGCTTCGGTTGCGGGCCGCAGTTCTGCGGCTGTGCGCAGGCCGAGTTCAGCGGCCAACGCGGCCGCGACGGATGTCGCCACCAGAACCCCCGTGTTATGTCGAACATGTGTATCAAGATCAAGATCAACATACCGAACTGCGGGCAGAGCGCAACCGCAAACGGGTGTTCGATACGTCTCGCGACATGAAGCGCACGGGCCCCCAGGCGATCGAGCCCGTCGGCGCCGCCGCATCCCGCCGAAGCGACGCGTCCCAGCGCTGCCCGAACCCCGCCGCCCGGCCAGGAGGCGGGACCCGACCGACCGCTGCTCGTGCGTCGTCGTGAGCGCCGCAGGCGCCCGCCTCGGGGGCGAACCTCGCGCCGATCCCCTTGCGCCACTGGGCGGTCCCCATCGCCGACACCGCCCGGGCCGCGACCGCCGGGCCGCGTCCGCGATCCGCTGCGGCGCGGCACTCGTCGTCGCCGGCATCGACCCGGTGCGCATCGCGTCCCGCCTCACAGCCTCGGTCGCAGCCGCCGCAACCAGCCGACTCGCCCGGTCGACGCCCACGTTCGCGCCGGAGACCAGGCCCGGATCCCGAACGGATCGGACCGCGACGCATCTTCCCGGCCCGCTCGGGTATCCGGGGCGCTGGAAGGAGGTGTCGCCTGCATGGCGAGTGAAACCGAAACGGTCGACGCGGTCGTCATCGGCGCGGGCCCCAACGGGCTCGTCGCCGCGAACGTTCTGGCCCAAGCGGGTTGGGAGGTGCTCGTCCTCGAAGCCGCCCCCGAACCCGGCGGTGCCGTGCGCACCACCGAGATCGCCCCCGGGTTCCTCAGCGACCGCTGCAGCGCCTTCTACCCGCTCGGGGCGGCCTCCCCGGTCATCCGCGACCTCGGCCTCGAACAGCACGGCCTGCGCTGGCGGCGCGCGCCTCAAGTGCTCGCCCACCCCCTCCCCGACGGCCGCACGGCACTGCTCTCCCGCGACATCGGCCGCACCGCCCGCTCGCTCGAGGCGTTCGCCTCCGGCGACGGGGACGCCTGGATCGCGGAGTTCGACCTGTGGCGACGGGTGCGCGAGCCCCTCCTCGAAGCGATGCTGCGCCCCTTCCCGCCCGTGCGCGCCGGAGCAGGGCTCCTGCGCGCGCTCGGCCCGGCCGACGCGCTCCGCTTCGCCAGGACCCTCGCCCTGCCCGCCCGCCGCTTCGGCGACGAGCGCTTCGCCGGAGAGGGCGCGCGAGCGCTCGTCGCGGGCAACGCCATGCACAGCGGCCTCGGCCCCGACCAGGCCGGCAGCGCCCTGTTCGGCTGGCTGCTGTCGATGGTCGGCCAAGACCTCGGCTTCCCCGTCCCCGAAGGCGGCGCCGGGCAGCTCACCGCCGCGCTCCTCTCGCGCCTCGAATCCCTCGGCGGCCGCGTCCAATGCGGCAGGCCCGTCGCGAAGGTCCTCCACGCCCGCGGCGTCGCCGTCGGCGTCCGCGACGGCGAGGGCACGCCGGTCAAGGCCCGCCGCGCCGTGCTCGCCGACGTCACGGCCCCGCACCTGTACGGCGACCTCATCGGCGTCGAACACCTCCCGCGCCGGTTCGCCTCCGACCTCGCCCGCTTCGAATGGGACCAGGCCACGGTCAAAGTGGACTGGGCCTTGGACGCGCCCGTCCCGTGGGCCGACGAGACGGTCGCCGAAGCGGGCACCGTCCACCTCGGCGGCGGCCTCGACGAGCTCTCCATGCTGAGCGCCCGGTTCGCCGTCGGCCGGGAGCCGAAGCGGCCGTTCGTGCTCATGGGCCAGATGACCACCACCGACCCCACCCGCTCGCCGAGCGGCACCGAATCGCTGTGGGCCTACACGCGCCTGCCGCGGGGCCTGGACTGGAACGACGACCGGACGCGCCGCCTCACCGATCGGATCGAACGCGCCGTCCAGCGGTACGCCCCCGGATTCAAGGACCACATCACCGCACGCGTCGTGAGCGGACCGCGCGATCTCGAAGGGCTCGACCGCAACCTCGACGAAGGCGCGATCAACGGCGGCGTGGCGGCCGTTCACCAGCAGCTCGTGTTCCGTCCCGTGCCGGGTCTCGCCAGGGCCGACACGCCCTTGGACCGGCTCTACCTCGCCGGCGCCTCGGCCCATCCCGGCGGCGCCGTCCACGGCGCGGCCGGAGCGAACGCCGCCCGGGCCGCCTTGACCCGCAACGGCTGCGCAGGCGGCCTCTACCGCGCCGCCATCGGAGGGCTGCATCAGCGGCTCTACGGCGAGGACTGAACGCGAAGCCGCATCGGGGGACCGCACCCGGGCCCGGACGAGCGATCGAACGCGAACCGCCGCTCCGGCACGCGTGCCGCGCGGTGCACGCCTGCGCTGCGACCAGCGCTCGCGCCGGACCGGCCTCCGCCCGCGCCCGGTCCGGCGCCCGTGGGCCCGGAGCCGCCTGCGCCGAGCCCGCCGCTCGCCGAGGACCCCGCCGCTCCCGCGCCCCGGCCGCGCGGTCCCCGCCCGATCCGTCCAGCATGGAGGGCTCAATCCCGCCGAGACGCCTGGCAGCGCGGCCGCCGCCGGCCCCGATGCCGTCGGCGGCGGGTTTGGGCGACCGCCCGCAGGGTACTTGCGCTGTGCCGCCGAAGGCGCGGTGTCAGCGACGAGGAGGTGCCGCGATGGCCGGATCGGACCCGGGAGTCTCGCTCAGCGTCCCCGTCCCGCCCCAGGCGGTGTTCGACGTGCTCGCCGACGGCTGGAGTTACGCCGGCTGGGTCGTCGGCGCCTCGCACATCCGCGAGGTCGACGAGGGCTGGCCCGCCAAGGGCACCCGCATCCACCACAGCATCGGCCCTTGGCCCCTGGTCATCGAGGACTCCACCGAAGTGCTCCGCGTCGACCCGCCGAGCCTGCTCGTCCTGGAGGCCCGGATGTGGCCGGTCGGCAAGGCCCGCGTCCGCTTCGAGCTCACCGGCGACGACCGGACCACGACCGTCAAGATGTACGAGATGGTCATACGGGGACCGCTCTCGGCACTGCCCTCGTCCGCCCAATCACGACTGATCGCGCCCCGCAACCGCGAATCGCTTCGCCGCCTGGCGCGCTTGGCGCAGGCCAAGACCGAAACCGACTGAGCGGCGGAGCGGAGAGGACCCCGGTATGAGTTGGCTGTTCAAGAACATCGCCGTAGCCGTAGGCATGTGGGCGCTGCGCCGAGCGGCGCGCGCCGTCCGGAACCGGCGCGCGACGCGCGGAGCCCCGGCGAGCGGCGGGCGCGGAAGGAAGACGGCATGAAACCGATCGTCAAGAGCATCGCGCTGACCGCGGGTCCGGTGGTCCTGCGGGAAGCGATGCGCGCGATCCGGAACCGGCGCGTCATCCGCCGCACCCCGCTCGGCGACTCGCGCTGGCTGACCGTGACGGTGAACGCCCCGCCCGACGACGTGGCCGGCGACGAGCGGGTGCGGCGCGCCCTCGACCTCCCCGGCCTGCGGGTGCGGATCACCCCCGCGCTCGGCGGCCGCGGGACCGAACTCGCCGCCCTCCCGCCCGACGAGGCGACCGCGGGCCGCACGGGCCCCGCGTCGCGGATCGCGGGGGAGGACCCCCGTCAATCGGTGCGCCGGGCCCTGCGAGACGCGAAGTCGCTCGTGGAGACCGGCGAGGTGCTCCGGACCGAGCCGACCCGCCCGCACACCCCCGGCGGGAAGCTGATCGGGGCCCTCGCGCGCCGCTCCGGCGGAGAGGGGCGGCTGTGAAGGCGCTGTGCTGGCAAGGCGTGGACGAACTCTCGGTCGAACGCGTGCCCGACCCCCGGATCCTCAACGACCAGGACGCGATCGTCAAGGTCAGCGCCAGCGCCACCTGCGGCTCGGACCTGCACCTGATCGGCGGATACGTTCCCGCGATGCAGGCCGGGGACGTCCTCGGCCACGAGTTCATCGGCGAGGTCGTCGAGATCGGGCCGGGCGTCGAGCGCCTCCGGGTCGGCGACCGGGTCGTCGTCGCCTCGTTCATCGCCTGCGGCCGCTGCCGGTACTGCGAGGAGGGCCAGTGGTCGCTGTGCGACAACGGGAACCCGAACGCCGGGATGGGCGCGGCCCTGTGGGGCTATGAGACCGGCGGTGTCTACGGCTACTCGCACGCGATGGGCGGCTTCCAGGGGAGCCACGCCGAATACGTGCGCGTGCCCTTCGCCGACTACGGCGCGTTCCCCGTGCCCGACGGCCTCGACGACGACGCGGCCGTGTTCGCCTCCGACGCGGCGCCCACCGGATGGATGGGCGCGGACCTGGGCGGCGTGACCGGCGGCGACACCGTCGCGGTGTGGGGAGCCGGCGCGGTCGGGCAGATGGCGGCCTGGAGCGCGGGGCGGCTGGGAGCCGAGCGCGTCATCGTCATCGACCGCCTGCGCGACCGCCTCGACATGGCCGAGCGGCACCTCGGCGTCGAGACCCTCGACTACACGGACACGGACGTCGGCGCGGAGCTGCGCGAGCGCACCGGGGGCAGGGGCCCGGACGTCTGCATCGAAGCGGTCGGCATGGAGGCCCACGGCACCGGGCCGCAGTACGCCTACGACAAGGCCAAGCAGTTCCTGCGCCTGGAGACCGGCCGGTCCCAGGCCGTGCGCGAGGCCGTCCTCGCCTGCCGCAAGGGCGGCAGCGTCTTCATCCTCGGCGTGTTCGTCGGCCTGGTCGACAAGTTCCCGCTCGGCGCGGTCATGAACAAGGGCCTGACCGTGCGCGCCGCGCAGCAGCACGGCCAGCGCTACATCCCGATGCTCCTGGAGCGGATGGCCGCAGGCGAACTGGAGACCCGCCACTGGGCCACGCACGTGATGCCGCTGCGCAAAGGCCCCAAAGGCTATGAGCTCTTCAAGAACAAGGAGGACGGCTGCGTCCGCGCCGTGTTCCACCCGTCGCGATGAGCGTCGGTCGGGATCTCTCCCCGGGATCGGGTTTCACCCCGCGGTGACAGGGGCACATAAGGGGCGGTGGGCGCCTCGTCCGCGCGAAACGGCTTAAATCGGCCGCTGTGCGAGAGAGGCGGTTCGCGGACCGCGGATGCGGGGTCGCGGTCCTCGGGGACGGCCGCGCACCGATGTCACCGGCCGCGGGCGACCGCACGAGCGAACCACGACAAGGGGAACTCCATGAGCTTCAACCCACTGGACCACCGAGGCATCCCACTCGACAAGCAGCTTCGCAACTGGCGCGAACTCGACGTGGAGCCGATCGACCCCGACCACGCCGACCCGTACACGAGATGCCGGATCATCGCGATGAACGGCATCGAGGTCGAGGCGCTGCTCTTCAGCCACCAGTTCGCGCGCAACTGCCCGTCCATGGACGTGAAGCGGCAGCTCGCCGAGGTGCGCTACATCGAGCACCAGCAGCAGAAGGCGGTGAACTGGCTCCTCCCCGGCAGCGCTTCGGCCCTGGAGACCACCATCGCCTACGAGCAGGTCGCCGTCGACCTCACCGCCTGGGTGGCTCGGATGGAGCCCGACCCGTACCTCAAGCAGGCCTACCAGTTCGGGGTCCTCGAGGACTTCGACCACCTCTACCGGTACTCCAACCTGTACGAGATGGTCCAGCACCGCAAGGCCGAGAAGATCGTCGACGGCCTCACCGAGGTCATCCCGGGCCGGCCCACCAAGTACCACCACCGGCACCCGCACGACAACGTGCGCGAGCCCTACGACCGCGAGGCCGCCGCACCGATCTCCAAGCTGCACGCCCTGACCATCATGGCCGCCGAGCAGCAGACCATGAACTTCTACATGAACGTCGGCCCCCAGTACATGGAGCCGATCGCCCGGCAGCTCTACCAGGAGATCGGACTGATCGAGGAAGAGCACGTCACGCACTACGAATCCCTCGTGGACCCCGGCGAGACCTGGTGGGAGCGCCTGGTCAACCACGAGTACAACGAGTGCTACCTGTACTACTCGTTCATGCAGACCGAGTCCGATCCCAGGATCAAGGCGATCTGGGAGCTCCACCTCGACATGGAGCTCGAGCATCTCCGCCTGGCCTGCGACCTGATGCGCCAGCACGACGGACGCGAACCCGAGGAGGTGCTCGCCCCCGAACTGCCGCAACCGGTCACCTTCGAGCCCAACAAGGCCTACGTTCGGGAGCTCCTCGACACCCAGATCGACCTCACCACGCTCGGCGCGGGCTACGTGCGCGAGGCCCACGAGCGCTTCGAGCGCATGCAGGAGGAGATCCACGGCGGCGAGGCCCCGCCCAGCGAGCGCGTGGTCGACGAGCACCGCGAGCGGTTCGGCACCGACTACCGCCTCTCGACCGAAGGCGAGCATCCGGTGCCCGAACTGCGCGAACCGCGCTCGGACCGGCAGTGAGGGGGGCCGTGCCATGACCGTGGAGAACCGCCCCGAGCACGTCGAGGACCTCATCGACCTGCTCGCGGGCCAGCACATGCTCATCAGGGACCTCTTCGCCGAGGTGCAGCGCGCGTCCGGTGACGCCCGCGACGAGGCGTTCGCGCGGCTGGTGCGCCTGCTCGCCGTCCACGAGACCGCCGAAGAGGAGGTGGTGCACCCGCTCGCGCGCCGCTCGATCGACGGCGGCGAAGGCGTGGTCGAGGACCGCCTCCACGAGGAGCACCAGGCCAAGGAGGCGCTGGCCCGCCTGGAATCGATGGACCGCGACTCCGAGGACTTCGCGGCCGCGTTCGCGAAGCTGCGGGCCGCGGTGCTCGCGCACGCGCAGTACGAGGAGCAGTACGAGTTCCGCTACCTGCGAGCGCAGCACGGGCCGGACCGGCTCCGGACGCTCGCCAAGCAGGTCCGCATCGCCGAGAAGGCGGCGCCCACGCACCCGCACCCGGGAGTCGAGACGGCGCCCGAGAACCTCGCCGCCGGACCGGTCCTGGCCGTGTTCGACCGGGTGAAGGATGCGATGCGCGGCGCGCTGTCGCGCAACGGCTGAACCGCGCGGACGGTCGCGACGCCTCCCTTCGCGACCGTCCCGCCCGCCTCCCCTTCGAGGACACGCAGAGGTGCACTGTGGATGAACGCGACCTGCGCGACCGCGGCCGGTCCGCGCTGGCGGCCGCCGTCATCGGCGTCGGGATGATGGCGGCGGTCGACGAGATCGTCTTCCACCAGATCCTGGCCTGGCACCACTTCTACGACCCCGCCGCGACCGACGTCGCGCTCCTGTCCGACGGGCTCCTGCACGCCGGCGAACTGCTCGCCCTGACCGGCGGCTTCTTCTGGTTCGCCGCCCTGCGGCGGCGCGGCACGCTCCACCCGACGGCCGCCTGGGGCGGGTTCCTCCTCGGGGCGGGCGCCTTCCAACTGTTCGACGGCCTCGTCGTCCACAAGCTCCTGCGCCTCCACCAGATTCGCTACGACGTCGAGCTCTGGCCCTACGACCTGGCGTGGAACCTCGCCGCCGCGACGCTGATCCTCACCGGAGCGGCGCTGACCCTCAGCGCTCGCGCCTCCGGCGAGCCCCGCCGATGACCGCGCACGGCGCCCACGGCGCCGACCCCCTGCCCTGGACCGCCGCCGCGGTCGTGCTCCTTCTTGCCGTTCCCTACTGCTGGGCCGCGACGCGCACGACCGACTGGTCTCGGCGGCGGACCGTCCTGTGGTTGAGCGGCTGCGCGACCGCGGCCCTCGCGCTGTCGCCGCTCGCCGCGGGGCCCGAACCGGTCGCTCACATGGCGCGGCATCTGCTGCTGGGCATGTTCGCGCCGATCGGCCTCGTCCTCGGCGCTCCCGTGACCCTGCTGCTGCGGACGCTCTCCGTGCCCGCGGCGCGCAAGGCGACCCGGCTGCTGCGGCGGCGGGCCGTCCGGTGCCTCGGCCATCCGTTCACCGCCGTCCTCCTCAGCGTCGGCGGGCTCTACGCGGTGATGCTGACGCCGCTGCACGAGGCCGCCGTTCGACACCCCCTGCTCCACGGCCTCCTGCTCGTCCACTACCTGGCCTCCGGATACCTCTTCACCTGGTCGATCATCGGGCCCGACCCGGCGCCGCACCGCCCCGGCCCGGCGGTCCGCGTGGCGGCGCTGGCCGTCGCGGTGGCCGCTCACGCGTTCCTGGCCAAGTACCTCTACGCGCACGCCCTCCCCGCGGGCCATGACGCGTCGTCCGCCCGTGCGGCCGCGCAACTGATGTACTACGGCGGGGACGCCGCGGAGCTGATCGTCGCCGCCGTCCTGTTCGGCGCCCTCTACCGGAAACACCTGTCGAGTGTTGAACCGGGACAAGACGGGTACACCGTGGGCGGCAGCGCCGAACTACGGCAGCGCCACCGAAAGGAAAGGGAGCTGAGATGTCTGAAATGCGATCTTCTGCGCACGGCACTTCCGCGACAGGCGGACGAGCGCCCGTCCAGGTCGTGACCATGTTCGTCGCCCTGGTGTTCCTCCTGGTGGGCCTCCTCGGGTTCGTCCCGGGAATCACCAGCGACTTCGACTCGATGACCTTCGCCGGTCACCATTCCTCGGCCGAGCTCTTCGGGATCTTCGAGGTCTCGGTGCTTCACAACATCGTCCACCTGCTGTTCGGTATCGCCGGGTTCCTCCTGGCGCGTTCCGTGCGCGGCTCGCTGATGTTCCTGTTCGTCGGCGGTGCCATCTATCTGGTCCTGTGGCTCTACGGGCTGCTGATCGACCTGGACTCCGCTGCGAACTTCGTGCCGGTCAACAATGCGGACAATTGGCTGCATTTGGTCCTCGGCGTTGGCATGATCGGTCTGGGCGCCATCTTCGGGCGGGGCGCCAAGCGGTGACCGACCGCCACCAGACCGCCAACGCGAACAAGGAGTAGCTCATGATCGGATTCATCGTCGCAGGGCTCATCATCGGTGCGCTCGCCCGCCTCATCAAGCCCGGGAAGCAGCAGCTCGGCATCCTCGCCACGCTGCTCCTCGGGCTCGTCGGCTCCGTCATCGGCGGGACCATCGCGAACCTGCTGGGCACCGGCGACATCATGGAGCTGAACGTGCTCGGGTTCGTCGTGGCGGTGATCGCCTCGGTCCTGCTCATCGGCGTCGCCGAGGGCATCGCGCAGCGACGCCACCGCACCTCGCACTGATGCGAGCGCACTGATCGCGCGACTGCGCCGATCCGACCGCCGCGGCCGTTCCCGTCAGGCATGCACCGCCTCTCGGGAGCGGCCGCGTCGCAGTGCCAGCGTGACGCCCGCGGCCGTGAGCCCCAGCCCGATCCAGGCGGCCCCATCGAGGGTCTCGCCGAACATGAGCCACGCCCACAGCAGCGTGGTCGGCGGCGTGAGGTAGAGCAGGCTCGACGCGGTGTTCGGGCCGCTGCGCCGCACCACCGCCCAGTACAGGCCGTAACCGCCGAGGCCGGCGAGCACCACCGTCAGCGCCACTCCCGCCCAGAAGCCGCCCGCGGCGGGCGGCGCGAGCTGCCCGCCGATCGCGGTCAGCGCCGTGAACACCACCGCGCCGACGAGGAACTGCACGGCCAGGGCGTCGGTGGGCCCGAGGCTGTCGGGTCGGACGCGGCGTTCGAGCACCGTCGTGGCGACGATGCCGAGCATCGCGCCCAGCGGCAGCGCGAACGCCCACAGCGGGGCGCCGCCGCCCAGGTCGGCGGCGACCACGAAGCCGACGCCGACGAGTCCGATGAGCAGGCCGACGACCTGGGCGGCCCGGAGGCCCTCACCGAGGAAGTGCCACGCGGCGATCGCCATGACGATCGGCTGCAGGGCGGCGATGAGGGAGACGACACCGGGGGCGACGCCCAGCTGGGCGGCGAAGCTGATGCCGCTGAGATAGCCGACCTGCGCGCCGAGGCCGATGATGACGTGGACCCCGATGTCGCGCCGCCGGAAGCGGCCGCGTCGGCAGGCCAGCCAGGCGACCGCAGGGACGGCCAGCACCAGGAACCGCCATGTGAGCAGGGCCAGCGGGGAGGCGTGCTGGGTGCCGAGTTCGATCCCGATGAAGCCGCCGCTCCAGGCGATGACGAATCCCGCGGCGACGATGCGGTCGACCTTGTTCAATGCGTTTCCTCCCTCCGCTGCCCCGGACCGGGACAGGCCGGAGGGAGTATCCGCAGGTCGCGGCCCTAATCGCGAGCGGCTCCGAACGCGATCATGAACACTGCGCAGCCCCCGGAGGCGAGGCTCACCGCCTGGCGTGGGCGAGGGCCGACGGCGTGAGGCGGCCGACGATGGCCGGCGCCTCCTGGACGAGCGCGTCGTCCGTGACGGCCTCGACCATGAACAGGGCGAAGTCGACGCGGCGGGTGCGGTTGCTCGCCAGGACCGGGTCGCCGATGTGCCGGCTCCACACCGGCAGGCCCTCGCTGGGGCCCTCTTCGAGGTCGCTCCCGCGCACGACGGTCCAGCGGGCGTCGCTCGCGAAGATCCTCCGGCACGCCTCGACCTGGTCGTCGACGTCCACGACGCGCACGAGTCTCGCCGCCTTCGTCAGCACGGCCACCAGCGCCTTGAACCGCCAGGTGTACACGTCCCGCCCGTCGCGGCTGATGTGCCAGCCGCAGGAGAACACCAGGCGGGCGTCCGGCCGGGCCTGGTCGAGCACCGCCTGGGCGGTGCCGGAGGCGTAGCCGTGCACGCCCCAGGGCACGAGCACGGTGAGCACGGCGTCGCAGCCCTCCACGGCCCGCGCGATGACGGCGCGGTCGTCGGTCGCCCCGCCGATCACCGTGATCCGGTCGCCGAAGTCGGCGAGTTTCGGCACGCTCTGCTCTCGGCAGACGCCGACGACCTCGTAGCCCCGGTCCAGCGCGTGCTGCACCATGTAGCGCCCGAGCTTCCCGGAGGCGCCGACGATGCACATCCGCTTCCCGGCGCCCGGCAGGCCGGCGGTCTCTGAGTGGTTCGATTCCATGTCGGCTCCTCAGTCGAAGGGTGTTGCTGCCTTTACACTGTACAGGAAAACTGTACGGTGTAAAGTTCGGGTGAGGAGCCGCCGCCGAACAGGAGGAACCCGTGAGCGATGAGCCGACCGTCCACCGCAACCTGAGCAGGGAGAAGGTCCTGCACGCCGCGGTCGCCATGGCGGACGAGGCCGGCGGCGGCATCCCGTCCACGCGCCGCCTCGCCGAACGGCTCGGGGTCAGGGCCATGGCCCTCTACCACCATTTCCGCAACAAGGACGAGCTGCTCGACGGCATGGTCGACCTCGTCTTCGCCGAGATCGAGCTGCCCTCGGGCGACCTCGACTGGGCGACCGCGATGCGGCGGCGGGCGGTCTCCACGCGCGAGGCGCTGATCCGCCACCGGTGGGCGATCGGCCTGATGGACTCGCGCACCGGCCCGGGCCCGGCCACCATGCGCCACCACGACGCCGTGATCGGGTGCCTGCGGGCGGGCGGCTTCTCGATCGCCGGTGCGGCGCACGCGTTCTCGCTGATCGACAGCTACATCTACGGTTTCGTGATCCAAGAGCTCGCCCTGCCGTTCGGCTCGCCCGCCGAACTCGAAGCCGTGGCCGAGTCGATCATGGATCACCTGCCCCGCGACGAGTTCCCGCACCTCACCGAGATGATCACCGACCACGCCCTGAAGCCCGGGTACGCGTACGCTGAGGAGTTCGACATCGGCCTCGACCTCGTCCTCGACGGGCTCCGGCGACATCGTGAACGCTGGCCCTGACGGCGAGCGGCCTCCAGCGCGTAAACTCGTCGGGGGCCCTGCCCCGTCCGGCCGAGACCGCGGGCGGGCACGGCGCCGCCACCAGCGGACGCCCGGCCGGTCGTCCGCCCGCCAACGACCCGACCGTGACCCAGCGCCCGCTGCGCACCGTTCGGTGAGGAGATGCGCTCGGATGCAGTTCACCAACACGATCAGGATCGACCGCCCCACTGCCGAGGTCTTCGCCTACCTGGCCGACCCGGAGAACATTCCCCAGTGGAATTACGCGATCAGCGAGACCAAGAAGACCTCGGAAGGTCCGGTCGGCGTCGGTTCCAGCTACCTCCAGACCCGGACCGTCCCCGAGCACAGCGAGGAGACGGTGGAGGTGACCGAGTACGAGCCGGACCGCCGATTCGCGATCCGCGGCGACCTCGGCCCCTTCCACGGCGACGTGGCCTACGTCCTGGACCCGGCGCAGGGGGGCACGATCGTCACCAACGCCATGGACCTCAAGGCCGCCGGTCCGGCTCGGCCCATCGCGCCGCTCGCGGTCACCCGGGTCAAGGCGGCCGTGGCGGCCAACCTCGGCACGCTGAAAACGCTCCTCGAGAAGGAGTGACCCGAAGGGGGCCGGCCTCCGGGCCGGCCCGCTCGCGGCTATTCGAGCTTCTCGAACCAGAACTCGTGCTTGAGGAACGACGTCTCGTACTCGTGCCCGGGGTAGGGCGGCATCAGCTGCGACGCCTGGAAGAGCCGCCAGCCGTCCTTGAGCGCGTCCACGCCCGTCTCGTACGGCGGCTCGTCGCCGTCGCCGGTGGCGGGACTGGTCCTGCCGGTGCCGTCGTAGTTGGCCCAGCCCAGCACTTCGGCGTCGAGCGCGGAGGTGTTCAAGTAGAGGACGAGGACTTGCTGCTTCATGCGACCCTCCCGGGGCGGTTGGCGACGCGCGTCGCCCAGTAGTCGATGTCGAACGAGGCGTCGCCGGTGAGTGCCCGCCACATCGTGATGCGGTTGTAGATCTCCAGGCGGGCGGTGGCGTGCTCGCACCAGGGGTGGTACACCGAGAGCTCCCTGGCGACGGCCGGGTCGTCCAGATCCGCGACGTCCCAGGTCCGCACCTGCGGCACGGTGGGGTTGAAGCGGATCTTGTACATGTAGCGGCGGATGTCGCTGTCGTTGCGCCGCCCGCCGTGCCAGATGCCGTGGTGGAGGAGCACCACGGTCCCCGCCGGGCACGTCAGGCGGGTCTGGCCGCGCAAGTTCTGGTAGCGGCCGGTGTCGGACTCGTTGGTGCGGCGCAGATGCGAACCCGGCACGCTCAGCGTGCCGCCCATCGCCGCGGTGACCTCCTGCGGGTAGTACATGAGCTGCACGTCGAACGCGTCGACGCGGGTGTCGATGACGGCGTCGCCGTGGAGCGGCTGCGCGCGGCCTTCGTGCGGCTCGCGCACGTGGACGTGGTGGTGGTCCACCGTGGGGTCCGGGCCGACGAGGCTGCGGAGCGCCCCGGCCACCGCCGGGATCGCCAGGATCGCCCGCGAGATCGAGCCCTCCGCGAAGGCCCGCCGCAGCGGCGTCCCGAAGGAGACGTCCGGCAGCCGACCCGCCTCGAAGGCCGGAACGGCCCGCTCGTTGATCGCGGCCGGCACGACCGCGTCCATCCGGTGGTACCCGTGGGCGACGAACCGCGCCATCTCGACCGATGTCAGGAGGTGTTCAGTGGTTGCCATGCACCGAAGATAGAATCCGATCCCTCTCCTGTAATTGGCATGAATCACTGACTGGTGGTCGATTCTCACCGTGCGACGCGTGCGCCTCCATCTCGACCTCCCGCCCGCGGCCGTGCACGCCGGAGTCGGCGTCCACGGCCTCACCGCCGCCGAGGACGTCTTCCGCCTGCCCGACCTGTGGCAGCTGCACCTGTACGACTACGAGGCCGAACTCATCGTCGGCGGCACCTCGCACGCGATCCGGCCCGGCCGCGTCAGCCTCATCCCGCCCGACACCGAGGCCCGGTTCCGCTACCGGGGCCCCTCCGAACACCGCTACGCCCACTTCAAGCTCCGCGGGGAGGGAACCGCCCGGGCCGTGCCGGTCATGCGCGACCCCGGCCCGGCCGGGCCCGCGCTGGCCGAGGCGCTGCGGCGCGCCGTGGCCGCCGCCCCCGCCACCCCGGCCCGGGCCGCCGCCGAGGTCTGGACCGTCCTGTGGCGACTCACCGAGCTGCCGCCCGAGCCGGGCGGAGCCGGACGCCACCCGGCCGTCTCGGCCGCACTCGCCCACATCGAGGCGAACCTGCCCCGGGCCCTCGCCGTCCCCGAGGTCGCCGCGGCGGTCGGCCTGTCCCACAACCACTTGACGCGCCTGTTCCGCGCCGCCACCGGGACCACCGTGGTCGCCCACATCCGACGCCGCCGCCTGGAGCGGGCCCGGCACCTGCTGCGGGAATCGACCCTGTCGATCCCCGCGATCGCCGCCGCAGTCGGCCTCCCCGACCTCCAGGCCTTCAACAAGGCCTGCCGCCGCGAACTGGGCGCCTCGCCGCGCGCCGTCCGCGCCGCCCGCCACCGAAATCCCGACCGGCAAGGGGTTCCAGGCGAGTCCGCGAACTGATACCGTCTCGAACGTTACTCACGTCACGTTCGGAGGCGTCTGCGGTCGACACGCCCCCTCTGTCCGACCTCGCTCGGGCAGCCGTCGCTTCGGCCGCGCGAAGCCGCCGACCCGAGCGACGCGGCGTGACCGACCGGCATCCCGACTCCCGGCGCGGAGCCACCGACCGAAGCGCGAAGCAGGCCCGCATGACCACCGCCCCCGAAGCCTCACCCCCCGCGGCCCCACCGCCCACCGCGCTCACCGAACCCCGCCGCAACGTCGGCAAGGTCTGGATCGGCGGCATCTCCACCGGGATGCTCGGCCTCTACATGGCCTTCTTCACCCCGATCCAGGTCCTGCTGCCGATCCAGCTCGCCGACATCGACGACCGCGGCAAGGTCGCCGCGTTCGGCCTCGTCACCGGCTGCGGCGCGCTCGTCGCCGTCATCGCCAACCCCCTCGCCGGAGCCCTCTCCGACCGCACCACCGGCCGCTTCGGCAGACGCCACCCGTGGACCCTCGGCGGCGTCACGGTCGGCGCCGCCGCGCTCTGCCTGCTCGGCCTCCAGACGACCGTCCTCGGCGTCCTCCTGTGCTGGTGCCTCGCCCAAGCGGCGCTCAACGCCGGCTACGCGAGCCTCAACGCGGGCATCCCCGACCACGTGCCGATCCGCCAGCGCGCCGTCGTGTCCGGCTGGATCGGCTTCCCCCAAGCCCTCGGGCTCGTCATCGGCGCGGTCATCGTGACCACGCTCGTCACCGACCTCGCAGCCGGATACGCCGTCATCGGCATCGCCGCCGCCGCGATGGCCCTCCCCTTCGTCCTGTCCACACCGGACCCGCCGCTGCCGCACCGAGCCCGCCCGCCCCTCTCGCCGCGGGCGCTGCTCGGCTCCTTCTGGGTCTCCCCGCGTGAGCACCCGGACTTCGCCTGGGCCTGGTTCACCCGGTTCCTCGTCATGCTCGGCAACGCCACCGGCACCCTCTACCTGCTGTTCTTCCTCCAAGACGCCGTGGGCTACGAGCGGCTCTTCCCCGGGCGCACCGCCGACGAAGGCGTCCTGATCCTCACCCTGCTCTACACCACCGGCGTCGTCGCCACCTCGGTCGCCGGCGGCGTGCTCTCGGACCGGATCAACCGCCGCAAACCCCTCGTCGTCGCCTCCGCGTCCGTGATGACCGCGGCCGCCCTGATCCTCGTCTTCTGGCACACCTGGCCCGCCGCGATCGTCGCGGCGTCGGTCATGGGCGCGGGCTTCGGCGTGTACCTCTCGGTCGACCAGGCGCTCATCACCCAGGTGCTGCCCGCCGCGACCGACCGCGCCAAAGACCTCGGCATCATCAACATCGCCGCCACCGCCCCGCAGGTCCTCGGCCCCGCGCTGGCGGCCCCCATCGTCGCCGGTCTCGGCGGCTACTCGGGCCTGTACGTCCTGAGCGCGATCGTGACCCTCCTCGGCGGCATCCTGGTGTGGCCCATCAAGTCCGTGCGCTGACTCGCGGCCCGTTCCCGGCACGCCGAGAGCCGGGCCCCTGGTGGGCCCGGCTCTCGGCGCGCACAGCGGCCGACGACCGGACTAGCAGGCGCCGAGCCGGTAGTTGGCGGTGTAGTGCGCGTCATCGCCCTGGAAGTTCAGGGTGCCGCCCGAACCCACCGTGGCGCTGCCGATGAAGTCGTCGCCGTCGGGCGAGTCGTCATCCCATGCCTGCACGACGGTGCCCGTGTCGACGGTCCGGTTGACGGCCGCCGTCGAACCGTCGTCCATCGACCCCGGGGCGTACCAGGTCCCCGTGTTGGTCACCAGGTACGGCTCGTCCCCGTCCGCGCCCCAGTCCTCGGAGGTGTGGACAGTGAACGAGGTGATGCAGGCCGCGGCCCTCGGCGAGAACTCGGCGGCCTGCGCCGGGACGGCGACGGCGAGGGTCATCCCCGTCATGAGGCCAAGAGCCCCAAGACCCTTGAGCAGTTGCGATTTCATCTTTCCTCCTTTTGGTGAGGTTCGCGATCAAGGCTGTCACCGCGCGCTGGCGCGGTGCTGGCGTCGCGCTGGCGCCTCCCCGTGGACAGCGAAATTCGCGCAGTTGTGTGATGATGAGCGGTATTGCGGCTTACGGGGCGAACTGTGAACGTCTGGGGGCGGTAGTGGAATTTCGGGTACTGGGACCGGTGGAACTCGCCGATGAGGGGCGAGCGGTGGCGATGGGCGCGGCCAAGCAGCGGGAGCTGCTGGCGCTGCTGCTCCTGAGTCCGAACCGGACGGTCGGGCGCGACCGGCTGATCGACGAGCTGTGGGAAGGCCGCCCCCCGCGCGCGGCGAAGTCGACCCTGCAGGCCTACGTGTACCGGCTCCGGAAACTCCTCGCCAGAACCGGCGCCACCGCGGTCCTGCACGGCCGACCGGGCGGCTACCTGCTCGAAGTCCCGGCGTCCGCGCTCGACGCCGACCGGTTCGAGCAGTCGGTCGCCGAAGGACGCCGGGCATGGGACGACGGGCGCCTCGCCGATGCGGCGGCCGCGTTCCGGGCCGGTCTGGGACTGTGGCGCGGCGCCGCGTTCGCCGACATCGACCTGCTCGCCGTCCGCGACCGGGCCCGCGCACTGGAGGATCAGCGCCTGGAGGCCACCGAGCAGTGCCTGACCGCCGAGCTGAGCGTCGGGCGCCATGCCGTCGCCGTCGTCGAACTGGAGGCCCTAGTCGAGGCGCATCCGCTGCGTGAGCGGTTCTGGGAGCTCCTGATCCTCGCCTTGTACCGGTGCGGCCGGCAGGCCGAGGCGCTCGAGGCCTACCAGCGGCTGCACCGCCTCCTCGACGAGGAACTGGGCCTCCGACCCGGACAGTCCGCACAGGATCTCCAGCAGCAGATCCTGGCGGGCGATCCGGCCCTGACCGCGCCGCCAGTGACCGACGGCAGGCCCGCCGAAGCCCGCGTCCCTCGACAGCTGCCCGCGGCGCTCAGCGGTTTCACCGGCCGCAGCGGCCACCTCGCCGAGCTCGACAAGCTCGTGCACGACAGCGGCGAAACCGGCCTGGACCGACCGGGCGCGGTGGTGATCATCGCGATCACCGGCACGGCCGGGATCGGCAAGACCACCCTGGCGGTGCATTGGGCCCACCAGATCGCCGAACGGTACACCGACGGTCAGTTGTACGTGAACCTGCGCGGCTTCGACCCCGGCAGCCGGCCGATGGAACCCGGCGAGGCCGTGCGGGGGTTCCTGGACGCCTTGAACGTGACGCCCGAACGGACGCCCTCGGGCCTCGAGGCCCAAACCGGCCTGTACCGCACGTTGCTGGCGGACAAGCGGGTGCTGGTGGTCCTCGACAACGCCCGCGACGCCGAGCAGGTGCGCCCGCTGCTTCCCGGCGGCCGAGACTGCCTGGTGGTGGTCACCAGCCGGAACCGGATGTCGGGGCTGATCGCTCTCGACGGCGCCCACCCGGTGAACCTCGACCTGCTCACGGTCGACGAGGCCCGGCAGTTCCTGGAACACCGCCTGGGCCCCGACAGGGTGGCCGCCGAACCCGAAGCAGCGGCGGCCATCATCGCCTCGTGCGCCCGGCTGCCCCTGGCCCTGGCGGTCGTGGCCGCCCGCGCCGCCACGCACCCGCACTTCCCGCTCCGGGCGCTGGCCGACGAGCTCCGCGAATCGAACGGCGATCTCGACGCCTTCGACGACCTCGAGCAGCACATGGACGTCCGCGCGGCGTACTCCTGGTCGTACACCCGGCTCGACCCCGAAGCGGCCCGGCTGTTCCGACTCCTCGGCCTCCACCCCGGCCCCGACATCTCCGCGGCCGCGGCGGCGAGCCTCGCGGGCGTGTCGCTCGAACGAGCGCAGATGCTGCTGTCCGAGCTGACGTCCGCGCACCTGCTCGCCGAGCGGCGACCCGGCCGGTACCGCCAGCACGACCTGCTGCGCGCCTACGCCGCCGACCTCGCCCGCCGCATCGATGCCGACGCGGACCGCCGCGCCGCCGCGCACCGGGTGTCGGATCACTACCTCCGCACCGCCACGCGACTGCTGCCCCCGCGCAGGCCGTCGACGACGCTCACCTCGGTGCTGGCCGGCGTCTGCCCCCGTCCTCTCGCGGACCTCGGCCATGTCGACGCCGCCGAGGTCCGCGCCCGGACCGGCCACTGCACCGCAGTGCGATGAGACGCGGCCGGCCCGGGCTATTTCAGGGTGGCGACGAACCGTTCGTAGTCGCCGAAGGCGTCGCCGACGGCGTCGGGCGTGAGCCCGTAGTCGCTGATGGTGTACTCGTGTCCACGGTGGTCGGTCGGCCGGTCGAGCGCGATCTTGAGGTTGCGTTCGTCCACGTCGCTCCAGGGCAGGTGCAGCTGCTCGAACAGTTGCGGGACGAACGTGTACGGGTCGGACATCATCAGGTGGTAGCCGACGTCGATGACCGTGCCCCGCGGCAGCCGAGCCCGCTGGTCGCGCGCCGAGGCGACCCCTTCGGAGAGGATCTTGAGCCAGAGCGCCCCGATCGCGTGGAGATCGACCGCGCTGCGCTTGACGTGCAGGCGGATCAGCGATTCGGCCATCGAGCACATCGAGCCCATGACCGTGTTCGGATCGCGATGGGTCCACACGACCTGGGCGTCGGGGAAGACCCGGTGCACGGCCTCCAGGTGGAACAGCGTGCCGGGGTGCTTGAGCGCCCAGCGCTTCGGCTCGCGCCCGTACTGGAGGACCTGCAGGCACTCCTTGATGAACCGGTAGTCGGGGGTGGAGTCGTAGGTCTTGAGGAACTCGACGTACTTCGGCATCGGCAGTACGCTGCAGTGCAGGGCGGTGTGGACGAGCAGGAAGTAGATCTCCTCGGGCAGGTCGGCCGAGACGGGGTGGATCTGCTTCCAGGAGGGGCTGAGCGCGAGCGTCTGGTCGAGGCGGCGCTGGGTGGCGTTGCGCCGGCGCCGCTCGGTGGCGGGGTCCTGCGGCAGGTCGACGTTGTACATCTCCCACAGGAGCGGCCCGCGGTTGCCCGGTGATTGGGCGAGCACCTTGTGGGTCAGGGTGGTCGCGGTCCGGGGCATGCCGACGACGAAGATCGGGGCCTTGATGACCTCGCGGCCGATCTCGGGGTGGAGATCGTGGAGCTTCCGCACTCGGAAGAGGTTGTCGACGCGGGCGGTGATCAGGTCGAGGATCGACAGCCAGCCGACGCCGGAGAGGCCTTCGGTGGCGGCGGTGAACCGCATGAGCAGTCGGATCGACTCGAGCAGGGCCTCGTCCGACTCGCGGAGCCTGACACCGTCGACGTTGGACCGGACCTTGTCCACGATCTTGTCGAACGCCTTGTCCGGGTGGTGGCGGCCCCGGGCGGGGAGCGCGGTGAGCAGATTGGCGATGTCGAGGGTGATTGAGGTGCGCCGCAAGGTGGTTCTCCTCTAAGGGCGATCGGGTGTTGCCACGATCGTAGGCAGGATTCGCTCTCGCCTCGATTTCGGGCCGCCTCAGACGGTTCGCTGCGATGGTGTATTTCCCGGACTCCTGGAAACCCTGCAGTGCGAGGGAAGCTCCGCCACGGGGTGCAGCGGAGCGAGTCCTCTGGTCAAGGGGGTGGGCCGGCCGATCCTGGGTGAGGATCGGCCGGCCCGACGACCGGGTGGCGATGTCGCGGCAGGCGCCTCCTGGGGAGCGCACCGGACGCCGCTGCGCCCGTTCGAGGCTCCGCGAACCGGTGGGGGAGCGGCGGGGAGGTCCGCGTCGCCGGATGCGGAGCGGGTTCAGCCGGACTTGTCGGGTGTCGGAGTCCGCGATGAGCGCGCTGGCCCGGTCGAGGATTCACCAGTCGCCGCCGTTCCGGGCGCGATGCCAGGCCACGGGCTGCCCGAGTGGAGGCGCCGTCCGAGCGGGCGGTGGAGCGGCTCCGCGGGTCCTCGGCGGGGGAGGCGGTCTTGGCCATCGCAGAACCTCACCGAGGCCAGGGCCGAGTGGACAGTGCGGCCGCTGTAGAAGACCCGGAACGCCGAGTCTTCGAGCCAGGGCTTCCAGTGCGGCTCGGCGCCGCGCCACCGGCGAGGACTTCCAGGTCCGTGACAGCAAGCTCGGCGAGGCATCCCCGGTCGTCGGCCTGGCCGCCGCCGACTTCGCCGGTCTCCCGCTTGCAGCAGGAGGCGGATAGCGCTCATACTGAAGTCGCATGAGGGGCGCCTCCCGGTGGGGGAGGCGCCCCTCATGCTCGGTCCGCCTCCCTGTGCTTGGCGGCTCGGCGGTTGAGGTTCAAGCGGGGGGGGCGACAACAAGGCCGCTGAGGGTCGAGGTCGGTTCTGAGCCCTCGGGCGGGCCGGTGGTCGTCGTTCAAACGGGTGGCGACAACGAGGCCGGTTGAGGGCCGGGTGATCGGGCGGCTGTCGGGTGGAGTGCGGTCGAGGTTCAAGCGGGCGGCGACAAAAGGGTGCGGGAGGGTTAGGGCCGTGGTGTGGCTGTCGGGCCCGGGCGGGCTGCGGCTGGTTTCGGTTGCGGGCCTGTGGCTCCGGGGGCGGAACGTGAAACGCTTCGCATCCTGTGGGTGATGTCACCCGGTTATGCACCTGGGATAATTGAGGTACGTACAGGGATACGGAATTCGTGTAAGCGGAGCAGAGTCCGGTGGTAAGCAGACTACGACATAAGCCTCTGGCCGGATACTCCTTCGCAGCGCCGATGCCGAGATGACCACGCCTCCACGCGGTGGCCCTACTCGCGTCGTTTCCGCCCCGGTGCCACCGTCTCCGTAGAAGCGCCCCGGAAGGGCATGAGCGAGGAGACGCACCCGGTGGGCCTACGCCAGGCCGGAACCACCCGACCGGGCCTGCCCGGCGGGGGATGCGGGCATCGACATCGACGCCCGCCCACCACAGGCACGACCACGGGTGCAGGCGAAAGGACCTGCCCCACATCGAGCACCGGCCGCAGGCGGGAGAGGACAGGCCAGGACCACACGGTGCCGACCGAACACCGGCTAAGGCCCGAGACCGACAGTCGAGGCCGCAGGTTGCCGCCGGGAAGCCGATGACCGACGACCGGGTGCAAGCCGGAGGCCGAAGGCTGAGGCCGCCGTTGCAGGCTGCTGGAGGCCGGCGACCGGCTGCCGTTGGGGATCGAAGGCGGAGATCCCGGGTTGCCGCTGGGGATCGAAGACCGGACCGCCGGTTGCAGGCTGATGTAGCCGCATCTGGCACGGAACAGGGGAAGGAGGTGCCAAGACCGATGGCGACGACCGACTCGACCCTGCCCCGCCCCTGCCCTCGCGGGCGCCCCCGCGAAGCCGGGCGAGTGGCGGCCACGACCGACACCGCAGCCGCCACCGGCACCGGCACCGGCACCGGCACCGGCACCGGCACCGGCACCGGCCGAGCCTCCTCGGCACGGGCCCGACGGGTCCGACCTGACCACCGCCGACCGGCAGCCGCCCCACCGCAACCAAGCGGCCCTCCGACCACCGGGCACGGATCCAGCAACCGCCTCACCACCGCGGCCCTGTCGCACCCCGACCCAAACCGGCTCGGCCCCAGCCACGCACGCCCAGGCCATGCCGCTACCTCACCGTCGCTGCCGGATCGAAGCCCGACCGGCCCCGGACCCGGCCACGGCCACACGCCCTCGGCACCTCTAGCCGAAACCGCCTCCCGTGCTGCCGCATGCGCGCTCAAGTGCGGGACCGTGCCGCTGTCGGATCAAGCCCCCCGCCGCAGGGCCAAGCCCTAGCCAATACCGGGCCAGATTCCGGCCCCGAGTCTCGGATCGGGTACGGGCCTCACCGTCCTGCCAGGTTGCAGCCCACCCGTTCCCGAACTGGGCCGCGCTTGCCGGCCTCGCTCCAAGCAGCCTCCGCATTGTCGCTACCGGATTGCGGCCCGCCTCGTCCTCCGCGAACCGGTCAGCACATCCTGGGGTCTATGGCGCGGACGGCTCGGGCGCGGCCTCGTCGGCCGTTGCGGTGCTGCCGAGGTCTTCGGGCTGCAGGCTCAGGGCCCGGCTGATGGCCAGGACGTCCTGGTATTCGCGCCAGTGCTCGATCAGGCCGTCGCGGACCCGCAGCACGGCGATGAAGGTCGCCGAGGCGGTCACACCGGTGGTGGTGACCGTGCCGACCAGTTCGTACTCCACGACGAGGACTTCGGGGTCGTCGGTCTCACGGATGCTCAGCTCCCGGAACTCCGAGAAGCGGAACGGCAGGGGCCTCGAACGGTAGAACTCCAGCCAGGCCTCCCGGCCTTCGTGACGCCGCATTCCCGGCGGGGAGAACGGGGTCTCGACGACCACGTCCTCGGCCAGGAGTTCGGCTGGGAGCAGCGTCGCCTCCTCGCGCAGCAGCGCCTCCTGCATGAGGCGGTAGATCTCGATCGGACTCGCGGTCGTGGACGTCATGGGGAATCTCCCGAAGTAAGATGAGTAAGACTCGACTTAAAATATAATGAGTCAGACTCATTTTGGCAAGGAGTATTCGCCCGTGGCCCGAGAAGCAGCGCCCGACCGACCCGTGCGTGCCGATGCCCGCCGCAACCGCGCGCGCATCCTGGAAGCAGCCGAAGCCGTCTTCGCCGAGCAGGGCGCGTCGGCATCGACCGAGGCCGTCGCCGCGCGCGCCGGCGTCGCCATCGGCACCGTCTTCCGCCACTTTCCGACCAAGCCGGACCTGCTCGAATCCGTGGTCATGAACCTGCTCGACCGCCTCATCGCCGAGGCCGACGCCATGGTCGACGACCCGCAGGCAGTCACCGGCCTGTTCGAGTTCAGCGCGCTCGTCATGTCCATCGGCGCCGCCAACCGCGAAGTGTTCGAGCGGCTCGCCGAGACCGGCGTCCGGGTGAGCGTCGGCGACGCCCTGATGCGATTGCGACCGGCCGTCGAAGTGCTGCTCGACCGCGCCAAGGGCACCGGCGCCGTCCGCGAGGACCTCCTCCCAGAGGAACTGATCGCGCTGCTCGGCGCCCTGTGTCAAGAAGCGATCGCCGCCGATTGGAGCGAGGCGTTCCGCCGACGTGCCCTGGGCGTCCTCTTCGACGGCATGCGGCCGGTTCCGTAAGAGCCGCAACGCCGTCTAGACGCTGCTGGAGGCGACCGAGCGGTACTGCGACGGGGTCGTCCCGTACTCGCGGACGAAGGCCTGGCGCAGCGCCTCCGCCGAGGCGAAGCCGCATCGGGATGCCACGCGGGCCACCGGGAGATCGGTGGTCGTCAGGAGCTGCGCCGCCGCCGTGAGCCGCGCCTGCCGCACGAACCGGCCCGGCGTCTGGCGCAGATGCATCTGGAACAACCGGGTCAGATGCCGCGGACTCACCCGGGCGAGCCGGGCCAGCGCCTCGGTCGACAAGTCCGCGTCCAGTCGCTCCGTCACGTGGTCGGTGACCTTGCGGACCAGTCCGTGGTCCGCCGCGGGCGCGGCGGTGAACATGCTCATCTGCGCCTGGTTCCCCGGCCGGTGCAGGTACGTGACCATCGCCCGGGACACCCAGCGCGCCATGTCGGCGCCGAAGTCGGCCTCGATGAACGAGAGCGAGAGATCGAGCGCGCTCGTGACGCCCGCGGCGGTGTAGACGTCGCCGTCCCGCACGTAGATCGGCCGGGCGTCCACGGTGACCGCGGGATACTCCTGCGCCATCCGCTCGGCGAAGTGCCAGTGCGTCGTCGCGCGCTTCCCGTCGAGGAGCCCGGCCGCGGCGAGGACGCTCGCGCCGGTGCACAGCGAGGCGACGCGCTCGCTCTCACGGGCCAGGCGGCGAACGTGGCCGACGAGCCGCTCGTCGCGCGAGGCGTCCAGATGGCCCAGTCCGCCGGAGACGATCAGGGTGCCGATGGGGCCCTTGGCCCTTTCGAGGGCGGCCTGGCCGTTGAGGACCAACCCCGATGAGCAGGCGATCGGCCGCCCGCCGGGCGTGGCGAGCGTGAGGTCGTACCCGAGGTCCGGATTGATCTCGTGCACCGCGTGGAGCGTGCTGGTGACGCAGGCGATGTCGAGCAGTTCGGCGTCGTCGTAGCCGACGACGAGCACGCGATGGCGGTTCATGGCCCCAGCATAGGTCCGGAAGACCAGGAAGCCAAGATTTCGGACACGACCGGTCCGCTCGCTTGACCGGGGCCCGCGCGACGAGGATCGTTGGCGCATCAGATACCCCCTCCAGGTATGCCATGACTGCAAGGAGCCCGATCATGACCGTCACCGCCACCGAACCCCGTGCTGACAACCCGGTGCGCGCCGCCCTGCGGCGCTGGCCCACCGCCATCGGCATCGTTTTCGCCGTGTTCACCGTTTGGGGCCTGACCTCCGGCGTCGGGCTCGGCGCCGTCGTCGCCGCCTCCGGACTCGTCTACCTCGGTGCGGCCGCGGTCCAGCGCCGCGGCGCGGCCTGGCCGATGTTCGGAGTCGCCTTCCTGGTCATCGCCGCCGCCGACTTCACCCCTTGGGAGAGCGACTTCGGCACCTGGGCCGTCATCGGGCTCGCCGCCCTGCTCGCCGTGTACGGCCTCCTGCGCGGCGCGGCCCGCCCGGCCGAAGGCCTGCCGCTCCAGACGCTCGGCATGGTCGCCTTCGGCGGGATCGCCGCCCTCGTCCTCTACGTCGGCGAGGACCTCGGTTCCTACCTCGTGGCGGCCGGCCTGCTCGGGCACGCCGCCTGGGACGTCTACCACCACCGCAAGGACATCGTCGTCTCGCGCTCGCTGGCCGAGTTCTGCTTCGTGCTCGACACGCTGGTGGCCGTCGTGATCATCGTCGTCGCCCTGCGCGGCTGACCGACGGAGCGCGGCCGTTGACAACCGCGCGCCCGATGTGCACTATATATTGAGATTGTTCGATGTGATCGCAAACCTTCCCTTGCGGTCACATCGTCCACGCACGGCGTGAAGGCGGCCAGCATGGCGAACCCACCGCGGAGGGCCGGCAGCACGCGGCGCAAGGCGCGGAACGTCTACGTGGGCCGCACCGACAACGGCTGACCCGTGGCGGGACGACGGCGGGTCCGGCCCCGGGAGGGGCCGGATCCGCCGCTCGCTCACAGGCGCGGGTCGACCGGTTCGGACTCCAGGGCCAGGATCGCGAACACGTACTGGTGGATCCGCCACAGCGGCGCCCCCTTCGCGACCAGGTCCAGCGCCTCCACGCCGAGCGCGTATTCACGCAGCGCCTGCGACCGCTTGTGGGTCGGACGGCGCTGCCGCAGCCGCTCCAGGTGCTGCGGGTCGGTGTAGTCCGCGCCGTAGACGATCCGCAGGTACTCCCGGCCTCGGACCTTGAGGCCCGGCTGCAGCTTCGTGCGGCCCTCCAGGACCGGCTTGACGACCATGCCCTCGCCGCCCGCCGCGCACAGTCCGCGCCACCAGTCGGCGGCCTCGGCCTCCTCGTCCGTGCCGAGCGTGACGAACCTGCGGCGCGTGGCCGTGAGCGTCCCGGTCGCGTCGGCGCCGACCAGCGCGTCGATCGCGTCGAGGTGCCAGTCGTGCCGGTGGTCGGCCCGGTTCGCGCCCTCGGTCGCGAGGATCTGGAACGGCGCCAGCCGCACCCCTTCGAGACCCGAAGTGGGCCAGCAGTACCGCTGGTACGCCTCGGCGAACGCCTCGACATTGGCCAGGCGCGAGGTCGTGCGCGCGGCGAGGTCGGCGACGTCGAGCCCGCGTGCGGCCGCGGCCTCCAGCGCCGACGCGGCGGCCGGGAGCGCGGACAAGCCGGCCGCGGCGACGGACGCGAACTGGTCTTCGACCAGCTCACGGGCCTTGGCCGACCACGGCAGCAGCTCGCAGTCGAGCAGCATCCAGTCGGTCGCGAGCCGGTCCCACAGCCCTGCTCCCTCCGCGGCGAGCGCGATCCGGGCCAGCAGCTCCTCGGTGAGGGCCTCCTCCTCGAAGAACGCCCGGCCGGTGCGCGTGAGGACCGCGCCCGCGGGCCCGGTGCCGAGTCCGAAGCGCCTGCGGGCGACCTCCGGGTCGCGGCACACGAGCGCCACGGCCCGGGAGCCCATGTGCTTCTCCTGGCACACCACCCGCTCGGCGTGCTTGCGGTACTGGTCGAACGCCTGCGCCGGATGCTCCAGGTAACCGTCCAGTGAGGACGCGTCCACCGGGGCCATCGTCGGCGGCAGGTACAGCACGCGCCGCGGGTCTTCGGCGAAGCGGCTCATGACCTCCAGGGCGGCGGCGGCGTTCTCGGCGCGCACCTTCACCGTCCCGACGAGGTCGGTCGTGAGGTAGCGGTCGCCCGCGACGTCCTCGAAGTCGAGCATGGTCGCGTCGCGGACCGTGGTGTGCAGCGGCCGGACCGGCTCGTACCACTCCTGCAGGGCGTCGACGGCGACGAGCTCCCGTTCGGGGTAGCGCAGCGCCGTGAGCCTGCCGCCGAAGCAGCAGCCGGTGTCGAGGCAGATGGTGTTGTTGACCCACTCGGGTTCGGCGGTCGGCGTGTGGCCGTACACCACCATGGCCCGCCCGCGGTAGTCCTCGGCCCACGGCAGCCGCACCGGCAGGCCGTACTCGTCGGACTCGCCGGTGGTGTCGCCGTAGAGCGCGAAGGACCGCACCTTGCCCGAGGCCCGGCCGTGGTACTCCTCTTTGAGGCCGGCGTGCGCGACCACGAGGTCGCCGCCGTCCAACCGGTAGTGGCTCACCAGTCCATCCATGAAGGACTTCGCGTCCTCCCGGAACGCCTCGTCCTCGTTCCCGAGCTGTTCGAGCGACTCGGCCAGGCCGTGCGCGACCTTGACCTTCCTGCCGTTCAGGGCCCGCACGAGCTTCTGCTCGTGGTTGCCGCACACGCAGAGCGCGTTCCCGGCCCGGACCATCCCCGTCACCAGGCGCAGCACGCCGGGCGTGTCGGGGCCGCGGTCCACGAGGTCGCCGACGAAGACGGCCTTGCGGCCCTCCGGGTGCGACGCGCCGACCGGGCGGCCGGCGTCGTCGCGTTCGAGCGTCCAGCCGAGCTCGGTCAGCAGCGACTCCAGTTCGGCGCGGCAGCCGTGCACGTCGCCGATGAGGTCGAACGGACCGGTCTCCTCGGTCTTGTCGTTCCAGGCCTTCTCGTAGGCGATCCGGGCGGTCTCGATCTGCTCGACCCCGCTGAGGCGGTGGACGCGCCGGAAGCCCTCCTTGCTGAGCGACTTGAGGCTCCGCTTGAGGTCACGGTGGTGGCGGCGGATCACGGCCTCGCCGAAGTCGCGGTCGGGCCGGGCGCGGTTGCGCTCGGCGGCGACGGTCGGCGGCACGTCGAGCACGATCGCGTCGGCGAGGACGTGGTGCTCCTTGGCGACCTTGACGAGCGAGGCCCGGGCCTTCGGCTGGACGTTCGTGGCGTCCACGACGGTGAGCAGACCGCGGCGCAGCCGGACGCCGACGATGTGGTGCAGCAGCTCGAACGCCTCGGTCGTGGCGGTCTGGTCGGTCTCGTCGTCGGCGACGAGGCCCCGGCAGAAGTCGGAGGAGATCACCTGCGTGGGCTTGAAGTGCCGCTTCGCGAACGTGGACTTGCCGGATCCGGACACGCCGACGAGGACGATCAGCGAGAGCTCGGGGACGCTGCACGTCACCTGCGCGGCGGGCCCGCCGGCCGCGTCATCGAGCGGTTCGCGCTCGTCCGCGGGGTCGCCGACAGGGGCCGTGTCGCCGAGGGGCACGGGATCGTGCTGCGGCGCGGCCCCGTTCGAAGGGGCCCGGTCGTCCCCGAGCGCCGGGTTCAGCGGAGTCCCGTCGTGCCCGGACGCGGCGTCATCGTGGGGCGTGGGGTCGTTCGACGGCGTCGGGTCGTTCTGTGACGTCGAGTCGTTCGATGGCTCAGTCACGGTCGAACACTCCCATCTGGGTCGGGGTCCCGGCTTCGGCGTCGGCGTCGCCGACCCCTGCGATCCGCACCCGGTAGCCGTGCCGTTCGGCGGTCGCGGTCGCCCATGCGGCGAATCGCGCCCGGTCCCATTCGAACCGGTGGTCGGCGTGGCGCATCTGGCGGCCCTCCAGGCCGTAGCGGGCGTTGTACTCGGCGTTCGGCGTCGTGACGACGACCGTGCGGGGCCGGGCCTCGCCGAACACCACCCGCTCCATCGCCGGGAGCCGACCCGGGTCGAGGTGCTCGACGACCTCCATGAGCACCGCCGCGTCGTACCCGGCGAACCGCTTGTCGCGGTAGACGACCGAGCCCTGCAGCAGTTCGAGCCGCTGCGACGTGCGCTCGGGCATCCGGTCGAGCCGCAGGGCGCGCTCGGCCAGGTCGAGCGCGCGGGCGGCGACGTCGACGCCGGTGACGCGGGTGAACCGCCGGTCCTTGAACAGCTGGGCGAGGAGTTTGCCCGAACCGCAGCCCAGGTCGACGACCGAGGTCGCGCCGGCCTCGCGAAGCGCCTCCAGCACCGTGGCGATCCGCTTGCGGTGCAAGGGCGCCGTGCGATGAGGCTCGGCGTCCGCAACGGCGTCGGCGTGCGGGGCCGCCTCGTCGGTCGCCGGCGCCGCACCGGCGGGCGCGGCCCCCTGACCGGCCGCCATCAGCGGGGCGTCCTCCTCGATCGGCGTCTCGATGGCCGCCTCGGACCCTTCGGCCTCGGCGAGCCGCGTGAGCGCGGCGCGCTCGAGCGACTTGCGGTGCGCGAGATACCGCCGGGTGATGAGATCCCGCCTGGGATGGGCGGCGAGCCAGTCGCCGCCCGCTCGCACGAGCTTGTCGACCTCGCCGATGTCGACCCAGTAGTGCTTGGCGTCGTCGAGCACCGGCAGCAGCACGTACAGCTGGCTGAGCGCGTCCGCGAGGCGCAGTTCGCCGCGCAGCCGCACGCGCACGTGCCGCGAGTCGGCGTCGAACCCCGGCAGCGGCACCGCCTCGGCCTCGACCTCCCAGCCCAACGGCGCGAACAGCTCCTCGACCAGGCCCGCGCCGCCCTTGCACGGCACCGCGGGCAGCGCGATCTCCAGCGGCATCGGGGCCGCGGCGAGTTCGGGCCGGGACTCGCTCTGGCCGGTCCGCACGGTCGAGAACACCTTGCCGAGCGCGACGGCCAGCAGCGACGAGGCCGCATAGGGCCGGTCGTTGACGTACTGCTTGAGGGAGGCGTCGCCCGAGCCGCGCCCGAACGCCCGCGCCAGGCGCACCGGGTCGACCTCGAGCATGAGCGCCGCCGTGCACCGCTCCTCGGTCGCCTCCGGGTAGAACACCCAGGCCGATCCGAAGGACTGGTCGAAGCGCTGCACGTTCTCGGGGTGCTTGCGCAGCAGCCATCCCAGGTCGGTCGCGGGCCTCGCCGTGGTCGAGATCGTCAAGAGCATCCGGCGATCATGCCAGGCCCCCGCCAGTGCGGCGAGTCGGTTTCGGACGGTCAGGCGCGCGCACGTGCCGGTGTCGTCGCGGCCCTCGCGTGCCTTCGGCGGTACAGCGGGCCCGCCCCGCCGCGCGCACCGCGACCGCGCTGAAGCGGCCCGTCCGCATCGCACGGGCCGCTTCAGCGTGCGGCGTCAGGCTTCGGCTACAGGTTCACCACCCGGCCGCCGAGGGTGACCACGAGCTTGCCGGTCGAGTCGAAGGACCAGCCCAGGCCGCCCGAGTAGTTGGAGCAGCGGGAGCCGTTCGAGCCCATCCACCACTGGTTCGAGCTGTCGGAGTTCCCGACGATCCGGTCGTTCGTGCCGCTGGAGAACCGGCACGAGGTGTTGTTGCGGAAGGTGTGCGAACCGGCGTCGAAGGTGAAGTTCCGCTCCGCGTTGTCGATGCTCAGGTTGTTCGAGACGGTCATCGCGCCCGGGTTGCGGTTGTAGGTGAACCCGTGCTTGCCGTTGTCGAACGCGATGTTGTGGTGGACGTTGTGGTTGATCGGGACGTCCTCGCCGCCGAGCTTGTAGCCGTTCCGGTCGCCGTTGCCCGCCTGGCCGCCGTTGGAGAGCGTGCCGTTCTCGTACGCCAGCGAGTACTCGATGGTGACCGCGCCGATCGGGTCGTGGTCGGAGTAGGTGTAGAGGTCCCAGCCGTCGTCGATGTTGTTGTGCGCCACCGAGTACCGGAAGACGTTTCCGGGCCCGACGGTGAGCTTCGCCGCGAAGCCGTCCGCGTCCTCGCCGTCGGAGTCGGCGTTGTCGTGCGACTCCGCGCTCAGGATGAGGTTGTTCGCGGGCCACGACGAGGTCGGGCTCGACGAGGCCTGCCGCGAGAGCTGCAGACCGGTGTCGCGGTTGAAGCGCGTGATCGTGCGCTCGAGGATGTTGTTGCTGCCGCTGACGAAGATGCCGTTGTCACCGGCGCGCTCCACGGTCAGGCCCTTGATGTGCCAGTAGTTCGCGTAGAGCGCCAGACCCCGGTTCGAGGAGGCCTCGGACTGCGCCGAGAAGTTCAGCACCGGCCGCTCTCCCGGGTAGGCGGCCAGGGTCGTGCGGGCGCTGGAGCTGCCGCTGTCCTGGTCGATCACCACGGTGGAGGAGTAGTTGTAGGTGCCGCCGCGCATGTAGATGGTCCCGCCCGCGTTGACGCGGGACAGGGCGGAGGCGAGGGTGGTCGGGTTCGCCTCGGTGCCGGCCGCGCTGTCGCCGCCGCCGGGGGCGACGTAGATCGCGCCGCCCGCGGGCGGCGGGGTCGTGGTCGGATCGGTGCCGCCGCCGGCCTCGAAATCGAGGTAGTCGATGTTGGCGAGTCCGTCGGCGCCGGTGGCGGCGAGGCGGATGGTGTTGCCGCCGGCGTTCACCGGCACGGTCAGGGTCTTGGTGGTCCAGTTGTTCCACGCCCCGGTGCCGCCGAAGGCGCTGGCGGACTGGGCCACCGCGCCGTTGACGACGATGTCGGCGGGGCGTGAGGCCGTCGTGCCGTTGGCGTACCGGATGCCAACGGTGGCGGTGCCGGCGCTGGGGGCGTTCACCGTGAACTGGACCGTCGCACCGGTCTGGTTGGGGCTGTTGCAGAACCCGCTGCCGGAGTAGCCGGAGTGGTCGGAGTCGACGGTGCCGGAGCAGGCGGCGGGCGAGGTTTCGGCCTCATAGCGGACGGGTGCCGCTGAGGCCGAGTGCATCGCGACGACCGTGGCGGCGGTGGCGATGATGCCGGCGAACCCGGCGACGAGCGCGGTGCGCACGTTTCTTCGACGAGACATGTTGCTTCCCTTCGCAACTGCGTTGTTGCCTGGGTCGTTGAGGAGATCCAGGCCGGCTGAGTCATACATTTACATGTATAAATCAACCGGTTGCCATGAGCGTATGGAAAGGGCTTTCAGCTGTCAAGAGCGCAAATCGGACGATCTCGGTCCGTGACGGGCCTTCGGTGAAGAGTTTCTTGGGAGCGATTGACAAAGTTTGGTCCCCCAACTTAGTCTGGTATCGAGGATGCTCGATGGCCCCCGGTACCGGGCACGCCTCCCCCCGACAGTCGAAGTGGACATGAAGGAGTGCCATGCAAGGCGTCAAACGACGTACCCGCAGGTGGATCGCCGTGGCGATCACCGCGGTCGCCGCCATAGCGGCCGGTCTCGCCATGCTCGCCCCCTCAGTCGCGTATGCGGCCGAGGGATGCAAGGTGGACTACAAGATCGCCAGCCAATGGAACGGCGGCTTCACGGGCGACGTGAAGATCACCAACCTCGGCGATCCGATCAACGGCTGGGACCTGGCCTGGACCTTCCCCGACGGCCAGCGCATCACCCAGATCTGGAACGCGTCCTTCACCAACGCCGGCGACCAGGTCACCGCCAAGAGCCTCGGCTACAACCGGTCCATCGCCACCGACGGCTCGGTCTCCTTCGGCTTCAACGGCTCCTGGTCGGGAGCCAACGGCGTGCCCGCCCTGTTCCACCTCAACGGCGTCGAGTGCACCGGCGGCGTCGGCGAGCCCACCACCTCGCCGACGACCTCCCCGCCGCCAGTCGGCGAGGGCACCGCGATGGAGACCGTCGCCGCGATGGAGCCGGGCTGGAACCTCGGCAACTCGCTCGACTCCGTCGGCCCCGACGAGACCGCCTGGGGCAACCCGCGCATCACCCAGGAGCTCATCGAGAACGTGGCCGCCCAGGGCTACAACAGCATCCGCATCCCCGTCACCTTCGACGACCACCAGGCCAAGTCCGCCCCTTACGCCGTCGAGGACGCCTACCTCGACCGCGTCGAAGAGGTCGTCGGCTGGGCGCTGGAGGCGGACCTCTACGTGCTCGTCAACATCCACCACGACTCGTGGATCTGGATGGCGGACATGAACACCAACCGCACCGTGGTCGAGGCCCGCTACGAGGCGATCTGGAACGAGCTGGCGACCCGCTTCCGCGACGCGCCGCCGGAGCTGCTGTTCGAGAGCGTGAACGAGCCGCAGTTCAACAACGTCGACGACGCGACCGCCTACGCCCTCCTGGACGACCTCAACGTCTCCTTCCACGAGATCGTGCGCGGCTCGGGCGGGAACAACGCGACCCGCGTGCTCGTCCTGCCGACCCTCCACACGAACGCCGACCAGGGCCGCCTCGACGCGCTGAGCGCGACGATCGACTCCTTGAACGACCCGAACCTGGCCGCGACCGTCCACTACTACGGCTTCTGGCCCTTCAGCGTGAACGTCGCGGGCTTCACGAAGTTCAACGCCGAGGTCCAGGCCGACATCGAGGGATACTTCGACCGCGTCTACAACGAGTTCGTCGCGAACGACATCCCCGTCATCGTCGGCGAATGGGGCCTGCTGGGCTTCGACGCCCACACCGGCACCGTCGAGCAGGGCGAGAAGCTGAAGTTCTTCGAGTACGTGGGCTACTACGCCCGCCAGAAGGGCCTCACGCTCCAGGTGTGGGACAACGGCCAGCACTTCAACCGGACCACCTTCGAGTGGCGGGACCCCGAGCTCTACAACATGATGAAGGCGAGCTGGAGCTCGCGCTCGGGCACGGCCTCCACCGACCAGGTGTTCGTCGCGAAGTCGGGGACCGTCGCCGACGTGTCGCTGCAGCTCAACCCGAACGGCACCACGTTCCAGCACCTGCGCCTGGGGTCCACGAACCTCGTCCGGGGCACCGACTACACGATCTCGGGCGACACGCTCACGATCAAGGCGAGCAGGCTCACCAGCCTCCTCGGCGACCGCTCGTACGGCGTCAAGGCGAACCTGCACGCGGTGTTCTCGCAGGGCGCGCCGTGGCGGATCAGCGTCATCTCCTACGACCAGCCGACGATGTCGGCCGCCACGGGCTCGACGGGCGCGTTCGCGATCCCGACCCAGTTCAACGGCGACCAGCTGGCGACCATGGAGGCCGAGTACGCCGACGGCAGCGCCGCCGGGCCGCACAACTGGACCACCTACAAGGAGTTCGCCCGCGCGTTCAGCCCCGATTACACCGCCGGCACGATCAGCCTGCCGCAGGCGTTCTGGGACGACGTGAACGACGGCCAGAAGGTGACCCTGACGTTCCACTTCTGGAGCGGCAAGACCGTCACCTACTACGTCACCGAGTCCGGAGGCAACGTCACCGGCTCGCTCTCCTGACGGCACCGCGAAAGCCGCCCCGGCCTTTCGAGGCCGGGGCGGCGTCGTCCCGGCGGCCTGGACCTCGGCCTCGCCGGTCGCGGCGAGCCGGGCGGGCCCTAGCGGGTGGATTCGCGGGGGATGAGCGTGAACGGGGCGATGTGCTCCTCCGGGGGCCGCGTCGGGTCGTCGAGGCGGGCGGCGATGAGCTCGACCGCCTTCTCGGCCATCCACCGGTGATCGGGGGCCACGGTGGTCAGCGACGGCGCGAGGTAGGCGGCCTCGGGGATGTCGTCGAAGCCCACCACGCGCACGTCCTCGGGACAGCGCAGGCCCAGGTCCGCCAGGCCCCGCATGACCCCGATGGCCACGGTGTCCGTGACCGCCACGACGCCGTCGAAGGCCGTGCCCGCCGCGTGCAGGTCGTGGACGGCCTTCCGGCCCCGCTCCATGTGCATGCCCGACAGCGACACCAGCGCCGGGTCCACCTCGATCCCGTGGGCGGCCAGGCCCTCGACGTAGCCCCGGTGACGTCGGGACACGACGTGGACGCCTTCGAGGCTCCAGCCGGTGACGTTCGCGATGCGCCGGCACCCCCGTGCGATCAGGTGCTCGGTGGCGGCCTTCGTGCCCGCCTCGTTCGCCATGCCCACGTGGTCGATGCTCGCCCCGAAGTCGCGCTCTCCGAGCATCACGATCGGGAAGTCCCCCCACGCCGTGCCGCCCTGCTCCCGCGGGTCGAGCACGACCGCGCTCAGGATGAGCCCGTCCAGCTGCAGCTTGTGCGACTGCGCGATGGCGGCCTCCTCGCCCTCGGCCGCCGCCCCGGTCTGCTCGATCGCGACGTGGAAGCCGCGCTCCTTGGCCGCCTCGATGAGGAGGGACCCGAGCATCCCGTAGTAGGACTGGTCCACGCCGGGCACCGCGAGGCCGATGACCCCCGTGCGCCCGGCCTTGAGCGTGCGGGCGTTGACGTTGAGGCGGTAACCGCACTCCTGGATGGCTTCGAGCACGCGCCGGCGCACCGGATCGCTCACGCCGGGCCGGTTGTTGACCACATTGGATACCGTCATCTTCGACACCCCCGCCAACCGCGCCACGTCGCTCATCGTCACCACGTCGGTTACCGCCTCTCGTCAAGTCAGGGTGCCTATCTTCCCATCATCCGACCCGTCGGCCGCTCACGCGATCGCGCCCGAGACGGTGACGAAGGAGTGCGCCGGCAGGTGCACCTTGAGCTTCGAGCCGTCGAGCTTCACGCCGTCGTGCGCGCGCGGCGCCACCGCGTCCGCCGCCTCGGGGGAGTTGTGGCTCTGCAGCGTGTCGGCGGTGAGGACCAGTGCCTCGACCTCGGCGAGCCCGCCGCCGCGCAGGTCGATCTCCACGTCCTGCCCCGCCTCGGCGTCCAGGTTGGACAGCGAGACGAGCAGGCGGCCGTCCTTGCGGCTGGCCGACACCGACACCGTCGACAGCTCCTTGCCGTCCACCTCGCGGCTCGGCAGCCCGGCCGGGGCGTCCACCCGCAGGGAGGCCGCGTCCTGGTGGCCCTTGTTCATCTGGAACACGTGGTAGGTCGGCGTGAGCACCAGCGCGCCCGAATCGGGGTCGGTCAGGATCATCGCCTGCAGCACGTTCACCGTCTGCGCGATGTTCGCCATGACCAGCCGGTCGGCGTGCCGGTGGAAGATGTCGAAGTGGAGGCTCGCCACGAGCGCGTCCCGCATCGTGTTCTGCTGGTACAGGAAACCGGGGTTGGTGCCGGGCTCGACGTTCCACCAGGTGCCCCACTCGTCGAGCACGATCCCGATCTCCTTGGTCGGGTCGTACAGGTCCATGACGTTCGCGTGGCCGGTGAGCAGCTCGTCGGTGCGGGCCGCCCTGAGCATCGTCGTGTAGTACTCGTCCTCGGTGAACCGCGTCGCGTCGCCCTTGTCCTCCCAGGTCCCCGCGATCGTGTAGTAGTGCACGGAGATCGCCTGGTACAGCTTGCGCTCGACGCGCTGGCAGCCGATGTGGCCCAGCTGCTCCATGAGGGTCTTGGTCCACTCGAAGTTGAAGTCGGCGGCCCCGGCGGCGATCCGGTAGAGCTTGTTGTCGCCGTAGTCGCGGCAGTAGGTCGCGTACTTGCGGGCGTCCATGGCGTACTGCTCGGCGCTCATGTTGCCGCCGCAGCCCCAGGTCTCGTTGCCCAGGCCCCAGAACTTGACCTTCCACGGCTCCTCGCGGCCGTGCCGCTTGCGCAGGCGCACCATGGGGGAGTCGCCGTCGCGGGTGAGGTACTCGACCCACTCGCTCATCTCGCGGACGGTGCCGGAGCCGACGTTGCCGGAGATGTACGGCTCGGCGCCGAGCAGCTCGCACAGCGCCATGAACTCGTGGGTGCCGAAGTGGTTGTTCTCCTCGACGCCGCCCCAGTGGGTGTTGATCATGACGGCGCGGTCCTCCTTGGGGCCGATGCCGTCCATCCAGTGGTACTCGTCGGCGAAGCAGCCGCCGGGCCAGCGCAGGTTGGGGATGTCGAGGGCGCGCAGGGCCTCCACGACGTCGAGGCGGATGCCGCCCTCGTTGGGGATGTCGGAGTCCTCGCCGACGTAGAAGCCGCCGTAGATGCAGCGGCCGAGGTGCTCGGCGAAGTGGCCGTACACGTGGCGGTTGATCCGGGGGCCTTCGATGTCGACGTTGATGACGGCGGAGACGTGCTCGCTCATAAGGGGCCTTCCTGGCGGTGGGCGGCACCGGTCGGTGCTCGACGGTTCCGTGCCGCGCTCATTTATCGGTAAAGCGCGCTTCACTTTACCCGTCGGCCCACCCGCCGTGTCAAGCCCGATGCCTCGCGGTCCCGTACCCTGAGCGGCGCCGGACACCGATGCGCGCGGCACCGGGCCCGCGTGGTTCGATGCGGCATGGCCGAAGCCGCCCCCGGCCGATGAGCATCGAGCCCCAGCCCCTGAGAGGACCGCCCCCGTGAACGCCCTCATGGACGTCCTGTACCTGCCCCTGTTCACCGCCTTCGGCGTCCCGACCACCCTCGCCGAAGGCCTCGCCTTCGTCACCGGCGCGGTGTGCGTCTGGCTCGTCGCCCGCCAGCACATCGCGAACTGGGGCATCGGCATCGCCAACTGCCTGCTGTTCATCGTGATCTTCACCGACAGCGGACTCTACGCCGACGCCGGGCTCCAAGTCGTCTTCATCGCCCTCGGCGTCTACGGCTGGCGGAACTGGGTCCGCGGCGGCGGCCCGACCGCCGACGCCCTCCCGGTGAGCCGCACCGGCCGCACCGAATGGATCGGCCTCGCCGGCGCGGGCCTCCTCGGGCTCGCCGCCATCACGACGCTGCTGGTCGTCGCGACCGACTCCACGGTCCCCTTCTGGGACGCCCTCACCACCGTGCTGTCCCTGCTCGCCACCTACGGCCAGTGCCGCAAGCGCGTCGAGTCGTGGTGGCTGTGGATCGCCGCCGACGTCGTCTTCGTTCCGCTGTACGCCTACAAGGGCCTCTACCTCACCGCAATCCTCTACATCGGATTCATGGTGCTGTGCGTCATCGGCCTCCGCAACTGGCAGAGGGACCTGGAGGCCCGACGGCGACCCGCCGAGGTCGCGGCGTGAACCGACCCGAGCACGGCCTGGTCCTCGGCAAGTTCTACCCGCCGCACGCCGGGCACCACCACCTCATCCGCACCGCCGAGGCCGGATGCGACCGCCTCACCGTCCTCGTCTGCTGCGCCACCGTGGAATCCATCCCCCTGGGCGAGCGCGTCGCCTGGCTCCGGGAGGCCCACCCGAACGCGCGGGTCGTCGGCGCCGTCGACGACGTCCACATGGACCTCGAGGACGAAGCGGTCTGGAGCGCCCACATGGCGATCTTCAAAGCCGCCGTCCCCGAGCGGGTCGACGCGGTCTTCACCTCCGAACGCTACGGCGAGGAGCTCGCCCGGCGCTTCGGCGCCGTCCACATCGCAGTGGACCAGGCCCGCGAGCGGTTCCCCGTCTCCGGCACCGCCGTCCGCGCCGACCCCGTCGGCAACTGGCACCACCTCGAAGGCCCGGTCCGCGCCGGGCTCGTCCTCCGCGTCGTCGCGCTGGGCGCGGAGTCCACCGGCACGACCACCATCGCCGAGGCGCTGGCCGCGAGGCTCCGCGAACGCGGCGGCGCGTGGGCGCTGACGCAGTGCGTGGGGGAGTACGGCAGGACCTTCAGCGAGGAGCGGCTGCGGGCCGTCCAGGCCGAGCACTCGACCGCGACCTGGAACGACGTGCGTTTCACGACCGAGGACTTCCCGGTGATCGCGAAGCGCCAGAACGAACGCGAAGCGGCGGCGGCCGGCGTGGGCGGTCCGGTCCTGTGCTGCGACACCGACGCCTTCGCGACCACGATCTGGCACGAGCGGTACATGGGCGGGCGCAACCCGGAACTCGACCCGCTCGCCGACGCGATCGGCCACGACCTGTACCTGCTGACCGACCACGAGGGCGTCGCGTTCGACGACGACGGCCTGCGGAGTGAGGCCCACCTGCGCCCGTGGATGACCGGGCGCTTCGAGGAGGAGCTGCGCCGGACCGGCCGCGACTACGTCACGCTCCGGGGCCCGCACCACGCCCGCCTGCGGCGAGCCGAGGAGGCGGTGGACGACCTCGTCGCCCGCTCGTGGCGGTTCGCCGATCCGCTCCCCGAACGCCACTGACCAAAGAAGATCGAAGTATTTCAATACTTGACCTGCTTTGGGTCGAATGCCATACTGCCAGAGGATGTTAGCGGTTACATTCTCCCGGCAGTCCTCTCACACGTGCGCAGACGCACGGGATCGGCGACCCTCATGCGACCTCCTGCCCTTGCTCCTCCGACGCGGCGGCGTTCTCTCCGCCGCCTGCTGCTCGGCGTGCTGACCGCCCTGGCCATGGTGCCCGCGGTCGTCCTCGCCACCGCCTCGCCCGCCGCCGCGGACACGAGCCAGTTCCGCGGCTTCAACTGGGCCGTCCTCGGCGACAACTTCGTCGAAGGCCCGCTCGTCCTCGACAAGCTCAGCCAGTCCGACGGCTACGACACCGTCAGGGCCAAGGCCGACGCGATCTACGCCGACATGGCCTCGACCATGGGCGCCAACACCGTCCGGCTGCCCGTGAACACCCACACCGTCGGCACCACCTGGTGGAACGCCTACCGCGGCGCCATCGACGCCGCCACCGCCCGCGGCTTCAAGGTCATCCTCGCCTACTGGGAGGACGGCGCCGCCTCCGGCGGCCGGATCACGAACATGTCCGCGTTCAACGCCATGTGGAACACCGTGACCTCCCAGTACGGGTCCAACAGCCTGGTCTACTTCGAGCCGATGAACGAGCCCCACGGCTACAGCGCCTCCGAATGGACGAACGTCGCCGCCTCGTGGATCAGCTCCCGACCCTCGGTCCCCAAGGGCCGCATCCTCATCGGCGGCACCGGCTACAGCCAGGACGTCAAGCCCGTCTGCGCCGACTCCCGTCTCGACGGCACGCTCCTGTCCTACCACCACTACGCGTTCTTCTACGGCACGAAGGACTACGCCGGCTGGGTGCAGAGCTTCCGCGACGGCCTCGGCTCGTGCGCCTCCCGCGCGGTGCTCACCGAGTTCGGCGCACCCATGGACAACGGCCTCAACTACGCCGACGCCGCCAGCACCGACAACTTCGTCCGCCACATCCGCGCCGTCACCGACACCGCCCGCCAGCTGAACATGGGCTCGACCTACTGGCCCGCGCTGGGCGGCAAGATCACCGGCAACTCGGGCTACGACTGGTACTCGATGTTCGCGGTCGGCGGCAGCGGCACGAATCTCGACCTGACCATCCGCAACCCCTCCGGCGCCGACCGGATCCGGCACGGCTGGGGCGACGACGTCGGCGGCGGCAGCGAGGTCACCGACATCGTCAGCCGCGTCTCCGGCAAATGCGTCGACGTCGTGAGCGGCTCGACCGCCAACGGGGCCGAGATCATCCAGTACGACTGCCACGGCCGCGTCAACCAGCAGTGGGAACTGCGCCCGGTCGGCAGCGGCTACGTCCAGATCGTCTCCCAGGCCTCCGGCAAGTGCCTCGACGTCAACGGCGCCTCGACGGCCAACAACGCCAAGGCGATCCAGTGGACCTGCGGCAGCGGCACCAACCAGCAATGGCAGGTGCGCGAGGCCGGCGGCGGCCACGTCGAGCTCGTCGCGCGCCATTCCGGCAAGTGCCTCGACGTGACCGGCAGCAGCACCGCGAACAGCGCCCGCCTCCAGCAGTACGACTGCTACGGCGGCACCAACCAGCACTGGACCCTCTAGCCCGCTGCTCGACGAGCCCGGTCGGCGATGCGCATCGCCGACCGGGCGCCCTCCCGCGGCCCGGCGCGCCGCCCCTCGCCCGGGACCGTTGACCTGCGCTGTTCCGGTACGCCCTACCAAGGGCGGTAAGGACTCCCATAGCGACTTGCGTGGATTATCTGCTTAGCGTCGACTCGTGCATACTCCCCGACGAGGAAGCGAGCCCCGATGACTTCGCAGACCGCCCCGCCCGCGCCCGCCCGCGCCGGCGCGAGCCGACGACCGTTCACCGTCCGGATCGCCGCCTGGAGCGCGGCCCACCCCTGGAAGGCCATCATCGGCTGGACGCTGTTCGTGGCCGTGTGCTTCGGCGCCGGCACTGCGGCCGGCACCGAGCAGGTCGCCTTCTCCGACTTCTGGATCGGCGAGGCCGGCGAAGCCGAGGCCATGGCCGTCGACAACGGCATCGCGGCCCCCGCCGTCGAGCACGTCCTCATCACCTCGCCGACGGGCGCTCTCGACCCCGCCGCCGCCGAAGCCGCCGCCGCCGACCTGACCGAGCGCATGAGCGCCCTCCCCGAAGTCGCCGCGGTCAGCGCACCGGTGACCGCCGACCACGGCGACGCCGTGATGGTCTCCATGACGATGTCCATGCCCTCCCACGAGGCCGTCGACCACGTCGAACCGCTCCTGCGGACCACCGCGGCGGTGCAGGAGGCGCACCCCGGCCTCCACATCGCCGAGACCGGCGGCAAGTCGATGTCCGTCGAGCTCAACGACCAGCTGGGCGCCGAACTGGCCGGCGTGGAGCGGTTCACCCTCCCCATCACCCTGGCGATCCTCTTCGTCGTGTTCGGCTCGCTCCTCCTGGCGGGCGTGCCCCTGCTGCTGGCGATCAGCTCCATCGTCGCCGCCCTCGGCGTCTACGCGCTCAGCTCCCACTTCTTCCCCGACGCCGGCGGCGCCGTCGCCAGCGTGCTCGCGATGATCGGCATGGCCGTCGGCGTCGACTACTCGCTGTTCTACCTCAAACGGGTCCGCGAAGAACGCCTCCGCTCCGGAGGGGACGACCGCCTCGCCGCCGCCGTCGAACTGGCCGCCGCGACCGCCGGACGCACCATCGTGACCTCCGGGATCGCGGTGATCGTCTCGCTCGCGGGCCTCTACCTCGTCGGCGACGTCATCTTCTCCTCGATCGCCACGGCCTGCATCATCGTGGTCGCGATCGCCATGGCCAGCTCGCTGACCGTCCTCCCCGCCCTCCTGGTGAAGACCGGCCGCCGCATCGACGGCGGGAAGCTCCTGCGACGCCGAGCGAACCCCGGGCAGAGCCGACTGTGGACGGTCCTCCTGCGGCCCTCGCTGCGCCGCCCGGCCGTCACCGCCGTCGTCGGCCTGGTCGTCATGGGCGGCCTGGCCGTGCCCGCGCTGGCCATGACGACGAGCGTCGAAGGCAAGGAGACGTTCCCCAAGTCGCTCCAGACCATCGGGGCCTACGACGACCTCGTCGCCGCCTTCCCCGAAGCCGGGGTCAGCCACTCGGTGATCGCGACGGTGGACGCGGCCGACGCCGAGGCGCTGGCCGCCGCTGTGGCACGCCTGGAGGCGGCCGCTCAGGAGAGCGCCCTGTTCGTCGCGACCGACCAGCCGCGTATCCGCGTGTCGCAGGACGGTTCCGCCATCGCACTGGACCTGCCGGTGCCCTATCCCACGAGCGACCCCCGCGCCGAGCGGTCGCTGGACCTGCTTCGCGACGACCTGGTGCCGGCGACCATCGGCGAGATCGAAGGGGCCGACTACGCCGTCTCCGGCGAGCCCGCCTACGCCGCGGACTACTCCGCCCACCAGTCCTCACGCCTGTTCCTCGTCGTCGGCTTCGTGCTGCTGGCGACCCTGGTCATCATGCTCATCGCGTTCCGGTCCCTGGTGTTCGCGGCGCTGAGCATGGTCCTGAACCTCCTGTCGACGCTGGCCGCATGGGGCGCCATGGTGCTGGTGTTCCAGGGCACCTGGGCCGAGGGCCTCCTCGACTTCGACTCGCCGGGGTTCATCGGCTCGCGCACCCCGCTGCTGGTCTTCGCGATCCTGTTCGGCCTGTCCCTCGACTACCAGCTGTTCGTGATGAGCCGCATCAGGGAGGCGGCGAAACGCGGCCTCGCGCCCCGGGAGGCCGTCCAGCAGGGCATCCTGTCGTCGGCGAGCGTGGTCACCAGCGCGGCCGTGATCATGATGTCGGTGTTCGTGGCCTTCGTCTTCATCGACCGCATCGAGATGAAGCAGCTCGGATTCGCCCTGGCCCTCGGCGTCCTGCTCGACGCGGTCATCGTGCGCGTCATGATGCTGCCCGCCCTGATGTCCATGGTCGACCGCCTCGGCCGGTGGCCCGCCGACTGGCGGCCCTCGACTAGGACGCGATGAGGACCGCCCCGGTTGCCTGCACCGTCGAAAAGGGAAGGAAATCCACAGATCGTGGTGAGCCGGAGCCCTTCGGGCAAGTCGGGGCATATAACTGGGTGCAAGCGACTGGATCTACCGAGAGGTGACCATCATGTCCTCATTCAAGCGCTCCGCCGTCGTCGCGGCCGCGGCCGCCGCGGCCGTCCTCCCCGCGGGCGCGGCCGCCGCGCAGGAGCCCGAGATCCCGGCCGAAGGCTGGGAGTACTCCGAGCAGTGGGACTTCGTGCGGGACGAGTTCACCGCCGAAGCGCAGGACGAGACCGAGGAGGCACTGACCGAGCACTTCGAGGAGTGGACGTTCGCCGGCTCGCTCCCGATGACGCGCCTGCAGAACTACTACATCGACGGCGAGAACGAGACGCCCGTGCAGCGCAAGTTCCGCGCCGACTTCTACGTCGACCAGACCGGCGAGGGCCTGGAGACCGCGCTGTACCTGCCGGGCGGGATCACCGACGGCGTCCAGGACCTGACCGGCGGCGCGGAGCTCGACATGCACTACCTCCTCCACTGCCACGAGGGGGACACCGAGTGCGGCGAGACCGCGCTCGAGGACGGCACCGTGGTCGCGTGGACGACCGACACGACCTACGTCGAGGCCGCCGCGTTCTTCCCCGACGGCTCGGTCGCGACCGTGTGGTGGGGCGACATGGACGACGACGAGGTGGACGTGACGGTCGAGCAGGTCACCGACCTCGCCGCCGACCTGGACACCGAACCGGTGTGGGAGGCCCTGAAGGCCGACTCGGAGTCCTGACCTTCGCGCGACGGCCCCCGTCTCGAGGCGGGGGCCGTCGTCGTCTTCCGAACCGTGGGCACGGGGAGCCGCCCCGTTGTCGCTCGGGCCCGCGCGGTTTCGGTCACCATCGGCAGGGCCTTTCCGCGGGGGGCGCTCCCTTCGCACGGTACAGCGCTTCGGCCCCTCGGCGGCCGACCGGGAAGGCCGCGGCGCGCGGTCTCCCCGCGGACCGTCACTCCTGCAGGTAGTCCTGGGCGTTGTCCAGGTGGCCCTGCATCTCCTGCCGCCAGCCGACCATCTCGGTCTCGATCGGGCCGTAAGCCTCGACGAGCATCGCCGCCCAGCCCTCCTCGACCGCCGCGCGCAGGCCGCTGGACTGACCGCAGGCCGCGAAGTCGACGGCCATGGCCCGCTCCAGGTCCAGCACGCCCGTGAAGTCGGACGGCACCTCCTCGGGCGCCTCCGGCAGCTCGGTCCCCTCCTCGCCGTACTCCTCGAAGTAGGCCGGGTCGTACATCCGCCCGAAGTACTCCCACAGCGGCGGATAGAACCCCTCGCCGAGCTCCCAGCCCTCGTAGCCGCCGTCGATGAGGCACGTCTCGAAGGCGACGACCTCCGCTTCCACCTGCGCGTACAGCGCTTCGGTGTCCTCGAACTCCTCGATCCCGTACATCGGGCTCGGCGCGTGCGCGGCCGGGAGGGACTCGCCCTCCTCCCCGTCCTCGCCTTCGTGCTCGACGAGGTGCGGCTCCCCGTAGACGGTCTCCACCATCTCCAGCCAGCATCCGCCCGGCGGCGCCTCGGTGTCGCGCTCGGGGCCCTTCAGCGAGTCGGTGATCGCGGGAGCGCCGCTATAGGCCTCGATCCACGCGGCCTGGTATTCGGCGTCCTCAGCGTCCCATTCGCTCGCGTCGGGTTCGCCGTAGGCGTCGTCGGGGAGGATGCCGAAGGCGGTTCGGGCCTCGGGGGTGAGCAGTTCCTCGACGAGGTGCTCGTTGCCGGGGTTGCGCACGAACTCGACCCAGACGCCGAAGCCCCACTGCTCGGCGGCCTCCGGGGTCGGGATCGCCCGGACCGGCGCGTCGGTGAGGTAGCCCGCCGCCCCGTAGGCGGCGTAGTCCGTGGTCTGGAAGTACGCCGGATCGTGGACGTGGAAGCCCTCGTCCTCGAGGCAGCGCTTGGCGACCCGGTGCTCGATCTCGATGAGCTCGTCCTCGATGGCGCGGCTCTCGTTGATGATCTGGTACAGCCGCTGCGCCTCGGCGACGGCGTCCGAGACGGCCTCGGCGCTCGCGCCCTCGGTTCCGGTGTCGGTCTCGGCGGTGCAGGCGCCCGCCGCGAGGACGCCGCCGACCGCGGCGAGCACGGCCGGGCCGCGGAGACTGCTGGTACTGAATCGCACGCTGGTTCCTTCTCGAAGTCGGTGTTCGGTGCGGTTCATACCCGTGCCGGACCCGGCGAGGTTGCACGGACGCCGCCGACCCCGGTGAGCGCATGCGAGGGCCGGATCCGGACGAGGCGGGCGGGGAGCCCGCGCGTATGCGCCGCGTCACGGTGCTCTTCCAGCGGAATAGCGTCCGGGCCGAGGTCGTTAAGGTAGATGCAAACGCATGAACTTTGAGCCGCCGCGGCGGGGAGAGCAGGGAATCCGATGCAGTTCGGGGTCTTCTCAGTCAGTGACATCACGCGCGACCCCGTCTCGGGCGAGACCCCGAGCGAGGCCGAGCGGATCGAGGCGATCGTCAAGATCGCCGTCAAGGCCGAGGAGGTCGGCCTGGACGTCTTCGCCATCGGCGAGCACCACAACCCGCCGTTCTTCTCCTCGTCCCCGACGACCCTCCTCGCCCACATCGCCGCCCTCACCGAGCGGCTCGTCCTCAGCACCGCCACCACCCTCATCACCACCAACGACCCGGTGCGCCTCGCCGAGGAGTACGCGATGCTCCAGCACCTCGCCAAGGGCCGCATGGACCTCATGCTCGGCCGCGGCAACACCGCGCCCGTCTACCCGTGGTTCGGCCAGGACATCCGCCAGGGCCTGCCGCTCGCGCTCGAGCACTACAACCTCCTGCACCGGCTGTGGCGCGAGGACGTCGTGGACTGGGAAGGCGAGTTCCGCACCCCGCTCCAGGGCTTCACCTCCACGCCCCGGCCGCTGGACGACGTGCCGCCGTTCGTGTGGCACGGCTCGATCCGCACGCCCGAGATCGCCGAGCAGGCCGCGTTCTACGGCAACGGCTACTTCGCCAACCACATCTTCTGGCCCACCTCGCACTCCAAGCGCCTCATCGACTTCTACCGCCAGCGCTTCGAGCACTACGGCCACGGCACCCGCAAGCAGGCGATCGTCGGCGTCGGCGGCCACGCCTACATCGCCAAGCGCTCGCAGGACGCGGTGAAGGAGTTCCGCCCCTACTTCGACGAGGCCCCCGTCTACGGCAACGGGCCGTCCCTGGAGGAGTTCACCCGAGGCACCCCGCTCAGCGTCGGCAGCCCGCAGGAGGTCATCGACAAGACCCTGACCTTCCACGACGCGTTCGGCGACTACCAGCGCCAGATGTTCCTCATCGACCACGCCGGGATGCCGCTGAAGATGGTGCTGAACCAGCTCGACCTCCTCGGCGAGGAGGTCGTCCCCGTGCTGCGCAAGGAGCTCGCCTCCCGGCGCGACCCCGAGTCGGCCGAGGCCCCGACCCACGCGAGCCGCGTCAAGGCCAAGTACGGCGACGGACCGGTCCGCCGGCCCCGCCCGAACGCCAACCGCGGCGACAACGTCACCGGCGCCTCGCCCTACCAGGACAGCGACGCCGCGGCCGAATACCCGGCCCTCTAGAGGAGCGCGCTCATGACCCGCAGCCGGAGCCGGCTCGCCAACGACGCCTGGGAGTCGCTGCTCACCGCCCACGCCGCGCTCATGAAGCGGTTCGCCGCCGAGCCGATCTGGGATGAGCTGACGATGCGCGAGTACGACGTCCTCTACACCTTGTCCAAACACGACGGGCCGATGCGGCTCTTCGAACTGGGGCGCGGGGTGCTGCTCAGCCAGCCGGCCCTGTCCCGGCTCGTCGAGCGCCTGGTCGACCGCGGGCTGCTCGAACGCGCGGCCGACCCCGAGGACGGCCGCGGCGTCCGCCTCGCGCTCACCGAGGCCGGACGCGAGCGCCAGCGCCGCGTCGGCGGCCGCCACGCCGTCGACGTCGCCCGCGCCGTCACCGCCGCCCTCACCGACGAGGAGATGCGCCAACTGGAGGCCATCGGCCGCAAGCTCGCCGCTCGGTCCTCGACCGACCCGACCCGAAAGGAAGCCGTCCTGTGAACGACCGGCCGCGCGAACCCGAACACACCGAACCGTTCCGCCTCGTCGTCGTCAGCGGCGGCACGAGCGACCCCTCCTCGACCAGGATGCTCGCCGACCGCATCGCCGACCGCGTCCGCACCCTCGCCGCCGACCGCGGTGAGCGCGTGACCACCGACGTGGTGGACCTGCGCGAACTCGCCAACGAGATCACCACCGCGCTCGTCTCGCAGCTCACGGGCCCCAAGATGACCCGCGTGATCGAGCTGCTGGGCCGCGCCGACGCGATCGTCGCCGGCGCCCCGGTCTACAAGGCCGCTCCGAGCGGCCTGTTCAGCTCGTTCTTCCACGTCCTCGACAACGACCTGCTCATCGCCAAGCCGGTGGTCCTGGCCGCGACGGCCGGGACGGCCCGCCACGCGCTGGTGGTGGACGACCAGATGCGCTCGCTGTTCGCGTACCTGCGCACGATGACCGTCCCCACCTCGGTCTTCGCCGCCACCGAGGACTGGAACTCGACGGAGCTGGGGGAGCGGATCACCCGCGCCGCGATCGAGGTGCTCCTGCTCATGGAGTCGGGCTTCGCCGAGAAGGTCCGCAGCGAGTCGTGGCAGCACTACCAGCACGAGTACGGCAGCGCCGGCGGCACGGAGCTCGAGATCGACCTGAGCACCGACCTGATGCGCCTGGCGACCGGAGGCTCGGCGGGCCCCCGCCGCAAGCAGTAGCGCTGCAGCGGCCGCGATCCGCGCGGATCGCGGCCGCTCGGGAATTCACTTGCGTCACAGCGGCACCGGCGGACACACTCGGCGGTGATGATGCCCCTGAACGCGATCGATCGCCTGAAGCAGACCGTCACCGCCACCTGGGAGAGCCCGGTCGCCGACCGGTCGGCCGCCCTGTGGGGCTATGCGCCCGGCACCGCGAAGTGGTGGCGCTCCAGCGCCTCCCACGTGTTCGTGATCCCCGATCCGAACGGGAAGCGGTACCTGCGCTTCGTCCCCGACGCCCACCGGAGCGCCGAGTCCTTCTCGGCGATCGCCGAGCTGACGGCCCGGCTCGCCGACCGCGGCGTGCCGGTGGCCCGGCCGGTCGCAAGCGAGGCCGGACCGCTCACCGCCACCGTCGACACCCCGCTGGGGCCGATGCACGCCATGGTGATCGAGGCCGCGCCGGGCGAAACGCTCGACGCGGACGAACTCGACGAGAACGACGCCCGCGCATGGGGGGCCGCGCTTGCACGAGTGCACCGCGACGCGGCCGACCTGGGACGGCGCCTGCCCGGCCCCCTCCGTGAACTCCCCGAAGCGGCGGCCCTGTTCGCGGCCGACCCGGACTTGGCCGCCGCCGCAGCGGCCCTCCACGAGCGCCTGCGCGACCTCGAGCGAGACCCCTCGTGCTTCGGTGTGGTGCACGGCGACTTCGAACTCGACAACCTGGCCTGGAACGACGGCGTCGCGACGGCCTTCGACTTCGACGAGGCCTGCCGGTCCTGGTACGCCGCGGACGTCGCCTTCGCCCTGCGCGACCTCACCGACGAGACCGGCCTCCCGGCGGCCGGACACCGGGGACGCTTCGCGGCGTTCATCGACGGCTACCGCAGCGTGCGGCCCCTGTCCGAGGCGGACCTCCCGCTGTTCGCGGGCCTGAACGCGATCGCCGCCCTGGTCCGGATCTCGACCGCGCTGGCGACACCGGAGCCGGACGAGCCCGAGTGGAAGGCCGACCTGCGCACGGACCTCGCGGCGATGGCGGACGGACACCGCCGACTCGTGATCAACGCGGCTGAGCGGTGTCGCTCCCTCGAAGGCCGAAGCGGGCGCGACTCGGGACCGCGCGGCGAGCCCATGGGCAGTACTGTTGCGTGAGGACGATCCGATATTCCTGGAGGCATGCGATGGGCGACGGCGGCGACGGCGGCATGGACGCGGATGCGATCGCGCACCTGCCGGTGGAATTCGGTTCGGAGACCGTGCTCGAAGCCGCGGGCGATCCGGGAGACGGCGTTCCCGTCTTCAGCGGCGCCGGTGGCGGTGACGGCGGCTCGACGGCGCGGGAGCGCGGCGAGGACGTCATCGACCTCGCCTGGATCGAACCGGACACCGCTTCGGGGACCTGACCGCCCGCCCGTCGAACGGTCCGCTGTCGGCACCGGCCGCTAGGATCGGCCGATGGCGTACACCCCTGACTTCAAGCAGCTTCTCCAAGCCGGTGCCACCTTCACGACCGGGTGGGGCGGGGAAGGCGTGATCGAGCCCGTCGAGCTCGACAAGACCGTGCTCCCCACCGGCCGCGTCGTCGGCTGCGACCCGCTCGTCGACCCCGAGAGCCTGCCCTACCTCGTCACCGTCGAACCGGGCGCGTACCCGCTCATCGCCTGGGTCGCGGTTCTCTCGAAGGACGGCAAGGAAACCGATAGACGAGTCGCCGCGCTCGAACTCCGCATCGGCGACGCCCCCGCGGTCGCCTGGGAGATGGCGGTCGCGAATCCGGACCTGAACGTCGAGGAGTTGGACTCGGACGGCTACTTCGGCTACCCCGTGGACGCCGGCTGCGGGACCCTCGCCGATGAAGCGGCGCTGCGGCCGCTCGGCGAATGGGACTACGACCGCACCGAAGAGGTGCTCATCGACGAGGCGGACTGGGAGGGGCCCGTTCCCGGGCTCGCCTCGGCGGTGACGGACCCGACGACCGGCGCCAACGTGGTCCTCGTCGGCTCCGGCTGGGGCGACGGGTCCTACCCCACCTTCATCGGCCGCGACGCCGACGGCGCGGTCGTCCGCTTCGTCACCGACTTCCTCGTCCCGCCGGCATGAGACGGCGCGTGCGGCGGCCCGCGGACCGCCGCGCGACAGCGGCCGCTCCGGAACTCCCGCGCCGCGCCGCCGACCAGGCGGCCGAGGCTCGCAACGGCGAACGCCGCGCGGACCCGGACCGCCGGTCCAGGAGGCGGCGGTCCGTCCCCCCGACGCGATCCCGGGTTGCACGGCACCCATGAGCCTGCACTCGTTCCATCTCGCGGACATGCCGCTCCGCAGCGCCGCCGGCGTCCTCGTGCGACCGCCCAAGGCAGCGGGGCTGCGCCACATCGAAGTCCTCGCCGGGATGGAACTGGGCGCGCCGGTGCCGACCCCGCGCCGCATGCAGCTCCGACACCTCGCCGTGTTCGCCGAATGGGCCGAGGAGGAGGCACTCGAGGCGTTCCTCGCCCGGCGACCGTTCGGCCGAGCGCTCGGGACCGGATGGCATGTGCGGCTGGAATTCCTGCGCCGATGGGGCTCGATCCGAGAACTGGCGCACCTCCCCGCGGAAGCGACCCGCACCGATCCCGGTGAACCGGTGGTCGCGGTGACCCTCGCCCGAATGCGGCTGCCGGAACTGCCGCGTTTCCTCCACTGGGGCCGGCCCGTCGAACGCCAAGTGCGGGACCACCCCGAAACGACGCTGGCGCTCGCGGCGATGCGGCCGCCGCGAACGGTCTCGACGTTCTCCGTCTGGACCAGCTCCCGCGCCATGACGAGCATGGTCTTCGGGCGCGACGGCGGCGACGCCGCTCACCGCCACCGTGCGGCGATGGGGGAGCGGGAACGGCGCGACTTCCACCGCGAGTTCACCACGCTTCGTTTCCGCCCCCGGTCCGAACACGGCGCCTGGCGAGGCAGGTCGGACCTGATCCCCGAGCGAAAGGGATGACGTCCGATCCCGCTGCGCGTCTCCGCGTCGGCGGCGACCGGCATATCGGGCGGCCACCGCGCGAGCACGAGCAGTGCGCGGCGGCCTCTGGGCCGCCGCGCACGTCACCTCACCCCGCCCGGTGAGCGGCCACCGCCGCGTCGGTCTCCTCGTTCACGAGGTCCATGTTGATCTGAGCCCCGGCCATCGCCCCCGCCGCCGCCGACGCGCCCACCTGCGCCGACAGGTCGGTGACGTTGCCCGCCGCCCAGACGCCGGGCACCTCGGTGCGGCCGGTCGGGTCGGCCACGATGTGCTCGCCCGCCCCCGAAGGATGATCGACCGCCTTGAGGCCCAAGTCCTTCAGGAACCCCGCCCGCGCCTCCATCCGGGACGCCACCGCCAGCGCCTCGCGCTCGACCAGCTCGCCGTCCGCCATCCGGACGCCCGTGAGCCCGGCCCCGCAGGCCTCGACTCGCGCGATCGGGCCCTCGACGACGCGGATGCCGCGCGCCGCGAACTTCTCGAGGTCCTCAGGGGACGGGCCCGGCCGATCGTTCGTGAAGAACACCAGGTCCGAAGTCCACTGCCGGAAGAGCAGCGCGCCGTGCGCGGAGATCGGCCCGGTCGCCACGATGCCGATGGCCCGGTCGCGGACCTCCCAGCCGTGGCAGTACGGGCAGTGGATCACGTCCCGGCCCCAGCGTTCGGCCAGCCCGGGGATCGCAGGGAGCCGGTCCACCAGGCCCGTGGTCACGAGCAGCCTGCGGGCCCGCACGCCGCGGCCGTCCTCCAGCGACACGGTGAAGCCGTCCCCGGACCGCTTCGCGCCCGTGACGTTCCCGGCGACGACGTGGCCGCCGTACCGGCGGACCTCGCCGCGACCGCGTTCGAGCAGTTCGGAGGGCGGCATGCCCTCGCGGCCGAGCAGGCCGTGGACGCCGTCGGCGGGGGCGTTGCGGGGCTCGCCCGCGTCGACCACGGCCACCGAGCGCCGCGCCCGGGCGAGCATGAGCGCCCCGTTCAGGCCCGCGGCCCCGCCGCCGATCACCACGACGTCGTACTGTTCCTTCAGTTCATCGGTCATCTCGTCTACCTCCGATGCGACCGTAGACCCGATCGCGCCCGACTGGCAACGTTTCTTGCCGATCTGGCAAACTCGAGGCATGGACGAGGACATGGACCGAACGCTCGACACGGTCGGGCCGCGCCTGCGGGCCCTGCGCAAGGCACGCGACGCGACCCTCGCCGAACTCTCGGCGCAGACCGGGATCTCGGTGAGCACCCTCTCGCGCCTGGAGTCCGGCGCCCGCAAGCCGACCCTGGAACTGCTGCTGCCCTTGGCGAAGGCCCACGGCGTGACGCTCGACGACCTCGTGGGCGCGCCGCCCACCGGCGACCCGCGCATCCACCTGCGGCCGGTGACCCGCCACGGCATGGTGCACCTGCCGCTGACCCGCCGTCCCGGCGGCATCCAGGCCTTCAAGCTGATCATCCCCGGAGGCGCCAGAAGGGAACCGGACCTGCAGGTCCACGAGGGCTACGACTGGATGTACGTCCTCAACGGCAACCTGCGGGTCGTCCTCGGCGAGCACGACTTCGTCATGAGACCCGGCGAGGCCGCCGAGTTCGACACCCGCACCCCCCACTGGTTCGGCAGCGCCGACGACAAGCCGGTGGAGCTCCTCAGCCTCTTCGGCAGCCAGGGCGAACGGGCCCACTTGCGCGCCAAGCCCAAAGGCCGGTCCTAGCGCCGAGGGGGGTCAGCCGAGGAAGCCGAGGACGTGCGCCAGGCCGCGCTCGCCGGTGCGGACCTCGCCGGGGAGGATGAACGCGCGCAGGCCGCTCGCGGCGGCCCCGCCGTCCTTCACCGGGTTGTCGCCGACCATGAGGGTCCGGCGCGGGTCGACGCCGAGGCGCTCGCAGGCGGCGCGGAAGAGCACCGGGTCGGGCTTCTCGGTGCCGAACTGGTACGAGACGACCCGCACGTCGACGAGGTCGTCGAGGCCGAAGTGCTCCATGTGCACGCCGACGTCCCAAGGGAAGTCGGAGACGATGCCGGTCTTGATCCCGCGCCGGCGCAGCTCGCGCAGCAAGGGCTCGGTGTCGGGGTAGGGCACCCACGCGTCCGGGGCCGCGATCAGCGCGTACGCGTCGGCCTCGATGCCCTGGAGGTAGTCGACGTGCTGGAACCAGCCCAGCAGGGCCCGGCGGTGCTGCTCGGCGGACTCGTCGCGACCGATCTGGAGCGCGGCGACCTCGGGGATCAGGTAGGCCTCGCCGAGCTGCTCGATCGTCTTCCGCAGCTGCGCGTCGTCGAGCGCCCGGCCGGTCGCGGCGGCGATCCGGCGCAGCCAGGTGCCCGCGTCGACGAGCTTGAAGATGGTGTTGCTGAAGTCGAACAGGACCGCCTCGATCGGCGGGACCGGCGCGGCCTGCTCGGCCTCGGTCGGGCGGTACGCGAGAGCGGAGTCGAAGAGGCTGTAGATCACGGCGGGCCTTCCGTTCAGTGACTTCGGCGACGGCGCCCCGTGGACGCCGCCGTAACCGTAACCGAGCCCGTATGAACGGACCAGGAATACCGCGCCACCTCACAGCCACGACGCGGTGAACCGCTGCCGGGCGTCGGACCGGGGCGCGCGGTCACCGGACCGCGTGCCGGGCGGACCGGTCAGCTCGCGCCGGCGATGTAGCCCTCGAGCTGCTCCTTCTCGAATTCGAGCTGCCTGATGCGGCCCTTCACGACGTCGCCGATGCTCACGATGCCGGTGAGGGCCCCGCTGCCGGCGACGACGGGGACGTGGCGGATGCGCTCCACGGTCATCAGCACCATGAGGTCCTCGATGGAGTCGTCCGGGCGCCGCGTGTGCACGTCCGCGGTCATGATGCGCGAGACGGGCGCGTCGAGCAGGTCGGGGTCCGCATGGAGCCCCCTGACCACGTCCCGTTCCGAGACGATGCCGGCGACGGTGGCGCCGTCCGCGCTGACGACCAGCGCGCCCACGTTGTGCTCGGCCAGCCTGGCCAGCAGGGCGCGCACCGGTTCCTCCGGTCTGACCGTGACCACCGCCGAGCCCTTGGATCGCAGAATCTCACTGATGCGCATGGCCACTCCCTTGTGTACAGCGGGTGATCGCTCAGGATACCGCAGCCGAAGCCGCGCGTACAGCGTCAAAATCGACGAACCGTCACGGTTCGGGAGGAGTCGTCGCCGGCGGGGCGTCGGAGCCGTCCCGGAGGGATCTCCTCGCAGCAGCCGAGGCCTCGACCGCTCCCGCGCCGCGGATCGACCCGACTTCGAAAGCGGGGCATCCGCCGAGGACGATCCCCGTCAGCGGGACGAACGAGGAGAGCGCAGAACGCCGCTGCTCCATGATGCCGCGCCGATCGTAGGACCGGCCGATTCGAGCGCATCCGTGGCCACGGCCGCCGTGCGGCCTATGCGGCAGACGCGGTCACGGACGGCGCAGTCGGAACGCGAGTCCCAGACACCTTACTTTTTGGGGCATTGGGGGGCGTGGCTACTATGGGCGCGACTTTGCCGCCATCCGGAGTTGGACTCACATGCCCCCATTGAATCGTCGACTGCTCCTCGGAGGCGCCATAGGTCTGGCAGGCGTCGGCGCCACGGCCACCGCTTGGGCCTTGGACGAACCGGATCGGGGCGTGTTCGGTCGGCTCCCGGAGGCGGAGCCCTGGGCGGGGTCCGGCCCGCTCGACTTCGCCGCGCTGCGTGAACGAGCGAAGGCGCTCCTGACCGGCGGCGCCATCGACCCTGCCGACGAGGACTACGGGCGACCGCTGCGCCTGCTCAACAGGGAGTCGCTGAGGGCCTGGGAGGCCATGGACCGCGCGGCGGACGGCGGCTCGCTGTGGCCCGATATCGGGTCAGTCGACGAACCGTCCGGTTTCAGCACGTCCTACGTCCGCCTTCGTCGGCTCGCCCTCGCATGGGCCACGCCCGGCACCGACCTGTACGAGGACGACGAGGTCGCCGACGGCATGGTGAACGCGCTGGCCCTGCTCTACCGAGCGGGGTACAACGAGCATGCCGAACAGACCGGCAACTGGTATTGGTGGGAGATCGGATCGGCCTCCACGCTCATCCAGATCTGCACGCTCTTGGGAGAACGGATTCCCGGCACCGACCTCGCTCACTACCTCGATACCGTTGACCGCTTCTGCCCCAACGCGGACGAGCGCGTCGCCTCCCCCGGTGTACGCGAGACCGGAGCGAACCGCGCCGACAAGGCCGCGATCCTGGCACTGCGCGGCCTCGTCGGGGAGGACCCTGACAAGCTCGCCCTGGCACGTGACGGTCTGTCCGACATCGCGGGCGGGGGAGCGAACAGCCTCTTCCGGGTCGTGAACGAAGGCGACGGCTTCCACCGCGACGGCTCGTTCATCCAGCACGGCCATGTGCCGAGCACCGGCAGCTACGGCCTCGTCCTGCTCACCTCCGTCACGCTCGCACTCGCCCTGCTGAAGAACTCGTTGTGGGAGGTCACCGACCCCGGCCTGTTGCGGCTCTACGACGCGGTGGAGGGCTCCTTCGCGCCGTTCACCGAGGACGGACTGTTCATGGACTGCCTGCGCGGCAGAGGAATCGCCCGCCCGACCTGGCGCGACTCCGACGCCGGACCGGCCCTGACCGCGGCGGTGACCGCCCTCGCCGAGTTCGCCCCCGCCGAGTACCGGGACCGGTGGCGCGCGCTGGCGCGCGGCTGGATCGAGCGGTCGTCCGCCGCCGTCCCCTACTTCGAGCGCGTGGAACTCCAGGGAATCCGCCAGGCCAAAGCGCTCCTCGCGGACACTTCGCTGGAGCCGGCGCCCCGCCCGGTGATGACGCGCGTCTACCCTGGCATGGACCGGCTGCTGGTACGCCGCGAGACCTGGTCGTGGGCGTTGTCGATGTCCTCGAATCGCGTCGCCGGATATGAGATGGTCGGTGGGGAGAACCTCCGCGGCTGGTACTTGGGGGACGGCATGTCCTACCTGTACACCATCGATGATCCGCTGCAGTTCGGCGATGAGTTCTGGCCGACGGTGAGCCCGTACCGGCTTCCCGGTATCACGGTGGACTCCCGGAAGCGCGAGGTCCTCGGATACAGCACCGACCTCGTCGTCCACCTGCCCGAGAACGAGGTCGCCGGCGGTGCGGCACTCGATGACCGGTACGCGGTCGCGGCGATGGACCTCATCGCGGAGGGCTCCAGCCTGCGGGCCAAGAAGTCCTGGTTCGTGGTGGACGAGGTGATCGTCGCACTCGGCGCAGGCATCTCCGCCGCGGACGGCCGGGCGATCTGGACGACGGTCGAGCACCGGAACCGTCACGCCGACGGGGACCGGCGAATGACCGTGGACGGGGTCTTCCCGAGCGAGGACAGCGAGCTGAAGTCGTCATTGGACGGTGCCTCCTGGGTACATCTGCCGGAGGTCGCCGGATATGTCTTTCCCCTCGGGAGCAGTGGACTGCACATGGAGCGGGAGATGCGTTCGGGCGCCTGGAACGACATCGAGCAGGGCCCGACCACCGGCGGCGGCGACACCGAGGTCCACACCCGGCGGTATTCCACGCTCTGGTTCGACCACGGCGTCTCGCCGACGGACGCCGAGTACGCCTACGTGCTGCTGCCGACCGCGAGCGCGGAAGCGACCGCGGCCTGGGCCGCCGAATCCCCCCTTACGATCCTCGCCAACACCGCGGTGGTCCAGGCGGTCGAGGACGCCGGGAGCGGCCTGCTCGCCGCCCATTTCTGGCAGGGGGGCGAGGTCGGCGGCCTCGTCTGCGACGGGCCCGCCTCCGTCCTGGTCCGGCGCGGCGAGGACGGCATCGCCGTCGCGGTCGCCGACCCCGGCCGCACCGCCGAGACGGTCACCCTCGACCTGGCCTACGCCGCGAGCGAAGTGGTCGAGGCCGACGACGCCGTGTCCGCCGAGGTCGGCGACCGCCTCCGGATCACCGTCGCCACCGGAGGGTCGTCGGGCGCGACCCACACCGTGCGGCTGCGCTGACGCGCCGTTTCGGGTGCGGCCGGGTCGCCCGCCGCGTCCGCAGTGCGGGATTCGCCGTACTCGCCCGCCTCATGGCCGGTCGGGCCGCCTGCGCAGGAGGATCACCGCGGTCAGCGCGGCGGCGAACGCCACCAGCAGGACGAGGACCTCAATGGCGGTGAACCACCCGGGGACGGCGTCGTGGATCCGCTGGGCGACGAGGCGGTCCGCCTCGTTCGCGGTGGCGACCGCGAACGTCCAACCGAGGCCGAACACGCCCGGGACGACGCACAGCAGCGTGGCGAGGACCGTGGTGGTCGTCGCGAACGCCCGTGTGCCCGGGCTCGCCTTGGCGGCCTTGACCGCTGCGACCGCGAACAGCACGGCGAAGACCAGGTAGGCCGTGATGGCGAACCAGTACGGCAGGATCCATCCCATCGGCGCGAACTGCTCGCACGGGAACGACGAGTCGGACCAGCCTCCGGGCGGTTCGAGGTCGACCACGGCGTCGCAGGCGTCCGAAGCGGACTGCCGGAACTGCCCGTAGCGGGCGATCTTGCCGATCGCCGCCACCGCGAGGGCGGCGGCCGCGGTCCACAGTGCCGCGCTCGCGGTCCTGAACGCGCGGTCGGTCGGCGTGGCGGGAGTGTCCACTGGTCGCTCCTTCGTCGTCGGCGCCCTGTCCCGCCAATTTAAAGGCGCGGCGGGCCGCCCGGTGGCCGCAACGGCGTCTTCGCCGGCAGTCCCGCTCAGGGAGCGGCCCGGCCGGCGCCGCCCTCGCCGCTGAGGAACCGTTCGATGACGAGGGTCGCGGCGCCCTTGGCGACCGCGTCCGGACCGAGGAGGCCCGGCACGATCCGGGCGGTCGCGAACGGCTGGCCGAGGGAGTAGGACCGGGCGGCCGCCTGGATGTCGTCGAGTCGGCGGCGCGCGAGCATGTGCCCGGCCCAGCCGCCGATGACGATCAGCTCGGGGTTGAACAGGTTGAGCAGGTCCGCCAGGCCCGCGCCCAGGTACTCGACGGTCTCGTCGAGGACCGCGACGGCGGCGGGGGAGTCGTCGTCGAGCAGCCGCTCCAGGTCGGCCTCCTCGCCCTCGCCGGTGAGTTCGACGACGCCGGTGGCGGCGAGGTACCGGTCGAGGATGCCCTCCGCGCCCACATAGGCCTCCAGGCATCCGCGGCAGCCGCACCGGCAGGGCCGCCCGGCGACGGCCATGGTGGTGTGGCCCCATTCGCCCGCGCTCGATCCCGCGCCCCGGTAGAGCGCGCCGCCCGCGACGATGCACGAGCCGACGCCGGAGCCGATGAGCGCGATGACGGCGTTCTGGGCCCCGCGTCCGGCCCCGAACCACAGCTCGGCCTGGCCCATGGTCATCGCGCCGTTCTCGACGTGGACCGGCAGCGGGTCGAGGCGTTCCATGAGCATGCGGCCCAAGGGGACGGCGTCCCATCCGAAGGCCTTGGCGTGGATGACGCCCTCGGGGCCGTACTCGACGATGCCGGGCATGCCCACGCCGACGCCGAGCACGGGCACGCCGCCGGCCTCGCCGAGGACCTCTTTGACGCCCGCGACGATGTGCTCGATCACGGTGGCCGGATCGTGGCGACCGGGCGCGAGGGCGTAGCGGACGCCGGCCTGCTCGGCGAGCTTCAGGTCCAGCAGCTCGACGCGCACCTGGGTCTCGCCGACGTCGACGCCGACGACCCGGGCGTGGCCGGGGTCGACCTCCAGGAGGATCTGCGGCCTGCCGCCGTCGGACTCGACCTTGCCCGCCTCGCGCAGCACCCCGTCGGCCAGGAGCTCGGCGGTCACGTTGGAGATGGTGGCGGTGCTCAGGTCGGTGGCGGGGGCCAGGTCGCGGCGGGTGAGCGGACCGTCGAAGTACAGGGTCCGCAGCAGGCGCATGCGGTTGCCGAGTTTGAGGTCGCGAGTGGTCCTGTGCCTAGGGGCTTCCATCTGTCCACCAGTCCGGGTCGTTATCGGTCCGGGACCATGCCGTTATGTCGAAACGATTGACGGCGCGGGTCCGCTTACTTAATCTAAGTCTTATCAATAAGTCGTGTACGACTGTTCCAGCCTACCTCCGGCCCGCACGCCGGATCGCGCCGAACCCGTCCGCCGACGCGACGTCAGCGCCCCTCCCTCGACCTCGAACGACCACAAAGGAACCTTCCCGATATCCCTCCCGAGCAGCCGATCAGGCCGCTGGACATAGGAGCAACCCCATGAGGACCACATCTCCCCTCCGCGGACGCGGCTTCACCGCCCTCCGCACCGTCGCCGCGGGCGCCGCCGCCGCGCTGCTCGCCACCGCATGCATGGACGGCGGCGGCTCGAGCGCCTCCGACCGCGTCGAGATCCGCTGGTTCGTGGGGATGGGCGCGGGCTCCGACGCCCCCACCATCCCCGCGCAGGAAGCGGTCGTCGAGGAGTTCAACGCCGGCCAGGACGAGATCGAACTGGTCCTGGAGGTCGTGGACGCCGACCAGGCCCCGAACATCCTCTCCACCCAGATCGCCACCGGCGACGCCCCCGACATCGTCGGGCCCATGGGCATTCGCGGCCGCTCCACCTTCCCCGGCGCCTGGCTCGACCTCACCCCGTACATCGAGAAGAACGACTACGACCTCACCGACTTCGACCCCGCCCTGGTCGACTTCTACCGGATCGAGGAGGAAGGCCAGATCGGCCTGCCGTTCGCGGTCTTCCCGTCCTTCATGTACGTCAACCTCGACCTGTTCGACGAGGCCGGACTGGCCTACCCGCCCCAGGAGTACGGCGCGCCCTACGTCGACGCCGAAGGCAACGAGCGGCCCTGGGACATCGCGACCATGACCGACCTGGCCAAGCGGCTCACCGTCGACGCCGAGGGCGACGACGCCAACAGCCCCGACTTCGACCCGGGCGAGATCGTCCAGTTCGGCTTCGGCAACGTCTTCGCCGACATCCGCGCCCAGTCCACCCTCTTCGGCGCCGGCACCCTCGTCGACGACGCGGGCAACGCCCAGATCCCGCCGCACTGGGCCGAGGCCCAGCAGTGGTACTACGACGGCATGTGGGAAGAGCACTTCATCCCCAACGGCCCCTACGGCGACTCCGACATGCTCAACGCCGGCTCCTGGTTCGAGTCGGGCAACCTCGCCATGGGCAACACCCACCTGTGGTACGCGACCTGCTGCATGGCCGGCTTCGAAGGCAGCTGGGACACCGCGGCCGTCCCCTCGTACAACGGCGAGACCACCGCGAAGCTCCACGCCGACACCTTCTCGATCACCAAGGACACCGAGCACCCCGACGAGGCCTTCACCGTCCTCACCCACCTCCTCGGCGACGCCGCCGAGGAGCTGACCACCACCTACGGCGGCATGCCCGCGCGCATCAGCCTCCAGGACGGCTACTTCGACCGCGTCGGCGCGGCGAACTTCGAAGGCCAGGACATCAACTGGGACACCGCCGTCGAAGGCATGTCCTACGTCGACAACCCCTCGCACGAGGGCGGCATGCCCAACTTCCTCGAAGCCGAGGCGGTCCTGTCCGAGTACGCCACCCGCTTCGCCCAGGAAGAGGGGCTCGACATCCCGGCCGAGCTCGAAGCGCTCCGAGCGGACCTTCAAGCGGTCTTCGACGCCGCCTAGGCCACCCCTGCGGCCCGCTCTCGACCCCGGGCCGCTCCTCCCGGCCGGGCGGGCGCCCGCGCCCGCCCGGCACCCCCGACCGCGCTCGCGGTGACCGCGGCCCCGCCCCGCCGCCGTCCTTCCGAAAGGTCCGCAATCCCATGTCCGACTTCACCGATGCGGCGCTCGCCGTCAGGCGGCGCGACAAGCGCTCCGGACGCCCCGTCAGCTCGATGGCCCGCCGCGAGGCGCGCTGGGGCTACGCGTTCATCAGCCCCTGGATCATCGGGTTCGTCCTCTTCTGGGCCGTCCCCATCGGCGCCTCGCTCGTCTTCTCGGCGCTCGACTTCCAGCTCACCGACCCCGGCGCGACCTCCTTCGCCGGCGGCGACAACTGGCAGCGGGCCCTGTCCGACCCCGACACCTGGACCTCGCTCGCCGCGACGTTCCGCTTCACCGTGCTGTTCCTGCCCCTGAGCCTGGTCGTCGCCCTCGGCCTGGCCCTGCTGCTGAACTCCAAGCACCTCAAGTTCACCGGCCTGTTCCGGCTCCTGTTCTTCATGCCCTCGATGATCCCGCTCGTCGCGGGCGTCCTCATCTGGCAGCAGGTGCTCAACCCCCAGACCGGCTGGGTCAACCGCCTCATCGGGCTCACCGGCGTCGACGCCACCGGATCCGACGGCATCCGCTGGTTCGACAACCCCGTGCTGGTCCTCTTCGCGTTCAGCTTCATCGGCCTGTGGGGCGTCGGCAACGCCATGATCGTGAACCTCGCCGGCCTCCAGGGCATCCCGACCGAGCTGTACGAGGCCGCCGAGATCGACGGGGCCGGCTGGTGGCGGCGCCTGCGCACCGTCACCCTGCCCCTGCTCTCCCCGATCGTCTTCTACAACCTGGTGATCGGCTCGGTGCTCGTCCTCCAGTACTTCGTGGTGCCGTGGGTCCTCTTCGGCGCCAGCGGCCGCCCCGGCGGCGCCAGCAAGTTCCTGCTCGTGCACTTCTACCAAGAGGCCTTCGTCTTCGGGAACATGGGCTACGGCGCGGCCCTGGCCTGGCTCATCTTCATCGTCGTCGCGGTCCTGACCGGGCTGCTGTTCGGCACCGCCCGCTACTGGGTGCACTACGGAACGGAGCGATAGTGACCACCGAAGCCAAGCCCACCGACGCCGCCGTGCGCCGCAGGCGCCGGAACCTCCTCCTGTCCGGCTGCACCACCCTCGGGGCGATCCTGCTCGCCGCGATCTTCCTCATGCCCCTCGGCTACGGGGCCGCCACCGCCCTCAAGGACAAGGACGGCGTCTCCGACCCCAACGCCGCGATCCTCCCCGTCACCTCGCTCACCTTCGAATACGAAGGGGAGGAGCTCGACGTCTACGCCGTGCCGATGCCCGACGGCGAGGTCCGCGAACTCGCCCTCGTCCAACCCGGCCGCGAGGCGAGCGTCTTCGTCGACCCCGAGGACCCCGGCGCGGGCACCGTCGAGTGGGAGGGCCGCTGGCGCGCCCTCGACCCGGTCACCGGCGTCGACCCGCAATGGGGCAACTTCGAGGAGGCCTGGAACACCATCGACTTCATGCGCCTCATGGGCTGGACGCTCATGTACGCGCTGACCACGATGCTGTTCACCGTCGTGTCCTCCGCCGTCGTCGCCTACGGCTTCGCGCGGTTCCGGTTCCCCGGCCGCAACCTCCTCTTCGGACTCCTCATGGCCACGATCCTCCTGCCCCCCGCGGTCACCCTCGTGCCCAAGTACGCGGTGTTCCTCCAGATGGGCTGGGTCGGCACCTACCTGCCGCTCATCGTCCCGCAGCTGTTCGCCAACGCCTTCAACGTCTTCCTGCTGCGCCAGTACTTCCTCACCATCCCCAGGGAACTCGAGGAGGCCGCCCGCATCGACGGCGCCGGCCCGATCCGCACCTTCGTGCGCGTCATCGTCCCGCAGGCCTTCCCGGCCCTCACCGCCGTGAGCCTCTTCCACTTCTTCTACGCCTGGAACGACTTCTTCGAACCGCTGCTGTACCTGGCCGGGAACCGCGACATCGTCCCGATCGGCGTGGGCCTGAGCTACTTCAGCGGCGTCTACAACTCCGAACCCCACCTCATCCTCGCCGCCGCGCTCCTGGCGCTGGCCCTGCCCGTCGCGATCTTCCTCGTGGCGCAGCGGGTCTTCGTCCGAGGCATCGTCGTGACCGGCGTGGACAAGTAGCCGGCACGGACCCGCGACCCCCACGGCCGAGCGACCGACGGCCGGGCACACCACCCGCACGACACCAGCAAGGAGACGACATGACCACGACCAGCCCGTTCCCGGAGGGCTTCCTCTGGGGCGCATCGACCGCGGCCTACCAGATCGAGGGCGCCGCCGCCGAGGGCGGCCGCGGGCCGTCCATCTGGGACACCTTCTCGGCCACCCCGGGGAAGGTCAAGGACGGCGACACCGGCGAGGTCGCCTGCGACCACTACCACCGCTGGCGCGAGGACTTCGCGATCGCCGCCGACCTCGGCCTCAAGGCCTACCGCATGTCGGTCTCCTGGGCGCGCCTCCAGCCCCAGGGGCGCGGGGACCTCAACCCGGTGGCCGTCGCGTTCTACCGCGAGCAGCTGGCCGACCTGCGCGACAAGGGCATCCGCTCGGCCGTCACCCTCTACCACTGGGACCTCCCGCAGGTCCTGGAGGACGAGGGCGGCTGGCCCGAGCGGGCGACCGCCGAACGCTTCGCCGACTACGCGGCCCGCACCGCCGCGGCCCTGGGCGACCTCGTGGACGAGTGGATCCCGATCAACGAGGCCTGGTGCGCGGCCTTCCTCGGCTACCACGCGGGCGTCCACGCCCCCGGCCGCCGGGACCGCGTCGCCGCCCTGCGCGCGGCCCACCACCTCAACCTCGCCCACGGCCTGGCCGTGGGCGAGATCCGCAAGGCCGCGCCCGGCGCCCGCGTCGGCTCGGCGATCATCATGACCGACATCGAGGCCGCTACCGACAAGCCCGCCGACCGCGAGGCCGCGCGCCTGTCCGACGGCGGCGGCAACCGCCTCTTCCTCGACCCGCTCTTCCGCGGGTCCTACCCGGAGGACATGCTCCGCCACTTCGCGCCCACCGGCGCGTTCGAGGCGGTCCTGCCGGGCGACATGGAGACCGTCGCCGCGCCCCTGGACTTCGTGGGCGTCAACCACTACCACCGCTTCGTCGTCGAGGCCGACCCGTCCGACACGCACCTGGGCAACCGGAGCCTGCCGCCGCAGCAACCGGTGACCGGCTTCGGCTGGGAGATCAACCCCGACAGCCTGCGCCGCGTCCTGGAGCGCCTCTCGGCCGACTACACCGACCTGCCGGTGTACATCACCGAGAGCGGCGCGTCCTTCGACGACACCGTCGGCCCGGACGGCTCGGTCGACGACGCCGACCGCGTCGACTACCTCGACGGCTACATGCGGGCGGCGGGCCGCGCCATCGAGAAGGGCGTGGACCTGCGCGGCTACTTCGTGTGGTCCCTGCTCGACAACTTCGAATGGGGCGAGGGCTACTCCAAGCGCTTCGGCCTCGTGCGGGTCGACTACGACACGCAGGAGCGGACCCTCAAGCGCAGCGCCCACTGGTACCGGGACGTCATCGCCTCGGGCGGCGCGTCCCTCGACTGGTCCTGACGAGGCGTCCGGGCAGGGGGCCTCCGCCTCCCGCCCGGACGATCGGGCGCCGCGCGAAGCGGTGTCGCGCACCACTTGCCGTGTGGCAAGATCGGCTGATGCTCAAACTCACCGACGTCATCATCGACTGCCCGGACCCGATGGAGCTGGCGGCGTTCTACGCCGAGGTGACGGGTCGAGCGCTCAAGCCCGACAGCCACGATCGCTGGGCCGGCATCCGCTTCGGCGAGATCGAGCTGGCATTCCAACGGGTCGAGGACTACCGTCCCCCGCGCTGGCCGAGCAGCGAACACCCCAAGCAGTACCACCTCGACTTCGAGGTGGACGAGATCGAGCCCGAGGAGCGCCGCATCGTCGCGCTGGGCGCGACGCTGCAGCAGGACTTCATCGACGCCGAGGGCTACGGCTGGCGGGTGTACACCGACCCGATCGGGCATCCCTTCTGCCTGTGCCGCAATGAGGGCGTGGCCTGGCGCGGCGACGAGCCGGTCTGGCCTCAGACCTGACGCCGAACGGACCGCCGATCGCCGGTCCGGCGGTCCGTTCGACGGTGCACGAGTCGGCCGTGCAGGACCCGTGCGACGGTCCTCCGAGACCGGAGCCCGGCAACCCCTGCCGAGGCCATGCCCGGCCGCGACCGCTCCGAACCGCAGGGACGCAATTGCGCTCCATTCCACTTGTCGCCCTGCCCTTGACGCTCGCCGCCCTCACGCTCGCGGCGTGCGACTCCGAAGCCACCGCCATCGGCGAGGAGGAGGCCGGCCAGCGCCCCGACATCGACTGCGGCGACGACGAGGCGACCATCGAAGAGGGCAGGGAGGTCGACTGCGTCCCGACCGATCCGAACACGGGCACGCAGTACGACACGACCGTCGCCATCACCGGCTTCGACGGCGACCAGTGGAACTTCGGCATCGAAGTCGCCCCCGAACCCAAGTAGCGGCAGGTACTCCGGCGACTTCGGCGGGCGGGCTCGGCGCCCGCCCGCGTTCGCGACCTCGCAAGCGGGCGCCGCCGCCCCTGCCCGCCTGCCGCCCCGGCGCTCCGCTCAGCGGCGGGCCGGGGGAGCGGCCGTTCCGCGTTCGATCAGGCGCACCTCCAGCGTGGTCGCCTGCTCCGGACGGTCGTTGCCGGCGAGGCGGTCCATCATGAGCCGCACCGCTTCGGCGGCCTTCGCCGACAGGTCCTGGGCCACGGTGGTCAGCTTCGGCGTCACGTAGACGGCCAGGTCCGAGTCGTCGTAGCCGACCACCGACACGTCGCCCGGCACCGACCGGCCCTCCACCGCCAGGCCCTCGATGAGCCCGATCGCGAGGATGTCGGCCGTGGTGAACACCGCCGTCACGTCGGGCCGTTCGCGGGCCAGGCGCCGTCCGTACGCCAGGCCGTCCGCGTGCGTGGTCTCCACCGTCGACACGAGTGACTCGTCGAACGCGATCCCGTTGGCCGCCAGCACGGTCCGGTACCCCTCGAAGCGCTGCCGCACGACGCCGGTGGCCGCGAAGCCCGGCCCCGCGAACGCGATCCTGGTGTGCCCCAGCGCGACGAGGTGCGCCACGGCCAGTTCGGCCCCGCCGAAGTCGTCGGACCTGACTTCCAGCGCCAGCGGGTTCGCCGAGTAGGAGTCCATCGCCACCAGGGCCACGTCGCCGATGGTGTCGGCCTTGAGCCGGTCGATCTCGGCGTCCTGGAATCCCAGCAGGACGGCGCCGTCGAGGTTCCAGGACTTGAGCGCCTCGGTGATCTCGGCCCGGTGGGCGATGCCGCGGAGCATGAGGTGGTAGTCGAGCCGGCGAAGTTCGCGCTCGAGCATGCCGACGACCTCGACGGTGTGCGGGTCGATCGTCAGGCTCGCCTCGTCCCGGGCGGGCACGAGCAGGCCGACCAGCCGCGAGGACCGCGCCGCGAGGCTCCGGGCGGAGGCGCTGGGCACGTAGCCGCGGTCCTTGACGATCCGCAGGATGCGCTCGCGGGTGGCCTCGGAGACCCGGGCCTTCTTGCCGTTGACGACATTGGACACGGTCATGAGGCTGACGCCGGCCTCGGCGGCGATGTCCTTCAACGTGACGGCCAACAGGACCCCTTTCCGGGCGCGTCCGCCCGACGGCAAACGCTGTCGAGGCGGATGGCGGGAATCCGCCGTTGACAAGTGTGACATCCAAGGTTTAAGCTTCCGACCTAGGTATAGCGCTAAACCTATCATGTGCTGGTGTTTCATCCCGTCCCAGCCCATATCCGTGCAGCGCTAGGCGACGATCACGAGGAACGGAGCGACATTGCACTCGGCACAGCGAACCGACGGCGCCGCTGCACACGGCGACACGAGCTGGTGGCGGAACGCGGTGATCTACCAGGTCTACCCGCGCAGCTTCGCCGACGCCGACGGCGACGGCACCGGCGACCTCGCGGGAGTCCGGCAGCGCCTGCCCTACCTCGCCGAACTCGGCGTCGACGCCCTCTGGTTCACCCCCTGGTACCGCTCGCCCCAGGCCGACGGCGGCTACGACGTGGCCGACTACCGCGAGATCGACCCCGCCTTCGGGACCCTGGAGGACGCCGAGGCGCTCATCGCCGAGGCCCTCGACCTGGGCATCCGCACCATCGTGGACATCGTCCCCAACCACGTGTCCTCAGAGCACGCCTGGTTCCGCGAGGCCCTCGCCGCCCCGCCCGGCCACCCCGCCCGCGACCGCTTCTGGTTCCACGACGGCAAGGGCCCCGGCGGCGACGAGACCCCCACGAACTGGACCTCCAGCTTCGGCGGCGGCACCTGGACCCGCACCACCGGTCCCGACGGGCGGCCGGGCCAGTGGTACCTCCACATGTTCGCCCCCGAGCAGCCCGACCTCAACTGGAACCACCCCGACGTCGCCGCCGAGCACGAGGCGGTGCTCCGCTTCTGGTACGACCGCGGCGTCGCCGGCGTCCGCATCGACTCCGCCTCCATGCTCGCCAAGGACGCGGCCCTCCCCGAAGTGGGGGAGGAGCACGCCCCCGGCCGCCACCCGCACTTCGACCGCGACGAGGTCCACGAGATCTACCGGCGCTGGCGCAAACTCGCCGACTCCTACGAGGAGCCGCGGCTGCTCATCGGCGAGGTCTGGCTGGAGGACACCGACCGCTTCGTCCGCTACCTGCGCGACGACGAGATGCACATGGCCTTCAACTTCGACTTCATGTCCCGCCCCTGGGACGCCGAGCGGCTGGCCGAGTCGATCCGGTCCACCTTCGCGGCCCACGCCACGGTGGCCGCCCCGCCGACCTGGGTCCTGTCCAACCACGACGTCACCCGGCCCGTCACCCGCTACGGCCGCGAGGACTCCTCGTTCGCCTTCGCCGACAAGCGCTTCGGCACCCCCACCGACCTCGCCCTCGGCGCCCGCCGCGCCCGCGCCGCCGCCCTGCTCACCGCCGCGCTCCCCGGCGTCCTCTACATCTACCAGGGCGACGAACTCGGCCTGCCCGAAGTGGAGGACCTCCCCGCCGAGGCCCGCGAGGACCCGATGCACTTCCGCTCCGGCGGCGTCGACCCCGGCCGCGACGGCTGCCGCGTCCCCCTGCCCTGGACCGCGACCGGACCGACCTTCGGGTTCAGCGGCGGCGCCGACACCGCCACGTGGCTGCCCCAGCCCCGGGACTGGGGCGGCCGCGCCGCCGCCTCCCAGGAGGCCGACCCGGACTCCTTCCTCACCCTCTACCGCCGGGCGATCCGCCTGCGCCGCGCCGAACCGGCGCTTCGCGGCGACGCCTTCGCCTGGACCGAGACCACTCCCGGCGTCCTCGCCTTCCGGCGGGGCGAGGACGTCACCTGCGTCGTCAACTTCGCCGACGCACCGGCGGTCCTGCCCGCGCACACCGCGGTGCTGCTCGCCAGCGGCCCGCTCGACACCGCCGCCGGCGACGCCCGACTCCCGAAGGACACCGCCGTGTGGCTGCGGACGTGACCGCCGACCCCTCTCCGATCCGACACAGCAACCAAGGAGCAACCATGACCACCTCTCGCGCAGCGGCCTCCGTCGCCGCGGCCGCCCTCGCCGTCGCGGGCCTCGCGGCCTGCTCGGACGACGAACCCGACGACGGGCGCACGCACCTCACCGTCACCATCGACGCCGGGCTCGAGCAGGCCGCCATCGACGCGTTCGACAAGCGCGTCGAGCAGTTCGAAGACGCCAACCCCGACATCGACGTCGAGACCCAGGAGTACACCTGGACCGCCGGGACCTTCACCGCCCAGCTCGCGGGCGGCACCCTCCCCGACGTCTTCGTCGTCCCCTTCACCGACGGCCGCGGCCTCATCGAGCGCGGCCAGATCGCCGACATCGGCGACCTCACCGCCGACCTGCCCTACCGCGACGACTACAACCCGAACGTCGCCGCCGCGGGCGAGGACGCCGAGGGCGACCTGTGGGCCATCCCGATCTCCGCCTACGGCCAAGGGCTGCACTACAACCGCAGCCTCTTCGAGGCCGCCGGGCTCGACCCCGACGCCCCGCCGGCCACCTGGGAGGAGGTCCGGGCCGCGGCCGACGCCATCGCCGAGGAGACCGGCGAGGCCGGCTACGCGGTGATGACCAACGACAACACCGGCGGCTGGATCCTCACCACCGTCGTCAACGCCCTCGGCGGGCGCACCGACGACGGCGACGGCAACGCCACCATCGACACGCCCGCGATGCGCCAGGCCCTGGGCGACCTCCGCGCCATGCGCTGGGAGGACGAGTCCATGGGCGACAACTTCCTCTACGACTGGGGCACCATCAACCAGGACTTCGCCTCCGGCCGCATCGGCATGTACGTCTCCGGTGGCGGCAACTACGGCAACCTGTTCACCCAGAACGCCCTCGACCCGGACGACTACGGCCTCACGATCCTGCCGCTGGCCGACGATCCGAACGCGGGCGTCCTCGGCGGCGGCACCCTCGCCGCGGTGAGTCCGAACGCCGAACCCGACGAGCAGGCCGCCGCCGTCAAATGGATCGACTTCTACTACATGGAGAAGCTCACCGTCCAAGAGGCCGCGGTCGCCGACGCCGAGGTCAAGGCCGAGTCCGGCCAGCCCGTCGGCGCCCCGGAGCTCCCGGTGTTCGACAAGGCCGCCTACGACGAGGCCCAGACCTGGATCGCCGAGTACGTCAACGTGCCCGTCGACCAGATGTCGCACTACACCGACCACGTCTTCGACCAGCCGCTGCTCAACGAGCCCGCCGTCGCCACCCAGGAGGTCTACGGCATCCTCGACACCGTCGTCCAGACCGTGCTCACCGAGGAGGACGCCGACATCGACGCCCTCCTCGACACGGCGCAGGCCGAAGCCCAGGCCGCGATCGACGCCGCCGTATAGCGGGAGATCGACATGACCTCTGTAGACACCCGTCCCGCCGGTGTCGCCGGCGACCGGGCCAGGCCGCGCACCGCGGCCCGGCCCGGCCGCCCGGGCGGCCTCCTCTCCCGCGCCCGGGGCGGACTCCCGACACTGGTGTTCCTGGCGCCCATGCTCGTCGTCTTCGGCGTGTTCTCGTGGCTGCCCATCGGCCGCGCCGTGGTGATGAGCTTCCAGCGCACCAACCTCGTCGCCGACCCCGTCTTCGTCGGCGTCGCGAACTTCCAGCAGGTCTTCGCCGACCCGCTCCTGTGGACCGCCGTCCAGAACACCGCCTACTTCGCCGCCCTGGCCCTGGTCTTCGGCTACCCGATCCCGCTCGTGGCCGCCGTGCTCATGAGCGAGGTCCGCAAGATGCGCGGCCTCTTCAGCGCCCTGGCCTACCTGCCCGTGGTGGTGCCCCCGGTCGTCGCCGTCCTGCTGTGGAAGCTGTTCTACGACGCGGGGGAGGACGGCGTGTTCAACACGATCCTCGGCTGGGTCGGCCTGGGCCCGTTCGCCTGGCTCCAGGAATCCGACATCGTCATGCCCGCACTGGTCCTCGAAGCGACCTGGGCCGCCGCCGGGGGAACCGTGATCATCTACCTCGCCGCCCTCACCGGCGTCGACCCCAGCCTCTACGAGGCCGCCGAGATCGACGGCGGGGGCGTGTGGCGCAAGGTCTGGCACATCACGCTCCCGCAGCTGCGCGGGATCCTGCTGGTCACCTTCATCCTCCAGATCATCGGCACCGTCCAGGTCTTCCTCGAGCCGTTCCTGTTCACCGACGGCGGACCCGCGAACCGGACCTTGACGCTGCTGCTGCTCATCTACCGGTACGCGTTCACCAACTCGCTCGGCGGCGACTACGGCGCCGCGGCCGCCCTGAGCCTCATGCTCGCCGTGGTGCTCACGGCCTTCTCCGTGCTGTACTTCCGCCTCACCCGATCCTGGAGCAACGCATGAGCGCCAGAAGCGACCGAGGACTGCTGGCCCCCACCGACTGGAAGCGCCCCAGCGTCAAGTGGAGCGCGCGGATCGCCCACGGCGCGCTCCTGGCCGGGCTGGCCGTCGCGGGCCTCGGCCCGATGCTGTGGCTCGCCAAAGCCGCCGTCACGCCCACGCAGGACACGCTGCGCCGACCCATGGCCCTCTGGCCGAACGGCTTCGACTTCGCCAACCTGGCGGAGGCGTGGACCCGCGTCGAGATCGACAAGTACTTCTTCAACACCATCGCCCTCGCCGCCGGCTCCTGGGCCGTGCAGCTCCTCGTCGCCGCCACCGGCGGCTACGCGCTCGCCGTCCTGCGCCCCCGCATCGGCAAGGTCATCTCGGGCGCGGTCCTGGCGACGCTGTTCGTCCCCGGCGTGGTCCTGCTCGTCCCGCTCTACCTGACGATCCTCGACCCGCCGCTGGTCGGCGCGTCCATGCTGAACACGTTCTGGGCGGTGTGGCTCCCGGCGGGCGCCAACGCGTTCAACGTGCTGCTCATGCAGCGGTTCTTCGCGAACCTGCCGAGGGAGGTCTTCGAGGCGGCCCGCGTGGACGGGGCCGGGCCCTACCGCCTGTTCTGGTCGATCGTGCTGCCGATGTCGCGGCCGATCATCGGCGTGGTCTCGGTCTTCGCCGTCATCGCCTCCTGGAAGGACTTCCTGTGGCCGATGCTGGTGCTCCCCGACCCGGACCTCCAGCCGCTCTCGGTGCGGCTGCCGGTCCTCCAGCGGTTCGTGGAGCTGGACGTGTTCCTCGCGGCGCTGGCGATCTCGTCGCTGATCCCGATCGCGCTGTTCCTGGTCTTCCAGCGCCTGTTCCTCAACGGCGCGAGCCTCGGCGGCGCCGTCAAGGGTTGAGCCGGCGAAGGGCCGCCGGCGACCGCGGCCCTTCGCCCCGATTCGACCTATTGACAATGATCTATGCCGATGGTAAAAAAGATAGGAATATTTAGAGAGAGCGCTCTCTCGATGTCCCATCTCCATCGGGCCGCAGCGCTCCCTCTCCCGCGGCATGAGAGGACGCCTTTTGTGAGACCACCCCGAGACCCCGAGACGACCCGGCCGCGCCGCGGCCGGACCCTCCGCCTCCTCGCCCTGGCCGTCGCCGCCGTCGCGGCCGCCGCCACGGTCACCGCCAACCTCGACCGCCCGGCCGAGGCCCAGGACGTCGAGTCCCAGGACCTGCAGGCCATGGCCCTGACCTGGAGCGACGAGTTCAACGCCGCCGCCGGGACCGCGCCCGACTCCTCGAAGTGGCGCTACGACATCGGCGGCGGCGGCTGGGGCAACAACGAGCACCAGTACTACACGAACAGCACGCGCAACGCCGCCCACGACGGCGCGGGCAACATGGTCATCACCGCCCGCCGCGAGAACCCGTCCAACTACCAGTGCTGGTACGGCACTTGCGAGTACACCTCGGCGCGGCTGCTCACCTCGGGCACGTTCACCCAGGCCTACGGCCGCTTCGAGGCCCGCATCCAGATCCCGCGCGGCCAGGGCATCTGGCCCGCGTTCTGGATGCTCGGCGACGACATCGGCCAGGTCGGCTGGCCGCAGAGCGGCGAGATCGACATCATGGAGAACGTCGGCCACGAGCCGAACACCGTCCACGGCACCCTCCACGGCCCCGGCTACTCCGGCGGCGCGGGCGTCGGCGGCTCCCACACCATCGGGGAGCCCTTCGCGAACGGCTTCCACACCTTCGCCGTCGACTGGACCCCGAACGCCGTCACCTGGTCGGTGGACGGCGTGACCTACCAGACGAAGACCCCCGCCGACATCGGCGGCAACGAGTGGGTCTTCGACCACCCGTTCTTCATGATCATGAACGTCGCCGTCGGCGGCAACTGGCCCGGCTACCCCGACGGGTCCACCCAGTTCCCGCAGCAGATGAAGATCGACTACGTGCGCGTCTACTCCGGAGCGACGAGCTCGGGCGGCGCGATCACCGGCCTGGCCGGCAAGTGCCTGGACGTGGCGGGCGGCGGCACCGCCGACGGCACGCCCGTCCAGCTCTACACCTGCAACGGCACCGCCGCCCAGCGGTGGACCGCGTCCGGCGACGGGACGCTCCGCGCCCTCGGCAAGTGCCTGGACGTCGCGGGCGGCGGCACCGCCGACGGGACACGGGTGCAACTGTGGACCTGCAACGGCACCGCGGCCCAGCAATGGGTCTTCTCCTCGGCGAACGACCTCGTGAACCCGCAGGCGAACAAGTGCCTCGACGTCCCATGGGCCGACTCGACCGACGGCAGCGACCTCCAGATCGTCACCTGCAGCGGCAACGCCGCGCAGAAGTGGTTCCGCACCTGACCTGAATGCGAACCGAGGGCCGGAGGGCTGCGCATCCCCTCCGGCCCTCGCCCCTGCCCGGGCCGAGCGGGCACGCCCGGCGCCCGTGAAGGACCGGCCCGCGTCTCCTCCTCGACGCGGGCTTGTCGCCGCTCACCACCGAAGCGTGGGCCGGCCGCTCACCGCCGCGGGTCTGGCAAGATGGCCCCGTCGCGACGGACGCCGCAGGGCGCGTGCGACGCCCGCACGTCGAAGTGACGAAAGAAGCGCACATGCACACGCCCTCCCGCCGCTCCCGGAAGGACCCCTCCCGTTGGTCGACATGACCTGGCTGGAGGCCGTCGTGCTCGGCGTCGTCCAGGGCCTCACCGAGATGCTGCCGATCTCCTCCTCGGCGCACCTGCGCCTCACCTCCGCGCTGTTCTTCGAAGAGGACGCCGGGGCCTCCTTCACGGCGGTCACGCAGCTGGGGACGGAGACGGCGGTCCTGCTCTACTTTTGGAAGGACATCGTCCGCATCCTCACGGCCTGGTGGAAGGGCCTGTTCGACAAGGATCTGCGGGGCGAGACCGACTACCGGCTCGGCTGGTACGTCATCATCGGCACCCTGCCGATCGTGTTCTTCGGCCTGCTCTTCAAGGACGCCATCCGCGACGGCGCCCGCAACCTCTGGCTCGTCGCCTTCAGCCTGGTCTTCTTCGGCCTGCTCCTGGCGCTGGCCGAACTCGTCGGCCGCAAGACCCGCACGTGGGAGGACTTCCGGTTGAAGGACGGCCTCATCCTCGGGTTCGCCCAGGCGGCCGCGCTCATCCCGGGCGTCTCCCGCTCGGGCGGCACGATCACGGCGGGCCTGTTCATCGGCCTCGACCGCTCGGTGGCGGCGCGGTACTCGTTCCTCCTGGCGATCCCGGCGGTGTTCGGCGCGGGCATCCTGAGCCTCGGCGACGTCTTCGACCCGGCGACGGAGGGCTCGGTGCCCAGCGGCGCGCAGATGCTCGTGGCCACGGTGATCGCGTTCTTCGTCGGCCTGGCCGCGGTGCACTGGATGCTCAAGTGGGTCGCCAAGCACAGCGTGTTCATCTTCGTCTGGTACCGCTGCATCCTCGGCCTCGCGGTCGTGGTCATGCTGGAGACGGGCTTCCTCTCGGCCACCTGACCGGTCCGTCGTATTGACGTCCCGGTGCATCCTGTCGGCAGCCCGACCGACTGAAAGAGGACGCCATGACCGCGCTGCTGCTGTGCGCCGACCCGCTCGCCCCGGCCCGTTCCCGCAGACCGGACCCGCACTTCGCCCGGGAGGCCGAGGCCGCGACCGAGGTGGCGCTCGTCGACCACGACGCCCTGGCCCGCGGCGATCTCGCCGAGGCCGTCAGGCGTGTGCCCGCGGACCTCGGCCCGGCCTGGTACCGCGGCTGGATGGTCACCGCCGACCGCTATGCGGCCCTGGAGGCCTCCTTGGCGGCCAAAGGATGCCGCCTGCTGACCGACGCGGACGCCTACCGGCGCGCCCACGAGCTCCCCGGCTGGTACGGGTGCTTCCGCGACTGCACCCCGGCGAGCGTGTGGACCGAGGACCTCGCCGGACTCGACGCCTGGCTCGACGCGGCCGCGGCCGCACTGGACGCGAAGGCCGCCATCGTGAAGGACTTCGTGAAGTCGCGCAAGCACGAGTGGGATATCGCCTGCCACGTCCCGGACCTCGCCGACCGGGCCGCGGTGCGCCGGGTCGTGTCGGCGTTCCGCGACCTGCAGGGCGAGGACCTGTACGGCGGCATCGTGCTGCGCGCCTTCGAGGACTTCACCGACGCCGGCGGCCGCACCGACCAGGCCCGGGTCTGGTGGCTCGACGGCGTACCGGTCATGACCACCGCCCACCCGGACACCCCGGGACGGCTCCTCGACCCGGACGTCACCGGGGTCGGCGACGCGGTCGCGGCGCTGGAGGCCCGTTTCGTCACGACCGATCTCGCCCGCCGCGCCGACGGCGCCTGGCGCGTCATCGAAGCGGGCGACGGTCAGGTGAGCGACTTCCCCGAAGGCGCGGACGTGCGGCCCCTCATCGAGGCGCTCCTGCGCTGAGGCCCGGTCCCGCCAGCCCCTGCAGGGCTGCAAGCGGACCGACGCCTACTTGATGCCCGTGGTCGCGACCCCCTTGATGAGGAAGCGCTGGCCGAGGAGGAACACGAGGAACATCGGCAGGAGCGAGACGACGCTCATGGCGAACATCGATCCGTAGTCCGAGCTCGACTGGGCGTCGAGGAAGCCCTTGAGCGCCAAGGAGACCGGCCACGTCTCGGGCAGGCGCAGGTAGACCAGCGGGCCGAAGAAGTCGCCCCACGTCCAGATGAAGGTGAAGATCGCGGTCGTCGCGAGCGCGGGCACGATGAGCGGCAGGGTGATCTGGAAGAACGAGCGGAAGTGCCCGGCCCCGTCGATGCGGGCGGCCTCGAAGAGCTCCTTGGGCAGGTTGCGGATGAACTGCACCATGAGGAACACGAAGAACGCCTCGGTCGCCAGGAACTTCGGCGCGATGAGCGGCAGGACGGTGTTGAGCCAGCCGAGTTCCTTGAAGATGATGAACTGCGGCACCATGAGCACCTGGAACGGCAGCATGATCGAGCCGAGCATGATCGCGAAGAGCGGCCGGCGCCCGCGGAACCGCAGACGGGCGAAGGCATAGGCGGCCAGCGAGCACGAGAAGAGGTTGCCCACGATCGCGCCGAACGCGATGAGCGAGGAGTTCACGATGAACACGCCGAAGGGGAACTGCAGGTCGTCCCAGCCGTTGGCGTAGTTCTCGACGGTGAGGTCGGTCGTGAAGACGCTGAGGTCGCGGAAGATCTCGCTGTTGGGTTTGAAGCTCGACACGAGCAGCCAGATCAGCGGATAGATCATGATCGCCGAGAAGGCGGCGAGCATGGTGTGCTTGCCGATCGATCGCAGGGTCCGCCCTCCGGATCCGCCGCGGCGTCGCCGCTGCGGCGCCCTCGACTCGGCGGGGATTGCGGTATCAGTCGTCATAGAACACCCAGTACTTCGAGAGCCAGAAGTTGCCGGCGGTGAAGGCGGCGACCACGAGCACGAGGAACCACGCCATGGCCGAGGCGTAGCCCATGTCGAGCTCGGTGAAGGCCTCCTTGTAGAGCAGGAGCGTGTAGAACATCGTCGCGTCGGCGGGTCCGCCGGTGCCGCCGGAGACGACGTAGGCCTGCGTGAACGCCTGGAACGAGAAGATGATCTGCAGGACGACGTTGAAGAAGATGATCGGCGTGAGCAGCGGCAGCGTGATCGAGAGGAACTTCCGGACGCGCCCGGCGCCGTCGATCGAGGCGGCCTCGTAGAACGCCTCGGGGATCTGGCGGAGTCCGGCCAGGAAGATCACCATGGGGGAGCCGAAGGTCCACACGTTCAGGATGACGAGCGTGCCGAGCGCGAAGTCGGGGTGGCCGATCCACCCCGGTCCGTCGACGCCGAACCAGGCGAGCACGCCGTTGACGAGGCCTTCCTTGCCGAACACCTGGCGCCAGAGAATCGCGATGGCGACCGATCCGCCCATGAGGCTCGGCAGGTAGAACAGGGAGCGGTAGAACGACAGTCCCCGCATGCCCTTGTCGAGCAGCATCGCCAGTGCCAAGGCGAGGGCGAGCTGGATCGGCACGCCGACGAGCACGTAGACGACGGTGACGCGGAAGGAGTTCCAGAACCGGCCGTCGCCGAACATGGCGGCGAAGTTGTCCAGCCCGGTCCACACGGGCGGCTGGAACAGGTTGTACTCCGTGAACGACAGGTAGAGCGACGCGATCATGGGGCCGATCGTGAGGCCGACCAGGCCGAGGAGCCACGGCAGCAGGAAGAGGTAGGCCGCCTTGTCGTCGGGGTGCCTCTCCTTGACGCGGGGGCCGCCCTTGGGTCTGCGCACCGCCAGGTTGCGCAGCTCGCCGAGACTGCTCATGCGACCTCCTCGTCTCTCGTGACCGGGGGGATCAGGGGAAACCGGTTGCACGATGCCGTTGATTATGGCGGCCGCCGTGCGGTTCGTCAATCGGTGAAGACCGAAAATAATCGGAGCAGCACCGAAACTTCCGAGAAGTCGATCTAGCTGGTCACCTGGAGTTATGGGAGCGCTTCGCAAAAATCGGGCGTTGACAACCTTCAATGCCGGTGATAGCTTCCCGGAAATCGGTTGCAACTTTCGGCTGTCCCGGCCCAGCCTCCCCGCGACCGCTCGGACGGCCCCTCGCCCGTCCGGATCAGCCGGCAACACGGTGGCCCGACCACCACGACCACGAATCGAGGCGCAAGGGTGCGCAGCAACCATTCGCGAGCAGCCATCGGATCCGTCGCCGCGGCCGCACTCCTCCTGGCCGGGTGCTCCGGCTCGGGCGGCGGCGCGGGCGAATACGACCCCGAGGAGGCGATCGAACTCGAGATCTCCTGGTGGGGCGACGACGATCGCGCCAGGCTCTTCGCCGAGGTCATCGACCTGTTCGAAGAGGAACACCCCAACATCACCGTCGTCGAGACGCCCGTCGGCGCGCCCGATGACCTCTTCAACCGCCTCGCCACGGACTTCGCCGGCGGCGGCGACACCGCACCGGACGTCTTCGCGCTCGGCGGCGCCAAGCCCCAGGAGTACGCCGACCTCGGCGCCCTGCTCGACCTCTCGACCGTCGAGGACGTGCTCGACTACTCCGACTACCCCGACTTCTCCCTCACCAACGCCATCGTGGACGACAAGCTCTACGGCCTGCCCACCGGCGGGAACGCCACGGCCGCGTTCATCAACGCCGACATCTTCGAACAGGCCGGCGTCCCCCTCCCCGAGGAGGGATGGAACTGGAACGACCTCGTCGACGCCGCCGGCCAGATCGGCGGCGCCGGCCTCACCAACGCCGCCGGCAACCCCATCTACGGCATCGACCTGCGCATCCAGGACATCCTCGGCACCTACGCCGCCCAAGTCAGCGAAGTCGGCATGTACGACTGGGACGGGACCCTCGGCGTCGACGCCGACCAGATCGCCGGATGGTACGAACTCGAGGCGCAGCTCGTCGCCAACGGCGGCCTGCCCGACCCGTCGGTCGTGACCTCCAACTGGGCCCTGCCCCCGGACCAGCAGCCTTTCACGATCGGACAAGCCGCGATCACCTTCGGCTACACCAACCTCATGTCCGCCTACAGCGCCGCGGGCGACGTCCGGATGATGCTGCCGCCCACCGACACCGAGCTCTCGGGCGTCGCGCTCCTGCCCTCCGCGTTCTGGTCGATCAACGTCGCCAGCGAGCACCCGCAGGCCGCGGCCATGCTCGTCGACTGGTTCCTCCACGAACCCCGCGCCGCCGAACTCATCCTCGACACCCGCGGCGTCCCCTTCAACCCCGACACCCTCGACGTCGTCGCGCCCCTCCTGGAGGGACCCGCCCAGACCGCGGCCGACTACGTCGGTCGCATCTTCGACGAAGGCGTCGTCGCACCGCCGCAGCCGGCGGGCGGGTCGGTCATGAACGAGCTCTCGCAGCGCATGGAGACCGAAGTCCTCTTCGGCCGGATGTCCCCCGACGAGGCGGCGGCCCAATGGGTCGACGAGCTCAGCGCCGCACTCGAGTGACCGCACCGGAGGCGGGCGGGGACGCCCCGCCCGCCTCCGCCATCCGGGGGAGACCATGACGAAGATCCAAGCGGCGCTGGCCCGGCTCCGCGAGACCGACCCCCTCGCGCGCGCCCGCATCGACGGCTCGGGGCTCGGCGGCGAACTCGCCGCAGCGGGCGTCGCCTTCGCCGCGGTCGGCGGCCCGCTGGAGGACCGCTGGCACCAGGCGCTCACCGAACTCGCCCAATGCGTCCGGCCCCTCGACGGCAGCGCTCCCGTCCTCACCGAAGGGGGCGTCTATCCCGGCGCGTGGATCGAGAGCACCGGCACGATCAACGCCGAAGTGCTCGCCCGCTTCGCCCCCGGCATCGCCCGCGACACCCACCTGCTCTTCGCCGAACGCCAACGCGACGACGGCATGATCCCGTACAAGGTCACCGACGCGGGCCCCGGCTTCAGCCAGATCCAGATCGTCACGCCCCTGGCGCGCACCGTCTGGAACCACCACCGGCGCACCGGGGACCGGGCCTTCCTGGAGACGATGTACCGCGCCATGGCCCGGTTCGACGACTGGCTCGCCCGGTTCCGCGACACCCGCGGCACCGGCGCGGTCGAGGCGTTCTGCACCTTCGACACCGGCCACGACCTCTCACCGCGATTCTGGTTCGCACCCGACCGCGCCTTCCGCGGCGACGCCCGCCGCTGCGACCCCGACTCGCCGACCCTGCCCTACCTCGCACCGGACCTGACCGCCAACGCCGCCTGCCAGCGCACCTACCTGGCCCGCATCGCCGAGGCGCTCGGCGGCGACGGCGAACCGTGGCGGCACCGGGCCCGCGCCGCACTCCACGCGCTGCACACCGAATGCCTCGACGACGCCGACGGCTGCTTCTACGACCGCGACCGCACCGGCGAGCACGTCCGCGTCCAGTCCGACGTGCTGCTGCGGGTCCTGGCCTGCGAGGTCGGCGACGAGCCGTTCTTCGCGCGGGCGCTGCGCGCCTACCTCATGAACACCCGGAAGTTCCTCGCGCACTACGGCTTCACCTCCCTCGCCCTCGACGACCCGCGGTTCGACGCCGACGCCTCCCGCAACTCCTGGGGCGGACCGGTCAACCTCCTCTCCATGCTCCGCGCGCCGCACGCGTTCGAGCACCACGGCCACGTCGCCGAACTCGCCGTGGCCACCGCGCCCGCGCTGGCGGCGATGGCGACGGCCGACCGCTTCCCGCAATGCCTCGACCCGTGGTCCGGCGCACCGGGGTTCACCTCGGTGTACTCGCCGTCGATCCTGTGGTTCCTGGACACGGTGGAGCGGGGCTTCGGCGTCCTGCCCCGCCCCGACGGCGAAGTCTGGTTCACCGGGACGCCGCCGACGCGACTCGACCACGGCGCCGCCGCCGAGGCGACCGCCTACGCGCGGCGGGTCGGCGGCCGCGCCTACGACCTCGCGGCCGACGACGAGCGCGTCGAGGTGCACTGCGACGGCGCGCTCCGGTACGCCTTCCCGCGCGGATGGCGGCTCGCGACCGATCAAGCGGGGGAGCTGCGCACGGTCATCGGGATGAGCCCCGCGACGGTGTCGGGCGAACTCGTCCTCCACCGACCGGCGGCCGACCCCCGGAGCCTGAGGCTGTCGGTCGCCGCCAACGAGCGGATCGAGCTCGATCCGGGAGGACGGGTCACCGGCAGGTCGGCCGTGTCGTTCATCCCGCCGACCACCGGCCGCTGAGGCCGGACCGGCGAGACCCCGCTGCTCGGTCTCCGGGCGCGGCCGCAGTGCGCTCAACGCAGCGCGAGACCGCCCGGCGCCTCTTCGACCTCGATGAACCGCGCCCGCTCCTCAGGGGTCCGGTTCGGCTGATGCAGCGTCAGCCACAGCCGCCCCGAGCCGTCCCTGAAGACCATCCCGTGCCCGCCGTCCTGCGGCCACAGGGGCTCCGGCGCCTGCCGCCACGGTCCGCGGACGCCGCCCGACTCCGAGGTCGCGACGCCCAGGGCATAGCCGCCCTCGCCCATGCTCGACCAGAGCATCAGCAGCCGGCCGTCGGCGGTCCGATGCAGGAACGGCCCGTCCGTCACGTAGGCGGTCGACCCCGGCCGATCGAGCGGACGCGCCCACGGCGCCTCCGAGGCGGTGAACAGCAACTGCGACCCGTCGACCGAGCCGCGCAGATCCGGCGTCAGTTCCAAGGCCCGGATCTCGCCGTCGCCCACGTCCTTCCACTCGTGGCAGAACACCATGTACGGCGTCCCGTCCTCGACGTGCAGGGTGCCGTCGAGGCATTCCCAGTCGCGGGGCGTGAGCGGCCCCTCCGACCACGGGGTGTACGGACCGGCCGCGCGGTCGGCGCGGAGCACCTGCGTGCCGCGGCGGCGCCCCTCGGCGGTGAAGGTCGCGAACATGTAGTAGGCGCCGTCGTAGCGGTGCACCTCAGGGGCCCAGTACTGGGTGTGCGACCAGAAGTCCGAGGCGGGGCGGAACGCCGGGATCGGGCCGTGCCACTGCGCGAGATCGGTGCTCCAGTAGGTGTCGAAGCCCGTGGCCGGTCCGCGCCAGATGTCGGCGTCGGTGCTGCCGAAGAGGTGGTAGCGGTCCTCCTCGGGCACGTGGAGCACGAACGGGTCGCGGATCTGGATCTCGTTCAAGGCGGGCATGAGCGTCCTTCCCTCGGCTGCCGCCATTCTCCCGGGTCGGAGAGCCCGACGGCAGGGGCGGGCCTCACCGGACGCCGCCCCGGTCCCTCGATCGCCGGACGAGCGCCGCCCCTGCGAAGGCGACGGTCCCCACCGCCGATGAATCCGCGGCCGCCGCTTCGTCTATCCGTGCGAAACCCATCACCAGCCCTAAGGAGCACACTGATGACGACCGAAACCGCCACCGCCCCCTCGGACGCCCCGGCGACCCGCACTGCCGCCGTCCGCGGCCTGCTCGCGTGCGGTGTGGCCGCGGGACCGCTGTTCGTCGGCGTCACCGTCGCGCAGGCCGCGACCCGGGAGGGGTTCGACCCCGTCGTCCACCCGCTGAGCCTGCTCAGCCTCGGCGACCTCGGCTGGCTCCAGATCGCGAACTTCGTCGTCTCCGGCCTGCTGGCCCTGGCCGGAGCCGCGGGACTGCGGCACTCGCTCGCGGCCGGTCCCGCCTCCAAGTGGGGGCCGAGGCTGGTGGGCCTCTACGGGATCGCGCTGGTGTGGGGCGGCGTCTTCGTGGCCGACCCCGCCTTCGGCTATCCCGCCGGCGCCCCGGACGGCGCTCCCGCCGAGCAGAGTTGGCACAGCATCCTGCACGCGTTCGCCGCCCCGGGAGCCGGGCTCACGCTGCTCGCCGCCTGCTTCGTCTTCGCACGCCGGTTCCGCCTCGAGCACCGGACCGCGTGGCGCGTCGCCTGCTATGTCGTGCCCGCCCTGTACCTGGTGCTCACCGCGGTCTCGTTCGCCGCGGCCGATTACCGGTGGATGCTCGCCGGCGGGGCATTCATCTGGCTGTGGGCCTCGGCCGTCACGCTCCAGCAGCTGCGCTCGGGCCGGTAGCGCCGACCGCCTTTCGCGCTCGGCGACGCACCGTCCCCGCGGGGCGTGTCCGAGCATTGCAGCGGCCTCCGGCCGGACCGTGCCGCCGTGCGGCACGGTCCGGCCGGAGGCCGCACTGCTGTCGGCCTAGCGCCGGGATTCGGCCGCGGCGAGCGCGGCGATCGACCCCAGGAGGACCACCGAGCCGGCCGCGGTCGCGATCGTGAACGGCTCGCCCAGGAACGCCACCGCCAGGAACGCGGCGGTGACCGGTTCGAGGAGCATCATCACCGAGGCCGTCGTCGCCCGCACGCGGGCCGCGCCCGCGAAGTACAGCGGGTACGCCAGCGCGGTGGTGAACACCGCGAGGTAGCCGACGGCGGCGAAGGACACGGCCGCGCCCTCCCCGGGGAGGAGCCCTTCGGCCCAGGCGGGGGCGAGCAGGACCGCCGCGCCGATCCCGAAGGACCACATCGTGAGCGTGAACGGGTCCTCCCCGTCGCGGCGGCGGCCGGTGGCGCGGCCCAGGAGGGTCACGGCCGCATACCCGGCGGCCGACAGGAGCGCGTACACCGCGCCGAGGGGTGCGACGACGCCGTCGGCGTTGCCGCCGACGAGGACGCCGAGACCGGCCAACGCCCCGGCGACCGCGATGACGCCGCCGCGGCCGAGCCGCTCGCCGATGAGGAGCCGGCCTCCGATCGCGGTGAGGATCGGCCCGGACCCGAGCGTGAGCAGCGTGGCCGCCGCGACCCCGGTGGCGTCGACGGCCGCGAAGTAGGCGGTCTGGAAGACCGCCATGCCGATGCCGACACCGGTCAGCAGGGCCGCGCGCCGTCGCAGCGGCACGCCGGTCGTGCGGCGCGGCCGGGGCCGGATCGCCGTGAAGGCGAGCAGCAGCGCGAGGCCGCCGAGGTGGCGCCAGAAGGACACGGCCATGGGGCCCATGTCCCCGGCGCGGTAGATGATCTCGGCGGCGGCGCCGGTGGTGCCCCAGGCGAGACCGGTGACGGTGAGGAAGCCGAGCCCGCGCCGGGCGGCGGCCTCAGCAGGGCGAGCGGGGGTGAGGGTCGAGGTCGACATGCGTTCTCCAGATGAGCGTCGCGGATGAGTGGCACTCGTCTGCGGGCATGCCTGGAACACGCGCCGGTCCATGACCGGCACGGGAGAGGGCGACTGCCCGCCTTAGGCGGCGGGCGGGGAGAGCTTGCCAGAACGCATGGAGGCCACCTTATCTCGCGAGGCCCGCGCGGAGGCGTGCGAGGCCTTCCTCCAAGACCTCCACGGGCTTGCAGAACGCGAACCGGACTTCAGGACGCGGTATATCGGCATCGAGGTAGAAGACCTGGTTCGGAATCGCGACGACGCCGCAGCGCTCCGGCAGCTCCAGGCAGAACGCCATGCCGTCCTGGTAGCCGAAAGGCTCGATGCCCGTCGTCACGAAGTAGGTGCCCTCGGGTTCCCGCACGTCGAAACCCAGGTCCCGCAGGCCGGCGACGAGGAGGTCGCGCCGCTCGCCGTATCCGGCGACGTACTCCCGGTAGTAGTCCTCGCCCGCGGCCAGGGCCGCCGCGACGCCGTACTGGAACGGGGTGCCGCAGGCGAAGGACAGCCACTGCTTGACGCCCTGCACCCGCTCGACCAGCGCGGCCGGGCCGGTCGCCCAGCCGATCTTCCAGCCGGTGAGCGAGAACGTCTTCCCGGCCGAGCCGATGCTCACGGTCCGCTCCCACATGCCCGGCAGCGAGGCGAGCGGCACATGCTCGCGACCGTCGAACACGAGGTGCTCGTACACCTCGTCGGTGACCACGAGCAGGTCCCGCTCGATCGCCACCGCGGCGATCGCCTCCAGTTCGGCGCGGCCGAGCACCGTGCCCGTGGGGTTGTGCGGCGAGTTGACCAGCAGCACCCGGGTCCGGTCGGTGACCGCGGCCGCGAGCCGGGCCGGGTCGAGCCGGAACCCGGGCGCCTCCAGCCGCACCGGCACCAGAACGCCGCCGGCCATCCTCACGCACGCCTGATACGAGTCGTAGAACGGTTCGAGGGCGACCACCTCGTCGCCCGGGCCGACCAGGGCGAGCATCGCGGCCGCGATGGCCTCGGAGGCTCCGGCGGTGACCGTGACGCCCTCGTCGGGATCGGGGGCGAGACCGTACCAGTGCCGCTGGTGCTCGGCGATCGCCTGCCGCAGCTCGGGAATCCCCGCCAGGGGCGGGTACTGGTTGCGGCCCTCGCGCATCGCGGCCGCGGCGGCCTCGACCACGTGCGCGGGCCCGGATTCGTCGGGGAAGCCCTGGCCGAGGTTCACCGCGCCGTGGCGCTGCGCGAGCGCGGACATGCGGGTGAAGATCGTCGTCTGGGGCCGCGTCCGGCCGGGTCCGTTCATGCCGCCTCCTCGATGGACCCGGTCATCATCGCACTCGGGAGACCGCCGCCCGGTCCCAGCGCCCGTCGGCGCGGGCCGCCTCGATCGCGGCCAGGCCCGCCGGCCGCATCCGACCCGACGCGATCAGGTCCTCGGCCGAGGCCCGGTTGCGCGCCGACCAGGGGCTGCGGGCGCGACGCGGGGAGTACCGCTGCAGGAACGACGCCTCGTCCAGTCCCCTGCGGTGCCCGTCGATCCACCCGAAGCACAGCGCCGCCTCCAGGGCCGGGCCGATGCGGAGCCGTCCATGCGGGGACGACTCCTGGCCGATCCGCAGCCACGCCTCCCGTTCGCCCCGGCATGCCGCCAGCCACGCCTCCCACGCCGCGCGGTCGCGGAACTCGAGCACCTCCACGCTCACGCCCCCTTCCCGACCGAGGCGAGCACGTCGCGGTAGTGCCGGTTCTCCATGACGCCGAGGACGTTCCCGAACGGGTCGACGAAGGACGCCGTCACGTAGCCCTCCCCGCGCTGCGTCTTCGGCTCGTACTCCTCGGCCCCCAGGGCCCGCAGCCGTTCGACCGACGCGTCGAGGTCGTCGACGTGCCAGTACATGACCGCGCCGCCGGGGGCGGCGCTCATGTCGTGCGGCGCCCAGCCGCCCTGGACGATGCCGAGCTCGTGCAGGTAGTCGCCCACGCGGAACTCGGCGTAGCCGCCGGGCACCTCGAAGTACGGTTCGACGCCCAGCAGCTCGGTGTACCAGGCCTTCGCGGCCTCGAGGTCCTCGGCGAAATAGGTGATGGTGGTGAATCCTCGCAGCATGTCCGGTCTCCTTCGTGGTCGTTGGCACCCACGCTATGGGCCATTGCGGAAGATCTGCTTCCGCAATGGGTGGGAGAATCGGCGAATGCTGGAGACCTCCGCGCGCCTGCTGCGCGTCCTCGCGCTGCTGCAGGGCCGGCCCGATTGGACCGGCGCGGCGCTCGCCGAGCGCCTGGACGTCTCGACCAGGACCGTGCGCAGCGACATCGACCGGCTGCGGCGGCTCGGCTACCGCGTCAGGTCCACGACCGGCAGCGCCGGGGGTTACCGCCTGGAAGCGGGGAACGCGGTGCCGCCCCTGCTGCTGGACGACGACGAGGCCGTGGCGGTCGCCGTGGGCCTGCGCGCGGCCGCGTCGGGGTCCGTGGCCGGGATCGAGGAGACCTCGCTGCGCGCCCTCGCCAAGCTCGAGCAGACCATGCCCTCGCGGCTGCGCCGCCGCATCGACATGCTGCGGTCGGCCACCGTCTCGGCCGCGCGCTCCGGGCCCACCGTCGACGCCGAGGTGCTGACCGCGGTCGCCGAGGCCGCCTACCGGCACGAGCAGCTGCGCTTCGACTACCGGAACCGGACGGGGGAGGAGACGCGCCGCCGGGCCGAACCGCACCGGCTCGTCTACACCGAACGGCGCTGGTACCTCCTCGCATGGGACGTCGACCGCCGCGACTGGCGCACCTACCGCGCCGACCGCATCCGGCCGCGCACCCCCAACGGACCCCGCTTCACCCCGAGGGAACCGCCGGAGGCGGCCGCCGCGCACGTGCTCCGCGGCCTCGGCCAGACCGCCTGGCGCCATCAGGCGGTCGTCCGCCTGCACGCCCCGGCCTCCTCGCTCGCCGAAGCGCTCCCGCCCGGCAGCGGCCTGCTCGAACCCGCGGGCGAAGGCGAGAGCCTGTGGCGCACCGGCAGCGACTCCCTCAACGACCTCGCCGCCTACATCAGCGCCCTCGACGTCCCGTTCACCGTCGAAGCCCCGCAAGCGCTGCGCGACCACCTGCGCCGCCTCGCCGACCGCTACCGGGCGGCCGCGGGCTGACCGGCGCCGCGCCGTTCCCAGCGGACCCGCCGCCCGGCACTACGGCCGCACAGCGACCCCGGTCGACGTCCCTGCGCCTCATCCGGCCGGGAACCGAATGATGCGGTCGCCGCCCTCGCGCGGATCCCCGTAGCCGTCCTCATTGGAGGTGGTGAGCCACAACGACCCGTCCGGCGCGGTCGCCACCGTCCGCAGCCTGCCGTATTCGCCCTCCAGCAGCGCTTCCGGCTCACCGAGCCCGCCGTCCCCGGTCAAAGGCACCGCCCACAGCCGCTCGCCGCGCAGCGCGGCGACATAGAGCGTGTCGCCGGCGACCGCGACGCCCGCCGGCGACGCCTCGCTCGGCGACCAGGTGACCAAGGGGTTGGTGTACTCGCCGCCGCCGATGTCGCCTTCGCCCTCCACCTCCGGCCACCCGTAATTGCCGCCCGGCTCGATGCGGTTGACCTCGTCGGCCTGATCGGACCCGAACTCGGAGGCGAACAGGCGCCCCTCGCCGTCCCAGGCGAACCCCTCCACATTGCGGTGCCCCAGGCTGTAGACGGGCGAGTCGGGCGTCGGATTGTCCGGAGTCGGATCGCCCTCGGGCGTGAGCCGCAGGATCTTGCCGTTCGGGCTCTCGGGGTCCTGCGCGCGGTCGGGCTCTCCGGCGTCGCCGGTGGCCGCGTACAGCAGACCGTCCGGGCCGAACGCGATCCGGCCGCCGTCGTGGTGGTCGGCGGCGGCGATGCCGTCGAAGACCGGTTCGATCTCGCCGTCCAGCCGGAACCGCACGACCCGGTTCCCGTCGCCGGCCGTGAAGTAGGCGTAGACGTACCCGTCCTCGGCATAGGACGGCGAGACCGCCAGCCCGAGCAGACCGCCCTCGCCGTCCGGGTCGATGTCCTCGATCCGGTAGACCTCCTCGGGCTCGCCGCCGCCGAGCGGCACGCGCAGGACCCGACCGGAGTCGCGCTCGCCGACCAAGGCGTCCTCATCGGGCGGGAAGACGAGGCCCCAGGGCACTGCGAGGCCGGTGGCCACGGTCTCCGCGGCGCTGAAGTCGGGTGCGGCGGGCGCTTCGGTCGGCGTCGCCGACGCGGTCTCGCTCGGGGACGGATCCTCCTCCGGGGCCTCCTCGCCGCAGCCCGCGGCGGCGGTGAGGGCCACACCGGTGAGGAAGGTGCGCCGGCGAACGGTCGTGTGGGGAAGTGAGCTCATGTCGGTGTCCCGTTCCGGTCGTCGATGAACGCGTTCCCGCGCTGAGTGCCCAGAACGGCGCGGCTCGAACGGCCGCGGCCGTTCGAGCCGGTGCGCCCGCCGGACTCACTCTTCGATCGCGCCGCCGATCGCGCGCAGATGCCCGCGGAACGTCGTGCCGTCCCGCTCGCGCGACGCGAGGTACTCGGCGAACCTGACCTGCTCGCGCAGGCTGGTGCCGAGGCCCATGAGAGTGGCCTGGCGGTGTTCGACGTCCCGGATCGATGCCGCCGCCTCGGCGATGTCGGCCGCGCGGTCGAGCGGCAGGAACAGGACGCCGTCGTCGTCGCCGAGTACGAAGTCCGCTTCGGTGACGAGGTGCGGTCCGAACCGGGCGGCGGTCAGCGCCTCGGGTTCCTGCGGGTCGAGCCGCTGCGGTCCCGCGGGCACGGCCCCCTGGCTGAAGACCGGCAGCCGGATGGCGTGGAGGTCGCGGGTGTCGCGGTGCAGGCCCCAGATCACGATGCCCGCGAGGCCGGCTTGGCGCGCTTCCAAGGCGGCGAGGTCCCCGACGCAGGCCTCGTCGTCGCGGCCGGCGTTGTCGACCACGAGCACGTCGCCGGGCCGGGCCCGTTCGAAGGCTTCGAGGAAGACGTCGACGGAGCCGTAGTGGCGCGCGGGCCGGGCGGGGCCGATCAGGCGCGTGCCGTGCCAGAGCGGCCGGACGTCGGCCGGCGCCGACCGCACCGGGACGCCCAGCCGGAGGAGCGCGTCGGCGACGTGCGGCGTGGTGAGACCGTTGTACCTGTACTGCAGTTCGAGTGCTTCCATGACCGGTGTCTTTCTGCGAACGGCGGGAGGTGCCGAACGCGATGATCCCACCGCGGGGCGGCCGCGCTCACCGGGCGTCGGCCTCACCGCGCTGATCTCACCGTGCGGCGGTGAATCCGGCGCGGGCGTTGAGCTCGCCGATCTGGCGATCGAGCCAGTCGATCTCGGTCAGGTTGGTGGACCGGTGGATCTGCATGAGGCCCTTGCGGAAGGGGGATTCGAGCCGTTCGGGCGGGATGGGCGCGCCCTGCTCGTCGAAGAACAGCTGCGCGGGCCGGTCGAGGAATTCGCGCCGCCGGGTGAGGACGAGCGCCTGCTCGCGCGGGTTCTCCAGGTGGTGCAGGAACGCGAGGAGCACGTACCACTTGTTGTCGTCGGTGATGAACCCCGGTTCAGGATCGCGCAGCCATCGGCGGAGCTGGTCGGTGCCGGTCTGGGTGATCTCCAGCATGTGGCGGGGGGCGGCGACCGACCCGGGGGCGGTGCGCCGCGTGAGGCACTGGGCGTCTTCGAGCTTCTTGATGGTGGGGTAGAGGGTCCCGTCCGCGATGGGCCGGACGTGGCCCGCGAGGCTGGCGACCCGGTTCTTCAGGTCGTAGCCGTGCAGCGGGAAGTCACGCAGGAATCCGAGTATGGCCATCTTCAACATGCGTCCATTATGACAGTAATTACAAGATATATCGACTCCGAGGTAAAAAACCTCGTCATCAGTCACGCGAAATCGCAACGCAGAACACGAGCACGGGCTTCGCCCGTGCGCTCATCGAGAACAACAGCCTTCGGGTACCGGTGCTCGGCAAGCGGGACCCGGAGGCTCGGAGAGAACCTCGTCGAGGGGGATCAGACGAGGTGGAAGTACTCGAGGATCAGGTAGGCCGCGGTGGCCAGGAGGGCTGTGGCGATGAGGAGCACGAGCCAGCCGGCGGCGGCTTCGAAGACGCTCGGGCGGCCGGGGTCGCCGCCGCCGGCGAGGACCTCGGCCCACACGGCGTCGTCGATGATGCGCATGGGTGCGATGGCCTTCGCGGGCGGATACCAGGCGCGCGACTGGGCTCGGCCGGCGGTGCGGTTGGCGGGCTGGAGGCGGCCGCGCCGGTTGTAGGCGAACAGGGCCACTTCGGACTCGTCGGCGAGGGCCGCGATCTCGGCGCTCACGGGCATGGTGGCGTAGAGGCGGCGCTGCCGGTCGGGGGAGCCGGTGCCGACGATCATCGGGATGTCCGCCGCGGTGATCGCCGTCCCGGGGGCCTTCACGGCCGCCACCGTCCGGGTGGACTCGACCGCGGCCTCCCACTGCGGGCTGGCGAGGACCTCGCCCTCGACCTTGTCGAGGTGTTTGAGGTGGGCCTGGACGAGGCTGATGAGCGCGTACGTCTGCGGCGGCACGTCGGAGGGCGTGTTCATGAGTGGAAGTGTCACATACGAGCGGCGGCTCCGCCCGCGTCCGGTGTGTCAGAAGGGTTCGATGCGGGCGCCGAGGTGCTGGAGGCGTTCGGCGAGCTGTTCGTAGCCGCGGTGGATGACGTCGACGTGGCGCAGTTCCGAGGTGCCCTGGGCGCGGAGCATCGCCAGGAGGAGCACTGCGGCGGGGCGCAGTGCGGGTGGGCAGAGGACTTCGGCGCCGGACCACTGCACCGGTCCTTCGACGTGGAGGCGGTGGGGGTCGAGCAGTCGTACTTTGGCGCCGAGGCGGTTGAGTTCGGTGAGGTAGATCGCGCGGTTCTCGTACACCCAGTCGTGGATCATGGTGGAGCCCTTGGCGCAGGAGCCGATGAGGGCGAAGAAGGGCAGGTTGTCGATGTTGAGTCCGGGGAAGGGCATGGGGTGGATCTTGTCGGCGGCGGCGTGCAGCGGTGAGGGGTGGACGGTGAGGTCGACGAGTCGGGTGCGGCCGTTGGCGGCGAGGTATTCGGGGCTCTTGGAGTAGGCCAGGCCCATCTCTTCGGCGAGGGCGAGTTCGATCTCGACGAATTCGATGGGGGTGCGGCGGACGGTGATCTCGGATTCGGTGGCGATGGCGGCGGTGACGAGGCTCCAGGCTTCGATGGGGTCCTCGGAGGGGGCGTAGTCGACGGGGGTGTCGAGGATCTCGCGGCCGTGGACGGTGAGGGTGGTGGTGCCGATGCCGTCGATGCGGACGCCGAGTCGTTCGAGGTACCAGCACAGGTCTTGGACCTGGTAGTTGCTGGAGGCGTTGCGGATGACGGTGACGTCGGGGAAGCGGGCGGCGGCGGTGAGGGCGTTGGCGGTGACGGTGTCGCCGCGTTCGGTCAGGACGATGGTGCCGGGCGGTTCGACGTGTTCTTTGACGGAGGCGCGGTAGCAGCCGTGGGAGCGTTCGACGGAGAGGCCGAAGCGGCGCAGGGCGGTGAGGTGGGGTTCGACGGTGCGGTCGCCGAGTTGGCAGCCGCCGGCGAAGGGCAGCTCGAATTCGGGGTGGTCGTGCAGGAGCGGGCCGAGGAACATGATGATCGTTCGGGTGCGGCGGGCGGCGTCGGCGTCGATGCTGGTGAGGTCGAGGCGTTCGGGCGGGTGGATCTCCAGGTCTTGGCCGCGCCACTGGTGGTGGACGCCGATGCTCTCCAGGACGCGGAGGATGCGGTTGATCTCCTCGATGCGCGCGATGCGGCGCAGGACGGTGGGGCCGCGGTTGAGCAGGCTGGCGCACAGCAGGGCGACGCCGGCGTTCTTGGAGGTCTTGACGTCGATGGATCCGGCCAGTTCGGTGCCGCCGTGGATGCGGAGGTGGCGGGGCGCGGGTGAGGCGGTGTCGCTGTGGCTGGCGTGGTCGGACATGCGGACAGCGTAACGGAGTTCAGTGTCCAGTGAGGGCGATCGCGCGCACCGGTCGGCGCAGGTCAGTACCGGTGACGGCTTACGAATCCGTTTCAGGTTCAGGGAGGGGGCCGATGCCCTCGGCGGCGCGGATGAGTTCCTGGAGGAGTTCCATGACGGCCGCGACGGCCGGGCGGCGGGCGCCGCCGCGCAGCGTCACGGCCCGGAAGTGGCGGAACGGCGTGAAGGGCCCGGAGACGGGCACGCGCACGAGGTCGAGGTGGTGGGGCAGGTCGACCAGGCGCGGGATGAGGGCGACGCCCATGCCGTGGGCGACCATGACGGCGATGACGTTCCATTCGCGGGCCTCGCCGGTGACGGTCGGCCGGAACCCGGCGTTGGAGCACGCGGTGAGGACGTGGCGGCGGTGCATGGAGCCGGGGACGCCGAGGATCCACGGTTCGCGTTCGAGGTCGCGCAGGTCGGCCTTCTCGGCCTTGCCGCACCAGTGGCCGCCGGGGACGACGAGGTCGAACGGGTCGTTGAAGACGGTCTGGGCGTCGAAGCGGATGTCCTCGGGGGGCGGGTTGTCGGGGGTGGCCTCCACGAGGGCGAGGTCGGCCTCGCCGGCGAAGAGCAGGTCGAAGCTCTCGGAGGCCTCGGCCTCGCGCAGCCGCAGTTCCAGCGCGGGGTGGCGGGTGCGGGCGGTCTCGACCAGCGGCGCTAGGAGCGTCGCGATGGCGGTGGGAAAGCCGCAGAGGCGCAGCAGCCCCGAGGGTTCGCCCTCGGTCGCCTGGAGTTCGGCCTCGGCGAGGCGCCACATGGCCTCGATGGCGTCGATGTGGGCGATGAGGACGTGTGCCGCCGACGACAGGCGGACGCCGCGGCCGACGGGTTCGAGGAGCGGGACGCCGAGGTCCTTGGTGAGGAGCCGGATCTGCTGCGAGGCGGCGGAGGTGGACATGTGCAGGGCTTTCGCCGCGCCGGAGACGGTGCCGTGGTGGGCGATCGCCCGCAGCACGTGCAGTCGTCTGAGGTCGATCACGTGTGGTCTCCATCCCTTAAGCGTTCGCTTCACGATGAGTTTCGCAAACTCGGGCGGCCGGGGTCTTGTAGCCCGTGCGAATGGGACCTTAACCTCGATAGTGAGCGCGGAACAGTGCGCGGTGTTCGCCCGGAGCGACATCGGCTCGTGCTCGTCCCTGAGATTCCCGATGCCTTTGTTAGGAGGACGCGGTCATGCAGTGCTGCCCGTTTTGCGGTTGGCCCGACGACGATCCGGTGACGACCGTCTCGCGGCATCGCAGTCCGTCGGGCGTGACGGTCTGGACGCGCTGCATCTGCGGCTCGTTGCAGACGCGCGTGCGGCGCGGGGCGGCGTTCGAGGTCTGCGCGCGGAGCAGACCGGCCGGCCATCCGGCCACTACCGCGTAAACCCACCCGGTTTTCATTGCTTCTTTTTTCTCCGCGCCCATCGGGCGCGGGCTTCTTCCTGCCTGCCATCGTGACCATTGAGGATCTGTCGTGCACGACTTCGACCTGCGTATCATGCTCCAGCTCTGCGGGGCCTTCCTGTACATCACCAACTACCTGCTCGTGCAGACCCACCGGATCCAGGCGACGAAGCCGGCCTCGCTGGGCCTGGTGGTCTCGGCGTGCGCGATCCTGCTGAGCGCGGCCGTCATCGGCCACGACTACGGGCTCATCCTCCTGGAAGGCACCTGGCTGGTCCTGGTGTCGACCACGATCGTGATCCGCCGGCGCGCTGCGGCGCGCAAGGCGGTGCTGGAGCGCGAGGCGCTGCTGTCGGCGGTGGAGCGGGTGCGTGTCGAGCCTGCGGCGGAGTCGGATGTGGCGCCGGCGCCGGCGGAGCCGGTGGTGGCGCGGGAGCGTGAACTGGCGGGCGCGGCGGCGTAGTGTCGGCGGGCGGTTAGGCTCGGGGCGTGGCTATTCGAGTGCTGATCGCAGACGACCAGGAGATGGTCCGGGCTGGGTTCCGGGCCATCGTCGACGCCCAGCCCGATATGGAGGTGGTGGCGGATGCTCCTGATGGGGTGGTGGCGGTCGCGGAGGCGCGTCGGTTGAAGCCGGACGTGTGTTTGTTCGACATCCGGATGCCGCGTCTGGACGGGTTGGAGGCGACGCGGACGCTGTTGGCGGGGGCGAACGGGACGGGTCCGCGGATCGTGGTGGTGACCACGTTCGACACCGATGAGTACGTGTACGGGGCGTTGCGGTCGGGTGCGACGGGGTTCTTGTTGAAGGATTCGGGTCCGACGCTGCTGGTGGAGGCGGTTCGTGCGGCGGCGAGCGGGGAGTCGTTGATCTCGCCGTCGGTGACGGTGCGGTTGTTGGAGCGGTTGACCGAGCCGGTGGCGTCGGGGCCGAAGGCGGTCGAGGTGTTGACCGAGCGCGAGTTGGACGTGGTGGAGTTGGCGGCGCGCGGGAAGACGAACGCGGAGATCGCCGAGGCGTTGTTCGTGTCGGTGTCGACGGTGAAGACGCATCTGGAGGCGGTGCGGGCGAAGCTCGGGGTCCGCAATCGGGTGGGGATCGCGGCGTGGGCGTGGGAGCACGGGGTGGTGGGCTGACCGGTCGTGCATACCGTCGCTGTCGCCGAGTCGTCGCATGAGATCGTGGTGGAACGGTCTCGGTTCGTGTGCACGCTGTATCGGGTGGGGTCCGATGCGGAGGCGCGGGAGCGGATCGGTGCGCATCGCCGGGCGTATTGGGGGGCGAGTCACCACTGCACGGCGTATGTGCTCGATGAGGGTCGGATCGCTCGGTCCAATGACGACGGGGAGCCTGCCGGGACGGCGGGTGCGCCGATGTTGGAGGTGCTGCGCGGGCGGGATCTCACGGAGGTGCTGGCGGTGGTGACGCGGTATTTCGGCGGGGTGAAGCTCGGGGCGGGCGGTCTGGTGCGCGCGTACGGGTCGGCGGTGTCGGCGGCGGTGGAGGCGGCCGGGACGGTGGTGGTGGCGGTGTGGCCGCGGTTGTCGGTGCGGGTGGCGTACGGTCTGGCGGGGAGCATCGAGGGGCTGCTGCGGTTGCGTGAGGATGTGCGGCTGGTGGAGGTGGCGTTCGGTCCGGCGGTGGTGTTCGATCTGGCGTGTGCGGATGCGGAGTTGCTGGTGGGCTGGTTGGCGTCGCAGACGGCGGGGGCGGCGGAGGTCGAGCCGGCGGGGTCGCTGCGGGTGGAGTTGTAGGGTTTCTCTGGGATCAATGAAAGGCAGTGCGATGACCCGACCGATTGTTACCGATAACTTCCCGAATCCGTTCATTCTCGAACGCGCCGATCCGCAGATCGTGCGCCACACCGACGGCCGCTGGTACTTCACGGCGACGGTCCCGGCGTACGACCGGATCGTGCTGCGCGGGGCCGACGCCCTCGCGGGGCTGCGCGACGCCGAGGAGACCACGATCTGGGTCCGGCACCCCGAGGGCCCGATGGGCTCGCACATCTGGGCGCCGGAACTGCACTGGGTCGACGGCGCCTGGTACGTGTACTTCGCCGCCGGGGAGGCGGACTCGGCGACCGCCGACGTGTGGCGCATCCGCATGTACGTCCTGGAGAACCGGAGCCCGAACCCCCTCGAAGGCACGTGGACCGAGCGGGGCCAGATCCAGACCCCGATCGACTCGTTCTCCCTCGACGCGACCACGTTCGCCCACGGCGGCCGGCGCTTCCTGTGCTGGGCGCAGCACAACCCGGCCCTGCCGGGCACGAACACGAGCCTGTACCTGGCCGAGCTCGCGAACCCGTGGACCATCGCGGGGGAGCCGGTGGAGCTCAGCCGGCCGGAGCTGGACTGGGAGACGGTCCGCTTCGCCGTCAACGAGGGCCCGTACGCGCTGGTGCGCAACGGGAAGGTCTTCATCACCTACTCGGCGGCCGGGACCGGGGCCGAGTACTGCGTCGGCCTCCTGAGCGCCGACGCGGACGCGGACCTGCTCGACCCGGCGTCCTGGTCCAAGAGCCCGAAGCCGGTGTTCACCACCAGTGAGGCCAACGGGATCTACGGGCCGGGGCACAACGCCTTCACCGTCGACGAGGAGGGCCGGGACGTGCTGGTCTTCCATGCCCGCTCGTACGCGGAGATCGTCGGCGACCCGCTGGACAACCCCGACCGGCACTGCCGTCTCCAGTACTTCGGCTGGAACGCGGACGGCACCCCCGACTTCGGGGAGCCCTTGCCGGAGCGTTAGTCGTCGGTGCTGCGGCGCAGTTTCTTGACGCTCGATCGGCGGCGCTTGTCCTCCAGGCGCCGCCGTTTCGCGCCCTTGGAGGGCTTGCGGGCTTTGCGCGGGGGCGGCGGCGCGGCGATCGCGCGTCGCAGCAGCTCGCCGAGGCGCTCGGCGGCGGCTTCGCGGTTGCGCAGCTGGGAGCGGAACTCCGAGGCCGCGACCACCACCGTCCCCTCCACCACCCGGTCGCCCAGGCGGGCGAGCGCGCGTTCGACGAGCGCGGGCGGGAGGGCTTTGGTGCGGGCGAGGTCGAAGACCAGTTCGACGCGGGAGTCGGTGGTATTGACGCCTTGGCCGCCGGGCCCGGAGGAGCGGGAGAAGCGCCAGCGGATCTCGCTGTCGGGGACGGCGTACTGGTCGGTGATCGGGACGGGCATGGTGTGCTTTCAGGTCTGGAGTGCGGTGCGGGCCCAGCGGACGAGCATCGCGAGGATCGGGCGGCGGCGTTCGAGGATGCGGGCGTCGTCGGTTTCGGTGTCGTAGTCGGCGCTGGCGGTGGAGTGCCCGGCGGCGAGGCGGGTGAGCATCGCAGGGGCGAGCCAACAGTACTTGGCGGCGCCGGTGGCGGCGATGGCCGTTCGGGTGGCGGCCTCGTCGGCGTATCCGGCTTCGCGGAGTCCGGTGAGGTAGGCGTCGGTGAGGAGGGTTTCGGTCTCGGCGAGGCGGTGGACGGGTTGGAGGCCGTCGAAGAAGGTGTCGGCGATGAGGTTGGCGAGGTCTTCGCCGATGGCGGCGCGGCCGGTGAAAGCCCAGTCGAGGAGGACGGGTTCGTCGCCGCGTCGGATGAGGTTCATGGGCCAGACGTCGAGGTGGCCGGTGGTGTGGGGCAGGGCTTCGGCGAGGTCGAACAGGTCGGTGCGGCGTTCCCAGATCAGGCGCAGGCCTTGGCGGATCGGGTCGGGCCAGTGGGCGGCGGCGATCGGGTGGTCCCAGGGGATGGGGGTGTAGTCGAGGCGGCCGGCGTATTGGCGTAGGAACTGTCGGGAATGCCAGGGCTGGTCGGGGGTTGCGGCGTGTCGGGCTTGGGTGGTGCCGAGGCGGTGGGCGAAGTCGGCGAGCATCGGCAGGGTCCAGTGGCGGCCGTGGGTGCCGTCGACGGCTTCGAGCCAGAGTTCGAGGCTGCCGTCGGGGCGTTCGCCGTGGGCGAGCAGCGCTGGGGCGCCGATGCCGGTGTCGCGGCCGTAGGCGTGGGCGAAGCCGGTGGTGTAGGCGTGGTGTTCGCGGCGCCAGTGGTTCCAGTGCCGGGGGTCGTCGGAGGCGGCCCAGTGGGCGTGGCCGCCGCTGCCGGGGGTGAGGTGCTTGAGGATCGCGTCGCCGCCGGGTCCGGTGACCCGCCAGATGCCGCCGGTGGCCTGGTTGCCGGTGTTGTGCTGGAGGACCGTGGCGGTGTGGATCGGGGTGCCGATGGGGGAGTGGTAGAGGTCGGGGAGCATCCGCCTGATTCTGCCATCCGGGTCTCGGCGGGGCGGCCTTCACCGGTCGGGGTCGAGGAGTTCGCTCATCCATTCGCCGGCGGTGCCGTTGTTCTTCAGGTAGTGCGGGTCCGTGTGGGTGTCGGTGGTGCAGTGATCGAGGTCGGTGTCGCAGGAGCGGAGGTCGACGGCGACGGCGGTGCGGATCGGTTGCGGGTCGCGGGTGGCGGCGTTGTACTGGGCCCAGCCGGTGAGGGCGGCCGGTGCGTGCTGTTCGAACGGTTCGGCGGTGATCAGGTGTCCGTTGCCGTGGCGGTGTTGGCTGATCGGCGTACAGGCGAGGGTCCGCAGTCGGCCGGGGGTGGGTTCGGCCCAGGCGGGTGAGGCGACGGGTTCGGGGACTTCCCTGGTCAGGCCGACTGCAGGGTAGCCGGTGTCGAGATGGGAGTCGTCGAGCATGAGGTTGACGGCGGCGTTGTCGCAGCCGGGTTCGGTGGCGCCCAGGTAGGGCTCGGTGATGTTGGGTCCCCAGAGGGCCGACTCGTAGGCGTTGCCGGTGTCGTGGCCCAGACCGTAGTAGTCGATGAGGGTGGGTCGGGCGCGGTCGGGCGGATCGACGTTGGCGGTCTGGGTGAGGAACAGGTGGTCGGGTCTCCATGCGTCTTCGGCGACGGCGCTGTGGTCGGGGGCGCGGTGCTGGTCGGTTCTGGTGCAGGTCTGGAGACTGGTGCTGGGGTGGTGCTCCGGGGTCGTGAGGACTGCGCTGACACATCCGGTGCCTGGTGCGGTGGTCGTATCGGTGGCGATGCCGAGGCGGAGCCCGCTGCCGTAGGCGTCGGTATAGGCCTCGACGCGCACGTGGGGGATCGACACCGATGCGTCCCAGACCAGGAGCAGGATCATGTCGTCGACTGCGAGCATCGCCGACTCGATGTCGGTGATGTCGTGCAGGCCTTCGGCCGCGGTGGCGGCGTTGTCCACGTCCGGGGCGGCCTCCAGTTCGGCCGTGTCCCAGTCGTACTGCTCGCTCGTGCCCGGGAGGAGACCCCGGGCGGTGTCTCCGAGCGCGGTCCAGTCGGTGTTCCAGGCCGTCAGGGCCAGCGCCGCGGCGAGGACGGCGGTCCAGCGGGCCCGTGTCGGCGGTCCGTGGAGGGCGTCGGCGGGGAGGAGTCGGGGCATGCGGTGATGCTATCGATCCTCGGGTCCGGTGGGGGGTGGTGCGTTAGTCGGTGAAGTCGTCGACGGTGATGACGACGGCGCCGGCTTCGTCGGAGGCGTCGAGGTCGACGGTGAAGGTGATGGCCCAGTCGCAGTCGCCGGCGGGGTCGTCGATGGTCTGGCGGACGGTCCAGGTGCGGCCGGTCTTCTCGATGTGGAGGAGTTCGCCGCCGCGGGCGGCGCCGGTGGTGCCGATGTCGTCGTGGGCGGCGAAGTACCGCTCCAGGGCGGCGTCCCATTTGGCGGCGGGCCAGCCGGTTTCGAGGGCGGCGAGGGCTTCGGGGCGGTCGGCGGCGGCGAATTCGACGTGGCGGAAGGCGGCGTTGCGGACGGCGATGGTGAAGGCGCGTTCGTTGTCGGTGAAGGCGCGGGCGGGGCGGCCGGTGTCGATGTCGTCGTCGTCTTCGGCGGGGTTGGTGAGCTGTTCCCATTCGTTGATGAGCGAGGAGTCGGTCTGGCGGATGGTCTCGCCGAGCCAGGCGGTGAGGTCGTCGAGTTCGGGGCCGCCGGTGTCCTCGGGGAGGGTCTGGACGAGGGCCTTGTAGGCGCTGGAGAGGTAGCGCAGCAGGAGTCCTTCGCCGCGTTGGATGCCGTAGAGGCCGATGTACTCGCCGAAGGTCATGCGGCCCTCCCAGATCTCGCGGAGGATCGACTTGGGTTCGAGGCGGTAGTCGGCGGCCCACGGATGGCTGGTGCGGTAGGCGCTGAAGGCCTCTTCGAGGAGGTCCGCGAGGGGCTTGGGGTAGTCCACTTCGGTGTCTTCGAGCTGGTTCATGCGGTCGTAGTAGTCGAGGCCGTCGGCTTTCATGGCCTCGATCGCGGCGCCTTTGGCCTTGTTGCGCTGCGCGGCCAGGATCTGGCCGGGGCCTTCGAGGGTCGCCTCGACGATGGAGACGACGTCCATGGCGTACTCGTCCGACTCCGGGTCCAGCAGCTCCAGGGCCGCCAGCGCGAAGGGGGCGAGGGGCTGGTTGAGGGCGAAGTGGTCGGGCATGTCGACGGTGAGTTTGACGTTGCCGCCGTCGATGAGGATGATGCCGGCGTCGCGGAGGGTGCGGGCGATGGTGAGGGCGGTGCGGGCCATCTTGAGTTGGGTGGGGCGGTCGGCGTGGGAGTCCTCGATGAGGGTGCGGACGTGGTCGAAGGTGTTGCCGGGCCTGGCGAGGAGGTTGATGAGCATGGCGTGGGTCATGCGCATGCGCGACTGCAGGGGTTCGGGCGGGGCGTCGGCGAGGCCGGTGAAGGTCTCCTCGGACCAGCCGACGAAGCCTTCGGGGGCTTTCTTCTTGGCCATCTTCTTGCGTTTTTTGGGGTCGAGGCCGAATTTCTGCTGGGCCTTCTCGTTTTCGATGACGTGGTCGGGGGCTTGGCAGACGACGAAGCCTTCGGTGTCGAATCCGGCGCGGCCGGCGCGGCCGGCGATCTGGTGGAATTCGCGGGCGCGGAGGCGGCGGGTGCGGCGGCCGTCGTATTTGGCGAGGCCGGTGAAGACGACGGTGCGGATGGGGACGTTGATGCCGACGCCGAGGGTGTCGGTGCCGCAGATGATCTTGAGGAGGCCTTGTTGGGCGAGGCGTTCGACGAGGCGGCGGTATTTGGGGAGCATGCCGGCGTGGTGGACGCCGATGCCGGCGCGGACGAGGCGGGCGAGGGTCTGGCCGAACTTGGTGGTGAAGCGGAAGCCGCCGAGGGCGGCGGCGATGGCGGTCTTGGCGTTCTTGTCGACGAGGTTGAGGCTGGAGAGCGCTTGGGCGGTGTCGAGGGCGGCGGCCTGGGTGAAGTGGACGATGTAGGCGGGGGCGCGGTGCTGGTCGACGAGGTTCTCGACGGTCTCGTGGAGGGGGGTTTTGCGGTATTCGTAGTGGAGGGGGACGGGGCGGGTGGCGGAGGCGATGAGGGCGGTTTCGCGGCCGGTGCGGCGGGTGAGGTCCTGTTCGAAGAACTCGGTGTCGCCGAGGGTGGCGGACATGAGGGTGAACTGGGCGCGGCGCAGTTCGAGGAGGGGCACCTGCCAGGCCCAGCCGCGGTCGGGTTCGGCGTAGAAGTGGAATTCGTCGGCGACGACGGAGTCGCAGTCGAGGGCGGCGCCTTCGCGGAGGGCGAGGTTGGCGAGGATTTCGGCGGTGCAGCAGATGAGGGGCGCGTCGGGGTTGACGGCGGCGTCGCCGGTGAGCATGCCGACGTTGTCGTGGCCGAACTGTGCGCACAGTTCGAAGAACTTCTCGGACACGAGGGCTTTGATGGGGGCGGTGTAGAAGGAGGTGCGCTGGTTGGCGAGGGCGTTGAAGTGCGCGGCGGCGGCGATCAGCGACTTCCCGGAGCCGGTGGGGGTGGCGATGACGGTGTTCTGGCCGGTGCAGATCGCGAGGAGGGCCTCTTCCTGGTGCTCGTAGAGGACGATCCCGGTGTCCTCGGCCCACTGGGCGAAGGCCGTGTAGACGTCGTCGGGTTCGGGCGCGTTCGAGGCGGGCAGGTAGTCGATGAGGCTCACGGGGTTCAATGGTGCCCGCTGCGGTGGCCGGTCGGCCAGCCGGGGGGTGGTGTCGTTGGACCGGTCAGGCGTCGTAGGTCACCAGGACGGGGGCGTGGTCGGACCAGCGCTGGTCGTGGGCGGGGGCGCGGTCGACCCAGGCTTTGGTGGCCTTGGCGGCGAGGCCGGCGGTGGCGACGTGGAGGTCGATGCGCCAGCCGGCGTCGTTGTCGAAGGCGCGGCCGCGGTAGGACCACCACGAGTAGGGGCCTTCGGTGTCGGGATGGAGGGCGCGGACGACGTCGACGAAGGTGCCGGTGCTGTAGAGGCGGGTGAGCCATGCGCGTTCGGCGGGGAGGAATCCGGCGGTCTTCTTGTTGGATTTCCAGTTCTTGAGGTCGGCTTCGGCGTGGGCGATGTTCCAGTCGCCGCAGACGAGGAGTTCGCGGCCGTCGGCGGCGGCTTTGGCGGCCGCGGCGGTCAGGTAGTCGGCGAAGGCGGCCATGAACCGTTCCTTCTCGGCCTGCCGGGGGGTGTCGGTCTCGCCGGAGGGCAGGTAGAGGCTGGCGACGGTGAGGCCGGGGAGGTCGGTCTCGGCGTAGCGGCCGGAGCCGTCGAACTCGTCGGCGCCGAAGCCGATGCGGGCGTCCTGGGGTTCGTCGCGGGTGAGGACGGCGACGCCGGCGCGGCCTTTCGCGGTCAGGGAGGGGGCGAGGTGCCAGTGCCAGCCGCCGGCGGCGAGGACCTCGTCGGGGATCTGGGTGCGGTCGGCGCGGACCTCTTGGAGCAGCACCACGTCCGCTTCGACCTGTTCGAGCCAGGGGATGATGCCCTTTTTGGCGGCGGCCCGGATGCCGTTGACGTTGGCGGTGGCGATGGTGCGCATCGCCTCACCATAACGCGTCCGCGGGCGCGCCCGCGGGGGCGGCGCGGCGGGGTGTGGCGCGGCTCCGGCGGGAGGGACCTGGCCCGGGGGCGGGGACCCCATAGACTACGGGCATGACATCGGTGGCGGGGGGACGCGGGTCCTGGGGCGGTTCGTGGCGTCGGGGGGCCGCTGCGGCGCTGGCGGTGGTCGGCGCGGTGCTGGCGATGCCGCCTGCGGGCGCGGCCGCCGCGGAGGAGGAGGCGGCGGGGATCATCGTCGTCGGCGTGCCGGGGCTGGCGTGGACCGACATCGACGCGGCGGTGACGCCGAATCTGTGGGCGATGGCCGGGTCGGGGGCGACCGCGGCGATGAGCGTGCGCACCATCGGGTCGTGGACGTGCCCGGAGGCGGGCTGGGTGAGCCTGGGCGCGGGCGAGCGGGCCGGCGGGGCGGCCCCGCGGGAGGCGCAGTGCGAGGCGCAGTCGGCGCTGCCGGCGCCGGTGGAGGACGACGGGGGCTGGCGCATCGAGGCGTGGGACGCGCTCGTGGACGCGAACGCGGCGTTCAACTACGGCGCCCGCCTCGGGTCGCTGGCGGACGCGCTGGCGGAGTCGGCGGCGGCGCAGCAGGAGGCCGCCGTGGAGGCCGAGACGAACGGCGACCCGGTGGTCGAACCGGACCCGGGCACGTGCGTGGCCGGGATCGGCGACGGCGGGGCGCTGGCCGCGGCCGACACCGAAGGGCGCATCACGTTCTGGGCGCCGGGGCTCGACGGGCTGGGGGCGGCCATGGCCGCGTGCGACGTCGTCATCGTCGACCCCGGGATCATCGTCGGCGACACCGCCGACAACGCCCCCGACACCGCCACCGACTACGACCAGCTCGGCCAGGACGACATCGACGTCGAGGCCAGTGCGGGGGCGAGCGAGGACGTCGGGGAGATCACGCCCGAGGCCGACCCGGTCCGGGCGCGCGCGGCCGCGGCGGTCGACGTCGCGGTCGGGACGGTCACGGCGGCGCTGCCCGAGGACTGGCGGCTCATCGTCGCCGGCATCAGCGATGCCGCCGCGCCCTCGTCGCTGCACCCGGTGCTGTACTCGGGCGCCGGGGTGGCGCCGGGGGACCTGACGTCGCCGGGCACGGGCCGCGAAGGGTACGTGCAGTTGGTCGACCTCACCGCGACCGCGCTCGCCGCCGTGGGCGCGGAGCTGCCGGCGGCGGTCGGGGGCGCGCCGATCACGGTCCTGCCCGACGAGGCCCGCACCAGCGGCGAGGCCGTCGCCGAAGGGATCGACGAGACCGCCGCGGCGGCCGCGGTCGACGACATCGGCTGGCGGTTCTACGCGGTCCTGTCCGGTGTGGGGATCATCGCGGTGGGGGCGGCCGTGTGGCTGGTGACCGGGCCCGACCGGTTCCGGGGCCCGGCGCGGACGGTGTGCGTGGCCGTGGCGGCGGTCCCGGTGGCCGGGGTCGCGGCCGGCATCCCGCCGTGGTGGCGATCCGACCACCCGGACCTGGTGTTCTGGGCGATCATCGCCGCCGGCGTGACGGCCCTGACCGTCGCGTCGTCGCTGCCGTGGACGCGGCGCGGAGTGCGGCCGACACTGATCGTCGCCGGGGCCGCGGCGGCGCTGATCGCCGTCGACCAGGTCTCGGGCGCGACGTGGCCGCTGCACACCCCCATGGGGTACACGGCGCAGGCCGGGGCCCGCTTCACGGGCCTGGGCAACTACGCCTTCAGCGTCTTCGCCGCCGCCGTGATCCTCCTGGTCGCGTTCCTACCGTGGCGGGGCCGCGCCCGCGTGTGGGGGCCCATCGCCATCGGCGTGGTCGCCGTCGTCATCGTCGGCGCCCCCACGCTGGGGCGGGACATGGGCGGGACGCTCACGCTCGTGGCCGCGGGGATCCTGTGCTGCCTGAAACTGTGGGGGCGGCGGCTCTCGCTGGGGTCGCTCGCGCTCGCCGGGGGCGCGGCGGTCGCCGTGTTCGCCATCGGCGGGGTCCTCGACTACCTGCGGCCCCAAGAGGACCAGACGCACCTGGGCCGGTTCGTCGGCTCGGTCCTGGACGGGTCCGCGACCGGGATCCTGCTGCGCAAGGCCGACGCCGCCGTCGGCACCATCGGCCGGCCGCTGACGTGGGTCGCGTTGGCGGCGATCATCGGCGCGGTCCACATCTGGCGCCGGCGCGCCCCGATCCGCTCGAACGAGGTGCAGGCCGCCGTCATCGGCCTCACCGCCGTCGCCGTCATCGGCGCGCTCGTCAACGACTCCGGCATCGCCGTGCCCGGGTTCGCCGTCACCATCGGCTTCGGGCTGCTGGCCGTGGCCGTCGGGCCCCGGCCGGCCGAGACGCCCCTGGCGGCCGAACCGGTCGCGGCCGGCGGCAGCGGACGGACCTGACCCGCGCACCCCCGGTCCGGCGACACCGCCGAGAGCGGCGGGTATCGTGAGGCCCATGCGCGTGGCCACGTGGAACATCAACTCGCTCAAAGCACGCCTCGAGAGGCTCCTGGCCTGGCTCGCCAGCCACGAGCCCGACGTGGTGTGCCTCCAAGAGCTCAAATGCGCCGACGCCGACGTCCCCCTCGACGCGCTCGCCGCCGCCGGCTACGAGACCGCCTCCTGGGGGCTGGGCCGCTGGAACGGCGTCGCGATCCTCTCCCGCGTGGGCCTGAGCGACGTCCGCCGCGGCATCGCCGACCAGCCCGCGTTCAACGGCGAGACCGAACCGCGCGCCATCACCGCCACCTGCGGGCCCCTGCGCGTCCAGAGCCTCTACGTGCCCAACGGCCGCGACGTCGACGACCCGCACTTCGCGTACAAGCTGGCGTTCCTCAAGGCGCTGGCCGCCGACGCCCGGGCCGACGCGGCCGGAGACCTGCCGTTCGCGGCCATGGGCGACTACAACATCTGCCCCACCGACGACGACGTCTGGGACGCGGACGCCTGGCCCGGCACCACCCACGTCACCCAGGCCGAACGCGACGCCCTCGACGCGGTCAAAGCCGCCGGCCTCGCCGACGTCCACCCCCGCGCCCTCAAATACGACCAGCCGTTCACGTTCTGGGACTACCGCAACCTCGACTTCCCCAAGAACCGCGGCATGCGCATCGACCTGGCTCTGGCCAACCCCGCCTTCCAGGCGGCGGTCACCGACGCCTTCGTCGACCGCAACGAACGCAAAGGCAAAGGCGCCTCCGACCACGCCCCCGTCGTGATCGACCTCGACCTGTAAACCCCGCGGCCTCCCTCAGGCCGCCCGAACCCGCCCGGAAAGCCAGGCCGACCACCCGTGCGCACCAAGATCCTCCCCGCCGTACTCCTCATCGCACTCATCGCGTTCCTGCCCGCCCCCGCGGCGGCCGAACCCGACGAGGAGACCCTCGAAGCCGACCTCGCCGCGGCCATCGACGCCGTCGCCGACGCCGAAGAGGCGGTCGAGGCCGCCAACGGCCGCGCCGCCGAACTGGAGACCGAGATCGCCGAGACCCAGGCGCGGTTCGACGAGCTCAAGACCGCCCTCAACGACTACGCGGTCTACCTCCACACCGAAGGCGACCTGCAGACCACCAACGCGCTCCTCTCCTCCGAGAACGGCGACGACCTCATCGACGCGATGACCTACAGCGGGTTCCTCGGCAACGAACGGGCCGCGCTCCTGGCCGACGCCGGCGTCATCCTCGAAGAGCTCGAAGCGCAGCGCGCCGCCCACGCCGCCGAAGTCGAGGCCGCCGAGACCGCGCTCGCCGCCGCCGAGGAAGCCGCCGACGACCTCGAAGAGCAGCTCGAGGAACTGCGCGCCGAAGTGGCGGCCGGGCCCGGCTCCGACGGCGGCGCGATCGCCCCGGAGTCCTACGGCAGCGCCGGCGGCGAAGGCTGCACCGAGGACGACCCCACCACCTCCGGGTGCCTCACCCCCCGCACCCTGCACATGTACAACGAGACCATCGAGGCCGGCTTCGACCGCTACGTGTCCTGCTACCGCTCCGGCGGCGGCGGCGAGCACCCCAAGGGCCGCGCCTGCGACTGGGCGGCCTTCTCCTCGGGGTTCGAGAACAGCGACGCCTCCGGCGACGACAAGGCCTACGGCGACCGCCTCGCCGCCTGGTACGTCAACCACGCCGACACCCTCGGGGTCGAATACGTCATCTGGTACCGCCAGTTCTGGTCCCCCTCCAGCGGATGGCGGTCCTACTCCGGCGCCGGCGGCGACCCCGCCTCCGACCACACCAACCACGTCCACGTGAGCATGCGCTAGGAGCCCCCGACCGTGATCCGCACCTGTTACATCGCCGCCGCCCGCACCGGCCTCGACCTGCTCGCCCACGAGGCCGTCGGCGCCTCCTGGGACCGGCCCTCCGCCCTCGAGGGCTTCACCGTCGGCGGCCTGGCGGCCCACCTCGCCCAGCAGGTCACCTCCGTCGCCGCCGCCCTCGACGCCGACCACACCGGCAAGGAACGGATCGGCCTGTACGAGCACTACGCCCGGGCCGCCTGGGTCGGGGCCGACATCGACAACGACTACAACACCGGCATCCGCTCCGGCGGGGAGCGCGCCGCCGCAGCCGGGTACGCCGCCGTCCTCGCCGAAGCCGCCGCCGCGCTCACCGAACTCGAAGCCGCCCTGCCCGGACGCTCCCCGGGCCTCGTGTCCGGCAACCCGCGCTGGCCGTATGCGGTGACGCTCGGCGACTTCCTGCGCACCCGCATCATGGAGCTGGTCGTCCACGCCGACGACCTCGCCGTGTCCGTCGGGGTCGACACTCCCGTGTTCGACCAGGACTCGTTCGCAGTCGCCGCCGGCATTCTCGCTCGTCTCGCGGCGGACCGCCACGGGCAGGCCGCGCTCGTGCGGGCCCTGGCCCGGTCCGAGCGGGCCCCCGCGACCGTCAGCGGCCTGTAACACCGCTCCGGCGTATACGAACCGGGCACGCGTCCGGCTCGGGTAGGGTCGCGGCCATGGTCTCCCCGCCGACCCCCACAGGCCGCCGCGCCCTGGTCGCCGCCGCCTGGCTCACGACCGTCCTCGCCGGACTCATCGGCGCGGTCGGGGCCGTCGCCTGGGCCCTGGAGGGCGGGCCGCAGCCCAGCGCCGCGAGCGTCAGCGAAGCGACCCGCCTGGACCTGCCCGAGGGCACCGCGGTCCTCGAAGCCGACCTGGCCCAGATGCAGTCGCCCAACCCCGGCGACCGCGCCGAGATCACCCTCGACGTCCCCGCCGACGCCTTCGACGACTTCCTCACCGCCAACGCCATGGACACCCCGCTCCTGGCCGGGACGACCCCCGCCGGCACCGCCTCGGGGGTCATCCCGGCCGGATGCACCGCCGAGGCCTGCTACGCCGCCAGCATCGTCATCGACGAGGACACCGTCACCGTCCGCCTCACCGTCACCCTGCTCTAGAGGAACAGCGCCGGTTCGCCGCGCTCCAGCGACAGCAGCCGCTCCTTGCGCCACAGGCCGCCCGCGTAGCCGGTGAGCCTCCCGTTCGCGCCGATCACCCGATGGCAGGGGACCACGATCGCGATCGGATTGCGCCCGTTGGCCAACCCCACCGCCCGCACGGCCTTGCGGTCCCCGATCCGCTCCGCCACCTCCAGGTAGGAGCACGTCTCGCCGTAGGGGATCTTGGCCAGCTCGGCCCACACCCGCCGCTGGAACGCCGTCCCCACCGGCGCCAACGGCAGATCGAACTCCTTCAGGTCACCGGCGAAGTACGCGCTCAACTGGTCGACCGCGGCCTCCAGCACCGGCGTGGGCTCCTCGGGCCCCCACGTCTCCTCGACCTCCTCCACGCCCATGTGGACATAGGTCAGGCCCTCGTCGACGGCCGCGACCGCCAGCCGCCCCAGCGGGGACTCCATCGTCAGATGCCGCGCACTCGAATGCATCACACACTCACCTTCTCGTCGTTCACCGGTACGTCCTGCGGGACGTTGTTCGTCGGATGCTCACTGGAGGCCCACAAGTACTGCACCGCGTACGCCCGCCACGGCCGCCACGCCTGCGAGCGCGCCTCCAGCGCCCGCCCCGCCCCCAGGTCCAGGCGCGCCGCGCCCTTGAGGACCCCCAGGTCCTTCACCGGGAACGCGTCCGGGTCGCCCAGGGCCCGCATCGCGATCATCTCGATCGTCCACGGCCCCACCCCCGGCACGGCGGCGAGGGCCTCGCGGGCCCGGCCCCAGTCCGCGCCCGGCCCGACGTCGACCGCGCCCTCGGCGAGCGCCCGGGCGAGCGCGACCAGCGTGGCCTTGCGCCTGCCGGGCATCGGCAGATGCGCCGGGTCGGCCTCGGCGAGGGCCTCCGGCGAGGGGAACAGCCGCGTCAGGCCCCCGTCGGGGTCCTCCACGGGTTCGCCGTAGCGTTCGGCCAGCCGCGCGGCCACCGTCGCCGCCGAGGCGGTGGCGATCTGCTGGCCGATCACGGCCCGGATCGCGTACTCGGGGCCGTCGGCCTTGCGCGGGACCCGCCGGCCCGGGGTCTTGGCCACCAGCGGCGCCAGCACCGGGTCGGCGGCGAGGGCCTCCATGGGGGCGTGCGGGTCGGCGTCCAGGTCGAGGGCGCGGCGGCAGCGGGCGACCGCGGCGGTCACGTCCCGCAGGTCCGCCACCCGCAGGCGGCACTCCACATAGCCCGGGCCCGGCCGCAGCGCGGCGGTGCCGGGGCCGTGGGGCAGGCGCAGGGTCCGCCGGTAGGCGCCCTCGCGCCACTCCTCCACGCCGGGGGCGCCGGCGGCGGCGAGGTGCCCGAACAGGTTCGAGGGCTCGAACGGCTCCCGGTAGGCCAGGCGCAGGGTGATCGCCCCGCCCCCCGCCGGGACGCCTTTGGCCTTGGTGCGCAGTTCGGTGGGGGAGCAGGCGAAGACCTCGGCGACGACGCGGTTGAACGCGCGGATCGAGGCGAACCCGGCCGCGAACGCGACCTGTCCCATCGGCAGGTCGGTCGACTCGATCAAGGTGCGGGCGCACTGCGCGCGCTGGGCGCGGGCCAGCGCCGCGGGGCCGGCGCCGACTTCGGCGATCAGAAGCCGCTCCAGCTGCCGCAGCGAGTACCCCAGGCGGCGGGCGAGCCCGGCGGCGCCTTCGCGGTCGACGACGCCTTCGCCGATGAGCCGCATGGCGCGGGCGCACACGTCCGAGCGCCAGTCCCAGGCCGGGGAGCCGGGGGAGGCGTCGGGGCGGCAGCGCTTGCAGGCCCGGTACCCGGCCTCCTGCGCCGCGGCCGCCGAGGGGTAGAACCGCTGGTGCTCCCGTTTGGGTTTCACCGCCGGGCACGAGGGCCGGCAGTAGATGCGGGTCGAGGTGACGGCCAGGAACACCCAGCCGTCGAACCTGGCGTCCCGCCCGGCGACGGCGGCCTGGAGCCGCTCCTGGTCGCCGATGATCGCGTGGAAGTCCATGCCCTAAGCATGGCCCCCGCCCCCGACAACGGCTAGCCAGAAATCGACATCACGATTCGGGCAGCTGCAGGCGGTCGACCGCCTCGCGCGAGCGCCGCGCCGGGCGCCGGTCGTAGCGGGCCGTCGTCGCCGGGGACGCGTGCCCGACCAGGGACTGGGTGATGGCCAGGTCCACGCCCGCGTCGAGGAGCTCGCCGATGAAGGTGCGGCGGAAGTCGTGCGGGGTGTGGCGGCGCTGGCCCGCCTCGACCAGGCGCTTGGTGAGCAGGTCGGCGATGGCCTGGCCGGTCATGCCCGCGAGCCGGTTCCCGGACTTGCGGAGCTTCCCGGCCTTGTTGATCGGGCAGAACAGGGCCCCGGGGGTGAGGCCGCGGACCTTCGTCCACCGCTCCAGGCGGGCCTGGGCGGCCTCGGTGACGTAGACGGCGCGTTCCTTGTTGCCCTTGCCGACGATGCGGATGGACCGCTCGGCCGGGTCGTAGTCGGCCAGGCGCATCGAGGCGATCTCGCTGCGGCGGCAGCCGGTGGAGTACAGGGTCGCCAGGACCGCGGCGTCGCGGGCCCCGGCGGGGCCGGGGTCGGCGTCGCACGCGTACAGGGCCGCGCCGAGGGCCTCGGCGTCGACCTGCTGCCCCACCGGCAGCCGCGTGGCCTTGACCGGCTGCAGGTCGCACGCCCGCTGGTAGTCCTCGGCGGCCATCAGGTCGAGCCGCCAGGCTTCCTTGAGGACCCGCCGCAGGGCCGCGAGGTGCTTGTTGACGTAGGCGCCCGACCAGCCCGCGTCGATCATCGCCGCCCGCAGCCGCGAGGTGTGCTCGTAGCGCAGCAGATGCCACGGCTGGCCCTCGCCGGTGGTCTCGGGGTCGCCCGAGAGCAGCTGCGCGATCCGGTCGAGGCACCCGCGCATCGTCCGCCGCGACTCGGCCGACCCCAGCGAGTCCAGATAGGCCCGGTAGGGGTCGGCGTTCGGGGAGGCGACCACTGTGCGGTCGCTCCAGTCGAGGCCCGGGATCGCCGGGAGTGCACCGTCCAACGCTTCACCCTCCAACACGCTCGTGTACGTGCGCCCCACGATAATCGACGCGCCCGACGGCGACCGGCGCACGCGGGCGCGGGCGGCATGGCAGGATCGCGGGTATGAGCTCGGCGTTCCACACCCACACCTTCGCCGTCCATACCGGGCGCCGCGAGGCCGTCAAGGACCTGACCGGCGAGTGCGAGCGGTTCCTGGGGTCCATCGGCGCCCGCGAGGGCCTGCTCAACGTGTTCGTCCCGCACGCCACGGCCGGGATCGCCGTGATCGAGACCGGCGCGGGCTCGGACGAGGACCTCCTCGACGCCCTCGGCGACCTTCTGCCGCGCACCGACCGGTGGCGTCACCAGCACGGTTCGACCGGGCACGGGCGCGACCACGTCCTGCCGGCGCTGATCGCCCCGCACGCCACCCTCCCGGTCGTCGCCGGCCGCATCGCCCTGGGCACGTGGCAGTCGGTGCTCCTGGTCGACACCAACCGCGACAACCCCGACCGGACGGTCCGCCTCAGCTTCCTGGGCTGAACCGCCCGGTCGGGGCTCCGTCGCCGCTCAGGCGGCGTCGGTCAGGCGCTGCCACTGCTCGGCGTCGAGCTTCAGGTCGAGCCCGGCGGCGACCTCTTCGAGCTGCGCCACCGACGACACCCCGACCAGGGGGACGACCGGCGCCGCTTGCCCGGCCAGCCACGCCAGCACCACCTGGTTGCGGGTCGCCCCCGTCTGGGCGGCCACCGCGTCCAGGGCCTGGAGCCGCGCGTCGGTGCCCGGGTGCGCGTAGTGCGCGCCGAGGGGCTTGGCCGGGTTCGTGTACGCCCCGCTCAGCAGCGAGGAGTACGCCAGCAGAGCCATGCCCGGGGTCTGGTCGACATAGTCCAGGTCCGTCGCCGCGGCGTGGACGTGCCCGCCCTCGGGCAGGACCGTGTCGGGGCGCGGCTGCAGGTACGAGTACCGGTTCTGCATCGCCGTGTACGCCGCCGCGCCCGTGGCGGCGGCGATCGCGCGGGCCCGCTCGACCCGCCACGCCGTGTAGTTCGACGCCCCGACCATGCGCGCCTTCCCCGCCCGCACCACCGCGTCGAACCCGGCCACCGTCGTCTCCAGTGGCGTGTCCCGGTCGTCGCGGTGCGCCCAGAACAGGTCCACCCGGTCGGTGCCCAGGCGCTGCAGCGACTCCTCCAGCCCCGCCTCGATGCGTTCGGGCGTCAACGGCTCGGAATGCTCCAGGCCGCCGCCGGGGAACGACGGGCGCCGCCCCACCTTCGTGGCGATGACCAGGTCGTCGCGGTTGCCGCGCGAGGCCAGCCAGCGCCCCAGCAGCAGCTCCGACTCGTCGCCGGTGCCGCCGGGGATCCAGAACATGTAGCAGTTGGCGGTGTCGATGAACGTGCCGCCCAGTTCGACGAACCGGTCCAGGATCGCGAAGCTCGTCGCCTCGTCCTGCACCCCGCCCAGGGCCATCGCCCCCAGGCACAGCCGCGACACCTCGATGCCGTCCGGTCCCATTGCGATCCGTTCCATCACGGGTCTCCTCTCGTCGTGATCCGATGGGACCGACGCTAGGACTTGGAGTGGACTCCAACGCAAACCCGCTGGCAGGAACGGTGAGGTATCCTCGTCTCTCGTGGCAGTCAACGTCTCTCCCGCATCGACCTACACGATCGGCGAATGCGCGCGCCGCTCCGGATTCACCATGGACACCCTGCGCTACTACGAGCGGATCGGCCTCATCGACGCCGTCGAGCGCACCGCCACCGGGCAGCGCCGCTTCACCGACGACCACCTCGAATGGCTCGGCACCCTCAAATGCCTGCGCGACACCGGCATGCCCGTGGAGCAGATGTGCCGCTTCGCGCACCTGGTCCGCGAAGGCGACCACACCATCGACGACCGCATCGCGCTCCTGGAGGCCCACCGGGTCGCCGTCGACGAGCGCATGGCCGACCTCGCCGCCAAACGCGACTACATCTCCGGGAAGATTGCGTACTACCGCGACGTGCGCTGAAAAGACGCCGGCCGGGCCCTCGTCCAGACCGCCTGCGACCGGGCCGCCGACGCCTGACGCGCCCGACTGGCCGCGACGAAACGACCCGCCTCGCGACCCGCACCGGACCGGACCCCGCGCACCCGCCGACCCGGGTGCCGTCACCGGGGACCGCGAGAAACCGGAGGCACCGACCACGGCAGCCGGACCCGCCTGCGGCGCTAAGGGAGCGGGTCGAGACCGACCAGGCCGCGGGCGTAGTTCACCGTGGACCGCTGATACCGGGGCAGATGCGGCGCCAGCGCGATCAGCGCCACCGACAGGCCCTCGCGGTCGCGGCCGAGCTTCGCGAGCGTCAGCGCCTCGCACATCGCCAGCGCGTCGTCGTACTCGTCCGACCCGCGCGTCCGCTCCTCCTCGATGACCTTGAGCGCCTCCTCGGGACGCCCGGTCTCGCGCAGGGACGAGGCCATCTGGATCGACACGCGCCGCCGCCGCACCCCGCTCAACCCGGCCGCGATCGCCCGCTCGTAGTAGCCCACGGCGATCTCGGTGTACCCGGTCGAATCGTGCGCGCCGCCGACCTCGAACAGCGCCACCGGATCGTCGGGACCGCGCTCGGCGGCCAGGTCCCGCATCGCGGCGACGAACGCGTCCCGGTCCATCGCGTCGAGCCGCTCCCACAGCGCCGCCACGCGCGCTTCCCAATCTTCAATACTCATGCCAGGCAACTTACGCGAGCGCTCACCGGGCCAGGCCGTCGGCCAGCGCCCCGAGGCCGCCCAGCAGCTCCAGGCGCTCATCGGCGTCCAGGACCGCACCGCCCGGCTCGTCGCACCGGTCCGTGTCGGCCTCGATCGCCGCCCGCTCGGGCCCCTCGGGGAGGGCCCTGATCCGGTCGACCGTGAGTCCCGCCGCGCGCCACGCCGCCCGATGCGCGTCCGCCCGGTGGCGGCGCCGACCGTCGAGGCGCACGGCCACGTGGATCCGGTCGATCACGGGGCGGACCACAGCGGCGAACGCCACCGGCGTCTCCTCGCATCAGTGCCATAGGCTCCGGTCCATGATGGCAGCCGTCCTCGAAGCGTTCAACGCCGAATCCGAACGACTCGCGACCGTCCTGGCCGGACTCGGCCCCGACGACTGGGCCGCGCCGACACGGTGCGAACCGTGGGACGCCGCCGCACTGACCGCCCACATCACCATGGCCGTCGGCCGCCTCGACACCATGCTGGACGCCCCCGAACCCGAGACCGCCACGGTGGACGCGGCCGGGTACTACCGACCCGACGAGCGCTTCTCACCCGCGGAGAACGACGCCCGGCTCGACTCGGCCGCCCTGGCCGCCCGCACCGGAGGCGCCGCCGTCGCCGCCGACTTCACGGCCACCTGGCGGCGCGTCGCCACCCGCTGCGCCGCCGCACCCACCGGCCGCCGCGTGACCACCCGCCACGGCGACCCCATGACCCTCGCCGACTTCCTCACCACCCGCGTGGTCGAAGTCGCCGTCCACGGCATCGACCTCGCCGACGCCCTCGACCGGCCCCGCTGGACCACCCCCGAAGCCGCCGACCGCCTCACCGCGCTCCTCCTCGGACCCGAACACCGCACCGCCCTAGCGGACCTCGGCATGGACGCGGTGGCGTTCCTCGCGAAGGCCACGGGCCGGGGCGCGTTCACCGCCGCCGAACGCGCCCGAGCAGAGGCGCACGGCCTCAGGTGGCTGACACTCGGCTGACCCGGCTCCCCGGTCAGCACCTCGCGGCGTAGTCCAGCAGCGCCGCCCGCTCGGCCTCGTCGACGCTCAGGTCCCATTCGGTCTTGACCTCGACCCACGCCCACACATAAGCGCACCAGACCGTCTCGTCCTCGGGCATCCACTCCGCCGGGTCCTTGTCGGACTTCGACCGGTTCGAGGAGGCGGTCACCGCGATCAAGTGCCAGGCGTTCTCCTGCCAGTTCGCGTACGCCTGCCGGTCCTCGGTCGTCCAGTCCACCGCCCCGGAGCCCCAGGCTTCCTTGAGCGGCACGAAATGGTCGATGTCGATGTCACCGGAGTCGGTCACCGTCTCGGCGTCGTACATCGAGACCCACTCCCCGGTCATGGCGCCGTCGCAGTCGGCCTCCGTCAGGTTCCCGGACCGGTCCTGGGCGATCAAGACGTCGTCGCGGGCATCGCAGCCGTTGCCGTCGTCATCCCTCCAATGCGGGAACAGCGACCGGTCATAGCCCTCGTCGCGTTCCTCGGCGACCGCGAGCGCCTCGATGTCCGCCGTCAACGCGGCCGGGTCGACGGCGACGGTGAACGGGGCGGTCTCGCTGAACTCCCCGGAGGCCTGCGGCCCGCTCCCGGGCGCGACACCGGAAGTGGCCTCGTCGACCAGGCCGGACATGTCCTCACAGGCGGCCAACAGCACGAGGGGGAGCACGAGGGCGAGACGGGAGGCGCGCATGAGGCATCGTCCTAACGGGACACGAGTCTGGCAGGAGGCGCAGCACCGCGCCCGAATGTTCGCAACGTAACACGAACCAAGCCCGAGCGACACCGCCGGTCCTGCTAGATTCCCACGATGATCGTATGGCTCAACGGCGCCTTCGGCGCCGGCAAGACCACGACCGCACGCCTCCTCGAAGACGCCCTCCCCGCCCGGCTGTTCGACGCCGAGCACATCGGCTTCCTGCTGCGCCCCATCATCGGCGACATCCCCCACCAGGACTTCAAGGAATGGCCCCCCTGGCGCGCCCTCACCGTCGAGACCGCCCGCCACCTCCTCGACTTCGTCGGCGGCACCCTCGTCATCCCGCAATCGGTCCTCCAACACCACTACTGGACCGAACTCATGGACGGCTTCGCCCGACACGACATCCCCGTGCACGCGTTCACCCTCCACGCCGACCGCGACGCCTTCCACACCCGCGTCGAAGCCGACACCGACGAACCCGCCGCCCGACAATGGCGCCTCGACCACCGCGACGCCTACGAACGGGCACTGGGGGAGTGGATGAGCACCGAGACCACCGTCATCGACACCACCCACCGCACCCCCGACCAGACCGCCGCCCACATCACGGCCGCCCTGAACAGCGCAAACCACGAAACGACCTGAAAACGTCACACCCGGGCGCGACGATGGGAACCGACAGCCACCACGACCGGCAAAGGAGCCCGCCATGGCCTACCTCGTCCTCATCGGCACCCGCAAAGGCCTCTTCACCGCCCGCAGCGACGACCGCGCCCACTGGAGCGTCGACGGCCCCGTCAAACTCGACGACGACGGCTTCACCGCCGTCGCCGAGATCTACGCCGCCGCCTGCGACCCCGCCACCGGCCGCGTCCTCATCGGCGCCGACACCTTCTTCGGACCCAGCATCTGGCACTCCGACGACCACGCCGCCACCTGGTCCGAACCCCAGAACACCCCCATGGCCTTCCCGCAGGACCTCCCGTACCGGCCCCTCGACTTCTCCGAGACCGCCGGCATCGACCAACCCGACTCCGACAAGACCAACACCGTCAAACGCATCTGGCAACTCGCCTTCGGCCCCGGCGACCGCGTCTGGGCCGGCGTCGAACCCACCAGCCTGTGGACCTCCGACGACGGCGGCCAGACCTTCACGTTCAACCAGGCCCTCTGGGACCACCCCCAGCACACCACCTGGGCCTCCGGCGCCGGCGGCCCCGCCGTCCACACCATCGTCCCCGACCCCACCGACCCCGACACCCTCACCGTCGCCATCTCCTCGGGCGGGATCTACCAGACCCACGACGACGGCAAGACCTGGACCGGCATCACCCAAGGCATCACCGTCGACTACGGCCCCGACGAAGCCCCCGAATCCGGCCAATGCATCCACAAGGTCACCCGCGACGCCGCCGGCACCCTCTTCACCCAAAGCCACGGCCCCGCCTACCGCGCCACCCGACCCGACGGCGGCTGGACGAACATCTCCGCGACCCTGCCCTCCAACTTCGGATTCGCCATCGTCGCCCACCCCACCCGACCGGGCACCGTCATGGCCTGGCCCGTCGGCGAATCCATGGACCGCACCCCGCCCGACCACCGCATCGGCGCCTGGCGCACCACCGACAACGGCGAGACCTGGACCCCCTGGGGCACCGGCCTCCCCGAAGAGCCCTACTACGGCACCGTCATGCGCGACGGCGCCTGCACCGACGCCGCCGCCGACGACCCCGGCTGGTACTTCGGCACCCGCTGCGGCGACGTCTGGACCGCCGACGACAGCACAGGGGAGTGGCGCCTCATCGCCGCCCACCTCCCCGACGTCCTCTGCGTCAGAGCCATGGAGACCCCCTGATGGGCGCCATCGACGTCAAACTCCCCGCCGCGCTCGCCTCCGAATGCGGCGGGGCCCGCCACCTCACCGTCGACCTCCCGCCCGGAGCCACCCTCGCCGACGTCCTCGACCAGATCGACGCCCGCCACCCCCGCCTGGGCAGGCGACTGCGCGACGAAGCCGGCCACCTGCGCCGCTACGTCAACATCTACATCGGCGACGACGAAAGCCGCCGACTCCAAGGCCTCGCCACCCCCGTCGACGGCCACGACCTCCAGATCCTGCCCTCCATCGCCGGAGGCGCCTGACACCACGACGGAGGGGCGCCGCGCCCGAAAGCGCGACGCCCCTCCGCAAACCCCGCTACGACTGGCCGTTGATCGACACCACGTCGACCACGAACACCAGCGTCTCATTCGGCCCGATCACACCGCCGGCACCCCGCGCGCCGTACCCGAGCTCCGGCGGGATCACGATCAACCGGCGGTCGCCCACCTGCGACCCGATCAGACCGTCGTTCCAGCCCTGGATCACCGGCGCCGCACCCAACGGCGACACCTCGAACGGCTGCGCCCCGCGGTTCCACGACGCGTCGAACTCCTTGCCGTCCGACCAGTTGAACCCCGCGTACTGCACCGCGACCGCGTCCCCGGCCTTCGCCTCAGCACCCGCACCCTCGACCACGTCATACGTGAACAACCCCGCGGGCGCCGCCACGTCCGGCACCGTCACCACCGGCTTCGCACCCGTGTCCTCGGACACCGACACCTCGACGCCCTCACTGATCTGCACCATCTCGTCCGCATCCCCTTCATCGGCGGCGCCGTCCGCGCCGCAACCGGCCAGCAGCCCCGCGCTCACACACGCGGCGGCCACCGACAAACAAAATCGACTCACCAGACTAGGTGCCACCAGGGGAACCTACCATCCGGACCCCGAACCCGCCGCGCTCGCCCGAGTCGCCGAACCCGACTACCCTGTCACCACAAGGACCCCGCCCCGCACAAGGAGCCGCATGACCGCCCCCGCCGCCGCCCCGCGACCGATGCACCCCCTCCGCCGCGCCCTCACCCTCTGGGGCGCCGTCATCGCCCTCATGTGGCTCGTCCTCATCACCGACTGGATCCTCCCCGCCCACCTCACCCACTTCGGCATCACCCCGCGCACCCTCGAAGGCCTCCTGCCCGGCCTCATCGCCGCGCCCTTCCTCCACGCCGGCGCCGGCCACCTCGTCTCCAACATGGTCCCGCTCGCCGTCATGGGCACCGTCGCCGCGCTCCGCGACTGGGGCGGCATGTGGGCCGCCCTCACCACCGCGCTCATCGCCTCCGGCCTGGGCGTCTGGCTGCTCTCACCGGCCGGATCGGTCACCGTCGGCGCCTCCGGCATCGCCTTCGGCCTCTTCGGCTACCTCCTGGCCCGCGGCATCTTCATGCGCCGCATCGGCGACATCCTCATCGGCGTCCTCCTCGTCCTCGTCTACGGCTCCATGATCTGGGGCATCTTCCCGACCCAGCCCCACATCTCCTGGCAGGCCCACCTGTTCGGCTTCATCGGCGGCGCGGCCGCCGCCTTCGCCACCGCGAAGGCCCGCCGCAGCGCGACCGCATGAGCGCCCCCGCGGGCTTCGCCTACACCGAGCGCGCCGACGGCACCGTCCGCACCGTCCACCGCGGCCGCGCGGCCGCCACCCTCCGCGGCGCCCGCGCCGCCAAGTTCCTCGACGAGGCCGCCCACGGCGACCCGCAGCAGGCCTGCGCCCGCTGGACCGGCGCCTACAAGTTCGGCAACGAACGCACCGCCCGCGACTAGCGCCGGTGACCGGACGCGGGGGAGCAGCCCGAGACCTCGCGCCGTGCGATCGCGCTGATATTCCCGCAAGCGACGGTGGGCGGGGCCCAGGCCTCACCCACCGTCGGCATCGCCGTCACGGCTCGGGAGCTCGGCGGTCATCGCTCACGTGCCGTTGATGTTCACCATCCACACGATGCCGAACCGGTCGACGAAGGAGCCGTACTCGTCGCCCCACACCTGCTGCTCCAGCGGCATCGTCACCTCGCCGCCGTCGCTCAGACCGTCCCAGTACGCGCGCAGATGGTTGGCGTCGTCGCCGCTGAGGCTGATCGCGATGTTCTGACCGGGCCGGTGCACGGTGCCCGGCGGCGTGTCCGAGGCCATGAGCGTGTAGCCCACATCGGTCGTGAGCTGCGCATGCATCACCTTCTCGGCGCCCTCGCCCTCGATACCGGACTCGCCGAAGGTGTTGACGACCAACTCGCCGCCGAGCACACCGTGGTAGAACTCCATCGCCTCCTGTGCGTTGCCGTCGAACGCGATATAGGGGTTGAGCTTCGAACCCATCGCGGGCTCCCTTCATCGTGCGGACTGTTGCGATCCGCCGCCGTCCTGGCGGCGACTACCGACCCGAGTACCCGAACTCGGGAAGGCGGCACCGGCCTCGTCCGAGCTTCTCGGCCGACCCGCGGTGCCCGCCCTCGGGCTCGCCGCGTTCCCGGCGCCCGCGAGCGCCCAGCCCGCGACTCACCCGCCGCGTCCGCGGCCGCTCAGCGGCTCGATCGCGTCAATAGGGCCACCGACCCGCCGAACCCGGCCCGGATCCGCGCTTGCCCCTCTCAGGGCCCAACACATCATTACTTGCGGGAACGGCACTTCTCGTGAGTTATGTTGCTGGGCGGGACACACTTGTTTTTCCATTATTTAAATATTAAAAACGGAAATAAATAATGGTAGGTTGTGGGTATGACGCAACCAGAGACGATCACCGGCCCGACGACGAAGAACCCCGGCAAGGGCGTGACGCTGTGCAAGCGCTGCGGCACGCCGATCCCGCAGCAGCCCGGACGCGGACGCCCGCGCCTGTACTGCGCCGACGGCGACTGCGCCGCCCAGGCCAAACGCCAGCGCGAGCTGCGCCGGGCCACGCCGGGCCTCGAAGGCGCGCTGGCGCGGGCCGAGGAGCTGTACGAGCAGATCGAGCAGTCCATGACCTCGGCGCTGGCGCCGCTCGCCGAGGCGCTGCGGGCCGAGACCGACCCGGCCGAAGTGGAGTCGCGTCTGGCGGAGGTGCGGTCCGACGCGGCGGCGTCGGTGGCCGCGGCCAGGGCCGAGCGGGACGAGGTCGCCGCCCGGGCCGAGTCGCTGCGTGAGGAGCTGGCGGCCGCGCGCACCGAGGCCGAGCGCGTGGCCGAGGCGTTGGAGGCGGCTGAGGCGCGGGCGAAGGAGGCGGTCGCGGCCCGGCTGGAGGCGGTGCGTACGGCTGAGGCGGCCCGGGAGGACGCGGCCGCAGCGCAGCGCATGGCCGCTGAAGCGGCCGACGCGAAGGAGGCGGCTGAGGCGGCGGCGGCGCGGCAGCGCGCGGTCGCCGAGCAGGCGGTGGCGGAGCGGGACGCGGCGGTGGTGACGCGTGAGGAGGCCGAGCAGGCGGCGGCTGCGGCGCGCGGTGAGGCCGAGGCGGCCCGGGTGCGGGCCGATCAGGTGGCGGCCGAGGCCGCCGAGGCGCTGCGGGCCGGCGAGGCGGCGTTGGAGCGGGCCGAGTCGCGGACGCTCGCGGTCATGGGCGAGCGGGACGCCGAGCGGTCCCGGGTGGAGTCGTTGGTGGCCGAGCTGGCGGTGGCGCGTCGCGACGCCGAGCAGGCGGGCGCGCAGGCGGCCTCGCAGGCGGCGGCGTTGGCGCAGGCGCAGGCCGAGTTGGCGGGTGCGGTCGCCGAGCAGCGGGTGTCGGCGTCGCGGTTGGAGGCGGCCGAGGCGGCCGGTGCCGAGGGTCGTGCGGCGCTGGAGTCGTGGCGCGAGCGGGCGATGGCGGCCGAGGCGCGGTTGGAGGGGCTGCAGCGGCCGTAGGGCTCCTGCTCCCCCGCGTTGGTGCGCGTGTGTTGTCCGTTTCGGTGATCGAGGGCCTCGGCGGGTGTCGCCGGGGCCCTCGGTGTGTGGTGTCCCCGGGGTCTTAGATGCCGGCGGCTTCGCGGGCGGCTTGTTCGACGCGGTCGCGGAAGGCGGTGCGCGAGGGCTGGTCGCTGTGGGCCATGTTGTCGTTGCCTTGGCGCAGGCCGACGGCGCCGTCGATGCCTTCGCGGGTGATGTCGGCGTGTCCGGCGTGGCGGTGGGTCTCGGCGATCATGTGGGCGATGATCTGCCCGAGGGTGACGGTGGCGCGTTCGGTGGGCCACCACGGGACGGTGCCGGTCGCGTCGAGGTCGAGGTCGCGGATGGTGGCGTCGGCGTGTTCCCAGACCTGCCGGTAGAGGCCGGTGATGTAGTCGCGGGACTGGTCGGGTGCGGCCCACATGTCGGCGTTGGAGTCGTCGGCGTCGTCGACCCAGGGCATGGGTTCGGGGAAGGGCCGGGCGAAGACGTCGCCGAAGTAGCCGGCTTCGTTGCTGGCGAGGTGTTTGACCAGGCCGAGGAGGTTGGTGCCGGTGGGGGTGAGGGGCCGGCGGACGTCGTACTCCCCCAGGCCTTCGAGTTTCCACAGGACGGCGTCGCGGCCTGCTTGGAGGTAGCGGTGGAGGTGGGTCTTGAGGTCGGTCATGGGGGCGAGTGTGCCATCGGGGTGGGACATCAGAGGCTGATGGGGGTGGATTCGAAGACTTGGATCTCGGCGGGGCGGGCGCGGTAGGCGTCGAGGGCGGCGTCGGCGGCGGCGTGGTGGGGGGCGTCGAGGTGGGCTTGGAGGGCGTCCCTGTCGGTCCATTGCTCGACGCAGACGAACGCGTCGGGGTCGTCGATGCTCTGCCAGAACTCGTAGCGGAGGCAGCCGGGGTCGTGGGCGCGGGTGGCGGCTTGGAGGGCGCGCAGGCCTTGGAGGTAGGCGTCGCGGTGTCGGGGCTGGGCGTAGACGTATGCGTGGACGGTGATCACGGGGCTCAGGGTAGCGGTAATCGGCTTGCCGCCGCTGGTCGGCGGCATTAGAGTCGCGGGCGATGACTGATCATGATGCGCCGAGGCGTTTCGGCTTCCTGGACTGCAACTCCCCCATCGCCTCGTGGCGGTTCGAGCGGCAGGTGGGCGAATGCGCCGCCGGCGAGCCGGGCGTCATCGTGGACATCGGCTGCGGATGGGGCGAACTGCTGCAGCGCGTCGTCGCCCGGGTGCCGGGCGCGAAGGGGTACGGGATCGATGCGGACCTCGAGCTGCTCGAACGCGGCCGTGCCGGCGCGGCCGAACGCGGGATCGCCGACCGGGTCGAGTTCGTGGAGTACCAGGGCCGGGACTGGGAGACGCCGGCGGACTTGGTGATCTGTATCGGTGCGGTGCACGCTTTCGGGACGGGCGCGGACGCGATCCGGGCGTTGTACCGGCTCGTCAAGCCCGGTGGGCGGCTGTTGCTGGGCGATGGGATCTGGAATCGGGTGCCCGCGGAGGCGGAGTTGGCGTCGATGTGGCCGGGGACGACGGCCGAGGACTTCCTGCTGCTGCCGGATCTGGTGGACGTGGCCGTGGCGACGGGGTTCCGTCCGCTGCGGGTGGAGTCGGTGGAGCAGTCGGAGTGGGACGACTTCGAGTCGCAGTACTTGGCGGACAAGGAGGTCTGGTTGCAGGCGCATCCGGATCATCCGAAGGCGCGGGAGGTCCGCGAGGCCGCCGATCAGCACCGCGACTGGTGGCTGCGCGGGCACCGCGGCGTGCTCGGGTTCGCGTACTTGACGTTGGGGCGCCCGGTGGCCTCGGTGTGACGGCGTGTGCGGTGGGCCCCGGACCCGGGTGGGTTCGGGGCCCGCCGTGTGTCAGCGGCGTCCCGGCAGGGAGGCGGCGAAGGCGTCGAGGTCGGGTGTGAAGCGCAGGTGGCGGCCGCGGTTGGACTCGTAGACGAACGCGGTCAGGGCGGAGCTGGTGTCGGTGTGGGCGCTCAGGTCGCCGATGACGGCGAAGCCGGTGCGGTAGTTGACGAACTTCTGGGCCCACTCCCCCAGCATGCGGGTGGCGAGGTCGAACATGGCCGGATCGAGGCGTGCGGCGGGGACGGCGATCCAGTCGGCGTGCTGGGCGGCGCCGAGGAGGTCCAGGACCGTCTGGGGGTCGGGGTCCAGGACGGGTCCTTCGGTGTCGACGACGTAGACGGTGGTGCCGTCGAGGTCGGTGAGCGTGCCGTTCACGCGGGTCCCCTTTCTCGTGGGATCGGGACAGTCTGGCAGGACTCGGTCGGGGCGGCAAGGGGTTTGGTCAGAGGGCGGCGAGGACGGCCAGGCCGATGAAGAGGATCTGCTCGGCCGTGCGGATGCCCAGCGGCGTGGCGGGTCTGCCGGCGAGCGGGATGCCGCGGCGGGCGGCGGAGACGTTCGCCGGGAACATGGCGATGAGCAGGAGTGCGAGGCAGAGGGCGGCGGCGGTCGCGGTGGCCGGGATGAGCAGGCCGACGGCGCCGGCGATCTCGAGGACGCCGGTGAGGGCGACCAGGGCGGCCGGGCGGGGCAGGTTCGGCGGGACCATCTTGGTCATGTCGTCGCGGAATGCGGGCGCGAAGTGGACCGTGCCGGTGAGGAGGAACATGGCGGCGAGGCCGATGCGCAGGGAGGTCTGCCAGTCGAGGGCGTCGACGCCGAGGAATCCGATGAGGCGGGCCAGGAGGGTGGCGGCGGTGAGGGTGATGACGGGTACCACGGTGGGGCCTTTCTCGCCGGTCCCCCGGCGCATGTCTTGACATTGTCAAGTTCATGATGCGGCACAGATCTAGGCACTGTCAAATTGATGTGGCGGGGGCCGCTAGGCGCGGCGTTCGCGCCAGGCGGCGACCGCGGCGTCCACGTCGATGAGGCCGAAGCGCAGGGGCGGGCCGTCGATCGGGCCGATGAGGGCGTGCCTGATGCGCGCGTTGAGCCGCTCGACCGCGTCGCGCACGGCCGCTTCGTCGTCGAGGGCGTCGAGCGCGGCGGGCAGTTCCTCGCGTTCGCGGGCCAGCCGCAGCGCGGGCGGGAGGGCGTCGAGGCCGATGTTCTCGCGGGTGGTCTTCTGGCGCAGCCACCAGTCCTCATGGAGGGGTTGGCCGATGCCGGGGAGGGGTTTGCCGGCCCCGGGCAGGTTCGCGAACTCGCCGCGGGCTTCGGCTTCCTGGATCTGGCGGTCGACTCCCCGGGCCTGCCTGTCGCTCATCGGGACCTCCTCGGTAGGGGCCCAATGCTAACCGGTCGGCAGTCGCTGCCGGCGCGGCTCGCGGGCCCGGGCGACGTCGGCGAGGGGTCGGCCGGCGGCCGCAGCGGGGCCGGCGGGCGGTCAGGCGGCGGCGGCGACCACCATGGCGACGGCGGCGAACTGGGCCGCGTAGGCCGCGACCGTGAAGGCGTGGAAGAGCTCGTGGAAGCCGAACCAGTGCACCGACGGGTTCGGGCGCTTGAGCGCGTAGATCACGCCGCCGACGGTGTACAGGACGCCGCCGGTGAAGATCAGGACCGTCGCCGCGACGCCGGCTCCGGCGATGAGCTCGGGGACGGCGAAGATCGCGGCCCAGCCCAGGATGATGTACAGCGGCGTGTACAGCCAGCGCGGGGCGCCGACCCAGAGGGTGCGGAAGGCGACGCCGGCGGCGGCGCCGGTCCAGACGACCGTCAGGAGCGCGGTGCGGGCGGTGCCGTCGAGGGCGAGGACGGCGATGGGCGTGTAGGTGCCGGCGATGATGAGGTAGATGTTGGCGTGGTCGAGGCGTTTGAGCCAGGTGGTGGCGCGCGGGGTGAGGTTGGTGCGGTGGTAGAGGGCGGAGACGCCGAAGAGGGTGACCGAGGTGGCGATGTAGATCGCGGTGGAGAGGCGGCCGGGGGCGGTGGGCGCGGTGCCGATGAGGATGAGTCCGGCGATGAGGGCGGCGGGGAACGCGCCGAGGTGGAGCCAGCCGCGGAGTCGGGGTTTGGTGTCGGTGATCGTCGCCAGTGCCATGGTTCGACGGTACGCCCGAGGGTTACCGGTCGGTAGTGCCGCTGGTCCCCCGATCGGGGGTGGGGTTAGGCCCCGAGGCGGTGTGTCGTCCGTGGTGCAGGTGGAGATCCGGCCGGACGCGGTTCGGCGGCCCGGTCGTGCCCGGGGGCTACGGGGTCAGGTCGGTGAGTCGGCGGACCAGGAGGTCGGCTTCCTCGGGGTCGGTGCGGATGCCGAAGACGTCGTCGAGGAGCTTGGGGACCTCGTGCGGTCGCACGTTCGCCTTGCTGGGGGCCCGGCCCGGGCGTTCGGTCGTCCAGGTGAGGGCGTCGAGGGTGTCGTACCGGTCGGTGCGCAGCCGTTGGACGTACGGGCGGATGACGAACGGGGAGCGGTCGTTGGAGGCGACGAAGTGGTTGCCGACGGCGAAGTCGACGGGGTACTGCGGGTTCTCGGTGAAGACCTGCCGCACTTCCCAGCCTTCCGGTCCGTTCCCGCGCTGGTGGACGGCCCAGCCCGGTGATCCGTGGGTGATGTCCTGCCATCGCAGCAGGTACGGCCACGGTCCCGCCTCGCTCCGGGCGCCGTCGACGAGTTCGATGGGCTCCAGGGGGCTGGCGCCGAAGCCGACGTCGATGAGCCAGCGCGCGCCGTCCAGGTCGACCAGGAGCATCGCGTGCGTGGCCGGGCGCGGATGGCGGGAGTCGGCGCCGAGCTGGACCCGGCCTGAGACGGCGGTGAATCGGAACCCGAGCCGTTCCAGGGCGGCGGCGAAGAGCGCGACGTGCTCGTAGCAGTAACCGCCGCGGCCGCGGCGCAGCAGCTTGTCCTGCAGCGCGGGCAGGTCGAGCCGCACGTGGCGGTGGAGGAAGCTGTCGAGCGTGTCCCAGCGGACGGTGAGGACGTGGGCGCGTTGGAGGGCGCGCAGGGTCGCCATGGTGGGGGTGCGGTCGCCCTCGTAGCGGAGGAAGGCGAGATAGGCGTCGAGGTCGAGTTGCTCGCTGTGCCACATGTGCGGGGCAACGTTCGGGTGCGGGCCGGTATTTCGGTTCCGGGGTGAGAGGGCGGCCACGTCGGGGGGCGCAGAGGGGGAGCCGCCGGGGCCGTCTCCCCCTTGGGTATCGCGGGAGTGCGCGTCGGCGCGTAGGCGCGAATACGTTCTGGCGGGGAGGCGCCCGGGCGGTGGCGGGGGCGATCGTGAAGGGCATGTTCAAGCTTCGCCGCCCGGCGTACCGGGCCGTCATCATCGTTCATGTGGCCGCGTCCGTCGCCTGGCTCGGGTTGAGCCTGTGCCTGCTGGTGCTCGGCGTGTGGGCCACGACCACGCAGGCCCCGGCCGAGCAGTACGCGGCCGGGACCGCCATGTCGACCCTCGCCGGGACGCTCGCGATCCCGTTCGGGGCCATCGCGCTGGTCAGCGGGATCGTCCTCATGCTGGGCACCAAGTGGAGCCTGGCGTACACGTGGGTCGCGGTCAAGCTGGTGGCCACGGCGATCGCGTTCGCGCTGACGGTGTTCTCGCTGCGGCCGGGCCTGGCCGCGACCGCGGCCTCGCTCGACCCGGCGAGTCTGCAGGTGCTCGACTCGCAGATCCTGGCCGCTCCGATCGTGTCCTCGGCGATCTATCTGGGGGCGGTCGTGTTGTCGTACGTCAAGCCGTGGGGACGGCGGCGAGCCGCCCTCGGGCGGGCCCGAGTGCCAGCGCCCGCTCGTAGTGCGCGATGAGCGCGTCGCCTTCGGCTTCCCAGGTGCGCGTCCGCACTTTGCGGCGGCCGCGTTCGCCCCATTGGCGCAGGAGGTCGCCGCGGTCGGCGAGGGCCTGCACGGTGGCGGCGAGCGCGGCGGGGTCGCCGGGCGGGAAGTGGGTGCCGTCGACGCCGGGGTCGACCAGTTCGGCCGCGCCGCCGGCGTCGACGGCCACGACCGGGACGCCGGAGGCGTGGGCTTCCTGGATGGTCTGCCCGAACGTCTCGTACGGTCCGGTGTGGACGAACAGGTCGAGGGAGGCGTACAGGCGGGACAGGTCGGTCCCGTGGAGGGCGCCGAGGAACGCCGCCTGCGGGAGCGCGCGTTCCAGGGCGCGGCGGCGGGGTCCGTCGCCGGCGATGACGAGGCGGATCCCGGGGGCGGCGGCGAGGTCGGTGAGCCAGTGCAGCTGCTTCTCGCGGGCGAGGCGGCCGACGTAGCCGACGAGGAGTTCCCCGTCGGCGGCGAGCGCGTCGTGGAGGGTCTGGTCGCGGTAGCGGGGGTGGAAGCGGTCGGTGTCGACGCCGTGGGGCAGGACGGCGACGCCGCCGATGCCTTGGGCGGCGAGGGCTGCGGCGGTGCACTGGGACAGGGCGAGGTTGACGCGGGCGCGGGAGTGGATGGAGCGCAGGCGGTGCCACACGAGCTGTTCGAACGCGGTCAGGTGGTAGGCGCGGGTGTAGGCGGGCAGGTCGGTCTGCCAGACGGCGACGGCGGGGACGCCGCGGCGTTCGGCCCAGGCGGCGGCGCGGGCGGTGTAGCCGAAGGGGCTGGCGAGGTGGACGACGTCGGGCCGGTGGGCGTCCAGGGCCTCGTCGAGGGCGCGGGTGGCCAGGCCGGCGCGGAAGTGCCGGTAGGCGGGGAGGCTGACGGAGGGGACGTGGACGACGGGCCAGTCGAAGGTCGGGCGGGGCCCGGGCCCGGGGGCGGGGGCGATGACGACCGGTTCGATCCCGCGCGAGGCCAGGTGGGCGGCGGCGCGCGCGACGGAGCGGGCGACGCCGTTGACCTGAGGCGGGAAGGACTCGGTGACCAGTGCGACTCTCATGACCGGAGCGTAGGGGCCCAGGTGGGCGGGTGAGGGAACCCGACATGGCCCGGGACTGAACCGCAGCCGATATTCCCGGCCGCCGGAACCGCTGGTGGCGGGTCGGTCGCGCAGCGGCGCGCGGGTGCGCTCAGGGGGTCTCGGCGCGGGGTGGTGTCGTACCCCGGGGGTAGGTATTGGAGGATGCAACGCACCGGCCGGTCCCATCCGGCCCCTGAGACCCTACTGTCGAAACCTGCGAAGGAGCCCCCGATGTCACTGTCGAGTGCCGACGTCGCGCACCTCGAAGCGGTGTTGGCGCAAGGAAAGAAACCGAAGGTGGTGTTCACCGACGCCGCCGGGCAGGTCGCCGGCCGCACCGGCAAGGTCGTCGCCCTCGACCCGCGCGGCGTGGACGACTTCGTGACCGTCGCCTTCGGATCCGACGAGCTGCCGTTCTCGGCCGCCGAACTGCGCCTGCCCGCCCCCGGCGAGGGGACGCGGCGCGCGCCCCGGCAGCGCTCGAACGCGCCCGCCGGGCCCGGGCTGCTGCCCGAGGACCCCGAGCCGAAACCCGCGCCCAAGACCGCACCCGCTGCCAGCGAAAGGAAACCCGTGACCGCACCCGAGGCGACTCCGCCCGCGGCCGAGCCCGCACCGGCCCCGAAGAAGAAGGCCGCCCGGCCCCGCGCCGCCGCCAAGCACCCCGAGCTCCAGGTGACCTTGAGCTATGAGGACGGCGAGTGGACCGTGGCCGCCGCGCGCGGGGCCCGCACGGTCGTCAAGGGCGCCAAGGTCGCGCACTCGGCGGCGCTGGCGATGTGCCAGGCGTCGGGTTCCGACGAGGTCGCCGAGGTCGTGTCCGAAGTGGTCGAGAAGATCCGCTCCGAGGCCGCCGAGGAGGCCTCGCGGCTGCGCCGCCAGCTCGAAGAGGCCGAAGCGCGCCTCGCCGAACTGAAGTAACCGCCGCAGGAGCGGAGCCGACGGGCCCGGACGCCCGGCCAGGGACTGGTCGCAGGCGTGCCGGGCCCGGCTGTGTCCGCGAGCGGGCGCGTCGTGGCCCGGCGGTGGGGCCGGGCTCGCGGAGGCCGCCCGGTCACTCGACTTCCTCGGCCTCCACGTCGACCGCCGCCTCGCCGTGCCCGCCTCGGGCCTGCTCCTCGTCTCGCGCTTCGATGGCGCGCTGGAGGGCGTCTTCCCGGGTGGTGAACCGCTCGGCCTCCTGCGGGAGTTCGACGACGTCGCCGCCGGGGCCGACGTACACGCGACGGTCGCCCCTGACCAGTACCGGTGCCCAGCTCATGCTGCCCTCCAGGGCTCGTTGTTCCCAGGTTCTCGCGCCATTGTCACCCGAAGGCCGCCCCGTGTCAGCCGGAGCGCGGTGTTCGCAGCGGGCGCCTTGCCGGGCGTCGCTAGTCGCGGGCGTGCTTGATGTAGATCATGACCGCTTCGCGGGTGGTCTTGACGCCGAGGGATTGCCGGGCCGCGGCGATGCGGCGGTTGGCCGTGCGCAGGGACACGAATTCGGCCTCCGCGGCCGCCGCGATCGTCGACCCCGCCGCCAAGCGCCCCAGCAGGGCCCGCTGCTCGGCGTCCAGGTCGAGGCCGTCGGCCGCTTCGGCCTTGCCCGGGGTCAGCCCGAGGGGGCCGACGCGGCGCAGGTCCGCCGCCAGCGTCAGGGCGAGCGCCCCGGTCGCCACCGCCACGATGCCCGCCCCGCGGGCGGCCGCGTGCACCGCCTGGGAGGCGGTGTGGTCGTCGGTGACCTGCCCGTGGCACACCAGGCGCCGCTCGGCCAGGTCCCACGCCGGCTCCAGGAGCGCGAAGCCGCGGTGGGCGGCCCATCCGGCCGCGGCGCAGCGGCGCACGATCGCGTCCGCGTCGCCTGCGGCGGCGACGACGTGCAGCGGCACCTGCTCGCCCATCACGCCTCACCGCCTTCGAGGGACGCCGTCAGGAGCACGGCCGCTTCGGTGCGGGTCTTGGCGCCGAGTTTGCGCATGCCGGAGCGGATGTGGGTCTCCACGGTCTCGGCGGTGATCCCGAGGATCTCGGCGATCCGCCGTGAGGGATGCCCGGCGGCGACGTGCCGCAGGACTTCGCTCTCGCGGTCGGTCAGTCCCCCGCCGCCGCGCGCCGAGCGGCGGTCGCGGCGCACGTCGTGCTTGCGCAGGCCGCGGCGGGCGCGCCCGGCGAGGACGATGAGGCCGTGCTCGTCGGCGATCCGCTCGGCCGCCTCGAGGGCGGCGACGGCGGCCTGCGGGTCCCCGGAGTGGGCGGCCAGGGCCAGCAGGCAGCGGACCTGCTCGCGGGCGGCCAGCCCGTCCCAGGCGGACGCGGCCTGCGCGAACGGGCCCGGCGCGGCCTTGTCCCAGGCCGCGAGCGTCGAGGCCACCGGCGCCGGCCACGGGGTCGGGTCGGCCGCGACCGGTTCGGTGCCGGTGTCGTAGGCGATCCACCGGCCGGTGATGTGCGCGAGCCCGCCGACCAGGCCGGGGCGGGACTCGGGGGCCTCGGGGCCGGGCTGGCCGTCGAGCCAGGCGGTCTCGTGCTCCAGCCAGGCGACGAGCCCTTCGAGCGCCGCGGGGGCGTCGCGCAGCCGCGCCAAGCGGGCGCGGGCGGCGCCGAGCGCGCCGGTGTCGGCTTCGGCGAGGGCGATCGCGGCGTCGATGAGCGTGTCCGCGACCGCCGGGAGCGCGTGGTCGGCGAGGGACTGGGCGGCGGCGATGACGTTGTCGAGCCCGGTGCCCGACAGCACCAGGCACCACGCGGCGGCGGCGAGGAACCGCGTCTGCCACGAGTAGGCGCCTTCGGCCCCGGCCCGGTCGGCCGCCTCGTGGGCGACCGCTTCGGCCTCGACCAGGCGGGCCGCGTCCGCGAGCGCGATGACCCGCGACCACGCGCACCAGGCGGCGGTCGTGGTGTCCCCGGCGTCGCGGGCGAGGGCCTCGGCGTGCGCGAGCGCGTCCGGGTCGTCGCCGGCCAGGGCCGCGGCGAGCCCGGGGTGGTCGAGGTCGGGGTAGGCGGTGAGGAGGGCCGCGGCGAGGGCGGCGCGTTCGGCGGGCGGGGCGCACAGCAGCCGCAGCTGGTCGGTCTCGGGCCCGGCGGGGGCGGTGTGGAGGGCGGTGCGGGCCTGGGCGGTCTCGCCGAGGGCCAGGAGCGCCCAGGCGCGCGCGAGGGCGGCCTCGGGGTCGGTGTCGGGGGCGTGGTCGAGGACGGCGAGGGCGGCGCGGGTGCGGCCGGCCGCGAGCGCCGCGCGGGCGGCGGGGACGGCGTGGACCGGGTCGAGGTCGGCGGCGAGCAGGAGCGCTTCGGCGCGGGCCTGGGGGGCGGCGTCGGCGGCGGCTGCGGCGTCGAGCGCGGCTCGCAGGGCCAGGTCGTCGAGTCCGGCGGCGCGGGCGTGGCGGGCCGATTCGACGCCGACTGTGGCTTCGGCGAGGCGTTCGTGCATCTGCCGGCGCGCCTCGGGGTCGAGGATGCCGGCGGCGACCTCGGCCATCCACGGGCTGGCGGCCCGCAGGTAGGGGCCTTCGGCGATCGCGAGTCCGGCTTCGGCCAGGACGGCGGCCCCGTCCCCGAGGAGGCTGGGGTGGGCGGGCCGGCCGAGCAGGCCGAGCGCGGCCAGCGCGGTGCGGCCGGCGCGGGGCAGGTCGCTGATGGCCGCCGCCGCGGCCGCGGCCGGGTCCCCGGGGGTGGTGAGGTCGAGGTCGGCGCTGCCGGGTTCGGTGTGGGCGGCGCGTTTGGCCAGGGCGGTGAGCGCGAGCGGGTTGCCGCCGGCGCGGACGGCGAGCGCGGCGGCCCGGGCCGGCGGGAGCGCGGGGGCGACGTCGGCGACGAGCCGGGCCGCTTCGGCGTCGGTCAGGTCCGGGACGGGGACGACGGTGGCGTCGGCGAGGAGGCGGACCAGGGCGTCGTCGCCGATGCGGTTGGGGGTGCGCAGGGCGGCGGCGACCGGGAGGCGCTCGGCCAGGACCGGGAGCACCGCGAGCGTGGCGGCGTCGCACCATTGCAGGTCGTCGATGATGAGCAGGCCCCCGCGGGTGCGGGAGTAGACGGCCTCGGCCAGCAGCGGCAGGTCGTCGGCGGGCATGCGGGCGCGCGTGGCGCGTTCCAAGGCGAGGGCCGGGGCGCTCGAGAGCGTCGCGAGGCCGCCGCCGAGGTGGACGGGGCGCTTGGAGGCGCGCGCGAGGCGTTCCAGGAGGCGGGTGCGACCGCTCCCGGGCGGGCCGGTGACGACCACCAGGCCCGGGCCCGCCAGCGATCCCGCCATGGCGCGCAGGGCGTCGTCGCGGTCGTGGACGGCGCCGGCGGTGGGCGCCGCGGCGGCACGGGGTGCCAGACCGGGGCTGGGCGGCGGGGCGGCCAAGGGGGCTCCTAACGCTGTGGCACGAATGGGGGAGGCGGCCAGGCGGCTGCGGTTTGTATCGTCGTGTTGTCGACGGATCGCCGACGCCTCTCATGATATTGCGGAACCTTCGATGCCGCAGACCGGCGTCGTCGGCGGCGGCGCCGAAGGAACCGACGGAGAGGGCGGACGCAGCAGTTATGGTGGCAGGGCAACTCACCACGAGCGTGGCGAGCATGTGCGAGGAACTGGCCGCGAAGGTCAGTCCTGCGTCTCGTCCCGTGGTCGAGGAGGTGGCGTCCCGGCTCGGGCAGCCGCTGCGCGTCGCGGTCGCCGGCCGGCTCAAGGCCGGCAAGTCCACCCTGGTCAACGCCCTCATCGGCCGGCGTGTCGCCCCTACCGCGGCCGGGGAGTGCACCCGTGTGGTGACGCAGTTCCGGTACGGCCCGGCCGACCGCATCGACGTCATCGCCCGCAACGGGACCAAGCACGCCGTCCCGCTCGACGCGGCCGGGATGATCCCGACGATGCTGCCGATCCCGGCCGACGAGGCCGCGATGATCGACGTGCAGCTGTCCTCGGACCGGCTGCGGGATCTGATCGTGGTCGACACGCCGGGTCTGCAGTCGGTGAACACCGAGATCTCCGATGCGGCCCGCGAGATGCTGTTCGCCGCGCCGATCGCCGAGGACGTCGACGACGACTCGCGCGCCGCGGTCGAATCGGCCGAGGCGATCATCTACGTGTTCACCCAGCAGGTCCGCGCCGACGACGTGGAGGCGTTGGAGGCGTTCGCGAAGGCGTCGCAGCAGCTGTCGTCGTCGCCGATGAACGCGTTGGGGCTGTACAACAAGGCCGACAAGCTCGCGCCCGGGCCCGGTCAGGACCCGTGGCCGGTGGCCGGGCCGATCGCGGCCGACCAGGGCGCGATCCTGCGCCGCACCGTCTGCGACGTCGTGCCGGTCGTGGGGCTGCTGGCCGAGACCGCCGAGGCCGGGCTCCTGACCGCCGCCGACTGCGAGGCGCTGCGCACGCTCGCGGGCCTGGACGAGGACAAGCGGGCGCTCATGCTCGCCTCCGCGGGCCTGTTCTTGAACACCGAGGGCCCGGTCGACCGGCAGCAGCGGCAGCGGCTGCTGGAGCGGCTGGACCTGTACGGCATCCACTTCGCCATCGCCCATCTGAGCGCCAACCCGCACCTGGCGACGGGCGAGCTGGTGCGGTTGCTGTTCGCGGCCTCGGGGTTCCCGCGGCTGCGCACGACGCTGCACCAGATCTTCGGGGTCCGCGCGGACGTCATCAAGGCCGGGTGGGCGCTGGCGCGGCTCGACGCGGCCGCCGCCTCCGGGCCCGCCGCCGACCGGGACCTGCTGCGCGGCGCGGTCGAGTCGATCGTGGCCCGCCCCGAATACCACCGCCTGCCGCTGCTGGAGGCCGCCGCCCAGGTCACGACCGGGCAGGTCGCCCTGCCCGAGGCCATGGAGGCCGAAGTGGCCCGCCTGGCCCTGACCGACGACGCCGGCGTCGTCCTCGGCATGCCCGACGCCCCCCGGCCGCAGCTGCGCCGCGCCGCCATCGAGGCGGCCGCGCGCTGGCGGGCCTTCGCCAACGGCGGGGCCACACCGGCCCAGGCCCGGGTGGCGAACGTGGTGCATCGTGGTTTCCATCTACTCGCCCAGAGACTCGGCTAGACATGAGGAGAGCATTGTGACGATTCGACTCGGCGGACCGCTGGTGGGGGCCTTGGTGGGCCTCGCCGCCGCCGCCCTTGGCGCGGTGTTCCTCACCGGCGGGTTCGATCCGGTGACCCTGGCCGTCGCGGCCGGGTCGGTCGTCATAACCGCCGTCGTCGCCGTCCTGACCGGACGGTCGATCGCACCGCAGGCGCCCCGGTCGCCGGCGGTCCCCCCGCTCACGCCTGCCCCCGGGCCCGGCACGGGGCCGATCCCGGTGGGGCAGCTGACCGAGCCGGCCCGCGCCGCGCAGGTCATGGCCGACCGGACCGTCCTGGTCGACGCGTGCATCTGGATGCGCGACCGCGCCACCTCCCCGGCGCTGGCGCAGCACCTGGACGGCGCGTTCGCCCGCGTCGGCGTGTCCCAAGTGGACGCCACGGGGCAGCGGTTCGACCCGTCCGTGCACGAGGCGGGGTCGGTCATCGCCGCCGGATCCCCCGCCGAGGACGGCATCATCGCCCGCACCGAGACCCCCGGGTACACCGACCGCGGCCGCCTCCTGCGCCACCCGATCGTCACCGTCTACCGCGGGCAGGTGCGGGCATGACCGACACCACCGCTCCCGCGTCCCCGCCCGCCGCGAAGCCGGCGCCCGCGAAGAAGGCCGCCCCGAAGCCGAACCCGGCCGCGCAGATCCACAAGCTGTGCGTCAAGGCCGCCAAGGCCGGCAACGCCTCGCTGCGGACCGTCGACGCCAAGGCCGCCGCCGAAGTCGACGAAGTCGCCCGCTGGCAGCCCGAGAAGCCCGTCGCCGTCGTCGTCGGCGAGACCAAGCGCGGCAAGTCCTCCCTCGTCAACGCTCTGCTGGGCATGCCGGGCCTGTCGCCGGTGGACGCGCAGGTCGCGACCACCGCCTACCTGGAGTTCGCGTACGCCGAGCAGGCCTCGGTGCGCGCCTGGCAGCCCGGCGCCGCCGACCCGATGCTCCTGGGCGTGGGCGACCTGCGCAACTGGGCGACCCGCCTGGGCACCATGCCGCCCGGGATGGTGCCGCCGCGGCGCATGCTGGTGGGGCACCCGTCGGCGCTGCTCAAGCACATGTCCGTGGTCGACACCCCCGGCACCGGCGGCCTCGACCCCGACCACGCGCAGATCGCGCTCGAGGCGGTCGGCCGCGCCACCTGCCTCATCATGGTCACCGACGCCTCCAGCCCCATGGCCAAGACCGAACTGGACTTCCTCTCCGAGGCGTCCAAGCGCGTCAACTTCGTCGTCTTCGCCCTCACCAAGACCGACACCTACCCCGGGTGGCGCACGATCATGGAGGAGAACCGGTCCCTGATCGAGGCGCACGCCCCGCGCTTCCGCCACGCACCGCACTACCCGGTCTCGGCGATGCTCGCCGAGCACGCGCTCGCCTCCACCGGCCCCACCCGCCAGGCCCTGGCGAAGGAGTCGGGGATCGGCCGGATGCAGCGGGCCCTGGTCAAGGTCGCCACCGCCGGGAAGGCCCTGGTCGCCGCCAACGTCGTCCGGGCCGTGCGCACCGAGTTCCAGCGCCTGGCCGTCTCCGCGGCCGAGGACATGAAGGCCTACGACCCCGACCCCGAGGCCGCCAACCGGCTCAAGGAGGAGAAGAAGCAGGCCCTGGCGCTGCGCCGCACCGAGACGAAGAAGGCGAACCTCGCCCTGCGCGTGGAGACCCAGCGCGCCAAGATCGAAGTCCAGGGCCGCCTGCGCACGCACCTGCAGGAACTCGAAGAGGCCCTGCTCGACGAGGTCGAGAAGGCCAACAAGGCCGCGCTCGAATCGCTGCCGCAGCGCGTCGACATCGCCCTGCAGGGCATCGCCGCGCGCCTGTCGGGCGAGCTGCACCAGCGGTTCGTGCTCCTGGCCGAACGCGTCCTGCGGCAGGTGTTCAACGACGACGAACTGCGCCAGGCCACCAACTCGATCTCCGCGGGACTGCGCACCGCCGCCTCCGGGCGGGCCCGCCGCGACGCCAACACCGACGGGGCGCTGCTCGTGGCGTCCTCCGCGGGTGTGGCGATGATGGCCGGGCGCGTGGTGACCATGGGCGCCGGCGCGGTCGGCCTCGGGGCGCTCACCGGCATCGGCGCGGTCGCCCTGTCGGCCTCGGGCGTCGGCGTCGGCCTCGCCGCCGCCGCGTTCCTGCTGTACCGCCGCAAGATCCAAGGCAACCGGCAGGCCGCGAAACAGTGGATCCAGCGGATCATCGCCGAAGCGCGGGCGAACCTCAACGAGGAGATCAGCTTCCGGTTCACCGAAGTGGAGTTCGTCTTCAACTCGACCCTGGACGACGCCCTGGAGCGGCGCGCCGCCGAGTTCGACGCGCGCATCTCGGCCGCCGAGAACGCCGCCAAGGCCGACCAGGCCGCCCGGGCCAAGAAGCAGGCCGCGCTCAAGCAGCGCCGCGACTCCATGGCCCAGAAGGTCAAACAGCTCGACGAGGTGCTGGCCAAGGCGCGCACCCTCGTCCCAGGCGAGGAGGAAGCGTGATGGATGAGTTCGAACCGTTCGATCCCGAATCGAACGCCGACTTCGACGCCGACGACCTCGACGACGACCCCGAGGCCCCGGACCTGGACGACTTCGACGACGAGGAGGACGGCGACGACCTCGACTCGTTCGCGTTCGCCGACGGCGAGGTCGACGGCTTCGAGGGCGGCGAGCTCGACGAGGACTTCACCGTCGACGCCGAATACGACGACGCCGACGGTTTCGAGGACGAGGCCGAAACCGAGCCGGGCGGGGACGAGACGGCGTACGCCGCGACCTACGAGGACCTCGTCCTCGACGAGGCCGACAACCCGCCCGGGTTCCCGCCCGAACTGGACCTGGACGTGCCCGAGCCGGTCGACGGCTACCCGTGGGTGGACCTCGACGTGCTGGGCCACGCCGAGGCCGAGCCGTGGGTGAACTCCGTCGAGGCCTCCGAGTACGCCCTCGCCGACATCGACGACCCCGCCGCGCAGGCCCTGTCGCGGTTCTGGCAGGGCTAGACCGCGGCGTCGGTGGGCCCGGCAGCCGCCGACCGCAGCCAGACAGCGAACGGCCCCGCGACATCGGCGCGGGGCCGTTCGCTTCGCGGTGATCGCGGCGCGGGCTCGTTCGGCGCTCCGGCGGCGGCCGGCGACCGGGAACACCGCGGGCTTCGAGTGCACGGGGCCGTTCGCCGGAGGCGGCGGCGCGACGAGACCCCTTCCCGAGGTCGCCGCGGCCGCTTGTTCAGCAGAACGTAAGCACCGATCCGCGGCGCGCGGCCTCGTGCGCGCGATCATGGAGGGGTGAACACTGCGCACCCCGCGAGCCCGCGCGCCTGGGCTGCCGCCGGCACCGTCGCGGCCCTCGCCGGCCTGGCACTGGGCCACCTCGCCGCGGCCGCGACCGAACCGCGGTCCGCGCCCCTCTCGGCCCTGAGCGACCTCGTCGTCGCCCGCTCTCCCGCCGGGTTCACCCGCTGGGCCATCGACACGTTCGGCACCGCCGACAAACCGCTCCTGGTCGCCGGCCTCGCCATCGGGCTGGCCGCGGTCGGCGCGCTCGCCGGCCTCGCCTGGCGCCGGCACCCCGGTCGGGGCGTCGGCGTGTTCGCGGCCTGCGCCGCCATCGGGACCGCCGCCGCGGTCACCCGGCCCGGCCTCGGCGCGGCCGCCGCCGTCCCCTCGATCCTCGCCGCCGCCCTCGCGGCACTGGGGCTGGTCTGGTGGGACCGCCGGGGCCGCGCCGCCACCGTCACCGGGCGGCGCGGCTTCCTCTGGGGCGCCGCCGCCGTCGCGGCCGCCGCCGTCGGCGCCTCGTGGTGGGCCGCGCGCGTGGGCCCGGCCGCGATCGAGGCCGACCGCGAATCCCTCGACCTGCCCGCCCCCGACGTCCCCGCCGTCGAACCGGGACCGGTCGCCGACTTCGACGTCCAGGGCCTCGCGCCCTACCGGACGCCCAACCGCGACTTCTACCGCATCGACACCGCCATCACCGTCCCCCGCATCGACGTGGACGCCTGGCGCCTGCGCGTCCACGGCATGGTCGACCGCGAACTGACCTTCACCTTCGACGACCTGCTGGGCCGCGAACTCATCGAACGCGACATCACCCTGTGCTGCGTCTCCAACCGGGTCGGCGGCGACCTCGTCGGCAACGCCCGCTGGCTCGGCGTCTCCCTCGCCGACCTCCTCGCCGAAGCCGGCCCCGACCCCGCCGCCGACCAGCTCGTCTCCCGATCCGACGACGGCTGGACCGCCGGGTCCCCCGCCGACCTCGTCTTCGACGGCCGCGACGCCATGATCGCCCTCGGCATGAACGGCCGCCCCCTCCCGGTCGACCACGGCTGGCCCGCCCGCCTGGTCGTCCCCGGCCTCTACGGGTACGTCTCGGCCACCAAATGGCTCACCGAACTCGAACTGACCACCTTCGACGCCTACGACGCCTACTGGATCACCCGCGGCTGGTCCACCCCGCGGCCCGTCAAGACCGCCTCCCGGATCGACACGCCCCGTTCGCGATCCACCGCCGGAACCGTCGTCGTCGCCGGCGTCGCCTGGGCCCAGCACCGCGGCATCGCCGCCGTCGAACTACAAATAGACAATCGCGAATGGCAGTTGTGCGCACTGTCCGATGTCGCCACCACCGACACATGGCGGCAATGGCGCTTCGAATGGGACGCCGCGCCAGGCGAACACCGACTCACCGTCCGCGCCACCGACGGCGACGGGAACGTGCAGACCAGCGAAGTGCAGGGTGTCGCCCCCGACGGCGCCACCGGCCTCCACAGTGTCACCGTCGCCGTCGAATGACCCCGAGCAGCGGCCGGGCGAATCACCCCGAAGCGAAAATGTCGGACCTGGCGACACCCGAACCGGCGAAGCGGCGGTAGATTGGCTGCATTACCGTCGGCCCTGCGCCCGATCCCCCTCGCCGAGCGCCGGCCCGTCCCCGCACGACCGACCGGGAGCCGCGTGGTGAACGAACCAGACCACTACCGCGTCCTCGGGGTGAGCCCGCAGGCCCCGAAAGCCGAGATCCAAGCCGCCTACCGCCGCCGGCTGCGCGAGACCCATCCCGACAAGGGCGGCGACGAGGCCGAGTTCCACCTCGTCCAAGGCGCCTGGGAGACCCTCTCCCACCCCGGGCGGCGCCGCGAATACGATCTGCTGCGCTTCGGGCGCCGCGCCGCCCGCCGCTACGGCAAGGCCGCCGCCAAACCCGCCCACCGCAAAGTCCGCGGCTGGAACGTCGCCCCCACGCCGCCGCCCGCCGCCCAGGGCTTCCCCGCCGAAGGCGCCCTCGTCGCCGTCCCCTGGCACGCCCGACTGCGCCTCGCCAGGCCCGTCTACCGGCCCTCCAGCTGGATCGCCGGCGCCGCCAGCGCGATCCTGGCCGCCGTCTGGGTCTTCTGCGGCCTGGGCTACCTCGGGCAGGCGCTGGCCTCCGACAGCTGGCTGTTCCTGGCCCTGGCCATCCCGGTCACGCTCGCGATCGCCATGATCGTGTTCGTCCAGACCAGCCGGGCCTTCCGCCGGCGCCCCGAGACCTCCCCGAACGCGCCCACCGGGCGGCTGGTCCTGGCGTTCCTGGTCGCCGCCGCCGTGGTGTGGCTCGCCGGGCTCAGCACGCCGTGGGGCTGGGCGCTGGGGGTGTACGTGCTCACCGGCGCGGCCCTGGCGTGGACGGTCAAGCGGCTGCGGTACACGCTGGCGCTGCGCCGCTCCGTGGGCGGGGCGCTGCGGCAGTTCAACGCGTTCGGGCCCGCCGGGACGCGCCCGAAGGCCGACCGGGCCACCGGGAAGCTCCTGCGGGAGGTCCTGTCGAACCTGCCCGCGGCCCGGCTGTTCGTGGCGCTCCCGGCCGAGCCGGACACGCGCGTGCCGCACGCGATCGTCTGCGGCGACCGGATCGCGCTGCTGTGCGCGCCGGTCGGGCGCGACAACGCCGACGTGGACTCGGTGAACCTGCCCGAGGCGGTCAGGGCCCTCGACGAGGCGCTGCCGGACGCGACCGTGCAGGGCTGGGTGCTGTGGCCGACCCTGCCCGAGACCGCCCGCGCGGGCGAGACCGCCGCGGTGCACGACGTGGCCGTGAGCCAGGCCGCCGCCGACATCGGCCTGTGGCTGGCCGCGGGCGGCGCGGTCTACGACCTGCCGGTGCTCCAGGCGCTGCGGATGCGCCTGGCGACGGTGCCGCCCCAGCCCTCCGGCGACCGGGCCCCGGTGGTCCGGGCCTGAGAGCGCCCGTGCCGCGGCGTGAGCGTGCGTTCGGTGAGCAACGGCACCCTCCACAGCGGCGTGAGCCGCCAGTACAGTGCAGGCCATGAACGCCGCCACCGCCCGCGCCGACGCGATCGTCGCCGCACGTCTGCGCGCCGCCGCCGCGATCGAGCCGCTGCCGGGCGAGGCGACCGGGCGCACCGCGGTCGAGGTGGCCGCCAACGTGGCCGCGGGGTCGCCGCACGCCGCGCGGTTCGCTGAGGAGATCGCTGCGGCGGTGCGCGGGACCGCGCTGGCGTTGGAGGCGGCGCGGCCGCACCCGGCGGATCTGTGGGCGGCGGCTGCGGCGGCGCATCCGGATCCGAGCGTGTGGTTCGAGCAGGCGGTGCTGCTGGGGCACCCGACGCATCCGCTGGCGCGCAGCCGCGGCGAGCTCACCGACGAGGAGATCCGCGCGTACGCGCCCGAGCACGGGGCCCGGCTCGACCTGGGGTGCTACGAGGTCGCGTCGCTGCGGGAGCCGCCGCAGTGGCCGACCTGCTGCGGCCGTTCCGGGCGCCTGCCGGTCCATCCCTGGCAGGCCGCGCGGTACGGGCTCACCGGACCGCAGCGCGTCTGCGAGGGCGCCGCGCCGTTGATGAGCCTGCGCACGGTCTCGGTGGGCGACCTCCAGATCAAGACCGCCGTGGACCTGCAGTTGACCTCGGCGGTCCGCCACGTCTCCGAGGCCGCGGTCCACAACGGCCCGATCCTGTCCCGGCGGCTCGACGCGGCCGCGGCGGCGCACGGCATCACGCTGCTGCCCGAGCGGGCGGCGATCGCCGAAGGCCCGGACGGGGAACCGCAGCCGCACTTGGCGGCGATCATCCGCCCCGCACCGCACCGGCGCGGCCACCCGCGGGCCGTGCCGCTCGCGGCGCTGGCCGAACCCGACCCGGCCACCGGCCGACCCGTCGCCGCCCGCCTCGCCGGGGACGACCTCGACGCGTGGTGGGCGGCGTTCGTCCCCGTCGCGCTCGCGCCGCTGCGGCTGCTCGCGGCCACCGGCGTCGCGCTGGAGGCCCACGGGCAGAACACGCTCGTCTCCTGCAGCGGCGACCGACCCACCGCGCTGGTCTACCGCGACTTCGGCGGCGTCCGCGTCCCGCCCGACGAGTGGCCCGGGCTCATCGGCGACCTCCCCGAAGCCGACCCCCGGGCCCGGTCGACGAAGCTCCTCGCCGCGCTCTTCCCGACCACGCTCACCGCGATCGTCGACGCCCTCGCGGCCTGGACCGGGACCGACCCGGGCCGGTGGTGGCGCACCGTCGCCGACGCCGTCCGCGACCTCGCCCTCGAACCGGAGCTCGGCGCGGCGGTGCTGCGGGATCCGTGGCCGATCAAGGCCACGACCGCGATGCGCCTGGCCGACCGCCCGACCGACGACCTCTGGGCGGCAGTCGACAACCCGCTGGCCGCGGCGTGAACCGACACGACCGCCACCTCGCCGCGCAGATCACCGCCGCCGCCTGGCGCGAGAACCTCAACGGCCGCCGCGAACGCCCCGCGCCCGAAGGCGCCCGCGACGGCGCGTTCAACCAGCTCGACCTGCCCGGCGGCGCCGACGAGGACCCGGTGGCGACGCTCGAAGCGATCCTCGGCGCGCCCGTCCCCGAGCACCTGCGCGCGGAATTGCGGTCCGCGCGCGAAGGCCTGGCCCTCGCCCGGGTTCGCGCGGCGAACCGCAACCGGCACTTCGCCGCGCTGGCGGCCCGCGCCGGCGCCGGCAGCCTCGCCGAACTCGTCGCCGCCTGCACCGGCGACCCCCACACCACCACGCGCCTGCTCGAAACCCTCGCCACCGAAGGCCACCAGCTGCACCCGTGCGCGCGCACCCGCCTGGGCTGGGAACCGGCCGACCTCGCACGCTACGACCTGGAGACCGCCCGGCCGATCCGGGTGCGTCTCGTCGCCGACCGCGGCGGCGTCCTCGCACGCTCCGGCACGGACCTGCGCGAGCACCCGATGCTCGCCGGACTCGACCTGCCCGGCCCCGTGCTGCCGGTCCACCCCTGGCAGCTCGAGCACCGGATCCTCCCGAAGTACGCGGACCTGTTCGCCGCCGGGCGGCTGGCGGTGCTGGAGGCGACCGTGCCCGCGTGGCCGACCGCCGCGATCCGCACCCTCGCCGGGCACGGCGCCCCCGGATTCCTCAAGCTGGCGCTGGGCATCCACGTCACCTCCACCCGCCGCGACATCTCCCCCAACACCGCGTTCCTCGCCCCGGTGCTCAGTGCGAAACTCCGCTCCATGGACCCGGCCACCGGCGAGGAGCACCGGCACGCGCTGGTCGCGGACGTCGCCGGAGCGTGGCTGCCGGGCGCGCGCGACCTGACCGCGATCGCCCGCGCCCCGCTGCACGAGAGCCTCGCCCCCGGGCTCGTGTGCGTCCCGGCGACCGCGCTGGCGGCGATCTCCCCGGTGACCGGGGTGAGCCTGGCGGCCGAGTACGCCGACTGGTCCGGCGACGCCGGGCGGTGGATGCGCGATTACGCGCGACTGTGGACGGGGCCGATCCTCGAGAAGGCGCGCCTGGGCATCGGCCTGGAGACGCACCTGCAGAACAGCCTCGTGGGCTTCCGGGGCCCGCAGCCGATCACCCCGGTCACCCGCGACCTGGGCGGGGCCCGGATCCACGCCCCGAGCGCGCCGTTCCCCCTGGAGCTGCCCGCCGACAGCCCGGTGAACGCCGCGAGCATGGACCAGGTCCGGTCCAAAGTGGCGTACACGCTGTTCCAGAACCACTTCGCGCCCCTGGCGGCGGCGCTCGAACGCGACTGCGGCCTCGACGCGGCCGGGTTCTGGTCGGACCTGGCCGACCACATCGCCGCCCTGCCGCTGCCCGCGGCCGACCGCGACGCCTACCTCGCGCCGCGGGTGCCGACGAAGGCCCTGCTGACCATGCGTCTGCACCCCGGCCGCGAGATCGCGACCCTCGTGGACAACCCGCTCGCGAAAGGCCGACGATGACCGGCTTCGACGAACGCATCGAGGCGGCGGTGCGGGCCCTGCCGTCGCCTTCGAGCGCCTGGATCTACGACCCGTCCGCGCTCGTCGACCGCCTCGCGTCCTTGCGGGAGGCGCTGGCGGGCCACACGATCCTGTACGCGATGAAGGCCTGCGCGAACCCGGCGGTCCTCGCCGCCGCCGCGCGCCGCGCCGACGGGATCGAATGCGCCTCCGGCGGCGAACTCGCCGCGGCGACCGCCGCCGGCGCGGCGCGCCTGGCGTTCTCCGGGCCCGCCAAGACCCCCGGTGACCTCGCGGCCGCCGCGGCGAGCGATGTGCCGCTCCTCGTCCACGCCGAGAGCGAGCGCGAGCTCGCCGGTCTCGCCGCCGCCGGTTTCGCCGGTCCGGTCGCCTTGCGGGTCAACCGGGGCCGGGCGCTGCCGGGCACGCACCAGATGACCGGGGCGCCGACCCCGTTCGGCATCGACGCGGCCGCGGCGGCCGACGCGGCCGACCTCGCCCTGTCCTTGGGCCTGCACGTCGTCGGCTTTCACCTGCACGCCGTCTCGAACTGCCTGGACGCCGCAGCCTACGTCGCGCATGTGCGCGACTCGGTCGCCTGGGCGCACGGGGCGGCCGAGGGCCGCTTCCCGCTGCGGTACGTCAACGTCGGCGGCGGCCTCGGCGCCGACCCGCGCGGCGACGTGATCGACGTGGGCGCGCTGGCGGCGGGCCTGCGCGGGCTCGACACCGGCGGGGCCGAGCTGGTCTTCGAGCCCGGCCGCTACCTCGCGGCCGCCGCGGGCTGGTACGTCGCCGAGGTCGTCGACGTCAAGACCGTGCAGGGCCGGGCCTTCGCGATCGTCCGCGGCGGCACCCACCACTTCCGGCTCCCGGCCGCGTGGGGGTATTCGCATCCGTTCCGCGTCGTCCCCGGCCCGCGCGAGGACCGGGTGTGGACCGATGTGGACGTGCGCGTGTGCGGTGAGCTGTGCACGCCCAGGGATGTGCTCAACGGAGGTGGGCGCGTGCCGTCGATCGCCGTCGGGGATCGTCTGGTGTTCGCGAATGCCGGCGCGTACGGCTGGGAGATCTCCCATGACCGGTTCCTGGGGCATCCCGGGCCCGAACTGGTCGTGTTGGGCTAGTCGGCGGGGGTGCGGGCGTTCGCCTGCGTCTACGATGAAGGGCCGACGCAGGCGCGTCCGTTCCCGGCAGACGGCGCGCCCGACCGCCTCGATCCCTCATTGAGGAGTCCGAATGCCCAATCGGCGTCATGCCCGGCGGACCCACCGTGACGCCGCGAAACTCGCGGCCGCCGGCAACCATCAAGGCGCCCTGGCGGTGTACGCCCATGCCGAGGGCGAGTTCCGCGGCTGCCTGGCCGTGCACCCCGAGGACCGGGCGACCAGGAGCGATTTCGCCGAACTGCTGGCCGACCTCGCCGCGTCGCACACGGCGGTGGGCGAACTGGTCGAAGCGTATGCGGCGCAGCGGGAGCGGGTCGCGATCGCCACGGGCCTGGAGGTCGGGTCGGTGGAGCGGGCCGCCGTGCGCCTGGACCTGGCCGAGGCCGCCGTGCGCGCCGGGCGGTATCTGACGGCCGCGACCGAGGCGGACGCGGCGTTGAGCCTGCTCGACGACGTGGACGCGGGCCATCCGGGGAGTCCCGGTTTCCTGACGCTGGCCGACGCGATCGCGCGGGCCGCGCGCGTCTTCTACCGGGCGGCGGACCCGGATCTGGCCGTCGGGGCGGCCGACCAGGCCGCCCGGATGCTCATCGCCGCAGGGCCGGTCCCCGCCGGTGCGACGCCGAACGGCACCGTCGAGCTGCTGCGCGACAGCCTGCGGCTGGCCGCCGCGCTCCATGCCGCCGCCGGGCGCACCAGGCTGGCGCGCGGCGCGAGCGACCTGCTCGCGAAGCACTGCCCCGGGGCCGGACCGGTGACCGCGCCCGCGCCGCTGACGCTGCGCGGCGCGTTGGAGACGGCCGCGCGCATGGGGGCGTTCCTGGACACGGGCCTGATCGAGCGGCTCTGCCCCGATCCGGCCGGGCGGGCCGCCCCGCCGACGGTGAGCGCCCGCTGCGACCTCGGGTTCGCCGCCGTCGCGTTGCACGCCGCCGAACCGGCCGTCGACGCCTTGGCCGCCACGCACCCGAACCTCGCGTGGCGCATCGCGACCGAGGTCCACTATCTGCTCATCGCGGCCGACCGGCAGGGCGAGCGGAACCTGCACTTGAACTTCCGCGACCACGGCCCGGCCTGGCTCGCGATGCTCATGGCGCTGGCCGGGACGGGGAAGCAGGGCCCGATCATGCACGACCTCGCCACCGCCCTCGCCGAACTGTGCGAACGCCTCCAGACCCGCCACGCCGCCGCCAGGCACGAGCAGCGCTTCATCGCCGCCCTCAGATTCGTCGAGGCCTTCCGCGACCGCCCGCCCCGCTGAGCGCCTGCGCACCGCGGCTTCGCGGCCCGGCCGAGGAGCAAACCGGCCTGTGCCACCGCGGACTCCGTTCGCCGCCACCGCCCTCATGCGGCCGTGCACTGGGTCGCCGGAGGGTTTCCGAAGCGGGGGGCGCATGGTAGTGTGGACCACATACCGACCAGACGGTTTGGAGCTGTGCATGCTGAGATTCGCCGACCGCGTCGCCGTGATCACCGGCGCGAGCAGGGGCATCGGCCTGGCCGTCGCCCGGCGGCTCGTGGCCGAGGGCGCGTCCGTCGTCATCACCGGCCGCGACGAGGACGCCCTGCGGGCCGCCGTCGCCTCGCTCGGCGAGGAGCGCGCGAGCGGCGTCGCCGGGAAGGCCGACGACGCCGAGCACCGCGCCGCCGCGATCGGCCATGCCGTGGAGCGCTTCGGCGGGATCGACCACCTCGTCAACAACGCCGGCGTCAACCCCGTCTGGGGACCGCTGATCGACATGGACCTGGAGGCGGCCCGCAAGATCTTCGAGGTCAACGTGGTCGCCGCTCTGGAGTGGACGAAGGCCGCCGCCGCCGCGGGCCGCCTGCGCTCGGTCGTCAACATGGCCTCGATCGCGGGCACCTCCGCGAGCCCGAACATCGCCTTCTACGGGATCTCCAAGGCCGCCTTGGTCAACCTGACCATGCAGCTCGCCGACGAGCTCGCCCCGGCCGTGCGCGTCAACGCCCTCGCCCCCGCGGTCGTCAAGACCCGGCTCTCCAAAGCCCTCTACGAGGGCCGCGAGGACCGGGTCGTCCGCGCCTACCCGATGGCGCGCCTGGGCGAGCCCGACGACGTCGCCGGGCCCGCCGCGTTCCTCCTCTCCGAGGACGCCGCGTGGGTCACCGGCCAGACCCTCCTCGTCGACGGCGGCGCGAGCATCCGCCAGGCGGGGTGAAGGATGGGAGCCATGAAGACCAAGAACGTCGCCGACGAAGTCCTCCGCGCCGCCCTCAACCTGTTCGCCGAACAGGGCTACGCCAACACCTCCGTGCAGCAGATCGTGGAGGCCGCGGGCGTCACCAAAGGCGCCATGTACCACTACTTCACCTCCAAGGACGACCTCCTCTTCGCCATCTACGAGCGGATGCTCTCCCTCCAGAAGCGACGGCTGGACGAGATCACCGCCGCCGGCGGCGAGACCGAGGACGTCCTGCGGGCCGTCTGCGAGGACGTCATCCTCACCTCCATCGACTTCCTGCCCGAGGGCACGATCTTCTTCCGCAGCCAGCACATGCTGACCCCCGAGCGGCAGAAGGAGGTCAAGCAGCGGCGCCGCCAATACCACGACAAGTTCGCCGAGCTCATCGACCGCGGCAAGGCCGAAGGCCGCTTCCGCCGGGACGTGTCGACCGCCGTGCTCATCGCCCACTTCTTCTCGGACGTGCACTACCTGCCGCACTGGTTCTCCGCCGAAGGCCCCGAGGACCGGCACGAAGTGGCCGCCGAACTCACCGAGCTGTTCCTGCGCGGCATCAGGGACACCGATGCCTGACCCCGCACCCCGCACCCCCGACCAGAGGAGCACCGATGGCTGACACCATGCGCGCCTGGCGCGTCACCGCCCACGGCGAACCCGAGCAGGTCATGGGCCTCCACGAGGTCGACCGGCCCCAGGCCGGCCCCGGCGAGGTCCTCCTGCGCACCCGCGCCGTGGCCGTGAACTTCCCCGACGTGCTGCTCGCCCGCGGCCACTACCAGGAACGCCCCGCGCTGCCGTTCGTCCCCGGCATCGAACTGTGCGGCGACGTCGTCGCCCTCGGCGAGGGCGTCACCGGCATCGCGGTCGGCGAGCGCGTCGTCGCCTCCAAGATCGGCGTCATGGCCGAGTACGCGGCCGTCCCGGCCTGGTCGGTGCATCCCGCGCCCGAGGCGCTCGACGACGCGTCCGCCGCCGCGCTCCTCATCGCCTACCAGACCGCGTGGTTCGGCCTCCACCGCCGCGCGGGCCTGCAGCGCGGCGAGACGCTCCTGGTCCACGCCGCCGCCGGGGGCGTCGGCACCGCGGCCTGCCAGCTCGGGGCCGCGGCCGGGGCCACCGTGGTCGGCGTGGTCGGCTCGGCCGCGAAGGTCCCGGTCGCCGAGGACGCCGGGGCCACCGAGGTCCTGCTGCGCGAAGACGCGTGGGTGGACGCGGTCAAGGGCCTCGGCGGCGCTCAGGTCGTGTTCGACCCCGTGGGGGGCAACGCCTTCGAAGGCTCGACCCGCTGCGTCGCGTTCGAGGGCCGCATCGTGGTCGTCGGCTTCGCCTCCGGCGCGATCCCGCCCGTGCGCGCCGACCTGGCCCTGGTCAAGAACTACAGCGTCCTGGGCCTGCATTGGGCCCTGTACCAGAAGCGCCGCCCCGACCTGGTCGCCGACGCCCACGCCGAGCTCGTCCGCCTCGCGGACGAGGGCGCCGTGCGGCCCGTCGTCGGCGAGGTCGTGGACTTCGCCGACGCGGCCTCGGCCGTGCAGCGGCTCGCGGGCGGCGCGACCACCGGCAGGCTCGTGGTGCAGGTGGACGCATGAGCGGCCTGGACGGGCGCGTGGCGATCGTGACCGGGGGCGCGCGCGGCATCGGCGCGACCTACGTGCGCGCGCTCGCCGACGCCGGGGCGCGCGTGGTCGTGGCCGACATACTCGCCGACCAGGGGAAGGCCCTGGCCGACGAGGTGGGCGACGCGGCCCGCTTCATCGAGCTCGACGTGACCGACGAGCACGCCTGGGACCGCGCGGTCGCGGCCACCGTCGACGCGTTCGGCGCGGTGGACGTGCTGGTGAACAACGCCGGGATCGCCAACGCCGCGCCGATCGAGCACTTCACGCTCGAGAAGTGGAACGCGGTCATCAGTGTGAACCTCACCGGGACGTTCCTCGGCTGCCGGGCCGTGGTCCCGGCGATGAAGGCCGCCGGGCGCGGCTCCATCGTCAACGTGTCCTCGGTGGAAGGGCTGCGCGGCAGCGTCCGCCTCCACGGGTACACCGCCTCGAAGTTCGCGGTGCGCGGCCTCTCCAAGTCGCTCGCCGTGGAGCTGGGGCCCGACGGCATCCGCGTCAACTCGGTCCACCCGGGGTTCATCGCCACCGACATGACCACTCGGATCGACCCCGATCGGCTCGTCATCCCGCTGCGGCGCCCGGGCGCGCCGGCGGACCTGGCGGGCACGGTCGTGTTCCTCGCGAGCGACGCCTCGGCCTACCTCACGGGCGCCGAGATCGTCGTCGACGGCGGCATGACCGCCGGCATCCCGCACACCTAGCACCCGGCTCCCGAGCCGTGAAGATATCGATATGGATTCACTGTCCTCAGCACATACCGTCCGGTCGGTATTCGCGATATGGTGACCCTACTCCGACACGAAGAGGTGCGAGTACGACGATGACGACCCCTCCCCCCGCGACCCCCCGGCTCGAAGTGGACGGCCTCGAAGTGGCCTTCGGCGGCCTCACCGCCCTCAGCGGCGTCGACTTCGCCGTCCACGACGGCGAGACCGTGGCCCTCATCGGCCCCAACGGCGCCGGCAAGACCACCGTGTTCAACGCCGTGTGCGGCCTCGTGAAGCCCCGCAAGGGCGCCGTGCGCATCGGCGGACGGCCCGCCCCGGCCAGGACCACCGGGCTCCTCGCCGCCGGCGTCGCCCGCACCCTCCAGGGCCTCGGGCTCTTCGAGCACATGACCGTGCTGGAGAACGTGCTCGTGCCGCTGTGCCGCCTCCCCGTCGACGACCCGACCGCCCGCGCCCGGGCCCGCCTGGACGAACTCGACCTGCTGCACCTGGCCGACCGGCCCGCCGGGACCCTCCCCTACCCCGAGCGCAAGCGCGTGGCCCTCGCCCGCGCCCTCGTCGCCGACCCGGCGCTGCTCCTGCTGGACGAGCCCGCCGGAGGCCTCGGGGCCGCCGACATCGACGCGCTCGCCGCCACGGTCCGCCGCGTCGCCGACACCGGCTGCGCCGTCCTGCTCGTCGAGCACCACGTCGACTTCGTCATGGACGTCGCCGACCGGATCGTGGTGCTCGACTTCGGCCAGGTCATCGCCTCGGGCGCCCCCGAAGCGGTGCAGCGCGACCCCGCGGTCGAGGCCGCCTACCTCGGGCTGGAGGCCGTCGGCGCGGCGACCGAGCAGGAAGGCGGGACCGCATGAGCGCCTTCGCCGTCGAGGACCTCACCGTCGGCTACGGCGACGGCGCGCCCGTCATCGAGGGGCTCGGGATCGACGTGGCCGCGGGCGCGGTCGTCGCGCTCCTGGGCGCCAACGGCGCCGGCAAGACCACGCTCCTGCGGGCCCTCGCCGGACTCGAACCCGCCCGCTCCGGGCGCATCCTCCTGGGCGGGCGCGACCTCACCGCCCTGTCCCCTGAGGACCGCGTCCGCCGCGGCCTCGCGCTCGTCCCCGAAGGACGCGGCGTCGTGGTCGAGCTGACGGTGGAGGAGAACCTCCGCCTCGGCGGGCTCTGGCGCCACCGCCCCCGCGCCCGCAGAGCCGCCGTCGAGGAGATGTACGCGCTGTTCCCGCCGCTGGAGCGGCGCCGGGACGCCGCCGGACACACCCTCTCGGGCGGCGAACGCCAGATGCTCGCCCTCGCCCGCGCGCTCCTTGCCCGCCCCGAGGTCCTGCTGCTGGACGAGCCCTCGCTCGGCCTCGCACCGCAGGCGACCGCGCAGCTCCTCGGCGTCCTGCGCGACACCGCCGCGCGGACCGGCCTCACCGTGCTCCTCGCCGAGCAGAACGTCACCGGCGCGCTGTCGGTGGCCCAGCGCGGCGTCGTCCTCTCCCTGGGCGCGGTCGTCGCCGACCGGCCGGCCGCCGAGCTCGCCGCCGACCCCGCCCTCCGTCACGCCTACCTGGGGTTCTGATGGCACCACACCAACGCCTTCCCGTCCGCGACGCGGCCGCCGGCCGACGCGGATCCGCCCTCCCGCGCCTGGCAGCGCCGCCGGTCTTCGCCGCTCCGGCGCCGCTGCGGCACGGAACCGAGGAGCGCTGATGGACCGGTTCGTCTTCCTGATCTCGGCCGGACTCGCGCGCGGCGCGGTCCTGGCGCTGTTCGCCCTCTCGCTCGTGATCGTCTGGCGCGCCGCCCGAGTCGTGAACTTCGCGCAGGCGGCCATGGCCGTCACCGCCGTGTACGCGGCCTTCGCGGTGACCGCCGCGACCGGCTCATACTGGGCGGGCCTGCTCACCGGCCTCGCCGCCGGGGCGCTCCTGGGCGCGGCCGTCGAACGCGGCCTCATGCGACGCCTCCCCGCGCACGCGCCGCTGCCGGGCATCATCGTCGCCATCGGCCTGGTCATGATGCTCCAAGCGGGCCTGGCCATCGCCTTCGGACCCGAGCACCGGCCCATGCACCCGCCGTTCTCCGAACGGCCCTTCCTCATCGGCGGCGTACCGGTGCTCTCCCCGTACGACCTGTTCACGCTGATCGCCGCCGCGGCGGTCATGGGCGCCCTCGCGCTCCTGTTCGGACGGACCTCCCTCGGACTGCAGCTGCGGGCCGCGGCCTTCGCCCCCGAGACCTCCCGGCTCCTGGGCGTGCGGGTGCCGCGCATGGTGACCCTCGGCTGGGCGCTGGCGGTCGCCACCGCCGCACTCGCCGCGATGCTGCTGGTGCCCACCGAACTCGGGCTCAACCCGCACGCGGTGGACCTCTTGTTCGTCAACGCGTTCGCCGTCGCCGTCATCGGCGGCCTCGACTCCCCCATCGGGGCGCTCCTGGCCGGGGTCGGCGTGGGCCTGCTCGTCAGCCTCGTCACCGGCTACGCCTCGGCGTCCGCCGCGCCGCTCGCGGTGCTGGCGCTGCTCACCCTCGTCCTGCTGGTGCGACCCGGCGGCGTCTTCAGCGCGAAGGAGGCCCGGACCGCATGAAGATCCCTCTGCGCGCCCTGCTGCTCACCGTCCTGGGGATCGGCGCGACCTTCGGTCTCGATCCCTTCCGCAACTACCAACTCGCCACCGTGGCGGCCTGCTTCGCCGCCGTCGCCGGACTCACCGTCCTGGTCGGCCTCACCGGGCAGCTCTCGCTCGGGCACGCGGTCCTCATGGCCGCCGGCGGGTACGGCTTCGCGTTCGCCGCCTCCGCCGTCGAAGGACCGTGGCCGCTGGCGCTCCTGGTCGGCCTCGTCGCCGCCGTCGCGGTCGCGGGCCTCCTGGGGCTGCTGCTGGGCATGGCCGCCGCGCGACTGCGCGGCCCCTACCTCGCGGGGCTCACACTCGCGCTCGTGATCGCTCTGCCCTCGGCCGCGAGCACGCTGCCGCTGGGGGCCGACCAGGGCGCCCGCGCCCCGTTCTTCGCCGTGCCCGAGGCCCTCGCGGCCCTCATCGCGCTGGAGCAGTGGCACGCCTGGCTGGCGATCGTCATCGCCGCCGTCGCCGTCACCCCGCTGGTGATGCTCCGCTCGGGCCGGGCCGGGCTGCGGATGCGGGCGGTCCTGGACGACGAGACCGCCGCCCGGCTCTCCGGTGTGGACCCCGGGCTCGTCAAAGCCGGGGCCTTCGTCGCCAGCGCGGTGCCGGCCGGGCTCGGCGGGGCGATCCTGGCCATCGCGACCCAGCAGGTCACGCCCGGCGGCTACGGCCTGGCGTTCTCCCTGCTGCTCGTCGTCGCGGCCGTCGTCGGCGGCCTGGGCAGCATCGGCGGGGCCGCGATCGGCTCGGTCCTGATCGTCTTCCTGCCGTGGATCGTCGACGAACTCGTCGCCGCCGTTCCCTCCGACCTCGGGCAGCGCCTGGACGGCAACCTCGCCGTGCTGCTCTTCGGCGCGGGTCTCATCGCGATGACCCTCGCCTGGCCGGGCGGCGCCGCCCGCCTGCTCGACCGGCTCCGCGCCGCCCGGCCCTCACGCCTCGCAACCCCTACGACGACCACAGAGAGGTGATCGGATCCATGCGACCCAGAACCATCACGAGCGCGGCGGCAGCCGCGGCAGCACTCGCCTTGACCGCGTGCAGCACCCCGGGAGGCGACGACGAGTCGGTCCCCGGCGTCACCGACGACACGGTGACCATCGGGACCCACCAGCCCCTCACCGGGCCCGCCGCCGCCGGGTACTCCACCATCTCGGCCGCCACCGCGGCCTACTTCGCCTACGTCAACGACAACGGCGGCATCCACGGCCGCGAGATCGAGTACATCGTCAAGGACGACGCGTACGACCCCGCCGCGACCCAGACCGTCGTGCGCGAGCTCGTCACCGAGGACGGGGTCTTCGCGGTCGTCAACGGCCTGGGCACGCCCACGCACTCCTCGGTCCTGGACTACCTCGACCAGCAGGGCGTCCCGGACCTGTTCGTCTCCTCCGGGTCCCTGACGTGGAACCAGCCGGAGGTCTACGAGAACACGTTCGCGTTCAACGCCGACTACGTCACCGAGGCCGCGGCCCTGACTCAGTACGCGGTCGAGCAGTCCCCGGGGGCGAAGATCTGCGTGCTCGGCCAGGACGACGACTACGGGCAGGGCATCATCGAGGGCGTCGAGGCCGTCATCGGCTCCAACGCCGTCACGGAGGTCCAGACCTACACGACCTCCGCGGAGGACCTCACCGCGCAGATCGGCGCGATGATGGCCGCCGAGTGCGAGATCAACGTGCTGGGCACCATCAACGGGTTCACCGCGATGGCGGTCGGCACGGCCGCGCAGATGGAGTGGTTCCCGCAGTGGTACGTCTCCTCCTCGGGCGCCGACTACCCGACCCTCGTCGGGTACCTCGGCGAGGACCTCGCCCCGACGCTGCTGCAGGGCATGGTGAGCGTCAACTACCTGCCGTTCAGCCCCGACGGGGAGTGGGTCGCGCTGTTCGAGCGGATCAACGAGGAGTACAACGACGGCGCGCCGTTCACCGGCAACACCGTCTTCGGCATGAGCGTCGGCTACCTGTTCGCCGAGGCCCTCGCCGCCGCGGGCGAGGACCCGACCCGCGAGTCCCTGGTGGCCGCGCTCGAGTCGGGCGAGATCCTCGGCAACGGCATCCTGCCGCTGTCCTACAGCGCCGACGACCACGCCGCGTACCGGGGCGTGGGCATCACGATCGTGAACGAGGGCGTCCAGGACTACGTGGGCACCGCCTACGAGGTGGCCTCCGGCAGCGTGACCCCCGTCGAGCCGAGCCCCGTCCCGCTGGAGAACGAGGGCATCCCGCAGTGACCGTCGCGGGGAACCGCGACGCCGTGAAGCACCGACCCTGATGGAGCAAGGAGACCGATGACCGAGGCGAACGGCCTACCGGGCCTGGACGTGGCCGGACTCGGCCGCTGGCTGGCCCGGGAGCACCCCGGGCTCGCCGGCGAGGGACCGCTGCGCGCCGCCCTGATCGACGGCGGGCGCTCGAACCTCACCTACCGGGTGGAGGGCGCGAAGACGCCGCTGGTGCTGCGCCGGCCCCCGCTGGGCCACGCGCTGCCCACGGCGCACGACATGCGCCGCGAGCACCGGGTCATCTCGGCCCTGCGCGGCCTCGTCCCGGTGCCGCCCACGGTGGACGTCGTGGACGACACCGCGGCCGGGGAGGTCACGGGCACGGTCTTCTTCGTCATGGAACTGGTCGAGGGCACCGTCCTCGACGACCCGGCGCGCAACGCCGCCTGGACCCCCCAGGGCCTGCACCGGCTCGGGATCGGCGTCGCGGAGATCCTCGCGGACCTCCACGGCGTCGACCCCGAGTCGGCGGGCCTGGGCGACTTCGGCCGCCCCGACGGGTATCTGGAGCGGCAGATGCGCACGTGGCGGCGCCAGTACGAGGCCTCGCGCTCGCGCGAGCAGCCGGCCCTGGACGCCCTGCAGGAGCGCCTGGCCGCCACCGTCCCCGAAGGACGGATGCGGGCGGGGATCGTGCACGGGGACTACCGGCTCGACAACATGCTCGTCGCCGGTCCCGCCGACGCCCCGCGCGTCGCCGCGGTCCTCGACTGGGAGATGGCCACCCTCGGCGATCCCCTCGTGGACCTGGGGATGCTCGGCATGTACTGGCACATCAGGACTCTCGCCGGGGGCGAGAGCGCGGCCGGGGCGATCGTCCCCGGCGCGGGCTACCCCGACTTCGACGAGGTCGTGGACGCCTACGCCGCCCGCGCCGGGATCGCCGTCCCCGAACTGGGCTGGTATCGCGCCTTCGCGTGCTACAAGCTCGCGGTGATCCTCGAGGGCGTGCACTACCGCTTCGTCGGCGGGCAGACCGTCGGCGAAGGTTTCGACCGCATCGGCGCGCTCGTCGCGCCCTTGGCCGAGGAGGGCCTGTGGATTTCCGACCCGACGAGATGACCTGCGCCTTCACCGACGAGGCCCGGTCCTTCATCGACCAGTACGTGCTACCGGCCGAACCGGTGCTCGCCGAGCAGCTCGCGGCCACGCCCGACGAGTGGACCGTGCGCCCGGTCGTGCGGGAGCTGCAGGCGGTCGCACGCGAACGGGGCCTGTGGAACCTGTTCCTGCCGCCGGGCGAGCACGGCCGCGGCGGCGGCCTGTCGAACCTGCGGTACGCGCCCGTCGCCGAGCTCACCGGCCGCAGTCCCCGGCTCGCCCCCGCCGCGATGAACTGCGCCGCGCCCGACACCGGCAACATGGAACTCCTGGCGCACTTCGGGACGCCCGAGCAGCGCGAGCGGTGGCTGGAGCCGCTCCTGGAGGCCTCGATCCGCTCGGCGTTCTGCATGACCGAACCGGACACGGCCTCCTCGGACGCCTCCCAGATCGGCACCCGCATCCACCGCGACGGCGACGAGTACGTCGTGAACGGCCGCAAGTGGTTCGCCACCGGCGCCATGAACCCCGACTGCCGGCTGCTCATCGTCATGGGCAAGACCGACCCGAACGGGGCCCGCCACCGCCAGCAGTCGATGATCCTCGTCCCCCGCGAGACCCCCGGCGTCCACGTGATCCGCCCGCTCAGCGTCTTCGGCTACGACGACCGCGACCACGGCGGCCACGCCGAGATCGTCTTCGACGACGTCCGCGTCCCCACCGCGAACCTCCTCGGCGCCGAAGGCGAGGGTTTCGCGATCGCCCAGGCCCGCCTGGGTCCCGGGCGCATCCACCACTGCATGCGGGCCCTGGGCATGGCCGAACGCGCCCTCGACCTGGTGCGCGAGCGGGCGAACGAGCGCGTCGCCTTCGGCGGTCCCCTCGCCGGCCAAGGGGTCGTGCGCACCTGGGCCGCCGAGGCCCGCGTCGAGGTCGAGGCCCTGCGCCTGCTGGTGCTCAAGACCGCCTGGCTCATGGACACCGTCGGCAACCGCGAAGCGCGCCGGGAGATCCAGGCCATCAAGATCGCCGTCCCCCGAGCGGTCGAGCGCATCCTCGACCGCGCCGTGCAGCTCTTCGGCGCGGCAGGCCTCAGCGGCGACCACCCGCTCGCCGAGATGTTCGCCGCGGCCCGGGCCATGCGCCTGGCCGACGGCCCCGACGAGGTCCACCTGGCCGCCCTCGGCAAAGCCGAGCTCCGGCCGCGAACCGCAGCCACTCTGGAAGGAGTCGTGCAATGACGCACCAGCCCGACCACGCGATCGACGGACCCGGCGAGGGGACCCTCTCGATCGCGGCCATCCTCGCCGAGACCGCCCGCCGCCGGCCCGACGCCCCGGCCCTGCACTGCATGGGGCACACCATCACGTACGGGGCCCTGTGGGACCAGACCCGCGCCTACGCCGGCGCGCTCGCCGCCCGCGGCGTCGGCCGCGGCTCGCGCGTGGCGATGCTCGTGCCGAACGTGCCGGACTTCCCGCGCGTCTACTACGCCGCGCTCGCGCTGGGCGCGGTCGTCGTCCCGATCCACCTGCTGTTCAAGGTCGACGAGATCGCGTTCGTGCTCCGGGACGCCGAGGCGGACCTGCTCGTGGCCGCCGCGCCGCTCCTGGCCGAGGCCGCGCCCGCGGCCGCCCGCGCCGGCGTCCCGCTCGTCACCGTCCTGGCCCCCGAGGACCTGGAGGTCGGCGGCGCGCCCGTAGCGCGGCTCGAAGCCGAAGCGGCGCAGGCCGACCCGATCGAGCGGCACGTGTCGATGAACCCGCTCGCGGCCGCCACCGTGCTCTACACCTCCGGCACCACCGGCACCCCCAAGGGCGCGGTCGGCTCGCACCTGGCGATGGTCGAGCAGGTCCACTGCGCCCTCATCGACTCCTTCGACGTCCGGCCCGACGACGTCCTCTACGGCGGGCTGCCGTTCTTCCACTCCTTCGGGCAGATGGCGGTGATGAACATCGGCTTCCGCCGCGGCGCCTCGATCATCCTGCTGCCCAAGTTCGACCCCGACGAGGCCCTGGCGCTGCTGGTCCAGTACCGGGCGACGGTGTTCACGGCGGTGCCGACGAACTACGCGCAGATCGTGGAGGCCGCCAAGCGCAACCCCGAGCGCCCGCCGCTGCGCTTCGCCGTCTCCGGCGGCGCGGCGTTGCCGGTGGCGCTCCTGGAGGCGTTCGAGCAGACCTTCGGCGCGCAGGTCCACGAGGGCTACGGGCTCACCGAGACCTCCCCCACGGCCACGTTCAACAACGTCGACGAGCCGATCCGGCCCGGCACCGTGGGCAGGAGCCTGTGGGGCGTGGACGTCGCCGCGGCCGACCCCGAGACCGAGGACCGCGTCGAGCTCCTGACCGAGCCCGGCGCGCTCGGGGAGATCGTGGTGCGCGGCCACAACCTCATGAAGGGCTACCTCGGCAAGCCCGACGCGACCGCCGCGGCCGTCGTCGACGGCTGGTTCCGCACCGGGGACCTCGGCACCGTCGACGCCGACGGCATCGTCGCCATCGTGGATCGCAAGAAGGACATGATCATCCGCAACGGCTACAACGTCTACCCGACCGAGGTGGAGGCCGTCCTCGCGCGCCACCCGGCGGTGTCCATGGCGGCGGTCTTCGGCGTGCCGCACGAGACGCACGGCCAGGAGGTGCACGCCGCGGTCGTCCCCGCCGCGGGCGCGGAGGTCGACGCCGCCGAGGTCGTGGCGTACATGAAGGAGAAGGTCGCCGCCTACAAGTACCCGCGCGTGGTCCACGTGGTCGAGGCCCTCCCGCTCGGCGCGAGCGGGAAGGTCCTCAAACGCGAGCTCCAGCAGGCCTTCGGGGATTAAGCCGTGGCGTCCTCGCCGATCCGCAGCTCCGCCTCGACGGCGGCGCGGATCGGCGCGGGGATCGGCACCGGGCGCCGGCGCTCGCGGTCGACGAAGACGTGCGTGAACCGGCCCAGCGCCAGCGCCGCGTCCCGGTCGGCCGCGCCCTCGCGCAGGATCGCCAGGTCCCAGGTGATCGATGTGGAGCCCAGGCGGGCCACGGCGACGTCGATCTCCAGGACTTCGGGGAACGAGGCCGGGGCCAGGAACTCGCAGGACGAGGCCCGCGCGAGGGCGATGACCCCGCCCGCGGGGTCGAGGGCGGCGCGGCGCATCATCCAGGTGTTGACCGCGGAGTCCATGGCCTCGTAGTACACGGCGTTGTTCATGTGGCCGTACTGGTCGTTGTCGTTCCAGCGCAGCGGGAACGGATGGCGGTAGGTCACTGGGGCTCCTCCGGGGGTGCAGCGGACAGCGGGATACGAGCATACTAGTGACATACCGACCGGTCGGTTTCAGCGGCCCGGTCCGAAAGGAGACTCGATGACCACCCAAACGCCCACCGGGCTCGACGCCGACTTCTACGCCTTCCAAGACCTCCTCACGCCCGTCGAGCAGGAGGCGGCGCTCCGCATCCGCGAGTTCATGGAGACCGAGGTCCGGCCCATCGCCGACGACTACTGGGAACGCGCCGAGTTCCCCCGCCACCTCGTCCCCGGCATCGCCGCGACCGGCGTCATCGGCACCACGTGGCCCGAGTCGCGCCGCTTCCCCAACAGCGCCCTCTTCCGCGGCTGGGCCGCCGTCGAGATCGCCCGCGTCGACGCCTCCTTCGCCACCTTCGTCGGCGTCACCTCCGGCCTGGCCATGGGCGCCATCGGCGTCGGCGGCTCCGAAGCCCAGCGGGCCGAATGGCTCCCGCCCATGGGCCGCGGCGAGATCATCGGCGCGTTCGGCCTCACCGAACCCCTCGCCGGCTCCGACACCGCCCGCGGCCTGCGCACCACCGCCACCCGGCGCGGCGACACCTGGGTCCTGGAGGGCGCCAAACGCTGGATCGGCAACGCCACCTTCGCCGACATCACCCTCATCTGGGCCAAGGACACCGACGACGGCCAGGTCAAGGGCTTCATCGTCCGCAAGGACACCCCCGGCTTCAAGGCCGAGAAGATCGAGCGCAAGCAGTCGCTGCGCGGCGTCCAGAACGCCGACATCACCCTCGAAGGCGTCGAAGTCCCCGAGAGCGACCGCCTCCAGCGGATCGACTCCTTCAAAGACCTCGCCGGCGTCCTCGGCCCCACCAGGGTCGGCGTCGCCTGGGAGGCCATGGGCATCGCCGTCGGCGCCTACGAGGCCGCCGTCCGCTACGCCAAGGAACGCGAGCAGTTCGGCCGCCCCATCGCCTCCTTCCAGCTCGTGCAGCAGAAGCTCGCCGAATCGCTCGCCGACGTCACCGCCGGCCTCGCCGTCTGCGTCCGGGTCTCCCAGATGGAGGACGCCGGCACGCGCCGCGACGAGCACGCCGCCATGGCCAAGGCCTTCTGCACCGCCCGCATGCGGGACGTCGTCGCCCGCTCCCGCGCCGTCCTCGGCGGCAACGGCATCCAGCTCGACCACGGCGTCGCCCGCTTCTTCGCCGACGCCGAGGCCGTCTACTCCTACGAGGGCACCTACGACATGAACACCCTGATCGTCGGCAGGGCGATCACCGGAACCCAGGCATTCGTCTGAAAGGAAGCACCATGACCGAGGCCTACATCGCCGCGACCGCCCGCTCGCCCATCGGGCGCGCCCACAAGGGATCGCTCAAAGACGCCCGCGCCGACGACCTCGCCGCGCAGATGGTCCGCGCGGCCGTCGCGAAGGTGCCCGGCCTGGAGCCGTCCATGGTGGACGACCTCCTGCTCGGGTGCGGCATGCCCGGCGGCCGGCAGGGCATGAACATGGCCCGCATCGTCGCCGTCATGCTCGGCTGGGACACCGTGCCCGGCGCGACCGTCACCCGCTACTGCTCCTCCAGCCTCCAGACCACCCGCATGGCCTTCCACGCCGTCAAGGCCGGCGAAGGCGACGTGTTCGTCTCCGCCGGCGTCGAGTCGGTCAGCGGCATGGACATCGGCTCCAGCGACTTCATCCCCGGGGCCGAACTGGAGAACCCCGTCTTCGCGGAGGCGACCGCCCGCACCGCGAAGCGGGCGGGCGGCGGCGATCCCGAGTGGACCGACCCGCGCGATGAGGGCCTGCTCCCGGACCCGTACATCGCCATGGGCCAGACCGCCGAGAACGTCGCCGCCCTCCGCGGGATCACCCGCGAGGAGCAGGACGCCTTCGCCGCCCGCAGCCAGCAGCGCGCCGAACGCGCGATCGCCGCGGGCTTCTGGGCCCGCGACATCACCCCGGTGACCCTCGCCGACGGCACCGTCGTCACCGCCGACGACGGCCCGCGCCCGGGCACCACCGTCGAGAAGCTCGCCGGCCTCGACCCGGTGTTCCGCCCGAACGGGACCGTCACCGCCGGGAACGCGTGCCCGCTCAACGACGGCGCCGCCGCCGTGGTCGTCGTCTCCGAGCGCATGGTGGAGGAGCTCGGCATCCGACCGCTGGCGCGCATCGTCGCCACCGGCGTCAGCGGCCTGTCCCCCGAGATCATGGGCCTGGGCCCCGTGGAGGCCTCCCGGCGGGCGCTCGCGCTGGCGGGCCTGGAGATCGGCGACATCGACCTCGTGGAGATCAACGAGGCGTTCGCCGCGCAGGTGATCCCCTCGGCGCGGGAGCTGGGGATCGACGAGGACCGGCTCAACGTCAACGGCGGGGCGATCGCGGTCGGGCACCCGTTCGGGATGACCGGCGCGCGGATCACCTCGACGCTGCTGAACGCTCTGGAGGACACCGGCGGGCGCTACGGCCTGGAGGCCATGTGCGTGGGCGGGGGCCAGGGCATGGCGATGGTGCTCGAACGGCTCTGAACGCAGCGGGAAGCGGCGCGGCCCCACCAGGGCCGCGCCGCTTCCCGCTGCGTTCAGGCGTCCGTGCCGGCGGGGACGTAGAGGGTGAGGGTCTCGGCCGCGAGCGCGGGCTTGTCCGAGCCTTCGATCTGCACGGTGACCGAGTACGCGGCCCGGACGCCGCGCGCGGTCGGCTCGGCGGACTTGAGGGTCACGACGGCGCGCACGCGCGATCCGGCCGCCACGGGCTGGAGGAACCGCAGCCGGTCGAGCCCGTAGTTCACCGACATGGCGAGGCCGCCGATGTCGAAGAGCCCGGCGGTGAGCCGGGGCAGCAGGGAGAGCGTCAGGTAGCCGTGGGCGATCGGCGCGCCGAACGGGCCCGCCTTCGCCCGTTCGGGGTCGACGTGGATCCACTGGTGGTCTTCGGTGGCGTCGGCGAACGCGTCGATGCGGGCCTGGTCGACGGTGAACCACTCCCCGGTCGCCTCGGCGCCGATCGCGTCGGCGAGCGTCGCGAGGGAGGGGACGCTGATCTGGGGGCTCATGCGCGCGGACCTCCCGCCACGTACAGGACCTGGCCGGAGACGAAGCCGGCGTCCTCGGAGCAGAAGTAGGCGACCGCGGCGGCGATGTCCTCGGGCTGGCCGACGCGGCCGACCGGGGTCTCCTTGGCGGCGTGGGCGAGGAAGTCATCGAAGGGCACGCCGATGCGCTCGGCGGTGGCCTTGGTCATCTCGGTCTGGACGAAGCCGGGGGCGACGGCGTTCGCGGTGACGCCGAACTTGCCCAGTTCGAGCGCGAGGGTCTTGGTGAGGCCCTGCATGCCGGCCTTCGCGGCGGCGTAGTTGGCCTGGCCGCGGTTGCCGAGGGCCGAGGTGCTGGAGAGGTTGACGATGCGGCCCCACCCGGCCTCGACCATGTGGGACTGGACGGCGCGGCTCATGAGGAACGCGCCGCGCAGGTGGACGCCGAGGACGGCGTCCCAGTCGTCGGCGCTCATCTTGAACAGCAGGTTGTCGCGGAGGATCCCGGCGTTGTTGACGAGGATCGCGGGCGGGCCGAGTTCGGCGGCGACGCGTTCGACGGCGCGGGCGACGGCGGTCTCGTCGGCGACGTCCGCGCCGACGGCGAGCGCGCGGCCGCCGGCCGCCTCGATGGCGTCCGCGGTGGAGCGGGCGTCGGCCTCGTCGAGGTCGACGACGGCGACGGCGTGGCCGTCGGCGGCGAGGCGGCGGGCCGTGGCGGCCCCGATGCCGCGCGCGGCGCCGGTGACGATGGCGGTGCGTGAGGTCATGGGCATTCCTTTCAGTCGGTGGAGAAGACGATGAGCTGGCGCAGCGCCTCGCCGGCGGCGAGGCGGTCGAGCGCGGCGGGGAGGCCCTCGAGGTCGATCCGGTCGGAGACGAGCCGGTCGAGCGGCAGGTCGCCTTGGCGCCAGAGGTCGACATAGCGGGGGACGTCGTCGCCGGGGACGGCCGAGCCGAGGTAGGAGCCGACGACGGTGCGGGCCTCGGCGGTGAGCGTGAGGGGCGCGATGCTCGCGCGGGCGTCGGGGCGGGGCAGGCCGACGGTGACGGTGGTGCCGCCGGGGGCGGTGAGGGCGTAGGCGGTCTCGAAGGCGCGGGCGGCCCCGGCGGCTTCGATGACGAGGGGGACGCGTCGTCCGGCGGCTTCGTCGGGGGTGAGGGCCTCGGCGCCGAGTGCGCTCGCCGTGGCGAGTTTGGCCGGGACGGTGTCGACGCCGATGACGGGGTGGCCGAGGGCTTTGGCGACGAGGAGCGCGGCGGCGCCGACGCCGCCGAGGCCGACGACGGCGACGGTCTGGCCCGGGCGGGGCCGTCCGGCGTTGACGACCGCGCCGCCGCCGGTGAGGACGGCGCAGCCCAGGAGCGCGGCGATGTCGGGGGGCACGTCGTCGTCGACGGGGACGACGGAGGCGGCGGCGACCACGGCGTGGGTGGCGAAGGCGCTGACGCCGAGGTGGTGGTTGACGGCGTCGCCGTCGCGGTGGAGCCGGACGCCGCCGCCGAGCAGGGTCCCGGCGGCGTTCGCGGCGCTGCCGGCCGTGCACGGGAGCCGGCCGCCGGTGCCGCAGGCCTCGCAGTGGCCGCAGCGGGGCAGGAAGGTCATGACGACGCGGCGGCCGACGGCGATCGCGGTGCCGGGTCCGGCCGCTTCGACGATGCCGGCGGCTTCGTGGCCCAGGAGCATGGGGACGGGGCGGACGCGGCTGCCGTCCACGACGGACAGGTCGGAGTGGCAGATCCCGGCGACTTCGATGCGCACCAGCAGTTCGCCGGGGCCGGGCGGGTCGAGGTCGAGCGGCCCGATGGCGATGGGGCGCGATTGCGTGTAGGGGGCGGGCGAGCCGCAGCGTTCCAGTACGGCACCGGTGATCTGCACGGCGACCTCCTCGTCGTCGGGACTGCCAGAATCATACCGTCCAGTCGGTATGTTCGGCTAGGGGCGGGGCCGCCTCGTGTCGGCCGCGCGCCTCAGGCCGCCTCGGCGCGCCATTCGGGGTCGCGGCCGAGGGCGGCGAGCAGCTGTTCCAGCAGGCCGTCGCCGCTCTCCAGTTCCAGGGCGGGGGCGAACGGGGCGTCGGGGCTGTAGCGGGTGGGGCCGTCCTGCGGGACCGATTCGGCGAGGCTGAGCGCCTCGGTGAGCACGAGCGGGTCGAACTCGGGCTCGTGGCCGATCGAGACGGCGACGTCCCAGGCGTGGACCACGTAGTCGATGAGGTGGAAGCCGATGGCCTGCTCCGCGGGCACCGCGAGCGGCTGGTCCGGGCCGACGCGGACGAGCCATTCGCGTTGCAGCGCCGCCTCGTCGGCGAACGCGACCACGACCTCCTCGGCCGAGGCGGCGAAGGTCTCGGCGAACCGCTCGGACAGCGGCGTCTCGGCCCAGGCGGCCGGGTCGAACTCCGCTCCCCGGGCCGCGGCGGCGAATCCGCGGTTCTGGGCGGTCATGTGGGCGAGCAGCTGTCCGAGGTCCCATTCGGTGCAGGGGGTCGGCAGGCGGAGCTGCTCGGGCTCGACCATGTGGACGATCGCGACGGCGGAGGCCATGGTGCGGCGGTGCAGATCGAGAAGTTCGTTCATATTCGCGATCATAGGCCGGTGCGGCCGGAGGCCGGGAACGCGAGGAGGCCGATGCCCGTGGCATCGGACCGGTTCGCACCGGCGCCGGCTTTGTGGACGGAGACATGGGTCACCCGCGCGCGCCGCGACCTCGCCGTGCCCTGGTCGTTGTTCACAGGGGACGGCATTCCCCCGCTCACGCGGGGGCGAGGTTCCCCGGGGTCTCCCCGCTCACGCGGGGCAGGAGCGACGAGGAGCCCCCGGCCGAACGGCCGGGGGCTCCTCCTCCATGTGCGGGAGGGCGACTCGGTCGGAACCGAACCGGCCCCGCGGGGACGGCTCAGGCCGCGCGGGCGGCGGCCTTGCGGAAGTCCCGGTTGAGCCTGCCGATGACGTCGAGCCCGATCTCCTTGGGGCACGCGGCGGCGCACTCACCGGTGTTGGTGCATCCGCCGAAGCCGGCCTCGTCGTGGGCGGCGACCATGCCGAGCACGCGCGTGTGCCGCTCGGGCTGACCCTGGGGCATCAGACCGAGGTGGGCCACCTTGGCGCCCATGAACAGCATCCCGGACCCGTTCGGGCAGGCGGCCACGCACGCGCCGCAGCCGATGCACGCCGCCGCGCTGAACGCCGCGTCGGCGTCCTGCTTGGGGACCGGCACCGCGTGGGCGTCCGGGGCGGTGCCGGTGGGCGCGGAGATGTACCCGCCGGCCTGGATGATCCGGTCGAAGGCGGTCCGGTCGACCACGAGGTCCTTGATGACCGGGAACGCCCCCGCCCGCCACGGCTCGACGTCGATCTGGTCGCCGTCCTTGAACTTGCGCATGTGCAGCTGGCAGGTGGTCGTCGCGGCCTGCGGGCCGTGCGCCTGCCCGTCGATCATGAGCGAGCAGGCGCCGCAGATGCCCTCGCGGCAGTCGTGGTCGAACGCCACCGGGTCCTCGCCCTCGGCGATGAGACGCTCGTTGAGCACGTCGAGCATCTCCAGGAACGAGGCGTCCTCGGACACGTCGTCGATCTCGTAGGACACCATCTTGCCCGGGGTGTCGGCGTCGGGCTGACGCCAGATTCGCAGAGACAGCTTCACTTGTAGCTCCGTTGGGTGGGCTTGACGTATTCGAACTCGAGGGCTTCCTTGTGGAGGACGGGCGCGTCCTCCCCGTACTCCCACGCCGCGACGTACGAGAAGTGCTCGTCGTCGCGCTTGGCCTCGCCGTCCTCGGTCTGGGACTCGGCCCGGAAGTGCCCGCCGCAGGACTCGGTGCGGTGCAGGGCGTCGATGCACATCAGCTCGCCCAGTTCGAAGAAGTCCGCCACGCGGCCGGCCTTCTCCAGCTGCTGGTTGAGCTCCTCGGCCTTCCCGGTGACCTTGACGCGCCGGTAGAACTCGTCCTTGAGGCCGCGGATGAGCCCGATGGCCTTGCGCAGGCCCTCGTCGGTGCGCTCCATCCCGCAGTACTCCCACATGATCTTGCCCAGCTCGCGGTGGAAGGAGTCCACGGTGCGGTCGCCGTCGTTGTTCAGGAAGAACGCGATCCGGTCGTCGACCTCCTTGCGGGCGGCGACCACGGCCTCGTGGTCCTCGCCCAGGGGCTCGAACGGCCCGTCCGCGAGGTAGTCCGAGATCGTGTTCGGCAGCACGAAGTACCCGTCCGACAGGCCCTGCATGAGCGCCGACGCGCCCAGGCGGTTCGCGCCGTGGTCGGAGAAGTTCGCCTCACCGGTCACGAACAGGCCGGGGATGTTCGAGGACAGGTCGTAGTCGACCCACAGGCCGCCCATCGTGTAGTGCACGGCCGGGTAGATCCGCATCGGGCGCTCGTACGGGTTCTCGCCGGTGATCCGCTCGTACATGTCGAACAGGTTCCCGTACTTGGCCTCGACGGCCTTCTTGCCCAGGCGCTTGATCGCGTCCGCGAAGTCCAGGTACACGCCCAGGCCGCCGGGGCCGACGCCGCGGCCCTCGTCGCACACCATCTTCGCGGCGCGCGAGGCGATGTCGCGCGGCACCAGGTTCCCGAACGCCGGGTAGCGCCGCTCGAGGTAGTAGTCGCGCTCGGCCTCGGGGATGTCCCCCGGGGCGCGGTCGTCGCCGCGCCGCTTGGGCACCCACACGCGCCCGTCGTTGCGCAGGCTCTCGGACATGAGCGTCAGCTTCGACTGGTGCTCGCCCGACTGCGGGATGCACGTGGGGTGGATCTGCGTGTAGCAGGGGTTCGCGAAGTAGGCGCCCTTGCGGTGCGCCCGCCACGAGGCGGTGACGTTGCAGCCCTTGGCGTTCGTCGACAGGAAGAACACGTTGCCGTACCCGCCGGTGGCGAGGACGACGGCGTCGGCGATCTCGGTGGAGATCTCGCCGGTCACCAGGTCGCGCACGACGATGCCGCGGGCCTTGCCGTCGGCGATGACGAGCTCGAGCATCTCGTGGCGGGTGTGCAGGTCGACCGTCCCGGCCGCGACCTGCCGCTGCAGCGCCTGGTAGGCGCCGAGCAGGAGCTGCTGGCCGGTCTGGCCGCGGGCGTAGAACGTCCGCGAGACCTGCGCGCCGCCGAAGGAGCGGTTGTCCAGCAGGCCCCCGTACTCGCGGGCGAACGGCACGCCCTGGGCCACGCACTGGTCGATGATCTCGGTGGAGACCTCCGCGAGCCGGTGCACGTTCGACTCCCGGGAGCGGAAGTCGCCGCCCTTGACGGTGTCGTAGAACAGCCGGTGCACGCTGTCGCCGTCGTTGCGGTAGTTCTTGGCGGCGTTGATGCCGCCCTGCGCGGCGATCGAGTGCGCGCGCCGCGCCGAGTCCTGGAAGCAGTAGTTCGCGACCCGGTAGCCCAGCTCGCCGAGCGTCGCGGCGGCGCTGGCGCCGGCCAGGCCGGTGCCGACGACGATGACGCGGAGCTTGCGGCGGTTGGCCGGGTTGACCAGGCGGCCGGAGAAGCGGCGCTTCTCCCAGCGTTCGCTGATGGGCCCCGCGGGGGCCTTGGTGTCCGCGATGGGCTCGCCCTCGCGGTAGAAGTCAGTGCTCATGTCAGCTCACCAGTTCGAAAGTGACGGCCAGGGGCACGATCGCGAACCCCGCGACGACGACGACGGCGACGGCCAGGCTGATCGCCTGGGTGCGGCCGCGCCATTTGGTGTTCGGGCCCGAGATGGTCTGCACGGCCGACCAGATGCCGTGCCGCAGGTGGAAGCCCAGGGCGACCAGGGCCAGGAGGTAGAACACCGTGACCGGCCAGCGCTCGGGGCTGAAGGTGGCGAGCACGGCGCCGTAGGCGTCGTGGATGTCCTTGACCGGGTTGACGGTGCGCCAGGTCAGGTCCAGCAGGTGCCAGACGACGAACAGGACGATGACGATCGCGCCCCAGCGCATGGTGGCGACGGCGTGGCGCGATTCGCCTCGGGCGGGCTTCCTGGAGGCGTAGCGGACGGGGCGGGCGACCATGGCCCGGCGGGTCAGGACGACCGCGGACCAGATGTGGGCCAGGGCGGCGGCGATGAGGCCGATCCGCATGATCCACAGGAAGCTCTCGTGGGGCAGCAGGGGCTCGCCGAAGGACCGCAGGCCCGCGGCGTAGGCGTTCATCTCCTCGCGGCCTTCGAAGACGTGGAGGTTCCCGGCCATGTGGGCGATGATGAACAGCACGAGCAGGATGCCCGAGACCGCCATGATGATCTTGAGGCCGATGTTGGAACGCCACGGTCCCTGGGGCGCGCGGGCGCGTTCGCCCGGCTGCGCGGCAGTGCGCGTTTGCAAATCCGTAGACACGTCCAGAGGCTAGACGCGATACGCCTCACGGGTCCAATTCATGGTCGCGGCATGTTCCATGCCGATACGTTATGGACATGCGCCCGCAGCAGTTGCACGCCTTCCTGGCCGTGGCACAAACCCGGCATTTCACTCATGCGGCCGAAGAACTCGGTGTGACACAACCGTCATTGAGCAAGCAGATCCAGGCGCTCGAATCCGAGCTCGGCGCTCCCCTGTTCACCCGCGCCCGGGGCCGGATCGAATTGACCGACGCAGGGCAGACGCTGCTGCCGCACGCGCGTCGGATCACCGCCGCGGTGACCGCCGCGCGCTCGGACATCGACGACGTGCTCGCCGTCCGGGCCGGGCACCTGCGCCTGGGCGCGACCCCGAGCCTGTGCTCGTGGCTCATCGCGCCGCTGCTCACCCGCTACCTGGAGGCGCATCCGGGAGTGTCGGTGACGCTCACCGAGGACGGTTCGGGGCCCTTGATCGACCACCTCGCCGCCGGGGACCTCGATCTGGCGTTCACGATCGGCGACACCGCCGGGGACGCGGGGCTGACGGTGCAGCCGCTGCTGTCGGAGGCGCTCGTGGTGGCCTCGGCCGCGAAGCTGCCGCCGTTGACCCGCCAGGGCTACATCGGGTTGGCGCAGCTGCGCGAGCAGGCGTTCGTGCTGCCCGCCCACGGGTACGACCTGCGGGACCTGACGATCACGACGTGCGAGCGGGCCGGGTTCACGCCCCGCACCGGCGTCGACGGGGGCGCGACGGACGCGGTCGCGTCGCTCGTGGAGGCGGGACTGGGGATCGCGCTGCTGCCGGCGATGATCGCCGCCGGGCGCTCGGGGCTGCGGGCGACGCCGCTGGCGCCGCCGGGCGCCAGCCGCACCATCGCGCTCGCGGCGCGCCGGGAGGCGCCCCTGACGAAGGCGGCGGCGGCGTTCGCGGCGACGCTGGAGGCGCATCTGACCGACCTGCACGCCTGGGGGCGACTCCCCGAAGGCATGCGGGCGCTCTGAGCGGCGGCCACTGCGGTCATTTGAAGGTGTCGCGGTCGAACATGGCGGCGATCTGCCGCGCCGAGGGCGTGCCGGCGTCGGGGTCGGCCCCGGCCTCCAGGAGGACGGCGATCACCTCGTCGTAGTTCTTGAACACGGCCCCGGCCAGCGGCGACTGGTCGCGGTCGTTGCGTTTGTCCACTTCGGCCCCCGCTTTGATCAGGGCCCGGACGGTGTCGGCGTGGCCGTGGTAGGCCGCCAGCATCAGCAGCGAGTCGCCCGATCCGTTGACGAGGTCGACCGGCAGGCCGGCCTCGACGAAGCGCAGCAGCCGCTCGCGCTCGCCGGCGCGGGCCAGGTCGAAGGCGGCTTCGGCGATGTCGTTGAAATCCTGATCGTCGCTCATGCGCACCAGCTTGACACACCGGGACGGCGCGCGCGCCGGATCGCTGCGGCCCTCCGCAATGGACCGCTCCCAGCCCCGTTCACCCTCCCCGGTGTCGCGCCGGGTATTGACACGACTGCGCAGAGGTGGGAAAGATTGATGCGGGCCCGCGGCCGCCTCGCTGACACGACGACGCCGCGACGCCCGACAACGGTGGGACACAAACGGTGAGGACTCGGGCATGAGCGAGCCGAAAATCCTAGGGCAGTTCCAATTGGAGCATCGCACTATCCAAGTGAGCGGCGACGACGGCAATGCCGGGACGGTGTGGCTCCGACGAGTCCATCCCGATCCGCCGATGGCGCTCGGGTGCGTGGTGGAGCTCGATTCCTCGACGCCGCGGCTGCGGCTCTACCGGGCCGAGTGGCCCGACGACCTCCGGGATCGCGCGAAGGAGGAGACCCTGGCGATCTGGCGCGCCGCCCGCGGGTGAGGGCGCGCGTTCAGAGGGCGCTGCCGAGGGCGGCCGCGACGCCGGCGGCCTTCGCCGCCGCTTCGGCGACTTCGGCTTCGGGTTCGGAGCGCCAGGTGATGCCGCCGCCCGACCACATGTGCGCGTGCGTCGCGTCGAGGGCGACCGTGCGGATGGTGACGCCCAGGCGCACCCGGTCGCCGCTGAGGTAGCCGAAGCCGCCCATGGCCGGGCCGCGGCCGACCGGTTCGAGCCCCCCGACGAGGTCGAGGACGGCGAGCTTCGGCGCGCCCGTGACCGACCCGGGCGGGCACATCGCCCGCAGCAGGTCCGCGAACCCGGTCGCGGCGTCGAGCTCGGCGGTCACGGTCGATTCGGCCTGCCACAGGTCGGCCCAGCGGCCGAGCCGGAACAGGCCCTCGACGGCGACGGTCCCGGGGACGGCGACCTGCGCGAGGTCGTTGCGTTCGAGGTCGACGATCATGACGTGCTCGGCGCGTTCCTTGACCGAGCCGAGCAGCGCGGCGCGGCCGTCCTCGGTGGCCGGGGCGGTGCCCTTGATCGGACGCGTCGCCGCCGAGGCGGCGTCGGCGGTGAGGAAGCACTCGGGGGATCCGGAGGCGACGAGCCAGTCCTCGCCGGCGAGGACGCCGCCCCAGGACGCGCCGGGCACCCCGGCCGCGGCGGCCGCGATCGCGCCCGGGTCGCCCGACCAGGCCGCGCGGCGGTGGCCGACGACGTTGGCGACGTAGACCTGGCCGCGGCCGATCGCCTCCTGCACGGCGACGATCGCCTTCGCGTGGTCGGCACCGCTCCACGAGGCCTCCCAGGCCCCGAGCGCGAACGCGCCGGGAGCCTCGGGTTCGCGGGCGGGTCCGTGCCGGTAGGCGACGAGCACCAGGTCGGGCACGGCCGGGACCGGGCTCGGCGCGCCGGTGGCCCCGCCGGCCATGACCGCCCCGGCGGCGGCCGAAACGAGCACCGCCACCCCGCAGGCCGATCCCTCGGCGTCGGTGTGCGGACCGGCATGGCGGTCGCGGAAGGCCGCGGCCAGCACAGCCGGGTCGCCGCCGTCGCCCACGCGCCATTCGAGCCGGTCGACCTCCTCCAGTCGCGGCAGGCACGCGGCGTCGACCCCCGGGGGCGCGGGGCGGACGGCGCGGAACACGGACATGGATCCAGTGTCGCCCACCCGGCCCGCACCGCCCGGAACGTGTGTCCCACCTCACCGGCGCGTCAGCCGCCGATGGCCTCCAGGACCCCGCCGGCCGCGGGTGCGGGGACGTGGGCGCCGCCCGTGGCCTCGGCCAGGAGCGTCAGGTTCGCGCTGTTGGCCGACCCGAGCCCGACGGTGTAGACCGTGACCGCGCCGTCCATGCCCGCCAGCGTGCCGGCGGCCTCCTCGGCCGACGGGGCGCTCACGGTGTCCTCACCGGAGTTGGTCAGCACGACCACCACGTTCGCCGCGCCGTCGACGGCGTGCTCGCCCATGTACTGGTAGGCGGCGACCAGCGAGTCGTACAAGGGCGAGCCGCCCTCGTAGGGATCGTTCTCCGAGATCGCGTACAGGTCCCCGACCAGGCCCTCCCGGTGATCGTCGGTCAGCTCCTCGATGTCGGTGACCCCGCGCCAGTTCGCGTCCCCGTCCGCGCCGACCCCGTACTCCCACAGGCCCGCCCGGGAGGTCGACTCCATCGCGTTCACGGTGGCCACGGCGGTGCGGATCGCCGCGTCGCCGGCCGAGACCGCCTCACCGTCGTACTCGACCGACTCCCCCGCGATCACCGAGGACCGGTCGACCAGGAACAGCACGTTCAAGTCCTGCCGGCCCACCCGCCACGACTTGACCGCCTCCCCCACCGTGGCGGGCGTGGTCTGCGCCAGCGCCGCCTGCGGGTCCTCCACGGCCTGCAGCTCGGCGTCGGCGAACGCCCCCGACTCGACCTGCGAGCGCAGATGCTCGCCGAACCGGCGGGCGATCCCCGCGTCCGACTCCGAGACCCACCCGGCGCCCCCCAGCACCAGGTACGTCGCGACCGCGCCCACACTGGTGCCGCTGGGCGTGATCGGCACCAGCGGATCGGCCGGGGCGGTGTCGGCGTTGAAGTCCTCCACCTGGTAGTCCAGGGCCGTCACCACCCGGGAGGTGTCCCCCGACTCGGCGTAGAGCGCGAGCTGCTCGTCGGCGTCGTCGGTCACCGACCCGGCGTCGGCCGCGGCCGAATACGCGTCCAGGGCCTCCTGCGAGAACCCGCCCGCGCCGTCGGAGGTCGCGTTCAGCATCGCCACCAGGCCCTCGGTCGAGGTCCGCGGGTTGGCCGCGGCGAGGCTGATCCGCCCCTCCCGCGCCGCCCCGAGCACGTCCGCCCACGACGGCGGCTGCCCCCCGATCCAGCCCAGCTCGGTCGCCTTCGACTCGGCGACGGCCAGCACCGGCGCGGCCTGGCCGAGCACGACCGGGTCGGAGCTGGCGTACCCGGCGGTCATCTCGCTGGAGGCCACCCACGACGCCCACGCCTGCGAATCGGGGACCCACGCGATCGGCCGCGGCCCCAGCGACTTCGGGTTCCAGTCGCCCATGATGCCCCGCGACGCGTCGTCCGGGGCGACCTCGCGGACGTCGATCCCCACGCATTGGCCGTCGACCTCGGGCCCCTCGGCCTCCCACGCCTGCGCGGCGTCCTCCAGCGTCGAGAACACGCCCGGCGCGACCGCCACCGTCACCCGGTACATCCCCGAGCAACCCGACCGCAGCAGCGTGACGAACCCCCACGTCAGTCCGGCGGCGACGAGCACGCACACCATGGTGATCACGATCCAGGGCGCCACCGGCATGCGGGAGCCGCCCTTCTTGCGCCGCCGCCCGAGCCGGTGCGACCTCACCTTGTGCTCAGTACCGAAAACCATCAGCTTCACTCCTGGAGGGGGGATCGTCGGCCGCCAGTGTAAAGCCCTTTGCTCAGTGCCCGCCCACTGTGGTGAGCGGGCACCCGGCTCGGCTACTCCCCGAAGGCCTCGATCGGCGGGCACGTGCACGCCAGGTTCCGGTCCCCCCACGCATTGTCGATCCGGCCCACCGGCGGCCAGTACTTCGCGGCGGTCGCCGACGCCGGCGACCCGGCCGCGGGCGCGGCCGCTCCGGCGGGCCAGGCCGCCTGGGCGCGCCCGTAGGCCCGGTCCCAGTCGTCGGCGGTGACGACCGCGGCCGTGTGCGGGGCGGCCCGCAGCGCCGAGTCCTCGACGGCGACCGCGCCCTGCGCGACCGCCTCGATCTCCTCGCGGATGGCGATCATCGCCGCGCAGAACCGGTCGAGCTCGGCCAGGTCCTCCGACTCGGTCGGCTCCACCATCAACGTGCCGGCCACCGGGAACGACATCGTCGGCGCGTGGAACCCGTAGTCGATCAGCCGCTTGGCGACGTCCTCGACGGTGACCCCGGAGCGCTTGGTCAGCTCCCGCAGGTCCAGGATGCACTCGTGCGCGACCAGGCCGTGCGCGCCGGTGTAGAGCACCGGATAGTGGCCCTGCAGGCGGGCGGCGACGTAGTTGGCCGCCAGCACCGCGCTCGCGGTCGCGGCGGTCACCCCGTCGGGGCCCATCATCCGCAGGTACATCCACGGGATCTGCAGGATCCCGGCCGACCCCCACCGGGCCTGCGACACGGGGCCGACCGGCCCGGCGTCCTCGTCCATGGGGTCGGCGGGCAGGAACGGCGCCAGGTGCTCGGCCACGGCCACCGGGCCCACGCCGGGGCCGCCGCCGCCGTGCGGGATGCAGAACGTCTTGTGCAGGTTCAGGTGCGACACGTCGGCGCCGAACCGGCCCGGCTTCGCCCATCCCAGGAGCGCGTTCAGGTTCGCGCCGTCGACGTACACCTGCCCGCCGGCGTCGTGGACCTTCGCGCACACCTCCACGATCGTCTCCTCGTAGACGCCGTGCGTGGACGGGTAGGTGACCATCAGGGCCGCGAGCCGGTCGGCGTGGGCGGCGATCTTCGCGTCGAGGTCGGCCAGGTCGACGTTGCCGGCCTCGTCGCAGGCGACGACGACCACGCGCATCCCGGCCAGGACGGCCGAGGCGGCGTTGGTGCCGTGGGCGCTGGCGGGGATGAGGCAGACGTCGCGGCCGGTCTCGCCGCGGTCGTGCTGCCAGGCGCGGATGGCGAGGAGTCCGGCGAGTTCGCCTTGGGATCCGGCGTTGGGCTGGACGGAGACGGCGGCGTAGCCGCAGACGTCGGCGAGCCAGCGCTCGAGCTGCTCGATGAGGGCCCGCCAGCCGCGGGTCTGGTCGGCGGGGGCGAGGGGGTGGACGTCGGCGAACTCGGGCCAGGAGATCGGCTCCATCTCGGCGGCGGCGTTGAGCTTCATGGTGCAGGAGCCGAGGGGGATCATGCCGCGGTCGAGGCCGTAGTCCATGTCGGCGAGGCGCTTGAGGTAGCGCATCATGGCCGTCTCGGAGCGGTGCGCGGTGAAGACCGGGTGCGTGAGGTAGGCCGAGGTGCGGCGCAGGGCCGCGGGGATCGCGTCGCCGTCCTCGTCGGCGAGGCGGACGCCGAAGGCGTCGCCGACGATGCGGAGGTCGGCCTCGGTGGTGGTCTCGTCGCAGGCGACGGCGACGGTGTCGGCGTCGACGCGGCGCAGGTTGACGCCGCCGGCGGCGGCGGTGGCGACGACGGTGTCGGCGCGGCCGGGCACGCGGACCTGCACGGTGTCGAAGAACGCGTCCTCGGTGACGGTGACGCCGTCGGCGGTGAGGGACGCGGCCAGGCGCGCGGCGGAGCGGGCGGCGTGCTCGGCGATGGCCCGCAGCCCGTCGGGGCCGTGCCAGACGGCGTAGGAGGCGGCGACGACGGCGGGGAGGACTTGGGCGGTGCAGATGTTGCTGGTGGCCTTCTCGCGGCGGATGTGCTGTTCGCGGGCCTGGAGGGCCAGGCGCAGGGCGGGGGCGCCGCTGGAGTCGCGGGAGACGCCGACGAGGCGGCCGGGCAGCTGGCGCTGGAGGCGGTCGCGGACGGCCATGTAGCCGGCGTGGGGGCCGCCGAAGCCCATGGGCATGCCGAGGCGCTGGGTGGAGCCGACGGCGATGTCGGCGCCGAACTCGCCGGGCGCGGTCAGCAGGGCGAGGGCGAGGAGGTCGGCGGCGACGGTGACGATCGCGCCGCGCTCGTGGGCGGCGTCGACGGTGGGGGTCCAGTCGCGGACGCCGCCGTCGGCGCCGGGGTACTGGAGGAGGACGCCGAAGGCGCTCTCGGGGATCTGGGCGGGGTCGGCGAGGTCGGCGACGTGGAGGCGGATGCCGACCGGTTCGGCGCGGGTGCGCAGGACGGCGAGGGTCTGCGGGAGGACGCGCGCGTCGACGGCGAACACGTCCCCGGCGGCCTGTTTCGCCGCCCGGCGGGCGAGGAGCATCGCCTCGGCGGCGGCGGTGGCTTCGTCGAGGAGGCTGGCGCCGGCGACGGGCAGGCCGGTGAGGTCGGCGACGACGGTCTGGAAGTTCAGGAGCGCCTCGAGGCGGCCTTGGGAGATCTCGGCCTGGTAGGGCGTGTACGCGGTGTACCAGGAGGGGTTCTCCAGGACGTTGCGGCGGATGACGGCGGGGGTGTGGGTGCCGTGGTAGCCCAGGCCGATCATGGACCGCTTGGGGCGGTTGAGGGCGGCGAGGGCTTTGAGTTCGGCTTGGGCCCGGGTCTCGGAGACGGCCGCGGGGAGGGCGAGGCCGTCGCGGGAGCGGATCAGCTCGGGCATGCAGGCGTCCATGAGCGCTTCGAGGCTGGGGAGGCCCACGGCTTTGAGCATGGCGTCCTGGTCGGCGGGGCTGGTGCCGATGTGGCGGTCGGCGAAGGTGCGGTCGGTCATGGTGACGCTCCGGTGACAGGTCGACGGCGGTTGCGGTCCCCTCGTCTGTCACCGACTCCTTCGCCGGCTTCAGAGCGGCCAATTCCGGGCGGTCCTGGTACCTGAGAGTTTGAAGCGAGGGACTTGCCCCTTCGGTGCCGTGGAGCGCCTGTGGCCCACGATCTCTCCCGCCCGGTTTTCCGGCTCTGCGGCCATGGTAGGTCAGGAGGCGGTGGGTCGGCGACCGGGCACGGGGCCGATGTGGCGGACGTGGGTCTGCTCGGGCGGGTGCAGGGGCGCGGGGGCCGGCGCGGGGGCTTCGCCGGGGAGGGCGGCGAGGCGGCCCATGACGTCGGTGACGGTGGTGCGCACGGCGATGCCGAAGACGCCTTGGCCGCCGCGGAGGAGGTCGATGACCTCGGCGGCGGAGCGGCATTCGTAGACGGTGGTGCCGTCGGACATGAGGGTGATCTCCACGAGGTCTTTGACGCTGCGGGAGCGGAGGGCATCGACGGCTTTGCGGATGTTCTGGAGGGAGACGCCGGCGTCCAGGAGCCGTTTGATGACGTTGAGGACGACGATGTCCCTGAAGGAGTAGAGGCGGTTGGAGCCCGATCCGTTGGCGCGGCGGATGGACGGCTCGAGCAGGCCGGTGCGGGCCCAGTAGTCGAGTTGCCGGTAGGTGATGCCGACCACGCGGCAGGCGGTGGTGCCGCGCCAGCCGCGGACCTGGCCGTGCGGGACGGCGGGCCGTCCCGCAGGGTCACTGTGATCCATGGCTGCCTCCGCTCGCACCGGCGTTCACGAAGGTGAGCGTAACCGCACGACCCTCCACCATGGGCTGAACGAAAGAAAACCTCGGCAGGTCGCGGGGGTTATTGGCTTTCGCCGAAGTCCTCGGGCGTGACCTCTTCGAGGAATTCGCGGAACTTCTCCACTTCGTCCTCTTGGGTGTCGGGCAGGACGACGCCGGCTTCGTCGAGGACGGCGTCGGCGCACCAGATCGGGGCGTCCGCGCGCAGGGCGAGCGCGATGGCGTCGGAGGAGCGGGAGGAGACGCGGGTGCGGCCGTCGAGGACGAGCTCGGCGAAGTAGACCGTGTCGCGCAGTTCGGTGATCTCGACGGCGGTGAGGGTGACGTCGAGCGCTTCGAGGACGTCGCGCATGAGGTCGTGGGTGAGCGGGCGGGACAGCTGCACGTCCTGCTGCTGGTAGGCGATCGCGGCCGCTTCGACCGTGCCGATCCAGATGGGCAGGTACCGGTGGCCGTCGGTCTCTTTCAACAGGACCACCGGCTGGTTGCTCGGGAGTTCCACGCGGACCCCGACTACGGTCATCATCCGCACCGGTTCGCCTCCAACGCGTGCCGTGTTCCTGAAGACGGACCCGCCGCGGGGTGGCCCCGGGCGGGTCCTCGATGTGTTCAGCCTACTCGCCGTCAGCGTCTGCCGGGGGTGGCGGAGGCCGGTCAGGCCGCGGCCGGTTTGGGGCCGCTGATGAACACGAGCCGGAATTTGCCGATCTGGACCTCGTCGCCGTTGCCCAGTCCCGCGGTCTCCACGCGTTCGCGGTTCACATAGGTGCCGTTGAGGCTGCCGACGTCGCGGACGGTGAAGCCGCCCGCGTCGCGGTGGAACTCGGCATGGCGCCGCGAGACCGTGACGTCGTCGAGGAAGATGTCGGAATCGGGATGCCGCCCGGAGGTGGTCACCTCGGTGTTGAGCAGGAAGCGGGCGCCGGCGTTCGGTCCGCGGCGGACGACCAGCAGCGCGGTGCCCGCCGGCAGCGAGTCCGCCAGCCGGGCGGAGTTCAGCTCCGCGTCGACCTCACCGCCCTCTTGCAGAGCGGACAGGTTCATCGTGGCCGTCACATCCGGCGGAGGGAACTCGTCATTCGAACGCGTCATGGATTGCCACCTTCTACAAGTCTGGACCCTCTGGTCACTCCGTAAGCTTCGCATACGCACCGGCGTCGAGCAAAGCGGTGAGCGCGCCGGCATCCTCGACCTCGATGTCGAACATCCAGCCCGCCGCATAGGGGTCGCTGTTCACCAATTCCGGGGATTCCGACAATTCAGGATTGCAAGCAAGAATCTTACCGGTCAACGGAGCGTACACGTCGGAGACGCTCTTGGTCGACTCGACTTCGCCGACCACGTCACCTGCCCGAACCTGGGTGCCTGCCTCCGGGAGCTGGACGTAGACGACGTCGCCGAGCGCGCTCTGCGCGAAGTCGGTGATCCCGATGCGGACGACGTTCGCGTCGCGCTCCTCGACCCACTCGTGCTCCGCCGTGTAACGCAGTTGCTCCGGAATCACCTGGCGCTCCCCTCTTGGAAACCCCGCCGCTCGGCGGGTCGGACGATCATGACCGTATCGCTCGGCGCGCAGCGGTTCGCGCCGGGGCCGAGGCCGGGTGACCCCTGCGCCCGGAGCGGGCCTCAGGCGGCGACGGTGGGCTGCGGCCGGCCGGCGCGGATGAGCCCGGCCCCCTGGCGCAGGTAGACGAACGCGGCGAGCCAGTACAGGCCCAGGCCCCACCAGGCCAGCGCCCAGCCCAGCGGCCGGGCCCACGCCTCGGCGGCGGCCACGGTGCCCAGGACGAGCGCGGGGAAGGACATGAACACGACGGTGGTGGCGCATTTGCCGAGGAAGTGCACTTGGGGCGGGGCGTAGCCGTGCCAGCGCAGGACGATCACCAGCGACACCATCACCGCCTCGCGCAGGAGCACGGCGGCGGTGAACAGCCACGGGAGCAGGCCGATGAAGGTCAGCAGCAGCAGCGAGCTGAGGATGTAGAGGCGGTCGACGAAGGGGTCGAGGAGGCGCCCGAGCTTGGAGACCTGGTTGAGGCGGCGGGCGAGCTGCCCGTCGACCCAGTCGGTGCCGCCGCCGACGGCGAGGATGATCGCGGCCTGCCAGTAGTACTGGGTGGCGAGCAGGAGGTAGCAGAACAGCGGGATGCCGAGCAGCCTGATGGCGGTGACCAGGTTGGGCCACGTCCACACGCCCCAGCCTGGGGGCGGCGCTGCTGCTGACTTGCTCAAATCGGTCCTCTCGGCGGGCCCGGCGCCTGGCGGCGGGGTCGGGCCCTGGGTCGGTCTCCTCTCGCCCGCCGGTGCGGCGAGCGGTCGCGATCGTTTCTCGAGCACGGTGTGGTGGGTGTTCTTGGATTCTAGCCGCAGGGGACGACACGGGTCTGCTGGAAATGGCGGGCCGCCGCGGCGGCGGCCGGCGCGGCCCGGGCCGCGGGAAGCGTGCTGGGGGCCGCACCGGTCGGTCCTGTAGGGAGGGTCGCAGTGGTCGCGGAGCGATCGCTGCGAGTGAAAACGTGACAGGAAACAACCCGGGCCGGTCCGCGCGGACCGGCCCGGGCCGTGCGCGGCACCGCTATGCGGGCGGGGCGCCGGGGATGTGCGTCTGCTGGACCGGCTTGCGGAAGTACGCGTTCGCCGAGGGCACCGCCAGCAGGATGATGATCGCGATCGACCCGAAGGTCGCCAAGACGGCCGCACCGTAGGTGACGACGTCCGTCCAGGCGGGGTAGACGCCGAGGGCGGCGTCGACCACGGCCTGCACGTCGAGGTCCTCGGGGCCGCCCTCGGCCTCGATCCCCGCTTCGAGGAAGGACGCCAGGAAGAAGGACGAGACGGCCGCGAAGCCGCCGCAGATGAGCACGATCGGCTGCACGACCCAGGTGACGATCCGGGCCGGGCGCTTCCCTGCGGCGTTGAACAGGGCCAGGACGATCAGGAACAGCGCGATGAGGACCGGGACGCCCACGGAGACCGGGTCGCCTTCGAAACTGGTGCCCTCGGGCAGGTCCGAGCCGGTGAAGCCCTGGTCCTCCAGTTCGGCGTCGGCGGCGTGGGCGGAGTCCGCGCTGTACATGAGCGTGATCGCCGACTGCGCCACCAGGAACAGGGCGAGGAGGATCTGGAGGACGACCGCGGTGGTCACGGTCCAGGGGCGGGGCGGCTTGGCGGGGGTCGCGGCTTCGGGGGGGACGTCGGTCATGTGGTGCCTCCGTGCGGGTTCGCGGCTGCCGGAAACGCAAGGCCGCGTAAGGGGGTTGCTACGCCCTTACGCTAGCAACCGCCCACGCCCCTCCCTCGAAGGAACTCCCGTCCTCCTCGGGCACTACACCGACCGGCGGGCCTCCTCCTCGAGGGCGAGGCGGCGGCGGCGCACCGCGACCGCCGCGCCGACCAGGCATCCGCTCATCGGCACCGCCAGCAGCCACAGCGCCCACGCGCACACCGCCAGCACCACGACCCCGCCCAAGAGGATCCCCGTACCGCTCAGGTCGGCCTTGGACTCCTCCAGCGCGCCCGCGAACAGCGCCCGCCAGCGCGCCTCCGGCTCCCAGGCCGCAGCGGCCCGCAGCAGCAGCGCGGTCGCGAGCCCGGCGACCAGGAACGTCGCCAGAGCGAACCCCGGCCGGCCGGGCACGCCCTCCTGCGCGAGCACGAGCAGGTTCAACCCCAGCAGCGCCAAGGCGCCCAGCATGGCCAGGCCCACGCGCCACGACCGGCGCCACGCGACCCGGAAGTCCGACCAGAACGCGCCCCACGAGGTCGCCTCCCCGTCGGCGTAGGCCGCCAGGTGCCGCGACGCGGCGGCCAGCGCCGCCGGGACCGTCACCGCCGGCAGTGCCGCGAGGGCGAACCACGCCCCGGTCAGCAGGCATTCGGCGAAGAGCGCGAACCCTTCCCCGAACGCCTGCCGCCTGCGAGCCATGACCGCCACGCTAGCCCTTCACACCCGAGGTGGCGATGCCCTTGATGAGGAACTTCTGGAACACCAGGAAGAACAGCACCACCGGCACCAGCGACAGCAGCGTCATCGCCATCATGCCGCCGTAGTTGGACACCGCCTCGGTGTTGTTGTACGACTGCAGCAGCCGCGGCAGCGGGAACTTCTCGATCTCGTGCAGGTAGATCAGCGGCCCCATGAAGTCGTTCCACGACCAGATGAACGTGAAGATCGACGACGTCACGATCGCCGGGCGCAGCAGCGGCAGCATGATCGAGAAGAAGATCCGGAAGTGCCCGGCCCCGTCGATCGTCGCCGCCTGGTCCAGCTCCCGCGGGATCCCCCGCAGGAACTGCACGTACATGAACACGAAGAACGCGTCCAAGCCCAGGAACTTCCCGATCACGAGCGGGAAGATCGTGTTCACCACGTCCATCTCGGAGAAGATCAGGTACTGCGGGATGAGCATGACCTGCCCCGGCAGCAGCAGCGTCGCGATCACCACTGCGAACATCGCCTTGCGCCCCGGAAACTCCAAGCGCCCCAGCGCGTACGCCGTGATCGAACACGACGCCACGATGCCGACCACCGACAGCGCCGAGATCACCAGCGAGTTCCAGAAGAACCGCCACAGCGGGATCCCCGCCAGACCGTCGAACGCCGAAGCGAAGTTGTCCCACGTGATCGACGTCGGGATCGGCGAGATGTTCGTCAGGATGTCCGAGTTCTCCCGCACCGACGCGGTCAGCACCCAGAACGCCGGATACAGCACCACCACCAGCACGGCCAGCATCGCCGCATGCCAGACCACGGACTTCGCCCGCTCCGCACCCGAGCGCTTGCGACGCCCGATCACCCGAGGCGCTTCAGTCGCGACGCTCATTTGTTGTCCTCCCCTGCGTAGTAGACGAGGTTCTTCGCCGCCCGGAACATGATCAGCGTGACCACGCCGACCGCCAGCACCAGCATCCACGCCCACGCCGACGCGTAACCCATCCGCAGGTCCACGAACGCCAGCGCGTAGATCCGGACGGTGTAGAACAGCGTCGACCAGGCCGGACCGCCGGCGGTCCCGCCGATGATGAACGCCGGACCGAACAGCTGGAACGCGTGCACCGTCTCCATGAGCACGTTGAAGAAGATCACCGGCGACAGCATCGGGATCGTGATGTGCACGAACCGGTGCCACTTCCCCGCCCCGTCCACCTGCGCCGCCTCGTGCAGCTCCCCGGGCACCTGCAGCAGCCCGGCCATGAAGATCACCATCGGCGCCCCGAACGTCCACACGCTCAGCAGCACCAGCATCAGGATCGACACCGACGGGTTCCCGATGAACCCGCCGCCTTCCCACCCGAACCAGGACATGAACTGGTCCTGCGGGCCGCCGCCGGCGAACAGCGCCTTCCAGACGATCGCGATCCCCACGCTCATGGCGATGAGCGAGGGCATGTAGAACGCCGCCCGGTAGAACCCGATCCCCCGACGCGACTGCGTCAGCAGGATCGCCACCGCCAGCGACGCGACGAGCTTCAGCGGCACGGCCAGCAGCACGTACAGCAGCGTGACCTTGACGGCCCGGGCGAACATCGGATCCTCGAACATGGCCGTGTAGTTCGCGAACCCGATGAAATCACCGCCCAGGATCAGGTGGTAGTCGGTGAACGACAGATACAGCGACCACAGCATCGGCCCGACGGTGAAGACGAGCGACCCGATGATCCAGGGCGTCATGAAGGTGTAGCCGACGAGCCGTTCCCCGCGGCGGGAGATCGGGGTGCGGCGCTTGGCCGCTCCCCGTCCCCCGCGCACGGTCGGCGCCTCGGCCCCTTCGGCCGCGGGTGGCGCGGTCGTGGAGGGAGAAGCTGACACGGTGAAAGATCCTTAAACTGGTTTACTGCTCGGCGGCCAGAAGGGTCTCGGCCTCGGTGAAGAACAGGTCGGCGGCCTCCTGCGCCGTCATCTCGCCGTACTGGACCTGCTGGTAGATCTCCATGAACTTGGCCTCGATCGCACCGGTGGCCGCGGGCGGCGCCGGCGGCGGCGAGGTCAGGTACTCGGACACGGACGCCTCGTAGTCCAGCACGGCCTGCGTGTTCGCGTCGAGCTCGACGTTCTCCAGGCCCGTGTTCGTCGCCGGGACACCGCGGTTGGTGCCCAGGATCGCGATCGCCTCCGGGTCGCCCAGGAGGAAGTCGATCAGCTTCGCACTGGCCTCGGCGTGCTCGGTGGTGGCCGAGATGACCAGCTGCATCGACGGCTTGAGGTACAGGCCCAGGTTCGAGGGGTCCACCGTGGGCGGCGCGGCGAGCGCGAGCGTCCCGCCGTTGGCCTCCACCGTGGGCGCGTACCCGGCCATGAAGTTGTCCCAGCCGATCTCGGAGGCGAGCACGTCCTGGACCAGGCCGCCCTCGGTCCACTCGATGGTCGTCTCCACGGGCGGGACCATGCCGGCCTGGTACAGGTCGGCGCTGGTGGTCCACCATTCGGCGAGCTGGGCGGGCTCGAAGTTGAGGGCCGAGCCGTCCTCGGTGTAGAAGCTGCCGCCCTGCTGACGCAACCACAGCTCCATGAAGTGGTACTGGGCGCACCAGTCGCCGCCGCCCCACTTGCCCTCGCCGAGCGCGGGAGTGAGCGTGGAGATGGCGGTCTTGTAGTCGTCCCACGTGTAACCGGCCACCGGGGTCGCGGCCCCGTGGGCCTCGAACCAGTCGGCGCGGTAGATCAGACCGAGCGTGTTCCCGGCGATCGGGACGGCCACGAGCTGCCCGTCGAGCTTGGCGGTCTCGAGGAAGCCCTCGCGGAAGTCCTCGGTGTCGACGACCCCTTCCAGGGGCAGCAGCATCCCGTTGGAGCCGAACTGGCGCAGCCGCGAGTAGTCCATCTGGAACACGTCGGGCAGGTCGCGCGAGGCCATGCGGCCGGTCAGGCCCTCCCAGAACGTCGGGAAGTCCGCGAAGTTCGTCTGGACCTTGATGCCCTCGTTCTTCTCCTGGAAGAGATCGACGGCCTGCTGGGTCAGCTCGGCGCGGGTGTCGTCGCCCCACCACTCGAAGCTGATCTGGACCGGGTCGTCCGCGGTGCCCGCGGGCCCGTCGTCGCCGCACGCGGCGGCCGCGGCGGCCACGGCGGCGGCCGACGCGCCCGTGAGGAGGGACCGGCGCCGGAGGCGGTAGTCGTTGCGCATCATCGTTGATTGCTCCTTCTTATAAGAGGGGTCCCGCCGAAGCGGGCCTTCGGGATCTATGCAGTTGGTCTCGGGCCCTGGCCGTGGACGGGCACGGGCGGCGGGGCGGCTTGCTCCCAAGGCCCCCGGGGGCCCTGGGGGGTGTGGCGGCGGGGCCGGGCCGAGGCGCGCGCGGCGGCCCGCCGGGCCGCCGCCCCCGGCGGCATCAGTCCCAGGGCCTGGGCTTGGACGAGGGCGTTGCCCAGGGCGGTGGCCTCGTCGGGTCCGGCCAGGACCGTACGGCCCGTGGCGTCGGCGGTGAGCTGGCACAGCAGCTGGTTGTTCGCGCCGCCGCCGACGATGTGGACGATCTCGACCGGGTCGCCGGTGAGCGCCTCGAGCGCCGCGACCGCACGGCGGTGGGCCAGCGCGAGCGAGTCGAGCACGCACCGCGCGACCTCCGCCGGGCCCTCGGGCACCGGTTGGCCGGTCTCGGAGCAATAGTCGCGGATCCGGGCGGGCATGTCCCCCGGTTCGGCGAATCGCGGGTCGTCGGGGTCGACGACGCTGCGGAGCGGTTCGATCTTGGCGGCCTGGTCGAGCAGGTCCCCCAGCTCGACGTCCAGGCCTTGGGCACGCCAGGTCGCGACCGACTCGTTGAGCAGCCACAACCCGGCCACGTTGCGCAGGAACCGGATCGACCCGTCCGCGCCGCGCTCGTTGGTGAACCCCGCGTCGAGGGCCGCGGCGGTGGTGATCGGCCGGTCGCGTTCGACGCCGACGAGGGACCAGGTGCCGCAGGAGATGTAGGCGGCCCGGTCGTGCTCGTACGGGACGGCGGCGACGGCCGCGGCCGTGTCGTGGCTGGCAGTGGCGACGACCCTCGTGATCTCGGGCAGGCCGGTCGCGGCGGCGACCTCCGGGAGGAGGCCGCCCAGGACGGTGCCGGTGGGCGTGATCGTCCCGAGCAGGTCGGCGCGGAAGCCCGCGGCCGAGCACAGCTCGTGCCGCCACGTGCCGGTGCCCTGGTCGACCAGGCCCGTGGTGGAGGCGTTCGTGGCCTCGCACGCGACGACGCCCGAGAGCCAGTACCCGAACAGGTCGGGGATGAGCAGCAGCCGCTCGGCGCGCTCGAGCGCGGCCGGGTCCTCCGCCGCCAACTGGAACACGGTGTTGAACGGCTGATGCTGGACGCCGGTGCGGGCGAACAGGTCCACGGCGTCGACCTCGGTCAGGAGCCGGTCCTTTCCGGCGGCGCCCCGGGCGTCGCGGTAGCAGACGGGGTTGCCGACCAGGTGCCCCCGCTCGTCGATCAGACCGTAGTCGACCGCCCAGGAGTCCACGCCGATCGCCGCCACCGGCCCGACGGCGCGCAGCCCCTCCAGGACGCCCGACCACAGGCCGAGCACGTCCCAGTACAGGCGCCCGTGCGCCATGACCGACCGGTTGGGGAACCGGGCGGCCTCGGTGAGGTCGATCCGGTCCCCGTCCACACGGGCGGCCATGACCCGTCCCGAGGACGCGCCCAGATCCACCGCTGCCAGCACCGTCACCGCAGGAACCCCTGCGGGTTGCCCGAGTCCACGGGAATGTGGACGCCGGTGGTCAGCCCCAGGTCGGGACCGACGAGCGCGTACACCGCGTCGGCCACCGAGGACGGCAGCACCTCCCGCTTCAGGAGCGTGCGGCCGGCGTAGTACTGGCCGAGTTCCTCTTCCTTGACGCCGTAGACGGCCGCGCGCTGGGCGCCCCAGCCGCCGGCGAAGATCCCCGAACCGCGCACGACCCCGTCGGGGTTGACCCCGTTGACGCGGATGCCGTGCTCGCCCAGCTCGGCGGCGAGGAGCCGCACCTGATGGGCCTGATCCGCCTTGGTCGCGGAGTAGGCGATGTTCTTCGGCCCGGCGAACACGGCGTTCTTGGAGACGATGTAGACGATGTCCCCGCCCATGCGCTGCGCCATCATGAGCTTCGCGCTCTCACGGGAGACGAGGAACGAGCCCTTGGCCATGACGTCGTGCTGGAGGTCCCAGTCGGCGGCGGTGGTCTCCACCAGCGGTTTCGACTGGGAGAGCCCGGCGTTGTTGACCACCAGGTCGATCCCGCCGAACGCGAGCGACGCCCGTGCGATGGCGGCGGCGATGGCGTCCTCGTCGGTGACGTTGCAGGCCACGCCCACGGCCGTGTCCGGGCCGCCGATCTCGGCGGCGGCCGCGGCGGCCTTGTCCTCGTCGAGGTCGGCGATGACGACGCAGGCGCCTTCGGCGGCGAGCCGTTCGGCGGTGGCCTTGCCGATGCCGCCGGCCGCCCCGGTCACGAACGCGACCCGCCCGGCCAGGGGCTTGGGCGCCGGCCGACGCCGGAGTTTGGCCTCTTCGAGGGACCAGTACTCGATGCGGAACTTCTCGGACTCGTCGATCGGCCGGTAGGTCGAGATCGCCTCGGCCCCGCGCATGACGTTGACGGCGTTGAGGTAGAACTCGCCGGCGACGCGCGCGGTCTGCTTGTCGGGCCCGAAGGAGAACATGCCGACCCCGGGCACGAGGACGATCGCCGGGTCGGCGCCGCGCATCGCGGGGCTGTCGGGCTCGGCGTACCGCTCGTAGTAGGCGCGGTAGGCCTCGCGGTAGGCGCCGTGGCGCTCCCGGAGGTGGGCGATGACGTCCTCGAGGGGGTCGTTCGCGCCGGTCTCCAGGATCAGGGGCCGGACCTTGGTGCGCAGGAAGTGGTCGGGGCAGGAGGTGCCCAGGGCCGCGAGCTCGGGCATCCGCTCGGAGGCGAGGAACTCCAGGACCGCCGGGTCGTCGGTGAAGTGCCCGACCTGACGGTGGTCGAAGGAGGCCAGGCCCCGGATGACGGGGGCGAGCGCGGCGGCGCGCTCGGCGCGGGCCTCGGGGTCCAGGGGCGCCCAGGCGTCGACGGTGCCGCCGAAGGGGTCGGCCTTGCCGCGGTCGGCGATGAACGCCTCGCACCCGCGGATGATCTCCAGCGAGTTCGCCTCGCACTCCTCGGACGTGTCGCCCCAGGCGGTGATGCCGTGCCCGCCGAGGATGCACCCGATGGCCTGCGGGTTCGCGGCCTTGATCTGGGCGATGTCGAGGCCGAGCTGGAACCCGGGCCGGCGCCAGGGGACCCAGACGACGCGGTCGCCGAAGCACTCCTTCGTCAGCGCCGGGCCGTCGACGGCCGTGGCGAAGGCGATGCCGGAGTCGGGGTGCAGGTGGTCGACGTGCGCGGCGTCGACCAGGCCGTGCATGGCCGTGTCGATCGAGGGGGCGGCCCCACCCTTGCCGTGCAGGCAGTAGTCGAACCGCGCGACCATCTCGTCCTCGCGGTCCACGCCCGGGTAGGTGTCGACCATCGCGCGCATCCGGTCCAGCCGCAGCACCGCCAGGCCGCTCTCGGTGAGCGTGCCGAGGTCGCCGCCGGAGCCCTTGACCCACAGCAGTTCGACGTCGGCGCCGGTGACCGGGTCGGCCTCGACGCCTTTGGCGGAGGTGTTCCCGCCGGCGAAGTTCGTGTTCCGCTTGTCCGCGCCCAGCCGGTTGGACCGGGTGATGAGGTCGTTCACCGCGTTCACTTACGCCCCCCAACCGGCGGCCTGGCCGCCCTGGCGGTCGGCGACGATCTGGGCCGCGTACCCCGAGGCCGCGTAGGCGGCCATCGGGTCGGCCGCGAGGCCCTGCTCGGCGCGCAGCTCTTCGAGCAGCGGGCGCACGTCGGTGTTGTAGGCGTCCATCAGGACGGCGTTCGCGCCCAGGACGTCGCCGGCCGCCTGCGCGGCCTCGAGGGCCTCGCGGTCGACCAGGAGCGCCTTCGCGGTCGCCTCCTGCACGTTCATCACCGAGCGGATCTGCCCGGGGATCTTCGGCTCGATGTTGTGGCACTGGTCGAGCATGTAGGCGATCCCCGACTCGGGGCCGACCACGCCGCGCAGCGACAGCTCGTGCATGATCCGGAACAGCTGGAACGGGTCGGCCGAGCCGACCATCAGGTCGTCGTCGGCGTAGAAGCGCGAGTTGAAGTCGAATCCGCCGAGCTTGCCCTCGCGCAGGAGGATCGCCACGATGAACTCGATGTTCGTGCCCGGCGCGTGGTGGCCGGTGTCGATGACGACCTGCGCCTTGGGTCCCAGTTTCAGGCAGTGCGCATAGGCGGTGCCCCAGTCGGGGACGTCGGTGGTGTAGAACGCGGGCTCGAACAGCTTGTACTCGAGCAGGAGGCGCTGGTCGTCGCCGAGGCGGTCGTAGACCTCGGCGAGGACTTCGGCGAGGCGGTCCTGGCGGTCGGCGATGGCGTCCTGGCCGGGGTAGTTGGTGCCGTCGGCGAACCAGAGTTTGAGGTCGCGGGAGCCGGTGGCGTCCATGATGTCGACGCATTCGAGGAGGTGGTCGGTGGCCTTGCGGCGGATGCCGGCGTCGGGGTGGCAGACGGAGCCGAGCATGTAGGCGTCGTCTTGGAAGGTGTTGGAGTTGATGGTGCCGATGCGGACGCCGAGGTCGGCGGCGTGGGCGGCGAGGCGGGCGTAGTCGTCGACCTTGTCCCAGGGGATGTGGAGGGCGACGGATCCGGCGGCGCCGGTGTACCGGTGGACCTGGGCGGCGTCGGCGATCTTCTCGTAGGGGTCGCGGGGGACGCCCTGCTGGGCGAAGACCTTGAAGCGGGTGCCGGAGTTGCCGAACGCCCATGAGGGCAGTTCGATGCTCTGGCTGGCCAGCACCTGCTTGGCGTAGGCGGTGCGGTCACTCATTTGCCGGCTCCATTCTTGGGGTGTTGGCGAGCCATCACTCGGCCCCGCCCTCGGCCGTGGTGGCGGCCAGTTGGGTCTCCAGGTTGAACACTTCGGTGAGGACGTTGAACGCGTCGTCGGCGTTGGCGCCGTCGGTGCCTTCGAAGAAGGGCGCCATCTCGGCCTGCCAGCGGGCGTTGACCTCGCGGCGGGCCATGCCGGCGCGGGCGGCGTCGAAGTCGTCGGTCTCGAGGTAGCCCACGAGGAGTCCGTCGTCGCCGAGGAAGAGCGAGTAGTTCGACCAGCCGGTGTCGGCGAGGGCGCGGAGCATCTCGGGCCAGACGGCGGCGTGGCGTTCGCGGTACTCGTCCATGCGGTCGGGGCGGACGCGGAGGGTGAAGCACACGCGCGTCTTGGAAGACGCTTGCAGGCCGGTGCTCGGGGCTGCCAAGAGGTTCCTCCTCGGGGCCGGGCCGCGGCGCGACATGCCGCCGACGGTTTTGAATCGATTCATGAAGGGATTTCGCTAAGTTAAAACCCCCGGCCTCAGGTTGTCAAGCACCGGCCGCCAATAAATTCGAACACGGTTCGGTATATGCTCCTCACGCTCGCCGTTCACCGTTGAACCGTTTCAAATCGATTCGGTAACGACGTTCTTCGATCCGGCCGCAGCCGGTCCCTAAGCTGTACCGCAGCCGGGGCAACACCCCTCAGCTCCCGATAGACTCCTTGAGGTGACGATGACCACTACCAGTATGAAGGACGTCGCGCGCGCCGCGGGCGTGTCGGTCGGGACGGTCTCCAATGTGCTCAACCGCCCCGAGGCCGTCGCCGAGGACACCCGCTCCCGGGTCCTGGCCGCGATCGCCGAACTGGGGTACGTCCGCAACGACTCCGCCCGCCAGCTGCGAGCCGGGCGCAGCCGCACCGTCGCCGTGGTCGTGCTGGACGTGGCCAACCCGTTCTTCACCGACGTCGTGCGCGGCGCCGAGCCGCTCATCGAGTCCGCCGGCGGCGTGGTCACCGTCTGCGACTCCGGCGAGGACGTCCGCCGCGAGCGCCGCCACCTGGAGATCCTCGAGGAGCAGCGGGTCCTGGGCCTCCTGATCACCCCGGTGGACGACACCTCCTCGTCGTGGATCGAGCGCCTTTCGGGGCACGACATCCCCCTGGTCCTGGTCGACCGCGGCGCCGGGCGGCACCCGCACTGCTCGGTCGCCGTCGACGACGTCCACGGCGGCCGCCTGGCCGCCGACCACCTGGCCGAGCGCGGCCACACCCGCATCGCCTTCGTCGGCGGCCCCGCCTCGATCCCTCAGGTCGCCGACCGCCTCGCCGGCTGCCGCGAGGTCTGCGAGGAGCGCGGCCTGGACCTGGAGGTCTTCCACACCGCCGGGCTCAACTTCGCGGCCGGGCGCGAAGCGGTCGAGCAGATGCTCGACCTCCCCCAGCGGCCCACGGCCGTGTTCTGCGCCAACGACCTGGTCGCCCTCGGGGCGCTCCAGGGCCTGACGATGCACGGCGTGAAGGTCCCGCACGAGTGCGCGATCATCGGCTACGACGACATCGACTTCGCCGCGGCCGCCGCGGTGCCGCTGTCCTCGATCCGGCAGCCGCGGGCGCAGCTGGGCCGCACGGCCGCGCAGCTGCTGTTCGACGAGATCGGCGAGGGCCGCGGGCACACGCACCGCAACGTGGTCTTCCAGCCCGAGCTGGTCGCGCGGGCCTCGACGGCCTTGGACCTCTAAGGTTCATGTAACGGTAAAGTCCCCTGGTCCGAGCGCCCGCAGGGTCTGGTAGCGTCACCGTGACCGAGCCCCCACAGGGTCCGGTGACCGAGAACCGCAAACCCTTCCGGAAGGCGATCATGGCCGATCACCAGCGCGCGCGCATCGAGTTCGATCCGCGCTTCACCGTCGCCGACGTGCCCGAGCGGCTGTTCGGGTCCTTCGTGGAGCACCTCGGACGGTGCGTCTACACCGGCATCTACGAACCCGACCACGCCAGCGCGAACGAGGACGGCCTGCGCCAGGACGTCCTCGACCTCATCCGCGAACTGGGCCCGACGATGATCCGCTACCCCGGCGGCAACTTCGTGTCCGGCTACCGGTGGGAGGACGGCGTGGGCCCCAAGGAGGACCGGCCGCGCCGCCTGGACCTGGCCTGGGGCGTCACCGAGACCAACCAGTTCGGGCTCGGCGAGTTCATGAAGTTCTGCCGCACCGTCGGCGTGGAGCCGAACATGGCCGTCAACCTCGGCACCCGCGGCCTCCAGGAGGCGCTCGACCTCCTGGAGTACGCCAACCACCCCGGCGGCACGTACTGGTCGGACCTGCGCCGCTCCCACGGCGACGAGGAGCCCTACGGCATCAAGCTGTGGTGCCTGGGCAACGAGATGGACGGGCCCTGGCAGATCGGCCAGCGCACCGCCACCGAGTACGGCCGCATCGCCGACCAGGTGGCCCGGTCCATGCGCATGATCGACGACAAGCTGGACCTGGTCGCCTGCGGCTCGTCCTCGCGCGGGATGCCGCAGTTCGGCGCCTGGGAGGCCGAGGTCCTGACCCAGTCGTACGAGTCGGTCGACTACATCTCCGCGCACGCCTACTACCAGCCCGAGGGCGGCGACTTCGCGAGCTTCATGGCCTCGGCGCAGGACATGGAGCTGTTCATCGACGGCGTCATCGCCACCGCCGACGCGGTGGGCGCGAAGCTCAAGAGCGACAAGAAGATCAACATCTCCTTCGACGAGTGGAACGTCTGGTACCAGCACGCCTGGCACGAGGCCGAGCACGCCAAGTGGGTCGAGGCCCCGCGGCAGCTCGAGGACGTGTACTCGGCGATGGACGCGGTCGTGTTCGGGTCGCTGCTGATCACGCTGCTGCGCCGCTGCGACCGCGTGACGGCGGCGTGCCTGGCGCAACTGGTGAACGTGATCGCCCCGATCATGACCGAGCCGGGCGGGCCGGCGTGGCGTCAGACCACGTTCTTCCCGTTCGCGGAGGCCTCGAAGTTCGGCCGCGGCAAGGTCCTGCGGGTCAACGCCGACGCCCCCGCCTTCCACACCGAGCGGTTCGGCGACGTCGCCGCGCTGCACTCGGTGGCGGTCGCGAACGAGGACGGGTCGATCACGGTCTTCGCGGTCAACCGCAACCTGGAGCACCCGCTGACCCTGGAGATCGACGCCGCCTCGCTGCCGACCTTCAGCGACCTCACCTGCTCGACGCTCACCGACGAGGACCCGAACGCGAAGAACACGCTCGAGAACCCGACCCGCGTGGCCCCGAAGGCCAATGAGGACATCACCGTCAAGGACGGCGTCATCGCGATCGAACTGCCCGCGATGAGCTGGAACACCATCCGCATCGCCTAGCACGGCACCGCCCGAGGGCGGCACCCCCGACCGGGGCGCCGCCCTCCGTCCTTCACACGCGGTGGGCGCGGCCCCGGCGGACGGCGGCGGCGAGCTCGCCCAGCAGCGCCTCGGTGTCGCCCCAGCCCACGCACGCGTCGGTCACCGACTGCCCGTACGTGAGCGTCCCCAGCGGACCGGGCTCCTGACGTCCGGGCTCGATGAAGCTCTCGATCATCAACCCGGCCAGGCCCCGCTCCCCCGCGGCGAGGCGCGCGGCCAGTTCGCGGACGACCTCGGCCTGGCGGACGTGGTCCTTGCCGCTGTTGGCGTGACTGGCGTCCACGACGAGCCGCTCGGGCATGCCGTGCTTGGCCAGCAGCGCCAGCGCGTCCCCCACCGAGGCGGCGTCGTAGTTCGGGCCCCCGCGCCCCCCGCGCAGGATCACGTGGCAGTCGGGATTGCCGCTGGTGGACACGATCGAGGCGCGCCCGTCCTCATCGACGCCGAAGAACACGTGGTCCCCGGCCGCGGCCCGACACCCGTCGATCGCGGAGGTCACGTCGCCGTCGGTCGTGTTCTTGAACCCCACGGGCATCGACAGCCCGGAGGCGAGCTGGCGGTGGACCTGACTCTCGGTGGTGCGGGCGCCGATCGCGCCCCAGGAGACGGCGTCGGCGATGTGCTGGGGGCTCGTCGGCTCCAGGAACTCGCAGCCCACCGGCAGCCCGGTGTCGAGCACGTCCAGCAGGACCTGCCGGGCCAGGCGCAGACCGAGCTCGACGTCGTGCGTGCCGTCCAAGTGGGGGTCGTTGATGAGGCCCTTCCAGCCGACGGTGGTGCGGGGCTTCTCGAAGTAGACGCGCATGACCACGAGCAGATCCTCCGACAGCGGCGCGGCGGCGGCGGCCAGGCGGCGCGCGTAGTCGACCGCGGCGGCCGGGTCGTGGACCGAGCAGGGCCCGACGACCAGCAGCAGCCGGTCGTCATCGCCGGTCAGGACGTCGCGGACCTCGCGGCGCCCGCGCGCCACGAGCGCGGCCCGCTCGGGCCCGAGCGGCAGCTCCCCGCGCAGGACGGCGGGCGGGACGAGCGGCTGGAAACCGAGGACGTGCAGGTCGCTGGTCTGCGGAGTGGTGTCGGCTGGCGTGGTCATCGAGCGGGAATCCCCTCTTCGGTGCGATGCGGGCCCGCTCGTGCTGTGATATCCGGGGCCCGCCGTGAACGACGAAAGGCAGAGACGAGGTCTCTGCCTTGTTGGCTCCGGGTGTTCGTCTAGTCAGCGCAGGCGACTACCGGCTCCACCCGGAGCCAGCGTAAAGCGCTGATAGCGACGAACTGCCGTAGACATGGCTCGAACGGTAGCACACCGTCCCGACGCCGGCGAAGCACGGCGGCCCGCGTCGCGGAGGTCAGGCCACGCGACCCCGGCACTGATCGAACGAGACCGCGCAGCTGCCTCGGACAGCGCGGGCGACCGGTTCGATCAGCGGCGGATTCGGCGACCCTCCCGGTTCACGCCTCCTCGTGCAGACCGGCCTCGTACGCGATCAAGGCCGCCTGCACCCGGTTCTCCGTGCCCAGCGCAGTGAACAGCGCGGAGAGATACTGCTTCACCGTGCCTTCCGACAGATGCAGCGACCGGGCGATCTGCGCATTCGACTGCCCCTTCCCGACACCGGCGAGCACCTCCCGCTGCCGCGGCGTCAAGTCCGCCACCAGCGCCCGCGCCCGCGCCGACCGGTCGAACCGCGTCCGCGCCTGCCGGCGCAGCAGCCACCGGCCGACCCGCGGCGAGAACGCCGCACCCCCACCGGCCAGCGCCCGCACGCCCGCGATGAGATGGTGCGGGTCGTCGGACTTCAGGAAGAACCCCAGCGCCCCGAACCGGATCGCATCGGCGATGTACCCCTCGTCGGAGAACGTCGTCAGCATCGCCACCGGCGCCGCCACCTCCTGCTCCTGCAGCCGCTCGAGGGCGCGGATCCCGTCCAGCCGCGGCATCTGGACGTCGAGCAGGATGACGTCCAGCAGATGCCTGCGGGCCAGGTCGACCGCCTCGATCCCATCCGAGGCCTGGGCCGTGACCTCGATGCCCGCGGCGGTCGAGAGGATCCCGGCGATCCCGGCGCGCACGAGCCGGTCGTCGTCGGCCAGCAGCACCCGGACCGGGCCCTCCGGGCGCGGAGTCGCGGATTCATCGGGCATCGTCGTCATGAGGGCGGAATCGTATCAACGGCGACGACCCGGTCGTCGGCGAAACAGACCCGGTACACCTCGACCCGCTCGAAGAAGCTCACCGCCGACTCGTAGTACTCGCAGTGCGCCCCCGCCGGTTCGGGCAGCGCCGAACGCGGCGCGTCGAGCATCTGCGTCGGCGGCAGCACCGACACCGCCGACGCATGGCTGTCGCCCACCGCGATCGCCGCGAACCGCTCCGGCGGCAGCACCGAAGCGACCGTGTTGTACACGAAATACCCGGCCGCGACCACGCCCAGCACGAACGCCACGACCACCGGCACCAGCCAGGCCTGCCGGGCCACCCGCCGGTGCCGACGCTCGGCGCGGGCCGCCTCCGCCGCCAGCACCCCCAACCGCGACGAACCGAGATCGGCGGCCCTCGTCGAAGGCGCCGCCGCGCACGGCAACCGGACCGTGAGCACGAAATCCGCCCCCTCCTCCACGTCCAAGGTGCCCCCGAGGATCGCGATCCGGTGCCGCAACGCCACCAGGCCGTGCCCGCCCCGCTCCGACGACGGGCTCGGCGCGAGCGCGTTCCGCATCCGCAGCACCACCTCGTCACCGACCACCTCGACCGCGACGCGCACGGCAGCACCCGGCGCATGCTTGGCCGCGTTCGTCAACCCCTCCTGCACGGCCCGCATCAGCGCCGCATGCGTGTAGTCGTTCACCGACGCCGCCACCTCCGGCGCAAGGGCGCAGTCCACGGCGACGCCCGAGGCGCGGGCACGTTCGACGACGTCCTCGATGCCCAGGCCGCTGAGCGACCCGCCCGCACCGGGCGACCGCTCGGCCAGCAGCGCCACGGTCTCCCCCAGCTCCTCGGACGCCGCCGCCGCATGCTCCCGGATGCGCTGCAGCTCCACCCGCGCCCGCTCCGGCAGCGCCTCGTCCAACGACAACCGGGCGGCCTGCACCGCGATGAGCGTCAACCGATGCCCCAACCCGTCGTGGATCTCCCCGGCCATCGCCTCCCGCTCCCGGCTCACCGCCTGCGCCACCCGCGCCTCATGCTCCCGCGCCTCGGCGAACGCCAGCTCCCAACCCCGACGCACATAGCTGCGCCGCGCCCGCGGCACCGCTATCGCCACCATCGCCAGGATCAGGCACGAGACGTAGGCGATGCCGATCACGAGCCCGCGCACGGCGTCCGACCGCACCCACAACCCGATCAGCGTCGACGTCAGCAGCACCGCCGCCACACCCACCGCCACCAACGACACCGGCGTGCGCCACCGCCCGATCACCACGCCCGCCCCGGTCGCGGCCACGATCACCGCCAACTGCCCCGCATCGAACACCGCCAACCCGCTCACTTCCACGCGCCCCAGCCGCTCGAGCCGGTACATTGCCCCAGCGAAGACCGCACCGGCCAGCACCGCCACCGCAACCGCCCGCACACGGGCCCGCCCCGTCAAAGGAAGCGCATCATCATCGAACACCACTCCAACATAGGGAGCCCCCGACGCCACCAGCACTCACTTTCGTCAGTGGCCGCCCTCCCCTTCGGCACTGCCCTCCCCCGCCCCACCCCGCATAGCGTTGCCGCATGCTCGACCAACTCACCCGATTCCTCGACGCCGCAGGCGAACACGGACCCGCCGTCCTCGCCTTCGTCTTCGTCGTGTCCGCAGTCGAAGCGGCCTTCGGCATCGGCGCCCTCGTCCCCGCCGAAACCGCGCTGGTCCTCGCCGCCGTCATCCTCACCGGGAGCCCGCTGCTGATCGCCGCCGTGTTCGCCGCCGCCGCGGGCGCCTTCATCGGCGACCACGCCGGCTTCGCCCTCGGCAGAAGATTCGGCGACCGCATCGCCCACACCCGCGCCGTCCGCAGGATCGGCGTCGACCGCTGGCACGACGCCGGCCGGTTCATCGCCCACCGCGGCATCGGCGTCATCATCGTCGCCCGGCTCCTGCCGGGCGTCCGCACCCTCATCGCCGCCGCGGCGGGCGCCTCCCCCATGCGCTACCGGCGCTTCGCGACCGCCACCGGCATCGCCGCCCTCGCCTGGGCCCTGCTGTGGGTCCTCGGCGGCGCGGCACTCGGATCGGCCTTCCTCGCCTTCGCCGACCGCGCGACGGTGCCGGCCCTGATCGGCGCCGCCGCCCTCATCGCCGCCGTCGTCGTCGTGCGCCGCAGGCGCAGGGGCCGGACGGCGGCGCGGTGAATCCCGCCCTGACGATCGCCCTGATCCTGGCCGCGCTGATCATCGCCGACTTCTTCATCCCGATGCTCCCCAGCGCCACCATGATCGCGACCCTCGCCGGACTCCTCGTCGGCGACGCCGTCCTCATCGCCGCCTTGATCGCGTGGGCCGCAGCGGCGTCCTGGGCGGGAGACCGCATCGGCTACCACGCCCTCCGCCACGCCCGGGCCCGCATGCGCACACCGATCCTCAACTCCGCCAAGGTCACGCGTCTGGAGATACGACTGCGCGAGACACTCCGGCGCCGCCCGTGCACGACCACGATCGTCGCCCGGTTCCTGCCGGCGGGCAGGACCGCGCTCGCCTGGACGGCCGTGGCCACTCCCGACTATCGGCACGCCGGGATGTCGGCCGTCGCCGCGGGGGCATGGGCCTCATGCACGGTGGGTGTCGGCCTGCTCATCGCCTCGGTCTTCGGGGCGGGGTGGTTGTCGGCCGCCACGACGGTCACGGCCGTCGCCGCGATGACAATGGTCTTGGGCTGGTGGTTCTCCAAGGCGCGGATGAGCCGCCCGGGCGAGGTCGGACGGCCCTTACCGTCGCTGATCGGTGGCGGCCCGCCTGACGGCGGACCCGGCCACACGCCCTTGGCGATGTTCGGCCGCACCGCCGCTGCCGTTTTGCCGAGGGTCATCGGGACGGGCAGCGCCGACAGGAACGCGCCCAGGGCCGCCGGGCTGAGCTGCCAGCGTTCGCCCGAGGGGCTCGCGCCGCTCTCGAATCGGACGACCAGCGGTTTCGCCGGCACGGTGTCCAGTTCGTACGTCCGGTCGGCACCGCGCCGGCGAAGCGTGCGCCGAGGGCGGTGAGTTGGTGGTTGAGCGGCATCCCGCTCAGGTGCGCGACGACGACCACGGGTTCGGTCGCCGGGGCGAACAGGGCTGGTTCGACGCTTGGTCGCGCCGCACGGTTGAGTGGGCGCAGTCTAATGAGGACTGATACTGCCCAGCAGGCCGTTTTTCTTAGTGAGTGCGCGGGCGCAGCCCGTGCTCCTGCTTCGAGATGCCGCATTACGCTGACTGATAAAGAGGTTCTTTACCTCGGAGTCGATATATCTTGTAATCACATCGAGAAGTGATCGGGGGCGCCCTGCTCATGGCGCACCGAATCCGCCGAACGCCATGATCGCCCTTGAGGCATCGAGGCATCGAGGCATCGAGGCATCGAGGCATCGAGGCATCGACCGATGCGTACCGCGGAGCCCTCCAGACGGACTCCGACGAAAAGAGGGAGGGGAAGCGGTGATGCCGCTTCCCCTCCGCGGGCCTCACCGGCGCGATCACCCGCAAAGCCGTGCCGCTACCGCGGTGCCTTCGACGCCTATGGTGCGGTGCCATCCCCACTCGGGAGGCGCCGCAGCCGAATCAGTCCATGCCAAAGTCGAACCGCGGCCACGAGCAGGCCGAGCGTACCGAGGACGGCCAGCAGCCACGCCGCATCCGGGGCGAAGAGGAAGAACACCGCCCGGCTCGGCGCGAGCCCCGGCACCGCCACCCACCCGACATAGGCGACCGCCAGCGCGGCCAGAGCCCAGCAGACCGCACTCGCGATCACGAGCCCCTTGCGCTTCACAGGCTTGGGGCCCTTGCGGATCCGCGCGAGCGTCCAGACCACGAGGAACACCGAGCCGACCACGAGCGCGCTGAGCACGGTCAGCATCACCGGATACAGCGGATCGCCCGACGTCGCCCCGGCCTCGCCCCCGGCGAGCATCCGGACGGCCCCGAGCATGGTCCCGATGAGCGGGCCCTCCTCGAAGTGCCCGTAACGGTTCTGCGCCACGACCAGCGCCCGGTCCAGCTCGGGGAGCAGCAGGACGCCCGCGGCGAAGCCCGGTGCCGCTCCGGTGTGCCACACCGTGCTCGTGCCCAAGTCCTCGTTGCGGGAGTCGACCCGCCAGCCGAGGCCGTAGTCGATGCTGTCGCTGACCTCGGCCGCCCCGGCGTGCATGGCGGCCAGGGACTCCGGTGAGAGCACCGGTGAACCGTCGCCGAGTTGGGCCACGGCGAAACGCTCCAGGTCGGTGACCGTGCCGCCGAGGTACCCGTAGCTCGGACCGGTCTGATCGAACCGCGTGTCGATGGGCACGGCCTGCCCGAACGCGACCGTGTGGCCGTCGGGGACCGTCTCGGCGTCGGCTTCGGTGAGGATCGCGGTGTCCATGCCGAGCGGTTCGAGCACCGCGGTCCGCAGATACTCCTCGTAGGACACGCCTGTGACGGCCTCCACGACCGCACCGACCACGAGGTAGTTCGCACTCGCGTATTCGAAGGTATCGCCGGGTTCGGCGAAGGGCTCGACGTCGGCGAGGTCGGCGACGGCTTCGCCATAGGGGTCCTCGCGATGCTCGAAGCGGTCGGTGATGTCGGTGCCCTCGGGAATGCCGGAGGTCTGTTCGAGCAGGTGCCGCACGGTGATCCGATCCGAGTGGGCCTCGTCGGCCAGCGCGAAGTCGGGCAGGTGGTCGACGCCCGGGGCATCGAGGTCGAGCAGGCCGTCCTCCACGAGCGTCATGGCGGCGGTGGCCGTCACGGGCTTCGCGACCGAGCCCCACAGGAAGGGCGTGCCGAGGTCGACCGGTTCGCCGGAACCGTCGATGCCGTAGGAGTAGGTGTGCGTGTCGCCTTGCAGGTCGATGATCGAGTAGGCCGCACCGGGGACGCCGGTCTCCTCGAAACGTGCCTCGAGGTAGTCGGCGATGGCGGTATGGGGGTCGTCGGTCGGCGCTTGGGGCAGCGGACCGGCGAAGGGGGTGAGCGCCGCCAGCGCGGCGGCGACAACGGTGAGGTGCATGGGGTTTCCAAAGAGACTGATGCGGATTCCGATAACCATACAGTCATATGGCTACGTGATAACCATACACATATATGATTAATGGATGCCCAGGACCGCTGACCACGAGCTTCGCCGCGCCCAGATGGCCGAGGCGGTGCATCGCCTCATCGCGCACGACGGGCTCGACGCCGCCACGATGGCGGCGGTCGCGCGTGAGGCAGGGTTCTCGGTCGGCTTGGTGCAGCATTACTTTCGATCCAAGGACGACCTGCTGCTCTTCGCCTACCGCCGGGTGACCGACGACCAACTCTCCCGAGTGGCGCGCCTGGTCGCCGAAGGCGAGGCGGCCGAGCAGCCGATTCGTGCGATCCTGCTGCGCTGCTTGCCGGAGCTGTGGCCGCTCGACGAGGCCCGACGCGGCGAGTACCGCGTGAACCGGGCCTTCCACGCACGGTCCCTGGACAATCCGACCATCGCCGAGGTCGCCCGCGAAACGGCCGCCACGGTACGGGGCCAGCTCTCCCGGGCCGTCGAGAACGGCAAGGAGTGCGGCGAGGTCGAGCCGGACACCGACGCCGAACTCGCGGCCGTCGAAGTGGCGGCTCTGATCGAGGGCCTGGCCGACGACCTGTACCGCGAACCGGGACGCCCCGTGGGCGATCAGACGATGGCCGAAGCCGCCGAAGCGATCCTCAGGAGCCGCCTGACACGGTACTTCGCAGGCGAATGCCGCCACTACAGGTGAGTGCGAGTGCCTGGCGCCGCATCGGTATCGGGCCGGCATTCGGGGATATGAACGAGGACATGTGAAGAGGCCGGCCGATCCCCCACCTAGGATCGGCCGGCCATTGGAAGGGCGCGGCGGTCAGAACCGGGCCGCTGCCGGCGCACGGCCTGGGGTCCGTGTCAGCGGCCCGCCGCCGCACCCGGGTCTCGGAACCCGAGCAGCTCAGGTGTTCTCGGGTGCCTTGATGAGGCGATGGGCCTGCTCCAGGATCCATTCGCACCACTCGTCGCCTCGCCAGGCGCCGAACCACTCCGGAGCTGCTTCGGGCTCGACGGTGAAGCGGCAGATCATGCGCGGGCCGGCGCCGTCGTTGCATTCGATGCGGTACTCGGGCGGGATGAGCGGATGGCCGCCGTTGTTGGCGCCGATGCGGAAGAGCGCGAAGACGGCGGGGCCTCGGGAGAAGTCGCCGAGCCAGCCGTCGTCGCGCGGGTCTGGATCGGATGCGGATGCGGGTGCGGTGTAGGCGGTGTCAGCCATTGCAGAACTTCACCGGTCCCGGGCCGCCGTCGCGGCGGGTGTCGGCGAGATCGCCGTTGTAGAAGACCTCGAAGGCGGCGTCTTCGACCCAGACTTTCCAGTCGGGGGCGAAGGCGCGCCACTCGTCGCCCCAAGTGGCGTGCAGGTTGCCGGAGTTGAGTCCGGAGACGATGAGCACGAGGTCGGCTGGATTGCGGTTGGCGCTGACTTGGAACGAGTCCGGCGCGTGGCTCGAAGACGCGCGGACGGTGAAGTCGGTGTGGCCGTCGCTGAAGTCGCCGCGCACCAACGAATCGCGCGGATCGGGCTGGTGTTGAAGCCTGTCGGACATGTTGTGCCTCCTCCTGATCGGATCTCTCACCGCCAGCTGAACACAACATAAGCGCAGGTCAAGACGCGACACAATGTCCTCTATCGCAGACCGGATTGCCTGTGCCTGAATTCCTGCACCCGGAAACCTGAGTCGGGAATTCGACGTCAGGATTCCTGCTGTAGGAATGATGACACTCCATTGGAGTTCCGTTCTGTCACACCCTCGTGTCACTATGTAACGATGGCAGGCGAAAACTTCCTCCAGAGAGAACTCGGTCGAATCCTCTGCAAGTACCGCAAGCTGAAGGGGTTCACCAAAGAGCAAGCCGTCTGGTTCCTCGGAACCTCAAAGACCATCTATGACAGCTACGAGAGCGGCAAGCTCCAATACCCAGAACCGGCCACCATCGGGGACTGGCTGCGAGATCTCGGTGCGCCGCAAGCAGTCATCGACGATGCCAAGGCCAAGGCGAAATGGATCCGTCAGGGCAACCCCGCCAACTGGCTGGAGCAGGCTCCTTCAGGTTTCGACCACTTCACTCAGATCGAACTGATCGCGGCGACGATCTTCATCCATGAGGACGCCATGGTCCCCGGACCGTTCCAGACGCCCGCCTATGCCGATGCGGTGCTGGCCACCAATCCGAACATGACCGCCGATCAGCGCCGTGACGCGGTCGGCTTCCGAATCCAGCGAGGCGAATCGCTGTTCTCGCGCCCGGGAGGGCCACCGCAGATCCAAGCTGTCATGGCCGAGCGGGCCTTGACCGCCTTCCGAGGTACCGACATCTACGAGGAGCAGCTCGAGCTCCTCGCCGAGCGCAACCGCGTCGAAGGTGTCGACATCCTCGTCGTGCCGCACAACACGATTCACCCTTCGGCAAACTGGTCGTATTCGATCATGACCTTCGCCGACAAGAAGGACCCTGATGTGGTCTACCAGGAGAACCTGTTCGGCGGCCACTACGAGGCCGACAAGGACAAGGTCGCCTGGTGTCGTAGGCTTTCTTCTGCCACACTCCCGGTGGCCTTGGGGCTAGAAGAGTGGAGAGAATCCGATGCTGACAGGTGAGTGGAAGAAGTCCACCCGCAGCGGCAACACCGGCGGCAACTGCGTCGAGGCGCGGTGGAAGAAGTCCTCTCGGAGCGGTGCGAACGGCGGCGACTGCGTCGAGGTTCGCGGTCACTCTGGCGTCGTCCAGGTCCGTGACACCAAGCTCGGCGAAGGCTCGCCGATTCTCGACGCCTCCCCCGCTGACTGGCGCGGCTTCCTCACGGCCGTCGCCAAGTAAAGGACCCTTCCCGCAGCCCCGCGCTGCAACCCGGACTCCAACGAGGGCCGGGAGCCGTACGGCTCCCGGCCCTTGGCGTTCCTGATGCTCAGCGGTCAACGATCAGCAGCGTGTTGCCGTCCGGGTCCTGGGCGGTGAACCACAAGCAGGGCTGGTCGTCGCCGTTGACCGAACTCACCGCCTCACTGAACTCGCCGAGTCGTCCACGCAGCTCTTCGAGATCGTCGGCGATCAGGTTGAACGGCGCCCACCCCAGGCCCGGTGCCGCGGAAATGCCGCTCTTCGGGCCCAGCAACGTGAGCCTGCGGACCGGCTCGGCGGATTCGAGTACCGCCGCATGTTCTTCGCTGCTCGCGACCGCCAAACCGAAGGTCTTCGCGTACCACTCGGCGGCGGCCTTCGGGTCGTTGACCGGCAGGAATGCGCTTCCAATCTGTGTCATGCCGCGAGGCTAGACCACCCCGCCGACATCCGGCTTTGAGAACGCTGCGGCGTGGTCGGCGATCCAATCCCGGTAGGAACGGGCCGGTCGGCCGAGAATCCGGGACACCTCGTCAGTGCTCTCAGGCGTCTGCCCCTCGAACGCGGCATACCGCGCCACGAACGACGCCGCCAACTCCGGCGGCAGACCCATCGCCGCGAGGCGGCCGACCAACTCCACCACCGTGGATTCGCGGTACTCCAGCCTGCGACCGGTCACTTCGCCGATCACCGAGACCATCTCGGCGTGCGTCAGAGCCTCGGCTCCGGTGAGGACCGGCTTGCGCCCCAGGAGGTCGTCCTCCACGAGCGCGTGCGCCGCGACCTCCGCGACGTCCCGCGGGTCGACCACGGCCTCGGCGAAATCGGCGTACGGCCAGTGGACCGTGTCGCCGAGCTGCAGCTGTCCGGCCCACAGCGGGACCGCCATGCTCGCGTACATCTGCGGGCGCAGGCTGACCCATTCCAGGCCGCTCGTCTCGACGGCCGCTTCGCATTCCCGGTTGCGGTCGCCGATGTACCGCGACGGTTGGAGCGCCAAGTCCTGCTCGACGTTGTAAGCCGCCAGCGCGACCAGCCGGGTCGCGCCGTGCCGCTTCGCGAGGCCGGCGAACGCCTCGCAGGCGTCGCGGATCGCGGTGGAGTTGAGGAAGACCGCGCGGACACCGTCCAGATGCGCCGCGATCGTCTCGGGCCGCGAGGGGTCGCCCGCGACGACCTCGACCCCGGCGGGGAAAGCGGCCCGTGACGGGTCCCTGGTGAGGGCCCGCACCGCCACCCCGCGTGCGTGCAGCGCCGCCACCAGCGGACGGCCGACGGTGCCCGTGGCACCGGTAATGAGGATCATGACGCTCCTGTCTCGCGATCGGTCGAACCGACCTCAAGGCTTCCGGTCCGCGGGCTCGGTGGCATCGGTCCGGCGGCGGCGATGCGGTCTACGCCTGCGGGTGCAGGGGGCGCGTTCCTTCGCCTTTCCGCCGTAGGCGGCAGGCGCCTCCGCGGCGCGGCATCGTGGGCGCGCCTTCGGCCGCGCGGCGTGGTTGCAACGACGCCCTTGCAGCCCGACGAGAAAACCATGAGCCCGGCTGCCATCCCGATCGCTACGATCCCGTGCATGGGAGCCACGGAATGGGAGTGGGACGAGACGCTGTTCGCGGGCGCCGCCGTCCACTACGGGGTCGGTCGAATGCCGTACCCGGCGAGCCTCGCCGCCGCGCTGCGCGATGAGCTCGGCCTCGACGGCACCGGGCGGCTGCTCGACGTCGGTTGCGGGCCAGGGTCGCTCACGCTGCTGCTCGCTCCGCTGTTCGCCACGACCGTGGGGGTCGACGCCGACGCGGACATGCTCGCCGAGGCGCGGCGGCAGGCCGAGGAGGCCGGAACCCCCGCCATCGAGTGGCGGCATCTGCGCGGCGAGGACCTGCCGGCGGATCTGGGCGTCTTCGACGTCGTCTCGTTCGCGCAGTCCTTCCATTGGATGAACCAGCCCTTGGTCGCCCGGCGCGTCCGTGACATGGTCGCCCCAGGGGGCGTCTGGGTCCACATCGGCGCGACGACGCACCGCGGCGCGGCGACCGACGCCCCGCTCCCCCGCCCGAGTCCGCCGTGGGAACGCATCGATGCCCTGGTCGCCCGCTATCTCGGGCCGGTTCGTCGGGCCGGCCAGGGGCTCCTGCCGAACGGCACCGGCGGTGTCGAGGAAGCGGTCATGCGCGAAGCGGGCTACCGCGGCCCCGGCCGGATCGTCATCGACGAGGGCCGCGTCGTCGAACGCGGCGTCGACGAGGTGGTCGCCGCGGTGCTCTCGTTGTCGAGCTCAGCACCGCACCTCTTCGCCGAACGCCTGCCGGCCTTCGTGACCGACCTCCGTCGCCTGCTCGGCGAAGCGGCCTTCCGGGGCCGCTTCGCCGAGCGCGTAGTCCCGATCGAGGCCGTCGTCTGGCGGCCCTGACGCCGGGTCTCGGCCGCCGCTGACGCGCTGACCTCGCACCGCCCGGTCGCGACTCGGGAACGAACCGGCACTCGTGCCGATCCCGGTCTCACTCAGCGGCCACCTGAACGCGCGATCCCGCGGTGGCGGCGGCCAGGCGGCGCTTGCGCGTCGGCAGGCCGGCGGTGGGGTGGGCCGCGTTCCATGCCGTGCCCCAGTTGACGAAGGCCTTGAAGCGCGCGGCCGGCCGGCCCCTGAGGCTCCAGGGCTTCGGCCGCAGGTCCGCCCCGACGGCCTGGAAGACCCCGTCCCGGTTCCCGAGGCCGATGTTGTTGCCGAGGTACGGCAGCTTCGGCTCGGGGGCCTTGACTCCCGTCAGGCGGGCGACGATCGCGCCCACCGCCTGGATGCGGGTGAAGCCCGCCGACGCGCACGACATCGGCAGCGGCGTGCCGTTGTCGCCGATGACGTGGACGCTGTCGCCGATGGCGTAGACCTCCGGGTGCGACACCGAGCGCATGCTGCGGTCGGCGATGATCTTGCCGGTCTCGGTGACTTCGAGGCCGCTGGCGGCCGCGATGGGATGGACGGCGAAGCCGCCGGCCCAGACGGTCGCGTCGGACTCCAAGGCCGAGCCGTCGACGTCGATCACCCGTCGCGCTTCGACGCGTGCGACGGCGACGTGCTCGCGGACGGCCACGCCCAGGTGCCGGAGGGCGTTGCGCAGGTGCTGCCTCGCCTTGGGAGAGAGCCAGTCGCCGAGTTCGCCGCGGGTGGTGATGGTGACGTTGAGCTCGGGACGGGCCTCGGCGATCTCGGTGGCGGCCTCGATGCCGGTCAGCCCGCCGCCGACGACGACCACCGACCGCCCGGCCGCCAGATCCCGCAGACGCTCGCGCAGGCGCAGCGCCCCCGGGCGGCTCGCGATGTGGAAGGTGTGCTCGGCGACGCCGGGGAAGCCTTGGCCGTCGGTGGTGCTGCCGAGGGCGTAGACGAGCGTGTCGTAGGCGAGGGCGTCCTCGCCGTCGCGGTCGGTGACGGCGACGGTCCTGCGGTCGGGGTCGGGGTCGACGGCCGTGACGCGCGTCCAGCGGAACCGCACGCCGGTGCCCTGGAAGATCTCGGCGAGCGGCAGGGGTTTGAACTCCCGGCCGACGGCGAGCTGGTGCAGGCGCAGACGCTGGACGAAATCGGGTTCGGCGTTGACGAGGGTGATTTCGAAGTCGTCCGGGTGCAGCCGGCGGGCCAGCGATCCGGCGGCGCCCACTCCGGCGTATCCGGCTCCGAGAACGACGATGCGGTGCTTCATGATCTCGCTCCTGTCTGATCGGTGTGGCCTCTGAACGGGACAGGGCGCAGATTCATGACAGGAGCCGTCTATGAGGTGCGTCATGAGCGGATTCGCACCGAGCCCGGCGGAACGACGGGTCCGTGCCGTCGGGAGCGGTCTGCCGCCGGCCGCCCCGACTGAAGACGGTCCCGTGCAGCTGCGGCCTGTTGGATTGCGGCGGACGCCGCAGCACGCGAACGCTCGCCCAGGACTGGAGGCGTGGGCGGAAGGCCGGGAGCAGGCCGCTGTTCGACGCTCGGACGCTCAGAGGGAAGGCGGGTGTTAGGGTCGCGCCATGGCGCGTACGGATAGGGCCTCGCGGGTGATCGCCGCTCCGATCGATCGTGTCTGGGCCGCTCTCGTCGATCCCGATGGGCTCCTGGCTTGGCTTCCTCCCTCCGGGATGACCGGTACATTCGAGCGATTCGACGCGCGGCCGGGCGGGTCGTACCGGCTGGTGCTGACTTATGCCGATGGATCTGGGGCACATGGCAAGACGACCGAGGACGCCGACGTCGTCGAGGCCCGCTTCGTCGACATCGTCCCCGGCTCGCGGGTCGTGCAGGCGGTGGAATTCGTCTCGGAGGACCCCGCCTTCGCCGGGACCATGACGATGACCTGGGCGGTCACCGCAGTCGGAGCGGGCACGCGCGTCGACATCATCGCCGAGGACGTCCCGGAAGGCATCTCCGCAGAGGACCACGCCGAAGGACTCGGCTCGTCGCTGGCCAATCTCGCCGCCTATTTGGAGCGGTGACCCGCCCTGCGGCTTTCGGAGCCGTGCACCGGACAAGAGGATCCGGGAGCCGCACGGCTCCCGGCCGTTCGTGTGCGTCGGTGCCGATCCGGTGACCGGCGCCGACGCGTGCCCGGCTAGCGGCGGGTGTAGACGACGCCGACCTTGTCGACCTCGGCTCCGGCGCGCCCGTGGAAGCCGGCGATCTGCCAGCCGCTGGGGGCCGTGTAGGTGGTGCAGTCGCCCGTGGTCGTGCCGGCGGCGAGGGTGCGGCCCGTGCTGGTCGTGAAGCGGGCGTAGAAGACACGCGTGTGGTTGTCGTGCTTGCCGCGGCACAGCCGCAGCGACACCGGGTGCTCCCCCGCGTTCAGGGTGAGCTGCACGAGGGTCCCGCCGCTGCCGCCGTGGTCGAGGACGGTGCCGTCGGCGAGCGTCGCGCCGATGAGGTCCACGCGGGCGCCGCCGCGCAGCCGCAGCGTCCGGGCGGCGTCGCCCGCGTCGAGGTCGTCCACGTCGGTGAAGAAGGCGCCGTGCGGGCCGCCGAACTGGTCGCTGAGCCGGAGGTCGCCGCCGGTGGACCAGGAGAAGTCCACCGCGATCGGGTAGTGGTCGGAGAGGTTCTCGCCCGCGTCGTTCCTGAAGGCGGCGTGGTCGTTGCGGTACTGCCGGGCGTCGAGCCGCACGTGGTCGCCGGAGCGGTAGAGGACCTTGTCGACGACCTCGCAGTTCGCGTCCACGGTGGCGTCCTGGCAGACCAGGGCCGGGTCGCCCTCGCGCGGGGCGACGCCGCCGCGGACCTGCTCGACCCAGGCGTCCGTGAGGCCGTTGCCCTGGGCGAACTCGGCGATGCCGTCGCCGCGTGTGTAACGGGTGTTGGTGTCGCCGTAGACGATCACGGCGTTCCCGGCCGAGTGCGCGGCCATGAACGCCGAGACCTGCGCCAGGTTGGCCTCGCGGGCGGCGATGTCGGCCGGTTCGCTGCCGGCGTCGGTGTGGAGGTTGTAGAGGTCGACCCAGACGCCTTCGGCGAGCCGGGCGCGCATGAAGGTGAAGCCCTTGGGGGTGAGGCAGTCGCCGGAGCCGGAGGCGCACTTGCTCCACTTGACGCGTTCGAAGTCCTCGAAGGGCATGTCGGACAAGGTGTTCAGGCCGTCGCCGAAGGGCACGCCGCCGCTGGTGGGCGTGCGGTGCGGGTGGTCGTCGGCGGCGTAGAGCGCCGCGTGGTAGTTGAAGTCCTCCTGGACGTGGACGATGTCGTAGGCGCCGAGGCGGGAGCCGATGATCGGCGTGTTCGTCTCGGGGTCGCCGTCGCCGAGCCCCAGCGGGAGGCCGGCGATGTTGTAGGAGAGGACGGACAGGTCGCCGGTCTGGGCGGTCTCCTGCGCGGCTGCCGCGCTCGGGAAGGCGGTGAAGGCGGCGGCGGTGAGTGCGGCGAGCGCGGCGAGCGCCGCCGGCCGGGGCGGAATGCGCATGGGTCTCCAGTTGTCGTGAGGGCCGAGCAATGCTCGGTTGTGGTTCTGGCGCAGTCAGATTGCCCGAAATACGCGAAATGCTCAAGACATCTGGGCGAAGACCGCCCCGCCGCGAGGTGAAAGGTCGCGGCGGGGCGCTGGAGGTGCTTCGGTGAGGGCGCGGCGTCAGCCGCGCGCCTTATTTCGTTGCGCGGAGGGGGATCGCGTGTCGCGAAGCGCGAGGCTACACATCGGTTCCGATATATATCATCGACTTCAGGACGTGCTTGCCGGGTTCGAGGACGCTCCTGAGCACCGGCAGCACCGTGGCGGGCCAGTACACGTGCGTGCCCTGCATCGGCTCGATGAGGGCGGCCTCGCGGCCGTCCTCGTCGGCGGGGACGCCGTCGATGATCTCCGAGCGCAGCCCGTGGCTGACGACCACCGCCTTGGAGTCCCCGACCTCGGCCACGTGCCCGAGTTTGGGCACGCACCAGCCGCCTTCGCCGGTGTGAAGGGTGCGTTCGGTCTCGATGACGTGGACGCGGGCGTGCCAGCCGTCGACGGCCGCTTCGAGCGAGGTCGTCACCGTGACGTCCGCCCAGGGCTGCCACGAGACGGTGAGCACGCCCTTCTCGTCGATCACGCCCTCGTCGGAGTCCTCGCGACCCTGCCAGTGGCGGCCGTCCTCGGACAGGAACAGCGCCCCGTCGGGCACGGCGGCCTCCAGGCCGGGCCCGGCGGTGGCGTGCGAGAAGCCCGCGAGCGAGGAGTAGGCGAGCTTGCCGTACGTCGCCTGCCCGCCGCGCGCCCACGGGTGCCACTTCTGGCCGTTCAGGCGCGTGACGTGCCCGTCCCGGTCGCGCACGTGCACCGCTCGCGCGGCCCGGTGCGGCTCGACCACCGGCTCCGGCGTCGCCGGGGCCACGGTCCAGAAGGGGTGATCGGCTCCGGTGAGCAGCCCGGCGAAGATCTTCGTGGCCCACCACGGGGAGCCGGCGGTCAGGTACTGCTCGACCACGGCGTCGTTCGGGTAGCCGTAGCCGACGGTGAGTCGGCCTTCGGGGTCGAGGATCGGCCGCTCCCACCACCACTGGAGGTGGCGGCGGCTGTACCCGGCGGCCTCGGCCCACGGCACGGCCTCGACGTCGGCGGCGGCCAGCGCGCCCCACAGGCAGCCTTGGGCGAAGCGGTAGCCGAGGCTGCGCCCGTAGGGGACGGCCGCGCCGTCGGCCGCGAACCAGGACCGGAACTTGCGGGCGAACGCGGCGGCATGGGCGACGTACCGGTCGTCACCGCTGAGCTTGAAGTGCAGCAGCGCATAGGTGTGGAACGCGAAGGGGTTGTAGTAGTCGACGCGCCCGCCGGGGCCGTCTTCGAAGACGGAGCTGCCGAGTTGGAACTCCCCCATGCGTTCGAGGTGGGCCGCCGCGATCGCGGGGTCGTGCTCGATGGCGACGCGTTTGAGGCCGTGTCCGGCGAAGACGGGGAAGTAATGCCAGTTGGTGTCGGCGACGTCCGCGGTGTAGGCGGTCGAGAGCCAGGAGGCGACCTTGTCCTTGGCGGTGCCGTCCAGGGGGTCCCAGATCTTCTCGGGGGCGAGGGCGAGGGCCCAGCCGACGGCGGCGGACTCGACGATGCGCTGGCCGCCGCCGGAGCCGACGTACCAGGCGTCGGCGGGGTCGAGGGCGCGGGCGAGCGTGGCGGCGAGTACGGCCCAGAGGTCGTCGGGGACGGCGTCCTTGGCGGCGGCGAGGCCCCACAGGGGCCGGGTCAGCAGCTCGAACCAGTTCTCGGCGTGCGTGTGGTTCGACATGGTGACGGGCATGGCCTCGGGTCCCCGGGCCGCGAGGTCGGCGGCGGGCCTGCCGATCGCGAGCGCGGCCGAGGCCCATCCCGCATGGCTGTGGTCGAGCGGTCCGAACGTGCGAAGCGGAGTTGTCACGCTGGCAGACGCTATCAACGCGCGCCGCGGACAGCAACCCCGCACCCGCTCGGCGCGCCGGCCCCCGCGGCGGACGTGGGCGAGGCCGCCGGCTCGACCGTTGAAGCCCTGACGGCCGCTCCGCCCTGTCCGGCGGCCGCAGTTTCGAGTGGACAAACGTACTCGGATACCGACTCGCCGAGATGCCTAAACATGTCCTGGTCGCCTTGATCGCCACTATCCCGTGTAGACCCTTGCGGATGCACGGATATGGGTTTTTCACGGGCGGATCGGTGATGAAACAGGGTAGTTCGGACCTTCCGAGTCCTGCACGATGAGGTGCAGCACCGGCTCTGGGAGGTTCAAGGGATGGACGACAGGTATGCGGCCTTCTGCATGGCCGATCCCGCGTTCTACGACGCGATGTACTCGGCCGAGACCGCAGGCGAGTCGTTCGCCGTCGCCGAGCGCCCGCTCCCCGAGGGCTGGCGGCGCTCCGAGTCCGACGACTGGCTGACCGTCCGCCACGAGGCGACGGCGCTGCCGATGCAGGGCTGGAAGATCCACGCGTCCGCCACGATGGACGGCGCGGAGCGGGTCCTCGAGAAGGTGTGGGACTACTGCGTGCCGCGCGGCATCCAGTTCAAGTTCCTGCGCTCCTCCTCGGCGCTGCTGGTGCGCGTCTCGAAGTACGCCCCGCGCGGCTACTCGGGGAAACTCGTCACGATCTACCCCGAGGACGACGCCGCCTGCGAGCGGATCCTCACGGAGCTGGGAACGCTCCTGGAAGGCGAGGCGGGGCCGTACATCCTCAGCGACCTGCGCTGGGGCAAGGGCCCGCTGCACGTGCGCTACGGGGCCTTCGCGAACCGGTACACCACCGACGAGCGCGGCGAAGTGGTCCCGGCGCTGGAGGACGGCGAGGGCCGCCTCGTGGCCGACCGGCGCGACCCGGTGTTCCACGTCCCCGAGTGGGTCGAGCTGCCGGCGTTCCTGAGGCCGCACCTGGAGGCGCGCGGCGCCGTGAAGGTCGACGAGATCCCCTTCACGATCGAGCGGGTGCTGCACTTCTCCAACGGCGGCGGCATCTACCTGGCCCGCGACGCGGAGGGACGGCAGGCGGTGCTCAAGGAGGGCCGCCCGCACGCGGGGCTGGACACGTGGGGCCACGACGCGGTCCAGCGCGTCGAGCACGAGCACGAGGTGCTGCGGCGTCTCGCCGGCGTCCCGGGCGTGCCCGAGGAGCGCGGCCTGTTCTGGCTGGGCGAGCACCGGTTCCTCGCGATGGAGTATGTGGAGGGCGACGTCCTCAGCAAGGCCGTCGTGACCCGCTACCCGCTCGTGGACGCCGACGCCACGGCCGCGGACTACGCCGCGTTCACCGAATGGGCCGTGGACGTCCACGCCCAGATCACCGCCATCGTGGAGCAGATCCACGAGCGGGGCCTCTCCTACGGGGACCTGCACCTGTTCAACGTCATGATCCGGCCCGACGGGCGGGCGTACCTGCTCGACTTCGAGGTGGCCGGGGAGGTCGACGCCGAACGCCGCGCGGGCCTGGGCAACCAGGGCTTCGCCGCGCCGCGGGCGCAGACCGGGGCCACGGCCGACCGGTACTCGCTGGCGTGCATGAAGCTGGCGCTGTTCCTGCCGATGACGAACCTCCTGGGCCTGCACCGGCTCAAGGCCCGCCACTTCGCGCAGATCATCCAGGAGCGCTTTCCCGTCCCGGACGGATGGCTCGACGACGCGGTCGACCTGATCGCCCCGCCCGAGTACGACTACGACGCACCGCGCACCGACCCCGACGCGTGGCCGGCGATGCGCGAGGAGATCCGCCGCGCCATCGTCGCCGCCGCGACGCCCGAACGCGACGACCGGCTCTTCCCCGGGGACATCCAGCAGTTCGAGTCCGGCGGGCTCGGGCTCGCCTACGGCGCCGCGGGCGTCCTGGTGGCCTTGCAGGCGGCCGGGGCCGAACGGTCGGAGCGCTTCGAGCGCTGGCTGGTCCAGCGCTCGATCGACCCCGCGGCGGGCTCGCGGCTCGGTCTCTACGACGGCCTGTCGGGGGCGGCCTTCGCGCTCGACCGGCTCGGGCACCACCAGGCGGCACTGGACACGGTGGACGTCGTCCTCGGCGAGGACTGGAAGTCCCTCGGCGGTGACCTGTTCGGCGGCCTGTCCGGGATCGGCCTGAACCTGCTGCACCTGGCCGAGACGCGGGACGAACCGGACCTGACCGAACTCGGCCTGACCTGCGCCGAGCTGGTGGCCGACCGCCTCGACGCCGAGACCGCCGGAGGCCCCAGCAGCGGCGGCCGCAATCCGTGGGCCGGGCTCATGCGCGGCGGCGCCGGACGGGCGATGCTGCTCATGCGGGCCTTCGACGCCACGGGCGACACCGCGTTCCTCGACGCCGCCGCCGCGGGCCTGCGGGCCGACCTCGGCCGCAGCGTCGTCCGCTCCAACGGGTCCCGCGAGATCGACGAGGGCTGGCGGACCATGCCGTATCTGGAGGCCGGCAGCGTCGGCCTGGGCATCGCCCTCGACGCGTACCTCGCCTACCGGCCCGACCCCGAGTTCGCCGAGGCCGCCGAACAGGTCGCCCTGGCCGCGCGCTCGCCCATGTACATCCTGCCGGGCCTGTTCACCGGCCGCGCCGGGATCCTCCTCTACCTCGCCGGGCGCAGCGAACGCCCGGCCCACGACCCCCTGGTCCGCGAACAGGTCCGGGCGCTCGCCTGGCACGCCCTGCCGTACGGCGAAGGCATGGCCTTCCCCGGCACCGGACTGCTGCGGCTCTCGATGGACCTCGCCACGGGAAGCGCGGGCGTCCTGCTCGCGCTCGCCGCGGCCCTCGGCGACGACCCGAGGGCGGGCCTCCCGTTGATCGGCAGCACCGCTGCCCCACAGACGCCGGCGCCTCGAGCGCTGGTGAACCCAGTTTCCCGATAGAACAACGAAAGGAAGTCATCATGGCTCTTCTCGACCTGCAAGGCATGGAAGGCAACAACGAGCTCAACACGGCCGGGAGCAGCGCGAGCGGGCACTCCTGCCCCTCCAACCTGAGCGCCACGCTCTGCGGCGGCACGAGCAGCCTGAGCGTGCTGCTCTGCCACTAGGCCTGACCCCGTCGCGGCCCCGGACGGCATTTCGCCGTCCGGGGCCGCGGCCGATGAACGGAGCCGCCGATGACCACCGCACCGGGACTCACGTTCGGCGCCGTCGTGCGCCGGTCCCGACGCCGACTGCCCCTGCTGGGAGCCTCCGGGCTGCTCGGGATGCTGAGCCTCTTGGCGCTGCCGCTGGCGCTCGCGAACGCGGTGGACACCGCGGTCGCCGGGCGCGGGGCGGGGACCTGGATCGCCGTCGCGGCGGCGCTGGTCCTGCTCGGGGTGGTCAGCGACCTCGTGGACGCGTACGCCGAGACGACGTGCGCGGCCGACGCGGCGGCGTGGCTGCGGACGGGCATGGTGCGACGGATGCTCGGCATCTCGCACCGGATCCGCGAGTTCGAGACGGGCGACCTGGTCGCCCGCACGTCGGGAGGCACCGCCGACGCGGCCCACGCCGGGCCGGGCCTGGTGGGCGCGGCGGCGGCCGTGCTGCCGCCGATCGGGGGCCTCGCGATGCTGCTGTGGCTGCATTGGACGCTCGCGATCGCGTTCGCCGTGGGGCTCGTGCTGGTGGCGCTGGTGTTGCGGCTCTTCGCGAAGCAGACGGCGGCCGCGGCGATCGCGTACCAGCGCGTGCAGGGCGGGATGGCGGCTCGGCTGACCGAGGCCATCGGGGGGCGGCGCACGATCGCCGCAGCGGGGACCGAGGACGCCGAGACCGACCGGGTCCTGTCCGAACTGCCGGCGCTGGCCGAGCACGGCCGCGCGAGCTGGAAGGCGGTGGCGGCGGCCGGAGGCCGAGCCGCGTTCGCGGGTCCGCTCGCGACGGTGGGCGTGCTCGCGGTGGCCGGTTTCCAAGTCGGCGCGGGGAACCTGAGCGCCGGCGAGGTGCTGGCCGCGGTCCAGTACGCGATGATCGGCGCCGGGCTCGGGTCGCTGACGGGCGTGATCGGGTCGCTGGCGCGGGCGAAGGCGGCGGTGGCGCGGCTGGCGGAGGTGCATGCGGTGCCCGTGGTCGAATACGGCGAGAGCGAACTGCCCGCCGGGAACGGACGCCTGGAGCTGCGGTCGGTGACCGTGCAGGGCGAGGCCGGGCCGATTCTGGAAGACGTGAGCCTCATCGTCCCCGGAGGGGCGGTGGCGGCGGTCGTGGGCGCATCGGGCTCGGGCAAGTCGGCCCTCGCGGCAGTGGCGGCACGGCTCCGCGACCCGGACCGAGGCGAAGTCCTGCTCGACGGCGTGCGCCTGGACCGCTTGTCCCGCGCAGCGTTGCGCGACGGCGTGGGCATCGCGACGGAACGGCCGACACTGGCCGGCGAGACACTGGCCGACGCGATGGGTCCGGGAAGACCGAGAGCGGCGGTGCTGGCCGCCGCGGCGGCGGTCGGCGCGCACGCCTTCGCGGAGCGGCTGCCGCGCGGGTACGACACCCCCCTGGAGTCGGTGCCGATGTCCGGAGGCGAGGCGCAGCGGATAGGCCTGGCGCGGGCTTGGCGGGCCGAACGCCTCCTGATCCTCGACGACGCCACGGCGGCCCTGGACGCGGTGAGCGAGCTGCGCATCGCCGAAGCACTGGCGGCGAGCGGACGGACGAGGATCGTGGCGACCCACAAGGCGCAAGTCGCAGAGCAGGCGGATGTGGTGATATGGCTCCACGAAGGCCGGGTGAGAGGCACGGGCGAGCATCAGGCACTGTGGACCGAACCGGCCTACCGGGAGGTCTTCCACCGATGACGGCCGCCGCATCGTCGCACCCCTGCGTCACTGTCGAACCGGGGGGCGTTCCGCGCCGACACGCCCGACCCCAGGTGCGGGACGAAACCGCAACCGCCGCACCCCCGAGCCGTCATCGAACCGGAGGGCGCTGCAAACCGCCACGCCCGACCGCAGGTACCGAGCATGGCCGAAGCCGTCGCACCGCCGTGCCGTCGTCGATCCGGGGGCTTCCGCGAACCGACGCACCCGGCCCCGGGAATCAGTCCCCTGCCGACGCGGTCGCGCCTCCGCGCCGCCGTCGCATCGGGGCAGCCCCGGGTCGACGTTCCCGAGACCGGGATCGGGCGGTGATGGCGCGATGAGGCCGCTGCTTCGCTACGCCGCATCCGGGCTGCGCCCCCGAGCGCTGGTCGCGCTCCTGCTGTGGTCGATCCCCGAGACCCTTCCCACCGCCGTCTTCGGGCTCATGGTCGCGCGCGCCCTCGACGACGGCTTCCTCGCCGGCCGGCCGTGGACCGGCGCCGCCTGGCTCGGCGGGCTCATGCTCGCCGCCGTCCTCGGCGCGATCGGCACCCGCGGCCTCTACGGCAGCCTCGGCACCACAGTGGAATCGTTCCGCGACCGCCTGGTGCGCCATGTGATCCGTCACGCGCTCCGAGCCGCCGTCGCCGGCGACCCCGACTCCGGAGCCGTCTCCCGCCTCGCCCGCCAAGTCGAGATCGCCCGCGACGCCTATGCCGGCGTGATCCTCGCCGTGCGCGGCTGCCTCGTCACCGCCGTCGGCGTCACCGTCGGCCTGCTCGCCCTCGACCCCCGGCTCGCGCTCATCATCCTGCCGCCGTTCCTGCTGGGGCTCGTCGCGTTCATCGCCACCCTCGGCTTCGCCGCCAAGCGGCACTGGCAGGCGGCCGAGGCCGACGAGCGCCTCGCCGAACGGGTCGGCCAAATCGCGGCCGCCGTGCCCGACCTCGCCGCATGCGGCGGCGAGGACCACGCCGCGGCGCTGGCCGCCGAACCGGTCGCACGGCTCCGGGCCGCCGAGCGCGCCCTCGCCGGAGCCGCGGCCCTCCGGGCCGGGTGCTTCGCCGTCGGCGGCTGGATGCCGCTGCTGGCGCTCCTGGCCGCCGCACCCTGGCTCGCCGACCGCGGACTCACCGCCGGGGCGCTCACCGGCGCGCTCCTGTACGTCCTCACCGGACTCCAGCCCGCCCTCACCGCCCTCGTCACCGGCCTCGGCGGCAGCGGTCTGCGCCTCTGTGTCGCCTTGGCCCGCATCCTCGACGGCGACGCGGCGGACGAGGGCGCCGACCCCGATCGGCGAGCGGAGCGACTCCGCCCCGACTCAGGCGAGGGCGAGGGCGAGGGCGAGCAGGGAGATCCCGCCCGACGCGCATCGAGCGCCGCCGAAACGGCAGCCCCGGCCCGAGCGCCCGCAGGGGCCGCGGCCGCCGATCCGGCGGACGCACCCGAACCCGCGCTCGCCGCCCAAGGCCTGACCTTCGCCTACGGCCCGCACGCCGCGCCGGCCGTCGCCGATCTCGACCTTACCGTCCACAAAGGCGACCATTTGGCCGTCATCGGCCCGAGCGGCATCGGCAAGTCCACACTGGCCGGCCTCCTCTGCGGCCTCCTGCGCCCCGACGCCGGCACCGTCGCCTACGGCCCCGACCGCACCGACGCCGCCGCGCTCACCACCGCCGACCTCGCCAGACGGCGCGTCCTCATCCCCCAAGAGGCCTACGTCTTCACCGGCACCGTCCGCGAGAACCTCCGCTACCTGCGCCCCGACGCCACGGACGCCGACCTGACCGCCGCCGCCTCGGCCGTAGGAGCCGCGCCCCTCGTCGACCGGCTCGGCGGGCTCGACGCCGCCGTGGACCCGCAGCGGCTCTCGGCCGGAGAACGCCAGCTCCTCGCGCTCGCCCGCGCCCACTGCTCCCCCGCGCCCATCGCCGTCCTCGACGAGGCCACCTGCCATCTCGACCCCACCGCCGAGGCCCGCGCCGAAGCGGCCTTCGCCGCCCGCGGCACCCTCGTCGTCATCGCCCACCGCGCCAGCTCGGCGATGCGCGCCCGCCGTCTCCTCATCATGGACGGTCGCACCGCCGCCGCCGGGGACCACGAGCACCTGCGGGCGGTCTCGCCCCTGTATCGGAAGCTGTTGGCGCACTGGGGAACCGACCACACCACAGAGCCTTCGGCCCGTGAGCGGTCCGCAGCGGCCACGGGTGCCGCCCCGACCGCTCGAGCGTCGGCTCAGATCCAGCCGGCCTCCTGAGCGATCCGCACCGCGTCGATCCGGCTGCGCGCGCCCGACTTGTGGATGGCGTTCGACAGGTAATTGCGGACCGTCCCCACCTGGAGGAACATCTTCTCGGCGATCTCGCGGGTCGTCGCCCCGGTCAGGATGAGGCTCAGAACCTCCTGCTCGCGCTTCGTGAGCGGGTTCGCCTGCGCGCGGATCGCGGCCAGCGCGATCGAGCCGTCGATGACGGGCTCCCCGCCGGTGAGCCGGTGGATGGCCTCGATGAGCCGGTCGAAGGTCTCACCGGTGTTGATGAAGCCCACGCGCGGGGCCATGAGGGTCAGGTCGGGCGGCAGGCCCGCCGCACGACTGGGATCGACCAGGAGCAGCACGCTCATGCCCGGCAACGCGCCGCAGATCTCGGCCGCCCTCGCGGGCGGCAGTAAACCGGAGTCGTGGATCAGCACGTCGGGACGCACCCGCAGGGCGGTCGTCACCACGTCGTCGTCTTGGTTCACATCGTCCACGAGGTCGATGCCCTGTTCGCCGGCCAGACCGCGCCGCAACGCGGTCCGCCACAGGCATTGCTCGTGGTGGACGAGTACTCGGATCATCGGTGCACACCGGTCCCACTAACGCAAGTCGCTCCCGACGCCCCACCCGCCGGATCCGTTCCCCCGTACTCGACCGAGGGTACCGGTTCATATAGGACGTTAAACGCGCGTCGATGTCGGATGATCGACAAAGGGCCTTCGGGAGGCGGATCGGCACGTTCGGCCCTCATTGGCCGGCTTCGCGCGAGACAACGCGGTTCCCCAGTGCGGCAAGGACATCCGTGCATTCGGGCCGCCGGCACGTGCCATGTGGGACGCCAGGGGCAGCATGGGCTCCTCGGTGCACACTGGCCGGAGCCGTGTGCCATGCGAGAGGCCGCCGAGCCGACGAGGGCCCGTCCGCATTGGACGGGCCCTCCATGTCAGGCGGCTTTCGAAGGCGCCTCGGGATCGGCCTTCGGCGGGTCGGCCGCCGCGGGCCGCTCGGGCTCGAATGCCGTGCCGGGTGCGAACCCGGCCGCGGACTCCGCGTCGGCCCCGGTCGCCGATGCCGCGGCCGCTTCGGTTTGGGTGCGTTGCCAGCGGCGCGCGAACCAGCTGAGGAGCAGGCCCACCGCCGCGACGGTGACCACCGATCCGATCAGCGATTGGAGGCCCGGCCCGGCGATCCACGCGATCAGCAGGCCCAGGCCCACGGAGTACGCCGCCCACAGCACGCCGCCGAGCGCGGCCATCCGCGCGTACGGCGGCTTCGTCGTCCCCGCCGCGGCCCACGCCAGCGCGGTGCGGCCCGCCGGGAGGAACCGCGCCACCATCGTGGTGCGGTACGGATGGTCGCTGATGGTGCGTTCGAGGAGGCGCTCGAACTTCGCGACCGTGCCGGTCACGAGTCCGCGGACCAGCCGCGGGCTGCGTCGCGCCAGCCCGGCGCGGATCCGGCGGAACACGCGGTAGCCGACGAACTCCCCGAGCCATGAGGAGCCGGCCGCGCCGACGAGCAGCACGACGATGAGGAGCGGATTGCCGAACACGAGCCCGGCGGCGGCGGTCACGAGCGTCGCGCTCGGGAGCATCGGCACGAAGAAGTCCGCGACCACCATGCCGATGAGGATGAGCATCGCCCAGAAGAAGACCATGAGTCCCCCGTTCACCGATGACCCGAGGGGCCCGGACCGGGGGTCGGCCCGGGCCCCTGGCGGGCCTCGGTTACTTGGCCGCTCCGACGAGCTCGCGCTCGTCATCGACCGGGGCGTCCTTCGCGAGGTGCTCCTGGAGCTTCTCCCCCTCGACGTCGACGTTCGGCAGGAGGCGATCGACCCACTTGGGGATCCACCACGAGCCGCGGCCGATCAGGGCCATGATCGCGGGGATGATCGCCATGCGGACCACGAACGCGTCGAAGATGACCGCGGCGGCCAGGGCGAAGCCCATCGAGGCGATGAGCGCTTCACCGCTGAAGATGAACGCCGCGAACACGCTGATCATGATGAGCGCGGCGGCGACCACGACCCGCGAGGAGTGGCCGTAGCCCTCCACGATCGCGGTCTTGGGGTCGGCGCCGTGCACATAGGCCTCGCGGACGCGGGTGACCAGGAAGATCTGGTAGTCCATCGCCAGGCCGAAGACGAGGCCGATCATGAGGATCGGCATCATCGACATGATCGGGCCGGGCTGGTCCACGTTGAACAGCTCGGCGCCCCAGCCCCACTGGAAGACCGCCACGAGCGCGCCGAGCGCGGCGAACACGCTGAGCATGAACCCGAGCGTGGCCATGATCGGCACGAGGATCGAGCGGAAGACCAGCAGCAGGATCAACGCCGCGAGGCCGACGACGATGAGCATGTACGGCAGCAGCGCGTCGTTGAGGTTGTCGGAGATGTCGATGTTCACCGCGGTCGCGCCGGTGACGGCCCAGTCGGCGTCGGCGCTGTCGCCGAGGACGTCGCGGATGCCGTGCACGAGATCGTTGGTGGCCTCCGCGGCCGGTGCGGTCTCGGGGACCACCGTGACCATCACGGTGTCGCCGGCGGCGTTCGGGAAGGCCTGGCCGACGACGGCGATGCCGTCGATGCCGTCCAGTTCGGTCATGACGTTCTGGGCGGCGGCCATCGGATCGACGCCCTCTTCGAGGTCGCCCACGATGATGAGCCGGCCGTTGAAGCCCTCCCCGAAGCCCTCGCTGATGAGGTCGTACGCCTGGCGCTGCGTGGACTCCTCGCCCATGGAACCGGCGTCCGGCAGGCCCAGTTCGAGGTCGAGCGCCGGGTAGGCGAGGGTGCCCAGGCCGAGGATGCCGACCAGGGCCACCAGGATCGGGTGGCGGGTGACGAAGCCGGCCCAGCGCTTGCCGCCGTTGGGTTTCGAACCGTGCGAGCCTTCGGCGATGCGGCGGCGCTGCCGCCTGGTGAAGATGCGCTTGCCGGTGAACCCGGCGAAGGCCGGGAGCAGGGTGACGGCGATGAGCACGGCGATGACGACGGTGACGGCGGCGGCCACGGCCATCTCGGTCAGGAACGGGATGTTCACGACCGACAGGCCCAGCAGCGCGATGACGACGGTGAGGCCCGCGAAGAACACGGCGGAACCGGCGGTGCCGACGGCGCGGCCCATGGCCTCGGCGCGGGCCCGCCGGTCCTCGACGCGTCCGTCGGCGGCGAGTTCGTTGCGATAGCGCGAGAGGATGAACAGCGCGTAGTCGATGCCGACGGCCAGGCCGATCATGGAGGCCAGGGTGCCGGTGGACTCGCTGACGTTCATGAAGGAGGTCGCGGCCAGGATGCCCGCGGTGGTGAGCATGACGCCCAGCACGGCGGTGACGATCGGCAGGCCCGCCGCGAGGAGGGCGCCGAAGGTGATCACGAGGACGACCAGGGCGACGCCGATGCCGATGAGCTCGGTGGTGCCGGTGTGGGGGACTTCCTGGAGAACGTCGCCGCCCACCTCGACGCGCAGACCGGCGTCCTCGGTGTCGGCCACGGCGTCTTCGAGGTAGTCGACGGTGGACTCGTCGAGTTCCATGGCGGGTTCGGCGTAATCGACCTGGAGGACGCCGATGTTCGCCTCGGGCGCCAGCATGCCGATCGGGTTGCCGGCCTCGTCGACGTCGAAGGGGCTGGTGACGCCGGCGATCTGCGGCGAATCCCTCATGACCGCGGCGAGGTCTTCGATGATCGCCCGGTTGTCCTCGTCGGCGAGGGTCTCGCCTTCGGCGGCCTCGAAGACGAGCTGGGCGCTGCCGCCGTCGGCGTCCATCTCCGGGAAGCGGTCTTCGAGGAGGTCGAAGGCCTCCTGGGATTCGGTGCCGGGGAGGACGAACTCGGGGTTCGTCTCTTGCTGGAGGGCGCCGGCGGCGCCGACGACGCCGCCGACGATGAGGACCCAGACGGCGAGGACGAGCCATCGCAGTCGATAGGACCCTCTGCCGAGGCGGTAGAGGAAGGTTGCCACGGTGGGTGCTCCTTACAGGGTTCACCGTCCGGCCCCGCCTTCGGCTGCGTTCGTCGAACGTCAGTGGGTGTGCGGCGGCGGGGCCGGTCGGCTCGGGTGGTGTTCGCCGACGTCTTCGTCGGCGGGTTTCCTGGTGTTTCAGCTATGGGGTGTGGTTATGGGTCTGGTGATGCCGGACTCCAACTGGGCGAAGGCCTGGGTGATGGCCTCGGCGAGGGTGCGGTCGCGGGGGTTGGCGACCCAGTCCTCATTGGAGATCTTCATGGTGACGAGCGCGCTGCCCAGTACGAGCCGCGGGTAGAGGTCCTCGGTGCTCTGGCCGGTGGCCTCGGCGACGATGCCGAGCAGTTCGGCGAAGAGCTCCATGAACTGTCCCGCCTGGACTTTGATGAGTTCGGGCGAGCTGCGGATGAGCGATTCGCGGCACTGCATCTGGGCGATGTCGAAGCGCTCGTCCATGCGCAGGCCGACGCAGGCGTCGCGCAGGGCGTCCCAGATGGGCTGCCGGGCGGCGCGGTCGCGAACCGCCGCGATGAACTCGCCGGTGACCTGGTGGAAGTCGTGGAGGAAGGCCGCTTCCTTGTTCGGGAAGTAGTTGTGGAAGGTGCGCGTGGACACCCCGGCCTCGGCCGCGATCTCGTCGGCGGTGACCGCTTCGAGACCGCCCTTCTCGATGGCCAGGCGCAGGGTGGCGTGGCAGAGGGCCGCCTTGGTGGCGGCCTTCTTGCGTTCGCGGAGCCCGGACTGGTCACTCATGAGAGCGACTCTATGCGGAGTCACCGCTGTTTACAAGATTCACGAGCGGAAATTTTGCATGAAATGCAAATTTTCCCGTCGGGAAAGATTATGTGAGCGGAGCCACGCAGGTGACGCCCGGAACGGTCCACTCCACGGTGGCCTCGGCCTCACCGGTCGGGTCGACGCGGGTGACGACACCGGTGTGCTGGCAGGCCACGAGCAGTGTGCCGTCGGCGGTGAGCACGGCGTCCCGCGGCCAGGCGGCGCCGACCGGGACCGAGCGGACGAGCGAGCCGTCGGCCGGGTCCACGGAGGCGAGCTGGTCGGTGCCGCGCACGCTGATGTACGCCAGGCCGCGCTCGGGGTCGGGCACGACGGCCGCGGGGAACGCCTTCGGCGCCTCCTCGTCGAGGCCGATGTCCGGCAGGGCCGCCAGGTCGGCGGGCTCGCCGCCGGGCAGCGGCACCGACGGACCGAACGCGAAGGTGGCCGAGCGCTCGTGGAAGGTGCCCACCGCCACCGCGTTCGCCAGCTCCCCCGCGATCACCGCGCGGTCGCCGACGAAGGCGAGGTGGCGCGGCCCGAAGCCCGGTTCGAGCTCGGTGGTGGCGGCCGGGACGAGCTTGCCGTCGTCGCCGAGGTCGAACGCGTGGATGCGATCGGAGCCGAGGTCGACGGCCAGCACCCGTCCCATGTGGCACACCACCTGATGCGCGTGCGGGCCCGACTGCCGCTCGGCGTCGGGACCGGAGCCCGAGAGCTTGAAGACGTCCGCGGCCTCGCCGAGGGTGCCGTCCTCCCCGATCGGCAGCACCGCGACCGAGGCGCCGCCCCCGTCCGGCTTGCCGTAGTTGGCGACCAGCAGCCAGCGCCCGCTCGGATCGACCTGGCCGTGGCAGGGGTTGCTGCCGCCGGTGGACCGGCCCTGGCCGGCCCGCTCGAGCGCGAAGTCCTCGCCGACGCGCCAGGCCGCGGCGAAGCCGGGCTCGGTCTCGGTGAGGGTGTAGACCGCGTCGGGTCCGACGTGGACCCACGACGGGTTGACCACCGGCGCCGCCGCGCCGAGTCCGTCGGGGCCGGCCACGACGAGACCGGGGCCGCCTTCAGTGGTGTAGTCGCCAAGGAGGTACCGCATGGGCCTGATCCTAGCCGTCCGGACGGCGGACGCCGCGCCCTCGGGCTCCTACACTGGGGAGCATGGTCCAAGATCGCAAGAGCGACGAGGCATGGCGGGAGCGGCTCACCCGCGACGAGTACCGGGTGCTGCGCGAAGGCGGCACCGAGGCCCCGTGGACGGGCGAGTACGTCGACGAGAAGCGCCGGGGCGTCTACCGGTGCCGCGCCTGCGGGTCCGAGCTGTTCGCCTCGGACACGAAGTTCGACTCCCACTGCGGGTGGCCCTCGTTCTGGACCCCGATGGCCGGTGAGCGCGTGCGCCTGCTGGAGGACGACAGCATGGGCATGCGGCGCACCGAGGTGCGCTGCGCCAACTGCGACTCGCACCTGGGCCACGTGTTCTACGGGGAAGGCTGGGACAACCCGGAAGACGCCCGATTCTGCATCAATTCGATCAGCCTGACGCTGGAGCCCGCGACCGCGGAGGAGTAGGCGAGCGGCCGTGAACCGGAGCGGGGAACGGTGTCGAGCCGCCCGGTTCAGCCGTAGTGGCGGAGGATCTGCGAGGCGAGTTCCTTGAGCCGGGCGCGGGCTTCGGGCGGGTCGAGGACGGTGACCGAATCGGCGAACGCGAGCAGCTGGCGCACGTCTTCGAGTTCGCGGCACCGGAGGACGGCCGAGGTGCGCCCGTGCTCGTCCCGCGCTCCCAGTGAAAGGCGGTTGCCGAGCATGCGCTCGGCCCGCTCCACCTGATGGGCCTGGACGAGCAGGCGGATCTCGAGGCCGCCGGCGGACTCCCATCCCGAGGTGAGCGCGGCGGCGACGTCGGCGAGGCGCGCCCCGGCCCGGAGCCGCCGGGGTGTGTCGAGCGGTTCCCATCGGTCGATGCGCCGCAGGTTCAGCAGGCGCGGTTCGCCGAGCTCGTCGGCGACCAGATACCAGCGGCCGCCTTTCGCCAAGAGGCCGTACGGATCGACGGTCCGCCGGCGGGGTTCCTCGCCGCCGGGAGCGCGCGGTCGGCACGGGCAGGAGGGCGCCTATCACACGCGGGGCCGTACGGGCGTCGTTCTCCCTTCGTCCAGGCCGGACGCCTTGGGGTGCGCTCGCGCTGTCCTACTAAGCTCTTCCTCGTCCCCTGCTCCCCGAAAAATGTGAAGCGAGGCCGAGGGTGGAACCCGGGAACCTGATCGCTGGCCGCTATCGCCTTGAACAGCGCCTCGCCGCGGGCGGCATGGGCGCGGTGTGGCGCGGCACCGACACCCGGCTCAACCGTGCCGTCGCCATCAAGCTCCTCCACGCGGGGCTGTCCGGCAACGACCGGTTCCGGGCCCGCTTCCACCAGGAGGCCCAGGCCGTCGCCGCCCTCCAGTCCCCCGGCATCGTCGCGCTCTACGACTACGGCGAGGAGCACGCGCCGGAAGGCCTCGTGTCCTACCTCATCATGGAGCTCGTGCGCGGCCAGGCGCTCGACAACGTGCTGCGCGAGCGGGGTCGCCTCTCCCCCACCGAGACCTTGAAGATCCTGGCGTCGGCCGCCGAGGCGCTCGACGTGGCCCACCAGGCCCACATCATCCACCGCGACATCAAGCCGGGGAACCTGCTCGTCGGGTCCGACGGGACCGTCAAGATCGTCGACTTCGGCATCGCCGCGGCCAAGGGCGGGGCCGGACTGACCGAGACCGGCACTGTCATGGGCACCCTCGCCTACGCCTCGCCCGAGCAGCTCCAGGGCGCGCAGCTGACCGGCGCGACCGACCTGTACTCGCTCGGCATCGTCGGCTACGAATGCCTCGCCGGACGGCCGCCGTTCGCCGGCAACGAGCCGACCGCCGCGATCGCCGGGCACCTCACCGGCCAGCCCGCGCCGCTGCCGCCGGACGTTCCGGGACCCGTCGCTCAGATCATCATGCGCTGCCTGGCGAAGGACCCCCGCCAGCGCTTCGCGTCGGCGGCCGAGTTCGCACGGGTCTGCCGTGCGGGCGGCATGGGCGGCGGAACCACTGCGATCCTCTCCCCCGGCTCGCCGCCGCACCAGTCGCCGCAGGCGACCCGGGCGATGTCCCCCGCGGCGGCCCCGGCGATGGGGGCCGGGATCGTGGCGGCGCAGACGACCGTCCAGCCGATCCACCAAGGCGAATTCGGCGACGTCTCGGGCGCCGGCCAGTTCGGCGGCGGCGCCTCGGAGCGCCCGCTGCCCCCGCCGCGCGAGGCCGAGAAGCCCAAGCGGAACCCGACCGGCCCGATCCTCGTGGTCGTGGCGGGTATCGCGGTGCTGCTGATCGCGCTGATCGCGATGAAGCCGTGGGATCCCTCCGGCGACGGGGAGGACGTGAACGCGGGCAGCAGTACCGCGGCGACTTCGGAGGCGGCCGAGGAGGCCACAGAAGCCGAAGCGGAGACGACCGGCGAGGACGACTCCGAAGAGGACAACGACTCGAACGGCGACAACCAGAACAACGACAACAACGACGAGGAGTCCGACGAGGACGCGGCGACGACCTCGGCGGCGCCGCAGTTCGTGGACCTCGACGACTATGTCGGCCAGGACGTCAACGACGCCATGGCAGCGCTCGAAGAGGACGGGTTCACCAACGTCTCCGCGAGCCCGACCGCGCCTGACGGCACGGAGCGCGACACCTGCGAGATCCTGTCCCAGAGCCCCGAAGGCGGCCACGAGGTCGGCTACGACACCGCGATCCAGCTCTCCTACGTGGCCAACGACGACGCCTGCCCGGACGGCGATCAGAGCACCCAGGGCTGAGCCGCCCCGAACGGTCAGACCCCCCGCGCACTGCTGATCCGGGGGTGCCGACGAGCGCCCGAAATGCCGGGAACCGCCGTTCGCCTTCGCCCACGGCCGCCGACCCGGCCGCGGCGCGCCTGGAGGTCGCACCCGCGAGGCACTGTTGATTCGGGGGATCCCGCGGATGCCCGAACTGCCGCGAACCGCCGTTCGCCTTCACGCCCGCCCCGGCCAGCGCCCGGGGCGGTTCGCGTTCGGCGAGAATGGTCGGCATGCCGCAACCGCCCGCGCTGCCCGAACTGCCGATCCTCGATGCGCTTCCCGCGCTCCTCGAAGCCGTCGAGCGCACCGGGACCGCCGTGCTCGCCGCCCCGCCCGGCACCGGCAAGACCACTCTCGCGCCGCTGGCCCTCGCGGGCCTCGTCCCCGCCGGCGCCGCCGCGTCGCATGCGGCGCCGCAGCGGCGGGTGCTCGTAGCCGAACCCCGCCGCCTCGCCACCCGAGCCGCCGCGACGCGCATGGCCGCGATCCTCGGGGAGCGCGTGGGCGAGCGGGTCGGCTACCAGATCAGGGGCGAATCGCGCCGGTCGGCCGCCACCCGCGTCGAGGTCGTGACCACCGGGGTCCTGCTCAACCGGCTCCTCGCCGACCCCGAGCTCCCCGGCGTCGACCTCGTCGTGCTCGACGAATGCCATGAGCGGCACCTCGAGACCGACACCGCGTGCGCCTTCCTCGCCGAGACCCGCCAGGTCCTGCGCCCCGACCTCGCCCTGGTCGCCGCCTCGGCCACCGTCGACATCGGACTCTGGACCGCGCTCCTCGCGGGTGAGGACGGGCCCGCGCCCGCCGTCAGCTCCGAACCGATGCGCCATCCCGTCCAGATGCACTGGGCGCCGAGCAGCGAGCGCGTCAGCGCCCCCGACGGGATGCGAGTCGATCCCCGCTTCCTCGCCCATGTCGCCCACGTCGTCGAACGGGCGCTCGACGACGGCGACGGCGACGCGTTGGTCTTCCTGCCCGGGGCCGCCGAGATCCGGCGCGTCGCCGAACGGCTGGCTCACCTCCAGACGGAAAACCTCGGATTCGATATATATCAATTGCACGGATCGATTGCCTCGTCCGAGCAGGACCGCGCCCTCGCCCCCGCCGACCGCGACCCGGCACGGCGGGGCGGCCGCCGCAAGGTCGTGCTCGCCACCGACATCGCCGAATCGAGCCTCACCGTGCCCGGCGTGCGCATCGTCGTCGACGCCGGCCTCGCCCGCCGCCCGCTCGTCGACCACGCCCGCGGCCTGCCCGGCCTGACCACCGCCTACGCCTCCCGCGCCTCCGCCGACCAGCGGGCCGGCCGCGCCGGACGCGAAGGCCCCGGCGCGGTCTGGCGCTGCTGGAGCGAAGCCGAGCACCTCCGCCGCGCCGCCCAGCCCGCCCCCGACATCGCCTGCTCCGACCTCACCGCCTTCCGCCTCCAGGCCGCCTGCTGGGGCACTCCGGTCGAGGACCTGGCGCTGCCGGGCCCGCCGCCGGCCGGAGCCCTCGAAGCCGCCGAAGCGACCCTCCGTTCCCTGGGCGCCCTCGACGCCGACGGCGCGGCCACCGCCCGAGGCCGGGCCCTGGCGAGGATGGGGCTCCACCCGCGGCTCGCCCGGGCGCTCATGGACGGCGCCGAGCGCGTCGGCACCGAGCAGGCCGCCGAAGTCGCCGCCCTGCTCGGCCTCGACCGCCGCGGCAAAGGCGACGACCTCCTCGCGCAATGGCGGCAGCTGCGGGCGACCCGCGACCGCCAGTGGCGGCGCGAGGTCGAGCGGCTCACCCGCGGACTCGCGTCCGCGCGCCAAGCGCATCGCGATGCGGGCGAAAGCCCGGGGCCGGAGCCCGCACCTCCCCCCGGCCCCCGTATCGACGCCGCGCCCCGCCGCCGGGTCAGCGACGACGAGGCCGCCGCCACCGTGATCGCGCTGGCCTTCCCCGAACGGGTCGCCAAGCGCCGGCAGGGCGCCGCGTTCACCCCGGTCCGAGGACAGTCCGGAACGACCGGCCGGCCCGGCGGGGCGACGGGCACCGACCAGTGGCGCACCGTCGCCGGGACCGGCGCGGTCGTCGCCGCGGGCTCGTCCCTCGCGGGCAGCGCCTGGCTCGCCATCGCCGAGGCCGACCGCTCCCCCGGCCGCGCCGCCGCCCTCATCCGCGCGGCCGTCCCCATCGACGGGGAGCTCGCCTGCGAACTGGTCGGCGACTCGATCGGCGAACGCGTCGCATGGGACCCCGAGCGCCGCGACGTGACCGCGCGAACGGTCCGGTCGCTCGGCGCGATCGAGGTCGCGTCGAAACCGCTGCGCCGAGCGGACCCCGCGCTCGTGACCGCGGCCCTCGCCGAAGGGCTGCGCATCGAAGGCCTCGGCCTCCTGCACTGGACGGAGGAGACGCGGCGGCTGCGCGAGCGCATGGCCTTCTGCCACCGCCGGATCGGCGAGCCGTGGCCGGACGTGTCCGACGCGGCCCTCGCCGGCGGCACCGACTGGCTCGAACCGTGGTGGTCGCGGGCGCGGCGTCGATCGGATGTGGAGCGGATCCCGGTCGGGCAGGCGCTGCGCAACCTCCTGCCGTGGCAGGCCCGCATCGACGAGGCCGCGCCCGAATCGCTCGCGGTGCCGAGCGGTCGCGAGGCCCGCGTCGACTACTCGGGAGAGACGCCGGTGCTGGCCGTCAAGCTCCAGGAGATGTTCGGCGCCGTCGACACCCCGCGCATCGCGGACGTCCCGGTGCTCCTGCACCTGCTCAGCCCCGCCGGGCGGCCGCTGGCGGTGACGGCCGACCTCAAGTCCTTCTGGGAGGGGCCGTACCAGGACGTGCGCAAGGAGATGCGCGGCCGCTACCCCAAGCACCCCTGGCCCGAGGACCCCTACTCGGTGGCCCCGACCGCCAGGACCAAACGGCGCCTGCGCTGAAGCGGGCCGTCGGCCGCTCCGGCCCGAGGCCGCTACGCGGCGCCCAGCCAGTCCTCGACCGGCAGCAGCATCCACGTCCCCCATCCGGCGGCGGCGATGGTCGCGAGCATGAACAGGAAGATCCAGCCGCCCGCCGGGAGGGCCGTGATCCCGCCGAGCTGGTCGGCGTCCGACTGCCCCGAGCCGCGCCCGCCGCGGCGGCGCGAACCCAGCTCCAGCACCGGCTTCACCGAACCGAACAGGAGCAGCCACGACCCGACGTAGGCCGCGACGGTCTGGACGATCGCGTTGCCGTACCAGGTCGCCGCGAAGACGCCCGCGCCGACCACGATGAGGGCCAGCGCGCCATACCAGTTGCGGATGAAGACGAGCATGACCGCCAGGAGCCCGAGCGTGATCCACAGGAGCAGGACGATGCGCCCGGCGCCGGTGAGGGCGGCCGCCATGAGGCCGAGCGCGGCGGGGAACGTGTACCCGGCGAAGAGGGTCATGGCCGCGCCGAAGCCGGTGGGCCGGCCGCGCGAGAAGGTCAGTCCCGAAGTGTCGGCGTGGAGGCGGATGCCGGTGAGGCGGCGGCGCATGAGGACCGCCATGAACGCGTGCCCGCCTTCGTGCGCGATGGTGACGAGTCCTCGGCTCCAGCGCCAGACGGGCGGGGAGAGGACGGCGACGGCCGCGGCGGCCAGGCAGGCGAGCATGACCCACAGGGGCGGGGCTTCCTGGGTCCGCGTGAGGGTGTCGAAGAGGGTCTCGAAGGGTTCCACTGGGCCTCGGCTAACGGGGTGAATCGGTCGCGCGGTGAAGGATGATCGTAGCCGCGCCCGTATGGTAGAGGGGGAAGAGGCACCTCCTCGTGGAAGGACGGCCCCATGGGCACCGACGACCGCCCCGATCCGCATCTGAGCTTCCTGGAGCTGACCGATCAGATCGTGGAGGACTTGGCGATGCACAACCTCAAGGCCCGCGAGAAGCTGCGGGAGGGCATCGCATGGCTGGAGGCCCGTCGGGACGGCGCGGACGAGGCGGAGAACGCCGACATCGAGATCCTGCTGGCGCAGTGCCATGACGCGCTCCAGCGCATGGAGTCGCTGCGGGGCGCCTACCAGGATGTTCGGGCGATCAACGCGGCGGCGCACGCCGAGCACGTGGAGTGGCTGGAGAAGCGGATGCTCGGCGGGACCGAGTCGCCCGAGGAGCTGCTGACGCGGCAGCACCGGTTGGAGCGGCTGCGGGAGGAGCGGCAGGCGCGGCTGGGCGATCTCCAGCGGCGGGCGGGCGAAGCGCAGCAGCCGCCGCAGACCGAGGACGACGAGGGCGCGCGGTGAGGTTCCCGCGACGCTGGAAGTGACCGTTCACCTTGAGCAGCAAAGGCTTACCGGGGGCACCGCGCCGCTCGGCCGATAACGGTTCGGCCACGACCCATTGACATGCGCCGATTCGTTCGGTACGAATGACACCTGGACCGAACGAGAGAGCGCTCTCTACACAGCGATCTGCGACCAGATCAAATGTGAGAGAGCGGTCTCTGACCCACTCGGCAAAGGAGCCGTCATGGCACAAGCGCAGACCTCCGAACCCATCAGACGACGGGCGCCCCGCCGTCGGCTCGCCCGCGCCCTCGCGGCCGTCACCGCCGGTGCGGCCGCGATCGCGACGGCGGGCCTCGCCCTCACCAACGCCGCCGCCCAAGAGCAGCCCGAGGCCTCGCAGGCCTGGGACCTGGTCTGGTCCGACGAGTTCAACGGGTCGGCCGGGCAGCAGCCCTCGACCGCGAACTGGATCTACGACATCGGGCACGGCTACCCCGGCGGCCCCGCGAACTGGGGCACCGGCGAGATCGCCTACCACACCGACGACCCCGCGAACGTCTCCATGGACGGCGCGGGCAACCTCGAGATCACCGCCCTGCGCGACGGCAACGGGCAGTGGACCGCCGCGCGCCTCGAGACCGTCAGGGCCGACTTCAAGCCGCCCGCCGACGGGACGCTGCGCATCGAGGGCCGCCTCCAGCTGCCGCAGGTCACCGGGGAGGCGGCGCTCGGCTACTGGCCCGCGTTCTGGGCCCTCGGCGAGCCCTTCCGCGGGAACTACTGGAACTGGCCGGGCGTCGGCGAGTTCGACATCATGGAGAACGTCAACGGCCAGAGCACCGTCCACGCCGTCCTCCACTGCGGCGTCGCCCCCGGCGGCCCCTGCAACGAGTTCAACGGACTCGGCGACACCACCGAGTGCGGCGGCTCCTGCCACGACGGCTTCCACACCTACTCCTTCGAGTGGGACGAGTCGGGAGCCTCGGGCCAGCTGCGCTGGTACGCCGACGGCCAGCTGTTCCACACCGTGAACGAGGGCGACCTGCCCGCCGACACGTGGGCGCAGATGACCGACCACGCCGGGTACTTCATCCTGCTGAACCTGGCGATGGGCGGGGCCTTCCCCGACGGCGTCGCGGGCCACGCGACCCCGACCGGCGCGACCCAGCCCGGGCACTCGATGCTCGTGGACTACGTGCGGGTGTACACCGCCGGCGGCTCCGGCGAGCCCACCGACCCGCCCACCACCGACGAGCCGACCGACCCGCCGACCACCGGCGACCCCGGCGGCCGGCGCGACGCCTACGCGGCGATCGAGGCGACCTCCTTCGACGGGTCCTCTTCGGGCCTGGCCTCCGGGTCGGGGGCGATCGGCCCGCTGGGCGACGGCGACTGGGTCCGCTTCGACGACGTGGACTTCGGTTCGAGCAGCCCGCTCGACTTCGTGGCCCGCGTGGCCTCAGGAGCCGGCGGCGGGGTCAGCGGCCTGGTCGAGGTCCGCATCGACTCGGCCACGGCGGACCCGATCGGTTCGTTCGCGATCGCGAACACCGGCGGCTGGACCTCCTGGCGCGACGTCCCCGGCAACGTCACCGCGGTGACCGGCGTCCACGACGTGTACCTGACGTTCACGTCGGGACAGCCGCAGGACTTCGTCTCGGTCGACCAGTTCCACTTCAGGAGATGATCCGACGCCGGTGGCGCATCACCGGCCATAGGCGACATGCCGGAGGCGAGAGGGCCTCCGGCATGTCGAACCCGGCGCGACTCGCCCCGGAGCAGAGAGCGCTCTCTGCCCCTCTCGCCACCCCTGCCACGACCCCCGCGGCCCGCCGCGGATCCCTCGCCCATTTTCCAAGGAGAAGCAACTGATGAACCCCAGACCCGCCCGCGCCCTCGCGGCCGCCACCGCGGCGGTGCTCGTCGCCACCGGAGCCGCCGCGTGCTCCGGGGAGGACGACGACGGCACGATCACCCTCAGCGTCGGCCTGTTCGGCGACTTCGGCTTCGGCCCGCTCTACGAGGAGTACTCGAAACTCCACCCGGAGATCAAGTTCGAGGAGCGCATCGCCGAGTTCGCCGACCACCACACCAACCTGACCACCCACCTCGCGACCGGCTCCGGCGCGGCCGACATCGAGGCCGTCGAGGTCGGGTACATCTCGCAGTACACGGCCCAGCCCGACCGCTTCCACAACCTGCTCGACCTCGGCGCCGAGGACCTCGAAGGCCAGTGGCTGGACTGGAAGTGGCAGCAGGCGCTCTCCTCCGACGGCGAGTCGCTCATCGGCCTCGGCACCGACGTCGGCGGCATGGCCATGTGCTACCGCCGCGACCTCTTCGAGGCCGCCGGACTCCCGGTCGAACGCGACGAGGTGTCGGCGCTGTGGGCCGAGTCCTGGGAGGACTACGTGAACGTCGGCCGGCAGTACACCGAGGCCACCGACGGGGCCTACTTCTTCGAATCCTCGGGGAACATGTTCCGCGCCATGGTCGAGCAGGCCGAAGACGGCGTCTACGACCGCGAGGACAACCTCATCGTCGAGTCCAACCCCGCGATCGGCGAGGCCTGGGACCTCACCGTCGAGGCGATCGAGGCGGGCATGTCGAACCGCCTGCAGGCCTGGACCCCCGAATGGAACGCCGGATTCAGCGAGGGCACCTTCGCGACCATCATCTGCCCGGCGTGGATGACGACGTACATCGAGACGAACGCGCCCGACGCGGCCGGGCTGTGGGACATCGCCACGGTCCCCGGCGGCGCCGGGAACATGGGCGGCTCGCACCTGGTGCTGCCCGCCCAGGGCGACCACGCCGAGGAGGCGTACGCGTTCATCGAATGGCTGACCGCGCCCGAGCAGCAGCTCAAGGTCTTCGAGTCGACCGGGAACTTCCCGTCCACGCCGGAGCTGTACGACGACGAGGCCCTCACCGGCATGACGAAGCCCTACTTCAACGACGCGCCCGTGGGGCAGATCTTCACCGCCGCCGCGCAGGCCGTGGAACCGCAGTACCAGGGCCCGCTCCAGGGCGACGTGCTCGCGACGATCGGCCAGGGCCTCGGCCGCATCGAGGACGGCAGCCAGACGCCCGAGGAGGCGTGGAGCCAGGTCCTGAGCGACCTCGAGTCGTTCTAGCCCCGGGCCGGCCGGGCGGCCCTCCCTCGCCCGGCCGGCCCCTCCCGCCCCGTTCCGCCGATCCGTGAAAGCGATCCGATGACCCTCGCCGACAAGGGGACCGCCGCGCCCACCGCCCGGTCCTCCCCCGCCCGCCAGCGTCGCCTGCACCAGCGCTACCGCCTCGACCTCAAAGCCTCGCCGTACCTGTACATCGCCCCGTTCTTCATCCTGTTCGCCGGGTTCGGGCTCTTCCCGCTCGCCTACACGGCGTGGGTGTCCACCCACGACTGGAGCCTGCTGTCGGACGATCACGTCTTCGTCGGCTTCGGGAACTACGAGGCGCTCCTGAGCGACCCGTACTTCTGGAACGCCCTGGGCAACACGCTGTCCATCCTGGTGCTCGCCACCGCCCCGCAGCTGCTGGCCGCGCTGCTGCTCGCCCACCTGCTCACGATGCGGCTGCGCGGGCAGACGTTCTGGCGCATGGGGATGCTGCTGCCGAACGTCGCCTCCGTGGTGGCCGTCGCGGTCATCTTCAGCCAGCTGTTCGGCCGCGACTTCGGGCTCGTGAACTGGGTGCTGGATTCGCTCGGGGCCGGGCGGATCGACTGGCAGACCGGCAGTGCCACGTCGCATGTCGCCATCGCGGTGATGGTGGCGTGGAAGTGGACCGGCTACAACGCGCTCATCTACCTGGCCGCCATGCAGGCCGTGCCCAAGGAGGTCTACGAGGCGGCGCACCTGGACGGCGCCTCGCGGCTCCAGCAGCTGTTCCACGTCACGGTGCCGATGATCCGGCCCACGATCGTGTTCACCGTGATCGTCTCGACGATCTACGGGCTGCAGATCTTCGCCGAGCCGCAGCTGTTCGGCGGGGGCGGCGCGAACGGCGTCACCGGCGGCGCCTCGCGCCAGTTCCAGACGCTCACGCTCTACCTGTACGAGCACGGCTTCAACCGCGGCTTCGAGTTCGGATACGCCTCGGCGGTGGCCTGGACGATGTTCGCCGTGATCGTCCTCATCGCCCTCCTCAACTACCTGTTCATCCGCCGCATCAGGAGCGCCCAATGACCCTCCAGGACCTCGACACCGCCCCCGCCGACTCCCGGCGGTCGGACCGCACAGCCTTGCCGGGCCGGTCCGACCGCCGGGCCCGGGCCCGGCTGCGGCTCATGCGGGAACAGCCCGGCCGGCTCGTGTACCTGACGCTCGTGGCGGTGCTGTTCTTCTCCGGCTTCCCGCTGTACTACAGCTTCGTGGTCGCCTCGCGCGACAATTCGGCGCTGGCGCAGGTCCCCCCGCCGGTGCTGCCGGGCGCGAACCTGGTCGAGAACGTCGAACGGGTCTTCGCGACGGTGCCGTTCGGGACGGCCCTGGTGAACTCGGTGATCGTGAGCGCCACGGTGACCGCCTCGGTGGTGTTCTTCTCGACGCTCGCCGGGTTCGCGTTCGCGAAGCTGGCGTTCCGGGGCGCGAGGGTCCTGCTGGTGGCCGTGATCGCGACGATGATGGTGCCGGTGCAGCTGGGCGTGATCCCCCTGTACATGCTCATGATCGAGCTGGAGTGGACGGACACGCTGTGGGCGGTCATCGCACCGGGCCTGGTGAACGCGTTCGGGGTGTTCTTCATGACGCAGTACCTGCGCGGGGCGCTGCCGGGCTCGCTCATCGAGTCGGCGCGCATGGACGGGGCCTCGACGTTCCGGATCTTCTGGCAGATCGTCCTGCCCGTCGCCCGGCCCGCGGCCGTGGTGCTCGGCGTGCTCACGTTCCTAACGGCGTGGAACGACTACTTCTGGCCGCTCATCGTGCTCTCCAGCCCGGAGCGGTACACGGTGCAGGTGGCGCTGTCGACGCTCAGCGGCGGCTACGTCACCGACCAGTCGTTGGTGCTGACCGGGACGATGCTGGCTACGCTTCCTCTGCTGGCGGTGTTCGCGCTCTTGGGCAAGTACATGATCAGCGGGATCATGCAGGGCGCGGTCAAAGGCTGAGACGGAGGCGGACGGGATGCGGCGAGCGGTTGCGGGGCAGGGGACGGCGCGGAGTCCCCGCCAGGGCAGGCCCACATTGGAGGAGGTCGCCGAGCGGGCGGGCGTGTCGCGCGCGACGGTCTCGCGGGTCGTGAACGGGCAGACCACGGTGGCCGAGGACCTGCGGCGGGCCGTGGAGGCGGCGGCGGCCGAGCTCGGCTACGTGCCGCACGCGGCGGCGCGGTCGCTGGTGACGCACCGGACCGACTCGGTGGCGCTGATCCTGCCCGAGTCGCCGAACCGGGTCTTCTCGGACGACCAGTTCTTCCCCAGCGTCATCCGCGGCGTCGCGGGCGAACTCGACGCCGCCGGGAAGCTCCTGGTGCTGCTGACGACCGGTTCGGCCGAGGCGCGGTCGCGGGCCGAGCGGTACGCGGTCGGCGGACACGTGGACGGGGTCATGTTCGCCTCGCTGCACGACGCGGACCTGCTGCCGGAGCTGATGCTGCGGCGCGGGGTGCCGGTGGTGTGCAACGGGCTGCCGCATCTGTCGGCGCCGTGCATCGACGTCGACCACGAGAGCGGCGTCGAGGCGGCGGTGCGGTACCTGCTCGCGCAGGGCCGCCGGCGGATCGCGACGGTGGCGGGGCCGCAGGACATGGTGGCCGGGCGAACGCGCCTGGACGCGTACCGGCAGACGCTGGCCGAGGCGGACCGGAGGGCGATCATCGCGGTCGGGGACTTCACGGCCGAGTCCGGGCATGCGGGGATGCGCCAGCTGCTGGCGGACGAGCCGGAGATCGACGCGGTGTTCGTGGCCTCGGACCTCATGGCGCACGGCGCGCTGCAGGCGCTGCGGGAGGCGGGCCGACGCGTGCCCGAGGACGTGGCGGTGGTCGGCTTCGACGACATCGCCCTGGCGTCGTACTGCGACCCGCCGCTGACGACCGTGCGGCAGCCGATCGCGGAAATAGGCCGCAGCATGGCCCGGACCATGCTGCGGCTCTTGGACGGTCTGGAGGTCGAACCGTTGACGATTCTCCCCACGGAGTTGGTGGTGCGCGAATCCGCCTAGGGCGCGCCGGACCAGTCGCCTGGCCCGCCGCGCCGAAGATCGGATGCCGGGTGCCGGTCCCGGGCGGGTTCACGCCTGAGCAGGCCGCGACCGGCGCGCTCCCCTACAGGAGCGCGTCAGGACGCGGCCCGGCTAGGTGAAGAGGCTCACCCCGCCGGGGCCGACCAGCAGGCCGACGATGATGACGACGATGCCGAGAAGCAGCTGCCCTCGGAAGATCATCCAGATGCCGTAGACGACGAGGATGACCGCGAGGATCCAGAGAATCAATGCCATGCGAGCCGATTACCCAAGTCGTCCCGAAAGTATGTCTACAGTCCTCTCTTTCTCGAGACTTCTTCGCCTGGCGCGCAAGCACACCCTCACATTTCGCCCACTTCTGGTACGAAGTGACATATCACGTGCTACTGGATCAACGGCTTCCCGGATCCGCCCCGACACGGGAGTCCGACGAGTCGCGGCGCACTGCGGCCCGAGGAGGATTCGGCTCAAAGGCGGACGCAGTGCGCCTCGGTCGCATCGGGCCCGGATGTCGTAGGGGCGTGATCCACTAACGGCGTGGAGATCGCGCTGGTGCACGGACTGGGCCGGGAGGGCTGGACGATGCCCTTGCCCGGTGGGGCCGTCACGTACCACGAGGACCTGGCCGCGGCCGTGGCGGCGATGGAGCGGCACGGGGAGACGCCGAGCGGCGCCACTGGATCGGAGCACGGCGCGCACGGTTCGGCGGCGATGCGGGCCGCCGGGGCCGATGCCGCCATGGCGGGCGGCGGAGCGATGCGGGCGGCGGACGACGCCGGAGCGTCCGCCCCCGAGTCGCCGCGTTGGGTGGTCGCCGAGGTCTCGCGGGACTATCCGCCGCTGCTGGCGGCCGGCGTGCGACTCGACCGATGCCGCGATCTGCGGCTCGCCGAACGCATCCTCTCCCGGGTCGAAGGGCACGAGCCGCCCGCGGTCGTCGCCGAGTCCGACCCCGACGCCGGGACCCTCTTCGAGCGCGAGCCCGAACCCGTCGACGGCCCCGCGCTGCTCACACGCCTCCAGGCGACCTGGCTCGACCAGCGCCGCCGCGCCGACGCGGCCGGACTGCCCGGGCTCGGCACGCTCCTCGCGGCCGAGTCCGCCGGGGCGCTCGTGGCCGCCGAGATGAGCCGTGCCGGCGTCCCGTTCGACCGCGGAGTGCACGACCGGCTCCTGCGCGACCTGCTCGGGCCCCGCCCCGCGAAGGGCATGCGCCCCAGGAAGCTCCAGGCGCTGGCGGACAAGGTGGTCGACGCGTTCGGGCACCAGCTCAACCCCGATTCGACGAAGCAGGTCCTCGCGGCCTTCCACGCGGCCGGCGTCGAGGTGAAGACCACGCACTCGTGGGAGCTGCACTCGGTGGACCACCCGGCGGTCGAGGCGCTGAAGGCCTACCGCGAGCACGCGCGGGTGTGGAGCGCCTTCGGCTGGAACTGGGCCGACGCCTGGGTCACCGACACGCCGGACGAGGCGGCTCCGACGGGTGCGGGCCGGGGCGAGCGGGGCCGGTTCCGCCCGGTGTACATGGTGGGCGGCGCCGACACGGGCCGCTGGGGCACCGACGGCGGCGGCGCGTTGCAGCTCCCCCACGCGGTCCGGGAGGCGATCCGGGCCGAACCGGGCTGGAAGCTCGTCGCCGCGGACGCCGCGCAGCTCGAACCGCGGCTGCTCGCGGCCATCAGCGGCGACCGGGCGATGATCGCCGCCACGGCCGCCGACGATCTGTACACCGAGCTGGCCCCGCGGCTGGGCGGGGAGCGGTCGAAGGCCAAGATCGCCTTGATCTCCGCGATGTACGGTGGCACCGCCGGGGACGCGGCGCAGCTGGTGCAGCTCATGCGCGACCGGTTCCCGGCCGCGTTCGAGCGGGTCGAGTCGGCCGCGCGCATCGGCGAGAAGGGCGGACTCGTCCGCACCTGGCTCGGCAGGACCGTGCCGGCCCCGAGCGAGCGCTGGTGGCGGACGCTCAACTCCGAGGACGGCACCAAGGCCGCCTCCCGGCGCGGGCGCTTCACGCGGAACTTCATCGTGCAGGGCACGGCGGCCGAGTGGGCGCTCGTCCTGCTGGCGCTACTGCGGCGGGAACTGCACGAGGGCCGGCTCGGCGAGCTGGTGTTCTTCCTCCACGACGAGGTCATGGTCCACTGCCCGGCCGACCGCGCCGAGGCGGTCTGCGCGGTGATCGAGCGCGCCGCATCCGATGCGACACGGACCCTCTTCGGCGACATGCCGGTGCGCATTCCGCTGCGTCCCAAGGTCGTCGACAGTTACGCCGAAGCGAAGTGACACCTGAGCCGCCGGCGAGCGGCGAGTCGGCCTCCTGGTGCTGGTCGACGCCTCGTCTCGGCCCGGTGCGGGGCCGGCCTCGGTTCCTGCGATCGGGTGCCGTGCGCCACGCCGCCTCACGGTCGGCGGCGGCGCCTTCCCCTCTTCAAGGAGTAGTACTCGGGTACCACTCAGGTCCCGGAAGTTCGCTCTGGGAACCGATGAAGTGCCGCTCGGGTGGCCGTAACGTTCGGGACATGATTGAAATCGAGCACTTGACGAAGCGCTACGGCAAGAAGACGGCCGTCGACGATCTGACGTTCAGCGTCAAGCCCGGCGTCGTCACCGGCTTCCTCGGGCCGAACGGTGCCGGCAAGTCCACCACGATGCGCGCCATCGTCGGCCTGGACGCGCCGACCAGCGGCCTCGCCCGCGTCAACGGCAAGCACTACTCGGAGTTCCGCTCCCCGCTGACCGAGGTCGGGGCGCTCCTGGAGGCCAAGTCCGTCCACGCCGGCCGCAGCGCGTACAACCACCTGCTGGCCCTGGCCCGCACCCACGGCATCCCCAAGCGCCGCGTCCGTGAGGTCATCGACCTCGTCGGCCTGCACGACGTCGCCGGCAAGCGCGTCGGCGGGTTCAGCCTCGGCATGGGCCAGCGCCTCGGCATCGCGGTCGCGCTGCTGGGCGACCCGGCCGTGCTGATCCTGGACGAGCCGGTGAACGGCCTCGACCCCGACGGCGTCAAGTGGATCCGCCTCCTGCTCAAGGGCCTCGCGGCCGAGGGCCGGACGGTGTTCCTGTCCTCGCACCTGATGAGCGAGCTGGCGCAGACCGCCGAGCACCTGGTCGTGATCGGGCAGGGCCGGCTCCTCGCCGACACGACGGTGGAGGACTTCGTGTCGGGCAACGGCGAGTCGCGCGTCAGGGTGGTCTCGCCCGAGGCGGCGCAGCTGGCCGAGCTGCTGGCCGGACCCGGGGTCTCCATCTCGAGCCCCGAGAAGGGCGTCCTGGAGGTGTCCGGGACCGAGGCCGCCGTCGTGGGCCAGACCGCGGCCGCGCACGGCCTGGTCCTGCACGAGCTGCGGACCGACCGCGGCTCCCTCGAGGACGCGTTCATGCAGTTGACCGCCGACGCGGTGGAGTACCGCCAGAGCATGGAAGGGGCGAACCGATGACCGCCGCTGTGATGACCGACCGCCCGACGGCCTACACGCCGCCCGGGGACTACAAGCTGAGCGCGGCGGGTCTGCTGCGTTCGGAGTGGACCAAGCTGTGGTCGCTGCGCTCGACGTGGATCGTGCTGCTGTGCGCGGTCGTGTTCAGCGCCGGACTCGGCGCGCTGATCGCCGGAAGCATCCCGGACGATCAGGCGGTCGGCGGGGCGGAGACCGCGATCGGCGCCTCGATGTCCGGTGTCGCACTCGCCTCGGTGTTCGTGGCGGTGCTCGCCATCCTGACGGTGACCGGCGAGTACTCGACCGGGTCGATCCGCTCCACGATGACGGCCGCGCCGAAGCGCCTCGGGGTGCTCTTCGCGAAGGCCGCGGTGTACGGCGCCGTGGTCGGCGTCCTCTTCACCGTCATGGTGTTCATCACCTTCTTCCTGACGCAGGCGCTGTTCGGGGACAACGGCCTCGGCGGGCTCTCCCTGTCGGACGACGGGGTGCTCCAGGCGCTGCTCGGGTACGGCGCGATGATCGTGTACCTGGCGCTGCTCGCGCTCGGGATCGGTGCGATCCTGCGGAACTCGGCCGGTTCGATCGGGTTCTACATCGGCGTCATCATGATCCTCCCGCAGCTGGCGACCCTGCTGCCGTGGAACTGGGTGAGCGATGTGACGCCGTACGCGCCGGGCAACGTGGCGAACACGATCACGCTGGTCGACCCGTCGGGACAGGCGCTGGGGGTCGGCGAGTCGTGGCTGTGGATGGGCATCTGGCTCGTCGTCACGTACGGGCTGGCGGGTCTCCTGCTCAAGCGCCGCGACGTGTGAGGATGCGTGCGTGCCCGAGGCCGTGACCGTCCCCCGCAAGCGCGGGCTGTGGCAGCGGATGCTGGAGTTCGACTCCCGGCATCCGCTGCTTTGGGATTGCTTCCCGATCTTCCTCTACGTCATCGGCGGGTGCCTGGGGCTGGTGGCGGTCGCCGTCTCCGACTTCGCGATCCAGTACCCGACCCTCCAGGCGATCCTGGTGGTCATGTTCCTGGTGCCGACGATCTGGCGGCGCCGGCACCCGTTCGCGGCCCTGCTCAGTCAGTTCGTGCCGCTGGGGATCATGATCCCGCTCGGCTTGAGCACCGACGAGAGCGCCGGGTTCATCGGCGCGGCGGGCGCGGTGGCGTTCACCGTGGTGCTGTACAACCTGGTCCTGCGGCGCCCGCTCAAGCTCCTGTGGTGGGCGGCGGTGGTCTCGCTCCTGCCCACGGTGGTCGACTGGGCCGTCAACTACGACCTGTCGCTCGGGAGTTTCCTGGCGAACGTGGTGTCGAGCGCGTTCTACTTCGGGTTCATCGTGGCGATCGCGATGCTGGTGCGGACTCGGCGGGAGTTCCTGGCCTCCGCGCGCGATCAGGCGGCGCATACGGCGGTGGCCGAGGAGCGCACCCGGATCGCGCGGGAGATGCACGATATCATCGGGCACAACCTGGCGGTCATCAACGCGCTCGCCGACGGCGGCGCGTACGCCGCCACCGCCGCGCCGGAGAAGGCGAAGGAGGCCCTGGAGGCGATCGGGCGGACCAGCCGCGAGGCCTTGGGGGAACTGCGGCGGGTGCTGTCGGTCCTCAAGGCCGAGGACGGCGACGAGGCCGAGTTGGCGCCGCAGCCGGGCCTGGCGGAGCTGGGCGGGCTCGTCGAGCGGGTCCGCGAGGCCGGCCTGCCGGTGACGGTGCGGACGTCGGGCGAACGCTGGGGCCTGTCGGAGAACCAGCAGCTGGCGGTGTTCCGGACGGTCCAGGAGTCGCTGACGAACGTGTTCAAGCACGCGACGGGCATCAAGAGCGCCGAGGTCTCGCTGGAGTACCGCGAGAACGGGCTGGCGGTCACGGTGGTCAACAGCGGGGACCGGGTCGACGGGGCCGGGACGGCGCGGGGTCTGGCGGGCCTGGCCGAACGGGCGGCGGCGTTCGGCGGCACAATGGTGGCCGGGCCGGAGGCCTTCGGCGGCTGGCGGGTCGCCTTGTGGCTTCCGCGGAACGGAGAGGAACGCCGGTGACCACGTTGCTGATCGTGGACGATCACCCGCTGCAGCGCATGGGGTTTCGGATGCTCGTGGAGAGCCAGCCGGACCTCGTGGTGCTCGGCGAGGCCGACAACGGAGCGGACGCGGTGCGGCGCGCGACCGAGCTGAACCCGGACGTGGTGCTCATGGACGTGCGCATGCCGGGCGTGGACGGCATCGAGGCGACCCGGCGGATCATCGCCGCGGGCGGGCGCAGCCGTGTCCTGGTGCTGACCACGTTCGACCTGGACGAGTACGCGTATGCGGCGCTGCGCGCCGGCGCGAGCGGGTTCCTGGTGAAGGACGCTCAGCCCGAGGAGCTGCTCGCGGGCATCCGCGTGGTGGCCGCCGGGGACGCGGTGGTCGCGCCGAAGCTGACGCGCCGGCTCCTGGACCGGTTCGCCGACCAGTTCCCGGTGGAGGGCGAGGAGGTCGACAAGGCCGACGCGGCGCAGCTCGACGTGCTGACCGAGCGCGAGCGGGAAGTGCTGACGGCGATCGGGAAGGGCTGGAACAACACCGAGATCGCCGAGCGGTTCCACCTCGCCGAGTCGACCGTGAAGACCCATGTGGGCCGCATCCTCGCCAAGATCGGCGCCCGGGACCGGGTGCAGGCGGTCATCTTCGCCTACAACACCGGTCTGGTCGCCCCCGACCACCAGTGAGGCGCGACGCCCACGCGGCGGTCGGCCGCGTGAACGCGTGCGGGCTTCAGGAGGGCGCGGCGGTGCGGCGGTCGGATCGCCGCCGCGAGGTCGTGGCGGCCGAGTGCTCGTCGGCATGGCGTCGGCCGCGGGCCGATCAGCGGCCCTTCGCCGACGGATACAGGCGGCCCGGTCCAATCGGCGGTCCGATCCGATGGCGCGTTCTCGGCCGGCCCGGTGACGTGTCGTATGGCATGCGCACGCCGCCGGGGGCTTTCACGAGCGGGTGAAGGCGAGGAGGTCGCATTCGGCTTCGACCGGGTGCGGCGCCGTCTCGGCGAGGGCGTCGGCCTCCAGGGCCGCGAGCCCTTCCCGGTACTCCTCGGGGGTGAGGTGCTCATAGACCGACAGGGCGCGCATCCGCTGGCGCTCGGCGTACTCCGCGAGGCTCTCGGCCGAGCGGTGACGGACCTCGATGAGTCCACTGTGCTTGAATCCGGCATCCTCGAAGAGCGCGATCGTCGCGTCCAGGGTCGGGAACACCTGCGCGTCGATGTCGCGGGTCCGGGGGAAGTACCGGTAGAGCAGCAGATCCTTGAGCCGGTCGGACAGGGTCGTCGCGATCAGCAGGCGCGCGCCGGGCCGGAGCACCCGCGCCAGCTCCTGCGCGGCGGCGGCCCGGTCGGGCACGTGGTGCCAGACGAGGAACATGAGCGCCAGATCGGCGCTCGCGTCGTCGAGCGGCAGGTCGGCCGCGTGTCCGGGCGTGTAGGACACGAGCGGGTGCGAGGACTCGACGTGCGCGACCTCCCGCATCTTCGCCGAGGGCTCGACTCCGATGACCTCGGCGCCGAACTCGTCGGCGAGCGCGGGCGTGAACCGCCCGGTGCCCGAGCCGACGTCGACCACCGTCCTGATGCGGCCCTCGCCCGCGAGTTCGCGGAAGGCCCGGAGCCAGCTGCGCCGGCTGACGGGCAGGAGCCTGCGGCCCTTGGCGTATCCGGCGTGCTGCGTGCGGTCGTAGTCGACGCGTTTGAATCCCACCTGTGGTCCCCCAACCTGTGCGGTGATGCGGTCGTCGCGGTCAGTTCGCGGCGGCTACCGGCGCGGTCGGCGTCCAGAACCGGAGTTTGTCGCCGCGTTGGTCTTCGAGTGTCCCGCCGTTGCGTTCGATGACCTTGCGGGACCCGATGTTGTCGGCGTCGCAGGTGATGAGCGCCTTCTCGATGCCGAGTCCGGCGGCTCGGGGCAGGGCGGCGGCGAGCATGGCGGTGGCGTGGCCCCGCCGGCGGGCGCCGGGGCGGATGTCGTAGCCGATATGGCCGCCGATCTCGCGCAGGTGCTCGTTGAGCCGGTGGCGGATGGAGATGCGCCCGAGGAAGGTGTCGCCGTCGACCCACCAGAGCATGGTCATGGGGACGAAGTCCGGCGGCGGCACGGTGCGCCAGCGCCGTTCGGCCGCCAGGTAGTCGGCGACCCACGCGGCGCCTCCGGCGGGGAGGACGTAGTCGCGGATCATCGCCCCGATGAGGGTGCGGTCGTCGGGGCCGCCGCGGCCTTCGGCGATGAACTCGTCCACCGCTTCGGAGAAGGAGTCGGCGAGGCGTTCGGTGGGGTCGGTGAGTGCTGGCACGGTTTCGACGGTAGGGGATGGCTTCGCCTGGGGCAACCGCAATCGCGGCGGGGGCCGGGCGGACGCACGGTCCGTTCTCGCCGAGGCCTGGGAAATGTAGCGTGCAGGACATCTCGCGTTGGTAGCGTTGCGGATCGGTTCAAGGAGGGAACGTATGAGCGATTCGGTGCTGACGGCTTCGATCCTGCTGTTCGACATGGACGGGACGCTGGTCGATTCGACGGCGTCGGTGGAGCGCGCGTGGAGCCGGTTCGCGGCCCGGCACGGGTTGGACGCGGCTCGGATCCTGGCGGTGGCGCACGGGCGGCCGACGATCGAGGTGGTCGCGGAGTTCGCGCCGGACGGTGTGGACGCGGTGGCGGAGACGGACCGGATCGAGGCCGAGGAGATCGACCGGACGGACGGGATCAGCGAGATTCCGGGGGCGGCGGCGCTGCTGGGCGGGCTGGACCGGGACCGGTGGGCGGTGGTGACCTCGGCGACCAGGGCGCTGACGACGCGGCGGCTGGCGGCGGTGGGGATTCCGCTGCCGAAGATCCTGGTGGCGGCGGACGACGTGACGAAGGGCAAACCGCATCCGCAGCCGTACCTGCTGGCGGCGAAGGCGCTCGGGTTCGACGCGAGGGACGCGGTGGTCTTCGAGGACGCCCCGGCGGGCCTGGCTTCGGCGCGGGCGGCGGGCGCGGCCACGGTCGTGGTCGGCGGGTACGAGGGCGAGGCGGCCGAGGGGCTGCCGCGGGTCGCCGATCTCAAGTCGGTGCAGGTGAGCGTGGACGGCGACGCGATGTCCGTGACGCTCGGCTGAGCTCCTCCGCCGCCGGCTCGCTTCCGGTGAAGCATTGTCGGGTTGGCGACAGCGCCGTTTCCGCGGGGTCGGCGTCTCGTTGCACCGGGTGAGTCCCGATCTGGAGGGGGAAGCCGATGCCGCCCGCGTTCTACGACGTCTTCGTGTCGCTCATCGAGGAGGAACCGCATTCGGTCGGTTGGATGCTGGGCCTGGCCGGGGGGCGGTTCACCGGTCAGCGGACGGTCTCGGCGGTGGTCCTCTCCGGGCCGGTCTGGCCGCGGTGGCCCGATCCCCATGTCGCGGACGCGGAAGTGCGCCTGGGGTTCGCGGACGGCACTGAACGGGTGGTCGTCTGCAAGGTCATGACGGAGTGGAGCGAGCAGGTGCGCTGGAGCCTGCCGGCGATCGTGGGCTTCGCGTTCGAGCAGCACCGGCTGCCGGTCTCGGCGCTGCTGGTGTGCCGCACGGATGCGGTGGCCGGCCGGTACCGCGAGGGCGTCGAGGTCGGTCCGGGCGCCGTCACGGCGGTCGCGGCGGTGGGGCCCGCGGACTTCCCGGACCTGGTGGCCGATCCGGGGCCGTGGAACGCGGGCCGAGCGGTCGCCTCGGCGGCGATCCGCCGCGCGCCCGCGGACGGTGAGGACGAGCGGTTCGCGGCGGCGCTCGACCAGCGGCTCGCCGAGTTGGCGCCCGAGCAGGCCGCCGCGTACGCGGGGCGTCTGCTCCAGCTGCTGGGGCGGGAACCGGCGCGGCTGCTGGAGCGCAGGGTCGGAACGGGCGCGAAGGCGTATCACGAGCGGTATCGCGCGAGGGCCGAGCGTCTGACGCTGCGGTAGTCCCCCGTCGCCGCGGCTCTCGGGTGTGCGCGGAGGGACGCGAAGCGGTTCGGGGGCGGCGGGAGCCGCTTCGGGGGGTCTCCCGGCCGGGTCAGACGGGTTGGGCCGCGTCCATGCTGGCGACCCTGGCGGCGCGCAGCCGCCCGGGGAGGTCCCGGGTGGGGCCGCCGCGCAGGAGGAGCACGAGCCACGGGTCGTCGTCCATCTTGGCGGCGCTCACGAGGGCGAGGGCCATGATGTGGGCGCACACTTCACGGCTGTCGGCGCAGGGGCAGGCGGTGGTGATGCGGTTGTGCTCCTCGGTGACGAACTTCTTGGGCAGCAGGCGCATCCCGGCGTCGGCGAGGATGTCGTCGATGCGTTTGGGCAGGCGCCCGGCGAGGAGCCCGGCCACGCACGAGGGCGAGAGGGACAGCGCGGTCATCCCGGCGGCCCACGCGGAGGCGTTGTAGACCGGGATGCGGATCTCGGCGTCGTGGGTGCCGTTGGTGTCGGTGACGCGGCCGGTCACGGAGCCGGGTTCGATGCTCATGCCGGTGACCGCGCCGCGCCCGGCGAGGGCGCGGCCCTTGACGATGCGCTGGTCGGGGTAGTTCAGGCCGATGGTCTCCAGGGCCCGCCACCATTTGCGGCCCCACCAGGTCCGTCCGTACGGGTCGCTCACAGGTGGCCTCCGTCGTCGTCGAGTTCGATGAGCTTGCGCAGCTGGGAGTCGTCGAGTTCGCCCAGCCAGTCCTCCCCGGTGCCGACGACGGCGTCGGCGATGGCCCGCTTGCGGGCGAGCAGTTCGTCGACGCGTTCTTCGAGGGACCCCGCGGTGACGAGCTTGTGGACGTGGACGGTGCGGGTCTGGCCGATGCGGTGGGCGCGGTCGGTGGCCTGGTCCTCCACGGCCGGGTTCCACCAGCGGTCGTAGTGGACGACGTGCGAGGCGCCGGTGAGGTTGAGGCCGGTGCCGCCGGCGCGGAGGGAGACGAGGAGGATCGCGGGCCCCTCGCCGGTCTGGAACTCCTCGACGAGCCGGTCGCGGGCGGGCTGGTCGAGCCCGCCGTGCAGGAACGGCGCGGCGACGCCGAGCTCGGCGTGGAGGTGGCGCGAGAGCAGCTCCCCCATCTGGCGGTACTGGGTGAAGATGAGGGTCTTGTCGCCCTCCTCGACGACCTCGGCGAGCATCTCGGTGACGCGGTCGAGCTTCCCGGAGCGCTCGGCGAGGCCGCCGTCGCCCTCCCCGACGTACTGGGCGGGGTGGTTGCAGATCTGCTTGAGCCGCGTCAGGAGCTTGAGGACGCGGCCGCGGCGGGTGATGCCGTCGCCCAGGCCCTCGTCGAAGGCCTCGCGGATGGCCTCTTTGTACAGTCCCGCCTGCTCGTCGGTCATGGTGCAGGCGACGACGGCCTCGATCTTCGGCGGCAGGTCGGCGGCGACGTCCTCTTTCATGCGGCGCAGCACGACCGGGTCGATGCGGGCGCGGAGGGTGGCGGCGCTGACGGGGTCGCGGCCGATCTCGATCGGGTCGGCGAAGCGGCGCTTGAAGTCGGCCTGGCCGCCCAGCAGCCCGGGGTTGACGAACTCGGAGATCGACCACAGCTCGGAGAGGTGGTTCTCCACGGGCGTGCCGGTGAGCGCCACCCGCACGCGCCCGGTGAGGTCGCGGACCGCGCCGGCGGTGCGCGACCGGTGGTTCTTGATGGCCTGGGCCTCGTCGATGACGATGGTGTCGAACGCGATCTGCCGCAGGAGCTTGATGTCGCGCAGGGCGATCGAATAGGACGTGACGACCACGTCGGCTTCGGTGAGCGGCGCGCGGTGCCTGGTGCGGGCCGGGCCGTGATGCAGGTGGACGGTGAGCTGGGGCGCGAAGCGGGCGATCTCCCGCTGCCAGTTGCCGACCAGCGAGGTCGGACAGACCACCAGGTGCGGTGCGTGCGGCCGGGGCGCGGCCCCGTCCGGTTCGGGGTGCGGGCGGGGGGACGGGTGCGGGCGCGCTGCGGAGCGGCGCACCAGGAGCCCGATCGACTGGAGGGTCTTGCCGAGACCCATGTCGTCGGCGAGGATCACGCCCGCGCCGCCCTCGGCGGCCGCTTCGAGCCAGGCGATGCCGTGCGCCTGGTAGCGGCGCAGGTCGGCGTTGACGCGGACGTCCCCCGGGTCGGAGTGCTGCGCGGTGATGAGCCGGAGGTTGAGCCCCGAGTCGGAGCGCAGCAGCTCGGTGAAGGACTCCACGAACGCGCCGACGAGGGCTTTCGCCGTCCACACGTGCCCCTCCGAGTGGGGCACCGAGTGCCCTTCTGGCGGCAGCTCGGCGGCGATCCGGTCGAGGTCGTCGAACTTGTCGTCGTCCACGGCGTTGGCGATGCGGGCCCAGATCGCGACGGACTCGGTGATGTCGGGACGCGAGGCGATCCTGGTGAGCGCGGGCAGGACCGGGCGCACGGGCACCGCCACGCCCTCGACCTCGCGGAGCTCGCCGTCGAGGTAGAGCTCGGCGTCCACCGGATCCCCGGGGGGCAGCCCCAGTTCGGCCACCGCGGCCCCCGGGCGCGCGCCGCCGTAGAACAGCAGCCGACCATCGGCCGGGGAGGCGTGGTCGGGCAGGAAGGTGGCGTGCAGTTCGCTGGGTGGCAACGAGGCTCCTACGGGTCAACGGCAGACGTGCCATTTTGCCACAACCGCGGTCCCGAACCCAAACGCCGAGAGCGCGGCGCACGCCTGCTCGGAGATGAATCCGCAGCTTGTGACAGTCACGCGAAGTCGCCGGTGTGCCGATGCCGACGAACGCTTGCGCGGGCGCGAAACGGCCTATCGGGCCGCGAAAGGCTCCGTGACGGAAACGGGGCGGGCCCGCCCGGGCGCGCCGCGGCCGCTCACGCGTCCTGGGCGCCTCCGTGCGGTCCCGCCCCGTCAACCCCAGAGCAAGGTCCGAGTGGAGGCGGCACCGGGTCGCCCCGGCGTGCCGTGTCCCTCCACATTGAGGTCGACTTGGCATCCTTCGTGCAAGAGGATGTTCGAACGTGTAGAAGTTAGCGATAATTTCGAACACTGTCAATACCCGGGGCGCTTGGAGCCGGGCCGCGCGGGTGCCGGTCAGGTGACCGGGCAGCGCATCGCGAGATCGAGGGTGGCGGCGTCGCTGAACTCGACGCGGGCCTCGGCCAGGCCGTCCTCGTCCTCGGGGGGCGCCTCGGCGACCATCTGCTGCGCCTGCCGGGCGTATCCCTCGGCCAGGGCTTTGAGATCGGGGTCCTCGATGCCGGTGCCGAGCGCCTCGATCTGGTCCACCACGCGGTCGACGTTCTGGTGGTCGGCGCTCACGGCGAGGTCCAGGGCCTGCCAGGTGCGCTCGCAGTCGGCGGCGTACTGCTCGGACTCGCGCTGGAGGTCCTGGTTCCCGGGGCGGGTCTCGTCGGGTCCGCCGAGGCACTCGGCGAGCATCCACAGCAGGATGAGGACGCCGATCGTCCACGCGAAGAGTTTCGCCAGCCGCAGGTCGGTCATGTCCGCCCCCAGGGTGAGAGGCCCGTCGCCTCAGTCTACGCGGACCGGCCGCCCCTGTGGCCGGACCAGCGGCCGCGTTCGCGCCCACGCGCCTTGATGTATGCGTTTTCCGATCGGTAGGCTAGGGCTCCCCCACCCCGCGCGGCCGAACGCGAGCCGCGGCCCCGAAGGGAGCCACATGGACGTCCTGTGCCTGGGCGAGTCGATGATCGTCCTCGCCCCCGCGGCCGCCGGCCCCCTCCGCAGCGCCGTCGACCTCCACGCGGGAGTCGCCGGGGCCGAATCGAACGTCGCCGTCGCGCTCGCCCGGCTCGGCGCCCGCGCCGCCTGGTACGGCAAGGTCGGCGACGACCCCCTCGGCCGGCGCATCCTCGACGTCCTCGACGAGGCCGGCGTCGACCGCACCGGCGCCCGGACCGACCCCGACCGGCCCACCGGCGTGTACTTCAAAGACCCCGGCCCCGAGGGCACCCGCGTCCACTACTACCGGCGCGGCTCGGCCGCCTCCACGATGGCCCCGGGCCACCTCGCCGGCATCCGGCCGCCCCGGATCCTGCACCTCTCCGGGATCACCCCGGCGCTCTCGGCGGACTGCGCCGCGCTCGTCGAGGAACTGCTCCTCGAACGGGCGCTGGACCCGGCGCTCGTGAGCTTCGACGTGAACTACCGGCCCGCGCTGTGGCCCGTGAGCGAGGCCGGGCCGGTGCTCGCGCGCCTCGCCGACGCCGCCGACATCGCGTTCGTGGGCCTCGACGAGGCCCAGACGCTGTGGGGCGCCACGACCGCCGACGACGTGCGGGACCTGCTGCCGGGCGCGGGCGTGCTCGTCGTCAAGGACGGCGGGAACGGCGTCACCGCCTTCGAAGGCGGCAAGCGCTCCTACACCCCCGCCGAACCGGTCGCCGTGGTCGAACCGGTCGGCGCCGGCGACGCCTTCGCCGCCGGATTCCTGTACGGCCGCCTGCGCGACGCTCCGTTGGAGGCGTGCATGCGGCTGGGCCACCGGCTCGCGGCCGGGGCCCTCCAGACCGTCGGGGACCTCGCGCCCCCGCCGCCACCCGAGACCGTCCGAGCCATCCTGGAGGACCAGTGACCCTCGACCAAGGCGCATTCTTCGACCGCCTCTTCGCCGGGCAGCGCGTCATGGCGATCTGGCGGGGCCTGCCCGCCGACGAGACCGTGCAACTCTCCGAGCGGGTCTGGGACGCCGGGTTCGACCTGGTCGAGGTCCCGATCGGACAGCCCGGCCAGGAAGCGGCCCTCGCCGCGGCCGTGCGGGCCGCGGGCCCGGGCGGCCGGGCCGTGGGCGCGGGCACCGTGGTCTCCACCGGGCACGTCCGACGGGCGGCCGCGGCCGGCGCCGACTACACGATCGCGCCGGGCCTCAACCCGGCCGTCCTGGAGGCCTCGCACGAGGCGGGCCTGCCGCACCTGCCGGGCGTCGCCACCGCCAGCGAGGTCGCCCTCGCCCGGGACCTCGGCTGCACCTGGGTGAAGGTCTTCCCGGCCTCGACGCTCGGCCCCGACTGGTTCAAGGCCATGCACGGGCCGTTCCCGGACATGAAGTTCGTGGCCACCGGCGGCGTCGGCCCCGACGAGATCGACGCGTACCTGCGGGCCGGGGCCTCGGTCATCGGCATGGGCTCGGCCCTGGCCGACCCCGCGAACCTGGCGAAGCTGGTCGGCTGACCCACGGATCGGACCCGGCGACGGCGCGCGACATATGACACGTCGCGCGCCGTCGCCGGTTCACGGGTCCGATAAGGACCTTCCATCGCGGTGCGCGGGAAGGTCCTCGACGCCCGCCTAGAGTTCGCCGAGGAGGGAGACGACCGGGTAGCCCTCGAGGCGGTCGCGGCCGGAGAGGGCGGCGATCTCCAGGAGGGCGGCGCAGGCGGCGACCGTGCCGCCCAGGCCTTCCACGAGGCGCGCGCCCGCGGCCATGGACTCGCCGGTGGCGATGACGTCGTCGACCAGGAGCACCCGGTCGCCCTCGTTCACCGCGTCGGCGTGCAGCTCGACCCGGACCTCGGCGTACTCGCCGCGGTAGGACTCCACCGCGGCCTCGCGCGGCAGCTTGCCGGCCTTGCGGATCGGGAGCAGCGGCTTGCCGGTGCGGTCGGCCAGCGGTGCGGCCCAGAGGAACCCGCGGGCGTCGAACGCGGCGATCGCGTCGTACGGGTGGGCCTCGCAGGCCTCCTGGAGGCGGTCGATCGAGGCCCGGAAGGCGTCGGGGGCGGCCAGCAGCGGGGTGATGTCGCGGAAGCCGATCCCCGGCTCGGGGAAGTCGGGGACGACGGGCACGTATTCGGTGAGGTCCACAGCGGCAAGACTATCCGGTCCCGACCGCATGGACCTGGGGCGGCGGTCCCGCGCGGCACGGACGCCGAAGCCCCCGGCCGGATGCGGCCGGGGGCTTCGGTCACGGCGCTCACGCGCCGGTGCCGCGTCAGGCGCTCCGCCTACGCGGGGACGGGCTGGCGGGCCTTGACGGCGGCGACGACCAGGTTCTGCTGCGACTGGATGTAGCAGACGTTGGTGCCGACCACGAAGCACAGCAGGGTGGCGACGCCGGTGCTGAAGGTGGGGGCCAGGCCGGCGGCCTGCTGCTCGGCCCGGATGGACGCGCACAGCTTGAACCAGTTGATGATCGGCATGATGTAGAGGGTGATGACGCCGAACAGCATCCACACGACGAGGCTGGTGCCGCTGACGTTCTGGGGGTTGTTCGGGTTCACGGCCTTGATCTGGGCGGCGGTCTTGGCGTACCAGACGAGGCCGTAGATGCCGAAGGTGATCAGGCTGAGGCCCCACACGCCGAAGGGGGACCGGATCTTGAGTTCTTCCATGGGGGACGGCTCCTAAGCAACAGGGAAACGGGCGCGGTCACAGCGCACGGCCGCGGGCGGACCCGCGGCCGGTTGGGCACACTGTGATCAAAGTGCAGCTCACATTAGCATCGTCCGCAGTCGCCTGTGGAGCGCGGTGGGCCCTTCGATCATCCTTTAAGTCCGGTTTGCGCCACGCCTTGGACGAGGAACCGCTGCAGGAACAGGAACACGAACACCAGCGGCAGGATCGCCACGGCGGCGGCCATGAACAGCTGCGGCAGGTTCACCGTCTGCGCGGTCAGGAACGTCGACAGGGCGACCTGGACCGTCCAGGAATCGGACGAGCGACCGATGACCAGCGGCCACAGGAACGAGTTCCACGACGTCACGAACGTGATCACCGCGATCGCCGCCAGGAAGCCCTTCGAGTTCGGGATCACGATGCGCCAGAACGAACCCCAGTACCCGAGCCCGTCCACGCGGGCGGCCTCCTCGAGCTCCTTGGGGAAGCTCAGGAAGTACTGCCGGCACAGGAACGCGACGAACCCGTTGAACAGGGTCGGGATGATCAGCCCGCGCAGGTCCGAGACCCAGCCCAGGCTCGAGACCATCACGAAGCTCGGCAGGAACGTGATCGCGCTGGGGACCATGAGCGTGGCCAGGATCGCGTAGAACACCTTGTCGGCGTGCCGGTACGGGATGCGCGCCAGGCCGTAACCGGCCGTGGTGCACAGGAACAGCGTGCCGACGGTGGTGAGCACGGAGACGACGGTGGAGTTGAGGAGGCTCCGCGCCATCGGCACCTTCTCGTCGTTGAACAGCTCCGTGAAGTTGCCCCACTGGATGTCGGTGGGGAACCACATCCACCCCGGCGCGGTGATGTCCTGCGTGGTCGACAGGGCGTTGCGCACGATGAGGTAGAACGGGATGAGGAAGACCACGCTGAGCAGGCACAGCCCGACGAAGTTGACGATGCGCGAGGCCCGCGAGCCGACGCCGGGCCTGTAGCCGACCGGCTTGGGCCGGTCCTTGGTGGACACCATGTCGGTCACCGTCCTTCCGGTTTGCCGAAGCCGAGGAGCTTGCCCTGGAAAAGCGTCACGATCGCGATCAGCAGGGCCAGGATGAGCGCGCCGGCCGAGCCGCGGCCGAGGTCCTGGCTCGTGCCCAGCGACGTGTGGAACAGGTAGATCAGCGGCGTCCGGGCGTAGGGCACGTTCCCGGAGTTCGGCAGCAGGTTCCAGAACTCGTCGAAGGCCTGGTAGGCGGCGATGAGCACCAGCATGAGCACCGCCACCGAGGAGGCCCGCAGGTGCGGCAGCGTGATGTGCCAGAACGTCTGCCAGCCGGGTCTGGCGCCGTCCACATAGGCGGCCTCGTAGAGGTGCTCGGGGATCTGCTGCAGCGCGGCGATGAACAGGATCATGTAGAAGCCGCACTGGATCCACAGCCGCAGCGTGGCGATGACCAGCCAGAACCACGGCGGGTCGTTCCCGAACAGCCACGGGATCGACTCGATCCCGAACCAGTCCAGGACGGTGTTGGCCATGCCGTAGCGCACGCCCGCGAAGATCGACATCTTCCACACCAGCGACGCCACCACGTACGAGCAGGCGAACGGCAGGAAGAACACCGAGCGGAAGAACGCCCGCATGATGCGGACCTTGTTGACCGCCAAGGCGAGCCCGAGCGACGAGGCGAACGTGATCGGCACGATGATCGCCGCGAAGATCGAGAAGGTGACGAGGCTGCGCCGGAAGTTCTCGTCGGTGAGCATCGTGACGAAGTTGTCGAGTCCGACGAAGTCCTCCGACGCCGGGGTGACGGTGTTGCGCGCGTCGAAGAACGACAGGTACGCCGACCACCCGACCGGGATGTACGTGAAGATGATCAGGCCGAGCAGGAACGGCCCGACGAAGTACCAGAACGCGAGGTTGCGGCCGCCGAACGTTCGGCGGCGGCGAGGGCGCCGTGACGTCCCCGCTGCCGCCGAAGCCGGTTCGGCCGTCTTGTCCGTGACGGCCATGGCGCTCCCCTACCCGAAGATGCCGTCGAGCTCGGTGTTGACCGTCTCGACCGCCTTGGCGAGCTCGGCCTCCGGGTCGTTGCCCTCGAGGGCGATGTTGCTCAGCATGTCGTTGACGGCGGTGTTCATCGCCGGGGTCCAGTCGGGGTTGTCGGCCCAGCCGTACTCCTCGGAGATGGCCACGGCCTCGGCGGCCGGGCCGCTGGTGAGCTGGTCGGCCTGCTCCCGCAGCGAGAGCCGCGAGGGGATGTGGAAGCCGTAGCTGAGACACCAGTCGAGGATGGCCTCGGTGTTGTCGACCCACAGCCACTTGGTGAAGGCCTTGGCCTCCTCGACGTGCTTGCCGTTGGCGTTGACGAAGGTGGCCCAGCCGCCGTTGTAGACGGTGGGAGTGCCGCCGACGAAGCCGGGGCAGGGGAAGATGCCGATGTCGTCGCCGAGGTTCTCCTGCAGCGCCGGCATGGTCCACAGGCCGGTCCACGACATGGCCGTCAGGCCCTGGATCATCGACGAGGGGTCCCACCAGTCGGTGGGCGCGCCGAGGAGGAGCGCGTTGGAATCGTTGAGCCGCTTGACCAGCTCGGCGCCTTCGGCCATGCGCGGGTCGTTGAAGCCGGCCTGCATGTCCTCGCCGATGAACGAGAGGCCGAGGCTGTTGATCATGTGCTGGCCGAGCCGGTCGGTGCCGCCGGCCGCGCCGAAGTCGATGCCCTTGACGTCGTCGTTGGTCAGCTCGATCGCGATGTCGATGAGCTCCTCGAAGGTGGTCGGCGGCGCGGTGATGCCGGCGGCCTCGAACAGACTGGGGCGGTAGACGACGTACTGCGGGTCGTCGATCATGTTGATGCCGTAGACGGTGCCGTCGATCGTGTTGCGCCGCAGGTCGCCCTCGGGGATGTCGTCGATGACGTCGGCGATGAGGTCGTCGAGGGGGACGATCTGGCCGGCCTCGACCATGCCGCGGTTGAGGTGGCTCTCGAAGACGTCCGGGCCGTCGTCGGTCAGCAGGCCCGAGGCCAGGGCGGCGTCGTAGTCGCCGGGGATCCACTCGACGGTCACGTTGGCGTCGGGATAGTCCGCGGCGTACCCTTTCGCCGCCTCCTGGGTGCCGGCCTCGCCGTACTCGTGGTACCACTGCGACAGGGAGACCCCGTCGCCGCCTTCCTCGCGTCCGGTGTTGCCGCCGCAGGCGGCCAGCGTGCCAGCGCCGGCGGCCATGCCGCCGAGGGCGAGCATGCGCCGGCGGTTCATCATGAACTCGGCGAACGCTTTCTTCGAATGGCGGTTGTTGCGTGAGGCAACCATCTCTTAGCTCCTCGCTACGTTGAGAGGTGGGAAGGGCTCCCGCGCGGCTTCGGCTCCAGTCGACGCCGCGGCAGGGGATCAACGTCAGTCGATCCGCCTCCCAGTGTTGCGAGCGCCACTCACTTTGTCAATGGGTTGAAGTAAGTGTTCGGATAACGATTTGTTCTCGATCACAAGGGCAGCGTCAGGCGCAGCGGCCCCAGCCCTACCGCGATGGGCGGCGCGAACGGCGCCCCGGGGCGCGGGGTGCGGGGCTCGCGCGCCGTCGGCGCCTCCAGGTTGCGGCCCGGTCAGCGCCGGTTGCGCGAACCGACCGTGTTCAGGCGGCTGAGGTGGCCTTCCAGGGCGAGCGCGGCGGCTCCGAGGGCGACCATGTTCCGCTCCTGCTCGTTGCGTTTGAGGCGGGCGGCCTTGAGGGGGGTCGCCATGGCGTGGGAGGGGAGGCGGCGTTCCAGTTCGGGCATGAGGGCGTCGCCGAGGATGCCGGTGACCCAGCCGTCGAGGACCACCAGGTCGGGGTTGACGAGGTTGACGAGGTTCGCGACGCCCGCCGCGAGGTGCTCGGCGACGGCCTCGATCGTCTGGACCGCCGAGGTCTCGCCCGCGCGCCAGGCGGCGGCCAGCGCGGCCATGGCCTCGCCCTGGGAGCCGTTCCCGGCGCGGCCGTCGAGCTGCTCCCACTGCCGCAGGATCGCGGGGGCGCCCACGTAGGCCTCGATGCAGCCTTTGGCGCCGCAACGGCATTGGGGGCCGCCGGGATTGATGGTGGTGTGGCCCCACTCCCCCGCCGAGTTGGTCGCGCCGCGGTAGAGCCGGCCGCCGAAGGCGAGGCCGGCGCCGACGCCGGTGCCGAGGATGAGGACGGCGAGGCGGTCGACGCCGCGGCCGTCGCCGAACCACAGCTCGCCGACGGTGATCGTCTTGAGGGGGTTGTCGAGGTAGATGGGCACGCCGAGGTCGAGGCGGTCGGCGAGGAGCCTGCGGAAGGGCACGTCGTGCCAGTTCCAGTTGGGGGCGAATCCGGAGACGCCCCAGTCCACGTCCACCTGGCCGGGCAGGCTGACGCCGAGCCCGAGGACGACGCGGTCGCCGAGGCGTTCGCGGACCTGGTCCATGGCGGCGTCGATGTGGCCGATGACCTGGTCGGGGCTGTTCTCGTTGGGCGCGATGGGCTCGTCCACCCGGTCGACCACCGCGAGTGAGAGGTCGTACACTTCCAAGTGCACGTAGGTCTCGGCGACGTCGACGCCGATCATGACGCCGCCGCCCGCGTTGGGCGCGAGCAGCGCCCGGGGCCTGCCGCCGCCGGAGTCCTCGCGGCCCACCTCGACCACCACGCCGAGCTCGATCAGGTCGGTCACCAGGTTCGAGACCGTCGCCACGCTGAGGTCCGTCTCGCGGGCGAGGATCTGGCGGGATGTGGGGGCGTCCGCGATCAGATGCCGGAGCACTGCGAAGCAGTTGCGGAGGCGGATGTCGCGCGAGGTGGACTTCATGGCTGAATGCTACGACGAAGCCGCCCCTTTGTAAATGGGTTAGTTGAAGTCGCGTGTCCATTCGTGCGTCCGGACGACGGGCGAGGACCGGCCCGAACGCCCCTGGGCACGGCCCGGCGAGTCCCCCGCGGGGGCCGGGCCGGTGCGCCGAGTGGCCGCCGAGCCGGGCTCACGCAGGCGCGGTGCCGAGGCGGTGAGGCCTCTTGAGGCCGGTCTGCGGCGCCACGCCGCCGGTCACGCGGTGCCGTAGGCGGCGACCAGTCGGCGGGCGTCCGCGGCGTCCGCCGCGTGCAGGGCTTCGGCGGCCATCCCGGCGCAGTCGGCGAGGGTCCGGGAGCCCAGTTCGGCCCGGACCCCCGCGACCGCCGCGGGCGCCATCGACAGGCTCGCGACACCGAGGCCGACCAGGACGCAGGCGAGCAGCGGATCGCTCGCGGCCTCACCGCACACCCCCACCGGCTTCTCGGCTTCGCGGCCGGCCTCCGCGGCCAGGCTCACCAGGTCGAGCAGCGCGGGCTGCCAGGGGTCGAGCAGGTCCGCCAGCGCGCCGTTCATGCGGTCGGCCGCGAGCGCGTACTGGCCGAGGTCGTTGGTGCCCAGGCTCGCGAAGTCGCATGATTCCAGTACGCGCGAGGCGCGCAGCGCGGCCGCCGGGACCTCGATCATGGCGCCGGCCGTGGCGAGGCCGTGCGAACGGCACTGCGCCGTGAACGCGGCCGCCTCGCCCGGGGTGGCGACCATCGGGGCCATCACCCAGACGTCGGCCGCGTGCTGCGCCGCCGCTGCGGCGATCGCCGTCAACTGCCCGTCCAGGAGGGAGGCGCCGGTCGCAGTGCGGGCCAGGCGGATGCCGCGCACACCGAGGGCCGGGTTCGGCTCGTGGCCGTGGTCGACGAACGCGAGGGGCTTGTCGGCCCCGGCGTCGAGGGTGCGGATGACGACCTTGCGGCCGGAGAAGGCGGCGAACGCCTGCCCGTAGGCCTCGACCTGCTCGTCCACGGAGGGCGCGGTCTCGCGGTCGAGGAACAGGAACTCGGTGCGGAAGAGGCCCACGCCCTCGCTGTCGACGGCGGCGGCGGCCGCCAGGTCGGCCTGCGAGCCGAGGTTCACCAGGAGCTGCACGGCGTGCCCGTCGGCGGTGCGCCCGGGGCCGCGGCTCGCCGTCAATGCCGCCGCGCGGCGGGCTTCGGCGTCGAGGACCCGGCGCACCCGTCCCGGTTCGGGGTCGGGGACGACGAGGCCGGTGCCCCCGTCGACGAGGACCTCGGTGCCGTCGGCGAGTCCGGCGGCGGCGGGGCAGGCGACGACGGCGGGCAGGCCCATCGACTTCGCGAGGATCGCGGTGTGGCTGGTGGGGCCGCCTTCCTCGGTGACGATCGCGGCCACGGCGGCCGGGTCGAGCGCGGCGGTGTCGGCCGGGGCGAGGTCGCGGGCGACGAGCACGAAGCGGTGCCCGGGGTCCGGCAGTCCCGGCATCGGCAGGTCGAGGAGGGCCGCGACGGCGCGGTCGCGCAGGTCGTCGAGGTCGGCGGCCCGTTCGGCGAGGTAGCCGCCCGCGGCCTCCAGGGCGGCGCGGAAGGACCCGAAGGCCGCGGCGATCGCGTGCGGCGTGGAGCGGCCGTCGCTGAGCGCCTTGGCGATCCGGTCGGCGAGGGCCGGGTCGCGGGGCATCATCGACTGCGCGAAGAGGACGTCGGCGGCGGGGCCCTCCGCGCGGTCGGCGCGCGCGTCCAGGTCGGCGGCGACCGCTTCGAGCGCGGCCCGGGCCTCGGCCAGCGCGGCCTCGGGGTCGGGTTCGGGTCCGGTGTCGGCGGGCAGCGCGGGCGGCGGCGCGAGCCGGGCCACGGGCGCGGCGGCCACCCCGGGGCTGACCCCGATGCCGGTCATCTCAGCGGCGGTCATGGTCGGCTCCTAGGCGTCGTGGTCGGTGGCGAGCACGGCTTCGAGGGCGTCGAGGGCCGCTTCGGCGCCCTCGCCCTCGGCGCGGAGGACGACCGGTTCGCCGCCTTTGGCGTCGAGGCCGATGACGGAGAGGATCGAGCGGGCGTCGACCGGTTCCCCGTCGGGCTTGCCGATGGTGACGTCGACGGGCTGCGCGGCGGCGGCCTGCACGAAGAGGGCGGCGGGCCGGGCGTGGAGGCCCACTTCGGAGGCGACGACGACGGTGCGTTCGGGCATGACTCTTCCTTCTCCGTTGGGTTAGATGGCGACCAGTGCCTGGTCGTCGGCGGTTTCGGCGGCCTTGGAACGCCAGGCGGTCTTGAGGGCGACGGCGCACAGGCACGTCGCGGCGGTCCCGGCGAGGATCGCGATGATGAAGCCGCCCGGGTTGCCGATGAGCGGCAGGACCCAGACGCCGCCGTGCGGGGCCCGCAGCGTGGAGCCGAAGGCCATCGAGACCGCGCCGGCGACGGCGCCGCCGACGACGGTGGACGGGATGACCCGCAGCGGGTCGGCGGCGGCGAACGGGATCGCGCCTTCGGTGATGAAGAAGGCCCCCAGGAGCCACGCGGCCTTGCCGGACTGGCGTTCGGCCTGGCTGAACCGCTTGGAGCGGACCACCGTGGCGAGCGCGAGGCCGAGCGGCGGGACCATGCCCGCGGCCATGACGGCGGCCATGACGGTGAAGTCGCCGCTGGCGAGCGCGCCGACGCCGAACAGGTAGGCGACCTTGTTGACCGGGCCGCCGAGGTCGAAGCCCATCATGGCGCCGAGCAGCAGGCCGAGCAGGACGGCGTTGACGCCGGAGAGTCCGGCGAGCCAGTCGGTGAGCCAGGTCTGGGCGGTCGCGATGGGCTTGCCGACGAGGACGAGCATGATGAAGCCGACGGCGAAGACGCTCACGAGCGGGATCACGACGATCCGCATGATGCCGGAGAACGCCTGGTCGGCCTTGATGAGTTTGAGCGCCATGACGATCGCGCCGGCGAGGAGGCCCGCGACGAGACCGCCGAGGAAGCCCGCGCCGACGTTGACGGCGATGAGGCCGCCGACGACGCCGGGGGCGATGCCCATGCGGTCGGCCATGCCGAAGGCGATGAACCCGGCGAGGATCGGCACGAGCATCGAGAACGCGAGTCCGCCGATGTAGAAGAGGACCCCGGTGATGCCGACCTGGTCGAGGATCCGGGTCGGGTCGGTGATGGCCTCGTAGTCGACGCCTTCGAATTCGCCGCCGTTGACCTGGTTCGCCACTTCGGCGCCGCCGAAGACGAACGCGAGGGCGATGAGGATGCCGCCGGCGGCGACGAACGGCAGCATGTAGGACACGCCGGTCATGAGCCAGAGGCGCAGTTTCGCGCCGGGGCCGAGTCGGGGCCCGGCCGGTGCCGCGGGCGCGGGGGCGACGGGTCCGGAGTCCGGTGCGGCCTGGGCCTTCTCCACGGCTTCGGCGACCATGTCGGCGGCGTGGTTGATGCCGCGCTTGACGCCGGCGGAGACGACCGGTTTGCCGGCGAAGCGCTCCTTGTCCCGGACGTCCACGTCGGCGGCGAAGATGACCGCGTCGGCTTCGGCGATCCACTGCGGGTCGAGCGCTTCGGCGCCGGCGGCGCCCTGGGTCTCGACGTGGATCTCGTGCCCGGCGTCCTTGGCGGCCTGTTCGATCGCTTCGGCGGCCATGTACGTGTGGGCGATGCCGGTGGGGCACGAGGTGACTGCCACGAGCTTCATTGTTCGAGCACCTTCTTCCGGGCGGTGCGCTGCTATCCGAGCGCGTTCGTGATGAGGGCGGCGACCGCCGCCGCGTCGGGGGCTTCGCGGAGGGCGGTCTTGAAGTCCTGGTGGATGAGCTTGCGCGCCAGGGACGCGAGGATGGTCATGTGGTCGGAGGCGCCGCCCGCGGGGGCGGCGATGAGGAATACGAGGTCGGCGGGGCCGTCGTCGGCGCCGAAGTCGACGCCTTCGGCGGACCGGCCGAAGGCGAGGCTCGGCGCGGTGACGTGGGCGCTGCGGGCGTGCGGGATGCCGATGCCGCCTTCGATGCCGGTGGGCATCTGCGCTTCGCGGGCGCGGACGTCGGCGAGGAAGCCGTCGACGTCGGTGACGCGCCCGGCCTGTGCGAGGAGCGCGGCGAGCTTCCCGGTGGCCTCGTGGCGGTCGGCCCCGGTGAGGTCGAGGTCGACCAGCTCTGCAGTGATGAGATCGGACATTGCGGTTGCTCCTGTCGCTCAGCTCAAGACCCGGCCGTGGTCCGGGGATCGGGTGACCACGACGGCGTCGAGGTCGATGTCGTCGGGGGCGGGCATGATGCTGCCGGGCAGGGACACCGCGGCGGTGCCCCAGGCGACGGCCGCGGTGAGCGCCTCCGGGCCGCGGCCTCCGGCGGCGAGGAAGCCCGCGAGGGCGGCGTCGCCGGCGCCGACGGTGCTGGCGACGGACCCGGCGAGCGGGGCCCGCGCGTGCGTGACGCCGGTGTGGTCGACGAGGATCGCGCCGTCCGGGCCGAGGCTGGCGAGGACCGCGGCGGCTCCGGCGGCGCGGAGGGCCTCGGCGGCGGCGACGGCGTCGCCGAGCGTCCTGATGGGCACGCGGGCGGCCTCGGCGAGTTCGTCGAGGTTGGGTTTGACGAGGTCGGGGCGGGCGGCGAGGCACGCGTCGAGCGCCGGGCCCGAGGTGTCGACCGCGGCCTTGGCTCCGGCGTCGTGAGCGCGTTCGACGAGGTCGGCGTAGAAGTCGGCGCCGACGCCGGGCGGGAGGCTCCCGCATCCGGCGATCCAGGCGGTGGGGCGGTCGATGCTGCTGGAGGGCGACTGCTCGTCGTAGTTCGGCGGGGCGGCGATCGCGGCGGCGAGGAGCTCTTCGATCTCTTCGGCGCGCAGGGCGGGGCCGGCCTCGTTGAGCTTGGTGACGGTGCCGTCGGCCTCGGCGATGGTGAGGTTCGAGCGGATGCTTCGGGAGACGGGCACGTCGATGACCGGCACGCCCGCTTCGGCGAGGAGGTCGATGAGCTCGGTCCCGGCGTGGCCGCCGGTGGTGAGGACCGCGCGGGTGGCGCGGCCGTGGGCGACGAGCGCGCGGGAGACGTTGACGCCCTTGCCGCCCGGGTCGACGCGGATGCCGGCGGCCCGCTGCACTTCGCCGCGTCGGAGCCGCGGGACCTCGATCGTGCGGTCCAGGCTCGGGTTGGCGGTGACGGTGACGATCATGCGCGCACCACTTTCAGGTCGGCGGCCTCGAGATCGGCGGCGAGGTCCGCGTCGAGGCCGGTGTCGGTGACGAACACGTCCACCTGGTCGAGGGTGCCGAAGCGGGCGAGGCAGTCGTTGCCGACCTTGGTGTGGTCGGCGGTGACGACGGTCTTGCGGGCGGCGCCGATCATGGCGCGCTTGACGGCGGCCTCGCCGGTGTCCGGGGTGGTCAGGCCGCGTTCGACGCTGATGCCGTTGGCGCCCACGAAGGCCACGTCCACATAGGTGTCGGCGAGGGCCCGCAGGGCCCAGTCGTCGACGGCGGCCATGGTGCGGCCGCGCACCTTGCCGCCGACGATGAGGACCGTCAGGCGCGGTTTGGCGGCGAGGAGGGAGGCGATGAGGACGGAGTTGGTGACGACGGTGAGCTCGCGGTCCGCGGGCAGGGCCTCGGCGATGCGGGCGGTGGTGGTGCCGGCGTCGAGGAGGATGGCGCCCTCGTCGGGGACCTCGGCCAGCGCGGCGGCGGCGATGCGCTCCTTGGCGGCGGTCTGCACGGTGTCGCGGGCCGCGACGGTCGGCTCGAAGCCGAGCCGTTCGAGCGGGATCGCGCCGCCGTGGACCTTCTTGACGACGCCTTGGCGTTCGAGGGCGGTGAGGTCGCGGCGGATGGTCTCGGTGGTGACGTCGAAGGCGGCCGCGAGGGCGGTGACGTCGACGCGGCCCTCGGCGCGGGCGCGTTCGGCGATGCGCTGCCGGCGCTCTTCCGCGAACATGTGGTTTCACCCCCGTTTCATTTGGCTTTCATTGGTTATACATGGTTGCTTGTGGCATTGTCAACGCGTTCCGGGGGCGTGCGCAGGTCACGGATCGACGACAGGGGTCCTGACCTCGAACGTTACTGCCGCGGACGGTCCGGGGCGTCGAAACGGCGTCCGCGGCGGTCGAGCCGCCCTCACGTGTTTGAATGCGGGCATGGCCATCTCGATCCACCAAGGCGACATCACCCGAGTCCACGTCGACGCGATCGTCAACGCCGCCAACTCCAGCCTCATGGGCGGCGGCGGCGTGGACGGGGCGATCCACCGCGCGGGCGGGCCGGAGATCCTCGAAGCGTGCCGACGGCTCCGCGACACCCGGTACGGGCGCGGCCTGCCCACCGGCCAGGCCGCGGCGACCACCGCCGGACGGCTGCCGGCCCGGTGGGTCGTCCACACCGTCGGCCCGGTCTACTCCGCGACCGAGGACCGCAGCGCGCTCCTGGCCTCCTGCTACCGCGAGTCCCTGCGGGTCGCCGACGATCTCGGGGCCGCCTCCATCGCGTTTCCGGCCGTCTCCGCAGGGGTATACGGCTGGCCCGTCGACTCGGCGGCCGAGATCGCGGTGGCCGCCGTCCGCGAGACCGCGACGACCGTGGACGACATCCGCTTCGTGCTGTTCACCGACGAGGTCTACGCGGCCTTCGAGCGCGCGATCGGCTGACGCCGTCGCACCCCTCGGCTACGGTCGGGGAGTTCGACACCGGACTGAGGGGTTCCCTTTGCAGACGCTCCACCACGCCGCATTCGCCGCCGCCGAGCGGTACCTGATCCTCAATGCCCGCCTCATCGACCGGGCCCGCTTCGCCTACCGCTTCCACGACGGCCCGGTCAGCCCGGTGCTGCACGCGGTGCGCGCGTACCAGAATCCGGACGGCGGCTTCGGCAGCGCCATCGAACCGGACCTGCGCGGCACGGGCAGCCAGCCGCAGGGCGTCGAGACGGCGCTGTGGGCGCTGGACGACGTCGGCGCGTTCGACGAGGCGATCGTCCTGAGCGCGTGCGCGTGGCTCGAGGCGAACAGCACCGAGGAGGGCGGGGTGCCGTGGGTGCTCCCGAGCGTCGTCGACGACGAGCGCGCCCCGTGGTGGCAGCCGCAGGGCGAGTCGCCCCCGGCGGCGCTGAACCCGACCGCGCCGGTCGTCGGGCTGCTCCACGCCCACGGCGTCGCGCACCCGTGGATCGGCCCGGCCACCGAGTTCTGCTGGCGCACGATCGCCGAGCTGACCGAGATCGAGGCGTACGACGCGAGGTGCGTGCTGGCCTTCCTCGAACGCGTCCCCGACCGCGAGCGCGCCGAGGCCGAGTTCCGGCGGCTGCGCGAGCCCCTCCGGGCCGCGGCGGCGATCGACCCGGACGCGGAGGGCCACGTCCACACCCCGCTCGACCTCGCCCCGCGGCCGGAGGCCCTGGGGCGCGCGCTCTTCAGCGACGACGAGATCGACCTGCACCTGGACGTCCTGATCGACGCCCAGAACGAGGACGGCGGCTGGGCGCCGAACTTCCCGATGTGGACGCCCGTGGTCGCCCACGAATGGGGCGGGCACCTCACCGCCGCGAACCTGCGGACGCTCAAGGCGTACGGCCGCATCGCGTAAGCGGAACCGCTCTCCGGGTTTGCGGGCGGCGCCGACCAGGTGCGGGCTCTTCGAGACGGGGAACGGCAGGAAGGCGAAGCGTTCGACGCGGAGGTCGTCGGTCTGGAAGCCCGCGGCCTCGATCGCGGCGCGCGTGTCGCGCGAGAGGTGGCAGCCGCCGTTCAGGCGCGTCCAGATCACCGCGTCGAGGACCCGCTCCCCCACGCGCCGTGCGCGACCCGGGGAGGCGATGTGCTCGAAGCCGATCAGCGCGCCGCCGGGTTCGAGCACGCGCATGATCTCGGCCAGCGCGGCGGCCTGGTCGTCGACCGAGCACAGGACGGCGGTGGCGACGACGGCGTCGAAGGAGCCGCTCTCGACGGGCAGCGATTCGGCGGCGCCGTCGACGATCGTGACCCGCAGTCCCAGTTCGTCGGCGCGTTCGCGGGCGAGGTCGCGGAAGTTCGGCTCGGGTTCGACGGCGACCAGTTCGGTGACCGCGTCGGGGTAGTGGGGGAAGTTGGCGCCGAAGCCGCAGCCGATCTCCAGGACGCGGCCGGCGACCGGGGCGAGGAGGCGTGCGCGCTGCTCGGCGAGGCCGCGGGCCTCCAGCTCGGCGGCGGCGGCCGGATACCAGCGGGCGAAGAGGGGTCGTCTGCGGCGTGCCATGAGTGCTCCTCGAGGAGTGCGCGGCCAAGGGGTGATGGTGCCGAGCCTAGTGGGCGGGCGGTCCGCCGGTCGGCCCGCGGAGCGGAGGCGGGATCACTACACTTCCGGGGCATCGGCGGGAAGGGGGCGGTGATGCCGCGGCGACGGATGATCGTGGAAGGACGCGTGCAGGGCGTCTGCTTCAGGGTCGAATGCCGCCGCGAAGCGCAGGCGCTCGGGCTGGCCGGGTGGGTGCGCAATCGCGCGGACGGCACGGTCGAGGCCGTGTTCGAAGGGACGGCGGCGCAGGTCGAGGCGATGGCGGCGTGGATGCGGCACGGTCCGCCGCAGGCCGAGGTCGACCGCGTCGAGACGGTCGAGGAGCGCTCGGAGGGGTTGACGGGTTTCGCGATCCGGTGAGGGCTTCAGTCCTCGTCGCTCGGCGACCGGGCGAGGACCACGACGGCGATGATCGTGGCCGCGAAGAGGATCATGACCACGAGGAACGTGTCGACGGCGAACAGGGTGTTGAGTCCCTGGGCGAGGAACGGCGTCGCCATCGCCACGAGCGCCAGTAGGGCGATCCACCTCGCGTTGCGGCGCATGAAGTCCATCGGCGCCTCCTCCCGGTTCGCTCCCGAGCCTACGTGACCGGCCGGCCGGGCCGGCGGACGGCGCACCGCGGTTCAGTTGGTGCGCGTGTTCGGCAGGTGGTCCCCCAGGTAGCCGATCCAGATCTTGCCCGTCGTCCCGCCGGCGTCGTCGAGGAAGTGCATCCGGGGCGCGGGCGAGCCGACCGGCTGCAGTTTGATGTGCGCGGGCATGTAGACGCTGCCGGAGGGGTCGATCTCGGCGGGGACGCGGAAGATGCGGGCCCGGTAGAACTTGGGGTTGTCCGAGACCGAGTCGGACTCCTTCATCGACACCATGGCCGGGGTGATGATGGGCGCGCCGGGCAGGGGCCGGCTGCACCAGTCGTAGAAGCCGCCGGTGAAGCGGGCCTCGGCCCGGGCGGCGGCGTAGGCGTCGAGGGCGCGCAGGGCGTCCCAGGCCCGGCCGGTCCAGCGCCGGCGCTCCCGCGGGTAGGTGACGTCGAGTTTGGACACCTCGGTGTCGAGGGCGTCGGGCAGGTCGAGGCGCCGCAGCCGTTTGCGGGCGCGCTGGACGACGTCCATGAGGCTCTCGGCCTCCCAGGGCCCTTCGGGGTCGGGGTCGCTCTGGACGCCGTAGACGGGGTCGGCGTGCTCGGCGAGGCGGCCTTCGAGCCAGCGGATCCGGTCCTGGGCTTTGCGGTCGCGCTCCTGGAGCTCCACGAAGTCGAGTTCGAGCTGATCGTATTGCCGGCGGAGTCGTTCGAGCTCCTGGTCGGGGCCGCTCGCGCCGAGGAGACCGGCGGACTCGACGGCGCGGGTGAGGGCATCGAGGTGGGCCGACATGGTCTTGATGAGCGCGGTGGTCTCGGAGTCGCCGCCGCGGGCCATGTCGACGAGCGCTTCGAGGACGCCGTCCTCGAGGTGGTCGGCGAGCTTCGCGGCGATCTGGTCGGCGAGGCCGTCGGGACCGGCGGGTTCGGGGCCTTCCGAGCGCGGATCGGCGGTCTCGGACGGGGAGGCGGTCGGGACCGGCGGGCCGGGGGTCTCGACCGGTGCGGTGCGGGCGGGGGTCTCGACCGGTGCGGTGGGAGCCGAGGTCTCACGCGGTCGGGGGACCTTCGCGGCGCGGGGCACGGCTATCGCGGCCGGAGTGGGCGGGGGCGCGTGGAGATCGGCGGGGGCGAGCGCGCCGGCGAGGACGCGGCCGACGCGGGGTTCGCTCTGGCGCACGTCGACGGGCAGCGGGCGGTGGACCGAGAGCTCGACGACGCCGGAGACGACCACGCCGAGCGCGCGGACCCCCTGGTCGCGGATGGCACTGCCGCCTCGGGGCTGGTGGCGCATCGCGTAGGACTCCTCGCCCGGTCGCAGGCCGGGCAGATAGGTGCGCAGGCCGCCGCCGAACACCGAGAGGTCGGGGCCGAGCCAGGCGTTGAGGTCGTCCTGGGTGCGGGCGTCGTAGAGGCGCGCGACGACGGCGACGCCCGCGAGCGCCTCGGCGAGGTGGTCGGCGCAGGCGGTGACCAGGCCGGATTCGTTGCGGTCGACGGTGAGGACGATGATCGGGACGGCGCGGTCGGGATGGGCGAGCCACCGGGTGAGCTCCTTGACCTCCTCGGGGCCGACGAGGTGGGGCCCGGCTTCGACGGGCACGGCCCCGTCGGTGGCGCGGCCGGTGGCGAGGAACGGTCCCATGAATCCGGGCGCGGTCACCGCGGCCTCGTCGAGGTCGCCTTCGACGGTGACGCGGACCCAGCTCGGGGCGCCTTTGCGGCCCGCAGCCCAGGTGGCGGTGGTGCGGAGCCGCCCGCCGCCGGTGGGCACGTCATGGGTGTAGCGACCGCAGGCCTCGCTGTCGGCCAAGGCGATCCGGGTGCGTCCGCGCGAGTGTTCACTGTGGGGGGCGCCGTCGTCCTCGATGCCCGCCCAGGCGGCGAAGCAGCGCCGCAGTCGCGGCCCGAGCCGCTGTCCCCCGTCTCGGAGCAATGCCTGGTAGAACTGCGTCACGGCGCCTCCAACGGTCCGGCTCACGGCCACGTTGAGGCAACATGCTACTTGAAGTTCACCTTCGCGTCGTCATCCAAATCCAATAGGGACAGTTCGGCGGACGCCGGCGGACACGGCCCGGGCCCGCGCCGTCGCCGGCGCGGGCCCGGAAGACGCGGGTCAGGCGGGCTCGACCGCCAGGTGCTCGGCCCGGTCGACGCCGGGCTCACCCGAGCCGAGATCGTCGCCGGGACGGGGGCGGACCTCGTCGAGGACCGGGCCGCCGAGGTCGCGTTCGTCGAGGTGGCGGCGCACCGAGTAGGCGACCGCCGCGATCCACACGACGAGGACGGCGATGCACACGGCCACGGCGACCCCCGCGGGGGCGGCGATCCAGTCGCTGCGCAGCAGCGAGCGGGTGTTGGTGAGGACGATGACGCCCCCGACCGCGGAGCCGAGGACGCGCGGCGGGACGCGGCGGACCAGCCAGGCGGCGATCGGCGCGGCGATGAGGCCGCCGAGCAGGAGCACCGCGACCCAGGCGAAGTCGATGCCGGCGCTGCCGATGCCGACGAGGAAGCCGATCGAGGCGGCCAGCGCGACGAGGAACTCGGAGGTGTCGATCGAGCCGATGACCTTGCGGGGTTCGATGCGGCCGCTCGCGAGCAGCGCGGGCGTGCCGACCGGGCCCCACCCGCCGCCGCCGGTGGCGTCGAGGAAGCCGCCGACGAGGCCGAGCGGGGTCAGGAATCGCTTGCGCAGCGGCTTGCCGAGGTTCTTGCGGTCCAGGCCCCGCAGGGCGAAGCGGATGAGCAGGTAGAGGCCGAGGGAGAGCAGGATGATCGACATGACCGGGGCGGCGACCTCGGTGGAGAGCCGCGACAGGACCGTAGCGCCCGCGAAGGCGCCGATCGCGCCGGGGATGCCGATCTTGAGGACGACCTTCCAGTCCACGTTGCCGAAGCGCCAGTGCGAGGCGCCGGAGGCGAGGGTCGTGCCGATCTCGGCGAGGTGGACGGTGGCCGAGGCGGCGGCGGGGTTGGCGCCGACGGCGAGGAGCAGGGTGGTGGAGGTGACGCCGTAGGCCATGCCGAGGCTGCCGTCGACGAGTTGGGCGGCCAGGCCGACGATGCCGAGGAGGACGAGGGTGCGCACGTGGAAGCCTTCCGAGCGATGACCGGACTCAATCTCTACTAAATCTATGGGAAATATAGATTGCAGGGTTCGGGACCGTCAACGCCGGTCCCGGCAGACGGGACGCCGGCGCCGTGCCGGCTGGTCGGACCCGGTGTCCGGTCCTCGCGCGGTGCGCCGGGCACGCCGCCGCGATCGGGCGGGGCCGTGACCGGCGACGGCGTGGACGGCACGGTGCGCAACGGCCTCGACCGGGAGAGGAGCATGGGCTCTGCCGTTCGCGCGGTACGGCAGGCGACGGACGACGCGAAGCGGACCGGAGGGGCCCGCGTCCGCTTTCGGCGTTTCTCGCTTCGGTCCGCATCGGACCCGCATACGCTCACTTGGTGAAGGGCACCGTGCGCGCCGCCGCCGACATGCAGGGCTACGTCCGGTCCTATGTCCGCCCCGAGACGCCGTGGGACCGCATCACCTCCGGCCACCCCGGTTCGGCCCTGCTGCTGCGACTGCTCCCGTTCCTCCTGCTCGGCGTGACCCTGCCGATCGCCCTCGTCACCCCCGTCATGGTCCCGTACGCGAACTACGCGCTGGTCCTCCTGCCCGCCTTCACCGCCCTGGTCAACGGGCCCATCGCGACCGCGACCGCGACGCTCGTCGTCGCCGCCCTCGTCAGCGCCGGGTCCGGGGCGCTCGGGTTCCTCCCCTATCCGGAGAGCGGCTGGAGCGACCTGGCGCCGATCGCGTTCGTCGGCCTGCTGTGCACGGCCCTCGCCTGGATCAGGAACCGGATCGTCATGCGCCTGCTCGACATGACCCTGGTGGCCGAGACCGTCCAGGGCGCGATCCTGCCCGATCTGCCCGAGCGCATCGGGGGCGCGCGCGTGGCCGTCGCCTACCGGACCGCGGAGGGCAGTCCGGGCCTGGTGGGCGGCGACTTCTACGACGTGCAGGACACCGAGTTCGGGGTCCGCGCCGTCGTTGGCGACGTCCAGGGCCACGACCTCGCCACCGTCCATCTCACGGACTCGCTCCTGGGGACGTTCAGGGAGCGCGCGCTCGACGACCCGGATCTGGCGACGCTGGCCGCCCGCATGGAGCGGCGCGTGCGCCTCCACAACCGCCGCCACGACGAATGGTCGCAGACCTTCGCCACCGCCGCGCTCATCGAGATGACCCCCGGGCTCGACACCGTCCGGGTCGTCCTGTGCGGACATCCCGCGCCGCTGCTGGTCCGCGGCAGCGCCACACCGCTGTCGGCGCGGCCGATGCCGCCGCTCGGCCTGGCCGATTTCGCGGTCCACCGGACCGAGATCCGCGAGGCGACGCTCATGCCCGGCGACCTCGTCGTCGCCTACTCCGACGGCATCGCCGAGGCCCGCAACGCCGAGGGGCGGACGTTCCCCCTCATCGCGAGGGTCGACGCCCACGTCGCCTCGGGCGTCCGCGACCCCGAACAGCTGCACCGCAAGCTCAAAGCCGACTTCCAGGGCGGCGGCTTCGTCCGCACCGACGACCTGACCGTGCTCATCATCCAGGTCCCCCGGGCAACCGGAGCGTAGGGGCCGCGCGTATAGCAAGGGGCGGCGACGCGCCCCTTCGGCCGATCTCGAGGAGTCCTCCCGTATGCGACGCGCCCCCCGGCAACTGATCCTGCTCGCGAGCCTCCTCACGCTGGCGCTGTCGGCGTGCGGCGTCGGCGCAGCGGAACCGCAGGCGAGCGGCGCCGTCGGCGCCACCGACTGCGACGAGCACGGCGTGCAGCTCTCGCTCACGCCCACGGGCGAAGTCGCCGACCGCACCTTCATGGCGATCGGCCTGGTCAACTGCGGCGAAGCCCCGCTGGTGCTCGACTCCATGCCGCAGGTCGGCGTCGACGGCGGGAACGTGGTCGCGTCTCGCGACGCCAACATCCCCGAGTCGATCACCCTGGAGCCCGGTCAGGGCGCGGTCGCGCCGCTGTCATGGACCGTGGCGACCGGCGCCGGCGAGGTCCTGGAGGTCGACCGGTTCCTCGTCAACGCCCTGCCGGTGTACGCCGGATACGAGCTCACGCTCGCCGAACCGGTCACACTGGACGCCGGCCACGTGCTCGACCTGGGCGCCTGGCAGCCCACCGGGCCGGGCTCGACCGAGCCGGCGGCACCGACCGAGCCGGCCACCGAGGCCCCGACCGCGGCGCCCTGCCCGGAGGAGGGCTTCCGGGTCGCGGTCTCGGGCATGAACGCCGCCATGGGCATCCGCGCCACCGGCATCGACCTCGTCAACTGCGGCACGGAGGACATCGAGGTGAACGGGTATCCGCAGATCGAGGTCCTCGTGAACGCCGCCCCCATCGCCGTCGAGGTCCGCGAGGGCTCGGACACGCTGCAGGACCCCGGGCCCACCCCGATCACCGTCGCCCCCGGCGAATCGGTGAGCGCCGGCATGCTGTGGCGCAACAAGGTCGAATCGAGCGATCCGGCCGACACGGTGGAGGCGACCGAGCTCAACGTCGGGTACGCCGAGGGCTCGCCGCTCCAGACGGTCGTGCCCGAGCACTCGATCGACCTCGGCACCACCCGCGAACTCGAAGTCACCGCCTGGCGCTGACCGCGGCCGCGCGCCGCCCCGCCCAGCGCGACACCAGACCGTGGCGGGGGGCGAACACCCACGCCAGCAGGAAGACGCCGGTGATCACCAGGACGATCAGGCCCCCGGCCGCCAGGTTGTAGTGGAACGACAGGTACAGGCCCGCCACGGCCCCGAACGCCGCCACCGCGCATCCCGCGAGCACCATGGGCCCGAGCCGGTCCGTGAGCAGCCGCGCCGCCGCGGCGGGAGTGACCAGCAGCGCCAGCACCAGGATGTTCCCCACCGCCTGGAGTGAGATCACGATCGCCACCGTGACCATCACGTACAGGGCCATGTCGAGCGCGAGCACCGGCAGACCCGAGGCGCGGGCGGTCTCGCGGTCGAGACTCACCGCGATGAACTGGCGGCGCAGCAGGAACACGGCGAGCAGCAAGACCGCCCCGACCGCTCCCACCAGGGCCACGTCGGCGTCGCCGAGCGCCAGGATCTGCCCGAACAGGAACGACGTCAAGTCGCCGGTGTAGGACTCCTGCGTCGAGACCACCACGATGCCCAGGCCGAACGCCGCGGCCCAGAAGATCCCGATCACGGTGTCCTCCTTCAGCCGGCGCGTCTGGCTGATGAGGACGATCGCCAGGGCCGTCGCCACCCCCGCCACGGCTCCGGACAACGCCAGGTTGATGTGCAGGACGAAGCCGATCGCGACGCCCGGGAAGACCGCGTGCGCCACCGCGTCGCCGATGAAGGCCATGCCGCGCAGCACCACGAACGCGCCCACCGCGACGCACACGATCGCGGACATGACGGCGACCGCGAAGGCCCGCTGCATGAACAGGTGCGACCAGGGCTCGACCAGCCACTCGATCATGCCGCCGCCTCGGTCCCGGCCAAGAGCGCCTTGAGCTCGCCGGAAGCGGCGACGCCGAAGGCGCGCAGCCACAGATCGGGGTCGGAGAGGGACTCGGGCGGGCCGTCGGCGATCACGGTGCGGTTGAGCAGGCACAGGCGTGAGCAGGTCGCGCGGGCCTGGGCGAGGTCATGGGTGGTCATGAGCACGGCGGTGCCTTCCTGGGCGAGTCGGGCGAGGAGCGCGGTGAGCAGTTCCTGCGTGGGCACGTCCACGCCGGTGAACGGCTCGTCGAGGAGCAGCAGGCTCGGACGGCGGGCGAGTGCGCGTGCCACGAGGACGCGCTGGCGTTGCCCTCCGGACAGCTCCCCTACGGGCCGTCCGGCGAGGTCGGCGAGACCGACCCGGTCGAGGGCCTCGGCGGCGGCCTCGCGGTCGGCGCGGTTCCGAGCCGCCCTCCGGCGAAGCCCGCCGGTCAGGGATCGGCCCGGCCGGCGGCCGCCTGAGCGGGCGTTGCGGACCGCTCCGGCGACGGTGATCGGGAAGTCCCAGGTGAACTCGTGCTTCTGCGGGACGTAGCCGGGTCGGCCGAGGCCTGCGACGACGGCGCCCGCGTCGGGTTTGACCAGGCCGAGCACGGCCCGCAGCAGCGTGGTCTTGCCGGCGCCGTTGGGGCCGATGAGGCCCACGGTCTCCCCGGGGGCGACCGCGAGGTCGATCCCGTCGAGGACGGGGCGGCCGCCGAGCGAGACCGTGAGGCCTTCGAGGAGCAGCGAATCAGCGCGCATCGGGGCCTCCGGCGGCCTTGCCTCCCGCAGCGCTGTCCGCGGTGCCCTCGACGGTGCGGCGCTTGCGGGTGGCGGCCATGATCACGGCGCCGACGATGACGGCGAGCGCGGCCGCGCCGAGCCCCCACAGGAGCCAGCCGGTGCCCGTGGTGGGCAGGAAGCCGCCCTCGTCGTCCTCGTCGTCGTCGCCGCCCGAGCCGCTGCCGCCGCCGGTGCAGGCGTCGCTCGGGTCGGTGGCGTCGCCGACGGCGAGCTGGATCTCGGCGCTGTCGGTCACCGTCTCGCCGTCGGCGGTGGTGGCGGTGAACTCGATGCTCAGGCGGTAGATCCCGGCTTCGGAGAAGGTCCAGTTGCCGTGGGCGTGGGTGTTGCGCGGGACCGCGACGGTCTGGGGCAGGGCGTCGGCCGAGTCGAACAGGATGTCGGCGCCGCCGAAGGTGCCGGTGAGGAACAGGGTGAACGCGCCGGGCCCGTCGACGGCGGTGAGGTTCCAGTCGACCGAGCCGGGGACGGCCTCGATCACGCTCGGGTCCTGGGTGTTCCAGCCGGGCCAGACGATCCCGGAGGCCTGGACCTGCGGGAGCATGTAGATCTCCCGGCCGGGCTCGCCGAGGAAGCCGTAGTCGCCTTCGGGGATGGGGAACCGGGCCGCGTCGGGCACGTGGACGACGGTGTCGGCGAGGTCGCGCCAGACCGACTCGGCGGCGCGGTCGTCGCGCAACTGGACGGTCCACTCGCCGTCGACGAAGCGGGGGCCGATGTCGACATGGCCGTCGCCGACCACCTCGCATGAGGCGGCCGCCTGCGCGCCGCCGGTGGCGCCGTCGTCCTGGGAGGCGCCGTCGCCGACGACGATCGCCTGCGCCTCCGCGGCGGTGACGTCCTCGGCGGTGAGGCGGTAGGCGGCGGTCACCGCGGCGGGCGCGGAGCGCTCGGCCGTGCCCTCCCCGCGGGCGATGAGTTCCAGTGTGTACTGTCCGGGCTCGTCGACGGCGAGGACGACGGGGGTGGTGGTCCCCGCTGCGAGGGTGAACGAGCCGCCGTCCGCGGTGGAGGCGAGCGGATCGGCGAAGCCGGCGCCTTCGAACGTGTAGAGCCGGGCCTCACCCGGTCCGCCGGTCTTCTCCAGTGCGAGGGTGACGTCGGTGTCGGCGTCGCTCGCGTCGAGGGTCGGGAACGTCTGCCCGTCGGTGGTCCCGGCGAGCCAGACGAGGTCGCCCGGCTCGCCGAGGAACGCGAAGTCCTCGCGTTCGGGGACGATCGAGGGGGTCGTCTCCAGCGCGGCGGGGGCGTCGATCTCCAGCCGGGAGCCGGAGGTCGCGAGCGCCGCGAGTCCTTCGGCGGCTCGCCCCTCGGGGGTCTGCGCGTTCGCGGGCGCGCCCGCGGTGAGACCGGCCGCCAGTGCGACGGCTCCGGTGAGCGCCGCGGCGCGGCGCTTCGGTCGGTGCTGCATCAGTTTCCTCCCAGGCAGCGGCTCAGCTCGGAGGCGTTCTGCCGCATCATGTCGATATAGGTGGGTGCGTCTTCGGGCAGGGCGTCGCCGTGGAGGGTGCACACCTGGACGCCCTGGTCCTCGGCGACCTGGCGGAGGACTCCGGCGCGGGCGTGGAGGTTCGGTTCCACGAACACGGCCTGGACCTGCAGGTCGGCGATGGTCTCGGTGAGGGCCTCGACCTGCTTGGCGCTGGGTTCGGCGGCGGGGTTGGGGACGACGAACCCGGCGACCTGCATGCCGTAGCGGTCGGCGAGGTAGCCGAAGGCGTCGTGCGTGGTCACGAGCTGGCGGTTCGCCTCCGGGATGGATTCGATCGCGGCCGCGACCTCGGCGTCGAGCTCGTCGAGCTCGGCGAGGTAGGCGTCGCGGTTGGCCTCGTAGGCGTCGCGGCCGTCGGGATCGATCTCGATGAGCGCGTCGGCGATCACCCCGACGTAGGCCTTGGCGTTGGCGACGTTCTGCCACAGGTGCGGGTCGATCTCGCCGTGGACGTGCTTGCCGAGCACCGCCTGCGGCAGCTGGTAGAGCTCCTGGCCCGGCTCGCCGAGGAACGCGAAGGCCTCGGCGTCGGGGATCGCCTCGAGGGAGCGGGTGGGCACGTCGATGACCACGTCGGCGGGCGCGAGGTCGCCGCGCTCGTCGTCGCGGACCACGAAGCGCTCGGTGTCGAGGTCGGCGGTGATGTCGGTGTGGCCGTCGTCGAGGATCGTCGCGCCCTCGCGGACCTCGCGGGGGTTGACTCCGACGGCGAACGTGAAGGCGGCTTCGCCGATCTCGGCGGTCCGTCCGTCGTCGGCGACCGTGGCCTCGGTCGTCAGCTCGTACACGCCGGGCTCGGTGAAGGTCCAGTTGACGTGGGTGTGCGCCTCGGGCGGGAGGGTGATCACGTCGGCGTCGGTGAGGCCGTCGGCGGTGTTCCAGTAGATCTCGGGGGTCCCGAAGGCGTCGGTGAGGAACATGGCGACCTCGCCCGGACCGGTCGCCTCGGTGAGGCGGATGCCGGTCTCGGCCGTGCGGGTCTCGGTCTCGCCTCGCACGCCGAACCCGAGCCAGACGACGTCGAGGCCGACGTCCTCGACGAGCGGGATGAGCTTGGCGCCGTAGGGTTCGGCGTTCTCGGCGAGGGAGAGGTTGGGGGCGTCTTGGGGCACGTTGGCGTCGAAGAGCTTGATGAGCGGGTGGTCTTCGAGCAGCAGGTGGTTGGTGAACGCGAGATCGGCGCGGGCGACCTTGGCGGCGTCGTTGGGGCTGGGTTCGTAGGAGTGCGGGTCGCCTCCGGGCGGGACGACGGTCTCGACGGCGACGCGGTCGCCGCCGACGATCTCGGTCCAGTTCTTGATGATCTCGGTGGTGACGACGACTTGCAGGCCGTCGGCGTCCGCGGAGGCCGAGCACCCGGTCAGGGCGAGCGGCACGGCCGCGGCCAGGGCGGCGAGGGCGCGCGGGTGTGTCGTGGCGGCGCGGCGCGCGGTGCGGTGGCTCATGGGGCGGTGGGCTCCTTCGGGTGCGCGGCGGCGGGGTCCGGGGCGGGTGCGGCTTCACCGGGTGCGGTGTCGGCCGCGTCCGCGGGTTCGGCGGGAGGCTCGGGCGTGCGGTCGCCTTCGTCGGCGGGAGGGGGCTCCGGGGCGGGTTCGGCGGCGACGCGCGTGCGGTTGCGGCGCTTCCGCTTGCGGGTCTTGACGGCGATCCCGATCAGCAGGGCCGCCGCGGCGGCGACGGCCGCCTGCGGCCATGGCGGCGCCCACAGGCCCGCCTCCTCGCTGCGGGGTATGAGCCGGGACGCCGTGTCGGCCTCGTCGACCGGTTCGGGGCGGACGATCAGTGCCGCGTCCAGGTACGCGAGCGGCCAGACGGCGTCGATCTCGGCGGTGCCCTCGAACCGGTCGCCGGGGAGGATCTGGGGCAGCTCCGCGAGGACGACCTCGTGCGCGAGCAGGTCCCAGGGGCCGCCGATCCGGGCGACGAGTCGGCCTTGGAGGCGCACGTTGCCCGCGTTCTCGACGGCGTACTCGAAGGAGACCGATCCGGGCTCGACCGGGTTCCACTCGTAGTGGTAGCTCACGTGGCCGAGCTCGGGGGTGAGCTCGGGGTCGAGTTCGCCGGAGACGCGGAGGTGGACGCGGGCGCCCACGCGCCGCTCGACGAGGATCTCGTTGCCGCTCGCGTCGGTGGCCGCCTCGACGACGGCCGCGACGATGCCGCCCACGTGGTCGCCGGGGGTGGCGTCGGCCGGGACGGTGAGCGCGAAGGGCACGTCGAGCCGGGTTCCGGGGGCGATGGCGAGCGTCTGCTCGTTGAAGCCGATCCACGATCCGACGTCGATCGGCGCCTCGTCCGAGGGCAGGAGGTCGAAGGCGCCGGTCTCGGTCGTGTAGGCGTCGGACGCGTACAGCTGCACCGTGATCGGCTCGGTGCCGAAGTTGGAGACGCCGACGAAGTCGACGAGGGTGGCGCCGGGGTCGAGCGCGTAGTCGAAGGCGGCGCGGCCGTCCGGTCCGTCCTGGCCGGACGGGTTGACGCCCCAGGTGACGGCGGCGGGCTCCTCCTCGGTCGTCGCTTGGGCGGTGGCGCCGCCCGCGGCGAGGAGGACGGTCGCCAGGAGGGCGGCCGTCGGCACGGCAGCGCTCAGGACGGTGCGGCCGAACGCGGAGATGGGTTTCACGGGGGGGACTCTCGGGTCGGGGGGCGGGACGGTCCCGGCGGTGCGAATGCTCGGCTGGCGGGCTTCGCCGGGCGCGGGGACCGTCCCGCGTCCTGTGGGGAGGAACTCGGTCTGCTAACCGACGTCGAAGGTGTAGGTGACCTGGTCGGAGGTCACCGGGCCGTCGACGGCGTGGGTGCCGCTGAGCCGCATGGTCAGCGTGTACGTGCCGGGCTCGGTGAAGAGCCAGGTCGGGTGGTGGTGCGATTCGGTGATCGCGATGGCGCCGGCGCCGCAGGCCGGGTCGGTGTGGAGGCGGGGCGTGCCGGTCGTCGAGTCGTACACCGCCAGGTGTCCGCCCGCCGGGGCGGTGTAGGACACGAGTTCGGCCTGCACGCCGCCGCCGAAGTCGGTCCGATCGAGGCCGTCGGTGTTCCAGCCGGCCCAGATCTTCCCGGTGGCCTGCGTCCTCGGGAGGACCCAGTTGGCGCCGGCGTCCCAGCGGCAGGACTGGGCGCTGGACGTGGTCACTTGATGTCCGCTGTGGACGTCGAAGAGCACGTCGGCCGGTTCGGCGTGCGAGCCGTTCGCGAACGCCACGTCCAGATCGAGCCGGTTCGCCGTATCGTCGTACGCGATTGCGAGCACGTCGACGTGGCCGGAACCGACCGTGGTGGCGGCCTGGGCGGTCCCGGCGAACAGGAGCGCGGCGGCGGCGCCGAGCGCGGCGGCCGCGATGGCGGGTTTCGTGAGGTTTCGCATGACTAGGCCTCGACCCAGAACCAGTAGTCGACCTCGCCGGTCGAGACCGCCTCGCCGGTCGCCGCGTCGACGCCTTCGGCTTCGACGGTGAACCTGTAGAGGCCCGCCTTGGTGAAGGCCCAGTTCATGTGGCCGTGGCTGCCGGCGGTGGCGTCCCAGGAGCCGGCGCCCTCGTCGGAGTCGAACAGGACGTCCGCGCCGCCGAAGTCGTCCACGGTGTAGAGGGCGACGTCGCCGCGGCCCTCGGCGTCGTGGACGGTGAAGGTGACGGTGTCGTCGACGAAGTCGCCTGCGGCGATCTCCTCGGCGCCCCAGCCCGCGAAGAGCAGGCCCTCGACATCGGTGTCGGGGAGGATCCAGACCTTGGAGCCGGGCGCGCCGATGAAGCCGTAGTCGGCCGGGACCGTGGTCTGGGCCTCGTCGGCGACCTGGAGGAGCACCTCGTGCGGCGCGTATTCGACGTCGTTCTCGCCGTCGTGGACGTGAAGCTCGAGTTCGCCTTCCTCGTAGGCGAGGCCGAAGACGTCGACGTGGCCTTCGGACAGGATCGCGCATCGGGTTTCGGCGGCGGTGGCGGGAGCGGCGGTGAGGACCGCGGCGGCGGCTGCGGCAGCGGCCGCTGCCGAGTACTGTGCGGTGGTTCGCAAGGGGGTTCCCTTCTCGGTGTTCAGATTGCGGTGAACGTGACGAGTGCGGTGTAGGTGCCGGACTCGACATCGGTGGGCAGGTCCAGACGGAGGTCGGCGTCGAGCACGCAGGTGCCCTTGCCGGACCCGGCCGTGGCTACGGCGAGGATCTGCGAGGTGGACAGGCCGGGGCCGCCGTCGAGGAGGCCCGCCACGGCGGGGCCGGGCGTGACCTGCTGGCGCTCGCCGGTGGAGACGACGCCGGGGAGCCAGCCCAGGTGGGCGCCGCTGAAGCCGCCGTCGGCGCTCGCGAACTGGGACACCTGTGCGGCGGCGTTCCAGCCGGGGTCGGCCGAGCGGGTGTCGGTGACGGTGACCGGGCGCAGTTCGCCCTCGGCGGCCCAGCGGGTGGCGGTGCTGTCGAGCGCCAGGGCGGGGAGGACGACGTCGCGGTCGTTCGGGTCGACGCTGATGACCAGTCCGCCCGTATCGGTGTCCACCGTGGCCGTGATGGTCTGGGTGTTCTCGAGGTCGGGGTCGCCGGGGCCGCCGGGTCCGCCCGGGCCGCCGGTGCCCGGGTCGTCGGCGGGCCACTCGTCGACGACGAAGACGTACTCCTCGGGATCCGAGGCGACCCGGGTGCCGTCGGCGAGCGTGGTCTCCGCCCGCCAGGTGAGCGTGTAGACGCCCGGTTCGGTGAAGATCCAGTTGGCGTGCGCGTGCGTCCTGGCGGGGGTGTCGATGCGGTCGGGGACGCCGTCGCCGGAGTCGACCAGGAGCGTGGCCTGGCCGAAGTCGTCCACCTGGAACATCTTGAGGTCGCCGGGGCCTTCGGCGCCGCTGAGCGCCAGCGAGATCCGGTCCTCGGCGAGTTCGTCGGCGGCGATGCCCTCGGTCGACCAGCCCGCGAACAGCTTGCCGGCCTGGTCGACGTCGGGCAGGAGCCAGACGGTGTCGCCGGCCTCGCCGAGCACGTCCCAGCCGGGCATGGACAGCTGCGCCTCGGTCAGCGTGGTCTCGGTGTCGGGAACGACGTGGAAGGCGACGTCACCGGGGTCGCGGTGGACGACCTCGCCGTCGTGGACCTTGCTGCCGTCCTTCACGTCGAGACCGAGTCGGCCGCCGTCGACGTCGGCGTTGAAGACGTCGACGTGGCCGCGGTCGAGGACGAGGCGGTCGCCGAGGTCGGGAGCACCGGGGTCGCCGCCGCCGGGGTCGTCGGAGGGGAGTTCGCCGACGTGCCAGCGGTACTCGACGTTTCCGGAGGTGACCGCGGTGCCGTCGGCGAGCGTGCCGCTCACCTTCCAGGTGAGGGTGTACTCGCCTTCGGCGGTGAAGGCCCACGCGGCGTGGACGTGGGCGTTGACGTTCACGTCGACGGCGTCCGGCAGGCCGTCGCGCGAGTTGAAGAGGACGCTCGGGGAGCCGAAGTTGCTGAGGCTCCACAGGGCCAGGTGGCCGGGGCCCTCGACGGACACCAGGCTCATCTGGATCCGGTCGCCTTGGAACTGCCCGGCTTTCAGCGCCTCGGTGCTCCAGCCCGGCCACAGCAGGTCGTGGTCCTGGGTGAAGGGCAGCAGCCACATCGGATCCCCCGGCTCGCCGAGGAAGCTCAGGATGCCCCCTTCCGGGATCGCCGTCTCCGCCTCGGGCAGGACCTGGAAGAGGACCTCCTCGGGGTCGCGCTCCACTCGGGTGTCGCCGGTGTCGTCGCTGACGCGCAAGACGAGCCGGTCGCCTTCGAGGTAGGCCTTCATGGCGTCGGTGTGACCGGCCGAGAGGACCGTGCGGCCCTCGTGGGTCGTCTCGGCGGCAGCGGGCGCCGCGAGGGCGGTCAGCAGGAGCGCCGCGGCGAGGGCGGCGGTCCGCGGCACTGCTGGGGCGAGGGTCATCGGGGTTCCTTCGCGGTTCTGGGACGGGGTGCACGATCATGATAACGGAAATCATTATCATTATCGAGTCCTCAGTGCCCCTGCATCGCGATCCGCTCGCCCGCAACGTCGTCGCCGCAGGCCACGCGGCCGCCCGCAGTCGAGTGAGCTTGAATACCAAGCAGATGCGCATATGCAGACGCGGCAATCCGAGCAGCTCGGCGCTCCGGCGGAGACGAACGGCCGCGGCGCATCGCCGCCGTCGGCTCGTCCGGTCACGGTTGTACGGCGTCCCCGTACCGCGGACGGGAGGGCGGAGACGGTCGCGAGCGCCGGGGCGCGGCCGCAGCGAAACGGCCGCCACCGCACCAGGAGCGACCGCGGCGCCCCCGGGGCCGTGACAGGTGAGGCGGTTTCGGTTCTGTGACCCGGACCAAGTCGGGCCGCTCGACTAAATGAACACGGTTTTCATTTCTGTATGGTTCCGCTTCGTATCGTCCGTGCCCCTCCCGCCCGTTGGAGTCCTCCCTTGACCGTCTCCCGTCGTTCGCTCATCGCGGCCGCGTCCGCCGCCCCGGTCCTCGGCCTGGCCGCGTGCTTCTCCGAATCGCCCGAGGGGAACGGCGCGTCCGGACGGATCCGCGTCGCCCACATGCAGCCGCCCCGTTCGGGTCTGTCGCCGCTGACCGACGACGCGTTCAAGCTGTCCCGCTGGGCCACCGCCGAAACCCTCGTGGTACTCGACGCCGACGGCGACGCCCTGCCGTGGCTCGCCACCGAATGGGTCCAGGACGGCCCCGCGTGGACGTTCACCCTCCGGGACGACGTGCAGTTCCACGACGGCACGCCCCTCACCGCCGAAGCGGTCGCCAACTCGCTCGCCGTCGCCGCGCAGGCCGCCCCGAAGCCGCGCATCCTCGACGGCGTGGACCTCACCGTGGAGGCGAACGGGAACACGGTCACCATCGCCACCGCCGAAGCCGACCCGCTCCTCCCCCACCGCCTCTCCTCGCCGCAGCTGGCGATCCTCGCCGCGAAGGCCTACCGAGGCGACATCGTCGACCCCGTCGGCGCGGGCACCGGCGCGTTCGTCCTGACGGCGGTCGACGGCACCGTCTCGGCCGCCCTGGACCGCAACGACCACTGGTGGGGCGGCGAGGTCGAGGCCGCCGGGATCGACGCGTCCTTCGTCCCGGACGGCACCGCCCGGGCCGGACGGCTCCGCGCGGGCGAGGCCGACATCGTCGAGTCCATCCCGGTCTCCCAGGCGGGACTGCTGGAGGAGGACCAGATCACCGAAGTGCCCATGCCGCGCACCTGCACGCTCTACCTGAACTGCTCCGGCGGCCCCTTCAGCGACCCGGGCGTGCGGGCCGCCGCCCGGGAGGCGATCGACGCCGCCGCGCTCGTCGAGGGCGTCTACGACGGCCGCGCCGACCTCGCCGAGGGCCTGCTCGGCCCGGCCATCCCGTGGGCGGCCGAACGCGCCGGGCGCACCGAGCCCGCCGCCGCGGCCCCGGTCGCGGGAACCGTGATCACGTTGGGCACCTTCACCGACCGGGCCGAACTGCCCGAAGTGGCGCAGGTCCTCCAGCAGCAGCTCCAAGACGCCGGCTTCACTGTGGAGCTCGACATCCGCGAGTACGCCAACATCGAGGCCGACGCGCTCGACGGCGCCTTCGACGCGTTCCTGCTCTCCCGGGCGACCGTGCTCGACTCGGGCGACCCGGTCGCCTACATGTACTCCGACTTCGCGTCGGTCGGCTCGTTCAACCTCTCGCAGGTCTCGGACGCGGGCGTGGACGCCGCCCTCGACACGGCCTCGGCCGCCGTGCCCGGCGAGGAGCGGCGCGCGGCGGTGCTCGCCGCCGAGACCGCGATCCTCAACGCGGACGCGGCGATCCCGCTCCTGCACGAGCGGGTCATCCAAGGCGACGCGGCGACCGTCGCGGGATCGCGGAAGGACCCGCGCGAGCGCGAGCTCGTCGGGCCCGAGACTCACCTGGTGTAGCGGTGCGGACCGTCCTCGCCCGACTGGCCGCCCTCGTGGCGCTGCTGGCCGTCGTCGGCCTGCTGCCGTGGCTGTCGCGCAACGATCCGGCGCTCACGGTGCTCCGCGCCAGATCCGCGGAGCAGGAGGCCACGCCTGAGGCGCTCGACGCGATCCGTGCCGACCTCGGGCTCGACGCGGGGCCGCTGGCGCTCCTGGGCCGGTGGGCGGCGGGTCTGGCCCGCGGCGACCTCGGCACCTCGTGGGTGTCGGGGCATCCGGTCGGGCCCGCCGTGGCCTCGGGTGCGGGGACCTCGCTGACGCTCATGGCGTGCGCGCTCGCGGTGGCGCTGCTGCTGGCGGCGGCGCTGTGCGCCCCGACCGTGTGGCGCGGCGCGCGCGGGAGCCTCGGCGACGGCCGCCCGGGCGGTGCGGTCGGCGCGATCCTCGTGGCGTGCCCGGAATTCCTCATCGCCACCGTCGGCCTGATCGTCGTGGGCGTGTGGCTCGGCTGGCTCCCGACGTCCGGATGGGCCGGGCCCGCGAACCTCGTGCTGCCCGCCGTCGCCATGGGGGTCCCGGCGGGGGCGATGATCGGCAGGCTCGTGGGCGACACCCTCCCCGGGGCGTTCGACGAGCGGTGGGTCGCGCTGTGGCGCTCCGCGGGCGTCACCGAGGGACGCCTCGCCCTCGGGGTGCTGCGGCGCGCGCTGCCGGCCGTCATGCCGCAGTTCGGGCTGGTCGTGGTCGCCCTCACCGGCGGCGCGGTCGCCGTCGAGACGATCTTCGCCGTCCCCGGCATCGGCCGGACCGCGTTGGGCGCGGCCAAGTCCCAGGATCTGCCGCTCCTCCAAGGCTGCGTCCTCGCGCTCATGTGCCTCGGGGCGACGGCCGGGCTGATCGGGCACGCCGCCCGGCGCGCCATGCTCGGGACGGGCCTGCGCGACGCCGCCTTGAGCCCGCCGGCGCCTCCGCGGGGTCCTTCGGGAACGCGGCAGTATGTCGTCCCGTCGCTGCTCGCGGCGGTCCTCGCGGTGATCGTGGTGTGGGGGCTGCTGCGCGATCCGCTCACTGTGGACGTCGCCGCGAAGCTGCTCGATCCGTCGTGGACGCACCCGCTGGGCACCGACGCGCTCGGGCGCGACGTGCTGGCCCGGCTCGGCCACGGCGCGGCCAACACGGTCGGCGCGGCGGTGGCGGTGTGCGCGTTCGGGTTCGCCCTCTCGCTCGGCCTCGGGTTCGCTCCGCGGGTCTCGGCGGGCGTCGCCGACATCGCCAACGCGGTCCCGGCGGTCCTCGCCGGCGTGCTCGTGGCGGCGGCGCTCGGACCGGGGACGGCCGGGGCGACGATCGCGGTCGCGGCGGTGTCGTGGCCGAACCTGACCGCCCATGCGGCGGCGCTGACGCAGGAGGCGCGCGCCGCCTCGTACCTCACCGCGCAGCGGGCGCTGGGCGCGAGCCCGGCGTGGATCACCGTCCGGCACGTCCTGCCGGAGATCACGGGTCCGCTGGCGCGGCACGCGGTCCTGAAGCTCCCGGGGACGGCGCTGGCGATCGCCTCGCTGGGGTTCCTCGGGCTGGGCACGCAGCCGCCGACGCCCGAATGGGGGCTCCTGCTGAACGAGTCCCGCTCGTATGTGGAGGTCGCTCCGGCGGCGGCGCTGGCGCCGGCCGCGGCGATCGCGTTCCTGGCGGCCCTGACGGTCTCGAGCGCGAACCTCACGAGGCTGCCGAAACGAACGGCGGTGAACGCATGACCGGCTCAAAGCGGCGCCACCGCCGCGGCACGCTCGCGGCAGCCGTGCAGCGGCCGCGCACCGGTCCGGCCGGGAACCGTCATCGCGGCCTCCGGGCGGTGGCGGTCTGCGGCACGCCCGCGACATCCGCACGAGGAAAGGAACCGCGCCCATGAGCGAGCGGAACCACCGCTGCCGCGTCCTCGCGGCGTCCGCATTCCGGAGCCGCGGCATGCCGGCCGCGGCCTTCGAGGAGCCGTGCGCATGAGCGGACCGATGCTCGACGTGTCCGACCTCCACGTGTCGCTGCCGGGGACGGACGCCGTCCGCGGCGTGTCGTTCGCGCTCGACGCCGGGGAGACCGTGGCGCTCGTCGGCGCCTCCGGCGCCGGGAAGTCCTTGACCGCCAAGGCGGTCCTCGGACTGCTGCCGCGCTCGGCGCGCACCTCGGGCCGCGCTTCGGTCGCGGGCACCGACGTGCTCGGGGCCGCTCGCGGGGTCCTCCGCCGCCTGCGCGGCGGCACCCTCGGGTACGTGCCGCAGGACGCGCTCACGGCGCTGAGCCCCGTTCACCGGGTCGGCGACCAGATCGCGGCCGCCATCGCCTCGGTGCGCGGCCTCGGCCGGGCCGCCGCCCTGCGGGCGGCGGCCGACGCGCTGGAGGCCGTGGGCATCCCTGATCCGGCCGTTCGCGCCCGCGACTTCCCGCACCAGTTCTCCGGCGGGATGCGGCAGCGAGCGGTGATCGCCCTCGCCACCGCCAACGCGCCCGAGCTGATCGTGGCCGACGAACCGACGACGGCCCTGGACGCGCGCACCGGGCGGCAGGTCCTCGACCTCCTGAGCGAGCGCTGCGCGGCGAACGGCGCCGGGCTGCTCGTCATCACCCACGATCTCGGCGTGGTCGAGGAGTACGCCGACCGCGTCCTCGCCATGGCCGACGGCCGCCTCGTCGCCGACGCGGCGCCGACGCGGCGGGCCCTTCCACCGCGCTCGCCCGTGCCGGACACGACCGCATTGCTGGAGGTCGACGGCCTGACAGTGGAATACCGCATGTCACACGGCGGCCGGCACCGGTTGGCGGAGCGGATGCGCCGCCGGGCCAGGGTGCTCGTGCGGGAGGGCCGCGGCCGGTCGCGCGGGCCCTCCGCGGCGTCGGCATCGGACTCCTCCGGGTCGTCCGGCACGCTCCGAGCAGTGGACGGCGTGTCGTTTCAGATCGCGGCCGGGGAGACCTTGGCGCTCATCGGCCCGTCGGGATCCGGGAAGTCCTCGACGGCCGCCGCGGTCCTGCGGCTCGTGGAACCCGGCGGCGGGACCGTTCGCTTCGAAGGGCGGGACCTGACCGGTCTGGCCGAGCGCGAGCTGCGGGCACTGCGCCCGAGGATCCAGCCGGTCCTGCAGGACCCGTACGGGTCGCTCAGCCCGCGGCTGACCGCGGGCGAGGCCGTCGCCGAGCCGCTCCGGGTCCAGCGGCGCTGGGACCCGGTCGCCGGGCCCGCCCGAGTGCGGGAGCTGTTCGCGCTGACCGGTCTCGACCCGGCGCTGGCCGAACGGCGACCGCACGAGCTCTCGGGCGGGCAGTGCCAGCGCGTGAACATCGCCAGGGCGCTGGCGAGCGAACCGCGCCTGCTCGTCTTGGACGAGCCGACGTCGGCGCTCGACGCCCCTCTGCGTCAGGAGGTCTTCGAGCTGCTCATCGGCCTGCAGGAGCGGCTCGGCCTGGGGTACCTGTTCATCTGCCACGACTTGGAGGCGGTGCGCGGCTTCGCGCACCGGGTGGCGGTCATGGAGGCCGGCAGGATCGTCCGGATCGGATCGGTCGAGGAGTTCGGCGCGGCCGCCGTCCGGTCGACCGGTCCGCGCCGGTCTCGGGGGGTCGCCGTGCCTCGGGCATGAGAGGGACCCGGTTCCGGCGACGCTGCGAGCCGTGCATGAGCAGCGGGCGACGGTACCAGTGGGGTACGGCGTCGTTTCGGCCCCGAACGCGAGAGCGCGCCGGAACCGCGTGGGTTTCGGCGCGCTTTCTGTGGTGCTGCGGTCCGAGGCGATGCCGATCGCTCAGTTCGGACGAAGGTCCGAGCGTCCGTACTGCGGCGGCAGCGGGTGCGAGTGGCCGAGTTCGCGGGCGGCCTGGCGGGGCCAGTACGGGTTGCGCAGCAGCTCGCGTCCGATCATGACCGCGTCGGCCTCGCCGTCGGCGATGATCTTCTCGGCCTGGCGGACTTCGGTGATGAGCCCGGCCGCGGCGGTCGGCAGCCCGGCCTCGCGGCGCGCCCGCGCCGCGAACGGCACCTGGTAGCCCGGCCCGGTCGGGATGGACGCGCGCGGGAGGTTGCCGCCGGAGGAGACGTCGAGCAGGTCGACGCCGTGCTCGCGCAGCAGGGCGGTGAGGCGGACGGTGTCGTCCGCGGTCCAGCCCTCGGGCTCGATCCAGTCGGTGGCCGAGACCCGGCAGAAGACCGGCGTCCGCTCCCCCACGACGGCGCGCACGGCGTCGGCGATCTCGAGCACGATCCGGGTGCGGCCCTCGAACGAGCCGCCGTAGGCGTCCTCGCGGTGGTTCGACACCGGCGAGAGGAACTCGTGGAGGAGGTAGCCGTGGGCGGCGTGGATCTCGACGACCTCGTAGCCGGCTTCGAGCGAACGTCGGGCCGCGTCCGCGAAAGCGGTGACGACGCCGCCCACCTCCTCGATGCTCAGCTCGTGCGGCACCGGCATCGCTTCGCTGAAGGCGATCGCGCTGGGGCCTACGGCCGTCCAGCCGCCCCGGTCCGCGGGGAGCGCGCCGCCGCCGTTGAACTCCAGGTCCGTGCTGGCCTTGCGGCCCGCGTGGGCGAGCTGGATGCCGGGGACGACGCCGTGGGCGCGCATGAAGGCGGTGAGGCGGCGGTGGCCCTCGACCTGGACGTCGTTCCAGATGCCGAGGTCGCCGGGGCTGATGCGGCCTTCGGGCACGACACCGCTGGCCTCCACCAGGATGAGACCGGGTCCGCCGATCGCGCGGGACGCGTAATGCTGCAGGTGCCAGTCGTTCGGGGCGCCGGTGGCGGGCCCGGAGGCGTCGGCGCTGTACTGGCACATGGGGGCCATCCAGATCCGGTTGGGGATGGTGGTCCCGCGGATCGTCAGCGGGGTGAACAGGTTGCTGGTCACGGTCACTTCCTTGGGTTCGTCGCGTTGCCGCGCCGGTCGGGCGGTCGGAGCGGTGGTGCTGCGACACGAGCGGTTGCGATGGGTGCGGGTGGTGCGGCGACGGGAGGGGCCGCCGGTCGGCGGCCCCTGAGTCGTCAGCCGATGAGTGTAAGCAGGGCCGCGGCGGCCGCGGCAGAGGACTGCGGGTTCTGGCCGGTCACGACATTGCGGTCCACCTCGACATGCGAGGCGAACGGTTCGCCCGCGACCACGTCGACGCCGGCCTCGGTGAGCCGGTCCTGGAGCAGCCACGGGGCCTTGGCGGCCAGGCCGCCCTGCTGTTCCTCCTGGTTGGTGAACGCGGTGACGCGGTAACCGGCGAACGCGTTGCCGCCGGTGTCGTCGACGGCCGTGAGCAGCGCGGCCGGGCCGTGGCAGACCACGCCGACGGGCTTGCCGCTGCGGACGGCCTCGGCCAGGAGGCGTCCGGAGCCGGCGTCGACGGCGAGGTCCTCCATGGGCCCGTGGCCGCCGGGGACGTACACGGCGTCGTAGTCGTCCACGTCCGCTGCCGCCAGATCGATCGGGTCGGCGAACTCGGGCGCGGTCTCGATCACGGTGCGGAGGTGTTCGGCCCGTTCCTCGCCGCCGGCGGCGTCGGCGCTGAGGCTGCCGCGGTCGACCGGCGGCACGATCCCGCCGGGTGTGGCGACGGTGACCAGGTGGCCCGCGGCCTTGAAGGCCTCCAGCGGGACGACGGCCTCCTCGGCCCAGAATCCGGTCGGGTGCTTGGTGCCGTCCTTCAGCGTCCACTCGTGGGCGCCGGTCATGACGAACAAGATCTCTGCCATGGTTCTCGTCCTCTCTGGTGATTACTCGTCGAAGCTCGCGAAGTAGGACGCGGCCATGTCCTCCCCGCCGTGTCCCTGCTCGGCGGCGCGGCGGAAGCGCTCGGCCCCGGCCTCGGCCAGGTCGAGCCGGACGCCGTGCCTGCGGCCGGCCTCCGCGATGAGGCGGCTGTCCTTCTCGGCGGTGTCGACCGCGAAGCTGGTCCGCGACGTCTCGCCGTTCAGGATCAGTCCGCCCTTGGCTTGGGCGTACCCGGCGTCGAGCGGACCTCCCTCGATCAGCTCGAAGAACCGCCGCGGTTCGACGTCCAGGCCGCGGGCCAGCGCGAGGACTTCGCCGATGCCGTGAGTGAGGACGAACACCCAGCTGTTGGCGACGAGTTTCAGGCGCGAGGCGGAGCCGTCGGCGCCGTCGGCGCCGGTCCACACCGTCTTCGCGCCGACTGCGGCGAACACGGCGTTCGCGGCCGTGTCGTCGTTCGGTCCGGAGGCGAGGACGGTGAGTTTGCCGGCTTCGGCGGGTTCGCGGGTGCCGAGGACGGGCGCGTCGAAGAACACGAGGTCGTGCTCGGCCGCGAAGGCGGCCAGGTCGGCGGTGCCGTCGAGGCCGGCGGTGGTGGACTGGATCCAGCGGAGTCCGGGCCGGAGGGCGGGCGCGGCCTGCCGCATGACGTCGAGGGCGGCAGGACCGTCGTGCACCATGGTGACCACCGCGTCGGCGCCTCGGACGGCGTCGGCGGGGGTGTCGGCGATGCGGACTCCGTCGGCGGTGAGGGGTTCGGCCTTGTCGCGACTGCGGTTCCAGACGGTGACGTCATGGCCGGCGCGGGCGAGGTTGCGGGCCATGGCGGCCCCCATGATGCCGGTGCCGAGCATGCTGACGTGGAGCTTGTCGCTCATGGGTTTCCTCTCTGCGGGCCCTGAAGGGCGTCGCCCCTCGGAGGCGGCGACGCCCACAATACTTGCAGACGCCGGTTAATGCAAGAGACGATTATAGGCTTGTTACGTATATCGCTGTACGATACAGTTGTCCGCGGATGGACCGAGACGGAGGAGCACCGTGACTGCAGCACCGGCACCGAGCACCGCGCTGGCCCAGAACTGGTGCGCCCTGTCCGCCCTGCACGAGGGCATCGCCGACCACATCGAACGCCGGCTGGAGGCCGAGCACGGTCTGACCGTGCGCGAGTTCTCGCTGCTCACGGTGCTCAGCCGCCAGATCGAGGGCAAGGGCGAGCATCTGCAGATGCGCCAGGTCGCCGAGGCGATCGTCCTCAGCCAGAGCGCCACGACCCGGCTCGTCACCCGCATGGAGGACCGCGGCCTGCTGAAGCGGAAGATCTGCGCCGACGACCGGCGCGGCATCTACACCGACGTCACCGAGGCCGGTCACGCGCTCCTCGAAGCGGCCCGGCCGACCCATGACCGGGCGCTGGCCGAGGCCCTCGAACGAGCCCGTCGGAATCCCGATTTCAAGCCGCTGGTCGAAGCGCTGGAACGCATCGGCGACCACTGATCCGGCGACCGGTCCGTCGTGCCGGGCCGCCTGATAGGTTCCCGGGATGAGACGGGTGCTCATCACCGGCGTGTCAGGCGTCGGGAAGTCGACCGTGATCGCGGCGCTCGGCGCACGCGGCCATCGGGTGGTGGACACCGACTACGGCGGCTACTGCTCCCCCGCGCCCGATGCGGAACCGCCGAGGCCGACCGCCGAGCCCGGGTGGGTCTGGCATGAGGCGCGCATGCGCCGGCTGCTGGACACGGCCGAGGGCCGAGCGCTGTTCGTCAGCGGATGCGTGCCGAACCAAGGCCGCTTCTACGCCGACTTCGACCGGGTCGTCCTGCTCAGTGCCGCACCGGAAGTGGTGCGCCGCAGGCTCCTCGGCCGGGAGGGGAACGACTACGGGAAGGCGTCGGGCGAACTGGAACAGGCGCTGCGAGACCAGGCGGCGGTCGAGCCGTTGCTGCGTGCGGGAGCGACCCTGGAGATCGACACCGACGCGCCGCTCGCGGACGTGGTGGACCGGTTGATCGCGCACGCCTTCGGCTGACGGCGGCACGCCGGCCGGGGGAGCGCTCCCGTGAACGGGGAAGGTGTCGCCGTGAGGAGGGGGCGGTTCAGCCCTTCCAGAACTTCGCGCCGATGCGGGCGAGGGCGTCGCGCTGGGCCCGGTCGACATGGGGCTCGTAGCGGTAGTTGATGTAGAGGACGGGCCGTTCGGAGTCGACGCGGAAGACGTTGCCGAGCCAGCGGACCGGGTGGCCGTCGTTCAGTTCCCACACCTGCACGATGCGCTCGCCGGGGGTGATGGTCATTCTGATGTGGAAGCCGGCGAACTCCAGGTCCTCGGCACGGGCCCAGCCGACGACGGCGGGATCGGGGTACCCGCCCGGCAGTGGTCGTTCATCGGTTCCGCTCATATCCGGGCCAGCCATTTCATTTCCTGAATCGATGACATTCCGGTCTCCATCATCGCAGACCACGGTATGCACACAAGTGCCGCACAGTGTGACACCGAGTCTGGGATCACCAGGATAGTAGGCGCACCCGGCGGAGCGGAAGCGGGAGGCCACACGGGAACGACCGGGACGTGACCGGCGCCCGCCGCGACGCGCCCGGAACCTCCGGACGCCTCGGGCGGCCGGATACTGGCGTCATGAAGCTCAGCCGCCCGGTCTCGGTGTTCCTGCTCGCCTTCGGCGTGTGGTCGGCGGTCATCTGGACCACCTTCGTCAAGAACCTGTTTGCGGACGTCAGCGGCCTGGCATTCGACGCCGCGGGCGATCCGACGACCTATTTCTGGGTCCACGCGGCACTGGCGGCGACGTCCTTCGGCCTGGGCGTCGCCATCGGCGTGATCGGGCTGCGCGGTCTGCTGGCCGCTCGGCGCGGCGACCGCGAATAGCTCCAGAAGGGACTGTTCGACCGCTGGACGACTCGTCTCGGAGTCGGAAATCCGACGGGCGCGCTTTCACCCGATCGAGCCGCGCGGGCACTCGTCCCGAATGGAGGCTCGAAGGCGGGGAACCGCCGATGCGCGCGAGGGATCGAGGCCGGTACGGCAGCCCCGCGAGCGATCTGGACGCGCCGGTCGCCGCGGCCCGGGGCCGCCGCGACCGGCGCGGGTCAGGCCAGTTCGAGCGCGGACACGGTCGCTTCGGCCGCTTGGCGGTCCCGCTCGTCCTCGGTATCGGTCAGGTGCTCGATCGCGCGCAGGAGCGCCCAGGCCCTGACCCGTTCCGCATCGGCGCCGAGGCCTTCGGCGACGGCGTGGAGGAGGTCGGCGCCGCCGTGCGGGCCGTGATGCTGCTGCTTGAACAGGAAGTAGCCGCCGTCGAAGGCCCTTTCGGCGAGGTAGGGCTTGGGGTCGATGACCAGCCATGATTCGCGTTCGGCGGAGACGATGTTGTCCAGGTGGGTGTCGCGGTTGCCGATGCCGAGCTCAGGCGGGTCGGCGAGTCGCTCGCAGAGGTCGAGGGCCAGGTCGAGGCGGTTCGCGCCCGGGCCGCGGCGCGCCTCCCCGTACGGGTCGGCGTAGTCGCGGCGCCAGTGGTCGAGCATCTCGGTGGCCGCCGGCAGCTCCGGATACCCGTCGGGGACGTCGGCGGACCGCCAGAGCCGCCGGTAGAGCCCGCAGGCGATCCCGATGCGCCGCCAAGCGGCCTGGGGCGTCTTGTGCCCGAAGAACCGGGTCGACCTGAGCCGGTTGCCGGGCACGGCCCGCTCGAGGAGCATCGCGCCGGTCTGCGGGTCGTATTCGTACAGTTGCACCGCCCCGTCGCCCGCGTACCGGTGCAGCGCCGTGGGTTCGGCGCGGTTCTCCTCGTCGCGGTAGATCACCTTGAGGACCGCCGGGGAGCCGTCCTCGCGGCGGACCGGGACCACATAGGAGTGGCTGCCGCCGCCGTAGGGCGGGCCGTCGATCCGCAGCGACCACAGCCGCGTCAGACGCCAGACCGTCTGGGGAAGGCCGTCGAGCCAGGCCTGACCGGCGGTGCCGTGCCAGGCGGTGACGTCGCGGCGGACGGAGGAGGGAACCACACCGAATCGCATCCGTACAGTATCGAGCAACGCCCGATGCGGTTGCAATCCGCATACGCATGGGCGGCAAGCGTTCAGATCGACTCAGCGGGGAGGCGGGCGGCGGCGGGGCCGGCTCAGCCCCCTGAGGCGAGCGCGGCCACGGCGTCCTTCACCGGCGTGTCGCCGCCGCGCAGTTCGAGCACGCGGCGCGAGACGCCCGGGTTGCGCAGCAGCTCGGCCAGGACGGCGGCCACATCGGAGCGCGTGACCTCGCCGCGGTCCACCGGCGGTTCCGCCAAGTGCACCGACCCGGTCGGCGGGTCGTTGACGAGCGCACCCGGACGCACGATCACCCAATCGAGGTCTCTGCCGCGCAGGTCCTCCTCGGCCGCGGCCTTCGCGGCGATGTAGGCGGCCCAGACCTCGTCCCGGTCGGGATCGGGTTCCTTGTCGACGCCCATGCTGGAGATCTGGAGGAAGCGGCGGACGCCCGCGCGTTCGGCGGCGTCGGCGAGGAGCGCCGAGGCCGCGCGGTCCACGGTGTCCTTCCGGGCCGCGCCGCTGCCGGGACCGGCCCCTGCGGCGAAGACCACCGCGTCGACCTCGCCGTGCATATCGGAGGCGAGGAGCCCGCCGAGGTGCTCGGCGTCGGCCTGTTCGAGGTCGAGGACGATGGGCCGCCCTCCGATGGCGGTGAGATCCTCGGCGTGGTCGGGGTTGCGGATGAGCCCGGTGACCGAATGCCCCTCGGCCGCCAGGTTCTCGGTGAGGCGCAGCGCGATCTGGCCGTGCCCTCCGGCGATGACGACATGCATACGGCCCACCCTAACCCGGCTCGCCGCGACGCGGGCCGCTCTGCGCGTCACCGGACGCGGGTCGCCGCGATCGCGGCGGCCGGCGGCCGCGTCTCCGGTGGCCGGGGCGGCGGCGTTCGCGACGCGGCCGACCGACACCCGTTGAAATCCCCCGGGCAGCTGGTTGAATCGTGAAGGATTCACGGATGTCGGGGCCGTCCCGCAGCCTCGATCGGGCGCGCCTGCTACTCCCCGCCGCGCTCGCGTTCCTCACTGTCCCGTTCGCCGCCGCCCCGGCACAGGCCGCGTACGACCTCACCGGTCAGGTCCGCGCGGGCCAGGACGTCGCGCTGGACGGCGACGCCGTGGTCGGCCTCGGCGACCTCGGCCTCGTCCTGGACATCGGCGCCGGCTTCGGCCGCTTCACCGACCGCCTCCGCGCCGACCACCCGGAGGCGACCGTGGTGGCGATCGACAAGGCCCCCGGGATGCTCACCGCAGTCGAAGCCCCCGTGATGGTCGCCGACGCGCAAGCGATCCCCTACCCCGACGCCTGCGCCGACGCGGTGCTGGCCATGCACATGCTCTACCACGTTCCCGACATCGCGAAGGCCGTCGCCGAGTTCCGTCGCGTGCTCAAGCCCGGCGGCACCTTGCTCGTTTCGACCAACATCCGCGGCGACATGACCGAGATGGCCGAGCTCTGGGAACGGGTCGCGCGCCCGGTGCTCGGACCGGACGGGTTCTCATGGAACGGGGCGACCCGCGATTTCGACTCCGCCAGCGCACCCGCGCTGCTCGAGGCCGAGTTCGACTCGGTCGAGACGTTCACGGCCGCCGGGGTGGTCAAAGTCCCCGAGCCCGGACCGATCATGCGGTTCCTGGCCTCCGTACAGACGTTCACGGAATGCGACGACGCGTCGTACGCGGTCATTCTCGCCGCGGCCGAACGAGAGCTGACCCGGCATTTCGCCGAGCACGAGACGTTCGACTTCCCGAAGACGATGGTCTTCTATCGCTGCAGGTGAGCACGACCGGGAGGTTGCGGACGCCCGGCTTCCGCGGCGATGATCCAGCGGGTGAATGGCCGAGTTCATCACCATTCACTACCATCGTGTCGATGACCCGACTCATCCTGCTCAACGGCGCTCCCGCAGTCGGAAAGTCCACTTTGGCTCGGCGTTACGCCGAGGACCATCCGTTCGCGTTCAGGCTCGACATCGACCAGATTCGGCGGATGCTCGGGCGCTGGCGGGAGGACCCGAACCGGGCCGGAGTCCTGGCCCGGTCCCTCGCGTTCGCGGCGGCCGGGGCGCATCTCGAATCCGGCCATGACGTGGTGGTACCGCAGTTGGCGGTGCGGATCGAGTTCATCGAGCGGCTCGCGGCGATCGCGGCCGAGGCCGACGCCGAGTTCCATGAGGTGTTCCTCCTCGACGAGGGCGCGAACATCGTGCGGCGCTTCGCCGAACGCACCGAGCTCGCCGCCGATCCGACCCACGTCGACGCGCACGAGACGCTCGCCGAAGGCAATGCCGGCCTGCTCGCTTACGTCGACCGTTTCGCGGCGCTCGTGCCGCAGCGACCGGACGCGGTGTCGATCGAGTGCGTTCCGGGCGACATCGACGCCACCTACCAGCGGCTCCTGGAGGTCCTCGGGGACCGCTGACCGGGGCGGTCCCCGCCGCGGTCGATCCTGACGGTCACTCGGCGCTCCGTTCGAGGATCGCTTCGGTCTCCTGCGCTACGCCGTCTTCGACCGAGGCGGCCGCACGGTCCGCCGCCGCCACGGCGTCCGGGCGCGCACCGGCCATGGCGAAGGAGCGCCCGGCCCAGGCGAGCATCGACACGTCGTTCGGCATGTCGCCGAACGCGATCACCTCGGCGGCGATGCTCCGCTCCGCGCGCCAGGCGGCCGGCGCGGCGCCCTTGGTCGCTGGCGCCGTCGAGGTCGGTGGCGATGAGCCCGGGTGTGGGCACCGGTCGGGTATCCGTGTCCGGGCCGGTGCGGGGCGACCCTGAAACGAGCGGTCCGCTGAGGGTCGCAGGGGTTCGGTGCTCCGTCGGTCCCGGTGGCATCCGAGTGCCGCCGGGACCTTCGAGGCTAGCCGCCATAGGGTGCGGCCGCGGCCTGGGCCGCGGTCATGAGCGCGCCTTCGTTCTCAGGCCACAGGGCATCGTCCACGCAGGAGAACGCCGGGAAGAAGCCGCCGCAGCGGCCGGAGTCGGGGCCGATCTCGTAGGTGAAGCTCGCGATGCCGAGCTCGCCGTACGACATGTCGTCGGTGGTGCCGCTGGTGCTGTAGCCGACGGTGTCGTCGTTGGTGCCGACGAAGTAGCCGTTGTGGTCGGCCATGGCCTTGCCGAGCGCGCGCAGCTGCGCGTCGTTCGGAGACGCCTCATCCGCGTAACCCCACGGGATGATGATGTACTCGCCGTAGGAGTGCAGGGTGATGAACACGTCGCGGGCGTCGGCGGGGGCGGGATCGGTGGCGCGCTCGCCGCGCTGGTCGGGGTGGAGGGCGCGCAGCCAGTTCTCGACGGCCTGCGTCTCGGGTTCGGAGCCGGCCGACGGGCCCTGGTAGGTCTGCCCGCACGGGTTGGTCGAGTCGGCGCCCCATTCGAAGGTGGAGTTGCGGTTGAGGTCGACGCCGAACCCGCGGCTGCAGTTGCCGTTGGTGTCGTTCGCGTTCTTGCGCTGGAGGATCGGGGCGTCGCCGCCCGAGGCGACGATGTCGACGCCGTCGGGGTTCGCGATCGGGACCACCCACAGTTCGGTGGTGTCCATGAGCTCGGTGACCTCGGGGTCGGTGCCGTAGCCGTCGACGAGCTTCTCGATCCAGCGCCAGGCGACCTCGCCGGTGGCGATCTCGCGGGCGTGGATCTGGGCGATGAGCGAGAACCGCGGTTTGGTCGAGTCGGGGTCGGTCTCGCAGTCGCCCTCGGCGAGTTTGGTGATGCAGACGGCGAAGACGTCGTGGCCGCCCTGGCCCTGGGTCTTGCGCCAGGAGTCGCCGATGTCGTGGAGGCTCGTGAGGTCGGGGTGGGCGGCGGCGAGCGCCCGGAGGTCGGCCTCGTAGGCGTCGACGGTGCGGTAGCCGCCGTAGTAGGTGCCGTCCTGTTCGGCGGTGACGGGGACGTCCTTGTAGACGGTGTCGAGGAACGTGGGGTCGTAGCCGAGTTCGCGCGCGGCTTCGACGGCGGCCGTGTCGCCGATGACGTGGGATTCGCCCCCGTGGTCGTGGGCGAGGACGAAGCCGAGCCGTTCGAGTTCGGCCGCTTCGTCGGCGGTGAGGCCGTCGACCGACCAGGTGGCGAGCCGGCCGTCGGCCGGGTCGGCGGGATCGGCTTGGGCGTTGAAGGCGGCGACGCCGGTGGCCGTCAGGACCACCATCGCGACGCCCGCGGTGGCGAGCTTTCGCTTCATGTGCATGTGTCCGTTCTCTTCTCGTCCCGCCGGGGTGCCCGCGGAACGAAGGGGCGGTCAAAGGGATCTTAATCATACCTAGGAGGACTATATTCGTAAATATGCAATATACTGGGGCACATTGGATTCCATTTCGGATTTGGGGAGTGGACGGTTCGGGCGGCCCGGTCAGGTGCTGACGCGGCGGAGCACCGACAGCAGGTACGCGTCCCGGTCGAGCGGGTTCGCGTCGGTCCGAGGCCGGGTCGGGACGGGGCCGCTCACCGGCTCATGGCGTTCGAAGGCGCTCTCCAAGACGCCTTCGCCGGCCGTGAGGCCCGGGAGTCGGCGGCCGAGGCCGTGGACGGCCCCGGCCGGGATCGTGCCTTCGAGCAGGCAGTGACCGCCGCGCACCTCCGGCGGGCCGGGGACGGCGCGGACCTTCGCGAGCGCGGCGAGGACCCCGCTCAGGTCGTCGGCGGGCAGCTCGATGCGGAAGCGGTGCAGCGGTTCGCACACGACGGTCCCCGCTTCGCGCAGCGCGGCCATGAGCACGAGCGGCACGAGGCCGCGGAAGTCCCCGGCCGTGCTCGACATGGACTTGTCGAAGCCGCCGTGGGCACTGGACTGGCGGGCCCAGTAGCCCGAGTGGGTCATGACCACCGTGGCGTGTTCGACCTGCCAGCCGTGCAGGCCTTCGCGGAGCGTCTCGTGGACGGTCTCCTCGACGGCCTTGAAGAACGCGAACGGCATCGAGCCCAGTTCCACGCCGAGCCGGAAGTCGACGCCGGGCGCGGCCGAGGGCTCGATCCGCAGGCCGACGGTGGCGAGGAACGGGTTCGGGGGCTTGGCGATGTACTCGACGGCGGCCCCGGCGCCGACCGGTCGCTCGACGCAGACGACGGTGGACTCGCGGAAGGCGACATCGAGGCCGTATTCCTCGGCCAGCGTCGCACCGATGACCTCCTTCTGGACTTCGCCGTACAACGAGACCGAGAGCTCGCGCCGCGTCTCGTCGTGCCGCAGCCCGATGAGCGGATCCTGCTCGGCCAGCTGGGAGAGCGCGGTGTGCAGTGCGGGCCGGTCCGACTCTCGGGCGGGGACGACCACTGTGGCGAGCGCGGGCGGCGCGAAGTGCTCGGTGCGGAGTTTCGGGGGCCGTCCGATCGCGTCGCCGATGCGCACCTCCCCCAGGCCCCGGAACTTGGCGATCCGGCCCGCTTCGACGCGGTGGCTGGGGCGGTCGGTGCCGTCCTCGAAGACGCTGATCGCCGTCACCTTGGCCTCGCGGCCGTCGCCGACGGTCACCCGGTCGCGCAGGCCGACGGCGCCTGAGAACAGCCTGGCGTAGGCGATCCGCTCCCCCGCCGGACCGCGGTCGACCTTGAAGACGGTGCCCGACAGCGGGCCCGCCTCGTCGCCGGTCGAACCGGGCAGGTAGCGCCGGATCCCGTCGACGAGGCCGGCGATGCCCGCGCCCGTGATGGCCGAGCCGAAGTGGACCGGGTGGGCGCGGGCGCGCCTGGTGCGTTCCTCGAAGGCCTTGCGCACCGCGTCGTGCGGGCCATGCGACACGCCACCGGCCACAGCGCTTCCGAGGGGACCGTCGGAAGTGAGGCCGCGCCCGGCGGCGCCGTCTCGGGCCGGGGTGTCGCGGGTGCGTGCGGCACGGTCTTGGGCGGCGAGGTAGTCGTTCAACAGGGTGTCGTCGAGGAGCGCTTCGAGGACGTCCTCCGCGAGGGCGGCGTCCTCGGGGCGGGGCCGGCTCGCCGCCTCGGGCGTGCCGAGGCCGTCCACGGTGTCCATCGCGACCACGGCCGAGTCGAGCTTCGCGGTCAGGTCGTCGAGGAGGGAGCGGTATCGGGCCCCGGCGCGGTCGATCTTGTTGACGAACACGAGCGTGGGCACGCCGAGGCGGCGCAGCGCCCGGAACAGGACGCGCGTCTGAGCCTGGACGCCTTCGACGGCCGAGACGACGAGCACCGCGCCGTCGAGCAGGTTCAGGACGCGTTCGACCTCGGCGATGAAGTCCGGGTGGCCGGGCGTGTCGATGAGGTTGACCGTGGTGTCGCCGAGCGTGAACGAGACGACCGCGGACTTGATGGTGATGCCGCGGCGGCGTTCGAGGTCGAGCGTGTCGGTGCGGGTGCTGCCCGCGTCGACGCTGCCGACCTCCTCGATCACGCCGGCGGCTTGGAGCAGCCGCTCGGTCAGGCTGGTCTTACCGGCGTCGACATGGGCGAGGATCCCGAGATTGAGCGTGCGCAACGGCAGTCATGTCCTTCAGTTCGTGGATGCCTTTCTCGATGGACATGAACTGTTGGCGCATGCTGGCTCCTTCGCCGATCCGGTGCGGCGCCCGGTTCGCGCGCCGCAGCGCCCAGTCCAGCAGACGGGGCGGAGGGGCGCAACGGGTTATTCCGAGCGGCGGCGCGGTCAGGCGGCGGCCGCGGTGTCTCCGGCGAGGAACGTCTCGATGACCCGGGCGACCCCGTCCTCGGCATTGGTGGCGGCGCGGTCGGTCGCGGCGTCGACCGCCTCGGGGTGGGCGTCGCCCATCGCGTAGGACCGCCCGGCCCAGGCGAGCATCGGGGCGTCGTTCGGCATGTCGCCGAAGGCGATCACCGAAGCGGGGCGGACCCGGCGCTCCCGGCACCAGGTGCCCAGGCCGAAGGCCTTGTCGGCGCCGCGGGCGTTGAAGTCGAGCATGCCGAAGTCGCCCCAGTGGCACATGGTGAGTCCGCCGAGGTTCGCGCCTTCGACCGCCTCGGCCATCTCCTCGCCGGTGCGTCCGGCGCAGTAGACCTTGATCTTCACGGCGCGCTTGGCGCGCTTGAAGACCGCGTCGAGGTCGTCGACGAACTCCCAGTTCGAGTAGCCGACGAGCTGCCGGTAGGCGGCTTCGCCGATGATGCCGGTGCCGGTCTCGACGGCGAACATCGCGTCGGGCAGGCGCGTGGCGATCACCGCGGCGACCCGTCGCGCCAGCGAGATCCGGATCGATCGCAGTATGCGGATGCGCCCCGTGGCGGGCTCGTAGACGATCGCGCCGTTCGCGCATACGGCGCCGTCCAGGTGCGGGAGGAGGTCGGGCAGCATGTCGACGCCGTACGGGGTTCGGGCGGTCACGGCGACGACGGCGATGCCTTCGGCGCGGGCGGCGGCCAGGGCGTCACGGGTCCGTTCGGACACCGTGCCGGTAGGGCCGAGCAGGGTGCCGTCCAGGTCGGAGGCGATCACAAGGGGTTTGAGCACTGTTCAAGTATCGCCCGGGACCGCAACCGCGACAACCGGCCGCTGCGGTGTCCGAGCGGTCGCCAGAATTCGTTGTGCGGCAAGGGATTCGGTATTCGATGAGAAAAATTCCGCCCCTTTCTTGACCTTCGAGTCAAGAATGGGGTAGCGTTGCGTTCATGGGCAGGCCGAAGAACTTCGAACCGGACGTGGTCGTCGCGCAGGCGATGGAGACGTTCTGGACCAAGGGCTACGGGGCGACCTCCCCCGCCGACCTCGCCGAAGCCACCGGCGTCGGCAAGGGCAGCCTGTATCACGCGTTCGGCTCCAAGCGCGAGCTGTTCGGCAAGGCCCTGGACCTGTACGGGCAGGCCGGCTCCGAACTGACGGAGGCGTACCTGAACGAACCGGGCACCGCCAAGGAGCGCATCCGCGCCTACCTGGTGTTCCTGGTCGAGGTCGACTTGGAGGCCCCGGCGCCGCGCGGCTGCCTGGCGGCCAACACCGCTCTCGAGCTGGGCGGGAAGGACGCCGAGGCCACCCGTGCGGTCAAGCGCATGACCGACGAGACGATCCGGCTCCTCGCCGAGCGCCTCCGCCGGGGCCAGCGCGAGGGCGACGTCGACCCCGGCGTCGACGCGGAGGCCCAGGCGCACTTCCTGATGAACACCATCGTCGGACTGCGCGTCATGGCCCGGACCCACGAGGGCCCGGTGCTGCGCGAGATCATCGACACGGCCTTGGCGGGCTTCTGACCGGCCTGTCCCATCACGGCGCCCTCGTCGGAGGGCGTTTTTCTCGACCAAATTTTTGACCTCAAGTTCAAGAAAACAGATGAAAGGCACACCCATGGAACTCGGACTCAACGGCAAGACCGCCCTCGTCACCGGCGCCAGCCGGGGCATCGGCCTGGCCGTCGCCCAGACCCTCGCCGCCGAGGGCGTACGGGTCGTCGGCGCCGCCCGCACGATCACCCCCGAGCTGGAGAAGGTCGCCGCGGCCACGGTCAGCGCCGACCTCTCGACCCGCGAAGGCGCGGTCGCGGTCGTGGACGAGGCCCTCCGGGAGGTCGGCGGGATCGACCTGCTGGTGAACAACGTGGGCGGCGGCGACGTCGACCGGTTGCGCCTCGGCGGGTTCCTCGACATCGCCGAGGAGCAGTGGCAGACGATGCTCGAACTCAACTTCCTGAGCGCGATGCGGACCACGCGGGCGGCCCTGCCGAGCCTCCTCGAGCGGCGCGGCGCGATCGTGAACGTCTCCTCGGTCAACGGCCGGACGCCCGCCGGCGCGCCGGTGGGATACGCGGAGGCCAAGGCCGCGCTGACGATGTTCGGCAAGCGGCTCAGCGAAGAGTTCGCCTCACAGGGGCTGCGGGTCAACACCGTCTCCCCCGGCGTCATCGGCTCGCCGCTGTGGCGGGACGAGGCGCGTTTCGGCGGCAAGGTGGCCGAGGCGTTCGGCGTGGCGCACGCCGATCTGCTCGCGTCGATCCCCGACCAGTTCGGGATCGCCTCGGGCCGCATCGGCGAGCCCGAGGAGGTGGCCGACCTGGTGGCGTTCCTGCTCTCGGAGCGGGCGGCGAACATCCACGGCGCCGACCACGTGATCGACGGCGGGACCCTGAAGGCGGCGTGACCGCACACCGGTGACGGCGGGCGTGGGCGACCGCGCCCGCCGCTGTCAGCCTCTTGTGCAACAGTTGCATCACGGGTGGGACCGGTCCCCGGTCGGTGGCGTCAGACTGGAAGGGCCCCGTCGATTCGCACGGCCCCCTTACCTTGGACGACGACCACCTCCCCTTGAAGGAGCCCATCATGACCTACAACCCGCCCCCGCACTACAACTTCGGCGAGCAGCCCGAACCGCAGCGGCCCCAGAGCGTCCCGCCCGCGTACTCGCCGCAGCCGCCCCAGCAGCCGGCCGGAGCGGGTTACCCGCCGCAGCAGCCCACCCCGATCCCGACCCAGCCCTCGCAGCCGGGCTACGCGACCCAGATGCTCCCCCAGCCGCCCCCGTCCGGTCCCCGCCGGTCGCCGCTGGTCCCGGTGCTCGCCGTGGTGATGGTGATCGGACTGGCCGGCGCCGTCCTGGGACTGGCGATGTGGCTGAAGACCAGCGGGGACCTCGAGGACGCCGAAGCGCGCCTCAGCGACCGCGACTCGCAGATCTCGCAGCTCGAAGAGGACCTCGCCGCCGCCGAGACGCAGTTGGAGGGCCTGGAGGCGGCGGAGGCCGCCGCCGCCGAAGCCGAGTCCATGCGGGCCTGCCTCGACGACCTCAAGTGGTTCTACTCGACGGCGCCCGACTCGACCGAGGAGGCCGAGGCCGAGACCGCCGTCGCGGAGTCGTGCGACGACTGGATCTGGTGACCGGCGGTCCGGGTTCTCCCGGCCCCCGGGCCCGTCGCGTCCCCCGGTGATCAGTGCCCCCGCACCGGGCCGTCGTGACAGGACCCGCGCGGCCGTGACGAGCGCATAGCGAACGGCGCCTTCCGGCCCGGTCCGCCACCGCGGACCGGGCCGTTCTGCTTATCGCTCGACGGCGTTGCGGGCGAAGGCGATCGGGACTCGCAGCTCGTGGCCGCGGAAGAGATCCGCTTCGGCGGCTTCGGCCCTGGTGATCCAGCGGGCGTCGGAGGCCTCGAGTTCCGCGAGGCGCAGCGGCTGGTCGGGATCGAGCGCGCGGGCGGCGAAGCTCATGATCATCGGCATGCGGGAGTCGCCGAGATCGGTGTCCCGCTTGTCGAACGCCACGACCAGGCCGGTCAGCTCGACGTCCAGGCCGGTCTCCTCGAAGGCCTCGCGGACCGCGGCCAGGCCGACGGACTCGCCCACTTCGGCCGCGCCGCCGGGCATCGCCCACTGGCCGGTGTCGGTCCGCTTGATGACGAGCAGACGGCCCTCGTCGTCGAAGATCGCCGTGTCAGCGCCCGTGGCGACGCCGGGGGCGGCGAGGTCGCCGCAGTCGAGGCGCGGATAGTCGAGCTCGGTCGGCACGGCGCGCTCGCAGAGGCCGGCGATGCGGTGCTGGCGTTCGACCTCGTAGACGTTCCTGACCGACGCGAGCGACTCCTTGGCGAGCGCGGCGACGGCGTCGAGGAGGGCATGGGCGGCCGGGGAGACGGGCAGCGGGCCGTTGTCCGGGACGACCGCGCTCGACGCCGGGGCCAGGCTCGGGACGTCGCCGTCGAGGTCGGGGTCGCCCGGTTCGAGCACCTGCTCGACCGCGTCGGCGTCGAGCGCCGTGGCGAATTCGTAGACGAGCAGGTAGGTGTGCGGGCACGGCAGGCCCGCGAGGTCGGTGTCGGCGATGCCGACCGGCTCGGAGGGGACGGCGCCGCCGAGGGCGGCGGCGGTCGCGTCCAGGCACTGGCCGAGTGTGCGCGAGCGCAGGCGTCGGCGGCGCACGATCCGCGTCCCGTCGGCGCAGTCGACGCGGAACTCGATGCCGGGCATGGGGGTGCGCAGGCCCGAGTCGGCCTCGAAGATCCGGAGGATCGCGTCGAAGGGCCGGGGGTCGACCTCGGCGAGCAGCGCCGCCGCGAGTTCCCGCAGTCGCAGCAGCCGGGCCTCCTCGTCGGGGTCGGTGCCCCAGAACAGGCCGTTGGCGGCTTCGGCGCGGAGCATCCCGGCGAGCCGGGCGAGGCCGGAGGCGTGCGCTGCGGGGTCTCCGGTGCGGACGGCTGGTTCGTTCGTCGCCATGGCACTCCTTCGGGAGAAAGACGGTCAGTGGGCAAGCCCGTCAGATCGTACGCTCGCCGACCGCCGCTCGGGCGGCGCTGAGCGCCTCCTCGGTCGAGGCGACGAGGGCGGGGTCCCCGAGCCGTCGGCGCATCGCGAGGACGTCGGTGAGGACCTCGACGGCGCGGTGCGGCCTGCGGGCGTCGATGAGGTGCTTGCCGTAGTGCTGCAAGGCGAAGTGGAGCGCGCCGGGGCACTCGGCCCGGGCGAGCGCGATGGCCTCGCGGTAGAGCGGTTCGGCTTCGGCGAGCCCGCCGGGGTAGCGGTGGGCGTCGCCGAGGTTGACGAGGGCGGCCACCCGCCGGTGGGGCGTGTCCGCGCGGTCGAGGGCCTCGGCGAGGACCCGCTGCGCCCGTGTGTACTCGCCGAGGGCGATGAGCCCGACGCCGGCCTGCCGCAGTTCGGGCGGGGAGAGGCGGGAGGCGCGGGCGAGTTCGGAGCGGACGAGGCGGCGCAGCCGCTCCGGCTCGGTCGCGTACATGCGCCCGTCGCTGCCTGTGGCGATGAGTTCGGTGATCTGGTGCTGCTCGGTCGACAACGACTCGCCCCCCGGTCCGCGCCTCGGCTCGGCCGCGAGGCGGTTTGAGGCTGAGGATAGAGCGGACGCGGGGGTTCGGCCGGCCCTCGGAGCTCAGGGCCGGCGCAGGACGAGCCCCTGGTATTCGTCGATGTGGCCGTCCAGGGCGACGATGTTCGCCTCGACGACCGCGAAGTGCTCGGCCGCGGCGGCCTGGATCCGCTCGGCGGTGAAGAACGAGAAGAACCGCTTGGGCTCGTAGCGGTCGGCGTCCCAGACGCCTTCGAACTCCAGGCCGCCGTACTGGCCCCAGTAGCAGAGGCCGCCGGGGACCAGGACGCGGCGGACCTCGGCGAGCACCCGCCCGAGTTCGGCCTTGGGCACGTGCAGCAGGCAGTTCATGCCGAACACCGCGTCGAAGGCGGCGTCCGCGAACGCCAACGCCCCGAAGTCCATGACCTGGGCGTCGAGACCCTTCGCACGGCAGCGCGCCACCAGCTCGGGTGAGAGGTCGACGCAGGCGACCGCGAAACCCTCGTCCGCGAAGTACCGGCCGCTGATCCCGTGCCCGGCGCCGCTCTCGAGCAGGCGCGACGCCCCCGCGGCACGCAGGTGGCCGGCGAAGCGGGCGCGCTCCGCGGCCTTCCAGGGGGCGTCGTCCATGGTCTCGCGGGCGTCGGCCTCGGCGTCGTAGGCGCGGCGCAGGTCCTGTTTGAGCGCTTCGTAGGTCACGCGGTCGATGATGCCGGCGGGGGGCGGCACTCGGCTCTCAGCGCAGGCCGGCCTCGGCGAGGGCCCGGTTGCGGGCCTTCTTCGGCAGCCGGTCCACGTAGACCGTGCCGTCGAGATGGTCGTACTCGTGCTGGAGGCAGCGGGCGAGGGTCCCGGTGCCGGCGACGGTGATCGGATCGCCGTGGACGTCGAAGCCCTCGACCGCGGCCGTGGCCGCCCGCGGGGTGTCCTCGAACGCGCCGGGCACCGACAGGCAGCCCTCGTCCCCGACCATGAGCTCGCGCGGCGGGGGCGGCAGGATCAGCACGGGGTTCACGACCGCCGCCACGGTGCGCTCGCCGTCGGCGTCCTCGCAGTCGAGCACGAAGACACGCGCGTCCACACCGATCTGATTGGCCGCCAAGCCGACGCCGTCGGCCGCGTACATGCTCGCGAACATGTCCTCGACGAGTTCCGCCAGCGCGGCGTCGAAGGCCTCCACCGGTGTGCAGGGCCGGTGCAGCACGGGGTCGCCGTAGCGGACGATCGGGCGCGCCCGGCCGTTCGCGCCGGCGGCCTCCGGCCCGTGTCCGGTCGCCGGTGTCTCCTGGTCCGCCAATGGGTCTCCTTCGGGTGTGCCACCGATCGCCGCCGACGGTGGGGGGCGGTGCCCTATCACGAGTCATACGGCCATCCCGCTATTGCAAGTATATTGCAACAGTCTCGAGCCGCTGCACCGCTTCCCGCCGATCCTCCTCGGCGCGCCGATCGCACGGGCGGCGGGAACGCTTCGGGGCCGGCGGGCGTCATAGTGACGCCGGTGGACGTTCCCGCTCGATCGATAGGCTCCCGCAGTCGATTCGTGATACGGAGCGCACACCATTGGCGACACCGGGCGGCGCCCGGCCGACCTGACGCACCGACACCCCTGCGAGGCTCCCCATGCGACTCCTCAGATACACAGCCGCGCTCGCCGCGGCCTCACTGCTCCTGTTCGGCTGCAGCGCGAACGGCGACAACGCCTCCAGCGGCGGCGCCGAGCCCGCCGACCTGGACGAGCACGCCGCCCCCGAAGCCGCCGACGTCGAAGCTGAGGGCGGGACACCGCCCGCCCAGGTCGAGACCGCCGATCGGGCCGTCATCTACGAGGCCGCCCTGAGCGTGCAGGACGCCGACCCCGAAGCGGTCGCCGAGGCGGCCTGGGACCTCGCCGAGTCCTTCGGCGGATTCGTGACGGCCGACGAACGCGACCGCAAGGCGGGCGACGAAGGCGGATACGACCGGGCGCACCTGATCCTGCGCATCCCCTCCGAGCACTTCAGCGAGGCCATGGAAGGACTCGCGGCGCTCGGCGACGAGGAGCTGTACCGGTCGGTCTCCACCGAGGACGTCACCGAGGCCGCAGTGGACCTCGCCGCGCACATCGCGACCAAGAGCGCCAGCGTCGACCGCGTCCGAGGCCTGCTCGCCGAGGCCACGTCGGTGAACGCCATCCTGGAGCTGGAGGCCGAACTCGCCGAACGCGAGGGCGAACTGGCGTCGCTCCAGTCGCAGTTGAACGGCTTGGAGGACCGGGTGGCCCTGTCGACCGTCGAGTTCAACGTGTACCAGCCGTCCGCGAAGGAATCCGGAACCGGGGCCGCCAAGGCTCCGGACAGCTTCTCGGACGGTCTCGGCGTCGGCTTCTCCGCGGCGGTGGGACTGCTCGTCGGCCTCTCGGTCGTCGTCGGGGTGCTCCTGCCGTTCCTGCCGCTCGCCGCCGTGGTCGCGGCCGCGATCGTCCTCCCGATCCGCTGGGCGCGCCGACGCCGCGCCGCGGGCACGGCCGCTCCGACGCGCGCCGAGGCCGCGGCCGGACCGACGCACGGCTGAGGGCCCCGGGGCGAGGCGCCGGCGCCCACCGGGTCATCCTTACCTCCGGCGACCGCGAACGCGGCGCCCGCAATGAGGAGGTCAGCACCATGGGCAAGGTATTCGTCGACGCCACGGTCTCCCTCGACGGCTTCATCGCCGACGAGTACGACAGCGTCGGCCCGCTCTTCGACTGGTACGGCAACGGCGAGATCGAGGTCGTCGCCGGCGATCCCAAATGGACGTCCCACGTGAGCCCCGCCAGCGCCGGCTACCTCCAGCGGGAGCTGAGCGCCGTCCGGGCGGCCGTGGTGGGCCGGCACGTCTTCGACCTCGCGAACGGCTGGGAGGGCGTGCCGCCGGCCGGCGAGCACGCCTTCGTCGTCACCCACGAGCCGCCGAGCGGGTGGGAGCACGCGGCCACGGCGCCGTTCACGTTCGTCACCGAGGGCGTGGCCGCGGCGGTGGAGCGGGCGCGCGAGTTCGCCGGGGACGGGGACGTCTCGGTGGCGGCGGGCGTCACGGGCGATCAGGCGATCCGGGCCGGTGTCGTGGACGAGCTGCACTGCAACGTGGTGCCGGTGCTGCTCGGCTCCGGGAAGCGGTATTTCGGCGGCTTCGAGGGGGCGCCGATGATGCTGGACAATCCGCGGGTGATCGAGGGCGACCGGGTGCTGCACCTGATCTATCCGGTCCGGAAGGCTTGAGGACGCGGGGGCGGATCGCGTCCGGAGCGGCTGGGAGGATGCACGGATGGGCATGCAGACGCAGCTGCGGCGGGCGATCGCGGTGTTCCGGTTCGCCGCCTTGGGTTATCCGGTACTGCTGGGGGCGCTGGCGTTCGAGGCGCTGGTGCGGCCGGTCTGGGCGGCGCTGCTGGTGGCCGTCCTGATCGGATGGACCGGGGCGGTCAGCTACCGGTACACCCGGCGGGGGTACGAGGACCGGGTCGTCTACGCGGACCTCGCGGTGACGGCGGTGGCGGTGGCGGCTTCGGCATGGGCGCTGGACGTGGCCGATCGGTCGGTGCCGATCTCGCTGGGGCCGTGGCTGGCCGGGGTCGTGCTCGCCTGGGGCGCGGCGTGGGGGCGGCGCAGCGGCGCGGTCGCCGGCGGCGTGATCGCGGTGTTCGGGATGGTGTTCCGGGGCGGCATCAACGAGAACACGGTCAACGAGGCGGCGCTGCTGGTGCTCACGGGTTTCACCGTGGGGCATCTGGTGCGGTTGGGCGTGGAGGCGGAGGAGCGGACGCGGCAGGCGACCGAGCGCACCGCCGCCGCGCGCGAACGCGAGCGCCTCGCCCGCGACATCCACGACTCGGTGCTGCAGGTGCTGGCGTTCGTCCAGCGGCGCGGCCACGAGATCGGCGGCGAGGCCGAAGAGCTCGGCCGGCTGGCGGGCCGCCAAGAGGAGGCGCTGCGGGCGCTCATCTGGTCGGAGGCGTACCGGCATCCGCTCGACGGCCGGCGCGACCTGCGCGACCTCGTGGGGCGGCACGCCGACGCGTCGGTGACCGTGTCGGCCCCGGCGACGCCGGTGCGGCTGCCCGCGGCGACGGCCCGCGAGGTGGCGGCGGCCGTGGCGAGCGCGGTCGACAATGTGCGGGAGCACTGCCCGGAGGAGACGAGGATCTGGCTGCTGGTGGAGGACGACGGCGACGCGGTCCAGGTGAGCGTGCGCGACGACGGTCCGGGGATCGCGCCGGGCCGGCTGGCGGAGGCCGCCGCGGAGGGCCGGCTGGGGGTGGCGCAGTCCATCGAGGGCCGGATCCGGGCGCTGGGCGGGAGCGTCGCGGTCGTCTCGTCCCCCGGGTGGGGCACGGAAGTCGAGTTGCGGGTGCCGCGCCCGCGCACTGAACGAGGAGGCGCCGATGGCCACCCTGATCGTGGTCGATGACCACCCGATCTGGCGGGAGGCGATCGCCCGCGACCTCCAGGAGGCGGGCCACCGGGTGCTCGCCGCCGTCGGTGAAGGCCGGGCGGCGCTCACGGCGATCCGCGAGCTGCGGCCGGAGGTGGCGATCCTCGACCTGCAGCTGCCGGACCGGTCCGGGGTGGCGGTGCTGCAGGGGCTGGGCGAGGACTGCCCGACGGCGGTGCTGGTCCTCTCGGCGAGCGGCGAATCGTCCGATGTGCTCGAGGCGATCAAGGCCGGGGCGCGGGGGTACCTGGTGAAGTCGGCGTCGGCGGCCGAGCTCGCGGAGGCGGTCGAGCGGGTCGCGGCGGGCGACGCGGTGTTCACGCCCGGGCTGGCGGGACTGGTGCTCGGCGAGTACCGGCGCCTCGCGAACGCGGGCGGGGCCGAGCGCCCGGACCTGTCGGCGCGGGAGACCGAGGTGCTGCGGCTGGTCGCGAAGGGCCTGACCTACCGGGAGATCGCCGAGCGGCTGGTCCTGTCGCAGCGGACGGTGCAGAACCACGTGCAGCACATCCTGTCCAAGCTGCAGTTGCACAACCGGTCCCAATTGGTGCGATACGCGATCGAACAGGGCATCGACGGCGACTGAACCGGTGACGTTGAGTACTTTCGGCCGCGGTTTTGAGTAGAAGCGCCGATGCGCGACAACGCGAGGCGCGGTCCAATGAAGGCATGAACGCTTTCATCACCGCCGCCGGGGCGTACCTTCCCGGTCCTCCGGTCGGCAACGACGAGATCGCGGCGCTCCTGGGCGGGGTCGACGAACGCGGCGACCGGCTGCGCCGCCGCGTCCTGGCCGCCAACGGGATCGCCAAGCGCCACTATGCCCTCGACGCGCAGGGCCGCACCACGGAGCTGAACGAGGAGCTCGCCGCCAACGCGCTGCGCGGCGCCCTGGGCGACCGCGGCGTCGGGGCGGCCGATCTCGACATGCTCGCCACCGCGACGACCCAGGGCGACCTGCTGGTGCCCGGGTTCGCGTCCATGGTGCACGGACGCTTGGGCGGCGGCCCGATGCAGTTGCTCTCGGCCGGCGGGGTCTGCGCCTCCGGGCTCGCCGCGCTCGACGCGGCCGTCGCCAAGGTGCGCCTGGGCGACCGTCGGCGCGCGGCCGTGGTCGGCAGCGAGCTGTCGAGCCGGTGGCTGCGCGGCTCCCACTTCGGCGGCGTCGGCGGGGGCGACGGCGACGCGCACTTCCTGCGGTGGATGCTCTCCGACGGCGCCGGGGCGGTCCTGGTGGAGGCGCGGCCGCGGCCCGACCGGCCGTCGCTGCGCGTGGACTGGGTGCGCACCGTCTCGCTCGCGCACGAGCACCCGGTGTGCATGCGGGCCGGCATGGCCGGGGATCCCGTTCCCGCCGCCGGGCGGACCTGGCAGGACCTCGGCAGCGCCGCGGCCGCCGAGCAGGCGGGGATGATGCTGCTGCGCCAGGACACGAGCGCCCTGCCGGCGCTGGCCGATGCCGGGCTGCAGGAGTTCGCCCGGCTCGCCCGGGAAGGTCTGATCGACCTCGAGCGGCTCGACCACGTGCTGTGCCACTACTCGACGAACGCGTTCCGCGACATCGTCTTCGACCGGCTGGCCGCCTCGGGCGCGGCCGTCGACACGGAGCGGTGGTTCTCGAACCTGGAGACCCGCGGGAACACCGGCGCGGCCTCGATCTTCATCGCGTTGGAGGAATGCTGGCGGACCGGGCGGTTCGAGCCCGGCCAGACGGTCCTCCTGGCCGTCCCCGAATCGGGCCGGTTCTCGTTCGCGTTCGCGCACTTGACCTGCGTGGACGCCGAGCCGGCCGTGTCGAGGCCGGTCGCGGCTCCGGCGGCCGCGCCCGAGTCCGTCGCGGCCACCGTGCCGACCGGTGCGGACGTGCACGCCCGCTTGGACGCGGTCTGGCAGGACTTCGAGCGGCGGCTCGACCAGGTGCCGGTGATGCGGCGCCTGGCCGAGGGCGCCGCCACGATCGAGGACTACCGGCGGCTGCTGTTCAACCTGCGCCAGCAGGTCGCCGACGGGGCCCGGTGGATCTCCCGGGCCGCGTCGAACTTCTCGGTCGACCTGTTCGACCTGCGCAGCGCCGCGATCGCCCACGCCGCCGAGGAGCACCGCGACTTCATGATGATCGAACGCGACTACGCCGCCTGCGGCGGCTCGATCGAGGACATCCGCTCCGGCGAGAAGAACATCGGCTCGGAGGCGCTGTCGGCGTACATGTTCCACTCCGCGAGCGGACCCGACCCGATCGGCCTGCTCGGCGCGATGTTCGTCATCGAGGGCCTGGGCACCGGCAAGGCCGCCGGTTGGGCCGCGCGGTTCAAGGAGCTGCTGGGGCTGCGGGACGACCAGGTCTCGTTCCTCGCCTACCACGGCGAGGCCGACGACGACCACTTCGCGAAACTCCAGGCCATCCTGTCCTCGCCCCGTGTCGACGCCGAGGCGGCCGACGCGATCGTCAAGACCGCCAAAGTCGTCGCCCGGTTGTACGCGCTGCAACTCGAAGAGCTCGACCATGTCTGAGAAGACACTGGCCGACCCCCCGATCTGGGCCTCGATGATCGCCGACCCCGCGATGCCGCTGGAACCCGAGGTCGCCCGCATGGTCACCGACGACCAGCGCGGGTGGACCCGCACCTGGCTCTACCCGGTGGCGCGGCCGGTCTCGCGGGTCCTCGCCGTCGTCATCGTGGTCCTCAAGCGGCTCACCCCCGTCCGGTGGACCGCGCACCGGCTCATGGACCGGCTGTGCCTGTGGTTCCTGCGCCGCTTCGTCTCACCGCTCGCGGTCGAACTCCTCATCCGCCACTTCGTGATCGAGACGAACCTGCTCAACTTCATCGTCCGCAACACCGCCACCGGGATCGAACCGGTGGCCCTGCGGCCGGCGGCCCTCGCCGGACTCGGCGACCGGGCGGTGATCGAGCACGACGTCAACGTCTACGAGGTGCTCGCGGCGATCGACATGACCAGGGTCGGTCCCCTGGACTATTCGGACCTCGACGTGCCGCCTCTGGACCCCGAGCCGCACCGGTTCCGGCTGATGCGCCTGGACGTACAGACGGCCCTGTGCCTGATGAACCTGCCGTTCGCGGCGTGTCTGACACCCGACGAGTACCGCCGGGCCGTGCACTCCATGCGCTTCGACGACTCGATCCTCGCGATCCTCGCCGAGATCACGGGCGATCCGACCTTCCTGCGATGGCAGAACGGGGACCTGTCGATCCGGGCCGATTCGAACACCGACGTGCCGCACGCGGTCTACCGCCACGCCGTGGTCTGCGAGTACGCGCACGCGCAGCTCCTCAAGCACGTCCGTGCCCGGTGAGGTGTGCGCACGCTCCCGTACCGGACCACGCCGCGCGGTCGGACGGCGCCGGGGGGAATTCGACCCGGCGACGGGAACGCTCGTGCTCCTCGCGGGGTGCACCCAGGAGTCCGGGGCCCCTGCACGGCCGGAGCCTGCGGCGGCTTCGCCGGGGCGATGATCCTCGGTGCGGCGGCGGCCGCAGCCCGCACGGCGCCAGGCCTCAGGCGCTGTCGCGGATGACCAGTTCCGTCGGAAGCACGGCCGGCTCGACCCCCTCGTCGTCCAGCAGGGCGATGAGGATCCGGACCGTCTCCTCGGCCACCTTGGCGAGGGGCTGGCGGACCGTGGTCAGGGCCGGGCGGGTCGCCGAGGCGATCGCCGAGTCGTCGAAGCCGCCCACGGCCACGTCGTCGGGGACCCGGCGACCGGCCGCGTGCAGCGCCTGGAGCGCCCCGGCGGCCATGAGGTCGGAGGCGACGAACACCGCGTCCAGGTCGGGGACCGTGTCGAGGAGCTTGCGCATCGCGGCCTCGCCGCCGGCCTGCGTGTAGTCCCCGTGGACGATCATCTGCTTGCCGGCCTTGCGGCCCAGCACGCTCGTGAAGCCCTCGAGGCGCAGCGAGCCGCCGGGCGTGTCGAGCGGACCGGTGATCATGCCGATCTTCTTGCGGCCCTGTTCGACCAGGTACTCCGTCATGGCCCGGGCGCCGCCGCGCTCGTCCGCGGCCGCGTACGGGATCACCGACTCGCGGCCGAGCACCGCACCGCAGGCGACCGCCGGGACGCCGGCGCGCTCGATCTCCTCCAGCAGCGGGTCGCCCGCGTGGGCCGAGATCAGCAGCGCCCCGTCGGCGTGGCCGCCGCGCAGGTAGCGGGCGACCCGGTCGCGACCGCCGTCGTCGCCGGCGATCATGAGCACCAGCGACATGTCGCGCTCGGCGAGCTGGTTCGTCGCCACGCGCATGAGCACCGAGAAGTTCGGGTCCTCGAACAGGCGCTCCTGCGGTTCCGACAGGACCATGACGATGGAGCCCGTCCGGCTGGTCTTGAGGCTCCGCGCGGCCCGGTTCACGACGTAGCCGGTCTCCGCGACCGCCCGCCGCACCGCCGTCTCCGCCGACAGCGAGACGTTCGACTTGCCGTTGAGGACGCGGGAGACCGTGCCGCGGGAGACGCCCGCGGCGTCCGCCACGTCGTGGATCGTCGGTCGTTTCCGTGCCAAGTTGCTCAGCTCTCCCTTGTGTCTCACTCGATTATCGCTCCCCTCGCCCGGCGGCCCGGTCCGCGGGCCGCCGACCGGTCCGGAGTGCCCGGGAGGCCGCCCAAGGGGACGGCGGCCTCCCGGCCGGGACATGTCGTGCGATGAGGCTCCATGTGTTGCGGCCAATCGATTTCGTGATCGGTTCATGCCCCGCCGAGCGCCTTGAGCGACGGCAGCGCCTCGCCCTCGAAGTCGAAGAGGGCCTGGTTCGCCCACGAGTTGCCGGCCTCGTCGACGACGTCGTCGCCGTACTCCATGCCGGCGCGCGAGGCCCAGGTGGTGCCGTCGACCGGCAGCCACGCGGGTTCCCAGTAGACGAGGCCGAGGCCCCGGCCCTCGGGGACGGCCGCGACGGTGGCGTACAGGTCGCGCAGGAACGCGGCCTGCCCCTCCGGCGAGACGGGATGGGCGCAGGCCTCGGCCAGCTCCGGCTTGAAGACCTGGTGGTGGCCCTGGGGCTGATCGCCGGTCCAGGCGTACGCGGTCTCGACGACCACGACCTCCCGGCCGTAGCGGGCCGCGATGTCGTTCAGGTTCTCCCCCAGGTCCTGCAGCGTGCCGTGCCAGTACGGGTAGTACGACAGGCCGATCACGTCGAAGTCGAGCCCGCGGGCGGTCATCCGGTCGAACCAGCCCCGGTAGAGCTCGTTCGCGCCGCCGAAGTCGAGGTGGATCATCACCTCGGGGCCGGCCTCGCGCACGGCGGCGGCACCGGCCCGCAGCAGGCCCGCGAGCCGGTCCCAGGCCGCCTCGTCCTCGCCCTCGAAGCGCCGTTCGGCGTCGATGAACCTGGGCGTCCTGCCTTCGGGCCAGAGCATCCCGTTGGTGATCTCGTTGCCGACCTGCACCATGTCCGGGGACGCGTCCGCCGCCGCGAGGGCCGCGAGGACCTCGGCGGTCCAGTCGTGCACGCGCGCTTGGAGCTCGGCGCCCTTGAAGCCGCGCCACGCCTTGGGCGTGGACTGCTTCTTCGGGTCGGTCCAGAAGTCGGAGTAGTGCAGGTCGACCAGGAGCCTCTGGCCGGCGGCCTTGGCGCGGCGCGCCAGCGCGATCGTCGTCTCCAGGTCGTTGGTGCCGCCCATGTAGGGCTCGCCGTGCTCGTCGCGCGGATCGACCCACAGGCGCAGACGGATCCAGTTGACGCCCGACTCGGCGAGGAGCCCGAAGAGGTCGCGTGCGACCCCGTCGGCGCGGAAGACCGCGCCGCGCTCCTCGATCTCGGCGGTCATCGAGACGTCCGCCCCTCGGATGGGCGCCTTCGGCGACGTTTGCGAGCGGTCAAGGTGCGCCTTCGGCGAGGCTTGCGAGCCGTCAGTTGGCACCTTCGGCGACGCTTGCGAGCCGTCAGTTGGCGCCTTCGGCGAGGCTTGCGAGCCGTCAGTTGGCACTGCCATGGCCCGTCATCCCTTCTCGGCCCCGGCGCTCGCGCCGGTGACCAGGTAGCGCTGGAGGAGAATGTAGAGGATCGTGATCGGGACGGCGAGGAGGACCGCGCCGGCGGCGAACGAGGTGAACGCGTTCTGGTACTGGTCCTCGATCATCTGGAACAGCCCCAGGGCCACCGTCTGCTTGTCGGCGCTCTGGAGGAGCAACCGCGGCAGGATGAAGTCCATCCACGGGACCGTGAACTGCGTGATCGCCACGAACGTCAGCATCGGGCGCATGAGCGGCAGCACGATCCTGCGGAAGATCGTGAGCCGTCCCGCGCCGTCGATCGCCGCGGCCTCGTCCAGGCTTGCGGGCAGGTTGTCGGTGTAGCCCTTCATGAGCCAGATGTTGTACGGCAGGGCCGCGGCGATGCTGACCAGGGCCAGGCCGGTGAGGGAGTCGAGCAGGCCGAAGTTGAGGAACAGCATGTAGACCGCGATGGCGGTCAGGAAGGTCGGGAACATCTGGAGGATGAGGATCCCCAGGAGCCCGGCCTTGCGGCCCCGGAAGCGGATGCGGGAGAACACCCAGCCGCACAGGGCCGAGAGCGCGACCGAGCCGACCATGTTGAGCGTGGCGACGTAGAGCGAGTTGAGGTACCAGCGCCCGTAGTCGGTCTGGGTGAACAGGTCGACGTAGTGCTCGACGGTGGCGTCGGTGGGGATCGGCGTGGCGTTGGCGAGGCCGGTCCCCGGGCTGAAGGAGGCGCCGACGATCCACATGAGCGGGAAGATCACGATGACGGCGACGACGAGCAGTTCGAGGTGGATGAAGGCGCCGGCGAGCTTGTCGCGGCCGCTCAGGCGCCGCCGGCGGCGCGGTCGTGCCGCGGCCTCGCGGGGAGGTGCGGCCGCGGTCAGGGGGCCCAGTTTGTCACTCATAGGTCACAGCTCCCGAATCGCCTTGGAGCGGTTGAGGTTCCACACCGAGATGGTGCCGACGATGACGAAGATCAGCATGCTCATGACCGCGCCGATGTTGTAGAGGCGGTTGTCCAACGTGAGTTTGAACAGCCACGTGATGAGCAGGTCGGTGCTGCCGGCGAACCGGTAGTCGGCGTTGTCGGGCCCGCCCTGGGTGAGGAAGTAGATGGTGCCGAAGTTGTTGAAGGCGGACACGAACGCGAGGATCAGTAGGGGCGAGACCGTCTTGTGCACCACCGGGAGGGTGATGTGCCGCAGCTGCTGGAGGGGTCCGGCCCCGTCCATGCGGGCGGCCTCGTAGTAGCTGTCGGGGATGTTGGTGAGGACGCCGCCGATGAGGGCCATGAAGAAGGGGAAGCTCAGCCACAGGTTGACCAGGAGCGCGACCGCGCGGGCGAGGTTCGGCTGCGAGGCGTCGGTGAACCAGTAGACGCGCTCGTCGGTGATGCCGACGTCGACGAGCCATTGGCTGACGGGGCCGAACTGGCCGTTGAACATCGAGCGGAACACCAGGGCCGAGACGATGCCGGGCACCGCCCACGGCAGGAGGAAGACCGAGCGCCACAGGCGCGGGAACTTCACCTTCTTGTTGGCGAGGAGCACGGCCTGGAGGAATCCGGCGGCGTAGGCCGTCGCCGTGGAGACGATGGCCCACACGAAGGTCCAGGCGAGGACGCCGAGGAAGGTGCCGGTCCAGGAGGGGACGGCGAAGACGGTCGCGAAGTTCTCGAAGCCGACCCAGTTGACGAGGTTCTTCGGCGGGAGGTTGTCGCGGTTGTAGTCGGTGAAGGCCACGAGGATGCCGAAGAGCACCGGCAGGACCGACATGAACACGATGAGGACGAGGCCGGGCGAGAGCGCGATGTAGGCGAACGCGCCGTCCCACAGCTTCTTGAAGTACTCGCGCGAGCGCTCCGGTTCGGCTCCGGCGTTGCGGGCGGCGCGGTAGCGGGCGGCGTCGCGGATGCTCCAGATCCACACGATCGCGAGGAGCGCGAGCGTGAGGAGGCTGATGAGGCCGTTGGCCATGAGGATGATCGAGTTGTCGCCCTCGGAGAGGCCGGTGACGGTCATCTCCCGCGGCTGGGTGCCGAGGGTGGTCAGGCCCCACAGGCCTTTGACGAAGAAGCCGCCGTTGGATCGCGGCGTGAACTCCATGCCGGCGTAGTAGTTGCCGGTGGCGATCTCCCAGACCAGGGTCCCGACGAAGAACGCGAAGAAGAAGGCGGCCTTGCCCGCTTGGCGGTTGATCAGTTGGCCGGCCCCCCATACCAGCGCCGAGGCGAGGCCCGGCACCGGTGCGGGGAGGCGACTGCCCTGTTGAGCGGTGCGCATCGTCGATGAGGTCCTAGAGCCCGGCGAGTTCGTTGTAGCCGGCGATGGCGGCGCTCTGTGCCTCCTGCGGCGTCGAGAGCGCGTCCCATGCGGCGACGGTCATCTCGTTGCCGGTGCTCCAGAAGTACTCGGGCACCTGCGGGAGCAGGGTGGCCTGCGAGGACTGGGCGACGATGCCGGCGACGTGCGGGTCCTCGGAGAGGCCCTCGATGTTCGCGAGCAGGTCGGTGTTGAGCGCCGGGATCTGGCCGGTGGTGGCGTAGAGGGCGGCGGCGCCGGCGTCGGAGGCGAGGAAGTTCGCGAAGACGCGGGCGGCTGCCGGGAACTTCGTGTAGGCCGAGACGGCGATGACGTGCATGCCCGCGAAGGAGCTGGCCGGGTCGCCGGAGGCGGCGGCCGGGATGGTGGTCACGCCGTATTCGAAGCCGTTGGCGGCGGCGCCCTCGTCGAAGGCGGCGAAGGCCCACGGGCCGGTGATGACGTACGGCGTGTCGCCGGCGGCGAACTCGCCCTCGACGGTCTCGGGCGTGGCGTCGGCGGACGGGACGTTCCAGATCTCGCGCAGGCCGGCGTAGTACTCGAGGGCCTCGACGAGGGCCGGGTCGTCGTAGCCGGGCTGCTCGACGTCGCCCGTCGGGTAGACCTGCCAGCCCATGGAGGACAGGACCGAGTACGAGTAGTAGATCTCGCCGGGGACCCAGCGGACGGCCCACCGGTTGCTCGACGGGTCGTTGTACTCGGCGGCCAGGGCCTTGAGGTCCTCCCAGGTGGTCGCGGGCTCCGCGGAGCCGGTGACCTCCTGGAGGAGGGTCTTGTTGTACATGAGGGCGATCGACTCGGTGGTGACCGGGACGGCGTACATCTGGCCGTCCTCGCCGGTGACGACGCCGGTGAAGGTGTCGCTCATGCGGCTCTTGAGGACGTTCTCGTACTCGCCGAGCGGGGCGGCGATGCCTTCGGAGATGGCGCGGGAGACCTGGTCGTAGAAGCTCATGAAGACGTCGCCGCCGTTGCCGGCCTCGCCGGCCAGGGACATCTCCTGCACGGCGTCGTTCTGGGTGACGGGCTCCACCTCGAACCTGATGTCCGGGTATACGTCCTTGAAGGCGGTCTTGAAGGCCTCGATCTGGGCGTCGGCCAGGTCTTCGTTCTCGAACCAGAGTTTGAGCGGGGTCTCGCCGGAGGCGATCTCCTCTTCGATGACGTACTGCTGGGCGTCGGCGTCCCATTCGAGTTCGGTCGCGGACGGCTCCTCTTCGGGGCCGCCGCAGGCGGCGAGGGCCCCGGCCGCGGCGACGCCGCCGCCGACGGCGAGGAGGTGGCGTCGGTTCATGGAGGGTCCCGCGTGAGCACCGTTGCTGCGCATGTCAAGTCCTTGTCTCGATCGGTGAGGGAGTCCGGTCGGGTCTATGAACCGCACCACCAGACTGTGAACGTTTACACGAATCTAGCGACTGAAATCCCACTTCGCAAGCTATTTTTGTCCCTTATGACGGTTTCATAGGCAAGAATGTGCCGTGGAACGGTCACAATTTTGAAACAGGCTTGCGCGGGACCGGCGGTTGCGATGAAGCCGAGCGTCGAGTACTGTGCACGTTCACAGGCATGGAAGCAAGGAACCTCACAGGAGACGCGGTGCAGACCATTCGCTACGGAGGCGACTACAACCCCGAACAGTGGCCGGAGGAGATCTGGCACGAGGACGTCCGCCTCATGCGCGAGGCGGGCGTGAACCTCGTGAGCCTCGGGATCTTCAACTGGGGGATCATCGAACCCGCCCCCGGCGAGTACGACTGGACCGGACTCGACCGGATCATGGGACTGCTCCACGAGAACGGCATCGGCGTCGACCTCGGCACCCCCACCGCGGCCCCGCCCTCCTGGCTGCGCCGGGCCCACCCCGAGATCCGCCTCGTGGACTTCGAGGGCCGCGTGCTGGCCTCCGGCTCGCGCCACGGCGTCTGCCCCTCGCACCCGGTGTACAACGAGGCGTGCGCGTCCATCGTGGAGCAGCTCGCCGCGCGGTACGGCAAGCACCCGGCCGTCCAGATGTGGCACCTGCACAACGAGTACGGCTGGGCCAATGTGGACTGCTACTGCGAGGTCTCCGCCGCGGCCTTCCGCGGCTGGCTCGCCGAGAAGTACGGCGACGTCGACCGGCTCAACGACGCCTGGGGCACCGCGTTCTGGGGCCTGGTGTACCGCGACTTCGACCAGGTCGAGGCGCCCTCGCTGGCCCCGCCCGGCGTCAATCCCGCGCTCCGGCTCGACTGGAAGCGCTTCTCGAACGACGCGCACATCGCGAACTACAAGATGCAGCGCGCGATCATCGCCCGCCACTCCGAAGCCCCGGCCACCACGAACTTCATGGTGCCCAACTGCAAGGACATGGACTACTTCCGCTGGTCGGACACGGTGGACATCGTCTCCAACAACCACTACCTCGTCGCCGAGCGCGACGAGCACGAGATCGAGCTCTCGATGAGCGCCGACCTCACCCGCGCCGTCGCGGGCGGCCCGTGGATGGTCATGGAGCACTCCACCTCCGCGGTGAACTGGCAGCCGCGCAACATCGCCAAGACCCCCGGCGAGATGCGCCGCAACTCCCTCGCCCACGTGGCGCGCGGCGCCGACGGGCTCATGTTCTTCCAGTGGCGGGCCTCCCGGGCCGGCGCCGAGAAGTTCCACTCCGCGATGCTCCCCCACGGCGGCACCGACACCGACGTCTGGCGCGACGTCGTCGCCCTCGGCGGCGATCTCGAGCGGCTGTCCTCCGTGGTCGGTTCCGACGTGGCCGCCGACGTGGCGATCCTGTGGGACTGGGAGTCCTGGTGGGCGCTCGAACTCGAATGGCGGCCCTCGGTCGACCTCGAATTCCGCGAGCGCGTCGAGGCCTACTACACGTCCCTGTGGAAGCAGCACGTCACCGTCGACTTCGCCCATCCCGAGTCCGACCTCGGCCGATACAAGGCCGTGGTCGCGCCCTCCTCGTATCTGCTCACCGCCACGGCCGCGAAGCACCTCCACGGCTACGTCGAGAGCGGCGGCCATCTGCTCGTCTCCTACTTCTCCGGGATCGTCGACGAGCACGACGCCGTCCACCCCGGGGAGCACGCCTCGGTGCTGCGGGAGACGCTCGGCCTGTGGGTCGAGGAGTTCCATCCCGTCCACGAAGGCACGCGGCTCGCCCTCGACGCGGCGGCCGAAAGCCGGTGGCGCTCCGGTCCGGTGAGCGGCCGCATCTGGTCCGAGCACGTGCGCCTCGACGGGGCCGAGGCCGTCGCGGCGTTCACGGACGGGCCCGACGCGGGCCGCCCGGCGGTCACCCGCCACCGGGTCGGCGCGGGCACCGCCTGGTACGTCGCGACCGCGCTCGACGATGCGACGGGCCTGCGCGGGCTCCTCGCCGAGGTGCTCGACGCGGCGGGGGTGGAGCGGCCCACCGGACTGCCCGACCGGCTCGAGGTCGTCCGCCGCGGCCCCTTCCGTTTCCTGATCAACCACACCGATCAGGAGCAGTTCGTCCCGGACCTCCGGGGCGCCGACGCCCTCACCGGCGTCGCCTACGACCGCGGGGTGCCGGTGCCCGCCGGCGCGGTCGTCGTCCTCGCGCACGCGGGGAGCTGAATCCTTCCGCCCCTCTGACCGACCCTTTCACCGTCAAGGAGTGAACCCCTGTGAAACGACGTTCCGCACTGGCCGCGGCAGGCGCCTTCGGCGTCGCCGCCGCGACCGCGACCACCGCTGCGGCCGTGGCGCACGCCGATCGGCCCGCCAAAGGCGGCTTCGTCCGCGGCGCCGACATCTCCGGCCTGATCAAGAACGAGGACTACGGCGCGGTCTACCGCCGCGCCGACGGCCGCCGCGGCGACGCCGTGACGATCCTCGCCGAGCACGGCGTCAACTGCATCCGCGCCAAGGTGTGGGTCGACCCCGCCGACGGCTACAACACCAAGACCCAGGTCGTCGAACTCGGCAAGCGCGCCAAGCGGGCCGGGATGGACCTCCTGGTCGACTTCCACTACTCGGACACGTGGGCCGACCCGGGCAAGCAGTTCAAGCCCGCGGCCTGGGCCGACCTGGCGTTCCCGGACCTCAAGGCCGCCGTGTACGACCACACCGCGGACGTGCTCGGCGCCCTCAAACGGGCCGGCGTCAAGCCCGCCCTCGTGCAGATCGGCAACGAGACCAACGGCGGGCTCCTGTGGCCCGACGGTCGCTGGGACCGGTTGGAGCAGATGGCCGAGCTCCTCACCGCCGGCTGCGACGCCGTCGCCGACGTCCTCCCCAAGGCGCGGACGATCCTGCACCTCGCCGAGGGCGGCGACAGCGGCGCGTTCCAGTGGTTCTTCGACAACGCCGTCGCGAACGGCGTGCCGTTCCACGCGATCGGCGCCTCGTACTACCCGTACTGGCACGGGGAGCTGTCCGCGCTCGCAGCGAACCTGAACGACCTGGCGACCCGGTACGGGAAGCCGATCTACGTGGTCGAGACGGCCTATCCGTTCACCACCGAGGACTCGGACGGGCATCCGAACATCATGACCGACCCCGAGCCGGTGCCGGGGCACCCGTCGAGCCCCGAAGCGCAGTCGTACTGGCTCGAGGAGATCGCGGCCGTGGTCAAGGCGGTCCCGAACGGCCTCGGCAAGGGCGTGTTCTGGTGGGAGGCCACCTGGACCGGCGTCGAGGGCGCGGGCTGGGACCCGGCCGACCCGGCCAGCGGGAACGGCTGGGAGAACCAGGCGCTGTTCGACTTCGACGGCAAGGCGCTCCCGGGGTTGCGGACCCTGGGCACCCTGTAAGGAGGCCTTCGAACCGCCGGGGCGACGCCTGCGGGCCCCATGCCCGCGCAGGCGTCCCTCGGCCGAGAGCCGGGCGGCCGTGCCGTCCGATCTGCCGATGCTCGACCGGGTCAAGACCGGGCGCGGCCGATCGGCGGCACGGCCGCCCACTCGTGTCGCGGTGGCCGGAGGGCGCTCAGAAGGCGTGGGGACCGAAGCGGCCCCAGGCCACGACGGCGGCGAGGATCAGGATGACGGCGTTGGTGGGAAGCGCGGACCATTCGCCCTTGCGGGCGTGGTAGATCCCGGCGAGCACCATCTCCACGGCGAGGCCGACGGCCGCGAGCGGGGTCAGCACGACCGCGATGCCGGTGAGCGCGGGCAGGATCAGGCCGAGCGCGGCGGCGACCTGGGTGATGCCGATGAACTTCACGACCGAGGACGGGAAGTCGTTCACCCAGGTGAACGTCGGGGCGAGCTGCTCTTTGGGCCGGGTGGCCTTCAAGGTGCCCGACACGATGAACGCGGCGGCGAGCAGGCCTTGCAGGACCCAGAGGAATACGTTCATGCGGGCGGTCTCCTTGTTCGTGGCCGAAGTCGGCGGCCGGTCCGGTCGGGGCGACGCGGCCGTCGGCGCCATATGGCCGGTGGCATGTCACAGGGCGTGTGCTCGTCGGCCGCGTCGGTGTCCGCGCCTCCGCGCGTGCTCAACCGGTCGCGAGCTTGGCGGCGAAGGCGATCATGACCGCGCCGACAAGTCCGTTGCCGGCGGCGGCGAGGCGGCGGCGTCGCCGGAAGGTCTGGGCGAGGCCGTCTCCGGCGAGGATGAGCGTCGAGAGGTAGGTGAGCGAGCAGACCTGGAGGATCACGAAGAGCACGCCGTAGCTGAGCACCGGCCAAGCGTAGTTCGGGTCCACGAACTGCACGAAGAAGGACACGAAGAACAGGATCGCCTTGGGGTTGAGCAGGCTCGCGATGAGCGCGCGGGTGAAGGGCCGCTCGTTCGGGACGGGCGCTTGCGGGAGCCTGGACTCGACGAGCTCGCCGCGGCGGGCGGCGCGCCAGGCCTTCCAGCCGCCGCGGATGAGGCCGAGCGCGAGGTAGCAGAGGTAGGCGACGCCGGCCCAGCGGACGAGGCCGTACAGGAGGGGCGAGGCGGCGAAGACCGAGGCGAGTCCTGCGGCGGAGGCGATCATGAGGACCGAGTCGCCGCAGAAGACGGCGGCGGCGGCCTTGAACCCGTCGCGGCGTCCGCGACGGGAGGCGACGGACAGGACGTACAGGGAGTTGGGCCCGGGCAGCAGGATGATGAGGACGGTGGCGACGACGTACGTCCACAGGTCGACGGTGCCGAACACGGGCGGTTCCTCTCATGGCGGAGCCGCCCCAGTTTACGATCCGCGCTCGCGTCCGGGCAAACAGCGTTTCGTCACACCCTCGGGTCATCGTTGATTCGGGGGCGCCTGCCGATGCCCGATTTGCAGGCATACGCCGCGACGCTCCCGAGTTCGGGCCGCTGCCGCTGCTCAGGGCCGGCGCGGGACTTCCCGACAGGGCGGAGGTCGCATGGCGCCGGGCCGGCCTTCACCGCGGAGACCGGCCCGGTCGGGAAGAGCAGCTCGATTGCGACTCAACAGGGGAATTCGAGTGGGGCGGCCGGCCCGGTGGCCATGAAGCCGAAGACCTTTTTGGAGGCGCCTGCTTCGATGCGGGCGTTCCAGCCGACGTCGGAGGCGGTCACGGTCGCGCGCTTCTGGCTCCACTCGGCGTTCCACAGGGCCTTGATCCGCTGCGAGCCGGGCGAAGTCGCCGGTGAAGATCACCTCGGGGTCTTGGGCCTGCGCCGCGGGCGGGGCGCGCCCACGGCGGCCGTCAGCGCGAGGGCGCCCACCGCGACCGGTGCCAGGACTCTGTTCACTTCGCCTCCAAGGGGCTCTGCCGAAACTATCGGAATATATTCCGATATTTCAATGAATCTATCGGAAGGACGGAGCCGGCACAAGCGCTCCGAGCCCTGCGGATCGCAGGGCGGCGGCATGCGTTCGGCGGTGTTCGCGGAGGTCAGGACCCTTGGAGTGGCGGCGGCGTTCTATCCTGAACGCACGATGAGGCCGGTGGCGCACGCGGGTATGCGCCACCGGCCTCATCGCGTCGCGGACGGGGTCAGGAGTTGTCGAGCCGCGGCAGGACGAGCTCCTTGCCGATCAAGCGGATCGCGGCGTAGATCGGGACCGACAGGACGATGCCGACCACGCCGAACAGGGTGCCGCCGACGAGCACGGCGACGATCGCGGCGAGGTTCGAGACCTTCACCGCGCTGCGCATGACCGTCGGGTAGATGACCCAGTTCTCCAGCTGCTGGTAGGCGATGAAGAAGATCGCCGAGGCCACGGCCGTCATCGGCGAGACGGCGAGGGCGACGAGCGTGACGACCACCGCGCCGATGGTCGCGCCGATCTGCGGGATCAGGTCGAGCAGGGCGACCAGCAGCGCCAGCAGCGCGCCGTAGGGGATCCCGGCGATCGCCATGAAGATCCACGAGGAGATCCCCGCGAGGGCGCCGATCGCGAGCGCGCCGATGAGGTACGAGCCGATCTGGCGGAGGATGCCCTCGATGATGCGGTCGGACTGCTCCCGCTGGGAGGCGGCGAAGAGCCGCACCATGCCCCGGCGGAGCTGGTTGTAGGCGGCGAGGATGAAGAGCGTCAGCAGCAGCGTGGTGATCGTCCAGACGAGACCGCCGAAGAAGGAGGCGACGCCGCCCGCGACCCCGCCGAGGGCCGTGGTGAGGTTCCCGGGGGTCAGGGCGCCTTCGGCGCGCTGGAGCAGACCGGACTCGCCGCCGAAGCGCTCGACGAGCCGGCTGCCCATGAGCGCGTCGTAGTAGCCGGGGGCGTTCTCCACGAATTCCGCGGACTCGCGGACGATCGCGGGGATGATCGCGGCGATGCCGCCGCAGAAGACGATGACGAGACCGAGGAAGAGGATGGTCATCGCGAGCCAGCGGGGCATGCCGCGCTTGGTCATGCCGCTGACGATGCGCTCGAGGCCGACCGCGAGGAAGGCCGCGACGATCAGGGCCGTGATGACGGTGCCCAGCTCCTGGACCGCCCATACCGCCGCGGTGACGAGGGCGAGGCCGGCTCCGAAAAGGACGCCGGCGGTGAGCGGCGGCGTGTTCGCAAGGCTTCTGCGCGCGGGCGATCCGGGTTTCTCAGACATGGGAGATGTCTAGCAGACGGCCGCTCGGGCCGGGGCCCGGCACCGCCCCGATCCCACGCGTGAGGGGCCGCCCCGTCGCAGGCGGAGCGGCCCCTCGCGTCGCCGTGGGTCAGAGCGCGAACTGACGCGTGTTCTGGAACGAGGTCTGGAGCCACTCGCCGTGCTCCCGGGTGAGCACGTTCGTGTTGGTGGAGAACGAGTCAGGCCGGCACTCGGTCTCGCCCTCCTCGATCTGGCAGCCGGTGCGGACGATCACCACCACGTCCCGTTCGACGTAGCGGACGTGCTCGCTGAGCATGTGCAGCCGTGCGCCTTCGATGTACTCGTCGAAGTAGTACTGCATCCGCTCGGCGATCGCCTCCCGTCCGGCCATGTGGTCGCCGTTGAAGGCCACCACGTCGCCGTCCTCGTGGAACGTGGCGGCGAAGGCCTCGCCGTCCTCGTCGATCCACGCCTGCTCCTGGCGCTCCCGCAGCTCGTCGAACGCGGCCTGGTCGTCCCGGGGCCCGCCCCGGTCGTCGGCGGCGGCCGTGCCCGCCGTCAGCAGCGCCGCGGCGGCGGCGATCACGGCGGTGATTCGCGCTGTTCTGCGCATGGTCCCTCCTTGGGTCGGTGGAGGGCCGACGCTAGGGGCACGCGCCCGCCCGGCACATCCCTCCGGAGTCGGCTCCGGTCCGCAACCTGTGGAGTAGCGGCGGTCCGCGCCTCATCCTCCGGTGGGAACCGCCTTGCCCCAGGCGCGGTCGCCCATGAGGGACATCGCCGCCGGGAGCAGCACCCCGCGCACCACCGTCGCGTCGATGAGGATCGCCAGCGCCATGCCGAGGCCGAGCATCTTGTACTCGATCGCCGAGAGCGTCACGAACACCGAGAACACGCCGGTCATGATGAGCGCGGCGCCGGAGACGACGCCGGCGCTGGCCGCGACGCCGCCGACGATCGCGTCCCGGTTCGCGGCCCCGGCGCGACGGCGTTCGGCCACGCGGCTGAGCACGAAGATGTGGTAGTCCATGCTCAGTCCGAACAGGATGATGAACATGAACAGCGGGATCCAGCCGACCACGCCGCCGTACGAGGTGAAGCCCAGGACGCCTTCGAGGTGACCGCCTTGGAAGACCCAGGCGAGCGCGCCGCAGGCCGCGCCGATGGACAGGAGGTTGAGCGCGATCGAGGCGAGCGGGATCGCCCAGGACCGGAACGTCACGGCCAGGAGCGCGAAGGCGAGCAGGAGGATGAACGCGACGACCCACGGGGCGCGGGCCGAGAGCTGCCGGGTGAAGTCGTGCGGGAGCGCGGTCTTGCCGGTGACGGCGACGTCGGCGCCTTCGACGGGTCCGAACGCGGCCGGGAGGGCCTCCTCGCGCAGGTGGGCGAGGGCGGCGTCGGCTTCGGGGTCGGTCACGGCTCCGGCGAGGGGGACCCGCACGACGACGGCGTCGCCGACCGCGGTGGCGGTGATCGGTTCGAGGAGCCTGCCGTCGCTCGCGGCGGCGGCCGCGTGGAGGGCCTCGACGGCGGCGTCGACCGCGGCCGGGTCGAGCGCGCCGTTCCCGTCGGGGGCGACCGCGACGCGGGCCGCGGTGGCCGCGCCGGGGAAGTGCTCCTGCATGGCGACCGCGGCGTCGACGGCGGGTGAGGCGCCGGGCGGGAGGCTCGCGGTGACCGCCGCGTCCTGCAGGCGCAGGCCCAGGACGGGGGTGGCGGCGATGGCGAGGAGGACGGCGGCGAGGCCGCCGGTGGCGAGCGGGCGGCGGACGACGCTTGCGGCGACGCGGCCCCAGAACCGGGAGGGCTCGGCCTTGATGCGGCGCCTGCCGAGCCAGGGCAGGCGGGCGGCGTCGACGCGGTGGCGCAGCGCGGCGAGGAGCGCGGGCAGGAACGTGACCGAGCCGAGCACCGCGAGCCCGACGACGAGGACCGTGCCGAGAGCGAGTCCCTTGAGGACGTCGATGCCGGTGATGAGCAGGCCGCTCATGCAGACGATCACGGTGAGGCCGGAGGCGACGACGACGTGGCCCGACGTGCGCGCGGTGGTGGCGAGCGCGGCGGCCGGGGCCTGGCCCGCGGCGCGCTCCTCGCGGAAGCGGCGCAGGTAGAACAGCGAGTAGTCGATGCCGACGGCCATGCCGATGAGCAGGACGATCGCGGATCCGGCGCTGTTGAAGGGGACCCAGTGGCCGAGGAGCCGGAGGAGCCCGAAGGCGCCGGCGACGCTGGTGGCGGCCAGCAGCAGCGGGAGCCCGGCGGCGACGAGGGAGCCGAAGACGGCGAGGAGCACGAGGATCGTGAGCGGGAGCGACGTGGTCTCGGCGCGGCGCATGTCGTCCTTGATGCCGGCGTCGACCGCGCCCGAGAGCGTCGCGTCACCGGCCTGCAGGACGGCGACGCCGGGATGCGCGGCCTGGACGGACGCGACCGCGTCGAGGACGGCCCGGAGGTTCGCGTCGTAGGCCGCGTCGGGGCCGAGGATCGCGAAGGTGACGAGGGCGGCGTCGCCGTCGGCGGCGATCCACCGTTCGCCGTGCTCGCCGAGCGGCGAGCCGATGCCGTCCACGGCTTCGGGGATCGCGGTCAGCGCGGCGACGAGGTCCTCGGCGGCGGCCACGGCCGCGGGGTCGTCGGCGAAGTCGCCGTCCGCGGCGATGAGGACGTTCTCGCGGACGGCGTAACCGCCGGCGGCGTCGATGCGGTCCTCGGCGACGCCGGCCTCGCCGGGGTCGCGGGCGTCGGCCTGCTCCCCCGGGGGGATCGCGCCGGAGAGGACGGCGAGGGCCACGAGGGCGAGCCAGCCGCCGATGGCGAGCGCGCGGTGGCGCGCGGACCAGTCGGCGATCGCGGCGACCGCAGCGGGCCGGGTCGCAGGGGTTTCACGGGTCGGGGGGTCTGCGGTGATGTCGTGCGGCACGATCTGCTTTCCTGTTCGTGCGGGGCCGATCCTGCGGAACCTTGCAGAAGGTGGACCGGCCCCTGGGTGAATGCCGCCGGGTTGCCGCCCGGCGGTCGATGCCCGGCCCCGGGCCGTCGAGTTGCCGCTCGTCGGTCCGGGGCCGCTTCCGGAGTGCTACTCCACGACTTTCAGGGTGTTCTCGATCGAGACGTTGCTCGCCTCGATGCGGGCGAGGCGCTCGTCGATGGCCTTGAGCTGCTCGGCCAGTGCGGCCTGGCCCTCCTCGGCCTTCGCGGCGAGCTCGTTGTAGCGGTCGTCGTGCCGGTGCTGCAGTTTGACCCGCTTGATGAAGGCGCTGCGCCAGATCAAGGAGAACACCACGCCGATGAGCAGCACGAAGAACCCGACCGTGCCGATGACTTCCTGAAACTCCCAAGCGCTTTCCATGCGAAGTCCTTTCTAGGGGGTGAGCGTCGCAGAGGCGCGCTCGATGGTCTCGGGGGTGAGGCGCACGGAGAACGGGACGAGCTCGTAGTAGTTCATGGCCTTGCCGTCCTCCGACACTTCGAGGGACGAGACGACCAGTCCGGACGCTTCCAGTTTCTTGAGGTGCACCTGGAGCAGCGCCCGGCTGATGCCGAGATCGCGCGCCAGCTGGCTCACGTAGTTGCGTCCGCCCGCGAGCGCGGCGACGACCCGCATGCGGTGCGGGCTGGCGAGGGTCGCCAGGAGCGCGACCAGCTCGTCCCCGGTCGGGATGTCTTCGTCCACACCGGCCTCCAATACCTGCAAATGAATGTTAGCAGGTGCATGTTTCGATTGGCATGGGCGGTCGGACGGGCTGCGCTGCGCACGGAAAGGGGCCGGTGGCATCGCCACCGGCCCCTTTCCTCTCCTGGGTCGGTCAACGCACCGGCTTGAAACCGTGCTTGAAGCAGCGCTTGGTCTGGTACCAGCGGCCCCACGCGATGAAGACGAACAGGGCCAGCAGGATGAGCGGGGTGAAGACGGGGAAGTCGAGGGTGGTGGCGTTGAAGACCGCCGCGCCGACCATGAGCAGGCTCAAGCCGATCGCGGCCAGGCCGGAGAGGCGCGGGATGAGCAGGCCGATCCCGCCGGCCAGCTCCACGGCGCCCACGAAGTACACGAACCAGTCGCCCCAGCCGATGAGGTCGAAACTCGCGACGGTGGATTCGTGGCCGAAGAGCTTCGGCGCGGCAGAGGCGAAGATCATGAACGCGCCCAGCAGGCCCTGGAGGATCCAGAGCGTGATGTTCAAGGCGCGGCCGGGGCCCTCGTTCGCAGTGGCGGCGGGGACCGTGTCGTCAGTGAGGTTGTGCTTGGCGGTCATGGTGACTCGTCCTTCCGGGGGTATCGGGCTCTTGCCAATTGAGACGAGGCCGGTCACCCGGAATCATCGGTCTGCCGCCGCGAATTCCGCGACCGCACGACCGCGGCCGTCGGCCGCGGTCACTCCGGGTGTCGTACTGCGGCGCTACGGTGGGTGCATGATCAATCTGCAGCAGGTCCTGCGGTACCGGATGCACGTCCAGCAGCTCGACCGCGAGCACGGCGACGTCGCCGGCACCGCGATCCTCGACCTCGGCGCGCAGGACACCGGCCCCGACGGGGCGCTGTGGGCGCTGGCGATCCGCGGCGTCGACACGGCATCGCTCGGCGGCACCGGACGGGGCCGCGAGGGACTGGTGTGGTTCTGGACGCTGCGCGGCGCGCCACACGCGTATCGGCGGGACGACGCCGCCCAGGTCGCGGCGGCGACCGCGCCCCGCTCGGAGGCCGACGCGTCCAAACGGATCTTCGACGCGGCCCGGCCGCTCAAGGCCGCGGGCATCCCGGTCCTCGACGCCCTCGACGCCGTGGCGGCCCAGATGCGCGCCATCGTCAAGGCCCCCATGGTCAAAGGTGAGGTGTCCGCCCGGTTGCACGAGGTCATGCCCGAGCCCTACCAGCGGTTCTGCCGCTCGTGCGACGCCGTGCACCTCTACGAGCAGCCGTTCCGGCTCTCGGCGGTCCAGGCCGGGCTGGAGCTGGAGCCCGACACCTCCCCGCCGGTGCTGCGGCCCCTGCCCGGATTCCAGGCCGCCGCGTCGTTCGCGGACCGGCTCGACCCGATCCGCGCCTACCTGCGGCTGTGCGGCCCCGCCACCGTCAAGCAGGTCGCCGAGTACATCGACGCGCCGGTCAGGGAGGTCAAGGACCACTGGCCCGAGGACGCGGTCGAGGTGCAGGTCGAGGGCGAGACCCGCTGGATCCTCGACGCCGACCGGGAGGCCCTCCACGGGGCCGAGGCGTCCGGGACGCGGCTGCTGGGCCCCTACGACCTGTTCCTCCAGGCCCGCGACCGGTCGACGCTCGTCGCCGACCCGGCCCGCGTCAAGGCGCTGTGGCCCGTGCTCGGCCGCCCCGGCGCCGTCCTCGTCGACGGCGAGGTGGCGGGCCTGTGGCGGCCGCGCAAGACCGGGAAGCGGTTCACCGTCGCCGTCGAACCCTGGCGCGCGCTCAGCGAGAGGGAGCGGAAAGCGGTCGTGGCCGAGGCCGAGCGGCTCGCCGCGTTCCGCGGCATCGCGCTCGACGGCGTCGCGTTCGCGTGAGCGCGGTCAGCGCTTCGCGCCCGCGGTGAGGTTGTCCACGAACAGCCCGTAGTCGCCGAAGGCCTCGTCGATCATCGCCGGCACGAGGCCGTAGTGCACCATCGAGTACTCGTGGCCGCGCTGGTCCCGCGGGCGGTTGAGGGCCTCTTCGAGGTTGCGCTCGTCCGTGTCCGTCCATTTCAGGTCGAGCTGGTCGAACAGTTCCGGCACGTACTTGAACGGGTCGGCCATCATCACGTGATAGGCCACGTCCACCGTCGCCTCTCTCGGCATCAGGGCGCGTTCGCGCCGGGCCCGCTCGACCATCTCCGGCAGGATCTCGAGCCAGAGCCGTCCGATCCGGTGCGGGTCCACCGCCTTCGGCCGGTTGTGCAGGTAGCCGAGGGACTCGGCCATCGAGCACATGGAGCCCATGACGGTGTGCGGGTCGCGATGGGTCCACACGAACTTGGCGTCGGGGAAGACATGGTGGATCGCCGCGGTCTCGGCCAGGCAGTCGGGATGCTTGAGCATCCAGCGCCGGGCGGGGCGGCGGAACTGGAGGATCTGGAGCACGTCGCGCACGAAGCGGTAGTCGGGCCTGGCGTCGTAGGAGCGCAGGAACTCGAGGTAGCCCGGCATGGGCGCCATCGTGTTGTGCAGGCGGCTCTGGTTGAGCAGGAAGTAGATCTCCTCGACCCAGTCGGCGCGGACCGGGTGGATCCGCGACCACGAGGGACTCAGCGCGAGGATCTGGTCGAGGCGCCGCTGCGTCTTCCTGCGGAGTCGGGCGGCCTCCTCCTCCGGCCGCGGCAGGCCGATGTTGTCCATCTCCCACATGTACGGCCCGCGCCCGCCGGGCGCGTTGGCGAGGATCTTGTGGGTCAGCGTGGTCGCCGTGCGGGGCAGGCCGATGACGAAGACCGGCGCCTCGATCCGCTCGTCGCGGATCTCGGGGTGCTCGGCCTGGAGGCGGCGGACGACGAAGCGGTTGCGGATGCGGGTCTGCACCATGTCCCGCACCGAGAGCCAGCCGACGCCGCTGAGGGACTCGACCTCGGCGGCGAACCCGAGGAAGCGGCGCAGGTGCCCGAGCTCGGACTCGTCCTCCTCGGTGAGGGCGACGCCCGGATTCGCGGAGCGCTCGGCCTCCAGGAGGCCGTCGAAGGCGCGATCGGGATCGTGGCGCGCCCTGGCGGCGGGGGCGAGGAGGGCGTTGAGGAGGCGCAGTCGAGCGGTGGTCCGGCGCATGGAGTGTCCTCTCTGCGTTGGCGTCCGACGCCAGAAGGGGTGACGCCTTCGTACCGTAGCGCAATCGCGGTGTCGAGAGAAGTCCTGCGCGGGACGGAATCCGTCCACTGTCGCCGAAGGACGGTCGGGCCCGCGGGGCGCGGGCCGCTGCGGTCACTCGCCGGTCTGCCCGTCGATCGCCTCGCGGATGAGGTCGGCGTGGCCGTTGTGCCGCGCGTACTCCTCGATCATGTGGACCAGGATCCAGCGCAGCGACGGCGTGCGGCCGTCCGCCCAGGCGCGGGCGGCGAGCCTGTCGAGGCCGCCGTGATCGAGCGCCTCGGCGACGGCGGCGCGCGCCCCCTCGACGCTGTGCTCCCACAGTTCGCGCAGCGCCTCGGGGGTGTCGGCGGCGGCCGAGTGCCACTCCCAGTCGCGATCGGCCCTCCAGTCCACCGAGTCCCAGGGCTCCCCCATCGGGCGGCCGAACATCGACCGGGTGAACCAGGCGGTCTCGACCCGGGCCAGGTGCTTGAGCATGCCGCCGAGGGTCATGCTCGAGGCGGCGACGGTGCGCCCGAGCCCTGCGGCGTCGAGCCCGGCCGTCTTCCACGCGAAGGTGGCGCGCTGGAACTCGAGGAAGCCCAGGAGGGTGTCGGCCTCGTTCCCCGCGACGGGCGGTTCGGGGCGGCCTTGGTCGTCGGTGAGGGTCATGCCCGGACTGTACCGAAGGAAGCGGCCGATCGGGCCCCCGTCGTTCCCGCCCCGCCGGACCGTGGACGCCGCCGGCCGACGGCAACGCCGACCCGTTCGCGGCCGGCCGGTCCCGCGAGGGCTTCGGGTTCATGGCGTCCGGTCCGAGCACGGCCCCGACGGTGACCTGCTCGGCCGCTTGAGCGAGCGCGTCCCCGAGGATCAGGCCGGTGCCCGCTCCCCCGGATCTGGGGAGCGGGCACCGGAGTAGTTGCAGGGGCGTGTCGTTCGGGGGCTCAATCGTTCGGGGGCTCAATCGTTCGGGGGCTCAGGTCGAAGGCGCAATCGTTCGGGATGCCGCGGTCGCGGGGGTCGGTTCCCGGGCACGGCGCTCCGCGGCCGTGGTTTCACGCTAGGGCCCGAAGGCCCTGAGCGGCAAGGGTTCTGAGGATCGTTCTTGTTAATCATCTGTTCGGTCGATGGCGGATGGCACCAACAGGCCACTGCGCCGGTTCAAGTTCGGCGGTTCCTGCCGGCGCGGCCCCTGACCGCGACGATGGCGATCCGCGAGCCGAACCAGACGACGCCGATCGCGCCGATCACCGCCAGCGTCCTCGGGTCGGCGTCCAGCAGCAGGAGCGCGCCGACGAGGAACGCGAGCGAGAACGCGGCGACGGCGGCCTCGACACTCCAGCGCGTCGGGAGTCGGGAGTAGAACAGCGAGTTCTTGAACTCTTCGAGGAACATCGGCATGCTCGATTCCCATCGATGGGGACGGTGCGCTTCAGGCTCGGGGCTGCCAGCGGAAGAGCTTCGCGGCGATCACCGAGGCGAGGAGGGCGACCGCGGTCGACACCAGCAGCGGCTCCGCGATCGAGGCGAAGGCGCCGTCGGCGGCGCCGTCCCAGGCCGTGACGGTCAGCTCGGCCAGCGCCGCACCCGGAATCGCCGAGCGGAGCGCGGCGGCCGGGCCCTCCCCCGGGGCGAAGGACAGGAAGACGCCGGCCATGAACACCAGCATCCCGGGCAGCACGGTGATCTGCGCGGCTTCGGGGGTCTTGGTGAAGGAGGCGGTGAGGAAGCCGAAGGCCGTCATCGTCACGGCGCCGTTCACGAACGCGAGCACCAGCAGGGCGGGGTGGACCGGCGCGCTCCCCGAGTCCCAGGCGGTGACGGCCAGGACGACGGCGGTCTGCGCCAGCACGATGAGGGCGAGCGGGCTCGCCAGTCCGGCCACGATCGACGCGGTGGAGGCCGGGGAGGTCCGCAGCCGCTTGAGGTAGAGCTGCTGGCGTCGGGCGGTGAGCGTCATCGTGATGGCCATGAACAGGCCGAAGACCAGGAGCATCACCATCTGCATGGCGGCGATCGGGCCCGCGCTCGGCGCTTGTCCGGCGAGGTTCGAGCGGCTCAGGAGGAGCCCGAAGATCAGCGGGAGGACCGCCGCGGTGAGCAGGACGGTGCGGTTGCGCAGGATCAGCCGGCTCTCGGCGACGGCGAGCGTGAGAACGGTCATGGGGAACTCCAGTCTCGGATGGCGGCCTTGAGGGCGCTCGGGCGGGTTTCGGTGATGCGATGGGACGGCGGTGGCGGGTCGGCGGTCAGGTGCCGCAGGCGAGGCGGTCGGCGGCGTCACGGGGTCGCGGTGGGCTCGGCTTCGAGTTCGGCGAAGATCTCGTCCAAGGTGGCCGGTCCGGCCTTCAGGTCCGCCAGGTCCACGCCGGTGCGGGCGGCCCAGTCGAGGAGGCGGTGAAGATCGGCTTGGAGCTCGGTGGTGCGGACGGTGAGCAGGCCGTCGTCCACTGAGGTCCGACCGGCGAGCGCGGGCAGCGCGAGCGGATCGAAGGGCTTGGGCCGCATCGAGATCCTGGCTTCATAGGCGGCGGTGATCTCGGCGACGGTGCCGAAGCGGGCGATGCGGCCGCGGTCCATGATCGCCACGTGGTCGGCGAGTTCGGCGGCCTCGTCCAGGTAGTGGGTGGTGAGCACGACGGCGGTGCCGCGCTGGGTGAGCTCGCGCAGCAGGCCCCACGTGCGCCGCCGCGAGGCGGGGTCGAGGCCGGTGGTCGGCTCGTCGGCGAACAGGACGGTCGGGCTCGTGGCGAGGGCCAGCGCGAGGTCGAGCCGGCGGCGTTCGCCGCCGGAGAGGGCGCCGACGCGGACGGCGGCGCGGTGGGCGAGGTCGACCCGTTCGAGGAGCGCGTCGCTCTGCGAGGGAAGGCGGTGCAGGTCGGTCCAGAGCTTGATGGTCTCGGCGGCGGTGAGGTCGTCGGCGAAGCCCGTCTCCTGGCCGATCACGGCGACGGCGCCGGCGAGGTCGCGGCGGTGCCGATAGGGGTCGCGGCCGAGGACGCGCGCCGAACCGGCGGCGGGGCGGCGCATGCCGATCGCGGTCTCGATGGTGGTGGTCTTGCCGGCGCCGTTGGTGCCCAGGAGCGCGAACAGCTCCCCGGGCCCGACGGCGAAGGACACGCGGTCCACGGCGGTGAAGGAGCCGTAGCGGCAGGAGAGGTCGCGGATCTCGACGGCGGGCCCGGGCTCGTGGGTGATGGCGTTCATGCCCTCAATCCTGCGGTTCGGGAGGTCGCGCCGGTAGTGCCGGAACCGCATCGGTCCAGGTGAGAAACATGTGCGGCAGATCTGACGAATGTCATACGGCGCCGGGGTGGTTGAATCGCGGGGTGCCTCTTGAAGTCGAGCAGTCCACGCGAGACCTGCGCCGCCTGCGCGCGTACACCTTCGTCACCGTGATCGGCTCCGGGCCGGGAGCGCTGTTCATGGCGGCGATGTTCATGGCCAATTCGGAGCTGGTCGGCGCGGAGTTGGCGTTGGCGGCCGGGGCCGTCACCGTGTCGGTCGTGCTGTGCACGGCCGCGCTGGCGCTCCACTGGCACGGACGGGGTCCGCTGCGGCGGCGGATCCTCTGGGGCGCGTCGCTGTCGGTGCTGGTGCTCGGCGCGGCGGTCGAGGCGAGTGCGGGCGCGATCGGGCCGTCCTGGGCGGCGCCCGCCGGGCTGCTCGCGGCGGAGTTCGCGTTGTGGGCGAGGCCGGGAAGGCGGGCGCGGGCCCTCTCGTGGGCGTCGCTGGTCACACTCGTCGCGGTCGCGGTGCTGGCGCGGTCGGGCCTGTTCGAGCCGGAGGCGGTGTTCATGGCGGTCGTCGTGGTGCCCGCGATCGGCATGGGCGTGGTCTGCCAGCTGTGGCACTACCAGGTGGCGCTGGAGCTGGAGAAGGCGCGCGGGCTGGCCGCGGATCTCGCGGTCGCCGAGGAGCGGCTGCGGTTCGCGGCCGAGCTGCACGACATCCAGGGCGGGAACCTGCAGGCGATCACCTTGAAGGCCCAGGTGGCGCGGCGGCTCGTCGCGGTGGACCCGGAGCGGGCCGAGGGCGAGATGCGGGCCGTGGAGGAACTGGCGCGGGCGGCGCTCAAGGACACGCGGGCGGTCGTGGGCGGGTACCGCAAGGTCGCTTTGGCCGACGAGCTCGATTCGGCCGCGAGGATCCTCAAGTCCGCGGGCGTCCAGGCGACGGTGCCGGCGGATCCGCCGCCGCTGCACGCGGACACCGAGAAGCTGCTGGGCATGCTGGTGCGGGAGGCGACGACGAACCTGATCCGGCACGCCGAGCCCACGGCCGCCGACATGTCCATCGTCGAGGCCGATGGGGCGGTCACGGTGACCGTCGCCAACAACGGCGCGCCCGCGCCCGCGCAGGCGGGGAACGGGTTGACGATGCTGGCGGACCGGTTCGCCGAGGCGGGCGGCCGGCTCGAGCACCGCCATGGCGGCGACCGCTTCGTGCTCACGGCCACCGTGCCGAATCCGCCGGCGCCGTCGCGGGCGAAACCGCCGCCCGAGGCGGCGTCACCGCGGAAGGCGGTGCTGCGATGATCCGGCTCCTGGTCGCCGACGACGAGACGCTCGTGCGCGAAGCGCTCGCCGTCCTCCTCGGGCTGGAACCGGACCTCACCGTGATCGCCCAGGCCGACAACGGCGCCGACGCGGTCGCGCTCGCCGAGTCCCGCCTGCCCGACATCGCCGTGCTCGACCTGGAGATGCCCCCGCAGGACGGCCTGTGGGCGGCCGAGCTGATCCGCGAGCGGACCCCCGACGTCAAGGTCATGCTGGTGACCCGGCACGCCCGTCCCGGCGTGCTGCGCCGGGCGCTGGCCGCCGGGGTCTCGGGCTTCGTCCCGAAGACGACCCCGGCGGAGCGGCTGGCCCAGATCATCAGGGACATCGGCCAGGGCAGGCGCTACGTGGACCCGGAGATCGCGGCGTCGGCCCTCACCGAGGACCGGTCGCCGCTGACCGAGCGGGAGCTCGACATGCTCCGCGCGGCCCGGGGCGGCGGCACGATCGAGGAGATCGCGGCCGAGCTCCACCTCGCCCCGGGCACCGTGCGCAACTACCTGTCCACCGCGATGCGCAAGCTGGACAAGAAGACCCGCCACGCGGCGGCCCAGCACGCGTGGGAGCAGGGCTGGATCTGAGCCTCAGGCCTCGATCGTGAAGGACTCCAGGTGGTCCAGGAGCACGAACTGCGAGTCGGGGCTGTGCTCGGCGACCTTCTCGCCCAGGGCCGCGCCGCCGAAGAGGTCGATCGCCGGTTCGGTGAGCGGCTCCTCGTAGTCGTCCCAATGGGTCGGGATCACGTACGGCGGCTGCCCGACGGCGGCGAACAGGCGCTCCTCGTAGTCCGGGTAGTGCGGGTTGGGCCCCTGCATGAACAGGGCCGTGGGGCGGATGCCCGCGACCTCCCGCTCGTGGAACGAGGGGACGGCGTTGAAGTACAGCGAGATCGCGCCGAAACTCACGAGGTAGGCGAGGCTGCCGCCTTCGACGAGGTCCTTGATGACCTCGGGGCGCTTCGGGACCTCGCCGGGCCGGGTGCCGGGGAAGAGCAGGCTCTTGTGCTTCCCGCTGACGCCGTGGGAGGAGCGGAAGACCTCGACGGTGTAGCCCTCGAACTGGTACAGCTCGCCGCCGCCCACTTGCGCGAGTTGGTCGTCGGGGGCGCCCATGGCCCGCAGGAGGTTCAGGTGGGTCTCGGTGCCGAGGACCGTCGCACCGGTCCGCTCGGCGACGTACGGGACGTCGGCGATGTGGTCGAAGTGGGCGTGGGTGACGAGGATCGAGTCGGCGGCGCCGATGTGCTCGTCGATCGCCGACTCGTCGACGGTGATCGGCGTGTCGGGGTTGAATTCGCCGGGCTTGGTCGCGCCGGTGTAGGTGCGGGAGACGTACGGGTCGATCAGCACCGTGGCGCCGTCGCTCGTGATCTCCCAGGCGTTGGTGCCGAGCCAGCGGACGGTGACGTCAGAAGACATGGTGCTCCAGGTGGTCGATGAGGAGGAACTCGGAGTCGGGGCTCGCGGCGGCCACGCGGTCGCGCAGGGCCTCCAGGGCCTCCCGGCCGCCGCCGGGGACGGCGGGCTCGGTGAGCGGATGGTCGAAGTCGTCCCAGTGCGTGGCGATCACGTACGGGGGGAAGCCGGTGGCCTCCAGCAGCCGCTCGACGTACCGCGGCGTGTGGCCGCCGCCGGGCTGGATGAACACGGCCGTGGGGCGGATTCCCGCGATCTCGTGCTCGTGGAAGTTCGCCGAGCCCGCGTTGAAGAAGGAGACACCGCCGAAGTCGATCAGGTAGGTGAGGCTGCCGCCTTCGACGAGGTCCTTGATCCGCTTGGGGCGCTTGGGGACTTCGCCGGGCCGGGTGCCGCCGAAGACGATCCGCTTGTGCTCGCCGCCGGCGGAGTGGGAGGACTGGAAGACCTGGACGGTGTAGGGGGCGTCGGTGTCCGTGGCGAACTGGTAGTACTCGCCGCCGACGACCTGCGAGAGCTGGTCTTCGGGGGCGTCCATGGCGCGCATGAGGTTCAGGTGGGTCTCGGTGCCGAGGACCGTCGCGCCGGTCCGCTTCGCGAGGTAGGGGACGTCGGCGATGTGGTCCCAGTGGCCGTGCGTGACGAGGATGGTGTCCGCTCGCGGCAGGTGCTCGTCGATGACGTCCTCGTGGACTTCGATCTCGGTCTCGGGGTCGGCCCCTTCGGGGGTGTAGGCCCCGGTCGGGAAGCGGCTCACCCACGGGTCGATGAGCACGGTCGCGGTGGCGGTGGTGAACTCCCAGGCGTTGGTCCCGAGCCAGCGCAGGCGCACGGTGGGCTCGGCGGCGTCGGCCTCGTCGGTCTGGGCGAGGGCGATGCCGCCCGCGGTGGCCGAGGCCGCCAGCGCGGCGACGCCGGTGCCTTTGAGGAGGCCGCGCCGCCGGATCGGCGGGGTGGGATCGTCGGTGTCGTTCATGCCCGACAGTCAAGCCGGAACGGCTCGTTCCGTCCAATATCAACACGGCTATGGGCTGATACGGGCGTTGATATCGTTGCCGCGTGGACATCATGCGGCACCTGGAGTGCTTCCTGGCAGTGGGTGAGGAACGTCACTTCGGCCGTGCCGCCGAGCGCCTGGGAATGGAGCAGCCGCCGTTGAGCCAGCGCATCCGGCGGTTGGAGAAGGAGCTCGGCGCGGCGCTGTTCGACCGGGGCGGCGGGCAGGTGACGCTCACGCCCGCGGGGCACGTGCTGATGCGCGAGGCCCCGGAGCTGCTCAGGCAGCACCAGCGGATGCGCACCCTCGTGAGGCGGGCCGCCGAGACCGACCCGGTGGACCCGCCGCGCCCGTGGAGCGCGATCTACTGAGCGCCGAACCGCTCGGTGAGCGCGAGCGCGGCCCGGCTCATGGCGAGTTCGATCTCCCGGAAGTTGCCGCGGGTGGGCCGGGCGAAGACCGCGATCGCGTGGCGGCGGCCGTCGGGCCACTCCCAGACGGCGACCTCGCTGAGCCATCCGGGCAGGGAGCCCGAGCGGCCGTAGGACTTGACGGCGCTGGGGGCGAGGCGGGTGAGGCGCCCGCCGGTGAGCTGGCGTCCCATCCATCGCCGGACGTCGGCGGCGACGGGTTCGGGGCCGTTCCAGACGTGCCGCAGGAACGCGGTGAGGTCGGCGGGCGTGGAGACGTTGGTGCGCATGGGGTCCCAGGCACTGGTCCGGCGGAGCTCCTCGGTGGAGACCGCGCCGCTCTCGAGGACGTGGGCGAGCGCTTCGAGGTCGGAGACGTCGAGGTCGCGGGCGACGTCCTCGAGGATGGTGCGGGGCGAGCCGACGAGGCGGGTGCCCTTGAGTCCGACGCGGGCGGGCAGGCCGCGGAGCGCGGCGGCGCCCATGTGCTTGACGACGAGGTCGGCGGCGGTGCTGTCGGAGACCTCCATCATGAGGGCGGCGAGGTCCCAGACGGCGATCTGCGAGTCGTAGCGGAATCCGGCGGTGCCGGTGCCGCCGAGCCGGTCGGCGGCGGTGACGCGGATCGGCGCGGCGGGGTCGATGCGGCCTTCCTCGACCTGGCGGCGGAACTCCCAGGCGATGAAGAGCTTGACGACGGACACGATGATGACCGGTTCCGTCTCGCGGACGCCGATGCCGCGCCCGTCGGCGAGGTCGCGGATGTGGGCGTACGCCTGGGCGCCCAGCGGCTCGAAGAACTCGTCGATCACGGTCGGGTCCCGCCGTCGTCGGGGATCTGCCGGCGGCTCCGGATCTCGCCGTCCACCTCAAGCGTGAGTCGCACGCGCCGATGCTAGCCGACGCGCCGGCCGCTGCCCGATCGCAGGCGTGCGGGCCGCTCACCGCGGCCCGCCGGAGCGGACGCCACTATGCTTCGCGTATGGAGGACGAGCATCCGCTCGTGCGAGCGGTGTACCCCGAGCTCGTCGACGAGCTGACCCGCCTGCTCGAGGCGTCGGGCGAGCGGAGCCTGGCGATCGACGCGCGCGACCTGCGGCTGGTCGCCGAGTGCGGCTGCGGCGACGACTACTGCCAGAGCATCCGGACCGCCGAGCATCCGCCCGGGACGCCGTACGGGCCCGGGCACCGCAACGTCGTGCTCGCGACCGACGAGGGCGATCTGATCCTCGACGTCGTGCACGAGCGGATCGTGTACGTCGAGATCCTCGACCGGCCCGCGATGGCGCGGCGCGACGGTCGGGCCTGAGGCGGGTCAGCACCGACCATCCGGGCGCTCGGGACGGGCTCCGTCCCCTCGCCGACCGCGCCGCGGCCGAGGCGGACTGAGGCGGCGGCGCCCCGAAGAGGGCGCCGCCGCCTCGGCCCGGCGGTCAGTCCTTCCAGGCGCCGGCCGCGGCGGCCCGGGCCGCCCAGTCGGCGAAGGCGACCGGCTCGCGGCCGAGGACGTCCTGGACGCCGGTGGCGACCTCGCCGAGGGCGCCCTCGCGCATGACGCGGTACATCGCGTCGAGGAAGAAGACCAGGTCCTCGGGCAGCTCGGCGGAGCGCAGCACCGCCGCGTGCTCCTCGGGCGTCTCGACGCGGAAGGCCATGGGCCGGCCCGAGGCCTTCGCCAGCACCTCGATCGCGTCGGCGAACGTGAGCGCCTCAGGGCCGCTCAGCTCGTAGATCCGGCCGTGGTGGCCGTCCTCGGTCAGCACCGCGGCGGCGACCGCCGCGATGTCGTCCACGGCGATGAACGGCTCCACTGTGCCCTCCACCGGCAGCGCCAGCTCGCCCGCGAGGAGCGCGCCGTGGTAGTCGCCTTCACTGAAGTTCTCGTTGAAGTTGTTGGGCTGCAGCACGGTCCATTCGACGTCGGAGGCCCGGACGGCTTCTTGGAGGGCGTACATGCCGATCGCCTCGGGGCCGACGCCGACGGCTTCGGCCAGCACGTGGATGCACCGACCCGACTGGGCCACCAGGCGCCGCACGCCCGCCCGCTCGGCCGCGGCGACGAACGCCTCGGCCGGGATCGGCTCGTCCGGCGGGATCAGGTAGGCGGCGTGGACGCCCTCGAGCGCCGCCGACCAGGTGCTCTCGTCGTGCCAGTCGAAGCGGATCGCCGTGCTGCGGGAGACCGGGCGAACGTCGTGCCCGGCCTCGGCGAGGCGGGCGGTGAGGCGGCGGCCGACCTTGCCGGTCGCGGCGACGATCAGAATGGTGTGGTTCTCATTGCTCATGTCCCCCAGTCAAGTCCGTGAACGGCCCCGCGCCCATCGCTGAGACGCCACGATGGATGCGCGATCGTCCAGGGACCGGCTCAGGCGAGGATCGCGGACAGCAGCACGATGAAGACCACGATGAGGATCACGATCGCCGCGCCGGTCACCAGGACGGCCGGCTCCTGGTGGAGCGGGCGCTTCGCGGGGGCCTGCGGCGGCTGGTAGGCCTGCTGCGGGGCCGGCGAGGGCGCCTGGTAGCTCGTCTGCGGCGGCAGCATCTGCGGGGCCTGCACGGGCGCCTGGACCGGCGGGCGCGGGCCGGACATGTGCCCGGCCGGGGACACCGGGCCGCCCGACGTCGGGCGGCTCATCGGCGGCTCGGAGGGCCCCGGGCCGGAGGCGGCGCGCACGGCCCCTTCGACGACGACCGTCTCGGGCTGCTCGAACGTCTGCGGCGGCACGCCCAGCTTGGAGTGGATGAGCTGCGAGATCATCGGGATGCGCGAGGAGCCGCCGACGAGGAAGATCCCGACGAGGTCGGCCGGGTTCATCCGGGCGGCGCCGATCGCCCGCTGGAGGCAGTCGACCGTGCGCTCCAGGGGCGGACGGGCGATGTCCTCGAACTCGGCGCGCGTCAGGTGCGCGTCGACCTCCAGCGCGGGCAGGTGGATGTCGGCGCTCGCGGTGCGCGAGAGCGTCTCCTTCGCGCCGCGCACGTCCTCGTAGAGCATGCGGCGGTAGCGGCGGTCGCGGTCGTCGGCGGGGCTGAGGAGGCGCTTCCAGTCGTCGGGGTGGGAGTTCCCGTAGGTCTTGCCGAGGTGCTCGACGATGCCGTGGTCGAAGTCGAGGCCGCCGATGTCGCCGATGCCCTCTTCGGCGAGGACTTCGAAGCCGGTCTGGGTGCGGCGCACGACGGTGGCGTCGAAGGTGCCGCCGCCGAGGTCGTAGATGGCGAGGCTGCGCCCGGGCGGGACGGCGGTGCCGAGCACCGAGGTGAAGTAGGAGGCCGCGGCCACCGGCTCGGGGATGAGCTGCGGGGCCGGGAGCCCGGCCAGGCGCGCGGAGTCGACGAGGATGGACCGGCGGCGCTCGCCCCAGCGGGCGGGGTGGGTGAGGCGGACCTGGCCGGGCATCTGGCCGGCCTGGCGCTGCGCCTCCAGAGCGACCTGCTGGAGCACGTACGCGAACACCTGCGGCACGGGGATCTCGGACGTGCCCAGGAACAGGGAGCCGTCGTCGATCCGGCGCTTGGGGTTCGGCTCGAACCGCGCGGGGTCCATGCGGGCGTTGCGCTCGGCGTCGCGGCCGACGAGCATGCGGCCGTCGGAGTTGTAGTAGACCGCCGAGGGCAGGATCGGAGCGCCGTCGAACAGCAGGGGGCGTACGCGTCCGTCGGCCGAACGCAGCACCGCGACGGTGTTCGAGGTTCCGAAGTCGATTCCAAGCACGTGCATGTGAGAACTCTCCTCCTCGGCGATGCTTGCGAGATGTTGGGGTGCCGAGTCTGCAGCACACCTTACTGGGCCCCTCCCCGCCTGATGCGACCCGATCGGCGTTCACGTGGCGCTCGCGGCTCCTTCGTCCCTCCGCGGACGAATGAGCCGGGCGTCCCCTGGTGTCCGGTCCGGGTCGGGCGCGGACGGGGCGAGCGGCATCTCACCCGCTCGCCCGCGCGGATCGGGGCCGGTGTTGTGTCACACTTCAAGTGGACGTGTGTGGCGGCCGCGATCGTGCCGGGCCACACTTGAAGGTCCGCGTCGGTCAGGGCGCGTCGGAAGAACCCGGCGGAGTCTCGGCGTTGTACGAAGCGAAACCCCAGGCATCGGCGTGATCGAGTTGCCGAATTCACGACTCGCGAGCGTCGTCGAGTGGGGACAGGCGCCGGCTCAGGGCTGACCGGGCCGGCAGTGTGGTTCAGAGCAAGATTGCTCAAAGGAAGTGCAGGGGAACATGAGCGACAGAATGCTGAGGGGCTCCCGTCTCGGCGCCGTCAGCTACGAGTCGGACCGGAACACGGAGCTGGCTCCCCGCCAGACACGTGACTACGTCTGCCCGCAGGGTCACCGGTTCGAGGTGCCCTTCGCGGTCGAAGCGGAGATCCCGCTCACGTGGGAGTGCCGCCTCGACGGTTCGACGGCCAAGCTGGTCGACGGCGAGGAGCCGGAGACCAAGAAGGTCAAGCCGCCGCGCACCCACTGGGACATGCTGCTCGAGCGCCGTTCGATGGAGGAGCTCGAAGAGATCCTCGACGAGCGGCTGCAGGAGATGCGCGCCCGCCGCGGCGAGCGCTAGAGCGGCGTAACGGAAGCAGGACTCACGGGCCTTGGTCGATCGACCGGGGCCCGTCGCCGTGCCCGTAGCGCTCGTCGTACTTGACCGGCGCGTCGGGATCGCGCTCGTCGATCACTTCCCCGTCGATGACGTCGCCGCCGCCGAAGCGCATCACCGGCGTGCGGGCGGCGATCCACCGGCCCAGGCCCCGGAAGAGGAGCCGGGTGGGCGGGAAGAGCAGCAGCAGGCCGATGAGGTCGGTGACGAAGCCGGGGACGATGAGGCACACGGCCCCGGCGATCGCGGAGCCGTTCGGCAGTTCGCGGGAGGGGTCGCCGCCGGAGTTGAGGTAGTCGCGGGCGGCCCGGAAGGACCTCGCGCCCACGTACCGCACCAGGACGACGCCGAGGAAGGTCGTGCCGACGGAGACGAGGATCGTGTAGAAGATCCCGATGAAGTAGGCGAGGCCGAAGAAGGCGGCGGCCTCGCTGACGACCCACACCGCCAGCGCGAGCCGGAGGGCGAACGGCGCCCGTTTCGGGGCCGCGGGCGGCTGCTGGTAGGTCACCCCTCGATTCTGCCACGCCGGAACGCGCGCCGCAGTTGGCGAGCGCGGTGGGCGAGACCCCATCGCGTCACATTCCACAGGGCCTCAACGGTGATCGCTCCGCTCATCTTGGAGGCGCCGGCGCGGCGCTCCGTGAAGACGATGGGGACCTCGGTGATGGTGAACCCGGCTTTCACCGCGCGCCAGGTGAGGTCGATCTGGAAGCAGTAGCCGACGGAGTTGACGGTGTCGAGCTGGAGTTTGTGGAGGCCGTCGAGGCGGTAGGCGCGGTAGCCGGCGGTGACGTCCTGGACGTGCAGGCCGAGCAGGGCGCGGGTGTAGATCCCGGCGCCGCGGGAGAGGGCGAGCCGGTGGAGGGGCCAGTTGCGGACCGAGCCGCCGGGGACGTACCGGGAGCCGATCGAGACGTCGGCGCCGCGGTCGAGCGCGTCGAGGAGCCGCGGCAGGTCGGCGGGGTCGTGGGAGCCGTCGGCGTCCATCTCGACGACCGTGGCGTAGCCGTGTTCGGCGGCCCACGCGAACGCGGCGAGGTAGGCCGCGCCGAGTCCCTGCTTCTCGGCGCGGTGGAGCACGTGGACCTGGGGGTGCGCGTCGGCGAGGGCGTCGGCGATGTCACCGGTGCCGTCGGGCGAGGAGTCGTCGACGATGAGGACGTCGATCTGCGGGCAGCCGTCGAGCGCGGCGGCGACGGTGGTCTCGAGGTTGTCGCGCTCGTTGTACGTCGGAATGGCCACAATGGCCGGACCGGTGCCTCTGCCGGTGTCGTGTCGGTCCGGGGTCTGGCTCATGGCTTCGGCTTTCTAGGTCTGGCTGCGGCGGTGCCGGATGGTGAGTGCGAGAGCGCAGGCCAGGGCCACCAGTGCCGCGCTGGTGAGGACCGCTTCAGGCAGGATACCCACTGTGGAGGCGGGCGTCGAGCTGTCGGAGAGACGCAGATCCGACTGGATGACGGCGGCGGTGTTGAACTCGGTGGCCTGGAAGACCTCGCCGGTGTGGTCGGTGAAGCCGGAGACGCCGACGGTGGAGGCCATGAGGCCGTCCCGGGCGTGCTCGACGGAGCGCAGCTGGACCATGGCGAGCTGCTGCTGGGCCTCGTTGGTGTCGAAGGTGGCGTTGTTGGTCTGGACGACCAGGAGCTGAGCGCCGTCGACGACGGAGTCGCGGGTCTCGGCGTCGAAGGCGATCTCGAAGCAGATGAGGCCGGTGATCTCGGTGCCGGCGACGGGGATGACGCCGGGGTTCTGCCCGTGCTCGAATCCGGCGACGTTGTCGAGGCCCTCGGACATGCGCGGGTCGATCCATCCGGCGACGGTGCTGAAGAAGCCCTTGTAGGGCACGTATTCGGCGAAGGGCACCGGGTGGCGTTTGGAGTACATGAACTCGGGGCCGCGCTCGGGGTCCCAGACGATGCTCATGTTCGCGAGGGTGCCGTCGTCGTTGTGGACGATGCCGCCGAGGACGATCGGCACGCCGATGGCGGCGGCGGCCTCGCTGATGCGTTCGTAGGCGTCCTGGTTGGCGAGCGGGTCGATGTCCGAGGCGTTCTCGGGCCAGATCACGAGGTCGGGGCGTTCGGCGGTGCCCGCGTCGACGGCGGCGGCGAGGTCGAGGGTGGCCTGGGCGTGGTTGTCGAGGACGGCGCGGCGCTGCTCGTTGAAGCCCAGCCCCAGGCGGGGGACGTTGCCTTGGACGACGGCGACGTCGACGGTGTCGCCGGCCGGCGCGGTCGACCCGATCGGGAGGGCCAGGGGGGCCAGCGCCGTGAGGACGGCCGCGGCGGTGAGGGCGGCGGCTTTGCGGAGGCCCGCGGCGTGCCGTGCGGCGACCGCGAAGCCGCCGGCGAGGAGGAGGCCGCCGGTGAGGGCGACGAGGAAGCTCAGGAAGGGCGCGCCGCCGAGCCACGCGGCGGCGGCGGTGGGGGCGTCGGCCTGGCTGAAGGCGAGGCGTCCCCAGGGGAACCCGCCGAAGGGCTGGCGGGAGCGCAGGGCCTCTTGGGCGACCCAGGCGACGCCGGTGAGGGGCGCCCAGCTCCAGCGGTGGGCGTCGATGAGGCGCGAGCAGGCGGCGAGGCCGGCGCCGAGCAGGCCCATGGCGAGGGCTTCGAGGGCGCACAGGAACAGCCAGGGCCACTGGCCGACCTGGGTGGAGGACCAGGCCAGGAGGGGCAGGAAGAAGGCGAGGCCGAAGACGAAGCCGACGCCGAGGCCGCCGCGGAGGCGGCGGCGGTGGACGGCGGCGCCGAACCCGGCGACGGAGACGGCCGCGAGCGGCCAGATCCCATACGGCGGGAAGGCGAGCACGGCGAGGAGGCCGGAGGCGGCGGCGAGGACGAGCGCGGCGGGGAGACTGAGGCGTCGGCCCAGGGGCGTGTCGACGAGGAGGCCCGGTCGGCGCTTCGGAGCGGGCACCGGCTCGGCGGCGTCGCGGTCCTCGATCACGGTGCTCAAGAAGGGCGCTCCTCGATGGCTGCGGGCGCGACGCGAGGGGCCCTCGCGCCGCGTCAGGTGGGGTTCCAGCCTACTGCGGACACGGCAAAGGGGCGCAGCTGTGTCCGGCTACGCCCCTCGCACGGGTTTCTCCCAGTCCCTGTACGGCCGGTGTCCCCTGCCGCCTCCGCTGGTGATCTTCGGACCAACTCGCACCCGTCTGGCTGAGCGTCTACGAGTTGTTGTCTAGGGATCACCGGCGTCTGCCGCGGGTCCACCACCGGCGACCGGCTCGCCTTCCTCCGCCGACCCCCGCGATCTGGACCTGGCCGCCGGTAGCGGTGCGGCCGCGCCGCCACCTTGTCCAGTCTGCGTGGGAGCAAAGCAAGTCGAGTCGCCCCCGACGTTCGGCGGTCTTCCGGTTCGGGTCGTCCGCCGAGGACCAGACCACCGTAAGCCAAACAGCGTAGGGGGTGTCGACCGGGTCGGAATTTTGGCCCCGTAATTTTTCTCGCATCGCCCTGGCGCCTCGCGGCGCCCCTGGTCAGGCACGCGAGTACACGAGGCGACCGCCCGCGACGGTCATGGAGCACGTCGGATCGGAGCTGTCGGGGTCACTCAGGTCGGGGAGGGCCTCGACGGTGAGGTCCCACACGGTGAAATTCGCACGCATGGACGGGGCGAGGGACCCGGAGTCGGCGATGCCGAGGGCCCTCCAGCCGCCTCTGGTGGCCGCGGAGAAGGCCGCGGCCATCGGAAGCCGCGAGACGGGGTAGTGGTGCAGCAGCGCGGCCCTGACGCCGCCCCAGGGGTCCAGGGCGGTCACCGGCGAGTCCGAGCCGAAGGCGAGCGGGACGCCGACGCCGGCGAGCTTCGAGAGCGGGTTCGCGGCCAGCGCTCGGGCGCGCCCGAGCCGGGCGGCGTACATGCCGTCGAGACCGCCCCAGGCGGCGTCGAAGGCGGGCTGGACGGAGGCGTGGACGCCGTGGTGGACCATGCGGGCGATGAGCGCGGAGTCGAGCAGCTCGGCGTGTTCGATGCGGTGGCGGGCCTGGCGGATCGCGTCGATGCCCAGGGCGTCTTCGACCCGGTCGAGGCCGTCGAGGACGGTCTCGACGGCGGCGTCGCCGATGGCGTGGAACGCGGCCGGGAGTCCGACGCGGTGGCAGTCGAGGAGGTGCGCGGCGACGTCCTCGGCGGTGAGGTACTGCGCGCCGACGGTGTCGGTGTCGCGGTAGGGCTGGCGCAGGAACGCGGTGCGGGCCCCGATGGAGCCGTCCACCGAGAGGTCGCCGCCGCAGCCGTGCGCGCCGAGGTCCCGGGCCTTCTCGGCGGCGGCGAGCTCGCCCCACCAGCCGTAGACGGCAGGGAGGCCGGGTTCGCCGCCGAGCGCGATGAGGCCTTGGAACTCGTCTTCGATGAGCGGGTCGGCCGGGTTGGGGACCGCCATCTCGGCGACCGCGGCGATGCCCAGGCTCGCGGCGTGGGCGAGGCCCGCGCGGGCGTCGGCGAGGCGCTGGGCGACCGGGACGGCGGTCTGGAGGTGGGCGCGGGCGGCCCGGTGGGCGGCGCGGGTGAGGACCCCGGAGGCCTCGAAACCGTCGAGTCCGGCGAGGCCGGGGTGCTCGGCGAGGAGCCGGGGCCCGGCGATCCCGGTGTGGCCGCAGGTGCGCGAGAGGTACACGAGGCGGCCCCCGGCGGCCCGTTCGACCGCTTCGGCGGCGGGCAGGGCGGGGTCGGCCCAGGCGGTCTCGTCCCAGCCGCCGGCGAGGACGACCGCGTCGGGCGCGAGCGCCTCGGCGGTTTCCGCGACCCGTTCCAGGACTTCGGCGGCCGAACGCGACCCGGCGAGGTGGAGGCCGACGAGGGACGCGCCGGTGCCGGTGAGGTGGACGTGGGAGTCGACGAACGCGGGGGTCACCAGCGCGCCGTCGAGGTCGACGGTGCGGTCGGCGGCGGGCGCGTCCGCGTCCGGGCCGACCCAGGCGATGCGGTCGCCTTCGGTGAGCAGCGCCGTCGCGGCGGGGCTCGACGGGCTGAGGACGCGGCCGCCGCGCCACAGGGTCTTCTCGAGAGTCTGGTCGTGGCCGTGCTGCTGGAGGAGGCTCATGCCTCCAATGATGTCAGTCGACGGGGTGGAGGACGCGGTGGAGGAAGCTCTGCGCCCGTTCGGTCTTCGGAGCGGTGAGGACCTCGGCGGGCGGCCCGGACTCGACGATGACGCCGCCGTCGAGGAACAGGACCCGGTCGGCGACCTCGCGCGCGAAGCTCATCTCGTGGGTGACCACGAGCATCGTCATGCCCTCGGCGGCCAGGCCCTTCATGACCGCCAGGACCTCGCCCACCAGTTCGGGGTCGAGGGCGCTGGTGGGCTCGTCGAAGAGCATGAGCTTGGGGCCCATGGCGAGCGCGCGGGCGATGGCGACGCGCTGCTGCTGGCCGCCGGAGAGCTGCGCGGGCCGGGACCGCTCCTTGCCCTCGATGCCGACCTCGGCCAGGCGCCGCCGCGCCTCGGCCTCGGCCTCGCTCCGCGGGGTCTTGAGGACGCGGCGCTGGGCGATGGCGACGTTGTCGAGGATCGACAGGTGGCTGAAGAGGTTGAAGTGCTGGAAGACCATGCCGATCTCGCGGCGGGCCGCGTCGAGGTCGGCGTCGGGGTCGGTCATGTCGTGCCCGGCGGCGACGATGGTGCCGCCGCTGGGGGTCTCCAGGAGGTTGACGCAGCGCAGGAGGGTGGACTTGCCGGACCCGGAGGGCCCGATGAGGCACACGACTTCGCCTTCGGCGAGGTCGAGGTCGATGCCGCGCAGGACCTCGTTGTCGCCGTAGCGCTTGCGCAGGCCCCGGATGCGCACGAGCGGTTCGGGCTCGGTGGTTCCATTCGATGTCATCGGGCGTCTCCTCGGGTTTCCAGGCGGCGGGCCAGGATCGAGAGCGGCACGGTCAGCAGCAGGTAGAGCAGGCCGCCGACCAGCAGCGGGGTGGCGTTGGCGTTGGCGGTCAGCTCGTTGCGGGCGAACTTGGTCAGCTCCATGGTGGCGGTGGTGACGCCCAGGACGAACACGAGGCTGGAGTCCTTGGTGAGCATGACGAGTTCGTTCGTCAGCGGCGGGATGACGATCCGCAGCGCCTGGGGCAGGACCACGGTGATCATGGTGCGGGTGTGGCTCATGCCGAGGGACCTGGCGGCCTCGACCTGTCCTTCGGGGACGGCCTGGATGCCGGCGCGGACGCTCTCGGCGATGTAGGCCGAGGAGGTCAGGCCGAGGCCGATCGCGACCTGGCCGTAGACGCCGCCGGGGTACTGGATGCCCGGGAAGGCCTGGGGGACGCCGTAGCCGACGAGGAACAGCACCAGGAGCGCGGGCAGGCCACGGAAGATCTCGACGTACACCCTGGCGAACCAGCGGTAGGGCCCGAAGGACGAGACGCGCATGAGCGCGATCGGGACGCCCACGATCATGCCGAAGACGAACGCGAGGAGCGTGTAGACGATCGTGTTCCAGAACGGGGTCCACACCGCCGGGAACATGGCGGCGGCCAGGTCGAGGCGGAAGAACGAGTCGGCGATCTGGCCCCAGTCGGCCACGGCCGCCAGGACGGCCACGACGGCGGCGATCACGACGTACTGGACGGCGCGCGAGAGGCGCCGCCGCTGCTTCGGCGTCATGCGGCGCTCCGGGGCGCGGGTTTCGGTGCTCACTGCTGGTCGAGGTTCCCGGTGTAGGGCTCACCGATCCACTTCAGGTAGAGCTCTTCGTACGTGCCGTTCTCGAAGGCCTCGTCGAGCATGGCGTTGACCTCGTCGAGGAGCGCGGTGTCGTCCTTCTGGACGGCGAAGCCGTAGTACTCCTCGGTCTCGATCGTCTGCACGAGCTTGAGGTCGGGGGCGGACTCGATCATGGCGGTCCAGGTCGCGAGGTCGGCGATCGAGGCGTCGACGCTGCCGGAGGTGAGCGCGGAGGCGATGTCGCCCATGGTCTCGAAGGCGACGACCTCGTAGCCGAACTGGCCGGCGTTGTCGTTGGCGTAGGCCTCGCCGGTGCTGCCGGTCTGGACGGCGACCCGCATCTCGGCGAGGTCCTCGATGCTCGCGGTGGCCGAGTCGGCGCCGACGACGAGGGCCTGGTCGGCGCGGTAGTAGGCCTGGGACATGCCCATGGCCTCCTGCCGCTCTTCGGTGATGGTGAGGCCGGAGGCGGCGATGTCGCAGGTGCCGGCGTTGAGGGCCGAGCCGGAGGCGATGGAGTCGAAGTCGATCTCGACGATCTCGACGGTCTGGTCGAGGCGCTCGCCGAGGAGGTTCATGAGGTCGATGTCGAAGCCGACGTACTCGCCGTCCTCCTGGAACTCGAACGGTTCGAAGGGGACGTTGGTGCAGACGGTGAGGGTCGTGTCTTCCTCGGACGAGCATGCGGCGGCGGCCAGCCCGGTCCCGATCAGGGCCAGGGCGGCGGCGGCGCGGCGGGCAGTGTTGTTCACCTGAAGGCTCCTCATAGTTCGCTGACGGGCCGATCTTTCCGTTCGAATCCTCTCATCGTTATTCCACCTGGTGGTAAATGTGGCAGGTTTCGCACTATGGAGGCGGCCGAATCCGCTTCCGGGCCGGACTGCGGCGAAGCGCGCGGCCTGTCGTGAGGCCGTGAGACAGTGGTGGGCATGCTGATGCTCATCGACGCCGCCTCGCTGTGGTACCGCGCCTACTACGGGCTCCCGTCCTCGATCAAGGCCCCCGACGGGCGGCGCGCGGGTGCGGTGCGCGGCTTCTTCGACGGCCTGGCCGTGCTGGCGCGCAAGTACTCCCCCACCGGGATGGTCTGCTGCCTGGAGGGGAACTGGCGGCCGCAGTGGCGGCTCGACCTGATGCCCGGGTACAAGGCGGACCGGGCCTTGGCGGACGGCTCGGAGGACGCCCCGGAGGGGTTGGACGAGCAGGTCGCGGCGATCGAGGCGCTGCTGCCGGCGCTGGGCGTCACGACGGCGACGCACCCGGAGTACGAGGCCGACGACGTGATCGCGACGCTGGCGGCGCGGACGGCCGAGCCGGTGCTCGTCGTGACCGGCGACCGGGACCTGTTCCAGCTCGTCGACGACGAGCGGGAGCGGAAGGTCGTATACCTCGCGCGCGGCATCTCCAAGGCGGAGCTGTTCGACGGCGAGGCGGTCGCGACGAAGTTCGGAGTGGACCCGCGGCACTATGTGGACTTCGCGGTGCTGCGCGGAGACCCCTCCGACGGGCTGCCGGGCGTCAAGGGCGTCGGCGCGAAGACGGCCGTGACGCTGGTGAACACCTACGGCGGCATCGCCGGCTTGAAGGCCGCCGCGGCCGAGGACGGCTCGGATCTGCCGGAGCGGCATCGCAAGGCGATCAACGAGGCGGCGGACTACCTCGACCGGGCCGTGAAGGTCTCGACGGCGGTGTCCGACGTGCCGGTCCCGACGGCGGACGCGACCCTGCCGGGCCTCCCGAAGGACCGGGCGAAGGTCGAGGCCCTGGCGGAGGAATGGGGCGTGGCCTCAGCCCTCAAACGCTTCAACGAGGCCATCATCGCCCAGGAGGCCTAGGGCGAGCGCCGCCGTCCTCGCAGGACGGTCGTAGCAGGAACGTCGTGCCTCCAGCCGCCATTGCCGGTGGGGGCCCGATCCCGGGGTCCGTGCGGACGTTCGGAGTGCCCATTGGACGGGGCGCCGCGCGGACCCGGCCCGGCCCGATGGTCGTGCCCCTCCGACGCCATCGCCTATCGGGGCCCGCCCCGAGGCCCGCGTGGAGGTTCGGACCGACCGCCGGCCGTGCGGCCGGCTCGGTTCACTCCCAGACGTTCGCCGCGGCCTCGAACGTCTCCGGGTCCGAGTGGAGCGGGATCACGCACACGATGTGGCCGCCCGGGACCCGCAGCGTCCGGCAGTCGAGCCAGCGCGACACCTCCGTGGCGCCCAGCGCCTTCAGCCGCTCGGTCTCCGCGTCGAGGTCGTCGGTCTCGATGTCCACGTGGATCCGCGGCTCGCCCTCGTCCAGGCGCTGCACCGCCGTCGACAGGCCCGGCAGCGCACCCGCGAGCGAGAGGAACTGCTCCTCCCCCGCGACCGGCCGGGCCGCGACCCCCAGCGCGGCCGACCAGAACGCGGCCGCCGCATCGGCGTCGGGGGTGTCGATGAGGATCGTCGAGAGGCGACTGCGGTGCATGGAGCGTCCTTTCAGGCCGGCGGCGCACCGGATCGGTGGCGTCGCCGAACCGCACGCGAGCGTCTACACGTCGGCGACCACGCCGCGGCGGATCGCGTCCACCGCGTCGAAGGCCGCGTCGGCGAGCTTGTTCGAGGACTCGGTCCCGATGTACCGCGCGGCCGTGCCCATCTGGTGCAGCAGGTCCGCGGTCCGCCGCGCCCAGCGCACGAAGTCGCCGCCGGGCATCGGCCACGGCCCGTCGGCCGCCGCGAGCGCCTTCGACAGCTCCTCGCCCTTCGTCCACCGGTAGATCGGCCACGCGAGGCCGAGCTGGGGCCGCGAGATGAGCGAGAGGCCGCGGCTGTTCTCGGCGCGCCGGATCGCCTCCCAGCGCCGGATCGTCTTCGCCACCGCGTCGGTGATCGGCCCCGGCACCGCCACGAAGAACTCGTCCTCCTCGAAGCGGGACTCGTAGATCACCGTCGACGCGATCGCGGCCAGCGAGGGCGCGTCGAGGCCTTCCCAGATGCCGTCGCGCAGGCACTGCGCGACGAGGAGGTCGGTCTCCACGAACAGGTTGCGCAGGAGCCTACCGTCGCCGGTCACGGTCTCGCCCTCGAGATAGCCGAACTCGGTGAGGACCTCGCGCACGGCCGTGAACTGCCGCGCCAGCGAGTGCTCGCGGCGCTCGGAGCGGCGGCGCAGCGTCTCCTCCTCGCGTTTGAGGCGCGACCAGCGGGACGCGTGGACGGTGTGCTGCCCGGCGTCCGGACAGGTGCGGCACGGGTGCGACTTGACCTCCTCGCGCAGTCGCGCGATCTCGGGGGTCTCGGCCGCGCCGCCACGGCGGGTGGGACGCGAGCGGTCCCGCGTGGCCTCGCGCAGGCTCGCCGCGAGGTCCGAGCGGGCCTTGGGGTCCTTGCGGTCGAAGCGCTTGGGCATCCGGATGCGGGTGACGACCTCGACGCCGCCGTCGAACGCGGAGGTCTCGAGCGTCCCGGTCCAGCCGTCGGCGGTGAGCACCGCCCAGCGCGGGTCGTGGTGACGCGAGCCGCCCGTCGGGCGCAGGAACACGGCCCAGCCGCTGCGCTTGCCGCGGGAGATCCAGATGACGTCGCCGCCGCGCAGCTGCTCCAGGTTGGTGCGGGCCTCGTCGCGCAGGGCGCCCTTGCGGCGCTTCTGGGCGCCCCGCTCGGCCTGGGACAGCTGCTGGGTGAGTTCGTAGTAGGCGAGGAAGTCGCCCTTGTCGCAGGAGGCGGCCTTGGCGGCCTCGGCCGCGCGGCGGCCGAGCGTGCGGGCCTGCTCGGCGATGTGGACGGCCTCGGAGTCCGACTGGAACTGCGCGAACGAGGAGGCCAGGACCTCCTGGGCGCGTGCCACTCCGGCGGCGCCGATGAGGTTCACGGCCATGTTGTAGGAGGGCGCGAAGCTCGAGTTGAGCGGGTAGGTGCGCTTGGACGCGAGCCCGGCGAGCTCCTTGGGGCGCACGTCCTCGGCCCACACGGTCACCGCGTGGCCCTCGACGTCGATGCCGCGCCGCCCGGCCCGGCCGGTCAGCTGCGTGTATTGGCCGGGGGTGAGCATGACGTGGTCGGAGCCGTCGTACTTGACGAGCCGTTCGAGGACCACCGAGCGGGCCGGCATGTTGATGCCGAGCGCGAGGGTCTCGGTCGCGAACACGGCCTTGAGCAGGCCGCGTTCGAAGAGCTTCTCGACGACCTCCTTGAAGACCGGGAGCAGCCCGGCGTGGTGGGCGGCGAGGCCGGAGGCGAGCCCGGCGAGCCAGCGGTCGAAGCCGACCGCGTCGAGGTCGGCGGGGTCGATGTGGGCGACCGAGGCGGTCGCGTAGTCGACGATCTCCTCGCGTTCGGCGTTGCCGGTGAGCTTGAGCCCGGCGCGCACGCATTCGTCGACGGCCGCGTCGCACCCGGCGCGGGAGAAGATGAAGTAGATCGCCGGCAGCAGCGCGGCCTGGTCGAGGCGCGAGATGACGCGGCCGCGGTCCACGTACGGCCGGCCGCGGCGGCGGCCTCCGGGGCGGCCCTCGTTGCGTTCGCGGGCGCGGGCGTCCTTCTTGAGCAGTTCCTTCGAGACGTAGTCCCCGTCGGGCTCGAACAGGTCGAGCAGGGCCCCGCCGACCATCATGTGCTGCCACAGCGGCACCGGGCGCGTCTCGGAGACGACGACCTCGGTGGAGCCGCGGACGCTCTTGAGCCAGTCGCCGAACTCCTCGGCGTTGGAGACCGTCGCGGAGAGGGAGACGACGCGGACCTCCTGCGGGAGCTCGATGATGATCTCCTCCCACACCGCCCCGCGGAAGCGGTCGGCGAGGTAGTGGACCTCGTCCATGACCACGTAGCGCAGGCCGTTGAGGGTGGCCGAGCCCGCGTAGATCATGTTCCGCAGGACCTCGGTCGTCATGACCACGATCGGGGCCTCGCCGTTGACGACCGTGTCGCCGGTCAGGAGGCCCACGTTGTCGGCCCCGTGCGCGGCGACGAGGTCGTGGAACTTCTGGTTCGACAGCGCCTTGATCGGGGTCGTGTAGAAGCACTTGGCGCCCTCGGCGAGCGCGAGGTGGACGGCGAACTCGCCGACGACGGTCTTGCCCGCCCCCGTCGGCGCGCACACGAGCACGCCGTGGCCGCTTTCGAGAATGCGGCAGGCCTCGACCTGGAACGGGTCGAGTTCGAACGGGTAGTCCCCCGCGAAGGCCGCCAGCTGGGGCCACTGCCGACGCGCCTGCGCGGCTGCGTGGCGTTCGGCCGGGGAGCGGTCGTCGGCGTAAGGAACGTCGGCGGTAACCATGGGCTCCACACTAGTCCGCCCCACCGACGCGGGCACCCCGGTAACGCGCTGCCGCACCCGGCTGTGACGACGCCTACACGGCCGGGTATCGTCCGGTTGTGCACCGGGATTCCTCACCAGGAGATGACGATGCGGGACGCGGAGGTGTCGACGCGGTCCTGTTCGATTTCCACGGCACCTTGGCGCAGCTCGAACCTCTGACCCGGTCGGTGTCGCTCGCGGCCGAGGCCTGCGGCAGGCGGCTCGATCCGCTCGCCGTGACCGCGCTGGCCGACGCCATCGGCGCGCAGGGATGGCTCGGTTCGGGCATGGAACCGCGGGTCCGCCCGCATTTCGCCGACGCCTGGGCCGACCGCGACCTGGACGAAGAGGCCCACCGCGAGGCGTTCACCGCGCTCGCGGCGCAGGCCCACGGGGCGTTCGAGGGCCTCGCCGAGGCGCTGTACGACCGCCTGGCCTCCCCGGAGGGGTGGGTCGTGTTCGCGGACACCATCGCCACGCTCGTCTCGCTCAAGGCGCAGGGCTACCCGATCGCGCTGGTGTCGAACATCGGCTTCGACGCGCGCCCGATCCTGCGGCGCCTGGGCATCGACCGGTTCATCGACGAGTGGGTCCTGTCCTACGAGGTCGGCTACTGCAAGCCGGACGAGAAGATCTTCTACGCCGCCTGCCACGCGCTCGACGTGGAGCCGGGCCGGGTGCTCATGGTCGGCGACAGCATGGCCGACGCCGGGGCCGCGCGCATCGGCGCCCGCTGCTACCTGGTGCCGCACGCCGAAGCGGGCCGCGTCGTCGGCCTCGACGCGGTGCTGCGCCTCCTGCGCGGCGGCTGCTGAGCCTCACCGCGCGTCCAGACGCGGTCAGGGCCCCACCGCGATGCGGTGGGGCCCTGATCATTGCTCGACGTCGTCCTCAACGGACTCAGGTGATGTCGTCGTACCCGTCGACACGGCGGCCGAGGCGGTTGCGCCGCTCGGGCTCGCCCGGGTAGTCCTCGTCATCGAGGTTGCTGGCCCCTACGTCCGCGGTCGCGATCGGGTCGTCCGCGGTGCCGATGTCGCTGGCCTCCTCGTCGTCCCACTGGTCCTCGTCGGTGATGCCCTTGCGCTTGTCGTTCAGGGTGGCGATGACGAGCGCGACGCCGTAGAGCAGCAGCATGCACAGCGCCAGCGCGGTCATGCCGAACGGGTCCGGGGTGGGGGTGAAGATCGCGGTGAACGTGAAGCTCACGACGACCACGATGCGCCACCAGCCGCGCATCCGCTTCGCGGTCACGATCCCCATCACGTTGAGCATCAGCATGATCAAGGGGAATTCGAACCCGATGCCGAAGACCATCATCACTGCTATGTAGAAGTTGATGTAGGCCTCGAGGTCGAGGGAGATGTTGAGGCCGGTCCCGCTCATCAGGATCATGATGAACTGCATGCCGTGGGAGACCACGAAGTACGCCAGGATCGCGCCGCTCAGGAACAGCGGAGCCGCGATGCCGATGAAGAGGTAGGCGTACTTGCGCTCGTTGCGGTGCAGGCCGGGGGCGATGAACGCCCACAGCTGGTAGAGCCAGATGGGTGCAGTGCCGACGAGCGCCATGTACAGCGAGATCTTGAGGTACAGCCCGACGTGGGAGATGGGGGACTGCAGGTTGAAGTTGCAGCCCACGAGGCCCTCGCCGGTCTCCCGGACGGCGTGCTGCGAGTTGCAGTACGGCTCGGCCAGGAACACGATGACGTCCTTGGACACCGCCAGGGAGGCCGCGGTGCCGACCAGGATGACCAGGATGGCGATGAGCAGCCGCGTTCGTAGATCCGCGAGGTGCTCCATGAGCGTCATGGAGCCGTCGGCGGCGCGCTGGAACTTGGACTTCCGTTTCCTCACGCGCCGCGGTGGTTCGTCAGCCATATGCGTGTCGGCGGCTCTGGGCTAGCGGGTCTTCTTGTGGTCGACCGATTCGCCGTCGATCACGGATTCGTTGACCGGCGCGGGCGGGTCGAGCGGCTCACGGGTGTGCTTGGGCTCGGCGCGCAGGTCGCCGTCCTCGTCGGGGTTGGCCGAGTCCTTCTTCATGGCCTCGGTCTCCGACTTGAGGATCCGCATGGAGCGGCCCAGACCCCGTGCCATGTCCGGAAGCTTCCTGGAGCCGAACACCAGCAAGATGACAACGACGAGAATGATGATGTGCCAGGGCTTCAATGCACCCATTGTTCGGTCCCTCCGGATATGTGTCGGTGACGTTAACCATCGTATGCCGCGCGGGAGGCGGCTGCCACGGAGCCTGCGTCTCGGTCTTCCGAGGTCATGGCTGCGGGCGTGGCTACGACATCGTCGAGCCGGACAAGCATGACCGACGTTTGACACTTCCGTCAACACTGGAGCCTTCGGGATCCATGATCTTTACCAGAATGTGGCGGCCGGGACGGGAAAGCGTCACTGCTTCGGCACGGCCGAGCCGACCCGCTGCGCTTCGGCGAGGGTCGCGTTCAGACGTTCCTGCAGGTCCTGTACCTGACCGACGCGTTCTTGGACGCGGTCGAGGTTCAGCTTCAGCTCGTTCATGCCCTGGAGCAGGCGTCTGGCCGCGACCGCGAGGAGCACGAGCCCGGCGAGTGCCAGCAAGACCGATATCGCCCAGATCATGCCGACAGTCTAACCGCGGGGCGCGGCCGGGGTCAGGCGGCCTGGTATCGGGCCAGCGCGGCGCGGGCGGTCTGGCGGACGGCGTCGCGCAGTTCGGCGGGCGCGAGGACTTCGGCCTCGCCGCCGAGGCCGAGCACGAAGCGGCGGGCCCAGTCGAGGTCGCGAACGCGCATGGTGACGCGGCGGCGCCCGTCGGCCTCACTGGTGATCTCCTCGCACGGATAGGCGTCGGTGACGCTCGTGGCCCCGGGGCCGAGGAGCAGCTCGATGCGCGGCAGCTCGGAGGCGAGGAACGCGGTGGGCGCGGGCTGCCTGCTCAGGCGCAGCGGCTCGGAGGGCTCGTCGAGTTCGGTGCAGGCGTCGATGCGGTCGATGCGGAACTGGCGGATCTCCCCCGCCGTGCGGCACCAGGCGCGCAGGTAGGCGTGGCCGTCGGCGGCGACGACCTCGATGGGGTCGACGACGCGTTCGGAGGTGGTGTCGCGGCTGGCCGAGTAGTAGGTGATGCGGGCGGCGTGGCCGGAGGCGACGAGGGCCGCATAGCGTTCGACACCGGGGTCGACGACGGTGCCGCGGACGGCGACGTCGGCGGGGGCCTCGCCCGCGGCGGCGGCGAGCTTGTCGAGCGCGGAGGCGATCGCCGCGCGGTCGCCGACGCCGGGCGTGTCGGCGAGGACCCGCAGGGCGACGGAGAGGGCGAGGGCCTCGTGCGCGGCGAGCCGGACCGGGCGGTCCATGCCGGCGGCGAAGAGGACGCGGACGGTGTCGGCGTCGAAGGCGAGGTCGATGAGGTCGCCGGGGCCGTAGCCGGGCAGGCCGCACATCCAGAGCATGGTCAGGTCGGACTGGATCTGGTCGGCGGAGACGCCGAAGTCGGCCGCGATCTCGGCGATGGCGACCCCCTCGGGCCGGGCGACGAGGTACGGAACCAGGTTGAGCAGGCGGGCCAGGCGGTTAGTGGTCACGGCGTTCACTCCGGTTCGGGGAAAGGCGAGCGCGGGCGGGCGACCGGGAGCGTCACGGCGTCTCGTCCTCGTCGGCGAGGGCCTGGAGGCACGCGACGGTCTCCTTGACCAGTTCGGGCGGTTCGAGCACGAGCACGTCGGGTCCGAACGAGGCCAGCCAGGCGGCGGTCTCGGTGGTGTCGGTGTAGGAGAAGCAGACGTGGTCGCCTTCGGCGGTGCGCGGGCCGATCTGGTCGGCGCGGCGGCGCACGCCCCAGGCGCGCTTGGGCTTGACGACGACCGTGGCGCGGCTCGGGAGGTGGCGGGCCTCGGACTCGGAGGCGAACGCGAGCACGTCCACGTCCTGGGGGATCGCGAACGCGCCTTCGGGGCCGGTGAGGCGGACCTTCCCGGTGATGCGGGAGAGCCGGAAGCAGCGCTGCGCGCCGCGGTCGAGGTCGTATCCGGCGACGTACCAGCGGCCGCGCCAGGCCCCGCAGCCCCACGGCTGGAGGCGTCGCGGCTGGGGGGACTCGTCGCGGGGACCGAGGTAGTCGAAGACGACGGTGCGGCGGGAGGCGACCGCTTCGAGGAACGGCGCCAGCGCGGCCTCGGCGCCGGGCAGGGACGTGACCGGCGTGGCGGCGGCGTGGGACTCGACGTCGATCCCGGCGGCCCGGAGCTTGCGGAGCGCGTCGGCGGAACCGGACTGGAGCTCGGGCTGCTGCCACAGGCGGGCGGCGGCGGCCACGGCGGCGGCTTCGGCGTCGGTGAACTCGATCTGCGGCAGCTCGAAGTCCGAGCGCGCGATGCGGTATCCGGGCTCGCCGTCGCCGAGGTAGTCGATGCCGGACTGGAGGGGGATGCCGATGCGGCGCAGTTCGGCCTTGTCGCGCTCGAACTTGCGCTGGAACGCGTCGTGGGCCTTCTTGTCGTCGTGGTCGTGCTCGTATCCGGGGACGGTCCGCGCGATCCGAGTGGCGGTCTGGAAGCGCCGCGAGGACAGCAGGCAGATCACCAGGTTCACCAGTCGTTCAGTGCGATCGTTGGACACCCGACCAGCCTATGCCAGGCCTCGGAGGCGCCGCCAGCACGCCCGGCGCCAAGATCACGGCCGCGGCGCGGCGGCCGATGCGGTGCGCGCGCTTGATACTGTCCGGGCGTGATCAGATGGCGATACGGGACCGTCACCGGCGTGCGCGGCGGCTGGCGCGGCTGCACCGAACTGGACGTCGACGTGGAGGCCCGCGAGGGCGAGGACGCGTTCTCCTGCCGGGGCCTGGCCTACGACGCGCTCGTGGGGGTCCCCGAGGTCGGCGACCGGGTGCTGCTCAACTGCAACGCCATCGCGAAGGGCCTGGGCACGGGCGGGTACGCGATGGTCGTGGCCGTGCCCGACCGGCTTCCGGCCGACGTCGACGAGCCGGGGCACATCGTCAAGGCCCGCTACACGCCGATGCAGGCGATGCGGCTGGCCGTGGACGAGGACGACTCGCCGCATCGGGCGGCCGTGGAGGCCTGCGAGGACCTCGGCGGGATGCCGGTGGTCGTCGCGGATCTGCACTCGGCGCTCGCGCCGGTGCTCGCCGGGATCCACGCGACGGCCCCCGAGGCGCGGGTCGCGTACGTGATGACCGACGGCGGCTCGCTGCCGGCGTGGTTCTCGCGTCAGCTCGACCAGCTCTCGGATCGGCTGTGCACGGTGGTGACGGCCGGGCAGTGCTTCGGCGGCGACCTGGAGGCGACGAACGTCCACAACGCGCTCATCGCGGCGCGCGTGGTCGGCGGCGCGGACATCGCGATCGTGGCGCAGGGTCCGGGGAACCTCGGGACCGGCACGGTGTGGGGATTCTCAGGGACCGCGGCGGGCGAGGCGGTGAACGCCGCGGCGGTGCTCGGCGGCAGGCCGGTGGCGTCCTTGCGGATCTCCGAAGGCGACGCGCGCGAGCGGCACCTCGGGATCTCGCACCACTCGATGACGGCGTACGGGAAGGTCGCGTTGGCGGCGGCCGACGTCCCGGTGCCGGACGAGCTGCCCGCGGAGCTGGAGACCGGGATCAAGCGGCAGCTGGCGGAGCTGCCGGACCGCCACCGCCGGATCGAGGTCGACTGCTCGGGCCTGGTGGAGGCCATGGAGGCGCTGCCCGTGAAGCTCTCGACGATGGGCCGGGGCCTGGACCGCGACCGCGTCTACTTCGTGGCGGCGGCCGCCGCGGGAAGGCACGCGGCCCTGCTCGCGTTGAGCCGCGATTAGGCCGCGGGGAAGGCGCACGGCGGCGCGGACCGCTTCGGGTTCCGTGCGGCCCAGAACGCCCCGTCATCACGCACCGCCTTGCACCGCAATGCGAAACGCCCCGCCGGCGCTGTCGCGCCGGCGGGGCGTTCGTCGATTCGCTAGAGCACGAACAGGACCAGGATCCACAGGCCGATGACCGCCGCCAGGGCGAGCGCCAGGACCCAGGTGGGGACCGTGTACTCGCCTCGGCGGTTGCGGGCGATCTCCTCGCGGATCCTCGTCGTGCGCCGCTCATAGGCGGCGATCGGGTCGAGCGAACTCAGCGCGCCGCGGTGCCGCTGGTCGCGCGCGGCCGGACCTCGCGGCCCGACCGTGGGTTCGCGCACGGCGGCGTCCGCCTCGATCGGACTCGGCCGCTCGGCCGCCTGCTCGCGTTCGGACATCACTCGGCGCCTCACATGCTGGCGATGAGCTTGTCCACCCGCTCGTCGCGGGACCGGAACGGGTCCTTGCACAGGACGGTGCGCTGCGCCTGGTCGTTGAGTTTGAGATGCACCCAGTCCACAGTGAAGTCGCGGCGCTTCTCCTGCGCCTTGCGGATGAACTCGCCGCGCAGGCGCGCGCGCGTGGTCTGCGGCGGCACTTCCTTCGCCTCGAAGACCTCCACGTCCTGTGTGAGCCGCTCGGCCTCGCCGCGGCTCTCCATCAGGTGGTGCAGGCCGCGGCCGCGCCGGATGTCGTGGTACGCCAGGTCGAGCTGCGCGACGCGCGGGCTCGACAGGGCGAGGCCGCGCTTCTCGCGGTACCGCTCGATGAGCTTGTACTTCGCGACCCAGTCGATCTCGCGCGAGACCGAGTCGAGGTCGCCGCTCTCGACGGCGTCGAGGACCCGGCCCCACAGCTCGATCACGCGCTTGGTGGTCGCGTCGGCGCCGCGCTGGTCGACGAAGTCGATCGCCTTGTCCAGGTACTCGCGCTGGATGTCCAATGCGGAGGCCTCGCGGCCGCTCGCCAGGCGCACCAGGCGCTTGCCGGTCGTGTCGTGGCTGATCTCTCGGATGGCCCGGATCGGGTTCTCCAGCGTGAGGTCGCGCATCGTCACACCGGTCTCGATCATCCGCAGCACCAGGTCGGCCGAGCCGACCTTGAGCATCGTGGTGATCTCGTTGATGTTCGAGTCGCCGACGATGACGTGCAGGCGGCGGTAGCGCTCGGCGTCGGCGTGCGGCTCGTCGCGGGTGTTGATGATCGGACGCGAGCGCGTGGTCGCGGAGGAGACGCCCTCCCAGATGTGCTCGGCGCGCTGCGAGAGGCAGAAGCGGGCCCCGCGCGGGGTCTGGAGGACCTTCCCGGCGCCGCAGATGAGCTGGCGGGTGACTAGGAACGGGATGAGGACCTCGGCGAGGCGCCCGAACTCGCCGTGGCGGCTGACCAGGTAGTTCTCGTGGCAGCCGTAGGAGTTCCCGGCGGAGTCGGTGTTGTTCTTGAACAGGTAGATGTCCCCGGCGATGCCCTCGTCGTGGAGTCGCTTCTCCGCGTCGATCATGAGCCCTTCGAGGATGCGCTCACCGGCCCGGTCGTGCTTGACCAGGTCCTCGACCGAGTCGCACTCGGGAGTGGCGTACTCGGGGTGGGAGCCCACGTCGAGGTAGAGGCGGGCGCCGTTGCGGAGGAACACGTTGGAGGAGCGGCCCCAGGAGACCACTCGCCTGAAGAGATAGCGGGCCACTTCGTCCGGAGACAGGCGGCGCTGTCCCCTGAAGGTGCAAGTGACCCCGTATTCGGTCTCCAGTCCGAAAATGCGCCTGTCCATGTCGAAACCCTACCCCGATTCGGTTGAGGAGAACACCCCCCGCGGTCGAACGGTTCCATACCGCGACGGGCCCTCTGGCGATTGTTCGATTTACGGCGGTATGCACTTGTCCGGGCCGAGCCGCCGCCCGTTCGAAGCGTTCGCCGGTGTGGAGCGGTCCGTTCGCACGGGAGCGTCGGTCGCGGCGCCTCGCTGCCGGGTCGGTGGCCGACCGGGCCGGTCGGGGCCCCGCGGAAGCGCGGGTACCCCGCTCGGCCCGGTCTCAAGCGATGATCGGAGAGCGGGCGTCGGTCAGGATTCGTCGGGGTCGGGCGTCTCGTCCGCGGCCTCGGCGGGTTCCGGTTCGGCGGCTGCCGGCCCGGGCATGATCGCGTCCAGGGCGAGGCCCTCGATGCGCCGGAAGGCCCGGCCCGGGCGGGCGCGCTCCAGGACCGCGACCTCCAGGACGTCGGTGGTCAGCTCCCGGCGGGAGCCGTTGCCGTCGCTGGAGAGGGCCCGCAGGGCCAGCGCGAAGGCGTCGGCGATCGGGGACGCGAAGTCGTGGCCTTCGGCGAGGACCTCCTTGAGCCGGTCGGCGTCGCCGCCCATGGCCAGGTAGCCGGGCTCGTCGTTGATCGAGCCGTCGAAGGTGAGCCGGTAGAGCTCGTCCTCCTCGGGCGCGACCCCGACGCCGGCGACGCAGATCTCGACCTCGAAGGGCTTGGTCTGCTCCGAGAAGATCGCACCGAGGGTCTGGGCGTAGGCCTTGGCGAGGCTGGCGGCGTTGACGTCGCGGCGGTCGTAGGAGTAGCCGCGCAGGTCGGCCATCCGGACTCCGGCGGTGCGGAGGTTCTCGAACTCGTTGTACTTGCCGACGGCGGCGAAGCCGATGCGGTCGTAGAGCTCGTAGACCTTGTGGAGGGCCGAGGAGACGTTCTCGGCGACGAGCAGGACGCCGTCGGCGCAGGAGAGCACCACGACGTTGCGACCGCGGGAGATGTTCTTCCGGGCGAATTCGGCCCGGTCCCGCATGATCTGCTCGGGACTGGTGTAGAACTGCATGGCCATGTCCGGCTCCTCTCCTTATCCGTAGGGGTTCTCGGTGCGAGCCGCGATGACCGCGCGGGCCACGTCGGCCACGGTGGCCTCGTCGATCCGCTTGGAGCCTTCCGCGGTGGCGGTCATGACCACGGGATAGAGGTCGCGGGTGGGGTCGGGTCCGCCGGTGGCGGAGTCGTCGTCGGCCGCGTCGTAGAGCGCCTCGACCGCGATCGTGACGGCCTCGTCGGTGCTGATGTCGCGCCGGTAGCGCTTCTTGAGCGAGCTCTTGGCGAAGATGGAGCCGGAGCCGATGGAGTCGAAGTCGCGTTCGGCGTAGATGCCGCCGACGACGTCGAAGCTGTAGATCTTCCCGGCTTCGGGGATCGAGTCGGCGTCGACGTCGAAGCCCGCGAACAGGGGCACGACGGCGAGGCCCTGGAGGGCGATGCCGAGGTTGCCGCGCAGCATGGTGGCGAGGCGGTTGGCCTTGCCGTTCAAGGTGAGCGGGGCGCCCTCGATCTTCTCGTAGTGCTCGAGTTCCACCTGGTAGAGCTTCACCAGCTCGATGCCGAGGCCGGCCGTGCCCGCGATGCCGACGAGCGAGTAGCTGTCGGCGGGGAAGACCTTCTCGATGTCGCGGCTGGAGATGTAGTTGCCCATGGTGGCGCGCCGGTCGCCGGCCATGACGACGCCTTCGGCGGTGCGGAGCGCGACGATGGTGGTGGCGTGGCCGCTCATCTCGGCGAAGTCGCCGGGCGGCAGGGGCCTTCGCCCTGGCAGCAGTTCCGGTGCCGCGTGCGTGAGGAACTCCGAGAACGAGGAGGTTCCAGCCGTCATAAACGCGTTGGGCAGTTTGCCTGGGAATCCTTGACCTGTCACGACATGACCTCCCTGATCCTCTATTCAGTAAAAAGCGGCGAGGGCCGCGAGGGCCTCGCGTACCAGTGTCTCACTGGCGCAAGGCCCCCGGTGCGCCTGCAGTGCCGTCGCACCAGGTGGCCTTGTCACCTGCAGGGGGCTTGCTACTGGCCGCCCTTTTGCACGAACGAGCGGACGAATTCCTCGGAGTTGGTCTCCAGGACGTCGTCGATCTCGTCGAGCAGGTCGTCGACTTCTTCGGTGATCGCTTCATGGCGTTCGGCAATCTCGGGGTCTACAGCGGCCTCGGTGGCCTCGGCATCTGATTCCTGCCGCGACCGCTGCGACTGCGACTGCCCGCCGGAGTCCTTCGCTGCCATAGCTGTTCCCTTCTACCTCGACGGTGCCTAAACCGTACCGCGAGAGTACGACAGCACGCCAGATACGACGCCGTACCGCCGTGCAATATTCCCGCGGACGAAAAATGGACGCCTAATCGGCGGTGATGACGTCGAGGAGGTCCTTCGCCGCCTCGCAGCGTTCGAACAGCTCCCCCACGTGGGCTTTGGTGCCTTTTTCGGGCTCCATCATGGGCACTCGCACGAGCGAGTCGGCGCCGACGTCGAAGATGACCGAGTCCCAGGAGGCCGCGACGACCTCGGAGGGGTATTTCGCGAGGCACCGGCCGCGGAAGAACGCCCGCGTGTCGCTCGGCGGCTCGGTCATCGCGTCGATGATCTCGGTGTCGGTCAGGAGGCGCTTCATCTGCCCGCGGGCGACGAGGCGGTGGTAGAGGCCCTTCTCGGGGCGCACGTCGTGGTACTGCAGGTCGATGGCCTGGAGCTTCGCGGAGCCCCAGTCGAGGTTCTCGCGCTCGCGGTAGCGGTTGAGCAGCGAGAGCTTCGCGGGCCAGTCGAGCATGTCGGCCAGTTCCATCGGGTCGCGGGCCAGGGTGTCGAGCACGAACGCCCACTGGTCGAGGACTTCTCGCGTGTCGGGGTCGGCGTCGGCGCCGCAGTAGGCCTCGGCCTGCTCCAGGATGGACTGCTGGAGTTCGACGGCGGTGAGGCGCTTGCCGTTGCGCAGCTCGATCTTGTGCTTGAGCGAGGGGTCGTGGCTGACGGCGCGGAGTTCGGCGACGGGCTCGGCGATGCCGAGGGTGCCGTCGAAGACGCCGGACTCGATCATGGACAGCACGATCGAGGCGGTGCCGACCTTGAGGAAGGTGGCGTACTCGGCGAGGTTGGCGTCGCCGATGATGACGTGCAGGCGGCGGTAGCGCTCGGCGTCGGCGTGCGGCTCGTCGCGGGTGTTGATGATGGGCCGCTTGAGCGTGGTCTCCAGGCCGACCTCGACCTCGAAGAAGTCGGCGCGCTGGGAGATCTGGAACCGGTGCTCGGAGGCGTCCTGGCCGATGCCGATGCGCCCGGCGCCGCAGAAGACCTGGCGGGTGACCAGGAACGGCGTGAAGTGGGCGACGATGTCGGCGAACGGGGTCTGGCGCGACATGAGGTAGTTCTCGTGCGCGCCGTAGGAGGCGCCCTTGTTGTCGGTGTTGTTCTTGTAGAGGTTGATCGGACCGATGCCGGGGGTGTGGGCCGCGCGGAGGGCGGCCTCGGCCATGGTCATCTCGCCGGCCTTGTCGAACAGGACGATCTCGCGCGGGTTGGTGACCTCGGGCGTGGAGTACTCGGGGTGCGCGTGGTCGACGTAGAGGCGGGCGCCGTTGGTGAGGATGACGTTCGCGAGCCCGGAGTCCTCGTCGGCGAGGTTCTCCGCGGGGTCGTAGAGGGCGCCGGTGTACGTGAAGCCGCGCGCGTCCCGCAGGGGGGTCTCCTCCTCGTAGTCCCACCTGGCGCGTCCGCCCTTGGAGAGCTCGGGGCGGGCGGCGTAGGCGTTGACGATCTGCGAGGAGGTCACCATCGGGTTGGCACCCGGCTGGCCCGGCACGGAGATCCCGTATTCGATCTCGGTGCCCATAATGCGGCGTACGGTCATGCCTTCGAGCCTAGTCCCTTCCGGCGCGCCGCCGCCCCCTCTGATCGGAGACGATTCGAAATCTCGGCCGCCGAGCTGCACGCCGTTCAGGTTCTCGGTTCTCATGGCGACCGGTTACCCGCGATCAGGGCCGCGACACGTGGTCGGGTGCGCCGATCGGCCGGCGGGAAGACCCGCCGGCCGATCGATCGCGCGTGTTCCGCTACAGGTACTGACCCGTGTTCGACACGGTGTCGATGCTGCGGCCGGAGTCGGGGCCCTTGCCGGAGACGAGCGTGCGGATGTAGACGATCCGCTCGCCCTTCTTGCCGGAGATCCGGGCCCAGTCGTCCGGGTTGGTGGTGTTCGGCAGGTCCTCGTTCTCGCGGAACTCGTCCACGGTGGCGTCGATGAGGTGGCTCAGCCGGATGCCCTTCGACTGGTGCGTCAGGAAGTCCTTGATGGCCATCTTCTTCGCCCGGGCGACGATGTTCTCGATCATCGCGCCGGAGTTGAAGTCCTTGAAGTACAGGACCTCCTTGTCGCCGTCGGCGTAGGTGACCTCCAGGAACCGGTTCTCGTCCACTTCGGAGTACATGCGCTCGACGACCGCCTGGATCATCGAGTTCACCGTGGCCTCGCGGTCCTTGTCGTGCTCGACGAGGTCGTCGTCGTGGAGCGGCAGGGTCGTGGTGATGTACTTCGAGAAGATGTCCTTCGCGGATTCGGCGTCGGGCCGCTCGATCTTGATCTTGACGTCCAGGCGGCCGGGCCGCAGGATCGCCGGGTCGATCATGTCCTCGCGGTTGGAGGCGCCGATGACGATGACGTTCTCCAGGCCCTCCACGCCGTCGATCTCCGACAGCAGCTGCGGGACGATGGTGTTCTCGACGTCGGAGGACACGCCGGACCCGCGGGTGCGGAATATCGAGTCCATCTCGTCGAAGAACACGATCACCGGCATCCCTTCGGACGCCTTCTCGCGGGCCCGCTGGAAGACCAGGCGAATGTGCCGCTCGGTCTCGCCGACGTACTTGTTCAGCAACTCGGGGCCCTTGATGTTGAGGAAGTAGCTCCTGCCGGAGGCCTCCTCGCCGCGCATCTCGGCGACCTTCTTGGCCAGCGAGTTGGCGACGGCCTTGGCGATGAGCGTCTTGCCGCAGCCGGGCGGGCCGTAGAGCAGGATGCCCTTGGGCGGGCGCAGCTCGTGCTCGCGGAAGAGGTCGGCGTGCAGGAACGGGAGCTCCACGGCGTCGCGGATCATCTCGATCTGGCCGTCGAGGCCGCCGATGTCGTAGTAGTCGACGTCGGGGACCTCTTCGAGGACGAGCTCTTCGACCTCGCTCTTCTGGATGCGCTCGTACGCGTACCCGGCGCGCGGCTCGATCATGACCGAGTCGCCCGCCCGCAGCGGCGAGTTGATGAGCGCGTCCGAGAGCAGCACGACCCGCTCCTCGTCGGCGTGACTGGTCACCAGCGCCCGGTCGGGCGGTCCGTCCGGGCTCTCGATCAGCTCCTTGAGCGTCACGACCTCGCCGATGCGCTCGTAATCGAGCACCTCGACCACGTTCATCGCGTCGTTGAGCAGGACTTCCTGACCGCGTTCGAGCTCGTCGACGTCGATGGACGGCGCGAGCGAGACGCGGAACTTCCTCCCGGAGGTGAAGACGTCGACGGTGCCGTCTTCACGGGCTCCCAGGAACACGCCGTAACCGGACGGCGGCTGTGCGAGCCGGTCGATCTCCTCCTTCAGCGAGACGATCTGCTCGCGGGCCTCTTTCAAGGTCCCCACGAGTCGTTCGTTCTGCTCCGACAAGCGGTCGATCTGGGATTGGGCGGCGGCGAGCCGCTCCTCCAGAATGTGCATGTGTCGGGGCGTTTCGGTGAGACGGCGTCGGGCAGCGGCCAGTTCTTCCTGGAGCTCTTCGACCTGTCCTGACAGTTCGTCGTGCTCTGGGCCCTGGCCCAGCCCCTGTCGACGGTCATCGTTGCTACGTGCCACGGGTCACACCTCCCGAGTGAGGGTTGTCCTACTCCAACCGTAGCTGGCTGGGGAGGCCAATAGTAAGACTCGACACCGACATTGCGCCAGCTTCTTCGCGGCAATTAATCTGGGGGACATGGCTGAGGAACGTGAACTGGAAGTGTCTATCGACCAGGACGCCTGCACAGGGGACGGGTTGTGCGTGCAATATGCGCCCTCGGTTTTCGAGTTCGACATCGACGGACTCGCCTACGTGAAGGACACTCAGGGCGAGTTGTTGACTACCGCCGGTTCGCAAGTCGAGGTGCCTGAGCACCTGCGACTGGAGATCATGAACGCGGCTCACGACTGCCCGGGCGAGTGCATCTACGTCCGCGACCGGAGGGACAAGACGCCCGTGGCGGGCCCGGGGGCGGACGACTAGCGAGGGGCGGGGTGCGCCGATCGGACACCCCGCCCTGTCCCGTTTCAGCGCTTGAAAAGTCGTGAATCCGACTCAGTTCGTGATGGGATCGTTACGATTCGGCGTCGTCGCGCTCGGCCTCGGCCGCTTCGGCCGCGCGGGCGTCGGCCTCGGCGGCGATCCGCTCCTTGCGCTCGCGCAGTGCCTGCTGCCCCTTGGAGGGCTTGAGCTTTCGCGTGGGCGCCACCGTGCCCGGAGCGAGTTTGCGGGCGGTCACGAGGAACGCGGTGTGGGCGATCATGCGGTGGTCCGGGCGCACCGCGAGGCCTTCGAGGTGCCAGCCGCGGATGAGGGACTCCCACGCCGAGGGCTCGGTGAAGGTCCTTCGCTCGCGCAGGGCCTCGACGAGTTCCGACAGCTGCGTGGTGGTGGCGACGTAGCCGACGAAGACGCCGCCGGGGCGCAGGATGCGCTCCACAGTGTCCAGCACGTCCCACGGGGAGAGCATGTCGAGCACGATCCGGTCGACCGGCTCCAGGTCGGCCTCCGCCACGTCCCCCACCGTCAGGGTCCAGTGCTCGGGGACCTCGCCGTAGTAGCCCTCGACGTTCTCCTTGGCGATCTTCGCGAAGTCCTCTCGCAGCTCCCACGAGTAGACGTGCCCGGTGGGGCCGGTGGCCCGCAGGAGCCAGTTCGTCAGCGCGCCCGACCCGGCGCCGGCCTCGACGACGCGCGAGCCGGGGTAGATGTCGCCGAAGGTGAGGATCTGGGCGATGTCCTTGGGGTAGATGACCTGGGCGCCGCGGCGCATCGACAGGCCGTAGTCCGGCAGCAGCGGGCGCAGCGCCAGGTAGGCGGTGCCGCCCTCGGTGGTGACGGTGACGCCGTCGGGCCGGCCGATGAGGTCGTCGTGGAAGAGTCTGCCCCGATGAGTGTGGAACGCGCCGCCCTCGACGAGGGTGATGGTGGCCATGCGGCCCTTCGCGTCGGTCAGCTGGACGCGGTCGCCCGGCTCCAGCAGGTCAGATGCCACTTGCCTCGTGTCTCCTTGCTCATGTACGGCTTGCGAGCGTCGCCGAGGCCCGCTAGGTCCGAAGCATCTTAACGGAGGGCTTTGACCACGTCGGCGGTGTAGAGCAGGCCTGTCAGGCGGCCCTCATCGACCACGAAGAACCGCTCGGCCCCGGTCCTGCCGATCGCGTCCACCAGGGCCTGGCCCTTGAGGTCGGCCTCGATGCCGGGGATGGACGTCGCCGAGCGCAGCAGCCCGGCCAGGGGCATCGCGCCGACCTGGTCGGCCGGGACGGCATCGGCCGCGGCGCGGTCGAGCACCCCGACGGGACGGCCGTCGACCGCGACGACCTCGCGCCCGGCCGCGGTCGCCAGCGCTTCGCCGAGGGTCGCGGCGGCGGGCACGAGGGCCACCGGGCGGGCCAGCGCGGCGGCGTCGAGGGCCTTGACGCGCGGGCCCATGCGGGCGGCGCGGATCGCGGAGGACGCGCCGCGCCAGAGCTCGAAGGCGACGAAGACGAGCAGGATCAGCCCGAAGCCGGAGAACCAGCGCGCGGTGAACAGCCACAGGCCCGCCGCGAGGGTGGCGAGGGCGACGACGCGGCCCGCCCAGCCGGCGACCCGGTAGCCGGTCCAGCGGTCGCCGGTGGCGGCCCAGATGCCGGCCTGGAGGGCCTTGCCGCCGTCCAGGGGCAGGCCCGGCAGCAGGTTGTAGACGGCGACGAGGAGGTTCGCGACGCAGACCTGGAAGGACAGCTGCCAGGACAGCGAGCCCGGGACGGTGATGAAGAGCCCGGCCAGGCCGATGCCGCCGAGGGCGGCCGAGACGGCGGGGCCGGCCAGCGCGATGGCGGCGGCCGTGCCGGGTCGGGGGGCCTCGCGGTCCATCTCGGTGAAGCCGCCGAGGGCGTCCAGGTTGATCCGGCGGACCCCGATGCCTGCACGCAGGCTCACGAGGGCGTGGCCGAGTTCGTGGAGGAAGACGGAGACGAGCAGGGTGAGGGCGAAGAGCGCCGCGACGACGAGTGCGGCGCCGACGCTCAGGCCGGGGACCGAGCGCTGCACGATCGGGGCGTAGACGATCACGACGACGGCCGCCAGCAGGAGCCAGGTGTAGCCGAGGGTGACCGGGATGCCCTTGAAGCGCAGCAGGGTGAATCCGCTGCGGCGGAAGGCCAGGACGTTGGTGGTGGACATCGGCGGCAATGCTACGCGCCCGGCTCGGGCGAGCCGGGCGCGGTTTGCGGGAGGTCGGTGCGGCTCAGGCGGGATGGACCCGGAAGGCGCAGGTCACGTAGGGCATGGTGAACGTGTCCTTGCCGGCCAGGTCGGGGTGCGTGTCGGCCAGGTCGCCGACGGCCTCGGTGAGCTCGCGCCGCCGTTCGGCGTCGGCGGTCAGGTAGTAGGAGCGGGACTGCACGAGGCGGATGAGCCCGTCGCGGTCGAAGGGCTTGCCGTGGTGAAAGACGCGCGTCTCGACCTCGCCGAAGTCGGGGGCGAAGTACCCGGGGGCGTCGGCGTCGGTCGGGGTGAGTTCGCCTCGGGAGTTGCTGATGATCGCCGTGAGCCGGGCGACCCAGTCGACGGACTCGTCGCGCATGTTCCAGACGGGGGCGAGAACGCCGCCGGGTTTGAGGACGCGGCGCAGTTCGGGGAGGGCTCGGGGCCGGTCGAACCAGTGGAAGGCCTGGCCCGCGGTGATGACGTCGGCTGAGGCGTCGGGCAGGGGCAGGGCTTCGGCGGCGCCGGTGTGGGCGGCGGCGAGGCCGGGACTGGAGGCGGTGAGCTTGGCGAGCATCAGGTCGTCGGGGTCGACGGCGGTGACGCGGTGGCCCAGCGCGATGACGCCGCGGGTGAGCAGTCCGGTTCCCGCGCCGACGTCGACGACGTCCTTGGGTGCGGGACCGAGCATCCATTCGAGGGCCTCGGCGGGGTAGGTGGGGCGGATGGCGTCGTAGAGGTCGGCGGCCTGACCGAAGGAGAGGGCGTGGCCGGCGGAGGTGCGTTCGTCGCTCGTCATACCTCAAACAGTACGCTTGTTATGTTAAAATCTCCAGCCGCCCGGGCGGTATGTCGGCGCCCGGTCCTATGCTCGAAGGATGCCGCATGCCGCCCGACCGACTCAGCTGTCGCCTTCTCGAGCCGGGGATTTCAAGCAATGCCCGCTGCTGTACCGCTTCCGGGCGGTGGACCGCCTTCCCGAGCCGCCTTCGAAGGCCCAGGTGCAGGGCACGCTCGTGCACGCGGTGCTCGAGCGGCTGTACGAGCTCGACGCGGGCAGGCGGACGCCGACCCAGGCGCTGGCGATGATCGAGCCGGAGTGGTCGAAGCTGCAGTCCTCGCCCGAGTACGCCGCGCTGTTCGACGGCCTCGACGACGAGTCGGACTGGCTGCGGGGCGTCCGGCGCCTGGTCGAGACGTACTTCAGCATGGAGGACCCGCAACGGCTCCAGCCGCATCGCACCGAGTGCCTGGTCCAGACCACGTTGGACGACGGCACGCAGCTCAAGGGCTTCATCGACCGGGCCGACGTCAACCGCGACGGGCTCGTGCGGCTGGTGGACTACAAGACCGGGAAGCGCCCGCCGGATCGCTTCGCGGACAAGGCGCTGTTCCAGATGAAGTTCTACGCCCTCGTGTGGTGGCGCACGCGGGGCACGGTGCCGACGCTGCTGCGGCTGATGTACCTGGGCGACGGCCAGACGCTCGACTACTCCCCCAACGAGCGCGAGCTGATCGGGTTCGAGAAGACGCTCAAGGCGCTGTGGGCCACGATGCGCGAGGCGATCGCCACGGGCGAGTTCCGGGCGCAGAAGTCGAAGCTGTGCGGCTGGTGCGCCCATCAGGCGCGGTGCCCGGAGTTCGGCGGCGAGCCGCCGACCTACCCGCTGCCGACGGTGCTCCCCGGGCTCGAGATGCCGGCCGACGCCCTGCCGCTCCAGGCGGCGCCCGTCGAGGAGATCCCTCCTCCGTGAGCGTGGCGGGGAGGCCTCCTCCCTGAGGCGGACGCCTGGATCATTCTCACGTTCGATGAAACAGGAGTGAACGGCGGATACGGTGTAGAGCGTGCAAGTCGCCTTCTCCTTCCGACGCCTGCGGTGCGCGATCCACGCCCGCCCGCTCCTGGCCGACACGCTGCTGGCGCTCGTCCTCGCCGTCGGGTACATCGGTTTCTTCGCGATCTCGTTGGCGGTGGGCACCGACGAGACCCTCACGTGGGCCGACGCGGGATTGATCGCCGTGCCGTTCTCCGTGATCTGCTTGCGGCGCACGTGGTTCTGGGGCGGCGTCGGGCTGGCGCTGGCGATCGTGACGGTGGCGGTGCTCGTCGAACCGGTGCAGGCGCTGGGGATGGACAGCGGCGTCGGGATGTTCGTCCTGACCTACACCGCGGCCGCCTACCGGCCGCTGGCGAAGGCACTGGTCGCCGGCATGGTCATCTGGGTGCCGGTGGTGCTGATCGTCCAGTCCACCGCGTTCACCGAGGACGGCGACCATCTGACGAGCACGCTGATATCGGTGCTCAACCTCCTCCTCGCCACGACGGTCTTCTGGATCGGGTGGGTCATGCGCAACCGACGCGAGAAGGTCGAGGAGCTCTCGGAGCGGGCGCGGTTCGCCGAGGAGCGCCAGGAGGCGCTCGCGGCCCAAGCGGTGGCCGACGAGCAGCGGCGCATCGCCCGGGAACTGCACGACGTGGTCGCGCACCACATCTCCGTCATCGGCGTCATGTCCGAAGGGGCCAAACGGGTCCTGCGCCACGACCCCGACGCCGCCGAGGAGGCGCTGACCACGGTGAACCAGACCGCCCGCACCGCGCTGCGCGAGATGCGGGACATCCTCACCGTGCTGCGGCAGGGCCACGACGAGGGCGGCGCCGCCGACCTCGAACCGCAGCCTACAGTGGACTCGCTGCGGGCGCTGGTCGCGCAGACCAAGGACGCCGGCCTGCCGGTGCGCTACACGGTCCGCGGCGAGGAGTACCCGCTGCCGACGGGCGTGAGCCTGGCGGTCTTCCGGATCGTCCAGGAGGCGCTGACGAACACGCTCAAGCACGCCGGGCCCCAGGCCAGGGCCGGGGTCGTCGTCGACTACGGCGAACGGGAGTTCCGGATCTCGGTCGGCGACTCCGGGCACGGCGCGCCCGTCGTCGACGGGTTCTCCGGCGGGCACGGCCTCATCGGCATGAGGGAGCGCGCCACGCTCTACGGCGGCACCCTCGAAGCCGGGCCCCGGCCCGGCGGCGGTTACCTCGTCGAGGCCCGCTTTCCCAAGAACGCGCACCTTCAGGGAGTCACACGTTGAGCGACAAGCCGATCCGCCTGCTGCTGGCCGACGACCAGCAACTGCTGCGAGCGGGGTTCAAGATGGTCCTCGGCGCCGAGACCGACATCGACATCGTGGGCGAGGCCGGCGACGGGGTCGAGGCCTTCGAGCTCACCAGGCGGCTCGTGCCCGACGTGGTCCTCATGGACATCCGCATGCCCCGCCGCGACGGGGTGGCCGCGACCGCCGACATCGTCGGCGCGAACCTGCCGACCCGGGTGCTGGTGCTGACCACGTTCGACCTGGACGAGTACGTGGTCGGGGCGCTGCGGGCCGGGGCCGCCGGGTTCCTCACCAAGGACGCCCCCGCCGCCGACCTGGTCGAGGCCATCCGGACCGTCCACCGCGGCGGCGCGGTGGTCGCCCCGCACATCCTCTCGACCCTGCTGGGACGCTTCGCGGAGCACCGCGGCAACGACGGCGACCGCAGACCCGCGATCGTGGACTGCCTGACCGCTCGCGAACGTGAGGTCCTGCTGCTCTTGGCGAAGGGCCTCACGAACGCGGAGATCGCCGACGCGCTGACGGTCGGCGAGACCACCGTGAAGACCCACGTGGGCCATCTGCTCACCAAGCTCGGCGTCCGCGACCGGGTCCAGGCGGTCGTCCTCGCCTACGAGAGCGGCCTCGTCAAACCCGGGCGAACCGACTGACGCCCCCGCGGAAGGTCGTACCTCGGTACCGCCGCCTCCCCCTCACGACGTAGACCAAGACCCTTCCCAAAGTGGATGCGCGCCGGGCCGGGAACTCCTATCGTCGAACCATGATCACTCGTACCGCGACGCGGAATGACATCAGTTATGATGTCACAAAACGCGTCGACGTCATCAGTTCGCATCACGCATAGCGCCAATGCGAACGGCGTCACGCGGCTCAGGAACCCAACACACCGAAATCCCTCGGTACATCGACACCTTCATCGAAAGCGAGAGCGTCGTGTCCACCGCATCCCCCGTCACCACCACCGCCGTATCGGCCGAAGGCGTATGGAAGGCCTACGGCTCCGGCGAAGCCCAGGTCGTCGCCCTCCGCGACGTCTCGGTCGAGTTCGCCTCCGGCGCGTTCACCGCCATCATGGGCCCCTCGGGCTCGGGCAAGTCCACCCTCATGCACTGCCTCGCCGGCCTCGACACCACCGACCGCGGCACCGTCCACGTCGGAGGCACCGCGCTCACCGGTCTCGGCGACAAGGACCTCACCAAACTCCGCCGCGACAAGATCGGCTTCATCTTCCAGCAGTTCAACCTGCTGCCCACCCTCACCGCGGAAGAGAACATCACCCTCCCCGCGGCCATCGCCGGCGTCAAGGCCGACCCCGACTGGGTCAAGCGGATCATCCACACCCTGGACCTGACCGACCGCCTGTCCCACAAGCCGACCGAGCTCTCCGGCGGCCAGCAGCAGCGCGTCGCCTGCGCCCGCGCCCTCGCCTCGCGCCCGGACGTGGTCTTCGCCGACGAGCCCACCGGCAACCTCGACACCCGCTCCGGCGCCGAGGTGCTCCGGTTCCTGCGCACCAGTGTGGACGAATTCGGGCAGACCATCGTCATGGTCACGCACGACCCGAACGCCGCCGCGTACGCCGACCGCGTCGTCTTCCTCGCCGACGGCCAGATCGTCGAGGACATGGCCGACCCGACCGCCGACAAGGTCATCGACAAGATGAAGCGATTCGAAGAGCTCGTCGCCGCGTCCCAAGGGGAGAACGCCTAGTCATGCTGCGCGCCACCCTGAAGGGCATGGCCAGCCGCAAAGCCCGGCTCGTCCTCACCAGCCTCGCCGTCGTCCTCGGCACCATGTTCGTCGCCGCCGCGATGGTCCTGACCGCCACCATGGAGAAGTCCGTCTCCGGCGTCATCGCCGACGCCTACACCGGCGTCGACGCGGTCGTCACCCCCGAGACGACGGGCGGCTTCGACCAGCCCGCCAACGCCGCCGCCCAGAACATCCCCGCCGAGACCGTCGAGGCGATCCGCGCCGTCGACAGCGTCGAACGCGCCGACGGCGCGGTCGAGGGCCAGGTCAACGCCATCGGCGACAACGGCAAGCTCGTCGGCACCTTCGCACCTACCATCGGTCTCAACTGGGAGTCCGGGGAGGGTCAGAACGACTACCTGACGATGCGCGAGGGCCGCGGCCCCGAAGCCGACGACGAGGTCGCCGTCTCCGCCAAGTTCGCCGCCGACTCCGGCTACGGCGTGGGCGACACCGTCACCGTCTACTCCTACACCGCCGACCGGACCGACTTCGAGATCGTCGGCGTCTACGGGCTTTCGGGCGACCGCGACTCCCTCGCGGGCGAGACTCAGGTGGCCTTCACGACCCCCGCCGCCCAGCAGATGATGACCGGCGGCGAAGACGTCTACACCTCCGTCTACGTCTACGGCGACGAGGTCTCCACCGAAGCGGTCGCGGACGCGATCGGCTCCGACTTCAAGGTCCAGACCGGCGAGCAGGCGAGCGAAGAGGCCGCACAGGGCTTCGCCGCCGTCTCCGACTTCATGGGCTACATCTTCCTCGGCTTCGGTCTGGTCGCCGTGTTCGTGTCGATCTTCCTGATCATCAACACCTTCACGATCATCGTCGCCCAGCGCCAGCGCGAACTCGCGCTCCTGCGCGCCATCGGCGCCGGACGCGGCCAGGTGGTCCGCTCGGTCCTCACCGAGGCGGTCGTCATCGGCGTCATCGCCTCGATCCTCGGCCTCGGCCTCGGCCTCCTGCTCGGCTGGGGCCTGTCCGAGATCGTCAGCTCCACCATGATGGGCGGCCTGCCGGTCACGCTGCTGATCCCGGCGACCACGCTGTGGGCGCTGGCCGTCGGCATCGGCGTGACCGTGCTGTCGGCGCTCGTCCCGGCCGTCAAGGCCTCCGGCGTGCCGCCGGTCGCGGCGATGCGGCAGGCGGTCAACCCGCCCAAGCCGCTGCGCGGCATCACCATCGCCGGTGCGATCGTGTTCGCCGCAGGCGGCGTCCTCATGGCGCTCGGACTGACCGACAACCTCGGCGGCGAGGAGCTCACCGGCATCCTCACCGGCGTGGGCATCGCCTTCGTGGGCGTCACCATGCTCACCCCGATCCTGTCGCGGCCGCTCGTGGCGCTCCTCGGCGCGGTCATGTCGTGGTCGTTCTCCGGGCGGCTCGGCAAGCTCAACGCCGGGCGCAACCCGCGGCGCACCGCGATCACCGCCTCGGCGCTCATGATCGCCGTCGCGCTCATCACCGGGATCGCCACGCTCGTCTCCAGCATCAAGGCGACCACCTCCGAGGTGCTCGACCTGAACCTGAACTCCGACCTGATCGTCAGCGGCGCGCAAGGCGGGGCGAACATCCCCTCCTTCTCGCCGCAGACGCTGGAGGAGATCCGGGCCCTGCCCGAGGTCGAGTCGGTCGGCGACGTCTACATGGACTTCTTCGGCACCCGGGTCGACGGCCAGGACGCCATGCTGGCCTCCAGCGAGGACCTGGAATCGGCCCTCGAGGTCTTCGGCGGCACCGTCGCCGAGGGCTCGGTCGCGGACCTCGCGCCGGACACGGTCGTCGTCGACGAGGGCACCGCCGAGGACCGCGGCGTGGCCTTGGGCGACACCGTCGAGGTGACCTTCGCCGACGGCCAGACCGAGGAGCTCGAGATCACCGCGATCCTGGAGGGCTACGACCTCACCAACGGCTGGTGGGTCGCCCCCGAGCAGATCGAGCACTTCACGCTGCCCAAGCCGATGCAGGCGTACATCTCGGTCGAGGAGGGCGCCGACGTGGAGGCCGTCCAGGAAGAGGTCGACGAGATCCTCGCCGACGAACCGGAGGTGAGCGTCACCAACAACGCCCAGTTCGTCGAGCAGCAGACCAGCGGCCTGGACACGATCCTCGCCGCGGTGCAGATCCTGCTCGCGCTGGCGATGATCATCGCCGTCATCGGCGTGGTGAACACGCTGGTCCTGTCGGTCCTCGAACGCACCCGCGAGCTCGGGCTCCTGCGGGCGGTCGGCATGACCCGGGGCCAGGTGCGCCGGATGATCACGGTCGAGAGCGTCATCATCTGCGTGTTCGGCGCGGTGCTGGGCATCGCGGTCGGCATCGGTCTGGGATGGACCGTGCAGCAGGCGCTCGAAGACGAGGGCCTGTCGAGCTTCGCGCTCCCGTGGGGCCTCATCGCGATCTACCTGGTGGCGGCCGTGATCGTGGGCCTCCTCGCGGCGATCGCCCCGGCGGCGCGCGCGGCGAAGCTCAACGTCCTCGGGGCCATCGCCTACGAATAGCCACAACTCTCAACAGGAAACCAGGTGAGGGGCGGCGCCGATCGGCGCCGCCCCTCCCGTCTGCGCGCCTGCGCCGCTTCCGTCCGCGAGGGGCCGGAAGACCGAGCCGCGGCCCCCGCGCGCTCGGTCTTTCGGCCGAGGCCGGACCCGGTGCTCCGCCGCGGGGAGGACGCGAACTCCGGCCCGCGGGCCGAAGCGCACGGACGCGCTGCTCCATAGCCTTGTGGCAACAGGAAAGACACCCGATCAGAAAGGCGCTCCCCGTGCCACTCGCCACTCCCCCCGCCCCGCAGCGACTCAGGACCGGCGCCCGCGCCGCCGTCACCGCCTCCGGCCTGTGGCGCGCCTACGGCTCGGGCGAAGCCCAGGTCGTGGCCCTCCGCGACGTGTCCGTGGCGTTCGCCTCCGGCGCGTTCACCGCCATCATGGGGCCCTCGGGCTCGGGCAAGTCGACCCTCATGCACTGCCTCGCCGGCCTCGACACGACCGACCGCGGCACCGTCGAGATCGGAGGCGTCTCGATCACGGGCATGGGCGACAAGGTGCTCACGAAGCTGCGCCGCGACAAGATCGGCTTCATCTTCCAGCAGTTCAACCTGCTCCCGACCCTGACGGCCGAGGAGAACATCCTGCTCCCCGCCTCCATCGCCGGAGCGAAGGCCGACCCCGCTTGGATCCACCAGATCATCGCGACCCTCGACCTGCAGGACCGCCTGTCCCACAAGCCGACCGAGCTCTCCGGCGGCCAGCAGCAGCGCGTCGCGTGCGCCCGCGCGCTCGCCACCCGCCCCGAGGTGGTCTTCGCCGACGAGCCCACCGGCAACCTCGACACCCGCTCGGGCACCGAGGTCCTGCGCTTCCTGCGCAAGTCCGTGGACGACTTCGGCCAGACCATCGTCATGGTCACTCACGACCCCACCGCCGCCGCGCACGCCGACCGCGTCGTCTTCCTCGCCGACGGCCAGATCGTCGACGACCTCCAGGCGCCGACCGCCGACACCGTCATCGACACGATGCGCGGCTTCGAGAACCACGCCCCGATCGCTGGAGAGGCCCGCTAAGCGATGCTCCGCGCCACCCTGAAGGGCATGGCGGCCCGCAAGGCCCGCCTGGCCCTGACCAGTCTCGCCGTCGTCCTCGGCTCGGCCTTCATCGCCGCCGCGCTGGTCCTCACCGCCTCAATCCAGTCCACAGTAGATGATCTCAACGGCGCCTCCTACGCCGACGCCGAGGTCCTCGTCCGCCCCGTCGAACCCGAGACCCGCGGCGAGCGCCTCGTCCGCGAGGGCGTCAGCGCCGAGACCCTGGCCGCCGTCGAGGCGACCGAGGGCGTCGGCGACGTCTCCGCGACCGTCTACTGGATGATCAACGCCATCGGCGACGACGGCAAGGTCGTCGGCGGGTTCGCCCCCACGCTCGCCGTCAACTGGGGCGACCGGTCCACCGACCGCGACCTGCGCGAAGGCCGCGCCCCCGAGACGGACCGCGAAGTCGCCGTCTCCGCCGAGTTCGTCACCGACGCCGGCCTCGGCCTCGGCGACACCGTCACCGCCTACTCCGCGACCACCGACAAGACCGAGTACGCGATCGTCGGCGTCTACGGCTACCCCGGCGATCGCGACTCCCTCGGCGGCGAGACCGAACTGGCGTTCACCACCGCCGAGGCGCAGCGGCTGGTCTTCGACGGCGAGAACGTCTACTCGATGATCGCCGTCGACGCCGCCGAAGGCGCCGACACCGACGAGCTCCTCGCCGCGATCCAGGCGACCGTGGGCGCCGAGGCCGAAGCCCTCACCCGCGAGGCCTACACGGCCGAGATGAGCGCCGAGACCGCCGAGGCCACGAGCATGATCGGGAAGTTCCTCCTCGGATTCGGGCTCGTGGCCGTGTTCGTGTCGATCTTCCTCATCGCCAACACCTTCACCATCGTCATCGCCGGACGCCTGAAAGAGATCGCGATGATGCGCGCCATCGGCGCCGGACGCGGCCAGATCGTCCGCTCGGTCCTCGCCGAAGCGCTCCTCCTGGGCGCGATCGCCTCGGTCATCGGCGCCGCGGTCGGCGTCGCGGGCGGCGCGGTGCTGACCACCGTGGTCGCCGACTCGCTCCTCACCGCCGGCTCGTCGAGCCTGGCCATCCCGCCCACGGCCGTGATCGCCGCACTCGCGGTCGGCATCGGCGTGACCGTCCTGTCCGCGCTCGTCCCGGCCGTGCGGGCCTCCAAGATCCCGCCGGTCCAGGCCATGCGGGACGCCGTCAAGGCCGACAAGCCGATCACCGGACTCACCGCCACCGGCGTCGTCGTCACCCTCGCCGGCGCCGCGGCGATGGCGTTGGGGCTCACCGAGCGCCTCGGGAGCGACGACGCCGACCTGATGGCCGCCGCCGGCGGCGCCGGGCTGGTCTTCATCGGCGTCACCCTGCTGACCGCGTGGCTGTCCAAGCCGCTCGTCGGCGCGCTCGGACTGCTGTGGTCGTGGTCCTTCGCCGGGAAGCTCGGCCGGCGCAACGCCGGCCGCAACCCGCGGCGCACCGCGGTCACCGCCGCGGCGCTCATGATCGGCGTGACCCTCGTGACCGCCACCGCGACCCTGCTCACCAGCGTGAAGGAGAGCCTCAGGGACTACTACGAGGACAACGTCGAGGCCGAGCTGTTCGTCTCCGGGCCGCTCACCGCCTCGGTCACGCCGTCCTTCGACCCGGCCGTCATGGACGAGATCCGCGCCGTCGACGACGTCGACGCGGCCGTCGAGCTGTACTACGACCTGGCCGACATCGACGGCACCGAGCAGTACGTCAACACCACCACCGACTTCGAGGGCATCATCGGCCTGTTCGGCGGCGAGTTCGCCGAAGGCGAGACGACCACGCTCGCCGACGACGAGATCGCCGTCAACCGGTCGGCGGCCGACCAGCTCGGCGTCGGCGTCGGGGACACCGTCACCGCGACCTTCAGCAGGGGCGAGGAGCCGCACGAGTTCACCGTCACCGCGATCCTCGTCGACAACGAGAACACCGACGGCTGGTACGTCGCCCCGGCCTACACCGAGGAGTTCTACACGACCAAGCCGACGATGGCGCTGGTCGACGTGGCCGACGGGGGCGACGTCGCGGCGGTGACCGCCGCGGTGGACGGCATCCTCGCCGACGAACCCGAAGTCAGCGTCCTGAACCACGAGGAGTTCACGGAGCAGGCCACGGTGTTCCTCGACTACGCCATCATCGCGATCCAGCTGCTGCTGGGCCTGGCCATGGTCGTCGCCGTCATCGGCGTGGTCAACACGCTGATCCTGTCGATCCTCGAGCGCACCCGTGAACTGGGAATGCTCAGGGCCATCGGCATGACCCGCGGTCAGACCACGCGGATGGTCACCGTCGAGAGCGTCACCATCGCCCTCTTCGGCGCGGTCCTCGGCATCGGGGTCGGCCTGGCCCTGGGCTGGGGGCTCCAGAACGCGCTGGCCGAACGAAGCATCGACGTCTTCGCGGTCCCGACGCCGCTGATCCTGGGCTACCTCGTCGCGGCCGTCCTCGTCGGACTCCTCGCGGCCATCGCCCCGGCGGTGCGGGCGTCGAGGGTCGACATCCTCAGCGCCATCGCTTACGAATAGCGCCCGCGCCCGTCACCCCGCCCGGCCGCTCGCTGCGCTCGCCTCCCCGAACCCGAGTGAACGCAGCACCACCCGCACCCGGAAACCGAAGAGGGGCGTCCCCGCCCGGGGACGCCCCTCGCCGCGTGCGCGGTCAGGCCTTCACTTTGCCGCTTCGGAGCGCCTCCATGTCCTCCAGCTCGACGCCCTTGGTCTCCGGGATCATCTTGACGACGAAGAAGAGCGAGATGAGCGCGAACATCGCGTAGAGGCCGTACGCCAGGAACAGGCCGGTGCGGGCGAGCTCGGGGAACGTGACGGTGATGAGCCAGTTGCTGATCCACTGCGCGGCCGCGGCGACGCCGAGGGCCGAGGCCCGGATCCGGTTGGGGAACATCTCCCCCAGCAGCACCCACACGACCGGGCCCCAGGTGAAGGCGAAGCCGAACACGAAGACGTTCGCCGCGATCAGGGCGACCACGCCCGCGGCGTCGCTGAGGAGCGGGTTGTTCTCGGCGTCGACCGGAGCGGCCGCGAACACGGCCGACATCGTCCCGAGCGCGACGAACATGATCGCCGAGCCGGTGATCAGCAGCTTCTTGCGGCCCGCCCGGTCCACCAGGTAGATCGCGAGGACGGTGCCGGCGATGTTCACGACCGAGTTGATGACGCTCGTCAGGAACGCGTCGTTCTCGTTGAACCCGACCGTCTGCCACAGCGAGGTCGAGTAGTAGAAGATGACGTTGATGCCGACGAACTGCTGGAACATCGACAGGAAGATGCCGACCCACACGATCGGCAGGAGGCCGAACCGCGGACCGCGCACGTCCGAGATCTTCGGCGGCTTGTCGCTGTGCAGGGACTCCTGGATCTCGACGACCTTCGCGTCGACGTCCCCACCGACGTACTTGGCGAGGATGGCCTTGGCGCTCTCGAGTTCCCGCCTGGCGACGAGGTACCGCGGCGATTCGGGGATGTGCAGCGAGAACATGAAGTAGACGAACGCCGGGACGGCCTCCGCCGCGAACATCCATCGCCACGCGGTGCCGCCCCAGGGAGCCTCGCCGCTCGCGCCGCCGGAGACGGCCTGCACGGCGAAGTTGACGAGCAGCGCCGAGAAGATGCCGAGCACGATCGCGAACTGCTGCAGCGAGCCGAGCCGTCCCCGCAGGCCCGCAGGCGCGATCTCGGCGATGTAGGCGGGCGCGATGACGCTCGCCGCGCCGATCGCCAGACCGCCGCACACGCGCCAGACCGTCAGATCGACCGGGCCCGTCGCCAGAGCGCTGCCGAGGGCGCTGATGAAGAACAGGATCGCCGCGATCATCATGACCCGCGGGCGGCCGAGCCTGTTCGCGAGCGACCCGGCGAACCAGGCTCCGACGGCGCAGCCCAAGAGGGCCGAGGAGACGACCACGCCGGTCCCGACCGAGCCGATGCCCCATTGGGCCTCCAAGGCTTCGACGGTCCCGTTGATCACGGCCGTGTCATACCCGAACAGGAACCCGCCCAAGGCCGCGGCGATCGAGACGAACACCGCCGAACCGGTCCGTGCCCGAGTCTCGTCTTCCAGTAGACCGTCGTTGTCTGAGGTCATCACTCACTCCCGTAGCGACTCGACACCCGTTCCGCGCGTCACGAAATCCTATGCCGCGTTCGCGGCCTAGATCGCGAATTGACGCGATCCATAGACCTACCCAACGGGCAAGGGACGCAACCGGGAACGCCGGCCCTCAGCGGGACACGTCGGCGTCGATCCGGACGTCGAGGGCGCGCAGGATGCGCGCGAGAGCGATGTAGGTGGCCCCGGTGACGGTGAGTTCCGTCTGCTCGGCGGGACTGAAGCAGGCGCCGAGGGCCTCGTCGTCGCGGGGCGCTCCGGCTCCGAGGTGCTCGGCGTATCCGAGGACCGCCCGCTGCGGAGCACTGAAGCGGTCGGATTCGCGCCAGTGGTCGAGTGCATCGAGCTGCTCGGCGTCAAGGCCGGCGTCGGCGGCCATCGGAAGATGGTGCGCGAGTTCGTACGCCGAGTCTTCGAGTTGCGCGATCCGGCAGATCATCAGTTCCCGCAGCCCGCGAGGGACGGCGGCGTCGAAGCGCAGGGCGTGAATGAGATCGAGCAGCGGCGCCAAGAGGGCCGGAGCGTGCGCGAGGGCCTTGTGCAGGTTGATGGGGTCCCGGCCGAGGGCCGCGAGCCTCCGTGAAGCCGAGGCGGGCAGCCCTGAGGCGGGAAGACGCGAAACTGAACCAGTGTCCACTAATGTGACCTATCTAACTTGTGATGACCGCAACGTACCATCCAACGACGTGGGACACTGGTTGAAGGGAATTACCCAGTCAACGAGCCTGCAACGGAGGAGGCCACGTGAGCACATTCTTCAGTGTCATCGGAGCGGTCGGAATCGCGATCGTCCTCGTGACCGTGTCACTACTGACTTTCCTGGTTACAGGGGCGATCTTCGGGATCGGGGTCGGTGCAGCCAAAGTGCGGGACGTGCTCTCGACGGCTTCTTGATCAGGGCATGCGAAGAAGGCCCCCACCGT
>NZ_JAJFAX010000029.1 GCF_019710475.1 Glycomyces sp. TRM65418 | reverse complement strand
CCGAAGGCCCCGAGGCGCAGCCTCTGAGGTCAGTCCTCCGGCGAGTCGGCCTTTTTCATGTGGTCGACGGCCTCGTCGAGGTCGTCGGTGACCAGGACCAGGTCCACGTCCTCGGGGCTGATCTTGCCCTCGCCCATCATCGACTTGCGCAGCCACTCGACCAGGCCGCCCCAGTAGTCCACGCCGATGAGCGCGATCGGGAACCTGCCGACCTTCTGCGTCTGCACCAGCGTGAGCGACTCGAACAGCTCGTCCATGGTCCCGTAGCCGCCCGGGAGCGCGCAGAACCCGCACGAGTACTTCAGGAACATGACCTTGCGGACGAAGAAGTAGTGGAAGTCCAGCTGGATGTCCACGTACGGGTTGATGCCCTGCTCGAAGGGCAGTTCGATGCCCAGGCCGACCGATTTGACGCCCGCGTCGGCGGTGCCGCGGTTGGCGGCCTCCATCGCGCCGGGCCCGCCGCCGGTGATGACCGAGAACCCGGCCTCCCCGAGCCTGCGGCCCAGTTCGACGCCGAGCTTGTACTCCTCGGAGTCGACCGGGGTGCGGGCCGACCCGTAGACGCCGATGGCGTCGCCCAGTTCGGCGGCTTCGAGCGTGTCGAAACCCTCGACGAACTCGGCCTGGATCTTCATGACCCGCCAGGCGGCCT
>NZ_JAJFAX010000028.1 GCF_019710475.1 Glycomyces sp. TRM65418 | reverse complement strand
GGCGGTCTCGGCGGTCCGTGGGAGCCAGGCGGCGGTTTCCCAGCCGCCTTCGGGTCGCGGTTGGGCCCGTAGCCGGCCGCCGACCGCTTCGATGCGTTCGCTCAGGCCCAGCAGGCCCAGGCCGCTGCCGGATTCGGCCAGGCGTCCGCGGGCGGCGTGGCCGTCGTCGCGGACTGAGACCTCCATGCCCTGGCCGCCGGTGGCCGCGACGACGACGCGGACCCGGTTCGCGCCGCGGGCGTGCTTGCGCACGTTCGTCAGCGCCTCGCGCACGACGCGGTGGGCGGTGGCGGCGATCTCGGGGGCGACGGTGCCGGCCAGTTCGGGGGAGATGAAGCAGGTCGCGTCGGTGCCTTCGCGGGAGAACCGGTCGACCAGGTCTTCGATTTGGGAGAGGTCGCCCAGGGGGTTGAGGCCGTCGGTGCCGGTCTCGTCGTCGCGGAGCATGGTGACCAGGCGTCGCATGGAGGACAGTGCCGAGAGTCCGGCTTCTTCGATGTCGGCGAACGCCTTCGTGGGGTCGGTGTCGGTGACCTGCGCGGCTTGGGCGAGCACCACCATGCCGGTGACGTGGTGGGCGACGAAGTCGTGCATCTCCCGCGCCAGTTCGAGCCGTTCGGCGCGGCGCACCTCCTCCTGCGTCTCCCGCCGCAGTTTGTCGAGCCCGCGCAGGTAGGCGCCGAAGCCGA
>NZ_JAJFAX010000027.1 GCF_019710475.1 Glycomyces sp. TRM65418 | reverse complement strand
AGGGGGGTGATCCGATGGCCGCCGCAGCACTCACCGGGACCGACAACCACTCCCAAGCGCGAGCCATCCGATCCACCCTCGATGCGGCCGCTGATCTCATCAACACCCAGCACGCCCAGGTCCTGTCGGCAGTGATCGCGATGCAGGAACAGCACCTCCACCGCACCGCCTTCGGCTTCTCCGCCCTCCGCGACCTACTCCTGTCCCAATTCGACTTCACCTACAACACCGCCTCCTCCATCGCCGCCATCGCCAGACTCTCCAGGAAATTCCAGATCCTGGCCCAGGCGGCGACGAGCGGGCAGGCCCGGATCGACCAGATCGCCTACGCCCTCCGCCAACTCGACAAAACCCCCGCCATGCGCCTATTCGCCCGCACCCCCTTCCAGGCCCCGGTCGCCTCCCCCTTCGATGCTTCGGTCACCTGCCCCACCCCCGAACACCTCATCGCCCAGTACTGCACCCACGCCCCCTTCAAAGACCTCCAACGACACCTCGACGAGCTGACCGCGAACCTGGCCGAAGAGACCGCACTCCTTGCAAGCCTGGGCGAGCAATCCCTCCAATGGATCACGATCGCCGAAACCGGCAACGGCATGTGGCACCTCTCCGGCGAACTCTCCAACGAGACCGGGAGACTCCTCGACAAGTACCTCAAGACCACCTCCCCACCCCCCAGGCAGGAAGAACAGGACGCCGACGGCGCTCTCCCGGCCGCCCCCAACCGGCACGCCGAAGCCCTCCACCAACTCCTC
>NZ_JAJFAX010000026.1 GCF_019710475.1 Glycomyces sp. TRM65418 | reverse complement strand
TGGACTGGATAGCCTCTAAGTGGTTGCTGTGTCGGGTGATTCGTTTGCGTGTTTCCGTGGAGGCCGTGTCGGGGCGGAGTGATCCCCCAGTCCGGCAGTGTGATCAAGGTCGTACGATAGGCGCAACGTTCCTTCGACGAAGAGGCTGAGCCGATGGCAGAGAACGACGGGATCACGCCCGAAGCGACCGCCGACTACGTACCCGACTTCGACATCTCCAAGCCCTCCATCGCCCGCGTCTACGACGCGACCCTCGGCGGCAAGGACAACTTCGCGGTCGACCGCGAGGGCGCGGCCATGATCGCGAAATACGTGCCCAAGATCCGCGAAGCGAGCCTCGACAACCGCCTCGGCCTCATCAAGGGCGTGCGGTACGTGGCGCAGCAGGGCATCGACCAGTTCCTCGACATCGGCGCCGGCCTGCCCACGATGGAGAACACCCACCAGGTGGCCCAGGCCGTCAATCCGAACGCGAAGGTCTGCTACGTCGACAACGACCCCATCGTGCTCTCGCACGGGCGGGCCCTGCTGGCGGACAACGAGTCCACGGTGATCGTCACCGCCGACCTGCGCCACCCGCCCAGCATCCTCAACCACCCCGACGTCAACAAGATGATCGACTTCGACCGACCCGTCGGCTTGATGATCGTGGGGTTGATGATGCACTTCCATCCCGACGAGGAGCCCGGCAACTGGATCCGAGCGCTGCTGGAGGCGTGCCCGAGCGGGTCTTACCTGCACATCACCGATTTCGCCGACACCGGCTACCCCGAGCAGAAGGCGATGGAGACCTCCTGCATCCAGGCGCTGGGCAACGGGTGGGCCCGCACGCCCGAGGAGATCGAGGCGCACTTCCAGGGGCTGCCGCTGGTGCCTCCGGGCCTGGAGTTCCCCACCCGCTGGTTCCCCGGGGAGCCTGACAGGGAGGTGCCCGCCGTGGAGGACCTCGAGCCGCATCAGCGGATCATCATGGCCGGTCTCGCCTACAAGGAATAGGCCACCACCGTATCGAGGGCGCGCGCCAGGGGCTGCGCGCCCTTCGCCGTCTCCGCCCCCGGCCCCCGGCTCACCCGATCAGGTGAATCCCGCCCCGCGGCCCCACACCGCCCACAGGACTCCGGCG
>NZ_JAJFAX010000025.1 GCF_019710475.1 Glycomyces sp. TRM65418 | reverse complement strand
CCCGCCGCCTCGCGGATGTTGATCGAGGACACCGTGACATCGGAGTCCCATTTGACGGAGATGCGGCCGGTGGCGCCGCTGGGCGACCAGTAGGTGCTCATGTCGCCGTCGCGGACGTTGCCGTAGCTGGTCCCGCCGGCCTTGCTGGAGCCGTCGGCCCCGGCCCCGGAGGCGAGGCTGAGGTTGGCCCCGCCGGGAGGCTCGGTCGGGTCAGGATCGGTCGGGTCAGGGTCGGTCGGGTCGGGCTCGGTGGGGTCGGGGTCGGTGGGGTCGGGGGTGGGCGGCTGCGCGGAGCAGTCGCCGTCGGAGGTCTTCAGGCCCCGGTTCGCCCCGGCGGTCGCCGCGACGATGGAGGGCACGCACTCGGCCCGGTCGAGGCGGTGGGAGTAGGGGATGGCGACACTGGTGGTGGACTGCACGTTCGGGCCCGCGGGGTAGTTCTCGCTGCCCGGGCTCGACCAGGTCACGTTGTCGAAGAGGTTGCCGTTGACCTCCCAGGCGCCGCGCTCGTCGGTGTAGAAGGTCCCCAGGACGTCCTTGGAGTCCTCGAAGTAGTTGTTGTCGACCTGGATCCTCGCTCCGGCCCGCGAGTTGATGCCCGACTCCACGATGCCGGTGAAGTGGTTGTTGTAGCTGTGAGCGATCCCCCCGCGCAGCAGCGGCACCCGGGAGTTGAGGTTCTGGTACAGGTTGTGGTGGAAGGTGACGAAGCCGTTGGAGGTGTCGCTCTCGCTGGAGCCGATGAGGCCCCCGCGCTCGGAGTTGCGCAGGACGCTGTAGGAGAGGGTCACGTACTTGGTGTCGTTCTTCATGTCGAACAGGCCGTCGTAGCCCTCGGACTCCCCGCCCGAGGCCTCCAGGGTGAGGTGGTCGGCCCAGACGTTGCGCACCCCCGCTTCCATGCCGATGGCGTCGCCGCCGTTGGAGGTGGGCGAGCCGGACTTCTTGACGTTCCTGACCGTGAAGTTCTGCAGGATGATGTTGCTCGAGGAGCGGATGTGGATGCCGATCTGGTCGAAGACCGCGCCGCTCCCCACCCCCACGATCGTGACGTTGCTGACGTTCTTGAGGTCGATCAGGGTCGAGCCGACATCGCAGCTGGAGCCGGAGACGTCGCTGGTGTTGCCGTGGTTGATGGTGCCCTCGACCTGGATGATGATCGGGGTGCTGGCACTGGCCCGGTTGCACAGGGCCGCGTTGATCTGGGTGCCGGTCGTGGCCCGGACGACCTGACCGCCCGCACCACCGGTAGTCCCCCCGTTCAACGCCGCGTAACCGGTGGCACCGCCCGACTGCGCCGACGCCTGGTTCATCGAAAAAGCGACTCCGGCGACGACCACGGC
>NZ_JAJFAX010000024.1 GCF_019710475.1 Glycomyces sp. TRM65418 | reverse complement strand
ATAGGCGAAGCGCGCGCCGCGCGCTGAGCGGACAATGGAATCGGGCCCGGAGCGACAGCTCCGGGCCCGATTCGCCACCCCACACCCATCAATCGGATTCGACTCGCCTTGCGGCGTTGTGTCTCACCCTCAGGAGTTGCCTTTCCCCCTTGCACCGAACATTACGGACGGCGGCTCCGCATTCCTGGGAAGAACCATGAGAGGTTCATTGGAACTCTGCTAGCGCCAATACCGCTTGGTCAGAGGCCCGAAGGTGCTCCCGCTCGGGCCGAGTTTCGGCCGAGCTGCAACCCGACAGCGGCACGGTCCCGCACTTGAGTGCGCATGCGGCGGCACGGGAGGCGGTTTCGGCTAGAGGCGCCGAGGGCGTGTGACCGTGGCCGGGTCCGGGGCCGGTCGGGGTGCAGGCTTGTAGCGATGGTGAGGCGGTTGCATGGCCGGGGGTGTGTGGCCGGGGCCGGCTGGTGTTGGGGCGGGCTTCAACCTGGCAGCGACGGCGAGACCGGTGGTCGACTCGGGGTGCGCGGCCGGGGCCTGGCCGGTTGCGGTCGGGCTTCGATCCGGCAGCGACGGTGAGATGACTGGATAGCCTGGGGGTGTGTGGCTGGGGCCGAGCCGGTTTGGGGCAGGGTCCCTAGCCTGGCCGCGGTGGTGAGGCGGCTGCTGGGTCCGTGCCCGGTGGTCGGAGGGCCGCTTGGTTGCGGTGGGGCGGCAGCCGGTCGGCGGTGGTCGGACTGGACCCGTCGGGCCCGTGCCGAGGAGACTCGGCCGCTGCCGCTGCCGCTGCCGCTGCCGCTGCCGCTGCCGCTGCCGGTGGAGGTGGCGGCTGCGGTGTCGGTCGTGGCCGCTACTCGCCCGGCTTCACGGGTGCGCTCGCGAGGGCAGGGGCGGGGCATGGTCGAGTCGGTCGCCTCCATCGTTCTTGGCATCTCCTTCCCGTGTTCCGTGTCGGGTGCGGGCTGTATCAGCCTGCAAACCGGCGGTCCCGGTCTTCGATCCCCAGCGGCGACCGAGCGGTCCCGGTCTTCGATCCCCGGCGGCAACCTGGGGTCTCCGCCTTCGATCCCCAGCGGCAGCCGGTCGTCGGCCTTCAGCAGCCTGCAGTGGCGGCCTCAGCCTTCGGCCTCCGGCTTGCAGCCGGTCGTCGGCTTCCAGGGGGCAACCTGCGGCCTCGACCCTCGGTCTCGGGCCTCAGCCGGTGTTCGGCCGGCACCGTGGGGTCCCGGCCTGCCCTCTCCCGCCTGCGGCCGGTGCTCGGTGTGGGGCAGGTCCTTTCGCCTGCACTCGTGGTCCTGCGTGTGGGGGGTGGGCGTCGATGTCGACGCCCGCATCCCCCCAGCCGGGCAGGCCCGGTCGGGTGGTTCCGGCCTGGCCTCTGCCCACCGGGTGCGTCTCCTCGCTCATGCCCTTCCGGGGCGCTTCTACGGAGACGGTGGCACCGGGGCGGAAACGACGCGAGTGGGGCCACCGCGTGGAGGCGTGGTCATCTCGGCATCGGCGCTGCGAAGGAGTATCCGGC
>NZ_JAJFAX010000023.1 GCF_019710475.1 Glycomyces sp. TRM65418 | reverse complement strand
CAACGGCCGCCTCGTCTCCTGGCGGCTGCTCGGCACCGACCCGCAGAACGTCGCCTTCAACGTCTACCGCGACGGCGCCAAGCTGAACTCCTCGCCGCTCACCGGCGCGACCAACTACCTCGACACCGGCGGGTCGAACAGCTCGCAGTACACCGTGCGAGCCGTGGCGAACGGCACCGAAGGCGCCGCGGCCGGGGTCGAAGTGCGCTTCAACTCCAGCGGCTACTTCGACGTCCCGATCCAGCGACCCTCCGGCGGATCGACCCCCTCCGGGTCGTTCTCCTACGAGGCCAACGACCTGAGCGTCGGCGACCTGGACGGTGACGGACAGTACGAGTACATCGTCAAGTGGGACCCGAGCAACGCCAAGGACAACTCCCAGTCCGGCTACACCGGGAACGTCTACATCGACGCGTACAAGTTGAACGGTCAGCGGCTGTGGCGGATCGACCTGGGCCGCAACATCAGGGCCGGTGCGCACTACACGCAGTTCCAGGTGTTCGACTACGACGGCGACGGCAGGGCCGAGATCGCCATGAAGACCGCCGACGGCACCCGCGACGGCACCGGCACCGTCATCGGCAACGCCAGTGCCGACCACCGCAACTCCTCGGGCTACATCCTGAGCGGACCGGAATACCTGACCGTCTTCAACGGCCAGACCGGTGCCGCGATGGACACCGTCAACTACAACCCGCCGCGCGGGAACGTCTCCTCCTGGGGCGACAACTACGGCAACCGCGTCGACCGGTTCCTCGCCGGAACCGCCTACCTCGACGGCGCATCACCCTCGATGATCTTCGCCCGCGGCTACTACACCCGTTCGGTGATCTGGGCCGTGGACTGGAACGGCACCGACCTGACCACCCGCTGGACCTTCGACTCCAACTCCGCCGGCAGCCAGTACGCCGGGCAAGGCGCGCACAGCCTCTCGATCGCCGACCTGGACGGCGACGGCCGCCAGGACGTCGTCTACGGGGCCATGGCCATCGGCTCCAACGGCCAAGCGCTGTGGAACACCCGCTTCGGCCACGGCGACGCCCTGCACGTGTCCGACTTCGTCCCCACCCGGCCCGGCCAAGAGGTGTTCATGGTCCACGAGTCCGGCTCCCAGCCGTCCTCGAGCCTGACCGGCTCCAACGGCACGAACCTGTTCCGCACCAGCCCCAGCGGCGACAACGGCCGCGGCGTCGCCGCCAACGTCACCGCCTCGAACACCGGCGCCGAGTACTGGTCCTCCAACGTCAGCGGCCTGCTCAACGCCTCCGGCTCCAACATCGGCTCCAAACCCGGCTCGGCGAACTTCCTGTCCTGGTGGGACGGCGACGGTGAGCGCGAACTGCTCGACGGCACCCAGATCACCAACTACCCGTCCGGGACGCTCCTGAACGGATCGGGCGTAACCTCGAACAACGGCACCAAGTCCAACCCGGGCCTGTCGGCCGACCTGTTCGGCGACTGGCGCGAAGAGGTCGTGTGGCGCACCAGCGACAGCAGTGCGCTGCGGATCTACGCCACGTCGCATCAGACGAACCTGCGCATCGCCACCCTGATGCACGACGTCCAGTACCGCGTCGCCATCGCCTGGCAGAACACCGGCTACAACCAACCCCCGCACCCGAGCTTCCACATCGGCTCGGACGTCACCACCTATCCCTGGCC
>NZ_JAJFAX010000022.1 GCF_019710475.1 Glycomyces sp. TRM65418 | reverse complement strand
CGGATGGTTGACGCCTCGTTATCCGAGGGTCGGGACTCCTTAGAAAGGAGGTGATCCAGCCGCACCTTCCGGTACGGCTACCTTGTTACGACTTCGTCCTAATCGCCAGCCCCACCTTCGACCACTCCCTCCGGACAAGCCGGTTAGGCCGCAGGCTTCGGGTGTTGCCAACTTTCATGACGTGACGGGCGGTGTGTACAAGGCCCGGGAACGCATTCACCGCAGCGTTGCTGATCTGCGATTACTAGCGACTCCACCTTCATCGAGTCGAGTTGCAGACTCGAATCCGAACCAAGACCGGCTTTACAGGGATTCGCTCCACCTCACGGTATCGCAACCCGCTGTACCGGCCAATGTAGCATGCGTGAAGCCCTAGACATAAGGGGCATGATGACTTGACCTCATCCCCACCTTCCTCCGAGTTAACCCCGGCAGTCTCCCGTGAGTCCCCAACTCAATGCTGGCAACACGGGATAAGGGTTGCGCTCGTTGCGGGACTTAACCCAACATCTCACGACACGAGCTGACGACAGCCATGCACCACCTGTCACCCAGTCCGAAGAGGCCTCTATCTCTAGAGGTTTCCGGGTGATGTCAAACCTAGGTAAGGTTCTTCGCGTTGCATCGAATTAATCCGCATGCTCCGCCGCTTGTGCGGGCCCCCGTCAATTCCTTTGAGTTTTAGCCTTGCGGCCGTACTCCCCAGGCGGGGCGCTTAATGCGTTAGCTACGGCACAGAATCAACCAACGTGACCCCACACCTAGCGCCCACCGTTTACAGCATGGACTACCAGGGTATCTAATCCTGTTCGCTCCCCACGCTTTCGCTCCTCAGCGTCAGAACAATCCCAGAGATCCGCCTTCGCCACCGGTGTTCCTCCACATATCTGCGCATTTCACCGCTACACGTAGAATTCCGATCTCCCCTAATTGCCTCAAGTCGACCCGTATCCACCGCAAAACCCCGGTTAAGCCGAGGCCTTTCACGGCGGACGCAATCAACCGCCTACGAGCCCTTTACGCCCAATAAATCCGGACAACGCTCGCGCCCTACGTCTTACCGCGGCTGCTGGCACGTAGTTAGCCGGCGCTTATTCAACCACTACCGTCAACCCCGCGAATACGGAGCCTTCGTGGTGGATAAAAGAGGTTTACAACCCGAAAGCCGTCATCCCTCACGCGGCGTCGCTGCATCAGGCTTCCGCCCATTGTGCAAAATTCCCCACTGCTGCCTCCCGTAGGAGTCTGGGCCGTATCTCAGTCCCAATGTGACCGACCGCCCTCTCAGGCCGGCTACCCGTCAACGCCTTGGTAGGCCATCACCCCACCAACCAGCTGATAGGCCGCGGGCCCCTCCCCAACCGCAAAAACTTTCCACCAACCTCCATGCAGAGACTGGTCGTATCCGGTATTAGCCGTCGTTTCCAACGGTTATCCCAGAGATGGGGGCAGGTTACCCACGTGTTACTCACCCGTTCGCCACTCGAGCACCCCCGAAGGGGCCTTTCCGTTCGACTTGCATGTGTGAAGCACGCCGCCAGCGTTCGTCCTGAGCCAGGATCAAACTCTCCAACAAAAACCTGTTGCGCACCATCACCCGAAGGCAACAGCGACTTTGGTATGTGTCGAAGCATGTCCCGACCGATTTTCACGAGACACCCCGACCAAACAGCCGAAGCATCCCAAGGAAAAGACAGTCAAAAACAGTACCGACCAGAACCCCCCGACACCTCGGCCGAGAACCTCCAGCCAGCCCGCACGCTGACCATCCAAACACCCTGTTGAGTTCTCAAACAACACGC
>NZ_JAJFAX010000021.1 GCF_019710475.1 Glycomyces sp. TRM65418 | reverse complement strand
GCCGGATACTCCTTCGCAGCGCCGATGCCGAGATGACCACGCCTCCAGGCGGTGGCCCCACTCGCCTCGTTTCTTGTCCTTGTGCCATCGCAGCGGTCGAACGGTTCCCTATAGAGGGCGTAGGCGACCGGCGGTGACCGACCGGGCGGTGCCACACCCGAACACCCGAGGGCATCGGACACGACGCCCACCCGCCACCACACGAAAGACGAAGACGAGCCACGGGCCCGCATCGAGGGCCGACCGCACCGGGCCGGTGACACTCGCCCGAAGCGGCAGACGAGCACGGAAAGGGAGGGGCATAGCGATGACGGTCAAGACGGACACGACCATGCGCCCCGCCCGCTTTCAGGGACGAGCCCGTGAAGCCGGGGGAGTGGCGGACGCGACGAGCGCCGCAACCGACATTCGCAACGGCAACGGCCGAGCCTTCCCGGCAAGAGCCCGGCCCTACCGCCGCCCACGGACTGCAGCGCACCCGCCATCGAGAGGCACTCCGGCCGCCGGACCCGAATCGAGCAGCCGCCTCGCCACCGCGGCCCAGCTGTGGACCCTGACTGACACCGACCTGGCCCCGGCCCGGAACCCCCAGGTCATACAGCCGTTCACCGTCGCTGCCGGGTTGAAGCCCGCCCAACGTCGGGCCAGGCCCCGGCCGCCTCTGAGCGCTCGATCTCCCAGCGGCGGCATCCGTCCGGCCGTCGAACGTCGGCATTCACAGCGGAAGCACCGGGTCTCGGCTCAGGCGACGTCCAGGACCGTCTTCAACCAGCCGTCCTCGCGGCGGTCGAACGTCTGGTACGCCTCGATCGCGTCGACCGGCCGCTCGTGCCGGGTGATGAACGCGGTCGGGTCGACCGTTCCGCTCACCACCAGATCCAGCAGGTCGGGGATGTATCGGCGGTGGTTGCAGTTGCCCATCTTCACCGTGAGGTTCTTGTTCATCGCCGCCCCGATCGGGAAGCTGTTGAAACCGGGCGGGTAGACGCCGATCACGCCGATGCTGCCGGCCTTGGCGACGGCCTGCACCGCCCACTCGGCGGTCAGGCTCGGCGCGTCACCGGGCACCCACTGTTCGCCGTTCGGGTTCGCGTCCGGGGCGGCCTGCTGCCGCTCCTGCTCGAATCGTTCGACCATCTCCTTGGTCTGCTCGGCCGCCGGACCGCTCTTCGGGCGTTCGGCGTCGACGCCCACGGCCTCGATGACGCGGTCGACGCCGATGCCGCCGGTGAGCTCCTTGACCACCGCGACCGGGTCCTCCTGGTTGAAGTCGACCGTCTCGGCGTTCTGCTCCCGCGCCTTGTCGAGTCGGGACGCGATGCCGTCCACCACGATCACCCGTCCCGCGCCCTGCCGCTTCGCGGAGGCGATGGCGAACTGGCCGACGACGCCCGCGCCCAGCACCAGCACGCTGTCCCCGGGGCCGACCTCGGCGAGCTTCGCGCCGAACCACGCGGTGGGGAAGATGTCCGAGAGCAGGATCGCCTGGTCGTCGCTCACCGCGTCCGGGATGCGGACCATGCTGGTCATCGCGTACGGCACCCGCGCGTATTCGGCCTGCAGGCCGTCGACGGGGCCCGTGGACTTCGGCCCGCCGAAGAAGCAGGTGCCCGCGTCCGATCCGTTCGGATTCGCGGTGTCGCACTGCGCGTAGTAGCCGGCCCGGCAGTACGAGCACGTGCCGCACCCGATCGTGGAGGGCACCACGACCCGGTCGCCCGGGCTGAAGCCCCGCACTTCGGGCCCGGTCTCCTCGACCACGCCGACGGCTTCGTGGCCGAGGACGGTGCCCTCGACCATGCCCGGCAGGGTGCCGCGCACCATGTGCAGGTCGGTGCCGCAGATCGCGCTGCGCGTGATCCGCACGATCGCGTCGTTCGGTTCCTGGATCTTCGGTTCGGGAACGTCGTCCAAGCGGATGTCCCCGGTCCCGTGCCACACCACGGCCTTCATCGCGTTCGCCTCCTCGTCCTCGTCGGGATCTCGTCGGCGAATGCCCGCGACTCCACCCGGTAAACACCCCGCGAGGGCGAGGCGGGGCCCGGGCGGCGCGGGTTTCGGACGCGGCCCGCGCAAGGCACTACGAGGGCATATACCGCACCCGAGAGAAACGGAAGCCTCCTGCCGGGCGTCCGTCGATTCGCGACGGGGTCCGGCAGGAGGCTGCTTCGCCGATGCGGCCTAACTCGCGTAGGTCTCGAATTCGGCGATCTTCGGTGTGCCGTTCGCGCTGACGATCTCGAAGTTGATCTTGCTCAGTGAGGTCGAGTCGAAGCCGATGACGCCCGCGCCGCTGCCGGTGGCCAGGACGGCGCCGGTGTCGTGGTCGACCACCCGCCAGGAGCCGATGTTGCCCTCGGCT
>NZ_JAJFAX010000020.1 GCF_019710475.1 Glycomyces sp. TRM65418 | reverse complement strand
GTTAAGTTGTGTAGGGCGCATGGTGGATGCCTTGGTGCCGGATGACCGATGAAGGACGTGTGAGGCTGCGATATGCCTGGGGGAGTTGCCAACTGGACTGTGATCCCAGGGTTTCCGAATGGGGTAACCTGGCCGGCTTGATGGCCGGTCGCGCTCGCCTGAATGTATAGGGCGGGTTGTGGTGTGGCGGGGAAGTGAAACATCTCAGTACCTGCTGTGGAGAAAACAAGAGTGATTCCGTGAGTAGCGGCGAGCGAAAGCGGAGGAGGCTAAACCTGGTTCGTGTGATAGCCGGCAGGCGTTGCGGGTCAGGGGTTGTGGGACGTTTCCGTTAGTTTCTGCCGAAACTGGGTTCATGCATCAGCAGCTAGTCGAACGGTGTGGGATAGCCGACCGGAGTGGGTGAGAGTCCCGTAGATGAAGGTTGTTGGTGGTGTTCGGGAGACGCACCCGAGTAGCGCGGGTTTCGTGGAGGCTCGTGTGAATCTGGCAGGACCGTCTGCTAAGCCTAAAGAGGTCCGGCGACCGATAGTGGAGAGTACCGTGAGGGAATGGTGAAAAGTACCCCGGGAGGGGAGTGAAAGAGTGCCTGAAACCATGTGCCTGTAAACCGTCAGAGCCCGGCGGTGGCTTCGTGCTGCTGTAGGCGGGTGATGGCGTGCCTTTTGAAGAATGAGCCTGCGAGTTAAGGTGTGCAGCGAGGTTAAGCCGTGTGGTGGAGCCGGAGCGAAAGCGAGTCTGAAGAGGGCGTTTGAGTTGCATGTTTTAGACCCGAAGCGGGGTGATCTACCCATGTCCAGGGTGAAGCGGCTGTAAGAGGTCGTGGAGGCCCGAACCCACCTAGGTTGCAAACTGGGGGGATGAGGTGTGGGTAGGGGTGAAAGGCCAATCAAACTCCGTGATAGCTGGTTCTCCCCGAAATGCATTTAGGTGCAGCGTCGCATGTTGCACCGTGGTGGTAGGGCGCTGGTTGGGTGATGGGCCGTGTCGGTTACTGAGCTCAGCTAAACTTCGAATGCCATGGTGTTGAGTGCGGCAGTGAGTCGGCGGGTGAGAAGATCCGTCGTCGAGAGGGAAACAGCCCAGATTACCGGCTAAGGCCCCTAAGGGTGCACTGAGTGGAAAAGGATGTGGGGTCGCGTTGACAGCCAGGAGGTTGGCTTAGAAGCAGCCACCCTTGAAAGAGTGCGTAATAGCTCACTGGTCGAGTGGTTTTGCGCCGATAATGTAGCGGGGCTGAAGTGCACCGCCGAAGCCGTAGCAATGCCCGGTATCTTCGGATGCCGGGGTTGGGTAGGGGAGCGTCGTGCCTGGGGTGAAGCTGGCGAGTGATCGATCTGGTGGACTGGGTGCGAGTGAGAATGCAGGCATGAGTAGCGAAACACAGGTGAGAATCCTGTGCGCCGATTGACTAAGGGTTCCAGGGGACGGTTGTTCCGCCCTGGGTTAGTCTGGGCCTAAGGCGAGGCCGAGAGGCGTAGTCGATGGATAACCGGTTGATATTCCGGTACCCGAGCATCGCGTATGAGTGATAGCGGTTGTGCTAACCGGCTGGAAGCCGGCGCTGCTGCTCCTTCGGGAGTGGTGGTGTCAGTGACTGGTTGGGGTCCTTTCCGTGTGTAGCGTAGTGATGGGGTGACGCAGTGGGGTAGCTGTACCGTCTGGTGGATTAGGCGGGGTAAGGTGGTAGCCCGCATTCCCAGGTAAATCCGGGAGTGCCCCCTTGAGTGGGGAGGGTGAGCGCTGAAGCATAGCTCTTTTGAGTGAATTCGGTGATCCCGTGCTGTCGAGAAAAGCCTCTAGCGAGTGGTGTTCGGCCAGTACCCGAAACCGACACTGGTGGTCAGGTAGAGTATACTGAGGCGTTCGAGTGATGTGTGGTTAAGGAACTCGGCAAATTGCCTCCGTAACTTCGGGAGAAGGAGGGCCCCAAACCGTGGGACGAAGCGTCCGGAAGCGGTGGGGGGTTGCAGAGGCCAGGGGGAAGCGACTGTTTACTAAAAACACAGGTCCATGCGAAGCCGTGAGGTGAGGTATATGGACTGACGCCTGCCCGGTGCTGGAACGTTAAGAGGATCCATCAAGGCCTTTGGCCTGCAGTGGTGAATTGAAGCGCCAGTAAACGGCGGTGGTAACTATAACCATCCTAAGGTAGCGAAATTCCTTGTCGGGTAAGTTCCGACCTGCACGAATGGCGTAACGACTTCCCCGCTGTCTCAACCACATGCTCGGCGAAATTGCAGTACGAGTAAAGATGCTCGTTTCGCGCGGCAGGACGGAAAGACCCCGGGACCTTTACTATAGCTTGGTATTGGCATATTGTCTGGTTTGTGTAGGATAGGCGGGAGCCTGGGAAGCTGCGACGCTAGTCGTGGTGGAGGCGTTGGTGAAATACCGCTCTGGTCGGATAGTGTGTCTCACCCGCGGCCCTGATCGGGTCGGGGGACAGTGCCTGGTGGGTAGTTTAACTGGGGCGGTTGCCTCCTAAATGGTAACGGAGGCGCCCAATGGTACCCTCGGGCCGGTTGGAAACCGGTCGGTGAGTGTAAGCGTAGAAGGGTGCTTGACTGTGAGACCGACGGGTCGAGCAGGTGCGAAAGCAGGGGCTAGTGATCCGGCACCGACGTACGGATGTGGTGTCGCTCAACGGATAAAAGGTACCCCGGGGATAACAGGCTGATCTTCCCCAAGAGTCCATATCGACGGGATGGTTTGGCACCTCGATGTCGGCTCGTCGCATCCTGGGGCTGGAGTTGGTCCCAAGGGTTGGGCTGTTCGCCCATTAAAGCGGCACGCGAGCTGGGTTTAGAACGTCGTGAGACAGTTCGGTCCCTATCCGCCGCGCGCGCAGGAGATTTGATGAAGGGCTGTCCCTAGTACGAGAGGACCGGGATGGACGAACCGCTGGTGTGCCAGTTGTCCCGCCAGGGGCATGGCTGGTTGGCTACGTTCGGGAGCGATAACCGCTGAAAGCATCTAAGCGGGAAGCGTGCTTCGAGATGAGATCTCCGTCAGTTTTATGCTGGTGAGGCGCCCTGTAGATGACGGGGTTGATAGGCCCGACATGGAAGAGCCGTAAGGTTTGGAGTGGACGGGTACTAACCGCCGAGAACTTAACCTTTTACTACACGGCCCTACGGGTCGGATAGAAACCGCTGCCTGCAGCGAGACATTCACGCACACTATGCGATTCTGAGACAACA
>NZ_JAJFAX010000002.1 GCF_019710475.1 Glycomyces sp. TRM65418 | reverse complement strand
AGGCCGGTCGCCTTTCACGGCGGCGACCATGTCCAGGACCTCCCGCGTGGCCGCCACGTCGTGGGCGCGGAAGACCCGAAGTCGCCGCGCAAAGCGCTATAACTGAAAGTTTCGGCACCTTATAGCCGGTTTACCGGCACCTCTGTTTCATAATTCATTGTAACGGTCCCGTCGACAACTCCGAATGACAGGATAGAATCTCTATCCTTGTCGACTCATCATCTTTCGATAGAATTGTACAACCGTTACAATAATCAGAATCAATAGAACGATGTCTAGGAACAGATAGAAGTCCACCTCTCGCGTTACCGAGAACTGCAGGCTTGCTGCTACTACACCCAGAGATGCAAATATGGGAATAGCATATTGCAAGTATACTAGCTTTCGATTTCCTCCCCCAACTCCCCTTGTCCAGAGTCGGATATTTACCAATGCAACTCCAGCAAGTGCAAATACCCTAATGACAAGCAGTACCTCCGTTCCCGCAAATCTCATCAGTACTGAACCGACCGCCAGCATCGCTGCGACTAGGGCCCCAAGACACCAGGCAGCCACCTCCACGTCTTCATTGAAGAATCTTCTAATTTTGCTTCCCGCCCTTACCATTACCCGCGGCCCATGCGCGGCCCATACCGTAGGCACCTCCGCCCACCGCAGTTATTGCAACATAAGTCTTGATCAAACAAGAGGTAGAACCAGTTGAACAGAAATACTCCCCTGCCAAAATACCGCTGGAAGTTAGCCCAAAAGCACACGCCCATGGACTTAGCAGACAGGCACCTGTCGTGAATGCAGTCGCAGCCGCACCGAAGGCGACATCCTGCCACGACGGCTCCCCAGAGTTCTCTACCTGAGGCAACTCTGCCTTGATATCACTATAAGAAACTTCAATCTGCCCCCCATTCCCGTCCGGAATATATGTGGTGTCGTTACAAGCGACATTCAGAGCCACACAGTAAGCAATGTCAATAATCTCCCTATTATTGGTCGTCCAACTGCAGTCATACTTCTCCCCCGCATCCACTCCACACAGTTTATCGACTGCAGCTGCCGCACCCCAAAATCCATTCATGTCATTCTGAAGCATGACCTCGAGGAGATCTCGAACCAAGGTGTCCAGATTGCCCAGATCTGTGATATCAAGATCATTCAGGAACAGGCGTCCGTCCCTCTCCTCCAGGTAATTCCCATCACCGAGGTTCGTTTTGTCGCAATTGCAACCCGAGTCGCTGTTGTTGTTTCCCCGTTCGCCGCACTCAGATGGGGTGGAAGGCCCGGAGCAGCTTCCGCTGGATTGGGTTGATCCGCAAGATCCCCTCGTGCATTGGCCGGTGCCGCAGCCGGTCTTCTTGCACTCGTCTTTGTTTTTGAGGCTGCCGTCGTTGTTGTGGTAGGAGCAGTCTCCGTCGATGCAGGACCAGAGGCCGGTGGGGTCGGACATGTTGACCGGGTTGTTGTTCGAATAGCTGTAGCCGTTGATTTGTTGGCTGTCGGTGAAGGCTTGGATGGGGTCTCGGGATATGAACCTGCCGGTGGTGGGGTCGTAGAAGCGGGCGCCCATGGAGACCAGGCTGGTGGGGTCTTCGGTGCCGGTGTGGTAGCCCTGCTGGGTTGCCGTCCAGTTCGCCGATTCGCCTCGGGTGTTGCCGAAGGGGTCTTGGCGGCGGTAGGTCAGGACCATGGTGGCGGCGCTGATGGCCCAGGCGGCGGTGCCCTGGTGCGTGGTGCCAACCCAGGTCAAGCCCGTGTCGGTGGAGCGGGTGGCGACCATCTCCCCATTGTGGCTGTAGGTCCTGGTGGCGTGGACGACGCCCTGGGGGTCGACCACGATTTCCTGGCCGCCGACGAACAGGTTCTGGGTGCCGTCGGCGTCGATGCGGCCTAGGCGGTTGTTCTCCCCGTCGTAGAGCATCCGGGTGGTGCCCTCGGTGGTAGTGATGGAGGCGAGTTTGCCTGCCGCGTTCCAGGCGAGCTCCTCGGTCTTGCCGTTGACGGTCCGCTCGGTGAGGTTGCCCGAGAGGTCCCAGGTGTAGGCGTTCTCAGTCGAACCGGTGGTGACCGTGTCGACCAGGTGTGCCTCAGCGTCGGTGTAGGCGTAGGTCGCCGTTGTGCTGGTGCCGCTCGCGGTGTGGTCGGTGACCGCGGTGCGGTTGCCGGTCAGGTCGTACTCGTAGCTGGTCCAGTACGCGCCGGGCCCGCCCATGTCGCCCGAGTCGAGTTCCGCTTCGGTCTCGCAAGCGCCGGTGCCGGCTTGTGCCCAGGCTTCGGTCAGGCGCTGGAGGTAGTCGTAGACGAAGCACTGGCGTTCGGGTTCGCTCGGCGAGTCGGCGGCGGAGTCGGCGATGGAGAGGATGTTGCCGGCCTCGTCGTACTCGTACGTCAGGTGCGCCACCAATGGCGAGGAGGCCGAGTCGCGGGAGAGCCGGTGCTGGTCGAGGCGGCGGGTGCCGTCCTGATAGGTCCAGGTCTGGTAGGCGCGTTCACCGTCGGTGCCGCCGAGGACTCGTTGTGCGAGTTCACCGAACGCGGTGTAGGTCGCCTCGTCGACGTAATCGACGCTGTCGACCGAGTCGCTGGGGTTGCCGTAGACCCCGGTGACCTGACCGAGGTCGTTGTAGTCGTAGGCCACGACCTCACTGGAGAGCCCGGACACCGTCGGGAAGTTGGTGTTCGACACCGACCCGTCGGGCAGATAGAACTGCTGGACGTTGTAGGACCCTTCCAGCGCTTCGAAGCCGGCGATCTCTGGGACCCACTGGGTGACGGAGGTCGGTCGCCCTGCCGAGTCGTACTGGCGGACCTCCGTCATCACGGCTTTGCCGTCGATATACGACGCGGAGATGTAAGGCAGGCCCTTGCCGCCGGGGGCGGAGTCGTAGCGCCAGGCGTTCAACCGGGTACCGTCCCCGGAGGTGAGGTTATAGCGACGGCCGAGGTCGTCGTAGGTGGTGGTGAGAACCTGGCCGCGGGCGTCAGTGGTCGAGGTGAGCTGCCCGGCGTCGTCGTAGACGGCCGTGGTGGTGCCGGTGTCGGGGTCGGTCGCCGAGATCTGGCGGCCGCGCAGGTCGTATTCGTAAGTCCACTGGTTTCCGGCCGGGTCGGTGACCTCGGCGAGATTGCCACGGTGGTCGTATTCGTAGGCGGTGGCGTCGAAGTTCCCGGTGGCGGTGGCGCCGTGGAAGTCGCGCTTCTCGACCAGCTCGCCACGGGCATTGGTGATCGTCGCACTCGGCGTCGCGCCATCAGGCGGGTTCACCGCGACCATCCAGCCCTTGGTCGAGCCACCGTAGACGGTCTCGGTGGCGTGCAGGATCTCCTGGTGGGACATGAACTCTTCGAGCACGACCCGACCCGCGCCGTCATAGGTGTAAAACGTCCGGGCCTGGTCTTCGCCCTGCGAGACGTAGACGAGATCACTGCCGGGTTCATTCGCGGAGTCCCAGTTCGGGCCCGAGGCCCAGACGGTCAGGCCGCGGGTGTCGTACTCGATCCCCGAGATAAGCCGCCCGCCTTGAGCAGTGGGCGCCTGGATCTGCACCTGACGCAGCAGTGAGTCGTAGAGCACCACGCCGTTGAGCCGCTGCGTCCCCGAAGGAGTGACGGCGTACGTGGTCACCGATGAAGGCGCCGTGTTCGAGACGTTGTAGTCGTAGGCGACGGTCGGCACCTCAGGGTACTTCGACTTCGACCAACCCGGACCCCATGCGGCCGTGGTCCGTCCGAGCGGATCGTAGGTGCTCTCGGTGACGCGGTTGTTGGCGTCGACGGTTTTGACCGGCAGGCCGCGGGCCTTGTCGGTGTACACGGTCGAAGTGTGGCCGAGCGCGTTCGCGGTCGTAACCGAGTGGACGGCCCCGCCGGCGGTCGGAGCGTAGGCGGTCGTGGTGGTGCGGTCGAGCGCGTCAGCGACCGTCAGCACCCGGCCCAGGCCGTCGTAGGTCGCACTCATCGTCTCCACCCACGTTGCGCTCGAACCGTTGTGGCTCTTGGCGACCTGAGTGGAAGTCAGCAGGCCGTCGGACGGCTGCGCGGTGCCGGTGGTGTCGTAATCGTAGAAGAACTTGGTGTCGCTGATCAGATCGGCCGGATAGGAGACGGTCTGGTCGCATGCCACGGCGAAGACCTCGGCGCGACGGACCACGTTGTACAGGTTCGCGCTCTCGTTGTCCGCGTAGGTGGTTTCCGAGCACCGCTGATCGTCTTCAACGCCCAGGACGCCCAGGTCGGAGACAGTGAGGACACGCCCGCGGTCGTCGTAGGTGGTGCTCGTCTGGGTCCGCTGCCAGGTGGCACTGGCGGTGTCGAGCAGCGTCCGCGAGTCGGAGCGGCTCTGGCCCGTATACCAGGCCTTCCAGGATCCTCCGTCGTATGCGCGCTCGGCGACGAGTTTCGTCCAGTAGCGGGAAACCGATGAGGCGATGATGGCCGATCCGTTGTAGGAGGCGGTCTCGAACACCGCTCCGGACAGGGCCTCGTGGTCGGTGACGGTCTTGCCTTCAGCGTCGGTCAAGCTCACGGTGAGCGAACCCGTGCCGGTGGCGCTGGTCGGCTGGCCGTTCATGCCCCGGTAGTAGCGGGTGCGAGCGGTCAACTGCTCCGCGTCGTTCGGATCACCGGATTTGGTGGTGACCTGGGCGTAACCGCGCCACTGGTTGTACGTCCTGAGCGCGTCGTCGGTGTGCTCCGAGTCGTCCCAGGCCCACAGTCGGGTGGTCCCGCCTCCGGCGGTCGAGTAGTCGTAGTAGGTGCGCAGTGGCAACTGCCCTGCCGTGGTCTCGAACTGGGCGACCTCCGTGACCACGTACTTGTGGAACCACTCCTCCGTGTCGCCCTCGTCGGACAGCACCGGGTAGCACAGGCCGGCGTTGTTGACCTTGTCCGGCAGCGCGTCCCAAGTGCAGGACGGTGCCGAGTACCAGACGCCGGTCACCGCACCGGTCTCGGAAGTGATCGCGGTCAGACGCGGTCGCCAGATCGACGGCGTGCCCTCCGAATGCTCGACCCGGTTGGGGAAGGCGATACCGGAGAACGTCACCGGCGGCGTCGAAGCCGTCCCGCCCACATGCCCGGTGTGCTGGACCGATTTCAGCCACAGCACGGCATCCGCCTCGTCGCCGTAATCGAGGAACTCCTGGGTCAACGTCCACGAGTCCACTTTCGTGAACCCGCCTGAGCCGTTGGGCACGTGCGTGGCGATCTCGGCCAGGCGCTTCGAGGAGAAGAACGCCGGCGACCACAGATCCGTGCACGGCGCTGCCGCGCATGTCTGGTCCCATGGCGTCTCGGGCCAAGAATCCGCCTTCGGGGTGTTGTCGGCGTTATAGCAGTCGGCCTCGCACCGATCGGTGTACGAGAAGGTCACTCGGCCCGCCTGCACCGCGGCGTTGTCCGCACGCAGGCCGTAGTCGATGCGGGTCAACCGGACGGCGCGGTGGAAGGCGGCCCGGTTGTCCTCGTCGGCCGCGGCACCGTAGTGCCCCGTCTCGGCGGCCCACTCGAAGCGGGCGCGGTTGCCGTGCACATCGGTGATCTCGTCCAGCATCCACCGATACGCCTGCGCGCAATCCGAACCGGCGAAGTCGTCCGCCTTGTAGCAGGCTTCGCCCGAGTGGTTGCCGAACACCGGCACCGTCGATCGCGACGCCGTATCCGCAGCTCGTGCCCCGAAGGTGTAGACCGTCCCGTCGGTGGTGGTGATCCGCCACCGCTCACTCGTTCCCGCGGATGCCGTGGCTGCCGAGCCGAGCAGCTCGACCTTCCAGCCCGGGTCGGCCGAGGCGGTCCAGATGTTGGTGTCGTCGTCGAGGACCAGCGTCGAGTTGACGCCCTCGAGCACCAGCGTGATCGACGGCGACTTGCCCTCCCAGCACCGGTCCGCGGTGGCCTGGGGAGTGTTCCCGCCCTCCTCGGACACGCACGGCGCGTAGGTCCGCTCGATGAACCCCGGAGTGTAGGACCAACCGTCGCCGATCACTCCCGCCTGGTTGTTCGACGACGACGTGTGCCCATCCACCGCCTGCGACGAATACGACAACCCCACCGACGGCACCGGCCCCTCCGCCGGCGGCAACTCGAACCCGTACATGTAGTTGAAGCCGCCGGTCGAACCCCCCTGCGACCACGACCCCGCATTCGACAGATCCGTAGCCGACCAGTCTCCCGCCGCCCCAGATCCGCCCGAGCCCCCCGCCGACGGCACCGAGATCTTCCCCGAATCCGTCACCAACCCCTCGGTTGCGAGATCCACAGGCGAGCCGGACACCGGCGAAGTCGACACCGGCGTCCCCACATCCGGATCCGTCGCACCCGACTGGGCCGCAGCCGGGGTCTGGTAGGCGAACAGCGCCGCACCGGCGATCAAGGTCATGGCCGTCGCGTATCGAACCGTGGTCCTGCTGTGCCGGTGCCAAGCGGTGCTGACTCGAGGTTTCATCCAAGGGGCCTTTCTCAGGGGCGAGGGGTGAGTGGGGCTCGAGGGTTCACATCATTGGGGGTGGAGCGGGCGGCGCCTCCATGCACCGCCCGCCTCGCGAACTCACAGATCCCCGGGTGGCTCCGGAGAGTCGCCGCAGTCCGCTGCGTTCGGGTCGAGTTCGAACTTCGGCCGGTTGGCGGCGATCGCCGCAATTGAAAGCGGGTCGAGCGCCCCGGACCAGGTCTGCACTTGGTCGATCGACCCGGCCATGTGGGACCAGCGTCCACCGGCGGTGTCGCCTGCGGCTCCCAGGAGCAGCTGTCCCTCGGCATGCCAGGGGTGTTCGGGTCCGCTGACCTGGTTTCGCAGTTCACCGTCGACGTACAGGCGCATCTCGTTCGAGCCGAGGTCGTAGGTCGCCGACAAGTGATACCAGCGGCCCACTTCGACGGCCTCGTCGGATTCCACCGTCACCCACGAGGCACCGTCTGCTCCCATGTTCTTCAATGCGAACTGCCAGGTGTCGACGTCCGCGAAGTAGGTCAGATAGAAGCTCGCGCTCTGGTGGGTGGTCTGGGAGATGACGACGTGATGGCTGTTGTTGTCGTCGATTTTGGCCCACGCCGCGACCGTGAACGACTCGTCGGATCGGATCACCGAGCTCTCCGTCGACGCATAGCCGGTACCGGTGAGATCAAGTCCGTAGGCCGCCCAGCAGTAGTTCCAACGGTCGACTTCCCACGAGGTGTCACCCGTAAAGGTCAAGTCCGCGTCGCTCCACTCGTCGCTCCCGCCCGAATCCCGGCTGAGGGGCCAAGCAGACAGTCGTTCGATGTGGACCGCTGCCACCTGGTCGGCATCGAGTGCACCCCGCCAGACGCGAACATCCGAGATCGCGCCTTCCCAGACAGAGGTGGAAGACGCCGTGCCATAGCATCCGATCGACAACCCGACCGACCGCCACAATGCATCCGGCAGGGTGCGGGTCCCTGACAATTCGCCGTCCACGTACAGCTCGAACAGCGCTGTTTCCGCGTCGTAAGCCGCGGTGAGCTGCGTCCACGAATCCTTGACCGGAGTTGCCGCGCTCACTGCACCGGCAAAACTCGCGCTCGACGAGTCAGCGGCCTGCCTTACGAACTCCCAACGGTCTTGAGTGCCGTTGTACTTCACGAACGCCGCCACTCCGGATTCACCGTGGAACGCGAACACAGGCGGGTGGTTCGTCGCGTGGTCCGAGTCGAGGCGCACCCAGGCAGAGACGGAGAAGGAGTCGTCGGTGCGCACCGGCACGGTTCCCGCAGTCGGGCAAGTAGCTCCGTCGAATTCCAGAGCGCTCGTGGACCGGCCGTGCTGATCTTGGACCCACGAAGGGACCTCTGGCATCGCCGTTAGGTCGGTACCGCGGCCAGAGGCATCAGCTCCATCGCCACGCAGCGGGTACCACGCTTGCAATACTGACGGGATGTGCTGACCATCCATGAGTTCGGCGATCTGATCACCGGTCAGCGCCTGCTGGAAGACCACCGCGTCGTCGATGCTGCCGGTCATCGAGCCGTAAGTGGTTCCGTCTTTCAGGGCGCCGCATCCGACTGAAAGCAGGCCGGTCGCCTGCCACTGCTCGAACGGAACCGCCGTAGATCCCTGCAGGTCACCATCGATGTACAGTCGGATCCGCTCGGCGGCCGCGTCGTAGACCGCAGCGACATGGGTCCAGGTGCCGTATTCGACGGACGATGCCGCCGTTCTCGCCACCACCCAGCTGTATTCGGTGCCGTCACTAGAGGCGATCGCTGCCCGCCATTCCCCAGTCGGCGACACGAGCACTTGGAGATTGCTGCGGACCTCTCCGCTGATACTGAAGACCAATCGGCCAGTCGTCGCTTCGGCATCCGGGTTGACCCATGCCGCGGCCGTGAAGGAGGCCGTCGTGTCGATGATGGTCCGGTCTGCAGTGAGACACGAGCCGGAACTGCCGTCGAACCTCGCCGCGGCATCAGAGCGGCCGACCGCGTCAGCCGCGAAGACCGCTGTTGACGAATTGGAGAGCGCGTTATCGCCGGCATCGTCCAGCAAATCGCCGTCGAATCGCCACGCGCTGGCTGCAGCGGCGGGTTGGGCTTCGATCGCCGTGAACAAGTAGGTGGTCGGACTGGAGACGTTCCCGGTCCCGCCAATCGTGAAGTCTCTTGCCCACACTTGGAGGGTGTGGTCGATCGAGCCGGTGGACGGGAGGGTCATCCCGATTTTGGTCTCACCCGTCGAGGCGGACACCGTCTTCTTCGTCCCGTTGTTGAAGCTGTATTCGAAGCTCTTCACATCGGACCCGCCGACGAACTCGAACTCCACCGAACCGCCTGGTACCGGGTCCGTCGTCAGCTGGACCACGTCAGGAGGCTCCGGCGCCGTGGTGTCGACCTTGACCCAGCAGTACCCCGACCATGCGCTCGAAGCGAACGCGTCGTCGGTGACAACGCGCCACTTGTACACGCCATCGGCGGACACCAGACCACTTGCGACCGGCGTCGATGCGGTCACCCCGCTCTTCGCCGCCACCTTCCACTCTTTGAGCAGCGCACCGGCCTGGGTGTAGAACTGGTACCGAGCGGTGACGTTCCCGCCGTCAGGGTCACTCGGGATCGAATGCAGCTTCGGGGTCGACGTCGACACCGTCACAGGAGCGGATTGCGATCCGCACCCAAGGCCTTCCGTCGAGAGACCCGTCGGAGTGGTGGGCAGGGAATTGACTGTGAAATAGCAGTAACCCGCGGCCTCGCCCCAGCGCCCGTCCTCGCCATCGGTGTCCCAGGCCCGAGTCCGCCACCGGTAGGTCTGGCCACGTTCGAGGACACCGGAGGGCACGGAGACCGTGACGGATGCTCCGGCCGAGACGTTCGCGACTTCGACCTTCCGAAGGTGATTGTCCGGCACGCCGTTGCGCTCGTAAACGTAGAAGTTCAGTTCGTTCGTCGACCTCAGCGATGCGGGTGCCGTGGCCTTGAGCGTCGGCGTGAGCGTATTGATCGTCGGCCCGGGGGCCGAGGTCGAGCAGGAGGATCCGTTCGTGAACAGCTGCGTCGGTTTCAGCGGCGCGTGCCAGACCACGAGCTTCGCCGTGGAGGGGTTCAGCTTCCGCCAGTAATTCAGGTTCTTCTCCTGGTCGAGGTTCGCTCCGGAGAGGACACCGAACACAGCGGTGTTGTTCCCTGCATCGACGAGCTTCTGCACCCAGGTGGCACTTCGGTCATCGGCCCACTCGATGGTCTGATCGGATTCTCCGGCGCCGGTGTTCGACGTCCGCACCGACTCGGTCGCCACCAGACCGGCGGCTTGGTTGTTGAACGTGGTCATACTGGTGTCTTCGGTGAAGTCCCACCAGTTCATCGCGTAGAGCCGCACCGACTGGGTCGCCCCGGCTCCGCCGGTGTGCGTCTGAGTCACCAGCACGTTCGCCTTCTGGACGTCCCGGTTCGCAATCGAGTTCAGGCCGGTGAACTTCATCGCCGAACGCCAGTAGCCCATCGCATTGTCAGGTTCCCAGAGCTGGGCCCCGACGCACATCTCCGAACCGGAACCACAGGTGATGCCGGTTCTCTGCGAGAAAGCGTTCTCGAAGCTGGCACCGTTCTCGTCGCGAAACTTCGGGTCGATGTAGATCGGATATTCGACCCCGTCGTCCGCCAGGAACTCCGGGTCGGGGGTCACCGTCAGCGAGTCGGCGTCTACCTCCAGCTCCATCGGCGCGGCATTCCCGGAGCCTTCGCCGACCGCGGAGGAGTCCCACATCCACGGGGTGTCCACGCTGAAGGCCGTCGCTCCGTCAGCATCAGAAAGGGCCGCGGTGTCGGTCGCGGCATCAGCGGTCACCGATAGGCCTTCGGAGGCGAGGCCGATCTCAACTCGTTCAAGTGCGGGGTCCGCAGCAGCTTCCGAGGTCTTGACGACCAGCGCATAGGAGAAGTCGGACACGCCCGCGTAGACCTCCAGGTCCACATCAGGCAGCACCTCCGGGTACCGCACAGTGGAACCGTCCAGCTCCGGTTCCGGCAGCGGCTCGGTCCAATCCAGTGCCACGGACTCGCCGTCGGCGTTGGTGGCGGTGACAAACGCGGTGTCACCCGCGGAGCCGAACTCCAGATCGGTGATCGTGGCCTTCGTCTGGAGCGTGCCGTCAGCCGCGACCTCGATCGTGGGGTCCGCATCGATCCATTCACCGGTGCCGTCGGGAACCCACTGCGGTTGGACGGCGAACTCGGTGGCAATGCTGCCGTCGGGTTGCGCGTATGAGCGGGTCGTGTAGTCCTGCGAATCGCGAATCAGGACTTCCGCCCCGCACTCGACGGCCAGCTCCAGTGCCGACGATTCCCCGCGCTCCTGCAGGACGGCACCGTCTTCGACGCAAGTGGACGTCTCGGGCTCTTCAGCAGCGCCAGGAGGTGTGGAAGCAGACGCGGCAGCAATTACAGAAGCCAGGCCGATAACCAAGCTCCGCTTGAGGTTGCGGCGAAGGTGAGGGCTCGTCACGAGGGGTTCGCTCTCCAGTTAAAGGATCGGGGGTGTAGACGGGGGGCGGGGCATCGAGGTCGCTCCGGTACTGGCTGTGACCGCGAGCGAAGCACACGTTATCAACATCCACGATGCGGCACAGGATGGAGCCATAGCGGCCTTGTCCGAATCATCCGCAAATTGGCTGAGAAGTAGGCCTAATCACCTGGTGATGTAACGGTTTCATATCGAAACGCTGAACAATCGTCCCATGAAGGAGGCGACCGCTCCAGCCCCGATTGCAATCTCGTTGGCGGCCAACGTAGTTGATCCGGACGGCACCCGGGCGAGGAAGATCTGCTCCCGGTCTTTCAGGCTCGGGAGACCGCAAGCTCCGGCCAGAGTTGGGGACTACCCCCCAAGGCGATCTGCGACGATGACGAGCTACCGGCCGCAGTGGCTTTCGCCGTAGTAGCAGGGCTCGCGATTCGCCCGATCCATAAATCCTGCCGCCCGTCTGGCTGACCTCCCGCGCTTTCGACGGCGGCAAGCGTTGCCGCAGCGGACGTATCGAGTTCGATCGGCCCGCTTCCCGGTCCCCGCCTGCATTCGTAGCGCCAGACGCGCTCGCCCCGGGATGCCACAGCGGTCAGGGCAGCACGGCCGCGCGCGAAGGCCGAGGCAGAACAGCTGAGCTCGGCGTCGCGCGATGGCCGCTCCGCCCGCCCTCCCACTGGAGCAAAGTGAGCGGGTTCGGGCTAACGCCGGAGTACCGGCAAGCACTCAGACGACGCTTCCGGAGATGACCATGTCAGGAGGAAACGGACTAGACAGTATGAATACCCCAAGTAACACTGACTGAGCCCTGGGCCACAGCGGGCACATAAACGGCCGCAAATGAACACATGGGCCCCTCGCGGGGCCCATGTGGGCGTGTGGAGGTACTGCACGCTTATGCGAACCCAAACCCGCAGCTAGAGGCCGCATTGGATCGGCTCTCGGAGCCAACCGAGCCCTCGATCTCGAACTCAGGCCCTTCACCGGAGCCGAGATCGGACCGCGAGCCCATCTCCGACGAGGCGCCGCCCGTCCCGCCGCGCTCGCTCAATCGGCGGCTCACAGTCGAACAGCGCGAAGCCATCGTTGCCGCGTATGGCGCTGGCGTACCGCAGAAGGTCCTCGCGGTCCAATACGGCCTCAGCGACCGCAGCGTCAGGCGCCTCGTCTCGAAGGCCTGAAAGTCCGGAACCGCCCTTCGAACCCGCGCAGCCTGAGTGCGTTTCTCGGGAAGAACACGGATTCGTCTTAGCTTTCGTCACTGTCTCGCGCCCTTGGTGCCACCCACGTAACCGATGCTGCCGCTTCAAAGTTTCTGCGGTGTCGTGAAGCGGGTCCCGCTCGTGGAGCTTTGGACGCAACCGCGTCAGGTCGAACCTGTCGAGTAGGAATCGGGCGATGTAGAGCGCGGCTGGACCATCCCGGCGCACGATGCGGGCGAGGCGTCGGCGATGCTGTGGGCATGGAGTACGTGTCCAGAGTGCCGCGACCGCCGCTGGACGAGCTGATCGACGACCTTTACTTCCTGGAGGGGTCGCCGCCATACGCTCGGCTGATGCTGCCGCCGATGCCGTCGGCGTTGCTCATCGTCAACCTCGGGGCACCGTTTCGCATCCGCGCCGCCACCGCCATCGAGACGGCCGAGTACGCCGACGGCTGCGTGGTCACCATGCCCACCCGCGCGTTGGAGTTCGGTTATCCACTCAGGACCCGGTCCGTCGGCGCGCACGTCAAGCCGTGGGGGCTGGCGCCGTTTCTGCCGATGCCCGCGGCCGAGCTGTGTGACCGGCCGGTGGCGGTAGAGCAGGTTTGGGGCCGACCCGCCGTTGCTGAGCTGCGAGACCGGCTGGCAATGGCGGATGGACCGCACGAGATGCTGACGCTGCTCGAGGAGGAGTTCATGCGACGGCTGCGCGAAACCGCCGGCCTGGGGCTGGTCCGCCATGCGAGCAGTGTCATCGCGGCGACTAGCGGTGCAGTGGCGATCGGCGACCTGAGGGCGGCCGCCGGTGTCAGCAGCACCCATCTGGCACAGCGGTTCAAGGAGCTCATCGGTGTCACGCCGAAGCGGCTGGCCCGCACCCACCGCTTCGCCGCCGCCGTGTTCGCGATCGATCCCGCCGGACCGATCGACTGGGGTGAACTCGCCGGTGGCGCAGGCTACTTCGATCAGGCCCACTTCGGCCACGAGTTCCGGGTATTCACCGGGCTCACGCCCACCCGGTACATCGAAGTCCGGCGGCGGTTCCTGCGCGAACATCCCGGCCACGTACTGGACAGCTGGCCGCTGCCGGCCGATTGATTTCTTACAAGACCGACCGCTCACGACACGCTAATTTGGGGGCAACCAATGCAAAGGAGCGCCTTGTGGGCAAGGTAGTCATGTACAGCTCGGTGTCGGCGGACGGCTTCATCGCGGACGAGAACGACCAGCCCGGACCGCTGTTCGACTGGTTGCTCAGCGGTGACGTCCCGTTGGACGAGAGCGGCGACATAATGGTGTCGCAGACGTCCTACGACTACACCCGGCCGTACTGGGACCAGATCGGAGCGACCATCGTCGGCCGCCGCGTCTTCGACATGACGGACGGCTGGGGCGGGAAGCCTCCGGGCGGGATCGACCACGTGGTCGTCGTGACGCACCGGCCGCAGCCCGAGGGCTGGGACCCCGAGGCACCGTTTCACTTCGTCGACGGCGTCGAGGCAGCCGTGGCCAAGGCGCAGGAGCTTGCGGGTGACCGCTTGGTCGAGGTCGCCGCTGGCGACGTCGGTGGCCAGGTGCTTGCCGCGGACCTGGTCGACGAGGTGCGCATGGACGTCGTACCCGTTGTGTTCGGATCCGGCAAGCGCTACTTCGGGTCGGTCGACGCGCAGCACCTGTTGGAGGATCCTGACGCGGTGATTCAGGGCAACCGGGTACTGCACCTGCGCTATCGGGTGCGCCGTTGACCTGCCTGAGCGGGTACGCGAAGAGCCCCACGGCGAACGATGACACGAGAGCGGGCTCCTGGTAGGGCGGCCAACGCCGATCCGCCCCAGCACCTCACCTGCGGCGAGTTCAACTCAAATCTCTAGTTGCCGGTTTCGCTTCGTGTGTGGCGGTCCGGCAGGGCAAGAGTGGCGCCCAATCCGGCCAAGTGCGGGTGCTGGAAAGCGTCGAGCAGCGCATCGGCTACCTACAGGCAATGGTCGGGGAGACACCGGCTCGAGCATAGACCCTGAAGGTCGATTCAGTCCTACAGCTGGTCGCACACGGACACATGGGCCCCACGAGGGAGCGCACATGGGATGTGTGGACGCAGAGGTAATCGAACCCGCCGTTGGCGCGGCATGGGTGGCAGACGAGCACCAGCGAACGTGACGCCTGTGAGCGATCACTGCCGGTCACAGGCGAACACATGGGCCCCACGAGGGGGCCCATGTGGGCGTGTGGAGCTGCAGGGAATCGAACCCTGGTCCTCCGCTGCATCTGTGAGACTTCTCCGGGTGCAGTCCGCTGTGTCTTTTTTCGAGCCCCACCGATCACGCGGACGAGTCGGTGAGACGGGCTCTAATCGCCGAAGATCTCGGCAGACGTCCCAGCGATCAAGACGTCGGCCCAGCATCCTTACATGATGCCGCGAACCCAGAGCGGATGCGCCCCTGGAGCGGCAACTTCACCGTCGCTTAGGCAGCGAGAGCGAAGTCAGTGCGTTTTGCGTTGGCACTTATTGGTTTCCAACGTTGGTTTACGAGACAGCGTTGGCTTCCTCGACCCGCTTCCCTCACGTCAACATACGGAGTCGAAACCGATCAGCCCCTTGGTTGAAGTGAGTCATTCACCCCTGTTGAGTTGTGCTGTGGAATTCTATCCCAATCCAACGGCCGGCCGCCATCGGATATTCCTCCGCCGCCGCGAGACGCGCCGGGTCACACCCCTGCCGGGGGTGTGACCGCCCGCTACCTGCCGCCGCGCTTGGCGGCGCGGCCCATGGCCCGCTCGATCTCGCGGTCGGACTCGCGCTTGGCGATGGCCTGGCGCTTGTCGTAGTTCTTGCGGCCCCGGGCGAGCCCGAGCTCCATTTTGGCGTAGCCGTTCAGGAAGTACACCGACAGCGGGACCAGCGTCAGGCCGGCCTCGTCGAGCTTGCCTTCGAGCTTGGCGATCTCACCGCGGTGCAGCAGGAGCTTGCGGATGCGCCGGGGCGGGTGGTTGGTCCACGTCCCGTAGTCGTACTCGGGGATGTGGAAGTTGTGGACGCGGGCCTCGCCGTTGTGGATCTCGGCGTACGCGTCGACGATGTTCCCCCGGCCCTGGCGCAGTGCCTTGACCTCCGTCCCGGACAGGACCATGCCGGCCTCGTAGGTGTCCAGGATCTCGTAGTCGTGCCGCGCCTTGCGGTTGGTGGTCACCACCGACCGCTCGGAACCCGAGTGCTTGACCTTCTCCTGCTGCTTCTTGGACACGGAGCAAGCTTAACGATCGAACAAACGTATGGCGACATCTATTTGACTTCGCGAGCGCCCTCGGCGGTTACCGGCAGAGACAGCTCGGCAGGTAGCCCAGGGGGTCGACCCGTTCGCCGTGGACCCGGACCTCGAAGTGCAGGTGCGGGCCCGTGCTCGCGCCCGTGCTGCCCACCGCGCCGATCGTCTCGTCGCGGTCGACGTGCTCGCCGTGGGAGACCCGGATGCTCGACTGGTGCGCGTAGCAGGTCGTCACGCCCCCGCCGTGGCTGATGCAGGTCAGCTGGCCGTACCCGGCGTTCCATCCGGCGTAGACCACCTTGCCGGAGTCGGCGGCGTGGATCGCCGCGCCCGTGCCGGCGGCGAAGTCGGTGCCGCCGTGGAAGCGGTTCGTGCCGTAGATCGGGTGGCGCCGCCAGCCGTAGTCGGAGGACTTCCAGCCGTCCACCGGCACCACGAAACCGCCGCCGCCGGAGGAGGAACCGCCGCCCGAGGAACCCGCGTCGTCGTCGGCCTGGCGCAGCGCGTCGGCGAGGCGCGCGGACTCGGCTTCGAGCTCGTCGTACGCGGCCTGGGCCTCGTCCTCGGCGTCCTCGGCGACCGCGAGGGCCGCCTCGCGCTGGTCCACCAGCTCCTCGACGGCGAGCTTCGCGGCCTGCGCCTCGGCGAAGCGGGTCTCGGCCGCCGCGAGCGCCTCCTCGGCGGCGGCTTCGGCGGCTTCGGCTTCGGCTTCGGCGACGGAAGCGGCGTTCTCGGCGTTGGAGGCCTCGCGCCGGGCGAGGGTGACCTCCTCGACGGCGAGGTTCTTGCCCTCCATCATGAACTCGAGATACGTCATGCCGTCGACGGCGGTCTGCGGGTCCCCCGAGGCGATGATGGCGTCCACGGTGAGCAGTTCGACCCCGCGGGCGGTCGCGGCGAAGAGGGAGGCGCGGGCCTCGCGGGCGGCCTCGACCGCTTCGGCCGCGGCCTCGTACTCGGCTTCGGCGGCCGCGAGCGCCTCGCGGGCGGCGTCGGCCTCGCGTTGGGCTTGGGCCGCTTCGGCCTCGGCGGCGGCGACCCGGCCTTCGGCGACGTCCACGGCGTGCTCGGCTCCGGGAAGCCGGGAGGCGGTCTCGGCGAGGACCTGGCCCGCCGCGCGGACCTCTTCGGAGGCGTTCTCCAGTTCGGCGGCCATCTCGGCCTTCTCGCGCTCCACGGCGTCGAGCTCGGACTGCGTGACCCCGAGCGCGGGACTGCTCGCGGTCCCTGCCAGGAGCAGGGCCGCGAGCAGCCATCCGATTCGCCTCATGGGGCCTGAATGTAGTCCAAGTGCGACGGACGTTCAGGACATTCGGGGTATCTCCCCCGAACGTGAGGATCAGACCTTGATGTTGAATCTCAGGGTGATCCACGCGGTGATCGCGCTGATCACGGCCGAGATCCCGGTGAGGATCGGCAGCAGGATCAGAATCGACTGCATGGTGATCGGCGGCATCAGACTGAACAGGTTCGAGAACTGCCCGTCGATGACGAGGAACTTCGCGGCGATGAGCGTCGCGAAGGCGAAGATCGAGCCGATGACGCCGGCGAAGACCGCCTCGAGCACGAACGGGGCCTGCACGAACCAGTTCGGGGCGCCGACCAGTTTCATGATGGCGACCTCGCGGCGCCGCGAGTACGCGGCGACCTGGATCGTGTTGGCGACCAGCATGAGCGCGGCCACGCCCTGCACGAGGGCGACGACCAGGGTGAGGCGCTGCGCGCCGCCGAGGATGTCGAAGACCTCCTGGAGGATGTCGCGCTGGTTGGTCACCTGGTAGACGCCTTCGCGCTCGGCGAAGTCCGCGATGAGCTGGTCGGCGTCGTTGATGTCGTGCATCTCGACGCGCCACGCGGACGGCAGGACCTCGGGGTCGACCGAGTCGACGAGGTCCTTGGTCTCGGCGAAGGTCTCCTGGAAGCGCTCGTAGGCCTCTTCCTGGGACTCGTACTGGGCCTGCTTCACATACGGACTGGCCCTGAGTTCCTCGCCGATCTTCTCGCTGACCTCCTCGGTGACGTCGCGCTGCATGTAGACCACGACTTCGAGGTTGGTCTGGTAGTACTCCTCGATCACGTCGACCTGGTTGTACAGCAGCAGGCCCGCGCCGAGCATCGTCAGCGAGACGGCCATGGTGATGATCATGGCGACGGTCATGGAGATGTTGCGCCACAGTCCGAGGAAGACCTCGGACATCACGTACTTCGCGCGCATGTGCTCTGAATCTGCCTTCCGCTTAGCCGTAGACGCCGCGAGCCTGGTCGCGGACGATCTGGCCGTTCTCGATCTCGATGACGCGACGGCGCATCTGGTTCACGATGTTGGAGTCGTGGGTGACCATCAGGATGGTGGTGCCGGTCCGGCTGATGCGGTCGAGGAGCCGCATGATCTCGATCGAGGTGTCGGGGTCGAGGTTACCGGTGGGCTCGTCGGCCAGCAGCAGCAGCGGCCGGTTGACGAACGCGCGGGCCACGGCCACGCGCTGCTGCTCGCCGCCGGACAGCTCGTGCGGGTAGCGGTGCTCCTTGCCGCCCAGGCCCACCAGTTCGAGGACCTCGGGGACGACGCGGCGGGCGACCGAACGGGGCTTGCCGATGACCTCGAGCGCGAACGCGACGTTCTCGGCGGCCGTGCGGTTCGGCAGCAGCCGGAAGTCCTGGAACACGCAGCCGATGCTGCGCCGGTAGGCCGGGACCTTCCAGCGCCGGAGCTTGGTCACGTCGGTCTCCCCGACGGTGATCGTGCCCTTGTCCGGGACCTCTTCGCGCAGCAGGAGCTTGATCATCGTGGACTTCCCCGCGCCGGTCGGGCCGATGAAGAAGACGAACTCCCCCTTGTCGATGAAAACGTTCACGTCCTCCACCGACGGGCGGTTCGACCGGGGGTAGTGCTTGGTTACACCCTCAAGCTGAATCACGAGGCGGAGTCTAACCGCCGAAGTCCGGAGCCGGTCGGGCGGCTCCAGTACAAGCGTGGCATATTCCGCTGTTTCGGCCCCATACGTCACGTGCGCGAAAGGGTCACGACTCGATTTCGCCCGAACGGTGGAAGCCCGCATGGTCAGGCGGCCCATCCGCGGGCCCCGAAGGGTCACGGAACGGCCACGGAGCGGGCTCGCGCCGGCGGCCCGGCTCCGTCCGAAGCGGACTCTGCGGGCGCGGCGGCGCGGGCCCCGGACCGCACCGGGCGCGGACGGCTACTCCTGCTTCTCGGCGGACTTGCGCCAGCGGATGCCGGCCTCGAGGAAGCCGTCGATGTTGCCGTCGTAGACGCCCTTGACATCGGCGGTCTCGAAGCCGGTGCGCAGGTCCTTGACCATCTGGTAGGGGTGCTCGACGTAGGAGCGCATCTGGTCGCCCCACGAGGCGGTGGCCGAGCCGCGCAGCTCGTCGACCTTGGCCCGCTCCTCGTCGCGCTTGCGCTGGAGGAGCTTGGCCTTGAGGACCGCCATCGCGGTGGCCTTGTTCTGCAGCTGCGAGCGCTCGTTCTGGCAGGAGACGACGATGCCCGTGGGCAGGTGCGTCAGGCGCACCGCCGAGTCGGTGGTGTTGACGCCCTGGCCGCCGGGGCCGGAGGAGCGGTAGACGTCCACGCGGATCTCGTCCTCGGGGATGTCGGGGATCTCGTCGGTCTGCTCCAGGGCCGGGACGACCTCGACGGCGGCGAAGCCGGTCTGGCGGCGGCCCTGGTTGTCGTATTTGCTGATGCGCACGACGCGGTGGGTGCCCTGCTCGACCGAGAGGTGCCCGTAGGCGTAGGGGCCGTTGACGGCGAACGTGGCGGAGCGGATGCCGGCCTCTTCGGCGTAGGAGATGTCGTAGACCTCGGTGCCGCAGTTGTGGGCCTCCGACCAGCGCAGGTACATGCGCATGAGCTGCTCGGCGAAGTCGCAGGCGTCGGCCCCGCCCGCGCCGGAGCGGACGGTCACGACGCAGTCGCGCTCGTCGTACTCGCCGGAGAGGAGGGTGCGGACCTCGAGCTCGTCGACGGCCTTGCGGATCGACGCCAGCTCGGCCTCGGCCTCGGCCTGGGCCCCGGGGTCGGATTCGTCGTCGGCGAGTTCGAACATGATCGCGACGTCGTCCATGCGCTCATGGAGTTGGGCGAGCTTTTTGAGCTCGGCCTGCACGTAGGACAGGCGGGAGGTGATCTTCTGGGCCTGCGCGGTGTCGTCCCACAGCCCGGGGTCGGCGGCGGCGGCCTCGAGTTCGGCCAGCTCGCTGCGGAGCGCGGGGAGGTCGAGCACGGCCTCGACGCTGGTGAGCGTCGCTTTCAGTTCGCGGAGATCGGCGGAAACATCGACACTGGTCACAACAGATCAGGGTACGCCTGTATTCGGGCTCATACGAAACGGGACGCTGCCCCCGAGGGGGCTGCGTCCCGTTTCGTGCTTGATCGTCGTTCGCCGGTTCAGGGCCCCGGCGTCGTTCCTATCGCTTCTTCAGCCAGCTGAGCGCCGAGCGGTGGTAGCCGATCGCGAATTCCATCGCGATGGCCGCGTTCGGGTCCTCGTCCGCGTAGTCCTTCGCGGCGGCACGGGCCTCTGCCAAGGCCTCCTGGTGCTGCTCCGTCGCGTCGGCGAACATCTCGTCGGCGGTGTCCTTCGACAGGTAGTCGAGGAACGCCGTGCGCAGCGCGACCGGGTCGCGCAGCTGGCCGATCCGGGCCGGCTCGTTGAGCCAGCGGGTGAACGCCCGCTTGCCGTTGGCGCTGATGGTGTAGGGCACCGAGGCGCGGGGCCCCGGCTTCCCCACGCGGACGAGGCCCGCCTCGGCCAGCGCGGGGAGTTCACGGTAAACCTGCGAGCGCGTCATGGTCCAGTACGGACCGAGGCGACGGGTCGCCTCCGCCATGAGTTGTCCGCCGGTCATCGGTCCTTCGTGCAGCAAGCCCAGCAATGCTGCTGAGGTTGCGTTGAGTTCTTTTCCTGCCATGCCCGACAGGATGCCATGTGGAGGCCCTCATGACAAGTGGACAGCTCCAATGTGTCGATAGACCCTTGCCGATGGCTGATGGGAAGGGGGGACGGATCTCGGTGTCGGCCTTGTGGATCGCATGAGCGCTGCTTCGGGATTGCAACGCGTGTTCAGAGAATTTCAAACGTGTGATCCCGATCGCCTCGCTGTTCGCGATGACGTGGCGTCGCTCGGCGGTCACGGATCATTATCGACTGTCGCGGTTGATATCAGTTGTCGGGCATGGGCGATCCGATGAGATCCGATCCGGGCAACTCGTCACCCGAACCGCCCTCAGTGGAGCCGCCGTCGCCGGTTTCCGATTCGGACATATCAGCAGTTTCCTGGCCAGGGGCGTCGCTTTCCACCTCCGGCCCTTCCGGAGCGGTGGTCGGCTCGCCGGGCGTGGGACTCGCTTCGGGGGTCGGTTCCGTTGGCTCGGCGGCGCTCTCGTCCGCCGTGGCGACGACCGTGGTGGCCGCTTCGGACGGATCGGCCACATCGTCCTCATTCGGGACGTCGGCGCCGGAGAAGGTCATGACGGCCCAGAAGGCCGCGGCGAGCACGGCGAAGCCCGCGAGGCCGACCAGGAGGAGGCCGCGGCGGAAACGGGCGTCGGAGTCGGGGCCGTCCGCCTCGGCGCGTGCGTCGCCTTCGGACCGGGCGGTGAGGAGCGTGCCGAGGGCGCCTTGGTCGACCTCGGCCGCGTGGGGGGTGACGGGCTCGTAGGCGGACGCGGCGGCGGCCCCGCGGTCGCGCAGTTCGGGTTCGATCGGCGCGGTCGGCCGGGTCGCGAGGTCCGGGGCGAGGCGCCGGAGTTCGGCCGCGACGGCGTCGAGGTCGCCGCGGGCGCTCGGGTCGAGGGCGAGGAGCCGCTCCACGACGGCCCACAGCCGCGCGTCGACGGTGGAGGGCTTGACCGGGATCTTCGTGAGGTGGCGGTCGACCACTTCGGTGATCGAACCGCCGCGGTAGGCGCTGTGGGCGGTGAGGGCCTCGTAGAGGACCAGTCCGAGGGCGTAGTTGTCGACGCCGAGGCTCACCGAGTCGCCGGCGGCGACCTCGGGGGCGATGTACTCGGGGGTGCCGTGGGAGGGCGCGGTCTTGGAGGCGGCGGCGCGGGCGATGCCGAAGTCGATGAACTTGAGGCCCTCGGGGCCGGCGAGCATGAGGTTGCCGGGTTTGACGTCGCCGTGCCGGTAGCCGGCGCGGTGGATCGCGGCGAGGGTCTCGGCGGCGCTCGCGCAGCGGCGCGCGGCCTCGGCGGGGGCGAGGGGCCCGTGGAGGCGCAGGTGCTCGCGCAGGTCGAGTCCTTCGATGAACTCCAGGACCACCGCGCAGACCGCGCCGGTGACGATGAAGTCCTTCACGGAGACGACGCCCGGGTGGTCGATGGTGCGCAGGATCTCGGCCTCGGCGCTGAAGGACTCGAAGATCTCCTTCTCGCCGCGCAGCTCGGGCCGGAGGACCTTGACGGCCACCCGGTCGCCGGCGATCCGGTCGAAGGCGCGCCACACGACCCCGACCGCGCCGCGCGCGATCTCCTGCTCCAAGACGTACCGATCGGCGAGAACCGTCTGCATGGATGCTCCCGAAGTGAGTGTTGGGCGAGGGCGCGCGAGCTGGCAGGATCCACTGTAAGGCCGGTGTCGTCGCAGCTCAGACCGGGGATGACAGGCTGGCACGAACGGGGGATACAGCCCGGTTCGGTCCAGGCCGGGCGCACCGGGATCAACGGTCGCATGCTGTGAGTGGCGGGACACTACACTTGCGCCCATGTCCCTCGAACGGCCAAGCTTTGAACAGATAGCCGAATCCCGGTGCCGAATCAGTGGTGATCGCCTGTGACCGAATTGCGTTGGCGCTATGGCGCCGCCACCGACGTGGGCAAAGTCCGCGATCTCAATGAGGACTCCCATCTCGCGTCGCGGCGGCTGCTCGCGGTCGCCGACGGCGTGGGCGGCGCGGCCGCCGGCGAGGTCGCCAGCGGGGTGACCATCGCCGAGGTGACGCGGCTGGCCCGCCGCTCGCCCGTGGAGGCCCAGTCCGAGCTGGGCGCGGTGGTCGACGCCGCGCGCGACCGGATCCGCGCGGCGGTGGCCGAGAATCCCGAGTCCGAGGGCATGGCGACGACGCTGACGGGCCTGTGGCTCGGCGACGACGCGGTGGACATCGTCCACATCGGCGACTCGCGGGCGTACCAGCTCCGCGGCGAGGACTTCGTGCAGGTGACCGTGGACGACTCGTACGTCCAGCACCTCGTCGACGAGGGCGCGATCACCCCCGCCGAGGCGCAGGACCACCCGTACAAGTCGGTGGTCACGCGCGTGCTCCAGGCCAACCCCGCCCCCGCGCACTTCGAGACCCGGCCCGCGCAGGTCGGCGACCGGTACATGCTGTGCTCGGACGGGCTCAGCGACGTGGTGGACGACGCGGCCATCGAGAACGTGCTGCGCGACTTCACCGATCCGCAGGCCGCGGCCGACGAGCTCGTGCGCCTGGCGCTGGAGGGCGGCGGCCCGGACAACGTCACCGTGGTCGTGGGCGACGTCGCCGAGCACAAGCCGCTCAAGCGCTGGCCGTGGGTGGTCGCCGCGATCGGCGTGGTGCTCGTGATCGCGGCGATCGTGGTGGCGCTGGCCCTGCGCGGCTGAGCGCACAGGGCCGGCGCCACGGGAGCCGAGCGGATCAGGCGCGGGTGTGGACGTAGGCGCCGCCGTCGCCGGGGTAGTCGAGCGTGAGCGTGTCCGCTTCGGCGTCGTAGGTCAGCTCGACGGTGATCTCGTCGTCGGCTTCGGCGACGACGCCTTCGAAGCGGTGGGCCTCCTGGTCCCCGAGGACGATCTCGCCCTCGTAAGCGCCCTGCTGGTTCGCGAACGAGAGCAGGGTCGCGGTGCCGTCCTCCTCCACGGTGAGGGTCGAGCCGTGCGGGCCGACCTCCTCGGGGTCGGCTTCCCAGGTGCCGACCAGGACCTGCAGGCGCGGGTCGGTGTCGGTGGCCTGGTCGCCTTCGGCGGTCGTCACGGTGGTGGCTTCGGCGGTGCTTTCGGAGGTCGCGGTGGCGGGGTCGGCGCCGCTGCCGGGCGTGTCGTCGGCCTCCCCTCCTCCGCAGGCCGTGAGGCCGGCGACGGCGACGGCGACGGTGACGAGCAGTTTGCGGTGCATGGGATCCTCTTTCGTCGGATGTTGGTCTTCACTCTGCACACGTCTGAGGACCCCCTTCCTATATCCCCGAATCGTGCCATTCGGCTCGATTTTTCGGCCGGCGCCGTCGTGCGACCGATTCAGTCGAAGGCCAGGCCGTTGAACGCGCCCTCGGTGCGGGCGGTGTAGTCGAAGAACGCCGCATCGTCGGCGGTGATGTTCACCAGGTGGCCGTGGAGCTCATAGCCCAGGATGGCGACGAGGCGGTTCCAGGCGAGGACGAGCCGGGCGGTCTCCTCGACGTCGAAGGCCATGTCCTGCAATATGACCAGCATCTCCGGGGTGACGGCCGCGGGGTCGCACGCGGGCCCGGGCGGCGGCGCGAGCGTCCCGGCGCGCTTGGCGTCGGCCACGATGCGGGCCAGGGTCAGCGGCATCCGGCCCGCGGCTTCGGCGGTGAGGTGCGGGGCGGCGTAGCCGGGGACCGGGGTGCCGAAGAGGAGCGCGTACTCGTGGCGGTTGGCGAGGGCCCAGCCGCGCACACCGCGCCAGACCGCGAGCCAGCGCCGCTCAGGAGCCGCGTCCGGGTCGTCGGCGCGCTCGGCGGCCTCGCCGATCTCGTTGTAGGACTCCACGAGCAGGGCGGTCAGGAGGTCGTCGCGGCTGGCGAAGTAGCGGTAGACGGCCGAGGAGGCCATGCCGAGCTCGCGGGCCACCGAGCGCAGTGAGAGCCCGACGGCGCCGACCTCGCCGAGTTGACGGCGGGCGGCGGCGAGGATCTCGGCGGTGAGCTCGGCGCGGGCGCGTTCGCGGGCGGTTCTCGGCGCGTTCATCAGGCGAGTCTACCGAAACGAGAGCACCGCTCTTGCATTCGGCGGTCCAGTGTGCGATCATCATTCTCATCAGAGAGCAGTGCTCTCAAATGTGAGCAGTGAAACCGCAAGGAGCACCCATGTCCACCAGCCTCTCCCCCGCCGCGCCCGATCCGCGCGCCCGCATGGGCGCCGTCGCCTTCGCGCTCGCGGGCATCCTCTTCCTCCTCTACGAGGCCGCCGCACCCCGCCGCGACCAGACCACCCTCGAAGGGGCCGAGTCCTGGACCACCGCCGGCTGGGCGGTCGCCCACCTCGCCGCCATCGTCGGCCTCATCCTGATCCCGCTCGGTTACGGGGCCCTCCGCGGTTGTCTCGAAGGCACCCGCAACGAGCAGACCGCGTTCCTCGCCACCACCGTCGGCTACATCGGATCGGCCCTGACGATCTCCTACTACGGCGCGGAGGTCTACGGCCTCAAGGCGATCGGCGAACGCGCGGTGGAGGGCGGCGACGCCGCGCTGACCGACGTGGCCGACGCGTTCCGGTTCGACCCGACCGCGGTGACCGTGTTCACGATCGGCCTGGCCGGCATCGCCGTCGCCGCGGTCCTCGCCGCGGTCGCGGTGTGGCGCTCGGGCACGCTCCACCGCTGGAGCGGCGTGCCGCTCGCCGTGCTGCTGGCGACGATGCTGCCGCAGTACTTCCTGCCGCAGGCCGGCCGGATCGCCTGGGGCGCCCTCGTGGCGGTGGCGGCGCTGTGGCTCGCGGCCGAGCTGTGGAAGGCGTCCGCCAAGTCGCCGGCGCGCGAGCTCGTGCACGCCTGAGCAGGCAACGGCACGGCCCCGCGGTCATCCGATCGCGGGGCCGTGCCGTTCGCCGTTATGCCGAGAGGGCGATGCCGTCGAGGATGTCGTGCTCGCTGATGAGGACCTCTTCGATCCGGCTGCGCTCCATGATGGTGCGCAGCACCAGCGCGCCGCCGACGATGACGTCGGCCCGACCCGGGTGCATGACGGGGATCGCGAGGCGCGCGGCGTGGTCGGCCTCGGCGAGGTCCGCGGTCACCCGTTCGACCATGGAGTACGTGAGGCGGGTCCCGTCGATCGCCCGGGGGTCGTACGCCTTGAGCCCCAAAGCGATCGCGGCGATCGTCGTCGCCGTCCCGGCCACGGCCACCAGCTCGGTGGCCTCGCGGGCCGGGTCGGCCACGCTCAGGGCCTTGTCCGCGATGCCGGTGATGTCGAGGACCGCGGCGTCGATCTCGCCCTGGCGCGGCGGGTCCGTGCGCAAGTGCCGCTCGGTCATGCGGACGCAGCCGATGTCGACGGAGATCGCCGCCAGGACCTCGGCGCCCGTGCCGCGCACGAACTCGGTCGAGCCGCCGCCGATGTCGATGAGCAGGCGCTGCCCTTCGTGGGGAGGCAGCGTGGCCGCCGCGCCGGTGAAGGAGAGGCGGGCCTCCTCGTCACCGGTGATGACCTCGGGGGCCTGGCCGAGCACCGACTCGACCATGGCCTCGAAGTCGGCGGCGTTCGCGGCGTCGCGGCTCGCGGACGTGGCGACCATGCGGACCGCCTCGACCCCGTGCTCGCGGATCTGGCCGGTGTAGTCGGCGAGGGCGACGCGGGTGCGTTCCAAGGCGGCCTCGGAGAGGCGGCCGGTCCGGTCGACGCCTTCGCCGAGACGCACGACCTCCATGCGGCGCACGACGTCCCGCAGTCGGCCGTCCGCGCCGACGTCGGCGATGAGGAGACGGATCGAATTGGTGCCGCAGTCGATCCCGGCCACGCGACGCTCGCTCATTCGCTCTCCTCTTGTCCATGGGCGCAGCTGCTGGTGCGCCACCACTCGGGGAGGCGCTCGATCGCCTCGTCGCCGAAGGGGCTGACGCCCGGTCCGGCGGCCAGCGCGTGGCCGACGAGGGCGTGCAGGCATTTCACGCGGTCGGGCAGGCCGCCCGCCGACACGCCCTCGATCTCGGGCACGTCGCCGAGCCTCGCGCGCCGGGCGAGGTAGTCCTCGTGGGCGCGGCGGTGGTGCTCGGCGAGTTCGGGATCGGCGGCGAGGCGCTCGTTCATGTCCTTCATGACCCCGCCGCCTTCGAGCCGGCCGATGGCCGAGGCGGCCTTCGGGCAGGTCAGGTAGTACGTGGTCGGGAAGGGGGTGCCGTCCGGCAGGCGCGGCTCGGTCTCGACGACCGCGGGCTGCCCGCAGGGGCAGCGCCACGCGACGGCGTGGGCGCCGCGGATGGGGCGGCCGAGCTGGGCGGAGACGGCGGCCGCGTCGGCCTCCGACACCGGCTGGGGGTCCTGGGGCCACGCTTCGGGCTTCACCGGGCCCCGCCGATCAGCGCCAGGGCTTGCGCATGCACCGCGTTCACTCTGCTGGTTCCTCTGTTTCCTCTGGGTCGAGCCGGTCGGCGTCTTCAAAGGTAGCGGCCAGCTCGTCGTACCAGGACAGGTCCGGGTCCTCGGCGTCGTCCGCGCCACCGGTGTGCCTGGGATCGTCCTCGTCGACGACGATGACGAGGTCCTCGCCGGGCGGCACGAGGAGGAGGCTGGAGCGGATCTGCGCCTTGACGTACTCGGGGTCGTCCCATTTGACGCGCTCGGCTTCGAGCTCCTCGATGCGCTCGGACTGCTCCGCCTGCTCGGCTTCGAGGCGGTTGATCTCGATGCGCTGCTCGATGTAGGTGCGCAGCGGGTAGGCGTAGGAGAGGGCCAGCGCGGAGAGGACGAGCGCGAGGACGGCGGCGCGGCGGGAGATCCGCCGTGCGGGACGGTAGCGGACCCGCTTGACCTGGGGCCGGCCGGCCGAACCGGGGGCGGGCCGGCGCGTGGCACGGGTGCGGCCGGGACCGGTGGATCGTCCTCCCGGGCGGCTGGGTCGGCGGCTCGCGTTCACGGGGCCAGCCTAGTCGATCCGGGAGCGCCGAAGGCCCCCGCGCCGGAGCGCGGGGGCCTTCGAAGCGGTCGCGGTGCTCGCCGGGTCCTGGGACTCGGGCGCTATCGCACGTTCGACGGGTGAGCGTCGACCGGGCTCACATGGCGGGCGTGAACTTCGAGCGCGTCCACGTTCCCTGCGTGAACTTCGACCCTGCTCACGTTCCCTGCGTGAACTTCGGCCCTGCTCACGTTCCCTGCGTGAACTTCGGGAATGCGGAAGCGCCGGCGTAGCGGGCGGCGTCACCGAGGTCCTCTTCGATGCGGAGGAGCTGGTTGTACTTGGCGACGCGGTCCGAGCGGGCCGGGGCGCCGGTCTTGATCTGGCCGCAGGTCATGGCGACGGCCAGGTCGGCGATGGTGGTGTCCTCGGTCTCACCGGAGCGGTGGCTCATCATGCAGCCGAAGCCCGCGCGGTGGGCCATCTCGACGGCGTCGGTGGTCTCGGTGAGCGAGCCGATCTGGTTGACCTTGACGAGCAGGCCGTTGGCGGCCTTCTCGTCGATGCCGCGGCGGATGCGCTCGGGGTTGGTGACGAACAGGTCGTCGCCGACGATCTGAAGGCGCGAGCCGACGGCGGCGGTGAGGGCGGACCAGCCGGCCCAGTCGTCCTCGGAGAGCGGGTCCTCGATGGACACGAACGGGTAGGCGGCGATGAGCTCCTCGTAGTAGGCGCTCATCTCCTCGCCGGACTTCTTCTGGCCCTCGAAGAGGTAGGCGCCGTCGGTGAAGAACTCGGTGGCGGCCACGTCCATCGCGAAGGCGATGTCGGTGCCGAGCTTGTAGCCGGCCTTCTCGATCGCGACGGCGATCAGGTCGAGCGCGGCGCGGTTCGAGTCGAGGTTGGGGGCGAAGCCGCCCTCGTCGCCCAGACCGGTGGACAGGCCGCGCTCCTTGAGGACGGACTTGAGCGCGTGGTAGGTCTCCGCGCCCCAGCGCAGGGCCTCCTTGAACGTGGGGGCGCCGATCGGGGCGATCATGAACTCCTGCACGTCGACGTTGGAGTCCGCGTGGGAGCCGCCGTTGAGGATGTTCATCATCGGCACCGGCAGGAGGTGCGCGTTCGGGCCGCCGACGTAGCGGTACAGCGGCAGCTCGGCGGAGTCGGCGGCGGCCTTGGCGGTGGCGAGCGAGGCGCCGAGGATGGCGTTCGCGCCGAGGTTGGACTTGTCGGGGGTGCCGTCGGCGTCGAGGAGGGCCTGGTCGACCAGGCGCTGCTCGGAGGCCTCGATGCCGATCAGGGCGTCGCGGATCGGGCCGTTGACGTTGTCGACGGCCTTCTCGACGCCCTTGCCGAGGTAGCGCTTCTTGTCCCCGTCGCGAAGCTCGATGGCTTCGAAGGCGCCGGTCGAAGCACCGGACGGGACGGCGGCCCGCTGGAGCGTGTCGTCTTCGAGCAGGATCTCCACTTCGACGGTGGGATTGCCGCGGGAGTCGAGGATCTCCCTTGCCCGGATGTCTTCAATTGCAGCCACTGTCACTCCTGAAATAGCCGAATCTGACGATCGGCCCGATTGCGGGGCCGTGTCCGAAGGATTTCGGCCGACCCGACACTGCGCCGGCCACAGCTCCTTAGGGTACGCCCCGGCCCCCGCGGCGATGCTCCCGTGCCGCGAAAATGCAATGGCGCCGACGTCCGTCGCTCGTGTTGTATGAGGCCTGGACAGGCCGCTATATGGTGGAGTCCTATCTCAGATCAGACACCTGTGCTAGGCGTGCCCCCGGATGCCGCCACACCACGTGGCATCCCCCGCCTCGCGCAATGGAAGTGGAGCCCCATGATCGTGCAGAATGCCCTTCGGCGCTGCGCTGCCTTGAGTGCGGCCGCCCTCCTCGCGCTCGCCGGATGCTCGGGCGCCGAGGCCGGCGGCGAGTCGGCCTCGGAGGACCAGGCCGCGCTGACGGAGCTGAGCGACCGCCTCGTCGACGGCGAGGGCCACGCCTACACCGCCGAGTACCTCGTGGAGGGCTCGGAGAAGTCGGTGCTGGTGGCGGTGGACCCGGAGGCCGGGACGGCGGCGGTCGTCGTGGGCGACCGGCCGCGGCTGTGGACGAACGAGGAGTCGACCGACCTGGCGGTGTGGTTGAGCCGGGAGCTCGAAGGCATCCTGCCGGCCGAGGACGCGGTGGCGTCCTGGCTGAGCGCGACCGCCGCGGATCCCTCGGCGTCGACCGAGTTCTCCGACACGACGCTCGCCGGCGAGCTGGCGGACTGCGTGGAGGTGCGGGGCGCGGAGGGCTCGCCGGTGGGCGCGTACGAGGTGTGCGTGACCACGGTGGGCGTCATCGCCAGCGTGACCGCGAAGGTCGGGGGGACCGCGTACACCGCGAAGCTCGTGAACTACCACGACGGCGTGGACGCCGCCTGGCTGAGCGAGCTCACCGGTCAGGCCACCGGTCACAACCAGTGATTTCGCCGCCGCCCGCGCCGCGGGCGCGCTAGAGTCGCTCGGCGGGCCGGGCCCGACGCAACGGGGGTTCACCTGAAAAGGTGTCGGCGTCGGCCCGGCCCGCCCTTTTGGTAGGCCACGTCACAAGCCGTATCCCGGTGGCGGACCCGCGGAAGGGTCGAGTAAGCTTGTCGACGTTGCCGCGGTAAGCCGCAGGAACACAGGCCGAGCTCCCGTCGTCTAGGGGCCTAGGACGCCGCCCTCTCAAGGCGGAAACGGCGGTTCGAATCCGCTCGGGAGTACAGAGGAATACATTGCATCAGAGCCCCGGCTTTCGCCGGGGCTCTGATGCTGTTTCTGCCTTTGCGTGGTGCTCAGCGGGCGGGGTGCTTTGCGGTTTTGGGGCGGGCCGGCTCGGGTGCGGGCGGCGGTCTGCAGGGCGGCCAGGGCCGGGCATCCGATGGCGGCGGCGACGGTCAGGCCGATTCGCACGCCTTCGACGCCGTAGCCGGCCATGCCCTAGCTGAGCGTCGCCAGGGACGGGGCCGTGTCGATGGCGGTTCGGCGGCAGCGGCCGATCGCGTCTGAGGCGGTCGCCGCCGGGGACGGGCGGGGCGGCGAGGGCCATCGCCGTTTGCGCGCCCGCCGAGGCCGATCAGCTTGTCGCTGTGCCCAAGGGACGCTTGATTGCTGCGATACTCGGTCGATGAGTGACGCATCGTCGCAGGCGCGCCCTACGGCGCTCGTCACCGGCGCCGCAGCCGGGATCGGGGCGGCCTTCGCCAGGAGGCTCGCGCGCGAGGGGTATCGGCTCGTCCTCGTCGATCGCAATGGCGGGCGCCTGCGAGAAACGGCGCCTTCGCTCTCGGCCGAATGCGAGGTCATCGCCGCCGACCTCGTCGTGGACGCCGATGTCGCCCGTGTCGAGGAGCGGTGCCGCGAAGGGGTCGAGCTGCTGGTGAACTGCGCCGGGTTCGGGCATCCCACGGGGTTCCTCGCCACTCCGGTGCAGGCCGAGGTCGCGATGTCCCGGCTGCACACCGAGACCGTGCTTCGCCTGACGCTCGCCGCGCTGCCCTCGATGATAGAGCGCCGGCGTGGCGGCGTCATCAACATCGCATCGGTGCTCGGGTTCTTTCCCAGTTCGACGTATTCCGCCACCAAAGCCTGGGTCATCAATTTCAGTCAGTCGGCCGCCGTCAAGACCCGCCCGCACCGTGTCGCCGTCACCGCGCTGTGCCCCGGTTTCACGCGCACCGAGTTCCACGACAGCGCGGGCATGAACATGTCCAAGATCCCCGGTTTCCTCTGGCTGGACGCCGATGCCGTCGCCCGGGCCGCGCTGCGGGACTGGCGCAGCGGCAAGGCCCTGAGCGTTCCGGGCTGGCAGAACAAGGCCATCGTGGCCCTCGGACGGCTGACGCCGTCGTGGGTGATCGCCCGACTGCTCGCTCGCAGCGGTAGGCGGCCCCTCGTGTCCCGCGCCGGGGATCCGCAGTGACGCGGTGAGGGTCTCGCCGTTCGTCCGATTCGTCGCACAATAGAGGAGACTCGGATCCGACAAAGGGGATGCGCATGGCGACCGACCGATACGCACCGCAAGTGCTGCCCGAGTGGGTGCGGAGCCTGGCTCCGGGGATTCCCCACCCGCCGCGCGGGGCCGAGCCGCTCGACCCGATGCCTCCCGGGACGCTCTACGCGCTCACCGAGCACGCGGGCTGGGCCGTGCCCCCGAACAGCATCAAGCTCGAGTTCGGCCGTTCCGAAGGGGACGTGCACCTGCCGATCGGGGTCGACGACCGGCGCATCAGCCGGTTCCACGGCCACTTCCACTGCGCGGGCGGCGAATGGTGGATCCGCAACGACGGCTCGCCGATCAGGGTCCTGGCCCCGGAGGAGTCGATCCTGCTCACCGGCCACGAACGCGTCGTGCCGGCCGGGTACACGCCCCTGCTCTTCGGCGACCCGACCGAGCGGCTGCACTTCCTGGAGGTGCGGATCGGCGCGCCCGACCGCGGTTCCCCGACCGCCGGGCCCGACGCCGTGACGCTGCCGCCGCAGCAGTTCGACCTCACCGAACGCGAGCGGCTGGTGCTGACCTCCCTGGCGCAGAACTACCTGCTCGGGCTGCCGCGGCCGCAACCGGTCCCCTGGAAGCAGGTCGCCGCCGACCTCAACGAGGTCGCCGGTGACGAGTCGTGGATCCCGCACCGGGCGGCCAACGTCGTCGCCGTGATCCGGGAGCGCTTCTCCCACTCCGAATGCAAGCCCTACCGGATCCCGGGCCTCAAGAGCGACGAGGGCATGAGCAATCCGATCGGCAACGCGCTCAACGTCAATCTCATCCGGGCCATGATCCAGTCGACCACGCTCACCCCGGCCGACCTGAAGCTGCTGAAGCGCGACTGGGCCGAGTTACAGCGGCCCCGCCTCGTAGCGCCACCAGTCCAGGATCCCGAGGGCGCTGGAGCCGTTGAACGCCATGCCCAGCACGTTGCGGCGGTCGTCGGTCCACACCAGCCACACGCTGCCGTTGGGGCTGGTGCCGCAGCCGAGCCGGCCGGTGGCGCCGTCGCGCTCGTAGGGGGCGTCGCCGTGGAAGTCCTCCGGGATGCCGGTGCAGTCGGGTCCGCTGATGTCGTTGCTGCCGCCGTAGTCGGCGTTCATCTCCGCCGCACTGCCGAACTGGTAGTAGAAGACCGTGCTCGCCCCGCGCACCGGGCCGCAGACGACCGCGGCCTGCGGCTCGTTGCGGACGTTGCTCTCGATCTGCCACTGCGACGGCCGCATGCAGTCCACTCGGGACCGTTCGGGAACGAGGTCGAGGAGGGCCTGTTCGGCGGCGGTCGGGAACGGCGGGTCGGCGGCGGCGTTGACCGCCTCGACGACCGCGGCGGTGGGCGGACCGAAGCCGTAGTGGGCGCGCCAGGCGTCGTCGAGCGTTTCGGGATCGGTACCGGTGAGGCGGCCCATGAGCAGCGCCGCGTCGAGCGTCCACTCGATGGCCGGGACGCCGTCCCCGGGTCGGCACAGGAGGGTGCCGACGTCGACGCCGCGCAGGTCGAGGGCGTCGTAGCCGAGGAAGCCGGGGGCGCTGCCGTCGCCGCAGTACACGCCCGAGGGCGCCTCGGCGGCGGCGATGTGGGCCTCGATGGTGTGCCGGAGGCCTTCGTGGTCGGCGAACCGGAAGTACGAGAGGGCGGCGGCGTGCTCGTTCGGCGGGTCGCATTCGACCGCGGCGAGGAGGTTCCGGTAGGTCTCCAGGTCGCCCGCGCGCGGACGGTGGCAGCCGTCGAGCTGCACGGTGTCGAGCAGGGTCTGCTCCTCGGCGGTGGGGAACGCCGGGGACCCGACCCAGCCCGACCAGGCCTCGGCGAGGCCGAGGTCCTCGGCGTCGCGGCGGTCGACGCGGGCGATGGTGCGGGCCCCGTCGTCGCTCCAGACGATGCGGGTGGCGCCGTCGGCGTTCCAGCAGAGGACGCGGCCCGTCGGGTCCCCGACGGCCGGGTAGCGGTGCTCGGCGCCGATCGCCCAGGTGCAGTCGCCGGTGCCGCGATCGAGACCGGAAGCGGTGACGGCCTCGCCGTAGGCTTCGTCCATGGACGCCTGATCGTCGTAGAGGCTGAAGACCACTTCGTCCGCGCCTGCGGTGCAGGCGATCACCTTCGCCGCGCCGGTTCCTCCCTCGGACGAGCCGGTGTAGCCGCAGTCGGCGCGCAGCGCTTCGGGGAGGCGTTCGAGCTCCTCGTCGCTCGGGCCGATGACGCCTCCGGTGGCGAGTTGGGGCACGACGATGAACGCGGCGGCGGCGATCGCCGCCGCCGCACCGGCGGTCCAGTAGACCGAACGGCGGTGCAGCCGTTCGAGCCATCCGGAACCGGGCCTCCTGGACCGCTCAAGGCGTTCCGGTGCGGCGAGCGCGGTCCGGAGCGCTTCGACCACGTCGGCGCAGGTGCCGTAGCGCTCCAAGGGCTCGGGGCTCGTGGCCTTGCGGAGGACCTCGGCGACGGCGGGCGGCAGGTCGACGTGGGGTTCGTCCTCGCGAGGAGTGAGGCCCGTGAGGCAGTAGTGGAGGACCAGCCCGAACGAGTAGACGTCGACGCGCCGGGCGAGGGGCGCCACGGCGGGCCGCCGGTCCACCGGGACGGTCTCGTCGACGTCGTCGCGGTCGCCGCGCCTCCAGAACCGCTCGGGGGCCATCCACATCTGGCTGCCGAGGACCTCGCCGGTCTTCGTGAGGTCCTCGGCGGCGTCGTCCTTGGCGATGCCGAAGTCGCACAGGTAGACGTGGTGCTCCGCGCCGATGAGGACGTTGCCGGGCTTGACGTCGCGGTGGAGCACGCCGTGCGCGTGGGCGAAGTCGATCGCCGCCGCGAGCTGCTCGGCGACGCGCAGCGTCAGTTCCGGCCCCAGGCGGCCGCGCTCCTGCACCAGGCCGGTGAGGTTCGATTCGACCCAGGGCATGACCATGTAGCGGAGGTCCTCGCCGGGCCTGGTCCCGCAGATCACCTCGACGATGTTGGGGTGGGAGAGCCTGCTGAGGATCTCGTACTCGCGGTCGAACCGGTCCCGGTAGGGCTTGAGGCGGTCGGAGACGAACTTCACCGCGCGGCGGCGGTTGTTCAGGCTCGTGTCCTTCGCGGCGTACACGACGCTCATGGCCGTCTCGAACATCGGCTCGGGGGCCAGCTCGTATTCGGGACGCAGGCGGGCCAGGCGTTCCGCCGGAGAGAACTCCGGGTTCATCGTGACGACCAAGGCGACTCCCGCCGATCGGGTGTGCAGGGGCGGTGGGGTTTCGAGCGCGGCGGGACCGGTCCCCGCCGCGACCTATCACAATGTAGGCAAGTCGCCGATCCCGACGGTCGGCACCCCTTTCCCGACGAGGAGTCACCATGGGCCGTGCCCGTATCGCCCTGACCGCGCTCACCGTGCTGGCGCTGAGCGCCTGCGGCGCCGAGGAACCCGACACCGGGGCCTCGACGCCCTCGCCGTCGCCCACGACGGCCTCGCCGGAGCCGTCGCCGACCCCCGCCTCGCCGTCGCCGAGCGAGCCCGCGCTGCCCGCGGCGGTGGACGGCACCGACCTCGAGGCCTGCTACGACGGCAGCTGCGAGGTGGAGGTGCGCGCCCCGCTCGACATCGAGTTCGACCCGGACACCGGGATCGCGTCGATGACGATCGAGCAGATCACGGCCGAGGGTCTGGAGCTGAAGGGCACCACGGTGTCGGGAGGCGAGTTCGAGTCGAGGATGTACGCCTCCGACGGCGGCCTCGCCAAGGGCGTCATCAGCAACAACGGCGTGACGTTCGAGGTGGCCGTGCTGGGGGTGCTCGACGGCGTGGCGGTGCTGCGGATCGAGATGCTCTGAGGTCGTGGCGCCTGTTCCAGGGGCCGAGCGCGTCGACTCCGGCGGAGGCCGCCAGTGGCGAGCGCGTACGCGTGCGGGCGGTTATCATCGGTTTCCGCGGCATCGACGACGGCGAGAGGCTGGTGCGCATGATCGGTGTGATCGGCGAGGCCCTGATCGACCTGGAGGTCGCCGAGGACGATGCGCGGCATCCCATCGCGCACCCGGGCGGCAGTCCGATGAACGTGGCGGTCGCGTTGGGGCGCTTGGGTTCCGACGTCGCGTTTCTGGGGCGGCTCTCGGGCGACGCGTTCGGGAAGCTGCTGCGCACGCACCTGGCGGAGTCCGATGTGAACCTGCGGTGGATCGTGGACGCCCCGGAGCCGACGAGTCTGGCGATCGTGTCCCTGGATCCGAGCGGTTCGGCCGGCTACACGTTCCATGTGGAGGGCGCCGCCGACTGGCAGTGGCGGACCGCCGAACTGCCGCGGGACCCAGGTCTGGAGGCGCTCCACGCCGGTTCGCTCGCGCTCGCCGTCGACCCCGGCGGGTCGGTGGTCGAGCGGTGGCTGTCGGGCCAGAGCACGGGGACGACCGTGAGCCTCGACCCGAACATGCGCCCGGCGCTCTTCGGCGACCGGGGCGCGTACCGGGAGCGGCTGGAGCGGTGGCTCGCGTTCGCGGCGATCGTGAAGGTCTCCGACGAGGATTTGGCGTGGATCTACCCCGGTGCGGACCCGGTGGCGCTGGCCGAGCAGTGGATCACGAAGGGGCGCAAGCTCGTCGTCGTGACCCGCGGCGGTGAGGGCTCGCTCGTGTGGGCGGGCGGCGAGTCGTTCGCGGTGCCCGCCGCCCCGACCGACATGGTGGACACGGTCGGCGCGGGCGACGCCTTCAGCGGGGCCCTGCTCGACTGGCTGTCGCGCCATGGGCGCCTGCGGCTCGACGACCTGGCGGGACTGCGCGCCGACGAGGCCCGCGAGGCCGTGGCGTTCGCGTCGACGTGTGCGGCGATCACCTGCTCACGGGCGGGCGCGAACCCGCCTTGGCGGTCCGAACTCGACTGACCGGACGCGGTTCCGCCTGCGGCGTTCGGTAAGCGGAGGGTGCCCTCGCTCTTCGCCTTGCCCGTCCGGCACCGCTTCAGCGCCCGGAGAGGCGAAGGGACGTCTGCCGGTCTCGCTCAACCGGCGTCGCGGCTCAGCGCTCGGGGAGGCGGACGCCTTCGGCGACCGCCTTGACCGATGCGATGCCGGTGCGGCCGAAGGGATCGCGGACCTCGACGGCGAGGCCCGGCTCGATGAGGCGGGCGGCCTCCCCCTCCCCCACGAAACCGTCGTCGCCGAAGGGCTCGGGGCTCCAGTCGTCGCCCCGTTCGTGGTACTCCCTCAGGAATTCGCGCAGCGTCTTCAGGTCCTTCAAACGCGGTGCCCGCAGCACCTGGACCTGGAGGTCGACCCGTGTGACGCCCTCCTCGACCTGGGTCTCCCACACGCGCTGCGTGAAGTCGACGCCTTCCCATTCGGAGGAGAAGTCGGAGGGGGTGCCGAGCCCCTCGGGCAGGTGGGTGAGCGCGAGGCCGTCGAGGCTCGCTTCGGTGCCGCTGATCGTCATGCCGAAATCGTACCCACTTGTCCTGCTTCATAATCGCAATCCGAGGTTCCGGGATGTCCGTCTCCCGACGCTTGCGTGAGTATGCAGTGTCCTGTGCGTAAAAGGTTGACTCCTCCCCTTGCGAGGCCCTGACATCCCATGATTCGATGATTCGCGAGCGATCAGCGCATTCGCGTTCGTCGATTCGACCGGTCCCCCGAAACCGCCAGAGTCCTTCCCCCGCAGGAGCCTCCATGCAAGCAGTCAAGCGTGCCGCGAAGCGCGCCCTCGCCGCCTTCGCCGCGGCCTCGGTCGCGGTCGTCACCGTCCTCGTCTTCGACTCCGCCCCCGCGCAGGCCGTCCGGCCGCCGGGCATCCCCTCGGCCGCGACCGCGCAGTCCGAGCTCAACGCGCTCACCGTCGCCGCCGAATCGCACGGCTCCTCCTACGACCGGAGCCTGTTCCCGCACTGGTCCAGCGTCGGCGGCGGCTGCACCGCCCGCCAGTACGTGCTCAAGCGCGACGGCCAGAACGTGCAGACCGGCTCCGACTGCCAGCCCGACTCCGGCCGCTGGCAGTCCGATTTCGACAACGTCTGGACCACCTCGGTCTCCAACGCCACCGTCGACCACGTCGTGGCCCTCTCCGAGGCCTGGGCCTCCGGCGCGTGGGCCTGGACCACCACGGAGCGCCGCGCGTTCGCGAACGACATCAGCTCCCCGCAGCTGTGGATCGCCACCTCCTCGGTGAACTCCTCCAAGGGCGACAAGGACCCGGCCGAGTGGATGCCCCCGAACACGGCCGTCCGCTGCGACTACGTCAAGGCCTGGATCCACGTCAAGTACCTGTACGACCTCGATGTGAACACCGCGGAGAAGACCGCCCTCCAGTCGCACCTGAACAACTACTGCTAGACGCGCCGCGGCGGCCCACTCGTGTGAGTGGGCCGCCGTTCGCGACGGTTACGAGCCCGCCAGGGCGATCAGGCCCGTCAGCGCGGCCAGAGAGCACGCCACGATCCCGAGGACGAGCCCGGTGGTCGCCACGCCGCCGCCCGAGACGCCGCCCCGCGAGGCCCGGATCTGGCGTCGCGCGTATACGGCGAGCGCCAGCGAGCCGATGCCGAAGAGCCCGGCGAACATGAAGAAGGTCAGTCCGGCCCACGGGTTGAAGGCCGCGCTGATCAGCCCCGGGCCGGCGCCGAGGATGGCACCGATGCCGGCCACCAGGGAGCCGATCGCCGGTCCCGACGGGATCGGCTTGAGTCGCGGCTGCACGATGTGGAAGCCGTCGATGGAAGGTGCTGGGACTGCCATCGGCTGCCAGTAGGGCTGGTGCGCGGGGTAGTGCGGCTGCTGGTACTGCGGGTGGGCGTGGACCGGCGGACCCGAGGAGCCGGGCGGCGCCTGCGGGGGCGGCTGCATGTGAGGGTGGTACGGATCCTGCGCGGTCACGCCCACAACAGTAGCGTCAGCGGCTAGCTTCCGCGAAGGGATCTCGCGACCTGAGCGAAGTACTCGTCGACCTCCCCCGTGTCATAGCCGCGAAGCGTGAGCTGGAAGCCGAGATTGGTGAGGGAATCGGGATGCGGGGGCGCGCCGGCTTCCGTGGCTTTTCGAATGCGGGCCACGGCACGGTCGACTTGGGCTCGGTCGTATCCGCGGAAACGGACAGAGAAGAAGGGGTTCTCCATACGTCACAGTCTGCCAGGTCAGCACCACGCAATGGGTTCGGCCTGCCCCAGGACAAATTTCGACGGTCATAACAACTCGTAACGGCCACAGGTCAAGTGAGGAAACGTCTCACCCATTTCACTTGATGCCGAATTGTCCGCGAGAACGGCGCGACAATCGAGACGGCGGTGCGCGCGTCCTCTTCCGAGAGCGCACTTGGGGCGAATGCCGCGGCGTTCACCAGACGCGGCAGCGCACCGATATCCGCTTCGAGCACCGCGAGGCGGACGGCGGCCTCCTCGGCGTTCGCGTGCCCGGGGACCTTCACGCCCGCGCGGGCCGCTTCGGACAAGACCTCGGCCCACGCGCCCGCCACGCGCTCGGCCGGCGTCCCGCGGGTGAGGCGGCGTCGCCGCCGCAGCGCCCTCCGGGCCTTGAACACCAGCGGCACGCACGCCAGGAGCAGCGCGGCGGCCGCGTACCAGACCCACACCGGGAGGCCCGACTCCGCCTGCCCGGCCTCTTCGTTGAAGTCGCCGTCCTGTTCGAGCGAGTCGTCGTTGTAGTCCTCGGCGTCGTCGCCGCCGCCCTCGGCCTCCTCCGGGCTCGGCGTCTCCTCCTCCATCTGCTCGAGGGCGTCCTCGGGCGGCGTCGGGACGGCTCCGGCGGCGGGCATCGGGTCGAAGCGCACCCAGCCGGGCCCGTCGAAGGCGACCTCGGGCCAGGCCAGGCCTTGCGCGGCGGTGACGGTGCTCGAACCGGCGGGCACGTCGAAACCGACGACGACCCGGGTCGGCAGGCCCACCAGGCGCGCGATCACCGCGTACGCGGCGGCGAACTGCTCGCTCGTGCCGCGCTGGCCGCCGGCCTCGGCGGCGCTGCCGAGGAAGAACCCGAGCGCGGGCAGGTCGTGCCCCGAGGGCGCTTCGGCGTCGTACGCGTAGTGCCGCGAGAGGAAGTCCGCGAGCCCTTGGGCGCGTTCGTACGGCGTGGCGTACTGGGCGCGGATGTAGTCGGCGATCGTCACCATGATCTCGGGGGTCCCGGGCGGAACGGCCACGGTGGTGGCGTCCGAGAGGTCGGGGCGAGCGGTCTCGGCGGCGGCCCGGTCGACGGTCACCAGCGCGGAGTCCACGTGGAACTTCGCGCCGGTGGCGAGGCCGTCAGGAGTGAGCAGGCACTTGGTGTGGAGGTTGACGGCGATCGGCAGGTCGGTGACGCTCGCCGGGTCGGCCGCGGCGGGCACGAGCTTGCCGCCGAGTTGGATGATCTCGACGTCGGCCGAGTACGTGGGCTCGCCCGCGCCGGGGACGACGGTGCCCGCGGTGCGGAAGTCGCCGGTGGCCTGCCAGGTGGTGCCGTCGTATTCGGTGAGCACGGCGAGGCGCATCCAGGCGTCGGCGCTGGTGTCGGCCTTGAACAGCTCCTGCTCGGGGTATTTGGCCCACTCGGCGATGCGCACGAGCGGGTTGAGGTCGATGTCGGTGAGCCTCGGGGGCTCGACGTACTCGCGCGGATCGCCGGGGCTGGAGGTGACGAACCGGGCGGCGACCGGACCGAGGAGCGCCACCGCGGCGAGCAGCACGGTGGTCGTCAGGACCGCGCCCATCAGGGCGGGGGTCTTGGAAGGCGCGGGTCCGTCGACGGTGGCGTCGCGGTCGGGGCGGCGTTCGGGCGGGGCGGCGGTGACCGCGAGGGCGGCGGCGGCGAGGACGCAGTAGGCGACGCCGTGCAGCGGCCCCGGGTCGGCGTTGGGGCCGACGAGGTACAGCCCGGCGGCGTACAGGAGGGTCGCGGGCAGGCAGCCGAGGAGCGTGCGGCCGTAGCGGATCGCGAACTCGCAGGAGAGGGTCGCGGCGAGCCAGGCGAGGAACACCGGCACGACCACGGTGTCGGGGGCGGGCTCGACGGGGATGAGCGCGGTCAGCGTGCGGGGCACGGCGTTGGCGAGGGCGTCGAGGACGGTGACCGGCAGGGGCTCGGTGCCGTCGCTCGTGAGCGCGATGGCGCCGAGGAGGTAGGCGGCGAGCCCCGCGGCCGAGGCCCCGGGGGCGAGGAACGCGGGCCTGTTGCGGAGCGCGAGGCCGATCGCGAACGCGCCGACCGCGGCCCCGGCGACGAGGAGGACGAGGAGCCGCCCGTGGTAGACGCGGGCGGCGACGGCGCCCGCGAGGACGCACATGAGGGTGAGGCAGGCCGCGACGGTGGCGACCCGCAGGCGGTATCGGGTGCGGCGCTGCCGTCGGGCGTCCTGCTGCTCGGCGCTCACAGCCGGGTGCCGCCGTTGTTCCAGGCCGCGGCGAACTGTTCGCCGTCGGCGGCGCGGATCGTGGGCACGCCCCCGGCGAGCGCCGCGGAGGTGGGGAGGCCGGCGGCGAGGTGCACGGCGATCACGGTCGGATAGGCGCGCTTGAGCGTGGCGAGCCGGTCGGTGGGCGGTTCGGTCCCGGTGATCCACACGAGCGTGTCGCCGTAGCGGGCGGCGGTGAGGCGGGAGACGTAGGCGCCGAGGCTGTCGCGGGCGTCGGGGGCGAGTTCGGCGAGGAGGTCGCCGTAGGAGTCGCGCCCGGCCCCGGAGACGACCGCGCCGGAGGCGGGGACGAGCGCCGCGTGGTAGTCGGCGCGGAAGCAGGCGGTGAGGATCGAATAGGCGGCCTCGCAGGCGGCCTCGAAGGGCTGGTCGGGGTCCGGCCAGCTCTCGGGCCGGTCGTCGACGGCGATGGCCACGGTGGGCAGCGACGTGTCCAGGTGCTCCTTGACCATGAGCTTGCCGATGCGCGCGGAGGTGCGCCAGTGGACGTGGCGCAGCTCGTCGCCGATGACGTATTCGCGGAGGGCGTGGAAGGTGAGCGAGCCCTGCTCGACCTTGTCGGCGGTGCCTTCGAGGGAGCGGGCGAGGCCGTCCGGGGTGCGGCCGAGTCGGTGGAGTCGCGGGTGGACCCATAGGCGCGCGGTGGGCCCGAAGTTCCCGGCGGTCGCGGCGAGCCCGAGGAGGTCGCGCTTGCCGATGCTCAGGGGCCCGGCGTCCACGACGCCGCGCCGCTCGGCCCGGATGGTGTAGCTCGCGCCGGCGCTCTTGCCGGGCCGCAGGCGCGCCAGCGGCACCGCGACGCGGCGGGTCTCCAGGCCTCGCGGTGACACGGGCGAGCCGTGCGTCTGCCGGGGGTCGCCGAAGGCGTCCACGGCGCGGGCGTTGACCGAGCGCCAGCGCCCGGTGTTCGTGACGGTGAGGGACACGGTCGCGGTGTCGTCCACGGAGACCCGATCGGGTGTCACGCTGCGCTCGACGTCGAGGCGCGGCTTCGCGGCGATCACGGACCCGGCGGCGACGCAGGCCAGCGCGGCGGCCGCGCCGACCGTGGCGAGTTCCGGATAGCCCCAGGCCCATCCGGCCCCGAGCAGTGCGACGGCGGCGACGGCGAGGCCGACGCCGCGCCCGGTGACCGGGACGGCGAGCGCGAGGTTCGCCAGACGCGACGCGGACCCGGGCGCGGACGGATCAGCGGTTCGCCGGACGGGCGCGTCCGCGGACCGGGGGCGCAGTGGGGAGGCGAGGGACTCGGCCGGGCCCTTCCGGGCACCGGCGGCCTGGCCGGTCTCGCTCATGCCGCCGAGGCGGGCAGCGGGACGGGGACCTGCTCGAACGCGTCGGCGACGATCGCAGCGCCGGTGGCGCCGCGCATGGCGGCGTCGGGGGCGAGCTGGATGCGGTGGCCGAACACCGGTCCGGCGAGGGCCTTCACGTCCTCGGGGATGATGTAGGTGCGGCCCTGGGAGAGCGCGAACACGCTGGCGGCCCTGGTCAGGGCGATGAGGCCGCGAGGGCTGACGCCCACGGCGACCTGCGGGTGGTTCCGGGTCGCGTTCGCGAGCTGCACGAGGTAGGCGTACAGGGGCTCGGCGATGTAGACGTGCTTGGCCAGCTCGGCCATCTGCGCCACGGTGTCGGTGTCGAGCACGGGAGGCAGGTGCTCGGGCGAGCGCTGGTGGGTGCCGCGCAGGACCTCGATCTCGGCGGCCTCGACGGGGTAGCCGACGGAAAGCTTGACGAGGAAGCGGTCGAGCTGGGCCTCGGGGAGCCGGTAGGTGCCGTCCATCTCGACAGGGTTCTGGGTGGCGACCACGAGGAACGGCTGCGGCACCGAGTGCGGGTGCCCGTCGACGGTGACCCGGCCCTCCTCCATGACTTCGAGGAGGGCGGACTGCGTCTTCGGGCTGGCCCGGTTGATCTCGTCGGCGATGACGATGTTCGCGAACACCGGGCCGGGGTGGAACTCGAAGGCCCCGCTGGCCTGGTTGAAGATCGTCACGCCGGAGACGTCGGAGGGCAGGAGGTCCGGGGTGAACTGGATCCGCCGCCACTGGCCGGACACCGCGGCCGCGATCGCCCGGGCCAGCGTGGTCTTGCCGGTCCCGGGCACGTCTTCGAGGAGGATGTGGCCCTCGGCGAACATCGCCGTCAGGGCCAGGCGCACCACCTCTTGTTTGCCGAGCACGACGGTGTCGACGGCCGAGGCCAGCGCCTCGAACGTCGCCGCGAACTGCTCGGCCTGCGCGGCCCCCAGCGTCACCGCTTGCTGCTGCATGCGCCTAGGCACCTGCAGCGGGTGGGTGTGCTCGGTGTCGTGCATCGGTCATCTCTCTTGCTCGCTAGCAGGCCGGGAGGTCGCCGGTGGAGTTCTTGCCCACGCCGTCGATGTTGATCCAAACGAACGGAACGTACGCATTGGCAGCGTAATCGATCTTGATCCACTTGTCGGAGTTGTCCTTGCCAGGGTGATAGTCGTTATTCCCGTCGCTCTCCTGGCCGCCCTTTTGGATGAACTCACCAGAGGTCCAGCAGTAGGCCTTGTGGCGATCGCCGGAGTGGGTTCGTCCGATCGAGTCTCCGTTGTTGTTGGCCGCACCGTAGATGGCGATGCCGTCGGCGGAACTGCAGTAGATGGTGTCCATGCCTTCATCGCAGCCGAAATAAATCTGGCCGCGCACGACCGTGGTGCTCGCGGTGTAGTTGCTCGAGGCGGCGCTTCCGGCCGGATTGGTGATCCTGACCGTGTAGGTGTGCTCGGTCGAGGCCTTCAGGCCGCCCTGGGTGAGGCTGTCGCAGGAGCCCTCCTTCACGGGCGTCTGGCCGTCGCGGAGCATCTGGCAGGTCGCTTCGCCGCCGCCGTCGTCGTAGGTCATGTTGAGCGTGATCGAGTCCGCGGTCGCCGAATGGCCGGAGATCTGGACGCTCGGCATGCTCATCGTGTTCGAAACGGTTTCGGCGGGTTCGGATTCGCCGGCCTCGTTCACCGCGGTCACGGTGACCGTGACCCGCTCGTTGTTGCCGAAGCCGCTGAGGCTCGCCGTCGTCTCGGTGACTTCGGCGGTCTGGGTTCCGGCCCGCACGAGGTACTTCGTGATGTCGCGGCCGTTGTTGGACGGCTGACTCCAGGTCACATTGATCGTTCCGGCCGCCGTGGTCGAGCTCTCGGCAAAGAGGTCGGTCGGTGCGTCGGGCACGTTGAACGGCACCACCGTGTTCGACGGCGCGGAAGGCGCCGCGGCGGCGGCCCCGGCGAGCGTCGTCACCTGGAACGCGTACTGGGTGCCGTAGTCCAGGGACCCTTCGGGGACCGTGAAGCTCGTCGTGCCGGTCTGGCCGACGACGCTCTGCTTGCCCGAGGCGACGGCCTCGATCTGGTAGCCCGTGACGTCGTTGCCCTGCCCGTCGGCCTCGTCCCACGTGACCGTGACCGTGCCGTCGTTGTTGGCGGTGGCCTCGACGGCGCCGACCGGGTCGGGGACTTCCGCGGACGGGGTGATCGACGGCGAGGTCGCGGTGTCGCCCGCGCCCTCGGCGTTGTGGGCGGTCACGGTGAACGTGTAGGGCGTGCCGTTGTCCAGGTCGCCGATCTCCAGGACCCGCTGGTCCGGGGCGATCTCCCAGGTCTGGCCCGCGCCTTCGATGACGTACTTGGTGAGCGCGGAGCCGTTGTTCGGAGCCGCGTCCCAGGACAGGTTGATGAGGCCGTCGCCGACGGTGCCGCGCAGGTTGGTGACCGCGCCGGGCGGGCCGATCTCGGGAGCGGACTCCTCGTTGCCCTCCTCGTCGCCTTCGTCGTCGCCGGCGGTCTCGTCCTGGGGCGGGGCGTTGCCGCCGAGGATGTCGTCGCGGTCCTTCTCGGCGATGCGCGCGTTGCCGTCGGAGGAGACGACCACGGCGGCGTTCGTGTTCACCGCGTTGGCGAACAGCGTGTCGCCGGTGTGGTAGAGCTCGACGGGGCCGCCGCCGGCGTCGATCTCGATCTGGTCGAGCTCATTGCCGTCGAGGTCGTAGACCCAGACGATGCCGGAGGCGCCGTCGGGCACGTAGATGCGCTGGTGGAACTCGACCGAGGCGCCGAGGAGGTTCGTGGGGGCCGCCGCAATGGCGAAGCTCTTCGATTCCTCGTCGTTGACGGTGACGACCGACGGCGGATCCGTGACGGTGACCGAGGCGATGGTGCCGGGGCTCGTGTCGGCGGTCTGGGCGGGACCGGCGAGTTCGATGTCGGTCTCGGCGCGGCGACCGTCCGAGCGGATCGTCGTCATCTTCTTCGCGGTGGAGTTGAGCACCGCCACGCCGTCCCCGAGGACGGTGAGGGCGATCTCCTGGCGGGGCTGGGCGACGACCTCGGTGGCGAGGGTCTTGGCGCCGGTGTCCTTCGGCTCGATCTTGACGATCGTGCCTTCGCGGGGGACTCCGACCCACAGCTTCCCGGTGGCGTCGAACGCGCCGCCGGTGAGTCCGGCGGGGAACCGCAGGGGCTCGCCGATCGCGGCGAGCGTGCTCGGGTCGACCTGGTTGACCAGGCCCTGGGTCTGGTCGATGATGAACGCGCCCTCGTCGGCGAGCGCCAGGCGGACGCCCTCGCCGGGGGCCGTCTCGGCCTCGCCGGTGAGTTCGAGGGTGGAGAGGTCGATCGCGGAGACCTTGCCGGTGGGGATCTCGCGGAGGAGGAGGTGCGAGTCGGTCTGCTCGATCTGGACCGCGTTGCCCGCCGCGTCGGTGAGTTCGAAGCGCACGTCGGTGGCGGCGGTGAGGCCGTTGACGCGGGCGAGTTCGCCGGCCGGGGTGGTCCACAGCCACAGGCTGCCGTCTTCGCCGTCGTTCTCGCGGCTGAAGGCGCCGGTGCCGAGGAGCGTGGCCACGAGTGCTCCGACGAGGACTACGGGGAGCCCGACCGCTATGAGCAGGCCCTTGACGTTGAGGCGTCGGGCGTCGACATTGCGAGTGGTCATAAGGGGGGAGTTCCTCTGCGGGATCAGCTATGCCGGCTTTCAGGGGCGCGAGCGCCATTCGGCCCTGAGCGGCGCCGGCGGGACGGCGCGCGAACCCGAGCCTAATTCACGGGTGCAACGCCCACCAGCCTGCCATTGTCACAAGAAGGTCTCAGAGCAGGGTAGCCCAATGTGTCGTGAAAACGGGGGCTTGGACCTGCTTGCGGAGGCCGATGCCGCCCTTGGCGAGCCGTCGGCGGACCCGGTGCGCTGAGCGCGGTTCCGGCGGCGCGTGCGCGCCGCCGGCTCCCTTCCCGTCCCCTCCCCTTCGCTAGGCGGCCTCGCCGAGTTCGAGCACGCCCGAGCGGCGGGACCGGGCGACGCCCGCGAGCGCCAGGATCTCCTGGGCCACGTGGGCCTCGGCGAGTTCGCCGGGGGTGTAGACCGGGGCGTCGATGCCGGTGACGGCTTCGCGGATCGCCAGTTGGGATTGCGTGAGCTTCCCGGAGGCGGCGATCACCGGCAGGCCGAGACCGCGGAGGTGCTGGGCGCCGTAGCGGGCGCCTGCGGCGTCGGCCGCGGCCAGGACCACGCCGTCGACCAGCTCGCGCACCAGCGGGTGCTCCAGGAGCGCGGAGGTCTCGGTTTGGAGGATGCCGTCGGCGATCTCCATGACCACGGCGTCCACGTCGTGCGCGGCGGCGTGGTGGTAGAGGATCTGGGCGAGTTCGGCCAGTTCGGGGACCGGGACGCCCGCGGTCGTCGGGTAGCCGCCGTCGGTGAAGTCGGCGGCGACGACCGCGCCGGAGTCACGGAACATCCACGGGTCGCCCCCGGCGCCGGTGCCGGTGATCTTGATGCCGGCGACGCGGCGGCCCGCGCGGGTGAGGCCGCGGATGACCGAGGCCGCGGTGGTCGACTTCCCTGCGTTCATGGAGGTGCCGACGACGCAGACCACGGGCGGGTGGTCGCCGAGGCCGAACGGCGCGAGCACGGAGAAGCGCCGCAGGTCGACGGGGACGCCCTCGCGGTCGGCGAGGACGCCGATCGGCTCCAGGCGGGTCGGCGGGCGCATGTCGGCGTGGCGCGAGAGGACCTCGCCCGCGACGCCGCCCGCCGCCACCAGGTCCACGGAGGTGCCGAGGACCTCGGGCACGCGGGATTCGTACTGGTCGGGGGCGTAGCGCTCGCCGAAGGCGAGGAGGACTTCGTCCCCGGGGTAGATCGCGGCCTTGCGGCCGCTGGCGAGCTCGAGCCAGTTGTGGTGCCCGATGGCGTCGACCCGCGCGACCAGGATGTGGCCGGGCCGGGGCGCGCATTCGTCGACCAGGGTGAGGCCGGGAAGCGTCAGGTCGACGTTGCGGACCGCATAGGCGACTTTGAGCCGCGAAGCGAGCTCGGCGGAGAACTCACGAATGCGCATGCACACTCCAAAAAGGACAGTCAGGGTCAGCGGGAGCACCCGCTTGAATGGAAGTACACCAGTGGTTCAGAACGTGACCATGATGGTTGAGCGCGGCGATCGCCGCGCTGTCGATGGACGAATATTACGGCCTGTATTGGTCCTTGTAAAGGGTCGGTCAGGTAAAAGTGCGGCGGCGCCGGAGTGAAACTCCGGCGCCGCCCGAAAATCGATGTCTACCTGCGGGAACTCACAGCTCGCGGGCCCGCCCGGCGACGTCGCCGATGACGATGACGGACGGGTGGTGCGCTTCGGTGACGCCCAGGTCGGCGAGCGCGCATTCGCGGACGGTCTGGTTCTTCGTGGTGGCGTTCTCGACGATCCGCACCGCCGTCTCGGGGCTGCGGCCGCCCGCGATGAGCGCCTCGGCGATCGCACCGCGGTTCTTGACGGCCATGAGCAGCACGATCGTCCCGTTCCCGGCGCCGAGCGCGGCCCAGTCGACCTTGCTCTGCGGCCCGGGCGGGACGTGTCCGGTGGCGACGGTGAAGTCGTGGACGACGCCGCGTTCGGTCACGGGGATGCCCGCGGCGGCCGGTCCGGCGATCGACGAGGACAGTCCGGGCACGACCTCGACGGGCACGCCGGCCGCGACGCACGCGTCGAGCTCCTCGGCCCCGCGGCCGAAGACGAAGCCGTCGCCGCCCTTGAGGCGGACGACGAACTTGCCTTCGAGGGCGCGTTCGACCATGACCGCGTTGATCTGCTCCTGGGTGGTGTGCCGCCCGTACGGGAGCTTCGCGGCGTCGACGATCTCGACGTCGTCGCCGAGCATGTCGAGCAGCTCCTGCGGGGCGAGGCGGTCGGAGACGACCACTTCGGCCTGGCGGAGCAGTTCGAGGCCGCGGAGGGTGATGAGGTCGGCGTCGCCGGGGCCGGCGCCCACGAGGGCCACGCCCGCGGGGCGGGCCGTGCGGCTGCGCGGGGCGTCGAGGTCGCCGGTGCGCATGGCGGCCGCGACCGAGTCGCGGACGGCGGCGGCGCGGCGGGGGTCGCCGGAGGCGGAGACGGCGACGCTGACGCCGTCGAACTCGGCCTGGGCGAGCGTCCAGGCGTCGGAGGCCTCGGCGTCGTCGGCGCGGACGCACCAGGTGCGGCGGGCCTCGGCCTCGGCCGCGACGGCCGCGTTGACCGCGGGGTCGTCGGTGGCGGCGAGGACGAACCAGGCCTCGTCGCCGTCGCCGGAGCGCCACTCGCGCCGCTCCCACCGCAGCTCGCCGGCGGCGGCGTAGTCGGTGAGCGTCGTGGTGACCTCGGGCGCGACCAGCAGGACGCGCGCGCCGGCGGCCAGCAGGCGGGGCACCCGTCGTCCGGCGATCGAGCCGCCGCCCACGACGAGCACCGTTTTCCCGCGCAAGCGCAGACCGATCTCGTAGACCGACACGTGTGCCTCCTCCAGCACTCCCGATTAGGACTCCCCAAGCGTAGGCGGGAATCGTCGCGTGCGGCTAACCGGCGCGTTGCGAGCCTGTTACGCGATATCCGCGATGTGGAACGGACGGGAGTGATGTGAGCGCGCTTTATGTTCGGGCCCTTCATGAAAGCCTTCCCGATACTCGTGAGTTTTTTCACCTTGCGGTCTCCTGCATGGCCTAGGCTGGATATATGCACGATCGACCCCGCGAGGACCGTGTGCCCGGACTGTCCGCACACGAGAGCGACCAACCCGGCCCGCCCGCCGAAGGGGTGTACGCCCTCCTGCGCACCAGCCTGCTCGCCGGTCTCGCGATCGCGGCGCTGCTGTTCCCGCTCGCCGCGATGGCCGGGCTGAGCGCCAAGGCCGGGTTCGACACGATCGACACGCTCTCGGTCGAGGTCGCCGAGACCGACCCGCCCCTGACCTCCTACGTCTACGCCGCCGACGGCGAGACCCTCGTCAGCCTCTTCTACGACGAGTTCCGCCGCCACGTCGCCCTCGACGAGGTCGCGCCGGTCATGCAGCAGGCCATGGTCGCGGCCGAGGACGCGCGGTTCTACGACCACAACGGCGTCGACTACCGGGGCATCGTGCGCGCCTTCGTCGCCAACAACAACTCCGGCGGCGTCGAGCAGGGCGCCTCCACGATCACCATGCAGTACGTGCGCGGCGCGCTCCAGCTCAACGCCGATTCCATCGACGACGTCATCGCCGCCACCGAGCAGACCGCCGAGCGCAAGATCCGCGAGGCGCGCCTGGCGATGGCCGTCGAGGAGCAGCTCACCAAGGACGAGATCCTGGAGCGCTACCTCAACCAGGCGTACTTCGGGCACAACGCCTACGGGATCTTCGCCGCGGCCCAGGTCTACTTCTCCAAGCACCCGTCCGACCTCAACCTCCAGGAGTCGGCCATGCTGGCCGGGCTCGTCCAGGCGCCGTCCGCCTACGACCCGATCACCTCCGACCAGACCCAGGCGCTGGCCCGCCGCAACTGGGTGCTCGACCGGATGGTCGACATCGACTACCTCTCCCACGGCGACGCCTCGGAGGTGCGCGGCCTGCCGATCGAGCTGAACGTCTCCGACCCGCCGAACGCGTGCATCGGCGTCGAGGGCACCCCGACCGAGTTCGGGTTCTTCTGCGACTACTTCCGCCGCTGGTGGCGCCAGCAGGACGCCTTCGGGGCGACCCCGGCCGACCGCGAGCGCGAGCTGCGCCAGGGCGGGTACACGATCATCACCACGCTGGACCCGAAGATCCAGGAGATCGCGAACGAGCACGTGGTCGAGGCCAAGAGCAAGAACTCGAAGCTCGCGCACGGCGCGGTCGTCATGGAACCGGGCACGGGCCGGATCAAGGCGCTGGGCCTGAACCGGACCTTCTCCTACGACCAGAGCGAGAACGGGCCGCACTCCAACCCGAGCTTCGACCGCAAGGGCAACTACCCGAACACGGTGAACCCGGTGCTCGGCGGGGGCGAGACCGGCGGCTACCAGGCCGGTTCGACGTTCAAGGTCTTCACGCTGCTCGCGGCGCTCGACGCGGGCTATCCGCTGAACTACGACATCCACTCTCCCAACCGGGTCGCCACGAGCTTCGTGTCGTCGACGACCGCGTGCGGCGGACGCTGGTGCCCGAAGAACGGCTCGCCCGAGATGGCGGGCAACCGGGACATGTGGTCCGGGTTCGGGATGTCGGTGAACACGTACTTCGCGCAGCTCATCGACCGGGTGGGCGCGGACAAGGCCGTCGAGATGGCCGAGCGGATGGGTCTCAAGTGGCGCAGTGAGGGCGACGCGTACTACGCCTCGGAGGAGCGGCGCGCCGGCTGGGGGCCGTTCACGCTCGGCGTGTCCGACGTGCAGCCGATCGAGATGACGAACGTGTTCAACACGCTCGCGGCCGAAGGGAAGTACTGCGAGCCGATGCCGGCGATGCGCGTCATCGACCCCGAGGGCCAGGAGCTGGACGTGGCCGCGCCGCGCTGCCACCAGGAGCTGGACGAGGACGTGGCGCGGGCGGCGACGGACGCGGGCCGGTGCGTCACCGAGTCCGAGCGGAAGGGCGTCGACTGCGGGCCGTGGGGCACCTCGCGGGTCGTGGGCGAACTCGTGGACCGGCCGGTGGCCGGGAAGTCGGGCACGACCGACGACAACCGGGCCTCGTGGTTCCTGGGCTACACGCCGCAGCTGACGGTGGGCGGATTCATGGCCGATCCGGACTACATCTTCAACTCGGTGGGCGAGTCGAACACCGGCGTCTCGAAGGACACCGTCGGGAAGATCCTGCGGGACGCGCTCAAGGGCGAACCGAAGTTGGACTTCACTCCCCCGTCGAAGGAGATCCAGACCGAGGGGAAGGGCGGTTAGCCGCCTCGTCCGCGGTCTTCGACGTCGCGGCCTCCGGCTTCCCGCCGGGGGCCGCTTCGGCGTCCCCGGGTTCGGCGCCGTCGGTCGCCGCGTCGAGGTCGCGGCGTTCGCGGCGCGCGAGCACGACCCAGCCGACCGGGACCATGGCGGCGAACAGCGCCCACTGGACCGCGTACGAGTAGTTCTGCCAGTCCTTGAACGAGGGCGTCTCCAGGGCGGTGAGGCCTTCGGCGGGCTCGACGTCGGCGATCCACGCCGAGCGCAGCTCGTGGTCGAGGTGCGGGCCGAGCAGGTCGTCGCTCAAGCGCCGCGCCTCCAGGTGGCCGTCCACCTCGGTGACGCCGCCGCCGGACTCCTCGTACTCGTAGACGCGGCCGGTGACGCCGACCTCGCCCGAGGGCGCGGCCGGGTAGTCGGGGACGTGCCCGGTGCTCTCGGAGGCGATGAAGCCGCGATCGACCAGGATCGCCGTCCCGTCCGCCAGGACCAGGGGCGTGACGATCTCGAAGCCGTTGACCCCGTTGTTGGTCTGGGCCCGCAGCACGATCTCGTGCTCGGTGTCGTAGACGCCGACGGCCTCCACGAGGGTCCAGCGGTCCTCGTCCCGCAGGGCCTCGCCCGCGGGCAGGGTCGCGTCGAGCGGGACGGGGTCGCGGTTCTCGGCGATGACGTCGTTCGCGGCGGCGCGCTCGACCGCGCGGCCCCACTGCCACTGGGACAGCAGCGCGCAGACGACCATCACCACCACGCCCGCGAGGGTCAGCCCGAGCCAGCGCGGAGTGAGGACGAACCGGTAACGCTGCATCACGTCGACGAGTCTAGACCCGGCATAGGATTGCGCCCCATGAGCGATGTAGTGAATGCGGTGCGCGCCGCCATGCCTGCCGTGCGCGCCGATCTGGAGGCCCTCGTCACGATCCCGGCGATCGCCTTCGACGGACTCGACCACGAGCCGGTCCGTCAGGGCGCGAACGCCGTCCAGCGCCTCTTCGAGGAGGCCGGAGCCGCCGAGACGCGGCAGCTCAGCCACGGCGGCGGGCAGCCGAGCGTGTACGCGCACTTCCCCGCGCCCGAGGGGCAGCCGACGGTGCTGCTGTACGCCCACCAGGACGTGCAGCCGGTCGGGGACCTCGCCAAGTGGGAGCAGCCCGACCCGTTCACCGTGGTCGAGAAGGACGGGCGGCTGTACGGCCGCGGCGTCGCCGACGACAAGGCCGGGGTGATGGCGCACGTCGCCGCGCTGCGCGCGTACGGCGGGAAGCCGCCGGTCGGGGTGAAGCTCCTCATCGAAGGCGAGGAGGAGTTCGGCTCCCCGACGCTCGAAGGGCTGCTGCGCGAGCACCGGGACCTGCTGGCCGCCGACGTGGTGGTCATCGCCGACTCGCAGAACTGGCGGACCGAGGTCCCGGCGCTGACGACGACGCTGCGCGGGGTCGTCAACGTGTACGTGGAGGTCGCGGTCCTCGAAGGCGCGGTGCACTCGGGGATGTTCGGCGGGCCGGTCCCGGACTCGCTGACCGCGCTCGCGCGCCTGGTCGCGACCCTGCACGACGAGCACGGCGACGTGGCCGTCGCGGGCCTGGTGTCGGGTCCCAGCGGCGACCTCGACTACGACGAGGCGGCGCTGCGCGAGGAGGCGGGGATGCTGCCGGGCACCGAGTTCATCGGCACCGGGCGGCTCACCGAGCGGCTGTGGTCGAAGCCGACCGCCACGCTGCTCGGGATCGACGCGCCGGGCGCGGTGGAGTCGGCGAACGCGCTGCAGCCGCGGACGCGCGCGAAGCTCTCGTTCCGGCTCGCGGCCGGCGACTCGGCCGAGAACGCCCTGAAGGCGGTGCGGGCCCACTTGGAGGCGAACGCGCCGTGGGGCGCGCAGGTGACCGTGACGCCCGAGGGCGGCCTGGGGGACCCGTGCGCGATCGACGCGACCGGCCCCGCGTTCGACGCGGCGCGGGCCGCGTTCACGGAGGCCTGGGACGGCACCGAGCCGGTCGAGATCGGCGTCGGCGGCTCGATCCCGATGATCGCGACGTTCCAGGAGTTGTTCCCCCAGGCCGCGATCCTGGTGACGGGCGTCGAGGACCAGTACTCGAACCCGCACGGCCCCAACGAGTCCCTTGACATCGCGATGTTCGAGCGGGTGTGCGTGGCCGAAGCGCTCCTGCTGGAGAAGCTGCGGCGCTAGGGAAACGGCGCGGGCCCGGTCGCATGACCGGGCCCGTCGTCGCGTCCGGGCGTCAGAGCCCTTCGCGGAACTTGCGGAGGAGCTTGGCGAGCGGGTCGCCGGAGGTCTCGAAGAGGTCCTTGTAGGACTTCGCGGCGGCCCTGGCCTCGGCGGTGATCGAGGCGTCCTTGTCGTCCTCGCGCTTCGGGTAGGCGCCGGCGAGGTACTCGCGGTACTCGCCGTCGTCGATCCAGGTCTTGAGCGCGGCGGCGCGCGCGACCGCGAAGTCGTGGCTGCGCTGTTCGAGCAGCAGCAGCTTGAGGAAGCTGTCGCGCAGGTCGCCGCCGGTCTCGAACTCCTTGGCCTGCTCCAGGAACGCGGCGGTGTCCACATCGCTCAGATCGCCGCCGCCGGCCATCTTGGCCATGACGCGCACGGCCGCGGCCGGGTCCTGGACGGCGAGCGCGCCGGCGCGGTCGGCCGAGAGCTCGGACTTGCGGCTCCACTCGTAGAGCGCGGCGGTGATGACCCGCAGGCCGACCACGCCCACGGGGATCCACGCGACCGAAGTGGTCAGTCGCAGGAGCACCATGAGCAGGGTCCGGTACAGGCCGTGCCCGGAGAGGGCGTGGCCGAGCTCGTGGGCGAGCAGGAACTTCAGCTCGGCCTCGTCGAGCACGTCGAGCGAGCCGGAGTTGACGACGATCACCGGCTTGTCGATGCCGATGCACATGCCGCCGAGGTCGGGGTTGCGGGTGATGTAGAGCTCCGGCAGGTCGGTGGCGTCGAGGACCGCGGCGACCTGGAGGTAGGCGTCGTGGACGCGCGCGTACTGGTGGCGGTCGACGCGGATCGCGGAGCCCATGAGACTCAGCCGCAGGGCCCGTTCGGAGACCATGCCGGACATCTTGCGCAGGAGGATGTCGAACCCGCGCAGTTCGCGCAGCGCCACCAGGGCGCCGCGGTCGGCGGGGTGCTCCCAGGCGCGGGTCGATATGCCGCGCAGGATGACCGGCCCGCGAGCCGGTTCCCGGATCTCGATCGGACCGCCTTCGGCCGGTGACTGGTCGTCGCTCATGCCCGCTCCTCAGGGTTGGCTCTGGTGCAAGTGTGGCACGCCGACGCCACTCGTGACGTCCCGACGAAGCCGCCGCGACCTGACCGGCCGCCGCGCCGCGTCGACGTCGAGGCGTGCCGGTTTTCACTCCCGGTGACCGTAAGGGCCGCAAGCGGTCAGGAGGCATAGCGGGCATTGCCGCCCACTTAGGGCGAGGTAACGAATCGGCGTCAACCCCCGGCGCGCCGCTTGACACTCCCGCGCGCAGGGACTACTCATTGATGTGGGTCAGCAATTCCGGGGCGTCGTGGAGAATCGTTTGGGGTGTTCTCACGGCGCCCCGTATCCGTGCCCGCTTCGGCTCCCCGTTCCGCGATCCGGCCCGGAGCCGGGTATCCTAGCGCTGGCGCGGCGCCGTGTGCGTCCCCGCCGTGCCTCCGTAGCTCAGCTGGATAGAGCACCGGACTTCTAATCCGACGGTCGCAGGTTCGAATCCTGCCGGGGGCGCCGACACCCGAGGCCGCCCGCTTTTCGCAGGCGAATCCTCCGCACACGGCCGCGTCCCAGGGTAGGCAACCGAGTCGAGCCCCGGGACCCGGAGTGAACGGTCAGGTGCCGCCGTTGCCGCCGTCCTCCTGGAACTTGACGCCGACGATGCCGCTCATGGCGCTGAGCTCGGAGGTCAGCTCCTTCACCGAACCGCGCCCGGCCAGCACGAGGTCCGTGGTGTGCCGCCCGTTGCCGTCGCCGTCCTCGGTGTCGATCTCCACCACGGTGAAGCCGCGGTCGGTGCATTTCGACAGGACCGCGGTGAGCGCCTCTGAGGAGGTGTACTTCAGGTGGAGGCGGCCGGTGTGCTTGGCGTGCCGGGCGATGATGTCCTCGAGCGGGGCGAGTCCGGCCACGACGCCGAGCTGCGCGACGGCGACCGCGACGGCCGCCCAGTACAGGCCCGCGCCGCAGGCGATGGCCATGGCCGTGGTCGACCAGATCGACGCGGCCGTGGTCATGCCGAAGACGAGGTTGCGGTGGAAGAAGATGACGCCCGCGCCGAGGAAGCCGACGCCCGCCACGACCTGCGCGGCGATACGGGCGGGGTCCACGCCGGGGGTGTTCGGGTCGGACTCGGCGAAGCCGAAGCGTCCGGCGAGCACGAAGAGGCACGCGCCGATGGCGATGAGGCCGTGCGTGCGCATGCCGGCGGGTTTGCCCTGCCATTCGCGCTCGGCGCCGACGGCGAGTCCGAGCAGCAGTGCCAGCCCCAAGGGGCCCAGGTATGTCCAAGGTTCGACCATAGTGCCGGAGCGAATACCCCGAGAGGCCCTCGCGGAATCCTCGATCAGGCGAACAGGTCGCTCTCCCAACCGTGTTCGCCGTCTCCTGGGCCGCGCTCGCCTTTGACGAGGCGGTAGTGCTCCGCGGCGACCGCCTCGTCGCCGAGCTTGTCGCCGAGGACGTCGAGCCAGTCGCCCGGGGCGATCTGGGTCGCGTAGGCGGCCATCGCCTCGCGCTTCCGCGCGGTGGCCTCGGCGTCGCCGACGATGCAGGCGTCCACGTCGGCGTCCGGGACGCCGAAGGGCAGGTCCTCGACCGACGCGACGTTCGCGAAGGGGTTGTCGGTGGCGTCGGCGAAGGCCTCGAACTGGGCCTCGATGAGGCCGCGGGGCATGGTGGTCCAGTAGACCTTGCGGATCTCGTGGGCCGCGCCGAGGTCGGACCGCCACGCCGGGTCGGCCGCGAGATCGACCGCGCGCATGGCGACGCGGTGGGCCTGGATGTGGTCGGGGTGGCCGTAGAAGCCGTCGGGGTCGTAGGTGACGAGGACCTCCGGCGCGCGGTCGCGGATGACGTGGACGAGGTCGGCGGCGGCCTCGTCGACGTCGGCGCCCCAGAACGCGCGCGGGTGCCCGTTGGAGGGCAGGCCCATCATGCCGGAGTCGCGGTAGCGGGCGACGCCGCCGAGGAAGTGCGTGTCCTCGACGCCGAGCGCGGCGGTGGCCCGGCGGTACTCCCAGTAGCGGTAGCCGCCGAGCTGGTCGGCCTCGTTCGCGGCGAGCCCGGCGAGGTGCGGGACTCGGACCTCGCCCTCCTCGCCGAGGGTGCAGGTGACGACGGTGACGCGGACGTCGGGGCGGGCGGCGTAGTGAGCGACCGTCGCACCGGTGCCGACGGTCTCGTCGTCGGGATGGGCGTGGACGAAGAGAAGACCGCGTGCGCTCATGGGTGCAAGCGTAGCGATCGCGGGGTACTCCTTGACCTCAAGCGCCTCATCGGCCCCGATGGGCCCATCGAGGCAAACTTGGCACTCTACTGTCCCACCAAGAAAAATGCTCGCAATTGTGATGCACCCCATGGTTCTTGGAAGCGCCCATGGGGCTATTCTGCGCTGACGGGCCCGGCCCGACCGTGAATCCGCGCCAGGCGGACGCACGGCTCGCAAGCTTCGCCAAGGGAGCGCTCGATGACCGCGACAGACCGAACCGACGTCTCCTCACCACCGCGCGCGGCCATCCGCGCGCGGCACCTGCGGACGGACGCCTGGAGACGCGGGCCGATCCTGACGGTCGTCGGCATCACCGTCTGGGTCGCGTACGCGACCTTCAGAGTCTTCTACCAGGGCGACTACTGGGTGGCCGACTACCACTACCTGACGCCGTTCTACTCGCCGTGCATCTCGGAGGGCTGCGTCCCCGAATCCGCCCACTTCGGACGGTTCCTGCCGGACCACCCGCTCCTCCCGTACGCGGCCCTGAGCCTGCCGTTCCTCCTCGCGTTCCGGTTCACCTGCTACTACTACCGCAAGGCCTACTACCGGTCCTTCTGGCTCTCGCCGCCCGCCTGCGCCGTCCCCGACGGGCACGCGCGCTACACCGGCGAGACGCGGTTCCCGCTCATCGGCCAGAACCTCCACCGGTACTTCTTCTACATCGCCGCCCTCATCGCGCTCGTCAACACCTACGACGCGATCCTGGCCTTCCACTCCCCCGAGGGCTTCGGGTTCGGGCTGGGGAACGTGGTCCTCGTGGCCAACGTGGTCCTGCTGTGGTGCTACACGCTCGGCTGCCACTCGTGCCGCCACGTCATGGGCGGGCGCCTCAAGCACTTCTCCAAGCACCCCTTCCGCTACCGGCTGTGGACGCTCTCCAGCGCGCTCAACGCCCGCCACATGATGTGGGCCTGGATCACCCTGGCATCACTGGCGCTCGCCGACGCCTACGTCATGGCCGTCGCGGCGGGCTGGTTCGACGACCCCCGATTCATCAACTAAGGCAGGCAGCATGAGCGACAACACGATCAACGACGTGGAGCACCTCGCCTGCGACGTCCTCGTCATCGGCGCGGGCGGGGCCGGGCTCCGCGCCGCCGTCGAGGCGCGCCTGGCCGGCAAGAGCGTCATCGTCATCTCCAAATCCCTGTTCGGCAAGGCGCACACCGTCATGGCCGAAGGCGGCGCGGCCGCCGCCATGGGCAACGCCAACGCGAACGACAACTGGCAGGTCCACTTCCGCGACACCATGCGCGGCGGGAAGTTCCTCAACAACTACCGGATGGCCGAGCTCCACGCCCAGGAGGCGCCCGCACGGATCTGGGAGCTGGAGACCTACGGGGCGCTGTTCGACCGGACCGCGGACGGCCGGATCAGCCAGCGCAACTTCGGCGGCCACGAGTACCCGCGCCTCGCCCACGTCGGCGACCGCACCGGGCTCGAACTCATCCGCACCCTCCAGCAGAAGCTCGTCTCGCTCCAGCAGGACGACGAGGCCGCGGGCGAACCCGAGTCGAAGCTGCAGGTGATCGACGAGACGACGATCACCGAGCTGTTCACCGACGGCGGGGCCGTCAAGGGCGCCTTCGGCTACCGGCGCAGCACCGGTCGCTTCATGGCGATCGCCGCGCCCGCGATCGTGCTCGCCACCGGCGGCATCGGGCGGTCCTTCAAGGTCACGTCGAACTCGTGGGAGTACACCGGCGACGGCCACGCGCTCGCGCTCCGCGCCGGAGCGCGCCTGATCAACATGGAGTTCATCCAGTTCCACCCCACCGGGATGGTCTGGCCGCCTTCGGTGCGCGGCATCCTCGTCACCGAGTCGGTGCGCGGCGACGGCGGCGTGCTGAAGAACGCGAACGGCGAGCGGTTCATGTTCGACTACATCCCCGAGGTGTTCAAGGCGCAGTACGCCGACAATCCCGAGGAGGCCGACCGCTGGTACACCGACCCCGACGCCAACCGCCGGCCGCCGGAGCTGCTGCCGCGCGACGAGGTCGCGCGCGCGATCAACTCGGAGGTCAAGGCGGGCAGGGGGACCGAACACGGCGGCGTGTACCTCGACATCGCGTCCCGGCGCAGCGCCGACTACATCAAGAGCCGGCTGCCGTCCATGCACCACCAGTTCAAGGAACTGGCCGATGTGGACATCACGGCGGCGCCGATGGAGGTGGGCCCGACCTGCCACTACATCATGGGCGGGATCGAGGTCGAGGCCGACACGGCCGCTTCGGCGGTGCCGGGCCTGTACGCGGCCGGAGAGGTCTCGGGCGGGATGCACGGCTCCAACCGGCTGGGCGGGAACTCCCTGTCGGACCTGCTGGTCTTCGGCAAGCGCGCGGGCGAGTACGCCGCCGCCCACGCCGCGGCGGCGGAGCCGCCGAAGCTCGCCGACGAGGAGATCGAAACCGCGATCCAGAACGCGTTGCGGCCTTTCGGGAACGACGGCGAGAATCCGTACGAGCTGCAGAACGCGCTCCAGGCGGTCAACGGCCGGCTCGTGGGGATCATCCGCAAGGCGGACGAACTGGAGGAGGCGCTGACCGAGCTGGCGGCGCTGCGGCCGCGCATCGAGAACGTCACGGCGGTGGGCGGGCGGGCCTACAACCCCGGCTGGCACCTGGCGCTGGACCTGCGGAACATGTACCTCTGCTCGGTCACGACCGCGATGGCCGCGCTGGAGCGCGACGAGTCCCGCGGCGGCCACACCCGCGAGGACGCCCCGGGCATGAACCCCGAGTGGCGCAAGACGAACCTGGTGGTCTCCCTGGAGGAGGGCGCCGGCGAGGTCCGCCTGACGCGGCAGCCCGTCCCGCAGATGCCGCCGGAGCTGCTGGACCTGTTCGACCCGACCGAGCTGTCGAAGTACATGACCCCCGAGGAGTACCGGCGGGACTCCCCGGCCGGGACCCCGTCGGCCGGCACCGGTCCGGCCGACACCGACTCGACGGAAGCGGAGGAGGCCTGATGAGCGCGAGGACCTTCCGGGTATGGCGCGGCGACGCCGAGGGCGGCGACTTCGCGGAGTTCGACGTCGAGGTCAACGAGGGCGAGGTGGTCTTGGACGTGGTGCACCGCATTCAGGCCGAGCAGGCCCCGGACCTCGCCGTGCGGTGGAACTGCAAGGCGGGCAAGTGCGGCTCGTGCTCGGCCGAGGTGAACGGGAGGCCGCGGTTGATGTGCATGACCCGGATGAACGTCTTCGAGGAGGACGAGCCGGTCACGATCACGCCGCTGCGGACGTTCCCCGTGGTGCGCGACCTGGTCACCGACGTCTCGTTCAACTACGAGAAGTCTCGGCGGATGCCCGCGTTCGCACCGCCGAAGGACCTGCGGCCCGGCGAGTACCGGATGCAGCAGGTCGACGTGGAGCGCAGCCAGGAGTTCAGGAAGTGCATCGAGTGCTTCCTGTGCCAGAACACCTGCCACGTGGTGCGCGACCACGACGAGAACAAGCCCGAGTTCGCCGGGCCGCGGTTGTTCATCCGGGCCGCGGAGCTGGACATGCACCCGCTGGACGCTCGGAGCGACCGCCGCGAGTGGGCGCAGGACGATCAGGGACTGGGGTACTGCAACATCACGAAGTGCTGCTCGGACGTGTGCCCGGAGAACATCAAGATCACCGACAACGCGATCATCCCGATGAAGGAACGCGTGGCCGGGGAGCGCTACGACCCGCTGGTATGGCTGGGCCGCAAGATCTTCCGCAAGGACAAGGCGCCGAAGTCCGAGTAGGCGCGCAGGGCCGTGCGGACGCGTCGGGGCGGGGAACCGATCCGCTCCGCCCCGACGCGTTCGCACCGTGCGCGGCAGACCCGCGCGAACAGCGTGTGTCGGACCCGCAGGTCGCCATTGGTTCGGTGGCGGCTCCTGATGTCCGTTGTGCGGGCTGAGGCCAGGATCGCCCAGGTTCACGTTCGCGCTCGAAGGGCGGGCCGTCGCACTGCGACGGCCCGCCCTTCCGGAGTTCAGCGGGGCGTTACTCGCCGGCGGCCTGCACGAGGTCGATCTCGACCTCGATGTTGCCGCGGGTCGCCCGCGAATACGGGCAGTGCTCGTGGGCCTTGGCCACCAGGCTCTCCGCGACCTCGCGGGGCGCGCCGGGGATCGAGACCTCGAGGATCGCGCTCAGGCCGAAGCCCTCGCCCTCCTTGCCGAGGCCGACGCTGGCCTCGACCTCGGACGCGCCGAGGTCGACCTTCTCCGCGCGGGCGATGCTCTGGAGCGCGCTGTGGAAGCAGGCCGCGTATCCGGCGGCGAACAGCAGCTCCGGGTTGAGGGCGCCGCCGGGGCCGCCGAGTTCGGGCGGCATCCGGACGTCGAAGTCGAGGAGGCCGTCGCCGCCTGAGACGTGGCCGTTGCGGCCGTCGCCGGTAGAGACGGCGTGTGCGGTGTAGAGCGCCTTCATGGTGTCTCCTTGTTCTCTGCGGTGGTTCGCGATGCGGCCGCTACTCGGCGGCGCGGGTGCTCCGGACCGACTCGGTGAATGCGTTGAGCCGGTCGCGCAGGGCAGTCAGTTCCTCAGGGGACATTCCGGCGGCGCCGCCGACCACCCGGGTGATCTCGCAGCCGCGGCTTTCGAGCGCGGCTCCGGCCTCGGTGAGGTGCACCGTGACGCGGCGCTCGTCGCCGGACTCGCGGCGGCGCTCGACGAACCCGGCGGCTTCCAGGCGCTTGAGCAGCGGTGAGACGGTGCCGGAGTCCAGCTGGAGGGCGTCGCCGAGGGCGGTGACCGTGAGGCCGTCGGTCTCCCACAGCGCCATGAGGACCAGGAACTGCGGGTAGGTCAGCCCGAGCCGGTCGAGCATCGGCCGGTAGAGGCCGATGACCGCCCGCGAGGCGGTGTACAGCGCGAAGCAGGCCTGCTCCCGAAGCCGCGGTGTCGTGTCCATGCCTCGACCGTAGCGCACAATTAAGTTGTGCACAACTTAATCGCGCGCCGCGGATCATCGGCCTGAACGACCGCCCTCCCTAGTCCCGTCCACCCGGGGACCGCAGCGCCCACCATGCCGCCCGGGTCCGACAGGAACGACGGGTCCGCGCCGAGGTGTCACCCGATCGTGGGGAACCGCGCCCCGCCGAAGCGGAGGTGCTTCGCGATCTCCCGCAGCGCGCCTTCGGGGTCGGCGGCCACCGCGGGCGGGAAGTTCCCGGCCATGAGCAGGCCCGCGAATCCGTGGACCAGCGACCACGCGCCCAGCGCGGCCGGATTGAACGCGGGCGGCTCCCCGTCCGGGCCCGGGGTCGGCTCCCCCGCGCCGCGCACGAGCGCGGCCCGCGAGCGGGCCTCGGCGCGGGCGAGGTCGGGGTCGTCCTCATGGAGCAGTTCGGGCCGGAACATCGTCTCGAAATACGCCCGGTTGTCGATGGCGAAGCGCACGTAGGCGATGCCCACCTCGATGAAGTCGCCCGTGGCCTCCCACGCGCGGTCGAGCGCGTCCGCGAACCGGTCGTAGCCTTCGGCCGCCACGGCGGTCAGCAGCCCGGCCTTGTCGCCGAAGTGGTGGGCCGGGGCGGCGTGCGAGACGCCGGCCCGCTTGGCGACGGCGCGCAGACTCAAGGCGCTCGGCCCCGACTCGCCGATGGACTCGACGGCCGCGTCGATGAGGGCCCGGCGGAGGTCGCCGTGGTGGTAGCGATCGGTCACGGGCTCACTGTAGCGCAAATCTTGACAGTGTCAAACGACACGGGGCCTCCTGCGATGAACAACTTGACACTGTCAAGACGCCTGCGTACCTTGGACCTCAGCAACGCACACGATTGGATGCCCCTGATGTTCGAGTCCACTTTCGCTCTGAGCGACGCGTCCCGGATCCTCGCCGGGATCGTCCTGCTCACCGTCGTCACCATCGAGTTCGGCGGCCTCTTCCTCGTCAAGGTCGCCGGCGGCAAGGTGCCGCTCACCGAGTTCCAGAAGGCCTTCTCCCGGGCCGGGCACGCCCACGCCGGGGTGCTCGTGATCCTCGGCCTCGTCGGCCTCGTCCTCGCCGACGCGACGGGCCTCGACGGCTTCTGGGGCTGGGTCGCCCGCGCCGCGATCCCGCTGGCCGCGATCCTCATGTCCGGCGGGTTCTTCGCCGCCATGGCGGGCCGGGGCCGCACCGAGCCCAACAAGGCCGTCGTGATCCTCTTCGCGGGCGCGGCGAGCCTCGCGGTCGGCGTGCTGACCCTCGGGATCGGCCTCCTGGCCGCCTGACGCACATCACCAGGTCGCGCCGCTTCACCGCGGCGCGACCCCGCCTAGACTTGGTTCTCGTGAAACTCAGCATCGGTATCGTCGGCCTGCCCAACGTCGGCAAGAGCACGCTGTTCAACGCGCTGACCCGCTCGGACATCCTGGCGGCGAACTACCCGTTCGCGACCATCGAGCCGAACGTCGGCGTGGTCGCCGTCCCCGACCCACGGCTCCCGAAGCTGGCGGAGGTCTACGACTCCGAGAAGATCATCCCGGCGACGGTGACCTTCGTCGACATCGCGGGCCTGGTCAAGGGGGCCTCCGAGGGCGCGGGCAAGGGCAACCAGTTCCTCTCGAACATCCGCGAGACCTCCGCGATCGCGCAGGTCGTGCGGGTCTTCGAGGACGGGAACGTCACCCACGTCGACGGCAAGGTCTCGCCGATCGACGACATCGAGACGATCAACACCGAGCTGATCCTCGCCGACCTCCAGACCGTCGAGAACGCCCTGAAGCGCCTGGAGCGCGAGGCGCGCATGAACAAGGACGCCCGGGCCAAGCTCGAGGCGGTCCAGACCGCGCGCGAGGTCCTCGACGGCGGCCAGACGGTCTTCGCGGCCGGCCTCGACACCGAGCTGCTGTACGACCTGCACCTGCTCACGGCCAAGCCGTTCATCTACGTGTTCAACGTGGACGAGGAGCAGGTCGCGGACGAGGAGCTGGCCGCGAAGCTGCGCGCGATGGTGGCCCCGGCGCAGGCGGTCATCCTGGACGCGAAGTTCGAGTCGGAGCTCATCGACCTGGACGAGGAGGAGGCGCGCGAGCTGCTGGAGTCCACGGGTCAGAGCGAGCCGGGCCTCGACCGCCTCGCGAGCGTCGGCTTCGAGACCCTCGGACTCCAGACGTACCTGACGGCCGGGCCGAAGGAGTCGCGGGCCTGGACGATCAAGAAGGGCGCGACCGCGCCCGAGGCGGCCGGGGAGATCCACACGGACTTCCAGCGCGGCTTCATCAAGGCCGAGATCGTCTCCTTCGACGACCTCATGGAGGCCGGGACCATGCAGGCGGCCAAGGCCGCCGGGAAGGTCCGCATGGAGGGCAAGGACTACATCATGTCCGACGGCGACGTGGTCGAGTTCCGCTTCAACGTCTGAGCGCTCGGCACGCACCCGCGCCGGAGCGCGGCGAGATCGGCGCCCGACCGAGGACGAGGCCCGCACGGCATCACCGTGCGGGCCTCGTCCGCGTCCGTCGGGCGCGGCGACGGCGGACCGCGGGGCGGTGGGGCCCCTGCGATCCGCCTTGCTCGTTCGGGTTACTCGCCGCGCCTGAGCCAGCGGAAGCGGCCCTTGGAGAGATGCGGGTTCTCCCGGGCGGCCAGCTCGCCGGCGATGGTGATGTAGGCGGTCTCGACGCGGCCCGCGAAGGTCACGTCGGTGAGACTGAACCCGCCTTCTCGGGCGAGGACGATGTTCGTCGCCTCATCGGTGCGGGAGACGTCCGGCGTGACGCCGAGCGTGTCCGCGAAGATCTTGATCTGTTCGGCGAGCTCCGCGTGCTGGGAATCATCGAGCGGCAGCGACCGCGAGAGGCGGCCGTCGTCCGCAACCCAACCGTTGAGCTCCCTCAAGGCGTCCAGCAGCACGTTGTCGTCTTGCTCCGTTCTCCCCATATGGCACCGTCGCCATTTCGTCCTGGCCGCGACCGGCGATGCGGTGCCCTGCCAAGGCAGGGCGGCGACCGATCAGTAAGGTAGTTCTGATTCGGCTCCGACGAACACGGGGGCGTTCGTGTCTGAATTGTCGCCGGATCTTTATCGATTCTGAATCGAGTCTTCCGCGTCTCCCACATTCTGTCCAGACCGGCAAACGGTATTAGTCCGGCATTTCAGACTTATAGGCATGGTTCTTGTCTGGTTTTGTGCTGCCGGGCACGATTCCTGTCCTCCCGGTCCATGGGATATCGTCCGAACGGATGAGCAACTCCGCGCTCAGCAGTGGCTACGGTTCGTGACGTTTTCGCACCGAAGATAACGAAACGCCCTCGATGCGGCAACAAGCCTTTTTGGACTCAGCCGCTCCAGAGGCCGCACCGGCCCCGCCGATAGACTCCCGTCATGTCCGAAGAGCCCGCCGAAGCCGAGCACGGCGTGGAAGCCCCTGCCGGCGAGGGCGTCGCCCTCGAAGCGCACGGCACGGATCCTGACGCGGCGCCGCTCGTGGTCGTCGGCGCCGCGATCCGCTCCGGAGCGCGCGTTCTGGCCGCCGCCCGCGCCTACCCGCCGGAACTCGCCGGGCTCTGGGAGTTCCCCGGCGGCAAGGTCGAGCCCGATGAAACCGAGACCGAGGCGCTGATCCGCGAATGCCGCGAAGAACTCGGCGTCGCGATCACGGTCGGCGAACGCGTCGGGGGCGACCTCGTCACCGGCGGCGGCCGGTTCCTCCTGCGGGTCTACTTCGCCCAGCTCCAGGGCGGCGAGCCCGTCGCGAAGGAGCACGCCGAGCTGCGCTGGCTCGCCGTCGGGGAACTCGACTCGGTGCCGTGGCTCCCCGGCAACCGGCCGGTCGTGGAGGCGCTGCGCGGGCGGCTGCGCCCATAGCGGCGGCGCGGCGACCCGTCGGCGCCTCGGGCTGCGCGGCCGTGCGGGGCTAGAAGAACGTGCGGATCGCGTCGACGATCCGACCGGTCTCCTCGTCGGCCACCGGGATGAGCCGCCACTTGTCGAAGCTGGTGCACGGGTGCGACAGGCCGAGTCGGACGACCGCCCCCACGCTCGCGTGCTCGGGCGCGCCGGTGAGGAACAGGTGCTGGTCGCTGATCTGCGGGCACTGGGCGCCTTCGAGCTCCAGCGGGACCGGCAGGTCCTGGTCGAACGGGAGGTCGCGGCGGCCCGCGTCGAGGATCGCCAGACCCGGCTCGGGACGCGAGAGCACCCGGGCCCGGGCTTCGAGGGCCGGGACGAGCTCGGGCCCGTCGCCGCCGCGCGCGGCCGGGGTCCAGCGGGCGTAGCAGCCGTGGTCGTGGACGAGGTACGAACCCGAACGCAGGACCACCTCCGCCTCGCCCGCCAGCGGCCCCAGGACCGCCGCGACCCGGTCGAAGTAGGCGCTGCCGCCCGCGGTGACGCAGGGCCGGTCGGTCTCGAACTCCACGGCGGTGAAGAGCCGCACCAGGTCGCGGAGGTAGTCGTCCACCGCCGCGAGCGCTGCCGCGTCGGTCCCGGCCGTGACCGCTCCCTCGTATCCGGCGACGCCGGTGAGCGCCAGGTTCGGTGCGGCGCGGACCTGCTCGGCGACGTCGAGGGCCGCGGCGACGGAGCGCGCTCCGGCCCGGCCTCCCGGCGCGCCGAGTTCGACCGCGACCTCCAGGGGGCCGGGAGCCGCCGCGAGCAGGTCCGCAGCGGCCGCCGAATCGGCGAAGACGGCGATCCGCGTGCCTTCGGCGGCCCAGGCCCCGAGGACGGCGACCGCCGCCGGATCGGTGACCTGGTTCGCGATCATGATCCGGGGCACGCCGAAACGGCGGGCGACCCCGGCCTGGAAGGCGTTCGCGACCGTGATGCCGACGGCCCCCGCGTCGAGCTGCCGCTTCCAGAGCTGCGGGGCCATGGTGGCCTTGCCGTGGGGCGAGAGGAGGACGCCTCGTTCGGCGCACCAGTCGGCCATGGCGCGGAGGTTGCGGGTGAGCGCCCGGTCCCCGAGGAGGACCGCGGGGGTCGCGAGGTCGTCGGCCACCGGCCCGGCGGCCAGCCATTCGGCCACGGTGACGCCATGGGCCGCATGGGGGATCGCCTTGTGGCGCCAGTCGAGGACCTCGTCGTGGAGGGCCTGCAGCCGGGTCTCGTCCATGGGTCACCGCCATCAATAGGAAGGTATCTTCACTATATGACTGAGAAACTCGCGATCCGCACCGACGCCGCTCCGGCCCCCGCCCATGCCTTCCCGCAGGGCGTCCGCAAGGGCCCGATGCTCACCGTCTCCGGTCAGGGCCCGGTCGACCCCGCCACGGGCGAGTACCTGCACCCGGGCGACGTGCGGGCCCAGACCCGCCGGACCCTGGAGAACGTGGCGGCGATCCTCGAAGCGGGCGGCGCGACGCTCGGCGACGTGATGACGCTGCGGGTCTACCTCGCCGATCGCGGGGACTTCGCGGCGATGAACGAGGTCTACGAGGCGTTCCTCGCGGAGAGGATCCCCGAGGGCGTGCCGTTCCCGTGCCGCACGACGGTGATCTGCACCCTCCCGAGGGCCGAGATGCTGGTGGAGGTCGACGCCCTGGCCTGCGTAGACTAGCGCTCCGTGCCAGGTGAGAGGGGTCGTCGTTGGCTGCTATGGACATCGTGATCCGGGGTGCCGAGATCGCCGACGGGACCGGTTCGCCGCGGTTCCGGGCCGAGGTCGGCGTCAAGGACGGCCGCATCGCGGCGGTCGGGTCCGACCGGCTCGACGGGGCGCGCGTCATCGACGCCGGAGGCCTGGTCCTCTCCCCCGGGTTCATCGACATGCACGCCCACTCCGAACTCGCGGTGCTCGCCGACCGCGAGCACCTCGCGAAGCTCGGCCAGGGCTGCACGCTCGAAGTGCTCGGCCAGGACGGCCTCTCGTACGCGCCCGTCGACGAGACGACCGCCCCGCAGATGTGGGAGGCGATCGCGGCGTGGAACGGCAAGCTCGACGTCGACTACGACTGGCGGAGCGTCGGCGAATACCTCGACCGGCTCGACCGGGGCATCCCGACGAACGCGGCCTACCTGGTCCCCCACGGCACCGTGCGCATGGCGGCGATGGGATGGGAGCACCGGCGGCCGACGGGGGCGGAACTCGACGCCATGAAGGCGGCGGTCGCCCGGGGCATGGAGGAAGGCGCCTTCGGGCTCTCGGCGGGCCTGTCCTACACGCCGGGCATGTACGCCGACACCGCCGAGCTGGTCGAACTGTGCACAGTGGTCGCTCAGTTCGGCGGTTACTTCAGTCCGCACCAGCGCAGTTACGGCGCGGGGGCCATGGAGGGCTACGCGGAGATGATCCAGATCTGCCGCGAGGCCGGCTGCGCCCTGCACCTGGCGCACGCGACGTTGAACTACGAGGTCAACCAGGGCCGCGCCGCCGAGCTGCTGAAGCTGGTCGACGAAGGCCTCGACGAGGGCGTCCCGATCAGCCTGGACACCTACCCGTACCTGCCGGGCATGACGATGCTGGCGGCGCTGCTGCCGAGCTGGTCGCTCGCCGGAGGCTATGCGGCCCTTCGCGAACGGCTCGGCGATGCCGAGACCCGGGCGAGGATCGTGCACGAACTCGACGTCGTGGGCACCGACGGCGCGAACGGCGTGCCGGTGGACTGGTCCCGCATCGAGATCGCGGGGGTGGCGAAGCCCGAGCTGCGCGGCCTGGTCGGCGAAAGGGTCGCGGCGGCCGCCGGCGCGCAGCGCCCCTCGGAGTTCTTCCTGGACCTGATCGCCCGGGACGACTTCGACACCGCCTGCCTGATGCACGTGGGCAACGAGGAGAACGTGCGGGCGATCATGCAGCACGGCGTCCACACCGGATCCTCCGACGGCGTGCTCGCCGGGGAGAAGATCCATCCGAGGGCGTGGGGTTCGTTCGCCCGCTACCTGGGCCACTACACCCGCGAACTCGGCCTGCTCTCAGTGGAGGAATGCGTGGCCCACCTGAGCGGCCGCCCCGCGGCGGTCCTCGGCCTGCACGATCGCGGCCTGGTGCAGGAGGGCTGTGCGGCCGACCTGGTGCTGTTCGATCCCGCCACAGTGGACGCGAAGGCGACCTTCGAGCGGCCGCGGCAGCAGGCCGCGGGCGTCCCGTACGTGATGGTCAACGGCGCCTTGGCGATCGACGACGGGTGTCGCACCGAGGCCCTCGCGGGCCGTTCGGTGCGCCGCCCGGTCCTCGGACGCTGAGGCGTCTCAGGCGAAGGCGTTCACGCCGGTGAGTTCGGCCGAGAACGCCCACAGGCGCGTCGCCTCGTCGGGGTCGACGGCGTAGGGCCTGACGCCGCGGCCCTCCTCGGTCACCTCGGCGACCTCGCAGTCCTCGAGGTAGAGCCCGCCCAGGCCGTCGAGCTGCGGGGAGGTGGCCGCCCAGGTCTGGGTGGCCGCGCCCTGCTCGGTGGTCTTGAAGCGCTCCGGCGGGTTGCCGTCCTCGTCGATCCAGCCCATCTCGCGCTGCTCGGCGAGGGGGATGTGCCGTTGCAGCGGGGTCAGGATCGCCCCCGGGTGGAGGGCGAACGCCCGGATGCCGGAGGCCGCGGCGAGGCGGTCGAGTTCGACCGCGAAGAGCACGTTCGCGGTCTTGGACTGCCCGTAGGCCTTCCAGCGGTCGTAGCCCTGCTCGAAGTGGGGGTCGTCCCAGCGGATCGGCGAGTTGCCGTGCCCGCCCGAGGAGACCGAGACGACCCGGGCGTCGCCGAGCAGCGGCATGAGACGGTTCACCAGCGCGAAGTGCCCCAGGTGGTTGGTCGCGAACTGGAGTTCCCAGCCCGGGCCCGTCCGTGTCTCCGGGCAGGCCATGACGCCCGCACCGCAGATGAGCATGTCGACGGCGCGCCCGTCCGCGAGGCGGCGGTCGGCGAACGCGCGGACGCTGTCGAGGTCGGCGAGGTCGAGTTCGTCCACTTCGGCGTCCGGGACGTCGTCGAGGGCCTTCGCGGCGGCCTCGGGGCGCCGGGCCGGGACGAGGACCCGGGCTCCCGCCGCGGCGAGCGCGCGGGTGGTCTCCAGGCCGATCCCGGAGTAGCCGCCGGTGACGAGGGCGGTCTTGCCGGTGAGGTCGAGGCCGGCGAGGACTTCGGCCGCGGTCGTGCGGGCGTGGAATCCCGAGTCGATCGGGTGCTGCTGTGCGCTCATCGTCTCAGGCTAGGAGCTGGAGTGCACTCCAAGGCAAGTCCCAGGCGCGATCCGGTGCGGCGGTCCGCAGGACCCCCGCGAGCGTCGCCGGGGCGCCGCACGCCCGTTCCCGGAGCGAGCAGGGCTCCCGCCGTGGATCGGCGGGAGCCCTGCTTCGGTTGATCGGTCAGGCCGCCTCGAGTGCGAAGTCGGCGCCGACCACGGCGTCGGCCTCGACTTCGACGTCGGCGGTGTCGGTGCCCCGGCCGTCCGAGGACGCCTCCAGCGTGGCCGCTCCCGCGTCGGTGAACAGCACGTAGCCGCCGTCCGCGTCGGTGGTGGCGGCTTCGCCGGTGGCCGGGTCGGTGACGACCGCGCCCTCGATCGGGTCGCCGGTGGCGGCGTCCGTGACGGTGCCGCGGACGAGACCGCCCTCGATCTCGCCGCAGCCGATCCGGACGTTGTCGACCATCCACCAGTAGGCCCACGTGTCGTGGTCGTCGAAGTGGAACTTCACCTGGAGGTCGGTCTCGGCGGCCCAGGCCGAGAGGTCGACCGTCTCGACCGTGGCCTCCAGGTCCGCATCGGTGTGCCAGACCTGGTCCCAGGTGGCTCCGCCGTCGGCGGAGACCAGCACCTCGGCCTCGGCGCCGATCCCGCCGTCCACGAAGAAGCTCGCGAACGACAGGGTCGGGTCCTCGGACGCGCTCAGGTCGAACACCGGGCTGATCAGATCGGTGTCGACGTGGAGTTCGGGGTCGGCCGAGTCCGAGTTGGCCTCGGCGAAGCCGCCCGAACCGGGGGTCATGTTGCCGTAGCCGAACGGGTCGTCGAAGACCCAGCCGGTCGTCTCGCCGCGGTCGACGACCTCCCAGCCTTCGGGGAGCGTCAGCGACTCGAAGCGCTCGTCGAGCACGTCGGAGCCGTAACCGAGGGCGAGGCAGCCGGGGCTGAGCGGGACCTCGATCAGGGCCGCGTCCGCCGGGTCGACCTCGATCGTCTCGTAACCGGGGTAGGCGACCTCCACCGTCAGCGGCCAGTCGCCGTCGGCGGGGATCTCCAGGCTGAACTCGCCGGTGAACGGGTCGGTGGCCCCGGCGGCCTCGCCGCCCGCCGTCGAGACGGTCGCCTCGAGCGGCCAGCCGTGGCCGCCGCCGTCGAGGACGACGCCTTCGACGACCTGGGTCTCCTGCTTGGTGAGCGCGGCGTCGAAGACCGCCTCGCCGTCGCGCTTGACGCGCACGGAGCCGGTCACCGTGTCGTAGAGGAACTTCGAGACGGTCACGTGGTAGCGGCCGGCGGGGATGCGGGTGAAGTCGTACGTGCCGTCGGCGCCCGTGGTGGCCTCGCGGACCACCGCGCCCTCGAACACGAGCCGGGCGCCCGCGACCGGTTCGCCGTCCTGGTCGGTCACCTCGCCCGAGAGCGAGCCGAACTTCCCGTCCGGCGCCTCGTCGACGGCGTCCTCGACGTCGACGCGGCCGTGCCCGTAGACGTTGTTGGCCTCCTTGTCGCCGGTGCACTGGTCGTCGGCCGTGTCGACGGCCGTGCCGGTCAGCGTCTCGTAGACCGCTTCGTAATCGCCCTCCAATGCGGGCGATGCCGACATGAGCAGCGCGATCGCGCCGACCACGTGCGGTGCGGCCATGGAAGTGCCGTCGCCGAGGCCGTAGTCGTCGCCCGGGAGGGCCGAGCGGACGTCCACGCCGGGGGCGGAGAGGTCGGGCTTCAACGTGCCGTTGAGGCCGTGCCCGCGCGAGGAGAACTCGGCGATCGCGTGGGCCTCGTCGTACGCGCCCACGGCGATGACGTTCTCGTACACGCCCGGGGAGCTCATGGTCAGGCACGCGGGCCCGTTGTTGCCGGCGGCGAACACCGGGACGATGCCCGAGGCGTGCCACAGGTCGATGACCTCGGCGTAGATCGGGTCGTAGCCCGGAATCGTCGTGCCCCACGAGTTGTTGACCACGTGCGGGGCCTTGATCGGGTCCGGGTTCCTGCCCTCCGAGTCGGTCGGCGCGGCGATCCACTGGCCCGCCAGGATCAGCGTCTCGATGTCGGGGCAGCACGCGTTGACGGCGATCCACTCCGCGCCGGGGGCGACGCCGATGCCCTCCGAGCCGACCATGGTGCCCGTGGTGTGGGTGCCGTGGCCGTCCTCGTCGCAGGGCGCGTCGCCGGGGCAGACGTCCTGGATGTCGTAGAAGTTGTAGTCGTGCGTGAAGGTCCCGTCGCCGTTGTCGCCGCGGTACTGCTCCACGAGCGCGGGGTGGTCGTACTGGACGCCGGTGTCGATGCTGGCGACCACGATGCCCTCACCGGTGAAGCCCTGCTCCCACACGTCGGGCGCGCCGATGTCCTCGACGCCCCATTCCACGGCCGCCTGCCGGACGGCGTCCCAGGTCTGGAAGTCGTTCTCGGCCTTGCCGTCAGGGGCGATCGGCTCGATCATCCCGTAGTCGGGGGCCGCCACGACCGCCTCGACCTCGTCGAAGGCGACCAGTTCGGCGAGCAGCTCGTCGTCGCCCTGGACCTTCACCGTCGAAGCGCCCCAATAGGACTCGTAGTCGACGCCGGCCTCGTCGAGGGCGGCGGTGACGTCGTCCTGCGAGGTCTCGGCGTACTCCTGGGCGGCCTCGACCGCGGCGGCGCCCTTCGCCTCCTTCGTGTCGGCGTCGAGCGCCGCGCTGTAGTCGGGGGAACCGGCGAACAGGAGCCACAGCTCCGCGTCGCCCTTGTCGTCGATCTCCTCGATCAGCTCGGGGGCGACCTTCTGGTCGATGAGGGTCTGGATCTCGGTGTCGGGTGTCTGGGCGGCGGCGCCGCCGGCGGCCGCCGCGGGTACCAGGGCGCCGGCGAATGCGGCTGCCAGGATGCGGCGGTGTCGCCGCTGTGCAACTGTCACGAACTCTCCTTGTTGGGGGTGGTCCCGCGGTGCCGTCCGCGAGACCGGGGGTGTCTCCGAGAGGAAGGAATTTGGTGACTATGGACGTGTTCGAAGGGGTAGCTCCGCTTTGCGGCCCCCGAAAGCGGTACGCCGCGAAGGACCGTCGCGGTTGCATCCCTCCCGTTTCGGGTACAGGGAAAAGCCCCCGCCGCGATGCGGCAGGGGCCTTTGTGGTCTCTTCGGGACTCGTGGTCCCTCTGGGGTTACTCGAAGCCGCCGAAGTCGCCTCCGCCGAAGTCCCCGCCTCCGACATCGCCGTAGTCGCCGCCGCCGTCACCGGTGTCGCCGCCCGCGTCCGCGCCCGCGTCGCCGCCGCCGACGTCGCCTCCCTCGACCGCGCCCATCGCGTAGGCGGGGGCGAGCATGGCGTCGAAGACCATCAGGCCCACGAACGCGCCCGCCGCGCCCGCGAGCGCGGGCTTCCACCAAGGCGTGTTGTACCAGCCCGCGGGCACGGGCCGTCCGTCCACTCTGCCGCCCGGGTAGTAGTGGCGGTTCTCGTCGTCGGGATCGGGGGAACCGCTGTAGCGGCGGCCCTCGACCTCGGCGCTGACGCGCTCGGTGAGGACGCCGACGCGCTCCTGTCCTCGCAGGGCGGGGATCTCCGGACCGGGGTCGATGCCCATGGCGGTCCGGGCCGCCCGCACATAGTGGAGGCCTTCGATCGCGGTCTCGGCGGCGAGCCGGTACTGGTGGATCGACGCCGCCGACTCGAGCTGCGAACCGGCGGCGGTGTAGCGCTCGCCGGCGTCGGCGAGGGCCTGCCCGGCGGGGAGGTTGTCCCCCGGTGCGACGAGGTTCATGGTCTGGCCGCCGAGGCGCTCATGGAGGCGCCGGGCCTCGGCCGCGGCGTCGGCGAGCTCGGCTTCGGCGCGCCTTCGATTGGAACGGACTACGAGCGCGATGACGACGATCGCGATCACCAGCAGAGTCAACCACAGCTCCATGGCCCGACTCTACCCGTGACGGCGCGCCTACACTGGCCCGTATGACGTGGGTCCTATTGGCGGTGGTGTGCCTGGCGGCGGGCGGGTTCGGCGGCTGGTTCGCGGGCCGGTCGCGGCAGGCGGCGGAGCTGGCGGCGGCGACGGCCCGGCTGGAGGCCGCGGCGGACAACGAGCAGCGCCTGGAGTCCACGCTGAAGTCGGTGGCGTACGAGGCGACGGACCACTCGCGGCAGGCCGTCGGTCAAGTGCTCGCGCCGATCGCGGAGACGCTGGCGCGGTACGAGTCGCGACTGGGCGATGTGGAGCGGGCGCGCGTGGACGCATACGCGCAGTTGCGGATCCAGCTCTCAGGGGTCGCGGACATCTCCGAGGACCTGCGCGAGCAGACCGGACGGCTCCTGGGGGCGCTGCGGTCGCCGCAGGTGCGGGGCCAGTGGGGCGAGGTGCAGCTGCGGCGGATCGTCGAGGCCGCGGGCATGGTGGAGCACTGCGACTTCTCGGAGCAGGAGTCCCGCATGGTCGAGGGGCGCGGCCTGCGCCCGGACCTGGTGGTGCGGCTGTCGGGCGGGCGGACGCTCGTCGTGGACGCGAAGGCGCCCCTGCAGTCCTATCTCCAGGCGCTGGAGTCGGAGGACGAGGCGGTGCGCGAGGAGCTGCTGCGCGTCCACGCCAAGCACCTGCGGCGGCACGTGGAGTCGCTGGCGGGCAAGGAGTACTGGCGGGCGTTCGAGGACACGCCGGAGATGGTGGTGCTGTTCGTCCCGGCGGACGCGTTCCTGGACGCGGCGCTGCGCGGCGACCCGGCGCTGATGGAGGACGCGTTCGCGCGGGGCGTGGTGATCGCCTCGCCCGCGACGCTGATGGCGCTGCTGCGGACCGTGGCGCACACGTGGCGGCAGGAGGCGCTGGCGCAGCACGCCAAGGAGGTGCACAAGCTGGGCCGGGAGCTGCACGAGCGGCTGGGCACGGTGGCGGGCCACTTCGCGCGGCTCGGGACGTCGCTGGAGGCGGCGGTCGGGTCGTACAACGCGGCGGTGGCGAGCGTGGAGTCGCGCCTGCTGGTGACGGCGAGAAGGTTCAGCGAGCTGGAGGTGGCGGGGGAACCGCCGGAGACCCCGGCCCCGGTGACCACCCCGACGCGGAAGCCGACGTGGGAGGCGGAGCCGGTGGGCGAGTTCCGCGAGCGGTGATCCTTCCAGGCCGGAGCCGCGCGGGAGCCGGGTGAACCGGCCTACTTCGCGGCCGCCGCCTTGGCCTTCTCCGCGGCCTTGAGGTCCTTCACGAGTTCGCGCGGCAGCGAGAAGGTGAGCTTCTCGGTCACCGGCTCGAACTCCTCGACGCTGGTGAACCCGCGCTCGGCCAAGTGCGCCAGGACGTCCTGCACCAGGTTGTCGGGCACCGACGCGCCCGACGAGAGCCCCACCGTGGAAGCCCCTTCGAGCCAGGCCTCGTCGATCTCGTGCGCGAAGTCGATCAGGTGCCCGGACCGCGCGCCGTGCTGCACCGCGACCTCGACCAGACGCACCGAGTTCGAGGAGTTCTTGGAGCCGACCACGAGCATCACGTCGCACTCGGCCGCGATGTCCTTGACCACCTGCTGGCGGTTCTGGGTCGCGTAGCAGATGTCGTCGCTCGGCGGGTTCTGCAGCATCGGCAGCCGCTTCTTCAGCCGGTCCACCGTCTCCATGGTCTCGTCCACGGACAGCGTCGTCTGCGAGAGCCACACGACCTTCGCGGGGTCGCGCACCTTGATCCCGTCGACCGAGTCGGGCCCGTCGACCAGCTGGATGTGCTCCGGGGCCTCCCCCGACGTGCCGATGACCTCCTCATGGCCCTCATGGCCGATGAGCAGGATGTCGTAGTCCTCGCGCGCGAACCGCCGCGCCTCCTGGTGCACCTTCGTCACCAGCGGGCAGGTCGCGTCGATCGCCTTGAGCTCGCGCTCGACCGCCTGGTCGTGCACCTCCGGCGCCACGCCGTGCGCGGAGAAGACCACCACCGATCCCGGCGGCACCTCCTCGTTCTCCTCGACGAAGACCGCGCCCTTGCCGGCGAGCGTCTCCACGACGTGCCGGTTGTGCACGATCTCCTTGCGCACGTACACCGGAGCGCCGTAGAGCTCCAGTGCCTTCTCGACGGTCTCCACGGCCCGGTCCACGCCCGCGCAGTACCCGCGCGGCTTTGCCAACAACACTCGCTTCGGGTCTGCCACGCCTCGATCGTAACCGGCCGCCCGGTTTCGTCACACCCGCCAGTTAGGCTCGCCACGTGACCGACGCACCGCGCAGCGCACCCGAACGGCCCGACACCGGACCGGGCGCCCCCATGAGCGCCGAGAACCCGTGGCCGTTGCGGGTCGTGTCGAAGAAGATCGGCGACTGGATCGCCCGCCTCGGCGAGGTGTGGACCGAAGGCCAGATCACCGAGATCAGCCACCGCGGCCGCACCGTCTACCTGACGCTGCGCGACCCGTCCGCCGAGGTCTCGATGCGGGTCGTGGACTTCACCGGTGCGGTCGCCGCGTGCGAGCCGCCGCTGCGGGACGGCGCGCAGGTCGTCGTCCGCGCCCAAGCGCAGTGGTGGGACAAGAACGGCTCGCTCTCGCTGCACGTGCGCGAGATCCGCCAGGTCGGCCTCGGCGAGCTGCTCGCGCGCCTCGAACGGCTCAAGCGGCTCCTGGCCGCCGAGGGCCTGTTCGCGGCCGAGCGCAAGAAGCCGCTGCCGTTCCTGCCGTACCGGATCGGGCTCATCACCGGGCGCGCCTCGGACGCGATGCGCGACGTCCTCAAGAACGCCAAGGCGCGGCTGCCGTCCGCCGACTTCGAGGTCCGCGAGGTCGCCGTCCAGGGGCCGCGCGCGGTCAGCGAGGTGTGCGCGGCGCTCGTGGAACTCGACCGCGACCCCGACATCGAGGTCATCGTCATCGCCCGCGGCGGCGGGTCGATGGAGGACCTGCTGCCGTTCTCGGACGAGACCCTGTGCCGGGCCGTCGCCGAAGCGGCCACCCCCGTGGTCTCGGCGATCGGCCACGAGCCGGACACGCCGATCCTCGACTATGTGGCCGACTGGCGCGCCTCGACCCCGACCGAAGCGGGCAAGAAGGTGGTGCCCGACCTCGCCGAGGAGCAGCGCGGCCTGAACATCAGCCGCACCCGCCTGCGGCAGGCCCTGAGCGTGATGCTCACCAAGGAGACGGACGCGCTCGCCGCGATGCGCGCCCGTCCGGTGCTCGCCCGGCCGGAGACGATGCTGGAGGCGCGCGGCGAGGCGGTCGCGAACCTGAAGCACCGGATGCGCTCGCGAGTGGGGTCGCGGCTGGAGCGGTCGATCGACGAACTGGAGCACCTGCGGGCGCGGCTGCGGTCGCTCTCCCCGCAGTCCACGCTCGACCGCGGCTACGCGATCGTCACCGACGAGTCGACCGGCGCGGTGCTGCGCGACGCGGCCGAAGCGGGCGACGGCATCGGCGTGCGCCTCGCGGCCGGATCGCTGCGGGCCGAGATCGTAGAGAAGACGGAGCAGGAGGAGGAACGTTGAGCACGGACGAAGCGCAGGGCGGCAGGCAGTTGAGCTACGAAGAGGCGCGCGCCGAACTGGTGGCCACGGTCGAACGCCTGGAGGCGGGCGGCGCGACCCTGGAAGAGTCGCTGAAGCTGTGGGAACGGGGCGAGGCGCTGGCCGACATGTGCCAGTCGCACCTGGAAGGCGCGAGAGAGCGCCTGAAGGCCCGCACCGACCCCGATGCGGAGGACTGATGGCCGATCTCGCCGCCGCAGTCGACGCGGGATGGGCCGCCGCCGACGCGGAGCGCCCCGAAGCGACCATCGCCTACTTCCGCGAGTTGCGCGACGCGCACCCGGAGAGCGCCCGCGCGATCTTCGAGTACGCCGGATCGCTCGACTTCGCCGGACGTGAAGCCGAGGCCGCGCCGGTGTACGAGGCGGCCTTCGCCGCCGGCCTCGACGGCGACCTCCTGCGCCAAGGCCTGATCCAGTACGGCAGCACCCTGCGCAACATCGGCCGCCATGACGCGGCCGTCGCGACCCTGCGGGAGGCGGTCGAACGCTTCGACGGCGACGACGCCGCCCGCGCGTTCCTGGCGCTCGCGCTGGTCGACGCGGACCGGCCTCGGGAGGCGGTCGCGACGCTGCTGGAACTCGCCTTGGACGGCGGCGAGTCGGCGAACCTGCGCCAGTACGCCAGACCGCTGCGCGCGTACGCCCGCGACCTGGTCGAGGAGCGGGAACCGGCGGCCGAGCGCTAGAGGGCCGCGGCGACGGCTTCGGCGAGTTCGGGCAGTTCGTTCACGCCGTCCGGCTCGGCGGTCAGCACGATCGTCTCGCCGTCGAACTCGGCGACCCAGGCCTCGCCGCCGCCCATGTCGTAGGCGGCCCATTCGATCCCGCCGGCCTCGACCGGCGTGCCCGCGCCCGTGACGGCGTCGTTCACGTCGGCGGCCGTGCCGCTGGTCTCGACGAGCTGCAGGCCGTCGCCTTCGGGCGAGTACCAGCCGGTCCGCAGCGTCACCGTCTCGCCTTCGACCGCGAGGTCGGTCGAGATCGGCTTCCAGTCCTCGGTGAGTTCGGGTTCGACCACCGTCAGGCCCAGGCTCGCCGCGGCAGTGTAGTCCTCGGTCGTGTCGACCACGCTGACCTGCCGGTCGGCCGCGAGCCACTGCCATGCCGCGAAGAACACGCCGATGGGCACCAGGAGCACGGCGAGGGACAGCGCCATGTCGCGCATCCGCCGGGGCTTCGGACGCGCCGGCTTCACGGGACCGCCCTCGGCGGAACGTTCGCGCGCGTCGCCGGTGCCGTCGACCTCGGCCGCTTCCGCAGCGCCTTCGACCTTGACCTCATCGGTGGACATGCCTCCATGTTGCCTCCCCGCCCGCCGGGTCGCCGCACCACCCTGCCCGAGGGTGGCCCACGAGTCCCACCGGGCGGCCTCAGGGGCTTCCGGCCCGAGGCGGGCACTGGTCGGGCCCGACGGCTCCTCGGGGCAGTCCCGGATGCGGCTGCCCGGTCAGGCTCGCCGCCGCGACCCGCAGCGCCAGTGCGCGGTCGACCAGGAGACAGGGCCGGGGCGGGCTCGGCACACCGGACCCGGTGCGCTCCCGGCGGAGCGCTCGCCTTCTTCCGCCCCGCTCCGCCGCATCGGACGCGCCCGCGGAGCGCTCGCCCCTTCCGCCCGCCGGACCGCGGGGCGTCCTTCAGAGCGATCGCTCGATGCCCCGCCCCGGCCCCATCCCCGCCGAACCGGACCTCCTCGCCCACCGTGGCGCGAATCCGACTCCAGGCCCGATCGGCGCCTGCAATACCCTCTCCGCAGCGGCACCCGAGCCCGACCGGAAGGAGCCTCCTTTGATCCTCGTGGCAGGCGAGAACGTCATCGACCTCGTCCCAGCCCCCGGCGGCCTGCTCAGGCCCACGTGCGGCGGCGGCCCCGCGAACACCGCCGTCTCGCTCGCCCGGCGCGGCGTCCCCACGGCACTCGTCGGCGCGGTCGGCGGCGACAGCTTCGGACGGCAGATCTGGCGCCGCCACATCGCGGCGGGCGTCCACCGCGACTGGCTGCACCGCACCGACCTCTCCTCGACCCTGGGCCTCGCGGTCGTCGACGAGGACGGGCGGGCCGACTACGACTACTGGACCACCGGCACCGCCGACTTCGCCTGGGAGGGACGCGCGCTGCCCAAGCCCGACCCCGCCCACGTCGACCTCGTGCACTTCGGCTCCCTCGCCGCGTACCTCGAACCCTCGGCGCGCGTCATCGAGCACTGGGTGAGCCGCGCCCGCCGCGCCGTCCCGGTCTCCTTCGACCCCAACATCCGCCTCAGCGCCATGGGCGAGCCCGAGAAGGTCCGCGAGCGCACCGAGCGGCTCGTCGCCCTCGCGAACCTCGTGCGGGTCTCCGAACGCGATCTCGCCAAGCTGTACCCGGGCGTCGCGGTGGACGAGATCGCCCGCAAGTGGCTCGAAACCGGCCCTGAACTGGTGGTGGTGACCTTGGGCGACGCCGGGTCGGTGGCCTTCCACCGCAGCCATGTCACCGAGATGGCGGCCGTTCCGACGGAGCTGGTCGACGCGATCGGCGCGGGCGACGCCTTCACCTCGGGGCTCCTGGGCTGGCTGACCTCGGCCGGGTGGATGCGGCTCGACCGCCTCCCGGCGTGGGGCAACCAGAGCGTGGTCGCCGCCGCGCTGCGCTACGCGAGCCAGATCGCCTCGCAGGCCTGCACCGTCCCGGGCGCCCCCTGAGGACCGCGTTCCCGAACGCGCCGTCGTCGAGGCGCGCGTGAGGCCGCCCTGGACGGCATAGGATCTTGTTGTGTCTGCTCCCGAACTGCGGATCTGCCTCGACGAGACCGACCTCGACGCGGCGCTCCGACTCGACGCCCGGCGGGGCCTGACCTCGCACCCGAAGTACCTCCCGATGCGGCTGCACTACGACGGCCGCGGCTCGGCGCTCTTCGGCGAGCTCACGCAGCAGCCCGAGTACTACCAGACCCGCAGCGAGCGGGCGATCCTGCGGGACCGGGCCGAGGAGATCGCCGACGCGCTCGGCGCCGACCCGGTGTCGGTGATCGAGCTGGGCGCGGGACGGGCCGAGAAGATCCGGCCGGTGCTGGGCGCGCTCGCCCACTCGGGCCGTCTGGATGCGTTCTGGCCCTTCGACGTCGCGCAGAGCGAGGTCCGGGACGTGCTGCTCGAGCTCGCCACCGCCTATCCGGACGCGTACCTCGGCGGCATCGTCGGGGACTTCACCCGCCACCTGGCGCATCTGCCCGACCACCACGACACGCGGCTCGTGGCGTTCCTCGGCGGGACGTTCGGGAACTTCACCGGGATGGAGCGCAGCCACTTCCTGCGGGACCTGCGGGAGGCGCTGCGCCCGGGCGACTGGTTCCTGCTCGGGGCCGACCTGGTCAAGGACCCCGAGGTGATCCTGGCGGCGTACAACGACGCCGCGGGCGTGACGGCCGAGTTCAACCGGCATGTGCTGTACGTCCTCAACCACCGGCTCGACGCCGATTTCGAACCCGACAACTTCGAGCACATCGCGTTGTGGGACGGCGACACCGCGACTGTGGACATGCGGCTGCGGGCGATGAAGCCGATGGCGGTGGACGTCGCGGCCCTCGGCGTGGACGTCAGTTTCGCGGTGGGCGAGGAGATCCACACCGGCATCTCGACGAAGTTCCACCGCGGCGAGCTGGAGAACCAGCTCCAGGCCACCGGGTTCGAGCCGGTGCGGTGCTGGACGGACGAACGCGGTTACATGGGCGTGTTCCTGGCCCGGGCGTTCTGAACCCCCGGCGGCCCTTGGGGCCGTGCGGAAACGGCATGCCGCGCTCCCGCGATCGGGCACGCCTCGGCCCGGTCCGGGCTAGGGTGGTCGGCATGGGAGAGATCGTGCTCATCCGTCACGGCGAGACGACCTGGTCGGCCTCCGGCCAGCACACCTCGGTCACCGACCTCGACCTCACCGAGAACGGCGTGTCCCAGGCGAAGGCGCTCGCGCCGCTGCTCGCCCGATGGGATTTCACCGAGGTCTGGTCGAGCCCGCGCAAGCGCTCGCTGGTGACGGCGGATCTGGCGGGCCTCGAGATCACCGCCGTCGTCCCCGACCTGGCCGAATGGGGGTACGGCGATTACGAGGGCCGCACCAGCGAGGAGATCCGGGAGGAGAACCCGGACTGGTCACTGTGGACGCATGGCGGCAAGGGCCCCGGCGGTGAGACGCCGGACGAGGTCGCCGCCCGCCTGGACCGGGCGCTGGCCGAGGCCGAGGCGCTGCTGGACCGCGGCGACGTGGCGCTGGTGGCGCACGGCCACAGCACCCGGGTGGCGGCGGCGCGGTGGCTGGGCAGGCCGGCGCGGGACGGCCGCGAGTTCACGATCGACACCGCCTCGATCGCGGCCTTGGGCTATGAGCACGGGCGCCACGCGATCGCCCTGTGGAACCTCACTCCTTGGGCCGCCGATCCGGAGTGAGCCGCCGCGGATCGGGGGTCGTGTGCCGTCGGCGATTTCGGTCCAGGCTGGTCGCGGCCCTTGGCGAGGCTGCATGGGCCCGGTATTCGTCTCGATCGCGACCGCCGCTGTCAGCACGTTCGCCGGGGAGGTCGCCAAGGGCGTCGTCGCGGCCGGGAAGTTCGTGAAGGAGCGGTTCGCCAAGGACGACGGGCAGGAGCTCGTGCTGCTGCGGGCCGAGACCGGCGAGATCCCGGTCGAGGACCTGGCCGCCGCGATCGAGCGACTACGCGTTCCTGGAGCAGCTGAGCGCCCTCACGGGCCGACCGATTCAGGTGGCCCAGGTGAACCAGGCCGGGCGGCAGGTCAGGTTCCAGAACAACTTCCATGGCGAGGGCCCGAAGAACGTGGTCCAGGCCGACACGATCAACGGCTTGCGCCTCTGAGCCGAACCGCGGCCCCTGAGCAGCGCGATCCGGCACTAGAGTCGGTGCATGAAACGCGTCCTGTGGCTGATCGCCTTCGTCGTCGGCGGCTTCTTCATCGTGCGGGCCCTCATCGAGCCCTTCGTCATCGACTTCTCGGACCCGTCGAGTTACGAGAACGACTGGGGCGGCCCGAGTCTCATCGGCGTGCTCCTGGTCCACATGGGCCCGGGCGTGATCGCCGCGCTCCTGATCATCCGGGGCCTGCGCAAGGCCGACCGCCGCAAGGACGAAGGCGGCGACCCCCTCGACTGATTCCCCGTTCCCGGCAAGGCGCTCATGACATTCTTGCTCAACCTGCTCTCGCTCCTCGGCTGCGCGGCAGCCGTGGCCGTCTTCGTCACGGTCGGGCTCCGGATGCTCATTCCGAAGGAACCGCACTCCCCTGCCGCTGGGCGGCCGCGGCTGCGCAAGCGGCTCGCCGGGTTCGCTCTCCCGACGGCGCTGCTCGTCGTGGAGCTGCTGGCGACGGCGGTGGTGACCGCTTACGGAGCGCCCGTAGGCGACCGAGGCGGCACGGTCGTCGAAGTCATCGAGACCGGCGAGTGCCGAAGGCCTGTCACCGGTTTCGGCTTCGTGCAGTCCTGCACGCCGGCCGGATACCGTTCGACGGTCCCCAGCGACTCGTATCTGGAGCGAGGCGAGTCGCCCACCGTGATCGGGGGCGCGACGGTCGGATCGGGCGACCGGGTCGCGAAGTACACGGCCGTCGGATGGGACCGCTGGCTCATGCCGTTCGCGGATCGCTCGCAATGGCGGTCGGTGAGCGACGAAGAGCGCCCGAACCTGCTGTGGCTCCCGGCGGCGGCGATGGGAGGAGCGGCACTCGGTTTCGGGGCACTCGCCAAGGCACTGCGGCGGCAGGCCGACCGCACCGCCGCCGTCGAGCACCTCACTTGATCCGGTCGGCCCGGCGCTGGCGTTGTTTCCGGGTTCGATCGGCCATCGGTTTACGGAGGAGCCGAAACAGCGTCAATGCCGCGAGGAGAATCGCGCTCCAGAACCAGGGGTCTTGAACCCAGTAGCCACGCCCCTGGAAGGCACCGGCGAGCAATCCCGTCGGCACCCCCGCGAGCACTACGTCGAGGTTGCGGGGGAGCTCCGAGAACGGCCGGCGGATCCCGGGAATCAGTGCGACCAAGTGGGCGATGAGCAGATAACCGGTCAGCGCGGGAAATGCGAGCTCCCAGCCCTTGGCGTCCGCCGCGATGGCCGAAACGGCCGCGGAGGCCGCGATGACGTAGAAGACAACGCATCGAAACCAAGGCACGAGCCGCAACTGCCCGAAGAAGGAGAGTCGTCGGTCTGCGTCGACGACCGCTCGCGTGGTGGACTCGTCTTTCGCGGGAGTCCCCGCGACGCCCACCACCATGACCGCGATCTGCAACATGGCGCTGGCGGTCCGCTGGACCGTGCCGCTCTCGATGGCGATGGCGTACCCGTTGACTGCGAAGGCGGGTATGCAGGCCAGGATGCCGACCGCGAACACGGGGCCGAGGTAGACCTTCGGCCGTCCCGGTTCGCGGTAGGACGCGATCGAGCTGGGCCGGTGCTGTCGCGGCGTGCGGGGGTCGAGGGGCGGCGGGGGGCCGAACATGGGGGTGGACCTCGTTCAGTTCTCGGGCAGCGGCTCGGGGCAGCCGCGGCTCACTCGGAGTCTAGCGACTGCCCCGGATTCGCGCTGGTCGCGATGACACTCCCGATCCCTTGTAGAGGTTTCGCGGCGGATCGCCTCGGTCAGGCGAGGTCGATTCTGGTGAGGCGCTGGGTGGAGCGGGTGAGGACCACGTAGGCGACGCCGGGGCCGTGGGTCTCGGCCACGGACTCGAGGTCGACGGCGATCACGGCGTCCCATTCCAGGCCCTTGGACTCCAAGGGCCCCACCAGGGTCACGCGTCCGTCGTGGACGATGCCGCGGAGCTCGTCGTGGCGGTCGTACGGGGCGATGATCCCGACCGTGCCCTCCACGGCCTCCAGCGCCTCGACCACCGCGCCCGCGACCTCGGGCAGCAGCGCGTCGGCGGCGACGGTCTTCTCGGCGACCGCCGCACCGGTCTCGCGCACCGCCTCGGGGAGGTCGATGTCCCGCAGGCGCGGCTTGGCCCATTCGGCGGCGTAGTCGAAGACCTCTTTGGAGTTCCGGTAGTTCTTGGTCAGGTGGAACTCGTAGATCCGCCCGTGCGGGACGGCGCGGCGGCGGGACTCGGCGCTCTCCTTGGGGCGCGGCCAGCTCGACTGGGCCTCGTCGCCGACGATGGTCCAGCCGGCGGCGCGCCCGCGGCGGCCGAGCATGCGCCACTGCATCGGCGACAGGTCCTGCGCCTCGTCCACGATGACGTGGGCGTAGTCCTCGTAGAACGCGTCGCGGGCCTGCCGCTCCGGCCGGTCGTAGTAGCGGTCCTGGGTGGTCGAGACCTCCTGGATGCCGTCCCACGAGCGGATCCGGTCGCGGCCCCGCGGCTGCGGCTTGACGCCGAGGAGCATCCGGAGCTCGTCGAGCAGCGCCACGTCCGGGATGGAGAAGTCGCTCTCGCGCAGCGACGCGGCGACCGCTTCGATGGCGCCGCGCTTCAGGTGGCCTTCGGCGGCGGAGGCGAGGCGGCGGACGTCGCCGGCCCAGCCGAGCACGTCGGCCGGGTCGAGGTCGGGCCACCAGTGGTCGAGGAAGGTGAGGAACTCCCCGCGCGAGCCGACGTCGCGGGAGAACTTCGCCGGCTCCGCGTCCTCGATGACGGCTTTGACCTTGCGCCACAAGGCGACCAGCAGGGCGCGTCCGGCCTCGGTCTTGGCGAGGTTCGGGCGCGTCTCCTTCTCGAAGACGCGGGCGCGGGCCACCGCGAGCTCGGCGGCGTCGAGCGTGAAGACGTCGCCGCGGTAGACGATCCGCAGTTCGGTCGGCGCGCCCGGCGGGGTCTGGCGCACGAGGCGGCGCAGGATCGGGAGCATGACGGTGCCGCCCTTGACGGCCGCGACCTCGGGCCGGTCCTGGCGGGTGGCCTCGACCCCGGCGTACAGCTCGCCGAGCGAGTACAGCGCGGCGGTCTCCTCGCCGAGGCTGGGGAGGACCCTGCCGATGTACTTCATGAACACCGCCGAGGGGCCGACGACGAGGATGCCCGCGGCCTCGTAGCGGTTGCGGTCCTGGTAGAGCAGGTACGCGGCGCGGTGGAGCGCGACGACGGTCTTGCCGGTGCCGGGGCCGCCGGTGATGATGGTGGCGCCGCGGCCGGGAGCGCGGATCGCGGCGTCCTGTTCGGCCTGGATGGTCGCGACGATGTCGCGCATGCGCCCGGTCCGCTTGCGGCCCAAGGCGGCCATGAGCGCACCGTCGCCGATCACGGGGAGCCGTTCGGCGGCGTCCTCGTTGAGCAGGTCGTCGCTGATCTCCTCGACCCTGCGGCCGAAGGAGCGGATGACGCGGCGGCGGGCCACGTCCTGGCGGTCCACGGCGGTCGCGCGGTAGAACGGCGCGGCGGCGGGGGCGCGCCAGTCGACCAGGAGGGTCCGGTACTCCTCGTCGCGCACGCCGAGGCGTCCGATGTGGCGCGCCTTCCCGTTGTCGAAGTCGAGCCGCCCGAAGACGAGGCCCTCGTGCTGCGAGTCGAGGTCGGCGATGCGCCGGGCGGCGCGGTAGACGAAGACGTCGCGTTCGTACTGCGCGCCGGGGACGGTGGCGGCGAGGTGGGCGTAGCCGGAGTCGCGGTTGCCGAGGGCTTCGCCTCGGAGGATGTCGACGCGGTCGTAGACGCGGTCGACGAAGGCCTGCTCGATCGCGATCTCCTGCTCGGGGGTACTGGAGGGATCGGGCTCGGGCAGGGCGTGGGACGTGTCGTCGTCCTGCTGCTGGTCGTCGGCGGGGCCTGGTTCCTGGGACACTGCGCTCCTCGCTCGAATTCGGGAACGCACCAGCCTAGCGCGTCGGGGTGACGGCCGTCCGCCGATCGGGGCCTAGACGCGGCCGGGCCACACCTTGTACATCCAGGAGTAGTCGTCGTCGATCTCGGTGAAGCCGAACTGCTGGTAGAGGCCCTCGGCGTCGCCGGTGGCCAGGACGATCCGCTTGAGCCTCATCGCCTCGGCGTCCTCGACGATGTGGGCCATGAGGCGCTTGCTCAGGCCCTTGCCGCGGGCGTCCCGGTCCACGTAGACGTCGCTGAGCCAGCCGAAGTAGGCGCGGTCGGTGACGAGCCGCGCGAAGGCGAGCTGGCGGCCGTCGCCGTCGTAGAGCCCGTACGGGAGCGAGTGGTCGATGGCCCGGTCCATGTCCTCGCGGGTGCGGCCGACGGCCCAGTACGTGTCGGTCGAGATGACCCGGTGGATCCACTCGCGGTCGAGGCGATCGGGGTCGGAGGAGATCGTGTACGCGTCGCTCATGCGCCCAACCTAAGCCCGGCGGGGGCGTCCGCGCCAGCGCGAATCCGGCGGTTGTCCCTGCGGCGCAGGTAGATCTCGATGAAGAGCACGTTGACCACGACGGATCCGACGATGGCGGCGAGGTAGGCGCGGTCGAACAGCGCCTGGAAGTCGCCGCCGTACACCGACTGCAGGAGCGGGAGCTGGGCGACGACGAACAGGCCGATGAAGACGCGGAGGGTGACGGCCGCGAAGGTCGCGGCCATGTTGCGCAGCATCCACCGCTCGTGGCCGGCGAAGTCGCGGGAGCGCACGGCCCGGTAGGCGCGCAGCGCGGTGTAGAACCAGTACACGTCGATGAACACGAACGCGGCGACGGCGAGCGGCCCGGCGGTGGTGAGCACGGCGACGACGATCCCGGTGAGGCTTCCGGGCAGGACGCCGGCCAGGAGGTAGACGCGGCCGAGGAGCCGGTGGGTCCGGGGGCTGCGGCGGCGGATGGAGCCGAAGAACTGGAAGGGGCCCACCAGGAGGGCGATGCCGGCGGTGGCGGCGTGGACGACGAGGACCGGCAGGTGGATCGGCACGTCCTCGCGGAGCTCGATCCGCATGTGGCTGCCGAAGAGGTAGACGGGCACGGCGTAGAGGGTCACCCCGACACTGAGCACCGCGACGACGGTGACGGCGACGCGCCGTCGTCTCGAGGGGATCCGGCCGGGGGCGGCGAGGGTGGCGGACATGTCGGCCTCCTTATTGAGAGTAACACTATCGATAGTAAAACTATCACTTGATTCGGTCGGCGGTCAACCGCGCTTCGGGTAAGAAGGACCCATGCGAATCGGAGAGCTCAGCGCGAGGACCGGGGTTCCGGCGGCCACGATCAAGTACTACGTGCGCGAAGGGCTCCTCCCCGGCGGCGAGCGGATCAGCCACAACCAGGTGCGATACGGCGAGGAGCACGTGCGGCGGCTGCGGCTCGTGCGCGCGCTGGTGGAGACCGGCTCGCTGCCGATCGCGAAGGTCCGCGAGGTCCTGGCCGAGATCGAGGAGCCGGACCGCGATCTCGACGGGACCCTCGGCGTGGTCGCCGGGGCGCTCTCGGCGCACTGGGAGCCGCCGCAGGGGCCGAAGGCCGAGGACGTCGAGACGGCGCACGCGATCATGGAACGGCAGGGCTGGCACCGGGTGAACCCGGGGATCCCGCAGATCAACGTGCTCGCCGACGTCATCGGCCGCCTGCGGCTGCTCGGCATGGACGACATGGTGGACCGGATCGACCAGTACGCGCGGGCCGCCGAGACGGTGGCCGAGGCCGATCTCCGGCTCCTGTTCACCCGGGACGACCGCGACGAGATTCTCGAGACGATGATCGTCGGCACGGTCCTCGGCGACGCGCTCCTCTCGGCCCTGCGGCGGATCGCCCAGGTCGAGATCTCGGGCCGCACCTTCAATGCGCGCGAAGGCGAACCGGACGGCACGGCCAAAGGCTGAGTCATTGTGGACGAAGGCCGGCGAGGCCGCCTCCGCACGCCCGTCCATGCTCATGCGCTGATGGCAATGTCTGCACTTGTCGGCTTTTTGACTTCGCAAGTCGATTGGGTGGTTCTACGCTGATTACAGCGCACACCGGTGGCGCGGCGACAAGGACCAAGCCTGCTCGACGAGAGACTTTGTCGCCATCACCAGGAGGCCGTTCTGCGACGTGGGGTAGCAGGAACGGCCGGCGGCGGGGCTCCATATACCTGGCCTGGAGCCCCGCCGCACTTCCAACGTGGCCCCCGCTTGCGGGCGGCCTTACGATGGAGGCGTCGACCGTCTCACCGAGGAGTGCGATCCGTATGGCCCTCAACTCGAACATGGTCCCGCTCGGCACGCCCGCGCCGGACTTCACGCTGCCCGATCTGGACGGCAAACTGCGCTCACTGTCCGATTTCGACGCCCCGATGCTGCTGGTCGCCTTCGTGTGCAACCACTGCCCGTACGTCCGCCACATCGAGCAGGTCTTCGGTTCCTTCACGACCGGGCAGGTGGACCTGGACGTGGCGGCGATCTGCTCGAACGACGCCGAGCAGTACCCCGACGACGCGCCCGCGGGCCTCGCCGAGCAGGTGGCGCGCGCGAACTGGGCGTTCGCCTACCTCGTGGACGAGTCGCAGGAGGTGGCGCGGGCCTACCGCGCGGCCTGCACCCCCGACTTCTTCCTCTACGGGCCCGACCGCAAGCTCGCCTACCGGGGCGCGTTCGACGGTTCGACGCCCGGCAACGGCGTGCCGGTCACCGGGGAATACCTGGCGCTCGCGATCGAGCAGGTCCGCAAGGGCGAACCGGTCCCCGAGCCGCACTACCCGTCCACGGGCTGCGGCATCAAGTGGCGGGCCGACGCCGACGAGTGAGCCGTAGCGGGCCGCGGCCCCGCCGGGGTCGCGGACGAGCCGCCGCCGGGGGTGCTCCGGAACCGCTTCGGACGTACCCCCGCGGCGCCGCGCATCCTCACTCGCGGCGGACCGCTCCGCGAAAACGACAGGCCGGCTCACGCGGTCCTACCCGTAGAGCGGCCCTTGCATCGGGGGGCCTTGCGAATCACCGCTCGCGGCAGGCCGCTGCCCGGTGATCAGGCCTTAGGACTGCGCCACAGCTGGTGCAGCGCGATCTCCAGTTCGCCGAGCATGTTGCGCAGCAGCGGCATCGACAGGCCGATCACCGTGCCAGGGTCGCCTTCGATGCGGCTGATGAACGCCGAGCCGTAGCCGTCGATCGTGAACGAGCCGGCCACGTGCAGCGGCTCGCCCGTCGCCACATACGCGGCGATCTCCTCGTCGGCGACCTCCGCGAAGTGGATCACGGTCCCCGACGCGCGCACGATCTGCCGGTCCGCGGCCACGTCGATGAGGCAGTGCCCGGTCCACAGCGTCCCCGAACGGCCCCGCATCCGCTTCCACCGCGACGTGGCCTCCTCAGGGCCCTCCGGCTTGCCGAGGATCTCGCGGTCGAAGTGCAGCACCGAATCGCAGCCGAGCACGAGCGCATCGGGCCCCACTTGATCGAGGACCGCGTTGGCCTTCAGCTCGGCGAGCGTCGACGCCAGCTCGGCGGGGTCCTCCCCCGTCACCTGGCTCTCGTCCACGCCCGAGACGATCACCTGCGGCTCGATCCCGGCGGTCTTGAGCAGCTCGCGCCGCGCCGGAGACTGGGAAGCGAGCACGAACGGCCGCGCCGCTTCGCTCCGTGAGGCACTGTCAGACGGCCGCGCCGCTTCGTTCACTGAAGCGCTGTCGGACGGACGGGTCAACGCTCCAACCCCCGGCGGGCCGGGACGGCGGTGTCGCGCCACGAACGGCGCACCCGCAGCTTCAAGCCCGGATCCGACCAGGCGGCCCGGCGGCGTGGGGCCTCGGCCTCCTCCTCGGGGCGCGGCAGGGCCGTGATCACGCCGACCAGCGCCGCAAGCTCCTCATCCGTGGGGTTCCCACGGAGGACCTTGAGTTCCAGACTCATCGCGCTACTCCTCGCCTGTGCCTTGCGACGTCAGTGTCACTCTTCATCGAAGTCGAATTCGCGGTGCACCCGCTCCCAGAAGCCGTCGCGGACCCAGATCCGCGCTTCCGGGTGGTCGCGTAGAGAGTAACCGAGTTCCTTCTCGGCTTCCACCAGCAGCTCCTTGTCGATGACCGTCGGCAGCTGCGGGCCCGGAAGCAGATCGGCGATGTTGTCGGCGCCCCTGGTCAGCAGCCACTTGTGGCCCACGTACTCCCCCACCGAGCGCACGGTCTCGGGGTCGAGCTTCTCGCCGGTCTGCGTGGTGCGCACGAATTTCGGGCGGGCCGACTCGGCCTGCGCCAACGCGTCCGCGGCGTTCATGGTCACGGCCACGGACTGGCGCTGGCCGAAGACCGCGGCCGGGCTCGGCACGCTCGGTTCGGGCTGGGCCATCGGCGCGCCGACCATGTTGTACGTGGCCGCCGCGGCGGTGCCGCTCTTGGTGAAGTAGGCGCGCAGGTCCTCGGCGTCGATGGTCTCCACGGTGTCGGACTCCCACACCAGGCGCTCGGCCTGGTTGGTGCCGTACGGCGGCTCGACGCCCCACAGGTGGACGCGCACGCCGTAGGCCTGGGCGACCTCGACGGCCGGGACCATGTCCTCGTCGCCGGCGAGGAGGATCGCCTCGTGGATGGCGCGGTGGCGGGCGAGCAGTTCCAGGTCGCTGCGGATCTGGGCGTCGACGCCCTTCTGCTGGCCGCGCGAGTTCAGGTTGCCGAGGCGGACTTTCACGAATTCCATGTTGGCGATGACGCGCTGGTCGACCGTGGGCACGCGGTCGCGGGCGGCGTCGAACCAGTAGAGGCGAAGCAGTTCGCCGTCGGAGAGCAGGTGGGCGGCGCGCTCCATGAGGGACTTGATCAATTTCTCGGCGTCGACGCGGTAATCGCGGCGAGAGGTCGCGTCGAGCAGGAGCTCGGCCGCCGCCGCGTAGAGATAGCCGACGTCGATCAATATGGCGTACCGCCGGGACGGCAACCCGGGCAGCATCCCTCCGATTGGTGTCATGGCCCACTCCCAACATCGGGCGGGACAATTCGTCCCGCTTCCCCCAGCTGTATAAGACGGTACCCGGATCGGACTCTTGGGATGGGAGTGGTGCGCGCCGCTTCGCGCGGCAAAGCGGTTTCGCCCGGTAGCGGGCACGACGGGGAAGCGGACGCGTGGCGTGCTCACCGGATCGAGTGAGAGCGGGCGACATCGGGAACACGGCGGGAAGGCGCCGCTCGGCACGACGGCTCGCAAGCGCGGCCCGCACGGCTCGGACTCGCCTGCTTCGCCGAGGCCGCTCGCGAGCCGTAAGGTACCGGCCCCGGGCCGCTCGCGGCCGTCGACACGCCGCACCGGGCCGCCTGCGGACCGCGAGAACGCTGAGCGGAGACCGCTTGGGGCGGCCGTGGACACGCCGAACCGGGCCCGTCTGCGAAGACCGCGGACAGGCCCGCCGGCGCTTCCGTCAGAGCGGGATGTTGCCGTGCTTCTTCGCGGGCAGCTCGTCCCGCTTCGAGGCGTTCATGCGCAGGCCGCGCACCAGCATCGCCCGCGTCTCGCGCGGCTGGATCACCGCGTCGATGTAGCCGAGCTCGGCGGCGACGTACGGGTTGTTCAGCTTCTCCTCGTACTCGGCCATGAGCTCGGCCCGCTTGGCCTGCTCGTCGTCGGCCTTCGCCAGCTCGCGGCGGTAGAGGATGTTGACCGCGCCCTGCGAGCCCATGACCGCGATCTCCGCGGTCGGCCAGGCCAGGTTGAGGTCGGCGCCGACGCCCTTGGAGCCCATGACGCAGTACGCGCCGCCGTAGTCCTTGCGGGTGACGACGGTGAGCTTCGGGACGGTGGCCTCGGCGTACGCGTAGATGAGCTTCGCGCCGCGGCGGATGATGCCGTCGTGCTCCTGCGAGGTGCCCGGGAGGAACCCGGGGACGTCCACGAAGGAGATGATCGGGATGTTGAAGGCGTCGCAGAAGCGGATGAACCGCGCGGCCTTCTCCGAGGCGTCGATGTCGAGGCAACCGGCGAAGTGCATGGGCTGGTTGGCGACCACGCCGACCGGGCGGCCGTCGAGGCGGCCGAAGCCGGTGATGATGTTCTTCGCGAACAGCGGCTGCGTCTCCAGGAACTCGCCGTCGTCCAGGACCGACTCGAGCACCTTGTGCATGTCGTACGGCTGGTTCGCCGAGTCGGGGACGACCGTGTCCAGCTCGAGGTCCGTGGCGGTCAGGTCCAGCTCGAAGTCCTTGGACTCGTAGGCCGGCGGCTCGTCGAGGTTGTTCGACGGCAGGTACGACAGGAGGTGCTTGACGTACTCGAGCGCGTCGTCCTCGTCCGAGGCGAGGTAGTGGGCGTTGCCCGCGACCGCGTTGTGGGTGCGCGCGCCGCCCAGCTCCTCCATGCCGACGTCCTCGCCGGTCACCGCGCGGACGACGTCCGGTCCGGTGATGAACATGTGGCTGGTCTGGTCGACCATGATCGTGAAGTCGGTGATCGCGGGCGAGTAGACCGCGCCGCCCGCGCACGGGCCCATGATGAGCGAGATCTGCGGGATCACGCCTGAGGCGCGCACGTTGCGGAAGAAGATGTCGGAGTAGCCGCCGAGGGAGGCCACGCCCTCCTGGATGCGGGCGCCGCCGGAGTCCGAGATGCCGATGATCGGGCGGCCGGTGCGCAGCGCCAGGTCCTGGATCTTGGTGATCTTCTCGCCGGAGACCTGCCCGAGCGAGCCGCCGAGCACGGTGAAGTCCTGCGCGAACACGCAGACCTCGCGGCCGTCGATGGTGCCGTAGCCGGTCACGACGCCGTCGCCGTAGGGCCGGTTGGCCTCCATGCCGAAGTTCGTGGAGCGGTGCCGCGTCAGCGCGTCCAGCTCGACGAACGACCCCTCGTCGAGCAGCTGCTCGAGGCGCTCGCGGGCGGTTCGCTTGCCCTTCTCGTGCTGCTTCTCGATCGCCCGGGGGTTCCCGGTGGCCGCTTCTGAGAGGCGCTCGGCCAGGTCGGCGAGCCGCCCGGCGGTCGTGTGGAAGTCGATGTCGGTCACGCTTCGGATCGTATCGGCCGCCCCGGTGGCTACGCTATGTGCGTGGACACACCGACGAGAAAGCCACTGGACCGGCACCGTCTCTGGTCGCAGTTGTCGGATAAGTCCGACTTCTGGACCGAGATCGATGTGGTCCAGACCACAGAATCGACGAACGTGGACCTGGCGGACGCCGCGAAGCACGGGGCCCGGGAGGGCCGCGTCCTCATCGCCGAAGAGCAGTCGGGCGGGCGCGGCCGCCTCGACCGGCAGTGGGTGAGCCCGGCCCGGGCCGGCCTGACGATGTCGTTCCTCCTGCGCCCCGCCGCCCCCCGCGAGCAGTGGGGCACCCTGAGCCTGCTCACCGCCGTGGCACTGGAGGAGACGCTCAAAGCGGTTTGCGGCGTGAGCGCGAAGCTCAAGTGGCCCAACGACGTCCTCATCGACGGCCGGAAGGTCTGCGGCATCCTCGCGCAGGTCGAGGGCGGCGCGGTCATCGTCGGCGCGGGCCTCAACGTCTCGCTCGCCGAGGAGGAGCTGCCGGTGCCCGAGGCGACCTCGCTGCTGCTGGCCGGGGCCTCCACACTCGACCGTGAGGCGATCGCCGTGGGCTTCCTCGCGCACGTGGCCGCGGTCTACCAGTCGTGGAACGAGCGCGGCCCGGCCTCGGTCATCGAGCGGTGGCGACGCCACTCGGCCACGCTGGGACGCCATGTGGAGGTGTCGTTCCCCAACGGCCGCAAGGTCACCGGTCGCGCGATCGGCATCGACAACGCCGGCTGCCTCCAGGTCTCGCAGCCGGACGGCGCGGTCGCCACGGTCGCCGCGGGCGACATCGTCCACTTGCGTCCCCAGGGCTGAGACCGCCGACGGCCGCGGAGTCGCCGGCCGTCGAGTCCCGCCGCGGAAAAACGGGAGTGGCACACGCGTTCAGGGGATTCGCCGGAATCGTGGACCGAGCCCTCATGCCGGGGTGTTGTACTGTGCTTTTGACATTTGAACTGCCCCCGCCCGTTCTCACTCCTGGAGGTCCGCAGTGGGATATCCCGACGATCAACTCGCCCGCGGCGAAGTGGTCAAACTGCACACTCGCCCGCACTGGAAGGAGGGCGTCGGCCCCGTCCTGTGGTTCGTGGTGTTCCTGGCCATCGGCGCCATCGCGATCGCCTACACGACCCGGCTCGACTGGGACCCCAAGCCCTGGCTGATCCTGGCCGAGGTCGTCGTCATCCTCGCCCTGCTGATGTGGCTCTCCGTCATCCCGTGGATCCGTTGGCGCTCGACGCATTACGTGATCACCGACCAGCGCATCATGTGGCGCGAAGGCCTCGTGTCCCGCGAGAGCCGCCACATCCCGCTCGGCCGCGTGAACACGGTGTCCTACACGCAGAACGTGTGGGAGCGGATCTTCGGCTTCGGGGACATGAACATCGACTCGGCTTCCGACGACGGCGAGATCAACCTCGTCGACGTGCCCCGCGTGGACAAGACCAAGGCCCTGCTCTACCAGCTCGCCGAGGACGACCGCTTGCGCCGCACGAGCGCGCCCGGCGGCGACGGCACCTGATCCGAAACCTTCTGGTCCGAGAGCGCATCGGCCCCGGGATCCGAGAGGATTGCGGGGCCTTCGTCGTCGGCCGGTCAGGCGCTAATTGAGCACTTCCGCGAGCTTGGGCTTGCGGAACACCCAGGTGCGGTAGGCGAAGAAGCGGAAGATCGTGGCGAAGCCGACGCCGAAGAAGTTGGCGGCGATGTTCACGGCCAGCTCGTTGTCGAAGTACTGCGGCCAGACTTGGGCGAGGCCGGAGTTCGCCCACAGGCACGCGAGCGAGATGAGCAGGCCGATCCCGTTGAAGAGGAAGTACAGCGCGTACTGCCGGTGCGCGGCGGCGCTGCCGCGGCGCTCGCGCCAGGTCCAGTGCCGGTTCCCGGCGAAGGCCACGGTCATGGCGACGAGCGTCGAGATGATCTTGGCGTACCAGTAGGACCAGTCCATGCCCAGATAGAGGAGGTTGAACAGGCCCACGTCGATGATGTACGCGGTGCCGCCGACCCCGGCGAAGCGGATGAGCTCGGCGGCGTGGCGCTTGAGCAGATCGAGTCCACGCGCGAAGAGGCCCCCGAGGCCGCTGCGGGCCGGGGGCGGAGTCGGAGTATCGATGGAGGTCGGCATCAAGGGTCAGCTTACCCGCCCGGCGGCTTCGGCGACACCGTCGAATGCCCTGAACATGCGGCCTGGCCGGGCGATCCACCGGCAGCGGGACGGAAGGCGAAGGCGCACCGTCGCGCATTGTCACACTCGCTGCGCACGCTTGCTTCGGGGCGCTCGGCAACCGACACAGCCGACCCCGGAGGGCCCGCCTACGTCCCCGCCGCACCGCCCTTCGGCTCCGCGATCGCGACCACGCCGACGATGAACGGGTCGTCGCCGCGCTCGAAGCGGATCACCGCCTGCTCGCCCGTCCGCACCCGGTGCACGACCACGTCCACGCCGAACGCGTACCAGTTCGGGTTCTCCACGGCCCCGTTCGCGCGGCACGCGGCCGGCTCGCCGAGGCCCTGGCCGCCCGCGGTGAGGCGGTCGCCGCCGCGGTAGGCCGAGCCGCCCCACAGGGTGGCGGCGATGTCGACCTCGCCGCCGTCCTCCACCTCGATCGCGGTGTCGGCCGCAGGCGCGCCGTCGTACACGGCGACCTCCTTGGCCTCGGCTCCGGGCTCGGCGTACACGACGGTGAGCGCCCAACCGGCCCAGTGCGGCTCGCCGCAGGACCCGTCCGCGTCGATCGGCCAGAGGGGGCATTCGCCGGTCGGCAGCCGATGGTTGTCCGTGGCGACCCAGTACTCGCCGCCGCCGGAGACCAAGCCGGTGACCTCGGTGAACGCCTGCACGCCGGGGTTCGTGTCGCGCATCGTCTCGGCGCTGAGGTCGGTCCAGGAACCGCCGGGCCCGGCGAGCGAGACGTCCGCGGGCAGGTCCTCGTGGACGCCGGCCCAGTACAGGCCCGCCCATGCGATCTCCGCGCCGCCGGGGATCTCCAGCACCGCCCCCGAGACGGCCTCGCCTTCGCGGCCCGCGGGCGCGTCGCCGGGCTTGTACGCCTTCATCGGCCAGGTGTCGCCGCCCCCGACGAGCGCGGCCTCGCGGCAGCCGGGGACCGAGCAGGTCAGCCAGGTGTTCCCCGCGGCCGTGACACCGGTGGCGTCGAGACTCGCGTAACCGACCCGGCTCCCGGCCGGGGCGATCGGCACCTGGAGCGCGGTCGTGCCGCCGATGCCCGGTCCTCGCACCGCGACCTCGAAGGTCTGATAGCCGCTGACGTCCTCACCGATCAGGAGGCGCACGTGGGCCTCGGCCGGATCGGGCATCGCGGCGACGGTGCAGTGCACGACCGCGTCGGTCTCGGCGCAGCTCCAACCTGGCTCGGCCGTCTCGGAGGCGAGCGAGACGCCCTCGGGAAGGGAGATGTCGAGCGTGACGCGCTCCGACGCGGCCTGGCCTCGGCCACGCGGCGCCGCCTCGATCGAGGGACGCACCGCTGCGGCGTCGGTCTCGAGGGCCGGTCGCATCGACTCCGGCGCGCGCCGTTCGAGCCTCGGGCGTGCCGATGCGGGCTCCCCGTTCTGGACCGTCGGGAGGACCGACTCGGGAGCCCCGGTCCCGTCCGGCTCCGCCGCCCGCTCGGTGACCGGCGCGTAGCCCCCGCCGGCGTTCCCGGGCGCCGCCAGGCGGATCGGGAGGACCGCTTCGCCCCCGGCCACGAGACCGGTGGCGCCCAGGCCGTGCTCGATCGAGTAGGCGACGGGTTCGGCGGGCGCCTCGGGCTCCTCGCCCGGCTCCGGCTCCGGTTCCGGTCGGGGCTCCGGGTCGTCCGGCTGGACGGGATCCTCGGGTTCGGGCTCGGGAACCGGCGGTCCGGGCAGTTCCGGCTCCTCGTCGGGAGCGACCGGCTCGGCCACCGACCCCTCGGGGGCGGCCTGCGGGGGCGGCTCCTCCTCGTCCGAGGTGAGCGCGAAGACCACGACCGCGGCGGCCACCGCCACGGCGGTGCCCGAGGCGACGGCCCCCTTCGTCCCGAGCTGCTGGACGATCCGCCTGATCCAGTTCGCGGCGGCCTTGAACGGCGCGAAGAGGAACGCGAACGCGCCGCCGAACGCGAGCCCGGCCGCCGAGGCCACGCCGGCCGCGAGGTACGGGGCGGCGGCGGCGCCCAGGAAGACCCCGGCGATGACGGTGCGCAGGCCCGAGTTCAGCTCGGTGAGTTCGGCGAAGAGCAGGTTGCAGGTGACGCACGAGCCGACGTGGGCGTCCACTTTCGACTCGTCGCGCTCGCCGAGCTTGCCGCGCACGCGCGCGCCGAGGCGGTCCACCGTCCAGCGGCACTCCTCCCGCGGGGAGTCGGCCGCGTGCTCGCTGAGGTAGTTCTGGCGCAGCTTCTCGCGCGCCCGGTACGCGAGCGCGGAGACCCCGTTCGGCGTCATGCCGAGCATGACCGCGATCTTGGCCGGGGGGTCCTCCTCGACCTCGGTGTGCCACAGCACCATCCGCCACCGCTCGGGGAGCTTGCCGAACGCGAGGGCGGCGTAGCGGCGCTCCTGCCCCTCGACGGCGGGGTCGGCGAAGACCTCGCCGGAGTCGTGCTTGGTGAGGTCGTCGGTGAACTCGACCTTCTTGTCGCGCCGCACCCGGTCGTAGAAGGTGTTGCGGAGGGTCTGGAGCATGTAGGGCCGGAAGGCGAGGTCGGGACCGCCGCCTTCGCGGAAGGTGTGCAGGAGCTTGGCGAAGGTCTCCGAGACGAGGTCGTCGGCGCCGGCCGGGTCGCGGGAGAGGATGCGGGCGAGGCGGCGGGCGGCGTGGACGTGGCGCTCGTAGAGGACGGCGTAGGCCGTGGTGTCGCCGCCGCGGGTGGCGGCGATGAGCTCGGGATCGGAGCGGGTCGGGGGCTCGTCCGGCCCCGTGGGGGCGTCGCTCGCCAGACCGCGGGAATCGCCGGCGGGAACGGTCTCGGGCATCGTTCGCCGGTGCTCCTTCCTGGTTGCGCCGAGCTCGTACCATCGGGGGGCTCGGGTCATGCTCGCGGGCGAGGCGTCTGGAACGCGTCGAGCGGAGGATCGCTCGGTGTCTCCATTCGACTTAACGATCGAGTACGCCTCAGGTTGCGCCCGTTCCGCCGTTCGGGCCGGCTGCCGACGAAATGGACATTGCAGCGAGTTTAGGGCAAAAACCCAGCACAGCCGGGAATTGTGATGTGATTGTGACCAGGCGTGATGATATTGGGACTTCCCGTCCGGTTCCAGGCGACTGTCGGAAATACGTCAGGCCATTGCGTACCGTTGGGTCACGCGCGACACGCCGCGACGTGAGGGAGGTGAGCGATGCCCGCATCGGTTCTGTTGGCGCTCTTGGCCGCCACGGCCCTGCTGGCCCTGACCCCGGCGCTGGTGCGCCGATACGACCCGGACGAGCGCATGATCGCCGACCGGTCCTCCTCGGACGCGCGCGTGCTCGCGCGCGAGCGCCACCGCCCTTCCCGGCCGGCCTCGCATCCCACGGTCGCGCTCGACCCTGCGGATGCGGATGAATCCGACATATCGATCGACGAGATGATGGAGGGCCAAGCCGTTCCGGCACAGGGGAAGTCACGCGGGTGGGAGCGCCGCGGCGGTCGCCGCGGGGACTCGGTACGGTTGGAGACCGACCAGTCGTTGACCGGCGAGGACCCCGAGATGCACGAGCAGGCCAGGCTCCGGCAGATGCGAGCCGAGTGGTGGCGGCGGCGCCACCGCCGCGTCCTCTACGTGCTCATCGCCCTCACCGTGCTCGAACTCGTCGGCGTCGCGATCGGCGGACCGGGCTTCTGGGTCGGCGCGGGCGTGGCGCTGCTGGCCCTCGGGGGCTACGTCTACTTCCTGCGCGAACGCGCCAAGCGGCTGCGCCGCGCGCCGCGCAGGCCCAAGGCGATGATCACGGCCGAGCCCGAGCACGAAGAGGCCGGACCGCCCACGTACGTCCCGGAGCAGCCCGACGGCGACGACGCCGAGGGCGAGCCCCGCGAGTCGTACCTGTTCGAGAACGGCACCATGGACGAGGAGCCCTCGCCGCCGCCGCGTCCCGACCCGAGGCGGCCCGACGGCCCCGCGGGCGTGCGCGGGCGCTCCTACGAGGCCCCGGCGAAACTCGAACGCTGACACCGGCCACCGTCGGGCTGCGGCTAAACTTGCCCGGTTATGCCTGATGAGGAACCGCAGCACCGCCATATCCTGACGTTCAACTTCCGCCAGGGCCGCAACAAGCCCCGCCACGACGAGGCCTTCGCGCGCCTGTGGCCGCGCTACGGCATGGAGTGGCAGCCCGAGGACGGCAGGATCGACTTCGCGAAGCTGTTCGGCCGCACGGCCCCGGTGATCCTGGAGATCGGCTCCGGCAACGGCGAGGCCGCCGCGGCCATGTGCGACGCCGACCGCGACCGGGACCTCCTCGCCGTTGAGGTCTACCCCCAGGGCATCGCCGACCTCATGAGCCGCGCCGAAGACCGCGGGCTCGACAATCTGCGCGTCTACCAGGGCGACGCGCTGCCGCTGATGTGGCACGGGATCGCGCCGGAGTCGCTGGACGAGATCCGGGTGTACTTCCCCGATCCGTGGCCGAAGAAGCGCCATCACAAGCGCCGCATCATCCAGACCGAGCACGTGCGGACGATGGCCGGCCTGCTGCGCTCCGGCGGGGTCATCCACTGCGCCACCGACATCGCCGACTACGCCGAGCAGATGCTGGAAGTCCTCACCGCCGAACCGGCCTTCGCGAACACCGCCGAGGGCTACGCCCCGCGCCCGGACCACCGCCCGATGACCAAGTTCGAGCGCCGCGGCATCAAGGAGGACCGCCCCATCGCGGACCTGGTCTTCCGCAAGCGCTGATCGCTACTCCGACTAGGGCGTGCTCAGGCTGCTTACGAACCGTCAATGAGCAGAGCCGAGGCCGCGAAAGGCCCTCCCGATACCGGTGGTATCGGAAGGGCCGACAGCGAAGCGAGCGGACACATGGATAGCGGCCGTCGGGATGCTCGAAACTCGCCCTAGGTGCGGGGTGGTCCGAACCGCTCCATCGGCTGTCCGGTGACCCTGGCGATGCATTCGAAATCGTTGTCGAGGTGCAGCAACGTCAGATCATTGAGTTCCGCAGTCGCGGCGATGAGCAGGTCCACCGGACTCGACCCGCGGTGTTCGCCGCGCCATAGGAGTTCGCGTTGCACTTCGCGAGCTCGACGGAACATGCGCTCGTCAGCGGAAACCCAGCCGAACAGGTCGAGGAAGATCTGCTCGATTTCCCGCCCATGCTCCTTGGACCTCGCCGTCCGCAGATATTCCAGTTCAACTGGGGAGCACAATGCGATGAGACCGGCCTCGGCGGCGCGGTCCCATCCGTGATTCTCTCCGTCTGCGAGAAGCAACCTCGTCAATACGCTCGTGTCGATGAGGAATCGAGCCGGGCTCATGGACGATAATTCTTCTTGTCCATGAGGAACTCCGAATCGATCGCCCCATCGGCGACCATCGCACGGAGCCTGGTCAGCGCCATCGCCCGGCGACGGGTCTCCAGGACCTCGCGCAGCGCGGTGTTGACGGTCTCCTTCTTGGTCGAGGTGCCGAGCGCTTTGCTCACTTCAGCGAGCAGGTCGTCGTCGAGGTCGATCATGGTGCGGGTCATTGCGCACCTCCTTTGGTGTATACCATGCCACCGAATGTACATACGAGTGTAGCCAGAGCCGTGGAGGACACGCCAGAGCGAGCAGCTTTTCTCGCGGTCAAGCGGTGAGCCGCCGGTGCCAGGCTTCCGCCGAGGCGTCCGTCAGGGACGCGACCTGGTCGATCGCGACGCGGACCTTCGCGGCGTCGTCGCCCGCGCGGTGCCAGGCCTCGGCGAACACGGGCTCCATGGCCTCCGGACCGCGGTCGCACAGCACGGACACCAGGTCCTGCAGGATCTCGCGCTGGCGCGTGTACCAGGACTCGTCGGTGCGCGGGCGCATCACGTAGCGCCAGGCGATGCCCTTGAGCAGGGCGCACTGGATCCGCTCGGTCTCGGGCACGACGAGGTCGGCGCCGTAGCGGCGCAGGCGCCCGTCGCCGAACCGCTCCTCGGTGGCCTTGGCGGCGGCGTTCACGAAGCGGCCCACCATGGTCGAGGTGAAGTTCTTCAGCGCCACCTGGGCGCCGAGCGAACCGTCGTAGTCGTGCAGGCTCTTCATGACCGGGTCGCGCAGGAGATCCTTCAGCGCCTCGCACAGCGCCGCGGCCGATTCGTCGGCGTAGCGGCCCCGCACCGCTTCGCAGACCGCGGCCTGCTCCTCCGCGTCGTCCATGAGCCGCGCGAGGTCGATATAGCCGCCGTACAGGCCGTCCTCGACGTCGTGGACCGAGTAGGCCACGTCGTCGGACCAGTCCATGACCTGGGCCTCCAGGCATTTCACGCCTTCGGGGGCGCCGTCGCGCATCCAGTCGAAGACCGTCCGGTCGTCCTCGTAGACGCCGAACTTCCGCTTCCCCACCGTCGCGCTCCACGGGTACTTGCACATCGCGTCGAGCGAGGCGCGGGTCAGGTTGAGGCCGACCGAGCGCCCCTCGGCGTCGAGGACCTTCGCTTCCAGACGGCTGACGACGCGCAGCGTCTGGGCGTTGCCTTCGAAGCCGCCGCACGGCCCGGCGACCTCGTGGAGCGCGTCCTCGCCGTTGTGCCCGAACGGGGGGTGGCCGAGGTCGTGGGCGAGCCCGGCGACGTCGACCACGTCGGCGTCGCAGCCGAGGGCCGAGCCCATCTCGCGGGAGATCTGCGCGACCTCGAGCGAGTGGGTGAGCCTGGTGCGCAGGAAGTCGTCGGTGCCGGCGGTGTGGACCTGGGTCTTGTCGGCGAGGCGGCGGAAGCCGGCCGAGTGCAGGATGCGGGCGCGGTCGCGCTGGAACGGGGTGCGGACCGAGTCGGGTTCCGCGACCAACCGCTCCTCGGCGGGCGCGTGCGCCTCGCGGGAATGCGGGACGGGATCGGTCACGCCATCGAGCCTAGCGCGACCGATCCCGTCGTTCAGCGGTTAATCCTTGAGGTAGAGGCGGACGACGCCGGTGCCGTCGCCGTCCTCGCTCCCGTGCGCCCAGGCGAGAGCCGAGAGCGGCTCGGCGCCCTCGAAGTCGTCCGGGTGAGCCTCTGCGGCGGCGGCCAGGTCGAACCAGACCGCGAGCGCGGTCGAACTCGGGGCGACGTCGGCGAAGTCGCTGAAGCGGTCGTCGTCCGAGAGCGGCTCCGAGGCGACTGCGGAGCCGGTGTACGAGAACTCGGAACCGTCCGCTTCGGCGCCTTCGGGAAGGGCTGCGTCGTCGGACCACTCGTCGATCATGTCTTCGAGTTCCTGCGCGCGGTCCTCGGCGAGGTGCGCCGAGAAGAACAGCGAGTCGGGGTCGACGTCCTGTTCGGCGTCGAAGTTCCCGGCGAAGGCGAGGCTGGATCCGGCGAGGAGGTCGGCGGCCTCGTTGATCTGGGCCTCGATCTCCGCGAAGTCGGGTCCGTAGTCGGTGTCATCGGGGTACCCGGCGGGTTCGTCCTCGGTGCCGTACGTCCAGTAGCGCTCGTCGAGTTCCATGTAGCGGGCCTCGTCCTCGACGCTGAGGGTGCCGCCGTAGTAGCCGTCCGAGAGTTCGAGGTACTCGGCGTATTCGGCGTCGGTCAGCGGCTCGGCCACGGCGGGCTCGGCGGCGGCCTCCTCGTCGCCGTAGAAGTCCTCGAAGAGCGTCGTCCATTCGTTCACGACATCGGGGAGGTTCTCGGGGACGTAGGCGGTGGCGGCGAAGTCGGAGGCGGGGAGGCCGCCCATGGAGGCCATGAGGTCCTCGGAGCCGGACCACGGGTCGTCCTGCCCGTTGAAGAGCCGGTAGTTCACTTCGAAGCCGTCGTCGAACGCGGAGAGGCCGAGGATCATCTGTCCTGAGTAGAAGTCCAGGAAGGCCTCCGCCTCGTCGTCGCCGGCGAGTTCCTCGAACTCGGCGACGGCGTCCATGTCGACCCAGTACGTGACGAGCTGGTCGCCGTCGAGCCAGGCGCGCGCGTCCTCATAGGACTGCGAGGCGGCGAGCGGCTCGGAGCCGGCCTCGCTCTCGGCGGCGTCGAGCGCGGCGGCGGCGCCGGTCTCGCCCACGACCATGAGGACGTGGTCGTCCTCGACGGTGTAGGCCATCTGGTCCTCTTCGGCCCCGGCGGCGGTGCGGATCGTGGCGAGGCCGTCCTCGGCGGCGTTCGCGTCGGTGCTGGCGAGGCTGATCACGGCGTACGGCTGGTCGTCGTGCTCCCACATGGCGAGGCCGTGGCGCGTGCCGAGCCAGGAGGAGAGGTCCTCTTCGGCGTCGACGCCTTCGAGGCCGGACTCCTCCAGGAGGTCGGCGAGCATGTCGTCGGTGGAGTCGTAGTCCAGGTCCTCGAACTTGCCGAGGTGGTCGAGGAGCTTGGGGGTCTGGTCGAAGGAGGGGTCGAGGTTGACCTCCATGTACATCGACGCGGAGGAGGGGAGGCTCTCGGCCGGGTCGGGTCCGCTGACCAGGATGAACTTGAAGAGGACGACCGCGCCGACGGCGGCGAGGAGGACCACGGAGAGGATCGCGGCGATCGCGATGTTGGGGCCGCGCCCGCGGCCGGCGGGCGGCATCGGGGACGGGACGTACGCGCCCGGCGGCAGGTACGGCGGCTGGCCGCCCGCGCCGGACGGGGAGCCCGGCTCCACATACGGCTGGGGCTCGTAGGCGCCCTGCGGGGGCGGCGGCTGGTACGCCTGGGGAGGCGGCTGCTGATGGTACTGCGGCGGCTGACCGGCGTCACCGGAGTACGGGGAGGAGTTGGCATCGCTCGACATCCTTTGACGCTACGGCGGCCGTGCAACAGCCGCATCCCGAGAAGGTGCCAATCGCGACGCCGTGGGGCCGGACGAGGCGATGCGGGAAAGTAGGGCGCGGTCTCGTGCGGGGGGCCGTTTCGGCCGATGCGGTCGCGTGGGCGGCGGTTTCGACCGGTCGGGATCGCGACCGGGTCTCGCCGGGCGGTCCCTCGTCCCGCGCCCGTCGCCGGGCGCGGCTCAGAACTCGTAGATCTGGCCGGGCCTGACGATCTCGACGGGTCCGGTGTAGGCGGCCCGGGCTTCGGCGAGCGTCTGCTCGCGCGAGTTCCACGGCTCGACCAGGTGGGTCAGGAGCAGGCGGGCGGCCCCGGACTTGGTGGCGTACTCGCCCGCTTCCTTGCCGGTGAGGTGCACGTCCTTCGGATTCTCGCGTCCCTCCAGGTAGGAGGCTTCGGCGAGCAGCAGGTCGCAATGCGTCGCGAGCGATTCCAGCGCCTGGCAGGGCCCGGAGTCGGAGGTGTAGGCCATCGAGGACCCGGCGTGCTCGACGCGGACGCCGTAGGTCTCCACCGGGTGGGCGACGCGGTCGACCGTGACGGTGAGCGGGCCGAGGTCGAACGTGCCGGACTTCAGCTCCTGGAAGTCGTAGACGTCGCGCATCGACGGGTGGCACAGCTCGCCCTGCCCGCCGTAGGCGGCGACGATGCGCTCGGCGACCCCGGTCGGGCCGTACAGCGGCAGCGGGTGCTTCGGCGCGTCGGCGGCGTAGCGGCGCATCACGGCGTAGGCGCACGCGTCGAAGAAGTGGTCGGCGTGCAGATGGGTGACGATGACCGCGTCGATCAGATGCGGGTCGAGGTGTTTCTGCAGTTCACCGAGCGATCCGGTGCCGAAGTCGATCAGCAGCCGGTACCCGCCCGCCTCGACCAGGTAGGCCGAGCAGGGGGTGTCGGGTGCCGGGAACGAACCGGCGCATCCGATAACCGTCAGTTTCATGGCAGATCACACCTTGTCCAGTACGGCCGCCGCAGCGTTCGGGAACAGGTTTCCGAGGAACCGCCGGGAGGTCCTGGTGAAGGCCTCCGGGTCGCCGGTCGCGAGGAAGCGGTGCTCGCCGGGTTCGGTGCGGGAGGTCAGGAGGTCGTGCTCGGTGAGCACGCGGTAGAGTTCGCGCGCGCTCTCGCTCGCGGAGTTCACCAGTGTCACGTCCTCTCCCATCACCAGTCCGATGAGGCCCGACAACAGCGGATAGTGGGTGCAGCCCAACACCACAGTGTCGACGTCGGACTGCTGTAGCGGCTCAAGGTACCCCTGGGCGAGCCCGAGGAGCTGTCGGCCGGTTGTCACACCGCGTTCCACGAAATCCACGAACGCCGGGCAGGCGACCGCGGTCACCTTGACGTTCGGGACGGCGTTGAAGGCGTCCGAGTACGCGCCCGAGGAGATCGTGGAGACCGTCCCGATGACCCCGACCCGGCCGGTGCGCGTCGTGGCGACCGCGCGGCGGACGGCGGGCCTGATGACCTCGACGACCGGGATGTCGTATCGCTCGCGGATGTCGGCCAGGCTGGCCGCCGCGGCGGAGTTGCAGGCGATCATCAGCGCTTTGACCTCCTGTTCGACCAAATGGTCGCAGACGTCGAGCGAGAACTCGCGGACCTCGGCGATGGACCGGGGACCGTATGGGACATGGGCGGTGTCGCCGACGTAGACGAGTCGTTCGGCGGGCAGCAGTTCGCTGATCGCCCTGGCGACGGTCAGGCCTCCGACACCGGAGTCGAAGATCCCGATGGGCGCGTCGTTCATGGGCTCCGAGCGTACGTCGAAACGGGCATGGAACGCCCCTGCTCGGCACGGGAATGTCGTCAAAATGACAGCGTGGCGATCGCCACAAGGACAGCGCTCGAACGGCTTTGCTGCCACTCCGCGGCGGGCCGGTCGCGCGGTCGTTCCGCAGTATCTCCTTGTGCGCCCGCCCAGGGCGGGAAGGACGTCCGGGCGCAGCTCGCAGGCTTGACTCGATCGCGCCGGGCCGGGTCGTACCGGTCCTCGCCGAGCCGGGGCTCAGGCGAGCCGCAGCATCAGGAAGGCGGCGAGGAGCGTGACCGAGGAGGCGGCCATGAACATCCAGGGCACGCCGCGGAAGCGGACCGTCGCGAAGGCCATCATCGCGAGCATCATGCCGACCACGCCGCAGGAGATGAACGCGGGCGTGAACCAGCCCGGGCTGTCGCCGAAGATCCGGAAGAGGCCGACGATGGCGGAGACGACGCCGGCGAGGACGAGCGCGAGCGCCCAGGTCGCGACGCCGGCGAGGCGGCGCAGCCGGACCCCGGGCGGCTCGGGCGCCGTGGACGCGCTGCTGTTGGCGGCGGCGGTGTCGACGACGCTGCTGAGCGAGGCGCCGTCGAGGTCCGGCGAGACGGCGTGCAGCGTGGAGCCGCCGTTGCGGCCGGCGCCGTAAGAAGCGGCGGCGGCCTGACCTGCGCTCCCGTTGGCGCCGGCAGCGGCGCCGGGACCTGCGTTCCCGTCGGATTTGACACGGCCGATCAAGGATGCCGGGCTGAAGCGCTTCGGGCTCGCTTTCGCTTGCGGCTCATCGACTTGCCATGCTTCGGTCTGCGGCGCCGCGCCCTGCCTGGGCAGGCTCTTGGCCTTGCCGAGCGCGAAGGTGCGGAGCTTGCCGGAACTCATGCGGCCAGGCTAGCAACCCGCTGAGGACGCCTCAGGAGCGCACCGCAGGAGTGCGGTGCACGTCGCCGAAGCGGGCAAACGACCGGGACGCTTGCCGGAGGCGTCCGACGCCCGGCGCCCACGGGCGGTCGGGCCCTGCGGGCGCCCTGGTGCGCGGGGTGCCGACGCTCGCCGCACCCGACCGCGGGGCGCCGACTCCTGCAGCCGCCTCGGGGCCAGGATCGCCTCGCTCGGCCGGGAGGGCTCCACGCAGACGACGAACGGCCGGCCGCGTTCGCGCGCGGCCCGGCCGTTCCCGTCTTCTTCTTACGTTCGCAAGCCCCGACCTGCTTAAGCCCAGACCTGGCCGTCCAGCGCGTTCGCCGCGTCGTCCAGGCCGTCGGAGTAGGCGCCCGTCGAGAGGTACTTCCAGCCGTTGTCGGCCACCAGCAGCGCGATGTCCGCGCTGCGTCCGGCCTTCGCGGCCTCCCGCGCCAGCACGAGCCCGGCGTGCAGCACCGCGCCCGTCGAGAGCCCCACGAACAGGCCCTCCTCGCTCAGGATCTCCCGTGTGCGCCGCAGCGCGTCCTCGGTCCCGACGCTCAAGCGCCGGTCGAGCACCTTCTCGTCGTACAGCTCCGGCACGAAGCCCTCGTCCAGGTTCCGCAGTCCGTACACCAGCTCGCCGTACCGCGGCTCGGCCGCCACGATCTGCACCTCCGGCACCCGCTCCCGCAGGTACCGGCCCACGCCCATGAGCGTCGCCGTGGTCCCGAGTCCGGCCACGAAATGCGTGATCTCCGGGAGGTCCAGCAGCAGCTCGGGGCCGGTGCCCTCGTAGTGGGCGGCGGCGTTGGCGGGGTTCGCGTACTGGTTGAGCATCACCCAGTCCGACCGCTCCTCGGCCATCGCCCGGGCCTTCGCGACCGCCGCGTTCGAACCGCCCGCCGCCGGCGAGAACACGATCTCCGCGCCGAACGCGGTCAGCAGCTGCCGCCGCTCCAGCGAGGTGTTCTCCGGCATGACCGCGACGAGCTTGTAGCCCTTGCGGCGGGCCAGCATCGCCACGGAGATGCCGGTGTTGCCCGAGGTCGGCTCCAGAATGGTCGCGCCCGGCTTCAGGAGGCCGTCCGCTTCGGCGGCCTCGATCATCTTGGCGGCCACCCGGTCCTTGACCGAGCCGGTCGGATTCGCGCCCTCGAGCTTGGCCCACAGCCGGACGTCCGGCGAGGGCGACAGCCGCGGCAGTCCGACCAGCGGCGTGTCGCCGACAGTCGCGGTGATGTCCTCGTAACGTGCCACGGCTTCCGTCCCTTCTGGGTTACATCCCGCCCGCGACCGCGGGCAGGATGGTGACCTGGTCGCCGTCGGACAGCTTGGCCTCGAGGCCGCCGATGAACCGCACGTCCTCGTCGTTGACGTAGACGTTCACGAAGCGGTGCAGCGAGCCCTCCTCGGTCACCACGCGGGCCTTGATGCCCTTGTGCTGGGCTTCGAGGCTGTCGAACAGCTCGGCGAGGGTCTCGCCCTCACCGGTGACGAGCTTCTGGTTGCCGGTGTGGCTGCGCAGGATGGTGGGGACGCGGACTTCAATGGACATGGTTTTCCCTTTACTACGTGGTGCAGCCCGCCGGGGGCGCTGGATCTGTCTGACGCGCAGCTGAAAAGCCGCATGACGAATACCGCTCGGGAGAGCGGCGGAAACTCAGGAACAGTCGTAGACCGTCGAGTCGGGGGTGTGGGCGAACTTGTAGCTCTGCACCGCCTCGGGCGCGCCGGTGACCTCGATGGGCTCCTCGGTGACGACCTCGTCGGCGATCCGGAAGGACCGCACCTCGGCGACCTCGGGGTCGCGGGTGGTCACGAGCACGTAGTGGGCGCCGGGCAGTCCCAGCTGCGAGGCGATCCCGGTGTCCGAACGCGAGGGATAGGCCTCGGTGTGGGTGTGCGAGTGGTAGGCCACGACGACTTCCTCGTCGTTGTCCCACATCTGGTCGTAGACCTGCTTCCACTCTTCCGCGTCGAACTCGTAGAAGGTGGTGGAGCGGGCAGCGTTGATCATCGGGATGTGCCTCTTCGGCTCTCCCGTGCCCTCGGGGCCCGCGATGAGGCCGCACGCCTCGTCGGGGTGGTCAGCCCGGGCGTGCGCGACCATCGCCTCGACCAGTTCATGCGCGATCCGCAACACGCAAGCAAGCGTACACGCGGCGTCGCCGGGCCAGAAACCCTCGCTCAGAGCGTGAGACAAGCCTCCCTACCTGCGACGGAGGGGAATAAAGAGACGGGTGTGAGCACCCCTCCCCCGCCCGGCCCGAGCGGGGGAGCGGGGCGGCGGCAGTCCGTTCTGGCCTGGAAGCCGGTCCTGAAGTGCATTACGCTCACCCGTATGTCCGTCACGCTCCCGCGCACGCCCCTGTACACCGACCACTACGAGTACACGATGCTCGAAGCGGCCCTCCGCGACGGCACCGCCCAGACGCCGTGCGTGTTCGAGGTGTTCGGGCGCCGCCTGCCCACCGGCCGCCGCTACGGCGTGGTCGCCGGGATCGGCCGCCTCAGCGAGGCCATCGAGCGCTTCCGCTTCGACGAGTCCGACCTCTACGACCTCACCTCCCGCAAGGTCATCAAGGAGTCCACGGCCGAATGGCTGGCCGACTACCGCTTCGGCGGCGACATCGACGTCTACGCCGAGGGCGAGCTGTACTTCCCCGGGTCCCCGATCGTCACCATCACCGGCACGTTCGCCGAGTGCGTGCTGCTGGAGACGCTGACGCTCTCGATCCTCAACCACGACAGCGCGGTCGCGGGCGCCGCCGCCCGCATGGTCACGGCCGCGCGCGGCCGTCCGATCCTGGAGATGGGGTCCCGGCGCACGCACGAGGCCGCGGCCATCGCGTCCTCCCGCGCCGCGTACCTGGCCGGGTTCGCGGCCACCTCCAACCTGGAGGCCGGCCGCCGGTTCGGCGTGCCGACCTCGGGCACGAGCGCGCACGCGTTCACGCTCCTCCACAAGTCCGAGCTGGCCGCCTTCCAGGCGCAGGTCGACGCGTTCGGCACCGACACGACCCTCCTGGTGGACACCTACGACATCACGCAGGGCATCCGCAACGCCATCGAGGCGGCCGGTCCGCGGTTGCGGGCCATCCGCATCGACTCGGGCGACCTGGACGTGATGGCGACCGGGGCCCGGGAGCTGCTCGACGAGCTGGGCGCGCACGACACCAAGATCGTCGTCTCGGGCGACCTCGACGAGTTCTCGATCGCGGCGCTGGCGGCGGCCCCTGTGGACATCTACGGGGCGGGCACGGCCGTGGTGGTCGGCTCGGGCGCGCCGACCGCGCAACTGGTGTACAAGCTGGTCGAAGTGGAGGGACGCCCGGTCGCGAAGCGCTCGGAGCACAAGAGCACCAACGGGGGCCGCAAGGTCGCGGTGCGCCGGCACAAGCCGACGGGCACCGCGGTCGAGGAGGTCGTGGTGTCGCAGGGCGAGCCGGAGTCGCTGCCGGGCGACAAGCGGCTCCAGGTGCCGCTCTTCCGCGGCGGCGTGCTCGTGGACCAGCCGACGCTGGAGGAGTCGCGCGAACTGCTGCGCCAGCGCCTCATCTCGATTCCCTGGGAGGGTTTGAAGCTCTCCCCCGGCGATCCGGCGATTCCGGTGATCCAGAAGCACGGCGGCGAGTAGTCCCCTTCTGCCGCAGGCGGTTCACCGCCGGGGGCCTCGTCCGGTCGCGTTCGGGTCCGCCGCACGGTCCGTTTGGTTCCTTTTGTCCCCCATGGCGGTCGACGCGCAGTCGGGTAGCTGTCACGCGGTGGCCTGGGCATCCGGGATACGATGCGGATGCCCCTGTTCGCGTTCCCTCCTCGTCCGTGACCTCGTAGTACCTGCGATCCTCCCCGAAAGGAACCGCCCCAATGGTGTTCAGCAAGCTCAAGGCCATGCTCGGTAGTGGCATCCAAGTCGACACGCTCTTGCACGAGAAGCACGTCGTGCCCGGCGGGGTCCTCAAGGGCGAGGTGCGCATCTCCGGCGCCGAAGTGGACGCCGCCGTGGAGAGCGTCGAGATCGAGTTCACCGCCCTGGTCGAGGACGACAGCAAGGGCGAGGACACGCCCGGCGTGGTGCACGACTACTTCCGCTCGGAGATCTCCGGGAAGTTCGACCTGACGAAGGGCACGGCCCACCCGATCCCGTTCGAGGTCCAGGTGCCCTGGGAGACGCCGTTCAACTACGTCGAGGGCCGCCCGATGGTGGGCGGCATGAAGCTCGGCGTCTCGACGCACCTGTCGCTGGACCAGGCCCTGGACAAGGGCGACCTGGACTGGCTGACCGTGGAGGCGCTGCCGGTGCACAAGGCGGTCTGGGAAGCACTGGAGGCCTTGGGCTTCGCGTTCCAGGAGACCGACCTGGAGGCGGGCACGATCCAGGGCGCGACCGTGCCGTTCTACCAGGAGGTCGAGTTCTGGGCGACCGAGGGCGAGTTCCACGGGCGCGTCAAGGAGCTCGAGGTCGTCTTCGTGGTCGGCGAGGCGAACACGGACGTGGTGCTGGCGGCCGACAACTCGGCCGAGCTGCTGGCCCCGGACCTGAACTCGACGATCCGGTTCACGCTGCCGACGGCCGAGCCGGGCGACGTGACCGAGACCGTGAAGACCCAGCTGACGCAGCTGCTGGCCCAGAAGGACGCTTAACCCCCCGATCCTGCCGGGCCCTCCTCCGACAGGATGCGATGAGAACGCACGTCAGGGCGGTTCCGCGAAGCGACGCGGACCGCCCTTCGGCGTCCCTGGAGAAAAAACCGGGACCCGGGCTTGCATCCTTCTACGTATACGTATATTCTCTACGTATACCGAGGACGGCCCCTGGAAGGAGGTTAAGATGCCGATATGCCCAACAAGACGATCTACGTCGCCGACAAGGACCTGCCGCTCTACTCACGGGCCCAGGAACTCGCGGGCGGCAACCTCTCCAAGGCGATCTCGACGGCGCTCAAGCACTACGTCGACGCCGAGGAGGGACGGCTGGAGGGCTACGAGGAGATCACCGTCCCCGTCGGCCCGGGCACCGGCCGCAAGCGCCGGCGTCAGCGCTTCATCGGCGTGAAGCTCGGCGAATGGATCCGCTCGGACGAGATCAAGGCCGAGTTCTACCGCGTGTACCGCTCGCGGTCGGGCAAGTTCGTGATCCACACCGAGAAGACGCCGGACTACCTCCACGCGGCCAGCGTGACCGGCTGGAGGAAGCACCTCGGCCTGGGCGAGCAGACCTACGTGACGACGACCGGCGAGGCCAGCCTCGAAGTGGTCGAGACGCTCGAAGAGCTCAAGGCCAAGATCCCGAGCGAGCTGTACGACCTGGTCGCGGCCACCGCCGAAGCGCCGCCGGTCCAGGACCTCGACATCTAGACCCGTAGGCCGCTCGGCCCCGACACCACCGCACCGCAAGCACTCCCGGCCCCGAGCCGGTGATCGACCGCGCCCGCCGAACGGCCGATCGCGCCACTGACACCGACCGCGCCGCCGAGCGGACCGCGTTCTGAACCGCGATTCGCTCCCGAGCGGCACGCGCACCCGACCGCGACCGCCGCAGGGCGGATCGCACGGCGAACCGCGACCGCCGAGCGGCCGCGCGCACCTTCGAACCGACCATGACGACGGGCGGACCCCTGCTCGCTGTCTGTCCACAATGCACAGAATATGCGAGGTGAAACCGTGTTCGACCTGGGACTCGTGCTCACGCTCTACCCGCCGCCGCGCTCCCTGACAGCCGCGCCGCGAACGCGTCAGGCCGGTGTCAGCGCCGTGTCAGCCGCCCCGGCCACAGTACTCACATGCCCGGCGAGGTCCACCGAACCGACCGAGCCGCCGAACGACACCCACCGCCAAGACCCGAAAGACGAGGCATCATGACCACCACCAAGCCCCTGGCGATCGAGGCCCGGAACCTCACCAAGTCCTACGGCGACAAGGTCGTGCTCGCCGGCATCGACATCGCCGTCCCCGAGGGCACCGTCTACTCCCTCCTCGGCCCCAACGGCGCCGGCAAGACCACCACCGTCCAGATCCTCTCGACGCTCATCCAGGCCGGCGGCGGCGAGGCGTTCGTCGGCGGTCACCACGTGACCCGCGACGCCGACGAGGTGCGCAGCGCCATCGGCGTCACCGGCCAGTTCGCCGCGGTCGACACGCTGCTCACCGGCCGCGAGAACCTGCAGCTCATGGGCCGCCTGCACCACCTGGGCAAGCAGGAGACCAAGCGCCGCACCGAGGAGCTCCTGGAGCGCTTCGACCTCGTGGACGCCGCCAAGCAGACCCCGGCCACCTACTCGGGCGGCATGAAGCGCCGCCTCGACATCGCCATGTGCCTCATGGGGAACCCGCGGATCATCTTCCTGGACGAGCCGACCACCGGCCTCGACCCGCGCTCGCGCCGCACCATGTGGGCGATCATCCGCGAGCTCGTCAAGGGCGGAACCACGATCTTCCTGACCACGCAGTACCTGGAGGAGGCCGACGAGCTGGCCGACCGGATCGCCGTCCTCGACGGCGGGAAGCTCGTCGCCGAGGGCACGCCCGAGCAGCTCAAGCGCATGATCCCGGGCGGGCACATCAGCCTCCGGCTGCACCGCGCCGACCAGGTGGAGCGCGCCGCGCAGGTCCTGGCCGCCAGTGGCAGCGACATCGACCAGCTCACCGTGCAGGTCCCGTCGGACGGCTCGGTCGACTCGCTCCGCAAGGTCCTCGACACCCTCGACCGCGAAGGCGTCGAGGTGGAGGAGCTGACCATCCACACCCCCGACCTCGACGACGTCTTCCTGTCCCTCACCGGCCAGACGACGACCGCCGCTTAACTCGAACGCCCGCAACGACTTCCAAGGAGAAAGCTCGATGAGCACCCTCGGCTACGCCCTGACCGACACGTCCACCATGCTCCGCCGCCAGCTCAAGCACATGCAGCGCTATCCGTCCCTGACGGTCATGCTCATCGGCATGCCGGTGGTCTTCCTGCTCCTGTTCGTCTTCGTCTTCGGCGGGACCCTCGGCGACGGCCTCGGCGGCATGACCGGCGGCCGCGACGCCTACCTCGCCTACGTGACGCCCGGAATGCTGATGATCACTATCGCCGGCGTGGTGCAGGGCACCGCGATCGGTGTGGCCATGGACATGACCCAGGGCATCATCGACCGCTTCCGCACCATGTCGATCGCACGGGTCTCGGTCCTCACCGGCCACGTGCTCGGCTCGATGATCCAGTCGTTCCTCGGGATCGCCGTCGTCCTCGGCGTCGCGGTGGCCCTCGGCTTCCGCCCCGAAGCGGACGCCCTCGACTGGCTCGGCCTGGTCGGCGTCATAGCCCTGATCTCGTTCGGCCTGATCTGGCTCACCGTCGCGCTCGGCATCACCGCGAAGAGCGTCGAGAGCGCCTCGAACTCGCCGATGTTCCTGATGATCCTGCCGTTCCTCGGCTCGGCCTTCGTGCCCACCGACTCGATGCCCACGGCGCTGCAGTACTTCGCCGACTACCAGCCCTTCACCCCGTTCATCGAGGTGACTCGGAGCCTGCTGGCCGGCACCGCCGTCGAAGGCAAGGACCTGGCGCTGACCGTCGCCTGGTCGCTGGCCCTGGCCCTGCTCGGCTACGTCGTCGCGAAGAAGAACTTCAACAAGCGCTGAGCGCCGCTGTCGCAACCAGGGGACACCCGGAGGCGGGCCGCAGCTGCGGCCCGCCTTTCGCCTTGTCGCTCAAAGCGATCGGGGACGCGGGAACCGCGCGATGTCGGGGTCCTTGGCCGCCCAGTTCGGGTACGACTTGAGCAGGTGCTCGGCCTTGGCCTTGAGATACGGCCAGGCCTCGGGCTTCAGGTCGGCGGCGGTGGCCGTCCAGCGCAGGAACGGGACGAACAGCTCCCGCACCGCCTCCACGACCGGGTCGTCCGGCTCGTACTTGGCGGGCATGTACCGCTCCAGGAACACGAACGCGCGGGTGGGGCTGATCTTCGGGCCGTTGAAGCCGTGGAACCAGCACAGCTCCCGGATCGCCTCGAAATGCGCGGCCTCCAGCTCGAACTGGCCGAGCAGGTGGTTGACGAAGCCGGAGGCGAAGAGCGAGAGCTCCTCCTCGGTCGGCTGCCGGACCTCCTCGGCGTCGATCTGCGGGAACAGCCGCATCCGGCTCTTCCACAGCTCCCGGAGCATGAGGAACCGGGGCGCGAGCAGCGTCGGGTCGCCCTCGACGCAGAACAGGTCCCAGTCCTCGATGGAGCGCTGCGTGCCGGGGATCAACTCGGCCGGGTCGGCCTCCACCGGCATGAAGAGCCGGTCGGGGAACTTCGCGTTGCGGACGCGGTGCAGTTCGAGCATCCGCTCGATGTCGTCCGTGGCGTCGCAGTCCACGACCATGTCGAAGTGGTACTCCGAGTAGTCCACTGTGTAAGAGAGTGCGTGGTCCCCGCTGGGGGCGTGGAAGGAGCAGAAGAACGTCAGCTGGTCCCCGTAGACGTCGCCGGCCTTCCAGCACTGATCGATCTTCAGCTCCTCGCCGTACCAGGACGGCGGGTCGACGCCTTGCGCGCTCAGACGCTCAACGGCTTTCGTCGCCGCCCGGCGCCCGCCGGGCGCGTCGGCGAGCTCGGTCATGGCCGCGAGCATCGCGGCCGAGAACCGGTCGCCCTTGTTCAGGTAGTACTGGACGAAGACCATCTCCAGCTCCGGGAGGGAGACGCCCTGGACCTCCGGGATGCTGGAGCGGGTCCACATGTTCCCCAGGAACCCGGAGCAGGAGGTCTCGACCGCCAAGCGGTTCTCGGGGTCCGGGTGCTCGTCTTCGGGGTAGCCGTCGAGGATCTTGAACCATTCCTCGCGGTGCTCCTCGATGTGGGCCATTGCCATCGCCTCGTTTCGGCAGGAGACCAAGGCGCCGAGTATCGCAGCCGGAACGGCGCGTAGTCAACCGCCAACGGAGTGAGACCCGAGGCGGAAGTGCCTGGCGGGAGCGGTCGGAGAGCATCGCAGGCGCAGCGAGCGCGCGGAACGATTATCGGCGTGCGGAGCGTCACAGGACGATGAATCCGTATGGCCACGGTCGTCGATACAGGTGCGAGCGCCCGATCCTCGACGAGGATCGGGCCGACGACCGAATCACCTGCTACCAGCGAAGGAACGACATGGCGACGCGACCGAAGGGCCCGACCTCGTACTTCCCGTCCATCGAGAAGACCTACGGGCGCCCGATCGCCGACTGGATGAGCGACCTGGAGGCGAGCGACGCCACCGGGCACAAGGCGCTCGTGGACTGGCTCAAGACGGAACACGGCCTCGGACACGGCCACGCGAACGCCTTGGTCGCCTACCACCTCAACCCGGGCAAGTGGCCGGAGTACGTCAGCGGCGAGTGAAGCGGGCGCGGACCGTCTCGCGGCGGCCCGGTCGCTATGGGACCGAACGAAAGCGGCGCGGGGGCTCCGTGCCGCGGGCGGCGAGCGCACCCATGGTCTGCCCGATCTCCTCTCAGCTGACCGCAGTCGCCACCCCTTCGGAGGGAGCCCTGCGCGCCCTCAGTCGATGCGCTCGCCGCCGCGATCCGGACCGCAATCGACCACAGCCGCGTCCTCATCGCCCGCCTGGCCGCGAGTCGTGAACGGACCGCCGAGTTCCAAGGCGAACTCGGCGCGCTCGGTCTCGATGCGAAATCATCCCCATTACGCCTCGCCTTCCCACACCCGATCGGGTTGCCTGCGGACTCCGCAACGGTCGAGATTCGGGACAGGCTTGAGATGGGAAAGCCGTTCCCACGAAAAGCCTTCTCTGGAAGACCTCGGCCGACCGACCTACCGTCGTGCCATGACCAGTGAAACCAGCACCACCACGAGCGCCACCGCGAACCTCGGCCGCTTCACCGTCAACCGGATCGGCTACGGCGCGATGCAACTCGCCGGCCCCAACGTGTTCGGACCGCCCGCCGACCCTGAGAACGCCAAGGCCGTCCTGCGTCACGCCGTCGACTCCGGCGTCGACCACATCGACACCGCGCAGATCTACGGCCCCGACGTCGTCAACGACCTGATCCGCGAAGCGCTCCACCCCTACCCCGAGGGCCTGGTCCTCGCCACCAAGGTCGGCGGAGCCCGCGACGAACGCGGCGCCTGGCTGCCCGCCGGAGATCCGGCGGACCTCAAGCGCCAGGTCGAGGAGAACCTTCGCTCGCTGCAGGTCGAACGGCTCGACCTGGTGAACCTGCGCCGCTTCGAACGCGACCACCCCGATGTCGCCGAGCCCGCCCTCGAAGACCAGCTCGCGGCGCTGAACGAACTCCGCGACGAAGGAAAGATCGACATGATCGGCATCTCGAACGCGGGCCTCGCCGGCGTGCGGACCGCGATCGCCGCCGGGGCGGTCGGCGTCCAGAACGCCTTCAGCATCCTCGACCGCGCCGACGACGACATCGTGGAACTGTGCCGGGAACACGGCATCGCGTTCGTGCCGTTCTTCCCGCTCGGCTCGGCGTTCGGCGGTGGCGGCCCGAACCGCCTGGCGGCCGACGAGCACGTGAACGCGGTCGGCCGGAAGCACGACGCCACCGCCTCCCAGGTCGCGCTGGCCTGGCTGCTCGCCCGTTACGAGCGCATGCTGCTCATCCCCGGGACCGCCTCGATCGCGCACCTCGACGAGAACCTGGCGGTCGGCCGCATCACGCTCGACGCCGAGGATCTGGCCCGGCTCGACGAGGTCGAACCGTTCACGCCCGCAGCCTGATCCCGCTCTCGACGCGACGCCGCCCGGCCGCGCTCCGGCCGGGCGGCGCTCATTCCGACCGGTTCGCCCTGGCGCGCAATGCTTCGAGCTTCTCCGCGTCGGGCGTCCCGGGCAGGGCCGAGCAGACGATGAGCCTGACGTTGGAACCGACGACCATGAGCGCGTCGCAGTCGATGACCAGGTCGCCGACGTGTGAATTGTGGACGGTCTTGGCCATGCTCAGGTGCGGGGCCGCGCGGCCCTCGTCCCAGAGCTCGGCGAAGCGGGGGCTCTTGGCTCGCACCGTGGTGACGAGGGACTGAAAGGTCGGGTCGTCGCCGAGTTCGGTCGCCGAGAGCCGCAGGTCGGCCACCAGCGCCCGTTCGAACGTCTCGTCTCCCCCTGCGGGCGTGGCGATCTGCGAGGAGATCTCGTCGACGAAGGTTCGCACGACCAGGTTCTCGCCGATCGCCTCGGCCGGCGAGGGGAGGTCGAAGAGGTAGCACAGCAGCGGGTTCGCGTGCAGCAGTGTCCAGTCCGCGGTGAAGACCGCGAGGGGATGGTCCGACATCCGTGCGACGAGCCGCTGCGCGGCGGGCGGCACGCGGTCGTCGATGGTGGTCGAACCTGGAGGCAGGTGGTTCGCGGCGCGGAAGAGCAGCTCGGTCTCGCTGCCCGACAAGCGCAGCGCGCGGGCGAGCGCGGAAACGACCTGCGCCGAGGGCGTCCGGAACCGCCCTTGTTCGAGCCTGACGACGTAATCGGTGCTCACCCCCGCGAGCGAGGCGAGCTCTTCGCGGCGGAGCCCTTTCGCCCTGCGCCGGACGCCCCCGGCGATACCGACCTCCTGAGGGTCGATCCGCTCACGCCAGGTACGGAGCAGGCTGCCGAGCGTCTGGATCTCAGAGGGCATGGGTCGATGGTAGTCCCGGACGGCCTCGGTCGGCTCACCGCTGAGCGGCTCAGGGGCAGTCCCAGGAACCACGCCCAGTGGCGCGACCCGGTGATGGCGGCCACCAGAGACCTCATCGAACGACTGCCGCCCCTGCTTCCGAACGTGCGGGAAGCCGAGTTCATCGCAAGGTCGGCTCGGGCCGGGGAACCGGGACTCGCGCTCGGGGAGCTCGGGGCAGTGCTGACTGACGAACGGGCATCACTCTCGTCTGCCGACCGTGACCAGTTGCGAGTGCTGTTTGATCGCTACGGTGAGCCGACCGAGGACGTCGACCGCCTGAACATCGCCGGACCCAGCGATCGGCAGACGCAGGCATGGCCCCGCCTCCGATGCTCGAGCAGCGGACGACCACGAACTGACGGCGCTCAGGACCTGTCGGCGGAGCCTTCCTCTTTCAGGACGACCTCAAGCTTGATCTTCGGCCTGCCCGGCGGGTAAGCCGACTTCCGGCCGCCATTCCGGGTCCCGCCCGATGAACGCCACCAGCTTGTCCTGCGCGGAAGCGTCCTCATCGACGGGCACGGCGGCACCGAACTGCCCGCTGTCGCGAAGCATCTGCTCCATCGGCCCCATGGCCTCCAATGCGGCACGGCAGCGCTCTTCGCCCATGTCGATCTCGCGGCCGAGCGCTTTGGCGAGGTCCCAGGAGTGCATCCAGACGTCGCCCGTGTAGAACTGGTCGATCGCTTCCTCCACCGGCTTGTCGCCGAAGTGCGGATTGCTGAGCACTCTCCCGGCAGGATCGTCCAGGATGGCCTGGATGTCGGCGACGTGCCGCTTCCACGCGGCGACCGGGTCGTTCTCGACGTCCAAAGCCGGGAGTTCGATCCCCGCCCCCTGCAAGAGGCCGCGGGACCACTCGACCAGATGCTTCACGACATCGATGGCCGTCCACCCGTCGACCGGACTGGGTCGCGTCCAGTCCTCTGCCGAGGCGGACTCGACCAGCGCGGTGAACCGGGCCGCATCATGCGCGTGCCGCTGAGCAGGTCTCTCAAGCTCAAGCGGAGTCGCGGATCCATTCGCGAGCAGCTCGTCGAGCTTGTCGAAGCCCTCCTCGACTCCCACGTCCATACCGCTGGACAGCATGCCGTCACGGGTCTCGAAGGCGCGTACCAGGCTCAGCCCTCGCAGGCGTGTACGCCCGCCTTCGAGTGCTTCGAATGTCAGCGTCTCCAATGCGACGCCGTCGGGCTCGCCTTCGTAGGTGAAGGTCCTGACGATGCGCTCGTTCGGCCGCACCTGGTGGAAGCTGCCGTAGAAGGAGGCGATCTCTTCGCCCCCGCGATCGTTCGCGAAGGCCCACTCGCCGCCGGTACGTGCGTCCCATCGCGTGACTCTCGTGGTCATCGACCGCGGGCCGATCCACTGCGCGAAGAGCTCAGGGTCGACGTGGGCCCGGAACACGTGCTCGGGCGGCGCGTCGAATTCCCGGATGATCTCGATCGTGGGGACCTTCTCGTCCACCGCAATCTCGGTCTCATGCCTGGTCATGATGCTTCCTTCCTAGGGGTTTGCCGGTCATGCTCGTCGTCGGCCATGCGGCCCAGCAGGGCGTCGAGTCGTTGATAGCGCTCCTCGGCCTCTCGGCGATAGCGCTCGATCCACTTCGTCATCAATCCGAGCCCGTCCGCGTCCAGGTGGACCGGCCGACGCTGGGCGTCCTTGCTGCGGGTCACCAGGCCGGCCTCTTCGAGGGCCTTCACGTGTTTGGAGACCGCTTGGAGGCTCATGTCGTACGGCTCCGCCAGATCGCTCACGGTCGCGTCCGCATCGGCCAGCCTGGCTATCAGGTCTCGCCGTGTCGGGTCGGCCAGCGCCGCGAACGCCCGGTTGAGCCGCTCCGTGTTCTCTTCCACCGAACTTCCTCAACTCATTGGTTGAGAACAAGGTTATGCCGACCCACAAGCATTGTCAACCGAAGCGTTGAGAACCGAGGTGAGCGGCCCCGGTCAGGGCCGAGGCTCCTGGACGGCGCTTCCATCTGAGCGGTGCCGACACGAGCTCGGGCCGGTGGCATGATGCCACCGGCCCGAAGTCGCTGTCTCTAGCGCAAGCGCGTCAGTCGGCCTGGTTCAGAAGCCCTTGAAGGTCAGCGGGGGTGAGGTCGAAAACCGGGGAGGCATCGCCGAGCTTGGAGTCACGGAGATGGAAACCGTCGGAGTCGCCGCACAGCGAGACCTCGACACAGTCGGAAGAGTCGGTGCTACCGCTGCGGGTGCTCTTGCGCCAGGCTCGGCGGACCTCAACGCAGTCAGAAGAGTTGGAAGCTCCGCTACGAGTGCTCTTACGCCAGGAGGTCACGGCAGTTTTCATGGAGGAACTCCTTCAACGGTATCCCAAGTCGCCACATGGCCCGACCGGCATCATCGTACAGGGCAACGAGGTTGTCCTCCTCGATGCACCAGCTGCCGTGAAGGATCTCGGAGTAGACGAAGGTAGGCGGAGCAGTCTTGCTCTTGCCCGGCTTGTATACGCTGAATGGCGTGTTGCGGCCGGTATGGAAACTAGCGATTACCCTGACTTCGACATTCGGCAGCTCATCGTCTGCAAGCATCTGGTCTACCAACTCTCGTTGCACGCTCTTCGGCAGAGTGCGCAAAAGATAGATCGCGCTGTCCCCGATGAGATATTGGATGTCGGGCGGGTTCTTGCGTCCTCGGATCGCTGTCCGACGTCCGTACTTGAACTTCCATCCCTTCTCCGACTCTGACAGCTCTAGCTGCTCGGCAGCTTGGGGAACGAGGTCGTGGTAATACCTCGTCTGCAGCGGTCCGGGAACCAGGTGCGGCTCGTACTTGAAGATGATGCCCGAGTGGAGCTCTGCCTTCGCCAGCGCCATCGCATGGAACCTGGCGTCCGCCTCCAGCCGTTGCGAGTCCTTCTTCTCCAGGACCAGCTTGAGGTATCGCTTGTTTTCAGCGGTGAGATGGTAGGTCTCGGCGATCTGGGAGACCTCGCTCGACTTCGGGTGGCGTTCGCCCTTCTCCCAGTAGTAGATCGTCTGTGAAGAGCATCCGAACTCCTGTCCCGCCTCCGCTTGCGTGAGTCCGGCCGCGATTCTGGCGTCCCGGAGTGAGACCGCAACGAACCATCGCATGAGTCGTGCTCGGATCATCGTTGAACTCCCGATGCTCTTCGACTGGTGGGGCTCCATGATGGCATAAGTCCGGAATTTGTAAACCCCCCACTTCGCAAGTGCTCTAACAGAATCGGCCTAATTTTGTTAGGGCGATTCCGTTAGGCTCCGCACCGGAGAGCGCTCAAATAACGGCCCGCGCCTCATTGTGAGCTGCGGAAACTCGTCCTACTGTCATCCATGTCGCAGGTTGATCCAATCTGAAATGGAGGACACCGATGAGCAACCGAAGTCGCACCGCACCCGCGCCCGACCCGTTGGAGCGCGGGCGGTTCACCGATGGACACACCGATTTCACCGTCCGCGCTTCGACAATCGACGCACCGGATTCGTTCCAGGTGTCGGCGGACGACAACCTCGCCGACATCGTGCTGATCGTGTCCGGTCTGAATTCCGGCGACCTTCACGCCACGTGGGGCCAGGGCTGGCGGGCGTTCAACCCCGAGTGGAAGGTCTGGGTCGAAGACGTCGCGTTCAAGGTCTTCTACACCGGCCACCACATCACCGACCGTCCGTCGAACCGTCCCGGCTCCGGCGACGGCGGCCCGGGGCCGGTGAAGTTCTGCAATGGGTGACGCCACGGGCGACGCTCCCGAGCCCGAACCGGCATCCCAGGGCTGTCACGACAGCGATCCCGACACGGACGGCTGGCTCGGCGACTTCGCCAGGGAGCCGGCGGTGTTCTCGGTCTTCCGCATCGGCCCCAACAACGGCGGCCACCCACTCGTCCCGGCGGAGTACCGCGTCTGCTGCAACGACGGCGCGGGGCCGCGGGAGATCTGCCGTTTCAGCGACGAACCCGATCCGGTCCCCGAATGGTTCGGCGCCTGGAGGGGCGACGAGTGGTGCGAATGGATTCTCGAGAAGACCCGCGCACTCATCGCTGAACCCGACAACAAATAGCGGCACTCAAGCCGCGCCGCGTCCCGGCGACATCAGACCTTCCTCCCGGGCCGGTCGGTCCGAGGTGGCGGACCGACCGGCCCTCTCCGCCACTGATGTGCCACAACAAGTCGTGTGCTTGCGATCACATGGCGGGTCACTTATTCTGGCGATACCCCTAGTCCGGAAGGAGTTCCGGTGTCGAACGTCGACGAAGCCTCGGGTTCGGTCGGCGCGAATGCGGAGAGCGCGCGCGAACTGGCCGGCGGCATTACTTCCTCCAAGGACCTGCTCGAACAATTGGCGGCGCAACTGGCCGCCATCGGCGTGGACGTCAAATCGAATCAGACTCAGGCCGCGAGTGACCGAGCCGAGGAACTCGCCGGACACGCCAATGCTCTGGCCGACGCACTCGATGCCCTTCGCGCACAAGTCGACGCATTGAAGGCTTTAATCGTGACGGCCTCTGGGAGCACCGGTTCCGCGACACTGTCTCGCGGTTCGTCCCTCCGGCCGGCGTCGTTCCCGCTCACCGGCGCTTCGCAGGAACCGCCGCCGATCAAAGGCCCCGCCGCGTCGACCACGCTGAAGCCCGTGGGCAAGCGGCACCTGTTCGGTCAGATCCGCCCGAAGAGCCCCGTCAAGGCGAAGAACACGGTCGTGCTCCCCCACGTCGACACCGACGCCGACATCGCCGCGATCAAGGCGGGCCGTGCGACTCATCTCCGCGACAATCTCTACGAGGTGAACGGCCGGACGTACGGCGTCGAAACGCCGTCGGGCACGGTCTATCCCGTTCGAGGCGAAGGCTTCGCAGAAATGAATAAGTTGGAATTCACCGCGCTCAAAGCCCTCTTGGCCCATGGCGGGGACCGGGCGTCAGCCGAACGTGATCCCAGGATCGCACGGTTTCGCCGACATATGACCGACCGGACATGGGAACATGCGCGCAGCGTGTTCGACCGGGCGCAGGGGAGGGCCTGATGCGCGACTACACGATCGTGTTCATCGAACCGGTGAATCTGAGCTTCCTCGTCGAAGCCGTCTCCGCGGCCTTCTCCGTTCCTCCCGAGCAGATCGAAATCTGGAACGGCCGCAATTTCACCGCGCCCGTGGCCGAGCCCGTGATCGCGCAAGTCGCCGTCGGATCCGGGCCGGGCGCGTTCGCCGAGTTCGTCGGCTTCGACGCCTTCGCCGAGCACACCGGCGAACCCGAGGTCCTCGCCGTCGCCGTGGAACTCGCGACCCGTTTGAAGCGGCGTGTGGTCTTCGGGCCGGAGTCGGCCGAGGAGTTCCGGTGGACCCTCGTCGCCGCCGACGGCTCGCACGGCCGCGTCGTGGTCGACAGTGAGCAGCTCGACGACGGAGTCCTCGCCGTCATCGGCGCCGTCGAACCCATCGCCGGGGCCCCCGACCTGCCGCTGATCGAACCGGGAGCGCCCTGAGCGCGTCCGTCCACGCTCCCGGTGCCCCGGTCCCGACCGGTCAGCCCATGGCCATCCGCAGGATCGCGGCCCCCTCGTTCATGCCGAGGAGCTGCAGCACGAGGATGCCCGGCTCGGGTTCCGGCGGCGGCAGGGTGCCGCCGCCGTAGCAGGCCGAGGAGGAGGAGGTCGAGGTCAGCACCGATTCGCACAGGCCCCCGAGGGAACCGGTGCTCTGCCCCGCGCCGGGGAACGCCGTGCTGATCTCGATGCCGTTCTCGGTCACGTCGGTGATCGAGAGGGTCACCTCGCCTTCGGCGGTCGTGAACACGAAGTCGGTCGGCTCGGACACGGCGACTTCGCATTCGCCGTCGTCGCAGGCCGAGTAGTCGGTGCCGTCGGCCGCCGTGGGCGCGTCGGAGGAGGCGGCGCCGGCGTCCGGATCGGAGTCCGAGGCCGAGTCGTCGCCGCAGCCCGCCAGGGCCAGGGCGGCGACGAGCGAGCAGGCGGCCAGGCGTCGCCGACGGAAGGTTCGCGAGAGCGTCATGGGACGAGATTAAGCGCCGGAATCCGGGACCGGTCCCGATTCGGCGCTCGGCGTCGAGGCACTGGTCCCGCCCCGGCTCCCACCGGAGCGGTCGCGGCTCAGACGTGGTCGCGCCAGGTGTGCTGCGGGTCGTAGCCGAGGACCCGGCGGGCCTTCTCGATCGACAGGAGCGTCTCGTGGCCGCTCACCGGGCGCTTGAGCTCCAGGTCCGGGTAGTACTCCTTGACCAGGTCCATCGTCGGGGTGGTCATCACGGTGTCCGGGGAGGCGATCACGAAGACCTCCTTGCCGGCGCCCTCGCGTTCGAGGCCGAGGCGGATCGCCTGGGCGCCGTCGCGGGCGTCGATGTAGGACCAGAGGTTCCAGTTGCGGAGCGTCGGGTCGTCGTCGAACGCCGGGAAGGCCGCGTAGTCCTCGACGTACATGACGTTCGAGAAGCGCAGGCCCGTGGCCTTGAGCGCGGGGTTCCAGCGGCACAGCTGCTCGACCATGGCCTCTTCGAGGGTCTTGACGAGCGAATAGGTGGACTCGGGCCGCGGCGCGTACTCCTCGTCGACCGGCAGGTACGGCGGCGGGGTCTCGAACGGGAGGCCGAGCACGGTCTCGCTGGAGGCCCACACGACGTTGGCGATCCCGGCGACCTTCGCGGCGGCGAAGACGTTGTAGGTGCTCAGCATGTTGTTGCGGAAGATCGCCGAGTTCGCGTGGAGGCCGGGCGCGGGGATCGCGGCGAGGTGCACGACCGCGTCGACCGCGTCATAGCGGTCGTCCACGCCGGTGAGGGCGCCGACGACCTGGCCGTAGTCGGTCAGATCGATCTGGAGGAACGGCGCGAGGCCGTCGGGCGAGGGGACGCGGTCGAGGTTGACCACCTCCCAGCCGTGCTCCACCAGGTCCCGCACGCAGGCGCGGCCGAGTTTGCCGCTGCCTCCGGTCACCGCCACTCGCGCCATCGCATTGCCCCCTTTTGCTTCGGTGTGATCGCTCGCAGCCTACGACCTGGAGTGCACTCCAGGACAACCCGCCTGCTCATCGGAGCCGACGCGCCGGTCGCTCACGCGGTGGCGGGATCGTCGCCGCGCGCCCTGCCGTCCGAATCCGACGCGCAGTCTGGCGGGCGGCGGGCGATCGCGCGGTGGCAGGATCACGGTCATGACCCCCGCCATCCGGATCGGTCCGATCGAGATCCTCGCCCTCGCCGACGGCGAGGGGCCCTTCTTCTCCCCTCGGGCCGAGGCCTTCCCCGCGGCCACCGCCGACCAGTGGGCCGCGGCCGACCGCCTCGACCCCGGCGCGGTCGACGCCGCAGGCCGGTGGATCCTGCAGTTCCGGGCCTTCGCGATCCGCGGCCCGAAGGGCACTGTCGTGGTCGACGCCGGGATCGGCCCGGCCGACGGCCCCGCCTCCTCGTGGGCGCCCGTGCCCGGCAGGCTCCCCGAGACGCTGGCGGCCGGCGGCATCGATCCGGCCGAAGTGGACACCGTGGTGCTCACCCACCTCCACACCGACCATGTCGGCTGGGCCGTCGTGAGCGAGGGCGAACACCGCCGCCCCTACTTCTCCAATGCCGAATACCTGCTGCAGCGAGGTGAACTCGAAGCGATCGAGACGCTCAACCCGCAGCTTCGGGAGACCCTGATCGACCCGCTCCGGCGGGCCGGGCGGCTCCGGCTCCTCGACGGCGACACACCGCTGCGCGGCGGCGTGCAGGTCCTCGCCACCCCGGGGCACACACCGGGGCACCAGAGCGTGCTCGTCGACGCCGGCCGCGAGCGGGCGCTCGTCACCGGAGACCTGCTCGTGCACGCCCTGCAGCTGCTCTACCCGGAACTGCCCTACGCCCACGAGACCGACCCCGAGACGGCAAGGCGCTCAAGGGAGCGGATGCTCGACCGCGACGCCGCGACCGTGCTCCACCTGGCGACCCCGCACCTCACCGAGCCGTTCGTCCGCGCTCGGGGGCGTTGACGCGGCCTCGGACCGCTGCGGTGCACCGCCGTCCTGGCGCACGCTTCGGGAAGCCGGGGCGTCGGTCTCCTGCTCCCGGCCGGTCAGGGCTCGGGCGTTCCGATCGCCAGCGCCTCGAAGTCGACGATCAGGTCGGCGCGTTCGCGGCCGGCCCGGATGCGCTCGGCGTTGCGCTCGTCGACCTCCGCGACCCAGGAGCGGGCGTGCTCGGGGCTCTTCCCGAAGCGCTCGTGCCGGGCGATCAGCCGCTCCAGGCGCAGCGGCTCGGGCGTCTCGCAGTACCAGACCTCGGTCAGCGCCGCCCGCACCGCGGGCCACGGGCCCTCGTCGTCGAGCAGGTAGTTCCCCTCGGTGACCACGAACTCGGCCTCCGGGAACACCGGGATCGAGCCCGCCACCGGTTCCCCGACGCGCCGGTCGAACGCGGGGGCGTAGACGGTCTCGTCGCGGCCCTCGGCGATGCGTTCGAGGAGCGCGCGGTAGCCCGCGCCGTCGAAGGTGTCGATCGCGCCCTTGCGGTCGCGCCGGCCCAGCCGGACGAGTTCGGCGTTGGCGAGGTGGAACCCGTCCATGGGGACCTGCACCGCGCGGCGGCCCTCCGGGTCGAGCGAGCGCGCCAGCCACGCGGCGGCGGTCGACTTGCCCGCGCCGGGGCAGCCCGCGATGCCGATGAGCACCCGCCCGCCGTCGGCGCCGAGCGCCTTCACCCGGTCCGACAGCGATTGCGGGTCGTCTGCGAAGTCCACTCGCCGAACTTAACCGACGGCCCGGATCGACCCGCCGCCGTGCCCCGGGCGAGGCCGTTTGACATCCACGGAAGCCTAGATCTATGATGCATAGAAGATCAAGGCATAGAACCGCTAGGGTTAGGAGGCTCCCCCCTCATGCACATCGCGAAAGACCTCGTGGCCGCCTCGGCCACACCGCTGGTCCTCGGCATCCTCGCCGAAGAGGAGAGCTACGGCTACGCGATCCTCAAGGAGATCAGCGACCGCTCCGGCGGCCGCCTGGAGTGGACCGAAGGCCTGCTCTACCCGCTCCTCCACCGCCTCGAACGGCTCGGCCACGTCGAGGCGACCTGGCGCACCCCCGAAGGCGGACGGCGGCGCAAGTACTACGCCATCACCGACGCCGGCCGCAAGGAACTCGTCGAGCAGCGCAAGCAGTGGGCCGCCGTGACCGAGGCGCTGCAGGACGTCTGGAAGGCGACGCGCTCGATCGGCCCGATCGCGCCGCCGGTACTGGAGGGGTGAGATGACCACGGAGAACGACACCGATCTGGAAGCCCAGATCGCCGAATGGCGGACCTACATGCTCCGCCGCCGCGCCATCCACGGCTCCGATGTGGACGAACTCGAGGACCACCTGCGCGAGCGCGTGGGCGACCTCACCGAGACCGGCCTGCGCCCCGACGAGGCCTTCCTCATCGCCGTCAAGCGAATGGGCCGCATGGACGAGCTCTCCCGCGAGTTCGCCCGCGAGCACTCCGACCGGCTGTGGAAGCAGCTCGTGCTCACCCCCGACGCGCCCGCCGAGGCCGAGCGCCGCCGCGACCTGCTCGCCATGGTCGTCTGCGCGGCCCTCGCCGCCCTCGCCGTGAAACTCCCGACCCTGTTCGGCCTCGACCTCGACCAGGACCAGGCCTTCTACGCCCGCAACGCGGGCCTGTTCGCCCTCGCGCCGCTCACGGCCTACTTCGCGTGGCGGCGGCGCGTCGGGACCGGTACCGGGGTCGTGCTCGCCCTGCTCTTCGTCCTCGGCGCGGTCGGCGCGAACGCGTACCGGCTGGACGACGACTCGCAGTCGATCGTGCTCAGCGCGCTCCACCTGCCGCTGGCGCTGTGGCTCGTCGTCGGCCTCGCCTACGCCGCCGGCGACTGGCGCTCGGGCTCGAAGCGCATGGACTTCATCCGCTTCACCGGCGAGTGGTTCATCTACTTCGTGCTCATCGCCCTCGGCGGCGGCGTGCTCACCGGGGTCACCGTCGGCACGTTCAGCGCCATCGGCATCGACGCCGAGGTGTTCATCAGCGAATGGCTGCTCCCCTGCGGCGCCGCCGCGGCCGTCATCGTCGCCGCGTGGCTCGTGGAGGCCAAGCAGGGCGTCATCGAGAACATGGCCCCGGTGCTCACCCGGGTGTTCACGCCGCTGTTCGCCGTGACGCTGGTGGCCGTCCTCATCGCGATCGCCGTGACCACCAATGCCATCGACGTCGAACGGGACATGCTCATCCTGTTCGACCTGCTCCTGGTGGTCGTGCTCGGCCTGGTGCTCTACTCGATCTCGGCCCGCGACCCCGGCAAGCCCGCCGGGATCTTCGACTGGATGCAGCTCGCCCTCGTCGTGAGCGCCCTGCTCATCGACGTCCTGGTGCTCATCGCGATCACCGGCCGCATCACCGAGTGGGGCTTCACGCCCAACAAGAGCGCGGCGCTCGGCGAGAACCTGATCCTGTTCGTCAACCTCGCCTGGACCGCCTGGCTGTACTTCTCGGTCATCAAGGGCCGCAAGCGGTTCGCACTACTGGAACGCTGGCAGACCGACTACGTGCCGGTGTACGCCGCGTGGGCCTGGACCGTGGTCCTGGTCTTCCCGCCGCTGTTCGCCTTCGCTTAGCCGTAACGCCCTCCGTCGGCGCCGACCTCGGATTCGTCGAGGTCGGCGCCGGCGGGGCGTCTGCATGATTCGCAAGCGGTGGATCCGTCGGCCCGAGCATCACGAGGCTCCGGGCGCGGCGGGCGGGCGGCGCCACTGCAGGAGCGGAAGGTTCACGCCGAGGAGGTTGCACGCGGTCTCAGCCGGGCCACCGGGCCACCGGGCCACCGGGCCACCGGGCCACCGGGCCACCGGGCCACCGGGCCACCGGGCCACCGGGCCACCGGGCCACCGACAAAGCCTGAGGCCACCCGGCCGCAGCCGGGCAGCCGGGCAGCCGACAAGGCCTACGGCATCCCGACTGCCACGGGCGGCCACGACAAGGCCTGCGGCATCCTCAACTGACATCGGGCACTGCGCGAACGAAGCACCACCACAGCACGGGGCGCTCAGATCTCCGACTCGGTCACCGTCGAGGCAGGGCGTTCATGGCCAGGTCGGCGACCGCGCGGAGCTCTTCGGCGGTCGCGCCGTCCTGGGCGGAGCGCGACATGCCCCGAACTACGGCCGCGATGAAATCGGCGAGTGCGTCGATGTCGGCGTCTTCGGGAAGCTCCCGGTTCGCGACGCCCTGGCGGAGGCGCTCTGCCACGGCCGCTCGCGACCGGGCCCGAATCGCCCGCAGCTCGTCCTCGACCTCGGCGGCGTCGGGTCCGTGATTGATCGCGCCGGAGATGATCAGGCACCCGGGCGGTTGGCTCGGATCGGTGTAGTTGACGGCGATCTCGTGGAGCATCCGCTCAATCGCGCCGCGGGCGGTGGGCTCTTCGGCGAGTGCCACGCCTACGAAGGCACCATAGGTGGCCTGGTAGCGGGTCACCGCCTCACTGAAGAGCCGCCGCTTGTCGCCGAAGGCGGCGTAGAGGCTGGCCGGTCGGATGCCCATCCCATCAGTGAGCGCGGCGATGGAGGCGGGCTCGTAGCCGTACCGCCAGAACACGCGCAGGGCCTTGTCAAGAGCTGCGTCTCGGTCGAACGACCTGGGCCTTCCTCTGGTCACCACCCCATTATATAGCGATCGCTCAAGAATCTGGTAACCTCATGTCGGTCAGATTATTGATCGATCACTCAAGAAAGGAATCGCCATGTTCCCCCTCTCGGGAAAGACCGCTCTCGTCACCGGCGCCAGCAGGGGCATCGGCCGCGCCATCGCCGTCGGGCTGGCCGGGGCCGGGGCGCGCGTCGCCGTTCACTACAGCGCGAGCGCTCAGGCCGCCAAGGAGACGGTCGCTGCGATCGAATCCGAAGGAGGCGCCGCCTTCACCGTCCAAGCCGACCTCGCCGAACCCGGCGCGGCCGATGCCCTCATCGACGCACTCGCTATCGAACTGGGCGGGGACCCGCTCGACATCCTCGTCAACAACGCCGGCGTCAACGCCTACGGTGGCATCGGCGGCGTCAGTGAGGCGGACTACGACCGCGCCTTCGCCGTCAACACGAAGTCGCTGTTCTTCGTCACGCGCAGGGCACTGGAGCTCATTCCCGACGGCGGCCGCATCGTCAACATCGGTTCCGGCGTCACCCGCATCGCCTTCCCCGAAGGCATCGCATACGCCATGACCAAGGGCGCAGTCGACGCCTTCACGCTCGCCCTCGCCGCGGAACTCGGGCCCCGCGGGATCACGGTGAACACGGTCGCTCCGGGCATCATCGACACCGACATCAATGCCTCTTGGCTGCGCGGCAACGCTGAGGCGCAGGCAGCAGCCGCAGCCCGGGCCGCACTCGGCCGGGTCGGCCTGCCGGAAGACGTGACCGGCCCAGTCCTGTTCCTGGCCTCAGAGGCGGGCCGATGGACCACCGGACAGGTCATCGACGCGACCGGCGGCTCCGACCTCTAGACCGCTTCGACCGGTTTGCAGGGTTTCCCGTGAGCTCGTTCCACCGGGGCGCCACGGGAAGCTCTGCGAACCGTTGGAGAACGGGCGTTCAGTACGCGAACGTCACCGATCACTTGGCGAGCGCAGGAGCCGAGTCGCTTCACAGCTTCATCTTCGATGAGAGTCGGTGTTCGATCGGCGGGCCATATGGGTGCGCGGAGGCCGGGTGAGTGCGTCGACTTCCGTGTCGCGGTGCGGTGGCGGTTCAAGCGGTGGCGACAATGGGGCGGGCGGCAGGATCCGGTCCCTCTTCGGCCGGCCGGTCTGTGGTGATCAAGGTCCGAGCGGGCACCGACAACCCGGCGGGCGGAGCGGGGTCCCTGACCGGCTTTCGGCGGTACCGCTGGCGGGCAAGGGAAAAGACTTGTGTCCGTTACGGGCGCAGGCCTATGCAGCAGCCGCGGCCCGTCTCGGCGGTTCGTGGTCGCTGCTTCACTCCCCGCCGGGTTCCACGGTCCCGGCGGGCGGGGTAAGAACGGGATCAGATCCTCGGCGGAAGATCGCTCCCCATAGATCGGAGGCGGGTTCGTGTCCGGGACTCGATAAGCCCTCATGGCGGCCCCGCCATCCTCGCCATCGCCACCGCGATTCTCACCGGCGTCACCGTCATCATTCGCGTGGCCGGTGTCGTGGGTATTGAGGCCGCGGGCGTCGTATGCGGCGGCACTGCCACCGAAGGCGAAGTATCGACGGGCTTCCTTCACCTGCTCGGTGACCGCGGCCAGATGCGGAGTCATGGCCTCGGACCATTCGGTGGGGTACAGCCCAGTCGGGAAGCAGCTCTTCGCGTCGTCTTCGAACAGGGTGTCCATGTCGGCGTCGGTGCGCCAGTCCGCGCACCCTGCCCCGCACGCCCCGCCCTGGTCCTCGCTCACTTCGTGGCCCTCATGGTGAACGATCGACGCCCGCCCGGGCGCGGTCTTGGTGACACTCCAGCCCGCGGTGTGGACGCGGCCATGGTGGAACCGGCACAGCAAGATCAGGTTCTCCGCCACGGTCTTTCCGCCGTCGGCCCAGTGCCGGACGTGGTGGGCCTCGGTCCAGGCGACCGGACGCCCGCACCCGGCCCAAGCGCAACCCTCGGGCTGCTCGAGTTCGAGTTTCCGACGCAGGGCCGTGTTGGGCAGACGCCGTGCCCGACCGAGTTCGATGGCCTCCCCGGTGGCGTAGTCGAACACGCTCGGGACCACCACGCCCTCACAAGCGAGGAACCGAGCCCTGGCAAGGGAGATCGGCCGGCTCTCCAGCAGCGAGGTGCGGCCGGTGTCGTTTCCCTGCAACGTCTCGATGTCGACGGTCAGGTTCAGCGTCACCGTGTGCCCATGCCGGGTGACGGCCTCAGGAGCGGACCCGTAGCCGGCGAGCAGCTGGTGGAGGGCTTCGGCATTGCGAGTCGCCTGCGGGGGCAGGACCCCCTCGGCGTCCGCCTCCTCCTTGCGGGGCGGGGGCACGGCGGTCTTCAAGTACTTGTCAAGAAGCATCCCGGTAGTGGCCGACAGCAGCCCTGAGACGACCCACATGCCGCCCTCCCCCAGTCCCTGCACCTCGAGCCGCTGAAGGGACTCCTCCCCGAGTGCATCCAGGAGTTCGGCCTCTTCAACGAGGTTGGCGTGCAGTTCGGCCAAGTGCCGTTTGAGGACCCGGTAAGGGGCGTGAGCGGCATACTCGACCACCAGTTCCTCCGGGCTCGCGCAAACCGTGTCGCAGTCGAACGGAGACGCCACAGGAGTACGGAAGGGGGTGCGGGCGAACAGGGCGCTAGCGGCGGTTTTCGCCAGGGAGCGGACCGCGTACGCGACCTGGTCGATCCGGGCGTACCCGGTCAGGGCCGCCTCGGCCAGCACGCTGAACTTGTTCGCGTACTTCGCGATCACCGCGATCTCACCGGCCGCCGAGCAGGTGAAATCGAAGGTCGAGACCAACCAGTCCCGCTGCGCCGAGAACCCGTCGGCCTCGCGATGCACCCGGTGTTCGAAGGCGTCGATCACAATCCGCAGGGCGGTGGCGTAAGCGCCGTTCACGAGAGCAGCGGTGTCATCCAGGAGTGCCCGCGTCATCTGGGCACGAGAAGTGGACCCTGACACGGAATGAAGAGGGGACGCGAGCTGAACGTCGAGGGCTTCGACGGTACTGGTTGCCATCAGGGTCCGCCTCCCTTACCTATGCTCGAATGCCTGTCGGTTTTTCAGTGACTCGTCCTATGTCAATAGTGACAGTCCGGTTACGAATCCGCATCGCCCAGAGGGGTGAAAGTTCTATGAGGACGGTTCGCGACATGACCTGAACTGCCTGTGCCGCCGTGAGATTAGAAGCGGACGGCTGCCGATCAGTCCACCCGCGCGCGCACCTCGTCGTCACCGCTCGCCTGAACCGGGATCGACGCGGGCCAGGCAACCGAAATCCGACCGAGGCCCCTCCGCCCTCGTCGTCGCTGCCCCACTGAACCGGGATCGAGACGAACCGGGCAGCCGAAACCGAACCGAGGAGTTCTCCAGCCTCGTCGTCACCGCTCGCCTGAAGCGGGACCGACACGAACCAGGCAGCCGAAACCCGACCGAAGCCCACGCCCACCTCGTCGCCGCCCGCCCGAACGCCAACCCGGCGCGACCCCGGCGACCGCCCGCCTCCCCTACCGCGGCAGACCCCTCGCCGCCACTCGCAAGGACCGCGGCGCACGGCAGCGGCCCCGACCGAAGAGCGCCCGGGTCGCGTCCGCGACCCGGGCCTTTGTCCTATTCGGATCCGAAGGCCGAGTCGAACGACGCCTGCGGCGGATCGAAGTTCAAGCCCCGCACGAACTCGACGGCCTCGGCCGCGCCGCGCAGGCGGTCCATGCCCGCGTCCTCCCACTCGATCGAGATCGGCCCCGCGTAGCCGATCCGGCCCAGGACCCGGAAGCAGTCCTCCCACGGCACGTCGCCGTGGCCGGTGGACACGAAGTCCCAGCCGCGCCGCGGGTCGCCCCACGGCAGGTGCGAGGAGAGCCGCCCGTTGCGGCCGTCGAAGCGCTTGCGGGTGTCCTTGCAGTCCACGTGGTAGATCCGGTCCCGGAAGTCCCACAGGAACGCGGCCGGGTCGATGTCCTGCCACACCATGTGGCTCGGATCCCAGTTGAGGCCGAACGCGGTCCGGTGCCCGACCGCTTCGAGCGCCCGGTGCGTCGACCAGTAGTCGTAGGCGATCTCGGAGGGGTGCACCTCGTGCGCGAAGCGGACGCCGACCTCGTCGAAGACGTCGAGGATCGGGTTCCAGCGCGCCGCGAAGTCGTCGTAGCCCGCCTCGATCACCGACTCCGCGACGGGCGGGAACATCGCCACGTACTTCCACACCGCCGAGCCGGTGAAGCCCACGACGGTGTCGACGCCGAGCTTCGCCGCCGCGCGGGCGGTCGTCCGCATCTCCTCGGCGGCCCGCCGCCGCACCCCTTCGGGGTCGCCGTCGCCCCACACGTGGGCGGGCACGATCGCCTTGTGCCGGTCGTCGATCGGGTCGTCGCAGACCGCCTGGCCGACCAGGTGGTTCGAGATCGCCCACAGGCCCAGGCCGTGCGATTCGAGGATCGCCTTCCGCTCGGCGACGTAGTCGTCGTCCTCGGCGGCGCGGCGCACGTCGAGGTGGTCGCCCCAGCAGGCGACTTCGAGGCCGTCGTAGCCCCACCCGGAGGCCAGGCGGCACACCTCCTCGAACGGCAGGTCGGCCCACTGGCCGGTGAACAGCGTGACTGGTCTAGGCATCGATGAGGCTCCTCAAGAAGGCCAGGCCGTCGACGGCGATGGCGTCCTGGGTCGGCGCGAGCGGCCGCCAGATGGAGGCGGCCGTCGCGATGGTCGCATTGTGCGCGGTGAACGACTCGATCACCAGAGGACCGGGGTACCCGGCCTCGTCCAGAGCACGCAGGATCGCCGGCCACGGCAGGTGGTCGCGGCCCGGCGCGCCGCGGTCGTTCGCACTCACCTGGACGTGGCCGATGCGCCCGGCGGCCCGCCCGATCGCCGCCGCGAGGTCCGTCTCCTCGATGTTCATGTGGTAGACGTCCAGCGCCAGCGCGGCCCCGGCGAGGCCGTCGAGCGCTTCCAGCGCCTGGTCGACGGTGTTGATCAGGCTGGTCTCGTAACGGTTGAGCGGTTCGACGGCCACCGTCACGCCGCGTTCGGCGGCGTACTCGGCGACGGGCCGGAGGTTGGCCCGCAGCTCCCGGTACGCCGCCGCGCGGTCCTCGATCCGCCAGGTGCGGCCGACCGAGGCGTACGCGGGACCGGCGATGACGGGCGAGCCCACGGCGGCGGCGGCGTCCACGACGCGCCGCAGGTAGTCCTGCGTCTCGGCCACCGTCGCGCCCGGGGCGTCGACGAGTTCGCGGCCCGGGCCCATCACCAGGACCACGGTGGCGTCGAGCCCGAGTCCCTCGAGGAGCTCGGCGGCGCGTTCGGGGTCCCAGTCGCCGGGCGCCTCGACCGGGAGCTCGATCGCGTCGAACCCCCACTCGCGGACGCGGACCGCGAGCCGGGCCAGGGCCTCGTCGTCGAGCGGCGAGGCCCAGACCCAGGTGTTGACTCCTACCTTCCGGCTCAACGGTCCCGCCAGGCGTCGGGGAAGCCGGGCAGGTCCTCGCCGCCGAACTTGGCGTAGTGCAGCGAGGGCATGTCGGCGTTGCGCTCCAGGTAGTCGGCGAGCTCGGCCTCGGTGATCGGGTCCTGCGGGAGGACCCACTCGGCCGGGACCTGCTCGCCGTTGAGGATCATCGTGGCGGCCAGGACCGGCGTGCGCCACTGGAAGTTGGAGTAGACGGGCGCGATCGCGGTCATGCCGGTCTCCTCCCACTTGCGCATGAACGACAGCTCGTCCTCGCCGGCCATGACCGGGTAGGGCTTGCCGGCGTCCTCGAACGCCTCGATGGCGGCGACGGCGCCGTCCCCGGCGTCCATCCAGATGCCGTCCACGTCGCCGCGCTGGAGGTACTGGGTGACGATGTTCTTGATCTCGGCGGCGTCGCCGCCGGTGAACTCGTTGCCGAGGATCTCCAGTTCGGAGTCGCCGAAGATCTCCTGGGCGGCGGCCCAGCGGTGTTCGAGCACGTCCACGCCGGGCAGGATGCGCAGCGCGAGGACCGTGGAGCCCGGTTCGAGGTTCTCGACGAGGAACTCGGCGGCGTCGGCCCCGTAGGCGTAGCCGCCGATCGGGTGGATGAACGTGGTGGCGCAGTCGGTGTTGACGCCGCGGTCGAAGACGATCACCGGAATGCCCGAGGCGCAGGCGGTCTCGACGGCGGGCGTGAGCGTCGCGGTGGTCGAGGGCGAGATGATCAGCGCGTCGCATTCGCCGGAGTCGACGAACGCCTGGATGTCGGAGATCTGCTGGTCGTCGTCGTCACCGGCGTCGGAGTGGCGGAACTCGCCGATCTCGCCGGCCTCCTGGAGGACCTTCACCTGCTCCTGCATGGTGATCCAGCCGGTGACGCGCCAGGGGTTGGAGACCGAGGCGTTCGAGAAGCACACCGTGGCGTCGCCGCCCTCGCGGGCGTACTGGCTGGTGTCGATCCACTCGGGTTCGATGGCCTGGAGCCACGGCTGGCTCGGGTCGCCTTCGGGTTCGATGTCGCGCTGGGCGAGCTGTTCGTCGTATTCGGCCTGGACGAACCACTCGTCGCCCGAGGGGGCTCCGGAGGTGGCGTCGTCCTGGGACTCGGTCGGTGCGTCGGTGGTGCAGCCGGTCGCGAGCAGCAGCCCGAGGGCGGCGGCCGAAGCGAAGGCTAGGCGCGTTGTCTGCATGGTGCGGACCTTCTTCTCATGAGGGACTGACGGTTGCTGGTGCGGTGACGGCGGCGGGACGGGTCCGCTGCCGGGCCGCGTAGGCGACGGCGGCGATGATGATGGCGCCCTGCACGGTGGGCCGGAGCGTCGCGGGGAGCGCCATCTGGTTGAAGAGCGTGAACAGGGCCTCGATCGCGAGGGCGCCGGCCATGGCGGCGAGGGCCGTGCCGCGGCCGCCGCCGAGCGCGACGCCGCCGAGGACGACCTCGGTGATGACGGTGAACTCGAGGCCTTCGCCGACTTGGGCGCTGACCCCGGCGAAGCCGCCGATGAGGACCCCGGCGATCGTCGCCGAGAGTCCTGAGAGGACGAACGCGGCGGTGCGGACGGTGGCGACGCGGGCGCCCGAGAGCGCCGCGGCGAGGTCGTTGTCGCCGGTGGCCATGACGATGCGGCCGAAGCGGGTGCGCATGAGCAGGATCGCGCCCGCCCCGACGGCGAGCATGACGAGCAGCGCCCACGGGATCTGGCCGACGAGCGGCACGTCGTCGATGCCGTGCCGGCCGACCTTGCGGAAGGCCTCGGAGAGCGCGCCGGTGGGCGCGCCGCCGGTCCACAGCCGGATCGCCCCGTAGAGGACCAGGAGCATCCCGAGCGTGGTGATGAACGACTGGACCTTCAGGACGGTGGTGATGAGGCCGTTCACAAGCCCCACGGTGAGGCCGAAGGCGAGCATCACCAGCAGCACGGGGACCGTGCGGGACTCCTCGCCGTCGATGAGGCGGGCGGCGATCACGACCTGCGCGCCGACGAGGGCGCCCACGGAGAGGTCGAAGTTCCCCGAGACGATCACGAAGTACTGCCCGGCCGCGAGGATCACCAGCGGCGCGGCCTGCTTGAGGAAGGCCATGAGCGAGGGGCCCTCGAAGAAGCCCGGGTTCATCGCGAAGATCCCGGCGAGGATCACGATGAGCAGGGCGAAGACGGTGCCGGTGCCGCCCCCGAAGAGCGCTGCGGCGGCGGAGCGGAGGCGCTGCATCACGCCCTCCCTTCACTGATTGCGAAGCGCGGTCTTCGGGCGGTGCGGTCGAGCTGGCGGCGGGCGTAGAGGGCGACGGCGGCGATGATGACCACGCCGCGCAGCACGTCCTTGGCGAACGGGTCGATCTGCATCACGTTGAACACGGTGTCGAGCACGGCCAGGATCGCCACGCCGGCGACCGTGCCGGCGACGCCGCCCTTGCCGCCGAGGAGGAGCGTGCCGCCGAGGACGACCGCGGCGATCGCGTCGAGCTCGTACAGGTTCGTGTAGGCCTCGGCCGAGCCGGTGCCGAAGCGGGCCGCCAGGAGCAGCCCGGCGACCCCGGCGGCCATGCCGCACAGGACGTGGGCGGTGAGCAGGACGCGGGTGGTGCGGATGCCGGACATGCGGGCGACGTCGATGTCGCCGCCGACGGCGTACATGTGGTGGCCGGTGCGCGTGGAGCGCAGGTACCAGATCGCCGCGCCCGCGACGGCGAGCATCACGAGCGCCGAGACCGGCACGAACGCGATCCGGGTGTACCCGAACTGCTGGAACGCGGCGGGCACGTCACCGGCCGGGCCCTTGTACTCGGTGTCCAGGTAGCCCTTGATGATCAGGCCGGTGCCGAGGGTCGCGATGAACGGGTTCACCTTGAGGAACGCGATGATCGCGCCGTTGGCCGCGCCGATGAGGCCGGCGACGAGGAGGACCGCGCCGATCGCCAGCGGGATGTTGGCGGCCTGGCCGTCCATCGTGGTCGCGGCGACCAGGCTGGAGAGGGCCGCGGTGTAGCCGACGGAGAGGTCGAGGGACCGGCACAGGATCACCAGGGTCATGCCGATGGCGAGGAACCCGGTGAGGCTGGTGCGGGTGAGCATGTCGACGAGGTTCGCGGTGGCGAACAGGTTCCCGCCGTCGAGGGCGACGGCCGCGCCGCCGACGGCGAGGACCCCGGCGAGCGCCAGGTAGATCATGGCCGTTGAGCTGAGGGCGGTGGTGTTGAGGGTCCTCATGCCGTCCGCCTCCCGGTGGCGTACGCCATGACGTCCTGCTCGGTGGCGCCCGAAGGCAGCTCGCCGGCGATGCGCCCGTCGTGGAGGACCACGATCCGGTCGGCCAGGCCGATCACCTCGATGAGTTCGGAGGCGATGAGGAGCACCGCGAGGCCGTCGGCGGCGAGCGAGCGGATCACCGAGTACAGCTTGTGCTTGGCGCCCACGTCGATCCCGCGCGTGGGCTCGTCGAGGACGATCACCCCGGGTTCGGCCGCGAGCCACTTGGCGACGACGACCTTCTGCTGGTTGCCGCCGGAGAGGAACTGGACCTCCTGGTCGTCGCCGCGCGAGACGAGGTCGAGGCTGGAGAGGATGCCGCGGATGCGCGCGAGGCGCTGCCGGGAGTGGACGCTGCGGTTCGCATCGAGGACCATGCGGGCGTTGGCCCGCACCGACTGGTGCAGCGCCAGCCCCTGGGCCTTGCGGTCCTCGGTGACGAGCGCGATCCCGGAGGCGATGGCCTTGCGGGGGCGGGTGATCCGCACCGGGCGGCCGTCGACGGCGATCGAGCCGCGGGTGAACGGCGTGATGCCGAAGACGGCCTCGGCGATCTCGGTGCGGCCCGAGCCCTGGAGCCCGGCCAGGCCGACGATCTCCCCGGCGTGCACGTCGAGGTCGATGCCGTCGACGTAGTCGTTGCCGCCCGCGGTGATCCGGAGGCGCACGTCGCCGGTCTCGGTGCCCGGGAGGCGTTCGGGGAACTGGGCTTCGATGCGGCGGCCGACCATCTTGGTGACGAGTTCGTCGGGGGTGATGTCGGCGGTGTCGACGCTGTCGACCAGGCGGCCGTCCTTGAGGATGGTGATCCGGTCGCAGAGGTCGAAGATCTCGCGGAGCCGGTGGGAGACGTAGAGGACCGAGACGCCGCGTTCGCGCAGGCGCTCGACGAGCCGGTAGAGCAGCGCGACCTCGGCGTCGGCGAGCGCGGCGGTCGGCTCGTCCATGCAGATGAGGTCGGCGCCCTGGGAGAGGGCCTTGGCGATCTCGGTGATCTGCTGGTGCGCGACCGACAGGGACCCGACCTTCGCGGTCGGGGCGAGGTCCTCGACGCCGAGGTCGGCGAGCACCTGCGCGGTCCGGTCGGCCATGGCGCGGCGGTCGATCCGCCCGCCCCGCCGGGGTTCGCGTCCGAGGTGGACGTTCTCGGCGACGCTGAGCTCGGGCAGGAGGTTGAACTCCTGGAAGACCGTGGCGATCCCGGCGTTCTGGGCCTGGACGGGGTGGGTGAAGGAGACGGCGCGGCCGCCCAGCTCGATGGTGCCGGCGTCGGCGGTGTGCACGCCGGCGAGGATCTTCATCAAGGTGGACTTGCCCGCGCCGTTCTCCCCCACCAGGGCGTGGACTTCACCCTGCTCCACGGTGAGGTCCACTGAGGAGAGCACCGGGATGCCGTGGAAGGCCTTGTCGATGCCGCGCATGGTGAGCGCCGCGGTGGCGGTCATCGCGGGACCTCCACCCAGTCGCGGGTGCTCGCGGAGCGGGCGACGGCGTCGGCGAGGTTCGCGGCGCGCAGCCCGTCGGCGAACACCGGGAGGCCGTCGGGGGCGTCCCCGGCGATGGCGGCGCGGGTGTCCTCGACGAAGGCGTTGAAGCAGTCCTGGTAGCCCTGGGCGTGTCCGCCGGGGACGCGGGCGAGGCGGGCGGCCTCGGGGCCGAGGTTCTCGGGGTCGCGCATGAGGAGGGCGTTCTGGTCGCGGCCGCCGACCCAGAGCGTCTCGGGCTGCTCCTGGTCGAACGCGAGGGTGGCCTCGGTGCCGGAGATCTCCAGCAGGAGCCGGTTCTTGCGCCCGGCGGAGACCTGGCTGACGACGGTGGAGCCGATCATGCCGCCCGCGGTGGCGAACTGGAGCGTCACCATGTCCTCAGTGGAGACGTCGCGTCCGGCGCGGCGCGGGTTGGCCCGCGCGAGCTGGGCGGAGACGGCGGTGATGCGGTCCCCGGTGACGAATTCGAGCAGGTCGCACCAGTGGGAGCCGATGTCGCCGAAGGCCCGGAGCGCGCCGCCCTTGTCGGCGTCGACGCGCCAGTTGTCGTCGCCGGGGCGCAGGAGCCAGTCCTGGAGGTAGGAGCCGTGGGCGAGGGTGAGGCGGCCGACGCGGCCGGCGGCCACGCGGGCGCGGGCCTCGCGGACCATCGGGTGGAAGCGGTAGACGAACGGCACTGTCGCCACCACGCCCGCCTCGGCGGCGGCCTCGGTCATGGCGCGGGCGGTGTCGGGGTCGGTGGCGAGGGGCTTCTCGCAGACGACGTGCTTCCCGGCCGCGATGGCGGCCAAGGCGATCGGGGCGTGGAGGTGGTTGGGGGTGCAGACGTGGACGACGTCGGCGGCGTCGAGCGCGGCCTCCACGTCGTCGAACACGGCCTCGGCCCGGAGGGCGGGGGCGGCCTCGCGGGCCCGCTCGGGGCTCGACCCGATGATCCCCGCGACCGAACCCCCGGCCACCGCGATGGCGTGGGAGTGGACGCGCCCCATGAAGCCGGTGCCGACTATCGCGGCGCGGTAGGTCGCTCGAGTGATCGTGACGTGGGCCATATGACGACAGTAAGACAGACTTATGACAGAACACAAGCAAAAGTTGACTGCGTTATGAAACAGTTACGTCTACCCTCCAGCCGAACCCATATGCTTCACTAGTGCTGTGGCAGATGATTCAGGCGTGGGACGCCGCCCGTCCCCAGGGGCTTCGGTCGGCGCCGGCGCGCTGCTCCAGCTGCTGCGCGACGGCGTGCCGCGGACCCGCTCCGAACTCTCCGCCCTCACCGGCCTCGCGCGCTCCACCGTCACCGGCCGCGTCGACGCCCTGCTCGCCGCGGGGCTCATCGCCCCCAGCGGCGAGACCGCCTCCACCGGCGGCCGGCCCCCGGCCACGTTCGCGTTCAACCCCGCCGCGCGCATCGTCCTCGGCGCCGACCTCGGCGCGACCCACGCCCGGCTCGCCGTCATCGACCTCGCCGGGAACGTCCTCGCCGTCGCCAACGCCGACCTCGACATCGCCTTGGGCCCCAAGGCCGTCCTCGACTGGACGATCGACCGCGGCCGCAAACTCCTCGACCAGGTCGGCCGGCCCGCCGCCGACCTGCTCGGCGTCGGCATCGGCCTGCCCGGACCCGTCGAGCACTCCACCGGCCGCGCCGTCAACCCGCCGATCATGCCCGGCTGGGACGGCTTCGACGTCCCCGGCTATGTGCGCGAACGCATCCCGGTCCCCGTGATGTGCGACAACGACGTCAACATCATGGCCCTCGGCGAGCACTTCACGGCCTGGCCCGAATACGAGCACCTGCTGTTCATCAAGGCCGCCACCGGCATCGGCTGCGGCATCATCGCCGACGGCAAGGTCTACCGGGGCGCCCAGGGCGCGGCGGGCGACATGGGGCACATCCGCGTCGCCCACGCCGACGACGTCCACTGCCGCTGCGGCAACACCGGCTGCCTCGAAGCCGTCGCCAGCGGCGGGGCCATCGCCGCGAAGCTCACCGAGCAGGGCATCCCCGCGGGCGGCTCCCTCGACGTCGTGGAACTGGCCCGCTCCGGGTCCGTCCCGGCCCTGCGCCTCGTGCGCCAGGCCGGACGCGACATCGGCGAGGTCCTCGCCGGGGCCGTCAACTTCTTCAACCCGTCGATCATCGTCATCGGCGGCTCCCTCGCGCTCGCGGGCGACCACCTCATCGCGGGCGTGCGCGAGGTCATCTACCAGCGCTCGCTGCCACTGGCCACCCGGCACCTGCGGATCGCGGCGGCCCGCACGGGCGAGAGCAGCGGCGCGATCGGCGCGGGGGTCATGGTCATCGAGCACGCCCTGGACCCCGACCGCCTCGACAGCGCCTCCTTCGGCGCCGAACTCAAGAACGGATGAACATGCAGCGCAACACGCTAGGACAGACCGGCATCGAAGTGAGCCCCCTGTGCATCGGCACGAGCCCGATCGCGAACCTGGCCCACTACGGCTACACCGTCTCGGACGAGCAGGCGATCGCCACGATCGAGGCGGTCTTCGACAGCGAGGTCAACTTCCTCGACACCTCGAACGGCTACGGCGAGGACGGCCTCGCCGAACACCGCGTCGGGGCGGCCGTCCGCAGGCGCGGGGGCCTGCCGGAGGGCTTCGTCCTGCAGACCAAGGTGGACCCCGACCCGGCCACGGGCGACTACTCGGGCGACCGGGTGCGCCGCTCGGTCGAGGAGAGCCTGGAGCGGCTCGGCGTCGACCACCTGCCGATCCTGGCCCTCCACGACCCCGAGTTCATGCGCCAGGACGGCTTCGCGCCCGGCGGCGCGCTCGAAGCGCTCATCGAGATCCGCGAGTCGGGCGTCGCCGACCATCTCGCGGTGGCCGCGGGCGACCTCCGCGTCACCCAGGAGTACCTGGACACCGGCGAGTTCGACGTCGTCTTGAACCACAACCGCTACACGCTGCTCAACCGCGAGGCCGAGGAGCTCTTCACGCGGGCCCGCGCCGCGGGCCTCGGGGTCCTCAACGCCGCGCCGTACGGCGGCGGGATGCTCGCGAAGGGCCCTGCGGCGCAGCCGAAGTACTGCTACGGCGAACGCGACGAGGCGATCGGGAACGCCGCGTTCGCCATGAGCGAGGCGTGCGAGCGCGCGGGCGTCCCGCTCATCGCGGCGGCCCTGCAGTTCTCGGTCCGCTCCCCGCTGGTCGACGCCACCGTGGTCGGCGTCTCCCGCCCCGAGCGCGTCCAGGACACGATCGACCTGCTCGCGGTCGACATCCCCGAGTCCCTGTGGGAGGAACTCGAGGCCCTGGTCCCGAAGGTCGCCATCTGACCGCTCGGCCTACCGCGTCCGGTGCCCGAACCGGGGCACCGGACGCGGTCGCCGTCAGGCGGTGCGGGTGAGCTTCGCGACCGCGTTCAAGGTCTCGGAAAGCCTCACCGGGTCGATCGACGCGCCCTCGGGGAGGGCGCACGCCACCGTCTCCAGCACGCACTCGCCCTGGGGCCGGTAGTCGCCGGGGTGGACGCTCGGGTTGGGATCGAGGAGCACGAACCCGCCCTCGGGGAAGGTGAAGTAGAGGCAGTTGCCGTACCGCCTCCCCGGCCGCGGGTCGCCGTACCGCCAGCCCCGCTTGATGAGGCCGATCAGCGCGCCCGCGCCGGCCTTCGCGCCTTCGAACCGGGCGACGCGCCCGGTCGCGCGGTCCTCGTCGGTGAGGGTGAAGACCGGTCGCGCGAGCTGGTCGAACGGCTGCAGGATCTCGTAGTCCGCGAAGACGCTCGCCCAAGCCTCGACTTCCTTCTCGCCCAGGAGGACCGGGTGCGCGAGGCGCACCACCGCGTCCTCGGGCGGCGCGAGCGGCTCGTCGTCCGCGTCGGCCAGGGTGCGGTCTTCGGCGAGACGGAAGACGCGCCGCTCGGCCCCGGTCTCGGCCTGCCAGACCAGGCGGCTGGAGAGCTGCCACACCAGCGGGTGGTCCACGAGGTGGCGGCGGAACTCGCCGAACGCCCAGGTGCGGCCGGCGATCATGGCCTCCTCCAGGCGTTTGACCTGGGCCTCCGAGGTCGTCTTGATGTCGCGCCGCAGCTCCGCGAACCGTCCGTAAGCGGCCTGGGCGAGCTCGGGGTCGTCGTTCGCGCCCGGCTTCGGCGGTCCGGCGCGGCGCTTGCCCTGCTCGTCGATCACATACGGGCGCAGGCGTTCGTCGAACTTGATCGTGAACGATCGGGGGCCGTAGTCGAGGGCGAGCGCCTGCTCGCCGCCGAGCCCGAAGTCGGGCACGAGGCGATCGGCGAGCCGGTCCGCGTCGAGTTCGAGCCGCTCGGCGATGACCTCGATCTGCTCGGTCGCGGTCTGCTTGAGCCCCTTGAACTTCGACGTCCGGGAGATGTCCTGGACGCCGCGCAGGGCCGTCTCGGTGCCGATCGCGCCGAGGATCTCCAGGGCCCGGGAGGCCTTGCGGCTCTGGTTCTGGCCCGGCCATTCCCGGATGAGGGCCGTCAGGCGTCGCACGGCGTCCTCGTCGGCGAACCGGCGCAGCTGGTCCATGGCCCAGCCGTCCTTCGTCGGCGATCCGGCCGAGAGCCACAGCTCGAACAGCGCCCAGGAGAAGTCGGCGAGCGACGCCGGGTCGCATTCGGCCGCGAGGAGGTCGACGCCGGGGTAGGGGCGGTCGAAGTCGTCGATCGCCAGCGCGGTCAGGAGGGTGCGCACGGCCTCGTCGGGAAGGGCCGCTTCACGGCCGGGCAGGAGCAGCGGCGGAAGCATGGCGATGTCGGCCCAGGCCGGAGGCTTGGGCAGGCGCGGGAGCTGCGGGTCGAGCGGGTCGGCGTCCAGGAGGGCCGCGACGGCCTTCGCGGCGGCGTCGCCGTAGCCGGCGGCCGTGGACTCCACCAGGGACCGATCGGTCTCGGCGAGGTGCCGGAGCGCCGCCACTGCGGACTGGCGCGCCTTGCCCGGCTTGCCGACGGCGTCGGGGACGAGGAGCGCGGCGGCGTCGGGGGCGTGGCGGTCGAGCCATGCCCGGGCGAAGGCGCGGTGGGTACGCGAACGCGCGAGGCTGTCGGCGGCGATGCGGGCGATGTCGCGATCGATGAACGGCAGCAGGGCCGGGCGGTACCCGGGACGCTTCTTGACCAGCGGCAGCAGCTTCGCAGCGGCGTCGTCGTACCGGACGATGAGGGCTTTGACCGCGGCGAGCGATGCTTCCCTGAGCGTGCCGTCCCAGCGGTCGTAGAGCGGGCGCGCCCGTTCCTCGGGCGCGAAGGCGAGCGTGGGGACGAAGTAGTAGTCGGTCGGTCCCAAGCCGCGCTTCAGGAACCGTTCCCAGACCCCGTAGTGCTCCCAGTTCGCGTACATCCCCTCCGAGGACGACCACTCCTCGCGTTCACCGGGGGCCCAGCGCAGATCGTCGATCGGCGGCGGGACGAGCCCGGTGACGGCGGTCTTCGCGGAGGGCTTGCCGAACCGGGCCCAGGGCGGGGCGGTGAACACGCGCGGCACGGCGTCCGGCGAGGCGACGGGGCGGCGGGCGGCGGGGAGGAGGCCTTCGATGCGGCTCCGGTCCTCGTCGTTCAAGCGGTGCAGGTGCTCGGCCCGTTCGCGGGCCATGCCGGCCAGGCGGGCCCTGCAGGCGACCGAGGCGTCGGGGACGAGGGACGCGATGGCGCGGAGGGCCCTGGTCGGAAAGCGCGCGACGGCGGCGCGGGCGGCGCCCACCGCCCGCGGGACGGTCATGCGGTCGAGGAGGTAGGCGATCGCGGCGTCGGAGGGCAGCCGCCCGATCGCGTCGTAGATGCGGTCGCAGTCCGCGGCATCGGGTCTGCTGCCCTGTTCGAGGGTGTTCACCAGGATCGGCAGGGCCTCGGGGCCGAGCGCGTCGACCAGGCGGGCGACCGCCGCGACGCCGCAGTAGTACGGATCGAGCCGGCGTATCCCGGCGAGTTCGAGGTGCTCGGCCCTGGTGGGGACCGCCCAGAAGCTCTCGCGGGGCCACGTCGTGGACTGGATGCGGCAGGCGTCGAGGACCCAGTCGTCCTCGCCGGGCATGAGCATCGCCGAGAGGAACCGGTGCGTGTCGCTGGTGCGGTGCCGCGCGACGGCCGCACGGACCTCCGCGTACTCGGCGTCCGGCAGCGCCGCCAGGAGCGACCGCATGGGGGCGATCCGTTCGATCGTCCCGGTCATGTGGAGGAACTGCCGGACGGGGACGACCTTGATCGTGACCAGGGCGCTATCGGGCGGCTCCTGGACGTGCCAGTACACGGAGTGCGCGTGCCGCTCGATCGTGGCCGCGGCGGCGAAGGCGACGCCGTGCGCGGCGATCCAGGCGTCACTGGCGGTGCGGTCCCCGTCGGGCCGCCAGTGGCCGTGCACGATCCCGTTCGCCATCGTGGCGGCGGAGGCGGCGCCGAACGGGTCGGGCTCCCCGGCGATCGCGGCGCGGATCGACGCCGCCCGCGCGGGGTCGAGCCGTTGGAGCCGCAGGTCGAGCTCCGCTCCGGCCGCGGCGAAGAGGGACCGCAGCCGCTCGGGCGCGGCCGGGTCGGCCTCGTACGGGCGCGGGGCGTGTCGGCCGCGGCGGTCGAGCCGGTAGGCGGCCCAGTCCTCGGGGAAGTCGACCGCGTCTTCATCGATTGGGGTGGTGTCAGCTCGGTTCACGAGGGCGAGCATAGGAAGCGGGTGCGACATCGGCGTTCCACTTCCCGGAAGCCCGCGGGCCGGATCGCCGAGCGCCTGGAATGCTTGCTCGGGGCGCCGCTCGGGCGCCGAAACGGAGGATCCCCATGACCGTCGCACTCGTCTCCGGCGCATCCCGCGGCCTCGGCGCCGCCATCGCGAAGCGGCTGGCCGCCGACGGCTTCGCCGTCGCCGTCAACTACGCGTCGAGCCGCACGCAGGCCGAACAGGTGGTCGCCGAGATCCGCGCGGCGGGCGGCACCGCCGAGGCGTTCGGCGGCGACGTCACCGACGAGGCCTCGGTGGTGAAGCTCGTCGAGGAGGTCCGCGCCGCGCTCGGCCCCGTCGGGGTCCTGGTGTGCAACGCGACCGGCCCGCAGCCGGAGATCGCCGCCGACCGGGTGACCTGGGAGGACCACCTGGGCCAGCTGGCGTTCTTCGTCAAGAGCCCCACGCTGCTCCTGCAGGCGGTGCTGGCGGACATGCGCGCGGCGCGGCGGGGCCGCGTCGTCCAGATCGGCTCGGACGTGTTCGAGCGCTCGCTGCCGGGGATGTCCGCGTACACGGCCGCGAAGGGCGCGCAGTGGGGCCTGACCCGCGTGTGGGCCAAGGAGCTCGGCGCGGACGGGATCACCGTGAACCTGGTGGCGCCGGGCTGGGTCCCCGTCGAGCGGCATGGCGAGCTCACCGACGAGGACCTCGCCGGTTACGTCGCCGACGTCCCGATGGGTCGCATCGGCGTCCCCGGGGACGTGGCCGCGGCGGTCGCCTACCTCGCCTCCGACGACGCGTCGTTCATCACCGGCCAGCGCCTCACCGTCAACGGCGGCCACAACATGGACTGAGCGCCCGCTGATTCGATCGAAGGACGCCGCAACGGCAGGGGCCTCGCGCTCGGCCTGGGCGGCACGAAGGTGGTAGCGGCACTGGTCCGCTCGGACAGGTCCATGGTGGAAGGCACGCGGGCGCGCGCGGCGGCGGACCACTGCCCAACCCCGCGTTTCCGGACCGCTCAAGCGCCACCGGTAGGGTGCTTGCCATGCGTTTGTTGGTGGCACGATGCCAGGTCGATTACACCGGGCGGCTTTCGGCCCATTTGCCCATGGCCACCCGCCTCATCATCTGGAAGGCGGACGGGAGCGTGCTCGTGCACGCCGACGGCGGCTCGTACAAGCCGCTCAACTGGATGACGCCGCCGTGCACCGTCGTCGAGGGGGCCACCGAGTGGACCGTCACGTCGAAGAAGTCCGGCGACCAGTTGAAGATCACCATCGAAGAGGTCTTCCACGACTCCAGCCATGAACTCGGCGTCGACCCCGGCCTCCAGAAGGACGGCGTCGAGGCGCACCTCCAGGAGCTGCTCGCCGCCGACACCAACCCGCTCGGCAAGGGCTGGACCCTCGTGCGGCGCGAATACCCCACCGCGATCGGGCCCGTCGACCTCATGTGCCGCGACGCCGACGGCAGGCACGTCGCCGTCGAGATCAAGCGCCGCGGCGAGATCGACGGCGTCGAGCAGCTCACCAGGTATCTCGAGCTGCTCAACCGCGATCCCCTGCTCGCGCCCGTCGAGGGCGTCTTCGCCGCCCAGGCCATCAAGCCCCAGGCGCGCGTCCTCGCCGAGGACCGCGGCATCCGCTGCGTGGTCCTCGACTACGACGACCTGCGCGGCGCGATCGACGAGAGCCAGCCCAGGCTCTTCTAGCGCAACGAGAAAGGGCCGCGGCGATGCCGCGGCCCTTTCCCTGTCGCCTCACATGTTCTGGATGTCCTCGCACTGAGTGCTGCCGTAGATCTCGGAGTTCGGGTCCTCGCACTGCTCCTTGACCGCATCGACCAGCACGACGTTCATCACGATCGCGGCGGCGATGGCCAGGACGCCGAGGATCAGGCCGGCCAGGCCCATCCCCTTGCCCTTGCCGCCGCGGCTCTTGGACTTGACGATCGCGATGATGCCGAAGATGATCGCCAGGATGCCGATCGGGATGGCGGTCAAGAGGTTGATGCCGGGGATCCACGAGAAGACGATCAGGCCGATGAGGCCCAGCACGAGTGCGGCGACGGCGAAACCGTTGCTCTGCTTGGCGGGTGCGGGCTCAGCGGCCGGAGGCGGAGCGGGCGGGTACGACACGGTGTACTCCAAAGGTTCAAAATCGACTGTTTCGTTCCGGGCAGGACTGGGCCGAGTGTATGACACCGAGGCCGCTCCTGTCTCGCGGTAGCGAATTCCGGCTCCCGAAAACATGAGCCTCACACCGATCCTTCCGGTACCACTTCACCGCAACGCGAAAGGCCGCAGCGAGATCGCTGCGGCCTTGGTGTTCAAAGGGTCACTGGGTCTCGAGACCGGATTCCCAGTCCTCCCAGTCGCCGCACTCGTCCTCGGGGATGCCCGCGTCCTCGCAGGCCTGCTTCCACTCCTCGTCGAGGTACTCGTCGGCCTCGTTGAAGACGTAGACGTTCCACGCGATGGAGGCGACGATGGCGAGGACACCGAGGATCACGCCGGTCCAGCCGGTGCCCTTGCCCTTGCCGCCGCGCTTGGGGGCGACGACGAGCGCCACGATGCCGAAGATGAGGGCGAGCACGCCCAGGATGATGCTGACGACGTTGACGATGGGGATCCAGAACCCGGCGATCGCGATGATGCCGAGCACGAGGGCGGTCACGCCGAAGCCGTTGCCCTGCTTGGCGGGGTACGGCTGGGGGGCGGGAGCCGGGGCGGGCGGATAGGCCACGGGGGAACTCCTATGGATAGCGGTGAATGATGCGTTCGGGCGGAACAGCGGTGAGTCTAAGCCAGCGATGCCAGTGAGCATGATTCGCGTACCGGCGCGATGACCGAGAGGCGCCTCACGCGCGATCCAGCACCGCCGCTCTCCTTATTTGTCCTGTTTGCACTTAGTGATGGGATTCGCTAAGCCACTCGACGCAGTCGAAGGATCGCCGAGTCCCAATCCGCGTTCCCCCATCGCAGCGGCAGGCCGAGCGCGTTCAGGGTCGCGCCCCAATGGGTCTCGCCGGTGTCCTCGTCCTCCCAGCGCGAGTCCGCCGCGATCCCCTCGGGCCGCAGCGGCGGCAGCGGCCGGTTGCAGTGCCACGGGGTCTTGAACGCCAGCACCGCGATCTGGTCCCCGCGCACGTACTGGACGCCCGTCAGCGGTTCGCGCTCGGGATCGCCGAGCCGGTACTGCACGCCGTGCTGCACGACCGGCCGCAGCCGCTTGTAGTACGCCACATGCTCGGCGGCCTCGTCGAGCTCGGCCTCGGACCACTCGGTGAGGTTGCCGCCCACCGCGAGCACCCCGGCACTGGCGACCTGGAAGCGGAACCGCATCGAGGTGGTCCGGTGGTTGAACCCGGTGGGCTCGTCGGTGATCCAGGTGCCCATGGCGCGCGCCGGATAGGCCTGGCCGAAGCCGTACTGGATGTTGACGCGGTCGCCCGCGTCGGTGTTGTCCGAGGTCCACACCTGGTCGACGTAGCGCAGGATGCCGGGGTCGACCCGGGCGGCGCCGCCGGCGCAGCCTTCGATGCGCACCCGTGGGTGGGCCGCGCGCAGGCGCTCTTTCAGCGCGTAGACGGCCTCGACGTGCTCGAAGTAGGCGCGGTCGGGGTCCTCGGCCCCGGGGCGGCCGACCTCGGTGAAGGGCCGGTTGTGGTCCCACTTGACGTAGTCGATGTCGTTGTCGCTCAAGAGCTTGTCGAGCCAGGCGAAGGCCCATTCGGCGACCTCGGGGCGGCCGTAGTCGAGGACGAGCTGGGTGCGCAGCTCGGTGCGGTCGCGCCCCTGCTGGTTGAGGACCCAGTCGGGGTGCGCCCGGTAGAGGTCGGAGTCGGGGTTGACCATCTCCGGCTCGACCCAGATGCCGAACGTCATGCCCTTGGCGTGCACGGCGTCGATGAGCGGCTTCAGGCCGTTCGGGAACCGGTCGGGGTTGGGCCACCAGTCGCCGAGGCCGGCGTTGTCGGCGAGCCGCTTGCCGAACCAGCCGTCGTCGATGACGAACTGCTCGCAGCCGACCCGCGCGGCCAGTTCGACGAGCGGGAGCTGCTTCTCCTCGGACACGTCGAAGAACACGGCCTCCCAGGAGTTGAACAGGACCGGGGCGTCTTCTTCCGGCGTGGGCATGACGTGGCGGCGCAGGTGCTCGTGCCAGGCGCGGGAGGCCCCGCCGAAGCCCGTGTCGGTCCACAGCCCGGAGGAGACCGGGGTCGTCCAGGTCTCGCCCTCGCGGAGGGTCCAGCGCAGGCCCTCGTGGCCGGCGCCGCCGGTGATCGTCACGCGCCCTTGCGGGGAGCGGCGCAGCATGACCCGCCACGAGCCCGACCACGCGAGGTTCGTCGAGTAGACGTGGCCGCTCGTCTCGGTGGCGGTGCCGTCGTCCACCGCGGTCCAGGGGTTGGCCTGGTGGCTGGTGTTGCCGCGCCGGGAGCCGATCGCGGTCTCGCCCACGGGCAGCGGGACGCGCCGCAGCTGCCACTCCCCCGCCCATTCGCCGCTCAGGTGCGAGAGCCGGTAGTCGCCCCAGTGCGGGAGGGTCCATGCGGCCGAGTCGAACCGGGTGACCTCGACGGGCGCGCCCGCGTCGATCGAGGCCCAGCGGTCGAGCACGCCGGTGTCCCACAGCCGGTAGTGCAGCGTCAGGGTGAGGTCCCGGTCGGTGAAGACGATCGCGAGGCGGTCGCCGCCGGCGTCGCCCTCCTCGATGGCGTGGTCGCGGTAGTGCCAGTCGAAGCCCTTGGCGCCGTCGGGATGCCGCAGTTGGAGGGACGGCGTCGCGAACTGGGGTCCGAGTTCGCCGAGCAGCTCCGCGCCGGTGTGGAGCCGGTCGTCGAACGAGTACGCCTCCCGCCATTCCCGCGCCAGCGAGGCGACGGCCCCGTCCGGGATCGCGGGGCCCCAATAGAGCTGACGGGGCAGCCCGTCCTGGACGCCGACGACGTACGAGAGGCCGGGCCCGGTGAGGTGCCAGGCGAGGGCGGCTTCGTCGAAGCGGATGGACATGCAGTCTCCTCACGATCGAGATCGGCTCCAGTCTGCCGGGCCGACCTCCGTCGAGCAAACGGTATCCACCCGCATGGGCGAGCACCGGCCGCGCGAAAGGGGGCAGGAATCGCCGAAGTTGCCGCATTCTTCACGCCCGCGCTACGGCCGCGTCACCCCGGCGGCCCCGTCGAAGGCGGTGAACGGGCACGTGGGAACGGCATGAAAGACTGTTGGCATGCTTCACGCGGTGGTCCCTGCAGGCGGTTCCGGAACCCGACTCTGGCCCCTGTCTCGTGCGCAACGACCCAAATTCCTGCTGCCCCTCACCGGCACCGAGTCCTCGCTGCTGCAATCGACCGTGGACCGGGTCCGGCTCCTGTCCGACCCCGACCGCGTCTATGTGGTCACCGGCGCGGCCCACGCCGTCGACGTGGCCCGCCAGCTCCCCGACGTGCCCGGGGACAACATCCTGGTCGAGCCCTCCCCGCGGGACTCGGCGGCCGCGATCAGCCTGGCCGCCGCCGTCATCGCCGAGCGCGACCCGACCGCCGTCATGGGCTCCTTCGCGGCCGACCACCTCGTGCAGGACGGCGGGGCCTTCGCCAAGACCGTCGAGCGCGCGATGGAACTGGCCGCCACCGGCCTGCTCATGACCATCGGCATCAACCCGACCGGCCCCGACATCGGCTTCGGCTACCTGCGCCTCGGCGCCCCGATCGGCCCGGGCTACCAGCTCGACGCGTTCGTGGAGAAGCCCGACCAGGTCTCGGCGGTCGAGTACGTCTCGGCCGGCAACTACCTGTGGAACGCCGGCATGTTCGTCTGGCGCGTCGACGTGTTCCTCGCCGAGCTCGCCCGCCACCGCCCCGCCCTCCACGACGCCGTGCGCACCCTCGCCGCCGCGTGGGACTCGCCCGGCCGCGAGGCCCTGTTCTCCCAGCTGTGGCCGACCCTCGAGAAGATCTCGATCGACTACGCCGTCATGGAACCCGCCGCCGCCGCCGGCAAGGTCGGCGTCGTCCCCGGCGACTTCGACTGGCACGACGTGGGCGACTACGACACCCTCGGCCAGGTCCTCAAGGCCGCCGACAAGGTCGGCAACGTCGTCGTGCGCGGCTCGGGCGAGGCGATCCTGACCGAGGCCAAGCGCAACGTCGTCGTCCCGGCGGCCGGCCGGCTCGTCGCCGCCCTCGGCGTGGACGACCTCATCATCGTCGACACCCCGGACGCCCTCCTGGTGTGCCCCAGGGACCGTGCCCAAGAGGTCAAGGCCCTGGTCGAGGAACTCAAGCAGGCGAATCGAACCGATCTGGTGTAATGGCCGCCATGCAGCTCGCTCCACGACGGCGCTCCGTGATCGCCGCCCTCCTCCTCGCCTGCGCCGCAGCGGTCATCGCGGTCGCGGTGTCCCAATGGCTGTTCGGTTTCGGGATCGACCCGCGCGACGACTCCCTGCGCCGCGCCGCCGGCCTCGGCTTCTCCGACGAGGCCCGCAGCACGCTCTTCTCGGTCCTGCCGGTCGCGCTCCCCGCCCTCGCCGCCCTCCTCGCGCCCGACACGCGACCCGGACGGGTGATAGCCCGCCTGACCCGTCTCGTCTACGTCGCCTATCTCGTTATCGGTGTACTGCTGGCGATATCGGCAGCACGGTACGGATTCGACGAGCCCAGGCAACTGGTTGAGGAAGGACAGGTCTTCATCGACACCCGCGCCGCCGCAGAGCGACTCGTGCTCGACACGGTGTGGTTGACGCTGGCCGTCATCGGCCTCGTCTTCACTCGATGGAGCGGAAAGCGCGAGCGATCCTCTAATTCGGAACCTGTCAAGACAAGTCCCCCACAAGCGTGAGTCTGAGGGGTCCTTCCATCATCCAGATCACTGTGCGCTATCGTCTGATATCGAACCGTTATCGAATAGCGATGAACACTCATCGTCCATAGAGATGAGTATGGCGGTGCGGCCCCATCTTCAGGCCGCCCGCGGGCACCGGGCTTCTTAGAGAAGCACAGCAATGCAGGACCGAGCGACACAGCGGGCGACCGGCGCGTCCGCAGCTGGGCCGTACGCGTTTTCAGGGGAGGGGACGCGTCCGACCCGGAGTCCCGAGTCCGCATGCCGATGCCGCGCAAGTGATTGCAAGGGGGGAGCACCGGGTTTCCGGTGCGCGAACGAGGAGGCGGACGCATATGGACGGCCGTGACTACTTGGCCGACCTGTTGGGTAACGTTCCGGAGTGGCAGGCTCGCGCATTGTGCGCGCAGACCGATCCGGAGGCGTTCTTCCCCGAAAAAGGGGGTTCCACGCGGGATGCGAAACGCATCTGCGCGCGGTGCGAGGTCAAAGAGAACTGTCTGCAGTACGCACTCGACCACGATGAGCGGTTCGGCATCTGGGGCGGGCTCTCGGAACGGGAGCGCCGCAAGATCAAGCGCCAGGCGCGCGAGGCCGCACGGCGTCGCACTGAGCGCATGCCGGTGGTGGTGTGCATGCCGAGCCCGATGATCAACCCCGCGCTGCCCGCGGAGACCGTCTTCGCGGCGGAACAGCGCCACGCCGAACCGGTCCTGGTCGGAGCCGGACTGGGGAACCAAGTGGGACTGATGGACGATCTGATCGGCGCCCGCAGGGGCGTGCCGGTCGGCGAACTGGTGGAGGAACCGGCGGTGCAGGAGCGCATCCCGGTCGCCGCATAACGAACACATCCCTACGAGCGAATCGAGCAGGGGGCGGGCCAGCGAAGTCCCGCCCCTTCGCCGTGCCCGGCGACCGGCGACCGGCGACCGGCGACCGGCGACCGGCGACCACGACCACGACCACGACCACGACCACGACCACGACCACGACCACGAAAGCGAAAGCGAAACGGGATATTCCCGGTTCGTCCCGCCGGGCCCCTCGGTTGAAAACCAACCGGTCGGTACGACACGGTCCGCTTCGAACAAGAGGCGAACCAGCCTCAGAACTCCAGCTCCTCCGGCGGCAGATTCAGCAACGAGGCCAACTGCTCGGCCAGAACGGAACGCACCAGCGCCTCCGCCTCGGCCCTGCTCTCGGCGCGCAGCTCGATCGGCCTGCGGTACAGCACGATCCGCGGCGAGGACGCGACCGTGCCCGGCTGCGCCGGGTACAGCTTCGAGAGCGGCACCCCGCGCTCCTCCACGATGTCCGCGTCGTACGCCTGCGTCTCCGGCGGCACCTCGTCCACCGCGAACTCGATGTGCCGCAGATCGGTGAACTTCGAGCCCAGCGACTCGGAGAGACGCCGCTCGATCGCCACCACCGAGTCCATCACCAACGCGTCGAACTGCTCGACAGGCGTGCGCCGCAGCGGCAGCGCGCCCGGCGCCAACGGACCCCGCATCCCCCGTCCGTGTCGATCTCTGCGCATGGGGCCACCTTAGCCTCCGCGTCCGACGATTTCGGTCCGCGCGATCCCCAATGGCGCGAATCCCCCTCCCAGCACTGTTCAGCGCCGCTGACTTCACCACCGCGGGTGGTAGTTTCGTGGGGTGAGGTCGGATCGGCGTTGCTCCCGGAACGGCTGCCGCCAGCCTGCGGTGGCCACTTTGACGTACATCTATTCGGATTCGACGGCTGTGGTCGGCCCGCTCTCGACGACGCGGGAGCCCCACAGCTATGACCTGTGTGATGCGCACGCCCGGCGCCTCACCGTGCCCCACGGCTGGGAGCTGGTCCGCCACCAAGGGGACTACGCGGTGCCCATGCCCACCGACGACGACCTGGTCGCGCTGGCCAACGCCGTCCGCGAAGCCGCCGTCGGCGAACGGCACGAGGTCGAACCGCCCGAAGCCCCCGCGATCGGCGGCGCCCGGTACGACGGCCCCGATCCGTCTCAGCGCCAAGGCCACCGCCCCGCCGCCCCGCAGATCGGTGCGAGGCGTCACCTCCGGGTGGTGTCCGGCGACGAGGACCTACAGCGCTAGTCTCGTCTCGGGGACGGCACGCCCGCGGCGAAGCTTGCGAACCGCGGACGAGACGGCGCCCCGACCGGTTCCGACACTGCGGAAAGGCGGCATCTGAGTGGCTCCGAAGCTCAGCGATTTCGTGAAGGCCTACGACGTGCGCGGACTCGTCGGTTCGCAACTCACCGCGGAGGTCATGGAGGCCATAGGGGCCGCGGCCGTCGCCGTGACCGGCGAGCGGACCTGGGCGGTCGGCCATGACATGCGCGACTCGGGCCCCGGCTTCGCCGAGGCCTTCGCGCGCGGCGCGACCCGCGCGGGCGCGAACGTCATCGAGGCCGGGCTCTGCTCGACCGACATGCTCTACTTCATCGCCGGGCAGCGGAACGTCGCCGGCGCGATGTTCACCGCCAGCCACAACCCGGCCGAGTACAACGGCCTGAAGATGTGCCTCCCGGCGGCGCGCCCCATCGGCCTCGACACCGGCCTCGCCGACATCCGCGACCGCGCCCAGGCCATCCTCGACGGCGAGCCGGCCCCCGCCGCGGACGAGCCGGGAACGGTCTCCCGGGAGGACTTCCTCGCGGCGTACGCCGACTACATGCGCGAACTGGTCGACCTCTCCAAGATCCGCCCGCTCAAGATCGTCGTGGACGCCGGCAACGGCATGGGCGGCCACACCGTCCCCGCCGTCCTCGGGGACCAGCTCCTCCCCGGCCTCCCCCTGGAGATCGACCCGCTCTACTTCGAACTCGACGGGACCTTCCCCAACCACGAGGCCAACCCGCTCGAACCGGCGAACATCGTCGACCTCCAGGCCCGGGTCAAGGAAGTCGGCGCGGACCTCGGCCTGGCCTTCGACGGCGACGCCGACCGCTGCTTCGTCGTCGACGCCCAGGGCGAGCCCATCACGCCGTCCGCGATCACCGCGCTCATCGCGACCCGCGAACTCGCCAAGCACCCCGGCAGCGCGATCTGCCACAACCTGATCTGCTCCAAGGCCGTGCCCGAGATCGTCGCCGAGCACGGCGGCCGCCCGCTGCGCACCCGCGTCGGCCACTCCTACATCAAGGCCGTCATGGCCGAGGAGGACGCGGTCTTCGGCGGCGAGCACTCCGGGCACTACTACTTCCGGGACTTCTGGTTCGCCGACACCGGGATGCTCGCGGCCATGCACGTCCTCGCCGCCGTCGGCGAGAGCGACCGCAGCGCCTCGGACCTGGCCGACGAGTTCGTCCGCTACGCGCCCTCCGGCGAGATCAACTCGGAGGTCGACGACCCCCGCGCGAAGATCGAGGAGGTCGCCGCCCGCTTCGAAGCCGACGAGGACGTCACGATCGACCGCCTCGACGGCCTCACCGTCTCGCTCGAAGACGGCTCCTGGGCGAACCTGCGCCCGTCCAACACCGAACCGCTGCTGCGCCTCAACGTCGAGGGCCCCGACAAGGCCTCGATGGAGCGACTGCGCGACGACATCCTCCGCACCGTAAGGAACTAGCCCATGCCCGCCACCGCGCCCAAGCCAGTCCTCCTGGAACTGCTGCGCTGCCCCGAACCCCACCACGCCCCGCTCGCGTACGACCGCGAGGACAACGCGCTCACCTGCTCGGAGTGCGCGAAGGTCTTCCGCGTCGAGGACGGCATCCCCGTGATGCTCCTCGACGGACCCGAGTAGGACGGCGACACCCTCGGCGACACTCGCCAGCCGAGACGTCGACGAGCCCCCGCTTTCAGGCGATCAGAAGGGGCGCACCGAAGTGCGGCCCCGGAGTGCAACCGGCCGGCGCCAGGCCAAGGAGGGACACACAGCATGGGTCTTGAGGAAGACGGCCTCGCCGGGATCACGGGCGACCGGCTCGCCGACGAGCGCCGCATCGAAGGCGATCTGAGCGAGTCGATCCGCCCCGGCGGCGCCCTGTGGGCGCTCGCCTCTGCCGGACCGCAGCTGCGCGAATCGGCGGCGCTCGCCGCCGACGCCGGGCTCGGCGCGCTCGCCGAGGAGGGCCGCCCCAGAGCGGTCGTCGTCGCGGGCGTCGGCACCGCCGCCCGCACGGGCGACATCCTCGCCACCGTGGCCGGGCCCCGCTGCCCCGTCCCGATCCTCGGGCACCGCTCCGCCGGCGTCCCCGGCTGGGTGGGCGCGGCGGACGTGGTCATCGCCGTCTCGGCCTCGGGTCGCAGCCCGGAGGCGCTCGCCGCCGCCGAGGCCGCCGCCCGCCGCGGCGCGCGCCTGGTCGCCATCGGCGCGCCCGACTCCGAACTCCAGGCGGTCGCCGAACGGGCGCGCGCCTCGTTCGTGGCGGTCCCGCGCCGCGCCCCCGCCCGGCTCAGCCTGTGGGCGCTCGCGGTCCCGGTCCTGCTGGCCGCGAGGGAACTCGGCCTGGTGAACCTCGTCGAGGCCGACATCGCCGAGACCGCGCGCCGGCTCGACGAGGACGCCGAGCGCTGCCGCCCGGACGCCGACGCGTACGTGAACCCGGCGAAGGAACTGGCGATGAACCTGGCCGGTTCGATCCCCGTCATCTGGGGTTCGAGCCCGCTCGCGGGCGTGGCCGCCCGCCGCTTCGGCGACATGCTCGCCGCGAACTCCCGCTACCCGGTGGTCTCCGGCGAACTCGGCGAGGTCGGGCGCGGCCGCGTCGGCCTCCTCGACGGCGTGTTCGGCTCGCTCGCCGAGGGGCAGACGGACATCTTCGCCGACCCCGAGGACGACGAGCTGACGCGGCTGCGGATCGTCCTCATGCGCGACGACGGCCTCGACGGCGACGACACCGGGCCCAAGCCCGACACGCGCCGCGCCGACGCCGTGGCCGACCTCGCCTCCCGGCGCGGCGTCCGCTGCGACGTGCTCCCGGCCGAAGGCGGCTGCTCGCTGGAGCGGCTCGCCTCGCTCATCGCCGTCCCCGACTTCGCGTCGGTGTACCTGGCGCTCGCGCACGGCCTCGACCCGATGCGCGTCCCGGCCGTCTCCGAGATGAAGGACGCGGCCCTCGGCTCCGACTGACGACAATTGAAGGCCCGCAAGTGGTTCGCGGCCGCGGACGGCGACGCCGTCCGCGGCCGTCCCGCTGTCGGGCGCACGCTTGCGGGGGACGGGCCGGGGTAACGGGGCGCGCGGGCCGAACCGATAGAGTTGAGGCCTTCAACCCGAACAGTGAGGAGGGGCGGTGCACGGGCTCTACGGCGTCATCCGCAACTACGCGTGGGGATCGCAGGTCGATCTGGCCAGGTTGCAGGGCCGCGAGGTCCCCGCCGACCTTCCCGAGGCGGAGGAGTGGTTCGGCGCGCACCACAACGCCCCTTCGACCCTCCACGACGGCCGTCCCCTGGACGACGCGATCGCCTCGGCCCCGGCGGACATGCTCGGCCGGCGGGCGCTCGACCGCTTCGGCCCGCGGCTGCCGTTCCTGCTGAAGCTGCTCGCCGCCGACAAGCCGCTGTCGCTCCAGGCGCACCCCAACTCGCGGCAGGCCCACTCGGGCCACCAGCGCGAGCTGCGCATCGGCATCGACGCGGCCTACCGCAACTACGTGGACGACAACCACAAGCCCGAACTGCTGGTGGCGCTCACCGAGTTCCGCGCGATGTGCGGCTTCCGCGAGCCGCTCGCGGCCGCCGCCGACATCGAGGCGCTCGGCGTCACCGAGCTAGAGCCGCTGGTGCGCACGCTGCGCGACCCGAAGGCCGGACTGCGCCGGGCCGTCCCGGACCTGCTGGGCCTGGGGCGCGAGGAGTGCCGCGGCATCATCGACGCCGCCGCGAAGGCGGCCTCGGACGTGGACACGCAGGACGCCGCCGACCTGGTGAACCTGGCCCGGTCCTACCCCGACGACCCGGGCGTCCTGGTGAGCCTGCTGCTCAACCACATCACCCTCCAGCCCGGCGAGGGCGTCTACATGCCGGCGGGCAACCTCCACGCCTACCTCAAGGGCTTCGGCGTGGAGGTCATGGCCGCCAGCGACAACGTGCTGCGCGGGGGCCTCACGAACAAGCGCGTGGACGTGCCGGAGCTGCTGCGGGTCCTGGACTTCCGCGCGATGGACGAGCCGCGGGCGCGCATCGAGGACGACGGGCCCGTGCGCTCGTGGCCGGTCCCGATCGACGACTTCGCGCTGCGGCGCGTCGAGCTCCGCGGCGACACGCAGACCCTCGCCGTCGACGGGCCGAAGATCTGCCTGAGCACCGGCGGGAGCGTCACCGTCGCCGACGACCGCGGCGAGGTGGCCCTGTCCCCCGGCCGCGCGGCGTTCTCGGCTGGCAGCGCCGGGCCGCTGGTGGTCTCGGGCGAGGGCGAGCTGTTCATCGCCAGCGCCTGATCGCTCCGAACGAAGACCGGCCCGACCGCTGATGTGCGCGGTCGGGCCGGTTCCCATCTGCAACGCGGGAATCTCGTTACTTCGTGAGCTTCTTCTGCACGTCGATGTCGCGGCACAGGCGGCGGTAGCCGACGGCTTCGTTGATGGCGATCATGTGGGCGTTCGACTCGGCGTTCCAGGTGTGCACGTACCGGAGCTTCGGCCGGTACTCGCGCAGGAGCCGCTGGTTGGCGATCTTGAGGATCGTCCCGAGGCGCCTGCCGCGGTGGGAGGGGTCCACAATGGTGTCGTTCTGACCCGCGTGCGTTTCGCTGCCGGGCGGGACCAGGATGTCGGTGAGGCCGGCGACCTCGCCGGACTCGACGTGGCGGACGGCGGCGGCGAGCTGGAGCTCGCCCCGGTCGGCGCGCACGCGCTCCTCGTCGCGGACCCGGGCGACGTCGTAGACGGCCGGTCGGATGTCCAGTTCCTCGCCCATCGGCGGGTCGGTGTACATGCGGGCGCGCATCGCGGCGATGCCCTCGACGATGTCGTCCGGGGCGTGGTTGACCCACTGGATCAGCTCGTACCCGGCGGCCTTGGCCCACGCGTCGGCGTACAGCTTCGCGAGGTCGTCGTCCTCGACGGCGAAGAGGTCGTTGCGGCGGTGGATCTCGTTGTCCACGGACGCGTACCCGCGGGCCTTGGCGAACTCGCGGCCGGCGTGGTCGAAGGCCGGCCCGCCCTCGACGGATTCGGCGACGCCGGCCAGGAGGGTGTCGCGGCCGCGTTCGGCGGCGCGCTGCTCGACGAACTCGACGAGGCGGGTGCCGACGCCGCGGCGGCGGCAGTCCGGGTGCACCTCGAGTTCGACGCTCACGAGGTGCTGGTTGTCCGTGAGGTAGAAGACCAGTTCGACGCTGCCGACCAGGACGCCGTCGAGGCGGGCGGCGTAGCGCTCGACGTCGACCGCCGATGCATGGAGCAGGAGGCGGAGCCGCTGATGCGACGGGCTGTAGGGCGCGTCGCCGGGCCGGTCGTGCGCGATGACGGCGTTCTGCATGGCGATCCACGCCCCGACGACTTCGGCGTCGAGGGGATCGATCGGGATGATGTCGATGTCACTCATGTCCCCCGTACCGTCCCGCACTTCGAGACCGGACGCAAACCGTTTTCGGGCGAGGGTGTGCAGCGCGCAAAAATGTGCCGGGCGGCCACCCCAGACCGCCCGGCACTCCCCCCGGTTTGGTATTCCCCCGCGTCATCGGCGATGGTTCGGGACCCTGTGGATCCCCGCACCTCCGTGACGCTGTGTATCTGCAATATTACCCACAGCCCCGACGGTGTCAAGTCGAATCACGGATCCCCGTGGATATTTTTCCGTGTCCCCCGCCACCGACGTCGTACTTCGAGGGCGACCGGCGCGGCGCGTAGCATTTCAACCATGACGAACACGCTGCGAGCCGACGATTACAAGGTCGCCGACCTGAAGCTGGCCGACTACGGCCGCCACGAGATCCGCCTGGCCGAACACGAGATGCCCGGCCTGATGGCCTTGCGCGAGCGCTACGGCGCGGCCCGTCCTCTTGAGGGTGCCCGCATCACCGGGTCTCTACACATGACGATTCAGACCGCCGTCCTCATCGAGACGCTCACGGCCCTCGGCGCCCGCGTCCGCTGGGCTTCGTGCAACATCTTCTCCACCCAGGACCACGCCGCCGCCGCGATCGCGGTCGGGCAGGGGACTCCCGAAGACCCGCAAGGGGTTCCGGTGTTCGCCTGGAAGGGCGAGACCCTGGAGGAGTACTGGTGGTGCACCGAGCGCGCCCTCGACTGGGGCGACGAGGAGCCGAACCTGATCCTCGACGACGGCGGCGACGCCACGATGCTCGTGGTCAACGGCGCCAAGTACGAGGCCGCGGGCGCCGTCCCGGGCGTCGACGCCGCCGACAGCGAGGAGGAGGCCGTGGTGCTCGCGCTGCTCGCCCGCTCACTGGGGGACGACCCGACGCGCTTCTCCCGCAAGGCCGAAGCGATCAAGGGCGTCACCGAGGAGACCACCACCGGCGTGCACCGCCTCTACGAGATGCAGCGCGATGGGCGCCTGCCGTTCCCGGCGATCAACGTGAACGACTCGGTGACCAAGTCGAAGTTCGACAACAAGTACGGCGTGCGCCACTCCCTCATCGACGGCATCAACCGCGCCACCGACGTGCTCATCGGCGGCAAGGTCGCCGTGGTCTGCGGGTACGGCGACGTCGGCAAGGGCTCGGCCGAGTCCCTGCGCGGCCAGGGCGCCCGGGTGATCGTCACCGAGATCGACCCGATCTGCGCGCTCCAGGCGGCGATGGACGGCTACGAGGTGCTGACCCTCGAAGACGCCGTCGAGTACGCCGACATCTTCATCACCACCACCGGCAACCGCGACATCATCACGATCGACCACATGCGCCGGATGAAGCACCAGGCGATCGTCGGCAACATCGGCCACTTCGACAACGAGATCGACATGGCCGGCCTCGCCGCCGAGCCGGGCGTCAAGAAGCTCGAGGTCAAGCCGCAGGTCCACGAGTGGCAGTTCGCCGACGGACACTCGATCATCGTGCTCAGCGAGGGCCGCCTCCTCAACCTGGGCAACGCGACCGGGCACCCGAGCTTCGTGATGAGCAACAGCTTCACGAACCAGGTGCTCGCCCAGATCGAGCTGCACACCAGGCTGGACCAGTACCCGATCGGGGTCTACACGCTGCCGAAGAAGCTCGACGAAGAGGTCGCGCGCCTGCACCTGGACGCGCTCGGCGTCAAGCTGACGAAGCTGAACAAGAAGCAGGCCGACTACATCGGCGTGGAAGTGGAAGGCCCGTTCAAGCCCGACCACTACCGGTACTGAGCGAAGCGACCGCGGCGCAGTAGGCATTGAACGGAGCCGACGGCCCACTGCCGCGGCGCCGCCGTTGCGAGACGAGGGAAAGCGGTCCGGACCGAGAGGTCCGGGCCGCTTTCGCGGCTACTCCGTCTCGACGACGTCGCGGGCGATCTCGGCGATCGCCTCGACGATCGGGATGCCCTCCACGTCGTCGACCGCACCGCTCGTGAGGACGGCCATCTTCACCGGCTCGCCGCCCTCGCCGCCCAGGACACCGATCGAGTTCACCACCCACAGCCCGTCCAGCTGCGACTCGACGTCCCAGCCGTTCTTGAGCCAGACCGTCTCGCCTTCCGCGGCCGCGGCCGAGACGCCCCACGCCTGCTCCTCGATCACGCCGCCCATGAGCTCCCGGCTCAGGTCCACCTGCTCGGCGTCGAGGACGCCGCGGTCGCTGAAGAGGGCGAGGTCGGTCAGGATCAGCTGGTCCGAAGCGCTCGACCAGCCCACGCCCCAGCGGCCCTCCGCGTCGGGCGTCGTGTCCTGGAGGCCGTACCGGGCGTGCGCGGCCACGAGCGCGTCCACGCCGCCGAGGTAGTTGTAGAGCGTCGTCGCCGCGCGGTTCTTCGACTCGGTGATCATGAGGTGCAGCAGTTCCCGGTGGTCCTCGGGGATCGCGTCGACCGCCCCCCAGTACTCCTGGACCATCGCCAGAATCTCCACTTTGACGATGGAGGCGGTGATGTGGGTCCGGCCGGGGTTGTAGTCCAGGCGGCGCTCCCCGCGCTCGACGGCCACGGACGCCTCGACCTTCGTGCCGGTGTCCGCGAGGTACGCGTCGATCCGGGTCGTGAGGTCGGCTTCGAGTTCCTCGCGGGAGGGCCCGAAGAAGGGCAGGCCCAGCTCCTCGGCGTTCGCGGCGACCGTGGTGGCCGCGCCCGCGCCCGCGAGCACGACGGCGGGCACGCCGAACCGCAGCAGATTGCGGCGGCTGGGAGTCAAGCGGCGAGAGGACGGTTCGCTTTTGCGGATCATTCCTGCGAGGCTACGGAACCGGTCGAGTGCGAGTCAACGCCCCAGGAACGGAAAGTCCGATCGATCGGAGTCGGAAATCTCATAGGGCCACGAAGCAACGCAAAGCACGCCGAGGGGCGTGCGGCCGTCGGCCGCACGCCCCTCGCTCGCATTGCTCTAGTACGTCGGCAGGCTCGGGTCGACCTGGTTGATCCAGCCGAGCACGCCGCCCTGCACGTGGACCGCGTTCTTCAGACCGGCGGCCTTCGCCGCGGCCAGCGCCTCGGCGGAGCGGACGCCCGCCTTGCAGTAGAACACGGCCTGGCGCTCGGTCGGCAGATCGGCCAGCGCGGCGCCGGAGACGATCTCGCCCTTGGGGATCAGCCGCGAACCGGGGATGCGCACGATCTCGTACTCGGCGGGCTCGCGCACGTCGATGAGGTCGATGTCGCGGCCTTCCTTGATCCACGTCTCCAGTTCGCGGGCGGTGATCGTGGAGCCGATGACGGCCTCGGCGGCCTCGTCGGTGACCGAACCGCAGAAGTCCTCGTAGTCGATGAGCTCCTTGACGGTGGCGTTCGGGCCGCAGACCGCGCAGTTCGGGTCCTTGCGGACCTTGATCTTGCGGTAGGTCATCTCCAGCGCGTCGTAGACCATGAGCGAGCCGACGAGCGGGTCGCCGACGCCGGTGAGGAGCTTGATGGCCTCGGTGACCTGGATGGAGCCGATCGAGGCGCACAGCACCCCGAGGACGCCGCCCTCGGCGCAGCTCGGCACCATGCCGGGCGGCGGGGGCTCGGGGTAGAGGCAGCGGTAGCACGGGCCCTGGTCGGCCCAGAAGACCGAGGCCTGGCCGTCGAAGCGGTAGATCGAGCCCCAAACGTACGGCTTCCCGAGCAGCACGGCGGCGTCGTTCACCATGTAGCGCGTGGCGAAGTTGTCGGTGCCGTCGACGATGAGGTCGTACTGCTCGAAGATCTCGAACACGTTGTCGTTGTCGAGCACCGTGTTGTGGATGACGACGTCGACGTACGGGTTGATCTCGCGGATCGAGTCGGCGGCGGACTCGGCCTTGGGGCGGCCGACGTCGGACTGGCCGTGGATGATCTGGCGCTGGAGGTTCGACTCGTCGACGGTGTCGAACTCGGCGATGCCGATCGTGCCGACCCCGGCGGCTGCCAGGTACATCAACGCGGGGGACCCGAGGCCGCCCGCGCCCACACAGAGCACCTTGGCGTTCTTGAGTCGTTTCTGACCGTCCATGGCGACGTCGGGGATGATGAGGTGGCGCGAATAGCGGCGCACCTCGTCGACCGACAGCTCTGAGGCTGGTTCGACCAGCGGCGGCAAACTCATATGGTCAATAATGCATGTCCACTGGCTGGATATTCCACCGGGAAGCGCGGTGTGCGGTTCTTCACCCGCGTGGGACGGTTCGTCCCACGTTCCGGGACTCCTGCGGTCAGCGGTCGACGAAGTCGTCCGGAGGGAGGTCCGGGCCGCCGTAGTCCCCGACCGGGCCGGAGACGTAGGTCGTGCCGTCCGGGTAGGGCCAGGCGTTGCCGACGCAGCCGGCGAGCTGATAGGTCTGCTGGGCCATCACCGGCGAGAGCGCGCCGTCTTGAGGGCAGACCTCGTGGCCGTGGCCGAGCCGGTGGCCCACTTCGTGGTTCACGGCGTACTGCCGGTAGGCGTCGAGCGTGCCGTCCCAGTGCTCGACGCCGGTGATCCAGCGGGCCGAGTTGATGACGACGTTGTCGCCGTTGCGGCACGAGACCGTCGTGTTCTGCGAGCCGCAGAGCAGCGCGCGCTGCTCGGGGCTGGCGAGGTAGACCGTGAAGTCGGCGTTGCCGCCCTCCCCGACCTGCTCGAAGCGCCAGCCGCCCCCGGCGGTCCAGGAGCGCGGGTCCGCGAGGGTCGCGTGGACGAACGCGCCGAACTCGGCCGCGTCGAGCGCGAGCCCGTCCTCGACCGCGACGTTGTACGTCAGGAGCGTCCCGGCGGAGCCGACGACCGCGGCGCTCACCGGCTCGGCGTAGGTCCAGGTGCCGGTGCCGGAGAAGTACAGCGGCGGCGTCGCCTGCGTCTCGGCCGGAGCCTCCGCGGAAGCGATGTCCGAAGGGGACGGATCGGCGACGGTCGTGGGCGGGATCCGCTCGTCCTGGTCGAAGGCCTGGGGCTTCTCGGCGTCGGCGGCGCCGAGGGCGAAGTACAGCCCCGTGCCCGCCATGAGGATCAGGATGGCGAAGAACACGAGGCGCCGCCGTTTGCGGAGCCTGCGGTTGCGTTGCAGCCGTCCCACCCGTCCCTCAGTCACACGGCGAGTCTAGGACAGACGAAGGCCTGAGGGGCTCAACCCCGGAGGTCGGTGTGGCCCCGTTCGTGTTCACATCACGGACAGAGCGTCGTCCGCCGTGTCCGGTTCGACCTCGCTGGCGTCGTCGAGCAGGGCGACCATCGCGCGCGCCACGGTGTGCGGGTGCTCCATCATCGCCACGTGGCCGGTGCGGTTGAGGATGAGCAGCCGCGAGTCGGGGATGGCCAGCGCCGTGGGCGGGGCGAGGCGGACGTCGATCACCTTGTCCTGCTTGCCCCAGATGACGAGCGTGGGGCATGCGATCTTCTTGGCGAGCCGCCACAGCGAGTGCGTGCCGGGCACGAACGACTGGAAGAAGGAGGCCATGAGCCCCCGGTAGGTCTGGATGTAGGCGCTGGAGTTCCACGGGACCGCCAGTCGGCGGCGGGCCTCGGAGATCGCCTCGCGGCGGCGCTGCGGGTGGACGCGCGTCGGGTCGGCCCAGGTGCCGAGGTAGATGTCGTTCACGACCTGCTCGGGGGTGCGGCCGCGCATGAGCCGGTCGGCGATGCGGGCCATGTTCGGGACCGCGAGCATCGGCACGAACCGCGACTGGTGCGAGCGGCGCGGGTTCGCGAACGGCATCGCGGGCGACACGAGCGTGAGGGTGCGCACGAGGCCCGGGCGGGTGGCGGCGAGATAGACCGAGACGGCCCCGCCGAGGGAGTGGCCCGCGAGATGGACCGGGCCGCGGCCGGACTCGACGATCCAGGCGGCGACGTCCTGCGCCAGTAGCGGGATGGTGACGCGCGGCGCGGGGGCCGATTGGCCGAAGCCCGGCAGGTCGACCGCGTCGACCGCGAGGCGGTCGGAGAGCGCGTCGGCGAGGTCCGTCCAGTTCTGCGCGGAGCCCCCGAGCCCGTGGACGAACACGGCGGGCTCGGCGTTCGGCGCGGTCGGCGGGGTGTGCCGGATGAACAGCCGACGGCGGCTGAGCTGGTGTTCGATGCCGGGCCACGGCGGGTGCGGGCGGGTCGGATTCCGAACCCCGCCCGCCTCCGCGAGACGTGCCCGTTTCATGTGTCCTAGTGTGACACTTCGCCCGCCAGCGCGCCCAATGTAGCCGAAACCACCGCACGGGAACGCTCGGCCGTGACCACGGAGGCCCCCGAGAGGCGGCGCACGGAGCGGCCGTCGAGCCACAGGATGACGACGACGGCGGTCTTCACCGGTCCAGTGGGGACGATCGACGCGTGCTCGACCTCGACGCGGACGTCGCTCTCGCCGAGCCGCGGACGCAGGGCCTCCACGGTCGCGGCCGCGGCGGCGTGGTGGATGTGCCAGTCGATCGGCGGGACGGCCACCTTGCCGGTGGACTCGGTGTCGCCGAGCGCGAGGGTGACGCTGACCTCGGCTTCGAGGCCGGCGGACTCGATCTCGACGCGGCGCAGTTCGACCGGCCCGATGTTCGCGACCTCGACGTCGGTGGAGGGCGACTCCACCTGGCCGTGGAGCTCCTCGCCGGGCTCGTCGGAGGACTGCGGGCCGGGCTCGACGGCGCGCTGCTCGGCGACCACGGCCGAGACGACGGCGTGGACCTCGTCGGGGTCGACCCCGTCCTCGAGTTCGAGGCGCAGACTGGAGGCGCCGTCGGGGGCGGTCACGTGGAAGGCGTCGCGGACGCCGGGGACCTGGCGGACGGCCTCGACGAGGCGCGCGGATTCGGGGTCGTTCACGTCTTTCTCTACGGTCGCGGGAGGCGTGGGCTCGGCGATCGGCGGCCGGTTCCGCGGCGACGAGCGCAGCGGGGCCTGCTCGGTCACGGGCGGACTCGGGACCGCCGGGGGCGAGACCTCCGTGACCGGCGGCGGTGGCTGGACCGGGAACTGCTCGGTCTGCTGCTCGGCGACGGAGACCTGGGCCTGCGGGCCGGGCCCGTTCGGGGGCGGCGTCGCGGCGGGCCGCGGCGGGACCTCGATGGGGCCGGTGTGCGGCGGCTGGGCCGGACCGCGGCCCTGCGAGTGCTCCTGGTTCACGTCCGGCGCCGCGGGCGGTGCCGGGGTCTCCTGAGGCGCGGCGGGCGGGGGCGGCGCACTGTGGTGCTGGTCGGCGGGCGGCGCGTGGCGTTCGGGGCGAACGGCGGGCGGGGCGCTGAACTCGCGCTGAGCGGCCGGCGGCGCACTGTACTGCTGGTCGGCGACCGGTTCCCGGTTGCCGCCCGGCGGCGCGCCGTGCTCACGGTTCGCTCCGGGCGGTGCGCTGTACTCCTGATTCGCCCCTGGCGCGGCGCCGCGCTCACGGTTCGCCCCCGGCGGGGCGAACTGCTGGTTGGCGGGCGGCGCGCTCGGCATGGCCTGCTGCGGAGCGCTGTAGAACTGCTGCGCGGGGGCGTTCTGGTCCTGCTGCGGGACGCCGTAGTCCTGGTTCCCGCCGGGGGGCGCGAACTCCTGGTTCGGCTGCGGCGGCCCCTGGTTCGGTTGCTGCTGCGGGGCGGCGTAGTCGCCGGGCATCGGCGGGGCGCTGTATCCGGGGTGCTGCTGCGGGGGGCTGTACTGCTGGTTCGCGCCCGGCATCGCGCCGTGCTCCTGGTTCGTTCCGGGAGGTGCGCTGTACTCCTGATTCGTTCCAGGAGGCGCGCTGTACTCCTGGTTCACGCCGGGAGGCGCGCTGTGTTCATGGTTCGCCCCTGGCGGCGCGAACTGCGACTGCTGCTGCGCTTGCTCGGACGGGAATCCTTGGGGGCCTTGAGATTGCTGCGGTGCGGGCGGGATCGGCTCGAACTGGTCGCCGGGCGAGGGGCGGCGGGTGGCCGGGACCATCGGGCCGGTCTCGGCGATCTCGACCGGCACGTTCGGGACCTGCCCGGTGGGGTCCTCGCTGTAGCGGTGGCGGCGTCCCCGATCCGGATCGAAGCGGTACTGCTCGGGCGCCTGGCCCGTCCCCTGCCGGGACTCCTCGGCGGCCTCGGGAGCCTCGTCGGCGGGCGGGCCCCACGACCTGCCGATGCGCCTGCGAGCGGGCCGGTCCTCCCCGCTCGGACGCTGCGGCTCATCCGGTCGGTTCTGGTCATACACCACTAGACAACTCCTTCATATTCCCGCCCTCAAGGTACCGTGGCGCGGCCAGTGACTCGAACCCGCGTTTGTCGCCCCCGTACGCTGGGAGACTGTATTCAGGTTTCCGTAAACTTCGTTCAGGTCGCAAGAGCGGGCCACTGACGGATGACCGACATGTGCCGAAGAGAGGTGCCGAGGTGAACAGCGCTGGTGAGGGCCGGGTCCGACTGCCCAGAAGCGAACGCCGGGCACAGTTGCTGCAGGCCGCGCAGGACGTCTTCGTGTCCAAGGGCTACCACAGCACCTCGATGGACGACATCGCCGAGAACGCCGGGGTCTCGAAACCCGTGCTGTACCAGCACTTCACGTCGAAGCTGGAGCTCTACCTGGCGCTGCTCGACGGTCGAGCGGCCGAGCTGGTCGAACAGGTGCGGCACGCCCTCGACTCTACTGAGGACAACAAGGAGCGGGTCAACCGGGCCATGCGCGCCTACTTCGACTTCGTGGACGCCCAGGGCGAGGCGTTCCGGCTCGTCTTCGAGTCCGACCAGCGCAACGACCCCGAGGTGTCGGAGCGGGTGCTGAAGATGGAGGCCGACTGCGTGGCGGCGATGGCCGACACGATCATGGCCGACACCCACGTCGACAAGGCCCGCGCCGAACTCCTGGCGACCGGCCTCCTCGGGAACGCCGAGGTCGCCGCGAGGAAGTGGATCGCCTCGGGCCGCGCCATCCCGAAGGACGAGGCCGTGCAGCTCATGAGCGCCCTCGCGTGGCGCGGGATTTCGCACTTCCCGCGAGGCGAAGCCGAGCCAGGGGAGCATGAGCTCAGCCCGCGAGGCGAAGCCGAGCCAGGGGAGCATGAGCACAGCCCGCGAGGCGAAGCCGAGCCAGGGGAGCATGAGCTCAGCCCGCGAGGCGAAGCCGAGCCAGGGGAGCACGAGCACAGCCCGCGAGGCGAAGCCGAGGAACGCTGAGGAGGCGGGAGCCCTGCCGAGTCGACCGCTCGCGACCGGCGCCGCTTCGCGAACGTGAAACAGACCACGGTGCCGCCGCGCCCCGTTCGCTATCGGCGCACTGCGCGGTGCCGGACCCCGGCGGCCCCCGCGAGTAGTCTTGCATCCGTCTAGACGTCAGAGTATTTCGATTGAGGAGGGCCCGTGGAGGTCAAGATCGGTGTCCAGTACGCCCCACGCGAACTGGTGTTGGAGAGCAAGCTGTCGCCGAAGGACCTGTCCGAGACGATCGACCAGGCCGTCGAGAACGGCGGGGTCCTTCGGCTCGAGGATGAGAAGGGTCGCCAGGTGATCGTCCCGGTCGAGAAGATCGCCTACGTCGAGATCGCCGCGACGAACGTCCGATCGGTCGGCTTCACCGTCGACGCCTGAGCCTGCGAAGGCCCGAGCGGTGAACGAGAAGCGCGGCGCCGTCGACGCCTGAGCCGCGGAAGCGTCGAACGGTGAAGCGCAAGGGCGCCGTCCACGCCTGAGCCTGCGAAGGCCCGGGCGGGCCGCACGGCGACGCCTGATCAGGAGTACAGCAGAGGCCCGGAGCAGCCCGCTCCGGGCCTTGCGTCTGCCGCTGCGGGCCCTACCGCGCCTGCAGCACGGTGAACGGGGCCGATCCCGAGACGGGGACGTCGCCGTTCAGCACCTCGTCCGGGGTCGTGAAGACCCGGTACAGCGTCGAGTTCGCCACGATGATCACCGGTTCGCCGCGGGGCAGGCTCGACCCCACGGGCTCGGCCGGGTTGGCGGCGATCTCCGTGATCGGCGGGAACGCCACGGTCCCCGCCTGCGGTTCGATCCGCGAGTTGTCGATCGCCACGTTGAACAGCTTGTAGTCCTCGCGGTTCCCCGCGACCCACAGGAAGTTCTCCGAGCTCCAGGCCACGTCCGACACGTCCTCGATGCCCGTGCCGACCGGCTCCGACTGGCCGGCGGAGATGTTCCCGTCCGCGTCCAGGAACAGCGGGGCGACCCATGCGAGGCCGTCCTCGACGTAGGCCAGGCGCCGGCCGTCGGCCGAGAGCGCCAGCGCGGTCACCTGGTCCCCCGCGGCGAGGGGCTGGATCGTGCCCGTCCGCGGCACCACCGCGATCGGCACGCCGTCGTCGACGACGATCACGGTGCCGTCGCCGAGCCACTGCGGGTCGGTGAGCGCCCCGTCGACGCCGCTGACGGGACGCACGCCGGTCACCGCGTCTCCCGTCTGGAGGACCTCGCCGCCGGAGCCCGCGGTGATCGCGGCGATCCGGCCGCCTGATCCGACCGCGACCTGCCGGAGGCCGGGCATGGTGAACCCGACCCACGGGTGGTCCGCGTCGGTCCTGGTGACCCCTTCGTCGCTCGTGTACTGCCACACGGTCTCTTCGGCGATGAAGTAGGCGGTCTCGGGCAGTTCCGCGGGAATCGCGTTCCAGTCGCGCCAGTCCATGCGGGTGCCCCGGGCCCGCTCCTCGCCGTCGGCGGTGAGCACGAACTCGCCGTCGAGGCCGAGGCTCCAGGCGACTTCGGCGGCGATGGCGTCCGCGACGTCGTCCTCGACCTCCGCGCCGAGCGAGAGGTCGACCTGGAGGACGCCGTCCTGTTCTGCGATCTTGCCGACGGTGCTGGGCGGGATCGCGTTGCCCGCGGCCTGCTTGGCGAATTCCGAGGGGCCGAGGACGAGCCAGTCGAGGAGGAGCTTCCGGCGGGTGCCGGCGTTGAGGTCGCCGTAGATCCACCGCAGGTCGGGGACGAGGAGTTCGGCCTCTCCCGCCTGGAAGTACAGCGGCGCCTGCTCGTAGGACGCGGTGAAGTAGTCGTAGTCCAGCGCGACCTGCGTGGGAAGGGTGGTCATCTCCCAGGTGTCGCCGACGCCGTCACGCTGGAGGGTGAAGATCTCGCTGTAGTCGGTCGAGGTCGGGGGCACGCGGACCGTTCCGTCTTCGCGGTATATGCCGACGACCGAACCGGTGACGGTGACCGTGGCCGACTCGAGGGCCCCCGCGTCCTCGATGGAGAACGCGAGGTCGTCGAGGAGGCGGATGCCGTCGCCGGGGCCGGAGAACTGCTCGTCCTCGCTGGCGGTGAAGCGCTGCAGGCGGTCGTCGCGGCTGGCGGGGTCGCCGGCGGCGGCCTTGTAGAAGTTGGCGACCGTGACCGCGGCGTCCTCGGTCGGGTCGAAGGACTCGGGGCTCACCCCGGAGGACTGGTCGAAGTCCGTGGGGGCGTCGCCGATGACGTCGGGCGCCCTGCCCGTGGGGATGCCGCACGCCGAGAGGGCCCAGACGGTGCCGATCGCGGTCGCGGCGGCGAGACTAGTCCTGCGTCGCATGCGGTGCCTCCTTCGGTTCCTCGAAGCGCAGGGGGATCGGCGAGGTGATGACCCGGTTGCCGGCCTGCAGCGGGAGGGTGAGCACGAACAGCGTGCCCTTGCCGGGTTCGCCGGCGGCCTTGAGGGTCCCGGAGTGGAGCTTGGCGTCTTCGAGGCTGATGGCGAGGCCGAGGCCGGTCCCGCCGGTCTTGCGGTTGCGGGAGGGGTCGGCGCGCCAGAACCGGTCGAAGACGCGGTCGGCGTGGCCGGGTTTGAGGCCGACCCCGTGGTCGCGGACGGCGACGGCGACGGCCGTGTCGCTCTCGGCGACGCGGATCTCGACGGGTCGGCCTTCGGCGTGCTCGATCGCGTTGGAGACGAGGTTGCGCAGGATGCGCTGCACGCGCCGGGGGTCGACCTCGGCGATGACGCGGCGGGGCGGCTTCTCCACGGTGACCTCGACGCCGCATTCGCCCGCGAGGCGGGACAGGCCGGTCACGACGTCCTCGGCGATGCGGCCGACGTCGACGGCGTCCACTTCGAGCGACGCGAACCCGGAGTCGAAGCGGGAGATCTCGAGCAGCTCCTGAAGCAGGTCCTCGAACCGGTCGATCTCGTGCTGGAGGAGTTCGATGGAGCGCTTGGTGACCGGGTCGAAGTCGTCGCGGTTGTCGTAGAGCAGGTCCGCGGCCATGCGGATGGTCGCGAGCGGGGTGCGCAGCTCGTGGGAGACGTCGGAGGTGAAGCGCCGCTGCATCATCGACATCTCTTCGAGGCGGCGGATCTGGCTCTGGAGGTTCTCGGCCATGAGGTTGAAGGATCCGGCGAGGCGGGCGAGGTCGTCGGAGCCGCGCACTTCCATGCGTTCGTGGAGGAGGCCTGCGGCGAGGCGCTGCGAGGTGCGGGCGGCCTCCCGCACGGGCGTGACGACCAGCCGTGTCACGAGCGCGGCGATGACGCCGAGGAGCAGGACGAGGGCGACCCCGGCCAGAGCGAGGTTGGTGCGCAGGAGGCTGATGGCGTCCTGCTGCGACTCCAGCGGGTAGAACGCGTAGATCTCGTACCCGATGCCGACGTCGATGTAGGAGCCGACGACCAGGTACGGCAGGAAGTCGCCGTCGCCCTCGACGTCCAAGTCCGCGTACTGGCTCGCGACCTTCCGGTCGGCGACGGCCGCTTGGAGGTCGTCGCTCGACCGGACGTCGCCGGCGATCGGGTGCGTCTTGGTCACGTCGCCGTCGGCGGTGCGCAGCATGATGTACGGCGCGTACGCGGGGTCCTCGGCCAGCTCGTTCGCGATCTGCTGCAGGGTGGTGGCGAGCGCGGTGTCCGAGGAGGAGGAGTAGGTGCCCAGCTGCTCGGCGGCGCGCTCGGCGGCGTTCCCGGTCTCGTCGACGGCCGTGTCCTGGCGTTCGTCGAGCAGGCCCGAGGTCACCGACCCGGCCACCACGAAGCTGAAGATGAGGACGAGGATCGTGGACGCGATCAGGGTGGAGGCGACGACCCGCAGTTGCAGCGAGGCGGCGAACCGTTCGATCAGCGGTCGCGAGACGCGGTCCGCGACGCGGGCGGCGCCTTGGCCGAGGCGACGCAGCCACACCGGCCTCGGGCGAGGCCGGCTCTGATCCGGTTTCACTAGCCCAATCCGGCTTTGTACCCGACGCCGCGCACGGTCTGGATGAGCTGGGGGCGCTCGGGGTCGGGCTCGATCTTCGCGCGCAGGCGCTGGACGTGGACGTTCACCAGGCGCGTGTCGGCCGAGTGCCGGTAGCCCCAGACCTGCTCCAGGAGCACCTGCCGGGTGAAGACCTGGCGGGGCTTGCGGGCGAGGGCCACGAGCAGGTCGAATTCGAGCGGCGTGAGCTTGACTTCGGCGCCGTTGAGGGTGACCTGGTGGGCGGGCACGTCGATCTGGACCTGGAGGCCGGGCTTGCCGATCTCCAGGCGCTCGGGCGTGACGTCGTCGCCGCGGCGCAGGCGCGCGCGGATGCGGGCGACCAGCTCCTTGGGCTTGAAGGGCTTGACGATGTAGTCGTCGGCGCCCGATTCGAGGCCGAGGACGATGTCGACGGTGTCCGACTTGGCGGTGAGCATGACGATGGGCACGCCCGATTCGCCGCGGATCGCCTTGGCGACGTCGATGCCGCTCATGCCCGGGAGCATGAGGTCGAGCAGGACGATGTCGGGCCGGTGCTCCTTGAACGCGGCGAGCGCCTTCTCCCCGTCGGTGACGAAGGTGGGGGTGAAGCCTTCGGTCCGGAGGATGATGCCGAGCATCTCCGCCAGGGCCGGGTCGTCGTCAACGACGAGTACACGTGCTCTCATGGACACCAGTTTTCCACCTCGCTAAAGGCTAGAGCACCACGGGTGGACTCCCGTGGTGCTCTAACTGTAACGACTAACCGACGGACTTGACGGCCTCCGCGGGCTCGGGCTTGGCGGCACGTGCGGGGTCGGTGCCAGCGGCGATGGCCTCGAAGGGTTCGCGCCCTGCCTGAATTTCACCGAGCTGGACCATTTCGCGCTTCGTGAAGAAGCCGACGATCCAGTCCGCGAGGATGCGGCCCTTGCGGCCGGTGCCGGGCACGCGCGACAGGTGGTAGCCGCGGTGCATGAGCCATGCGAGCAGGCCCTTGGCCTTGAAGCCGTAGGTGTTGGCGACGCCCTTGTACAGGCCGAGGCCGGCGACCGAGCCGATGTACTTGTGCTCGTACGGCTTGAGTTCGCGGCCGACGTGCTTGGCGTACACGTTGTCGGCGAGGATGCGGGCCTGGCGGACGGCGTGCTGCGCCGAGGGCGAGCACCAGTCCATCGGGAAGTCCGAGGTGTCCGGCACCTGGGTGGAGTCGCCGGCGCCCCAGGCGCCTTCCACGACTTCGCCGACGGTGTCGGTGCCGGCCTCGACGCCCGTGGCGACCTGGAGGCGCGTGTTGCACTCGAGGTGGCCCCGGGGGCCGACCGGCAGGTCGGACTGCTTGATGAGCGGGTGCGGCATGACCCCGGCGGTCCAGATGATGGTGTCGGAGTCGAACTCCTCACCGTCGGTGAGGACGACGTGGCCGCCCTCGCAGGACTTGAGGGTGGTGCCGAGGCGGATGTCGACGCCACGCCGGGTGAGCTGGCGGGCGGCGTACGCGCCCATCTCCGGACCCACCTCGGGCAGGATCTTGTTCGCGTACTCGACGAGGTACCACTTGATCTCGGAGGCGTCGAGCATCGGGTAGTTCTTCACGATGTTCGCCGTGAGGTCCTCGAGCTCGCCGAGGGTCTCGGCGCCGGCGAAGCCGCCGCCGACGGTGAGGAACGTGAGGGCCTTGCGGCGCACGTCCGGGTCCTCGGTCGTGGCGGCGATGTCGAAGCGCTGGAGCACGTGGTTGCGCAGCCAGATGGCCTCGCCCATCGACTTGATGCCGATGGCCGTGTCGGCCAGACCGGGGATGGGCAGGGGCCGGGAGACGGAGCCGGGGGCGACGATGACCTCGTCGTACTCGACCTCGCGGGTGGGACCGGCGAAAGGCTGCACGGTGAGCTTGCGCTCGGCGTGCTTGATCTCGGTGACCGCACCGGTGAGGATGGTGCAGTGCTTGAGGGCCTGTCGGAGCGGCACAACACCGTGTCGCGGGGAGATGGAGCCAGCAGCCGCCTCGGGCAGGAACGGCTGGTAGGTCATGTGCTGGTTGGGGTCGATGACCATCAGTTCAACTTGACCGCGCTTGATGTCGCCCTTCAGCAGCTTGCTCAAGCGTTCGGCAACGTAAAAACCGACGTGACCGGCACCTATCACGGCTATACGTTTCACGCGTTCAATTCTGGCCTTACTCAGGGGTTCTTGTGTAGTGAACGCGCGAGGACGTAGATCACGGTGACCGCGGCCACGATGCCGGCGGCGGCGACGAGTCCAGCGGCGAGTCCGGTGAAATACGCGGTGAACAGGGCCAGGGTACCGGCGAGGGCCACTGTCGACGCGAGCACGAGCCCCAGGTGGCGACCCCAGGTGTGCATGATCTCACCGTCCATTGCGGTAGTCGTTCGGAACCGCTGCGTCACCGTGGCGGCCGAGTGGGCGGTGTACAGCAGGCACGCCAGGGCGGCGGCCGTCCACAGGGAGGGGTCGCCTTCGTTGAGAGCGCCGTTGAGCAGCCAGGCGACGATGACGAACAGGATCGCCGCGGTGGGCGCGATCCCGCCCGGCAGCAGTGCGGCCGCGGCCGCGAAGAGCGCCGCGGCGGCGATGTAGCCCGCGGCCGCGGCCCACTCGGACGGGACGGCGAGCTCGGCGGCGAGGAACAGCGGCAGCGCGACCGCGAGCCGCAGCAGGACCGGCCCGGGGGCGACGCGCCGGGCCCACGAGAGCCCGCCGCGCCTGCCGGCCCGGAGGCGGTGCCGGGCGCCCTCGGCGAGGGCCTGGACGAGGCCGCGCTGGACATCGCTCATTTATGACTCGCAAGCTTCGTCAAGGATGCTCATTTATGCCTCCCGAACTTCGTCAAGGATGCTCATCGGTAGCGCCTCCGGTTCAGTTCGGCGAGCACGTTGTCGAGCGAAGCGGAGCCCTTCCACGGCTCCACGGCGACGCCGAGGTCCCGCAGCTCCATGACGGTGTTGTCGCGCGAGAGCCGCCACAGGCGCTCCGCGGCGGGCGTCCAATGCGTCCGCGCGGGCGGGGCGAGGTGCGGCGGCAGCGTGTCGACGCACAGCACCGGCCGGCCGGCGCGGGCGATCGCGGCGATGAGCGCGACCGAGCGGTCGGTCAGCAGCGGCGTGAACACGACGTTCAGGCTGCGCTGCCCGGCGAGTTGGCGCCGGAGCATCTCGGGCGACGGCGGGAGCGGATCGGGCGGCATGTCGACCGAGGCGAGCCAGCGGAGCGTCGCGGCGGCGTGCCGCCTGCCCGTCCCCGGGCGCATCCGGCGGCCGCGCGCGCCGAACTCGATGCACGAGACCCGGTCGCCTTGGAGGGCGTAGTGGGAGGCCACGGCGCCGGCCGCGCGCACGGTGAGGTCGGCGATCGACGCCGCGCCTTCGACGCCGCCGGAGACCCCTGCTTCGACCTGCAGGTCGAGGATCAAGGTCACGTCGGTGTCGCGTTCGGACAGGGTGGCGTTGACGTAGAGGTCCTGGCTGCGCATCGACGTGCGCCAGTCGATCCGCCGCAGCCGGTCCCCCGGCTGGTAGAGGCGCACCTCGGCGAGCTCGCCGGAGTCGCCGCCGCGCCGGGACCGGTGGACGCCGGTGACGCCGTCCGCGAACGGCAGCGACTCGGCCGACTCGAACCAGTCCGGGACCGGCAGGACCCACACGGTCGCGCCGTGCAGGCGCTGCACCGTGGTCTCCAGCAGCCCGCCGCAGGCGATCGAGCGGACGTGGACGGGTCCGAGGTGGTGGCCGCCCCAGCGCCGGGCGGTCCCGGCGACGACCATGTCCCGTCCCGTCTCGGGGCCGATGCGCTCGGCGAAGTCGCCTTTGCCGGTGTGCAGGGCGATCCACGGGTCGGCCGCGGCGGTGACGAACGCGGTGATCGGGACCGGCTCGGGATTGAAGACGACCAGGCTCGCGGACGCGGTCGCGCCTTCGGCGCTGGTGGCGTCGTCCATCGAGACGAGCCGCGCCTCGGGCGGGCGCGTGGGCCGATGCTGGAGCAGCAGCGCGGTGCCGATCGCGAAGGGCGCGGCGATGAGCACGAGGTCCACCCGGCCGAACACGACCGCGACGAGCAGGCACACCGCCACCAGTGCGACCGCCCGCGTCAGGGCCGTGGTGCGCCGCCACGTCACGGGCGGCTCGGCGACCGCCCGCTGCTGCGGACGCGGATTGTCGGTGCGCAGTTTGAGCGCGGGATCGCCGGCGAGTGTCATGGCCGCCGCGCCGAATCCCCGCTCGCGGCCGAGTACGTGGGGTCCTTGACCGTCTGGGGCGCCTCGACGCCGCGGCAGATGTCGGCGACGACGGCGGCCGGGTCGATGCGGCGCATCCACAGCTCCGGCTTGAGGGTGATGCGGTGGGCCAGGGCCGCGCCCGCGACGCCCTTCACGTCGTCGGGGGTCACGAAGTCGCGTCCTGAAAGGACGGCCAGCGCCCGCGAGGCGAGCAGCAGTGCGAGCGACCCGCGGGGTGACGCGCCGACCTGCACCTGCGCATGGCCGCGCGTGGCGCCGGTGATGGCGACCATGTAGCGGCCGACCGAGTCCTCGACGGTGACCTGCTCCAGCGCCCGCTGCATCCCCACCAGCGTGGCGGCGTCGATGACGGGCGCGAGGTCGACGGTCTCGGCCCGGCGGGAGAGGCGCCGCTGGAGGACCTCCCACTCCTCGTCCGGCGTCGGGTAGCCGAAGGAGACGCGCAGCAGGAACCGGTCGAGCTGCGCCTCGGGCAGCTGGTAGGTGCCCTCGAACTCGACCGGGTTGGACGTGGCGAGCACCGTGAACGGTTCGGGGAGCAGGTGCGTCTCCCCCTCGACCGAGACCTGGCGCTCCTGCATCGCCTCCAGCAGCGCCGACTGGGTCTTGGGCGGCGTCCGGTTGATCTCGTCGGCGAGCAGCAGGTTCGTGTGCACCGGCCCCTTGCGGTAGACGAACTCGCCGCTCTTCTGGTTGTAGAGCAGGGAACCGGTGACGTCCGCGGGCAGCAGGTCGGGGGTGAACTGGAGCCGCTGGAAGTCCAGCCCGAGGCTCTGCGCGAAGCACCGCGCCGTGAGCGTCTTCCCGAGGCCCGGAAGATCTTCGAGGAGGATGTGTCCGCCCGCGAGGATCCCGGCGAGCACCAGGCGCAGCGGCTCGTCCTTGCCGACGATGACCGACTGGACGGACTTCAGGACCGCGCTCGCGTGGTCGGCGACCTGGTCGAGACTGACGCTCGGTGCTGGGGACATTAGATCTCCTCGATGGCTTGCAGGTGTTCGTCGAGCTGCCAGGGGGTGGGGCAGTCCGGTACGGGCCCGGTCAGGAACTGGAAGGTGCGCTCGCCGAGGAGCGCGCGGCACTCGTCGGGCTGCCCGGTGAGCGAGAGGCCGCGGCGCAGCCGCAGCCGCTCGGCGGCGAGTTCGACGAGCTGCCGCTTGGCGTTCGTGCCCTCGAAGCGACCGGGCTTCGCCTCGGCGAAGATGAGCCGGTCCTCCCAGCGGTTCACTTCGGTGAAGGGCCGCCAGCTCGGTTCGTTGACGGTGCGGACGATGAGCTCGGGGGCCTTCTCGGTGTCGGCGCGCATCCCGTTGACGACCGAGTTGGCGAGCAGGGCGGCGAGGGCGAGGAGGACCAGCTGCCAGAGCGAGAAGTCGACGCCCGACAGCAGCCCGAGGACCCAGAAGAACCCGGCGGCGGCCACGGCGCCGACCGCGGGCCAGAGCCTGAGACGCCCGAACGGCGCGAGGAACTCCTTCATCGGCCCTCCCGGACGCCGAGCTGCGCCTGGAGCGCGACGAGCGCGTCGCGGGCCCGGTCCCGGTCGGCCTGGCCGACCTGGTGGGGCGAGTAGCGGGCCCGCAGGTAGGCCTCCGAGAGCCGGTTGAGCGCGGCCCCGTCGAGCTGATGGCGTTCGAGCAGTTTCCGCACCAGGTCGGAGGGGGTGTCGGAGGTTTCGCGTTCGATCCCGACCGCTTCCGAGGCCCGCTCGAAATGGACCCAGCAGGCCATGATGGCCGCGCGCGGGTCCGTGCCGAGGTCCATGTCGGCGAGGGCGGCGCTGACGGCGTCCTCGACGAGGGTGAAGTCGCGGTGCAGGTACTGCGGTTCGAGATCGGGGTCGCCGCTGTTCGGCGGGGCGTCGATGAGCCATTCCATGACCTTGCGCGCGACGAACAGCAGCACGAACGCCAGCGGGATGCCCACGAGGACGGCGAGGATCAGCCACGAGACCCAGGGAGGGAAGGAGAACCCGTCGCTCGCGGCCGGGACCTCCGGTGCGCTGGGCATCTCCTCCGAAGGCTGGAGTCCCGGTTGGATCGACTCGCCGCCGCCGGTCACCTCGGGCAGTTCGGCCTGCTGCCACTGGAGTCCCGTCCCCTGCGCCGCGAGGCCGACCACGAGCAGCGCGGCGACGACGACGAGAACGGGCAGCCAGCGCCGCGTCGGACGCGGCTGCGGACCGGGGTGCGCCATACGGAACCTCGAGAGGGGGATCGCTAGCCGGAGGGGTTACGAGCCCCACCTTATGTCAACGCCGCTGCAAACGCCTCCCAGCCTGAGTCCGTCGAACACGGAAAAGGGATTCGCAGTCCTCTCGGGCACTCGACCGTGCCGCTCGCACGTCTCGCCGATCCGCGCTTTCACCGGCAGCACCGTGGTGACATACGAACATGAGGCGAGGCCGGTCCTTCAGCGCCGGCCGCGTCCGTCTTCGAAGACCGCTGCAGCCTTCCGGCCGCTAGCTGAAACGGGAGACGAAGCGGCTCTGCCAGGGGGTCTCCACCGCCCGCTTGGCGTAGTGCTCGCGCACGTAGGCGACCGCTTCCCTGGCCGGCACGCCGTCGAGGACCGCGAGGCAGGCCAGGGCGGTGCCCGTGCGGCCGTGGCCGCCGTAGCAGGCGAACTCGACGCGCTCGGTCTCCGCGCGGTCCCAGGCCTCCCGGAGGGCCTCCCCGAAGGCGGGCTTGTCGTTCGGGAGACGGAAGTCCGGCCAGAGGATCCACCTGGACGCCCAAGGGACCTCCGGCGGCTCGTGCCCCAGCAGGTGGAGCGCGAAATCCGGGTCGGGGCCCTCGGGCAGCGGCCGGGCGAGCGCGCGCCCGCGCACGAGACGGCCGGACGGCAGACGCAGCACCCCGACGGCTTCCGGGTCCCAAGATTCCTTCATCCTCGGAACCTACTGTGCGACGCCCACACTGGTGCCCAGTGGGTGCTCGACAGCCCATGACCAGGGCGTGCTGTCCGCGAAACCCGGTTCCCCAGTGCCCGACGGATGACGCTCAGCAACACATCGCTACGGCTTCGCCCGCACTTCGTGCTCTTCGGGAATCGCGCGCAGACTCCGGAACGGCGTCCGCAACAGCGGGAGGAACCCGAGGCACAACATGGCGGCGGCGATCAAGAGCACGGCCCGGGCGCTGAGGAGATCGCCCGTGAAACCGCCGAGGATCGAGCCGACCGCCATCGCCGCCCAGCAGATCACCCGCTGCGTCGCCCCCACTCGGCCCTGCATGTCGTCCGGGGTGACCGCCTGGCGGTAGCTGATGACGTTCACGTTGAACACGACGACCGCGGACACGAACACCACCTGCCCGGCGAACGCCACCGCAGCGCCCCAACCGGGACCGGAAGCGGCGACGATCGCCATGCCGGGACCGGACACCGCCAGCGCCGCGATCGCCGTCGGGCCGACGCCCGCCCGCTTCGAGAGACGGCCGACCAGCATCGCGCCCAGGACGCCTCCGGCGCCGGAGCCGGCGAGGATGAAGCCGGCGACCTCGCTCGACTGGCCGGCCTCCCGGATGAGGAACACCATGAGCATGGCCTGGAAGGCGCCGACCGACAGGTTGCACCAGGCGCTCGCGATCGCGATGTTCCGCAGGATCATGTCGTGGAAGATGAACTTGACGCCCTGAACGATCTCGGTCCAGACGTGCGGCTTCTCGGCCCGTTCGGGTTCCTCTTCGCGGTACTGGATCCGGGTGACCGAGAAGGCCGACACGGCGAACGACACCACCGCCACGACGATCGCGACCGGCGCGGTCAGCAGCGACACCAGCGGCCCGGCGGCCAGGGGCCCGCCCGTGTCGGAGGCCGACCTGATCCCGTGGATCCGCGAATTCCCTCGGGTGAGGCTGTTGTTGTCGATCAGCCGGGGCACGAAGCTGACCTGCGCGACATCGAAGAACACCGAGGCCACGCCGAGCAGGAACATCGCCGCGTACACATGCCAGACGGTCAGCGCGTCGAGCGCCCAGGCGACGGGGACGCTCAGCATCACGGCCGCCCTGAAGATCTCGCTGACGATGATGATCGGCTTGTCCCGCAACCGGTCGACCCAGACGCCGACCAGCAGGCCGAAGAGCACCAGCGCGATCTGGTCCATCGCGTACAGGACCCCGATCTGGGATTCGCTGAGGTCCAGCACGACCACGGCGATGATCGAGATCGAGAAGTACGCGATCTGGAGGCCGATTTGGCTCGCTCCGACGGAGGTGAAGAGCTTCAGGTGATCGGGGTTGCGGAACATCGACTCGGGTCGGCGACCGGACTCGGGTTCGGTGTCGCGGTCGGGCTCGGGAGCGGTCATCGGGGTGGGCCTTCTCAGGAAGTCGGGGGCGGGTCAGGCGCCGAACGCGACGAAGGGATGCCAGGGGCGGTGCTCACCGACGGCGGCGAGGGCTTCGGCGGGAGTCGCGCCCGCGGCGCAGCGGCGGTGGTACTCGATCATCATCTCGGCGGCCATGTCGTCGGGTACGCGGCCGAGGCTGGAGACCACAGTGGAGGTACCGGCGTGCAGGAGCGCCGCGGTGAAGCCGAGGGTCTCGTTCCCGACTGCCACGGTCGACCGGCCGAGGTCGCACGAGGAGAGCACCACATGCCCGGGCGGCTGGTCCAGACCGAGGAGCTCGTACGCGTTGAGCGGACCGAGACCGAAGTCCAGGCGCGAGAACAGGACGTTGTCGGGCTCGTGGTGGCCGTGCGCCGCAATGTGGGCGACCGAGGCACCGTCGAGCGCTCGTAGGATGAGTTCGGGATCGGACTTATCTGCGGTGATGAGATTCGCCCCCGGGTAGAGACCCGCGATCGTCTCGATCTCCCCGCCCGCTCGGGAGAGCGCAGGGCCGGCCGCCACGAGGGCGGGGCCGGTGGCAGCACTCCGATGGACCGCCCGCCACCATGCCTCGGCCGAAGGCGAGACCGTGACCGGCCGCCCGCGGAGCTGCGGCAGCAGCGGCCAGGGCACCCAGGCGAGTCGGCTGTGCGGCACGATGACCACCTGGCGGTCGCCAACGTAGGCGGCGATGGGCTCCCAGATGCCTTCGGCGAGCGCGGAGGCGTTGCGGCGGAGCGAGCCTTCGACGCTCGCCTGGAGGCGGGGCGGAAGTCGAAACGGCTTCCCGAGGGCATCCAAGTCAGCTCCCATGCGGCGTTCAAGTTCCACGGCCGCTTCGAGCTGCATCAGCCGGACATGCTGAATGCCGTCGCCCCCCGCGAGAATCGCACGCACATCGCCGCCGACCTCGTAAAGGCTGACCACAACGGTGTCACGGGCTTTCGCCAGGTCATGGATGGCATCGGGGGCGATGCGCTCGGCCTGCTCTCCAGGTCCGGGCTTGGTCCGGTCGTAGGCGCGGATCTCTTCTTCGAGTTGGCGGACCCGCTCAAGTTCTTCGCTCCCTTCCGAACCTTGTACTTGGAGGTCCCAGAGTCGTTGACGTGCTTGACGAAGCCGGCCGAGCGCTTCTCGCGCATCAGGTTCGGTCGCCGATTTGACCGGGGGGATGCGAAGGCCCTGGGCGCGGGACCGCTCGCTCCACCAGAGCATCTCCGCAGGTGATCCATGATTGGTGGTGTGGATCAAACCTTTGCCGGACAACTGCACGCCGAGGGCGGAGACTCCCGCCTGGAATTCCACCGAACCGAACGCCATTCGGTACTCGTCCAGCTGATCGAGGCCTGCTTTCAGTTCGGGAATCGGATCCAACCCGCGAGCGCTGGCGAGCTCCGCCTTGGCAAGGTGCCTGGCCAAACCCTCGGCCAGCGCCTCGTAGCCCGGGCCGCTCTCCTCATCCGCCAAGGCGACTTCCACGCCTTCGAGGTCACGCGCCCTGATGCGGGCCCGAGCAGCCAAAATACGGGCCTGCTTGAGCCGGAGGGTCCATCCGCGCTGTTCGAGGGCGTCGCAAAGGCGGGACACCTTGTCGGCGAAGTCGGGGCCTTCAGTCTCCGAGTCGAATTCTCCCTGAAGAATCAGGAGTCTCGCCAAGAAGGCCATCGGCTCATTGCCTTGCGCATAGAGAGAATTCATCGCTCGCTTCGCCCAATCGGTGGCGAGCTTCAGTTGATTGTCTTCGAAAGCGGTGACCGCGCGCCAATACTCGTAAATCGCCGCTGTGCGATGGTCGCCCGCCAGACGCAAGGCAGCTATGGCTTCAGCCCAGTGCTCGGCCGATTGCCGATACATACCCACATAGAGAAGCGCATCGGCGTTGGAACCGTGGACGAACGCTTCCAGTTCAGGAGCGTGCTCTCGGTATTGGGCCCGAACCTCCTCGAATTCTGCGAGCGCCTTGGCGACCTCGCCCAAATCGAGCAGCAAGAGCGCTTCCACATGCTGCGCCTTCACTTGGTTGAGACGACGGCCGAGCTTCGCGAAGAGTTCGCGAGCCCTCGTCGCGTTCTCCAGTCCCTTGCCGAGTATTCCCAGGTCTCTCAACGCGTTCGCACGGTTCAAGAACAGCCCTGCATAGGTCCAGTCGGGACCGTGCTTTCTGAGTATCGGTTCGGCGAGATCGAACCAGGCAAGCGCGTCTACCGGCCGCCCGTTCTGGTGAAGGATCATCGCCCGTTGATGCATCAGCAGTCCGCGATCCCGCTCATCCACGAAGCGGTCCACCTGGTCGAGCAAGGCCAATCCTGCGGGAGCATCACCCGAGTAAGTCCATGTCAAAGCACGGGAGATGAGAATTCGGGCAGTGAGTCTCGCCCGTGCAGTACCAGCTTCCGGAGGCGCCGACGGATTCCACGCCAGCAGCTTCAGCGCCTCATCGAACACCTCGGCGGCCTCGGAGATGCGCCACCTACCCTGAAGTCGGTGCCCACGTGAGAACAAGCGCCAGGCACTGTGAAGCATTCTTCACATGCTACAACCGCACCGCAGGCGTCACGACGACCGCCGGTAGCCCTTCCCGCTGCAGCGTCTCATCCGGCCGGATCACCAGTTGGAACATCTGACCGTCGGGCAGACCTTCGAGAACGAACCGACCGGTCTCATCGGTCGAAGCCCTTCTCGAACCCTCCGGACTTCTGAGTTCAACTTCGTAAGTGCCCTCAGGACCTATCCATCCGTCAAGGCGCAGCTCTCGCAGCGCCGAAGGGCGAGGCGTGACCATAACCGTGACCGTTTCGCAGTCGAACGTGATCGACGCTGGATCACCCTGGCCTACAATGAGATCAGCGTCCCCACGTGTGAGAACCAGTTCACTGGAGCGCGAAACGCGCGCCACCCGTGCGTCGAGTTCGGCTTCGAGTTCGAGCGCAAATTGCACTCGCTCATTGAGGTCCTCCGGCATCGGGTCGTCTCGCCGATGCAGCTCGTTGATCACGGCGAGAATCCGCTCGTCGCAGGAGTCCAATGGCTCGAATTCACCCTGACTCTCGTATTCAGGTCGCATCTTCATCCCGCTCCTCACCTCCACCCCAGGACGGATCGTCCAGGAGCGTCTTCCTCAGTTTGTCCAAGCAACGGCCCCGTGTGGGTCCGATGCTCCCCCTTTTCATCCCGAGTGCCTCGGCGATGACGTCGTAATCGGGCCGGGCGACGGTCGCCACGAAGGCGAGCAGTCGCCGGCACCGTTCTGGTTGGGCGAGGAAGGCACGACGCACGGCCTCTCGCTCGGCAGCACGGACGAAGCCGTCCTCGATATCCTCGAGGGCCGCTTCCTCCTGGATGTCGATCGGATCGGCGACGAGCTCTCGTCGCATGTGCCCGATCTGCTTCCAGGCTTCTCGGCTGACGGTGGTGAGCAACCACTTGGTCAGCGCTCGAGGCTGTTCCAGCTCTTTCTCGATGTGCCACAGCCGAAGCCAGGCCGTCTGCACGACGTCCGAAGCACTCTCCCTGTCGAGTCCCGTACGGCGGGCCGCTCGCCAGAGGAGCTCATTGAGCTCGCCGACGAGGGTCTGCTGCGCAGTGCCGTCGCCGGCGCGCGCAGCCAGATAGAGCTGCGCGCGCCGGTCGTAATCCACGGCGGCCACCGAATGAGCCGAAGTCACGTTCATGACTTGAGGCTAGCGGTTCTTCAGTTGCTTCAACGCTTCGTGTGCACGCGCTGACGCTTGAATGGCGTCTTCCACCTCGGCCATGCCGGTATCCGCCATCGCGTTCACCAAGAACGCCGCAGCCAGAGGCGCGGCGAACGACGTGCCGCTCCAGACCGCGTATCCGGACGAGAAGTCGTCGGGATCGTGGCTCTCGCGGTGGCGGTCAAGGATCGTGGACTTGACACGGCGGTCAGGCATCCGCGACCCCTTGGCCTCGCACGGGTACGTGCTCACCAACCCGGCCCCGGTGGCGTAGCACGAGACCCATGAGCCCTCGTTCGAGAACATCGCGACATGGCGGTTCGGGTTCAGGGCTCCGACGCTCACGATCGGCGCCGCGTTCTCGAGCTGCGGGTGCGCCGCGAAGGCCGCCGGGTAGAACGGCCGGTCCGAGGACTGGTTTCCAGCAGCCGCCACCACGGGGATGCCGAGGGCGGAGAGGCGTTTGACCGCTTCCCCGATCCAGCCGCCGGGCTGGTCCTCGGGGTTCTCGTCCACGTACCCCATCGCCAGAACGACCACATCGATGCCGAACGCCTCTGCGTCACCGCGCCGGGCGGCCTCGACCTGGTCGGCCACGTGGTGGAGCGCGGCGATGACCTCGTGCTCGTAAGCGAGGCCGTCGTTGTGAACCACTCGCAGCGAGTAGACCTGAACGTCTGGCGACATCTGCCGGAGCAGGCCGGTCATGAAGGTGCCGTGGCCGAAGTGGCTGGCGACCTCGCCGATGAGAGTCGGTTCGTGGACCGGGCCCTCCCACGGGTCGTCGAGCGGAGCCGCGGGCGAATCGGAGTGCTCACCGAGCTTGACTTGGAACGCGTGGTCGACCACCACGAAGGTGTCCTCGCGCTCAGTGCGATCGGAAACGTCGAAGGCAGGGTGCTTCGTAGGAACGCCGGTGTCCAGGATGGCCACACGCAGTCGCCGGTCCAGTTGCCTGCGGCCGGGCATCGGGTTCACCATGTCGACCGGGATGCGACCGAGTGTGAAAGAACGTGTATCGCCGATCGGCGGCTCGCCGCTGCCGACACCCGGGCCGCCCTTCGAGCAGATCATGAGGTGCTCCAGGCGGACCTTGTCGAGCAGTTCGTCCGGCAGGATCGTCTCGTCGTTCGCGGTGCGCAGTCGCTGGAGCAGCGACCAGGCATCGACCGCGGATTGGTCGCCGTGATTGCTGAACACCGGGACCCGGTACGAGCCCTGGCCCGGAATGATCGCGCTCGCGGCCCGGCTTTCGAGCGACATGCCGGTCGGGCGGATCGCGCCTTCGAGCTTCTCGCGGGCTTCGGCGTCGTGGATGACCGACCCGTCCACGAGCAGGCGGTCGTAGCGGTAGATGGTGCCGACCGGGGCGGGGCGCCCGGGGGTGCGGACGACCTGTCCCGGGGCCAGCACTCGACCGCCGTGTCGGTCCAGAGTGGAGTAGGACAACTCAGGGACGCCGCTCATGTGGTCGCGGCGTGGATTGGGCTTCAAATGGGGTTCGTGATCGGCGAACACCAGTCGCATGGGAGCTCCTCTGCTTGACTCGGGGGGTATGCGGTTGTTCTGAGGAGGGGGATCCTTCGCGATCGATTCTCCCCTCCACGTGCCACACGTGGGGTCCCACGCGGGCTCCGGCAGGTCGGGAGGCACTCGAGCCCGGAATGCCGCGAACGCCACGGGCTGGGCGGGAATCACGTCATTCACCGGGGAAGAGACCCCCGAGTCCGGTGGGATACACGGGCGCGGCGGGATTTTGAGGTTGGCACATACCGACCATGGTGGAAAACCGAACGGCCGCGCCTCCGGGTCTCCCCGGCCGGCGCGGCCGTTCGTGCGGTCTTCGGCTCGCGGTGCCTCGGCTTATTTGCTCGCGGGCGCGTCTTCCGCCCGGTTCACCGGCTCCGCTTCCTCGTCGTCCTCGATGATCTCGACGATGGGCTCGTCCTCCCAGGACTCGAGGTCGAACTCGCCGTCGCGGACGCCTTCGACGAAGGCCTCCCACTCGGACGGGGTGTAGATGAGGATGTCGCCGTCGGGGTCCTCGGCCATGCGCAGGGCGACCAGGCCGTTGTCGGCGTAGCCGATCTCGAGCGCGGCCGGGGTCCCGTCCTCGTGGGTGGTGCGTTCCCAACGGGCGGTGGCAGTGTCGAACTCGCCCTTGAGCGGGTGCTCACGCTTCGTCATGGCCCAAGCATAAAAGGGCCCGAACCTCGCGGTTCGAGCCCCCTCGGCCACCGCGCGCAAGCGGTCGACCGGTCGGCCGCGGTGTCGCCCGCCGGCCGACCACCGCGAACACCCGCCGAGCCTCACCGCACCCGGCCGCAGCGAACGCCCTGGAGCGGTACGCGATCGGCCACCGCGAACGCACGGGTCGCCGTCCGCCGCGCTGGCGTCGCGTCCTCGGTCAGCCCTGGTGCGGGTACCGGTAGTCGGTCGGCGGGGCGAAGTTCTCCTTGATGGAGCGCGGGCTCACCCAGCGGACGAGGTTCTGCCAGGAACCCGCCTTGTCGTTCGTGCCCGAGCCGAGCGAGCCGCCGAACGGCTGCTGGCCGACCACCGCGCCGGTGGGCTTGTCGTTGATGTAGTAGTTGCCCGCCGCGAAGCGCACGGCCTCGCTCGTGCGGGCGATCGCGGCCCGGTCGGTCGCGAACAGCGCGCCGGTCAGCGCGTACGGCGCGATGTCGGCCGCCTGGCGGACCACCTCGTCGAAGTCGCCGTCGTCGTAGACGTAGACCGTGTTGATCGGCCCGAAGTACTCCTGGACGAACAGCTCATGGGTCGGGTCGGTCGCCTCGATCAGCGTGGGCTGCACGAAGTAGCCCTGCGAGTCGTCGGCGGTCCCGCCGGCCACCACCGTGGCCTTCGGGTCGTCCTTGAGGCGGTCGAACAGCGCGGTGTGCTTGGCGTACGCCCGCTCGTCGATGACCGCGCCGCCGAAGTGGTCGAAGTCGGTGACGTCGCCGTAGGTGATGTCCTCGGTCATCCCGACCACCGCGTCGCGGACGCCGTTCTTCCACAGGGACGCGGGCACGTACGTGCGCGACAGCGCCGAGCACTTCTGGCCCTGGTACTCGTACGCGCCGCGCACCATCGCCACCGCGAGCGAGTCGGGGTCGGCGCTGGGGTGGGCGATGATGAAGTCCTTGCCGCCGGTCTCGCCGACCAGCCGCGGGTACGAGCGGTAGCCCGCGATGTGCTCCCCCACCGTCTTCCACAGGTGCTGGAAGGTCTTGGTGGAGCCGGTGAAGTGGATGCCGCCCAGTTCGGGGTCCACCAGCGCGACCTTGCTGACGGCCTCGCCGTAGCCGGTCACCATGTTGATGACCCCCGGCGGCAGGCCGGCCTCCAGCAGCACCTTCATGATGAAGTGCGCCGCGAACTGCTGCGTCGGCGAGGGCTTCCACACCACGGTGTTGCCCATGATCGCCGGGGCGGTGGGGAGGTTCCCCGCGATGGCCGTGAAGTTGAACGGCGTGATCGCCAGGACGAACCCGTCGAGCGGCCGGTGGTCGGTGCGGTTCCAGATCCCCTTGGAGGAGTTCGGCTGCTGCCGGTAGATCCCCTCGGCGAAGCTGACGTTGAAACGCAGGAAGTCGATGAGCTCGCACGCCGAGTCGATCTCGGCCTGGGCGGCGGTCTTGGACTGGCCGAGCATGGTCGCGCCGTTGAGCACGTCGCGGTAGGGTCCGGCGATGAGTTCGGCGGCGCGCAGGAAGATCGCGGCGCGGTCGGCGAAGCTGGTGCGCATCCAGTCGGCGCGGGCGGCCTTGGCGGCGTTCACGGCGTCGGCGACCTCGGACTCGCCGGCCTCGCGGGTGACGCCGAGGACGTGGGCGCGGTTGTGCGGCTGGACGACCTTGATCTCGGCGCCCGTGCCGCGGCGCCACTTGCCGCCGATGTTCATGTCGAGGTCGTGCCGCGTGCCCGCGAGCTCGGCGAGCTTCTTCTGGAGGCTCTCCCGCTCAGGCGTGCCGGGCGCGTACGAATTGACCGGTTCGTTCTCCGGCGTGGGGACCGTAAACAAGGCGTCCATCGCGCCCTCCCATTGATTCGATGGTTGCTTCGATTAAGTAGCTTTGATAGCCAGGCTACAAGATCCGCTGCTCTGCCGCCATCCTCGCACAGTTCAGGCCTCGCGAACTGGTGCGACGGCAACAAAGAACGGCTCGGTGTGATGTAGCCGTTCCCAGCGCGGTCCGTACTCTGGGCTGGTGACTGAAACGCACGAAGCACCGGCGCAGGAGACCGACGCCCCGCTCGACGCGACGCCGCAACCGGGCCGCATCGCGCTCGCGGTGCTCGGCGTCGCCGCCGTCCTCTCCCTGGGCGGGGTCGTCTACTCCCTCTACCGCCTCACCGGCATGGCCGACGGGCTCGACGACACCGGCGTCGTGCTCCTGGCGAACAGCCTGTTCAGCCCCATCATCGTCGCCGCGTTCGCGGGCGCGGTCGCGGGCGTCCTCGCCGCGCGGGTCCTCCGAGGCCCGCAGAAGGCCCTCGCCGCGCTCGGCTTCACCGTCATCGGTCTCGCCGCCGCCGCGATCGCCTACGCGAGCTTCAGCGTCGACGCCGCGATCGCGCTCGTGCTGGCGCTCGTGCTGCTCGGCTCCGCGATCGTGGGCGGGCTCTTCTCGCTGCCGCGGCGCAGCGTCATCGTCGTCGCCGGGCTCAACGCCGCCCTGCTGCTCCTGGTCTTCATGTTCGCGCGCGGCCTGTTCGAGGCGGCCTCGTCGGTGAGCCTGTTCTCCGACCCGCTCGACCAGTACGGCGCCCTCGGCACCGCCCTCCCGTTCGTGGCCGGGCTCGCCTGCGGCCTGTGCGCGTTCCTGTACCTGCGCAGCAAGCAGTCGGGCGTGAAGCTCCTCGGGCACCTGCTCGCCGGGGCGATCCCCGGCGCGATCTGGCTCGTCGCCACGATCATCGCGCAGATCGGCGTCGGAGCGCTCCTCGGCGTCGGCCTGGACGAGCTCGCGCCGCTCGACTCGGCGTTCCTGGCCCTGAGCTTCCAGTGGCAGTACAACGGCTCGATGACCGCGATGTTCGCGGGCGCGTTCTGCGCCGTCCTCGCCTACGGGCTGCTGATGCCCAAGGCCGCCAAGAGGTCCTGAAGCTCCGAAGGGGCGTACCAGTCGAGGACGTTCGCCTCGATCGCCTCCGGGTCCGGGGTCTCCGCCTCGAGCTCGGCGGCGATCTCCCGGGCCGCCGCGGCGTCGTCCATGTGGATCGCCGCGACCTTCTTCAGCTTCACGCTGCCGTCGAAGTCCGCGCCCGTGCCCTCGCCGTGCTCGCTCACGCGCTCGTCGGGGACGTCGGCGGAGATCACCACGCGCCGCGGTTCCTGACCGGGCAGCAGCGCGACCGACGCCGCCGCGGCGTCGGCGAACGCCGTGTACTCCAGGTCCTCGACGTCGGCGCCCGGCGCTTCGCGGCGCAGCCAGGCCGTCACGGTGTGGGCGGCCGACACCGGCTTCACTTCGCCGGTGTCGGCCAGCGTCCGCAGCATCGCCGCGTTCGCGGGTACGTAGATGCGCGTCATGCCGCTAGTTCGCCGCCGCGCCGGGAGCGCCGTGGCAGCGCTTGTACTTCTTGCCCGAACCGCACGGGCACGGCTCGTTCGGGCCCACCTTCTCCGAGGTGCGCTGCTGCGGGTTCGCCTGCTTCGCCGGCGGCGCCGTCGCGGCCTTGCGCGGACCACTCGCCCGCGCCGACTTCGGGGCCACCTTCGCGGCGCCCTTCGAACCCGCGCCCGGCGTGCGCTTGACGGCGCGCTTCTGGCCGGGGACCGGCTTCGGCGGGCGCTTGAACACCGAGCCGTCCTCGGTCGTCAGCTCCTGCTTGACGCCGCCCTCGCCGTCGACCGACGGTGCCGACTGCAGCAGCATCTCCGGCTTGCGCAGCGGCTCCAGGCCGCGGATCTCCGCCTCCGGCTCCCCCGACGCGCCCTCGGTCTTCTGCCGCAGCTCGGCGTTCATGAGGAACCGGACCGACTCCTCCTTGATGCCGTCGAGCATCGTCTGGAACATGTCGAAGGCCTCGCGCTGGTACTCGATCACCGGGTCGCGCTGCGCGTACGCCCGCAGGCTGATGCCCTGCTTGAGGTAGTCCACCTCGTACAGGTGCTCGCGCCACTTCCGGTCGATCGTCTGCAGCAGCACGCGCCGCTCCAGCTTGCGGAGGATCTCCTCGCCGAACTCCTTCTCGCGCTCGGCGTAGACCGCGTGCGCGTCCTCCTTCACCGCGTTCAGGAGCGTCTCGGCGTCGAGCTCCTCGATGCCGCCGGCCTCCTCGACGAGCTCCTTGTGGTCGATCTGGATCGGGTAGAGCTGCTTGAACGCGCTCCACAGCTCGTCCAGGTCCCAGTCGTCGGCGTAGCGGTCGGCCGTCGCGCCCGCGACGTAGGCCTCGAGCGTGTCGTCGATGAAGTGCCCGATCTGCTCGGAGACGTCCTCGCCGCCCAGCACCTTGCGCCGCTCGTCGTAGATGACCGTGCGCTGGCGGTTCATGACCTCGTCGTACTTGAGGACGTTCTTGCGGATCTCCGCGTTGTGGCCCTCGATCTGCGACTGCGCCGACTCGATCTGGCGGGTCACGAGCTTCGAGACGATCGGGACGTCGTCGGGCACCCGCAGCCGGTTCATCATGGCGCGCACCGCGTCCGCGTTGAACCGCTTCATCAGGTCGTCCGAGAGCGACAGGTAGAACCGCGACTCGCCCGGGTCGCCCTGGCGGCCGGCGCGACCGCGCAGCTGGTTGTCGATGCGGCGCGACTCGTGCCGCTCGGTGCCGAGCACGTACAGGCCGCCCGCGTCCTTGACCTCCTCGGCCTCGGCCTTGCAGGTCTCCTCGAACTTCGTGAGGGCCTCTTCCCAGGCGGCCGCGTAGGTCTCCTCGTCGGCCTCGTCGACCCCGCGGGCCCGCAGGTCGGCGGCGGCCAGGTACTCGGGGTTGCCGCCGAGCATGATGTCGGTGCCTCGGCCGGCCATGTTGGTGGCCACGGTGACCGCGCCGCGCTTGCCCGCCTGGGCGATGATGTCGGCCTCGCGCGCGTGGTTCTTCGCGTTGAGCACGTTGTGCGGGATGCCGCGCTTCTTCAGCAGGCGCGAGAGCATCTCCGACTTCTCGACCGAGACGGTGCCGACGAGGACCGGCTGGCCGATCTCGTGGCGCTCGGCGATGTCGTCCACGACCGCCTGGAACTTCGCTTCCTCGGTCTTGTAGATGACGTCCGACTGGTCCTTGCGGACCATCGGCCGGTTCGTCGGGATCGGGATCACGCCCATGCCGTAGACGCGGTGGAACTCGGCGGCCTCGGTCTGGGCCGTACCGGTGATGCCCGCGATCTTGTCGTACATGCGGAAGTAGTTCTGCAGGGTGGTCGTCGCGAAGGTCTGGTTCTCCTGCTTGATGTCCACCTTTTCCTTCGCCTCGATGGCCTGGTGGATGCCCTCGTTGAAGCGTCGGCCCGGCAGCACGCGGCCGGTGAACTCGTCGACGATGAGGACTTCCTTGTCCTCGGAGACGATGTACTCGCGGTTCTTCTCGAACAGCTCCTGCGCCTTGATCGCGTTGTTGAGGTAGCCGACCAGCGGCGTGTTCACCGAGTCGTAGAGGTTCTCGATGCCCAGACGGTCCTCGACGCGGGCGACGCCGGCCTCGGTGATCGCGATGGTGCGCTTGCCCTCGTCGACCTCGTAGTGCTCGTCGCGCTTCATCGAGCGCACGATGTCCGCGAACTCCTTGTACCAGCGCGGGGTGTGGTCGGCCGGGCCGGAGATGATGATCGGCGTCCGGGCCTCGTCCACCAGGATCGAGTCGACCTCGTCGACGAGCGCGAAGTGGTGGCCGCGCTGCACCAGGTTGTCGGCCGAACTGGTCATGTTGTCGCGCAGGTAGTCGAACGCGAGCTCGTTGTTCGTGGAGTACGTGACGTCGCAGGCGTAGGCCTCGCGGTGCTTCTCCGAGCCCTCGCCCGGGAGCACGACGCCGACGGTGAGGCCGAGGAAGCGGTGGATCTCGCCCATCCACTCCGCGTCGCGTCGCACCAGGTAGTCGTTGACGGTGACCTGGTGGACGCCTTTGCCGGTGAGCCCGTTCAGGTACACCGGGAGCGTGGAGACCAGGGTCTTGCCCTCACCGGTCTTCATCTCGGCGATGTTGCCCTGGTGCAGGGCGGCGCCGCCCATGAGCTGCACGTGATAGTGCCGCATCCCGCGGACCCGGTCCGCAGCCTCGCGCACCGTGGCGAATGCCTCCGGCAGCAGGTCGTCGGTGGTCTCGCCGTCCTTCAGGCGCTCCCGGAACTCGTCGGTGAGCGCGCGGAGCTCCGCGTCGGTCAGCGTCTTGAACTCGTCTTCCAGGGAGTCGATCGCGTCGGCGATCGCGTTGAGCCGCTTGAGTGCACGGCCCTCGCCGGCTCGCAGTACCTTCTCGAACAACGACACGGAAGATCAGCTCCCACAGCAACGTCTCGGCCTGATAATCAGGGTGGATTTCCCGGTCAATAGTACGCGTAGTCGGCAGCTGGCCCCGAGCGCCGCCGGTGGGGCACAATCGTTGCCTATGGAACCCGTCACCCTCGAAGCCGACGGCCTGCGACTCGTGGAGTGGGAGCAGCGGCACATGGCCGATCTGGCCCGCATCTACGCCGATCCGCTCATCGAGCGCTACCTGGTGATGCCGCTGCCGTGGAGCGGTCCGGCCCGTGACCGGTTCGTGTCGCTCCAGGTGCGGCACTGGAACGGCGGCAACCCGCGCTGGGCGGTGGAGGAGGACGGCGTCCTGGTCGGCTCGATGGCGCTCACGAAGTCCTTCCCCTCGGAGATGACCATCACCTACGTGACCGCGCCGTGGGCGCGGGGCCGCGGCGTCGCCCAGCGGGCGATCCGCTCGGCCGTGGACTTCGGGTTCGCGGAGCTGGGCGCCCAGCGCATCGCGTGGGACGCCATCGTCGGCAACCACGCCTCGCGCCTCGCGGCGATCCGCACCGGCTTCACCGTCGAGGGCGTCGCCCGCCACGGCGTCCACCAGCGCGGCGTCTCCCGCGACTGCTGGGTCGGCGGCATCCTCCCCGGCGAGCTCCGCGGCCCCGACGACCCGCCCGAGCACTACGGGATCCTCAAGCGCCAGGCCGGGTTCTTCATGGCCGAGCGGCGGGAGCTGGAGACCGGCGCGGCGGGCCTGCGGCTGCGGGAGCTGCGGGAGCAGGACCTCGACGACCTGACCGCGACCTGCGCCGACGCGCTGACGCAGCGATGGGTGGACCTGCCGCGCGGCTACACGCGCGCGGACGCCGACTGGTGGTTCGGCGCGAGCCGCCGACGCTGGGACCGCGGCGAGACCGTGCTCTTCGTGCTCGCCGACGAGTCGGACCGGTACTGCGGCTCGGTCGAGCTCCTGCTGCGGGCCCCGGGCGAGGCCGAGCTGGGCTATTACTGCGCGCCCTGGGCGCGCGGCCGTGGCTGGGCCACCGCCGCGGCGCGGCGGCTGTGCCGCCTGGGCTTCGAGGAGCTGGGCCTGGAGCGGATCGAGTGGCGCGCGGTCGTCGGCAACGAGGCCTCGCGTCGCGTCGCGGAGAAGACCGGCTTCACCGTCGAGGGCGTGCGCCGGAGGATCCGGCACGGCGCGGACGGCCGCGTGGACTCCTGGTTCGGGAGCCTCTTCCCGGAGGAGCTGGGCTAGGGCCGGCGGAACCGATTCGCCGTCCGAAACGCCGCATCACGTGACACCTCCCGGCAAATCGGGTATCGCGAACGGTTGACGCGGCGGTGTCGGCCCTGCTTGTCTGAGTGCGTGCACTTTCACGGGCCCGTCGAGACGACGACGTTCACGCTGCGCACCGCCGCTGCCGAGACGAAGGTCGACTGCGGGTTCGAACCCCACGCGGTCGCGGTCGGACCCGAGGACGAGACCGTCTGGGGCGCGCTCGCCTTCGACGACGTCGGCGGGAGCGCCGCCGGGCCCGGCGTCGTGGGCGTCCGGTTCTGGGTCGCCCCCGAGCGGCGCGGCAAGCGCCTGGCGGCGGCGATGCTCCGGGCCGCGGCCCCGAGCGTCTTCGCTTCCGGCGCCAGGCGCATCGAAGCCCGTCCGCCGGTGCGCGCGCAGGCCGCGATCCGCGCGGCGATGCAGGCCGGCTTCCGTCCCGACGGCGGCGTCGCGCGCGCCGGCGCCTGGGACGGCACCGAGGCGCTCATGCTCGGCCTCCTGCCCGGCGACGGGCCGGGACCCGCGCCCCGGACCCTGCCCGACCTGCCGGGCGGGACGCTCGACGACGGCACGATCGCGTTGCGGCCCTTGGCTCCCGAGGACTTCGAGGCGCATCTGCGCCATCGGTCCGACCCGGAGGTGTACGCCGGGGCGGCCCTGCCGCTGCCGCCGAGCCGGGAGGAGGCCCGCGAGGTCTGCGAGTGGCGCGCCGCGGTCGACTGGCTGCGCGGGCGCAGCGCCCTCATGGTCATCGACGACGGCGCCGGCTACCAGGGCACGATCGGGCTCTACGACGTCGCGCCGATCGTCGGGACCGGCATGATCGGGTACGACCTGCGGCCCGGGGCCCGCGGGCGCGGGTACGCGACCCGCGCGGTGACGCTGGTCCGGCGCTGGGCGTTCGACGAGGTCGGCCTGGGCCGCGTCTGGGCCGGGACCGACGTCCACAACACCGCGTCGCAGGCGGTGCTGCGTCGTGCCGGGTTTCGCCTCGAAGGGGTCGAACGGGGCGGTCTGCCCACCCTCGCGGGCCGCCGCCGGGACACGCTGCTGTGGGCTTCGCTAAATGGCGGCTGACGTGCAACCTCAAGGGGGGTACCGGGCGTCGAGGATATAGTGATCCCGTCACTTCGCCCTGTGGAGGAACCCCCTTTGAAGCTCATGCCCGTGCGTGCCTTGGCGGTGCTGTCCCTGCTGCTCGCCGTGGCGGCCTGTGGCGCGCCCCAGACGGGGACGTTCACGCCGGCGCCGATCGTCCCCGAGGTGGCGATGGACGCCGCCGCCGAAGCCCACGACCCGACCGCACCGTTCACCCTGACCGTGGTGGACGGCATCCTCGAAGAGGTCAACGTGACCTCCGACCGCTCCGAGACGATCGAGGGGTCGTTCTCGGAGGACCTGACCAGCTGGACCTCCGAGGGCGTCCTCGACGCCGGGGCCACGCACACGGTGAGCGCCAAGGCCGTCAGCACCGACGGCACCGTCACCGAGTTCGAGCAGCAGTTCACCACCGAGGCCCGTGAGAGCTCGGGCTTCGCCGTCGCCGACGTCACGCCCGTCCTGGAGGGCGAGGAGGTCGGCGTGGGCGCCCCGATCATCGTCACGTTCACCGAGGACGCCCCCGACCGCACCGCCGTCGAGCAGCGGCTGCTGGTCGAGTCCGAGAAGGGCCACGAGGGCGCCTGGCGGTGGATCAGCGACTCCCAGGTCATCTACCGGACCAAGGAGTACTGGGAGCCGCACCAGACCGTGACGTTCACCGCGGACTTCGAGGGCGAGTTCCTCGGCGACGACACGTGGGGCGGCGAGGACCACACCGCCGAGATGGTCATCGGCGAGGCGAACCTGTCGTTCGTCGACCTGGAGACGCACACCATGACCGTCGAGATCGACGGCGAGGTCGCCAAGGAGCTGCCGATCAGCGGCGGCTCGGGCGCCGAGTGGGAGTACTACACCGCCACCGGCGTGCACCTGGTGATGGAGAAGTTCGCCGACAAGACCATGGTCTCCCCCGGCCGCGAGGAGGGCGACGAGGGCTACTACTCGACCGACGTCCAGTGGGCCACCCGCATCAACGCCACCGGCGAGTTCGTCCACGGGGCGCCCTGGAACGGCAGCCTGGGCTCGGCGAACCTCTCGCACGGCTGCGTCAACGCCAGCAACGAGGACGCCAAGTGGTTCTACGAGATCGCCCAGCGCGGCGACCCCGTCGACGTCGTCGGCTCCCCGCGCGAGATGCCGTGGGACAACGGCTGGGGCTACTGGGTCATGTCCTTCGACGAGTGGAAAGAGGGCTCGGCCCTCTAGAGCGGAGACGAACCGAGGCCCCGGGCGCGAGCCCGGGGCCTCGGCCGGTCCGAATGCCACCCCTCAAAGCATCCGGACCGAAGAGGAAAGTCCCTTCGTTCGCGGGCGCCCGCGGGCACCGCGGTCCAGGGTCAGAGGTCCAGCCGCAGCAGGCCGTAGTCGAAGGCCCGGCGGCGGTACACGACGGACGGGCGCCCGCTCTCCTTGTCGTGGAACAGGTAGAAGTCGTGGCCGACCAGCTCCATGTTCTGCAGCGCGTCGTCGACGGTCATCGGCTCGCCCGGGTGGATCTTCTCGCGCACGATCCGGCCCGGCAGGTGATCCTCGACGAGTCCGTCGAAGTGGTCGACGTCCTCGGAGATGAAGCGGGCCTCGGCGGTCGAGCCGTTCGCGCCGCGCTCTTCGAGCAGCAGCGCCCCCTTGGCGGCGCCCCGGCCGTTCGCGGTGGCCTCGGCGACCGACATCGGCGCCTTCGTGCCGCCGCGGTGGACCCGCTTGCGGTCGGAGTTCTTGCGGAGCTGGTGTCCGAGCTTGGTCACCGCCAGCTCGAACGCGGACCGGAAGTCCCCCGCGCACGCCTCGGCGCGCATCACCGCCCCCTTCGGGCGGCACGTGATCTCAACGCGCTGGGCGTGGTCGTTCTGGCGGGGGTTGGGCTCGTGATAGAGCTCGACGTCGATATCGATCGCTTCCCCGTCGTAACGGGCGAGGTATTTCGCGATCTTGGATTCGATCTTCTCCTCGACGAGCTCGCGGTAGTGGTCGGGAACTTCCACGTTGCGGCCCTTGACGACGATGTCCACCTCTGAACCTCCCAGGTGCATCCCGCGGGATACGGCGGTGATGCTGACGTAGTTCTGCGTGCTGGGTTTCCGGAGCCGGCGATCCGGTACGGCGGATGGAGCGACCTCCTCTCACGGATGGGACGACTCGGGTTCGCGCACCGCTGGAACTGGGGGCGTTCACCTTTGGGCCATCTGGCCTCTGTCGTCTCGTTACCGATCTGAGATTTCGAGACTATCCCTTCGGTCACCGAAAGTCGACCCTTCGGCTACGGGGAATTCTCCAACGCTTCAGGGCGCGTGTGCGCGACATTCACGGGAATCGAGATGACGTTTCGGATTCGTCCGCCCCCAACGGTTTCGTCCTGTCGCATTGGCGACATTCGCAGGGATACCCGCCGCCTCCGCCACATGAACCTCTGGCGTCCCGCTCATGCGGCGGCGGCGACGACCACGGCCGCGGGGACCGGGACGCCCGCGTCGCGCAGGAGGGCGGCCGCGGCGGCGAGCGTCGCGCCGGTCGTCACGATGTCGTCCACGAGGATCGCCGGTCGTCCGGCGGCCGCGAGGGCCGCCGTGCGTCGCGCGCGTGGGCGCAGGCTCCGCTCGGCCGCGGCGGCGCGCTGCGCGGGCGTCAGGCCCACCGAGTCGGGCCGGGGCGCGGCGCGCAGGCACGGGCGCAGCGCCCCCAGTCCCGCGCAGGCGGCCGCGACGTGGTCGAAGCCGCGGGCGCGGCGGGCGGCGCGCGTGGGCGGGATCGGGACGAGCACGGCGTCCGGGAACTCGGCGGCGACGACCGCCAGCGCCCGCCCCAGGACCGTTCCGAGCACGGGGGCGAGTTCGCGGCGGGCGCGTTCCTTGTACTCGTTGAGAGCCTCGGCGAGCGCCCCGGCGTAGCGGCCGCCCGCGACGACGGGCGGCGCCGCGTGCAGCGGGGTCGCGAGGACCGGGCGCAGCGTGAGCAGGTCGGCGGCGCACTCGGCGCACAGACCGCCGCCCGCCGCCGGCGCGCTCCGGCAGGAGGCGCAGGCGGCGGGCAGGAACAGGTCCCTGGCGTCCTCGGCGAGGTTCACGCGAGGACTAACGAACGTCAGGCCCGGAGGGTGACCGCCGGCGGGATGCGGCTGGCGCGCCACGCGGGGTAGACCCCGGCGACGACGCCGACGACGGCGCCGATGATCGGCCCGGCCGCGAACAGGCCGGGTTCGAACACGATCTGCCAGTCGCGGTAGAGCGAGACGAGCGCGGTGACGTTCACGCCCAGCACGGTGCCGAAGAGGCCGCCGATGAGCCCGATGAGCGTGGACTCCCACACGAACTGCATGGCGACGGCCCGGCGGGCGGCGCCCACGGCCCGGCGCAGGCCGATCTCGCTGCGGCGCTCCATGACCGAGACGAGCGCGGTGTTGGAGACCGAGACCGCGCCGATCACGAGCGAGACGGCCGCGAGGCCGAGCAGGAGGGCCTGCATCTCGTTCTCGACGCCTTTGCGGAAGCTGCGCAGGTCCGAGGGCTTGGACACCGAGAGGTTCTCGGGGCTTTCGGGGAAGACCGCGGTCGGGGCGGTGTCGGCGACCTTGTCGGCCGCGCCGAGGTCGGTGCGGATGAACACCTCGGCCGCGCCGTACGTCGCGTCGGCGTCCATGCACGGTGTCGGCGGGATGACGACGGCGCCGGTGAGCTTCGCCTCCCCTTCGGGGGCGCGGTAGATGCCGACCAGGGCGTACTCCAGGCCGTCGAGGTAGATCATCGGGCCGCCGTCGAGCGAGGAGAACCCGAGGTCGCGGGCGGCGGACTCGTCGACCACGGCGACGCGGTCGTCGCGGGCGACGTGGCCGGCGTCGAAGGCCGCGCCCTGGGTGAACTCGAAGCCGAACGCGTCCATCGCGCCCGGCTCCATGCCGAAGACCGGGACGTCGCGCACGTAGTCCTGGGACTCGGTGCGGGAGGCGGCGCGCTCTTCCCCTGAGGCGCAGAAGACCCCGGCGTCGACGACGCCGTTGATGCCCCGCACCCGCTCCGAGGACTCCAATGTGGGCGCGAATCCGGCGTCGCGCATGTTGTTGGAGAAGGAGACGGTGACCTGGGTGGCCTCGGTGGCGTCGAAGCGTTCGGCGATCGCGGCGGCGGAAGTGGACGAGAGGCCCACGGTGGCGACGGTGGCGGCGATGCCGAGGGCGATGCCGATCGCGGTCATCCAGGTGCGCATGGAGCGTCCGCGCAGGGACTGGAACGCCTCGTAGGCGATGCCCATGCTGCGGATGCCGAAGCGACCCTGGCGTTTCGAGCTCGCGAGCGGGGCCTGGGCGGCCTTGCGCTCGGCCTTCGCGGCCTTCTCGGCGGCTCGGCGGGCCCGGCGTCCGACCGGTTCGGCCTCGACCGGCTCACCGGGCGCCGCGACGTAGTCGAGCATCTCGGTGTCGGTCTCGGGCCGGCGTTTGCGGGCCATCAGCCGTTGCCCCGGTCGCGCCAGGCGATCACGACCTCGTCGCCCTCGGCGAGCTCGCCGTCGACGGCCTCCACGACGCCGCGCCCTTGATGGCGCAGGCTCACGGTGACCTCGACGTGCCGTTCGACGCGGGCGTCGCCTTCGAGGACGGTGAGCATGGTCCGGCCCTCGCCGTCGGTCCACAGCGCCGAGAGCGGGACGATGAGCGCGTCCTCGGCCGAGCGGGCGCGCACGAGGGTGAGCTCCTGCTCCTCGCCGGGGGCGAGGTCGTCGATGCCCTCGATGCTGTCGGCGTCGAACGCGAAGACGGCGTAGGTGACCTCGACCGTCGGCGCCTCCTCGCCCTCCCACTCGTTGGACTCGCCCTGCTCTTCGCGCGTCTCCAGCTCGAAGGCGCCGACCTCCTGGCCTTCCATGGGGCCGTCGCCGAATTCGAGTTCGGCGTCCTCGCCGAGCTTGTTCAGCTCCGAGGCGGTCGTCTCGTCGAGCTTGGCCTCCAGCTTCCAGTCCCCGGAGGCGAGGGTCATGACGGTGCCCTCGACGGGCGCGGACTGCTTGGCCTCGATCTTGCCGACCTGCATCGGCAGGTCCGGCAGGAACACGACCTCCGAAGCGGGGAGCGCGACGCGCTCGACCGTGGTGGTCTGGGCGCCGCCGGCGGGCGGCTCGTCCCCGCCTTCCTCCCCGCCCCCGGTCTCGTCGCCGCCGGTGTTCTCGCCGGCGACCTCCTCGCTCTTCACGGGGTGGTCGTATCCGGCGTGGTCGTAGAGCTTCTTCAGGTCCGAGGCGGTGCGCGAGTCGAAGGTCCCCGTCTCGGGGGTCCCGTAGATCTGCTGGAGCGCCAGCTGGAGCTGCTCCACGTCGGGTCCGGTGTCGCCCTCCTGGAGGTCCCGGTACGCGGGCACGGCCCCTTCCAGGGCGATCATCGGGCGTCCGGACACCTCCAGCAGGACCGTCCCGGCCCGCACCTCGTCGCCGGTCTTCACCGGGATCTTCGAGGCGAGCGCGGTCGCGACCCCTTCGGGCGCGGCCGGGGCCTGCACGGGGAAGTCACCGGTGCGGTCGAGCACCGCGTCGAATTCGAGCGTGTCGATCAGCTGGTCCTGGTCCACCCGGACGGTGATCACACTGTCGTCGGGTTCGGCCGTCGCCTCGGCGCGCTGCGCCGGGGTGCGCGCCTGCGCCGCGAAGTACCAGGCGGTACCCGTCGCACCTAGCAGCGCGAGAGCGAGCACCCCGCTGACGACATGGCTTTTCGTGAGCCGCATGTTTGTGTCCTCCTCCGCCCCCAAGACGCGTGGAGCGAAGGGTCCAGTTGCGGTCGATTCATCTCGATTCGGTAACACCGCTTGCGGCGAGGGCCCTCAGTTGTTCAGGCCCACGGATTTCATGCGGTCCTGATGCGCGCGGGTGAGGCGGCGCAGCAGGGAGTCGAGGGAGCCGCCGTCGCCGAGGATGATCCCGGTGAGCCGCTCGTTCGCGGCGGCCACGCCCTGGGCCCGGTTGATGCCCTCGCCGACGAGCCGCCGCGCCCACAGCGACAGCCGCCCGGTGACGGGCGGGTCGGCCTCGACGGCGGCGCGGATCTCCTCGGCGGCGAGGTCGGAGGCGCCGGTCTCGGCGAGGACGGTCTCGATGAGGAGCCGGTCCTCCGGCTCGAGCCCGACCGAGACGGCGCGGAAGAAGTCGTCGGCGACCGCGTCGCCGAGGTACACCTTCACGAGCGCTTCGAGCCAGTCGCGCGGCGAGGTGGAGGCGTCGAAGGAGCGGAAGGCCTCTTTGAAGGGGGCCATCGCCTCGGCGGGGTCGGCGCCGAGCGCGGTGAGCCGGTCGGCCAGGAGGCGGTAGTTGCGAATCTCACCCACGGCCGCCTCGGAGAGGGCGGCCCTGCGGCCGAGATCGGGGGCCAGCCGCGCGTCGAAGACCATCCGTTCGAACGCGAGCAGCTCGCCGAGGGCAAGCAGCCCAAGGAGATCGATGACGGCTTCGCGGCTGGGGGCCGCGGCGGCGGACGCCGGGCCGTCGTTGCCGGCGGCGGGGTCAGTTGTCTCGGACACGGGGGCAGGTTACCACTGGCCCGGAGCGCCCCTCGCCTTCGCGGGCCCGCCCCCCGGCCCGCCGGGCGGCACGTCTTCCCAGGTGGACGCCCCTCGAACGGGTGATACCGGCCACTTCGGGGCCTGCTCCCAGGCGGTGCTCAGGTGCCGTGTCCCAGGTCCGGGACGGCGTGCCGAGACGATCGGGTCCCGGGAGCGTACGATGGACGAAGAGCGACCGCGGCCACCAGGTGGCAGTCCCCTCGACGAACGGCTCAGGCGAACCGCTCGCCAGACGGCGAAGCACTCGCCGGACGAGCGTTCGGCGGTGCGAGAGCGGTCCTCATGCGGTACCGACGCCATGCGTCGGGCCGCTCCTGCGAAGCGGCGACTTCCCGAATCCGGCGGTCGTCGCCGCTGTATGACGAGACTAAATGTGGCGCCGAGTTCCCCGGATCTGGTGACGTCCTCCGCCACGAGGTGAACAGAGTGAACGAAGTGAACAACGAGCGGGCCGTCAACGACGGGCCGACCTTCGCCCAGCTGGGTGTCCGCGAAGAGACCGTCGAAGCGCTTGCAGCGCTTGGCATCGAACGGGCCTTCGCCATCCAGGAGTACGCGATCCCCATCGCCCTCCGCGGTTCCGACATCATCGGCCGCGCCCCCACCGGCACCGGCAAGACCTTCGGGTTCGGCCTGCCGATCATCGACCAGATCACCTCCGCGGAGGAGGGCGCCGACGGCAAGCCGCAGGCGCTGATCCTGGTCCCGACCCGCGAGCTGGGCCTGCAGGTGGCGCGCGACCTCGAGGACGCGGGCAAGACCCGCGGCATCCGGGTCCTGCCGATCTACGGCGGCCGCGCCTACGAGCCCCAGGTCGACGCGCTCAAGTCCGGGGTCGACATCATCGTCGGCACCCCCGGGCGGCTGCTCGACCTGTACAAGTCCAAGCACATCAAGCTCGACCAGATCGCGCACTGCGTGCTCGACGAGGCCGACCGGATGCTCGACCTCGGGTTCTCCGAGGACGTCGAGAAGATCCTCAAGCTCCTTCCCACGGAGCGCCAGACCATGCTGTTCTCGGCGACGATGCCCGACACCATCATGTCGCTGTCGCGCCGGCACATGCACCGGCCCGTGACCGTCGCCGCCGACGTGACCGGCCCCGACCAGGAGGCCGCGAACAACACCCGGCAGCTGGTCTACATGACCCACGCGCTCAACAAGGTCGAGGTCACCGCCCGGATCCTCCAGGCCCGCGGCCGCGGTCTGACGATCATGTTCTGCCGCACCAAGCGCGCCGCGCAGAAACTCGCCGACGAACTGGACTTCCGCGGCTTCGCGGTCGGCTCGGTCCACGGCGACCTGGGCCAGAACGCCCGCGAGCGGGCCCTCCGTGCCTTCCGCTCCGGGAAGATCGACGTCCTGGTGGCGACCGACGTGGCCGCCCGCGGCATCGACGTCCCGGACATCACGCACGTCATCAACTACGACGCGCCCGAAGACGCCGACTCGTACGTGCACCGCATCGGCCGCACCGGCCGCGCGGGCGCGACCGGCATCGCGGTGACCTTCCTGACCTGGGAGGACCTGCCGCGCTGGAAGATCATCGTCAAGGCCAACAACCTGGACCTGGGCGACCCGGTGGAGACCTACCACACCTCCGACCACCTCTACACCGACCTGGACATCCCCGAAGGCGCGCCGTCGGCGCTGCCGAGCGACCAGCGCAAGCGGGACGGTCTGAGCGCGGAGCGCGAGGAGAACGTCGAGGGCGACAGCCGCGGTCACGGCCGCGGCAAGGGCCGGGGCCGCAGCGATCGCGGTCGAGGCCGCGGCGCGGGCGACCGTCAGGGCCGCTCCGGCGGTCGCGGCGAGTCCGCTCGCGGTGAGCGCACGGCGTCCGAAGGCGAGAGCGGCGAGCCCGCTCCCACGCGCACCCGCCAGCGCCGGCGCATCCGCACCGAAGGCGACGGCGCCGAAGGCACCGGGGCGAAGGCCCCGAAGGCCGCTGCGGAGAGCGCCCCGCGCGCCGAGGGCGGCGCCGAAGGCGACGCCCCGGCCCGCCGACGCCGCCGTCGCCGCCGCCCCACCGGCGGCAACGACCGCCAGTCCGGCCAGGAATAAGCAGCGCCGGCACCGCCGCCCCGCGGGCGGCGAGCGCCGCCCGCGAACCGTTCGAACGCCGTGGCCGGTGGTCCCTCGATCGAGGGACCACCGGCCACGGCGTCGTCGTCGGGCCCACGGGGCGCGGTCGATTCGGGGGTCCGCGCACGAGGCGAGGCCCGCTCCCCGGTCCGCGTATCGCCCCGCCCTCCGATGCGGATCTCCAGCGCCCCCAGCGGGTGCGAACGCCGCCACGGCGCGTGCGTGAACGGCCGGTGCGACGCGGCCTCGAACAGCGCCGTGGACCACCGCCCACGGCCTCGGGCGCCGCCTTCCGGCCGCCGCTTCGCGGCGTTAGGCTTTTCGCATGAGCGAGGGGAGCGACCGCGTGGGGTACGAGGGGCCGCCCGTCAACGTGCCGCCGCCTCCGGGCTGGCGGGTCGAGGCGGTGGCGCTGCCCGTCGAGCCGCGTCGGCTGCCGCTTCAGGACCACGCCGCCATCGACGCGGCCGAGCAGCGCGCGCGCCTCTTCACGCACTGGACCACCCTCGTCGCGGTGGCGCTCATGTTCACCGTCCTCATCGTCGGGCTCCTCCAGGGCTGAACCGGCCCCCGCCGACGGCCTTCGGCCGCCTCCCGCATGCACGAACGGCCCCCGCCGGGCTTCCGCCCGGCGGGGGCCGTCTTCGCTTGCGCGCCTACTGCTGGACGGTCCCTCCCCAGACCATCTCGGCGCCCGTGTGGCCGGCCTGGAACAGGAACCAGCCCGCCAGCCCCAGCAGCGCCAGCGCCACCAGGCCGACGATGAACATGAGGATCTTGCGTCCGGTCGCCGCCGGATCCGCGGCCGGGGCCGCCTCGCCGTCCTCGCCGGCGGCGGGCGCCGGGGCGCCCTCGCCCCGCCGCAGCGCGGCCCGGCGGCCGCGGTCGAGCCCGGCGAAGAACATCCACACCGGGACCAGTGCGACGAGCGTCCACAGGAGCGCCCGGCCGTTGTCGTAGTGCCGCTGGACCCCCTCGGACCAGCCGTCCGGGTAGAGGTGGTTCGCCAGCTGCTCGCCGCTCCACACCGTCCCCCAGGCGGCCAGGGGCGCGACCAGGACCAGGGCCGCGACGGCCCAGCCGAGGAACCGGCGCAGCGGCGGCACCAGGAGATAGGCGAGCCCGCCCAGCACCAGGAGGCCGACCAGGACGATGGGCAGGTGCACCGCCAGGGGATGCAGGGGGAGATCGAGAATCGTCGTCATAAGTTAATTGAACCCTAAAGTGATCCCCAGGCGATAGCCCCAGCAGAGCTTTCGAAGAGTAGCACGTAGCCCATGACGGCGTCCGCGATCAACTGCACCGCGATCGCGGCCAGCAGGACGCCCGCGATCCGCGTGAGGACCTCGATCCCCCCGCGCCGCAATACCTTCACCAAGAATCCCGAGAAGCGCATCACCAGGTAGATCGCGAGGTGGATGACGACGATCGCGATCGCGATCCACATGTAGTCCATACTCGACGGCGCCTGCTGGACGAACAGGATCACCGCCACGATCGCGCCCGGCCCGGCCAGCAGCGGCGTGCCCAGCGGCACGAGCGCAATGTTCGAGGTCGCCGCGTCGGACGGCTCGTCCGCCTTGCCCGTCAGCAGCTGGAGGCTGACCAGGAGCAGCAGCAGCCCGCCCGCGCCCTGCAGCGCCTCCAGGTCGATGTGGAGGTAGTTGATGATCTGCTGACCGAGCAGCGCGAACAGCGAGATCACGCCCAGGGACAGCAGGGTCGCCTGCAGCGCGGCGCGGTTGCGCTCCCGCCGGTCCATCGTCCCGGTGAGCGCCAGATAGATCGGCACGATCCCCGGCGGGTCCATGATGACGAAGAGCGTCACCATCACGGTCAGCAAGTATTCGAGTCCACCCACGCAGCGAGTATGTCAAGCCCGTCAGGTCACATCCCAGGATTCGAGCACTCGTGTTAGGTGTAGCTCAGCACCGGCATCAGGGTCCCCGGGGGAGGCTCCAGTTCCGACAGCACCGGTTCGCCGTCGAGGTTCTCCAGCAGCAGCCAGGTCCGACCGGTATTGGCGATCTGCCAGCGGCTCAGCGGATCGGTCCAGTACTCCACGGCGTCGACGAACGCGGGCTCGTACTCCCCCAGCTCGGCGTCGGCCAGCGGAACGGCCTCCTCGTAGATCAAGGACTGGACGCTCATGCTGGCCTCGATCGGATCGCTCTGGCCGCCGGAGGCCACGGCGAGGTACTCCTCCACCGGGGCGCTCTCGGCCGGGCCGCACTCCTCGGTGGCACTGGCCATGCCGCCGCCCGGATCCATGTCGGCCACGCAGACGTAGTTCGGGTCGGTGCGGTCGACGAGGACCGCGGCGTCGAAGCCCGCGGCGGCCACCGACTCCAAGCCGAGGTCGTACTCCTCGTTGAAGTACCACGTGGAGCCGGCCTCGCCGCCCGAGGCCCGGTACAGGTCCGTGGTGAACACCGCGGTGGACGCGTCCCAGGTGACGAGCGTGGCCTCGACGCTGGTCACGAACGTGGTCGATTGGAGTTCCGCGTCGTCGGCCGCGGCCTCGCTCGCGTTGAGGAGGGTGTACTCCTCCATGGTGTAGGCCGCGTTGGGCGTGGCCATCGCGAACGCGTCGCCGGCCGCATTGACCTTGAGGTAGGTCATCCCCGGATCGGCCTTCTCGAAGCGCCACCCCTCGCCGCCGTCGAGAGCGGTGGTCCACACCGCGCCCTCGTTCTCGGCGACGTAGGCGTCGGCGAGCCGGAAGACGCTCTGCGGCTGCTCGTCCCCCAAGGGGACGACCGCGCCGTCCGGGTTGATCACCTCGAAGGCGCCGCCCTCGTCCTCGACCACGAACTCCATGCCGAGCTCGTTCTGCGCCTCCGCGGGGCTCGTGTCCGCCGCGAGCGTGCCGTCGCCCTCCTTGTCGGGCGTCAGCCACGGATGCCACACGAAGGCCGCGGCGCCGAGCACGAGCAGGCCCGCGCCGCTCGCGGCCGCGCCGACGCGTCGGCGCTTCCGGATCCGCACGGCTCCCGCGATGGCCGCGTCGGCCAGACCGGGGTCGTCGAAGACGGGCGCTGCGTCGACTCGCTCGGCCATTCCGCTGCGCAGGAGGGCCTCGATGTCGTCGCTCACGCCGCCTCCCGCGGTTCCATCGCCAGCCCGAGCGCCGCCGACGGAGTCCCCAGGCGCTTGCGCATTCCCGCGAGCGCGCGGGAGGCCTGGCTCTTCACGGTGCCGACCGAGATGCCGAGAATATCGGCGATCTGCTGGTCGGAGCGGTTCTCGTAGTAGCGGAGGACGAGCACCGCGCGCTGGCGCTTGGGGAGCGCGGCGATGTGGCGCCACATGGCGTCGCGCACCGCCGAATGCTCGGTGAAATCGCGGGAGAAGTCGGGGCGGTCTTCGAAGACTTCGGTGGGCTTCTCGCGGTTCGACCGCTTGCGCCACCAGGAGGCGTTGGTGTTGTAGAGGATGCGACGGGCATAGGCGTCGACCGAATCAGTCGTCCTGATCCGGCTCCACGCCAGGTAGGTCTTCGTCAAGGTCGTCTGCACCAGGTCCTCCGCTGTCGCCCAGTTCCCCGTCAGGAGATACGCCGCTCGATGCAGCGCGGCAGAGCGTGCCGCCACGTACTCGCGGAACTCCTCGTCCTGGGACGATTTGATCTCGCTCACGCGTCTCCCTGGGGGGGTCGAACAACAGACGACATACCCTCGGTGGACGGTTGCCCCGCAGGGCGGAATTCTGCCAAAAGATGGGTGTCATCGGCAACCGAGGGTCGGTAGAAGACGAGTATACGAAGTAGGTGCCACCCCGTGGGTCCCGGCATCCGGTACCGCGACGGACGTCATGGCCGGAATGCGGAACACCCGCCGACCGGTGTCGGCGGGTGTCGGTGCGGTGACGGGAGGGAGTCGCCCGCTAGGCGTCGGCGCTCTTCGGCACGGGCGCTTCGGCCCCCTCGGGGATGAGGTCCTCCTCCGGTTCGGCCATGCGCTCGTCCACCGCTTCGGGCTCGTACATCTCCTCGCACATCTGGAGGTAGAGCTCGTTCGGGTTCGGCAGGTGCGGGACGTTCCGCAGCGCCTGGTCCTGACCGGCGGACTCGATGATGAACTCGCCGTAGTTGAGCATGCGGCCCATCGGAGTCTGCGAGTACTTCATGTCGGTGACGCGGCCGAGCGGCATCATGGCGACCGAGCGGGTGATGACCCCTTGGATGAGCATGATCCGCTTGTTGGTCAGGATGAAGCGGTCCATGTACCAGTCGAGGATCTTCCAGCCGACGAAGCCGAGGATGAGCAGCCAGGCCACCACGGTCACCGTCAGCGCGGTGTCGCGGCTCTCGGACTCCCACTTCGTGAGCATGCCGGAGGCGAGGCCCATGATGAAGGTCGCGAGCGTCCCGATGACGTACCACGGCATGAGGTGGACCCAGTGGCGGCGCCACTCGCCGCGGTACTTCTCGGTCGGGAACAGGTAGCGCGCGGAGATCGGCGAGGGGACGTCGGGGACGGTGGGGGCGCGCACGCCCGCGAGGAGCCCGCCGCCGATGCTGTCGTCGAAGCGGACGCCGTCGATGTCGCTCGCGGCGCTCGCCGGAGCCGAGCCCGCCTGCCCGGGCGGGAAGGTGAACTCGCGCGTGGGGGATTCGGCGCCCGGGGCGGGACTGTCCGAGGGGGCGCGGGGATGGGGGGGTTCCAGCGGCTCGGTGTCCTTGTCGTCCCCCGAGCCGCCTGCACCGGTTCCGGTCATGGTGCCGCCGTCGTCAGGTCACGAGGTTCGTGAAGAACGCCGCGAACCCGTTGGCGGCATCCAGGATCCCGCCGGCGAGCGAGCTGACGACACCGCTGGCTTCGTCCGGCCTGAAGGCAACAAAGAACACCAGGAACGCGAGACCGCCCCAGGTCAAAATCTTCTTCAACTTCCTCACCCCTCCCGTCAAGGGTCCTGGCCGATCGTTCGTCTGGCGCAGGCTGGCACGAGTCTACCGTACGAGCAGGACTCGGCTTGAAATTTTCATTCGGGCCCCAACGGTGCGAACCGAGCGGCCGACGCCGGCCTCCGGCGGAGCGCGACGGCTCCACGTTCACCCGACTCCGCCTATCTACCAGCGGAACTACCTATTCGCTTGTACCAACGGAACCTTACCGCAAGTAGTCTTCCATTGGCTCAATGTAGGCGCATCGGTCCTCTGAACCCTAGGGAAGCGTCAGGTATCCGACACCGGCCGTTCGGGATCGACGCGAACGCGCGGCCGGGCCGCGCGACGTCGCATTCGGAGGGGGCCGCTCCGGTGCGGCCCTCGATGTGTCCTCATTCAAGGATGCCACCCGGCGGCGGCGATCGTCAGCCCCTGAAGGCGTCGGATTCATGACGTTTGCGCGCTATCCCGCGGGGCGCTGTCCGAACACGTGTTCTCTCACCCACGCGTGCATGGCGATCCCGCTGGCGACGCCGGCGTTGATCGAGCGGGTCGATCCGAACTGGCTGATCGAGCAGACCATCGTGCAGACCTCGCGCACGGGCGCGGACAGGCCGGGGCCCTCTTGGCCGAAGACCAGGACCGCGTTGCGCGGCAGCGGGGTCGTCTCGATCGGGACCGAGCCGGGCAGGTTGTCGACGCCGACGACGGCGAGGCCCTCGGCCTCGGCCCAGGCGACGAAGTCCTCGACCGTGGCGTGGTGCTCGACGTGCTGGTAGCGGTCGGTGACCATCGCGCCGCGCCGGTTCCAGCGCCGCTTGCCGACGATGTGGACGGTGCGGGCGAGGAACGCGTTCGCGTTGCGCACGACGGTGCCGATGTTGAAGTCGTGCTGCCAGTTCTCGATGGCGACGTGGAAGTCGTGGCGGCGCGCGTCGAGGTCGGCCACGATCGCCTCGCGGCGCCAGTACCGGTATTCGTCCACGACGTTGCGGCGGTCGCCGAGCCGCAGCAGGTCCGGGTCGTAGCGCTCGTCGGCCGGCCACGGGCCCTCCCAGGGGCCGACGCCCACCGATTCGGGGGCGATCGCGTCGTCGGCCGCGCCGGGCGCGGTCTCCTCGTCAGTCACGCCGACTATTGGAGCACAGCGGCGAGGGCGCACCGGCGGTCGCGACCCGCCGCTCCCGGGTCCGGCAAGCGCGATCGCGGCGTGCGGCGAGCGCTGCCCTCGCCGGCGCGGGCAGCGGTCCGCGGACACAGGGCCGCCCCGGCGGCTACGGGGGAAACCGACCGGGGCGACACGAAACATACTAACTACCGGGTGGCTGCGATCGGGCACACACCTAACTGAATTCCCTTGCCGCAGAAGGAAATCGGGTTATTGAGCGCCCCTCGTCACTCAGGCACCGCACGCGCCGCACACGCCTCGCGCCTGACCCCGAACCACGTGCGGCACCCGCGTACCGGCATCCCGCCTAAGGCCGCATGAAGGCCTTCAGGGCGTCCGGGTTCGCGAGGGCGTCGCGGGCGATCGCCTCCTCGGGCCGGACGCCCTTGAGGATCTTCTTCACCGGGACCTCGACCTTCTTCCCGCTCAACGTCCTGGGAATCGACGGCACCTGCCGCACCTCGTCGGGCACGTGCCGCGGCGACAGCTGCTCGCGCAGCCCCGCCGTGATCCGCCGCCGCAGGTCCTCGTCGAGCTCCACGCCCTCCGAGCAGACGACGTACAGCAGCAGGCGGTCCTGGCCCTCGTCCAGGTGCACCACGAGCGAGTCCGCGACGCCTTCGACGGCCTCGACCACCGCATAGAACTCGGCGGTGCCCATGCGCACGCCGCCGCGGTTCAGGGTCGCGTCGCTGCGCCCGGAGATGACCGCCGAGCCGCGCTCGGAGATGGTGATCCAGTCGCCGTGCCGCCAGATCCCGGGGAAGTCGGTGAGATAGGTGTCGCGGTAGCGGTGCTTGAGCGGATCGCCCCACAGGCCCACGGGCATCGACGGCATCGGCGAGGCGATCACCAGTTCGCCTTCGCGGCCGATCCCCGGCCGCCCCTCGGGATCGAAGGACTGGACGTCCGCGCCGAGGCAGCGGCACGACAGCTCGCCGCGCCACACCGGCACCGTCGGCGCCCCGCCGATGAACCCGGTGCACAGGTCGGTGCCGCCCGAGAGCGACTGGAGCTGCGCGGTCGGGCTGATCTGTTCGTACACGTAGTCGAAGCCGACCGCCGGCAGCGGCGCGCCGGTCGAGCCGATGCCGCGGACCTTCGACAGGTCCGCCTCCTCTTTGGGCTTGATCCCCCGCGAGCGGCAGGCCATGAGGAAGGGCGCGCTCGTCCCGAAGAACGTCGTGCCCGACTCCTCCGCGAGGCGCCACATGCCGGCCGGGTCCGGGGCCCCGTCGAACAGGACCACGCCCGCGCCGACGATCGGCGCGGACACGAGGTAGTTCCACATCATCCAGCCCGTGGTGGAGTACCAGAAGAACCGGTCGCCGACGCCGAGGTCGTGGTGGAGGGCGTGCATCTTGGCGTGCTCGATCGCCATGCCGCCGTGGGAGTGGACGATCGCCTTCGGCAGGCCCGTGGTGCCCGAGGAGTACAGGATGTACAGCGGGTGGTCGAACGTGAGCGGCTCGAACGCGACGCCCTCGTCGTAGGCGCAGAAGCGGTCCCAGGTCTCGCCCTCGACGTCCTCGGAGCCGATGTAGGGCAGCGTGACGACCGCGCCCAGGCCTTCGAGGCCCCGCACCACGCGCTTGAGGTCGGCGGTGCGGTCGATCGTCTTCGAGCCGTACCGGTAGCCGTCGACGGCGACGAGGACCTTCGGCTCGATCTGCGCGAAGCGGTCGAGGACGGCCTTGGCCCCGAACTCGGGCGCGCAGCTGGAGAAGACCGCGCCGAGGCTCGCGGAGGCGAGCATGAGCGCGAAGGTCTCGGGGATGTTCGGCATCCACGCGGCGACGCGGTCGCCGCGGTGCACGCCGTGCGCGAGCAGCCCCGCGCGGGCGCGCGCGACCGCTTCGCGGAGGTCGGCGAGGGTCCATTCGACGGGGTCGCGCGTGTCGGAGTAGGCGCGCACGAGCACGTCGTCCTCGTCGACGCCGGGGGCGGTGAGGACGGCCCGCGCGTAGTTGAAGGTCTCGTCGGGGAACCAGACGGTGTCGGGCATGGTCTCGTCGGCGAGGACCCGGTGCTCGGGCACGGTCTTCCCGAGGCCGAAGTACTCCCACACCGCGCCCCAGAACGGCCGCAGGTGATCGACGGAGTACTGCCAGAGCGCCGGGTATGCGGTGAGGTCGCGTTCCTCTCTGCGGGACAGCCACTGGCCGAATCGCCCGATGTTCGTCGTCTCCACCGCGTCCGGTCGCGGCAGCCACAGCACCTCGTTGGTCACGTTCGCCTCCCGGGATTCCACAACAGTGTGGTCTACAGCACTATCGTGGCACGCCTCAGGTTCGGTCGCGCCCGCGGGGGATCGTTTGCCCTGTTTGTCCAGAGCATCGGATCGTCATGCGGCGCTCGGGAGCTCGTCTTCGATGTAGCGCTCGCGGATGACGTACAGGCCCGCGGCGAACAGCACCGCGGTGAGGGCGGCGACGAACCCGAACGGCAGGGACCACGAGCCGGTGAGGCCGTAGACCCAGCCGACGGCGAGCGGCCCGGCCCCGGCGATGAGGTACCCGCCGGACTGGGCGAAGGAGGACAGCGCGCTGGTCCCGGCCGGCGTGCGCGCCCGCAGTCCGAACAGGGTGAGCACCAGCGGGAACACCGAGGTGCCGATGCCGAACAGCGCCATCCATGCCCACGTGAGCGGGCCGCCGCCGTCGAGCCAGAGGCCCGCGATCGCGGGCGGGTAGCAGGCCATGAGGATGAGGAACACCGGGCGCGGCCCCCAGCGGACGGTGAGGATCGGGACGGCCACCGAGAGCGGGATCTGCACGATCGTGAGCAGGCCGAGCATGGTCCCGGCGGCGGCCGCGCCCATGCCGTCCGACACGAGGATCGTCGTCGACCAGCCCATGAGGATGTAGGCGATGGCCGACTGGCAGCCGAAGACCACCAGCATCATCCACGCCAGGCGCGAGCGCCGGACGCCGTGGAGGCGGCCGACCGGCTCGGGCCCGCCCGCCGCGGCGGCCGGTCGCCACAGCAGCCACGGGACGGTCGCGAGGAGCGCCGGGACGGCCCAGACGGCCATCGCGAGGCGCCAGTCGCCGGTGAGCCGGTCGATGGGGGCCGTGGTCGCGGCGGCGACGGCCGCGCCGACCGCGAGCATGGTCGAGTACGCGGTGGTCATGACGCCGATGCGGTCGGGGAAGTAGCGCTTGACGATCACGGGCACCGCGACGTTCCCGACCGCCCCGGCGGCGAGCGCCAGGAGGCTGAAGCACAGGAACAGCGCGGCGTTCGGGGCCCAGGCGCGGGCGACGAGGCCGACGCTCATGCACAGCAGCGCACCGGTGAGCAGCGCGCGGGGGCCGAAGCGGCGGGCCAGTCGCGGGGCGAAGGCGCCCAGGCCCGCGAAGGCGAGGACCGGGAGGCTCGTGAGGAGCCCGGCGACGGCCTCGGGCATGCCCAGGCCGGTGCGCAGTTCGGCCAGGATCGCGCCGACGCTGGTGACGGCGGTGCGGAAGTTGAAGGCGGCGAGGACGACGCCGATGACGAGCAGCCAGGCCAGGTGTACGCTCGAGGTCGCCGGCGCCGGGGGGACCTCGGCGCGCGGCGGCGGTTCGGAAGGCTCGGGCGACGCGTCCGTGCGGGGACCGTCGTGTTCGGACTCGACGGCGGCGGTCGCGTCGGTCGTCACGCGAAGGACTCCTTCCGAGGGCCGTGTCGGCGAGGCCGGCGAGGCCTCCCGTGTCACCGTTGTCCAGCTGTTGGGCGACCGCTGGTGCGCTCCGAACAGCCCGGATAGAATCGAGTCAATTCATGGGATGAATTGACGGCCTGTCAACGGTATCGCGGCGGCTGTCTGCTTTAATCCTTCGAGTGTTGGGAAACACGCACCCCGCGGCAGGCCCCTGCACGCCGTGGAAGCGCTCCGGAGAGGTCAGGTCCGTCAGTGGCACTGCAGTCGACACGCAAGTCCGCCCTCGTCGATCAGGTGATCGAGCAGCTGCGCCAGCAGATCAGCGACGGCGAGTGGGGGCTGGGTTCGCGCATCCCGACGGAGAGCGAACTGGCGGAGCTGCTCGGCGTCGGCCGCAACACCATCCGCGAAGGCGTCCGGGCCCTCGCCCACGCCGGGCTCCTGGAGATCCGCCAAGGCGCGGGGACGTTCGTCGTCGGCCGCAGCGAGGTCACCGCGGCCGTGCGGCGGCGCATCGCCGCCAGCCCCGCCTCGGACGCCATGGAGGTCCGCCGGGGCCTCGAAGTCGAGGCTGCGCGCCTGGCCGCCCACCGCCGCGACGACGCCGACATCACCCGCCTGCGGATCCTCCTCGCCGAGCGCGAGGCGACGCACGAGGTCGGCGACATCGAGGCGTTCGTGGCGGCCGACATCGCCCTCCACCAGGCCGTCGCCGAGGCCAGCCACAACAAGCTCCTCGCCGAGCTGTACACCGAACTCGCCGACTCGCTGCGCGAGACCCTCTGGGCCGGGCTCGGCCCGAACCTCGCCGAGGAGCCGCACATCGACCACAGCACCGCCATCGAGGCGATCATCGCCGGGGACGCCGACCTGGCCGCCGCCGAGACCGCCGCCTACCTGCGCCTGCTCATCGACGACTGATCCCGCCGACCCACCGCCCTCCGCGAGCCTCCCGGGAGGCCGCTTTCGGGGGCTAGAGTCGGTACTGCCGCCCGAACGGGCACGACGAGCCTGCGAGCTGTGCACCGCCACAGCGGAAGGAGTCCCCATGCGCCTGTCCGCCCGCGTCGACTACGCGCTGCGAGCCGCCGTGGCCCTCGCCGGTTACGGCGAGCGGTGGGTGTCGGCCGAGCAGATCGCCGAAGACCAGGGGATCCCCCGCAAGTTCCTCGAGTCGATCCTGCTGCAGTTGCGGCGCGGCGGCATCGCGACCTCCAAGCGCGGCTCCGAAGGCGGCCACCAGCTGGCCCGGCCCGGGGACCAGATCAGCCTCGCCGACGTCATCCGCGCCGTCGACGGCCCCCTCGTCGGCGTCCGCGGCGAACGCCCCGAGCAGGTCCCCTACAGCGGCACCGCGACCGCGCTGACGAACGTGTGGATCGCGCTGCGCGTCTCCGAACGCCACATCCTCGAATCGGTGTCCCTCGCGGCCGTCGCGAACGACGACCTCCCGACCTCGGTCACCAAGCTCCTCGAGGACCCTGACGCCTGGGTCATCCGCGGCGCCTGAGGGGGCCGTTGCCGGTCGGTCGGCGGGATCCGGAAGTGGTCGAAACCGGCTCCGTCCCCGGAGAGCGGCCTGAGCGGCGGCTTCGTCCCCCGCTTCTGCAGGAACTCGGTCACGAGCTCGTGGAGCAATGCCGCACGTGAGATGCCACGTACACGGGCCTGCCGGTCGAGCTGCGCCAGCTCTTCGGCGGTCAGCTAGGTCGACGCTTGTTTCATAGTTTGTACGGCATCGACTATGGCCGACTTGCGCTCCGACGAACTTCCGCCCGGGGCCTTTGACAGAATCGTGGGGGTGAAGTTCCCTGACCTGGGGGCGTGGTGGGACCGCGTGCTCCTGGCGTCCCGCAAGCGGTCGAACCTGATCGACCACTCCTGGCGCGCCCAAGAGCGCTACTTCGAGGTCCACGGCGGCCAGCTCGCCGCCGCGATCTCCTACTACGCCTTCTTCGCGGCGTTCTCCATGTCGCTGCTCGGCCTGGCGATCTTCGGCTACCTCCTGAACAGCCCCAACATCTACACGACCGTCGAGACCTGGCTGGAGACCAACCTGCCGGTCATCGACATCGGCGTCCTCGAGAACTCGCGCCAGTCCGTGACGATCTTCGCGGCCGTGGCCCTCGTCGTCGCCGGGGTCGCCTGGGTCCAGTCGGTGCGCGCCGCCATCAGGCTCGTGTGGGGCCTCGACGCGCAGCCGGGCAACCCGTTCCTGCGGTGGGCCATCGACTTCCTGATCCTCATCGGCGTCTCGGTGCTGCTGCTCACCACCATCGGCGCGACCGCCGGCGCCGAATGGGTGCTCGCCTGGTTCGACCTCGACGAGGCCACCGGCAACCTCGCGCTCCTCGTCCGCGCCGTCTCGGTCCTGGTCGGCCTCATCGCCAACGCGCTGCTCGCAATGGTCCTGCTCCAGGCGCTCCCCCGCGTCGTCATGCCGCTGCGGCGGGTCGCGTGGGCGTCCGTGGCCGTCTCGATCGGCGTGGAGCTGCTCAAGACCGCCGGCCGCATCTACGTCCTGCACGTCTCGGACCGGCCCGCCTACCAGGCGGTCACCACCGCGGTCGGCCTGCTCGTGTTCCTCTACCTGTTCAACGTGATGCTGCTGCTGGCCGCCGCGTGGACGGCCACCTCCCTGCGGGGGCGCGCGATCGACCTCTACCAGCGGGCCGCGATCCCCAACGAGTCCAAGCGGCTCTTCGGGTCCGGGTCGCCGTGAACGCGAGCGGCCCGGACTCGTGCGAGTCCGGGCCGCTCCACTATGCGTTCATCCGGGTCAGGCCCTGGCGCAGACCTGGCCGTTCATGAGGAACATGCCCGGGTCGCCCGGGTCGCCCGTGCCCTGGAAGCCGATCTGCTTCGTGTGGCCGGACTTCAACGGGGAGTTCCAGAACGCCGGGTCCGCCCGCATGGCGTCGCCGTCGATCGCGATGTCCCCGCCCCAGGCGTGCGCGACCGTCTCGACCCCGCCGGACTTCCACACCAGGTCCCATTCCCCGATCGGCGCGTCACCGGTGTTGGTCACCTTGATCTGGACCACGAAACCGCGGCCGTGGTCCGAGACCACTCGGTAGGCGACCTCGCAGGACGCGCCGGCGTACGGCGGCGCCTCGGCGTCCCTGGCCGGGCCGGTCGTGGTGATCGCCTCCCACTGCGGGGCCTCCATGTCGTAGCCGAGGAAGAAGCTCGGCCACGGCGGCTGGTTGTACGAGACGTTCTGCCAGGACACCGCCAGGCGGTACTGCGGGTCGTTCATCAGCGTCGGCAGCGCGTGGTCGCTGGCGTGCGTGGTGGTGAACAGGCGCACGCCGTCGTTCGACTCCTTGCGCAGGACCACCTCCTCGCGCCAGTCCCCGAGCAGGTCGCCGGTGATCACCGCGTTGCCCTTGGTGCCGTTGTTCGTGTGCACGCCTTCGGGAGTGAAGATCTCCTCCTGCTGGCCCGTCTCCGGGTCCCATTCGGCGATGAACGGGTGGACCGGCACGTAGTCGGGCTCGTTGAACTCGTGGTCGAAGATCTCGCGACCGAGGTCGCCGTCCCACCACACCATCGAGTTCGCCGACGGGATCGTGTTCCCGATGAGCGTGCCGTCGGCCGCGTGCAGCGCGCCTTCGCGCGAGTCCCACGCGCCCGTGGTGCTCACGGCCCAGCATTCGGCGCCGGCGTGGTTCGGGTCGATGTCGCCGCACGTGCCGCGACCGGTGTCGCGCGTGCCCGGGACCGACCAGAGCACTTCGGCGGTGTCGGCGTCGCGCATCGCCGCGGCCTTGTCGCCCGAGCAGCTCATGCACTCGAACGGGCTGAAGATCTCCAGGCCGTCGTTGGACGGGTCGAAGTCCGAGACGTGCAGCGCGTCGCCGTGGCCGAGGCCCGTCGAGTACAACGGGGTCCCGTCGTCGTTGACCGTCATCGCGCCGAACACGATCTCGTCGCGCCCGTCGGCGTCCACGTCGGCGATGGACATCTGGTGGTTGCCCTGGCCGGCGTACGCACCGCCCCAGCGGTCGGAGCTGAAGTTCCACACCTGCGGCAGGTTGTCGCCGTCCCAGTTCCACGCGGTGATCTCGGACTTGGCGTAGATGCCGCGGTTGGTGATGAGCGAGGGGGTCTTGCCGTCGAGATAGGCCACGGCGGCCATGAGCCGGTCGCCGCGGTTGCCGTAGCAGTCGCCCCATGAGCACATATCGCCGCGCGCGGGCGCGAAGTCCGCGGTCTCCATGGCGGCGCCGGTCTGGCCGTTGAAGATCGTGAGGAACTCGGGGCCCTGGAGGATGCGGCCGTCGGTGCCGCGCCAGTCCGCGTCGGCGTCGCCGATCACCGTGCCCTCGCCGTCGACGGTGCCGTCGGCGGTCTTGAGCGCCACCTCGGCCTTGCCGTCGGAGTCGAGGTCGTAGGCGACCAGCTGCGTGTAGTGCGCCCCGGCCCGGATGTTGACGCCCAGGTCGATGCGCCACAGCCGCTCACCGCTGAGCGTGTACGCGTCCACGTAGACGTTCCCGGTGTAGCCGCTGCGGGAGTTGTCCTTCGCGTTCGACGGGTCCCACTTCTGGACGATCTCGTAGACGCCGTCGCCGTTCAGGTCCGCCACCGTGGCGTCGTTCGGCGAGTACGTGTACTCGACCCCGTCGGGGGTGGTGCCGCCTTCGGGGCGGTCCATGTCGATGTCGATGTACTGCTCGTCCCAGACCTCGAAGGCCTTCGTGAACCCGGTCTCGACGCCCTCGGTCACCGTGCTGATCCAGTACGTCGCGTTCGGGGTGCCGCCCTGGTCGGTGAGGTTCGTCAGCTGCGTCGGCTCCGGCGTGATGAGCCGGCCGTCGCGGTAGACGTTGAACGCCGTGCCCTCGGGGTCGAGGGGGAGGCTGCGCCAGCTGACGAAGTTCCCGCCGTCCACGCTCACGGCGACCGGCGCGCGGTCGAGGTTCTCGACCTGCTCGGCGCAGTCCGCGCACGGCTCGTCGGGGCCGTCGTCGCCCGATCCGGGCGCGTCCCCGATGCGGGTGAGCTCCAGGCCGTTGAAGTGGCCGGTCTGGCCGGAGACGGTGACGGTGAGCTGGCCGTCCTCGACCACGATGCCTTCGAAGTCCTTGGTGAGGATCGACCGGGATCCGGCGTTGGCCGCGCCGTAGTCGACGCCCTCGAACTTGAAGTTCTGCCGCGCCGAACCGACGTAGTCGCCCACGATGACCCGCGCGGAGTACAGGCCGTCTGCCACGTCCACCGCGAAGTCGTAGGAGCCGCCGAACCAGGCCACGAAGTCGCGGCCCACCGGGTCGGCGTCGCCGCCGCGGTCGCGGTCGATCGCGCCGGTCATGTCGGTGGTGAAGCCGTAGCCGCGCTCGGCGGTGTAGGCGGTGCCGCGGTTGACCTCGGCGTATCCGGGGGCGACGGTCTGCGACGCCGGGCCGAAGTCGAACTTGAAGCCCGCGGTCGCGGTGGTCACCGTCAGGGTCGCCGACTTGGCGGACTCGCCCTTGGCGTTGACGCCGGCGACGGCGAACTCGTAGGCCGTGTCCTCGGCGAGGCCCGAGACGCGGCCGACGCCGACGGTGGCGGTGGTGCCGAGGCGCCAGTCGCCGCCGGGTTCACGGACGTAGACGCGATAGATGTCCGCGTCCTCACCGGCGGTCCAGTTGAGGGTGACGCTCGCGTTCGCGACGGTGGCGGCGGTGAGGCCGGTCGGCGCGGCGGGCACGTCGGCCGGCGGTGCGACGTCGACCACGTGCTCGGCGAGCGGGAGGTCGAGCGTGGCGGTCTCCTCGGCGACCAGGCGGGCCATCTGGATGGCGCCGTACTCCTGGAAGTGCGTGTCGTCGGTGGTGCCGTTCGGCCGGTTCGGGTAGACCCCGGCCGGGACGTGCAGGAACACCGACTTGGCCTCTTCGGGGCCGATCTCGTTCAGGTAAGCGCGCGAGGAGGCCGAGAGGTCGACCATCGCGACACCGGTCTCCTCGTGGAGCTCGTAGACCTTCTGGACGTACTCGGGGAAGGAGGTGTTGAACTCGCCGGTCTCGGCGTTGAAGCTGCGGCGGGAGACCGGCGTGACGAGGACGGGGATCGCGCCCTTCTCGACCGCGCCCGCGATGTAGTGGTCCCGCAGGTACGTCTTGTAGTCGTCGGGCGGGGTGTACCGCTCGGGGACCGAGGCGGTGGCGTCGTTGTGCCCGAACTGGACGAACAGGTAGTCGCCCGGCTGGATCTCGTTCAGGATCGCGTCGAGGCGGCCCTGTTCGACGAAGGAGCGCGAGGAGCGCCCGCCGATCGCGTGGTTCGCGACGGTGACGTTCTCGTCGAAGTAGCGGTCGATCACCTGGCCCCATCCGGCCTGCGGCTCCCAGTAGGGGTCGTAGGTCTGGACGGTGGAGTCGGAGGCGAGGTAGACGGTGATGCCGTCGTCCTGGGCCTGGGCGGGGGCGCCCGCGGTGAGCACGCCCGCGAGCGCGGTGGCCCCGGCGGCGGCGACCGCGAGGGCGCGCCGCCATCGAGGAGTTCGAGGTGGAGGAGTCATGGGCCTCATGGTCACTTCCGTAGTGAGAGGAGGGCACTTGCCCGACATACGGATATGAATCGTTTCAATTCCGGGGACGATTGCCGGGCAAGCGGTTTCTACCTAGGGGACCGTACCGAGGAGATCTTGAAAAGTCAATACATGTCGATGTCTTCGGGCGGCGGATCCCCTCGGCGGGGCCTGCCGCCGGCGCGGATGCGAAGCCGCCGCCCGGTTCGGCGCCATCGGACGTGGTCGGCGATCGGCAGCGCGAGGGCCTTGGCGCCCTCGGCGACCAGGCGGGCCGTCTGGTCCGCGCCGTACTCCTGGAAATGCGTGGAGTCGGCCAGGCCGTTCGGGCAGGTCGGGTACTGCCCCGCGGCGAGGTGCATGCAGACGCCCTTCGCGGCCTCCGGCCCGATGCCGTCGAGGTAGGGCCGCGAACGCGCGCCGAGGTCGATCAGGGCCACGCCGGTCTCCCGGACGAGTTCGCGCACCTTGGCCGCATAGGTCGCGAAGGACTCGTTGAACCGCCCGGTGGACGAGTGGTGGTCCAGGCGGTTGACGGGGATGAGCAGCACCGGGATCGCCCCGCGGTCGGTCGCCCCCTTCATGTGGCGGTCCCGCGGGCACCGCTTGCAGTCCTCGGGCGAGGTGTAGCGCTCGGGGTCGCCGGTGCTCGCGTCGTTGTGTCCGAACCGGACGCACAGGTAGTCGTCCGGTCGGATGGCGTCCGGGATCGCGTCGAGGCGGCCCCGCTCGACGAAGGAGCGCGAGGAGCGCCCGCCGATCGCGTGGTTGGCCACGCTCGTGTTCGCGTCGAAGTGGCCGCCGAGCTTCTGGCCCCAGCCGGTCATCGGTTGGGCCGAGGAGTTGACGGCCCCGCGGCCCCGCTGTCACCCGATCGTGTGGCCCCGACCCGGCGGCACCGCCGCTGCAGGCGCGCGGGTCGGGCTCAGGAGCCGGAGACGGGTGTCGGTGATCGCCGCCGATCGGCAGGAGCGGCGCCGCGGCCGCGCCGAGCGGACTCAGGCCGGCAGGAGCGGCGCGAGGCGTTCGGCCGCCGCCTCCAGGTCGAGGCCCTGGGCGGCCACCCAGTCGTCGTCGAAGTAGGTGCCGCCGTAGCGCTGCCCCGAGTCGCACAGCAGCGTCACGATGCTGCCGCCCTCGCCGCGGTCGCGCATCTCGGCGATGATCCCCAGCGCCGCGACGAGGTTCGTGCCCGTCGACCCGCCCAGGCGGCGCCCCAGCCGCTCGGAGGCCCAGCGCAGGCAGTACACGGACTCGGCGTCGTCCACTTTCACCATCCGGTCCACCAGGTCGGGAATGAAGGAGGGCTCGACGCGCAGCCGGCCGATGCCCTCGATGAGCGAACCGCGATCGGCGGTCGCGCCGCCGTCGCGGTCGCGCCATCCGGTGAAGAACGCCGAATGCTCGGGGTCGACCACGCACAGCCGCGTGGCGTGCTTGCGGAACCGCACGTACCGGCCGATGGTCGCCGAGGTGCCGCCGGTACCCGCGCCGACCACGATCCAGGCCGGCACGGGGTGCCGTTCGAGCCGCATCTGCTCGAACACGCTCTCGGCGATGTTGTTGTTCCCCCGCCAGTCGGTGGCCCGCTCGGCGTACGTGAACTGGTCCATGAAGTGCCCGCCGGTCTCGGCGGCGAGGCGCTCGGCGGTCGGGCAGACCTCGCCCGCGTCCCGCACCAGGTGGGCCTTGCCGCCGTAGGACTCGATGAGCGCGATCTTCTCGCGGCTGGTCGACTCGGGCATGACGGCGGTGAACGGCAGCCCGAGCATCCGCGCGAAGTACGCCTCGCTCACGGCGGTCGAGCCGCTGGAGGCCTCGATGACGGGCGTGCCCTCGTCGATCCAGCCGTTGCAGATCGCGTAGAGGAACAGCGAGCGGGCGAGGCGGTGCTTGAGCGAGCCGGTGGGGTGCGTGGACTCGTCCTTGAGGTAGAGGTCCACGCCCCAGGCGGGCGGGAGCGGGAACGGCAGCAGGTGGGTGTCGGCCGAGCGGTTCGCGTCGGCCTCCACAGTGGTGATGGCCCAGTTCACCCAGAGCCGGTCGCGGGTGCGGTCGATCGACTCCATGGTCGGTGTCCTCCTCGGCGGCGCGCGGGCCGTCAGTCCGTCTGATAGGGGACGGGCTGGGGCCGGTCCTCCCATTTGGTCGACAGCGTGATCGTCGTTCGGGTCTGGGCCACCCCGGGAATCGCCCCGAGGCGGTGGATGAGCCGCTCGAGGTCGCCCATCTTCGGCACTCGGACCTTGAGCTGGTAGCACTCGAGGCCCGCGAGGAAGTAGCACGATTCGATCTGCGGGATGGCGCGGAGCCGTTCGCAGATGTCGGTGTGGTCGGCGGAGTTGTCGGGGATGATGCCGATGAGCGCGGTGATGCCGAGGCCGATGGCCTCGGTGTCGATCACGGCCTTGTAACCGGTGATGACGCCGTTCTTCTCGAGTTTGGTCACGCGGTCCTGCACGGAGGGCGCGGTGAGACCGACCCGCCGCGCCAACTCGGCGTACGAAGTACGTCCGTCGGTGCGCAAGAGGTTCACGATGGTCTGGTCGATCTCGTCCACTCGTCGAGGATAACCAGAGTTGCCACTTGCGCCCTGTGCCTACCTCATACCCGGGAACTCCTAGAGCGTCAGATTCAGCTCAGAGCGGCGTTGCCATACGCGTGGTACTTTCAGGCAATACCTACCAGCCGAAAGTATGTCCAAGAACTCATGGCAGGTTTGACTGAATAGTGGTGTAATGGGTTTAACGCACGAAGTGAGTCTTCATCACGGGGAGGAAGAAATCATGGAGACCGAGGACCGCCTACTGACACCCGGCGAAGTCGCCTCGCTGTTCCGCGTCGATCCGAAGACTGTCACACGCTGGGCCGCGGCCGGCAGGATCGGCAGCATTCGCACGCCCGGCGGCCATCGCCGGTTCCGCGAATCCGAGGTCAGGGCACTGCTCGAGGGCGACGCCGGCGCGCAGACCACATTCGAGACCGGGAACGCCCAGCCGTAGACCGAGCCGTCGCCTCGGCGACCGCGAAGCGATCCGCGATCGGGCCTCCTCAGGTGAAGCCCGCAACCGAAAGACCGTCCGGCACAAGCCGGTCCCGCGCAGCGCCCCACGGCCAGAGCCGAGGCAGGACGCGCCCGGTACCGGCTTTTCGCGTGTTCGGGGCCTCAGCCCTTGAACAGGCGCCGCCGGGCGGTTCGACCGACGCCCGTGCCCCCGCCCGAAGTTCGGGCGGGGGCACGGGCGTTCTCGCTGCCCGCGTCCGATGATTTTCTAAAGTGGAGATTGTTTGCACCTTTTTAGGGCAATTGTTCACTTTCTGAAGCCGGATCAATACCGTGAGTCGCCATACATGCCGCCAATGGGAATTTTCCGCATTTTCCGGTCGCGAGACTGTTGACATCACAGTGAGACATCGGCAAACTTCGATCTATAGATTGGGAGCGCTTCCGTGACCACCCGGTACCCGCGGAGGCGCCCCGAGTCCGTCAGCCCGACGGGACGCATCGAGAAGGGCACGAATGCACATGTCACTCAGTCGAAGGAAGCACCGCCGCGTGGGGCTGCTCGCCGCCGCGGCCCTCGCCGCGACGACGGTCAGCGCCGTCGCGGTCAACGCCGCCGGCGCCGAGGAGCACCCCTCCCAGGACCCGGCCGAGATCGCGCAGGCGAAGGTCGACAACCCGTATGCGGGCGCGCAGGTCTACGTCAACCCCGTCTGGTCCGAGAAGGCCGCGGCCGAGCCGGGCGGCGAGGCCATCGCCGACCAGCCCACCGGCGTGTGGCTCGACCGGATCGGCGCCATCGAAGGCAACGACTCCCCCACCACCGGTTCGATGGGCCTGAAGGACCACCTGGACGAGGCCGTCTCGCAGGGGGCGGACGTCATCCAGATCGTCATCTACAACCTGCCCGGCCGCGACTGCGCCGCGCTCGCCTCCAACGGCGAGCTCCCGGCGGACGCCATCGACCGGTACAAGGGCGAGTACATCGACCCGATCGTGGACATCATGGACGACCCGGCTTACGCCGGCCTCCGGATCGTCAACGTCATCGAGATCGACTCGCTCCCGAACCTCATCACCAACGTCGCTCCCCGCGAGACCGCGACCGACAACTGCAACACCATGAAGGCCAACGGCAACTACCAGGACGGCATCTCCTACGCCCTCGCCGAGCTGGGCGCGCTGCCGAACACCTACAACTACATCGACGCCGGCCACCACGGCTGGATCGGCTGGGGCGACACCAATCCCCAGTACGACAACTTCCACGCCTCGGCCGAGCTGTTCGGCTCCCTCATCGGCATGAACGGCGCCACGGCGAGCGACGTGCACGGCTTCATCACCAACACCGCGAACTACTCGGTGCTGGAGGAGCCCTACTGGGAGGTGGACCAGGTCGTCGGCGGCCAGCCGATCAACCAGAACCCTGACGTCAAGTGGGTCGACTGGAACGACTTCAACGGCGAACTCGACTTCGCCCAGGCGTTCCGCGAAGAGCTCGTGTCCAACGGGTTCAACTCGAACATCGGGATGCTGATCGACACCAGCCGCAACGGCTGGGGCGGCGCCGACCGGCCCACCGGTCCCTCGAGCTCGTCCGACCCGGCGACGTTCGTCGACGAGTCGCGGATCGACCGCCGCTACCAGAAGGGCAACTGGTGCAACCAGGCCGGCGCGGGCCTCGGCGAGCGGCCGCAGGCCGCTCCGGAGTCCGGCATCGACGCCTACGTGTGGATCAAGCCCCCGGGCGAGTCGGACGGCTCCTCGGAGTACATCCCCAACCCCGAAGGCAAGGGCTTCGACGAGATGTGCGACCCGGACTACCAGGGCAACATCCGCAACGGCAACAACCCTTCCGGCGCTCGCGGGGACATGCCGATCTCCGGCCACTGGTCCTCGGAGCAGTTCCAGGAGCTGCTGCAGAACGCCTACCCGCCGGTGAACTGACGGGCAGGAACGCTCCTGGAACCCGGCAGCACCGCCAGGAGCCGCTGGCGAACGCCTACCCGCCGGTGAACTGACCGGCCGAGGGGTTCGGCTCCGGCCGTCGCCGCCGTAGGCGGCCCGGCCGTGAGAACCGGGCCTCGGGCGAACCGGCACGTCGCTCACTCCAGGGGGCCGCGCGATCCGCGCGGCCCCCGCCACGCTGACCAGAAATTTTTCCAAGCGCGTTCGAGGAGGCCGCGGGAGCGTTTTCACTGATTCAAGCGCTTGCCGACCGGCCAGGATCCTTCGAAACCGCTAGCCAACGCGGCAGGATGCGCGAAATATCCTGGCGAGCCTCTTGACAGTCCGTCAATATATCGGAGATTATCAATGCACCTCTTGGGAGCGCTTCCCTTGATGGCCACCCGTTCCGGGCCGCCTCGTGCGGCGAACTCGACCCGAAGGACATCGACACATGCAAGTAAATCGAAGGAGAAGGAGGCTCGCCCTCACCAGTGTCGCCGTTGGCGCGCTGGCTGCAGGTGGGCTGACCTTCGCTTCGGCGAACCAGGCACTCGCCGAAGAGGGTTGCGAAGTCGACTACAACATCGTCAGCACCTGGGGCGGCGGCTTCCAGGCCAACGTCGTCATCACCGCCGACGAAGCCATCAACGGATGGGAGGTCAAGTGGAACTTCCCGGCCGGCACCACCGTCTCCAGCGCGTGGAACGTGGGGTGGAGCCAGAGCGGCACCGCCTTCACCGGCAAGGACGTCGGCTGGAACGCGTCGATCGCCTCCGGCCAGAGCCGCGAGGTCTTCGGGTTCATCGGCAACGGCTCCGCCACGGCGCCGACCCAGTTCACCGTGAACGGCGACGTCTGCAACGGACCGAGCGATCCGCCCACGTCGGACGACCCGACCGATGACCCGACCGACGACCCGACGGACCCGCCCGGGGACAAGGTCGACAACCCCTACACGGGCGCACAGGTCTACGTGAACCCGCAGTGGTCCGCCAGGGCCGCGGCGGAGCCGGGGGGCGACGCGGTCGCCGATGAGCCCACCGGCGTGTGGCTCGACCGCACCAGCGCGATCTACGGCAACGACTCGCCGACCACGGGCTCGATGGGCCTGGAGGACCACCTCGACGAGGCCGTCGAGCAGGGCGCCGACGTCATCCAGATCGTCATCTACAACCTGCCCGGCCGCGACTGCGCCGCGCTCGCCTCCAACGGCGAGCTGGCCGCGGGCGAGATCGACAAGTACAAGAACGACTACATCGACCCGATCGTCGAGATCCAGGGCCAGTCCAAGTACGCGGACCTGAAGATCGTCAACGTCATCGAGATCGACTCGCTGCCGAACCTGGTGACCAACGTCTCGCCCCGCGAGACCGCGACCGCCAACTGCGACACGATGAAGGCCAACGGCAACTACGTCGACGGCGTCTCGTACGCGGTCGCCGAGCTGGGCGCGCTGCCGAACACGTACAACTACATCGACGCCGGCCACCACGGCTGGATCGGTTGGGGGGACGTGAACCCGCAGTACGACAACTTCAACGCCTCGGCTGAGCTGTTCGGCTCCCTCATCGGCGAGAACGGCATGACCGCGGACGACGTCCACGGCTTCATCTCCAACACCGCCAACTACTCGGCGCTGGAAGAGCCCTACTGGGAGGTCGACCAGGTCGTCGGCGGCCAGGCGATCAACCAGAACCCGGACGTCAAGTGGGTCGACTGGAACGACTTCAACGGCGAGAAGGACTTCACGGAGGCCTTCCGCGAGGCGCTGATCGACAACGGGTACAACGAGGACATCGGCATGCTGATCGACACCAGCCGCAACGGCTGGGGCGGCGCCGACCGGCCCACCGGTCCCTCGAGCTCGTCCGACCCGTCCACCTTCGTGGACGAGTCGCGGATCGACCAGCGCTACCAGAAGGGCAACTGGTGCAACCAGGCCGGTGCCGGTCTCGGCGAGCGGCCGCAGGCCAACCCCGAGCCCTGGATCGACGCCTACGTGTGGATCAAGCCCCCGGGTGAGTCGGACGGCTCCTCGGAGTACATCCCCAACGACGAGGGCAAGGGCTTCGACGAGATGTGCGACCCGGACTACCAGGGCAACATCCGCAACGGCAACAACCCCTCGGGTGCTCGCGACAACATGCCGATCTCCGGCCACTGGTCCTCGGAGCAGTTCCAGGAGCTGCTGCAGAACGCCTACCCGCCCATCAACTAGGGGCGAGTTCGGGGCCCGGTTCGCCGGGGAGGCGGTGAGCCGGGCCCTTCCAGACCAGATCCTCGGTTCCTTCCGGTGACCGGGCCCCGCGGGACGGCGGGGCCCGGTCGTAACCGTTCATGGACAAGGGCGCGGCCCGGACGATCGATGATCGTCCGGGCCGCGTCGTGCGCTCATTCGGCGAGCGCCGTGCCGAGTCCGCGGATCAGGCTGTCGACGAGGCGTTCGACGGTGTCGTCCGCACGGATCTCCGCGTAGTGCCCGTACACGAAGATCGTCAGCAGCGGGCTGACGAACATCGCCACCGCCAGGTCGAGGTCGAGCCCCGGGTCCATCTCGCCGTGCTCGACCCAGTACGCGAAGGTGTCCTTCACGAACTGGCGCCGCTGCTTCACGAGGCGGTCGTGCTGGCGCTGGAAGTCGGGTTCCTTGATCTCGAGCATCACGCACTTGACGACCTTCTGGTCCCGGGGGCCCAGGTTCCGGCGCATGGCGTTGCCGATGTAGACGAGGTCGTCGCGCAGCGAGATGCGCGGCATCGTCGTCGGGAGCGGGGCCTTCACGCTGTCGATGGCCGCGGCGATGAGCTCCTCCTTGGAGGACCAGCGCCGGTAGATCGAGGCCTTGGAGACCCCGGACCGCTCCGCGATCCCCTCGACGCTCACGTCGCCGATGTTCCCGTGCTCAGCGATGAGATCCAAGGCGGCTTCGAGGATCGACTGGCTGACCGCCTCGCTGCGGGGCCGGCCCTTGGCGGGGGCCGACGCCGCGGCGTCGTCGTGCGCGGTCAGTGCTTCGCTGAGTTCGGGTGGCATGGGTCGATTGTCTCTCAGGCCTCGACGTAGGCCGGTTCGGAGGACTGCCGCGCCTGCGGGGCCTCGGGCTCGCGGGCCTGCCGGCCCGGGAAGAACGCGGCGATGATGATCAGACCGAGCACGCCCACGCCGACCGCGGAGAGGGCGGTGACGTGGAGGGCGTTGACGAACGAGTCGTTCGCCGCCTGCAGCACCGATCCGGCCGCCTCCGGCGGGACCGCGCCGGATTCGAGGGCGCCGTAGGTGGCCGCGTAGGACTCGCGGGCCGTTTCGGGCAGCTGCGGGGCGGTGTCGGAGATCTCGCCGCGGTAGGACTGGGCCATGACGGTGCCGAGCACGGCCACGCCGAGGGCGCCGCCGGTCTGGCGCAGGGTGTTGGCCAGCGCGGACCCGACGCCGGCCTGTTCGCGGGGCACGGAGGACATGAGCGTGTTCATCGCGGGCGGCATGAGGTTGGCCATGCCGGCGCCGGTGATGAAGAACAGCACGATGACGACCCAGACGGGGGTGTCGGCGTCGAAGACGGTGCCGGTGACGGCGAAGTTGGTGATCACCAGGAGCATCGCGACGATGCCGACGGTCTTGGCGCCGAAGCGCTGGACCATGCCGTTCGACAGGGGCGCGAAGATGAGCATGGACGCGCCGAACGGCAGGAAGAGCAGACCCGTCTCCAGCGGCGAGTAGCCCTTGAGCAGCTGGAGGTAGAAGGTCATGAAGAACATCAGGCCCATCATCCCGAAGAAGGTGAGCGTGATGATCGCCGACGAGGCCGAGAAGCGGACGTTCTTGAACAGCTTCATGTCGAGCGAGGCGTAGGAGATGCGCCGCTCCCACAGGACGAAGCCGGTGAGGACGAGGACGCCGAAGGCGATGGTGCCCCAGACTCCGACGCCGGTCCAGGAGCCGGCGTCGCCGGCTTCGATGATGCCGTAGGTGAGGCTGACCAGGCCGAGCATGGACAGGGCCATGCCGACGAAGTCGGGCCGCGGCTTGCCGCCCTGGGACTCGGGGGCGAGGATCACGATCGCGACGATGCCGAAGACGACGATCGGGACGTTGATGAGGAAGACCGAGCCCCACCAGAAGCGCTCGAGGAGCGCGCCGCCGACGATCGGGCCGATGGCGCCGCCGATGCCGACCGCGCCGGTCCAGATGCCCAGGGCCTTGGGGAACTCCTTGGCGGAGAAGACGTTGCGCAGGAGCGAGAGTGTGGACGGCATCATGATGGCCGCGCCGGCGCCCATGAGGGCGCGGTACCAGATGAGCTGGTCGGGCGTGCTGGAGTAGGCCGACAGCAGCGAGGCGATGCCGAAGACGACGAGGCCGATGAGGAGCATGCGCTTGCGGCCGACGCGGTCGCCGATGACGCCCGCCGCGAAGAGCAGGCCGGCGAAGACGAGGGTGTAGGAGTTGATCATCCAGGCGAGGTCGCTCTGGCTGGCGCCGACGCCGACGGGGTCGGGCGCGGCCAGGGTCTTCATGGCGACGTTGAGGACGGTGTTGTCGAGGACGACGACGATGAGGCTGACGACGAGGACGCCGAGGATCGCCCACCGGCGGGGGTGACCTGCGTCCTCGGAGGCCGCCTCCGGGTCTGGGACGGAACGGGTTTCGCTCACAGGGTTTCCGTTTCTCTGCGATCGCGCGGGGCGTGCGGGCGCACGGGCGCGGTGGTGTCGGTTCGCCGCGGAGCCGACCGCGGCGGGATCTGCTGCAATGAGGACGCGCGGCGGGCGGGGTTCGTGACACGGGCCCGGGGCGCGCCGGATGTGCGAACGCGGCGGCGCCGGGGCTCCTCGCGTGTTGTGGTGTCGCGAATGACGCTACGCCGTTCCGATACGATACGGTACCGTATCGTAATGCATGTCACACTCGAATCGTAACGCCGGGGCCCGACAGCCGCCTCCCCCGTGAACGGACCGCGGAAGACCGTGTTCACTCCGCATCGGGTGCGCCGCCCCCGCGGCGCCCAGGGTGGTTGAATGGCTTCGTGGCACCCAAGTTCCCGTACGACGACCTGCAGTCGTTCCTGGCCGCCCTCGAAGCCGACGGCGACCTCAAGCGGATCACGGCCGAGGCCGACCCGCACCTGGAGATCTCCGAGATCACCCAGCGCGTCGTCCGCGCGGACGGTCCCGCCCTGCTGTTCGAGCACCCGGCCGGCAGCGCCATCCCCCTCGCGATCAACCTCTTCGGGACCACCGACCGCATGGCCAAGGCCCTCGGCGTCGACGACCTCGACGAGATCGGCAAGCGCATCGGCGAACTCGCCAAACCCGAACTCCCCATCGGCTGGGCCGGCATCCGCGACGGCCTGGGCAAGCTCCTCCAGCTCAAATCCGTCCCGCCCAAGAAGATCCGCAAGGCCCCGTGCCAGGAAGTGGTCTTCAAGGGCGAGGACGTCGACCTCAACATCCTCCCCGGCCTCCAGGTGTGGCCCGGCGACGGCGGCGTCTTCCACAACTTCGGGCTCACTCATACCAAGCACCCCGAGACCGGCAAGCGCAACGTCGGCCTCTACCGCCTCCAGCAGCACGACGAGCGCACCCTCGGGCTCCACTGGCAGATCCACAAGAACTCGACCTCGCACTACGCCGAGGCCGAACGGCGCGGCGAGCGCCTCCCCGTCGCCATCGCCATCGGACCCGACCCCGTCATGGCCTACGCCGCGACCGCCCCGCTCCCGCCCGACATCGACGAATACCTCTTCGCGGGGTTCCTGCGCGGCGAACGCGTCGAGATGGTCGACTGCCTGACCGTCCCGCTCCAGGTCCCGGCCAACTCGCAGATCGTCCTCGAAGGCTGGGCCGAACCCGGCGAACGCCTCCCCGAAGGGCCCTTCGGCGACCACACCGGCTTCTACACGCCCGTCGAGCCGTTCCCGGTCATGCACGTCGAGGCGATGACCATGCGCCAGCAGCCGATCTATCACACCATCATCACCTCGGCCCCGCCCCAGGAGGACCACGGCCTCGGCAAGGCCACCGAGCGGATCTTCCTGCCGCTCGTCAAGATCATGATCCCCGAGATCGTCGACTACGACATGCCCGCCGCCGGCGTCTTCCACAACTGCGTCATCGTCTCGATCGACAAGAAGTACCCCAAGCAGGCGCAGAAGGTCATGAGCGCCATCTGGGGGCTCCAGATGATGAGCCTGACGAAGCTCATCGTCGTCGTGGACGCCGACTGCGACGTCCACGACTACCGCGAAGTCGCCTGGCGGGCGCTGGGCAACGTCGACTACTCGCGGGACCTCCTGCTCACCGAAGGCCCCGTCGACCACCTCGACCACGCCTCCTACCACCAGTTCTGGGGCGGCAAGGCCGGGATCGACGCGACCACCAAATGGCCCGAGGAGGGCTACACCCGCGGCTGGCCCGAGGCGATGCGCATGAGCTCCTCGATCAAGGCCACCGTGGACCACCGCTGGAAAGAATACGGAATTGACTGAGCCCGTCCCCCCGATGCGCTCACCCGCCCCGAACTGGAGTGAACGCCGTGCTGATTGACGCTCCGAAGCCCAACCACGTCAAGGACTTCCTGAAACTGGTGGCCTTCGAGCACTCCGTGTTCGCCCTGCCCTTCGCGTACCTCTCCACCCTCACCGTGATGGTCCTGGAGGACGCCTTCAGCTGGCGGGTCCTCGTCCTGGTGACCGTGGCGATGGTCAGCGCCCGCACCCTCGCGATGGCCGCCAACCGGATCATCGACCGCAAGATCGACGCCCTCAACCCCCGCACCGCCGAGCGCGAACTGGTGACCGGCAAGGTCAGCCTGAAGACCGCCTACATCGGCTGCGCGGTGAGCCTCGCGGCCCTGCTGGTCTCGGCAGGCCTCCTCAACTGGCTGTGCCTGGCCCTGAGCCCCCTGGCCGTCGCGCCGCTCATCGTCTACCCGTACGCGAAGCGCTTCACGAACTACCCGCACGCGATCCTCGGCCTGGCCCAGATGGTCGCGCCGGTGGGTGCCTGGATCGCCGTGACCAGCAGCTTCGACGGCTCGGGCCCGGCGATCGTGCTCGGCCTGGCGGTCGGCCTGTGGATCGGCGGGTTCGACCTCATCTACGCGTGCCAGGACATCGAGGTCGACCGCCAGATCGGCGTCCACTCCACCCCGGCGCGCTGGGGGGTGAAGGCCGCGCTGCACGCCTCGACGGTGACGCACGCGGTGGCGTGGCTGGCCTTCGCCTGGTTCGGCGTGCTGACCGGCTACGGCTGGCTCTACTGGGTCGGCCTGGCGGTCGTGGCGGTGGCGCTGGCGTACGAGCACGCGGTCGTGAAGCCGAACGACCTGTCGAAGGTGAACAGGGCCTTCTTCACCGCGAACGGGTTCGTGGCGGTGGCGTTGTTCGGGTTCGCGCTGGCAGATCTCCTGTTGCGCTGACCCGGGGTCGCGGCCGTCTGGGTCGTGGGGCGTGAGCCATTGCAACGGAGTCCATTGAGCGGACGGCCCGATTTCGGCTGCCCGGATCGATCGAGTGAAGGTCGCGAGGCGGCGACAACGAGGCGGTGTTCGGTTGTCGCGGGGCTGCGGCTGCCCGCGCCGTCGAGGCGCGGGCCTTCGGCGGCGATGACGAGGTCGCTTGGGCGGAGGGCTCGTTTTCGGCCGCCTGCGCCGATCGGGTCAAGGCCCTGAGGCGGCGACGCAGAGGTCCACTTCCATCCCGGACCCATGGCGGCCTCAGGTCCCAGTCCGGCCCGCATATTCTCCCGATTCCATTGGTGCGCAGCGCCTTAAGAAGCAATATTGACACTCCTCAATGTAATCTTCACCCGTTCGAGCGATGACAGCACCACCACCATATGTCACCATTGAATTACAGCACAAACGAGCGAAAATCAGCAGCATATTCGAGTATCAAGGGAGGTGATCCCATGGCCACCGCAGCACTCACCGGGACTGACAAGCACTCCCAGGCGCAAGCCATCCGATCCGCCCTTGACGACGCCGCCGCACTGATCAACGCCCAGCACGCCGCCGTCCTGTCCGCAGTCATCGAAGCGAAGGAAGGCAACCTCCACCGCGATGTGGAGGGCTTCTCCGCACTGCGGGACTGGCTGGTCTCCAAGTTCGACTTCCACACCGCAGTCACCGCCGACATCGCCGCCATCGCCCGGCTGTCCGGGAAGTTCACCCTCCTGGCTCAGGCGGCAGCGACTGGGAAGGCCCGGATCGACCAGGTCGCCTACGCCGTCCGCCAACTGGACAAGACCCCGGCCATGCGCCTGTTCGCCAGGGTTCCCTTCAGAGCCCCGGTCGCCTCCCCCTTCGACGCCGCCGTCGAATGCGGCACGCCCGAAGCCTTGATCGCCCAGTACTGCGCCCAGGCCACGTTCAAGGAACTCCAGCGGCACCTGTGGGAGCTGGAGGCGAACCTCGCCGACGAAGCGGAAGTCCTTGACGGCCTCGGTGAAGAATCCCTGCAATGGCTGGAGGTCACCCCGCAGGGCAACGGCATGTGGGCCCTCTCAGGGGAACTCTCCGAGGCCACCGGCCGCCTGCTGGACAAGTACCTCAAGACCGCCTGCCCGCCCCCGAGGCAGGAGGAGACCGACACCGACGGCACCCTCCCGGCCGCCCCCAACCGGCACGCCGAAGCCCTCCACCAACTCCTCGCCGGCTACGGCACCTCCCCCGAAGCAGTGAAACGCCACGGCCACACCGCCACCCTCGACCTCACCGTCGACATCGAGACGTTGCAAGGCAAGGACACCGGCCGCCTGCCCCTCCTGGAAGGCAAACCGATCTCAGTGGCCAAAGCCCGCCTCCTCGCCTGTGAGGCCGGGATCATCCCGAGCGTCTTCAACTACGCCACCGGCGAAGCCATCGAACTGGGCCGGGCAATGCGGCTGCCCAACACGGCCCTCCGTAGGAAACTCGAACTCGAACAGCCTGAGGGTTGCGCTTGGCACGGCTGCGACCGGCCCGTGGCCTGGACCGAAGCCCACCACCTCCGGCACTGGGCCGATGGCGGGAAGACGGTCGCCGAGAACCTGATCCTGCTGTGCCGGTTCCACCACGGCCGCATCCACACCACCGGATGGAGCGTGGAGAAGACCGGCCCCGGCCAGGCGATCATCACCCACCACGAAGACCACGAGGCCACCCCCGCCGACATGGCCGAGACCGGGTGCGGGTGCTCCGACTGGCGCACCGACGCGGACCTGGATGCCGACTTCAAGACCGACATTGCGAATGTCTTCCCGACCGGCCTGTTCCCTCAGGAGCGAGGGCCCAAGACCCGAGACCTGCTCAACGAACGGGCTGCACACCTGGAGCAGACCCGGTGCATGGCCGCCATCAAGCAGGCCAAAGCTAAATGCCGAGAGAAGTTCGCCAAGCCTGAACCGAAGGCCGAGTCCGAACCCGAACGGGCGAAGGCCGCAATGGCTGCGCCCGATCACGGAGCACCGCCCTTCTTAGGACGCCCGTCCTGGCGGCGGCCAGGGCGGGGAAGGGAAGCGCATTACCAGGCCCACTCGATGGCCACCCATGCCTCCCAGCCCGAGACCCTGCACGGGTCCGGGCACTTCCCCATGCCCGGCAACCGAATCCAGTGGGAACCCGCCGGCCGAAGCGCCACCGAGGCAACCACAGACCTCGTTGTCGCCGCCCGCCCGAGCAACGGCCATCACCGAACCCGAAAGCCGAACCGCCCCGGCCGCTCCACCACTCACCCCGTTGTCGCCGCCTGCTCGAACCGCGACCCACTACGACCCGGCGAGCCGAGAGCCCGCCCCGGGAAGCGCCCACCTCATTGTTGCCGCCCGCCTGAACAGTGGCCCACTACGACCCGGCAAGCCGAGAGCCCGCCCCGGGAAGCGCCCACCTCATTGTTGCCGCCCGCCTGAACAGTGGCCCACTACGACCCGGCAAGCCGAGAGCCCGCCCCCGAAATCCCCCTTGTGATCGCTGCCCGCTCCAACGGTGGCCCTCCACGATCCGGCAAGCCGAACCGCTCGCCGCCCGACCACTCACCCCGTTGTCACTGCCCGCCTGAACAGTGGCCCTCCACAGCCCGGCAAGCCGAAAGCCCTCGCCCCAAATCCCCTATCTCGCTGTCGCCGCCCGCCTGAACCCCACCCATCACCGGACCCGCCAGCCGTACGCCTTCGGCGACTCCGCGCTCACCCTGATGCCGTCGTCCTCAGAACGGCGGGCGCTTCCGCACCTCGCCGGCACAGAAAAGAAGGCCCCTGTTCAGAGCAGGTCAGCCCAGGCCGAACACGGTGTCAGGGACGGCGTCAGCGTCATGACAGGACCGTGTCAGCACGGGCCCACATAGTTGCTTCATCAGCGAGAAACGCACTACCGCGAACACGAAGGAGCACACCATGTCCGTCAACCTCACCGCTCAGGACCAGGCCACCATCCGCACCGCCGCCTACGGGGCCGTCACGCTCATGTCGTACGCCGGGATCGCCGGCTCGGCGCACAAGGTCGCGACCGACGGCACGCTCGCCCTCGCTTCCGCCACCGGGACCGTGGGGCATGTGCTCGCCGCCAAGACCAAGGACTTCAAGCTCGACGCCAAGTCCAGCGCCGCGCTCGCCGACCAGGTGCTGCCCGCCCTCACCGAGTCGGTGGCGCTGCTCAAGGCCCAGGACGGGGCCGAGGCCGAGAACTTCCGCTCCACGATCACCGTGGCCATCGAGGCCGCCAACCGCGCCCACAAGGGCGAGCCCAGCCCCACCATGGCCGAGATGACCCGCAAGATCACGGAGGCCCTCAACGCCGCCTGATCCATCACTGGGCCGCACCACCACGCCGCCGTGCCACGGGACCTGAAACGGATCCCCTGACACGGCGGCGAAAGTGCGTCTGCTCTCGGACGCCGGGAGCAGGCGCCCGACCGGCGTCCGTTGCTGCAATGAGCCGAACTCGCCGGTTCGCTAAGCGGCGGCGATGCAGAACAAGTGGCCCTCCGGGTCGGCCATCACCGTCCATTCGCCTTCGCCGGGTTGGAATTCCGGCAAGGTGGCTCCCGCCGACAGCAGTTCCTTGACGGCGTCGTCGACATCGGTCACCGCGAAGTCGAGATGGGCGTGTTTGGCGGCATCGGGCCAGCCGGGGCCCTGGTATCCGTCGATGCGTTGGAAGCCCAGGCTCACCGAGCCGTCGCTGAGGTGAACGGCATCGTCGTCGCGGTAGGTCACCGGCCAGCCGGTGACCTTTCCGTAGAACTCGGCCAGGGCTGCGGGATCGGCGCAGTCGATGATGACGGTGGACAGGGCCGCGATCGCGGGCATGGCGTGACACTCCTGGATGTCGGTGGTCTGGGACGTCACCGATTCTGCTTTCGGGCCGCGGCTGCGTCTTGAACATTCTTGCGGTCTTGTCGTACCCGGCCCGTAGCCTGCCTCGCATGCTGTCCTCGACCACGGTGGCCCGACGGGACGATTTCACCATCTCGGCGGTGACCTGCCGCGACGACCATCGCGGCTGGGCGGCGGAGTCCGCGCGCGAGGACTACCGCATCGTGCTGGTGCGCCGGGGACGGTTCCGTCGCCGCGCCAATGGGGTGGCGGCCTACGTGGACCCGTCGATGGGATATGTCGGCGTGCCCGGCGAGGGCGAGGAGTTCGCGCATCCCAGCGGCGGCGACAGCTGCACCTCGATTCAGGTCGGCGCCGCGCTGTGGACGGTGATGGCCGGGGATGACGCGGTGCTCGGTCGGAGCGCGATATACGTGGACGCCGGCCTGGACCTGGCGCATCGTCGCGTGCTGGCCTGCGGCCTCGACATCGATTTCGCGATGGCGGAGCAGCTGCTGGGCCTGCTGAGCGGCGCGCTGCGGCAGGTGGTGAGCGGAACGATGCCCTCGCCGGAGCGCGAGAGCGGCGAGCTTCGACTGGTCGCGACGGCCTGCGAGGCCATCGGCGCCGGGCATCCCGCTTCAGGGGACCTGCTGTCGTTGGCGGCGCTGCTCGGCGTGTCGCCGTATCGGCTCAGCCGGGCTTTCAGCCGCCGCCTCGGCGTTTCACTGACGCACTACCGCAACCGGGTGCGGGTCGGCCGAGCGCTCGACCTGATCGAAGAGGGGGCGACCGGATTGGCGGCGGTGGCGGCGCAGCTCGGTTTCGCCGATCAAGCCCATCTGGGGCGCACGGTGAAACAGCATTACGGCCATACCCCCACGGCGCTGAAACGGCTCCTCGCGCAGTCCGACGGCTGAAGCGGCCCCGGCCTTAGCGGCGATGGATCCTCACTGCTCGGAAGCGGCGAGGCGGAAAAGCGGGCGAGGCGGTGGCGCTCGGAGCGGAGCCACTGTTTCCTGGTCGCCCCTCCGGTGCCCTGCGAAGCGGTTCGGTCGCCTGCCGGGCGCGGTCTGCGGCCGCCGGATCCGACCGGACGACAGCGACGGCCGGCATGCGGGCCGCCACTTCGTCGGCGCCGCAACCGCTCGTCCGGTCCGCGGTGAATCGGATCGACCGGTATCAACACGGTCTCGACGCTGGACTTCAGCCCTCCCGGTAGTCCAAGATGAGGCCATGTGGCCCCGATCGACCGATGTACTCCCCGCGTGGAGGAACCCGTGCATCCGCTGATCGGGTATCTGATCGCCGTGGGCCTGTTCGCGATCGGCCTCTACGGGGTCCTGACGCGGCGCAATGCGGTCCTCCAGCTCGCCGCCGCCGAGCTCATGCTCGGCGGCGTGCACCTCGTGTTCGTCACCACCGACCTGGTCCGGAACGCCTACACCGGGCAGAGTTTCGCGCTGTTCATCGTGGTCATCGCCGCGGCCGAGGTCGGCGTGGGGCTCGCGCTCATCCTCAACCTGTGGCGCGAGCGATCCACCGTCGACACCGACGACCTGCCGCAGGAACCGCCCGCCGAGACCGACGCCCGGAGCGGCCGATGACGTTCGCGCTGCTGCTCGTCGGCCTCCCCGCGGCGGCCGGGCTCGCCGGGCTGCTCTTCCGGCACCGGGGCCCGGCGCGGTGGGCCGCGCTCATCGCCCCTGCGGTCGCGCTGTGCCTCGCCGTCCTGTGCGCGATCGTGAACCCGCGGTTCGCGCTGACCCTCGCCGACTTCGGCTCGATCCGGGTCGACCTCGCGATGGACCTCTCCCCCACCACCGCGGCCGTGGCGATCGCGACCGCGTTCGTGACGCTGCTCGTGCAGCTCTACTCGGCCGCGTACCTGCGCGACGACCCGCGCTATGCGCCGTTCGCCGCGCAGGTGAACCTGTTCTGCGCGGCGATGCTCCTCGTCGTGACCGCCGACGACCTCGTGTTCATGCTCATCGGGTGGGAGGTCATGGGCGCGTGCTCGTACCTGCTCATCGCCCACTACGCGAAACTGCCGGAGGCTCCCGGGGCTGCGGCGAAGGCGTTCCTGGTGACGCGGTTCGGAGACGTCGCGTTCGTGCTCGGCGTGATGGTCCTCGGGGCGTCGGCCGGGACGTTCCGGGTGAGCGAGCTGAACCGCGGCGAGGTCGCCGAAGGCGTCGCCACCGCGGCGATGCTGCTGATCCTGTTCGGCTGCATCGGGAAGTCGGCGCAGTTCCCGCTCCAGATCTGGCTGCCCCCGGCGATGGCCGGCCCGACACCGGTGAGCGCGCTCATCCACGCGGCCACGATGGTCGCGGCCGGGGCGTACGTGCTGACGCGGCTGCTGCCGGTGTGGCCGGCCGAGCTGCTGCTCGTGGTGGCCGTCGTGGCCGCGGTGACCATGGTCGGCGCGGGCCTGTGCGCGCTCGCGGCCCGCGATCTCAAGGGCGTCCTGGCGTGGTCCACGGTGAGCCAGGTCGGGTTCATGTTCGCGGCGGTCGCCGTCGCGGCCGCGGACGCGGCGCTGTTCCACCTGGTCTCCCACGCGGCGTTCAAGGGCCTGCTGTTCCTGACGGCGGGGGTCGTGATCGCGCTGGCGGGCACGGACGGCTCCCTGCGGGCGACCCGGCTGCGGCCGAAGGACTCGCCCCTGGCGTTCTGGGCCATGACGATCGGCCTCGCCGCGATGGCGGGCCTGCCGCCGCTGGACGGGTTCTACAGCAAGGAGGCCGTTCTGGGCGCGGCCTACGAGGCCGGGACCCCGGCGGGCGTGGTCGTGTTCTGGGCCGGAGTCGGCGCGAGCATCCTGACCGCGGCGTACGCGGCGAGGCTGTGGCTGCTGCTGTTCTGGCGCGGGGAGGCGAAGACGAGCGCGGCGGCCGAGGCCGGGGCGCGTAGCGAACACACGGCGACGGGCCAGGCAGGAGACGGGCGGGGGCATCCGGGCGCGCACGACGGCGGCCACTCGCCCGCGGGCCGCGGCGCGATCCCCAACGCGGAAGCGATCGCGTTGTGGGCGCTGATGATCGCGACGGTCGGCGTCGGGGCCTTGTACTACACCGGACCGTTCGACGTGCCGCCGCTGCACCTCGACCTGATGGCGCTGCTGCTGCTCGTGACGCTCGGCGGCTTCGCCGTGATCGCGGACTCGTGGTGGCGGGGCCGGTCGCGCGCGAAGAACCGCACGGGCAGACGGGCCGGCGACCGCGACCCGGCGAGCGTCCTCGGCCGGGCCCGGCCGCTGTTCGCCGAAGGCGTGTACGCGGAGCGCTTGGCGGGCAAGGCGACCCGTTCGATGGCGAGGGCCGCCAGTGTGGCGGCCAGGGCGCTGGACGAGCGGCTGGTGGACCGGACGGCGGTGGAGGGCTCGGCCCGCGCGACGCTCGCGGCGGCACGGGACACGGCGGTGGGCCACCGGGGCGGTCTGGTGCGATACCTGCGGTTGAGCGCGGCGGGGACACTGCTGATCGCGGTCGTGGCGATCGGGGTGAGCGTGTGGAACGGATGATCCGTGTGGAGGCGCATCGAAGCGGTCGCGCATACGGGCGCGGCGCTGCCGCTGCAACGGCGCCGCGCGGGGAGGACGAACACCCCGCTCGCGGGCGCGTCGCGAGCCGGAGGCGAGCGGAGGCCGTTGGAAGGGCGCCGCTCGACATGGCCGAACGCCCGCCTCGGCTGCCGGTCACCGACGGCCGAGGGGTCCCGGGCTGGAGCGAGAGGCGAGCCGGTGATCCCGGTGCTGCCGCGGTCTCCGCGGCCGGTATCGCAGCGCGACGGCCGGCGCGCGCGTTTCGGACGAGGCGGCCCTCGGCAAGCGGGATGCGGGCACGGCTCCGGCTCCGGCTCCGGCTCCGGCTCCGGCTCCGGCTCCGGCTGACCGATGAATCTCATGGGCGATCGTCGTCGATCGGCGGGAGGCTCCGATGGAGCTGATGTTGCTCGCCGCCGTGGCACTGCCCCTGATCGGGGCGGTGCTGGTCTGGGCTTGGCGGGACCGGGCGTTCGCGCATTGGATCGGCGTGATCGCAGCGGCCCTCGCGTTCGTCGCCATCGCCGTGCTGCCCATCGGGCGCGGCGACGGCATGTGGTCGAGCATGGGCGGGCGACTCACCGGCGGCTGGTGGCATCAGATCGACGTCGCCTGGGCCCCTTCGCTGTACCTGGACTTCTCGCTCGCGATCGACGGCGTCTCATGGCCGCTCGCGCTCCTCACGGCGCTCCTCGGGCTCCTGTGCTGCGTCCACAACGCCTTGGGCGCGGAGCGCGGCGGGGGCCGCGTCGCAGGCGGCGTGCCCGAGGATCCCGCGAGCTCGGGTGACGCGGTGGCTCGGTCCGCGAATACCGACACTGCGCTTCAGGGTGCTCCCGCGGCCGCTGCGACGCGAGGCCCTGCCTCAACGGTGAGCCTCGCCGGCGGCGTTCCCGCCGACTCCTCCACGGCGGGCGGGACCGCCGGCGATACGGCTGCGGCCGGCGCGGGCGCCAGCGCTCCCTCCTCGGCGATCCGGGCCGCTGACCGCGCGGCCGCTCCCACCCTCACCGCGCTCCTGCTCGCCGTCCAAGCCGCCTCGACGCTCGTGTTCCTGTCGGACAACCTGGTCCTCTTCTTCATCGCCTTCGAGGCCGTCCTGCTGCCGATGTGGGCGATCATCCACCGTTACGGCGATCCGGCCGCGCGTCGGCATGCGGCGGCGAAGTTCGCGCTGTTCACCGTCGCCGGGTCGCTGCTCATGGCCACCGGCCTGTTCGTCGCGGTCGCCGACACCGGGACCGCCGACCTCGGGGCGATCATCGTCTCCGGGGGCGTCGGCCGAGACGTCTCACTGCTCGTGTTCACCCTCCTCGCGATCGGATTCGCGGTCAAAGCGCCGCTCTGGCCCCTGCACTCGTGGCTGCCCGACGCGCACACCGCCGCGCCCACCGTGGGGTCGGTCCTCCTCGCGGGCGTGCTGCTCAAGCTCGGCACGTACGGCCTCGTCCGCGTCGCCGGGGGCCTCGCGCCGCACGGCGCGGCCGACGCGGCACCCGTGCTCGGCGTGCTGGCCGCGGCGGGCATTCTCGTGGCGGGCCTGGTGTGCCTGAGCCTGCCCGAGATCAAGCGGCTCATCGCGTACTCGTCCGTGGGCCACATGGGCTTCGTGGTCCTCGCCTTCGCGGCCGGGACCGAGGCCGGGATCCGGGCCGCGCTGTTCGGGAATCTCGCGCACGGCCTCATCACGCCGCTCCTGTTCTTCCTCGCCGGGGCCCTGAAGGACCGCGCGCGCACCGGCAGCCTCGACGCGCTCGGCGGCCTGCGGCTGGCCGCACCGCAACTCGCCGGGCTGTTCGGGTTCGCGGCGCTCGCGTCGCTGGGCCTGCCCGGCCTGGCGGGGTTCTGGGGCGAGGCGTTCACCGTCTACGCGGCGGCCGAACGCGGCGGGGCCTGGCCGGCGCTCGCCGCGGCCGCGGCGTTCGGGGCGTTCCTGGCGGCGGCGTACCTGCTGCGGATGCTGAAGCGGGTGAGCCACGGCCCGGTCGCGCCCGCGGTGTCGGGGATCGGCGACGTCTCGGCCGTGGAGGCCGCGGTGTGGGCGCCGCTCGTGGCGGGGACGCTGCTGCTCGGCCTGGTGCCGGGGCCGCTGCTCGACCTGTTCGCGGAAGGGCTGCTGTAGATGGACACGAGCGTGCGGCCGACCCGGTCGGGGGTGCGGTAGATGCGGGTGCAGGCGATCGACCACGCGGCGATGCTGCCGCTGTACCTCGCCGCAGCGGCGGCCGTCGTGGCGCTGTTCGGGGGCCGCTTCGCCAAGGCCGGCATGATGATCGGCCTCACCGCATCGGGAGTCGCGGCGGTGTGGGTCGCGGCCGGGGCGGACCGGGCGACGTTCGGCGTCGGCGACTGGCACTCCTATGCGGCCGATGACGCCGCGATGGGCGCGGCGGCGCTGTTCGCCGGACTCACCGTCCTCGTCGCGGCCCTGAGCGGACGGCGGGCGGGCGAGTACTGGTTCCTGCTGGCGGTCTCGGCGTCGGGCGGCATCGCGCTCGCGGGGGCGCGGGATCTCATCACGCTCATCGTGGCGCTCGAGACGTTGACGCTGCCGCTGTACGTGCTGGTGACCGGGCCGATGCACGACTCACCCGCTCCGCAGGCCCCTACCGAGGGCTCGCGTACTCCGCGCACCCCTGCCAACGGCCCACCCACTTCCCACGCCTCCACCGACGGCGCGCAGGCGTCGCCGACGAGGGCCGGCCGGGACGGCTCCGAGGCCGGGGTGACGTTCCTGATCGCCTCGATCACCTCGTCGGCGACGGCGCTCATGGGCGCGGCGCTGCTGTACGCCGCGAGCGGCACCGTGCACCTGGAAGGCCTCACCACCGGCCTGGAAGGGGCACATGCGGGCCTGGTCGCGGCCGGGGTCGCCCTGCTGCTGGGCGGCATCGCGTTCAAGCTCGCCGCGGCGCCGCTGCACGCCTGGGCGCCGCTGGTGCTCGAACGCGCGCCCCTGCCGGTGGCGACCTACCTGGCGAGCGCGTCCAAACTCGGCGGCGCGGTCGCGATCGTGTGGGTCGTCCACTTCGGTCTCGCGGCGAGCGCGGGTCTGAGCGCGGGGATCGTGCTGGCGGCGCTGAGCGTCGCCTCGATCGTGATCGGCAACCTCGGCGCGCTCGCGCAGCGGCGCACCGTGCCGCTGCTGGCGTGGTCGGGGATCGCCCACGCCGGGTACGTGCTGGCGCCGCTGGCGGTCATCGCGACGGCGGCGGGCCGCATGGACGCGGGCACGGCCGCCTCGGCGGCGCTGGCGTACGCGGTGTTCTTCGTGCTCCTGGAAGCGGGCGCCTTCGCGGCCCTGACGGCGGTCCGGCCGTCGACGCCTTCGACGTTCGGCGGCGCTGGCCGGACCGGCGTGCCCGATCGCGAACCGGCGGCGTCCGATTCGCGAGCCGACGCCGCGGTCGCGGCGGATCGGACGCAGGACATCGGCGAGGGCGGCGCGATCGCGGACCTGACCGGACTCTGGCGGACCGCGCCGCTGCCCGCCGCGGTCCTCCTCTTCTCGGTCATCGGGCTGGCCGGGCTGCCTCCGGCACTCGCCGGGACGTTCGCGAAGGTCGCGATCCTCGAAGTGCTCGCGTCCTCCGCGGTGTGGCTCGCCGTGGTCGTCGCCGCGGGGGCGGTGCTCGGGCTCGCCTACTATCTGCCGCTGGTGCGGACGCTCCTGGTCGGGCGCGGCCCGCTGCCCTCGAAGGGGCGTTTCGCCGTCGCGGTCGCACTGATCGGACTGGCGCTGGCCGTCGTGAGTCTCGCGCCGCAGGTCGTGCTGGAGTTCACGTCGCTTTCTCGGTGATTTCCCAGCTCGTGGCGAAATACTGGGGGTAACGAACACGTTGCATTTCCCGCGAGAAGGGAAACCCAGCATCATGAAGCATCACAACGGCCTCAAAACGGCGGTGCTGCTCGGCGCGATGTCGGCCCTCGTGATCGCCATCGGATACGCCATCGGCGGCTCCACCGGTATCCTCATCGCCACCGTCATCGCGGTGGGCATGAACGCCTACGCCTACTTCAACTCCGACAAGATCGCGCTGCGCTCGATGCGGGCGCGGCCGGTCTCGGAGGCGCAGGCCCCGCAGCTGTACGCGATGGTCCGCGAGCTCTCGCAGCGCGCGAACCAGCCGATGCCGCGCCTGTACGTCGCGCCGACGCCGCAGCCGAATGCGTTCGCCACGGGCCGCAACCCGGAGAACGCGGCGGTCGCCGTCACGGACGGGATCCTGCGCCTGCTGAGCCCGGCGGAACTGCGGGCGGTGATCGGGCACGAGCTGTCGCACGTCTACAACCGCGACATCCTCATCTCCTCGGTCGCCGGGGCGCTCGCGAGCATCATCACGATGCTCGCGAACCTCGCGATGTTCCTGCCGTTCTTCGGTTCCGCCGACGACGACCGGCCGAACCCGCTCGTGCTGCTGCTGACGATGATCCTCGGACCGCTCGCCGCGGGCATGATCCAGATGGCCGTCTCGCGGTCGCGCGAGTTCGAGGCGGACGCCTCGGGCGCGCGGCTCACCGGCGACCCGCTGGCGCTCGCCAGCGCGCTGCAGAAGATCTCGGCCGGAGTCGACCGGATGCCGGCGCGTTCGGACAGCCCGATCGCGGGCGAGGCGCACCTGATGATCGAGTCGCCGCTGCGCGGCGGGGGCCTGTCGAGCCTGTTCTCGACCCACCCGCCGACCGCCGAACGCGTGAGGCGCCTGCGGGAGATGGCCCGCGGCGTCGTCCGCTGAGGACGCCGCGGCGACCCGCCGCAGGTGTGCGGCGCTGAAGGCCATGGCGCCGAGCCAGGCGTACGCGGTCGGACGCGCCGTGTGCGCGGCGTCGGCGTCACTGCTGGGGAGAACCCCCACACGCCGGTGTCCGGCGCGCCGAACGCATGCGGCGCCGGCATCACTGCTGAGGTGGAGCCACCACACGCCGGGACCCGGCGGCCCGCCCATGTGCGGCACCGGCGTCACCGCTGGAGGAACCACACACGCCGGGACCCGGCACCCTGCGCATGTGCGGCGCTGACGGGCGACGGGACGGCGGCGTCCGATACGGCCGCGCGGCGGCGTAACGCAACCGTCGAGGCCGCCGAACGCGGCCTCGACGGAGTCGACGGCCCCGCCGACGGCTTCGGCGTCGCAGTCCTCCATCGTCCTCGGCGGCCCCCGGGCACTCCGAAAGCCGCGCCGGCATCGCCGGCGCGGCTTTCGCGCGAGTCAAGCGGTCGCACCGATCGGACCGACCGGGCGAGGTGCGCTAGTAGACGCTGCCGCCGATGTCTTTGATGCCGCTGCGGACATCCAGGAGGTACACCAGGGCCGCCGCGATGGCGATGAGCGTGAACAGGCTCGGCCTGCCGAACGCGCCGAAGAGCAGCGCGAAGACCAGGCTCAGGGCCAGCACGCCGATCCAGGCGCCTTTCGAGAGGGTGCCGAGGGCGTTGAACGCGTCCGGCTTCTGCATCGCGCAGTGGATGCAGGCGATCAGGGACAGGAGCGCGGCTCCGTACCTGATGATCGTGGAGACCCAGTCGCGGATCTCGAACGCGAACGCGGCGTCGAACTCTGGCATGCGGACCAGCCTACCCGCAGGTACTCGAAAGCCGGTCGTCTCGGCTACTTGCCGAGCTTGCGACGCTGCACGCGGGTCTTGCGGAGCAGCTTGCGGTGCTTCTTCTTCGCCATGCGCTTGCGCCGCTTCTTGATGACCGAGCCCATAGAGCTTCCTCACAGATGTTCACTAGACGATACTTTGAGCCCGACAAGCCTAGCTCGACTCTTCCGGAGCCCCCGCGCCGGGCGAGCAGAACCGCAGGCCCCGTCACAGCTCGCGCGTGGCGGGACCTGCCGGGCCGAGCGGGGTCACTCGTCGGTCTGGAGTGCCTCTGAGAGGTACGTCTTCACGGCGCTCTCGGGGACGCGGAAGGAGCGCCCCACCCGCACCGCCGCGATCTCACCGTTGTGGACGAGCCGGTACACCGTCATCTTCGAGACGCGCATCAACTCGGCCACTTCCGTCACCGTCAAGAACTTGACCTCGTCAAGGAGGTCCCCGGGTTCGCTCATGTGTCTCACCGTTCTGTCGAGGGCTGTTGCGAGCACTTATGCAAGGACGTGGGGTTGTGTGATGTGTTGGAGGTGCGGTGGACGCGAATGCCCATATGAACCGAAACGAGTCGGTGTCACGGATTGTGACGTTGATGTCTTTCGATTGGGATGTTGCTCATGTTACGGCAGTCCGCGCCACCCGGCAACACCCGATCTCACACGGTCTGGGCAATGAAGGCCGTAATCTCCTGCATGAGATCCGCATAGCTTTTCCCGTAGACCTCCTGCGCCGCGTCGACCGCCGGAGTCCCTTCTCGCGCAGTGGTACCGAAGAACTCGGTGAACGCTTCGGCCCCGTACTCCTCGATGAGATAGTGCACGCCGAGGAAACCGCAGCCGTACTTGCCCGAGCCCGCGAGCGTGTCGTCGTCCTCATCGGGCGGCAGGATGTCGGTGGCGCAGCCGCCCTGGTCGACGTACTCGCTCACGTCGAGCGTCCGGTCGTAGTCGTCCAAGGACTTGTCGCCGTGGTCGATGTACTCGGCGATGCCCTCGACCATCCACCACGTGTCGTCGGCGTAGCGCTCCGACGGCGCGGCCCACAGTGTGACGGCGTGGCCCAACTCGTGGCGGATGACGCTCGTGAGGCCGTAGCCCCAGCCGGTGCGGTCGACGCCCATCACCGTGGCGTACGTGGAGGGCTGGCGCTGACCGTCCACAGTGCCCGACAGCGGCAGCGCGAAGCCGAGGACGTCCTCGGAGTCCCACAGGCCCCCGAACCAGGTCTCGAACTCCTCGTCGCTGGCGATGTAGATGACGTACCGGTCGGGCCGCTCCCAGTGGGCCCACTCGTCGGCGTTCACCGCGGCGGCCTCGGAGATCTCCAGGGCCTCGTCGAGGCGGTCCGCCAGGGAGGCCGGGACGGCCGTGACGGTGCGCTCGCCGACGGCGGCGACGAGGTCGGTGACCTCCCACGGGTGCGGGCCCTCCCCGTACTCGGAGTCGGAGACCTCGATCATGACGAGTCCGTCGTCGGCGGCGCGCCAGCGGGTGTCGAAGACGATGTCGGCGGCCTTGCAGGTCTCGGCGGGCTCGACGAAGCAGTAGGAGAGCGCGACGGAGACGTCGTACAGCGGGATCGCGCCGGAGGCGTCCTCGAGCGGGCCCGAGGCGATCTGGTAGTCGAAGCGGGAGACCTGCATCGACGTGAGCGACTCGAATCGGCCGGTCATCTGCTGGTGCAGCGTCGGGTCGTAGGCGGCGAGCCAGCCTTCGAGGCTGCCGTTGAGGAGCGACGCCGACTGGGCGTCGAGGACGAGCTGGGCCTGCTCCTTGAGGTAGGCGAGGATCTCCGCCTCGCTCGCGTTCGGGCCGGGGCTGGGGACGGTGCCCTCGCCGGGCTGGACCGCGAGGCCCTCGATGGTGCCGGTCTCGGCTGCAGGCATGGCGGGACGCCAGCCGTTGACCAGGGCGCCGCCGAAGACGGAGGCGGAGACGAGCAGCACCACGGTGAGGACCGTGGCCAGGCGCGAGCGCCGCCGCTCGGGCCGGGGCGGGAAGTAGACGCGCCCGCCGGGCCACGGCGGCATCGCGCTCACCGGGACGGGGCCGGGCGGGACCGGCCCGGCGGGGGGCCCCTGGTAGTGCTGCCGGCCGTACGGGGCGCCCGGCGGCATCGGTGCGGGAGGCATGGGCCCATGGTGGGCCGCGCCGGCCGGGACCGCTCCCGGCGGCAGCATCTCCACCGGCAGGGCGGAGGGCGGCGCGGTGGGCTCGGGCAGCGGCGGCATCGGGTCGACCCGCGGGATCACCGCGTCGCCCGTGTCCGCCTGCGGCAGCATCGGCTCGGGAGCGCCACTGCGCGACGCCTCCGACGCGGAACGCTGACCGGGGACGCGCGGAGCCGAGCCGGCCGGACCGGGACGGGATTCGCCGGAGTGGCCGCGCTCGGGGGGTTCCGGGGTGAGGTCCTCGGGGGCTTGAGTCACGTTCGCAACTGTAGTCGCCGGTCGCCAACCGCGCGAGACACGAGCAGCGCTTGTGGCCTGGGCGTCCAGTCCGGGCGAAGCCCCTGGCACGGAAAGCGGGCCGGGCCGGAGTCGCCTCCGGATCGGCCCGTGTTCACGGTCTCGTCAGGACTTCGTCCACAGTGACCTGGCGAACACCGCCAGGTTCGCGGGGCGCTCGGCCATGCGGCGCATGAGGTAGCCGTACCACTGGTCCCCGTAGGGCACGTAGATGCGCATCCGGTAGCCCTCGGCGGCCAGCCGCAGCTGCTCGGCGGGGCGGATGCCGTAGAGCATCTGGAACTCGAAGGAGTCCTTGTCGCGGTCGTACCAGCGAGCCCGGTCGATGCCGATCTCGATCAGGCGCGGGTCGTGGGTCGCGAGCATCGGGTAGCCCTGGCCGGCCATGAGCGCGTTGATGCAGCGCACGTAGGACCGGTCGACGTCGAGGCTGCGCTGGTAGGCGACCGACTCGGGCTCCTTGTAGGCGCCCTTGCACAGGCGGATGCGCGAACCCGGGACCGCCTGGGCCTTGCAGTCGTCCTCGGTGCGGCGCAGGTAGGCCTGGAGCACCGCGCCGGTGGACTCGAACTCCTCGCGCAGGCGCTGGACGATCTCCAGCGTGGAGTCGGTGACCGTGTGGTCCTCCATGTCGATGGTCACGGTCGTGCCGGAGTCGGCGGCGGCGTCGCAGATCGCCCGGGCGCGGTCGTACGCGATCTCGGGGTCGATGCGCTGGCCGACGGCGGAGAGCTTGACGCTGACCTCGGCGGACTTGGCGAGGCCGCCTTCTTTGAGGGCGGCGAGCAGGGCGAGGTACTCGTCGCGGGTGGCGTCGGCCTGCTCGACGACGACCGTGTCCTCACCGAGGTAGTCGAGCGTGGCGAGCAGTCCGTCGGCCGCCAGGGCGCGGGCGGTGGCGACCGCGTGGGCCGTCGTCTCGCCCGCCACGTAGCGGCGGACGAGCGACCGCGATACGGGCGCGGTGCCGACGAGCCGCTCGATCTTCGATGACCGGGCGGCGGCGAGAATGACAGAACGCAGCATGCCTGCAGCGTAGCCGGACGCCCGCGGGCGACAGGTCACGGTGGCATAACACGTGCGCCGCAACATTGGAAACCGGTCTTCGAAAGGAGAATGACCATCGGTTTCCAAGGCATAGTTTCGCTTCGACCCCCGTTGTCGGGGTTCGCGGGAGCGGGTTCGGCCTCTGAGACCTGTCTCGTCACACCTGCATGTACGGCGGCCGCTCGGCCGCGCCGGGCTCCTCGGGGTCCCACGGGACGGAGGACGCGACGACGGGGCGGTGCTCGTAGACTGAAGAGTCCAGGGCCCGCGTGACCTCCAAGTCGGGACGGCGGCGCGCCAGGGCCCAGCCGAACGGGATCGTCGACTCGTCCGCGCAGATCACCCGCGCGACCCCGTCGAGGCGGAGCGCGTCGAGACGGCGCAGCGCCAGACGGCGCATCGCCTGGGAGCGCAGCGGGCGGTACACCGGCCAGAACAGGTGCTTGCGGAGCTTCCCGGCGATCTTGCGGTGGACGCGCTCGGCGAAACCGGCGGCCCGTCCGAGCGGACCGGGCAACCGCTCGCGGAGGCGGCGGAGCACCCCGCCGGGGAGGCGCTCCACCAGCGCCACGTACGTCCACAGCAGGGGGTTGCGGTTCTCGGTGCGGCCCAGCGAGTACACCTCGATGCCGGGGTGGAGCGGCAGGGCGCGACCCCAGCCCTGGCCGTCGGCGACGAGCGCGGTCACCGCGACGCCGCGGCGGATCAGATCGGCCGCATAGTCGTTGACGCGCTTGACCGCGCCGCTGCGGAAGAGCACCACGACCACCCGCTCGGGGGCGGTCTCGAGCGTGTCGGTCACCTGCCGCCCCCTTTCGCCACAGTCTCGCGGGACCACTGCTCGAACCGTTCGAGCGCCTTGTCCCTGGTGAACGAGGCGGCGTGCTCACGCGCCCGCGCGGCCACGTCCGGATCGCTCTTGCGGGCCGCGTCGCCCGCCTCGGCCATCGCCACCGCGATGTCGTCCGGGGCGAGGCTCTCGGGGACGTACCACAGCGGATAGCCGCGGAGCACCTCCTCGGCGGCGCAGCCGGGCTCGTGGACCGACACGATCGGCTTGCCCGAGGCCATGTACTCGAAGACCTTTCCGGTGGTGACGTACTTCGAGCCGCCGGTGACGAACATGAGCACGTCACTGGCGGCGTAGGCGGAGCCGATCCGCGGTTTGGGGACCGCGCCTCGGTAGTGGACGCCCTCGATCGGCTCGTCCAGGCCCAGGTCGGTGCGCAGACGGCCCTCGCTGCCCGCGAAGAATCCGAAATGGCCGTACAGGTCCAGTCGTGCGCCGGGGTGGCGGCCGGTCTCGCGCAGCCGCCGGAAGCCCGCCAAGGTCTCCTGGATCGGCATGACCGGCGTGAGGGTGCCGATGTACGAGAACGCGAGCGGCCGGTCCTCGTCCGCCGAGGGCGTCGCCTCCGGTTCGGGGAGCACATCAGGGTCCCATCCGTTGCGGACCACCTGCATCCGGTCGGCGGCCTCCGGATAGCGCTCGGCGTGCCACTCGAGCATGTTCGCGTTGACGTGCAGTGACGCCGCGGCCGAGCGGAGGACGCGCCGCTCCCACTTCCACGCCGGGTGCTCCGGCGGGAAGAACGGCGCGTTCGCGAACTGGTCCAGCGTCCAGGAGTCGCGGTAGTCGACGACGTAGGGGCGGCCCGTGAGCTTCCCGAACGCCCACGCCGCGCCGAAGGCCGCGAACGGGTTCCCGGTGGCGACGACCAGGTCGAACGGGCGCTCGCGGTGGCGGCGCAGGGCCTCGCGGAGCGAGGAGGCGCCCCAGGAGACGTACTTGTCGGGGAAGATCCGCCGCTGCTGCCAGCGGTGCAGGCGCTTGGCGAGGAATGGGAAGTTCCCTCGGAAACGTCCGAAGCGGCGCAGGTCGGTCTCCCACTGGAAGTGGCTGACCGGAGGGGCGACGAGCTCGATCCGCGGGTCCACGGTGGCGGTCAGCTCGGGGTCGACCGAACCGGTGACCCGCTCGAAGAACTCGTCGGGGGCCTTGAACACGGTGACGTCCCAGCCCTGTTCGGCGAAGTGGTTCGCCGTCGCGCGGGCGCGGAAGACTCCGCTGGAGCGCGAAGGCGGGAAGAAGAACGCCAGGTAGAGCAGGCGCAGCCGGTCAGATCGCATGGTCGGCATCCGCTCGGGTCTCGAAGGAGAAGGTCGTCACCAGGTCCGGCCGGGCGTCGAGGAGTTCAGGGAGCCAGGACACGGCCAGCTCGACCGCGTGCGGCTCGTGGAGCACGATCCAGTCCGGCCGCCACCGGGCGACCGCCGCGCGGACCGCCTCGGTGCGGCGGGCCTCGCGCAGCGCCTCCAGCTCGGGCAGTCGGCGCTGCTCGATCGGGCCGAGGACGGTGCGCCGCCAGCGCCTGGCGGCCCGGTCGGCGAGGCCGTGCAGGGGCCCGCGGCCGAGCAGCCGCAGCAGCCCGAGGGGGAGGCGGCGCAGGACGAGCCCGACGAGGGCCGGTTCGGCCTCGCCCGGGTCGATCACCGCGATCCAGTGGGTCTCGACGCGCGGGTCGAGGGGAGCGAGCGTGAAGTCCCGGTGCTCCTGCGCGACGACGCGGACCTCGTGCCCGGCGTCGGCGGCGGCGCGGGTCTCGGCGGCGAGCGCCTGCCGCCAGGCGCTCTTGGGCGCCACGAACAGCACGATCATCGGTCGGCGCCTCCGTCCCAGATCTGGAAGTGGCGTTCGGCCACGGTCTCGTAGGAGTACTGCGCGCGCAGGCGCTCGCGGGCGGCGGGCACGTCCGTCTTGTCGGGGTGGCGTTCGCGCAGTTCGAGATAGGCGGCGACGAGCACGTCCGGGTCGTCGTCCACGTCGAACAGCTGCCCGGCCTCGGATTCGATGCCGCGCAGCACCTGGTCCGAGCCGCCGCAGCGGCTCACCAGGACCGGCGTGCCCGCGGCCAGGGCCTCGACCACGACGACGCCGAAGGTCTCGTGGCGGCTGGTGTGGACGAACAGGTCGTGGGAGGCCATGAGCCCGGGGACCTCTCTGGGCGCGACGGAGCCGACGAACGTCACCGCGTCGTCCAATCCGAGGTCGCGGGCGAGCGCGCCGAGGTCCTTGCGGAGTTTGCCGTCGCCGGCGAGGGTGAGCGTGAGGTCGGGGACGCGGTCGCGGCAGCGCCGGAACGCCTCCAGCAGGTAGTCGATCCGCTTGCGTTCGTTCAGGGCCGCGACCGAGAGCCAGCGGTGCAGCACCGCGGGCGCCTCGCGGCGCGGGCCGCCGAAGTCGATCGGATTGGACAGGTACTCGATGTTCCCGGCCAGGTGCGGGAACTCGGCGGCGATCCGGTCGTGCAGGGGCTCGCCGACGACGAAGAACCCGTCGGCCCGTTCGAGCACCTCCTCGTAGCGGGCGCGGGCCCGCGGCTGCTCCAGGACCCGGTCGAGGAAGGAGGAGTGCTCGGTGATGTAGACCTTCGCGTCGGGGCGGGCGTTCTCGAGTGCCGCCCAGCCCGCGGTGATCGGCACGTGCGCGTGGACGATCGGCGCGGCCAGCGGCTCGCCGCCCAGGGCTTCGCGCAGCCACCGGGCCGAGGCGTCGGAGTGGGTGACCCAGGCCGTGTCGCGCGGGGTGAGCGTGGGGACTCGGTGGAGCACGGCCCCTCCGGCGGTCGCGAGCGGCACCCGCGAGCGCGCCAGGAGCCGCGTGTGGAGGTCCAGGAGTTCGGGGTTCGCCTCCAGCGGTCGGCCCACGGCGCCGACGGACCAGCTCTTGAGGTGGTACACGTCCAGTCGCGCGCACCCGCCCGAGACGGCTTCGACCTGCGCCTCGACGAAGGCCCCCGCGTAGGGCACCTGCGGATCGGGGTACCAGGGCGTGACCACCGCGACGTGTCTGTCGGCGTTCACTGCGCCCGCCTCTCCTCGTCGGTCGCGGCGCCCAGCAGGCGCCGGTACACGCCGATCAGGCGCGTCGACTGACTCGCCCAGGTCCACTCCTCGAGCGGCACGGCCTCGGCGTACGCCTTGCGGTAGGTCTCGGGGTCCTCGAGCACGGCTTTGACGGCGCGGATGAAGTCCTCGGTGTCCTCGGCGCGGAACACCTCGCCCTGACCGGTGCGCCGCACCAGCGCCGACATGGTCTTCACGTCGCTGACGACGATCGGGAGGCGCGCGTGCGCGTACTCGAAGAACTTGGTGATGAGGGAGATCTCGTGGTTCCCCCAGTGGTGGATGGGGATCACGCCGAGGTCGGCCTCCGCGAGGAAGGGCACGACCTGACGGTGGGGCACGTATTCGAGCACGTGGACGCGGTCGGCCACGCCGAGTTCGGCGGCGCGGGACTGCAGTCGCAGGACGTACCGCCAGTGCGGTTTGGAGACGATGAACGCCGCGTGGATCCCCGGGAGCGAGGGCAGCGCCTCGACGAGGATGTGGAGGCCGCGCTGTTCGAGGGGCGCCCCGGAGTAGACCATGAGCGGCGTGCCGGGGCCGATCCCGCAGCGCTCGCGCAGGCTCGGGTCGGGAGCCTCGTCCGCGTCGCCGAAGTCGGGCACGTTCATGACCACTTCGGGTGTCTCGGGGAGGCGGTGGCGCTCGCGCATCATCGAGGCGAGCGTGTCGGAGACGGTGACGACCGCGTCCGCGTGAGGGGCGAACTCGCGCTCGTGGCCGAGCTGCGCGTCCTTCCACCACGGGTGGTTCTTCCAGGCCTTCATGCCCGGCAGGTACTCGTGGGCGTCCCACACGAGCTTGATCTCCCGGCCGCGGCGGGCGGCGCGGAGCTTCGCGCGGGCGCCGACGCCGAGCATCTGGAAGTCGTTGGCGTGGATCAGATCGGGCCGCAGCTCGTCGATGACCGGAGCGAAGGAGAGCTCCAGGTCCCAGAGGGCGGGGTCCAGGCGGCGCCAGGCCCGGTCGCCGGCGACCGCCTTCCAGAAGGACGCGGCGGCGCGGTCGATCGGTGCCGCCGCGGCGGCCCGGCGCTGCTCGAGGCGGCGGGTCGCTCGGCGGCGCAGCCCGGTCCAGCCCCAGAACAGCCGGTACGCGGCCTCGCGGGGGGCCAGTGCGAGCGTCGCGCCCAGGCCCGGGCCGCGGAGGTCGCGTTCGGTGTCGAGGTCGGTGCGCCAGGCGCGGGCCTGCCGGTTGCGGTAGGCGGCGAGCGGGCCGGGCGGGTAGGCGAGCGGGGATCGCAGCCAGCCGCGGCGCATCTCGTGGCGGCGGCGGTCGAAGACGCGGTCGACCGGCACCAGGCGCACCTCGGCCTCGCCGAGGGTCCACTCCTGAGGCCTGCGGTCGGGGGAGACGCCGAGGAGGGTCACCGCGTAACCGGCCGCCGCGGCGGACTCGGCCTCCTTCTGGATGCGCGAGTCCCCGGTGACGCCGTTCTGCACCAGCATGACGATCCGCTGGGGGTGTACTGCCATCCGCTCCTCCGTACTCCGACCGGGACCGCATGAGAGGCCTCCCGGTGGGTCACATCGTACGAAACCCAATGATTCACCCGGCGTTTTCCGAACGTTCGACAAATTCGGGGGGAATCGTGGCGGCATGTTCACCTCGATCGTGCGAAGCACCGCGCTGACGCACGCGCAGGGGCGCGCCGACGGGGGCGACCGGTGCGGTGTCGACCGGCCCCGGGTAGACGCACGCGACCTGGACCCCGCGGCGCACCGTCCACCGCAGGAGCGCCACGGCGAAGACGATGGCGTCATTGCTCACCAGGATCACCACGTCGGGGCGGAAGCCGCGGACGTCGGCCGCGGCGGCCCGCGCCGGCGCGTCCTCGAGCAGGCGCCGCTCCAGCGGCTCGGCCACGGCGACGTCGTAGGCGCGGCGGGCCCTGCCCGCGGGGCGGCGCAGCGGGCCGCGGCGCAGTCGGCCCAGCGCGAGGCCGGGGACGTCGATGAGCCATCGCCTCCGGAAAGCGCTCCAGGCGTCGTCGACGGTCGCGTCTGCGTGGCGGACGGTGACCGCCGCGTCGAAGCGGCCGTCGGCGTTCGGACGGGGCGGTCCGAGCAGCGCAAGGACCGCGCAGCCGTCGAGGACGGCCCGATTGGCGGCGGCGACGGCGGCGAGGCGGGCGTCCCCGCCGGGGGCGATGACGGCGACGCGCCTGGGTTCGCTCATGCGGTCGGACCGAACCAGACCTGCTCGTGGCGGTCGGCGACCGCTTGATGGGAGTATTTGGCGCGCAAGGACTCTCGGGCCCGTTCCAGGTCGAGCCGGGCGGGGAACCGCGCGGCCAGGTCGCGGTAGGCCGTGACGAACGGCTCGGGCGAGTCGTCCACGTCGACCACGGCCCCGGCGGCGTCCTCGACCCCGGCCAACAGCTCCTCGGGGCCACCGCAGCGGGTGGCGATGACCGGGAGGCCGGCCGCGACCGCCTCGACGACGACCACCCCGAAGGTCTCGCTGCGGCTGGCGTGGACGAACAGGTCGTGCTCGCGCATGATCGCGGGGATCTCGGCCGGGTCCACCGCGCCGCGCAGGTCGACCGCCTCGGCGACGCCGCGGGACCGGGCCAACTCGGCGAGCCGGGCGCGCTCGGGCCCCGTGCCGACGACGGTGAGGGTGAGCTCCGGGTCCTCCTTGCGGCACAGCGCCAGGCATTCGATGAGGTGGTCGACGCGTTTGCGCGGGATGAGGGACCCGACGGTGAGCCAGCGCCGGATCCGGTCGACCGGGGCCTTGGGCGGTACGTCGAAGTCGACGGGGTTGGCGATCAGCTCGACCTTCCCGGCGTGGTGCGGGTAGGCCTCGGCGACCAGGGCGCCGAGGGCGGAGCCGACCACGAAGAACCGCGTGGCGCAGTCGACGACCTCGTCGTACAGGTCGCGGGCCGCGGGTTCGGCGAGGACGTCCGCGAGGAAGGAGGCGTGCTCGGTGACGAACACGCGCGCGTCCGGGCGGGCGTTCTCGAGCGCGGCGTAACCGCCGCGGATGCCCGCATGGGCGTGGACCACCGGCTCGGGGATCGGTTCGCCCCCGAGTGCCAGGGCCGTCCACTCGGCGTGCGCGCGCGCCTGAGCGGCCCAGTCGCCGCCGGGCGGCATCATCGCCGGGAGGTGGCGCACCACGGAGCCCGCCACACCGGGGAAGCCCGCGGCCGCGCGGGTCGCGATTTCGCGCTGAGCGCGCTCGACGCGGGCGGCCTGCTCGGGATCCTGGGGCAGGGTCCACGGGTCGGTGTGGTAGACCGCGACCCGCTCGCAGCGTCCGGCGACCGCCTTGACGACCTCCTGCACGAACGTGCCCCCGTACGGGGTGCGGGCGGTGGGGTACCACGGGGTGACGACGGCTACGCGGCGGTCGGGACCGAAAGTCACAGGTCACCGCCCGTCCCAGCAGCCGATTCCGCAGGTCGGAGACTCCGGGGATCGCACCGCACCGCAGGGGCGTGCGCCTCCGGAACCCGGCCGTGCGCTACCGTGGGCAGCGCCCGTCCCTCCGCCGGGAGGGCGCGGCGATTCCGGGAGCCGATGCTCCTTCGGCCCGAATCGAGCGATCCCGTCAGCGCCATGATGCCGGATTCTAACAGTCCCGAGGAGACCAGAAATTGAACGAATCGCGCTCTCGTGTGGTCATGTTGGTGCCGAACACGGTCCGCGTCGATTCCAGGGTCCAGAAAGAGGCGCGCTCCATCGCCGAGCTGGGCTGGGACGTGACCCTCATCGGCATCTCCCCCGACCGCCGCCGCTACGAGGGCACCCTCGGCAAGGCGCGGGTCCAGCTGATCCCTCTCCCCGTGGGCATCCAGCAGCGGCCGCACGAGTTCCGCCCCGCCTGGCTGCGCGACCCCCTCGCCTATCCGCCCGGCCCCAAGGCCGAGTGGAAGCGCCAGGACCTGCGCGCCCGGCGGGCCGAGGTCATCGCGGCCAAGGCCGCGTACGCCGTGGTCGACCGCGAGCGCCCGCTCGTCCCGCGCACCGCCAAGTGGGCCGCGCTCCAGGCCAAGCGCACCGGGTTCAAGGTCCGCACCAAATGGACCCGGATGCGGGTGCGCCGCAGCGAAGCGCTGGCGCGCAAGCGCACCGAGATGGACGCCCCGCTCGACCGCTTCACCACGGCGTTCTGGGCCAAGCTGATGGGCGACCGGGCCTGGCGCCGGCTCGACCCCGACCTGTGGCGCTACGAACTCGCCTTCGGCAAGGCCATCGACGAGATCGACCCCGACATCATCCACGCCAACGACTTCCCCGTGCTCGGCGTCGCCGCGCGGGCCAAGCTCCGGGGCCGGGCCCGCGGGCGCGACGTGAAACTCGTGTGGGACGCGCACGAGTACCTGCCCGGCATCCGGCCCTGGCGCAGCCACCCGCGCTGGTACGTGTCGCAGCTCGCCCACGAGCGCGAGTTCGCGCCCTACGCCGACGCCGTCACCACCGTCTCGGCCGCGCTCGGCGAACTGCTCCAGCGCGACTTCGGCCTCGCCGAGCCGCCCGCCGTCGTCCTCAACGCGCCCACCGGCGTCGACGGCGCCGCGCTCGACCCCGACCAGGAACTCGAGCTGTACGACCGCAAGTCCGGCCGCCGCCTGTGGGCGCCCCTGGCCGAGGAGGACGGGACCCTCGCGGGCGTCCCGAGCCTGCGCGAGCGCTGCGGGCTCGGTCCCGACGTGCCGCTCATGGTCTACAGCGGCAGCGACAGCCTCCAGCGGGGCCTCGACATCATGGTCAGGGCGCTGCCCTCGATGCCGGAGGTCCACGCGGCGTTCGTCGTGTCGAAGCCCAACGGGCCGAACGCGAAGGCGCTGCAGGCCCTCGGCGAGGAGCTCGGCGTCCTCGACCGGATGCACTTCACGCCCTATGTGGAGTACTTCCGGGTGGTCGAGCACCTCTCCGACGCGGACCTGGGCGTCATTCCGATCCACCACTGGCCCAACCACGAGATCGCGCTCATCACCAAGTTCTTCGAGTACTCGCACGCGCGGCTGCCGATCCTCGTCAGCGACGTCAAGGCCATGTCGGCGACCGTCCGCGCGACCGGCCAGGGCGAGGTCTTCCGCGCCGAGGACACCGAGGACTTCGTGCGCGCCGCCAAGGCGGTGCTCGCCGACCCCGACCGCTACCGCCGCGCGTACGGCGACGGCCGGGTCCGGCTCGACGAGTGGACGTGGGAGCGGCAGGCCGAGATCCTGTCCGACGTCTACCGCTGCGTGTCCGGCATCGGCTGACGGACCGGCCCCTCCGACCGGCCCTCCGCATCGCAACCCGACCCAGTTGAAGGCAGCACATGGCTTACCGAGTCCAGGAAACCGCTCAAGTCCACGAGACGGCGCAGGTCGGCGACGGCAGCTCCGTGTGGGAGCTCGCCCAGATCCGCGAGCACGCCGCGCTCGGCGAGCGCTGCGTGGTCGGCCGCGGCGCCTACATCGGCACCGGCGTCCAGATCGGCGACAACGTCAAGATCCAGAACTATGCGCTCGTGTACGAGCCCGCGCGGCTCGCCGACGGCGTCTTCGTCGGACCGGCGGTGGTGTTCACGAACGACCACAACCCGCGCGCGGTCGCCGCCGACGGATCGCTCAAGAGCGCCGCCGACTGGGAGCCCGTCGGCGTCGACGTCGCCGAGGGCGCCTCGATCGGCGCGCGCGCCGTCTGCGTCGCGCCCGTCCGCATCGGCCGGTGGGCCATGGTCGCGGCGGGCGCGGTCGTCACCAAGGACGTGCCCGACTACGCCCTCGTCATGGGCGTGCCCGCGAAGCGCGTCGGCTGGGTCGGGCGCACCGGGCGGCGGCTCGAAGCCGAAGCGAACGGCCGCTGGCGCTGCCCGGACACCGAGGCCCTGTTCGAGGAGCGCGACGGAACGCTGCACGAGACCGAGGCGACCGCCGCCTAGCAGGCGCTCGCGCGGGGCGCCGCCGACAGGGGGCCGAACGGCTCACAGCCCGGATCTAGGCAGTTCAGAGCCGCTGCCGCCCGTGATAACGTCCATAATCATGTCAGCGTTCTCAACCTCCGGAGCCGCTCGAACCGATCGAGCGCCCGAAACGGGGGAAGGCCAGCAGCGCCCTCATCTCATCTACGTCGCCGTCGGGTTTCCCCCGGCCGCGAAGAGCTGCGCGTACCGGATGCGCGAGACCGCCAACCAGTTCGCGGCCCAAGGCTGGGACGTCACGGTCGTCACGATCGAGGACGAGTCGTGGGAACTGGACTCGGGGGTGGACCACACCCTGTCCGAGCAGGTCGATCCGCGCGTCGAGGTCGTCAAGCTCCCACTGCGGCGCGCGGACCTGGAGACGGACATCCGACGCTTCAGCGAGCGGCGCGCCGCCGACCCGGCCGCCTGGATCCGCTCGCTGCGCGAACGCAACCTGGAGGCCTTCCCCGAGCCGACCTTCGGCGGCTGGCGGGGCGCGCTCGAGGAGGCCGTGCTGCGCGTGCACCAGTCGAAGCCGGCCGACCTGCTGCTGACCAGCTGCGTGCCGTACACCAGCCTCGCCGCGGCCTGGAGGCTTTGGGAAGAGGCCCGGGTCCCCTACGCCGTCGATTTCAGGGACGGCTGGTCGATCGACGTGCTCGGCGCCGCCGAGGCGTTCGGCCGCGACACCGAGGAAGGCCGCTGGGAGGAGCGCATCCTCGGCTCCGCGATCAGCCTGTGGGTCGTCAACGACCCGATCGCCGAGCACTACCGCGCCCGCTACCCCGAGTTCGCGCACCGCGTGCACGTGGTGCGCAACGGCTACGACGCCGACAGCGCCCCCCAGAGCAGGCGCGCCCCCGACCCCGAGTCGGGCCTGGTGTTCGGGTACCTCGGCACCGCCACCTTCCCCGGGGGGCTGCTGCAGACCGTCCTCGACGCCTGGCGCGACGCCCGCCAGCGCGAACCGCTGCTCGCGAACGCCCGCTTCGAGTTCCGCGGCCACATCGGCAGCGGCGCCCGCCGCGGCACCGGAGGCCACGTCGAACTGCTGTGGGCCGCTGAGGCGGACGGCGTCAGCTACGGCGGGCCCGTGCTCAAAGCGGACGTCGCCGACACCTACGCCTGGTGGGACGCGCTCGTGTACATCCTCATCGGCGGCCGCTACATGACCTCCGGGAAGGTCTACGAGTACATGGCCGCGGGGCTGCCGATCGTGTCGGCCCACGCCGCCGACCACGAGTCGGTGAACGTCCTGAAAGGACACCCGCTGTGGACGGGTTCGCGCGGCGTCGACCGGGAGGCGATCGCCGAAGCGTTCGTGCAGGCCGCCCACCTGGCGGTGGAGGCCACCGACGACCAGCGCGCCGCGGCGCTGGCGCACGCCGAGCGGTTCCGGCGCGAGACCATCATGGCGGCGGCCGTGCAGCGCCTGGCCGCCGACCTGCAACTCGAGAAGGGCCGCACCCGGTGATCGACGTTCTCTTCGTCTGCAGCAAGACCCCGCCGATGAGCGTGGTCGCCGACACCCTGGACAAGCTCAACGCCGAAGGCGCCCGCGTCGTCTTCGGCGGGCTGATCCCCTCGCGCGCGGCCCGCGAGCACCGGGACGAGCTCGACTTCGCCGAGACCCACGACCTGGTCCAGGCCAAGGTGCGGCGGGCGGTCCAGCTCCCGCGCGGCGAACAGGTCTGGCTGCGCGTCCGCTCCGACTCCTGGCTGCGCGAGCGCGCCCGCAAGGCCGGCGTGCTCGTCGCCCTCGACGAGCAGGCCGTGTACACCGTCTGGCAGCTCGCCCAGCGCAACCGCACCGCCAAGGCCGTCTACGGCTTCGCCCCCGCCGTCAACGCGGTGCGCGAGCTCAAGCGGACCGGGGTCGCGCCGTCCGGGTCCTTCCGGCCGCCGCTGTCCCTCGTCGCGCGCGACGGCGCCCGGGCCGTGCGGCGGCTGCCCGACGCCACCGCGCGCCTCGTCACCGCCCGGCCCATCATGCGCCGGTCCCTCGGCGAGCGCCTGTGGCGCCTCCCGCTGCGAGTCCCGGGCGTGCCGACCGGCCTGCGCGTCCCCATCGGACGCCGGGTCGCCGAGGCCTTGAACTGGGCGGGCCGACGCGGCGGCGCGACGTACACGCTCGTGCTGACCGCCTCCAAGGTCAGCGACCCCGCACTCAAGGCCGAACTGCTCGAGACGGCGGTGAACCAGGACTACCAGCGCGGCATCGTCCCGCCGCACCTCGACACGGCCGTGCAGGCGCTCCTCGACCTCGCCGACCTGCGCCAGTCCGAAGGTCGGTACGAAGAGGCCGCTCGCAACCTGCGGAATGCCCTGCTCCTGACCTTCCACCGCGTCGCCCACATCGACGGGCTCACCTCCCCGCTGACCGCCGACCCCGGCCGCTTCGTCAAGCGGATCCACTCCTCCCGCGCGATGCAGACGGTCATGACGCCGCGCGGGCGGCTGCGCCCGGCCGCGCCGCCGCCGGCCGACCGCCCGCTGCGGCTGCTGCTGACCACCAACGAGAACGCCAACTTCCTGCGCCACATCATCCACCGCTACGACGCGCACCCCGACGTCGAAGTGCGCTACCTGGACGTCGCCTCCGAGGAAGTGCTCAAGAAGGTCTCCCGGTCGGACCAGCGGGTCATGCAGGAGCGGATGGGCGGCGACGACGCGTACGCCGCCCAGCTCGAGCAGCTCATGCGGCCGCACCTGGACTGGGCCGACACCGTGTTCCTCGACTGGTGCGCCGCCCCCGCCACCGCGCTGACGAACCTCGACCCCGGCGACACGCGCATCATCATCAGGCTCCACAGCTACGAGGCGTTCACCCGCTTCCCGCACATGGTCGACTTCTCCCGCGTCGACGACCTCGTCTTCGTCGCCGACCACGTGCAGGACCTCACCACCTCGCTGGTGCCGCAGCTGCGCGGCCCGCACGCGCCGCGCATGCACGTCCTGCACAACGCCATGGACCTCGGCGGCTTCGCCCGCGAGAAGACCCCGGACGCCCGCTTCAACCTCGGCCTCGTCGGCATCGGCCAGGTCGCCAAGGACCCGCTGTGGGCGCTCGAGGTCCTGCGCCGGCTCCGCGAGCGGGACGACCGCTACCGGCTCCTGCTGGTGGGCGGCGACATGAACCCGCGCGCCAGCCGGGCCTCCAAGAAGTACTCCAAGCAGTTCGAGGAGGAGCTGGAACCGCTCGTCGAGGCCGGGGCCGTGCTGCGGCTCGGACCGACCGACGACGTCGCCGGCAAGCTCACCGACATCGGCTTCATCCTCAGCACCTCGGTGCGCGAGGGCTGCCACGTGGGCCTGATGGAGGGCGCGGCGAGCGGCGCGGTCCCGGTGGTGCGCGACTGGCCGTTCTACGCGGGCAAGGCCCACAGCGCCCGCACGCTCTACCCCGAAGGCTGGGTCCTCGACACGCCCGAGGCGGCGGCGCAGCGCGTGCTCCAGGTGAACGTCTCCGAGGAGAGCTGGCTCGACCACTCCCGCCTCGCCGCCAAATACGCGCAGTCCACGTGGGACTGGTCGGTGGTCAGCGCGGACTTCGACCGGCTGTTCCTCGGCGAGCAGCGGTAGACGCGAACAAGGCGCCGCCCCGGCCGATCGGCCGGGGCGGCGCCGCCGTTCACCGCCGCTGACGCGTGCCGCTACCGGCGCTCGGCCTCCGGGTGCCGCAGGCGCCAGCCTTCCCAAGCGGACCGGACCATCTCGCGCACGCCGTACCGCGCCGCCCAGTCGAGTTCCTTGCGAGCCAGGTCCGCGGAGGCGACGACCCGCGCCGGGTCGCCCGCGCGACGCGCGGTGACCTCCGGCCGGAGGTCACCGCGGCCCGTGATGTCGAGGATCATCGCGGCCATCTGGGCCACCGAGGCGCCCTCGCCGCGGCCGATGTTGAGCACCAGGCGGGTCTCGGGGTCGGCCGCGAGGCGGCGGGCCGCCGCCAGGTGCGCGGAGGCGACGTCCTCGACGTGCACGTAATCGCGCTCGCAGGTGCCGTCGGCGGTCGGGTAGTCGTCGCCGAAGACGAGCGGCGCCTCGCCCCTGGTGATCCGGTCGAAGACCATCGGGATCAGGTTGAACACGCCCTCGTCGGCGAGCTCCGGCACCGCCGCGCCGGCCACGTTGAAATACCGCAGGCAGGCGGTGGCCATGCCGTGGGCCCGGCCCGCGGCCTGCACCAGCCACTCCCCGGCCAGTTTGGTCTCGCCGTACGGGCTCATCGGCGCGCAGGGCGTCTCCTCGGTGACCAGGTCGACGTCCGGCATCCCGTAGACCGCCGCCGAGGACGAGAACAGGAAGCCGCGGACCCCGGCGGCCACGGAGGCCTCCAAGACCGTGCGCAGGCCCTCGATGTTCTCCCGGTAGTACTCCAACGGGCGCTCGACCGACTCGCCCACCTGTTTGCGGGCGGCGATGTGGACGACGCCCGCGATCTCGTGCTCGCGCAGCACCTGCTCCAGGCGCTCCCGGTCGAGGACGCTGCCCTGCTCGAGCGGCACGCCGGCCGGGACGCGGGCGCTGCTGCCCGAACTGAGGTCGTCGAAGACGACGACCCGCTCACCGGCGGCGGTCATCGCCCGCACCACGTGGGAGCCGATGTAGCCGGCGCCCCCGGTGACCAGCCAGCTCATGCCGACCCGCCGCCGAGGACGATGTGGCGGCGCCCCGCCCACGCGGCCGGGTCCGTCACGCGGCGCCCGTCCAGGAGGACCCGCACCTCGGGGAGGTCCGCGGCCGACAGCGAACGGTATTCGGCGTGGTCGGCCTGCACCACGGCGGCGGTGACGGCCTCACCCCGGTGCGGGACGAGGCCCTCGGCCTCCAGTTCGGCCTCGGTGTACATCGGGTCGCTCACGAAGACCGTGGCGCCCTTCGCCTTCAGGTCCTCCACCAGCGGGAAGACACCGGAGAACGCGGTCTCCTTGACGCCGCCGCGGTAGGCCGCGCCGAGCACCAGCACCGCGGCGCCCGCGAGGTCGCCGTAAGCGGCGGCGAGCACGTCGGCCGCATAGGAGGGCATCGCGGCGTTCGCCTGGCGGGCGGCGCGCACGACCGTGGCGTCCGGGTCGTTCCACAGGTACATCTGCGGGTAGATCGGGATGCAGTGGCCGCCGACGGCGATGCCGGGCCGGTGAATGTGGCTGTACGGCTGCGAGTTGCAGGCCTCGATGACCTTCATGACGTCCAGGCCCCGCTTGTCCGCGAAGCGCGCGAACTGGTTCGCCAGACCGATGTTGACGTCCCGGTAGGTCGTCTCCGCGAGCTTGGCCATCTCCGAGGCCTCCGCGGAGCCCAGGTCCCACACCCCGTTGGGGCGCGGCAGGTCGTCGCGCTCGTCGAAGTCGAGCACCGCCTCGTAGAAGCGCACGCCCGCCTCGGCCGAGCCCGCGTCGATGCCGCCCACGAGCTTCGGGTAGCGGCGCAGGTCCGCGAACACCCGCCCGGTCAGCACCCGCTCGGGGCTGAACACCAGGTGGAAGTCCTCGCCCGCCTTCAGGCCCGAGCCCGCCTCGAGCATGGGGGCCCAGCGCTCGCGCGTCGTGCCCACCGGCAGCGTCGTCTCGTACGAGACGAGCGTGCCCGGCTTGAGGCCCTTCGCGACGGCCTGGGTGGCGGCGTCCATCCAGCCGAAGTCCGGCACGCCCTCGGCGTCCACGAACAGCGGCACGACGATGACCACGGCCTCGGACGCCGCGACGGCGGCCGCGGTGTCGGTGGTGGCCCGCAACGTCCCGGCGGTGACGGTCTCCTTGAGCTTCTCGGCCAGCAGGTGCTCGCCCGGGAACGGCTCGATCCCGTCGTTGACGGCCTGGACGACCTTCGGGTTGACGTCGGCGCCGATGACCTCGTGGCCCTTGGCGGCGAACTGGACTGCCAGCGGCAGTCCGATCTTGCCCAATGCGACGACACAGACTCTCATGTTCACTTCCTGCTCGTATTCAGGCCGACGAGGCTCGCCACGCGGCGTTTCAAGGAGGGCCGACCGACCGAGTGCATCACGACGCTGCGCCGGGCCCCCCAGTCGACGGACATCCCGAGCGGGCGGCCATGGCGCTGGACCGGCCCGCGGACGGTCTTGAGAGGCAGATCGTAGACGAACGCCCCCATCGTCAGCTGCGTGCGCAGCGACCAGCGGCCCGGGCCACCGGCGAGCGCCTCGAGCGACAGCCGCGCCGCGACGATCACGGTGTCCCCGTCAGGACGCAGCTCGATCTCGGCCACATCGTCGAGAGGAGTGCGCTCCTCGACCGGGAGCGAGTGGCGCGGAGCGGCCGGCTCGCCCTGGCCGAGCCGCTTCACCCCGACGCTCACCTGGTCGGGCTCCAGCCCGGCCACCGGGAGGCGGAACCAGTACTCGAGGAAGTGACCGCTCTTGCGGTCCCCCGCCCACGCCAGATCCACCGGCACGATCCCCTTCGCGAGGCGCCCCGTCACCCGCTCGGCGTCGGCCAGGTACCACTCGTCGGGTCGTCCGTCGCGGAAGCCGGGGTAGCGCACGAACACGCGGCCGTCCTCGACCAGGAACGTCGGCGAGTCCGCGCGCAGGGACTCCTCGAGCAGGTCCCAGTCGCGGGCGTGCGCGAGCGAGACGCGGACGCGCTTCTCGGTGGGGAGGCGTCGGCGCACCTGCTCGGTCAGGTGCTCGTCGCAGAAGTCCGCGACCGCCTCCCAGTACTCGCGGCGATCGGCCGGCTCGACACCGAGGAAATGCGGCTGCAGGCACTTGTGGATCTCACGCGAGAACACCCGGTAGATCAGGTCGTCCCGGCCCTCGCCGGGCGGGAACAGCTCCACGGTGAGGGCGATCAGCCGCTCGGCGGCGTCGATCCAACCGAAGGGCGCGGTCGCGTAGGTCAGGTTCTCGCCCTGCTCACGCTTGACCGCGTAGTAGTGGTCGTAGTCGGCCTCGACCGAGACCCTCCGGGCCTTCGCCATGGCCCGCAAGGTGAACGGGCCGTCGGAGAGCACTTGCATGCCCTCGGGGAAGCGCAGGCCCTCGCGCTCGATCAGCTCGCGCGAGAACAGCTTCGTGTTCGACAGCGCCCACGCCAGGTCGTTGTTGGGGTAGTCCACGTCGGGGATCGTGCGCTCGAACACCGGGGGCGCCTTGCGGCCGCCCACGCCGACCATCTTGCACAGCAGCACCTCCGAGCCCCACTCGTCGGCCGCGGCGGTCATCCGCTCCAGCGCCTCGGTCCCGAGGTAGTCGTCCGATCCGAGGAAGAGCACGTAACGACCCCGCACCAGCTCCAGCGCCGCGTTGCACGGCCCGGCCGGACCGCCCGAGTTCGCCTGGTGGACCACGGTCACGTTCGCGTGCTCGGCCGCGAAGCGGTCCAGCTCGGCGCCGCTGCCGTCGGTCGAGCCGTCGTCGACGGCCACGACCTCGAACCGGTCCGGGCGCAGCGTCTGCGCCGCCAGCGAGTCGAGGCACGCCGTCAAGTACGGCATGGTGTTGTAGACCGGGATGACGACGCTGACATCCGGAACCGTGCTCATGCCGAGGCGCTCGAATCCCGGCCCTCGCCGATCACGACCGACTCGCCCGTGGCGGCCGACCGCAGCATCGACTCCGACACCTCCACCGTGGTCGCGCCCTGGCGCAGGTCCACGATGTCGTTCGGCTCGCCCAGCACCGCGTCGCGGAAGTGCTCGTGCTCGACCAGCAGCGGCTCGCGCTTGCGGATCGCGTAACGCACCATGTCGCCCTCGGAGACTCCGCGGAACGCCTGCAGCGCCTCCCACTCGGTGTGCTCGACCCCGTTGGCGTAGAACGTCAGATCGGCCGTCAGCGTGTCCGCCACGAAGCAGCCCCGATCCCCGGTGACCACGGCCGTGCGCTCCTTCAACGGGCTCAGCCAGTTCACCGAGTGGTTCGCGATCGCCCCGCCCGAGAGCAGCCCGACCGACGCCAGCATGTCCTCGTGCTCGCGGCCCGACCGCGACACCGTGTGCGCGGTGACCGTCCGGTACGACTGGCCCGTCACGAACCCGGTGAGGTCGATGTCGTGCGTCGCCAGGTCCTTGACCACCCCGACATCGGCGATGCGCCCCGGGAACGGCCCCTGTCGGCGCGTCACGACCTGGAGGATGTCCCCCAGCTCGCCGGCCTTCAGCCGCTCGCGCATGCCGATCACCGCCGGGTTGAACCGCTCGATGTGGCCCACCGCGGCCACCAGGCCGCGCGACTCGAACGCCTCGGCCAGCACCTTCGCGGCCTTCGTGGTGTGCGCCAGCGGCTTCTCGATGAGCACGTGCACCCCGGCGTCGGCGAGCGCCAGCCCCACCTGCTCGTGGTACGCCGTGGGGCAGGCCACCACCGCGTAGTCGAGCCCGAGGGCGATCAGCGCCTCGACGTCCGGCACCAGCGCGGCCCCGCCCGGGACGGCGGCCGGATCGGCCACCGGGTCCGCGACGCCGACCAGGTCGACGCCGGGAAGGGAATGGAGGACTCGGGCGTGGTTGCGTCCCATCGCGCCCATGCCGACCAGGCCGGCGCGCAGGTTTGCGGAGGTCATCCGATCACAGCTCCAAAGCGGCGACCGCTGCGATGACGCGGTCGAGGTCGTCGTCGCTCAGCGACGGGTGGACGGGGAGCGAGAGCACCTCGGCCGCGGCCCGGTCGGTCTCCGGGAGCGCCGCGCCCAGGTGAGCGTACGGGGCGAGCCGGTGGATCGGGATCGGGTAGTAGACGGCGCTGCCGATCCCGGCGGCCTTCAGCTGCTCCAAGGCGGCGTCGCGGCCCCGCGGCACGCGCACCGTGTACTGGTGGTAGATGTGCCGCGCTCCCGGGGACACCGGCGGGACGACGACGCCCTCGACGCCGGCGAGCCCCGCGTCCAGACGGGCGGCGTTGCGGATGCGCCGCTCCGTCCACTCGGGCAGCTGCGTCAACTGCACGCGGCCGATCGCGGCCGAGACGTCCGTCATGCGCATGTTCGCGCCGACGATCTCGTTCTGGTACCGCGCCTCCATGCCCTGGTTGCGCAGCAGCCGCAGGGTCCGGGCCAGCTTGGGGTCGTCGGTGGAGACCATGCCGCCCTCGAGCGCGTGCATGTTCTTCGTCGGATAGAAGCTGAACGTGCCCGCGGTGCCGAAGGAGCCGACGGGACGGCCGTCGACCTGCGCGCCGTGGGCCTGGCAGGCGTCCTCGATGATCCGCAGGTCGTGCCGCTCGGCGAGCGCGGTGAGACGGGTCATGTCCGCGGGGTGGCCGTACAGGTGGACCGGCATGATCGCGACGGTCTTGGGGCCGATCAGCGAGGCGGCGTGCTCGGGGTCGATGCAGAAGCTGCCGGGCTCGATGTCGGCGAACACGGGGTCGGCGCCCACGAGGCGGACCGCGTTCGCGCTGGCCGCGAAGGAGAACGAGGGGACGATGACCTCGTCGCCGGGGCCCACGCCCATGGCGAGGAGCGCGAGCTGGAGCGCCGAGGTGCCCGAGTTCACCGCGACGCATTCGCCGGTCCCGGCGATCTTGGCGAACTCGTCCTCGAAGGCGGCCACCTCCGGTCCCTGCACCACCATGCCGCTGCGCAGCACCCGGACGGCCGCTTCGATCTCGGCCTCGCCGATGTGGGGCTTCGCCGGAGGAATGAACTCCCGGTCTTGATCTGGCACGTGATTCTCCCCGAACGTTCGCCGGATGTCGGTCTCTATGCACCGTCGATCATACAGAGACGGGACTTTGTGAACGCACTGAGAACTCCCCGCGGCGAGCAGGTGTCACATACCGGGTCGGGGGCGCGCCGGCGGCCGATGGGGCCGGGCGGCGCGGTCAGGGGCGGCGGCCCGCCGCGAGGCCGTCGCGGGCGAACTTGAGGGACTCGGCGAGGTCGACCGCGCGGCGGGTGCGGTTGCCCGACTTGCGGGTAGAGACCTCGACGGTGATCGAGCCGTCCCAGTCGGTCCTGCCGAGGGAGGCGAGCAGTTCGGCGCACGGCTGCTTGCCGCGCCCGGGAACGAGGTGCTGGTCGGAGCCGGGCTCGTTGCCGTCGCAGAGGTGGATGTGCCGGAGTCCCTTGCCCATGCGCTGTGCCATGGCGATCGCGTCGGCCCCGGAGGCGGCGCAGTGGGACAGGTCGAGGGTGTAGGAGTCGTAGCCGTGCCGGGTCGGGTCCCAGTGCGGGCGGTAGGGCACGAGGTTCCGCTTGCCGACTTTGAGCGGGAACATGTTCTCGACCGCGATCGTGACATGCGGGTAGCGGGCCTTGAGTCCGTCGAGGACGGTGGAGAACTTCGAGGCGTACTCCCGCTGCCAGGAGAAGGGCGGGTGGATCACCACCGTGGGCGAGTCCAGGTACTCGGCGGCCTGCACCGAGCGACGCAGCCGCGTCCACGGGTCGGCGCTCCACACCCGCTGCGTGACCAGCAGGCACGGGGCGTGGACCGCGCCGATCTTGACGCCGTAGTGCTTGGCGAGACTGGCCGCGGCCGCCGGGTCCTGTGAGACGCGGTCGGTGAAGACCATCAGCTCGACTCCGTCGTAACCGAGTTCGGCGGCGAGTTCGAAGCCCACCGCGGTCGGCTCGGGATAGACGGAGGTGGTCGACAACAGAACCGGCGCGTGCGTCACGACACCAGGGTACGCCGTGTCGCGCGTGCGGATTGGAGGCCTTGCGCGCGGGTACCGTTGCAGGATGACCGACGAGGTGGGCCTGGACTTCGACCGCGAGTGGGTGGAGTTCTTCGATCCCGACGATCCCGACACCATGGTGCGGGCCGATCTGACCTGGCTGCTCTCCCGCTGGGGCTGCATCTTCACCGGGGGGTCCGGGGACGGCGACCGGAGCGGGCGGCCGAGCTGCCCGGGCATCGACCTGGAGCGCCCGGCCGACGGCTGCTGCCTGCACGGCGCGTTCTACACCGACGCCGACGACATCAAGCGGGTCAGGAAGATCGTCAAGAAGCTGACCCCCGAGACCTGGCAGCTGCACCGGCCCTGGGGCGAGACCATCGTGGACGACACGCTGGAGAACGAGGACGGCGAGGAGGAGCCCGCGAAGAAGACCGCGGTCGTCGACGGCGCGTGCGTCTTCCACAACCGCGAGGGCTTCGGCGCCGGCGCCGGATGCGTCCTGCACCAGCAGGCGATGCGCGACGGCGTCCACCCGATGGCGTACAAGCCCGAGGTGTGCTGGCAGCTGCCGGTGAAGCGGGACTTCAGGACCGACCACCGCGCCGACGGCCGCGAAGTCTCGGTCACGCTCATCACCGAGTTCGACCGCCCGTCCTGGGGCCCCGGCGGCCACGACTTCGACTGGTGGTGCACCGGCTCGCCGCTGGCGCACACCGCGGCCGAGCCGGTCTACCGGTCCTACGCGACCGAGCTGGTCGAACTGCTCGGGCGGGCCGCCTACGAACGGCTCGCGGAGCTTTGCGAACGCCGCGAGAAGCTCGGCCAGGTGGCCCCGCACCCGGCGACCGCGCGGGCCGCCGAACGCCTCGCGATGCCGACGCGGTGGCGCTGAGCCTCAGGCCGCGAGCAGCGCCGACCCGCCGGTCGCGATCTTGCGCACGGGCTGCTCGTACGTGGCCTTGACCTCGGCTTTGAACAGGTCGACCAGGTCTCCCGGCTTGATGTCACCCAGGTAGTACTCGCGGGTGGCGGCACGCAGGTCGGCCTTGGAGTCGCGCTCCAGCAGCTCGTCCAGCACCCGTTCGATGTTCCCCGCGTCCGGATCGAGCAGGTACGCGGCCTTGGCCAAGGGGAACTCCTCCAGGTAGCGCTCTTTGAAGCCCTTGGGGTCGGTCATCGCGAACGGGCGGCCGCAGTAGAGCCAGTCGGAGGCGGTGCCGCTGATGTCCGAGATCGCGACGTCGGCGGCATTGATGCAGTCGGAGAGGCTCATGGCGCTCTCGGCCCGCTCGCCCCATCGGTGTGCCCGCCCGCTCGCGGCCGCGTCGGCGGCGATGATGCCCTTGATGTCCTCGGCCAGCGCGTGGTACGCGGCGTTGGTGCGGGTGTAGGGGTGGGTGCGGAAGATGATGTTGACGTCGCGTTTGAGGAGGGCCCGCACGATCTTCTTGCCCTGTTTGAGGGACGAGTAGTTGACGTCGGCGGTGAGGCCGGTCCAGGTGGGGGTGTAGAGGACGGTCCGGCGGTCCCCCTCGCGCTTGTCGCGGGGGCCGACCTGGAGGTCGTGCAATTGCGGGCGGCCGATCTTGCGGAACTTGTAGTTCGGGATGTCGACGCCGTGGCGGTGGTAGCGGTCGATCCCGGCCTGGCCGGCCACGAAGACGCGGTCGTACATGAGCGAGACGGGGCTGCGGCTGATGGCCTTGTCGGAGTCGCCGTGCATGAGCTGCACGTGGAGGTACTTGTCGAGTTTGACGAGTTGGGCGTTCTTGACGGCGTGGTTGACGTAGTAGCAGGCGCGGACGCTCTCGGGCAGGAGCGTGTCGAGGACCGACTGGGCGGGCACGACCACGATCGGGGCGTCGGTGCGCGAGGCGATGCCGTCGACGAGGTACTGGTCGCGGATGATGATGAGGTACGGGTCGCCGACGGCCGTGAAGTAGTCGAGCCACATCGTGAGCTGGTATTCCGACTCGCGGGTCCCGGCGAAGTGAATCACGAACTTCGGCTGGAGACGGCGGACCGCGCTGAGGACCTGGATGTCGACCGGGTGGGAGACGGTGCGGCGGTGCAGGTAGTTGCGCAGCACGGCCAGGCTGGTCCATCCGAAGGCGGCCCCGGCGATCACCATGAACGCCAGGTCGGTGGCGAAGCCGAAGCGTCCGGCGGGCATCGCGGCGAGCGCGTAGAGGACGGAGAGGACGTTCATCATCCGCGCGATCGCCGGCGGGGAGGTCCACCGCTCGCGGCGGCCGCGGACGATGTTGAGGTTGTAGGTCTGGAGGTAGCCGACGTTCAGGGCCCGCGCGACGAGGTCGGCGGCGGTGATGAAGAGCATCATCCCGGCCCCGGCCAGGAGCAGGGGCCAGCGGTCGAGGCCGCCGTCGTACCAGACGGTGACCAGCAGGGCGAACGCGGTGAGCGCACGGGCGCTGCGGAGGGTCGCGACGTCGTCGCGATACCGCCAGGCGCCGACGCCGAAGACCGCGAGGGCGAGTCCGACCGTCAGCCAGGGGCGGTCCTGGAGTGCCACGGCGGCGGCGACGGCCAGGACGGACAGGAGGTTCAATCGGAGGGGCCAGGATTTCAGGAGCTGCTTCAACTCGCCGTGCCTCTGCTCAGTCGTTCTGGGCGGTACCGCGAGGTGTCGCCCGTGCTTCTCACCCGCCGGCTCCGCCGGTGCGGATGCTGCCTATTTGAAGTGCCGGTTGACGTTGTCGAGGTCCTCGGCGAAGTCGACTTCGATGACCTGGTGCTGGGAGATGTCGACCGCCTCGAACTTGAGGCCGTCCTTCTCGATGGCCAGCTCGATGCCGCCTTCGAAGTACTCCTGGTCGTCGACCTCGGCGAGGCGCTTGGCCACGATCGCGCGGTCGTCGGCCGACACGTAGTTGATCCCGACGGCCTCACCGAGGGCGCCCTCGGTGACCTGCTTGGAGAGCTTGTTGATGTAGCCGTCGGCGCCGAGGGTGTACTTCACCTCTTCGTCGGAGACCTTCGCGGTGTTGACGGAGACGAAGGAGCGGTCCATGGCGATGTGCGGCAGGATCACGTCGAGCACCTGGGGGTCGAACACGACGTCGCCGTTGAGCCAGAGGACGCCGCCGGGGCCGAGGATGTTGAAGGCCTTGAGGAGGCTCTTGGAGGTGTTGGTGTCGCCGTAGGCCTGGTTGTAGATGAAGCCGACGTCGGGCACCTCCTCCATGATCACCTCTTTCTTGAAGCCGACCACGAGGTGGATCGAGTGGCGGCTGAACCGGGAGGTGAGCAGGCGCAGGGAGCGGCCGAGGATGGTCTCGCCGGTGTTCAGCGGCGTCAGCGGCTTCGGGTGCGGCTTGCCGAGCCGGGAGCCGACGCCGGCCGCGAGGATCACGATGTTCGTGGACATGTCGAGTGCCACCTCGTTCGGTTTGGATGATGGTTTGGTGAAGTTTACCTAGATGAACGTTCCGTGACGCATGGACCAACGCGCGGTTCACGCGGGCGTCACATGCGAAACCGCTGCTGATACGGCTTGTCGCGCGAGAGCGACCTGCAGTGACCGTCAGCTGCGGAGCAGGGCTTCGGCGAGGGCCAGGTCCGCCGGTTCGGTCACCTTGAGGTTGCGCTCGGCGCCGGCCACGATGCGCACGGGCACGTCGGGGCGGCGGCGCAGGACCACCGAGCAGTCGTCGGTGGGGGTGGCGCCGGGATCGGCGGTCTCGGCGTGGGCGGCGGCGATGAGGCCGAGGCGGAAGCCCTGGGGGGTCTGCACGCGGGCGAGCCGGGAGCGGTCGGGGACGTCGACGATGCGTCCGTCCCGCACTTCGACGACCGTGTCGGAGGAGGGGATCGCCGCGGTGACGGCTTCGCACTCGTCGAGGGCGGCAATGACATCGGCGATGATCCGGCCGGTGACGAGCATGCGGGCGGCATCGTGGAGGAGCAGCTTCGCGTCGTCGCCGACATCGGGTTGCGCCTGCGCCCAGCGGATGGCCGCGACGGAGGAGTCGGCGCGGGTCGCGCCGCCGTCGATCACTGCCGAGAGTTTTGTCATATTCGCGGCTTTCGCAATGGCCCAGGCGGCGTCGTGGAAACCCTCGGCCATGACGAGCACGATCCGGTCGACGCCTTCGGCGGCCTCGAAGGCCTCGAGGGTGTGCTGCAGGATCGGTTTCCCGGCGACGTCGAGGAGCTGCTTCGGCAGCCCGGCGCCCATGCGGGTGCCGCGGCCGCCCGCGAGGAGCGCCGCGATGGTCGGTGGATGGGACACGGGTACGTCTCCTGCTGGTCGGCGATCGGCTGCCGGACCAATCTACGTTCCCGGGCGTCGGCCCGGGCCGGGCGGGCCCGCGCGTCGCGGGAGCGGTCAGGCGCGGGCCTTGAGCAGCTTCTCGAACAGCTGCACGTGGAGGCCGACGACCACGGAGGGCTCGAAGCGCTTGGCGGTGACCATGCCGTTGTCGGCGAGCTTGCGGCGCAGCGCCGGGTCCGACATGAGGCGGCGGAGCGCGTCGGCGAGTTCCTTCGGCTTCTTCGGCGCGACGAGGAGGCCGTTGACCTCGGTGTCGATGATCTCGATCGGGCCGTGCTTGACGGCGCTGCACACCACCGGGAGGCCTGCGGCCATGGCCTCGACGATGACGAGGCCGAACGGCTCGAAGCGGGAGGGGATCGCGGCGATCGAGGCGTTCCGCCACTCGGCGTCGAGCGGCGCGACCGGGCCGGGCAGCTCGACGCGGCCTTTGAGGCCGTGCTCGGCGATGAGCCCCTGGAGCTTCTTCTTGTCGGGGCCCCGCCCGAAGATGCGGACCTTCCATTCGGGGAACTCGTCGGCGAGCAGCGCGAAGGCCTGGACGAGGATGTCGAAGCCCTTCATGCCGGTGAGGCGCCCGGCGGTCATGATGAGCGGCTCGGTCAGCTCGGCGGGGGCCTCGGCGCTGGCGGGGATGGAGTTGGGGATGCAGGTGATCTTCTCGACGAGGTCGGGGAAGGCCGCGCGGTAGGCGGCGGCGTCGGCCTCGGTGATGGTGACGATCGCGTCCATCTTGCGGTACTGCGCGTCGATGTGCTTGCGGATGTTCGCGCGGTAGGTGTCGAGGTACAGGTGCTCTTGGGCGACCATCGCGTACCGCTCGGGGCGCCCGTACTTCGCCATGTACAGGTTCACGGAGACCTGGGTGCCCACGGCGACGTCGGTGTCGAGCTCCCGCAGGTACCTGCGCACCCGCAGGTCGAGGAGCTTCGAGGATTCGCCTTGGTTGTTCACCTTGTCGGCGTCGAGGAACGACGGCCGCTTGGCGCGCACGCGGTCCAGGAGGGACAGCCGCTCCCCGCCGTCGGCGGGCCTGCGCACGTCCCAGAGGTTCTCGACCTTGATCCTGGGGTCGATGGCGAAGTCGGACTTCTTCTTGTGCCGCACGAACGACGCGATGGTCACGTCGTGGCCCAGCGCCACCAGGGCTTCGGCGGTGTTCAAGGTGGTCTTGATGGTGCCGCCGATACCCCAGATGTTACGGACCAGAAAAGTGATGCGCATGTACTCGGAACTCGCTTTCGCAGCATGGCCGTCTTCAGACACAGCAGACGGTCGGCGTCGGCGCCGAGTCCTCGTCCGCACTGCCTTGACGCGCCGACCCGCGTCTCGGGTTGCCTCCGTGCGGCCTGGAGTTTACCGAAGGCTGAACTCCAGGGTGACATACGGCGTCGCGGCGCGGCGGGCGGGACGACGCTGTCAGAGGCGCCACCGGACCGGGCACACCGCCGCGGGGCGGTGGCGGGCGGTGCGACGCAGCGGGCTAGGCGCCCTTCGGCCGGCCGGTCTTCTTCGCCGCCTTCTTGGCTGCGGCCTTCTTGGCGGTGGTGGTCTTCTTGGCCGCAGTCTTCTTCGCCGCGGTCTTCTTCGCGGGAGCCTTCTTGGCCGCCTTCTTCGCGGTCTTCTTGGCGGGGACCGCGCCGGAGGCGACCTTCTCGCGGCGTTCGGCGAGGAGCTCGGCGGCGCGGTCGATGGTGAGGTCCTCGATCGAGTCGGTCTTGCGGATCGAGGCGTTGGTCTCGCCGTCGGTCACATACGGGCCGAAGCGGCCGTCCTTGAGCGAGACCTCCTTGCCCGTCACCGGGTCGGGGCCCAGCTCCTTGAGGAGCGTCTGCGACCGCTGCTGCCGCCCGCGCGACTTCGGCTGGGCCAGCAGCTTCTCGGCCTCCTCCAACGTGAGCGTGAACAGCTGCTCCTCGTTGTCGAGCGACCGGAACTCGCGCTTCTTCTTCACGTACGGGCCGTGCGGGCCCAGGCCGGTGCGGATCTCCTCGCCGTCGGCGTCCACGCCGACCAGGCGCGGCAGCGTCAGCAGCTTCACCGCGTCCTCGAGGGTCAGCTCGGCGAGCTTCTGGCCGGTGAGCAGCGACGAGGACTTCTCGCCGCTGGTGACGTAGGGGCCGTAGCGGCCGACCTTGCCGTACACGGGCTCGCCGGTCTCGGGGTGGGTGCCGAGTTCGCCTTCGCCGGAGCCGAGTTCGTAGAGCTCTTCCACCTTCGCGGGGGTCAGCTCGTCGGGGGCGAGGGACTCGGGGATCGAGGTGCGCTCGCCCGGTTCGCCCGCCTCGGCCTGCGCCGGGCTGGTGCGTTCGAGGTAGGGCCCGTAGCGGCCGACGCGGACGACGACGCGGCGCTGCTGGTCGTCGGTGTACAGCGGGATCGAGTTGACGCCGCGGGCGTCGATCTTGCCCAGTTCCTCCTCGACGAGGTGCCGCAGTCCGCCGGAGGCGGCGACGGTGCCCTCCTTGTCGGCGCCGCCGAAGTAGAACAGCCGCAGGAACTCCGCGCGGCCCTCCTGGCCGGCGGCGACCTCGTCGAGCTCGTTCTCCATGCCCGCGGTGAAGTCGTAGTCGACCAGGCGGGGGAAGTGCCGCTCCATGAGGCCGATCACCGCGAACGCGAGGAAGGACGGCACGAGGGCCTGGCCCTTCTTGAACACGTACCCGCGGTCCTGGATGGTCTGCATGATCGACGCGTACGTCGAGGGCCGGCCGATGCCGCGCTCCTCGAGCGCTTTGACGAGGCTCGCCTCGGTGTAGCGGGCGGGCGGCTGCGTGGTGTGCCCGGCGGGCTCCAGGCCGCGCTCGGCCAGGTGCTGGCGTTCGGCCAGCTCGGGGAGGCGCTTCTCGGCGTCGTCGGCGTCGCCGTCCTCGATGGACTCGACGTAGGCGAGCAGGAAGCCCGGGTTGGTGATGGTCTTGCCGGAGGCCCCGAAGTCGGCCTGCTCGCCGTCGGCGGTGGTCGCGCGGGTGCGCACCGACGTGGAGTTCCCGGTGGCGTCGACCATCTGGGAGGCGAGCGTGCGCCGCCAGATGAGTTCGTACAGCCGGTGCTCCTCGGCCGAGAGCTGGCCCTTGAGCTGCTGCGGGGTCTTGAAGCGGTCGCCGGAGGGCCGGATCGCCTCGTGCGCCTCCTGGGCGTTCTTCACCTTGCGGGCGTAGCGGCGCGGCTCCGAGGGCACGTACTGCGCGCCGTACAGCTCGGCGGCCTGGCTGCGGGCGGCGTCGATCGCGGTGTTCGACAGGTTCGTCGAGTCGGTCCGCATATAGGTGATGTGGCCGTTCTCGTAGAGCCGCTGGGCGACCCGCATGACCTGGGCGCTGGAGAGGCGGAGCTTGCGCCCGGCTTCCTGCTGCAGCGTGGAGGTGATGAACGGCGGGTAGGGCTTGCGCCGGTACGGTTTCTTCTCGACCTTGACGACGGTGAAGTCGCGGCCTTCGAGGCGGCGGGCCAGGCCGCGCGCGCCGGCCTCGTCGAGGTGGACGACGTTGCCCTTGACGCGGCCGGTGGCGGCGTCGAAGTCCTTGCCGGTCGCCACCCGGTCCCCGTCGACGGCGATGAGCGTCGCCTTGAACTGCTGGTCCTCGTCGGTGGTGAGGTTCGCGGTGACGTCCCAGTAGTCGGCGGCGCGGAAGGCCATGCGGGCCCGCTCGCGTTCGACGACGATCCGGGTCGCCACGGACTGGACGCGCCCGGCCGACAGCCGCGGCATCACTTTCTTCCACAGGACCGGGCTGACCTCGTAGCCGTAGAGGCGGTCGAGGATGCGGCGCGCCTCCTGGGCGTCCACGAGGTCCTGGTTGAGCTCCCGCGGGTTCGCGGCGGCCTCGGCGATCGCGGCCGGGGTGATCTCGTGGAAGACCATCCGCTTGACCGGGACCTTCGGTTTCAGGGTCTCGAGCAGGTGCCAGGCGATGGCCTCCCCCTCGCGGTCCTCATCGGTGGCGAGGAAGAGCTCGTCGACCTCGGCGAGGTAGCCCTTGAGCTTCTTGACGTGCGCTTGGCGGTCGGGGTTGACGATGTACAGCGGCGTGAAGTCGTTGTCGACGTCCACGCCCAGGCGCGACCAGGCCTTGTCCTTGTACTTGGCCGGGATCTCCTTCGCGTTCCGCGGCAGGTCCCGGATGTGCCCGAGGGAGGAGTCGACGATGTAGCCGGGGCCGAGATAGGAGGCGATCGTCTTGGCCTTCGCCGGGGACTCCACGATGACCAGGCGTCTGAGATCGGCCACTGCTCCCACCATTCACTCGGAAAATGCGCTCGATTCGTTACGGTAGCTCACGCTTCCGCCGTGCGTCCCCTGAGTATGAGTGTGCCCCGCTCCGATGGAACGGGGCACACGCGGAAGACGTCCCGCTTTCAACGGCGTTCGCGCGCCGTCGTCCGCTTCCCGGAGCTAGCCGACCTCGACCGACTCACGCGGCTCCGGGCTCTGGGGTTCCCCCGCCTCCACCACCGAGGACCGGCGCTTGGAGATGAGGATCGCGGCCACCAGGATCGCCACGGCCAGCCCGGCGATGATCCAGCGGACCGGCCCGTCGGCGCCCGCGCCGACATCCTCGACCGTGTAGACGACCACGGCCGGGGCGATGATGAGGCTCACCAGGTTCATGACCTTGAGGAGCGGGTTGATGGCGGGACCGGCGGTGTCCTTGAACGGGTCGCCGACGGTGTCGCCGATCACGGCCGCGGCGTGGGCTTCGGAGCCCTTGCCGCCGTGGTTGCCGTCCTCGACGTCCTTCTTCGCGTTGTCCCAGGCGCCGCCCGAGTTCGCCAGGAGGATCGCCATGAGCACGCCGCAGGCGATCGCGCCGGCGAGGTACGCGGCCAGCGGCCCGACGCCGAGGCCGAAGCCGACGGCGATGGGCGCGGTGATGGCCAGCAGGCCCGGCGTCATGAGCTCGCGCTGCGCGTCGCGGGTGCAGATGTCGACCACGCGGCCGTACTCGGGCCGCTGCGTGCCCTCCATGATCCCCGGGAAGCGCGCGAACTGGTCGCGGACCTCGTTGACGACCGCGCCCGCGGAGCGGGCGACGGCGTTGATCGCGAGGCCGGAGAACAGGAACACGACGCTGGCGCCGATGATCAGGCCGACGATGTTGGCCGGGTCGGCGATGCTCAGCGCCGTCAGGAGCGCCTCGCCGATGAGGCCCTCGGTCCGGACCGCGTCGGTGTAGGACCCGAACAGGGCCGTGGCGGCCAGGACCGCGGTCGCGATCGCGATGCCCTTGGTGATGGCCTTGGTGGTGTTGCCCACCGCGTCCAGGTCGGTGAGCGTCTGCGCGGCGTCGCCTTCGACGTCGCCGGACATCTCCGCGATGCCCTGCGCGTTGTCGCTGATCGGCCCGAAGGTGTCCATCGCGACGATGACGCCGACGGTGGTCAGCAGGCCGCAGCCGGCGAGGGCCACCGCGAACAGGCTCACCAGGATGACGCCGCCGCCGAGGAGGTAGGCGCCCAGGACCGCGGCGGCGATGAGCAGCGCGGTGTAGACGGCCGACTCCAGGCCCAGCGAGAAACCGGACAGGATGTTCGTGGCCGCGCCGGTGCGGGTCGAGGCCGAGACCGCCCGCGTCGGCTTGTAGCGGGTGTCGGTGTAGTAGCCGGTGAGGCTCATGATCGCCGCGGCGAGCGCGATGCCGATGACGACGGCGACGATGGCGAGCACCTGCGGGTTCACCGGGATCTCGGCGGCGTCGATGCCGCTGCCGAGCGCTTCCCACGTGGAGGGCACGTACGCGACGACGGCGACCGCGGTGAGCAGCGCGCCGATGACCGCCGAGATGTAGAACGCCCGGTTGATCGCGGTCAGGCCCGACGCGTCCGAGGCGCGCATGCGCGTGATGATCACGCCGATGATGGCGCAGACGATGCCGACCGAGGCGACCAGCAGCGGCAGGACCAGGCCGGTCTCGCCGAACGCGGCGCGGCCCAGGATGAGGCTCGCGACCAGGACGACCGCGTACGACTCGAACAGGTCGGCGGCCATGCCGGCGCAGTCGCCGACGTTGTCGCCCACGTTGTCGGCGATCGTCGCCGGGTTGCGCGGGTCGTCCTCGGGGATGCCCTGCTCGACCTTGCCGACCAGGTCGGCGCCGACGTCGGCGGCCTTGGTGAAGATGCCGCCGCCGACGCGCATGAACATGGCCAGGAGCGCGGCGCCGAAGCCGAAGCCCTCCAGGACCACCGGCGCGTCGCCGTGGTAGACGAACACCACGATCGCGGCGCCGAGCAGACCCAGGCCGATCGTGAGGAACCCGACCACGCCGCCGGTGCGGAAGGCCAGGTGCATCGCGCCGATCGGCTCGCCGTCGCGGGCCGCGGACGCCACGCGCACGTTGGCGCGGGTCGCGAGGCTCATGCCGGCCCAGCCGATGAAGGCGCTGAACCCGGCCCCGACGATGAAGAACAGGCTCCGTCCGATGCGGACGTCGTTCCCGGCCTCTCCGACCGGCAGCAGGAAGAGCAGGACCACCGCGATCACGACGAAGACGCCGAGCGCCCGGAACTGACGTCGCAGGTAGGCGGAGGCGCCTTCCTGGACGGCTCCGGCGATCTCGCGCATCTTGTCGGTGCCGGTGCCTGCCGCGAGGATGCTCTTGACGAGCGCGGCGGCCCCTCCGAGCGCGACCAGCGCGAGCGCGGCGGCCACCACGACGAGGCTCAGGTTCGAGCCCGCGAGCTGGCCTACGCCCTCGTCGCCGTTGGCGAGCAACGTATGCATGTAGTTCCTCCATATGGTGGCGGCGCGGGGCACCGCGCCGCCGGTAACCAGACACGTGTGGGGCCGCGGGACGGGTAGGACGGCGCGGCCGGAGCCGGCTTCGCAGCCGGGCACTCATAACGTGCGGAGTGTAACGATGTGAGGGCTTTGCGAGTGGGGACGGTCACGCCCGTGGAGGGTGGTGTGGAACGCCTCAGTGATCGGCGGCCGAACCCGACCCCGGCAGGGGCCAGCTCATGCTGACGGTGGTGCCGCCGTTCGCGTCCGGACCCGTCACGACCAGGTCTTCCACCAGCCCGCCGAGGACGATGAGCGTGATCTCCTCCGAGAGCGTGTCCTCTTCGAGCGTGTCGTGATCGTTCGCTCGCGCATCGCCGCGCCCCGCGTTCACCCCGAACCCGCCGCTCGGCCGCGCGCGCAGCTCCTGCGCATTATCCGTGATTCTCGCAACGAAACGATCACCGATCGCGAATTCCACGCGCACGAGATCCTCGATCCCCCGGTCACGATGCCGCAGCACCGCGCGCGTGCACGCCTCGCCCACGGCCTGACGCACCTCGTCGAGCAACCCCGTGGCCACCCCCGCGTGCGCCGCCACATCGGCGGCCACGAGCCGGGCGGCCCGAACGTAGGCGGCGGCGGGAGTGAAGGCGAACCGGACGGTCGCCGGCTCCGCCCGTCCCCCTGCGCGGTCGTGCTTGGAGCCGTTCACTCGCCGGGCACCGCTTCCCGGACATCGAGCACCTTGTCCAGTCCGGTGAGATCCAAGAGCTTCCTGATGCGCGGATTCGCGCAGACGACCACCAGGCTCCCGCCGGAATCGGAGAGACGCCGCCGCGCCCCGATGAGCACGCCCAGACCCGTCGAATCGCAGAACTCCGTCGGCGTCAAGTCGATCGCGACCCGCATACGGCCCTCGGAGGCGAGCTGGCGGACGGCCTCGCGCAACTGCGGGGCGGTGTACATGTCGATCTCGCCGGTGACGCTGATGACCGCGTACTCACCGACCTCGGACAGACCGAGCCCGAGCTCGGGCCCCGCGGCGCCGTCGCCTGATGTTCCCCTCACGCCGTCTCCTTGTCTCGTCTCGACGAAGCCTGCGAGTCACGACAACGCCTCCGGCCCCGGCAGCGGGCCGCACACGAAGCGCACGAACCGGACCACGGCCGAGACCCGGCCGGGCCGGGACCCCGAGCCCGGGTGCACGGTGTCTTGGCCCATAAGCGTACTGCGTTCCGAGCCGACGGGAGCCGGGAGCGGGCGACCGGAACGCGGACGCGTCACCACCGGCGGACGCGCTCGCGGCGGCCCTGTCGGAGGTCTGCGGCATCATTGGACGGTGCCCGTCGACCAGCTCATCGCCGCCCTCGAAAGCGAGGACGGAGGCCTGCGCCATCTGCGCCGCCTCCCACCCCGCGAGTCGGTGCGCACCGCATGGCCCGAATGGGTGCCCCCCGAAGTCCGCGACGCCTTGGCGGACACCGGGATCACCCGGCCCTGGCCCCACCAGGCCGAAGCCGCGACCCACGCCTTCGAAGGCCGCGACGTCGTCGTCGCCACCGGCACCGCCTCCGGCAAGAGCCTCGCCTACCTCCTGCCGCTCCTCACCGAAGCCGCCACCGGACCGACCCCCGGCTCTCAGGCCGGCGAAGGCAGGACCCTCTACCTCGCCCCGACGAAGGCCCTCGCGGCCGACCAGGCCCGAGCCGTGAGCGAATTCCAGGTGCCCGGCCTCATCCCCGCGATCGTCGACGGCGACACCCCGTTCGAACACCGCCAATGGGCCCAGCGCTTCGCGAACCTGATCCTCTCGAACCCCGACCTGCTCCACCACTCGCTCCTCCCCCGCCACCGCATGTGGCGCTCACTCCTGAAGCACCTGAAATACGTCGTGGTCGACGAATGCCACGTCTACCGCGGCGTCTTCGGCGCCCACGTGGCCCTCACCCTCCGACGCCTGCTCCGCCTCGCCGAGCACTACGGCGCGAACCCCACGGTGATCGCGGCCAGCGCGACCGCGGCCGACCCGGCGGCGTCCCTGTCGGTCCTCACCGGACGCCCCGCCGTCGCGGTGACCGAGGACGCCTCGCCGTCACCGGGGGCGACGGTCGCCCTGTGGGAGCCGGTCACGTACGAGATCGAAGGCGAACCCCAGCAGGCGTCCACACTGAGCGAGACGGCACGGATGCTGGCGCAACTCGTACGCCGAGGCGTGCGGACCCTCGCGTTCGTGCCTTCCCGCAGAGGCGCGGAAATCATTGCGGCAGAAGCCAAAGCGAGACTCGGCGCCGACCCGGCGGCGGACAGGATCGCCGCATACCGGGCGGGCTACCTGCGCGAGCACCGACGCGACCTCGAAGCGGACCTGCGCGAAGGGAGGCTCCTGGGCGTGGCCACCACCAACGCGCTGGAACTCGGCATCGACGTGACGGGCCTGGACGCCGTCCTGCTGTGCGGCTACCCGGGCCGGCTCGCCTCGTTCTGGCAGCAGATCGGCAGGGCGGGACGGGGCGACACCGAGGCGCTGGCGGTGATGCTGGCGAAGGACGACCCCCTCGACACGTACCTGGTCCACCACCCGGAGGCGATCTTCGACCGCCCGGTGGAGGCCAGCGTGTGCGACCCGTCGAACCCGTACGTCCTGGCCGGGCACCTGTGCCTGGCGGCGGAAGAACTCCCGCTGCGCGAATCCGACCTGGCGGCGATCCCGGGCAGCAAGGCAGTGGCCGAGCAGCTCTGCGAGCAGAAGCTGCTGCGCTGCCGGCCCGGAGGCCGGTACTACTGGATCGGCTCGGAGCGCCCCGAGGTCACACTCCGCGGCTCGGGCCCGATGGGCGTGGACATCGCCGAGACGAGCACCGGCAGGCTCATCGGCACGATCGACGCGGCGGCCTCGCACCGCCTGGTCCACCGGGGCGCGCTGTACCTGCATCAGGGCGAGTCCTACATCGTCGACGACCTGGACTTGGACGACGGCTTGGCGCTGGTCCACGCGGCGAAGCCGCCGTGGACGACCAGTGCCCAGGAGATCACGCACCTGGAGGTCCTGGCGGAGCGGGAACGCCTGGACATGGGCGACGTCGCGCTCGTATTGGGGGAAGTCGAGGTCACCTCGAACGTCATCTCCTATCAGCGCCGGCGGATCCCTTCCGGGGAGGTCATCGACACGCAGGCGCTCGACCTGCCGCCGCAGACCCTCCGGACCGTGGCGGTCTGGTGGACGGTGGCACCCGAAGCGCTGGAAGGCATCACCGATCTCGCGGGTTCGCTCCACGCGGCCGAGCACGCGTCGATCGGGCTACTCCCGCTCATTGCGACCTGCGACCGGTGGGACATCGGCGGCCTCTCGACCGCCGTGCACATGGACACGGAACTCCCGACGGTCTTCGTCTACGACGGCCACCCCGGGGGCGCTGGCTTCGCGGAGCAGGCCTTCCGCAAATGGCGGGACTGGCTGAGCGCCACGAAGGACGCGATCGCCGACTGCGACTGCAAGCTCGGCTGCCCGAGCTGCATCCAGAGCCCCAAGTGCGGCAACGGCAACGAGCCGCTGCACAAGAAGGGCGCAGTCGCGATCCTCGACCTCCTCTTGAAAGCGGGAGAAGGCCCGCTGCAGTCGACGGTCCTGGCCCCGAAGTCGGCAGCCAAGGAGAAAGAAGAGGACGACCTGTGGCCGGGCGACTTCTAAGCCGAGCCGCTGACCTGCAACGACAAGCGAATCCCCAGGGTTATCCACAGGCGGAGAGCCCAAGGTTGTCACTCATCTACAGCCCGTGACACGGTTGGAAGATGCACCGCCGAAGCATCGCCGCCAAGGCCCTGACCACCACTGCCCCCAAGGCCGAGACCAGCATGGAAACCCCTGGGCGGAAAGTTATCCACAGGAAGAAACTCGCTGTTGCCGGTCAATCGCAGAGCGTGTCAGGGTTGAAACAAAAAAGCCATCTGGCCCTGCGGGATGGCGGCGACAGAAGGGGATTCGCGAACGTCGCCATACCGAGACCGCGCGCGGGAAGCCGCCCGCGCGCGGTCCCCGCAGGACCATGCCTTCCGCGGAACACGCGGGCGGTCGGGCACACCAGCCCGACCGCCCGCAACCATCAATCCGACCCGTCTCAGCCGGCCACCCGTGTGAGGCTGGCGCTCAAGTGCGGGCTCAGCGGCTTGCCTTCGGCGGCCATCTCCTGGGCGTACATGAGGGCGCCTTCGACGATGCCGTAGAGGCGCTTGCCTGCGGTGACCTCTTTGGCCTGCGGGCTGCGCACCACCGCGTCGGTGGCGATCTCGATCTGGGTGCCGTCCACATGCCCGTAGTACAGGTCGAGGATGCCCGTAGGGTGAGCCAGCAGCACTTCGACCTCGGGCCGCTTCGGGTCCTCGCCCTTGGTCACACGCCACCACCCGGTCTCCTGTGCCGCGGGGCGCACGGGCTTGCCGTCGACGTCGATGATCCACGAGCGGGCGTGGTAGCGCAGGAACGGTCGTCCGTCGTGGAGGAAGCTGATCTCCTGGGCGTACAGGAAGTCCTCCGAATCGGGGTAGCCGCCTTGGCCCCGGCCGCGCCAGCGGCCGACCAGGGGCAGGAGCGGGAGGAGGTCGTCGTGCAGGTTGGGGCCCTGACGCAGGTCGTCGGTTTCTTCGAAGGGGTAGGGCTCGACCTTCTGGAAGGTCGAGGCGAATTCCGTCGGTACTTCGCGCTCGCTCATTTGTTCCTCGCGGTTCGAATGGTCCAGTAGCCGATTGCGCCCGCCATGGCGCCTGCGGCGATGACGAGCACGGCCGTCAATGCCGTCTCCACGGCCACCACTTTACGTCCGCTGCTCGCTGATTTCCCCGACCGATGGCAAGATGTTGAGCATGACTACACCTGGACCCTTCGACAGCTGGCTCTCGGACATGGACGGCGTGCTCGTCCACGAGGGGGTTCCCGTCCCGGGCGCCAACAAGCTCATCGAGAAGCTGCAGTCCGCGGGGAAGCGGTTCCTCGTCCTCACGAACAACTCGATCTACACCCCGCGCGACCTGCATGCGCGACTGAAGAACTCGGGGCTCGAGGTGCCGGCGGAGAACATCTACACCTCGGCCATGGCCACGGCGGACTTCCTGCACTCGCAGCGCCCCAAGGGGTCCGCGTACGTCATCGGCGAGGCGGGCCTGACGACGGCCCTGCACGAGATCGGTTTCGTGCTCACCGACTACCGCCCGGATTACGTGGTGCTCGGTGAGACCCGGCGGTACGACTTCGGGGCGCTCACGACGGCTTCGCGGCTGATCAAGGCCGGGTCGCGGTTCATCTGCACCAACCCGGACACGACCGGCCCGTCGCTGGAGGGCATTCTGCCGGCGTGCGGCGCGGTTGCGGCGATGATCACTGCCGCGACCGGGCAGGACCCGTACTTCGTGGGCAAGCCGAACCCGCTGATGATGCGCAACGCGTTGCGGCGCATCGGGGCCCACTCGGAATCGACGGTGATGATCGGGGACCGGATGGACACCGACGTGCTGTCGGGCCTCGAAGCGGGGCTCGAGACGGTCCTCGTTCTGTCGGGGGTCACTGACACTATTGAAGAAGTCGAGCGCTACCCCTTCCGTCCGAACCACGTCAAGGATTCGGTGGCGGACCTGATCGACTGGATCGAATAAGGAGTTCCCATGCCTTCCGCTCACCGCCCCGCCAAGCCAGTTTCGCGTGCGCGCCAGGTGGGTGAGGGGGATGCCGTGTCGGCGCCGCGTTCTTCGCGCGGGCCGCAGGAGGCCTCCCGTCCGGCACGGGAGGCGCCGCAGCGGTCGGGGCAGGAGGCGCGGCCCCGGCGCGAATCCGAGGCCAAGCTGAGTTCGCTGGAGTCGCGGATCCTCGCGTTCGAGGCGAAGTGGTGGCGGGCGTCGGGCGCGAAGACGCAGGCGATCGCGGACGAATTGGAGCTCACTCCCGAGCGGTACTACCAGCATCTGGCGCGGCTCATCGACCACCCGGAGGCGGCGGCGGAGCAGCCGGCGGTCGTCCGGCGGCTCCGCGCGGCCCGGGACCAGCGCCGCGCCGCCCGCTGACCGATATCGCCGCGATGGCGGCCGGCCGGCGGTCCGTCCCGAGGCGCTTGCCGGCTTTGACCGGTCCACGGCGGCCGGTCCGCTGCGGCTTCAGTGGGATTCGGCGGCTCGGCGTTCGGTGACGGCGTACCAGGCCGCGCCCACCGCGAAGACCGCCAGGCCGCCCAGCACTGCGGCCCACGGCAGGCTCACGGCGACCAGCAGGCAGCCGGCGAGCCCGAGCCACGGGATCGGGGCGCGCCGGTCGAGAGTGACGGCCGAGGCGTTCGCGACCGCGTAGTAGATCAGCACGCAGAAGCTCGAGAACCCGATCGCCCCTCGCAGGTCCAGTGTGGAGACCAGGACGAGGACGAGGGCGCTCGCGGCGAGCTCGGCGGCCCAGGGGACCCCGAAGCGTTCGGAGACCGCCGCCAGGCCGCCCGGGAGCCGCCGGTCGCGTGCCATCGCGAGCGAGGTCCGCCCGATGCCGGCGAGGAGGCTGAGCAGGACCCCGGCGACGGCGACGCCCGCGCCGACGGCCACGAGCGGCTTGAGCGCGGGGGCCCCGGCCCCGGCGAGGTCGCTCAGGGGCGCGGTCGATGCGGCGAGCATGCCCGGGCCGAGCACGATCAGGGCGGTCACCGCGACGAGCAGGTACACGGCGAAGGTGATGCCGAGGGCGATCGGGATGGCCCTGGGGATGGTCCGCTCGGGATCGGTGACCTCTTCCCCGAGCGTGGCGACGCGGGCGTACCCGGCGAACGCGAAGAAGATGAACCCCGCGGCGGTCAGAATGCCCCAGAAGTGGGTGTCGCCGAGGGGCTGCGCGGCCACGGGCCCGGTCAGCCCCGCGACGACGACGGCGGCGAGCACGGCGAGCGTGCTCGCGGCGAACACGGCCGAGGCGAGCGCGGTCTTCTTGACGCCGAGCAGGTTGATGGCGCAGAGGGCGACCACGGCGGCCGCGGCGATCGCCCGGGGGTGGTCGGGCAGCAGGTAGGCGCCGAGGGTCAGGGCCATGGCGGCGGCGGAGGCGGTTTTGCCGACGAGGAAGGCCCATCCGGCGGTGAATCCGACGGCGGGGTTGATTCGGCGGGTGCCGTACACGTAGGCGCCGCCCGCCTGCGGGTAGCGGGCGGCGAGGCGGGCCGTGGAGCGGGCGTTGCAGTAGGCGATGCCTCCGGCGAGGGTGAGCGCGGCGAGGAGGCCGGGTCCGGATCCGGCGGCGAGTGCGGCGGGGCCCCAGACGGCGAAGACGCCGGCTCCGAGCATGGACGCGAGTCCGATCGCGATCGCGGAGGGGAGGCCGAGGCGGCGTTGGAGCGGTGGCCGTGCTCGCGGCGGGGTTGGCATGGGTTGAAGATACCGCGTGCGGGTTGCGGGTTCGCGTTACCGATATCGTCGTTCGGGCTCGAGCCAGAGTGGCAGTTCTATTGTGTCCCAAGGGATGCGTTGAACGACGCGGAGGATGATGACGCCGAGGAACAGTCCGGCGGGGGTGTCGGTGAACCAGTGGAATCCGAGGTAGGTGGTCGAGAAGGTGACGATCACGGGGGGCGCGTAGCGCAGGAGCCCGCGCTGCCAGGCGCGCATGTGGCCGCCGACGAGGAAGATGATGAACCCGTACCAGACGATGGTGTTGAGCACGTGGCCTGAGGGGTAGGCGCCGGCGGGTTCGAGGGTGGTGAAGAGGACGGCTTGGGCGGCGTCGGCGTACGGGGGGTCGGTGATCTCGGGCCAGTGCGGGTAGACGCGGGGCAGGGCGTCTTTGACGACGAGGACGGCGCCGGCCATGGCGTAGGCGGTGAGGAAGGCGACGAGGGGTCGGACGTTGCGGCCGCGCCAGCCGAGGTAGGCGGCGAGTCCGAGGGCGGCGGTGCCGAGCACGCCGCCTTGGCCGAGCATGTTGGTGATGACGGCGATGTCCTCGGCGAGGGGGGGTCGGTGGGCGTCGGCGAGGTCGCGGATCCGGATGTCGAGGTGGACGAGGGGGCTGGGCCAGGTGAGCGGGATCGTCAGCGCGATGAAGGCGACGGCCATGACGATCTCGGGGAGCCATGAGCGCGGCCGCCTCGGGACGAAGGGCCGCCAGGCCTCCGCGGGGGCCTCGGTGCGGCGCTGGTCTGCGACGATCACGGCGTAAGCCTAGCGACTGGGTGGAACGGCGCGAATCCGATACCGCATCGTGGTCGGAGCGCGTTCCGGGGCGTCCGCGAACGGACGCCCCGGAGCGGATCGCCGGGTGGCGCCCGGCTTCTCGGGTCTTACAGGTCGGCGACGTCGGCCTGCTTGGTGCGGACGGCTTCGGCGGCTTCTTTGAGGTTGGCGAGTTCGGCGTCGGTGAGGGGGGTCTCGACGACTTTCTTGACGCCTTCGGCGCCGATCTGGGCGTTGACGCCGAGGTAGACGCCGGAGATGCCGTATTCGCCGTCGACCCAGGCGCACACGGGCATGACGTCGCCGGAGTCTTCGGCGACGGCCTTGGCCATGCGGGCGGCGGCGGCGGAGGGGGCGTAGTAGGCGGAGCCGGTCTTGAGGAGGGCGACGATCTCGGCGCCGCCGTTGCGGGTCTTGGTGACGAGTTCGTCGATCTTCTCGGCGGGGAGGAGGTCGGCGAGCGGTTTGCCGTCGACGGAGGACTGGCTGGGGACGGGCACCATGGTGTCGCCGTGGGAGCCGAGGGTGAGGGTGGTGACGGACTTGACGGGGACCTGGAGTTCCTCGGCGACGAAGTTCGTGAAGCGGGCGGTGTCGAGCATGCCGGCCTGGCCGAGGACGCGGTGCTTGGGGAAGCCGGAGGCGAGCTGTGCGAGCGCGGTCATCTCGTCGAGGGGGTTGGAGACGACGATGATGACGGCGTTCGGGGAGTGCTTGACGAGGTTCTCGGTGACGCCGCGGACGATCTTGGCGTTGACTTCGAGGAGGTCCATGCGGCTCATGCCGGGCTTGCGGGGGAGGCCGGCGGTGATGACGATGACGTCGGAGCCGGCGGTCTTCTCGTAGCCGTTGCCGTCGTTGTCGGTGGTGGCGCCGACGACCTTGGTCTCGAAGCCCTCGATGGTGCGGGACTGGTTCATGTCGAGGGCGAGGCCCTCGGGCTTGCCCTCGACGATGTCGGTGAGGACGACTTCTTCGAAGATGTCGTACTCGGCCAGGCGCTGGGCGGTGGTGGAGCCGTAGAATCCGGCGCCGACGACCGTGACTTTCTTACCCATCGAATGCTCCTCTGCATGAAGGCTGCCTGTGTGGTGCGCAGGCCCTCGGGTTGGGCGGCGGCGCGTGCGTCGCCGTGGTGTGCCAGGTGAATGGCGGGCCACGCTCGGGGGCTTGCGAGCCGTGCGGTTGCTCCGCGAGCGTGACCAGGTCTGTACGTCCACGCTATGACGCTCGTCTCGGAGGGTGCATTCGGCCCCTGGCCGGGTGGCGGAGGCCTCCCCGGGCGGGCGGTCGGGGGGCGGGGCTCCACATGCGAGCGGGGCGGTGGATCGTGTGGGGTCGGGCGGGCGTGCTTCGGCGGTGTCGGGTATCCGTCGGCGGCGCCGTCCCGAACCGTGGGCAATCGTTGACATGTCCTATTGATTTAGTGGACTATTGTGAGCCATCCGGATTCGAGGGAGCCGCGCGTGCTGGTCGCGACCACCGTCCTCTCCGCCGTCGCCGCGGGCTTCGTCGCCCAGCTGGTCGACGGCAGTCTCGGCATGGGCTTCGGCACCATCACGATGACGTTCCTGCTGGGTTTGGGCATCGCGCCGGCGGTGGCTTCGGCGTCGGTGAACGTGGCGACGATCGCGACGGGCACGGTGAGCGCGGTCGCGCACCACCGGCTGCGGAACGTCCACTGGCCCACGACGTTGCGGCTCGGCATCCCGGGTGCACTCGGCGGTTTCGCGGGGGCCTGGGCGCTGGCGTCGCTGACGCGGCTCGATGCGGCCACGCCGGTGACGAGTGCGGTCCTCATCGCGCTGGGCGCGGTGATCGTGTGGCGGTTCGTGCGGGGCAAGGGTTCGGGGGAGGGTCCGGTCCGGTCGGGGTTCGCGGCGCCGACGGGTCTGGTCGGCGGGTTCCTCGCGGCGGTCGGCGGGGGCGGCTGGGGTCCGGTGACGATGCCGATCACGTTGACGACTTCGCGGCTGGAGCCGCATCGGGTGGTCGGGTCGGTGTCGACGGCGCAGGTGTTCGCCTCGACGGCCGCGGTGGTCGGGTTCTGGATGGCGATTCCGGAGACGTTGACGGTGCTGTGGCCGCTGGTCGTCGGCATGGCGGTGGGCGGTATGGCGGCCGCGCCGCTGGCGGCGTGGCTGACGCGCAAGATTCCCACGGCGAAGCTGGGTTCGACGATCGGGATGCTCGTGGTGGCGTTGAACCTGCGGACGCTGCTGGGGAATTTCAGCGTCCCGTGGCCGGTGGTCGCGGGCTTGTATCTGGCGCTCGCGGCGGTCTGGGCGCTGGTCCTGGTCGGCCCGAGGCGGAGGGCGGCGGCGGAGGCGCGTGCCGCTGCGGCGGAGCCCGCGCCGGTCGAGGCGTAGCGCGGCGGCGGACGCCGGTCGGAGCGGCGGCGTGCAGCGGTGCGGAACGGCCCGGACCGATGTCGGTCCGGGCCGGTTCGGTGTCGGCGGGTGTCAGCTGATCTGGTAGGAGCCGGCGCGGTTGTTCCAGCCGATGGTGCCGAGGTTGGCGAGGGCGTCGATCCAGGTGGAGGAGGCGCCGGACAGGCTCACGGAGTCCCAGAGGCGGATGTCGCACGAGCGGTACGTGCGCACGGAGCTGGCGCGGTTGTTCCACCCGGCGGCGTCGAGGCGGTCGACGCTGAACTCGACGGGCGAGTATGCGGCGGAGCAGGTGTGGCTGCCGTCGCCGACGAAGGAGCGGGTGCCGCCGGCGGGGTCGTAGTTCGTGCGGTCGTAGAGGGTGATCAGGGTGACCGACTGGACGCCCGCCTCGGCGGAGGCGGCCTCGTCGAGGGCGAGGGCGGCGCTCTGGGTGGCGGCGCAGGTGACCTCGTCGCGGGTGAGGTTGACGACGCAGTGGTCGGCGGTGGTCGCGGCCTGCGCGGCGGTCGGCGCGAGGGCCGGGAGGCCGACCGCGGTCAGCAGGGACAGCGCGATCGCGGTCAGCGAGCGCGTGCGGCCGGACGTCGCGGGGGCGTGGTGCAGAGGTTCGCTCATGAGCGAATCCTATTGGACGGCAAGGCGACAGCGGTGGTCCGCCGGGTGGGCGAGGGGCCCGGACCGTCTATCGGTCCGGGCCGTCGCCGTTGGTCGGGTGGACGCTAGAACGCCTTGCCGCGTTGGAGTTCGCGGGCGATGACGATGCGCTGGATCTGGTTGGTGCCTTCGTAGATCTGGGTGATCTTGGCGTCGCGCATCATGCGTTCGAGGGGGAAGTCCTGGGTGTAGCCGTAGCCGCCGAGGACTTGGACCATGTCGGTGGTGATCTGCATGGCGGCGTCGGAGGCGAAGCACTTCGCGGCGGCGCCGAAGTAGGTGAGGTCGGGGTCGACGCGTTCGGACTTGGCGGCGGCGGCGTAGGTGAGCTCGCGGGCGGCGCTGATCTTCATGGCGGCGTCGGCGAGGAGGAATTGGACGCCTTGGAACGCGGCGATCGGGCGGCCGAACTGCTCGCGTTCGGCGGCGTAGCCGGTGGCGGCGTCGAGCGCGCCCTGGGCGATGCCGAGGGCCTGCGCGGCGATGGTGACGCGCGTGTGGTCGAGGGTGCGCATGGCGAGTGAGAATCCTTGGCCGGCTTCGCCGATGAGGCGGTCGGCGGGGAGGCGCACCGAGTCGAAGTAGACCTCGGCGGTCGGGGAGCCCTTGACGCCGAGTTTCTTCTCGGGCTTGCCGAAGGAGACGCCCGCGTCGCCCTTCTCGACGACGAACGCGGAGATGCCCTTGGCGCCCGCGCCCGGTTCGGTGACGGCGAAGACGGTGTAGAACTCGCTGACGCCGGCGTTGGTGATCCAGCGTTTGACGCCGTCGAGGACCCAGTGGTCGCCGTCGCGGACGGCGCGGGTGGTCATGGACGCGGCGTCGGAGCCGGCCTCGGGTTCGGAGAGGCAGTAGGAGAACATCGCCTCGCCCGCGGCCACGGGGGGCAGGTAGCGGCGCTTGAGGTCCTCGGAGGCGTCCAGGAGCAGCGGCAGCGAGCCGAGCTTGTTGACCGCGGGGATGAGCGAGGAGGAGGCGCAGGCGCGGGCGACCTCTTCGATGACGATCGCGGTGCCGAGGGCGTCGATGCCCGCGCCGCCGTACTCGGCGGGGATGTGGGGGGCGTGGAGGTCGGCGGATTTGAGCGCCTCGTAGGACTGCTCGGGGAAGGTCGCGGCGGCGTCGGCCTCGGCGGCGTGCGGGGCGACCCCCGTTTCGCAGACTTCCCGGGTCGCCGCGCGGATGTCGGCGTATTCTTCTGGCAACTGGTAGGGGCTGAACCCGGTGGACATCAGTGGCTCCCGCGGTTGTTACTCATCAGTAAGATAGGCCGAGTGTAACGCACTCGGGAGGCGGCCGGTGATGGACGCCACCGCGAGTTATCCGCGGCTTCACTGCAACGTCAGCGCCTGTTCATGCGTGGGTCTGAATATACGATGGCGCAGGCCATAGGCATCATTCACGTACAATTCGAGGTCGCCGCGCGAACGGACCGACGTACGCCAGGGCCGCCCCACCGGGCACGCCCGCAGCATCGAGCACAGACAGGGCAAGCACCAGCATGGTCAACGCGATCCAGACCCCCTCGCCGAACACCACGACCCGGCCCCGCATCTCCTTCCTGGGATGCGGCTACCTCGGAGCGACCTATGCGATCTGCTTCGCGGAGCTGGGGTACGAGGTGATCGGCTACGACGTCGACACCGCCAAGATCGACTCGTTCAACGCGGGGATGCTGCCGATCCACGAGCCGGGCCTGCCCGAGCTGCTCAAGAAGAACCTCGAATCGGGCCGCCTGCGCTTCACCACCGACGTCCAGACCGTCGCCGACTTCGCCGACGTCCACTTCATCTGCGTCGGTACCCCCCAGCGCAAGGGCGAGCCCGGCGCGGACCTCTCCTACATCGAGGCCGCCGTCGTCGACCTCGCCCGGCACCTGACCCGCAAGGTCCTCATCGTCGGCAAGTCCACCGTGCCCGTCGGCACCGCCTCCTGGGTCCAGGAGCTCGTCGACCGCCACGCCCCCGAGGGCCTCGGCGTCGAGGTCGGCTGGAGCCCGGAGTTCCTCCAGGAGTCGAACGCGATGCACGATGTCCTGCGCCCCAACCGGATCGTGTACGCCGCCCAGAGCGAATGGGCCTCCCAGCTGCTCAAGGACGTCCACCGCGGCATCCTCGAACTCGCCGCGGTCGAAGACCGCGAGGTTCCCGTGGTCGAGACCGACCTCGCCACCGCCGAGCTGGTGAAAGTCGCCGCGAACGCGTTCCTGTCGACCAAGATCTCCTTCATCAACGCCATGGCCGACCTGTGCGAGGTCACCGGCGGCGACGTCACCGACCTGGCGAAGGCCATCGGCTACGACCAGCGCATCGGCAACAAGTTCCTGCGCGCCGGCATCGGCTTCGGCGGCGGGTGCCTGCCCAAGGACATCCGGGCGCTCTCGGCCCGCGCGGGCGAGCTCGGCGTCGGCGAGTCGTTCCGGTTCCTCGACGAGGTCGACTCGGTCAACACGCGCCGCCGCGCGCACACCGTCCGGGCCGTCGCGAAGCTCGCCGGGCGCACCCCCGGCCCGAACGGGCCGGACCTCTCGGGCGTGCGCATCGCCTACCTCGGCGCGACGTTCAAGCCCGACACCGACGACATCCGCGACTCCCCCGCCCTGGCGATCGCGCGGAAGCTGCGCGCCGCCCGCGCGGACGTGGTCGTGTACGACCCCGAGGGCCTGGAGAACGCCAAGGGCGAGGCGCCGGAGCTGAGCTTCGTGAAGACCCTCGCCGAGGCCGTGGCGGGCGCCGACGTGGTGTGCGCGATGGTGCCGTGGGAGGAGTTCCGGACCCTCGACCCCGAGGCGCTGGGCCAGCAGGTCGCCGAGCGGCGCCTCCTCGACGGCATGAACGCGTACGACCCGGAGCAGTGGCGCAAGCACGGCTGGTCGTACCAGGGCATCGGGCGCTAAGCTCGAACCGCGAATTCCCCGAACCGCCCGGCGCGCGATGCGCGCCGGGCGGTTCGTCCGTATCGGGAGGGCGCGGCCTCGGCCCGCGGAACGGACGTTCGCAGGGCCTCCGGCGACGGCCCCGCCACGGGGGGCCGACGCTGCTCGCACCGTGGACGCGAACGGGCCCAGGGCGGGCCGCGGTCCGACCGGCCCTCGGCCCCCGGTGCCGACTCGGAGACGGGGGTGCGGCCGACCTGCGGTCCGCTCCGGTCCGGAGGCGCGCTCGGGTGCGGTCAGGTCGGGAGGTGGACCCGGGTGAAGGGCCAGGCGTGCGGCGGGCGTTCCACGAGCGCCTCCGGCGGGTCCGGGAGGCGCCTCGGGGCGGCCTCGCCCACGGCGATCACGACCACGCGCTCGCCCGCGATGAAGACCTCGGTCCGCACCTGCGGGTCCGCCAGGCGGCGCACCTCGTCGAGCACCCAGCGCAGCAGTTCGGCCCCGCGCCCTTCGGCGGCCTTGGCCTCCCACATCAACGTGTCCATCCGCTACTCCTCCGCAGTGCCGGGCTCCAGCGTGCCAGAGTCCACTGTGCCCGTCTCGGCTGCCCCGCCGCCGAGTCCGCTCCAGCGCTTCGCCTTCGCCGACTCCAGGCCGAACTGGTCGAGCGTCCGGGCGACGACGTGGTCGACGATGTCGTCGATGGTCTCGGGCCGGTTGTAGAACGCCGGCACCGGCGGCAGCACGACCGCGCCCATGCGCGAGAGCGCCAGCAGGTTCTCCAGGTGGATCTCCGAGAGCGGGCTCTCCCGCGCCAGCAGCACCAGCCGGCGGCGCTCCTTCAGCGTCACGTCGGCGGCCCGCCCGATGAGGCCCTCGGTGTAGCCGGTGCGCACCGCCGCGACGGTCTTCATCGAGCACGGCGCGATGATCATCCCGTCGGTGCGGAACGACCCCGAGGAGATCGGCGCGGCCTGCTCCCCCGGCCCCCAGCTGTGGTCGGCCAGCGCGGTCACGTCGGCGGGCGTGTAGGGCGTCTCGAGCCGGAGCGTGGTCCGGGCCCAGCGGCTCATGACCAGGTGCGTCTCGACGCCGTCGATCTCGCGCAGCGCCTCGAGCAGGCGGACGCCGAAGACCGCGCCGGTCGCGCCGGTCATGCCGACGACGAGTCGCATGGCCCCTCCTTGGGTTGCCGTGTTCTGTGGCCTATGACACTTACAATGTCGGGATGGGACGCCACAAACTGGGCATCGCCGCCGCAGTCGCCGCGCTGCTGGCGCTCGCCTCGCTGTGGCCCGGCGGCGGACCGCCCGCGGGGACCCCGACCGCGACCGAGCCTACTGCCTCGGCGGCCGACCCGCCCGCGAGCGAGGACGGCGACGAGGCCGAGGACACCGGCACGCCTGCGGCGCCCTCGAGCGCGCCGTCTGAGCCGGCGTCGCCGCCCGCGTCCTCGGCGGCGCCCACGACCGCGGCGCCCCCGGCCTCGGCGTCCGAGCCGGCCGGCGGCGCGTACGGCGGGCCGCTGGGCACGCGCAACCGCACCGGATCGGACGCGGTGGCGTTGACGTTCGACGACGGGCCCTCGCCGGAGTGGACGCCGACGATCCTCGCGATGCTGCGCGAACGCGGGATCAAGGCCACGTTCTGCATGATCGGCGCGTACGCGGAGGCGCATCCGGAACTGGTCGCGGACATCGCGCGCGAGGGGCACACGCTGTGCAATCACACGTGGTTCCACGAGTTCGACCTGGGCGCGCGCAGCGAGGGCGAGATCCGCGCGAACCTGCAGCGGACGAACGACGCGATCGCGAAGGCCGTGCCGGGCGCGGAGATCGGGTTCTTCCGGCACCCCGGCGGGCAGTGGACCGACCGGGCGATCGCGGTCGCCGCGGACCTGGGGATGGAGTCGCTGCACTGGGCGGTGGACCCCTCGGACTGGGACGAGGCGACGACGGAGGCGCAGATCCGGGAGCGGGTGGTCGACCGCACCGGGCCGGGCGCCGTGGTGCTGCTGCACGACGGCGCGTCGAACCAGCGGGACCTGTGCGGGGCGCTCGAGTCGATCTTCGCGGAGTTCGAGCGCCGCGGGTACGCGTACACGGCGCTCTGAGGCACGGGGCCGGGTCAGCGCAGTTCGGCGGGCATCGTGCGGCCCGGCAGCAGCGCCAGGAACGCGAGCGCGAGGAGCCCGACGCTGAGGGCGATCTGGGCCGGGAGGCCCAGGCCGAGGACGCCGCCGGATCCGTTGCCGCCGTTGCCGCCCCCGTCCGTCGGGCCGGAGCCGGGCGAGGCGCCGTCACCGGACGGGCCGTCGCCGCCGTCGCCGTCACCGCCGTCGCCGCCGTCGCCGTCCTGGTCGTCGGGGTCGGAGGTGCCGTCACCGTCGTAGCTGGGGCTGGGGGTGGGCGATCCGGGCGGGATCGGGTAGGTCTCGTCGGCGTTGATCCAGTCCACTTGGGAAATCGCGGCGTCGTTGTCGGCGGTGTTCTCGACGGCGGTCCTTTCGAGGAACACGGGCAGCGAGAGGAGCCCCGCCACCCCGATCACGGTCGCGGCGAGCACCAGACGACGGAGCCGACACTTGCGCACAGGTACACCTTAGTCGCGAGGCACCAGCGGCGTGCGCCTGTCGGGACATCTGACACGAACGAGTTCGCTTGAGCGTCAAGCACGACGGCGCCCGGGAACGGATTCGGGGGCGTTCGGTCAGGCGGCGGCGGGGCGGGAGGCGCGGACGGTGCCGGCGACGACGGCGCCGACGAACACCGACGCGACGTACACGGCGAGCGCCCCGTAGACCACAGTGGCCACTGCGGGAACGGTCGCCACTGCGGCGGCGCCCGCGCCGATCGCGATGAGGCTCCGTGCGGGCCAGCCGAGGCCGAGGTCGCGGCGGGCCACCGGGGAGGCGGCCTTGTCGAGTCCGGCGGCGAGGTCGTAGAAGTACAGGCTGATCACGGTGAGCAGCGTGTACAGCACCGGCCAGGACACGCCCGCGGCGATCCCGGCGGCGGCGATCGCGCCGAGTTCGACCGCGCGGAGCCCGGCGGGGACGAACCAGTCGAACAGGCCCTCGTGGTCGGTGCGGGCCATGGAGGCGGCGAGCGCGATCGCGAGCGCGGCGAGCCCGAACGGGACCCACACGGCGGCGCCGAGGGCCGCGGCGAGCACGGCCCCTCCGGCGCTGAGGACGGCGGCCGCGGTGGCGGCGAACGGCGCCATGTCGCCGTCGACGGGGTTGCGCGGGACGAGCCGGGCGAGGGGGCCGTCGTCGCGGTGCGCGGACCGGTCGGGGCGGCGCAGCGCGGCGGTGCGGGCGGCCAGGGACCGGAGGGCCCGGCCGGCGGTGGTGTAGCCGAGGGCGAGGAGCTGCCAGACGAGCAGCGCGGTGATCGCGGTGCGGGGCCCGAAGGCGACGGCGGCGACGGCGAGGAGCAGCCAGCGTTCGCCCACGGGGGCGACGATGGTGCGCTTGATCCAGTACAGGGGGGTGCGGTGGGCGCCCATGACCTGTTCGGAGGCGGAGCCGAGGCGCTGGCCGAGGTGGGCGGCGCGGCCGGCGGGCGGCGCGGACTCGCGCTTGCGGGCCTGGCGGACGACGGCGGTGTCGAGGAGGACCGCGTACCAGGTGTCGGCGGTGTGCCGGACGGTCTGGGTGGCCATGGCGGCGAGGGCGAGGCCCCAGGCGGCGGGCGCGGGGGTCCCGTCGGCGACGGCGCCGGCGGCGAGGCCGGCGTAGATGAGGAACTCCTTGGAGCGGTCGGCCATCATGTCGAGCCAGCCGCCGAAGGAGGAGAAGCGCTGGGTGTAGCGCGCGAGCTGCCCGTCGACGCAGTCGAACACGAAGCTGAAGTACATGAGGGCCGCGGCGGCGAGGTACCACCAGGACCAGCCGGCGGCGAAGACCGCGGCGGCGCCGACGGCGAGGGCGATGGAGACCCAGGTGATGGGGGTGGGGGTCCAGCCCAGGCGCGCGCTGAGTGTGACGAGCTTCGGGGACCAGGTGGAGACGGCGTAGGTCGCGAAGAAGTCGTCGTCGTGCTTGACGGCGTTGCGGAGCCGCCACGCGTCCATGTCGACGGCCTCGAACGCGGCGATGACCTCGCGGGCCTCCTCGGCGGTGCCGACCTGGCGGTGCGGCAGGCCGGGGGTCTTGTAGACGTTGACGGGGATCGCGCGGGCGTGGAGGGCCGCGAGGAGCGACGCGAAGGCGTCGCCTTCGGCGCGGCGCGGCCAGTGCCGCTTGAGACGGGCCAGGTGCGCGGCGGAGACCTTCGCGAGGCCGCCGAGGCGGGCCGGACCGGGCCCGGGGCCGGTGACGAGGCCGCGTTCGACGGTGACGGGCGCGGCGGCCGGGTCGTCGGCGCCGACGAGCACGCCCGAACGGCGCGAGGAGTCGGACAGGACCGCGGCCACGGTGGTCGGGGAGGCCACGAGATCGGCGCAGGCGACGAAGAGGGCGCCCCCGCCGCTGAAGGCGAGGTCGCCGAGGTGCCGCAGGTCGGACTGCGCGTCGGCGGACGCGATCTGGGCGGCCTTGACGGGCCGGTCCGTCCCCGGCCGGGTGAGCACCGTGACGTCGTCGCACCCGGCCTCGCGGAGCTGCGCGACGAGCCGGTCGAGGACGGTCCGGTCGTCGTCGATCTCGGCGTGGCCTCCCGGAGCCGGCAGGATGACGGCTCGGCTCACTTGGCCGCCTCGACCGCTCCCGGGACGAGAGCGGGCGCGGCGGTCTCGGCGGCCCGCTTCGCGGCCTCCGCGGCGGCCTTCTTCTTCTCGGCCCTGGCGTCGGCGTCGCGCTTCTCGGCCGCCTTGTACGAGTCGAGGGCCTCCTCGACGGTGCCGTCGGTGACGAGCGTGCCCGCGTCGAGGAAGATGCCGCGCTTGCAGTACTTCTTCAGGTCGCCCTCGGAGTGGGAGACGAACACGAGCGTCCGGCCCTCTTCGAGGAGCCCGGCGATGACCGCCTGGCATTTGCGCTTGAACGCGGCGTCGCCGACCGCGAGGGCCTCGTCGACCAGGAGGATCGGGTGCGGCAGCTGGGTGATCACCCCGAAGCCGAGGCGGACCTTCATACCGGACGAGTAGTGCTTCAGGGGCGTGTCCATGAAGTCCTCGAGCTCGGAGAACTCGACGATCTCGTCGTACTTGGCCTTGATCTCCTTGTTCGACATGCCGTGGAGCGCGCCGACGAGGTTGACGTTCTCGCGGCCGGTGAGGTCGCCGGAGAACCCGGCGGACAGCGCGATGAGCGGGGCCACGCGGCCCTCGCGGCGCACGTAGCCCTCGTCGGGGATGAGCACCCCGGTGATCAGGCGCAGCAGCGTGGACTTGCCGGTGCCGTTGCGGCCGATGATGCCGACGGCGTCACCGGGGAAGATGTCGAAGTTGACGTGGCGCAGCGGCCAGAAGTCCTTCGCGTTCACGCCCTGCTTGTTGGCGCTGCGGCGCACGAACAGGTCTTTGACACGGCCCTTCTTCTGCTTGCCTTTGGCGAAGCAGATCCCGAGGTCACGAGCCTGAATGATCGGCTCTTCCATGGGGGCGGCCCTCCCGGAACAGGTGGTTGACACGGCGCGCCAATAGTACCGCTCGGCCGGGCCCGCCCGGTGACGGCCGATCGGCCGCCGCCCCGCGGCGCCTCCGGGCCGCGGGAGCGGGGCCCGCGTTCACGCGTTCCGGTCGCCTCCGGCGGCGTGGCGGCGCTCCGCGGCCAGGCGCTCGACCTCGAACGCGGCCAGGATCCTCCGCAGGGTGACCTCGGCGCGCTCGGCCGAGGCGCGGGCCTCGAGCCGCGCCTGGTGGCTCTCGTGCCACACCAGGCCCAGCGCGCCCAGGGTGACCAGGCTCATCAGCGATGAGACGACCCACACGAGGCGTTCGCCGCCGAAGAGGCCGACGGCGAGCAGCGCGAGGCCCGCCACGGCCCAGGCGACGAGGGCCACGCGCAGGGGCGAGGGCCGCCCGAGCCGGATGTAGACCGCTCTGAGCTTCGATTTCATCAGTCGGGGGCGACCTTTCCGGCGAGGGAGTCGGCCAGCAGGTCCGACACGAGTTTGCGGTACGAGTCGTGGCTGAACCGCTCGCGCACCCGCTGCTGGGCGAGGGCGCTGCGGGCCAGGAAGCGGTCGAGGTCGGCGTAGTGCGCCTCCACCAGGTCGACCACTTCGGCGGGTTCGCAGTACAGGGCGGCGTCGCCGAACGTGGCCTCGAAGCGCGGCGGCAGGATCGTCACGCACCCGGCCGCGAGCGCCTCCAGGACCGCCCGGCCGAACGCCTCGTACTGCTGCGGGTGCGGGAAGTAGATCCAGAAGTCGAGCTGGTACAGGAACGACTCGACGTCGGTCTCGTTGAAGCCGTAGCAGGTCCACGCCACCGGCGGGTCCTCGCCGGTGATGTGCGCCACGCTCCTGGCGCCGCCCATGATCCGGACGTCCCAGCGGCCGTCGCCGGGGTAGACCAGCGGCAGGTCCTCGCGGGTGGGCCACTTGGTCCAGTCGTCGCGGGAGTGGCGCCCGACCACGGGCATCACGGACCGGAAGCCGGTGCGGGCCGGGGCGATGTCGGCGGTGTCGAGGATCCCGGGCATGTCGAAGTCGGCCAGGGGGCCCGCGGTGAGGCCGGCGAGGGCCTCGCGGACCTGCGGCCCCTGCGGGACCCACAGCGGGGCGACCCCGAACATGTCGGTCGCGTTGGCGTGGCAGGCGTCGGGGACGTAGCGGTTGTCGGAGCCGTCGCGTTCGTGCGGGGCCTGGTTGGCGAGGACGATCATGCGGCGGGGCCGCACCGAGGAGCGCTCGCCGGAGCGGAACTGGAGGATCGGCGGGTAGCGCAGGACCAGGAGGTCGCACACGACGTCGTCGGTGACGAGCACCTGCTCCACGACGCCGTCGTTGACCATCCGCTGGACGGGTTCGCACATCGGCCGGTCCTCGACGGTCATGTGCCGCCAGGACTCCAGGTGCATGACGGCGACGGCCATGCCCTCGGCCCGGAGCGCCTTGATCTCCTCGATCGTGGACTTCTGGGGGCCGCCGAAGGGCCGCCAGTCGAGGCAGAACACGACGTCGAAGCGGCGCTGCCGCTGCTCGGCGCGCGCGAGCGCGGTGTGCTGCGGGGCCCAGAACGGGCGCCGCAGGGGGGCCTTCGGCAGGTACGGGTCGGCGCCGTCGCGGATCTGCCGGTGCCACAGGGGGTACGAGGACTGGTAGGCGCGGCGGGCGGGGTGCTTCCAGCCGGGGCCGAACTCCTCGCGCGAGAGCGAGCCGGGGGCCTGGCGCATGAGCGTGTCGCGCACGCCCCGCAGCCGCAGGACCGCGTCGTCGCCGAAGGCGGCCGCGACGCGGTGCAGGAACTCGGTGTCGGCGCCCTTGCGGACCTCGTCGTAGTAGCCGATCCGGTCGAGGGCGCTGCGGCGGAACGTCATCGACGCCGTCGAGGTCGTGGTGAGGACCCGGCCGGGGCGGGTGGCGGTGAGGTCCTCGTTGAACAGGAACGCCTCCCCGCAGGTCAACTGCAGCTCCGGGCGTTCCAGGAGCGGGGCGACGGCGCGCGCGAGGCGATCGGGCGCGGCCCAGTCGTCGGCGTCCAGGCCCGTCAGGTACTCCCCGGTGGCGGCGTCGAACGCGGTGTTGCGGGCCGCGAACGTGCCGCCGTTGACGTCGCGGCGGAGGACGCGGACCCGGTCGTCGATCGCGGCGGCGGCGTCGAGGACCTCGTCGTAGGCCGCCCCTGAGGCGTCGTCGACGACGAGCACCTCGAGGTTCGCCCACGTGCCCTCGATGAGCGAGCGGACGGCGGTGAGCAGGGCGCGGTCGGGACGGTAGGCGGTCATGACGACCGAGATCCTCGGTCCCGCCTCGATCGTCGGGCCGGGCGCGGCGCGGAGCCGGTCGAACCACGGCAGGCCGTCCGCCGCGGGCGCGAGGCGCAGCTCGGGGTGGCCGCACAGGCGGCCGAGGCGCTTGATCCACGCGGCCTCGTCGCCGCCGCGGTCCGGATGGGCGAGGTCGGCCAGCAGCGCGCCGCGTTCGAGCGCCGGGAGGCGCTTCCCGTAGCGGCGCAGGAGGCTCCGGGTCTTCGGCACGTCGCCGAGGACGTAGGCGAGCTGCGCGTGGACGGCGGTGTCGCGGGCGCCGACGCGGCGCGCGCCGCCGAGGCGCAGCGCGAGATCGTAGAGCGCCAAGGCGTCCCGCCGGTCCTCCTCGGTGCCGAACTGGAGGCCGACGACCCGCGCGAGCGTGCACAGCGCCGACGTGTTCACCTGCGCGCCACCCGCGTCGCCGCGGCGTGCCGCCTCGAGCAGGCCCGGCAGGTCGAGGCTCCGGCAGGCGGCCCGGGCGAGGAGGTGCCGGGCGCCCGGGGAGCGCGTGCGCAGCGCCGTCGCGGCCAGCGTGCCCGGCGCCCGCTCCCCCGCCCGGACCAAGAGGTCGTCGGTCAGGCGGGCCGGGTAGCGCGCGGTCTCGTCAGCTGCGATCATCTCGTCCGTTCATCTCCAGGTTGCTTTCCGACCAGATCTTCGCGTGTCGAATGGCAATAATGTTGAATTGAATGCGAACAGCCGCACTCGCGTGCGTAAACAGATGTTGAACTGGGAAGCCGGTCTTTCTCGGCCGACGCCGCCGGGATATCGTGGGCGCGAAATGAGCGACTCACCGAAACGCCCGCGCATCGTCCGCAACGACTATAGGGCTTTGCACCCGCCGAACTCCGCGGATTGGAAGCCGAGTCTCGCGGTGAGTGTCGTCGTGCCGGCCTACGGGAGCCAGGAGAAGCTCGATCTGACCCTGGCCGCGCTGGCCGCCCAGACGTATCCGTCGACGCTCACCGAGGTGGTCGTCGTCGACGACAACTCCACGCCTCCCCTGCGGTTGCCCGAACTGCGGCCCGAGCACACCCGGCTCGTCGTCGCCGCGCCCGACTCCTGGGGCTCGGCCCACGCCGTGAACACCGGCTTCGCCCACGCCGACGGGCAGGTCGTGCTCCGGCTCGACGCCGACATGGTCGCCTACCGCGACCACGTCGAGGCGCAGATGCGCTGGCACCACGCCGCCGACTACCTCGCGGTCCTGGGCCACAAGCGGTTCGTCGACTGGGAGGCCGGGCGCTTCACCCCCGAGCAGGTCCACGAGAAGGTGCGATGCGGCGAGGCGCAGGCCCTGTTCGCGGTCGAGGACTCCCGTCCGCACTGGATCGAGAACGTCATCGCCGACACCCACGGCCTCACCGCCCACCACCCCGGCATCTTCCGCGTCTTCATCGGCGCGACCGGGTCCGTGCACCGCGACTTCTTCAAGACCGTCGGCGGCCTCGACACCGACCTGCGCCTGGGCTCGGACACCGAGTTCGCCTACCGGCTCGCCCAGGCCGGGGCCGTGTTCGTCCCCGAGCGGACCTCGTCGGCGTGGCACCTCGGCATGCCGCAGATGCTGCAGAAATGGGACGAGGGCCGCCACCAGCGCGTGCCCTACATCGCCCAGCGGGTGCCGCTGCACGGCATGCGCCGCACCGCGCCCCCGCGCGCCTGGCGGGTCCCGCTGCTGGACGTCGTCATCGACGTCGGCGACGCCACCGCGTCCGATGTGGACTCGTGCGTGGCGCCGATCCTCGCCGGCCCCGACGGGGACGCCCGGATCACCCTCGTCACCGGGCAGGGCCCGGCCCCGCAGGACCGCGCGTCGATCCTCGCCGGCGACGGCGCGCAGCTGCGCCTCATCGAAGAGCAGTACGACGCCGAGGGCCGCGTCCGGCTCGCCGCCGAGGCCCCCGCCCCCGATCCGGCCGTGCCGTACCGGCTCGTCCTGCCGGGCCCGGTCCCGCTGCGGCCCGACAGCGTCGGGAAACTCCTGTCGGCGATGGAGCGGGCCGACGCCGGGCTGCTCCTCGCGGAACTGCCCGACGCGCCGCCCGCGCGCCTCGAACGCACCGCGGCCTTCGCCCGCGCCCGCCACATCACCGGCGGCGACGGCCTCGACCAGGTCGTCGCCGGGATCTGGGGCGCCGCGCGCTACCCGGGCCTGGCCGCCGCCGAGTCCATCGGCACGGTCTTCGAGCCGCCGCCGCCCTCCGCGGCGCGGCGCTTCCTGCGCCGCTACTTCGACGCCCGCCAGCGCGCGCGCCTGCGCGCCCTCCTCAGGCGGTGACGCGTGCCCGTCGCTTACGGCCCCGCCCTGCGCGGCAACGACTACGGGCCCCTGGCCCCGCCCGCCGGCGACCCCCGCCTGAGCGTCAGCGTCGTGGTCCCGGCGCACGGGCACCAGGACAAGCTCGACGTGACGCTGGCGTCCCTGGCGGCCCAGACCTATCCGGCCGGGCTGCTGGAGGTCGTCGTCGTCGACGACGGCACGGAGCCGCCGCTGCGGCTGCCGGAGGTGCGGCCGGAGCGGACGCGGATCGTCGCGCCCCTGCCGGGCGGATGGTCCTCGGCGCACGCCACGAACTCCGGCGTCGCGCAGAGCGACGGGGACGTGGTGCTGCGGCTGGACGCGGACATGCTGGTCTTCCACGACCACGTGGCGTCGCAGCTGCGGTGGCATCACGCGGCCGACTACCTGGCGGTGCTGGGGCACAAGCGGTTCGTGGACTATGCGCCCGGCGTGCTGGAGCCGGCGGCGGTGTACGAGTCGGTGCGGGCGGGCGAGGCGGCGTCGCTGTTCGACGCCGAGCGGTCCGAGCCGCAGTGGATCGAGCAGATCATCGACGCCACCGACCGGCTGCGGCAGGCCGACCACCGGGCGTTCCGGGTCATGGTGGGCGCGTCGTTCTCGGTGACGCGGGCGATGTTCCGCGCCTCGGGCGGGATGGACGCCGACGTGCCCCTGGGGTCGGACACGATCTTCGGGTACCGGCTGCACCAGGCGGGGGCGCTGTTCGTGCCGGACGACGGCTCGTCGGCGTGGCACCTGGGGCCGCGGCAGATCGCCGAACGCGGAGCGCTCGCGAAACGGTACCGGCGGCCGCGGATCGCGAACCGGGTGCCGGAGTTGGACGTGAAGCGGCCCCGGGCCGCCCGGGGGTGGGCGACGCCGCTGGCGGACGTGGTCGTGGAGGCCGGCGACGACGCCGCCGAAACCGAGTCCTGTGTGGACGCCATCCTGGGCGGGTCGGTGCCCGACGTGCGGGTGACGCTCGTCGGCGACTGGCCCGAGCCCCCGACCGGCCGCCACGCGGTCCTGGACGACCCGGAACTGGAGGCGCGGCTGCTGCTGGAGTCGTTCCGAGGCGAGAGCCGGGTGCGGTTCGCCGCGAAGGCCGAAGCGGATCCGACGGTGCCCTATGTGATCCGGGTGCCCGCGGCGGCGCGGCCGGGCCCGGAGGCGGTGGCCGCGCTGGTCGAGTACGCCAATCGGCACCGGCTCGGCCTGGTGGAACTGGCGCTCCCCGAGGGCGCGATCAGCTTGGAGCGCACCGCCGCGGCGGCGCGGGCCGCGCATCTCGGCGTCGGGATCGACGCGGTGTGGGGGCGTGCGCGGCTCGCGGACGGGCCGCTCGCCGAGGCGTTCAGCGCCGCGGCGTCAGCGGCGGGAGACGCGCGGGGCGGCGGGCAGGGGGGCCTGCGGCGCAAGGCCCGCGGCGTCGTCCGGCGCGCCCTGGGCCGCTGAACCGCCGGCGTTCGCGCCGTCGGCGACCGAGGCCTCCACTTCGGAGGCCGCCGGCACCGGGTTCGCCGGTCGGGTACCGGACCGGTTGACGCGCTTGGCGATCCGGTAGACCTGCCGGAGCGCCTCGTAGCCGAGATAGGCGCGGGCGGCGAGGAGCCGCTGCTTGAGGCCGGTGACGCCGCCGGCGGGACGCCAGGCGTCGGGCCCGGGGTGGTAGCGGCGGTACAGCTCGGAGGTGCGGCGGAAGAACTCGCGCCGCTTCTTCGGCTCGACCCGCTCGGTGTTGCCGATGACGAGCAGCAGGTGCCAGACCATGTGGTTGAACAGGGCGGTCCGGATCCCGGCGTCGTCGACGTCCGCGAAGTCGTCCCAGGTGCGCTGCCACTGGGTAAACACGTCGAAGTGGCGGTCGTCGCGGGTGCGGGTGATGGAGGACCCGGCGCGCTGGCGCCACTGGTAGCAGCATTCGGTGACCACCGCGATCCGCTCGGCGCGGCGCAGCAGCGCGTACGTCCACGGGATGTCGGTGTACCAGCCGGTGGGGAAACCCACGTCGATGCCGGTGAGGAACGCGCGGCGCGAGACCTTCGTCCACGGCGTGTGGGTGTAGTCGACGATCCGGGGCCACTCGGCGAGCGTGAAGCCGTTCGGGTCGGCCGGGCAGCGCTCGGCCAGCTCCGGCAGCTCGCCGATCTCGACCGCGCCGGTGTCGCGGACCTTCTCGTGCTGGACGAGCACCACGTCGGGCCGCCGAGGGCCCGAGACCGCGTCGAGCACCCGCTCGACCGCGCCGGGCTTGAGCTCGTCGTCGGCGTCCACGAACCACACGTAGTCGCCCTTCGCCTGAGCGAGACCGACGTTCCGGGCCGGACCGGACCCCGCGTTCTCGGGGGTCGTGATCACCCGGATGCGCTCGTCCGCGGCGGCGTACCGCTCCGCGACGGCCCGCGAGCCGTCGGGCGAGCAGTCGTCGACGACGACGATCTCCAGCCGGTCGCCCCCGCCCACGATCGTGTCGAGGCAGCCCGCGAGGTATGCCTCGGCCTCGAAGACGGGGATGACGATGCTCAACATGGGCATGCACCGATCGTAGCGGCCGGAGGACCGTGACCTCGGCCGCCGAATAGGACCGCCGTCACCCCGCGATAGGAACGTCCTCGCACGTCAACGGCGCCATGGCGGCGATATCCCAGTGCCATTCCGGCGCATGGGGGGACACGCCGGGAAATGGTGAACTCTTTTTGATCAATCGGTGAACAGCACGCCTCGGGCAACGAATGTTCGGACGAACCGTGTCGCCCAGGTGAACGAATGACCAACAGCAATCGGAGTTCGCCCTGGTCACGTCAGTGGCGTTCCATATTGCTAAGGTCGTGGGCGCACCCGAGCTCTCCTCCGGAATCGCAAAGGACTCCACTGTGGCAACTGTTGACGCGACAGCGACCCCGATCGACCTGGTCGTGGTCGGCCAGGGGTACGTCGGCCTGCCGCTGGCGCAGGCCGCGACGGCCAAGGGCCTCACCGTCGTCGGCCTCGACCGCTCACAGCGGGTGGTCGACGCGCTCAACGCCGGCTCCAGCCACATCGACGACATCGCCGACGCCGAGCTCGACCTCATGCTCCGCCAGGGCTACACCGCGTCCGCCGACGCCGCCGTCCAGGCCCGCGCCAAGGCCATCGTCATCTGCGTGCCGACCCCGCTCAGCGAGTCCGGCGGACCCGACCTCGCCGCCGTCGTCGGCGCCGCCCGAGGCGCCGGGCAGCACCTGCGGCGCGGGACCCTCGTGGTCCTGGAGTCCACCACCTACCCGGGCACCACCGAAGAGGTCGTCGCCCCGATCCTCCGCGAGGAGTCCGGCCTCGAACCCGGCGTCGACTTCCACCTCGCCTTCTCCCCCGAGCGCGTCGACCCCGGCAACCCGGTCTACGGGATCGTCAACACCCCCAAGGTCGTCGGCGGCCTCACCCCGGCGTGCACCGCGGCCGCGACGGCCCTGTACGCGCGGTTCATCGACACCATCGTGGAAGCCAAGGGCACCCGCGAGGCCGAGATGGCGAAGCTGCTGGAGAACACCTACCGGCACGTGAACATCGCGCTGGTCAACGAGATGGCGGTGTTCTGCCGCGAACTCGGCGTCGACCTGTGGGACGCGATCGGCCTCGCGAAGACCAAGCCGTTCGGCTACCAGGCGTTCTACCCCGGACCGGGCGTCGGCGGGCACTGCATCCCGATCGACCCGAACTACCTGTCCTACAAGGTCCGCACCCTCGGCTACCCGTTCCGCTTCGTGGAGCTGGCCCAGGAGATCAACAACCGGATGCCCGAGTACGTCGTCACCCGCGCGATGGCGAAGCTGAACGCGAGCGGCCTGGCGCTCTCGCGCGCCCGGGTGCTGCTGCTGGGCGTCACCTACAAGCCCGACATCGCCGACCAGCGCGAATCGCCGACGACCCCGGTGGCGCGCAAGCTCCTCGACGCCGGCGCCGAGGTGGCCTACCACGACCCGCACGTGCCGTCGTGGAGCGTCGGCAGCACTCGCGTCGAGCGGGTCACCGACCTCGCGACCGCGAAGGCCGACCTGATCGTGCTCCTCACCAACCACGCCGAATACCGGCCCGACGCGCTGCCGGCCGGCGTGCCGGTGCTCGACACCCGCGGCGCGCTCCGCGGGGCCGACGGCGTCGAGGCGCTCTAGACCGCGACGGGAACCGCCGCGAGCCGACCGGCTCGCGGCGGTTCCCGTGTCCCCTGGTCTCGGCGGGGTCTATGCGACGGCGCGGGCGAACTTGCGGGTCGCCCACCACACGAGCAGGATCGTGAGCGCCCCGAGGATGACCGGGGCCTGCCACACGAAGGGGCTGTCGATGTTGCCCGCGAACAGCTCGCGCGAGGCCTGCACCGCGTAGTAGAACGGGTTGAACTCGGCCACGTTCTGCAGCCACGACGGGGCCATGATCATCGGCAGCATGATGCCGGAGATGAGCATGATCGGCTGCACCAGCGTGTTGATGACCGGCGCCATGGCGTCCTCGCTCTTGAGGATGATCGCCAGGCCGAGCGAGACCGCGGCGAGCATGAACGCCGTGAGCAGCACGATGAGGAGCATGAGCCCCACGCCGGGCCAGTAGACGTCGAGCCTGCCGGTGAGCGCGGCCAGCAGCACCAGCGCGAGTGCCTGGAACAGCGTGGTGGTCACCGTGGACAGGGTGCGGCCGAGCATGAGGGCGGTGCGGCTGACCGGGGTGACGCGCATCCGCTCGATGACGCCTTGGCGCAGCTCGGCGATGAGGCCGAAGCCGACGAACGCCGAGCCGAAGAGCGCCATCATGATGATCAGACCGGGGACGAAGGTCTCCATCGCGCCGTTCTCGAAGCCGGGCATGCCGTCCATCGGCTCCAGCAGCGGGGCGAACAGGAACAGGAAGTAGATCGGCTGGACCAGCATGACGATGAGCCACACCGGCTGCTTGATGTTGAGCTTCATGGCCCTGGCGTAGACGAGCCAGGTGTCGCGCACGACCTTCACCGTCACTTCTCCTCTCGCAGCGACCGGCCGGTCTGCTTCAGGAAGACGTCGTCGAGGCTGGGCCGGTGCAGCTCGATGGACGCGGGGGCGATGTCCTCGGCGTCGAGGGCGCGCAGCAGCTCCGGGACGGCGGCGGCGCCGTCGTCGACGTAGAGGCGCAGGAGCGCGATCCCGGTGGCCGGGTCGGGTTCGCCGGCCTCGGCCTCGCGGACGAAGTCCTTGCCGCGCAGCAGGGCCAGGGCCCCCTCGGGGGCGCCGTTCACGCCGATGGCGACGACGTCGCCGGCGACCTGCCGCTTGAGGGCGTTCGGCGTGCCCTCGACGACGATCTCGCCGTGGTCGATGATGGCGAGCCGGTCGCACAGGGCGTCGGCCTCGTCGAGGTAGTGGGTGGTCAGGAAGACCGCGGTGCCGCGGTCGCGCAGGGCCCTGACCTCGTCCCACATGTGGGCGCGCGACTGCGGGTCGAGGCCGGTGGTGGGTTCGTCGAGGAACAGCAGCTTCGGCTCGTGCATGATGCCGAGGGCGATGTCGAGGCGGCGCTTCTGGCCGCCGGAGTAGGTCTTGACGTTGCGGTCGGCGTACTCGGCGAGCTGGAAGGACTCCAGGACCTCGGCGGCGCGCTCCTGGGAGCGCCGCTTGGACATGTCGTACAGGCGGCCCTGCAGGACCAGTTCCTCGCGGGCGGTGACCTCGCCCCAGGTGCCGCCGTGCTGGCCGACGTAGCCGATGTCGCGACGGACCTTCGCGGCCTCCTTGGCCAGGTCGTGGCCGCACACCGTCGCTGCGCCCTCGGTGGGTTCGATGAGGGTCGAGAGGATTCGCATCGTGGTGGTCTTGCCGGCGCCGTTGGGGCCGAGGAGACCGAAGATCTCCCCCTCCTTGACGGCGAGGTCGACGCCGCGCACGGCCTCGACCGACTTGCCGCGGGACTTGAAGGTCTTCTTCAGCCCCTTGGTCTCGATGAGCATGGGTACCTCGCGGGTGGGTTCGGGTGCTCTGGTGGCGTCCGGCGGGCCGGGGCCCGGGTGCGGAGCACGAGCCGTTTCCTTGTTCAAGTTTGACTATATAGGCGCGGTCGCCGAGGGCACAACCGGGTTTCGGCGGTGCCAGGAAGAGTAGTCAAAGGTATAATATTGCGGGCATGTGGAGCACGCGTCTGATCGTTCTCGGCCTGGTCCGGTGGCTCGGCCCCGTCCACGGCTACCTGGTGCGGCGCGAGATCGACTCGTGGCGGATGCCCGGCGTCGCCGAAATCGGCGCGGGCTCGGTCTACCACGCGCTCAAACGGCTCACCGCCGACGCGCTCATCGAGGTCGTGGCCACCGAATCGGTGGACGACCGCCCCGCCAGGACGACGTACCGGATCACCGCGAAGGGCGAGAGCGAGTTCCAGCGGACCCTGCGCGAGAAGCTCTGGGAGGTCGCCGGATCCGACGACCCCTTCCACACCGCGTGGTCCTTCGCGACGGTGCTCACCCCCGCCGAGAACATCGCCCTGCTCCGCCAGCGCGCCGACGTCCTCTACCAGCGCGTCGAGTCGGTGACGATCCTCCTGGCCGCGACCTCCCCGGAATTCACCGAGGGCGACGAGTCGTCGTTCCTGCCCGCCCACGCCAGGGCGCTGCTCAAGCGGCAGACGGACCTGTGGAACGCCGACGCCGAATGGTGCGAGGACACCGCCCGCCGGATCGAGGCCGGCGAGCTCTCGCTCGGCCCCGACCCCGACGCCGAGCAGGCCGCGCATTGGCGCGAGGCGATCCGCAGCGAGCGCTTCGCCGAGGAGGCGGCCCGATGGCACTCCGTCTTCGACTGACGGCGGCCTGAACGATCGTTCAAGCGATCACACTAAAAATTCGACAACCGTTGTTATGGAGAACCTCCAAACTACGGGCGGTTTATCCCGGTTCTGGAGGGCACTCCGCAACAGCGTCCTCCCGACCTCGGATACCCGGCCACTACACTGCGGGACGTGCGCAAGGTTTTGATCGCCAACCGCGGCGAGATCGCAGTGAGAGTCATCCGGGCCTGCCGGGACGCCGACTACGAGTCCGTCGCCGTCTACGCCGACGGCGATCGCGATGCACCCCACACCCTGCTGGCCGACGAGGCGTTCGCCCTCGACGGCCTCACCGCCGCCGACACGTACCTGCGGATCGACAAGCTCCTGCGGGTCGCCGAGCGGTCCGAGGCGGACGCGGTGCACCCGGGATACGGGTTCCTCTCGGAGAACGCCGAGTTCGCGCAGGCGGTGATCGACGCCGGGCTCACCTGGATCGGCCCCACCCCGCAGTCGATCAGGGACCTCGGCGACAAGGTCACCGCCCGCCACCTCGCCATGAAGGCCAACGTGCCCCTGGTGCCCGGCACCAAGGACCCGGTGAACGACGCCGGCGAGATCCTCGCGTTCGCCGACGAGCACGGCCTCCCCGTGGCGATCAAGGCCGCCTTCGGCGGCGGCGGACGCGGCCTGAAAGTCGCCCGCACCCGCGAGGAGATCCCCGACCTGTTCGAGTCGGCCGTCCGCGAGGCCGAGGCCGCGTTCGGACGCGGCGAGTGCTTCGTCGAGCGCTACCTCGACCGGCCCCGCCACGTCGAGGCGCAGGTCCTGGCCGACACGCACGGCAACGTCATCGTCGTCGGCACCCGCGACTGCTCCCTCCAGCGCCGCCACCAGAAACTCGTCGAGGAGGCCCCCGCGCCGTTCCTCACCTCCGAGCAACGCGCCGTCATCCACAACGCCGCCAAGGCCATCTGCCGGGAGGCCGAGTACCACGGCGCGGGCACCGTCGAATTCCTCGTCGCCGTCGACGGCACCATCTCCTTCCTGGAGGTGAACACGCGCCTCCAGGTCGAGCACCCCGTCTCCGAGGAGACCAGCGGCCTCGACCTCGTCCGCGAGCAGTTCCGCATCGCCTCCGGCGAGACCGTCCCGGTCACCGAGGACCCCGAGCCCCGCGGCCACTCGATCGAGTTCCGCATCAACGGCGAGGACCCCGGGCGCGGATTCCTGCCCGCCCCCGGCGCGGTCACCAAGCTGCGCCTCCCGGCCGGGCCGGGCGTGCGCGTCGACACCGGCATCGAAGAGGGCACCGTCATCGACGGGAACTTCGACTCGCTGCTCGCCAAGGTCATCGTCACCGCCCCCACCCGCGAGGAGGCGCTGCGGCGCTCCCGCCGGGCGCTCGCCGAGATGGAGGTCGAGGGCCTCCCGACGGTGCTCCCGTTCCACCGGGCCGTCATCGAGGACCCCGCGTTCGCCGAGGACTTCACCGTCCACACGCGGTGGATCGAAACCGAATGGGACAACACCCTGGAGCCGTACGGCGCCGGAGCCGCTGCCGGCGGCGACGCCGAGGAGCGCACGAGCCTCGTCGTCGAGGTCGGCGGCAAGCGCCTCGAGGTGTCGATCCCCGCGGGCCTGCTCAACCCGGTCGCGTCGGCCAAGCCGAAGAAGCGCGGCCCCAAGAAGCAGGCCGACTCCGGGCCCGCGATCGGCGGCGACGGCCTGCCGTCCCCGATGCAGGGCACCATCGTCAAGGTCGCGGTCGCCGAAGGCCAGTCCGTCGTCAAGGGCGACACCATCGTGGTCCTGGAGGCCATGAAGATGGAGCAGCCCATCGAAGCGCACAAGTCGGGCACCGTGTCCGGGCTGGACGTCGCCATCGGCGACGTCGTGTCCGCCGGCGCCCCGATCTGCCAGATCACCGACTGACCGGGCGGCGGCCGTCCCCGGTCTGTCGGATCGCAGACTTACAAGTCGGCCCCGGAAGAGGGACAATGGGCAGTGCTGTGCGGAACACCACAAGCACTGCTCCAGCCGACCGAAAAGGGGTTAGGGTTCCCGGCGGCGGAAACCCGCCGAGCATCCGACCACTCCCTACAAGGGGACTGCCATGCGCTTCATCGACGGACAACCCGGCCACGACCTCACCTACTCGGACGTGTTCATGGTCCCGAACCGGTCGAACGTGGCCTCGCGCCTCGACGTCGACCTGTCCACGGGCGACGGCACCGGGAACTCCATCCCGATCATCGCGGCGAACATGACCGCCGTGTCGGGTCGGCGCATGGCCGAGACGCTCGCCCGGCGCGGCGCCCTCGCGGTCATCCCCCAGGACATCCCCGTCGACGTCGTCGCCGACGTGATCGCCCGCGTCAAGTCCCGGCCGCTCGACTGCGACGCGGCGCTCACGCTCCCGCCCACCGCCACGGTGGCCGAGGCGATCGCCCTGTTCCCCAAGCGCGCCCACGGCGCCGTCATCGTCACCGACTCCGAGCGCCGCCCGCTCGGCGTCGTCACCGAGGCCGACTGCCGCGGCGTCGACCGCTTCACCCAGCTCGAACAGGTCGCCTCCGACCGGCTCGTCACCCTGCCGAGGGGCCTCTCGGACGCCGAGGCGTTCAAGACCCTCGAAGCGGCCAACGTCAAACTCGCGCCCGTCCTCGACGACGAAGGCCGCCTCCACGGCGTGCTCACCAGGGCCGGAGCGCTGCGCAACACCATCTACCGGCCGAACGTCGACGCCGACGGACACCTGCGGGTCGCCGTCGCGATCGGCATCAATGGGGACGTGACCGGCAAGGCCGCCGCCCTCGTCGAGGCCGGCGCCGACCTCATCGTCGTGGACACCGCGCACGGCCACCAGGAGAAGATGCTCGACGCGCTCAAACTCGTGCGCGACGCCGCCCCGCACCTCCCGATCGCCGCGGGCAACGTCGTCACCGCCGAGGGCACGACCGACCTGATCAACGCCGGCGCCGACATCGTCAAGGTCGGCGTGGGCCCGGGCGCGATGTGCACCACCCGCATGATGACCGGCGTGGGCCGCCCCCAGTTCTCCGCCGTCCTCGAATGCGCCAAGATCGCCCGCCACCTCGGCCGCCACGTGTGGGCCGACGGCGGCGTGCGCCACCCGCGCGACGTCGCCCTGGCCCTCGCGGCCGGCGCCGCGAACGTCATGATCGGCTCCTGGTTCGCCGGGACCCACGAATCGCCCGGCGACATGCACTACGACGCGGACGGCCGGCCGTTCAAGGAGTCCTTCGGCATGGCCTCGGCCCGCGCGGTCAAGGCCCGGAGCGCGAGCGACTCGTCATTCGACCAGGCCCGCAAGGCCCTGTTCGAAGAGGGCATCTCGACCGGGCGGATGTACCTGGACCGGAAGCGGCCCGGCGTGGAGGACCTCCTCGACTCGATCGTGGCCGGGATCCGCTCCGCGGCCACCTACGCAGGTGCGACCACCCTGGAGGAGTTCCACGAGCGCGCAGCCGTGGGCGTCCAGTCGGCCGCGGGCTACACGGAAGGCGCCCCGGTCCCCAGCGGCTGGTAAGCACCCCGAGCGAAACCCCGGGTCGCCACCCGAGGAGGCGCGCCCGGCGGAGGCTCGGTCCGCTGAAGCCGCAGATGTCTGCCGGAGGGCGGGCGTCCGCGGCGCTGCAGATAGGCAGTCCTGCAAGCACCGAGCTGATCCGCGTATGGGAGCGGCGTGTTCTTGATGCGCTGTTTGGTGCGGGCGCACCGGCGCCTTGCCGGTGCGCCCGCGGGTTCCTCGCGAGGTGTCCTGGCAGGAGCCGCGCGCGGGTGCACCCGCGCGCGGTCTTCGGGGGCGGCCCCCGGGATTCCCACTTTCGCCGCCAGTCCTGCCAGAACCGGGTCGCCACTCCGCACTTCCACCGCCACCGGCGAAGCAGCTGTTTTTATCTATCAACCATCACATGTCCCACCAGTGCCGCCAAGAACTATTTCCCGCCTGTGGATAACGCTGCGTTTCCCCAGGACAGCGGCCTGTGGATAACGCCGCGGCGCTGCCGGGTTCAGCCTCTGGCGTCCCTGGCGAGCATCGCCGCCTGGACCCGGTTGGCGCAGTCGAGCTTCGCGAGGACCCGGCTCACGTAGGTCTTCACCGTCGCCTCGCTCATATGGGCCCGCACGGCGATCTCCGCATTGGACAGGCCCTCGGCCACCAGCTCCAAGACCTCCCGCTCGCGCGCGGCCAGCCGCGCGAGCCGCTCCACCGCATCCCGCCGCCGCGGCACCGATTCGGGGGCCACCAGGCCCAGCACCATCCGCGTCACCGCCGGCGACAGGTACGCCTCCCCCGCCGCGACCGCGCGCACCGCTGTCACGAGTTCCTCAGGGGCGCAGGTCTTCAGCACGAACCCGGCCGCGCCGCGCTCCACCGCGGCGAGCACGTTCGGCTGGTCGCCGAACGAGGTCAGCACCAGTGCCCGCGTGCCCGGGGCGACCGCGCCCAGCCGCTCGACCACCTCCAGGCCACCGAGTCCCGGCATGTGCAGGTCCAACAGCGCCACTTCGGGCCGGTGCCGCTCGGCCTCGGTGAGGGCGTCGCGTCCATTATGGGCGATTGCCGCGACGTCGATGCCGGCCGCTTCGAGGACCGTCCGCACCCCTTCGACCACGAGCGGTTCGTCGTCGGCGATCACCACCCGCGTCACGGCTGCGCCCCGGTGACCGCGCTCAACGGCAGCAGCGCGAGCAGCACCACGACCGTCGCGATCGCCGCCGTCCGGGCCGCCTGCGAGCGCGTCGCCCGCGCCGCCGGCAGCGGGAGCATGGCGCTCACTCGGAACCGGCCGTCCGCGGCCCGGCAGTCGAGGAGGCCGCCCGCCGCGTCGATCCGCTCGCGCAGGCCCGCGAGGCCATGGCCGCCGGGGAGTTCCAGGTCCGGGGCGCCGCCGGTCAGCGGGTTCTCGACGGCCACCAGCAGTGCGTCGGCCTCCCAGGTGACCGTCGCGCGCACCGGTCGGCCAGGAGCGTGCTTGGCCGCGTTCGCCAGGCCCTCTTCCAGCACCGCGTAGGCGGCCCGCGCGGCCACGGCCGGGAGTGTCCCGGGCTCGCCTTCGTGCCGGAGTTCGACCGGGACGCCCGCCTCCATGAACGTCGCCGCGAGCGCGGCGGCCTCGGCGGCGTCGAACTTCGCTTCGGCCTCGGCCCCGGTGCGCAGCAGTGACACGAGGCCGTGGAGGTCGTCGACCGCGGCGCGGACGGTGTCGCCGATCTGCCGGGCGTCGGCGCGGCGCGCGGGGTCGGCTTCGCGGACCTCCAGGGCCGCGGCCTGGACGGCCGCCAGGCCGAGCCGTCGTCCGATCCGGTCGTGCATGTCGCGGGCCAGGCGCAGCCGTTCGCGGTGGACCGCGACCTCTTGTTCGCGTTCGGCCCGGCGGAACAGCTGCCAGAGCGCGAGGACGACGGCCGCGGCGAGCAGGGCGAGGATCCCGGCGGGCAGCGGCCCGGCGGGGAGGGCGAGGAGCAGGGCGAACTCGGCCAGCACTACCGCGATCGCCGCGAGCAGACCTCTCATGCCGTCAGGGTACGCATCGGATCGGCGCCGCCGCAGTGCACTTTCGTCGCGGGGGGCCGCGACCTTCGGCGACTGTGCCGCGGGCGTCGGCGTTCGTACGGTGGCCTGGTGATCGAAGTACGCAATCTGACCAAGCGGTATCGCGGCGGCACGGCCGTCGACGACCTGTCCTTCACGGTGGAGCCGGGCCGCGTCACGGGGTTCCTCGGGCCCAACGGCGCGGGCAAGTCCACCACGATCCGGCTCATCCTGGGCCTCGACCGTCCCACGAGCGGGGATGCGACGGTGAACGGGCGGCCGTACGCGTCCCTGCCGCGGCCGTTGACGGCGGTGGGTGCGCTGCTGGAGGCCGGGGATCTGCATCCGAGCCGGTCGGTGCGGGAGCATCTGCGGTGGCTGGCGCGCAGCAACGGCATCGGCGAGCGGCGCATCGGGGAGGTCCTGGAGGCGACCGGTATGACGGAGGCCGGCCGCAAGCGCGCCAGGGCGCTCTCGCTGGGCATGAAGCAGCGCCTCGGCGTCGCCGCGGCGCTGCTCGGCGATCCTGGGGTGCTCATCCTCGACGAACCGGTCAACGGCCTCGATCCCGAGGGGGTGGTGTGGATCCGGAATCTCATGAAGCGGCTGGCGGCCGAGGGCCGCACGGTGCTGGTGTCGAGTCATCTCATGGCCGAGATGGCGTTGACGGCCGAGCATCTGGTCGTGATCGGGCGGGGGCGGCTGCTGGCGGACGTGCCGATGGAGGCGTTCCTCGCCTCGCATCGCGGCGCGAGTCTGGAGGAGGCGTTCATGCGGTTGACGAGCGAATCGGTCGAGTTCAGGGCGGGGGGTTCGCGATGAGCGCGTTCGGGGCGGCGGCCGCGGCCGAGTGGGTGAAGGTCCGGTCGGTGCGGTCGACCGCGGTGACGCTGACGGTGTTCGCGGTCGTGGCGCTCGGCATGGGGTGGCTGATCGGCTCGACGATGGAGCCGGGCGCGGACTTGGACGATCCGCTCACGGCCGCGTTCATGGGGCTGCTGGTGGCGCAGCTGCTGCTGGTCACGTTCGCGGTGGCGTGCGTCGGCTCGGAGTACGCCACGGGCACGATCAAGGCGTCCTTGGCGGCGGTGCCGTCGCGGGGGAGGTTGTACGCGGCGAAGATGAGCGCGGTCGGGGCGACCGTGGCGCTCGTGGTGCTGCCGGTGGAGTTGGCCGTGTTCGCGATCGTGCAGGGCCTGGCGGGCGACGCGGCGGTCTCGTGGACCGAGTGGGCGACGATCGAGTCGCTGCTGGGGGGTTGGATCAGTCTGATGCTGCTGTGCGTGTTCGCGGCGGCGATCACCGTCGTGACGCGCAGTACGGTGTGGACGCTCGCGATCCTGCTGCCGGTCCTGTTCCTGTCGGGGCAGGGCTTGGGGAACGTGGACGCGATCAGGCCGGTGGTGCAGTACTTCCCCGACCAGGTCGGTCATGTGATCATGCACATGACGATTCCGGGCGATCCGCGGTTCGGGCGGGACTACGGGGCGTGGACCGGGGTGGCGATCCTGGTGCTGTGGACGGCGGCGGCGTTGGCGGGCGGTTGGCTGGCCATGCGCCGCAGGGACGCCTGAGCGGGGCGCCGGGACGGGGGCGGCCGGATTCCGGACGTCCTCTGTAGACTGTTCATGGTTGCCCGAATCGGTCTCGTCGCCCGATGTTCTCATATAGCTTCGCTCTGTAGTCGGCTTTCGTTCGCGGGGGCCGCAGCCCACGCGGGCACGGCCGCAGCGGCCGGTGCTCCGCGACCGGATCGAAGGAGCACCTGTGAAACGTACAGCCATGTTCGGGGCGGGTTCGATGATGCTCGCCGCCGCTCTCGCGGCGATGCCCGCCGGGGCCGGAGCCCAAGGCGCCGAGGAGAAGAAGACGCTGCTGGTGGCCGAGAGCTTCACCGGTGGCAGCGTCGCCGACCCGAACTTCGAGTCGCACAACGCCTGCCTGACCGCCGCCGCCGAGCTGCTCGGCGAGGACGAGTTCGACTCGTGCGCCGACCAGAGCACCGGTCCGGTCCCCGCTTCGGGCAAGTCGCCGGGTTACCTTCAGCTGACCGACGCCGCGAAATACGACTTCGGCGGGGTCCTCTACGACAAGGCCCTGCGCAACCAGGGCGGCATCGAGGTCACGTTCGCGCAGTACCAGTACGGCGGGACCGGCGCCGACGGCATCTCGTTCTTCATCGTCGACGGCGACACCGACCTGGACGAGGTCGGCGCGTACGGCGGCAGCCTCGGCTACGCCCAGATCGAGTCCCGCCAAGGCGACATGCCCGGCGTCGAAGGCGGCTACCTGGGTCTGGGTCTGGACGCGTGGGGCAACTTCTCGGCCGACACCGAGGGCCGCGGCACCGGCTGCCCCGAGGAGCACCGGGCCCCCGGGCACCTCCGGACCGGCGCGAACAGGGCGCCGGACAACGTGGCCCTGCGCGGCCCCGGCGACGGCATGGAGGGCTACTGCCTCCTGGCGACCACCGCCACCGACGAGAAGATCGGCACCCACCCGCGCGGCGACCTCTACGGCACCGACTTCCCCGAGAGCCTCGAGATGCCGACGCTGGCCGAGGCCAAGCGCCTCGTGAAGCTCAAGATCACCGACGACGCCGAGCCGACGGTGACCGTGGACGTCGACTTCATGCAGGGCGACGGCTGGCACCGGGTCCTGGAGACCCGGGTCCCGCACGAGGCCCCCGACACGTTCAAGTTCGGTTTCGCGTCGTCCACCGGCGGGGCCACCGACGTGCACCTGATCCGCCATCTGCGGGTCGAGACCTTCGCTTAGGCCGTCGACGGCGGAGGGCCCGCGGCGCGACACCGCGGGCCCTTCGCCTTGCGGCGCTTAGAACTCCATGAGCTGGCGGGCGGCCTCGGCGACCGACCCCGACAGCGACGGGTAGATCGTGAACGTGCGGGCGACCTGCTCGACGGTGAGCCGCTGCTCCACGGCCAGCGCGATCGGGGTGATGAGTTCGGAGGCGCGGGAGCCGACCACGATGCCGCCGGCGACGATCCCCGAGGAGTTCCAGGCGAAGAGCTTCACGAAGCCCTCGGTGCGGTCGACCATCTTGGCGCGCGGGTTGGACGCGAACGGGAGCAGCACGGTCCGGCAGTCCGCCTTGCCGGAGTCCACATCGGCCTGGGTGACGCCGACGGACGCGAGCTCGGGGTCGGTGAACACGTTCGCGGCCACGTGGGCGAGCTTGATGGGGCGCACGGCCTCGCCGAGGGCGTGCCAGATCGCGATGCGTCCCTGCATGGCCGCGACCGAGGCGAGGGCGTGGACGCCGGTGACGTCGCCCGCGGCGTAGACGCCGGGGACGTTGGTGCGGGAGACCTTGTCGACGGGGATGAAGCCGCGTTCGTCCACGGTGATGCCGTAGGCGTGGAGGCCGAGGTCGTCGGAGTTGGGGATGGAGCCGACGCAGATGAGGGCGTGGCTGCCTTCGATGACGGTGCCGTCCTCGAGTTCGACTTCGACGCCGTTCTCGGTGCGGCGGGCGGCGGCGGCGCGGGAGTGGTTGCGCACGTCCATGCCGCGGCGCACGAAGACGCGGCCGACGGTCTCGGCGGCCTCGGCGTCCTCGTGGGGCATGACGCGGTCGCGGGAGGAGATGAGGGTGACGTGCGAGCCCATCGCGAGGTAGGCGGAGGCGAACTCGGCGCCGGTGACGCCGGAGCCGACGACGATGAGGTGCTCGGGGAGTTCCTTGAGGTCGTAGAGCTGCCGCCAGGTGAGGATGCGCTCGCCGTCGACGGGCGCGGAGGTGAGGGTGCGGGGGGTGGCGCCGGTGGCGATGAGGACGATGTCGGCGTCGGCGTCGAAGGGCTCGCCTTCGACGGGGACCACGTGGAGTTCGTGCACGTAGTTGTAGCCCTTGTCGACGCGCAGGGCGCCGCGGCCGTAGACGATGTCGACGCCGGCGTTGACGAGTTTCTGGGCGATGTCGGCCGACTGCTGCGTGGCGAGGCGGCGCACGCGGCCGTTGACGGCGACGGGGTCGGCGCTGGCCTCCTTGGTGCCGACGCCGAGCTCGCTGGACTCCTGGATCTCGGTCAGGAGCGAGGAGGCGGCGATGAACGTCTTGGAGGGGACGCAGTCCGAGAGGACGCAGGCGCCGCCCGCCCCGGTGGCCTCGATGAGGGTGACGTCGGCGCCGAGCTGGGCTGCCACGAGGGCTGCCTCGTACCCGGCCGGTCCTCCGCCGATGATCGCTACACGTGCCACGTCGCGCCTTTCGGTGTTCGGGATGCTTCAGTGCGGGCAGGTTTAAGGGTATCTTCAAGACGTGCATCTCTATGCCGCCTACGGCTCGAATCTAGACCCTGCCCGCATGCAAGCGACGTGCCCGCGGTCGCCGCTGGTGGGCACCGGCTGGCTGGAGGGTTGGCGCCTGACGTTCTGCGACGCCGATCTGGGATCGGAGACGGCGGTCGCGACCGTGGTCGAGTCCCCCGGCGAGCGGGTCTTCGTGGCGCTGTACGACCTCGACCCGGCCGACCGGCAGGTGCTGGACGAGCTGGAGGGCCTGAACTCGGGGCTCTACCGGAGGATGCACACGCAGGCGGCGACGTTGGAGGCGAACCGTCCGGTGTGGCTGTACGTGTTCGAGGGCTTCGAGGGCGGCCTGCCGAGCCAGTGGTACCTCGACGAGATCATGCGCGCGGCCGAAGCGGCCGGCGCCCCGCAGGACTACGTGGAGGCCCTGAGGAAACGGCCGACCGCCGAATGACCTGCCGGGCGGTGTCGGGCCCGTGCCGCATCGGCGGACCGGCGAGGCCGCCATCGCCGCGACGCTTGCGAGCCGCGCAGGGGCGGCGTCCGCTTTGCCAGGGCGCTCCGTCCATGGTTCGCGCGCACCGGTTTTTCTGTCGCACCTGCCGCATGGTGTTGATTCGGGGTCCCCTGGTGCCCGTTTCGCCGGGACGCTCCGGTCACGTTCGCGACGCGGGATCCGCTGTCGCACCCGCCGCGTAGCGTTGTCAACGGGGGTCCCTCGATGTCCGATTCGTCCCGGACGCGCCGTTCACGTTTCGCTGTTCGTCCCGCCGCAGCGGGACAGGGACGGCGCTGCCGCGCCGTCCCTGTCCTCGATCCGTCTTAGAAGGCCGGGCTCACCGCGGCCGCCAGGGCGGTGTGGATCATGACGCGCACCCCGTGCGAGAGTGCTTCCTCGTCGATGTCGAAGTTGCCCTGGTGGATGTCCAGGTGCTCGCCCGGGCGGGCCACGCCGAGGCGGGCCATCGCTCCCGGCACCTGCTCCAGGTAGTACGCGAAGTCCTCGCCGCCCATGGACATCGGGGCCTCGGCCACGGCGTCGTCGCCGAGCGCGGCGGCGGTCGCTCCGGCGAACATCGCCGACGCCACGCGGTCGTTCACCACCGGCGGCACGCCGCGGCGGTACTCGATCTCGCACTCGACGCCGGAGGCGCGGGCCACCGACCGCGTCACCTCCTGCACCAGGTCCGGGATCATGTCCCAGGTCTCGTGGCCGTGCACCCGCACGGTCGCGCGGGCGAGCGCCTCCTGCGGGATCGCGTTCGCGGCCTCGCCGGCCTGCACCGCGCCGAAGACGATCGCGACCGACTGCCGCGGGTCGAGGCGGCGGTTCACCAGGGCGGGCACGTCGACGACGACGCGTCCGATGGCGGTCACGAGGTCGGAGGTCAGGTGGGGGCGGGAGGTGTGGCCGCCGCGGCCCTGCATGCGGACCTCCATGACGTCGCAGGCGGCCGTCAGGGGGCCGTTGCGCACGGCGACCTGCCCGACCGGGAACTGCGGGTCGCAGTGGAACGCGAAGATCGCGGCCACGTCGGTGAGCGCCCCGTACTTGATCATCGTGGGCGCGCCGGAGGGGAACTGCTCCTCGGAGGGCTGGAACACGAGCCGGAACCGCCCGGGGAGGCCCTCGCGGCGTTCGATCTCGGCCAGGACGCGGCCGACGCCGATGAGCATGGCGGTGTGGGCGTCGTGCCCGCACGCGTGGCACACGCCCTCGACGGTGGACCGGTACGGGACGGGCTTGGGGTCGTGGATCGGCAGGGCGTCCATGTCGGCGCGGATGGCGATCACCCGGTCGCCGGAGCCGATGTCGCAGGTCAGGCCGGTGCCGTCGGGGATCATCTGGGGGTCGAGTCCGGCTTCGGCGAGGCAGGCGGCCACGTAGTCCGCGGTGTCGTGCTCCTGGCGCGAGAGGCGGGGGTTCGCGTGGATGTGGCGGCGGGCCGCGATGACCTCGTCCGCGTGGGCGGCGAGCCAGTCGTCGAGGAAGTCGGGCAGCGACATCATGGCCTGCTCCTCCGCGGGGTTGCCGGGCGAACCGTCGAGCCTGGGCATGGCGCCGGGTACCACGAGGCTTTGGGGCGCGATCGCGCGCGGGAGCGGCTCATTGGATTTTGTGGCGGTACCCATCTCGACGACTTTCTCCGCAGTGAGCGTGTACATTCCTTCGCGCCTCGCAATTCGCGTTCGAGGATCAAAGCCAATGGAGGACGATCCGGCAAGCTTAATCCGATCGCACTCCGTTGCGGCTAGCGCCGTGATCTGCGACGCCCGGATCCCCGATCCCCGAGCCGGGGGTCACGACCGCACGACGGGCGGTTACTGCCGCTTCGGCCGAACCCGCCGTCACGAGGCATAACGCTTGCCGAGCCGATAAGTTACGGCCGGGATCCGATTTTCATACAGGACACGGACGTGCCCGCGGTTCGTGACGCGTCCGCGGTCCAGTGTTTCCCGGTTCCCCGGATCCGTCGACAGACCCGTTGTGCGCTCCGCCTTCGGTGAGAGGGCCGTCACCAATTGTCGGTGGGGACGTATCGTCCCCATTCCGCGGCGAGCGCGCTGCACACTTCCCCGACGGTGGCCCCGGCGGCGAGTGCGGCTTTGAGCGGATACAGCACATTGTCCGTTCCCGCTGCGGCTCGTTTCAAACCGGCGAGCGCGCTTTCGAGGGTACTCGCATCGCGCGAGGCGCGATGGGCGGCGAGCCGCTCGACCTGGGCGGCCTCCATAGCGGGGTCTACTTTGAGCGGTTTATAGGGGGCCTCGTCCCCATTGAGGGTGTAGGCGTTCACGCCGACGACGGTCTGTTCGCCCGAATCGATGCGCTTCGCCGTCTCGTAGGCGCTGCGTTCAATCTCACTCTTCTGGAATCCCGCCTCGATCGCGCCGACGGCCGATCCGTGCGCGAAGACCGCGTCGATGAGGCGCAGGGCCTCGGCCTCGGTCGCGTCGGTGAGCGCCTCGATCGCGTACGAGCCGGCGAACGGGTCGACCGTGGCGCACAGGTCGGTCTCGTTGGCGAGGACCTGCTGGGTGCGCAGGGCCAGGCGCGCGGAGGTGTCGGTGGGCAGGGCGATGGCCTCGTCGTAGGCGTTCGTGTGCAGCGACTGGGTGCCGCCGAGGACGGCGGCCATGGCCTGGACGGTGACGCGGGCGAGGTTGACCTCGGGCTGCTGGGCGGTGAGCTCGACCCCGGCGGTCTGGGTGTGGAAGCGCAGCTTCAGCGAGCGGGGGTCCTTCGCCCCGAAGCGGTCGCGCATGATGTGCGCCCAGATGCGGCGGGCGGCGCGGAACTTGGCGACCTCGGAGAGGATCGTGGAGCGGGCCACGAAGAAGAAGGAGAGGCGCGGGGCGACGGCGTCCACGTCGAGTCCGGCGTCGAGGGCGCAGTTGACGTACTCGATGCCGTCGGCGAGGGTGAATGCGAGCTCCTGCGCGGCGGTGGCCCCGGCCTCGGCCATGTGGTAGCCGGAGATGGAGATCGTGTTCCACTGCGGCAGTTCGGCGGCGCAGTAGGCGAAGGTGTCGCTGACCAGGCGGAGGCTCGGCGCGGGCGGGAAGATGTAGGTGCCGCGCGCGATGTACTCCTTCAGGATGTCGTTCTGGACGGTGCCGCGCAGCCGGGTCGGGTCGGCGCCCTGCTCTTCGGCGACGAGCTGGTACAGGAGCAGCAGGACCGCGGCGGGGGCGTTGATGGTCATCGAGGTCGAGACCTCGTCGAGGGGGATGCCGCCGAACAGGACGCGCATGTCCGCGATCGAGTCGATGGCGACGCCGACCTTGCCGACCTCGCCGGCGGCCTCGGGCGCGTCGGAGTCGTAGCCCATCTGGGTGGGCAGGTCGAAGGCCACGGACAGGCCGGTGGTGCCGGCCTCCAGGAGGTCGCGGTAGCGGCGGTTGGACTCCGCGGCCGTGGCGAACCCGGCGTACTGGCGCATGGTCCAGGGCTTCGAGGTGTACATGGTCGGGTGGACGCCGCGCGTGTACGGAAACGACCCGGGTTCGCCGAGTCGCTCCGGGAGGTCCTTCGCGGCGTCGTCGGGGCCGTAGACGGGCCGGATCTCGATCCCGTCTCGGCCTTGCGGTGACGACTGCATGGCTGCCATCCTAGGGGTTGAACTGCGTCTTCGGGAAGTCCTGGCGGCCTTGTCGGCGGCGCGCCGCCGAACCCCCGGAGCCGCCCTCGTGACACCGACGCCGGCAGGCCGCCGCCCCGCGGACCACGGCGGATCCTGCGGCTTTGAGCGGCCCGGTACGGACGCGGTGGCCGCGGCGCGGCAATATAGTGGGGATCCCTCGCGAGGAGTGGCCGAATGACGTACTCATCTGACTACGGTCGCGGTGGTCCCGGCGCTTACGAGGACCCCCGGCGCGGTGCGGTGCCGTCACCCCGCTACTCCTCCGAACCCCAAGAGCCCCAAGAGTTTCCCCGCTCATCATACGATTCCGGGCCCGGCGGGCGCGATCCCCGCCCCTCCTTCGGCGCGCGCTTCGCGGGCTCGGACCCGCACCGCGGCCCCGTCCCCGGGCACGGCTCGGAGCCCGGCGGGCGCGACCCCCATCCTTCGTTCGGGGCGCGGTTCGCCGGTTCGGACCCCCACCGGGGGCCCATGTCGGACCCGCACCGCGGGCCGATGTCGGATCCCCACCGCGGTCCCATGTCGGATCCCCACCGCGGTCCCATGTCCGACCCGCACCGCGGGCCGATGTCGGACCCGTATTCGACCCGTCGGCATCCCGGCTACAACCGCGACGCGTACGGCGGCGACTCCTACGGCGACTCCTCGGGCCAGGGCAGCTCCTCCTACGGCAACTTCGGGAACCTCGGCCAGAGCTTCGCGGTCGGCGGCGGGAGCGTCCCCGCCGAGGGCCCCGGCCGGACCTTCGGGCCGCCCGCGTCCGGCCACCGCGCCGGCCCCGGCGACCTCGTCGCCGACCGGTACCGGCTCGTCGACCTCGTGGGCAAGGGCGGCAACGGGTCCGTGTGGCGCGCCCACGACACCGTGCTGCGGCGCGAAGTGGCCCTGAAAGAGGTCTTCCTGCCGCCGGACCTGCCGCCGCAGGAGCGCGTCCAGCTCATCGACCGGTCCCGGCGCGAAGCCCAGAGCGCCGCCCGGCTCTCGCATCCGGCGGTCATCCGCGTCTTCGACGTCGTCGAGCACCTCGGCCTGCCGTGGATCGTCATGGAACTCCTGCAGGCCCGGAGCCTCGCGGAGATCCTCACCCAGGACGGGCCGCTCAGCCCGCGCGTGGCCGCGAAGATCGGCCTGGCGCTCGTCGGCGCGCTCCAGGCGGCGCACGACGCCGGGATCATCCACCGCGACGTCAAACCCGGCAACGTCCTCATCTCCACCGACGGGCGCTGCGTGCTCTCGGACTTCGGCGCCGCCCAGATGCACCAGGTCTCGGGCGGGACCACCCCGGGCAAGGTCCTCGGCTCGGCGCACTACATCGCGCCCGAGCGGGCCGTCGGGCGTCCGGCCGAGCCCGCGAGCGACGTGTTCAGCCTCGGCGTGACCCTGTACGCGGCCGTCGAGGGGCGACCGCCGTTCGACCGCGGCAACGCGGTGGCCACGATGCGCGCGGTCGTCCAGGAGCCGCCGGAGAACCCGCGCAACGCCGGGCCGCTCACCCTCCTGCTGGGCGGGATGCTCGCGAAGGACCCGCATCAGCGCACGCCGCTGCCGCAGGTGCGCGAGGAGCTCCAGGTGCTCCTGGCCGGGCCGCTGGCCGGCCCGGGCGGGGCCGGGACGCCCCCCGGCGGGCACACCATGGGCAGCAGGTCCGGCGGCTACCAGGAGGTCTCGCCCCCGCGCACCGGCGGGCGGCCCCGCGTTCGCGAGCCGGAGCCGGAACCGGAGCAGAACCCGTGGAAGTCCGCGGCGGTCATCGTCGTCTGCGCACTGCTCGTCCTCGTGCTCGGCTGGGGCGCCTACAAAGCGCTCATCGACGACGGCGGCGGGGGCGGCGCGGCACCGGGCGCGTCCGACAGCGCCGGATCCGAGGACCCGTCCGAAGACGAGCCCGAAGGCGACTCGGCGGGCCCGGCCTTCGCGACCGCCACGCACGAAGGCGACGGCTTCACCGTGAACTACCCGTCGGCGTGGGCCGAAGGCGACGGCGGGGACGACTACGCGCTCTATTACAACCCCGAGGACGAGACCCAGTGGGTCCGGTTCTACTCCGGTTCGGACCGCGGCGCCGCCGACCCCGAGGGCTATCTCGGCGACTACTGGGACGGCCTCCCCGAGGAGATGACCGACCTCGAGCAGGTGCGGCTCGAAGGCGTCGAGATCGCCGGCATGAGCGGGTCGGTGCTCGAGTACACCGGCACCAACCTCGACGACGCCGGGGCCGAACGGCACTCGATCTGGGCCATCGTGGACGCCGGCGACGGGAACGCCTACGGCGTCTTCATCTCCGGCGACGCCGACGCCTGGGACCTATCACAGCAGGTGTACGACGAGGCCGTCGCTTCCTTCGCGACCGGCTGAGGCCACACCGCCCGCAACACCGGTCCCCCAGGTGGCGGATATGCGACCATTTCCCCATGGAGCCTGTTCACACTCACGACGCGACCGACCTGGATGCGCTGCGCGCCGAAGTGCTGCAGTGGATCACCGACGACCCCGACAAGGACTCCCGGGACGAGCTGTACCGGCTGCTCGACGGGCTCCCGGCGACGGCCGCGGAACTGTCCGACCGCTTCGCCGGACGGCTCCGCTTCGGCACCGCCGGCCTGCGCGGCCCGCTGCGGGCCGGACCGAACGGCATGAACCTCGCCGTCGTGCGCGCCGCCGCCGCGGGACTCGCGAGCTGGCTGGACGCGAACGGCGCCGAAGGCCCGGTCGTCATCGGCTACGACGCGCGCCACCGCAGCCGCGACTTCGCCGTGGAGACCGCCCGCGTCGTCACCGGATCGGGACGCCGCGCGCTGGTCATGCCCGGGCCGCTGCCGACCCCCGTGACCGCCTTCGCGGTCACCCGCCTCGACGCGGCGGCCGCGGTCCAGGTGACCGCCAGCCACAACCCGCCGCAGGACAACGGCTACAAGGTGTACCTCGGCCGCGGGCTCGGGGGCGACCTCGGCGCGGGCGCGCAGATCATCCCGCCCGCCGACACCCAGATCGAGGCCGCGATCGAAGCGCTCGGGCCGCTCTCGGAGATCCCGCTGGGCGACGAGGGTGAGACCCTCGACGAGTCCATCGTGGACCAGTACTTGGCCGCCGTCGCCTCGGTGGTCGACCCCGACGACCCCAAGCGCCTCGCGGCCGTGGCGACCCCGATGCACGGCGTCGGCGGCGCCACCCTGGTGCGGGCCATGGAGCGGGCCGGGTTCCCGGCCCCGACCCTCGTGCCCGAGCAGGCCGACCCGGACCCGGACTTCCCGACCGTGGCGTTCCCCAACCCCGAGGAGCCCGGCGCGATCGACCTGCTCACGGCCCTCGCCGTCGACGAGGGCGCCGACGTCGCCATCGCGCTGGACCCTGACGCCGACCGCTGCTCGGTGGCGATCCCCGTGGGCGACGGCACATGGCGGCAGCTGAGCGGCAACGAGGTCGGCGTGCTCCTCGCCGACCACTGGATGCGCAAGGGCCACCATGGGACCTACGCGACCACGATCGTCTCCACGACGCAGCTCAAGGCCATGTGCGACAAGCGCGGCTTCGGCTACGAGGAGACCCTCACCGGCTTCAAGTGGCTGGCCCGCGCGGGCGCGGACCTGGCGTTCGCGTTCGAGGAGGCCCTGGGCTACTGCGTGGCCCCGGGGTTCCTGCGGGACAAGGACGGCATCTCGGCGGCGCTGGTCGTCAGCGAGATCGCGGCGGGCCAGGCGGCGCGCTTCGCGACCCTCCAGGACCGGCTCGACGAGCTGGCCGAGGAGTTCGGCGTGTTCGAGACCGGGCAGCTGTCGGTGCGGGTCGAGGACCTGTCGGAGATCGGCGCGTGCATGAAGCGCCTGCGGGCGCACCAGCCGACGACGCTGCTGGACGAGCCGGTCGTGGACTACCACGACCGCCTCCCGGACGCCGACGTCGTGACGGTCACGACCGCGAACGCGCGGGTGGTGGCCCGCCCGAGCGGGACCGAACCGAAGCTGAAGGCCTACCTGGAGGTCAGGGAAGACGTCGGCGGCGACCTGACCGGGGCGAGGGAACGCGCCCGCGCCAGCGTGCAGGCCCTGCGGGCCGAAGTCGCGGCGATCCTGGGCGTGCCCCACTACTGAGCGAAGCGAGCGGGGCCGGGCGCGATGCGCCCGGCCCCGCTCCTCGTTGCTAGAAGCGGCGGTAGGCGCCGAATTGGCGGTCTCCCGCGTCGCCCAGGCCGGGGACGATGTAGGCCTTGTCGTCGAGCCGCGGGTCGACCGCGGCGGTCGTCATCTTCATCGCGATCCCCGACGACGCCAGCCGCTCGATGCCGTCCGGCGCGCACAGGACGCTGATGAGGTCGATGTCCGTGCACCCGCGCGCGGCGATCATCTCGCAGCAGCGCAGCAGCGAACCGCCCGTGGCGACCATCGGGTCGAGCACGATGACATGGCGTCCGGCCAGATCGTCGGGCAGCGACTCCATGTACGCGTACGGCTCATGCGTCTCCTCGTCGCGGGCCAGGCCCACGAAGCCCATCGAGGCGTCCGGGATCATCGCCTGGGCCGCGTCGGCCATGCCGAGCCCGGCGCGCAGCACCGGCACCAGCAGCGGCGGGTTCGCCAGCCGGAAGCCCCCCGCGGGGGCCACGGGTGTCCTGATCTCGTATTCGGTCACGGCCACGTCCCGCGTGGCCTCGTAGACGAGCATCGTAGTGAGCTCGTGCAGGGCGGCCCGGAACCTAGGCGAGTCCGAGCGCTCGTCCCGCATGGCGGTAAGCCGTTCTGCGGCGAGCGGGTGTTCGACGATCTTGACATCCACGGTTCCCAACCTTAACGGCCAGCTCGCCGCGCTAATGTGAGCTGGTCACCACAGCCGGCGTTCCGCACCACACGAGTTTGGATACCATCGGGTCATGGGATCTATTTTGAGCGGCGCTGAGGCCGCCGCCCTCGTCCGCGCCCTCCCCGGCGTCGACGCGGTCGGCCTCGAGGCCCGCGCGGCCGGGCTCGCCACCCGCTCCGTCAAACAGGAGTCGAAGGCCCGGGCCATCGACCTCGCCATCAGCATGATCGACCTCACCACGCTCGAAGGCGCCGACACCCCCGGCAAGGTCCGGTCGCTCGCCGCCAAGGCCGTCCGGCCCGACGGGGACGCGCCCTCCACCGCGGCGGTCTGCGTGTATCCGTCGATGGTCGCGACGGCCGCCGAAGCCCTCGAGGGCACCGGCGTCAAGGTCGCCTCGGTCGCCACCGGGTTCCCCGCCGGGCAGGTCCCCCTCGACGTCCGCCTCGCCGACACCGAGGCCGCCGTCCGCGCCGGGGCCGACGAGATCGACATGGTCATCAACCGCGGCGCGTTCCTCTCGGGCGACCTCGAACGGGTCTTCCACGAGATCGCGGCCGTCAAGGCCGCCAGCGGCGACGCCCGCCTCAAAGTGATCCTCGAGACCGGCGAACTCGTCACCTACGACGACGTGCGCCGCGCCTCCTGGCTCGCCATGCACGCCGGGGCCGACTTCATCAAGACCTCCACCGGCAAGGTCGGCGTCAACGCGACCCTGCCGGTCACCCTGCTCATGATGCAGGCCGTGCGCGACTTCCGCGCCGCCACGGGCGTGCAGGTCGGCGTCAAGCCCGCCGGCGGGATCCGGGGCACCAAGGACGCGATCAAGTACCTGGTGTGCGTCAACGAGACCCTCGGCGACGACTGGCTGACGAACGAGTGGTTCCGCTTCGGCGCCTCCAGCCTCCTCAACGACCTGCTCATGCAGCGCCAGAAGCTCAAGACCGGCCACTACTCCGGCCCCGACTACGTGACGGTGGACTAAGCGATGTTCGAGTACGCGCCCGCGCCCGAGTCGGTGCGGCCCCAGATCAACGAGCACTACGGGCTGTTCGTCGACGGCGAGTTCGTCGACGCCGAGGACGGGGCGGTCTTCAAATCGGTCAACCCGTCCACTGAGGAGGCGCTCTTCACGGTGGCGGAGGCCGGGGAGGCCGACGTCGCGAAGGCCGTCGCCGCCGCCCGCCGCGCCCAGGAGGCCGTGTGGGGCCCCATGAGCGGGAGCGAACGCGGCAAGTACCTGTTCCGCATCGCCCGGCTCCTCCAGGAGAAGGCCCGCGAGTTCGCCGTCGCCGAGTCGCTCGACAACGGCAAGCCCATCAAGGAGACCCGCGACTTCGACGTCCCGACCGCGGCGCAGCACTTCTTCTACCACGCCGGGTGGGCCGACAAGCTCGCCTACGCGGGCCTCGGGCCGGACCCGCGGCCGCTGGGCGTCGTCGGCCAGGTCATCCCGTGGAACTTCCCGCTGCTCATGCTCGCGTGGAAGATCGCGCCCGCGCTCGCGTGCGGGAACACCGTGGTGCTCAAGCCCGCCGAGACCACGCCGCTGACCGCGCTCATGTTCGCCGAGCTGTGCCAGGAGGCCGACCTGCCCGCGGGCGTCGTCAACATCCTCCCCGGCGCGGGGGCCACGGGCGCGGCGCTCGTCGACAGCGCCGTGGACAAGATCGCGTTCACCGGCTCCACCGCGGTCGGGCGCGCGATCGCCCGGACCGTCGCCGGATCGACGAAGAGGCTCACCCTGGAGCTGGGCGGCAAGGCCGCCAACATCGTCTTCGACGACGCGCCGCTCGACCAGGCCGTCGAGGGCATCGTCAACGGCATCTTCTTCAACCAGGGGCACGTCTGCTGCGCCGGTTCCCGGCTCCTCGTCCAGGAGTCGGTCGCCGACGAGGTGCTCGAGCGGCTCAAGGCCCGCGTCGAGACGCTGCGCGTGGGCGACCCGCTCGACAAGAACACCGACATCGGCGCGATCAACTCCGCCGAGCAGCTCTCGCGGATCCGGGCGCTCACCGAGACCGGCGCCGGCGAGGGCGCCGAGGCCTGGCAGCCCGCCTGCGACCTCCCCGAGCGCGGCTTCTGGTTCCGGCCCACCGTCTTCACCGGCGTCCAGCAGTCCATGCGGATCGCCCAGGAGGAGATCTTCGGGCCCGTCCTCAGCGTGCTGACGTTCCGGACGCCCGACGAGGCGATCGCCAAGGCCAACAACACCCCCTACGGGCTCTCGGCCGGGGTGTGGACGGAGAAGGGCTCCAAGATCCTGTGGGCGGCCGAGCGGCTGCGCGCGGGCGTGGTGTGGGCCAACACGTTCAACCAGTTCGACGCCGCCAGCCCGTTCGGCGGCCTGAAGGAGTCCGGTTACGGCCGCGAAGGCGGCCGCCAGGGGCTGGAGGCCTACCTCGATGTCTGACCGACTGCGCGTCAAGAAGACCTACAAGCTGTACGTGGGCGGGAAGTTCCCCCGTTCGGAGTCCGGAAGGAGCTACCCGGTGAGCGGACCCGACGGCACCGAACTGGCGAACGCCGCGCTCGCCAGCCGCAAGGACGCCCGCGACGCCGTGGCCGCCGCCCGCAAGGCGCAGCGGCCGTGGGCCGGGCAGACCGCGTACCTGCGCGGCCAGATCCTGTACCGGGCCGCCGAGATGCTCGAAGGCCGCGCCGGGCAGTTCGCCGAGGAGCTCGCGGACGCCACCGGCGCCGAACCGGGGCAGGCGCTGTCGACTGTGGAGTCCGCGATCGACCGGCTCGTACACTACGCGGGCTGGACCGACAAGTACGCGTCGGTGCTCGGCGGGGCCAACCCCGTGGCCGGCCCGTACTTCAACCACACCAAGCCCGAACCGCTCGGCGTCGTCGCCGTCGTGGCCCCGCAGGACGACCCGCTCCTCGGCCTCGTCGAGGCCGTCGCCCCGGCGATCGCCGCCGGGAACACCGTCGTCGTGCTCGCGAGCGAGGCGAAGCCGCTGCCCGCGTTGAGCTTCGGCGAGGTGCTCGCCACCTCGGACCTGCCGGGCGGCGTCGTGAACCTCCTCAGCGGCAAGGTCGCCGAGGTCGCGCCGCACCTCGCCGCCCACGCCGACGTCAACGGGCTCGACCTCGGCGGCGTGGCGGACGCCGACCTCGCCGCGGGCCTGGAGGCCGCCGCCGCCGAGACGCTCAAGGTCGTCCGCCGCCCCGGCAAGGCCGGGAGCCCGCTCGACCTGCTGCGGCAGTGGACCGAGTACAAGACCGTCTGGCACCCCGCCGGCATGGCGGCCGCCGCCGGAGGCGCGTACTAGCAGTCGAAAGCGAGGGCCGCGTCGCGAGAGCGGCGCGGCCTTTTCGCGTATTCCATTGAGAAAAGCGCACACCGGATGCGATGCGGCGTGTCGCGAGGTCGTAGGCTGTCCCGAGCTAGACGACTTACGGGAGGGACGCGACATGGCGGCCGATTCGGACGTCCCGGCGCGCAGCGCCGAGACCGACAAGCTCTGGAACGAGACGAGCGTCGACCCGGTGGAACTCCACCTGGGCAAGGACTCCGGTTTCACCTTGCGCGCCTACCGGATGTCGGACACGCTCCCCGGGGCCGGGAACGCCGAGGAGACCGAAGCGGACGAGGCGGACGCGGCGGCCGGGGAGACCGACGACGACGAGCGCCCCGACATCGCCGACAACGCCGAGGACGAGGACGCCCCCGAGCCCGACGCGGCCGACTTCGCCGACGAGGCGATCGAGGCCGACGACGAGGAGGACGCCCTCGACGCCGAGCCCGAGGAAGTCCCGGTCTTCTTGACCCGCAAGGGGAAGCTGCTGGTCTTCCGCGAGCCGGAGGCGCTGGTGGCGTACGTCAGGGAGCAGTCGGACCACGACCTCGCCGTCATCGAGGAGTACGGCGAACTGCAGGAACGCCTCACGGTCGACGACATCGTCTGTGACGAAGACGACACCTATGAGCTGGACCTGGTGGTCGCCAACCTCCGCGGCGGCCACGACGCCTGGGAGCCCGAACTCCTCATCAAGGCCGCCGAAGTCGGCCGCGACCTCGGCTACGCGCTCAAGAACACCTCGATCATCGGCGCGCTCTCCCCCGGATCGCCCCTCGACGACCTCGACGAGGCCTTCCGCGTCGTCGTCGAAGGCGGCCTGCGCGGCAAGCTCGCCAAGCGGCGCCTGCGCAAGTACGACGCGCAGCAGGCCGCCATCGCCTGGCGCGGCGTCATCGGCAAGATCAACGACCATGTGGAATGGCGCGGATAGCGCGTTCGCCCCTCGGCCGAACAGCCCATGCCGACTCATACGCCGAGTCCGATTCCCCGTGCCGCCGCAATGTGATCACGTCGGCACCAATGCGTTGATCCATAAGGGAATTCCCTGGTCAGCGCTGTCGGGAAAATGACGGAAATGTGTGCTATGAGTTTCCCGCTCGGCCAGAACCCGCACCGGCTCTCCGCTTGCAGAACCGAGTATTCTGCGGAAAACTGATAACGGACTGGTAAAAACGGGCCGGGCGCAAGCCCCGCCGACAGGGGCCGGCGCTCTTCGGGTGCGCCCCACGAGAGGAGCTCCGCGGGTGCAAGTGTTCTGCGGCATCACCATCGACCAGCAGGTAGCGGGAGCCGGACACGGCGACACCGCCTGCGCGGTCGCACTCGTCGCGGCCGGAGGCGGCCTCATCGCCACCGACACCTTCGGCGACGACCCCCGCGGCTGGGTCCGCCTCAACAGCCTCCTCGCCAGATCGGCCCCAGGCCAATCCGCCTCCGTGGCGGTCGACGGCGAGGTCGCCCAGCTGGCCGAGTACGCCGCCGCCGCCGGGCACCTCGTCGTCCGCGCCGCCAGCCCGGCCTCCCGCTCCAAGGACGCCCTCGACGACGCCATCGCCATGGCGCGCGGGCTCGCCACCGGCGAGGTCCACGGCCAGCCGTACGCCGCGCGCCCTGAGATCAACGCTCTGCGGCCCATCCTCGACACCGTGGCCTCGGCCGCCCGAGCCCGCCACGACGCGGCAGAGGCGCTCACGTGCCTCCTGCGGGCGGTCTTCCCGGCGGCGCTGGCCGCCTGGGACGACCCGAGCGAGGCCAACGCCGTCGCGATCCTCACCCGGCTGCCGCAGCCCGGTGCGCTCCAGTCCATCTCGACCGAAGAGCTCGCCGCGGACCTCGCCACCGTCGCCGACCCCGGCCAGGTGGCCGCGATGGCCGGCGCGCTCACCGAGGCGATCCGCGAGATCGGCGGCGGGGACGACCCGTCCGTCGCGCCCTCCGTGTCGGCCACCGCCGAGGCCGTCTCGGCCTGGGACCGCTCGCTCGAAGGGCTCATCGGGCTCCTGCAGGCCAAGCGCCCCAAGCCCGAGGCCGTCCCCGCGGCCGCCGAGGAGGCGCCCTCGCGCCACCGCGGCGCGGAGACGCACCGGACCGTCCGCCTTCCGGGCGACCTGCCGGACCGCCAGAGCCTGCGCGCCCTCGACCCGGCCTCGCAGCTGCACTCGGTGATCGCCGCGGACCTCGAAGCGACGCAGGTGCTGCCGGATTCGTACTCGCAGCCCGTGGACGGCGAGAGCCACACCCGCTCGATCAGGCGCCGCCGCCGCGCGCAGCCGGCCGAGCTGCCGCAGGACCAGAGCGACGCGTTCCAGTCCGAGAGCATGCGCCAGCCCGAGCCGGAGGCGCGCCGCCACCCGTGGCAGCCGAAAGAGGACGTCAACATCGTCGACGTCGCGAGCCTCATGAACGACGACGACGGGCTGCTGATCCTCGGCCAGGCCCGCAGCGCCTGGTTCAAGCGGCCCGAAAGCGAGGAGCCCGAACCGGAGTCGTGGAACCTCCCCGGCGACGACGGCTGGCGCACCGCCCGCCACGTCACCGAGGCCCCCGAGACCGAGGAGCCGACCACGCCCGCCGGGCTGCCGCGCAGGAAGCCCCAGGCGAACCTGGTGCCCGGCGCGGTGGTGGCCGACGAGAACCCGCGGTTCGACGAGCCGATCGACCGCGACCCGGAAGTACTGGCGCAGAACACCGCCGGTTACTTCAAGGGCTGGGGCCGGGCCCGGGGCGGACGCCCCGGCACGGCCGCGCGGACGGAGAGGATGGCGGCCCGATGAGCGCCAACCTCGGCGTTTACGAGCGTTCGTTGAGCATGCTGCTGGGGTCCCTGGTGGCGCGGACGCCGGGGCTGTCGCATGCGGTCCTGGTGAGCGTGGACGGGCTGCCGCTGGCGGTGTCGGCGGGGCTCCCGAAGGAGCGCGCGGACCAGCTCGCCGGGATCGGGTCGGGTCTGCTGTCGATGGGCGAGGGCGCTGGGCGGTCGATGGACCACGGGCCGACGCAGCAGGTGATCGTGGAGATGGCCGAGGGCGTGCTGCTGGCCGCGCCGGTGGGTCCGCAGATCTGCTTGACGCTGCTCGCGGTGTCGCAGTGCGATCGGGAGCAGCTCGGGTACGAGCTGGGCCAGTTCACGATGCAGGTGGGCCCGTTGCTCAACGAGGCCCTGACGAACACCGGCTCCATCCCGAAGGTCGTCTAACGGCCGGGTTAGGACGAGCAGCGAGAGCTTGAGAGAGGGCTTCAGGGCGATATGCCTTGGGGCCCTTTTCGTATGGGGCGGAACGGGGTGCGCGGGACGGGAGGGGCGGGGTCGCAGGGCGGGGGCGGAACGGCAGCCAACGCCTTCCAGAACGGACCCCGGGAAGTCCCCGCCTCATCGCCGCCGCCCGCCTGTACAGCGGCCACCACCGCACGCCGACAGCCAAGTGGCCTCGCCCGCTCGACCGCTCACCTCGTGGTCGCTTCAGCCCTCAAGGTTCAATCCTCAAGGGTGCATGCGGGCGCCCTTGACGACTCGGTCCACCGCGTTGCGCGGCCCGTAGAGGCCGATCCCCGCGAGGTCGAGCTTGTCGGTCGGGACTTCGCGGACCGCCTCGCGGTTGTCCTGGTCGTTGCCGGTGGTGAACAGTTCCGTCGTGAAGACCGAAAGCGTCAGACCGCGTTTGACGGCTTTCGCGTGGGCGGCGCTCAGATGCTCCTTCGAGCCTTCGAGCACCAACACCGGTTGGCGGAACATCGCCAGGTATTCGATCCCGTCGGCGTCCGCGTACGGTTCGCCGATCACCTCCGGCTCCGCCGAGCCGATGCCGCTGACCAGGAATGCCGTCACATTCAGGCGCTGCCAGGTCGCCAGGTCCTCGCGGAGCAGGACCGCGATCTTGGTGTCGAATCGGACGGGTGCGCTCTCTCGTTCCATGGGGGCAACGCTACGAAGGCGCGGGCGCACCCGTCTTGTACGTTCTTAACGTGATGGTCCGTCCTGAGGTCACGGCGTGGCGTCCGGCCGTCGGCGGGATCGCGGAGGCCTTCCATGCCCATTTCACGGACCACGCCTACCCCATGCACGTCCACGACACCTGGACGCTCCTCATCATCGACGAGGGCATGGTCCGCTACGACCTGGACCGGCACGAGCACGGGGCACTGGACGGCATGGTCACCCTGCTGCCCCCGCAGGTGCCGCACGACGGGCAGTCGGCGACGCCGCACGGGTTCCGCAAGCGCGTGCTGTACCTCGATGCCACGCTGCTGGACGAGACGCTCATCGGCCGGGCGGTCGACGGCCCGGCGATCACCGACCCGGCGCTGCGGCAGGAGATCCACCGGCTCCACGAGGTCCTGAAGCTTCGCGGCGACGAGCTGGAGGCGGAGAGTCGGGTCGAGCTGATCGCGGAGCGGCTGCGGCGGCATCTGCTGCGGCGGTTCACCGCCGCCGAGCCGGGACGGGATCGGCGGCTCGCCCATCGGATGCGCGACCTCCTGGACGAGCGGATCACCTCGGGGGTGCGGCTGCGGGAGGCCGCGGGTCTGCTGTACGCCCATCCGGCGCATCTGACCCGGGCCTTCAGCCGCGAATTCGGCATCACGCCCCACCAGTACCTGGTGACGCGCCGGGTCGATCGGGCGCGGCGGTTGCTGCTCAACGGGCAGCCGGCGCACGCCGTCGCGGCGGCCACCGGGTTCCACGACCAGTCGCACCTGACGCGGCATTTCAAGCGGGTGGTCGGCACGACCCCGGCCCGACACGCGGGCCGGCGGCGGTCCGAGGGCCTGTAGCGGGGCGTCGCGCTCGGAGTGACCGCTCGGCCTGGACGCAGGCGGTGGTCGTGGGCGGTCTCGGGTCGACCGGTCGCGCCCGCGTGCGGGCGGCCGGGTGAGCCCTCCCGGGGATGCGGAAAGGACCCGAGGCGGGCGGCCTCGGGTCCTTTCAAGCATGGTCCAGGTGGTCGGGTCAGCCTAGACGGTCGTCAACGTCCGTTTGTGGGCACTTAGTGGACGCCGACGGTGCGCGTGCGGCGCATCGACAGCACGTACTCGACGAGCTTGATGAGCACCTGCTTGGTGGACTCGCGGTTCCGGGCGTCGGTGTACATCACGGGGACGTCGTGCGAGATCTGCAGGGCGTCGCGGATGTCGTTGAGCTCGTGGAGCTGCTTGCCGTCGAAGCAGTTCACCGCCACCAGGTAGGGCAGCTTGCGGTGCTCGAAGAAGTCGATCACCGAGAAGCAGTCGGCGAGGCGGCGGGTGTCGACCAGGACGATGGCGCCGATGGCGCCGCGCACGAGTTCGTCCCACATGAACCAGAACCGGGTCTGGCCGGGCGTGCCGAACAGGTACAGGATGAGGTCCTGGTCGATGGTGATACGACCGAAGTCCATCGCCACCGTCGTCGTGGATTTGTCGGGCACCAGGTTGTTGTCGTCGACGCCCTCGGAGGCGGAGGTCATGATCGCCTCGGTCGTCAACGGGGTGATCTCGGAGACCGATCCGACCAAGGTCGTCTTGCCGACGCCGAAGCCTCCGGCGATGACGATCTTGGCAGAGGTCACACGAGAGGTGTCTGCGGGTGAGTTCATTAGGGTCTATAGCCTCCTGAGTCCACTGAGGACACGCTCAAGGAGCTCGGTTCCGACCGATCCGTCGCCGCCGTCCGCGTCGAAACCGGTGGGTTCGTGCACTGCCAACAAACCGTCGGCCGCCATGTCGGCGACCAGCACGCGGGCGACGCCGAGGGGCACCTCCATGCGTGCGGCGATCTCGGCGAGGGACTGCAGGCGGCCGCCGCACAGATCGACGATCACCTTCTGCTCCCTGCCGCCGAGGAACTGCCCGGACCGGCCGCGCGCGGTGGTCTCCACCAGCGCTTCCAGGGCGATCTCCAATTGGGGCCGCGTACGGCCGCGCGTGACCGCGTACGGTCTGACGAGTGAGCCGGTCGGCTCATCACCACCGAGGACCATTGTTACCTCCAACCGCGACCCGCAGATCCCACAATCCTTGTGCCGCAGTCTTGTCAGTTATCCGTGTACCGGGTGCCAGGGAAAGCACCGGCCCGTCGCCTGGGGATGCGACGGAGGGGTTGGTTGTTCAGTTCGTCCCACTCGTGCTGCTTACCGCATCGAGTGGAGCCTACCGTGCCGCACGCCCGTGCGCCAAACGCGCCTGAGCCGCGGCCGGATCGGCTTCGGCTCAGCTTCGAGCCGAAGGCGTGAGGGCCTGCCCGACGCGGTCGACCAGGAGCGCCATCTCATAGCCCACCTGGCCCACGTCGCAGTTCTTCGAGGCCAGCACCGCGAAGGACGAGCCGTCGCTGATGGACATGAGGAACAGGAAGCCACGGTCCATCTCGACCACCGTCTGGAGGACGGCGCCGCCCTCGAAGCAGCGGGAGGCGCCCTGGGTCAGGCTCACCAGCCCCGAGGTCACCGCCGACAGCTGGTCGGCCCGGTCCCGGGGCAGGTCCCGCGAGGAGGCCAGCAGCAGACCGTCGGCGCTGACCGCCACGGCGTGCGCCACTCCCGGCACGCGTTCGGCGAAGCCGGCCAGCAGCCAGCCCAGGTCCTGGACCGAGGTTCCACCAGTGCTCATCGTTTGCGCTCCTTAGTAGCGTCTGCCGTGTTGCGGTTCAGCGACTCAGTTACCGTCATTGCCACGTCCTCGCTGCACGCCACGGTGATAGGCCGACAGCAGGCCCCGAATGCCCTCGGGGTTGCGCTTCTGCGCGCTGACGGTCTCCTGTGATTCCTCCACGCTGCCGGGAACCAGGCGTTCCATGGGGCGGCGCTTGGGAAGTCCCGCCGTGGTCGTTTCGTCGACGACCGTTTCGGCGAAGGCGTTGTCGACCCGCGACCAGCCGTCGTCGGCCGCCGTGCGCCAGGCGTAGGAGCCGCTCTCGGACTCGGGGGAGGTGAGGCGGCGGCGTTCCAGGCCCGGCTCCGCGCTCCGGGCGGCGGCCGGCTCGTCGGCGGGCGTGCTGTGCATGGGCGAGCCTTCCGTGGGCTGCGGAGGGGTGTGCGGTGCCGCCTCCCAAGCCTGGGCGGGGGACTCGGCCGCTTCTGACTGGTCAGCGTAGCGCGGTGCGGATGTCTCCGCCACCTCCGCGGGCGACTGCGACGCAGAGCGGAAGGACGGTTCGGAATTCGCCGACACGAACGGGGAGGCCTCGTCGGACGCGCCGGACGGCGCTTCATCGTCCTCGACCTTCTTCGGCGCGGGCGTGACGGCCTTGAACCAGGCCGACTCGACCTCGCGGAAGATCGGGAGCTCGGTGGTGGCGTCCAGGGCGGACACGCGGTCCTTCTTGGCCGCGCGCGGGGCCTCGGTGCCGCCGGGGCCGGCGGCCACGTCCGGCCACGACGGCGGGGCCGGCTCGGGCTCGGGCGTGAAGGCCTCCAACTGGATCTTCGGCAGGGCGACGTGCTCGGAGGAGACGATCTCCCCGGTCACCTCCATGACCTTGCCGTTCGCCTTGCGCTCCTCGTCGAGGCCGCCGGGCCGGAACATGAAGCCCGGCTCCTCGTCGGCCTGGCGCTGCTGGCGGTGCAGCTGCTGCTCGCCGGTCAAGGGCTCGACGGGCGTGGGCCGCTCCGGGGGACGCGAGGGCTGCTGCGGCGCGCTGGGCTGCCACAGGGGCTGCTGCTGCGGCGGAGGCGGGGAGTGCGGCCCGGGCTGGGCGACGGTGTCGAACAGGCCCGCGGGGCTCTCCGGGACGCGCGGGAGCTCGCCGGAGTGCATGCCGCCGAGGAGCTCGCCGCGGGGGCCGCCGTCGCGGCCCTGCAGCGACATCGTCTCGCCGCCGTCGTAGGAGCCGGCGTCGAGCGGGACGCCCGAGCGCATGCCGCGCTCGGGGAGCCGCGGCTCGGTCAGGACGGCCTCGCCGAGGATGACCTCGGCGACGGTGCCGCGCTGCTCGCCGGCGCGCAGCTCGACGCGGACGTCGTGGCGCCGCGCCAGGCGCGCGACCACGACCAGGCCCATCATGCGGGAGGAGGCGAGGTCGATGACGTCCGCCGACTCCGACAGCTGCCGGTTGATGTCCTCGATCTGCGCGGGGGGCATGCCGATGCCGACGTCGTTGATCCGCACCCGGATGGCGCCCTGCGGGCTCTCGGCGGTGCGCATCTGCTCGGCCTCGACGAGGACCGGGGACTCCGGCGGGGAGAACGCGGTCGCGTTGTCCATGAGCTCGGCGATGAGGTGCACGAGGTCGTTGACGGCGGCGGGGCGGATCTCCCGCTCGGCCTCCAGGTTCCCGAACTCGATGCGGGTGTACTGCTCGACCTCGGACTGGGCGGCCTGCAGGATGTCGCCGATCGGCGCCGGGTAGCGCTCCTGGCGGGTGGAGTCCGCGCCGGCGAGCACCAGGAGGTTCTCGTCGTTGCGGCGCATGCGGGTCGCGAGGTGGTCGAGCTGGAACAGCTCGGCCAGGCGGTCCGGGTTCTCCTCGCCGCGCTCCAGGTGGTCGAGGTGGCCGATGAGCCGGTCGACCAGGTTCTGGGAGCGGCGGGCCAGGTTGATGAACATCTGCGAGACGTTGGCGCGCAGGGCGGCCTGCTCGGCCGCGATGCGGATCGCCTCGGTGTGGACGATGTTGAACGAGTGCGCCACGTTGCCGATCTCGTCGCGCTGGTCGATGTCGATGACCGCGCCCGTGTCGGCCGCGACCTCGTCCGGGGTCCGGTTGCCGATGGTCTCCGCGTCCCGCATCTGCGCCACCGCCTGCGGCAGGCTGACGTGGGCGACGTCGAGCGCGCCCTCGCGCAGGCGCCGCAGACCGGTCGCCATGTTGCGGGCGATGAGCAGGGCGATCACGGTCGCCATGACGAAGGCCGCCAGGATGAGCACGGCTTCGAGCAGCAGCTGGAAGACCTGCGCGTTGAGGTCGTTCCGCGCGTCCTCGAGGACCTGCCGGGACTCGTCGGTGATGTACCGCAGGCCGTTGTCGAGGATCGCGTTGTAGGAGTCGATGACCTCGGCGTTCACCGACAGCGGGTCCGAGGTGTCCGCGGCGACCGCGGCGTTCTCGAACTCGAGCGCCGGCTGGGCCGCGGCGGTGTTGAGGCCGCCTTCGCTGAAGAAGAACGAGAGCTGCTCGTCGCGGTCGGCGACGGTCTTGAACTCGTCCTCGGCCGTCTCGCGCAGTTTCGCGTACGAGATGAAGTTCTGCCAACGGGTGGCGTTGATGAACCGGCGGCCGTCGCCGACGTTGATGGCGATCGCGCGCTCTTCCTCGAGGGTCTCGAGGATGGTGGTGGCGGCGGCGATGGCCTGGAGGTTCCGCGCGATGTCGGGGTCGTTGACGATGCGCGAGGAGATGTCGGTGATGGTCACCAGTTCGGCGATGAGCCGCTGGTAGACGCGGGAGGTCGCGTCGATCGAGGTGCCGCCGGCGTCCTGCTTGGCCTGCTCGCGGATCTGCCGCAGGCTCTCGTACTGCGTGTGCACGGCGTCGATGCGGTTGTCGATGTCGTCGGAGAGGGCCGGTAGCTGCTCGGCCTGCGTGTTGAAGCCTTCGAGGGACTCGTCGGTCTCGGCCTGCTGGGCGGACACGGCGGTCTCGTCGTAGAGGGCCTTGTCGATGCCGGCGACGTGGTCCTGGTCGAGCCGCAGGTTGGTGACGAGCAGGGACCGCTCGCGCTGGAGGTCGTAGCGGAGTTCGGCGACGACGGTGTTGAACTCGACGAGCTTCACCATGTCGCCGGACTCGAACACGCGGTCGGCCAGGTCGTAGAGGCGGAGGCTCGCGACGGCCACGAGCACCACGAGGGGCACCAGGAGGATCAGTCCCAGCTTGGACCGGATTCGCATGTCTGCGATGCGGGGCAGGCCGAGCGGTCCTCGTCGAGCCGCTGAACCCGCACGGTTCGAGCTGCGCTTGCTCACCTTGTCTAGCCTCCTGGGGTGGTCCTCTGTGTCAGACCGAAGGGCCCGTGCCGGGCCGGGGTCGGTCTCGGGCCGACGGCGCCCGCCGGCTGCCGTCCGGCCGCCGGGGCGGCGGGGGCGGCATGTGAAGCCCAGCAGATTCCATCATGACGAAAGTGGGCGGCGAAATCCAGGGGCGTACTGGAGTACTGAACGCGCCCCCGTATGCCATCGCGGTGCAGGGCGAATCCCAAGATACACTCATCTTTCGGACACGTGCCTATGTGGTATTCGGCTGATCGGACGAGAAGTCCGGCTGTTCGGACGAGCGACGCCGTCCCGCCCGGAGAATCCCGGGACCCCGGCGCCGACTCCCCCGACAATGACACGGACCGCGTCGTCGCGACCACCCCCCGTGATGACCGTTTCGCCACCTTAGTCCAGTCACCGAGCGCGGTCTTCGGAACACGCCCGAGGGACGGGTTCGTCATGACCAGCGCGGTTCCTCGCGGAACTCGCACAGGTTGTGCGACAGACTTCGTTCTCCATTAGGCACGGTTGACCCACGACCTTCCAGGAGGCAACCCCATGGACCTGCTCGCAGCGACACTCGAGCACCACCACTTCACTTACGGCTGGCTCAATCCCGTGATGGGCCTCGCCTTCGCCGCGGCCGGATCCTTCCTCGGCCTGTCGGCCTCCCGCTACGCCCGCGCCGCGACCTCCACCGGAGGGCGCCTGCGCTGGACCCTGATGGCCGCGTCGGCCATCGGCGGCGTCGGCATCTGGATGATGCACTTCATCGCGATGATCGGCTTCACCGTGACCGGCGCCGACATCGCCTACGACCCCGGGCTCACCGGCGCCTCGTTCGGCCTCGCGGTCGCCGCGGTCGGGGTCGGGCTGCTCGTGTCCGGCGGCGAGCGCGCTGGCTGGCCGCGCTTGGTCCTCGGCGGACTGGTGTGCGGCGCGGGCGTGGTCGGGATGCACTACACGGGCATGGCGGCGATCTCGACGGGCGGCCGGGTCGTCTACGACTCGACGCTGGTCGCGGCCTCGGTGGCGATCGCGGTGGTCGCTTCGACGGTGGCCCTGCGGTTCACGGCGGTGGTGGACCGGCGCGGCGGGATGGCGCTGGCCGCGGCGGTCATGAGCGTCGCGGTGGTCGGCATGCACTACACCGGGATGGCGGCGGTGACGGTCGAGGGGCCGCCGCGCGCGGACGTCTCGGGGATCAGCCCCCTCGTGCTGCTGCTGCCGATCCTGATCCTGGCGCTCGTGGCGATCGTGGGGATGGTGTTCGGGGTGCTGGCGTCGCCGTCGCTCGACCGGGAATCCGGTGATCGGCGGGCGATCGACCGAAATGACCGTCCTAGTGCAACTGTCCGTCTTGCGGATGCCGCCGGACAGTAGTCGTATAAATTTCAAACCGCGCGAGAACGTTTGCGCGCCCCATTCCGAATACGGGCCGAGCCCGGGGAGGAAGACCAAGGGTGGAACACGTCAGTCACTTCACGTACGGCTGGATCAATCCCATCATGGCCTTCGGATTCGCCTTCGCGGGTTCGATCCTGGCGCTCATGTGCATGACGCAGGCCCGCCGCCAGGACGGCCGGGTGAAGTCCGCCCGCAGACGCGTCCAGTGGATCGCGCTGTCCGCGTTCGCGCTGGGCGGCACGGCGATCTGGATGATGCACTTCACGGCGATGATCGGGTTCAAGGTCGTCGAGTCGGACATCGCCTATGACCCGATGAAGACGTTCCTGAGCCTGCTGGCCTCGATCGGGGCGGTGTTCTTCGGTCTGCTCGTGGCGGGCACGGGACGGCGCAACACGGTCGCGAAGATCCTCATGGCCGGCCCGATCACGGGCATCGGCGTGGTGATCATGCACTACTCGGGCATGGCGGCGATCAACGTCTCGGGGCACATCGCCCACGAGCGCGGCTATTTCATCGCCTCGGTGGTGATCGCGGTGGTCGCGGCGACGGCGGCCCTGTTCTGCGGCATGTACCTCGACGGCTGGCGGTGGCAGTCGGCCGCGGCGGTGATCATGGCGAGCGCGATCTCCGCCATGCACTACACGGGCATGGCCGGGGTGCGGGTGACGGTCTACGACCAGGGCCGCAACTCGGTGTCGGGGATCGACCCGATCATGCTCACCCTGCCGATCCTGGGTGTCGCCACGATCGGCATCATCGTGCTGCTGTTCGCGCTCATGGGGACGCAGCCGAAGATGGTGACCAAGCGGGACCAGCTCGGTATCGAGGTCGAGGACGAGGAGGTCCTGCCGACGGCGACCGGCGCGATCCCGGTGGACCGGCTGCGCGGCGGGCCGCGTCCGCGCGGGGCGGGACGGGTCCGCAACAAATCGGAGCGGTCGCAGGGGTACGTCCCGGATCAGCGGCCGACGCGGCCGCTGCAGGCGCCGATGGGCAGTCAGGACGGTCCGATGATCGTTCCGGACCGGCCCGGGGCGCGCACGCAGCGTTCGTTCCAGCAGGCAGACCTGGAGCGGACCGCCGAGCACTACGACATCACGCCGCGGCAGGCCCCGCGGCGCTGATCCTCAGTTCGCGCATTCGTCAAGCAGCGGGAACGGCCCCCATCCGATCGGATGGGGGCCGTTCCCGTTCCATGCCTTATATATAGGTGCGGAGATCGGTCCGTCACGGACCGCAGTGGGCGCGGTCAGACGCCGGCGTAGGAGTGGAGGCCGCTGAAGACGAGGTTCACGGCGGTCAGGTTGAAGAGCATGACCGCGTAGCCGAGGATGGCGATCCACGGGGCGTTCGCTTTGGCGGACCGGCCGGAGACGCGCGCGTGCAGGTAGGCGGCGTAGACGACCCACGCGATGAAGGCCCAGACCTCTTTGGGGTCCCAGGCCCAGTAGCGGCCCCACGCGAAGTGGGCCCAGACCGCTCCGGCGAGGATGCCGAAGGTGAGCAGCGGGAACGCGAAGACGTGGATCTTGAAGGTGAGGCGCTCCAGGGCGGTCGCGTCGGGGAGGCGCTCGGCGATGTTGAGCGGGAAGCGGATCGACTTGCCGTCGGAGACCTGGCGGTCGTAGCGGCGCTTCACGAGGTGCAGGATCGCGAAGACGCAGCCGATGAGCAGGATGCCCGAGGAGGCGATCGCGGCCGTCACGTGGATGACGATCCAGTACGAGTCGAGGGCGGGGACCAACGGCCCGGCTTCGGTGTAGACCCGCACGGAGGTGCCGAGGACCATCGTCACCGCGAAGGTGGCGAAGAGGCCGAGGCGGCGGGGCACGTTGCCGTTGGCGACGAGGACGAGCCAGGTGACCATGCCCGCGAGGGCGACGCCGACGGTGTACTCGAACATGTTGCCCCAGGGCCACCGTCCGGTGTAGACGACGCGGGTGACGATGCTGGCGGCGAGGGCGGCCGTGCCGAGGTGGGTGAGGACGAGGCCGAGGCGGCCGGCGCCGCGCGCGGCGGACGGGCTGATGGGCGCCTCGCCGGTCGCGGCCGGCGGCGGGGCGTCGTCGGTGGCGGAGCCGACGGCGGCGAGCCGTCCGGCGCGCTTGGGGGCGCGCTTGTCGAAGGCGTACTCGACCGCGTAGGCGAACATGGCGGCCGCGTAGGTCAGGATGGTGGCGACGAACAACGCGTTCGCGGCTTCGGCACCGGTCATGGCTGGCTCCCGATCGAGTCGTCGGATTCTTCGGATTGCTGGGGCGGCCGGTAGGCGGGGGCGATGGCTGCGGTGAGCTCGTCGCATTCCTCGTCGAGGCCGTCGTAGTCGTTGCGGTTGAGGCCGCCGGTCTCCACGGTGCCGTCGGGGTTCCAGCGGATCCAGAAGCGGCGGCGGCGCACGGCGAGGGCGGGCAGGAGGCCGCCGAGCAGGAGGATCGCGCCGGCGAGGACGACGGGGCCGCCGGGGTCGTGGCGGACCTGGAGGACCGCGTACTGCTCGACGCCGTCGAAGGTCAGGCTGGAGCCGTCGGGGAGGGTCATGGCGTCGCCGACGCCGATGACCTCGACTTCGTCGTTGACCTGGACGAGTTCGCCGGAGGCGATCTGGTCCTCGTTGACGGCGTAGACGGATTCGGGCCGGCCGTCGGCGAGGCCGAGGTCGCCGGTGTAGGCGGTGAGGGCGAGCACGGGGTTGTTCGGCTCGGGGTCGGTGCCCAGGAGCATCCCGGTCGCGTCGTCGTAGGTGGGGACGAGGATCGCGTCGAAGCCGACTTCGGCGTCCGGGTCGACGTCGCCGGTGTCGGGGTTGAAGTTGGCGTCGGGGAACTTGAAGGCGCCTTCGGAGTTCATCGCCGGGTCCATGGCGAGGAATTCCTGGTGGAGGGTCTGGGTCTGGCCGTAGCGGTCGGTGTAGGTCACGACGGCGGTGTAGCCGTGGCCGATGAGGAAGACGTTCGTGCCGTCGATGTTCAAGGGGTGGTTGACTTCGAGGGCGTAGTCCCCGGTCTCGGTCCCGTCCTCGCCGGTGGTCTCGTAGGTGACGTCGGCGTCGTAGGCGGTGGGGCCGCCGCCTGTGAACTCGGCGTCGAAGCTGTTGAGGGTGAGGCAGAACCGCGGGAGGCTCGTCTCCTCGACCCAGGAGCCGAGGCCGTATTCGTCGTACTGCTGGAGGTTGTTGCAGTAGGACTTGTCCTCGGAGAGGATGCGGTTGCCGTACCAGCTCATGAGGCTGCCGAGGGCGACGCCGACGAGCATGAAGATGACGCTGGTGTGGAACAGGAGGTTCCCGGTCTCGCGCAGGTAGCCCTTCTCGGCGGCGATCGTGAGGGCGCCGTCGTCGCCCTCGCGGACGGCGGTGCGCCAGCGGCGCTGCTTGAGGACGGCCCGCGCGCGGGACTGGCCGGCGATGGCCCCGTGCGGGTCGGCGGGGAGGACCCGGTGGTACGGGAGGATCGACATCCGCTTGGGGGCGTCGGGGACCGCGGCGCGCAGGGCTTTCCAGTGGACGCCGAGGCGCGGCACGATGCAGCCGACGAGGCTGATCATGAGCAGCAGGTAGATCGCGGAGAACCACGGCGAGGTGTAGACGTCGAAGGCCCACAGCCGGTCGAGCCAGGGCGCGAGGTCGGGGTGTTCGGTGTAGTAGTCGGCGACGTCGACGGCGCTGATGGCGCGCTGCGGGAACGCGGAGCCGGGGATGGCGGCGAGGGCGAGCGCGAGGAGCAGCAGCAGGGCGGTGCGCATGGAGGTGAGCTGGTGCCACCAGCGGCGGCCGAACGCGCGGAGGCGCTTGAGGGGCCTGGGCCTGCTGCGCGGCGGCGGGGCGAGGGTCGCGGTCACGGGACGCGCACCTCGGCGGGGGCGCGGCGGCGGTCGTCGGCGTTCACAGGAGGCTCACCCCGACGCCCACAGTGGCGCGCAGCCAGTTCATGAGGCCGGTCCAGGCGCCGGTGACGAGGGCGAGGCCGACGAGGCAGAGCATGGCGCCGCCGGCGATCGAGATGGCGCGGCCGTGGCGTTTGAGGAAGTCGAGGGCTCCGGCGAGGCGGTGCATGCCGACGGCGAAGAGCACGAACGGCGCGCCGAGTCCGGCGCAGTAGGCGACCATGAGGCCGACGCCGCGGGCCGTGCCGTCCTGGATCACCGCGAGGCTCGTGATCGCCGCGAGCACCGGCGAGGTGCAGGGGATCCAGGAGAGCGCGAAGACCGCGCCGAAGAGCGGGGCCCCGGCGAGGCCGACGGCGGGCCGCCAGGTGGGGGCGAAGCCGCCGCGGGCGGGGATGAGGCCGATGAACATGAGGCCCATGGCGATCATGACGATCCCGGCGACGGTCTCCAGGGTGGCGGCGTTGGTGAGGAGGGCGCGTCCGGCGCTCTGCAGGGCGAAGACCATGGTGGTGTAGACGGCGGTGAACCCGGCGACGAACAGGAGCGCGCCGGTGAGGATGCGGCCGGTGCGGCGGTCCTTCGCGAGCTCCTGGCCGCTCATGCCGGTCACATAGGACACGTACCCGGGCATGAGGGGGAGGGTGCAGGGCGAGGCGAAGGAGACGAGCCCGGCGAGCGCGGCCACGCCGAAGGCGAGCAGCAGGGGCCCGGAGGCGGCGGTCTCGGCGGGGTTCACTCGGTCGCCTCCCGCGGCGAGTCGTCGCGGTCGGCGGCGGGGTCGCTGATGCGGCGCTTCACGAGCGTGCCGACCGCGAGCGCGGCGAGGGCGGCGGTGCCGGCCATGGCCGCGCCTTTCGCGGCCTTGCGGACGGCGGGTTTCGACGGCGTGCGCATCAGGACTCCAGTGCCTCTCGGTCGGCGGGGTTCGGGGGGCCGGGCGGGTGCATCAGGTCTCCAGGGCCTGCTCGACGTCGGCGATGAGCGTCGCGGCGTCGTCGAGTTCACCGCGCCAGATCGAGAAGACGCGGTGCTCGGCGTCGATGACGATCGTGGCGGGGATGTCGTTCGGGGAGAGCCCGTATTCGACGAACTGGTCGGCGACCCGGCCGGGGGCGTCGGAGATCGAGGGGTAGTCGACGCCGTAGCGGCGCTCGAAGGCGAGCGCGGCGTCGTCGGTGTCGCGGATGTTCACGCCGAGGAACCGCACGTCCCGGTCGGCGAACTCGGCGGCGGCCTCCACGAGGTGGGGCGCCTCGGCCACGCAGGGCGCGCACCAGGAGCCCCAGAAGTTGACGACGAGCACGGACCCGGCCCAGTCGTCGGTGTCGATCTCGGTCGTGCCGTCGACGGCGGTGCCGGTGAGCCGGGGGGCCGGGAAGCGGTCCTCGGGCTCCTGCCACCGGTAGTTCGAGCCGTCGCCGGAGACGTACCGGTCCCGGTTGATCTCGTTGACGCGGTTGGCGGTCTCGCCGTCGGTCTCGGAGCAGGCCGCCAGGGCCAGCAGCGGCGCCGCAGCCAGCATCGTCCTCCGCCGCAGGGCCATGGTCAGGCTCCCTTGGCCTTCTGAGCGGACTCGGACTGGAGGATCAGGTGGGCGGCGGGTTCGCTGTACTCGACGCGGTCGAGCGAGGGGCCCTCGTAGACGAAGCTGGTGATCGACGCGAGCGCGCATTGGCGCCGGCGCGGGTCGTGCCAGAGGCGCTTGCGCTCGGCGAAGCGGCGGACGGTCCAGATCGGCAGCTGGTGGCTGACGAGCACGGCCTCGGCGCCTTCGGCGGCGACGCGGGCCTTCTCGATGACGTCCATCATGCGGCGCGCGATGTCGAGGTAGGCCTCGCCCCAGGAGGGGCGGAAGGGGTCGCGCAGGCGCCACCAGTACTTGGGCCGGCGGAGGGCGCCGTCGCCGACGCCGACGCGCAGGCCCTCGAAGGAGTTCCCGGCTTCGATGAGGCCGTCGTAGGTGGTGATGTCCATGCGGTGGGAGGCGGCGATGGGCTCGGCGGTCTCCTGGGCGCGCTGGAGCGGGGAGGCGCCGACGTGGACGACGTCGCGTCCGGCGAGGCGCTCGGCGGCGGCCAGGGCCATCTCGCGTCCGAGTTCGGACAGGCCGAAGCCCGGGATGCGCCCGTAGAGGATCCCGGCCGGGTTGTGGACCTCGCCGTGCCGCAGCAGGTGGACGACGGTCGTGGAGCCGCTCATGATCGCACCTTAGCGGCGGCTTCGGCGGCGTGTCGCATGGCCTGTTCGATGTGTGACAGGGCTTCCTCGTCGATCGCGGCCGAGGTGAACCAGCATTCGAAGGCGCTCGGCGGGAGGTAGACGCCGTGGTCGAGCATGGCGTGGAAGAACGCGCCGTAGGCCTCGGTGTCCTGGGCCCTCGCCTCCGCGAAGTTCCGCACGGGGCCTTCGGTGAAGAACACGGAGAAGAGGTTCGAGGGGGCCGAGACGTGGTGCGGGACGCCGGCCTCGGTGAGGGCTTCGGCGGCCATGCGCTGCAGTTCGGCGGCGGTCGCGTCGAGGCGCGCGTAGACGGCGTCGTCGCAGGCGCGGAGGGTGGCGAGCCCGGCGGCGACGGCGAGCGGGTTGCCCGAGAGCGTGCCGGCCTGGTAGACGGGCCCGGCGGGGCTGATCCGCGACATGAGGTCGGCGCGGCCGCCGAACGCGGCGGCGGGGAGGCCGCCGCCCATGACCTTCCCGTACGTGTAGAGGTCGGCGGGGGCGGCGAGGCCGCCGGGGCCGACGCGGAAGCCGGTCATGACCTCGTCGGAGATGAGGAGCGCGCCGTGGGCGTGCGCGACCGCGTAGAGCCGTTCGTTGAAGCCGTCGAGCGGCGCGATCGCGCCCATGTTGCCGGGGACGGCCTCGGTGATGACCGCGCCGATCTGCCCGGGGTGGGCGGCGAACGCGGCTTCGACGGCGTCGATGTCGTTGTAGGGGACGACGATGGTGTCGGCCGCGGCGGCGGCGGGGACGCCGGGCGAGTCGGGGTGGCCGAGCGTGGCGACACCGGAGCCGGCCTCGGCGAGGAAGTAGTCGGCGTGGCCGTGGTAGCAGCCGGCGAACTTGATGATCTTGTCGCGGCCGGTGGCGGCGCGGGCGAGGCGCACGGCGCTCATGGTGGCCTCGGTGCCGGAGGAGACGAGGCGGACCATCTCGCAGGGGGTGCGTTCGACGATGAGCTCGGCGAGCTCGATCTCGCCGACGGTGGGGGCGCCGTAAGAGGTGCCGCGGGCCGCGGCGGCGGCGAGGGCCTCGACGACGTCGGGGTGGGCGTGCCCGAGGATGAGCGGGCCCCAGGAGCCGACGAGGTCGATGTAGGTGTTGCCGTCGACGTCGCGGAGGCGGGCGCCGGAGGCGGAGGCGATGAACACCGGGTCGCCGCCGACCCCGCGGAACGCCCGCACGGGCGAGTTGACGCCGCCGGGGATGACCCGGGCGGCCCGCTCGGCGGCGGCGGAGGAAGCGGTGCGGTCGGGGGCGGCCTGCGGTTGCCAGTCAGTCACGGCCTCAGCATCGCACACGGGGCGCGAGCGGACCGGAATCGGTCCGGAACGGTATGAGGCGCGCGGGACTCGGGCGGCGGGCTCTCGCCCGCCGCCTCGGCCCGCCGGCTCGGCGCCCTCCGCGTGCGCCTGGCCGGCGGTCCCGCTGTCGCGCGCTCTAGGCCACCGCGCGCAGCCGCGGGCCCTCGATGCTCACCGGGCGCACCAGCCGGTCCGCGAAACTCGCGGCCACCGCGGCGCGCGGCTGCAGCCGCTCGGCCCGCGAGGACGCCTCCGCGGCCGCGCCGACCAGCAGCCACCGCAGCGGCGCGGGCACGCGGTAGACCGCCTCGTCCATCGCCGGCCGCTCGATCACGACCAGCGCGACGTCCACGAGCTCCACCAGCGCTTCGAGGCTCCCGTCGCGCTGGCGGCACAGGTCGAGCACTTCGTCCACGGTCGCGCCGCGCGAACGCGCCGCCAGTTCCAGCAGCACCGCGCGGGCCGGGCCCGAGATCGAGGCGACGGCCTCGTCGATCGTCGCCCGGAAGCGGCCCCCGGCGTCGAGCGCGCGGACCGGGTCGTCGTCCAGGTACCGCTGCGCCGCCGCCGGGGAGCCGAGCGCCGTGACCTCCGCGAGCGCCGTCAGCGCGGGCACGAAGCCCTCCACGGCGGTCGCGACGCCCCGGCAGTCGGCGGGGGTCCACGGCGCGCCGCGGTCCTCGCAGTGCCCGGCGAGGATGGCCGCGCCGACCTCCGCCGGCGGGAGTCCGAGCGCGCGCTTGGCTTCGCCGGGCAGTTCGAGCGGGCGCGGCCCGACCGCGAGGAGGTGGAGGTCGGGGCAGTCCTGCAGGAGCCGGGCGACCTCGCCGGCGTGCGAGCGGTCGACGTCGTCGAGGACGAGGAGTGCGCGGGCCTCCTTGAGCCGGTCGACGGCGGTGTCGAGTGCGGGCGTGAGCACCTCCGGACGCCTGCCGAGGGCGTCGAGGAGAGCCGCGCCGAGGTCCTCGCCGGCGCGGCAGTACCAGACGCCGTGCTCGTAGAACGCGAGCCGCCGCCGGGCCCACGCTTTGGCGACGGTGGTCTTGCCGCAGCCGCGGAGGCCGGTGAGGCTGACGAGCCGGTGCTTGGCGAAGGCGCGGTCGAGTTCGCGGTACTCCCCCGGGCGTTCCACCGGGGCCTTGAGGTCGGCGGGCAGATGGTGGGTGCGGGGCCGGACCGGCGGCGGCGGGAACGCGCTCGGCAGGCCGGGCGCGGCGAGCTGGACGAGTTCGGTCGCGCCGGGCAGGCCGCGCAGTTCGAAGTCGCCGAGGCGGTGCATCGCCGCGGGCGGGAGCCCGGCGGCGTCGGCGCAGGCGGCGGAGGCGAGGATCTGGTCGCCGTGTGCGGCGGAGCAGATGCGGGCGGTGCGGTGGACCTCCGGTGTGGCGTATCCGCCCGCGGAGGGCCAGGCCTCCCCCGTGTGGAGTCCTATGCGGACCCTCGGCCGGAGGGGGCCGGTCTCCCGTCCGTAGTCGGGCCAGTCGGCCTCGCGCAGTGCGGTCTGTATGCCGATCGCGGCGGCGCAGGCGGCGGCGGCGTGGTGGAAGACGACGAAGAACGAGTCCCCTTCGGTGTCGATCTCGGTGCCGCCGGTCGCGCGCAGGACCTCGCGGACGAGTGCGCGGTGGCGGTGGAGGACCACCCGGTAGCGTTCCGCTCCGAGCCCGGAGGCCAGGCGCGTGGAACCCTCGATGTCGGTGAACATGAAGGTGACGTCGCCGGAGGGGAGTGCGGCGGAGCGGATGGCGCCCTCGCGGTCCCCGGTGCCTCCGGCGATGGTTCGGGCGGTGTCCGCGGCATGGTCTTCGGCGGTGTTCCGGGCGGTGTTCCGGGCGGTGTCTCGAGCAGTGTCCTCAGCAGTGGTGTCGGCATTGTCGTGAGTGGTCTCCCGATGCTCGTCGGGTTCGGTCGTGTCGGACGCGTGCCGATACCCGGGCCCCCGGTCCCCGGGGGACGGTGCGGACGCGTCTCGTCTCGCCGGCCCGTCGTCCCCGGGGGGCAGCGCGGTCGCATCCCGTCTTCCCGGTCCATGGTCCCCGAAGGGAGGGAGCGACGCGCCCCGGCTGCTCGGCCCATTGTCGCCGAGCGTCATGGCAAAGGAGGTCAGTGCGGCTTGCGATGCCGTTGTCGTATCCACGTGTCGATCAACTTTCGTTCAGCCCCCGTATGCCGGGCTGTGGCGCGCTGGTGCGCGGGCACATTGCCCAGCGGCCTCACAGTGTCTCCCCCATCTCAGTCGGTTACCTGCCGTGATGGGAACTGGCACCCGGTCTGTGCGCGGTTTCCTGCGCCGACGCGGTCGTGAGGTCCTCTCTCCGCGGGTTTGCTCGTGGCAACCACCGATCCGTTATGAGAACGATCCGATCGGCCGCCGGTCGCGGCCGATTTCGGAATTATTGGCCCTCAGGCGTTGCCCGCGGGGACGGAACTAGGGAATACTCGCATTCAGTCCGGTCCCTCGCGAATGCGTCGCCCGACGGCTCCGCCGACGTGCACGGGTGCATACTGGGCCCTCCGGCACCCCGACCGCGACAGCGGCGCCCCACCGGCCGCGCCCGTGCGGGACGCCGCCGCCCCCTGAGTCCTCCCCGTCACGCCCCGATCGAGAAAGGACGATCCGTTCCCGTGTGGTTCGCGCTCCTCCTCCGCCGCATCGCCGTCCTGCCGTGGCGGGCCCTCAAGGCCCTCGGCAGGGGTCTGCGCGCCTGCCACCGCGGGCTGCGCGCCCCGGCCGGACGCCTCGGCGTCCAGGTCGCCGCGACGACCCTGGCGCTCGCCGGGGCGCTCGCCGCGGGCTGGTTCATCGTGCCCGGGGCGGGCCCGGCCTGGTCCTACGGGACCGAGCCGACCCCCGAGACCGAAGAGCCCCCGCTCGTGCTCAGCCCCGAGGGCGCCCTGGAGAACGCCCCCGATCCGGGCCTGCCGGCCGACACCGAGCCGGTGGGCGACACGGTGACCGCCGAGTCGCCGGCCCAGTCCCCGACGCAGTCCCCCACCGAGGCCGCCACGACTCCGGCGGGGCCGGCGGACATCGAGTCGTGGGCCGCGAGCCTCAGCGCGCTGGGAATCCCCGAGCGGGCCCTGGTCGCGTACGGCCGCGCCGAGCTCCTCTCCGCGGTCGAGAACCCCGACTGCAACCTCACGTGGACCACCCTGGCGGGGATCGGCGCGACCGAGACCAACCACGGGACGCACGGCGGGAACCGGATCCAGGCGGACGGCACCACGATGACCGAGATCATCGGCGCCGAGTACGCCGAGATGGGCCCCATGCAGTTCCTCCCCAGCACGTGGGAGCGCTGGAAGGCCGACGGCGACGAGGACGGCGTCCACAACCCGCACGACATCGACGACGCGGTGACGGCCGCCGCGAACTACCTCTGCCACGACGGCCGCGACATGTCGACGCCCGCCGGCTGGTACGAGGGCGTCTTCAGCTACAACCACCTCGACAGCTACGTCCGGAAGGTCTTCGACCGGGCGGACGAATACGGCAGGAAGAGCACGGCTTGACATCAGGCCCCGAATCGCAGCATTCCGTGAGGCGGGGGTTCCGTTCGGTGACGATTTCGGGTAAGGATAAGAGATGCCCCTGAAGCGGCTCGCTCCCGGCGAGATGACGGACGACGACCTCCGCGACTGGTGCTCGGTGCTCAACGACATGACCGCCGCGGACATGCCCGCCGAGCCGCGATGGCGCACCGACCGCCTCGGCGACTACCTCACCGGGATCCTGCCCGGGGACCGGCGGTTCCTGTTCCTGGACCGCGACGCCGACGGCGACCTCGTGGGCCACGCCAGCCTCGTCCTCTTCAGCGGCGACCAGAGCGGCGGCGAGCAGGCCGGCACCGGCGTCGTCGAGATGTCCACCCGCCCCTCCGCGCGCGGCAAGGGGGTCGGCTCCCGGCTGCTGCGCGCCGTCGCCGAATGCGCCAAGGAGCACGGCTGCAAGACCCTCTCCGTCGAGGTCATCGCCACCACCCCCGCGGTCGGCTTCTACGACCGGCACGGTTTCGCCCGCACCGAGGTCGAGCAGCGCCACCTCCTGCGCTGGGCCGAGATCGACTGGGAGAAGATCGAGCACGCCGCCGGGCGCCTCGCCGCCGGATACCGCCTCGAGTACCACGCCGGGGGCCTCCCCGACCGCCTCATGGACTCCTACGCCGACGTCAAGGCCAACCTGCGCTCCAGCCCCGGCAACGTCGCGTTCGTCCCCGAATGGCGCGGCTCGGCGTACGCGCCGGCCCTGCGCGACTCGTTCGCGACCCTCGCCCGCCGCGGCATGCGCTCGCACATCGCCGTCGCCGTCAGCGAGCCCTACGGGAACGTCGTGGGCCTCACCGAACTCGTCGTCTCCGCGCAGCGGCCCACCCGCGCCGACCAGTACGACACCGTCGTCGCCCCCGAGCACCGCTCCTACGGGCTCGCCATGACCATGAAGGCCCGGCTGCTCACCGAGCTGCGCCGCGCCGAGCCGCAGCTCGTGGACGTCCAGACCTGGACCCTGGAGGCCGCCGACGACGTCCGCTGGATCAACGCCGAACTCGGCTTCGTCCACGACGTCGACTGGTACGACTACGAGACCGACGTCGACGAGCTCCTCGCGCGGCTCGCCGACCGCCGCTAGCGCGCTCCCACGGTCCGAACCGAATGATCTTGGGCCGCAATCGTTTGCGAACGGTCCGTACACTCGTCCCATGCACCCCCGGCATGCACGCTTCGACGACGGTCCCGCCGAGCGCCGCGTCATCGTGGTGGGCGACAACGGACTGACGCTCCGCTTCATCAAGCACCTCATCGAGCGCTACGCCTTCCGCGTCATCGCCGTCTTCCCCGACGGCCCCGGCGGGCAGCGCGACGAGATCCGCAAAGAGGCCGAGAACAACCGCAACCTCGTGGTCTACACCCGGCCCGCGATCACCGCCGAGGCCGTCCGGGAGGCCGGGCTCACCGACGCGTACGCGGTGGCCCTCATGGACCAGAACGACGTCGGCAACCTCCACCTGGCGCTGAAGATCCGGGAGATGTCCCACTACCTCGGCGACGAGACCCTGCCGCGCCTGGTCATCCGCATGTACAACAGCGGACTGCGCGACAACATCCAGAAGCTCCTCGGCGACGACGAGGACGGCGTGTACGTCGAGTCCGACGCCGACATGGTCGCCGACACGTACGCGCTGGCGGCGCTCCAGCAGCTCCCGCCGGGCGACATCGACGTGTGGGGGCGCCGGCTGTACCTGTCGCGGCGGCGCGAGGAGCGCGCCGAGTCGCAGTGGATCGTCGCGAGCGGCAACCAGGCGGGCATCGAGCTCATCCCCGAGGACGAGACCGAGGCGCTCCGGTACCTGTGCCTGGCCCGGGACCGGCGGCAGGCGCGGATCCGCCCGACCGTGACGTCGGCGGTGCGGGCGGTCAAGGAGTCGGCCGGTTCCCTGCGGGGGATGCTCAACAAGAGCCTCATGGCGCTCGCGCTCGCGCTGTTCGTGATCTTCCTCGCCGGGTTCGCCGTGCTGGCGCGCAACAACAGCGGCTCGAACCCGCCCGGCGGCGAAGGCGACGTGTTCTACCTGCTCGCGCTGCTCGCCGGCGGCGGCATCGACCCGGACATGAAGGCGGACGGCCTGCTCAAGGCCACGCACGCGGTGGTGGTCCTGAGCGGCTCGCTCCTGATCCCGTTCGCGACCGGCGCCATCGTGCAGGCCGTGGTCGACCGGCGGTACGCGCTCTCGGAGGGCCGGCGCACCCGGCGGGCGCGCGACCACGTGATCGTCGTGGGCCTGGGCAACATGGGGACCCGCGTGGTCGAGAAGCTCCGGGACCGGAAGATCCCGGTGGTGGCGATCGAGAAGAACCGCGACGCGATGGGCGTGCGGGCCGCGCGGTCGAAGGGCGCGCAGGTGCTGCTCGGCGACGCCAGCAGCCAGGAGATCCTGAAGGAGGCCGACATCGGGCACTGCCGGTCCCTGGTGACGATGGCCAAACAGGACGAGGCGAACCTGGAGACGGCGCTGTCGGGCCTGGAGTGCAACCCGGGGCTGCGCACCGTCATGCGGATCTACAACCCGGAGTTCGCGGCGCTGATCCGCCAGAACCTGAACCGGTCCACGCCGCCGCAGGAGGCCCCGCCGCACGCCTCCTACAGCGCGCCCGAGGTGGCCTCGGCGAGTTTCGCGCAGCGGCTCACCGACGACAAGGTGCTCGTGACCATCCCGGTGCGCGGGCACATCGCGTACATCGAGGCGTTCGAGGTCGGCGAGGGCGCGCGGCTCGACGACGCCGCCGCCGAGCTGGCGACGAAGGTCGGCTCGCACCGGCTGATCGCGATCCGGCGCTCGGGCGGCGCGACCAACTGGAACCCGGACGCGGCCTACCGGATCAAGCACGGCGACACGCTGCTGGTCCTGGCGACGCGCAAGGGCCTCAACGACATCCTGGAGCACTGCCGCGCGGCGGCGGAACGGTAGCCCGACGCCCGCCTCGGCGGTGTGACGCTCGCGTTCGCGCCTGCCGCGGCGCAACTTCCGCCCGCCTCGCTCGTTGAACGGTCGACACATCTCTCACGAAAGGGGCCGACCGTGGCGGCAAGCGTGCGGAATCCACGAACCGGGCAGGAGCGGACCGGGCAGGGCGGGGCCGGACGCAAGCGCCGCAAGGCGATCCTGGCGGCGACGGCCGGGGCGCTGGCGGTGGGCGCGGCGGCCGTGGTGGTCCCCAACGCGTTCGCCGACGACGACCCCGTGACCGGCCTCCTGGACCGGACCGCCGAGATCCTGCCGGTCGACGACTCGCTGCTCGGCCTCATCGACGTCGGCCAGGTCGAGGAGCTGACCGAGTCGCTGACGTACGCGGACGGCGCCGACACGGTGAAGGTCTCCGGCCCCGACGCGGGGTACGTGAAGGTCCACTTCGAACGGCTGCTGCTGAACGCGGGCGACTACGTGACGGTGTCGAGCCCCGACGGGTCCGAGTCGTACCGGTACGAGGAGTCGATGGTCGACCGGTGGGCGACCTCGATCACCGGCGACACCGCGATCGTGGAGCTGCACCGCGGCGACGACGCGCCGGTCTCGGCCGCGCTGGGCGCGGTGATCGACAAGGCCGCGTACGGGTTCGCCCCTGACGTGGTGGACGACCTCGTGGCGGAGCGGACCGACCGGTCGCGGCCGGAGGAGAGCATCTGCCAGGGCGACGAGAAGCGGCCCTCGGCCTGCTACCGGACCTCGTACCCGGAGGTGGTGGACCGCTCCGAGCCGGTGGCGCGGCTGCTCATCGACGGGACCGTGCTGTGCACGGCGTTCCGGGTGGGCGAGGCGAACCGGCTGCTGACCAACAACCACTGCTTCAAGGAGACGTGGGAGGCGCAGCAGACCGAGGTGTGGTTCGGCTACGACTGCGTGGCGTGCGGGACGACCCTCGCGAACGCGCCGGTGAAGGTGACGGGCGCGCAGGTCCTGGCGACGTCGAAGTCGTTGGACTACACGCTGTTCACCGTGGACGACTTCGACCGGATCGAGCGGTTCGGGCACCTGGAGCTGGCCAAGGGGGCGGCCCGGCGGGGCGAGGCGATCTACATCCCGCAGCACCCGGCGGGCCGGCCCACGGAGATCGCGATGGACTCCGCGGTGGACGGCGGCAACTGCGTGGTCAAGCAGGCGGTCTACGACGGTTACGTGGCCGGCAGCGACATCGCGTACTACTGCGACACCGAGTTCGGGTCCTCGGGCTCGCCGGTGCTGTCGCGGGACACGCACGAGGTGATCGCCCTGCACCACTTCGGCGGCTGCCCGAACTCGGGCGTGAACGCCCAGCTGATCAAGGCCGAGATCGGCCACCTGATCTGACGGATCCACAGTGAACGGTCGGGGCGGCGATCCATGCGGATCGCCGCCCCGACCGTTCAGACGTGATGTCGTGCCCCGAGCGCATCATGGCGTCGGGGGCGCTTGCGAACGCCCGATTTGCCGGGACACTCCGCTCACCTTTCCGCCACGCGACTCGAGGTCACCGGCGCCGCGCCGATTCGGATCGGGATGCCCGGGCTTCGGCGAAGCCTGCGGGCCGTACCGTGGCGGAGCGCCCCTTTCGCAGGGACCCGCCGCTCGCCTTCAGTTCGCCCGCAGCTCCGCCACAATGGTCGAGCTCTAGCTCATGCTCTCGACGATCGTCGAGAAGTGGGACCGGATCCGGTCGTCGGTCGGGTCGTCGGCGGGGGTCCAGTGGATCGCCATCCGCTCGTACAGGGTGTTGCGCTGCGCGGGGATGCGGTCGGCCGTGCGGATCAGGTCGACGAGCTCCGACAGGCGCGAGCGGTGCCGCGCACCGGCCGAGGAGATCACGTTCTCCTCCAGCATGATCGACCCCAGGTCGTCCACGCCGAGGTGCATGCTCACCTGGCCCGCGGCCTTCCCGGTCGTCAGCCACGACGACTGGAGGTGGCGCACGTTGTGGAAGAACAGCCGCGCGGTCGCCAGCAGCCGCAGGTACTCCATCGCGGTCGCCTGCGTCCGGCCCTTGAGGTGGTTGTTCTCCGGCTGGTAGGTCCACGGGATGAACGAGCGGAACCCGCCGGTGCGGTCCTGCACGTCGCGGATCATCCGCAGGTGCTCGATCCGCTCGGCCGCGGTCTCGCCGGTGCCCATCATCATGGTGGCCGTCGACTCCAGGCCCTGCCGGTGCGCGGCCTCCATGATCTCCAGCCAGCGCTCCCCCGACTCCTTCAGCGGCGCGAGCGCCGTGCGCGGCCGCGCCGGGAGCATCTCGGCGCCGGCCCCGGCGATCGAGTCGAGTCCGGCGGCCTTGATGCGCCGGATGGCCTCGTCGATCGGGACGCCGGAGACCTTCGACATGTGCGCGATCTCCGAGGGCCCGATCGAGTGGATCACCAGCTCGGGGTATTCGCGCTTGACCGAGGAGAACAGCTCCTCGTAGTACTCGACGCCGAAGTCGGGGTGGTGCCCGCCCTGGAGCATGACCTGCGTGGCGCCCAGGCTCACGGCCTCGCCGCAGCGGCGCAGGACCTCTTCCATCGGGTGCGCCCAGCCCTCGTCGTGCTTGGGGGCGCGGTAGAAGGCGCAGAACTTGCACGCGGTGACGCACACGTTCGTGTAGTTGATGTTGCGGTCGATGAGGTAGGTGACGATGTTGTCGCCGATGAGGCGGCGGCGGGCCGTGTCGGCGGCCTCGGCCAGGGGGTGGAAGGGCGCTTCGGTGTAGAGCAGCAGGGCTTCCTCGGCGCCGATGGCGCCGCCGTCGGCGGCGCGGGCGAGGACATCGTCAATCTCGGCCATGCACGAAGCGTAACGCCGGAACGCGTTCGGGGACAGTGCGCCCGATCGCAGTGACTCGTGGATCTCCCCCACAGGACGGGCCGCGGCGAGGCCGCGTGCCGTGCCGCTAGACCGTGTACAGCTCCGTGCGGACGCGCTGCGCGCCGGCGGCTTCGAGGACGTCCTTGACGCCGATGACCATCTCGTAGGGGCCGCAGAGGAACCACTCGTCGACGTCGCGGGGGTCGACGAGCCCGGCGGCGAGGACTTCGCGGAGCCGCTCCGGCGTCAGCCGCCCGGTGAGCAGCGGCGAGTCGCCGGTCGCGCGGGTGCGGATGTGGTGCAGGCGGAACCGTTCGCCGTGGTCGCGTCGGAGGTCGCGCAGCTCCGCGGCGAACATGGTCGACTCCTCGGTGCGGTTGGAGTAGAGGAGCGTCACGGTCGCGCCCGCTTCGAGGGCGGCGGTCGCGATGCCGATGATCGGGGTGATGCCGGAGCCGGCGACGACGGACCCGTAGTGGCGGTCGGACCGGATCTCGGCCCAGAAGTGGCCCAGCGGCGGGAGGACTTCGAGCACGTCGCCCGGGAGGAGCTGCCGGTTCGCGTACCCGGAGAACGAGCCCTTGGGGATCGAGCGGATGCCGAGGCGCAGCGTGCCGTGCTCGGCGAGTTCGCGCGGCGTGGAGGCGAGCGAGTAGGAGCGGCGCACTTCGGAGCCGTCGGATCCGACGCGCTGGAAGGTGAGGTGCTGGCCGGGCTTGAAGTCGAACGCCGGCCGCAGCTCCTCGGGGACGGCGAGGGTGACCTCGACGGCGTCCTCGGTGAGCGACCGGACGCGGCTCACGGTGAGCTTGTGCCACACGGGCCGGTTCTTGCGGGGCTTCTTCAGCTCGACGGCCACTGCGGCGTCCCTTCGTCGTCTCTCGGAGTTCAGCGCCGGACGTCGCGCCCTGACGCGGTCTCCGGCTCGCCGGCTTCGCCGAGGTCGGCGAAGAACTCCGGCCCGCCTTCCGGGAGGGGGGCCATCTCGGTGTAACGGGACGCACGCGACGCGAATTCCCGGAGGCCGGCGAGGTGCCGCTCACTCAGGCCGAACTGGAGGCGCTCGAAGTACTCGGCGAGCGCGGCGGGCGGGAACGGCTCCCAGCGGGCGGCGGAGGCGACGACCTCGTCGATCTCCTCGCGGCTGCGCCGCACCGACTCGCAGAAGGCGAGGTGGACGTCCTTGACGAGGCCGGGGTGGGCTTCGGCGTACTCGCGGCGCACGGCCCAGACGGCGAAGACCATCGGCAGGCCGGTCCAGTCGCGCCATTCGGCGGCGAGGTCGAGCACGTGGTGGCCCTGCGGGTCGTGGTGCACGCGGAGGGCCTCGTCGCCGATGAGGACGGCCGCGTCGGCGCCGTCCAGCGCGGTGTCGAGGTCGGGCTCGGTGACGGTGTAGACGGGTTTGCGGCCGTAGCGGTCCTCGAGGAGCATCCGCCCGAGGAGGACGCCGGTGCGGGAGGTGGAGGCGAGCGAGACGCGCGGGGCGGCGGGGAGGTCGGCGAGGGGGGTCCGGGTGATGAGGTTGACGCTGAGGACCGGTCCGTCGGCGGCCACGGCCGGGTCGGGGACGAGCAGGAGGTCGTCGGCGTGGCGGAGGTATTCGACCAGGGTGATCGGGCCGATGTCGAGGTCGCCGGCGACGAGGCGGCGGCTGAGTTCGTCGGGCGGGGCGCGGTGGAGGTCGATGTCGAGCAGCGCGCCGGTGCGTGCCAGACCCCAGTAGATGGGCAGGCAGTTGAGGAACGCGATGTGGCCGACCCTGGGGCGCCGTGCGGTGTTCACGGTTTCGACCGTAGCCTGTCGCGCGGCAAGCGGCGGCCCCAGCAGGGGCGGCGTCGCCGACATCACCGGAGGCGGAGTGCGGCGGCGTGGCCGCGCGCGTCGCCGTGGTCGGTCGGTCTACGGGGCGGCGCTACTGCTCATCGATGTCCGAGATGTCGACGCCGCCGGTGTCGGCGGCCCCGGTGACCAGGGCGACGAGCCGGTCGAGGATCTCCTCGTCCTCCCCGGCGAGGACGATCTCGTCGCCGGAGCGCACGTCGAGGGTCAGCACCTGCAGGATCGACTTGGCGTCGTGCGCGTCGCCGCCGGGTTTCGCGATCGTCACGTCGGCGCGGGACTCGGACGCGGTGTCGACGAAGACCGTCGCGGGCCGGGCCTGGATCCCGACCTCCGTGCTCACTGTGACACGGCGTTTCGCCATGCTGCTCACCTTTCCCGATCGCGCGGGGACGCGGACCGCCGAACGGTCCGTCCCCGCGAAGCCTGCGGGCCGCCGAGCGGCCCGTCAGCACCAGGATGAACCGACGCAGGGGACGGCGGGCGCGTTTTCGGCTATTGCAACGAAAAGCGGTACACCAAGGCAGGGAAGCCCGAACGGTCGAGAGGCACGGGGACGGCTGCCGTCCCGAGCCTCCACTCGCCCGGGGAAAGGTGGCCGCAGTCCTTCCTCGCGGGGACGACGAAAACCGGCTCGCGCGGCGGCGGTGTCACCCGGTCGTGTGAGCCGCCGCTGCCCTCGTCCGGCTCGGCGACGCGGACCGTCAGGCCCGGTCGTCGCTCTCGTCGGACTTGGCGCCGTAGACCGTCGGGCGCGGCAGCGGGATGTGCTCGGGCAGCTCGGAGCGGTCGAGCAGGTTCTGGACCCGGGCGCGGCCGGGCCGGAAGCCCTCGTCGTCCGCGGGCTCGAGCGACGGCGGCGGGAGCGGGATCGCCCCGGACCGCTTCGTCGGCGGCTCCTCGAACAGGCTGATGTCCGGCGCGTTCACGATCTTCTTGCGCGCCGCCTCGATCTCCGACTTCGGCCCCTCCTCCGGGGCCTCGGTCTTCCGTTCGGGGGTCGGCTCCGGCAGCGGCTCGATCGGGGCCGCGTCGGCGAACGGGCTCTCGAACGGGGCCGCGTCCGAGAACGGGCTGTCGCTCGCGCTCGGGAACGGCCGACCGGGTTCGGGGTGCGGCACCGGCTCCGGCTGCGGCAGCGGGGCCGGATCGGGCTGCGGGAACGGCGGCGCGGGCGCGGGGTCCGGCTGCGGTTCCGGCGTCGGCGGCTGAGGGCTGGGATGCGGCGGCGTCGGTTCCGGATCCGGCACGGGCTCCGGCCGCGGGCTCGGCCGCGGCGGCGTCGGGTCGGGGCGCGGCGTCGGTTCCGGCTGCGGCGGTGTGGGCATACGCGGCGGCGACGGCTCCGGGAGCGGTTCGGGCTGCGGCGGCTGCGGCGGGGTCGGCTCGGGGCCGGGCAGCGGATCGGGCAGCGGCGGCATCGGCCCGGGCGGCGTCGGCTCGGAGTCGGTGAGCGACGGCGCGGCGACGTCGTTCGCGGCGGTCGTGGACTCCTGGACCGTCATGCCCGCCTCCAGCGAGGCGGAGTCGCCCGCGGGTTCCGCATCGTCCGCGGACGCCGCTGCGGCCGTGTCCGAAGCGGGTTCCGCTGTCGCGGACGCCTCCGCCTCGGCGGGCGCTCCGGACGCCGACGGGTCGGCCTCGGCCGGTTCGGCGGCGTCGCTCGCGTCCTCGGCCGCCGCCGGTTCGGCGGATTCGTTCTCGACTTCCGCTTCGGCCGATGCGGCGTTCGAGCCGGCGGTGCTCGACTCAGCGGCGATCGCCTCGTCAGCGTCCGACGCGGACTCGGCCGTATCGGCGTCCAGCTCGATCACCGGTTCGGGAACGTCCACCGCGGGAGGCGCGGGCTCCGGCACGTCGATGCCGACCGCTTCGGCGACCTCCTCCGCGACCTCGGCCGCCTCCTCCAGGTCGGCGCCGGGGCTCGGGGGCTCCACGACCGCCGTCTCGGCGAGCGCGGCGTTCAGTTCCGGTCCGACCGCGGAGGCTTCCGGCTCCGCCGCGCCGTCCTCATCGGACGAAGCGACTGGAGCGGGCGGCAGCGACTCGCCGGGGACGTCGTCGCCCAGTCCGGCGAGCGACGATTCCTCCTCGGCCGACAGTTCGACGTCCTCGTCGCCTTCCTCGGGGTCGGGGATCTCGTCCCACATCGGGCCGTCGTCGTCCTCGACGACCTCGACCGCGGTCGGTCCCGAAGCGGCCGGTGCGGCGGCGCTCTCGGCGGCCGATGCCGGCTCGTTCGGGATCTCGGGCGTGCTGAAGGTCATGACGGGCTCGGAGGGCATCGCGGCCACCGGCTCGCCGACCTCGGCGGACGGCACGCTGAAGCTCGGCGCCGAACTCGGGACGGCGGCGTCCACGACGCCGGCGTCCTGCACCGCACCGGGGGCGGCGCTCGCCTCCCGGACCGCACTCGACGCGCTCGCGGTGTCCGGGTTCGGCGGGGCGTAGGCCGCGCCGGGCACGTTGTCGGCGGGCGGGACGCTGAAACCGGCGGGGGCGGCGGGCGGCGCGGGCGGCTCGGGGACCGCGTCGGCGAACGGCGCCGACGCGGCGGCGGCCTGCGCCGATCCGTTCGGCTTGATCCGCAGGATCTGGGTCCCGTCGGGCACCGGCTCCGGGAGGCCCTGCTGGGCCGCTCCGGAGGCGCCCGATTCGGACGGCAGGCTGAAGCCGGGGTCCGGGGCCGCGAAGGGCGCCCCGGTCACGGGCGTGGAGGCGAGCGGCGGCTCGGCGAACGACGCCCCCGCCGCGGGCGGCGCCGTGTACTGGGCGTCGGGGACCGGCGGGGCCGCGTACTGCTCCGCCACGGGCGGCGAGTACGGCGCGGCCGAAGGCGGCATCGCGGCCACCGGCGGCAGCGACTGCGCCGACTGGAACGGCTGCGGCGGTCGCGACGGGGCCTGCGGGCCGTCGATCGGTCCGCCATGCGGCGGGTACTGCGACTGCATCGGCTGCGGGACCGCGGCCGAGCCCGAGGCCGGACCGTGCGGCTGGTACGCGGGGACCTGGGCCGAACCGGAGTTCGGCGGCATCGCGCCGTACGAGGGCACGGGGGCCGAACCCTGCGGCGGCATGCCCGGAGTCGCGGCCTGCGGGGCCCATCCGCCGGGCGCGGCGTAGCTCGGGGCCGAGGGCGAGCCGGGCGGCGGATTCGCGCCGGGCCGGCCGGGGCTGCCGTACTGCGGCGGGACGGCGGCCTGGCCCTGGTGCGCGCCGTAGCCGCCCTGGTAGGCGCCCGGAGGCGCATAGGACGGTTCGGGGACCGGGGCGGCGCCGTAGGCCTGGTTCGGGGCGGGCGGCGGCGCGTAGCCGTTGTCGCCGCCGGGCGGCGGGTACTGGGGGACGGCCGCCGCGCCGTACGCGGGGGCCGCCGGGGCGGCGTACGAGCCGTACTGGGGTTCGGCCGGGAAGCCCCCGAGCGGCGGCGGCAGCGGCGCCCCGCACTGCGGGCAGCGGCGCTGCCCGGACGTCAGTCGCTGGCCGCAAGAGCTACAGCTGTTTCCGTCCACGGGGCCTCCTTGGGGCTGGAGCGTCGTCAATCGGGCAACTCAACAACCATCGTGCCATCAACCGGTGGCATCCCGTGAGCGCCTTCCCACTTCCGGGGCGGTGCCCGCTACTCCTCCGGTTCACGCGTCGTGGTGCCGGAGTCGGCGTCGGCCGTCGTGGGCGCGGGGGTCTGCTGCTCGTCTTCGGTGGGCGTCTCTGGGTCCTTGGACGGGGTGTCCGACGGCGTCGGGGACGGCGAGCCCGGAGTGCTCGGCGAAGGCGAGGGCGTGGTCCGCGGCGGCGTGGGCGACTCGGTGTCGCTCGGCTTGCTCGGCGTCGGCCGGGGCTCGGTGGGCCGGGGCTCGGTCGGGTCGGGATCGGTCGGATCCGGATCGGTGGTCCCCCCGCCGCCGCCGGGGCTCTGGGTCGGGTTCTCGGCGTTCGGGTCGGTCTGGACCGCGTCGACCACGCGGTGCGCGCCCGCGAAGTTGTCGAACCAGATCGAGCTGATCTTCACGACGTCACCCGTGCGGGGGGCCACGACCATCTTGCCGTCGCCGAGGTACATGCCCGTGTGGTAGACCGAGCGCCAGTTGCCCGGGTCGTCCCACCAGTACAGGAGGTCGCCGGGGAGGAGCTTCTCGGTGTCGACGGGCTTGTCGCGGGTGGCGTTGTACTGGTCGGCGGCCACGCGCGGGAGCGAGACGCCCGCGTGGGCGTACGCCGACTGGACCAGGCCGGAGCAGTCGAAGGAGTCCGGGCCCTCGGCGCCCCACACGTAGGGCTTGCCGAGCTGGGCGAGCGCGTACTCGACCGCCTTCTTCGCCTCGGGGGCGGCGTCCCAGCCGTCGACTTCGGAGGAGAAGTCGTCGGAGTGCTGGGCGGCCTCGGTCTCGCGTTGGTCTTCGAGCTGCTCGAGCTCCTCGCGGTTGTCGGCGATGAGCTCGTCGACGTCCCGCTGGGCCTGGTCGAACTCGGCGTCGAGGGCGGTGTAGCGGCCTTCGGCGCGGGCGGCGGAGAGGACCGCGGCGTCGTAGGCGGCGTGGGCGACGGCCTCGGCGGTCTCGGCCTCCTCGAGGTCGGCGTTGAGGCTCGGCAGGTCCCATTCGCCGCCGAGCGGGGTGAGGCCGGTGAGGTCGGGCAGCTCGGTGTCGGGGACGCCGGCCAGCTCGGCGTAGGCCTCTCCGGCGGCGTGGTCGAGGGCGGCCTGCGCGATCTCGAGATCGGCGGACGCTTCGGTCCACGCGGTCTCGGCGGCGACGCGGCGGTCCTCGCGCGACAGCCATTCGGCTTCGGCGGCGGTGGTCTCCTCCGCGAGCTGCGCGAGCGCGATCTGCGCGGCGTTGATCTGGGAGGCGAGGGGGCCGTCCGGGGTCGTGGGGGTCGTCACGGGGGTGTCGTCGATCGTCCCGCCCGCGGGACGGCTTCCGTCGTCGGGAACGGTGACGCCGGGTTCGGCGAACGACGGCAGTGCGCCACTGAAGACGACGGCGGCCGCGCCGGCGGCGGCGATCACTCGGGCACCGAACCGTGAAACGCGCATGTGAGGTGTCCTTCTGTGGGGGAAGCCACGATTACTGTACCGAAGACACGCAAGCCTCGCATCCGCGGTTGCCCGCCCCAGCGGCAACGTGCCGACCGCCACTCCCGCAGCAGGAGTCGCGGTCGAGCGCGGCTCGGGCACGGCGGGTGCCGGTCGAGCATCGTTCGAGCGCCCGGTCCCTCGACCGGCCTTCCGGTCCGTGTCGCACCTGCCGCGCAGGTTTGCCGTCGGGGGCGCCTGCCGACGGCCGTTCTGCCGGGACACGCCGCGACACTCCGACACTCGCGATCACGTTCACGGCCTCACACCCCGCAACGTGCCCCGGTCCACCGCGTCGCCGCGGCGTTACGCTGGCGGTGCCGAGTTTCGGCCCGCCAGCGTCGCCGGGAGCGACCGCAAGAAGTTGGGAGCGCCATGGACGACAACGCCGAGTTCAAGGCCGGCATCGAAGAGAAGCTCGCGGCCGGCGAGCGGCTGACCTTCGAGGACGGCGTGGGCCTCTACGAGATCGACGACCTCGCCTGGCTCGGCCGCCTCGCGCACGGGGTCCGCACCGCCAAGAACGGCGACCGGACCATGTTCAACGTCAACCGGCACCTCAACCTCACCAACGTCTGCTCCGCCTCCTGCGCCTACTGCTCCTTCCAGCGCAAGCCCGGCGAGGCCGACGCGTACACGATGCGCGTCGAGCAGGCCGTGGCCCTCGCCGAGCAGATGAAGGGCGACGCCCCCACCGAGCTGCACATCGTCAACGGCCTCCACCCGACGCTCCCCTGGCGCTACTACCCGCGGGTCCTCAAGGCGCTCAAGGAGACCCTGCCCGAGGTCAACCTCAAGGCCTTCACCGCGACCGAGGTCCAGTGGTTCGAGAAGATCTCCGGCCTCGGCGCCGACGAGATCCTCGACGAGCTCATCGAGGCCGGCCTCGAATCGCTCACCGGCGGCGGCGCGGAGATCTTCGACTGGGAGATCCGCCAGCACATCGTCGACCACGACTGCCACTGGGAGGACTGGTCGAGGATCCACCGCCTCGCCCACCAGAAGGGCCTGCGCACCCCGGCGACGATGCTCTACGGCCACATCGAGGAGCCCCGCCACCGCGTCGACCACGTGCTGCGCCTGCGCGAGCTCCAGGACGAGACCGGCGGGTTCGCCGTGTTCATCCCGCTGCGCTACCAGCACGACTTCCACGACTCCAAGGACGGCAAGGTCCGCAACAAGCTGCAGGCCCGCACCACCATGGCGAGCCCGGCCGAGTCGCTCAAGGTCTTCGCGGTCTCGCGGCTGCTGCTCGACAACTTCGACCACGTGAAGTGCTTCTGGGTCATGCACGGCCTGGACGTCGCGCAGCTGTCGCTCTCCTTCGGCGCCGACGACCTGGACGGCTCGGTGGTCGAGTACAAGATCACCCACGACGCCGACGAGTACGGCACGCCCGACAAGATGACCCGCGAGGACCTCCTCGAACTCATCCGCGACGCCGGGTTCCGCCCCGTCGAGCGCAACACCCGCTACGACGTGGTGCGCGAGTACGAAGGGCCCCAGCCGATCGGCGAGCGCCGGGCCGAGCCGCAGTCGGTGAAGTTCTAATGGCGGTGGCATCCCAGTGGTAGAGCGCAGCCCCGCCGAACAGCAGCCCAAGGTCGAGCACTTCGGGCAGCTCATGGGCACGGTCCTGGCCTACTTCGTGATGGGCGCGGCGGTCCTGGTCGTCATCGACCTGGTGTTCGTGATCCCGAGCGGGCGCGGCTTCGGGCAGACCTCGGGCTGGATCGCGGCGCTGCCGACCGTGTGGGTGTACACCGAGCAGTTCCGGCGCTACGCGGGCGCGGCCCGCTGGGGCCTCATGGCGGTCGGGGTCCTGCTCGGGCTGGCCGCCGGGCTGGCCGTGACGATCGTCGCGCCCGCGACGTGGCTGCCGATGTACTCGGGCGGCCTGGGCGGCCTCGCGGCCGCGCTCGTCTACGGCGCCTTGTGGTACGCAGGAATCAAAGCATTCGGAGAGGAGCGGTCCGCGTGAACCCGGTCGCCAAGTACTTCCTGGCCCGCCTGGGCCTGCTCGCCGCCGTCGCGGTGCCGCTGATGTTCCTCATCAACGCGCTGCTGGCGCTCGCGATCGGCCTCATCGGCTCGATGCTGCTCGGTTTCGTGCTGCTGAAGGGCCAGCGCGAGGCCATGATCGACCACGTCGACGAGGGCGTCAAGCGCCGCAGGGAAGAGAAGCAGCGGCTGCGCGCCGAACTCGCGGGCGACGACGCCTGACCCCGCTCGCGGCCGGGGCCTTCACCGGCCGGAGGCCGCGAGCGAGCGCGCTCTAGCGGCGTCGCTTCAGCCGACGTCCTTCATCAGCTCGGTACAGATCTGGAGCGTCTCGGCGGCGCCCGCTTCGAGGGCCTTGCCGTAGTGCTTGAGCCACGAGCGCACGCCGTCGGGCGTGCCGGTGGACCAGGCGCGCTGCGCGCCGACGTACTCGGGCTGGCGTTCGAGGTGCCCGGCGTCGACGGTGATGAGCAGCTTCGGGTCGAGTCCCTTGCTGGCGAGGGCGAGCCGGGCGGCGGCGCGGGCGATCACGTTGTTGGCGACCGGGAACGGCTGCACCGCGAGGAGTTCGCCGTGGACGACCGCGGCGGCCATCGCGGCCGGGATCTCCTTGGTCGGGTTGGTGATCAGGGCGCAGAGCGCGTTGATGCGCATCGAACCGGACTGGTCCACCTCGATGCGGCCGGGCTCGAAGCCGCTGCCGGCGTCGCGGAAGTCGCGGGTGGCGAGGAGGTGCAGCTTCGCGAGCACGAAGCGCGGGGAGATCGCCCAGACGGCGGCGAGGCCCGGCAGGGCTTCGGAGACGCGGAGGACGCCGCTGACGACGGGGTCGTCGAAGTCCCTGTCGCGCAGGCGTTCGACGTCGCAGTCGTATCCGTCCAGCGCCAATGTCGCCGACGCGCTGTGCAGGGCCACTTCCGTCGCGACGAGTTCGTCACCGCTGCGGAGGGCCTCGTGCCAGAGCATCCGGTCCACGTTGGCTCTGGCGTTCTCAAGGGCGTCGGCAACCTCGGAGAGTTCGAGGAGAGGCGCGAGAGGATCCACGGGCGGAACCTTACCTTTTGCGTGGGGCACTGATACGGCGCACCGGGCGGGCTAGAGGGCAGTCACAGAATCGTATAGGAGTTCGCGGTCGTGCACCGGTCCGACGATACCTCCCGAAACGGTTCAGCCGGGCCCCCGAAGCGAACGAAACATGAACGATCTGCCTTTCGGCGGCCGTCCGCCGACCGTCCGCGGGCCGTTCGGCGAGGGGCGCTCCCAGATGCCGGTGCCACGGCCTCCGGCCGTATTTGCGCGGCCCGTTTCACGGTAGTGTTGCGGAACATAGACCCGCCTCACAGTCGCGCATCGGCGCGTAGATCTGTAAGGAGCGAATACCCGTGGCATCAACCCCGCAAGAGACTCTCGCCAATCTGCTCTCGGAGAAGCGGACGTTCCCGCCTTCCCCCGAGTTCTCCGAGACGGCGAACGTCGGCGCGGCCGCTTATGAGGAGGCCGCGGCAGACCGGCTGGCCTTCTGGGAGCGGCAGGCCCGCAGGCTCGACTGGTCGAAGGACTGGGACCGGGTCCTGGACTGGGACGACCCGCCGTTCGCGAAGTGGTTCACCGGGGGTGAGCTCAACGTCGCCGCGAACTGCCTGGACCGCCACGTGGAGGCCGGGCTCGGCGACCGGGTCGCGATCCACTTCGAGGGCGAGCCGGGCGACAGCCGGGCCGTGACCTACGCCGAGCTGCTCGACGAGGTCAAGCGCGCCGCGAACACGCTCACCGACCTCGGTGTCGAGGCGGGCGACCGGGTGGTCATCTACATGCCGATGATCCCCGAGGCCGCGGTGGCGATGCTGGCGTGCGCGCGCATCGGCGCGCCCCACTCGGTGGTCTTCGGCGGCTTCAGCGTCGACGCGCTGTCGAGCCGCATCGACGACGCGGGCGCGAAGCTCGTGATCTGCGCGGACGGCGGCTTCCGCAAAGGCAGGCCGTTGCCGCTCAAGGCGACGGTGGACGCGGCGCTGGAGCGGTGCCCGTCGGTCGAGAAGGTCCTGGTGGTCACCCGCACCGGTCAAGAGGTCGAGTGGACCGACAAGGACGTCCGCTGGGAGGAGACGGTCGGCACCGCCTCGAACGTCCATGAGGCGCAGCCGTTCGACGCCGAGCACCCGCTGTTCATCCTGTACACCTCGGGGACCACGGGGAGGCCCAAGGGCATCCTGCACACCTCCGGCGGGTACCTGACGCAGGCGTCCTACACGCACCACGCGGTGTTCGACCTCAAGCCCGAGTCCGACGTGTACTGGTGCACCGCCGACATCGGCTGGGTCACCGGGCACTCCTACATCGTCTACGGCCCCATGTCGAACGGGGCCACGCAGGTCATGTACGAGGGCACGCCGGACACGCCGCACACGGGGCGCTTCTGGGAGATCGTCGAGAAGTACCGGGTGTCGATCCTCTACACCGCGCCGACGGCGATCCGCACGTTCATGAAGTGGGGCGACGACATCCCCGCCAAGTTCGACCTGTCGAGCCTGCGGGTCCTCGGGTCGGTCGGCGAGCCGATCAACCCCGAGGCGTGGATGTGGTACCGCGAGCACATCGGCGGCGGGACCTGCCCGATCGTCGACACGTGGTGGCAGACGGAGACCGGCGCGATCATGGTCTCGCCGCTGCCGGGCGTCACTGCGACCAAGCCGGGCTCGGCCCAGCGGCCGCTGCCGGGGATCACGGTCGACGTCGTGGACGAGCAGGGCGAGTCGGTGCCGGACGGCGGCGGCGGGTTCCTGGTCATCCGCGACCCGTGGCCGTCGATGCTGCGCACCATCTGGGGCGACGACCAGCGGTTCCTCGACACGTACTGGGCGCACTTCGACAAGATGTACTTCGCCGGGGACGGCGCGAAGAAGGACGACGACGGCGACCTGTGGCTGCTCGGCCGCGTGGACGACATCATGCTCGTGAGCGGGCACAACATCTCCACCACGGAGGTCGAGAGCGCGCTGGTGAGCCACGAGACCGTGGCCGAGGCGGCGGTCGTGGGGGCGTCGGACCCGGTGACGGGGCAGGGGATCGTGGCGTTCGTGATCCTGCGCGGCGGCATGGAGTCGAGCGAGGAGCACCTCAAGGAGCTGCGCGCTCACGTGTCGAACACGTTGGGGCCCATCGCGAAGCCGCGGCAGGTGATCGTGGTGGCCGAGCTGCCCAAGACCCGCTCGGGCAAGATCATGCGCCGGCTGCTGCGCGACATCGCCGAAGACCGCGAGATCGGCGACGTCACCACGCTCGCCGACAGCACGGTCATGAGCCGCATCAAGACCGGCCTGCAGAGCGGCAAGGAAGACTAGACGACGGCAAGGGCGCCGAGGCGGGTCGTTCGACCCGCCTCGGCGCCCCTCGTCTGTCCCGCACCCCGCACCCCGCACCCCGCACCCCGCACCCCGCACCCCGCACCCCGCACTCGACGAATTGTCGGCCCCGCCGTGCACCCTTGTGTCCGGGGCGCGCAACGCCGCCGCGCCCGACCGCGGGGGGCGGGGCTCCCCGCGATCTCCGACCGCGACGCTTGTCGAGGATCGCTCCCGCCCGGCATCCGCCTCAGGCCGCCCTCGACTGTCGCGCCCCTGCGCCGTAGTCGCCTCGGGGGCGCCCAATCCCGACACTCCCGACCTCGTGGGCCAGACCCACCCCAGCCGCCACTCCCCTGCGCGCCTCGGCGGTGACCGGCGGCCCGGCCCGGGCTCCGCCGCACCGTGGCCAGGCGGTGACCTCGTACGCTGTGCCCGTGATCCGTAAGACCTTCGCCGACAGCGCCGCCATCAAGCAAGGCCCCTGGACGCACCGGCACATCGACGCCAACGGCTCGCGCTTCCACGTCGTGGAGTCGGGCGAAGGCCCGCTCATCCTGCTGCTGCACGGCTTCCCGGAGTTCTGGTGGGCCTGGCGCCACCAGATCCCGGCCCTCGCCGACGCCGGCTTCCGCGTCGTCGCCGTCGACCTGCGCGGCTACGGCGCCTCCGACAAGCCGCCGCGCGGCTACGACGCCTACACGATGGCCGCCGACGTCGTCGGGCTCGTGCGCGCCCTCGGCGAGCGCGAGGCCACCGTCGTCGGCCACGACCTCGGCGGCATCCTCGGCTTCGCCGCCGCCGCGTTCCACCCCCGCCAGTTCCGATCCCTGATCGTCCTCGGCGCCGCCCACCCGCTGCGCCAGCGCGCCGCGCTCGCGGTCGACCCGAAAGGCCAGCTGGCGGCCTCGCGGCACCTGTTCGCCTTCCAGATGCCCCGCTACGAGCACAAGCTGACCAGTTGGGACGCGAGGAAAGTCGCCGACCTCATGTACGCCTGGTCGGGTCCGGGCTGGCGGGGCACCCGGGACTTCCAGGAGTACGTGCGGGCGTGCCGCGACGTCATCCAGATCCCGCAGGCCGCGTTCTGCGCACTGGAGGCGTTCCGGTGGCCGTTCCGCACCGCGGTCGGGCTGGCCGGGCGGCGGTTCGTGAAGCTCCTGCAGCGCCCGACGCCGGTGCCGACGCTCCAACTGCACGGCGCGCTCGACTCCTGCGTGCTGCCGCGCACCGCGCAGGGCTCGGGCCGGTACATCCACGGCCGCTACGAGTGGAAGCTCCTCGACGGCATCGGGCACTTCCCGCAGCAGGAGACGCCGGAGACGGTGACGAAGGAGATCATCCGTTGGTCGAGTTGAACGCCGCCCAAGCGACCGAGCACTAGCCGGTCGGCTAGTCGATGAGGCAGGATGGTGCGGCAAGCAGCAGTCGATCCTGAAAGCGGGTCCATGTCCGAGTCCTTCGCGCTCCGCGGCGCCCAGATCGTTCCCATCACCGCAGCTCCCGTCGAGAACGGCACGATCATCGTCGAGGACGGCCGCATCAGCGCCGTCGGCGGCGCCGACCTGCCCGTCCCCGACGGCGTCGACGTCGTCGACGCGACCGGCAAGTGGATCCTGCCCGGCCTGATCGACGCCCACACGCACCTGGGCGTCCACGAGATCGCCGAGGGCTGGGCCGGGCAGGACACCAACGAGATGACCGACCCCAACACCGCGTACGTGCGGGCCCTGGACGGCATCAACCCGGCCGAGCGCGGCTTCGCCGAGGCCCTGCAGGGCGGCGTGCTCGCCGTGAACGTGAACCCCGGTTCGGGCAACGTGATCGGCGGTGAGACCGTCGCGATCAAGACCGTCGGGCGCTACGTGGACGAGATGGTGCTGCGCTCGCCGTCGGGCGTGAAGTCGGCGCTCGGCGAGAACCCGAAGCGGGTCTACGGCGAGCAGAAGAAGACCCCGTCCACGCGCCTCGGCACGGCCGGGGTGCTGCGGCAGGCGTTCGTGGAGGCCGAGAACCACCGCGCCGGCGACGCGCCCGCCCGCGATCTGAAGCTCGAGGTCCTGGGCAAGGTCCTCGACCGCGAGATCCCGTGGCGGCAGCACTGCCACCGCGCCGACGACATCGCCACGGCGATGCGCGTGGCCGAGGAGTTCGGCTACGACCTCGTGCTCGACCACGGGACCGAGGCGCACCTGCTCGCCGACGTCATCGCCGAGCGGGGCATTCCGGTGATCTTCGGGCCGCTGCTGTGCTCGCGCTCCAAAGTGGAGACAGTCAACCGGTGGCCGGAGAACGCCGCGAAGCTCGCCGCCGCGGGCGTGACGCTGGCGATCACGACCGACCACCCGGTGGTCCCGATCGAGCACCTCGTCATCCAGGTGATGCTGGCGGTCAAGGCCGGCCTCGACCGCGACACGGCGCTGCGGTCGGTGACCATCAACCCCGCGAAGATCATGGGCGTCGACGACCGCCTCGGCTCGCTCGAAGCGGGCAAGGACGCGGATCTCTGCGTGTGGTCGGGAGACCCGCTGGACATCTACTCGACGGTGGAGCGGGCTTACATCGAAGGCAGGCAGGTCGCCTGAGACCCCGGCCCGACCGGCGCCGACGGCATGGCGGTCGGAGTCCGGGACGGCGGCGCTGTGGAGGCGGGGTCGCCGCCCCGGACGACTGGGCGGGCACGGTTCAGGGCCGGGAAGCGCGCGCTTCCCGGCCCTGAGCCTGTCTCATTCGGTCGTTCAGGCGGCTCGGCGGACGTCGGCCCGCTTCGGGAGCGCGGCTCCGGAGGACGCCCGCAGGTCGCGGGCGATGAAGCCGCCGCGAACGGCGGTGATGCCGCCCGCGATCCGGCTGAGCAGCGTGGGACGGTCGGGAACGACCGGAGCGTCGGGCAGGGCCGACCGTGCTTCGGAGTTCACGAACTGAATGGCCAAGAACGCGTAAGGGTCCATCGGTGTTCCTTCCGGGCGGTGATGCGAATGCGTGCCGCGCCGGTGCGGCGGTGAGGCCCGTTCCGCGTTGACGAGAACGGCCGGAATGGATGTCCGGCGGCGCGGATGGTTCCCGGGCCTCGCCGACTACTCTGACCGCTCAGTGTCTCCGGCTCATTACGCCGCAGAAAACCCTCGGGCAAGCCTGGTGAACACCGAGGTGCCGATGATGCACCACGTCACAACCGTTGGGGGCCCGGCCGATTCGCGAATCGGCGGAGCGTCGCAGGGCGTTTCGGTCGTCAGGTCTGCTCGTGGAGGGCGCCCACGGCGGACCAGCCCTTCGGTGCGGCGGCCGACGCGTCCCCATCACGGCGCTACCGGCAAGGCGCCGCGCCGGTGGTCGAGATCGGCGTAGCACCGCGCCGCACCGGGATCGAGCGGGGCGCGACGCCATTCGACGTCACCGGAGTTCCCGCCGTGCTCGGCCCGCAGCCTCAGGTTGACGGAGCCCCGGCCGGGTTCCCCGTGCCTTGCATCGGTGTTCTCCCAGGAAGCGGGTACCTCCGCCGTGCAGGCGGAGTCGATGGACGCCGGAAAGGCCATCGGCGAACCGCCGCCTGCCGCATGGGCGGCCACCGGCCGGGTATCCCCTGATCCGCGAGCAGAGGGAGAGACATGTCTGATCGACGCACGACTCATGACGGCGGCGCGCTGGGCGGCCCCAACCCGGGCGATCCGAACGCGCCCGACCCGGTACAGCCGGTCCGCAGACCCAACGAGCCCGACCCGATGCAGCCGATTCCGGAGCCGAACCGGCCCGACCCGATGCGTCCATACCCTGAACCCGGTGAGCCCGACCCGACGCGCCCGATACCGGGCGAACCGTCCCCGCCGCGACCGCTGTAAGGGGGTCGCCGGCAGCGGGGAGGCCGGCGACGGCGCCGTCGCCTCGCCCTTCAGGCCGGCCATCGGGCTGCGGGGGCGAAAGGCATCCGGTCCTCAGCGGCGACGGTGCCGCGGTGTTCACCGCTCGGCGGTGTGCGCGAGGAGCGCGGCGACCACGTCGTCCCACAGCGGCGGCGGGACGATCTCGTGGCCGGTCCGCTCCATCGCGATCAACCGCGCGCCCGGGATCTCGGAGGCCAGGGCCTCACCGTGGCCGAAGGGGAACATGGGGTCTTCGGTCCCGTGCAGCACCAAGGTCGGCGCTTGGATCTCGCCCAGGCGGTCGCGCCACGGCTTCCCCGGATCCAGCAGGAAGGGATTGGTCATCTGAGCCGCCAGGTCGGCGGAGCGGTCGAACGTGCGCCCTGCCGACTCGCGCATCGCGGCCTCGTCGAACGGACGCGTCCGCGCCGCATAGGGGCGTTCGCCTTCGACGATGGCCTCTATGGCGGCAGCGCGGTCCGACCAGTCGACCTCAGGCGGGTCTTCGGTGAAGAGGGCTTGAATCTCAGGAGCCGGCGGCGGCAGGTCCGGGTACGAGTGGCCCGGGCCTCCCGGCGTCCCTGAGGCGAGGGTGAGGGTCGCCACTGCGGCGCGGTGGTCGAGCGCGAGCAGTTGCGCGACCGCCGCCCCCTGGGACATGCCGACGACGTGGACGGCCGACAGGCCCAGGACGTCGATCAGACCGGCGGCGTCGTCCACCAGATCCCGCAGCGTGTACGCCGGGGCGCCCGCCTCGTCACCGGTCGAGCGGCCGGCGTCGCGGCCGTCGTAGCGGATGACGAACCGCGACCCCGCGGCGATGCGTCGGCACAGCGCCTCCGGCCAGGCGGTCATGGAGTGCCCTGCGCCGTGGACGAGCAGGACCGCCGGCTCGCGGGGATCGCCGAACGTCTCGGTGCACAGGTCGACGCCGTCGACGGTGTGGATCTTCTCATTGGAGGCCATGGCCGGTTCCCTTCTCGAAGTATTCGTTACATGTAACTGAAATCAACCTAAGGCAAGATTGGTTACATGTCAACAACTGCTCTAGGCTGGGGACATGACCGACACCGACCGACCGGTCCGAGGCGCGACCGCCTGGGCGCGGTACCGCAGGATGCGTCAGGTGCTGGACGCCGCGGTCGCCCGCGACCTCGAACGCGAATGCGACCTCTCGCTGCCCGATTACGAAGTGCTCGCGGCGATGGACGACCTCGGGGACCAGTGCATCCGGGTGGGCGCCTTGGCCGACCGGATGGGATGGGCGCACAGCCGGCTGTCCAGGCAGCTCGGCCGGATGCAGCGCCGCGGGCTCATCGACCGAGAGCCCTGCGACCTGGACGGCAGGGGAGACGACGTCGTCTTCACCGCCGCCGGCACGAGCGCCCTGCATGCGGCCGCTCGAATCCACGGGGACGCCGTCGGGCGGCACTTCGCCGACGCCCTGAGCGAACGGCAGCTCGAGGCCCTCGCCGACATCGCGCAATCGATCGACGACCACCACGCGACCGCCCCCGACGCGCGACCGTCGCGGCGAACGCGGGACGCCGGCTGAACCTCTCGCGCCGGAAGAGGTCGACCGAGGCCGGTTTTCACGGGGCGATTCGCTCTTCGACTTGACGTTGACGCTGCGTCACCTTGTAGCGTCCGTTCCATGAGCAGGAGAACCATGCAGTCGCCCCTGTCCGAGCAGGAGAAACGCGAAGTCTGGGGCGACTTCGCCGACCAGGAGGACGAGCTCCTCGACGAAGTCGAGGCCCGATGGGGCGACAGCCCCGCCTACTCGGAGTCGGCGCGGCGTGTAGCGACGTACGGCAAGAGCGACTGGGAGGAGATCAACGCGGGCAACGCGGCGATCGAGCAGCGCATCGCCGAGCTCATGGACGCGGGATGCCACCCCGCGAGCCAGGAGGCCATGGACGTCGCGGAGGCGCAGCGCCTCCACATCAGCCGCTGGTTCTACCCGATGGACCACCGGTTCCATGTGCAGAAAAGCGTGCTGTACGTCGAAGATCCGCGCTTTCGGGCCGGGATCGAGGAGCACACGCGGCCCGGTGCCGCCGAATGGCTCCAGGCCGCGATCCGCGCGAATGCGGCGCGGGCCTGAGTTCGACCGCCGCAGAGCGGGGCCGTCCTCGTCCACCCGCGCGATCGCGGCGTCGGGCCCGATCCTCGAAGCGTCCGCGGGAGCCGGTCCTCGGCTTCGGTCGCCTGCGGCTCGGCCTCGGCGGGCCGCCGTTTTCGGGAGGCACCAGCTCGGGGCCCGGTGTCAGCCTGTCGGCGCCCGCGGCCGAGAGGCCACCGGCAGCGATATCGCGCAGAGAGGACCAGGATGAGGCTGCGAGCACTGAGTCACCGGAACCTGCCGGCACTCCTCGATGCCGCGGTCGCCGACGCCGATCCGCTGGAGGTCATGCCCCCGGTGGAAGCCCCTCCGGGTTGGACTGACGGGCGCAGGACGGCCTTCCTCGACTTTCACCGGTCGCGGTCGCTGGACGCAACCGACCCGGTGGAGACGACATATGCGGTCCAAGTCGATGGCCGAGTCGTCGGTGCCGCCCGACTGGAGCCGAAGCCCGAGGGCGTCGAGATAGGCCTGTGGCCGGGCCGCTCCCACCGTGGGCGCGGCATCGGCGGCGAAGTCCTCACCTCGCTCGCCGTCATAGCCCGCGAGCGGGGGTACACGCAGATGCTCGCCTCCACCACCCCCGAGAACACCGCCGCTCGCCGCCTTCTCGACCAGGCGGGGGCGCGCGTGGAGACCGATGCGGTGACGATCGAGGCGGTTGTCGACTTGTAGCGCCGGCGTCCCGTTCACCGACCCGGGCGCTCGCATGTCCCCGCCCAAGGCGGGCACAGGGACTGGGACGCGTTCGGGATCGAGAAGGCCTCGTGCCGGCCGCTATGCGTCCGCCCGAGGCCGTCGGCATGGCGGTTCCCGGTCCGGCGGTTCATGGGCAGTCTCGCCGGCACGGCCGCGCAGGCGGCGCCGGCCTGGCGGGACAGCCGAGCAGGCCGGGCACTCCCGGGAAGGCGTGCCCGGCCGTCGTTCCGTCGCCTCCGGTCAGAGCGTCGAAGCGCCGCCCGGCTCCCACGGCCGGTCGTCCGCCGTCGCCGCCTGGGCCATGGCGGCCACCGCCTGTTCGAGGCTCTGCTGCACCTCGCCCTCCTCGGCGTCGCGCACGCTGTGCAGGCTGACGGTGATGCGGCTGTGGCCCGGATCGACCTCCTCCACCTGGAGCTCGCCGTGGTAGTCGTCGGGGCCCCGGGCGCCCCACTCGAGCCGGCGCCCGGCGGCGTCCGAGTGGAGCCAGGCCTCGCCCTCGACGTGCTCCCCGTGCACGTCCGCCTCGACGTGGACCGTCTCCCCGCCTTCGGGCTCGGCGGCCGTCATCTGGGGAAAGTAGCGCGGCAGGTTCCGCGGGTCGGCGAGGAAGCCGAACAGCGTCTCGGCGTTGACGTCGGCCTCTGCGGTGTGCGTGTACGTGGTCATGTCCCCTGCTTCCTTCTTGCGGCTCATCGGTCGATGAGGCCTTCCTTCGCCACGACCTCGTGCCCCGGTTCGCCCACCGAGCGGCGGCGGCGTTTCAGGTCGGCCTCGTGGACGTGCGGCAGGCCGTCGGTGAGCCTGCGCGTCTCTCGCTCGATGTCCCGGAACACGTTGTAGTAGGTGTTCTCGTAGTCCTCGACGACCTGGAAGGTCCATCGTCCGGGGAGCACGTTGCGGCCGAGCAGTTCGCGTGCGATCCGCTGCGCCAGTTCCGGGTGCCCCGCGGCCTCCAGCAGCTCGACGGCGTCCTCGACCTTGAAGTCGGCGGAGCCGGTGAGCTGGTGGAAGGCGTACAGGTGCCCCCTGGCGATCTCCACGGTCTCGAGCGCCTCGGTCAGCTTGCCCACCGCTTCGACGGTGCGGTCGTCCATCGCTGCGCGCCAGCCGCCGCCGTCGAGGCGCGGGTCGATCTCCCCGCCGGTCGACGGGCGCTGTTCGCCTTCGGGTATGTACGTCATGCGCTCGCGGTTACCCTTCCGTCGCGAAATGATGCGCCGCCCGCAGCACCCTCAAGCACATTGGGAGGGATCTGACATGCCCGTGAGCCTAGCGGGAGCGGCCGGCGGGGGCACCCGAAACGGCAACTGCACCCGGCCCGCGGCGTCCATGGCCGCACGGTCGAGAAGGAGCCGCCGCGTCCCGCGGCGTCGGCGGCGGTCACGTGCGAACGGAGAGTCATCGCTCCCACTTCCGGCCTGACAGGTATTTACATTGCGAGGATATGTCAGATATATTTGCATTTGTCAATGTCTCCATTTATGGGAGCGATACCATGGTTAGATCGAGAAAGCATCGCATCAGAAGACTCCTCCTCGCGTTCGCGGCGGTGGTCATGGCCAGCGCTTCGGCGCTGTTCTTCACCGCCCAGAGCGCTTCGGCGCACGGCACGGCGACCTCGCCGGCCGCGCGGCAGTACAGCTGCTGGGAACGCTGGGGCAGCAACCACATGGATCCGGGCATGGCCACCGAGGACCCCATGTGCTACCAGGCCTTCCAGACCAACCCCAACACCATGTGGAGCTGGATGAGCCTGCTCCGCGAGGGCATGCAGGGGCAGCACGAACAACGCATCCCGGACAACCAGCTCTGCTCGGGGGGCAACGCCGAATACGCTTCGCTCGACAAGCCGGGCGCCTGGCACACCACCTCACTCGGCAACAACTTCACACTCCACTACGACGACCAGGCGAGGCACGGCGCCGACTACTACTGGGTGTACGTGACCCGCCAGGGATACAACGCCGCCACCGACGCGCTCGACTGGGGCGACCTCGAGCGCGTCGTCCAGACGGGCGTCTACCAGCCGGGCCAGGCGGTCGACATCCCGGTGAGCGCGCCCGGCAGGACAGGGCACCACGTGGTCTACGTCGTCTGGCAGGCCAGCCACTTCGACCAGACCTTCTACTCCTGCTCGGACGTGTGGTTCGGCGGCCGCTCGTAGCCCGCACCGGCCGACCCGTCGGCCGACGGCGAATGCACCGTCGCCAACGACCGGTCAGTGACGCTGAACCAGTCCGGATCACCGGTCACCGCGACCGGCGCATGGCACGACGACCCGCTCGGGTCCGGGCAGCCCGCTTCGTTCAGGCTCGACCCCCCTCACGGCGACTCGGATACCGCTCCGGACCTGCCGGCGCCCTCGGCCGACAGGCGAGCGAATACCAGGCGGTCCCGGCCCCAACGGCCGGGACCGCCTTCATCGTGCGCCGGATCGTCAGCGCGCCGACGGACGTATAGCGCACGGGTCCTCGACGGAGAAAGCGGAAAACTCGCCGGCCTGGCGCCTGCCCTCCACGGGTCCCTCGACGCGCTCAGCGGATCTGAACGCTCGCCGCAGCGGCCGAGTCGGGGCGACCTGTACCGAGCACGGAGACCGCGGGCCCCGTGCCGTCCGACGCGATATCGACGCCCTCGCGGTCAAGTGGACTGGAAGTAGTGGCCCTGTCGAGGTCCTCGATCAGGCCCGGGTGGACCGGCTCCCAGCCGAGGAGCTCACGGGTGCGGGCACTGGAGGCGGCGATGTCGCGGAGCGGGACGCCCTCGTCGGCGACGACGTGGCCGTCCAGTTCGGTCACCACGCCCTGGCGGGCTCGGGCAGGCCGGAGGCGATGGTGAACGGCGCGGAACCGGAGACGAAGCGGCCCTTCCCTGCAGAACGGTTGAGGCCGTCCGGACCCGCTTGTGTGACAATGATTTTCCCGCATCCGGTGACCAAAGGCGGCGATCATGACCGAACTCGACGTGCGTCTGCTCGGGCCGCTGGAACTCCGCGTCGACGGTGTGGACGTGGCGATTCCGCAGGGCAATGCGGCCAAGGTTTTCGCGCTGCTCGCGGATGACGCGAACAAGGTCGTGCAACTGCACCGACTCGTGGCGGGCGTTTACGGCGACGTGGAGCCGAAGCATCCGACAGTGCAGGTGCGCAATATCGTCGGCGTCCTCCGGGATCGGCTCGGACCCGCGCGGGACCGCATCGAACTGGTCAACGGCAACTACCGGTTCCGGCTCGCCGACACCGAGGTCGACGTCCTGCGCTGCCGGTCGCGGGAGCGGCACGCCCGCGAACTGCGCCGCACGGGGCGGCTCGCCGAGGCCGCCGCCGAGCTCCGCGCCGCCCTCGAGGAATGGCGCGGCCCGGCCCTCGCCGGCGTTCCCGGACCAATGGCCGAATCGGCCGGCAGGCGTCTCGACGAGTACCGCCTCACCCTGCGCGAGCAGCGATACGACATCGAACTCGACCTCGGCATGCACGGGGAACTGCTCGGTGAGCTGCGCGAGGTGTGCACCGTCCACGCCCGGAGCCAGCGGTTCGCGGCGCAGTACATGCTCGCCCTGTACCGCTGCGGGGACACTGAAGCGGCCCTGACGGTCTACGAAGAGGTGCGGAAGCGGGTCGCCGACGAACTCGGCATCGACCCCAACCCCGAACTGCTCGAACTCCACACCGCGATCCTGCGCGCCGACTCGGCGCTGGGCCCACCCCGCACGCCGCAGCCCTCCCCGGCGCCGACGCGCCCGCTCTTCACGCTTCCGCCGACCACCGCCCGCTTCACCGGGCGGGAGGAGGAGCTGCGCCGACTGGACGGCGTACTCGACGCATCGGCCGGCCGAGCCGGACTCGCCGTGGTCAGCGGCATGGGCGGGGTCGGCAAGACCGCGCTGGCCGTCCACTGGGCCCACCGGGTCGCCGACCGTTTCCCCGACGGCTGCCACTACTTCGACCTGCGCGGCTTCGACCCCGTCGCCCCGGAGACCAGCGCAGGCCCCGCCCTCGCCAAGGCGCTTCGCCGCCTCGGAGTCGACCTGCACGACCTCCCCGCCGACATCGACGAGCAGACCGACCTCTACCGGACGCTCCTGGCCGGACGCCGCGTCCTGGTCGTGCTCGACAACGCCCGCGACTCCCTGCAGGCACGGCCGCTCCTGCCCGTATCGGCGGGCACCTTCGCCGTCGTCACCAGTCGCGATCCGCTCGAAAGCCTCATCGCCGCAGGGGCCGACACTGTCCGGCTCACACCGATGAGCGACGAGGAGTCGACGACGATGCTCAGCCGCTTCGTCGACGACCTCGCCGACGACCGCGCCACCGCGCGCATCACCGCCGTCTGCGCCGGGCTGCCCCTGGCACTGTCCCTTGTGGGCGCCAGAGCGGCCGCCAATCCGGACGTGCCGCTACGGGCCCTCGCCGACCGGCTGGAATCCACCGGCAACGTCCTCAACGCGCTCACCGCCAAAGACGCCGCCATGGACCCGCGCAAGGTGTTCCAGTGCTCCTACCAGGAACTCGGTGGCAAGGCCGCCGCGGCCTTCCGGCTGCTGGGCCTGCACCCCGGCCCCGATGTCACCGCCGCCGCGATGGCCAGTCTCGCGGGCTTCGCACAGGACGAGGCCGCCGCGGCGATGCGCGAACTGGCCGATGTGCAGCTCGTTCACGAGCACAAATCCGGCAGGTACACGATGCACGACCTGCTGCGCGCCTACGCCGTGGACCGACTTGACGACGAAGTTCCCGAACCCGCACGCGCGCAGTCGCTCCGGCGCATGTTCGACCACTACGTCTCCACCGCCTACAGCGCCGAGCGGATTCTGAGCACCACCCGCGAACGGATCGACCTCGGCGAGCGCGAACACCTCGCGGCTCCCGAGCCGCTTCACAGCCCGCGCGCGGCCTCGGCCTGGTGCACCGCTGAGTATCCCGTGCTGGTCAACCTGCTGCATCGCGAGGCCGATCCCGAGCACGACCGGCGGCGGTGGGAGCTGGCCTGGTGCCTCGCCGAGGAGATGATCGCCATGTACCGCGGCCGCGAGCTCGCCGACGCCCAGACCACGGCGCTCGCGGTGGCCGCGCGGAGCGGCGACGTCGTCAAGCAGATCATTTCGCACGGCTACCAGGGAGCCGGCCTGCTGCTCTGCGGCGACGGTGACGCATGCCGCGAGACCCTGGCCCGAGGTATGGCACTGGCCGAGGAGACGGGGCAGCCGTGGGCGAAGGGCTTCGCCCACTTCACGATGAGCATTTACTCGGGCCATTGCGGCGACAGCGAGGAGGCGCTCTCTTACTGCCGCCGAGCGCTGGCGTACTTTTTCGAAGCCGGAGACGCGCTCTGGGGGCACCGGGCCCGCTACGCCTTCGGTTGGCAGCATGCGCGCCTGGGAAACCTCGCCGAGGCACACGAGTGCTTCGAGCACCTGCGAGACGCCTCTCGCGCGACCGCCACTGAGTCCGCGCGCGGCGAGGCTCTCGCTCATCTCGGCCTGGGTCATGTCGCACATCTCAACGGTGAGTACGACGCGGCGATCGTCCAGTACGACACCGCGATCAAGGTCTTCTCCTCGAACGAGATGGAGTCGAGCGTCGCCAAGGTCCGCGACCTCCTTTCCGCGACCAGGACGGCCATGGGCGACCTCGAGGGGGCCGAACGCGAACGCGAGCGGGCACGACGACTCTACGAAGACTACGGCGCGCCGACCCACACCGACCGCAGCCTGGGCCTCGTCGACATCGCGATGGGCGGCCGCCTGAACTGAAACTCGAGAAAGTACGCGAACGATGCGTGAAGGCGTTGCCACGGTGGCGCCTTCGAGGCCGGCTCGCCCAGGCCTTCCTCACCGTCTGCGCCGCAACCGAACCGGAGCGGCTACGAATCCGAAATTCCCCGATCCGCTTGATCCGGTACCCGCTCCGTCTCGCCGCATCGCCGCAGTCGATACTCCAGCAGGTCGCCAACCTCGCCGACGAGATGCAAAACCGGCACACGGCCTAACGCCCTGCCCTGAACCATCCATTGACCTGCCTTGGCTCAAGGTCGGGGAGGCGTCGCGTCTCGGCGACCCGACGGGCGACCACGGCACCCGCGCCTCGCCGGCGGCCGGTCGAGGTCGCTGCCGGCGTCGAGCTGCTCTAGTGCGGCTCGGCGGAGCTTCGCCCAGAGCCAGCGCCGACAACGTTCTGTTTGGTCCTGCCAGGGATAAACCGGTCCCCGATTCGGGCTGCCCCTCTGCTGATCTGCGAAAGCGGATCTCGGTGTAGTCGATGACGCCGACTTACGCACGCTCGTCGAGGTGGTCGACCACCTCGGCGAGTGTGCGTGCCCGCGCGAGCTTGGCCTCGTGAACCTGCGCAGGGTGATGCACGGCGGGGCCTCAAGGCCCGCACGCACTCTGAGCGCGGAGGAGCCGCTCTTGGGGAGAGCGGCAAGTGTGTCCGAGTTGTAAGGTTGTTGCTACCCCACGCACCCTGGCTCGGACAAGGAGCATTTGATGACCATCCCTGACCCTCGCGGCCTGACCGGTCCGCTCGATGAGGTCATGGCCGCGGCCAGACGCGTCCAGGACATCCAACAGGGGCAGTCCGAGGCCGAGCCGATCACGGTGGAAGCGGCCGAGGGCACGGTGAGCGTGACGGTGAAGGCCCCGGGCACCGCCGAGGTGTCGATTCGACCGGCGGCGATGCGACTGGGGTCCGAGGCCCTGTCCGAGCAGGTCTCCCTGGCGGTCAACGAGGCGTATGCGGCCCTTCGGGAGCAGGCCGGCGCCGGTGCGGCGGTGGACTTGGAGGAGTTGAACGAGCAGCTGGCCGAGATCCAGCGTGACAGCGCCGCGCGTTTGTCGTCGTTCCTGGACGGGATCATGTCCGCCCACTCCAGGGCCGAGCAGCGGGAGGACCGGTAACCGTGGCACCGGGGTTCGACGTACAGCCGGAGAAGTTCGAGGAAGCCGCCTCTGGGCTGCAGTCCCGCGGCGAGGACCTCGGCGCCGTCTGGGAGAGCTTCAAAGGCCAGGTCGAGTCGATCACCGAGGCCTCGGGCGGGGATGAGATCGGCGGGCTGATCATGGAGATCCACAACGTGATCTTGGGGGCGTTCGACGAGTCGATCACCGTCTGCGCCGACGAGCTCGCCAACGCCGGCGCCGACTTGAAGGAATGGGCCACCGCGCACGTGGAGGCCGACGAGTCGGCGGCGAAGATCTTCGAGGAGCTGCTGAACGGTCTGGGCGGCTAGGGCATGGTCATCAACCTGCCGCCCGCGCTGGGCGAGATCCTGAACATGTGCGGCGTCGACTGGCCGATGTCGAACGAGGACATGCTCTTCGAGATCGGCAACGCCTGGATGAGCCTGCCCGATTCGGTCGATCAGGTGCTGTCCGGCGTCAACGAGCAGGGCGCCAAAGTCTGGGACGAGAACATCGGCGAAGCGGTCGAGGCGTTCACGACGTGGTGGAACGGAGAGGACGGCCCGGCGACGGTCCTTGCCGAGGGCACGATCGGGATGTTTCTGACCGGGGCCGGGATGATGGTCTGCGCCGCGATCGTCTTGGCGCTGAAGATCGCCTGCATCGTCCAACTGGCGATCCTCGCCGTCCAGATCGCGGCCGCCATAGCCGCGGCAGCGGCGACGATGGGCATCGCGGCGGCGGCACTGCCGGCCATTTATGCGGTGGGCCGCGAGATCTTGATGAGCCTCGTCCAAGAAGCCGTCATGCGGCTCCTGATGTAGAAGGGCCGCTGCGCTCCTCATGCCGAAAGCCCCCAAGAACGCCGCGCTCGGCGCTGCCGCCAAGAAGATCGCCAAACCGGCGATCAAGAAGATCAAGGTCCCGAACCCGCGGGTGAAGAAACCGCACCCGGACGGGACGGCCAAGCAGGTCGACACGACCGTCTCGCCCAACGACGGCGTGACGATGAAGACCGGCCCGGAGTTGCGCAAGGACGCCGAAGACATCCACAAGGCGTACGAGAAGCAGTACGGCGAGCGCGCCTCGCAGGGCCTGACGGTGGCGACGATTCAGGACAAGAACGGGAACCTGTTCTATGTCATGAACCGCAACACCACTTCCAGAGACGCGCGGGACCTGGCCGACAGTCTGGGGTACAAGCGGCTCATGGGGCCCGGCACGTCCACACCGGAGGCCAACCATGCCGAGCGGATCGCGTTGAACATTCACGAGCTGCGCACCCAGGCGGTCAAGGACGGGACGATCGGGCAGGAGCCCTATGCCAGTCTGCCGGAGCCGCCGATGAACATCAGCCCGTCCAGGAAACCCTGCGACGACGCGGCGACGCCGCCGGCGAACGCGCAGAACTGCCGCGCCGAGACGCAGAAAACGAACGGTTTGATCAACCTGGTAGGGTGGCCCTAACCAGGGAAAACAGCGTCGCATGCGCGTATTGCGACCAGTTGCTGAGGGGATTCGAGTATGGAGTTGTGGGACGCGGAGATGAGCCGCTTCGAGGAGCCTCTCGAGGACGTGTCGGCTCGGGACCGCTTCCGCATCGCCGTCGACGTCCTCGGCTGGTCCATGGCCACCACCGAGCGCCCCATCGAAGACCCCGGTCTCAGCGCCTACGTCGACCGCACCCTCGCCACCCTCCGCGCCGCCCTCCAACAGGGCCGGACCCTCGCCGGAGCGACCCCCGAAGTGCTCTCCGAGTTGACGGTCCAGCAGAACCGGGCCGAAGCGCCGGGGACGATGGGGATCGTGCTCGCGCTCGGGTTGTGCTTCGACGAGCTCGACACCGTCCTCACCCCCAGCCGCACCCTCGAAGTCCTCAGCCAGTGCTACGAGTTCGAACTCGTCCGCATCTGCCCCGACCCGATCGTCACCCGCGCGTTCGAAGAACGCAGTGAGCGGATGCGCGACATCCTGGACTACCAACAGGCCCTGCTCACCTCCTACACCGGCGAAGCGTAAGAACTGGTTTCAGGTTTCATTGAATCGGCGGCTTCGGCGCTTGCTCTGGTGGGAGGCCTCGATCATGCGGTGCACCTGCTGCTCGTCGACGTCACGGTTGCGCTTCTTCACGGCCGCCCGGAGGCCGAAGCCGAATGCGGCGGCCTTCACCAGCGGCGAGTCGACGGTCGAGAAGACCAGACTCGTGATGTTGGCGAAATTCGACGCGCTTCAGTAGGCACTTTCAGGCTTGGTTCGCCACCAGAGGCGAACGTACTGGCAGTTGCGGTTTCGGGCCCGGCCGTAGGGCCGGGCCCGAAACGCGGTCAGTGCCCGGAGGGGTCTACCACTCGGCGGCGGCCTTGCGGCGGCGCATGAGCACGAACACGACCGCACCTGCGGCGAGCGCAACGACGGCCGCGCTACCGATGACGGCGAGGGGCATACCGGTCACCGGCAGCTGTCCGGAGCCGTTGCCGCCCTTCAGGCTGAAGGAGCCGCTGTTGTCGTCGAGGTCGCCGTCGAGGATCGGGAAGTCCTCGGTGGTCAAGTCCCAGTATGCGAGTTCCTCATCGGTCCAGAGTTCGGCGGATTCGAGGACCACGGCGGTGCCTTCGGCGCCGGGGTCACCGGTGACCTTGACCGGGAGGTCGAGGGTCAGCGTCGCGCCGGACTCGATGTCGCCCCAGATCGAGCACACCACGTCAAGGCGCTCAAGGCGGTAGAGCGCCGGGTCGGTTTCGGCGAGCCATTCGTTCTCGGCGGCCACCGTGCAGTGGTTGTCTCCGGCGGTCGTGAAATACCCGTTCTCCTGGAGCTCGGCGTCGGTCTCCACCCCTGCGGGAAGCTGGATCGCGTAAAGGAAGCTGCCTTCGCCGCTGCCCGGGTGGGGCTGGGCAACTGCATCGGCCGGGCCCGAGTTCTCGACGGTGATGTCGACAACCGCGGTCTCGCCCTTCGCGACGTCGATGTCGTTCGCGGTGATGGCGAGGTTGTACGGGTTCTCAGTGGAGACGACCGTGACCGGGTTGTCCTCGATGGCGGCGCGGTCGGTCGCTTCGAAGACGAGTTCGGTGTCGGCGTCGAAGTAGTCGAGGCTGTCGATCTCGTCACGGTTCCACATGTCGAAGGCTTCGACGCTGTACCAGGCGTTGTATTCGAACGGACCCGGGGCATTCGCGTCCAGGGTCACCGTGAGCGGAGTGTCCGCGGAGAGCTCGTAGACGACGCCCGGTTCGGGAGCGAGGCCTTCAAGGACGCACATGACGCCGCCCCATTCGACCAGGCCGCAGTTGCTGTACTCAGCGGCGGTCTGGAGGAGGGGGTTGCCGTCGCTGATGTAGAAGTAGACGTCGTTGTAGGTGCCTTCGTTGGCCTTCATGAAGGCCACGTCGGGGGTGAGGGAGGAGCCGGGGACGACACCTTCGTGGGTGGAGCCGGAGACGAGGTACTGGGCGTAGTCGTCTTCGGTCGGGGAGAACTCCCAGGTGCCGCCGAAGACGGCCGGCGCCTCTGCCGAGGTGGGCTGGACGCTGACGGACCAGTCGACGGTGTCATAGGCGTGGACAGTCTCGGATACGAGCAGGTTGAAGTCGACCCAGACCGTGTCCATGTACGTGGTCACGTCAGTGAAGTCGCAGGTGATGGTGATGCCTTCGGCGGTGCAGTGCTCGTCGGAGGTCTCAAGGGCGAGGCCGCCGAGGTCGTCGGAGAGGCCGAAGACGACGTGGACGTTACCGAGCTCGGTTTCGTCGTCGCCGTAAGCCGAGGCGTAGAACTGGCCGGCCTGGCTCCGGGTCTCTTCGGTCCAGCCGGTGTAGAAGGTGTCTTCCACAGGGAAGGCGTATCCGTCGAGCTCAAACTCGCTCTGGGCCTGGGCCGGGAGCGCAACGGCGGTGCCGAACGCGGTCGCGGCGAGGACCGCACCCGCGCGGAGCGCGCCGCGCTTGGCGAAGGGGATCTTATGGGTCATGGGTTTCCGATTCGATTGTCGCTGCCTCAGGGGGTGGAACAGGACCCAGCGATCCGGCTCCGGAAAGCAACACGTGCAGCGGTGGATATCGGTTGCATCAGAAAACGGCCTTTATAGAACTGATGCCGGGAGCCCCTTGGACGGAGTCGCTCCTGGTGGGCGCGGTCCAAGCGCAATACCGGAGCAGCGCGGAACGGAGTTCAATCCCCGAACTCGCCGGCGGGCCTGCCCCGCATCCCCTTCGCGTAGTCATTGGTGATCCGGGGATCGTTCTCAGGCGGGGTATAGGTGCGGGTCTTGAGGGGACCTGTAGTCCTACGCTCCGACCGCGGCGGCTTCCGCGGGGCCGGAACCACCTGGATCGCGATGGCGCGAACTCCGGGGCGGAGCAACTCAGTACATCTTGCGCAGTACTGCCGTTCGGTCTTGGCGTTGAGTCCGCAGCACTCGCACCGACCCGATGCCCGGATCTCACGCTCGGTCTTGGCTTGCTGCGCGGTCTTCCGCGCTTTAGCTCGCTGCTTCCGACTCGCCGGTCGAGCGACATCATTGGACTGGGGCTGCTTCGCCGCCTTTGGCTCGCCTTCGCAGGGCCGACAGCGCGTGCTGTTCTTCTTCGCGTATTTCCCGCAGACCTCGCAGAACGGCGAGGCTGAGCCATTGGGCATCCGTCCAGCTACCGCGGAGACCCGACCGCGCGGCTGGGTTGGGACCGACTTTGCTCCGCTCTCCGGGCTCCGTTCGCGCGCGGCGCGCTGCTTCCGCTTAAGCGTGCGCGCCCGAGACGAGGCTCCGCGCAGCGGTTTGTTCGCGGTCAATCTGCCGCCGCAGTATTTGCAGGCAGTCCAGTCGGGGAACAGCACCAGGGCCTCACACTGCACGCAGTAGCGGTCGACCGGTCGCGGCGAAGGTGTCTTTGGCATGGAGGGGTTCCCATCGAAGACGTTCCGTGGAAGTTACCACGGTCACAGAATCCTGGGAAGCTCCATTGGTGACGAGACTGGCAGGCGTCAACCGCAGGCGCTCAGGGGCCCGGTTTCATCGCAGCTGTCGGCGCGACGCGAACGGGACTGGCGGACGATGCCGATCATGTTGCCGTATATGGCCCGGGCCCGGGCGTCATGCTCATCGATCCGACCCTTGCGCCACTCGGCGATCGGGGCGGGGTCGAGGCGCCCGAGACCTTCGATGGTGAGCATCGGATCAGGCCCCTGGATGCCATCGTCCCTCAGTGACCAGCGTGTCGAGCCGTAGATACTGCCGACAAAGATGGGCAATATTATGAACCAGTTCGCCGGGCGCGGCCCGGCCAACGACTGTCCACAAAGAGAAGGCCTCTGGCCCATCCACACCACATCCACGGAGGATCGTAGGAAAGCGCTTTCACATAGCTAGACAGGCGCGTGAAGAAATGAAACTACAGGTCAGGGGTTTGTGTTGGTAGGCCCCCTCGGACTCGAACCGAGAACCTATGGTTTCGAAAGCTGCTCTTGACCTGCGGGTTAACCATTCTCGGCAACCTGTCCACCTGTCATCCACGGCCGGACTGGTGCGCCGATGACGGTCCTCCGCTTCTCAGACGTATGCGCGTCCGCCTGAGATCAGGCATTCTACCTGTGAAAACTCTCCGAATCATCGATGACGACGCTAGCCGGGACCGCTATAGGGCCGCTGCGCACCTGGCACACGGTCGATCGGCGCGAAGGCGGTCTGGCCATGTCCAGTCGTCACTGGTCCACGACCGTGCAGCTTCCTTTGCTCCCGGACGATGGTCGCGACCGAGCTTGCCCGGTGAGCCCAGGCGTGGGCGGTGGGCACTGCGGAGCCCGGCGCGGATGCGAAGACGCCGCCGGCCGTCCACCCCGGCCTCGAACACGCCTTCGCCGCGGCCGAACCCGCGCAGTGACCCGCCCTCTCACAGGAGGCGGGACACCGGCGGGACTCCGGCAGGAGACGACGCCGTCGGCGGACAGCACCGCACGTCAGAGCCCCCTTCAGGCCACTGCCGGCGCGGGACGACGGTACCCCGCTGCAGGTGGCCGACCGCTAACGTTCGGGATGCCGCTCCCCCAGCGCCCCGCGGCCGGAACCGAAGGACGAATCCCCATGGAGCAGACGCAGTACCGCGGCTTCGATCCCGACCTCGACGCACGGTCGGTGATGCACTCGCAATACCTGCGCCCCGGCGAGGAGGTCCTGTTCGCGGTCGGGGTCTCGCCCGCGAACACCGCCTACGACGTGCGGGGACGAGAGCGCGACGGGAGCCCGAAGCGCTTCGTCCTGTCCGCGTTGAAGACGACCCTGGTCACCACGACCAGGGCGGCCGCCAAGCTGATCGAGATCTACCTGCACCCGAATTTCTTTCCAGAGTTGAGCCCAAGAAGCGTCGTGCCGGTGACCGTCTCCGGTCCGCGATCCGACTGCCGGGCGCCGTCGCTCGCCGACGCGGCGCGCGGGAAGACCGGCGTCTGGATCCTCACCGACCGGCGCTTCGCCTTCGTCGAGGTGCGCGACCACGACCAGCGGGAGACGGCCCCCGAATCGACCGAGGACCGCCTCGGCCTGCTGAAGATGGACTTCGACCTGCCGAGCAAATGGTCCCCCGGCCAACAGGACCGGCGGCTCGGCCCGGTGACGACCGCCCCGGCGTTCGAGCTGACCGCCGACCGGTACTGGGACCGCGGCCGGGACCGGCGCAAGCCCAAGGGATCCGTTGAGGGCGTCTTCCACCTCCTGGAGTTCCCCGACGGCTCCAGCATCACCCTGGGCGTCGACAGCCCGGTCTGACAAGCAGAAGCCCCCGCCTCTCGCCCGAGAGACGGGGCTGCACCTGGCGGCCAGGGCCGCAAGCTCATGCGAAAGCCACTTCTGAGTGACGTCGGTACATTTGGAGTTTGATCGCGGGCTGGAGGGTCCGGTCGGCTTTCGGGAGCGGCCGGCGGAAGCCGGTGGCGAGGACCTTTCACGAGTGAAGAGGTGCGATGCCCTGCTCGACGACCAGCGGCGGCGATTGACCTGCCGGTTGAACAGCGGTTCGGCGGCGGTCAGCTCGCGGTAGTCCGGTTTCGGGTACGGGGTGAGCGGCACGACGCAGAGAGGGCCGAGGTCGCCGATCAGGCGCGGCCCGTCCCCGGTCGTGTGTGAATCTCGAAGGCTTTCGCCAGCCCTGACTCCTTGAGCCTTGGCATCGTGGACCGAGTCGACCACGATGCGCCCGTCGTCGATCACTCGCCCGCGACGATCGGTGATGACGTGCGCGTTCAGGCCCGGCCGGTGGCGTTTGCCGGAGAAGAGCCCTGCCGGAGTGATGAGGTCGCGGGTGGGGATGAGGAACCCGTCGACCACCAGGTCGGAGCGGACCGTCTGCTCGCGCAGCTTCGACGCCAGGCGGTCGAGGCAGGTCGAGACCACCGGTTCCGGAGCTTCGACATGCAGCAGCTGCTCGGTGTCCAGGCCGGTCCTATGTTCGAGGCGCGGCAGCGGTCGCTCTTTGATGCTCTGAGTGGTCACCCCTCGAGGAATCCACGAGCCCGCTGCCGCTCACTATGCGTCACCAGGGCAAGGACGACACGACCTCACTCGAACGAGACTTCTGCATGGGCTTCCCGCCTTCGCTTCAGCCGCATCCCAACCGCGACGGCGGCATATTCCAGCGCTTCATCCGCGTGACGGGGCGCGCACGTGCCGGTGGAGGGCATGGCGGCCTTCCCTGTTGAGGCCCGGGTCGTTGATGACGCGGGCGGTGCTCGCCTATTTGACAAATATAACTGTCAAATGGATACTGGAACCCATGGGCCACGCTATGACCTTCGTCGAGGACCCCGAGCGGGTGATGGCGGCGCTGTCTCCGCTGCGCAGACGACTGCTGCGCCACCTGCGCGAGCCCGCCTCGGCGACGCAGCTCGCCGCCGCGCTCGACCTGCCCCGCCAGCGGGTGAACTACCATCTGCGGGCCCTGGAGGCGGTCGAGCTCGTGGAACTGGTCGAAGAGCGGCGCCGCCGCGGGTGCGTCGAACGGATCGTCCGAGCCAAGCCGGGGGCGTTCGTCGTCGATCCCACCGTGCTCGACGGGGAACCCGCGTCGCCCGATCAGGCGACGCGCCTTCAGGACCAGTTCGCGGCGGAGCACCTCGTCGGAGTCGCCGCCACCACCGTGCGGGACGTCGCCCGCATGCAGGTCAAGGCGGAAGAGCAGGGCAAGCGCCTGCTCACGTTCACGATCGAGGCCGATCTCCGCTTCGCGAGCGCGGCGGACGTGCACCGGTTCACCGAGCACCTGACCGATGCCCTGCGCCGCGCCGCCGACGATTTCGACGACCCTGCGGGTCGCCCCTACCGCGTGGTGATCGGCGGGCACCCTGCCCCCGCCACCGCAACCGATCCAGCCGAAGAGGAGCAGAACGATGAATGACGACGGCACTTCCGCGACGCCGCGGATTCAGGTCACCGTGGCGGCCCCCGCCGACGAGGTATGGCGGTCGCTGCGCGACCGGGGTGTCATCCGGCAGTGGCACGGCTGGGATGCCGCCGAGCTCGATGCCGAGATCGACTCGATCTACTTCACCGACGTCGTCGAGGACGCCGAGCGGCGCACGCTGATCGCCAACGGTGGGGACCGGTTCGAGGTCCGACCGCACGGCTCCGGGGCCCGGGTCACGCTCACTCGCGCGCCGCTGTCCGGGAACCCGGACTGGGACGCCTATTACGACGAGGTCACCGAGGGCTGGACGACGTTCATGCACCAACTGCGGTTCGCCGTCGAACGCCAGCCCGGCGCGACGCGCCGTACGCTGCTGTTCAGCGGCCCCGATGCCGCCCTGGAGGCCGTCACCGGGCGGCTCCGCCTCGACGGTCCGGTCGGAGCGCCGCCGGGCACGCGTTACACCGCGACGGTGGCGGCCCAGGACATCGCCGGCGAGGTCTGGTTCCGTTCGGAGCACCAGCTCGGCGTGACGGTGGACGAGTGGGGCGCGGGCCTCCTAGTGGTCGTAGGGGCGCAGGCCTCCGGCACCGGCTCCACCGGCGCGTCGAAGGTCGTCCTGAGCACCTTCGGACTCCCGGTCGAGGAGTTCGCGGAGCTGGAGCGGCAGTGGGCCGACTGGTGGCGCGGTCGGTGACCGCGGGCGGTCACCGACCGGCGGCACAGGCACGGGCGCCCGTGACTCGTCCCCGTCGCGGGCCACGGTCCTGACTGGCCCCGCCGCCGAGGGCGGCGACCTCGCGGGTGGCCTCGGCGACGGCACCGAAGTCCTTGCTGAGGATCGCGCCGTGGTTGCTCGCCACTTTCGCGGCGACCTCGATGTTGGCGTTGCGGGCCGTCACACCCGCCAGGCTGGTGCGGATCCGCTCCTGCTCATCGCCCTTGCTGCCCAGGGAGGTGCCCGAGGCGACCACGTACCGGGTGGGGACGGCGATGGCGTCCAGGACCGGGCCGAGCGTGTCCGCACGGGAGAGCCAGCCCAGTTCGATGTTGCTCCGGGCCTGCTCCTCGGCGTTGAGACGCGGGGTGAGACCGGTCGGGCGCAGCAGGGCCATGACCGGTCGCATCCGCTTGAACAGCTTGCGGATCCGCTGCTCCATCGCCTCGTCCATCCAGTCGTACGGGAAGCACCCGTCGACCAGCACCACGCCCAGGGCGCGCTCGGGGTTGCGGTGGGCCCACATGGCCGCCACGACCGCGCCGTAGGACCAGCCCACGACCACGGCCCGCTCCACGCCGCGGGCGGCCAGGACGGCGTCGACGTCGCGGATCGCGGCCTCCACGGAGTAGTCCGAGGAGGTCTTGGACTTGCGGCCGCGGCCGCGCTCGTCGAAGGTGATGTGGCGCCACTGCGGACCGAGCTCGGCGATGGTCTTGCGCCAGTACCCCTGGGTCGCGAACTGGCCGTTGAGGTAGATGACCGCGGTACCGTCGCCACCAGTGTCGGTGCAGGCCAGAGCGGTGTCTTCAGTGGCGATCATGCCGGTCCAGGGGGCGGTGTGCGTGTGCATCGTGCACTCCTTCATGTACGGGTCGCGGGGAGTGTTCCCCGCTCATGAGGACCACTCTCGCCCCGTGGCCTGACACGGCCCTGTCGCGACGCTGACACCGCGACAGGACCCGCGGTCAGCAGCCCCGGTCTCGGCATACCTCTGAAAGGGAGCGCGCGCGAGCCTCTCCTCGTCGCCGCCTCGGGCGCCCTACGCCCACCAGTGCGGGCGCTTTTCAGCTCGCCTCGGTGTGGTGATTGCGGGGCTTGGCGCCGATAGCGGCGGCGACCTGCTTGATGGTGCCCTCGTTGTATGAGGAGCGGGTGCCGCGGGCAGGTGACGGGGTCAGGTGCGTTCGGGTTCGACCTACTTCTTCGGCAGCGGTCCGGGGTCACCGTGACCGGTGCGGTTGCGCCGGGCGGAGTGAATCTCGACCAGGAGGGCGCCCCGCTTGATGCTGCCGTGTCTGCCTTATCCGATGACGCGACGGCAGGGCTCGCCAGCGACGCGCCAGCACTCGGGGCACATGCGATCGGTTACCGCGGGCCTGGGTTTAGGCTTGACGCGGATCGTAGTCGTGGGCGTGCCAGTGGCGCCTTTCATCGGCACATCGCAGGACCTGCTCGCGGTGCCAAATCCAGCCCCACAGTGGACTTCGTCAAACGAACGCGATCGGCCTGTCTCCGCCGCGCGGCGGCCGAGGGCAACAAGTCCACAAAGACACTGAGCTGACCGCATCCACAGCCCATCCACGAATACATGCGGAAGCCGGCTGCCGACTACCATGGCCGGAAAACACAAAACTGCCGCGAACAGCGATAACGCTGCTTGAGGCGGTTACGATGGTGGGCCCCCTCGGACTCGAACCGAGAACCTACGGTTTCGAAAGCAGCCCTTCACCTGCGGCGTAACCAAAACCGCGGCCAACTTATCCACAGGACATCCACAACCTCCGGCCAACCGCCCTCGGCGGCGGCGTCCGTACTGCAGCGCGCTGCCGGCCGCCCTCAGCAACACGAAGATCGACACCAAGCGTCGCCCGCTGAGCACTGGGCCGACCTCCAACACCAACGAGGGGCGGACACGAAGCTCCTCGCCCTGTTCGCGGCCATCGATGTCACACCGTCGGTATAAGCTCCGGGGAACGGTCCGAGACCTCACGGAACAGTACAGATGTCCTCATGAAATCATACCCTTAGTTCAGTTTGATGCATGATAGTTTGCTCATGGTAGAGTCTTGTGCATGAACGAGCGAGACCTTGCTATCGGTACCCTTGAGGAGACCCAGACCCTCTCGGGAGTCCTCTGGGGAGCTCGCTCGGCCCTCCGGACCGCCCTGAATGAGCACAAGCCGGAAGCCGGGCATAGCCGAAGCCTCTTGGGCACCACCGCCCACACCCTTCTTTGCGACCGTTACGACCGGGTCTTCTCTTGCGAGAAATTCGCGCTTCCGGACGGCACCGCCCCGACCGAGGCCGATCGTCAGCAACTCGTGGCCGAACTCAGCGGTTTTGACGCCACCACGATGCCCCAGCTCCCGCCAGGGCTGGTCATTCGGGACAACCTGAACGGGAGCCCTGGATGGCGTCAGGGCAACGTTCAATTCCTTCTCGCCTCGGCTCCCGACGGAATCGACCACATTCGCTGGGCGGAGAGGAGTCCGACCAAACAGCGCGTTGCCGAATCCAGCATCGGCCAGATTCCCGTCGACGGGGACGTCCCCTCCTTGTTCGGCTCCAACCCCTCGATCTTGATCCCTTCCCTTGAGGTTCCCGCCTTCACTCAGGTCACCACCTTCATCGTCGCCTACTGGTTGGACCACGACCTGAACGACTTCAGCCTTGCCCTCGGGCGCTCCCGTATGAACCGAGGCGGAGGGTCGCCGTGGGTCTGGCGGGTGGAGCTCACGTCTACGATCATCCGCGACATGGACGAGAAGACCATCGGAGATTGGGAGCCGATCAGCAACGACGATGTTCGATCCGCGGATGCACCCGTTCGCCTGCGCCCGAGCGGAGCTGACCGCAAAGCTGCCTAGATACGCATGGAGGGAACATGACTCATCACACACCAAATAGGTACCGCGCTTCAGACGCTGCCGCACTGTTCGAGGGCCATCGGCTTACCATCGCCCGACACCTAGCCGGCTGGAAGAAGAGCCAACTCGCCGAGGCGGTGGGTAAGAGCCCTGCCGCCGTCAGCGCGTGGGAGCTCGGTACGAAGCGTCCTACACCACAGACCGTCGCTCAACTGGCGATGGTCTTGCAGGTGTCTCCAGGCTTCTTTGTCGGGCGGAAGCGGGGGAGCGAACTTCGCCCGCATTTCCGTTCGCTGCGTTCTACAACACAGGTAGCGCGTGATCAAGCAAGTGCTTATGGCGAGCTCGCCAATGACGTCGCAGAGGTATTCGAAACCTATGTAGAGTTTCCCAAGCCTGCAATACCTTCGTGTCCGGTCAGCGAAGACGATGCAGGGGACGGGCCGGAAGCGGCTGCCCGTTTTGTGCGTGAGTCGTGGTCACTTGGCCTTGATCGGATTAAGAATACGATCAGACTGGTTGAAAACCAAGGAATCTTGGTGGTTTTCAGTCCAGCGCGTGCGGCAGCAGTCGATGCATACTCATTTGCAATGAGTTCGAGGTCAGTTATCATTCTAAGCCCACTCAAGAATGATTACTATCGGCAGCGATTCGATGTAGCCCATGAGCTCGGTCATCTAGTAATGCATGAGGATTCGGAGCCGGGGAGTCGTGCAATCGAGGAACAAGCGAACCGTTTTGCGGCAGAGTTTCTTGCCCCGATAGATGCAATTCAAGCCTATCTTCCCTCTGTAATGAGCGGCTATGCCTGGAGTCAATTGGGCGAGCTCAAGGAGCATTGGGGAATCAGTATTCAGGCCTTGCTTTATAGGGCACGTCAGGTCGGAAAGCTCAGCGCATCGAGTTATAGAAATGCGATGACCACCGTTACAAATCGAGGCTGGAGACGCAAGGAACCCGGCCTGATAACAACACTTGAGGCCCCCTCTCTCATACCGAGAGCTCTTGAACTCGTGTCAGATGAAGGGCCAGGAGAATCCGCGATCCTGCAACAAACTGGAATCCCGGCTGAGCTGTTTCAATCCGTCACAGCCAGATGGCCAACCCTGGACGATGATGAAAAGTCGGCGACCTCCGAGGAACCTATCCATGCATCCGCTGTTTCCTCGCTACTCCATCATCGGACCAATCGCATTTCATCTCTAAGAATCCGCCAGGCGGACAGTCTGTTCTTAGCCGAGGGGCTAGTCCTTGTTTCGAGGTGTCAGGGCGCTGCACATATCCGTGCGGCGCCCGAATAACTTGGGAGGGCGAATCAGATTCCGAAATCCGGGTAAACCCTGGCGCTGATAAAGTTGGAACTCCCAAGTCCATCGGATGGCCTACCGAAAAGTCATGATCCACGTCGGCTGCCTCCTCGCACGAATTGCCGAATAGCAGTAGGCGCTTAACTCCTCATCATGTATGTCCTCGTCGTCGCGATACCCGGCAGCGAGAGCCTCCTCAACTTCCGAGTTGATTTCACTCATCCACGAGGCGACGACTTCGGCACGTTTCTCGAGTTTATCGACGTCAAGGTCTGGGAAGATTTCGAACAGAGACCTTCCAACTTCAAACTGCGAACCGGGAAACATGCGCAGAGATCGGCGCTTCCTATCGGTCTTATCCGGGTCAGTGGAGACGTGAAACTCTGCAAGATTTTCAGCTTCACTCAAATGTTCCATCGCATCACGCAACGCCTTGAGGTGCTGGATATACGCAGGTTTACCATTCTTCCACTCGGATGAGGCGTAATACCAAGGCCCGTACTGGGAGTCAAATTCCGGGTCTCGATCGATCTTCTTCGAATTGTATTGCTTGCGTCGTCTCGCGCGCTCGAAACTACTTTTCCATTCCTCCATCTGCCAAGCGGACGAGGCAAGGAGATGTTCGTGCACTATCCGCTTTGATAGCAGCCTATCGAGAGTTTCACTCAAGCCACTTATCAGTCCGGTATAGTTATATGGCTCGCCGATATTCCTTTCTTCATCACGATATACCCCGGAAATCTCATCATTAATCTGAGCGAGTTCCAACTGCAAGTCCCTGACTGTCGCAACTTGCTCGCGCACCGATTCCGACCAATATCGGACGAACAGTAGGCTGATGTGCTCAGCCTCGGTGATACTAAAGGGACCGTACGGGATTTCGGTATTTTTATCTGCTGTCATCACTTTCCTGCACAACCTCACTAAGTCAGCGCGACCTTGATTTGCCAGATGGGCGCTTCTCATCTGATCGAGTCTACTGATGCTTTGCCCCAGCGGTCGCCTTTACCGCAATCACCCCAGGACATGCCGGCGTCAGGGTCAGACCATCAGGCTAGGAGGAGAAGCAAGTCCAGCGCCTCGGATTAGGCGCTCCCGGGAGGTCGGGATCGTTCGCCGCGGCGCACACGGGAAGTCGTACTGAGCGCTGAATGCCTAGTACCCCGCCCTCGTTTTGGGGCTCAAGGTAGTCCACTCCCATGGCGAGGAGTCAACCGAAATGCAAGTAACCCTTCGGCCAGGCAGTGACATACGGACGGCCCTCCCCGGTGCGACTCGGCTCCACCGCCGCAATAAGGTCGCTCCCCCGCCCATCCAGGAGACAAGGTCATCAGGCTCAGACGTACTCGCTAGATCGCCGGGGACTCGATTACCCAGCCAGCCTCGGGGCGACTAGCACCGCTTCACCTTCGGCTGCATAATTTTACGCCTGCGGAGCTCCAAACTCGTTGGCACCGGCAACTGAGGAGCGGCGCGGTGCTGACATCTCGGCCATAATCATGGTAATACTTCTTGCACGATTTCAAGGTCAAATGCGGCCGAATCAGACCACTAGCTCTGGCCAGGCACTTGCTGAGGGCCACACACGCGGGCGCATCGACTGGCGAATCTGCAGGAGGTCGGCACACCGGCCCTCTATCGTGTCGATGGCTTCTGGTGGCGTCCAATCAGCAAGGTGCAGGATCCTGATCTTGGCGAACACTGCTCGCTTTGTAGGGCTGGTGTGATGCTGTGCGAGCCGTCCGGGCAGGCCATCGTTGCGGTTGACTTGGCCGAGCCAGCGCAGCCGGTCTTGACTGTCCGAAATCAGGTAGATCGCGGTGACGATGTCCGCGTCGTCGAAGATCCAGCGCCGTGACCATGGGATTGCTTCGAAAAGTGATTGGTGGAAGTACCTGCCTGCGGCGCCTGGTAGCGATCCAAGGCGACCGACGGTCAAGATGGGCCCGGTGGGCAGTGTTGCGGTCACTCCTGGTCGGCCCCTCGGGTTAGGTACCGTTCGCAGGCCGAATCCTTTAGCTCCAGGCCAGTGAACCGCATACTGGTAACCGCTGAGGTGAGCGTTTGCAGATCGGTGCTGAGCACACTGAGGGCTTCGAGCAGTGCGCTGAACTCCTCCTCGGGGGCGTCGGCGAGGGGAATGCGCTCAGCGTTCGTAGCATTATTCAGCACTTCCTGCACGCGTTTGAAGCCGTCGACCATGTCATTGGGCAGCACGTCGGTCACCATCGTGTACAGGTCGCTCCGGGCTTGCATGAGGTTCGCAAGCGGATTGGGAGGCGGGGCTTGGGGTTCGGTCGGGTCGGTGCTGGTCTCCCAGTCCAGTTTCGGCCGACGTCTTCCTTTGAACTTGGGGAAGGTCTGGTCGAACCACCATTTGTCGGCTACCGTGCCTGGGGATACCTGCCCATCGGTATCTATCTGTCGTGGACGGTCACCTTCGTTCGCCGCGCGGGCGAGTTCGCGCAAGAGGGCGATCGCCCGGGTGGGGTTGGCGAGCATCGCCGCGCGGGCGTTGATAGCGCTGCGGCGGACTTTCTTGTCCGTGAGAGTATCGCCGTTGACGTCCTCGCCTTCCCTGCTCTGTGCCTCCATCGAGCCGCGGTCAGCCTCGATGATCTCGAATTCGGCCAACCAGTGAATGCCGCGGGTGGTCAGGAATTCGTGAAGAAGGTCGTCCTTCGGGGTGTGCTGGAGTTCGTCGAGCACCGACCTCCATGCGGGGACCTCGGTGAGATTCCCACCCTGTTTGAGAAATTTCGCAGGTCGGAGGCCATCGATTACCCGGGGGTTCCAGCGGTGGCGGTAGCCCGCGCTGATCGCTGAGGACAGCATGCGCAGGCGGTTTCGCATGTGGTCCTGGGTCGTATGTGTCCTGGCGGGTTCGCCGAGCACGTGCCGGACGGCGGCTGCCTTGTCTGGATCCTGCGGGAATGCTGCCGCGTAGAGCTCACAGTCGCGGCGATCCCGCGCAGAGACGAAGTCCTCATCCGGATAGCTTTGCGGATCGGGCCCTTCGCCAGCGAGCCAGGCGCGCGCTGCCTCGGTCAGCCATCCGCGTTGTTTCAGTTCCCGGAGGACTGCGCGCATGTCGGATTCAGACTTATCCAGGACGTCGTAGTCGAGCGGCGGCCGGCGATGGTCGACGCGGTTGGGGTCGAAGACCTGGTTGTGGAAATCATCGCCGCTTTCGGTGCCGACGATGATCTGCATCTTGACGGTCGCGACCGCTGCGGCCTTGACTGCGGTCTGGTGCAAGGGGTGTTGGGACTGTTCGAAGGCAAGTTTGATCTGGTTGGCGAAGGCCGGTACCCAGACGGTCGGGTCGGCGATCCGGCCGTGGCCCTCGAGCCCGAGGCGGTTGCGCTCGACGCCGTAGACGACATCTTTCATGCTCAGGTCGAATAGGAGTTGCCGGGCTCGGGATCGGTTGGCACCCTTGATCGCCGTCAGGTCGATGACATGCCGTACCTGTGTGTGACCGGCATCGTCGGTTTCGCGGAGGTGCCTGTCGAGAACTGCGTGCAGGGTCGTCTCGTGCTGGCCGAAGGTCGCGAGATCGTCTTGGAGGCTGTAACCACGCCGTCCGTCGGCGCGCCGGAGCGCTTCGTCGGTGATGTCGATAAGATTGCTGAGCTTGGTGCTGTCGACCGACTGGCTGGTGGTTAGGTAGGCAGACGGCTTCCCATTTTCGTCTACGCCTGTTACAAGGGCCGGGAGCGTCCGCGCGTCGACAGCGTTGCGGCGGATCGGGGCATCGAACGCGGAGCGGATGCGCTCGTTGTACTCTCCGGGACCTCCGGCAAATCCGTGGACAGTGACTTCGATGATCTTGTGGCCGTATAGGTCGACAGCGACAACGTCGTCCCTCAGCTGGTATTCAAAAGCCTGGGACGCACGAGCGCGAGTCAGGTAGGTCTTGGGGTGGACTACGTAGACGGCGACGGTATCGGTGATCGCCAAGGGAAGACCAGTGGCGACATGGAGGGCATTGGAGAAGTTCCGGGACCACACCTGTTTGTCAGCACCAGGGAATGGGTTGGAGGAGGTCGAGTCGCCGTCCTCTCGATGAGGGAGGGATTGCAACATCTATGCACCTGGGATTCATGCTCGGGCGGCTAGAGGCTGCCCGGACAAACCAGGCAGAGCGCGTCGACACCCGGACCCCAGTCGATTCCAAGGTCACCAGATCGGCACCGCACGCAGCGCGATGTAGGTGCAGCCTCGTCCGAGTATCATCCGTTGGGTCACACCTGACCTTGGCCGACCCCCGGGTCGGATTGGAAAGGAATTGTGGAGGATCTCAACCCTTTTGGGCCATGAGACTTCGGGAGGATTCGCGGCATGGAGTCTTCGGCTGGGTCAATTTTACCATGGATCCAACCAGGCTGGTTACAGCAAAATCTTGGTTGTAGCCAGGGACATTCAGCGACCGGGCTCGACATTTTGACCTAATGCGACATGATCACCGAGGCCGACCGTTGCTGGTGTGGCCAGGAATCGGTGATGTGCAGGTAATCCTCTTCAATCAAACTGTACCGAGAGCTCGTGGCGGCAGAGCCCCCTGTCTTTGGCCCTCACATGGAGGACGTCGAGGCGCTTCGCACTCGACTGTCCGCGATACTCAGCAGCGAACACGACACCGGCGGCTAACTTAGCGCAGCGGCCGGGGAGCGGGGTCCTATCCGATTCCCGGCGCATCTAAAGCAACCTTTGCATCAGAGCAGTTCCAGGTCGCGAAACAACTCCTAGCGCACACGAAATCGAGCTGATCTGGACAGCAAGCCACCTTAGGCGTAGCTCGGGATCTCCCAGACGGTGACATCTCGACCGTGTTCGCGTTTTGGTGCCTCCGGATTGACTCTGGTGGCAGCAATAATGAGGTCGGCGATCGCGCACACATTGAGCTCTACACGCCGCTCACCTGTGACGACCAGGTCGCCGGCATTGATTCGCGTGGCTGGAATGCCGCCTCGGTTTCCAGGCTGAGCGGGCCCGAGGAATTCCTTGCAGGGGTTGTGGACGTCGAGGGAGATGTGGTCGAAGCACAGGCGACCGAGGGTTTTTCGCAGCTTCGGCGGCAGCCTGCGAAACAGGTCGCGAGGGTTGTCGAGGGTAGCGATCGTGGCACCGGCAATGTCGATGACAGCCTGTCCATCGCCGGTGCGTTGCTTGAGTTCGTCGAGACGCCGCTTGATGTCGAGTCTTTGCTGGCGGACCTGTTCGAGCCGTGCAGTGAGTTTCGCCGTCGGCCAGTCTGGCTGGCCGAGGACTTCGAGGCACTGGTCTTCGAGTCTGTTAAGTCGAGTTCGTTCGCTGCGGAGCCGGCGTCGCAGGGCTTCGGTTGCGGCCCGCTGGCTTTGGGCCGCCCGGTGCAGGTCTTGACCTATCGCGGTCTTCTCGTCGCGGCTGAATGTGACTGTAGCCCAGTGGGCTTCAACTGCCGCCTCGACGGCAGGGAGCGGCAGGCGTGGCAGGTCGCAGGTGCGCGGTTGCCTGCCGGCGCAGACGAAGTAGCAATAGCGCCACCCGTGCCGGTTCCGGGTGACCTCGAGGTGGAGTCTGTCTCCACAGCGAGCGCATTGCAGCAGGCCTTTGAGGTGGTGGTCCCATTTGCGGTCGCGGGTCCTGCGGCATCGATCGTTGAGCACCCGCTGCACACGGTCGAAGAGGTCTTGGTCGATCAGGGCGGGATGATTGCCGGGATACTCCTCGCCGCACCATTGCACGAGGCCGAGGTAGGTGCGATCGCGCAGGAGCTTGGTCAGCTGCGTGATGGTGACCGGTGCCCCTGCAGGATGCGACTTGGTCGGTCGAGTGCGGAGGCCGGCGTTGGACAGTTCATCGCGCAGTCGCCGCAGCGTGTACTGCCCGGAGGCGAACAGGCGGAAGGCGGTGCCGATATAGGGGGCGCGGTCGGGGTCGATTTCGATCGTGGGTGTCGAGCGCCCGTCCACGTAGGTTCGGGCGTTGCGGTACCCGAGTTTCGCGCGTCCGGGGGTGCTGCCGCGGGCGGCGGTGGCCGCCATCTTGAAAGCAACGTCGATGCCGAGCTTGCGGGACTGGTACTCGTTGACGCCGTCGAGGATGAGCGTCACGAGGTCGCCCTCGGGGCCGTTCTCGCACGGTTCTTGTACCGAAAGCAGTTCAACATCGATTTTCCGGAACTCCTCGCGGATGACCATGGCCTCGAAGGCATTCCGGAAGGCGCGGGAACGGGTGTAGACCAGCACGACGTCGACATCGCGCTGGTGCAGCACGCGGTCCAGGAGCTGGCGGAACTTGGGCCTGCGATCGATGGCGGTTGCGGTGCCGCCGGGCTCGGCGTACTCCTCGATGATGTCGAGTTCGTGTTGGCTCGCATACCGATGGCATGCGGCTTGCTGACTGGCGATCGAGGAACCGAACTCCTCGGCTTGGCTGCCGGTCTGGGCTTGCCGGGTGGTGGAGACACGGTAGTAGGCGACCGCACGGCGCCGCTGCTGCTGGCTCATGTCAAGGCTCCGTTCACGCGTGACAGCACCATGCGCCTGGACGAAGTGGCGTCACAGAGCATCTGTCGAAACGTCATTCAGAGCAGTAACGATTGGAGATCGTCCGCGTTACGTCCACTTGGCAACTGAGCCTGCGGCCATGAATCTCGGACCGTGGACGTACGCCGAACCTGCACAGTCTCTAGACGTCGGCATGGTCCCCCGCTCTCCCACCGCACCCAGTGGTGCCCGTGGTGGGGAGCGGGCCGGATCGTATCGGTCACGTGATCTCGGAGACTCAGCTTGCGTTTTAACCTGCTTAACTTGCGCTGCAGGGTGTTTGAAAGCATCCTGAGGTCGATGGTTCATCATCGTCGTTGTGCCACAAGAGTTCGCGACTGCATCCGCTACTGAGCCGGGGCAAGCCAGGACGGCCGGCGACCTGTCAGCTTTGTCGGCGTTTCGTGATGCGTTCTATGCTGCGATCGGTGGTCGGGCTGATGCGGTGTTCGAACTGTCCGATGCCGTCCTTGAGCATGAGGGGAAGGTCGATTCCCTCCCCGGGATGTCGCTCGAGAATGCGTTCACGCGGGGCCACGGGTCGGTGTACACGGCGGTCAATGCCGGCCGGATCGATCCCGAGGCGGTCCGGTCGGCGGCGTTGGCCGAGCCGCTGCCGCGGATGCGGGGCCATATCGTGTTGGCGGTGGATGTCTCGCCGTGGCTGCGTCCGGACGCGGCATGCAGCCCGGAGCGGTTGTTCTGCCGCGTCTATGGGCGGGGGCGGGGCAGCGACCAGACGATTCCGGGATGGCCGTACTCGTTCGTCGTGTCGCTGACACCGGGCGCTTCTTCGTGGGTAGTGCCGCTGAGCGCGCCGTCTCGGCCCTGATGACGACGTGCAGGAGGCGACCGTGGCGCAGGTCCGGGCAGTGGTGGTCGACCTTGTCGCTGCCGGCCAGGGGACCGAAGGCGACCGGCCGATCATCCTGGTGACCGATGCGGGCTACGACCCGGCCCGGCTGGCATGGCAGCTTGGCGACCTGCCGGTGGTGGTGTGCTCGCGCGTGCGATCCGACCGGGTCTACTACGGCCGGGGCGAGCCGAAGGCTCCCGGCGCGGTCGGGCCCCGACCCCAGGCACGGGTGGCGGCACGAATGCGCCAACGAGGCCTCCTGGGCGGTCCCCGACGGCGCGGTGACAGTGTCTTCGGCCCGGTACGGGCAGGTCCGGTCGCGGTTCTGGCGGTTCCTGCACCCGAAGCTCACCGGAAGGTCGGCGCGGGTCGGCCACGAGGGGCCGCTGCCGGTCGTCGAAGGGACCGTGGCGCGGCTGGAGGTCGACCACCTGCCCCGCCAGAGCAGGCCCGATCCGGTGAACTTGTGGATTTCGCGGGCCGATCTCGAAGCGGCCGTGATCAACACGGTCTGGTTCGCTTGGCTGCGCCGCTTCGACCAGGAGCACCTCCACCGCTACATCAAGCAGGACCTGGGCTGGACTGTTCCGGCCGTCCGCGACCCGCGCGCCGCCGACGCCTGGACAGTGATCGTGATGGCCGTCTACCTGCAACTATGGTTGGCCCGCAGCCTCGTCGCCGACCATCGCCTGCCTTGGGAACGGCCCGCACTGCCCGGGCAGTGCTCGCCCCGGCGCGTCCGCCGAGGATTGCGCAACCTCCGCGGCGCACTCACCCGCCCCGCCAGTGTCGCGAAACCCGCCCGGCCCGGCCCCGGCCGGCCCAAAGGCGCCAAGAACCGTCACCGAGCCGCCCGCCATGACCCGGGCAAGCAGACGAAACGCCCCGGAACCAACGGCCTGGGCCGCGGCAACCGCGCGTGGCCGCAACAGTCGCCAAAGGCCAAAGACGCAAGCTGACCTGTTGAGCTAACTGGTGGCAGAAAGAGGGTGCCAGGCGATCAGGAGTCTCAAAGCGGCGGAGGCCTTGTCCTGGGGAACTTCGCGAAGTCCTCGAAAGCGAGTGGGCTCGATATCGAAGGTCGTTGCGCGACCGAGCTTTGGTTCCTGGCGAGGGAGAAACCAGAGATGGCAACGCAAGGACTCGACCTCCATGTCACCAGCTGCATTTCTCATGGCAGGGAGGAGGAACTTCGGGGAGGACGGATCTACCTCCGCTCGCAGAGCATCAGTTGAACTCCAAGCGGCTCCCCAACGCCGCTCCTTCGCAAGCTCATGAGCCGCAACAAGTTCATCCATCGTCAACATCTTGACCACATAGTCGACGTCGTCCATATCGATTTTGGAGAACCGTATGAGCTCTTCGTCCTCCACATGACCCTCCTGAATCGGTCCGCGAACTCGTCAGCTCGCGATGGTCGCTCCACCGGGCGGAAGACTGCAACTCGGAGCCAGGCGTCATGGGCTCCAGGCCGACCACCGGGCCCGGATCATGGCCGCCGGGGTCGTCTCACACCGGAACGGCCCAGAGATTAAAACGCAAGCTAAGCTTCTACTCAATAGCTCGTATTTTCGCACGACAGCAACTGGAGTTTCCCAATCCACGAGTGCAGATTTGATCTCATTTTCCGAAGCAGCATAATCTGGAATCCCAATACCTGAAAGTCTATCGGCCTTCACCTCGAAGAAACCAAGCGCTCGCGCAAGGATTCGAAGCTTTGCCACAGGCATAAACTCCATCTCAAGCGCCAAAAGGTCGCCGGAATCGCTAATTTCTGCAGTTATGCTATTCCATGCCGTACTTGAACTTACTCGAACCTCGGATTCCCATTGAAACTCAACCACTTCCCGAGCGACCAATACTCCGGTATCGCCTTCATCGAGATCCAAAGCCATTCTGCCTTCGAATAGAATTCCCGCGATTTGCCTCCTGCAATTCATTCGGAAATCTAGCAGTTGAAACTCCGTGAAGCGCTCAAGATCAATCGGCGATCGCATCGCAATGCCGCCCTCATCTCGAGCCTGTGGCTCTCCCGCGAATGAGTTCATCAGTGATTCAGGTGTCAAGGAGATCAGCCTCCCGGGTACAGGGGAATGTGCCCCCATGGGTCAGCCTTGCCTGTAGTCGTCCTCCCGGTGAGAGGATTAACAGTCTGACCGGATTTATTCATGAAGACAACGTAGCCATTCGGATAACGGCTAGTGCTGGACATAACCCTCATGGAAACAACCCTGGAGTCGAATCCATAGGCCGAAGGATTGATGTCATAGGTCGTGCCCTTTCCATTATTTGTCGATCGCGGATTCGTACCTCTAAGAATTGAGGGGAGGCTCCCCGCTGGGGTACAGGTACAGGATGCTGAGTGCCCCGAACCACTGCCGCCGCAGTTGTGGGTCAGGATATCAACATCACCGGCAGCGACGAAGTACGTATGTGCATTCGCGACGCTCAGGTTGTATGTAGTCGTTACTTCAATGTCTTGCTGGGTGGAAACCACCTGAACTTGGCTATTAGCCGCAGCCTGGAGCCAGGCTCCTTCCGTCAGATTCTCAGCAGTGATCCATCCTGGCAGGGCGCTAATTCCATGACGAGCCTCTCGCTCAGCAGCCCAGAAGGCGTGGCCTGCCGTGGCAGTAATGTCGGCGTCGGGCTCGCCGTCATGATTTGTGTCGATACCGATGGTAACAAGGCTGCGGGGTTGTTCGAGCGTGGTATGCGTGGCCGATACCGTTGCGGCACCGATATCTCCGGTGGTGGGGTCTGCAGCGAGGACTGATTCCCCTGTCATGATTTGCTCGATGGGCTTGGTGCTGCCGTCGGGCATGACCACGAGTGTTCCGGCTTCGAAGGATTTGCAACTTTTAAGGAAGTTCTTGTTGCGGAAGAACGACTGGAGGCCGATGCTGCCGGTCATCCATGGTGCAGTGAAGCCTGCGCTTCCTGCTTGAAGAGGACCGCCGGAGAGGTCGGCGATGAGTGCCCCCACCAAATTGTTCCGTTCGGCAGCTTCGGCCGTCCATGCTTGGTCAATGGCCATCCGCTGGTCGTCGAGGACCTCGAGGTAGTCCATCTGACAGTTGTCCACGACACTTGCGTAGTAGTCGCCGCCGAAGCAGAGGTCGGTTACCGCTCTCGAGAGCGTTACCGGGTCGTACATGCCGGTAACGGGGTCGACGACATCGCCGACATCGTACAAATATTCCTCGACTTCGTCGACAAGGTCTTGGAGGTCGCCTTCCCACATGTCGCAGGGGACGCCGACGGCGCCTTGCATGACGTAGACGCAGCCGCCTTCGTCGGATGAGTACTGTTCGCCGTAGACCGTCCCGCCGCCGCTGGTCGCACTGGCGACGGGGTCGCTGGAGGGACCTCCGCTCGGTTCGCTGCCGCCACCGCCGCTGCTAGTGCATTCGCCCGGGTAGTAGTACGTGTCGCCGGGCCCTGTCATGCACAGGCCGGTGGCGTCGATCATGTTGATGGGGTCGTTGTTGGCGTAGGCGTAGCCGTTGAGCTGTTGGGGGTTGGTGTAGTCGGCGATGGGGTCGACGGAGACGAACCTGCCTGTGGTGGGGTCGTACTCTCGAGCGCCGAGGGTGGTCAGGCCGACAGTGGTGTTGTCGATACCGCCGACGAAGCCGCGGTCGTCGGGCCAGGTTCCTTGGGTAAGGCCTCTGGTGTTGCCGAAGGGGTCATGGCGCCGAACGGTGGCGGTGAGGGTGTTGCCGTTGACGATCCATTGGCCGGTGCCGTGGTGGTCGCTAGCGACGAAGAGGATGGCGCCAAGACCGGTTCGTTGGGCGATGACGGTGCCAGCGTGGGTGTAGTAACGGATGGCTTGTTTGGTGTTGGCGGCGGCGTTGTAGTGGAGTTCGTAGCCGGCAACCCAGGCGGTGATGCTGCCGTCAGGATCCTTGCGGACGAGCCGGTTGCCCTCGGCGTCGTCGTAGAACCGAGTGGTGTTCTCGCCATTGGTGACGGTCTCCAGGCGGCCAGAGCTGTTCCACTTCAAGATCGAGAGGTCGCCTGCGCGGGATATCGAGGTCGCGTATCCGGTTTCGTTATAGGTGTAATTGGTTCGTTCTGGCCCGTTCTCGGTGGTGGCTATCGAGGTGAGGGCGTGGCTGTCGGTCTCGTAGGTGTAGGTGTCGGTGAAGCGTCCCGCGACAGTCCACCGGGTTTCGGCGGTGCGGTTGCCTGTGAGGTCGTATTCGTACGAGGACCAATACGCACCGGGCCCCCCGACAGCTTCTTCAGTTGGGATGGCGGCGCAGGCGTCCGCCCCTGATTGTGCCCATGCTTCGGTGAGACGGTTCAGGTAGTCATATTGGAAGCACTGGGTTTCAGGCTGGAGGGCGTCGGAGGTGTGGACGGGCTGGTCGGTGATCGAGGTGATCTTCCCGGCCTGGTCGTATTCGTACGAGAGGGCGGCGATGCCGTAGTTGGTGCCGTCGAACTCTCCGGCGGTGACCTTGTCGAAATAGAACTCAGCGAGGCGGCCGGTCTCTTCCTCGTAGATCCAGGTCTGCCAGGTCTGCCCAGAGGTGCCTCCGACGTCGGCGGGATCGCCCAGGCGCAGCTGCAGCAGTTGCCCGTATGGGGAGTAGAGAGCCTCGTCAACGTAGATCTGGGTCGCGCCGAAGGTAGAGCTGTTGCCTGTCACCCGCGAGGGCTGCCCCATGGAGTCGTAGCCGTAGGTCATGGTCTCGGAGGTGAGTCCGGCGGTGGCGTTGGCAACGGAGGTCTTCATGCTGCCGTCGGGGTGGTAGGTGAACGCCTCGTAGTAGGAGCCGGCGAGGCTGCCTGCGGCGGAAGGCAACGTGGTCAGGACCTGAGTGGGTTGTCCGCTGATGTCATAGCGGCGGTACTCGGTGGTCCAGGCCTGGTTGTCGACGTAGTTGATCGACTTGTGCAGCGCGCCTTTACCGTACGCGGAGGCAGTGTCGTACGTCCACTCTGATAGACGCTTACCGCTGTCTACTGCGCCTTCCCATTTCGCGGTCTGGCGGCCAAGCGCATCGTACTCGTATGACAGTGTGGACTCGGCGCTAGTCCCGGCGTTGGCGGTGGTCGAGAGCAGCTGTCCAGCGTCGTCGTAGGTGACGCTGGTGGTCCCGGTGTCGGGGTCGTTCGCGGTGATTTGGCGGCCGCGCAGGTCGTATCCGAAGGTCCACTGGTGTCCGGCCGGGTCGGTCGCGGTTTCCAGCAATCCTGCAGGCGTGTAGGTGTAGCGTGTCCGGTCTGGCTCGCCAGTGGGTGTGTTGCCGTGGTACTGGAGCGCCTGGACTACGAGGCCGCGGGCGTCGGTGAGCGTGCCGGAGGCTGACGTCCCTTCGGGCGGTGTGACGGTCGTCTGCCAATAGTCGTCGTTGCCGCCGTAGGCGGTGGTGGTGCGCCACTGTTCCTCGTCTTTGACGACGAAGAGCTCGGCGGTGACCCGCCCGACCGTGTCGTAGACGTACTCGGTGCGGGCGACGTCGTTGGAGCGGGAGATCCGCACGAGGTCACCGGTGGGCCCTGACTCGTTGTTGAAATTCGCGCCGGAGGAGTAGACAAGCTGACCGTAGGAGTTGTACTCGCTCTGGTTGATCAAGCGCCCGCCGTAGGTCTCGGCCTGAGTCTGGCGTGGCCGCATGAGCGCGTCGAAGATCTTGATCTCGGTCAGATAGGACTGATTCCAGATCATCGTCTCGGTGGTCGTGGTGCTGGGGGCCGTATCGGAAACGGTGTACGAGAACTTCAGGTTCGGGACCTCGGTCGGCGCGTCCTGACCGGGGTACCAGACGGCCGTCGCGCGACCGAGCTCGTCATAGGTGAGCGTGGTCTTACGGCCCGCCGCGCTAGTAGCTGAGGTGGTCGACCCCCAGGCAGGGGCGATGGTAATGGTCTCGATGTGGCCGAGCGGGTTCGTCGTCGACACCGCGGTGACCGGACCGGCGCCCGTCGGGGTGTAGGCGGTCGTGGTGACCGCACCGAGCGCGTCGGTCGTGGTGATCTCCCGGCCTAGCGCGTCGTAGGTGGATTCGGCAAGGGTCGCATACTTCGGTCCTGCGTCCCAGCCGTCGATGGTCTCGGACTTCGTCATCCGGGCGTACGTAGGCACCGCGCCGAAATCATGCCCGTCGTAGTAAGCGCGGACGTCGCTCAAGACCTGGTCGGGTCTGGACACCGGTTTACCGCAAACAACGGCGACGGTCTCGATCCGCGAGGGGGCCTTGAGGATCCATTTTTCGGTGTTGTCGATGTATTCGGTCGTGGTGCACATCTCGTCACCGGACCTGCTGACGTCACCGTGGTTGCTGAGGGTCGCCACACGGCCGCGGGCGTCGTAGGTGGTGTCGGCGCGGACGGTCTGCCACGAGGTGTCGGAGAGTTTGGCGCGCGCCAGGGTTTGGCTGGGGCCGGTCATCCAAGCTTTGAGCTCACCACCATCGTAGGCGCGGGCGGCGGTGTTCTTCGTCCAGTATCGGGTGATGGTGGAGCCGATGACAGTGGTGTTGTCGTAGGTGATCTGCTCCCAGACCTGTCCGGCGAGCGCCTCATGGTCGGCGACGGTATCGCCCTGGGTGCTGGTGAGCATGATGTCGCGTTCGGTGCCGTCAGGGAGTGGTTCGCCGTCCATGCCCCGGTAGTAGCGGGAAGCGGTCCGCAGTTGCGGGCCGGGATCGGCCGGGTCACCGACGAGGGTCGCCACCTGCGTGTAACCGCGCCATTGGTTGTAGGTCCGAAGATCTTCAGGAGTGAATTCGGAGTCGTTCCAGGCCCAGAGGACGTTGGTGCCGCCTCCGACTGTGGAGTACTCGTAGAAGGTCCAGACCGTGTCGGCACCGGCAGTGGTGTCGGTCTCGGCAACCGAGGTGACCACGTATTTGTGGAAGTAGGCGTCAACAGCGTTGTAAGTGCCTTCAGGGATCCATTTGGCGGGGTAGCACCGCTGAGTGTTCGACTCACCGACGGTCGGCAGATCGCCGACGCCGCAGTCGGGTGCGGAGTAGTTGACCGTGGTGACACCACCGGTCTCGTTCTTGATGGAGGTCAAGCGGGGCCGTTGGATCATCGGGTCGGCCGAGCCGTCCTCGACCCGGTTGGGCATGAACGTGCCGCCGAATTCGATCGCGGGCGTGGATTGCATGCCGTCGCCCACGTGCCCGGTGTGCCGGATCGCAGCCAGCCACATCACTACCTGGGATTTGTCCCCGTAGTCTTTGAACTCATGGGTCAGCTTCCAGGTGTCGACAGTGTCGAACAGACCTGTCGCAGCGATTCGGACTTCGGTCTTGACCTCGGCGAGCCGCTTAGTGGAGAAGAACACCGGCGCGTACTGCTCACAACCGGTCCCGGCTTCGCAGTTCAAGTCCCATGGCGTGTCGGGCCACTTGTTGGTCTTCGGGTCTCCTGCGGTGTCGTAGCAGTCCGACAGGCACCGGTCTCCGGCGACAAGTTGGACTCGGCCGGTCGCCGGCACTGCAGGATCGTCCGACCGCAAGCCGTACTCGATGCGCTTGAGCCAGCCCGAACGGGTGAACGCGACCGCGTCCTTCGCGCTGTCAGCCGCTGGGGAATAATAGCCGGTCTCGGTGCCGTAGAGGTAACGGGTCATGTTCCCGTTGAGGTCGACCACCTTGTCAAGCATCCACCGATAGGCCTGAGTGCAACGAGAACCCGCGAAGTCACCCGATTTGTAGCAGGCCTCACCGGAGTGGTTGCCGAACACCGGAACCGTCCACCGAGAGCCGGTCGTGGCCGGTTCGGCGGCGAAGTAGTACTGCGTACCGTCGGTCCCGGTGACCTTCCACCGCTCCGAAGTCGGCGCGGAAGCCGAAGCCGGCGATCCGAGCTTCTCAATCCGCCAGTTCGCATCGCCCGCGGCGTGCCAGACCCCGGAGTCATCGTCCAGAACCAGCGCGGTGTTGATGCCCCCCAAGGCCATGGTGACGGAGGGCGAGCTTCCGTCCCAGCACAGGTCCCCGGTCTGGTCGGTGCCGTTGTTGCCGTCCTGTTCGGCTTCGGAGGCACAGCCGGTATAGGTCCGTTCGATGAACCCGGGTGAGTACCCCCATCCATCCCCGAACCACGACGCCTGGTTGTTCGTGCCGGATGTCAAACCATCGTGCGCAGCCGAGGAATACGACAACGCCAAGGCGGGAGTCGGACCGGCAGCCGGAGGCACACGCATCGAGTAGGAGTACGAGTACGCCCCGGACGAGCCGCCCTGCGACCACGACCCTGCCGATGACAGATCCGTCGCCGTCCACTGCCCTGCGCCTTCCCCCGTTTCGGCGGGAGCGCCCGACCAGTCGGCGGCGTTGTCATCGAATGCGGACTCGGCCGCACCCACGGCCGAGACGGGGCTCGAGGCGAACGTCTGCGCTCCACGCTGGAAATCAGCGGCCCACGCAGGTCCGGTGGTCAACCCGGCCATGGTCACCACTGCGGCAGCGGTCATGGCAAGCAAGGAGCGGAGGCGGGGCCGCCGCGGGAGGGTGTGCACGTGGAGGCTCCCAAGGGGGTTCGAGTCGAGGGCGATGGGGAAGCGTCGGGTCACGATCCGCACACCTGCGCAGGCAGTTCGGGGTCGTAGATGCTGGCGATGGTCGCGCAGTCGAGGGCGCCTTGCCAGATGATGGTGTCGTCGACCGCACCGATCAGCCCGTCCCTGATGGTGCCGTCGGCGTTGCCTTCGGCCCCGATCACGACCGAGCCGGTCGAGGAGGGCATGACGACGTCGGTGGCGGTCGCAATGAGGGCACCGTCGATGTACAGCCGCAGTTCGTTGGAGGGCAGGTCGTACACGCCGACGAGGAAGATGTACCCGACATGGGTATCTGACGGTGTGGCCGCGGCGCCTGCGGTGTGCCAGGTGCCCCCGGCTGCGGGCGGGGCGGCGAACTCCCAGTGGGCCTTCGCGGTGGAGTACTTGACGACGATGGTGCTGCGGTCGGCGCCGGGAATACTCACTGCCACGCCATCGCGGGTGAGGTCGTCGGCCCTCATCCAGGTCGCGATCGTGAACGACTCGTCGGTCGCGATCACAGGACCGATGGTTCGTACATGGTTGGTGCCATCGACCAGCAGCGCGTTGTCCAGTGCGTTGTTGTAGCCGAAGTCGTACGATTCGCTGCCGGTGACGGTGAGGTCGTTGCCGTTGCCGGTGAGATCTGCTCCCGGCGTGGGCGTGACGGTGAGGTCTTCTGGGAAGTTGTTGAAGTCCCACCGCGCGGCGGTCTCGACCGGCGGATTGCCCATCATGCCGGCAATCGCAGAGGTATCGACGGCACCGCGCCACAGGCTAACGCCGTGAAGCGAACCGTCCAATCGGTCCCAGCGGGCCGGTCCGGATTCATGTCCGGCGCAGCCGAGAATGGTCGGACCGGTCGCATTCCAGACTGAGGTGACGTTGGTGCGTGTGCCCTGCAAAACGCCATCGACGTAGAGCTTCAGCTCTTTGGTTGGGGCGTCGAAGACGCCTACCAGGTGGTACCAGCGGTCGGCCTCGACGATCTCCGTTGACTGCACTTGTGGCCAGGCTGCTGTGGCGCTGTCCTGGTCGGTGAAGACGAAGGCCCACTTCCCGATCGACTCAACATATCGCAGCCGCACCGCAGACGTGTTCTGACCCGAAGTGGCCACCACCGTCGCGTTCGCGCTGGTCGAGTCGAGCTTCGCCCAGGCCGCAACGGTGAACGACTGGGTGGTATCGACGACCGGTTCGGGGTATTCGAGGCAGGTAGTGCCGTCGAGCTCGATTGCGCCGGAAGGCCGGTGGTAGGGGTCGGTGCCGACCGGCAGGCCGTCGGTGTTCAGGTCACGGCCGTGCCCGGAGTCGTCGGTGCCGTCATTGCGGAAGGTCCACTGCGCTTGGACGCTCGCGGTGGGTAGGTCGGTCATCGCGGCCTGGATGTCGGCTTGGCTCAGCACGCCCTGCCAGAGGCCGACCTGGTCGATCGCGCCTGAGACGTGATGAACCGGCGTACCGGCGGTCATCAGGCATCCGAGGCTGAAGACCTTGTCGGCGTTCCAAGGGGTGAAGTTGATGCTCTTCTCTCCGACCAGGAAACCGCCGAGGTAGAGGCGGATCACGCTCTTGTCCGGGTCATAGACCGCCCCGATGTGCTCCCACGCTCCTAGGGCGACAGTCGGGGCCGCGCCGATGCTGTTCCAGTTCTTGTTCTGGTCGAGCACTGAGAAGTACCAGAGGTCGGCGGTCGCCGAGTACCAGACTTGGAAGGCCGAGTGCGAATCGTTCAGTTGGGCGATGGGTCGCTCGGTGGCCTCGTCGACCGCGTCCATGCGCACCCATGCCGACAGTGAATAGGCCGCATCGGTGCGCATGATCGGATCCTGTACGGACAGGCAGGTCGAACCGTCCAAGGCCAGGGCCGCGTCCGTGCGGCCGTCACGGTCGGCGGTGTAGGCGATCGATGCGCCATCGGCGAGCTCAAGGTTGTGGCCGTGGCCGGTGTCATCCAGCGTGTCGCCTTCGAACCGCCACGTCGCCATCGGCGTCGCAAGGATGTCCCGGCCTACGAAGAAGGTGTAGGCCCGTTGATCGGACTCGTTCCCGGCCTTGTCGACTGCGCGGACATACAGCACGTGCCTGCCGGCCGACAGTGTCCTGCTGATCGTGGCAGTCCCGGTCGAATCCACGTGCTTGTCGAAACTATTGGACTGCCAGGAGTATTCGAAATGATCGATCCCGGAGGCGATGCCGTTCACGACCGGATCCTCCGATGCCAATGTCAGACTCAGCGTGCCGTCGGCCTGGTACGGGCCTTCACTTCCAGGGGTGACGGTCGGTGTCGAGGGTTTCGTTCCGTCGACTTTGAATCGGCATGGCGGCGACCAGGCCGAGGCCAGGCCGGTGTTAGTGCTGGAGAAACTTCGGGCCAGCCAGTAGTACAGCCCGTCCCCAAGCGCGTATCTCGACGGCAGCGTGTTCGAGTACTCCTTGTTGGAGGTCAGCGGCTCAGAGGTGGTGTAGTCGTAGACGATCGCGTCGACCGGTGTCGAGGAGCGCAGCCGCGCCTGGTACAGGAGCGAGGTGTCCTGCGACCGGTACAGTGCGCTCATTCTTGGAGTGCGGCTGTTCGTCCACGGCGCGTTCTCCACCGAGGTCGTGCAGAAGACGCCGTTGAGCTTCCGGTTCGACACCGCGTAGGGCATCACGTCGTAGTAGATCTCCAAGACCGCTGAAAAGGAGTCGAATCGGTTCCATTGCAGCAGTTCCGGTGAGGGTGATTCGTCAGGGGCGCGCAGGCCGAGGGTGAGGTTCGCCCAGCCGTTGTCGTCGGCCGTCTTGACCATCGAGGTGACGTTGAACGACACGTATGCCGAGCCGTCGCACGTCGCACCGTTGTTCGCCGAGGAGATCGACACCGACTCGTGCCACGCCGGCTGGGTGTTCCAGGTGTCGTTGGCGTTGTAGCCGCCGGTGCGGTAGATCCTCGCCGTACCGTTCGAGCACGACGCCGAATGATTCTGGATGATTTTGAAGAGGCCCTTGTTGGGGATCTTGTAGTCGTTCTGGGTGATGGTGTCGGTGTCCATCCGGAACATCGACCGCATGTCGTAGGTGCTGGAGTAGCAGTCCAGGTTGTTCCAGGAGTCGCAGGTCTGACCGGCCCCGGCATTGCCGAGGGTGCCGGTGTTGTTCATGAAGTACGAACCCGAGGAGTTCTTGCCGCGGTAAAAGGCCGAGTTGGGGAATTTGGTGTTCACCAGGCCCCACAGGTTGTCCTGGATCCCGCCGTTCCACTGCGGGTCGATGACCACTGGGTAGCGGGTGTCCTCGCCGCGCAACAGCTCCAGATCCGGACGCAGCACTACGTCGTCGGACTCAAGGGTCACCTCGACCGGCGCGATTTCCTGGTCCGAATCCTTGGGGGTGTCAGTAATCGCCGTCAAATCTGGGACGGTCTCGCTCCCATCATGGGACGAGGGCGCCTCCCACATGAGCGCCTCGCCCGAGGCCATCTCGGCCTGGCCGGCGACCTCGACCTCGACCGAGCCGGTCGCGCTCTCCACTACCGCAACGCCCGAGGCCTCGACCGCGAAGGCGATCGCTTCGAGGTCGGGGTGCTGAGCGGCCTCGGCGTCGGCTACGACCAGGTCATACCTGAAGCCCTGCGCGGTCGCCTCGACCACCAGGTCGACCCCAGCTAGGACCTCGTCGTAGATCGCCTGCGGCCCATCAAGGGCCGGCTCGGGCAGTTCGCCCGGCCACGAGAGCGTGAAGCCGCCCTCCGCGCCGTAATCCACAGCCGCCAAGGGTGCGATGCCGCCCGCCGAGAAGGACACGTCCTCAGTGATGTTCACCGGCCGGACCGACCCGTCGGCTGCGACCTCGAGCGTGGTGTCGATCGGCGCCCACTGGCCTGACTCATCCTGCGCCTGGATCGGCTCCACACCTATCTCAGCCTTGAGTTCACCTGAAGGCATCGCCACCACGGTGCCGAACTCATTGCGCTGATCGACGACCTCGACCGGGCGACCGCATGCTGCGGCCTGACCCAATGCATCGAGTTCGCCCTCGAGCTCGGCGACCTCACCGGTGTCGATCGTGCACTCCATCGACGCGGGATCCTGTGCCGCAGCCGGGACCGCCAACCCCGCTCCGACGAGCGCGCCCAGGGCCAGCGTCGTCAGCGAACGGGCACCGACCAGATCACGCACCCGCGGCATCGACGGAACAGGGAGCAGAGCGAGGGTTTTCCATATGAGACATGAGGGCACCGTAGGGGGGAGGGGCTTCACGAGGGGCACTGCTTTCCAGTTATGAGATGGGCAAGCAGCCGCGCACCGACCGCAACGATTCGGAAAGTTATCGGTTGCCGCTTCGGCCTGTCAAGCCCAAGCCACGCGCAGCGACGACACCAAAAGGGACAAAATCCGCGCCTGATCCAGCGGAAATCCTACGAAGCCACTCAGCCGAGGTCGCAACCGACTACCGCCAATCGGCACGCACCGCCAGTTCAGGGGCGCCATCTATCGAGTCCCCCGCCTGAGACGACCGATCTCGAGCACCACCCGACACTAAAAGACATCACAATTCGATAACGAACACCCTTGCCTCACTTGCGATTGCAGGAAGATCTTCAAGGCTGGACACAGATCCACTGCAGCACAATGAACTCAGTTGAGAGCCGGCAATTTATTCGCTTCCCCGCGCGAGCTTGACCTGGTGAACGTGAGCAGAGAGGTGGACGGCGGGGCCTCAAGGCTCACGCTCACTCTGAGTGCGTAGGAGCCGTTCTTTATCGCCGTCGACGTCCTCGGCTGGTCCATGGCCACCACCGAGCGTCCCATCGAAGACCCCGGTCTCAGCGCCTATGTCGACCGCACCCTCGCCGCCCTCCGCGCAGCCCTCCAACAGGGCCGGGCTCTCGCCGAAGCGACCCCCGAAGTGCTCTCTGAACTGACGGACCAGCAGAACCGAGCCGAAGCACCGGGGACGATGGGGATCGTGCTCGCGCTCGGGTTGTGCTTCGACGAACTCGACACCGCCCTCACCCCCGGCCGCACCCTCGAAGTCCTCAGCCAGTGCTACGAGTTCGAACTCGTCCGCATCTGCCCCGACCCGATCGTCACCCGCGCCTTCGAAGAACGCAGCGAGCGGATGCGCGACATCCTCGACTGCCAACAGGCCCTCCTCACCTCCTACACCGGCGAAACGTAGACGCTCTCATTAAGAACTGGTTGCCAGTTGGTGCAGCTCGTTGCTCCCGCTTGGCGCTGCGGGTACCACATGAGTGCTTCATCGATGTCCGACAGGGTCTGCAACTGTGTTTCAGGGCCATGCAAGTGAGTATGGTGGATTGCCGTGCCCTTCGTAGACCGGTGCGACCAGCTTGAGACGGTGGCAGCAGGGTTGATGACGGACTGATCCAGCGATGACCGACTGCTAGTACCTCCCGCTCGCCACTCAACGGCCCAACATGGTCCGTATCCGCCACGTACCTGAGCAGGCGGTGCAGAGAGGAAGCTACACGCCACTTACTCCAAGATGCCGCCCGCTACGGTGAGTCGATGGAGTTTACCCTGACCTACAGCGGTCCCCTTGAACCGACTGGAAACAGCAGACCGGACAAGCGTGCCATCAAGCAACGCGTTCGCGAGCACTTCCACCCCCAACTCAAGCGTCTCCTCGAGATTCATCCTTGGATGGTCGACCGTACCCAGTACGTTGACGGATCCATCACCTCAGGAGACGAAACTTTGGTCAGGTACGTGGATGGGAATCCCTTCGCGGGATTGGTCCACCCAAACACAGGCACCTTGGCAGAGTTGGACATCACGATGCTTTTGCCTTACACAGGCCGGTCATACACACCGGACCGGGGGGACGTGGACAACAGGATCAAAACCCTGTTCGATGCCCTTCAACGCCCTCAAAAGAAGGGGGAACTCCCCGACAATTGGAATTCCCCCTATGGGCCCGATCCACTGCTGTGCTTGCTGGACAACGACAATCGTATTACGACTTACACAGTGCGGCCAGACCGACTACTCTCCCCTAACAGCAATATCGATACACATCTGACGATACGTGTGGTAATGAAGAAGGCCGAGCTGAGTTACAGGGCAATGTGGTGGGGCAGCTGACCTCAAAATGTGTCGAATCACGCAGCGATAGGATTTAAAGGTCGTAACTATTTCGTTTGTGGTTCGTTTCTGCTGGTGTGAAACGTGGGAAGCGTGGCCCGCAGCAGCGTCGAAGCCGTGGGCCGTGCATTTTCGATGACGCCCTGTGGGCCAGGATCGAGCCGCTCATCCCCAAGCGCGAGCGGAAGCCGGGCACCCCGGGCAGGAAGCCGCTCGATGACCGGAAAGCGTTGTGCGGCATCCTGTTCGTGCTCTACACCGGCATCCAGTGGCAGTGGCTGCCCCAAGAGCTCGGCTTCGAGTGCGGGATGACGTGCTGGCGACGGCTGCGCGACTGGCAGGAGGCCGGCGTGTGGGAAGCCCCTCCATCGGGTGCTGCTCGATGAGCTCAACGAGTTCGGCGATCTCGATCTGGACCGGGCGGTGGTGGACGCGGCGCACCTGCTCGCGCTCGGAGGCGGCCCAAAACCGGTCGGAGCCCGGTAGACCGTGACCGCACCGGCTCCAAACACCACCTGGCCACCGACGCGAACGGCCTGCCGCTAGCGGTGATCCTTACCGGCGGCACCCGCCCAGGGCGTGGGCGAGTGCTGGTTATGGTGTGATTCCGATGAATGGCAGTGGCCTGTAAGGGTTCCGGGCGTTGTGTCGGGTGGCTTTGGCGAGGTTGTCGACTCCGGACAGGCGGAGCGCGCCGATGGCGAGGTTGCGGAACGCGGCCATGGCGCGGGGCGCGCTGCCGGTTCTGAGCCGGGAGGCGTCTTCGCGGAACGTGGTGTCTCTGACCAGATGGTGGCGGTTCTCGATCACCCAATGCCGGCGGACGAGCGCGGCGATGTCGGCCGGTGAAGCCCGGTGGGCTTCGAGTGTGGTGACTGCGTAGACGGTCTCGCGGGACTGCTTCTTTCCTTTGACCTGCCTGCGGCGGTGGAGCCTGATGGCGGTGACCGCGCCGGGGAAGGGCAGGCCTCCGGCGGCCAGGTCGATGCCGCATGCCTTGATAGAGCGCGACTCGGTCCGGCCGTGCCCGGTCCCGGCCGTGAAGGCCCCGCGCTTGACCTCGGCTCAGGGCAGGCTGTGCAACGGGCGGTAGAGGTGCTTCTGATTCGCCTTCACGATCGCGATGTAGTCGGCGCGCTTCGTCTCGACCAGCCACGAGGCTTGGGCCATGACCGTGTGCAGCGCATCGAAGGTCACGACCGTGTCCTGGAGGTGCATCCAGGCCAGGAGCGGGATGAACTCGCCGGTCTCATTCGTCTTCGACCCGACATCGCGTTAGGCCAGGCAGACCGCCGCGGCATGGTCGACCGCCGAGAGCAGGTGGACGCGTTTCCCCTCGGTGCTCTTGGAGCCGCGGAGGGTCTTGCCGTCGACCGCGACCGTCCGCAGACCCGCCGGCTTCTTGCAGGCCGCAGTGATGCGGCGAGCGGCGAGCCAGGCGCAGACGGCCCGGTCCAGGGCGTCGCCGTCGATCCGGGCCAGGAGCAAGGTCAGGCACCGGCGCGAGGGTGATCTTCTGAGGCCCAGCGGGTGTCGGCGGATGCCGAGTGCGGCCAGGACCTCGGTCGGGGTGTCGGCAGCCCATTCACAGACCGCCTCGACCGTGACCGCTCCGGCCACGACCGCTGCCGCGCACCGTGCGAGCAGGCTCGACAGGGAGTACCAGCGGCCGCACCGCCCACGCGGGTCGGGCACCCAGGAGAGATAGCGGCGAAGGTCAGAGACCTCGTCGAGATTGATCTCGCTCAGCTTCACGAAGGCAACGGCGATGGCAGAAGATAGCGGAGCAGGCACGGCTCTCCTTGGCGCTCAAACGGATTCAGCACCCGAATGATCACCCAAGCCGTGCCTGCGCTCTCACTGCACCCCAACCCGTCTCTCCCACGAGAATCCGCCATCAACGACTCTCGTCCTTCTCGCTGGCTGGCTGTGCACATGGCGGTGATCAGCGCTCGCGGAGCCATTCGGCAGCGACCGGGGCGCATTCGGGATGGCCCAAGCCGACCACACGGCGCAATGAGGCGAAGACGGAATCGCGCGTGTCGATCATGCCGTGCATCTCCTCCATGGTCTGCAGTTCCAATCCGGCGAGAGCCAGGAGAGCGTGGGAGGCTTGTTCCTGGTCGCCGATCTCGATGCAACGGTGGAGTGCCGTTCGCGCGGGCTGGTTGAACTCGGTCCAGTAGGCGGCAATGCCCGTGCCCAGCGCCAAACTCTTGTTTCCGGACGGCTTGCCCTGGGTTCTCCATTCATGACTTTTGCCGTGAAGCTCGGCGGCACGCATGAAAGCCGAGTGTGCGCCCGACTGGTCTTCAGCCTCGGAGCGCAAGATCCAGAGGTGCAGCGCCGCAAAGAGGTTGTCGATGCCGCGAATCTGCCGGGCGGTCATGGCCCGCTGGAAGGCCTCGGTCGCTCCCGCTATGTCGCCCTTGGCCGCTCGCCGCTGCCCTTGTTTGATCAGTCCGCGCGCGGACCGCAATCCCAAAACCGCCATGCCACAGGTATACCTGGACCGTCCCGGGAGGGGTCCCGACCTGGCATCCCCGGGCCTGGACTTGCGATGCGGCCCAGACGGGCCTGGCCTCACAAACCAGATATAACACAATCCTGCCTATACCCGGCCACGGACACCTCTTCGACGCATTTCTAGCCCTCACGGCAGCTATCACCTGCTACAAGAAACTCGCCAACTGAGGCACCTTCTTAATCGACTTCGATGAAGTAGACCGAACTACCGAAACCATCAGCAGGTCCCACATAAAACAGCAGGTCGGAGGTGTCAGCGAGATCCTCAGGGATTTCAGCGCAAGCCGTCCCCGATGCGGTACCGCCAGCTTCCACGTCAGGAGCATCTGCCCAGTAGTCCGGGAACGTCGCTTCGCAGCCTTCCGGGTAGAACGCCCCGTCGACCCAGATGCCGACCTCCACCTCTAGTGACAACGAACCGATGCCGGGCCCGGAGTAGGTCCCACTGACGTTGTACGAAACGATCTGTCGGCCGGGAGTGATAACCCCATACAAGCTGCCGTCTCCCTTCTGCACCGCGTCAAACTGAAGTTGTGAGGGTGTGATCATCCAGTCGCCGACCTGAGCCGCCGATCCGGCAGGAAGCGGCGCCTTCGAGCGCGTGCCGTTAGTCGGTATCTCTTCGGGCGCGTTGGCGTCAACCGCGATGAACGTGCGGGTCTGCTTGCCGTTGACTTGTTCAAGGTAGGCAACGACGTTCTCGACGTCGGTGGGGATTTCGGTGCAGACCGTGCCCGAGACCGCGTTGCCGCCTGAAACTTCCGGGGTGAAGTAGATGTCCTGCGGGGTCGAAGCGGGGCACGGGAGATAGAACGCACCGTCAGCCCACATGCCGAAGGTGAAGTCGAGCCAAAGCGCGCTGGACGTGGACCCGTTGTAGGTACCTTCGATGGTGAACGTCGCGAACTGGTTGTCCGGTGAGGGAGCAATACCATATGGGTCGGACTGGAGGATTTCTTCGCTCACGCCGAACCGGAGGTCACTGAGCTTCACGCTCCAATCCGCTACTTCAACTTCGGAGCCAGGCGGATACGGATCCTCCGGGCTCGTGCCCGAAGCTGCACCTCCCTCCTCCGGTGTCCCTTCGTCGTCGCTCCCGCTGGAGGTACAGCTGAGGGCAGTGGCTGTCAGCAAGGCTGCGACAACTGCGCCGAGGCGGCGCCGTCTGCTGAGCAGTAGTGCACGCATTTGGATCGCCCCTGCAAGACGCTGCGGCACCTGCGGTACCGCAGGTGAAAGCCGGACCGAAACTCCGGAAAACAGCATGGCCTCTGAATCGGCTCGAGACTGTTGTTCTAACACATTCCCGGGAGGCATGCGGGAAATTAGTGAAACTCTCAGATCTTGGCGCTTCAAGGCCCCTTAATACTGGCTGTTGCACTTGAAGTTCATTGCAAGCAGTCGGCGGAAGAGGTCGGCGCGTACGGCGCGGCTGTCCGCAGCCTTCGCGCTCGTCGTAGGCCGCTTCGATGCCGCCACCTGCATAGCGTTCTTCATCAAGCTCATCGCCCACGTCGACCAGAAGATCCATCTGCTGCTCGACCGGCACTCGGTGCACGGTCCAAACCGGTCCCCTGGCGCCCAGTGCATCGATGCGGGGCGGAGTATCGGGGTGGCGCGGCAGGAAGTACGCCTCCAGGACCACCTGCGGGCAACGCTCGACCAACGCCCAGATCAACTCCATGGCCGCCGCGCGCAGGCAACGCGAAGACGCCAGCGGAAGGTGGTTCGTGGGCGGAGGCGGGAGCCGCTTACACCGTATGAGGGTTCCCCGATCTTGTAAGAACCCTGCCTTATCGCTACCGCGGCGTAACATGCTGGCTATTCGTCGAGGTCGCCGCCTTGGTCAATCAGCGTCTTTTGGAAGTCGATGACTTCGAGGCAGCGGGCGCTTTCGCGTTCGAACTCGATACCCGCCATGTCGGGTGCGATGCGCTGCAACTGGGCTTCATAGCAGGAGGAGAGCGTGTCGTACACCGCTTGGGTGCGCAGTTCGGGCTCGCCGTAGCCGAAGCAGCCGGTGACCGCGGAGAGGATCGGGTCGACGCCGGCTTCAGCGATCTCCTCGTCTAGGAGCGCTTCATGCCGCTCGTCGAGCTCGGTGATGAAGTCCGGGCTGGCGTTGCCCTGTCGGATCTGCTGCTGCAGGTGCTCCAGCACATCGGCGACGAAGGCGACGACCGACTCGTCGGCGATCGGTGGAGTCATGGTCCGCATCGTCCAGGACAATGCATTGACGGCGATCTTCAGTCGGGGAAGCGCACTGAGGCCGTCAATCGTTTCTTTGTACGGGCGCATTTCATAGTCCCAAAGATACAATTCCTGTCCTCCTCATCAAGCTCACGGCCACCCTACCAGGTCGGTATCGGGGTTATTTTCTGCGCGTTCTCCGCATCCTTGGTTACTGGGGTTGTTGTAGCTGTCGCAAGGCTTTCTAGAGGGCGCCATGCGGATCGGCGGCTTCAGATGCCCCTGCTCGGTCGCATTGGCGAGAATGTGCTCAGCGTGGGTCTGTTTCGGGTTGTCTTTCACGAAGCTAGGACCGTCGACCCTTTGGTAGCCGAGTCGTTCGGCAAGCTCGCGTGATTCGGGTGAGGTGCCGCGGGAGCTGACGGAGTAGTAGAGATTGCCATCGGCGTCTTGCGCGGTCGCTACGGTTTTGCGGTTGTAGGACTTGTCGGCGGCTTCAGGGGTTTTGCCCTTGCGGAAGGTCTCGTGGATGGCCTCAGCGTCGCGGCGCAGCTCGGCATCGGTCTTGCGCCGCGGCCCCGAGGGGCTCCCGGAGCCACCGCCCGTTCCGCCCTTGCCGCCGCCGCCCTTGCCAGTGCGGAAGATCTTGACGTCGTCGAGGATCCTCGACACGGCTCGGCTCCCGGCCGCTTTCGCTTTGCGGGGCGGATTCCGGCGGACCCTAGCCATTGAGCACCATCTCGATGGCCATACCGATGAGCTGGTCGACGATGATGCCGGTAATGGTCTTGAAGATCGGTATCTGCGCGAGCGAGGCCCCAAAAGTGACCACTGCGGTCGCGATGGCTTGAGCGATCTGGAATGCCAGGATCACCAGCTGCACGATCACCTGGATCTTCAGCGTCAGCACAACCCCGGCGACGATCGTCAACCCGATGTTGATGATGTTGGCCGGGTCGGCGGCGTCGGCGAGGTTCCGCGGCGCCGACTCCTCGTCCTCCCACTCCTGGCCGAACGCGTCGATCTCGGCACCGATGTTGTTCTCCAACAGCGTCCGCGCCGCGGCGTTCAACGACTCGATCCGGCCGGAGATCTGGTCGGCCATGCCGGTCCACTCGCCGGCGAGGTTGAACAGCTTTTCCTCGTCGGACTCGGGCCAGTCGTAGCCGAGCATGCTCAGCAGACCCGTCAGCTCAGAGGGCAATTGCAAGCCCATAGGGGTAACGCCTTCCGGGGGTAGGAGTGGTGGTCAGGTACCGATCTCGCCGCCGATGCCGTCGAAGGCCTGCGCGATCTCGGCGTCGGCGGCTTCGTGGTCGTCGGCCATTTCCCGCAGGTTCTGGGCATAATCGGCCAGCTCTTCGATGTTGGTCGAGAAGCACTCGGTGAGTCCGTCCGCGCATGCTTGGTGGGCCAAGCCGACGAGCATCCCGATTTCGTCACCGCCGAAGGCGTCAGCGAATTGTTCCAGGGCACCGGTGAACTGGTCGAGAAGTCCCTGAACCTCGTCCTTAGCGGCGTCGAGCTGGTCAGCGGTCTGCCGGAAGGTCTCTAGGTCGAGTTCGAGATCGGGCATGTCACCGTCCTCCGTGGATCTTCGTCATGACCTCGCTGATCGAGGCGCTCATAGCCTGGAACTGTCGCAGGGACCGGTCCTGGATCTCGGCAACCGACTCGTTGACCGCTTCAAGGTCCGGTACCGGCACGTCGACGCTCATCGCCTGGGCACGCTCGTCCAACGCGGCGTTGATCATTCGCTTCAATTCCTCGAACAACACCTCGGAGCCCAAGCGCATCACCCGGGGGTCGGCGTCGAATCGGTCGATACGGCCGTCGATGCCGATCGTCACCGACGCCAAGCCTTCGGCGCCTTCGACCGTGACCGGCTCGACGGGGGTCGCGTCCGGCGACTGGACGGCACCGGCCAACTTCGCGCGTGCATCCGCGAGCTGCTGTGCGATCGTGTCCTCACCGAACACCAAGCCTCCACTCTCACCAGCCGCCTCGAGGTGCCCATCATAAGCCAGCAAGACAACCCAGACAGCCCCGAACTCACCGCGCCACTTCAGGGTGGTGAAAGCTACTGCGGCAACGCGGTGAACCTGCCGCCAAGCCGACTGCAATTGTCTCGCAAGCGGTGGACGGTTGGGCGGCCTTCCGATGCTTCGCGACGGACCCCCTCCACGTCCGTGGAGAGCACGAGGTGGCGTAGACCGGCTGCGCCATCGTCTGCGGAACACCTCCACGTATCTGGAGATGATCCGAGTGGGTCTATGACTTGCGCAACGTGATGATCCTGCCGCTGTGCTGAGTCGTGCCGCCTCGGCCCACGACCGCTGCGGCACCTGCTCACATTCGGACCCTGCCTGCGCGGACATACGTCCCCCCGCCCGGGCTCCCCGTTGATTATGAAAAGGACTGTCCAACGAGACCGGCCTGGACAACTGCCGCTAGTTCGGCGGGGGAAGTTCGTTATCTAACTCCGGACCGGTAGAGCGTGGTGCCGGTCTGTTGGGCTCGAAGTGCGTCCGTCAGCCGTCGTTGCCCGTCGTTGGACAGCAGGGACATCGCCTGCTCAGGTGGAGTGAAACGGTGTTCATCGAGTTCGCCGGTGTCCAGTTTGACCTGGTGGGGCTCGATGGTGTCGCCCTCGAAGATGAACTCGATCAGCGGCAGGGGCCGTGCCGAGGAAGGTGGCGTCCAGTCGACCAGGAGCAGCCGGCCGGGAGGTAGGTCGATGCCGATCTCCTCCTTGACCTCGCGGCGGCAGGCTTGTTCGGGCGACTCGCCCTCATTGAGGAGACCACCGACGAGCAGCCAGTGATCGCGGTAGTTCGGCTTGACGAGCAGAATGCGGCCGGCAGAGTCGGTGAACAGGGAGCCCGCCGAAGCGAGGTGCTTGGGAAGGCCCGCGACCCACTGCTCCGGCGGTTGCCATTCGTTGGGAGACATGGCATCGACCCTAACGCTGCGGCGGTCATGTGCGCCGGTGGCCGAAAGTCGCCTCTGCGGCGAGAGTGGGATCGGCGGGCTCGGTCGTTCCGATCACAGATCCATTCGGCCCACTGGTAGCGGAAGTCTCGGTCATGTTGGGTGCGGGTGATCTGGCCGTAGAGGCGGGAGAGGCCGGTCAAGGTGAGGCGGGTGCCCGCGGCGCGGGCGCGGTGGTGGGCGATCGCGGTCGTGCAGGCTGCCAGTAGCGCGAGGGTGATCCAGCAGCGGCTGGGCCATCGAGCACACCATCGCCTGGCTCGGGCTACCGCCGACTAACCCTTCGGTATGAGCGCCACGGCTCCCTCGTCGCCGCATTCCTCGCCCTGGCCGCAGCTTCGCCTGCTACAAGAAACTCGCTTACTGAGACACGCACTTATCCCCCGCCGCATAGGACGACGTAAACGCCAGAAGGAAAACCTCCCGCTGCTGCACCGCGAGTGCGGCCCCGGTCGCCCCCAATGCTCGTTAGGCACTACGTGAAGAGCCTATGGAACAGCCTCGAGCTAGATCCAAGCCGCGAGCCCCTAGCCGGCAGCGAAGCGCCAAGAGAGGTGCCGTGGCAGTCCAGGTATGTCGACTTCAACGATCAGTTCCTGATCACCGAGAAGATCGATGGTTCGCGTGTCGGTCTCCACATCACTCGTGCGGCTCCGGAGTCGCTTGCAGCAAGCCCAGGACACCATGTCGAAGTCGAGGGGCAATCGTGGCTGCTGCAGCCGATGAGCCCACACCGGTGGCTGACCCGCGAGCGAGACAACTTCGGATTCGCCGCATGGGCACACGCATCGGCCACGCAACTCGTTCGACTCGGAACCGGCCGGCACTTCGGGGTTTGGTACGGCCAGGGCATCACGCGCACCTACGGCCTCGATCACCGCCGCCTGGCGCTCTTTGACGCCGAACGCTGGTCCCACCTACCCGGGCTCCTATCCGAGCAAGTCGAAACCGTCCCCCTCATCGCCCGTGCCCGCGGACCCGAGCTTTCAGCCGCCGTCGAAGGCGCCTTGCACCAGCTGGAGCACTCCGGTTCCCTCGCCGTGCCGGGCCAACCGGCCGCCGGCATCGAGATCGCCCCGCAGGCGTTGGAGGCGGTGCGGTTCAAGGCAACGCTCAACCCATGACAAGCTCGTTCTCGACCTAGTGAACTCCTAGCAGGTCCGGGCCCGCGCCGTGGCTCAGCTCTACTGTCCAAATAGACAACGGACCTAGCCCATCCACAGGACATCCACAAAATCAGGATGGCAAGCGATTTCTAGATCGCTCCCAGTTGCCCGATGAGAATAGAACCGCTGGTCAGAGAATCGGAGTTGTGGGCCCCCTCGGACTCGAACCGAGAACCTACGGTTCGAAAGGCGCCCGTGACCTGCGGTTACACCTTGCGACTGTCAACCCATTCATAGCCCATCCAGGCCCGCCGAGCCGACGTGGACAAAGCTCTGAGGCGGTGTTACTAAAGGGCTCTCGGTAGTCTCAGCGGCTTGTTCAGGCCGCTGTCCGTCGCGCTTGCCGGGGCGAGCGGCCAAGGCCCGCACCGCCAAGTAGCCGACCCGGCCGAGACGCCAGGCCCGGAACCCCAAGATGGGTTCCGGGCCTTCGTCGTCCTTGCGTGAGAGCGAGAAGCGCCGGCGGTCGTTGACCGCCGGCGCCGTGGTGGGCAATGAGGTTGAGTTAGGACGGCCGGAGTTCGCCGGTCAGCACGACAACGGGTTCGTCGCCTGCGCTCGGGTCGCCAGCGTAGATCGTGTTGCCTGTGGTGGCGCGGTGGGTGCGGGCGAAGCCGTTCACTGCTCGCGCCAGTTCGCGGATCGGGCGTCGGAGTTGGTCGACGTCTTCGACTGAGGCATCGTCCATATCTGGGTCGGGTTCAGATTCGGGATCGAGCTTGGGTAGACGGGGTTCCGGTTCCTGCTGGAGGGACACGACGACGTCGACGTCGGTCACGGGATATGTCCAGACGAGAGCACCCAGAGGGGGGAGGTGCTTCGGTGTTGAACCGTCGGGGTTCGGGATCTCCTTCGGGTAGTAGGTGAACAGATCGGTTGAGGTGGGGGCGTCATCCGATGTCGGTGCCGTGTTCGGGGCGCCGGGAGGATTCGACAAGGCACTGCACGACGGCGCCTCCGAATGCTCCCCTCCCGGCTTGGTAAAGCGGTCACCAGCGGTTGGTAGAAGCCACCGGTGGTTTGCCATCGAGCACGAAGGTGGTGGTGGAAGCGGATCACCGATGCTGCCGTACAGCGATTCCAGCGCGCGCCGCACCGCATCGACGATCGGCATTGAGTCGATCCTCGCCGTCAGGGCGGACGCAGCGCCGAGCGCGAGCGCATCCCGCGTCAGTGGAGCGTGTTTTACCTGGACGATAATGGTGGTCATCTGCTCCCGATCGAAGCTCACAGCGTCAATGCCGTGGTCGGGGACAGCTTCTGCGGCCTCGTTGCTCCAACGGTCGCGCAGATCGACCATCAACTGAGTGGGGTTATATACCCAAGGGCCCCGCAGGGGCGAGGGCGCCGAAGCGCCCTCGCTCCCCGCGTGGTCCGCCCGATCGGGCGGAGTGGACGTTTCGGCTGAGCCCAGCACGTCGTCGAAGATGCGCTGGAGCAGGTCGTCGCTGACGCCGTCGTCGCGGCGGAGTTCGGCGATGGTGGCTTCGCTCAGCTCGGGAACGTCGATGTCGTCGGCGCACCCATCGAACTCCTTGAACGGGTCGACTTCCTCGTAGTCATGCATCGTGCCCTCCCTCGAACTCTCTGTCGGCTTGCTCCATGCGCTTCTTGATGGTCCGGACGCGTTTGGTCGACTGCAGGCTGAGCAGCTCGGCGACGGCCCGTTCGGAATACTCTTCCTTGACCAGGATCATGATGGCGCGATCGGTGTCGGACTCGGCACCGCGCAGCATCCGCTCGAAGTGGTCGTCGCGCTCGACCTTCTCGATGAACTCGGTGCCGTCGAGCTGTTCGCCACTGTCGACCAGCCTGTCGACACACCGCGCATCGGCGCGCCGCCGGCGGCGCCACGACCTGAAGGCCGTGGGGAACTTGTAAAGCGTGCGGCGGACGAAGTAGGTCTGCACGCTCGCGCGTCCGTCGGGTCGCCACTCGCCCTTCCGCAGGGCGTCGATGAGGGTGCGGCCCGCTTCGCTGACCGCGTACTGGACCAGGTCGGCGCGGTCGGCAGCCTGCTGCCGAAGCGCAAGTCGTTCGCTCGTTGACGCTTCCAAGTCGATGCCGATCCCACGGAGCTTGGCGAAGACCATCTCGCTGAGAATCCATGCGTTGAGCACCCGGGCCGCGGTGTCGAGTAGCTCCTTGAACCAGCAGGTGAACTCGGGCCCGGTGAAGCCGTCAGCAGCGAACCGCGCGACCTTTGCCGCATCCGCATGGAGCGACGACACGTCCGGTTCCGGTACGTCAAGGTGGTCAAGGCCGTCAGATGGTCCGTTAGTGGCGTGCTCGATGACTTGCGGGGTGCGGCTGTCCATTCACAGTCTCCTGGTGTGATCACGGGGGAAGTCTCCAAAAGGTGGGGTGCAGTTGTGCTCCGGAAATCGGTCGGAGTTAGGCGTACGGACTTCTAGACCGGCGGGGGCGCGGTTGCGCCCCTGGAGGGCGAAGTTTTTTTGGGATCTTCGCGATGGCGCCGTAAGGGCGCAGCTGGGCCCAGTCGGGCATGGAACTTCATAGCAGCACAAGACCGGAAGGAGCTGCCATGAAGAACCCGAACGAGACCCCCCACGAGCCGCCGACCGAAGGCCTGCTCTCAGTACGAACCTTGGGGATCTTGCAGGCCGGAGTCGTCGTCGGGCTGGTGGTCGGGGCGCTGAGCTTCGCCGCCGGCCAACCCATACCCGCCGCAGCGCTCATCGGCCTCAGCGCCCTGGGGGCCACCGTCCTGGGCCTGCACCGCGTCGTCGAGCGATCGCACCGCCGACGTCGCACCGCCTCGCCACCCCGCGGCGCCTTGCTCGATGAAGGACTCCAGCGCGTCGAACAGGCGGTCACCGAGCTGACCCAGCACATCGAGGACACCATCACCACCGAGGCCGAACCGATGACCTGACCGCCGCGTGCGGTGGCGAGCCGCCGCCCCCGCGCGGGACCCGACGTCGAGGTGCCCGAAGGCCCACAGCGCACGCTGTGGGCCTTCATCAGCTGCACTGTGTGGCCCCAGAAACAGACATATCAACCCATGTGGCTACCACCGAGAAGCGCAAGGTTCCCGCAATTCGGCCCCGGGCGTGTCGTATTCATGGGATGAATTTGATCGAAAATCCGACCAGTCGAATAATAGACTGGTCGAAAAAACTGGCGTACTATCGAGGGCGTGAACCTTTCCGAAGCACTCCAATCCGTGAGGACGCAGGCGCGCACGTTCGAGGAACAGCGCCGCCTCCTCCTCCACGCCGCAGTCGAAGCGCACATGGAACACGGCCTCGGCGCCAACACCATCGCGACGAACCTCGGCGCCTACGCTGGCGGACCGGGATGGGGCCGCGACCGCGTCCTGGAGATCCTCCGCGCCGCCCGTACCGCCCGCGCCGCCAACGACGCGCTGCGCAAGGCCGACCTCGCGAAGGTCGTCCAGGCCTTCCACACCGAGCCCCGCAGCGCCGACGAGATTCCGCTCGAGGTCCCTGACACCGTCGCCCACCTCGCCGTGCTGACCGGAGCCCATATGGGCGTCGGTGGCGCGAAGGCGATCCTCGCCGTCTTGAGCATCTCGGGTCTCACCGTCGATGCCACCGACGCCGAAGCGGCCCTTGCCGAATCCAGCAAGAACACGCCGCCGCTGCACCTCAAGCGCATTCCCCGGCCCTTAGCTTGATTTTTGACCTTTGGTGCTGGTCAGGCGCTGTTCTCGTTCTCTTATGGTCTTGTCGCGTTTGGCTTTCTTGCCCGGGTCGCGGATCGGTGCTTTGCGCCGATTGCGTTGCCCGGCAGGCCTTCCGGGCCCGGGTTTGGAGGGTTTCAGCGCCGCAGTGAGTCGGGGCAGGGCCGCGTGAAGGTTCGGGAAAGCCCGGCGGACGCGGGCGGGGGGGGGTGAGTCGGCCCGGCCCTGCGGGGGCCTCCCAGGGCAGGCGGCGGTCGGCGGCGAGGGCGCGGGCCAGGCCAAGCTGGGTGAACGCGGCGATGACCAGCCAGGTCCAGCGGTCGGCCGCTTCGGGGTCGCGGACCTGGGGGATGGTCCATCCCAGGGTCTGTTTGAGGAACCGGAAGGTGTGCTCGATGTCGAAGCGGCGCAGCCAGGCCGACCAGATCGCATTGAGCAGGTCGGTGTCGAGGGCTTGCTGGGAGGTCCAGAGCCAGAGCGGGGTCGGCTTGCCGGTGTGCGGGAGCCGTTCGGTCTTCAGGCGGATGAGGGTGGCCTCGATGATCGGCAGGTCGCCCTCGTGGCCGATCCAGGCGGCCCGGTGGGTCAGTCGGGAGTGGAGGTTTTCCCAGGCCATGGCTTCGAGCCGTCCGTAGCGGGCGGTCTCGGTGCTGCTGGCGGTGTCAGGCCCGCCCCAGGTGTCGGGGTCGGCCATGCGGCAGGCCCGGCCGTGTTTCGGCGGACGACCACGGCCGGACCAAGGGCCGGGCCTGCCGTAGAGCACCCGGTCCGACTTGAGGCGGCCGACGATGATCACCGGCAGGTCGCGCAGTTGCCAGGCCAGGCGTGGGACGTCGTAGCCGCCGTCGGTCACGACCGCGATCGGCGCGTCGCCGCTGCGGTGCTGCCCGGCACTGGTCAGGCGGTCGATCACCGCGCGCAGTTGGAGGGCGGTCACCGCGGCAGGGTCGTCGTCGGGACCGATGCGGGTGGCGTCGAGGATCTGGGTCCACGAGCTCGCACCGGGTTCGAGGGCGGCGACGAAGGAGTAGGACCAGCCGGGCACCATCTGGTCCTGGCCTCGGCCGTGCCCGGACCCGTGGCAGTACAGGCGCCCTGGGGAGCAGTTCGCGTCCGGGCGCAGCCACCCGGTCGTATTGACCGCGAGCACGATCCGGCCCGATACGCGCCCCAGCGGCTGCGTGGCCAGGGCGTCGCGGAGCCGGTCGGCGTCGATCCGGCCCGCGGCCAGAGCGTCGTAGAGCGCGCCGTGCCCGCGGGTGAACACCCCGGTCAGTGACAGGCCCGGCAGCGAAACCACGGGCCCGGAACTGCACAGCACTGCGTCGGCCAGCTTGAACAACGCATCCGAGCGGGCCCTCAGGCACTGATGGAAGCGGGCCCGGAAGGCCCGCAGCGCCCCGGCTCCCGCGTCGGGACCGGGTTCAGGAAGGATAGACAAACGAAGCCCTTGCTGTTGAGATTCGTTGTGTCGCAACAAGAATCATCAAGCAAGGGCTTCGCTCACGTTCAGGCAGGGGTGCCTGACCAGCACCAAAGGTTAAAAATCAAGCTAGTAGGTCCGGGCCCGCAGTGTGGCTCAACTCCACTGTCCAAATAGACAACGGACCGAGCCCATCCACAGGACATCCACAAAATCAGGATGGCAAGCGGTTTCTAGATCGCTCCCAGTTGCCCGATGAGAATAGAACCGCTGGTCAGAGGATCGAAGTGGTGGGCCCCCTCGGACTCGAACCGAGAACCTACGGATTAAAAGTCCGCAGCTCTGCCATTGAGCTAGAGGCCCTTGCCGAGACCATACCGTATCGGCGCGCTGCCGAGCTGGAGCAGTCGGCTGCGGCATCGATGGTACGGCATGGCCGCCACGGGAACCGTCCGAGCCGGTCCCTCGTGGCGGCCGGCACGCTCACTCCCCCAAGAATTTATCGATCTCGCCCTGCCAGCGGTTCTCGTACCCGCCGATGACGTTCGCGTAGATCCGCAGCAGCACTTCGACGGAGTGCCCGGCCCAGGCGGCGACCTGCACCGGCGGGACTCCCGCGTACAACCGCAGGGAGATCCCCGAATGCCGCAGGCTGTAGGGGCGCTTGAGCAGGTTGGACAGCCGCTCAGCGGGCCCGAAAGCGTACTCGCGAGCCTGCCGCGAGAGCAGCCAGACCGTTCCGGGGCTGACCTTGCGCCCGGTTGCTGACCGGAAGAGCGTTCCGCCGCGACTGGTGCCGTACCGATCGACGTGAGTGTTGATGAGCTCGACCAGGCGCGGGGGGATCGGCACGATCCGCACGTCCTTCGATGAGCGGTGCTTGAGTCCGCGGACCTCGTGGGAGGTGCCGGTGTCGGTCCACAACCGCCCGACCTGGGTGGCTGCTTGGGAAAGTGTGACGGTTCCCCACCCAGTGGCGGGCAGATCGCATTGGTTGAGCTTGAGGGCGGCGGCTTCTTCGGGCCGCATCATCCCGTAGTAAAGGCACCCGAGGAAGGCAACGTAGCTGCCGCCTGAGGGCCAGGTGTAAGACACAGCGGCGATGAGCGCCTCGACCTGCTCACGGGTGCCGACCTCGCGCGGGTCGACTGCGGATGCGCCGCGGTAGTCGCTGGGCCTGTGCCAGGCCAGGCGCGGGTTGTGGAGGGGGTTGTCGTCAAGTTCGCCCTTAACGACGGCGTGTTTAAGAAGGGCCGCGAGCGTGCCCTTGCGTTTGTCGAAGTGCCGGGCGGAGGCTTTCTTGCCGTTGTGGCAGAGGGTGAGCGCCTCGAGCAAGTCGTGGAGGGCTCCAAGATCGGCCAGGTCGGCGACGGCCGGTGAATGCTCCGCGGCCCATGCCAGGAGATCGGTGACTGCTGGCGGCGCGGCTTTCATGTCCGCGGACGGGTTGAGGGCCCAGTTGCGCAGCGCCAGACGCAACTCCCCCACCGGTTTGGGAGGTTCGGGCAGGACAGCGATGAGAATGTCGCGGAGCCCGTCAGCGTTCCCTACCCTCGTATTCGCCGCCCGACCTGCCCAGTTCGCGACGGCGTAATCGCGGGCGTGGTCGTAGAGGCTGAGGCGCTTCACCGTAGCGAGGGCGGCTGGAGTCTTGGCCTCGGCTTCGCGTTTGGCACGCAGCATGTCGGCTGGCAGGCCTTCATACAGGTCGAAGGCCCGGCCTTCGATAATGGCGACCTCGAGTTTCTTCTTGAAGTTGCCTGCCTGATTCTCGGACGTGAAGTACCGCGTGAACGGGGGCCGCTTCAGCTTGCCGACCCGCCAGCGCAAGCGCCACGGGCGCTTGGTCGCGGACTTGATCTCGTCAATCTTGTACAGGCTGACGTCCCAGCACGGCTCGATTTCCACTACGGTTGCTCCTCAGGTTCTGCAAGACCGGCGAGCCAGGTGTCGAAGTCGGCTCGCCGGATGCGCAACTGCCCGTTGGGGAGCCGGATAGCAGGCGGGGCTTTGTTTTCGGCGCGCCATTGCTGCCAAGTCCTGCGCGGCAGCGGCCGGCCGTCCTCGTCGGCGAAGATGCGGAGGATCTCCGACACAGTCATCCACTCCCGGTCCTTGGGCCGGGAGTGGTCGCGCGCGTTCATGCCCCACCTGCGCTTCCCGCCCCGTTCGGGCCGTTGCGCCGGATGGACCCCGCGCATCGCGGGGAGCTGGGACCGTAGGGCGACTTCCAGCTCGGCTCAAGCGCCCGGATGCGGCCTCGGCCTGCACCGGTACGGCGGACCGGGCTGGAGTAGGGAATCGTCTTTCGTGCCACGTTCATGACGGCTTCCGGAAGACGAGGACGTCCTCGTGGGCGCGGGCGAACAACTTCTTGCCTTGGCGGCGGGCCTCGCGCACGTTGTGCAGGTGGAAGAACGTCACATGCGGATGCAGTGCCCCGTCCCAGCGGGCGAGGAGCGCGACGCGCCGTTCAGCAAGGGTGAGCCCGGCTGCGAGCCCGGCGCGGATCACGAAGGAAGGAAAGTCGACCAGTGCCCCGGCTTCGGTGAACGGGCGCGCGGTGACGACCGCGAACCCGCCGGGCTTTAGCGCGAGCAGGCAGCCCGCGAACACCGCTTCCAGACCGGCCTGTAGCCGCGACGCCGACGAGGTCGCCAGCGACTCCGGTTTGGCCTTGCCGGTGCTGTATCGGTGAGCGCGGTTGCGGATCTTGCCGCCGGTCACTCGTGACGTATCGGGCTGGCCGTGGGTGACCGCGCCGTAGGGCGGGCTGGTGAGCACCATGTCGACCGGAGCCCGCAGCCGCGTACCGTCCAGGAGCAGGGCAAGGTCCGCCGCGTCGCCTTGGACGACCTCACCCCAGGAACCCGGGTGAGCGGCCATGGCCGCTTCGATGTTGGCGCGTGCCAGCTCCACCCACTCTGGTTCGAGATCGACGCCGTAGGCGTTTCGGCCTTGCTGGATCGCCTCGATCACGGACGTGCCGACCCCGCACATCGGGTCCAGGATCGTGTCCCCAGCTTTCGAATAGCGCGCAATCGCGGTGGTGGCGATGTGGGGCCACATCTTCGCCGGGTGGGCGTTGCCGGCGACGTAGGCGTCCGAGCGCTGGCGGTGCGGTTTGGCTTGGCCGGTCGCCCAGATACTCGGCAGCGGGCCCGGTGTGCGCTTAGACATGGGCGCGACCTCCTTCGTCCGTCTTGCGCCAGATGCCGATGCCCCAGTGCGAGGCCGGCGTCGTACCTGCGCCGCTCACGGCCTCGGGCGGTGTACTGGCCGCAGTGTCAAACACGGCTGCCGCGGCAGCGACCAGATAGGCGGTGAACGACAGTGGCAGGAAGCGGACGTCGGTGAGCGTGGCGATGTCGACCGCGTCCTGCTCGCTGCGGCCGGCGAGCACGAGCATGCCGCCTGGCCGCAGTGCCTCGGCGGTCTTCTCCAGTGCCCCGGGGCAGCGCAGTAGCCACGCCGAGGCGATGATCATTCCGGCCTGGTGCTCGCGCAGCTTGACCGCGAGCGTGGACTCGCAGGCGGCCTCGATGGCGGTGCGGCGCTGCTGGTCGGCAGTCAGCCCCGCGAGCGTGCGGGTAACGATGGCCCGGCGGCGGTAGTAGACGTGGGCGCGGCGACCGGCGCGCGGTATCGCCTGCCAGCCCTGCAGGTCGACAGCGATGATGCGCCCGGTCGGAGTGAGCTCGTCGAGGAGTCCGTCGACCAGGTCGGCGGCGTCCTTAACGGTCCACACAGTCAATGGAACGTCCAGGCTGCCGTAACGGGCGATCGCCAGCGGCGGTTGGTGTATGCGGTTGGGCAAGAGAGCGTCTCACCGGCTACCGATAGATCCAGGCTCCGAGGGAAGACCAAGGGTGGGCGCGAATGCGCGATGGGTGTGCATGGGGTGGGGGCCACCCCGCAAGAGGGAGCGGGCGACAGAGCAAGGGCGTGGCTGACGGCCCCGAATGTCGGCAAGTCGAAGTACCCTGATGCGAATGGAAGAACAGGACACGATTCCCAAAGTGCCGCAATTGCTCTGGCCCACCCTGTTGGCGGTCCGGTCACTGGGCGGGAGCGGCTCAGTGAAGGAAATCCAGGCTGAGGTCGCGCGGATTGAACAGTTCACCGACGAGCAGCTGGCTGAAATGCACAACGACGGTCCAAGGACGCGCCTGGAGTATCGAGGCGCTTGGACGCTCAGCCACCTAAAGATCATGGGTTTGCTAGACAACTCCAGTCGCCGCGGTACCTGGGAGCTAGTCGGGCGTGGCGGGGAGATCACCGAGGCGGAGATCCCGCATTTGTACAAGCTGAAGCTGCGCGAGCAACGGCAGCGGAACCGTTCCAGGAGGGAGGAAACCAAGTCCGAGCACGTTGAAGAGCTTGCTGAGGCTGTTGCCGAAGACGGGGTCGACGACTGGCGGGCAGAGTTGCTTACCGAGCTCATGACGATGGACCCCACCGGTTTCGAGCGGCTCTCCGAGCGGCTGCTGCGCCGGGCGGGCTTCGTCAACACCGCCGTACTCGGCCGCACGGGCGACGGTGGAATCGACGGTCAAGGCGTCTATCGGGTCTCGTTGGTGAGCTTTCCGGTCTATTTCCAGTGCAAACGCTACAAAGGGAGCGTCGGTGCACCAGCAGTGCGCGACTTCCGCGGCGCGATGGTCGGACGCGGCGACAAGGGCCTGCTGATCACCACTGGTCGCTTCACCACCGACGCGCTCACCGAGGCTACTCGCGATGGCGCCCCGCCGATCGACCTCATTGACGGCGAGCAGTTGTGTGACCTGCTCAAGGACTACGGCCTCGGGGTTACCACCACCCTGCGCACCGTCGAAGACATCACCATCGACGCCGACTTCCTGCGTCGCATCTGACCCAAGTCGAAGACAATCGACGCCGAGGCGAGCTGTTGCAGCCGCTTCGCTCCCTAACTTCCTGGTCCCACGGCCGTCAGGTCGGCCTCCTGCTGAACGAATATAGGGTGAATCTTCGGGATCGAAGACCGTAGTTGGCGGACGTTACAAACCAGTACTGCAGAAAGTGTTCGTAGCCCGGGACCCCGACTTGTCTTCGGGAGGGGCCGCCGGGGTGGGGTCGATGGGGGGACATCGGTGTGGATCGAACCGATGCCAGGCGGAGTTAACCGGGTCATCGCGACTCCCCCGACGGGGGCCGGCATCCAGAGCTTCGGTGACTACGAACCCACCCGCAGGAAGCAGGGCCACAGCAGAGCGTTGGAGATCCACCACGCCGAGAACGCTCGCAACTAGCCTTTCGTATGAGACAGCTGTCCTGAATGTGGCTGACGTGATGACCTGCTAGAACTCGTCCGTTCGGATGATGCGCAATGGGCGCCTGACTGCCGTATCGTGGAGGTGATACGGAATCATGCACGCAAACGGGGAGCGTGTCACCTCACCCCAAGAGGAGGGCAGCGCGATGCGACAACTCCAGACACCACCCGCAGCCTGTGAACCTGATGAGATCAGTCTCGAAGAAGAGCAGCAGATCGCAGAGGAAGAGTCTCAGCGAAACCTGGGCATCAGCTTCGAGGAGTTCAAGCGCCGCTGGCGCGCCGGAGAATACCGGGGCAATCCGGACCCAAAGGTCACCAGCGTGGCGTTCTGGCTCCACTAGTCCATGCCCGGACGCACCCCCTATGACGCCTACCAGGCGTTCTCTACGCCGCTTGCTACAGCTCTGGCGACGGTTTCCCGCGCCAAGATCATCTGCAGCCAGGGCGGCAAACGCGACCTCGGAGTTGTCCACCATCTTTACATCGGCACGCGCGGAGGCCGCGAATACCTGCCGTTGAGCGTGAACGACCGCATCAACCTGGAACTACGGGCGCGCATGAAGTACCGAATCATCCTGAGCGAGCGCCCTGGGGCCGGCAAGTACCGCGTGACGACCTGTTGGTACGACTACTCGATCCAGCTGGCTGATGGGCGTGCAGTCTTGGATTTCCACTGGCACCCTGAAGGCGAGTCACACGAAACCAGCCCTCACTTGCACATCGGTGAAGCACAGCTCAGCCAGGACGCTGTACTCACCAGTAAACAGCACATCCCTACTGGGAGAGTGACATTCGAGTCAGTCGTGAAACGCTTGATCGAGTCAGGCGTTGAGCCGCTGTGTGACGACTGGGCGGACAAACTGGATAAGTCCGAGTCCCTGCACAAGCAACATCGCAGTTGGTCCTGATCCAGCTTGATGAGGTGCGCTGCTGACCGCACCTACCGACAACGACCCGCCATGATCGCCGACCAGTGCGGCTCCGCCGCTGAAGGCAGGGCCACACCCTCGCTAACAGCCAAGGGCCCCCTGCACCCCTTGCCGCGACGCCCAGACGCCGGGTGAGGCGCGAACGCTAGCAATCGAACCACCAACGCTGTCCCCCGGGTATCAACCCAACGTGAACAACGCGGACTCTCGTATACTGGGCCCATGAACCGGACCATTCTCTTTGCGGCAGTGACTGCTGCGATTCCAGTGCTTGCAGGGACATTCAGTTCCAGCACTGGTGACCGAACTTTGGTCGCGGTCTACTTGGTGCTCGCTGCCCTAATCGCCTTTGAAAAAAATCCTAGGATGGTGTCGCACAGGATGTGCGATTTCTGATTCAGAAGCAGAAAAACCAGCTCACAACCACCGACGAACTTCTGAGGAACCCAGAAGCGGCCACCGCCCGACAACACGTAGCCGGGCGTGTCGAACTGAGCCACGAATAGGACAACTGTCCGCAAACTCCACCATCGTCAGGCCCTTGCGTCAACCCAGCCCTCACTTCACGGCCGCACTACCAACAATCTGGAAATCTTCCTAGGCCCAATCAGATTTACCGAAGACGGCGAGGTTCACACCGGGCCCCTGAGGTTCGGGCTGTTGGAGAGTCCCATTGCCAGTTTGGTGTTGCGCTGAGGGGTCGATTACGGCTGCGATGCGTGCGCCTCGGTCACGGAAGTGCTGGCTGGAAGCCTTGTCACTATTCATCGCGTAGAACTCGGCGAGTTGTTCACACAGCCGCACAGCGGCGTCACGGTACTGGTCGCGGAGCGCGCGGACCGCGTCGGTGTCGACGTCAGGGGCGAGGTCGGCAGTGTAAAGCGCGAGGGCTTGCTCACGATAAGCGGCGGTTTCGTCGGGGTCAGTAGCGAGCGCAGCGGCCTGTTCCGCGTCGTTGAACTCGTCAAGGTCGATGGTGAAGCGGTGACGTTCGAGCTCGTAGGTCTCGGTAGCGCGGTCGTAGGTGTAGAACTCGGCTTCGGTGTCGCCGGTGGCCTCGCGCAGGGCGCGGCGGGTGTCGATGGCGACGGCGGAGAAGTTGTTCTTGGCGCGATCGATCTCGACCATGTCGCCGACGACGCCTTCGAGGAGTTCGTCTCGGCTTATGGGGCCGTCAGCGCAGGCGAGGACGGTCAGGAAGGCGCGGGACCGGCGGCCCTTCTTAAGCGGGACCGGGTGGTCGTCGAGGTAGGCGTCGGGTTGGCCGAACAGGCACAACCGCAGCACTGGATCAGTCTCTGGCCGCGTAGGAGCGGCTGCTCCGGCAACGTCCTCAAGGCTGTCGAAGTGCTCGGCGGGCTCGTGGAGGGAGCCGTCCTCCAGCTCGGTGTCGCGTACGGCGAGGCCGACTAGGGCTGCTGCGGTGGTGCTTTGGTCGGCGATGTGGAGCGTGCGGAGGTTGGCGTCGGCGGATCGGCCGTGCGCAACCTTGATCGTGCCGTCGGCTTCCAGGACGAGACTGGAAGGGGTCCAGTGGCCGAGGATGAAGGCGCTGCGGCACTCGGCGTTGAGGAACCGCTCAAGCATCGGCCCGGTGGACTCGTCCAAATCGGTGTCGGCGCACACGATTACCGTGTCAGCGTCGTCGGCGGTGTCGAGTGCGTCGTCGAGCCCGGCGGTGAACTGCAGCTGCTGTGAAGCTGCCCCGGTGCCCAGTTCCAGGCGCAGGTCGGCGGCTTCAGTGACCAGGACACGGGCGCCGGCGCTGACGGCGGTGAGGATCGCGGCTCGTGCGGCTCCGCGCTGGCCGGGCCCGCGCAGTCCCACTCCCTCGGCGGCCAGGTCGCTCAATGCGACCGGTGCCCGGTCAGTGTCGACGGCGACGACCGGGTCCGCGAATTCCAGGGCCTCGCTCGGCTCGGGGTGGGGCTGGGCGAGTTTGCGCGCTTCGGTTTCGATGATCGCTTCGAGGTCGGAGAGGCGACCGGTCATCACCTCGTCTGCCAGCGGGGCCGAGTCGCGCTCGCCCCGGGCGTTGCGGCGGCGGCGCAGGCGGTGTGCAATGGCGACCACGGTTCCGGCAGCCAGGCACGTGCCGGCCGTCAGCCACACCCCGAACGGCACCATGGTGGTGAGCGATGTCCCCGACTCGGGTGAAGGTTCCGATTCGGTCGTTTGGGGGTCGGTCAAAGCTGGAGGCGGGCTCGACTCCTCAACGCTCGCTTCGGTGTCGCCTTCGTCGGGTTCGGCCGGTTCGCTCGGTGGTGGTTCGTAGACCTCGCCCTCGCCGTCCGGGGGTGCGGGCGGCGCCTCGTCCTCGGGGGGACGATCTTCGGTCTCGGTGTTCGGGATGAGGAGTTGCCAGCCGTCGTGGATCTCGTCAGGGTCGGCGAAGTGCCCGCCTTCGAAGGTGCGGTCCTTGTTCAGTTCGAAGATCTCCATATAGCGCGTCGGGTCGCCCAGGTGCGTCGCGGCAATGTCCCACAAGGTCGGGTTCTGCGGTCCTACAGTCACCACGCGCAGTCCGGTCACTTCGTCGACCGCAGGCGTGGTCCCGATGTCGGGAACGAGCAGCGCCCATCCGTCGAGGACCATCCCCGGCCGGGTCAACCGAGCACCGCCGCCAAGGTCGCGGCCCCGGTTGAGGTCGAAGATCTCCATGTACCGGGTGCCGTCACCCAGGTATTGCTCGGCGATGTCCCACAGGGTCGGGTGCTCGGGTCCGACGGTCACTACTCGCAGCCCCGTCCCGTGGTCGGTCGCGGGCTCGGTGTGGGCCGCCGGTTCGGCGTTGGCGCTCGGAGCTGCGACCGTGTCGATGCGCCAGACGAGTGGCCGGACGCGGCCGTCGCCGGCGGGCTCGGTGTCGTCGAGTTCGAGGCTGGTGGTCGCTTCCGCAGGTGTGGCGGCGGCCGCCTGGGTAGTGGCGGGCCAGAGGGCAGCGACCGCGCCGATGAGGGCTCCGGCGAGCCAGCGGACCGGGCTGGCCGCGTCCTTAAGGTGGGCGGGATCGATGCCCCAGCGGAGCGCGTGGACGGCTTCGCGCAGGACGATCAAGGCCAGCCAACCCCAGGCCGCCCAACCCGCGAGGGCGAGGGCGCTGGTGAGGAACTCGTTGGTGAACAGGTGCGGATACTTCCATGCCGACTCGCTGGGGAACGGCGGCGGCCACCCGAACGCGGCCAGCAAGATGAACGGGACGCCGAGCAGCAGTGCGGCGAGGCCGAGACCGGCGACGATGCCCCAGGCGGTGCGGGCGGCCAGTGAGGGCAGCCGGACGGGTTCGGCCCGGTGCCTGCGGTGTCCTTCGGTGGCGATTCTGGTCATAGCCCGTTCCTTCCTTGCATCGGTTGACCGGCGAAGGCGGCGGGTGTGTCGCCCTGGTCGGGCTCGGCGGTGGCGGTCGCGGTGACGGTGAAGGCGCTGAAGCCGACGGCCGAAAGGATCTGCGTGTCGTAGGTCGTCTCGGCGGTGACCGTGACGTCGGCCCCGGTGGCGGTGACAGTGCCGTCCATGCCGGTGGCGGTGAGCCAGGCGCGGGCGGCGGCTTCAGCCTCGGGTGGGTCGAGCCGGACGATCCCGGACTGGCGGAAGTAACTGACGTCGATCGCGTCGGCCCCGGCCCGCGCGGATTCGGCTGCGGCAGTCGCGACGCGGGCTTTGGCCGCTGCCGCGCCCCCGCCGTCGATCGACAGGCCCACCGCCGCGAGGAGCGCCACCAGCAGCGCCACGGAGAACGCGGTGGCGAATCCCTGGTCGCGTCGCTCCGGCTGCAGCAAACGGTGCGGGCCTGGTCTGCTGAGCAGGTCGGTGTTCCTCATGGTGTTTCACTTCGCCATTGGTCGACCGGCGAGGACGCCTCGGCGGTGAGCGTGCGCCCGTCCAGGAGCGGGATCCCGGTGCCGGTGACCGTGCAGGTGAGGGTGGCAGTGAGGGTGCCGCCGGGCGTCAGGTCGCCACTGATGCCGATGGCGACCCCCGAGCAGTGGGCGGCGGAACCGGCCGCGGCGGCAGCCTGCGCGGCGGCTTCGGCCTCGGCCATGGTCCGCTCGATGGTCGCGGCGCGGACGGCGGCGTGCGCGGCACCGTCGACGTCGATCTGGGCCAGAGCGAGCTTGCCGCCGCCGAAGGCGAACATCATTACCAGCACCAAGACCGGGGCCATGATGACCGCCTGAAGCATGGCCGAACCGGCTTGGGGCGGCAGGGCGCGCTGGCCGAGGCCGGCCCCGGCCCAGGGTCCCAGCAGATAGGGGTCGTAGGCGGCCATGTCAATCGCCTCCTGCGGGGACGAAGCGTTCGCGCGGTCCTGTCGCCGATGCTTCGACCGGCCATGCCAAGCCCGGGATCAGGGAGGGGGCTTCGCCGGTGACGGTGACGGTGACCGTCTCCGCGCCCTGGTCGACCGTGATCGCGGCGATGGTGAGCGAGCCACCGGCGTTGCGGCCCAGCGACGCCGACCCTTCGCCGGACGCCGCCGCCACGGAGCCGTCCTCGGCCCGGCCGGTCGCCAGCGCGGTCTGCGCGGCCGCGGCGGCGACATGATGCGCGTGTGCCCAGATACTGACCTGCATGACGGCGAGGACCAGCAGCATCATCACGCTCGCGGCGATGACGCCCTGGATGGTGGCCGAGCCGCGGTCGGGGCGCTGCCGTTCCCACAGCGGTGTGGATTCCATATCGGTTCACCAGCTCAGAAGCTGATGGCTCCGGCGGCGGCGAGCACGGCTCCGGTGATGATGGCGGCGGCAGCGAGTGCGCCGACCACCATGGCTGCGGTGTAGCCGACCTCGTCGGGCATCCCGCCGCGCGCCGGTGCCGACCGCAGCTCGGCGATCCAGATGCGCACCTGCAGGAGCGCCAGCGTCCAATGCGTGCTCATTTCGAATTCCCCCGTTGCAATAGTGATAGGCAGATGCGGTCGCTCAAAGTCCGTTGAGGACGTTGGCGATGGCGGCGTAGACGATCAGGATGATGAAACCGAGCGCGGTCAGGACCGAGGGCAAGCTCATCTGCTCGGTCCGGGTGTTGCTCAGCGCTTCGTCGTCGGCCATGCGGGCGGTGCGCAGGGCTCGGGACCGGTCGGTCAGACTTTTTCGAATGCGGGCGCCTTCGGTACCAGCGAGGCCGGTGGTCGCGGCGAGCTGCTGGTACGCGGGGACGCCGATCCTCTGCCCCAAGGCCCCGAGGGCTTCCCACGGTGTCTGGTGCAGGACTGCGGCCCGATCCAGCGCGGTGCTGATGGCCGCGAACTCCTTGCCTCGCCCGGCGCTGGCGGCGGAGTGGAGCGCGGATTCGATGCCGGCCCCGCCGGTCAAGTTCAGCGCGCACAAGTGGAGGTAGATCGCCAGTGCCCGGAGGTAGCGGCGGCGCTGGTCGTTCGCGGCCGACCGGACGGCGGCGCCCACGAGACTTGCACCGAGGAACGCCAGGCAGCAGGCTCCGGCGAGCGTGAGGATCGGCGAGAGGCCGAACGCGATGAGCAGCGCCGCCACCGCGAATGGGCAGGCGACCGCGATCGCGAGTCGTCGCAGGTAGATGCGCTCGGGCAGGCCCGTGATGATCAAGTCGGCGCGGATCCGCACTGAGGGCACGCCCAGGCGTCCCGCAGTGCGTTCCATTGCGGACCCGGCGGGTGTGTGCGCCTGGGCGCCGACATGCTCCAGGTGCTCGATGGCGGTGGCGAGGGCGGGCCGGGCGGGGCGCAGCGCGGTCCAGACGCCGGAGATGCCGAGGCCGAAAACGGCACCGAGCGCGATGGCGAGGGAAAGCGTCATGACAGCGCTCCTGGTTCGATGTCGTGCCTGAGGAAGGAAGGGGGCTGTTCCTCGGCGACGAGCTGGTGGATCCATGCGAGCCCGAGACCGGTGCAGCCGAAGGCGATCGCCATCACCACCTGCCCCATGGGGGTGTCGTAGGCGGCGAGGAAGTCGCCGCCGAAGGCGATGAGCCCGGCGGCCATGGCGACCGTGATGCCAGTGACGACGCGCGCCGAGGTGCGGATGCGGGCGCGTGAGGTGTGGATGCGCATCCGCATCGCGGCCTCTTCCCTGGCGGCGGTAGCGAGGTTGTCGAGGACCTCGGCGAGGTTCCCGGCCCGCTGGGCGGCCTCAACCAGCGCCATGACCGTCAGGTCGCAGGTCTCATCGTCGACGCGGGCGGCGAAAGTTCGCAGCGCGGTCTCCAGGCCCACGCCTGCATGGAGGTCGGTCACCAGATCGGTGATGGCCTCTTCGAGTGCCGGTGGTGCGAATCGGGCCGAGGAGGTGATGGTCTGCTCCAGGCCGGCTGCGGCGGCCAGATTGTCGCGCAGGCCCTCTACCCAGGAGGCGATCGCGTCGATCTTCACCAGTTCGGCCCGGTAGGCGGCGTCCCCGCCGAACAGGACGGGGCCGAACCAGATCAGCGCCCCCGCGCCGATCGCCGCGACCGGCCATCCGGTCGCGGCCCACACGGCCGCGATGGCGGCCCCCGTCGCGGCCGTACGGGCGAGCGGCAGGCGATGGCGGGCCTTCGGCGCGGCGTCGGCCCCGGCCCCGCCAGGTGCAGCCGCATCGACTGGCTGCAGGCGGCCAGTGGCCGCCAGCACGAGGCCGACCAGGGCCAGCCCGAAGACCGCCCCCAGGAGTGTGGCGAGCACCGGGCTCATGTCGTCCACCGCCCTGCGCGCGGCCGGGTCCATCCAGCCTCGATGAGCCGCTCGGCCCGCTCATCGCTGATCGACCCGGCCCAGTGCGCCCCACCGGGGACCGGCGTCCACAACTCGTTCGTGGCGACCATGGCCCCGTCGGCACCGCGGACTTCGCGGATCGAAGCGATATGGCGGCCGTGCTGCGGGGTGTGCCGCAGCTGAACGATGAAGTCGAGCGCGATCGCGATGCGCTCGGCGGTCGTCTCCGGATCATCCCCGGCAGCGCGCGCGTAGGACTTGAGCTTGGCGACCACGCCGGCGCTGGAAGAGGTGTGGATCGTCGAAAGGCTGCCGTCCTTGCCGTTGGACATGGCCTCCAACATCACCGACGCCTCAGCGCCGCGGACCTCACCGACGATCACCCGGTCAGGCGTCATCCGCAAGCTGGCCCGGAACAGGTCCGCGGCCGTGACCGCACCTTGGCCTTCAATGTTCGCGTCCCTGGTCTGCAGCGAGACGACGTTGCCGTGCCGATCGTCCCTGTGCAAACCCAGTTCCCTGGCATCCTCGATCGTCACGATGCGCTCCCAGGGAGGGACGAGCCCGGCCATGGCCGACAGCAGCGTGGTCTTGCCCGAGGCGAAAGGACCAGCGACGATCGCGTTGCAGCGGGCCAAGACGATCGCGCGCAGGAAATCGGCGATCTCACCGCTGACCATGCCATTCGCGGCCAGGTCCTCCAGGTCGGCGCTGATAATGCGGTGGCGGCGGATGGAGACCGATGGCCGGTCGGCGACGTCCATGATCGCGTGCAGGCGTGACCCGTCCGGCAACTCGAGACTGAGCTCTGGGGCAGCGTGGTCGAAGCGGCGCCCAGCGGCCGAGGCCAGCGAGCGCACCAGCGCGACGAGCGCCTCGTCAGTCGCCGCAATCGGCGCGCCTTGGACGGGCCGGGACCCGGCTCGGGTGATCCAGACGTTGTCGCAGCCGTTGGCGACGACGTCCTCGATCGTTCGATCGGCCAAGAGCGGAGCCAGTGCGCCGAGCCGACCCAGCCGCGCCTCGACGCTTTGGCGCAGCCGCCCCTGCGCCGCACCAGTGATCGGAGCCTGGCCCCGCTCCCGCATACGGGTCTCGTTGAGCTCTCGCATGGCCGCGGCGACCGCACCAGTGATGGCCCCGGCGCGGCTCGCTTCGTCCAACTGGGTGGACTGGGCCAGTCTGGTGTTCGCCTTGGCGAACAACTCAGCGACCAGCGCCTCGTTGCCCCCGGCCTGCTCTGCTGCGGCATCGATCAAGTCGGTCATGCCAGCCCACCTGCTTCGGTTCCGGCAGTGCCCACAGGCAGCTCGGGCCGCGACGGCATCGCAGCTCCCGAAAGCAGCACGGCGGCCAACTGCTTCCATTCGGCCATGGCCCGCCGACCCCGCCACGTCAGCGGGTCCGGGGCGATCGGCTCGACCCGGCCGAGCGCGCCGATGACCGGCAAATGCACATCGGCGGCCAGAAGCAGGTCGGCGACTTCGCCGGACGAGTACTCCCCGGGTGCGACCGCGACCGCGACACGGGCACCGAACGCTTCGGCCTGGCGCAGATCGCCCAGGCGCGAACGCAGATGGGCGGCCCCGGCGAGGGAACCTTTGACCACCACGAGCGTGGCATCGGCAGCGGTGACCAGCGGCCAGGCGACCGAACCCCAGTCGAGCCGTCCCACATCGGCGATCGTCCACACCCCCGGCCGGTCCAAGACCTTCGCCCCCGGAGCGGCGATCGTCGGCAGCGCCGAGCGGACCCCCGCACCCCCCGGAGCTGCGCACACCACCCGCACCTCGGCGCCGGCAACCTGAATCGTCTGCACGCCCTCCTCGAGCGCTTCGGGCTCACTGGTCCCGAACTCGGCGGCAGCCGCGGCCACATCCGTGAGCCCGGGCCGGGAGTGAAGGTGCCAGTAGGCGGCGATATCGCCTCCGGACGGATCGCACTCCACCACCGTCGGGCCGGGCACCTGGGGCCAGGTCACAGCCAGCGCCAGTGCAGCGGTTGTGACCCCCGGGGAGCCGCTCAGGCTCGCGATGGCGATGAGGCCCATCAGTTCCCACCACCTTCCGCCGAGGCCTGGCCACCGGTCACAGCAGGGGCCGTGACGACGACGAGCAGCGAGGTCGGCTCGACGCCGGCCAGACCGACCGCGTCAGCTTCGGCCAAGGCCACTGTGATGAGCGCGCCCCCGGTGTCGGGCACGGTGACGCGGTGCGCGACAGCGCTGGCTTGCCAGATCGTGCCGTCGGCGGCGGTCGCCATGACCGAGACCGACTGGCCCGCCTGCAAGGTCTCGGGCCACCGCCCGTCCGCGGCCAGCACGGTCGCCTCCACTTGCCCGGAGGAGGGAGTACGGGCCTTGCCGATCACCTCGGCGGTGACGAGCGCTCCGGCCGCGAGCGGGATCGCCACCGTCTGGCCGACCACGGCATCAGCTTCCTCGGCCGACATCGCGCGGAGCCGCAGCACGGCATCCGCGTCAACGGTCACCTCGGCCAGATCAGCGCCGGATACGGTCTGGCCCGCTGCCAGCGGTGCGGCGGTCACGAGGACTTGCACCTGTTCTTCCTCGGTCGTGAAGGCCAGGAGGCCGAAGACCGTCGCGGAAGCGAGCGCGGCGACGATGCTCACGCTGAGCACCAGTGCCCTGCGGGACATGCGCTTTTGCGCCCGCGGCGGTGATCCTGAAGTCGACGATTCATCCATGTTGTTCCTTATCCCCCGTTCGTTTTGCGCTAGCGCTGGACCAGCGATTGCGACTCGATCACCGGCCAGGTGGCCGACGATGTCGTGGTCATATCCGGGGCCGTGCCCGACGCCCCGCCCCCTGACCAGCGGATCTGCCAGACCACGGTCACCGCGATCCGCAGATCTGACTCGGAAGCATGCTCATAGACGTAGCCGCAGTCCGGCGACGCCTCGGTCTCCCCCGAGGCTGGCGTCCACGCCGTACCCGGTCCGGTGCATGTTTCGGTGTCGCCGTTGCCCATCGACCACGACGCTGATACCGGCGTCGCGGTCGCCGTCACCGTCAATCCGGGAACGGACGCGCTCGCGCTCTGCTCCGCCCACGAGGACTCAGTGACCGCGAGCCAGACCGGCAGCTGCACCAGTTGCATCGACTCGGGCGAGGCGTTCATGACCGGACTCGGCAGGCTGAGCCGGTCGATTGCCCGCTGCGCGAGGAGCTCGGGACGGATCTGCACCTGGCCGTCCGCGCCTTGCTCCAACCACTCGCCCGACTGGATGGTCGAGCCGGACTCGGTCGTGCAGGTCTCGACCACCAGCACATACACACCGCCCTCCGGCCGGGGGCCAGCCAGAGGGTGCGAATCGGCATCCGTGTCGACGATCTTGGAGGTGCAGTCGGTCAATCCGCCCGCATCCTCACCGGAAGCACCGCCGCTACCGTTCCCGCCGGTGACATCCTCACCTGAGCCGCCATCGGATCCGCCGGGACTCCCAGGGACCTCCACTTCGACTTCGCAGGCATCCGCATCGTCCGAGCAGTCCGGGCCCAATGGGCCCGCCAGAGCGGACTGCGGCAGCACCGCGATGCAGAATGCCGCTGCGAAAACGACGACGGCGAATCGCTTTACGGATCGGGCGAGCATGATCCGAAGTCCTGCACTGCCATTACGGTGACCATCCAACGCTGATCGACGAACTCCATGCGCGCTTGCACCTCCTGGTATCCGTACTCCTCGCCGGCCACCGGGTTGCCCTCGGCGTCGAGGACCTGCGTGTCGGTCGAATCGGCGCAGTCGGTGACGACGACCTGCTGGACCTCATCTGTGAGCAGGCTGTCCTTGATCGTGATGTTGTGCCTGAGGGTTCCGGCACCGTGGACGCCCTCGTCGAGCCCGCGCTGCTCGATTGCCTGGGCTTGTTCGAGGGCTTGTCCCGAGGCGATGGCCTCGAAGTCGGAGAAGTCGCCGTCCGGGGCCGCGAAAGCCGCCATCACGGTGTCCCAGTAGCGGGTGTAGGCGGCGATAGCGGCCTCTTCAGGATCATCGATCTGCTCGGGGGCGGGGGTCGGCGCGGTGGCCGGAGTGGTCGGATCGGTCGGGCCATCGGAGGCGTCGCCGGTGTTCGTGCAGGCAGTGGCTGCCACGAAGACGGCAGCGAAGCCAAGAACGGGGAGTCGTACCAGGTTCAACGAGGTAGCATAAGCAGTCACGCAAACAATGCTGTCGGATGACCGACAGTTATGGAAGGGTCATCATCGACGCTCATTTTGGGGACCACCCAAAAACTGCGACGTTTCGACTCGCAGCTCCCATTGCCGATCAAGGCACGGGCGCTAGAGGCGCGGGCCCGAGGGAGTGAGTCATGGATGAGCTCGATCATCCCCGAACGCGCGGCCACCGCGTGCAGTCCTCCGAGCGCACGTTCCGGATCCTCGACGCGGTCATCGCCCACCCCGGCCGCACGGTGAAGCAACTGGTCCGGCTGATGGGGGATGCGGTCCCCGAGCACACGCTCCGCGATCACCTGCGGGTGCTGATCACGAGCCATTGGGTGCACCGGTCCCCGGGTGGCCGTCTCGTGCCCGGGCCGAAGGCCGGATCCGGCGGAGTCGAGGCAATCCGTCTCTTCCAGCAGTTGACTCGCATCCTGCCTCCCGCCCGGCCCGGTCTCGGCATCGAGGACATCGTCGCGGTGCTCGATGCAGCGCCTCACGCTGTGCAGGCGGCATTGGACGTCGGCATCGAGTTCGGCTGCATCGCCGAAGAAACGGGCACCTTCAGACTGCGCCCGGATGGATTGCTGCTGCCGCCGTGCACGGCCTCGGACGAAGACATCGGCGCCGTCCTGAAGGAGTTCACCGCCGAAAGCGGGCACGACGCTGCGCTCGTGCACCTGTCACAGGAGCAAGGCCTGATCCTCTCCCATCTCCATCGAGCTCCCGGCCAGGAGTCCCTGCTGGAGGACATCGGAGCCGACGCCGCCCACGCCACTGCCAGCGGACAAGCCGTACTCACGTGGCTCGACCAGGACCAGCGCGAACGCTACCTCGCACGCCACGGCATGCCGCGGTTCACCAGTCTGACGCCGACAAGCGCCGACGAGCTGGAGCCGCTCCTGGTACGCGAGCCCGGACGGCTGTTCGTGGCCGAAGGCCAATACTGCACTGTCGGATCCTGTCTCGCACTCTTGGTCCACACCGGACCCCGTACCAACGACCGGATCGCTCTGACAACATCGGTATGGCGGCGCAACCTCGAGTCCGAAAGCGTACGGCTCACTACGCACTTGTACCGCGCAGCAGCCCGACTGATCCCGATACTCGACGGCCCGCTCATCGAATTCGAGGTCCGCCACGGTCCACCGCAGGACTAAATGCTTGCCTCAGTTGGCGGGTTTCTTGTAGCAGATGATGGCAGCGGCCAAGGCGAGGAACAGGGCGAGTAGGTGCCCGTCTCGCTCGAGGTTCGCCGCCGGGATGAGCAGGGCCGACGGCGGGCTGTTCCGCTCGGTCAGAACCTGGACCTTTGAGCCCGACGTCTCGCGATCAACCGTGTGCGGGCCGGTCAGCGAGTCCTCTATTGAGGCGCAGGCTAGCACCATCGATGCCCGCTGGTGCCCAGCCAAGTCCACCAGACGTGTCGAGATGGCCAGCATCGCCTGGGTGAGGGTTCCCCAGCGCAGCGCGTTTGCGATGATGGAGAGGAATGTGAACTGCTGGATGGGACGGCTGCCCGCGATGCCTGGAACGACGCGTCCGCTACCTGAGAGGTACCCCGATGCAGAGAAGGTCGGCCGGTTTCGTCTCAAGGACCTGGAGATTTTCGGCCTTCGCATCAGGATGACGATCACCCCTGGAGAAACGACCGTGGCGCTCTGGGAGCTTGAGGAGGGGCACCCCAGCATGTGGATCAGTACGGTCTTTCGTATCGATGCTGAACCGCCCGTGATCCGCGTCAGCCACAAGTACGAGGATCGCTTGACTTGGCCTCAACGTCACACGCTTGCGCGGCTCGCCTCGGAGTTCTGGATGTCCTGACCCCGACCATGCGTTCGCGCCACGTCAGCTTCGGTGTCAAGTGGTTGGAGCGTGAGACGTAGGGGCGAGGTCGGTCTTGGGGTCAGGAAGCGGGATGAGTCGCAGGGTGGTCAACTCGTTGATGGTGGTCCATCCGGTAGGCCAGATCCTGTCCGAGGGCAGGTAGTCCCCGAGTGCAGCGGTCGCGTCGGTGCAGTCGACGGCGGCGTTCTTACCGAGGACGGTCGAGGAGAAGTCGACCCGGCCAGTGAACTTCGCACCTCTGAAGGCCGCCAGGGCGTCGAAGCGGGCACCGCAGCAGGTCATCTGGCCCCAGACCTTGATGCGTCGGAAGCCGGCGATTTCGGCGAACTGTGCGTCGTCGAAGGCCACGTCCTCATCGAAGTACGCATCGTTGAACGAGGCCGAACCGCAGCATGTGATACCGGTGAAGAGGGCGTTTCGGCCGAACTGGGCGCCCTCGAAGGAGACTGCTGCGCCGAACGAGGCGCGCCCGAACACTGCCCGGTCGATGAAGCTGGTATGGCTGAAGCCCGCATAGTCTTCGAAGGTCGCCGAGGTGAATTCGGCCTTGAACACCCACTTCGAGTTCGTGAAATCGGCGGTGCTGCCGAAGTTGCTCTTGCTGAACCGGGCGGTGTTCAGGAATTTGGCGTGGGTGAAGGTGACCGGTCCGGTGAAGGTCGACGAGGAGCTTTCGAAGGGGCCTTGGAAGACCGTCTTGGCGAAGTCGGCGCTGACCTCGATGGTGAGTGAGTCCATGGTGCACTCGTCGGCGAAGAACACGCCGGTGAAGTCGACCGGCCCCTTGCCCTGCGCGCCGGTGAAGGTTGCCGGACCGGCGAAGCGCGCCTTCGTGAAGTGGGTGGTGCCCCAGAATCGAGCCCGGCGGGCACAGAAGTTCGGGAGGAGGCAGTCGGTGAAATCGGCATCGACCAAGTCAGCTCCGCTCAGGTCAATGCGCCGCAGCTCCCAGTACTCCGGGTTTCCGCTGCCCACCGCGGTGGTCGGCGTTCCTTCATAGGGGGCCCGCAGGTGTTCCAGGAGGAGGCGCTGGACGAGGGCGCGGACGTCGTCCTGCTCAGCAGGGTCGCCTACGCGCATGCGCAGCAGCGAACACCAGACTTCGACGATGTCCTCGCGTAGATCGAGGTGCTCGCGTCCGAGCCGATCCAACGCCTTGACCCCGGCGATTCGGGCAGCGACGCTGTCGGAACTGAGCATCGCGCACGCTTGCTCGAATTGGTCGTTCACCTGCCGCTGGCGGGCCTCGACACGGTCGAACTCGTCCTTCTTGACCTGGAACGCATGCTGCTCGCGCTGGAGCTCCAGCGACTTGGCCTGCAGCTCCTTGGACTCCTCCTGGAAACGGAGCGCCTTCCACTGAATCCACAGCGGGGGCCCTATGACACTACTGACAAACGTCGCCAGACCAAAGGTGATCACCCAGGCCAACCGGATCGCATCCCGCTGAGCTGCCGGGTCGCCCTCTGCCTGCGGCACGATGGCCCTGAACACGATCAGGCCACCGGCGGCCACGAACAACACCCCACCGGCGATCAAGCAGGACCAACGGATCCTCGCTGCGCGTCTGCGCTCCTTCATGAGGAACAGTCTTACCGAGCTTACCGACAGTCGTGGAACAGGGTGCCCTTTTTGCACATGCAGGTTTTATTGGCGTGCTTGCCATCCCGATATCTCGAGCGCTTCGACAACTCTGACTGCAGGGAGTTCAACCCGCCGGTGTCATGGGCGGCAATGCTTCTGGGCGGTCTTCGTTCCTTGCTTCACATGTATCAGGACCGGTGGTGTTCGTTCAAGTCAGGCCTCTGCTCCAAGCAGCTCCCCAACCAAGACACATTCTTAGCTTGATTTTTAACCTCACTCCCGTCGGCGGCGGTGTCCGCAGTGGGGATCGGTGGTGATGTGGCCCGACCGAGGGGTGTCCTCAATCTTTGTCGTCGATCTCCGCGTCCCGTCCCAACTCGCGCTGTCGCCGGACGGCCGCTGGGGGGCCTATACGGTCAGATCGGTCGCGAGAGGCGCCGAGGAACTATGGCTCGCGGCCGCTGACGGAAGCGTCCCGCCCCGAAAACTGGCCGAAGGCGCCTCGCCGCGCTGGTCGCCGGATTCGGCCACCATGTACTTCCTGCGCGAAGGGCAGCTGTGCCGGATCGCCGAGAGCGAGTCGGAGACGCTGACCGCCTGGGACGGGGCGGTCTCGGACCATCTGCCGCTGACGAACGCGGTCGTCTTCCTCGCCGAGGACACGGCCGCAGTCGAGGGCGTCCGGATCGGGAGCGAGAGCCTGCACCCAAGGCGGCTGCGGGTACTCGACCTGGAGAACGGAGCGGTCAGGACGCTTGGGCAGGACCATGCCACCGCGGTCGCGCAGCGCCCGGACGGCGGACCGCTCGCAGTCATCTCCTGGCCGACGCCCGAATTGGACCCCGGCGCGCTCGAGCCGCAGCTTTCCCTGCTGGACCCGGAGACTGGGTCCGTCCACGATCTCGGCCGGGCCGGCATCGTGGCCTCCTCTCCGGTCTGGTGGGAGGCCGAGGACGGCTGGCATGTCGCCAATCTCGCCTACACGGAGCCGGTCGGCGGCCTCCCGGTCTTCGATGTGGCGATCGCGACGGGAGAACATCGCAATCTGACGGCCGGCATGAAGGCCTGCCCGGTCGAACTCGTCCAGGCCGCGTCAAGCGCGCCGCCGGTGGACGGACCTGGACGGGGGTCGGACTGAAGCGGGCTGCTCGGGCGTTCAGCACCGCGGCGGCGGACCCGTGCCACACCGCGCCGACCGCGTGTCGGCTGATCGTCCCCCGAGGGCTTGGGCCAGCCCGGGTCCGGGAGCGGTTCGGGCTTCCTGCGCGGACCCGCACTGCCTGCGCGGCGACCCCTGACTTTCGTCAGGGGTGCGCCGCGGCCGTTTGGGTCTTCGGGCCGAGGTCACGGCGCCCGAGAATCCATACGGTTCAAAGCATGCAACCGAGCACGCCGCATCGACCCGTCGCCCCACGACTCCTCCGAGCCCTCACCGCCACCGCGATCGCTGCGACCGCAGCGGTCGGTTTCGCTGCCCCGGTGCCCGCCGCCCCCGCGATCGAGCCGACCCCCGAGGCCATCGACGCCTACATGAGCGACGTATACGAGGCCACCGGCGTCCCCGGCATCTCGGCCGTCGTGACCCGCGACGACCAGATCGTCCACGCCGCCGGGTACGGCCACGACGCCGACGGCACCGAGGTCAGCGCCGACACCCCGATGCGGGTCGCCTCGGTGTCGAAGTCGTTCACCGCCATGGCCGTCATGATCCTCGCCGAGGAGGGCGCGATCGCGCTCGACGAACCGGTCGCCGACCAGCTCCCGGGCTTCACGATGGCCGACCCCCGAGCCGAGGAGGTGACCGTGCGCCAGCTCGTGAACCAGACCTCCGGGCTCAAGGACACCACGATCGACGTCCGCGAACTCGAAGACGCCGAGTCCCTCGAGGACTATGTGGCGAAGCTCGGCGACGACGCCCTCGCCGCCGACCCCGGCACCGCGTACGCCTACTGCAACGCCAACTTCAACGTCGCCGCGCGACTGGTCGAGGTCGCGAGCGGCCAACCGTTCGAGGCGTTCATGCGCGAACGCGTCTTCGCGCCCCTCGGCATGGACCACAGCGCCACCCGCGATGAGCTCGTGCGACCGGCCCTCGGCCACAACTCCCTGTTCGGCCTATGGATCGCCCGCGAAGAGGACGACGTCATGCTCGACAACTCCGGCTCTGGCGGCATCATCACCAGCGCCGCCGACATGGGCCAGTGGCTCATCAGCCAGAACGGCCACGGCCCGCAACTGGTCAACGAGGCCGGCCTGCGGGAGATGCACACGGCCTCGGCGGTCGAGGAATACGGGATGGGCTGGAGTGTCGAAGACGACGGCACGCTCGTCCACTCCGGGAACCTCATGACCTACAACGCTGTCCAATGGATCGACCCCGACAGCGGGTACGGCATCGCGGTGCTCACCAACGGCGCCGGCATGGCTGACGCCACCTGGACGGCCATGGAAGGGCTAGCCGCGCTGACCCGCGGTGAGACCCCGGCCGAGCCCGGTGGCGACGCCCTCGCCCAGTCGATCCTGGCCGCGGCGACTGCGGCGGCGATCGCGCTCGGCGCCACCGGGATCGCGCGCTCCCGCCGTTGGGCGGCGAAGCGCGCCGGCACGGCGGCCTGGCGGATCGGGCTGCGCCTCGTTCCCGTCCTGATCCCCCTGGCGTTGTTCCTCTCTTACCCGTCGCTGGTCTCGCTCGCCTCGGGCGGGCGCACCGTGACCTGGTCTTCGGTGTGCTATTTCGCGCTGCCGCTCACGCTCGCGCTGCTGTGCGCGGCGCTCGCGGGAGCCGCGACGGCGATCGCGCGCCTGCTCCGGCTGCGGTCGGTAGGCTCGGCCGCGTGAGAGGCGCGGCGCTCTTGGCGGCCATCGCACTGGTCGGCCTGGTCGACGGGGTGGCGACGTTCGCGCTGCCCATGTCGCGGCAGGCCCTCCTCGTCGCGGTGGCCGCCGCTGCGTACCTCCACGGCTGGCGGCTGCAGGCTCGCCACGGCTGGTGGATCCTCGGGGCCGTCGCGGCCGTGGGGGCTTCACTCGGTCTGGTCGCCGACCGGGACCCGTTCATCACGCTGATGACGTTCGGATCGTTCGTGGTGCTGCCGTGGCTGATCGGTCGGTTCCGCCGCCAGCAGGCCGACCTCCTCCAGGCGCGGGAGGCGCGGGTCGCGCAGCTCGAACGTGAACGCGAACTCGTGGCCGACCGGGCCCAGGCCCGCGAGCGCGCCCGCATCGCCACCGACATGCACGACTCCCTCGGGCACGAGCTGGCCCTGATCGCGCTCCGTGCGGGCGCCCTGGAACTGGCGCCGGACCTGGTCGAGGCGAACCGCGAGGCCGCGGCGGCACTGCGGCGCAACGCGGTCGACGCGACCGACCGGCTCCGCCGGACCATCGGCGTGCTGCGGCAGGGCCCGGCTCCGACCGATCCCGCGGACGAGACGGTCGAGGCACTGGTCGATCGCGTCGTGGCGGCGGGCATGACGGTGGCGCTGGAGACCGAGCCGGTCCGCTTGCCGCCCTTGGCGGCGCAGGCGGCGCACCGAGTGGTCCAGGAAGCGCTGACCAACGCCACCCGGCACGCCCCCGGCGCGGCGGTGACCGTCAGGGTCGAGGTGCGGGAGGGGAGGGTGAGGATCGTGGTGCGCAATGGCGCGGGCGCGGCGGCGGCCGGTGCGGACGGCACCGGGAGCGGCCTGATGGGCCTGGCGGAACGGGTGCGGCTGCTGGGTGGCGCCTTTGAGGCCGGGCCCCGCGGCGGCGGGTTCGCGGTGGAGGCGGTGCTGCCGCTCGCCGAGGCGGGCGGGCTCGTGGAGGAGGGGCGATGATCCGGGTACTGCTGGCCGACGACGAGGCCATGATCCGCGGCGGGGTGGCCGCCATCCTCGCCACTGATCCGGAGATCGCGGTGGTGGCCGAGGCCGGGAACGGCGCCGGGGCCGTCGGACTCGCCCGCGCGCACCGCCCGGACGTGGCCATGCTTGACATCCGCATGCCCGGCATGGACGGTCTCGCGGCGGCCGCCGAGCTGCGCCGCGCGGTTCCAGAGACCGCGGTGATCATGCTGACGACCTTCGACGAGGACGCCTACGTCGCGAGGGCGCTCGCGTTGGGCGCGAGCGGGTTCCTGCTGAAGGCCGCCGATCCGCGCGAGCTCATCATCGGGGTGAAGGCCGTCGCCGACGGGGCCGCGTACCTGTCGCCGGGGATCGCCCGGCGGGTGATCGCGCAGCTGCACAGCGGGAGGCTCGACCGGATCGAACCGGCCCGCGAGCGGGTCGCCGCGTTGACCCCTCGGGAGCGGGACGTCCTGGCGGGCGTGGGTCGGGGCCTGTCGAACCAGGAGATCGCCCGGGAGCTGAACATCTCCGAAGGAACGGTGAAAGCGCACGTGAGCGCCGTCCTCGTCCGGCTCGGCGCAAGGAACCGGGTCCAGGCGGCGATCACCGCGTACGAAGCGGGCCTGACCGACCCGTCGTGAATGGCCCTTTGCAGTGTTCGCGCCGTAAGACCGGCGGGTTCATGCGGGCGAGGAGGCGCCGCTGCGGGTCGATGTCGGCGGCCCGATACCGAGCGCAGGGCACGCTCGATCGCTGACCCTGTCGGCGGTTCCATTCGAGGAGGACAAGCTGACCCTTACAGGACACACTCCAGACTGCATCTAGGTGAGCGTCCCGAACCGCCGGTGATCCTCAGCGAGCATCACCTGCCGGTGCTTGTGACTGCTTTACGACTCCTCGTCTCGGCAAAGATTGCGTGTCTATCAACACTTCGGGGTCGCGTACGCGGCCGGGCCCGGCCCTTATTCGGTCAGAAGGCGACTTTGTGAGTGTGAAGAACGCTGAGCGAAGCTAGGCCGTCTGACTGGCACAGCCGGTCGGAGGCTCCACCGATTTCGGTCTGCAAGAGCTGGTAGGCCGCGCCGTGTTCGTGGCCCCAGGCCATTGCTGCGTTCCAGAGGGAGCGGCCGTAGCCGTTGCCGCGGTGCTCGGGGAGCACCGTGAAGTACTGCGGGAGCAGGCGGGGAACGCCGAGTGAGTCGGGGAGGATCCGCATGGGGCCGATCGCGCCGACGATCTGTGCAAGGTCCCGGACGGTGAGGATCGGGCCGTCATTTAGGCCTTCGACGAGTCGTGAGGCGAGGAAGGGGAAGCCGTCTTTTGCGCGGGCGGCGAATCCGGCGAATGAAGCGCGGGCACCCGGGGGCTGGTCAGTGAGGGCGTCGACGCCCCAGCCCGGGAAGGGGGGTTCAGTGTCGGGTTCGAAGGTCTTGAGCTGGATGCGCACCGCACGGTCAGCTGCCGTCTCGGCGGTGTCGGTGGTGAACCATTTCAGGCGGGCGCGGTCGGTGCCGTGATCGGCGGCGGCCTTCGCCGCGAGGTCGGCACCGCGCGGCTTCGCCTGGTCGAGGTTGCCGTAGCAGTACACGTCCACGGTGCCGGGTCCGCTCCGGTCGAGCACCGGCACCAGAGCGAAGTCGTCGCCCGCGGTGATGCGGTCGGTGAGGATCGCGTCCTGCTTGAGCCCGCCCCACACGCGAGCCTTATCGAACGGCAGGAACCCGCCGGTGCCGTTGTTGTCCAGCACCTGCTGCCACAGTTCGGGGCGGCGCTCGTGGGGGTGGATCGGGCCGAGCGTGGGGAGGTAGCTGGTGGCGGTGATGCGGTCGGCGAGATCCGTGTGGGTCATTTCAGGGATGCTATCGGCAGGGGAGGGGCCCCGGCGTGTAGGCGACACCGGAGCCCTGTGTACGGATGGGGATCGGTCATCTTCTTCTAGTAGGGGTTGTCGTCACCGGCGTTGCACGAGCACGCCGCGGACTCCACGAGGGTGTCCATGTCAGCGACGAATTCGATCGTCGTCTGTTCCTGGTCGTCCTCGCTGTCCTTGGCGAACGGCTTGCGCTCCAACGTGATGGGCATAGCAGCCATGTCTTATTCACCTCCCTTCGGTTCTCCGTGCTGGCAGTACATCCCCATGGGGGCTTTGGACTCCTGGTACTGCTTCGCCAGGGGGCGACAGGTCCAGCAGGTACCGGAGATCGCGCACCCGGAGCAGCCTCCGGTGCGGAGCATGAGCTTGTCGGCGACGGCCCCGAGCCGGGTCAGGCCCTCGATACCCTCAGCCATGAGCGGGATCGCGTCGTCGCGGCCGATCTTGCAGATCGAGGCTTTCCCGAACGGGTCGGAGTGGAAGAAGGTGTGTCCGGCGTTGCAACCCTTGAAGGGCTCCCGTTTGCGCAGGTACTCGGCGGACTGGACCTGCAAGGGCTCACCCCCGCCGTAGATGGTCGGGGACATGTTCACGAAGGTGTGGAAGGGGAGCCCGTAGGAGCGTGCCAGGGTCTCCATCGCCTCGACCTCGTGGTCGTTGGTCGAGGTGACGATGTTGTTGGGCTTGATCGGGAGCCCGGCCGCGACGCCGGCCTCCAGCCCCTTGATGAACCGAGCGAACGCGCCCTTCTGCCGGGTCAGTTTGTCGTAGGACTCGGCGGTGGCCCCGTACACCGAGAGCGTGATCGAATACGGCGGGCAGCGCTTGAGCAGGTCGAGGATGCGCGGCTCGTGGAGCCGTGAGCCGTTGGAGGACACCGAGATCATCATCCCGAGCGCGTACGCGCGCTCGTAGGTCTCGATGAAGAGCCGGTCGATCATCGGCTCACCGCCGGTCAGCTGGATGAACACCACACCGGCGTCGCGCATGATCCGCAGCAGCTTCGCCCGGTCGGACCATTCCAGGCCCTCGAACTTCTTCTGGGCGAGGTAGCAGTGCTCGCAGTCGTAGTTGCAGCCCAAGTTCAGCTCGTAGGAGGCGCGGACGTAGCCGTACTTCGAGGGGCGGCGGACCAGGACGGTCGGTTCCAGGGGCGCATCCTCGAGGTCGAGCCCGAAGCTCCGGGCCGCTTCTGCCAGCCATGCCGGGACCGGTTCGTCTCCGGGAGTGGCGAGCAGTTCGTTGTAATGGCCCTTGGGGAGGGTGACACCTCCCTTCCGGCCTGGGCGCAGCAGAAGGTGTTTGCCCATGAACGGGGCGGCGATGAGTTGGTGCATGTCGTTCTCCTGTTTCGAAGGGCGTTGGCCGCTACGCCCGCTCCATCTGAGCGCGGCGGCCCCGGTATGAAGGAAGTCATCGGTTCTCGATCGGGTTGCCATCGCAGGCGGGGCACTTTCGCCAGGCCCGTCGACGGCCCCAGCGCATCAACTGCAACCAGCGGGGCTCGAAGTCCTTGCCTCCGCCTTTGCACGCTTCGCACGAGAAATGCGGGTACTTGTGCTCGCTGAACTTCGCCGCGCCGTAGCGGCTGCCGAAGCCGAGCGCGACTACGGCGATGATGATGGTGCCGGTCGAGATTGGAATGCGAACGGCGTCAGTGGAGGGAGCACCTTGTAGCTGCGCCGCGATCCAGGCGATGAGGAGCGCCCCCGCCGCGATGCCAGCGGCGAGCGCGATCGTGAGCACGAGAGCGATCGCGACCAGGCGAAGGGCCAACTTCACCCTGCGCGGGAGGGGGCGCTTCATCAGACCAATCGCGGTGGCGGGTCGGAACCATGCCCGGCACGAGGGTGCCTCCGGTTGCGGGGCGGCAGCGGAGCCGACAACGGGCGCGAGTTGGCCGCTGCTGACCATCGCCTCATCAAGGGACGGGAGTGCGATCTCCGGTTGGCCGGAGCGGGTGGTGATGTCAGGGCCGCTCATGTCACGGTCCTGACCGTGGCGCGCGAGGTTCCCGCTCGACCGGGGGCGGTGAGCGCGTGTTTGAAGTTGAGGCCTTCGGCGAGCCGTCTCCGGATGGTCGACAGCGAGACGTGGCAGCGGCGATCCTGGGCCCATTCACGGAGGGTTTTCGTCTCGCCGAAGACGGTGTAGCGGGTGGAGGCGTTCCTCGTCCGCAGAGGGAGCGAAATGGCGTCCTCCGCAGTCCATCCCTTCCGGACCCGCTGGTAGATCACCTGGCGTCGCACGGTGCAGCGCCGGTCTTTCGACCACTGGCCGCAGGTCCGCGTCTCGCCCCACGCCGTCACCAGACGCGGCATGGTTGTCCCGCTTCCTCCGCGCGGTGGCGTGGTCATGGCTTGCTCAGGAGTCATCTCCCCGGCGTGCAGGCGAAACAGCAGGGTGGAATAGGGGACGACGCAGCGGTCATCTCGGATCCATGCCTTGGCGGGGCGCGTGTCACCAAATGCGGTGACGAGCAGGCGTTGGTTCTGGCTGGGGCGACTGATGGCCTCCTCCGGCGTCCAGCCGCGCCGCAGCCGCGCGCGGATCACCTCCTCGCGGGTGGTGCCACATTTGGGGTGGGTGAGCCATGTGCGGAGTGTGAGGGATTCGCCGAAGGCCTCGATCACCAGCGGTGTCGTGGCGGTTCGCTGACTGGTTGGCCGATGGTCGGTGGTCACATCTGGGTCTTTCTGATCGGAACGGTCGGGAGGTGGGGCCCGGGGCTGCGGGGTAAGCGACGGAGGTCCAGGGGCGCGGCGCGGCGTCGGGTGTTCCGGCGAGGCTTGGGGGTCAGCCGATGCGGTTGCGGTCGGCGAGGCCGGCGTAGTCGCCGAAGGCGGCGGCGATGTCGGCTTCGGTGACGCCGTACTGGTCCAGGCCGTATTCGTGGCGGCGGCCGGTGCCACGCCGCTCGACGGAGGCGACACGCTCGGCGTCGGTGTCGGTCCATCGCAGCCCGAGCAGGCCGTACAACTGCTCGATCACGGCGAGCGGGTCGGCGGTCAGGAGCGGGTAGGGCACGTCGATGATCTGCGCTGGAGGGATCGTGAGGCGGTCGGTGCGGGCGCGCTCGACCAGCCCGGACATCGTGGTCAAGGCCATGCGCCCGATATCGCGGCGGTCGGCGTCCCCGAGCCGGCGCAGGTGCATCGCCCTACTGGTCTCCACCAGGGAGCAGATCGAGCCCATGACGGTGACCGGGTCGCGGTGCGTCCACACGATCGTCGCGTCGGGGAACTGCGACATGAGCAGTGGCAAGCGGCCGAGGTGTGTGGGGCACTTCAGGACCCACCGCGTCGCAGGCCGCCCGTACTGGAGGACCTGCAATCCTTCCTTCAGGTAGGCGTAGTCGGGCGCGAAGTCGTGCTCGGTGCGCAGCCAGTGCTCGTAGGCGGGCATGGGGGCGCGGGCGAGGTGCTGCTCCCCGTGGGGCAGGAAGAACGCGCATTCATCGGGCAGGGTCGCCCGCTGGGGGTGGATGACACGCATGGCCGGAGCCAGCCGGGTGACCATGCTCATCGCAGCGTCGACGCTGCGGATCACCTGGCGGCGTTCGTGATCGGGCAGGGCCAGGCTGGTGTGCATCAACTCCCACAGCTGCGGGCCCCGCACCCCTTTAACGCCAGCGAGGATGTGGTGGGTCAACGTCGTGGCGGTCCGCGGCAGGCCGACGACGATGATCGGTGCCCTGATCGGGGTGCGACGGATCTCGGGGTACTGGTCGAGCAGGCCGCGGATGCGGGCGCGGTTGCGCAACCGCCCTTCGACATCGGAGTAGAAGGAGAACCAGCCCAACGGTGACAAGTTGTCGACGGCGGCGGCCTGGCCCAGCAGGACCCGCATCCCCGCGTGGAAGCCGGGGTCGGCGGCCTCGTCGATGTCATGGCGGTCCAGGAGCCGGTCATAGGCCGCCCCGGGGTCGGTGCGGCGCTGGAAGAGCCGGAGCACGAGGTTGATCGCCGGGAGGGTGCGAGAGGTGCGGCGCAGCATGGGTGTGTGCCTTTCGGGTTGCGGGTCAGGGAAGAAGTGAGGCGAGGTAGCCCCAGGTGCAGAGGCCGACGGTGCCGACGCCGAGGGCGATCCAGGCGAGTTTGTTGAGCCGGATGCGGATCTTGGCGCGGTTGACCGTCCCGAAGCGAGCGATCGCGATGAGGACCAGGGCGACGCCGAGGATGGCGCCAGGGACGGCCAGGAGGTCGGTGTGGAGCTGCTGCATGGTCATGTGGGTGGGTTCGTTTCCAGTGGTCCTACATAGGGCGGTTGCCGATGGGTGGGCGGCGGCGCTCGCGGACGAGGGCGCCGGCCCACAGGGCGCATCCGGTGATGCCGAGGGCGCAGACGGCGACGCCGGCCAGTGCCAGCGGTCGATCGATCGAACCGTCGAGGCCGCCGAGGGCGGCGGTGATGCCGAGCCACACCAGCGTGGCTGCGGTCAGGACCGGCAGGGCGAAGCTGATGACGGTGACCAGGCGGGAGACGCTGGCGGGTTTCATAGCGCCTCCAGCGAGAAGTGGCACAACGGCGCGGCGCTGGCCTTGGGCGGGTGCAGGGAGATGGGGCGGGCAGCGACGGCGCGCAGGAGCGAGTGCCCAGCTCCGGTCAGTTTCACGCCGTGGTCACCGAGGACGGCGGCTCTGTTGATCAGCGATGCCAGCGTTTCGATCGCATCGCGCAGCGCCAGGGTCAGGTCTGAGCCGGGGCGGACGCCGATCGTCTCGGCATCGGTGTTGAACGTGCAGGTGATGCGTCCGTCGGCGTGGACGCTGATGCAGCAGATCGGGGTGTTCGAGCAATGCACGCCGTCGACGTCAAGGTCGAAGTGCTGCGTGCCGTCGTCGTCGGCGGCGTAGTCGACGCAGAAGCGGTAGTGGCCCAGTTCGATGCTGGCGATGCGGGCGCGGGTATCGATGGTCTGCGGTTGACGGACGGTGGTCGGTGCGTCCTGGAGTTGCTGCATGGGTGTGGTGTTCCTGTCGATGACGTTGGTGGGAGGGTGCGGCGACGACTCGGGACCTGCTGGGAGTAGGTCGCCGTGATCGGGGTCGTCGCCGCACCCCGCTTGTGGTGCGGCCGGGTGGCGTCTCGGCGGTCTTCTAGTTCCAGAGCTTCGTGGCGTGGTCGCTGAGCGCCTCGCGTGCGTCGCATCCGTTCGGGTCGAACGCATTGACGCCGAACTGGTCCCGGTAGCGGTAGTTGTGGGAGACAACGCGCGTGCCGCTGGGGAGCCGGGCGACGTTCGCCACCCAGTGCCCGGTCGCCTCTTCGGTGATGGTGACCAGGCTCGGGCTGTACCGCGTGCCCACCAGGTCCAACCCGGCGATGGTGGCCTTCAGCGTGGGCCGGTCCGCGCCGCTCTGGCGCGATCGCTCGTCCTCACTCGAGAGCCCGGCGGGTGATAGGTCACTGGGCATCGGCTGGTCCCTGCCAATCTCGGGAGGCGTTCCGGTGCTCCTCCTCGACGACACGCGCCTTCCAGGCGAGGTAGAGCAGCACGATCTCGTCTACTGCGACGCTCGATTGGGTGTCGTTCCAGTTCGACGGCAGATCGAAGCGAGGTCGTCCCGAATCGAGGCCGGAGGCCGAGGCGATGTCCCGGCCGTGCTCGGGATCGGGATAGACCCTGGAGACGGCCACGGCATCGACCTCAGGTACGGCGTAGACCCGATAGCGCCGGACGCGGTCCCCGAACTCCAGATCCAGGCCACCGATGTGAATCCGCGTCACCACGTGCGCACCTCCTCGGCGCGAGCAGCCACCGCCACATCCCAGACATGGACCCCCGCAGCAACCATCAGGTCGCCGGTTGCCGCATCGACCCGCTCGACCCATGCCTCGGCCAAGCGCAGCACCGCGCGACCGGTGTCCTCGATTCGAGCGACCTGGGCGACGAACACCGGCTCGCCGGCCACGATCGTGTAGAGCGTGACCCACCGGGCCGCCGCGTTCGGCGTGAACGCGACCTGCGTGCCCCGGACGTTGAACCACTCAGACTCGGGACCCGGTAGACGCGGCACCAACGACAGCGCATCAGGATCAGCGGTGAGGAAGTGCAGCCTCCTGGCACACCTCCTGAGGGTGTTGCAGCGCCGGGACAGCAGCGAGCCGAACCCGTTGGCAAACCAGACGACCGGCCTCGGAGCGTCGAACCTGCGCACTTCGCAGACCAGGCGATCGTCCCTGTAGGCAGTGTGGACGGTGACCAGATCGATGCCCGGCCGGGTGCGAAACGCCAGCCGGACCACACCGCCGCCGGGCAGGCGGACGCCGTGCACCTGCTCGACCGGCGGCGCATCGGCGGTTAGCGTGCGGACCACAGCGAAACCTCCAGCGGTGCCCGACCGGCAGTGGAATATGGTTCCTCTGCGGTCATGCTCCTCACCAGCTCCCGCTCGATCGGGTTGGTGGGCTGCGCGCCTGGCTCGACTACGGTCGCTTGCCCTCGATACGGTGGTGGAGAGTTCGGGGCGGTTTCCGGTTCGGGTGCGGCGCTCTTCTTGGAACGGCAGGAGGCTCGATCGGCTTCAGGGGCCGTGATGAGCTTGGCTGCGACCGCCGCGACCACCACCGTCTCGCTGGCGTGTGCAAGGAAGTCGGCCATAGCCGCCAAGCGGCCGGGACAGCCGGCCTCGTGCCAGAGCGCATCGCAGCTCCAGCAGCGCTTTCTGCCGAATCCCCAGAGTCCTCGGGAGTACTGGGAGTGGTAGTCGAGTCTGATCTGAGCTTGGTGCGCGAGGACTTCCGCGCGTAGCATGGATGCAGCCATCGGAGCTCATACCTCCATGGTTTCTGAGGTGGCCCGACCGCGATGATCCTCCGCCAAGAAGATCCCATCGCAGGTCGGGCCACCAGTTTTATGTGGTGGGAATGAAGTTGTAGGGCCCGCCCGTCCCACCTTCCGCATGTTTCGGACGAGCCCCGGGCCGCTCGCGGTGGACCGACAGAACCCTGCCGGACTGCGAGTCATCAGCACCGCTCAACACGCGACCCTGCCTGTAGGCAACTGTGGCAACCACAACCTTCACATCAGTGATGCGAGGAGTGAGGGTTGTCATGATTACACTCTCACACAAGTTACATAAAAAAGCAAGTAGGCTCTGGGTCTACGCCGAGCGTTACGCTGCACCCCGCCTGCCTTCTGATCGGCAGCCTTCGGGGATGATGTCGGGGCCACCATGTCGCAACAGCAACCATGCTTTTACCAGGGAGAACGTTGTGGTCAAATCCAATCCGCCGACCACCCGAGCTCGCTATATCGCGAGCCTCATGAGGGAAACTCGCGAGAAGCGGAAGCTTAAGGCTGCTGGCGTCGCCGACCACCTCGGCAAGACGGCGGCCACCATCAGCCGGTATGAGTCTGGGGAATACCCCATACCCGGTGACACCTTCATCGATCTTCTCGACCTCTACGGCATCGACGATCCCATCGAGCGGGCGAGCCTGATCGAGATGAACGAGGACGCTCCAAAGCGAGGATGGGTCGACGGGTTCAAGCCATACATCCATAACCTCGCCAACAACGTCTGGATGGAAGGCGAAGCCACGAAGGTTCAGATCCTCGAACTCGTGGTGGCACCCGGCATCACCCAAACTCGGAATTACGCTCATGCCCTGATCAGTAACGGCCCGAACAAACATGACCCCACGGCCGTGAAGCGTCAGGTGGAAGCCAGGTTGCTGCGGAGCAGGATCTTGGAGTCTCCGAACGCACCCGAAGTCGAGCTGCTGATGCACGAAAGCATCCTCGATCAGCGCGTCGGTGGTGATGAGGTCACGGCCGAACAGCTCGAACGTTTGCTGGCCGTTTCGGGGCTGCCAAATGTCACTCTGCGACTGCTGCCTCGCGAGAGCTGGGCGCATCTTGCCGCCGGGATCGTTGTTGGGTATACCGTGTTCCACCTGCCCGAACCGCTGCCCTCCGTGGTGTACATCGACAGCTCCGCCGCCGCGATTTACGAGGAAGACCCTGACATAGGATTGTTCAAGGACACCTTTGATGCGCTCATGGCCGACGTCGCCCTTAGCGCTGAGGTCAGCACGAAGCGTATCGCCAAAGAATTGAAGGACGTGAAACCGAAATGAACCCGATGGCCGCTGACCAGGGGGGTTGGCGCAAGAGCACCCGGAGTTCCAGCTCCGGTAACGGTGACTGCGTCGAGGCCCGCAAGAGCCACACAGGGTTCCAGGTGCGCGACTCGAAGCTGGGCCAGGAGTCGCCGGTCCTTGACCTGGCTGAGCCCGACTTTCTCGCACTGCTTTCCACGGGTGATGGCGACGTCGAGGCTGGCTAGTCTCCTCCCCTAGACGTTGCGGGCGTGCCGTTAGGGCGCGCCCTTGTTTCTTGCTCCGCAACTCAGGCATCTCACGCCCTCTTGACAGACTGTCTTGCGGTGTGGATTGCTTGCAGGGCGGATTCAGGTGGATCGAGGCGATCGCCTATGAGGCGGTACATGAGCCGTTCACCATTGAAACCGGTGCGACCGTGGAGCCAGCGCATGTTGTCCACCAGCACGCCTTGGCCCTGCCGGAGCATGTAGCGCTGCTGGCGCCTCGCGACCGCGGCACGCAGCCGCTCCCATGCCCACCGGTCTGCCGGTTCGAGATGGACTAGGTCGTCATCGCGGTATCGCAAGGTGATCGAGCCGGGAGTCGTTTCCTCGAAGACCGGGGCGCGCTGGCCGGCTATTCCGAAGCCGACCGCCTCGGGGCGGCTCAGGACGGCGAGCGCTCCAGGGTCGGTGGTCGCGAGGTCTCGCCGGACGGCGTCGCCGTTGACGAGGATTGTCTCACCTCCGCGCGGCGCGGGCCGGGCGCAGACCAGAAACAGCAGTTGCGGCGGGCGCGGCAGGCTCGTGCCTTCCGTGTGCGGCGCGACCCCTTCGCGGCTGAAGCCGATCCCAGCGGCCTGCGCCTGGAGCCGCGTATCGGGGCGGATGTCGGTGATGCTGTCGAGTTCGGCGTCTCGGTGCGTCCGTGTGCGCATGTGCGCGGCCGCGGCGGTGGTGAGGTCGTCGCGATCAACGATCCCTTCGACCGTCGCGATGCCGTGCGTGCGCAACGCGGTGGTTACGGCGCTCGGGTCCCAGGGATCGACGCGGAAGACCTCGAAGTCGAAGTCCAACATGGGCAACACCTCCTCGCTCCACTCTCGGGGGTCAGTACAGGACAGGGCAAGAGGCGCAACTTGACGATCTGTCAACCAGGCTCCTGTCAGGGCTCGGGCAACTTGACAAACTGTCAACTCCGCTGGGGTTCTCGGAGGTACCGCTGTGCGGGGGCGCGTGTTAGCGTCCGAATGACCTGATTCCACCACGATCTGGGAGTGCTCATGGCGAGCGAATCTGACGACTTCAGCTGGCAGCCAGCGCGTTTCCCGGTGTCGGTGAAGGGCGTGACGATCTGGAATGACCAGGTCTTGCTGCTGGAGAACGAGCGACACGAGTGGGAGTTGCCCGGCGGGAAGCTCGAAGTCGGCGAGACTCCGGAGGCATGTCTGATCCGGGAGATCTACGAGGAGACCGGCTGGAGCACGGCGGTTGGGAGCATCCTGCATAGCTGGCTCTACCACATTGAGCCCGCAGACCGGCCCGCCGTTGATGTCTTCGTAGTCGTCTACGGCTGCCCGGTGCTGTCCGATCAGCCGCCCCAGGTCAGCAACGAGCACAAGCGCGCCCAGCTCTGGAAGCCGTCCGAGGTGCCTGGGCTGAACATGCCCGAGGACTACAAGACGGCGATCGCCAAGTGGTGCACCGAGCTGGGCCTGGAGTGAGGCCCCATGGCGCTGGTCTGCGGCACCTGCGGCACCGAACTCCACGACGGCTCGCCATGCGTCGCCTGCCGGGCTTCAGGCGGCCAGCCCCTCGACCTCCCAGGGACTTCAGCGAGCCGCATCACCATTCTGCCGTGGCTGCGCCCCGACGCCCAAGCCGCGCTCGCGACCGGCCACCTCTCGCGCATCCTCACGGCCTGGAGGAAAATCACCGGCGCGACACAGGCCGAGGTCGCCAACGACCTGGGCTACACCGACAGCTACATCTCCCAGATCGAGCACAGTCGCCGCGACATCACCAACGTCGGTGAACGCCGCCGCATCGCCGAATACCTCGGGATCGCACCGCACGTCCTCGGCGTCACCGACCAAGAGGACGCCGACTACCGCGGCATGCTCGCCTTCGGCGAGTCGACCCTGCGATTGGCCGGCATCGCCCGCAACGCCGGTCGCCCCGCCGCGGCCCTCAACGAATTGTGGCCGCTGGTCCTGCGCCTGGAAGACCGGGTGCAGCGAGGCCACGTGGAGCCTGCCATGATCTCGCTCCTGGCTCGGGCCCGCAGCGCCCTCGGGGTGTACCTCGGCGACATCCTGCCCGTCCAGGCCCTCTCGATCTCGGCGCAATGGACCGGTCGGGCGCTGCAGCTGACCGAGCATCTAGCGGATGCTGATCTCCACGCCCAAGCACTACGCTCGCACGGCAACGAGCTCCGCAAAGCAGGCGACCTCGACGGAGCGGTGCGCAGGCTGCGACAAAGCGCGGCAATCGCTGGAGATGGCATGCGACCGACGGTGCTGGTCGCCCTCGCCCGCGCCGCAGCTGACGCAGGCGCTGATGATCTCTTCGATACCACCGTGACCGATGCCCAACAGCTCGCCGCCATCGCGGCTCCCTCTCCGCTGTTCAACGAGGAGATCGTGGCCGAAGTACGCCTACGTGGACTGCTGCACCTCGGCCGCCGGTCCGAAGCCGCAAACGCCTTGTGGCGCCAGAGCGAACGAGCCCCAAATTCCGCGCCGCAATGGCAGGCGATAGCTCTGATCACGACCTGCGAAGCCCTCGCCGCCACCGGGGAGACGGCCGACGCCGCGCGACTCCTGCCCGAGGCGATCACTGCTGCCAGAGCCTGCCGCCTGCCGCAGCAAATTCAGCGAGTCATTCGCGTCGCTACCGGCGTCCGCGGCCTCGAAGACATCGCGGAAGAAGGGCGACACACCTTGCACGAATTGGCCGGACCGGATCGTCCTTCGCCAGCGAGTCCTGCCACACGAGCGCTCGAAGGAACCACGCCGTGACCCGCTCCTAGGCGATCAAGCCGCGCGACTTACGCAGGGAATCCCCGCCATGCCCTCCATCGACACCCTCATCACCACGATCCGGTCCATGATCGACCGCTCCCGCGAACTCCTCACGCAACTCGGCAACACGAAGGACCAGATCGCCGAGGTTCGAGGCCGGGTTGCCGCTCTCGGCTTCGAGAACTGCGCGGCTCTCCTCGACACATTGAGCGACCGTATGGGGGAAAGTCAAGCACAGGCAGTTGGAGTTGGCGAGCGGCTTGAAGCGGCGCTGGCCGCTGTTGAAGGCGCACGCGGCCAGGGTGGCACCGGGACCGCGGGCAGCAACAAGGCAATACCGGCAACCCCGACCCCATCGCCGGAGCCAGATCGGCCGTGGTCGCGGAATTCGCCCGTTCCGAACTTCCGACCCGACCGGCCGAACCCAACCTGTATCGAGGAGACCCGCCGCGTCGGCTGGCCGATCAACCGCAACGGCAGAGTCTCGGCCCGCGGCAGACTCTACGACCGTGACGGCCGTCCGATCACCGGCACCGTCCAAGCAGGGACAGGACCAGCCGACCATGCGCGCGACCTCCGTGAGCCATGGGCGAGCGACGAGCGAATGACCACCCGCTGGCACATCGAAGGCCACGCCGCCGCGATCATGCGCCAACATCAAGTGAAGGAAACCGTCCTGTGCATCAACATCCCGCCGTGCGGATCGGAAGACCAGGACCAGTGGCGGTGCGATGCGAATATCGCGAAAATTCTCCCGCAGGGCAGCACCCTCCGCATCTGGGCGGCACGGCAAAATGGCTATACGGAGCGCTTCATTTACCGCGGCACTGGGGAGGCCTTGAAATGACCGAGCACCAGGTCACAGACGACCCGACCCTGCTCGAGGCGCTCCGCGCCCGTGATGAGGCCGGAGTCGACTCGCGGGAGCTCGGTCGGTTCGCGGTCGAGGAGTTGGGAATCGAGCCGCCACGGCGTCGCAGCGACGGCAGTGTGCCCTCGATTGTCATGCAGTGGCCGCCCGGTTCAGACTTCGAGGGACCGGGGACACCGGTGTGGGCGCTTGATCTGGGCGAGACCGACCCGGACGACGACCGCGACGAGACTGGGTCCGGTTGGAACTTGAGCGCCCCGGTCCCCGGCGCCAGCCAGTTCGATGCTGTATTCGTAGTCCAGCACGACATCAATTACGAGCCGATAGCCGACCCTGACGACCTCTCCGGGCTCTTCAATGAGGACGCCGAGGTGCCGAATCCTCAAGGCACACATGGCATGAGCTACCTCGTCGGCGTCCAGGACTCCGCTGACGAGGACCAGCCGATGCGCGAACCGGTGCTCCGCGTCGACCTCGACCCCGAGACCGGCGCAGGCGCGCTCCGTTGGCTTCCCGACGACCTGGTCGGAGTCGAGGAGGGGTACACCCCGCAGGTGGTCATCGTGAGCGAAGCCTCTACCGAACCGCTGGTGTGGGTCCCGACCTCGATCGCACGCGTCTCCTATGAGACCGCATGCACCGCAGCCGAGCGGTACGTCGCCACCGGATCACTTCCCGACAACGTGACCTGGGTCAAGGCCGAGGAGCACTAACCGGCGCCTCGGAGGACCATCCACGCTGCTACTAGGCTTTTCGGAATGAAGACGGGCCTCCCGCGGCCCGCTGAGGTAGGTCTGGAGTGCCTCGTGCCGAAACTCGTACGTCGCTCCGACGCGTCGCAGGATGCCTCGGTCGTGTGCTTGCTCGAGAAAGGCCATGGCCCGCCATGGCAGCCGGCGCCTTCCAGGGGCACTGAGCACCCCGCGGCTCGTACGGGTGCGACTCGACGACCCGAGGTAGGGCAGCTGTTGTGAGACTGCCGAGCCAACCTACTGACAGTTCCTGTTGAGACGCATACTCTCGCAGCATGGGGCAGGTGGGAGTGGGACTCAGCGGCCTTGCGATCGCGATCGTCCTGTGGCGGATCGCCGATGTTCTCGAGCCTGCGAATGCATTGGCGGCTGGGAAGTCGCGACGGATGCAATGGTGGGCCTTGACAGGTGTGTCGATGGCTTCGTTGGTCAGCGCGGTAGCGATGGCGCACGTGGCGCCGCTTCGGCCTGCGTCTGTCGCTTTCGTGCTGCTCGCGGCTGCTGCTCCGGGTCTGGCATCGATCGATGTGCGTTCGATGCTGTTGCCGTTCCCGATCCTTGCGGTCCTAGCTGTCGCAGCTCTCGCGCAGTTCAGCATTGACGCTTGGTGGTCAGGCAGCGCCGGACGTCTGGGGCAGGCGGTTCTCTCTGGGCTGGTCGTCGCCGTGCTTGGGTGGATGTGGTGGAAGGCGGCCGGTGACACGGTAGGTCTTGGAGACGTCGCGCTGTTGGGCGTCGTCGCGCTCTATTTGGGATGGTTCTCGATAACAGCGGTCTGGGCGGGCCTCGTGATCGCGTGCCTGCTCGCCTCGATGTCGCTCTTGCTTTCGCGAATCGGGCGCGAGCCGAAAGCGTCCCTGGTGCCGATGGGGCCGCCGATCCTGGCCGGGTGGTGGGTGGCGACGGCGCTGGCGGCCGCTGGTGGGGGGTGATCGCGTTGAGCACTCGCGAGAGCGCTCATGCCGGTGTGGTGGGACACTGCTCAAGATCGGTTCCGCGCCCATGTCCGCCGCCCCGTCGCCGCTTCTGCGGCGTTGGTGCCGCATCGAGCACAGCACTGGGTAGCGGACCCAAGTCACTCCCTAGTGGACTATTCAGGTAAAGAGCAAGGGCGACGTGTGCGGGACCGGAGCCCCGGTCCCGCACACGCCTGTGCGCTGGTCAGCGTCGCCAAGTGGCGATCAGTTCGACGAGTACCGCTTTACGGTTCGTGTCGCGGTCGGGTCCGAGGCTGGCCGGGTCGTGCTCGGCGACGGCGAATTCGATCTGGTGGTTTCGGTGGGAGCGGCGGAGCGTCCACAGGTCGATGTGGCTGGCGACCGTGTCCTCGGGCCCGGGGATCCAGTCGAGCGGGTTCATGACTCGGACTTGGAAGTGGTGCGCTCGGAACACCTCCCAGTATTCGCGCACGAGGTCGTCCCCGGAGATGAAGACGATGTCCACCGGGGCTTCGGGCAGGTCCCGGTTTCCAGGGAGTCGTCCGGCCAGGCATGAGCAGAGCTGCCATGGCAAAGCCATAGCCGCATCCTGCCGGAGGTAGTCGGTGTGTTCGTCCATGGCGTCGGCGAAGTCGCCAGGCGCGGCGGTGCAGGGAGCGGCCGCGGTGACGGTGCTGGTCCTGGGGCAGCAGGGTTGGTGGGCGGTGACCGCGACGGCCGGGCCGGAGTCACTGGCAGTCCCGGCTCGGCCGGGTCGGGCCGAGAGGTGCGAGAGGTAAGCGATCTGCCCGGGCGCTGGCGGATCGATGACAGGTACGCCGTTGTGCCCGCGGGTGAAGCACCAGTGGTGGCCGGCGAAATTGACGCCGCCGACCTCGTGGACGAGTGCAGCCAGGCCAGTGGCGATCTCTTCCAGGCCCTCGCCCTCGAGTCCGTCGTCGAACGCCGCGGCGGCGTCGCGGATCTGGACGACGTTGGCCCGAGTGCGGGCGTCGAGACCGTGGGGCCAGATCGGGGCGGTCCGGTTCAGGTAGGGACGCAGCCGCTCCTGAAGTGCATTGGCGAGCGTACCGGTGAGGTCGGTCCACGGATCGGTGATCGTGGTCGGCCCGGTAACGCGCGGGTCGCCGATGAGCGGGACGTCTTCCTGGAAGCGCTCCTGACACTCGATGGCGCAGAAGTACAGGCTGGAGCTGGCCGCAGGCATGGCCCGACCGCAGGTGGCGCAGGTACTCACCGGTCATCCTCCTCTTCGGTGTTGGTGTCGGTCGGCTGGTCGTTCGGGCTCCAGGTGCTGGCGTCGTCGAAGCCGGGCGGGGTCGGGGCGCCCAGTGTCGGCGTAGACCAGTGGCTCATGGTGGTGAGGGCGGCGGCCCGGTCGCCAAGGCGGGCGGTGGCGGCGTCGAAGACGTCAGTGAACTCGACGGCTTCGACATCGTCCTCGAACAGGGCGATCGCCAGGTCCCGGATTCGGGAGAGCCAGGCATGGAAGACCACAGCCTGGTCGTTGCGGGTGTAGGCGGCCTCGCACAGCGGTAGGAGGCGGGCGGCGCGGATGATTTCGTGCAGCGGGTCGACCGGCTCGGCCCAGGGCATATTGCGTTCGAGCAGGAACCGTTCGAGGTTGAGCAGGTCGAGGTGACGCTTGGCGGGGTCGCCGGTCAGCGACATGCCCCAGTCGCCGCTGTCAAGCCAGATCTCCCGGCTGGGCCCTTCAATGCAGTCGTGCCGCCAGTAGGTGAGGGTGGCCCAGTAGGTCGGTGCGCCTTTGGCGTCGAAGTAGTCGTTGTCGTCCACGTCCGCCACCAGTGCGATCGGGTAGCGGAGGCGTGCAAAGACGCAGCCCCAGTCGCGGATGATGGTGGCCTGGTCGCAGATGACCAGGTTGTCCTCGTTCATCGCGGAGTCCTTTCAGAATCGGTCCGATCAGGCGATCGGCGTGGTGTTGTCCGCCCAGGCGTCGAAACAGGCCCGGGGCCTCGGGTGCTGCGGCGCTCGGTCTGGTGACCGGGCGCAGCGTGAAAGCCCGGGGCAGGCAAGGCGCCTGCCCCGGGTGGATCGGGTTGGTTCAGTGGCGGGTCCCTCGCAGCGCTTCGAGGAGCGCGGCGTAGGTGGCGTCGACCGGCGCGAATTCGGTGTCGAGCACCGTCCGCGGGTGGATCTGCCAGTCGGGTCGGGCCTCACCGTGGATCCAGGCTCCGGAGTGGAGTGCGGCGTCGGTGAGGGCGACCAGGTGCGCGGTGATCGGTCGGTCGTCGACCGCGACGGTGGCGACGGAGCCGTCGTCTGGGTCGTGGTGGATGACTGTGCCGATGCCGGCCAGGTCAATGACCGGCACGGGCGGGTTCGCCGTGATCTCGGCGATCACCGACCGGAGTGCCGCCAGCGGCCCCGCCCCGGCCCTGACCTTCGCGCCGACGCGCTTGGCCAGGTCGGTGGCGGGCAGGGCCTCCCAACCGCTACTGGTGCGCACGATGACGAACACCATGTGGAGCCCTGCGGCCATGCACGCATCGAGCCGGTCGGCCAGGCACACGCTCAGCGCCACCTGGTCGTCGCCGACCAGCCGTGCGCCCTGCCCGGCTTGGACCAAGACCGCCGCCAGCAGTGCGGACAGCGCCTGGTGCTGGCGGGATTCGGGTGCGGTCTGCTCTGGCGGGGCGAGCACCTCCCAAGTCGGCGCCGCTGCCTTGGCGTTCCAGGTGACGGTGTGGATCCAGGCGTCGTCGAAGACCGCGTCAGCGATGCACACCCTGCCGTGGTCGGCGTCGTCGATGTTGCACACCAGCGCGATCCCGCGCAGTGCCCCGCCGCCGGGAGCGCCATCGGGAGGGAGGGCCCTGGCGAGGTCGGCGGCGGCGTCGAAGATCGACCCGTAGGAGACCTCGGTGATCGCGGCGCGGGCGTCGAAGGCGGCCTGGAGCGCCCGGGTGAGGCCGGGAAGGTGCGCCCAACCCGTCCGCCCCTCACTCGTGGTGATGCAGCCCAGCAGCGCCCAGCCGCCGTGAGGCTTACCGATCAGGTCGGCCATGGCCGTGCGCAGCGCGGTGCTGCACGCTTCGTGGAAGGCTCGGCTCATCGTGCACCTCCCTCGGCCCGGCCGGTGAGGGCGTTGAACAGGTCGGCGAGCGCGGCGAGGTAGACGGCGCAGTCCTCATCGTCGACGTCGGCGACCGGTTTGACCTCCCAGACCGGCATCGCCTGAGCGTGCGGCCACAGGATTTCGTGCGACCACCCGTCGACCAGGGCGAGCAGTGAAGCGACGCGGCCCCGCGATCCCATGTGGGCGTGTCCGATCAGGCCGAGGCCGATCAGGTGCTCCTCAATCTGGGTGTGGTCGTCGGTGCGGAGCTCGGTGACCAGCGCGTCGAACGCGGCGAAGATGTCGAGTCCGGCCATGCGGTGTTCGACGAACGTGGCCGCCAGGTCGTCCATGAGGGCGACCTGGTACCGCCTGGGGAGGTCCCACACGGCGACGATGCCGCCCCGGCAGGTGGGCATGGAGTTGGCGAGTGTTTGCCGCAGGGCGGCGTTGATCTGCTGGTGCGTGTCGGCATCGAGCATGTCAGGCCAGCCCTTTCTGCTCGTCGTCCTGGCGGTGCGGCTCGCGGGAACCGAACGGTGGGCGCATGGCTTCCCCTTCGTGACGGGATGGCATGAGCGCGTAGGCGCCGATGCCGGTCCACACCAGTTCGGCCAGGACCTGCGCGGCGGGCTGCTCCCGCCGCCCTTCGTAGGCCACGTTCACGGCGGCGCACACGGTGGTGAGGTCGCCCGTTCGCCAGGCGGCGAGCCCGGCCAGGGTGGCTGCGAGGGTGCGCGCCGACCCGGAGGTGTGCCGGGCGATCTGGCACCACAGTCCAGTCCGGGTTCGGGCGGGCGGCGCGGCGAGGATCCACTCGATCGCCTGCTCCCTCAAGGGGAGTGAGGCCTCCAGGGCCCGACCGAGGTTGACCGCCTCGGCCACGGTGGCCGGCCCGCGGCGATCGAGGCAGGCGAGCAGGCTCGCCCGATCCTCAACGGCCAAACGCCGGGCGTCGACCTCGGCGGCGTGGCCGCGCAGACGTGCGAGGATGCCCTCAAGAGCCAGGGTTTCGTCGTCGTCCTCGACCGGCCCGAGACCGAGCGCGGCGGCCTCGAGCGCGGTGGCGCACTTGGCTTTCACCGCGAGTGCGGTCAGGTGCGCCCAGAGCGGGTCGAGCGCAGGGACGGGGCGCAGGAGGTGGTGGTCGGTCTGGTCAACGTGGTCATCGACGTAGCCCCAGCGTCCGCCGTCTGCGGTGACGGCGAGCATGCCCCAGCCCGCGCTCCACTTAGGGGTGTCGCGGAAGTCGAGGAGCCCGGCGGCCGCGGCGGCGACGTTCGTCAGGTCGGCGCTGGAGCCGATCAGCCACAGCCAGGTGGCCGGGACCGGGTCGAGTTCGGTCTCGAGCCGGTCACAACCGGCCTCGTCGTAGAGGTCGGCCAGCGGCCAGACCGAGGTGTGGACCGGGCCTTTCGGGCCGGTCGCGATGGCGATGACTTCTTCGGACAGGAAGCGACCCAGCAGGGTCGGGATGAGGGCGGTGACGGTCCCCGGTTCGAGGGAGGCGAAAGCGCCCACGGACTTGTAAACTGGCAGGTTCACTGCACTGGTTCCTTTCGTGTGGTGGGTGCGGCCAAGCCAGATTCCAGTCGGGACTTGGCCGCACCGTGCTCTTCGGAGTAGGCGGGCGCCGCTTAAGCGGTGTCCGCCGTTTGCGTCACGTCCGTGGTGAACCCCCGGTAGGGGTGGAGCGTGAGGCGGACGTAGTGGTTGTGCGCCCTATAGAGGGCCGTGGGCGAGAGCCATTCGTTCCCGCGCCAGTACTGGGCGAGCGGGGCGAGGCCGATGGCGACATGTCCTTGCCCGGCGAGGTCGGGCCGGAACACCCAGCCGATGCCCAGGTCGATCTCCTCGCCCGCTTCCGGTGTCGTCGGCGCGAGCTGGCGGACCGGATCGGGCCTGAGCAGCGCCTGCCGGACTTCCAGGACCGTGGCGCTCATGCGCGCCAGTGCCCCGATCGGCGCATCGGGGAAGGTCGCGTACGCGTCGCCGCCGAGGTTGAGGCCGACGGAACCGAAACGCCCGAGCAGCCGCTCCTCCGGCGGCCAGGTCAAGACCCCTTCGCCGAGGTCGAACGGCGCAGTGAGTTCAGCCATCGCCGACCTCCGTTCGCGAGCCCGGCCCGGTGACGGTGGTCAGGCCCTGCTTGCAGGCGCAGCCGGGGGCGTGGACTTCGAGCCGCACCAGGCGGCCCAGCACGGCTTCAGTCTCGGGGCGCAGCTCGCATGGACCGGTCCCCTCGCCTGGGGCGCAGCCGACGAGGTCGGCCGGTCCGCTGCGGCCCGGGATCGGCGTGTTCGCCCCGATGCTCCCTGCGGCCAGCACCAGTGACGGCCGGTCGGCGGCGCAGGCGGCCAGCGGGACCGTGCCCTCGAGGTTGCTCGGTCCGGTCAGGGTCGCGATGATCAGCCCGGTCTGCCCGACAGGAACCGCGTGAAGGACACGTCGTCTCCCGGTGATCGGGGAGAGGACGCCGACCATGCCCCTGAGGTGGTCGTCGGTTCCCGGCAGGTAGGGCTCGTACTGGATAAGGCGTCCTTCAGCGAGAACGCAGTTCGCTACAGCCATAGCGTTCACTCCATTGCAGAATCGATTGATCGGTCAGCCGCCAGACTCGACGGCAGGTGTCGGACTTCGAGCCGGACCGGCTTGCCCGCCAGGACCTCGAGCGCGCCCTTGTCCAGCCAGGTACCGCGGCCGGGATCCTCGGGCTGGACGGTGACGGCGTCGATCGGCGCGTCGCCGGAGCTCGGGAAGAGCAGGAGGCGGCCAGCGGCGAGTGCGTGATCGGTCTCGACGGTGGTGCGGCGCACCAGCACATGACCGCGGCGCTGCCGGGGCCTGCCGGTCCGGTGGCGCAGGTGGACGGCGACCAAGACGACCGGCTCGTCCGGGAGGCCGGTGGCGCGCAGCGCCACGGGCCCGCCTTCGACCAGGAGCTGGACGGCCAGGACCGGTCCGTGGACCGTCCGGACTTGCAGGCGCCGGAGGATGCCCTCGCCGAGCAGGATCGTGATCGCTTCACTCACGCGAGCCCCTTTGTGTCGGGTCGCCTGGTGTGGCGAGGAGGCCGCACGTGCATGCCGGCCAGGCGAGGTGCGCTTCCAGCAACACGCGCCGCTCGAGCAGGCGGGCGACGGTGGCGGGGAAGAGCCAGTCGGTCAGCCTTCCGTTCGCTGGGCGGACTCCGACGCCGGTCGCGCTGCGTCCTTTGAGCCCCACGGGTTCGGTGAAGAGCGCGCCGGTGCCCAGCAGTTCCCGCTTGATCGGCAACGTGATGCTGTCGGTGTCGGGCAGCGGTGTCGCTGTCAGGGCGACGGCCCGTCCCGACGTGATGCCGTGCAGCGGCAGCGGGATGCCCTCGGCATCAGTGAGGCAGACCGTCCCCCAGCGACCAGAGTGGCGCTCGGCCTCGGGAAGGGCGATGAAGCCCTCGCCGACGCCGTGCGTCGCTTCCATTTCCATCAGGATGGTTCCTTTCGTTCGGTCAGTTGGGTGCGGTGCCGCCGCGCGCCCGGAAGTTTCCGGGCAGGGCGCGGCGGCACCGCTTGGGAATCGGGTTGAGGCACCGCGAGCGGGCCTTAGGCCAGGTCGCGGATGCGGTAGGTGAGCGGCGTGATGCCCTCCTCTTCGACCAGCAGGGGCCGCTTGTCGGCGTCGGCCGGGTCGGCCTTGGTGAACTGGTCGGCCATCAACTGGCGCAGCGCACCATCGCAATTGCGGGAGACCTGGTCGCCATGCTCGGCGCGCAGTTCGCGCTTGAGCTGCCCGGGGGTGATCAGGTCGCCCGCGTTCTCCTCCCGGATCAACCACTCCCTGGCCAGGCGCTTGAGGCCCCCGGCGGGGAGCTTCCGCGACCCGTCCGAGCGCAAGTCGCCGCCCCGCTTGCGGGGCCTCGTGACGCCGGGGATGACGGCCGAATGGCCGCAGATGGGGCAGGTGACCCTGTCCGGCGCGGCGGCCATGGGAACACCCCGAGCCGAGCGCATGAACGCGTCCGGCTCCAGACCCGCGTTCCGCTGCCAGCTGCAGTCCTCGTCGGTCGGCGCGAACGGCTTCGAGCAGACGGCCAAGCCACTGGCGGTCAAGGCCCGGAGTGCGGTGAGCACCTCGCGGGTGCCCATGGGCATGTACGCGGCCTCAGCGACCTGCCTGGTGCTCAACGGCTTTGTGGCCTCGGCCAAGACGCGGGCCATGAGCATGACCATCGGATCGTGCTCCAGCAGCACCGGCTGGAGACTCACCCCGGCGGCGTCGGTCGACGCTACCCCCGCCGCTTCCGATTCCTCCGCGGCGGCACCGTCGAGCTCGGCGTCCGCGTGACCGTCAGCGGCGCCTCCTCTGGCTTCCTCCGTGCCGCTGCCGGCCGCAGGGCCGTCAGCCTCGCCTTCGTCGGGCTCGGTGCTCACTGATTCACTTGCCGACGGGTCGGCCTCGGACACATCGGCCCGTTCTTCGACAGCCGGGTCCGTCTCGGCTTCGGCCGCCTGGACCGCGTGGGCGTCCCCGGCCTCAGGGCCGGGTTCGCTCATGGCGCGGTCCGTGCTGGTGGTGTCGCCTTCGTCGGGACGGGTGTCCTCGGCGTGCGGGGATTCCTCGGTCGGGGCCACTTCAGCGGTCGGGACCGGGTTGGCCCACCGCCACACGGCGGTGCCCTCCCGGTCTTGGGTGACGACCGCGCCGGAGTCGACGAGTTTGGCGAGGGTGCGCTCGGCCGTGGACTTCGCGACGCGCGAGTCGGCGCAGATCGCCTCCAGGTCGTGGAAATCGCCGTGCTCGGACAGGAAGGTGGCGATCTTGACGATCGCCGGTTCGTTCTTCTTCGCAGCCATGACGGTCTGTCCTTTCAGGATTGATTTGGCGTGCATGACCATGGCTCGACTCCCAGGGGATGTCGAGCCAAGTTCAGTGGCCTGGACCAGTGCGTTCGCACCGCCAGGACGCATCGATCAGGTGTCGGTCGGTCGTTCCTTTCAGGGACGGGCGAGGGGGAGCCCGTACGGGCTCCCCTCGGTGGCGGCTGGACTGGCCTACGCGGCGGCGCGGGCCGGGAGCGGGCGGGTCTTCGCCTCCTCCATGGGCAGGCAGGTGATCTGCCCGTACAGCGAGGCCAGCGGGAAGGTGGCGGCGCTGATCTGCGCGGCGGTCACCGTGGCGTGGCGGCCGACGTTCTCGGGCCACAGGTCCTCGACGAAGTACGCGAAGCCGCTGATGTTGCGGGCGAGCACCTGGTGGCCCTCGATGAGTGCGGCGAGGACTTCGGTGTAGAGGAAGGACCCCTCGGTGTCCCGGGCCGCCTCGAGCGCTTCCAGTCCGGCGCGGAACGCCTGCAGGAGGTTGCGGACGCGCTGGTGCTCGCTCGATTCGAACTCGTCGGTGTCGGTGTCGGCTTGCGTGTGGGTGTCGTTCATGGACACCCTCCTTTCGTGTCGTGTTCCGTCGGAAATTGCGGGTTGGGCCCGCCGTGTGCGGGCGTGCGGGCCGCCGGGCCGTTGCGGGCCCATGGCGGCGTCCGGCCCCAGCGGGGCCGGGACGAAGGACACCGCAACTGCCGGGCGGCACCAAGCCGGGCGGCAGTCCGGCGCAATGGGACTCGGTAGAGCACGGGCGCTGGGCACCGATCCGGGTCCTCTTGGTAGGGGCACCGGCTGCGGCCGAGGGCTACGCGCCGTCGGGCTCGGTCAGTGCGGCCATGCCCGCTTCAGCGAAGACGGCGCGGACCTCGTCCTCGGTGATGAACCGGTCGTGGCAGGCATCGACACAGCCGTCGATGAACGTCCGTCCGCATCCGCCGCACGGGACCTGCGTGTCGCCCGGGCGCAAGACCAGGTGAACCTCATAGGCAGGCAGGGGCTCGTCGGCGTCGTGGGTGTAGACGACCTCGAAGGTCCGCTGGCCGTAGCCGCGCCGGTCAGCCTCGGTCACGGACCGGATCTGGGCGCAGGGCCAGGCGAATACATCCCCGGGCCGCAGGCCGTGGACTGCGGCCATGCCGAGCCGGGCACCGGGGCCGAACCGCTCCAGCAGGGCCGCCAGAAGAGGCCGGTGCCGGGGCTGGGTGCGGTTCGCCAGGCGCGCTTCGCGTTCCGCGACCTGTGCGTGCAGGCGCTGCTGTTCGTGTTCGACGAGTGCGGTGGCGGCGCAGTCCTCGCAGGTGTCGTAACTGTCCGGCGGCCTCTGGCCGCTGGCGCAGTCGGCTGCTGCGCAGCTGCGCTGGCCTGGACCGGATTCGCGGGCAGGGTTGGTGTGGTCGGGCATGCTCGTGGTGCTCCTTCTCGTGGCGTTGGTGGATACGGCGACGGCCGCGACCAGGTGGTCGCGGCCGTCGGGGAATGCCGGCGCGCAGGCGCAGTCGGCTCGCGGGCCGGTGGTGGTATCGGTGGATGAGCTGCCGTGGTCTGCTGCTCCTGCTCGATACCGCCCGGTGTAGTGCCGGGTATGGCAGCAGGGGCCGCTACTGCGCGGCCCCTGCTGTGGTCGGTTGCCTTCACATGTCCTCGAGGACGGTGCGGGCGGTGTACAGGAGGTCGGCCAAAGCCCCGCGGACCTCGTGCCGGTCGGCCACGGCTCGCTGGACGGGTTCGACCAGGAGGCGCACCCGGGAGGGGTGGAGGTAGCCCTGGACGCGGAGCGCTGCTTCGGCGTCGGTCAGCTGGCGGCGCTGCTCCTCCCCGAGCAGTTCGAAGAGCGACGTGGCCGCCCGGTAGGGCTGGAGCGTCGCGGCGGCGACGTCGTCGGCCAGGTGCAGGCGGGCGGCGGCGGCCATGAGTTCACCGGGCAGGTAGCCGTCGAGTCGGGGCAGGCGTTCCAGGATGGTGTCCCAGTCGGTTTCGCAGATCGTCGCGGCCATGCGGGCCGCGTGGGTCCAGGCGGCCTGCTCGATGGTGGTGTAGGCGGTCATGGTCGTGTTCCTTTCACTGGTGCGGAAACGGGAAGCGGCGCACCCTCTCGGGTGCGCCGCAAGCGGAGGAGGTGGCCGGTGGGTCATCGAGGGCCGAGCCAGTCAGCCGGGCTCGATGCGGGGACCGGGAGCGCCGGATTCGTGGTGGCGGGCAGGATCGGCGGCCATCCGGTGATGGCGGCGCGGTAGCGCTCCAGGGGTTCGAAGAGCTCTTGCCGGTCCCACCACAGCGGGTCGCCGACCTCGCAGCGCCCGACCGCGGCAGCGTGGAGGTAGAGCTCGACGGTGAATGCGCCGTCGTCGGAGACGATCCAGGCGTGCTCGGTCGCCGCTTCCCACGCGTCCGGTTCGAGTTCGGGTTCGGGTTTGAACGCGGGCTTGGTTACGGCCAGGCCGACGCCGACCAGGCCGAAGGGACCGGTGGGCCGTGCGGGCACGTGGTCGCACATGCGGAGGTGGAAGTCGAGCGCTTCGGTGAGCCAGGCCGCCGGGAGCGGCTCATCTGGCGCAATGATGCATCCGTCGAGGTCGTCGAGACAGGCGGTGGCCTCGGGGAGTTCGGCGACGGTCAGGCGGCCTTGCGGGGTCTGCCAGCAGGCGATGATCCAGCGGCCGCGGTGGAGGTGGTCGGCGGTCGCTGCGAACCAGGCCCGCAGCGCGGTGGGGAGGTCGTCGGAATGCATGTCTTCAGTTCCTTTCATCGAGTCGAAGTGCAGCTGGGCATAGAGAAAGGGGGCGCAACCAGCGGTTGCGCCCCCCTTTGTGGGAGCAAGTGGTCGGCGGTTACTCGCTCTCGCCGAGGTCCTCGGTGTGGATCGGGTCGGTCTCCCCCACGGTTACTCGGAACCGGTCGCCGTCTTCGCCGCAGGCGTCGAAGCCGCCGGCGAATCGTTGGAAGCGGCCTTCCTCGGAAGCGAACAGGGAAGCGCACCACACGAAGTGACGCAGCGCCCCGTGCATCGCCGAAGGCTTGTTCCCGTACTCGCTCGGTTCGACCGCGACCACGTGCCGGCGGTCCTCCGAGAGGACCGGCATGAGGATCGGGTCGACGATCTTGCGGACGCTGGGCTTGATGGCTCCATAGTTGGGGTGCGGGTCGAGCAGGCGCTCCCACACCTCCGCGTCCATCGGGGGGTCGAGGTCGATCCGGCCCTCGTAGCTGGCTTCGTATCCCATGTTTGGTGATCCTTTCATTCGTGCCCCCAATGCGGGCGCTGAAGCAGCGGCACCGGCCGGTGCCGCTGCGCGTTCGAATGGCGCACGGGCGCAGCGGGCGCCCCTGGAGGAGAGCCCGAGCGGGGGCTATTTGCCGGTCGCCTTGGCGGGCGGGCAGGGCTCCCAGAGAGCTCGCCAGCACCAAGCGAGGGCGCGGCCGGTCCATCGAAGGAGCGCTCGCGCGACCCGCTTGGCACGGGTGGGCCAGGGCTCGGCCCGCCAGTTCGACGGCGTCTTACGGCACCGCCGGCACTGGCAGGCTGCGCCGTGGAGTTCGAACAGGCTGGCGGCCTGGAGGCGGTCGCAACCGGCGAGCGGCAGCTGCTCGTGTCTGTCGAGTTCGACGAACACCGTGGTGTGTCCGATCGAGTGCTGGAGGAACTTCACGGTGGCCATGCAGTAGTAGGGGGACCGGATCTTGTAGTGGGACCTGGTCGAGGCGGGCAGGGTATAGACGGGGCGGACCTTGCAGCGGTCGCCGGGGTTCCAGTCATGCGCCATGGCGCGATCCCTTTCTCTTAGGGCGGTTGATAGTGGGTATGGCGAAACCCGCGCACCAGCGAGTGCGCGGGCGGGGAGCAGTGGTGTGGTGCCCTTATTCAGGGCACGGCAGTGCCGCGACCCCCAGAAGTGGGTGTCGCGGGTCGCGGGTTCGAGTCGCGGTGGTCCGCCTCGCTGCGGTGCTTCTGGTTCCGACCAGCGATCTGGTGGGAGGTCCGGGAGCGGTCCGGAGCGGTCAGGCGGGGCCTGCGGCTCGATATGTGGTTGATGAAGTGAGTACACAGGTATTACCGGCAGTGGGCGCGGATGCGCGGCCAACGGTGAGAGGGTGGGACCCACCCTGCGCGCGCCTTCGTCGCGATCATGTCGCCAGCCGGGCAGTGACGCTGCGGCTCACGAGGGTGCTCCGCGTGTAGCTCAATGTGGTGCACGTGCCGGTGGGCGGCGATTCACCCCGCTGCCGACCGCCATCGAGGACGGACCGAGACTTGACTGCGGCAGATTCATGAACCCGTCACAAGTCCGAACGGTGGCCGCTGTGACCGTTTTGGGATGACGACCGCGAGACTGCCCGCATTCAGCTGTCGTCGTTTCTCAGTGCGGCACTGCTTTCCTGGCCGCTCCCCCAGCGCTGCCGAATCCGTAAACCCTCAGTGCAAAGGTTCAACCCCCATGGTCAACGAACCCGTCCAGCCGATGGCTCAAGTGGTCAACCTGGGACCGCCCGCGCAGATGTACGGGTCGCTCGCTGCGGTCCTCGCCGGTTTCGCCTTCACGGCCCTGATCCTCTACCTCGAACGCCAGGACGGCCCCGGCCGCCGCAAGCCAGAACTCGGTCCCTCAGCAAAATACGCCCACATCAATGCCGCCTCGATCGTCAAGACCTTGTTCTATGCGATGTGTGCCCTGACCGTGTGCGCCTTCCTCTACTCGAGGCTCGCCGGGGAAACGGAGCTCTCCAGTCGCGTGCTACTCGGCCTGTCCCTGTATGGCATGGTCCTCGGCCCCGCCGTGCTCTCCCTCTTCTACGCTCTGAACCTGGTGATGGTCACGCATCCGACCACCCGGTCGAGCGCGGAGGCCACCCGGTGGGTGGTCGCCGCAGCGGGGCCGGCAGTGGTCGTCGGCATGTTGGCCGACCTGCTCGACAGCGCCTGGCAGCAGGGATGCAACGGCGCCTGCCCTCAATGGATGTCACCGCGGTGGTGGAGTTTCGGACTCCTCGTCGCGTTCGTGCTCGGCGGACTACTGCTGACGGTCCCGGCGCTCCAACGAGCCCAACGGCTCCGCAAAGCGATTCGGCGGCTGCAGCACCGAACGGCAGTGCAATCCGCAGCGGACTTCCTCCTGCCCAGACCCCACCTCCCAGCGCTCATCACCCTGGGGCTCGCATCGGCGATCGGCATTGGATCCCTCTGGGCCCGAGGCATAGCGGTGGGAGCGCACGAAGGACTCGACCCGCGGATTTGGGTCCACCCGGTCCTCATCCTGACCGCGACGGTGATGGCGATCTTCGCGTTCGCCACCGGCAGCGTCCTCGATCCGGCGCCGACCAAGTCCCTGGGCCGCAGCATGGTCGATGGCCATGAATTGGAATTCAGGGCGGTAGTACGTCTGCCCAGGGTCCGGGTGGTGGACGTCAAGACCGGTGAGGTGCTCGGGACCGTGGTCGGGCTCGCATCGCGCCGTCCGAAGCTGCGACCGTGGGACGCCAGAGGTGCCCGCTGGATACAAAAGAATCGAGAGAAGGAGGGGGCTGGTCCCGCTCGAGTGTGCGCTGCGGCAGGAGAACTATGGCGCGAGTATGAACGCCGTCGCTGAGACTCCGGTCGGGAACACTGTCGACTGGGGCAGGAGACGTTACGGGTCGAAGTGGCACTGGTCGGTCGGGGCAGGCAGGAGCGGAATGCGCGGCGGGTTGTGGAGGGTGGGGCCCACCCTGCTCCCCTCCTCCAGTCGCAGTCATGGCACCGCTCGGGCAGTGAGGCTACGACTCGCGCCGGTGCCTGGCGTGCGGTTCGGTGGGGTGCAGGTGCCGATGGTGATGCGAGCGGAGTGCGGCCACCGTCGACTGGTGAGCGGGACGTGAGCTGGGACCCGGATGCGGCCATCGGGTCAGTTGCAGGAGACCGGAAGAGACGAAGGGGAAGAGTCGGACGGAAAGGCTGGGGAACGGGAGGCCAGGCCGGTTGGGGTTCTGATTTTTCGCGAGCCGCTGGAGACATGACTATGTCGTCGGGTTCAGGGTGGGAGCAGGATGAGGGCCGTACGCTGCGTGAATGCTGCCGTTCAGGGGTGCGGATGGTGATGGGTCCAGTCACGGGCCAATGGAGGGGTTGATGGTGATGGGCCCATGGTGATGGGTCAAACGCACCGTTATCAGCCTCAGTAGCCGGAAATCGGTGCGGTCAGATCGAGCAGGCTGCGGCTACCCCTGCCGTTGCCGAGAAGGTGCCAGGCCGGCTCACTCAACAAGCGCACCACCGGGGCGAGGTCGGTCCGCCACGGCGGCAGCCGTGGGTGGAGGCCGACAGCGACGGTGAGGTCGCCGGTGTCGGTGATACGGCCCGCGAGGGCGCGGATCCGGGCGGGGGCAGCGACCGCGATGAGGACTTTCCGGTTGTAGGGCAGCAGGGGCGAGCGGCGGCGCGGGTAGGCGGTGATCTTCGCGGCCAGCCGGTCGAGGGTCTCGGTGCCCGTGTCGTGCTCATACCAGGCGGTCAGACGGCGGCCGTGGCCGGTTTCAAGCGTGAACGCGGCGTCGGGGCGCAGGCCCTGGAACTCAACGCTGGCCTCGGCCTCGGAGAGCCACTCGGTGACGCGGACTCCCCCGTGCAAGCGGCAGGCCAAGTGCAGCGCGGCGACGGCTTCGACCGCGCCGTCGTCGTGGGATCGAGTCGGGGACAGGAAGCGACGCTGAACCGTCCATTCGGCTTCGGCCCTCGATGGGGGCCTTTCGCCTCTGCGAAGGGCATGCACGACCTGCCCGGTCCAGGCGAGGGCGTAGCGCCAGGCGCCCGAACGCGGCAGGCGGGTGCGGGTCAGGACGCCGAGCTCGATCAAGGTTCCCAAGCGAACGTTCGCGACTCGAGCGGAGGGGAACCAGACCGCGCCGATCTGAGCGGTGGTCATCACCCCGAAGCGGCCGAGCGCGTCGATGATCGCGAAGTCCCGGTCGGTCAGCCGGCCCGCGAGCGGGGCCAGTGCGGCCGAGGCCACCGTGGGACGGGGCTGGGCGCTCACGTGCCGCTCCGATAGCGGAAGGCCGGGAACCGGTCGGCCTGCGCGGCAACGGACGCCGCGTCGCCTCGTGGATCGGGTGGTCCGAACGTGGTGAGGGTGCATGCGGGCTGCTCGACGCCTCCGGACACCAGGCGGGCGGCGGCCGTATAGCCGCCGAGGTGGGCCAGGTCGTGCTCGGTCAGGTTCGGCGCAGTGTGAGCGGAGAGGCGGCGCGCGTCCTCGGGCGAGATGGTGAAGAAGACCTTATTGCGGCAGTTGGAGGAGATCGCTGATTCGAGTTCGCGGTCGAGCTGGCCGAGGTGCTGATGGGCCAGGACGGTGCTCAGGCGCAGTGCGCGGGCTTCGGCGAGGACGTCGCCGACGGTGTCGGGCAGGTTCATGAAGTTCTGGCACTCGTCGACGTACATGACGCAGTCCCGCCGGCGTTCCTCCGGGATGCCTTGGCGAGCTAGGACGGACTGCCAGACCCGGGCGAACAGGATGGATCCGACGAGCTTCGCGGTGTCCTCGCCCAATGTTCCTTTGGGCAGGCGGGCGAGCACGATGCCGCCGTTGTCGAGTGCGGCGCCGAGGTCGATGCTGGCTGCGGCCGGCGGAGCGCCGATGGTCTCGCGCACGAATGACCGCCCCAGCACCGAGCGGAGCCGCGCGAGGACCGGGCCGACCGCGGGAGCGGACGTCGAGGGCGGGAGCGAGTCGAACCAGGTCCAGAACTCGCGCAGGTTGTCGTCGTCCATGGCAGCGGTGTAGCGCTGGCGCAAGTGCTTGTTCGTGAGCAGGATCGGCAGCGCGGTGAGTCCGGCCAGGTCGGCCATGTCCTTCGCCTCGTCAGTAGTTCGGGCCTCGGACGCCTTGGCGCTCAAGTACACCTGAGTGCGCAGGGACTGCTGCAAAATATCGTTCGCCCTGGGCCCCCAGTGCCGCTCCCAGAGTCGGCGGCAGATGCCGACGAGGTGATCGATGGCGACTTCGGGGTCGGTGCCGGGCGCGATCGGCGGGAGCCCGGGTCGCGGGTGCGTACCGCCGGTGCGGTCGGGGTCGATGAGGACCAGGCGCCCGGTGGTCTCGGCGGGGTCGAGCCGGTCGAGCAGGTCGTTCACCAAGTCGCCCTTCGGATCGATCAAGACGACGGCCCGCTTGTCGCGGATGTCGGCCAGCATCATGTTGAGCAGCAGCGTGGACTTGCCCGACCCGGTGGAGCCGATGACGTGCACGTGCTGGCGGGCATCGCGCGCGGCCAAGCCGATCCGCTGTCCTCCCAGGGCTTGGCCGAGGGTTTTGACGCCGCGCCCCCCGCCCAGCAGCGCCGCCACGGGCGCGACCGGGCGAGCTCCGGCCCGGGCGAGCGCAGGCATCACGGTGTCGGATGGGACGTGCGCGGCAACGGCGAGTTCATCGGCGGAGACCAGGAGCCCCGAGCCTGCGGCCCAGGCGTTCACGGCCTCGGCGATGCGGCGGGAGGGGCGACGTCGCCACGCGCCGCCCAAGACCGCCGCGGTCCCGGCGGCGAGGTCGCGCGCCCGGGCGATGGCGACCTCCTTCGGGCCGGTGACCGCGGCGGCGTATCGGACTTGCATTGTCCAGAGCGATCCGGTGGCGAGGCGCTCGGCGACGGCCTTGCGATGCAAGGTAACCCGGTTCGACTCGACCGGCTTGCGGTTCCCGGTCGGATGGTGGCCGGCCCCGGGGGTGACCAGGTCGAGGACCTCGCCGATGAAGGACCCACCCGTCCTGGGCCCGGCTGCGACCTTCGCGGCCCGCCGCACGGCGCGGCTCGAGGCGGGGCGCGCGACGATCTGGACGACGGCGCGTTCGGTTTGCCGCCCTGCGGCTCCGGCGGCGACCAGGCCGCGCAGGACCTCCCCTGCGGCGGCATCGGCGACCAGCGGCAGGCCGAGTGCGTGCCTCGCGGGGATGAACACGCCACCCTCGATCGTCACCGCTTCCCCGGTGGGCAGGGGCGGTTCCGCGTCGGTGACGGTGTAGGCCGCGCCCGGCCAGGCGGCGTCGAGCGCGTGCGTGACCTGGCTGACCGCGATCGTGCCGGGCACCCAGACCCGCACCGACAACGCCGCCCCGGTGAAGCGGTACTCCCAGATCAAGTGCTCCTGACCCGACCACCAGCGCCGCCACCGCCCATGCGTGATCGCCAACAGCTGCCGCCAGGCCAGCACCGCGGCCTTCGCATCGACCTCGGGCGGGGCCTCGATCGCGATGTACTTGCATCCCACGCGCCACCTTGCGGCCGCGGCACGGCGGGCAGCCGCACGTGGGATCCCCACCGACAGCGCCAATGCCGCTACGAAGCCTCCAGCCCCGAGCAGCATCGGCAGGCTTACGTCAAGCCCTGCAAAGGGATCAGCAAGCCACGAGATCACAGTGCCACACCTTTCGACGAAAAGAGCTCCACAGGGGACAAAGCGGTGTCGAAGGTCGGTGCGTGTGACCGGTGCACCTCGAGGTGCAGATGGGGACCGCTGGATCGCCCTGAGGACCCGACGTAGCCGAGGAGATCGCCGGCGGCAACGGTGTCGCCGATGTTCACTTCGGGGCGCTCCCTCAGGTGGCAGTAGCGGGTCAGGAGTCCTTCGGCGTGAGCGATCTCGACATACCAGCCGCAGCCCATGACATTGGGAGAACCATCGACGTCGCAGGAGAGCTGGCGTCCGGCGGGCGTGTGGGCGTTACACACGACCTTCACCACGTCCCCGGCTGCGGCGGCCAGGATCGCGGTGCCTCTGGGCGCGCCGAGGTCCACACCGTTGTGGGTGGGACGCTCGGCGCTGCGCCAGCCCGAGACGACCCCAAAGCCGGCCACGGGATGCATCCACTCGCCCGAGCAGTCCGCGCCGCCGCCGATCGCCGCCACGGCGGCCCGAGCGCCGTCTTCGTGCTTCGCGTAGGCGTCGGGGTAGGCCGAGACCTGGACCCGTTGGGCGGCGACCGTGACCGGCAGGTCCTCCCAGCCGTCGATCCGCTCCAGCGCGTCGAAGAAGAGACCGGCGCTCCCTGCGGGATCCATGAGGACCGCGACGTCGCCCCAATGCGGGCGCTGCTGGAAAATCCCGATGCTGTCGTGGTCGAAGCCTTCACCGTCGTGGGGGAAGTTCTCGCTCTCGGGCACCGCCGGGTTGGACAGCACCCTGATCCGCGATTCCTGCATGGCGGTTGCCAGCGCCACCACCACTGCCTGCTCGGGCAGGTCGCGCTCGGCGGCGGTCTGCCAGATCGTGATCGCATGGCGCGCCTGCGCTTCCCCGTACCCGTCGCCGAGCGCTGCGGCGACCGCCTCGAGGTCGGCCGCGCTGGCGGCGCAGCCGCCGATCCCGATCGGGAAGCGGTGTGCCTGCTGGGCTGCGCCGAGCACGAGGACTGCGCATCCGCCGGCGAGCACGAGCAGGACGGCGCCGATCGCCAGGAGCCGCTTCATGACCGGCTCCCGGCGGACAGGCCCGTGAGGGCGAGCTGGTGCTCTTCGGGGGAGGCGATCGCGCGGAAGGCGACGTGGTTGCCGCCGCCCAGCAGCAGGCCCTCGCCCAGCCGCGCCGAGCCGATCAGCGCGGTCTCGGCCGCGGTGAGCTTGAACGCCGCGGCGATCGAGTCGATCGCTTGCGCGGCTTGGCGCATGAGGATCTGGGTGGCTGAGTTGTGGATGACGGTGCGCCCCAGCTCGGAGCCGGTCACGTCCTCGGCGTCTTGAGTGACCACCGCGAGCCCGGTGTTGCGCTTCCGGGCGCTTTTCGCCAGACGGGAGAGCCAGGCCGCGCCTTGGCCGGTGCGCAGCATCAGCCACGCCTCGTCCACCACCACGAGCGTTCGGGGCCCGCCCGGGCGCAGGCGCCGCCAGATCTGGTCCAGGACCAGGAGCGTGACGACCGACGCGAGCTCGGGAGCCACTGACGCGAGGTCCCACACCTCCAGCGGTGAACCGGGCGTCTGGGGGCCGGCATCGGCGGTGCCGGTGTCGAACACGGTGCCCGGCCCCACCCATGGAGCGAGGCGGGCGGCGAGGTCGACCCCGGCCGGGTCGGCGGTGAGGGCGTCGGCGACGTCGGCCATGGACGGGGCCCGGCGGCCCCAAGTGCCGGGGTCGTCGCTGATCCCCGCGGCTTCGTAGCAGGCGGCGGCGGCCCGCTGGAGGACGGCGGCCTCGGAGCCGGAGAGCCGCTCGCCCAGCAGCGTCTCCACCACGGTGCCGACGAAGAGGCGGCGGCGCGCGAACTCGTCCTCGCCGGCCGCACCCGCATCGGGCATGGTGAGCGGACGCAACCGGGCCCCAGCGGAGCCGGGCCGGTGCACGGTCCCGCCGACATGGGCGGCGAGGGCGCGGTACTCCGACTCGGGGTCGACCACGACCACCCGGACGCCCTGGTAGAGCTCCCGCAGGATCGAGGTCTTCGTGAAGTACGACTTCCCGGCGCCCGAGCGGGCGATGAGCACCGAGTTGTGGTTGTCCATCGACGCCCACCGGTCCCACAGCACCGGAGCCCCGGAGTACATGTTCAGTCCGTAGAGGACACCGGTCGCCGGTGTCGGGTCGGGCAGATCCGGTGAGGCGAACGGGAACGCGGCGGCCGCGGTGGCGGTGTCGACGGTCCGGTGCGCGCCGGTCGGGTCGACCCCGTACGGGGCGACACTGATCGCCCCAGGGAGCTGGCGGGCGGTGGCGGGCCGGACGTCGATCATCGTTGCCGCCGCCCGCGAGCGCACCCGCGCGCACACCAGATCGAGCTCGGCGGGCGCCTCGGCGTGGACGGTCAGGTAGACCGCCTGGCGGTGGAGTTGCGCATGGCCGCGGGCGACTTGCGCGGCGAGGTCGGCGGCATCGGCGGCCGCCGCCTCCACGGCCGGGTCCTCCAGATGCCCGCGCGCGGACTCGTAGCGGCGCTGGGACTCCAGGCGGGTGCGGCGGCGCTGCAACTGCATCGCCGCGACCTGCGCCGGGAGCCCGTCCAGATGCAGGGCGAGGGACACGCGCGAGCCGGGGACGGTCAACTGGTCGGCCCACCCCCACGGCAGCGTCGCGGGGTACCCGGTCACCAAGAGGACCGCGCCCCAGGAATCGCCGGCGCGGAACCGGCGCATCTCGAACGTGGCAGTGTCAGGCCACAGGTCGGCCTCGAGCGCCCTGCCGCGGCGGGCACGCCGGGCGGCGATGGCGTTCCAGAAGCGGCTCATTGCGACCAGCCCCCGAACGCGGCCCCCGCCGTGCCGTAGGGATCGAGCCCGAACCGGATGCGCTCGGACAGCTCGGAGCGGTCCAAGCGCCGCGCGTCCGCCCCGATCTGGGCCAAAAACGCTTCCACCTGGGCGGCCGCTCGCGACGCGCTCTCGGCGTCGAGCCCGGTGACGACGACGGTGACCTCGCGGGCGAGCACCCCGCGCCCGGCGACCAGACCGGCAAGCCAGGCCCGGTGCGCCTGAGCCGCGGCTTGCAGCGCGCCGTCCCCGAGGGCGCTCGCGCGGGCGTCGAGGCCGGTGAGGTAGCCGGTCAAGTCGACCGGCCGCTGCATCACCGACACCTGCAAATGGCCCTCAAGGGAGTGCAGCAGGCGCGCGAACGCGTCGCACAACGCAGCGCGCTCCCCCTCGGCACGGAGGTCGAAGTTCACGCACCCGGCCGCGACAGCGACCGCGCAGCCAGCCGCGCCCAGGTCGATGACCCCGGCCGGGTCGATGCCGTCGACCGGGGAGGGGACCGGGCGGACTCGGGCGAGGCGCTCCATGCCGGTCAGCGCCAGGGCGGCCTGGACGGCTCCCGGTGCGGGTGCCCCAGCGGCGAGCGGGGTCCGCGGGGACCGGATGGCCGCCCAAACGAGGCGGTCGAGCGTCGTCCCGTCACGGCGGGCGAGCGCGAGCGCCAGCGCCGCGGCGGCGATCGGCGCCGAAGCCAACAGCAGCAGCACCGGATGGACCAGGCCGGCCAGGGACTGCCACAGCCCCCACAGGCCCAGCGCCGCCGGGGCCAGCACCGCCACCTGGCGGGCGGTCAGGTTGAACAAGATCTTGTCGGGCAGATCCAGATCGGCCGGGACGTAGACGCTCATGACCGCTCACCGCCCTTGCTGTCCGGCTTTGGCTTCGCGGCTGGTTTGGGCGGCGGGAACGCGTGATGGTCCTGGGCTGCCGGGACCTCGTGGGTGGCCGGACGCCCGGTGGCGGCCATGCGGGCCATCGCCGCCTTCGCGGCGCGGCGACGCTCGGCCTGCTCCTGCTCGGCTTTCGCCCGTGCCGTCGCTTGCGCTTTCGCGGCCTCGGCCGCCTCGGCGGCCGTCCGGTCGCGGTTCGCTGCCGTCGCGGCCTCGCGCCGCTGCGCCAGCGGCACGACCTGGTCGGTGCGCACGCGCACCACCGGAGGCGGCTCGTGCCGATCGATCAGTGCGCCATCCGGGACCGACGCCAAGGGCCGATCGGAGCCCGAGCCCGCCGGAGCGACCGGAGTCGCCACGGCCGCGGTTGCTTCGGGCTGGGCGTCGTCGAGCGGCGAGGCGAGGGTACCGGCCCGGGAATTAGGGCGCGGCGGCCGGTCCCCGTCGGGCGCGTAAGGGGCGCTGCTGCCCCCGACGACCGGGTTCCCGTCGACACTGACCGGGGCCGCATCATCAAGCGGCGAGACCGATGCATTCCCACCCGTAGGCGGCCGCGGCTGAGGATTGCGGGCGTCGGCTGTATTGCGGAAGTCGGCCCACTCGTTGAAACCGGGCGGCTCAGGCGGCAGATCGAACTTGCTCCCGCCCGCCTCATCGCGCTTGCCCGGAGAGCGGTCCGGCTGCTTATCGGGATCGGGCTTCGACCGTTTCCGGGAGCGACCGTGATTGCCGAGTGCTTTCGACATCACGAAAGCCCCCAGCAGCCGCGAACCCGGAATGGAGACTGGACGGCCGCGAACGATCCGGAACGACTGCTTATGGACGACCCACATCATCCAGACGATGACGAGCAGATACAGCTCGGTGACCGGGATGTGGAAGAAGTGGCCCCAGTAGAAGCCGCCGGTCATTTTGACCCACACCCAGACCAGCGCGGCCTGGCCAATAGCCGAGGCCATGCAAGCGCCGAGCATCCGCCACCACAGCCGGGACGCCCATTCGGTGACCGGCAGACCGTGGCAGGCCAAAGCGATCGGCGCGCACACGACGACAAAGAAGAACGCTATGTTGCGCACGATCGCGGTGAACAACAAGACGAGCAGGCACGCCGCAGTCGCCAGAATCCAGAGGATCTCCGCCAGCAAGTTCGGCTTCTCGCAGGCGGCCTCACCGTTGTCCGCGACGCAGTCCTCGTACTCGAAGCCCGCTTCCGACCAACCGCTCATGGTCAGTTGGGACGGAAATTCCTCCAACTGGGTAATGGGGGCCAGAGAAGGGTCGGTCGCAACGACACTGAACCCGTCGACGACCTCATTCGCCGCGGCCATGGCCTGCTGCACGATCACCGCCGAAATACCGGCAAGCAACAGTCCGACGACCAGGCGGGGCGCGATTTCACGAATGGTGTAGCGAGTCTGCAGCGTCTCGTGCGACATGACGAGGACCCCGCCCACGACAACGACCAGGGTGTAGCCGGCGACGGCCAGGATCAAGAACTCCTCAGCCAGCGGCTTGCCGGAGTCCCAGGAAAGGGAGGACAGATGAATCCAGTCCATCTCCGTCAGGACATCGCGCAGTCCATCACGCATGGCCTCGAGCAGACTGCGGATCCATTCCAAGAGGCCGTCCATCGCCTCAACGAGCCACTCAGGCATGGCTGTCCACCGCCTCGAAATGCAGGAGCGAGGTCGCACGGCGGCGGCGCGCCTTGTACGGCGATTGCGATTCAACTGGTCGCGAACGGTGATCTGCACGTGGCGTGCAACAGCGAGCCCAGGTAGCGTCCACGATTGCGAGAGGTGCCCATTTGAGTGGTGCGCTGCAACGGTTATTCATAGGTCAGAATCCCTTGCAGGATTTCGACGAACGGAATCGCGAGCAGGATGATGCCGAAGCCGATCGCGGCCGCCCTGAGAGCGGATTTGGCCTTCTCGGTTTCGCCGGGATCGCTGGCGAGGAGATACCTGAGACCGCCGAGGGTCAACATGACCGCGACCGCAGCGCCAGCCAGCACAACGATGACCAACCTGAGGTTGTCGAGCACCACGATGATGTCGTCGGTGTCGGCCATCGCCATGCCCGGTGTCGTGAGCACCAGCACCGCGGCGACCGCGCCGACCGCGGTGATCGGCGGCAGCCATCGGGCCAGGCGGACCCTGATAGTTCGGTGAGCCGTTCCCACGTCCCGCACCCCCGTGACGGAATCGATGCGTAGGGGTCGGCCCGGGGGTAAGGCCGGGCCGACCGGGCTCCCGCGCCTGCGGGGTCGGTGCCGGAGAGACACCACCTCCCTCAAGGTCGGATGCGAACAGGAACGCCTGGACCGCACCCGCGTCGACGGGAACCCAAGCCAGCACTCCTGCGGCTGACTCGAGTGGGGAAGACCAGCGGTGGGCGCCGATGCGCGAGGGTGCGCGCCCACCCCGCGCCCACCCCAGGACGCGAACCGGACACGACAGCAGGACTATGCGGCCGAGGTGACCCCGCGGGCAGCAGTCGACCGTGCCCACCCCGACCGGGTGGGCACGGCAAAGCCCCCACCCCCGGTAGACGGGGGTGGGGGCCAGGGTGGGAGGCGCTTCTGCGTGGGGTGGGCGGGGTGCTGGACACACCCTCGGGTGGGGGATCTAGCTGGAGCAATAGCGGACAACACCGTCCGCTCCAGCACCTGAGGAGCACGCCATGCAACCCGAGTCCACCCCGCTGCACCGCATCGCAGCGCAGTTCGACCTCCACGCCGACAACCCGGAGCTCACCGTCCCCGGGGCAGCGATCGAGGGCCTGCCCGACCGCCCGATCGGGCTCCGCGAACTCCAGGACCGCCTCACCGGCCCCACCGCCCGAGACGACGCTGCCGACACCTGGACCGACCCGGTCTGGACCTACCTGGTCGACCGGGCCCGGAAGCAGCCGCTGTGGGTCACCATCAGCGCCGCCCTCGCCCTCCCCGGCTTGCGCAACGCCACCAAACGCGTCACCTGGATCGCCCCACCCTGGGCCGAGCGCGCCGACATCGAAGCCAGCGCGCTCGCCGGTTTCGCCGCCGGAATCGCCCAAATCAGCACCGTCCGAGCACACGTGTGCCGCCGCCTGTGCCATCAGGGATACATCGCCGCCCGCGCCTATTCCCGCGAACTCGTCCGCTACACCAAGAGCCTGGTCTCAGCTGAATTCGCGTCCCGCCCGCCGCAGCCGCAGGTCGGCCACGTCGACCTCGTCCTCGCCGACGCCATCCGCGAAGAGATCATCACCGTCGATGAGGCCGACCTCATCGGCACCACACGGCTCGACGGCCAGCGTCTCGGCGACTACGCCACGGCGCACGGCCTCACCCGGCCGGCCGCCGACCACCGCCGCCGAGCCGCCGAACGACGCCTCGTCGCCTGGCTTCGCCCTATGGGAGGCACCGTAGAGAGAAGAACATGCAGTCTCGATGCACTACCAGGGCAGTAGGTAGGGAATAGCAACCGGAAGGGTTTTGTCGGCGGCTGCGGTGGAACTATCGCCACCGCACCCGCCGCACATTCGCGAAGCGAAGCCTGAAAAGCCACGCACGGGATCGGATCGAATCAGAGCGGCTCGGACTACTGCCCGAATTCTTTGAGCTGACTCCACAAGCCTTGGGCATCTTCAATGTCTTGTTCTCCGATCAGCAAATAGCGCCAGGTGGCATCCGTGCCTTCGAGGGAATTAGCGGTATTCGCCCATCGTTTTGCGGCATTGCGCTTCGCGAGGACCTCGGCTGAGTTTAGATCCTTGTCGGCCTTGATTTCGACCAGCCAGCCGACGCGTTTGCCGTCGATTTCCTCGATAACTACGAGGTCCGGGTTGTACTCCCGGCCTTCGGAGGTCCATTTGATCGGCACATCGTTGACGTGGAGGCGTGCCCAGACGATCACGTCCGGGTCGTCGTCGATGGCGTTGGCGACGGAGAATTCGGGAGCGCTATCGAACCAGGCGTGGCTGTAGAGATTCTTGCTCCATCCTCCGAACGCGACGGCTTTGTCAAATGATCCATCCGCGTGCCCATCGACTTGGCGCTTGTTCGCTTCCCGAGTCTTGTCGAGGAATACGGGCTTCGCCTCATCGGAGTAGGTGAATTGTGCTTGGGTAGTGTCCTTGAGCGCTTCGGTGATCTTGGCGGCGAGTCGCTGTCCGCACCGTTCACCGAAGGCGGAGAGGTGGGCGGCGGCTTTGTCGCCCATCGCGTCAATCAGGCTATCGACGATCCGCTTCGCAGCGCCGAGTTCATTAGGGCGGTTGGCAACGCCTTTGACGGCCATCGCTCGGCGCATCAGCTGGTGGTGCAGGGTTTCCAACGGCATTTCAAGTGGGAGGGCAGAGGCGATCGTGTCGTTAGCCGTCTCGGTGGTCACTTCGACCTTGCGACCGTCATGTGTTGCGGTGATTTTGGTACGCCGCAATTCATCGGAGATGTCGTTCGTGAGCGCTCGTCCGAGCTGCTCGAACGGCGTGTAATCGTGGATCTGGTTGAGGCTGACCACCACAGGTTGCGGGACCGCTTCGAGGAGCGGAATGATGATCGATTCACGTTCGGGAAGCGGCGCGTAGGCGATCTTCGCTGTCGTCTTCCGGGCGGATTCTGCCGCGACTTGAGTACGGGTGTCGATGTCGACCACACCCCCGATGAAGGCGGGCCTTGAGTCTGCCTCGAGCGAACTCCCGGATTCCGAAGCAGGCTGCCCGCCGTCGAGGTCGGAGCCGCCGACGCGACTGGTCTCGTCTGAGGCAAGTGCGCTTGGCGCGGCGATGACATCGGTTTCGGCTTCGAATGCCTTATCCCGGACCACGGAGCGGCCGTCCTGGAGCTGCCTGATTTCGGCATAGATGCCGTAGTTGATGAACGCCTCGTTGAGAACTTTTCGTTTCGCCAGCAGCTCACTGTACTTTTCGTGCGCCAGAACTTCGAGTGTGTCCAGGATTTCGACGCCGGTATACCGGCCGAATGGGAGCCGCATGCCGCGTCCGAGGGTCTGCTCGGTCATGACCTCGGAGACCGAGGCCCGCATGGAGGCGATCACGTAAACGTTCTTGACGTCCCAGCCTTCCTTGAGCATCCCGACGCTGATGATGATCCGTACCGGCGAGTCGGGGTCTTCGACAGCAGCGAGGTCGGCAAGGGCCTGTTCCTTCTCCTCCGAAGGCAGCTTCGAGTGCACCAGCAGGGTCTTTCCTACCCAAGACCCGCCGTCGAACGAGGCAGAGTCGAGGACCTCCTGGAATTCCTTCGCCTCCTCGATACTGCCCGCGATGACCAGCATGACAGGGTTCACCTTGGCGAGGCCATGCTCGTCGCAATAGGCGTCCGCGTGCTGCGCCTTGTAGCGCAGGAGGTTGACCCCGTCGAGCAGCTTTGTCTCGATGTCCGTCCGGTCGTCGCGGCGTCCGACCATGACTGGCGTCTTCACCAGCTGATCGGCGATCGCGGCGGCCAGCGGGTAGCGGAAGGCGACCATCGACTCATCGGATCTCGCGGGCGTGGCGGTCAGCCCGACCACCAGTTCCGGTCGGAGTTGCTGGATGGTGCGCGAAAAGGCTTTGCCGCGGTAACAGTGGTGTTCGTCGGCCAGGATCACGAGGTCGTCGAGTTTCGCAAGGCGGTTGAAGAACGAGTCGCCCAGGGTCTCCAGGGCTTCGTGGGTAGCCCGTCCCTCACCGGTCGCTGAGGTGAGTGCCTGGACGGTGAAGATGTACAGCTTCGTGACCGACGGATCGTCCATCGCGATCCGGGTCGCTTGGGAGTCGAAGTTCTCGGCGGTGACCACGACCGGGTTCGAGCGCAGCATGTGGCGCAGCGACTTACGTGTGCCCGCTGAGAAGTTCGCGATGGACTTGTCGCGGATCGTCCGGCCAGGGGCGAGCAGCAGGAAATTCCGAGCCGGGGCTTCGGCTCCGGCAAGATACTCCATGAGCCCGGCCATTACGAAGGTCTTGCCCACACCCGTGGCCGAGTCCACGATGCACTCGTACGGCTCGGTGTTCTCCTGCACGTCGTAGTGATCGGAGGTGCGCAGCAGCACCGACCGGACCGCCTCGCGGTTCGGCGCACGGAGGTCCAGGCGGTGGGCGACCTCGTTGAGGAGGTCAGCTTGGAACTGCAATTCGCCCATCAGGCGGTCGTCCCTTCACCCTCGACTACCAGTGCGCCAGTCGCGTTCGCGACTGCGGCATCGGAGGGGGCGCTGGACCGGCCAGCGCCGAACGGGGACCTTCGAGCCGACTTGCGACGGTAGTTCTCAAGCACTTTATCGGGAATCAGTTCAAGCCGTGAACCGCTGCGAGCGTCCCTCAATGCCCGTGCGGCATCGTCTTCGATCTGCGTCGCCCACACCTCCACGGTCTCGCCTTCAGCGAGCCGGTCGAGGATCGCCGCAATCGTCCCAGTGCCGACCATGCCATCGATGATCACATAGCGAGTGCGCCCCTGCTTCGCGGCGAAGATGCCGTCGGGAAGGTAGGGAACCGACAGCTGGGCGCACATTGCCTCTGCCAGATCCCCATGCACCGCCCAGTCCGCGAGCAAGGTCATGCCTGGCATCTGGACGAACATCGACTTACCCGTCTCAAGATGGGTGAAACCTCCGCCGCCGTGCCAGTTGACGGTGGTGACGTCCCGGGTCTTGGTTGCGGCCCTGAGGATTTTGACGGCTGTGGGGTCGATTTCTGTGGCAACGGCTCTTGCGACCTTGGTCAAGAGCCGGTTGAACTCCTGGGCTTCCAGAGGGCTCACGCCCTCTGGGAGAAACTCGTCCTCGCCGTTTTCACCCATCGCGGAGACCCGCTCCGTGGTGGTGGAAATACCGCCCTGATCCTCGCCTTTGACGACCATCGTGAGCCGGGGAAGTGTGTACCGGGAGACGGTGTCGGCTGACAGCTCACTAGTCACCCAGCGGCGCCCCATCTTGTGTGCGACTGCCGCCGTGGTTCCGGATCCTGCGAAGCAGTCGAGGACGATGTCGCCCGGCTTCGACCCAATATGAAGAATTCGTTCCAACAGTCGCTCAGGCTTCGGCGTCGCGAACGGGTGCTCCCCAGGAAACAGCTCCTTGATCTCGATTTTGCCGCGAAGGTTCCCCCCGACCTCGGTGCCCAACCACAACGTCTCGGGGACACGGCCGTTGTCCTCCAGGTGCTTCTTACGCTGGATTCTGTCGCGGAGTCCGAGCATCACGATGTCCGGCCAATGGCCTGCGTCGTAGCGGGCTTGTGCGGCCACTGCTGCTTCTTCCAAGGGAACCGAGAGCATGATTGCGGGGACCCCCGCCTTGACCTTTTCAGGAGTCGTGCCGCAGATCCGCGCCCGCTCTGCCTCGTCACCGATATCACGAAGCTCATACGGTGCGTATTCGGACATCTGCTCGAGCATCCACGACTGCGCTTTCCCCCAGCAGCGACCCGCGGTCGGGTACATCAGCTTCCCGGTCACGGGGTGCTGAATGGCGTAGACCATCGGATGGTTGGTCGCCGCCTTGCCGGCGGTGGCATCGCCGTCGCGCCACGGGATCGGATCGCCGTCACGTGACTGATAACGGCTGGTGTTCGATGATGCGAGCCGGGGCATGCGGTTCGGAGTCCACGCCTCGCTTTTTCGATAGACCAAGATCGTGTCCTGCGAGGTCGACAGCCCCTTGGTGTCGTTCCGGGGTGAGTCGGCCTTCTGCCATGCGACTTCAGCGACAAAGTTACTTGCGCCCAGTTCTTCGTCGAGCACTACGCGGCAACGGTGCGACTCTGAGTGGTCCAGGTGTACCCAAACCGAACCGTCTTCGGCTAGCAGGGGCCTGATCTGGCGTATCCGGTCGCGGAGGAGCGTCAACCAGATCGAGTGTTCGATGTTGTCCTCGTAGTTGCTGAACGCCTGGCCTGTGTTGAACGGTGGATCGATGTAGACCAGCTTCACCTTCCCCAGGTACTGCTCGGCGTACTCCGGGATCTTCGCCAACGCGTCGAGCACATGCATCGCATCGCCCGTTACAAGCAGGTTGCCGCTGGTCGGTGCGGGGAGGTCTGCGGGTCTTCCGGGCGGGACCGGCGCCTCGAACCGTTCGACTTCGCGCAGGAGGCGGACCTCGGAGACCCGGTAGTCGGAAGGGTCGACGAACGTGTAGTCGTACCTGCCATCGCCGGTGGACAGGAGCGTCTTGTCCTTGTCGGTCCAGGTCAGTTCGAGTCGACCCTGGTGCCGGGGCGTGGGGTTCGTCGAGGACATGCAGTGTTCCCTTGCAGTTCGAAGCGCGGAGGCCACTATCTTCTCAGAGCCGGCTGACAACCCTACGCGTCGGCTTCAACAGCGGCGATGGGATGGCGGGCGCGCAGCAGTGGAGCCATATCGGTAATCGGTCATCGCCGTTCGGGACGGTGCACCCACTCCACGGTGGTGATCTTAGGAGCCGTAGTGGATTCGTCCCGCCAACTGACCTCCACCTGGGCCGGGAAGCTGCAGGTGTTGTAGCCGGTTGGGAGGGTGCCTACGGCGTACCGCCCTGGCTCCACCGCTTTATTTTGCGTGAGGTTCCAGGGCTGGCCGAATTCCTCCACGGCAAGATCGTGCAGCGTATGACCGCTGACGTTAATGAAGCGCCAGTACGGTTGCTCGAGCGCTCCGCTGCTGAATGCCTCCACTCGCCAGGGGCCAAACTGGACAATCCCGTCGCGAGCAAGCTCGTGGGCGTGCTGCTGCTGTGCCACCATGGCGCTCGACTCGGAGGCGTTCGCCGACGCTTGAGCGGAGCGGGCTGACATCGCGCTGAAGACCAAGGCGATGGTCGCCACCAGGAGGGCGCCGCAGGCGATCCAATCACTCGGTTGCATCGCCTCACATTAGTCCCGCAGATTCCTGGAATTCATCCCACCTATTTACTCCGTACTGCGTGCAGTTTCAGGAATGCTGTTCTCGTGCGTACCCGTGCGCCCCGAAGTGTCTGATTTTAGAAACGCAAGCGCCCCGACTTGAGTCGAGTCCTCGCCGAGCCGGCCCTCGGGCTCGATCGGCTGCGGAACGGGGTCGGCGTCCGGTCCCTGCAGGGCGTGGGCGAGTGCTGGTTATGGTGTGATTCCGATGAATGATAGTGGCCTGTAAGGGTTTCGGGGCAGCTTCTCGCAGGCCGCAGTGGAGCAGCGAGCCAGGCGCAGACGGCCCGGTCCAGAGCGTCGCCGTCGATCCGGGCCAGGAGCGAGGTCAGGCACTGGCGCGTGGGTGATCTTTTGCGGCCCAGCGGATGCCGGCGGATGCCGAGCGCGGCCAGGACCTCGGTCGGGGCGTCGACGGCCGACTCGCAGACCGCCTCTGCCGTGACCGCGCCGGCCACGATCGCTGCCGCGCACCGTGCGAGCAGGCTCGACAGGGAGTACCAGCGGCCGCACCGCCCACGCGGGTCGGGCACCCAGGAGAGGTAGCGGCGAAGGTCAGGGACCTCGTCGAGATTGATCTCGCCCAGATTCGCGAAGGCATCGCGATGGGAGATCGTGGTCTACCTGCGCCCGATCGTGGCAGCCATTCTCAGCGGTACTGTCCTCGGTTAACCCCTCAACTCCATGTCATCGCTGGCACCATACTCGTCCTACTGACAGCACGATTCAGAAAGCCTGACCTTCAGTAACGCGGCTATATCGGTCTTGCAGGGTTGAAACAAATATGCGATCAGGATTTCCAGCAAAAAGATAGAACAATGATTCTGGTACATAACCCGGCCTTCGGAACCAATTACGCACCGCATCTCCCATTCCTTGCTCTTCCGCCATCTCTCCCAGGACCGCTTCCGTATCTTCATAAATGTGAGCGTTCCGCAGACGTCCAACAGATCGATTCATCATGAAGTCGGCAAGCACGGTTTGACCGTCGGGCCCTCTACTGAGCCCCCACTCATGTAGCGATCGATTGGATGGAGAAAGTACATCATTAACGGCATTCCCCGATTGAGTCATATGCCAGATCTCCAACAGGCTTTGATGCCGATTTGCGTCAGCTTGAGCTTCGGCAATGTTTACAAGAAATCTCGACGTGAGCACGGCGTTGTGCCGGACGTCAACTGGTATTTGTGTACCAAGGACCGCAAAGACGCCCTCTCGAAGCAATAGATCGGTAACGCTGATAGCTCCGGCCCCTCGAGGGGCAACGTGGCATGCACTAAGAATCACTAGAGGCGGTGGAACATCAAAACCAAGTTCGAGACAAAACTCCTTCTTGCCAATTACCAGGCCTGCAGCGTTGCCTACTACAGCTCCATGTGCACTAATGATTAGAATATCTGGAGAATGTCTAGCAACCGCCTGCTGAAGTGACTTCCGGTTCAAAGTCTCTGCAAGAATTATAGATACGCCGTTGGCATACTCATCAAAGGTTCCCTTGACTGCACTCCACGCCATTCGGGAGAGGAGACCAACTGTGTCATCCGTCGGAATACACTCCGCTACCAAGACTCGCATTTTTCTCCCGAGGTCAATATGCATCGCGGGTTGCAATTCCTGCTGGATTGCCCTTGTAAGTGGAGTAAGAGGTCGGTAGCAGATAGGCAATCTAGCCGAAAGAGGAGCAGAATCGCCTGGCAACCTCAATAGACCAATTGGAAAGTCCGAGAAAACCGTGATACTTGAAGCTCTTCGAACCATCCCGACAAGATAATCGCCCCAAAGGTTTCGCGCAGCCTTGTCAAGCCTTCCAAGTAGAGTCCACACACTGGACGCCCTGATAGTGTCATAACTGAAATGCTTTTCGAGAGTAGCGAGTGCTGCAAAAGCATCCGGCGGGACGGACGGCATGAAGTATCCGGCACCGCTTGTACCGAGTGTGCGATGCGTTGCTATAAACTCAATTGCCGCGCGCTCAATCAGTTGATCTGATCGATGAGCAATTGACGAATCCCATGTGTCGTCTGTATCGATTCTATGCATGGGCATAATAGTTCGGCGCAAATTGTCGTCAAATGATCTGCGAGCATAGCTTGCTGAAACTCCAGGGAATGCCAATGTCAGAGGAATGGATTCCCTCCTCATTTCTTCGAGAATTACTTGCGGCATTTGCCGATCCGCTTCCTCGAAGCTTGCATTCTCATTCTCGAGCCGCACAGTTCCCGCAAGTACAGCACGTTCTTGGGACGCATCGAAGATAAACGCGTCCAGATCGTCAGTTGAACCAGCCACCCTCTGTTCCGAACCCGCCTGAAATTGCCTAGCAAGCCATCGCCTAGGCAGCTCTACAATGGCAGAGTCCAGTCTCCTTGTAAGCCGAGGCTCATTGCCAAGATATTCAACATCCGGAATTAGGATGTCATGAATTTCCTTCCAATGCGCCTTGAGATTCTCATTTGAGATTGCTGAGTAACAAATTGGCGGAAGCGAAAACCCGATTTGTTTAGATTTCTCAGTCGCTTCCGTTAGCAGCGAGTCGGGACACACTACTAGCATTGGCTTGAAGTGATCAGGATAGGCTGAGCAAAGTTCTTGATTAAACCCGCTAATCGGCACGAGCAGAATATTATGATTTAGACGCAACTCTCGCTGCTTTAGCAGGACGTTCGCCGTAACGTCAACAGTTTCGAAGGCGGCGTTCGGAAGATGCAAACAGTACCACAATCCTGTTAGCGCCTCACTTACAGGCTTGGACAATCCGTGAGGCACTGTGAACTCAGAATTGTTTACCAATGGAGCAGGCGCAAATGGCGTATAGGATCGACTATCTTCATCGTGGATCCGATTGTCGAAAACAACGGCGTACAATGGATTCTGCCGTATAACTCTAGGCACAACTTGTTCCTTATCTTGCATCGCAGCTTACTTCCAGATCAGAATGTTCGTGCTCAAAGAATGCTACATCATGAACCAGTAACTCGCCGATCTAGGACGACCTTGACGTCCTTACCTCGCTCTTCTTTTTGGTTGTCAAACCTCGACTCAAACCAATGAAATTAAATCAAACATCGACACCATCTCCTCGAGTTCTACGTCAGCGCCGTCAACGGGAGGTCACTGCAAGCTCGGCGACGCGAGCGGTGTCGGCGTCAGCTCCAGCGTCAGCGTCAGCGGCGACGTGTGCCACGGCGGCCATCGCAGTGGACTCGGTGTCCGCCACCTCAGCAGCGCTAGCGAGGTCGGTCAACAGGGCGCCGCGCGTTCGGACGGCCGATGCGGACTGCGGCCAGGCCGCCACGCGGCCGCCGTCGCCGTGTCAGGCCACGGCAACGCACCTGGACAGCGCGCTAGCTAGCAAGACTGCTAACAAGCCAGCTAGCTAACCGCGAGCCTTCCATTGGTCGCTCGGCCGAGCTCCTTCCATGGGTTCGCGCTCGCGCGCTTTTCGGTTCTAGTGATTCCATGCGGCACTACCGCCACTCGCCGCCCTGCTGTTCCTCGGACCCCAGGACGCGAACCCGTCTTGACAGTCACGATCGGTATTGTGGTCGTGACCCTTGCCTCGCAACGTGAATCGCCTTGGAGGACGTCGTGACAACCCCTGCCCCCATCCACCCTTCCCTGCCGCTGTCCCGCTGGATCGAGCCCGGAGACGGGCTGGGTTGGGCGAACACCGGGTTCGGTATCGGCGCTGGGATCGCGGTGTTCCCCGGCGGGATCTTCCTGATGATGCTGCACGAGGGCGTCTGGGGGGCTGCGGGCGCGGACCGTCCCTTCTCGATCCTGCTCGCCATTGCGGCCTGGGTTATCTGCCTGACGGCCCTGTTCGTCCTCGCCTGGTTCATGGTGACTGTCGGCACCAGTGCACACGGCACCCGCGTTGCCTTCGCTGCTGCGGCGGTCACGGTAGCCGGCACCGCCGTCGCCCCGGCACTCTTCGGAACGACCGGGGTCCTCAACGGCATCGGCTTCGCGCTCATCACCCTCCTCGCCCAGGCCGCCTGGCTCGTCGGCGCGATCCTGGTCATCGGCGGCTGGCGCATCGAAGAGTTCGGCGAGGACGAGGTCCCTGGCGACACCGCGCAGTGAATCCCCGGTCCCGGGCGGCCGGGATCGTAGGGTGCATACCGTGGACAGCGAAGCGATTCCCGGGGATGCCGTCGTCGACGAGGTCGAGCGGTGCGAGGACGGGTGCCGCAGCTACTTCTCGATCGACTCCAACCGGTACGACATGGACTCCGACATGGCGACCTGTGCCGGGTGCGGCCAGTGGGTGTGTGTCGAGTGCGGGCGCCGACCGGTCTCGGAGTACACGATGGTCTGCGAGCGGTGCTTCACCGCGGGTGCGGAGTTCCTCGAGGGCCTGTGGGCTGACGAGGACGCGGACGCGAAGGTAGAAGCGGAAGCGGCCCACAACTCCGTAAGTACGGAGTTACGGGCCTCGTCGCGGCGGGCGGCTGACTATGCCTCGGGGCGCTTGGCGAACCCCCTTGCTGCGACCCGGCCAGTGACCTCGGGATCGTCGTTGGCTTGCGCCAGTATCGCGTGGAGCAGCTCGGCGGGTCAAGGTGGTCACGGCCGAGGGAAGCTCGACCCGTTCGAAGCGGGCCCTTACTCTCGCTGCCCCGGCCGTGCAGGGAATTGTCCGGTTACAACCAGTTTTCCGATGATTTTGATGCGCGCTGGTTTGTTGGTATCCCGCCCGGTAGCTCGAGTGGCCGAGGTGCGTTCCACATCGTAGGAGGCGCTGGGTGCGGGCGAAGCAAACTTCAATCTAGGAGCACCTCGTGGATGGGACCGCCGAGTGCAGACGCGCGGACTCGAAGAGCCGGGACGTACCGGGGTCGAAAGTCGTCCCCAGTCTCGGTGGCCTGGGAATCGTCCCACTCGTAGGCCACGAAACGGATGGTGTTGGTAAGCCTCCCTAGCAAAAGGGCTAGCGGGAAGGGGCAGCGCAGCAACAGGTGCACTGTGGCATTATCGTTGTTGTTCGAGAACGAGCGGATGTGAGCGGCCGCGTCGGATGCGATCGCGCCAGCTTCTGCAGGATCGAGGAGTTCTCCGCAGGTGCTGGTGAGGTGCCGCCAGGCATGAATTGAGCCAGCGTGTTCTGCGAGGAAGCGCTCGAAGGCTGCGTCGCTTCTCTGCGGCAATAGGTCGAGGTACACCGCTACCGTGGGCCGTGCTCGTTCTGAGGTATTCAGCGAAGTCTCCTGGGCGGCGACTTGGATGTATGGCACGCGGGAGTGCTGCGCTTCGCTGCTGCTTGCCCAGATTGCTTCGCGCTGGTCGACCACTTCAATGGCCCCGATCCGTGTGGACGGCAGGGCTGTGCCGACGGCGAATGCGACGGAGAGATGCGCCCCACCATGTATACGGACACGCTGAGCGCCGGAGCGGGTCACCGCGTCTGGGAGCAGTCCGAGGGTGTGCTGCAGGTCGGTCAGCCCTGCGGCCCCCGGGAGGCGCTCATGTTCGGAGGGCCGGACTCGGATGTCGAGCTGGCAACCAGTGCGGTCGTAGACCTGCGGCGTGTTCCGGGTCTGCACCGAGAGGCTGAATGTGTGAGCGTCGGTCTCGACCCGATCTCGCTGGCAAGCAATCCGGTTCCAGAGGAGTCGTTGGAGCAGCTGTTGGAGTCCTTGCCGGTCGGTTGGTTGCTGGTCGACGCCACGCAACGTCTCCGAGTCGAGGCTCAGGAGGCGGTCCGGCGCATGGTAGTCGAGCCCGCCGCTGTCCTGTTGGACGGAATTGGCGATGCCGAGCGCGAAAGCCGGGTACATCTGGTGAAGCCGTAGGAGCCGCGGGGCCTCGACAGTCTTCACCACCTTGCTGTGTCGGATGTCCGGCGTGATTACCAGGACGCCGCCGGAGATCCCTTCGTCGATTGCCTGCTTGAGACGCTCATTCGTGTCGCCGGGGGGAAGGTCATCGCGATCGCGCCATACCGGCAGTCCGGCGGCGCGCAAGAGCCAGGCCAGTTCCTGGACGATTTCGGTTCCGTCAGATTGACGGTAAGAGATGAAGATCGGGCCGGTCGAATCGACGTCGGCGGTGCCAAGGTCCATTTCAGTCCCCTTGAAGCATTCGTTCTTGCCATGATTCGGGGCCGGGGTCGGTTTCACCGCCCGCGTTTGGCGCACAGGGGCCAGCAGGCATCATTGTTACGGGCCGGACGCGGTCAGGTTCCACGACCCAGGCCGCTGCTGTGATCCCGGAGCGTGGATGCAGTCCGACGACTATCGCGATGAAGTGCACGAAGCCGAGCTCGGGATCAGCGAGATGGCGCCGGTATGACAACAAGTCGGTTCTGCTGGGCACCAGGCTACCGATCAGATGGGTGTGCCATTCCTCGATCCACTGACTATGGTCGGTACTCCAAGCTGCATCGGAGATCTGCTGCACATGTTCGAGATCCCGGAAGAAGAAGTCGACGCCTCTGCGTGCGTTCGGCCCCGGCCCGCCTGCGTGCAGCACCTCGACTCGCTGATCGTATTCGGTACCGAGGAGGATCCCCCCGGTTTCCAGACCGTCGCGAGACAGCATGGCCTCGCGAACGATGATTGCCGATGCGATATCGCTCGCGGATATCGTTCGGATCTCTGGAAGGTCGCTCATGCGGAACCACAGGTGAAGCATGTTGGTCGGGGGGCTGGAATCGACAACCAACGAATCTCCCCGGCCTTCTGTAGATCGAAGGGTGCTTGGTACAGGCGCGCGGGTCTGAGCCCCAGCAGGGCGTACTCTCCGGGAAGTCGCTGCGTGTGGTCGCCGTGGAGCGACTCCAAGAGTGTCGCGATCGCGATCTTTGCCATCAGTGTCCCGATGTAGTGGAGGTCCGGTGGTACGGCGGTCATCGGCTTGTGGACTTGACCGGTGCCGTAGGCGAGCTCTTGATCGGCCTCAGGGTCCAATGTGCCTTGGTCTGAAAGGTGCTGTCGGTGACAGAGCAGGCACCCAAATCTTGGGGTGGGGCGGAGCCGGATGACCTCGCCGATCGCGCCGTCGTCGAGCACGCACGCGAGCACCGATGGTTTGCCTGCTCGGCGAGAGAGATGGCTGACGACCCGGCGCGGCGCGATCCCGTCGGCGGCACACAAGACGAGGTCGACGCCATCGACGAGCGGGCGCACCAGGTGGGCATCGGCCACCACGTCGAGCCGGCGGGTCTCCACATGCAAGTTAGGCCACCGCTCCTTGAGGTGATCCTTCAGGGCGTCCACCTTGCGGCGGCCAACGCTTTCTGCACCGAGGACGTGGCGGACCATGTTGTGCCAGAGGAACCGATCGGGGTCGATCAATTCGATGCGGCCGATGCCGTAGCCGGCGAGCGCTTCGGCCGCAGCACCCCCGATACTGCCGCAGCCGACCAAAATGACCGAGTGCGCTTTGAGCTGCTCGATTGGCCATAGGCTAGCAAGTTGTCCAATACCCACGACCTCAGGCTCGATGACGAGCGAGATCGGTTCGACGCCGGTGCGCTGGACGAGCCATCCGGCGAACTCGCTCGCACCGAATTCACGAGCTTCCACACTCAATCCCGGATCGTGCGTGACCATCAGACCGAGACCGTTACCGGGATCGGAGACGCCAGGCACGAGCTCGTGGAAGCCCTCAAAGCTGATCCCGGTCCCAGGGCGCCGGATCATCGCCCGATGCCGAACGTGGAGATCCGGTCTCGACGGGCGCATCCACTGCGCAGGATGCGTGATATCGCCCCATCGCAATTTGCTGTACTCAGTGGGGATGTCGACCGGGACTCGGACGTCTCGCGAGGTCTCGACCGATATGACGACAAACAACTCCTCCGACGGTATGGACTTCATGACGAGTACGCCGCCGTTCAGATCCGAGTTACGGATCTTCGCGACAGCATCCTTGGTGAGCACAATGTGAAAATCAGCGTGACTAGTTGTCATCAGGGCTCTCGATTCCGGCCGAGTCCGCCATCTCTTCGGTTGCAGTGATCAGCTCGTCCAACAAGGGGTCAGAGACGATGCCGTTGACGGTCATGCAATCGATGGCGCCGACCTTCATCAGTGCGTACTCGATCCGCCAACCAGCGGCCTTTGCCAGTAGCTCTGTCAAGCTTGTCTCCGGTTGCCAGCCACCCACGCTCTGCAAGAGGCACAGCGACCCGTTTGGAGCAACATGCCACGCGGATCGTGTGCGCTCTGAGAGCGACGGCTCGGGATCGACCGGGTAGATGATCGGCGCGATCATCGGGTATGCGGCCGGGTACAGCACCATCATGGCGAGGCCGGTGCTCCCGACAAGCCGATCAAGTCCTTCGGGCTGCGGCCGGTCGAACGGCCAGATCGGAAGCACACCAACCCATGCCCCGTGGTGGAACCCCGACTCGACCCGGCCGGGGGTCTGGTATTCGATGCCCGGCGCGAATGCGGCGACGTCATCAAGGTCGCGCTTCAGTCTTCTGGGTTCAGCTTCCGTCCACAGAATCGGTTCCATCCGTGTCCCAGCCTTCCTGAGCTTTCCAGTCTCTAGCGATTCATCCCTGCGGCGTGTCCTTGACCGGCCTCGGCGTGATGGAGAGGGCTGCCCCGATAGCAAGGTCGCCGGATACTGGTGGCTGCGGGAAAGCATCGCCGAAAACCTCGCCCCACTGCCGGATTGCATAGGCGGCGTCGTTGCTGGACTGCGCCATGACGGCTCGAACCGCGTAATCCCTCGCGGATTCAAGCCGGTCGGGGAACTTCGAGTAATCGAGATCAGCCTGGATCGGGCCGCATAGGCCAGCGGGGTCGGTGACTTCGCCCCCGCCTTCGATGAAGTACGAGGCGGCCACGAAGAAGTCCTTGATCGCCGCGGCCTGGGAGCCCTCCGTGGGAAGGAAGCGGAGCGCGAGCACCTCCATGACGAGCGATTTGATTTTGATGTTCTGGTCCGCGGCCCACCACTTGAGCATGCGGACGCTACCTGCGAACTTGTTCCACTCGCCGTGCTTCTCGGCTACCTCGGCGATCAATGACTCCGGATCACAGAGGATCCAATCCTCTGAGAGGGCTTCAGGGACAAGGAGCTTGTCTTCTCGGCGAAGAGCCGGCATTGCATCTACAGTGAAGGCGGCCGGATCGTCCGGATCGTCCAGGAAGCACTTGACGGCATGGTTTCGCCATCGTGCCAATCGAACAACCTGAGCGCTGGTTCCCTCGGACGTTCCGAGAAGCTGGTGGACACGTTCGCGCGTATGGTCGAGGGCTTCCGCGGCGGAGGCCCCGGGCTCACCCCAGCCAGGACGCGCGTCGCCATCAAAGACCAGGATCACGTCGACGTCGTGTATAGGGTCTTTGTGCGTGCCGCGCGCGAGCGATCCAGACGGGATGACCTCCACGATCTCGTCCTCGGGCACGAATGCCTTTTTGAACAGGTCCCGCCGCACTCTCGCCTCGCGGACCTTCTCGATGTCGACGTTGACGGTCTTCTGAAACTCCCCGAAGGCCTCGCTGACGTTCATGGTCCACTCCTGATTGGTTTGACCAGCCGTAGTTTCGACGCTAGCGGAAGGCGCCGACAACCACAGCTCGCCGAACCGACTTTTCGGGATCTGAAACCTGGCAACAGCACCAGGACGCTAGACACCGTCCACTTCTCGTGTCCTGAGGCTGCGAATCGGCGTGGTGGCGAACCACGCTCCTCCGCAGCCCCATTGTTCCCGCCTTCAGTCTTCCTGAGCCTCTGGAACGCAGCGGGTGCCGCGGAACCTGTGCCCGTTTTTCGCGCCAACGTCGTCGAGGGCGTAGGCAACCTTGTGCCTTCTATTCAGGCGAATGAGCCGGGAACTGTCCGGTTACGACCAGTTTGCCGACACTCAGGGGCGCTGGTTTGCTGGTATCCCACCCCCGCCCCCGCCCCACGTCCCGCACCTCTGGCGCGATAAAGCCGTGAGGCCTACCCGGCACAGGAGCCGGGTCAGCCGGCCCGTCCGGCGGGGGTCGGTGCGGACCGGCGAGAGTCCAAGCCGGCACTCCTTCGGCCGACTCACAGGGGTATGGCAGGGTGCACGGGGATTCCTGGAGTGCGCGCACACCACTCGCGCACCCGACAGGGCGAAACCACACAGGCAGACCGAAACCATCACAGCCTGGGTGCGCGCACGCTGGGCGTGTGGTGCGCAGGTGGCTGGACGCACCCTCGGGTGCGCGCGCTACCTGGGAGAACGCCGAGACCACCGGTCTCGAACGTCACCAGAGAGGCATGCCATGCGCACCACGCCGCTGGAGACCATCGCCGAGTAATGCATAACGCCGCGCACGCCGAAGCCCGCTACACAAAGGAGGTCTACCGCTACCAGGAGCGGCTCTCGTCCGACGCCTACATATCCCATCCGCCGCGTGAGCTGGTGGGCCGCGTCGACCTCGTCCTCGCCCGCGCCGTGACCGAAGCGCGATCACCGTGGAGGAGTCCGTAATGATCCAAGACACCTACCTCGAGGGCCCACTCGCCTGCGACTGGGCTAAGGCACATGTCCGCAGCAGCGACGCGATGGACCGCTGGCGAGCCGACATCCGCACCCGTCTCGCCACTTGGCTCTCCACCGAACTTGGACGTTCCATCAGCGCCCACGTCCGGCGAAACGCAGGGCGGGCCTGAGGCCCCTGGGATGGTTCAGGCTCCGCCATGTGCAGGCGGGCGGAACCCCATGCTGCGGAGTTTCGCTTCAAGCGCTGCCGACCGTAGGCCGCGCTCGGTTTCGAGATCTCTCAACGAGGTTCCATACCGGGCGGCCCACGCCCGGAAAATGCTCGGAAGTTCTCGTCGCTTGATCGAGGCACGGAAAGTGGCTTTGTGGCAGAGGTCGTCTCCCAGAGCAGCAAGCACGCGCTCTATTACTGAAGAGGGGGCGTGCTTGCTCTCGTTAGGAACCTGCAGGTCTAGCTCGCCGGGACGCAATGCTTCATCAGGTAGATGCTCGATGAGGTATCTAAGATCGCTCTCGTGATCTGAGAGCCACCATGCCCATACGCCCAACGATTCATAAGTTTCCAGCACTCCGGCAACTCGGAGCTCGCTCACGAATGAATCTGCCAGGTCGTCATAAAGTTCCATTAGATCGCCGTCAAACAAGCATTGCTCGAATTCGGAAGCGATCGATTCCCAAACGGATCGACAGTGTCCGCCGAATGAGTCCTCAGCCTCAGAAGAACGTTCCTCGATGCGGGCTACAGTTGTATCGAAATCCTCAGGCAGAAATGTTAGATAATCACCTTCACTGAGCTCGAACATATCCGAAACTTCGACGCCAAGCGCCAGGAATCGGGGCATTTCTGCATCGACTTCAGCTCTTGGAATTCCACCGAACAAGGTCCCGCGAATATCGGGTGCTGCCCCACTGATTGAGCTTGTGGTCACGTATTGCGAGATGTTGAGGCTAAATCGATTCGCGGCTATTTCGTCGATTAGGACGTTTCTAGAGAAGCCCGGGATGGAGACGTGTCTTCTCACTGAAGACACGATCTTCTCGACAACTTCGGCTTCAATATGGCGCTTGCCTCGCGCCCGGGAAAGTTCATGGCCTGCATCGACGAAAAGAATACTCTCCATCCCCGTCAGAGGCTGCTGCAGCGAACTCTCACGAGGGCCCCGTACAATCAGAATGCAGATCGGAATTGAAGTCGCATACAATAGGTTTGAGCCAAGACCGATAATCGCCTCGATCCTGCCGTCCTCAACGATGTTCTTTCGGATTGTTCCCTCCGGCCCACCGCGGAAAAGCACGCCTGCGGGAGCAACGACAACACCGACCCCGTCTGGCTTCAGAGATGCGAGTACATGCTGGAGGACTATGAGATCAGCGTTATTTCCGCGTTCCGACGTCCACCCGTACTGCATTCGCTCCGGGGACGTGATGTCCTGAGGGCGGTACTTCATCGAAAAAGGCGGGTTCGAGAGCACTCGGTCGAATCTTCTCCACTGCCCTTCCTCGTCCAAAAGAGGGTTGTAGAGCGCGTCGCTGTGGTGAAGGAAGAACTCGGGAATGCTGTGGAGGAGCAGATTGATTCTGTCCCGGTCGCATATCGCCATATTGAACGTCTGACCGACAAGATCGACGGCGGCACCTGGCCCATACCGGTCGGTGACGTACGTACTTGCCGCAACCAGCAGGGAGCCGTTCTTCGCAAACGGGTCGTAGACCGTCTGCTCTGGTGAAAGATCGGCAAGGCGAACCATCAGCCTCGAGAGGAACGCCGGGAGCGGCGCGAAATCCCCCCCGCTCTTCCCGCTGTCGTCGGCAAAACGATGCTGTATCTCGTCGAAATCCTGCCCTACCACCGCGCCATGCTTGAGCGTGGCGCGCTTCAAGTTGACTTGGTTGAAGAGGTAGAACAGGCTCCGGGCGGTTTGGGGCTTCAAGCCGGTCGGCAGCTCGAGCGCCGTATTGGCAGTGCCGATCGACTCGGGGTTGGCTGACCTGAGCGCGCGCAGCGCCTCGGCGATCGAATCGATTGGACTTGTTGAGCCCGCGATCGCGTCCCATCTGGCCGCTGGTGGGACCTTCAGGAGCGTGGGTTGGTCAGAGGCGAGCTTGAGCAGCAGAAGGCTCGACACGGCGTTGAAGCCGGTCTGAATATCGACCTCGCCCCGGAGCAGTGCAAGGGCCTCCCAAAGCTTTCCGGCGAGTTGGTCGGACATCACTGCATCGCCTCCTCAAGCGCGACCTCCACGATCGAAGGCCGGAGCGATGCGAGCCGGGCAATGATCTCCCGTTCGACAGCGATCTGCCCGTCGAGTGCCTGCAGTGCTTCAGTGATGGCCAGCTGCCTCGCCACGTCCGGCAGCACGACCGGGAACTTGCCCAACGCGGACGAGGTGAGCAGCGGAACCGTAGTCCCCACCGTTTGTTGCTGTAGAAACGCCACCCATGAGCGCGAGTACGTCAAGTACGCCGACAGGTACCCGGGAATCACCTCAGTCGTTCGGAGCCGGATCCGCAGGCACGAAGAGCTGTACAACCAATCGGTCTCCCGAATCGAGACCAATGCCTGCCCGCCGAGCGAGCCCTGCCTGACCATGACGATGTCGTTCTCCCGAAGCGAGAACCGCTCCAGCTTCTCAGCCTCTGCCTGGGGCACCCGCCTCAGCCGCGAGTGGTCGATCGTTCTGAACTCAGTGAAATCTCGTGGGGAGACCATCGGCACGCCGGTTCCGACGTCCGGGAGATCCTTCAACAGCGATCCCGCCGGCCCCGCAGTGATCTCGCAGATCGTCCCGAGTTCGACACTCGGCGCGTTCGAGGTCGACTCGTGAAGTTCGAACATCGCCATCTTCCCCACCTAGATCCTCGTGTACCAGGTGGGCTGTGCACGGTCGCCGCCCACAGCCCACCTGTAGCTCACCTTGATGCAGTCACTACCGCAGCCCGCTGCGGATGATCTTGTCCGTCAGCACCGCCACGATCGTCGTGACAATGGTCGTCGCAATCGCCATGAACAAGGGCAGAGCCTGCCCCAGAGCCAAGAACCAGACCACGCAAACCACGAGGATCACGAGCGTGATCGCCACTGGCCGCAACGGCAGTTCGCCCGGTACGGTACAAGTGAGAACTGGTGGGGTCATGAGACCTTTCCTTTCAAATCTCCTCCACGCGGAGGGGCATCGTTGCCGCATCGCCCCGAAGGGGCCAACCGAGAGGGCGATGCGGCACCTTTTTCGTTCTGTGGCGCCTGCGGGCTCGTTGTGCGAGCCCTAGGAGACGAGCCTAGCATACGACTCCAGCATAGTCTGACTATGACGGTCGCTCTTTTCCGACTCCCCGGCCTTCCGGGCCAAGGTGATGAGCTTATTTGCGCTGGTCAGAGCAAAGCTTGCGGTCAACGAGCGCCCGCTGCAGCAGGCCACCGTCTGGCGAAGCGCACCCGGCCGCGAGGGGCTGTTCAGGCCCAGCCCCACCCCCGCCGGGGCCGAGCCGGGTTCAGGTCGCTGGGAGACCGTGGGCGTTTTCCAGGCCCGAGGCGGCCTGGCGTTGCCTCACCCAGGAACGCCTTCAACGCCGATCTGCGCGGGAGGCGACCATCAAATTCATATTGAAGACCGAGTCATGAACTGGCCGCTTACGACGAGTTTTCCGATGATCTTGAGGCTCGCTGGTTTGTTGGTATCCCGCCCCAAGGCTCGAACCTGCGACAGGCCAACGGGCGTCCACCATCTGGTCGCAGCGCCCGACAGCAGAAGCTTGCGATGTTCCTGAAGTCATGGATGCTGCGGGCAGATTCTCGTGTCTGTCCACATTGACAGCCCTTCTCGCCCATCCACAGCCCATCCACAGACAGCCGCATATGACCGCATCCGGCCGCCATCAACGGCACAACAAAAAACGGCCTCTGACCGGCATTTCGGCCGGTCAGAGGCCGTTTTCCCAGCTTCTTGGCGTGTAGGTTTCCGGCCGAGTAAGCCTGAACCTACGGATTAAAAGTCCGCAGCTCTGCCATTGAGCTAGAGGCCCTTGCCGAGACCATACCGTATCGGCGCGCAGCCGGGCTTGAGCAGTCGGCTGCGGCATCGATGGTACGGCATGGCCGCCACGGGGACCGTTCGACTCGGGTCCTCGTGGCGGCCGGCACGGTCGCTCCCCCGGGAATTTGTCGATCTCGCCCTACCGGCGGTTTTCGTGCCCGCCGATGACATTGGCGTAGATCCACAGCAGGACTTCGACGGAGTGCCCGGCTCAGGCGGCGACCTGCACCGGCGGGACGCCCGCGTACAGGCGCGGGAGATCCCCGAGTGTCGCAGGCGGTAGGGGCGTTTGCGGAGGTTCGACCGCCGCTCGGCGGGCCCGAAGGCGTACTCTCGGGCCTGGCGGGAGCGCAGCCAGACCGTTCCGGGGCCTACCTTGCGGCCCGTCGCCGGGAGGAAGCGTCCCACCGCGGCCGGTGCCGTACCGGTTGACGTGGGTGTCGATGAACTCGACCAAGCCGGGGCCGCACCTCCTTCGCGGAGCGGTGTCTGAGCCCGCGGACGTCGCGGGAGGCGCGTTGTCCGCCCACAGCCGCCTGGGAAAGCGTGACGGGTCTCCATCCGGTGGCGGGCAGACGCATCGGGGCAGTTCGGGGGCCGCGGCTTCTTCGGGGCGCGTCATCCCGTAGCCGAGGCATCCGACGAAGGCGACGTAACCGCCGACTGAGGGCCAACTGTAGGCAACGTCGGCTGCGGCCCGGAGGCGCGCATCCGACGTTGCGCTAGGCGCGGCATTGCAGGCCGGGCCCTGGTGGACGGGGTCGTTATACCCGGCCAGGACGTCGACGACGTCCATGGTGGCCTGTTGGGCGGCGACGATCGCGCTGAAGCCGGTTCGCTCCAGTAGTTGCGGGAGTTCTTCACGCTGGATGCTAGGAGGACCAGCACTTCGGCGATGCAGCCTCCGCAAGTGCATAAGCGTCACTTCTTGTAGGGCGCCTTTCCACCCGCATGCAGGCGGAGGCGAGCCGTCCGAGGTGCTTGAACTGCGATGGTCATGCGGCTCGCCGGTAGACCGTGAGGAGGACGCCGTCTCCGTAAACGGTGGGCTCGGCGAGGTGCCACCGGGACTTGTCGGTCGTTTCGGCGAAGAGCTTCCGGCCGGTCCCCAGCATCACCGGGAAGGTCATCAGGTGGAGCTCGTCGACCAGATCCCGCTCCAGGAGGCCCTGTACGAGTTGGATGCTGCCGGGGACGGAGATCTCGCCGTCGACCTCGCTCTTCAGGCGGTCGACCTCGCTGTCCAGGTCACCGGAAAGCACCGTGGTGTTGTTCCAGGCCGGGTCGGTGAGCGTGCGGGAGACGACGTACTTCGGCATGCCGTTGTACTTGTCCGCCAGTTCGCCTTCCATCTGCGGCCAGGCCGAGGCGAAGCCGTCGTAGGTCCTGCGGCCGAGCAGGAGGGCGGCGGAGCCGAGCGCTTCGTCCTCCTTGTACTTCTCGCCCGCCGGACCGCGGTCGATCTCGAAGCTCCAGTTCGGGTACTTGAAGTCCTCCCCGCCGGGCGCCTGAACCACCCCGTCGAGCGAGATGAACTCCGTGACGACGATGCGTCCCATGTCAGGCCCCTTCCTTGATGAACTCGCGGAGCGCGGCGGCGAGCACTTCGGGTGTGGTGGAGTGGTTCTCGCCGGGAACCGGCTTCAGCGCGGCCGTCGGCAGCAGCTCCGCGACCGCTTCGGCCCCGGTGGCCAGGAACGGCCAGGTATCGATGCCGTGCATGACCAGCACCGGAATCTCGATCCGGTTCCACAGGTCGGCGCGGAGGGGCTTGCCGAAGACCGTGTCCTTCAAGTTGCGGCCGTCGTAGGAGATGGTGTGCGCGATCGCCTCGAGACCCGGCCACATGTCGCTCTCCCGCATGCCCGCGACCGTCTCGGGCGGTAGCCCGACCGCCGCCGTCATGAACAGCTCGACCGCGTCGCCGGGCCTGCCGGCGGCCAGGGCGGCCTCGAGCCGTTCGACGTAGTCGTCGGGGAACGGCGCACGGCTGCGGTCGACGACGACCGGCGGTTCGAATACGGCGACCCGCTCCATCCGGACGCCCCCGTCGGCGGCGTTGAGTGCGAGATGCCCGCCTGAGGACCAGCCGAACACGGTCGCCGGGCGGCCGCCGCAGGCCTGCTCGATGATCGCCGCGAGGTCCTCGATCTCGCGCTCCACCGCGTAGGGCGCGGTGTCGCCGCTCTGGCCCCGGCCGCGGCGGTCGTAGTTGACCACCTGGAACTCGTCGGCGAGCAGCTCGGCCGCCTGGGCGTTCTCGGGTGTGGTGGCGCGGTACGCGGTCGCGCCGTCGATGATGATGATCGGCTCGCCCTCACCCCACGCGGTGTACGCGATGGCGGTGCCGTCGGCCGAAGTCGCGGTTCCTTCGAACATTTCCGGTTCACCTTCTGGTATCTGATCGCGCCGCTGGTCGCCGCGTCAAAACCAAGATATGGACCTCCCGGCTCCGAGTCTTGTACAGAAGCGACAAGGGATGCCGCCGCCTGTTTTGAGGCGCCCGCACGATTGTTTCCGGTGGCAGGCCGGCCTCGCTGCGGGCGAGACCGACGGGGACCCTGGCCCGGGGCGGCCGGGGGCCGCGTATGGCCCGCCCGGTCAGGGGGCTCAGACGAGAGGCGGTTTCGGGCCGGACTCCACCGCCGGGCCGGTGGCGGTGGAGCCTGCGGCGGGCGGTGTGGGCTCGGCACCGCCGCAATGGACGGCGCGGCGGCAGTCGCGGAGCACCGCCGCCGCGCCTTTTCGATCAGCGTCACACGCGGTCCTCGGTGGGGTCGGACCCGCTCCCGCTTGATCGAACATATGTACTATAAACCATCGCGGCGCGCCCGTGAACCCCCGGTCGGGTGAAATGCCAAGCGATCTGAGGAACGCGGTCGCCGCGCGGCACGGCCCCTCCGGCACCAGGTGGACGAGCAGGTAGACTCGCCTGCTGTGCTCATATTGCTGCCGCCGTCAGAAGGGAAGGCCGGTCAAGGCGACGGTCCTCCCTTGGACCTCGGTCGACTCTCCTCACCGGCGCTGAACCCCGTCCGCGAGCTTCTCGTCGACCGCCTGGTCGAGCTGTGCGCCGACGAGGACGCCGCCGTGAAGGCGCTCAAGCTCCCCGCGAGCAGCCGCCATTACGTCGAGGCGAACCGGACCCTTCGGACCGCGCCCACGCTCGCCGCCTGGGAGCTGTACAACGGCGTGCTCTACGACCGGCTCGGCCTCGGGGACCTCCCCGACGGCGAGCAGGTCCTGATCGCGTCGCCGCTGTGGGGGCTCCTGCGGCCCTCCGACCGCGTGCCGCCGTACCGGATGCCGATGAGCACCAGGTTCACCGGGCTCGACGGACTCGCGAAGCTGTGGCGCCCGGCCGTCGGGGAAGTCCTCGGCGACCGCGGCGACCTCATCGTGGACCTGCGCTCGGGCGCGTACGCCCAGGTGTGGGGCCCGAAGAACCGCGGCGTCACGGTGCGCGTGTTCAAAGAGGATCTCGCCGGGAAGCGCACCGTGGTCACCCACATGGCCAAGGCCACTCGCGGGGAGGTCGCCCGCGCGCTCCTCGCCGGCGGCGCCCGGCCCGAGTCGGCCGCGGACCTCGGCGACTTCCTCGCCGCGCACGGCTGGAAGATCGAGCTCAACGAACCGGCCACACGCTCGAAGCCGTGGCTGCTCGACATCGTGATCGACTGAGCGGCGGCACCAGGCGACCGGCCGGCGGGAGGCCGCCGCTCCGAAGCAGTGCGAAGGGGCCGGCCCGGGCGTTCGCCCGGGCCGGCCCCTTCGTCGTAGGCGCGGTCGGCGTCGCGCCGACCGTCCGCGTCAGTGGTTCGAGTGGTAGCCCTCGGTCTTGGCGCGCTCGAAGGAGCGGCGGACCTCTTCTTCGGCCTCGGCCCGTCCGGTCCAGGTCGCGCCCTCGACGCTCTTGCCCGGCTCCAAGTCCTTGTAGACGGTGAAGAAGTGCTGGATCTCCAGGCGGTCGAACTCGGGGACGTCGGCGATGTCCTTGAACCGGTCCTTGCGGGGGTCCTCGGCCGGGACGCACAAGACCTTGTCGTCCACGCCCTTCTCATCCCGCATCCGGAACATGCCGATCGCACGGGCGCGGATCACACAACCGGGGAACGTCGGCTCCACGAGCACCAGCGCGTCCAACGGGTCGCCGTCCTGGCCCAGCGTGTCGTCGATGAAGCCATAGTCGGCCGGGTACACCGTCGCGGTGAACAGGGTCCGGTCCAGGCGGATCCGTCCGGTCACGTGGTCGATCTCGTACTTGTTCGAGCTCCCTTTCGGGATCTCCACGGTCACGTCGAACTCCATCGGCCGACCTCCTCCAGGCTCAAATACAGTGCTCTTGATGGCCTAGTCTCTGTGCATGTCCCTCAGTGACAACGCCGACCCCAAGGTCGCGAGTAGTACGCCACACGCCACGCCCACCGCGCCCGCCCCGCAGCAGGGCCGGGCGCGCCGCCGCCGGGCGCTCACCGCGTTCATCGCCGCCCTCGCCGTCGTGGTCACCGTAGCCGCAGCGGGCGGCCTGGTGTGGCAGATCGCGGCCGTCACCGGCCCCCCGACGGGCACGTTCACCCCGCCCGAGGCCTATCCCCCGGCCGAGCCCGAACCCGTGCTGGCCACCTCCAACGCGAACGCGCCCCTCCCCGACCTCGCGTCGATCATGCCCGCGCTCCTCGACGACCCGCGGCTCGACGGCAGCACCTCGGCGTCGTTCGCCGACGCGCTGACCGGGGAGATCCTCTTCGAGCAGGAGGGCACGACGCCCCTCGCGCCGGCCTCGTCCATGAAAGTGGTCACTGCCGTGGCCGCGTTCCAGCACCTCGGCGCGGAGTACCGCATCCCGACGACGGTGGTCGAGGGCCCGACCGAGGACAGCGTGGTGCTCGTCGCCGGCGGCGACCCGACGCTGACGATCGACGGCGAGGGCTACTACACCGACTACGCGGCGGGCGCGAGCCTCACCGAGCTGGCCTCGCTGGTGCTGGAGGCGCGCGGCGGCGAGGTCCCGTCCACCGTCTACCTGGACACGAGCGTGTTCACCGACAGCGTCAACGCCGCGGGCGTGACGATGTACGAACTGCTCTACTCGACGGGCCCGATGGCGCCGATCATGGTCGACGGCGGCCGCATCCACAACGATCAGAAGTACTCCGAGCACCTCACCGACCCCGCGATGGCGGCGGCGCGGGAGTTCGCCGAGATCCTCGGCGCGAGCGAGGTGGCCGCCGGGACCGCGGCCGCGGACGCGGCCGAGCTGGCCGTGGTCCACTCGGCGCCGATGGCGGCGCTGGTGGACTCGTTCATCCTCACCTCGGACAACCTGCTGTCGGACGCGGTGGCGCTGCAGACGGCGCTGGTCGTCGAGGGCGAGATGACATGGGCGGCGATGGCCGCGGTGCACCAGTCGACGCTCCAGGACATGGGCGTGGACACGACCGGGCTGGTCTTCAACGACGGCTCGGGCCTGTCGCCGACCGACCGCATGACCGCGAGCGCGTTCACCCAGCTGCTGCTGAGCGCGACCTCGTCGCAGGCGGCGTCGGTGTTCGAATCCCTGCCGGTGGCCGGGTACTCGGGGACGCTGGACGACCGGTTCGGCTCCGCGGAGGAGGGCCAGGGCGTCGTGCGGGCCAAGACCGGCACGCTCACCGAGCCCTCGGTGGTGATCTCCCTGACCGGGACGCTGACGACGGCGGACGGCAGGCAGCTGATCTTCTCGCTCATGAGCAACGGGACGACGAGCGGCGAGGAGCCGGTCGAGGCGGCGCTGGACGAGATCTCGGCCGCCGTGTCGCAGTGCGGTTGCTGAGCGTCGGTTCGCCGTAGACCGTGCGCTGCGAGTCCGCCGCGGCGGACTCGCAGGTTTCAGGGCCCGGAAGCACGGCTTCCGGGCCCGTTGCGGTGCTCGGGGTTACGCGATGTTCCAGGTCTGGTTCAGCTCCAGGCAGCCGGTGCTCGGCACGGTGGCCGTGCGGTTGCCGATGGACTCCCAGGTGTGGCCGCCCGAGGAGCGGACGATGACGTACTTGTACTGGAACACGGTGCCGGCCGGAATGGCGACGGTGCCCTTCCAGACCGGGTACGCCGCCCCGGACAGGTGCCCCGAACTGACCGGGGTCCAGTTGCCGAGCTGCGGGATCGAGCCGACGATGTACACCTCGTCGCCGACGTTCGTGCCGGAGACGGTGGCGCTCACGTCGACGCAGTCCTTCGTGGTGCCGCCGTTGCCGCCGCCCGGTTCGCCGACGTGGATCGCCAGCGCGGTCTTGGCGGCGACGGTGGCGGTGAAGGCGCCGCCGGAGACGGTCACGGTGGCCCCGGAGATCACGTCGGCGTACGAGCCGTTCGGCAGCGAGGTGGTGAAGGTGCGGGTGATCGAGGAGGAGCCGGCGTTGACGACGACGTGCCCGGCGTCGCCGCGGCCGAAGGCGAGCGCGTCGCCCGCGCCCCAGGTGTGGACGACCGCTTCGCCGGCGGTGGCGGCGCGGAAGCCGGCCATGCCGCTCAGGTACGGCGAACGGTGGATGCAGGTGAAGGCGTCGGCGCCGCAGCGGACGTCGGCGACCGAGCCGTCCGCGTTGAGCGGCGGGCCGTCGGTGTGGCCGGAGAACGCGTAGCCGGTGTAGGACGCGGGCGTGCCGAACGGGTAGGCGAGCATGAACGCCTCGCCGAGCAGGTAGTCCTGACCGTGCTTGTAGCTCATGGTGAGAGAGCCGCGCTCGGTGTCGTGGTTGGCGACGAAGACGCCCGCGGGCGAGGTGTAGCCCCAGTTCGTGCCCATGGTGGTGAGGTGGCGGGCCTCGGAGCCGCCGTTGATGTGGTTCTTGAGGTCGTAGGCGTAACCGAACTCCTGGACCTCGCCGATGCCGGTGTACTCGGCCTCGGTGATCGGTTCGCCGGCGGCGCCGATGACCTCCTGGACGATGTACGGGTCGCCGTGGACGAGGTCCATGATGGCGCCCAGGTCGGTGGCGGACATGTGCTTGGCGGCGTCGACGCGGAAGCCGGCGACGCCGAGGCCCATGAGGTCGTTCAGGTAGCCGGCGATGGTCCGGCGGACGTCGGCCTGGGAGGTGTCGAGGTCGTTGAGGCCGACGAGGTGGCAGTTCTGGACCTGGTCGCGGTCCTGGTAGTCGCGGATCTCGCAGTACGCGGAGCCGGTGTTGTGGAAGTCGGAGGCGTCGTAGCCGGCGTCGGGGTAGTGGAACTGGCGGTATTCGCTGCCGTTCCAGCCGCGGCGGGTCTCGGTGGCCGAGCCGGCGGCCATGTGGTTGATGACGACGTCGGCGATGACGCCGATGCCGTTGGCCTCGCAGGCGGCGATCATGTTCGCGTATTCGGCGCGGGTGCCGAGGCGCGACTCGATCTCGTAGCTGACGGGCTGGTAGTGGATGTACCAGGCGTCCGTTTCACCTGGTGAGGCGTGGGAGCCGAGGATGTGCTCCTGCGGCGGGGAGGTCTGGACGTAGGTGTAGCCGGAGTCGGCGAGCGGGCCGGCGCATTCGGCGGCGATGGAGTTCCAGGTCCACTCGAACATGTTGAGGATCGAGTCGCCGCCGGAGACGGCGGCGGCGGGCTCGGCGTCGAGCGGCGGCGGCGCGGCCGGCGCCGTCGGGGCGACGGCGGCGGTGATGGCGGCGACCGCGAGCACCGCGGCGCCGGCGGCGGCGAGGGTGCGCCGCGCGGGGTTGGTGTGAGGCATCGTTGCTCCCTTTGCAATTTCTGCCCGCAAGAGTGCAAGATATTGCGGACTTGAGAAGAACCTAACATCGAGGCTCGAGAAGTTTCAAGATGTTCGATATTTGAATTCGTGAGATCACGGATCGTGAGGGCAGGGCGAGCGGGGAGGCGACGGATCGACGCGGCCCGAGGGGAGGTGCGGCCGAGCCGGGCGGCAGCGCCCGGTGAGGCGTCGGTCCGCGGGCCGCGTCGCCACGTCCGCGGCGGCGGACCGCGAAACGGCGAAGGGCCGGCGCCGGGTGCGCGCAGGCACCGCCGCCCGGCCGGCCCTGATCCAACCGGTTCAGGGCGTCTTGCGCGCGTTAGTGGCGCGATGACTGCGCTGTGGATAGGCTTGGCCGATGGCGCCGCCCGGAAACCAGATGCTGCCGTCAGTCGACTGGCAGACCGCCGCCTCCTGCTCCCGGGCCTTCAGCCGCGGCGGCCCGAGCATGAGCCGCGAAGGCGCCCTCGACGTCGTCGCCGACCTCCATCGCCACGCTCACAAGGCCATCGACCTCGTCACGGACTACACCGGACTCGTCCCCGAGACCACCGCGCCCGTCGACGTCGTCGACCGCGTCCGCTGGAGCCAGATCAACATCGCCGGGTTCCGCCGCCTCCTCAACGAGCTCGGCGCCGACGAGCCGGGGCCGAGCCTCCCGGTCTCCCCCGCCGCCAAGGTCACCGGCGTCCAGGCCGGCGCGGTCCTCGCGTTCCTCTCCTCGCGGGTCCTCGGCCAGTTCGAGACCTTCTCGACCGAGTCCGGGCGCCTGCTCTTCGTCGCCCCCAACATCGTCGAGGTCGAACGCCGCCTGCGGCTCCCCTCGCGCGAGTTCCGCCTCTGGATCGCCGTCCACGAAGCCGCCCACCTCACCCAGTTCACCGCCGTCCCCTGGATGCGCGGCCACTTCCACGGCCTCATCCACACCTTCTTCGACGCCGCCGAACCCGACCAGTCCTCGGCCGCCGGCCTCGCCCGCGCCGTCCGCCGCGCCCTCGCCTCCGCCCGCGAGGAGGAGCGCCCGGGCGACCACACGCCCGAGCACACCGGCACCGACGTCATGGCCGCGGTCACCAGCCCCGAACAGCGCGAGGCGATCTCCCAGATCCAGGCGCTCATGACCCTCCTGGAGGGCCACGCCGAATCCGTCATGGACGGCGTCGGCCGCACCTCCATCAACCACGTCGCCCTCCTGCGCCGCCGCTTCGACCGCCGCCGCGCCAACCCGACGACGCTGCAGAAGTTCGTGCGCCAGCTCCTCGGCCTCGACGCCAAGATGCGGCAGTACGCCGCCGGACGCCGCTTCGTCGACCACGTCGTCGCCGAGCACGGCGTCACCGGGTTCAACCGCGTGTGGGAACGCCCCGCGAACCTGCCCACCGAGACCGAGATCGACCACCCCGAGCAGTGGATCGCCCGAGTGGTGCGGCAGGACGGACCGCGGGCCCTCGGCACCGCGCATGGCTAAGCTGCCGCCTCCGGTGGCGCGGCTGCGCGTCGCCGTCCAGAGCGGCCTCGCCGATCTGCCGCCGGGCGCACTCGTCCTCGTCGCCTGCTCGGGCGGGCCCGACTCGCTCGCGCTCGCCGACACGCTCGCGTTCTGCGCCCCGCGCATGGGGCTGCGCGCCGGGCTCGTCACCGTCGACCACGGCCTCCAGGACGATTCGGCCGAGCGGGCCGCGGAGGTCGCGTCGTGGGCCGCGAGCGCGGGATTCGAACCCGCGGCGGCGCTCACGGTCGAGGTCGGCCTCGACGGCGGACCGGAGGCCGCGGCCCGGACCGCGCGGTACGCGGCGCTGGACGAGGCCGCGCAACGGTACGGCGCGAGCGCGATCCTGTTGGGGCACACCAGAGACGACCAGGCGGAGACCGCGCTGCTCGCGCTCGCGCGCGGTGGCGGGCCGCGCGGTGTGGCCGGGATGCGGGCGGTGCGCGGGATCTACCGGCGGCCGCTGCTGGGGATCGCGCGGACGGACACGCACGCGGCCTGCGCTGAACGCGGGCTCAAACCGTGGGCCGACCCGCACAACACCGACCCGCGCTACCTGCGGTCGGCGCTGCGGCCGGCGATCGACGTGCTGGTCGAGACGCTCGGCGAGGGCCTGGTGGCGAACCTGGCGCGCACGGCGGCGCTGATCGCCGCCGACACCGACTATCTGGACGGGCTCGCCGGGGAGGCGCTGGAGGCGTGCCGCGTCGCGGGCGGGTTGGACGCCCAGCGGCTGGCGGCGCTGGCCGCGCCGATCCGGCAGCGGGCGCTGCGGGCCTGGGCCCTGGAGTCGGGCGTGAGCGGCGCCGAGTTGAACCATCGGCATCTCGACGCGGTGGACGCGCTCGTCGCCCGGTGGCGCGGGCAGGGACCGACGTTCCTGCCGGGCGGGATCGAAGTGCGCCGCGAAGGCGGGCGGCTGACCGCGGTCACGTTGTAGCGGAGCGGCGGTTGACGGCGGCCCGGCCGAAGCGAAGCGGCGGTTCTGGGGGCAGCCCGAATACGGCTGGGCCGCTGGGTTCCGGGTCCCCGGTTTTCCAGTGTGCCCGCGGGGTGCGACCTTGCCGGGCAGGCGGGATGCGGGCGGCGCGGCGCGTCTCGCGCCGCCGGATCCGACCCCCCCGATGTCGAAGTGCGCCTCCGGGGTCCGACAATCCGATGGCGGGGCCTCAGCGGTTCCGCTTATAGCGAAATACAAGGACAGGCCGTCGCGCTCCGCCTCGCCGCCGGCGCCGAACGACGAGCGACGAGCGACGAGCGACGAGCGACGAGCGACGAGCGACGAGCGACGAGCGACCCTGCGGCGTTCTGGGAGCAGCGACGAGCGGCCTGCGGCGTCCGGGGAGAGCGGACGACCCGCGCACCGCGCGGGCCGTCGGGGTCGATGGGGGCGGGAGGGCCGGGGCCTTACTTCTGGTAGACCTCGGGCTTGAGCACGCCGACGAACGGGAGCTCGCGGTAGCGCTCGGCGTAGTCGAGGCCGTAGCCCACGACGAACTCGTTCGGGATGTCGAAGCCCAGGTACGTCACGGGGATGTCCACCCGCTGCACGCCCGGCTTGCGCAGCATCGAGACCACCGACACCGAGGCCGGATGCAGGCCGTCGAGGTACTTCAGCAGCCACGACAGCGTCAGCCCGGAGTCGATGATGTCCTCGACCACGAGGATGTGCTTCCCCGCCACGTCCGAGTCGATGTCCTTGAGGATGCGCACGGTCCCCGAGGAGGTCGTGGAGCTCCCGTACGAGGAGAGCGCCATGAACTCCATCTTCACCGGCACGCTCAACGCCCTCGCGAAGTCGGCCATGAACATGACCGCCCCCTTGAACACGCCCACGAGCAGCAGCTCGTCGCCGTCTTTGAGGGCACCGTCGGCGAAGTCGGCCGAGACGCGCGCGCCGAGTTCGGCGACCTTCGCTCGGATCTCGTCCTCGGTGATGATGGTGCGCTCGATCTCCTCGGCGTACCACGAATCAGGATCGAACACCGCGTCCCGCGCTGCAGCGGACGGGACGGATGCTGGGCTGGCTAGCTCCGACGTCATGTAACAAGGGTGCCACCCGTTCGCTCGCGACGCAGGCTTGGGTGGGCGAACTCAACCCGCCGTGGTACTAATTACGGTCTATCGACGGGGCGGGCAAAGGGCGGTATCCGGCGCGAAGCGCCGTCTTCACGGCGCTGACGCAGCGGGACGTCGCACGGCCGCACCGTGTACGTTCGAGTTGTCAATGCCTTACAGCCCAGGAAACCCTGTAAGGCCGCGGTGAAGCTCGCCAACCGCGCGATGAGGACAACCTCACTCTCGAAAACGTGACGAACGCAGCAGGAGGAAACGAGTGGTCGACGCCGGGAGACCCACACCTGAGCGGAAGCGGTTCTTCCGCCGGCCGCTCGTCTGGATCGTGCTCATGGCCCTCATCGCGGTCTTGGTCGCGAGCTTCTGGTCCGGTGGCTCCGACTACGAGGAGGCGAAGACCTCCGAAGTCCTCACCGACATCAACAACGGCAACGTCGAGGAGGCCAACCTCCTCGACAAAGAGCAGTTGATCCAGATCACGAGGACGAACGGCGAGCAGGTCGAGGCGTTCGTCCCCTCCGGAATGATGGAGACCGTCGCCGCCGAGCTCGAAGAGGCCGGCGTCGAGTTCGACACCGAGGTCAACGAGACCTCCGTGTTCGTGTCGTTCCTGCTGAGCCTCCTGCCGATCGTCCTCATCGTCCTGCTGCTGCTGTTCTTCATGTCGCAGATGCAGGGCGGCGGCTCCCGCGTCCTCAACTTCGGCAAGTCCAAGGCCAAGATGGTGTCCAAGGACACCCCGAAGACCACGTTCGCGGACGTGGCCGGCGCCGACGAGGCGGTCGTGGAGCTCGAGGAGATCAAGGACTTCCTCGCGGACCCGAAGAAGTACCAGGAGCTGGGCGCGAAGATCCCCAAGGGCGTCCTCCTGTTCGGACCCCCCGGCACCGGCAAGACCCTTCTCGCGCGCGCCGTCGCCGGCGAGGCGGGCGTCCCGTTCTACTCGATCTCCGGCTCCGACTTCGTCGAGATGTTCGTCGGCGTCGGCGCCAGCCGCGTCCGCGACCTGTTCACCCAGGCCAAGGAGAACGCGCCCGCGATCGTGTTCGTCGACGAGATCGACGCCGTCGGCCGCCACCGCGGCGCCGGCATGGGCGGCGGCCACGACGAGCGCGAGCAGACCCTCAACCAGCTCCTGGTCGAGATGGACGGCTTCGACACCCGCGGCGGCGTCATCCTCATCGCCGCGACGAACCGCCCCGACATCCTCGACCCGGCCCTGCTGCGGCCCGGCCGCTTCGACCGCCAGATCCCCGTCGACGCCCCCGACAAGGAAGGGCGCCGCGCGATCCTGGCCGTGCACGCCAAGGGCAAGCCGTTCGTCCCGAACGTCGAGTTCGAGACCATCGCGCGCCGCACCCCCGGCTTCTCCGGCGCCGACCTCGAGAACGTCATCAACGAGGCGGCGCTGCTCACCGCCCGCCGCAACGAGAAGGCGATCTCGCTCGACGCCCTCGAAGAGGCCATCGACCGCGTCATCGCCGGACCGGAGCGCAAGGGCCGCGTCATGGGCGACGACGAGAAGAAGATGACCGCCTACCACGAGGCCGGGCACGCGCTCGTCGCCCACGCGCTGCCGCACGCCGCGCCCGTCCACAAGCTCACGATCCTGCCGCGCGGCCGGAGCCTGGGCCACACGCTGGTGCTGCCGGTCGAGGACAAGTACACGCAGACCCGCTCCGAGATGATCGACACGCTCGCGTACGCGCTCGGCGGCAGGGCCGCCGAGGAGCTGGTCTACCACGACCCGACCACGGGCGCGTCGAACGACATCGAGAAGGCCACCAAGGTCGCCCGCGCGATGGTCACCGAGTACGGCATGTCCGCCAAGCTCGGCGCCATCAAGTACGGCACCTCCGGCTCCGAGCCGTTCCTCGGCAAAGACTACGGCCACCAGCGGGACTACTCCGACGACGTCGCCGCCATGGTCGACGCCGAGATCCGGGCGCTCATCGAGCTCGCCCACGACGAGGCGTACGCGATCGTCACCGAGTACCGGGACGTCCTCGACCAGATGGTCGTGGAGCTCCTGGAGAAGGAGACGCTGGACACCGAGGACCTGGCCCGGATCGCGGCCCGCGTGGAGAAGCGCCCGCCGATGGCCCCGTTCAACGGCACGGCCTCCCGCAAGCTGGGGAGCCCGCCCGTCTCGACCCCGAACGGCTCCAAGCCCGCCGCCGAGGGCCCTGAAGAGGGCATCGAGATCGGACCGGCCACCGAGGGCTCCGGCCCGCAGGCCTAGCCGGCGAAGCGATACGAGGGCCCGTCTCCACGGTAGGCGGGCCCTTTTCGTGTTCCTCTGGTCACGAACCCGCCCGGGGTTGTCGGGGGCGGACCGTAAGCTGGGGCGATGGCTGAACTCGACAACCTGGCCGCGCGCCTCATCGACGGCCGCATCAACGGCAGCCCCGTTGAGGACGCGGTCGACCTGGCGCGGATCGAAGCCGCCGTCAGGGAGATCCTGGAGGCGATCGGCGAAGACCCCGACCGGCCCGGGCTCAAGGAGACCCCCCGCCGCGTCGCCCGCGCCTACGCCGAACTCTTCGCCGGCCTCCGGGTCGACCCCGCGGAGGTCCTCAAGACCTCCTTCGACGAGAACCACAACGAGCTCGTGCTGGTGCGCGACATCGACGTGCAGTCCTTCTGCGAGCACCACCTGCTCCCGTTCACCGGCGTCGCCCACGTCGGCTACATCCCCGGCCAGGCCGGGCAGATCGCCGGGCTCTCCAAGCTCGCCCGGCTCGTGGAGGTCTACTCGCGGCGCCCGCAGGTGCAGGAGCGCCTGACGAGCCAGATCGCCGACCAGCTCTTCACCTCGCTGGAGGCGAGCGGCGTGATCGTGGTGGTCGAATGCGAGCACACGTGCATGTCGATGCGCGGCATCAGGAAGCACGGCTCGACCACGGTGACCTCGGCGGTGCGCGGCATCCTCCAGTCGGACGCGCGCACCCGCGCCGAGGCGATGGCGCTGCTGCGCGGCACCACCGGCTGAACCGCCCGGCGCCGGCATCGAGGCGAGCGAAAAGGCCGGATGCGCCGCGCATCCGGCCTTCGCCATGAGGGTGAGCGAGTCCAGGGGTGTCCAGGTCTCGGAACGCCCGTCGTTAGATGACCTGACCGGTCTGCGACTGGAAGGAGTCGCCCTCCGGCGTGGCCTCGGTGTGGACGGTGTCGAGGAAGCCGTCCTCGTCCGAGTCGCTCAGCACGGTGTCGGCGGTGCCGTCCGCGTTGGCGTCGACGGAGATCTCGTCCACGAGGCCGTCGGCGTTGTAGTCGGTGGCCACGGTGTCGGTGTAGCCGTCGTTGTTGGTGTCGGTGGCGACCTGGTCCACGTAGCCGTCGGCGTTGGAGTCGACCGAGACCTGGTCGGTGTAGCCGTCGCCGTCGGTGTCCGACTCGAAGGTGTCGAGGAGGCCGTCGCCGTCGGTGTCCGAGGCGTAGGACTCGACGGAGCCGTCGCCGTCGGCGTCGACCATCAGCTCGTCGGAGATGCCGTCGCCGTCGGTGTCCAGCGCGATGCCCTCGGCGTCGCCGTCGCCGTCGGTGTCGATCATGGTCATGCCGTCGGCGGAGATGGCCTCGTCCTCGTAGCCGTCGCCGTCGATGTCGAAGGACTCCTCGACCGTGCTCACGGCGGTGTCGTCGTAGGTCTCCTCCTCGGCGGTGTAGTCCTCGGCGGTGACGTCCTCTTCGACCGCGGCCTCGTCGTACTCGCTCATCGCTCTTCCATCCTTAGTTGAGAAGTGTTCCGTGCTTGTGAGGAGAACTTTACGACCACCGCGAGGGCCGTGAATCCCCAGACCGTGCCAACCCCCTATGCTTTTCTCCAGTCCCCCTGGTACCTGCTCGCCCCATTCGGTCAGGAGTTCTCGTTGGGCTTGTCAGACAATGCCTTCGACGTCCCCGAGCCGCCTCCTGCGCTGATCCCGGTCCCTGCGGCCAGGGCGTTCGACCTGCATTCGTCCCGGGTGGTCCTCGGCGCGGCGGGCGGCGGGTGGCAGTTCGACCTGCGCGCGGACGACCCGGTCACGCGCGACGGGATGCTGGTGGTGCCCTTGATATCCGAGGCCGACTACTACCGGGCCGTGGACGGCGACGGGGACGCCTACGCGAGCCTCGTCCCGGCCGAGGACGTGTACGTGCAGCGGCCCGAACCCGGCACGGGGTCGCCGCGGCCGGGGTACCTGATCGAGCGGCTGTCGGACCCGGACTCGCCGCCGGTGCGCCGGCCCTACCCGGCCTCGGACGTGCCGGGCCTGATCGGGCGGCGGGTCTGGTACTGGACGGACGGGGCCTTCAGGGACGATTTCCGTTGCGTCTCCGAGCCGTTCGAGATCGACGGGGACTTCTGCGTGCGCGTGGTCGAGGAGCGGGCCTGGTACCGCTGGCAGCGCACGGGCACGATCCCGAAGGCCGAGGACGCGTACATCCAGCACCTGTGGACGCAGTGACCGGCCGGGCACGAGCCCGCGAATCGGACGCCTCGGGGCCCCGGTTCCGCAGTGGCGCCGAGGTGTGCGGGCCCTAGCTCTGCCAGAGCCTCGTCATCATCGCCTCCACCGCGATGCGGGGGCGCACGTTCGCTTCGATCGCCTTGCGGCACTCCAGGATCGCGTCGATCCGCCGCAGCAGGGACTCGGCGCTGAGCCTCGCGGCGGCGGCCCTGGTCGTCTCGGCCATGTCCGGGTGGATCGGGTTCACGCGCGCGCCGAACCCGGCCGCGAGCGCGTCCCGGTAGAACGCGGCCAGGTCGACCAGCGCCCGGTCGAGGGAGTCGCGCTGCGCCCGCGTGTCGCGGGTCTTCTGGCGCTTCTCGAGCTCCTTGAGCGCCGACGCCGAGCCGCGCGCCGCCTTCGACGCGCCCTTTCCGGTGCCGCCCTTGCCGAGCGCGGTCTCCAGGGCCTCCTTCTCGGCGGCGGACTGGTCGGTGTACGTCCCGGCGGCCTCGGCTTCGGCGGCCTCGATGAGTTCGACGGCGGCGGTGAAGCACGCGCCGAGGCCGGTGAGGCGGCGCGGGATCTGGAGCACGTCGTGGCGTTTGGCCCGCGCCTGCGGGTCGGTCGCGAGCCGCCGCGCCCGGCCGACGTGCCCTTGGGCGGCGGCCGCGTAGAGTTCGGCCTCGCGCCGATCGAGGCCGTCGCGTGTGACCAGGAGGTCGGCGATGGCCCCGGCGGGCGGCTGGCGCAGGCCCATCACGCGGCAGCGGGACCGGATGGTCACCGAGATCTCGGCGGGGTTCGTGGACGGCGCGCACAGCAGGAACACGGTCCGAGCGGGCGGTTCCTCGACGGCTTTGAGCAGGGCGTTGGCGGCGGCCTCGGTGAGGCGGTCGGCGTCCTCCATGATGAGGACCTGCCAGCGCCCGGCGTTCGGGACGCGTCCGGCCTCGAGGATGAGGCCGCGCACCTGGTCGACGCCGAGCGAGAGGCCTTCGGGGATGACGCGAGTGACGTCGGGGTGGGTGCCGCCGAGGACGGTCCGGCAGGTGTGGCATGCGCCGCAGCCGCCTTCGGGGCACTGGAGGGCCGCGGCGAACGCGACGGCGGCGGTGGAGCGGCCGGAGCCGGGCGGCCCGGTGAAGAGCCACGCGTGCGTCATGCCGGTGCCGCGGGCGGCTTCGGCGAGGATCCGCCGCGCCTCGTCCTGGCCGACGAGTTCGTCGAAGACCCCGGGGGCGGTCACGGTCGTCCGGCCTCCTCGGCGACGGCGTCCCAGCCGTAGTCGTCGGCCTTCTCGGCCCTGGGGCTGTCGAGTCCGGGCCAGCCGGAGTCGGCCCGGGCGGTCTGGGTGCGGATGTCGAGGCGTTCGGCGACGGCGTCGCGGACCTGCGCGGCGATCTCGTCGGGGGTGCCTCCGGCGGGGACGACGAGGTAGCGGTTCGGTTCGGCCGCGGCGAGGTGGAGGAACGTCTCGCGGACCTTCTCGTGGAACTCGAGCTCCTCCTGTTCGAGCCGGTCGCCGTCGCCGCCGGCCTTGGCGCGGCGGAGGCCGGCCTCGGGGTCGACGTCGAGGAGCACCGTGAGGTCGGGCTTGAGGCCGCCGGTGGCCCAGGTGGAGACCCAGGCGATGTCGTCCTTGCCGAGGGAGCGGCCGGAGCCCTGGTAGGCGATGGAGGAGTCGATGTAGCGGTCGGAGACGACGACCGCGCCGCGCTCGAGGGCGGGCCGGACGACCTTCTCGACGTGCTGGGCGCGGTCGGCGGCGTACAGCAGGGCCTCGGCGCGCGGGCCGGGGGCGGAGTCGCCGCCGGAGTCCAGGACGAGGCTGCGGATGCGCATGCCGATGTCGGTCGCGCCGGGCTCCCGGGTGAGGACGGCTTCGTAGTTGCGGAGTTTGAGCCACGCGGCGAGCTTGACGGCCTGGGTGGACTTGCCGGCGCCTTCGCCGCCTTCGAAGACGACGAAGAACCCGGAGCCGGCGACCGGGTCGGGGGCCGTGAGGGGGCGGCCGCGCAGGGAGGACCACAGGTCGGCGAGGACGGGCACGCCCGGTTTGTCGTCCATGGACTTGAACGCGGTGACGCCGAGCCAGACGACGAGCGCGGCCGCGACGAACAGGAGGATGCGGCTCATCGAGACCTCGACCTTGGTGAAGCCCAGGTCGAGCTGCCGGGCGGCGTGCCAGCCGGCGAGCGGCGCGGAGATCGTCATGGCGAGCATGAGGATGACGCGGGCGGCGACGGCGATGAACGCGAACATGCGGCCGCGGATCTCGTCTTCGGTCTCGCGCTGGAGCAGCGTGATCCCGGCGAGGAAGGCCATCCCGGCGCCGAGGCCGATGACGACCGAGCCGAACGCGGCGAAGACCATGTGCGGGGCGACCGCGTCCAGGGCGAGGCCCGCGCCGGCGAGGACGATGCTCATGCCGAACCAGCGCAGGCGGGAGAGTTCACCGATGAGCTTGGGGCCGAAGGCGATCCCCGCGCCGAGGCCGAGGAACAGGAACACCGCGAGGGTGTAGAAGGCGGCGTCGCCCGCGCCGAGGGTGCTGGCGTAGACGGTGCCGACGCCGATGAGGACGCCCGCGCCGCTGAACGCGCCGAGCATGCCGACGATGAGGCCGCGCACGCGTTCGGCCGAGCGCATGTAGCTCCAGCCTTCGACGAAGTCGTGCCAGACGCTGGTGGTCTTCGCGGCGAACTGGCCGTAGCGGCCGGAGATCTGCGGGATGAAGAAGTAGACGGTGACGGCGAGGATCGCGAACATGGCCGCGGTCAGGTAGAGGGCGATGACCATCGGCTCGGCCCAGCTGCCGAGGTTCGACCAGACGTTCGAGCCCCGTTCGAGGACGGCGAGGACGGCGAACGCGAGCGGCGGGGCGAGCCCGTAGGTGGTGGCGAGGCTCAGCTGGTTCGCGGCCTCGTACTTCTCCGGCGGGAGCAGGTTCGGGACGGCCGCCTCCTTCGCGGGCGACCAGATGAGCACGGCGCCCTCGATGCACAGCTGCGCGACCGCGAGCCAGGCGACGGTGAACGCGGTGGAGTCGGTGATGAGGTAGACGGTGGGGACCGAGCCGATGAGCAGGAACCGCGCGATGTCGCAGGCGGCCATGGTCTTGCGCCGGTCGAACCGGTCGGCGAAGACGCCGGCGACGGGGCCGAGCAGCAGGGACGGCAGCAGGCGGAGCACGATCGTGGCCGAGAACGCCGCGCCTTTGGCCGCGGGGTCGTCGAACAGGGACTGCGCGAACCCCGCGGTGGCGAAGATCGCCAGCCAGTCGCCGAACGACGCCAGACCGAGGACGGTCCACAGGCGCCTGAAGGGGCGGATCCGCAGCACCGTCTGGATGTCGCCTAGGGTGTTCGCCATGCTGCTCCTCGAAAGTAGAAGACCGCACCGGGTCGACTACGAGACTAGTCGGCCCGGCACGGCCCTACGTCCCGGCGCGGTCGGTTGAGTGGCCTGCGACAGGCCGGTGGCGACGCCTACGGCAGGCGGCGCGCGAGGTAGTCGCAGACGACGCCGTTGGCCTCGGCGATCGAAGCGGCGCAGCCGTCGGGGTCGCGACGGAACGCGAGCCTGACCAGGGCCTGCCCGGTCTCCACGGCGACGGTGACGGTCTTGGTGAGTTCGTCGTCCCCGCCGATGCCGAAGCGGTGGGCGAGGCCGGCGAGGATCTGGTCGGCGATGACGTCGCCGCCGGTGGTGACGGCGTCGGCCCGGCCCGGGTCGATGGCGTCGGCCAGGTGAAGCACCCGGAAGCCGGGCGCGGTGCGGTACATGTGGACGTATTCGGCGATGGCGGCCTGGACGCCGTCCCGCCAGTCCGCGGGCGGCTCGGCGTCGAAGCGAGCGGACAGGCGCTCGAAGTACAGGTCGATGTAGCGCTGGCTCAGGGCTTCGGCGAGCGAGCGCTTGTCGCCGAAGAACTGGTAGACCGAGCCGATGGCGACGTCGGCGCGCTGGGCGATGGCGGTGGTCGAGAGCCGGTCGTAGCCGACCTCCTCGATCAGGTCGGCGGCGGCGTCGAGCATGCGGCGCACGCGCGCGGCCGAGCGTTCCTGGACGGGCAGGCGGCGCAGCGAGTGCGCCGTCCCGATCTTCGACACCGGTGACATCGTGGGCTGCCTGGCGGCCGGAATGGTGGCAGTGCTCATGGTGTTGTCTCCCCCCTGGTGATGACAAGTATCCCCATCATGGACGACTTGCCCGGATTTGAGCCTCATTCCCGGCCGTGTCGCGAGAGAAATTCCGGCTTCACTCCACGGAGGGTGTTCGGCACGCAACGCGAGGTCCGTGTCGGTTCATGGCTTGACGGATTGCGGAGTTCGTCACTCTCGCGGTTGCGGCGGTTGTGCGCGAACACCCCCGCACGGAAAGATTGCGAGGGTTTTGCGTGTTGCTTGAGGGGACGCCATGCGCATGTACGGCTCGCACGCGTCACGCATGTACGGCTCGCAAGCCTCGTCCAGAGGGCGAATCGATGGCTCGCAAGCGTGGCCGAGACGCCGCGCGGGAGAGGACTGACACGTGAATCAACGGCGCACCCCGGCCTTCCGGGCCCGATGTCGCAAACAGGCCGTCCGCCGCGTCGCGATGGTCTCCGTGCACACGTCACCGCTCGCGCAGCCCGGCACCGGCGACGCCGGCGGCATGAACGTCTACGTCCTCAACACCGCCCGCGAGCTCGCCCGCGCCGGCGTCGAAGTCGAGGTCTTCACGCGCGCCACCAGCTCCGAGGAGCCGCCCACGGTGGAGGCCGCGCCCGGCGTCCTCGTCCACCACCTCCCCGCCGGCCCCTTCGAGGGCCTCTCCAAGAACGACCTGCCGACGCAGCTGTGCGCCTTCACCGGCGGGCTCCTGCGCGCCGAGGCCCACAACCGGCCCGGCCACTACGACCTCATCCACGCCCACTACTGGCTCTCGGGCCAGGCCGCGGGGGTCGCCGCCGACCGCTGGGGCGTGCCGCTCGTCCAGACCTTCCACACCCTCGCGAAGGTGAAGAACGCCCAGCTCGCCGACGGCGACAAGCCCGAGCCGATCGGCCGCGTCGTCGGCGAGGAGCAGATCACCACCGAGGCGGACCTGCTCATCGCCAACACCGCCGCCGAAGCCGCGGAGCTCCACCGCTACTACGGGGCGGACACGCGCCGGGTCGAGGTCGTCCACCCCGGCGTGGACCTCGGGGTCTTCCGGCCCGGCGACCGCTACGTCGCCCGCCAGGCGCTCGGCCTGCCGCACGACGCGCTCGTCGTCGCGTTCGTGGGCCGGATCCAGCCGGCGAAGGCCCCGGACGTGCTCCTGCGCGGCCTCGCGCGGCTCCGCGTCCACGACCCTGCACTGGCGCGGCGGATCGTGCCGGTCTTCGTCGGCGGGCCCTCGAACACCGACCTGTACTGGCTGCCGAAGCTCGCCGGCGAACTCGGGCTCGGCGACAAGGTCCAGTGGCGGACCCCGCGCTCGGGCGAGGCGCTCGCCCAGGTGTACCGCGCGGCCGACGCCGTCGCGGTGCCCAGCTACAACGAGTCGTTCGGGCTCGTGGCCCTCGAAGCGCAGGCCACGGGCACGCCCGTGATCGCCGCGAAGGTCGGAGGGCTCACCACCGCCGTCGCCGAAGGCGCCTCCGGGCTCCTCGTCGACTCCCACTGCCCGGACGCGTGGGCCGCGGCCCTCGGCCGGCTCCTCGGGGACGGGGCCCTGCGCGAACGCCTCGCCGCCGGAGCGCGGCAGCACGCCGCGCGCTTCTCGTGGCAGGCCACCGCCGAAGGCCTCGGCGGCGCCTACCGCCGCGCGGTCCAGATGCGGTCCCAGGCGATTACGCTGAACCGGTGATCGAGCAACTCAAGGCCGCGTTGGACGAGATCGGCGTCGACTACCGCGAGGACGGCCCCCGCTCAGTGGTCGTCGCGCTCCCCGGGCGGCGCAAGCTGAACATCGCGTGCGGCCTCGTCGTCGAAGACCACGCGCTGCGCGTCGAGGCGTTCGTGGCCCGCCGACCCGAAGAGCGCGCGGAGGCGGTCTGGGCGGAACTGCTGCGCCGCAACGGCAGGCTCTACGCCGTCGCGTTCGCGACCGACGAAGCCGAGGACATCCACCTGGTCGGCCGCCTTCCACACGCCGCGATCGACCCCGCCGAACTCGACCGCGTCCTCGGACAGGTCCTCGAAGCGGCCGACGCGAGCTTCAACGTGATCCTCGAACTCGGCTTCAAGTCCTCCATCGAGGAGGAATGGCGGTGGCGGCTCGCCCGCGGCGAGTCCACCAGGAACCTCGAAGCCTTCGAGCGCCTCAAGCCCCGCGACGCCGAATGACCTTCGCGCCGCGCCGCTGCGGCGGCCGGGCGTCGCACCGCGAGAGGGCGACCTCCGCCACACCTGTGCGTTGACCGGGCGGCAGAGCGGTCGGCGGGGCGGCAGGATGGGGGCATGACCTACACTCTCGTGCTGCTTCGCCACGGCGAAAGCGAATGGAATGCCAAGAACCTGTTCACCGGATGGGTCGACGTCAAGCTGACCACCGCGGGCGAGGACGAGGCGCGCCGCGGGGGCCGCCTGCTCGCCGAGGTCGACCTGCTGCCGGACGTCGTGCACACCTCGCTGCTCCGGCGGGCCATCACCTCGGCCGAACTCGCGCTCAACGAAGCGGACCGGGCCTGGGTCCCCGTCAAGCGCCACTGGCGCCTCAACGAGCGCCACTACGGCGCGCTCCAAGGCAAGGACAAGGCCGCGACGCTCGCCGAGTTCGGCGAGGAGCAGTTCATGACCTGGCGCCGCTCCTACGACACCCCGCCGCCCGCGATCGAGCCCGGCTCCGAGTTCTCCCAGGACGGCGACGCGCGCTACGCCGACCTCGCCCCCGAGATCATTCCCGCGACCGAGTGCCTCAAGGACGTGCTCGAGCGGATGCTCCCCTACTGGTACGACGGCATCGTGCCCGACCTCAGGGCCGGCAAGACGGTGCTCGTCGCCGCGCACGGCAACTCGCTGCGCGCCCTCGTCAAGCACCTCGACGGGGTCAGCGACGAGGCGATCGTCAAGCTGAACATCCCGACCGGCATGCCGCTGGTGTACGAGCTGGACGAGCGGACGCTGAAGCCCACGGTCCCCGGCGGCAAGTACCTCGACCCCGAGGCCGCCGCGGCCGCCGCCGCAGCGGTCGCCTCCCAGGGGCAGCAGCCCGAGCCCGATGCGGCGGCCGCCGCCGTCGTCGCCGCGGAGGGCAAGGAATAACCCTTTCGTGCACATTGCGTGAACAAAAGGTGACGTTGGTAACGGCCCGGCGTTCGACGTCGGGCCGTTTCGGCCTTAGTCTGGGGACGTGGCCCACCATCAATCGTCGCCGCCGTTCGCGAATCTGCGCAGAAGCGCTGGTCGTGTCCTCACCGGTCTGGCCGCGGGAGCCGCTTTCGGCGCCGCTGCAACCGCCTTCATGCGCACCCGGAACCGCGGCGTCCCCCGTCCCGAAGCCCGTACCGCCCCCGTCGCCGACTCCCGCCCGTGGGAGGCCGCCACCGGCCTGCTGCGCACCGGCGTGTGCCTGGTCGACGACCACAACCGCGTGCTCTACACCAACCGCGCCGCCCGCGACCTCGGTCTGGTGGACGACCACGAGATCGTCTCGCTGACGCTGCGGGCCCTGCTCGCGCAGGCGCGGCGCTCCGGCCGCTACCGGGACGCCGAGATCGAGGTCCCCAAGCAGGTCATGGGCGAGCCCAGCGCCGTGAGCGTCCGGATCACCCCGCTGCCCGACGGGGTGTCCGTGGCCGAGTTCCAGGACATCTCCGAGCTGCACCGCGTCGAGCGGGTGCGGCGCGACTTCGTCGCGAACATCAGCCACGAGCTGAAGACCCCGGTCGGCGCGATGCAGATCCTCGCCGAGGCGCTCAAGGACGCCGCCGAGGACCCCGACGCGTCCGCGCGGTTCGCCGCCCGCATCCAGTCCGAGTCGGTCCGCATGAACCACCTGGTCACCGACCTGCTGGAGCTCTCGCGGCTCCAAGGCGCGGAGAAGCTCCCCGACCCGGAGCCGGTGGAGGTCGACCGGATCGTCGCCGAGGCCTTCGACCAGACGCGGATCGCCGCCGAGGAGAAGGGCATCGAGCTCGAGTACTCGGGCGTGCGGGGCGCGGAGGTGCTCGGCTCGGAATCGCAACTGGTGACCGCCGTGAAGAACCTCGTGGGCAACGCCATCTCCTATTCACCTGAGCACACCTCCGTCGAGGTCTCGACCTCCCTGGCCTCCCCGACGGGGCATCTGGCGGGGGTGCAGATGGTGTGCATCGCCGTACGCGACCAGGGCATCGGCATTCCGGCCGAGGAGCTTGACCGGATCTTCGAGCGGTTCTATCGTGTGGATGCGGCGCGCTCGCGCGCGACAGGCGGGACGGGCCTCGGCCTGGCGATCGTCAAGCACGTGGCGGTGAACCACGGAGGTAGGGTGGAAGTGTCCAGTATGCCCGAAGCCGGATCAGTGTTTACCTTGATGTTGCCTGCTCGTTCCCTTCCGTCCGACGACACGGCACCGGGCTCGGCTGAAATCGGTTCATCCCAGCAAGCCACCCGTTAGGAAGGCTCACCGTGACCCGCGTGCTCGTAGTTGAAGACGAGGAATCGTTCTCCGATGCCCTCTCCTACATGCTCCGCAAGGAGGGCTTCGAGGTGGCCGTCGCGGCCGACGGCGACGCCGCCATCAAGGAGTACGAGCGCGCGGGCGCCGACGTGGTCCTGCTCGACCTGATGCTGCCGGAGAAGTCCGGCACCGAGGTGTGCCGCGAGCTGCGGGCGAACTCGAACGTGCCGATCATCATGGTCACCGCCCGCGACTCGGAAGTGGACAAGGTGGTGGGCCTGGAGCTGGGGGCCGACGACTACATCACCAAGCCCTACTCCTCCCGCGAGCTGGTGGCCCGCATACGGGCGGTCCTGCGCCGCTCGGCCGAGCCGGACGACCCGATCGTCACCGTGCTCGAGGCCGGGCCGGTGCGCATGGACGTCGACCGCCACACCGTCACGGTGAACGGCCAGGACGTGCAGCTGCCGCTCAAGGAGTTCGAGCTGCTGGAGATGCTGCTGCGCAACGCCGGGCGGGTCCTCACGCGCGGCCAGCTCATCGACCGCGTCTGGGGCGCGAACTACGTGGGCGACACCAAGACCCTGGACGTGCACGTCAAGCGCCTGCGCTCCAAGATCGAGCCCGAGCCGGGCAAGCCGCGCCACCTCGTCACCGTTCGAGGACTCGGCTACAAGTTCGACCCGCACGCCTAGCCGGTCACCTGGCGTTCGTCTTCGTGGCAACGTTTGCCAGACCGGATAGGCTGCATGCGTGACTTACCTAGCCGCGGACGACCGCTACGACACCATGCCCTACCGCCGCTCCGGACGCAGCGGCCTGCAGCTGCCCGCGATCTCCCTCGGGCTCTGGCACAACTTCGGCCACACCCGGCCGATCGAGACCCAGCGGGCGATCCTGCGCCGGGCCTTCGACCTCGGCGTCACTCACTTCGACCTCGCCAACAACTACGGCCCGCCCGCCGGCAGCGCCGAGGAGAACTTCGGCCGCATCTTCGCCCAGGACTTCCGGGCCCACCGCGACGAAGTGATCGTCTCCTCCAAGGCCGGGTACTACATGTGGCCCGGCCCGTACGGCGAATGGGGCTCGCGCAAGAACCTCATCGCCTCGGCGGACCAGTCCCTGAAGCGCCTGGGCCTGGACTATGTGGACATCTTCTACCACCACCGGCCCGACCCCGACACGCCGCTCGAAGAGACCATGGGCGCGCTCGACGCCATCGTCCGCTCCGGCAAGGCCCTCTACGTCGGCGTCTCGAACTACACCTCCGAGCAGGTCAAGGCCGCCGCGCGGATCCTGCGGGACCTCGGCACGCCGCTCCTGATCGACCAGCCGCGCTACTCCATGTTCGACCGCCGCATCGAGGACGACGGCCTGCTCGACACGCTCGAAGAGGTCGGCGCGGGCTGCATCGTCTTCAGCCCGCTGGAGCAGGGCCTGCTCACCGACCGGTACCTCGGCGGCATCCCCGAGGACTCCCGGATGGCCACCAGCCACTTCCTCGACGAGGAGCGCCTCGACGAGGCCACGCTCGAGCGCATCCGCGGCCTGAACGCGATCGCCGCCGAACGCGGCCAGTCGCTCGCGCAGACCGCGCTCGCCTGGGCCCTGCGCGACGCCCGTATGACCAGCGTCATCATCGGCGCCAGCAGCGTCAAGCAGCTGGAGGACAACGTCGGCGCGATCGGCCGCCTCGGCTTCGACGACGAGGAACTCGCCGCGATCGACGAGCTCTCGATCGGCTAGCGCCCTCGGCCGCCCCGCGCATCGCGGGGCGGCCGATCGATACCTGAGCATGACGCCGGTTCGCGAAAGATCCGCCTCGAGACGGAAGCCCGAAGCAGCGCAGGTCACTACGATTCGGGCATGAACGCATCCCGGACGACGCTGCGTCCTCCCCGGCATCAGTTCGATCCTCGGGTCCTGCCGTGGTGGCGCGCGCAATGGGCGATCGCCACCGCCGTGCCCGTCGTTCCGCTGGCCGTCCTCGGCCTGCTCATCGCCCCCGCCCGCTCGTGGCTCCTCGTCCCCGCCGCCGTCCTCCTCGTGATCGGCCTGGCCACGACGATCGTCATGCCGGTGTGGTGGCACCGGGTCCACCGCTGGGAGGTCACCGACACCGCCGTCTACTCGCTCACCGGGTACTTCTGGCGGACCTGGCGGATCGCCCCCATGTCGCGCATCCAGACCGTCGACACCACGCAGGGCCCGCTCCAACGCTCCTTCGGGCTGTCCACCGTGGTCGTCACGACCGCGTCGTCCGCGGGCGCGGTGACGCTCGAAGGGCTCGACCAGGAACAGGCCGCGGCCCTGGCCGAACGCCTCACCGAGCTGACCGACGCCACCCCCGGGGACGCGACATGACCGACGGCGAACCGCCCCTCGACACCGAAACGCCCTGGCTGCGGCTCCACCCCGACGTTCTCAAGGTCAACTCGCTGTACGTGGCCGGCGGCGCCGCCGCCGTCGGGGCGCCCGTGGCGACCGGCCTCGCCTCCGGCATGTCCTGGCCCGTCGCCCTCGCCTGGATCGTGCCCTGTGCGGTCCTCATCGTCGGCGTCGCGGCCGCCGCCGAGGCGATCCGCCTGCGCGTCACCCGCTATCGCGTCACCGACACCCGCGTCGAGCTGATCTCCGGCATCCTCTTCAAACGCCGCCGCTCGTTCACCGTCGAACGCATCCGCTCGGTCGACCTCGCCGCGAACCCGCTGCAGCGGCTGTTCGGCCTCGCCAGCGTCAAGGTCGGCACCGGCGAGGCCGGCACCGGATCCGGAACCGGCGAGCAGACCCTCACGCTCGACTCGGTGGGCCGGGCCGAGGCCGACCGGCTCCGCGCCGAACTGCTGCGCCGCAGCGCCGTCGTGAGCGGACCGGACGGCGAGGAGCGCCTCGCCACCTGGGAGCTCGGCTGGCTCAAGTACGCGCCCCTGTCGTTCCTCACGCCGGCGCTCGCGGGCGCGGCGGTCGGCGCGGTCTTCCAGGTCGCCGACTTGTTCGGCAGGGGCGGCCTGCCCGTGCAGGTCGTCGGCGACCTCGTCGAGGAGCACGGGGCCTGGACGGTGCTCACGCTCGGGCTCGCCGCGCTCCTCGTCTTCGGCGCGATCGGCAGCCTCATCCTCCAAGGCGAGGCCTGGTGGGGCCACCGCCTCGACCGCGAACCGGGCGGGACGCTGCGCGTGCGGCGCGGCCTCCTGGTCGCCCGATCGCTCAGCCTCGAAGAGGAGCGCATCCGCGGCGTCGAGATCGTCGAACCGCTCGGCGTGCGCGCCGCCGGCGCGGGCCGGCTCGACGTCGTCGCCATCGGATTGAAGACCGATCAGGAGGGCAGCGACCTGAGCACCCTCGTGCCCGCCGCGCCGCTCGACCGCGCCGTGGCCGCGGCGGAAGCGGTGATCGGGCCGGTCGCGGCCGACCTGACGCCGCATCCGAAGGCGGCCTTGCGACGCCGCGTGCGCTGGGCCCTCGTCACCGTGGCCGTCCTCCTCGGTGCGGCCGTCACCGCCCACCTGCTGTGGCCGCTCCCGGCGCTGCTGAGCGCGGGCGTCGTGCTGACGACCGGCCTCGGCTCCGCGTTCGCCCTGTGGACGGCCGTCGACTCGTACCGGTCGCTCGGCCACGGCCACATCCGCGGCTACCTCGTCTCGCGGCGCGGCAGCGTCCGGCGCGCCACCGTGCACCTCGACCGGTCCGGCATCATCGGTTGGCGCATCAAGCAGTCGGTGTTCCAGCGGCGCATGGGCCTCATGACGCTCGACGCCACCACCGCCGCGAGCAAGGGCCACTACGCGGTGATCGACGCCGACGAGCACGAGATCCTCGACTTCGCCGACGAGTCCGTGCCGGATCTGCTGCGGCCGTTCCTGGTCCGCGGTGAGTTACCGGAACGACTGCAGCGCCTCGGTGCTCGGTGGTTCCTTCGCGCGGATCAGGTCCTCGACCTCGCCCATGCGGTCCCAGGTGTTCACGGCCATGCCCGCGAGGACGCGGCCGTCCTTGGTCCAGAAGGCGACGAACTCCAGCGACTCGAGCGAGCCGGAGACCACGACTTCGTCGTAGGCGTCCGGGCCGGCGACGAAGCCCAGGTACTCCATGCCCAGGTCGTACTGGTCGGTGAAGAAGTACGGCAGCTTGTCGTACGGCTCCTCGGACCCGAGCATCGCCTTCGCCGCGTGCGGGCCCGTGTCGAGCGCGGTCTGCCAGTGCTCCACCCGGATAGGGCGTCCGTAGTGGACGGACGGAATGCTCGCGATGTCCCCCGCGGCCCAGATGTCCTGGCCGCTCGTGCGCAGCGTCCCGTCCACGGCGACGCCGCCGCCGAGGTCGTCGGCGCGGAGGTCGAGACCGGCCTCGACCGCGAGGCCGACGTTCGGGGTCGCGCCGACGGCGACGAGCACGGTGTCGGCGGCGACGTGCCGGCCGTCCCCGGTCTCCACGCCCGTGACCCTGCCGTCATCGCCGACGATCCGCACGACCCGGCTGCGGCGGCGCAGGTCCACGCCGTGCTCGGTGTGGAGCTCGGCGAAGACGAGGCCCATCTCGGGGCCGAGGACCCGTTCGAGCGGCTGCGCGCCGTGACCGAAGAGGGTGACCTCGCGGCCGAGCAGGCGGGCCGAGGCGGCGACCTCCATGCCGATCCAGCCGTCCCCGATGATCGCGACCTTCCCCGAGCCGTGCAGCGCCGAAGCGAGCAGATCGGACTGCTCGACGGTGCGCAGCAGATGCACGCCTTGGAGATCGGCGCCGGGGACGGCGAGCGGGCGCGGATTGGAACCGGTGGCGAGCAGCAGTTTCCGGTACTCGACCGTGGAGCCGTCGGCGAGCGAGAGCCGCCGGGCGAAGGGATCGAGGCCCGTGGCGGGCTCGCCGGTGCGCAGGTCGGCGTGCTGGGCGTACCAGTCCTCGTCGACGGTGAACAGGGCCGACCGGTCGGCGTCGCCGCGGAGGTAGTCCTTCGACAGCGGCGGCCGCTCGTACGGGCGATGGGCTTCACCGGCGACGACGACCAGGTCGCCGTCATATCCTTCGTCGCGAAGCGTCTGCGCGGCCTTGGCGGCGGCGAGTCCGCCCCCGACGATGACGAACGGTGCTCCACTCATTGACGTCTCCCCAAGGATCGACGTGGCTCTTCATGAGCGCCTCCGGCGCCCATGGGCGGCAGTTCGACCCCATTGTCTCCCTTTGCGGTGAACGACGCACGCGTTGCGGGCGTTCCGGAAGCGCACTGGGCCGATGCGGCCGCAGGTCATCGTGAAGCCCCTGAGGCGGACGTGACTACTCCTCGGGAACGAAGCGGGCCCGGCCCGGATCCTCCGCAAGACTGACGATTCGACTCGCCTGCGGTTCTAGGGTGAACGCATGCTCGAAATCAAGGACCTGCACAAGCGGTTCGGCGACACCGTCGCCCTCGACGGGGTGTCGCTCTCGGCCGCCCCCGGAGAAGTGGTCGGGTTCGTCGGCGCGAACGGCGCGGGAAAGACCACCACCATGCGCATCGCCATGGGCGTCCTCGCCGCCGACTCCGGCGAGATCGTCTACAACGGAGCGCCGCTCGGCGTGAAGCAGCGCCGCCGCTTCGGCTACATGCCTTCGGAGCGAGGGCTCTACCCCAAGATGAAGACCGGCGAGCAGATCGCGTACTTCGGCGAACTCCACGGCATGAGCCGGGCCGAGGCCAAGCGGTCCGCCGCCGAACTGCTCGAACAGCTCAACCTGACCGACCGGGCCGGCGACTTCGTGCAGGACCTGTCGCTCGGCAACCAGCAGCGCGTCCAGCTCGCGGTCTCGCTCGTGCACGACCCGGAGGCGCTCATCCTGGACGAGCCCTTCTCGGGCCTCGACCCGATCGCCGTGGACGTCATGGGCACCGCCCTGAGGGACCGCGCCGCCGCCGGGGCGCCGGTCATCTTCTCCAGCCACCAGCTCGACCTGATCGAGCGGCTCTGCGACTCCGTGGCCATCATCGGCAACGGGAGGATCATCGCCGCAGGCAGGGTCGACGAGCTGAAGGCCAAGGAGGTCAAGCAGCTCCGCGTCAGCGTCCAGACCCCCGAGGACCTCACCGCGGCCCTGCCCGGCACCGTCACCCGCGACGGCGACGACTACCTCGTCGAGGACGCCGACGACCAGGAGGTCCTGCGCATCGCGGCCGCCGCCGGACGCGTCACCCGCTTCGCCTACGACCAGCCCACCATCGCCGAGATCTTCCGAGAGGCAGTGACCCGATGACCTCCCCGCACACCGAGACCTCGCGGCTGCGCGGCCTCATGCTCGTGGCCGGACGCGAGATCCGCGTCCGCGGCCTCTCCAAGGCCAACATCATCAGCTCCCTCGTCACCGTCGCCATCGTCGGCGTCCTCGCCGCCCTGCCCACGTTCCTGGGCGGCGACGACGGCGACACGGCGATCGGCCTCGCCGGGGACGAGGCCGGGGCTATGCAGACCCAGCTGGAAGCCATGGGCGGCTTCGACGTCACCGTCTACGACTCCGTGGACGAGGCCGAGCGGGCCGTCGAGGACGAGACCGTCGAAGCGGCCGTCGCCGACGGATCCCTCTACAGCCGCGACGGCGTCGGCAACGAGCTCGAGGCGCAGCTCGACACCGCCTGGCACGCGGCCGCGGTCCAGACGAACCTCGCCGACGCCGGGCTCTCCGACCGGCAGATCACCGAGGCGCTCGCGGTGCAGCCGCTGGAGTGGGTGACCCTCGACGCGGGCAGCGGCGAGGTGACGCCGCTCGACTACTTCACCGGGCTGATCCTCTCCATCATCATGTTCATGATGCTCATGACCCCGACCCAGTACATCGCCATGGGCGTCGTCGAGGAGAAGTCGAGCCGCATCGTCGAGATCCTCCTGACCAGCCTCAAGCCCTGGCAGCTCTTGGGGGGCAAGGTCATCGGCCTCGGCGTCATCTCCCTGGTGAACCTCGTCGCCATGGTCGGGGTCGGCCTCGGCGTCGCGGCCGGCACCGGGATGCTCGCCGACCTCCCGCCCGGCACCGCCTCCGCGGCCGTCTCGAGCATCGGTTGGTGGCTCATCGCCCTCGTGCTCTTCGGGACCCTCGCGGGCGGCGTGGGCTCGCTCGTCTCCCGCCAGGAGGAGGCCGGGTCGGTCCTGACCCCGCTCATCATGGCGCTCTCGCTGAGCTACGTCGGCGCCATCTTCCTGCTCAACGCGCCGACCAGCACGTTCGCGCAGGTCCTGTCGATCGTGCCGCCGTTCTCCGCCATCGCCATGCCGACCCGGATGGCGATCGCCGAGGTCCCGGCCTGGGAGATCGCCGTCGCGATCGGACTGCTCGCGCTCGCCGCGGCCGGGGCGCTGGCGCTCGGCTCGCAGCTGTACAAGCGCAGCGTGCTCTACACCGGCTCGCGCCTGAAGCTGAGCGAGGCCCTGCGCCGAACCGCTTGAGCCGCATACGAAAGGGCCCGGGGTGCCTCCCGGGCCCTTTCGTATGCGCTGCTACTCCACCAGGAACAGGAAGTAACCGAGGAAGACGGCCAGGAGCACGTAGGTGATCCAGTGGACTTCCTTCCAACGGCCCTTCGCGATCATGACGAGCGGGTAGAAGATCAGGCCCAGCGCGATGCCGTTGGCGATCGAGTAGGTCAGCGGCATGGCGATGACGGTGATGAACGCCGGGATCGCGTACTCCAGCCTGCTCCACTCGATGCCGCCGAGCTGGCCGGCCATGAGCACGCCGACGATGATGAGCGCCGGGGCGGTCACCTCGGCGTTGTTGGCGACCAGGCCGAAGATCGGGAAGGCCACCAGCGAGACCAGGAACCAGAAGCCCGCGGTCACGGCGGTGAGGCCGGTGCGGCCGCCGACCGAGACGCCCGCGGTGGACTCGATGTACGACGTGGTCGTGGAGGTGCCGAGGACCGCGCCGCCCATGGTCGCGACCGAGTCGGCCGCCAGCGCGCGCCCGGCGCGGGGCAGCTTGCCGTCCTTGAGGAGCCCGGCCTGTCCGGCGACGCCGAAGAGGGTGCCGGCGGTGTCGAAGAAGTCGACGAAGAGCATCGTCAGGATGACGATGATCATCTGGGCGGTGAAGGCGTCCTCGAAGCCGGTGAAGGCCGCGCCGAACGCGTCGAAGTTCGGCGAGGAGACGTCGGCGAGGTTCCAGTCGATGACGCCGGTGGCCAGGCCGAGCCCCAGGGTCAGCAGCATCCCGTAGAAGACGCCGCCGCGCCAGCCGAGGACCAGGAACACGGCGGTGGCGGCGAGGCCGAAGAGCGTGAGCAGGACCGGGCCGTCGCGGAAGTCGCCGAGGGTCACGAGGGTGGCGTCCGAGGGGACGACGATGCCGCCGCCGCGGAGGCCGATGAAGGCGATGAACAGGCCGATGCCGGCGCCGGTGGCGAGCTTCATCTGCGAGGGGATCGCGTTGATGATCGTCTCGCGGACGCCGGTGACGGCGAGGAGGAAGAAGAGGACGCCGGAGACGAGCGTGCCGGTGAGGGCGGTCTCCCAGGGGATGCCCATGCCGACGACGACGCTGAAGGCGAAGAACGCGTTCAGGCCCATGCCGGGGGCGAGGGCGATCGGGTAGCGGGCCCACAGGCCCATGACCAGGCAGCCGAGGGCGGCGGCGAGAGCGGTCGCGAGGAAGATGGCGCCGGGGTCGGGGGCGAGGCCGGCGGCGAAGGCGGCGGTCGGGTCCTCGGGGTTGAAGATCGTGGCGACGTCCCAGCTGAGGACGCCGGGGTTGACGGCGAGGATGTAGGCCATCGCGAGGAACGTGGTCGTTCCGGCGAGGAGCTCGCGCTTCCAGGTCGTCTTGTTCTCGGTCAGCCGGAAGAACCGGTCGAGCGCGGACGGGCGCGGCTCGGTGTGCTCTTCGGTAGCTTCAGTGGCCATGTGGCGGGCACTCCTGTGCAGGTGCTGGGATGCCGGGCAGCTGGCACCTCAAGTAGCAGGACGGGCGGTGATGCCTGGGAGTCCGCCTCGGACAAGGCGGCGACCAGGCGCTGAACCTGCGGGTAATGTACCGGGTCCGCTACCGGAGGGAAAGCGTTCGGCCCTGGGGAATGTGAGCTCCGCACGTCGACACGGCGGTGGATACGGCGACGCCCCGGAGCCAAGGGGGGACGGCTCCGGGGCGTCGACTAGGGTCGAGCCCCCGGTGGCAGGATTCCGGGGGCTCGACAAGGACCGCACCGTCAAGCAGCGGGCGGTAGTCGATCGTCTCGGCCCGGGCGCGTTCGGTTCCGGGCTGCCTACCTTGAGACATCTGCTAAACGCGGGAGCGCTTCTAGCGGTTGCATAACGTTTCGGTAACGGGCCGACGGTCGGCGCGGCGCCCGGGAGAGCGCCGCGCCGACCCCAGGTCACTCGCCCGCCGCGGTGCGCTCGGTGCGGAAGCGATGGACCACGAGCAGGGCGATACCCGCCAGGAGCAGCACACCGGCGCCGAGGAGCACGTAGGTCAGGGACGAACCGGTGGCGGGCAGGGCGTTGTTCCCGGCCGGGGTGGTCGCGACCTGGCCCGGAGCCGAGCTGGAGGCGGCCGCTTCCGAGCTGGTCTCGGCGGGGCTGGTCTCGGTCGGGTTCGACGGCTCCTCCGACGAGCTGGACGGCTCCTCGCTGGGCGAGGAGGGCTCCTCGGTCGGCGACGAGGGCGCTTCCGTGGGGGAAGACGGCTCCTCGGTGGGCGAGGAGGGTTCCTCGGTCGGGCTGGAGGGCTCCTCAGTGGGCGAGGACGGCTCCTCCGTCGGCGAGGAAGGTTCCTCAGTCGGCGACGAAAGCTCCTCGGTCGGGCTCGAGGGCTCCTCAGTCGGCGAGGACGGCTCCTCCGTCGGCGAGGAAGGTTCCTCAGTCGGCGACGAAAGCTCCTCGGTCGGGCTCGAGGGCTCCTCAGTCGGCGAGGACGGCTCCTCGGTCGGGCTGGAAGGCTCTTCCGTCGGCGACGAGGGCTCCTCCGTGGGACTCGACGGTTCCTCGGTCGGGCTCGAGGGCTCCTCGGTGGGCGAGGACGGCTCGTCGGTCGGCGTGGGCTCTCCCGGCGGCCGGGCCGTCGCGGGGCAAGTGTGAGTCAGGTTGAACCGGGGTTCCTTGGCGTTCTGCTTGCGCTCGCCGAGTTCCACTTCCGCCTGGGCGTCGATGAGGGTCAGCCCGGCCGGGGTGACGATGTACGCCTTGTTGTCGCCCGACCCGGAGACGATGCCGCCGTGGTCGTCGGTGTTGTAGGGGACGACGTTGCCGTCCGAGTCTTCGAAGACGGCCTCGATGTACTCGAAGTTGCCTTCCGCCTTGACGGACTCGGGGAGGACGAACACCCATCCGTCGAGCCAGTCGGCGGTGTCGTCGGGGACCTGGTCGCAGTTCCGGGACTCGAAGCCCGCTGCGGTGGTCGGCACGTTGCCGTCGTTGATGTGGATGGTCGTGGTGTCGCCCGCGAGCGCGGGGACGGCGAAGGCGAGCGCGACGGCTCCGGCAAGGCCGACGGCGGCGGCGCCGCCGAGGGCCTTGTGGCGACGTGTGAGTTTCAAGGAATGCACTCCGTGACGGGTGGTCGGGGGCATCGAACGTGCCGGATTCGACTGCGCCTGGGTTGAACGGGCCGCCTCCCGGATGCTCCGATGCAGGCGGTGGGCGATCCATTCACGCCGCCGGGGTCGCGGAAGTTGCGTCCCGTTCGGATGATTCGGAAATGAACCGAACGGCTGACCTGCCAAAACGGGGCGAAGTCGTGCGGACGCGACGACGCCCCCGAGACGGGATCTCGGGGGCGTCGTGGCCGGGCGCGTACGGCCGGGTCGACAGACCCGGACCGTCGGCGGCCCGGCGGGCTTACTCGCGCGTTACCAGTCCTGGGCTTCGCGGCGGCGGCGCTGGATCATGAACAGCGCGGCGCCGCCCGCGGCGAGGGCCGCGGCCGAGACCAGGGCGATCGTCAGCGGGGTGCCGGTGGTCGGCAGGTTGCCGCTGCCGGCGGGAGTGGTCGCCTCCTCGCAGGGGGTGCCGGACTCGCTGGGAGCCGCACTCGGGGCGCTGGTCGCGGTCTCGCTGGGAGTGCTGGGCTCCTCGCACACCGCGGGGCTCGACGGCTCCGTGCCGGGGGCGGTGGTCTCCTCGCCGGGGGCGGTGGTCTCGCCGCCGCCAGGAGTGGTGGTCTCGCCGCCGCCGGGGGTGGTGGTCTCGCCGTCGCCGGGCTCGCCGGGGCAGGCGTGGGTGAGGTTGAACTTGGCGCCGTCGTCGGGGTCGTTGACCTCGGCTTCGGCCTCCACGAGGGTCCAGCCCGCGGGGGCGATGATGTAGGCCTTGTTGTCGCCGGAACCCGAGACGATGGCGCCGTGGTCGGCGGTGTTGCGGACGCGCTCGTCGCCGTCCTCGTCCTCGAACGTCGCGGTGACCGAGACGAAGTTGCCGTCGGCACCGGCGGAGGCCGGCAGCACGAAGACCCAGCCGTCGACGTCGGCGGGGAGGCCATCGGGCAGGTTCTCGCAGGAGACGTCCTCGAATCCCGCGGCCGTCGTCGGCACGTTGCCCGGGTTGATCGGGATGGTCACGACTTCGGCCTGCGCCGGCGAACCGAGGGCGAGGGCGGCGATGAGGCCGGCCGCGGCGGCGACGCCGAGGGACCCCATCGTCTTGATGGGTTGCTTGAATTCCACTGGTGAGCTCTCCGTGTTTCTGCCATTGGGAGCGAACGTGCCGGATTCGAGATGGGCAATGATGTCACGCGCTTGAGGAACGCGGGGTTGCAGCACGATCGGATAACACTGGGACTGCTGCGCCCGTTGCGATGATAAGAGACAGGAATCCTATAGGATATTGGCATGGCAGCAGCATTGAAGCTCACCTATGACACCGCCCCCCAGGCCTGGCACGAGGGACTGCCGGTCGGCAACGGCCGCATCGGGGCCATGCTGTGGGGGGCCAGGATCGGCCTCAACGAAGACGGCTTCTGGTCGGGCGACGGCTCCTGGAGCGTCCCCGAAGGCGCCGGGCACGTCGCCGCCGAAGCCGCCGCCGCGGTCCGGCGCGGCGACTACGCCGAGGCCGACCGGCTCGTGACCCGCATGCAGGGCAAGGACACCGAGGCCTACCAGCCCGCCGGGGCGCTCGTCGCGACCCACTCCGGCGACGCTGGTGAAGAACGGCGCGAACTGGACCTGCGCGACGGTGTCGCCGCGGTCGTGCGTGGCGGCGTCCGCCAGGAGGCCTTCGCATCCGTCGACCACGACGTCATCGCCCTGCGCTGGAGTGCCGAAACGCCCTTCGACCTCGATCTCAGGTTCGACTGGCCGCACGAGGGCGGCACGGTCGTCGCCGAGGACGACGAGCTGCGCGTCACGGGCCGCGCGCCCGCGAGCGTCGCGAACGGCGTCCCCGACTACTCCCCCGCCGAGGGCGTGCGCCGGCTCGGTCTGAGCGCGCGGCTGCGCGGCGACGGCGAGTCCGCCGTCACCGGCGAGGGCCACCGGTTCACCGGTTGCCGCACCGTGGTGGTCTGCCTCGCGCTCCGCTCCGGCGAGGACGAGCACGCGGCGCTGGAGCAGGCCCGGGGCGAAGCCGGCCGCGCCGCCGAGCTCGGCTGGGAGGCGCTCCGCGACGAGCACGCCGCCGCGCACCGCCTCGTCATGGACCGGGTCGCCCTCGACCTCCGTCCACAGGCCCCTGTGGACGACACGCTGAGCACTGCGGCGCGACTGCGCCGACGCGCCGCCGGCGAACCCGACGAGGACCTCGCCGTGCTGGCCTTCCAGTTCGGCCGCTATCTCCTGGCCGCCTCGTCGCGGCCCGGCACGCAGGCCGCCAACCTCCAGGGCATCTGGAACGACCACGTCACCCCGCCGTGGAACTGCGACTACACCACGAACATCAACGTGCAGATGAACTACTGGCCCGCCGAGACCTGCGCGATGCCGGAGTTCCACGAGCCCCTGTTCGACCTCGTGGAGGACCTCTCGCGCACCGGCGTCGCGACCGCGCAAGGCCTCTACGGCGCGGGCGGGTGGTGCTGCCACCACAACACCGACTACTGGCGGCTGACCACGCCCGTGGGCGGGAAGGCGTGCTGGGCGGCCTGGCCCATGGCCGGCCTCTGGCTCGCGATGCACCTCGCCGAGCACTGGCGCTTCAGCCGCGACGAGGAGTTCCTCGCCGATCGGTTCCCGATCGCCTTGGGGGCGGCGCGGTTCGCGTTCGACCGCCTCTCGGAGGGCCGGGACGGGATACTCGTGACCAGCCCGGCCACCAGCCCCGAGAACGAGTTCCTCACGCCCGAGGGGCCCTCGGCGGTCGACGAGTCCACCGGGATGGACGCGACCCTCGTGCGCGAGCTCTTCGCGTTCGTCCTCGAAGCCGCCGACGTCGTGGCCGAGACGCTCCACGGCGAGGACCTCCGGCTCGTCAAGGGCATCAAGGAGGCCATGCCGCGCCTGGCGGCGCCGAAGGTCGGCGCCGACGGGCGGCTCCTCGAATGGGCCGACGAGCACGAGGAGGCCGAGCCGCACCACCGGCACGTCTCGCACCTGTACGGGGTCTACCCCGGGAACGCGTTCGCGGACTCGCCGGAGCTGCTCGACGCGGCGAAGCGGAGCCTCGAAGCCCGCGGCGACGCCGGAACCGGCTGGTCGCTCGCTTGGAAGACCGCCCTGTGGGCCCGGCTCGGCGACGGCGACCGCGCGCACCGCCTGCTCGGGGAGTTCCTCACACCGGTGGGCTTCCGCGGCGAGGACGCGGCGTACGCGGACGGCGGGGTCTACGACTCCCTGCTGTGCGCGCACCCGCCGTTCCAGATCGACGGGAACTTCGGCACGACCGCCGCGATCGCCGAGATGCTCGTGCAGTCGCACCGCGTGGAGGACGGGATGCCCGTGATCGAGCCGCTGCCCGCGCTGCCGAGCGCCTGGGCCGAAGGCGAGGTCCGCGGCCTGCGAGCCCGCGGCGGGGTCGCCGTGGAGCGGCTGGCATGGAGCGGGGGCGCGCTCACAGCACTGGAATTGCTGTCCGAAATGGATGTCAAGGTGCGGGTGATGGGCGAGACGGTGCAGCTGGCCGCCGGGACCGTGTGGCGCCGCGAACGCTGATCCCTCAGGGAGACAGGGGAGCGGCCGGAGTCCCGAAGGACTCCGGCCGCTTGGTATGAAGGCGGACTGCCGTTCAGCAGTCGGTCGCCTCAGTGACCGATCCGACGGCGACGCCGCAGACCGACCAATGGAATGCTCCGGTGATGTCCGCGTTCACCAGCGCGACCCCGCTTTCAGGCCGTGCCGACTCACTCGGTGCCGGGATTGAGTTGTCGCAATGGGCGTCCTCGGCCGAGGACGCCACTGCGATGCCGCAGACCTGCCACTTGGCGAAGTGCTGCAGGTCCGCGTTGGCGAGAGTCGGCATGCTGCCGAAGTCCCCGGGGGCCTCCGGCAGCGGACGGCCGTACGTCGCCGCCTCGCCCTCGGCGTCAGCGCTCAGCAGGCTCCCGCAGACGGTGTCCGCGAGCGGGCCGGTCTTGTCGGTCTCGCACAGCGCGGGCAGCATCGAGTCGTGCTCGGTGTCGACGGAAGCGAGCGTCAGCCAGTCGGGCGTCGACGCCGAGGCGGCTCCGCCCGAGAGCGCCGCCGCGGCAGCGGCGGCTGCGGCCGAGACGGCGACCATGGTGCTGTTGCGCATTGTTCCCTACCTTTTCTCGACCAAGCCCGAGATCGACGCGGGTTAGTAGTCGCCCTGGTCGGCACCCTTGTCGGGGAACCCGCCGTTGCCGTCGTCGCTGATGTGGTCGGAGTTGTCGCAGACCTGGCCGAACGACTGGACGAGCACGTTCTGGCCGCAGATCTGCCAGTGGGCCAGGCTCGAGGCGTCGGCGTTGATCGCCGAGGTGTCGCCGGCGTGGACGTGGGACTGCGGGCCCTCGCCGATGTGGTCGCGGTTGTCGCAGTTCTGCCCGAACGACTGGGTCAGCACGTTCTGGCCGCAGATCTGCCAGTGCAGCGCGTCCGAGGCGTCCAGGTTGACCAGGCTCATGTCGCCGGCGGTGACGCCCGAGTTCTGGGCCATCGCAGGCGAAGCGGCGGCACCGAGGACGGCGACGCCGGCGGCGGCGAACGCGGCGGTTGCGGTGATCTTGCGCATCTGTTTTCCTTTCGATTTCGGAGAGGGCGGGCCCGTCGGGCCCGCCCCGATGCGACCTACTGCGCCGTGTTGGGCATGTGGTCGTAGTTCAGGCACTGCTGGTCGAGCGACGGCGAAACACCGACGTTCTGGCCGCAGATCTGCCAGTGCAGCGCGCTCGAGATGTCGCCGTTGATGGCCGAGACGTCGCCGGCGTGGACGTGGGACTGCGGGCCCTCGCCGATGTGGTCGCGGTTGTCGCAGACCTGCCCGAACGACTGCGCCAGCACGTTCTGGCCGCAGATCTGCCAGTGGGCCAGGCTCGAGGCGTCGAGGTTCACCAGGCTGTAGTCGCCGGCGGTCACACCGGAGTTCTCGGCCATGGCCGGCGAGGCGGCGGCGCCGATCGCGGCGACACCCGCGGCGGCGGCGAGGACGTAGGTGGTCTTGCGCATGGACTTCCCCGTTTCGATTGACTGATCGGAACCGTCGGCGGCGGGAACCGCCCCGACGGGGCTTGTTCGGCCCTGCCGCTACTGGGCGGCGGCGGGCATGTGGTCGAAGTTGAGGCACTGCTGGTCGAGCGACGGCGAGACGCCGACGTTCTGGCCGCAGATCTGCCAGTGCAGCGCGCTCGAGATGTCGCCGTTGATGGCAGAGGTGTCGCCGGCGGTGACGCCGGACTGCGGGCCCTCGCCGATGTGGTCGCGGTTGTCGCAGACCTGCCCGAACGACTGCGCCAGCACGTTCTGGCCGCAGATCTGCCAGTGGGCCAGGCTCGAGGCGTCGAGGTTCACCAGGGAGCTGTCCCCGGCGGTGACCCCGGAGTTGTTGCCGCCGGCCATGGCGGGAGCGGCGGAGAGAGCGGCGGCGCCGGCGGCGACGGCGGCAACAGTGAGAACCTTGCGCATGAGTTGCGTTTTCCTTCTGGATTTCGCGCCCGGGTCTCCGGGCGACTGCTTTCTCGGTTTCCCAGCCCGAATCGGGCTGGATGGCGACTGGCTTCCGCGCGTCGGCACGCCGGAGGGCCCCAGACACGAGGTCTCAAGCACGGCAACCGGTGGGATTTTCGAAGGCGGACTTCAAGTTCCCGCGCACCGACGCGCGGAGGCGCTAGTCCGGGGCGACGGACTGCTCGGCGGCGCGGTCCAACGGCCGCCCCAATTCCCCGATCACCGTGCGGGAGAGTGACACCTCTTCCCCCGTGGCGGACGGGGAGACGCAGACAGCGGTGTGAGCGCTGTCGACGCTGATACCGGCGATCGAGCCGACGGCTCCACCGGGGATGATCTTCAGGTCAGGCAGCCCGGGACCGTCGTACCGCAACGGTCGGGCTCCGGTGCGCGGCACGCCGCGCACGTCCTCTGCCTCGGATCGGTCCGTCCCCCGCCCTGATTCGGCGGAGCACTCGATGACGGCGGCCGGCCGGCCGTTGTGCACTCCGTGGAGTGCCGCCGCCATCTTGTGGGAGACCGGCTGTGCCGCAAGCGTGGTGAGGCTCGGCTGTCCTGTGCCAGCGGCGGGGACGCTCCCGGGCGTCGTCCCGTCGCCGAGGCGCAGGCCATCGGTCACCAGTCGCGCCAGTGCGTCGACCTGATCGGTCGAGGGCGCGACAGTCTCGTAGACATCGGACACCGCGGGGGCCGGGCCGTCCGCAATGGAGGCCGTTCCCTTCACCAGGTTTCCCACCAGCGGTGCCACCACTTCGGCTGTGCCGTCTCCAATGGACTCGTCGTCCAAGTCGAGCAACCCAGGTCCGGCGTCGCCCTGCACCACCGACCGCACGGTCCCGTCCGTCTCGTCCACCAGGGATTCCACCGGCTCGACCAGGCCTGACACCAGCCCCGAGACCTCCCCCTGCACCGCCGGAGCCCGATGTCCCTGCTGGTTGTGCGGGACCAGTCGCGCGGCCAGGCGCGACATGTCGGACACCTCTGCGGTGAGCGGGTCGGTCATCGCGGCAAAGCCCTGCGTTGCTGCGGAATCCTCTGATGCCCAAGCGGACGCGGCCATCGCGAAGGCTCCCAAGAGCAGGGAGCCGAATGCGGTGAGCGCGGCGCCGAGGAGGAATCGGAGCATGCTGAAGCGGCGAGTCTCCTCGCCACCCCCTGCGATGCGTCCCATCGTCTCCCCCGTCGTCCTGAGCCTGAGCGCGAACGGTCTCGCCGCTCGCACCTGTTAAAACGAAACCGGGCTGATCGGGGATACGGGGTGAATCAGATTTTTCAACTGAAATTGGATGAATGTAACTCCGACACATATTCGGGTTCGCACGCCCGAAAGAACGCGGAGTGGGACTCGTCGTTCCTCGTCGCTCACGCAAAGCAGCGGTTAACAGGCTGTTTACACGTCATCAACGAATGAGAAATTGCTGTTTGGGAGCGTGGCAGCACAGCTTCACGGCTCGGCCGGCACGGCGTCACGGCGCGGTTCGGGCCCGGCTGAACCGCGTCACCGTATGAAGGGCTCCTACCTGATGGCCATCAAAGCCGAGTACATCTGGATCGACGGCACCGAGCCGACGGCCAAGCTGCGTTCCAAGACCAAGATCCTCGAGCAGGGCCAGGAGCCCCCGATCTGGGGCTTCGACGGCTCCAGCACCAACCAGGCCGAGGGCCACTCCTCGGACTGCGTGCTCCGCCCCGTCAAGGTGGTCCCGGACCCGATCCGCGGCGGCGACTCGATCCTGGTGCTGTGCGAGGTGCTCGACACCGACTTCACCCCGCACCCGACCAACACCCGCGCCAAGACGGCCGAGCTGGCCGAGCAGTACGCGGCGCAGGAGTCCTGGTTCGGCATCGAGCAGGAGTACACCTTCATGGTCGGCGCCCGCCCCCTCGGGTTCCCCGAGGGCGGCTATCCGGCCCCGCAGGGCGGCTACTACTGCGGCGTCGGCGCCGACGAGATCTTCGGCCGCCAGATCGTCGAGAAGCACCTCGACAACTGCCTCGCCGCGGGTCTGCCGATCTCAGGCATCAACGCCGAGGTCATGCCCGGCCAGTGGGAGTTCCAGGTCGGCCCGGCGTCGGCGCTCGACGTCTCGGACTCGCTGTGGCTGGCCCGCTGGCTGCTGTACCGCACCGCCGAGGACTTCGGCGTCTCCGCGACGATCGACCCCAAGCCCGCCAAGGGCGACTGGAACGGCGCGGGCTGCCACACCAACTTCTCCACCAAGGCGATGCGCGAGGACTACGAGCCCATCATCGCCGCGTGCGAGGCCCTCGGCGAGAAGGCGGACGAGCACGTCAAGAACTACGGCGACGGCATCGCCGACCGCCTCACCGGCGCGCACGAGACCGCCCACTACACCCAGTTCTCCTACGGCGTCTCCAACCGCGGCGCCTCGATCCGCATCCCGTGGCAGGTCGAGAAGGACAAGAAGGGCTACCTGGAGGACCGGCGCCCGAACGCCAACATGGACCCCTACATCGTCACCGGCCTGATCGTCGGCACCGTCTGCTCCGCCCTGGAGAAGAAGGGCCTCGTCTAGGCACGAAGCACGAACGAGAGGGGCGCCGCGCTTTCGCGCGGCGCCCCTGTCGTGTTCAGCGGTCGGGAAGCGCCACGCCGAGGGCGGCGACCCTGCGCAGCAGCGCTTCGTGGGAGAACCGGTCCTCGACCACGGCGTAGGCGCGTTCACGCTGCGCCGCATAGACTCGCGGATCGCGTGCGAGCGCGCGCACGGTCGCGGCGACCTCCTGGGGCTCGCAGTAGACCGCGGCCTCCCCGAACAGCGGCTCGAAACGGCGGTCCATGACGACCGGCACACCTGACGCCATCGCCTCGAGCGGGGCGATGCCGAACGCCTCGCGGCCCTCGTCGGCGATGAAGTACACGAACACGTCGAGGCTCCGCAGGAACTCCGGTGCGTCCGTGGCGCCGAAGGGCAGGACGGTCCAGTTCGAGGGGAGGTTCCCGAGCCGCTCCGCGACCGTGTCGGCGCCGCCGAGCACCCGCACCTCGAAGTCCTCGTCAGATGGATAGCTCGCGAGCAGCCCTTCCGCCGTCTCGGGCCATTTGAGCGGGTGGTCGCGGGCGTGGCGGCCGATGCGGATCCGGCCGTCGGGGGCCGGGCGGTCCGCGCCGCGCCACCGCGCCGGGTCGAGGCACTCGTGCCAGTCCTCGTCGGACAGCCGCACGCCTTCGAGCTCGGCCCCGTGATGCTCCAGGAGCGCCTCACGGACCATGGGCCCCACCGGATGCCAGGTACAGGGGCCGACCCATTCGGTGAGGCTCGCGTGCACCCGGGCGACGTCCCAGGCCTCTTCGACGCCGCCGTCGGGTCCGTAGAACTTGAACGGGGTCTGGTTGACGACGAGCACCGTGCGCGCCGCGTCGATGTCGGGCATGTCGTCGCGGCGGCGCAGCAGCACCGTGGGCAGGCGGACGATGCGCAGCGCGCAGGAGACCGCGTCCCACGCGCCGATCATGCGAACCCGGTCGCCGTCGACGAGCGAGGCGATCTTGGGGTTGAGCGGGCGCGACACGTCCCAGTGGAAGACCGGGTGGTGCAGCAGGCCGACTCGGAGCCCGGCGTCCCGGAAGGCGCCGACCTCCTCGGCGACCGCGGTCGCGTTGCCGCCGGGCAGTGCGAAATGGGAGACGATGACGATGTCGCATTCGACCTTGACGGCTTCGGCGCGCGCCGTGCGGCGGCGCCGCTGCCAGTCGAGGAGCACCGCTCCGGCCGCGAGGCGGGTCGCCGGGGCCTCCGTGCCGTCGCCGATGAGGCGGCGCAGCTCCGGGACCGCCTCTGACGAGAAGCCGTGCTCGAGCCGGGCGGTGAGCTTGTGCAGGAGCTTGCGGCGGCTGGTGGTGACCTGGCCGAGCGCGAACTCCGCCTTCTTGGCGCTCATCGCCGCACCTCCACCGGCACCGCGACGCCGAGCGCGGCCGCCCGGCGCAGCAGGGCCTGGTGGGAGAAGTCCCGCTCGACCTTGGCGATGGCCCGGGCCGACTGCTCGGCGTACAGATCGGGCTCGTCCATGAACTCGCGGACCCGCGCCTCGACCTCCGAGGGCTCGCAGTAGACCGCGCCGTCGCCGTACAGGGGCTCGAAGCTGCGCGGCAGCAGACACGGCAGGCCGACCGCCATGGCCTCCAGGGGAGTGCGGCCGAAGGCCTCGTCGCCGGATTCGGCGATGAAGAAGACGACCGCGTCGAGCCCGTGCAGGAAGGCCTTGGGCGGCATGGAGCCGAACGGGTGGACGGTCCAGTTGTCGGGCAGGCGGCGCAGGAGGCGCTTGGCGGTCCTCGCCCCGCCGAGGACGTGAATCTCGAAGTCCTCGGAGGACGGGTAGCAGGCGAGGAGGTCGTCGGGGTCCTCGGGCCATTTGCGGACGTGGTCGCGGGCGTGGCGGCCGATGCGGATGGGGCCCGCCTCGGCTCGGCGGCCGTCCCGGCGCCATTCCTCGACGTCGAGGATGCCGTACCAGTAGTCGTCGGCGATCGCGATGCCGTCGGTCTCAGCCGCGTGCTCGGTCTCCAGAAGGCGGCGCACGACCGGGCCCTGCGGGTACCAGGTGTGCGCCCCGAGCCAGCCCTCGAGGTTGCGGTGGACGGTGCGCACGTCCCAGGTGAGGCGGCGGCCCTCGCCTGGACCGTAGTACTCGTAGGGGGGCTGGTTGACCACGAGGATGGTGCGCCCGGCGGTCAGCCGCGGCAGATCCTCCATGGGACGCATCATGATCCGGGGGAACCGCACGATCGCCAGGTCGCACTCGACGCGGTCGTGGGCGGTGATCCAGACGACGCCGTCGTCGTCGAGGAGCTCTCGGATTTTGCCGTTCACCGGTCGGTCGAGCGGCCAGTCGTAGACGGGGTGGTGGAGCAGGCCGACCTTGAGACCGGCGCGACGGAAGGCCCGGACCTCCTCGGCGCTGGAGGAAGAGCTGCCGCCGGGGAGCATGAAGTTCGAGACGACGACGACGTCGAACTCGAGGTCGCGGCGCGGGACGCGGTCGTCGACCTCGTACCAGTCGGCGAGGATCGCGGTCGCGGCGAGGCGGTGCTCCGGCGACTCGCGCTCGTCCGCGGCAAGACCGCTCAGGTGGGCGATCGCCTCGGCCGACCAGCCTTCGTAGAGGCGAGTGCTCCACAGCTCCAGCTGCGCGGTCTGGGCGTCGGTGAGCCGCTGAGCGTCGGGCGCCCGCAGGGCCCGCTTCGCGAGGCGGCGTCCCCGTCCGAGCAGGCGGCGCAACGCGGCGCGTTTGCCGCGCAGCAGGCGGCGGGCGGCGCGCAGCGGCAGCCGCGCACCGCGTCCGGCCAGTGACCGCAGGCGGTCGGCCGGGTTCGGCGGGGACGGGGACGCCTCGGGCTCCTCCGGCGGCGGAGGCAGGACGGCGAGGGCGTCCGCTTCAATGGCGAAGTCGATCGCGACGGCCGCGGCGACTTCGGGGTCGGCGGCGACCACCGTTCCGGCCTTCACTTCGGCGAGATCAACCCATTCGACGGAGAGATCCGCGGCGAGCGCCACTGGCGCCGGCGCCATCGGGAGGTACTTGTTCTCGATCGCGTTCCAGCCCTGATAGTGGGCGAGTGCCACCGTGACGCCGTTCGCGGCGTCGCCGGCGAGGGCCTCCAGGGCGGCGCGCTGCACGGGCGTGTCATAGCGCCAGTCGGCCACGTAGACGCGTTCGGCGGCACTGGTACGGGGCGAGTCGCCGAGGATCGAACGGGGCGCCGGGAAGGGCCGCGTTGGGACCGAGGGGGCGAGATAGGGCTTGGCACGACGCTGCTGGATCGCTTTGTGCCAATGGTGGAAACCGGCTTCGTAGGCAGCGCGGGCGGGGTGCATCCACCCTTCGCCGACCTCGCTGGCGGACAACGAGGCGGGGTGGAGCCTGATGACGGTGTGCTTGTCGTCCATGCGGATCCAGCGGCGCGCGCCGAAGGTCTTCTGGATGCGGAGCCGGAACTCGGTGTCGGCGCCCTTGCGGGCGACGTCGTAGTAGCCGATCTTCTCGCGCACCTGGCGCGCGCGGTACATGATGGAGGTCGAGCTGACGGCGGCGATGCTGCGGCCGGGCGCGCTGAACAGGCGCAGGTCCGCGGTGGCGCGGACGCCGCGGCTGACGGCCATGATCAGCTGCTCGGACTCGCGGAGGGGCGCCGACTGCGCCTCGAGCCAGCGGGGATGGGCCCAGTCGTCGGAGTCGAGTCCAGTCACGAACACCCCCCGGGCTTCGTCGACGGCGCGGTTGCGGGCCCGGTAGGTGCCACCGTTGACGGACTGGACGAGGACGCGGACGCGCTCGTCGAGCTCCTCGGCTTCTCTCAGGACCTTCTCGTGCTCCGCGCCGGAGGCGTCGTCGACGATGATGAGCTCCCAGTCCCGCCAGGTCTGGTCGACGACCGAGCCGACTGCGGTCAGGAGTTCGGGCCCGGGCCGGTGACAGGTCATGACGACCGAGATGAGCGGGCCGCTCGCGCTCCCGCGGGGTGCGGTGGAGCGGAGCCGGTCGAGCAGCGGGACACCGGGCTCGGAATCGAGCACCACCTCGCCCCAGCCTGCGTAGCGGGTGAACGCGGCCAGGAACGCCGCCTCGCCGCCGCGACTCGCCGCGGCGGGCTGGTCGGCGGCGCGATCGGGATGGGCGAGCTCGGCGTCGACCGCCGCGGCGAGGCCGTCTGGCAGCCGGTCGGCTTCGGCCCTGAGGCGCGCGACGCGCGCGCGATCGCCCTGCGCCACGGCCAGGCCGAGATGCAGGCCGCGGTGGGATTCGGCCATGTCCGCCCCGAGCGAGGCGCGTGCCTCGTCGTACAGCTCCAGTGCAAGGTCGAGGTCGCCGGAGGCGACGGGACGGAGCGCGATCGCCCGGGCCAGCTCGCAGAGGGCGTCGGCGCCGTCACCACGGCGGGCGCGCTCGGCGAGGATCCCCCGGCCCAGCGCCGACCGACCGCGGATCGTCGCTGCGGCGATCGCGCCCAGCGGCGCGGTCGCGAGGTCGGGCCACCGTCGGGCGACGAACTCCTCGAGTTCGCGAGGGGAGCGGAAGTGAGCGGTCATGGGTCCAAAGTCAGATGGGGCAGCGGGCGCTGCGGTCGACGGGTCGCGGCCGGTCGGGAACGGCGAGCGAGTGGGCGGCCGGAACCGGCTTCCGGTGCCGATTCATTGTTGCAAACGCCCGCACGTCCTGCCATCGAGCAGCAGACGGGTGCACGTTCCGCCACAGTGCACGACCTCAGTCGGCGCCGGTCCGCTCCGGCACCCCAGTAAGCTCGGGACCCGATGGAACCCTCGATCCCCGGCCCCGCTGAGGGCCTGCGCGCCGCACGCAATGACAGCGGCTCGATCGTCCTGGCCCGGCTCGGCGCGTGGACCCCCCGCGCTCGGGTGTCCGTGGTCGTCCCGGCCTTCGGCGGCCAGGACAAGCTCGACTTGACTCTGGCGGCCCTCGCGGCGCAGACGTACCCGGCCTCGCTGCTGGAGGTGGTCGTGGTCGACGACGGCAGCGAACCGCCCCTGCGCCTCCCCGACCTGCGACCCGCCGACACGCGGCTGATCCCGAACACCGCCGGGACGTGGGGCATCGCCGCGGCGGTGGCCACCGGGATCGGGGCATCGACGGGCGAGGTCGTGGTGCGGCTCGACTCCGACGTCGTCCCCGCGGCAGCGCACATTGAGGCCCACGCCCGCTGGCATCACCTGGCCGACTATTTCACGGTGGTCGGCAAGCTCGCGTTCGCCGACATCGCGACGGCCGCGCTCTCCCCCGAACGGGTCCGCTCGGCAGTCGCGGGCGGTGACGCGGCGTCGCTGTTCGCGGGCTGTGAGGTCAGCGACGACTGGGAGATCGCGTTGGTGCGCGAATCCGGCGGCACCGTCGAGGACCCGGTGCGGGCGTTCACCGTGGCGAACGGGGCGACGATCTCGTTCACACGGGCCATGTACGAGGCCTGCGGCGGCATGGACACCGGCATGCGCCTGGGCAGCGACACCGAGCTGGGCTATCGGCTCGCGCAGCACGGGGCGCTGTTCATCGCCGACGGCGAGGCCGAGGTGTGGCACCTCGGCTACTCGCAGATGAAATCGAGGCGCGAGGAGGGCAAACGCTACCGGCGGCCGTTCGCGGCCAACCGGATCCCGTCCCTGCGGCATCTGCGCACCGATCCGGGCCGGAGCTGGGAGGTGCCGTACGTGAGGGCCGTGGTCGACGCGGACGGCGCCCGTCTGGAGCCCGTCCGGGCCACGGTGAACGCGTTGCTGGCCGGCACGATCGCCGACATCGAGGTGGTCCTGACCGGCCCCTGGGACTCGCTCACCACGGGCCGGGTCGCACCGCTCGAGGACCCCCTGCTGAACCTGCGGCTGATCCGCGAGGCCTTCCGCGGCGACGGCCGCGTCCGCTTCCTGGAGAAGGCGCCCGAGACGGTTGCGCCGGTGCCGTTCCAGCTGTTCCTCGACCCGGGCGCGGAACTGCGCCGCGACGGCCTGGAGCGCCTGGTCGCTCATGCGGATGAGCACCGTCTCGGCCGCGTCGACACCGCCGTCCCCGCCAAGGCGGGCCCGCTGCGGGTCCGCCTGGACCGCACGGCCGCCCTGGCGCGGGCCGAGCGCCTCCGCAGCCCTGGCGAGGACCCGGACGCGCTCCTCGATGCGCTGTGGGGCGTCGAGCGCACCGGGCCCGACGCATGGTTCCTGACCGCCGCGTCGAAGTCGGAGTCGCGCCGCCGGGAAATCGCCGAGCTCAAGGCGGCCCTGGCGCGACTCGAAGACCCGGGACCTGCCAGGCGGTCACTGCCGCGCCGGGCACTGGGCCGGTTGCGGCGCGTGATCCGCTGACCGGGCCCCGCTTACGAGACCCAGGCCCGCGCGAGTTCCTTGCGCCGGGCGTGGAGCTCCCGGTGTTCGGCGACGAGCGCGGGATCCGCGGGCTCGCCCGAAGCGCGCGCCTGACGCATCGTCGCGCGCACGCCCTTGATGGCGCGGTCGGTCTGTTTGCCTTCTTGCACCAGTTCGAGGTGGTTCCCCGCCAGTTCCGGCTCCTCGAGACCGCGCAGACGCCGCGCGTCGGTGACACCGAACGAACGCAGCGCCTTCTCGTCGATCTCGTGTGCGCCGGGGTTGGCGACGGTGCCTTCCCGCAAGCCTTTGCCGGTGCGCAGCAGCACCAGCGAGGTGGCCGTGGTCGCGTACAGCCACCAGCGGGTGTCGCCGCCGATCTGCTCGACCGATCCGTTCCGCTCCACGGCCCAGTCGGGGACCTTCCGGTGATTCTTCCCGTAGACCGTGGTCAACGCGTCGGAGGATTCCAGCACTGAGGTGCCGATCGAGTGGCTGTAATGGTAGGCGCGGAACCCCTGCCCCGTCGCGGGCACCCACTGGTACCCGGTGGCCGCGGTGATGGCCGCCGGCAGGGCACTCCCGCCGGCGAGGAGGCCGCGGCCGGTGCGCTGGACCTCGGCGAGCAGTTCCCGGTGGATCGCGTCGTCGTTGTCGATCCGAGTGGTGAGCACGTGCGCGAAGCCCTTCGACGCTTCCGCGCACCAGCGCTGGAACCGCGGCTCGAAGTCGTCGAACAACTCGAGTTCGAGCAATCGCAGATAAGGTCGTTCGGCGACCAATCCGTCGAGTCGCTCTCGGAACCGCCGCGGCATATCCCGGTCGATGCCGAGCACCCAGATGAAATCGCGCGCGGACTGCGCGTCGATCGATGGCAGTGCGAGCGTCTCGAACAGCTGCCAGCGGTATTCGAGCCATTGCTCGTTGAATACGCCGATCTCGAATCGGCTGGCCACAACGTGCAGGAAGTCATTCGATTCGCGAGAAGGAGCGATGCTCAGGCGCGCAGTGCCCCGTGACCGCGAAAAGAGGGTGCGAATGCCCATGGTGCGCTCGTTTCAAAGGAGAGTGGAATCGGGGTAGGTCCACATGATAGCGGTTCGGTGCGTCCGTCCGAGTACTCCGACGCGTCGGGTCAGCGCTGCTGCGCCTGCCCATCGCGCGCTCCGAGGAACGCGGCGATCTCATGATGGCGCTCGGCCGCCGCGAAGCGCTCGCTCTCGATCGCGCCCAGGATGCGGCGTGAGGCCGCGTCGAAGTCCCCCGAGAGGCCCCTGCTCTGGACCTCCAGCTTCCGGTTGAGCATCCCGACGCTGGCGTCGAGGGCGCGCAGCCGCTTGTCGGCCTTCGCGGCGTATCGCATCGCGTCGCGGTGCTGATCATCGAGCTTCTGGCGCAGGCGCGCGTTCTCCTGGACCAGTGCCAACCCCAGCCCGGCCAGTAGGAGGACCACCGCGGCGAGCGCCGGACCGTACGCTCCGAGCAGTGCGGCGGCCACGGCGGCGGCGACGAGCACGGCCGCGGCAGTCGCGGCGGCCCGGGTCCGCTTCGTGGACCGGCGGAAGCGGAGGGCGAGGTCGAGCATCGGTGTTTCCTTCTTTGCGTTGTTCGGGCTCAGGGCGGGTTAGGCTTCGATGATCGCGCCGTTGACCGGGAATTTCAAACTCTCCGGCCACGTGCGGCGGATCATCTCGACGAAGGCGGCACCCGAGATGCGGTCTTCGAGGGGCAGGGCGAGCAGCGCCTTGTAGATCCGGCGGGAGTTGAAGATCGTGAAAGTGTCGAATACCACATCGGACTCGATGTGGTGGGCGGCCAGCCAGGTGCCGCACCGGTGTTCCCAGTAATAGAGGTCGAGCGGATCGTAGAGGTCCTGGGCTCGGTCGAACTCCACGGCGTCGGCGAACTCGGCGAAGGTCGCGGCGAACGATTCCGGCGTGGTCTTGCGACTGGTGAGCAGATAGGCCATGTGCTCGGGGGTGAGTCGATCGGGCTGCGTGCGCTTCGCCCGGTAGAAGGACCTGGCGATCTCGTAGAGGTTCGAGCGGATGTGAAGCCCGCGGCAGCCCCCTTCGTAAAGGCGGTGCGTACCGTACAGCCCGGGAGCGCTGATCCGCTTCGAGTTGCGGTCCATGATCCCGGCCAGGGGCTCGGGCGGGATGCGGAACCGCGACTGGATCCGATGATGGCGGAATCCGAGGTCTTCGGACATCTCTCGGGCGGCCGCCACGTCGGCGCGCATCGCCGCTCCCGACTCACCCGCTCCGGTCTTGGAGTCGTACGTGAAGTAGTCGACCTGGTCTTTGATGGATCTGCTCAGCGCCAACGTGGTGCGGCTGTCGAGTCCGGCGGTGAGCGAGATGACGAGCGGCGTGCGCGATGCCAGGAGTTCCAGTTGCCGCTGGAGCAGCGGCAGCACCTCGTCGACGGCGTCCTCGGTGACGCGCGGAGCGAGGGCCTCGCGCGGGAAGAAGCGGCGGGGTTCGGCGATGCCGAAGGCCAGCTCGGTGTTGGGCGTCAGCGCGAAGACCCGTGCGAACTGGGTGACCCGGCCGGGGAAGGCGTAGGCGTTGCACTCCTTGCGGATCGTCTGCGGGTCGGGGAACGCGGACGGAACGGTGCCGACCCGGTCGGCTACGAGGTGCGCGTGCGAGGCGGCGTAGGTCCTCCCGTCGCGGCGACCGAAGTAGACCGACCGGAGGGAGGCGGCGTCGGACTGGAGGTAGGTCTCCGCGCCCTCGTTGTAGATCACCGCGAACCTGCCGCTGAGGCCGTCGATCCGATCGAGGAACGCATCGCGCCCGGAAGCCTTGGCGCGCAGCAGCGCAGTGGCGATCGAGCGGACGTCGTCATCCCAGGTCTCGAGACAGATCACCCGGCCGAGCACCGCTACCCAGGAATGCCCGGAGCGGACCACGGCGCAGGCGGAGCGCGGGTCGTACGAGAGCCACAGCTCTCCGATCCGGACCTGCCGCCAATGCGCGACCGGCACGTCGTGGCGGTGCGGTGCGAGCAGGAATCCCCGGGCGTAGAGCAGTTCTCCGAGCTCCTCTGTGGCCGGGATGTCGGCATCCGAGATCTCCTCGGAGGACCAGTGGGACGCCGAGGGCAGGAAACGGTCGCGCACGGGTCGGGGGCGGATCCAGGCGACGCTCATCTGAGGTCCTTTCAGGGTTCGGGGGCTGGGACGGGAGTGCGCGCTCGGCCCTAGGGCCTGATGCCGAGCAGCTCCAGTCGATCCAGATAGGACGCGTAGCTGAAGTGTCGGCGCACATGGTCCTGGGCCCTGGCGCTCATCGCGAAGTACTCGTCGGGGTGCGAGCGGAGGCCGGTGACCAGGTCCGCCACTTCGCGCGGCTCGCAGTACACCGCGCCGTCGCCGAAGACCTCTTCGAAGTGCGGGGGGAGCACGGTCACGCATCCGGCGGCCATGGCCTCCAGGATGCTCCGGCCGAAGGCCTCGACGAGCTGCGGGTGCGCGAAGTAGACGTAGAAGTCGATCTGATGCAGGAACTCCCGAATGCCGACCTCGTCGTAGTCGTAGACGACCCAGTTACGGGGCAGGCGCCGCCGCTGGAGCACCTCCGTCGGGGTTTCCGCGCCGCCCATGATCCGGACATCGATATCCGGCGAGGCCGGATAGGCCTGCAGGAGCTCGACCGGGTCCTGCGGCCATTTCATGACGTTGTCGCGAGAGTGACGACCGATCACCGCGACGGGAGCGCGGAAGTGGGTGCGCGGCATGCACCACCGGTCGGTGTCGATGATCCCGGGGATGTCGAACGGGTGCAGCACCGAGCGTTCGGTAAGCAGCGGCTCGATCGCATGCCGGACCTGCGGTCCCTGCGGCACCCATTCGGGCCATACCCCGAACAACTGGCGGGCGTGCTGTTCGCAGGCCTCGGGCAGGTATCGGCGGTCGCTGCCGTCCCGTTCGGAAGGGGCCTGGTTGGCGAGTATCACCAGTCGGTCCACCTGCAGCGCGCACGGTCCCCCGGGCGGGAACTGGAGGATCGGCGGGTACCGCAGGACCAGCAGGCGCACCTCGGCGTCATCGGTCGCGGTGACGTGGTCGACGACGCCGTCGTTGGCGAGCTGCTGGATATGCGGGTTCAAGTCCCGGTCGACGGACCGGACGAAGCGGAACGGCGTGAAGTTCATGATCCCGACCCGCAGTCCGGCCCGGCGCGCCGCGTGGATCTCGTTGATCATCGACTTCTGCGGGCCCCCGTACGAGGACCAGTCACCGGCGTAGACGACGTCGTAGCGCTGACGGGAGCTCGCGATGCGGAACCGGTAGGGCTGGAACACCGGCGCGCGCTGCCCGAACCCGACGCGCGGGTCGGCCTCGCCTTTGCCGATGCGTCGATGCCACAGCTGGTATCCCGACCGGTACGCGAGCCGCGCCGGGTGGCGCCAGCCGGAGCCGAAGTCGCTGGAGGACAGGGACTCCGTGCCGGTGCGCACCAGCGTGAGCACCTCTGGCATGTGGTGAACCGACCGCTTGCCGAACGCCGCTTTGATTCGGCCGAGGAATTCGTTGTCGGCCGCCTTGCGAACATCGTCCCAGTAGCCGATCCGCTCGATGACCGCTTCGCGGCGGAACAGCAGCGAGCTGGCGCAGGGCAGCATCGGCGCGCGGCGGAGGCGGGTGGCCCCCAGGTCTTCGGTGAGCATCAGGCTGCGCGAGATGGTGCCGACGAGTTCCGGGTCGTTCGCGAACGGGCGCAAGTGCAGTTCGAGATGGCGCGGGTGCCACCAGTCGTCGGAGTCCTGGACGGCGACGAAATCGCCGCGGGCCTCGGCGAGCCCGGCGTTGCGGGCTCGGTAGGTGCCGCCGTTCTCGGCGAGCCGGATCACGCGGACACGCTCGTCCAGGGCCGCCGCCTTGTCGAGGACCTCGTCGTAGGCCGGCCCCGAGGCGTCGTCGACGACGATGACTTCGAGGTACTGCCAGGTCTGCTCGAGGACCGACTGGACCGAAGCGATCAGCGGCAGTCCCCGCTGGAAGTTCGTGACGATGACCGACACGAGTTCCGGTGCGGGGACCGGGGCAGGCGGGTTCTTGACGTGCAGGCTGTCGAACAGCGTCTCGGCGGCGTCCGGCGCGAGATCCGGGAGCGGGTCCGGGACGACCTCGGCGAGAAGCACCTTCCAGCGGGCCTCGTCGCCCTCCACGGCGCCGGACCAAGGGTTGCACAGGTCCATCTCGATGGCGCGCCGCACGGGCTCGTCGATCAGGTCATAGCGCTCGAGCAGCCGCCGTGTCTCGTCGAAGTCGCCGCGAAGCAGGGCGAACTCGGCGTGCGCGCCTTGGTCCCGGGAGGAGAGCTCCTCCGGTCGGCCATGGCGCGAGGCCATCCCGTACAGGTTCCAGCCGTGGTCGAGGTCGGACGAGTCCTCCGGCGCGCACACGAGCGCGCGGGCGAGCCTCGCCAAGTGCCCGATGTCGATCTGATGCCGTTCGAACAGTGCCGTCTCGGCCTGCGGGTCGCCCGCCGCCATGGTGAGCGCGTCCAGATCGACCGGCGGTTCGGCAATACGGTGGGCGAGCAGTCGCCGCCCCTCGACGGCCCGGGTGCGGATAACGGTGGAAACCAGCGATTCCGGGTCCTTTTTGCGTATCACCGACGTGTAGTCGTCGATAAGAGCGCTAGGGAAGCGGTCTCCGCTCATTCGGTCGGTCCAAATCTGTGGGGCCATCGTGCGAAAAAAGGGGGGTTCGGGGCGTCCGACATCCTATCCCATCGGGCTCCGCACCGGATTCCCCGAGAGGGCGCTTGTACTGCCCGTCATGTGCGAGGACGCTCGTCTCACCAGGATTCGGGTCCCTCGGAGGGCGGCCCCGTATTGCTATGATGACGCTTGTTTCCCCCGACTCCGTTGAGGACCCTGACCAATGAGACGAATCGCCCTGTTCTCCTCCGCGCTGGTTCTGGCGGTCGCCGGTTGCAGCGGTGCCTCCGATGATTCCGGAGAGACGCCCAGCGGCGAGCAGTCGCAGGGCAATTCCTCGATCCCCCACGACGAGCTCACCGAGCCATACGACCTCCAGATCACGCCGCCGGAGGGCTTCGTGGAGGTGGACGCGGCCCGCGAGCCGCTGTTGTCCGAGGACCAGAAGACCTGGACGTTCGCCCTTGACGGCGGCGATCCGGACAGCCAGCTCAACGTCACTGCGTATTATCTGCCCGAAGGCACGAGCCCCGCCGATTATGAGGCCCAGGTCGCGATGATCCTGGACTACGAGGCCTCGATGGGCAACACCATCGACACGACCAACATCTATCCGGCGCTGGTCCACCGCCAGACCGGAATCCACCGCTATTTCAAGGACGCCGGCGGCGACAACGGCGCCCTGTTCATGCGGAACTTCTTCGTGTTCGCCGATCAGCACGTCATCCAGCTGACCTGCCAGTGGCGCCGGAACTACGCCGAAGTCGTCAAGGGCTGCGAGACGCTCTCCCAGGAGTTCCCGTTCCCCGCGGGCTGGCCCGCGGCGGTTCCGGCCGCCTGATCCCGCTCGCTCACGAGGGGTCGGGGAGCTCGGCTTCGAGGAGCTTCGCCAGCGAGGCCGCGTAGTGCGTGGTCATGTGGTGCCGGTCCCGGTAGACGAGCGTGTTCTCCACGATGACCGGGCAGACGTCCTCAAGGCACAACCAACCCATGGGATCGATGACGGTGGCGCCCAGTTCCTCCTGAAGCTCCATGGCGTCGGCCCGCAGTCCGGGCTTCGACACCGACTCGTCCCGGTCGATGGCGCAGTTGCGCGGGTCATTGCCGTTCGCGGGCAGCGACAAACACTCGGGGACCGACTCTTCGGCCCAGGGCGTGTCCGCGATGGTGACCACTGTGGCGCCCGTCTCGCTCAACTTGGTCACCGTCTGCTCCCAGCCGGTCAGCCAGGTCTCCTCGACCGTCTGCCCGTCTTCCGCGATCACCGCAGGGTCGGTGCTGCTCAGCACCACCATGTCCGGCTTCACGTCCGCGAGCTCCTCGAACACCGCCGCGCGCCATGCCGAGCACTCGGTGTACTCGCGTTCCAGCGAGGAGTTCTCCACTCGCACGTCGACCGCGGTACAGGCGCTCTTCGTCCGGGTCAACAGCCGCCAGCCCTGCTCCTCCGCGATCAGTTCGAGCGCGGGGAACCACTGGGCCGCGTGGGAGTCGCCCATCACCACGACGGTGGTGTCGGCCTCGGTGTCACCGAAGACACAGCCGTCCGGGAGCTGCGCCGACTCCTGCTCGACGTGGCAGCCGTTCTCGTAGATCTTCGGCCGGTCGTCCGAGGCGTCGGCGAGCGAAGGCACGAGGTCGTCGGGGATCGACGTGAGCGCCGCCGCCGCCTCCAGCCGGGCCTCGACGCTCTCGGTGTTCTCGGCGATCTCGACCGGATCGCCCTCCGTGGTCTTCGCGTTCTGGAAGTTGACGGTGAGGCCGATGACCAGGGCCAGGCCGAGGAACGAGCACAGGATCCCCACGCCGATTCCGTAGACCGAATCGCGCTTGAACACCTTCGCGTTGCGGAACGGCGTCTCCACGAGGGAGTAGGAGAGCTGCGCGATGGCGAAGGTGGCGACGATCAGAAGCGTGTTGAGCACGATGCCCGGCTCGGCGCCGACCGCGAGCGGGATGAGGATGAGGATCGGCCAGTGCCACAGGTAGAGGCTGTAGGAGATCCGCCCGACGAACTGGAACGGGGCCGTCCCGAGCAGCGACGAGGCCGGATTGGCGGCCGGGCCCGATCCCGCGACGATGACGAGCATCGTGCCGGCCACCGGCAGCAGCGCGGTGTAGCCGGGGAACGCGGTCGCGTCGTCGTAGAGGACCGCCGCGGCGACGATCGCGGCGAGGCCGGCGATCCCGAGGATCCAGCCCAGGATCCGGGGCGTCTTCTTCAGCGCCGGGAGGACCAGGGCGAGGAACGCCCCGGCCGCGAGTTCCCACGCGCGGGTGTGGGCCGCGTAGTAGGCGGTCGGCTGCGACTGCTCGGTGACGAGGACCGAGAGGATCAGGCTGAGGGCGAAGACGCCGACGGCGAGGGCGATCCCGGTGTTCACGAGCCTGCCGGGGCTGCGCTTGACCAGGAGGAGCAGGCCGAGCAGGAGCAGCGGCCAGACGAGGTAGAACTGCTCTTCGACGGCGAGGGACCAGAACTGCTGGAACGGGGAGGGCATCTGGTCGGCGTTGAGGTACTCGGTCTGCTCGGCCACGAACCGGTAGTTCACGACGTAGACGATGACCGTGAACGCGTCCTGCATGACCGCTTCGAGGCGGGTGACCGGGAACCACAGCCACGCGCCGAGGACGGTGGCGATGGTGACGACGCTCGCGGCGGGCAGGATGCGGCGGGCGCGGCGGGCGTAGAACCCGGCGATGGAGATCTTCCCGGTGTCGAAGACCTCCTTCACCAGGAGCGAGGTGATGAGGAAGCCGGAGAGGACGAAGAAGACGTCGACCCCGACGTAACCGCCGGCGAAGAACGTGAAGCCCGCGTGCGACAGCAGGACCAGGGTGACGGCCACCGCCCGCAGGCCTTGGATGTCCGGGCGGAACCCGACGCCTTCCCAGCGCTCGGTCGGCCGGGGCCGCGAGATCGGCGCGGGCTGCGGGCGGGCGCCGGCGTTCGGCGGCTCGGGGGCGCGGAACGCCGGGCGCGCGGGGTAGGGACTCGGAGCGGTGCGCGCCCCCGCGGCGACGGGAGCCGCCGCGGCCGTGGGCAGGTGGAGGGTCTGCTCGTCGACTCCGGTCCCGGCTGCGGCGCTTGGTCGGGGCCCGGGAGGCTGGGGCGAGGTCATGATGCAGGGTTCTCCGTCTAGGGGGTGCCGGGGCGCTTCGAGTCGCCCCATACTAGGCGTCCGATTCCCGGCCGACGGGCCGGTGGTGACCGACCCGACCGATCGGGCACATCGGGGCGGGGCCGCGAGTCCGCTCGCTCCCCCATGGTACCGACGAAACGCCCGCGGCACCGTACCGCGTGGTGCGGGGTGTCGCCTGGGACGGCTTCGGGCGCTTCGCGATCGAACGGCGGGATCGGGGGCGACGGCGACGGCCCCCGCCGGGACCGGCGGGGGCCGTCATGGTCGATCGCTTAGAGCGCCTTGAGGACCTGCGGTTCCATCCGGTAGAAGACCCAGCGGCCGAAGAACATCAGGAAGGCCGAGAAGCCGATGGCGACGGAGAGCTGGAACGTGTTGGGGCCCAGCTCGGGGATGAAGGCCGCCCGGTGCATCGAGAAGATGCCGATGAGCGGGTTGACGGAGAAGAGGTCGAACAGCCACGGGTTGTTCTCCATCATTTCCGCATCCTTGACCTTGGTGATCGGGAAGATGATGCACGAGGCGTAGAAGAGCACTCGCATGAACAGGCCGAGGAAGCGCTGCACGTCCTTGTAGAGGACGTTCGCCGCGGCGAGGATGAAGGTCATGCCGGCCAGGAGCATCGTCTGGACCAGGATGGCCGGGATCAGCCACAGCAGGTTGAACCCCCAGGTGCCGCCGCCGAGGATCGCCACGAGGATGAGGATCGGGAAGCCGACGACGTATTCGGCGAAGCGCGCGAAGACCTTCGAGACCGGGAAGACCTCTCTGGGGACCTTCATCACGGTGATGAGGGCCGACTGCCCGTTGAGGGAGCTGGCGCCCTGGTTGACCGCCTGCGAGAACCACTGGTACGCGAAGATGCCGGAGACGATGAAGAGCAGGTAGCCCGCCTGGGGCGTGCCCGGGTCGTTCGGGATGGCCCGGCCGCCGCCGAAGACGATGTCGAAGACGAACCAGTAGATGAGCGTCAGGCCGAGCGGCTCGATGAGCGACCAGACGTAGCCCATCGCGGTCGACTGGTACTTGACGGCGAGGTCGCGGCGGACCAGGACCGACATGGCGTGCCGGTGGCGCAGGAGCGCGGTGAAGCCGGTGGTCAGCGGGAACTTCCGCTTGAGCGGCTTGGCTTCGGCGGCGCGCGCGCCGGTGGGGGGCTCGTCGCCGCGGGCCGAGTCGAGGAAGGCCGGGAGTTCGGCGGTGTCGTCGAGGTTCCGGCGGATCGGAGAGGCCCCGGCCATCGGCATGTCGCGGCCCGGTTCGGGCCGGATCGCGTACGGGGCCTGCGGGACCTGTCCCGGAGGCTGGGGCGCGGTCGCGGGCGGCGGCGGGTTCTGGCCGTACTGCGGCTGGTTCCCTTGGCCCCCCTGGCCGCCCGGCGGCGGGGAGGAGGCGGGAGGCGGAGGCTGCGGCGGCCGGCCGTACTGGCCCGGCGCGGGCTGGCCGTACGGGTTCGGCTGCCCGCCCTGCTGCGGCTGCGGCGCGCCGTACGGCTGCTGGCCACCGGGGCCGTGCGGCGGAGGGGGCGCGCCGTACGGCTGGCCCTGCGGGGCGCCGTAGGCGGGCTGACCGGCCGGGCTCGGGTGGTGGGACGGAGCGCCGTACGCGGCCGGCTGCGGCGCCGAAGGGGCGCTGTAGGAGGCCGGGCCGTAGCCCTGCGGGCCGCCCGGCGGCGTCGCGGCGGGAGGCGGACCGCCGGGGCCCGCCTGGCCCGGGGTGAGGCCCGGAGCGGCCGACGGCGGCGGGCTCGCGAACGCCGCCGAACCGGAGCTCATGGCCCCTCGGGGGTATCCCGCGGGGGAGGCCGAAGGCCCGGGACCGGGGACGCCTTGGGGCGCCTCCGCATCGGCGCGGTCCGGGCTCCCGTCGCCGCCGCCGGCCGGGCCGGAGACTCCGTCGGGGTGCGGGCTAATCGAGCTCATGCATCATCTCCGTCAGGTGTCGCTCAAGCGCCACCGAGTCCAGTTCACGATGTTCGAGAATCGTATAACGGCCTGGCCGGGTCCTCGGAGCGTAGTCGACGGCTGTGGCCAGCTCCGCCGTGCTCAGTCCGAGTTCACTCGCGGTGCGCGGCAGGCCGTGCCGCCGCATCGCGGCCGACAGCTCCCTGAACAGCGGTTCGTCCCCGCGCAGCCACGTGCACACGAGCGCGCCGAGCGCGCCCTGCTCCCCGTGGGAGGCGATGCCGGGATGGAGCACGTCGAGTGCGTGCGAGATCTCATGGCAGCCGCCCGAGCACGGCCGCGAGGAGCCGGCCATGCCCATGGCGAGGCCGCCTTGGACGAGGCCGTTCGCGAGGGACACGAGGAACCCGTCGTCGGCGATGGTGCCCGGGTGGCGCAGCACCGCCTCGGCGCCGCTGCGCGCGATCGCGACGGCGAGCCCGTCGATGGCCTCGCCGTTCACCTCGTGCGAGAGCTGCCAGTCGGCGACGGCCGAGAGGTTCGTGAGCGCGTCGCCCACGCCCGAGCGCAGCTGCGAGGCGGGGGCGCGGCGGATGAAGTCGAGGTCGGCGAGGACCGCGAGCGGCGGGTGCACGCCGTAGGAGACCGAGACGCCGTCGCGTTCGAGGGACGCGGTGGGGGACGCGAGACCGTCGTGGGCGAGGCTCGTGGCGACCGCCACCATGGGCAGGCCGAGCTCGGTGGCCGCGAACTTCGCGGTGTCCAGGAGCTTGCCGCCGCCGATGCCGACGAGCGCGTCGACGCGGTGGTCGTCGCGCAGCCGCCCGGCGAGGTCGCGCGCGCTGGCGAGGGTGCCGGGCTTGACGGTGTGCACGGTCGCGTCCGGCAGGTGGTCGAGCTCGGCGGCGATGGTCTCGCCGAGGCCCGGCCCGAGCGCGACGGCGACGCGGCCGCCCGAGGAGATCCGGGAGTCGACGAGCAGTTCGGGAAGCCGCGCGAGCGCCCCGGCCGCGATCTCGACCGTGATCGGCGCGAGGACCGTGCGGGCGAAGGTCGGCACTACAGGCCCTCGGCGATCGTCTTCGCGAGCGCCCAGTCGGCGTGGTCGTCGACCTCGGTCCAGGCGACGGGCCCCGTGGAGACGGTGCCGATCTGCCCGGCCTCGGCGAGGAGCTGGTAGGCGTCCTCGTAGTAGAGGGTCGAGTCGCGGGTGAAGGTGGCTTCGAGGGCCTTGGTGAGGTCCTCGGCGACGCCGGCGGGGATGAGGCTGACGCCGATGTACTCGCCCGCGGCGGTCGCGACCGGCTGCCGCTTGTGGATGAGCTCCACGCCGCCGGGGCCGACGCGGACCTTCATGGCCTCGTCGGTGAGGGTCTTGTGGTCGTCCAGGGCCAGGAGCAGCCGCGGATCGGTCTCTGCGGCGGCCAGGAGGCTCCGCTCGATGCTCGTGGGGTGGACGGTGTCGCCGTTGACCAGGAGCGCGCCGGTCGAGTAGTGCTCGCGGGCGGTCCACAGCGAGTAGGCGTTGTTCCAGTGCGGCTTGTCGTTGTCGACGATCGTGATCTGGACGCCGTAGCGGGTCTCCAGCTCGGACGCGTGGTCGCGGATCCGGTCGGCCGCGTGCCCCACGGTGATCGCGATGTCGCGGATGTCGACCTCGGCCAGGCCCCGCACGATGGTGTCGAGGATCGTCTCCGTCCCGGTGACCGGCAGGAGCGTCTTGGGCAGCTCGTCGGTGTCGGGGCGCAGGCGCTGCCCTTGGCCGGCGGCGAGGATGACGCCTCTCACGAATGGCTGCCTTTCGGTCGACGGCTTGCAACCCGCCTAGTTTACAAGTCCCGAAAGGGGGGAGGCCCCTGCCGAGTGTGCGCCTGCACACGTCGGCCGGGGCCTCCAACTGGGAAGGGACGGTGGCTACAGCGAGTCACCGCACCTTCTACAACGAACCTCCGGCGGCTCGGTTACGCGCCGGCTCGCACGAGTTCGCCGCCGGATCGCGGACCCCTCGGCGGGGCCCGCGGGTCCTCACTTGGCGGAGACGGCCTTGGCGAGGTTCTCCGACAGGGTGTCGAGGAACTCGTCGGTGGTCTGCCACTCCTGGTCGCGGCCGATGAGCAGCGCCAGGTCCTTGGTCATCTTGCCGCTCTCGACGGTGTCGACGACGACCTTCTCCAAATCGTTCGCGAAGCCGGTGACCTCGGGGGTGCCGTCGAGCTTGCCGCGGTGGGCGAGGCCGCGCGACCACGCGAAGATCGAGGCGATCGGGTTGGTCGAGGTCTTCTCGCCGCGCTGGTGGGCGCGGTAGTGGCGGGTCACGGTGCCGTGGGCGGCCTCGGCCTCGACGGTCTTGCCGTCGGGGGTCATGAGCACGGAGGTCATGAGGCCGAGCGAGCCGAAGCCCTGGGCGACGGTGTCGGACTGGACGTCGCCGTCGTAGTTCTTGCAGGCCCAGACGTAGCCGCCCTCCCACTTCATGGCCGCGGCGACCATGTCGTCGATGAGGCGGTGCTCGTAGGTGAGTCCCTTGGCGTCGAACTCGGCCTTGAACTCGTTGTCGAAGACCTCCTGGAACACGTCCTTGAACATGCCGTCGTAGGCCTTGAGGATGGTGTTCTTGGTGGACATGTACACCGGGTAGTTCCGGGCCAGGCCGTAGCGGAACGAGGCGCGGGCGAAGTCCTCGATGGACTTCTTGTAGTTGTACATGCTCATGGCCACGCCGCCGCCCTCCGGGTAGCGGGCGACCTCGAACTCCATCGGCGCGGAGCCGTCGTCGGGGGTGAAGGTGACGGTGAGCGTGCCGGGGCGGTCGACCTTGAAGTCGGTGGCCTTGTACTGGTCGCCGTGCGCGTGGCGGCCGATGATGATCGGCTTGGTCCAGCCCGGGACGAGGCGGGGGACGTTGCTCATGATGATCGGCTCGCGGAAGACCACGCCGCCGAGGATGTTGCGGATGGTGCCGTTCGGGGAGCGCCACATCTTCTTGAGGCCGAACTCCTCGACGCGGGCCTCGTCGGGGGTGATGGTCGCGCACTTGACGCCGACGTTGTGCTCGTTGATGGCGTTGGCGGCGTCCACGGTGACCTGGTCGTCGGTGGCGTCGCGGTGCTCGATGGAGAGGTCGTAGTACTTCAGGTCCACGTCCAGGTAGGGGTGGATCAGCTCGTCCTTGATCTTGCTCCAGATGATGCGGGTCATCTCGTCGCCGTCGAGTTCGACGACCGGGTTCGCGACCTTGATCTTCGCCATGGGTTTGGACCTCTCCTTGCGCTCGCCGCGCCTGGTTCGACTGCGCCTGTTGCAGGCACTGCGCCTTCAGCGGCAGCGCCTTCACCGACGCGGAGCGGACTGCTCGTAACAGTACGAGCGTACTGGCTTCGTTCCGGGGTCCGGACTCCGGGCCCGGGAGGCGATCGTCACATCGGCCTCGCGGCCGCCGCGCGGAGGACGGCGGCTCGGCCGAACGGGCGGATCGGTCCCCGTGGCGGCCCGGTATGGCGCGAGGCGGCCCGGACGCCTGGATGGGGGCGGGGCGAACCGGCTACCGTCGGTCGGCGCCCGCGCGATGAGAGCAGGGAAAACGCCCCCTGAAGTTCAACGTAACGATTCCGTCTCAAGGCTGGCGTGCGCCGGGTCACGGCAGGTAAGTTCGTTAACTAGAAACAATCTTTCCAATTTGTTTCGGACTCCCTGCACCACTGATGCGAGTCGACGCCCGCGAGCCATGGACGGCGAAGCCGGTCGACGCTCGCGAGCCGCAGTTCCGACTAGCGCACGAAGGAGTGCCACGAGGTGACCGCACCTGCCGCTGCACCACCGCCGGAGGCGGGCTCGGCGAAGCCCGCGAGCCGCAAGTCGGTCGAGCCGCAACCGAGCGTTGCGGACGGTCCGCCCCGCATCGCCGCCCGCGTCCTGCGACGCGTCTGGGCCTCCTACGCCTTCCGCCGCATCCTCCAGTCCGTGTTCGTGGTCTGGCTGGTCTCGACGATCACCTTCCTGCTCATGCACTTCATGCCGGGCGACCCGATCGAGATCATGGCCGGACGCCTCAACAGCGCCGGCATGTCGCACGAGCAGGCCATGGCCACGGCGTCGAACATCGTCAACTACGACCCCGACGCCGGCGTCTGGACGCAGTACCTGGGCTTCCTCAAGGGACTGGTCACGCTCGACCTGGGCAACTCGCTCACCAACCCGAGCAAGTCCGTCCTCGACCACGTCATGGAGTACCTGCCGTGGACGCTGTTCGCGGTCGGCGCGGGCGTCGTCCTGGCCACGGTGGTGGGCCTGTCGATCGGCATGGCCATGGCCTATCGGCGCGGCTCGGCCTTCGACCACGTCATGACCTCCATCGGGTCGTTCCTCACGGGCGTGCCGAACTACATCCTCATCGCCGCGGTCGTCGTCATCGGCTTCACGGTGCTCGGGGTCCTGCCGTTCCTCGACATGCGCGGCCGGGTCAGCGCCGGCGTCGAACCGGGCTTCAACCTCGTGTTCTTCGGCGACGCGCTCTTCCACGCCTTCCTGCCGATCATCGCGTTCGCGTTCACCGCGACCGGCTCGTTCATGCTCAACATGAAGGCCGCGACCACCGAGGTCCTCACCGAGGACTACGTGACGGTGGCGCAGGCCCGCGGCCTCAAGCCCGGCCGCATCAGCCGCGGCTACGTGGGCCGCAACGCGATGCTGCCGATCATCCCGCAGGTCGCGCTCCAGATGGGCACGCTCGTCGGCGGCTCGATCGTCATCGAGCAGATCCTCGACTACCCCGGCGCGGGCCAGATGCTCATGCAGGCCATCGGCAACCGGGACTACCCGGTCGTGCAGGCCGCCGTGATCGTCCTGGCGACCTCCGTGGTCATCGCCAGCCTGATCGTGGACCTCGTCCTGGTCAAGATCGACCCCCGCATCAAGAACCAGGACCAGGAGGCGTGATGAGCACTGTGGACGACGTCATCGCCAAGCCCCGGAAGCAGTTCCGAGAGACCTTCTTCGGGCAGGTGTGGACCGGGGTCACCCGCTCCCCCGCCGGGTTCGCCGGCACGGTCCTCGTGCTCGGGATCGTCCTGTTCTCCTTCGTCGGGCCGCTCCTGGTCGACCAGCACAACCCGACGGACACGTCGAAGATCTGGACCGCGCCGTCGGCCGAGCACTGGCTGGGCACGCAGTACGAAGGCAAGGACACCTTCACGATCCTGGTCAACTCCGGGGCCGAGCCGATCTGGGTCGGCACGCTCGCGGCGCTCATGGCCGTGTGCGTGGCCGTCGCCTTCGGGTCCGTCGCCGGGTACTTCCGCGGGAAGATCGACGCGGTCCTGCTCCAGCTCACCGACGTCACCGTCACGATCCCGCAGTTCCTGCTCATGCTCGCGGTCGTCGCGTTCTTCGACGACATCCCGCCGTGGGGCATCGCGGTCGTCGTCGGCTCCACCATGTGGGCGTTCCTGTTCCGGTCCATCCGCGCGCAGGTCATGTCCCTCAAGGAGCGCGAGTTCGTCGAAGCCGCCCGGCTCCAGAACCTCGGACCCGCCCGGATCGTCTTCCGGGAGATCCTGCCGAACATGGCCGGGTTCATCTTCGTCAACTTCGTCATCTCGGTGAACCAGGCGATCTACGCGATCGTCGGCCTCTACGTCCTCGGCCTCATGCCCTCCGGCACGCCGAACTGGGGCCTGATGATCCACATGTCCTGGAGCAACAACTTCCATCTCAACCCGAACACGCTGCCGTACGTCCTCGCCCCGCTGATCATGATCGTGCTCTTCACGATCGGGCTGGTGACCATGGGCCGCGGCCTCGACCAGGCCCTCAACCCGCGCCTGAGGGAAAGGTGAGACCATGACCGACCCGATTCTCCGCGTCCGCGACCTCTCGATCGCGTACCGCACCGGCCGGAAGGAGTCGGTGACCGCCGTCAGCGGCGTCGACCTCGACCTCTACGAAGGACAGTCCCTGGCGCTCGTCGGCGAGTCCGGCTGCGGCAAGACCACCCTCGGGCTGGGACTGCTGCGCCTGCTGCCGGGCCTGGGCGAGATCACCTCCGGCTCGCTCGCGTACCGGCTCAAGGACGGCTCCACCGCCGACCTGCTGCAGATGAGGAAGGAGCAGCTGCGCCGCTTCCGCTGGAACGAGGCCGCCATGGTCTTCCAGGGCGCGATGAACGCCTTCAACCCCGTCATCAAGATCTGGGAGCACTTCGCCGACACCCTCCGCGACCACGCGGACGGCAAGAAGTGGACGAAGGCCGCCGTCGAGGCCCGCGCCGGGGAGCTGCTGGAGACCGTCCGGCTCGACCCGGACCGGGTGCTCCAGTCCTATCCGCACGAGCTGTCGGGCGGCATGAAGCAGCGCGCGCTCATCGCCCTCGCGATCGCCCTCGATCCGCAGGTGCTCGTCCTCGACGAGCCGACCACGGCCCTGGACCTCCTGACGCAGCGCTCGATCGTGCAGCAGCTCCATGAGCTGCGGAAGCGCTTCGGGTTCACGATGGTGTTCATCACCCACGACCTCGGCCTCGCCGCCGAACTCGCCGACCGGGTCGCCACCATGTACGCCGGGCGCATCATCGAGACCGGCTCGGCCCGCGACATCTTCCACGGGCCCAAGCACCCCTACACGGCGGGCCTGATCAACGCGGTCATGCCCGTCAAGGGCGACCGGCCCGCGCTGGAGTCCATCCCGGGCTATCCGCCGAGCCTCAAGGCGATGCCGGACGGGTGCGCGTTCAACCCGCGGTGCGCCTTCGCCACCGACGAGTGCCGCAGGGACAGGATCGAACTCGACCTGCTCACCGAGCGCCCGCTCGGCATGACGCACGCGGCCGCGTGCCTGCACCACGACCAGGTCCGCTTCGCGCGGAAGGAGGCTGCGAATGTCTGAGGTTCCCACCCGTCGCCCCGCCCACGGCCCCGAACCGGAGGGCGCTTCGCGCCCGCCGGCCCCGCTGCTGAAGCTGTCGGGCCTGGAACAGGTATTCGACACCAAGAAGGGCCCCGTCGCCGCCGTCGGCGGCGTCGACCTCGAGGTCAAGCCGGGCAAGGTCCTGTGCCTCGTCGGCGAGTCCGGCTGCGGCAAGACCACGACCGCCCGCGCGGCCGCCGGGATCACCCGGCCCACCGGCGGGTCCGTCGAGTTCCGCGGGCGGGCCCTCGACGCGATGAACGCGGCCGAGCGCGCCCGCTTCCGGCGCGCGGTGCAGTACATACACCAGGACCCGTACGCGGCCCTCAACCCGACGCGGACGGTCTACTCGACGCTCACCGCCGGGCTCAAGCGGCACGGCCTCGTCAAGGGCAAGGCCGAGGCGCGGGCCAAGGCCGCCGAGCTGCTGCGGCTCGTCGACCTCACCCCGCCCGAGTCCTACCTGGACGCCTACCCGCACCAGCTCTCCGGCGGCCAGCGCCAGCGCGTCAACGTCGCGCGGTCGCTGGCGATGGACCCCGAGCTGCTCATCTGCGACGAGTCGACCTCCATGCTGGACGTGTCGATCCGGGTGAGTCTGCTCAACACCCTCGGGCGGCTGCGCGACGAGCTCGACGTCGGCTTCCTGTTCATCACCCACGACCTCGCCGTCGCGAAGTACTTCGCGTGGGACGGCGAGATCGCGGTCATGTACCTGGGGAAGGTCGTCGAGCACGGCCCCACCCCGGAGGTCATCGGGAATCCCCAGCACCCGTACACCAAGGCCCTCATCGGCGCGGTGTGCGAGCCGGACCCGGACCTGGCGCGGGCGAACCGCTCGGCGGAGCAGCTCCGCTCCGCCGAGATCCCGAGCCTCCACGACCTGCCCGCCGGGTGCGCGTTCCACCCGCGGTGCCCGGCCTTCGAACCGGGCCTGTGCGACGGCGCCGAGCCGTCGCTGCAGGTCGCTTCGCGGCGGCGGGTGTCCTGCCACGTGGTCGACCGCGACCGCGAGCGGGCCGAGGACCGGACCGTCACGTTCGAGGCCGTCCCCGGCTCGCGGCGCCCCGCCTCCGGTGAGACCGCCGAAGATCCACAGACCTTGCGAGGCGCGGCATGGTCGGCCTGATCGCCCGACTGGGACTCGGGTTCGGGGTCTTCCTGGCCCTGAGCGCGGCGCTCCTCCTGCTCTTCACCCCTTCGGGAACCGCGGAGTCCGCGGTCAGCGCGCTGACCGTCGGCCTCGGGCTGCTCCTCATCCTCATCTCGATTTCAGCCCTCTACATTGAAAGGAAACGGCGATGACCTCTCAGCGATTCGAGCTCAGCCGACGCAACCTCATGCAGGCGGTCGGCCTCGGCGCCGGCGCCGTTGCGACCACGAGCGTGCTCGGGGCCTGCCAGGCCGAAGGCGCGGAAGGCGACGACGCGAACGGCACGTTCGTGTTCGCCTACCCGTTCGACACGACCACGCAGCACTACAACGCCGCGATCAACAACGCGGCGCTGCTGACGGCGGCGCCCAACGCGGAGCTGTTCATCCCCCGCCTGGGCATCCTGGACTGGGACAGCCTGGAGTGGATCCCGCAGCTGGCCGAGTCGATCACCCTGGACGGCACCGTGCTGACGCTGAAGCTCCGCACGGGCGTCAAGTGGACCGACGGGACCGACTTCACCGCGAAGGACGTCGTGTCCTCGCTGTACCTGCAGCGGCTCAACGCCGCGCAGGGCACCGTGGGCTGGGACCAGTTCGTGTCGGCGACCGCCGACGACGACGCCACCGTGACGGTGACCTACTCGGAGGCGTTCCCGGGCGTCGAGCACGGCGTGGTCAAGACCCAGGTGCTCCCGTACTCGCGGTACGGCGCGTGGGGCGACGAGGCCCAGGGCCTGGTCGAGGCCGGGCAGCTCCAGGGCTCCCCGGAGCAGTCGGCGCTGGCCGAGAAGATCGCCGCCGAGGACTTCCTCGACGCCGAGGACGGGTTCATCACATGCGGCGCCTACAAGTTCGACACCATCGGCGAAACCGTCATCACCTACACGGTGCACCCGGACGGCCTGTTCGCCGACCAGGTGAAGTTCGCGACCTTCGAGGTGCAGAAGGCCGACAACTCGGGCGTCGTGCAGTTCTACCTGACCGGTGAGATCGACTACGCGACCCACGTGCTCGGGGCGACCGACCGGCAGACCATCGCCGGCGTCGAGGGCCTGAAGGAGCTGTCGACGCCCGGCTTCGACGGCATCGGCCTCATGCTCAACTACAAGCGGTTCCCGGAGTTCCAGGACGTGCGGGTGCGCAAGGGCCTGCAGTACGTCTTCGACGCCGAGTCCATCGGCGAGATCGCGAAGGGCGCGGGGGGCTACTACATCCCGGCGACCTTCACGGGCCTCGCGGACCCGCACGCCGAGGGCCTGTTCGACGACGTCGAGCTGGAGTACTACACGGCCGACCACGCCAAGGCGGCGAGCCTGCTGGAGGAGGCCGGCTGGACGAAGGAGTCGGACGGCTGGCACAAGGCCGACGGCTCGCTGGCCGAGTACACGATCATCGGCGTCGAGGGCTGGACCGACTTCGTCCTCTCCGGCGAGCAGGCCGCCGCGCAGCTGAAGGAGTTCGGCATCGCGGTGTCGTACGAGAACGTCCCCGGCGACAACCCGTGGGGCATCTGGGGCGCGGGCGAGTTCGACATCGCGGTGCGCCAGTGGGGCAACCCGTTCGTGCCGTACGTGTACGGCGCCTGGCAGATGACCTGGTTCACCGACAACTCGAACACCGCCGACGCGCCGGGCATGGGCCTGGCGGTCGACGCGGTCGAGACGGCCTCGCAGGGCACGGTGAACGTCAACGACCTGTACCTCAAGTCCCAGCAGGGCACTGAGGAGGAGCAGGCCGCGGCGAACAAGACCCTCGGCATCGTCTTCAACGAGACCCTGCCGCGGCTGCCGCTGTTCATGAACCAGCGCGTCAGCTACGCCGTGGAGGGCGAGCGGGTGAAGTCGGTCGACCCGGGCTCGTACGAGCTCAACGACATCTACTTCGACAACCCGATCATGGTCCGCATCCTCGAAGGCGGCATCGAGCCCGCATAGGACCGCGCCCCGGGCTCGGGGAACGGGTCCGGGACGCCGCAAGCCCGGCGGCGGGGGTGGTCCTCAGCCCCGTCCCGTGGCCGCGCAGAAGACCGAGGCGGGTCGAAGCGCGGCGAACGAGAGCAGCAGGGCCCCGACCCACAGGTCGGGGCCCTGCTGGTGTCCGGCGGTCGAGATCGGGCCTCCGCTGAGCGGCGCTCAGTTTATTGCGCCTGGCTGCGGGTTACCGCAATCGAGGCGGAATGGAAGCGCGCGGAGCGATACGGCGGCACGCTGAAGCGTGGCGAGGACCCACGACGAACGGAGTTTTCCAGTGAAGGACGAGCACGATGCGAAGGGCGCCGACAAGACGGGTCGACGGCACGACATGAAGAGGTACCTGCGGTTCGCGGCGATGATCCTGACCGGCATGGTCGTCATGTACGCCGCGATGTACGTCGGCACCTGGGAATGGGGGCACGTCCGCTGGAGCGAGAGCCGCATGTTCATGGCGCTCACCATGGGCGGGGCCATGGGCCTGATCATGCTGGCGTGGATGCTGAACATGTACCGCAACACCAAAGCGAACCTCGGCGTCGTCGCGGTGAGCCTGCTCCTGCTCGGCGGCGGCGCGTTCCTCGACCGCAGCCAGGCCACCGTGGAGGACGCCGGGTGGATGAGCGCCATGATCCCCCACCACTCGTTGGCGATCACCAGGTCCGAGCGGGCCCAGATCGCCGACGTGCGGGTCTGCGAGCTCGCCGCGCAGATCAGCGAGGCGCAGCGGCGGGAGATCCTCGAGATGGAGTGGCTCATCGAGGACATCCGGCGCAACGGCCCGGCCGAGACGGTCGAAGAGGCGCAGGCCCGGCAGGTCCCCGACTTCACCGAGGCCGCCGACCGCCAGTGCCCGGCGAACTGATCCGATCCGGCCTGCAGGACTTCGGCGCGCTCACCCGCGGGAGGGGAGCGCGCCGTTTTCCGCCGTCGACTCGCGGACGAAGGAGGGCCCCGCCGCGGTGTCGCGGCGGGGCCCTCCCTCGTCGGCGCCGGTCGGCGTCGCTAGTTCTCGTTCTCGCAGGACGGCGGGTCCAACGGGCCGCAGGTCTCATCCTCCGGCGTGGTCTCGTTGCCGCCACCGCCGCCCCCGCCGCCGTTGCCGTCATCCGGGGCCGGGACGATGGTGATCTCGGAACCCGGGGCGACGACGTCGCCGCTGGTGAGCCCCCCGTCGGGACCGGAGACGCTCTCGATGGCCGCGGCCTCCGGGTCGCCGTCGACGGTGGCGGTGAGGCCCATCCCGTTCAGCGTGTCCGCGAGCGCCTGCGGCGTCGTCGAGGCGTCCCACTGGACCACCACGCCCTGAGCGGTGATGGTGATCGTGGTGTCCACGGACTCGGTGGAGCCGCTGCCCGGGTCCTGCGCGTAGACGACGTTCGCAGTGTCGCCACCGTTGCCCCAGACGACCTCCGCGTTGAAGCCTGCGTCCTCCAGCGCGTTCCTCGCGGTCTCGACGGTCATGCCGACCACGTCCGGGACGGTGGCCTGGCCGCCGGCCGAGACGACGAGCGTCACCGGGGTGCCGATCTCGACCTCTTCCCCGGCCTCGGGGGTCTGGCTCAGGACTTCGCCTGCCGGCGCGGTACTCGCCTCTTCCTTCCGCTCGACCACGAGGTTGAGCTCTTCGAGCGTCGCCTTGGCCTCGTCGAACTGCTCGCCGACGACGTCTTCGACGACAACGGGGTCGGGTTTGACCATGACCGTGATGGTCACCGTCGCCCCATCCGCCTCTTCGGTGCCGGGCTCGGGATCCTGTTCGGCGACCAGACCGATGCCGGGGTCGTCCGGGACCTCGGCCACCACCTGCGCGACTTCGACCTTGAAGCCCTCGGCCGCGAGCATGTCCGTCGCGGCCTCCTCGGTCTGGCCGATCACGTTCGGCACCGGGACCATGGCCGGCTCGTCGAGCATCTTCATGAGGCCCCACCCGGCCGCGGCCACCGCGACCAGCGCGAGGATCACCCCCATGGCGATGAGCCACGGGCGGCGCTTGCTCGACGCCGTCTCGATGGGCCTGATCGGCGCGGTCGCGTCCGCGTCGATGATCTGGGTCCGCTCGCCCTCGCTCATGACCGCGGGGGCCATGACGGCCTGGCCGCGGGCGGCGCGGATGAGGTCCTCGCGCATCTCGCCGGCCGAGTGGTACCGGTTCTCGGGGTTCTTCGCGAGCGCCTTCATGACCACGGCGTCCACGGAGGGCGGGACGTTCGGGTTGAGCTCCGAAGGCGGCCGGGCCTCCTCGCGGACGTGCTGGTAGGCCACGGAGACGGGGTTGTCGCCCGTGAACGGCGGGTGCCCCACGAGCAGTTCGTAGAGGACGCAGCCGACCGCGTAGACGTCCGAGCGGGCGTCCACGGTCTCGCCGCGGGCCTGCTCGGGCGAGAGGTACTGCGCGGTGCCGATGACCGCGCTGGTCTGGGTCATGGTGGCCTGGCCGCTGGCCAGGGCCCGGGCGATGCCGAAGTCCATGACCTTGACCTGGTTGGTGTCCGAGAGCATCACGTTGCCGGGCTTGACGTCCCGGTGGATGATGTGGTGCTTGTGGGAGAAGTCCAGGGCCGAGCACATGTCGGCGACCACTTCGCACGCCGAGGCGTAGTCGAAGCGGCCTTCGGCGATGAGGACCTCTTTGAGGGTCCGGCCGTTGACGAACTCCATCACCATGTAGGGGATGCCGGCCTCTTCGCCGGTGTCGAAGACCGCGACGATGTTGGGGTGGTTGAGCGAGGCGGAGTTCTGGGCCTCGCGCTGGAAGCGGATGAGGAACGACTCGTCACGAGAGAGGTCGGCCCGCAGCAGCTTGACCGCGACGTCACGACCGAGGCGCAGGTCGCGACCGCGATGGACCTCGGCCATGCCTCCGTAGCCGACGACCTCGCCGATCTCGTATCTGCCGCCCAGTAGGCGGGGCTCTGTCGTCATCGCGTTTTACGTCCTCGTGTTCCGTTCATCGCGGCTTGATTCTAATGGCAGGAGCAGGGCGGAAAGCCCGCTATCGATCACAGTCGTCTAGCAGGCAGGACCCAATGCCTCCGCCGCCGGTCTCCTGGCCGGGGTCTTCGGGTTCGGAAGTCTCCTCTTGCGGCGTGGGGTCTTCGTCGGCGGTCTCCTCGGTCTGCGTGTCCGAGGTCGTCTCTTCGCCGCCGGGCGTGCCGCCGCCGTTCAACTGCAGGAGCAGCAACACCATACCGCCGAGCACGACCAGCCCGACCACGCCCGCGAGGACTTTGACGAGCCCACTGCTCATACGCGGCTTGGACGCCGGGGGCGGCGGGACGGCTCCCAGTTCGATGCCGGGCGGCGAGGCGGGGTGCTGCGGCGAGCCGATCGGCGTCTGCGGGGCGACCGGCGCGGGCTCGGCGACGCCCGCGGGCGGCCCGCCCATCGGGACCATGCCCGCGCGGCGCGGGAGCCGGCCGACGGGCGGCATGACCGAGGTCGACGGGGGCGCGTCGACCGCGACGCGCGCGGCGGCGGCCATGTCGGCGGCGCTCGCGAAGCGCTGGTGCGGGTTCTTGGCCATGGACCGCTCGACGAACGCGCGCACGCCCGGCGGGACGTCCGGCGGCAGCGGCGGGGGCGGCGTGCGCACGTGGTGGAGGGCGAGCTCGATGGGGTTCTCGGCGGTGAAGGGCCGGTGCCCCGTGAGGCCGTGGAAGGCGACGACGCCGAGCGAGTACATGTCGGAGGCGGGCAGCACGCCCGTGCCCTCGGCCTGCTCGGGGGCGATGTAGGAGGCGGTGCCCATGACCGAGCCGGTGGCGGTGAGGTCGCCGGAGGCGCCCGAGCGGGCGATGCCGAAGTCGGTGAGCACCGCCTGGCCGTCCCGGTCGCGCACCAGGATGTTCCCGGGCTTGATGTCGCGGTGGATGATGCCGCGCTCGTGGGCCTGCTGGAGCGCTTCGGCGGTCGCGGCGATGATCGGCATGAGCTCGCGGGCGTCGATCCGCCCGCGTGCGGCGAGGAGGTCGGCGAGGGACTTGCCCTCGATGAACTCCATCACCAGGTAGGCGGTGGTCTCGCCGCTGGGCAGGTCGGCGTTGCCGAAGTCGTGGACGTTGACGATGTGCGGATGGGTGAGGGCGGCCACGGTCTTGGCCTCGGCGCTGAAACGCTTGGCGAAGCCGGGCTCGCTCAGGAGTGCGGGCAGCATGGCCTTGACGGCCACGGTCCGCTCCAGGACGGTGTCCTCGGCCCGCCAGACCTCGCCCATGCCGCCGACGGCAACGCGTTCGCGCAGGCGATAGCGTTGCCCGAGGAGCATTTCGGGGCTCAACACGGCGTCTCCTCATTTCTCAGGGCGGATCAGCTCCGGGGTCGACGCTTCAGTCTACTGGCAGGCCGCCCAGCACCAGGCCGTCGAGACCGTCTCGAAGATCCACGCCCTGGCGGCTGCTTCGGTTGCCGCATCAGAAGATCGTGAGGAAATCGTGTCTTTGCCGCTATGCGCGCTCGGTCACTCGCGGGCTCGGCGAGGCCGCCGCACGGCTCGCGGGCGCGGCCGTGCGTGCGAGCCGCCGGTCAGTCCTGCCCTTCCAGGACCTGCTCCATGAGGTTCCCCGAGATATCGGCGGCCTTCGCGGAGGCGCCGTCGCCGTAGGAGTCGAGGAACACGGCGACCGCGACGGCCGGCTCGTCGTCGCCGTTCATCGCCCAGCCGTGGAACCAGCCGTGGTCGGGCAGGGTGTTGTCGCTGGAGTCGGAGTGCTCGGCGGTGCCGGTCTTGCCGCCCACCGTGTAGCCGTCGACCTGGGCGGTCGTTCCGGTGCCGCCCTCGTCGACCACGGCCTCCATGAGGATGCGCATCTCCTGGGCGGTGTCGATGTCGATGACGCGGCCGCGGCTGTCCTCGTCGCCCTTCTGGACGGTCTCGCCCTCGGAGTCGGTGAGCTCGGCGATGAGCTGCGGAGCCATCAGCTCGCCGTCGTTGGCGATGGTCGCGGCGATGAGCGCGTTCTGCAGGACGGTCTCCTTCACGTCCTGCTGGCCGATGCAGGCCTGCGCACGAAAGGCCTCCTCGGTGAGGTCGCCCGTATCGGAGGCCACCGAGGGCAGCGGCGTCTCGAACGCCTCGCCGAAGCCGAAGGACTCGGCCATCTCGGTGATCTGCTCGGCAGTGAGCTCCTCGACGCAGAGCCGGGCGAACGTGGTGTTGCACGACTTCGCGAAGGCCTCTTCGAGGGTCATCTCCTCATCGGGGCACTGGTCGTTGGAGTTCCGGATCTCGTGGTCCGTGTTCGGGGCGGTGTAGCCGTTCCCGGCCGGGACCATCGAGTCGGCCTTGCCGCCGTTCTCGATGAACGCCGCGGCCACGATGGTCTTGAAGGTCGAACCGGGCGGGTAGAACTCGAGGCGGGTGCGGTCGCGCGCCGGGTTGTCCTCGTCCGCGTTGACGGCCTCCCAGGCCTCCTTGGCGGTCTCGCCGCTGGGCGAGGCGACCCCGCTCGGGTCCCAGCCGGGATAGGAGGCCTCGGCGAGGATTCTCCCGGTCCGCGGGTCGAGGACGACCGCGCCGCCCTTGACGCCCGTGGCGGCGAGCGCGTCGTACGCGGCCTTCTGGAGCTCGGGGTCGAGGGTGGTCACCACGTTGCCGCCCGGCTTGCGCTCCTTGAGGACCGTGGCCCAGAAGTCGTCGAAGGCCAGGAGGGAGCTGGTGCCGTTGAGCAGCGGGTTCATGGCCTCCTCCAGGTTGGAGACGCCGTAGTGCAGGGCCTTGAAGCCGGTGATGTTCCCGAAGTATTCACCTTCGGGGTAGACCCGCTGGTAGGCGTAGTCGCCGCCGTCGGTGGGGACCGACTCGGCGATGACGAGGTCGCCGGCGAGGATCTTGCCGCGCGGCACGCCGTACTCGTCGATGAGGGTGCGGCCGGCGGCCACGCCCTCGTACTCGTCGTGGTGGAAGAAGCCCACCCAGGTGGACTGGACGATGAGGGCGCCCAGGAGGAGCAGCGCGATGACGCCCATGCGTCGCAGGGCCGGGTTCATGAGTCCCCTTCTCTACGTTGGTCTTCGGAGGACCGGGGTCGACTGTTGTAGGGGGCGCCGTTCCTCGGGGGGCTGCCGAACGCCGAGTCGGGCGGCGGGGGCGGGCTCTGCGGGGCGGGGCGGGTGGTGTTCCCGGGCGGGCTGTGCAGCGGCGGTGACGGGGGACTGCTCGGCCCGCCGAAGGCCGAGTTCGGCGGCGGAGGCGGCGAGTACTGCGGTCCGGCCGGGCTGCCGGGGTGGGCGGGGCGGCCCGTGGAGCCGCCGGGAGGGCTGGTGTGGCCGCCGGGCTGACCGGTGGATCCGCCGGTCGGGGGGGACATCGGGCCGGTCGCTCCGAGCACGTCCTCTTCCACGGTGCTGCTGCCGGGTCCTTGCAGGTGGCCGGGGATGATGAGCGCGGTCGGCTGGTCGCCGCCGGGGATCGGGCCGGAGTCGGCCACGCCCGCGAGCTCGGCCTTCTCGGCGGCCCGGCGGGCGGCCTGCTCGGCGAGGAACTCCGGCGGGGCCTCGGTCTTCTGGAGGCCGTACGAGGCCTGCCAGGGTTTGCGGGCGTCGTCGGAGACGCGGACCAGGAGGCCGATCAGGAGCCAGGAGCCGACGAGCGAGGAGCCGCCCGCGGCGAGGAACTGCGTGGTCTGGCCGGTCATCGGGATGAGCCCGGTGACGCCGCCGAAGACCACGAACAGCTGGAACGCGACCAGGAACGCCAGGCCGCCGGCCATGAGCTTGCCGAACAGGTCGCGCGACATGATGCCGGTCTTGAAGCCGCGCTCGACGAGGATCGCGTACACCAGGAGGATCGCGATGAGGCCGATGAGGCCGACCTCCTCGCCGATCGCGGCGAGGATGAAGTCCGACTCGGAGGCGGGGATGAGGTTCGGGTTGCCGGCCCCGGGGCCGTTGCCGAGGAGGCCGCCGCTGTTGAGCGCGACCAGGCCCTGCACGAGCTGGTAGGAGTCGTTCACCGGGTCGTTGACGTATTTCCACGGGTCGAGCCAGATCGCCACGCGGGTCTGGAGGTGCCCGAAGAACGGGTAGATCGCGATGCAGCCGCCCACGAACATGGCGAGGCCGATGAGGATCCAGGAGGCCCGCCGCGTCGCCATGTACAGCATCGACAGGAAGATGCTGAACAGCAGCAGCGAGGTGCCGAGGTCGCGCTCCATGACGAGCATGAGGAGGCTGGCGGCCCAGACGATGACGATCGGCCCGAGGTCCTTCAGGCGCGGCAGCTGGAGGCCGAGGATCTTCTTGCCCGCCACCGACAGCATGTCGCGCTTGCGCACCAGGTACACGGCGAAGAAGATCAGCAGCATGAGTTTGGCGAACTCGCTCGGCTGCACCGAGAACGATCCGATGCGGATCCAGTTCTTCGAACCGCCGGACTCGGAGATCGAGGAGGGCAGGAAACCCGGCAGCGCGGCGAGCGCGATGCCCGCGAACAGCAGGATGTACGCGTAGCCGCGCAGCATCCGGTGGTTGCGCACGACCGCGAGGAACACCGTCAGCAGGACCACGGCGGCCATGTAGTACATGAGCTGGCGTCCGCCCTGCCCGCCGAAGACGCCGGCGTCGGCCGGCAGGGGGTCGTCGGTCATCGCGGTGCGGTCGATCCGTCTGATGTAGACGATGCCGACGCCGGTGAGGAACGCGGCGATCGGCACGAACAGCGGGTCGGCGTAAGGGGCGAGGACCTTGACGGCGGTCCAGGCGCACATCGACACGATGAAGATGAGGATCGGCAGCATGAAGGTGACCGAAGTGGTGGTCTCCGTGAGCGCCAGGTCGATCGTGAGCTGGAAGAGGAACACCGCGACCCCGGCCGCGATGAGCATGGCGATCTCGGTGCCGATGCGCTTGGGCATGCCCGACAGGGGCGTGAGCGGCGTCTCGGACGGTCCCGCCGGCCGGGCGGTCGCCGACATGGGCTGGGCCATCAGTTCCCCTCGCGTCTCGTTCGGCTCCGGTGCCGGCGGCTCTGCGCGCTCCGCCGCGGCAACGGTGTTCGGCTTCGCCCCGGCGCCGGGGGCCGGCTCCGCGGGTTGCAACCAAAGTACTTGTGCGCCTGAGTGCCCAGAGACACCCCCTAGGACGCAGTGAGCCTACAACGGTAGCGCTCAGTCCTCGCGGCAGTCCGACGCCGCCGCAGGTACGGAGTCCGCGCCGGTGTCCGCAGAGGAACACAGCGGGTCGAGGTTGGCGTTGGTGGGGGCGGGGTCCACGAGTTCGCCCAGCCGGCTCTCGGCGTCCTCGATCCCGTCGGCGCGGATCCCGGACTCGAGCTCGGTCTCGACGTCGTCCACGGCGTCCTCGGCGGCGCGGCCGGAGTCGACTTCGACCCACGCGACCCGGTACCCCGCCACCTCAAAAGGGAGGCCCCGGTAGACGCTGATGTTGCCCGCGTCCGAGACCCCGATGAAGTACTGCGTGCGGACCCACCACATGCCGCCCCCGGCGGCGAGGGTGAGCACGATGAGGCAGGCCAGGATCGTGCGCCACACCCGGCCCTGCTTGCGCGCCTTCGGCTGGACCTCTTCGGTCTCGGCCTCGGCGTCCGCCTTCGGCTCCTCGGCCTCCTTGACCGCGCGCAGCACGGCCGTGTCGGACTCGGCCAGGCGGGCGTCGGCCGCGGCCCCGCCGATGAGCTGCCGCTGCTCCCCCGGGTCGTCCGCGATGACGTCGGCGACGAGCACCGTCACGTTGTCGGGCGCCCCGGCGTCGAGTGCCTGCTGCACCAGCGTCTCGGCGGCCTCCTGCGGGGTGGCGGCGCCCTGCAGGGTGCGGGCGATGTCGGCGTCCGAGACGGGCCCGGAGAGGCCGTCGGAGCACAGGAGCAGGCGGTCGCCGGGGACGCCCTTGATGGTCTGGAACGCCGGCTCGACCTCGGAGGCCCCGAGCGCGCGCAGCAGCAGCGAACGCTGCGGGTGCCGCTCGGCCTCCTCGGCGGTGATGCGGCCCTCGTCGACGAGCATCTGCACGTACGTGTCGTCGACGGTGATCTGCTCGAAGGCGCCCTCGCGCATCCGGTAGGCGCGGGAGTCGCCGATGTGCACCAGGTTGAACCACTCGCCGTCGAACCACAGGGCGGTGAGCGTGGTGCCCATGCCTTCTTTCTGCGGGTCGTCGGCGACGCAGCGGCGGATCGCGCGGTTCGCGTCGGCGACGGCGTCGGCCAGCTCGTCGACCACCGAGTCGGCGGGCGGGGGCACGTCCAGGCGGGCGACGGTGTTGATCACGATGGCCGAGGCGAGATCGCCGGCGGCCATGCCGCCCATGCCGTCCGCCACCGCGATGAAGTGGGCCCCGGCGAACACCGAGTCCTGGTTGCCTTGCCTCACCACCCCGCGGTCGGAGATGGCCGCGTATCGCAGGTGCAAACTCATGTATCAACCGCCGTAGCGCGGGCACGCCCGCTGTTCGATGCCGACATCGCCGCCTCCTCGCCCGCGCTGCTAGGGACGCAGCTCGAAGGAGGAACGCCCGATCCGGATGGGCACCCCGAGCGGGACCGGCGTGGGTGCAGTGACTCTAGCGCGACCCAGGTAGGTGCCGTTCGTGGAGCCCAGGTCCTCGACGACCCACTGGCCGTCCTGCGGGCGCACGCGGGCGTGCCGGTTCGAGGCGAAGTCGTCGCGGATGACGATCGTGGAGTCGGGGGCGCGGCCGATCGAGATGGGCTGACCGGAGAGCGCGAACCGGCGGCCCTGCAACTCGCCGGTGGTGACGACCAGCCACTGCGCCGACTGCGGGGCCTGCGGGCGACCGCCGCGGCCGGGAGCGGGCGGGGCCGAGACCGGACCGGCCCCGGGCCCGGCGGCCGCGGGGCGGCGCTGGGCGAGCAGGTCGCGGGTGATCGTCCGGGCCGCGGCGAACACGAACAGCCACAGCAGCACGAGGAACCCGAACCGGGCGACGGTCTGGACTATCTCAGGCATTCGGCGCTCCCAGCGAATGAACGATCGGTCCTGGACACGGTAGCCCACCGGCGCGCGGCCTGTTCCACTGCTTGTGGCCCTTGAGGTGCCGGGCCGCCGGGGCCGTCTGAGCGGAAATCTGACAAGCCTCGTGAGGAGCTAGTACTTGAAGCGGAGCTCTGCGGAGCGGTACTTGCGACGAGCGAGCCGCCGCTCAGATTTTCTCTCAGGCGGCCCGCCCGGGCCACAACGGACCCCTATCCGGCTTGGAGCGTCAGGGAGGTGGTGCCTATTTGGATGACGTCGCCGGGCTGCATGGAGACGGTGGCGATGCGCTGGCCGTTGACGAGGGTGCCGTTCGTGGAGCCCAGGTCGGTGACCGAGACCTGGCGGCCGTCGAAGTCGACGCGGACGTGGCGGCGGGAGATGCCGACGTCGGGCAGGCGGATCTGGGCCTGCTCGCCGCGGCCGATGACGGTGGCGCCGTGGGCGACCGAGAACTGGCGGCCGTCGGCGGTCACCAGGACCGGGCCCGTGGGGGCCTGCGGGTGGGCGGGGCCGTAGCCGCCGCCGGAGACCGGCTGGTCGACGCCCTCGTTCAGGGCCGCGACCTCGGCGGTGACGCGGAACATGCCCGTGTCGAGGCCCTCGCCGCGCTCGATCTCCACGATGACGTCGCCGTAGACGGTCCAGCCGTTCTCGCCGATGAACTCGGCCTGCGACTGGGCCAGCTCCTGCGCGAGCGCCGCGGCATAGGGGGCGAGGCGGTCGTGGTCGGGCGGCGAGAGGTCGATGACGTAGCGGTTCGGCACCAGAACGCGCCCGCCGGCGAGGACCGCCTTGTGGGTCTCGGCCTCGCGCTGCATGGCGCTGGCGATCTCGACCGGGTGCACAACGCCCTTGAACATCTTGTTGAAGGTGCCCTCGAACAGGCCCTCCAGTTGTTTTTCCAAGCGTTGCAGAACGCTCACCGGTTCTCCTCCTCGTCAGACGCCATCCGGTCCGTGACGCTCCCTGAATTGCCGCGTCGTCCCCCGATGGTATCGGCTGGCTTCACGCCACGGCGAGCGGTTGAGACGCAACCGTTGTCCGAGCCGGATTCATATCCACTGATCGGGTGAGGTCGGTGTCGTCCGGTAGTACCGAATACCGGGAAAGCCGGGCAGGGTCGGGTGGCGATTCCGAGGGAAGGCGCGTATGGTGACGCGGGTGACAGATCGCGACTTCAGCTCATTCGTCCGGGACGTGCGCAAACGCGCGCACGTCGCGACACGCGAGCTCTCCGACTCCGCCGGGGTCTCGAACCCCTACCTCCAGGGCGAGCGCGGTGTGCGCCGTCCGAGCGGCGCGGTGCTGCGCCAGTTGGCGCTGGCGCTGCGGATGGCCACGCCGATCATGTACCTGCGCGCCGGGATGGGCCACTCCGAGAACGGTTCGGCGATGCCGCTGGCGATCGCGACCGACCGCGAGCTCACCGCGAAGCAGAAGCAGACCCTCGCCGAGATGTACGAGGCGTTCTGCAGCGAGAACGAGCGCACCGCCGGCAGGTAGCCGCACCCCGAGCGACCCATGCTTCGCGACCGAGGGCTCGGGCGCCTCACCGGCGCCCGGCCCTCGGTCCGCCGTTCTACCGCTCCGTCTCGACGAAGGCGCGCAGCGCCTCCAGGACGGCGTCGTTGTCCTCGGGCATGCCGATCGTGACGCGCACGCCGTCTCCCGCGAAGGGCCGCACCAGCAGTCCCCGCCGTTCACAGTGCACCGCGAAATCGACGGCCCGGTCCCCCAAGGGCAGCCAGAAGAAGTTCGCCTGCGAGTCGGGCACCTCGGGCACCAGTTCCCGTGCGGCCGTCACCGTCCGCTTGCGTTCCGACGTCACGAGCGCGACGCGGCGGCGCATCTCGCCCTCCGCTTCGAGCGCGGTCAACGCCGCGCGCTGGGCGACCGCGTTGACGGCGAAGGGGATCACGCACCGGCTCACGGCGTCGGCGACCTCGGGCCGCGCGACCATGTAGCCGACGCGGAGCCCGGCCAGGCCCCAGGCCTTGGAGAACGTCCGGAAGACGACCGCGTTGGGCCGTGAGGCGTAGCGCTCGATCGCGTCGGGGCAGGCCGGGTCGGTCACGAACTCGCGGTAGGCCTCGTCGATGACGACGAGCACCGACTCGGGAACGGCGTCGAAGACCCGGTCGATCTCCTCGGCGGTCAGTGCGGGCCCGGTCGGGTTGTTGGGGCTGCACAGGAGGATCGCGCGCGTGTCGGGTCCGACCGCCGCGATCATCGCGTCGACGTCGTGGCGGTGGTCGGCGGTGTTCGGGACCTGGACGCTGCGGAGCTTCGCGACGGTGGCCGCGATCGGATAGGCCTCGAAGGAGCGCCACGAGTAGACGACGTCGCCGCCGGTGCTCGCGACGGCCTGCAGCAGGTGCCCGATGAGGGCGACCGAGCCGGTGCCGGTGACGATGCGCCCGGCGTCGAGGCCGTGCCGCGCGGCCAGCGCGTCCCGCAGGGCGACCACGCCGAGGTCGGGGTACCGGTGGACGTCGGCCGCCGCGGCGGCGACCGCGTCGGCGACGCCCGGGAGCGGCCCGTACGGGACCTCGTTGCTGGAGAGCTTGACGGCTTCGGGCATGGCCTTGCCGGGGACGTAGCGGGGGATCGATGCGAGGTCGTCGCGGATCGGATCGGTCATCGCGGGGGCTCCTTGTCGGATTCCGGCTCGCCCGTGCCCGCTTCGACGACCGCGGTTCCCGGGGACTTGTCGTGCAGGCACTGGCGGAAGGGTTGGTCTCGGATGCACCATATCCCGTCGAGGACCCAGACGATCGCGCCGAAGGGGAAGCACAGGAGCGGCAGGGCCGCGTAGGACCAGCGCAGCAGGAGGCGGCCCCAGCCGAGGCCGACGGGCGCGAGCGAGACGACCTTGATCCCCATGAGCCGCTTGCCGATGGTCTGGCCGGTGTTCAGGGTCGAGGGGACCTCGTAGGCGAACCACAGGCCCATGGCGATGAGCAGGACCACCCACAGCTGGTCGCTGAGCCGGGAGGGCACCTGGACGTCGGCGGGGTCGGCGGCCGAGGCCGCTTCGAGCAGGTAGGGCCAGAAGGTCTGCAGGAGCTGGTAGATGAAGTAGCCGTTGACGACGGCGTTGAGCGCGAGCATGCAGACGGCGTCGACGAGGCGGGCGACCAGGCGCTGCCCGGGGTGGGCGAGGACGCGGCCGCCGAGGATGCGCTGGATGTCGTGGCGGGTGATCCAGCCGACGGTGATGCCGAGGGAGCGGATGGGGACGGTGTCGGGGGGTTGGGTCACGCCTGGGGCGCGCCGGACGATGCGCGGCGGCGGTCCTTCGCCGAAGCTGCGGTCCGCGGGGAGCGTCTCGATCGCAGCGTCGGGTGTGGACGGTTCGACGGGTTCCGGCTCGGGGTCGACCGGTTCGGGTTCGGCGGGGGGCTCGGCGTCTGCCGGGACGGGCTTGCCGACCCAGGCGCCGCCGTCCCAGTAGCGTTGCGTGGCCGGGTCGGCGGGGTCCGGGTACCAGCCGGGTTCGATCGTGGTCATCGAGGCCATTCTTGCAGCCTCGTCCCGGCATTCCCAGTCAGTTCGCCCACAGCGGTCGCGGAGCCCGGTCTACAGGGACCGAACGCGTCGTTCTGCGGGCAACGACACGGCCCAGTCGGTTACTGCCTCGACTGGGCCGCTCGCAACGTGCTGCACTTCCGACCGAGTTAACAAGCGTGAAGTCTTTTATAGCGGCGTCCTGCTCCTAGGATGCTGGACCCGCTGTGCCTCCCGACGGCTCAGGTCGCACGTGGGTACTCGGTGGCGGTGCCCGAATCCTTCTGGTCTCTGGAGACCGTGTCCCCTTGAAGTCCTTCCGGATCCGTAACTCATTTCTACCCGCGTACTGACGGGTAGTAAACCCCTTGCCGAAAAAAATCCGAATGGAGTTCTCGAACGAGTGACCTGTAATCGGACGCGCACTGCGGGTTCCGCTGAAACTCCGCGTGAAGGGTGGGATTGCACTACGTTGCGGGACAGCGGCGCCGCGTGCCGGCTGAGAAGCGGCGCCGAGAGACGAGGAGGGCACCATGACGACCTACCCGCCGGCCTCCGGGCCACCCGAACCCGAAGCCGAACCGACCGAACCGCACCGGCGCGACGAGGAGACCGCTCGCGAACCGGAACCGACGCAGCCGGACACCGGGCCCTCCCCCGCGGTCGAACCGAGACCGACACGGCCGGCCCCCGCGAGCGGGCTGGGGCCGACGCAGCCGCACCCCGGGCCGTCCCCGGTGGTGGAGCCCGGACCGACGCAGCCGGACCCCGGGCCGTCCCCGATGGGCGGGCCGGGCCCGACGCAGCCGCACCCCGGTCCCTCCCCCATCGGCGAGCCCGGACCGACCCGACCGGACGGCGGGCCGTCGATGCCGCCCACGGGCCTGACCGAACCGACGCCTCCGGCGGGCGCGCCGGGAGCGACGCCGCGGGCGCCGTCCGAGACGCCGCTCAACGATTCGTGGACGCCGACGCCGATCGACCAGGCGTGGACGCCGGCCCCGACCGGTGAATCGTGGTCCCCGATGCCGCCCGCGCCTCCGCCGCCGCCCGTCCCTCCGCCGCCGGGCACGTCGCCGTCGAACACGTCGCCGTCAGGGCCGCTGAGCACGTCGCCGGAGGGGCCGACCGGCGCCTCGTCGCCAGGACCGCCGCCGGGCACGTCGCCGTCAGGACCGCTGGGAACCTCGCCGTCCGGAACACCGGCGGGAACCTCGCCATCGGGCGCCTCGCCCGCCGGTCCGCCGCCGGGGCAGGCACCGGGCGCCTCGCCGTCAGGGCCGCCGCCCGGGACTTCGCCGTCGGGGTACCCGCAGGGCACCTCGCCTTCCGGTCCGGTGCCGGGCACTTCGCCGTCAGGACCGCCGCAGGGCGCCTCGCCTGCCGGAGCGGCACCGGGCACCTCGCCTTCCGGGGTGGGACCTGCGGGCAGCGGGTACAGCCCCTACGCCGGCGGGGCGGCCCCACCGCCGCCCCCGTCGCCACAGGCGTACAGCGGCGGGCCGATGCACGCCCGGCAGGCGCGCAACGGCCTCGGTACGGCGGCCCTGGTGTGCGGGATCGTCGCGGTGGTGCTGTCGTTCGTGCCGGTGCTCAACGTGTTCACGTGGCCGTTGGGCATCCTCGCGGTCGTCTTCGGCGCGATCGGATGGAGCCGGGCGAACAAGGGACAGGCCACCAACAAGACGATCGCCATCACCGGGTTGGCGCTGGGCGTCATCTCGTTCTTCACGTTCTGCCTGCTCTACGTCCTCATCGGGGCGGGAAGCGAGAACATGTTCTACGACGCGGCGCCGATGCTGTAGCGGCGGAGACGGGCAAGGGCCGGGAGCGGGGCTCCCGGCCCGTTCGTTACTCGGCGCTCGGCCCTCGCCTAGATGTTGACCCAGAGCCCGCGGCGCAGGACCGAGATCAGGTTGAGGTCGTCGTCGAGGATCACGGCGTCCGCGTACTTGCCGGTCTCGATCGCGCCGACTTCGCTGAGGCCCAGCAGCTCAGCAGGGGTCGCCGAGGCCATCTGCGAGGCGGCCTCGACCGACTGCCCGGCCAGGCGCACCGCGTTGCGGAACGCGTCCAGGAGCGTGATGGTGGAACCGGCGATGACGTCGGTCCCGGCGACCGTGGCGACCCCGTCGACGACCTCCACCTCGTGGCGGCCGAGCATGTAGCGGCCGTCGTCCAGGCCCGCCGCGTCCATCGCGTCGGAGACCAGGAGCGTCCAGGCCGGCAGGGAGGTGTTGAAGGCGAATCGCATCGTGCCCGGGTGCAGGTGCACCGGGTCGGCCACGATCTCGGAGAAGATCCGCTCGTCCTCGATCAGGGCCGGGATGGGGCCGGGCTCGCGGTGGTTGAAGGCTCGCATGGCGTTGAACAGGTGGGTGGCGGCCTGGGCGCCCGCGTCGATCCCGGCCGCGGTCTGCTCGTAGCTGGCGTTCGTGTGGCCGATGGCGGCGACGACGCCGCGCTGGTCGAGGAACTCGATGGCCTCCAATGCGCCGTCCAGTTCGGGGGCGATGGTCACCATCTTGACCGCGCCGTTCCCGGCTTCGAGGAGTTCGGTCAGTTCGGAGAGGTCGGGGTCGCGCAGGACGTCGGTGCGATGGGCGCCGCACTTGGCGGCGGAGATGTAGGGGCCTTCGTAGTGGACCCCGGCGAGCGTCCCGTCGTCGACGAGCGGGCGGAGGGCCCGCGTCGTGTCGAGCAGGAAGTCGTGGGTCGAGGACACGAGCGAGGCGACGAGGGTCGTGGTCCCGCAGGAGGCGTGGAACGCGGCGGCCCCGCGAGCCGCCTCCGGGTCGCCGTTGGCGAGCGAGAAGCCGCCGCCGCCGTGGCAGTGGACGTCCACGAATCCGGGGACGACCCAGCCGGTGGGATCGCCGTCCCGTTCCAGAACGCCTTCGAATCGGTCGCCGTCGATGACGAGGGTCCCGTTGACCACGCCGTCCGGGGTGACGATCCGGCCTACGGCCGGCAGCATGACGCCGTCCACTGGCGCTCCTTCCAATCGGTCCGGCGTGTGTCGGCCCTCGCCGGTGCGGCACAATGATCGTGAGCGCACGAGCATGGCTTGAGCACCGCCCGAGCGCCAACTGACGTACTTCGAACACTATCGTGCAGACCGCGGCCGCCCGCCGCGATCCCGACCCGAGGAGCGCCGTGGACCGCTATGCCCGGTGGAACACCCTGCTGGAGATCCTCGCAGAGACCGGACGCATCACAGTGGAGGAAGCGGCCGAGCGGCTCGGCGTCTCGCAGGCGACGATCCGCCGCGACTTCGACCAGCTGTCGCAGCAGCAGATGATCACGAGGACCCGAGGCGGCGCGGTGGCCGGCGGGATCTCGTACGACCTTCCGTTGCGCTATAAGACCGCCCGGCATGTGGAGGAGAAGCACCGCATAGGCACCGCGGCGGCGGGACTGGTGAGCCCGGGGCAGGTGATCGCCTTGAACGGCGGCACGACGATCACCGAAGTCGCGAGGGCGCTGGCGACCCGAACGGACCTCGTGGCGACCCCGGGGTCGACGGGGCTGACGATCGTCACGAACGCGCTCAACATCGCCAATGAGCTCATCGTTCGACCGCATCTGAAGGTCGTCGTGGTCGGCGGCGTGGTCCGTCCACAGTCCTATGAACTGATAGGGCCGCTGGCGGCGCCGATCCTGCGGGAGATCACCCTCGACATCGCGTTCCTGGGCGTGGACGCGATCGACATGAAGCTGGGCGCGACAAGCCACCACGAAGGCGAGGCGGCGATCAACGCCCTCATGGCGGCGCGCGCCCGCAAAGTCGTGGTGATAGCGGACGGCTCGAAGATCGGCGGCCACGCCTTCGCCAGGATCTGCCCCACGGACCGAGTCCACACCCTCGTCACCGACGGCAACGCCCCGCCGGAACAACTCCGAGGATTCGAAGAGGCGGGCATCCGAGTCATCGTGGTGTAATCAGCGCCGACCGCTCTGCCACATCGAGCAACCGGAGCAACGTGTCCTCGATCGACACCCTCGCCGCCCTGATCCGGCTCGCCTTGGAGAGCATCCGGGCGGCGAGCGCCGGGATCAGCTCATCGCGCGAGCAGACCGAGGAACTGCGAGACGAACTGTCGGCGCTCGGAGCCGACAACAAGGCCGCACAAGTCGGGGCGATCGCGGCGACCCTCGACGATCAGCAAGCCCGGGCAGCGAGAATGGCGAGCCTCGCAGAATCCGCCTTGGCAGCAGTGGAGTCGCTGCGCGGCAACGGCGGTCGGCACTCGGGATCACCGCCTGCCGTCACGACTTCGTCCAGGCCGGGGGCAGCGGATGCAGCCGGCCCCTCGATCACCCGTCCGTCGATGGCACCCGACCCGAACCGAAAACCCATGGGCCCTCCTGAACGTCCGAACGGCAAGGCCTCTAAGGCCCGGAGCATAGAACTGCAGAACGGCGCGGCCGCATTGCTGTCGAAACTCGGCTACTCGGTCCAGCAGAGCCCACCACCGCGAGGGACCAAGCAACCCGACTTCGTCATCGAGGGCAAATGGTGGGACTGCTATGCACCGACTTCGGCGATTCCCAAGAACGTCAGGAAAGCAATGCACAAGAAGGTGAAGGATGAGCAGGCCGACCGCATCCTCCTCGACCTCACTGATTCGGAGCTGCAGCCGGACGCGCTGCGGCAAAAGTTGGCGCAGGATCCGATCAGCGGCTTGAAGGAGATCAAGATCGTCCGAGACGGCACGGTCATCGATTTTTATCCGTGGAAGAAGGAGTGACCAGATGGCAGCACCGTCGTACAACCTAGTCACCGGCGCAGTGGTGACCGCCCAGGAGGCTTTGGATCACTTCGCCACGAGCTTGGGATGCCCGGAACGACACCAGAGTCCGGCTTCGGCTAGCGGTGCAGAACTTTGGGTGGCCACCGCGATCACGACGGCTGACGAAGACCGGGACACTGCGGCGTACATGGGCATGACGGAGATGCTCGAGGCCACTTTCGTCCCGCACAAGAGCCTCGACGCCGATGCAGAAGAGCTCGCGATCAGCCGAGCGATCGGAGCGATAGCCGAATTCCTTGAGGTTCACCCTGGACCGCAGGCGATCGTGTTCGATGACATCGGATTCAGGATCTTGCTCCGGCGGTTCGAGGACGGCCAGATGAAGCTCGACGAGACCTTGTTGGATCCGGAGAACCTCAACTCCGGCGGCTCCTTCAACGAGCTGGCCCGCCGGTATCAGGCGGCCGACCTCGGGCACCTCGAACTCTGAGGCCGGGCGATACGATCGGCGAACCGGCGGAATCAGCTTGCTACCGCTCAGATGGTGGCGTGGTATTCGAGTTCGTAGGCGCTGGCGTCGATGATCATCTCGGTGACCTCGACGCAGCGGTCTTCGGCGTCGAAGGCGGTGCGAGTGATCGCGATGACCGGCGTGCCGCCCGGAAGTTCGAGCGCGGCGGTCTCGGCAGGCAGCGGCATCCGTGCGCGCAGGCGCTCGGTGAAGCGAACGGGGGCATGGCCGATCTCATCGAGGCGTGCGTAGACGCCTCCAGGGCCGGTGTCGGTATAGACGATCGCGGTGGACCGGACCAGTTCGAGCAGGTAGTGAGAATCGGCGAGCTGCACCGGTCGGTCTTCGACTGCGAAGCGCCGCGAGCGGCGCAGGACCGGATCACCGGGTGCGAGGTCGAAGGCAGTGGCGACGGCTTCGCTCGCGGGTGTTTCGCCGACGGTCACTTCGACCATGCGGGCTCGCTTGCCGGTGTCCGCGTCTTGAATGGCCCGCCCTTCCTGCCAAGCCGACAGACGCGCCGGGAAGGACCGAAGGATCGGCTCGAAGGTTCGCACGAAGCTTCCAGAACCGGGTTTCGTGATGATGAAGCCGGTCTGGCGCAGTTGTGCGAGGACCCGGGCGGCGGTGCCGCGGTCGATGCCGAATTCGTTGCCGATCGCGGTGGCACTGGGGAGTCGTTGACCAGGCGCATAGGTGCCGTCGAGGATGCGCTGGCGCAGTGCTTCCGCAGCGGTCGCCGCTGCTGAGCCCTGCTTGGCTTCCATGTCGTTCGATCCTTCCTGGCCCGGTGCTGACTCAGCCTACCCACTGCCGCATTGATGGGTCTCAGGCGAGAGCGTTTCATTCCGATGGCATCAACACTTGACCGATGCCATCGGTTGTGCTCTACTGATGGGGCACTTGATTCAGGGTCACCGTTTGGCGGCGCTGACTCGCAGGTCGCCTGTTTCGGTGGGGAAACAAGCGGCGTGCCGCACGGCGATCCTCGCCCGCCCCGGATCCATCGGGTTCGGGGCGGACGGAACACCAACTCAATACGGTCGCACACAGACAGCGGCCCGCCGGTTCAAGCTTGGAACCCTGTCCGGCGGGCCGCGCACTCCAAGAGAAGAGACTTCTCATGGCACTGTTGAGCCTAGCGCGCGACGCCGTACCCGCTGGCGTCAAGATCGACCTGCAACTGCATCAGCCCTACCGCACCTGGCTCGGGCTCGGCCGGCTCCGCTGCGAGTGGTGCGGCGAGCGGTGGGGGCGGCATGGCTGCCCGCCCCGCGAGTCGGCCGTCCGCCTGTTCGTCTACACCGCTTCCCCGGCACAGCGTGAGGCGGCGCTCCTCTCCGGCGACCTCACCACCGACGACCTCCGGCTCCGTCGGCGCGTGCGATCCAGCGGCGCCCATCGCCGGAAGCCTCGGCCCTACCCGACACCGGAGGTCGGCCCGCGACTGGTGGGAGCGTCCGCATGAGCGACCCCTGTCAGCCCGCCGCCAAGATCGGGACCGGCGACTTCACCGGTCGTGTCGTCTCCGGTCGCATCCCGCACGCCGAGCCCGACTCCGTGGTGCTCCGCCGGCTCTATCCACAGCCGCCTGTCGACATCGGCGTCATCGACCGGATCGAGGCCGGCTCTGCGCGACTCGCCATCCATCCGCCGCATCGCAGCGCATGGAGCGACGCCGATCGCGCGGCGCTCGAATCCTTCTTCACCGCTCGCTACCGCGACCACCACCGCCTCGCCGCCCTCCTCGGCATCGCCGACCCGATCGAGGAGTCCGCCGATGGCCGATCATGAGACCTGGGTCCTCGTCGAGGACTTCGCCTATGGCATCGGCATGGGCGGGACCATCCGGTTCCTGGTCGAGCGGTCCACCGTCGACTATGACCTGCATCGCGTCTCATGCGATGAAGGGCTCGGCAACGGGCCTCGCGAGGTCTGCACCTTCACCCAACCCGCCGCCGGGCCCGTCCAATGGCGGCGGGCCTGGGACGGCGATGCCATGAGTCCCAGGATCGAGCGCGATGCGCGGGCCATTGCGCAGCGGTGAGCCGAATGCGGCCGGGGCCTTCGCCCCCGGCCGCATTCGGCTCACTTTGGAATCAGCGCATCGGCTCCGGGCGGTCCGGGTTGAAGAGACCGGTGCCTTCGAGGGTGTGATCGGGATGGTTCGGGTCGATGGGTTGAGTGTCGTGCATGTCGAACTCGTCCTCCGGCTCGACCGTGTCCTTCGGGCGGCCCAGGCGGTCGAGGGCGAAGGAGACGAACACACCCAGCAGCAGCACGCCCGCGAAGATCGCCTGCGAGTAGTCGGCCTGCCAGGAGCCCTCGCCCGCGTCCGACACCGCACGGCCCCAGAGGACCAGCCCGGCCCACACCCCCACCGTCGCCAGCACCGTGCCGAAGACGCCGCCGCGCCGGCCCCACAGGCTCGTCCCCGCCAGCAGCGCTATGCCGAACGCGAGCACCTGCGGCTCGACCGAGACCGGGGGGACGCCGTTCATGCCGAAGTTCAGCGAATGGTCCCCCTCGACCGGGCCGAGGGCGTACATGAACGTCAGGAAACCCGCGCCCGCCGCCAGCAGCATCGACAGGACCGTGCCGCCCAGCAGCAGGAACACCGCCGAAGCGGGGCGCTCGCCGCCCTCGGGGCGAAGCTCGCGCGTCGCGTACTCCCTCGGACCGTCGGCCAGGCGCTTCACCGCACTGAAGCCGTTGCGCACCCCGGGTGCCAGGCCCATCAGCCCGCCCGCGACGGCGAGCACGGCCGCGCCCCCGAGCACGTACAGGCCGTTCGGTGCGCTCGGCAGGTCCACCGATGCGACGCCGCGCCATTCGGCGAAGCGGTCCAGCACCGGCAGCGACGCGAAGACCACGGCCCCGATCGCCAGGCCCGCGAACCACGCGGGCGCCCGGAAGGCCGCGACGAGCAGCGTGTACAGCAGTCCGGCCACGACGGCGGCTCCCGCCACGTAGCCGAGGTAGAGCCACACGTTCGACTCCACGGGGGACGCGAGCGGGATCGCGATCGCCAGAGCCGGGACCGCGAGGTTCACCGCGCCGAGCCGCAGCGACAAGCCGATCGCCAAGGCCGCCAAGAGGATCGGCGTCAGGTACAGCGCGTGGGATTCGAGGGCGTCCGAGAGGCCGGTGAAGTCGTCGCCGAACAGCTCCTCCTCGCGCCGGTAGACCAGGAACAGCGCGTTCAAGGTCAGCAGGAGCAGGATCGCCTCCCAGACGAACTGGAAGACCACGCGGTCCTTGCGCGCCTCGGGCCGTTCGGCGTAGCCGACCGCGAGGGCCGGGGGGCCCGCGAACGGGTCGAGGTGCTGCGCGCGCTCGTCGATGCCGTGCGCGAGTTCGGGCCGGCCGGCCGGCGCCGGCGTGAAGTCGAGCTGCCGGGTCTGGTCTTGTGCGGGCTCGTCGCGATCGGGCGGTACGTAGGTCATGCGGAGGTCCTCTGTGCCGGGTGGGAAGGTCGAGGCTAAGCGGCCGTAGCGGCGGTCGGGCGGCGAGCCGTAGCCGTCGCGGGACGAGTCGCGCAGGTCGTCGAAGACCCCTGACGCGCCGAAGGGATCACCCGCTCCCGCTTTGGGAATGCCGCCGGTGGTGGTGATGCCGCCGGTGTGCTTCCAGTCCCCGCCGCCCGCGCCGAGGCCCGCGAAGTCCTCGTCGTACGGCGCGTACGCGCCGGTGTCGCGGTCGGTGGGGCGCGGGTCGTCCTCGCGCAGGTCCTCGATGGAGCCGGCGCGGCTCGTCGACGCCGCCTCCGCGTCGTCGACGGTGTTCATCGCCTCGACCAGGCGGGTGACGAGGAACCCGGCCACGATGGCGCTCAAGGCGATCCAACTGGGGTCGAAGGTCCAGCCGCGCGCCTCGGCCAGCCACATGAGGGCCAGCACGAGCGTCGCGGCGAAGACCGTGCCGCACACGCCGCCGCGGCGGCCCATGAGGCTGGTGCCGCCCAGCAGCGCCGCGCCGAGCGCGACCACCGTGAGCAGGATCGGGTCCGGGAGGCCCGCGGCGCCGGCGTCGGGCACCGCGGTCCAGGCGGCGACCACGCCGGCCGCTCCGGCCAGCGTCGAGGAGAGGAGGACGCCGACGAAGACCAGTCCGCTGCGGCCGTGCGGCTCCCCCGCCGGGGTCGCGCGGATGGGCGCGAGCCGGGCCCGGACGCCGGCGAACGCGCCGACCAGGCCGAGGAACAGCGACAGGCCCGCCGCGCCCGCGAGAGCGGCCAGGACGCCGGTGTTCGGCAGCGCGGCGAGCGCGAACGCGCCCGGGTCTCCGGCCGAGCCGGCCCACAGCCCGATCGCACCGCCGATCGCCCCGCTGGCAGCCCAGCCGGGGGCGCGCAGCCACGCGGTGAGCGTCGCCAGCACGACGCCGACGAACACGGCCGCGCCCAGGCCCATGCCCAGGGACACCGCGGCGCCGGAACCGGAGGCGTCGACGAAGATCCACGCCGCGAGCAGCGCGATCGGTCCGACCGCCAGGTTGACCGCGCCGACCCGCAGGGACACGGCCATCCCCGAGGCCAGCATGATCACGGGGGCGAGAGCCGCGAAGAGACCGGTCCAGGAGCCTTCGGCGAACGGGCCGCCGGAGGACCGGGTGAGGGCGAACAGCACGCCGCCGGCGAGCAGCAGCAGGCCGATCTCCCAGACGAGGTGCACGGCCATCCGGTCGGACGGGGGGTCGTCGTCGCCCGTCGACGCCGCCCGCTCCGAGCCGAGGTTCATCGTCGAGGTCGCATCGCGTTCATCGCTTCGACCGGGGGAGTCAAACTTCATGGGGCGCACCTCTGCAACGCGCGGATATCGGGGATATGGGGTGATCCGCAATCGGGGTCGGGTGGTCGGGGCGGGTGTTCGGCGCCGGAGGTCCGGGACCGGGTGTTCAGGGTCGTGCGATGGGTCGGCGTCGGGGAGCGGTCAGGGGCGGGTCGGCTCGTCGTCTTCGTCGTCGTCCTGCGGGGGAATGCGGCAGGCGTGTTCGAGCCAGAGCGCGGCAGCGGTGAGCGCGGCGCACGCGACCGTGCCGAGGACCGCCGGAGGCAGGTCGTCGGCGGCGGCGGTCAGGCGGCTGGACTGGACCGAGAGCCACACGGTGAAGCCCAGGTAAGCGCCGAAGAACGCGGCGCCGGCGATCGCGGCGGCCTTGGCGAGCACCGCGAAACGGGCGATCTGGAGCGCGTGCTCCGGTCCTTCCAGGCGGCCGGTCGAGCGCGGGGGACGTTCGCCGCCGGTGCTCGCCGTCCGCAGCCGGCCCCGGCTGGGGCGCAGCGTCTTCCGCGTCGTCCAGGCCATCCACGCCAGCAGTGCCGCCAGGGCGAAGACGACGAGGGAGTTGTACCAGGCGAGGTCGGGGGCCTGCTGGTAGTAGCGCGCGACCAGGAGTGAGGTGAGAGCGGCCCCGGTCAGCGCGACCACCGCGAGGGTGGACGGCGCGGTCGGCTTCAGACTCGGTTTGGGACCGTGCTGATCGTCACTTCTCATGCTGCTCCCATTCACGGCTCGCAAGCTTCGCCGTGTTCTGACCATATCGGGTGGAGTCGGCGGAGTGCACGCGCATCCGCCGCGACGGACTCGTCGCGTAGCAGGTCCCTCACCCGGCCCTTGCCGGGCAGCTCGGCGTCGCGGTCGATCGCGAACCACGGGACCAGCACGAACGCCCGCAGGTGCGCGAGCGGGTGCGGCAGTGTCAGCCGGGGGTCGTCGCTGAGGACGGGGGTGCCGTCGTCCTCGTAGACGGCGACGAGGTCGACGTCGAGGGTGCGCGGCCCGTAGGGGCGCTCGGGGTCGCGGACGCGGCCGGCCTCGGCTTCCAGGCGCTGGCCGAGCGCGAGCCAGTCCTCGGCGCGCTTCTCGGGGTCGGCGGCGATGACCGCGATGTTGTAGTAGGCGGGCTGCTCGTCGTCGCCGCCCCAAGGGGTGGTCTCGTAGACCTCGGAGACGGCCTCGGGGCCGACGGCCTCGATGGCCGTGGTGAGGGCGGCCTCGCGGTCGCCGAGGTTGGAACCCATGCTGAACACGACGCGGCTCATGCGCGGTCTCCTTCTCGGCGTTGCTCATGCTCGTCTTGCAGGCTTCGCCGAGGCTGTCGGCGGGCGGCGTCCCGGCTCCGGCGTTCGATGGTGACGGCGACGTCGCTGAACTGCTGCGCGATGGGGGCCTGCGGCTTGTGGACGGTGACGACGACGGATTCGACCCTGTCGAGGGCGAGGCAGGCGTCGGCGAGACGTTCGGCGAGGGTCTCGATGAGGTTCACGGGTTCGCCCGCGACGATGGCGGCCAGGGTGTCGGCGAGGGCGCCGTAGTCGACGGTGTGCTCGAGGTCGTCGGAGGCGGCCGCTTCGGCGGTCGAGGCCCGCAGGGACACGTCGACGATGAAGTCCTGCCCGGCCGCCCGCTCGTGGTCGAACACGCCGTGTCGTCCGTGCACCCGCAGGCCGGTCAAGGTGATCAGGTCGGTATCCACGCGCCCGAGCCTACTCGAACGCGTTGCGACGTCGAGGAAGGACGATGCGAGAGGGCATATCCGATGCTCCCGGCGCTTGCCCCCGATCGGGACCCGCGGCCTCCACGGTCGACTGCGGCTGCCGGGCACGACACCGCCGCAACGCTATTCGGCCTCGTGCTCCAGCGCGACGGTCGGCTTCGCGGCGCCGCTCTCCCTGACGTACCGGTTGCGGAAGACCGCCCACGTCGCCACCGCGAGAACGGCTCCGGCGAGGACGATCGGGAGGAGGCGGAGGTTGGCGTCCAGCCAGGACAGGAGTTCGCGGTACTCGGCGTTCGGGTCGACCAGGAGCACGGCCGCGATCGCGGCGGCGATGACGCCCGCGCCGGTGAACAGGCCCGACTTCCACCAGATGCCGAGGCTGAGGCGACGGCCGAGCACGCCGGCGGCGTCGATGATGCGCTTGGCGCGCAGGACCCTGACGCTCCCGAGCAGATAGGCGAGGCGCAGCACCTGCGCGCCTCCGGCGGCGACCACCAGGCTGAGGAGCGTGAGCGCGCAGACCGTGAGCATCCACTTGTGATGCCAGAGCCACGCGCGCTTGTGCCGCGCGGCGAGGAGCAGCGCCACCGACTCGAACCACAGCACCGCGCCCGCGACCCAGCCGATGATCTTCCCGGTGAACGCCAGATCGCCTTCGCCCCAGACGGTGAGGAAGACGGCAGGGACCGAGGCGCACACCGCGACGATGACGGGCACGCGCAGTTTGAACTGCAAGTACCGCCCGAACACGGTGAGCCTGTCGGGACGCCTACGGGGGGAAGGGGTCACACCACCACGCTACCGGCCCGCCGCGCACCGGGCGGTCCGGCCCGGAGGGCGAGCGGACCCCGAGCGCCGCAGGACCCGTGCGCGAGGCTCGCCGGAGCGGCGTCCGCACGGCCGACCACCCCGGCCGCAGCGGTGGATCCGACCGCGAGTGGCTTGCCGCCTCCACGGGGCGGGCCCCCGCCCGGCGCGGTGAATCCGGCCGTGGATCGGAGCGGCGCCCGCAAGGCGGACCCGGTGCGGCCGGCCCTTCCCACTCCCCCGAAGGCCGGTCCGACCGGTCCCGCCGATCGGCTAGACTCGGCTGTCGTCGCCCCCGTAGCTCAGGGGATAGAGCGTCGGTTTCCTAAACCGTGCGTCGCAGGTTCGAATCCTGCCGGGGGCACTTTCCTCACCCGCAAACACCAGCAAAAACAGCCCTTGACCAGGCATTTCTTGGTCAAGGGCCGTTCGTGTTGGTGTGGACGTGGTCCGGTTGAGTCCGGCTCTAAACGGCCGGTTCCGGCTCGCCGGTCAGAATATGGTCAGATTTTTGACCGGCATCCTCCTCACCGCTAGCTGGGGATTCGTCCTTTTCCTCGGCCTCGGGCTTCTCCTCGGCGAGGGCCTGCAGCAGCCGCTTCTTGGCGCGCTGCACGCTGCCGTCGATGCACTTCGCGTAGACGCGAAGCAGGGTCTCGATGCTGTGCCCGGCCCACTCGGCGACCTGGGCGACCTCGATGCCGGCGGCAAGCCACCCGGAGACGCAGGCGTGCCGGAGGTTGTACGGGACGGCGGCCAGGCCGCGCCGCAACTCGTCCTTGGTGAGTGCCTCAGGACGGATCTCCCGCCAGACCTTCCCGATGCGGTCGGGCGAGAGGACACCATTACGCGGCCCGACGAAGAGCCGGTCGCCCGGCCCGTACCCGAACTCAGCGACGTGGCGCCGAAGGATTGCCAGCAGCCTCGGCTCGATCGGCACGATACGGATGGCTTTCTCGGCGCGGTGTTTGAGGCGGCGGCGACTCCGGCGCTTGGTGCGGTCGTCGTTGAAGCGCGTCGGGGCGTGCGTGTCGGCGCGCTTGAGCCGGAACTCGCCGAACTGCTTGCCGAAGTCGGGGTGGCCCTCCCCCACTTCGGGCGGCAGGTAGATGTTGTCGCGGTGCAGTGCGATGGCTTCCTCGGGCCGGAGTCCGGCGTAGGCCATCACGGCGTAGAACGCCTCCAGTCGCTTCCCGAGGTCACCGTGTTCTCCGGCGGCTGCGAGCAGCCGGGTAATCTGCTCGGAGTTCGGAACGACCGCGGGGTCGACCGTGTCGTCGCTCTTTTCTCGTCGCATGGTCACGCCCTTCAATGGGTTGGTTCGAAGCAGACGGATCTCGGTGGCGTACTCGAAGAACTTGTTGACTGTGGTGCGTCGCCGATTGGCGTAGTTCGCGGAGGCGGCGGTGCCGTCCTGCTTGCGGCTCAATGCCTCCAAGATGCCGCGTGCGAGGGCCGGTCCCGTCTGGTCGTCTTCGAACGCGGTCATGTCGAAGGTGTTCTCCTCCAGCCAGACGATGACCGCCTTGTGGTCTTCGGGCAGATCGTCGCCCTGGATTCTGGCTGCGTAGGCCCACTCTCGGAGCGCCGCGCGGATCTCGTCGTTGCTGTGCGGCTTCCTGCCCTCCTTAAGCACAGCGAGCGTCGCTTCGCTCAGTCCCTCGGCGATGCTCTGGCGCTGTCGGCTCCCGATGTGCGGCCAGTGGGCCTCCGTGAACTGGAGCGTCGCCGCGTACCAGCTCAGGGCGGTCTCCCGGCGCAGCTCGGATTCGGGGAGGCCGGTGTCGATGTCGAAGCGCTCGCCGTTGGCGTAGGCGACCATGAGTTCGGCCTTGCGCGCGTCCGCGGCGGTCTTACCGTGGAGTGGCTGGCGCTGCTTCTTCCCGCCCACGGTCCAGCGAACGGTGTAGGTCTTGCCTTTCCTTCGAGCGAAGACCTCGTGCTCCCAGAAGGTGACCTTCCTGCTCCATCGCATCAGGCGTTCACCTCTTCGAGCTGTTCCAACCACTTGTCGAAGACGGTGCGGCGGACGCGTACCTGGTTGTTCGGCAACTTGATCGTGGTGGGCGTTCGGCCCTTGTTCTTCCAGTCGTTCCAGGTGCTCTTAGAGATGCCGAGTTCGTCGTAGACCTCCTGAAGGGTCATGAGGTCCCGTGCCGACCGTTGCGGTGTCGGTCGTGTGGTGGCTCGTGACATGCTGGTGTTTCCTTCCTTTCTGGCGTTTGGGAGGACGGGACCGGCGGCGAAGTTTCCTAGGCCGAGCCGCCGGTTCTGGTGCGTATGTACGGATGGAAGTCGTATCGGGGTGAGGGCCGTCCGGGCTTGCCAGCCGGAGCGGGGAGCTGGCGGACGTAGCCGTGATCTTCGAGGACGGCGAGGGCGGCGCGGACTTTCTCGGCGGTGCTGAGGCAGATCCGCCCCCGCACGCCTCGGTAGATGTCACGCAGTTTCATGCCGGGTTCGGCGTTGGCTTTGAGCCAGTCGAGGAGGATCGCGGCCGGCGCGGCTTCGGCGGTCGCGCCCATGTACGCCCACACCGCGAGAGCGTGCTGGGCGTAGTAGTGGCCGAGGATCGCGGCGGCGTCGATGGTGTCGGCGTCGATCGGTTCGTATCGGCCGACATAGCCGTGCTCGGCGATGTGCAGTAGCGCGGCCATGCGGACAACGGCACCGGTCCACTTGTTCGCCCATGACAGGATCGGCGCCCACTCGCCGCCGGGGGCAAGCCGTGGTTCCCGCTGACGCTCCAGCTCGGTCACTTGAGCAGCAGCGGCCGGAGTGAGTTTGAGCGTGGTCGGCTCGGCGGTCATGTGCGCAGCGTGGGTCAGAGCGGTGATGCGGCGGCTGTATTCGCGCTCGACGGATTCGGAGACCGGATCGGGGTCGTGGTTACGCGATCCAACTCGGCTGGCGGGCATGGCCCACAGGAAGCGGGCAAGGAGGCCGCGCTCTTCGAATCCGGGGACGGCGGCGGCGTCGCGAAGTACGGCGGGTTGGGGTGAGAGCCCGATGGTGAGGGCGGCGGATTCGATGTGCTCGGATCCGCTCGTCTTGCGTTCGACGCGCAGCGATCCGCCGGAGTGGCCTTTGAGGAACACGTCGAGGTCGGGTACGCCGGAATAGCGGCCCGCGATGGTCTGGAACAGCCCACCCTCGTCGGAGAGGACCGCGAGGCATCCGCCGTGGCGTGCCATGAGGGTCTTGACCATCTCGGGAGTCACGTCGTCGGCGAACAGGCGCGGCTCGACCGGAACGGTGATCTCTTCGGCGGCGAGGGCGGCGGCCTTGGCATTGTTCATTGCGTCGGGGTCACCACCGGACTTGGCGGCGGCGATGCGGGCGGCTTCTGCAGCGCGGCTGAGGATGTCGGCCTCAGTGGCGGCTTCGATGATCCGCGGGCGGATCTCCTCCGCGAGTTCCGATTCCACTGCGGTGAGCGGGTGGCGGACCATCGCGTCGAACACGGAAGACTTCCGGTTCCCCGGGCCGAGAGCGACGCACACGAACAGGACTGCTGGCTCGACCCAACCGGGCCGGACCTTGACGCGGATCGTGCCTTGCGCAGCGGTGGAAAGGGCGGCGAGGGCCATCGCTCCGGCGAGGTCGGCCGGGGTCTGGGTGGCCTCGGCGACGCCTGCGACCATCCGTTCGACCCATTCGGGCAGGACCATCGTCGGAAAGTTCGGCAGATCGCCGTAGTCGTTGAGCGGGATCGGATCGGGCCATGCCCCGCCGACCGTGGTGACACTCGCCAGTGCTTCGCGGGAACGGTCGAGCACGGCGTCGAGGTCTTCCCCGGTCTTGTCGGCGAACTGGCTCAAACGCGAAGCGATCACCTTGATCTCGCGGCGGTGTGCGGCCTCGGCCACGATGCCGGCGTAATACTCCCCGTTGGCGGCGGTGGGGACGGCGACGAGCAGATCGTGCAGGTAGGGGCCGCCGCCGGCCTTGTTCAAGTTGCCTTCGTCGGCGAGACGGGCGGCGATGGCGACAGGTGCGGTCGGTTTGCCCTCGGCGTGTTGGGAGGCGATGGCGTCCCAGATGAGGCCGTGACGGGGAACATCGAACGATCCGGCGTTGATGTGGGCGGCGAGGGCGGGGACGGTGGCCTTGTTGAGCATCGCCGCGCCGAGTACGACCTGTTCGGCCTCATGGGTCGGGTTCGGGTGCTTGGACTGCATGGCGTTCGGTCCCTTTCCGGGTCCGGGGCCACCTCGCGGTGGCCCCGGTTTGGGTTCGGCTAGTTGATGAGGGCCAGGGCGACGGTGCTCGCGGCGAAGACCGTGGCGGTCGCGGCGGTGGTGAGGGCGCGGCGCAGCCACTGGTACTTGCGGTCGAGGATCGAGTTGAGGTCGATGACTTCGGCGGCGAGGTGGGCACGGAGGACGCGCGGGTCGTTTCTTTCGAGGAAGTCCAGGAGGGCGTCGCTGTCGCGGTGGCGCTTGCCTGGCGCGGTGCCGCGCCTCGGCCACACGACTGCGCCGAGTTGGCCGATGACGGCGAGGCCGAGCGCGGCGGCGGTCCAGCCGACGACGGTGGCGGCGGGCGTGAGGCCGATGAGTGCGCCGGCCGCGATGGCGGCGGCGAGGCCGGGGACGACGGCTCCGGCGAGGGCGGTGGCTTTCGCGTCGGCCTGCTGGGTCTGGGTGCGAGCGTGGGTGCGGCGTTCGCGCAGTTCGGTGTCGATGGCAGTGAGGTCCACGGTTGCTCCTTTCTGGGTGGGCCGGCTCCGTGGGATTGGTGGCTTAGGCGTCCGACTCGGCGTAGTAGCAGGCGTCGCAGAGGTGGTCGTAGTCCAGACGTCCGGTGTAGGAGTTACAGCCGCCGCAGCACTCGCAGAACCCGTTGTCGTCGTAGGCGGTTCCGCACTGGGAGCAGATGCCCTCGCAATCGCAGTAGCTCGCGGTGTCGTACTTGAGTCCGCACAGGTCGCAGGTGTCCATGGCGGCGTCTCCGTTCGGGTTGGGCCCGGCCCCGAGGGGGCCGGGCGCGGTGGGTTACTCGTCGGGTTCGTCGCACCAGACGCATTCGCAGTCGTCGAAGCACGCGGCGGTGGATCCGCAGTACTCGCAGGGGCAGCCGCATTCGCCGTTGTGGTCGGGGAGGATGCCGCAGTCGGGGCATTCATCGGTCATCTCGGTGTCTCCTTCGGTATCGGGTCGTGGTCGGTAACGGATGGTGGGAGGACCCTGTTTTGGGTGTGCGGGGCCGCGATCCCCTTTCGGAGGGGGGTCTGCCGGTAGCTGGTGTTAGGTGTTAGTTCGCAGCTCAGGTGCGACTAACGGGTGCGGTAACGGCTGTCGGTCGCGCTTTGGCGTTAGGTGCCGTTAGCCCTCGTGTTAGGCGCTGGTGTTAGCGCCCGTGCGGACCTCCTCGGCGGTGTCGGCGACCGGTTCGCGGTCGAGTCCGGCGAGTAGGTCGGCCAGGCGGTAGCCGCGGGCGTTGGTGCCCCAGGGCCCGGCGCCGATCTGGACGCCGGCCTCGACGCCGTAGGGGGTGACGAGTGCGGCGAGGGTCTTGGCGGAGATGTCAGTGAAGGCAGTCTCGGCGGCGGCGAGGGCGGTGAGGAGGTCGCGGGTGGGGGCGGCTTCGGCGCGGGTGGCGCGGATGTGGTTGACCATGACGCGCATGGCGACCTTGCCGCAGGCGAGCAGGTACTTCGCTTCGCCCTCGTCGGGGCCGAAGCGGTCGTGGAAGATCGCGCGCAGCCGCAGCAGTTCGTTCGACGCTCCGGCCGGGGCCGCGTCTACGGCGGGCTCGGCAACGGCCGGTGCGCCGCTGTCGGGGTTCGGCACGGCCGTGACAGGCTCGACTACGGCGGCGTCGGTGTCGGTGACTTCGAAGGGCTGGTCGTCGCGGATGGCGGCGAGCAGGGCCTGGATGCGCGGGTTGGTCCACCGCTCGGTGTAGGCGCGCGAGGCCCCTTGGGCGGCTTCGGGTTCGAGGGTCGGGCGCCAGGCGGCGTAGTGGGCGGCGCGGGCGGGGATGTCGTCGGTGGGCAGGTAGAACACGCGGCGGGCGGCCTTGCGGGAGTCGCGGAAGATCGTCAGCACCGAGCCGGGCTGGTTGAACGCGGTGGGGTCGACCCCGCCCAGGTCGGCGTTGGAGATGCCGAGGGTGTTGAACACTTCGGCGTGGGTGCGGACCCGCAGGATGTTGTTGATCGTGGTCTGGGATAGCAGGTCTTGGGCGTTGGAGCCCAGGAACGACATGGTGGCTCGCTGGGAGAAGAAGTCGATGTCCATGCCCTCGGAGCGGAACTTGCGGACGTACTGGATGAGCAGTTTGATGACCTCGCGCTGCTGCTCGTCGCCGTACCCGGCGAGGAGGTCGGCGATCTCGTCGATGTCGATCCGGATCGAGGGCAGCTTGGGTGAGGGCGTGATCTTGTCCTGGCGGCCGCGGCCCCGCTGCCGGATGGCGGCGATGCGCACCAGTTCGCGCAGCATGGCGTGGACGTCGCCGATGGTGAAGCCGACCCAGTCGAAGACGGGCCGGGCGGCGTCGCCTTTGGCGTAGGCCTCCAGCCACGGCCACACCAGGGCGCCGTTCTTGAAGTCGATGACCCAGATCAGGCAGTCCGCGCAGGAGGCGAAGTTGTCGATCATGACGTTCTGCAGGCCGGACTTGCCGGCGTCGCGCTGTCCGATGGTGGCCGAGGACTGGTAGGCGTAGACCTCGGTGGCGATCTCGCCGTCTTCGAAGCGGCCGGTCGCCAGGGGGTCGAGGATCGAGCGGGGCTGGGCGGGGACGGTCGGCATGGGGACCAGGTCGGCCAGGATCGACCGGTTCGCGCGGGTGAGGCGGACCTTGCCGACGTGGAAGCCTTGGGGCTGTTCGAGGCGGACCGCGCCGCGGAAGGGGGCCTTGAGCGCCAGTTCGAGCGGCTCGATCAGGCCCAGGGCCTGCCGGAACGTGGTGCCGCCGGGCGCGATCTCGAACTCGGCGGTCATCCGGTCCTCGTCGGTGTCCTCGCCGGTCATGGCCCAGCCTTTGATGCCGGCGGCGCGGACGGCGACCTCGGTGGCGGAGCGGCGCTCGACCACGGTCTGGCGTTCGAGGTACTTCCGCTGGTGCGAGCGGGCTTCCCCGGCCAGGAGCACGGCGTAGACGATCGCGAGCGGCAGGCACACCCCGGCCAGGATTGCGAGGTGCACCAGGGTGGCTTCGATGGCGAACACGTTGAACGTCAACGTGGTCGAGGCGTAGGCGGCCCAGGCGGTCGCCACGACTGAGCAGGCAGCGGTGTAGCCGACGCCCAGGGGCCGGAATCCGGCCTTGTGGACGGTCCAGGTCAGTGTGGCCCCGGCGACGAGGCCGATGGCGGCGACGATCAGCCACGGCAGTCCGGCGACGTAGAGGATGATGCCGACGATGTACAGGACCAGGACCCCCGTCACGGGGTTGGACCAGGCCGCGACATCCCATTCGCGGTCGTTGACCGGTGCGTATCCGCTGCTCATGATGGCTCTCTCCCTTAGCAAGTGGTGCGGTGGTGGGTGTGGGTGCCGCCGTGCCGGGTGGCGGGGCCCGGCCGCCCCGTAGGCGGCCGGGCTGGAAGGATCAGTCGAGGTTGTTGCCGTAGTCGGCCATGTGCTCGTTGGGGCGCGGGGCCTCCAGACGCTTGTCGTCCTCGGTGTGGAGGGCGGCGAACATGGCGGCGTTGGTCTCCGCGCCGTGGCTCATGCTCTGGAGCTGCGCGGCCATGTGCCGGTAGTTCGCGGCGGTCTCGGCGCCGGCCGGGGTCTGCTCCAGCTGGTCGGCCAGGGCGCTGAAGGAGGCCGCGAAGTTCGCGAACATGCCCGGGGTGGCGTTGACCATGCCCTTGATGTCGCGGTAGTTGCGGAACTGGTAGCCGCCAAGGCTCGCGACCGACTCGGACGCGCCCTGGACGACGGGGTGGTACTCGCTCATCTTGTGGTGCCTTTCTCGTTGTGCGGGTTGGACATTCATGACGGATGGCAGTGTCCGCGGTTCGGACGGCGGGGGCGGGGCGATCGGCCCCAGACTTGGTCCCTGCGCCGCAACCGGGCGGGAGCGGTGACCTGCTCCGAGTCCGGCCGCCGGGGCGGGGCCGGGCATCGGCTGAGGCCCGGCGGGTCCTTCGACGCGGACGGCGTTCAGGACCGGCCCGGGGCCCTCGCGGCGGGGCCGCTTCGGCGGCGGTGCGGGCGCGAACTCGGCTGTACGTGGCTCGGTCTGCTCCGAGCCCGACTGGGCTTTCATCGCTGCGGTAACCGTGTCGGCCACAGTGTCAGCCCGGTCCTCGGCGGCCCTCTGGCGGCGGACCCAGCAGTCGCGGAACGCCCCGGTCGCGTAGCTCGCGGCCCGGCCGGTGTCGGCGGCGTCCTGCTTCGCGGCCCGCCAGCCCTTCCCGGCCGCGCGGGCCCCGCCCATCGCCGTTGACTCCCCGGCCCGGCCCGCCCAGGTCTTGAACTGCTGCCACCGGCCCGGCCGCTCAACGGTCTCGCCGTCGATCACGGTCGGCCCGGCCCCCTTCGCGCCCGAGCGCTTGGTGCCCTTCGCTCCCGGTCGGCCCGGCCCGGCCTTCGGGCCGCCCGCAGTGCCGGGCCCGGCCGGTCCGCCAGGGCTCGTCTGCCCCGGCATACCGTGCCCCCCGGCCTTCGCCTTGCGGAAGAACCGGCCCCCGAACCGACCGGCCCGGCCCGGACGGGCCCCACCGGTCGCGCCCGGCCCGGCCTTCGGGCCGCCCCCGGCCCGTGCCCCCGGACGGGCACCGGCCCGACCCGCACCCGAGCCGACTCCCGGCCCGGTCGCTCCGGCCCGCTTGCCCCGGCCGGGCATGAGCCGACCCAGCAGGCCGCCCCGCCCCTTCCCGGCCCCAGCGGCCGAGCCGGACGCACCGAGACCGGTCTTGCGGCCCGCCCTCGCGGTACGGCCGCCCTTGCCCAGGCCGGGCGCGGCGGCGCTCATGCCCGCCTTGCCCGCCCCGGCCGGACCGCCGCCCTTGCGGCCCATGAGCCGACCGAGCTGCCCCCTCCGCCCCGCACCCGCGCCGGAGACGCCGGGTGAGGCCGCCGCGCCGCTGCGGGCGAGCGGGCCCCGGCCCTTGCCCCGCCCCGCGGCCCCGGCGGCGCCCGTGCCGGGGGCGGCGGTGCCGCCGCGCCCGAAGCGGCCGCGCATACCGCCTCGCACGCCCTGGCCGGGGCCTTGGGCTTCACGGGTCTGCTTGCGGTGCTTGCGGGTCGCGGCGATCAGCCCGATCACGGCTGGGAGAGCCAGGACGGCGACCACGAGGGCGGCCAGCCACCAGGCCATCCCGGCTTGGACCAGGCCGATGAGGACCAGGATGCCGGCCAGGGCGAGCGGGACCGACCAGCGGCGCATCGGCGAGGCTTTCGCCTTCGCGCCCGGCTTCCCCGCCGCGGCGGGCTTGCCCGCGGCGCCAGGGCCCGCAGGGGCGGGTGTCGGCGTGATCGGATCGGGAGTAGTGGTGAGGGCGGGGGTCTCGGCCCGCCCGGCCCCGGCGGCTTCGGCCGGGGCCTTCGTCGGCTTCTGCTCAGTCATGTCGGTGCGCCTCAGAACGACTGGATGAAGGTGGTCGTGCCCGCGGCGATGCCGTAGACGACGGTGTTGGCGAACTCGCCGATGGCGGGGACGGCCCCGATCAGGCCGAGGATGCCGAGGATGAAGATCGTCTGGCCGAACAGGAACGAGCGGCGCAGGGCCCACATGCCCAGGGCCAGCAGCGCGACGCTGACCAGGAGGATGGTTCCGGTGTCCATGAGGTGTGCTCCTTCGAAGCGGTTGCGGTGGTTGCGGCGTGCGTTGGTGTTGCGGTGTCTGGGTGGCGGGGCCGGTCGAGCAGCTGAGCGGCCCCGCCGGGGTTAGTCGGTGACGGTCTCGGGAGCGAGCAGCCCGGCCTCGGTCAGCAGGCGCTTGGCGCGGTCGGAGCCGCAGTGCAGCTCGGCGCGGGCCCGCTTGATCGAGACATGGCCGCCCTCGTCGGGCTCCAAGGCCTTGAGCCGGGCGATGGCGTCGGCGTCGTCCACGCGCGGCGTAGTCGCCTTGCCGGCGGCCTTCACGGGCGCCTTCTTGGCCGGGGTCTTGCGTGCCGGACGCTCCGCGGTGGCGGTGGCGGTGGCGGTGGCGGTGGCCGGCGCCGGGCTCGGCGCGACGACCTCGGCAACGTCCGCGCCCTGGTCGTCGGCAGTCTGGGGCGGCACGAAGGTGTAGACCTCGGTGTCGGTGAGCTTGCGCAGCTGGTAGGCGGTACGCAACTGAACCGGGGCCACCAAACGCCAAGCGAAGCCGTAGCGGAACCGCAAGGCGGCCTTGGCCTCCAGGCGCATCGACTCGACCTTGCGTGCCTGGGCGGCGGTGCGGACGCCCCACAGGCGCATGTGCCGCCACAGCCGCGCCGTGGTGACCGGCGACAGTAGCCACCGGGCCAGCCCCAGCGACTCAGTCCGGGTGCCGGCGGCAAGTCCGGCGCGGACCTTGACCACGTGCGTACCGACCTCGCTGGCGACGATCCACAGGCCCGGCAGAGCCACGTGAGCGACGCGGGCGATCAGGTCGTCATAGGCGGTGACGTTGATGTAGAGCGTCATCGCGGTCAAGACGCCCGGGACGGCGCGGACCCACGGCATGGAGATGTTGATCCGGGCCAGCACCAAGTTGAGGGCGGCGAACGCCACGATGCCGACGTCGATCCCGAGCGGGACCATCCAGGCCTTGTCGCCGAAGAACGGCGCCAGGGCGTCGGTCTGGGTGTCGAAGGAGATGATGAACCCGAGCCCCGCCAAGGCGAGCACCGCAGTGACGACGCCAGCGATCGCGCAGACCAGGCCAAAACCCAGCGGCTCTACTTCGGCGGACTCATCCTCGGTGACCTCGTCGCGGTCGTCGTCCTCGATCTGGTCGGGGATGACGGCGTCCTCTTCGGGGAGGCGGTGGCGGCGCGCCATGTCGGACAGGCCCTCGAGCAGGGCCCGGTTGGCCGGGTTCGGCGGCTGCGGCAGCAACTCCGCAACCTCGTCAACCGCGATCGTGGTCGCAAGCGCGGGCTCGGCCGGCATGTCGGTGTCACCGCTCAGCAGCTCCGCTTCCAACTCGTCCCAGTCGATCTCGGGCTCAGGGTCGGGCTGCGCGGGCGTGGGAACAGGCGTGCTCATCGCGGGTCCTCCTCGGTGTTGAAGCGGACGGCGTCAGTGATCAGGCGGATGAAGTCCTCGCCGATGCCGAACCGGTTGGCGACCGCTGAGAGGCGCATGATCGCTTCGAGGTCGCGGCCGTCAGTGGTCATGACCTGGATCGCGCCCATCTCCTCCACCAGCGTCAGCCAGCTCTCATCGTCGAGGCGGCCCAGCTGCGGGTACTGGCGCTCCAGCAGCCGCAGCTGCGCGTCGGTGAGCGGTTTACTGCCGAACAGGGCCTCGATCGCCGCCTTCGCCTGTCCCGCACCGTTCACCGCGGCGGGCTCGGTGCGGGGCTGCGGGATACGCGGCGCCCTCGGCACACGCAGGGCACGAGGTTCGCGGGGAGGACGCGGGCTGGTCGTGTCGCCGCCGATCACGAGGCCGACCACGTTCGCGCCCGGCGGGATGTGGTCGACGACCTGGCGGACCGACAGCGACCCGTCACCACTGCCGGAGACGCTGATCATGCCGTGGGCGTCGCAGGTGAGCGTCGCGCCGTTGACGGTCATGGTCGTGTTCGGGGACATGGTGAAGGTCATGTCGCCGTCAACGGTGACCTGTTGGTTGCGGATGTCGATGTGGGTCACTGGTTCTCCTCGGTGGTGTCGGCGGCGAGCAGGGCGAGCACGTCGGTCACGGCCTGCTCGAAGTCGGTCTCGGCCTCGCTCACGGCGGGCTCCAGGACCTCGGTGGTGGTGGTCATCGGGCTGCTCCTTCGTGGCAGGTCAGGCATTCGCCCAGGCTGCGCGGGATGTAGTAGCCGTATTCGGTGCCACAGGTCGGGCAGATGCACTGTGCGACATGGGCTTTCAGCAAGGCGGCGAGCTGTGCGTCAGTGGCCGGGCGTTTCGGTCGGGCCAGGTCCTCGCGGTAGAGGTAGGCGACCCGCCGGCCGCGCCGCCATTTGATCTGCGCGGCGATCGGTTGGCGGCCTCGAGTGAGCCCTTTCGCAGCGAGCTGACGGCGAGTGCACAGACCCTTCGGAGCGGAACCGAAGTTGTAGGTCGGGATCCCGAACCGCTCGCCGGTCGGGTCGTCGAAGCGCGCCAGGTAGCCCATCTACGCCACCGCCTCCACGACCTCGTGAGCGGTCGCCCACTGGTCGAGGTCCCGCACCCGAACTGCGGGGCGATCGCCCTGGATGGTGGCGGGGTGGTCGTCGGCGGCGGGGTCGAACACCGCGAGCGGAGCACCGGTCGCCTTGGCGCGATACGAGGCCGCGTCCGCGCGGCCCAGCTGGACCCCGAAGTCCTCGGCAGGGCCGAACAGCGTGGCCCCGGCGGCCATGGTCACCGGCATCGCCTGCCCGTCTGCGCCGGTCGCGGTGACCGCGAGGACGCCGGCGCCGATGGCGGCCAGCTGCTCGGCCGAGCAGAGCAGCACGAACTCGTCGCCACCGAAGCGGCCCGCGACACCGGTCGTGGCGACCAGGCGGCGCATCCGGGCGGCGAGGGCCTGCAGGACCTGGTCCCCGGCGGTGTGGCCGAGCGTGTCATTGACGACCTTGAACCGGTTGCAGTCCGCCGCGACCAGCCACATTCCCGGGCTCGCAGAACGGATTGCCCGGGTGAACCCGGCCCGGTTGAAGAGCCCGGTCAGCGGATCGTGGGTGATCGCCTGGTGCTGGCGACGCAGCCGCAACCCCAGCGGCCCCGCCGTCGCCGCAGCGGCGACCAGGCCCGCCGAAGCCGCCGTGATGAGGTAGGAGGTCTTCAGGCTCATCGTTCGGTCTCCGCGAAGTCGAGGCCGAGGCGGCGAGCGTGGGACTTGGCGGCCTTGCGGACGGCGGAGCGTGCCTGCGCCTTGGTCAGCCCGTCAACCGATTCGGCGCATTCGGTAGAGAGGTCGTCGAAGGACCAGCCCTGGCCGCGCCTCTCGAAGCTGGCAGCGGCAAGCACGAACATGTCGCTTCGGTTGTGGGGGTTGAAGCGGATGCCGGCCTCGATCTTCCGGGCCTCGTACGTCGGCTCCCAGACCGCGACGGTCGGCTGCATCTTGAACTTCGAGCACCGCAGTGTCGGCACCTTGGTCCATCGGTCCAGTTGCCAGACCACGGGCTTACGGCCGAACTCGGTGGTGATTTTGACGCGGCAGGCGTCGAGCCGTTCGACCACGGCAACGGTCTCGCTGCGCAGAGCCGGGCTCGCAATGACGTCGCCCGCCTCAAGGTCCTCGGCCTTGACCGGCTGGGCCTCGATGTCCCTGAAGGAGTACACGGTGGCCTCCTAGGACATCGAGAACGTCGGGAAGGCGAACTTGACCTCGTCGCCCAGGGCAACGTCGATGTCGAAGTCGCCCAGGCACTCCGGGAAGAGCTGGTGCAGCTCGTCCTCCAAGAGCGACAGCTCGGCCTCGATGGCCGGCCACTCGGCCTCGATCGCGTCGAGCTCGGAGAAACTCGGCTCCTGGTCGAACCAGTCGGGCTCGTTGATGGTGGTGAGGTTCAGCACGGGATGCCCCCAAGGAAGTTCTGGCGTTTGGGAAGGACGGAACCGAAGCTCCTGGTCGACTTGGATAGCCAAGTCGGTTAAGCATCACCATACACATCCTGGCTAGCCATGTCAACGCAGGGTCGCAAGATTCCCGTCCTGGCTAGTCAAGTGCTATGTTGGGGGCATGGACGACTACAGCGACGAGTACGACTTCCTGGGGAAACTCGATCAGGACAGCAGCGATAGCTCATCTGTCCAAATCGCGAACAGGCTTAAGGCGGCGATTTTGACGGGCAAGTTCGCGCCCGGAGAGACCCTGCCCTCGAACCAGAAGCTTCAGAACCGCTTCGGCGTCGCCCGCGAGACTGTCAAAAGTGCGTTCAAGATCCTCACGGACAAGGAAAAGTTGGTTGTCACCCAACAGGGCCGACTGCCTCGCGTCCGTGTTAAGACGCACCGCAGCGTCGAACTACGGCCCCACGTCGAAGCGCTCTTCAAAGACGACCACGTAGCGATCGACTTCGCCGGATTCTCCGGCGAGACCCTGAAAGGAGTCGTGCTCGAACCGCTCGACCGCATCCGGATGGGAGAGCTGACACCCCAGGACGTCACCTTGCGGATCATGGTCTCGGATATGCGGCTGCCGATGTCGCTCCCAACGCCTGTAGATCCGACCAACGACGCGTCTAGGGTGACCGAGCGGATGGCCCGAATCACAGACCGGGCGTTGGAAACCATCGTGAACGATGTCCGAGAGCTGGAGGAACTCGGCCTGATCAAGTCAGGCTCGGTGGAGGTGCGGATGCACGGCATCTCTCCGGTCTTCAAGCTCTTCATCCTCAACGGAGCCGAAGTGTTCTTCGGCTTCTATCCGATCGTTCAGCACTCCGTGCCGATCAACGGGGAACGGGTCGAGATCTTTGATCCCATGGGCAAGGACGCCAGCCTGTTCCACTTCTCCAGCACCGGCGAGGACGCTGAGCAGGGCGAGATGTTCGTGAACGCTGCCCGCACCTGGTTCGATTCGCTGTGGGATACCGTCGCGACCACCAGGGACATCGGATGAAGCTCGATCCCCAAACAGTCATTGCAGGCAAATCGTTGCTGCTGCTCGACTTCGACGGGCCCGTGTGCAGTGTGTTCGCCGGGTATCCCGCCTCACAGATCGCCGCGGAACTTGTCGAGTCGCTTCGGGAACTCGCTCCGCAGATTGCCGACGCGATCAAGGATGAGCATGACCCGATGGAGGTGCTACGAGGTGCCGCCAACTCGCTACCTCGCGCTCAAATCGACAGCATCGATGAGCAACTGAGCCTGGCAGAGAGCTTGGCCGTCGAGAGCGCGGAGCCAACGCCGGGCATAGGCAACCTGATCTCCACGGCGGTCACGGCTGGCCTCACGGTCGCAATCGTGAGCAACAACAGCGCAGGTGCGATCGCAAAGTACCTCAAGTGCCACGGTCTCGATGAGGCGATCGAGGCCATCATCGGGAGGCCGTTCGGCCTCCCCGAGCGGATGAAGCCGGACCCGTACCTCCTGAACGAGGTGCTCAAGGTGACAGGCACCGACGCGCAGGGCGCCTGCTTCGTCGGAGATTCCGTGACCGATATCGAAGCCGGTAAGAACGCCGGCGTCATGACGATCGGCTACGCGAACAAGGAGGGGAAGGCGAAGCGCCTCAAGGATGCGGGCGCTTCACTCGTCGTGGAGTCGTTCTGACCCCTGGCCAATATGGCCCAAATGGCCACAACCCAAGGATTTAGCCGGTCTACCTGGGAAAACGTTTGGTCCTCGTACGTGGCCAGTACCCAGCCAAACCCGGGGGCACATGGCCAAAACTCCCGGTGCGGTCTGGCGCCGGGAGTTTTGGCCATGTCGGAGGAACTATCGGCCGAGTTCGGCCATGTCGCACCGCGGGCCATCTTCCCAGGTCAAAGGACACCACCAAGAGTTGTGGCCCTTTTGGCCATATTGGCCATGGGCCCGCCCACCGGGAGGCATCTCAGTCACCCGCGAGGAAGCTCTGCACTCGTTGTCTTCCGTCGCGCCATGGTCGGAAACGCCCCCACACCGAGTGATGCGGGGGCTTTCACGTGCAGCTACTGCTTGGCGTTGACCTCTTCGAACGCCGCCTTCAGGATGTGCTCCGGGTAAGTGTTCGCCTTCCCGAAGTTCGGGTGGTTGACCTGCCCGACGCGGATGCCCTGCTGCTTTGCCATGCGGGTAGCGACCTTCCCGACTCGGGACAGGTACACCTGCTCGGTGCACAGCGGCGGGTGCGTCTTCGCGTATCCGAGGGCGGAGACGTAGCCGTGATTGCCCTCGAGCGTGCTCACGCGAGCTTCGAGCTGCGTGTGCCGCTGGTCTTGCCGTTGTTGGACGAGCTCGACTGCGCCCACACGCACCTGGGTGTCGTGGATTTCGTAGAGCACCTTCTCCAGGACCGCGAGACCGCCGGAGAGCTGCGGACGGACCTCGGCCTCCCGAGTCCGGATGGCAAAGTACGCCTGAGCGGAGGCGACCGCGGGCTTGTTGGGGTCACCGTTCATCGCAACCAGGTAGGCCGCGAATCGCGTCAGGCGGTAGTCAGATCGCGGTCGACCGCCGGTACCTTTCTCGGTGATCGCCGAAAAATGCTGGTCAGCGTCGCGCCCGGAGTTCTTGGCGCTCTGGTAGGCCCGCTCGGTGATGCGGCGGAAGTCCTCCCAGTGGCGGTACTCCATCAGGGGCATGAGTTCACGCCCGGTCCAGTACTCGTTGCCGTGTTCGTCCAAGTGTTTGACCTGATCAAAGGGGGAATTGCCGCCCCCGTGATACGGTTCTTCGCACGCAAACATGATAGCCTTCAAGGCATCTCCAATGCATAGATGTGAGCTTTAGCGGAGATCTCTGCCCGTCGTCGAGTTACCGCTCGCGGCGGGCTTCTCCATGTCCGGCGGTACGCCGGCTGGCCTGAGTTCGTGAAGGACCCCTTCTGGCCTCGGGTGGGTTTCTCCGGTCCGCTGGAGGTCCATCGGCGGGCCGGAGTTCATCGCTCGGGAACTGCCCGGACGGTCCGGCGGCAGCGACGTGAATCGCGGCCGTCTTCGCTCAGAGTACCATTCCCCTCCGACTCCGGAAAGCGGCCGACGACCGCAAGGAACCGTCGGCTGCCGACTTCCTGTAGATACCTCTACAGATTCCTCTAGGTGCCCCTGGGTGACCCGGGATGACCCGTCGGCGTGGACGGTGTGAGGCTGCATTGCCTGCTCTAGCTGCGAAGATACACTGTTGTTTCTATTTACACGCTAACGAGAGGATGTCCCTAACATATTTACTGGAATTGCTGGAGAGTACTGAGACTATGCAGCGGATAGAGCGGATAGAGCGGGCAGAGCGGATAGAGCGGGTGTGCAGATGTCTGTTTATGTCAGTGGAAGTACGTCGACGTCTGCAGGTGTCAATGCAAACGAATGCGATTCCCTGCCGTGATATGCGGCGCTGGAACCGGTCGAAACTACACCTCCTCGAACGCTGCACTGATGAGAGGATGGCCTGCCACCTGCTCGCAGCTCGCCAAGTTGGCGGTGCAGAAGGCGTGGCCGCTGGGGATCATCACTCAAGCGTAGATGTAGTGGCCTCCCTCGTTCATCCGTCCGAGCGCCAGATCCATGGCGCTGAGACTTTGTATGGGCGTGCAGAGGCGGCTGAAGTGGGCATCTTGGCTCGAAACCTCATGTGGCCAGCGAGACCACTGCCGCCCAGCCGTCGCAAGATCGGTGGAGAACCGGAGCTCGTCAGAGAACATGATGTGGTTGATGGCCCGGTTCGGGTAGGTCTCAAGCCGACAGGTCGAACATAGAGTCTCCCCAAAGCTGGTGGCCCGGGCCGGGTTACCGGAGCCGGCAGCACACATGAAGAAAACCGTTACCCCTCCCAGGCCGAGCTGGGGCGAGTCGTTCCGGCGCCCGGCGGTGAGTTTGAGAGCCACGACGGTCTCGGAGGTATCGGCCGCGAGGCTGACTGCTCCAGCCCTCGCGCGAGCGACTCAGGGCTGGTTCGCGGGCTCGTCGGGCACTGCGGCGCACCTTCCGAGTTCCGGCGGGCAAAACGATCCAGGGGAAGCCCTGAGAGCAAATCGGCCCTACATTGAGGTAGGGCCGAGCACTCAAAACCCCTTAGAATCGCTCTCAGAGGGTTATGTTTTCGCAGGTCAGAGCCGATATGCTACAGATGCGCGGCGGGTGTCCGCTCTCATTTCATCTGAGGCGTCGTCGAGGCCCTGGCCTGCGGTTCACGATTAAGTTGGGGCATGCGAGACCGCTAGCCCGAGCTCGGGGTCCCCGATTCCGGCCCGCAGGGCCAGGACCCAGTGCCACGATGAGCCCATGAACGATGAGCGCTCTTCGCTGCCGGCGGTGCCGCAGCTGACCTTCGACTCCGTGCCCAAGCAGCAGGTGGGGTTCGCCGTCGCCAACTACGCCCAGTTCCAGTCGAGCCAGTGGCGGGACCGCGATGACTTCCAGCAGTTTGCGGACGGTCTTCCACAGGACATACGCGACCGTATCGGAACGCTGCCGGAGACGGCCGAGGCAAACGCCGAGTTCGAGAGGCTTGTCCTCTATCTGGAAGACCTCGCGGTCGCGGCTGCCACAGGCCGCGAGTACGCCAATGCCGTCAGCCAGTTCAGCGGACAGATCTTTGAGCAGGTCGGCGTCGACGAGACTGCACCGTCCGGGCCGCTCAACCTGTTCTACCGCGACAATTTCTTGGACGGCCCGCCGGAAGACCAGGAGCCGCAGAACCCTGCCTGATCGCAGACGGGCTGGATCCGGACCTACTACTCCTCCGTGTCGCGAGTCGCTTGGTGGTGGAGGGGGATTCAGGGATCGTCGTACGCATCGATGCGCGTGTCTCCGCGGACGAGGCTGCCGTCGTCTAGGACGCCCACACCTCGACGTCGTGGAGGTTCTCGTCCAGGGCCTCGACGATGCCACAGATGAAATGAGAGCAGACAGCAAGAAGGCGCCTGCTGTCACGATGTTCCTATTGTCGGACGCATGATCAACATTCGACTTGGTGTGCACCTGTTCCGTGTCATCTCGCGGCGGCGCTTTGGAGCCGTGGCTGTATGGGCGCGCCCGACTGACTCGGCATGGGAAGACGGCTCGGTCCTCGTGCGCGTCTGGGGGCGCCCAGACGGTCCCGCCGAGGACTCCGAGGATCTTCACTCCGGCTCCATAGACCACTGCCTCGCCGCCCTTGGCGGGCGATCCGCCGTGGTGGGGCCGGGCGAACCATGGCCCGTTCGCGCTCACGTCGGCGGGCGCAGGCACAAGCTGATTTAAGCCAGCAGAAGCCGCAGGCAGGATATGGTCAGATTTTTCCGCCGTCTCGCACAAAGAGGCTGGTCAAGGGGAATTGTGGCCACGGTTTCCTAAACCGTGCGTCGCAGGTTCGAATCCTGCCGGGGGCACCATATTTTTAAATATATGAATTTGCCTCTATTTCCAGCTACATCGGGCTTTTCGCCATGCTGGTGGCCGCGCGGAAGACCGCAACCTTCACCAGCTTCCTCATGCGGGTCCCACGCAGGGCTTCCCCGTCGACGGCAACTGCGCATAGCCTCTCGATGCGTGGCATGGACCCCCAAACCCGCCCGCCCAGGCCACGATCGCGCGGCGCAGCACCGGTTCGAAGGAGGTGCCGTGGCGCAGGCTGCCCCCGGTAGAGCAGATCGGCGCCAGCCTCGTCCCGCCCGCTGGCTGATCCCGACCGATCAATCGTCGCGTCGCTCCCATGACCACTGGAACTTCGGCGCTCCACCCCTGCTCTGCTCTGCAGCTTTTTCACGCCTGGCCCGACGCAACTGCTTGGCTCGCGGCTCTCGTAGCATTGGCAAGGAAGGCTCCGAATCTGAGGAGCCCAGCGTCTGCTCGGGAAGGGTGCGATACGGCTGCTTCGCGCCTGACCGTTTCGGCTTCGGGAGGGCAGGTTCCGGCACCGATGGCACCGACTCGAGCGCGACTGCGATCTGATCACGGACGCTGCGCGCGTGGCGCAATTGCTGTTCAAAACCAGCGATCTGGCTATCGTAAACACCCAGTGCCTGCTGCAGCCGCTCGCGGCTGCGAACGTGTTCGCGTCGCTGCAGGGGGTTCTCGAGAAGCCACGTTGCGACTTCGACCGCGACATAGTACCGGCGCGGGCTTGGCGGCCCGAAATACTCCTCCTTGACCGGCACCGGAAAGAGGTCCAGCCTGCACCATCGCTGCGCAGTCTCCAACCTGACGCCGGCGATCTGCGCAATCTCAGCTGGCGTCAACAACTCCTCGGGTCGGTCCACGTATTCCGGTTGGAGCCAGACAACTTCGCGTGGCTGGCCAGGGTTCAAAGGGCTCACGGTACTCCTGAGAGTAGAAGATGGAAGAAGGCAACCTCAGGGGCGTTTCTGGCCGCCTCCCAGCAACTCCGCTGACCACGAGGACTCATGGCCAGCTTCCCGCGGTTGACCTCGCCCGAAGGTCTGGGGCGTTTCGCCGTTCGGCGTCAGTATGCGGTGAACCGGTCGGTAATTGACCGTTCAGGATCACCTTCGGGGGGCGCCTGGACGGTGTATCCGAGGTCTCTCAGCGCCTTCGCCGCATCGGCAGGGCGATCCCGTACCACCGTCATCACCTGGGTCCGCCGCCACTCCTCGCGTCCTTCTCGGATCGCCTCCATCCACTGGTCACCGGCGTGCTTGACCCCGAACTCCCGGACCAAATTCTCAAGGACATCCTCAAGACAGGGACGGAACCGATGACCGCCAGTCGGGAAGTGGTACTCGGCGATCCGTGGCACCTTCTCCTTCGCCTTACGAACAAACGGGCGAGTTCCCGGTTCGGGCGCGAGTATCAGCAGGTGAGTAAAGTCGTCCCGGTGAGCGTGGACATGGAAATGCGAGGCCGGAATCTGCCTTGTCGGGTTCCGGTCGTATTCGACCCGGAACAACGGCACGCGCTCGCGGGTGCGGAGATCGAACAACCGGAAGAAGGAATCCTCGACAGTCAGAAACTCGTTGCTGTGGTCGAAACAGCAGTTGTACTGCACCCGCAGCTCCATGCACTCCTTCTCGGCGACTTTGAGAGGGATTACTGCCATGCTTCCGGACGGGCCGCCGACAATGACCCGGAACTTCGATCCGCGGTGGCTGGCATGCGCCACGAATCGGACGTCGGTATCGATGATGGCCGAAACTCGTCGGGTCAGCTTCTGAGCGAAATCTGCTGCCAGCTCCCGCAGTTCGTCGGCGCCGGGAGGGCCAGCCTCAGTCATGACCGAGGAGGAAATCGATGCTTCGGATCGCCTCCCACAGGCTCAGTTCGTCGGCCCTGAGCGCCCAGTCCTCCGCACATTCGCGCACTTCGTCGAAGGACATATGCATCTTGCCGGTCAGCTCGTCGACCAGTTGCGCGCGCTCGTCCTCAAGCTCGGCGTCGGTGTTCAGCACGAACGTCGGGGACTGGGTTTGGACGGGTCCCATAGCTCGGTCTCCTTCGCGTTTTCGGGGTAGGGCACCACACTCCCCGGTCAGCGAGCGATGTGGGCCATCTCAACCATACGACAGTTTCAGCCCCTGCGCGCATCCTCCGAACAGCTGAGAAAGGCCAGGGAGAACGCGATCGCCATTTAGGACATGCGTCACAGCCGTATGCTACGGGCACTGGGCCCTCAACCCGCCCCCAGCCAACAGGGCCCGCAGTGGCGAACAGATCCAATTCATCCTTTGGCTGTCGCGATCGCCCCGCTCACCGTTCTCGCGTACCGGCCTTCTTGCTTCTTTGAGGCAGGTTGGAATGCGCCGCAACGACGTCAGGACACCTCGGCTGGCCCCAACAATCCGCTGCGCCTCATTAGTGACCTTCACCACCTGGAACTCCACCTTGCCGCTACGCTGCGTGTCAATGAAAATGAGTTTCAATGCGCCAATTCATCGGGGCACCGGTGTGTTTTCGCACTTCAGGCCATGCCCTTGATGAGAAGAGTCGAATTCCCTCAGAGGCCGACAAAGCGGAATGCGCTTCCCGAAGGACCTACATCTTGTGTTATCACAAAGCACGAACCACTAGAAGTTGTTGACGGCCGGTCGATGTCATGGTTCACTTTCCGTGGTCGGACAAGTGTTCGATCAGGTTTGCCCCGGCGACACACTGAGGGCGTGATCCAGCCTTAACGTGTGGATTCATATGCCTCGGGTTCGTCGGCAGGTCTGAAGTGAGGAGTTCTGGTGGCAGAGAGTCAGCAAGGTTCCTTCCCGAAGCCGGGTCCTCCGCGCAAGCGCGCGTGCGATCTCGCAGCCGAGCTCGGGGTCCCTCTTGACAAGCTCACGACTTTCATCTTCGTCGAAACCAACACCATCCTTGAGCCGACCGACCTCGTCTCCGCCTCGGTAGTGATGAAGGCGCGGCAGCACTTCCCGAGGCTCGCACAGCAGCGGCGACCCGGCCCACGGACCAGCAACAAGCCGCGTGGCCGCAGGTCAGAAAAGCATCGGCTGGAGAAGGCGACTCGAGATCTCTTCGGCAACCTGTCCCAACAGAGCCAGCCGGCGATTCGAGCTCAAGGCCCGGACTTCGTACAAGCCGCACGGAAGATGTTTCCGATCCAAATTGCATCGGACGAGGAAGCACGGTCGGTCGCAGATCACTGGGCGGATAAGGGCTTCGCTCCGAGCGAAGTACTGGCATGGTGGAGCGCCGGCCTCGAGCTCTTGGATGCCGGCTTGGCTTGGCGCGCACGCAACGTCGATCTAAAGCCCTCCGATCTAGCGCGCATCCTGGATGGTAGTCCTGTCCTGCAACGAATTCGTGATGGCGAAAGCCTCTCTCGGATCCGTTCACAGCTGTATCAGGGACGCACAAACCACACCCAGTAGGAGGAGGTTCGAGCAGATCGTTTCTGCAACCGTGGGTGCGTGTCGCTCGCGCGCCGGTTGGTGATGGCATTGCAAGCCGGGTGCCAGAACTGGCACGGTCGGTTGTCAGGGTGGAGCTGTAGCTTCAGCGACTATGGACCTCACTACGACCCTGGGTGTCATTGGCACTGCCGTCACCGCCCTCGCCGCCGTGACCGCGGTTGGTTCGTGGCGGGCCGCCGCGAAAGCAAACCAAGCGGCGGAGCGAGCCAACGCCACCGCCGATACGTTGGCACAGATCGAGCGTGACCGCTGGCATGCCGAACTTACTCCCAAGCTGCAAGTTGAACTCACCGGAGCAGTCGGCGGCCGGGTGGAGCTGAAGGTGACGCTGTCGGGGCCGCCCGGACTCGACCGTCTGGACGACCTGTCCATCTCTGTCCGTGATGACGGTGACGACCACCCGGTCAGCCCTGGCATGTCGGCACAGGAGACGCAAGAAGCAAGCCACGTGATCTGGGGGCCGTATCGGTTCGTCCGGGACGTTGACGGCGCCTCGAGAGATGGCAAGCACGCCCCGGGCGAGGGAACAGTAGCCCAGGGCAATGGGGGATACGGCGCACGATGGAAGAAACGCCAGCGCCGAGTTGGGTCCCTGCGACGGAGAACTGGCAAGACCGGTACAAGGACAAGAGGGTGCGACTCACTTTCACGTGTATCCGGGAGGGCCACCGGCCGTGGACGATTCCGTGGGAGGGCAACGTTGAGGGAACCCCGTAGTTCTTCCGCCAACGCGGGGTGAGCGGTGTCGAGAGCCTTCCCGGGGCGAGCAGGCCAAGATTCGGCCGACGAAGGCCGAGCAAAGTCTTGGCATGTTTTTGCGGTTGCCGCATCGCCATCGGCATCACCGCCTATGAAGTTCTGTCGGCGCCAGCGCTAACGTGGTTGCCTCACTGCGCGGGCTGGCCCGCGCGGACCCCTCGACGGAAGGTCACGCCATGCCCAAGTTCGGGCGAGACGATGAGGACTGGTCCAGGCTCCTTGAAGCCGGGCGCGAGTTCCTGATCGAGCGTGCCAAGCTCGGCAACTTCACCAGCTACACCGAACTCAACGCCGTTCTCGAGCGCCGAATCGGGCTCGGGTTCGACTTCAACCAAGACGCCGACCGGTTCACGATGGGTCAGCTCCTCGGCGAGATTTCGAAGGAGCACATGGAGGAAATCGGGCAGCGGTTCATGATCTCCTCGCTCGTCTATTACCTCAACCAGAACGACGTCGGCCCCGGCTTCTACAAGGAAGCGATCGAGTTGGGCCTGCTCAAACCAAAGAAGGACCGGCTCAAGTTCTGGATCGACCAACACAAGGCCGTCTTCGCCTACTACTCCAAGAAATAACCGTCCTCGCTCCGCCTCTACGAGGCGGAGCGGATCAGCTTCTTGACACTGGTCAGACCGATGCCGTACCGCTCAGCTAGCACCGGCTGGCGCACGCCAGCGCGATAGGCCGCTACCAGAGCATCGATCTGAGTTGGAGTCAGGCGCTGGTAGAGCGAACGCGGTCGGCGCGGCGCCACGGCGGAGGCGGAACTGGACGCAACTTGGCCAATCGGCGCACCCAATCGCCGTTCCACCGCCTCATGCAAGGCGACGACCTGCGTCAACGTGTTCGAATAAGCGACCAAACGGGGCACTTTCCTCACCGGCGAAAACGGCTCCTGACCAGGGATCTCCCGGTCGAGGGCCATTGTCGTCGCTGCGACGGTGGTCCGATCGGTTCCGGCCCGGGACGGCCCATGCCGGCTCGCCGGTCGGCATCAGGGCCGATTTCCAGGCCGGCTCTTCCCCGCCCTCACCTGCCGCACCGCCCTCGGCCTCGTCGTCCTCCTCGGCGCGGGCTCGAAGCAACCGCCGCTCGGCACGCTTAGTGTTCCCGTCGAGGCGCTCACCGGAGCGGTTCGGCGGCGTCGCGGTCCGGCGCCCGGACGGCGCCGCACCTGCGCATGGTCGTCGCCGCGTCAGTTCCGGCAGAACGGGTACTGCTTCCCGGTGATCACTGTACAGATACTGGGTTTCGCCCTGATCGTGCTGGCGGCCTGGGACGCCGCCGTCACCGTGCTCCACCCGGACCGCGAGGGACTGCTCGCCACGGCCATCCGGCGGACGGTGTGGGCCGCGACGACCCTCCTGAGCGCCCGACTCGGCGCCTCCGTGCTCGGGCTGGCGGGGCCGGTGATCGTGGCCTGCACCTTCCTCGGCTGGATCCTGCTGGCCACGTTGGGGATGGCGGTGGCGGCGTGGCCCATACTGGACACCGACTTCTCGATCCAGACCGCGCTCGGCACACCCACCTTCGTCGACGCCTTGTACTTCGCGGCGGGGACCACCTCGGTGCTCGGCTACGGTGACGTCACCCCGCTGTCCACACAGGCCCAGCTGCTCGCGGTGTTCGGTGCGGGGGTCGGCTTCACCATGTTCACCGGGATGGCGACCTACGTGATCCAGGTCGTCAACGGCGTGGCGACGCGCAACCGGTTCACCCTCGCCCTCCACGACGACGCCCGAGGGGATGGCGGCGTCACGATGCTCGCCGACTGCCTCGTCGAGGCAGGAGTCGAGGAGACCCGCGGGCGCTGCCGGAACTGGGCGGAGCACCTGCGTGCGGTGGACGAGATGGTGCACCGCTACCCACTGGTCGCGTTCACCTATCGCTCGCGGCGACCGGAGTACGACCCGGAGGCCGCGCTGCGGCATGTCGCGGAGGCGACGGTGACCGCCCTCGTCGCCGCGGCGTACACGCCGGGCCTGCGAACGGCCGCCGAGACACTGTGTTCGGCGCTGACCCGGCTGCAGGCCACAATCGCGGAGACCTACCTCAGTGAGGCCATCACCCGCGGCCTCACCGATCCCGAGCCGACCGAGCGCGACCGCGCCGCGGTCGCCGCCGTCGATCGCGCCCTCTCCGGGGCGCTCGGCCCGGCCGAGTCACCGACCGAGCACCGGCGGGCGGCGGAGGCCGTGTGCCGCACTCGGATCTTTCTCGAAGGGCTGCATCACTGGACACGTTCCGAGCCGCCACGGCACGAGTGGGACGCATGAGCGCGGCGCACTCCGGACGCCGTCGATGAGACCGGCGGAAGGGTGAAACGCGCCATCGCAGGCCGGGGTCACGACGACCGCCTGAATCCAGGCGGACTCGAGAAGCACATGGGAGGCCGGGCGACGCTTCGTCCCCGGCCTCCCATGTGCTCAGGTGAGGTGCGGTCACCGCGGCTCGCCGTCCCGGCTCAGGCCGACCTCGACCACAGTCAATCGGAACTTCCAAACTGATTACCGGAAATTCTCCGAAAATTATTGACGCGCCCGCATGCCGTCCTCATACTTATCGCATCGATTTTCTTCTATGTCACCTGGAGGGCGCATGATCAAGGACGAACCCACCCCCGAGATCTCCCGGAACCCCGTCAGTCGCCGGAGCCTGCTGCTCGGCGTGCCCGGCGCCCTGGCGCTCGGGACCGCCTCCGCACTGGCGCTGCCGGGGACCGCGAACGCGCAGACGCTGACGCAGAACGCCACCGGGACCCACGGCGGGTACTACTACTCCTTCTGGACCGACGCCCCCGGCACCGTCTCGATGACCCTCGGGTCGGGCGGGAACTACAGTTCCTCGTGGCGCAACACCGGCAACTGGGTCGGCGGCAAGGGCTGGGCGAACGGCGGCCGGCGCACCGTGAACTGGTCGGGGAACTTCGCCCCGTCCGGCAACGGGTACCTGTGCCTCTACGGCTGGACCTCGAACCCGCTCGTGGAGTACTACATCGTCGACAGCTGGGGCACCTACCGCCCGACCGGAACGCACAAGGGCACCGTCTCGAGCAACGGCGGCACCTACGACATCTACCAGACCACCCGCTACAACGCGCCGTCCGTGGAGGGCACCAAGACCTTCGACCAGTACTGGAGCGTCCGCCGGTCCAAGAGCACCGGCGGCCAGATCACCACCGGCAACCACTTCGACGCCTGGGCGAGCAAGGGCATGCGCCTGGGCTCGTTCGACTACTACATGATCCTCGCGACCGAGGGGTACCAGAGCAGCGGCTACTCCAACATCTGGGTCAGCTGACGCGGGAGGGAAGGGCGAAGGCGGACGGGGCCCGGAGGTCCCGCCCGCCATCAGTGTGTCAGCACTGTTCGCGATTGCAAGGTCGACGGTCTGGTGCAGAGCTCGGGGAGGCCCCCACCGGCCTCCCCGAGGCTCTATCCCACCAAACGGAGCAAAGTCTTCGGGTGCGCGACGGTCCCCGCCGGACGGCCGCACTCGTTTTCAGTTGGGCGCCTAGCGGAAGCGCGCGGTATAGATGTCGCCGTCGCGGATCCAGGCGAGCTGGAGGGACGCGAACATGTCGCCCACGATCTCCTCGTCGGGAAGCCCGTAGTGCTGCCCGAGGCTGCGACCGCGGTAGTGCCACAGGAGTCCTGCCTGGACCTGGGCCGCGTCGGCCGTGTGCTTGCCGCACGAGCGGGCGCAGCGGTAGAGGACCTGGCCGTTGCGGTCGTATTCGATCGCCATCACCTGCTGGCACATCGAGCTCCGCAGCTTGCCTGCCGCGGCTGCCTGTAGCAACGTCTGCGCTTCGAGACGTTCCATGGCACCCAACCCCTCTCCGGGCGACGATCCTCGCCGGGGCTGGCCCGGCCTGGCTCTCCAAAACGACTGGCGTGTCCGGTTGTGCGATGCCGGGCGTCCGACCGCGAAGGCGACCGGCCGTCCGAGGGTTGTGCGCCCCTTTAGGCGGCGATGCGTCGTCACGGATCAGAGTCCCGGTTTGACGGTTTCCCTTGTCCGTGACCACGGTCGCACATCCTGCGCGGTTGTGTCCCGTGTCTATGTGCATTCTCACATGAATCGTAACATGCATCAACACCGGGCGGATGCACGTGCATCCGCGCGAGCATTCGCGCGAGCATCCTCATGTGCGGTCACCGTCTGTAATGTGGGACACTTGACGCGGCCTGCGATAGGGATGTCGGAATAGTCCGCCGCCGGGCCCCTCTGGTAGGGGCCGTGCACGTGGATTCCCGCCGGACCGCCGTCGGTCACCGGTATGGAAGATCCGGTCGGAACCTCCGGCCATTGGTGGAAGGATCTGTGATGAAGGCACACAACGGAATCCCGGCGGGGGAGCTCCCCTCGTCGCTGACTTGGCGCAAGAGCGTTCGCAGCGGCCCCAACGGCGGCAACTGCGTCGAGCTGGCCGCGCTCCCTGGTGGGGAATCGATCGCGGTCCGCAACTCCCGCGACCCCGAGGGCCCGGCCCTCATCTACACCGTCGCCGAGATCAAGGCGCTCGTCGAAGGCGCCAAGGACGGCGAGTTCGACGACATGATCGCCTAGCTCGCCCCCAGCGAGCTTTTTCGGGCAGCACACTCACCCTGGCGGGACGGGCCATGCGGCTACCCTGTCAGGGTGAGTTTTTCGTCCTCCGACACCGAAGGGAGATGAGCGATGGCGAAGGCGAACCCTGAAGACCTGCCGACGGGCCCCACCACCCTGCGGGTCATGATCGGCAGCAACCTGCGCCGCCTGCGCGAGACCGCGGGCATCTCCCGGGAGGACGCGGCCGAGGAGATCCGCGCGTCCGCCTCGAAGATCAGCCGCATGGAGCTGGGACGGGTCTCGTTCCGGCTGCGCGACGTGCGCGACCTCATGCTCATGTACGGCGTCCGCGACGAAGAGGAGATCGAGCGCTTCGTCGACATGGCGCGGATGGCGAACCAGCCGAGCCAGTGGCACCGCTACAGCGACTTCCTGCCGGACTGGTTCAGCAACTACCTGGACATGGAGGGCGCGGCGTACATGATCCGCACCTACGAGGTCCAGGTCATGCCCGGTCTGCTGCAGAGCGAGGAGTACGCCCGGGCGGTCATGATGCTCGGCTACGGCCACACGCCGCTCACCGAGATCGACAAGCGGATCGACGTGCGGATGAAGCGCCAGGAGATCCTCGACCGCGAGGACCGGCGGCCCGAGCTGTGGGCCGTGATCGACGAGGCCGCCCTGCACCGGCCGTTCGGCGGCGCGGCCGTCATGCGCAGCCAGATCCAGTCCCTCCTGGACTCCTGCGACAAGCCGAACGTGCGCATCCAGATCGTTCCGTTCGCCTCGGGCGCCCACTCCGGTGCCGGAGCGCCGTTCACGTGGCTGCGCTTCGCCTATGAGGAACTCAACGACGTCATCTACCTGGAGCACCTCACCGGCGGCCTGTACCTGGAGCGCGACAACGAGCTCGACGCCTACCAGGCGGCCATGGAGCACCTGTGCGTCCAGGCCACGCAGCCCCACAAGACCCAGGACTTCCTGCGGCAGATCCTGCGCGATCATTACAGTTAGTAGT
>NZ_JAJFAX010000019.1 GCF_019710475.1 Glycomyces sp. TRM65418 | reverse complement strand
TTGAACGGTGAGAAGACGAAGAAGGTCGCAGCGGCCACGACGGCCGCCGCCAGTGCCGACAGCATTTTCAGCCGTCGAGTGAGAGAAAGACGCATTGATCGCTCCGTGCGTAGTGGGTTGCGGGCCACTCGGCCGAGACGGTCTCCGGCACCGGGTGCCGGGAGGCCGGGCGGGACCGCCGCGGCCGAGTGGACTGAATCGTTCTAAGCTGGCGGTCGCTGCTCAGACCGCTTGGCGCGTGAACCGCTGATTGTCGTTGCCGGTGTAGGTGTACTGGGTGATGCGGGCGCCGTCTGAAGTGGAGTACTCCCAGACGTCCATGGCCAGGCCGGACTGTCGGTTGATGAGGCTGACGACACCGCCGCCGTGTTCCATGATGCGCCACTGCTGGCTCGCGGCGCCGGTGTCGGACTGCTGGGTGATGTCGGCGCCGTTGCTGTTGCTCGCGACCTGGAGGACCAGGCCCGAGTGGCGGGCCTTGATCTTGACGTGGCCGTCGCCCGCGTCGATGAACTCGAAGTGCTGGTTGGTGCGGCCGGTGGACGACCACTGGATGAGCTTCGCCCCCGCCGCGGTGGAGACGGCGTCGATGTCGGCGACCTTGCCGCTGTGCTGCGCGGTCAGGCGGTAGATGCCGGGGCCGCTGGGTGTCTCGCCCAGCTGGGCCTCCCACCGGGTGTTGGAGCCCGCCGCGTCGGACGGGAGGCGGTCGCGGGCGGCGGTGTCGCCGTACATGGTCCACCGCGCCCAGTCCACGACGGTCGTCGGGAAGCGCTGGTCGCTCCAGAAGCTGGTGTGGCTGCCGCCGACGAAGGTGAGGAAGGCCTTGGGCCAGGTGATCTCGTTGTACGCCTGCCGGGCCGAGGAGTACTGGGTGGTCGAGTCCCGGTCGCCGTGCACGAACAGGACTTTGGCGGAGACCGAGCTCGAGGGGTTGCCCATGTCCACGCAGGACTGCGGGTTGGCGGAGACGATCCGGCTGTCGGGCCAGGACGTGAGCAGGCCGTGGGTGGTCATGCCCCCCAGAGAGTGTCCGGAGACGCCGACGCCGATGTCGGTGCGGATGCGTCCGGCCAGCGGCCCGCTCGTGTTGAGGGCCAGGGTGTTGGTGATGATCTGCGAGACGTCCTTGGAGGTGTTGCCGTTGTTGACGTCGCTGAAGTTGTGGTTGAAGTGCGGCGCGGGGACGATGAAGCCCGCCTCGGCCAGGCGCCGGATGATGAACAGGGAGTTCTGCGGGCTGCTGCCGTACCCGTGGGTGAAGTTGTAGACGGGGAAGACGCCGTTGGCGGCCGGCGCATCGGTCACCGGGTTGCCCCCGGCGGTGCCGATGGCCGGGTAGTACACGTAGGTGGTGCAGGGGCGTGAGCCTCGCGACCAGTTGTACCGGCGCACACCCACGGCGTACGGATTGGCCGGCGCGGGATCGGCGAGCGCCTGGCCCGTACCGAACAGGGATGCGGCGCCCGCGCCGAGCATCCCGGCGGCGCTGAGGCCGAGGAACGTCCGTCGTTGCATGGTCATTGAGAACTCCTTCGAGGAGGGCGGTGAGGGTCGCCCGTGAACACCGGTGTCGAGCACTGGGATCGTTCACAGCGAAGACCATTATATCGATACATCGGAATATAGTCAAGTTCTTCGATGTCTTGATCCTTATGCGGGTATTAGGCAAGTTTGTTCAGAAATATACTGTCTCGATACGGCCCTGTCGTCCATAAGGCACTCTCCTGGATCAGGCACTGTCGCGGACGATCAGTTCGGTCGGCAGCACGGCTGACTCGACCTGCTGCTCGTCGAGGAGGGCGATGAGGAGGCGCACGGTCTCCTCGGCGACCTCCGCCAGAGGTTGGCGGATGGTGGTGAGCATCGGATTGGTCGCGGTGGCGATCGCCGAGTCGTCGAAGCCGACGACGGCCACGTCGCCGGGCACGCGGCGGCCGGCGGTGCGCAGGGCCTGGAGGGCGCCGGCGGCCATGAGGTCGGAGGCGACGAAGACCGCGTCCAGGTCGGGGAAGTTCCGCAGGAGCTCGTGCATCGCCCGTTCGCCGCCCGCCTGGGTGTAGTCGCCGTAGACCAGCTTGCGCTTGGTGACCTTGCGGCCCAGCACACTCGTGAAACCCTCCATCCGCAGTGCGCCGCCGGGCGTGTCGAGCGGACCCGTGATCATGCCGATCCTGCGACGCCCCTGGTCGACCAGGTACTGCGCGGCCTGCCGGGCGCCGCCGCGGTCGTCGGCCGCGGCGTACGGGATGACGCTCTCGTGCCCGAGCACCGCCCCGCACGCCACCGCCGGGACGTGCGAGCGCTCGACGGCCTCCAGGAGCGGATCGCCCTCATGGGTCGAGATGAGGAGCGCGCCGTCGGCGTGGCCGCCGCGCAGGTAGTGCGCGACCCGCTCGCGGTCGCCGTCGTCCCCGGCGATCATGAGCACCAGCGACATGTCGCGCTCGGCGAGGCGATTCGTGGCCGCCCGCATCAGGACCGAGAAGTTCGGGTCCTCGAACAGCCGCTCCTGGGGCTCGGAAAGGACCATGACGACCGAGCCGGTGCGGCTGGTCTTGAGGCTCCGCGCGGCCCGGTTCACGACGTACCCCGTCTCGCTCACCGCTCGGCGCACGGCGAGCTCGGCCGCGAGCGAGACGTTGGTCTGTCCGTTGAGGACGCGGGAGACCGTGCCCCGCGAGACCCCTGAGGCCTCGGCGACGTCGTTGATCGTCGGTCGTTTCCGTGTCACGTTCCCGAACTCTTCCTTGGTTGCAGTGGCGGCACCGCCCGTTGCCGACCGGCGGGAAGGCCGCCCCCGGCTCGGGCGGGCCTTCCCGTCGGCGGTCACCCGGTGCGGTGCAGGCTCACCGAGTCGACGTTGATCCAGTTCCCGGCGTTCGCGTTCGAGTAGAACCCGACCTCGATCTGCCCGTTCGTGACCTGGACGCCCGTGATGGACACCTGCGTCCACTGCGAGGCCACCGGCAGGTCGGCCTGCCGTTCGCTGCCGCCGTATCCCTTGGCGTACATGCGCGCGGCGTTCTGGCCGCCGCCGTTCATGACCCAGGCCGTGAGCGTGTAGGTCCCGTTCGGGACGCTGCGCGACTGGTAGGTCGAGACGACGTACGCGCTGTTCTTCCAGTGGGTGAACTTGGCGCTGCCCTGATGGATGCTCCCCCGCGTCTCCCGGAAGGCGGCGTCCGTGTTCGTGCTGCTCTGGGCCCAGACGTTCCAGCCGCTCGCGGATCGCCCGCTGCCGGATTCGAAGCTCCCGTTGGTCAGCACGTTCTCACCGGCCCCGGACCCGCCGCCACCGGTGATCTCACCGAAGAAGTCCAGCGTGGGCAGCTTGTTGCCGTTGTGGTCGAACAGGGTCTGGTTGTCCCACGAGTTGCTCTGGCCCGCATGGTCGTTGATGTAGGTCATGCCGGCCGAAGTGGCCCAGCTGGTGTCGCCGGTCCACGCCGCCTCCCACCAGACCAGGCCGCGTCCGCGATCGTTCGGGACGTCGGCGATGGCGTCCTGCAGGTCGCGCAGGAACTGCGTCTGGCCCTGCACCGTGGCCGGGTAGCCCGATTCCTGGGCGTGGCTGCTGGTGAAGATGTTGCCGCGCCCGTCGCCGTCCGCGAGGGTCCAGGCGTAGGCGGTCTCCACGACCATGACGTCCTTGCCGTAGCGCGCGGCGACGTCGTTCATGTTGGTCCGCAGCTGGTTCATCGTGCCGTGCCAGTACGGGTAGTAGGACATGGCGATGATGTCGTACGGGACGCCCTGCGCGCGGGCGTTGTCGAACCAGTTGCGGTAGGCGCCGTTGTTGCCGCCGCGGTCGAGGTGCAGGGCGATCTCGATGCCGCTGCCGCCCTCGTGGACGCCCGCGATGCCGGCCTTGAGCAGGCCGCCCAGCTGCGACCAGTTGGAGGTGCTGCCGGTGGGCTGCAGCATGCCGTTGGTGATCTCGTTGCCCACCTGCACGATGTCGGGCTTGGCGCCCGCGGCGGTCATCTGGGCGACGACGTCCCGCGAGTACGTGCGCACTGCGGTGGTGAGCTGGCTGTAGGACAGGTTCTGCCAGGCCTTGGGCTTGATCTGCTTGCCCGGGTCGGCCCAGAAGTCCGAGTAGTGGAGGTCGAGGAGGACGTCCATGCCGAGGGCCTTGGCGCGCTTCGCCAGCGCGATGGTCTTCGTCAGGTCGTTCGTGCCGCCGCCGTAGGGCTGGCCGGAGGCGCTGTACGGGTCGTTCCACAGCCGCAGCCGCACCAGGTTGGCGCCGCTGTCGGCCATGATCTGGAGGGCGTCGCCCTGCACGCCGTCGTCGTAGAAGCGTTCTCCACTGGCCTCGACCTCGGCGAGGGTGCCGATGTCGACGCCCATGTAGAAGTCGTCTCTGACGGCCTGGGCCGGGGAGGCCGCGGCGAACGCGACGAAGCTCATGGCGGCCGCCAGGGCCACCGCGATCATCCGTCTCATGTGTCGCTCCTTTGCGATCGGGGGTCGGGCGCCGAGGGGCGCCCGCTGCGGCGGCGGGTCGCCGCCGACGAAGTCTGGATACGGCTCAGGGCTCATCCCTTCTCCGCGCCCGCCATGGCCCCCGTGACGAGGTGGCGCTGCAGGACGATGTAGAGGATCGTGATGGGCACGGCGAGGACCACCGCGCCGGCGGCGAAGGTGGTGAAGTCGTTGCTGTACTGGTCGGTGATCATCTGGAACAGGCCCAGGGCCACGGTTTGCTTGCTGTTGCTCTGCAGCAGCAGGCGCGGGAGGATGAAGTCCATCCACGGGACCGTGAAACTGGTGATGGCCACGAAGGTGAGCATCGGGCGCATGAGCGGCAGCACGATCCTGCGGAAGATCGTGAGCCGTCCCGCGCCGTCGAGGGCGGCGGCCTCGTCCAGGCTTGCGGGCAGGTTGTCGGTGTAGCCCTTCATGAGCCAGGTGTTGTACGGCAGGGCCGCGGCGATGCTGACCAGGGCCAGGCCGGTGAGGGAGTCGAGCAGGCCGAAGTTGAGGAACAGCATGTAGACGGCGATGGCGGTCAGGAAGCTGGGGAACATCTGGAGGATGAGGATCCCGAGCATGCTGGCTTTTCGCCCGCGGAAGCGGATGCGGGAGAACACCCAGCCGCACAGGGCCGAGAGCGCGACCGAGCCGACCATGTTGAGCGTGGCGACGTAGAGCGAGTTGAGGTACCAGCGCCCGTAGTCGGTCTGGGTGAACAGGTGGATGTAGTTGTCGAGGGTCGCGTTCTCGGGGATGGGGGTGGCGTTCGCCAGCCCCCCGCCCGGGCCGAAGGAGGATCCGACGACCCACATGAGCGGGTAGATCACGATGACCGCGACGACGAGGAGCTGGAGGTGCATGAGCGCGGTGGTGACGCCTTCGCGCACCCGCTGACGGCCTTCGACGGTCCCGCCGCGGCGGGGAGCGGGGGGCCGGTTCCCGGTCTTCGCTGGAGTGGCGGCCATGTTCAGAGCTCCCGGATCGCTTTGGTGCGGTTGAGGTTCAGCACCGAGATGGCGCCGACGATGAGGAAGATGACCAGGCTCATCACTGCGCCGATGTTGTAGAGGCGGTTGTCGAGCGTGAGCTTGAACAGCCATGTGACGAGGAGGTCGGTGCTGCCCGCGAAGCGGTAGTCCACATTGTCCGGACCGCCTTCGGTGAGGAAGTAGATCACCCCGAAGTTGTTGAAGTTGTGCACGAACGACAGGATGATCAGCGGGGTGACCGTCCGCTGGACGATCGGCACGGTGATGTAGCGGAACTGCTGCACCGGTCCGGCGCCGTCGATGCGGGCGGCCTCGTAGTAGCTGTCGGGGATGTTCGCGAGAACGCCGCCCACGAGGGCCATGAAGAACGGGAAGCCGAGCCACAGGTTGACCAGGAGCGCGACGCCCCGCGCCAGGTTCGGCTGGGTCGGGTCGGTGAACCAGTAGACGCGCTCGTCGGTGAGGCCGATGTCGACCAGCCATTGGCTGACGGGCCCGAACTGGCCGTTGAACATCGAGCGGAACACCAGGGCGGACACGATGGCGGGGACGGCCCAGGGCAGCAGGAAGACCGAGCGCCACATGCGCGGGAACCTGATCCTCCGGCTTGCCAGCATCACGGCCAGGAGCAGGCCCGCGGCGTAGGTGGTGACCGTGGCGAGCACGGCCCACACGAGGGTCCAGACGAGGATCCCCGTGAACGTCGCGGTCCAGGAGGGGACGGCGAAGATGGTCGCGAAGTTCTCGAAGCCCACCCAGTGGACGAGGTTCTTCGGCGGCAGGTTGTCGCGGTTGTAGTCGGTGAACGCGACGAGGATCCCGAACAGCACCGGCAGCACCGACATGAAGACCAGGAGGATCAGGCCGGGCGACAGGACAATGTAGGCGAAGGCGCCTTCCCAGATGCGTCCGAAGTAGACGCGCGAGGATTCGGCGGCGCCGCCGGTGTTCAGGGCGGCCCGGTAGCGGGCGGCGTCGCGGATGCTCCAGATCCAGATGATGGCGAGCAGCGCCAAGGTCAGGAAGGCGATGAGGCCGTTGGCCATGAGGACGATCGAGTTGTCGCCCTCGGTCAGGCCGGTGAGGGTCATCTCGCGCGGCTGCGTGCCGAGGGTGGTCAGGCCCCACAGGCCTTTGACGAAGAAGCCGCCGTTGGATCGCGGCGTGAACTCCATGCCGGCGTAGTAGTTGCCGGTGGCGATCTCCCAGACGACGGCCCCGGCGAAGAACGCGAAGAAGAACGCGGCCTTGCCGGCCTGGCGGTTGATCAGTTGGCCGGCCCCCCACACCAGCGCCGAGGCGAGGCCCGGCACCGGCGCGGGGGTCCCGGGGCCCGCCCGGCCCGGACCGCGGGGGGCGCGGTCCGGGGCCGGAACGGGGTGCTCGGAGGTCTCAGTGGTGGTCACTGCGGTCGGTCCCTAGATTCCGTGCAACTCGTTGTAGGTGGTCACGGCCTTCTCCTGTGCGGCGGCGGAGTCGGACAGGTCGTCCCACACATCGGTGACCATGGCGTCGCCGACCTCCCAGAAGTACTCCGGCACCTGCGGGATCAGCTCGGCGTTGGCCGACTGGGCCACGATGCCGGCCACGTGCGGGTCGTCCTCGATCCCCTCGATACCGGCGAGCAGGTCGGCGTTGAGGGCCGGGATCTGGCCGGTGGCGGCGTAGACGGTGGCGGCGCCGGCGTCGGAGGCGAGGAAGTTGGCGAAGACGCGGGCCGCGGCCGGGTGCTCGGAGTATCCGGAGACGGCGGCGACGTGCATGCCGGCGAAGGAACCGGCGGTCTCGCCGCCTTCGACGGTGGGCAGGGTGGTCACGCCGTACTCGAAGCCGTTGGCGGCGGCGCCCTCGTCGAAGAGCGCGAAGCTCCAGGGTCCGGTGATGACGTACGGGGTCTCGCCCTTGGCGAAGCCCTCTTCGATGGTCTCCCAGGTGCTGTCGGCGCTGGGGACGTTGTAGATGTCGCGCAGGCCGGCGTAGTAGTCGAGCGCGGGGGTCAGCGCCGGGTCGTCGAATCCGGGCTCGTCCACATTGCCGTCGGGGTAGACCTGCCAGCCCATGGCGGACAGGATCGGGTAGGCGCGATAGATCTCCATGGTGGACATGCGGATCGTCCAGCGGTTGGTTCCCGGGTCGTTGTACTCGGCGGCGAGCGCCTTGATCTCCTCCCAGGTGGCGGCGGGCTCGGAGGAACCGGTCAGCTCCTGGAGCAGTGTGGTGTTGTAGATGAGCCCGAGCGATTCGGTGGTCACGGGGACCGCGTGCATCTGGTCGTCGACGGAGACGACGCTGGTGAAGGCCTCGCTCATCCGCTCCTGGAGCACGTCGGAGTATTCGCCGAGGGGAGCGGCGGTGCCGTCGTCGATCGCGTTGGGGATCTCGTTGTAGAAGGTCATGAAGACGTCGGCACCGGTCCCGGCCTCGCCGGCCAGGGCCATCTTGTCGACGGCGTCGTGCTTGCCGACGAGCTCGTACTCGATCCGCATGTCCGGGTATTCGTCCTTGAACTCCTCCTTGAAGGCCGCGATGACGGCCTCGGCGAGGTAGTCCTCTTCGAACCAGACCTTCAGCGGCACTGCGCCGGAGGCGACGTCCTCCTCGATGACGTACTGCTGGGACTCCCCGTCCCACTCCAGTTCGGAGGCCTGCTCCTCTTCGGCGGGACCGCCGCAGGCGGCCAGTCCCAGCGCGGCCGCCGCCGCGACGGCGACAACTCCTCTGCGTCGCATGCTGTGTCCTTGTCTCAGTCGAGGGATGCTGCCGCTGGAGTCCACCGGCAGACTGTGAACGTTTACATCAAGGTAGCGACATGCATCACTGAAAGCAAGCGCTGTTCACCCTTTATGCGGCATTTAAGCCAGCATTGTTACGATAAAAAATTCCCGAGCCAAGGCGTCATTCGTCTCTGACACCGGTTGCCGGCCTTGAAAGGGCTGATATGCGTGCACGTTCACAGCGCTTTCGGGGAAGGCGACCGGTCGGCCCCGCGTTGTGGGCCCGGTGCCGCCGAGGCCGTCTGCCGTCCCGGAGAGGTCGCGCTACGGCGCTTGAGGACGGTGCCGGGACGAGGACCCCGGCGGGGGAAGGGGATCGATTCGCAGGCGACGGCTCTCGCCTGCGCCCGAACGCCTTCCCGATCGCGCCGAGGCCCTCGCCGATCAGCGGAAGAGACCGGTGGGAAGCGTCCCCTGCGTGCGCATCTCACCGAGGACGAGTCGAGCGAACTCCGTGGCGCCTCGCTCGGACATGTGCGTGTTGTCGCCCGCCTCGTCGGTGAGGAACAGGGCCTTGGAGCCCTCCGGGCCCCTCTGCTCCACCAGCCGCTTGCTCAGCGCGGTCAGGTCGATGAGGGCCACGCCCTGCTCCTGAGCGAGTCGGCGCATCTCGGCGGGGAGGTTGACGCCGAGCCCGTTGACGTGCAGGGCCGTGCCGTTGTTCAGCGTCCCGTCGGCGTTGAACGAGCGGCGGACGACCGGCGTGACGAGGACGGGCGTGCCGCCCTCGGCTTCGACGCCGTCGATCAGCCTCGCCAGGTTGGCCCGGAAGGTCGAGGCGTTCGTCTGCTTGTCGTTGTGCCCGAACTGGATGAGCACCACATCCCCGTCGTTGACGAGCGGGCGCATGGTCGGGAAGAGCCGCGAATTCGACAGGAACGAGCCGGAGCTCTCTCCGGAGTCGGCGTAGTTCGCGACCGACAGGCCCTGCGTGAAGAACTGCGGCAGCTCCTGACCCCAGCCGGTGTACGGGCGGGTGGACTGGTCGCAGACCGTGGAGTCGCCCGCGAGGAAGAGCTGCCGGGTCCGAACGGGAGTGACGGTGAGCTCGCTCAGTCGCGGCGCGGCGCCGCCGAAGTAGAGGTCGAGGCCGGGACTGCCGGTGGATCCGGTCGGCTGCCCCTCCGGGCTGCGCACGTTCACCGTGAAGCGTTCCGTCTTCCGCTCGCCGGCGGCGGTCGTCGTCGCGCCGAGCATGGTGCGCCGGGCCTCGGCCGTGACGACGGTGGATCCGGCCGTGCTGCCGCCGAGAACGGCGGTGACGTCGTGCGTCCCCGGGGCGACGTCGAAGTGGCAGCGGATGGGCGCGGTGCCGGTGCATTCCTGGAGGCCGCCGCCGGGCTCGCCGTCGTCGATGGGGATGAGTTGGAACTGCTGGTTG
>NZ_JAJFAX010000018.1 GCF_019710475.1 Glycomyces sp. TRM65418 | reverse complement strand
CCGCAGACACAGGAATGAGGAGGGTCCGAGCCGCCCGGCTCGGGCCCTCGTCTCCGATTGCGGCCTACTCCTCGTCCGCCGGGTTGGCGGCGACCCACTCGGCGACCGTGTCGTCGCGGATCGCCTCCCAGAGGCTCACGGCCTCGGGGTTGTCGTTCCCGGGGTTCTCGAGGTCGTAGGAGTACACCACGACCGACTCGCCGCCGAGGGTGTCGGTGCCGAGGTGCGGCGTGGTCATGAACTCCAGGTCGTCGCTGCGCAGGTCCATGAGGCTGATCGCGGTCGAGGTGACGTTGAAGGTGGTGTCCACCTTGACCGCGTCCGCGGTGGAGTCGAGGAAGCTGGTGAGCTTGCCGCGGTCGGTGAGGACGCCGGCGCTGAGCGCGGAGTCCATGATGGCCCTGATGAGCTGCTGCTGGTGGCGCATGCGGGCGAAGTCGCCCTCGTTCCACTGGTAGCGCTGCCGCACGTAGTCCAGGGCCTGCTCGCCGGTGAGGAGGTTCTCGCCCTTGGGGAAGAAGTAGTGGTCGCCGTGGATCGAGGTGACGCCCGTCTCGTCGTAGTACTCGGGGGCGGTCGCGGCCTCGATGTCCATCTTGACGCCGCCGAGGGCGTCGACGACTTCGACCAGGCCCGCGAAGTCGATCTCGACCACGTGGTCGATGCGCACGCCCGTCAGGTGCTCGAGGGTGAGGACGGTGAGCGGGACGCCGCCCCAGGCGTACGCGGCGTTGAACTTCGTGTTCGTGCCGGTGTACTCCGGGTAGTACTGGGCCTCGTCGAACTCCGGGATGTGCACGTACAGGTCGCGCGGGATCGAGACGCCGTAGGCCTCGGTGCCGCCCTCGTTGACGTGCATGATGATCGTGGTGTCCGAGCGGGCCTCGCCCTCGGCGGAGTCCTCGCGGGCGTCGGAGCCGATGACGAGGATGTTCAGCGCCTCGTTGAGCTTCTCGGGCCGGTCGTCCTCGGGCAGCGCGTCGAGGTCGAAGGGGCGCTCGAGGTCCTCGTTGATGCTGTTGGGCTTCGACCAGACGGCGAAGCCGCCGCCGGCGGCCGCGAGGGAGACCACCAGGCCGATCCCGGAGCCGATGAGGCCGCGTCGGGTCGGGCCGCCGGAGGCTGCGGCCATGCGCGCTCCGCCGCTGCCGCCCGCGGGCGGCACCGAGGCGGCGCCGCGGTAATTGGAGCCGGAATACGTCATGGCCCCAGCTTACGTGGTGCCCACCAGGAGTCGAGCCCGCGGAACCTTGGAAACCGCTCAGGCGGCGGTGACGTCGGTCGTGGTCAGGCCGCGCGTCGCGAAGTCGTCGATCGTCGTTTTGAGGCCGGCCTCGTAGTGCACCTGCGGCTCGTAGCCGAGCAGTTCGCGGGCGAGGGTGAGGTCGGGGCGGCGGCGCTCGGGGTCGTCGGAGGGCCGGTCGGTGAACTCGATGGCCGACTTCGAGCCGGTCAGGCGCAGGATGATCTCGGCCATCTCGCGCACGGTGAGCTCGTACTCCGAGCCGAGGTTGACCGGGCCGTACTCGCCGGATTCCAGCAGCATGACCAGGCCGCGGACGAGGTCGTCGACGTAGCAGAGCGAGCGGGTCTGGGAGCCGTCGCCGTGGATGGTCAGGGGCTCCCCGGCCAGGGCCTGGGTGATGAAGCTGGGGATGACGCGGCCGTCGTCGGGGCGCATGCGGGGCCCGTAGGTGTTGAAGATCCGCACGATCGCCGCGTCCAGGCCCTTGTGGCGGTGGTAGGCGGCGACGGCGGCCTCGCTGAAGCGCTTGGCCTCGTCGTAGCAGGAGCGGACGCCGATCGGGTTCACGTTCCCCCAGTAGGACTCCGGCTGCGGGTGCACCAGCGGGTCGCCGTAGACCTCGGACGTGGAGGCCATGAGGAAGCGGGCGCCGTCGGCGAGGGCGCGGTCGAGCGCGTGGAACGTGCCGAGGGAGTCGACGCGGAGGATCTCGATCGGCAGGGTCGCGAAGTCGACGGGGCTGGCGGGGCAGGCGAAGTGCAGGACCGCGTCGAAGGGCGCGTCGCCGACGGGCAGGCCCTCGGTGACGTCGGCCTCGACCAGGGTCAGCCGCTCGTGCTCGGCGAGGTTGTCGCGCGAGCCCGTGGAGAAGTTGTCGACGGCGGTCACGTCGCAGCCCTTCGCCAGGAGCGCGTCGACGAGGTGGCTGCCCACCAGGCCCGCGCCGCCCGTGACGAGGATGCGGCTGCCAGTTCCGTAAGTAGTCATCAAGATCCAAGATTATCAGGGTTGTCCTGGCGTTCACCTGGACTCAAGCTGTGCATCGGCTCAGTACACGCCTTCGTGTCCGCTCAGTACGCGCCCTTTCGTCGCAACACTACCGCGACGGTGCGGAACAGGATTTGAAGGTCGGTCGTGAGGGACCAGTTGTCGACGTAGTAGAGGTCGAGGCGGACCGCGTCGTCCCAGGAGAGGTCGGAGCGGCCCGAGACCTGCCACAGGCCGGTGATGCCGGGGCGGACCAGGAGGCGGCGGCGCACGTCGCCGAGGAAGTCGCCGTTCTCGGCGGGCAGCGGCCGGGGGCCGACGAGGCTCATCTCGCCGCGGACCACGTTGATGAGCTGCGGAAACTCGTCGATGGAGGTGCGTCGCAGCCATTTGCCGACGTTGGTGATGCGGGGGTCGTCCTTCATCTTGAACAGCAGGCCGTCGGTCTCGTTGTGCATCATGAGCGCGGCCTGGCGTTCCTCCGCGTCGATGTACATGGTGCGGAACTTCCAGCAGCTGAACGTCTCGCCGTCGCGGCCGACCCGGTTCTGGCGGAAGAACACCGGGCCGGGGCTGTCGGTCTTGATGGCGATGGCGACCGCCAGGAACAGCGGCGAGAGCACCAGGAGGCCGATGACCGAGGAGGAGATGTCGAGCACGTTCTTGATCAGCCAGCCGATGCCGGAGATCTTCGGCTCCTCGACGTGCAGGAGCGGCAGGCCCTCGACGGGGCGGATGTGGACGCGGGGTCCGGCGATGTCGGTGAGCTGGGGGGCGACCACGAGGTCGCGGCCGGTGCCTTCGAGCTGCCAGGCCAGGCGGCGCAGGTCGGCCGCGTCCGAGGAGGCGGACCCGCAGACCGCGAGCGTGTCGGCTTCGAGCTGTTCGGCGCAGGTGACGACGTCGGTCCCGGCGAAGACCGGGACCGGGGTGTCGAGGTTGCGGACCGAGGAGGCGCCCTCGGTCACGTATATGCCGACGGGCACCAGGCCCGCGGCGGGCGCGCGGCGCACGGTCCGGTAGACCTCGAGCGCCTCGGGGTAGGCGCCGATGAGCAGGACGCGCTGCACGCCGCGCCCGGCCGCGCGCATCTTGTGCAGGCCCAGGCGGGCGGCGTACCGGAACGAGATGACGAGGACGGCCGCCGCGAGCAGGATCACCGCGACCGCGACGCGCGAGACGTCGGCCTTGAAGGTCAGGGCGGCGAACGAGACGAGGGCCAGCATGAACATGGAGGCGCGGATGACGCGCTTGAACTCCTCGTTGCCCATGCCGAAGTAGCGGCGGTCGTAGGAGCCGGTGCCCCAGAGGGTGAGCACCCACGCGGTCGGCAGCAGCAGCCACACGGTGAGGTAGAAGAAGTGGAGCTGGTTGTCGGTGTCGAAGCCGGCGCTGGGGGTGTGCGTGAAGTTGACCGCGATGACGCTGGCCATGAGGACGGCGAACAGGTCGGCGCCGACGAGCGCGGCCTGGTAGTAGCGGTGCCAGTTCGAGGCCCGGACCAGGCGCCGCCACGCGGAGCGGGTGACGCCGTTGGTGACGAGCTGGGGGTCGCCTGCTCGGCCAGCACCGCCCACGTGCGCTCCCGTCCGTCCGAAGTTCCCGGTTGGGTGTTGCGGAACACCTCCACTTCCGTGGAGATCCTTTGCCGGGCGTTCCAGGCTCGTAGCCACTGCACATCCCTGCGGTCGTCAGCTTACGGTGGAGGTGAGTGTCCACGGGCGGAGATCTGCGCTGCGACTCCATGACCGGGCGGCCCGCCGACACGGTACCCGACAACCTACACCTATTCGCCTGCTGAGGTATGTTCGCCCGGTCTGATAGCAGTGCGCGCCACCCGGAGACCGCGTGAGGAAAACCCTGTGAAGATCGTCATCGCCCACAACCGATACTCGTCGGCGCAGCCCTCGGGCGAGAACGTCATCGTGGACTACGAGATCGGGGCGCTCCGCGGGGCCGGGATCGAGGTGGTGCCGTTCCTGCGCTCCTCGGACGAGATCGCCGCGCTCCCGCCCCACCGGAAGGCCGCGCTCGTCGCCTCGCCGGTCCACGCGGCCGGGACGCAGCGCGACCTCGCCGCGCTCCTCGAACGCGAGCGCCCGGACCTGCTGCACCTGCACAACCCGTACCCGCTGCTGTCGCCGTCGGTCGTCACGACCGCCCACAGGGCCGGGGTCAAGGTCGTGCAGACCATCCACAACTACCGGCACGACTGCATGAACGGGCTCTACTTCAGGGACGGGCACGACTGCCGCGACTGCCACGGGAAGCGCTGGAACGCTCCCGGCGTGGCGCACGCCTGCTACCGGGGCTCGCGGGCGCAGAGCGCGGTGATGGCCGTGGCGCTCGGCGTGCACCAGGGCACGTGGCGCGGCGTCGACCGGTTCGTGGCGCTCACCGAGGCGATGGCCGGGTACCTGCGGAGCATCGGCATAGAAGAAGGACGCATCCGCGTGAAGCCGAACGCGGTCCCCAACCCGTTCGAAACGGCCGGCGCGGTGCCGCTCGGCGAGGGGTTCCTGTTCGGGGCGCGGCTGGTCGAGGAGAAGGGCGTGCGGCTGCTGCTGGACGCCTGGAAGCGCACGGACCTGCCCGGGCAGGTGCTGCGCGTCGCGGGCGACGGTCCGCTGCGGCCGCTGGTGGAGGCCGCCGCGGCCGAACGCGGCGACATCGCGTACCTGGGGCGGCTCGAACCGGCCGCACGGGACGCGGTCCTCGCCGAGTCGGCGGCGGTCGTCGTGCCTTCCATCTGGCAGGACATCCTGCCGACCACGGGGATCGAGGCGCTCGCGGCGGGCCGGGCCGTGGTGGCGACGCGGATGGGCGGCGCGCCGTTCATCGCCGGGGCCGACACGGACGCCCCCGCGGGCGTGGCGGTCGACCCGACCCCGGAGGCCCTGGCCGGAGGGCTGGAGGCGGTCGCGAAGGACCCGGGCTACGCCGCGAACGCGCGCGCCCGGTACGAGTCGGTCTTCGCGCCCGAGGTGACCTTGCGGCGGCTCATCGCGATCTACGAAGAGCTGCTGGCCTCTTAGGACTCAGCGGAGCGAGGCCCGGGCGTTGCTCGCGATGCTCGCGAGGAGGAACAGCGCGTTCACGGCCCCGAAGAACAGCATCACGGCGGCCATGGACTCGGGCCGCAGGAGCGCCAGCGCGATCACGGCGATCACGAAGCCGTAGTCGCGCACCAGTTTGATGAGCCGCACGATGATGTTGCCGCTCTTGACGAGCGAGACGCCGTCGTCCTCCTTCGCCATCACCGCGGTGACGAGGTTGGTCATCCACAGCGCCGCGAAGGCCGCGCCGCACCAGGCCGGGATCTCGGGCGTGTAGGCGCGGACGACCGCGACGACCACGGCGACGACCGAGGCCTGGATGGCGATGTCGGCGAGGATGTCGACGCGCGCGCCGGCCTCGGACCCGGTGCGGGTGACGCGGGCGAGCTGGCCGTCGGCGCAGTCGAGCATGTAGGCGACCTGCCACAGGACGAGCGCGGCGAGCGCGACCGGCCACCACGGGGCGCCGTCCCGCGCGGCCGGGAGGTAGGCGATGACGCCGGCGCTCACGGCGAGGCCGACGACGAGGTTGACCAGCGTCAGGTGGGTGGGCTTGAGCCCCGCTTTCCATGCGGCGTAAGCGAACACGGCGCCGCCGCGCTGGGCGGCGTAGAGGGTGGCGAGTCCGCCGCCGCGGTTCGCGGCGAGGAAGTCGGCGGGCCGGTGGGCGGGGCGCTGTTCGATCACGCGGGCATCGTACCCAGCGCACCGAGCGTCCCCGCCCGGCAGCGGATGGTGACGCGGACGACCACTGTCGCGACCTGCCACAGCACCCACAGTGGTATCGCGAGACCCGGTTATGTCAGGATTCCGACACCGCGCGGCACCCCCGCTCCTTAATATGAGCGCGATCCACGCCTTTCGGGACGAAACAACTTCTCCGTTGGTAGCCAGCGGATGACCGACAGTCTTAAGGTTGATGGACCTTCAATTCCTGGGGAGGAAAATATGGGGGACGAGGTGACCGGTGCTGCCTTGCGGCACTGGGACCATCCCGCCTACTCGGCGAGACTCCAGGCGGGGCGGGCGGCGCTCGCGCAGCTGCTGGCCGACCGGCGGCTCGACCGGGACCGGCCGATGACGGGTCTGGAACTGGAACTCGACCTCGTCGAACCGAACGGGGACCCGGCCTTCGCGAACGACTCGGTCCTGGAGCACCTGCACACCTCGGGCGAGGAGGACGCCCTCTACGGCGCGCAGCACGAGCTGGGCGCGTTCAACATCGAGCTGAACCTGCCGCCGCGGCTGCTCGACGGCGCGGGGATCTCCTGGTACGAGGGCGACCTGGCCGCGGCGCTGGCGGAGGTGCGGGAGGCCGGGGACAAGGCCGGCGTGCACATCTGCCCGATCGGGACGATGCCGACCCTGTTCACCGACCACATGGGCATGGACGCGCTCTCGCGCACGAAGCGGTACCGGATCCTCAACGACGAGATCATGTCCCAGCGCGGCGAGGACCTGCGCATCGACATCCAGGGCGCGGAATCGGTGGACTTCACGTCGCCGACGATCGCCCCGGAGTCGGCGAACACGTCGGTGCAGTTCCACCTCCAGGTGTCCCCTGAGGACTTCGGGCGGTACTGGAACGCGGCGCAGGCGATCGCGGGCGCGCAGGTGGCGATGGGCGCGAACTCGCCCTACCTGTTCGGGCGGCAGCTGTGGGCCGAGACGCGGGTGATCCTGTTCGAGCAGGGCACCGACACGCGGCGGGCGAAGCAGCGGGCGCAGGGGGCGAAGCCGCGGGCCTGGTTCGGGGACCGGTGGATCGAGGGGGTGCTGGAGCTGTTCGACGAGAACTACCGGCATTTCGCGCCGCTTTTACCGCTTTGTGACGAGGAGGACCCGGCCGAGGTCATGGCCGACGGCGGGGTGCCGACCTTGCAGGAGCTGCGCTACCACAACGGGACGGTCTACCGGTGGAACCGCCCGGTCTACGACGTCCACCTGGGGCGCCCGCATGTGCGGGTGGAGAACCGGGTGCTCGCGGCGGGACCGACGGCGGTGGACATCTGCGCGAACATGGCGCTGTTCTACGGACTGGTGGTGCACTTCGCGAACGCGCCGGTGCCGATCAGCGAGCGGATGGACTTCGTGCAGGCCGCGACGAACTTCCGCTCGGCGGCGCGGCACGGCATCCAGGCCGACCAGGAGTGGCCGGGCGTCGGGCTCGTCCCGGCGCGCGAGCTGGTGCTCGAGCATCTGCTGCCGGCCGCGGCCGACGGGCTGGCGACGATGGGGGTCAGCGGCCGGGACGCCGAGCGCTACCTGGGGGTGATCGAGTCGCGGTGCCGCCGGGGCGTGAACGGCGCGACCTGGCAGGTCGCGCGGGTCCAGGTGGCCGAGCACCGGCAGCGGCTGGAGCGGCGGGACGCGCTGCGGGCGATGGTCCTCGACTACGCGGCCCGCTCGGCCGACGGCAGGCCGGTGCACGAGTGGGAGGTGTGAGCGGCCCGCAGGTCGCATAGGCGCGCGTGAAGGCCGAGACCTCGGGTCTCGGCCTTCGTCGTCGATCAGGCGTCGGGGTCGGACTCGGGCGCCGGGTCGTCGCCGCCGAGCTTGCGGCGGGTGCGGCCGGCGGCCTTCTTGGCGCGGCGGGCGGGCTTGGGCGCGGCCTCGGGTTCCGGCGCGGGCTCGGACTCGCGGGGCGCGTCCATGTCGACGGCCTTGAGCTCCTGCACCCAGTCGACGTCGGGGTTCGGGTCGTCGTCGCCCTCCCGGGGCTCCCACTCCGCGCGCTTCTGCTCGTCCTGCTTGGCGGCGCGGCGCTCGCGCCGGGTCGTCCGCTTCGGCTGCTCGGGCACGGCCGGCGCCGCGGGCAGGTCCTTGGTGTCGCCTTCGGGCACAGTGTCGTAGGCGGACACGGGTTCGGGCACGGTCCAGCCGGGGGCGGACTCGACCAGGCCCGTCTCCGCGGTGCCGGGTTCGCCGGTCCACGCGTTCGGCTCCGCGGCGTCGTCGACCTGGCCGCCCGCCTTCGGGAGGGAGCAGACGATGAGAGAGCCGAGGAGCCCGGCGATCGCCGCGTACGGGCCGACGAACATGAGCGCCATCGTCTCGGCCCCGTCGCCGCGGGCGGGCCCGGCGACCAGGTGCGCGACGGTGACGATGAGCGGCCCGGCGATGCCGGAGGCCGCGGCGATCCGGTAACCCGAGCTGGAGATGGGGCCGCGCCGGGCCAGGACGGCCACGACCACGCCGATGAGGGCCGAGCCGATCATGAACGGGATCGCGATCGAGAGGCCACGGAGCCCCAGGGCCGAATCCGGCCCGGCCCACGAGCCCCACACCGCGAGCTCGGTCACCGGTGAGACCGGGTCGCCGACGTCCCGGAACACCGCGAGGATCGCGAGCAGCCACACCAGGACCACCGAGGCCCCCACGTTGACCGCGACCGAGCGGGAACTGAGCCCGATGAGCGCCAGCGCGAAGCCGACGGCCGCGCCGATGCCGGCGGCCACGAGCGGCTTCGTCGGGAACGAGGTGAAGACCTCGCTCTGCTCGGCGGAGAGGGACACGAGCGGGCCGATGAGGAACGCGCCGAGCGCGCTCGCGACGACCGCGGCGACGCGGGTGGCCGGGCCGAGCCGGTCGGCGGCGCGGGAGCCGATCGCGCCGGAGGCGAGGCCGCCGACCACGCAGGAGACGGCCGCGAACCAGCCGACCCAGGCGACGTTGGCGTTCTCGCGGTATTCGAGCACGGACTCGGCGCCGGGGGCGGCGTCGACCCAGGAGAGGAGGTCGAAGCCCGACGCCAGGCCGAGCTGGGCGAGGGCGGCGAGAGCCGCGACCGCGAAGCCGGCTCCCGCCGTCTTCGCGGCGATTTTAAGTGACATACGTCGCACCGTACTGCGTGTACGCAATGGAGTCTCGAACGGCCGATCGCGTGACGACGGGCGGGCCCGGGCCGTCTCACACTCGGGAAACGCCCGTGACCTGGTCGCACTCCCCCGGCTATGCTCGGGGCATCAAGGCCACCTGCCCGGTCGCCGTGCGAGATCATGCCGATCAGCGAGGAGCATTGCATGTCCGACGCCTACGAGGCCCTCACCGCGTCACTGGCGGCCGTCGACCCCGAGATCGAGAAGGCCATCGAGGCCGAGGGTCGGCGCGAATCCGAGAAGATCCGTCTCATCGCGTCCGAGAACTACGTGTCCCAGGCGGTCATGGAGGCCACCGGGTCGATCCTGACGAACAAGTACTCCGAGGGGTACGCCGGGAAGCGCTACTACGAAGGCCAGCAGCTCATCGACGTCGTCGAGCGACTGGCGATCGACCGGGCGAAGGCCCTCTTCGGGGCCGACCACGCCAACGTCCAGCCCTACTCCGGGTCCCCCGCGAACCTGGCCGTCTACATGGCGTTCCTGTCCCCGGGCGACAAGGTCCTGGGCATGGAGCTGCCGATGGGCGGGCACCTGACCCACGGCTCGAAGGTCTCGGCCACCGGCAAGTGGTTCGACGCGGCCCACTACGGGGTCCGCCGCGACACCGGCCGCGTCGACCTCGACGAGGTCGCCGAGATCGCCAGGCGCGAGCGCCCGAAGATGATCATCTGCGGCGGGACCGCGATCCCCCGCACCGTCGACTTCGCGGGCTTCAAGGCGATCGCCGACGAGGTGGGCGCGGTGCTCATGGCCGACATCGCCCACATCGCCGGGCTCGTGGCGGGCGGGGCGCACCCGACGCCGGTCGGGCACGCCGACGTCGTCACCACCACCACGCACAAGACCCTGCGCGGCCCGCGCGGCGCGATGATCCTCGCGAACGAGGAGCACGCGAAGGCCGTCGACAAGGCGGTCTTCCCGGGCCTCCAGGGCGGCCCGCACAACCACACCACCGCGGCGATCGCGGTGGCGCTCAAGGAGGCGGCGACCGACTCCTTCAAGGGCTACGCGGCGCAGATCGTGAAGAACGCGAAGGCGCTGGCCGCGGGCCTGAGCTCGCGCGGCTTCGACCTGGTGAGCGGCGGCACCGACAACCACCTGATCCTGGTGGACCTCACCAGCAAGGACATCGGCGGCAAGCCGGCGGCGAAGGCCCTGGACGCGGCCGGCATCGAGCTGAACTTCAACACGGTGCCGTTCGACCGGCGCAAGCCGTTCGACCCGTCGGGGCTGCGGATCGGCACCGCGGCGGTGACCACCCGCGGGATGACCGAGGACGACATGGACGCGATCGCGGGCTGGATCGACCGGGCCGTCGCCGCGGCGAAGGACGGCAAGGACACCGAACTGGACACCGTGGCCGCGGAGATCCGCGAGTACACGCGGGCCTTCCCGATCCCGGGCTGGAAGGCGTAACACCAAGCGACAGATGAGGAAAGGGCGTCCGACCAGGCGGTCGGGCGCCCTTTCGCTGTGCGCTCGACCACGTTCTGAGGAATTTAGAAAACCCGTTGCAACCGAAGGGCTACCGCGGGCGTCTAGTTGATATCAAGTCATTCTGACCCGCATCGTCCCTGACCACGGCGTCGCGGTCCATCCACAGAGGAAACCACCCATGCCATCACCATACCTTCAGCACACAGGAAAGCGCTTGCTAGCGGTTGTGGGGACTGCCGCCCTCAGTGTCGGCGCGTTCGCGCTCCCCGCCGCCGCGCAGGCCCCCGTCCCCGTCACGGTCGAAGTGGACTTCGCCGACACGATCGTCGCCGACGACCAGCAGCACGAAGGCGGCCTCACCATCGAGTTCGGCGAGGACTTCGCCGAAGGCGCCCATGAGGTCACGGCCGACTTCGACCTCGACCTCGACTCGACGGGCATCCGGATGTACGCCACCGCCCCGGAGTGGGGCGGCTGCGGCGTGCACGCGGGGACGGGTCTGTTCCACTGCGTCACCCAAGAGGCCGGCAACCCGGTCGAGTTCGCCTTCCGCTACGCGGCCTCGCCCGACGCGGCCGAAGGCGTCCACGATTACACCGTCACCATCGGCGTCGACGGCGAGACCGTGGACACGATCGAGGGCTCGATCGAAGTCGTCACCGATGACGGCGGCGACGGCTACGCACGGCCGTACCTGCACGGCAATGTCGCCTACGACGGCGTCGAGCCCGGCTCCACCGTGGCCGTGACGCCCCAGTTCCTCCAGGACTCGGCGCTCCCCGAGGACGCGGCGGCCGTGGTCGCCACCACCTGGGCGCCCGAATACCTGCCGCACGGCCTGGCCTGGCCCGGCGCCGACTACGACAACTGCATCGAGAACGAAGGCGTCAACGTCACCTGCGTGGTGACCGACTTCCAGGACCTCCCGGGGACCGCGTTCTTCTTCGGCTCGCCCATCGACTACACGGTCCACGAGAACGCACCCGGCCCGATCGACGTCTGCGACTGCGTCTACGAGGTCTACACCATCGGCGCCGACGAACTCGAATCCGATTTCGGCGGCGTGTTCTGGGACGAGGACTCAAACAACCTTCTCCGCCTGGAGCCCTTGGCCGAGCCCACGGTCGAGTTCCATGACGAGTTCCAGGGGCTCATCGACATCGTCACCGCCGCGAACCCGTTCGACCTGGCCGTCTCCGACGCGAACGCCAAGGGCGCCGACGGCGCCGAGGTCACCATCACCGTGCCGGTGAAGAACCTCGGCCCGGCCCACGCCTCGAGGTTCTTCGACGGGCCCGGCTCCTACGGGATCATCGGGTCGCTGCCGAAGGGCCTGGAGCTCGTCAGGGTCGACAGCGACGGCGATGAGGCCTTCTGCTTCGAAGCCGACGACCCGACCGTCGACGACTCGTTCCCCGGGATCGACCTGGCGAAGGCCGACTTCATCTGCCTCTTCCAAGGCGTCGACGCCGACGAGTCCTTCGACTTCGAGTTCACGGTGAAGGTCACCGACTCGACGTCGAACGCCAAGGGCACGCTGGAGGTCGCCGCGATCCAGTACGACGACTACCCCGGTGTCGCCGACGCGAACCCGAAGAACAACCTCGCCGACATCACCGTCAACGGCACCGGCAACGGCTCCGGCCAGCTGCCGAAGACCGGCACCTCGATGACGACGGTCATCGGCGTCGCGGCGCTGGTCCTGGTCGCCGGTGCGGTGCTGCTCGTCCTCACGGCCCGCAAGCGCAGGACGACCACCGCCGGGTAGGCGAACCGGCCTCACCCACGAGGAGATCCACCACCTCGAACACCCGAAGAACGGGCCCCGGCCGTCGGCCGGGGCCCGTTCGCGTTCCGGTTCCGGGAGGCAGGAGGCGGGTCGACCATTCGGCCGACCCGCCTCTCGCAAAACGAAACGCGCCCGGCTCTCGAGGAGCCGCAGCGCGTCGCGTACTGGTGATCGAATTGTGCAGTCTTGCGGTTCGGCGCCTTGTGAGCGCGCTCGCCTCTATCCCTAGCGGGCGAGACCGGCGAGGACGCGGCCCTCGACCCGGTCGGCCACGCGGCGCAGGGCGCCGGCGGTGGTGAGACGGACCTTCTCGGGACGGGTGACGCCGAAGACGTACGGCTTGTCGGCCCGACCATCGTCAACGACCGGCGCGTTCGGCAGAGCCGAGGTGGCAACGGTGTTGGCGGCGTCGACTGCAATGTATGCACCCACGAATTCGTACATGATGATTCCTTCCCGGCAGGGTGTGCCGGATTGTGGATCTGAAGGGGGAACCGCTCGTCGATGACGCCATTGTCGACGGCGGGGATCCGTCGCGATCGTCGTGGACCGCTTCGGGCGGCCGGGGTCTGAGAGCGGTTGCGGGTTTACCGTCCCGCTCGTGTTCCCTCGGCTTCGAGATCAATGGTATGACCCTTCCGCCCAGGAAATCCAGGGATTTCGCCTGGGTCACATGTATCGCACGACACTGTCCACAAAGAGCTGAGTTACCGTTCGGTTATCGAATCGAAGGGGCATGCGGCGGGCAAGTGGCGGTAGTCTGTCCGGATGCGGGACTTGGGAGTTCGCGTCGGCCACTGGACCGGCGAGCACACCGGCTGCACGGTGCTGCTGTTCGAGGAGGCCACCATCGCGTCCGGCGAGGTGCGGGGCGGGGCCCCGGCCAGCCGCGAGATCGAGCTGCTCGACCCGATGCGCGCGAACACCGGCATCGACGCGGTGCTGCTGACGGGCGGCTCGGCCTTCGGGCTGGCCGCCGCGGACGGCGTCATGCAGTGGCTGGCCGAGCGCGACCGCGGCGTGTCGACGCCGGGCGGGGTGGTGCCGATCGTGCCGACGCTCGGGCTCTTCGACCTCGACGGCACGGGCTCGGTCCCCGGGGCGGCGCAGGGATACGAGGCGTGCGACGCGGCGATGGCCCCGTTCGAGCCGGCGCTGGACGGGCCGATCGGCGCGGGCCGGGGCGCGACCGTGGGGCAGTGGCGCGGGGTGACGCTCCCGTCGGGGCTGCGGACGGCCACGGTGGCGGCGGGACCGGTGCAGGTGCGCGCGCTCGCGGCGGTGAACGCCTTCGGTGAGCCGGGCCCGCTGGACCGGGAGCTGCTGCGGCCGGAGGGGTTCGCGTCGGACTCGTTCGGGCGGAACACGACGATCGGGGTCGTGGTCACGAACGCGCGGCTCGACAAGGTCGAGTGCGCGCTGGTCGCCCAGGGCGCGCACGACGGCCTGGCGAAGGCGATCAGCCCGGTGCACACGAGGATGGACGGCGACGCCTTCGTGGTGGCGGCGACCGGCCGGACCGAGGCCTCGGTCGACGTGGTGCGGGCCCTCGCGGTGGAAGCGGTGGCCGAGGCGATCGGCGACGGCTTCTGAGCGGCGCCGGGTCCGCGGCACGTCCGCGCACGCGCTCGCGGCCGGCGCCTCGCCCCTAAGCTTCACCGCATGAAACGTCTTCGCGCGGCGCTGCTCGCGGTTCCGCTCCTGTTCGCCGGCTGCACCGTCGAAGCCGGAGCCGAGCCGGGCGGCGCGCCTTCGAGTGACGCGACCGCCCAGGCCGCCGCCGCGCCGGCGAACTGGATCTACCAGCTCAGCGGCTACGAGGACGACCGGCTCGACGCGCTCACCGCGGCCCCGCACGAAGCGGCCGTCATCGACCTCGCGCGCGACGGCGGCGAAGGCTACTTCACCGCCGACGAGATCGCCGGACTCCAGGACTCCGGCAAGGCCGTCTACGCCTACTTCACGATGGGCTCGATCGAGACGTACCGGCCCGAGTACCCGGCGGTCGCCGAGACCGGCCTGGTCCTCAACCACTGGGGCGACTGGCCCGACGAGTACTTCGCGCGGTACTGGGACCCCCGCTGGTGGGACCTGGTCATGGAGCCGCGCCTCGACCGGGCCGCGGCCGCCGGGTTCGACGGCGTGTACCTCGACGTGCCGAACGCCTACGAGGAGATCGACCTCTCGCTCGTCCCCGGCGAGACCCGCGAATCGCTCGCGCGGAAGATGGCCGACCTCGTGATCGCCGCCGACGCCTACGCGGGCGAGGACCTGCAGATCCTCGTCCAGAACTCCCCCGAGCTGCGCGAGTTCCCCGGCTACCTCGACGCCATCGACGGGATCGGCGTCGAGGAGCTGTTCTTCCTCGCCACCGACGTGCCGTGCGCCGAGGACTGGTGCGCCGAGAACCTCGACGACACCCGCGCGATCCGCGACGCCGGGAAGCTCGTGCTCGCGGTCGACTACGCCTCCCGGGAGGCGAACGTCGCCGCGGCGTGCGCCCGCTACGAGGAAGAGGGCTTCGCGGGAGCCGTGGCCGGGGTCGATCTCGACGCGATCTACCCGCCGTGCGAGTGAAAGCGACCGGCACCCGGCCCTGAGGGCGAGCGACACCTGCGACCCGGTCGGTCTCGACCGCGAGCCCCACGGCCGACGACGTCCGCACCCGGCAGCACCGGCGGCCGGGACGGTGCGCACGGCGACGACGGCCCGCGGACGCCTCGACGCGCGCGGCGGCGGGCGGCCTCCGCGTCGCCGTTCGGGTCGGCGATCGCCATAGCGTCCCGTTCGCGGCGGGGACGCTCATACACTGAGCCTGAGAACCCCCAGACGGGCATTGAGAGCGATCTATTGAACTTCGCGCGCGAGAGGGACATAAACAGAGGTTCTACTGGGATGCAAGTCACTGTATGATCAGCGCCATTGCCCGAATACCTTCGATTGCGAGGTAATCCAATGGTCGAGCTCTCAGGTCCGATCGTCGCGACCTTCATCGCCTATCTCATCTTCATGGTCCTCATCGGCGTCTGGGTGTACCGCCGCACCAAGACCCTCTCCGACTTCGCCCTCGGCGGCCGCTCCCTGAACGCGCCCACCGCCGCCCTCTCGGCCCAGGCCTCCGACATGTCCGGCTGGCTGCTCCTCGGACTGCCCGGCGCGGTCTACGCCGCCGGCGTCGGCCAGGCCTGGATCGCCATCGGCCTCGCCGTCGGCACCTACCTCAACTGGCGGTTCGTCGCCCCGCGCCTGCGCACCTACACCGAGCGCGCCCACAACTCGATCAGCCTCTCGGCCTACCTCGAATCGCGCTTCGAGGACCGCACGAACCTCCTGCGGACCGTCTCCGCGCTGGTCATCTTCGTGTTCTTCACCCTCTACGTCGCCTCCGGCCTCGTCGGCGGCGGCCTGCTGTTCGAGACCATCTTCGGCGTCGACGCGACCCTGGCGATCACCGTCGCCACGATCGTCATCGTCATCTACACCTTCCTCGGCGGCTTCCTGGCGGTGTCCTTCACCGACCTCGTCCAAGGCCTGCTCATGTTCCTCGCCCTCGTCGTCGTCCCGATCGTCGTGATCGCCTCGCTCGGCGGCTTCACCCCGCTGTTCGACGGCGTCTCCGCCGCCGAACCGAGCCTGCTGCGCTGGACCGACACCGCGAGCTTCACCGACGGCGCCTGGTCCGACGGCGCGCCCATGACCTTCGTCGCCATCGCGGGCCTGCTCGCATGGGGCCTGGGCTACTTCGGCCAGCCGCACATCCTCGCCCGCTTCATGGGCATCCGCTCCGCGGCCGACATCCCCGCCGCCCGCCGCATCGGCGTGAGCTGGGTGCTCGTCACCCTGCTCGCCGCGGTCGTCATCGGCCTGGCCGGCATCGCGTACCTGCCCGAGCCGCTGGAGAACCCGGAGACGGTCTTCCTGACGCTCGCCCAGGACCTGTTCAACCCGTGGGTCGCCGGCCTCATCCTCGCGGCCGTCCTCGCCGCGATCATGTCCACCGCCGACTCGCAGCTCCTGGTCGCCTCGACCGCGTTCACCGAGGACTTCTACCGCCGCCACCTCAAGCGCGCGGCCCCCGAGGCGCACCTCGTGTGGATCGGCCGCGCCGCGGTCGTCGCGGTCGCCGTCATCGCCTACTTCCTGGCCCTGCAGGGCGGCACCGTCCTCGACATCGTCGCCTACGCGTGGGCCGGATTCGGCGCGGCCTTCGGCCCGATCATCCTGCTGTCGCTGTACTGGACGCGGATGACCTGGGTCGGCGCGCTCGCCGGGATGCTCGTCGGCGCCGCCACCGTCATCACGTGGGAGGCCCTCGGATCCCCCGGCGGCGTGTACTCGCTGCTGCCGGGCTTCATCGCGGCCCTCATCGCCGCCGTCGTCGGCGGCAACCTCGGACGCCGCCCCGAACGCGAGTGGGCCGGGTCCTACCGCCACGCCACGTCCGCCGAGCTCGAACCGGAGGCGTAAGAAGGACTTCCGGGACCGCTTCATCTGGTACATCGCCTGGTCGGCAGCCCAGAGCGTCTGCGAAGGGTTGCCGCCGGGCATCAGACGCGCCCACCCGATCGAGACGTCCACGGGCGTGCCCGGCACCGAGTACTCCCAGTTCTCGCTCGACACCGCCGACCGGATCCGCTGCGACACCGCGTCCGCGTCGTACTCCGTCGCGCCCGGCAGCACCAGGATGAACTCGTCGCCGCCCGTGCGCGCGAGCAGGTCGCCCGTGCGCACCACGCTCGACAGCAGCGCCGCGACCCGCTGCAGGATCGCGTCCCCCGCCTGGTGCCCGTGGGTGTCGTTGACCGCCTTGAACCCGTCGAGGTCGAGCACCGCGATCATGCCCTCCCCGTCGACGTCGGAGAGGAACTCGTCGAGGCGGCGCCGGTTCGGCAGGCCGGTCAGGTCGTCGGTGTTCGCCCGGTCCGCCCAGCCGGCCACGGCGCGCCGCAGCTGGTCGCGGTCCACCAGCGCGCCCGCCGAGTCGAGGTAGATCGTGTGGAACTCGTTGATCTGCTTGTAGAGCGCGTACGTCGTCGCGTGCGCGGCCAGGATCGAGGCCGCGTGGTCGCCCTTCGCCACGAGCGCGAGGGACCGGAGGTGCTGGGGCTCCATGACCCCGAGCGTCTCGTCGCCGATCTCGCGGGCCTCCAGCACCTCCAGGGCCTCCAGGCCCCGCGCCTGCGCGATGAGCCGCGAGGCCTGCGCGAGCGTGCGCAGGTCCATCGCCTCGACCGATGAGGTCTCCTCCGGCAGCAGGTGCTCGACGGTCCACTGCTCGCCGATGCCGAGCAGGCTCACGCGGGCGAGGGCGTAGTGGATCCATTCGAGCTCGCGCGTGTCGAGCTCGTGCAGGCTCGGCTTGACGCGGCGCAGCTCCTTGAGCAGCAGGTAGTTGCAGGCCCGGGAGTCGCCGGTGTAGTAGCGCAGGAGCGCGTCCCGCACCCGGACCTCGACACCCTCCACTGAGGACCGCCCGACGCCGGTGCCCTCCGCGAGGGTGTGGCACTCGTCGAGGGCCTGGGACGCCTGCTGCTGGTAACCGCAGTTGGAGAGGATCACCGCGAGGTCGTACCAGGCGTCGACGGCGGCCTGGCTCTCCTCGGTCATGGCCTGGAGCGCCCGGCGGGAGAGCACGAGCTGCTCGGCGGTCAAACCGAGCGCCTTGATGTAGTGGTGGTAGTACCAGGCCGCGAGCGCGTGGTACTTGCCGGTGAGGCGGGGGTCCTGGCAGCGCGCGACGGCCGCGCCGGCCTGGTCGATCGTGCCGGGGATCTTGTCGGTCGAGCGCTGCGAGATCTGGCCCTGGAGGATGAACAGCCACGCCTGGGCCCGCTGCTGGACGGTGTCGGAGTTGTAGACGATCCAGGTGGCCTCGCCGACGGCCTCGCTGACCTGGCCCGATCGCATGAGGGCGCGCAGACGCCGATACTGATCGGCATAATCACGCGCAGACGTGATCCCCCTCCGTGGCGTCACGCGCTCTATCCTGCCACCGCGAAGCCGATATATCCAGTGGCGCGCGTCGCGTCACGCCACTCCTTGCGAACTCGAATGGGCATGGGCCCGAACCGTTCTGCTCCACCGCGCTTCCCCGGCGCATAAAGTGACGGCAGTGCCCGAAAAGGAAGGATGGTGGGCTTTGCTCCCTGCGCGTCCGTACCGCCCGCGCCCCTCCGGCGCCCAGGCGTGCACCGCCTGCGGCGAACCGATGCCGACGGCCACGGCGGCCCCCGGGCCGTCCGCGACGACCGTGGCCGCGTGCGGCGCCTGCGGGACCGAGCAGCACGGCCGCCCGGCCTCCAGGCGGCTGGTGGACCCGGACTGGGCCGCGCTGGCGCCCAAGGCGACGCTGCGGTACGCCGACGACACCGCCGAGCGGCTCACCGCACCCGACGCGCTCGTGCCGTTCCGGGTCGAGCGGGCGACGGCACGGCTGCTCCTGCGCGAGTGGGCGCAGCGGCGTCGGTTCACGCCGAAGGCGTTCCGGCGGATCGACGAGTCGGCGTCGTTCCGGGGTGCGTTCCTGCCGTACTGGGTGTGGCAGGCGCGCACGCGCTCGCGCTACCGGGCCGCCCGCGGCGACCGACACTGGGCGAAGGCCGGCGGCAACCGGGTCCGCGCCACGCGCTGGCGTCCGGCCGCCGGAACGGTGACGCGCGACTTCGCGGACGTGGCCGTCGCGGCGACGGTGCGGCTGGAGGGGCGGGCCCTGGCGGCGCTGATGCGGGACTGGACGCTCGGCGACGCGGTCCCGTTCACGCCCGAGCTGGTGGAAGGGCACTGGGTGCAGCGCTACGACCTGGAGCCGGAGGCGGGTCTGGAACTGGCGAAGGACCGGATGGCCGCGGCGATCGAGCGGGACGTGCGCGAGCGCGTGGGCGGGGACGAGCAGTACGTGGCGGCCATCGAGACCGCGTACTCGGATCTGGCGTACCGGCTGGTGCTGCTGCCGGTGTGGCTGGTGTCGTACGCGCATCGGGGTCGGCGGCGGATGGTGGCGGTGCACGGGGAGTCGGGCCGGGTGGTCGGCGAGCGGCCCTGGAGCGCGGGCCGGCTGATTCTGGCGACGGCCTTCGCGCTGGCGGCGTCAGGCGTCATACTGTATTTCAGTCTTTTATCCGTTTCCCGCCCTCGCGGGCGACCGAGTGGTAGACGAATCGTTGACGCGATGGACATGCTCTATGGTCTTCTCAGCGCAACCCCCCTGGTGCACCGCGCGTGTTCCCCGCAGAAGCGGCCGGCCCTCCCCGGTCGGGCCGCCGCACCCCACACACCGTTCCGGGAGAGGCAATGTCTCCGATGAAGCACGCCGCCAAAGCGTCCTCGCCTTGGTGGGCGAAGGCCATGGTGATCAGCGGTTCGCTGGTCATGGTGATCTCGGGGGGCACCGCGATCGCCGCCCAGGTGAGCGTGAACCTGCTCAACGACTCGGTCAACCAGGCGGACCTGCTCGGCGACCAGCGCGTGGAGTCCGCCGAGGAGATCGAGGGGCCGCTGAACTTCCTGGTCCTCGGCACCGACGAGCGGGTGGGCGCGGGCGGCGAGGCCCGCACCGACGCCAACATCATCGTCCACGTCAACGAGGACCTCACGCAGGTCAGCATGATCTCGCTGCCGCGGGACCTGCTCGTGGAGATCCCCTCCGGCACGCCGGCCTCGGAGACGAAGCTCACCGAGGCGTTCGCCTACTCCGAGGACTGGAACGAGTCCTTCCGGAACACGGCCGAGACGGTCACCCACCTCACCGGGGTCCAGTTCGACGGCGCCGCGATCGCGAACTTCGAGGGCTTCCTCGACATGGTCGAGGAGCTGGGCACCATCGAGCTGTGCCCGTGGCACGAGATCACCTCGATCCACACCGACAAGACGTTCCCCGAGGGCTGCGCGGAGTACAACAAGGAGGATGCCCTCGACCTGGTGCGCCAGCGCTACGGCTGGGACTCCGAGGAGGACTACGCGAACGGCACCTGGGGCGACTTCGGCCGCCAGAAGATGCAGCAGCAGGCGATCAAGAAGATCCTGGAGCGGGCCAAGGAGCAGGGGTACGCGACCGACCCGACCAAGGCCGTGAACCTGCTCAACAGCTTCGGCGACGCGCTGACGCTGGACGTGGGCGGCTACAACCTCATCGACATGATCACGCAGATGCGCGACGTCGACCCCAATGAGATCATCTCGATCGGCACGCCGTCCTCGGAGGGGAACGTGAACGGGACCTCGTACGTGGTCATCCACGAGGGCACCGAGGAGGAGGTCGCGGCCGACGCGCTGTGGGAGGCCATCCAGAACGATACGATCGACGAGTGGGCCTGCGCGAACCCGGAGTGGCTCAGCGGCGACTCGAAGCCCGACTGCTCGGTCCCGGCGCCGACCGACGGCGGCTCGGCGGGCGAGTCGGCCGGTGAGGACGCCGCCGACGAGGAGACCGCGAACTGACCCGTCGGCTGTGGCGCCGCCGCCCCATGCAACCCCGCGCCTTTACCGAAGCGTTATGTGTAGTGGATACTGCTGACCTGACCATTGGAGTTGCATGGCTGGCAAGAGCGGCGCCCCCTGGTGGGCGCACACGATGCTGTACGCGGGCGGACTGACCATGGTCGTCGCCGGCGGTGCCGCGGCGGTGACCCAGATCGGCCTGAACACCGCCAACAGCGCGGTGGCGGAGGAGGACATCCTCGACAACCGGGCCGAGATGGACGTGGAGAACATCGAGGGCCCCCTGAACATCCTCGTCCTCGGCGTCGACAAGCAGGGCGGTTCGACCCGTTCGGACACCATGATCATGGTGCACGTCAACGAGGGCCTGTCCGAGGTGTCGATGGTGTCGCTGCCCCGCGACCTGTACGTCGAGATCCCCGACTGCGGCCCCGACTACAACAGCCCGTGCATGCAGAAGCTCAACCACGCCGCCTCGATCAGCGACGACTGGACGGGCGTGACCCTCCCGAACGTGGTCAGCACCATCGACAACCTCACCGGCGTCGAGTTCCACATGGCCGCCACGGTCGACTTCAACGGCTTCATGGACCTGGTGGACCTGGTCGGCGAGATCGAGCTGTGCCCGTGGCACGAGATCACCTCGATCCACGGCGAGAAGAAGACCTACCCCGAGGGCTGCGCCTACTACGGCAAGGAGGACGCCCTCGACCTCATCCGCCAACGCTACGGTTGGGACGACCCCGAGGACTGGGAGAACGGCCTCGGCGGCGACTACGGGCGCCAGGCGATGCAGCAGCAGGCGATCAAGTCGCTCATCAAGGAGCTGAAGGCCGACGGGGTCCACAAGGACGTCGGGCTGCTGACCGACGTGCTCGAAGGCCTGGAGGGCAAGCTCACCATGGACCTGCCGGAGGGCCTGACCATGGTCGACCTCGCCATGAACCTGCGCGACCTCGACCCCGAGGACATCACGTCGATCCGGGTCCCGGCGTCGACGGAGGTGCTCGACGTGGGCGAGTCGGAGGTCATCCACGAGGGCGAGCAGCAGATCGCGGCCGACGCGCTGTGGAGCGCCCTGCAGGACGACACCATGGACCAGTGGATCGCCCAGTACCCCGAGTGGGTCAAGCAGACCGGCAACGCCGGGACCACGACGGGCACGACCGACGAGACCTCGGGCGGGGTCACCACCGACTGACCGGGCGACGGCCTGCGTTCAGCGGGTTCCGGCCCGGGCCTCGTCCTCCTCGTCGACCTTGCGCCATTCGGCCTTCGTGGACTGCCAGCCGTCCTCGTTGAGCCCCTGGCGCCAGTAGCCGGAGACGGACAGGCGCTCGCGCGGGATCCCGCGCTCGAAGCGGAGGAGGCGGCGCAGGTCCCGGACGAACCCGGCTTCGCCGTGCACGAACGCCTGGACGTCCCCCGGCGGGAACGCGAAGGCGCGCACGGCCGCGCAGAGCCGTTCGCCCACGCGCGCGCCGTCGCGGTGCAGCCATGTCACCGTGACGTCGCCGACGGACTTGAGCTGCTGCTCCTCTTCGGGCCCTTCGACCTCGAGGAAGACGTGGGCGCGCGCTCCGGGGGCGAGGCGCTCGACGGACGCCGCAATCGCCGGGAGGGCGCTCTCGTCGCCGGCGAGCAGGTGCCAGTCGGCATCGGCGGACGGGGCGTACGCGCCGCCCGGCCCGGCGAAACGGACGAGCGTGCCGGGGCGGACCTTCGCGGCCCAGGGCCCCGCGACGCCCTCGTCGCCGTGGTACACGAAGTCGATCCACAGCTCACGGGCCGCTTTGTCCCAGCGCCGCACGGTGTAGGTGCGGGTGACCGGCCACTGCTCGCGGGGGAGCTCCTCGCGGATGCGGGCCAGGTCGAACGGCTCGGGGTACGCCACGCCCTCGACGGGGAACTGGAGCTTCAGGTAGTGGTCGGTGCAGTCGCCGCAGTCGAACCCGTCCAGGCCCTCGCCGCCGAGCACCACCCGGATCAGGTGCGGCGTGACCCGCTCGGTCCGCACCACTTCGGCGGTGGTGATCCTGGGGGTCCTGCGTCCTCGGCCTTCAGCCACTTCGGGCTCCTCACGTCCATGGCCCGCGGTGCTGCCGGCATCGCCTGCGAGCCGTCCGGCAGTCTCGTCACGAGAGTTAGGTTTCCCTAACTATCACACCCGGAAACCAGGCGGCTCCAGTGGGACGGGACACGGGCCGGGACCGCCACACCGCGGCGGTCCCGGCCCGGGCCTCGGTCCCGGCCTCAGTCCGGCCGGGGGCTGACGTCGCGCATGACCGACCGCAGCAGCGGCCGCGACAGGGCCCCGGCGGCGACCACGGCGGCGACGCCCGCGGCCACGGTGGCGCCGATGATGAGCACGCCGCTCACGTCGAAGCCCATGCCGCCGATGACCGGCGAGGTCAGGATCATCCCGGTGAGGATCGACGCGCCGCCGATGACGCTCAGCGGCAGCAGGGTCTCCTGGCGGCGGGCCCGGTCGAGGACCCGCTGCTCGGTCCCGGCGAGGTGCAGGAGCCGGTAGGCCTGGCGCCGGTCGAGGACCGAGCCGATCGCGCTGATCGCCGCCGAGACGGCCGCGGTGAGGAAGACCACCGCGAGGACCACGGTCACGCCGGTGCGCACCGAGCCGATGAGCCGGTTCGACACGATGCTCTCCTCGATCTCGCGTCGGGGCGGGTCGCCCGGCAGGAGGGCGGTCATGGTGCTGCGCACCGCTTCGAGCCGCGCGCCCGTGGTGGTCGCCTCGATCACGGCCGCGCCGTCGCCGGGGGCCAGGAAGCCGTCGTCGACGACGGCGACCTCGGCGCGGTCGCCGAGGGCGTCGCGCAGGTCCGCCGCGACCGTCTCGGCCTCGTCCGCGGGAACCGAGGCGGCGAGCGTCTCGGCGCCCTGCACGGCCGTGTCGGTCTGCAGCATCGGGAACATGGCGACCGAACCGGCCACGAAGCCCGCGATGGCCACTCCGGCGACGGCGCGCCACGCGGCCTTCGGGTCGTCGGCGAGGCGCCGGGCCGCCAGCAGCCGGGCCGGGCCCCGCGCGGTCCGCGCCAGGATCCGGCCGAGCCGCTGCACGATCCACGGGCCGACGAGGTTCACGGCCGCGAGCGTCCCCGCGAACAGTCCGATGAGGACCGCCACGACGATCATGTCGCCGTTCACCAGGTTCGTGGTGATCATGAACGCCGCCGCGAGGACCGCGAACACGACCACGCGGATCGCCTTGAGCCCCTTCGGTTTCACGCGCCGCGCCACTCCCAGCGGGCTGATCACGACGCTGCGGAGGCCGATCAGCGCGGACACGGCCACCAGCGCCGGCACCGCGGCCGCCACGGCGAGCATCCACGGGGCCCCGGCCCACAGGTCGGCGACGTACCAGCGGCCGCCGTCGATCGGGATGAGCGCCACCAGCGGCGTCACCGCCATCCACGCGAGCGTCCCGGCCACGGCTCCGGCGGTCGCCGCCAGGACCGTCTCGATCAGCGTCAAGCGCATGACCTGGCCCGGTGTCGCGCCGATGAGGCGCAGCGTCGCGAGCCGCTCGTCCCGCCGGGACACGGTGAGCCGGGCCGCGGCCGCGCCGAAGACGGCGGCGGGCACGGCCATGAGGATCGCGGCCAGGACCATGAGGATCATGTAGAAGCCGTAGACCTCGTCGGCCCGGCCCCCGGTGAAACCGTCGATCTCCCGCGGAGAGACGCCATCGGCGCTGAACCGCTCGGCGCGCAACGCGGGGTCGCCGGCGTCGCGGCCGACGACGGCCACGAGCTCGTTCGGGTGCGCGAGCGCCTCCGGGCCGAGCTCCCCGGCGACCGCCGCGTCCCCGTAACGGGCGAGGAAGTCCGATGCGGGGACGCCTTCGAGCAGGTCGGCCGCCGCCGGTGAGAGCCAGACCTCGCCGGGCGCGGGGAACGCGTCCATGCCGGGCGGGGCCGGGGCGTCGTCGGCCAGCGCCGCGAGGTCGACGCGGGTGACCGCGTCGCCGCCGTAGTAGTCGGCGGCCGTGGCGATGACCGCCGTGGCGGTCCCCGTCGCGGCGGGCGGCTCGCGCCAGGCGGTGCGGTCGCCGCGCTCGTCGAACGCGAAGTTCCCGGCCACCGCGAACTGGAGCAGCAGCGTCGCCACGGCGACCGCGAGGGCGGTCAGGCCGGTGCTCAGCAGGGCACTGCGCCCGCCGAGGCGGGTCAACCGCCAGGCCAGCTCGGTCATCGCCACACCTCAGCGACCGACTCGTGCCCGTACGGCCCCGCGCCGGAGTGCGGCGCGGCTCCCGGGGCCGGCTGCCGTTTCGGCAGGCCCGCGCCGGGCGCGTCGGCCGGTCGTCCGGCTTCCGCGAAGCCGTCGGATTCGGTCCGCTCGCCGCCGGGCCGCGGCGTGCCGCTGAGGCGGCCGTCGCGGATCTCGATCGTCCTCGTGCACCGCGCGGCGATCCGCGGGTCGTGCGTGACGACCACGAGCGCGGCGTCGAGTCCGGCGACCGTGTCGAGCAGGACGCCCATCACCTGGTCGCCGGTGGCCTGGTCGAGCGCGCCGGTCGGCTCGTCGGCGAAGACCACGGCGGGCCGGACCACGAGCGCCCGGGCGAGCGCGACCCGCTGGGCCTCGCCGCCGGACAGCTCGCCCGGCCGGCGGTCCTCCTTGCCTTCCAGGCCGAGCCGCCGCAGTTCGGCGCGCGCCGGTTCGAGCGCGGCCCGGCGGGCCTTGCCGCCGAGCATCAACGGCAGCGCCACGTTCTCCTCCGCGGGCAGTTCGGGCAGGAGCTGCCCGAACTGGAACAGGAACGCGAAGCGGGTGCGCCGCAGGTGGCTGCGGCGGCGCTCCGAGAGGGTGTCGATGCGCTCGTCGAACAGACGCACCTCTCCCGCGTCGGGCCGCATGATCCCGGCCAGGCAGTGCAGCAGGGTCGACTTGCCCGAGCCGCTGGGGCCGGTCACGGCGACCGACTCGCCGGGGCCGACGCCGAAGTCGACGCCGTCCAGTGCCGGGGCGGCGCCGAAGTGCTTGGTGAGGGAGCGGGCGGTGAGCATGGGCGGCCTCATCGGCGGTCCCTCCGTTCGTGCGAGAGGAAGGGCAGGGCGGTGCCGGCCGCGAGGAACGCGGCCGTGAGCACCAGGGCCACGATGGTGCTGATCTCCAGGAATCCGTTCATGCCACCAGCTTCGCCGCGGCAGGGCCCCGCCGCTTCGGCTCGGCGGCCGGTATCGCGTCCGGGGGCTCCGTCTTTCGGCCGAGGGCCCCCTGAACTGCGACTACCGTCGTGGCATGAGCACCACGCCGCCTTGGAGCGCCCGGATCAATCGAGTCTCGATGCGGCTGCTGCAGATCGGCATCGTCACCGGGCTCCTGCTGCTCCTGGTGACCGAGATGGTCTCGCATGGGACGGACGCCCCGCCGCCGATGCACTCGTGGGTGTCGTGGCTCGAATGCGGCGTCTCGCTGTTCGTGATCGCCGTGTACTGCTGGTACCGGCCCGGGCGCAAGCGCTGGATCGGGGCCGCCTCGATCGCGTCGCTCGCGGCGACCGGGCTCGACTTCGTCTACGACCAGGGCGTGCGCGGGGTGGGCACCGCCGAACTGCTGGCGCTGGGGCTCCTCATGCTCTTCGCCGTGCGGCACTGGGACGCCCCGCCGGGACGGTGGGTCGCGTTCAGCACCGGCGCGGCGGTCATGCTGATCGGGGTCGGCCGCCTGTTCGGCAACGAGTTCCAGGAGGCGGCGATCGGCGGCACGATCCTGGTCTTCATGGCGATGACGACCGTGA
>NZ_JAJFAX010000017.1 GCF_019710475.1 Glycomyces sp. TRM65418 | reverse complement strand
GGAGTGCTCCCAGCTCTTGTCACGCCTTGAGTTCGTAGACGCGGCAGGAGACCTCGAGACCCGGGACGATGGTCTCGCGTTCGAGGGTCATGCCGAGTTTCTCCGCGACGCGGATCGAGGCGGTGTTGTCCACATGGATGCACGAGACCACGCGGTCGAGTCCGAGTTCGTCGAACGCGAACCCCACCACGGCCCGCGCCGCCTCAGGCGCGTAGCCGCGACCCCACCGGTCGCGCTTGATACGCCAGCCGACCTCGGTGGCCGGCAGGATCTCGGGCAGGAACGACGGGGTCGCCATGACACCGATGCCCACGAGCGTCCCGCTCTCGTTCTCGACGACGGCGAAGGTGCCCCAGCCGCGCTCGGCCCAGACCGCCTCCACCTTCTCCGCGATGGCCCTGGTCGCTTCCGTCGTCTTCGGCCGACCGTCTCCGATGTACCGCATGATCTCGGGATCGGCATTGATCGCGTCGAGCGTTTCGGCGTCTGCGGCGACGAGGGGGCGCAGCGTCAACCGCTCAGTGGTGAGTCTGACGCTCATCCTTTCAGAGCCTTCCTTGTTCGCGTTGTCACGCGCCAACGGTAAGCCCTTTCACTTCCGGCCGTCCGCGAACGGCAGTCGGTCGAGACGTCGCTCATGAACCGACCGGACCGTCTTCGCCGCCCGCGTTCGAGGAGTTCGAAGAAGGGAGGTCGATGACCGCTTTGCCCGCGACGCGGCGGTTCAGGAGCGCACGCGCGGCCTCCGTCGCCCGGTCCCACGGGCCGCGCCAGCCGATCTGCGGGTCGAGCTTCCCCGCTGCCAGCAGCGACACGAGGTGGTCGAGGTCGTCGCCGAGCGGGACGCTGATGTTGAAGTTCTCGATGCGTCCGCGTGCCGACCGCACCCGGGCGAGCTCGAAGTCGATCACCGTGGGTTCACGGGAGGCCTTTCCGATCGCCTGGACCACGCCGTCGTCCTCGAGCCTCAGGAACGCCTCGGCCAGTTGCGATCCTCCGACGTTGTCGAGAACGCCGTAGACCCTGTCGCGCAGCCGTTCGGGGCCGAGGACGATCTCGGCCGCGCCCGCTGCCGCCAGCCCCGCACCGCGTTCAGGACTGCCGACGGAAGCGATGACGTGCGCGCCTGCTCGGGCGGCCAGCTGCACGGCGAAGCGGCCGACGCCGCCGGACGCGCCGGTCACCAGGACCCGGCGGCCCCTGATGGGGCCGAGGCGGCGCACCGCCTGGAGGGCGGTGGTCCCGGCGACCGGTAGGGCGGCGGCCGCGCCGAGGTCGACGTGGTCGGGCACGACCGCGAGGTCGCCGACGTCGACGACGCGGCGCTCGGCCCATGCGCCGCTCCAGCCGAAGGTGGCGACCCGGGTGCCTTCGAGGGGGCCGGTGCCGTCCGCTGCGGCCCGGACCACGATGCCGGCGGCGTCCCATCCGCTCACGTGGTCGGGGCCGAGCCCCTCGGGGCGGTAGGCGAGTTCACCGAAGTTGAGGGCGACCGCCTGCACCTGCACCAGCGCTTGCGAGGGGCCGGGCTCGGGCTCGGGGACGTCGCCGATGGTCAGCTCGGGGTTGAAGATCAGTGCTTTCACGTCGGCAACTGTCGCCGCCCGCGCGCATGATTCGCCGACGGTCAGCGCACGGCCGCGCGCAGGCGCGCCTCGATCCGGTCGACGTCGCCGCGCTCCGCGGGCGGCAGAGGCGCGCCGAGCGACGCGCGCAACGCGGCGGCCTCGGACAGCAGCCGCTCGGCTTCGGCACCGTTCCCGTCGAGTGCGGCGGCACCGGCCAGCCCTTCCTCGGCCAGTGCGATCGCGCGCGGGTCGCCTAGCGCTTCAGCGGCGTCCAGCGCCTCACCGTGCCGGAGCCGGGCCTGACGGGCGTCGCCGCGCAGTTCGGCGACGAAGCCGAGTTCGCTGAGCGTCAAGGCGACTCCGTAGAAGGGCTTCCCGGACGCGGACCGCAGGCGCCGCCCCCAATCCAGTGATGCCTCCAGGAGCGACTCGGCGGTGTCGAGGGCGCCGCGGCGTCGAGCCGCGAGCGCGAGACCCATGCGGGCGAAGTCCTCTGCGAACGCGGCCCCGTGCTCAGCGGCCATCGCGCGTCCGCGTTCGTGGAGTCGTTCGGACTCCGCGAGGTCGCCGGTCAGCAGCGCGATCCGGCCGAGACCGGAGAGCCGGTACGAGGCTTCGATCCACATGCCGAGCGCTTCACATGAACGGAGTCCGTCGCGGTGCAACCGGGCGGCGTGCTCGTAGTCCCCGGTGATCTCGGCGTGGTAGGCGAGCATGTCGCCGGCTTGGAGCCGTCCCCACCGGTCGCCGAGGGCGGTGAAGCGGTGGAGGCTGCCGGTCGCGGCCCGTTCGGCCGTGGAGAGGTCCCCCTGGAAGATCGCCCGCTTGGCGCCGGAGGCCAGCACGGCCGCCTCGCCCCATGCGTCGTCGGTGGCGCGGCATTCGTCGAGGGCGCGGCCGAGCAGGGGCCCGGCGGCGTCGGGGTCGCCCAAATGCAGGTGGGCGGAGGCGAGGAACCAGTCGGCGCGCGGGCCGACCTGCGGGTCCGGCTTCGCGTCGCCGACGGGCGGCCGCGTGCCGGTCAGGAGGGCGAAAGCGTGCTCCCACGCGGCGGCCTCAGGGTCATGGCGGACGGCGGCGAGGTGCCGCAGCGCTTCGCCGTGCCTGCCCCGCAGGTACCAGTACCACGAGAGGCGCACGGTCAGGCCCGGGTCGGCGCGGTGTTCGGCGGCGGCGAGCAGGTTGCGCTCCTCCTGGTCGAGCCGGCGCAGCCAGTGCTCCTGCGCGGGGCCGCGGAGGTCGGCCTGCTCGACCAGGCGGGCGTAGTGGTCGTCGCGCCGGTCGAGTACCGCTGCGGCGTCGCCGGTTTCGGCGAGTCGTTCGCGACCGTAGGCGGCGATGGACTCGAGGAGGCGGTAGCGCATGGTCCCGTCCGGTCCGGGTTCGGCGACGGCCATGGAACGGGCCACGAGCTGCTCGACGAGGTCGGGGTCCGCGTCGGGGACGCCGGGCGCGGCGCCGCCGGGGTGGACGGCGAGGACGCTGAGGGTCCGGCGCTGGTCGTCGTCGAGCTGCTCCCAGCTCCAGTCGATGACGGCCCGGAGGGTCCGCTGCCGGTCGGGACGGCCGCGCGAGGCATTGGAGAGCAGGGAGAACCGGTCGTCGAGCCGTTCGGCGACGCCGCGGTACCCGAGGGCGCGGACGCGGGCGGCGGCCAGTTCGAGCGCGAGCGGCAGCCCGTCGAGGCGTTCGCAGGCGGCGCGTATCCACGGCGCGTCGGCGGGGCCCGGGGCGGTCTGCGCGCGCGACTCGTACAGCTCGGCTGCGGCGTCCGGCGAGAGCGGGCCGAGCGGCAGCAGCGTCTCACCCGGAACGGCGAGCGACTCTCGGCTGGTGACGATGACGCGGAGGTCCGGAACAGCGGTCAGCAGCCGATGCGTCAGCTCCGCGGCGGGCTCGACCAGGTGCTCGCAGTTGTCGAGGACCAGGAGCGCGTCCCGCCCGCGCAGGACTTCGGCGAGCCGTTCGGCCGGGTCGCGTCGCGGCATTGCCGCGGGCCGGTCGGCGGCGTCGTCGCGCAGGCCGAGTGCCGCAGCCACATGCTCGGCCACGCGGTCGGGGTCCGCGGTCCGCAGGTCGGCCAGTTCGACGAACCGCGCCCGGTCACCGGCGGCCGCCGCGGCGACGGCGACGGCGAGCCGGGTCTTGCCGGCCCCGCCGGGACCGGTGACCGTGAGCAGGCGGCCGGAGGCGAGCATCCTGCGGGCACGGTCCGTCTCGGCTTCGCGCCCGATGATTCCCGACAGCGGTGCGGGCAGGCTCGCGCCGAGCGCCGCGGGAGGCGAAGCGGCGCCCAGCGCAGGGTCCTGGTTGAGCATTGCCAGATGCAACGTGGTCAGGGCGGGGCTCGGGTCGACGCCGAGTTCGTCGGCGAGGGTGTTTCGCAACTGGTCGTACAGGGCCAAGGCTTCGCCTTGGCGGCCCGAGAGGTAGAGGGCCTTGAGATGGGCGGCGCGCAGCCGTTCGCGCATCGGATGGTCGGCGACGGCGGGGGCGAGCCCGTCTGCGAGCAGGGCGTGGTCACCGGTCGCCAGACGGGCCTCCGCCTGTTCTTCCAAGGCGGTCAGGCGCAGCTCTTCGAGGGCCGCGGCTTCGTGGCGGGCGAAGGGCTCGTCGCGGAACTCACCGTAGGCCGGGCCCCGCCACAGCGCCAGGGCGTCGGCCAGCAGCGAGGTCTTCGCGTACGGGTCCCCTGCGGCACGGGCTCGGGCGACCAGGGCGGTGAACCTGGCGGCATCGAGGTCCTCGGCCTTGAGCAGATACCCCGGCGCCCGGTAGACCACCAGGCCTCGTCCGCCCGCCTCGGCGCCGCCGAGCACGCGGCGCAGCTGCGAGACCTTGGTCTGCAGCGTGTTCGACGGATCGCCGGGGAGGGCGTCGCCCCACAGGTCGTCGATGAGGCGGTCCACCGAAACAACTCGGCCACTATGGATGATCAGGTCGGCGAGCAGCGCACGGACCTTGACCTCGGGGACGCGGACCTCACGCCCCTCGTCGGTCCAGGCCGCCAGGGGACCGAGCACTCCGAAACGCACGCGCCAACGGTACCGACAGCGAACCGTCAGCGGACCGTGCGCGCTCCCGGCCAGTGTCGGAACCGACAGCGAAACCGGGCCCGCACAGCCCGCGACCGAGAGGAATCCGATGACCGCCAACCGTGAGATCCACCTGGCCTCCCGCCCCGACGGCACACCCGTCCCCACCGACTTCGCGCTCGTCGAGCGCGAACTGCCGGAACCGGCCGAGGGCCAGATCCTGGTCCGCAACACCTGGATGTCGGTCGACCCGTACATGCGCGAACGCATGGACGAGGGCGACTCCTACCTGCCCGCCTTCGCGCTCGGCGCGGCCTTGGACGGCGCCGCCGTCGGCGAGGTGATCGCCTCCCGGGCCGAGACCGTGCCGGTCGGGACCTCCGTCGCGCACGTCTTGGGGTGGCGCGAGCACGCGGTGCTCGACGCGTCCGCGGCGACCGTGATCGATACCGAGCTGGCCCCGCCGGAGTACTACCTCGGAGCGCTCGGGACGACCGGGCTCACCGCCTACGCCGCGCTCACCGAGGTCGCTCCCGTCGAAGCGGGCGACGTCGTGTTCATCTCGGCCGCTGCGGGAGCGGTCGGCTCCGTAGCCGGACAGCTCGCCCGTCGACTGGGCGCCTCCAAGGTGATCGGCTCGGCCGGAGGGCCGGTCAAAACCGCCAAGCTGACCGACGACTTCGGCTTCGACGCGGCGATCGACTACCGCGCCGGCTCGCTCGCCCAGCAACTGGCGGCGGCCGCTCCCGACGGCGTGGACGTCTACGTGGACAACGTCGGCGGCGACCACCTGACCGCGGCGATCGACGCACTGCGCCCCGGCGGGCGGATCGCGATGGTGGGCGCGATCAGCGGCTACAACGCCACGGCGCCCGTGCCGGGGCCGGCCAACCTCTTCGCGCTCGCCGCGAAGGACGCCACCTTGCGGGGCATGCTGGTGTCCTCGTACTTCCACCTGTTCGGCGAATGGATCGGCAAGGCCGCGGCCATGCTCCATGAGGGCTCGCTGCACACCGAGCACACCGTGGCCGAGGGCCTGGAGCGCGCACCGGAGGCGTTCATCGGCATGATGCGGGGCACGAACATCGGCAAGATGCTGGTACGGCTCTGAGGCCTTCCGAACGGGGGAGTCGACGGTCGCACGGTAGGGGCGCCCCTAGCGGGCATGGACGCGCTCGCAGGAGGGTTTTCGCTGCGCCGCATCACCGAGGCCGACCGCCTCACGCCGGACGACCCGACCGAGGTCCGCTCCGTCTCCGCGCCCCCGCAGGCCTCTGCTACAGGTCCGAGATCCTCAGTGGCCTCGCACGACGCGGGGGCTGTCTGACCGGAGGCGACCCGCAACTCACCGCCCGCCCATCTGAGCGGATATCGGGATCTCCCAGTGCCTTCCACTGATCCAGAACTGAACGGTTCTGGCGGCGGACATGCCGGATGCGGCCGTCGCTCGCCGACGGCCGCACGGCGGGGGTGCGGCGGACGCAGACCGGTTCAGGTGAGAGCAGTGCGCTTGGGCCTGGGCATGAACGCGAGCGCGATGGCGAGTGCCGTGAGGCAGAAGCCGGCTGCCGCGAGGAAGGCGTCATGGCCGGCCTGCGCCTGGACGGCCAGAACGGCGGCGGCTCAGGACTCCTGCGTTTCGAGATCGGCGGCGGCGCGGACGACGGCGGCGGCGAAGCGGCCGCGTTCAGGGGCGTCGAAGGCGAACGCGGCGCGGCGGCGGGTGTAGCCGATCGCGATGCCGTGCAGCGGGTCGGCGATGCCGTCGGCGCCGGCCGATCCGGTGTGGCCGAATGAGCGGGCGCTGAGGAACGGATGGATCAGGCCTTTGGCCTCGAAGCCGAGGGCGAACGGAGCGCCGTCGCCGGTGACCAGGTTGGGACCGGTGGAGTGGACGGTGGCGAACTCGGCGAGCGTCCCGCTCTTCAGCAGCGGGCCGCGGTCGTCGACCTCCCCGATGGCGGCGGCGTAGAGCTTCGCGATGCCGCGGGCCGAGCCGACGGCCCCGGCTGAGGCCGGCCCCCTCTCGCGGACGATCCGGGCGTTCGGGAAGGTCATCACGGTCTGCGGGGTGAAGCCTCGTGCGCCGAGGTTGTAGCCGATGCCGGAAATGCCGTCGGCGTTCGGGGCGTAGGCGGCGAAGGCCGCCTCCTGTTCCGGTGCGGCGATCCACGGCAGGATCTCGCGGTAGCGATGGTCGAGCGGCTCGGGGAGCCCGAGGAACAGGTCGAGCCCGTACGGCTCGCGGATGCGCTCGGCGTAGAGCTCCTGGACGGTCTGGCCGGTGATCCGGCGGACCACTTCGTTCAGGAGCGCGCCGACCGTGAAGCCGGCGTAGCCGTGGGCGGCGCCCGGCCGCCACAGTGGAGCCTCGGCCGCGAGGCGGTCCGCGACGAGGCGCTCGTCGACCAGCTCTTCGACGGTGAAGCCGCCGGGGATGCCGATCACGCCGCTGCGGTGGGTCATGACGTCGCGGATGGTGATGCCGGCCTTGCGGGCCCGGCCGAATTCGGGCCAGATCTCGGCGACGGGTCGGTCGAGCTCGATCGCGTCGTCCTGGTGCAGCAGGGCCATGACCAGGCTGGTGGCGCCCTTGGTGACCGAATGGAGACCGGTCAGGGTGTCGGGGCCGATCTCCTCCCCGGCCCACAGGTCGACGACCAGGTGGCCGCGGTGGTAGACGGCGAGTTGCGAGCCGGTCTGGCCGCCGGTCTCTTCGACGAAGGCGGTGAACTCGTCGCGCACGGTCTCGAAGCCGGTCGCGACGGTTCCTTCGATGCGGGTGGTGTTCATGGGTTTCCTTTCAGGGTGCTTGCGGTGTGGCCGGGGGAGGGGCCCGCCGGGAGGGCGGGCCCCTGGGTGTCACCGGTCTAGGCGCGCCACTGCTGTTCCGGGGGCAGGCCCGGGGTCGGGAGGCCGATCAGGGCCAGGGGAACGAAGAAGCCGACTTGGCCGATGACGCCGGCGAGGGTCATCAGGGCCGCCTCGTCGTAATGCTTCGCGGCGTCGGCATACAGGGCGTCGGAGACGCGCCGGTCGGAGACGTCCGGCGCGTGGATGGCGTCGACGAGCGCGAGCGCCGCCTGCTCGGCCTCGGTGAGCTGCGGTGCGTTCTTCCAGTCCGCGACTGCGGCGATCCGCTCGTCGGTCTCCCCGGCGGCGCGAAGGAGGCCGGTGTGGAGCGTGATCAGGTAGTCGCTTTCGAAGAGCTGCCCGACGCGCAACTGCACCATCGAGACCGTCGGGCGCGGCAGCGATCCGTTCGCGGCGATCCCGCGCATCACCGCACCGGATTCGACGATCGCGGGGTTGAGGACTGCCGGGTTCGGAAAACGGGGAGTGGTGCTCATGGTGGTCCCTCTCTGAGCGGTTGTCGTCGTGATTCACCCGCATGACGGATCCGAAGGCGCGGACGTGACCGCCGAGATCGAAAGGTCGACGTGAGCCGCGCCATTCAGGAGGCGGACGGGGCTCCGTTCGCCGGGACCGGTCCCGACCCGTTCGTGGTGTGCTGGGCGCAGCCGCCGACCGAGGAGTGAGCCCCGTGCACCCCGAGATGGAGCCCCCGCCCTTCCCGTCACCGCATCTGCGGCGGCCCGTCTTCGGGAGGCCGGTCGACCCGGTCGCCGCCGTCGTCGGGAACGCCACCGCGTTCGGGCTCGGCTACGCGCTCATGCGCCGCCCGGGGCCGGCCGCCGCGGCGATCGCAGGAACGGTGTTCCTCCTGTTCCTGCTCGCCGGGGATCCGGGCGACATGGCGTTGCAGCTGCTGTTCGGGTCCTGGTGGCTCGCGATGTGCCTCCACGCCTGGCATCTCACGCGCGACACCGAGCCGGCACCGCTCCACGACGGCCGCGGGCGCGAGCGGGTACTCGCGATCGGCGCCGCCGGACTCATCGTGCTCGTCGTGGCGGGGCTGCGCTTCGACGCCCGGCACATGGTGGGCGACGCCGAGGCCGCCCATGCCGCAGGCGAGTGCGAGAGGGCCGTCGACACGCTGGACCAGCTCCACGCCGGCCACCGCGTCGCCCACGGCGACATGGTCCTCCGAGGGCAGGACCAGCTCAGGGCGTGCCGCCTCCTCAATGAGGCGCGAGCCGCGGGCGCGAGCGAGGGCGCCGCGCTCATGGCGACCTATATGGACGACCCGGCCGCGCGGTGGGACGGCGCCGGGCCCGAGCGCGCCGCGATGCTCTTCGACGCGGCCCTGGACGGCCGCGACCTGGATGCCACCCTGAAGCCGGGTTTCGAGCAGCTCATCGCCACCCTGGAGGCCGGCACCGGCAGCGAGTACGTCCGCGAAACGGTCGAGCGGCTCATGGCCGGACTCGCCGAGGACGCCTCGTGCGACGCCGTCGCCGTCGACGACTGGATCCGGGCCCAGTCGTGGGAGGCGCCCGCCCTCGCCGAGCCGATAGCGGCGGCCGCCGAAGCGGCGCCCCTGCGCCTCCTCGACTGCGCTCGCGACCGTGCCGCCGCAAGTGATCTCTCGGGAGCACAGGAGGCGTATCAGCGCTTCGTCGCCGAGTACCCCGACCACGCCGATGCCCAGGCGGCCGTCGACGAGCTCGACGCGGTCGACTCCCGAATCGAGTTCGAGCACGTCCAGCGGCTCCTCACCGCCGACGAGTACTGCCAGGACCCCGCGCCCTGGCGCGACGCCCCGGCGTACGAGGGCCCCAGCCCTCATCCGATGTGGATGATCGGCCTCAATCCCTCGGAATACGGATTCTCGGAGGACTGGATCGCCCAGACCGTCGAGGCGACCGAGATCGTGGTCTGCGTCGACGGCCCCAAGCAGGGCCGCTTCCTCGAATCCTGCTACTACGAGGGCAGTTTCAGCCCGTACATCAACGACGAGGTCAGCTTCTACGCGGCGCGCTTCGACGTCAAGGTCTTCGCGTTGCGGACCGGTGAGCAGGTCGACTCCTACACCGTGCAGTTCGACGGGAACCCCTGCCCCGAGGTCCTCGAGTACAGCTACTACTACACCGACCTGGGCCCGCCCAGCGAAGTCGAGGCCGAGGTCGGCGACGCGGACGTCCGCAGCGTCTTCGAACGCCTCCAGGACTGAGCCCGGGCAGGCGGCGACACCGGCGGCCGACCGTCGCAACTCGGGGCGAACTGCACCGCACCGTCTTTCACGAGCCGTTCAACGTCGGTGGGGGAGACGCGGTCGATCTGCCCGTACGGACCCGCGGCCGGGGCCGGGCCGACGACGTTGCCCGGCCGACCCCACGGCCCTTCAAGGCCTCGAGCTCGTCGGTCGCCTGACAGCCGGGGTTCCGCCGACTAGCGGTCGCCGACGCGGATCAGCCCGTCCAGACGTCGGACTGAACGCGGTCTCGTCGCGCGGACACTTCGGCGGCGGTGTCGACGAAGGCGCGCACCAGCGCATTGGACCTGTCGCGGTGCCACACCAGCGAGTAGCGCGAATCGGGCAGGCCCTTGATCGGCACGAAGGCGAGGTCGTCGCGTCGGTTCTGCTGGGCGAAGTTGCGGCAGAACACCATCACCCCGCGGTTCGTCGCGATCTGCGAGAGCGCCTCGTGCTGGGTGCGCGCCACCGGTCCGCGCGGGATGGGCCGGCCGCCCGGCGTCGCCACCGGCGACGAGCGCTCCCGCCACTCGCGCGGGGCCGGGTCGCCGATGTCGATCATGCGGCACTCCGCCAGCTCCTCGGCCGACACCTCGGAACGGGACGCGAAGGGGTGGGCCGAGGAGACGCCCAGCACCACCGGTACCGAGGCCAGCACCGGTCCGGTGGCCAGCTCCGGGTCGTTGAGGGGCAGGCAGGCGAAGGCCAGGTCGACCTCGCCGCGATGCAGCGGCCCGAACGGGTCGGAGAGCCGCAGCTCGTGCATCTCCAGCTCGCAGCCGGGATGGCGTCGCCCGAACAGGGGCACCGTCTCCAGCAGTCCGGCGTCGGCCGCGCCGACGAAACCGAGACGAAGCCGACCGTCCAGCCCCCGCGCTTTGGCGCGAGCGGACTCGAACGCGGCGGTCAGCTGCTCGTAGGCCGGACGTGACGCTGCCAGGAAGTACTCGCCCAGCTCGGTGAGGGCGACGCGGCGGCTGCTCCGTTCGAACAGCCGGCCGCCGATCCGGTCCTCCAACGTCCGCAGCAACTGGCTGACCCGGCCCTGCGAGAGGTACAGCCGCTCCGCCGTCCGCCCGAAATGGAGTTCCCGGCTGAGGGTGAGGAAGACCTCCATCTCATCGCGCTCGACCCCGCCCATCCCACCTCCAACGATTAGCCTCACTGATCCAACCATTGGCACTTCGCCGTTGTTCCCCGTCGCCGCAGCCGCGAGGCTTGCGCCATGACGACCGTTTCCCCGACCGCACCGCCCGAAACCCGCCGGCATCCCGTCCTAGGTTGGATCGCCGTGACCGCCGTGGCCTGCGGCACCTTCACCATCGTCACCACCGAGATGCTCCCGGTCGGGCTGCTGACGCTCATCGGGCCCGACATCGGCGTCTCGACCGGTGCCAGCGGACAGCTCATGACGACCGCATCGGCCGCCGCCGTGGTCTCGGCGCTGGCGATCATGATCGTGGCCGGGCGGTTGGACCGACGGCTGCTGCTGGTCGGCATGATGACGGTCCTGTTGGCCGCCAACGTAATGACGGCCCTGGTGGACTCCTACGCGCTGCTGCTGGCCGCCCGCGTCCTGGTCGGCCTGGCCATCGGCGGCTTCTGGGCCATCGGCGCCGGCCTGGCGGTCCGGCTGGTGCCCGAGCGGTCGGTGGCCCGCGCCAGCTCGGTCATCCTCAGCGGCATCTCGATCGCCTCGGTCGTGGGCGTGCCGGCCGGTACGCTCATCGGCGACCGAGCGGGATGGCGGTCCGCCTTCGGGGTCATGGCGGCGCTGTCGCTGCTCGTCCTCATCGCCCTGGCGGTCCTGCTGCCGAAGTTGCCTTCGTCATCGAGCCTGCGGCCCTCGGACCTGACCGGGCTGCTGCGGCGCGGGCCGGTACGGGCGGGTCTGCTCGGCCTGCTGCTCATCGTGATCGGGCACTTCGCCGCCTACACCTACGTCACGCCGGTGCTGCGCGAGTCCGCCGGCCTCGGCGGCGCGACCATCGCGGTGCTGCTCCTGGTCTACGGAGTGGCCGGCATCGCGGGCACCTTCATCGCCGGTGCGCTGGCGGGCGGGCGCCTGCGGGAGGTGGTGGTGGGAAGCGCCGTGCTCATCGCCGCAGCGACGGCCGCGGTACCGCTGGCGGCCCACGGGACCGCCGCGGCCGCACTGGTGCTGGTGGTCTGGGGCCTGGGCTACGGTGCCGTCCCTGTCGGCTTGCAGGTGTGGAACCTGCGTTCGGACCCCGAAGCGCCCGAGGGGATCTCGGCGCTGTTCGTGGCGTGCTTCCAGGTGGCGATCGGGACCGGCGCCGTCGTCGGCGGCCTTGCCGTGGACGGCATCGACATCACCGCTCCCATGTGGCTCGGGACGCTCGCAGCGGCGGCCACGGTGGCCCTGCTGCTGGCCACGGCCCGTCAGGTGACGGGACCCAAGTGAACCCAGCGTGGCGGTGCCGAACGTACGGACGCCGCCTCCCTTGACGCGTTTCGCCGCCGTGCCCGGAAGAATCCTTTCAAGATCTTCCGGGCACGGCGGCGAAACGCGGCTTCGCATCGAGCGCCGATCCGAACGCCCGCTCGCGGTCACGGTGACCGGCAGGCGCCGTGGTGGGCGGACCGCGTGGTATCCCGCGGCGGCCGGGCTCGTCGGTCGCCTGTCGCCGCCGGGCATGGATCGCGGCCCGCATTCCGCCTCTGGGGAATCGAGAAGGCGGGCCCGGACCGGCTACCGCGTCGAGGTGCGGCGGAGGGCCACGGTCGAGGCGACTGCCGCGACGGCCCAGACCAGCGGACCGGACCAGCCCCCGACAGGGTCGACGTGTCCGGGCAGCACCATCACGGCCACGAAGGCGGCGTCGATGAGGCCGAGAACGAGGAGGTTGAGCCAGTAGCCGAAGCGGTCGCCGACACGGTTGAGGCACCAGCCGACGGTGATGGCCTGCGCCCCGAACACGATGGCGCAGACGAAGAACATCAAGCTCTCGGCCTCCAGCTCACCGGCCGCGCCCTCGGCGATCTCGGGGACCGCCATGGCGACGCCCAGCCCGAGGTGCAGGAGCCCCCAGAGGATGTAGGCGGCGGCGCCGACGGCGGCCCAGCGGGAGCCTCGCCGGAGCGGGGCGACTTGCACAGTATGATTCACGATGTGAAAGATACACATCGTGTAGTACCGGCGGAGCCGACGCCCCCCGAGCCCTCGATCGACACCGCGCTCTCGGCCGTCCGCCTGCTCCATGCGGCGACGGAGGAGCTCTTCGACGCTGCGGCCGAGCGCTACGGCATCAACCGCAACGACCTGCGCTGCCTGGAGATCCTCGAGCGCGAAGGGCCGCTGCGGCCCGGTCGGCTCGCCCAGGCCAGCGGCCTGAGCCCGGCCGCCATCACCAAGGTGCTCGACCGGCTCGAACAGGCCGGCTACGTCACGCGCTCGGGGGAAGGAGGGGATCGAAGGACCCTGCAGGTGCGCACCTCCGACCGCCACGCCCGCATGCGCCGCGACACTTGGCGGCCGGTGGCCGATTTGGCCGCCGCAGCCTTGGCCGAACTGAGCGACCGGCAACTCGAGGACCTCATCGCCGTCCTCACCGACCTCGCCGAGGCCAATCGGCAGAGCGCCCGGCGGCTGAGGAGGCCGTGAGCGGACCTGTCGACGCGGGAGGCCGTTGCGGACATCATCGTTCCCCCGCACGGCTCCGGAACCGTCCCCGTGAGGAGGCCGTTTCCCTCCCCGTCTTCGCGACGGCGTCGCCGCCCGATGTCGGTTATCCGCTCCCCGAGACCCCGATGGGAAGTACTCGATGGGCCTCCGCCTTCGGTCCGACCGCCCCGCCATCGTCGCCGCCACCGACCCCCGGGTGACGGACCGGCCAGGTCGGCTTGGTTCCAGTAGTCGGGGCGGCGACCGCGGCCCGTCGAGCAGGATCGTCGCCGGCGCCCCGTCTCGACGGGGCCGCAGGAAGGCCCGGCCGGCGGTGGGTCGGTCGAGACATAGCAGATGCCGAAGGGCGCGACGCCGGGCCGATACACGACGATCCCGTCGTTGCGGGCAAGCGATGGTGGGGATCGGCCCCCGGTTCCGCTCCGTTCGGCGATCGGGTCACGCCGGCCGATCGGCGTAGACGAGGTCGACGAGTTGGTCTGCGGCCGCGGCGGTGTCGTAGTCGGGGTCGGCGAGCTGTTCGGAGACGATGGCGTCGATGGCTCCGCCGATGATGATCGCGAGCGTGCGTCGCTCCAGGTCGGTCTTCGTTTCGACGGCACGCGTCGCCGCGCCGAGGAGGTCGGCCAGGGGCCGCCACCGCTCGGCGGGGTCGTAGACGCCTTCGCCGTTGGTCATCGCCTCGGTGATCATGCGGGTGTGCCGGGGGTGCTCGCGGAGGTGGCCGATCATCGCCCGGATGTAGGCCGCCGGGGCCTGATCCGCATCGGCGGCCTCGATCGCGGCGACCACGTGCGCCACCAGCTGCGCGAGCACGTGTTCGTGCGCCGCGCGTACCAGGGCCGCTTTTGATTCGAAGTGGTAGAGGACCGCGGCCTTGGTGATGCCCGCGCGTTCGGCGATGCCCGCCAGCGAGGCGTCGGCGTATCCCCGGTCGGCGACCAGCTCGACGGTCACCTCGATGAGCTGGCTGCGGCGGGCGCGTTCGGTCAGGGTCAGCTCTCGGGCTTCCGAGGATTTCGAGGATTTCGAGGGTCGCGTTGCCATGACTCCGATTCTACCGTATGGTCGAATTACTTACCGATCGGTTAGGAGCCTCATGATGGAACACCATCGCCGCCTGAACCGCCGGCAGCGCTGGCTCGTCGTCCTCGCGGTGGTCGTGCTCGCCGCCGGGGCCGTGGCCTTCGCCATGCGAACGCCCTCTCCCGTAGGACATTGGACCAGCGCGGAGGGGCACGACGAGTTCCTCGACGCGTACACCGAGGCGTTCGGCGATCTTCCCCAGCCGGAGGAGACGCTCGACGTCCGCACCGACTTCGGCATCGTCCGCCTCTACCGGTTCGCCGGATCGGGGGACGCCGCGATACCGCTGGTACTGCTGCCGGGAAGGGCTTCGGCTTCACCGGTGTGGGCCGACAACCTGCCCTCTCTCCTCGAAGTGGGCGACGTCTACACCCTCGACCTGCTCGGCGAGCCGGGCATGAGCGTGCAGGAGCACCCGATCGAGGACGACGAGGACCAGGCGCTCTGGCTGCACCAGGCGCTCCAGGCCCTGCCCGAGGAACGCTTCCACCTCGTCGGCCTGTCCATCGGCGGGTGGACGGCCGCCAACCTGGCGGTCCGGCAGCCGGACCTCGTCGCGACCGTCACGCTCATCGACCCGGTCTTCGTCTTCGCGGACATGCCCTTGTGGACGATCATCCGCTCGATCCCCGCTTCGCTGCCGTGGCTGCCGAAGTCCTGGCGCGACGGCTTCAACTCCTGGACGGCCGGGGGCGCGCCGGTGGAGGACGTCCCGGTCGCTGACATGATCGAGGCCGGCATGCAGCACTACCAGCTTCGCCTGCCCCAACCCACCAGGATCGACGAGGAGCAGCTGGAAGCACTCGACATGCCCGTACTGGCGGTCATCGCCGGAGCGTCGGTCATGCACGACGCGGACGCCGCGGTCGCCACCGCCGAGCGCACGCTGCGGGAGGGCACGGTGCTGCTGTACGAGGGCGCGTCGCACGCGGTCAACGGCGAGCGCCCAGACGAGATCGCCGCCGACCTGGCGGCCTTCCTCGCCGAGCACCCTCAGTGACCTGCAAGGCCGTGTGACCGTACGGTCGTCCCCAAGACCCGGTCCACTCAGGGAAGCCATGAACGCCGGCGCCGCAGCACGCTCGGGCCGGGCGAACCGGGCGTGATCGACGCCGACCGGTTGGAAGGACTGCCAGGAGCCCCAGCGGATCGAGCAGGGCCGCAAGCGCGCGGATTCGCGCCGCTTGCGGCCCTGCTCGATCCGCTCCACTGCGGTCTCGCCGGGCCGCCGCCGATGCTCATCCAAGGGCCCGTCGGCGCCGAGGGACTCCCGGACGCGGAACGACTGACCCGGCCCCGCCCGACACCCTCACTGCGGTGCGCGGCCGGCCTATCAGGATCGGACACCGGTTGAATGGTCGGAGGCGATCGAGGTCACCGCCGGCCCCAGAGTGCGACCCGATTCGAGGAGGTCTGCCGACACCGGGCGTAGCAGCCGAGTCCCCGGCGCCTCCCAGCGTGGTCGTCGCAGTACTCGCAGGCGAAGGATCCCCACCGTCCTTCATTTGTGGGTATAAGGGCGGCTCGGCCTCATAACACCACGGAGCGGCGGCTTAGGGAGTGTCTGCGATCGAGTCCGGCGTCGTCGGCATTGGTGAGATCTCACCGGTTCGAGCATTGACCTGGACGAGCCGGGTCCCGGATGCGGTCGATGACGAGGTCGCCTCGGACAGCCCCGTGTAGGCCGATGATGCGGTGGGCGCGAGGGTGCTGGGCTCGGTCGGCGCGGGCTGTGCGCTTGCAGGGGAGGCGGTCATGACCAGCGCCCCCACTGCAAGGGCGGTGCCCGCGATGCGAAGAACGCTCAAGGAGGTGGGCCGAAGCGGCGATGTGGTGACTTTTGCCGGCATGTCTTGAGGTTAGTGACGTGTGCTCACAATGCGCTCTCTTCTGTCTCTCGCGCCCGGTGCGGCCGTGTACGTCGCGATGAAGCGGGTAGAGGGATCAACCTGAAGCGAGTTCCTCGGGGCTGATCGGCTCCACGGCCGGCACAGGCACGCCGCCCGGACGATGATCCAGAGTGCCAAGGTGCCGGCCAGCCGCCATAGGCCGGTCAGCGACACCGCTGCGACTCGGCTGAGGGACTCGGGCAGGGCGATGGGCCGCGGACGCTTCAGCGTCTTCGTGTCGCCGGACCGACCGCCTCGTGCGGTGGCATGCCCTCGGCGTGCCTGCACCCGCACGTGCAGGTCTGGTCTTCGACCGGCCCAGAAGAGTCGGGAACGCTCAGCGGCGGCGTGCATGCGGGCCGCTTGTCGTTCGCCTGCCATAGAATCCTCGTGACCGCCCGCCCCCTTCCGGAAGAACCAGAGACGCATCTCCATGGTTGACAAGATCGACTTCAAAGTGCTGGGGCCCTTGGAAGTCCATATCGGCGGCGAGCCCGGCCCACGGCTGTCGCCGATCCGTCGCCGACTGCTCGCGCTCCTCTTGGCCCGGGCGGGAACACCGGTCGGGGTCGACGCGTTGACCGCCTCGCTCTGGCCCGAAGCGCCGCCGCCCAGCGCGAACGCCACCCTCCAGGTCCACATTCACCGGATCCGGCGGGCGCTGGGCGACGCGGAGCGCATCGAGCGCGGGCCGGGCGGCTACAAGATCGCCGTCACCGCCGAGGAGCTCGACGTCCTGCGCTTCACCGAACTGTTCGAACGCTCCCGCGGAGAGCGGTCGAGGGGCGAACTGGAAGCGGCGATCGGTTCGCTGGAGCAGGGCCTGGAACTGTGGCGCGGCGAGCCGTACGCCGACATCGAACCGATGGGCCTGATCGCCGCCGAGGTGAACCGGTTGACCGAGCAGCGGCTGGTCGCCTGGCAGGCGCTCCACGAGATCGGCCTCGACCTCGGTCTGCACCACGGGTCCATCGCGCCGTTGCGCGAGCTGGCCCGCGCGCATCCCTACACCGAGCGGTTCAACGTCCTGCTCATGCTCGCGCTGTACCGGTCGGGCCGCCACGCCGAGGCGCTCGAGGTGTTCCGCGCCCACCGCGACCGGCTCGTTTCCGAGCTCGGCATAGAACCCGGCGAGCTGATGCAGCGCGTGCACCGAGCGGTGCTGCGCGCCGACGACCGACTCGCGGACGTCGCGACCTCCAGTCTGGAGGGCTCCTGGAGGCCGGTGCGGCGGAAGGCGGTCGGAGCGGCGCAGGCTCCGGTGCCGAGGGAGCTGCCCATCCCGCCCCACCGCTTCACCGGGAGGGACGACGAACTGCGATTCCTCCACGGGCTCGCCGGCTCGGACGACGTGGCCGAACCGGTGCCCATAGCGGTGGTCACCGGCATGGGAGGCATCGGGAAGACCGCTCTGGCCGTCCACTGGGCGCACCGCGTCACCGAGCGGTTCCCCGACGGCCAGCTGTTCATCGACCTTCGCGGGCACGGCGAGGGACCGGCACTGCGGCCGATCGAGGCGCTGACGGCACTGCTCGGCTCACTGGGCGTCCCGCCGGCGCACGTACCGCTCGACGCCGACCAGGCCGCGGCTCGGTTCCGCACCCAGATCGGCACCCGCCGCATGCTGATCGTGCTCGACAACGCCGCCTCCGCCGAGCAGGTGCGGCCGCTGCTGCCGGGCAGCGCGGGGTGCATGGTGCTGGTCACCAGCCGCCATCGCCTCGCCGACCTGATCGCCTGGCACGGCGGATCGCGGCTCACGCTCGATCCACTGTCCTCTGAGGATGCTCAGACACTGGTCACCGGGCTGCTCCGGCGGGGGTCCACCGACGCCGCCGAGGTCGCGAAGCTCGCCGAGCTTTGCGGGCGCCTGCCGCTGGCGCTGCGCATCGCGGCGGCCAACCTGGCGGAAGGGGCCCGGCCCGACGTCGCGGGTTACATCGCGAAGCTGTCCGAGGACGGCCTCCTGGCCTCGCTGCGCGTCGACGGCAGCCAGGACACGGCCATTCGGGCGGTGTTCGAGTCCTCCTACCGCGTCATGCCCGATGCGGCGCGTCGTCTCTTCCGCCTGCTCGGCCTGGCGCCGGGGCCCGACCTCTCGCTCGAAGCCGCCGCGAGCCTGGCGGCGACCTCCACTGAGGAGGTCAAGCCCCTCCTGGACCAGTTGGCCGCAGCGCACCTGCTCGACCACCACCGCCCGGGCCGGTACCGGCTGCACGACCTGCTGCGCCTCTACGCCCGCGAACGCGCCGAAGCCGAGGACGCCCCGCGGCTTCGCGCCGACGCCGTCGAGCGGCTGCTCGGCTGGTATGTCCGCGGAGCCGACGCCTGCCGGCAGCGGCTCTACCCGATACTGGTCGGCCTGCCCGCGCAAGCCGCGGAGGGCGAACGGTGGGAGCCGACCGCGGACGAGGCCGCTGCATGGCTGAACATCGAACTCGGCAACCTCTCCGCCGCCGTCCAGCATGCAGCCGAGCACGGTCCGCATCACGTTGCCTGGCGGCTCGCCGACGCGCTCCGGGGCTACATGTGGCTGTCCATGCACGGCGGCGAAAGCGTGCGCATCGGTCGGGCCGCGCTGGAGGCGGCGAAACGCGCGGACCACGCGCTCGGCCAGGCCGCCGCCGAGCTGGGCCTCGCCACCGCACTGACCCGAAGTAGCATGACGGCCGAAGCGATGGCGCACAGCGAACGGGCGTCGCGACTGGCCGCGGAGGCGGGTTGGACGACCGGCCAGGCCGCGGCCGAACACATTCTGGCGGTTGGGTGCTACCAGACTGGTCGACTCCGTGAAGGACTCGTCCACGGCACCGCGGCGTGGCGCAGCAACCGCAAGTCCCGCCAGGCCCGCAGCCAATCCGCGAATCTGATCACGCTCGGCAACCTCCACTGCTGCCTGGGCCGGCTCGACACCGCCGTCGAGCTCTGCCGGGAGCAGCTTCGGACTGCCGCCGAAGCCGAAGACGACACCTGCAAAGCAAGCGCGCTCATCGACCTCGCCGATGTCAACCACCTGCGGGGGCGACTCGACCTCGCCGACGAATACATGAAAGCGGCCTTCGAACTCGAAGCCAGCCGCGCCAACGTGGTCCAGTACTGCGATCTATTTCGTATAGCGGCAGGGATTCACCTTGCCGCGGGACGGCCCGATGAAGCGTTGGCGAACGCGCGGAAGGCCCTGGCCGATCTGCCGGAGTTCCCTTCCCCGCGGCTTGAGGCCAGCGTCGTCTGCACACTGGGCACGGTCCTCGACGCGCTCGGCGAGCACCGAGAGGCGATCGCGCGTTATGACCGCGCGCTCGAACTGACCGCCCAGGACTCCATGGATCACCGGCTCAAAGCCCAACTAGGGCATGCGAAGGCAATGTACCGCCTCGGGGAGGCCGATCAGGCCCGGAACGGCGCGGCGCGCACGCTCGTCGAGGCCCGCGCCTCGGAATTCCGGATCGTCGAGGGGCAGACGCGCAACCTGCTCGCCAAGATCGAACTCGGCGAGGGCCGGCCCGCCGCAGCGGCGGAGCACGCCGAGGAGGCGCTGCGAGTGAACCGGGAGACGGGGCACCGGCTCGGCGAGGCCGAGGCGCACCGCGTCACCGCCGAGATTCGCCGCGTGGAAGGCCGGCCGGAGGCCGCAGGCCGCCACCGGATGCGAGCGCGCGAGATCTACCGCGACACGGGCGCCGCGATCCCGGCCGACCTGTCCGACTGACGGCCTCGTGGCGAGCGCCTCGGCGAGGAGCCGCGGTGGCCGCTTCGAACTCCGGCCTCCGGTGGTCGGCGCGGTCGCTCCAGTGGCGGATCAGAGGAGGGCGACGGCCGCCGCCGACGTTCCGAGCGCGAGACACAGCGGCGAATAGCACCGCAAGTCGAGCCGGCGATAGGCCTCCGGGGCGTCGCCGCGTCGGAGGCCCGATTCGACCAGTCCCCAGGCGCCCCGGCCGAGGAGGACGGCGGCGACGCCCCATACTCCTGCGGTGACCAGGACCTCGGGCAGTGCTCCGCGAAGTACGCCGCCTTCGGCCGCCACCAGGTACGCGGCCGCGGCCAGCGCGACGGCCACCGCCAATGACGCGGGGACGAAGAACCCGAGCGGCAGTGAGCCGTCCGATCGGCCGACCACGTTGCGGGCCAGTGCTTCCCGAGTGGCGAGCGGCCAGGGGCTGAAGGCCCAGACCACGTGGAGCGCCCCGATGAGGGCGAGTGCGGCTCCGGTGACCGCGGCGATGATCTCCATGAGGAGCTCCCTTCTCCATACAGGGGTGTATGGATATCCATACGATACTGTATGGAAATGCCGCACGTGAAGGTCACCCGTGAGGACTGGCTCCGGGCCGCTCTGGACGCGCTCGCCGCCGACGGCGTCCGCGGTGTCGCCGTCGAGCCGATCGCCAAGCGGCTCGGTGTATCGCGCGGGAGCTTCTACTGGTACTTCAAGGACCGCGCAGCGCTCCTCTCGGGAGCCCTCGAGTTGTGGGAGCGGCAATTGACCGACCAGTTCATCGCCGACGTCGCCCCCATCGCCGACCCGCGCGAACGGCTGGAAGCGCTCGTCCGCAACGCCCTGACCCGGGAGCCGTTCGCCGGGCTGGAGCCGGCGATCGTCGCCCATGCCGACGACCCGATCGTCAAAGACGTCCTCGAGCGCGTCACCGAGCGGCGCATGGACTACCTGACCGACCTCTACACCGAGTGCGGCCTCCGGGAAGCGGACGCCCGCCGCCAGGCGGTGGTCGCTTACGCGGTCTACCTGGGCTGGAAAGAGCTGCGCCGCGCCGCGCCCGCCATCGCCCCCGAGACCGCGCCGAGCAGTGAAGGGGTCTCAGGCGCCGCCATCGGCCACCTCCTCGCCGTCCTGGCTCCGGCTCACGTCGACAACGGGAACACCGATCTCGCTCCTTAGCGCTGCGGCACGTGACGCACTCCGGGATCGGAACCGCTCACTTCGCCGCCGTCCCTCTACGATCCGGCCCGTGGCTCAGTCGGCCTTGGTGTAGTAGTCGCTGCTGTGGGTGGCGTCTTCGAGCGCGTAGGGGTAGAGCTCGATCTGCTCGTCCTCGGTGAAGAGCAGGCTGCCTCCCACGCCATTGCGGTCGGCGTCGATCTCGATGTATTCGCCCTCATCGGATTCCACGCAGTCAGGGCTGCGTCGCTCGTCTCCGTTCTCCAGCGTGATGTAGATGCTCTCGCAGAGCCGCCAGTGCCCGTCGAATTCGCCTTCCGGCACCTCCCATCCCAGGCGTGCGCTGAAGCTCGAGGGGACGGCCGTGAAGGTGCCGTCCTCGCGGAACTCGATCGTTTCTCCGTGTCCGTTCTCCCAGAGCCCGACCACCTCGTCATAGGGGACCGGGTCTGCGGGAGGGTCCTGGACGGGAGCGGCGAATCCGCAAGCGGCCGCAGCGAGGACGACGCCTGCGGTGAATGCGATCCGGGTCCGGGCCATTGGCCGAGAAGCGGAGCCCCGTGTACGGCGGAGGACGTTCCCGACCGTTTCAGGGCGGTGGGAGAGGGTTTCCATCGTGGCTCCATCCGAGCGGTCCTGCCGAACAGGTCGACCTTGGCGCACCTGCGCTTTCCGTGTGCAGCATACACCCATAGTTGAACCTGTTCAAAAATGTTTCCGGCCACATGTGATCCCTGACGATGCGGAAAGGTCCGCACTCGATCGCCGTAGACGCCGCCTCCGGTACACCGCCGGCAGCGGGACCCGGACAGCCGGATCATCGACCTCGGGTGCGACCTGCCGACCGAGCGGAAATCGTCGCCGGGACGGCGGTCGGGCTCAAACGCCGGCCTCGTCGACCGCTCGGGCCACCGTGCCCGCACCGTCCTCTTGGGCCAGGCGTCGGGCCAGCGCCGCCGACCGGCGGGCGAAGGCCGAGTCCCCGGTGGCGCGCCGCAGCGCGACCGCCAAACGCTCGGCGGTCAGATCGCGGTACGGCAGCGCCGCGGGGGCCGCGCCCATCCGGACCAGGTGGGCGGCCCACCACGGCTGGTCGGTGAAGACCGGCACCGGAACCGCCGGCACCCCGGCCCGCAGGCCCGCCGCCGTCGTTCCCGCGCCGGCATGATGCACCACTGCGGCCGTCTGCGGCATCAACCAGTGATGGGGAACCGACCCGACCGTGATGACGTCATCGCCGTCCGCGGTGAGGCCGGCCCAGCCGGACTGGACCACGCCGCGCAGGCCCGCCATGCGCAGCGCACGCTCGGTGAGACCCGCCAGCCGCTCCGGATCACCGGGCATCATGCTCCCGAACCCCACGAACACCGGCGGCGGACCGGACGAGAGGAAGTCGCGCAGGCGAGCAGGCGGCTCCCAGGCCGGGCACTCGTGCGGCCACCAGTAGCCGGCCACCTCGAGACCGGGACGCCAGTCCTTCGGCCGGGCCACCACCGAGGGACTGAAGCCGTGCCAGATCGGCCACTGCTCGCGTTCGCGCTCCAGGCGCATGCGCCTTCCGCCGAGTCCTGAGAGCCCCAGCTTTCGCCCGAGGTGCCGGTACACGCCAGCGGACAACACGTCGAGGCCGGCGTTGACGGCCATGCCGCGCCGGCGGTTGAAGCGGCTCGGCGCTCGCAACGCCATGAGACAGGGGGAGAACGCGGCTGTAGGCGCATCCGGCTGCAGGAACACTCCCATGCTCGCGACCCCGTGGTACCGGGCCACCACTCTGCCGACCGGCGCCGCGATCGAGGACAGCAGGATCAAGTCGGCCTTCGGGTCCGCCGCCGAAAGAATCTCGTCGGCCAGGGACACCGCCGCCTCCCGCATGGCACGGGCGAACCTGAGCAGCGCGCCGGGGGACCGGCCCTCGTCGCGGAGACGATTGTGGACGTCCATGAGCGCCTCGAACGGGTCCGCCGCCATCGAGCGCGTCCGGAGGCCGCAGCAGCCGGCCGATGCCGCGAACTTGGCGTGCACCACGAGCTCCACCTCGTGCCCCTCCGCCAGCAGCCGGTGGCCCAGACCGGTGTAGGGCGCCACGGACCCCGTCGTGCCCGCAGTGATGATCTGGATGCGCATGCTCCCCGTTCCTTTCCGCCGTCCCCTGTGAACAACGAGCGCGCCCGCGCCTCGATACGGCGCACTTCGCATGCGAACGCCCCACCGCCGCTCCAGCGGCGCAGGCGTCGCCGCCGTGACGACGTAGGACCCCGCGAACTCGACGACTCCCGCTTACGAGTCGACGGGGGAGCTCGACGGTTCCTCAGCGCCGCCGCTCCAGCGGTGCGCGTTCAGAGCCAGTCCTTGGCCTTGAACACGAAATAGAGGGTCACCGACACCATGCCCATCAGGACCAGCGCGAAGGGGTAGCCGAAGAGCCAGTGGAGTTCGGGCATGTGGTCGAAGTTCATGCCGTAGACGGTGCCGACGAGCGTGGGGGCGAAGAGGATCGCGGCCCAGGACGAGATCTTCTTGATCTCCTCGTTCTGCGCCAGGCTCGTCTCGGTCATGCGGCGCATCTCCTCGTTCTGCCGCTGCGCGACGACCGTGGCGTTGGCGCTGAACATGTTGTCGAGCAGTTCGCGGAAGGAGTCGATCCGCTCAGTCACCCGGACCGTGTGGTCCTCGACGTCACGGAGCAGGCGCTGCAACTCGATGTCCACTTGGTACTTGGTGAAGCCCGAGCGGAGCAGGTCGAAGACGTCGCCGAGCGGTTCGACCGCATGGCGGAACTCGATCACCTCGCGGCTGAGCTGGAAGATCCGGCGCGAGACCTCGGCGTCGCCGCTGAAGACCTGCGTCTCGATCTGGTCGATGTCGACCGCGACGCCGCGCAGGACCGGGGCGTAGCCGTCGACGATCTGGTCGAGGATCGCGTACAGGACCGCCTCCGGGCCGAGCCGCAGCAGCTCAGGGTGCTCTTCCATGCGGCTGCGCACCGCCCGCAGGTCGGGAGTCTCCGAATGACGGATGGAGACGACGAAGTCGGGGCCGATGAACAGGTGGAGCTCGCCGACCTCGACGACCTCCTCGGAGTCGACGTAGCGGGCCGGGTGGAGCACCACGAAGAGGGTGTCGCCGTAGCGTTCGAGCTTGGGGCGCTGGTGGGCGTGGAGGGCGTCCTCGACCGCCAGCGGGTGCAGCCCGAACGCCTCGGCGATCGCCTCGACGTCCTCGGGCTCGGGCCGGTAGAGCCCGATCCAGCCCAGTCCCTTGCGCTCGCGGATCAGCGCATAGGTCTGCTGCAGCGACTCGGGTTCGAGGCGCTCGCCGTCGCAGTACACGGCGTTGTCCACCACCGCGCGGCGCGGTTCGGAGCCGCGGATCGCGGCCTCCGGGCCGGGCTCGGGCTCTGCAGGCCGCGGTTCGCTCTGGTCGGTCCTGCCCCGGTGGCGGCTCCATGACGCGATACGGTCCTGCCAGCTCATGAATCGGTCCTTTCACTGCTCCAGAGAAGTGCCCTGCGATCACGCCCCACGCTAACCCAATCCGCGGACCGCCATCCCCGCCCGAGCATGTGACGCCCGACGGCGAAGGCGATCGGAACGAATCCGGGCGGGAGGCGCGAAGGCCGAGCGGAGGTCGATCCGTGAAGGCCCGTCCGTCGTGCGCCGCAAGCGGACCGCCTGCTCACCTGGCCGGCGCATCGGCGACGGGATCAGTGCATGCCGGTCTGTGTCAGGTGCATCTGGGCGTACCGGCCCGAGGCCGCCAGCAGCTCGTCGTGGCTGCCCTGTTCGAGGATCCGTCCCTTGTCGAGCACGACGATGCGGTCGGCCTGGCGGATGGTGGACAGCCGATGGGCGACCACCAGGGAGGTGCGGTCTCGCATGAGTCGGTTGAGCGCCTCTTTGACCAGCTCCTCGGCCGCCGGGTCGAGCGCTGAGGTCGCCTCGTCGAGCAGGAGGATGCGCGGGTCGCGGACGAGCGCCCGCGCGATCGCGAGCCGTTGGCGCTGCCCGCCCGACAAGCGCGCCCCGCGCTCGCCGACCACCGTGTCGAGGCCCTCGGGGAGCTCCTGCACGAACTGCCAGGCGTTGGCGTCGCGCAGTGCGAGGACGATCCGCTCCTCCTCGGCGTCCCGCATGCCGTAGGCCACGTTCTCCCGGACGGTGCCCTCGAACAGGACCGATTCCTGCGGCACCACGGAGATGAACCGGCGCGCCGTGCGCAGGTCGAGCCGCTGCATGTCGACGCCGTCGAGCAGGATGCGGCCCGAGGTGGGACGCACGAACCCCAGCACGAGGTTGAGCAGCGTCGATTTCCCCGACCCCGAGGGCCCGACGAACGCCACGGTCGTTCCCGGCTCGATCTCCAGCGACACCTCCCGCACCGCCTCGGTCTCGGTTTCCGGGTAGCGGTGCGAGACGTGCTCGAGGACGAGGCGGCCCGCCACCGCGTCCACCTGCTGCTTGCCCGCGTTCTGCTCGACGTCCGGCTCTTCCAGGACCTCCGCGATCGAGCGGACCGACTCCAGCCCGCGCGCCCCGACCGGGATCAGCATCATCAGCTGGGTGAGTCCTTGGGTCAGCAGCGCGAAGTAGGTCGACAGCAGCACCACTTCGCCGGCCGTGATCGGCAGCGTCCCGGTGAGCGCGAACGTCGCCGCGAGCACCAGGCAGCCCGCGCCGAGCAGCTGCATCGTGACCCACGAGATCGAGGCCACGTGGCCGTTGAGCATGTCCAGGTGCAGGCCCGCGTGCCGCACGTTCGCCGCGCTGCTGGCCACCCGCGACACCGCCGTCTGCTCCAGGCCGTGCGCCCGCGTGACCGGCATGAGCGAGGCCATTTCGCCGACCCTCGCCGCCAGCGCCTCCATCTCCCGCCGGAACTGCTCGTTGCGGGCGCGGGAGCGGCGGCGCAGGCCGGCGCGCAGCCCGATCGCGATCGGGACGGCGAGGGCGTACACGGGCAGGAACTGCGGCACGGTCATGGCGGTCATGGTGAGGGCGCCGATCAGCACCATGGTCGCCGACAGCAGCGGATGCGTGACCTGCTGGAGCATGAGCTCGACGTTCTCGACGTCCCGCACGAGCTTCGTCTGCACGATCGAGGCGCTCATCCGGGTGTGGTAGCCGATCGACAGGCTCTGCAGGCGGGCGGCGAGAGCGTTGCGGAGGTCGGCGCCGGTGTCGCGCACCACGGTCATGAAGTTGCGCGTGTAGACGATGTGGTTGGGATAGTTCTGCACCAGCAGCACCACCGCGACGGCGAACCACCCCAGGACCGCCGTCACCGAGCCGTCGGCGACGACCAGGTCGATGATCGCGGCGGTCACCACCGGCAGGAACCACAGGGGAACCTCTTTGAAGGTGAACGCGGTCACCGCCAGCAGCATGCGCCACGGCCGGCGCATGAGCAGACGGAACACCGAACGCGCCGCACGGGAACCGTCCAGCAGCGCCGACGGATCGGCAAGCGCTCTCATAGGCATTCGCCGATACTACGCCGCTACGGTGCGTCCAAGCCAGCGCCGAGGACCGTCGAGCGAACGCCGCAGTGTCCGCGCCGCCACCGCGGTGCGTCCGATCTCGGTTCGCGGACGGGCGAAGGCCCTCGGAGCGGTCGGGCCGCTGCCGATCACTCGCGATCGGCCGCAGAGCGGTCGCCTTGCGAGCGGACCGCAGGCCGCTGGAGACGCGCACTCACGCCCGGAGGGCGCGGCAACCGACCGAGCGGCCGCTTTCACCGCCGCCGTTCAGGAGACGCCTGCGGAAGCAGCGCTCTCGAGCAGCTTCCGGAGTTCGCTCGCCAGCGGCGACCCGCTGCGGTCGGCCAGGATCAGCGCCTCCTGCCAGTAGCGGCGGGCGCGGGCTCGGCGCTGCGAGGACCAGGCGGCCCGGCCCAACCCCGTGAGGGTGTGCGCCTCGCCGACGCGGTCACCGGTCTCTCGGTAGATCGGCAGGGCACGGGCGAACCCGTCCGCAGCGGACGCGAACGCGCCCCGGGCCAGGGCGGTCTCGGCGAGGCCGCGCAGGGCGTCGGCCTCCCCGGCGATGTCGCCGATGCGGCGGCAGCCGTCGAGCACGCGCCGGTAGCGCCGTTCGGAGCGGTCGAGGTCGCCGGCGCGCAGTGCCGCGCCGGCCAGGCCGCTCAGGGCATAAGCGGCGCCGCGGCGGTTGCCGATGCGCTCGCAGATGGCCATCGACCGGCGGTACCGCCGCTCCGCGGTGCCGAGATCGCCTTGCTCGGCGGCGACGTCGGCCAAGGCCCGAAGGCCGTACGCCTCGCCGATGTGGTTGCCGATCCGGTTGCATATCGAGGTGACCTCGGTGGCGTGGGCGGCGGCGGTGGCGTGATCGCCGACCGACAGCGCGATCTCCGCCAGGCCCCAGAGCACTTCCGCTTCGCCGACGGCGTTGCCGAGCCGGCGGTGGATCTCCAGCGCGGACCGATACCGCTCCAGTGCGAGCGGGTAGTCGTCGTTGGACGCGGTCTGGGCGAGGCCGCGCAGCGCGTCGGCCTCGCCGGCGGGGTCCCCGAGTCGTCGGCGCAGGTGCAGCACTTGGCCGAATCCCTCGGCGGCGGCTTGGAATTTGCCGGTCAATCGGTCGATCTCCGCGAGCCCTGCGCGCGCGTCCGCCTCCCAATCGAGTCGACCTGCACGGCGGGCGATTCGCAGCAGCTGCCGGTTGCAGATCCTGGCCTCGTCGTAGTGGCCCAGCAGTCGCAGTCCGCGGTTCAGCGGTGCCGCCAGGGCGGCGACGGCTTCGTCGTGGTCGGCGACGTGCAGGCAGGCGAGGAGCGTCGCGCGGTCGGCGCTCAGCCAGGCGGCGTCCGCGTCGCTGGAGGACTCCAGCCGACGCCGGTAATGCCGCAGCAGGTTCCCGACGGCGGCGTGCTGTCGACTGGCGGGGTCCTCGCGGTGCGCGAGTTCCGTGGCGAGGGCCCGCACGGAATCGTGGAACTCGTAGTGGCCCTCCCCGCGCCGCAGCAGCAGGTTCTCGTCGTAGAGCCGGGTCAGCTCCGCCTGCACGTCGGTCACCGGATCGGCGGCGAGCGCGGCCGCGTCGTCCGCGGCGAACCGGCGTCCCGGGTGGATCGCCAGGAGTCGGAAGAGGCGCTTCGCGGAGTCGGGAAGGCCGTCGTACGACAACGCGAGGACGGGCCCGCTGTGCTCATGCGGCGGAATCCGGCGGAGGCGTTCGACGTGGTCCCCGATGCTCCAGTCGGGCTTGCTCTCCAGTTGCCGCCCGACCGCCGTCAGCTCCAACGGCAGTCGTCGGCACAGTTCGACCAGGGCCATGGCGCCTTCCGACGCCGCGTCGAGGCGGCCCGTCGGATCTCGGCGCCGCAGGATTTCCAGGGCTTCGCGGGCGGAGAGGACATCGAGCGGCACGCGCGCGACCGCTTGCAGGCCGGTGAGCCTGCGGCGGCTCGTCACGAGCGCCACGCAGCCGGCCGCCCGCGGCAGCAGGGGCTCCAGTTGCGCCTCGTCGGCGGCGTTGTCCAGCACGATGAGCGCTCGGCGCGGCGCCAGTTCCCGGTGCAGGAGCGCCACTCGAGCCGCCGGACTCAAGGTGTCGATCCGACGGCCGGGGACGCCGAGGTGGCCGAGGAAGCCCCGGATCACGGCCTCGGCGGCGGCCGGCGGCTCCAGCGGGTCGTAGCCGCGCAGATCGGCGAAGAGGCGCGTGTCACCGACGAGCCCGGCGTCGATGAGATCGAGGGCGGCCCGATGGGCGAGTTCGGTCTTGCCGATCCCGGCCATGCCCTCGATGACGACCACGACCGCTCCGCCGTCGGGTCCGGCCGCCTCCGCGAGTGCGGCGATCCGGTCGCGTTCGATGCGGCGCCCGGTGAAGGCCGCGGTGGGAGCCGGAACCGCGGCGCGAGTGGCCACGATGAGCGAGCGGTTGGCGCGGTCGAGCACGCGATGGCAGGCCTGTTCGAGCGATCGGAGGCCCGCGGCGTCGAGGCCCAGGGCGCGGGCGATGTCGAGCACGGTGTCGGGGTTCATGCGGGCGCGGCCGTTCTGGAAGTGGCCGTGGACGGTCGCGAGTGACGGAGGCCCATCGGGAATGGACTGTGCTCGATGGAACTCGCGGATCTCCGCCTGGATGCGGCGGAACGGCATGTTCCCGGACGCCGACCGCAGGTGGCGCAGGAACGCGGCCAGTTCGTCGAGCGTCTGGACCGCTCGCGCATCCGTGTTCCGCTGTCCCACAGCGCCTCCCAGATACTTCGGCCGTTCGGCCGACGCACGGGTGGATGATAGCTCGCGACGCCGACACCGTCCGCTCTCCTCGCCGCCCCGGACGGTCGCCGGGCGCGCCGTTCGGTTTCGTTCGGGAACCACTTCGGACGTCCTCGTCTCAGCAGACTGAGATGACCAGGCGCGCGCAGGAACCCATGACGCCCCTGGGGAAAGGAAGTCAGATGAACAATCGCCTTCGAACCTCGCTTCTGCGGGCGCTCGTCGTGGCGGCCGCGGGCGCGATGACCTTCGTCCTGCTCGGCGCGTCCCCGGCGGCCGCGCACTACGTGTACGAAGAGGGACACGTCCACCGCACCGTCGAGCTCTGCGTCCATGAACGCTCCGAGATCTCGCACGGCGACGGCGGCGGGTACTCGCGTGTCGACGTCAGCTCGACGACCGTGCTGGCGCCCGGCGGCACCTTCCCGTGCGCCTACGCGTACGAACGACCCGTCAACTACATCGCCTCCCGGATCGAGGTGATGGCATGGAACGGCAGCGCCTGGTACCTGTGCGCCGAGACCTCCTGGGTCTACAACAGCCAATCGACGTGGCAGCTCATCATCGAGGCCAGGATGGCCGGACTGCCGTACTGCGGCACCGGCTGGTACGGCACGATGGGCCACGGCTACGTGTTGAGCAACAACACCTGGTACGGCGGTGCGCTGTGGTCGGGCTCGCACTGGCTGCCGGACTACTCCCTCAGCGCGATGGAGGCTCCCACCGAGGCCCCGGAGCCCGGTGACACGGTCGGCGTCCTCGACGCGTCCGGCGCCGAGGTGCTCGACGCCGACGGGAAGCCGGTGACCGTGGTCATCGGCGACCAGCCGAGTGCCGGCCCGGACGCCGGCGGCGATGCGGGAACGTCCGTGGTCGCCGAGGACGGCTCCGTGGTCACCGAAGTCCCGCTGCACCAGACCGCAGAGCTGGTGGGCAAGTAACACCTGGCAGTGCGGGGCCCGCCCGACGGCGGGCCCCGCACGCTCGCTTGCGCCGCCGATCCCTCATGTCGCAGGGGCGGTTACGGTCGTCGACATGACGACAGGGGAATCGCCCGTTTCCGTTGAAGACGAGGTCTGCTCCTTTGCGGCGGAACGCGACGCGGCATTGATCGCCAACGACGCCTCGCTGATCGCGAGCCACATGACCGACGACTGGGTCTATGTGGACGCGAACGGCTTCTCGTCGAAGGCCGACGTCATCGGCTGGATCGCCTCGGGCCGGCTGGCGCACCGCAGCATGAGGACCGTCGAGCGCGAGCGCGTGGCGCGCATCGGTGACACGGTCGTGATCACGGCCCGCATGGCGAGCTCGGGGGAGTGGGACGGCGTGCCGTACACGACCGACGAGTGGATCAGCGACGTCTACGTCCGCGTGGACGGGCGGTGGCGCGCGGCCTTCACCCAGAAGACCGACGTCGCTGCGAACCGGACCGATCCGGCCGACGCACAAAGCTCGTTGTAGGCGGGATCCGCGGAACGCCGGCGCGGCGAGCCGCCGCCGGGCACGGGTCGAGCTGCGAACAGCGTTATCGGTGCGTTCCCGGTCCTGTCCGCCGTTCCCTGCGTGGGCGTGGCGTTCGGAGCGCGCTTCCATCGACGTTGCACGGTTCCCGGTCGCGTCGTCGAGGTTCCAGCGGGGCCCGGGCGCCCGCTTCAGGCATGGCGTGCGACGAAGTCCTCGGTGAGCCGGATGAGACGCTCGCGCGCGGGCACGGTCTCGAAGCCGTGGCCGACGCCTTCGAAGACGTGGAGGTCGAGCCGTTCCCCATAGGCGCCCCGGTATCGGTCGAGGAGGTCGGGTCCGAGCACGAAGTCGTCGGAGCCGACGGCCAGGAGGACCGGTCCGGCGTATGCGGCGGCGTCGGCGAACGGGTCGATGTGCTCGGCGTCGTCGGTGAATCTCCGGTGGACGGGCAGGCCGCCGAAGTCGTCGTAGCCGTGCTCGGCGATCGCGTCCGCGCGTCGTCTCGCGGCCGCCTCGTCCATGGCGACGGCCGCCGCGGCCGGGGCCCACAGGGCGAGCGACCGGACCGGGCGTTCGGCGGCGGCCAGCGAGGCGGTCAGCCCGCCGAGGCTCATCCCGAGCAGCGAGATCCGCTCGCCGTCGACGGCGGGGTGGCCCCCGACGGCGTCGAGGATCGCCACGGCCTGCGACACCTGGTCGGAGACGGTGAGGTCGGCGAAGTCGCCGTCGGAGTCGCCGCAACCGGCGAAGTCGAAGCGGTAGGCGGCGACGCCGCGCTCGGCCAGGCGATCCGCCAGCCGGACGAACGTGTAGCCGAATTCGGCGCGGTTGCCGCCGAACCCGTGGCAGAGCACGAGCGCCGGCGCCGGCGATCCGGCCGGGGGAGGGAGGTGCAGCGCGCCGCGGATCGTGCGACCGCCGTGTCGGATGTCGAGGAGTTCCACAGCGCATGAACCTAACAGGGTCGGCGGCGTCGGATGACGGCAGTGGGCAGGCGTCTCGAGCGGATCCGCAGGGGGATTCGACATGGCCGCCCGCCCTCGGCCGGGAGAGCGCCTCCGCGAATCCGGGATGGGCGGCGTTGACCGTCCCGGGGCCTTGTTCGGCGTCGATCGTCGCCCACCGCCCGTGCTCGAACCTGAAGTGGTACTGGCCGAACGGTTCGGCGTCGACTTCGATGAGCGCGCCGAACTCGCTCGACTCCCCTGTGGCCCAGCGGTAGCCGCAGTCACGCCGGAGGGCGTTGCGGAATCCGAAGCCGTGTCGACGAGGCCGGTTCGGCCGCTGCTTCCACGCCGGACGCTTCGGGGGCTCGCATGAGCGCCGTCCGCTTCGAGAAGCCGGGTGTCGCCGCCGAGGAGGCGGGGAAGAGCGCGAAACCGGTGATCGCGAGAACCCGGGCCGGTACGGTTTGGTTTGCGGGGGCAGTCGGATTCGAGCTGAGGAGGGCGAACGATGATCATCAACGTGGACCGTTCGAGCGTCGCCATGGGCGACGACGTCTACCCGCACGCCAAGACGATCGACCTGCCGGAGTCCAGCACCATCGCCGAGGCCGTCGCCTCGCTGCGGCAGCGCCGATTCCTCCCGCACATCGCGGGCGGGCGCGCGACATGGGTCCTCGAAGTGAACGGCGCACCCGCGGCCGTGATCGCTCAGCAGTGGGCCGAGCCGAAGTTCGCGGTCGACCCGTTCGCTTCGCTCCGCTCGTTCGGGAACGAGGTCTCGCTCATGTTCCGGTACCGGGCGCAGATCGACCCCGACGACCTCTACGACACCCTCGCCGCTGAGTGAGGCCGGTCCTGCCGGCATACGGCGGCGCGGCTTCGTCCGAATCCGCTCGGTCGGCGGCCCGGCGCGCGAGTCATGTCCAGGCCGCGAAGCAGCCGTAGATCCGGCTTCGCCGTGCGCCCGGTCCGGGCGAGGTCGGCGGTCACCGCTCCGTCCGCCGTCGGGAACGGTTTCCGGCAGGCCGCCTAGAATCGGCGAATGATGACTTCGCGGGCGTTCCTCAAACGCCACATGGTGATCGGTGCGATGCTCGCGGTCGTGGCGGCGGCCGGCTGCGGCACGGCGGCGGAACCGAACGCCGACGCTTCGGCTTCGAACGCCGAGGATGCCGCTTCCCCCTCACCGACCTCCGACGCCGCTTCCACCGCGCTTCCCTCTCCCGCCTCCGGAACGTCGGAGGCATCGGACGCGGACGACGCCGACTACGAGTCCTGCGGCGACGGCGAATGCGAGGTGTCCTTCTCGGATTCGGTCGAGTTCCCCGTCGGCGGCCCCGATGGCGAGTGGACGGTGGAGGCCGTCGTCGAAGACGACGGTGTCAAGGTGAGCCTGACCGACCCGAACGGCATGGGAGGCGGCGGCGGTCTGCTGTACCAACCCGTCTGCACCTTGGAGATCCGCGCCGACGGCGGCGGGGGCCTCTCATGCGTCGACGCGGGGCAGGAGCCGCCGGAACCGGAGGCCGGGGGATTCGTGGTGCACCTGCTGGAACTGAGCGGGAACACGGCGCTCATCCAGGTGCACTTCGGCTGATTCCCTGAAGGCGGAAGGAGCCTCGTCCCAGGGACGCCGCAGTCACGGCGGGCGTCGGCCGCCGAGGCGCGCTTGCCCGGGATCGATTCGCAGTTCTCAGATGGCACGCAGAAAGGCCCCGCACCGCCGGTGCGGGGCCGCTCTGCTGTTGCGTCAGGCTGCGGTGCAGGTGATCTTCGGCGCGGCCGCCGGGCCGGAGGCCACGAAACCCCAGGCTTCGCGGGACTGGCCCGCGGCGATGGCGCCGTTCCAGCCCATGTCGGTGGCGGTGACGGCGGTGCCCGAGGCCGTGACTCGGGCGTTCCAGTGGCTCGTGAGGCTCTGGCCGCTCGGCCACGTCCATTGCACCGTCCAGCCGTTCACGGCGCCGCTGCCGGCGGTGATGCGGACGCTGCCCTGCCAACCGCTTCCCCATTCGCCGACCACGTCGACCTCGGCGGCGCACCCTTCACCGACCGGCGGATCGCCGGGGCCTCCCGAGCCGCCCGGTGTGGGGCGGGGGTTGATGGTCTGGGCGAACACCCGCTGGATCTGGGCGCGGTCGCGGTCGACGCTGGCGTCGTCGATCAGGTTCGAGGCGTACAGCGGCGCGGAGAGCTCGTCGAGCGCGGTCTGGGCGAATCCCGACCCGTACAGCTGGGCCTTGATCTGCGTGAAGGTCTGCTCGTAGAGGGCGCGGAACGCCGGTACGGCGAGGGCGCGTTCGACGCACGGGCAGCCCCAGGTGGTGCGCTGTGCGGCTTCGATGCCGTCCTGCACGGGGGTCGGCAGCGCTTCGGCGGCCGTGTCGAATCCCGCGACGGTGGGACGCGGCGGCGCCGGGAAGATGCCGTAGGAGAGGTTGTGGTCCCAGGCCACGATGGTCATCCGGCCGGTGCCGGGGGTGTAGCGGAAGTAGCCGTTCTGGCCGGGGCCGTCGATGTCGTCCCAGTTGAGGATGAGGTCCTGCACGGCGAGGTAGCGGGCGAATGCGGCGGTGTCGATGCGGTCGTCCAGCTGGGCGGCGAATTCGGCGTCGGTGGCGTTGTTCATCCAGTCGAGGAACTCGAACAGCGGCTGCCAGTTGTCCTCGTCGCCGCCGGCCGGCTCGAAGGCGCCGTCGTAGGCGTCGGGATCGTCGCCGCGGTAGGAGAAGTCCTCGTCCCATTGCTTCTTGTAGAGGGTGCCACCGTCTTTGGAGCCGTCGGCGGCCGGGAAGTTCTCGCGGTCGAAGGTCTTGTCGGGTTCCTGGACGACCAGGCGCAGGACCGGCGGTTCGCCGTTGACGCTGAAACCGGCCGGGGCGCTCTTGGAGGCGACGAGGCCGGCGGCCTCGAGCAGCCGCAGGGACAGCGCCTCGTTGAGGGAGGAGGCGGTCATGTTGGAGCGGATCGCGAAGCGCTTATAGCCGTCGAAGTCCTGCTCGACGTATTTGTCGAGCCGGATGAGCCAGGGCAGGGACGAGGGGGAGGAGTCGACGCCGATCCCCCACAGGCTCGACTTGCCCTTGAGCTTGATGCCCGAGTCGGGGAAGGTGCGGCCGTCGATGGTGACGTCGGCGCTGATCCACTGCTTCTCGCCGCTGTCGAGGAATTCCCGGACCATGGCGACGAATTCGCCCCGGTCGAGGGAGACCTCGATGTCGTGGACGGCGCCGGAGTCCCAGACCGGGCTGGTCTGGGCGGGTTGCGCTGCAGCGGGGTTTCCCGCGAGGCCGATCGCGAGCGTGAGGGTCGCTGCGATGACCGCGAGGGTCCGCGTGATTGGTCTCATGTGATGCCACCTCCATGGCCACGGAAGCGGGTTCCGTTCTGTTTGGATGCCGGGAACCGTAACAGCGTCGCCTATGGACAGTCTGTGAAAGCGTTCGCCGATTCATAGGCCGCTCATGGGAGATTCATAGGTTCGGGCTCTATAAAACGGTGTATGGATGCTTTCCGATGGACTGGACTGGTCGCGGACCTGGTGCTCGTGTGCGTGCTGGTGTTCGGGGTCTATTACCGCCGACACCGCAGGCGGCACATGGTGGTGCCCTACATGGGGCTCAACGTGGGCGTGTACGCGGTGGTGTCGGCGCTGCTGGGCACGGAGATCGGGATCGGGGTGGGGATCGGCCTGTTCGGGGTTCTGTCGATCATCCGGCTGCGCTCGGACGAGATCAGCCACGGCGACGTGTGCTACTACTTCTCGTCGCTGGCCATCGGTCTGGTGTGCGGGATCCCGCTCGATCCGGTGTGGACGGGGCCGGTGCTGGCGGCGCTGGTGGTGGTGGTGATGGCGGTGATCGATCAGCCGGTGTGGCATCAGCGGTACCGCCAGGAGCTGGTGGTGCTCGACCGGATCTACGATTCGCGCTCAGCGCTCGAGGCGCGTCTGGCCGAGTTGCTCGGGGCCGAGGAGGTGACGCGAGTGGAGACGACGGTGACGGACCTGGTGCGGGATTCGCAGACCGTGGAGGTGACGTATCGGGTCGCGGGGACGCGGGTCAAGTCCGAACGGCGTAGGCCGGTGTTGGCACGATGAGTCTGGGAGCGCTCCAAGTTTTCGGCGGCCTCACCCCCGTGGGCCTCGGCGAGCTGCTGGCGGTCGCCGAGCTCCAGACGCGCGTCGACCGCAAGTACCTGGTCTCCCAGGAGGAGCTGGCGGCGTTGGCGAAGGACATGGGCGGCGAGTTGGCGGTGCTCGAGATCCAAGGGGTGCGCCGCTTCGCCTACGAGTCGGTCTATTTCGACACTCCGGCCCTGTCCAGCTATCTCGGCACGGCGCGGTCGCGGCGCCGCCGGTTCAAGGTCCGCACCCGCACCTATCTGGATTCGGGCCAGTGCATGCTCGAGATCAAGACCCGTGCGGGCGTCGCCACGGTCAAGCAGCGGTTCGACTACGCCGCGGTCGACCGGCACCGGCTGACCGACGAGGGCCGCTGGCGGATCGAGGGCACGGTGCAGGTGCCGGAGGGCGCCGCCGCGCTCGAACCGGTGCTGGTGACGCGGTATCGGCGCGTGACGGCGCTGCACGTGCCCTCGGGCGCGCGGCTGACGTGCGACACCGAGCTGCGCTTCGAGGACTTCACCGGACGCGAGGGCGCGATCAGTCCGGAGCTGGCCGTGGTCGAGGTCAAGAGCGCGGGCCGGTCGGGGCCGGTGGACCGGCGGCTGTGGCGGGCGGGGTACCGGCCGTGCCCGATCAGCAAGTACGGCACCGGTATGGCGTTCCTGCGCCCCGAGCTGCCGGCGAACAAGTGGAACCGGACGCTGCGGCGCCACTTCGGGTGGCGCCCGGCCTCGCCGCCGGCCGCGGCTCAGCCCGGTCTGAGCATGTAGCCGACGCCGCGGACGGTGTGGATGATCGGGGCCGAGCGGTGGTCGAGCTTGCGGCGCAGGTAGGAGATGTACAGCTCGACGACGCTGTCGCGGCCGCGGTAGCCGTGGTCCCACACGTGGCGCAGGATCTGGGTCTTGCTCAGCACGCGACGCGGGTTGCACATGAGGTAGCGCAGGAGCCGGAACTCGGTGTCGGTCAGGTATACGGGCGTTCCGCCGCGGGTGACGTGGCGCGAGCCCTCGTCGAGTTCGAGGTCGCCGACCACCAGGGTCGGCGGCGGGGCCTCGGCGGCGGGGCTGCTGCGCCGCAGCATGCCTTTGAGGCGCAGCATCACTTCTTCGAGGTCGAAGGGCTTGGCGAGGTAGTCGTCGGCGCCGGCGGCGAGGCAGCCGATGCGGTACCGGGTGCCGCCCGCGCCGGCCAGGGCCATGACGGGCACGTCGGCGAACTCCGAGCGGATGCGTCCGAGCAGGGCCAGGCCGTCGACGTCGGGCATGGCCAGCTCGGTGACGACCACATGGGGTCGGAAGAGGCGGATGCGTTTGAGCGCGGTCTCGCCGTCGGTCGCGGGTATGGCCTCCCAGCCTTCGAGGCGGCAGGCGGTGTCGAGGATGCCCCGGACGCCGGGGTCCGGGTCGGCCGTGAGGATCCTAGTGAGGGTGGAGTCAGATCCGTCCAGCCTTGGTGTCTTAAGGGTGAACTCCACGTGAATATTCTAAACCCGGCATACAGGGTATATCTATATGCGTCGATGTTTTTCCGCTCGGCGCGATCCGCTGCGGACCGCCGTGGTCCATCCTTTGTCGCCGGTCCTCCGAATCCGCGAAACCCCGGCTCGGCGTGGCTTCCGGTCGAAGCGGATCGCGCGCCGATCGGCACGAGCGCCTGACCCCGGTCGGCGGCGTCGATTTCGCGAATCCCCTCCCGAATCGACCCGCCCGGGGCTACACAGAAGGCAGCGGACGGCGACCGCCGCCCGCGTCCGGTCGACCTGCGAGGCCGACCGGCAGGGAGAAAGGAGCCCGAGATGACCGACACTCCAAAGGCCGACACCGGAAAGGTCGCCTGGGCGACCGCAGGAGCGGTGTTCGCCGGCGGCATCATGCTCACCGTGGGGCTGTTCCAGCTCTTCGAAGGCATCGCCGCGATCGCCGAGGACGAGTTGTTCGTCTCCGGCGCCGACTACACCTTCGCCATCGACACCGCCGGATGGGGCTGGATCCACCTGATCCTCGGCGCGCTGGTGGCGCTCGTCGGCGTCTTCGTCCTCATGGGACGGAGCTGGGCGTTCGGCGCCGGTATCGGCCTGGCCATCGTCTCGGCGCTCAACCAGTTCTTCTTCCTGCCCTACTACCCGTGGTGGGCGCTGCTCATCATCGCGCTCGACGTCTTCGTCATCTGGTCGCTGGCCTGCGTGCTCGCGGAGGTCAACACCGTGGCCTGACCGGAGACGACGGGGGACCCGCGTGGCGCCGGGAGCCCGGAAGCAGGACTGCGCCAGCCGACGGCGCGAGCACCGCCAGCTCTTGACCGCGGCGACGAACGGCCCGCCGGATCGCGAGATCCGGCGGGCCGCCCGCCGTTCGAGCCCCGCAATGACGACCGGCCGCTGTCACCGCGTGCTGGGCGGGCCTGCTCCGCCTCGCCGGCCTGTCGCGCCCAAGCGCGGCTCGCGCGGCGTTCAGGACTCCGGTGTCAGCTTGACGCGGCGCAGGAGCTGGGCGTTGAGGGCGACGACGATGGTCGAGGCCGACATCAGCACCGCGCCGATCGCCGGGCTCAGCGTGAACCCGGCCCAGGCCAGCACGCCCGCCGCGAGCGGGATCGCGAGGATGTTGTACCCCGCGGCCCAGCCGAGGTTCTCGATCATCTTGCGGTAGCTCGCCTTCGAGAGCCGCCGCACCCCGCCGACGCCGCGCGGGTCCGAGGAGGCCAGGACCACCCCGGCCGACTCGATCGCCACATCGGTGCCCGCGCCGATCGCGATGCCGACATCGGCTCGCGCCAGGGCGGGCGCGTCGTTGACGCCGTCCCCGACCATGGCCACGCGCAGGCCCCGCCGCTGGAGCTCGGCGACGGCCTGGTCCTTGTCGGCGGGCAGCACTTCCGCGAAGACCTCGTCGCGTCCCTCGACGAAGCCGAGATCGGCGGCGACGGCCTCGGCGACGGCTCGCGCGTCACCGGTGATCATCGCGATCTTCGCGACCCCCAGGGCGCGCAGATCGGCGATCGCCCGCTTCGCCTCGGGCCGGACCTCGTCCTCCAGTGCGATGGCGCCCAGCACCGTCGCCTCGTCGCCGAGGGCGATGAGGTAGAGCACCGTGGCGCCGCGACCCGACCAGGCGCCGATCTCGTCCGACAGCTCGCCCGGCGCCTCGACGTCGAGTTCCCGCAGCAGCGCCGGTCCGCCCACCGCGTAACGGCGGCCGTCGACGGTGGCCTCGACGCCCTTGCCGGTTCGCGAGCGGAAGTCGGAGGCGCGTGCGCCCTCGCCGTGCGCGTGGCCGTGGTGGGCGACGATCGCGCGGGCCAGCGGGTGCTCGGAGTCGGATTCGACCGCCGCGGCCACGTGCAGCACCTCGTCGCCGTCCACCCCTTCGGTTCCGGCGATGCCGGCCACGGTGTGCTCGCCCTTGGTCAGCGTCCCGGTCTTGTCGAACAGGACGGCGTCCACGGTGCGCATCCGCTCGATGGCGAGCCGGTCCTTGATCAGGATGCCCGCCTTGGCCGACACCGCCGTGGTGATCGAGATGACCAGCGGGATCGCCAGGCCGAGCGCGTGCGGGCACGCGATGACCAGGACCGTCACGGTCCGGACCACGCCCGCGGTGACGTCGCCCAGGAGCGACCAGGCCGCGAACGTGATCGCGGCGGCCCCCATGGCGACGTAGAACAGCAGCGCCGCGAACCGGTCGGCCAGGACCTGGCCGCGCCCGCGGGACTCCTGCGCCTGTGCGACCAGGCGCTGGATGCCCGCCAGGGCGGTGTCGTCGCCGACGGCGTCGATGCGCACCCGGATCGCCGAGTCCGTGGCGACCGTCCCCGCCACGACCCGCTCGCCCGCGCCCTTCGGCACCGGCCGGGACTCACCGGTGATCATGGACTCGTCCATCTCGGCCTCGCCTTCGGTGATCTCGCCGTCGGCGGGGACGCGGGAACCGGAGCGGACGAGCACCACGTCGCCGACCGCGAGGTCGCTCGCGCGGACGGTCTCGGTCGAGCCGTCGCCGGTGACGCGCTCGGCCTCGTCCGGCAGCAGCGCCGCGAGGGCGGCGAGCGCGCCCTGCGCCTGTCCGATGGCCTTCATCTCCTGCCAGTGGCCGAGCAGCATGATGGACACCAGTGCGCCCAGCTCCCACCAGAACTCGAGGTCGAACAGGCCGAAACTGGTGGCGAGGGAAGCGATGTAGGCGACGGTGACGGCGGTGGCGATCAGGAGCATCATGCCCGGGGCCTTGTCGCGGACCTCGCGGACGCCGCCCACGAGGAACGGCCAACCGCCGTAGAGGAACACCGCCGTGCCCAGTACGGGGCCGACGAGGCCCGTCCCGGGGAAGTCCAGTGTGTACCCGAACGAGTCCATGATCATGTGGCTGGTGACGATCAGCGGGATCGTCAGGATCAGGCTCAGCCAGAACTTGCGGCGGAACATCTCCGGGTCGTGGCCGGCGTGCTTGTCGTGTCCGCCGTGCCCGCCGTGCCCGGCGTGCGGATCGGCAGTGCCTCGACCGCTGTGGTGGTGGTGCGCCTGCGGCGCTTCGGCGGTCGCGCTCGGGCCGTCATGCGGGCCGTGTCCGGCATGTGCCGCGTGCTCACTGCGGGCCGCGCGCTCACCGGGAGCGGCATGGCCGCCGCCATGGGCGTCACCGTGCCCGTGCTCATGGTGGTGCTCGTGGTGCCTCGCGTCGTCGCCGTGGGCGTGATGGCTGCTCACCGGAGGCTCCTTCCGTGTCGTTGTTCGTCGCTTCGAAACATATACCCCAGGGGGGTATTTGGCAAGTAGTCGCAACGCCGTCCCTGCGGGAGGTATTCCCCTGCGGAGGCGGATTTTCGGGGGGCCTGCTGCCGCGGCTCTTGGACGCCGGGTACCGGGGTCGCGTGCTCACCAGGCGGCCGGAACGGGCGCGGGACTTCGTGGCGTCCGATGCCGTCGAGGTGGTGCGGGGCGATGCCGTCCGACGCGGCGCGCGATCCCGCTCACCGCCTCGGTCCGCGCCCCGTCCAGGCGGCCTCTGCGACCTCGCGGTCCAGCGCCGGCGTCAGTCTCCCAGGCTCCACAGGTGCACGGTGCCATCCGCGGAGCCGGTGATCGCGATCGTCTGCTCGCCGGTCTGGGCGACGCCGACGGCGGAGGCGGACACCTGAGTCCACCCGGCGTCGGGCAGGAGGCCGTTCCCGGTGGAGAATTCCCGTGCTTCCGCGCCTGCTCGACCGCCCGCCATGAGCAGAGCGAGCCGGCCCTCGGACTCGACTGCCTGCACGAGGAATGGATCTTCCATGTCCGGCAACGGGATCGTCTCCGCCGACGGCTGCTCGCGCGCCGCCAGGTTCCACAGGTGCAGCTGCTCGCCGTCGTACAGCAGGCCGTACGGGACGCCGTCGTCGTAGACCACCCGGAGCCCGTCGACCTCGGCGCCGTCCGCCCAACCGCTGCCCTCAGGGCCGGGCTCCTCGGGGCCGAAGGGATCCCCGAGGCGGTCGCCCGTGGTGGGGTCGTAGAGGCGCAGGGTGCCGTCGGAATCCGCGGCCACGACGGCCGCCGCGTCCTCCAGCTGCAGCACCTGGGCGTGGTCGAAGCCCAGGTCGGGATCGCCCTCGTAGTTGACCAGGCTCAAGGGAACCTGATCGTGGAGGTCGTAGAGGGCCAGACCGGTGTGGCTGGCGGCCGCCAGCACGGGAGTGCCGTGGTGTTCGAGGAGACCGAGACTCAGGATGGACTCCTCGATGCCTTCACCCGCCCTCACGAGCTCGGGAGCGAAATCCGTCGGCAGCCACACGTGCACGCCCCCGGCCTCATCGACGGCGGCGATGCGGGTCGAGCCGTCGGGGAACGCGAGCGGCTCCATCATGACGATCGGGACGTCGAAGTCGGCTTCGCCGAGCGGCTTCCCGGCCAGGTCCCACTGCTTGACCTTGCCGTCCTCAGATCCCGACGTGAACAGGACGACCCTGCCGTCCGCTTCGATGCTCGCGACGGCGGCGACCGGGCCCTCATGCGCCGCAAGGGGTTCGCCCAGCGGTTCCCCCGCCGGCGGACCCGCGGCGGCACCTGCCGATTCGCTGCCGGCCCCATCGCCGTCCCCGGGACCGGCAACCGCGTCGGCGCCCGTCCCGGCGCCGGCCTCCCCCTCGTCGCCGTCGGGCTCGAAGACGAAAACCAGCGTGGCCGCGATCAGGACGCCGGCGAGGATTCCGGCAAGGGCCAGCTTCCTGGCGTGCCGCTGCCTGTGCTTCCGGCTCGGTCCGGTCGCTTCGGCGTCGCCGAATCGCGGCGGGCCCGACGGCACCGACGCCGGCGGCGTCGTCTCCGAAGGCGCGGAGCGGTCCGCCCACGGCGGCGTGGCGAGCGGGGACGGGACGGGGAACGACGTATTCGCCGGCTCGGCGCACAGCACGCTGCCCTCGGCGACGACGGCCTCCGGCTGTTCCATCACCGTCGGCGCGATTCCCAACTCGCGGTGGAGCATCGTGGCCACCAGCGGCATCCGGCTCGCGCCGCCGACGAGGAAGACCCCGGCGCTCTGCGCGACGTCGATCCCCGCGGCACGGACGACCGCCTGCGTCACACGGATCGTCTGCTCCAGGTGCGGGGCCGCGATCCGCTCCAGCTCGGCCCTGGTCAGATGCGCGTCGACGTCCAGGAGCGGAATCGTGAAGTCCGCCTGCTGATGCCGCGAGAGCCGTTCCTTGGCGGCGCGGATCTCGTCCAGGAATGCGCGGCGGCCTCGTCGGTCCTGCGCGGTGACCGGATCGGCGAGGCGCCCCCAGTTCGCATGTGCCCCATAGGTCTCGGCGAGGTGGCTGAAAACGGCGGCGTCGATGTCCAGCCCGCCGAGGTCGGCCCGGCCCTCCAGTGCCGCGGTCGCGAAGCCGTGCGCGGTGCGGCGCACGACGCTGGCGTCGAACGTGCCCGCGCCGAGGTCGTAGACCACGATGGACGACCCGATCGCGATGTGGTGCTCGAGCACCTCGGCGAAGTAGGTCGCGGCGGCCACCGGTTCGGGCACGAGGCGGACCCGCCCGAGTCCGCCCGCGGTCGCCGCGTCCTCGATGACCTGACGCCTGCTCGGACCCCATGCCGCCGGCACGGTGACCGTCACCTGCCGGGGCTCGCCGACGACCCGTCGGCATTCGTCGGCCACGGCGCGCAGCACCGCCCCGACCACGTCGGCGATCCGGAATTCCTGAGCGCCCAAGAGCACCGAGGAGCGGTCGATGTGCCGTTTCGGGTTCGGTTCGAACCGCTCGGGGAACCGGCGTCCGGCGTGAACGGCGTCGCGGCCGACCACGAGACCGCCCGCGCCGTCCGCGCACACCGCCGAGGGCAGCAGCGGCGAACCGCCCACCAGCAGCGGCCGGACGCTCCCGTCGGGACGGCCGACCACGGCGACGGTGTTGGAGGTGCCGAAATCGATGCCGAGCGAGGTCCCGTGGGGCAGGGAGCGGATCATCGGGCGATCGTATCGGACCGCCGAGGAGGCGGGAGCTGACTGGGAACGGCCTCCAGCGCCTCGTCACTCGGCATCCTGCACCTGTCGAGCATGGCGTGGCGGGCCCTCCTGGACCTGGCGGCACGGCCGCACCGCGGTCGGCGTCCGACCATCCCGGACGCGCCCCCCTGCCCGGCGGCCGCCCGCTGCGGGCGTTGCCGGCCGCTGCGACGGCCGGCAACGCCTTCGGGTCAGGCGGTGCGGGTGATCCGGGTGAGCGCGCGGAGTACCTCAGAGGCGGCCACCGGGTCGATGTCCGTCGGGTGGTCCCGGCGCTCGCCGAGCGCGGCGTAGTCCGCGGTGGCGGACAGGTACGCGCCGCGGACGGTCTGGTCGGGCTGCGACGTGTCGATGTGGCCGAGGTAGCCGTCGATGCCGGGGTCGAGCGCGACCACGACGAACCCGCCGCCGGGAAGTGCATAGTGGAGGCCCGGTGAGACCCAGAGGCCGTCGGAGGGACCGCGCCGCCAACCCGATCGGATCAGGCCGAGGAGCGGTCCGACCTGGATCGTCGCGCCTTCGAAACGGGCGAGCCGGCCCGTCTCCAGATCCTGGTCGGTGAAGGCCAGGATCGGACGCGAGAGCTGCGCGAAGGGCTGGAGGATCGCGTAGTCGGCGAAGATCCCGGCCCACGCGGCGAGCCGATCGCCCAGGGCGACCGGGTGCGCCAGGCGGATCAGCGCGTCGTCGGGCAGGTCGCACGCGTCGTCCTCGACGTCGGCGACGGTCCGGTCCTCGGCCAGGCGGAACCCGAACGGCTCCCCGCCCGACTCGGCCGACCACACGAGCCGGCGGGCCAGGTGCCACATCAGCGGATGGTCGGCGAAGAACTCCTTGAACTCCGGCACCGTCCAGGCGCGGCCCTCGACCATGGCGCGTTCGAGCCGCCGCACCTGTTCCTTCGCGACCTTGCGAAGCTCCCGCTTCAGCTCCATGAACCGGTCGTAGGCCTCCTCGGCGGTCTCGGCGTCGTCCTGTGCGCTCGGCTTGGGCAGGCGCTTGAGCGGCTCGCCGTCCGCGTCGGTCACGAACGGCTGCAGCTGCTCGTCGAAGCCGACCTTGAACCGCCGGGGACCGTAGTCGAGGACGAGGCTGGCCTCGCGGTCGAGCCCGAAGTCGGGCACGAGCCGGTCGGCGAGCTGCTCGGTGGTGAGGCCGAGCCGGTCGGCGACCGTCTCGATCTGCCGGCCGGCCTCCTCTTGGAGCGGCCTGAACCGGACCTTCCGGGCGATCTGATGGAGGGCGCGCAGGGAGGTCTCGGAACCGATCGCGCCCAGGACCTGCAGTCCCGTGACGGCCCGCTTGTGCTGGCCCTCACCGGGCCATCGGCTGGTCAGCGCGGCGAGCTCGCGGACGGTGCCGTCGTCGGCGAAGCGCGTGAGCTGCGTGAGCGCCCAACCGTCCTTGGACGGCGCGCCGACGGCGGTCCACAATGCGAACAGCGCCCAGGAGAACCGCGTGAGCGAGGCCGGGTCGCAGGTCTCGATGACGACTTCGACGCCCGCGTACGGGAGTTCGGGGCTGTCGAGGGCGAGCACGGTGAGCAGATGCCCCACCGACTCGAGCGGCAGCGCCGACTGCCGTCCCTTGAGGAGCACCTGCGGCAGCATGGCGGGGTTCGCCCAGGCCGGCGGTTTGGGGATCCTGGCGCCGGGCGGATCGAGCGGGTCCGTGGCGATGAGCGCGTCGATCGCCGCAGCGGCGGCCTCGCCGTACTCCTTCGCGGCGGCCGTTACCGTCTCGGCGCCGTGGACGGCGCTCAGGTGCCGCAGCGCGGCGTTCGCGGCGCGGCGCGCGCCGCCGTCGCCGCCGAGCGCCTCGGGGATGAGCAGGTGCGCCGCCGCGTCGGCGTGCCGGTCGAACCAGCGCATCGCCACGGGGGCCAGGGACTTGGACCGCGCGAGCCAGTCGGCGGCGATGCGGGCGGTCGCGGGGTTCTGGATCGGGATGAGCACTTCGGCGAGTGCGGTGCGGCCCTTGAGGTGGGGGAGGACCCGGTCGGCGACCCGCGCCCCGAACCTGCCGAGGAGGCGCATGAGGTGCGCGCCGCTGGGGTGCCGCGCGGTGCCCCGCCACCGTTCGAGCACCGGCTCGGCGTCCTCGACGGGAGCCCAGGAGAGGAAGTCGATCAGGTGGTCGTAATCGGGGTGCTCCTCGATGTACGAGAGGAAGTGGTCCACGCCCCCGGCGTCGTACTTCCGGTAGGGGTCGTCGTCGCGGAGGGTGGCCCAGCGCCGCGTCTCGTCGGCGTCGGCCCAGACCACGCGCGTCTCGAACGGGCGCGCGAGGCCCTCGATCACGACCGCCTTGCGCCGCTTGGTCTTCCATGGCGGTGCGACCAGCAGCGGCGGCAGCGCGTCGGCGGGGGCGTCGGGCACGGTGTCGGGGGCGTCGATGAGCGTGGCGACGGCCCGGCGCACCGGCTCGTCGGTGTCGTCCAAGGCGGCGGCCAGCGCGGGGGAGGACTTGACGAGACCGGCGAGCCGCGTCCGCGCGTCGGGTTCGGCGCCGGCGGCGCGAGCGGCGATGACGCGAAGCGTGCGCTGCGGGAACCGCTCGGCGACCTCCGTCATCACGGTGAGGGTTCCGGGCCGTTCCAACCGGTCGACCAGGTATCCGGTGGCGTCGTCCGAAGGCAGCAGGCCGATCGCGGTCATGATGGCGGATCGGGCGGGCTTGGACAGCAGTGAGAAGCGCTGGTCCAGGACTCGGGTCAGGAGCGGCAGCGCGACGGTTCCCGCTCCCGCGATCAGCGGGGCGAGGGAGCGCGCGTCGGCATGTTGGTGATCGAGGCCGCGGTCGAGGAGGTCCAGGTGCTGCGGGTCGCCCGCGAAGGACCACCGCATCCAGTCGTCGCAGCGGTAGGAGTCGAGGTGTCCGACGCCCGACATGAACGCCTCCCGAACCCAGTCGGCCTCGGTGGGGAGGAGGATTGCCGCGCCGATGCGCCGGTCCTTGTCGGTACGGTGGGCGTCGACGGCCGCGACGACCTCGCGGTACGCCGGCTCGGGGACCGACGCCAGGAGCGAGCGGATGCGGTGGGCCGCCGGCTGGGCCTGCCGCCAACTCTCGGGCTGAGACCGATAGTCGCAGGGGTACAGGATGGCTTCGGTGATGGAGCGTTCGCCCTCGGCGTCCGACCGGTTGTGGATCGTCGCCGATTCGACGAGGGCCACGGCGGCGAAGGCGAGTCCGTGGTCGGTGATCCAGGCGTCGAGGTGCCGCAGCCGGGCCGCGGGGGGCACGGTCTGTCGGCCGGTGCTGTCCAGTAGGTGCATCAGCGCGGCCGCCCCGCTCGGGTTCGGCCGGCCCTGGAGGTGGTCGGTCACCGCGGGGGCGAAATTCGCGTTCCGCCGTTTGCCGATCCCCTCGTCGATCAGTGTCCGCTGCTCGGTGATCCGCTCGGCCAGCGCCTCGGAGGAGCCGGGGTCCACTTTGGTGTCGAGGTCGACGTCGGCGAGGTCGCGCCCGCGCCGGGGCAGCACGTGCCGCCGCCATTTCTCGGGAAGTCGGAGCCGGTCTTCGGGGTGGGTCTCGGACTGCGTCATGTTGCGCAGCATAGAGAGCACGTCTGACAAGCGGTCGTTCGGAGCGAGCGGTGCCGCCGCTGCGGGAGCGGCGACGCCCATGCGGCGTCGACATGGACCTCGTCGCCGAGGAGCGGGAACAGGGAGGCGGGGACGCCGTCCGCGCCGCAGCCGATCGCTGAGCGGCCCGCGGCCTCGGGGCGGTTCGGGCAGCGCCGCTCGAAGTTTCCAGACCCTTCCCGTCGACTGATAATTTCTGAAAGTTCCGGGATTCCAGCTTCATTACCGGCGAGCGATGGTGGTGGATTTCGAAGAATTTCGCCCTTGTGGGCCCCTCAGCTGTGTCTATGTACGTTCGATTCGAGCCAAAGGAAGGAGAAAGTTCCGAAAGTTTTCCGGAAGTCATTGACAGTGCGATCAGCCGGGTTCACGATAGCCACATCGATTTATATCGATGTCTATCGATCCGGCGCGTTTGAGCGGGCCGGTCACCACCCTTCCCTTCCAAGGAGGACGGATGTCCCAGGACAACGCATCCCCCGGCCCGGTCAGTCGCCGGAGCCTGCTGCTCGGCGGCGGCGCCGCCCTGGTGTTCGGCGGCGCGGGCCTGCTGGCGCCCGGAACGGCCAACGCCCAACAGGTCGTCAACACCAATCAGGAGGGCACCCACAACGGTTACTACTACTCCTTCTGGACCGACACCCAGGGCCGCGCCTCGATGACCCTCGGCTCGGGCGGGAACTACAGCAGCTCCTGGTCGAACGTCAACAACTGGGTCGGCGGCAAGGGCTGGGCGAACGGCGGACGCCGCGCCGTCCAGTACTCCGGCAGCTTCAACTCCCCGGGCAACGGCTACCTCTGCCTGTACGGCTGGACCGCGAACCCGCTCGTGGAGTACTACATCGTCGAGAACTACGGCAGCTACCGGCCCGGCGGGAACGACCTCAGGGGCACGGTCACCGACGACGGCGGCACGTACAACATCTACAAGACCACCCGCGTCAACCAGCCGTCCGTGGAGGGCACCAGGACGTTCGACCAGTACTGGAGCGTCCGCCAGTCCAAGCGCACCGGCGGCACGATCAACACCGGCACCCACTTCGACGCGTGGAGCCGCGCGGGTCTGCCCCTCGGCGCGTTCAACTACTACATGGTCCTGGCGACCGAGGGCTACCAGTCCAGCGGCAGTTCCAACATCAACGTCGGCAGCACCGGCGGCGGCGGTGGCGGTGGCGGCGGCGCCTGCACGGCCGCCCTGTCGGCCGGGCAGCGGTGGGGCGACCGCTACAACCTCAACGTGGCCGTGTCGGGCTCGAGCGACTGGAGGACGACGCTGAACATCCCGTCGCCGGCCAAGGTCATCGCCACCTGGAACTGCAACGCGTCCTATCCGACCGCGCAGCAGCTCGTGGCGACGCCGAACGGCAACGGCAACAACTTCGGCCTCACCATCCAGGCCAACGGCAACTGGAACTGGCCGACGGTCTCCTGCGGTTAGAACGGGTCCGGAACACCCTGGAGAACGGCGCGGCGGCATCTTGCCGCCGCGCCGCTTCCGTGTGCGCGAGCGGCCCGTTCGGCTTCGAGGGATTCGTCGCGCTCGCGGCGGTCGCCACCCGGGCTCCGCTCGTCTCCCGTTCGTCGACCGCTCCCCGACCGGTCGCATATTAATTGATGCTCATCGATTTTATGAGCGGTCGACCCCCTTGTCCTCCAAGGATTCGGCCCGGATAATTGCATTCGTTCCTGTTCGTTCACGGGACATCGATCCACCGTCGTCCCCTCATGGCGACAAGGGCCCTCACCCCTGGGAGTTCGTCGACGCCGACTGATGCGCCGTACCCCCGAGCCGCCGCCGACCCTCTCCGCCGGCGCCTTCGGGCGACATCCCAAGGAGGCCGATCATGCGAAGCCGCATGAGGACGCTCATCGCCAGCCTGTCCGCATTCACCGTCGCCCTCGGCGCCGCCGCCGTGGTGCTCAGCGTCGCCGCGTCGCCGGCGCAGGCGCAGGCCTGCAACGGCTACGTCGCGCTGACCTTCGACGACGGGCCCAACCCGAGCAGCACCGACAGCCTGCTCAACGCGCTCGCCTCGAACGGCCTGCGCGCCACCATGTTCAACACCGGGCAGAACGCCGCCGCCAACCCCGGCCTGGTCCGCGCCCAGGTCAACGCCGGCATGTGGGTGGGCAACCACTCCTACACGCACCCGCACATGACCCAGCTGAGCCAGTCCCAGATGGCCTCGGAGATCTCGCGCACCCAGCAGGCGATCCAGTCGGCGGGCGGCGGCACGCCCGTCCTCTTCCGGCCGCCCTACGGCGAGACCAACGCGACGCTCAAGTCCGTCGAAGCCCAGTACGGGCTGACCGAAGTCCTGTGGTCGGTCGACTCCCGGGACTGGAACGGCGCGACCACCGCCCAGATCGTGCAGGCCGCCCGCGGCCTGCAGAACGGCGGGGTCATGCTCATGCACGACTCCTACCGGAGCACGATCAACGCGATCCCGCAGATCGCCGCCGACCTGCGCTCGCGCGGCCTGTGCGCGGGCATGATCTCCCCGAGCACCGGCCGGGCCGTCGCCCCCGACGGCTCCGGCGGCGGTGGCGGCACGGAGACCGACCTGCTGCGCAGCACCTCGGCCGGCAAGTGCATCGACGTACCCGGCGGCAGCACCGCCGCCGGCGTGAAGGTCCAGCTCTACAGCTGCTACGAAGGCGCGAACCAGCAGTTCACGTACACCGCCGCGCAGGAGCTGCGGATCCTCGGCCGGTGCCTCGAAGCGCCCTCGGGGGGCAACGGCACGCAGGTGCAGATCAACGCCTGCAGCAACACCGCGGGGCAGCGGTGGACCTTCGGCTCCGACGGGACGATCCGCAGCGTCGGGTATGGGAACGCGTGCCTGGACGTCTACAGCTCGTCCAACGGCGCCCCCGTGCAGCTCTACGGCTGCTGGGGCGGCGACAACCAGCGGTGGACCCGCGTCTGAGCGATCGGCTCCGGCCGGCCCGACGGGCCGGCCGGGCCTCAGCGGCGCGGCGGGGCCGTCGACTCGCGGACCACCAGGTCCGTCGCCAGCTGCACGTGGTGCGAATCGGGCTCCCGGCCGTCGGCGAGTTCGAGGAGGGTTCGCGCGGCGACGCGGCCCATTCGCCGCAGGGGCTGGCGGACCGTGGTCAGCGGCGGTTCGGTCCACGCCGCGTTGTAGGTGTCGTCGAAGCCGACCAGGCTCAGGTCTTCGGGAACGCGCAGGCCGCGCGAGCGCGCCTCCCGCATGACGCCGATCGCCATCGTGTCGTTGGCCGCGAAGATCGCCGTCGGCGGGTCGGCGAGGTCGAGCAGCGCCGCGGCCGCCCGGCCGCCGGACTCGGCGTCGAAGCGTCCGGCCGCGGTGAGCTCCCGGTCGGGATGCAGGCCCGCGGTCTCCAGCGCCTCCCGGTAGCCGTGCAGGCGCTCGCGGCCGAACACGGAGCCGGCCGGCCCGCCGATGAAGCCGATCCGGCGGTGCCCGAGGTCGATGAGGTGCCGCGTGGCCTGGACGCCGCCGGCCCAGTTGGTGGCGCCGACGCTGGTGACGCGGTCGTCGAGGGGGTTGACCGGGTCGATGACGACCAGGCTCAGGCCGAGGTGCTCGCAGGCCTCGATCTCCTCGCCGGTCAACTCGGAGGTGACGACGATGAGCCCGAGGTGGCCCCTGGCGGCGATCTCCTTGATGCGGTCGACGCCGAGCGAACGCGCGGACGCGGGGTGCTCGGCGCCGAGCGCACCGGTGACCACGTCGACGCCCTGGGCGGCGGCTCCCGCGATGACGCCGTCGAGGACGTACAGCGCGTACATGTCGAGGATGTTGTCGAACACGACCTGGATCGCCCCGGCGGCCCGCGGCTCTCGGGGGCCGGTGCTCGGCATGTAGCCGAGTTCGTCGATCACCTGCCGGACTTGGCGTCTGGTCTCCTCGGAGACGCCGGGCCGTCCGTTGAGCACTTTGGACGCGGTGGCCTTGGAGACGCCGGCCCGTTCGGCGACGGCCGCGAGGGTCGCGCGCCGGCGGGCGCCACGGGCCGTCGCCGGCACCCCGTCTTTACTGTCGGTCATGTGACCAGTTTACGAAACTGATTCGACGGAGGTCACCGTACTGTCGGTGTTCTCTCAGCTTCCGGCCCCAGTCTTTACATTTCTGTAACTTGACGCACGCTCGGGTGGAGCGTACTTTGGAAACGCAGAGAAACTGAATAGAAACAGTTTCGTTGATTCCGTCCGGTCCCTCGACCGGACATCAGAAAGGATCCCAGCAATGAAGCTTGGAACAAGCCGCCGTTCGCTCCTCGCCCTCGGTGCCGCCGCCCCCGTCGTGGCCACCCTGGGTGCGTGCGGCAACCGGCCCGGGTCCTCCTCCGCCGACGGCGCCACCGCGTGGGGCCTCACGGGCGGCGCCGAAGAAGCCATGCGCGCCTCCTTCGAGGACTGGAACGAAGCGCATCCCGATGATCAGATCACCGCGGAGTACTTCGCCAACGACGCCTACAAGGAGAAGATCCGCACCGCGATCGGCTCCGGCAACGCCCCGACCCTCGTCTTCGGCTGGGCCGGCGCCACCCTGGCCGACTACGTCGCCAACGACCAGGTCATCGACCTCACCGAGCCCACCAGCGCCCTCACCGACCGGGTCCTGCCCTCGGTGGTCCAGGTCGGCATGATCGACGGCAGCGTCTACGCCGTCCCGAACAACCAGTCGCAGCCGGTCGTCATGTACCACAACAACGAGGTCCTGGAGGCCGCCGGGACCGGCGTCCCCGAGACGTGGAGCGACCTGCTCGCCGCCGTCGAGGCCCTCAAGGCCCATGACGTCGTCCCGATCGCGCTGGCCGGCCAGAGCGTGTGGCCCGAGCTCATGTGGATCTCCTACCTGGCCGACCGCGTCGGCGGCGAGGCCGCGTTCCAGCGCGTCCTCGACGGCGAGGCCGGCGCCTGGTCGCACCCGGACATGCTCCGCGCGGCCCAGATGATCACCGAACTGGTCGACGCCGGCGCCTTCGGCGACGGCTTCGCGTCCGTCGTCGCCGACGCGGGCGCCGACCACGCCCTGGTCTCCACCGGCAAGGCCGGGATGATCCTCCAGGGCAGCTGGATCTACCCCGAGTTCCTCACCAACGCGCCCGACCTCGTCGCGAGCGGCGGCCTGATCTTCTCGACCTTCCCGATCGTCGAGGGCGGCGCCGGCGACCCGAGCAACATCGTCGGCAACCCGGCGAACTACTGGTCCGTCGCCTCCAGCGCCCCGGAGGACGCCCAGCAGACCGCCACCGACTACCTGTCGGAGGCCGTGTACAACGACGAGCACATCGACGCCCTGCTCGCCATCGGGGCCGTGCCGCCCGTCGTCGGGCTCGAAGACCGCATCGCCGAGGAAGAGAACAACGAGTTCCTCGAATTCACCTACGCGATGGTCCGCGACGCCGCCCACTTCGAACTGTCATGGGACCAGGCCCTTCCCGCCGACCAGGCCCAGGAGCTGCTGAACAACCTCAGCCGCCTCTTCCTCGGCGACATCACCGCCGAGCAGTTCGCCGAGGCGATGGACGCCACGCTGTGAGCTTCAGTGCCACCGCGACCCGCCCGAGCGCGCGCCGCCGACGCGGTGCGCGCCCGGGCGGGCCCTCACGATGGATGGCCGCGCCCGCGCTGATCCTGTTCGGGGTCTTCGCGATCGTGCCGCTGTTCGGCGTCGCCGCCCTGTCCTTCGTCCACTGGGACGGGCTCGGCGCGATCACCTGGGCCGGTTTCGACAACTGGACGGCCGCAGCCAACGACCCGGTCTCCCGGGGCGCCCTGTGGCTCACCGTCAAGCTCACCGTCCTGTGCGTCCTGTTCCAGGCGCCGGTGAGCCTCCTGCTCGGCGTGTTCCTCGCCGGACGGCAGCGCTACCGGTCCCTGCTCGCCACGCTGTTCTTCCTGCCGCTGCTGTTCAGCTCCGCGGCCGTGGCGATCACCTTCACCGCCCTGCTCGACCCCAACTTCGGCGCCGGCTCGGCCCTGGACATCGCCGTGCTGTCGCAGAACTGGCTCGGCGACCCGCAGTTGGCGCTGTACGTGGTCGTGTTCGTGATCGGGTGGTGCTTCATCCCCTTCCACACGCTCATCTACCAGGCCGGCACCCGCCAGATCCCCAAGGAGCTGTACGAGGCCGCGCGCATGGACGGCGCCGGAGCGGTCCAGCAGTTCTTCCTGATCACACTGCCGATGCTCAAGTACACGATCGTCACCTCCACCACGCTGATGACCGTCGGATCGCTGACCTATTTCGACCTGATCTTCGTGCTCACCGGCGGCGGGCCGGGCAACGCCACCCGAGTGCTGCCCCTGGACATGTACCTCACCGGGTTCCGCTCCTACGACATGGGCCAGGCCAGCGTGCTCGCGCTCGTCCTGGTCGCCGTGGGCCTGGCGGTCTCCCTGGGCCTCAACCGGATCACCGGCGCCAGCCGCATGGACTCCCGATCGGAGGGCTCGTGATGACCAAGCAGCGCAACGAACAACGCCCCAACGTCCTGGGCGCGGCCTTCGCCTGGCTGTGGCTGGCCGTCATCATCCTCCCGATCTACTACATCTTCATCACCAGCCTGCGCCCGCGCGAGGACTACTACGCCGAGAACCCGCTGGCCTGGCCCGCGAACCCCTCGCTCACGGCCTACCAGCGGGTGCTGGAGAACGACTTCGTGCTGTTCTTCTTCAACAGCGTCGTCGTCACCACCGCCTCCGTGGCGGTCACGCTCGTCGTCTCGATCATGGCCGCCTACGTCGTCGTCCGCAGCCGCGACGGCTTCGGCCGCAACCTGTTCCGCGTCGCCCTGCTGGGGATCGCGATCCCGATCCAGGCCGCGATCATCCCCGTCTACTACCTGATCGTGCAGCTGGGGCTCTACGACACGCTCGCCGCGCTCATCCTGCCCTCGATCGCGTTCTCGATCCCGCTGACGCTGCTGATCCTGACCAACTTCCTGCGGGAGATCCCCGAGTCGCTGTTCGAGTCGATGCGGATGGACGGCGCCACCGAGTGGCGGATCCTGCTGCGCCTGGTGGTCCCGCTCGCCCGACCCGCCCTCGCCACCGTGGGCGTGTACCAGGCGCTGCAGGTCTGGAACGGCTTCCTGTTCCCCCTCGTGCTCACCCAGAGCGCCTCCACCCGCGTCATCCCCCTGTCGCTGTGGAGCTTCCAAGGCCAGTTCGGCGTCGACGTCCCCGCGGTCCTCGCCGCGGTGGTGCTGTCGGTCCTGCCGATGCTCGCCGCCTACATCCTGGCCCGCCGCCAACTCGTGTCCGGCCTCACCGCCGGATTCGGGAAGTAACGAAAGAGAGCTATCAATGGTCGACACCTGGCGCGATCCCGCGGCCCCCGTCGAGGCCCGGGTCGAGGCTTTGCTGGCCGAGATGACCGTGGAGGAGAAACTGGCCCAGCTCGGCAGCTTCTGGCCGCCGAGAAGCATCGTGGGCGACGACGGCGAAGTCGCGCCCATGGAGGACGCCATGAACGGCGGCCCCAAGACCCTGGAGGACGCGTCGCTCCACGGCCTCGGCCACCTCACCCGAGCCTTCGGCACCGAGCCCGTCGCCCCCGCCGAGGGGGCCGCCGCGCTCGAGCGGATGCAGCGCGGCATCGTCGAGCGCTCCCGCCTCGGCGTCCCCGCGATCGCCCACGAGGAATGCCTCACCGGGTTCACCACCCTGGGAGCCACCGTGTACCCCACCTCCCTCGCATGGGCCGCGACCTTCGCACCCGACCTCATCGAACGCATGGCCCGCCACATCGGCGCCGACATGCGAGCCGTCGGCGTCCACCAAGGACTCTCACCGGTCCTGGACGTCGTCCGCGACTACCGCTGGGGCCGCGTCGAGGAGACCATGGGCGAAGACCCCTACCTCGTCGGCACCATCGGCAGCGCCTACGTGCGCGGCCTCGAATCGGCCGGGATCATCGCCACCCTCAAACACTTCGCCGGCTACTCCGCCTCCCGCGGCGCCCGCAACCACGCCCCCGTCCCCATGGGCCCCAGAGAGCTCGCCGACGTCATCCTCCCCCCGTTCGAAATGGCCGTCCGCCTCGGCGGCGCCCGCTCGGTCATGAACTCCTACTCCGACGTGGACGGCCTCCCCGCCGCCGCCAACCGCGAACTGCTCACCGGGATCCTCCGCGAGCAGTGGGGCTTCACCGGCACCGTCGTCTCCGACTACTGGGCCATCGCCTTCCTCGACATGATGCACCGCGTGAGCGCCGACCGCGCCGACTCCGGCGCGCAGGCGCTCACCGCCGGCATCGACGTCGAACTGCCGGGCACCGACGCCTACGCCCTCCTCGCCGACAAGATCGCCTCCGGCGCGCTCGACGAGTCGACCGTGGACACCGCGGTGCGGCGGGTGCTCCGGCAGAAGGCCGAACTCGGCCTCCTGGACGCCGATCCCGCCCTCGCCGCCCCCGACCCGGACGTCGACCTCGACAGCCCCGCCAACCGCGCCCTCGCCCGCGAGATCGCCGCGAAGTCAGTGGTGCTGCTCGACAACGACGGGACCCTCCCCCTCGGCGCACCCGCCTCGATCGCGCTGATCGGCCCCACCGCCGACGACTCCCGCACTCTCCTCGGCTGCTACTCCTTCCCCAACCACGTGCTCTCCCGGTACGAGGACCGCGGCACCGGCGTCGCGATCCCCTCGCTCCTCGACGCCCTCCGCGCCGAGCTGCCGGACGCCTCCGTCGCCTACGAGCGGGGCGTCCCGATCCGGGAGGCCGACCGCAGCGGCATCGCCGCGGCCGTCGACGCCGCGACCGCCGCCGACGTCTGCGTGCTCGCCGTCGGCGACCTGGCCAGCCTCTTCGGGCGCGGCACCTCCGGCGAAGGCTGCGACGCCGCCGACCTGACCCTTCCGGGCGTCCAGGCCGAACTCGTCGAGGCCGTCCTCGCCACCGGCACCCCGGTGGTCCTCGTCGTGGTCTCCGGCCGCCCGTACGCCTTGGGCTCCTTCGCTCACCGCTGCGCCGCCGTCGTCCAGGCGTTCCTCCCCGGCGAGGAAGGCGGCGACGCGGTCGCCGGCGTCCTCTCGGGCCGGATCAACCCGAGCGGCCACCTGCCGGTCGGGATCCCCTACCAGGCGGGCGGCCAGCCCGGCACCTACCTCGCTCCGCCGCTCGGCCAGTACAGCGAGGGCGTGTCCAACATCGACCCGACGCCGCTGTACGCGTTCGGCCACGGCCGCTCCTACACCGAGTTCGCCTACAGCGACCTGGAACTGAGCACCGACCGGATCGGGACCGACGGCGAGCTCGACATCGCCGTCACCGTCGCCAACACCGGCGACCGGCCCGGCGAGGACGTCGTCCAGCTCTACCTGACCGACGAGGTCGCCCAGGTGACCCGGCCCGTGCGCGAACTCGCCGGCTACGCCCGCATCGCCCTGCAAGCGGGCGAGTCCACGCGTGTGACGTTCCGCCTCCACGCCGACCGGACCTCGTTCACCGGCCGCGACGGCGTCCGCGTCGTCGAACCCGGCGACTTCACCGTCGCCGTCGGCCACTCCAGCGCCGATCTGCCCCTCACGGGGCGATTCCGCATCGAGGGCGCGCTCCGCGCCGTCGAGGGCGTCCGCGTCATGACCACCGGCGTCCAGACCACCGGAAACTGAAACCACAGAGGAGACAACG
>NZ_JAJFAX010000016.1 GCF_019710475.1 Glycomyces sp. TRM65418 | reverse complement strand
CCGACAGGGCCGCAACCGAAACCGTCCGCGACCCGCCCCCGCGGCCCGTGCCCGCGCCCGCGCCCCGACAGCCGAACGACCGCCCCGACACTCAGTTCGCCTCGTTGTCGCCGCCCGCTTGAACCTCGACCACCGCCCCGCCCGACAGCCGAACGTCCGCCCCGCCCCCCGCGGCTGGACCTCCAGTGGATCGAGGACCGATTCTGGGTGTGGGTCCACTACGGGGCGACCAGACTCGCGCGCGGTGAGCTGTTCGAGGTCGTCGGGTTCCTCGCGTTCTTGCGCGAGACCGTCCTCGGCCCCCTCATCTGCCACCGCGAGGGACTGCTGCTGCAGGGCGTGCGCCGTTTGGAAGCGCTCGACGCCGAACGCGCCGAGGCCATGCGGGCCACGGCCTGCGGGTACGACCGTGAAGCGGCCGGGAAGGCGCTGCTGTCGTGCGTCGACCTGTACCAGCGCTGGGGCGCGGAGTCCGGGCTCGCGTTCGAACGGAACCGCGACGCGCAGGCGCTGGCCGTCGAATTCCTGGAAGGCGTCGTCCAGTCGACGCGGCCCGGGGAGGCGAGAGGCGACTGATCCGGTAGTCAATCCCGTGCCGGTGTGTCGTTGCCGCGTCGACGCCCGCCAGGCCGCGTTCGGTGAGGAAGCCTCCGTTGAACCGGATGCTCCTCCCCGGCGCCGCAACCGAGAGGACCACGCCTCCACGCGGTGGCCCCGCAAGCGTCGCTTCCGCGCCTTGCACCGCCGCATCCGCAGGTCCGGTACAGGTCGAATATCGGCCGGTTTCAGTCCAGCGCCGCACCATCGGAATATGTCGACCGAGCTATCGCAGTGGACGGTCATCGTCCCCTGCCACAACGCCGTGAAGACCCTCCGCCGGTGCATCGAGGCCGTCCAGACCCAGAGCCGCAGGCCCGGGGAGGTCGTGGTCGTCGACGACGCCAGCGACGACGGCACCGCCGAAATCGCCGAGGCCTTGGGCTGCAAGGTCATCCGGGTCGAACCGAACCGGGGGCCGGCCGCCGCCCGGAATCGGGGGGCGGCCGAGGCGGCGGGCGAGGTGCTGTTCTTCCTCGACGCCGACATCGAGCTGCGGCCCGACGCGCTGGCCCGCGCCGCCGCGGTCCTCGAAGGGGACCCGCGCATCGGCCTGGTCCAGGGCGTCTACGCCGCCGAACCGATGATCGACGACGGGCCGGTCGAACGGTACAAGACGCTGTTCGAGCACCACTGGCGCACCAGATCCGCCGGGCGGGGCGGGGCGACGCTGTTCGCCCTCACCGCGATCCGCACCGAGGTCTTCAAGGCGACCGGCGGCTTCGACGAGGCGCTGAGATCCGGTGAAGACGTCGATCTCGGGTCCCGGCTTCCGGAGGACGCGGTCGTGGTGACCGATCCCGGAGTCGTCGGACGCCACGACGACGTCGACCGGTTGGGGGCCTTGCTGGAGGAGCAGTGGCGGCGATCGTTGCGATTCGCCGAGCTCGTGTTCCGCGCCCGCAAGGCCGGGCCGGGACGGTCTTCGGAGCACCGGCCTGCCGTGAGCACGGGGGCGTTCGGACCGGCGGCGGTGCTCGCCGCCGCCGCGATCCCCGCCAGCGTGCCGCTCGTGCTCTGGTCCCCGTGGCTGGCGTTGGCGCCGGTGGCGTTCGCGATCGGGTTCGGGGCCGCCTGCGCGCCGCTGCTGCGGATTGCCGCGAGACGCGGGATCGGCTGGGCCGCTGCGGTGTACGGGCTGCACCTGCTCTATGTGGGGACCTCGGGCCTGGCCAGCGCCGTCGGGGTCTTCCGGCCGCTGCGGGGTCGTTCATGAAGCGGGCCAAGCGGATCCTGTGGCGGCTCACCGGTTTCGCCGTCGTCGTCGCCGTCGCGGTCGCGATCGGGATGGCCATGCGCGGGCAGGACTGGAGCGGCGCGCTGTCCTTCGCCAGCGGCGCGAACGCGCCGTGGATCGCGGCCGCCGCCCTGGTCAACCTCGTGGGGCTGGTGCTGGGGATGCTGGCGTGGCGGGCGCTGGCGAACGGCGCGGGCGAGCCGGTGTCGGTGCCCGACGCCGCGAACATCTTCTTCGCCGGGATGCTCGTCAAATACCTGCCCGGTCGCTTGTGGACGCTGATGGTGAACGTGCGGATGGGCACGGATGTGGGGATCGGCGCGGGCCGCATGGCCGGGGTGTACGTCCTGAACATCCTCGTCATGGTCACCACGGGGATGCTCGTGGGCCTCATCGCCGCTCCGGCCGCGTTCGGCGACCGGGCCTGGTGGGTGCTCGCGGCGGCGCTGCCCGCGCTCGTGCTGGTCGCACGGCCCGGGCTGGTCAACCGCGGGATGTCGCTGCTGCTGCGGCTGCTGCGTCGTGCGCGGCCGCCGCTCGCGTACAGCGACCGGTCCATTCGGTCCTCGGTCGGGTTGCAGACCGTGTCCTGGCTGGTGACCGGGCATCACCTGTGGCTGCTGGCGATCGCCGCCGGGGCCGATCCGTGGTCCTCGTACTGGTTGTGCGTGGGCCTGTTCGGGCTCGCCCTGGTCGTCGGGGCGCTCGTCGTGATCGTGCCCGACGGTCTGGGCGTGCGCGAGGGCATCCTGGTGGCGGCGCTGGCGGTGGTGCTGCCGCTGCCGATGGCCGGGGCCGTGGCGGTCACCAGCCGGGTGGTGGCGACGCTTGGAGAGGTGGCCGCCGCGCTGGTGGTCTACCTGTGGGCGACCAGGGCGCGGAGGCATCGCTCCGGAGAGGACTCCGTCGAGGTCGCTTCGATCGCCGACGCGGCCCCGGTGGAGCGGCGCACTGCGGTGTAACGCCCGTGGTCGACCGCTATGGCCCGCATGGGCCCCGCGTGAGGATGCCGCCGAGAGCGCTTCGATCGCGACGAGGCTGACGCGTATGCCCGACGACCGCGAGGCCCGCGGGTGCCGAGCGGGACATCCAGTGCGTCGATCGCAGCGCGGCTCCGGCGGAGCCGCGCTGCTCGTCTATCGGTGGGCTTCCAGGGCGCGCAGGTACCGGTCCAGCGAGGACTCCATCGAGAACGCCTCGATCGCGGCGGCCGCTCCGGTGGAGCGGCGCTCCGCGGTGTAGCGGCACACGCGTTGGAGCGCCTCGCGGATCGCCGCGGGCTCTCCGGCCGGGACCAGTTCGCCGAAACCGGTGGTGCGCACGGGGACCCGCATCCCCGGGAGGTCGCTCGCCACGACCGGGACGCCCGACAGCATCGCCTCGGTCTGGGTGATGCCGAAGGACTCCTCGGCGACCGAGGTCAGCGCGAAGGCGTCGAGCGAGGCGTGGAAGTGCGCGATGTCGTCCTCGTCGAGCCGCCCGAGGAACCGGACGCGCTCGTCGTCTCCGGCGAGGCGGCGCAGGTCGGCGACGACCGCGCCGCCGGCCACGGCCTCGTCCCCCGCCAGGAGCAGCCGGGCCTCGGGGTCGGGCCAGTCCGTGAAGGCCCGGACCAGGTGGTGCAGGCCCTTCTCGGGGGCCATGCGCCCGAGGAACCCGACGTGCGGGCCGGCGGTCTCGCGGAAGAGCGGGCTCCCGCCCTTGCGGCGGCGGCACGGGGGCGGGACCTCGTGGACCTGGCGCTGCTCCATGAGCGGCCAGTGCCGCGAAGCGCGGGCGTGGTCGAGATTGGACACCACGACGGCGGCGCTGCGGCGCAGCGCCGCCGCGGCGGAAGCCTCGACGACGGCGACCTGGGCGGGCGCGAACAGGCCCTTCGAGAGCCACACGTCGTCGTGGTGGTGCGCGACCACGGGCACCTCCCCCGCGGCGCGCGCGACCGGGCCCGCCTCCAGCATCGGCAGGTGGAGGTTGACCACCGACGACTGCCGGGCGACGCGGCCGGCGAGACGCGCGAAGCCCGGGCTGACGACCCCGCGGCCGATGCGGGCGGCGACCGGGGCGCGGTGGACGTGGACGCCCGTGCGGACCTCGTAGCGCGGCAGGGCGCGGTCGTGCTGCGAGGCCACCACCGCGACCCGGCGGCCGCGCTCGGCGAGCGCCTCGGCGACGTCGGTCGCCACCTGGGTGAGGCCGCTCGTGTAGGGCGCGTAGTAGGTGAGGACGACGCAGACGTCGTAACGGCGGTTCACGGAGGGCTTCCTCTCGTTCGGCGGCGAAGTCGGCAAGGGACCTACAGGACGTCGAGGGCGACGCTCTGGGCGGCGTGGTCGGACATGCCGCCGCCGGAGTGGATCCGGTAGTCGGCGACGGCCAGTCCCGGGCCGGTGCACGCCCAGTCCAGGCGCCACCACTGCGGGAACGGGAAGCGGATCTCCGGCCACGTGGTCGGCATCAGCTCGTCGGGTTCGGAGCATTCGAGGCGGTCGCGCAGTTCGGCCACGCCGGAGCTGAGGGTGGTGGAGTTGAGGTCGCCGCCGATGAACACGGGGTTGGGGTTCGCGTCGAGGTCCTCGTTGAGGACGGTGAACTGCGAGGAGCGCCGTTGGAACTGGGCTTCGACGTAGTCGTAGAACTCGGGTCGGAGGGGCGAGCTCTCGCCGGTCGGGACGGGCACCGAGAGGTGCATGTTGTACATCGACACGATCTCGCCGTCGATCTCGATGTCGGTGCGGAGGATCTTGGTGGTCCAGTACTCGCGCCACGGGTCGTCCGCGGGCGGGGCGCCGGGGTCGTCGGGTCCGATGAGCGCCTCGGTGTCGAGCGCGGCCCAGTCGACGATCGGCAGGCGCGAGAGGGTGACCTGCTCGCTGGCGATGACGATCTCGTAGTCGGGGAAGTGCTCGCGCAGGGCCGCCTCGTCGTCGATCTCCTCGACCCGGTCGGTGCGGGTCAGGTACTCGGTGAGGAGGTAGACGTCGGCGTCCTGTTCGAGGAGGTAGTCGTAGAACGCCTCGGGGTCGTCCCAGCGGGTGTGCCAGTAGTCGGTGTTCCAGGTGAACACGGTGACGTCGGCGTCGCCGCCGCTCGGGCCGTCGGTGAAGAGCGAGCCGACGTTGACGCCCGCCATGGGGTAGGCGATGACGAAGGCCGCCGCGGCCACCGTCCACAGTCGCCAGCGCACGCCGCGCGCGACCCAGATCGCCAGCACGGCGAGGAGCGCGGGCGGGACGAGGAGCGCGAACGGCGGCACCATCTCGATGAGCGACCACCACCAGACGCGTCCGCTGAGGACGAGGTGGGCGAGGAGGACGGCCGACCACAGGACGGTCAGTGCGACGACCAGTCGGGTCCACCGGCACCAGCGCCGCCGGCGCGGCGCCTCCGGTGCGGCTTCGGCGGGGGTCTCGGCGGCGCTGTCGGTCGTGGTCATGGTCTCCTTCAATCTCTCTGGGCGAACAGGGCGGACGGGTCGCCGAGGAGCGCCGAGGCGGCGATGCAGGCCAAGGCGGCGACGGCGAGGGCGATCAGGGCGGGGTCGCGCAGCAGGAGCCGGGTCGGATCCCCGTCACCGCCGCTCACGGTGATCCGCTGGAGGTAGCGGAACAGGGCGGCGACCAGCAGCGGCACCACGAGCATGGCGAGGGGCCACTTGTCGTCGGCGGCGTGCGGGCCGCCGAGGGCGAACAGGAGGAACGTGGCGGTGCCGAGTCCGGCGGTGATCGAGACGAGCTGGTCGAGCAGGCCCGGGGTGTAGCCGCGCAGGGCGCGGCGGTGCCGGTCGGTGGCCACGTCGAGTTCCCTGCGGCGCTTGCCGAGCACCAGCAGCAGCGACATGAACAGGGTGGAGAGGATGACGACGCTGGAGGGGACGGCGTCGAGGGCCTGGTAGCCGGCGAGGGCGCGCAGCGGGAAGCCGACGGCGACGATGAACAGCTCCAGGACCGGCACGTCGCGGAGTCCGCGGCTGTAGGCGAAGTTGAGCACCGCGTAGGCGGCGACGGCGATCAGGAGTCCCGGGGAGGCCGCGAGCGCGAGGAGGACGGCGCCGACGCCGCAGAGGGCGGCGATGAGCACGGCCCGGGGCACCGTCACCGCGCCCGAGGCGACGGGCCGGCTGCGTTTGACGGGGTGGTGCCGGTCGCGTTCGCGGTCGGCGATGTCGTTGACGGCGTAGACCATCGAGGAGGCGAGCACGAACGCGGCGACTGCGAGCGCGAGGCGGGTCCAGGAGGCGTGGCCCCAGGTGGCGGGGTCGAGCAGCGGCAGGAGGACCGCACCGTTCTTGACCCACTGCCACGGCCGCACCAGGGCGATCGGGGCCCAGACGGCGCGGCGGCTACCGGTCGGTGCGGTCGGCGGGGCGATCGCTTCGGTCTTGAGGCTGGTCATGGAGGGTCCCCTCGGTTCGAGCGGCATGGGGTCGGGCGGGGCGTCGAGCGGCCGGGTAGAGGCATTTGGCGGCGGCGAGCGCGCCCTGTCGCCAGCGGTCGGCGCTGGTGGCCCCGGCCGCGCCGCCCGTGTCGGTCGGCTGCTCGCGCCACCAGCGGTAGGTGCGCAGGATCGCGTCGCGGTTGGAGTGGAGCGGGGTGAAGCCGAGGCGTTCGGCGGCTTTGGCGGTGTCGACGTAGGAGTCGGCTTTGAGTTTGCGGACGAGGCGGTCGTACACGGGCGAGATGCCGAGGGCCGAGGCGGCCCGGAGCGCCGCGATGGCGGGCGCGGCCGGGAGGGAGCGGATGCGGCGGCCGTATCCGGCTTCGTCGAGGACCGCTTGGAAGTCCTGGCGGATCGTCCCGAATTCGGCCGCGCCGATGTTGTAGACGTCGTCGGCGGTCTCGAGCGGGGCGTCGAGGACGGTGCGCACGGCGCGCACGAGGTCGTCGAGGTCGAGCATCTGGATGCGCACGTCGCCCTTGCCGATGACGGGGAAGTGGCGGCCTTCCTCGGCCCATTCGAAGAGCATCCCGAACAGGCCGAGCCGGCCGGGTCCGAGGAAGGTCTTGGGTCGGACGACGCTGACGCACCGGTCGGCGCGGTGGGGGGCGACGAGGCGTTCGGCCTCGGCCTTGGCGGCGCTGTAGGTGTCGACGGGTTCGTGCGGGTGGTCTTCGGGGGTGGGCACGAGTCGCGGGAGGCCGTAGACGGCCGTGGAGGAGATGTGGACGACGTGCGGGACGTCGGCCCGTTTGGCGGCGTCGAGCATGGAGGCGGCGCCGTCGACGATGATCGAGCGGATCTGGGTCTTGGGGTAGGACGGCAGGGCGGAGGCGCAGTGGACGATCGCGGCGCATCCCTCGGCGGCTCGGAGGAGCGCGTCGGTGTCGCGGACGTCGCCGGTGCGGACGTCGAGGCCGTCGGCGGGGGCGAGGGGCCTGAGGTCGTAGGCCACGACCTCGGTTCCCCGGGCGAGGAGTTCGGTCGTGAGCCGGGAGCCGAGGACGCCGGCGGCGCCGGTGACGAGGATCGGAGCGGTCACCACAGGCTGCTCACCTTCTGCTTGAGGAAGCGGCGGACCAGGCGGCCGACGCCGACGGCCAGTGTGGACTCGATCGCGTCGAGGCAGCGGCGGATCTCCTCGTGCGGGGTCACCAGCGGCGGCCCGATCACGGCCGGGTGGTCGCCGTTGAGGGTGTAGTACAGGAGGATGTCGTGGTCCTCGTACATGGCCTGGAGGAACGCCGAGGAGATGAGCTTGTGGCGGAAGCCGGGGTCTTTGGCGAGGCCGCCGGGGACGAGTTTGAGCAGCGGTTCGACGAACCCGGTGCCGCCCTGGAGGAACAGTCCCCACAGGGCGCCGCTGCCGCGCACGTCGGCGACCTCGTCGGGGAAGGCCTTGGCGATCCGCTCCAGGCCGGGCAGGAGGATCGCCTCGATGGCGCGCGCCCGCTCGGGGAAGTCGTCCTCGACCGCGACCCGGATGGCCTCGATGGCGGTGGCGTTCTCCTCGCCGAAGCCGTAGTAGGTGGTGCTCGTGGTCTGGAGCAGGGCGTCGCCGAGGTTGTCGTAGGCCCGCCGGTAGACCGGGCCGCGGACGGTGAAGCCGGAGATGGAGGACTTGCCGCCGCCGAGGGCCTTGGAGGTGCAGAGGATGTCGGGGAGCAGGCCCTTGTGGCGCATGAAGTGGAACATGGTGCCGGTCTTGCCCCAGCCGGTGTAGATCTCGTCGAAGATGAGGATGATGTCCTCCTCGTCGCACAGCCGCCGCAGCCCCATGATGAACTCGTTCGAGCACTGGCCCATCGTGGAGGCGCTGAACGGCTCGATGAGGATCGCGTAGACGTCGCCGGGGTGGGCGGCGACCGTGCGGCGCACCGAGTCGAGGTCGTCGTACTCGAACGAGTCGATGCCGGGGATCGTCGGGAAGCGGAAGCCGTGCCCCTGGGCGCCGGTGAGGCCGCCGGAGCCGAGCAGTTTGCCGTGGAAGGCCGACGAGGCGCGCAGGACGGTGTTCCGCTTGCCGCCGTGGTACTTGTAGGCGCATTTGACCGCGCCCTCGATGGCCTCGGCGCCGGAGTTGGGGAAGAACGAGTGGTCGAGGTCGCCGGGCATGACCTCGGCGAGGTTGTGGCTCAGCGCGGCCAGGTACGGCGAGAAGAAGGTCTTGTGGACCTCCATGCGCTGTCGCTCGGCGAAGCGGCGGCGCGCCTCCAGGATGGCGGGGTGGTTGTGGCCGTGGTTGAGCACGCCGACGCCGCCGGTGAGGTCGGTGATGCGGCGGCCGTCCTTGAGGTACAGGTAGCAGCCTTCGGCGCGGTCGACGAGGGCGCGGCCGAAGCCGAAGGAGGTCATCAGCGAGACCTGGCTGCTGTTGACGTACCGGCGGTAGAGGCGCTGCACCTCCTTCAGGTCCATCGCCTCGGCTTCGTCGATGTCAATGAGTCGCATGGTCGATGCTCCTGTCCGGAGTGGTGGCGGGGCGGCGGGGGGCGGTGAGGCCGACGGCGATGCCGCAGACGAGGACCGCCAGGAAGCACACGTGGACGGCGGTGAGCCGCACCGCGGCGGCCCGGCCCGCGTGGCGGGCGAAGTAGCGGATGAGGCCGGCGTCGGCGGCCAGCGCGAACGCGATCGCCGCGGCCGAGCCGAGGAGGAGGGGCGGGTAGAGGACGGCGAGGGGCAGGAGCGCCAGGGCGAGGGCGGTCGCGGCGAGCGAGCGCATCCGGTTGATGCGCTCCAGCCGGACCGGCGGGTCCGGGCGCAGGGAGGCGAGGGGGACGGCGCGCCGCCACTGGGTGCGCAGGGCGCGGAGGAGGGTCGAGCCGGCGTCGTGCCGTCCGGCGACGGTCTCGGTGATCACGATGGAGGCGCGTCCGGCCATGCGGGCGCTGTACTCGACGTCCTCGCAGTCGCGCAGCCGCTCGTCGAGCGGTCCGAACCGGTCGAAGACCTCCCGGCGGACCGCGGCCACCGCGAAGACGACCACGTTGGCCGGACCGGCGAAGCGGTGGCGCCAGTGCGCTTCTCGGAGGACGAGATAGCGTTCGACGACGCCGGTGCCGGTCTGCGGTTCGGGTTCGTAGGTGCCGTGGACGATGTCGAGGTCGTCGTCGGCTTCGAGCAGGGCGAGGGCGTTCGCGACGGCGTCGGGGCGCAGGGCCACGTCGGCGTCGACGCAGAAGAGGACGTCGCCGCCGGCGGCGGCGATGGCGGTGTTGCGGGCGGCGGAGGGGCCGCGGTTGCGCTCCGATGTGATGACGCGGCAGTCGTATCCGGCCGCGATGCGGGCCGAGTCGTCGGTGCTGGCGTCGTCGACGACGATGATCTCGTCGGGCGCGCGGGTCTGGTTCGCGAGCGCCTCGATGCAGGCGCGGATCGTGTCGGCCGCGTCGTGGCACGGGACGATCGCGCTGACGGTGAGGGGACTGCCCATGGAAGCGCTCCCGGAGTCGGGGTGTGGATGCTTATGGGATCACCGTAATCAGCGCGGCTGTACCGGGTCACGACGCGGCCTGAAGCGGACCTGGACGGCCGCTGGAATCGGTCAGGACGCGCTGAGCCGCTGGCGCACTTCCGGATCGAGTTCCAGGTCGGCTGCCGCGAGGAGTTCGTCCAATTGGGGCACGGAGCTGACGCCGAGCACCGGGACGACGGGGGCCGGGCCGGAGGCGAGCCACGCGAGGGCGAGCTGGTTCGCCGTCACGCCGAGGGCCTGGGCCTCCCGTCGCAGGGCCGCTCGGCGCGCGGCCGAGCCGGGGTGGTCGTAGTCCACGGGGGCGGCGGGCGGGCGCCGGTCGTCCCTGGTGAAGCAGCCGTTGGACAGCGGCGAGTACGCGAACACCGGCAGCTGTTCGACCGCGGCGTAGTCGAGCAGCTCGTCGCCCGCCGCGAGCTGGATCGACTCGGGGACCGGCACCGTGAGGGGCCTGGGGTACAGGTAGGTGTGGCGCTGCTGGATCGCCTGGTACCCCGGGAGGCCAGCGGCGGCGGCGAGGGCGCGGGCCCGTTCCAGCCGCCACACGGCGTGGTTGCTGGCGCCGAGGGCGCGGACCGCGCCGTCCCGGACGAGGCCGCCGAAGGCCTCGACGGTCTCCTCCAGCGGGACCGCGCGGTCGTCGGCGTGGGCGTAGTAGAGGTCGATCACGTCGAGTCCGAGACGTTCGCGGCTCTGCTCGAACTGCTCGACGATCCGCTTGGCGGACAGGCCCTCCCGGTTGCCGCCGTGGTAGGGCTCGTCGGGGCGGGCGGGGGCCGCGCCGACCTTGGTCGCCACGCCCATGGTCCCGGCCATGCCGCGGTCGGCGAGCCAGCGGCCGATGAGCCGCTCGCTCTCGGCGCCGGTGCCGCCGTCGGCCCAGAAGGCGTAGCAGTTGGCGGTGTCGAGCAGGTTTCCGCCCGCGTCGGCGTAGCGGTCGAGGATCGCGTAGGCGGTGTCGCGCGGGACGGTCGTGCCGAAGTACATCGTGCCCAGGCAGTAGCGGGAGACGGTGAGGTCGGGGGCCGGGAAGTGTCGGGTGCGCATCGGTGGCTCCTATCGTTGCCGAACGGTGAGGGTGAGGTGCTCGGTCCAGAGCTCGTCACCCGGGCGGTCCGAGAGCAGGTCGTAGAACAGGTGCTGCGCGCGCTGCGAGGGCCCGATGCCCAAGTCCTCCTTGAGGAGCGCGCGCAGGTCGTGGTAGGCGATGAGCGCTTCGCCGCGGCGGTCGGCCCCGGCGAGGCCGAGCATGAGCAGGATCCACAGGCGCTCGCGGAACGGGTGCTTGCGGACCAGTGTGGACAGTTCGGCGAGGGTGTCGCGCCGGGTGCCCTCGCGCAGCCGCAGGGCCATGGCCGTCTCGAGGGTGTCGAGGTGGAGCTCGTCGAGCCGCCGCCGTTCCTGGACGGCGAGCGGGCCGGTCGCGCCGTGCAGCGCGGTCGTGCCGGTCCAGTGGCCGAGCGCGGCCTCGAGCGAGTGCCGGGCCTGATCGAGGTCACCGGTCCACAGTGCTGCGAGGCCGGTGCGGCGGTCCCGCTCGAAGTCCTCGACGTCGAGGCTGACCGAGGCGGGGTCGATGGTGTAGCCGGGTCGGAGCGAGCGCATGAGGCCGTCCTCGCCGTCGCCGCCGATCCGGCGGCGCAGGCGGCTGATGTAGGTGTGGATGACGTTGACGGCGCTGTCGGGGGCGGCGTCGCCCCAGAGGTCGGCGATGAGCTGCTCGACCATCACCGGGGTGCCGCGGCGGACGACGAGCGCGCCGAAGCACTCCCGTTCGCGTGCGGGTCCGAGATGGATCTGTCTGCCCTCGCGGGTCATGTCGATCGCGCCGAGCAGGCGCAGAGAAGTGGTACGCATTCGCATGCTCACCTTCGGGTCGAGGAGTCGAGGCGGTTCGCGGGACGGGGCCGAGACGCGGTGAAGGCGGAGACGGGCGACAACGCTGGCGCAGCGCTCCCATGACTTCGGCCGAGACTGTGGACTGCGTATACGGGAATGTGATGGGTGCCGGTTGCGGGGGTCGGCGTGACGGCCGCCCGGTGGGGATCGAGGCGGCCTCACAGGCAACGATAGCCCTATTCGGACTCGTCTGGTGAACCCGTCCGTCGCAGACGGTGACCGTGGCACCGGTGACCTCACCGGTTCGAGGCCGCGGCCGCAGGAGGCGGGGTGGTCCCTGGGGCCGTGGCGGCGTCGCTCCGGCGATCGGGCCTCGGAGACGACGAAGGGAAGGGGCCCCTCGCCTCTTCCCACTTCAGTTTATATCGCACCGACCGCGCCGAAGGGTCCACCGGGGTGCGTTTTCGCAGGTCAAGGGGGTGCACAATCGTGTCGTCGACCTGGAGACCACGGCACTGCGGAGGCACCCATGCGAGTACTGCTGACCACCATCGGATCGCGCGGCGACGTCCAGCCCATGGCCGCGCTCGCGGCGCGGCTGCGCGAGCGCGGCGCGGAGGTGCTGGTGTGCGCACCGCCGGATGCGGAGTTCGCGGACCTGCTCGCCGGGATCGGCGTGGCGCTGGTGCCGCTCGGGCGGCCGCTGCGGCCGGTCGTGAGCGCGGACGTGCCGCAGGCGCACCGCGCGCGGCGGTTCGCGGCGGAGCTCGTCGCCGACCAGCTCGCCGCGGTCGCCGGGGCGGGCGGGGGCTGCGACGCGATCGCGGCGACCGGTCTGCCGCCGGCGGGAGCGCGCCTGGCCGCCGAGCGGCTCGGCGTCCGATACGAGTTCGTGAGCTTCATCCCGGGGGTCCTGCCCTCGCCGCACCACGCGCCGCTGCCGCGACCGGGGAAGCCGTTCCCCGAGGGCGAGAGCGACAACCGGGTCCTGTGGGAGATCGACCGCGAGAACCTCGACGCGCTGTACGAGGGACCGCTCAACGAGCACCGGGCCGCCCTGGGACTGCCGCCGGTCGGCGATGTCCGCGAGTACGTCTACACCGGGCGGCCGTGGCTCGCGGCCGACCCGGTCCTGGCGCCCTGGCCGGGATCGCCCGCCGACGTCGTCCAGACCGGCGCGTGGCTCCTGCCGGACGAGCGGCCCCTCCCGGCCGACTTGGAGGCCTTCCTCGACGCGGGCGAACCGCCGGTGTACATCGGCTTCGGCAGCATGCCCTGGCAGACCGCGAAGGAGGCCGCGCCGGTGGCGGTCGAAGCGGTCCGCGCGCACGGCCGACGGGCGGTCGTCTCGAAGGGCTGGGCCGACCTGGGCCTCGTCGACGACGGGAACGACTGCTTCGCGATCGGCGAGGCCAACCACCAGCGCCTGTTCGCCCGCGTGGCGGCGGTCGTGCACCACGGCGGCGCGGGCACGACCACGACGGCCGCCGCCGCGGGCACGCCGCAGCTCGTGGTGCCGCAGATCGCCGACCAGCCGTACTGGGCCGGCCGCGTGGCCGCCCTGGGCATCGGCGCGGCGCACGACGGCCCGGCGCCCACGTTCGCGTCGTTCTCGGCCGCGCTCGAAACGGTCCTGGATCCGCAGGCCCGCGCCCGCGCCGAAGCGGTGGCCGCCGAGGTCCGCACCGACGGCGCGGACGCGGCCGCCGACATGCTGCTCGAAGGGAGCCGATGACATGCACGAGCGCACCGACAGCGCGTTCCACCTGCCCGACCACCTCGCCGCCAAAGCCGATCCGGCGCTCATCGCCGACGACGAACGGCATTTCGCCGCCATCGCGGCGAGCCTGGAGCAGTCGATCGACGACCTGTCCGACAGGCTCGCCGCCGCCCGCAAGGCGCCCGGCGGCACGGGTCAGGCGGCGCTCGACCGGGACCAGGAGATCCACCGGCTCGCCGCCCGCCTGCGCACCCTGCGGCGATACGGCCTCGACCTGTGCCTCGGCCGGATCGTCGCGGCCGACGGGACCGCGACCTACATCGGGCGGCTCGGGCTCACCGACGGCGACGGCCGGCGGCTGCTGCTCGACTGGCGCTCCCCCGCCGCCGAACCGTTCTTCGGCGCGACCCACGGCAACCCGATGGGGTTGGCCAGCCGCCGCCGCTACCGCTGGACGCGCGGGCGCATCAGCGACTACTGGGACGAGGTGTTCGCCCCGGAAGGGCTCGAAGGGCACGCCGCGCTCGACGACCAGTCCGCGTTCATCGCCGGCCTCGGCGCCGACCGGTCGGAGCGGATGCAGGACGTGCTCGGCACCATCCAGGCCGACCAGGACGCCATCATCCGGGCCGGTTCCCGCGGCGCCCTCGTCGTCGACGGCGGCCCGGGCACCGGCAAGACCGTCGTGGCGCTGCACCGCGCCGCGTACCTCATCTACGCCGAGCCGGGCCTCGGGCACCGCCGCGGCGGCGTGCTGTTCGTCGGCCCCCACCAGCCCTACCTCGCGTACGTCGCCGACGTCCTCCCGAGCCTCGGGGAAGAAGGCGTCCAGATCTGCACCCTGCGGGACCTCGTGCCCGAAGGCGAGGCGGCGGCCGTCGAGACGGACGGCGAGGTGGCCCGGCTCAAGGCGTCCGCGCGCCTGGTGCGGGCGATCGAACCCGCCGTCGGGCGCTACGAGCGCCCGCCCGCGAAGGAGATGACGGTGGAGACCCACTGGGCCGACGTGCGGCTCAGCGCCGACGACTGGGCCGAGGCCTTCGACGCGGCCGGGCCCGGGACACCGCACAACGAGGCGCGCGACCTGATCTGGGACGAACTGCTGGAGATCCTCATCGCCAAGCACCCCGACGACGCGGATGTCTCGGAGGACCTGCTCCGCCGGTCGCTGGCGCGGCACCGGGAGCTGGTGGCCGCGTTCGACAAGGCGTGGCCCTTGATCGAGCCGCCCGATCTCGTCGCGGCGCTGTGGAAGGCGCCCGACTTCCTGCACTGGTGCGCGCCCTGGCTCGCGGACGAGGAGGTCGCGAAGCTGCAGCGCGAGGACCCGTTCGCGTGGACCGCGGCCGATCTGCCGCTGCTCGACGCGGCGCGGCGGCGGCTCGGCGACCCGGAGGCGTCGCGGCGCGCCCGGCGGCAGGCGGCCGAGGCCGCCGCCGTGCGCGAGCGCATGGACGACGTCATCGAGGACCTGCTCGCGGCCGAGTACGACAACGAGGGCGCGATGATCATGCTGCACGGGCAGGACTTCCAGGACACCCTCGTCGAGGAGAACGCGGGGGCCGCCGCCGCTCCGGACCCGCTGGCCGGGCCGTTTGCGCACATCGTCGTCGACGAGGCGCAGGAGCTGAGCGACGCCGAATGGCAGATGCTGCTCGCGCGCTGCCCCTCCCGCAGCTTCACCGTCGTCGGCGACCGCGCCCAGGCCCGGCACGGGTTCACCGAGTCGTGGCGGGAACGGCTGGAGCGGATCGGCCTCGAGCGCATCGAGCAGGCCTCGCTGAGCATCAACTACCGAACGCCCGAAGAGGTCATGACCGAGGCCGAGCAGGTCGTCAAGGCCGCGATCCCGGACGCCAACGTGCCGACCTCAGTGCGCCGCACCGGCGTCCCCGTCGCGTACGGGGCCGCCTCGGATCTGGAGTCGGTCCTCGACGCCTGGCTCGCCGAGCACGCCGACGGGACCGCCTGCGTCATCGGCGATCCCGCCTACCCCGGCCGAGCCCGCGTCCGCTCGCTCACCCCCGAGCTGTCGAAGGGCCTCGAGTTCGACCTGGTCGTCCTGGTGGACCCCGAGTCGTTCGGCGAGGGCGTCCAAGGAGCGGTCGACCGCTACGTCGCGATGACGCGCGCGACCCAGCGGCTCGTCGTCCTCACCTGAGCGGACCGGTCGGCCTCAGTCCTCCTCCCCCAGGCGCGGCGCCTCCTCGTGGACGAGGTCGCCGTACTCGGGGTGGCGTTCGATCCAACCGGCGTAGAACGGGCAGACCGGCTCCACCTGGAGGCCCGCCGCGCGGGCCTCGTCCAGCGAGGTCCGCGCCAGCGCCGAACCGACGCCGGAGTCCTGGGCCTCATCGCTGACCTCGGTGCGGACGAACGTGATCGTGCCGTCCTTGCGGCGGTATTCGGCGAATCCGACCAGGTCGTCGCCGATCCGGGCCTCGTAGCGGTTCTGTTCGGGCGCGTCGGTCACTTGCACGTCCATGCGTCCTCCTTCAAGTCGTCGCGTGCCTCGGAGTACCCGTCTCGCCGCTCCTCACCCGTGCCTCGCGGGCTTCGCGGGGCGACAGCGCGCCCCGGAGGGTGGAAACCGCTCATACCGCATCGGGGCCGCGGGGATATAGCCTGTGCGTGTGACGCCGTCATACTCCGAGCGCCCGCCGCGGGCGGAACTGGCCGGGGCGGTGCGCGCCGTCTGGGTGCAGCGTACGGGGGCGACGGCGTTCGTGCAGCGCAATCTCCCCACCGGAGGCGTGGAGATCCACTGCCCGATCGGCGGGCGGTCCGAGCTGATCGGACCGCTCACCGGACCGAACCTCGAGGTCGTACCCCCGCACACCACCGTCGTGGGGGCGCGCTTTCACCCGGGGGCGGGACCACCGCTGCCGACGGTGCTCGACGACCTGGTGGATCGGCGCGTGGGGCTCGAGGAGGTGTGGGGCGGCGCGGCCGACCGGCTCGGGGAGGCGATGGCGAACGCCCCGGGGCCCGAGGCGGCGCTCGACCTCCTCCAGGACCGTCTGCTGCACGTCTGCCGCAGCCTCGGACGCGTCGATCCGCTCGTCAGGGAGGCGGTGCGACTGCTGATGCCGTGGCGCACGGCCGAGGTCGGCGCCGTCGCCGAGCAGCTGGCGATCTCGAGCAGTCAGCTGCGTCGCCGCTGCCTCCACGCGGTGGGCGTCGGACCGAAGACCCTCCAGCGAACGCTGCGGTTCCAGGGGTTCCTGGCGTTGGCGCAGGCCGGCCTCGGCGGCTCGGCGCGCGGATACGCCGCCTTGGCGGCCGAGGCGGGGTACGCCGATCAGGCGCATCTCGGCCGAGAATGCCTCAGCCTGACCGGGCTGACCCCTCGCGACCTGGTGGGCCGGTGCGACTGCGGGCACGACCACGCCGCGTCCTACACGCCGTTCCTCGCGAACCGGGCCGCACCACCGCCGCGGTGACCATGCTCGTTTCGTTCAAGACGGGGCCGGGACGGCGCCGATAGCCTCGGATCCATGATCGATCTGGACCAGGTCCGCGAGCGACTCGACGGCGAGGTGCTCGAACCCTCCTCCCCCGGCTACGAGGCCGTACGCCGTCCCGCCCATCCCGGGTTCGCGGACGTGCGTCCTCGGTTCGTGTTCCGGTGCCGCTCGGTCGCGGACGTCGCGCTCGCGCTCGCCTACGCGCGCGAGACCGGGATCCACATCGCCCCGCGCAGCGGGGGCCACTGCTTCGCGGGGCGGTCCTCGACCGAGGGGATCGTGCTCGACCTCGCCGGACTGGACGCGGTCGCTGTGGACGGCGATCTGGCCGTGATCGGCGCGGGCGCCCGACTGGCGCGCGTGTACGCCGGGCTCCACGAGCACGGACGGACCCTTCCCGCCGGGTGCGGGCCCACGGTGGGCATCGCGGGGCTCACTCTCGGCGGCGGCATCGGCCTGCTCGGCCGTGCGTACGGGCTCACCTGCGATCGCCTCGTCGGCGCGCAGGCGGTGCTGGCGGACGGCCGCGTCGTCGACTGCGACCGGGACCGGGAGCCCGATCTGTTCTGGGCCCTGCGCGGGGCGGGCGGGGGCCAGTTCGGCGTCGTCACGGCACTGACCTTCGCCACCGTTCCCGAGCCGACGGCGCGTCCGTTCCGCGTGCGCTGGCCCCGAGCCGACGTCGCGGACGTGATCGCGGCGTGGCAGCGCTGGGCCCCGGACGCGCCCGACGGGCTCACCGCGAACCTCGCCGTGGTCGCCGAACCGGGACGACCGGCCGAGGCGGTCCTCTCCGGCGCCTCGCTGCTCGCCGAGTCCCCTACGGAGGCGCTGCTCGGCGAGTTCCGTTCCATGGCCGGATCCCATCCGCCGATCGACATCGGGGACGCGGTGCCGTACCACCGTCTCAAAGCGACACTGGCCGAGGCCGATCCGGACGGGCGGCCGGGATCGGCCCTGCAGATCCGGTCGGAGTTCTTCGCGGCGCCGATGCGGCCCGAGACGATCCGGGCGCTGACCGCCGCCCTCGGGAACGCCGGCACCGGGCTGCGGCGGCTCGCCTTCACGCCCATGGGCGGGGCCTACAACCGGGTCCCCGCGTCCGCGACGGCCTTCGCCCACCGCGGCGAGCGGTACCTCGTCGAGCACGGGGCCGCGGCGGATCCTGTCTGGGTGGACGCGTCCTGGTCGATCGCGCACGCCGACGGATCGGGGCGCGTGTACCCCAACTTCCCCGATCCGGCGCTCGAGGACGGGCCGCGCGCGTATCACGCCGACAACCTCCCCCGCCTCGCGGCGGTCAAGGCCGCCTACGACCCGGGCCGACGCTTCGCCTTCCCGCAGTCCATACCGGTGCCGAGCACCGCGATCCCGAACGGAGACCACCCACCATGCCCGAGCTGACAGCGTTCCTCTGGTTCGAGGACCGGGCCGAGGAGGCCGCGAACCACTACACCTCGATCTTCGACGACGGTGCGATCACCCGCGTCATGAAGGGCGGCCCCGGCGGGCCCGGCACGCCCGGCGCCACGCTGACCGTCGAGTTCGCACTCGCCGGGCTCCGGTTCATCGCCTTGAACGGCGGGCCTCAGTACCGGTTCAACGAGGCCGTCTCGATCATGGTCCAGGTCGACGCCCAGGACGAGGTGGACCGCTATTGGGCCGCGCTCACCGCCGAAGGCGAGCCGGGCCCGTGCGGTTGGCTGAAGGACCGGTTCGGCCTCTCCTGGCAGGTCGTCCCGAAGCTGCTGTTCGAGCTGCGGAGCGACCCGGACGAGGCCAAGGCGCAGGCCGTCACGGACGCGATGCTGCGGATGGGCAAGATCGAGTCCTCGGTCCTCCAAGCGGCGTACGACGACGCCTGAGGCGTTCGGTCCCGCGGTGAGCGGGAGCGAGCCGGTTCACCGGGCCCGCCTCCTTTATCGGAAGCGGGGCCGGCGAACCGGCTCTCGTCAGTAGACGCTCGCGCCGATCCAGTCGTCGTAGCCGTAGCCGGCCGGGTCGGCGTAGTCGCGTTCGGCGAGCGTGAGCGCGCTCGCGGCCGTGCCGCAGGCGGTGAGCACCAGCGGCGCCGCGATCGCCGTGCCTTCGAAGCCGAGGCACAGGTCCGAGTGGCCGACCGGGTGGATGCCGGCGTGGCTCACGACGAACTCCTGGTTGAGACCGCCGTGGCAGTCCCACAGCACCAGCGCGGTCCCCGCGCGCATCGTGCCGCCCTCGACGTCGACGCAGCGGTCGTGGCTGAGCTCCACGTGGAGCGAGCCTCGGCGCTCGTCGTACCAGAAGCCCTGGTTGCGGCCGCCGTCGCAGTCCGCGGCGAGGAGGTCGGTGCCGTTCCTGGAGTCGTAGCCCTCGGCGTCCGCGCACCGTCCGCTGCCGGTGTGCTTGACGTCCGTGAACTCGAACAGTCCTTCATAGAGCTCGGCGGCGCCGGTGCTGGCCGGGTCCACGCAGGTCGCCTGCTCCCATTCGGGATGCTCGTAGAACCGGGTGATGCACTGGGCGAAGGCCCCGTGGCCGCGGTAGTTGGGGTGCAGGGACTGCCGGAAGGCGTGCTCCGAGGGCAGCAGGCCCACCTCGGCGTACACGCCGCGGGCCCAGGGCTCGGCCTCGCAGACGCCGTGGCCGTCGAAGAGGCGCTGCGCGTTGAGGTAGCGGACGTCCTTGTTCAGGGCGGCGCGGCGGACGCCCTCCTCGAAGAGGGGCACGGCCTTGTTGCGCGCGAAGGCGGCATCGGCGAGGTAGAGCAGGCAGCCGCCCCTCCACCATCCGGGGAAGTTCGGGTTGTCCTCCACGTCGGGGCCGCCGGGACTGGGGTAGGACATGACGACCATGTCGTAGTCGGAGGCGAGGTAACCGGCGTCGGTCATGGTCTGCCGCACGGCGTCGATCGCGGTCTCCACGCCTTGGCGGCTCACGTCGACGCGGGCCTCCCAGTCCTCGGTGTGGTCGGGCCAGCACGGTCCCTGCAGGAGGATTCGCTGGGTGGCGCACTGGGTGGCGACGGGGCCGAACTCGATGCCGCCCTCGTCGTTGGCCCCCACGACGATCCACACCAGCTTGACGTGGGTGTTGCGGGCCTTGATGGCGAGGTTGTCGCCCTGGTTGAGCTCGTCCCACTGCCGCTGGCCGGAGCCTTCGACCAGGTGCGGCGAGGCGCCGCCGGAGCAGGCGACGTTGTACTGCACGTCGCTCTCGATGCCGGTGCGGAACAGCGCCTGGTCATAGGAGCGGTCGCACCAGTTGCCCTTTCGATGGGTGTTCGGGTCGTAGTTGCCGACCCCTTCGCCCGAGATCTCGCTGTCGCCCATGGAGACCAGGGAGGTCTGCCGGTCTTCGAGCGGGAGGAGGTCGGGGCTGCCGTACAGCTCGGTGGCCTCGGCGGCCCGGACGGCTTCGAGGTGGTCGGGCAGCGGGACGATGTCGGGGCGCTCCGCGGCCGGTGCTGCGGCGACCGCTGTGGACAGTGCGAGGAGGGTCAGCGCCGCGGCGGCCGTGATCGCCGTCCAGCGCTTCCGGGGAGTGGACATGGCAGTCTCCTGTTCGGAAACATCGCTGTCGATGGGTTGTAGTCAGCACATTACCGTTACCGGGCGGTAATGTGAAGCTTGTACCGATACAGGAATGATTGCCCCGCAAGGCGTCAGCGCTCGAGCCGTGACGGGCGGGGAGAGCGAGACGCAAGACGTCGCGAGGTGAGTGTCCTCGTAGGACATTCGGATCGGCTCAGCTTTGGGCGCGGCGCGCCTGGTGCAGTCGGGCGGCCTGTTTGACCAAGTGGGCCCGCTCGGCCAGGCTGGGCGCGGTCTCGGCCGCGACCGCGTAGAGGCGCGCCGCCTCGGTGTGGTCGCCGGCCCGCTCATAGAGGTAGGCGGCCACGGCGTCGCGGCGAGGGAGGCCCGGGTCGAGCTGCTCGACCAGCCGCAGTCCGGCGAGCGGTCCGTCGACGTGGCCGACGGCGACCGCGCGGTTGAGCGCGACGACGGGACTGTCCGGGACGAGCCGCGTCAACTCGTCGAACCATTCCAGGATCTGCGGCCAGTCGGTCTCCTCGGCCGAGGCCGCGTCGTCGTGCAGCGCGGCGATCGCGGCCTGCGCCTGGTACTCCCCCAGTCGGTCGAGCGCGAGGGCGCCCTGCAGCAGCTCGACGCCTTCGGCGATCATCGCGGTGTCCCATCGGGACCGGTCCTGCCGCGCCAGCGGCACCAGGCCGCCCGAGGCGTCGAGCCGGGCCGCGCGGCGGGCGTGGTGCAGCAGCATGAGGGCGAGCAGCCCGGTGGCTTCGGGGTCGCGGGGCACCGAGGCGACCAACTGGCGGGCGAGGCGGATGGCCTCGGCGGCCAGGTCGGCGTCGCCGACGCTCCGGTTCGATCCCGGATTCACGCCGGCGAACCCCTGGTCGAACATCAGATACAGGACGCGCAGCACGGCGCGCACGTCGCCGGGGCGCTCGAACCGCTCGCCCGCGAGCGTCCGCTTGGCGCGCGAGATGCGCTGCGCCATGGTCGATTCGGGCACCAGGAAGGCGCGGGCGATCTGCGCGGTCGTCAGGCCGCCGACCGCGCGGAGGGTCAGGGCGACGGCCGACGCCGGGCTGAGGGCGGGGTGGCAGCAGCGGCTCAGGAGCAGCAGCGTGTCGTCCGCCTGCTCGGTGGCGCCGGGGGCCGGCTCGCGCCGCACGGCGATCTCGCGCACGGCCCGGGCGGACGCCGAGCGCCGGGCGTCCAGGAACTTGCGCCAGGCGACGGTGACCAGCCAGCCCTTGGGGTCGTCGGGCGCTTCGCCGTCCCAGCGCCGCACGGCCTCGATGAGCGCGTCCTGGACGGCGTCCTCGGCCGCCGCGAAGTCGGCTCCGCGGCGGACGAGGACACCCAGGATCTGCGGGGTCAGGTCCCGCAGCAGGTGATCGTCGATCATCGGGACCGGGTCACTCGACCACGGACGGCTCGCCGTAGAACGGCCGCACTTCGAGCCACTCGTGCAGCGGCTCACCGCCCTTGCCGGGGGCCGACGAGAGGTAGGCGGCGGCCTCGTAGGCGCGCTCCTTCGACTCGACGTCGATGATCATCCAGCCGGCGATGAGGTCCTTGGTCTCGGCGAACGGGCCGTCGGTGACCGGCGGGCGGCCTTCGCCGTCGTAGCGCACGAACTCCCCCTCGGGCGCGAGCGCTTGGGCGTCCACGAACTCGCCGCGTTCGCGCAGGTCGTCCGCGACCTGCTGCATGAACGCGACGTGCGCGGTGATCTCCTCGGGGGTCCACTCCTCCATGGTGCCCTCGGCGTTCGGGTGCGGCCGCGGTCCGCCGCGGTAGTGCTTGAGCAACAGGTACTTCGCCATGGTTCCATCCTCCATGTCCGGGCGGCGCCGCTCGCCGCCGACACCCCTGGGACGGCGCCCGACCCCGGTTCTCGACATCGCAGGACACCCCGTGCAGAGGTTTTTTCGAGAAGGCCGCCGAGCGGCTCCGCCTCCCTACCCCCGGACCGGGCAGGTCCGTCAGGCGGCGCGCGGAGACGACGATGCGGCGGAGACGGCGGCGCGGCTATGGTCGACTGGGCCGCGAGGCGACCAGGCGGCCGAGAGCGAGGTGGTGAGACATGAAGTCGTCCGAATTCGACGGACGTTCGGTCGCGGCGCTCCTGGCCCTCTCGCTCGCGGCGTTCTGCTACGTCACGGCGGAGACCCTGCCGGTGGGCCTGCTCGCCGAGATCGCCGCGGACCTGGACGTCTCCCCGTCGCAGGTCGGATTGCTGGTCACGGGGTACGCGGTCATCGTGGTGGTCGTGACGCTGCCGCTGGTGCGCGTCGTGGCGCGGGTCCCGCGGCGGCCGTTGATGCTGGGGCTCATGGCGATGCTCGTGGCGGGGACGGCGCTCTCCGCTGCGGCGCCCGGTTACGGGCCGCTGCTCGGCGCCCGCGTGCTGAGCGCGCTGAGCCAGGCCGTCTTCTGGGCGGTCGTGTCGCCGGTGGCCGCGGGCATGTTCCCCGTCCGCGTTCGCGGTCGCGTCATGGCGGTGGTCTTCACCGGCGGATCGCTCGGCCCGATGCTCGGCATGCCCGCCGGGACCTGGCTCGGCCAGCACATCGGTTGGCAGACCGCCTTCCTCGCCGTCGCGGGGCTGGGTTCGATCGCGTTCGCCACACTGGCCGCGGCGTTGCCGTCCGGGCCGGCGCGGCACGAGCACGCCGGACGCGGCACCACTCCCGACGCCCGCCGGTACGCCCTGGTGCTCGCGACCACGGGGCTGGGCGTGGCGGGGTTCTTCGCCGTCTTCACGTACACCGCCGAGTTCGTCACGGCGGTGGCGGGCATGTCGGCCGGGCTGCTGGGGCCGCTCCTGTTGGCACGCGGGGTGATCGACTTCGGCGGCATCGCGCTGGGCGGCCTCCTGTCCGACCGGAACCAGCGGCTCGCGGTGATCCTGCCGACCGCGCTGCTCACGGGCACCCTGATCGCCATGTTCGCCTTCGGGACGGACCCCTGGGCCGCCGCCGTCACCATCGTCCTCACCGGACTGGCCATGGGATTGTTCACCCCGGCGCTCCAGAACCGCGTCATGGAGTTCGCGCCCGGCAGCACCGACACCGCCTCCGCGGGGAACTCGATCGCGTTCAACGTGGGCATCGCCCTCGGCTCGGCCTCGGGGGCGCTCACCCTCGCCCAGGTCGGCACGCGGGGCACCGCCCTCACGGGCGCCGCCCTGGCCGCGGCCGCGCTGGCGACCGCCCTGGCGACCTCGGCGACCGCACGCGACAAGACGGCGAAGGAGCCGGTCGCCCAGGCGTGACGCCGCTCGGCTCGGCCCCGGACGGAAGGACCGCACCGGCTCCGTCGCCGCGGCGTTCGCCCCCGGAACTGGGCGCCCCGGAGGCGGATCGGACGTTGGCCGTGCGAGCGAGCGTCGTGACATGCGATGCTGTCGAGGTGTCCGATCCATCGCGTCCCGAACCCGTCACCACCGAGCCTCGGAAGCCGATCACCAGCCCGCTGATGACCCAGTCCTGGCTCGACGTGGCGTTCCTGCATTGGACCGTCGACCCGGCGGCGGTGGCCGGGCTGCTTCCCGCGGGGACCGTGCCCGACACCTTCGACGGGGCCACGTTCGTCGGCCTCATCCCCTTCCGCATGCACCGCGCCGGCTTGTTCCGCCTCCCGGGGGTCCCCTACTTCGGCTCGTTCGCCGAGACCAACGTCCGCCTGTACTCGGTGGACGGGCAGGGGCGCCGCGGCGTGGTCTTCCGTTCGCTCGACGCCTCCCGGCTCGCGGCCGTGACGGCGGCGCGGGCCGGGTTCCGGCTGCCGTACATGTGGTCGCGCATGGACGTTCGCGCCGAGGGCGACACGGTCAGGTACACCGGCTCGCGCCGTTGGCCCGGCCCGCGCGGCGCGCGCAGCCGCATCACCGTGCGCGTCGGCGAGCGCCTGAACGAGCCGACCGAACTGGAGCACTTCCTGACCGCCCGCTGGCGCCTGCACCACGCCGTCGGCGGCCGGTTGACGTACCTCCCCAACGCGCACCCGCGCTGGCCGCTGCACCGGGCCGAATTGACCGAGTGCGACGAGAACCTCGTGGCCGCGGCGGGAGTCCCGAAACCGTCGGGCGAACCGGTGAGCGTGCTGTACTCCCCCGGCGTGAAAGTGCGTTTCGGCGTCCCCGCCCGCGCGGACGGGTGAGCGCTGAGCGAGCGACGACGGCATCGCCCGCCGGTGGACGGACCGATGCCCGCAGCCCTGTCCACTGGGCTGCGGGCATCGGGGTCCGGTCAGCTGTTGAGCCGCCTGGCGAGGAGTTCCTTGCCCTCTTCGGCGCCCTTGCGGCTCGCGCCCTGGGCGCGGCGGAAGAAGTCCGCCAGTTCGCTGTCGCCGGCGCGGTCCGCGTCGGCGATGTACTGCTCCAGGCGCAAGGCGTTGCTCAGGCAGGCCTCGACGAACCAGATGATGTTGTAGTCCTTGTCCTGCGTGCCAGTGACCTGGCCGGTTTCGCTGTCGGACATCCGCTCCTCCTCCGTAAGTGGCGTTCCGTGCCAGCGGGATACCCGTCGCGCACGAGCCGACACATCGAATGATGTAAATCGACCGGTGCCGTCGGGCGACGCCGGCGCCTCTATTCAAACCGGGACCGACGTCGAGCGGACCCGTTTACGAGAAAGGCCGGCGCTGATGCGGACCGTTCACGTCGTCACCCGCCCCCAGGCGACACCGCTCAGCACTCCAGCGGAGGCCCGGTCCGCCGCCGCTCGGCTCAGTCCTCAGTGCAGTCGGCCTGCTCGACGCCGGCGATCCGCGACACCGCCGAACCGTCGCCGCGAGACGATGAACGGCGTGACGGCCTTCATCGAGTGCCGCGGGCCGGGACTCGGCCGGGGGTCACCGCGGCGACGCGTTGCCGATTGACGCGGCAACGGGCAACCGGGCGTCGGGTCCATCGGGTATGTACCCGTGCCGGGCCTCGCCGCATCCACCGATGAAGGCGGGCCGGGCTCCTGACCCGTCATCTGAAAGAGGCCCCGTGAAGAGCAAGGAGCAGCAAGAGGCCGAGTTCCGGTCGTTCGCGCTCGCCCAGCGCGACGGCCTGCGGCGGCAGGCGTATCTGCTGTGCGGGGACTGGTACGAGGCCGACGACATCGTGCAGAAGGCGCTGACGAGGATGTTCGCCGCCTGGAAGCGCGTGGACCCGATCGGCGCTCCGGCGTACGTGCGCCGGATCGTCGTCAACGTCTACCTCTCGCACCGGCGCCTGGCGTGGGTGCGCCGCGAGCGCGCCAGCGACGAGGTGCCGTCGACGCTCATCGACGCCCCGCAGGAGGAGATCGACCTCCGGCTCGCGGTCACCGAGGCGATGGACCGGCTGCCGCCCCGGCAGCGGGCGACGCTCGTGCTGCGGTACTGGGAGGACCTGTCCGTGGAGGACGCCGCCGAGGCCATGGGCTGCTCGACCGGCACGGTGAAGAGCCAGTGCGCCAAGGGACTGCGCAAGATGCGCCAGTACCTCAACGAATCCGCCGCCCCCGCCCGGGTCTAGCCGAAGGAGACGAGACACATGAACCTGCAAGACGACACCGGCGGCCTGATCCGGCGGGCCCGGCCCGACACGACGCCGAAGGAGCCCTCGCTCGACATCGACGAGGCCGTGCGCGAGGGCTACCGCTTCCGCCGCCGCAAAGTCGTCCTCGCCGGCGGCGCCGCCACCGCGGGGGTCGCGGCGGTCGCCGCCGTCCTCGCGCTGTCGCTCAACACGTTCGCCCCGGTCCAGGAGACCGAAGGGGGACCGGAACTCCCGGCCGGCGGTCCGTTCGACTTCGACCCGTCCCTGGCCGGCTACCCGAGCCCGACCTCCGCCACGTGGGACGACGTCCAATGGGACCTCGACTCGGCCGCGAGATCGGCCTTCGGGGACCTCGCGGTGGACGCGGGCTTCCTGGAGGCCGACGCGCTCGACTACGAGCGGCCGTCCGAAGCGGCCATCGCGGACGCCATGGAGCAGTGGGGCGTCGACCGCGACGAGGCGCTGTCCGAACTCGGCTACCAGGACCTGCCGCTCCAGTTCATGCCGTGGCACGCGACGGGCAACAGCGGGCAGGTGTACCTGCGCGGCTACCTCGCCCGCGACGGCGACGAGGAGGCGGAGCGGTCCTCCTTCGCGATCACCGCGATGCAGCCGGGCGGATGGACCGCCGAGCCCGGCCCGACCGGCGACGTCGCGTTCCCGCAGCACCTCATCTCCGACGAGGCGTCCTGGACCGATGCGGCGCCCGAGTTCACCAAGGATGAGCTCGACGACGGCCGGATCCTGATGGTCGCCGATCACGGCTGCGCGCTGGAGGCGGCCGTCGTCTACCCGAACGGCTCGGCGCTGCGGTCCTCCTGGGACCTCGACTGCGCGGGCCAGGGCCGGGCGATGAGCGTAGAGGACCTGCGGACGGCGATGCTCGCGATGCCGCAGTTCGACTACGACACCAGTGAACTGGCGCCGGTCGGGGACCTGCTCGACGTCCCGGCCGGGTGGGCCCCGGACGAGGCGTGGGAGAGCGCGGCGGCCGCCGACTCGCAGGCCACGTTCGACGCGGCCACCGCCGCGATCGACGCGGCGCACCCGGGTGTGGAGCTCCTCGACTCCCAACCGTCGCAGCTGCACTTCGTCGACGACACGGTCCGACGCGGCTACGCCGCCGACTACTCCATGCCGTTCACCGACACCGAGGACCACCCCGTGCACGCGGCCGTGCGCTACCACCTCCCCGGCGGCTGGCTCCCGGGGCTCCCGCCGGAGGGGGCGAACGCCGAGCCGTACCTCCTCGACTGCGCGGGCGACAAGGACGACGTCTGCGAGACGACCGAGGTCGACGGCCGGACCGTCGCCACGCGGACCTTCGGCGTCGGCGAGAGCCACTCGTACTGGGTGATGGTGTACGACCCGGCGGGCTGGGCGGTCGCGTTCGACACCACCTATGCGGGCGTGATCGAGGGATACGGCCTGGACGAGATCATCGCGCTGGCCGCGTCACTGCCCGCGCCCGTGTACGACCCCGCCGCATACGAGCGGGACTAGGGCGGTGCTGGCCCCGGCCCACACCGTGTCCGCATAGGACGTCACATGCCGTTGGCCTCGCACCATTCGGCCCAGGTCATGGCGCCTTCGCCGAGCTGCTTGGCCTAGAAGGAACTCCAGGAGGTCTGATTCGGTCCCGGCTGCTCCGGCGCGGCGGTGTAGAGCGGGTAGTCCGCGAGGACCGCGTCCTTGATCCACGGTTCGAGCCGCTCGAAGCCGTCGAGCGTCCAGTTGCGAGTGTGGTAGACGACGCCCGCGCCGCCGGTCTCGGCCTCGGACAGCGCCATGAACGGCGGCCACGGACCGACCCTGGTCCACGTGCTCACCACCGGGAGCGCGCCTTCGGGCGCGTCCTCCCCGCGGCAGGACTCGACCGCTTCGGCGTCGACCGTGAAGTCGAACAGCTCCCAGGTCGTGTAGATCCCGCTCGGCAGCCCGAACCCGTCGCCGAGGGCCGAGGCGAGGTCGGCGCGGGGCGGGATGTCGGCGTGCCACATGAGCCGCCCGTGGACCGAGCGGGCGGGAGGACCCTCGAAGGAGGGGGCGATCGGGAAGGGGCCCTGGTTGACGGCATCGTTGTTGACCGGGACGACGGGGTAGACGCGGCCGTCGACCGGGTTGGCCCACTCGGTGAGGATGCGGGTCGGTTCGGCCGGGTCGGTGTAGAACACCAGCTCGCGGGTGAGCAGATGGAGCCGGTCCGTGCCGGGCTCGCGGTGGAACCGGCGGATGTTGTACCCCTCGAATCCGAACAGTGCGGCGCCGTGTCGCAGCGCCGGGGCGAGCGCGTCGCCGGGGACGTCGGCGTAGACGGATCCGGAGATCCGGTACACCATGTCCTCGCCGTCCGGTCGGGCCAGCAGTCGGAGGTAGGCGCGTCCGTGCGGCGACTCGACCAGCGAGTACAGGGGCGCGGGGTGCGTGGGGTCCTCGGGCGGTCGTGCCATGGTCACCTGCTCGGTCGGCCGAAACGAGCCTCCAGTGTGGTGGAACCGGGCCGAGGAGTCAACTGCCGGTGCGCCACAGCCGCGGGAGCGGTCGCGAACGCGAGGACACGGATATGTCGACCTGCGGCCGGACCGCCGGAAATCGATCGCCGCGAAGAAGACCGGCCTCAAGCCGTCTAATCGGGCACTGAACTGGGTAAACTCCGGGTTGACGGAATCCGGGCCCGTGAGCAGGTCTTATTCGAGTCCTGTTCGCCAAGGCGGCTCCGAATCGCGGAGCACCGGGCCGACCGAGGGAGGATGCGACCATGAAATCGCAGAAGGATCTGCAGGACACCGGCGCGGAGCCGGCGAGCGAGTCCGACGCGTTGCGCCTGGCCGACATCGCCGGACGCGACGCCGCCCAATTGGAGGAGACCGACGAGGGCGACGCCTACGTCGCCGACGACGACGAGCCGTGGCCCGTCGCCAAGGTCGGCGGCCGGCGGATGGTCGCCGCCGCGGCGGCGGTGGTCGTGGTGGCGGCCGCGGTGGTGGGGGCCAAGATGGCCTACGACCGCCGCAGGTCCAACCGCGGCTACCACAAGGCCGTCGCGCAGCTGGAGGACGCGCGGGACGCGATCATCTCGGCGGCCGCCGAGCTGCCCGAGCGCGGCCGTGAAGTCCTGGACCGGGTCAGAAACCGCTGACCGGGACGGGCGGCATCGGCGATCGCCCGAGCACACGGAACGGCGGTCGCGACGGGTGGCGGCGAGGACCGCCCCCGCCCGTCGCGACCGCCGTTCATGCCGTCAGTGCCGGCCGTTCCCGCGGCCGTTGGCGAAGGTGACGGTGACGTCGATGTAGCGGGGACGGTAGATGCGCGCGTCCTCGTACAGGTCGTCGGGTGCGAAGCTGTTGACGTTGTAGGTCACCAGCAGTCGGTTCCCGTCGCTGAGGTGCGGGTGCGCCTTGGCGTTGTAGGTGAAGACGTTCCCGCCGGTCTCCGGGGTCTCGTACAGCACGGTCTTGCCGGTGTAGGGCCCCTCGATGGCGTCGCTGCGGTACATCACGATCTTGGCGCTGAGCGCTTCGGTGGCGTCGCCGGTGACGAGCGTGAACCGGCCTTGGAAGCGGGAGACGCTGAACTCGTTCGAGACGCCTTCGAGGATGCGGCTGGAGCCGCTGGGGTCCTCGGTCCACTCCCCCGCGGCGAAGTACTCCCAGTCCGCCGTGGTGAGCGAGCCGGAGGGCACGCGGGCGAGGTGGGCGTACTTCTGCGCCTGCAGGTCCTCGACGCCGAAGACGTAGGTGTGCCCGTCGTGGGGGTCCTCGTAGATCGCCGAGCCCCAGTTCACCCCCGACTCCGGGAGCGCCGTGATCGCCGTGAGGCTCATGTCGTCGACGTCGAAGGTGGCGACGGCGTTGCCGCTGAACGCGAAGTCGAACACCCCGGACCCGGTCTTGACGAACTCGAGCAGCATCACGTGCAGGGCGTCGCCTTCGACCGTGCCGTCGCCGAACCAGTACCAGCGCTCGGACTCGTCGGCGTCCGCGACCTTCGCGAGCGATTCGGGCGCGTCGGGCGTCCCTCCGGTGTGGGTGGTGAGCGTGCCGCCGTCGTCGACGATGATCGAGTTGTGGAGGAACGGCGAGTCCAGGGGCCGGCCGCCGTCCTCGTCGACCTCCCCGAGGAACGTGTCGGAGTAGAGCCACGCGGTCGAGCCGTCGGGCAGTTGGACGCTGTAGGCGGAGTCGGCGCCGGTCCAGCGCCCCGCGGTGTCGGCGTAGGCGCCGAAGCGCTCGGTGAGCTCCTCGTTGACGGAGGCGCACACGCGCGGCTCGGACGCCGGGGCGGCGCCGGCGGTCAAGGGGACCGCTGCGGTGGCGAGCCCGGTGAACAGGGCTGCGGCGAGTGTGGTCGATCGTCGGGTCATGGTCTGCTCCTTTGCAGATCTCGGGACTCGCCGGAGGGGCGGCCCCTGGGGGTCGAGCCGTGCGGGACGGCGAATTCGGAGAGGACGGCGTCGGCGAAGCGTTCGCCGATGCGGCGCTGGACGTCCGGGCCGGGGTGCAGGTTGTCCGGCAGCGGCATCGCGGCGGCGTCGCGGCCGCTGTAGAGCGACAGGCCGTCGAAGTAGTGCAGTCGGTGGTCGTCGTCCCGGCGGCGGTCCACGATGGAGGCGAGTTCGTCGCGGACGGTGCGGAGCGAGAGCTTTCCGGCCGCGACGTCGGCCTCGGTGCCCGCCGCGATCGACCACTCCTCGTCGCGGCCGGGGTCCTGCACGGTGGGTCCGGCCGCGGTCTCGACCGGCTCGCACCAGATCGGCGAGACGAGCACGATCGGCGTCTCGGGGTGGCCGTCGCGGACGGTGTCGAGGAAGCCGTCGACGGCGGGGCGGAACGCGCGCAGGCGCATCACGTCGCCGCAGACGAGGTTGATGCCGATCTTCAGGGTGACGAGGTCGGCGGGCGCGTCGCGGATCGTCCTGGCGGTGAACGGGTCGAGCATGGCGTTGCCGCTGAAGGCGAGGTTCTGGAGGTGGGCCCCGGCCCGGAGCGCCGCGACCACCGGCCAGGTGCCGGTGGTCGTGTCGGCCCGGTAGCCGTGGCTGATGGAGCTGCCGTGGTGGACCCAGCGGAGCGCCCCGGATTCGGGCAGGGGCGCGACGGGCGCGTCGGCGCGCAGTTCCAGCAGCTCCACCGCGTCGTGATACGGCAGCCACAGTTCCAGGTCGCGCTCGGCGCCCGTGCCGAGCCCTGTGAATCGCGCCGTGGCGTCCGGTCCGGGCACGATCGCGCCGTCCGGCCGTTCGAAGGCGAACACGAAGCGGGAGCCGACGGGCACGGTCGCGGACGCCGCGAGTCGCGACCCCTCGGTGAGCTCGTAGACGCTCGGCGGCATGGGCGCCTCGGCGTCGGCGGCGAGGCGCCGCGCCTGCACGTCGAGCTCGATCACGTCGGCGGCCGTGCGGAGGGCGAGGCGGACGCCGGCGCTCTCCGCGCTGGTCTGGACCATGAAGCGGTCCGGGATCTGCCGTCTGGCCCATCGCGGCAGCCGGTGCGGGAGGAGCCCGCGCGGCGTCTCCTCGACCTCGACGGCGCCGCGGACCATCGCCGGTTCGATCGGGACGCGTCGCAGCGGTCGCGCGTTCATGACGCGTCGGTGACGGTGCCGTCGGCGTGGACGTCGACGAGCCGGTCGCCGATGCGCAGGCCGCGGAGCACCGCGTCGGGGTCGAGGTCGGCGATGCAGGCGCGGGAGGTGTCGAGGCGGTCGTCGCCGACGCTGGGATCGACGCCGAAGAACGACTCGATCACCAGGGCCACATAGGCGCCGGCGGAGGAGCAGGCCCAGTCGATGATGTACGGCAGCTGGGGAGGCGCTTTGCGCGCGCCGCCGTTGACCGGCGGCATGGCCTCCTCGGTGAAGTGCGCCTGCCCGGGCGGCCCCTGGTTCGCGGAGCGGGCGAGTCCGGGGAGCCAGTCGAGGGCGGCGGACGGCGCGCCGAGCGCGACGAGCGAGCGGGCCGCGTCCGCGGGCCACGCGGGGTAGGCGCCGTTCCACTGGTGGTCGGGGCGGACGCTGAAGCTCGCGTCGGGGTCCCTTGGGGACAGTGAGCGCGTCCAGACCCCGGTCTGGAGTTCGCGCCGGTAGAAGTCGACCATCTCCCCGCGCACCCGGGCGGGGAGGTCGTCGGCGATGGTGGTGCCGACGACGCTGAAGTCGTAGACGTGCCGCACCGGGACGCGGGTGCCGTCGGGCTGGCGGGCGGCGAAGTGCCCGGCGCCGGGCAGGTAGAGGTCGACGACCTCGCCGACGAGGGCGTCCGCTTCGGCCGCCAGGTCCTCGGCCGTGTCGGGATCGCCGGTGGCGGCGAGGATCTCGGCCGCGGTGCGGAGGTTCCACACGTTCGCGGCGTTGAGGCTCGCGACCTCGTGCGTGTAGGAGCTGACGCATTCGAGGAGGTTGTCGATCTCGCCGTAGTCGGCCAGCGCGGACGAGCCGCGCAGGCCGCGCCAGGCCAGGGCCCAGTCGCGCAGATGCTCGCGCACCGGACGGCCGCCGGCGGACTCGTCGAGCAGGCCGGTGTCGCCGGTGAACCGGAGGTAGTCGTGGACGAGCCGGGTCATCGCGTAGTCGTTGACCGAGTACCAGCGGCCGACGGGCCCGCCCGTGAGGGACGAGGTGCCGAAGTGCGTGTGGATGTCGGAGGCGATCCAGTGCGACAGCTGACGTCGCATGACGTCCGGGTCGAGCAGCGCGTGCGTGATGGAGCTGAGGCTGTAGTCCCAGATGAACGTGGTGGTGGCCCAGTAGTTGGGCATGAGGGTGTCGTAGCTGCGTCCGAGGACGTTGCCCGCGAAGTCGCGCCGGAACCAGATGACGCCGAGCGCGCCCCACCAGTAGAGGCGGCGCAGCGCGTCGGAGGAGGTCTCCAATGTGGGCAGATGCCCGGAGAACTCGCCGTTCCCGGGCCGGAAGGCGGCGTCGAGCTGCGTGTTCCAGAAGGACTCGGCGGCGGCCACGGTGGCCGGGACGTCGGCGGCGATGGCGGCGAAGGCCGCGGTGGCGGCCGCTTCGGTGGCGCCGACGGCGTGGACGTAGCCGAATCGGGCCGTCCCGCCGGGGGCGACGTCGAGGCTGACGCGGACCTCGCCGCCGCGCTCGATGCCGCCGATGCCGACCTCGTGCTCCCCCGCGGCGGGGGCAATGCCGGAGAGCCGCACCTCGGCGTCGGTGTCGACGCCTTGAACGCTCCAGGCCGTGCCCGCCTCGTTCGCGAAGACCAGGCGCGAGGGCGCGGCGGTGGCGCGGTTGCGTTCCTCGGGGGCGACCGCGTCGAGCCAGGCCGTCCCGGATCGGGTCGCCGCGGCGGCGAGCGAGAGCGCGACCGGGACGGTCCGGGGCGCGTCGCCGGTGTTGGTGACGCTGACGTCGACGGCGACGCCGGCCCGGCCGGGGGCGCACACCGTGACGGTGGCGAGGTCGAGCCCGGGGAGGGACACGCTGCGGCGCACCCGGTCGGGACGCCATTCGTGCGTGATCGGCGCGCCGTAGGACTCCAGCAGGCGTCCGTCCACGAAGCACGCCGCGGTCCGGGTGGGGCCTTGGGAGACGGGCGGGAACGTGACGGCACTGATCGCGGTGAGGTCGTGCTCGACTCGGGCGGTGCCGAGCAGGTTGGTGAGCCCGCTGGGCGCGATCATGTCGTCGTAGTGGTGCGTGACCGGGTCGGCGGCGAGGTCGTCGACCGTGGGGACGGTGCGCGAGGCGGCAGGGCGCATGAGGACTCCTAGTACTGCCCGAGGGCGAGGCCGCGGGCGAAGAACTTCTGCGTGCAGAGGAAGAGCACGACCGTGGGCAGCGAGACGAGCAGGCCGCCGGCGAGCACGGTCGACATCTGCGCGCCGCCGTAGGTGCTCTGCATCCCGGCGAGGCTGGTCACGATGGGCCGCACGGTGTCGGACTGGCTGAGGGTGAGGCCGAGCAGGAAGTCGTTCCAGATGAACGTGGCCTGCAGGATGAAGATCGCGACGAGCGCGCTCGAGGCCATCGGCAGGTACACCCGGGTGAAGATGCGCAGGGTGGACGCGCCGTCGAGCACGGCCGCCTCGAAGACGTTGTGCGCGATGCCGGTGAAGAAGTTGCGCATCACGAACGCCGAGAACGGGACCGAGATCGCCGTGTAGACGATGACCATGCCGGTCCGGGTGTCGAACAGGCCCGTGCGCGAGTACGCGTCGAACATCGGCAGCAGGATCATCTGGAGCGGGAAGACGGTGCCGCCGAAGATCGCGACGAACCAGGCGAACCCGTGCCGCAGACGGAGCGCGACGATCGCGAAGCCCGCGGCGGAGCCGATCAGAACGGCGATCGCGGGCGAGACGACCGCGTAGAGCAGGGTGCTGGCGACGCTCTCACCGAGCCCGGACAGCCGCATGGCCTCGGCGATGTTCCCGAACAGCGAGAAGTCGGTGGGCCGCCACGACTCGGCGGTCGTGAACGTCTCCGGCGCCTTCGCGGCGTTGATCAGGAGCAGGTACACCGGCAGCAGCCAGATCAGGCCGAGGACGATGAGGACGCCGGTGCGGATGACTCGTGACATGGTCAGGCCTCGTGCTTCCGGGACAGCTGCTCGCGCAGGTAGAGGATCGCGGCGGCGAGCGTCACGACCGTGAGGAACACCGCGATCGCCGAGCCCAGGCCGTATTCGCTGTTCACGAAGGTCTCCTTGTACATCGTCAGCGCGAGCGTCTCGGATTCGCGGCCCGGCCCGCCCTTGGTCATGCCCTGCACGATGTCGAACGTCTTCAGGCTGGCGACGATCGAGAGCCCGACGACGACCGCGGTGAGCGGGCGCAGCATGGGCCACAGGATGCTGCGGAAGAGCCGCAGGCCCGTCGCGCCGTCCATCCGGGCCGCTTCGAGGGGCTCCTTGGGGATCGACTGGAGGCCGATCGTGAAGAGCAGGGCGTTCACGCCGACGCCCTGCCAGGCGGTCGCGAGGATCATCACGACCGTGTTGAGCGGGGCGTCGACGAGCCAGCGGGGCGTGTCGACGATCCCGAAGGCGGCGAGCGCCTGGTCGAGCGCGCCGTCGCCGCCGAGGATGAACGACCAGATCACCGCCACCCCGATGCCCGAGAGGGCGTACGGGATGAGGAACGGCAGCCGCAGCCAGCTGCCGCCGGCGAGGTTCCAGGTGAGCAGGGCGACCCCGAGCCCGATGCCCACCGGGACGAGGAGGGTGCCGACGACCCACAGCAGCGTGTTGAACACGGAGCCGAGGAACTGCGGGTCGTCGAACATCTCGACGTAGTTCTCGACGCCGACCCATTCGGGGTCGCCCAGGCCGTTGTACTCGGTGAGGCTGAGGAAGGTCGTCCACAGCAGCGGCAGGTACAGCAGCACCGCCACGAAGAGGACGCCCGGTGCGATGAACCCCAGGGCCGACCAGCGGTACGGGTCCTTGGGGGCCTTCACCGTCGGGGTCTTGTCGGACGTCATCGGGTGCTACTCCTGGTCTGCCCAGTAGTCGTCGGCCTCGGCCTGGATCGTCTCCAGGTACGGCAGCGGGTCGCCCGGGTCGGCGATGAACGCGCCGAACTGCTCGAGCGCGACGGTGAGGATCGGCGTGGGCGTGGCCTCGTAGTACCGGTCGTAGAGCTCGTAGTCGTCACCGGAGACGGTCGTGCCGAGCTCTTCGAGCATCGGGTCGGCGACGGTGGCCTTCGGGTTGAACGCGACGTCGCCGCGGGCTTCGCTCCACGCGGTCTGCGCCTCGGGCGACATCCACCATTCGGAGTAGGCCAGGCCGAGCGTCTTCTGCGAGGAGTTCTCGGCGACGCAGAGCGGTCCGGATTCGACGGCGACCGGGGTCTTGGCGAGGTCGGGGTTCACCGCGGGGATGACGAACATGTCGTAGTCCTCGCCGGAGACCATGCCGGCCCCGTCGAGCGAGCCGTTGAAGAACGACCCGAAGTTGATCATCGCGAAGTCGCCCTGCTTGAGGCCGACGGCCGGGTCGACCGTGCTGCCGGCGTCGCTGAACCAGCCCGCTTCCTGCTGGTCGCGCCAGGTCTCCATGATCGCGACGATCCGCGGGTCGGTGTACTGCACCTCGCCGGTGGCGAGTCCGTTGTAGAGCTCGGGGTCGGTGCCGGCGACGAGCTGCTGGAACCACGGGAAGGTGAACAGCGTGCTGGTCTGGTAGTAGGGCGTGATCCCGGCTTCGGTGAGCCGCTCGGCGATCGCGTCGAGTTCGGCCCAGGTGGTGGGCTCTTCGAGGCCCTGCTCTTCGAAGACGTGCTTGTTGTAGTACATCACCCAGTAGGCGATGTTCATCGGGACGCAGTACTGCTTGCCGTCGAAGGTGTAGGCCTCGCGCATGTCGGCGGCGACCCAGCCCTCGTCCACGGCCTCGGTCCAGATGTCGGTGGTCTCCGCGACGAGGCCCTCGTCGACGAGTTCGGCGAGCGAGGGGCCGGTCTGCCAGGTGAAGAGCCCGGGGCTCTTGTCCGTGCGGAAGGACTGCTTGATGAACGCGTCGTACTGGTCGGCGTCGGAGTAGCCGGTCGTGTTCAGCGTGATGTCGGCGTCGGATTCGCTGGTCGCGTTGAGCTCGTCGAAGTCGGGCTCCCACGCGGCCTTGTTCGTGTAGAAGTCGAGCGTGCCGGTGGTCGCGCCGTCGTCCTCGCCGCCTCCGCCGCAGGCGGTGAGCACCAGCCCGGCGGCGAGGGCGACGGCGAGGGGGATCTTCCTGGTTCGCATTGGGAACTCCTTTGTTCTTGTCGGTTCGGGGCGACGAGGGGCCGCCCGAAGTCGGTGTCAGGCCTCGCCGACGCGAGTGCCGCGGACGGAGGCCTTGACGGTCGCGAAGCGCTCACTGCGCGAGCGGGCGGTGCGGCGGACGACGTAGGGGCCGACCGCCGCCGGCACGATGAACGTCTCGGCGTAGTGGATCTCGTACGGGTCGAACGCGCCGGTGGGGCTGACGACCTCGACCTCGTCGCCTTCCACGAGGTTGAGCACGTTCACGGTGCCCTCGGTGTCGTGGGCGGCCTCCTCGGCGAACCAGTGGCGGCGGACCTCGATGAACTCGAGTTCGTGCAGCCCGGTGCGTTCCTCCACGACGTCGCCGTCGGCGGACACGACCTCGACCCGGTTGACGAGCTGCTCCTCGGTCCAGCCCGCGTCCCGGCTCCACACGAGGTTCCGTTCGCCGTGGTCCAGGTGGACGGGGCGGGGGATGCCGTCGAGGCCGAGGCGCCCCCAGTCCCAGAGCTTGAAGGTGAAGATGAACGGGGTCGCGGAGATCTCGAGGACCATCGAGTTCGCGCCGGAGCTGTGGACGGTGCCGGCCGGGATGAGGAAGTGGTCGTGTTTCTTGGCGGGGAAGGTGTTCACGTACTTCTCGGCCTCGAAGGGGCGCTCGCCGGTCTGCGCGGCGCGCAGGTCCTCCATCATCGCGTCCTTGTCGACGCCGTCCTTGAACCCGAGGTAGACGCGGGCGTCGTCCCCGGCGTCGAGCATGTAGTACGACTCGTCCTGCGTGTAGTGCATGCCGAACGTCTGCTGGATGTAGTCGGTGAGCGGGTGCACCTGGAGGGAGAGGTTGCCGCCCTCCATGGTGTCGAGGAAGTCGAACCGGATCGGGAACTCGGCGCCGAAGCGCGCGTAGGTCCGCTCCCCCAGCAGCGCCTTCGGCTGCGTGAACACCAGGTCCAGGGAGGGGATCTCGACGACGGCGCCCTCGGCGTCTTCGAGGAGCAGCGAGTTCTCCTCCGGGACGCAGTCGAAGCACCACGCGTAGTTCGGCTTCGCCGGGTCGAGGCCGAACCGGCGCTTCATCCACTGGCCGCCCCACGAACCGGGGTCGAAGAAGGGCACGACGCGGAACGGACGGCGCGCGGCGTTCGCGATCGCGGTGCGGAAGGCCTCGCCGGTGATCATGCCGGCCTCGCGGGAGGTCGGCTCGGCGGCGCCGATCGCGTTGGCGTCGAGCAGGAAGTCGACCCGGTCGAACAGGGTGCGCTTGTGGCGGTCGGCCACGCGCCATTCCACGAAGAACCCTCGCTTGTACTTGCGCAGCTGGTCCTCCCCCGGGTTCCGGGCCCGCCAGTTCGCGGCCCCGGCGCGCTGGCGCTGCTGGATCTCCCAGCGGGCCATGTCCGCGAGGACGAGCGCGTACGGGGCGCCGGTGCGGCGGGCGATGAGGTCGGCGCCCCAGCCGAGGAGGACGACGGGCCCGTCGTCGCCGTCCACTTCGACGGCGAGCTTGTCGAGGCGTTCGGCGTCGTAGAAGGCGTCCACGGTGGCGTGCGAGAGGACGCCGAAGACGCGGTCGTCGGTGAGGTTGTCGGCGATGCGGGCGTCGATCTGCTCGATCGGGAGGGCGGCGGCGTCCTCGACGTCGACCAGCCGCCACTGCGGGAGCGCGGCGGCGATCGCCTCCCCGATGCGCGGGAGGTCCGCACCGGGGTAGGCGTCGACGACGAGCAGCGGTGCGCGCCCGGCGGCCCGCTCGGTCGCGAGCGCCGCGGCCTCGGCCCAGGCCGGAGCACCGTGGAGCACGCGGGCCTCCGCCGGCAGCGGCACGGTCGGCTGCTTGACGTAGCTTCCGGTCGGACCGGCGGGGGACGGACTGGCGGTGGTCAAGGTCGCTCCTTCAGCGGTGGTGTTCGGCGGCGAGGACGGCGAGTCCGCGCAGCACCGAGAGGTCGGGTCGGTCGGGGATGACGAAGGCGGGCCGGTGCGAGCTGGTCCAGAGGTGCTTCCGGACGTGCGCTTCGACGGGTTCGGCGACGGCGCGGCCGGCGCGCATGACGCCGCCGGAGAGGATGACGACCTCCGGGTCGTAGGCGTGGCACAGGGACACGGCGGTGGCGCCCCAGGCGCGGATGGCGCGGTCGCGGAGGGCGAGGGCGGCTTCGTCGCCTACTGCGGCGGCGGCGAACAGCGCTTCGACGTCGGTGACCGCGTCGCCGCGGGCGGCGAGGTCGCGTCGGAGGGCCCAGGCTCCGGCGATCGATTCGGCGCAGCCGACGTTGCCGCAGTTGCAGGTCGCGGCGTCGAGGTCGACGGTGAGGTGGCCGCCGAGGATGCCCGCGTGGTCGTGGGCTCCTCTGAGGACGGTGCCGTCCATGGCGGCGGCGGTGCCGATCCCGGTGCCGAGGGTCATGAGGACGGCGTCCCGGGCTCCGGCGGCCGAGCCGGTGGTGATCTCGCCGACGAGCGCGGCGCGGGCGTCGTTCTCGACCACGGCCGGGAGTCCGAAGGCGGTCTCGGCCCAGGCGATGAGGTCGAGGCCGCCGAGGCGGGGGTGCTTGTCGTGCGCCTTCACGAGCCGGCCGGCGGCGCGGTCCACGACGCCGGGGACCGCGATCCCGGCGGCGGTCGGCGAGCAGTCGGCGACCAGCGCGGCCGCCGCGTCCCGCGTCGCCTCGAGGTCGCCCTCGCCGACGGGGATCGCGGCGGTGCGGAGGGGCGCGCCACGATCGAGGACGCCGAGCTTGATCGCGGAGCCGCCGAAGTCGATGCAGAGTTCCACCGCTCGTCTCCTTCCTCGTGCGTGGGCCGCGAGACCGTGGTGGTGAGCTTGAGGTTGGTAACGTTACCAACAACTGTCGAGACTGGCAACTCCCCTGGTCAGAGGCAAGATATCAGGGATGTTCGATGGTGACGGGCAATTCGACCGTGGTGGGCGCGGCGGTCTCGTCGCCCCCGTCGAGGCGCGCGAACAGGAGGGTCGCCGCCTCGCGTCCGAGCAGCCGCGCGTCGTGGTCGATGACGGTGACCGGCACCGGCATGAGCTCGGAGAGCTCGAAGTCGTCGAAGCTCACGATCGCGGGGCGGGGCCCGGGGAGGTCGTCGCGGATCCGCCGCCCGATCTCGCGCAGGGCGCCGATGGTGTTGCGGTTGTTGGCGCTGAAGATCGCCGTCGGCGGCTCGTCGAGGTCGAGCATCGCCTTGGCGGCGCGGCTGGCCGCGGTCACGTCCTGCTGGTCCCGGGCGACGATCGCGGGATCGATCGGCGCCCCGCGCTCGTTCATCGCCTGCTCGTAGCCGCGGTAGCGGCGTTCGCCGGTGAACACCGAGCTGCGGTTCCCGAGGAACCCGATGCGGGTGTGCCCGGCGTCGAGCAGCGAGATTGTGCCGCGGTAGGCGCCGCCCACGTCGTCGAGCAGCACCGTGTCGACGTCCAGGCCGGGCACGCGGCGGGAGGCGAGCACGAGCGGGACGTCGCCGAGGCGCTCGGGCCGCAGGTGCTCGGCGTCGCCGCTGGTCGGCACGAGGATGAGCCCGTCGACCTGGCGTCCGATGAAGTCGCTGACGAGCTGCCGTTCGCGCGCGTCGTCCTCACCCGTGTTGCCGAGGAGGATCCGCCGGCCGTGCTCGGCGGCGACCTCCTCGACGCCGAGCGCGAAGTTGCCGTAGTAGGGGTTCGCGAGGTTCGTGATCGCGACCCCGATGAGCCCGCTGGGCTGCCCGGGGCGGAGGCTGCGAGCGTTCTCGTTGCGGTAGTAGCCGAGTTCGCGGACGGCCGTCATGACGCGCTCTTGCAGATCGGGCCGGACGTTCCTGCCCCCGGCGAGTGTGCGGGAGACGGTCATCGGGCTCACTCCGGCGCGTCGCGCGACCTCTTTGATCGTCAACTGGCGCGCCCCTCGCGATGTCGCCATGCCCGCCCTCCTGCCAGTGGTGGGCCAATCCTATTCGAACGCCGCGCCGACCGGACGCCCCCGCCGCGGCCGGGCGTCGAGCGCCGGGAGGGCGGGCTTCGCCTTGCGCGCCAAGGGCCCGGCGCCCGGAGGAGCGTCCGGGCGCCGGGCCTTCGCCGCAAGGCGCTCGCGCCGCACCGCGACGCGGGCGGAGCGATGCTCAGATGGCCTGGCCGGTCTCGGACTGGACGGAGCCGCCCTCGGGGGCGGCCTCGGTGTGGACGGTGTCGAGGAAGCCGTCGCCGTCGGCGTCGGTCAGGACGGTGTCCGCGATCCCGTCGCCGTCGGAGTCGACCTCGATCTCGTCGACCAGGCCGTCGCCGTCGTGGTCCGTCGCGATGACGTCGGCGCGCCCGTCGCCGTCGAGGTCGGTGACGACCTGGTTGACGACGCCGTCGCCGTCGGTGTCGTAGGAGATCTGGTCCACCAGGCCGTCCCCGTCGGTGTCCGACTCGTAGGTGTCGACCACGCCGTCGCCGTCGGTGTCGGCGATGGCGGTCTCGAAGGTGCCGTCGCCGTCGAGGTCGATCAGCACCTCGTCGGAGATCCCGTCCCCGTCGTCGTCGACGGCGACCGCGTCGGCCTCGCCGTCGCCGTCCGAGTCGATGTACGTGACGCCGTCGGCGGTGAGGGTGGCGTCCGCGTAACCGTCGCCGTCCAGGTCGAAGACCTCTTCGACGTGCGAGACGGTGCCCGCGGCGTCGTCGTCGGCGGCCGTGTCCTCGGGCGTGGGTCCGGCTTCCTCGGGGGTCTCGTCGTACTCGCTCATCGGTCGCGTCCTTCACTCGGTGGTGCGTCGGTGCAGACGACTCTACGGTCGCCGCAGGGGCCCGGGATCCCCAGAGCGTGCCATCCGGCCCGGCCGTGCGGCGCCGTCACGGCCGGTGCGGTGCGGGCTCGGCCAGAGCCGCAGGTTCCGGCGATGCCGCCTGACGGGGCGGCGTACCGAGGTCGAGGGGCTTCACGCGCCTGCGGACGCCGCCGAGGAGGACGCCGCCGACGACCAGGACGCCGCCGAGGGCTTCGGGGAGCGTCACGGTCTCGCCCAGGATCAGCCACGCGGCGGTCATGCCGGTCACGGGCACCAGCATCGAGAACGGCGCCACCACCCCCGCGGGGTGGCGCGACATGAGCCAGGTCCACAGCCCCGAACCGAGGACCGTGGCGATCACGACGGTGTAGAGCAGGCCGACCACGGCCCCGACGGCGCCCGGTTCGCCGTAGTCGGTCAGCGAATCGGCGATGCGCGAGGGCCCTTCCCACGCCAATGCGAGCGCCAGCATCGGCAGGGGCGGGACCACGGACATCCACAGGGTCAGATGCAGCGGGTTCGCCGCTCGCGCCTGCCGGTTGCTGATGTTGCCGATCGCCCAGCCGAGGGCGCCGGCGAGCGTCAGCAGGAACGGGATCACGCTGGCGTGTTCGGCGCGCTGCCAGCCGACCACCGCGAGGCCGCCGACCGCGACCAGGACGCCGAGCAGCTGCGCGCCGCTCACGCGCTCGCGCAGGAACGTGGCGCCCAGCAGCATGGTGAACGGCCCGGAGGCCTGGAGGACCAGGGACGCGAGCCCCGCGGGCATCCCGGCGGCCATGCCCCAGTACAGGAACAGGAACTGCAGGGTGCCGAAGCCGAGGCCGTAGCCGATCAGCCAGCGCAGCGGCACGTCGGGCCGTTTGACCAGCAGCACCGTCGGCACGGCGATCAGGGCGAAGCGGAGCGCCACGAGGAACATCGGAGGGAAGTGCTGGAGCGAGGCGTCGATGGCGATGAAGTTGAGCCCCCACATGACGGCGACGGCGATCGCGAGGAGGACGTGGCGAACAGGCATGGGCCCATCATGAACGCCATGACTGTAAAGCACAAATGAAACTTGCTTAACCTATTATGTAGCATTGCTACATGGACGTACGCCACCTGGAGTTGCTTCGCGAGTTGGCCCTCCGCGGCAGTGTCACCGAGGTGGCGCGCGCCACGCATCGGACGCCGTCGGCGGTCTCGCAGCAGCTCAAGGCCGCGCAGCGCGAGTTCGGCATGGCGCTGGCGGAGCCGTCGGGCCGCGGGCTGCGCTTGACCGAGGCGGGCCGGGTGCTGGCCGAGGGCGGTTCGACGGTGGCCACCGCGCTCGAACAGGTGCGGGCCCGCTGGGACTCGTTCCTCGGGGAACCGTCCGGGACCGTCACCGTCGCGGCCCTCCCGAGTGCGGCGACGTTCATGCTCGCGGCGGTGATGCGGGACATCGAGGGCAGCGCGATCGAGCTGCGGTGCAGTGACATCGACCTTGCCGAGGCGGAGTTCGCCGCGCTGGCGGCCGACAGCGACATCGTGATCGCGCACAGTTTCACCGGTGTGCGCCCGGCGGGCGCGGCCTCGCTCACGGTCGCGCCGCTGGCGCGCGAGCCGCTCGACGTGGCGATGGCCGCGGACCATCCGCTCGCCGCGCGGGCGACCGTCCGCACCGACGACCTCGTCGACTGGGAGTGGATCGGCGTGCCCAAGGGCTACCCGTTCGACTCCGTGCTCGAGTCGATCGAGCGGGCGACCGGGACCGCGCTGCGGGTGTCCCAGCGGATCCGCGACAACCGGCTCGTGGAGTCGCTCGTGGCCGGGAGCCGCCGCATCGCCGTGCTCCCCCGGTTCACCACCCCGACGGGGACCGGTCTCGTCCTGCGCGAGATCGCCGACATCCCCACGCGACGGCACATCACCGCGATCCTGCGGCCGGACCGGGCCGAACGGCTGGCGGTCAAGCGCGTCCTGGACGCGTTCCGGCGGGTGGCCGCCGATGTGGAACGGCGGCACCGCCGCACCGAGGCCTGACCGGGGACCGCTTCAGGCGGCGCCGGTATGGCCTCCCGGCACGCGCGTGCCCACCTCGCCGCGAGGCGATGGCGTGTCCGGCGGGGGGCGCTTGAGTAGGGTGGCGCTGTGGCGAACGAATCGATGCGGCAGAACTGGTCCGATGCGGCCGACGGCTGGGTGGAGAACGAGGCGGTCTACGACGCCGTGCTCGCGCCGGTGACGGCGGCGATCCTCGAACGGTCCGACCCGCGGGCCGGGCACCGGGTGCTCGACGTGGGCTGCGGGAGCGGGACGCTCCTCGCGAAGCACGCCGCCGCGGGGGCCGAGGTCGTCGGGATCGACATCGCCGAGGGCATGGCCGCCGCCGCGCGCCGGCGAGTCCCCGGGGCGACTGTGGTGGTCGCCGACGCGCAGACCGCCGACCTGGTCGACGCGGTCCCGGGCCCCCCGTTCGACCGGGTCGTGTCGCGGTTCGGCGTCATGTTCTTCGAGGACCCGGAGGCCGCGTTCGCGAACCTCCGACGCGCCGCCGCTCCCGGCGCGCGGCTCGTGTTCGCCTGCTGGCGAAGCGAAGCGGAGAACCCGATCTTCAGCCTGGGGACGGACGTCCTCGCGGCGCGTCTCGACCCGGCGCCCGAGCCGCCGGAGCCCGGAGCGCCGGGCCCCACCGCGTTCGCCGACGCCGGCCGGCTCGAGTCGCTGCTCGCCGCGTCCGGGTGGGGCCGGACCCGGATCGACGCGTTCGACTTCGTGTGCGACTTCGGTTTCGACGGCGCCGACGGCGTCGAGGAACGGCTCACGATGATCTTGAACGGCCGCACCGGCCGCCTCGCCGAAGAGCAGCTCGTGCCCCGTATCGGCGTCGACGGCTGGGAGTCCGTCGTGGAGGAGGTCCGCGACGAACTCCGCCGCCACCTCGTCGGCGGCGCCGTCCGCCTGCCGGCCGCGGTATGGCTCGTCACCGCGGTCAATCCCGCTTGACCGGCGCTTCGCGGGCTACGTGAGCGCGGCGGCGACCGCGTCGAGCCGGGCTTCGCGGGAGGCCTTGACGAGCACCACATCGCCGGCGGCCAGGTGGCCGCGCAGCCATTCGGCGGCGGTGTCGTTGTCCTCCAACGCCACCGATCGGGCTCCCGCGCCCTCGGCGATCGGCCGCGCGGTCTCGCCGACCGCGACCACCACGTCGGCCCGGGAACCGGCGTACGCCCCGATCGCGCGGTGCTCGGCCTCGCTCGCGTCGCCGAGTTCGGCCATCGCGCCGAGGACGGCGATGCGCCGCCCGCCTTCGATCGTCGCCAGCGCGTCCAGGGCGGCGCGGGCCGAGTCCGGGTTGGCGTTGTAGGAGTCGTCGAGCAGCGTCACGCCGCTCTCGAGGGGGCGCAATTCCATGCGCCACTTCGAGAGTGAAGCGGAGGCCAGGGCCGTCGCGGCCGCTTCGAGGGGCACGCCGGCCGCCAGACCCGCCGCTGCGGCGGCCGCCGCGTTGCACGCCTGGTGGGCGCCCACGAGCGGCAGGGTGACGGGCACCGAGGTCTCGGCCGTCCGCAGCGTGAAGGTCGGGCGCCCGAGCCGGTCCACGCGCAGATCGAGCACACGCACGTCGGCGTGCGCCGCCCGGCCGAAGGTCAGCACCGGGCCGTCGGTGAGCGCGCGCATGGCGACCACTCGGGGATCGTCGGCGTTGAGGACGGCGGTGCCGCCGGGCGCCAGGCCCGCCACGAGCTCGCCCTTGGCCTCGGCGATGGCCGCCCGCGACCCGAAGTGGCTGAGGTGGGCCTGCCCGACGTTGAGCACGACGGCGGTGTCGGGTGCGACCAGGTCGGTGAGCGCGGCGATGTCGCCGACGCGGCGGGCGCCCAGTTCGAGTGCGAGGAACCGGGTGTCGGCGTCGGCGCGCAGCATGGTGGTCGGGACGCCGAGTTCGTTGTTCCGCGAGCCGATCGCGGCGATCGTCGGCGCGGCGCTCGACAGCACGGCGCCCAGCAGGTCCTTGGTGCCGGTCTTGCCCTGCGAACCGGTCACTCCGACGACGTGGAGCCGACCGCGCAGCCGGGCCACGACGTCGGCGGCGAGCGACTGCAGCGCGGTCTGGGCGTCCTCGACCACGACGGTGGGCAGCGAGGTGGGCCGCGATCCGAGCACGGCCGCCGCTCCGGCCCGGCCCGCCTGGTCGGCGTAGTCGTGGCCGTCCACGTGCTCGCCGTCGAAGGCGACGAAGAGACCGCCGGGCTCGGCTTCCCGGCCGTCGAGCACCGCGGGCGCGGTGACCATGACGGTGCCGTCGCCTTTGACCGTGCCGCCGGTGATCGCGGCGATCTCGCCGATGCCGAGCGGGATCATGATCGGACCGCCCGGGAGTCGGTGAGGCCGGTGGCGGCTCGGTCGCGGCGGCGGCCGTCGAAGGTGTTGCTGCGATAGGTCATGCCGCCCAGTCAAGGCGCCGCGGTGTTGCCGTCGCGTATGCGTTTTTCGATACGGCGACGATAGGCGCGAAGGCGGCCCGGATATCACCGGACGGTAGCTTATCGTCGGCATATCGAAAAGCGCATACGCCCTCACAACGGCGGGACGCCTTGACTGGGCGGCATGTCCGACAACGAACCAGCGCTCACAGCGGCCGGCCGTGCCCCGTCGCCGCCTTCCCCGTCCGCAGCCGTGGGGATCACCGTGTACGGATGCGAGGAGGACGAGGCCGCCCTGTTCCGGGAGATGGCGCCCCGCTTCGGGGTGACGCCCCGCATCACCGAGGCCGGCGTCGCCGAAGCGAACGCCGCACTGGCGTCCGGAAACCGATGCATCAGCGTCGGCCACAAGACCCGGATCACGAGCGCCGTGCTTCGCGAGCTCGGCCGCGTCGGCGTGCGATACGTCTCGACGAGGAGCATCGGCTGCGACCACATCAACGTGCCGTACGCGGCGAGCATCGGCATCACCGTCGGGACCGTCGCGTACTCACCCGACAGCGTGGCCGACTACACCCTGATGCTGATGCTGATGGCGATCCGCGACGCGAAGACCACCGTCCGCCGCGCCGACGTCCACGATTACCGGCTGAACGACAGGCGCGGCAGGGAACTGCGCGACTTGACCGTCGGCGTGGTCGGCACCGGGCGCATCGGGGCCGCGGTCATGGACCGGCTGCGCGGCTTCGGCTGCCGGATCCTGGCCCACGACAGGAACGCCAAGACCACCGCCGACTACGTGCCGCTCGATGCGCTGCTGCAGCGCAGTGACGTCGTCACGCTCCACACGCCGCTGAACGCGGGCACCTACCACCTCCTGGACCGCCGGCGGATCGAGCGGATGAAGCCCGGCGCCGTCATCGTCAACACCGGACGCGGCGCGCTCGTCGACACCGAGGCCCTGGTGCCGGCCGTGGAGAGCGGCAGGCTGGGCGGGGCCGCCCTGGACGTCGTCGAAGGCGAAGAGGGCGTGTTCTACACCGACTGCAGGAACCGGCCCGTCGAGAGCAAGGCGCTGCTGCGGCTGCAGGAGCTGCCGAACGTGGTCATCAGCCCGCACACCGCCTACTACACCGACCGCGCCCTGAGCGACACGGTCGAGCACTCGATCGCCAACTGTCTCGAATTCGAAAGCAGGAACCGGCATGGCTAAGTTGCAGATCGGCGTGCTCTTCGGGGGCGTCTCCGAAGAGCACCCCGTCTCGGTCAAATCCGCTCGAGAGGTCGCCCGCCACCTCGATGCCGAGCGGTACGAGCCGATCTACATCGGCATCACGAGGAGCGGCGCCTGGAAGCTCTGCGACGGCCCCGGCGAGGGCTGGGAGGACGATGACCACCGCCCTGCCGTGCTCGCACCGGACCGCACCGTGCACGGCCTGCTCGTCCTCGACGAGGGGAAGTACGAGACGATCAGGCTGGACCTCGTCCTGCCGGTCCTGCACGGCCGGCTCGGGGAGGACGGCGCGGTGCAGGGCCTCCTGGAGCTCTCCGGCATCCCCTACGTCGGCTGCGACGTGCCGAGCTCCGCGCTGTGCATGGACAAGTCCCTCGCCTACACCGTCGTTCGCAGCGCGGGCGTCCCCACGCCGGAATTCCGGATCGTCGCCGCGGACGAGACCGTCGACCCCGACGAGATCGCCTATCCCGTCTTCGTGAAGCCGGCCCGATCGGGATCGTCCTTCGGCGTCGGCAAGGTGTCCCGAAAGGAGGAACTGGCGGATGCGGTGGCGAACGCGCGGCAGTACGATGCGAAGGTGCTGATCGAGGAGGCCGTCGCCGGCAGTGAGATCGGCTGCGCCGTCCTGGGAAGCGGCCGGGATCTCATCACGGGCGAAGCCGATCGCATCGCGCTCTCGCACGGCTTCTTCAGGATCCACCAGGAGGAGGCGCCCGAGCGCGGCTCCGAGAACTCGATCGCCATCGTCCCCGCCGATGTTCCCGCGGCGGCGCGCTCGCGCGTCCAGGAGGCGGCCGAGGCCGTGTACCGCGCGCTGGGGTGCCGGGGCCTGGCGCGGGTGGACATGTTCCTCAAGGAGGACGGCACCGTGGTCCTCAACGAGGTCAACACGATGCCGGGCCTGACCTCGTACAGCCGCTATCCGAGAATGATGGCGGCCGCGGGCCTGCCGCTCGCCGAGGTGATCGACCTGCTGGTGTCGTCGGCGCTGACGGGGACGATGCGATGAGCGACGCCCTCGTCTACGTGGACGAGCTCGTGCCCGGCGTGCGGTGGGACGCCAAGTACGCCACCGCGGACAACTTCACGGGCAGGCCGGTGGAGGGCTATCTGGCGAACCGGATCATGGGGACGAGCGCCCTGTGCGCGGCTCTGGCGAGCGCGCAGGAGAAGGCCGCCTCCCACGGCTTCGGCCTGCTGCTGTGGGACGGTTACCGACCGCAGCGAGCCGTGGACGCCTTCCTTCGCTGGGCCGCGCAGCCGGAGGACGGCCGGACGAAGCCGCGGCACCATCCGAACATCGACCGCTCCGAGATGGTCGCGCGCGGCTATGTGGCCGCGAAGTCGGGCCACAGCCGGGGCAGCACCGTCGACCTGACGCTGTATCACCTGGACACCGGGGCGCTCGCCGCCATGGGCGGCGGGCACGATCTCATGGACGCGGTCTCGCACCACGGGGCGGCAGGCGTCACACAGGTCGAAGCGGACCATCGCCGGCGCCTGCGGTCCATCATGGAGGACTGCGGCTTCGTCGCGTACGAATGCGAGTGGTGGCACTACACGCTGCGGGACGAACCCTATCCGGACACGTACTTCGATGTCCCCGTCGTTTAAGGGCGCGGGGATGCGGATCCGGCCGCTCCACGCCGCCGACGCCGGCCGCCGGTGCGACGCGCACGCGTTCCACCGGCGGCTCGGCCACCTCGACCAGACCGGGACGTCGTCCCGGTTCCTGCGCGACTCAACGGGCCGGTTCGCGGGGAGCCGCGTCGACGGCGGGCAGACGGACCGTGACGCGGAGCCCGCCTTCGTCCCCGGGCACGACCGAGAGGGTGCCGTCATGCGCTTGGACGATGCTCTTGACGATCGCCAGGCCGAGCCCGACACCGGCGTGCTCGGCGCGGATGCGCCTGGTGCCGCGCTGGAACGGTTCGGTGAGCGTCGCGACCAGCTGCGGTTTGAGCTGCTCGCCGGTGTTCTCGACGGTGAGCGCGACCGACTCGGGCCCGGCGGCGGTGTCGACCCGCACGGTGCCGCCTTCGGGGCGATTGTGGACGATGGCGTTGTGCATCAGGTTCGTGGCCATCTGCAGCAGGAGCGCGTATGAGCCGACGGTCGGCGCGACGTCGCCCGAGGTCCGGAGGGTGACGCCGCGCCGCTCCGCGAGCGGCAGCAGCGTCTCTGCGGCCTCTTCCGCGATGAGGGACAGGTCGACGGCCTCGCGCGTGAAGGTACGCTGCTCGGCACGGGTGAGCAGGAGCAGCGCTTCGGTGAGGTCGATCGCTCGGGTGTTGACGGCGTAGAGCTGTTCGACGAGTTCGCCGTTGGCCCGGGCCGGGTCGGTGCGGGCGACTTCGAGCAGCGTCTGCGTGATCGCGAGGGGCGTGCGCAGTTCGTGGGAGGCGTTGGCGGCGAACCGCCGCTGTTCGGCGATGTGCGCCTCGAGCCGCGCGAGCATGTCGTCGAAGGCGTCGGCGAGTTCGCGGAACTCGTCCTGGCGGCCTTCCAACCGGACCCGGTGGGAGAGCGATCCGTCCGCGACCAGACGGGCGGCGTCGGCGATGCGGTGCAGGGGCGCGAGCATGCGCCCGGCGAGGAACCACCCGCCTGCCAGGCCGAGCACCAGGAGCAGCCCCAAGGCGGCGCCCGCCCACGGAAAGAACGCGCGCCAGAGGTCGTACCGGCCGGGAGCGAAGATCCCGGGGCCCCGCATGCCTCCCGCGCGCACCTCGCCGCGGACCGTGATCGCCTCCTCCGGCACGTACCGCAGCAGGAACACCCACACGACCGCGAGCAGCATGGCGCCAGCGAGCATGAGGAATCCGGCGTAGCTGAGGGTGAGTCGGAAGCGGGCGCTCCGTCCGGGCGCCCTATCCACGTCCGCCTCCCCCCGCCTCGCCGTCCGCTCCGGTGTCGATGCGGTAGCCGACACCGGGGACCGTGGCGATCAGCCAGGGTTCGCCGAGCCGTTTGCGCAGGGCCGAGACGGTGATCCGCACGGCGTTGGTGAACGGATCGGCGTTCTCGTCCCACGCCCGCTCCAGCAGTTCCTCGGCGCTGATGACACCGCCTTCGGCGGCGACGAGGACCTCGAGCACGGCGAACTGCTTCCTGGTCAGCGCGACGTAGCGGCCGTCCCGGTAGACCTCCCGGCGGAACGGGTCCAGCCGCAGCCCCGCGATCTCGCGCACGGGCGGCCGGTGGTGCGCGCGCCTGCGGTCGAGGGCTCTGAGCCTGAGCACGAGTTCCCGGAGCGCGAAGGGCTTCGTGAGGTAGTCGTCGGCGCCGAGCTCGAATCCGGAGGCCTTGTCGTCGAGCCGGTCGGCGGCCGTGAGCATGAGGATGGGCATGCCGCCGCCGGAGGCGACGATCCGTTCGGCGACCTCGTCGCCGGTGGGCCCGGGGATGTCGCGGTCGAGGACGGCGATGTCGTAGGCGTTGACGCTCAGCAGCTCCAAGGCGGTGTCGCCGTCGCCGGCGATGTCGGCCGCGATCGCCTCCAGGCGCAGGCCGTCGCGGATGGCCTCGGCCATATAGGGCTCGTCTTCGACGACCAGTACACGCATGCGCTCGATCCTAGGAGCCGGGGCATATCGCCGGCATATGGAAAACCGGATACGGGCCGACAACGCCGCGCCGCCTTGAATGGCGGCATGAGTCGAACGGCATCAGCGCCGACCCTGGCCCCCCGGATCGTCGCGACCACGGCACGCAGGATCCGCCGACGCCTCGCCGCCCTCCTGCTGCGCGTCGTCGCGGCGGTCGCGGAGGCCCTCGGCTACCGGCTGCTCCGCATCCGCGACCGCGGCTCCCTCGGCGTGGCCGACGGCGCCGTCCCCTACCGCACCCGCGTCTTCGACGAGGCCGTCCCGGGTGTGGCCAACCTCGATCCGGCGCTCCTGGCCGCCCTGCGCCGGGCGGCCGCGGACGCCGCCGCCCACGGGGTGGCCTTCACCGTGAACAGCGGCTGGCGCTCCCCCGAGTACCAGCGTCAACTTCGCCGCGAAGCGGTCGCCCGCTACGGGTCCGAGGCGGCGGCCGCGCGGTGGGTGTCCACACCGGAGACGTCCGCCCACGTCGCGGGGGACGCCGTCGACATCGGGCCTCCCGAGGCCGCGGCGTGGCTGTCCGAGCACGGCGCCGCTTACGGGCTGTGCCGGATCTACCGCAACGAGCCCTGGCATTTCGAACTGCGCCCCGAAGCGATCGAGCACGGCTGCCCGCCCATGTACGCCGACCCCGGCGAGGACCCGCGGACGCGGCGGTGACCGGCCCGCGTCCGCAGGGAGCCTCGAGTGCCGGAGTCACTCCCAGCGGAAGCACTTGACGGCGACCGCCGTGCTCAGCACCGCGGCGGCGGCCAGTGCGAGGAGGTGCGCCGGGTTCTGGTCCGCGCCGGCCCAGGCCCGGCCCACGGCCTGGACCGCGGCGCCGAACGGCAGGGCCTCGCCGATCCGCGCCAGCGGCTCCGGCAGGTTCTCGGTGGGTCCGAACATGCCGCCGGTCGCGCCGAGCGCGAAGAACAGCGCCAGCCCGATCGCGACGGCGGCGTTGCCGGTGGGCGCGATGGCGGCGACGAGCATGCCGATCGCGTACATCGTCAACGCCGCCAGAGCGAACACGGCCAGCGCGGTCCCGGCCCGCTCGGGCACGCCTACGTCGAAGAACAGCATCGCCGCGGCCATGCCGATCGCGACGCCGACCGCCGACTGGATGAGGCTGACGACGAGTTGCGCCGCCAGGATCATGCCGGGGTTCGCCGGGGTGACCGCGAGGCGGCGCAGCACGTGCGAGCGGCGGTAGTAGGCGAGGAAGCTCGGCATGTTCACCACGCCGACCGTGGCGATCACGATGGTGAACACCACGGGCATGACGTACCGCTCGAAGACGCTCACGCCGTCCGCGGTGGTCGCTCCCGCTGAGCCGAGTCCGTTCATCACGAGGATGAGCAGGGGCATGCCGAGCGGGATGAGCAGGCCCGCGGTGTCGCGGACGACCATCTTCCCCTCGGCCAGGATGAGCTCGGCCCAGGCGCGCGGCCCCGGTCGGCGGGCCGGAGGGATCTCGATCGCGGTCATCGTTCGCTCCCGTGGTCGGAGGAGCCGTCGAAGGGACTGCCGGTCAGGGCGAGGAAGGCGTCTTCGAGCGTGGCCCGCTCGAAACTCGTGTCGAGCGCGGCGACGTCGGATCGGACGAGGGCGGTGCTGACCGCGTGCAGGAGGTTGCCCGAGCCGGTCACGACGACGCGGTCGCCCGCGGTCCGCACCGAGCGGGCCTCTTCGACGCCGTCGAGGATCGCCGCGTCGAACGGCGTCGCGGTGCGGAAGCGCACCACCTGCTCCAGTCCGGCGCGCGTCACGAGTCCCGCGGGCGTGTCGACGGCCGCGAGGCGGCCCGCGTCGATGAGCGCCACGCGGTCGCAGAGCCGCTCGACCTCCTCCATGTGGTGGCTGACGAGGACGACCGTGACGCCCTGGTCGCGCATCCCCTCGACGGTGGCCCACATCTGGCGGCGGGCCTCGGGGTCGAGACCGGTGGTGAGTTCGTCCAAGATGACCGCCTTGGGTTTGCCGAGCAGCGCGAGTGCGATGTTGAGACGCTGCTGCTGGCCGCCCGAGAGGTTCTCGAAGCGGGTGCCGCGCTGCTCGGTCAGGCCCATGCGGTCGATCAGCTCGCCGGGATCGGCGCCGTCCCGGTAGAAGGAGCGGTGGAGGCGCATCAGCTCCCGCACCGTCAGCGCGGAGTGCAGCGCGGACTCCTGGAGCTGGACGCCGAGGACCTGCCGGAGCCGTGCGCGGTCGCGTCGCGGATCGAGCCCGAGGACGCGCACCTCGCCTCGGTCGGGGCGCCGCAGCCCCGCGACGGCCTCGACGGTGGTGGTCTTGCCCGCGCCGTTGCGGCCCAGGATCCCGTAGATCTCCCCGAGCTCGACCGACAGGCTCAGATCGTCGACGGCGACCTTGTCGCCGTAGCGTTTGTGCAGGCCTCGCACTTCGATGGCGTGCATCGAACCTCCTTCGTCTCCTGTCGGGTTCGACGCTATGGGCCGGGAGGCCCGGGCGCGCGTGCGAGAGGTCATGGATCGGGCCCATGACTTCCGGCACGGGTGCGGCGGCCCGCAGGCGTTTAAGCTGTTCGGTGATGAGACGAATAGGAGCGGACGTCGGGGGCGGGATCCTCGTGACCCTGGTCTGCCTCGCCGTCCCCGTGCCCGTGGTGGCCGTCCATCTCCAGGGCGACCGGCTGTCCGGCATCCCGACCGCCTGGTGGCTGGCGGTCTTCGCGGTCTTCGCCGCGGCGTTCATGACCGGCATGTGGTTCATGGAGCTCGCGCCCCGCAGGGTCCGCCTGGCCGCGCTCGCCGTGTACTCGGTGCTCGCCCCGGTCCTCGTGCTGACCGCCCCGGGGACCGGATGGACGCCGCTCCTGCTGGTCCTGACCGTGGCGGTGAGCGCCTATATGGTGCCGCCCCGGGTCTCGACCGCGCTCGTCGCGGCGAACACGGCGGTGGCGGCCCTCGCGACCGCCCGGGTTTCGGACTCGCCGCTCGAGATCGGGATGGTCGCGGGGCTGTACCTGATGCTGCAGGCCGTGAGCGTGCTGAGCGTCCGGGCGCAGCAGAGCGAGATCGAGTCGCGTCACCGGCTCGCCGAGGCCCACGTGCGCCTGCGGGCGGCCGCGGCGCTGCAGGCCGAGTCGAGCCGCCTCGACGAGCGGCTGCGCATCGCCAGGGACCTGCACGACCTGGTGGGCCACCAGCTCACGGTGCTGTCGTTGGAGCTGGAGATCGCCTCGCACCGGGCCGGACCGGAGACGGCGGAGTCGATCGATCGGGCCAAGGGGCTGACGCGGCAGCTGCTCGGCGACGTGCGCGCCACCGTCGGCGAGATGCGCCAGGACGTGCCGCGGCTGCGCGAGACGTTGGAGTCCGTCGTCGTCGACCTGCCCGAGCCGGTCGTCCACATGCGCATCGACGACTCGGTCGAGACGGACGCCGAGGTGACGCGGGCGCTGCTGCGGTGCGTCCAGGAGGTCGTCACGAACGCGATCCGGCACGCGCGCGCCGAGAACCTCTGGATCGACATCGCGCAGGACGGCGAGCGCGTCACCTTCGACGCCCGCGACGACGGCCTCGGGTCGCCGGGGTTCGAACCCGGCAACGGCCTGCGCGGCATGGTCGAGCGCATGGAAGACCTGGGCGGGACGGTCGAGTTCTCCGGCGAGGGCGGATTCCGGGTGCGCGCGGCGGTGCCGGCGTGATCCGCGTCTGCCTGGTCGACGACCAGCACCTGGTGCGCGAGGGCATCAAGCGGCTGCTCGACCTCAGCCCCGAAGTGGCGGTGGTGGCCGAGGCCGACGACGGCATGAGCGCCCTGGCGGCCATCGGCGAGTCCCGGCCCGACGTGGTGCTGCTCGACCTGCGCATGCCCCGCCACGACGGGATCTGGACGCTGGAGGCCTTGCGCGGCAGCGGCATCGAGGCGCCCGTGCTGGTGCTGACCACGTTCGACGACGACGAGCTGGCGCTGGAGGCGATCCGCGCCGGCGCCAGGGGCTACCTGCTCAAGGACGTGACGTTGCAGCAGCTGGTGGACGCGGTGCGCACGCTGGCCGAAGGCGGGACGATGCTGCGTCCGGCCGTCACCGACCGGCTCCTGCGCTCACTGCGCCGGACTGGAGCGACCGCTGAGGGCGGCGCCTCCGAGCCGCCGCCGATGCCGCTGACCGAGCGGGAGCTGGACGTGCTGCGGCTCCTGGCCTCGGGGTTCAGCAACCGCGAGATCGCCGAGGCGCTGTTCCTGGCGGAGGGCACCGTGAAGAACCACGTGTCGAACGTCCTCATGAAGCTCGGCTCCCGCGACCGCACCCGAGCGGTCCTGCGCGCCCTGCACCACGGTCTGCTGGATTGAGCGCGTTCGTCGTCGCCCGCGGCCGTGGCCGTGCGAGGAGGCCGGAGGCGATGCGCCTCCGGCCCCGTCTCGGCTGATCGTCAGCAGATGTTCCTCGACCCGTTGCCGGAGAGGTTCCAGGTGGAGTTGTCCGCGCAGGGCGACTCCCGGACCGAGGTGTTGTTGACCGTGAGCGTGATGTTCGTGTCGCGGGTGTTGGGGAATTCGCTGCGCGCGGCGATGCGCACTTCCCCGCCGCCGTTGACGGTGCCGCTCTGGATCGTGTAGCCGTAGCAGTTCTCGATGAGGATGGCGTTGTTGCCGTTGTTCGCCAGATCCACGTTGCGGATGTTCACGCCGCCGGACTGCGAGACGCAGAAGATGCCGCGCCCGCCGCCGCGTGAGACGACCTTGTCGACGTAGATGTTCGTCGCGTACGAGCCGTTCGCGAGGCGGCCGGCCGTGTTGGCGGTGCGGAACGTGGCGTACCCGGTGCCGGTGGCGACGTTGTCGCCGTCGACCAGGCCGATGTCGGCGTTCCGCGTGTTGTTCAGCAGCAGTCCGGCGTAACCGGTGTTGCGGGCGACGACCGTGCCGATCGTCAGCCCGTCGATGTTCCACGTCTCGACGCCGTGGCCGCTGGTGCCCGCGACGTAGACGTAGTCGATCGTCACGTCGCTGCTGGCGGCGAAGTCCCGCTCGAAGCGGATGCCCGCGCCTCCGGAGAGGTTGAGGTTGACCTGCCCGAGGTGGAGGTTCGAGTTGCCGTAGAACCGGGTCGCGAAGTACGGGCTGCCGGTGACATTCAGGTAAGGGATGCTCACATTGGACGTGCCGAGCGATTCGATCGCCCCGCGCCCGCCGCGGTTGGCGGCGTTGATGGTGCCGCAGCCTTCGAAGGTCTTGCCGCTGCTGATCGAGATGGTGCTCGCCCCGATCGAGCCCGAGGCCATGACCGCGACGCGCTGCCCGCTGCCGATCGAGTCGACGGCGGTCTGGATCGCGTTGCGGTAGTCGCTGCCGGTGTAGAGCGTCGAGGAGCCGTTGCGGGCGGTGTAGTTGCCGCTCGAACCGGTCACGGTCGCGTTCGGTGTGCCCGAGCCGCACTCGCCGGTGCCGGGGTCACCGCCGCCGCCGTCGCCGTCGACCTCGACCAGCTGGAACTGCTGGTTGACGCCGCCGTTGGGGGTGTACTGCGAGATGCGGCCTCCGGCCGTGGTGGACTTCTCCCACACGTCGAGGGCCTTGCCGGAGTGGCGGTTGACGAAGGTGGCGTAGCCGCCGCTCTCCTGCACTTGCCACTGCTGGTTGGTGCCGTTGAGGTCGGTCCACTGCGCGATGGTGGCGCCGTTCGCGGTGCTCCACTCGTAGGTCTCGAGCACGAGGTTGGAATGGCGGGCCTGGATGCGGTAGTAGCCGCCGCCCGCGTCGACGAAGCGGAACTGCTGGTTGGTCGCACCGGTGTCGTTCCACTGGATGAGCTCGGCGCCGGGGGCGGTCGAACGGTCGAGGACGTCGAGGGTGAGGCCGGAGTGGCGGCTGACGATCTTGTACCAGACGCCCGTCTCAACGGCGCCGGCCTGCGGGATCGCGACGAACGCGATGGCAATGCCGGTGACGGCGGCCGCCAGGGTGGCGAGGAGGAGGGCGAGTCTTCGTTTCAGCACTTGGGACATGGTGCTTCCTTTGCGTGTGAGTTGCCGGGTGCAGAGGAACGGTCGATTAGAACGATTCAATTGACCGCTCACAACATATCGAAGAACATTGATGTGGTCAAGGCCGGGAGGTGCATCAGTTCTCCACCGAGGAAGCTCCGCTTCGACCACATTCGAGGATCGCCTTGGCGCGCAACCGAAACCGGGTGGCCCAACCCAGTTCGCGCGCCGGGCCGGGCGGCGGTGGACGACGAGCGCCCAGGCGAGGCCGCCGAAGGCGATGGTGCTCGCCAGCGCCCGCACCGTGTTCCAAGTGGTCCAGCGCGCTTCGTCGAGGACCGCCCGGGCCGCTGCGAAGTCGATGCCGCCGTCGCGGTCGGTCATGTTTCTGAATTGCTCGTTCAAAGGCTCGTTGACGCCGAAGGTGGCCACTACGGCGACGGCCCCTCGCCTACCGGCGACGAGTCGCGAAGACCGCCTGACCTTCACGCCGTCCGCTGCCGCAGTCGCGTGTTGCGGGGCGCCGACCGCGCGCCGGCACCTCGCTGTGCGCTCCTCAAGCGCGGGGGCGGCTCATCCGGGGAGGACTCCGCGGCCCTCTCGGACTTCGAAGACGAGTTGGGTCTCCGTCTGCCGCACCATGGGGTGGACCGTCACGTGTTCCAGGATGAGATCGCGCAGGGCTTCCGGGCCCGCCACGGCCACGTGCAGGAGGAAGTCGTCGTCGCCGCCGACGTGGAAGACCGTCAGCACCCCCGGCAGCTTCACCAGCCTGTCGTAGAGGTTGTGGACCAGCTCCCGGCTGTGGCTCCCCAGGCGGACCTTGATGATGGCGCGGAGCGGGCGACCGAGGGCCTCGGGGTCGATGCGGGCCTTGATGCCCGCGAGGACTCCGGTCTCCCGCAGCGCGCGCACCCGGTACGCGCAGGTCGACTCGGCGACCCCTGCCCGGGCCGCCAGCGCGGCGTTGGTCATGCGCCCGTCCTCGACGAGTGCGGCGAGGATCGCCAGGTCGGTGCCGTCCAGCGGCACGGGGGGCGTTTGCGGTTTCTTCGGCGGCGGGCCCGCCATGTCGGGTCCTCTCGATGAATCTTCATTGATATCGGCCTATGATGCAGGATTCCACAGCGAGTATTGCAGTGGGCTGTGGTTCTCCTTAAAGTCTGGGCATGACTTCGCCGAGACTGCAACTCGACACCGTCGCCGTTCACGCCGGCCGCGAGGATCTCGCGGGGCTCGGCGTCCATGCGCTCCCCATCGACCTCTCATCCACCAACCCGCTGCCGGACATCGAGGCGGGCGGCCTGTCCTACGAGGCCATGGCCTCCGGAGGGGCGCCGACCGCGGAGGGCGGCGCGGTGTACGCGCGGCTGTGGAACCCGACCGTGGCCCGGTTCGAATCGGCCCTGGCGCGGTTGGAGCACGCGGAGGCGGCCGTGGCGTTCGCCTCGGGCATGGCGGCGATGACCGCCGCGATCCTCGCGGCCACCGCGGAGACCGGCCGCCGTCACCTCCTGGCCGTCCGTCCGCTCTACGGTGGGACCGACCACCTCTTGTCCACGGGCCTGCTCGGCACCGAGACCACCTTCTGCGGCGCGGACGAGGTCGCCGCCGCGGTCCGGCCCGACACGGCGCTGATCGTGCTCGAGACGCCGGCGAATCCGACGCTGGAGCTGGTCGACATCCGCACGGTCGTCGAAGCGGCCCAAGGCGTCCCGGTTCTCGTGGACAACACCTTCGCGACGCCGGTCCTCCAGAACCCCATCGACTCGGGCGCCTCGATGGCGCTGCACAGCGCGACGAAGTACCTCGGCGGCCACGGCGACGTGGTCGCGGGCGTCATCGCCTGCAGTGACGAATCCGCGGCCGCGCTGCGCCGGGTCCGGGCCGTCACGGGCGGCCTGCTCCACCCGTTGGGCGCCTACCTGCTCCACAGAGGATTGACGACGCTGCCGATCCGGATCCGGACGCAGCAGGCCAACGCCCAGCGCGTCGCCGCATGGCTGGAAGCGCACGCGAGTGTCGACCGGATCTACTACCCGGGGCTCATGGACGATCCGCAGGGGCTGCTCGGCACGCAGATGAAAGGCACCGGAGCAATGATCGCGATCGACCTGCGCGGCGGTTTCGAACAGGCGCGGCACGTCACCGCCGGGGTCGGTCTCTTCACCCATGCGGTGTCGCTCGGCGGCGTGGACTCGCTCATTCAGCATCCCGCCGCGCTGACGCACCGGCCCGTCTCCCCCGATGCCCGCCCGGCCGACAGCCTGGTCAGGCTCTCGATCGGGCTCGAAGCCCCCGAGGACCTGATCGCCGACCTGGAGCAGGCGCTCGCCGCCCACCGACCGCTCTCCGTCCCCGCTCAGGCGCTCGGGGCGTAGTCGGCCCCGGCACGGCGAACGGACTGCCGAGCGCGTCGGCGACCGCTCGTCCGCCGATGACGGCGGACCCGGTGTGAGACCATGTCGTCCGTTGGGGCGCATCATATTTGGAGGGCACATGTTCGAGGCTTCCCTGGGCGAGGGCGTCGAGTTGCGCCCGCTGGTGCCGGAGCTGGCCGAGGAGTTCGCGGCGCACATGGACCGCGGACGCGAGTACATCGGACGGTACGTCGCCATGCCCGACGTGGTCTCCGACCTGCCCGCGGCCCGGAAGTTCCTCAAGACCTATGCCGAGAAGACCGCCGCGGACACCGGGCGGATCTGGGGCATCTGGCTCGACGGCACGCTCGTCGGCGGCGTCCTCTTCCGCGTCATGGACCTCCGCATGGAGAGCGCCGAGGCCGGATGCTGGCTCGAACCCGCGGCGGTCGGCAAGGGCCTGGTGACCCGGGCGGTCACCGCGATCATCGACTGGGCGATCGAGGAACGCGGCGTCCACCGCGTCGACTGGTACGCGTCGAGCCGCAACGAGGCGAGCCTGGCCGTGGCGCGGCGGCTCGGCATGACGAAGGAGGGCACCCTCCGCGCCGCCTACCTCCACCGAGGCGAGCGCTACGACATGGAGGTGTGGTCGGTCCTCGCCCCTGAATGGCGCGCCGCCCGAAGGTCCTGATCGAGCCGGTGCTCGTCCCTCGGGTTCCCGGCGTTCCGCCGGGTCGAGCGGCCGCCGGCCAGGGCCTCATGCTCCGGTCGACTCTCGCGTCTCGTTCCAGAGCAGGTGCAGCCGTTCCGCCAGCGCGCGGGGGCGGGCGAGCGCGATCATGTGGCCGCCGTCGATCTCGTCGGGGGTGATGCCGAGGCGTTCGGCGACGTGGGCCCTGGCGAAGGCCGGCGGGAAGAGCCGGTCGTCGCGGCACAGCAGGTAGCGGGTCGGGACGTCGGGCCAGGCCTGCAAGGGGGAGGGCTCGTCCCACTTCCCGCCGCCCTGGTCGCGCGCGTGCTCGTGACTGGCGGCGATCAGCGGCTCGGGCACGCCGTTGTAGAAGACGTCGATCTCCTCCTGCGGCGTCCCGAAGGCGATGCCCAGCTCGTCGTGTCCCGTGGCGCTCCACCACTGGGCCGGGCTCTCCGCCGGTTCGGGGATCATCGCGGTGACGAGCACCATCAGCCGGGCCTCGGTGCGAGCGCAGACGACCGGGGCGACCAGCCCGCCGAAGGAGTGGGCGACGACGACCAGTCGCGGACGGCCGGCGCATGCGGCGACCACCGCGTCGGCGTATTCGGCGATCCCGTTGCGGTCGTCCTCGATGGGCATGTCGACCGCGATCACCTCGTGGCCGTATCCGCGCAGCTCGGGCTCCACGAGGTGCCAGTCCCACGAACTGCCTCCTCCGCCGTGGATGAGCACGAACGTGGCCGGCTCGGCGTCGTTTCCCATGGTGTCTGCTTCCTCTCGTGCGGGGTCGTGCTATTGGACGGTGGGCTCCGAGGCGGGCGCATCGCGCGGTCGGCGCGGGCGTTCGGCCTTCACCACGATGGCGACGGCGAGGAGGACCACGGCCCCGCCCACGACGATCGGCGCCGTCACCGCCTCGTCGAGGATCAGCCGGCCCAGGAGGAGCGCGACCAGCGGGTTGACGTACGCGTACGTGGCGACCAGGGAGACCGGGGCGGAAGCCAGCAGCCAGACGTAGGCCGAGAAGGCGATGACCGAGCCGAACACGACGAGGTAGGCCCATGCGATCCACGAACCGGCGGCGTACATCGCCGGTTCGAACCGCTCGCCGCTGCCCAGGCCGACGGCGGTGAGCACGGCGCCGCCGATGAGCATCTCGTACACGGTCGTCACGAACGGGTCGCGCGGCAGGCGCAGCCGCGGCTGGTACCAGGAGCCGAATGCCCATGCCACGGTGGCGAACACGACCAGGCAGACGGTCCAGAAGGGAAAACCGGTGTTGCCGCCGTTGGCGATGAGCAGTCCGGCCAGGCCGACGAACCCGACGACCGCTCCGAGGACGGCCGCCCGAGCGGGCCGCTCTCCGGACGCCCTGCGGTAGAGCAGCACCCAGAGCGGCACGCCGGCGACGAGCAGCGCCGTCAGGCCCGAGGGCGCGCCGCCGCTCTCGGCCACGGTCACCATGCCCTGGCCGAGGACCGGCAGCAGCATGCCGAGCAGGGCGCAGGAGGCGAGCTGGGCGCGGTCGACCCGCAGCCGGCGCCAGCCGCCGCGAAGGGACAGGACCCCGGCGAGCAGGACGCCGGCGAGCAGGAACCGCGTGCCCGCGGCGACGAGCGGCGGCATGTCCTCGACCATCACCCTGATGCCGAGGTAGGTGGAGCCCCAGATGAGGTAGACGGTGGCGAGCGCGATCCCGATCAGGAGGAGCCGTGGCGGCCGGCCCGCGGGGCCCGCGCTCTCGGGGTTCGCGGTGTCCGGGTGGAGATCGGCGACCATCGTCGTCACCGCCCTCCCGTGCGGCGGTCGGACGGCGGCTCGGCGGGCGGTGTCGTGGTCATGCGGATGACGCTAGACGTCGATTGGCATCGTGAAAAGCGATAATTCGCGATCGAAGCCATCGCCATCGCCGATGGCCATTGTTAGGCTCGACGCCATGACCGACGTTGAGCTGCGCCATCTCGCCACCATGGCCGCCGTGGTCGAGGAGGGCTCGTTCGGCCGCGCCGCCGTCCGGCTCGGATACACGCAGTCGACGGTGAGCCAGCAGATCGCCTTGCTGGAGAAGGCGGTCGGCGGCGCGGTCTTCGACCGCCCGGGCGGGCCCCGGCCGGTCCGGATCACGCCGCTGGGCCAGGTGGTGCTCGACCACGGTCGGGAACTGCTGGCGAAGGCGCGGGCGATGGCGACCGCCGTCGAACGCTTCAACGCGGGCGAGGGACGGATCGACATCGGGACGTTCCAGAGCCTCTCCAATGTGCTGCTCCCCCAGCTCGTCCGCCGACTGCGCGAAGCGCACCCGGGCTGCGACATCAGGCTCGTCGAGGACGAGTCCCCGGAGCCGCCGGTCGGCGAGGTCGATCTGATGTTCTTCGACCGGCGCGTCGGCGGTGGGGTCGAGCACCGCAAACTGTTCGACGACCCGTACGTCCTGGTGGCCCCGCGTGGGGCCTTTCCCGACGGACCGGTGAAGTTCGCCCAGCTCGACGACACGCCGATGGTGGCGTGGCCGCCGACGTGCGACCAGCCGCGGGTGGAGCAGGCGTTCGCGAGCAACGGCGCCGCGCCCCGGATCGTCTTCCGCGCCGCGGGCAACGAGGCCGTGCTGTCGATGGTGCGTGCCGGGATCGGGTCGGCGGTGCTGCCGCGGCTCGTGGTCGACAGCGCCGCCGCGCTCACCGACGAGGCGCTCACCGTCCACGAGCTGGTGCCGGAAGTGGCGCCGCGTGAGATCTTCCTGCTCTGGCAGGCCGGCCGCACGCAGTCCCCGCTCACGGAACGGGCGATCGCGATCGCCGTCGACCTCGCGGCGGTCTACCGGAGCTGAGGCGCGACCGGTGCTCCCCGGACGGTGAGCGCACGTCGAGCGCCGAGCCGGCGGGGTGCGGATTCGCCGGCTCGGCGCGGTCGGCTCAGGCGCGGGCGACGGCGATGTTCGTGGCCGAGCGCTGGCCGGCCTCGTAGAACATGTACATGCGCCCGTTCTCCTCGGCGAAGCTCGGGGCGGCGGCGCGGCCGTTGTCGGGTGCGGTGGAGGCCGAGTCGTAGAGGACGCCCAGATGCTCCTCGCGGTCGAAGCTCGTGCCGACGCGGGCGACGCGGATGTTGCCGTCGCCGGCGTGGTAGACGACGTGCCCGCCGCCGCCCTGCGACCAGTAGTGGGCGCCCGACAGCTGCCCGTTCTCGCCGGCGGCGGGCGAGATGAGCGGCTGGGGCTTGAACTGCCAGCCCGAGGCGAGGCGGTGGGACCATCCGATGAAGATCTTCCGGGTGCCGGCCTGGTTGCCCATGAACAGCATGACGTGGACGCCGGACTGGACCGGGTGCGGGAAGACCCGCGCGTAGGACGCCTCGGTCACATCGGACGGGAGCATCGCGGTGGTGAGGACGGTGCCGCCGTAGTCGAAGGTGCGCCCGTCGGTCGAGGTCGCGACGCGGGTGGTCGTGTTCTCGCCGTGGAAGTACAGGTACATCCGTCCGTCGGCGTCGTTCCACAGGGCGTGCGGGCTCGACACGTGGCTCACCGAGTAGTGGGGCGACCAGGTGCGCGGGATGATCGGGTTGGCCGAGTACTCCTTCCAGGGGCCTTCCAGCGAGTCGGCGTAGGCGAGGCAGATCCCGCCCGGCGCGTCGTGCGGGGCGTAGTACATGTACCAGGCGCCCAAGGGGTTCCGGACCCTTCCCGCGACGTGGCGGATCGAGGGGAAGATGAGCTCGTCGGTCGGGTTGTAGGCCAGGGCGCCCTTGTCCAGCGCCGTCTTCAGGTGGCGGAATTCGGGGAAGCCGGGCACGGCGGCCCCGGCCGGGGCGGCGCCGAAGGCGGCCGTCGTGCCGAGGGCGGCGGCGCCGAGCAGCAGGCCGCGGCGGCCGAAGGCGGGACGTCGATCGGGATCCATCGGGTTGCACTCCCATCCGGCCCGAGCGGCCGCCGCCGCGCTCCGATGCGCGGCGGCGCAGGAGCACCGCGGCGGGCCTATGAAGGACGAGTCTCCGAGTCCGGACGGTCGGCCGTCAAGATGATAATACGAATTATCATCTTGACGGTCTTCTCACGGGCGTGCAACATGATCACACGCACCCCTGCTGATACGCATTATCAGCTCGTCGAGAAAGGTCCCCGCCGTGACCGCACCCCGCCGCCGCGTCACCCAGCGCGACATCGCGCGCCTCAGCGGCGTCAGCCAGGCCACCGTGTCCGTGGTGCTCAACAACCGACTCGACGTCGGCGTCAGGATCGCCCCCGAGACCCGCGAACGGGTCCTCGACGCGATCCGCGAGACCGGCTACGTCGCCGACCCCGTCGCGCGCCGCCTCGCCGACCAGTACAACCGGATCATCGGCGTGTTCACGTACGAGCCCGTGTTCCCTTCGGGGACCAGGGACTTCTACCACCCGTTCCTCGTCGGTCTCGAAGAGCGGGCCGAGCGGCTCGGCTTCGACCTGCTGCTGCTCACCAGCGCGCCCGTGGAGGACGGACGCCGCCGCATGTTCGCCGAGGGCAGCCGCATCCGCCTCGCCGACGGCTGCGTGCTCCTCGGCCAGGAGGTCGACCGCGACGACCTCGCCCGCCTCGTGGCCGAGGGCATCCCCTTCGTGTCGGTGGGCCGCCGCGACGACGCGGGCGGGCCGGTGCCGTACGTCGGCGCCGACTACCCGACCGCGACCGCGGCCCTGGTCCACCGCGCCGCCGGGCTCGGGCACCGGAGTCTCGCCTACATCGGACGCGGCGCGGGCCCGGAGTCCTACATGGACCGCCTGCGCGGCTTCCTCGGTGCGGCGGAGGCCGCAGGGGCCGCCGCCCGCAGGCTCCCCGACGCCGGGACCGAGGCCCTCGACGCGGCCGTCGCCGACGGCGTGACCGCCCTGTTCCTCGAAGAGCCCGCCGACGTCCCGGCCGTGACCGCCTGGGCGGGCCGGCGCGGGCTCGGCGTCCCCGCCGACCTGTCCCTCGTCGCCCTCGGCGACCCGACCCGGCCGGTGTCGATCGACCTCGACGTCACCGGCTTCACCATCCCCCGCCGCGAGATGGGCCGTCAGGCCCTCGACGTCTTCGGCGCCCTCCTGGAGGGCGCCGAGACGGACGCGCAGCGACTGCTCCCGTGCGAACTGCACGACGGCGCGACCCTCGCAAGCCCCACTGAAAGGAACCACTCTTGAAGGCAGCACGACTGAGCGAACTGCGAGCCGACATCCTCGTCGTGGGCGGCGGGCTCGGCGGCGTCGCCGCCGCGCTGGCCGCGCTGCGCGCCGGCCGGCAGGTCGTCCTCACCGAGGAGTTCGACTGGATCGGCGGCCAGCTGACCAGCCAGGCCGTCCCGCCCGACGAGTCCTCCTGGGTGGAGCAGTTCGGCGTCACCGCCTCGTACCGGCAACTGCGCGAAGGGATCAGGGAGTACTACCGGCGCCACTACCCGCTCACCGAGGCCGCCCGGGCCAAGCGGGACCTCAACCCGGGCGGCGGGTACGTCAGCCGCCTGTGCCACGAGCCTCGCGTGGCCGTGGCCGTGCTCGAGTCGATGCTCGCGCCGTACGTCGGCTCGGGGCTGCTGCGGGTCCTCCAGCCCTACCGGCCCGTGAGCGCCGACGTCGACGGCGACCGGGTCGAGGCCGTGACCCTGGTCCACCGGGACGGCGGCGAGCGGATCACCGTGAGCGCGCCGTTCGTCCTGGACGCCACCGAGACCGGCGAGCTGCTGCCCCTCACCGGCACCGAGTACGTGACCGGGTTCGAATCGGCGAAGGACACCGGGGAGCCGAGCGCGCCCGACGAGGCGCAGCCGGAGAACATGCAGGCCGTCTCGGTGTGCTTCGCGATCGACCACGTCGACGGCGACCACACCATCGACAAGCCCGCCGACTACGACTTCTGGCGGGAGTTCCGCACCGACTTCTGGGGCGGGAACCTCCTCGGGTTCCGGGCCCCGAACCCGCGCACCCTCGAACCGTCCGACCGGACCTTCGAGCCGAACCCCGACGACGACCCGCTCGCGGTCGTCGGCGACCAGCGCCGCGGCGGCGGCGACATGAACTTGTGGACGTTCCGCCGCATCGCCGCCCGCCGCAACTTCGTGCCGGGCGCGTACGCCAGCGACATCACCCTCGTCAACTGGCCGATGATCGACTACTTCCTCGCGCCCGTCGTCGACCATCCCGAGGCGGCCCTGCATCTGGAGCGGGCACGCGGGCTCTCGTACAGCGTCCTGTACTGGCTCCAGACCGAGGCGCCGCGCGCCGACGGCGGCGCCGGCTGGCCCGGACTGCGCCTGCGCGGCGACGTCACCGGCTCGGCCGACGGCCTCGCCCAAGCGCCGTACCACCGCGAATCGCGCCGCATCAAGGCCGAGTACACGATCGTCGAGCAGGACCTGTCCGCCGCCGTCCGCGGCGACAAGGGCGCCGTGTCCTATCAGGACAGTGTCGGGATCGGCATGTACCGCATCGACCTCCATCCTTCGACCGGGGGCGACAATTACATCGACGTCGCCTCCTGTCCGTTCGAGATCCCGCTCGGCGCACTCCTGCCGGTCCGGGTGGACAACCTCCTCCCCGCCGCGAAGAACCTCGGCACCACCCACATCACCAACGGCTGCTACCGGCTGCACCCGGTCGAGTGGAACATCGGCGAGGCCGCCGGGGCCCTCGCGGCCTTCAGCCTCGAACGCGGCGTCGCGCCGCGCGCCGTCGGCAGCGAACCGGCGCTCCTCGCCGCGTTCCAGGACCGGCTCGCCTCGCAGGGCGTCGAACTGCGATGGCCCGACATCGCCGCCTACTGAAAGGAAGAACCCCTTATGAAGCACGCACGCCTGCTGCTGGCCGCCGCCGCGGCCGCGCCGCTCGTCCTCGCCGCCTGCGGTGGCGGCGGCGACGACGGCGGACCGGTCACGCTGCGCATGACCACCTGGTCCGCGAACGAGGACCACCTCGCGATGCTGAACGAGATCGCCGACGCCTACATCGCCGACCATCCCGAGGTCGAGGCGATCGAGTTCGACCCGCTCCCGTTCGAGGGCTACACGAGCACCCTCACCACCCAGATCGCCGGGGACAACGCCCCCGACCTGGCGTGGATCCTGGAGAACGCCGCGCCCGACTTCGTCAGCAGCGGCGCGCTCGTGCCGCTGAGCGAGACCCTCGCCGAGACCGAGGGATACGAGTACGACGACCTCGTCCCGGCCGCCACCGAACTGTGGCGGCAGGACGACGAGCTGTACGCGTACCCGTTCTCGACCTCGCCGTTCGGGATGTTCGTCAACACCGACCTCCTCGCCGAGGCCGGGCAGCCGGCCCCCGCCGAGCTCATCGCCGACGGCCAGTGGACCTGGGAGCGGGCCGTCGAGGCCGGGGCCGCCGTCCACGCCGCCACGGGCACCGACGGGATCGTCATCCGCGACTTCGACTACACCGGCTGGGACAACCTCTCGACACTGTGGACCGGCTGGGGCGCGAGCGCGTGGAGCGCGGACGGCGCCGAGTGCGGCTTCGACGACCCGGAGATGGTCGAGGCGCTCACGTTCATGCACGACGCCGTGTTCGAGCATCAGGCGATGCCCGGTCCGGGCACGACCGCGGACTTCTTCGCGGGCGAGGCGGCCATGACGGTCACGCAGATCTCCCGCGCCGGGCTCCTCGCCGACGCCCCGTTCGCGTGGGACCTCGTGCCCCTCCCGGCCGGGCCCACCGGCGAATACGCCGTGATCGGCCAGGCCGGGCTCGGCGTCCTCACCGTCGCGCCGCACCCGGAGGAGGCCGCGGACTTCCTCGCGTACATGACGAACCCGGAGAACTCCGCGAAGCTCGCGCAGTACTTCCCGCCGCCGCGCGCCTCGCAGCTGACCGCCGAGGTCCTCGGTCAGGCCAACCCGCTCCTGACCCCCGAGCAGCTGCAGACCGTGGTGATCGACCAGATCGACTCCGGCGTCGTCAAGCCCAGCCACACCGGCCAGGCGCAGCTCGACCAGGCCGTGCGGGCCGCGCTCGACCCGCTCTGGACGGCCGACGCGGACGTCGCCGGCGTCCTCACCGAGCTGTGCACCGCCATCGATCCGCTGCTGGCCCGATGACCTCGCCGCACAAGACGACGTCCCCGCGCGGCACGGCGCCGCGCGGGGACGCGCCCGAGGCCGGCCCGTCGGGGAAGCCCGCGTGGTGGACCGCGCGGCGTCGCGACCGGCTCGCCGGGTACGCGTTCATCGCCCCGCAGCTGGCCGGCACGGCCCTGTTCGTGATCCTCCCGCTGGGCCTGATGTTCTGGTACAGCCTGCACGACTGGAACGTCCTCGCCGGGGGCTTCGTGTTCAGCGGCGCCGAGAACTACGAGCGGCTCGCCCGGGACCCGGCCCTGCCGGGCGTCCTCCGCGCCACCGCCGCGTTCTCGGTCGGCCTGGTCGCGCTCAACCTGAGTCTGGCGCTGCTGCTCGCGATCCTGCTGAACCAGCGGCTCAGGGGCACCGTCGTCTTCCGGACGATCTTCTTCTCCCCCGTCGCCGTCACCCTCGTGGCCTGGACCATCGTGTGGCGGTTCCTGCTCCAGGACGACGGTGGGATCAACGGCCTCCTCTCGGCGCTGGGGGCCGAGGGCCCGAACTGGCTGCGCGGCGAGACGACCGCGATGATCAGCGTGATCGTGGTGCAGGTGCTCAAGAACGTGGGCCTCAACATGGTCCTGTTCCTGGCGGCGCTCCAAGGGGTGCCCAAGGAGCTGTACGAGGCGTCCACCATCGACGGCGCGGGCGCGTGGACCCGCTTCCGCCGCATCACGATGCCGATGATCAGCCCCACCATCCTGCTCACCGCGATCATCACCGTGGTCGGCTCGCTCCAGGTGTTCGCCCAGATCGACGTCCTCACCGGCGGCGGGCCGGGCACCGCGACGACGGTGCTCGTCTACTACCTGTACCAGAACGCGTTCCAGTTCCACGACTTCGGCTACGGCGCGACCCTCTCGGTGCTGCTGTTCGCGATCGTCCTGGTGCTCACCGTGATCCAGTGGCAGATGCGCAGAAAGTGGGTCGTCCATGAAGACTGAGCACCGCACGCGTCGCGCCCGGCTGCTCCTCTACGGGCTGCTGTGCGTCCTGGCCGTCCCGTTCGTGTTCCCCACGTGGTGGATGGTCACGTCGAGCCTCAAGTCCGCCAACGAGATCTTCGCCTTCCCGCCGACGCTCCTGCCCGCGGACCCGAGCCTGGAGGCGTACGGGCGGGTCTTCGAGTTCGCGCCGTTCGCCGCACAGTACTGGAACAGCATGTACATCGCGGCGGTGGTCACCGTGGGGACGCTCGCGGTGTCCTCGCTCGCCGGCTACGCGTTCGCGCGCATCCGCTTCCCCGGGCACAACCTGCTGTTCCTGGTCGTGCTCGTGGGCCTGCTCATCCCGAGCGAGGTCACGATCGTCCCGCTGTTCCAGCTGTTCAACGGGCTCGGCATGGTGGACACGCACTGGCCGCTCATCCTCGTGCCGATCTTCGGCGCGCCGAGCGTCCTGGCGACGCTCATCATGCGGCAGTTCTTCATCGCGATCCCGGCCGAGATCGAGGAGGCCGGCCGCATGGACGGCCTCGGCCGGTTCGGCCTTTACCGGCGGATCGCGCTGCCGCTGTCGCGTCCGGCCCTCGGCGCGGTCGCGATCTTCTCGTTCCTGCACAGCTGGAACCTGTACCTGGAGCCGGTCGTGTTCCTGTCGACGCCGGAGCGGTTCACGCTTCCGCAGGCGCTGACGCAGTTCACAGACGCCTACGGGGGTCCGATGTGGGACGTGCAGCTGTCGGCGGCGACCCTGTCGGCGCTGCCGGTGCTCATCGTGTTCGTCATCGCCCAGCGCCAGTTCGTGGAGGGCCTGGCCCACACCGGACTCAAGGGCTGAAGCGGCGCCCCGGCCCTGAGCCGGGGCGCCGCTCGCACGGCGGCCGGCCGTCGCTGCGGACGCGGCCGGTTCACAAGAGGGCGTGCAGTCCGCGCTGCGCTCCGGCGATCGCCTCGCGGATCTCGGCGGCGAGGCCGAGGCGTCCGTCGTCGAACAGGCCCGCGCGCATGAAGGTGAGGGCGCGCAGACGCCCATAGCGGTCCACTGTGGCGCGGCAGAGTCGGCTCGTGGAATAGGCTTCGCATCGGAACGTGTCGCCCTTGCCCGCGCCCGAGCCGATCTCCGGAAACGAGTCGTGCACGCCGAGTTCCTTCGCCCGGGGCCACCGCCGCTTCTCCGCGGCCACCCAGGCGCGCACGACGGCCATGCCGATCGACCTGCCTCCCAGGCGCTCCGCACCGCGCAGCAGTTCGAGCGCGCGCATCGAGCCGTCGATCGCAAGCGTCACGGACGCCAGGGACTTCGGATCGGCGCCGGTGAACTCGGTGTCCGGCGAAGGTGCGCGCCGCTCCTCGCGCCCGCGGGGAGGGGAGTCCCCGTCGTCGAGGCGGGACACGAAGGGTCGCGCGCCGACGGCCGCGGGCGTCCTCACCGCGTCGGCGACGATCAGGTCGGCCCGGTCGCGGAAGTCCGGATGCAGCTTGGCGATCTCCCGGATGACGAGGTGCTGCGCGGTGAGGAGCCGCCTGGGGTCGATGCCGCCGTTCGGCCATCCTTCCGCGAGCGAGCGGAGGACGCGCTTGACGCCTCCCGCGTACTGGGGATGCCGGGCGGCGACCCGCTCGATGAGGTCCTCCACCCGGTCCTCGGAGGGGTGCTCGCCGAGATGGCGGGCGAGCGCGCGGTCGTACACGCGGCGCACGGTGTCGCGGTACGCGAGGCGCTCCGCGTCGGGCAGGTCCCGGTAGGCGATGCGGGCGTTGCGGTCGCCGGTCCGGATATAGGAAACGAGCGCCTCTGGGCCGGGCACTGGTCGTGGCATCGGTGTCCTTGTGCGGAGCGGGTCGCCGCCGGTGGCGACAGGGTCGGGTGACGAGGCGGTCGAGTGGGTCGCCGGTCGTCGGAATCCGCCGAGTGTACGAAACCGCGACCGCTCCGGCGGTTTCGCGGCCTCCCGGTCCGGATGGCGGACTGGGCGATCCGCCCCGGCGCACGACTCGCCGCCGAATCGGAATGACCGCCGCCGTCCGGTCGAAGAAGACGAGCCGAGGTCCCTGGCCGGGGGCTCATCCGCGAACCGGTCGAAGCGTTCGAGGCGGCCAGGGGGTGGCTCGCCGGCCGGATCCGATCGGGGGTCGGCGAGCTTCAGGCGTGCGGGGCGTCGGCTTCGGCCACGAGGCGGGCCAGCTCGACGCGCGAGCGCACGCCGAGGACGGCGAAGATGTTCCTCAGGTGGTGGTCCACAGTGCGCACGCTTACCGAAAGCGCCTGTGCCACTTCGCGGTTGGTCGCTCCCGAGGCCACGTGCTGCGCCACGCGGCGCTGATGTGGAGTGAGTGAGGCCAGGGCCCCGTCGTCGATCCCGGGGCCCGCGGCCTCGCGCCGGGTGGGCCCGGGATCGCCCGTGGCCCGCAGCTCCGCGCGGGTCTGCTCGATCCACGGCCGAGCGCCGCAGGCTTCGAACCCGTGCAGGGCCTCGCGCAGGATCGCTCGGGCTTCGCGCGGACGGCGCCGCCGCCGCAGCCAGTTCCCGTACAGCAATTGCGTGCGGGCGCATTCGAAGTCGCCGATGTCCGCCGCATGCAGTTCGAGCGCGCGGCAGTACTCGGTCTCGACGGCGTCGGCGCCGGAGTCGGCCGTCGCGAGCAGCGCGCGGCACCGGGCGAGCTGGGCGGCCGCGGCCCGGTCGAGGCCGAACCCGGCCCACGACTCCAGCACTGCGATGAAGGGCCGCGCCGTGTCGGGGCGGCCGGCGAGGACCGCCGCTTCGATGAAGCAGGGCATCAGCAAGGGCCGCAACGCGAAGTGGCCGTCGCCGGGCCGGACGAGCGCCCCGAGCCGGGACGCGGCCGCGTCGGGCCGCCCGCGGCCGAGGTCCATTCGGGCGAGCGCCCATTCGGCGAGCGTGCGGGTCTGCGCCAGGCCGTGCCGCCGGGCGGTGGCGAGGGCGGCCTCGGCGTGGGCCACGACCGTGTCGGGATGGCCTTCGACCGACGCCGCCAAGGCGAGGACGGCGCGGTGATGCGCGGCGGTGTTGGACCGCCCGGTGAGCAGGGCCGTCCGCAGTCCTTCGACGGCGTGGGCGTGCGCCGTGGCGTGCCGCCCGGCCCGCATTTCGGCGTAGGCGAGGTATTCGAGGATCTGGCTGGCGAGGTCGTCGCGGTCCTCGGCGCGGGCCGCCGCGAGGGCGCGTCGGCCCATGCGGCAGGCGGTCTCGACGTCGCCGAGGAGGAGGGCCGCCACGGAGGCGCGGTGCAGGGCGTCGGAGGAGCCGTCCTCGTCGCCGAACGCGAGGACCCGGCCCAGTGGTGCGAGGGCGTCGGCGGGGCGTTGCTCGATGAGGGCGCGCAGGCCGCGCAGGTGGTCGTGGGGGCCGGCGCAGGCGCCGTCGGCCGCGGGTTCGCCGACGAGACCGGTGGTGAGCACCGAACCGGCGGCCTGGAGTGCGGCGAGGCAGGCGGGCCGGTCGCCGGCGGCCCAGGCGGCATCGGCGGCGGCGAGGATCGCGATGAGGGCGAGGCGCGCGTCGGTGCCCGCGGAGAGCGATCCGGCGAGGAGCAGCGAGGCGTGGGCGTCGCTCACCGGGCCGTCGCCGAGGGCGCTCAGGCCGCGGGCGAGTTCGACCATGGCGCGGTTCCGGTCCGGCGCGAGGCCGGCGGCCACGTGGACCAGGATCGGCGTGCCGGAGCGGCCCGCTTCGGCCAGCAGACGGGAGTCGGCGTCGTCGAGGACGAGGGCGAGGCTGCCGTCGTCGAGCAGGCGGACGCTGGCCGTCATGGCAGAACTGCGGGGCTGCGCCGGCGTCGTCGTCCGGGCAGCGGCCCGCAGACTGCTCCGTTGCATGGACCAATGGTATAAAACCGAACGGTCGGTCCGGAAGGGCTGAATGCAAAATATCGGACGGCGACCGTGCGGGTGCGCGGTCGCCGTCCGTGTCGCTGCGGCGGTCAGCCGATGGGGCAGGAGCCCCGGACCTCCTCGATGGAGCGGTCGTCGGGCAGCGGGCAGAGGAACTGGTCGTACCGGGTGTCGTTGTCCACGAACCGCTTGAGCCACGAGATGGAGTACTTCGCGATGGTCGTGTTCGACGAGTTCGGGGCGAAGTGCGAGGCCCCGTCGAGTTCGATGTACATCTTGTCGGTCGAGCTCGGGATCGAGCTGTAGAACCGCTCGGAGTGGGAGCCGACCGAGGCGATCGTGTCGTTCTCGGCCCCGAAGATCAGGGTCGGGGTGCGGACGGTGTTCCAGGTCTTGTCGGAGTGCCAGGGGGTGAGCGGGATGCTCGCCTGGATGTCCGGGTTGTCGGTGGTCGCTTCGAGCGAGCCGCCGCCGCCCATCGAGTGGCCCATCACGGCGAGGCGGTCGGGGTCGATGCGGTCGGACACGGTGCTGTCCTCGACCAGGTAGTCCAGCGCGGCGTTGAGCTGGTCCGCCCGCTGGCCCGGCTGGTCGTACCGGGAGTTGGTGTCGATCGTGAAGACCACGAAGCCCTGCGAGGCGAGGCGCGGGCCGAGCCACGACATCGTCGACGACGACGCGGTGTAGCCGGGGGCGATCGCGACCGCTCCGAAGGTGCCGTCGGCGCGGGTCGTCGGGTAGTAGATGGTGCCGCCGCCGAATCCGAAGACCAGGCTGGAGACGTTCGCGGTGGACACGGAGTAGTGGCCGCGGGTGGCTTCGATGCTGGATTCGGTCGGGGCCGGGCCGCGCTCGTACGGGTTCTGGGCGACCGCGGCGTTCGGGCCTGCCAGCGCCCCGAACACGAGCGTGGCGGCCGTGGCCAGCGCGAGGCCGACGGCGCGGAGTGATCGGCGGGGGCGGGTCGGTGAGTGCATGATTCGTCCTCCTTGACGAGACTCGTCGACTGATGCCCGCTCACTGTCACATACCGACCAGACGGTCTGCATCGGCGAAATCACCGGTGCCGTGTCCAGCACCGCGCAGTCGCCCGTTCCCGTGGCGGCAGCCGAGCGAACGGGGGGCGTCTGGTGCCGCGGAACGGCGCCGGGAGGAGCGGTCAGGGCGGGCTGAACAGGAGTTGCGGGGCGCCGTCGATGTTCAGGCGTGCGGTCGCGATCCGGGAGACCGGATCGATGCGGTCCGAGCCGGTCCGGATCGGCGGCGGCCCCGGGCCGCTCCGTTCGCAGGCCGTCGGCTCCTCGGCTCGAGTCGCCATTACCAGCGCCACCAGAGGAAGCGGCGCTCGTAGCGGACCTTGACCCTCCCCCAGTGGTTGCCGCCGGTGAGGTGAATCCGCGGTCCGTCGGCCGCCCGGTGGCACCGGTTGTCGACCCTGCCGCCCTGGAGCCGCACGCCGTCGTCGACCGCGGAGGCGTTCGCGGGGAGGATCACCCTGACCGAGGAGTGGTGGACGTCGAGCGCGATCTCGACGTCGTCGGCGGCGAAGTCGGCGTGACGGCAGTCGAGCTTGACCGAGCTGTGCCTGGGCCTGAGCGTGGTCCGCTCGGGCACGGTCCAGGCGCCTTCGCGTCGCACGTGGCTGTGCTGGGGATCCAGGACGAGGTCGGGCGCGTCGGCGACGGCCTCGGGACGGGTCCGGGGGGCGAGGGCCCGGTCGTCGGCGGGCAGGTCGGCGAGCAGGCGTTCGACGTCGGCGTACGTCTTGGCCTCGTAGACCTGCCGGGAGCGTTCGGCGAACTCGTGGAGGTCCAGGCGGCCCTCTTCGGTGGCCTCGTGGAGTTTGCCGATGAGGGCTTCTCGCTCGGCGTTGGAGAGGCGGATGTTCGGATCGGGCGCGGACATGGCGGTTCACCTTCTGCTCGGACCACCGTCGAAGATACCGGTTCCCGGCGCCGTGCCGCGCGCCGCTGCAGCGCCTCGGCCGAGACGTTGGCGCTCGGGCGCTATCGTCTGCCGCACGACCCTCTGCCGCCGCACGCGCGGTGGCCGCTCGTGACGCGTTCTCGGAAAGGACCCCCGATGAAGACCCGGTACTCGTGGGTGATGCTGCCGGCGCCGTTGCTCCTCATGCTTCCGGGCCTGCTCATCGTTCCGCTCAAGGTGTCCGGGTTCGACGGGTCCCTCGAGGCGTGGGCCCGTTTCATGCTGCTGCCCGTCGGCATCGTGACGCTCGCGGGCGCGCCCGTCCTGCTCCTCACTCCGCAGGCCGAGATCTACGGCGACCGTTACCGGACCATGGGCCGGCGTTGGTCGCCTTGGCGCGTGCTCGGACCGGGGGAACGGCTCGTGATCTGCCGCAACGAGGTTCAGATCCAGCGGCCCGACGGGTCGTTGAAGCGGACGTGGGTGGCGAAGTGGCTCACCGCCAAGAGGGATTGGAGGCGGCTCGAGCAGTGGCTGCCGACGATCGACCGCCGCTGAGGATCCATCTCGGAGGACAGGGCCGGTGAGCGCTGCTCGGCAGGGCGTCGGCACTCCCCCGGCCGACTGGGGGTGCCCGCCCGAGGGCGGGCACCCGTTCCTCAGTCGATGATGAGCTCGAAGGTGCTGGTCGTGTTCTTGATGTCCTGGTGGTTGCCGCTCATCTGGAGGTCGTGGAAGACCGCGGAACCGACCGCCGGGCCCTGGCCGTCCTCGGGCATCTCGTTGACCCAGATGCCGAACCCGGACTTGGACTCGAACTCGTCACCGCTGAGCCGGGCCCCGGTGATGGTGACGTCGGTGAACACGGTGTCCGTGACCGGGTGCTCCGGCTGGCCGCCGGTGTACTTGGTCTGGAACATGATCCCCGAGTACGTCGGGTCCACGATGTCCGCATTGCTGATGCGGATGCCCTGGAACTCCTTGTCTCCCGAGAAGATCCAGATCCCCGGGAACGTCTGCGCGCCCCAGAAGTGACCGCCGGAGCGGACGACCGAGAGGTTCTCGAACCTCGTCGGCGGGTCCGCCTCGAAACCGTCCATCGGGATGCCGAAGTCCAGCGAGCTGATGGTGACGCCCGAGTAGACGAGCGTGTCGGCGATGTGGATGTTCCGGAACGTGTTCCCGTACCCGCCGTAGACCGCCAGACCGGCGGCCCGCCAGGTCAGGATCGACGTCAGGTTCTCGTACACGTTGCCGGTCTGCGCGCCGCCGCCCGCGTCGGTGGCGGCGAACAGCGCGAAGCTGTCGTCGCCGGAGGCGCGGGACTCGACGTTCCGCACCAGGTTCCCGTTGCTGCCGTTGGTCATGTTGATCGCGTCGGCGAACAGGTTCCGGGCCCGTGAGTTCGTGATCTCGCTGTCCTTGATGCGCGAGCCCCAGAACATGCAGACCTGGTGCTCGACCCAGACGTCGTCGATGGTCATGTCCGCGACGTTCTGCCAGTCGAAGACCTTGCCGGGGCCGTCGATGCGGGTGGTGTAGTTGCCGAAGTAGGCGAACCCTGCGAACGTGGACCCGTTCGCCGAGGCCTCGGACCGGAAGCCGACGTCCGTGTTCTGCAGGTCCTGCGGCGCGTAGAAGCGGGTGAACCAGGGACCGGCGCCGATGACCTCGGTGGCCTTGCCGTAGACCTGGAACTTCTGCGCGGTCTGGTAGTCGCCCGCCGGGAGGTACACGCCGAGCAGGTCGCCCGAGGTGTCCATCCGGAAGCGGTCCAGGGCGTTCTGGACGTCCTGGTGCGTGAAGCCGGCGGGCTCGATGTACCGCGTCGGGTCGGGGTTCGCGTTCGGCGTGGCCTGCTCGAGGCTGATGAAGTCGATCGCGTAGTAGGCCGCGGTGTTCGCCGCGTCCTTCTGGAGCCGGATGGTGCTGCCGGCGGGGATCGTCTCGTCGAGCAGCAGGTTGGCCTCGTCGTAGACGTGGCGGGCCGGGCCGGAGCTCGGCGAGTTGTTCGGGCCGGCCTCGGGGCCGTAGAGCCACGCGTATCGGGAGGTCAGCTCGATCGGCCGGACGAACCGCCCGTCCACATAGAGGTTGAGGGTCGCGTCGATGCCGCCGCCTCCCGCGGCGTCGGGGATGGCGAACCGGGTGACGAGCGTGTTGGTGTCCGTGGTCGTCGTGAACTCGACGTATTCGCCGGTGGCGTCGAGCGTCACGGCCTGGCGTCCGGAGGCTTCGCCGGCGAGGTCGCCGACGCTCCGGTTGGGCGCGAGGATCTGCGCGCCGCCGCCGACGGAGGCGTGCTCGGCCTCGTCGAGGGTGTAGGGCATGTCGGCGCCGCGGCCGATGGAGAGCGACCGGGAGGCGGTGTTGTTCCCCTGCTTGACGGGCAGTTCGTTGGCGTCGGCCTCGATCTCCACGAGGACGCTGTACTCGCCGTCGGTGGCGGTCCACGTGCCCAGGTCGATCGGGGCGGTGGCGTCGCCCGAGGCGATGACGCCCTCGTGCGAGCCGGTCAAGGTGCGAACGACCTGGCCGGTGTCGTTGTCGCTCAGGGTCAGTGCGACGCCGTGGGCGCCGCTCGCGGAGTCGATGCCGCCCTGGTTCTGGAGCACGACCGAGAAGGCGACCTCGTCGCCCGTCGCGGGGCTGCTCGGCGACCAGGTGACGGCCGAGGCGATGAGGTCCGAGGTCGGGACCGCGGTCACGACCATGGCCTCCGGGTGCTCGTAGTCGTTGTTGCCCTCGTCGCTTTCGGCGACCGAGCCGCCGGGGTCGACCGTGGCGCTGAGTTCACGGCTCCCGGCGTTCTGCGTGCCGATCGCGGCTGAGACGGTTTCGCCGGAGCCTGCGGCCAAGCCGCTCACCGGGACGGTGGCGACCAGGACGCCGTCCGAGTACAGGTCGACGGCGGAGGCGGCCGAGGCCACTTCGCCGACGTTCTCGACGCGGGCCGAGAGCGTCACCTCGTCGGTCTCGACCGGTTCGGCGGGGCTCCACGACAGGTCGGTGACGACCAGGTCGGCGGCGGGCGCGGGCGTGCCGAACACCTGGAACTCGGCGACCTGCGCGCCGGGGGCGCCGGTGTTGGCGGTGAACCGCAGCTGGACCTCGCCGACGGTGCCCGAGACGGGAATCGTGACGGTGTTGCCGCTCGCCGGGTCGAAGACGTAGTCGGCCGAGGCCTGCAGCGTGGTGAACGAGCCGCCGCCGACGTCGCGGCCGAGGACCGAGAACGTCTGCGTCCGGGTCGACCAGGCCGTATTGGGATTCAGCTTCACCACGACGCGATCGAGTTCGGCGTTCGCTCCCAATGCGACGGTGAGCGTGCTCGGATACGATCCGGACCCGCCCTCCCAGTACGTGGTCGCGTCGCCGTCGTTGGCGTGCTCCGCGACGAAGTCGTACACCTGGGACGAGGCGCTGATCGGCCGGCCCGCGGCCAGGTCGGCCCCTGCCGGGGGCGGTCCGCTGTCGCCGTAGACCTCCAGTTCGGAGAGCTGGGCGGCGGGCCACCCGGTGTTCGCGGTGACGACCACGCGGAGGTAGCGGAGGGTCTCCGGCCCGAACGAGACGGTGACCGTGTTGCCGGCGGCGGGATCGAAGGCGTACGCCTGCGCGGCGACGATGGTGGTGAACGACGACCCGTCGGTGCTGCCGCGCACCTCGATCGTCTGGGTGCGGGTCTGCCAGGACGGGATCGCCGGCAGTTCCAGCACGATGTCGCCGACCTCGGCCGAGGCGCCGAGGTCGACCTGCAGCCACTGGGGGAACGCGTCGTTCGCGCTCTCCCAGTAGGTGCCCTGGTTGCCGTCGTTGGCGTTGCTCGCGGTGTAGTTCTGGACGTGGCTGCTGGCGGTGATGGTCTTGCCCGCCGCCAGGTTCTGGCCGTTGACCGCAGATGCCGGTGTCAACGGCAAGAGCGCTGCCGCCGCGGTGACGACGGCTGCCGTCACCGCGAGGGCCATGCGCGAGAGTTTCATGATCGACTCCTTGTTCGGGGGCATCACAGCGATGCATCCGCCGCCGGACTCCGCCATGCGCGACCGGATCAGGGGTCGCTCGAACACCGGACGCCGGTGGTGCGGTCCGGATCGGCAAGGCATGACAAAGGACGAGGCCGGCTACGCGACCGACCATTCGATGGCGGGGCGCATGGCGATCACTGGGATGAATATTGGGTACGGAGTTGCTGGTAACAATAGGTTTAGCGCTATACCTACGCAAGCATTTTAATGTGACGAAATGACGATTGTCAATGCTTCGCTATAAGAGTCGGCGTCGAGAATCAATGGGAGCGATCAACTCGGGGGCAAGACCGCTGTCGCCCATTCCGACTGGCCGCGCCGCCTGCTCACCGTTCATTCGCTTCGCACGCCGCCGGCCTCCACCGAAGGAGCGGCCGGCGAAGTCGCGTCATCTCGGTTCGTGGTGCTTCGTGAAGATGTCGGCGAGCACTCTGAGTGCCATGACCGAGGCGATGAGCAGCAGGACGAGCCCGAAGAACTGGTAGAGGCCCATGTCGTCGGTGACGGCCGGTCCGCCTTCGGTCCCGATGAGCATCGCCGCCATCAGACCGGAAGCGGCGGCGAGCACGGTCAAGAGCGTCTGGTGCAGCCAGACGGTGATGGTGCGGCGGTCCTCGGCGCGCGAGAACAACCGCAGGTTCCCGGTGAGGCGGCCGGCTTCGGCGGCCGCGGCCAGGCGGTCGAGGCGGCGCGGCAGCTTGCGCAGCACCGGCAGCAGATCGGCGGCCTCCTCGACGACCATGTCCTTGACCGAGTCGGGGCGAAGGCGCCGCTGGGCGTAGGCCTCGCCGGCGCTGCGGGCCTCGCCGACGATGTCGAAGCGGGGATCGATCGCCGTCAGGCAGCCCTCCAGGGTGCCGAGGGCCCGGAAGACCGCCGCGAGCTCGGGCGGGATCGCGATGCGGTACTTGGCGATGATGCGGAACAGCTCGGTGAACATGCGCATCCCCGGCGCCGCCCCGGGCAGGAGGTGGCGTGCCATGAACGAGCCCAGCGCCCGTTCGAAGGCGACCTGGTCGAGCTCGTCGGGGCGGGTCGAGACGCCGATGAGGGCGTCGGCGAGCGCCGGGCCGTCCTGGCGGTCGACCGCTTGGAGGATCGCCTGGAGCGACGCGCGCAGCTCGCGGTCGAGCCGGCCCACGGAGCCGTAGTCGATGAGGCCCAGCCGGTCGTCGTCGAGCAGCAGCAGATTGCCCGGGTGCGGGTCGGCGTGGAAGATGCCGTCGATCATGATCTCGTCGAGCACCTCGCGCAGCAGCCCGGCCGCGACGGCGCGGGGATCCAGTCCGCGTTCGGGCAGCATCGGGCCCGCGGCGGCGAGTGAGACGCCCGTGAACCGCTCCATGACCAGGACTCGTTCGTCGGAGAGGTCGGGCCGGGGCCGGGGGACGCGGACCGCGGAGCGCCGCTTGTCGTGCGCGGCCGCGACCTGGGCGAGATTGCGGGCCTCGACGGTGAAGTCGGCCTCTTCGCGAAGCGCGGCCGCGAATCCGGCCGCGAGTCCGAGGACGTCCATCGAGCGGCCCCAGGCGGTGCGCCGGTCGAGGAGCTCGGCCAGGCGCTGGATGATGTCGAGGTCCCGTTCGATGGTGTCCGCCGCGCCGGGGCGGCGGACCTTGACGACGACCGCTTCGCCGGTGCGCAGGACGGCGCTGTGGACCTGGGCGACGGAGGCCGCGGCCATCGGTTCGAGGTCGAATTCGGCGAACACCTCGTCGACGGCCGCGCCGATGGCGGCTTCGACCCGGTCGGTGACGACGGCTCCGGGGATCGGGGCGGCCTGATCCTGGAGCTTGGCGAGTTCGGCGATGTAGACGGGCGGGAGAAGGTCGCGCCTGGTGGAGAGGATCTGGCCGAGTTTGACGAAGGTGACGCCGCCGTCGTCGAGGGCGCGGCGGATCGAGCGGGCCATCTCCGCGTCCTGGCCGATCTGGCGGCGGCCCCGCAGGAGGCCGGTGAGGCCGTGGCGGGCCGCGATGGCGAGGATCTGCAGGTAGCGGCGGGTTCGCCCGGCGCGGGCGCGCAGGCCTTTGAACCAGGTCCGCAACGGCGGGACCGCGCCGGTGGGGAGGATGGCCTCCCAGATCACCAGGAGGGTCATCGCGATCACCGGCGCGCAGACGACCGCGAGGGCGAGCAGGGCGACCAGGCCGGGGACGTCCGCCGGGGGCGGGTCGGCGCCCTCCAGGTCGATGACCGCCGGAACGAGTCCGTATTGGACGATGGACTGCCCCACGACGCTGACGAAGATCAGCCGCCAGAGCGTGTAGCGGACGTCGAGCAGCCTGGTCGCGACGTACGCGACGATGGCGGTGTTGAAGGCGATCCCGACCAGGGATACCAGGAAGACGGTCACGAGAAGGGGCCCTTCGTGATCGGGCGGTGATCAGATCCGCCACAGCCTACTGCAACGGGACACCGCTCCGGCCGCTGAAGAACCGCGACATGCTCCGCGCCGCGTCGCCGCTCGGCGTCGTGCCCGAGAGCGACGTGCTCCCCCGCCTCGTCCACATGAGGTGACGTCGGCCCGGTGATCGCCTATGGTGGTTGTTACTGACCAGTATCCGCCAGTCCTCTCGGGCGAGAGCGGAGCCTCGAAGGATTGGACGATCAATGGCGATTGCGACTGTCAACCCTGCGACCGGTGCGACCGAGCGGGAGTTCGAACCGCATTCCGGCGAGGAGGTGGAGCGGCGGATCGCGCGAGCGCAAGACGCGTTCAAGGCGCTGAAGGACACCACGTTCGCCGAACGGGCGCAATGGCTGCGGCGCGCGGCCGAGATCCTCGAAGGCGAAGTGGACGAGACCGCGCGGATGCTCGTGGTGGAGATGGGCAAGCCCATCGGCCAAGCCGAGGCCGAGGTGCGCAAGAGCGCGAAAGGCCTGCGGTTCTACGCCGACCACGCCGAGTCCTTCCTCGCCGACGAGCCGCTGGACGACCCCGCCGCCGTCGGCGCCTCCCGAGCGTGGACGCGGTACGAGCCGCTCGGCGTCGTGCTCGCCGTCATGCCCTGGAACTTCCCGGTCTGGCAGGCGCTGCGGTTCGCGGCCCCCGCGCTGGCGGCGGGGAACACGGGGCTGCTCAAGCACGCGTCGAACGTGCCCCAGACGGCGCTGTACCTCGACGGGCTGTTCGAACGCGCGGGGTTCCCGCCAGGGGCGTTCCAGGCGCTCCTGATCGGCTCGCGCGAGGTCAAGGCGGTGATCGAAGACGCGCGCGTCAAGGCCGTGACGCTCACCGGATCGGAACCGGCCGGGAGTTCGGTGGCGGCGACCGCGGGCGCGGCGATCAAGAAGTCGGTGCTGGAGCTGGGCGGATCGGATCCCTTCATCGTGCTGCCCTCCGCGGATCTGGACGCGGCCGTCGAGACGGCGGTGCGCGCCCGCACGATCAACAACGGGCAGTCGTGCATCGCGGGCAAGCGGTTCATCGTCCACACCGACGTCTACGACGAGTTCAGCCGTCGCTTCACCGAGGCGACCGCGGCGCTCGTCGTCGGGGACCCGCTCGACCCGAAGACCGAAGTCGGACCGCTCGCCACCGAAGCGGGTCGCGACGAGCTCGCTGAACTGGTCGACGACGCGGTCGCCAAAGGTGCGAGGGTCCTCACCGGCGGCGGCGCGCTCGACCGGCCCGGCTGGTTCTACGCGCCCACGGTGCTGGCCGACCTGAGCGACGACGCGGCCATCGTGCAGGAGGAGACGTTCGGACCGGTCGCGGCCCTGTACCGCGCCGAGGACGCGGCCGACGCGGCGCGGATCGCGAACCAGACGAGGTTCGGCCTGTCGAGCGCGGTGTGGACGAACGACGCCGACGAGCAGGAGTGGTTCATTCGCAACCTCGACGCCGGCGCGGTGTTCGTCAACGGGATGACGGTGTCGTTTCCCGAACTGCCGTTCGGCGGCGTCAAGGCCTCCGGATACGGCCGCGAACTCGCCGCCGCCGGCATCCGCGAGTTCACCAACCTCAAGACCGTCTGGAAAGGCTGACCCCGCAAAGGCCCACGGCGGCGGAGCCCGGAGCCGGTCGCCTCTCGTTGCGGGGGCCGCGCGGCGCCCGCAGTCGTCCGTCCGGGTCGCGTCAATTCGGCGACAGCGATGACACGGACTCGCGGGTGCACCGCCGGGTCGCCGGTCTGCATAGCGCCCATGGCGGTCCGGGGCGGGTCGATAGACTCGGTCCGGCGGCGGACTGCCGTGAGGGCGGGCGTCCAAGCGCCACACGGGCGCCGCGCCAGGACCATACGAGGAGCACACAGGCTGTGGAGGCATGGTGAAGCGCGGCAAGGTCACCATGAGCGACGTCGCACAGCTCGCCGGCGTGTCGCCCATGACCGTCTCCAACGTCATCAACAACCGCGTCAAGGTCAGCGACGACGCCCGTGAACGCGTCCTCGCCGCCATCCGCGAATCGGGCTACCAGCTCAACCCGTCGGCGCGGAATCTCCGCTCCGGCCGCAGCGGCGTCATCGGACTCGCGGTCCCCCAGATCGGCAACGCCTACTTCGGGATGCTCGCCGCGCTGGTCATCGAGGAGGCCCGGCGGCACGGCTACCATGTCGCGGTCGAGCAGACCGGTGCCCTCGCCAAGGGCGAGGCGGCGGCCATCGCCCAGTCCCGCAGGCTCCAGCTCGACGGTCTCATCCTCTCCGTGGTCGAGATCGACTCGCCGGCCCCGCTGGTGCCGACCCAGGGCTACCCGATCGTGCTGCTCGGCGAGCAGGACCTCGCGGGCCGCTTCGACCACGTCACGGTGCCCAACGAGGCGGGCACCGCCGCGGCCACCGAGCACCTGATCGACCAGGGATGCGAGCGCATCGCCGTCGTCACCGGAGGCGACCTCGACCGGCTCACCATGATCACGCGGCGCTACAACGGCTACCGGGCCGCACTGGAGGACCGCGGGATCGAACCGGATCCCCGGTTGCGGTTCACCCTCGATGCGCTCTCGTGGGAAGGCGCCCGGAGCACCGGACGCCGGATCGCCGACTCGGGCCTCGGCGTCGACGGCGTGGTGGCGTTCAGCGACACGGTCGCGATGGGGGTCGTGCGCGGTCTGCGCGACCGCGGCGTCAGCGTCCCCGACGACGTGCGCCTCATCGGCTTCGACAACGTCCCCGAGTCCGCGGTCTTCATCCCGTCGCTGTCCACGGTGAGCCCCGATCACCGGTGGAAGGCCGCCAAGGCCGTCGACCTCATCGTCTCGCGCATCGCCGACCCCGCGCTCCCGCCCCGCCAGTACACCGCCCCGTTCGCGATCATCCGGCGCGAATCCACCGCCTGAGCGCGGCGAAGCCGCGGCGGCCGCCCGATCAGGACGGCCGCCGCTTCAGGTCAGAGCCCGGAGCACTGCCCGCTCTTGGGTCCCTTCACCGCGTTCGCGGACCCGTTGTTCACCGGCGCCGCCTCGCTGCCGGAGCACGAGAGCGGACCGCTGATGTCGTTGCCGGCGATCACGTTCCACCAGGTGGTGCCGGTGACCGTGACCGGACCGGACACCCGGTTCGGGGCGCAGTCCAGAACGGGATCGCCGAGGGTGACCGAGGCGCTCCCGGTGAGGCTCACCGGGCCGCTGACGTGCGTGCCGCAGAGGACCACCACGTCCGCGCCGTCAGCGGCGACGGGACCGGTGATCCGGGCCCCGTCCGCCACCAGCCCGGTGCCTTCGGCCACGTTCACCGGACCGAACACGCGGGCGCCCTCGGCCAGGCAGGTGGTGCCCGTCTCGACCGACAGCGGCCCGTAGTGCGCACCGCTCACCACCGTGTCGCACTCGGGCGAGGCGAACTCGTCCACCACATGCACGACCGCCGTCACCTCGCCGTACTCGGTCGTGCCCGATACGGTGAGTTCGCCGGCGGCGTCGGTGGCGTCGGACGGCGCCTCGTCCCATTCGACCGGGACCGCGTTCACGGATCCGTCCGCAGTGGTCAGTACGTCGACCGAGTCGGGCAGCGCGGGCGTCTCGCCGGTCTTGACCGCGGTGTAGACCGTGTCCTCGAGGACGTGCTCAGCGCGGCTCTTGTTGTAGACGTCGATCGAGGCGTTGGGCTCGGAGGTGTTCGTCATGCCCGGCACCGATCGGAACATCGCCTGGTAGCTCGCCGGTTCCCAGGTGAGCGTGCCGACGCCCTGGTTGTCGATGACGTCGTTGACCATCTGGAACACGTGCTGGACGGCGTCGGCCTGGCCCTGGACGGTCCGCGGGAACGTGGAGTTGGGCTGCGTGCCGCCGCCAGTGGCGGGATACGAGGTCTCCGCGATCTCCAGCTTGTACTGCGGGTAGGTCGTCGCGAGCGTGTGCAGGTTCTGCTCCATGCGCTCGAGGGTGCCGTGGTGCTCCGGGTAGTAGGAGAGCCCGAGCACGTCGAAGTCCTGGCCCTTGGCGTTCAGCCGAGTCGTCAGCTGGTGCCAGAACTCCCCCGCCTTGTCCATGCCGCTGATCCGCCCGACCACCGAGTGGAGTTCCACTTCGGATTCCGGTGAGGCGTCGCGGACCGCCGCGATCCCGGCGGCCAGGAGGGTGGTGAACCGGTCCCAGGAGTCCAGGTACAGCTGGCGCTCCTCCGGATCCTCGGAGTGCCGGTACTGCCAGAGGATGCCGCCGCCGGGCTGCGACTGGTAGACGTCGGCCTGGTCGCGGAAGTACGGCGGGTTGGCGCCGGCGTGCACCGCCTCCGTGGCGGGCGCCCCGACCGCCTCGCTCCCCCACATGAAGCCGTTGGCGATCTCGTTGCCGACCGCGACCTTGTCCGGGACCGTGCCCTGTGCGACCAGTTGCGAGACGTAGTCGTAGGTGTAGTCGTAGACCGCGTCGGTGAGCTCGGGGAACTCCAGCTCCGCCCAGGCCCGGGGCTTGGGCTGCTTGCCCGGGTCCGCCCACGAGTCGGCGTAGTGGAAGTCGATGCCCAGCCCGAGGCCGCGCTCGGCGACCCACTGCGCCGAGGTCAGGGTGCGTTCCGGCCCTTGGTAGGGAATCGTGTTCGGGTTGCCGGTGGACTCGTTGCGCGGCTCGTTGAAGACCCGCAGCCGCGTGTACTCCAGGCCTCGGTCCTGCATGACGTCGAGGAGGAACGGCCCGGCGCCCCGGTCCTCCTCCTGCGGGTGCACCCAGTACTCGCGGTTCCGCTGGTCGTCCATCCAGGACAGGTCCGCGCCGAGGACGAGGTCGTCGCGCAGGTAGTTGAAGACCATCAGCTCGCTGACGCCGACCGCCGCACCGGGCGACGCGCCCGTGACCGTGACGCGCACGTACCTGGTTCCTGGCCGAGTGAACGGGTCGACCCCGCCCAGGCCCGGGGTGGCGGTGGCCGACCGGTCGGCGATGACCTCCCACTCCTCCCCGTCCGGGGAGGCCTCGACCACGTACTGGTACACGGCGCCGGGGTCGGGGAAGGCGACGTGGACCTTGCGGACGTTGTCATAGGCCCCGCCCAGATCCAGCTGCAGCCATTGGCCCGGGCCGGTTTCCGTTGCCAGCCAGGCGGTGTCCGGGTCCTGGTCGATGGCCAGCGCGGCGGTGGCGTCGCCGCTGGCGGCGGTCGCCTCCACCCAGTACTTGGCGGCCAGGTTGCTTTCGACGGGCTGTATCTCGGCCTCGCCGTAGAGGGCCGAGGCCGGTGCCGCCGAGCCGAGCACGCCCGTCCCGGCCAGGACGAGCGCAGCCGCGCCGCTCGCGGTCGCGCGGCGCAGTCGTTCGCCGCGTTCGGGTGCGGGGCCGGTTCGATTGTTGGGGATTCGCATCAATGCTCCATGAGGGAATCGGTCGATGAAAGGGTTACAGGGTCCATTGCTGGCCGGTGCCGCTCGAGCAGGTGGACTGCTGCAGGCGGGCGCTGTTCGCGGTCGAGGAGCCGATCACCTCCACACATTTGCCCGAGTGGCGGGCGACGATCTGGACGTGGCCGCCGCTCTCGCGCAGCTGCCACTGCTGATTGGCGCCGCCGCCGCACGTCCACTGGATGATCCGGGCGCCGTCCGCCGTCGAAGCGCCGTTGACGTCGAGGCATTTGCCGGAGGCCAGCGAGACGATCCGGTGATGGCCGCCGCCGGCGTCCTGGAGTTCCCACTGCTGGTTCGCGCCGCCGTGGCAGGTCCACTGAATGGCCTCCGCACCGTCCGCGGTCGAGGCCGAGACCACGTCGATGCATTTGCCGGAGTTGCGGTTCGCGATGTCGGTCGCCTGGGTGCCGCCGCCTGCTCCCACCGTCCAGTTCAGGACGTCGATCTGGCTGCCGCCGTAGCGGGGGGCGAAGACCGAGACGACGCCGTCGAGCAGGCGTGCGTGGTCGAGCAGCGGGTCCGAGTAGTACTGGACGCTGGAGGTGTAGCGGGTGGCCCAGTCGGTCCATCCCGAGGCCTTCGACGCCGTGTAGACGCTCAACCGCCTGGTCGAGGAGTTCCCGGCGGCGATGTAGAGGTTGTCGTCGGCGTCGACGCCGATGTCGGCGCGGGTCATCACGCCCGTGTACGAGAGCACCTGGCGCTTCCACTCCTTGCTGGGCTTGTCGCGCCAGTAGTGCACGAGCACGGACTTGCCTCGCGCACTGTCGAAGTTGCTGTCGTTCGAGGCCGACGGGGCCATGTGCGAGGCGAGCACGTGGACGTTGCCCGCGCTGTCGACCACCTGCGACTCCTGGTTCATGAGTCCGCGGTTCTGGCCGATGCCGACGACGCGCAGCCCGGCCGAGTCGGCGACGAGCGGGTTCGAGCCCGTCGTCGCCACCACGTCGCCGTTGTTGTTGCGCCAGGTGCGGCCCTGGTCCTTGCTGTAGGCGTAGTAGATGTCGTGGTTGGTGCTCGCGTTCGGCGTCTCGCGGACCGTCCACGTGGCGTGCAGCAGGTCGCTCGTGTCGAGGCCGGTGTCGTCGTACTCGATGCCGAAGAGGTACGCGTTGTTGTCGGCGCGGATCCCGTTGAGGAACTCGCCCAGGTGGCTCCAGCTCCCGTTCCGGTATTCGAAGAGCACCAGATTGCCGGCGCCGCTGGCGCCGGTGCGGATGCTCATCTGCAGCACGCCGTCCGGGGAGCGGAAGAACCGCGGGTAGGTGGCCTGCGCCAGGCGCTGGCCCGCGAGCGAATCGGACACGGCCCCGAAGCTCGACGCCGACCAGTTCGCGGACGAGGGGGAGGTCGCCAGGCCCGCGATCGACTTGCGGTACTTGAGCACCGAGTTGTGCATGTCGAAGGAGAGGTGGATCGAGCCGTCCTGGCCGGAGATGCCGATGGAGATCGTGTTGTGCGAGTCGGTCGAGGTGGTCCGGTAGTCGGTGAGGCGGATCGTCTGCCACGAGGTGGCGGCGGCCGCCCGGCGGGCCAGGTTGACGTAGCCTGACTGGTCCCACCAGGCCGTGTACTGCCAGCCGTTGAACGTGGTGATGCCGTCCTGCTGGAACGACTCGCCGTTCATGTAGCCGGTGTAGGTCAGCGCCGTGCGCCCGTCGGTGGTGAGGGTGGTGACGCTCGGCGATCCGAGCGAGGGTGCGACCCCGGACGCCGGGACCGCGGTGAAGGCGAGCAGGGCGGCCAGCGCGGCGATGAGCGCGGCGCTGACTGCGGATCGACGTTTCATGGGAGGTGCCTCCTTGTTGTCGTCCTCGGGGCCCCGGACCGGCGGCCGCGATGGTCGCGGCCGCCGGTCCGGGGTGTCCACAAGGGTGTGACCGCTGTGGCGAGCGGTCACCGCGCGCCCCGGGCGCTCCGGCACAAGTGCCCGGGGCGGCGGGGCCCTACGGGGTGTGGATGTCG
>NZ_JAJFAX010000015.1 GCF_019710475.1 Glycomyces sp. TRM65418 | reverse complement strand
ACGGAAAGGCCCGACGCTGACGCGTCGGGCCTTTCCCGTTTCGGTATTCAAGGGCTCCGCCATTCGGCGGGGCCCTTTCGCATGCTCCGAGTGCGGAACGGCGCGATAGGATTCGGGCGTGCCTGACTTGCCAGCGCGTCGCATCGGGGTCTTCGGGGGGACTTTCGATCCTCCCCACCTGGGGCATCTCGTGGCCGCAGGCGAGGCCGCGTATCGGTGCCGGCTCGACGAGGTGGTCTTCGTCCCGACCGGCGATCCCTGGCAGAAACAGCATCGCAATGTCACCGAGGCCGCTGCGAGGCTGGAGATGACGCGCGCGGCCGTGGATTCCGACCCCCTGTTCCGGGTCAGTACCTGCGACGTGGATCGCGAGGGCCCGACGTATGCGGTGGACACGGTCGCCGATGTCCGGGCCGAATACGACGAGGACGTCGATCTGTACTTCGTCATCGGCGCCGATTCCCTGGAGAACCTCTACACCTGGCATCGGGTCGAGGAGTTGATCAAGGCGGTGAAGTTCATCGCGCTGAATCGTCCCGGGCACTCGCGCCGCGGGGTCGACACCTCGTTCGGCGTCGACGTCGAGTTCATCGACATGCCCGCAGTGGACATCTCTTCGACTGAATGCCGCGAACGGGTCCGTGCCGGAGAGCCGATCCGGTATCTCGTCACCGATCGGGTCGCGGCATATATTCACCGACACGCGCTTTACCGCGATTGAGCGTTGGGACGCTTCGCACAGCGACTGGCAGGAAACAGGCGGGGCGTCGTCGTACCCAGCGTGTAAGACTAGAGCTGAACCGGCGAGCGCCGGTGGAGATCTCGTCGTCAGGAGCGTTCGTGACCGCAAGTGAAACCGCCCAGACCCTGGCTTTTTCCGCAGCCCAGGCGGCGGCTGACAAGAAGGCCTTTGCCATCAACCTTCGGGACGTCACTTCGAAGATCGCACTCACCGACGTCTTCGTGATCGTCTCGGCATCGAACGAGCGGCAGGTCCACGCGGTCGTCGACGCGGTCGAGGAGAAACTCATCAAGGAGCACGACACCCGTCCGCTCCGCCGCGAAGGCAAGGGCGGCGAGCAGTGGGTGCTCCTGGACTACAACGACATCGTGGTCCACGTCTTCCACAAGGAGGCGCGCGACTACTACGGTCTCGACGGTCTCTGGAAGGACTGCCCTGAGATCGAGTTCGTCGACCAGGACGACGCCGAGCGGGCCCGCGGCACTGAGGTCGCCGAGGCCGACGGCGAGGACGAGGAATGAACCGGCTGCTTGTGGTCCGCCACGGGCAGACCGCGTGGAACATCGAGGGTCGCATCCAAGGCTCGTCGGACATCGACCTGGACGAGACCGGCCGGGCCCAGGTGGTCGAGGCCGCCCCGGAGCTCGCCGAGTACGAGCCGACGCGGATCATCTCCTCGGATCTGCGGCGCGCGGTGGACACGGCCCGGCCGGTCGCCGAGCTCACGGGCATCGAGATCGAGCTGGACAAGCGGCTCCGGGAGCGTGCGTACGGCCCCTGGGAGGGTCTGACGCAGTTCGAGATCGCGGAGCAGTTCCCCGAGGACCACCGGCGTTGGCGTTCGCAGGAGCCGTTGCAGCACCCCGAGATCGAGACGTGGGCGGAGTTGCACCGGCGCACCGGCGATGCCGTGCGCGACATCGTCTCCTCGGAGGTCGAGGGGACCGCGATCGTGGTGTGCCACGGGGGTTCGGCCCGGCAGATCATCGGCGGGATCCTCGGATGGGACGAGACGTCGACCAGCACCCTCTCGGGCATGGACAACGCGCACTGGGCCGAGCTTCGGCGCATGCGTTCGGGCAAGTGGCGGATGTTCGGCTACAACCTCGGCGTCCCGGCGCCGCACACGATCGGGTCGACGGCCCTCGCGCGAGGTCAGCAGGCGCGCGGTTAGCTCCGCTCCGATGCCGGATCGCTGGACCGGGCTCGTCCCGGAGTCGTAGGCTTCGAACAGGTGCAACCGCACCGCGTTCGGAGGCGTCAAACCGGCATGAACATGCAGACATCCCGCGTCCGACGATCGGCGGGCCTGACCGACTCGCTGATCGGGGCGCTCCTGGTGACCGTGCTCGCCGCATGCGGTTCGGGCGGCGGCGGCGCCGCCGACACTGCGGAGCCGTCGACATCGGCGGCGCCGACCGCGCTGAGCCCTTCGCCTGAAGCGACCGTCACCGAGGAGACCACCGTGCCCGATGAGACCACCCCGTACCTGGACCCGTCCCTCGGCGACTCGTCGAAACCCGGTTCGGCCTCGCAGACGACCATCTCGGGGACGGTCGAAGCGGGCGTCGAGTCCGGTTGCCTGGTGCTCGAGCACGACGGGACGGTGTACGGGATCTTCGGAAACTACGATTCGTCGATCGTCTACGCCGGAGCCAAGGTCACGCTGCACGGGCAGATCGACAAGGGCATGATGTCGACCTGCCAGCAGGGCACCCCCTTCGTGGTGGAGGATGCCGAAACCGCGGATTAGGTACTGTGGCGGCGTGACCGTCGTCGTCGTTACCGATTCCACTTCGGCCCTGCCTGAGGCGCTGCGCGCCGGGCACGGCTGCCTGACGGTGCTCGGAATCCCGGTGCTGATCGGCGGGGTCGAACACCGCGAGGGCGAGGACGTCGGCGGGGAGGCGATCCTGCGGGCTGTCCGGGAGGGCCGCGAGGTGACGACTTCGGGCCTGCCACCGGAGGAGCTGCGGGCCACCTACACGCGGCTGCTCGACGAGGGCGCGAGCGGAGTCGTCTCCGTGCACCTCTCCGGGCGGCTCTCGGGGACGGTGGCGGCCGCGGAGGCCGCTGCGGCGGGCTTCGGCGGCCGGGTCGCGGTGGTCGACTCGCTCGGCGCCGGAATGGGCGTCGGATATCCCGTGATGGCGGCCGTCGAGGCGGCAGAGAAGGGCGCGGAGGTGCTCGCCGCCGCTGCCGCGGCGCAGGCGGCGATCGGCCGGACCACGACCTACTTCTACTTGGACACCTTGGAGTTCCTGCGGCGCGGCGGGCGGATCAGCGCGGCGCGGGCGATCGTCGGCACCGCGTTGTCGGTGAAGCCGATTCTGGGCGTCGAGGACGGGCGCATCGACGTGGTGGAGAAGGTGCGCACGCCGACACGCGGACTGCAGCGCCTCGCGGCGCTCGCGGTCGCGGATGCGGGCGAGACCGAGGTGGAGATGACGGTGCACCACCTGGGCGCGGAGCGACGCGCTGAGGCGCTGGCCGGATGGCTGGCGGAGCGCTTCGAGGGCCGGCTGCGGCGCATGGACGTGACTGAGGTCGGCGCGGCCGTGGGCGCTCACTGCGGCCCGGGCCTGGTCGGCGTCGTCACGCGCCGAATCCCCTGAGCGCGCACTGGTTCGACCGGCAGGTGCCGCCGTCGCGGGAACCGGGCGTCGATCAGGGTGCGCATGCCGGCGAGGGGAACGTCCAGCTGACCCCGAGGCGTCTGCGTCGGCGGCTGTTTGCAGCGGCCGGCGCATTATGGCGTCTCATTCGGGCTCCGTCCACACGTTCCGGGGTTGTCCACAGGGCTGATTCGGTTGTCCACAGGCCGAAAAGATCCCAGTCACGGCCGTGTCCTCCGTTCGTTGAGCCGGGTATGGAACGCGAACTGCCACCCGATGCAGCGGCGCTCGCCGCGAAGCTCCGACTGCGACTCGATCAGCCCGCTGACGATCCCGGCGTCTGCAGGGAGACCGTCGACGCCGACACCGGCGAGCCCCGACCCGAGCCGGTGCTCAGTCCGCCTCCCGTGCGGCGCTTCGACGAGCGCTTGGAGCGCCTCCAGAACCGCTTCGGACTCTCGCACCTCAACCGCCGGGTCCTGGTCGCCGTCGCCCTCCTGGTCGCCGCGGTAGGGCTGTCGGTGACCCTCTGGTCCTGGCCCGACGCGGAGCCCGCCGCCACCGCTCCCGCTGCCGTGCCCGAAGCGGCTGCGACCGAGACGGCGACGATCGTGGTCTCGGTCGCCGGTGCGGTCAACGACCCCGGCATCGTGGAGCTCGACGCCGGATCCCGGGTGGCCGACGCCATCGAGGCCGCGGGCGGGTTGGCCGAAGGCGCCGATCCGGGCTTCCTCAATCTCGCCCGCGTGGTCGCCGACGGCGACCTCGTCGCCGTCCCCGACGCCTCGGCCGCGGCCCCGGCACCGGGCGGCGGCTCGGACGGGTTGGAGTCCGGCGGCCTGGTGAACGTCAACGTCGCCAGTGCGGCGGAGCTCGACGCGCTCAACGGCATCGGCCCGGTCCTCGCCGAGCGGATCATCGAGTACCGCGAAGCCAACGGCAGCTTCCAGTCGCTCGACGAGCTGTCCGAAGTCTCCGGCATCGGGTCCGCCCTGCTGGAGCAGCTGCGCGAGCAGGTGACCCTGTGAGGCCCCCGCTCTCGTGGAAGCCGATCGGCCACGACGCCATCGAGGGCCTCATCCGCACCGCGCACCGCCACCCGGCTTCGCCCTCCGCCGCTCCCTCGACGCGCGCGGAGACCCCGCCTCGGCCGTCCTCGGCTGCGACAGCACCGCCCAGGACCGGCCCTCCTCGGAGCGAGGGCTCGGTGTCGCCGATCGGATCACCGGCGCCGGTCGGAGGTCGGCCCGGTGAGTGACGAGTTCACCCTGCGACCGGCGCCTTCCGAAGTGGTCCGGCGGGACTGGCGGCTCCCGCTCGTCGCCGCCGGGATATGGGCGTCGGCGCTGGCGGGCCTGTACGGCTCGGTGGCCAGTGGCCTGGTCACCGCCGCTTCGTGCGCGGCACTGGTCGTGGCGGGACGCCGGTGGGACCGGGGCTTCGCCGCGGCGCTCACCACCGTCGCGTTCGGGGGGATCCTCGGCGCGGGAGTGACGACGGCGCACGTCGCCGCCCGCGACCACTCCGGGCTCGCGGCGCTGACCGCCGCGGAGGCGCGCGGGGAAGCCGAACTGGTGCTGCACACCGCGCCGAAGCCGTCGACCCGCCGACCGGACCTGGTCACCGCCACGGCGCGACTTCAGTCGTTCACCGCCGAAGACGTCGCTCTCGAAGGGCATTGGCAGGTCCTCCTGGTCGCCAGCGGTGGCGAGTGGCGCGAGGCGGCGGCGGGGCAGCGGGTGATCGTCCCTGCCGTGGTGCGCGAAGCCGATCCGGGACGGCTGACGGCCGCGATCGTCAGCGCCCGGGGGCCGCCCGAACCCGCAGGGAACCTGTCGCCGCCGCATCAGATCGCGGCCCACGTCCGGGAGCGGCTCGCGACCGCGGTCGAGGCCGTGCCGCAGCCCGAGGCGGGGCTGATCCCCGCGCTCGCGGTCGGCGACACGTCGATGATGGAACCGGAACTGGCCGCGGACTTCCGGTCGACCGGTCTGGTCCACCTCGTGGTGGTCTCCGGATACCACTTGAGCCTCGTGGTCGGTGTGGTGCTGGCGGTGGCCGTGGCGTGCCGGGCCGGTCCTCGTGGGCGGGTGCCGGCCGGGGCGGTCGCCATCGCCGCGATCGTGGTGGTGGCCGGTCCCCAGCCGAGTGTGCTGCGGGCGGCGGTGATGGCGGGGATGACGTTGCTCGCGCTGGCCGCCGGCCGGCCTCGGGCGGCGACGCCGGCCTTGGCGACCGCGGTCCTCGTGGTGATCCTCGCGGATCCGGACATGGCCGCGCAGGGGGGTTTCGCCCTGTCGGTCGCCGCGTGCGTCGGGCTGGTGTTCCTGGCGTTCCGCTGGGCGCGACCACTGGAGCACCGGGGCTGGCCGCAGCCGGTGGCGTTGGCGGTCACGATGCCGCTCGCCACCCAGGCGGCGGTCACCCCGCTGCTGGTGGGCCTCGGCAGCGGGGTGAGCCTGGTGTCGGTCCCGGTGAACGTGCTGGCGGCGCTGGTGGCCGCGCCGGTGGTCGTGCTGTCGGTCGGCGCGGCCGCGGCGGCGGCCGTGTGGGTCCCGGCCGGGGCCTGGGCGGCGCAGGCGGCCGCGGTGCCGGCGCGGTGGCTGGTCTGGTTGGCGCGGACGGGTTCCGAGGTTCCCGGGGCGCTGGTGCCGGTTCCCGGTGGGCTGTGGTGGGGCCTCGGCTCGGCGGCGGCGCTGGCGCTGCTCATCGTCCTGCTCCACCTCCGCCGGTTGCGGCTGCCGCTCCTCGCGGTGCTCGCCGCGGCGGGACTGGGCATGATCCCGGCCTGCGTCATGACGGGCGGTCCGCCTTCGGGATGGGTGGTCACCATGTGCGATGTGGGGCAAGGCGATGCCCTCGTGCTGCCCGCGGGGGAGGACGTGGTGGTGGTCGACGTGGGGCCCGATCCGGCGGCGGTCGACGCGTGCCTCGACGCGCTGGGGGTCGACCGGATCGCGTTGCTCGTGTTGTCGCACTTCCACATCGACCACACGGCCGGGATCGGCGGGGCGATGGAGGGACGGGAGGTGGCCGCGATTCTGGCACCGCCGCCGGGTGAGGCCCGGTACGGGTACGAGCTGGTGGAGGAGCGCGCCGGGGAGGTGCCGGTTCTGGAGGCCGAGCCGGGTGCGGTGTTCGCGTTCGGGGCGACGCGGCTGGAGGTGCTCGGGCCGCCGGCCGAGTTGCTGAGCGGCACGCGCTCGGACCCGAACAACAACTCGGTGGCGCTCCGGGCGGAGGTGGCCGGGACCAGTGTGCTGCTGACCGGGGACGTCGAGTTGGAGGGCCAGCGCGCGCTGCTCGGGAGCGGGTCGGCACTGCAAGCGGACGTGTTGAAGGTGCCGCATCACGGGTCGTCGTTCCAGGTTCGGGAGTTCCTGGAGGCGGCCGACCCGGCGGTGGCGCTCGTCGGCGTCGGGAAGGGCAACGAGTACGGACATCCGGACCCGGGGCCCCTGGCGGTGCTCGAGGGGGTCGGGGCGCTGGTGTTCCGGACGGACGAGGCGGGACGGATCACGGTGTCGCGGAACGGGAGCGACTTCGAGGTGCGGACGGAGGAGTGAACACGGCGTGGCCTCTGCACGGAGGCGGGGGCGATCGGTCCCGTCCCGGGGGACGGGCTGACGCAAGGCAGTCGCTGCGAGGCCGGCCCCGCAGCCGGCCGCGTCCGGTGCACGCGCTCCGAGACCAACGTCGGCGCGGGGTGCGACGGGCCTCTTCAGCGGGAGACCGCTAGGGCGTGGGGGACGCCGATTGGGTGATTGTGGTTCCGGCATTGCGGGCGTTGCCACTGCGGCCGAGCAGGCTACGGGGGTTGCGCGGATGGCGACGGCCCTGTCGAGGACGGGAGTGGTCCCTGCGGCATGGGAGGATGGTCCCGTGGCTGCACTCGAACCCATCCGCCTGATCCTGGGCGACGACGAATTCCTCGCCGAGCGGGCCGCCGCCGACTACGTCAGGGCGGTGCGCGCCTCGCTGCCCGAAGGGGAGCCCGCGCCCGCCGTCAACCGCATCAGCGGCAACGACCTGAACACCGGCGCGTTCGCCGAGCTGACCAGTCCGACCCTGTTCGGCGGCGCGGTCGTCGGCGTCATCGAGTCCGGTCAGGACGTCGACAAGGACCTCGCCGCGGCCGTGCTCGCCTACGCCGAGCAGCCCGCGCCCGGCATCTACCTCGCCGTGTGCCACAACGGCGGCAACAAGGGCAAGGGCCTCTCCGAAGGGCTGAAGAAGCTCGACGTCGAGGTCGTGCGCGTCCCCAAGATCAAGCGGCAGCCCGATCGCGTCGCGTTCGTGCGCGGCGAGCTGCGCGACGCGGGGGCCTCGCCGCGTTCGGCCTCCGCCGAGATCGCCGACACGATCATCCAGGCCGTCGGTTCGGACCTGCGTGAGCTCGCCTCCGCGTGCGCGCAGCTGGTCGCCGACACCGACGGGAAGATCACCCAGGAGAGCGTCGCCAAGTACTACTCCGGCCGCGCCGAGGTCTCCGGGTTCACCGTCGCCGACGCGACGATCGCCGGGGACACCGCCGAAGCGCTCGGCGCGCTGCGCTGGGCCGTGCAGGTCGGCGTCGACCCCGTGCCGATCGCCGACGCGCTGGCGATGGCGGTGCGCAACCTCTCCCGCGTGGCCGCCGAGCGCGGCGGCGCGGCCCAGCTCGCCGGGCAGCTCGGCATGGCGCCCTGGCAGGTCGAGAAGGCCCGCAAGCAGGCCCGGAACTGGACCGCCGACGCGCTCGCCGAGGCGATGCGGGTGTGCGCCAGGCTCAACGGCGAGGTCAAGGGCGGCGCCGACGACCGCGGCTGGGCCCTCGAACACGCGATCCTCCAGATCACCCGTCTGAGCGCAGCAGGGAAGGGCAGCCGTGTCTGAGTACCGTCATGGACGAGTCGCCAGGCCCCGCCGGCCCTGGTACGCGCGGGCGCTGCGCCTGAAGCACCTGTACCTGTCGAACGTGTGGTGCGTGGTGTTCTTCGAGGGGGCGATCGCGCTGGCGGTGCTCATGGCGCTGACCGAGCTGGTGTCCTGGTGGGTGGTGCTCGTGCTGCCGCTCGGGGTGGCCTGCATGGTGAAGCTCAACGACGTCATCGCCGGGACGCTCGACCGCCACGGCTGAGCGCCGGGCAGAACGGTTCGTCTCGGGGGCCGGGCCCCCGGTCGGCGATGGCGCCCGCGGGTGCGGCCTCGTCCGGGAACGCCGAAGGCCCGAGGGTTCGCACCCTCGGGCCTTCTGAAGCGTGTGTGGCTCGTCCCCTGCTCGCGTTTAGGCGGAGGCGGAGAGCTTGTTGTAGGCCGCGGCAAGCTTCGACTTGCGCTGGGCGGCCTGGTTCTTGTGGATGACACCCTTGGTGGCGGCCTTGTCCAGCTCGCGGCTGGCGGCGCGCAGGTGGGTCTCGGCAGCGGCGACGTCGCCAGTGGCCGACGCCTCACGGAACTTCCGGACGGCGGTCTTCAGCGACGACTTCACAGCCTTGTTGCGCATCCGGCGCTTCTCGTTCGTCAGAATGCGCTTTTCCTTGGACTTAATGTTCGCCACGCGTGAAGCCTCAGTTTCGTGATTGCTTGGTTCCTTAATTCACCGCGTCGGAGGCAGACGGCACTCCGAGCGCCTGTCAACGTTACCAGGAGCCGAGCATCGCACACGCCCTGGGAGCATGACCGCGAGCCAGATTACACCAGGTCGAAGGCACCGCTCGCGTCCCGGTCCCCCGCTGTCGCACGCGTTACGCCGCGGGCGCTCAGACCGAGGCGCCGCGGTCGCGGAGCGCGGGCAGGACCACCTCGTCGACGATGGACGCGACGACCTCGTCCGTCAAGTCGCCGAAGAGGAGGAACTCGTTGCGCACCAAGTCGATCGGCAGCCGTCGCAGCCGCTCGGTGAGCTGTTCCCCGCGGATCTCCCCGCGGTCGATCGCCCGTCCCCAGACCGCCATGTCCAGCAGGTCGAGGAGGTGGTTCACGACTGCCCGGAAGAACTTCTGCCGGAGCTCCGGGTCGTTGCTCGCTTCGGCGAGCAGGGCGAGCATCGCGGTCTGGCCGATGATGCGCAGGCGTGAGCGCATCAGTGTGAGCAACGCGACGATGTCGCCGCGGAGCGAGCCGGTGTCGGGGATGGAATCGGGGCGGGGCATGCGGCTCACGGCGCAGGCCATCATCATCTCCACGCGGCTCGACCAGCGCCTATAGAGCACGGGCTTGCTCGTGCCGGCCCGCTTCGCGACGCCTTCGAAGGTGAGCCTGAGGAAGCCGACCTCCTGGAATTCGTCCCAGACGGCGTCGAGGATCGCCTGTTCGAGCTCCTCGCCGCGCCGCCGCGACACCGTTCTGCGTCCCAACCCGGATCCCCTCTAGATACTGACCGTTTCTTATGTTAGCTTGACTCCAACAAGATACGGTCCGTATCTTACGGATGATTGGAAACCATCATGGAGCACTCGCCACCCTCGGCTGCCCCGGCGAACACCCCCGTGGGGCGCGTGATCGGCGTCTGCGTGGGACTCGCCCTGCTCGTCGGCGCCATCACCCTCGCCTTCGCCTGGCCCTCCTCGGACATCGGGCCGAACGAACTCCCCATCGCGGTCGTCGGCCCGCCCGAGGCCGCCGACCAGATCCAGACGCGGCTGGACGCGGTCGAGCCCGACGGATTCGACGTCACCGCCGCGGCCGACGTCGACGCGGCCGAGACGATGATCAAGGAGCGCGAGGTGTACGCCGCCCTCGCGACGACCCCTGACGGGGTCACGCTCTACACCGCCTCGGCAGCCTCGCCCATGGTCGCCCGCCTGCTCACCGGCATCGCCGAGCAGATGGCCGCCCAGTCGGGCGGGCCCGGGGCCGCGCTCACCGTCGAAGACCTCGTGCCGATGCCCGCGGACGACCCGAACGGGGCCGGCCTGGCCGCCTCGGCGTTCCCGCTGGCAGTCGGCGGCATCGTCATCGCCGCGCTCATCGGCCTGACCGTCCGCGGCAGCGGCCGCCAGGTCGCCGCCGCGATCATCGCGCCGCTCGGCGTCGGCGCCACCGTCGCCGCGATCCTGATGTACGTGCTCGAATCGGTCGACGGCGACTTCCTGTCCATCGCCGGCGCCCTGTCGTTCACGATGGGGGCCACGGCGTGGGCGATCCTGGGCCTGCTGAAGCTCCTCGGACGAGCGGGCCTGGCGATCGGCGCGGTCACCGTGATGCTCGTCGGCAACCCGCTCTCGGGCATGTCGGGCGCGCCGGAGCTGCTCCCCGCGCCCTGGGGCGAGTTCGGCCAGTTCCTGACCCCGGGCGCCGGGGCGACGCTGCTGCGCTCGACCGCGTACTTCGACGGCCACGGCGCCGCAACCGCGATCGGGGTCCTGAGCACCTGGGCCGTCGCCGGAGTGGTGCTGTTCACGATCGGCGCGGTACGCGCCAAGGTCGGGGCCGTGGGCGCCGATGACCGCGAGGCCGTTCCGGCGTAGCCGAGGCACGACCGAAGTCGGCGGTCCCGGCCGCGTCGCCGCGGCCGGGACCGTTCGCGCGCGCCGGCGGTGAGCCGTCTGCCTTTTGTCGCTGGGTGGGCGGGGGTACTCGGGCCCGTAAGGCAGAATTGGCTAGCCCGGCCCATCCGGCCGCGCCGATCGTCGCTCGCGAGCGCGGCCGGCGAGGCTCGCGAGCCGCACATGAGCACTGCACGATCAAGGAAGGCCACCGTGACCAACGCGCCAGGCTCGACCGCTCCGGAGATCATCCGGAACTTCTGCATCATCGCGCACATCGACCACGGTAAATCCACCCTGGCCGACCGCATGCTGCAGATCACCGAAGTCGTCGACGCCCGCCAGATGCGCGCGCAGTACCTCGACCGGATGGACATCGAGCGGGAACGCGGCATCACCGTGAAGTCCCAGGCCGTCCGCATGCCCTGGACGGCGCGCTCCGGCGCGTCCGAGGGACGGGACTTCGTGCTCAACATGATCGACACCCCCGGGCACGTCGACTTCACCTACGAGGTCTCGCGCTCGCTCGCCGCCTGCGAGGGCGCGATCCTCCTCGTGGACGCCGCGCAGGGCATCGAGGCCCAGACCCTCGCGAACCTCTACCTCGCCATGAGCAACGACCTCACGATCATCCCGGTGCTCAACAAGATCGACCTGCCCTCGGCCGACCCCGACCGGTACGCCGATGAGCTCGCGAACCTCATCGGCTGCGAGCCCGAGGACGTCTTCCGCGTCTCCGGCAAGACCGGCGTGGGCGTGGCCGAGCTGCTGGACGCGGTCGTCGACCAGATCCCGCCGCCCGTGGGCGACGCCGACGCGCCCGCCCGCGCGATGATCTTCGACTCGGTCTACGACGTCTACCGCGGCGTCATCACCTATATCCGCGTCATCGACGGCAAGCTCAGCGCCCGCGACCGCATCCGCATGATGTCGACCCGCGCCGACCACGAGCTCCTGGAGATCGGCGTCATCAGCCCCGAGCCGGTGGTCTCCAAGGCACTCGGTGTCGGCGAGGTCGGGTACCTCATCACCGGCGTGAAGGACGTACGGCAGTCCAAAGTGGGCGACACGGTCACGCTCAACAAGAACCCCGCCACGGAGGCGCTGCCCGGCTACACCGAGGCCAAGCCCATGGTCTACTCCGGGCTCTACCCGATCGACGGCTCCGACTACGGGAACCTCCGCGAGGCCCTCGACAAGCTCCAGCTCAACGACGCCGCGCTGCAGTACGAGCCCGAGACGTCCGCGGCGCTCGGCTTCGGCTTCCGCGTCGGCTTCCTCGGCCTGCTGCACCTGGAGATCATCCAGGAGCGCCTCGAGCGCGAGTTCAACCTCGACCTGATCTCGACCGCGCCGAACGTGGTCTACCAGGTGGTCAAGGAGGACGGCGAGCACGTCGAGGTCACCAACCCCTCGGAGTTCCCCGAGGGCAAGATCTACTCGATCACCGAGCCGATCGCCAAGGCCACCATCCTGACCCCGAAGGAGTACATCGGGACGGTCATGGAGCTGTGCCAGACCAAGCGCGGCGTCCAGATCGGCATGGACTACCTCTCGACCGACCGGGTCGAGATCCGCTACACGCTGCCGCTGGCCGAGATCGTCTTCGACTTCTTCGACCAGCTCAAGTCCCGCACCAAGGGCTACGCCTCGCTCGACTACGACATCGACGGCGAGCAGGAGTCCGACCTCGTGAAGGTCGACATCCTGCTCCAGGGCGAGCGCGTGGACGCCTTCGCGGCGATCGTCCACAAGGACCAGGCCTACGCCTACGGGGTGCGGCTCTCGGAGCGGCTCAAGAAGCTCATCCCGCGTCAGCAGTTCGAGGTGCCCATCCAGGCGGCGATCGGCAGCCGGATCATCGCCCGCGAGACCATCCGCGCGCTGCGCAAGGACGTGCTCGCCAAGTGCTACGGCGGCGACATCTCCCGCAAGCGCAAGCTGCTCGAGAAGCAGAAGGAAGGCAAGAAGCGGATGAAGAACATCGGGCGCGTGGAGGTCCCGCAGGAGGCGTTCATCGCCGCGCTGCGGACCGACGAGAACTAGCCCGCAGCACACGCAAGGGGGCGGCGCCGACATCGGCGCCGCCCCCTTCCGTATGCGGTGCTTACTGCTGCGGCGGGTAGCTCGGCGGCGCGGCCTGGCCCGGGGCGGGCGGCTGCTGCGGGTAGCCCGGCGGCGGCGCCTGGCCGGGGGCCGGCTGCTGCTGGTAGCCGTGCGGGGGGTGCTGGGGCGGCTTGGGCAGGTTGCCCGGCCGCGACTTCAGGTACTGCTCGACCTCGGGTTGGGTGAGCAGGTAGAACGCCGCGCAGACGGCGGCGATGCGCGCCAGGCCGAGCAGCACCGCGAGGGCCGCGTACCAGCCCAGGCCCCAGCCGCCGAAGAAGCCGCCGAGCGAGAAGAGCCCGAGGACCCCCAGGCCGATGTACAGGGGGACACGGGGATCGGCCGCGCCGAAGGCGCCGAGCCTGTCCCGGGTGATGAGCCAGACGATCACGATCGACAGGCCGTGGAAGATCAGGCCCACGATGGCGGAGCCGATGATGAAGCCGCCGAGCCACGGGACCGTCGCCACCGCGATGATCGCGAACAGCGCCAAGAGGACCGTCGCCGCGAAATAGGCCCACAGCGATTGCGTCAGCTGATTGACCTTCTTGGGCCGGGCGGGATTTTCCTTGATGCCCCATTCGACGGCGAAGTCGCCTTGTCCGGGGTTCGGGCCGCCGTGGTTCGGCGGCGGCCCGGCGGGGCCCCCACCTGGGGCGGCGCCGTACGGATTCGGTTCGGGCGGTTGCGGCGGATACGTCATGGTCGCTGCTCCGGGCAAAGAGAAGGGCGTGCTTGCACCGCTCACTGTAGCCTTTCCGCGCCCGTTCCGGGGGACGGCGATAATCCGCAATGCAGTGGGGGATATGGCAATACGGCGCAATTTCGGACGCCATTCGAAAGGACCCGAATCGATAACGGTGAAAGGAAAGGGCGGTCCGCCCGCGCGGGCGGACCGCCCTTTCCACTGTGGGAGAGGCTAGTTCAGGGCGTCGTCGGCGTTCTCGTCCGAGCCCGCGAACGGGTTCTCGTTGAAGGTCGTCATCGACGGGTCGATCGGCCGGTCGTAGGTCTGGTGGAGCGTCCGCTCCCGGTCGGCGATCGTGTAGGAGCGGCGGGTGTACACCGGCGCGTCCTGCGTCGTCACCTCCGGCACCACCTGGAAGTTCACGTCCATCTGGTCCCGGGTGATCACCGTCTCCACGTAGCCGCGCTGCGCGTTGCGGAACTTGATGTGCGGGTTGATCTTCAACGACGCGTTGTCCTCCGGCACCGAGTCCACGCCGTTCCCGCCCGAGGTGATCGAGGTCGCGACCAGCTCGACGCCGACCGACTCGCCGTCGGTGTCGGGGAAGCCGTTCAGGATCTCGCCGGCCCAGTGCGTGTGGACGTCGCCGGTGAGGACCACCGGGTTGCGCACCCCGGCCTCCATCCAGCCGTCGATGATCCGCTGCCGGGAGGCCGCGTACCCGTCCCAGCCGTCCATGCTCGTGTTCAGCACCGGCCCGGCGTTGCCGTCGCGCTGCGTGAAGAACACCTGCTGGCCGATGACGTCCCAGCGGGCCTTCGAGGAGTGGAACCCGTCGATGAGCCATTCCTCCTGCGCCTCACCGGTGATGGTGCGCGCCTCGTCCCACGCCTCCGCGCAGTCGTTCTTCCAGCCGTCGCCGCAGGCCTGGTCGTCGCGGTACTGGCGGGTGTCGAGCATGTGGAAGTTCGCCAGCCGCCCCCACTGGACGCGCCGGTACAGCTGCATGTCGATGCCCTCGGGGACCGAGGAGCGGCGCAGCGGCATGTTCTCCCAGTACGCCTGGAACGCCGCGGCCCGGCGGGCCAGGAAGTCCTCGGTGTTCGGGGTGTCCGAACCGGCCTCGGGGTGCTCGTCGGCCCAGTTGTTCTCGGTCTCGTGGTCGTCCCAGATCACCAGCCACGGCGCGGCCAGGTGGGCGGCCTGGAGGTCCGCGTCCGCCTTGTACTGGGCGTGGCGCTGGCGGTAGTTCGCGAGCGTGACCGTCTCCGGCCCCTCGTGGTCGCGGACGTTCCCGTTGGGGGAGTTGTAGACCTTCGCCTTGTACTCGTACATGTAGTCGCCCAGGTGCAGGACCAGGTCGGGGTTCGACTCGGCCATGTGCCGGTAGGCGGTGAAGTACCCGTGCTCGTACTGCGAGCACGAGGCGAACGCCATCCGCAGCTCGTCGGGCGTCGTCCACGGGGCCGGGGCCGTCACGGTCCGGCCCACCGGGGAGGTCCACCTGCCGGTCCTGAACCGGTAGTAGTACTCGCGGCCCGGCCACAGGCCCTCGACTTCGACGTGGACGCTGTAGCCGACCTCGGCGGCGGTCTCGACCTCGCCGCGGGCGACGCGGTGCCGGAAGCGCTCGTCCTTGGCGACCTCCCACTTGACGTCGTAGACCCCGTTCGGGATGCCGCCCAGGCCGTCCTCGGCGAGCGGGTCCACCGCCAGGCGGGTCCACAGGACCACGCCGTCGGGCTCCGGGTCGCCGGAGGCGACGCCGAGGGTGAAGGGGTCGGTGCGGAGGTTCGGGCGGGTGCGGGTCTCCGCCCAGACGGCGGACGGGACCGCGACGGCGGCACCGGCGGCGGAGGAGGCGAGCAGGATTCGGCGCGACAGGCGCATATGGACCTCGCTTGGGGAAGTTGCGCGGGTTTGTGACCCACACAGCCCAACAAGCGATCGTGGATGTGCTGGAACCTGCGGTGGTCGTATCGATGAACCGGCGCCGAACACTCCCGTGCCCGGTGGCGGTCCTCCGTACTAACTACTCGCCGGCGGCGAAGGTGACGACCACGGCCGAAGTATCGGCGGCCCCCCGGCCCCCGTCGGTGGACTCGGGTTCCGGTTCGGTCCAGGCGTCTTCGCCCGGGCTCCACACCTTCCCGCCGTATTCGACGGTGGCGATGCCGTGGTCCCAGGCCCTCGCGACCGCCCAGGCCGCCCGGTTCCAGCCCTGGGCGGCGTCCTCGGCCGCGATCACCACTGTCGCACCGTCGACTTGCGACACCTCAGCGCCCCAGTGGTACTCGTGCGCCTCGGCGAGCGCCGCCGCATCGGTCGCGACCTCGTCGGCCTTCCCGCTGACGCACGCGAGCCCCGACTCCTCGCCCCCGGCCAGGACCGCCGCGATCACCGTCGCGTCGGTCTCCCACTGCTTGTACAGGTCCGGGTAGGCGCTGATCTGGACCGCCTGGGACGCCTCGGCGAGCGTCATGTCCCGCCAGCCGTCGGTGCGCTGCAGCTTCTCGTAGAACTTGAACGCGGCGTACACGGGGTCCATGAGCTCGTCCTCGGTGCCCCAGCCCATGCTCGGGCGCTGCTGGAACAGCCCCAGCGAGTCGTCGTGGCCGTAGTCGACGTTCACCAGCTCGGACTCCTGCATCGCGGTGGTGATCGCCACGGCGACCGCATGCTCGTCCATGCCCTCGCGGTGGCCCACCGCCGCGATCGTGGCCGCGTTCGCGGCCTGCTCGGCGCTCAGATGCACGCGGCCCTCCTCGGCCGCGAAGTAGCAGCCGGTCGGCCGCGGACGCAGCAGGTCCTCGGCCTCACCGCCGCAGGCGGTCAGGCCCGCGAGGAGGACCAAGGAGGTCAGAACGGGGAGTGCGCGCAACGGTGACTCCGATCTGGTCGGCGGGGCAGATCAGCCTACCCAAGAAGGGGGACGCTTCTCAATGAACGAACGGATGCCTTCGCCCCCCTCTTCGGAGAGGAAGTACTCGGCCGTAAGGGCAGCCGCCGCTCGCAGCTCCTCACGCAGATCCGTTGCGGCCGTAAGCTTCTTGATCCCGGCCTGGGCCGAGGGGCCGCCCGCCAGCAGCTGCTTGACCGCCTGCTCGAGGTGATGGTCGACACTGCCGGGCTCCGCGGCGGTGGTCACCAGGCCCCAGCCCTCGGCGCGCGCCGCGTCGAAGGACTCGCCCGTGAGGAACAGGCGGCGCATCAGGCCCGGGCTCAGCTTCCGCGCTACCACCGGGCCGATCACGGCCGGGACCACGCCGAGGCGGACCTCGCTGAACGCCAGAGGCGCGTCGTGCTCGGCGATCACGAGGTCGGCCGCGGCCAGCAGCCCCATGCCGCCGCCCTTCGCGCCGCCCCTCGCGACCGCCACCACCGGCTTCGGCGCCTCGCACAGCTCCGCGAGGAGCTCCGCCAGGTGCACCGCGGGCAGGTCCTCGGGGCGCGCCGCCGCGGCCGACTCCTTCAGATCGCCGCCGGCGCAGAACACCGGACCGGTGTGGTCGATCACGATCACCCGGACCTCCGGGTCGGCGACCGCGTTCGCCAGCGCCTCCCGGGACTCGGCGATCAACCGGGTCGACAGCGCGTTGCGGTGCCTCCGGTCGTCGAGGGTCATGGTCGCCACTCCCGAGGTCACGGCCTCGTACCCGATCAGTGCGTCGTTGCCTGTCATCAGTGCTCCTCCATGGATACAACTGTTTTCGAATGAGGCTGTTGCTGGTCGCGCCTCATGGGCGAGTACCGCCTCGGGCCGTGCCTACGGCATCTTACAAACAAGTACGGTATGTTGTGAGATGTGGATGGTCCTTGCGTGAAGCGGGCGTTCAAGTACCGCTTCTATCCGACCGACGTGCAAGCAGCAGAGCTGTCTCGCACGTTCGGATGCGTAAGGAAGGTCTACAACATGGCGCTAGCGGCCCGCACTGAAGCGTGGACCCGCCAGGAGCGCGTCAACTACAATCAGACCTCCGCGATGTTGACCGCTTGGAAGAAGACCGACGACCTGTCGTACTTGTCCGAGGTCTCCTCCGTTCCGTTGCAGCAGGCTTTGCGGCACTTGCAGGGTGCGTTCACCCACTTCTTTGCGAAGCGCGGCGCCTATCCCAAATTCAAGTCGAAGCGGCGGTCGCGGTCGTCGGCCGAGTACACGCGGTCGGCGTTCAAGTTTCGCGACGGTCGGCTCACGCTCGCGAAGATGAACGAACCGCTTGACATCGCGTGGTCGCGGCCTCTCCCCGAAGGGAGCGAGCCGTCGACGGTGACGGTGTCCCGCGATAAATCCGGACGCTGGTTCGTGTCCATCATTTGTGATGACCCGAATGTGAAGCCGCTGCCCGCTTCGGATCGGGTTGTTGGCGTCGATGTCGGGATCGACCACTTGCTCACTCTCTCTTCGGGAGAGAAGATCGCCAACCTCAAGCACGAGCGCAAGGAACGCGAACGCCTGGCGAAGGCGCAACGTGCTCTCGCGAAGAAGACCCCCGGATCGAGCAACAGGGCGAAGGCCCGGCTCAAGCTTGCCAAAGTACATGCCCGAATCACCGATCGACGGCGCGACCATCTCCACAAGCTCACCACCCGACTCGTGCGTGAAAACCAAACGCTCGTGATCGAGGATCTGACGGTGCGGAACATGGTTAAGAACCGGAAATTGGCTCGCGCCATCTCCGACGCGTCGTGGTCGGAGTTCCGAGGCATGCTGGAGTACAAAGCCGCCTGGTACGGGCGGGAAGTAATCGCGGTGGACCGGTTCTTCCCTTCCTCCAAGCTGTGTTCCGAGTGCGGTGCGCTTCGCGAGAGGCTGCCGTTGAACGTGCGCGAATGGACCTGTGACTGTGGCGTGACCCATGACAGGGACGTGAACGCGGCGAAGAACCTTAAGGCCGCCGGACTGGCGGTTTCGGCCTGTGGAGCTGGTGTCAGACCTCAACGGAGAGTTCCGGGCGGGCAGTCAGCGTTGAACCAGGAAACCCTGTAGAGCGATCTGCAGGTATCCCTTCCTGCCGGAGGGGAAGATGTCAAGCCAGTACCGTAGTCAGCGTGTCCACCAGTCCCGCCACGAGCGTCGTGGGTTCGACCACCGCGGCCGTCGCCGCAGCCGCCGCCGACCCCTCGGTCGGGAAGGCCGGTTTCGGCTTCTACGTGCACGTGCCGTTCTGCGTCTCCCGCTGCGGCTACTGCGATTTCAACACCTACACGGCCTCCGAACTGGGAGGGGGCGTCTCGCGGGACGCGTACGCCGCGCTCGTGCGCGCCGAGATCCGCGACGCCGCAGCGGCCTTCGCCACGCCCCCGAAGGTCGACACCGTCTTCTTCGGCGGCGGCACCCCCACGCTCCTCTCGGCCGCCGACCTGTCCTCGATCCTCGGCGAGATCGACCGCGAGTTCGGGCTCGCCGCCGGCTACGAGGCCACGACCGAGGCCAACCCCGAGTCGGTGGACGCCGACTACCTCGCCGAGCTCCACGACGGCGGCTTCACCCGCCTCTCGGTCGGCATGCAGTCCACCGCCTCACACGTGCTGCGGATCCTCGACCGCGAGCACTCGCCGCAGAAGGCCCTCGACGCCGTCGCCCACGCCCACCGGGCCGGCTTCGCGCACGTCAGCCTCGACCTCATCTACGGCACGCCCGGCGAGACCGCCGCCGACTTCGCCGGCAGCCTCGCCGCCGCCGTGGACGCCGGGGTCGACCACGTCTCGGCGTACGCGCTCATCGTCGAGGACGGGACCGCGCTGGCCCGCCGCATCCGTTCCGGTCAGGTGCCCCAGCCCTCCGACGACGTGGCCGCCGACCGCTACCTCGCCGCCGAATCCGCGCTGGCCGCGGCCGGATTCGAGTGGTACGAGGTCTCCAACTGGGCGACCTCCGAAGCGGCGCAATGCCGTCACAACCGCCTGTACTGGGAGGGCGGCCACTGGTGGGGGGCCGGGCCGGGCGCGCACTCGCACCTGCCGGGCGTGCGCTGGTGGAACCACAAGCACCCCTCCACGTACGGCGCGGTCCTCGCGGAGGGCCTGCCCGCGGCCGGGCACGAGGTCCTCACCGACGACGACGAGTACCTGGAGCGGATCCTGCTGCGGACCCGGCTCGCGGCCGGGCTGCCGCTGTCGCTGCTGCGGGCCTCCGGGGTCCGCGCGGCCGAGCGGGCGGCGGCCGACGGGCTCGCGGTCATCGAGGACGAACGGCTCACACTCACCCTGCGGGGCCGGCTCCTCGCCGACGCGGTCGTGAGAGACCTCACCTCCTGATCGCGTCCGCGAGGCGAGCCCGTAGATTCGGCCTTGCGAACAACGCTCGCGAACCGTGCATCCCAGCAGGTAGACTCGCGCCTCCCGCAGAGGAAGGCGGGCCCGCCCCCGAACCCCCATACGACCCCGGAGTTCACCACCCATGCATACGACACCGTCCGCCGCGCGCCCCTCGCGCGGCACCCGGCTCGGTCGCCGCGGCCTCCTCGTCGCCTCCGCCGCGGGCCTCGCCGCGGCCGCCGCCTGCGGCGAGGAGGAACCGCCCCCGGCGCAGGACGACGGCGGCCAGGCCGCCGCCGAGACGACGCCCGCCGAGTCGCCCTCGCCCGAGCCGCGCGAGATCACCATCACGCACGTGGGCGACACCATGCCCGGCTCCTACCCGAACCAGATGGCCTCCGACGACGGCGCCGGCTTCTTCGCGGGCGTGCGCGACGCCCTCCCCGGCGACGTCGTCATCGCCAACCTCGAAGGCGCCCTCTCGACCCTCGAGTTCGACAAGTGCGGCGGCGGGGAGTGCACCTACTTCCGGCTGCCCGCCGAGTACGCCCAGGTCTTCGCCGACGCCGGCTTCGACGTCCTCAACCAGGCCAACAACCACGGCTGGGACGCGGGCCCCGACGGCGCGATCGAGACCCAGGAGGCCATCCGCGAGGCCGGCATGGCCGTCTGCGGCATCAAGGACGAGGTGTGCCTGGTCGAGACCGAGAGCGGCCTCACCGTGGGCCTGGTCGGCTTCGCGCCCTACACGTTCTACACCGACAACCGCGACCTCGACGCCGTCGCCGCGCTCGTCGCCTCCGCCAAGGAGCAGGCCGACATCGTCGTCGCCACCGCCCACCTCGGCGCCGAGGGCACCGACCACCGGCACGTCCCCGAAGGCGTCGAGACCTACCTCGGCGAGGACCGCGGCGACACCCGCGCCTTCGCGCGCACCTGCGTCGACAACGGCGCCGACCTCGTCTTCGGCCACGGCCCGCACGTGCTGCGCGGCATGGAGGTCTACAACGGCAAGCTCATCGCCTACTCCCTCGGGAACTTCGGCGGCGGCCAGAACCTGTTCGCCACCGACGGCCCGCTCGGGCGCTCGGCGATCCTCACCGTCACCGTCCGCGAGGACGGCACGATCCTCGCCGCGCAGGCGACCGCCACCCGCATGGACGGCGACGGCTACCCGCAGCTCGACGACGACCACGGCGCGTTCGAGGACCTGAACGAACTCGCCGCCGACTTCGGCGACGCCGGAGTCCGGGTCGACGACAACGGCGCGCTCATCATCCCGGGAGTCTGACCCCCCACGTAGACTGGCACTCGCGGACCGGGAGTGCCAGACTTGAGTCCGGTCGAGTGAACCTGCGCCGACGACCGGCCGGGCACTCGCCCGGACCGGGCGATCGCCCGGCCCGCGAGGTTCGCCAAGGACGAGACGAGAGGACGTGGCCGCGATGGACGATCGCAAACTCGAAGTGCTGCGCGCCATCGTCGAGGACTACGTCGCTACGCAGGAGCCCGTCGGCTCCAAAGCCGTCGCGCAGCGACACGCCCTCGGCGTGTCGGCCGCGACGGTGCGCAACGACATGGCCTACCTCGAAGAGGCCGGGTACATCCAGCAGCCCCACACCTCGGCCGGGCGCATCCCCACCGCCAAGGGCTACCGACTCTTCGTCGACCGCCTCGGCAAGATCAAGCCGCTCTCGGCCGCCGAACGGCGCGCCGTGCACCGCTTCCTCTCCGAGGCCATCGACCTCGACGACGTCGTCACCCGCACCGTGCGGCTGCTCGCCCAGCTCACCCACCAGGTGGCCGTCGTCCAGTACCCGAGCCTCAACCGCTCCTCGGTCCGCCACCTCGAGCTCGTCTCGCTCACCCCGACCCGGCTCATGCTCGTCATGATCACCGACACCGGCCGGGTCGAGCAGCGCTACGTCGAGGTGCCCGCCGAACTCGGCGAGGAACACGTGCTCGAACTGCGCCGGCTCGTCAACGAGCAGCTCCAGGGCAAGGCCCTGGCCGACGTCCCGAGCCTCATCGCGGACCTCGCCGGGCTCGTCCGCCCCGAACTGCGCGACGCCGCCGCGGAGCTGGCCCGCGTGCTCAAGGAGACCGTGGTGGCCCGCACCGAGGAACGCGTCGCCGTCGCCGGCGCGGCGAACCTCACCCGCGGCAACTTCTTCGCCGGGTCGATGCGCCCCATCCTCGAAGCGCTCGAAGAGGAGGTCGTGCTCATGCAGCTGCTGGGCCGCGCCGACTCCAACGCGCTCCTGACGGTGCGCATCGGCGACGAGAACGAGATCGACGACTTCCGCGAGACCACCGTGGTCACCGCCGGATACGGGCCGGGATCGGTGGTCGGCCACATGGGCGTCCTCGGTCCGACCCGCATGGACTACCCGGGCACGATCGCGGCCGTCCGCGCCGTCGCCCGGTACGTATCCGAGATTTTGGAACAGAACCGCTGACAGGACAGAGCGCACGTGGCTAAGGACTACTACGGCATTCTCGGCGTCGACCGGAACGCCACCGACGACGAGCTCAAGAAGGCGTACCGCAAGCTGGCGCGCAAATACCACCCCGACGTCAGCGACGAACCGGACGCGCAAGAGCGCCTCCAAGAGATCAACGCCGCCTTCGAGGTCCTCATGGACCCCCAGAAGCGCGCGATCGTGGACGCCGGCGGCGACCCGTTCTCCCGCACCGCGGGCGGCGCCGGAGGCGCGCCGTTCATGGGCTTCGAGGACATCATGGACGCCTTCTTCGGCGGCTCCATGGGCGGCTTCGGCCGCCGCGGACCCCGCTCGCGCACCCGTCCCGGCAACGACGCGCTGCTGCGGCTCGACCTCGACCTGGAGGAAGTCGCCTTCGGCACCGAATCGACCCTGACCGTCGACACCGCCGTCCTGTGCGACGCGTGCGACGGCTCCTGCACCGAGGGGGACGCCGAACCCCAGGCGTGCACCACCTGCGGCGGCTCCGGCGAAGTCCAGGTCGTGCAGCGCACCATCCTCGGCCAGGTCCGCACGGCGCGGCCCTGCTCGGCCTGCTCCGGCTACGGGACGATCATCGCCGACCCGTGCCGCAAGTGCGGCGGCGAAGGCCGCGTCCGCTCCCGCCGGCGCATCACCGTCAAGGTGCCCGCGGGCGTCGAGGACGGCATGCGCATCCGCCTCTCCGGCGAAGGCGAGGTCGGCCCCGGCGGCGGCCCCGCCGGCGACCTCTACGTCGAAGTCCACGAGAAGCCCCACGAGGTCTTCACCCGCGAGGGCGCCGACCTGCGCTGCCGCGTCCGCGTCCCCATGACGCAGGCCGCGCTGGGCACCAAGCTCAACATCCACACCCTGGACGACCAGGTCGAAGTCGAGGTCGTCCCGGGCACGCAGCCGGGCACGATCAAGAAGGTCCGCGGCCACGGCGTCCCCAAGCTCCGCGGCGGCGGCACCCGAGGCGACCTGTTCGTCGAACTCGACGTGCGCACCCCCACCAAGATCGACGCCGAGCAGGAAGAACTCCTGAAGAAGCTGGCCAGCCTGCGCGACGAGGAGATCAAAGAGGTCAAAGGCGGATCCGGTTTTTTTAGCCGCATGCGCGACGCCTTCAACGGACACGCGTAGCGCCCGATGCGGTGATCGCGGCGCTTCGCGCGCAACAGCACCGAACGCGAGCGCTGTTACACTCCGGGGCCGTGATCGCCATCGACTTCGCCGGCCTCCTGCCGGTCCTCGCCGTGCTCGCCCTCCTGGGCGGGCTCGGCTACGTCCTCTACCGCCGGACCAGGCCGCGCGGCGGACCGGCCGGCGTCCGCCTCGACGTGCCGCCGCCGTCCGGCGGCCCGCAGATCGGCGAACGCTGGTGGGTCGACGTCCCGCACCAGGACGACCCCCGCGCCTCCAAGGCCCGCCCCTGCATGGTCATCGGCTACTCCGGCAAGGGCTACTGGGTCCTCAAATGCACCACCCAGGCGCCCAGGGAAGCGCACTGGCGCGTCCCCGTCCCCGCCGACCGGTGGAACCCGCCGGCCGACAAGGACGGCTTCGTCGACCTCGTGCCATTCCACCTCCCGCGAGCGCGCTTCGAACGGAGCCTCGGCCGGCTCGGGAGCGCGTCGACCTACCGGCGGATCACGACCGGTCTCCGCTGGGAGCGCGCCGCCGACTTCATCGGCTGACGCCGACTAGGCTGTTCCCGGTCAGACTCCCGCGACGGACAGGAATCAGGTGAGCGATCCGGTCTTCCTCGTCGACGCCCTCCCCGGCGGCGACGACTTCGTCCTCGACGGCCCCGAAGGGCACCACGCCGCCGACGTGCAGCGCCTCCAGCCCGGCGAGACCCTGCTGCTCGCCGACGGCGCGGGCGGCCTCGCCTCGGCCCGCGTCGCCGCCGCCGAACGCGGCTCGCTGCGCCTCCGGATTCTGAACCGGCGCACGCTCCCGGCCCCCGACCCGAAGCTCACCGTCGTCCAAGCCCTCCCCAAAGGCGACCGCGGCGAACGCGCCGTCCAGATGCTCACCGAGATCGGCGTCGACGAAGTCATCCCGTGGGCCGCGTCCCGGTCCATCGTCCAATGGAAGGGCCCCCGCGGCGACAAGGCCCGCGCCAAATGGACCAGCACCGCCCGGGAGGCCTCCAAGCAGGCCCGCCGCGCCCGCCTCGCGCACGTCGCCGAGCTCCACACCACCAAGCAGCTCGTCGCCCGCCTCCGCGAGGCCGCCCGAGTGCTCGTCCTCCACGAAGCGGCCGACGCACCGCTCTCCCAGGTCGAACTCCCGACCACCGGCGAGATCGCCCTCGTCATCGGCCCCGAAGGCTCCATCAGCCCCGACGAACTCGCCGCGCTCGCGGAGTTCGGCGAGCCGATCCGCCTCGGCGAGACCGTGCTGCGCACTTCCACCGCGGGACCCGCCGCGCTCGCGGTGCTGCAGGCCCGGCTCGGCCGCTGGTGACTAAGATTCCCGGCATGATCGACGCCGACTGCCTCTTCTGCAAGATCGCCGAGGGAGCGATTCCCTCCACCAAGGTCCGCGAGACCGAACGGGTCCTCGCCTTCCGCGACCTCTACCCCAAGGCGCCCACGCACGTCCTGGTCATCCCCAAGGACCACTACGCGAACGTCGCCGAACTCGCCGCGGCCGACCCCGCCCTCGCCGGCGAGGTCCTGGCGGTCGCCGCGCGGGTCGCGGCCGATGACGGCATCCAGGAGACCGGCTGGCGCCTGTTCGCCAACACCGGTGAGCACGGCGGCCAAGACGTGTTCCACGTGCATTTCCACGTGGCGGGCGGCAAACCGCTCGGACCCATGCTCTCGGCCTGAAATCACAGCGCCGCATCGTTTTCTCGTTGTCCGTCGTCGCAGGCAGCAACTACCATTGAGGTATGTCAGACAGCGGCTCCAGGGCCGCTGGAACGCTCATTGCGGAAGCAGGTGGCGATCAGCGCTAACGGGCGAAGCCCATGGCACGCCCGCCGCCCGCCACCACTCGAACAGGAGTAGACACTGAATTCCGACCGATCCGATGCACTCGCCGAGGACACCTCGACGGCCACGTCCACGATCACCGTCGGTGACCAGAGCGCGCTCATGGCACTGCTGGGCCGCGCCGACGAGAACCTGCGCTACATCGAACGCCGCAATCCCGGCGTCGACCTCCACGTGCGCGGTGACACGATCACCCTCACCGGCCTCAACGGCGCGCTGCACGCCGCCGAACGACTCGTGAAGGAGCTGCTCGCGTTGGTCGAGAACGGCGAGAACGTCGACCCCGACATCATCAGGCGCACTGAGGACATGCTCAAGTCCGCCCCCGAAGAGCGGCCCGTGGACGTCCTCACGCAGAACATCGTCTCCAAGCGGGGCAAGGCGATCCGACCCAAGACGCTCGGCCAGAAGCGCTACGTCGAGGCCATCGACGCGAACACGATCGTGTTCGGCATCGGCCCCGCCGGCACCGGCAAGACCTACCTCGCCATGGCCAAGGCCGTGCAGGCGCTGCAGGCGAAGGAGATCAACCGGATCATCCTCACCCGACCCGCCGTCGAGGCCGGCGAGCGGCTCGGCTTCCTGCCCGGCACGCTCTTCGAGAAGATCGACCCGTACCTGCGCCCGCTCTACGACGCGCTGCACGACATGATCGACCCCGTCTCGATCCCGAAGCTCATGGAAGCGGGCACGATCGAGGTCGCGCCCCTCGCATTCATGAGGGGGAGAACACTTAATGATGCATTTATCATTCTCGATGAGGCGCAGAACACCACGCCCGAGCAGATGAAGATGTTCCTGACCCGGCTCGGCTTCGGGTCGAAGATCGTCGTCACCGGCGACGTCACCCAGGTCGACCTGCCGAACAACGCCACCTCCGGCCTGCGGGTCGTGCGCGACATCCTCGAAGGACTCGACGACGTCCACTTCGCCGTCCTCCGGTCCGAAGACGTCGTCAGGCACCAGCTGGTCAGCGATATCGTGAACGCCTACGAGAAGTGGGACGCCAAGCTCGGCGATCCCGGGAAGCAGCGAGGAAACCGTGGGCATCGAGATCATCAATGAGTCCGGGCGGGAGGTCGACGAGTCGGGCATCCGCTCCGTCTCCGACTTCGCCCTCAACGAGATGGGCGTCAACCCGCTCGCCGAGCTCTCGGTCCTCGTCGTCGACATCGAGCACATGACCGAGCTGAACAAGCGCTGGATGGGCGGCACCGGGCCCACCGACGTCCTCTCGTTCCCGATGGACGACGCCATGCCCGGCCGCCCCGACTCCTCCGAGCCGGGCACGCCCATCCTCGGCGACCTCGTCCTCTCGCCCGAAGTGGCCGAGGCCCAGGCCAAGGAGGCCGGGCACTCCACGGCCGACGAGATGCACATGCTCACCGTCCACGGGGTGCTCCACATCCTCGGCTACGACCACGCCGAACCCGAGCAGGCCAAGGAGATGTTCGGCCTGCAGAACCGGCTGCTCGACGCCTGGCGCGCCAAACGCGACGCCGCAGCGGAGAGTTAGGCCGCGATGATCCCGTATTCGCTCCTGGCCGCGGCGGCCGCACTGACCGCCGTAGCCGGGGCCGCGGCCATGATCGACTCGGCGCTCGCCGCCGTCTCGCCCGCCCGCACCGCGGAGCTCGCCGAGCAGCGGCAGCGCGGCGCCGAATCCCTGCTCCGCATCATCGACGAGCTGCCCCGGCACGTCAACCTCCTCATCCTGCTGCGCCTGGCCTGCGAAGCCGCCGCGATCGCGATAGTCGCCGTCGTGGCCTTCGACTCCTGGAACGACTCGTGGCTCGCCGTCGGCCTCTCGGCCGCGATCATGACCGTCGTGTCCTTCGTCGCCATCGGCGTCGGGCCGCGCACGCTCGGACGCCAGCACGCCTACCCGATCGCGCTCGCCGTGGCCGGGCCCGTGGCCCTGCTCGGCACCGCCCTCGGGCCGTTCGCGAAGCTCCTCATCCTCGTCGGCAACGCCGTCACCCCCGGCAAGGGCTTCCGCGAGGGCCCCTTCGCGACCTCCGAGATCGAGATCCGCGAGATGGTCGACGCCGCCGAGGCCCAGGGCACCGTCGACCACGAGGAGCGCGACATGATCGCCTCCGTGTTCGCCCTGGGCGACACCGTGGCCCGCGAGGTCATGGTCCCGCGCACCGCGATGGTGTGGGTCCCGGCCGACATGTCCGCGGCCGAGGCCGAGCAGGTCGCGCTCCGCTCGGGCTTCTCGCGCATCCCGGTCGTGGGGGAGGACCTCGACGACGTGCGCGGCGTGGTCTACCTCAAGGACCTCGTGCGCCTGGACGACCGCGTGAACCCGGCGGTGAGCGAGGTCATGCGCGCGGTCTCGTTCGTCCCCGACTCCAAGCCCGTGGACGACCTCCTGCGGGAGATGCAGACCGCCCGCATCCACATCGCCACGGTCGTGGACGAGTACGGCGGCACCGCCGGGCTCATCACCATCGAGGACATCCTCGAGGAGATCGTCGGCGAGATCACCGACGAGTACGACAACGAGCTGCCCCCGGTCGCCTGGCTCGACGACCGCACCGCCCGCGTCACCGCCCGGCTGTCCGTCCAGGACCTCGCCGAGCTGTTCGGCGTGGACCTGCCCGAGCTCGACGTCGACACCGTCGCCGGGCTGCTCGCCGCCGAACTCGGGAAGGTCCCGCTCGCGGGCGACCGGGCGCGGCTGGGCGGGCTCGAGCTGACCGCTGAAGGTACCGTTGGCCGCCGCAACCGGATCGAGACGGTGCGCGTCACGCGCCTGCCCGACGCCGACGGCGCGCAACCGGCCGCCGCGAACGATGAGAGGCACGAGATCAATGTCTGACCTGACCGCAGCCGGCACGTCCGTCGAGGACCTGGACGCCGAGGACGCGAAACTCGTCACGCTCGCCCGCGGCGCCGCGGGCCGGGTCCAGCAGACCACCGGCGCGGCCGTGCGCGACGGCATCGGCCGCACCTACGCCTCGGCGGCGGTCGACCTCCCGTCCCTCAAGCTCACCGCGCTCCAGGCGGCGGTGGCCCAGGCGTTCGCCGCGGGGGCCGACGGACTGGAGGCCGCCGTGGTCTTCGGCGCGACCTCGGACGAGGACGGCCTGCGGGCCGCCAAGGAGATCAGCGCCGACCTGACCGTGTACGCCGTGGTCCGCAAAGAGGTGACCCGTCTTGCCTAGCAACGACTTCCATGCAGGCTTCGCCTGCTTCGTGGGCCGCCCGAACGCCGGCAAGTCCACACTGACCAACGCGATCATGGGCCAGAAGATCGCGATCACCTCCAAGCGCCCGCAGACCACCCGCCACGTGGTCCGCGCGATCCTGCACCAGCCCGACTCCCAGCTCATCCTGGTCGACACGCCCGGTCTGCACCGCCCGCGCACCCTCTTGGGCGAGCGGCTGAACGACCTCGTCCGCCAGACCTGGTCCGAGGTCGACGTCATCGGCCTGTGCCTGCCCGCCAACGAGAAGCCCGGCCCCGGCGACAAGTTCATCTCCGGTGAGATCGCCAAGCTCGGAGCGAAAGTGGTCGCGGTCGTCACCAAGATCGACCTCGTCGGCAAGGACGCCCTGGTGCGCCACCTGACGAACGTGGCGGCGCTGGGCGAGTTCGCCGACATCGTGCCCGTCTCGGCCAAGACCGGCGAGAACCTCGACGAACTGGTCGGCGTGCTCTCGGGCCACCTGCCCGAGTCGCCGCAGCTGTACCCGGACGGGATGATCACCGAGGAGCCCGAGCGGGTCATGATGGCCGAGCTCATCCGCGAGGCCGCCCTCGAAGGCGTCCGCGACGAGCTGCCGCACTCCCTCGCCGTCGTCATCGAGGACATCGAGGACGAGGAGTCCGAGGGCGGGCCGCGCAAGAAGATCTGGGCCGAGATCTACGTCGAGCGCGACAGCCAGAAGGGCATCATCATCGGCAAGGGCGGCGAGCGCCTCAAGCGGGTGGGCACCAAGGCCCGCAAGGGCATCGCCCAGCTCATCGGCGGCCGCATCTACCTCGACCTGCACGTGCGGGTCGCCAAGGACTGGCAGCGGGACCCGAAGATGCTCGAACGCCTCGGCTTCTAGCGCACCGATTTGCAGCGCACCGCCGCGGCGGCCCGGATCCCGAAAGGGGCCCGGGCCGCCGCCGTTCACCCGGCCCTCGAGCGAAACCCCAGGTGAACAAGCGGTGACTGCGCTCACGGACCCCGCTGTGGCAGACCGCGATCGGGGTCATGTACTCTTTAACTACCGACGCGGGATAGAGCAGCTCGGTAGCTCGCCAGGCTCATAACCTGGAGGTCGGTGGTTCAAATCCGCCTCCCGCTACCAACGAAGACCCGGTTTCCTCGAGAGAGGGAGCCGGGTTTTTTCGTGTCCAGCGGCCTGCGTGCGGAACGCGCGGCAGCGGGCCCGCGCCCGGGTGCATCGGCGCTGCGCGGGGTTGAGGGGGCCTCGCACGGGGCATCCTTATCGCCCTGCTCCTGAGCCCGTGGAGTTGCCCGATGCGTGCCCTGGTCATCCCTGCCGTCCTCGCCGTCCTTCTCATGGGGGTCGGTTTCTCGAACGAATCCCTGCAGTACCTGCTGGTCTTCGGCGTGCTCGCCTTCGTCGCCACGGTCGTGGCCGCGACCCGGCTGGCCCGCCGCCGATGCCTGCCCTCCGACCCCGAGTAGCGCTGCCGAGCGCTCGACCCCGTCAGTCCCCCGCCGGGCTACCCCGGCGGGGCGGTGGTCGCGCGGATCACGAGTTTGGGTTCGAGGACCACTTCGCGGCCGGGCAGGCCCGCGTTCTCCAGGCGTTCCACGGCGCAGCGGACGGCGTGTTCGGCGATGCTGGCGGTGTCCTGACGGACGGTGGTGAGGTTGATGTGCGACAGGTGCGAGAGGTGGCTGTCGTCGTAGCCGACGATGGAGACCTGGCCGGGGATGTCGACGCCGCCGCTGCGCAGGGCGTGCATGAGGCCCATGGCGCAGCGGTCGTTGCTCGCGAGGACCGCGGTCGGGAGCGCGTCCTCGCCGAGGAGGAGCATGCCGGCGTTGATGCCGGCGTTCTCGTCGTGCGCGCCGGGGATCACGCGGATCTGGTCGGCGAGACGGTGGCGGCGCATCGCGGCGCGGTAGGCGCTGCGGCGGTCGGACGAGCCGGGGCCCTTGCCGCCGTCGATGTGGACGATGCGGCGGTGGCCGAGTTCCACGAGGTGGTCCACGGCCTGGCGGACGCCCTTGGTCTCGGCCGTGTGGACGCTGTCGACGCCCGGGGTGCCGGACTTGCGGCCGATGACGACGGTGGGGTTGGTCCCGGCGATGCGTTCGATGTACGGCGCGTCGGAGTCGGAGCCGAGGAGGATCAGGGCTTCGCAGCGGTGTCCGAGGAGCGCTTCGATGGCCTTCTGGCCGTCGCGGCCGGGCGCGATGGCCGAGAGCAGGACGTCGTAGCCGAGCTGCTCGGCGATGGGGTAGACGGCCTTGACGAGTTCGGCGTGGAAGGGCTGGTCGAGGTCGATCATGACGCCGATGGCGGCGCTGCGGCCGCGCGCGAGCATCTGGGCGGCGCTGTCGGGCCGGTAGCCGAGTTCGTCGGCGGCCCGCAGGACCCGCTCGCGGGTCGCGGCTCCCGCGCCGGGGCGGCCGCGGAGCACCAGCGAGACGAGGGTGCGGGAGACGCCGGCCTTCGCGGCGACGTCGGCCATGGTCACGCGCGGGCGGGCCGGTTTACCCGCATCGTGCTGGGGGCCAAGCGCTTCGTCCAACGTCCCTCCCTCATGCGATGTGCCGGCGATGACATGAGTTTATTTCCGCCGCACTCGTCCGCTTGACGCGCGGGCCTGGAAGTGAGTATATTCCAGTTCACTGTCGCGCGACAGTAACGCGCGACAGTGAAGCGCTCCAGAGCAGGGCTGAACAGGGACGACACGAGGGGGTGCCCGTGGCCGCGACGCAGGCCGACGGCGAGGCGTACGACCTCGTCACCATGGGACGGGTGGGCGTCGACGTCTACCCCCACCAGATCGGCGTCGGCCTGGAGGACGTGGAGTCCTTCGGGAAGTTCCTGGGCGGCAGCCCCACGAACGTCGCCGTCGCGGCGGCCCGCTACGGGCGCCGCACCGCGGTGATCACCAAGACCGGCGCCGACCCCTTCGGCCGCTTCGTCCGCAAGGCCCTGCGCGGCTACGGCGTCGACGACGCCTTCGTCGGCACCTCGGAGGCCCTGCCCACCCCGGTCACGTTCTGCGAGATCTTCCCGCCCGACGACTTCCCGCTCTACTTCTACCGGCTGCCCAAGGCCCCCGACCTGGACATCGATCCCGCCGAGCTGGACTTCGACGCCATCCGGGCCGCGAAGGTCTTCTGGGCGACGGTCACCGGTCTCTGCCAGGAGCCCTCGCGCTCGGCGACGCTCGCCGCGCTCGAAGCGCGCGGCAAGGCGGGCGTCACGGTGCTCGACCTGGACTACCGGCCGATGTTCTGGGACTCGGCCGAGGACGCCCGCGAACAGGTGCGCCGGGCGCTCCCGCACGTCACCGTGGCCGTGGGCAACCGCGAGGAATGCGAGGTCGCCGTCGGCGCCCGCGACACCCCCGCCGAGGCCGCGCGCGCCCTGCGGGAGGCGGGCGTCGCGCTCGCCGTCGTCAAGCAGGGTCCGAAAGGCGTGCTCGCGCTCGACGACACCGGGCAGGTGGAGGCGCCGCCGGTCCCGGTCGACGTCGTCAACGGCCTCGGCGCGGGCGACGCCTTCGGCGGCGCGCTCGTCCACGGCCTGCTCGCCGGCTGGGAGGCCGAGCGGATCATGCGCTTCGCCAACGCCGCCGGCGCGCACGTCGCCGGCGCGCTGGCCTGTTCCGACGCCATGCCCACCGAATCCGAAGTGGAGCTCAAGTTGACCGAGGTGGCGAATGCGCGCTGACCTGCTGGCCGAACTGGCCCGGACGCGGCTGACCGACCCGGCCGCGATCCGCAGGGCCGCCGACGCCCGCAAACGGGCGTCGAGCCCGGTGGGCCCGTCCGGCAAGTGCTTCGTCATCGCCGCCGACCACCCCGCGCGCGGCGCGCTCGGCACCGGCGGCGACCCGATGGCCATGGCCGACCGCGGCGACCTCCTGGACCGGCTGCGGACCGCGCTCGAGCACCCCGGCTGCACCGGCGTCCTGGCGACCGCGGACGTCCTGGAGGACCTGCTGCTGCTCGGGGCCCTGGACGGCAAGGTCGTCTTCGGTTCCATGAACCGCGGCGGCCTCGCCGGAGCGGCCTTCGAGATCGACGACCGCTTCACCGGGATGCGCGCGGACGCCATCGAGCGCATGGGCTTCGACGGCGGCAAGATGCTCACCCGGATCGACTTGGCGGACGACCGCACCGCGCCCACCCTGGAAGCCGCCGCCGAAGCCGTCGACGCGCTCGCCGACCGCGGCCTGGTCGCGATGGTGGAGCCGTTCCTCTCCCGCCGCGAGCACGGCAGGATCGTGAACGACGTGACGACGGAGGGGGTCGTCACGTCGGTCGCGATCGCCTCGGGCCTCGGCTCGACCTCGGCCCGCACGTGGCTGAAGGTGCCGACCGCGCCCGACATGGCACGCGTCGCCGCCGCCTCGACGCTGCCGATGGTCGTCCTCGGCGGCGAGGTCGCCGACCTGGACGTCCAGCGCGAGTCCTGGGCCGCGGCCCTGGCGTTGCCCAATGTGGTCGGTCTGACCGTCGGCCGGTCGCTCCTGTACCCCGCGGACGGCGACGTCGCCGCCGCGGTCGATGCGGCGGTGAGCCTGCTGTGAACCGCCATCACCTCCCCGCCGAGTCCACCGCCGCGGGCGACTACGCCGCGGTCGTCACTCCCGCGACCGCCGGCTGGACCTACTCGGGCCTGAAAGTGCTCGAACTCGGGCCCGGGCGCACCCACACGTTCGCCACGGGCGACGCCGAGACCTTGGTCCTGCCGTTGTCCGGAAGCTGCACTGTCGCGTGCGACGGCCGGTCCTTCGACCTCGCAGGCCGCCGAAACGTCTTCAGCCGCGTGACCGATTTCGCCTACGTCCCCCGAGACGCCGAAGCGACGGTCGCCAGTGCCGGAGGCGGCCGTTTCGCCCTCCCCTCCGCCCGATGCGACCGGCGCCTCCCGTTCCGCTACGGCCCCGCCGAAGACGTCCCGGTCGAGCTGCGCGGCGCCGGCCGGGCCTCGCGGCAGGTCAACAACTTCTGCACCCCCGGCCACTTCGACGCCGACAAGCTCATCGCCTGCGAGGTCCTCACGCCCGGCGGCAACTGGTCCTCCTACCCGCCGCACAAGCACGACGAGGCGAGCGACCACGAGGCCGAACTCGAGGAGATCTACTACTTCGAGGTCGCCCCGGGACCGCTCGGCCCCGGCTTCGCCTGGCAGCGCGTCTACGGCACGCCCGAGCGGCCGATCGAGGTCAGCGAGGAGGTCCGCTCCGGCGACGTCGTGGTCATCCCGCACGGCTGGCACGGCCCCAGCGCCGCCGTCCCCGGCTACGACCTCTACTACCTCAACGTGATGGCCGGCCCCGGCGAGGAGCGCGCCTGGCGCATCAGCGACGACCCCGCCCACGGCTGGATCCGGTCCACGTGGACCCCTGACGACCTCGATCCGCGACTGCCGCTGTCCTCGGCCGTCGAGAAGGAGCGCGACGATGCCGCTTGAGACCGTGCCGACCGTCCGGCTGACGACCGCCCAGGCCCTCGTCCGCTTCCTCGCCGCCCAGCACGCCGAGCGCGACGGGATCGAGCAGCGCCTCATCCCCGGCGTGTGGGGCATCTTCGGCCACGGGAACGTCGCCGGACTCGGCCAGGCGCTCCTCCAGGCCGCCCGCACCGGCGAGGCCGATCTCCCGTATCACCTCGCGCGCAACGAGCAGGCCATGGTCCACGCCGCGGCGGCGTACGCGAAGATGCGCGACCGCCTCCAGACCTTCGCCTGCACGGCCTCGACCGGACCGGGCTCGACCAACATGATCACCGGTGCGGCGCTCGCCACCGCCAACCGGCTGCCGGTCCTGCTGCTGCCCTCCGACATGTTCGCCTCACGCGTCCCCGACCCGGTGCTCCAGCAACTCGAGGACACCCGTGCCGGTGATGTGTCGGTGAACGACGCGTTCCGGCCCGTCTCGAAGTACTTCGACCGCGTGAGCCGCCCCGAGCAGCTGATCCCGGCCGCGCTGGCGGCGATGCGGGTGCTCACCGACCCGGTCGAGACCGGCGCGGTCACGCTGTGCCTGCCGCAGGACGTGCAGGCCGAGGCCTTCGACTGGCCCGTCGACTTCTTCCGGCGACGCGTGTGGCGCGTCGGCCGGCCCGCCCCCGAACCGGCGGCGGTCCGACGGGTCGCGGCGCTGCTGCGCTCGGCCGAGCGCCCGCTGATCGTCGCCGGCGGCGGCGTGGTCTACAGCGGCGCCATGGCCGAGCTGCGGGCGTTCGCCGAGGCCACGGGCATCCCGGTCGCCGACACCCACGCGGGCAAGGGCGCGATCCCCTGGGACCACCCCTCGGCCGTGGGCGGCCTCGGTGCGACCGGCACGTCGGCGGCGAACGCGCTTGCCGCGGAAGCCGACGTGGTGCTGGGCGTCGGGACGCGGTACTCGGACTTCACGACCGCCTCGCACACGGTCTTCGCCGCCCCGGACGTCACGTTCGCGAACCTGAACGTCGCACGGCTCGACGCCGCCAAGCACGCGGCCGAAATGCTCCTGGCCGACGCCAAGTCCGGGCTTGCGGCGCTCGCCGAGGCACTGGAGGGCTGGAGCGTCGGCGACGACTACCGCGCCGAGGCCCTCCGACTCGCCGACGAGTGGCGCGCGACCGCCGACCGGTGCCTCCGCCTCGGCCACGGGCCGCTGCCCGCGCAGACCGAGATCCTCGGCGCGCTGGGCGAGGTCCTCGACGACGCGGACGTCGTGATCAACGCGGCCGGGTCCATGCCCGGCGACCTCCAGATGCTCTGGCGCGCGAGGGACCCGAAGGCCTACCACGTCGAGTACGCCTACTCCTGCATGGGCTACGAGATCGCCGCCGGGGTCGGCGCGAAGCTGGCCGCCCCCGAACGCGAGGTCGTGGTCCTGGTCGGCGACGGCTCGTACCTGATGCTCTCCTCCGAGATCGCGACCATGGTCGCCGAGGGCCTGAAGGCGATCATCGTGATCGTCCAGAACCACGGCTTCGCCTCCATCGGCGCCCTCTCCGAATCCCTCGGCTCGCAGCGCTTCGGCACCGCCTACCGCTATCGCGACGACGAGTCCGGGCTCCTCGACGGCGACGTGCTCCCCGTCGACCTGGCCGCCAACGCCGCCAGCCTCGGCGCCGACGTGATCAGCGCGAACGGCGTCGCCGAGTTCCGCGAGGCCCTCCGCAAGGCCAAGGCGAACCCGCGGGTCACCGTGGTCCACGTCGAAACCGACCCGCGGGGCCCGAACCCGCCCGGCTCGGCCTGGTGGGAAGTCCCGGTGAGCGAAGTGTCCGAACTGGACTCCACCCGCACCGCCCGCGCCGAATACGACGCCCATAAGCGCCACCAGCGCCACTACCTCTGAGGGGACCAGCAGTGACCACCATCGAGCACTGGATCGGCGGCAAGCCCGCCGCCGGGGAGTCCGAGCGCTTCGCGCCCGTCTGGAACCCGGCCACCGGCGAGGAGCAGGCCCGCGTCCGCCTCGCCACCGAGTCCGATGTGGATGCCGCCGTGCGGGCGGCGAAGGACGCCTTCACCTCCTGGAGCCTCCAGTCCCTGTCCAACCGCTCCCGGATCATGTTCCGCCTGCGGGACCTCGTGGAGCGCCACGAACTGGAACTCGCGAAGCTCGTCGCCGCCGAGCACGGCAAGGTCGTCGACGACGCCCGAGGCGAGATCGTGCGCGGCCGCGAGGTCATCGAGTTCGCCTGCGGCATCACCGCCGCGCTCAAAGGCGGCTTCTCCACCGACGTCTCCAGCGGCGTCGACTCCTACGACTTCCGCCAGCCGCTCGGCGTCTGCGCCGGAATCACCCCGTTCAACTTCCCGGTCATGGTCCCCATGTGGATGCACCCCATCGCGATCGCCACCGGGAACACCTTCGTCCTCAAACCCAGCGAGCGCGACCCCTCCGCGAGCCTGCTCATCGCGCGGCTCTACGCCGACGCCGGCCTGCCCGACGGCGTGTTCAACGTCGTCAACGGCGACAAGACCGCCGTCGACGCCCTGCTCGACCACGAGGACGTCGCCGCCGTCTCCTTCGTCGGCTCCACCCCGATCGCCAAGTACATCCACGAACGCGCCCTCCGGAGCGGCAAGCGGGTCCAGGCCCTCGGCGGCGCGAAGAACCACGCCGTCGTCATGCCGGACGCGAACCTCGACTGGGCCGCCGCCCAGCTCACCGCCGCCGCGTTCGGCTCCGCCGGGCAGCGCTGCATGGCCGTCTCGGTCGCCGTCGCCGTCGGGGACGCCGCCGACGGCCTCGTGGACCTCCTCAAGGCGAAGGCCGAGGCCGTCGTCGTCGGTCCCGGGGACGACCCCGAAGCCGAGATGGGCCCGGTCGTCACCCGGGCCGCCTGCGACCGCGTCGAGGCCGCCGTCGCCTCCGGCGTCGCCCAAGGCGCCGAACCCGTCGTCGACGGCCGCGGCCTCCGCGTCGAGGGCCGCCCCGGCGGCTTCTTCGTCGGCCCCACCGTCCTCGACCACGTCACCCCCGACATGGACGTCTACAAAGACGAGGTCTTCGGGCCCGTCCTCGCCGTCGTCCGCGTCCCGACCCTCGAAGCGGCCCTCGACCTGATCAACGCCAACCCGTACGGCAACGGCACCGCCGTCTTCACCTTCGACGGCGGCGCGGTGCGCACCTTCGAGCGCGGCGTCCACGTCGGCATGATCGGCGTCAACGTCCCGATCCCGGTGCCCACCGCCCACTACTCGTTCGGCGGCTGGAAGGACTCCCTCTTCGGCTCCAGCCACATCCACGGCCACGAAGGCGTCCGCTTCTACACCCGCGCGAAAGTGGTGACCTCGCGCTGGCCCAGGCACACCGAGTCGCAGGCCGCCCAGCTCAACTTCCCGACCTCCAGCTGACCGCCACCGCGAAGGAGACCGTCAATGTCAATGCATGGCTCGCCGGCTTCGCCGAGAGCGACGACGCCGGCGCCGAACCTCCGGCTCGGCTCGGCCCCCGACTCGTGGGGCGTGTGGTTCCCCGAGGACGACCGCCAGCTCCCGTACGACCGGTTCCTGGACGAGCTGGCCGGCGCGGGCTACGAGTGGCTCGAACTCGGGCCCTACGGCTACCTGCCCACCGACCCCGACGTCCTCGCCGACGAGGTCGGCGCACGCGGCCTGCGAGTCTCCGGCGGCACCGTCTTCGGCGACCTCCACACCCCCGCGAAGTTCGAGGAGACGATCGCCATCGTCTCCAAAGTGGCCGCGTTGACGGCCTCGCAGGGCGCGAAGCACGTCGTGTTCATCCCGCCGCTGTTCCGCGACGAGAAGACCGACGCGATCAACGACGTCACCGAATGGGACGCCGAGCAGTGGCGGACCGTCCACGCCGCGGCGAACCGCATCGGCAGGCAGATGTCCGAGGAGTACGGCGTCACGATCGCGCTGCACCCGCACGCGGACTGCCAGATCATGACCCAGCCGCAGATCGAGACCTTCCTCGACGGCACCGACGGCGACTACGTGTCCCTGTGCCTCGACACCGGGCACGTCGCCTACGGCGGCGGCGACAACGTCGACCTGATCCGCCGCTACGCCGAGCGCATCGGCTACGTCCACATCAAGCAGATGGACCCGGCGATCCTCCGGCAGGTCCGCGACGAGGGCCTCGGCTTCGGCGAGGCCGTCAAGCGCGGCGTCTGCGTCGAGCCGCCCGCCGGGGTGCCGAACCCGGCCGACATCGTCACCGAGCTCGCGAAGCTCGACGCCGAACTGTTCGTCATCGTCGAGCAGGACCTCTACCCGTGCGAACCGGACGCGCCCTACCCGATCGCCGTCCGCACCCGGCAGTACCTGAACGGCTGCGGCCTCGGCGCCCGCCACCAGCGGGCCTGACGCCGCAACCGTCCCGAACCGCAAGAAGGGAAGCAGCCCATGAGCATCCGCATCGGCGTGATCGGCACCGGCTGGATCGGCGAGCAGCACGTCCGGCGACTGACCGAGCTGGTCTCCGGGACCACCGTGGTCGCCGTCTCCGACATCGACCCGGAGCTGGCCGCCTCGGTCGCGTCGCAGGTCGGGGCGAGGGTGGTCGACTCGGCCGAGAAGCTGGTCGCGGACCCGGAGGTCGAGGCGGTCGTCATCACCTCGTGGGGACCGGTGCACGCCGAGCAGGTGCTCGCCTGCATCGAGGCGGGCAAGCCGGTGTTCTGCGAGAAGCCGCTCACGACCGACGCCGCCGACGGGCGGCGGATCATGGAGGCCGAGCAGGCCTTCGGGCGCCGCCTCGTCCAGGTCGGCTTCATGCGCCGCTACGACGCCGGCTACCGGCAGATGAAGCGGGTCCTCGACTCCGATGCGATCGGCGAGCCGCTCATGGCCCACTGCGTGCACCGCAACCCGACCGTGCGCGAGTCCTACACGACCGAGATGGCCGCCAAGGACACCGCGGTGCACGAGGTGGACGCGCTGCGCTGGCTGCTCGGCGAGGAGTTCACGTCGGTGCAGACGGTGCTGCCGCGCAAGACCCCGAAGCGGTTCGAGCACCTCCAGGACCCGCAGATCTTCCTGTTCGAGACCGCTTCCGGCGCGCGCGTGGACGTCGAGGTGTTCGTGAACTGCCAGTACGGCTACGACATCCAGTGCGAGATCGTAGGGGAGGACGGCGCGGTGCGCCTGCCCGATCCGGCCGCGCCGCTCGTGCGGCACGCGGGCCAGGCGAGTTTCCCTGTGCTGCAGGAGTTCGGCGACCGCTTCACCGAGGCCTTCGACGTGGAGCTCCAGGAGTGGGCCGACCGCGTGGCGGCCGGGCGGGAACCGACCGGCCCGAATTCCTGGGACGGCTACGCCGCCACAGTGGTCACCGACGCGGCCGTCCAGTCGCTGCACACGGGCGCGCCCGTACCGATCGACCTGGGCGAACGGCCGGACTTCTACGCCTAGCGGGCGACAGCGGGGGAGCGGGAGACGGCGATGCCGTCTCCCGCTTTTGTTGCGCGGTGTCTTGTGTATCGATCCATGTGTCCGGTAACATCGAGACTTCTCGATCCCTCACTTTGAGAGATAGGTACCCACATGAGCACTCCCCCAGTGCGGCGCCGACGCCGATCCTGGTTCGCCGGGCTCGCGGCCGCCGCCATCGCGGCCGCGGGCCTGGCCTTCCTGACGCCGTCCGCCTCCGCCGCCGTCGACACCACCGCGAACTACGTCCTCACCAGCCGCCACTCCGGCCTCGTCCTCGACATCGACGGCGCCTCCACCGCCGACAACGCCGGCCTCGTCCAGTGGAACCGGACCGACGCCACCAACCAGCAGTTCCGCTTCATCGACGCGGGAGGGGGCTACTACCGCATTCAATCCCGGCACAGCGGCAAAGTCCTCGGCCTGCAGAACCAGAACACCGCCGACGGCGCCAACGTCGTCCAGGAGACCGACGCCAACGCCACCGACCAGCAGTGGCGCGTCACCGAATCCGGCGGCTACGCCACCTTCGTGAACCGCCTCTCCGGCAAGGGACTCGACGTCTGGGAATGGTCGACCGCCGCCGGCGGGCGCATCTCCCAGTACACCGTCACCAACGCCGCCAACCAGCAATGGAGCCTCAGCGTCGTCGGCGGCGGCAACCAGCAGCCCCAGCCGAACGACTGCGCCGGCGGCCCCACCCAGCCCCCGAGTCTCGGCGGCTCCCTCGGCGCCCACGACCCCTCGCTGTGGGCCGGATGCGCCGGCCAGCCGTGGTTCGTCTACGCCACCGGAGACATCCGCTTCAGTGACGGCAACATCCCGATCCTCCGCTCCACCAACGGCGGCCGGACCTGGCAGAACGTCGGCTACATGTGGAGCACCAAGCCCGCATGGACCCGGCAGCAGATCCCGGGCGTGGAGAACCTGTGGGCGCCCGAGATCCACTACGACGCCGCCCAGGGCCTCTACTACGTGTACTACTCGGCCTCGACCTTCGGCGCCCAGCGCTCGGCGATCGGCGTGGCCACCAGTCCGACCCTCGACCCGTCCGCACCCGGCTTCGGCTGGACCGACCGCGGCGTCGTCATCCAGTCCTACAACGGCAACGCCTACAACGCGATCGACCCGGACATCATCGTCGACGCCTCCGGCAAGCGCTGGATGGTCTTCGGCTCCTGGCAGCAGGGCATCCACATCGTCGAACTCGACTGGCCCTCCGGCAAACCCAAGGCCGGCGCCACCCCGATCCGCCTCGCCACCAAGGGCGGCGGCATCGAAGGCCCCACGATGATGCAGCGCGACGGCTACTACTACCTGTTCACCTCGATCGGCACCTGCTGCGCCGGGGCGGACTCGACCTACAAGATCACCGTCGGCCGCTCCACCTCGCCGACCGGTCCGTTCGTCGACGCCTCCGGCGTCGACATGCGCAACGGCGGCGGCACCGTCGTCCTCAGCGCCTACGGCACCAACGTCGCCGCGGGCGGCCAGGACATCCACAGGGGATTCATCGCCTACCACGCGTACAACAGGAACGACGGCTTCGCGCTCGACATCGAACAGATCCAATGGAACTCGGCGGGCTGGCCCGTCCTGGACGGGAACTGACCCCGACCGCGGGGCGTCCCGGCCGGGACGCCCCGCCCCCTCGCCTCCACCCGGCAACCCTTTGGAGCAACACCATGCTGCAACCCGTCTTCAGACGCGCACGAATGCTCATAGTGCTCGTCCTCACCGCCGCACTGACCGCCTTCGGCCTCGTCGCCGCCTCGCAGGCCCCGGCGCAGGCCGCCGTCACCCCGGGCACCTGGTACGTCATCACCAGCGCCCACTCCGGCCTCGCCCTCGACGTCAAGAACGCGTCGACGGCCGCCGGAACCGAACTCACCCAATGGAACCGCACCGACGCGACGAATCAGCAGTTCCGGTTCATCGACTCCGGCGGCGGCTACTACCGCATCCAGGCCCGGCACTCCGACATGGTCCTCGACGTCTACGAATGGAACGCCGAGGACGGCGCCACCATCGCGCAGTGGACCGACGTCGGCGGCACCAACCAGCAGTGGTCCGTCCGGGAGCACTCGGACGGCACCCACAGCTTCGTCAACCGCTTCTCCGGCAAGGCCCTCGACCTGTGGGAATGGTCGACGACCGCGGGCAGCCGCATCTCGCAGTACACCTACAGCGGCTCGGACGCCCAGAAGTGGCGGCTCAACGCCGTCGGCGGCGGCTCACAGAACACCCTGTCCAACCCGATCCGCAACAACGGCGCCGACCCCTGGATCGAATACTGGGACGGCTACTACTACATGTCCACGACCACCTGGAGCTCCACGGTCATCATGCGCCGCGCCACCACCCTGGCGGGGCTGAAGACCGCGAGCGACACGGTGGTCTGGAACGACGCGAACACCCCGAGCCGCTGCTGCTCGCACTGGGCGCCGGAGTTCCACCGCATCAACGGCACCTGGTACCTGATGTACACCTCCGGGAACTCGCAGACCAACCTCGACGGGCAGAAGCTCCACGTGCTGCGCTCGACGAGCGGGACCCCGATGGGGCCGTACGAGTTCATGGGCACGCCGCTGCCGAACCAGTGGAACATCGACGGCACCTACCTGGAGGTCAACGGCGGCCTCTATCTGATGTGGAGCGAATGGGTCGGCGCGGACCAGTCGATCCGGATCGCGGCCATGTCGAACCCGTGGACGGTGACCGGCTCGCACGCCACCATCTCGCGGCCCAGCCATAGCTGGGAGACCGTGGGCGCGCGGGTGAACGAGGCCCCGGCCGTGCTCCAGCACAACGGGCGCACGTTCGTGACCTTCTCGGCCTCCTCGTGCAACACCCCGGACTACAAGCTGGGGCTGCTCGAACTGACCGGCTCGAACCCGCTCTCGGCCTCGTCGTGGACCAAGAAGTCCACGCCGGTGTTCCAGCAGGCCAACGGCGTCTACGGCCCGGCGCACAACGGGTTCTTCACCTCGCCGGACGGCACCGAGCACTGGCTGGTCTACCACGGCAACACCTCGGCCGGCCAGGGCTGCGGCGATACACGGCAGACACGGGTGCAGAAGTTCACGTTCAATGCGGACGGCACGCCGAACTTCGGCTCGCCGATCGCCAACGGCGTGACCTTCCCCGCTCCATCCGGGGAGTGACCGCCGCCCGGTTCCGCGTCCGCCCGCGTCCTTGCTAAGGTCGCGCTCATCAAGGCCCCGGCCTGCAGGCCGGGGCCTTCTCCGTGTCCGCCCAGCAGTGCAAGGTTCACAAGTTCATGCAGCAGTACGCGATGCTGATATCGCCCTCCGCCAACCGCGTGTACGCGCGCACCGCCGCCAGGATGGCGGCGAACGAGATCCGGGTCTTCAGCGAGCACGCCCTCGACGGCGTGATCGAGGACGTCGAGGAGACCGCCCTCGGCGGCGTCCCCTACCTCGTGTTCCGCTCGGACACGCTCACGGACCGGGACCTGCGGCTGCTCGCCAACCTGTCCTCGCTGTACGCGCTGTTCGCGGTGCGCGACCGGCTGCTGGAGCCGCTCGCGGTCGAGCGGCTCGACCGCTACGACGACGACCTGGTCTCGATCCTCAAGTACGTCGGCAAGACCAACGAGCAGTTCACGAAACTCCTGCTCAACGTCACCGCCGCGGTCGCCCTGCCACCGGACCGGATCCTCGGCGGCGGCGTCAAGGTCTTCGACCCGATGTGCGGACGGGGGACGACGCTGAACCAGGCCGCGATGTACGGCTGGGACGGCTTCGGCGTCGAGGTCGACAAGCGCGACTTCGAGGCCTACAGCGGTTTCGTGCCGCGCTGGCTGAAGGACAAGCGCCTCAAGCACTCGGCGGTGTCCAGCCGCGTGAAGCGCGACGGCCGAGCGCTGGGCCAGCGCACGCGGGTCGAGTTCGCGGCGACGAAGGAGCGGTATCGCGACGGGGACCTGCAGGTCCTCGAGATCGTCAACACGGACACGCTGCGCAGCGGCGAGGTCTTCAAGAAGCGCGCGTTCGATCTGATCGTGACGGACGCGCCGTACGGCGTGCAGCACGCGGCGGTGAAGGACTCCCGGGCCCTGACGCGACGGCCCACCGAGCTGCTGGAGGCGTCGATCCCGGTCTGGACGGAACTGCTGCGCCCGGGCGGCGCGATCGGCGTCTCCTGGAACACCCACGTGACCGAGCGGGCGGCGCTGGCCGCGATGCTGGAGGCGGCGGGGCTCGCGGTCTGCGACTCCGAGCCGTTCCACGACTTCGAGCACCGGGTCGACCAGGCCATCAACCGCGACCTCATCGTCGCCCGCAAGCCGCGGTGAGCGGCACGAGCGCCTCGTGAGGGGCGCCGGCTCCCGTCCCCGCCGAGCGCCGCCGAGTCCTGGGGTGCTCGGCGGCGCGGTCAGCGGCGGTCAGTGGCGGCCGCGGGCCGTCTTCAGGCCGAAGTCGGTGTGCTCCACGACGTCCTCCCACGCCACGAACTTGAAGTTCGTGCTCGACTCGTCGTCGCCCTCCGGGGTGTTGTCGCCGTCCTGCACGACCAGGAGGCCGCCCTCGAAGCCGGGGAGGTCGACGTTCACGACATCGGCGCCGTCGCTGTGCTGGGTCGAGTCGACCTCGCCGTCCCCGATCGCGAACGATCCGAGGTACTTGTTGCCGCCTTCGATCCGATAGACCGCGAACGTGTCGTCGCCCTGGCTCGAGGCCAGCAGGTAGCCCTTGCCGCGGCCGGTGCGGTAGATCGTCAGGCCCTCGATGTCCGTGCGCAGCACCGAACCGCCGTACCCGGGGTTCGGGCCGTACTCGCACTCGTCGGTCTCGGCGTCGTACTCGCCCGGCACACCGAACTCGATCGCGGTGTCCACCAGCTGCGGTTCGCCCGTGAGGTCCGCGTTCACCTTCCAGATCCCGACGAGCTCCTGCCCGAGGTAGGCCACGCCGCGGGTCCGGTCGACCACCATGCCCTCGACCTGCGCGTACTCGCCCGGGTCGTCGCACGGGGCCCACGTCGAGCCGTCCGGCATCGCGAACTCGGCGGGCAGCGCGAGGGTCCGCACGAGCTCCCAGCCGACGTGGTCCTCGCCGACGGCCACCAGTTTCAGCAGCGCCACTTCGGTTTCGGCGTTGCGGCTGACGAGCGCGTACGCGCCGGTCCGGTCGGTCCAGGTCGTCAGCCCGTACGCGGTGTGGGCCTCGTTGATCGCCTCCTGGGACTCGGAGAAGATCGGCGTTCCTTCGGGATCGGTGACGTCTTCCAGCTCGCCGTCCTCGATCGCGAAGACGCCCAGCGTGTCCATGCCGCGGTCGGAGGCCACCGCGAGGTCGACCCGCTCGCCGTCGAGTTCGAAGCCGTGCACGATGTCGACGTTGTTGTACCGACCGGGTTTATCCTCTTCGGACGGCGCGGGTCGCGGTTCGATGTGCTGCACCTCTTCGCCGTCGAGGTCGTAGACGTAGATCCCGGCCTCTTTCGCCGTGGCGATGACGAGGCTCTCGTCGGGGTCCTCGGGGTGGATCCAGATGGCGGGGTCGTCGGCGTCGGCGTCGTCCTCGTCCCACAGGGCCGGGGTCTCCAGCTGCGCGGTCACCGGTTCGTCGTCGTGGTGGTCCGCCTGGGCGGCGGTCGACACGGCGAGCACGGCGGCCGCTCCCAGCGCGGTCACGCTGGCCAGTTCCTTGAGCAAGGGGGTCTCCTCGAATCGGTGTGGTCGTCGATTCGATGGTCGGCCTTCGCGGTGAATCGTGGGTGAATCCCGATCGACCGGTCCCTCAAATGCTCACGTTCTGACGCGGGTCCTCCACAGCAGCCAGATGAAGTACGGCGTGCCGATGAGCGCGCACACGAGGCCGGCGGGGATCTGCGCGGGCGCGATCACGGTGCGGCCCACGGTGTCCGCGAGGCTCACCAGGAGCACGCCGAGGAGGATCGACACCGGCAGCACGCGCGCGTGGCGGCTGCCGACGAGGCCCCTGGCGAGGTGCGGGGCGACGAGCCCGACGAAGCCGATCACGCCCACGACCGCCACGGCGGCGGCGGTGAGCACGGCGGCCGCGCCCAGCAGGAGCAGGCGCGTGCGCTCCAGGCGGACGCCCAGGACCCTCGGGGTGTCGTCGTCGAGCGAGAGGAGGTCGATCTCCTTGCGGTGGGCGACGATCAGCGGCAGCACGACGGCCATGGCGGCCGCGAGCGGGATCAGGCGCTCGGCGGTCCTGCCGTAGGTCGTGCCGGACAGCCACGTCATCGCCTTCGGCGTGTTCCACGGGTCCGACGCGAGGATGATCAGGGTGATCGCGGCCATCCCGATCGACCACACGCCGATGCCGATGAGGACGAGGCGCGAGGTGTCGAGGCCACCGCGCCAGGCGAGGGCGTAGACGAGCGCGAACGCGCCCAGGCCGCCGACGGCGGCGGCGCCGGTGATCGGCCAGGCGCCCGCGTCCGGCAGCCAGGTGATGAGGGTGACCGCGGCGACGCCGGCCCCGGCGGTGACGCCGAGGAGGCCCGGTTCGGCGAGCGGGTTGCGGAGGATCCCCTGCGTCACCGTGCCCGCGCACGCGAGGGCGGCTCCGGCGAGGATCGCGGCGAGGACGCGCGGGTAGCGCTGGTCGATGATCCACGTGTACCCGGCGCCGGTCCTGCCCGCGAGCCAGTTCACGAGGTCGCCGCCGAGGAGCATGGTGTCCCCGGAGAGCATCCCGGCGATCAGCGCCGCGAACGAGGCGGCCGTGAGGCCGCCGACGATGAGGAGGTACGCGGTCCGGCCGCGGCCTGCCGCGCCGTGGAGGATCGCGGGGCGGTCCTCCGATCCGGCGCTGGTCATCGAGCGCGCGAGCCAGACCATGACGCCCGCGCCGAGGAGCGTGGTCGTGACGCCCACGGGGATCTCGATGCTCTTGTCGGCGCCGAGGATCGCGCGGACGGCGAGGTCGGCGCCGACGATGACGAGGGCGCCGCACAGCGCGGCGAACGGGATCAGGATCCGGTGCGCGAGGAGGACGGGGATCCGCCGTGCGATCTGGCGGGCGATCACGGGCGCCGCGAGGCCCACGAAGCCGATCGGCCCGGCCACCGTGACCGCGCACGCGGCGAGCAGGAGCGAGCAGAGGACGGCGACGAGGCGGGTGCGGCGGACGTGGACGCCGAGGCTGGAGGCGGTGTCGTCGCCCAGGCGCAGCAGGTCGAGGCGCGAGCCGATGAGCATGGCCGCGGCGAGCGCGAGCAGGACGAGCGGGGCGGCCTGCGCGGAGGTGTCGAACCCGGCCAGGTTGAGGCTGCCCGAGCCCCACGCGAACAGGCCCGTCGTCTCCTCCTGGAAGAGCAGGAGCAGCAGCGACACGAGGGCGTTCGCGGCCATCGCGGTCGCCGATCCGGCGAGGATGAGCCGGGTCGTGGCCGATTCGCCGCCGCCCGCCGACAGGGCGAGCACGAGTCCCGCGGTCAGGAGCGCGCCCGTGAACGCGACGCCGATCCCCGACAGGAACGGCAGCGTGATCCCGAAGGCCGCGACGGCGGTCACCGCGAGGTACGCCCCGGCGTTGACGGCGAGCGTGTCGGGGCTGGCGAGCGGGTTGCGCGCGATCGACTGGAGGAGCACGCCGGAGGCGCCGAGGGCGATGCCGACGAGCAGCGCGCCGGTGAGCCGCGGCAGCCGCGAGCCTTCGAGGACGTGCCACACGCCCGCGTCGGCGTTGCCGGTGACCAGCCGCAGCAGGTCGCCGGCGTCGACCGCGGAGGTGCCCTGGGTGAGGTGGAGCGCCGCCAGCGCGACCAGGGCCCCGACGGTGACGGTGAAGACCGCCGCCGCGGGAAGGAGGCGCGGGGCCTTCGGGGCGGGGGCCTCCGGTCGCGCCGGCGAACTCAGGGTGCTCAACTGGCGTAGACCTCGGCGAAGTAGTCGAGGAGCGCCTCGGAGGACTTGGGGCCGCCGAAGGTCCAGACGCCGTGGGGTAGTTCATGGACCTCACCGTTCTTCACGAACTGGAGGTTCTCCCAGATGGCGTTGCCGGCCACGCCTTCGGTGAAGATGTCGCCGCCGTCGGCGTTGTTGTGGATGAACTTCATGTCGGCGTCGGTGTACTGGGCCAGGCCTTCGAGGTCGGTGGTGCCCAGGCCCCACATGCCGTCGGTCTCGCCGGTCCAGGCGTTCTCCAGGCCCGCGGCGGTGCCGAGGGAGCCGACGAGGGAGCCGGCGCCGAAGGGCCGCACGGCGACCGCGTCGCCTTCCATCCAGCCGTCCGCGAAGAGGTAGGGGACGCCGCCGGTGCCGGCGGCCTCGATCGCGTCGGCGGTCTCCTGGACCTTGGCCTCGAAGTCGGCCCAGAGGGTCTCGGCTTCGGCGGTGGCGCCGGTGAGCTCGGCGATCATGTCGACGTCGCGCTTCATGCGGTCGAGGTTGTCGGTCTCGTTGGAGCCCTCGACGACCAGGACCGGCACGAACTCCTCGATGTTGGCGATGAGCTCCTGGTCGTCGGCCTCCATGATCACGAGGTCGGCGTCGAGCCCGGCGATGGTGTCGACGGAGGGCTCCTGGCGGGTGCCGACGTCGGTGACGGTGTCGTCGAGCGGGACGGTGCCGCCGACCCAGGTCCGGTAGCCCTCGATGTCGGCGACGCCGACGGGCATGACGCCGAGGCTCGCGGCGATCTCGGTCTCGGCCCATTCGAGCGTGACGACCTTCTCGGCGGGCGCGTCGAGTTCGACGGTGCGGCCGAGGAAGTCGGTGACCGAGACCGGGCCGGCGTCGGCGTTCGTCCCGGCGTCGTCCGCGCCGTTCTCGGTGGTGCCGCACGCGGTGGCGGCGAGGAGGGCGGCGGCGACGGCCGCGGGCACGGCGGATCGCTTGAGATCGGGGAGGCGCATCGAGTTCCTTCGTTCAGTCGGTGGCGGTGCTCGCGAACCGGCGGCTGTGTCGGCCGATGGGTCGGGCCGTGAGCAGGCCGGTGGCGGGGTCGGTGTCGACGCGGATGTCGATGCCGTAAGCGGCGGTGAGGTTCTCGGCGGTGAGCACCTCGCCCGGGGTGCCGGAGGCCTTGACGCGGCCTTCCTGGAGCAGGACGGCGCGGTCGGCGACCGCGGCGGCCTGGTCGAGGTCGTGGAGGACGACGCCGACGGCGGTGCCGTGGTCGTCGGCGAGGTCGCGGATGAGGTCGAGGATCTCGACCTGGTAGCGCAGGTCCAGGTAGGTGGTGGGCTCGTCGAGGAGGAGCACGCCGGTGTCCTGGGCGAGGCAGGAGGCGAGCCAGACGCGCTGGCGCTCGCCGCCGGAGAGGGCCTCGATGCCGCGGCTCGCCATGTGGGCGACGCCGCAGATGGCCATGGCGCGTTCGATCTTGGCGGGGCCCTCCTCGTCGCCTTGGCGCCAGCGCCCGCGGTGGGGGTGGCGGCCGTAGCCGACGACGTCGATGACGCGGATGCCGCCCGGCGTGGGCCGGGACTGCGCCAGGAGCGAGACGCGACGGGCGAAGTCCTTGGGGCTCAAAGCGGCCGCGTCGGCGCCGTCGGGGAAGTCGATGCTGCCCTGCTCGGGCTTGTGGAGGCGGGCGAGGGAGCGCAGGAGGGTCGACTTGCCGGACCCGTTGGGTCCTAGGAGCGCGGTGACCTCGCCGCCGCGGAGGGCGATGTCGGCGTCGTGGACGACGGTTTCGCCGAAGTAGGCGCATCGGAGGGCGCGGCCGTTCAAGCCGGCGTCATCTGGCATATAGGCAAGGCTAACCTATGCTCTTCCGCGGCGCACCCCGACCGGTCACTGGAGCGGCGCGGGGCCGGTATGAGACGGCCCCAGTGATGAAACCCCTTCGCGCCCAAAATGATCATGGACGGGTGAGCGCTTGCATACCACGCGTAAGAGTGAAATTCGGCGCGGCGCTCTGGACTTGGCGGTGCCGGGTGGGGTCGACTGGTCCTAGGCGTCACCCGGCCGATGCACCCCGTGTCGGCTCGGCACGCCGGAGAGGACGAACATGACACCGAATGCGAAGGTGGGGCCTTCGAGTGTCGTCATCGACGATATCTGGACGGTCGAGCGCGTCAAGTCGCTCGGGGTGATGACGAATGTCGAGACGGCCGCGCAGATCCTGGGGATCGGCCGGACGGTCGCCTACCGGCTCGCGAAGGACGGACAGTTCCCCGTCCAGGTCCTTCGGATCGGCCACAGCTACCGGGTTCCGGTGCTGCGGCTGCTCGAACTGCTCGGCGCCCCGGAGGCGGGCGAGCGCGAGCGGATGCTGATCGATTAGGGGGCGCGGGAACGGCGGCGCCCACTGGGGAGGCGCCGCCGTTCCCGCCGTCTACCGCTTCTTCCGCTTGTCCTTGTGCTGGAAATGCACGAACAGCCGCCCGAAGTTCTTCGAGTCCTTGTCCACCCGGTGGTACAGGGCCTTGACCTCCTTCTGGTCGAGGAACCTGAGCACCTTCTTCTTGAGCTGGCCCGAGCCCTTGCCGGGGATGATCTCCACGAGGTCGATCTTCTTCGCGACCGCCTCGTCGATCACGTCCCGCAGGGCCTTCTCGATGAGGCCGCCCTTGTTGTAGATGTCGTGCAGGTCCAGCACCAGTTTCGCCATGGGTCGACCTTAAGCGTCGACGCGCGGGATGTCCGGCTCGATGTAGATGATCTTCGCCTTCGGCACGGCGGCGCGGATGCGCGCCTCGGCCGCGTCGATCTGGGCGGCGACCTCTTCACCGGTGACGGAGTGGGCGATGCCGACCTTCGCGGCCACGAGCAGCTCCTCGGGGCCCACGTGCAGGGTCTTGAGGTGGATGAGCTGGCTCGCGCCGTCCTGCTTGATCGCGTCCTTGATGTTCTCGATGTCCTTCAGGGTCGCGGACTCGCCGATGAGCATCGAGCGGATCTCGATGGCCAGCACGATGGCGATGAGCACGAGCAGCACGCCGATGCTGAGGGTGCCGAGGGCGTCGAAGACGACGTTCCCGGTGATCCACGAGAGGCCCACGCCGAAGAGCGCGAGGATGAGGCCGACGAGCGCGCCGATGTCCTCCAGGAGGATCACCGGCAGCTCGGGGGAGCGGGAGCCCTTGATGAACTGCACCCAGGTCTGCTCGCCGCGGACGGCGTTCGACTCCTTGACCGCGGTGCGCAGGGAGAAGATCTCGAGAACGATGGCCACGACCAGCACGACGACGGCCACCAGCGGCGCCTCCAGCCCGTGCCCGTGATCGGTCAGCTTGTGGTAGCCCTCGTAGAGGGCGTACACGCCGCCGATGGAGAACAGCACGATCGCGACGATGAACGCGTAGATGTAGCGTTCGCGCCCGTAGCCGAACGGGTGGGCCGGGCTCGCGGCCTTCCGGGAGGCCCTGCCGCCGAGGAGCAGCAGGACCTGGTTGGACGCGTCGGCGACCGAGTGGACGCCCTCGGCCAGCATCGAGGCCGAACCCGTGATCCCCGCCGCGATGAACTTGCTGATCGCGATACCCGTGTTGGCCAAGAGGGCCGCGACGATCGCCTTGGTGCCGCCTTCTGCTGACATCCGCTCGCCAATCCTTTCGTGAACGCACGCTTGTTGCGTGCGACGCAGCACGAGTCTGTCATGGGCGTGCAACCGGGCGGCGACGCCTCAGGGGCCGTCCCGCATGGTCGTCGAGGCGACAGGCGTTCGAGGTTTCGAACAGGCCGCGGGCGCTGGTATCGTTGGCGTCAAGGCGACGCCCCGGAGGCCCCGTGCTTCCGGTCAGGGCAGACGCGCGTACACCGCCAAGGGGAGCTTCCCGCTCCTCGGCCGAGCGCCTCATCGAGGCATGGAGCCCCTGTGCACGCTGAGCCCGTGTCACCGACGCGCGGACCGAGTGGTGGACCGGTTCCGGCGAATTAGGCCCGATGGGCCTCTTAGCCGAGAACCGACCGCTTGGAGCACCGCCGCAGTGACCACCCTCGACCGTCCCGTCCCCTCCCCGCGCCCCCCCGCCGCGACCGAGCGCGCCACGCGCAAGCAGTGGCTCGCCGTCGCCGCCGTCGCGCTCGGCGTCTTCGTCGTCATGACCTCCGAGGTCCTCCCGGTGGGCCTGCTCACACCGATCGGCTCCGAGCTGGGCGTCAGCGCCGGCACCGCCGGCCTCATGGTGACCGTCCCCGGCCTCGTGGCCGCCCTCTCCGCCCCGCTGGCCGTGGTCTTCACCCGGAAGGTCGACCGCCGCCTCGTGCTCATCGGCCTCGCGGTGCTCGTCGCCGGTGCGAACGTCGGCGCCGCGCTCGCCCCCGGGTTCGCACTGCTCCTGGCCGCACGCGTGCTCGTGGGTCTCTCGATCGGCGCGTTCTGGGCCGTCGCGGGCGGCATCGCGCTGCGCCTGGTCCCCGAGCGGGACGTGCCGCGCGCGACCGCCGCGATCTACGGCGGCATCGGCGCGGCCACCGTCCTCGGCGTCCCGGCCGGGACGCTCATCGGCGACCACTTCGGCTGGCGCGCCGCCATGTGGGCCCTCGCCGGGCTCGCCGTCGTCGCGATGGCCGCGATCGCGGTGCTCGTGCCGAAGCTCCCGTCGAACACGACGGTCTCCTTCGCGTCGCTGCCGAGGATGGTGCGCGACAACAAGGGCGTGCGCATCGGCCTGGCCCTGACGTTCTTCATCGTCACCGGCCACTTCATCGCCTACACCTTCATCAGCCCGATCCTCCAGGCGAACGGCATCGCCGCCGGGCAGGTCAGCGGCCTGCTGCTCGCCTTCGGCGCGGCCGCGCTCGTCGCCACGGTCGCGTCCGGCTCGCTCATCGGCACGCGCCTGCGCGGGACCCTCGCCGCGCTCGGCGTGGCGATGGCCTTCGGCATGGCGCTCATGGCGTTCGCGGTCGGCGACCTGTTCTCGGCGACCGCGGTGCTCGTGCTGTGGGGCGTCGGCTACGGCCTGGTCTCCCCGGCGCTGCAGACCTGGTACATGAACTCGGTGCGGCCCGGCGAGGTCGAGATCGCGACCTCGCTGAACACGGTCATGTTCAACCTGTCGATCGCGGCGGGCTCCTTCGCGGGCGGCTACGTCGTGGACGCGACCGCCCCCACGGGCGTCCTCTGGATCGGCGCCCTGCTGCTGATCCCGGTGCTCGTCATCGCGATCGCCGCCCGCAAGCGCGCCGTGAACGCCTAAGCGGCCCGTGCCGGCTCGGGGCGGAACACGGCCTCGGGCGCGGCCTCGCAGGCGGGCGTCCGCTTGCGGAAGCGGCCCGGCGGCTGGCCGAAGTCGCGCTTGAACGCGGCGGCGAACGCGAACTCCGAGGCGTACCCGACCCGCCGCGCCACCGTCGCCAGCGGCGCGTCCGTGTCCGCGAGCAGCCGCGCCGCCAGCGTCAACCGCCACGACGTCAGGTACGCCAACGGCGGCTGGCCCACCAGCTCGGTGAACCGCCGCGAGAACGCCGAACGCGAGAGTCCGGCGACCTCGCCGAGCGACGCCACCGACCACTGCCGCTCCGGCTCGGCGTGGACGGCCTGCAGTGCCGCCCCGACGGAGCGGTCCGCGAGCGCCGCCGCCCAACCGTCGAACCCGCAGTGCCGCGCCTGGCCTTCGAGCATCGCCCGCAGCAGGTACATCAGCACGGCGTCGAGCAGGGCGGTCACGAGCGTGTCGCCGCCGCTGCGCTCGGCGCGCAGCTCCCCGTCGAGCATGGCGATCGCGCCGGCGAGTTCGGGCCGGGCCGCCGCATCGGCGGGGAGGCGCACGAAGTCGGGGATCGCGGCGAGCATCGGATGGGTGCGGCCCGGCGCCATCTCATAGGCGAGACACAGCGAGACGTGGGTGGCGTCAGGGTCTTCGGCCGAACGCAGGACTACTCCCGCGCGCTCATCGCCCGCAGTGCAAGGCGGCCCGGGCGGCGCGTCGGGCGAGTCGGCGACAGTGTGGGCGCTGCCGCGCGGCAGCACCAGCACGTCGCCCTCGTCGAGCTTGAACGTGGTTCCGGCCTCGGTCGTCACGACCGCGCCGCCGCGCAGGACGATCTGCACGCCGAAGGCGTCCGGGTGGCTGCGGTGGTGGTTCGACCAGGGCCCCGTCCGGTTGAACCGGCCCGCGAAAGGACGTCCGGTCTGCAGTACGGCGAGCACATCGCTGAGCACATCCACACCCCGAGCGTATCGGGAGCGGCCGAGCACGATCGCGTATGAAACCGGGACGCTCGCGTAAGGGCGAAACGCCCCCGCCGGCCTACCGTCGATGCAGTCACCCGAAACGAACCCCAAGGCAGTGGAGGCAAGCAATGTCCGATATCGACAGTAAGGCGCGACCGCAGACCCGGAAGGCCGCTCCGGTCCGGCGGACCCGGCTCATCGCGGTCGTCGCGGCGGCCGCGGGCACCGCCATCGTCCACGCGGTCGCGACGGCGGCCGGCGCCGCGATGGAGGCCCCCATGCCCGGCCAGGGCATCGGGCCCGTGACCATGGCCAACTCGGTCATCGCGGCCCTCGTCGCGAGCGGCCTCGGTTGGGCCGCAAGGGCACTGCTCGACCGGTTCGCACCCCGGAAAGCCGCCGTGATGTGGCTTGCCGGCGCCACCATCGTGTTCGTGCTCGAGATCTTCCCGCCGCTGCTCGCCGAGGCCACCCCCGGCACGAAGGCCGCGCTCCTGATGATGCACGTGGTCGTCGCCGCGGCCATGTTCCCCGTGTTCGCCCGGCGCCGCCCCGCGGCCGACGCCTAGGCGAGCTTCCGCCAGTGGCCGTCCGGGTCCTTGTCGGTGATGCAGTAGACCAGTCCGGCCGGGTCGCGCATGACCTGCCAATGCGCGTGGCGGCCGCCCTTCTCCGCACCCAGCTCGACGTGCCGCTCGACCTCGGCGTCCACATCCGAGCACGAGAGGTCGACGTGCGCCCTCGCGCTCTGGCCCCGCTCCGTGGAGTCCAAGCGCTGCAGGAGGAAGTGCAACGGGAGTTCCGACGGCGGCAGGAGCCGCCGGAACTCTCGCCAGTCCGAGCCCGACTGCGGCCAGCCGGTCAGCGAGCGCCAGAACGCCAGCTCGTAGTCGAAGGCCTGCGGCGGGACGTCGATGCAGATCTGGTCGGGCCTGCTGCGCTGGCCGCCCGGCCACAGGACCGGCGCCGGCACCTCGGCCTCGCCGTCGTAGTCGACCAGGCAGAACGTGAAGCCGCCGGGGGAGGTGAGGACCGTGAGGCCCGGCTCGGCGAGGACCAGCGACGCCCCGAGCGACTGCGCCCGCTCGGTCTCGGCCTCCACGTCGTCCACATGCAGATCGACGTGGTTGCCGCCCTTGCCGTCCTGGATGCGCTGCACCCGCAGGCAGGGGTCGCCGCCGTTCGGCATCAGCGTCGCGAACTCGCGGTCCGGTCCCCTGCGGGGCGAGAGCGTCGAGTCGGTCACCTTGAGCCAGAAGGCCGTGCCGTCCTCGAAGCCCTCGGCGGGGAAGTCCCAGAACGCGGTCGTCCATCGAATCGCCATCACCGCAGTCTAAGGACCGCGAGCGCCACTCACGCGGGTTTTTCCGGAGCCAGCGGGGAACCGACTGCGCGCCTTGGACTCCGAACGGCGCCACCAGTGGCTACATCGCCGCGCGCCCGCACCGCCCGAAGAGAGGCAGGATGACGGTGAGGGGGCGGGTCCGGTGAATCCCTCGGCCTCGCCTCGTCACAGCAGGCACCGCGCTTCCACGATGCGACGGAGGACCCACGGGCTCGGTGAAGGTCGACATCTCGATGTCGCTTGACGGACTCGTCGCCGCCCCCGATGACACTCCCGAGCACGGGCTCGGCGGCGGCGCGAACGTCGTCCAGCAGGTCGCGCAGGCCGGTCTGGCCGACGGGATCGGGTGCATGTGGCGCCGGTGCCGCTCGACGGCGGCGTGCCGTTGTTCGGCGCGCTCGGCGCCCGTCTGGAACTGGAACCGATCACGGTCCGCCGTTCCCCCTACGCCACCCACATCGACTACCGCGTCGTCAAGTGACGGGCCGAACGCCCGCTGAAGCAGGGCACATGGACGAGATGATCGGCGCGGTCGCGATCGCCGTCGACGGGTGTTCGGCCGGGTTCGGTCAGATCGAAGCCGCTCCGCGGCCCGACGCTTGAACCTCGGACGGGTAGCGGAACTTCCGATGGGCCGGCCGGTTCAGGCGGAGACCGACCCTCACTGGTGGAACGTGAACGACGCGGCGTGGAGCTTGACCGTGCGCGGGCACAGGAAGGACCCTTGGGCCTTCTTGCCGGTGTAGGGCCCTCCGGTGTACTGGCGGGTGGCGCCTTCGCGGCCGAGCGCGACTCGGGTGGCCTCGTACCCGCAGCTGACGCCGTGTTTGCGGCCGACGATGCGGACCACGTCGGCGGTCGCGGTGCCCTTCGCGTCGTCGAAGGTGAACGTGGAGTCCCGCGTGAAGGAGAAGTCGATGCTGCCCGAGCAGTTCAGGTCCACGTCGTCGGCGTCGATCTTGACTCTGCCCGGCGGGGCCGCGGTGACGGGCACGTTGGCGGCCTTGCAGCTCCCTTTGCCCTGGGTCAGGACGATGTCGACATAGTGGCCGCCCGCCTCGGCGTCGGCGAACGATGCGACCGTAGCGGCGGATGCAGGCGTGAGCGGTGCGGCGCCCGCCGCGGTGGGTACGGCCATGGTGAGCGCTGCGATGGCCGTGACCGCAGCGGTGACCATCAGGCGGCGGGAGTGACGGTGCTTCACGTCGGGTCCGACCTTTCTCGCGCACGGCGCGAGTCATCGGCCGCGTACCGGTTCGAATGAGATCGAATCGGATCCAGCGGGACCGAATCGGATCGTGTGGATCGTAGCCGGGAAGCACGCGGTTCGCAGGCGTTTCGGTCGCATGCAGCGCGGGCTCGTCGCGCGGGCGGTGACGCCTTGACGGGGCCGCTCGTTGCCGCTGCCGGGCGCTTCATGGCCTGACTTCGGTATGACCCGAGCTCGTCGAAGCCGACTTCCGTATCGCTTGCGGCCGTGGCGGTCATCCTTTGGCAGTAGTACTCAGGTACGGCGTTTTGCCTGCTCAAGAGGTGTGATTACAGTAGGGTCGTTCACCTTCCCACGGAAAGGCGGCTGCCAGATGCCCACCGACCGCGCCCATGACACCGACAGCGTCGTCGTGGCCGATGCCGCATGGATCGGCCCGACCCTGTGCCTTCTCCTGCCGATCGTGGGAGCCGCGATCGGATGGGGGCTGACGTTCATCGTCGACTGGATCGTGGGGCTCTCGTGGTTCCCGTTCCAGGGGCTGTTCGAGCTGTTCACGGAGCTGTCCGAGCCGGTGCGGCTCATCGTCGCGATCGGGCTCGGCCTGCTCGTCGGGTTCCTGCTGGCGCTCTGGGCGGTCCACGAGATGCTCAAGGTCACGGTGGGACGCGACCGGCTCGGACTCAAGCGCGGCGATTACGAGCGCGAGATCGACCGGGCCGACGTCGCCTCGGTGTTCGTCGAGGAGAAGCGGATGGTGGTGCTGGGGCACCGCCGCCAGGAGATCGCCTCGGTCGAGTTCGACCTGAGCCGCGAGCGGCTCGCGGCCGCACTGCGCAGGTACGGGTACACGTGGCTGCCGGACGGCGACCCGTACGCCGGGGAGTTCCGCCGCTGGGTGCCTGGGGCCGAGGGGCTGCCGAAGGGGGCGAACCCGGTGCTGAAGGCCCGCCAGCAGGCGCTCGAGAAGTCGAACGCGAGCGATCTGCGTGAACTGGCCGAGGAGCTGTCCGAACTCGGGGTCGTGGTGCACGACAAGGACAAGAAGCAGTACTGGCGCCTCGCGGATCCGGCCTGAGACCCGGTGCCGGTGCCGGGCCGGGCCTGGCCGCCGAACCCGGCGGGAATCCGGCCTTGAGCCGACCCGAGCCGGTCGTCGCAGCGGTCCCCGTCGACCGTCGCGCGTGACCGCCGCACCCGATCGCCGACCCGGCTCGTCGAACCCGGTCATCGAGCCCGCTCGACCGAGGCCGGAACCCCGTCGTCGAACCCCGTCATCGTGCTGATGCGCTCCCCCTGATCCGGTGGCAGCATCGGAGCGTCCGCACCGAACCGGGGAGCCTTCATGACCGTGCTGCTGATCTTCGCGCTGGCGATCCTCGTCGCCGCCATCGTGCCGGGGCCCGATTTCGCGATGGTCGTGCGCAACACCGTGATGTCCGGCCGCGCGAGCGGCATGTGGACCGCGGCGGGAATCGGATTCGGCATCTCGGTGTGGGTCGTCGCGACCTCGATCGGTCTCGCGGCGCTGCTGGCGGCCTCGGCGCTGGCGTTCACGGTCGTGAAGGTCGCGGGGGCCGCGTACCTCGTCTACGTGGGGTTGCGCTCGATCCGCACGGCGATCAAGGAACGCCGACGGCCGGCGGCGGCGATCCGACTCGGGCGGCAGATGAGCCCGTGGGCGGCGTTCCGGTCCGGCCTGCTGTGCAACCTGCTCAACCCCAAGGCGGTCGTGCTCTTCACGGCCCTGATGCCGCAGTTCATCGACGACGGCGGCTCGCAGTGGCTGTTGATCGGCGAGCTCGCGGCCGTGGGGATGACGGTGAGCGCGCTCTGCTATTTCCTGCTGGCCGGGTTGATCGGTCTCGTGCGGCGGGTGTTCGAGCGGCCGCGGGTGCGCGCGTGGCTCAACGGCGTCACCGGCGGGGTGATGGTCGCGCTCGGATTGCGGGTCGCGTCGAGTTGACGTCCGGGGCGATGGCGGGTCCGACTCGCGGGGGAGCCGCGCGTCAGGGCTCGCGGGCGATGAGGTGAGATAGCACGACGGCGGCCAGCCGACCGGCCCATCGCACTTGCGGGAGTGCGCGGCGCCGGCAGCCCGGCCGCCGTTTCCGTGCGGTCGGGCGGCCGCCCCGGATGCCGCACGGCCGGAGCGGGTACGGTGGCGGGCCGCTCCCACCGATGGCCGTGTGCGTTCGCAGTGGCCCGGCCCCGCTCAGTGCCCGCCGCGCCGGTCCGGGCTCGCCGGCGTCGCTGTGCCGAGCCGGGCTCGCGTTGAGACGCCTGATCGGGTGACAATGCGGCGGTGCGTCGCGGTTCTTGTCGTACCTGCGCGGGATGCTGGCAGCTGAGCGCATTCACGGCCTGCGAGGGTCGCCGAGGCCGCTTCCCGGGAGTGAGGATCAGGGACGGCGACCACTACCACCTGTCTGGTGGTCGAGGGCGGCAGCCGCTCACCGATTTCCGAGATCCTCGACTCATTCATTCGCTGGAATTGGAGGAGGCGCACGTGGCACATCGGACGTACGCTTGGAAGCGTGGGTGATCACACCGATACTTCCGGTGACGAGGCGCGTCTGCTGCGCACCCGCCTCGTGGGAAGCCTGCGCTCCAACGGGGTGATCCGAACCGAGGCGGTCGAGGCGGCGATGCTCGCCGTGCCCCGCCACCGCTTCGTCCCCGAAGCCCCACTGCACATCGCCTACGCCGACGACGTGTACGTCACCAAGCGCGACAGCGACGGCGAAGCCCTCAGCTCCGCGTCCCAGCCCTCGATCGTCGCCGAGATGCTCGAACAGCTCGACGTCCGCCCCGGCCACCGCGTGCTCGAAATCGGGGCGGGCACCGGCTACAACGCCGCACTGCTCGACTCGATGGTCGGCCCCCGAGGCTCGGTGACCACTGTCGACATCGACGCCGACACGGTCCGGCGCGCCCGTAAGGCCCTCGACGAGGTCGGCGGCGAACGCGTCCGGGTCGTCCAAGGCGACGGCCAGTTGGGCTGCGCCGACGGCGCCCCCTACGACCGCCTCATCGCCACCGTCGGCACCTGGGACCTGCCTCCGGCCTGGTGGGACCAACTGGTGGACGGCGGCCGACTCGTCGCGCCCCTGAGCATCCGCGGCTGCGAGCACTCGGTCGCGTTCGACCACGTCGACGGCGTGATGCGCAGCAGGTCCATTGTGAGCTGCGGTTTCATGCCCATGCGCGGCCTCGGCAGCCAGGAAGGCCGGACGGTCGAGCTCTCCGAAGGCCGGATCATGACCTTCCACGTCGAGCACGAGGTCGGGGCCGACGGCGCGCGCGGCGCGCTCGACGGCCGCGGGATGACCGCGTGGACCGGCGTGCAGCTCAACCAGAACGAGGACGCCACCCAGTTGTCGCTCTGGCTCGCCTGCGCGTTCGTCGGATACGGGCGCATGAGCGCCCCGTTCGGCGACCACGGCCTGCAGCGGCTGCTGATGCGCTGGGCGAACCCGGCCGTGGTCGAGGGCGAGGACTTCGCGTACCTGGTCTGCCGCCGGACCCGCAGCGGCACCGAGATCGGCGTGCGCGGCCACGGCCCCAGCGGCGCGGCGCTCGCGGCGCGCGTGGCCGCGGAGGTGCGCGAATGGGACACCGAATGCCGTGACGGGGTGAACCTCCAGCTCACGGCCTACCGTCGCGGTCACGCGTTCGATGAGGCGGCTCGGTTCACGGTCCCGAAGCGCCACACCGCGCTCGCGATCCAAGTGGTCCCGGTGAACGCCGAGCTGCACTGAATGGCGGGTCGTTCCGGAGGCATCGCGGTGCAGGCCGGTTCATGACCTCGCCCTGGATGCGGCGTCAACAGGCTGGGACTGCTGTCGGTCCTCCGTGATCTCGGGATGCCGCGAAGGGCTCGGACGCCCTAGTCGGACGGTGCTGCGAGGAGCGGTCGTCCGTGGTGGTCGTAATCGCGCCCGGATCCGGTTCGGCGGCCGTTCATGTTCCGTTCTAGGGTAGGGATCGCCGTCGCCCGCCGCGCATGCCTTCGGCGCCTCTCGAAACGACGTGACCCCGTGTAGCGCTTCCATCGCGACCGGTCGCAGTGGACGCAATGCAGTAGTAGTGGTCGACACCCCCAGCACTCCTCCCGGCCTCACTCGCCTCCGCCCCGAGTCGGCCGGTCGAAGCCGTTCCCCAGAAAGGACGCCCCGATGTCCGAGCCGACGTTCAAGCAGCGGACGCGCTATTGGTTCGACAACACCATGTCGAAGGGCACGAAAGCGCTCATCGGTTGGCTGACCGTGATCACCTTGGCGCTCACCGCGATGGGCGCGCTGTTCCTCCTGTTCGTGGGCAAGGGCGACGGCGTCGGCGGTACCTTGTGGACGTCGTTCATCCACATCCTCGACGCCGGAACCATCACCGGGGCCGAAGACGGCGTCGGATACGGCTACATGGTCATCATGTTCGCCACGACCATCGGCGGACTGGTGATCCTCTCGTCGCTCGTCGGCGTCCTGACGACCGGCCTCGACGCGAAACTCGAAGACCTCAGGAAAGGCCGCTCGCTCGTCGTCGAGAAGGACCACACCGTCATTCTCGGATGGTCGGATCAGGTCTTCATCGTCATCTCGGAACTGGTGGAGGCCAACGCGAGCGAGAAGCGGGCGTGCATCGCGATCCTCGCCGACCGCGACAAGGTCGAGATGGAGGACGAGATCCGCGCGAAGATCCCCGACCTCAAGTCCACGCACATCGTCTGCCGCACCGGCGACCCCGCCGACCTCGACGACATCGGCATCGTCAACCCCGGCCAGGCCAAGAGCGTCATCCTCCTCACCTCCGCCGAGGACGACCCCGACGCCCAGCTCGTCCGCAGTCTCCTCGCCGTCACCCAGGGCAGGGGCGGCCTGAAATGCCACGTGGTCGGCGCGGTCGAGGACGGCCGGAACCTGCCCGCCGCCCGCCTCGCCGGGGGCCGCGCGGCGCACGTGGTCGACGCGAACGACCTCATGGCGCGCCTGATGGTGCAGACCTGCCGCCAGTCCGGCCTCTCGGTCGTCTACACCGACCTGCTCGACTTCGGCGGCGACGAGATCTACATGGTCGAGGAGCCCGGCCTGTTCGGGCGGCCGCTGAGCCAGGCCATGCACTCGTACCGCACCTCGTCGTTCATCGGCGTGCTCACCAAGGACGGCCGGTGCATCATCAACCCGCCGTCCTCGGCCGCGCTCCAGCCCGGCGACAAGCTCATCCTCATCGCCGCCGACGACTCGGCCATCGTGCTCGACGGCTCCCGTCCCGTCATCGACGAGAGCGCCATCGTCGCCCGCGCCGAAGCCGGGAGCCGCCCCGAGCGCACCCTCATCCTCGGCTGGAACGCCAAGACCCGCATGGTCCTCGAACAGCTCGACCAGTACGTCGCCCCCGGATCGATCACCGACGTCGTGAGCGACCACCCCGACGCCGCCGAGGCGATCCGCAAGATCGGCCCCACCATGCGCGTCCAGGGCCTGAACTTCAAGGAGGACGACCCCACCGACCGGCGGCTCCTCGAATCCCTCAACCCCGGCTCGTACGACCACATCATCGCGCTGTGCGCGGACGACGTCGCGCCGCAGATGGCCGACTCCAAGACCCTCGTGACCCTGCTCCACCTGCGCGACATGGCCCAGCGGGCCGGCCAGAAGTTCAAGGTGGTCTCGGAGATGGCCGACGACCGCAACCGCTCGCTCGCACAGGTCACGCAGGCCGACGACTTCATCGTCAGCGACAAGATCATCAGCCTGCTGCTCACGCAGACCGCCGAGAACCCGCACCTCTCGCAGGTGTTCGGGCAGCTGTTCAGCCCCGAGGGCTCGGAGATCTACCTCAAGCCCGCCGAGCACTACGTGCGGACGGGCGTGCCGGTCAACTTCTACACGGTCGTGGAATCGGCGCGCCGCCGCGGCGAGGCGGCCATGGGCTACCGCGTGGCGGCCCAAGCGCAGCAGGCCCCGGACTACGGCGTGCGCCTCAACCCCGACAAGGGCACGCAGTTCATGCTCCAACCGGGCGACAAGATCGTCGTCCTCGCCGAGGACTGAGCGGGATGCTCGTCGGGCTCGCCGAACGGCGCGGCCCGTTCACGGGTCCTACGACCTTCGGATGAGGACCGACTGCGACCCTCGGCCGACTCCGGTGTCGCACCTGCCGGGTAGCGTGAAATTCCTCCGCAGCACCCGGCGGAGTCGATCACCATTTGAGGAAACCAATGACCGACACCAACGCACCCGCGCCCGAGGCGGTGGAAGCACCTCCCGCCCGTGCCCCGATCACCCGATTGTGGGGTTACGCCCGCCATCACCTGCGCCTCCTCCTCATCGGCGGCGCGCTCTCCTTCGCCGGCGGCCTCGTCGGCCTCGTCCAGCCGCTCATCGCCATGGACGTCATCGACACCCTCGCCAACGACGAATCCCTCACGCGACCCCTGCTCTACCTCACCGCCGTCGTCGTCATCGGCGGCGCCCTCGGCGCGGTCGGCCCCTACCTGATGCAGATCGCCGGTCAGAACGTCGTCCTCACCGTGCGCAAGCAGCTCATCGACCGGCTCGTGCGCCTCCAGGTCGCCGAAGTCGACCGCCTCAAGCCCGGTGACCTCGTCTCGCGGCTCAGCTCCGACACCAACCTCCTGCGCACGGTCGCCAGCACCACCGTCATCGGCGGCGTCACCGACAGCTTCATGATCCTCGGCGGCATCGGCCTCATGGCCTGGCTCGACCTGACCCTGTTCGGCACCACCATGGCCATGGTCGCCTTCGTCACCGTGACGATGCTGTTCATCATGCCGCGCATCCAGAGCGCCACCGTCGACTCGCAGAAGGCCTTGGGCGACATGGGATCGCTTCTGGAGCGCATCTTCAGCGCCTTCCGCACCGTCAAGGCCTCCGGGGCCGAAGACCACGAGATCGGCCGGCTCAACGCCGCCGCGACCACCGCCCGCGACAAGGGCGTCAAGGCCTCCTTCTGGGAGGCGCTGGCCGGCGTCGTCGCGTTCCTGCCGGTCAACATCGCGTTCCTCATGGTCCTCGGCGTCGGCGGCGCGCGCGTCGCCTCCGGGGCCATGGACGTCGGCACCCTCATCGGCTTCCTGCTGCTCCTCTTCTACCTGATGGGCCCGATCAACGGCCTCGTCGCCTCGCTCTCGCAGCTCCAGACCGGCCTGGCCGCGATCCACCGGGTCGAAGAGGTCGCGAACCTCGACTCCGAGGAGCCCGTCGCCGCCGAGCGCCTGACCACCCGCGAAGGCCCCGCGCAGGTCGCGTTCGAGAACGTGACCTTCCGATACGCCGACGATCTGCCGTTCGTCCACCATGGAGTGACCTTCGCGTCGAGCGGACGCGGCCTGACCGCGCTGGTCGGCCCCTCCGGGGCCGGCAAGACCACGGTGTTCTCGCTCATCGAGCGGTTCTACCCGGCCACCACCGGGTCGGTGAAGGTCGACGGCGTCGACGTCACCGAGTGGCCGCTGCAGGAGCTGCGCGGCGTCATCGGCTACGTCGAGCAGGACGCGCCGGTCCTGGACGGCACGCTCCGCGAGAACCTGGTCATGGCCGCCCCCGACGCGAGCGACGAGGACCTCGACGAGGTCGTGAAGGTCGCGCGTCTGACCGAGCTCGTGGGCAAGCTGCCCGAGGGGCTCGACTCCCGGATCGGCTACCGGGGCACGACCCTCTCGGGCGGCGAGCGCCAGCGCGTCGCGATCGCGCGGGCGCTGCTGCGCAAGCCGCGCCTGCTGCTGCTCGACGAGGCCACCTCGCAGCTCGACGCCGCGAACGAGGCCGCGCTCAAGCAGGTGATGCTCGACGCGGCCGAGCGGACGAACGTGCTCGTCGTGGCCCACCGGCTCTCCACCGTGACCAGCGCCGACCAGATCGTCGTCTTCGACGCGGGGCTCGTGCGCGCGGTCGGCACCCATGCGGAACTGGTCGAGAACGACGAGCTGTACCGCGACCTGGCCGCCTCGCAACTCCTCACGGCCGCCTAAGGGCCGCACAGCGACAGGAGCCGCTGAACGCGAAGCGAGTGCCCCGCGGTATCGCCGCGGGGCACTTCGCGTCGGTGCCGTTGAAGGCCCGTGTCGACATCCGCACTGGTGGGTCGCTGCCGGTGCCCCGCGGCCTCCGTGCTCCCACATCGGCGGGCCCGATATCGGCGCGCCGCGTATCGGCGTCTGCCGTCTTCAGCCAGTCTTCAAGTGCCGTTCAACCGCGAGCAGGCCGAGGGACCGCTGCGCAGGGTTCGCTGAGAGTCCCCAGACCCCATCGAACAGCAAATGGAAGGGGACCGAATGTCCCGCAAGAGCGCGCTCCTGCGCGGCGCGGCCGCCATCGCCGCCGCCGGAGTCCTCGTCGGCCTCGCCGCCGCCCCCGCCGCCGCCAAGCCCCACCATCACCACGACGACGACGAACCGATCGTCATCGCGCACCGCGGCGCCAGCGGCTACCTGCCCGAGCACACGCTCGAGGCGTACCAGCTCGCCATCGAACTCGGCGCGGACGTCATCGAACCCGACCTCGTGCTCACCGCCGACGGCGAGCTGCTCGCCCGCCACGAGCCCGTCCTCGACGAGACCACCGACGTCGCCGAGCACCCCGAGTTCGCCGACCGCAAGACCACCAAGCTCATCGACGGCAAGCCCGTGACCGGCTTCTTCGCCGACGACTTCACGCTCGCCGAGCTCAAGACCCTCCGCGCCGAGGAGCGCCTGCCGGAGCTGCGCCCCGAGAGCGCCGAGCACGACGGCGAATTCCAGCTGGTCACGTACGACGAGATCCTCGACTACGTGGCGACCCTCGGCAAGAAGAAGGTCGTCACCTACCCGGAGATGAAGCACCCGGCCTATTACGAGGACCAGGGGATGAGCATCGAGGACGCGCTCGCCGACCTGCTGGAGGAGCGCAAGCTCGACCGCAAGCGGTCGCCGGTGTGGATCCAGTCGTTCGAGTACCAGAGCCTGCTCAACATCGCCGAGCGCGTCGACAACCCCATCGGCCTGAACATCGACGGCCAGGGCGCGATCGCGGACGCGCAGCTCGACGAGTACGCCGAGACGCTGGACACGGTGAGCCTCAACAAGAACCGCATCTTCCCGCGCGGCGCGGACGGCTCGGTCTCGGAGCCGACCGACATCGTCGAGCGGGCCCACGACCGGGGCCTGGACGTGCATGTGTGGACGTTCCGCGCCGAGAACCAGTTCCTGCCCGCGAACCTCCGCGAGGGCGCCGACCCGGCCGAGTGGGGCGACTACGAGGCCGAGTACGAGCTGTTCTACGACCTCGGGGTCGACGCGGTCTTCAGTGACTTCCCGGACTTGGCCGTCGCAGCCCGCGACGACTGCTAGTCCGGGACGCGAACCCAGGATTCGCACCGAGAAGAGGGGCCGCCCTGCCGCCGGGGCGGCCCCTTCGGCGTTCTCGGGGGGCGGGAGAGTGGGGCCGGGCCCGGATCACGAGCTCGGGTGCGTCGAGGTCTGAGCGCCCGGCGATGGCCGGCGGGTGCGACAGTTCGGCGGGCCCGGACCACGAGGCCGGGTGTGTCGGCACTCGGTCGCCCCTGGTGTCAGCGATGCCCCACGGGTGCGACGAAACGGTGGGTTCGGTTGCGGGAGCGGATTCGTCGGACCTCGATGCGACCATGGGCGCATGGACGAACAGGCGATTCCGATCCTCCGAGTCAAGGACGCCGCGGCCGTGCTGCCGTGGTACGAGCGGCTCGGTTTCATCAAGCAGTGGGAGCACCGGTTCGAGCCGGGCTTCCCGCTGTTCGCGGAGGTCGCGCGGGGACCGGTGCGGCTGTTCCTGTCCGAGCACGAGGGCGACGCCCATCCCGAGGGCGTGGTCTATCTGCGCCTCAAGGGCATCGAGGCGATCGCGGCCGAGTTCGGCGTGCGGGCCGACGACACCGCGTGGGGCACGCGGGAGTTCGAACTGCGGGATCCGGACGGCAACCGCCTGAGGATCGGCGTCCCGAAGGCCTGAGGCCTCGACCGCCGTGGGGCGTGCCGATCGGCGAGTCCGACGCAAGGCCCGGCCGCGCCGCGGCCGGGCCTTGCGTGATTCTTGGGAACGGATCGCTCAGCGGGGGACGTCCAGTTCGAAGTGGACCGTTTGAAACGGCTCGCTCAGCGGCTCGGGGCGCCGCTCGTTGACGGCGTTCCGCTCGTCGAAGAGGATCCGGCCCCGCCTCGACCAGAACTCGACCGCTCCCGGCGTCCGCGCGTCCGTGTGCAGGTACACGCCGGTGTAGCGCTCGCGGCTCGCGATGAAGTCCAGGCACGTGTCCACCAGCGCGCCCGCCAAGCCCTTCCGCCGGTGCTCGGGCCGCACGTACACGCGGTACAGGCTCGCCGTGCGACCCTCCTCGAAGCGGCTCGCCACCGCCTCCGGGTGCGGCGGCGAGACCGGCGTCTGTCCGCGCACGCCCGCCGTGCCGGCCACCTCGCCGTCGCGGATCGCGACGAAGAGCGCGTTGTCCTCCGGCGCGAGGTAGTACGACTCGAGATCGATGATGTCCGAGTGCCACTGCGGCAGGTACCCGTGCCCGAAGTCCCGGTACACGGTGTCCAGCATCACCGATCGCGCCTGCGGCAGGTCGCCCGGTTCCGCTTGTCGCAGAACGTAACCCTCTACACCTTTGGTTGCTCGCGCGGTTGCGGTACTCGACATGTGTGCCATTATTGCATCTGATTTGCAATAGGTAAGACTTCGCGATAGAGACGAGGCTCACTGCCATGCCGCTCTCCCGGCGCACGTTGATCACGGCCTCCGCCCCCCTCGGGCTCGGCGGCGTCCTCGCCACCACCGGCTGCTTCGCCTCCGAGGCGAGCGACTCCGCCCGCCTGGTCTTCGCCACCGCCCTCACCCCCGCGGCAGGGCTCTCGCCCCATTCCGACGACGCGTTCCTCCTCGCCCGCTGGGCCGTCGCCGAGACCCTCGTCGGCCTCGACGACAACGGCCGGCCGCTCGCGAAGCTCGCCCTCGACTGGACCCGGACCGCGGACACCGCCTGGGACCTCACCCTCCGCGAAGGCGTCCGCTTCCACGACGGCACCGACCTCGACGCCGCCGCCGCGGCCGCCGCCCTCAACGCCGCCGCCGCAGCCGCCGCGGTGCCCCGCGTCATCGACGGCGTCGGCCTCGCCGCCGAGGCCACCGGCGACCACACCCTCCGCGTCACCACCGCCGCCCCCGACCCCGTCCTTCCGCAGCGGCTCTCCAGCCCCCACCTCGCGATCCTCGCCCCGGCCGCCTACGCGGGCGACGCCGTCGACCCGCTCGGCCACGCCACCGGGCCCTTCGTCCTCACCGAGTCCGCTTCCACGGGCGTCGTCCTCGAACGCAACGACGCCTACTGGGGCGAGCCCGCCGCGATGGACGGCTACCGCGCCGACTACGTGCCCGACGCCGCCACCCGCGTCGCCGCACTCCGCTCCGGCGAGGCCCACGTCATCGAAGCCGTCCCGTACGCCCAGATCGCGAACCTGCAGGACTCCCAGCTCCAGGACGCCCCCACCGGCCGCACCGTCAGCCTCTACCTCAACACCGCGACCGGGCCGCTCGCCGACGCCTCCCTGCGGGCCGCCGTCGCCGCCGCCATCGACCCCGACCCGATCGTGGGCGACATCTACGAAGGCCACGCCGACGCCCCCGAAGGCCTGTTCGGGCCCGCCCTCGCCTGGGCCGCCGACCACCGGCCCTACACCCTCCCCGAGGCCGCGACCCCCGCCGGCGAGACCCTCAAACTCGCCACCTACTCCAACCGCGCCGAACTCCCCGAAGCCCTCACCGTCCTCGCCTCCCAACTGGAGGCCGCCGGGTTCGCCGTCGAGACCGAGGTCCGCGAGTACAACGACATCGAGCCCGACATGCTCGCCGGCGACTTCGACGCGTTCCTCATGTCCCGCTCGGTCGTCCAGGACTCCGGCGACGCCTACACCTACCTCGACTCCGACTTCACCGGCGACGGCGGCTTCAACGTCTCCCGGCTCGACGACCCCGCCGTGGACGCCGCCGTCGCGGCCATCGGCGCCGCCGACGCCGACGCCGCAGGGGACGGACCGGACACCGAGAGCGCCGCCCTCGCGCGGCAGAACGCCGTCCTCGACGCCGAAGCGGTCGTGCTCGCCACCGTCGCGGTGATCCCGATCGCCCACGAGCGCCTGGTCACGGGTGTCGCAGCAGGGGTCGCGAACGTCGTCAGCGACCCGCGCGAACGCGAGATCATCACCGCACAGACCACTATGGACTAGTCGGTGGCGCTCCTGCGCGGGTCCCTCACACGGCTCGCGATCCTCCTCGCGGTCCTCGTCGCCATCGGCCTGCTGCCCTGGCTCGCCGACCGCGACCCGGCCCTCTCCGTCCTGCGCGCCCGCTACCCCGGCCGCGAGGCCACCGACGCCGCCCTCGACGCGGTCCGCGCCGAACTCGGCCTCGACGCCGGACCGCTCGCCATCCTCCGCGACTGGCTCGCCGGTCTCCTCCGCGGCGACTTCGGCGCCTCCTGGACGAGCGGCGAACCGGTCGCCGAGACGGTCCTGTCCGCCCTCGGCGTCTCCCTCACCGTGATGGGCGCGGCCCTCGCCGTGACCTTCGCCGTCGCCGCCCTCGCATGCGCGCCCGCGCTGCGCCGCGCCGCCGAAGGCCGACCCGTGGGCGCCGGCGGCGTCGCCGTCGCCGCCTTCGCGGCCCTGCCCGACTTCCTCATCGCCACCCTCGGCGTCGCCGTCTTCGCCGCCTGGGCCGGGATCCTGCCCGCGTACGGCTTCACCAGTCCGCTGCACCTCCTGCTGCCCGCCCTGGCGATGGGCCTGCCCGGCGGCGGCGTCCTGGCCCGGCTCGGCCGCGACGCCATCGGCCGCGTCGCCGCCGAAGACTGGGTCCGCCAGTGGCGCACCGCCGGCTACCGGCGCGGCCGCGTCGTGCGCGGCCTGCTCCGCCGCGCCCTGCCACCCGTCGTACCGCAGTTCGCGATCATCAGCGTCAGCATCACCGGCGCGGCCGTCGCCGTCGAGACGATCTTCGCCGTCCCCGGGCTCGGGCGTGCCGCGCTCGCCGCCGCCGACGCCCAAGACCTCCCGGTCCTCCAGGCCTGCATGGCGCTCCTCATCGGCTTCGGCTTCGCCGCGGGCCTGGTCGCCCGCCTCGCCGCCCGCGCCCTCACGGGCGACGCCACCGCGATCCCCACGGCCCCGACGGTGTCGGGCGGTCGGCGCGGGCACCTCGCGTGGATCGCCGTCGGCGCCGGACCGCTGCTGGCCGCCCTCGCGTACGGGTTCGCACGCAGCGGTGACATCGCCACCGGCTCCCGGCTCGACGGCCCGTCGGCCGCCCACTGGCTCGGCACCGACGAGCTCGGCCGCGACGTGCTCGCCCGCCTCGGACAAGGAGCACTGTGGACGGCCGGTGCGGCGTTCCTCGCGTGCGGCCTCGCCTACGCGCTCGCGCTGGCCCTCGGCTTCGCGCCGCGCCTGGCGCATCCGCTCGCCGAGGCGTGCAACTCGTTCCCGGTCGCGATCGCCGGGATGCTCGTCGTGGTCCTCCTCGGGCGGGGCCAGTTCGGGGCGGTGCTCGCGGTCGTCGCCGTATCGTGGCCGCCGCTGGCCGCGCACGCCGCCGAACTCGTGGCCCAGGCCCGCACCGCCGGGCACCTCGAAGCGCGCCGAGCGCTCGGGGCCGGACGCTGGTGGATGCTCCGGCGGCACACGCTCCCGCTCGTGGTCGGACCGCTCGCCGCCCATGCGGGCCTACGATTGCCGGGCATGGCCCTCGGCATCGCCTCGCTCGGGTTCCTCGGCCTCGGCGCGGGCGCGGACGCACCGGAATGGGGCGCGAGCCTCGCACGGTCCCTGCCGTACCTCGAACGCGCCCCGCTCGCGGCCCTCGCCCCGGCCGCGGCGATGATCGCCCTCACCGTCGCAGTGATGGCCGCGGTCGCCATGCCGCAGCGCGCGACACGTCACTGAACAGGCGAGGCGAGCCTGCCTGAGGCCTGATTCGCACGCTCGACGAATGCCGGAAGGCAATGGTGAAGCCGTGAAGAACATCCAGGTGAAGAACGCCTCCGACGAGGCCTACCGCGTGTGGAAGAGCCGGGCCGCTGCGGCGGGCATGTCGCTTCAGGCGCACCTGCACCGAAAGCGCACGCGGGAGGCGAGCAGCCGACCGTCTCGGAGGCACTCGCGAGCGTCGAGGCGGGCCGAAGACCGACAGGGACCTCATCGTCGAGATGACCCGAGAGGACCGGGAGTCGCGGTGACCGTCGCGGACACCTCGGTGATTCGCGGTCGCTCGGCCCGATCGAATCGATGTTCACTCCCAGCCGCGCGGGGACTGGATGCCGACGACGGTGCCGCTCGGGACCGCGATGCCCGCGATCATCAGGCCCGGGACCTCCAGCGGCTCCGCCGCGACCGACCCGCCCAGCTCCACCGCGCGCTCGCACATCGCGACCGCGTCGTCCACCTGCACCATGACGTTCCACGCCGGCGGCAGCTCCAGCTCCCAGGCGTCCGACGCATGGCAGCCGCCGAACTCCCGCTCGCTGCCGGCCGCGCTCAGCGCCGCGTACGGCTTCGGGCTCGACGGGTTCTCCCACGGCGGCGTCGTCACGTTCCAGCCGAGCAGCGCCGTGTAGAACCGCATCCCCTCCGCCGGCACGCCGTCGTAGCGGTACTCGACCCACCCGATGCTGTTCGGCTCCCCCCACGCCTCGAAGCCCGAGCCCGGCTCCTTCGGCTCGACCAGGCCGAACGACGCGCCGTACGGGTCGGCCACCATCGAGAACCGCAGCAACGAGCCCACGTCCTCCGGCTCGCTCACGACCGTGCCGCCGAGCTCGCGCGCCCGCCGGGTCGCGGCGTCGCAGTCGTCCACCCGGAACTGCAGGTTCCACATCTGCGACGGCGGCATGTCCGGCGGGCACGGCATGATCCCCGTGACCGCCCGACCCGGGCCCGAGGACCCGTCCGGGAGCCCGAACGTCGTGTAATGGCCGAAGTCCTCGCCCGTGTCGACCGAGGTCCAGCCGAACAGCCGCATATAGAACCGCGTGTCGGCTTCGAGGTCGGTCGTGAGGGAATCGGCCCAGATCGGAGCGCCCACCGGTATCGAGGTCATGGCGCACGGCTCCTTCGCGAGTGATGACCGCTGACTCCACCACCGTCGCACGGGCCTCAGGCGCCCGCACCGGTTTCATCGCGACCCGGCCGTTCAATCGCGACCCGGCCGCTCACTCCCGGCCCGGGACCGCCGTCGACATGATCGTGAAGTGCGCGCCCGTCGGCGACACCAGCACCGCCATGCGCCCGCCCGGGTCGTCCACCGGCGCGACCGCCACCCGGCCGCCGAGGTCGACCGCCTTCGCCGCCGTCAAGTCCACCGAATCGGTCCCGAAGCACACCAGCCAATGCGGCTTCATCTCCACCTCCGGGCCCAGCGCCATCCGCGCGCCGCCGAACTCGGCCGAGTCCTCCTGCACCACGCCCTCGTCGTGGGTCCACAGGCCCACGTACGGCGCGTCGTGCGGCGGCTCGTCATGCCCGGGCACCTTCAGCGACCAGTTCAGCAGCTCCGCATAGAACTGCATCGCCTCCACCGGTGCTCCGTCGTACACGTACTCGAACCACACGATCGCGCCCGGCTCGCGGAACGCGGTGAACCCGACGTGGTCGCTCATCGGCTCGAACAGGCCGAACGAGCCCCCGTCAGGGTCCTTCATCGCCGCGTACACCAGGTCGTCGCCCACCCGGATCGGATGGCTCACGATCGTCGCGCCCAGCTTCTCGGCGTTCGCCGTCGCCTGCACGCAGTCGTCCACATGGAACGCCACCCCCCACGTCGAGAGCCGGCTCGTGTCCGCAGGCGGATTCGGGGCCAGCCCGCCCACGGCCCGCGCCATCGAGATCGTCGTCCCCAGGCACAGCTCGGTGTAATGCCCGAACTGCTCTCCGGTGTCGAAACTGGACCAATTGAACAGCCGCATGTAGAAGGCCAGGTCCACGGCCATATCGGGGGTGTTCGCATCGGCCCAGATCGGGGCGCCGAGCGGAATGGAGGTCGGCATGGTCAATTCCTTCACGGGTCGGGTCGGCAACGCCACCCCACCGTCCCACGCGGGTGCGACACGGGCAAGGCCCCCGCCGACCCCGGCAGGGCCGTCGGCGTCGGCCGCGGCATCGGGGACGTGCCGAATACCCTCCCGCTCCCGCCCGAAAACCCGGACGCGCGACGGCCCGCCCCGCACCAGTGCGGCGGCGGGCCGTCCAGTCCCTAGCGCCGGTTCTGCTCGCGCAGCAGATCCCGGATCTCCTGCAGCACTTCGATCTCCGCCACCGCGTGCTCCTCCGCGGCCTCCGCGGCCACCTGTGCCGGCGGCGTGAACCGCTCGCGCAGCTTGTTCATCGGCAGCACGATCACGAAGTACACCGCCACCGAGGTCAGGAAGAACACCAGCACCCCGTTGAGGAACACCCCGTACGGGAACTCGACGCCGTTCACCGTGAAGCTGCCGCCGACCTCCGCGCCGCCGGTGACCAGCGTGATCAGCGGATTGAGGAACGCGTCCCCGAACGACCCCACCAGCGCGGTCATCGCCGCGCCCATCACCACGGCGACGGCCAGCTCGACCACGTTGCCGCGCATCACGAACTCTTTGAACCCTTTGATCATGACGAAGAGTCTCGCATTCACCCGTCGCGGCGTCTCCGCAGAGAGCCGAGTGTCGCCGCGCCCGAGGCGACATCACCCTCCGGGGAACAATCCGGCCGGGCACGCGGTTGCTACCGGAAGCGGCCGGACCGACGCCCCGGACCGCGCCGAGCAGCACCATCGAGCATTGAACGAAGGGCCAACCCATGAGCGACATCGTCATCGGCGGCGACCTCCGCGTCGACCGGCTCGGATACGGCGCGATGCGCCTGTCCGGCGACCCGGGCATCTTCACTCCGCCGAAGGACCGCGCGAGCGCCGTCGCGGTGCTGCGCCGCGCCGTCGAACTCGGCGTGAACTTCATCGACACCGCCGACGCCTACGCGCTCGGCGACAACGAGACGCTCATCGCCGAAGCCCTGCACCCGTACCGCGACGGCCTCGTCATCGCCACCAAGGGCGGCAACACGCGCCCGTCCGCGGACGAGTGGGTCGCCGTCGGCCATCCCGCCTACATCCGCCAGCAGGCCGAACTGAGCCTGCGCCGCCTCAAGACCGACCGCATCGACCTCTACCAGATCCACCGCCTCGACCCGAACCTGCCGGTGGCCGACCAGATCGAGACGGTCGCCGCGCTCCAGCAGGAGGGCAAGATCCGCCACATCGGACTCTCCGAGGTCACCGTGGAGCAGCTGAAGCAGGCCCAGGAGGTCGCCCCCATCGCGAGCGTCCAGAACCTCTACAACCTGGTCACCCGCCAGAGCGAGGACGTCCTCGACTACACCGCCGAACAGGGCATCGCGTTCATCCCGTGGTTCCCCATCGCCGCCGGGAAGCACGCCGGCCCCGACGGACCGGTCGCCAAGATCGCCGCCGAGGCGGGCGCGACCCCCGCCCAGACCGCGCTGGCCTGGCTCCTGCGCCGGTCCGACAACATCGTCCCGATCCCGGGCACCAGCTCGATCGCCCACCTGGAAGAGAACTGGGCCGCCCGCGACATCGCCTTGAGCGACGCCCACTACGAGGCCCTGGACGACCTCGCCTAGCGCACGACCGCAGCGCCCGCGCCGAGACGGCGCGGGCGCTGCGGCGTTCAGGGATTGAGCGGGGCGATGCGGAAGCGTTCGAACTCGGCGGTGGGGCCGTCCGGGTTGCCGAAGGCGATCGTGTTGCGGCCCTCGCGCAGCTCGACGATCACCGGATAGGTCCAGAAGTCATTCCAGGTCCAGGTGCCGCGCATCGGAAACCGGCCGATGGACGCGCCGTTCACCGCGATCTCGCAGTACCGCGAGACGATGTCCACATTGTACTCGTGGCCCCCGCTGCGCTCGTCGTTCGCGTAGCCGATCAGCAGCGCGTGCGGCCCGGCCCCGGTCTCGACCTCGATCGAAGCGGTGGCGCCCTTGCCGTTCCAGCCGACCACGTGCCCGCCGACCGCGAAGTCGTTCACCACCAGCAGCGACCCGCCGGCGCGCACGACGTCCTGCGCGCGGACCTCGACCACGTCCGGGCCCGCCGCGGCCGTGACGGTGAGGCGCTCGGTCTCCTGATCCGCGAGGAGCCGGTTGATCCCCTGGTGCAGGAACACCGGCCGGGCGAGATCCACCGGGACCCACTGGTTCTGCGGACCGGCCAGGACCGCCCTCGCGGCGCCGTCGATCCGGCGGTACCCGGCATCACCCGCGTAGAGGTCGAAGACGAGGCCGTCGCCGTCGCGCCGGGCGAACGCGCCCTCGTACACGTGGCGTTCGGGGCGGCGCTCGTGGAGCTCGATCTTGTCGAGCGCGACCTCGCCGCGGGCGGTGCCGATCGCCCCCGATTTCGACAGTTCGATCGCGTTCCCGCCCGCCCGCAGCGTCACCGCGGCGACCTCGATCGAGCGGTGCTGCCAGTTCATCGTGGTCGGGTACGCCACGATCCGCTCCGCGCCGTTGACGCTGAGGACCTGCTCCGCGGGCTGCGGCTCGGTGGCCTCGGCTCCGCGCCCGTACATGTGGGAGTAGAAGATCGCGAGGTCGTAGTCCCCGTCGGCGGGGACGTCGACGCTGAAGGACACGGCCGAGTCGTTCAAGTGCAGGCCGCTCACGTCGTGCGCGCCCGAGGCCGCGAAGCCGTTGCCGTCCTCGGCGCAGCCCAGGCGGTTCACCTGGCCCGAGCTCACCTTCGCGTGCTCGGCCTCCCAGCGACCCCGCCACGGCGGCGGCTCGACCGGGGCGGCCTGGCCGGGGACGATGCGCACCCAGTACGCGGCCATCCGGTCCGGCTCGGGCACATGCACTTCCAGCTCCCCGGGCGCGCTCGTGACCTGGTCGAGGGCCACCGGCGGGCCCGCGGCCCCCTCATAACCGGTCCAGTCGATGCGGTAGACCGTCGCGGTCGCCCGCTCGCCCCAGTACGCCGGATCCAGGCCCTCGGCGACGATCGTGAAGGGCGCGTCGGTGCCGCCGGCGAGGATCTGGGCGCTGCCGCGGTCGGGGTCGAAGCTCGCCACCCCCTGCAGGGTGTCCACCGTGTTCGGATGCGGCGGGGTGACGCGCACGGTCTCGCCGGTCATCCCCGAGTACGCCTTGAGGAACCACCACGCGCCGTTGGGGACGCACGGCTGCGGGGCCGCGCCCGAGTAGCCTCCGGCGGCCGTCCAGAACGCCATGTCGGCGTGGACCTTCGTCTCCTCGAACATCGCGGTCCACTGCACGAGCTGGCCGGGCACGGAGAGGTCGCGGTTGTTGCCGTACTCGTCGATGTTGACGCGCCGCGGGGCGATGCCGAGTCGGCGTTCGAGCCCGCGGTAGGCCGCGTAGTGCCCGCGGAACTCCGCCAGCGACCGCGGCGACAGCTCGTGCCAGGTCGTCCACTCCGGGAGCGTCCCGGTGTCGCGGGCGCGCCTGAGGAAGTGGGGGAGGAACTCCGGGTGGTAGTACGCCTCGTTCGGCCCGGCGATCGGCACGCCGGGGGCGAGGCTGCGCAGCAGCTGCACGGTGGTGATCCAGTCGGCGAGGAACCGGTCGAACTTCGCCTGGTCGTTCTCCTTGAGCGAGTACCAGATCCAGTCGGGCTCGTTGAACGGCACCCACACCAGCCGCCCGGTGTTCGCCTGCGTGAGCATCGGCGGGACGACCGCGCACAGCCGCTCGTGGTAGACGTCGATCCCCGCGTCCTCGTAGGGCCACTCGGCGAAGAGGTCCTGGAGGTAGACGAACACGAGTCCCTGGCCTTTGTGGACCCGTTCGTTGCGCCGCATGACGGCCACGGCCTCCGAGGCGTCGCCGCCCGGGTGCTGCGCTCCGCCGTCGGGCTTCGCCGCGAGCGACGTGAGGTCGATGGCGTCCAGCAGCTCGTCGGCGGGCACGCCGTCCTCCGAGACGCCGTAGAGCGACCCGGTCGCGCCGTGGACGAGGGGGCCGGTGGGCGCGTCGAAGTCCGCGGTGAGGCGGGCCGGCCCCTGTGGGAGGGGGATCGGTGGCATGGCCGGTGCCTTTCGGGGTCAGGATCGGGCGAAGGGCGGGCCCGAGGTCTCGCGGATGATGAGTTCGGGCTCGGGCCAGCTGGGCTTCGGGCGCGGGATCGAGGCGTCGACGCGGTGGCGCAGCAGCTCGAACGCGCCGCGGCCCACGCTCTCGAAGTCCTGGTTCACCGTGGTCAGCGCGGGCGTGGTGTACGCCGAGAACGGGGTGTTGTCGAAGCCGACGATCGAGAGGTCCCCGGGGACCTTCCGTCCGGCCAGGTGCGCGGCGCGCAGCGTCGCGAGGGCGAGGTGGTCGTTGCCGCAGAGGATCGCGGTCACCGCGGGGTCGGAGACGAGCGGCTGCACCGCCTTGAACGCCTCGGCGATGGTCCACCCGGACGGCACCGGGTCCGGTACCTCGCGTCCGGCTTCGCGCAGGACGCGCGCCCAGCCGTCGGCGCGGTGGGCCTTGCCGCCGCCGAACGTGCCGGTGGAGGTCGGGATCGCCAGGTGGTGCACGGTGTCGTGGCCCAGTTCCAGCAGGTACCGGGTGGCCTCGGCCGCGGCCTTGCCGTCGTCCATGCCCACCAGCCACGGCGAGGCGGCGAGCTCCTCGGCGGTGTAGGGCCCTATGGCGACCATCGCCTGCGGCTGGGTGTCGAGCAGGACCTGCTTGGCGCGCATGCCGGGTTCGTCGTGGGCCATGATGATCGTCGGCTCGCCGGCGCGGGGCAGGCGGGCGATGATGTCGGCGTCCGAATGCGTGTCGGCCGGGTCGAGCACGGAGATCTGGACGCTCCAGTCGAGCGACCGGGCGGCCTTCTCGATGCCGCGCAGGGCCGCCTCGGGCCCGTAGAGGGAGGTGTCGGCGGTGAGCACGGTGACCGACTCGACCGCGCCGCCCGCGAGGCTCCGGGCCAGCCGGTTGGGCCGGTAGCCCAGTTCGGCGATGGCCTCCAGGACCTTGTCCCGGGTGGCCGCGGCGACGCGCGGCGAGCCGTTGACGACTCGGGAGACGGTCTGGTGGGAGACTCCGGCCAGCCGCGCCACGTCCCAGATACTGGCTGCCTTCTTCGGTTGCGCCATCGCTGTAGGTCTCTTTCTATGTTCGTCGCATGCCGTCCGGGGAACGGGCCGTCCCGGGGCATCTTGCGGCCGCAGTCCCATACGACGATACGCCGAGTGATGTTAACGATCACTTTGGTTATGGGTCAAGAATATTAGAGCACAGTTCTGTAACGGGGGAGTCACGCCGAGGCAATGGTTCCTACCGCATGCTCAAACAGCCCGAACGGCGCATCCGCACCGCGCGCGCCGACGGTCGCGCCCCGGAGGGCCGTTGTGAGAGTGAGTTCACACACTCGAAATCTTTCGCGACAGCTTCTTAACACGGAGGCCCGGGCCGCGTAACACGTCTTCGTGAAGCTGGCATCACTCCGGTAGGTAGGAGAATCACGCGCCGGTCGCATCCCACCGGTCACGGTGGCGGGCCCTCGGGTCCGGCGGCCGGCGCGTGACACCTGCCCCGAGCACCGTCGCTCCCCTCAACGCCGGACCCGACTGAACGCCCGCAGCACGTACCCATCTCTGGAGAGAGGAGGCGGCCATGCCCGAGCTCGATACCGGCAACAACGCGTGGATCCTGATCTCAGCCGCCCTTGTTCTGCTCATGACGCCCGGCCTCGCCCTGTTCTACGGCGGTCTCAGCCGAGCTTCCAGCGTCATCAACATGATGATGAAGTGCCTGGTCGCCATCGGCCTCGTCTCGATCGTCTGGGTCCTGGTGGGCGAGTCCATCGCCGTCGGCGACGGCGACGGCAACCCGTTCTTCAGCATGGACGTCAGCTCGGCCTTCGGCCTGCGCTACGTCACCGACCTCGGCATGGTCGACGGCGGCGTCTCCGCCGGCGCGATGTCCGCCTTCGGCATGATGTTCGCGATCATCACCGTGGCCCTCATCGCCGGCGCCGTCGCCGACCGCATGAAGTTCACCGCCTGGGTCGTGTTCTCCACCGCGTGGGTCGTCCTCGTCTACGCCCCCGTCGCCTACTGGGTCTGGGGCGGCGGCTGGATCGAGGAGCAAGGCGTCCTCGACTTCGCCGGCGGCACCGCGGTCCACGCCAACGCCGGCGCCGCGGCGCTCGGCCTGGCCCTCGTCGTCGGCCGCCGCATCGGCTGGAAGGACGGCAACTTCGCCCCGCACAACCTGCCGCTCGTCGTGATCGGCACCGGCCTGCTGTGGTTCGGCTGGTTCGGCTTCAACGCCGGCTCGGCCTTCGTCTCCGACGCGGTCGCCGGCCTGGCCCTGCTCAACACACAGGTCGCCACCGCCGCCGCGATCCTCGCCTGGCTGCTCGTCGACCGCATCCGGGGCATCAAGCCCTCGGTGCTCGGGGCCTGCTCCGGCGTCATCGCCGGCCTGGTCGCCATCACCCCGGCCGCCGGCCTGGTCACCCCGCTCGGCGCCATCGCCGTCGGCGCGGTCGCCGGCGTCCTCTGCCCCTTCGCCATCGGCCTCAAGCACAAGCTCGGCTACGACGACTCGCTCGACGTGGTCGGCCTGCACATGGTCGCCGGCATCTGGGGCTCCATCGCGGTCGGCCTGTTCGCCTTCGGCGACGTCACCGGCGGCACGAACGGCGTCTTCTACGGCGGCGACTTCGCCTTCCTCGGCTGGCAGACCCTCGCGGTCCTCGCCGTGGTCGCCTACTCCTTCGTCGTGGCCCTCGTCATCGCCCTGATCCTCAAGGTCACCGTCGGCGTCCGGATCAGCGAAGAAGAGGAACTGGCCGGCATCGACGCCGCCCAGCACGGCGAGGCCGGCTACGACCTGCCCGTCAACGGCAACACCGGCACCGGCCTGCCCGAGGCCGCCGGCGAGCCCGAGAAGGTCACCGTCTGACCGACCCACCGCACCTCACCACCGGGAACGGCCGCCCTCTCGCGGGGCGGCCGTTCCGCGTTCCCGCCCCGGATCCTCGGGTACCCCGCCCCGGCGGCTCCCGGCCTATGGCGGCGAGCCCAGCGGCCGTCACCGCGCGGCGGCCGCGCGGTCGCCCCGTTAAGCTCGTATGAGTCCACCGCGCCCCACGGCGCCCGCCTGGCAGCCGAAAATTCGCATCGCACCATCGAGAGGTTCACCCGTGTTCGACGCTCTGTCAGATCGACTGTCGGGAATCTTCGAGTCGATCCGCGGCAAAGGCCGCCTGACCGAAGCCGACATCGACGCCACCGCCCGCGAGATCCGCCTCGCCCTGCTCGAAGCCGACGTCGCCCTCCCGGTGGTCAAGACCTTCATCGCCCAGATCAAGGACCGATGCAAGGGCGCCGAGGTCTCCAAGGCCCTCAACCCCGCCCAGCAGATCATCAAGATCGTCAACGAGGAGCTCGTCGGCATCCTCGGCGGCGAGACCCGGCGCATCAACTACGCCAAGCAGCCCCCCACCGTCATCATGCTCGCCGGCCTCCAGGGCGCGGGCAAGACCACGCTCGCGGGCAAGCTCGCCAAGTGGCTCAAGGGCGACGGGCACTCCCCGCTCCTGGTCGCCGCCGACCTCCAGCGCCCCAACGCGGTCGGCCAGCTCCAGGTCCTCGCCGAGCGCGCCGGGGTCGCCGTCTACGCGCCCCAGCCCGGCTCGGGCGTCGGCGACCCGGTGGCCGTCGCCACCGACTCCATCGCCGAGGCCCGCCAGAAGGGCCACGACGTCGTCATCGTCGACACCGCCGGACGCCTCGGCATCGACGAGGAGATGATGCAGCAGGCCCGCGACATCCGGGCCGCCGTGAACCCCGACGAGGTCCTCTTCGTCATCGACGCCATGATCGGCCAGGACGCGGTCAACACCGCCGAGGCCTTCCGCGACGGCGTCGGCATCTCCGGCGTCGTCCTCTCCAAGCTCGACGGCGACGCCCGCGGCGGCGCCGCGCTCTCGGTGCGGCACGTGACCGGCCAGCCGATTCTCTTCGCCTCCACCGGTGAGAAGCTCGAGGACTTCGACGTCTTCCACCCCGACCGGATGGCCTCGCGCATCCTCGGCATGGGCGACATGCTCACCCTCATCGAGCAGGCCGAGGCCGTGTTCGAGGACGAGCAGAAGGAGGAGATGACCCAGAAGCTCCTCCAGGGCGAGGACTTCACGCTCGAGGACTTCCTGGAGCAGATGCAGGCCATCCGCAAGATGGGCCCGATCGGCAACGTCCTCAAGATGATGCCGGGCATGGGCCAGATGAAGCAGCAGATCGACGCCATCGACGACAAGCAGATCGACCGGACCTCCGCGATCATCCGCTCCATGACGCCCGCCGAGCGCCGCGACTCGAGCCTCATCAACGGCTCGCGCCGCCTGCGCATCGCCAACGGCTCGGGCGTGACCGTCTCCGAGGTGAACCAGCTGCTGACCCGGTTCAAGGACGCCCAGAAGATGATGCGCCAGATGACCGGCGCGATGGGCCTGCCCAAGGGCACCAAGGCGACCAAGTCGCCGTACAACAAGCGCAAGGGCAAGAAGGGCAAGAAGAAGCCCGTGGCGCGCCGCGGCGGCCCCGCCGCCAAGGGGATGCCCCAGCTCCCGCCGGGCCTGCAGGGCCAGATGCCCGACCTGTCGCAGCTCAACGCCGCCGACCTCCCGGACATCGACCTGGAGCAGTTCTTCAAGGACCAGAAGAAGGACCAGTAGCCGGAGCGAGACGGCCGCGACCGTCGCCGGTCGCGGCCGTCGCCCGTTTCGCGGGTCGGCGTGTCGCCCGCGCGCCCGCCCTGGACACGGAGGCCCGCACGGGCGATACTGCTGGGCGATGACTGAACGCCAAGCCTCGCCCGCGCCGCCGCTCCACCTCCGTGTCGTCTGGCTTCCCGACGACACCGTCCGCGACGTCTACGTCGACGGCGACCGGATCGGCTTCGACCCCGTCCCTGGAGCGCGCACCGTCGCCACCGCCGGATACGCCCTCCCCGGGCTCGTGGACGCCCACTGCCACATCGGCATCCGCCGCGGCGCCTCCCCGATCGAGAGCCTCGACGAGGCCCGCACGCTCGCCCGCGCCGACCGGGACGCCGGCGTCCTCGCCATCCGCGACGCCGGATCGCCCTACCCCTACCCCGAACTCGTCGGCGAAGACGGCATGCCGCGGCTCGTCCGCGCCGGCCACCACGTCGCCGCCTCCCGCCGCTACCTGCGCGGCATCGGCCTCGAATGCGAGCCCGACGAAGTGGTCGGCGCGCTGGCCCGCCAGGCGAAGCTCGGCGACGGCTGGGTCAAGCTCGTCGGCGACTGGATCGACCGCTCCAAAGGCGACCTCGCCCCCTCGTTCGAGCCCGAGGTCCTCACCGCCGCGATCCACGCCGCCCAGGCCGAGGGCGCGAAGGTCGCCGTGCACACCTTCTCCGAAGAGGCCGTCGCCTGCGTCGTCGAAGCCGGAGTCGACTCGGTCGAGCACGGCACCGGACTCGCCCCCGACCTGCTCGACCGGATGGCCTCCCGCGGCATCGCCCTGGTGCCGACCATGATCAACATCGAGACCTTCGACGACATCGCCGCCGGCGCCGACGCCAAGTTCCCCCGCTACGCCGACCACATGCGACGCCTGAAGCAGGGCTTTCCCGAGGTCGTGCGCGCCGCCTGGGAAGCGGGCGTGCCGGTCTACCTCGGCACCGACGCGGGCGGCGGCATCGACCACGGTCTCGCCGCCGAGGAGATGCGCCTGCTCCACGAGCGCGCCGGCATCCCCGCCGCCGACGTCGTCGCGGCCGCCTCGTGGCGCGCCCGCGCATGGCTCGGCATCCCCCCGGACCTCGGCGACGTGGTCGTCTACGACCGCGACCCGCGAGCGGACCTGGACGCGGCCCGTGAACCCGCGCTCATCATCCTCCGCGGACGGCTCATATCCGGGCGTTGACCGGCCCTTTCGCCGTATTTGCGAACCGGCCTCGTCACGATCTCGTTGCAGCGGTCGGCTATCGTGAACCTCCGCGCCGTTTCCGCCCGAGCAGAGAGTAATCAGCGATGACCTATCCTCCGACTCCGGACCAGTCCGGACAGGGCGGCTTCCAGTACGACCCGTACGGCAGCCAGCCCGGTTCCCAGCCCCCGCACCCTGGCGCCGCCCCCCAGCAGCCGGGCTACGGCCAGCCGTCGCAGCCGCAGCAGCCCGGCTACGGCCAGCCCGTGCCCCCGGTCGCCCCCGGATACGGCGCGGCCCCGCAGCTGCCGCCCCCGGCGCCGGGCTACCCGCCGCCTTACGGCATGCCGGTGGGCGCCCAGCCCAAGAACGGCTTCGGCGTGACCGGCATGGTCACCGGCATCATCGGCCTCGTGCTGGCCTGGTGCGGCATCGTCGGCATCGTGCTGGCGATCCTCGGCATCATCTTCGGCGGCCTCGGCATCGCCCGGGCCAACCGTGGCGAGGCCACCAACAAGGGCATGGCGATCACCGGCGTGGTGCTCGGCTGCATCGCCCTCGGCCTCGACATCCTGCTCTGGGTCTGGTGGGGCGTCGCGGGCATGAGCGCGTTCAACGCGGGCACCACCGTCTAGGCGCACGGCCGCAGCGGCGCGGGCCGGGCCCGCGCCGCTTTCGCGTGCCTCCGCGGCTCACATGAGGACGAGGCAGAACGGGTGCCCTGCCGGGTCGGCGTAGACGCGGAAGCTGTCGCCGCCGCCGTCGAGCCGGCGCGCGCCGAGCTCCAGGATCCGCCGTTCGCCCTCGTCGAGGTCGTCGACCTTGACGTCGAGGTGCATCTGCTGCGGGACGGCCGGGTCGGGCCAGGTCGAGGCCGTGTAGACGTCGGCCCGCTGGAAGGCCAGTCCGGGGCGGTCGGGCGCGTCGCCGATGACCACCCAGTCGCCGTCGTCCTGCACTTCGACCATGCCGAGGAGCTCGCGGTAGAACCCCGCGAGCGCCTTGGGGTCGGGGCAGTCGATGATGAGTCCGTGCCAAGTTCCGATCATGCGCCCAGTGTTCCAGCCGAGGGCGACGGCTAAACCGGGATCAGGTCACGTCGTCGAAAGTCGCGGCGCGGCCGCGCGTGCGCTCGGCGGCCGGCTCGGCCGCGGCGGCCTCCGCGCCGTTCGCGCCGGCGCCGGCCGCGCTGGAACCGTTCGCGCTCTTCGTGATGCTGCCGCGGTTGACACTGCGGCGGGTGTTCTCCACCTCGCGGGTGGTGTCCCGCAGGCCCTCCTGGAGCGGCTTGGTGCCCTCCTGGAGGTCGCGCATCGTCGACTTGAGCGGGCTCGTCAGCATCTCCTGGTCCTCTTCGGTCAGGATGTGCTTGCGGACGAAGGTCTTGGGGTTGAGGTCCTCGGGGCGGATGTCGGTGCCGATCTCGCGGCTGAGGTCCGCGGCGGCGTTCGAGGCCATGGTGCGGGCCTTCGAGATGAACCGGCGGAGATTGGCGAGCGCCTTCGGCAGCTTGTCCGGACCCCACAGGAAGATAGCGATCAGGATGATGACCAGGAACTCGGTTCCACCCAAGCCTCCGAACACGCTGACCCTCCTAAAGTCCCGCTAGTGACTGCCGATACCTGAAAAACCTCCGCCTAGCCTACCCGCACCTCAGTCGGCGGCGGCTTCCAGCGTGACCTGCGCGCTGTGCTCCCGGCCATCGCGCTCGTACACCACGGTGACCTCGGTCCCCGGAGCGAGTTTGCGGATGAGAGCGATGAGCTGCGTGTTCTCCGTGACGGTGGTGCCGTCGAAGGCGGTCAGGACGTCCCCGTCCCGCAGCCCGGCGTCGTCGGCGGGGGAGTCGGGGACGATCCGTTCGAGGGTCACTCCGACGCCCAGTTCGGAGGCGCCGAGCTCCGCTCCGAGCACGGTGTGCGTGGCCGATCCCGTCGCGACGATCTCGTCGGCGATGCGTTTGGCCTGGTTGATGGGGATGGCGAAGCCGATGCCGATGTTCCCGGCCTCGCCTTCGGCCGCGGTGGACGCGATCGCGGTGTTGATGCCGATGACCTGTCCGGCGATGTCGGTGAGCGGCCCGCCCGAGTTGCCGGGGTTGATGGCGGCGTCGGTCTGGATCGCGGCCATGACCGATTCGACCTCGCCGTTGTTGTTCTGGGTCAGGACCGGCCGGTCGACGGCCGAGACGATGCCCTCGGTGACCGTGGAGGACAGGCCCAGCGGCGCCCCGACGGCGAGCACGGGGTCGCCGACCGCCACCAGGTCGGAATCGGCCAGCACCATCGGGGGATGCTCGTCGCCCTCGATCTTGAGGACGGCCACGTCGGAGTCGGGGTCGGAGCCGACGACTTCGGCGCTGGTCACGCTGCCGTCGCTGAACAGCACCTGGAGGCTCTCGGCGACTTCGGCGCCGCCGCCGACGACGACGTGGTGGTTGGTCATGATGTAGCCGTCGTCGGAGACGATGAAGCCCGAGCCGTTCCCGCCGTCGGCGGTGAGGACGGTGACCACCGAGGGCATGATCTCCTCGACCACGGCGGCGACCGAGTCGACGTCGCGCTCGGTCCGCGGCTCCGCGCCGGTGATGAAGCCGCCGCCGGCGCCCGTGCGGGTGGCCCAGATGCCGATGGCCGCGCCGAGGGTCCCGGCGATGAGCGCGGTGACGGCCGAGACGACGATGACGAGTCCGAGCGCGGGCCTGGCGCGCTCGGCGGGGCGGGCGGGGAGCGGTTCGGGTGCGGGCGCGTGGGGGACGGGCCGGGTCTCGATGACGGCGTGGCTCGCGGGGTCCCGCCACGGGTCGGTGGCGGCGGCCGGGTGCCACCAGGCCGACTGGCCGGGCCCGGCCGTGGGCGGCTGGTTGCCCGTGTGGAGGCCGGCCGGCCCATGCGGCTGCGGCGCCTCGGCGGACGGCGCTCGCCATGTCGGCTCGGAGTGGTGCGGCGCGCCCGGATCTGCCTGGGGTGGCTGGGTGCCGGAGTTCATGACTGAAAGTCTATGCCGCATTCGCCCGTCCTTCACGGGCCCTGCGAATCCGGACGGTGCCGTCTGGTCCGGTCGCGGCCGGTTCGCGGGCGCGATGAAGGACCCGCTCCGCGCGCGCAGAGCGGGTCCTCAGGTCGGTCCGGCAGCGGGGTGACCGCCGAGTGGGGTGGTGGTGCGGAAAGTCGTTCCTACTCGAGGGCGCCCTGGAGCTCTTTGTACAGAGTTTCAGCTTCCTCGGGGCTCATCTCCACGACCAGCCGACCGCCGCCTTCGAGCGGCATCCGCAGGATGATGCCTCGGCCCTCTTGCGCGACTTCAAGCGGGCCGTCACCGGTCCGCGGCTTCATGGCCGCCATTTTGGTCTCCCCTCGATCCAATGCCGCAGGTTGCGACTCGACGTTGCTAGATCAAGTTTCCCTGATGAGCAGGCGGAAGGCCAACTCGCCCCACCGGCTATGTGACAACGTTACGCAGCAATCGCCTGAAAAACGGCTTTTGCGACTTGCGTGATTTCCCCGAACGGAGCATGACCCCGGTCACTCACTCCTCGGGGTCCTGCTCGTGCTCGACGCCCAAAAGGAACGAAGTGCCCTCAAGTTCTCTTCCGTACGGGGCGACGAACGTGGGCAGTTCCTTCGGTCCGAGCGAGCGGATGTACGACCAGAACCGGCGCACGGCCTCGGCCTTGTCGACGGCTTCGATGGGCATCGAGAGGGTCACGAGCCAGTCGCTGCGGCGCTCGGGGCTCGGAAGGGCCCGCACGAGCGCCTCCCACGCGTCCGGGTCGAGCTCGGTCCAGGCCCCGGGGCCGGCCTCGCCGTTGGTCGCGGGCCCGTAGACGCGCGCCGTCTCGCTCGTCTTCACCGGCTCCTCCAGGCGGCGGCGGTAGGCGACGGCGGGGCCGTCGACCTCGCCGAGCGCGAACACGCCCTCCGGGCCGGCCAGCGCGACCTCGTCGCCGTCCGCGGCGCCCTCGGGGAGGGCCCGCGCCGGCTCGACCGCTTCGACCTCGTAGGCCTGCTGCTCGGTGTATTCGTCGTCGTCCAACGCCAGGAGCCAATAACGCATGGGCCTATCCCATCACGCGTCGCGGCGCGGCGTCGCCTCACCTGGATCCTCGCGCCCTGCCTCACGTTCGGGCGCCGCGCCCTCGGCGCCGCGGTCCGCGACGGAGGCCTCCTCGTCCAGAGCCTCCTCGTCCATGGCCGGCTCCTCGATCACGACCGCCTCGTCGGGCGCGGGCTCCTGGAACGCCTCCGCGTCGGCCGGGGGCTCCGCATAGGCGCCGTCGAGCTTCGCGCGCAGCACGGCGAGCTGCTCGTCCCTGCGGCCGATCTCCCAGGCCAGGCGGTACAGGGCGGCGTCGACCTGCTCGGTGCGGTAGCCGCGCAGGCCGGTGTCGAACTTGACGGAGGCGACGGCCGCCTCGTCGACCGGCTCGCCGTCGCCGAGACCCGGCGGCGCCCCGGCCGGACTGAGGTCCAGGAGCGTGTCGCGGCCGGTGGCCCACACGACGATCGCGAAGGCGATCCACACGCCGATGACGGCGACGATGAGCGGCAGCACGAAACCCACGGGTGGTTCCTCCAAGCGGTTCTCAGCGGAAGAATGCGAAATAGGCGAACAGCGCCATTGTGCAGACTGCGAGGGTCACTCCCAGACGCGGGTTGTGGGGGACGACCGGCTTGACGGGTTTCCCGCCGCGGTCGAGCAGGGGCAGACGCGGCTTGTTGGCGGCGCCGACCAGCACGTATCCCACCAGTGCGGCCATGACGGGGAGCAGGAACGCGACCCACCACGTGGCCTCGCCGCCGCCGGTGACGGCCAGATAGGACAGCTGGACGCCGAGGCAGGCGATCATGCACGAGCCGTAGACGAGCAGTTCCCGCAGCACGTGGTGGGCCTTGGGCAGCAGCGTGGGCCGCTGGGCGACGCGCACGGTCGCGACCTGCGCGGCCTCGGCCTCGCGCAGCGCCGTGCGCGCCCGCGCGAGCGCCGCGTCGGCGTCCTCGTTCGCCGCGGCCTCGTCGTCCGGTTCGGGATGGAGGTCGGGCGTGGTGGCCCGCAACCGGGCGCACAGCTCCGCGAGCCGCATGGTCTGCTCGTCGATCCCCGCCCTGATCTCGCGCAGGTCGGTGCGGCGGCGTTCGAGCCGCTTCGCGGCCTGCGCGGTGTTCGCCGTCGTGTCGGCGTCGAGCCGGGTCAGCTCGTGCACGAGGTCCTCGTACGCGCTCAGGGTCATCGGGTCGCCTCCACCATCTCGTCCAGGCGGCCGGGCCGCACGTAGGGGACCGCGAGCCGCTCGGTGCCCGCGTGCCGGTCGACGATCAGGCAGCGGTTGGAGCGGGCCTCCCAGGACCGTTCGTAGCCGCCGGTGATCGCGGCGAGGTCGTTCGCGGCGATGTTGAGCGCCACGATCCCGGCGCAGTGCTCGCGTCCGGCCGAGCCGCCGATGTCGTCGAGGAAGCGCCGCGCCCCGCGCCACCACCCGAGCAGGTGCACGCCCGACGCGGGGCCGTGCAGCAGCAGTTCCCGCAGGGTCGCGGGCTGGCCGTCCGCCCCGTCGGCGCCGAACCACACCAGGTAGGTCGGCTTCTCGCGCGGTTCGGCCAGGATCGAGCCGGGCGCGAGTTCGCGGCAGTCGTGGCCGCGGGCCTTGAGGCTCTCGAGGACGGCCGCCGCGGTGTCCTCGACGCCGACGGCGGTGGCCGCGACGTGGAATTCGACGCTGCCGGGCTCGTGCTGGCGTCCGAGGGATTCGGCCGCGCCGGCGAGGACGTCGGCGGCGACCACCGAGGTCCCGAGGACCGCGAGGTGCCGTCCGGGGCTGCGGTCGAACTGGTAGCCCACAGTGGACATGTGGACGTCGACGGCGCGGCCCAGGAGCGCCCGGGGCGCGTGCGTGGGGGCGAGCGCCGCGAACGTGGGGTCGTCTTCGAGGTGCTGCTCGTCGAAGCCGCGGAAGACCACGGGCTCCTCGTCGGAGCCGCGCCGCTCCCACAACTGGTGGCGCAGCTCGCCGAGGAGCTCCTCGGCGCTGGAGGCGTCGGGGAAGCGGCAGGTGCGGTTGCGGCCCCTGATGCCGCCGGCGTCGTTGACGACGGCCTGGCCGACGCTGATGCCGTCGGCGGCGTCGTTGCCCTCGTCGAGCAGGTGCTTCGCGCCCGGCAGCGCGACGCGCAGCGGGAACTGCCCGAAGATCGAGTCCTTCTTGGAGTAGAGGGCCTCGATGCCGGAGATGGTCTGGCTGGCCAGGACGAGGTGCACGCCGTAGGAGCGGCCCTTGCGGGCGAGTTCCTCGAGGTGGGCGACGGCCTCCCCGGCGAGGCGGTCGTTCCCGGCGAAGAGCACGTGGAACTCGTCGACGACGGCGACGATGCGCGGCAGGCGCACGTCGGGCCGCAGTTCCCGCAGGCGGGCGAGCCGGGTGGCCCCGGCCCGTTTCATGAGCCCGGCGCGGCGGGAGAGTTCGGCCCGGAGCGCCCCGAGGACGGCCACGCCGTATTCGCGGTCGGATTCGACGCCGACGGCTTTGACGTGCGGGATCCAGGACGGGTCGAGCGGGGAGGGCGTGAACTCGGTGAACGAGACGCCCTCCTTGAAGTCGAGGAGGTACAGCTCGAGTTCGTCGGGGGAGTAGCGGGTCGCGAGTCCGTAGAGGACGTCGAGGAGGAACACGGTCTTGCCGCCGCCGGTGCGTCCGCCGATGAGCCAGTGCGGGGTGGCGTCGTCGAAGGAGACCTCGACGTCGCCGCCGGTGGACCGGCCGGCCTGGTCGCGGCCGATGACGGTGGTGAGGCCGCTGCGGCTCGACTCGGTCCACAGCGTCTCGGGCACGAGGTCGGCGACGGACAGCTCCCCGGCTTCGCGGCGCTGCTGCGCGCGCGAGCCGAAGACGGCGCGGGTGAGGCTCGGCGAGGGGGCCGCGTCGAGCCTGACGGGCAGCGGCAGGCTGCCGAGGCGGACCTCGTTCGCGGTGCAGGTCAGGTACGTCGCGTGCTCGACGGCGGGGAGCGGTTCGCGGTGCGGGGCGTTGCGCCACCCGCACAGGACCAGGTGGCAGCGGGCGGAGGGCCCGGCGTGGGCGAGGGCGGCGAGGCGTTCGCGGGTCGACTTGCCGACTTCGGGCGGGAGCCCGGCGATGACGATGAGGTGGTGGGGCCGGTCGGCGATGGACTGGCCGCGGGCGGCGATGTCGCGCAGTTCGGTGAGCCGCTTCTCGGCGGCGGTGAGGACTCGGCCGAGGGCGAGGTGGTCGGTGGCGACGGGACCGGCGATGCCGGCGTCCACGAGGGCCGTGGCGGGCGCGAAGACCTGCCCGAGCGTCACGCCGTCGACGAGGCTCAGTTCGAGGTTCGGGTGGGCGGCGGTGATCCGCAGCAGGAGCGACTGGAGCATCCCGGCCACGCGCGGGTCGGCCGCGTCGCCGTCGCACACCAGGTGGCCCTTGCCGAGGAGCCCCACGAGCGCGGGGAACGCCGGGGCGTCGTCGATCTCGGCGGTGCCGATCCGGACGGCCGCCGCGGCGGCTCCCTCCGTCCACATGGGCGTATCGGGGCCGACGGCGGCGAGGTCGTCGCCGAGCCAGCCGGTCGCGGTCGCCGCCGCGGCGGCCCGGAGGCGTTCGGCGAGATCGCTGCGGCGCTGCTCGATCCCCGTGGCGGCCAGGCGGGAGGCGTCGTCGGTGAGCAGGCGTTCGGCGCGGTCGGCGGCCCCGGCGGCCTCGCGCAGCCGCGCGGCAACCCGTTCCAGTTCGGTTCGCCAAGTCAATGCCGCCTCCGAGGGGTCTGAACCGATGCCCGGCTCGCGGGCTTCGAACGAGTTCACCATACCGGCAGCGCACGGTGTGCGACGAGACCCGAGCGGGACGCGAATATGAAAGCGCCACACGGGAACCGTGCGGCGCTTCCGTATCGGGGTCAGTGCGTGAAGAGGCCGAGTGCGAGGTCGGCGAGGTACGCGGGGTCGTCGGATCCGCACAGCTCGCGCGCGGAGTGCATCGAGAGGATCGGCAGGCCCACGTCCACGGTGAGCAGGCCCAGCTGCGTGCCCGAGATCGGCCCGATGGTGGTGCCGCCGGGGATGTCGTTGCGGTTCACGTACATCTGCCACGGGATGCCCGCGGCGTCGGCCGAGCGGCGGAACAGCGCCTGCTCCTCGGCGCCGCTCGCGTACCGCTGGTTCGCGCTGACCTTGATCATCGGGCCCGCGCCGGGGATCGGCCGGTGGCCGGGCTCGTGCTTCTCGACGTAGTTCGGGTGGATCGCGTTCCCGGTGTCGGCGGACATCATCCCGGAGGCGGCGATCGCCCGCGCGTACGTCTCGAAATCGTCGCCCACGAGCCGGTGCAGCACCGACTCCAGGAAGGGGCTCTGCGCGCCGGAGTAGGTCATCGATCCGACCTCCTCGTAGTTGAACGAGGCGAGCATCGGGATGCGGGGGCCGGTGTCCTCGGCGGCGATGAGGGCTTGGAGGCCCGCGTGGGTGCTGGTGAGGTTGTCGAGCCGCCAGGCCGCGAACAGCTCGTTGTCCTTGCCGAGGTAGGCGGGCTCGTCGAGGGCGACGGTGAACAGGTCGTGTCCGAGCACGTCGCCGGCGTCCACGCCCGCTTCGGCGGCGATGAACTCGAGGAACTCGCCGTCGCGGGCCTGCCCCAGGCCCCAGATCGGCGTCAGCTGCGACTGGGCGTTGAGCTTCTGGCCCTCGTTGGCGCCGCGGTCGAGGTGGATCGCCAGGCGCGGGATGCGCAGCAGCGGCCGGTCGACGTGGACGAGCACTTCGCCGCCGTCGCGCATGACCAGGCGCCCGGCGACGGAGAGGTCCCGGTCGAGCCAGGTCTGGTGCGGCACGCCGCCGTAGACCTCGACGGCGATCTGCTTCCAGCCCGCGGAACCGGTGTCGGGCCGCGGCTTGACCTTGAACGTCGGGGTGTCCGTGTGGGCGCCGAAGATCCGGAAGGCGTCGCAGTCCTCGCCGTTGACCCGCCAGGCGACGATCGAGCCGTCCCGCACGACGTAGTACCCGCCGAGGTCGACCGGCCACGCGTCGGTCTCCGCCAGCCGCCGGAACCCGGCCGCCTCCAGTCTCCGGCCCGCCTCCGCGCACGCGTGGTACGGCGTGGGGGCGGCCTTGATGAACGCGGCGAGGTCGTCGGTGTGCGACCGGTCGAAGCGAGGCATCGATGCTCCTTATCACTGGCGGGTGGCTGCAGCGAGCTTACTGGCCGGTACAGGGCGGCGCTCCCGGTGACCGAGTGACGCGGCGCATGTCGATCGCACCGTGCTCATCGCCGCATGCGCCTGCCGCCGGAGCAGCGGGTTTGCACATTCCGCGCCGAGTGGCCGACCATAGACGGATGCGAGCGTTGAAACTGGGCCGACGGGTGTTCGAGCGGTGCGACTACGCGGTGATGGCGATCGTCAACCGCACGCCCGACTCCTTCTTCGACTCGGGGGCGACCTTCGCGTTCGAGGCGGCGGTCGCGGCCGTGGACAACGCGGTCGCGCACGGCGCGGACATCGTCGACGTCGGCGGTGTGAAGGCCGGCGACGGCCCCGAGGTGACCGTCGCGGAGGAGATCGACCGGGTGGCGCCGTTCATCGCCGCCGTCCACGACAAGCACCCGGACCTGGTGATCTCGGTGGACACGTGGCGCGGCGAGGTCGCCCGCGCGGCCGTCGCGGCCGGCGCCGAGCTCATCAACGACACGTGGGCCGGCTGGGACCCGGCGGTGATCGAGGTCGCCGCCGACACCGGCGCGGGCCTGGTCGTCTCCCACACCGGCGGGCTCGAACCGCGCACGGTGGCGGCCAAGGCCGTCTACGGCGACGTCGTCGCGGAGGTCCGCGCGGAACTGCTCGAACGCGCCGAGGCCGCCGTGGCCGCGGGCGTGCGCGCCGACGGGATCCTCATCGACCCGACCCACGACTTCGGCAAGAACACCTACCATTCGCTCGAACTGACCCGCCGCCTCGACGAACTCACGGGCACCGGCTGGCCGGTGCTGGTCGCCCTGTCCCGCAAGGACTTCGTGGGGGAGACCCTCGACCTGCCGGTGGACCGCCGCCTGAACGGCACCCTCGCCGCGACCGCGATCTCGGCGTGGAACGGGGCGCGGGTCTTCCGCGCCCACGACGTGGCGGCCACGCGGGAGGTCCTGGACATGGTCGCCGCCGTGAAAGGCGACCGGCCC
>NZ_JAJFAX010000014.1 GCF_019710475.1 Glycomyces sp. TRM65418 | reverse complement strand
GCTCTTGTGAAGTTGTCAGTTTATCCACCTGGGCCGAAATTGTGGATAGGGAAAATGTTCTCAAGATCTCGCACTTTCGTTCGAGAAGATGAGAATCGAAACGGTGCGGCCGTTTTCGCCTCCGCGGCAGCTGCAATGTTGGTGGGGATATCTGTCTCGTTGATCTTCAGTGGGGAAATCCTGCTTGGATTGGCAGTAGAGGTCTCAATGGTCCTACTTGGGATTGCCGGGTTCCTTGTTTGCGATCGTGTGCGAAGAGATCGTGTTTCCTTAGCGTCGATTAGTCTGTGATTCAAGACTCCTCAGCCCAGAGGTGGCGATGAGGTCCGCAATTCCGGTAGTCACCTGGTGACCGTCAGGGCAGTCGTGGCTACCTCGAAGTGACCGGTCCTCTTCAGCGGCCTCACCCTTCGATTTTGGGTAGCGGTAAGCGACACTGAGCCTTTCTCAACCTGATTGGTTCTCTTGGTGGTTCAGTGCGGCGATGGCGCGGGCGATCGGGGTGGCCCGGTTGGGATCGCAGCGGAGTTTCCTCAGGACACGCCACTTCTTCAACTCGGTGAAGGCCCGCTCGCCAGGGCCTCGGAGCCGGGCGTGGAACCGGTTGTGCTCCTTCTGATACTCAGGTTTGCCCTTCCCCTTGTAAGGCGTGACCACCAGTTCGTGGTCCAGGCCCTGGTAGCCCTTGTCGGCCAGGGCGAACAGGCCGTGCTCGCGCAGCAGTCTGGGCAGTTGCCAGATCCGGGCCGCCTTGGTGTCGTGGACGGACCCGCGGATCGCGCCCGAGACCCACAGCAGGTTCCCGCGCCAGTCGGTGATGGCCTGGAAGTTCATCCCATGGCAGCGATGCTTGCCCTGGTAATAGGGCCGGTCGGCGGCGAGCCGGTCGGTAGGGATGAGCGTGCCGTCGAGGATGACATAGCCCCGGCCCGAGCGCTTCGCGCGGCGCAGGCCCTCGCGGAGTTTCGGAGCGCCGGCGGCGAGTAGGCCGATGGTCTCGTGGATGCGGCGGGCGGCAGTGGCGCGGGAGATGCCGAAGCCGGGTGCGAGTTGGTCGTAGGTGTGGCCCTGGTGTAGGTAGGCGAGGGTGAGCAGGGCCTGGGCACCAGGGTTGAGCACCCGCCATCGTGAGCCGATCACGGCTCGGTGGGCGCGGACGAGCCGCGAGGTGAAGGTCAGGGTGCGACTCGACAGCGGCAAGGCCGCCTGGTACAACAGCATGGAAGCTCCTGGGAGACAACGTGTTTGGCGACTGTTGTTGTACCAGGAGCTTCTTCATTGCCGTGCAACGGAACTCCCCCAGGTTGAGAAAGGTTCACTAGGCTCCACTGACAGGCCGGGCCCGGACGCTCTCGCGTCCGGGCCCGGCCTTCTCGTACGCCCGGTCGACGGGTTCCGGGGCAGCCGTTCCGTCAGGCTTGGCCGCCGCTTCGTAGGATGCAGGCCGGATGCCGATCGCACCCCCCCAGGAAGGAACCCTCCCTTGGTCGTCCAAGACATCGATGCGATGGATCAGTCACGGGACCGCCTCACCGAGCTGGCCGACGACGCGCAGGCCCTCAAAGAGGCCGCCGCGGACGCCGATCCCGAGTTCGGCACATGGGGCCCGTTCCTCGGCGCCCTGGTGGGCCTCGCCTACAGCGGCTTCGTCAGCTGGCAGGTCACGGCCCTCATGGAGGACGTGCCCGCCGCGATCGAGGCGCACGCCATCCGGCTCGACGCCTGCGCCCGCGCCTACCAGGCCACCGACGAGGACATCGCCGCGCAGCTCGCCATCGTCAACAGCTCGCTGGACGAGGTCGCCGCGGCCGTCACGCAAGCGCAGATCTGCTAGGGCCCGGCATGAGCGATCTCGGTTACAAGAACCCCGGCTACGACATGGACGGGATGGTCGGCGACCAGCCCTCCACGGACTTCCTGTCCGTCAACCCCGTCTCCGACGGCCTGGGCATGACCGCCTACGGCGCGGGCAAGAACCTCTACGACTCCTTCCAAGGCGAGGACGTCGACATCGTCAAGGCCTCGGCGGCGACCATGGAATTGGGGGCGCAGGCGGTCGGCTGGATCACCGACCCCCTCGGGGCCCTCATCAGCAACGGCCTCGACTTCCTCATCGCGGTCATCCAGCCGCTGGAGGACATCCTCGGCTTCGTGACCGGCAACCCCGACCGGCTGCAGAACGCGATCGACCGCTGGAACACCATCGAGCAGGCCTGCTACGCGCTCGCCCAAGAGGTGCAGCACGTCTCGGGCGCCGGCCTCGGCGAATGGGACGACCAAGCCGCCGCGATCGCGAAGACGCGCATCAGCGAACTCGCCGACGCGATCGGCGGCATCGGCGTCAAGTCCGCCACCTGCCAGCACTGGCTCTCGGTCGCGCAGGCGCTCGCGCAGACCCTCCAGGAGGTCATCAAGTCGATCATCTCCAGCTTCCTGTCGCAGCTGATCACGACCTGGCTGGCGGCGCTGGCCGCGGCCGCGGTCACCTTCGGCGGCTCGACCGCCGCGGCGGCGTCGTGGACCGCGGTCATGTCCGCGAGGAACGTCATGCAGGCCACCAGGGCCCTCGCCCAGGGCAAGAACATCTCCGCGATGCTCCAGGCCTCCATCAAGACCGTGACCACCGACCTGGCCAAGGCCGGCGAGGTGCTGACGAAGATCAAGACGATCACGCCGATCGCGACCGCCACGGCCAACAACCAGGCCACCCGCAGCCGCGACAACCACTCCCGGGCCGGTGACGGCGGGTCCGAGTACGACGGCCAGGGCTTCAGCGACATCTCCGGGACGATCCACTCGTGAGCCGCTTCACCCCCCTGGTCGAAGGCTGGGAGGCCCGGGCGCACCCCCGGGCCGAACACCGCGTCCTGCCCGGCGGCACGGCGCGGCCGGGCCCGGACCGCACCGTGCTGCGCCTGCGGCTCGGCAAGGTCGGCGAGGGCGGGTGGCGGCCCCGGAACATGCCGGACGGCTGGGTCTACCCCGGCACCCCGGTGGTGCTCATCGACGGCATCCCCTGCGTGCAGGGCTTCGGCGAGGTCGATGTGGCGCTGCCTCTGGGCGGCCACGACGTCGAGGTGCAAGGCGGTGGCTCCCGCGGCTGGTGGCGCATCGAAGCAGGGACCGGCGGCATCGTCGAGCTCGACTTCGTGAACGACCTGACCCAGGACCGGACCTCGGGCCGGCGCTGGTACTTCGGGCCGCCGGTGCGGCGGCACCGCGCGCGGCACATGCGCTCCTCGCGCGTCAAGGCCCAGCCGTGGCAGCCGCTCGACGCGACGCCCGCACTGGAACCGCCGGGCGCGATCGCCCCCATGGCTCCTTCGCGTCCAGAGGTCCCGACCGGATGCGGCGCGCTCGTGATCGACCTGCGCTGGGAACTCGTGTGGCAGCGCCTCGCCCACCCCGAAGGCACGGGGCTGCGCCAGATGCCGCTGTACGGCGAGCCGCTGCCCTCGCGCCGCCGCCCGTGGCTGGAGCGCCCGACCCTGCTCGTCGACGACACCGTCCTCGACGCCAGGTGGGCGCGACTGGTCATACCGCTGCGTCCCGGCTCGCACGCGATCGACCTGGCCGTGCCCGCGACCTCCGGTGAGGACGGCGATGACTTCGTCTCCCACCAGGACACGGTCGCGATCGCGGCCGGCCGGCTCTGCCGGCGCTCGATCACCGCCGAGGTGCTCCAGGTCCACGACGGCGAGGACTACCGGCTCGACGTGCTCGCGGTGACCAGCGAGGCGCACCGGCCCGCCCGATCGCTGCCGCCGTACCCGGCGACGCGGCCGCCGTTGCGCCGCATGGACGGCGAAGACCGCGGGCACCGGCCCTACAGCGTCGACCAAGCACACTTCGAGCACTGACGGTTCCGTCAGAGACGCCATTTTTCAGATAGTCCTACCGTTATGTCCGTAAGATCGCGGTATGCACACGCTGTTGTCGATCCTGCACGTGCTGACGGCGGTGATCGTCGTCGGCCCCGCGATGCTCCTGCCGTGGCTCGGCGAGCGGGCCCTGCGCGAGCGCGACGGCGACCGGGTGCACCGGGCCGGGCGCCGCTGCATGGCGTTCAACGCGCTCACGGTCGTCGCGGCCCTCTTCGGGGCGCTCACCACCGTCACCGGAGAGCGGTACTCGTTCGCCGATCCCTGGCTCATCGTCGCGGGCACCCTGTACGTGGTCGCCGTCGTCAACGGTGCGGCCGTGATCCCCGGGACCCTCGCGCGCATCGGCAAGGAGCTCCAAGACGGCCACGGCATCATGGACGGCGAGTCGCTGGAGCAGCACCGGGCCCGACTGCTGACCCTCGCGACGCTGAACTTCGTCCTCTACCTCTTGATCGTGATCCTCATGGCCTGGCGGCCCGGGGTATGACGGGGAGCGGCGCGGCTCAGTTCATCGCGGGGTCGGCGGGGAAGTGCGCGACCGCGGAGAGCAAGCCGCCCTGGCGCTTCCACACCATGGACCACAGCTCCTCGGGATTGGTCGAGAACGGGTCGGCGGGCAGGGCGTCGAAGACCATCCACGCGCCCGCCTCGATCTCCGCCTCCAGCTGGCCCGGCGCCCATCCGGCGTACCCGGTGAACACCCGCATCCCCTCCAGCAGCGGCGCGACCTCGTCCGGGTCCCGGGAGAGGTCGAGGGTGCCGAGCCGCCCCAGCACGGGACGGAACGCCTCGTTGAATGGCGCGTCGGCCTTCCGCCAGCCCAGTCCGATCGCCGCGTCCGGCTGGACCGGGCCGCCTTCGAAGAGGACCGCGGGGTGCCCTGCCAGGTCGGCCCACTGGTCGAGGTAGTGGACGACCTGCCGCTCGGTGGCGCGGTTGAGGACCACGCCGAGCACCCCGTCGGATTCGTGTCCGACGCCGATGACGACCGTGCGATCGAAGTTCGGGTCCTGCAGCGTGGGCGTGGCGACGAGGAGACTGCCGACGAACGACTTGGTGCGCGCCGGTGTTGTTTCGCGACTGACCATGGGTCCACCTCCGTTCTGCGCCCGCCTCCGCGTGTCGTGCCCGGTCCGGGGTTCGACCCCGTTCACCCGGCACGGTAACCCGCGGGAGCGCGCTTGCAGCAAGGTTCCCGCACTTTCCGAGGAAATACAGCGTGGTGTCAGGAGCCCGACAGTTGTTTCCTCACCGAGGGTGCGCGAAGCCCGACGATCCGGCACGGCGGTGGCGCCCCAGCCGTCTGGAGTGGATGATGGGGCGCCAGAGGCCCCTGGGGCGCAGCGCTACCGGAGGCCGGCGAAGAGGTCGTTCTCGGGCAGGCGCGTCTCGACGTGCGACTCGACCAGTTCGAAGTCCTCGGTGGGCCAGGCCTTCTGCTGGATCTCGCGCGGCACGGCGAACCAGAACCCGTCCGGGTCGATCTGCGTCGCGTGGGCCTTCAGGGCCTCGTCGCGGATGTCGAAGTACTCGGCGCACTCGACCTTGGTCGTGGTCCGCTCGCTCTTGTCGCGGGTCCAGTCCCCGGCTTCCATCCAGTCCTTATAGGGCGATTCGAGGCCGGCCGTGACCATCGCGTAATGCAGGGCCTCGATCCGGGCCTTGCCGAAGGAGTGGCTGTAATAGAGCTTCAGCGGCTGCCACGGCTCCCCGACGTCCGGGTACCGCTCGGGGTCGCCCGCGGCGCGGAACGCCTCGATCGACACCTCGTGGGTCTTGACATGGTCCGGGTGCGGGTAGCCGCCCTCCTCGTCGTAGGTGGTGACCACGTGCGGTTTGAACGCGCGCATGATCGCCACGAGCGGCGCGGCGGCCTCCTCGGTCGGCACCAGGTAGAAGGCGTCCTCGGGCAGCGGCACGCCCGACTCGGGCAGCCAGCCGTCCGGGAGCCCCGAGTCGGTGAAGCCCAGCCAGTGCTGCTTGACGCCGAGGATCTCCCGGGCCCGGGCCATCTCCTCATTGCGGATCTGCGCCAGGTTCTCCTGCACTTCCGGGCGGTCCATCTTCGGGTTCAGCACGTCGCCGCGCTCGCCGCCGGTACACGTGACGACGAGGACCTCGACGCCCTCCCGGACATAGCGCGCCATCGTCCCGGCGCCCTTGCTGGACTCGTCGTCGGGATGGGCGTGCACGCACATCAGGCGCAGCTCGCTGGACGGATTCGTCACGTCGGTCAACCTCACTGGCGGGTGTCATTCGTGGAAGGCTCGGCGCACTGGAACCGACGCGCGCACAGCGGTAGTTGTCGGCTCTGGCATTCTGTGCAACGATACTCGATAATCAATGCTTCCCGGTTCTTCCAGGAACCGTGGGCTCACGGCGACCGAACCGCTGTTCGCGAACGGAAAGCGACGCAATGACTGAGACGCAGGCCACGGATGGGCGCGTGCAGGCGGTGTCCGCCCGGGACGCCGCCGACGTGACCTTCCCCGACGGTCGCTACGGTCGCCGCCGCGCTCCTCGCCGTCGCCGCCCGGCGGTGACCGTGGTCCTCACGGTCGCGGTCGTCGCGGCGGGACTCGTCGCCGCCTGGCGCCTTTCGGAGCTTTACGGCCAGAACGACGTCTCCGAGCGCCTGCTCGGCTTCGACGACTCCGTGCCCGGCCAGGTGACGGTCGAGTTCGAGGTCTACAAACCGGCCGGCGAGGGCGCCGTGTGCGCCGTCAGATCCCGCGACCTCGCGGGCGCCGAGATCGGATACGCCGAAGTCGAGATCCCGGCGGACGATGCCACGCATGTCGAGGTGGCGTATGCGCTCGCCGTGGAGGGCCAGCCCAATACCGGCGAGGTCCTGAGGTGTCGCCAGGCGGACTGAATTTCGACTTTCGGCCCGTCGCACCGCATTTCGGTCGGCGGGCCTTTCGCTATCCGGGATCGTGACCCGGAGCGGCGAGGGCCTTCACGCAGCGACAGGGCCTGACAGTACGGATCGCACTATTCGGAGGATATGGAACACATGGCTACCGACGCAAACCAGGGCACTTGGCTCACCCAGGAGGCCTACGACCGCCTCAAGAGCGAGTTGGACGAGCTCATCGCGAACCGTCCGGTGATCGCCGCCGAGATCAACGCCCGGCGCGAGGAGGGCGACCTCCGCGAGAACGGCGGCTACCACGCCGCCCGCGACGAGCAGGGCAAGCAGGAGGGCCGCATTCGCCAGCTCGAGGACCTGCTGCGCAACGCGAAGGTGGGCGAGGCGAAGGAGAGCGACGAAATCCAGATCGGGACCGTCGTGACGATCGCCTTCGACGGCGACCCGGACGACACCGAGAAGTTCCTCCTCGGCTCGCGCGAGATCGCGGCCACGACCGACCTCACCGTCTACAGCCCCGACTCGGCGCTGGGCGCGGCCATCCTCGGCCACAAGGTCGGCGACACCGTCACCTACAAGACCCCGAAGGACATCGAGATCTCGGTGAAGATCATCGAAGCCGAGAAGTTCCTGGGCTGACGGCCCGCGGGCCGCACCGGGCGGGTAAGCGCACGGCCCGGTGAGCACGAATCGATCGACGACGCCGCGGGGCCCTTCCACGAGGGCCCCGCGGCGTTCCGCTTCAGGCGCGCTGCGTCCATCCGACGTCGATGCGCTTGCCGTACTTGTCGAAGTAATGCAGCGCGTCCATGTGGACGGCCACGGTGATCGGCTGCCCGGCCGAGACGGGGATGTGCGGGGGCAGCCGGAAGACCAGGTCGGCGGGCTTGCGGATCGGGCCGGTGTCGGCCTCGCGCTGCTCGACCGCGGGCTGGCCGAACCCGGAGAACAGCCCGCCGAGGCGGCGGCGCGGCTTCGAGCCGCTGCGCGCCAGGTCCGGCTTGTCGCCGATGCCGTCCGGCACGACCGCCGTCGCGCCGATGTCGAGGAACACGAGGGTCTCGTGGCCGTGGTGCTCGTAGAACCGCACCCGGCCCTGGATCGACTGGCCCGGGTGGCCGTCCGCGACCGGTGCGAGCGCCTCGGCCCGCATCCCGACCACGATGGTCTCGCCGTGGTAGCGCGCCACGGCCCGCCCGCGCAGGTCGTGCCACGGCAGCCGCAGCTCCTGCTCGCCGAAGTCGAGGGCCACGTACCGGTCGAGGTAGACGTTGACGCGCGCCTCCACGAGGTTCATGCGCGGGGTGCCCAGGAACGCGGCCACGTACATCGTCGCCGGCCGCTCGTACACCTCGTCGGGGGTGCCCACGTCCTGGAGGACGCCCTTGCGCATGACCGCGACCCGGTCGGCCATCGTGAGCGCCTCGGTCTGGTCGTGCGTGACGTACAGGGTGGTCGCGTCGTGGCGGCGCACCAGCGAGGAGATCTCGGTGCGCAGTTCGGCGCGCAGGCCCACGTCGAGGTTCGAGAGCGGCTCGTCCATGAGGAAGAGCTTCGGGCGCCGCACGAGCGCGCGCCCCATGGCGACGCGCTGCTGCTGGCCGCCCGAGAGCTGGTTCGGCTTGCGGTCCTTGAGGTCCGAGATGCCCAACGCGCTCGCCATGTCGCCCACCGCGTCCGGCACGGACTGGGCGCCGTTCTGCTTGCCGAGCTTGAGGGGGAACCCGATGTTGTCGGCGACCGACATGTGCGGGTAGAGCGCGAACGTCTGGAAGATCATCGCCGCGTTGCGCTCGCGCGGCGGGAGGTCGTTGGCGTACTGGCCGTCGAGGAGGATCTCGCCGTCGGAAGGCGTCTCCAGCCCGGCGACCATCCTCAGCACGGTGGACTTGCCGCAGCCGGACGGCCCGAGCAGGACCAGGAATTCGCCGTGGTTGACTTCCATGCTCAAGGAGTCCACGGCCAGGGTATCGCCGGGGAACACCTTCGAGACGTTCTTCAGCGTGACAGCAGTCACCGTTGACTCCAGGGGTTCTAAGGGGATGGATGGGATCGGTGATGGGCGAGTGACGAGGACGGGCCATTGCGGAAGCGTGTCCTGCAAGCTTCTTCATGGTTAAGAGTTGAATGTTCGTAGCTTAAGCCTTCCGGTCTCGCGAAGTAGCGGCGGTCACCCATTGTCGCGGACGTCCAGTGGCGTGCGCTGCGCTCCTCGCACTTGGTGCCACCTGCGGTTTCAGACGTCCCACGCTTGTCGCCCACGACGCATCAAGATCGGCATTTCGGTCTACAGTAATCGCTTTCAGGCCATTGGGCGGTGCGCCGCGATCGATGCGCCCGAGCCCTCGGGCCGGTGCGCACTACGATCGAGGCGTGACGGAGCTCGTGACACTCGCCGACGTCCGCGCCGCGGCCGTCGAACTCGCCGGGGTCGTGCGGCGCACCCCGCTCGAACCCTCCCGCGACCCCGTCCTCGACGGCGTCCACCTCAAGTGCGAGAACCTGCAGCGCGCGGGCTCGTTCAAGATCCGCGGCGCGTACATGCGCGTCTCGCACCTGGACGAGGGCCAGCGCGCCCTCGGCGTCGTCGCCGCCTCCGCGGGCAACCACGCCCAAGGCGTCGCGCTCGCCGCCTCGACCCTCGGCATCCGATGCACCGTCTTCATGCCCGAGTCCGCGCCGCTGCCGAAAGTCGCCGCGACCAAGGGGTACGGCGCCGAGATCATCCTCGGCGGCGACAACGTCGACGACGCCCTCGACTCGGCCCGCGCCTTCGCCGAGCGGACCGGCGCGACCCTCATCCACCCCTTCGACCACCGCGACATCGTCACCGGGCAGGGGACCATCGCCCTCGAGATCCTCGATCAGCTGCCCGAGACCGGCACCATCGTGACGTCCGTCGGCGGCGGCGGGCTCATCGCCGGCATCGCCGCCGCCGCGAAGCAGCTCAAGCCCGACATCCGAATCATCGGCGTCCAGGCCGAAGGCGCCGCGGCCTACCCGGACTCGCTCGCCGCCGGGAAGCCCGTGCGCCTCGACAAGATGCACACCATCGCCGACGGCATCAAGGTCGGCCTCCCCGGCAAGGTCCCCTTCGCACACGTCGCCTCTCTTGTGGACCAGATCGTCACCGTGACCGAAGAGGACATCAGCCGCGCGCTCCTCTCACTCCTGGAACGCAACAAGCTCGTCGTCGAACCCGCCGGGGCCACCGCCTACGCCGCGCTCCTGAACTACTCCGTCGCCCACGAGGGCCCCGCCGTCGCCGTCCTCTCCGGCGGCAACATCGACCCGCTGCTGCTGATGCGGCTCATCGAACACGGCCTGGGGGCCTCGGGCCGCTTCATGCGGGCGAACCTGCGGTGCGCCGACCGCCCCGGCGCGCTCGCGTCGATCCTCCGGCTCATCGGCGCCTACGGCGGCAACATCGTCGACGTCTACCACCAGCGCTCCGATCCGCGCCTGTCCGTCGGCGAGGTCGCAGTGGACCTCTCGATCGAGACGCGGGGATCGGAACACACGAGCGAAATCGTTGCGGCCCTCCGCGACGCGGGGTATTTCGTGTCAGTGGAGGGACTTAGCATCTGAGTCATGCAGAAAACTCTCGATGAACTCATGGAGCCCGGCTGGGCCAAGGCCCTCGAACCGGTGGCCGACGACGTCGCCAAGATGGGCGAGTTCCTTCGCGCCGAAGTCGCCGCAGGACGCAAGTACCTCCCCGCCGCCGAGCACATTCTCCGCGCCTTCCAGCAGCCGTTCGACCAGGTCAAGGTGATCATCGTCGGGCAGGACCCCTACCCGACCCCCGGCCACGCCATCGGCCTCTCCTTCGCCGTCGCCCCCGACGTGCGGCCCCTCCCCAAGAGCCTGGTCAACATCTTCAACGAGTACCGCGACGACCTCGGCTACCCGCTGCCCGCCAACGGCGACCTCACCCCGTGGGCCGAGCAGGGCGTCCTGCTCCTCAACCGCTCACTCAGCGTCGCCCCCGGCACGCCCGCCTCGCACCGCGGCAAAGGCTGGGAGTCGGTCACCGATCAGGCCATCCGCGCCCTCGCCGAGCGCGGCGGCCCCGCCGTCGCGATCCTCTGGGGCGCCGACGCCCGCAAGCTCAAGGACCTCCTCGGCCCGATCCCGTCCATCGAGTCGGCCCACCCGTCGCCGCTGAGCGCCCGCCGCGGCTTCTTCGGCTCCAAGCCGTTCAGCCGCGCGAACCGGCTCCTCGTCGAGCAGGGCGGTGAGCCGGTCGACTGGCGGCTCCCGGCACTCGAGACCTCCTAGGCCGTTCGGGATACGGTTGACCCGTGGGTATGGAGATCTTGGCGAACGCGCCGTTGGCGCAGGTCGTCGCGCAGACGCAGGAGTTCGGTCCGGAACGCGACCAGGCGATGGCCGGGCCGTTCGGGCTGTTCGTGACCGTGTTCCTCGTCGTCGTGACGGTGCTGCTCGTCCGGGGGATGAACAAGCACGTCAGACGGCTGAACGAGCGCGTCGCGCGGGAGGCCGCCGAGGCGCGGGCCGCCGACGGCGGACAAGACGACCCCGCCCGCGCCTAGGCCGCCCGCCACGACCGAGACCGACCGATGCCGCGCAAGAACCGTCGCCGGAGCGAACCTCGGCGGCCGACTTCGGCCGCGCAGGACCCGACCCTGATCGACGGACCGAACGGACCCCTGCGCGTGCGCCGCATCCCCGGCGAGAGCGCGGCGAAGGCCTACCGGTGCCCCGGCTGCGACCTGGAGATCCAGCCGAGCACCCCGCACGTGGTGGCCTGGGCCGACGACGGCGACGGCGACGACCGCCGCCACTGGCACACCGGCTGCTGGAACGCCAGGGACCGGCGCCGCCCGGGCCGATGGCGCTGAGCCGCACCGACGACGACCCCTGAGGGGCCGGACCCGCGGGTCCGGTCCCTCGACGCTGCCGTCCTCTTTCGGGTGACACGAGCGCCGCGAAGGCCCGTTCTCGTCGTACCCGCGCGCAACGATGGCGCCTACCTTTCCCCGGGCGGGCGGGGGCTCGGGACGGCGGCCCTCCGCGGCCCGCCCGCCGTCCGGTGCCAGGTGCGCCACACGGGTGTCCTCCCGCGCGCCGTTCCGGGGATAATTCCCGCGTGGCTGTCATCAGATCCGCGAGCATGCTCCCCGCCAAGCGCGAGGCGCTCACGCTCCAAACCGCCGACGGGCTCGACCTCGTCGGCGAACTCGCCCTGCCCGCCGACCGCGAGCCCGAGGCGACCGTCATCTGCGTCCATCCGCTGCCCACCCACGGCGGCATGATGGATTCGCACATCTTCCGCAAGGCCGCCTGGCGGCTGCCCGCGCTGGCGGACATGGCGGTGCTGCGGTTCAACACCCGCGGCACCGCATCCCAGCAGGGCAAGAGCCAGGGCGCGTTCGACAACGGCGTGGGCGAGCGCTTCGACGTCGCCGCGGCGGTCGAGTACGCCGAGTTCGCGGAGCTCCCGCGGGTGTGGCTGGTCGGCTGGTCCTTCGGCACCGACCTGACGCTGAAGTACGGTCTGGAGCCGGGCGTCGAGGGCGCGGTGCTCCTGTCCCCGCCCCTGCGCTACACCAAAGAGGACGAGCTGGAGCGGTGGGCCGAGGACGGCCGCCCGCTCCTGGCGCTCATCCCCGAGCAGGACGACTACCTCCAGTACCCGGAGGCCGAGCAGCGCTTCGCGGCCGTGCCGCAGGCGGAACTCGTGGAGATCGAGAACGGCGGCCACCTGTGGGTCGGCAAGGCCGAAGAGGCCCTGGACCGCATCGTCGGCCGCATCCTCCCCGATCGCGCCCCGCTCCCGACGACCTGGGACGGTCCGATGGAGCGCGGCGACACCTCCGCCTACGCCGACAAGACCGTGGCCGCCTTCGGCGGTTTCCTGCCGAAGGCGGACGAAGAGCAGGGCCTGCCGACCACCGGCGACGGGCGGGATCCGAAGTCGGGCGAGGCGTAGCGCCTTCCGGCGCCCGGTCGCGACCGGCGCACGTCCCGAGCGATTCCCGGGCCTCGCGGCGGACCGCCGGGGGGCCCGGTCGTCCACCCTTCGAAGACGATGCGGCCGTCTTCGGATCGGTGCCGGCTCAGGGGCACTCGAGGAACTCGGCGATCGAGGCCGGCAGGGCCGCTTCGCCGCAGTCGGTCACGGCGACGAGGTGGTCGCCCTCGATGCGCCACGCGTGGCGCTCGGTCGCGCCTTGGCCGTCGCCCCCGGAGCCGCCCGGGTAGGTCACCGTGGCGGCCACGTAGTCGCCGTCGTCGGCGCACCAGCTCTCGACGATGTGGCCGTCCTCCAGCTGCTCGCTGATCCGCCCCCCGAGCACGGCCTGGTCGGAGCACACCGCCGCCGACTCCTCGGGGTTGGTGGCCGCGTACGTCGCCAGAGCGGCGCCGCCGAGCAGCGCTCCCGTCAGGGCCACGGCCGCGGTGGCGGTGGCGATCGACCGCAGCCTCGGGCGCATGCCGACGCGTTCGCGGCCGGGCCGGTAGGGCGCGAGCTCGGTCGAGACGGCCACGGTGACCGGTCGCAGCCCGCGCCGGGGGAGGAGCCCCGCGGCCACGGCGCCGGGACGCGGGCCCGGGGCCTTCGGGCCGTCGAGCTGCAGTCGCGTCAGCTGTTCGCGGAAGGCGTCGGCCGAGGGCCGCCGGCGCGGATCGGGCCTGAGGGCCGCGCCGATCACGTCGGTGAGTTCGGCGTCCACACCGGGGATGTGCGGCACGGGGGCGGCGCGCAGCAGCGGGTCGGCGGCGTCCTCGCGGGCGTGGCGCACCCACGGCAGCCTGCCTCCAAGGGCCGCGTAGAGGGCCGTGGCGAGGGCGTAGACGTCTCCCGAAGGGCTGGCGGCCACCTCGCCCGCGACGGCGGCGTCGAGGTGTTCAGGGGCCGTGTAGGACGTGGGCGGCAGGGGCGCGGCCAGGACCGGGGCGGTGACGTCGTAGGCGGTGAGCTCGAGGTGGTGCCCCGAGCCGACGAGGATGTGGGAAGGCTGGATGGCGCCGTGGATCAGCCCGGCCCGGTGGTAGACGGCCACGGCGTCGCTCAGGGCGACGCCGAGCGCGCGGACCTGCCCGGCGGGCATGGGCCCCTGCTCGGCCAGGAGATCGGCGAGGGTGCGCCGCGAGGTGCCGACGGCCAGATAGGGGCGGCCGTTCTCGGTGAGCCCGACGGCGGTGCAGGGGGACAGATGGGGGTGGGCGGGGAGGCCGGTGAGCTTCGCGGCCCATTCGAGGAAGACTTCGCGGCGGGAGCCGTCGACGCGCTCATGCGCGACGGTGACGCACAGCAGGTCGGTGGGGGCCGACGCGACGGTGCCGCTGAAGACGCTGCACACCGCGTCCCGGTGCAGTAAACGGTGGACGGCTGCGGGTCCGACGGTCTGGGGGCTCGACATCCTCACCTCCTCAGGGGTCCGCTGTTCGGTGTCGTGATTTGGCACTAAATGTGAGGCTAACCCATCCGAACGGTCGAGCGGTAGTCGGCCGTTGAGTTGTGGCACGATCAGGTGACCAGGTCGATACGCACGGTCATTTCCCTCGGAGCGTCCAGTGTCCGATGCGCCCCGAGGGGGCGGTGTGTCGCAATTCAACGATCTTGAAAAGCAACGATTCGGACACGAGAGGCATCCGCTGTTGACGGTTGTCGAAAAACGTTGAACTATCGAAACCGTCTTGACCCCAGGGCGACGTCGGCCGTGCGCCGACACCGCCCGGTACGAAGGAGTACTAATGAACGTCAACCGACGGCACCTGCTGACCGGCACGATCGGCGCCGCGGCCGTGGCCATGGTCGCCTCCGCCTGCGCGTCCGAGGACGGCGGCGACGGTTCCGGCAGCGGCAAGAAGGTCGGCATCGCGATGCCCACGAAGACCTCCGAGCGCTGGATCCTCGACGGTGACAACCTGAAGAAGTCGTTCGAGGAAGAGGGCTACGAAGTCACTCTGCAGTACGCGAACGACGAGCCCGACGAGCAGGTCAGCCAGATCGAGACCATGGTCGGCCAGAACGTGGACGTGCTGGTCATCGCCGCGATCGACAACAAGTCCCTCAGCGGCGTCCTGGCCCAGGCCAAGGAGCAGGACATCACGGTCATCGCCTACGACCGCCTCATCCTGGACACTCCGGACGTCGACTACTACGCGAGCTTTGACAACACCAAGGTCGGTACCCTCCAGGGCACCTACATCGTCGAGGCGCTCGACCTCGCGAACCAGGCCGGCCCGTTCAACCTCGAGCTCTTCGCCGGGGCGTTGACCGATAACAACACCAAGTACTTCTTCCAGGGCGCCTGGGAGGTGCTCCAGCCCTACGTGGACGAGGGCAAGCTGGTGATCCCGTCCGGGCAGACCGAGCTCGAGCAGATCGCCACCGAGAACTGGGACGGCGCCGTCGCCCAGGAGCGCATGGACAACATCCTGTCCAACTTCTACCAGGGCGGCAACCAGGTCCAGGCGGTCCTCTCGCCCTACGACGGCATCAGCCGCGGCATCATCGCCTCGCTCGAAGGCAACGGCTACACGACCCTCCCGGTCGTCACCGGCCAGGACGCCGAGGTCGAGTCGGTGAAGTACATCATCGACGGCAAGCAGTCGATGACCGTCTACAAGGACACCCGCGAGCTCGCGGCCACCACGGTCGACATGGTCGTGGCCGTCCTCGACGGCAACGAGCCCGAGGTCAACGACGACTCGACGTACGACAACGGCGTCAAGGTCGTCCCGGCCTACCTGCTGGAGCCGGTGAGCGTCGACGTGAACAACTACCAGGAAGTCGTCGTCGACTCCGGCTACATCGACGCCGAAGACCTCGCGTAGTCCGTTTGCGCCAAGCCTTTTCCTCGGGGACGCCCATGCCCGCCACGGGCGTCCCCGAACCTCTCCCCAGAGCTGTCCATTCATTTCAAATAGGACGAAGCAATGTCTGAAGACATCCTCCGTATGCGGGGGATCACCAAGCGGTTCCCCGGCGTGCTCGCGCTCTCCGGGGTCGACTTGGAGGTCAAGCGGGCGACGATCCACGCGCTCGTCGGCGAGAACGGCGCCGGCAAGTCGACGCTCATGAAGATCCTGTCGGGCGTCTACGCCCACGGCGACTTCGAAGGCGAGATCGAGTTCGACGGCGAGCCCGCACAGTTCCGCAGCATCCGCGATTCCGAGGCCGCCGGCGTCGTCATCATCCACCAGGAGCTCGCCCTCGTGGGCGAGCTCTCGATCGCCGAGAACATCTTCCTCGGGAACGAGCGCAAGAGCGGCGGCGTCATCTCCTGGGACCGCACCAACACCGAGGCGGCCGGCCTCATGCGCAAGGTCGGTCTCCACGACAACCCGGCCACGCTGGTCGAGAAGATCGGCGTCGGCAAGCAGCAGCTCGTCGAGATCGCCAAGGCCCTGTCCAAGGACGTCAAGCTCCTGATCCTCGACGAGCCCACGGCCGCGCTCAACGACACCGACTCCGAGAACCTCCTGGAACTGCTCAAGCAGCTCCGCGAGGAGGGCGTCACCAGCATCATCATCTCCCACAAGCTGGGCGAGGTGCTGGCGGTGGCCGACCGGATCACGGTGCTCCGCGACGGCCAGTCCATCGAGACGCTCGACAACGCCGAGGACGACGTCACCGAGGACCGCATCATCAAGTCCATGGTTGGCCGCGACCTCGAGCACATGTACCCGCCGCACGAGCCCAAGATCGGCGAGGTCTTCTTCGAGATCGAGGACTGGACCGTCTACCACCCCGAGCAGCGCGACCGCGTCATCGTCAACCGGGCGGCCCTGAACGTCGCCCGCGGCGAGATCGTCGGCCTGGCCGGGCTCATGGGCGCCGGCCGCACCGAGTTCGCCATGAGCGTGTTCGGCCGCAGCTGGGGCTCGAACATCTCCGGCCGGGCGCTCATGGACGGCAAGCCGCTGCGCCTGCGCAACGTCCCCGAGGCCATCGAAGCCGGCCTCGCCTACGCGACCGAGGACCGCAAGCACTACGGCCTGCACCTCGAATACGACCTGCGGGAGAACTTCACCCTGCCCGGCCTGGGCAGGCTCTCCAAACGCGGTGTCGTCGACCAGGACGGGATCAACGCCGTCTCCGAGCGCCTGCGCAAGGAGTTCGGCGTCAAGGCGCCGTCGGTCTACCAGCTCGCCGGCAACCTCTCCGGAGGCAACCAGCAGAAGATCGTGCTCGGCAAGTGGGTGTTCACCGAACCCGAGCTGCTCATCCTCGACGAGCCGACCCGAGGCATCGACGTCGGCGCCAAGTACGAGATCTACGAGCTGATCCAGAAACTGGTCGACCAGGGCAAGGGGGTCCTCATGATCTCCTCCGAACTGCCCGAGCTGATCGGCATGTGCGACCGCATCTACGCGATGAGCGCCGGGCACATCACCGGCCAGGTCGACCGCGAGAACGCCACACAGGAAGAGCTGATGCGGCTCATGACGCTTGACGTCGCATCCGGGGGAGAAGAACTACGCTGATGAGCACCGTCCAGACCACATCACGGCCGAACCCGTTCTCGGCCCTGAAGCACCTCAACCTTCGTTCCTACGGCATGATCATCGCCCTGGTGCTGATCATGCTGCTGTTCCAGGTCCTCAACGTGACCTTGCAGAACGAGAACTTCATCACGCCGCTGAACCTGACGAACGTGATCCTGCAGAACTCGTACATCCTGATCCTCGCGATCGGGATGATGCTGGTGATCGTCAACGGCCACATCGACCTGTCGGTCGGCTCGCTCCTGGCCTTCTGCGGCGCCGTCTCCGCGATCGCGCTCTCGCACTGGGACCTGCCCTGGTTCCTCGCGGTGCTCATCGCGATCGCCCTCGGCGCCCTCGTCGGGGTCTGGCAGGGCTTCTGGATCGCGTACGTGCGGATTCCCGCCTTCATCGTGACCCTGGCGGGCATGCTCATCTTCCGCGGCCTGACCCTGAAGGTCCTCGACGCGGAGACCATCGGCACCCGCGGCACCTACAACCAGCTGGCCTCCGGCTACGACGTCCTCGGCGTCGACCTGCGCATGCCGACGCTCGTCGTCGGCATCGCCGGCGCGGCCCTGTACGTGCTCCTCCAGGTCCGCGGCCGCAACCGCCAGCTCAAGGCCGGCATCGCCGGGTCCTCGCAGTTCGCGTGGCTCGCGAAGGTCGTCGCCGTGGCGGCCGTGATCGTCGTGGCCTCGTACGTCTTCTACTCGTACAAGGGCCTGCCGATCATCGGCTGGATCCTGCTGGGCCTGGTCCTGCTGTACACCTTCATCGCGAACCGGACCGTGTTCGGCCGCCACGTCTACGCGGGCGGCGGCAACGAGAAGGCCGCGCTGCTCTCGGGTGTGAAGACCAAGAAGACCACGTTCTGGGTGTTCGTGAACATGGGCGCGCTGTCCGGCCTGGCCGGCGTCATCGTCACCGCCCGCCTGCACGCGGCCACGCCGGGCGCGGGCGAGATGTTCGAGCTCAACGCGATCGCGTCCTCGTTCATCGGCGGCGCCTCGGTCACCGGCGGCGTGGGCACCATCATCGGCGCCGTCATCGGCGGTCTCGTGATGGGTGTGCTCAACCAGGGCATGCAGGTCCTCGGCATCGCCACCGACACCGTGCAGATCGTCCTCGGCCTGGTCGTCCTCGCCGCGGTCCTGTTCGACGTCTGGAACAAGAAGCGCGCCACCGGCGGCGGCCTCATGCCGCCGATCGTCGGCACCACTCCGGGCGGGTCCGGCGAGGCCAAGAGCAAGGGCAAAGAGGGCTCCGGCAAGGAGCCCGCGAAGGCCGGCTCCAGTTAACCGGCGATGACCGGTCCCCCTCACGGCGGCGCCTGCGGGCCGTGAAGCGAGTCCGGTCAGCGGGGCCCGCGCCGAGCGATCGGCGCGGGCCCCGTCGCGTTCCGGCGGGTGCGGCGGCCCGAAGCCGCCGCCCGCGGAGGACGACGCAGGGCCCGCACCGGGATCGGTGCGGGCCCTGTGCTTCGTGCGCTTACGAGGAGGACACCTTCTCGGTGGACTCGCTGCTCTGCTTCCCGCCGCCCTGCGGGCGCTTGCGGTTGTTCGCGCCGGGCTGGTCGTTCCCCGTCGGCTCCTGCGCGGGCGCCTCGGCCTCGCCGTCGCGGCCCGCGCGGGCCTCCTCCAGCAGCTTCTTCGCCTGCGCCCGGGCCGTGGCCAGGATCGCCTCGGAGTCGCGCCGCGCGGTCTGCTTGGCGGACTTCGACAGTTCCTCGGCGCGGCGCTTGGCGTTCTCGGCCCTCTTCTCGGCCTCGGCCACGTACTGGTCGCGTTCGGACTTGACCTGCTCGGCCTCCTGGTTCGCCTGCTCCAGGACCTTGGCGGCCTCGGCCTTCGCGTCGGCCAAGAGCTGCTCCCGCTCGGCCTCGATCGCGGCCAGCTCGGTGCGGGACCGCTCGACCTGGGCCTCGGCCTCCACCTTCGCCCGATCCGCGTCCTCGCGCAGCTTCGCGGCCTCCGCGGCGGCCTCGGCCGTGATCCGCTCCACCTCGGCGGCGGCCTGCTCACGCAGCCGCTGCACCTCGATCGCGGTGTCCTCGTTGAGCTTCCGGGCGGCGGCCTCGGCGTCCTCTCGCTCCTTGCGGGCGGCCTCGGCCGCCTCCTCGCGCATGCGCCGGGTCTCGCGCTCGGTCTCCTCGGCCAGCCGCACCGCGGCGGCCTCGGCGTCCTCGCGCTCCTGGCGCGCGGCGGCTTCGGCCGCGGCGGTCAGCTCGGCGAGCCTCGTCTCGGTCTCGGCGGCCAGCCGCTGCGACTCGGCCTCGGCCTCTTCGAGCTTGCGCTGGGCCTCCTGACGGAGCCGCTTGGCCTCGTCGGCGGCCTCGGTGCGCGTCTGGGTCGCACTGTCGGCGGCCTCGGCCCGCACGCGCGTGGCCTCGCTCTCGGCCTCGGAGCGGACGGTCTGCGCGAAGATCTCGGTCTCCTGCTTGAACTTCTCGAGGCTCTCGACCGCCTCGGTGCGCAGGTCCCGCAGTTCCGCCTCGTGCTCGGCGCGCTTGCGCTCGGCCTCGGCCTCGGCTTCGGCGGCCATCCGCTCGGCCTTCTCGCGGGCCTCGGCGACCACCTGCTCCGCCGTCTGGGCGGCGTCGTCCTTGAGCTGCTGGGCCTCGGCGCGCAGGCGCTCGACATGAGCGACCAGCTGCCGGGTCTGCTCGTCAGCGGCGGCGCGCTTGTTCTCGGCGTCCTGCTCGGCCTCGGCCACGAGGGCCGCGGCGCGCTCCTTCGCCTGGTCCACCATGGCCTGTGCTTCGCGGGCGCGCTTGTTGATCTCGGCGTCGATGATGGCCCGCCGGTCGGCCTCGGCCTTCTCGGCGGCGGCCCGCCGGGCCTTCAACGTGGTCTCGAAATCCTTGCGCGCCTGCTCGATCTGCGCCTCGGCCTCCCGCAGGCGCTGGTCGGCGTGCTGGTGCAGGTGCTGGGTCTGCGCGTGGGCGTTGGCCTTGATCTCCTCGGCCTGCTCCTCCGCGAGGGTCAGCATGTGCTCGATCCGCACGCCCAAGTGCCGGTAGGAGGCCTTGTCGCCGGCGGCGCTGCGGCGGCGCAGATCCTGGATCTGGGCCTGCAACTGCTGGATCTGCACCACGAGCCGGTCGATCTGGGCGAGCGCTTCGGCGCGTTCCCCCGCCAGCGTGTCCATCTGGAGCTGCATCTGCTGGAGGTACCGGTCCACCTGCCGTTTGTCGTAGCCGCGCAGGGCGGTCTCGAACCCCCGGTCGATGGGTCCGGCCTCATCGAATCCGGTCAGCAGTTCCGAATCATCGAGTCTGTCTTCACGCGCCATACCCTCATCCTCACGTAAGCCGCGTCCCGTCACATCCGGCAAGGGACCGGATGTGACGGGACGCGGCCGAAGCTGTGGTTCCTCCACCGTCGACCAACGCCTGCGACCATTCTTCACTGCCGCAGACTTCGACGGTAACGCGGATTCGCCAGGTTTACTTGTCGTCAGGCGTTTCTACTTGTCATCGGACGACTGCCCGAGAGCGCCTCCCAGCGCCCCGCTGACCAGACCGCTGAGGTTGCGCAGAGTCTCCTGCACCTGGTCGCGCTTCGCGGTGAGCTCGGAGACCTTGGTCTCCGCCTCCTGCGTGACGCGCTCAGCGTCCGATTTGGCGTCCGCGAGCAAGCGCTCGGCCTCGGCCTTCGCATCGGCCACGAGCTTGTTCGCGTCCTTTTTGGCCTTGCTGGTGGTCTCTTCCGCGTACTTGTCGGCCTCGGAGCGCTTTTCCTCGGCGCGGGTCTCGGCGGACTTGGCGCGCTCCTCGGCGTCGCGGGCACGGTTCTCGGCGTCGGAGACGAGCTTCTGCGTCTCGGCGACGGCGCGGGTGTGGCGCTCGGACTCCTCGCGCTCGGCCTTCTCCTTGCGCTCGGCCAGTTCGAGGTCGAGGGCCTGGAGGTCCTTGTCGCGCTTCTCCTTCGCCTCGGCGAAGAGCTTCGCGGCCTCGGCGCGCTTCTCCTCCGCCTCGCGGGCGGCCTTGGCGCGCAGCTGGGTGATCTCGCGGTCGGCCGTGGCACGGAGGGTCGCGACCTCGCGCTCGACGGACGCCTTGAGCTCGGCGACTTCGTGACCGGTCGCAGTGCGCAGCTGCTTGGTCTCGCGCTCGGCGTCGGCGCGGAGGGTCTCGCACTCGCGGCGGGCGTTGGTCCGCAGCTCGGCGACCTCGCGCTCGACCTGGGTGCGGAGGGTGTTGGCCTCGCGCTCGGCGTTCTGCTTCAGGCTGCCGGCCTCGCCGCGGGCGGCGTCGGTGATCTCGCGGGACTCGAGGCGGGCGGCCGAGAGGATGCCCTCGGTCTCGCGCTTGGCCTCGGCGCGGTGCTCGTTCGCCTGCTCCTCGGCCAACCGCAGGATCTGCTCGACCCGGGTGCCGAGCCCGGAGAGCGTCGGGCGGGTGTTCTCCTCGAGCTGCTTCTGCTGCTCGGCGAGGCGCTGCTCGAGACCCTGGATGCGCTGCTCGGCCTGGCGCAGACGACGCTGGGCGTCCGTCATCCGCTGCTCGGCCTCGGTGCGCTGCTGCTCGGTCTGAGTCAGCTTCGCCAGGTTCTTCTGGATGAAGTCATCCACCTGGTGCCGGTCGTACCCCCGCAACTGCACGGGGAATTCCGGCACCGATTGGTCGTTGTCGAAAAAGGTACTGCTGGAGGGCTGCTGCGACATGGACCAATACTTGCAGACGCGACCGGGAATGTCGACAGCAAGGTCAGGGGTTTGTGGAGCGGGAACCACCCGCAACACTAGCCGCAAAACGGGCGAAATCCTTGAAACACCGCGGAAGTCGGTCGAGGTCCGTTTTCACCGTTCTTCGAGTGTCACTCGAACGGCGTCGCGTATCCGACAGCCACGGTGGTCCCGCGGCCACGCTCCGGCAGGGGCCCGGCAAAAGCCCTATGCCGGTTCGACCAGTTCCACCAGGACGCCGCCGGCGTCCCGCGGGTGCACGAAGTTGATCTTGGAGCCCGCGGTGCCCGGCCGCGCCTCCTCGTACAGCAGCCGCGCGCCGCGCGCCCGCAGCGCCGCCGCGGCCGCCTCGACGTCGGCGACGGTGAACGCCAGCTGCTGGAGCCCCGGCCCCTTCGTCCCGATGAACTTCGCGATCGGCGAGTCCTCCCCGAGCGGCGCGAGCAGCTGCACCTGCGCTCCGCCCTCGGGCCAGGCCACCATCGCCTCGACCACGCCCTGCGCCTCGTTCACCTCGCGGTGCACGGCCCGCCCGCCGAGCGCGCCCTCATACCATTCCAGGGCCGCATCCAGGTCCGGGACCGCGATTCCCACGTGATCGATGCGCCGCAATCCGATTCCGTCAGTGAACGTCATACGATCGAGCGTATCGACCAACGGAGGATCGCCATGAACGACAGCACTCACAAGGACTGCACCGTCATCCTCGCCGCCGCCCGGACACCCATCGGGCGCTTCAACGGCGCACTCGCCGACGTCCCCGCCACCGAGCTGGCCGGGACCGCCGTCAGGGCCGCGCTCGAACGCGCCGGGGTCGCCCCCGACCTGGTGGACCAGGTGATCCTCGGGCAGGTCCTGCCCGCCGGATGCGGCCAGAACCCCGCCCGCCAGGCCGCCGTCGCGGCCGGGCTGCCGATGCGCGTCCCCGCATTGTCGGTCAACAAGGTGTGCCTCTCCGGGCTCACCGCCGTGGGCCTGGCCGACCAGCTCCTGCGCGGCGGCGCCGCCGACGTCGTCGTCGCCGGCGGCATGGAGTCGATGAGCCGCGCCCCGCACCTGCTGCCCGGCTCGCGCCGCGGCTTCAAGTACGGCGAGACCGTCCTCCTCGACCACCTCGCCCACGACGGCCTCACTGACGCCTACGACGGCATCTCCATGGGCGAGTCCACCGAGCGCCACCTCAAGGGCCGCTCGATCACCCGCGAGGACCAGGACGCCTTCGCCGCGCTCTCGCACCAGCGGGCCGCCAAGGCCGCCGAGCGCCTCGCCGAGGAGATCACCTCGGTCGAGACCCGCAAGGGCCTCGTCGACGCCGACGAGGGCGTCCGGCCCGACTCCACCGCGTCCGGTCTGGCCCAGCTGCGCCCCGCCTTCACCGAGAACGGCACCATCACCGCCGCGACGGCCTCCCAGATCTCCGACGGCGCGTCCGCGCTCGTCCTCGCCCGCAAGTCCGTGGCCGAGGCCAACGGCTGGGCCTGGACCGCGGAGATCCTCGGCTACGCCACGGTCGCCGGCCCCGACAACTCGCTGCTCGACCAGCCCGCCAACGCCATCGCGAAGGCGCTCGACATCGCCGGCGTCGCGGCCGCGGACCTCGACGTGGTCGAGATGAACGAGGCCTTCGCCGCCGTGGTCCTGGCCTCGGCCGAGACCCTCGGCGTCGACCTCGACCGCGTCAACCCCGACGGCGGCGCGATCGCGCTCGGCCACCCGATCGGGGCCTCCGGGGCCCGGCTCGCGCAGACCCTCGCCCGCCAGCTCGGCCCCGGCCGGCTCGGCGCGGCCGGCCTGTGCGGCGGCGGCGGCCAGGGCGACGCGATCGTCCTCAAGGGAGCATGACTCGAGTGCGAGACAGCGCTTTGCACGACACCGCTCTGCACGACACCGTGGCGGCGGCCCGGGCGGGCGACCGCCGGGCCACCGCCCGCCTCCTGACCGCTCTGGAGAACCAGACGCCGGACGCCGCCGAGATCGCCCGCCTCGTCAAAGGCGGCGACGCCACGATCGTCGGCGTCACCGGCTCGCCCGGCGTCGGCAAGTCCACCCTGGTCTCGGCGCTCATCGCCGCGTGGCGCGCGGCGGACCTGCGGGTCGCCGTCCTCGCCGTGGACCCCTCCAGCCCGTTCAGCGGCGGCGCGATCCTCGGCGACCGCGTCCGCATGGCCGACCACGCCCTCGACACCGGCGTCTACATCCGCTCCGTGGCCACCCGCGGGCACCTCGGCGGCCTCGCGGCCACCACCGGCGCGGGCGTGCGCCTCCTCGAAGGGCTCGGCTTCGACGTCGTGGTCGTCGAGACCGTCGGCGTCGGCCAGGCCGAAGTCGAGATCGCCAGCCTCGCCGACACGACGCTCCTGCTGCTCGCACCCGGCATGGGCGACGGCATCCAGGCCGTCAAGGCCGGGGTCGTGGAGATCGCGGACGTCTACGTCGTCAACAAGGCCGACCGGCCCGGCGCCGACGGCGCGGTGCGCGACCTGCGCGCCATGATGAGCCTCGTCCGACGCGAGCCCGGCGAATGGCGGCAGCCGATCTGCACCACCGTCGCCGCCGAAGGCAAGGGCGTCGACGACCTCGTCGCCGCCATCGCGAAGCACCGCGACTGGCTCGCCGGGAGCGACCACCTCGCGCTGCACCGCCGGCGGCGGGCCGCCGCGGAGATCCGCGCCCGCGTCGACGCGGCCCTGCGCGAGCGCTACCGGGTCCCGGAGGCGCTGGCGGCGGCGGTCGCGAACGGCGAGATCGACGTCGCCTCGGCCGCGGGGAGGGTTCTGGGCGACACCGAGTAAACCGCTTCGCGCCCCAGCCCGCGTGCTCCTTACACTGGACGGGTGACAGACGCAGCTAAGAAGACACCGGACCTGGAAACCCATCTGCCGAAGACGTACGCGCCCGTAGAGGTAGAGGCGCGACGCTACGCCAAGTGGGTAGCCGACGGGCGCTTCAAGGCTGACGACGACTCGGACCGCGAGCCCTACGCGATCGTGATCCCGCCGCCGAACGTGACCGGCCAGCTGCACCTCGGGCACGCGCTCGACCACACCCTCATCGACACCCTCGTGCGCCGCGAGCGCATGCGCGGCAAGGAGGCCCTGTTCCTGCCGGGCACCGACCACGCCGGGATCTCGACGCAGAACGTGGTGGAGCGCCAGCTCGCCGACAAGGAGGGCCTGTCCCGCCACGACCTCGGCCGCGAAGGCTTCGTCGAGCGCGTGTGGGAGTGGAAGGACGTCTACCACGAGCGCATCACCTCGCAGATGAAGAAGATCGGCGACGGCGTCGACTGGGACCGCGAGCGGTTCACGCTCGACGAGGGCCTCTCCAACGCCGTGCAGACGATGTTCAAGCGCATGTACGACGACGGCATGATCTACCGCGCCGAGCGCATCATCAACTGGTGCCCGCGCTGCATGACCGCCCTGTCGGACATCGAGGTGGAGCACCAGGAGGACGCGGGCGAGCTCGTGTCCATGCGCTACGGCGAGGGCGAGGCCTCGATCGTGGTGGCCACGACCCGCCTGGAGACGATGCTCGGCGACACCGCCGTGGCCGTCCACCCCGACGACGAGCGCTACCGGCACCTGCTCGGCACGACGGTGGAGGTCCCGTTCACCGGCCGCCGCATCCCGATCGTGGCCGACTCGCACGTCGACCCGGAGTTCGGGACCGGCGCGGTGAAGGTGACCCCGGCGCACGACCCGAACGACTTCGCGATCGGCCAGCGCCACGGCCTGGAGTCGATCCTCATCATGGACGAGCGCGGCGTGATCACCGCGCACGGCCCGTTCCAGGGCCTGGACCGGTTCGAGGCGCGTTCGGCGATCGCCTCGGCGCTGCGGGCCGAGGGCCGCATCGTGGCCGAGAAGCGCCCGTACCTGCACGCCGTCGGGCACTGCGAGCGCTGCGACACCACCGTGGAGCCGCGCCTGTCGAAGCAGTGGTTCGTGAAGGTGGAGCGCCTGGCCAAGCTGGCGGGCGACGCCGTCCGCAACGGCGAGACGAAGATTCACCCGCCGGAGATGGAGAAGCGCTACTTCTCGTGGGTGGACAACCTGCTCGACTGGTGCATCTCGCGCCAGCTGTGGTGGGGCCACCGCATCCCGATCTGGTACGGCCCGAACGGCGAAGAGGTGTGCGTGGGCCCGGGCGAGACCGCCCCCGAGGGCTACGTGCAGGACCCGGACGTGCTCGACACGTGGTTCTCCTCGGGACTGTGGCCGTTCTCGACGTTCGGCTGGCCGGAGGGCACGAAGGCCCTCGACAAGTTCTATCCGACCGCGGTGCTCGTCACCGGCTGGGACATCATCTTCTTCTGGGTGGTCCGGATGATGATGTTCGGGACCTACGCCATGGGCAGGGCGCCCTTCGGCGAGGTGTTCCTGCACGGCCTCATCCGCGACAAGCACGGCAAGAAGATGTCGAAGTCCTCCGGGAACGGCATCGACCCGCTCGAGGTGGTCGACCAGTACGGCGCGGACGCGCTGCGGTTCATGCTCGCGCGCGACGCGAACCCGGGCGCGGACTCGATCGCGTCGATCGAACTGGCGGAGATCAGCCGGAACTTCTGCAACAAGCTGTGGAACGGCACGCGCTTCGCGCTCATGAGCGGGGCCACGGTCGAAGGGGACCTGCCCGCCGACCCGTCGCTGATCGACCGGTGGATCCTCTCGCGGCTCTCGAACACGGTCGAGGCGGTCGACCGCCACTTCGAGCAGTACGAGTTCGCGAAGGCCATGGACGCGCTCTACCACTTCGCGTGGGACGACGTGTTCGACTGGTACGTGGAGCTCACCAAGCCGGTGCTCGCCGAGGGCGGGCAGGCCGCCGAGGACACCCGCCGCGTGCTCGGCCACGTCTTCGACCGGCTGCTGCGCCTGCTGCACCCGGTGATCCCGTTCGTCACCGAGGAGCTGTGGCTCACGCTCACCGGCGGCGAGCCGCGCGGGGAGTCGCTGACCGTGGCCGCCTGGCCCGAGGCCGCCGGGGCCGACGAGGAGGCCGAGCGCCTCGTCGCCGCGCTCCAGCACCTCGTGGTCGAGGTGCGCCGCTTCCGCCAGGACCAGGGCGTCAAGCCGAGCCAGCGGGTGGCCGCGCGCATCAGCGGCCTGGACGCGGCGGGGCTGGGCGACCAGGAGCGGTTCATCCGCTCGCTCGTCAAGCTCGACGCCGAGGCCGAGGGCTTCGCGCCGACCGCCGAGCTCGCGGTGTCCGACCAGATCACCGTCGCGCTCGACACCTCCGGCACGATCGACGTCGCGGCCGAGCGGGCCCGGCTCGAGAAGGCCCTGAAGGTCGCCGAGAAGGAGCTGGCCGGGACCACGGGCAAACTCGGCAACGAGGCGTTCCTGGCGAAGGCGCCCGACGCCGTGGTCGAGAAGATCAAGGCGCGCCAGGCGACCGCCGAGGCCGACATCGCCCGCATCACCGCACAGCTCGAACGACTGGCGTAACCGGTCCGCGGCCGTCCGACGGGGACGGCCGCGGACCGCTCACCGGCCGCCGCCGCGGCCCACCGACGCTCGCCAATGGGGGATCACACCTTGAACGCCGAATTCGCCCAGGTCGAGGCCGCGCTCGAAGCGCGCGGCTTCTCCCGCTGGGACTTCACCCTCGACCGCATCAAGCAGCTGCTCGACATGATGGGCGACCCGCAGCGGTCCTTCCGTTCCGTGCACATCACCGGCACCAACGGCAAGACCTCGACCAGCCGCATGATCGAGCGGCTGCTGCGCGGGCACGGGCTGCGCACCGGCATGTTCACCTCGCCGCACCTCACCACGGTCAACGAGCGGATCTGCATCGACGGCGAACCGATCCCGTTCGACAAGTTCGCCGCCCAGTACTACGAGATCGCGCCGCTCGCCGAACTCGTCGACCGCGAGGCCTCCGAGCCGCTCACCTACTTCGAGATGACCGTGGCGCTCGCCATGGGCGCGTTCGCGGACACCCCGATCGACGTGGGCGTCATCGAAGTGGGCCTCGGCGGCGAGACCGACTCGACGAACGTCCTGGGCGCCGAGGTCGCGGTCATCACCCCCATCGGGATCGACCACACCAAGTGGCTCGGCGAGACCCTCGCCGAGATCGCGACCATGAAGGCCGGGATCGTCCACGAGGGATCGACGCTCGTCACCGCGGCGCAGGAGCGCTCGGCCATGGAGCCGCTGCTGCGCCGCGCCAACGCCGTCGGCGCGAAGCTCGTGCCCGAGGGCCGCGGCTTCGAGGTCACCGCCCGCGAGGTGGCCTTCGGCGGCCAGCTCGTCACCATCGAGACCCGTGCGGCCCGCTACCAGGACCTGTTCCTGCCCCTCCACGGCGAGTACCAGGCGCACAACGCCGCGCTCGCGCTCGCCGCCGTCGAGGTGCTCCTCGGCGCGGGCGAACCGAAGGCCCTCGACGCCGAGGTCGTGGAGCAGGCCTTCGCGGAGTTCTCCTCGCCCGGCCGCCTCGAGCTGGTGCGCAACGCCCCCGCGGTCCTCCTCGACGCCGCCCACAACCCGGCGGGCATGGAGGCCATGACGCGGGCCGTGGAGGAGGAGTTCAACTTCCGCAAGCTCGTCGGCGTCGTCGGCATGCTCGCCGACAAGGACGCCGACCACATGCTCGAACTCCTCGAACCGGTCCTCGACGAGATCGTCGTGACGAAGTCCTCTTCGGACCGGGCGATGCCGGCGGCGACGCTCGCGAAGCTCGCCCGCGAGGTCTTCGGCGAGGAGCGCGTCACGGTGCTCCCGCACCTGCGCGACGCGATCACCCGCGGCATCGAGCTCGCCGAGGAGGCCGACGACCTCTACGAGTCCGGCGGCGGCGTCCTCATCACCGGTTCGGTCTTCACCGTCGCCGACGCCCGGAAGATCCTGGTCGGCCGTCGTGGCTGACCGGCGGCCGGACCCCGAGCGCCCCGAGCCCGAAACGGCCGAGGCCCCCTGGAGCGAGCCCGACGCGACCCGCTCGGGCCTGCGCGACCCCGCCAGGGCCGCGCGCAGCCTCGCCGCGATGGCGCTGGCCTTCGAGGCACTCGCGCTGCTGCTGGCGATCGTCCCGATGCGGATGATCCTGGACGACGCCACCGGCGCGATCGTCGCGGTCCTCGTCCTCACGGTCGCCTGCGTCGTCCTGGCGGGCATGGCCAGGCGCCCCTGGGTCTGGGCCGCGGGCGCGGTCGTCCAGGTCGCCCTGATCGCCTGCTGGGCCCTCCATTGGTCGCTCGGCGTGGCCGGCATCGTGTTCGCCCTCGTGTGGGCCTACTGCTGGTACGTGAAGACCGCGCTCGGCAGGCCGCCGAAACGATGAGGCTCCGCCTGGCGACCGAACGGCTCGTCCTGCGCGACTGGACCGAGGACGACGTCGAACCCTTCGCCGCGATGAACGCCGACCCCGACGTCATGCGCTACATCGGCGACGGGCTGCCGCGCACCGTCCGGCAGACCCGCGAGGCCGTCGAGCTGATGATGCGGCGCTGGGACGAGCAGGGCTGGGGCACGTTCGCCGTGGAGCTGGCCGAGACGCGCGAGTTCGTCGGCTTCGCGGCGCTGGCCGTTCCGGCGTTCCTGCCGGAGATCCTGCCCGCGGTCGAGGTGGGCTGGCGCATCGAGCGACGCCGGTGGGGCCAGGGGCTCGCGCCCGAGGCGGCGCGGGCGGTCATGGGATTCGCCTTCGACGAGCTGGGGCTCGACCGCGTCGTCTCCTGCATCCATCCGCAGAACGCCGCCTCGATCCGCGTCGCCGAGAAGCTCGGCATGACCTTGGAACGCGAGACGGTCGTCCCGGTCCGCGAGGTCCCCTGCAGCGTCTACGAACGCCGCGCCTGACGCCCGGGCGGCTCCGCCCAGCGCGTCCCGTCGGCCGCGCCGCCCTCGGCCCTACCCGTCCAGCCGCTCGGGATCGGTTCGCCGGACGGCGGTGCTCCGGGACGCTTCGCCGCGGTCCGTTTCGTCGCGACGCGCTCGGCCCTGCGGCGGCGCCGGTCGCGGACGCCGGTGACCGTCGCCGCCGTCGTCACGGCGCCGATGAGCAGGCCCGCCAAGATCAACTCGACCATCTCGACTCCTCGCGCATGAAGGGACCGGTTCGCCCGGTTTGCCACCTTACTGAAAGGACGCTCGAGACCCCGTTCTCGGACGTCCGAAGTCTGTCGGGTAGCCGACAGAACATGTTCTGTGAGCCTATTCGTGTCGCATCGTCGTGCCATAGTGAATCCGTCCGTTTCGGTCCTGAGCGCGCTCGGCGGTGAACCCTGTGAAGATGCAGCCTCGGCAACAGCTCCTCGACATCTGGAAGGCCGAAGTGGCCTACAGTTGGCGGGTCCCCGAGGACGGCGGCCGACACAAGGCCTGGCACTGGGGCGGGCGCAACGACTCCGACGCCGTCGGCGACGCCCAGCAGCTCCTGTGCCTGCTCTACCCCGCCCAGGAACTCGCCGAGCTCAACTACGCCGACCCCGACGCCACCAGCGACGCCGTGCTCGACGCCCTCGCGGGCCTCGGCGACGCCGTCGAGATCCCCATCCGGGTCATGCGCCTGGTCAAGAACTACATGGAGAAGCACGTCGACGACGCGGGCGTGCCCGTCTACTCCGGCGGCTCCAACATGCACCGGGTCGACCGCAGCCAGAAGGCCAGCGCCGAGCAGCGCGCCGTCGACGTCACCGAGGGCTTCGCGCTCGCGATCCCGCTGTGCCTCACCGCGTTGACGTTCCTCGCCGACTTCAGCCCCACCGTCGTCCGCATGGACCGCGAGGACCTCGTCAAGGAGCTGGAGGACGTCGAGCGCGCCGTCCACCGCCGCCTCCTCGGCGCGATCACCGGCCTGCTGCGGTCCTTCGCCGTGTCCACCTTCGACGCCGACGACGACTTCGGACGCCAGCTCATCGCCCTCATCAACGTCGACGGCCAGCCCGACCGCAAGATCGTGCGCCGCTTCCGCGAGGAGGCCGAGGAGATCGTCGCGACCCTGCGCACCATCACCGTCGGCTCGGGCGGTACCGCCGGCGTCGAGGCCCCCACGAAGCTCTTCGAGATCGGCTGGTCCTGGTCGGTCGTGGAGCAGGCCCCGGACATCCTCGACGTCTCCGACACCTCCACCCAGCGCCCGGGCCGCGCCGAGGACGCCCCGTACCTGTACTTCACCGTGGTGGCACTCGAAGCCATCCAGACGCTGTTCTCGCCGCGGGTCATGCGCCGCAACCTCCTCACCGAGGAGGAGCAGCGCCTCGTCCAGTCCCTGCAGCTGCGCGTGGACGTCACCCGCCGCTACTGGGCCATGGTCGCCTCCTTCGGCGGCGGCTCGAAGTGGCCGCTGGAGGACGTCCCCTGGCGCACCACCGACGGTCTCGAGTACGACTACTACAGCCTCCTGGTCTGCGCGGTCGCGACCGAGACGTTCGGTTCCCAGCGCGGCGGCGACGACGACCTCATCCGCCTCGGCGAGGTCCTCGTCGAACTCGCCAACCGCGGCCGCATCACCCGCCGCGCCCTCACCGGCGACCGGGCCGTGGAGATGCACTTCCCCGGCGTGAAGGCCGAACTCGCCGGCATCGAGAAGCTCGACGGCCCGGCGATGGTCTGGAACATGGTCGACTTCGCGCCGCTCCTGCTCAAGCGCCTCTACCACGCCGCCGGTCTCCTGGTCACCATCGGCGCCCGCGCCGAACTGCTCGACGTCGCCGACCAGGTGTGGGACCACCTCGCGCGCCGGCGCATCCGCGAGGGCCGGGCCGCGCGCCTGTGGGACCAGCCGCAGCAGGTCTACAGGGAGATCCCCGACTGGTTCGAGGACCCGTCCTGGCACTTCACCATCCGCGTGGTCGAGTCGATGGTCCTCGCCGCCCAGTTCGCGACCTCCGAGCCCGCACGCTCCCGCGGCCTGGAGGACCTGGCGCACGAGCTGCTCGTCGAGGCCGAGCACATCTACGACCAGGAGCTGCTGCGCGGCTCGGGGAACGCCGGTCCCGCGCTGGCGCAGGAGATCCGCTCGGTCGGCCTGACGATCCGCCACGCCAAGGACGTGGTCGACGAGCGCCCGGGCACCGCGTTCGCGCTCGGCGTGCGGGCCCTCATCGACCTCGACCGGCTCATCGCGGCCGGCCGCGACGCCGAGACCGGAGTGTGACGATGCTGCTGTTCGCGACCTCGGACAAGGGCGGTACGGGGCGCTCGGTCTCCTCCTGCAACCTGGCCTACCGGCGCGCCGTCCAGGGCAGCAACGTGTGCTATGTGGATTTCGACTTCGGTTCGCCCACGGCCGGGGCGATCTTCGCCGTCGACGACCTCGAACACGGCACCCACGGCAGCGGCATCCACGATTACCTCCAGGACCTCGCCTCCGAGCCCGAGCGGCACTCGGTGTGGGCCGTGAGCGACCGGTCCGAGCTCCAGGCCCGCCCGGACGGCGCGGGCGAGCTGGTGCTGTGCCCGGGGGACGCCGACGGCTCGGAGTTCTCCGGCGAGGCGGACACCGTGGACCGCTGCGTCAAGCTCCTCTACGAACTCTCGCGCGAGTTCGACCTGGTCATCGTCGACTTGAGCGCGGGCCGCTCCCACGCCACCGAGATGGTCATGGCCGCGACCGCCCGCCCCGAGCTCGCGAACCTGCCGTGGCGGTGGATCGTCTACCACCGCTGGACCAAGCAGCACGTCCTCGCCGCGCACTCGCTCGTGTACGGCGAGCGCGGCCTGGTGGAGACGAGCAGGGCCCTCGGCGAGGAGTACCAGCGCAAGCTCCTGGCCTCGATCCGCTACGTGCGCACCGCGGTCGTGGACCCCGACGGGGCCGACCTCTCGGGCCTCAAGCCCACGCAGGTCCGCTGGCTGCGCAAGATCGACGCCGACCTGCACCAGATGGCCGCGCGCCTCAAACTCGGCCGCATGAACCTGCTCGGCTCGGTCCCGCTCGACCCGGTCCTCCAGTGGCGCGAGCAGATCATCACCGACGCGGACACCGTCACGCTCGACATCGCCAACCAGGAGACCGTCCGGGCGTTCACGGAGCTGGCGGCGCGCTCCGCGGAGGAGCTGTTCGTGCCCGGCCTGGAGGCGCTCGCACGTGGGATCGACTGAGGGGCGGATCGGATGACGTACGAGGAGACCAGCGCCAAGCAGCGCACCGAACGCTTCGGCATGTCCCACCTGTCGATCGAGGTGGGGCATCTCTACGCCGAGGACCTGGCCCGGCCCGAGACGCTGAAGGCGGAGATGGCGTCGGCCGCCGCCTGGGTCCACGGCACCACCGAGGCCCTCCAGAAGCGCCTGGGCGGGCGCCGCCCGCGCGTGAGCACCTGCTACCTGGTGGACGACTACAGCCAGCAGGGCATGCCGCCGCCCGAGGAGCTGATCGGCGTCGTCACCGAGGCCGCCGCGGACGCGGGCCTGCGCATCGACTACCTCGCCCGCGAATCGGCGTGCGCCCGGATGGGCGGCCTGGACCTGGCCGCGCTCGTGGCCGACCGGATCGTGTTCGAGCCGCCGCCCGGCGCGAACGGCTCCCGCCCGCCGGTGGCCCGCTCGGGCTGGCTGTGCAACGGCGTGCCCAGCCCGAAGCCGAAGGGCATCGCGATGGGCGCGCCGGACCGCCAGTGGCGGCCCCCGAGCCAGAACGCGAAACGGGAGCACTCGGTGTTCCTCGACGTCGAGCTGTGGAGCGACACCGCGCAGGGCCGCCGCTGGTCCTGCCCGATGCTCGCCGCCGTCTGGCAGCTGCTGCGACTGGGCGTGCTGCGCGACCAGGGCAAGCGCATCGGCGTGCCCGAACCGGTCGAGGCGGTCGTCCCCGCCGAGCACGGCCACGACCCCGACCGCCCGGCGCGGGCCCGCTTCCCCGAGACGTGGGAGGCGATGCCGCCGATCCTCCAGCTGGAGGCGAAGGCGTTCCCGTTCCCGGCGTACCGCACCGTCTCGATCCTGTCGGTGAACTACCTGGAGGTCGAGCACGCGGTGCGGGTCATCTGCGGGTCGGTCCGCCCCGAGGCCGGCGCGATGGCGATCATCCGCACCTCGGCCGAACGCGAGGGCATGGCCCTCCCCGGCGAGCTCGTGGACCGCCTCTCCTACATCTTCCAGGGCCCGCTCTAGCGGTAGAACGAATCGCCCGAGCCGCCGGCCTGCCGTTGGCGCTGCTCCATCATGTCGAGCATCTGCGCGGCCAGATCCGCCGCGCCGTAGTCGATCTGCGAGCGCACCCGCTCGGTCATGGTGGTCCACTGCCGCGTCAGACCCGGCCGCCGCTCCAGCGCGTCCCACATGAACTCCAGGTCCCGCGAAGTCCGGGCCCCGGCCGACCACAGGTGCAGCAGGTGGTCGACGACCGGCCGGAGCGTGCGCAGCGTGTGCCGGGGGTCCTCGCCGATCTTCGCGAGCGCGATCCGCGCCGCGACCGCGCTCAGCAGCCAGTCGTGGACCGCGAGGTCCTCGGCGGCGGCCGCGACGTGCTCGGGGGCGACCGGTCCGATCACCATGCTCATGCGCCGCCGGTCGTTGCCGGCCAGGCGGAACGCCACGGCCTTGTCTTTCCCGGGGTCGATGACCGCGGCCCAGCGCAGCCGGGTCGACCCGGTCTTGATCGGCGGGCGCTGGTCGAACACGGGCCGCGAGAGCACGTCGTGGATCGAGTGCCGAGCGATCGCGGCCGCGTCGAGGAGCTTCGCGCGGTCGCGGCGGTTCTCGGCGACGAGGAAGCCCTCGGCGAGGCGGCGGGCGTCGAACTTCCCGATCGTCTCCAGCCTCCCGGGCTTGGCGAGGTAGTACGACCAGGGCATCCGCCGCGGATGCCGCGACGGCGACACCGCGGCCCAAGCCGAGCCCTGCAGCAGGTGGCCGCCGGTGAGCACCGCCCGCGAACTGACCGTGCCGACGGCCCGCAGCGAGCCGTTGCGGTCGTCCTCGTCGACCTGGTCGCTGTCCGGCTTGGGCCCCAGCGGGAGTCGGCAGTCCACGCCGTGCAGGAGCGTCGGGGACGCGGTGTGGGGGACCGGCCGGGCCCACTGCACGACCGTCTCGCCGACCGCCAGCGACAGGGCCGCGCGGGCCTCCTCGGGCGTGAGCGGCCGGGAGTGCGGCAGCAGCGCGGTGTGGATCTCGCCGACGATGAGCATGGGACCTCTACTCCGGTTCACTGGGGCCGGAACGCGCCGCTAGTCGCGTTCCCGGTGCTCGGTGATGGCCAGGCCGTGGCCGTCGGGGTCGCGGAACGCCGCGGCCCGCATCTCGTAGTGCTGGCCCAGCAGCGCGGTGCGCGGCAGGTGCAGGAACTCGACCCCGGCCTGGTTCATCTTCGCGAACGTGGAGTCGATGTCGCCGACCTCGAAGGTCAGGTGCATGACCCCGGTCTCGCCGGGCGGTGCGTCGGGCCGCTCCCACAGCAGGATCTTGCCGAACCCGGCGTCGAGCACCGCCGCCTCCTCCGTGCGGTCGGCCACGGTGAGCCCCAGAGCGTCCGTGTAGAACTCGATCGAGCGCTGCAGGTCGCCGACGACGAGCGTGGCGGCCACGTCGGTGACGTCGGCGCCGCCGAGGCGCTCCTCCGACAGGAGCAGTTCGGCGAGGTCGTGGGCGAGGCTGCGGCCTTCGGTGGTGTCGCGCTGCCGCGGCGGCGCCTTCAGTCGCGTGACGGCCTCGGCGATCCGTCCCTTGGCCGGCGCGGCCGCCGGTCGAGCCGGAGCCGTCGCGGTCCCAGTGGCCGCGGCGTCCCCGCCGACCTGATCGGTCGGCAGCGAGAACGCCACCGTGGACGGACCGTCGCCCGTCGGCGGCCCGGCGTCGCCGACCGCCGCCGCCAGCGGCTCCGGTTCGTCCTCGACCGTGATCGCCTCGCTCACCGGTTCGGTGACGACCGGCGGCGTCTCCGCCGCGATCGTCGCCTTCGGCTCATCGGCGGGCTCGGCGACCGCTTCGGCCGCGACGACTGCCACCGGCTCCACGACTGCCGCCTCCGCCGTGGCCGGTTTCGCCGGCCCCCCGACCGGCGCGGTCTGCGGCGCCCCGGCCGCCTTCTGCGCCGACTCCGGGAGCGAAGCGGGCTCGAACATGTCGCCGAGTGCGTCGATCGTCGCCGGCACCGCTTCCTTCACGGTCGCGGCCCGCGGCGCGTCGTCCTCCTCGATGAGGTCCTCGATCCGGTGCTGCCCGATGAGCGGCGGGGCCGGGACCGGTTGGGGGAAGCGCCGTTTCGAGTGCTCCACGGTGAAGAAGCCGATGCAGCCGGCCAGGCACAGGAACGCGAGCACGGCGATGCCGATGCTCTGCGCGCCGATCGCCATCGAGGTGAAGAAGAAGGAGAGGATCAGTAAAGTGATCGCGCCGACCGCGTGGGAGGTGCGCCAGCGCATCCTCCTGTCGGCGTTGAGGACCGTGCCGATCGCCTCGCCGCCGGCGGCGTGGTGCTGCCGGGTGTGCAGGTCCTTCAAGGCGTTCTGGTTGATGACCCACCAGCGCGCCTCGCGCTGGCGGCGCTGCTGGTCGAGCATGAGGCGCTGCTGCCGCAGCTGCTCGGCGGTGGCCGCCCGGCCCACCGGCTGCCGCGCGCCGCGGGGCATCGGCTTGCCGGGCGCGGTCTTGCGCACGCCCTGCGCGCCTTTCGCGCCGCCTTTGGCGGCGGTGCCTTTCGCCCCACTTTTCGCGCCGCCTTTACTGGGCGCCTTGGAAGGCCGTGGGGCGGGCCGCGGTGGTTGTCTCGGGGGCATCTGGGACACCTCATCCACAACTGGGAAACCGGGTTTCAATGTGAATCGTACGTGGGTGAGGCAACGGACACAACATCGCTTAGGATGGCAGCCACAATCCGACAGTCTCTTGCGAGGAGTTTCCCGTGGCCGAACAGCGCACGCTCGTGTTGATCAAACCCGACGCCGTCCGGCGCGGGCTCATCGGCGAGGTGCTCAGCCGCCTTGAACGCAAGGGCCTGCGCATCGAGCAGCTGCGGCTGCGGACGATGGACGCGGCGCTGTCGGACGCGCATTACGCCGAGCACGTCGGCCGGGAGTACTACGAGGGCCTGAAGGCCTTCATGACCTCCGGTCCCCTGGTGAGCCTGGTGGCCGCGGGCGACGAGGCGATCCCGGTGGTGCGCAAGCTCGCGGGGGCCACGGACGGGCGCAAGGCCGAGCCGGGCACGATCCGCGGCGACTTCTCGGTCTCGAACCAGCAGAACCTCATCCACGCCTCGGACTCCGAGGAGTCGGCGAAGCGCGAGATCGACCTCTGGTTCGCGGCCTAGGGTCCTCGACGCACCGCTGACGACGCCGGCGGCGGCACGCGGCCCGGTTCCCGCTAGGGCCGGATCGGCTGCGTCCCCGCCGGGCGCGTGAGCGCGGCGAGGTCGGCCGGGGTGTCGACGTCGATCCGATCACCCGGACAGGGGACCGCTGCGACGACTTCCGGGTGCGCGGCCAGGAAGTCGCGCACCCCCCGGTCGCCGACGGCGGCGTCCGCGATCGGCCCGAGGTGCTCGCGCGCGAAGTACATCGGGTGCCCGCGCCGTCCCTCGTAGACGGCGACCGCGACCGTCGCTCCCGCCGCGGCGGCGGCGATGACACCCCGCACCGCTTCGTCCTCGCGAACGCACGGCCCGCGACCGCCGTGCGGCTCACCATCTTCCCCGACGGCGGCATCGCCCGACTCCGCCTGTACGGCCGCCTGACGGAGGAGGCGCTGGTGGAAATGCGGCGGCGGTTCACGGGCCCGTAGCGGTATCCTCCGCGCATGGCTGCACCGACCGAGACCGCGGAGCCCAGCTCCGTCGAGGACTTCTTCCGGACCGAGATACGCGCCGGCCGTATCGTGAAATCGGAGCCGAACGAGAAGGCGCGCGTCCCCGCGTACAAGCTGTGGATCGACTTCGGCGACCTCGGCGTCAAGCAGTCGAGCGCCCAGATCACCGCCCGCTACAGCGCTGAAGCGCTCGTGGGCCGCACGGTCGTCGCGGTGACGAACTTCCCGCCGCGCCGCATCGCCGGCTTCAAGTCCGAGGTGCTCGTCCTCGGCGTCCCGGTCGAGGGCACGGACGAGGTCGTCCTGCTCGCCCCGGACGCCGACGTCCCACTCGGCGCCCGCATCGCCTGACACCGGGGCGCCCGGGAACCGCGCCTCAGCGAATCGGCCGCGCCCCCCGGCCGCCTCGCCTAGTAGCCGTTCTCGACCGCGTTCGCGAGCGGTTCACCGGCCGCGAGGCGGCGGATCTGGTCGCCCACCTGCGGGTAGCACCGCTCCATGAAGCCGTCGACGCCGCCGCCGACATGCGGCGTGATGAGCGCGCCCTCCAGCCCCCACAACTCGTGCTCGGCCGGGAGCGGCTCGGGTTCGGTCACGTCCAGCGCGCACCGCAGCCGCCCCGAGGCCACCTCGGCCGTGATCGCGGCGGTGTCGACGACCTTGCCGCGCGCGGCGTTCACCAGCAGCGCGCCGTCCTTCATGCGCGCCAGGAACGCCGCGTCGATGAGGCCCTCGGTCTCGGCGGTGAGCGGCACGATGACGACCACCACGTCGGCCTGCGGCAGCAGCTCCGGGAGATCCGCGAGCGTCCCGACCCCCGGCCGCGCGGTCCGCGCGATCTTGCCGACCGCCATGCCCAGCGCCGCGAACCGGCGCGCCACCGCCTCGCCGATCGATCCGGCGCCGACGATGAGCGCGGTCTTCCCGAACAGCGTCCCGGTCCGCACCGGCGCCCATTCCCGCTCGGCCTGCAGGCGCGCGAAGTGATCGAGCCGCCGCACCGACGCGAGCGACGCGGCCGCCACCCATTCGGCGGTCGCCTCGGTGTGCGCGCCGCGGTTGTCGCACAGCGCGACCCCCGCGGGCATGAACGGGACCCACGTCTCGACCCCGGCGCTGAGCAGCTGCACCGCTTCGAGGTTCGGCATGTCCTCCAGCAGTTCCGCGGGCGTCCGGGGCGTGGACGGCGGGACCAGGAACACGACGTCCTTCGGATCGGAGGGGTACGCGCCGCCGTCGAACACCTCGATCTCGACCTCGTCGGGGACCGGACCGAGGTGCGCCAGGCCCGCTTCGTGAGCGATCCAGATCTTCATGCGGCCATCGTAGGGTCCCCGCCTCGCCGGATCGTCGCGGTGATCCGCGAGCGAGCATCCGTCACAACCGCCCGTCTCAATGGCCGCTTCTCGCCTGCTCCGCCGAGGCGCGGCGCCGTTCGAACGCGGTTCCCGTGCTCGGCGCCGACCCTGCGCGCGGCCTCCGCCGCCGACGCCTGGAGCGCGGGTCGGTTCCTCGCTCCCGCAGGGCGAACGGGACCGCACGCCGCGGTCCCGTTCGCATCAGCGGCCCGGTCTACTTCACGCGGTACGTCAGGCAGGCGAACTGGCCGACGCTCTTGGTCTCGGTCAGTTCGAGGCGCTCGGCGAGGATCCGCCGCGGCAGCAGCGGCGCGCCCCCGCCGAGGGACACCGGCGCGAGCGACAGCCGGACCTCGTCGAGCAGGCCCGCGTCGAAGAACTGCCCGACGAGTTCGCCGCCGCCGACGATCCACCGGTCCCGGTCGCCGGCCGTCGCGACCATCTCGGCGTGGACCGGCGCGACGTCCCCGGACACGAACCGGATGTCCGCCCCGGGCACCGCCGGGAGGTCCCGGCTCGTGAAGACCCAGGTCGGCGGCTCGTACACCCACTTCTCCGGGTGCTCGACCGCTTTCTCGTAGTCGAGGATCCACTCGTACGTCGTCGAGCCCATGCAGATGGCCCCGACCCCGGCGAGGAACTGGCCGAACTCGTCCAGCGGGGAGTCCTCCGCCTCGCCCGTCGCGTCCGACTCCTCCGGCTCGCCTCCCGGGACGGCGAAGAGCCATTCGAGGGAGTTGTCGGGATCCGCGATGTACCCGTCGATGCTGGTCGCTGTGTTGTACACGGTTTTCGCCATCCCCTCAGCCAAGCACGGCCCACCGACATCGCGCCGAGGGGTTCGGCGCGCCCGTTTCGAACAGACCGGCTCGGCCGCAGGGCCGCCGCGGCGTGCTCCGCGAACGCCCGCTGTCGGCTTCCGGACATTATCCGTTTTGTATCTGAACGCGTGCTTCTTCAGCATTAGGTTGATTCCACGTCGTCCGGCGTGATCACGAGCAATCGCACCGAAGGGGTCCCCGATCATGCAGCGGTACTTCACTGCCATCGGCGTCTTGGCGGCCGCGTTCGCGCTGGCGCTGTCCGCCGCGTCCTCGGCCGCCGCCCAGCCCATCGCGGCGCCGACGCCCGTGAAATCGCGGATCGAGAGCACGGCCCCGCCGACCGTCGCCTCCGAGCAGCGGACCTGCCGGGCCCGCTTCGCCGAAGGCGTCAACCACCGCCGCCTCGCCGAGACCGGGTCCGCGATCCTTGAGATCATCCCGGCCGACACGTGGGTCCCGGTCTCCTGCGAACGCGGCGCCGGCGGCGAGTACCGCGCCTGCGGCCTCTCCAGCGACTACTGGATGGAGGTCTACTGGAACGGCGCCTGGGGCTACAGCGCCTGGGCCTGCGTCAAGGACTGGGAGTACACCTCCTAGACCCGCCGGAGATCTGCGGGGCCGGGAAGCGCCGCAGCGCCTCCCGGCCCGCTCACGTCCGCAACGGAGCCCGCTCCGGGACCGACTCGCTCAAGCGGTCAGCCGCAGCACGTTCCCGATGATCCGGTGCCCGTGCGCGCCCGCCGCGGTCAGGATCGACTCGGGGTGGAACTGCACCGCGAACCAGCGCTTCGCGGGCGCCTCGATCGCCATGACCACCTCGTCGATCGCGGCCGTCGGCGCGAAATCGCCCCGCACCTGGTCCGCCGTGGCGTACAGCGAGTGGTAGCGCGCCGCGGTCACCTCGTCGGGCAGCCCCTCGAACAGGCCCCCGCCGGTCACCTTCACGTTCCCGGGCTTGCCGTGGCTCGGCTCGTCCAGCAGCGACAGCGAACCGCCCGCGTGCTCGACCATCGCCTGCAGGCCCAGGCACACCCCGAACGCCGGGAGGCCCTGCCGCTCGATCTCGTCGAGCAGGCCCGCGGTGTCGAAGTCCTCCGGCCGCCCCGGCCCGGGGGAGAGCACCACCAGGTCGGGGGCCGCCTCGGCGAGGACCGTCGCGGGCTCGAACCCGAACCGCAGCGTCGTCACCTCGCAGCCGTGCTGGCGGAAGTAGTCGCCGAGGGTGTTCACGAACGAATCCTCGTGGTCCACCAGGAGCACCTTCCGGCCCACGCCCGCCGGACCGCCCGCGACCTCGATCGGCTCGGGCACGCGCGCGGCCGCCCCGACCCCGCCGGAGGCGGTCTCCAGGAGCGCCCGGGCCTTCAAGTGGGTCTCGGCCTCTTCGGCGTCCGGGTCGGAGTCGTACAGGAGCGTCGCGCCCGCGCGCACGCACGCGACGCCGTCGCGGATCTGCGCCGTGCGCAGCGTCAGCCCGGTGTTCATCGACCCGTCGAAGCCGACGAAGCCGACCGCGCCGCCGTACCAGCGCCGCGGCGTCGTCTCCTGCTCCTCGATGAACCGCATCGCCCACGTCTTCGGCGCGCCGGTCACCGTCACCGCCCACATGTGCGTGAGGAACGCGTCCAGCGCGTCCATGTCCTCGCGCAGCCGCCCCTCGATGTGGTCGACGGTGTGGATCAGCCGCGAGTACATCTCGATCTGCCGGCGCCCCAGCACCTTCACCGAACCGGGCACGCACACGCGGGCCTTGTCGTTGCGGTCCACGTCGGTGCACATCGTCAGCTCCGACTCCTCCTTCGGGGAGCCGATGAGCTCGGCGATCTGGGAGGCGTCGTGCATCGGGTCGTCGCCGCGGGCGATCGTCCCCGAGATCGGGCAGGTCTCCACCCGGTCGCCGGTGACCCGCACGAACATCTCCGGGCTCGCGCCCACCAGGTACTCGCGCTCCCCGAGGTTGAAGATGAACTCGTACGGCGCCGGGTTCGCCGTCCGCAGCCGCTCGTAGAACAGCGTCGGCGAGTCGCACGCCGCGTACATCTCGTGCCCGGGCACCACCTCGAACAGGTTGCCCGCCTTGAACTCCGACTTCGCCCGCCGCACGGTGTCCGCGTACACGCCCGGCACCGGGCCCTCCGGCACCGACGAGGCGGTCACGTAGTCGAGCGACTCGGTCTCCCGGGACAGCCCCTTCGTGCTGCGCCCCCCGAGACTGAACTCGTAACGCCGCACCTGCGCGGTCTCCCGCTTGCGGTCGACCACGTATATCTCGTCCGCCAGATGCAGCACCAGGTCGCGCGCGTCCTCGCCGCGGTCCTTCGCGAACGGGATCGGCTCGAACTGGTACGCCAAGTCGTACCCGAACGCCCCCCACAGGCCCAGGTACGGGTCGTCGCACGCCAGCGCGTGGAGGATCACCCGCAGCGCCGAGAACGCCGTGGGCTGCTTGGAACGCAGCTCCTCCGGCACCCGCTCGGTCGGCGCCGGCACCTCCACGCGCACCTCGCCGTCGTCGCGGGCGACCGCCCCGACCCCGGCCTCGGCGAGCGCGTCCGCCAGCACGTCCACGAGCAGGAACCCGCGCGCGTTCAACTGCCGCACCGTCACCGAACGGCCCCGCGCCACGACCTCCAGCGACGGGTCGACATACGCGAGGTGATAGCGCGAATAGCGCCCCGGATACTCCATGCCGCTCGACAGGACCCCGCCGCGGCGGGACTCCACCTGCGCGACGATCGACGTCAGGTCGTAGTCGTCCAGATCGGCGACGGTGCGCTCGACCGTCACCCCCGCGGGTGTCAAGAACTCGGTCATCGGCCCTCTCAATGGGTCTCAGGCCCGTCGCGAGGCGGCCGTCCCCGGAAACGACGAAGCGACCGCCCTCGAGACGGTCGCTTGCTCAGCTTGCACGCAGAAGCAGGGACGCCGCCTCAGCGACGCCACCACCAGTTGCGTGCGTGGATTCTCACAGACCAGATATTACATGCCCGGCCAGCGAGACGATCGACGGTGCTCACAGGGTGGACACCCTCGCCGCGCCCCCGGTAATCGATGGCGGCCTCCCCGGCGACCGGCGCTACAATGGCGGACAACAGCGTCGACCCGGCCATCACCGGCGAGCTTCCGGAAGAACCGGCCAACGTCTCCCGAGACCGCGGCCCCAGTAGAACCGGACGGACGCGGCCCGTCACCGCCGCCGAATCGAGCGGGCGCACCCAGTGCGCCAAGCGAGGTGGTACCGCGGGCCGGGCTCCCAGAGCCACGACTCGTCCTCGCACCCTGAAGTCCGACAGGCGTGTGTGAGGAGACCCGGGTCCCATGGCCTATCCACTCGACGACCCCCAGCGGGGCGTACCCGCGAGCCCGAACCTCCCGGAGGTCGAGCGACGCGTACTCGACTTCTGGACCAAGGACGACACCTTCAAGGCCTCCATCGAGGCCCGGCCCGCCGGCGAGAACGGCGCCAACGAGTTCGTCTTCTACGACGGCCCGCCCTTCGCCAACGGCCTGCCCCACTACGGGCACCTCCTCACCGGGTACGTCAAGGACATCGTCCCCCGCTACCAGACCATGCGCGGCAAGCGCGTCGAACGCCGCTTCGGCTGGGACACCCACGGCATGCCCGCCGAGGTCACCACCGAACGCGAACTCGGCCTCAAGTCCAAGGCCGACATCGAGGCCTACGGCGTCGACCGCTTCAACGCCGCCGCGAAGGCCTCCGTCCTCCAGTTCACCGGCGACTGGGTCGACTACGTCACCCGCCAGGCCCGCTGGGTCGACTTCGAGAACGACTACAAGACCCTCGACCTGACCTACATGGAAAGCGTCATGTGGGCCTTCAAGACCCTCTACGACAAGGGCCTCATCTACGAGGGCTACCGCGTGCTCTGGTACTGCTGGCGCTGCGAGACCCCGCTGGCCGCCACCGAGACCAAGATGGACGACACCTACCGGAACCGGCAGGACCCCGCCGTCACGGTCGGCCTCGACATCACCGACGAGGGCCCCCTCTCCGGCGTCAAGCTCCTGGTCTGGACCACCACGCCCTGGACGCTCCCGTCCAACCTCGCCGCCGCCGTCCACCCCGACGTCGACTACGTCGTCGTCGAGACCGAAGGCAGCCGCTACCTCCTCGCCGAGGCCCGCCTCGCCGCGTACGCCCACGAACTCGGCGACGAAGCCGACGTCGTCGGCCGCTACCGCGGCGCCGAGCTCGTCGGCCTCCGCTACAACCCGCCGTTCGACTTCTTCGCCGGCCGCGAGAACGCCCACCAGGTCCTCGCCGCCGACTACGTCACCACCGAGGACGGCACCGGCGTCGTCCACATCGCCCCCGCCTTCGGTGAAGAGGACAAGCTCGTCACCGACGCCGCCGGGATCGAACCGGTCGTCCCCGTCGACAGCGCCGGCAAGTTCACCGGCGAGGTCCCCCCGTACGAGGGGGTCCACGTCTTCGAGGCCAACAAGCTCATCATCAAGGACCTCAAGGACACCCAGCGGGTGCTGCGGCACGACACCTACAACCACAACTACCCGCACTGCTGGCGCTGCGGCTCCCCGCTGATCCAGCGGGCCCTCTCGGCGTGGTTCGTCGCCGTCACCAAGTTCCGCGACCGCATGGTCGAGCTCAACCGGCAGATCGACTGGACCCCCGGCCACATCCGGGACGGCCAGTTCGGCAAATGGCTCGCAGGCGCCCGCGACTGGAACATCAGCCGCAACCGCTACTGGGGCGCGCCCATCCCCGTGTGGGTCTCCGACGACCCCGAACACCCGCGCATCGACGTCTACGGCTCCCTCGCCGACCTCGAACGCGACTTCGGCGTGCCCGTCACCGACCTGCACCGGCCCGGCATCGACGACCTCGTGCGGCCCAACCCGGACGACCCCACCGGCAAGTCCGTCATGCGCCGCGTCCCCGAAGTCCTCGACTGCTGGTTCGAATCGGGCTCCATGCCGTTCGCGCAGGTCCACTACCCGTTCGAGAACGCCGACTGGTTCGAGCACCACTACCCGGGCGACTTCATCGTCGAGTACACCGCGCAGACCCGCGGCTGGTTCTACACGCTGCACGTCCTCGCGACCGCCCTGTTCGACCGGCCCGCGTTCCGCACCGCGCTCGTCCACGGCACCCTCCTCGGCGCCGACGGGCAGAAGATGTCGAAGTCGCTCCAGAACTACCCGGACGTCCGGGAGTCGTACGAGCAGTTCGGCTCCGACGCCATGCGCTGGTTCCTCGTGTCGTCCTCGGTCCTGCGCGGCGGCGACATGCCCGTCACCGAGACCGGCTTCCGCGACGCCGTCCGCCAGATCGTCCTGCCGCTGTGGAACGTGTGGTACTTCTACACGCTCTACGCCGGCGCCGCCGGGTACGAGGCGACGCCCGAACAGGCCCGCACCGCCGCGCTGGCGAGCGAGCACCGGCTCGACCGGTACCTGCTCGCGAAGACCCGCGAACTGGTCGAGTCGATGACCGCGTCGATGGACGCCTACGACCTCGCGGGCGCGGCCGCGGTGTTCCGCTCGTACCTGGAGAGCCTCACGAACTGGTACGTGCGCCGCTCGCGCGACCGGTTCTGGGAGGGCGACGAGGCCGGGTTCGCCACGCTCGCGACGGCCCTGCAGACCGCCTGCGAGGTGGCCGCGCCGCTGCTGCCGATGATCACCGAGGACATCTGGCGGGGCCTCACGGGCGGCCGCTCGGTGCACCTGGCCGACTGGCCCGACGCCGCGGACCTGCCCGCCGACCACGCCCTGGTCGAGGCGATGGACGCCGTGCGCGAGATCGCCTCGGTCGGCCTGTCCATGCGCAAGGCCCGCAAGCTCCGGGTGCGCCTGCCGCTGGCGAAGGCCACGGTGGCGACCGGCCACGCCGAGCGCCTCGCGCCGTTCGCGGACCTGCTCAGGGACGAGCTGAACGTCAAGGCCGTCGAGTTCGACTCCGACGTGAGCGCCTACAGCAAGTCCGACCTGAAGCTGGTCCCGCGCGTGCTCGGGCCCCGGCTCGGCAAGGACGTGCAGCGGGTCATCAAGGCCGTCAAGGCCGGCGACTGGTCCGTCGAGGACGGCACGGTCACCGCCGGGGGCGTCGCCCTGGAGGACGGCGAGTACGAGCTGACGATGGTCGCGGTCGACGCCGAGCACACCGAGTCCCTGCCGAACGGCGCCGGGGTCATCGTCCTCGACACCGATGTCACCCCCGAGCTCGCCGCCGAGGGCGTGGCCCGCGACGTGGTCCGGGTGATCCAGCAGGCCCGCAAGGACGCCGGCCTCGACGTGAGCGACCGCGTCGAGGTCGTCGTGGACGCCGACGACGAGGTGCGGGCGGCGATCGAGACCCACCGCGAGTTCGTGCAGGCCGAGACGCTGGCGCTGGATCTGTCGTTCGGCGGGCTGCCCGACACCGCCACGACCGGGGAAGCCGGAGGAGGCACCGTCAAAGCGACCGCCGGCAGGCGCTGAGCAGAGCGAGACGAGCGGGGCCCGGCGAGCTGCGCTCGCCGGGCCCCGCTCGTTCGCGAGTGTCGCCGATCGGCGACTGGTCCCATGGTGGCAGAAGTGGTATCATTCATGCTACCAAGATGGAGGTGGACCTATGGCGATGACGCTCAGACTCCCCGACGAGGTCGAAGGAAAGTTCCGTGACGCTGCTGCCGAAGCAGGGCTGTCGATGAACAGCGCGGCTGAGGCCGCCATCGCGGAGTGGATCGAGCGACAGTCCCGCGATCACGTGCGCTCGGTTGCCGAGGATATCGCCAAGCGCCACGCCCGGCTGCTGACGAGGCTCGGCGAGTAGTGCCACGGTACCTGTCGACCGCAGAACTGGCCGACCTCACGTCGATCGCGGCGGGCCCATCGGTCGTCATTCGCGATATCGGACTGTTGGAGTCCGCCGCAGCCCGCCCGCAGACGAATGTGTTCGGAGCCGAGGCGTACGAGACGCCGTTTGAAAAGGCCGCGGCGCTCCTGCATTCGCTCGTCTCGAACCATCCGTTGTTCGACGGGAACAAGCGGCTGGGGTTCTTGGCCGCCGCGACCTTTCTCGAGCTCAACGGGTTTCGCCTGAAGGATCCAGAGGAGATCGAGGACCAGGCCTATGACCTGGTGATCGCAGCCGCCTCGGGAACCCTGGTTGAAGTCGGCGACATCGCTGACCGGCTACTCGCGCTTCTGGTCAAGTAGTCGGCCCGGGATGCGTTGCGTCCATGCATGAGCAAGGACCCGACGAACGACGCTCGTCGGGCCCTTTACCTTGGTGCGGTGTCGCTTAAGCGAACTCGCCGCAGATCTTCCAGACGTCGTCTTCCTTGACCATCTCGAAGGTCTCGTCGGTGGTCTCGCCGTTCTCGGTCATCTCGACCTCGACGGTGGCGGTGTCGCCTTCCTCGGTGACCTCGCCGACCTCGTAGGACCAGTCCTCGGGCATCGCGAAGTCATCGCCCATGTGCTCGGCGATCTCCTCCTCGGACATGCCCTCGAGCATGCCGGTCATCTCTTTGACGCCCTCGACGTCCTCGGCGCAGAAGTACTCCTCGGCGGTCGCCACCGCGGCGTCGGAGTCGCCTTCCTTGATGGCGTTGAAGAGGTCCTCGACACCGTCGCCCAGGAAGCCCTCCACGGCCCCGGCGGGGGTGTCGCCGTCGCTGCCGCACGCGGCGAGGGCGAACGTGAGGGCGAGGGCGCCGCCGGCGAGGGCGGAGGCGCGGCGGGTGGCACGGGACTTGTTGCGGTTGCGCATGGGTTCCAATCACATGGGGATACTCTGCGGCCCCGTGGGTGGCGGGGCCGACGGCCGGATCGGATCCGGCCATTGCGGTGATCACGGTAGCGCCCGCGCGCAAACCGGCGGAGAAACCGGGGCGAACACCGCAGGACGGCGGCGCTAATCCAGCTCGGGCCACCAAGTGTGGTCGGCGCCGACGTAGTGGAAGGCCGTTCGGATCGCCGTCTCGTCGATGTCCTTGAGCTTCGCCCAGGCCTTCCGGTAGACCTTCAACTGGAGTGCGGCGTGCTCGGCCGCCTCGCCCTCCGGCGGGCGGCCGGTCTTCCAGTCGACGATGTCGTAGCCGCCGCCCTCCCTGTGGAAAACCGCGTCGATGCGCCCCCGCACGATCGTGCCCTCGTACTCGATCACGAACGGGACCTCTTGCGCCGCGATCCGGCGCCGCGACCATTCGGAGTTCCGGAACGCCGCCTTCAGGCGGTCCAGGTCCGTGTCCGGCGCCGCCTCGTCGGCCGCTCCCGGCAGGTCCGCCGGGTCGAAGAGCGTGCTCCCGCCGAAGAACTCCTCCACCCAGGAGTGGAACTCGGTGCCGCGCTGCGTCGCCTCCCGCGGCGGCTGCGGCATCGGGCGGCGCCGCTGCGCCGCGAACGCCTCCTCGTCGGCCCGCATCGCCATCAGCTGCGACGTGGAGAGCCGCGTCGGGCGGGGGAGCCGGACCACGCCCGACTCCCGTTCGTCGCGTTCGGCCAGCAGCAGCTCGGCCTCTTCCCTCCACTGCCGCGCCAACGGGCCCTCGGCGACCGCATCGCCGACCGCCAGCACCAGGTCCGCCGCCTCGGCGAACGCCGCCTGCCGCGAACCCAACGGGGCCTTGCTCGGCCACTCCGCCGTCCGGGCCTGGTCCTCAAGCGGGTTCGACCGCCCCGGCTCCGCCCACACCGGGACCCGCGCCCCCGCGTTCCGGGCCTCCTCCAGGTACGGCGCGGGCTTGCGCGAGGACCGCGCCTCGGCGTCCCACCAGTAGCCGCTCGCGAGCAGCGCCCGCCGAGCCCGCGTCAGCGCCACGTACGCCAGCCGGCGCTCCTCGTCGAGCTTCGCCTCCCGGTCGTCCGCCTTGAACGCCGCGACCGCCTTCTTGACCTCCGCCGGGGTGTACGCCTCGTCCAGGTACAGCACCGGGAGGTTCTCGGCGTCGCCCCGCAGTCCGTACGGCAGCCTCGCCGCGTCGCTCACCCACGTCGAGTCGCGCTTCACCGACGTCGGCAGGATCCCCTCGCACAGCCCCGGCACCGAGACCACGTCCCACTCCAGGCCCTTCGCCGCGTGCACCGTCATCAGCTGCACGACGCCGCCCGCCGGGTTCGCGCCCTCCACGACCAGGCCCCGCTCGCGCTTCGCCGCCGACTCCAGGTATGAGAGGAACCCCGGAACGCTCGCCCCGCTCGTGTCGTTCTCGTACGCCGCGGCGATGTCGGTGAACTCGTCCAGATTGGACAGATCGCCGTGGTGCAGCATCACCTCCACGTCCAGGCCGCTGTGCGCGATCACGTCGCCCACGACGTCGGGAAGGCTCTGCCCCAGGCGGCTCCGAATCCAGCTCAGCTCCTCGTGGAGCTGCGCGAAGCGCAGATACCCCAGGGTCGAGTAGTGCTCGGCCGCACCCGGATCGGCCAGTGCATCCGCGAGGGACGCCTCCGCCTCCACGCCCGCGTCCGGTTCGAAGCCCCGCGAGTCGGGGGCGAGCTCGCGGGCGCGCGCCCACAGGGCGGCGATGTCCCGCGGCCCGATGCGCCACCGGTTCCCCGCCAGCAGCCGCATGAGCGCGGGCCCGTTCGTCGGGTCGGCGGCGGCCCGCAGCATCGCGACGGTCTCGGCGACTTCGGGGTAGTACAGCAGCCCGAGCGAGCCGATGACCTGGACGGGGAGCTCCGCGGCGGTCAGCGCCCGGTGCAGGGCCGGGATCTGTCGGCGCTTGCGGATGAGGACCGCGGCGGTCTCCTCCCGCTCGGGGTCCCAGACCGCTTTCAGGCGCGCGGCGATCCACTCGGCCTCGTCGGCGGCGGTGAGGTGCATCGTGGCCTCGACCAGGCCTTCGCCGTGCTCGTCGTCGAACTTCGCGCCGACGGTGAGGGGCGGGACGGTCCCGGCGCGCAGCGGCTCGGAGACCGCGTTCGCCACGTCGAGCACGGCTTCGCGGTTCCGCCAGGACCGGGTCAGATAGGCGACGTGGGCCGGTCCGCCCGCCCCGGTGGGGAAGTCGCTCGGGAAGCGCTGCAGCGTGCCCGCCGAGGCCCCGCGCCAGGAGTAGATGGACTGGTTCGGGTCCCCCACGGCCGTGACCGGGTGGCCGCTGCCGAACAGGTCGCGCAGCAGCGCCACCTGGGAGAACGACGTGTCCTGGTACTCGTCGAGGAGGACGACCCGCCAACGGTCCCGCTCGGTCCGGACGATCTCGGGCGCCCCCGCGACGAGCTGCGCGGCCAGCGACAGCTGGTCGGCGAAGTCCATGACCCCCAGCTCGCGCTTGCGCCGGTCCCACGCCTCCACGAGCGGCAGCAGCTGGTCCCGCTTGCGCCGCAAGGACAGGAGGCTGCGGAACTCGTCGTTGAGCTTCGCCGACCGCCGTTCTTCGAGCATCTCGTGCAGGTCCCGGTCGAAGCGGCGCAGGTCCGCGCCGTCCCGCAGGTGCTCGGCGAGCTGCTCGGCCAGCTGGAGCACGAGCTCGGTGACGCGGTCGACGCTGACGTCGAACTCGCTCATCTCGCCGTCCCACGCGCACACCAGGTCCCGGGCGAGCTGCCAGCGGCCCGTGTCGGTGATGACCCGCGTGCTCGGCTCGACGCCGATGCGCAGGCCGTGCTCGCCGACGAGGCTCCCGGCGTACGCGTTGTAGGTCGAGACGGTGGGCTCGCCGTGCAGTTCGGACAGTTCGGGGATCGACTCGGTGAGCCGACGCAGCTTGTCGCGGACGCGCGCGGCGAGTTCCGCGGCGGCCTTGCGGGTGAAGGTGAGCCCGAGGATGTGCTCGGGCCTGGCGACGCGGTTGGCGATGAGCCACACCACGCGGTCGGCCATCGTCGTCGTCTTGCCCGAACCGGCGCCGGCGACGACGAGCATCGGATCGCGCCCGGCTTCGATCACCGCCTGCTGCTCGCCCGTGGGGGTGGGCTGGCCGAGCCGGTTGGCCAAGCCCACGGCGCTGAAGTGCTCGCTCACCGGTACCGCCTCTCCGTCCGCGCCTTCGGCGGCGCCGCTTCACTCATCGGTGACCTGCCGGCCCTCGTCGGCGATGGGGCAGCAGTGCTTGACCGAGCACGTGTCGCATCTGCTGGTGTTGCGGGCCTCGAAGACCGGTCCGGCCATGCGGTTCGCGGTGTCGGCGACGAGCGCCCGCGCCCAGTCGGGATTCTCGGCCTCGCTCAGCGGCCCCTGGGCGACCGAACGCGTGGACGTCTTGTTGTCCACGTTGGGGTAGACGAGCTCGGCCCCGCCGGGCCGGTCGCCCTCCTCGAACGCGCCCTCGGCGACCGCGAGCTGGTACGCCCCCAGCTGCGGATGCCGCTCCACTTCGCCCTTGGTGGGCGCGCTCTTGCCGGTCTTGAGGTCCACCACGTAGAGGCGGCCCTCGCCGTCGCGTTCGAGCCGGTCGACCTGCCCCGACATGACGACCTCGACACCGGGCGGCCCGAGTTCGAGCTTGACGCGGAAGGACCGCTCGGCCCCGATGAGCTCCCGCCGGTTGGCCGCGAGCCACCGCGCGAAGCGCTCGACCGCGCCGGAGACGCGGCGGCGCTGCTGCTCGGCGTGCCACGGCGCCTCGAACGGGAGCCGGTCGAAGTGCTCGCCCACGACCCGCTCCATCACCTGCGCCGGGTCCGCGGCCGGGTCGACCGTGACGGCCTCGGCCGCGGCGTGCAGGAGCGTGCCGAGGTGGCGGGGGAGCAGGTCGCCCGCGTCGGCGCCGTGCGATTCGAGCGCCCACCGCAGCCCGCACTGCTGCGTCAACTCCACTTGCGAGGGCGAGATCCTGATGGTCTCCCCGGCGAGCGCGAGCGCGCGCTCGTCGGAGATCTCGGCCAGGCCCCACCACCGGGCCGGGTCGGCGCCCGGGACGCCCTGCTCGGTGAGCTTCCGGAGCGCGGCCGCGGCGGCGTCGCGCTCCCGGTGGCCCGAGTCCACGACGACCTCCCGCAGGCGCGCGGTGAGCGACGCGAGGCTCAGCGGCCGCCCGCGCCGGGGCGCGGTGACCGGTTCGACGCCGAGTTCCCCGCAGAAGCGGCTCGGCTGCGCGTCGTCGGAGTCCACGGCGGTCACCAGGAGCCGCACCCGGGCCCGCGTGCAGGCGTTGTAGAACAGGCGGCGCTCCTCGTCGAGAAGCTGCGCCACCTGGTCGACGTCGGCCCGCCCGTCGAGGACGTCCACGAGCGCCTCGGCCCCGAGGAGGGAGCCGCGGGGGCGCAGGTTGGGCCACATGCCCTCCTGCGCGCCCGCGACGACCGCGAAGTCCCACTGCCGCCCGTGCGCGGCGTGCGCGGTCGTGAGCGTCACGGCGTCGCCGAGTTCCGCCCGCGCGGAGAGGAAGTCGCCGGGCAGCTGCTGCTGCAGCACGTGCTCGCAGAAGACCTCGGCGCCCGCGCCCGGCTGCTTCCGCTCATACGCGGCGGCGAGGTCGAACAGCGCGATCACCGCGTCGAGCTCGGCGTCGGCGCGCTGGGCGCGCCGGTCGGCGGACAGCGCGCGCCGCTTGAGCCGCTCGCCGAGCCCCGAAGCCTCCCACACCCTCCACAGTGTCGCGGTGATGCCGCCGCCTTCCCTGGCGGCGGCGAAGAGCGCGTCGAGTTTCCGGGCGGGCCCGGCCCAGTCCTCCTCCGGCAGCGCCGCGATCTTCTCCGGCGCGACGAGGGCCTCCACGAGGAGGTCCGATCCGGGCGAGAAGTCGTCGGCGGCGACGGCGAGCCGCCGCAGCTCCTGGCGCAGGCGGCGCTCGGCGAACGGGTCGGCCCCGCCGAACGGCGAGTGCAGGAGCCCGGCCGCGGTGGTCTCGTCGAGCCGCTCGGGATGGCGTCCGATGAGGACGACGCGCAGCAGGTCGCGCACGGTCGGGTGCGCCGGCAGCGGCACGTCGTCCGCGGCCTGCCGCGTGGGCACTCCCGCGTGCTGCATGGCCCGGCGCAACTGGGGGATCGCCGACGCCGACTTGACGATGACCGCCATGTCCCCGTAAGGGATCCCGTCGAGCAGGTGCGCCCGGCGGGCGATGTCGGCGATGTAGACCGCCTCCCGCGTCGGCGAGGGCAGGTACACGACCTCGGCCCGGCCCGGTTCCTCGGACGCCGTGCCGCGCGCCCGGTCCCGGTCCGAGCCGCGCAGCCGCCGCGACAGCGTCACCGTCGCCGCCAGCGGCGCGAGCGCCACCGTGTGCGTGTTCCGCAACTGCACCACCGCGGCCTCGCCGCCGTCGCGCGCGGGGAACCGGTACGGGAAGTCGCGCACCGACTCGGGGTCGCCGCCCTGATAGCCGAACACGGCCGCATCGGGCGTGCCGGCCGCGACCAGGTTGGCGCCGTCCCCGGCGAGCAGTTCCAACAGCTCCAGGTGCGCCGGGGTCGCGTCCTGGAGGTCGTCCACGAACACCCAAGCGGGCGTAGGGCACAGGTCCGGGCTGCCGCGCAGCGCCGCCGCGGCGGCGCGCACGATCTCGGCCGAGTCGTACAGCGCGCTCGACAGCGACTGGATCGCGAGGGTCGTCACATAGCGGTCGTAGAAGCGGGCCGCCGCGACCCATTCGGGCCGGTCGTGCCGGACGCCGAGGGACGCCAGGCCCGGTCCGTCGAGGCCGCGCTCGCCGCAGCGCAGCACCAGGTCCCGCAGCTGCTGCGCGAACGCGTACGTCCGCACCGCCTCGTCGAAGCCGTCGGGCCAGCCGAAGTCCTCGCCTTCCAGCATGGACCGGATGAGCGCGTCCGCCTCGGGGCCGGTGAGCAGGCGCGGCTCGTCGCGGCCCTCGGCGACCGCCGCCGAGCGCAGCAGCGCGAACGCGAACGCGGGGAAGGTGAACACGCCGACCTCGGCCGCCGACAGTGCGGCGGTGGCCGCATCCAGGCGCGACCGGAGCTTCGCGGTGTCCTGGCGGCGGAGTCCGAACAGGAGGATGGAGGCCGGGTCGACCCCGGCCTCCACTTTCGACGTGACGGCCCGCAGGAGCGACTCGGTCTTGCCGGTGCCGGGCCCGCCGCGCACCAGCAGCGGCCCGGAGGCGTGCTCGACCACCGCCCGCTGCGCCGGGTCGAGATCGAAGTCGGCCTCGTCGGCGGGCGGGTCGGTGAACTCGTACCTGAGTTCGGTTGCGCTTCCCGACGACATGGTGCCCATGGAACCACAGCGAACCACACGGGTGCGACATCGCCGTGGCGACACGGCCGCGAAGGCGGCCGCGCCACGGCGCGGAGCGGCGCCGCCGGCCCGGGGTGTCGGACCGGCGGCGCCCGGTTTCCTTGCGGTTCGGTTCGTGGTGCGCTCGGTTGCTCAGGCGCTCAACTGAAGTGCAGGTCCCTGCGCCTGGCGCCCGCGTAGCCCAGGGCGCTGATCGCGGCCGCCGCGATCACGAGCACGGCGATCGGGAGCCATTCGACGTCCGCGGCCGGGTAGTCCGCGATGTGGTCGAACGGCGAGATCCCCTGCAGCCAGCCGGGCATCTCGAGGAGCTGCCCGTAGTAGGCGACCACGAACGCGTAGAGCCACACGAGCCAGCGCAGCCAGCCCGCGCGCGGCAGCCACGCGTAGGCCGCGAACGCGAACGCCGTGAGGACCCACACCGCCGGCAGCTGGAGCACCGAGGCGCCGAACAGCTTCCCGAAGGAGCCCCAGTCGTCCAGCGACGCGGCGCCTGCCAGTGCCAGGGACACGCCGCCGACGACGACGGCCGCGGTCGCGGTCGTCAGCGCGGCCGGCAGGTACGAACCGGGCCAGCGGCCGCGGGTGACCGGCGCGGCGGCGAGGAGCTCGCCGCGCCCGTCCGTCTCCTCCTTGCGGGCGCGGCCGACGACCAGGAGCCCGAAGATGGCGGCGAACAGGGCGTCGATCGTGGCGATGGTGGCGGCGAAGTTCTCCTCGATGCTGGAGCCGCCCCGGTTGAGCACCTGCCGCTGCTCCTCGGAGAGGTTGGCGAGCATCTCGTCGGCGCTGCCGAGGATCGACCCGTAGGCCGCGCCGAGCAGCAGCATGGTGATCACGGCGGCCCACATCAGGCCGCGGGTCAGCCGGAACGTCAGCGATCCGGCGCCGCGCAGGCTCGCGGGGGCCTCGGCGCGTCCGGCCCGGCCGGCCATCATGCCCTGCCCGAAGTCGCGGTGGGCGACCAGCGTGAACGCGAGCCACACGGCCAGGAGCCCGAGGGCGACGCCGAGCGCCAGGGGCCACCAGCGCTGCTCGGGGGTCATGACGTAGGTCAGCTGCGACCAGCCGATCGGCGAGAGCCAGGTGACCCAGTTGTCCTGGGCGTTGCCGACGGCCGCGAGCAGCACCGAGGCGCCCAGGGCGGCGAAGCCGAGCCCGTTCGCGCTGGAGCTGTAGGCGCCCAGCTGGGCCGCCACCGCGGTCAGGCCCGCGAAGACCAGCGCGATGGCGGTGTGCGCCGCGCCGTACAGGAACGCGCCCTCGGCGTCGGCGCCGTCCACTCCGAGCACGGTCAGCCCGATGAGCGCGCCGAGCACGAGGGCCGCGACGGCGGCGAGGAGGAGCGCGGCGGCCAGGTCGGCGCGGCGGCCGACCGGTTCGGAGCGGATGACCTCGAGCCGCGAGGTCTCCTCGTCGGCGCGGGTCAGCCGGGTGAGGAGCAGGATGAACATGACCGCGGTCAGCGCGCCGGTCCACAGCAGCATGTTGTGGGCGAACATGGCGCCGGTCGAGGAGGCGTAGGCGTCGATGTACGTCCCGGGCCCGGTCATCGAGCGCATCGCCGGCGTGTCGACGGTGAGCGCGTAGCCGGCGCGGTCCTCGGCGGTCGGGTACAGGTTCGGGAAGGCCGCCGCGATGAGCCAGGTGCCGCCGACGAGGCCGGCGAACCAGCCCAGCAGGTACAGGCGGGTGCGGCGGGCGTGGAAGCGCAGGAGCTTGCCGGTGCCGGCGAGCGTGCCCAGGTTGTCGCCCAATGCCGCGGTCGCGGTGGTCATGACCCGTTCTCCTCGCCGTTCGGGACGCCCGAGGCGGCGAGCTCGTCGCCGTAGAAGCGCAGGAAGATCTCCTCGAGCGACGGCGGCTCGCAGGTGAGGGCCGCGACGCCGGCGACGGCCAGCTGCGCGAGCACGTCGTCGAGTGCGGCGGTCTCGACGCTGCACTCGATGTCGAGGCCGTTCACGGTGAGGTCGTGGACGCCGTCGTGGTCCGCCAGGCCCCGCACGGGGTTCTTGAGGGTGGCGCGCACGCGGGAGCGCGAGAAGTGCCGCATCTCGGCGAGCGTGCCGGTCTCGACGATGACGCCCTTGCGGATGATGCTCACCCGCTCGCACAGGGCCTCGACCTCGCTCATGATGTGGCTCGAGAGCAGCACGGTGCGCCCGGCCTCGGCGGCCTCCTTGACGCACTCGTTGAAGACGGCGCCCATGAGCGGGTCGAGCCCGGAGGTCGGTTCGTCGAGCAGCAGCAGGTCGACGTCGGCGGCGAACGCGGCGACCAGCGCGACCTTCTGCCGGTTGCCCTTGGAGTAGGAGCGGCCCTTCTTGCGCGGGTCGAGGTCGAACCGCTCGAGCAGCGCGTCGCGTTTGCGCTTGTCGACGCCGCCGCGCAGGCGCCCGAGGAGGTCGATGGTCTCGCCGCCGGTGAGGCCGGGCCACAGGGCGACGTCGCCGGGGACGTAGGCGAGGCGCCGGTGCAGGTCGGCGGCGTCCTTCCAGGGGTCGCGGCCGAAGAGCTCGGCGCGGCCCTCGTCGGAGCGGAGCATGCCGAGGAGGACGCGGATGGCGGTGGACTTGCCGGCGCCGTTCGGGCCGAGGAAGCCGTGCGTCTCCCCTTGCGCCACTTCGAGGTTCAGATGGTCGAGCGCGGTCACGTGACCGAAGCGCTTGACCAGGTTCTCAGTGCGGATCACTGCGTTCATCCGCTCAAGCTAACACACTTTTCAAGGATTTGTAAAATCTATGTCAGCTTCGGCTATCATCTGTGGCACGTGGTGCCGAAGAGGGGGAGCGATGGATCACCGAAGCGACGAACGAAAGGCCTTGCTGGAGTACGTGGAGCAGTTCACCGAGGTCATGGTCACCAGCGGCATGCAGCGCATGTCCGCGCGCGTGTTCAGCTACGTCCTGGTCGACGACGCCGAGACCTACACCGCCGCCGAGATCGCCGAGGGCCTGGGCATCAGCCTCGCCGCCGTCTCCGGGGCCGTCCGCGAGCTCATCGCCGCCGGGCTCCTCATCAAGGGCCGCCGCCCTTCCACCCGCGCCGACATCTACAAGCTCAACGACGAGGACATCTGGGGCTCGATCATGCTCGACCGCACCGGGATCCTCAACCGCTACCAGGACACCGCCGTCACCGGCATCGAGACGCTGCCCGACGGCCCCGGCCGCGACCGGCTCATCCAGACCGCCGCGTTCATGGAGTTCATGAAGGCCGAGATGGGCGCGCTGCGCGTGAAATGGAACGAGCGCCGCAAGGAGCTGTGCACCGGCTTCGAGGAGCAGCGCCGAAGCGCCCCGCCGCGATAGTGACGCGTCCCGCTGGTCCGGTATGCTGCAATCCTGACCGCCCCGATCAGACGAACCCTGGAGGAAGCCGACGTGGCCGACGACACCAGCCGCTCCGATGCGACCGCCGACAAGGGTCGTCCCACGCCCAAGCGAGGCGAGAAGACCGCCGAGCGGAACCCCTTCAAGAAACTCGGCCGGTTCCTCCGCGAGGTCGTCGAGCAGCTGCGCAAGGTCGTCTACCCGACCCGCCGCCAGCTCATCACCTACTCCATCGTGGTCATGATCTTCGTCGGCATCGTGATGGCCTACATCGGCGGCCTCGACCTGCTCTTCGGCGACCTCGTCCGCCGGGCCTTCGGCACCGACTCCTGAGCCGCGCCCCCCGCCGCCCCGCCCGCTCCGCGGCCGGGCGGATCGCGTGACCTGCGCCGGTTCGACGGTGCCTGAGACGCGCCGCCGTCCTGAGCGGCTACCCTAGAGGTACAACGCGCGCCGGTCTCCCCGGCGCGCCGCTGTTAGAGGGCAGTGTTGGCGACGCTCGCGGCGCCAAGCGCCTGCCCGGATCACCGCATTTGAGAGACCAGAGTCGTGGGACCCCGCCGGTGCGCGGGGACGAGCCGGAATGAGAGTTGAGCGTGTCTGAGTTCGACGAGGCCCTGAAGAACGACGTCGAGGCGCAGGCCGCAGCGGCGCAGGCCGCGGACGTCGACGAGGAGCCGGAGATCGAGGAGGACGAGGTCGCCGAGTCCTCGGAACCCGAGGTCGACCCGGCCGAGGCGCTGCGCGCCAAGCTGCGCTTCGCCCCCGGCGAGTGGTACGTGCTGCACTCCTACGCCGGCTTCGAGAACCGCGTGCGCTCCAACCTGGAGAACCGGATCCAGTCCTTCGACATGGAGGACTACATCTACCAGATCGAGGTCCCCACCCACACCGAGGTGGAGATCAAGAACGGCAAGCGCTCCAAGGTGGAGGCCAAGGTCTTCCCCAGCTACGTGCTCGTCCGCATGGAGATGACCCCCGAGTCCTACTCGGTCGTGCGCAACACCCCCGGCGTCACCGGCTTCGTCGGCGTCGTCGACCGCACCGACCGGCCCAGCCCGCTCCCGCTCGACGAGGTCATCCAGTGGCTGCTCCCGCCGGAGCAGAAGCCCAAGGACGAGGCCGCGAGCGAGACCGCCGGCGGCGACTCCGACATCAAGGTCGACTTCGCCGAAGGCGAGTCGGTCACCGTCGTGGACGGCGCCTTCGCCTCCATGCCGGCCACGATCGCCGAGATCAACGCCGAGCAGCAGAAGCTCAAGGTGCTCGTCTCGATCTTCGGCCGCGAGACCCCGGTCGAGCTCAACTTCAACCAGGTCTCCAAGCTCTGAGGCGGCCGCCCGCCGACTCGGCGGGCTGCCGCACAGCTCACATACCTCGCTTCAGGCGCCCGCTCAGGCGGCGGGTACCCTGGAGAGGTTGCGTGCCTGCTCACGCAGGCGCGCGCACGTAAGGCGGGGCCTCCGGCCCCGCATAGCCAGTCACGGCGAAGCTTGCGAGCGGTAAGCCAGCCGGTCACGGTGAAGCTTGCGAGCCGTAAATCAGCCCAGGAAGAGAAGGACACGATGGCTCCCAACAAGAAGGCCGTTGTGACGTTCAAGCTGGAACTCGCGGGTGGCCAGGCCACCCCGGCTCCGCCGGTGGGTCCCGCCCTCGGCCAGCACGGCGTCAACATCATGGAGTTCTGCAAGGCCTACAACGCGGCCACCGAGTCGCAGCGCGGCGAGGTGCTCCCCGCTGAGATCACGGTGTACGAGGACCGCTCGTTCACGTTCATCCTCAAGACCCCGCCGGCCGCCAAGCTCCTGCTCAAGGCCGCCGGTGTCGCCAAGGGCTCGGGCGAGCCCCACCGCGTCAAGGTCGGCAAGGTGACCCAGGCCCAGGTGCGCGAGATCGCGGAGAAGAAGCTCCCCGACCTCAACGCCAACGACCTCGACGCCGCGGCGCAGATCGTCGCCGGCACCGCCCGCTCGATGGGCATCACGGTCGAGGCCTAGCAGGCCCCCAACGAGTCGGAGGCCGCACGTCGGCGCCGACGCCAACCCTGTGGCAGGGCGAGCGCTCGCCCTCACCACGACATCCGAAGGATGGAACATGAAGCGCAGCAAGAAGTACAACGACCTCGCCAATAAGGTCGACCGGTCGCAGCTCTACGCTCCCGCCGAGGCCGCCGGCCTCGCCAAGGAGACCTCGCCGACCAAGTTCGACGCGACCGTCGAAGTCGCCATGCGGCTCGGCGTCGACCCGCGTCAGGCCGACCAGCTCGTCCGCGGCACCGTCTCCCTGCCCCACGGCACGGGCAAGACCGTCCGCGTGATCGTCTTCGCCGAGGGCGACAAGGCCGAGGCCGCCGTCGCCGCCGGCGCCGACGAGGTCGGCTCCGACGAACTCGTCAAGCGGATCTCCGAAGGCTGGCTCGACTTCGACGCCGCCGTCGCCACGCCCGACCAGATGGCCAAGATCGGCCGGATCGCGCGGATCCTGGGCCCGCGCGGTCTCATGCCGAACCCGAAGACCGGCACCGTCACTCCCGACGTCGCCAAGGCCGTCTCGGAGATCAAGGCCGGCAAGATCGCCTTCCGCGTGGACAAGCACGCCAACCTGCACCTGCCGATCGGCAAGACCAGCTTCTCCGCGGAGCAGCTCGCCGAGAACTACAACGCCGCCCTCGAAGAGGTGCAGCGCCTGAAGCCCGCGAGCTCCAAGGGCGTGTACATCAAGAAGGTCACCGTCAGCACCACCATGGGCCCGGGCATCCCGGTCGACCCGCAGGCGGTCAAGCTCAAGTAGCACCTTCGGTGTGACGTGGCCCCGGCGCAGCTCCTGCGCCGGGGCCCTTCGCGTTCGGCCTGCTAGCATGGAGGCCACAACCCAAAGACCGTTCGGTCACCGCCTTGTGCGGTTGTAAACCACCCGGGACCGACGTAGGGCGACTACTCGAAGCGACCATGGTGTGGGCCAACGCTGTTGGCCTCAGGTCCCAATGACGAGGCGTCCCGCTGGGGCGCCTTTCTTGTTTGTCGCCTCCGCGAACGGTTGAGGATTGATCAGCCGAGAAAGGAGGGAATTATGGCTGAACGTGAATACCCGGCGGACAAGCAGGCCGCCATCGCCGAACTCGCCGACCGCTTCTCCACCGCGAACGCCACGGTGCTCACCGAGTACCGAGGACTGAGCGTTGCGGAGCTCAGCGAGCTGCGGCGTTCCCTCGGCGAGGGGGCGCGCTACCGCGTCGCCAAGAACACCCTTGCCAAGCGTGCTGCCAACCAGGTCGGCGTGACCGAACTGGACGACCTGTTCATCGGTCCCACCGCGATCACCTTCATCGAAGGCGACCCGGTGGAAGCCGCGAAGGGCCTGCGCAACTTCGCCAAGACGCACGAATCCCTGGTGATCAAGGGCGGTTACATGGAGGGCAAAGCCCTCTCCGTCGAAGAGATCACCAAGCTCGCCGACCTCGAGTCGCGCGAAGTGCTCCTGGCCAAGCTCGCCGGCGCGATGAAAGCCACTGCGCAGAAGACCGCCTCCGTGCTCGCCGCCCCTGCCTCGCAGGTGGCCCGGCTCGGTGCGGCGCTGCAGGACAAGAAAGCGGCCAGTGGCGAGTAGCGCCACCGGTCCGAGACTTTAGAAAGGAAACACCATGGCCAAGCTGTCCACTGCCGAGCTGCTCGACGCGTTCAAGGAGATGACGCTCCTCGAGGTCTCCGAGTTCGTCAAGGCGTTCGAGGAAGAGTTCGACGTCACCGCCGCCGCCCCCGTCGCCGTGGCCGCCGCCGGCCCCGCCGCCGGTGGTGGCGAGGCCGCCGCCGAGAAGGACACCTTCGATGTCGTCCTCGAGTCCGCCGGTGAGTCGAAGATCAAGGTCATCAAGGAAGTTCGCGGCCTGACCGGTCTCGGCCTCAAGGAAGCCAAGGACCTCGTCGAGAGCGCCCCCAAGGCCGTCCTCGAAGGCGCGAAGAAGGAAGACGCCGACAAGGCGAAGGAAGCCCTCGAAGGCGCCGGCGCCACCGTCACCCTGAAGTAGTCGCGCACACCGCGACCGCTGCGGCGGAGCCCTCGGGCTGCGCCTGACGGACGACGACAGGGGCCTCCCAGCCCTCGTACGGCAACCGGGTCCGCACCGCCACCAGGCGGCGCGGGCCCGGTTTCCTTGTTCGTGGAGATTTCTCAGAAGAATGCCGACAGGCTGCAACGAAAGCGGACCATCGACACGTCTTTGCGGGTAGACACACCCGGACGCAAGGAGATGGACGATGTCCGCAAGGAGAGGAGCCGCCGGGCTCGGCGCGGCCACCGTGCTCGCGCTCACGGCAGGCTGCGGGATGCTCGGCATCGGCGCCGAAGAGGAGCCTTCCGAAGAGGAGCGCCTCATCGAGATGCTCAACGAGAGCCGGCGCATCGAGAGCGAGGTCATGGCCGCCGAGTTCCGCATCGTCCAGAACTGCCTGGAGGACGCGGGCCACACGGTCCACGAGCCGTGGAGCATGCAGCCCTGGGAAGAGCCCCCGCAGGACACCCTCAGCTGGGGCTACCCCCACGAGGAGTTCCTCCTCCCCTCCGAGGAGGCCGCCGAGTTCGGCTTCGGCCAGTGGGCCAACGCCCCCGACGGCTGGGAGAGCCCCGAGGCGGAGGACTACTACGCCGCCCAGGAGGAGGAGTACGAGGACGACTGGGAAGAGCCCGACACCACCGACTGGGACGCGCTGGCCCCCGAGGAGCAGTACGCGTGGTACGTCGCCTACCAAGGCGAGGAGTACGCCGAGCACAACTGGGGCAGCGAGCAGGAGTACGTCGACATGATGGCCTCCGAGGCCGAGGAGGACTACGAGGAGGAACTCGCCGAGGGAGAACTCGAGGAAGAGGACGACGGCGGCGAGATCGTCATCGAGGACGACTACAGCTACGAGGAGCCCAAGCCGGGCGGCTGCCAGCTCGAGATGATCGAGGCCCTCTACGGCGAGCCCCGCATGGTCGAGGAGACCTGGGAGGGCGACGGCGGCGACGAGACCTACGTCTTCTGGGAGTACCGCCCGACCAACCCCGTCTACGGCTCTGAGGGCGAGGAGTCCATGTGGGAGGACATCGAGGCCGAGTACGCCGCGGCGATGGCCGACGTGCAGGGGCGGTTCCTCGACTGCATCACCCCCCTCGGCTACGAGGGCTGGGAGTTCACCGAGTACAACAGCCTGCCCATCTGGGAGTTCTTCGAGGCCCTCTACTACCAGAACAGCGACGAGGACGAGCGCGGGATGGTCATGTCCGGCGACTCCGACGTCGAGGTCCCGCCGGTCCCCGAGGACGCGGGCTCCACGTACGAGGAGTGGAAGGCCTACGAGATCCAGATGGCCGTCGACTTCGGCAAGTGCGGCGAGGAGGTCGGCTACGCCGAGGTCTCCGAGGAAGCCTACGACGAGGCCCACGTGAAGGCCTACACCGCGATCGAAGAGGACGTCTACGCCTGGCAGCAGGACATGCGGGACGTCATCACCGAGGCGCAGGAACTGCTCGACGCCTAACCACCGGGGGCGCCCGCGGGACGGGCGCCCGGCAAGCCACTTCTCTATCGGGGAAGAAAAGGCCCGGGCCGCGCAGATGGGGCGCGGCCCGGGCCGCCCTGCGTCCGGACCCCGCAGCCGAATCCGCGTCACCTTTCCGCCGCGGGCTCGTTGTACAGGCGAGGCGACCCGGTTCCATGGCCGGCCGCCGAAGGTGCGAGGGCGGGACGCCGCAATGCGGCCGGAGCCGGCCGGCGACAGCGGGCCGGGACCGGCGGCAGGCGACGCAAAGGCGTCCCGCGCCCGCACTGAACGCTCCCTCGACGCGCCCGCGGCGCGCCGGAGCGCACCACGGCGGGCCGGCCGCGACACGCCCGGGCGTCCACGCTCGCTCGGCGCTTCCCGCAGCCCGGTTCCCCCTGCCGCACGCCGCCTCCCGAATCGGCCCGCAGGCCCGCTGTCCTGGGCTTCGCCCGCCTCTGGACTGTCCTTCGCGCCCTTCGGACTCCCCGCTCCAGGCGCCGGGGCCGCAGCGGCGCACCGGGGCGAATTAGACGCTTGACTTGACGAACTGTGACTTGATCCTGCAAACTAGTTCCTCAAGCGCCACTGCGTGGCGCGTGCAACGTCCGCCGTCACACGGCCGGTCCCGACCGGCCCTGGAACGAGCGGGCGGGCATCGGGCCGCTGCGGGCGGCCCGGAGGCAGGACGGTACCGGCGAACATGCGAGCCGGACTTGTTGAAGCGTGTACTGGAGGGACTTCGGCAGCGGGAGAGATTGTCGTCACCGACCACCCCACCGCGCGGCGGGGCAGTTGACAGTCTGCCGGAGCTTACGCTAAGGTAATAATTTGCGCTGCCTCCTTCACGCCTTCTTGACGCGGTGAGGGTCGTGGACGGTGGGGAATCCAGGCTGTCGACCGACACTAGAGTTCTAGTGCTCCGCACGTTACCGTGCGATTCGATGCCCGTCTCCGGCTGTCCTCGTCTATCCCGCATCGGTGCGGTGACTGTGGCATGCGCCGGCCGTCGTAACAATCAGGTCCTCGGAAGGACGAATCTTGGCAGCTTCCCGCACTGGCAAGACCAGCTCCAGCAAGAGCAAGCACGCACCTCGCCGTATCTCGTTCGGCAGGATCGAAGAGAAACTCGAAGTCCCGAACCTTCTGGCGCTCCAGACCGACTCGTTCGACTGGCTCGTCGGCAACGAGGCCTACCGCGCCCGTGTGGGCGAGGACGCCGTGAGCGGCCTCGACGAGATCCTCGATGAGATCAGCCCGATCGAAGACTTCTCGGGCACCATGAGCCTGTCCTTCTCGAACCCGCGGTTCGACGAGGTCAAGGCCCCCATCGAGGAGTGCCGCGAGAAGGACCTCACCTACTGCGCCCCGCTGTTCGTCACCGCGGAGTTCATCAACAACACCACCGGTGAGATCAAGAGCCAGACGGTCTTCATGGGCGACTTCCCCATGATGACCCCGAAGGGCACCTTCATCATCAACGGCACCGAGCGCGTGGTCGTGTCGCAGCTCGTGCGCTCGCCGGGCGTCTACTTCGACAAGCAGCCCGACAAGACCTCCGACCGGGACCTCACCAGCGCCAAGGTCATCCCGGGCCGCGGCGCCTGGCTCGAGTTCGACATCGACAAGCGCGAGACCGTCGGCGTGCGCGTCGACCGCAAGCGCCGCCAGGCCGTGACCGTGCTGCTCAAGGCCATCGGCTGGGACAACGACCGCATCCGCGAGCGCTTCGGCTGGTCCGAGCTCATGATGACGACCTTGGAAAAGGACACCATCAACTCGCAGGACGAGGCGCTGCTCGACATCTACCGCAAGCTCCGTCCCGGCGAGCCGCCGACGAAGGACAACGCGCAGTCGCTGCTGGAGAACCTCTTCTTCAACAAGAAGCGCTACGACCTCGCCAAGGTCGGCCGCTACAAGGTCAACAAGAAGTTCGGCCTGGACACGCCGATCTCGACCGGCGTCCTCACCGAGGACGACCTGGCCGCGACCATCGAGTTCATGCTGCGCCTGCACGCGGCGGAGCCCGGCTACGGCCCCGACGACATCGACCACTTCGGCAACCGCCGCCTGCGCACCGTCGGCGAGCTCATCCAGAACCAGATCCGGGTGGGCCTCTCCCGCATGGAGCGCGTCGTGCGCGAGCGCATGACGACCCAGGACGTCGAGGCGATCACGCCGCAGACCCTGATCAACATCCGCCCCGTGGTGGCCGCGATCAAGGAGTTCTTCGGCACCTCGCAGCTGTCGCAGTTCATGGACCAGGTGAACCCGATCACGGGTCTGACCCACCGCCGTCGCCTCTCGGCGCTCGGCCCCGGTGGTCTGTCCCGCGACCGCGCCGCCATGGACGTGCGCGACGTGCACCCGTCGCACTACGGCCGCATGTGCCCGATCGAGACGCCCGAAGGTCCGAACATCGGCCTCATCGGCGCGATGTCGACCTTCGCGCGCGTCAACCCGTTCGGCTTCATCGAGACGCCGTACCGGAAGGTCGTCGACGGCATCGTCACCGACGAGATCCAGTACCTGACGGCCGACGAAGAGGACCGCTTCACCATCGCCCAGGCGAACCAGCTGCTGAACAAGGACGGCTCGTTCACCGACGCGCAGGTCCTCGCCCGCGGGCGGGGCGGCGAGGCGGAGCTGCTGACGGCCGACGAGATCGACTTCATGGACGTCTCGCCGCGCCAGATGACCTCGGTTGCGACCGCGCTGGTGCCGTTCCTGGAGCACGACGACGCCAACCGCGCCCTCATGGGCGCGAACATGCAGCGCCAGGCCGTGCCGCTCATCAAGACCGACTCGCCCCTCGTGGGCACCGGCATGGAGTACCGCGCCGCGGTCGACGCCGGTGACGTGGTCGTCGCCGAGGCCGACGGCGTCGTCGAGGACTCCAGCGCCGACTACATCACGGTCGCGCAGGACAACGGCATGCGCCGCACCTACCTGCTGCACAAGTTCCGCCGCTCCAACGCGGGCTCGTGCATCAACCAGGTGCCGCTCGTGACCGAGGGCGAGCGCGTCGAGGCCGGCCAGCCGATCGCCGACGGCCCGTCCACGGACAAGGGCGAGATGGCCCTGGGCAAGAACCTGCTGGTCGCGTTCACCACCTGGGAAGGCCAGAACTTCGAGGACGCCATCGTGCTGTCCTCGCGCCTGGTCGAAGAGGACGTGCTCACCTCGATCCACATCGACGAGCACGAGGTCGACGCCCGCGACACCAAGCTGGGCCCGGAGGAGATCACCCGCGACATCCCGAACGTCGGCGAGGAGATGCTCTCCGACCTGGACGACCGCGGCATCATCCGCATCGGCGCCGAGGTCGAGGACGGCGACATCCTCGTCGGCAAGGTCACGCCGAAGGGCGAGACCGAGCTGACCCCGGAGGAGCGGCTGCTGCGCGCGATCTTCGGCGAGAAGGCCCGCGAGGTCCGCGACACGTCCCTGAAGGTCCCGCACGGCGAGGCCGGCACGGTCATCGGCGTCCGCACGTTCTCGCGTGAGGACGGCGACGAGCTGAGCCCCGGCGTCAACGAGATGGTCCGCGTCTACATCGCGCAGAAGCGCAAGATCGGCGTGGGCGACAAGCTCGCGGGCCGCCACGGCAACAAGGGCGTCATCTCGAAGGTCGTGCCGCAGGAGGACATGCCGTTCCTGCCCGACGGGACCCCGGTCGACATCCTGCTCAACCCGCTGGGCGTACCGGGCCGAATGAACATCGGCCAGGTGCTGGAGGTCCACTTGGGCTGGGCGGCCAAGACCGGCTGGAAGCTCGAAGGCTTCGAGGAGGCGTGGGCGCAGGCGCTCAAGGCCATCGGCGCCGACGAGGCCCCGGCCGACTCGAAGGTCGGGACGCCGGTGTTCGACGGCGCCCACCCGGACGAGGTCCAGGGCGTCCTGGCGAACACGCTCCCCAACCGCGACGGCCAGCGCATGGTCGCCCCGACGGGCAAGGCGCAGCTGTTCGACGGGCGCACCGGCGAGCCGTTCCCGGACCCGATCTCGGTCGGCTACATGTACATCCTGAAGCTCAACCACATGGTCGACGACAAGATCCACGCGCGTTCGACCGGTCCGTACTCGATGATCACCCAGCAGCCGCTCGGCGGCAAGGCCCAGTTCGGCGGCCAGCGCTTCGGTGAGATGGAGTGCTGGGCCATGCAGGCCTACGGCGCGGCCTACGCGCTGCAGGAGCTGCTGACGATCAAGTCCGACGACGTGGTGGGCCGCGTGAAGGTCTACGAGGCCATCGTCAAGGGCGAGAACGTCCCCGAGCCGGGCATCCCGGAATCGTTCAAGGTGCTGCTCAAGGAACTCCAGTCGCTCTGCCTCAACGTGGAGGTCCTGTCCGCCGACGGGCAGGCCATCCAGATGACCGAGAGCGACGACGAGGTCTTCCGCGCGGCCGAGGAGCTGGGCATCGACCTGTCCCACGAAGAGCCCTCGAGCGTGGACTTCGAGAGCGCCTGACGTCGAGTGAGGGCGGCGTCGACATCGCCGCCGCCCTCCCCAACGTCTCATCCAATCCTTAAGAACCATCAAGGGGAAGAGTTCAGTGCTCGACGTCAACTTCTTCGACAAGTTGAAGATCGGCCTCGCCACCGCCGAGGACATCCGGCAGTGGTCTCACGGCGAGGTGAAGAAGCCCGAGACCATCAACTACCGCACCCTCAAGCCCGAGAAGGACGGCCTCTTCTGCGAGAAGATCTTCGGCCCGACCCGGGACTGGGAGTGCTACTGCGGCAAGTACAAGCGCATCCGGTTCAAGGGCATCATCTGTGAGCGCTGCGGCGTCGAGGTGACCCGCTCGAAGGTCCGCCGCGAGCGGATGGGCCACATCGAGCTCGCCGCTCCGGTGACGCACATCTGGTACTTCAAGGGCGTCCCGTCCCGACTGGGCTACCTGCTGGACCTGGCGCCGAAGGACCTGGAGAAGGTCATCTACTTCGCGGCGTACGTCATCACCGGGGTCGACGAGGAGGCCCGCCAGCGGGACATCCCGACCCTGGAGAACGAGATCGTCGCCGAGAAGCGGCACCTGGAGCAGCAGCGCGACGCCGCGATCGAGGAGCGCGCCTCGAAGCTCGAGGCCGACCTGGCCGAGCTGGAGGCCGAAGGCGCCCGCGCCGACGTCCGCCGCAAGGTCAAGGACGGCGGTGAGCGCGAGATGCGCCAGATCCGCGACAAGGCGCAGCGGGAGATCGACCGCCTCGACGAGGTCATGGACACCTTCCGCAAGCTCGAGGTCCGTCAGCTCATCGGCGACGAGATGCTCTACCGCGAGCTGCAGCAGCGCTTCGGCGAGTACTACACCGGCGGCATGGGCGCGGAGTCCATCAAGAACCTGCTGGAGAACCTGGACCTGGACGCCGAGGCGATCAGCCTGCGCGAGACCATCGCGACCGGCAAGGGCCAGAAGAAGCTCCGTGCGCTCAAGCGCCTGAAGGTCGTGGCCGCGTTCCAGGCCACGGGCAACTCGCCGCTGGGCATGGTCCTCGACTGCGTGCCGGTGATCCCGCCGGAGCTTCGCCCGATGGTGCAGCTCGACGGCGGCCGGTTCGCGACCTCGGACCTCAACGACCTGTACCGCCGGGTCATCAACCGCAACAACCGCCTGAAGCGCCTGATGGACCTCGGGGCCCCCGAGATCATCGTGGCGAACGAGAAGCGGATGCTGCAGGAGTCGGTGGACGCGCTGTTCGACAACGGCCGCCGCGGCCGCCCGGTCACGGGCCCCGGCAACCGTCCGCTCAAGTCGCTGTCCGACATGCTCAAGGGCAAGCAGGGCCGGTTCCGCCAGAACCTGCTCGGCAAGCGCGTCGACTACTCGGGCCGCTCGGTCATCGTGGTCGGCCCGCGCCTGAAGCTGCACCAGTGCGGTCTGCCCAAGCAGATGGCGCTGGAGCTGTTCAAGCCGTTCGTGATGAAGCGCCTGGTCGACCTGAACCACGCGCAGAACATCAAGTCGGCCAAGCGCATGGTCGAGCGCGCGCGCCCGGTCGTGTGGGACGTGCTCGAAGAGGTCATCTCCGAGCACCCCGTCCTGCTCAACCGCGCGCCCACGCTGCACCGCCTCGGCATCCAGGCGTTCGAGCCGCAGCTGGTCGAGGGCAAGGCCATCCAGCTCCACCCGCTGGTGTGCACCGCCTTCAACGCCGACTTCGACGGCGACCAGATGGCCGTGCACGTGCCGCTGAGCGCCGAGGCCCAGGCCGAGGCCCGCATCCTGATGCTGGCGTCGAACAACATCCTCAAGCCCTCGGACGGCAAGCCGGTGGCCCTGCCCACGCAGGACCAGATCATCGGCCTGTACTACCTGACGCACCTCTCCGAAGGCCGCGTCGGCGAGGGCCGGGCGTTCTCGGACGTCGGCGAGGCGCAGATGGCGAAGGACCGCGGCGAGCTGGACCTCCAGGCGCCGATCCGGATCCGACTCGACGGCGTGCCGTCGATCAACAACGGACCGGGCGAGCCCTGGACCGCGCCCGAGGGCTGGTCCCCGGGCGAGCCGCTGCTGGTCGAGACCACGCTGGGCCGGGTGTTCTTCAACGAGTGCCTGCCGCCGGACTTCGAGTACGTCAACTACGAGGTCCGCAAGGGTCAGCTGTCGAACATCATCCACGACCTGTCCGAGCACTACTCGAAGGTGCAGCTGGGCGCCTGCCTGGACGCGCTGAAGTCCGCGGGCTTCAAGTGGGCCGGCTGGTCGGGCGTGACCATCGGCATCGAGGACGTCGTGGAGCCGGCGCACAAGGCCGAGATCCTGGAGAAGTACGAAGCGGACTCCGCCAAGATCGACAAGCAGTACGTCCGCGGTCTCATGACCGCGGAGGAGCGCCGCGGCGAGCTGACGGAGATCTGGACCAAGGCCACGGCCGAGGTGCTGGACGACCTGAACGAGACGCTGCAGCCGGAGAACCCGCTGTGGCAGATGATCAACTCGGGCGCGCGAGGCAACATGCTGCAGCTGCGCCAGATCGCCGGCATGCGCGGCCTGGTGGCGAACCCGAAGGGCGAGATCATCCCGCGTCCGATCAAGTCCTCGCTGCGCGAGGGCCTGACGGTGCTGGAGTACTTCATCTCGACCCACGGTTCCCGCAAGGGCCTCGCGGACACCGCGCTGCGGACCGCCGACTCGGGTTACCTGACCCGTCGTCTGGTGGACGTGTCGCAGGACGTCATCATCCGCGAGGACGACTGCGGCACCGACCGCGCGCTGGACTTCCCGGTCGCCGTCGAGGTCGACGGCCGCTTCATCGAGTCCGAGCTGGTCGAGACCTCGATCGACGCGCGGAACCTCGCCGAGGACGTGGAAGTCGACGGCAAGGTCATCCTGGAGCGCAACACGGCGCTGAACTCGGATCACATCGCCGAGCTCGTCGCCGCGGGCGTCACCAACGTGAAGGTCCGCTCGGTCCTCACCTGCGAGTCCCGCCAGGGCGTCTGCGCGGCCTGCTACGGCCGTTCGATGCCCACGGGCGAGAAGGTGGACCTCGGCGAGGCCGTCGGCATCATCGCGGCCCAGTCGATCGGTGAGCCCGGCACCCAGCTGACGATGCGGACCTTCCACACCGGTGGTGTGGCCGGGGACGACATCACGCAGGGTCTGCCGCGTGTCCAGGAGGTCTTCGAGGCGCGCATCCCGAAGGGGAAGGCGCCGATCGCCGAGGCGAGCGGCACCGTGCGCATCGAGGACGCCGAGAAGAGCCGGAAGATCATCATCACCCCGGACGACGGGTCCGAGGAGATCGTGGTCGACAAGGTGCCCCGCCGCCTGCGCCTGCGCGTGGGCGACGGCGAGCGCGTCGAGGTCGGCGAGAAGCTCGTCGAGGGCACCATCGACCCGCACGAGCTGCTGCGCGTGCTCGGTCCGCGGAAGGTCCAGCGCCACCTGGTGGAGCAGGTCCAGGACGTGTACCGCTCGCAGGGCGTGATGATCCACGACAAGCACATCGAGATCATCGTGCGCCAGATGCTCAAGCGGATCACGATCATCGACTCGGGCACCTCGGAGTTCCTGCCGGGCTCCCTGGTCGACCGCCTGGAGTTCGAGGAGCAGAACCGCAAGATCATGGCCGACGGCGGCGAGCCGGCCTCCGGCCGCCCGCAGCTGATGGGCATCACGAAGGCCTCGCTGGCGACCGAGTCGTGGCTGTCCGCGGCTTCGTTCCAGGAGACCACCCGGGTGCTCACGGAGGCGGCGATCTCCGGCAAGTCCGACAGCCTCGTCGGTCTGAAGGAGAACGTGATCCTCGGCAAGCTGATCCCGGCCGGTACCGGCATCGCGAAGTACCGGAACGTGTCCGTGGAGCCGACCGAGGAGGCCAAGGCCGCGGTCTACTCCCTGGGCGGGTACGAGGACACCACCGCGAACGCCTTCGCCTACGGCGGCGGCCCCGCGGTCAGCCTCGAGGACTCCTACGACCTGGGTTCCTTCTAGAAGCAACCCTCTGCCGATTCCCGACGGCACGAAGAAACCGGTGGGCCGGCGGCGCGACAGCGCCGCCGGCCCACCGGCTTTCCATACCCCCTCCACGGCCCCGGCGAGGGCGCACCCGAACACGGCGCCCCCGCCGCCGTCCACGGGGTCCCCGGGAACTCCGGCGGCCGGTCCCTCGCGGCGATGTTCCCCCGCCCGGCGGCGCGAGGCGGCCCCATAGGATGGTCGCGTGGTCGAGGTGCGTTCGGGGTTCAGCGGGGTACGGCATCCGGATGATCCGGAGCCGGTCGAGTCGACGAAGATCGTCGCCGCCCGGCTGCTCGCCGCCATCGGGATCGCCTTGTCGCCCTTCGTCGGCGGAGCGATCCCCGCCTGCATCGCGCTGCTCCTGGCCCGGCAGGCCGAGGCCGACATCCGCCGATCCGAGGGGTTCCTGCTCGGCGGCTCCCGGTTGCCCTCGATCCGCCGGCTCTCCTGGGCCGCCCTCGGGATCGCCGCCGCGATCGTGGTCGCGCTCCTGCTCGTCGGTGTCATCGCGCTCGCCCGCACCGCCGGCGACGCCTCCTATGAGGGGGACGTCGCGGTTTCGCTGTCGACGACTCAGGGAACTGCTGGTGAACAGCGCCTCTAGGGGGCATCCCGCGCGGGCCCGTCCCGCATCGCGAGCTAATATAGGCCACGGTGTGTCTACCGCACCGAACGAACAGGCCGACGCCCCGACCCCGGGGTCGCCAGTTGCGACTCGCCAGCCTCATCGAGAGCGCTTGCGGATCGCGGATCGGCATCGCGCCGCTGTCCGTGACACTGAACACGGACGCTTCGCGGAGCGATATCGAGTTGGACCTCGTTCGTTAGGCTAGGTAGGCTTCTCCCTTGCGCCTGGACACCGCTTTGAGCGGCATGGTGGCCCTGTCAACTCCGGCAGCTCGGTCCCCGTGAGAGCCAGGCCAGGTTGCGTGCCTGCAAGGCGGTGGGACTCAGGTTTCATCGGCTGGCGTCATCGGCACGCATCCCTCGCACTGGGGGCTTCGTGAACACGGCTCATTAGCCGGTCCTGACGGATCCGTTCACGAACGCGTCTGAACCTGCTCGACGGTGGACTCCGGTCTGCCGGAAGGCCGGTATGGGTCCGGAGAGGCGCGACACGCCCGAACGCGGGGGACGGGATCCCACACCTTGAACCGGGTCTTCACCAGACTCGATTCGCGGTCCGAGGGACAGATGACGCCGTAGTCAGGAATACGCAACCAGTCGAGAGATGTTGAGAGGGGTCGGCTTAGTGCCAACCATCCAGCAGCTGGTCCGGAAAGGCCGCAAGGCCAAGACCAGCAAGAACAAGACGCCCGCGCTGAAGGGCAGCCCGCAGGCCCGCGGTGTGTGCACCCGTGTGTACACCACGACGCCCAAGAAGCCGAACTCGGCCATGCGCAAGGTCGCCCGTGTGCGCCTCATGAACGGCACCGAGGTCACCGCCTACATCCCCGGTGTGGGTCACAACCTGCAGGAGCACTCCATCGTGCTCGTGCGCGGCGGTCGCGTCCGCGACCTGCCCGGTGTCCGCTACAAGATCATCCGCGGCGCGCTCGACACCCAGGGCGTCCGCGACCGCAAGCAGGCCCGCAGCCGCTACGGCGCGAAGAAGGAGAAGTAAGCCATGCCGCGTAAAGGTCCCGCGCCGCGCCGGCCGCTTACCGCCGACCCGGTGTACAACTCGGTGCTCGTCACCCAGCTCATCAACAAGGTCCTCAAGGACGGCAAGCGCCGCCTCGCCGAGCGCATCGTCTACGAAGCCCTCGAGAACTGCCGCAAGAAGGCCGACTCGGACCCCGTGGTCATCCTCAAGCGCGCGCTCGACAACGTCAAGCCGACCCTCGAGGTCCGCTCCCGCCGCGTCGGCGGCGCGACCTACCAGGTGCCGGTCGACGTCCGTCCGCAGCGCGCCACCACCCTGGGCCTCCGCTGGCTCGTGGGCTACGCCCGCGACCGCCGCGAGAAGAGCATGGTCGAGCGCCTGACGAACGAGATCCTCGACGCCTCGAACGGCCTCGGCGCCGCGGTCAAGAAGCGCGAGGACACGCACAAGATGGCCGATTCCAACAAGGCATTCGCGCACTACCGCTGGTAGTCGCAGAGAGACTGAGAGATCGTGGCTAACAAAGCTAACGCGGAGCTCGCCAAGCTGCGCAACATCGGCATCATGGCCCACATCGACGCCGGCAAGACCACCACCACCGAGCGCATCCTGTACTACACGGGCGTGTCGCACAAGATCGGTGAGGTCCACGACGGCGCCGCCACGATGGACTGGATGGAGCAGGAGCAGGAGCGTGGTATCACCATCACCTCCGCTGCGACCAAGTGCCAGTGGGACGACCACATCATCCAGATCATCGACACGCCCGGCCACGTCGACTTCACCGTCGAGGTCGAGCGTTCGCTGCGCGTCCTCGACTCCGCGATCGCCGTCTACGACGGTGTGGCCGGTGTGGAGCCGCAGACCGAGAACGTCTGGCGCCAGGCGAACAAGTACGACGTCCCGCGGATGTGCTTCGTCAACAAGCTCGACCGCACCGGCGCGAACTTCTTCCGCTGCGTCGAGATGATGCAGGACCGCCTCAACTCGAACACCGCGGTGATCCAGCTGCCGATCGGGAACGAGGCCGACTTCATCGGCGTCGTCGACCTGGTCGAGATGCACGCCAAGGTGTGGCGCGGCGAGACCGGCCTGGGCGAGGAGTACACGGTCGAGGAGATCCCCGCGGACCTGGCCGACCAGGCCGAGGAGTACCGCGAGAAGCTCCTGGAGACCCTCGCGGACGTCGAGGACGAGTTCGCCGAGAAGTTCCTCTCCGGCGAGGAGATCACGACCGCCGAGGTCAAGGCCGCGATCCGCAAGGCCACGATCGCCAACCAGATCAACCCGGTCCTCTGCGGCACCGCGTTCAAGAACAAGGGCGTCCAGCCCCTGCTCGACGCGGTCGTGGACTACCTGCCGAGCCCGCTCGACGTGCCGGCGATCGAGGGCACCCTCACCGACAACGAGACCCCCGCGCAGCGTCACGCGGACGTCGAGGAGCCCTTCGCGGGCCTCGCGTTCAAGATCCAGACCGACAAGCACCTCGGCCGCCTCACCTACGTCCGGATCTACTCCGGCACGGTGGCGTCCGGCACCCAGGTCATCAACTCGACCAAGGGCCGCAAGGAGCGCATCGGCAAGATCTACCAGATGCACGCGAACAAGCGCGAAGAGCGCGCCGAAGCGCAGGCGGGCGACATCATCGCGGTGCAGGGCCTCAAGTCCACCACCACCGGTGACACGCTGTGCGACTCGAACGACCAGGTGATCCTCGAGTCGATGATCTTCCCCGAGCCGGTCATCGACGTGGCCATCGAGCCCAAGTCGAAGGCCGACCAGGACAAGCTGGCCACCGCCATCCAGCGCCTCGCCGAAGAGGACCCGACCTTCCGGGTCAAGACCGACGAGGACTCCGGCCAGACGATCATCTCCGGCATGGGCGAGCTGCACCTCGACATCCTGGTCGACCGCATGAAGCGGGAGTTCAACGTCGAGGCCAACATCGGCAAGCCGCAGGTGGCCTACCGCGAGACGGTCACCCAGCGGATCGAGAAGGTCGAGTACCTGCACAAGAAGCAGACCGGCGGTTCCGGTCAGTTCGCGCGCGTGCTCGTCAACCTCGAGCCGCTGGAGATGAAGTCGAACGAGGACGAGATCTTCGCCTTCGACGACAAGATCACCGGTGGCCGCATCCCCCGCGAGTACATCCCGTCGGTCAAGGCCGGCGCGGAGAGCGCGCTGGAGGACGGCGTCCTGGCGGGCTACCCGCTGGTGGGCGTCAAGATGGAACTGATCGACGGTCAGTACCACGAGGTCGACTCCTCGGAGATGGCCTTCAAGATCGCGGGTCGGATGGCGCTGAAGGAGGCCGCGAAGCGGGCTCGTCCGGTGCTGCTCGAGCCGATGATGGCGGTCGAGGTCATCTGCCCTGAAGAGAGCATGGGCGATGTCATCGGCGACATCAACTCCCGTCGCGGCATGGTCCAGGAGATGGGCGAGCGCGGCAACGACCGCACGGTCAAGGCCGTCGTGCCGCTGTCCGAGATGTTCGGTTACGTCGGCGACCTGCGGTCGAAGACGGCCGGGCGTGCGAACTACTCGATGCAGTTCGACACCTACGCCGAAGTCCCGGCGAACGTCGCCAAGGAAATCATCGCCAAGGCGACAGGCGAGTAAGCGGCTCGGGCGCCCAAGCCTGGGCGCCCACCGCTGACCACCTGTTGCCAGCAGCGGCGCTGTTGCCCCGAAGCGATGCAATAGGTCAGATAAGTCAAACCAGATTTACCCAGTCCACAGGAGGACGAAGTGGCTAAGGAAAAGTTCGAGCGCAACAAGCCGCACGTGAACATCGGCACGCTCGGTCACGTCGACCACGGCAAGACCACGCTGACCGCGGCGATCACCAAGGTCCTGCACGACAAGTACCCGGACCTGAACCCGTACACGCCGTTCGACGAGATCGACAACGCGCCCGAAGAGAAGCAGCGCGGTATCACGATCTCGATCTCCCACGTCGAGTACCAGACCGAGTCGCGCCACTACGCGCACGTCGACTGCCCCGGTCACGCCGACTACATCAAGAACATGATCACCGGTGCGGCCCAGATGGACGGCGCGATCCTCGTCGTGTCCGCCGCTGACGGCCCCATGCCGCAGACCCGCGAGCACGTCCTCCTCGCCCGCCAGGTCGGTGTCCCGTACATCGTCGTGGCGCTGAACAAGTCCGACATGGTCGACGACGAGGAGATCCTCGAGCTCGTCGAGATGGAGGTCCGCGAGCTGCTGTCCGACCAGAACTTCCCGGGCGACGACGCTCCGGTCGTTCAGGTCTCGGCCCTGGGCGCCCTCGAGGGCGAGCAGAAGTGGGTCGACGCCGTCGCCGAGCTCATGCAGGCCGTCGACGACTCCGTGCCGGAGCCCGAGCGCGAGATGGACAAGCCGTTCCTCATGCCGATCGAGGACGTCTTCACCATCACCGGTCGCGGTACCGTCATCACCGGTCGCGTCGAGCGCGGTGTGCTGCTCCCCAACGAGGAAGTCGAGATCGTCGGCATCCGCGAGGGCGCCATCCGCACCAAGGTCACCGCGATCGAGATGTTCCGCAAGACCCTCGACGACGCGCGCGCCGGTGAGAACGTGGGGCTCCTGCTCCGCGGCACCAAGCGCGAAGAGGTCGAGCGCGGCATGGTCGCCGTCAAGCCCGGCACCACGACCCCCCACACCGACTTCGAGGCGCAGGTCTACATCCTGTCCAAGGACGAGGGCGGGCGTCACACGCCGTTCTTCAACAACTACCGTCCGCAGTTCTACTTCCGGACCACCGACGTGACCGGCGTCGTGACCCTCCCCGAGGGCACCGAGATGGTCATGCCGGGTGACAACACCGACATGAAGGTCGAGCTCATCCAGCCCATCGCGATGGACGAGGGTCTCCTCTTCGCGATTCGCGAGGGTGGCCGCACCGTCGGCTCCGGCCGCGTCACCAAGGTCATCAAGTAAGACCGCATACCGGGGCGACTCGACCAGTGCGAGTCGCCCCGGTTTACTTGCGTCCCATGCTTGTCGGGCTATGACCGACAGTCCGCCCCAGGCGGCGGCGGGACGCGGTGAACGCTGCAAACTCGTAACCTGTCCCACTGTTCCCCGACCCCAGCTTGTTGAGCTGGAGCAGGACCAGTCATAATATTCAGGTTGCGTACGCTCCGGCGCGCCTTCCACGGCATGCGCAGGGGCTCACGCCCGGCCCGCGGGCCCGAGTAGGCACTCGATTGTGCTGAGAGGGACCGTTTCATGGCGGGCAGGCGGGCGAGCCAAGAGATCAACCATGAGCATCGCTATGCCCAAGTCAGTCTCGAACTCGCGACACGCCCGACCGCGTGGAGCGGTCTGAACAGCCAATTTACGTAAGGTTAGGAATCATGGCGGGACAAAAGATCCGCATTAGGCTGAAGGCCTACGACCACGAGGTCGTGGACTCTTCCGCCCGCAAGATCGTGGAGACGGTCACCCGTACCGGTGCTGCCATCTCCGGGCCGGTGCCGCTGCCGACCGAGATCAACCGCTTCTGCGTGATCCGGTCGCCGCACAAGTACAAGGACTCGCGCGAGCACTTCGAGATGCGCACGCACAAGCGCCTCATCGACATCCTCGACCCGACCCCGAAGACGGTCGACTCGTTGATGCGCCTTGACCTCCCGGCCGGTGTCGACATCGAGATCAAGCTGTAGGGGACCAATGGACAGGCAGATCAAGGGAATCCTGGGCACCAAGCTCGGCATGACCCAGGTTTGGGACGAGAACGGCCGCGCCGTTCCGGTCACTGTGGTGCAGGCCGGCCCGAACGTGGTCACCCAGGTTCGCAAGCCCGACGTCGACGGCTACTCGGCCGTCCAACTGGGCTTCGGCGACATCAAACTCAAGAACGTGACGAAGCCGATCCAGGGCCACTTCGAGAAGGCCGGCGTCGCCCCGCGTCGCCACCTTGTCGAGCTGCGCACCTCGGACGCCGCCGACTACGACCTCGGCCAGACCATCGAAGCCACCATCTTCGAACCCGGTCAGCTCGTCGACGTCACCGGCACCACCAAGGGCAAGGGCTTCGCCGGCGTCATGAAGCGCCACGGCTTCGGCGGTCTCCCCGCCAGCCACGGTGCGCACAAGGTCCACCGCGCCCCCGGCTCCATCGGCGGGTGCGCCACGCCGGGCCGCGTGTTCAAGGGCATGCGCATGGCCGGCCGGATGGGCCACAACCGTCACACCACGCAGAACCTGCGCATCCAGGCGGTCGACGCCGAGCGCGGTCTGCTGCTCATCGTGGGCGCCGTGCCCGGCCCGAAGAACGGCCTGGTGCTCGTCCGCACGGCAGTGAAGCAGGTGGCTAACCAATGAGCCTCGCAATCAACGTCAAGAACGCCTCTGGCGAAGAGACCGGGAAGACCATCGAGCTCCCGGCGTCGATCTTCGACGTCGAGCCGAACATCCCGCTCATGCACCAGGTCGTCACGGCACAGCTGGCCGCCGGCCGCTCGGGCTCGGCCAACACCAAGACCCGCGGCGAAGTCCGCGGCGGTGGCAAGAAGCCGTACCGGCAGAAGGGCACCGGCCGCGCCCGCCAGGGTTCGATCCGCGCCCCGCAGTACAACGGCGGCGGCATCGTCCACGGCCCCAAGCCGCGGTCGTTCGCCGAGCGGACCCCGAAGAAGATGAAGGCGGCGGCGCTCGCCGGCGCCCTCACCGACCGGGCCCGCGGCAACAACGTGCACGTCATCGACGCCTTCATCGAAGGCGACACGCCCAAGACGAAGACCGCGCAAGCCGCGCTGGGCAAGCTCACCGAGGCCCGCAAGGTCCTCGTGGTCCTGACCCGCGACGAGCAGACCGCGGCGCTGAGCCTGCGCAACCTCCCCGAGGTGCACCTGCTCGACTGGGGCCAGGTCAACACCTACGACGTGCTCAACAACGAGGACATCGTGTTCAGCGAGGCCGCCATCGAGGCGTTCATCGCTGACCGGACTGAGCAGGAGGTCGCGGCGTGAGCGAAGTGACCGTCGCCGACCCGCGCGACATCATCATCAAGCCGGTCATCTCGGAGAAGACCTACACCCTCCTCGGCGAGGGCAAGTACACCTTCGAGGTCGACCCGCGCGCCAACAAGAGCCACATCAAGATCGCGATCAAGCAGATCTTCGGTGTGGACGTCAAGAGCGTCAACACCCTGAACCGCTCGGGCAAGCGCAAGCGCACCCGGACCGGTTGGGGCCAGCGCAAGAGTGTCAAGCACGCGATCGTCACCGTGGAAGGCGACCCCGGTCGTCTCGGTGAGATCTTCGGCGGACAGATCTCGTAGGAGCTAGAAGCATGGCTATTCGCAAGTACAAGCCGACGACCCCGGGTCGTCGCGGTTCGAGCGTCTCCGACTTCGCCGAGATCACCCGCTCGACCCCGGAGAAGTCGCTGCTGCGTCCGATCAGCAAGACCGGCGGCCGCAACAACTCCGGCAAGATCTCGACCCGTCACCGCGGCGGCGGCCACAAGCGCCGGTACCGCGTGATCGACTTCCGTCGCCACGACAAGGACGGCGTGCCGGCGAAGGTCGCGCACATCGAGTACGACCCGAACCGCACCGCGAACATCGCGCTGCTGCACTACGCGGACGGCGAGAAGCGCTACATCCTGGCCCCCAAGGGCATCAAGCAGGGTGACGTGATCGAGAACGGCCCGGAGGCCGACATCAAGCCCGGCAACTCGCTGGAGCTGCGTCACATCCCGGTCGGTACCACGATCCACGCGGTGGAGCTCAAGCCCGGCGGCGGCGCCGCTCTGGGCCGCTCCGCGGGCGCCTCGATCCAGCTGCTCGCCCGTGAAGGCAAGTACGCGCACCTGCGCATGCCTTCCGGTGAGATCCGCCTGGTCCAGGTCACCTGCCGCGGCACCGTCGGCGAGGTCGGCAACGCCGAGCAGGGCAACATCAACTGGGGCAAGGCCGGCCGCATGCGGTGGAAGGGCTGGCGCCCGACCGTCCGCGGTGTCGTCATGAACCCGGTCGACCACCCGCACGGTGGTGGCGAGGGCCGGACCTCCGGTGGCCGCCACCCGGTCAACCCGCAGGGCAAGCCCGAGGGCCGCACCCGGAAGCGGAACCACCCGAACGACCGGCTCATCGTCCGTCGTCGCAACGTCAACCGGAAGCGGGGGAAGTAGTCCATGGCTCGCAGCCTCAAGAAAGGGCCGTTCGTCGACGACCACCTGCAGAAGAAGGTGGACGCTGCGATCGAGACCAAGAGCAAGAACGTCATCAAGACCTGGTCGCGTCGCTCCACGATCACGCCCGACTTCATCGGGCTGACCTTCGGGGTCCACGATGGCCGCAAGCACGTCCCTGTCTACGTCACGGAGAACATGGTCGGGCACAAGCTCGGCGAGTTCGCGCCCACGCGCACCTTCCGCGGCCACGAGAAGGACGACCGCAAGAGCCGTCGCCGCTAGGCCACGGGCTTTGAGAACGAACGAAGGATTATAACGATGGCAACAGTGGAGCAGGAGGCTCCGAAGGCGCGCGCGGTGGCGCGGTACGTCCGCGTAGCACCTCGCAAGGCGCGCCGCGTCGTCGACCTCGTGCGTGGTCTGCCCGTGGACGAGGCCTTGACGACTCTCGAGTTCGCGCCTTACAGCGCGGCCGAGATCGTGTACAAGGTCATCGCGTCGGCTCAGGCGAACGCCGAGAACAACCTCGGTCTGGACCCGGAATCGCTTCTGGTGTCCGAGATCAAGGTCGACGAGGGCCCGACCATGCGTCGGTACCGCCCGCGCGCCCACGGTCGCGCCTACCGGATCAACAAGCGCACCAGCCACATCACCGTGGTGGTCGAGTCGGTCCAGGCCAAGCAGTCCAGCGCCCCCTCGGTGCGCCGCCCCAAGGCGGCCGCCCCGAAGCCGGCGGAAGCCAACACGAAGTCCGAGAACGCTGAGAAGGAGGAGACCGCCTAATGGGTCAGAAAATTCACCCGCACGGGTACCGCCTCGGCATCAGCGCCGACTGGACGTCGCGTTGGTACGCCGACAAGGAGTACGCGGACTACGTCGGTGAGGACGTGAAGATCCGCAAGCTCATGACCAAGGGTCTCGAGCGCGCCGGCATCAGCAAGGTCGACATCGAGCGCACCCGCGAGCGGGTCCGCGTCGACATCCACACCGCCCGCCCGGGCATCGTCATCGGCCGCAAGGGCGCCGAGGCCGACCGTCTGCGCGGCAACCTGGAGAAGCTGACCGGCAAGCAGGTCCAGCTGAACATCATCGAGGTCAAGAACCCCGACATCGATGCGCAGCTCGTCGCCCAGGGCGTCGCGGAGCAGCTGTCCAGCCGTGTGAACTTCCGTCGCGCGATGCGCAAGGCCATTCAGTCGGCCATGCGCAACCCGACCGTGAAGGGCATCAAGGTGCAGTGCTCCGGCCGTCTCGGCGGCGCGGAGATGTCCCGCTCGGAGCAGTACCGCGAGGGCCAGGTCCCGCTGCACACGCTCCGCGCGAACATCGACTACGGCCTGTTCGAGGCCCACACCACCTTCGGCCGCATCGGCGTGAAGGTGTGGATCTACAAGGGTGAGGCCACGCTCAAGGAGCAGGCCGAGCAGGTGCAGCGTCGTCGGGACTCCGGTCCGGACCGCGGCGGCCGTGGTGGCCGCGGCGGCGCCGGTGCGGCTCGCGGCGGCCGCGGCCGTGGTGGCCGTGGCACCGCTGCTCCGTCGGGCGAGTCCGCTGCCGCCGCGCCCGCCCCCGAGACTGAGAAGCAGGAGGGCTAAGCGACATGCTCATGCCACGGAAACCGCCGCGCGGTTACCGGAAGCCTCACGCTCCCAAGCGCAAGGGCAAGGCCACTCGCGGCACGAAGGTCTCCTTCGGCGAGTACGGCATCCAGGCGTTGGAGCACAGCTACGTGACCAACCGCCAGATCGAGTCGGCTCGTATCGCCATGACCCGCCACATCAAGCGTGGCGGCAAGGTCTGGATCACGATCTTCCCGGACCGTGCGATCACGAAGAAGCCGGCCGAGACCCGTCAGGGTTCCGGTAAGGGTTCGCCCGAGTACTGGGTGGCCAACGTCAAGCCGGGCCGCGTGATGTTCGAGCTCTCGTTCCCGAACGAGGCCACGGCCCACGAGGCGCTGCAGCGCGCGATCCACAAGCTGCCGATGAAGTGCCGCATCGTGCACCGCGAAGGGGCAGGTGAGTAGTGATGGCTACTGGTATCGACACCGGTGAGCTGCGCGAGCTCAGCGACAAGGAACTCCAGGCGAAGCTCGTGGAGAAGAAGGAAGCACTGTTCAACCTGCGGGTCCGGAACGCCACGGGCCAGCTGGAGAACAACCACGAGCTCGGTCTGGTCCGCAAGGAGATCGCGCGGATCTACACCGTCATGAACGAGCGCCGGCTGGGCCTCAGCGCCGCGCCGGAGGAGGTTGAGAAGTGAGCGAGGAAACTCAGACTCGCGGTCGGCGCAAGGTGCTCGAGGGCTTCGTCGTCGGCGACAAGATGGACAAGACCGCTGTCGTCGAGGTCGAAGACCGCAAGAAGCACGCGCTGTACGGCAAGGTCGTCAAGTCCAACAAGAAGTACAAGGCCCACGACGAGAACAACGAGGCCGGCATCGGCGACCGCGTCTCCATCATGGAGACCCGTCCCCTGTCGAAGACCAAGCGTTGGCGCATCGTCGAGATCCTTGAGAAGGCCAAGTAGGGAGATCGGGACGTGATTCAGCAAGAGTCGCGGCTCAAGGTCGCCGACAACACCGGTGCACGGGAGATCCTGTGCATCCGGGTGTTGGGCGGCTCGGGCCGACGCTATGCCGGTATCGGCGACACGATCGTGGCCTCCGTCAAGGACGCCACCCCGGGTGCCGGGGTGAAGAAGGGCGACGTCGTGAAGGCCGTCATCGTACGGACGGTGAAGGAAACCCGCCGTCCTGACGGCACGTACATCAAGTTCGACGAGAACGCCGCCGTCCTCGTCAAGGACGGCGAACCGCGAGGGACCCGTATCTTCGGGCCGGTCGCCCGCGAACTGCGCGACAAGCAGTTCATGAAGATCATCTCCCTCGCACCGGAGGTGCTGTAAGAGATGAAGATCAAGAAGGGCGACCGAGTCCGCGTCATCGCAGGCAAAGACAAGGGTGCCGAGGGCCTGGTGCTGGAGGCGTACCCCGACCGCGAGCGCGTGCTCGTCGAGGGCGTCAACCGCATCACCAAGCACATCAAGGCCGGGCAGACCGCTCGTGGCTCGAAGACCGGTGGCATCGTGGTCCAGGAGGCCGCGATCCACGTCTCGAACGTGATGGTCCTCGACGCCGACAACCAGCCCACTCGCGTGGGTTACCGGTTCGGCGACGACGGCCGCAAGGTCCGTGTTTCGAAGCGGACGGGTAAGGACCTGTAATGACTGACGTTGCAGAGAAGGTCCAGCCGCGCCTGAAGGAGACCTACCGCTCCGAGATCAGGCCCGCGCTGCAGGAACAGTTCAAGTACAAGAACATCCACCAGATCCCCGGTCTGACGAAGATCGTGGTCAACATGGGTGTGGGCGAGGCCGCTCGCGACTCCAAGCTCATCAACGGTGCGCTGGAGGACCTGACCACGATCACGGGGCAGAAGCCGCTCGTGCGTCGGGCCAAGAAGTCGATCGCGCAGTTCAAGCTGCGCGAGGGCCAGGCGATCGGCGCGAAGGTCACCCTTCGCGGCGACCGCATGTGGGAGTTCCTCGACCGCCTCCTGGCGATCGCGCTGCCGCGCATCCGCGACTTCCGCGGGCTCTCGGACCAGCAGTTCGACGGCAACGGGAACTACACCTTCGGTCTCACCGAGCAGAGCGTGTTCCCCGAGATCGACCAGGACAAGATCGACCGGGTTCGTGGTATGGACATCACCTTGGTGACCACCGCGAAGACCGACGACGAAGGCCGGGCGTTCCTGAAGCTGCTCGGCTTCCCGTTCAAGGAGAACGACAATGGCTAAGAAAGCCCTCATCGCGAAGGCCAAGCGGAAGCCGAAGTTCGCCGTGCGCGCCTACACCCGCTGCCAGAAGTGCGGCCGGCCGAAGGCCGTCTACCGCAAGTTCGGCCTGTGCCGGATCTGCGTGCGCGACATGGCCCACGCGGGTGAACTTCCCGGCGTCCACAAGGCTTCCTGGTAACCCCAGGCTTACGGTCCGGCTCCGCCGGCCGATAACCCTGTCGATCGCCACAGGCCCTGCGGCTGCGAAGCAGCTGCAGGGAACCGGGGTGAGAAAGGTAAACAACGCTAATGACAATGACCGACCCGATCGCAGACATGCTGACCCGTCTGCGGAACGCCAACCAGGCCTACCACGACCAGCTCGTGATGCCGCACTCCAAGATGAAGGCCTCCATCGCGGAGGTCCTCAAGCAGGAGGGCTACATCGCCGAGTGGCGCGTCGAGGAGCCTGAAGAAGGCAAAGTCGGCAAGACCCTGGTCATCGACCTGAAGTTCGGCGAGCGCCGCGAGCGGTCCCTGGCGGGCCTGCGCCGCGTCTCGAAGCCGGGCCTCCGGGTCTACGCCAAGTCCACTGAGCTGCCGCGCGTCCTCGGCGGCCTGGGTGTGGCCATCGTGTCCACCTCCCAGGGCCTGCTGACCGACCGTCAGGCTCGCAAGCGCGGCGTTGGCGGCGAAGTCATCGCCTACGTCTGGTAGCAGGAGGGTATAAGCATGTCCCGCATTGGGAAGCAGCCGATTCTGGTGCCCTCCGGCGTCGACGTCAAGATCGATGGCGCGACGGTGACCGTGAAGGGCCCCAAGGGCCAGCTCAGCACTGAGCTGCCCGAGCCGATCGGCATCGAGAAGCACGAAGACGGGTCGATCTCGGTCACCCGCCCCAACGACGAGCGCAAGTCCCGGGCCCTGCACGGCCTGGCCCGCAGCCTCGTCAACAACATGGTCGTCGGCGTCTCGGAGGGCTACAAGAAGTCCCTCGAGATCAACGGCACCGGTTACCGGGCCGTCGCCAAGGGCAAGGGCGTGGAGATGAGCCTCGGCTTCTCCCACACCATCCAGGTCGACGCCCCGGAGGGTATCTCGTTCACGGTCGAGAAGCCGACCCTGCTGCACGTCGAGGGCATCGACAAGCAGCTCGTCGGTCAGGTCGCGTCGAACATCCGCCGACTGCGTCCGCCGGAACCCTACAAGGGCAAGGGCGTGAAGTACGTCGACGAGCGTATCCGCCGCAAGGCCGGGAAGGCAGGTAAGTAATGGCGAGCAAACTCGAAAACCGCCGCCCGTCCGGGTCGGTGTCCGAGCGCCGCCGGATCGGCAAGAACCGGCGTCACTTCCGTGGCCGCAAGAAGATCACCGGCACGGCCGCCCAGCCGCGTCTGGCGGTCTTCCGTTCTTCGAAGCACATCGTGGCCCAGGTCATCGACGACGTGAAGGGCCACACGCTGGCCGCCGCGTCGACGGTGGAGCCCGAGCTGCGCGCCTTCGAGGGCGACAAGACCGCCAAGGCCAAGGAGATCGGTCGGCTCATCGCCGAGCGCGCCAAGGCCGCCGGCGTCGAGGCCGTGGTCTTCGACCGCGGCGGTGTCAAGTACCACGGCCGTGTCGCGGCCCTGGCCGACGCCGCCCGTGACAACGGCCTGAAGTTCTAGTCCGCCGGCGCTTCGGCACGTCGTAACGCCGGGGAGGAGCATCCGCTCCTCCCCGGCTTTCGTCGTCTCCGGGCCCGTTCGCGGCCTTCGGGTGACGGGGGCGGCATCGCCCGGGTCGGTGTCGCGCGCCGCCGGGGCGTGGGTCAGGATGGGCGGGTGCGTTCCCCGAAGCTCTCCCGCAAGTCCGTGCTCGTCACCAGTGTCGCCGGGGCCGTCGCGGCCGTCGGCGGCGGCGCCGTGATCGCCGGGGCCGCCGCCCGGCGAGGCGGCGGCGACGCGCCGGGGGACGCGGTGGACGAGACGACCGAGGCCGCGCCCGACTGGGTCGAGACGCAGCTGGCGTCGATGTCCCTGGAGGACAAGGTCGGCCAGCTGTTCATGGTGTACGTGCACGGCGAGAGCGCCGACACCGACCAGTCCGAGGCGGTGGCCTCCAACCGCGAGCGCCTCGGCGCCGACAACGGCGCCGCGTTCGTGGCCGCGTACAAGCCCGGCGGGATCATCTACTTCGACTGGGCCAACGGCCTGACCGATCCCGGGCAGATCGCGGCGCTCTCCAACGGCCTGCAGGAGGCCGCCGGCGACGTCCCGCTGCTCATCGCGACCGACCAGGAGTACGGCTCGGTGGTCCGCATCGGCGAGCCGGCCACGCAGTTCCCCGGGGCGATGCCGCTGGGCGCGACCCGCGACCTCGAGGCGGCGCACGAGGCCGCGCAGATCGCGGGCGCCGAACTGCGGGCGATGGGCCTGAACCAGAACTTCGCACCCGACGCGGACGTGAACGTGGACCCCGCGAACCCGGTGATCGGGGTGCGGTCCTTCGGGTCCGACTCGGCGCTCGTCGCGGAGTTCACGACGGCCCAGGTCGGCGGCTACCAGGCCGGGGGAGTGGCGGTGTCCGCCAAGCACTTCCCGGGCCACGGCGACACCGGGACCGACAGCCACGTGGGCCTGCCGGTCATCACCCACACCACCGAGGAGTGGGAGCGGATCGACGCCCCGCCGTTCGTCGCGGCGATCGCGGCCGGGGCCGACATGGTCATGTCGGCCCATATCCAGTTCCCCGCCTTGGACGACTCGCTCAAGCCGGCGACGCTCTCGGAGCCGATCCTCACCGGGCTGCTGCGCGACCGGCTCGGGTTCGACGGCGTGATCGTCACCGACGCCCTCGACATGCAGGGGGTCCGCACCGAGTACGGCGACGAGCGGGTGCCCGTGCTGGCGCTCCTGGCCGGGGCCGACCTGCTGCTCATGCCGCCGGACTTCCCGCTCGCGTACGAGGCGGTGCTCGCCGCGGTCGCGGCGGGGGAGCTGACCGAGGAGCGCATCGACGCCTCAGTGCGCCGCCTCCTCGCGCTCAAGCACGCTCGCGGCATCCCCGAGGCCCCGATGGTCGACGCGTCCGCCGCCGCGGACGCGGTCGGCACCGCCGAGCACCTCGCGGTGGCCGCCGACATCGCCGAGCGCTCCATCACGCTGCTCGCCAACGACGGCACGCTCCCGTTCGCGGGCGGCTCGGTGCTCGTCACCGGTTGGGGCGAGAACACTACTGCGCGGCTCACCGAATCCCTTGCGGGCCTGGGCGTCCAAGCCGAAGCGCTCGTCACCGGGGAGGCTCCGGACGCCGCGGCGATCGCGTCGGCCGTCGCCGCCGCCGAGGGCCGGGACCTCGTGGTGGTCACGACCTTCAACGTCGCCTCCGGTTCCGCTCAGGCGGACCTGGTCGCCGCGCTCATGGATGCCGGCGTCCCGGTGGTCGCCGCCGCCGTCGGCACGCCCTACGACGCCGCGGGGCTGCCCGCGGTCAACGCCTCACTGGCGTCCTATTCGTACACCGCGCCCTCGCTCGCGGCCCTGGCCAAGGTGATCACGGGCGCGCTCGATCCGAGCGGGATGCTGCCGGTGGACGTCCTGTCCGAGTCCGGCGAGGTGTCGTACGCCTTGGGCCACGGCCTGCACTACGCGTAATCGTTCACTCGCCCTTCGCGGAAAATTACTTTCACACGCTTGACTCTTTGTGAAGATTGTCTTCATACTGGGGTCCGGTGCGATACCGCGCACCTCCCCCCAAAAGGCGGATCCCCTGACAACAAGGGAGTCTCGTGTGAAACTCTTCCCGACCCATCGAAACCGACCCCGCGGCACCGCGCGGCGCGGCCTGCGCGCCGCGTTCGTCCTCTTCGCCGCGAGCATCCTCACGTTCGCCGGACTCGCGGTCGCGAGCCCGGCCCAGGCGCAGACCCGCATCGCGGGCATCGACGTCTCGCACTACCAGGGCTCGATCAACTGGACCTCGGTCAGGAACTCCGGCGTCGAGTGGGCCTACATCAAGGCCACCGAGGGCACCAGCTACAAGGACCCACGGTTCAACACCAACTACGTGGCCGCCTACCACGCGGGCGTGATCCGCGGGGCGTACCACTTCGCCCGCCCGGGCAGCTCCAGCGGCGCGGTGCAGGCGAACTACTTCGCCAGCAACGGCGGCGCGTGGTCGGCCGACAACCGCACCCTCCCGGGCGCGCTCGACCTGGAGGCCCCGCCCTCGGGCGCGGCCTGCTACGGCCTGTCGACGACCCAGATGCGCAACTGGATCACCGACTTCTACAACACGTACAAGGCCAGGACCGGACGCGACGTGGTCATCTACACGACCGCCTCGTGGTGGAACTCCTGCACCGGCTCGTGGACCGGCATGGCCTCCAAGAGCCCGCTGTGGATCGCGCACTGGGGCGTCTCGGCGCCCTCGCTGCCGGCCGGCTGGAACAACACGACCTGGACGTTCTGGCAGTACACCGCCACCGGTCGGGTCTCGGGCATCTCCGGCGACGTCGACCGCGACTACTTCAACGGTTCGCGCTCCCGACTGCTGGCGCTCGCGAACAACACCTAGCACGCCAGGGGGCGGGCCGGCCCCGATCGGACCGGCCCGCCCCGTCTCCGGAGGCAGCCATGAACGCAGACCACCGCCGCATCGGGCGCCGGATCCTCCTGAGGACCGGCGCGGCCGGGCTCCTCGGAGCCGCCGGCGTCGCCGCGACCGCGAGCGCCGCGAGCGCCGCCGCGGTCGAACCCGACATCGACTCGACCACCGTGTGGGGCGCGCGGCGTCCCAACGGCACCAACCCCGTCATCACAGGCCGTCCGAACAAGCTGATCGTGCACCACACGGTCGCGCCGAACACCGCCGACTTCTCGCGCGAGCAGGCGCATCGCCACGCGCGGTGGGTCCAGAACCTGCACATGGACGACAACGGCTGGCGCGACAGCGGCTACAACTTCATCGTGAGCCGCGGCGGGTGGATCACCGAGGGCGCCACCGGGAGCCTGCCGGCGCTCCACCACGGCGGCCGCTTCGTCCAGGGCATCCACACCGCCGGGCAGAACACGCAGTCGATTGGGATCGCGAACGAGGGCGCCTATCACGACGGCGCGGTGCCGACCGCCGCGCAGTGGGAGACGCTGGTGACCCTGTGCGCCTTCGCGTGCGAGCAGTACGGGATCCCCTCGACCCAGATCTACGGGCACAAGGACTTCGGATCCACGCTGTGCCCGGGGATCTTCCATGATCGGCTGCCCCGGCTGCGCCGGGAAGTCGAGGCCGCCCGCGGCAGGTAGGCGGCACGAGCCGGTCGCGCGCGGCGCCGAGGACCGTCGCGCGCGACCGCTTTCAGGCCCGCTGGCGGCCCGAGACCGCCGCCGCGGTCGCGGCCAGGGCCTTCGCGGTCCGCTTGCGCTGCTTGGCCGCCACGCCCACGAAGAGGCAGTCGACGACCATCAGCTGCGCGATGCGGCTCACGGTGGCACCCGAGCGGAACGTCGTCTCGCGGGCCGCGGTCGTCAGCACCAGGTCCGCGACGTTCGCCAGCGGCGAGCGGGCGTGGTTCGTGATCGCGATCGTCGTCGCCTCGCGGTCCCGGGCGGACTCCAGGAACTCGACGGTCTCCGTCGTCGCGCCCGAGTGCGAGATCGCCAGGGCCACGTCCTTCGGGCTCGCCAGCGCCGTCGCGACCAGCGCGGAGTGGACGTCGGGCCACGCGAACGCGGTGCACCCGATGCGGTGCAGCTTCTTCACCAGGTCCGAGGCCACGATCCCGGAGGCCTCCACGCCGAACACGTCGACGCGGCCCGCGTTCGCGAGAGCCGCCACGGCGGCCTCGCAGGCGGCCGTGTCGAGCGCGTCGGCGGTGTCGGTGATCGCCCCCACGTCGGCGTAGCTCACTGTGGCGATGATGCGCGACATGTCCGCGCCCGAGGGGATGTCCCCGCCCGCGATCTCGCGGTCGGGCCCCTCGCCGGTGCCGATGACGGCCTGCGCGGCACGCATCCGCAGCTCACGGTGCCCCGCGAGGCCCAGGGACCGGCAGAAGCGCACGACCGTGGCCTCCGAGGTCCCCGCGGCGTGCGCGAGTTCGGTGATGGTACGCGTCGAGGCGGCCTCGGGTTCGCGGATGATCTCCTGGGCGACCTTGGTCTCCGCCTTCGACAGCGAAGGCAGGACGGACTTGATGAGCACCAGGAGGTTGGGCGTGTCGGCGCGACTGGCAGGCATGACGACACGGTACACCCGTCACGGCCCGTGCACGGTACGGCGTGATTCTTCAAGCACTCCCGAGGCGATGAAATTTTACTTCATTGCGCTACGCTCGCAACTGTGAGTGAGACGACCGAGCGCCTGGAGGCGCGCACCCATTTGGCAACGCTGGCGACCGAGCAGGCCGACCCCCGTTACGCGGGCATCGAGACCCTCTCGACCCTGGACCTGGCGCGCACCATGAACGACGCGGACGCGAGCGTCCCGACCGCGGTCGCCGCGGTGCTCCCGCAGGTCGCCGCCGCGATCGACGCCGTGGCCGAGCGCCTCGCGCGGGGCGGGCGCCTGCGGTACGTGGGGGCCGGCACCGCCGGGCGGATGGCGGTGATGGACGCGGCCGAATGCCCGCCGACGTTCTCCACGGACCCGGAGCTGGTGAAGGCCATTCTGGCGGGCGGCAAGGCGGCCGAGGGCGGCGCCGTGGAAGGCACCGAGGACGACGCGGCGGCCGGCATCGCGGCGATCGCCGCCGACGGGATCGGGCCGGACGACGCGGTGGTCGGGCTCGCGGCGAGCGGGCGGACGCCGTTCGTGGTCGCGGCGGTCAAAGAGGCCCGGCGGCGCGGGGCGCTCACGGTCGGACTCTCCTGCAACACCGGGACGCTGCTCTCGGAGGCGGCCGAGCACCGCATCGAGGTCGAGGTGGGGCCCGAGGTGGTGGCCGGCTCGACGCGGTTGAAGTCGGGGACGGCGCAGAAGTTCGTGCTCAACATGATCTCGACGATCAGCATGGTGCGCCTGGGCAAGATCTACCGGAACTACATGGTCGACATGCGGGTCGCGAACTCGAAGCTGGCCGCGCGGGCGGTGCGGATGATCCGCGAGATCACCGGCGCGGACGCGGAGGAGGCCGAGGCGGCGCTGACCGCGTCGGGCAACCACGTGAAGACCGCGGTGGTCATGATCGAGCTGGGCGTGGACGCGACTGAAGCGGGGAAGCGCCTGGAGCAGGCGGAAGGCCGCCTGGCGGCCGCATTGCAGGTGTGAGCGGACGGCGGGCACGCTGAAGCGGTCCGGAGCCGAGCGGCGCCCGCGGTTCCAGCGTGCCCGGTGGAGGCGGCGCTGATCTGCGGCGAGGCCGCCGGTCGCGTTTCGGCGAGGGAGCGGCGGCGTGCCTGGGCTCGGCAGAGGTGTGCGGGCGATTCGTGCGGCCCTCGGTTCGAGCGTGCCCGGTGGAGGCGGCACCGACTTGCGTCGAAGAGCCGAATCGCCTCGGCGCGGCAGCAGCAGCGGCGCTCGGGCCAGGGAAGACGCGAAGGCGATTCGCCGAGCCTCCGGTACAAGCGAATCCCGCAGGCACGGCGAACGAAACGGCACGGGCGCTTTCGGCGCCCGTGCCGTCATGCTGTGCGTCTCGTTAGTCCCGCGTCCGGTTCAACGCCAGGCGAGCTGGCGGTGGAGCCGAGCCTTCGCCTCTTGGTCGGTCACGAAGGCGCTGGCGGCCATCCAGGCCGCACCGATCGCAGGGTCGGTGGCCTTGCTGATGCCGGCCTTCGGGTACACCAGGCGGAACCGCTCCTGCAGCAGCGCGGCGATCGGCGTCGGCCTCGTCAGCAGGCTCCCTGCCATCACGATCGGCAGCTCCCGGTCCACCACGTACGACACCGATTCCGCCAGATGGCCGACGGCCCTCGCCACGATCGACTCGGCCACCGGGTCGCCGCCGTCCGCGGCCTCGCACACCAGCGCCGCGAAGCGCGCGAGCCGCACCGGCGGATCCGCCATGCACTTCGCCACGATCGCCCCTGAACGCCGGTGCTCCGGCGCGATCGCCGTGACGATGGCCTCCACGAGCCGCCCGCCCGGGCCGTTGCCGTCGATGTGCCGCAGCGCCGCCCGCACGGCCTCGCGCCCGAGCCAGAAGCCCGAGCCCGCGTCGCCGAAGAGCCACCCGTAACCGTCCGAGCGCAGCGCCGGGGTCCGGTCGCGGACCGCGAACGCCACCGCGCCGGTGCCCGAGACCACGACGGTCCCGTCGGGCGCCGACGACCCGGCCGCGAACGCGATCACCGCGTCCGAGACGACCTGGACCTCGCAGTCGGTCGCGAAGCGCCGCTTGAGGTCCGCCGACACCTCGCGCACTTCCTCGGTCAGCGACAGCGCTCCCGCCGTGCCGACGCAGACCGCGTCGATCTCCGTCGGGTCGATGCCGCCGAGGGCCCGTTGGAACGCCAAAGCCATATTGGACAGTGCGATCTCCCGATCACCGCCGACCGGATTGGCCGGGCCGGACGCTCCGGTCCCGAGCACCGCGCCGCTCTCATCGATGAGGACGGCGCGGCTGCTGGTCCCGCCGGCATCGAGGCCGACGGCGAGTCTTGCGTGCATGTGGGGGTCCCCGCTCCTTGCGTTACCGGCAGTATCCGTCCTTGCTGCGAACCAGTAAAAAAAATTCTCATGAACTTGACATGAGTGTGTCATAGGTAATAGTTTTTCTTGCATCCACCTCCCGAAGGGGTCGCCCATGGACCGCACCCGCCCCGTTCTCGGCGCGCAGTCGTCGCCGAGACCGACCGACGCGGCCAACGCGCCCGCCAAAGCCGGCGTGCTCGAACGCATCCGCATGGGCGCGAGCGAACTCTCCGAAGCCATGTCGAAAGTGGCCGACCAAGTGCTCGTCGACCCCGAAGCGGCGGCGCGGGCCACGATCATGGACCTCGCCGAACTCTCCGGTACCTCCCCAGGAACCATCACACGATTCTGCCGTCATCTTGGATATGACGGTTACGCAGCCCTCAGGGTTGCAATCGCCACTGAAACCGGTCGTGCCTCCGCCCGCCGCGAGACCGGCTGGGACGTCAACATCGGCCGCGAGATCGCCCACTCCGACCCCCTCGACCGGGTCCTCAAGCAGCTCATCACCATCGACGCGGCCATGCTCCGCGACACCGTCGACACCCTCGACCTCGACGCCGTCGAGCAGGTCGCCGCCCGCGTCTCCGAGGCCCGCCGCGTCGACGTCTACGGCGTCGGCTCCAGCGCCATCGTCGCCCGCGAACTCCACATGGGCTTCTACCGCACCGGCATCGCCGCCTGGGCCTGGACCGAGGTCCACGACGCGCTCGCCAGCGCCGCCCTCCTCGGCGAAGGCGACGTCGCCATCGCCGCCTCCCTCTCGGGCACCACCGCGGAGGTCGTCGAGATGCTCACCGAGGCGGGGAGCCGCGGCGCCCTCACCGTCGCGATCACCGGCGTCGCCGACTCGCCCATCGCCGAGATCGTCGACCACTGCCTCGTCTCGGCCGCCACCCGCACCGGCAACCGCGCGGATCTGCTGGCCGGCAGGCACTCTCAGCTCCTGGTCGCCGACCTCGTCCACATCGCCGTCGCCCAGCGGCGCTTCCCCGAAGCCCGCGACGCCCTGGAATCGCGCGCCCAGGCCGTCGCCGGCCACCGGCCGACCCCCCAACCCCGAAACGGATCGAGCTGACCCGCTCACCGTCACCAGTGCGGTCCTGCCCAATCTGCTACCCCTTGAAGGAGCGACCCATGACGAACCCAACCGCAGATCGACACCCGATCTTCACCCGACGCAACCTGTTCGGCGCCACCGCAGCCGGACTCGCGGCGACCTCGCTGGGGGCCTGCGCCACCAGCGGCGGCGACGACGACGCCGAAGAGGTCACCGTCGGCGGCGACGCCGAGAACCCCTTCGAGGTCGACGGTTCGGCGCCCCTGGACGTCGTCATCTTCGACGGCGGCTTCGGCAACGAGTACGCCCTCGCCCACCAGGAGATCTACAACCGCTCCTTCCCGGACGCCGAGATCGAGCACCTCGCCACCCAGGCGATCGCCGAGACCCAGCAGCCGCGCTTCGCCGAAGGCAAGCCCTGCGACGTCCTCGACAACTCCGGGGCCCAGCAGATCCCGATGGACTCGCTCGTCAGCGACGGCGAGCTCGCCGAGCTCACCCCGCTCCTGGACGCGCCCTCCTACGACGACCCGGAGGTGACCGTCCGCGACACCCTGCGCGACGGCGTCCTCTCCATGGGCACCTTCAACGGCAAGGTCTACGCCCTCAACTACGTGTTCTCGGCGTGGACGGTCTGGTACGACGCGAAGCTCTTCCGCGACAAGGGCTGGACGCCGCCCGAGACCTGGGAGGAGATGCTGGCCCTGTGCCCGACCATCCAGGCCGAGGGCATCGCGCCGTGGACCTACGCCGGCCAGCACCCGGTGTACCTCTACGACCTGTTCCTCATCCTCGCGGGCCGCCACGGCGGCGTCGACGTCGTCAAGGCCATCGACCACCTCGAACCCGACGCGTGGCGCCACGAGTCGGTCGTGAAGGCCGCCGAGGCGCTGGCCGGCCTCCACACCGCCGGGTACATCCTCGAGGGCACGCCCGGCATCGACCACATCCAGTCGCAGACGGCCTTCAACGAGCGCCGAGCGGCGTTCCTGCCGTGCGGCTCGTGGCTCCCGAACGAGCAGAAGGGCATCGCCCCCGACGACTTCGAGTACGCCCCGATCGGCGTGCCCTACCTGGAGGGCTCGGTCCAGCCCGGCCTCATCAGCGCCGGCGGCGAGGAGCCGTTCGTCATCCCCAAGAACGCCTCGAACCTCGCGGGCGCCTACGAGTACCTGCGGATCATGCTCTCCCAAGAGGGCGCGCAGGTCTTCGGCGACACCGTCCAGGCGGCCACCGTGGTGAAGGGCGTCGAGCTCGACAACCCCGCCGCGAAGATGACCGACGCGCTCGTGTCCAACCCGGACGACCTCTTCCAGCCGCGGTTCCGCTTCTGGTACACGAAGATGAACGAGGAGGTCCGGCCCGCGCTCGGTGCGCTCCTGTCCGGCGACGCCACGCCCGAGGAGTTCATCGACCGGATGCAGACGGCGGCCGACGAGACCGCCGCGGACGACACCATCGAGAAGTTCCGGCACGAGGACTAGCCGCTCAACCGAGAGAGAGGAGGGCCTGGGCTGTGAAGCACGGCAGGTACCCGTTCGTCCTGAGTTTCCTGGCGCTGCCGGTGGGGCTCTACACCTGGCTGGTGGTGCTGCCGTTCGCCCAGGCCTTCCAGATCTCCCTCACGGACTGGTCGGGATCGAGCAACTCGTTCAACTACATCGGCTTCGACAACTACGTCAACCTGTTCAAGGACGAGCGCCTCGTCCTGCCCGCCCTGCGGCACACCGGGATCATCCTCGTGGTGCTGCCGGTCGTGACGATCGCGCTCGGTCTGTTCTTCGCGTTCATGCTCAACCTCGGCGGGCGGATGCGCCAGGGCCGCATCGAAGGCGTGCGCGGCGCCCGCTTCCACAAGGTCGTCTACTTCTTCCCGCAGGTCCTCTCGGTCGCGATCGTCGGCATCCTGTGGAAGCAGGTGTACGCCCCCGAGAACTTCGGCGGGCTCATCACCGGGGCGCTCACCGCGGTCGGACTCCCGGCCCCGGTCAACGGGTTCCTGTCCGACAAACGCTTCGTGCTCGCGGCGGTCATCGCCGTCCTCGTCTGGAGCGCCGTCGGCTTCTACATGGTGTTCTTCTCCTCGGCGATGGCCTCGATCCCGCGGGACCTCTACGAGGCGGCGATCATCGACGGCTCCGGGCGGATCCAGATGTTCTTCAAGATCACGCTGCCGCTCTTGTGGGACTCGGTCCAGACCGCCTGGATCTACCTCTCCATCATCGCCTTGGACGTGTTCGTCCTGATCTACATGATGACTCCCGAACGCGGCGGGCCCGACGCGGCGAGCGAAGTGGTCGGCGGCGTCATCTGGAAGTACGCGTTCAACCACGGCGAGCAGGCCTTCGCGTCGGCGCTCGGCGTGGTCCTGTTCTTCGCCGCGCTGACGCTGGCCGTCGTGTCGCTGCGGTTCGGCCGCCGCGAGCGGATCGAGTTCTGAGGAGCGACATGGCAACCGACACTCCTGCCAAGCCTGCCGCCGAGAGCGGTCCGAAGGCCCCCGCCCCCGCGCCCAAGCGTCCCCCGCACACCGAGGGCAACGCCCTCAACGTCTTCTCGCACGGCCTCCTGTGGGTGTGGGGGCTCATGGTCATCATCCCGGTGGCGTGGATCGTCCTGACCTCCTTCAAGACCACCCGCGAGATCGCCACCGACCCGCTCGGCCTGCCCGAGTCGTTCCAGTGGGAGAACTACGCGAACGCCTGGACCACCGGGAACATCGGCGGGTACTTCATCAACACCATCCAGGTGATGGCCTTCAGCGTCACCGGGACGATGCTGCTGGGCGCGATGGCGGCGTACGTGCTGGCCCGCTACGAGTTCTTCGGCAACCGCATCGTCTACTTCGGGTTCGCCGCGGGCATGATGTTCCCGGTGTTCCTGGCCCTGTTCCCGCTGTTCAAGACGCTGCAGAACGTGGCGCTGCTGAACACCTACCCGGGGCTCGTGCTCGTCTACATCGCCTACTCGCTGCCGTTCACGGTCTTCTTCCTGACCGCGTTCTTCCGAACGCTCCCGAGCGGGGTCGCCGAGGCGGCGGTCGTGGACGGCGCCGGGCACTACCGGCTGTTCTTCCAGGTGATGCTGCCGATGGCCAAGCCGGGCCTCATCGCCATCACGATCTTCAACATCATCGGACAATGGAACCAGTTCCTGCTGCCGCTGGTCCTCCTCAGCCGCAACCCCGAGGACGCCATGATCTCCCAGGGCCTGGCGAACCTCGCACTGCGCCAAGGCTATGAAGGCGACCCGGGCGCGCTCTTCGCGGGCACCGTGATGGCGATGCTGCCGATCTTCGTCGCCTACGTCGTCTTCCAGCGCCACATCCAGGCCGGTCTCACCGCGGGCGCCATCAAGTAGCACGCGGCTCCGTCGGGCAGGTGCGTCGGACTGGACGTCAATCGATCTGGCCGGCGGGCGAGGCGGTTCGGCTTGCCGGGTGGTGGACGGTCACCGTTCAGGCGGGCGGCGACAACGGGGCCTGTACTCCCGGGGGTTCGTTCTCGGCTTCCGGGTGGCTTTCGGTTGCGGTCTTCTGAGCGGCGGCAACGAGGTAGGGGTCGGCCCTGGTGGGTTCTTCGGCTTCCGGGGTGGCGGTGGTCGCGGTCCGAACAGGCAGCGACGAGAAGGGTTTGGTTCCCTGCCGGTTGGCGGTCGGCTTTCCGGCGCTCGGCTCTAGCTGTTGCCGCCAGCGGGCATGACGGAGGGCCCGATCCCCATGGGGATTCGGGCTGGAGGGCCGTGGTGATGTGCCTTCCGTTCCCCGTCCCAGTCGTCACCGGAACGGGCACGGTAAGAATGGTGGATCGCCCAGATCCATGGCGAGATCCGTTGTCTCAGTGCTTTGAGGTCCCGGAACCTCGGCCTCCGGCTGCTGAGCGAATCGTTCTCGGCATTTCGCTTTGGCGGCCCTGATCGCTGCTAGGCGCTTGGCTTGTTCGGCGGCTTCGGCACGAGCGTCCAAGTCGGGCTTCATCGTCTGGGTCCAT
>NZ_JAJFAX010000013.1 GCF_019710475.1 Glycomyces sp. TRM65418 | reverse complement strand
GAGGTGGGGGCCTTCTTCGTTTGCCTTCCCGATAGCGCGCCCCACCGCATTGCGGTGGGGCGCTTCGCCGTGCCCGGCATTCTTCGGTGCACACGGCAAGGGGCCGCGACCTGATTCGGTCGCGGCCCCTGCCGTCTGCTTAGACGTACGGGCCGTCGAGGTGTTCGCCGGCGTGTTGGCGATACCAGAGGCCTCGGTAGCAGCGCCACGGTTGCGGGCGAAGCTGCGTCGGCGCGAAGATCTGCTCCAGGAGGCGCCTCGCTTCGAGGAAGAAGTCGAGGCGTTCGTCCGGGGCGGCCACGTGCTGCGAGTCGTCCACGGGGCTTTCGGCCGGGAGGATCGTCAGGGAAGGCCACATGGTGGTCTGCTCCGCGAGGGGCAGAAGCCACGCGCGCATCTCGTCGAGCGGTTCGCTGCCCACGGTGTAGGTGAACGAAGTGCGGTGTCCCGCTTCGCGGGCCGCCGCGAGGATCTCGGAGAGACGCTCGGACTGCTGGTTCGCCGCGGGCGTCAGCGGGTCGGCCGCCGCCGCGTCTACGGGGACCGACGGTTCGGCTTCGGTCGCGGGCGTGTCGTCCTCGAAGGTCTCCGTGGTCAGGAAGAACAGGACCGGGCCGACCTTCGCCGCGAGCTCGGCGAACGCGGACTGGCTGCGGAGCGCCGGCGTCAGGACCCCGAGGGTCGTCGACTCGGGCATGCCCTCGCCGGTCATCGCCTCGCGGACGGCCGCGAGGTGCTCGACCACGAGCGCCTCGTCGTGGACGCCGCCGGCGGAGAGGGTGACCTCGTCGAACACGTGCTGCTCGCCGTCGTCGGCCAGGTCGGAGGCCAAGGCCTGCAACAGGTCGCGGTAGCACTTCACCAGTTCGGTGGAATCTATGCCGGTCTGCAGGAGCAGCGTCGCGGCCGTGCCGTCGGCGCGGAGGTAGCCGCGGACCTCTTCGCCGGGTTCGGCTTCGATGATCTCGGCGACCGGTGTGCCGTCGACGCACAGCTCGCTCAGGCCGTGCTGCGGCGAGGAGGGGTCGACGTGGGCGCGAAGGCTGAACGGCGACGTGGCGCGGTCAGCGGGCAGGACCAGCATGAACTCCTCGTCTTCGGAGTTCAGCCGCAGGCGCATGCCCTCGGTGTTGTTTCCGCGCAGACCGTAGAGGTTCAGCGCGATCAGTAGGAGTTCACTCCACTCGAGGTTGTGCCGGACGGCGAGGCGCCGCCAACGGTGCACCGTCGATGAGATCGGCCCGGCTGAGTCAGCAGGCTGTGTCGGCTCTTCCATGACCAGTTCCGATCTTTCCTCTCGTCCCCACCGCGGAAACTCCACGGTACAAGAGACTTGGCCGTACCGGTGGACGCGGTCCACCTCTATGCTAAGGGGGCCGGGGGACAAAAGCACCTGTCGTGAGCATCGGCACGCGGTTGGAGTCCCGAGGAATCCCGCGGCCGCTGCTCTGCTGCCCCCGTTGAAGTGCCCCCAGCGATCTGGAGTCGGGAATGACCGATGCCGTCGGCCCATCCGGGGCCTCGTCCCCGCGAGCCCAAGGGCGTGTTCTCAAGGCGGTGGCGAAGACCTGGCCCGCGTTCATCGCCGGCGCCGTCGAAGGGCGCGCGCGGGAGCTCATCGACGAGGACCGGTACGACGAGGCGGCCGCGGTCTTGGAGCAGGGCGTCGAGCGGTACGGGCCTGAGTCGGTCTCGCAACTGCTGCTCGCGTGGTGCCTACACCTGTCCGATCGCCAAGAGGCCGCGCTCGAGTGGTCGGAGCGGGCGGTCGAGGAGGAGCCGGAGAACGCCGACGCGCATTGGATGCTGGCGAACGTCCTGTTCGAGCTGGGGCGGGCGGACGAGGGTGCGCAGTCGCTGTGGCGGGCCATAGCGTTGACGCCCGACAACGGTCGGTACTACATGCAGTTGGCCTGGTGCCGATACCGGGATCTGGAGTTCGCCAAGACCCGCGAGCTGGTGGAGCAGGCGCTGGAGCGGGCGCCCGACGACGCGTGGGTCCAGCACACGGCCGGGCGGATCTACGACCACCACCTTCGGTTCCGGCTCGCCCAGGCGCATTACGAGCGGGCGCTCGAACTCGAACCCGGGGACGAGGCGGTGCGGCGCGACCTCGCCGAGGTCCTGCAGGCCCGCGGGCGGTTGAGTTCGGGCGTGAGCGTCGCTTGGGAGACCGCGAACGCGGCCGGCGACGGCGGGGGCCCGTACGTGTCGACGCTGTACGACGTGACGCTGCGGCGCTGGACGTGGCGCTGGTATGAGTGGACCCTGCGGGCGGCTCTGGTGCTCAACGTCATCGACTGGATCGCCCCGACGCCGATGCCGGGCAGCGCAGTGCTCTCGGGGGCGCTGGTGGCGGGGTACGCGGTCGCCTGGGCGCGGTCGCTGTTCGAACTGCCGCCGCAGTGCCGACGGGACCTGGTCGCCGAGGGCCGGCGAGGACAGCTCGCGGGGGCGCTGGCGCGGACGGCGCTGGTGCTCGGCGGGATCGTCCTGGTGCTGCTCGGTGAGCTGACCGCATTGCAGCATCTGGGGATCCTGGCGCTCGTCATCGGCGGGTACGCCGAGTGGTACTGGCGGGCCGCGCAGATCTCCGGGAAGCGCGTGATCGGCGGCATCGGGGCCTAGGCGGGCGGCTTCGGCCCGGTCGCCACTAGCCGCGCGGCAAGGTAGGCTACGAGGCGTTCGCCGAAAGCGCTCCGGACCTGCGGTTCGGGGCGTTCCGATCTCCCGGGCGGGCCGTTCTCCGGCCCGCCGGGCGCGCAGAAGGAGTCTCCGTGGTCGATCAGGGTGTGGTCTGTTCGGTCGATCCGCTCGTCAGCGGCATCGGCCGCGACGTGCTCGAGAACGGCGGCAACGCCGTCGACGCCGCGATCGCGGCGGGTGCGGCCCTCACGGTGGTCGCCCCGCACCTGTGCGGGCTCGGCGGCGACCTGTTCGCGCTGGTCCACGTGCCCGGCGAGGCGACCCCGGCCTCCCTGAACGCCTCAGGTCGCGCCGGTTCCGGCGCTGACCCGGAGGGGCTGCGCGCCGAGGGGCACCGCGTGATGCCGTTCCGGAACGACTTGCGCTCCACCACGATCCCCGGTTGCGTCGACGGCTGGTTCGCGCTGCACGAGCGGTACGGGACCCGGCCGATGGACGAACTGCTCGCGCCCGCGATCGCGCTGGCGTCGGGCGGGTGGCCCGCGACGGCGATGCTCGCGAACGCCGGGCGGACCCTGGAAGGGGTCGCCGGCGCCGAGGACCTGGTGGGACTCGAAGCCGGAGCGACGGTGAAGCGCGAGCGGACCGCCGCCGCGCTGCGCGCGACCGCCGAAGGCGGGCGGGACGGGTTCTACCTGGGCGACTTCGGGCAGGGCCTGATCGAGCTCGGCAAGGGGCTCTTCACCGAGGCCGACTTGGCTGCGTCCCAAGCGGGCTGGGAGGCGCCGTTGAGCGCCGAGGCGTTCGGGCACCGGGTCTGGGCCGCGGCGCCGAACTCGCAGGGCTACCTGCTGCTGCTCGCGCTGGCGATCGCGGACCGGCTCGACCTCCCGGCGGACGCGGGCGACCCGCTGTGGGCGCACTACCTGGTGGAGGCCTCGCGGCAGGCCGGGCACGACCGGCCGGAGCGGCTGTTCGAGGGCGCGGACGTCTCGGACCTGCTGGCCGCGGCCGCGGAGCGGGCGGCGCGGATCAGTCCCGAGCGGAAGACCGAGGTGCCGGTCCAGCAGGCCGCCGGCGGGACGACGTACATGGCGGTGCTGGACGGGAACGGCATGGGCGTGTCCTACATCCAGTCGAACGCGGCCGGGTTCGGGACGCGGCTGTTCGAGCCGCGGACGGGGATCGGTCTGCAGAACCGGGGGACCGGGTTCAGCCTGGAGCCGGGGCACCCGGCGGAGTTCGGGCCGGGGAGGCGTCCGCCGCACACGCTCGTGCCCGCGTTGGTGACACGGGCCGACGGGTCGTTGCGGCTGGTGGCCGGGACGATGGGCGGCGATTCGCAACCGCAGATCGTGGGGCAGCTGATCGCTCGTGTGCTCCACAGTGGCGAGCCGGTCGATATGGCGATGCGTGCGCCGCGGTGGCGCCTGCACCCGGGTGAGACCGGGTTCGGGACCTGGAGCGGGGTGTACGACATCGATGTGGAGCTCGAGTCCGGCGCGCCGGAGGCGTGGAGCGCGGGGCTCGCCGAGCGGGGGCACGCGGTGGCGTGGTCGGCGGCCGGGAGCGGTTTCGGTCACGCGCATCTGATCGAGGTGGATGAGGAGGGCCGCGCCGAGGGCGCGGCCGACCCGAGGGCCGAGACGGGGACCGTGGCGGTGGCGCCGAACTAGCGGCGGGGCCGGATCCCGGAATCGGGTGTGTCGGTTCCCCGGTTCCCCCGGTTCAACGATGGTCCGGGCGTGGGACGGCTGTGGGGCGTTGCGGTCCCCGGGGCCGGGTGTGCCGGAATTGCGGCGCCCCCGGCTTCGATGGTGCATCGAGGGTGCGACAACGGTGAGCGGGCAGGCCGGACCGGCTTGATAATCGGTGCGGTGTGCGGTGTGCGGTGTGCGGTGTGCGGTGTGCGGTGTGCGGTGTGCGGTGTGCGGTGTGCGGTGTGCGGTGTGCGGTGTGCGGTGTGCGGTGTGCGGTGTGCGGTGTGCGGTGTGCGGTGTGCGGTACCCCAACGCTCCCCTCGGCTGCGGCAGCGCCGCACGGGAGGGCGAGACCGGTTGCGCAGTAGGAGGCGGGGCGCGCTGGCGGGGCGCTCCTCGACCGGTTGTCGGTGCTTGGTTGTACGGTCGGGTGCGTCACCCAGCTTTGTCGAGAGGACCGGATCAGTGCCTGAGTCGTTGCGGCTTGTCGATGCGCGGCGGATCGCCCTTGCCGCGCAATTGCGGCCCAAGGCCACCCGTTTCAAGACCGTCCTCGAACGGCTCGGGTGCATCCAGCTCGACACCATCTCCGCGGTGCGCCGTGCCCACGAGCTCACGCTGCTCGCCCGGAACCTCGACGTCGCCGAGGCTGTGCGCAGCCTCGACCGCCGTCCCCGCCCCGTCGCCTTCGAGTACTGGGCCCACGCCATGTCGCTCCTTCCCGTCTCCGCCTGGCCCTACCTCGCCCGGCGTCGCAAGGCCTGGCGCGAGCGCTACAGCGACGACTCCCTGGCCGTCGCCGAAGCCGAGGTCCTGGCCCTCCTCGCCGACCGCGGCGCGATCACCGTCTCGGACTTCCCCTCCGGTGCCATGCACCGGAACCAGGGCACCGGCAACATGGGCGACAGCTGGAACTTCCGCACCGACCACAAGCAGGCCGTCGAGCGCCTGCTCTGGTTCGGCGAGGTCGCCTGCACCCACCGCATCGGCTTCAAGCGCGTCTACCAGCTCGCCGAACGCGCCATCCCGGCCGAGCACCTGTGGGACGCCGACGACGAGGCATGCCTGCGCTACATGGTGACCACCGCGCTGCGCAACCTCGGCGTGGGCACCTCCAAGGACATCGCCGACTACTTCCGCCTGAAGATCGCCGACGCCGAGCGCGTGCTGCGCGAACTCGAGATCGAGCAGGTGGCCGTCGAAGGCTGGAAGGGCCGCACCTGGATCGACCCGCAGGTGCGCCGGTCGCGCGTCACCGGCGCCGAGCGGGCCGTGCCGGTGTCGATGTTCGACCAGCTGGTGTGGCTGCGCGAGCGCATGGAGCGGCTGTGGGGCCACGGCTGGAAGATCGAGATCTACGTGCCCGAGCCCCTGCGGACCTTCGGCTACTACTGCCTGCCGATCTTCGTCGGCGACGACCTGCCGGGCCGCGTCGCCCTGCGCCGCAGCAACGGCGACCTGGTGGTCGAGGCCGCCCAGTGGGACGACGCCCGCGCCGACCGCGAGCACTTGCACGCCGCCGTCGAACGCGCCGCCTCCTGGGTCGGCGCCGAAGTCCGCTGGAAGGCCGAGGTCGAGGGCCCCACCGAAGACCCCGTCTGACGCGAGGAGGGCCCTCCTCGCGGAAGGCCCTCGACGCTGTTCAGTTATGGCTCTGTCAGCTCGTGACGAGCGTCAGGCCCCAGGCGCTCAGGGCCGGACCGATCGGCTGGAAGTAGGTCGTCCCGCCGGTGCGGCAGTTGCCCGAGCCGCCCGAGGTCATGCCCTGGGCGCTGTTGCCGGAGATGAACGAGCCGCCCGAGTCGCCGGGTTCGGCGCACACGTTGGTGCGGGTCATGCCGTAGACGGCGCCTTCGGCGTACCGCACGGTCTGGTTGAAGGCCTGCACGGTCCCGCAGTGCCAGCCGGTGGTCGAACCGGAGCGGCAGATGGAGGAGCCGACCGCGGCGGTGTTCGCGTTGGCGACGTCACGGGTGCCGGAGTACATGTTCACGTCGTCCAGGAGCTGCTCGCCGGAGCCGACTGCGACCCAGGCACGGTCGGCTCCGGGGAAGACCGAGTTGCGGAAGGTGCCCGGGGCGGCCTCGCCGCTGGTCACCCTGTTGCCTGCGTCGCCGCAGTGGCCCGCGGTGACGAAGCCCGGAGTCGAGCCCTGTCGGACGGAGAACCCGACCGAGCAGCGCCAGGAGTTCTCGATGATGTAGCTGTCGCCGCCGCGCACGAAGTACGTCTGGGGCGCTTCGGCCTCCGCGTCGACCGTGACGAGCGACGGGTCGATCCCGGCGGCCTCGATGAGGTCGGCCGCGACGGTCTCGTCGGCGGCCTCGATCACCAGGGTGTTCGCGACGACGTCGATGTAGTTGCCGTAGTAGCCCTCCACGTCGACGGGGTTGATCGCGGCCGCGGCCGCTTCGAGGGCGGCCAGGTCGTGCTCGACCAGGACGGGGGTCGCGCCCTCGGCGCGGAGGCCGGTGGCCTCGGCCGCGTCGGTGGTGGCGACGTAGATCTCGTCGGCGTCCTCCGAGACCCACAGGCCCGCATAGGAGTCGTCGAGCGAGTCGGGGACCTCTTCGAGGAGCGCCGCGGCGACGGACTCGACCGCGAGGCGGTCGTAGGCCTCGGACTCGGTGAGGCCGAAGGTGTCCTGGAGTTCGTCGAGGAGTCCGGGGGAGACGTTGCCGGTCAGTTCGGCGCGGGCCTCGTCGGCCTTGGCGTCGAGGATCTCGGCCGAGGCGGGTGCCGCCCCGGCTGCGAGCGTGAGAGCGGTGGCGATGGCGCTTGCAGCGGTGACTGCGAGCACGCGTTGGCGTTTCATGTGAGGTGTGCCTTTCGGGTGAGGGCATCGACAGTCGACGGGGAGGCGACTGCCACGGCAGGCCGGTGCCGCCCGCTGGTTGCGGACGACGCCGAGATGATGGTGAGCCATGCCATACATGGAGACTAGGGGCAAACGGGAAAAAGCGAAAGATGCAAATAATTCACTGAATAACAGGCTAAGTGGTGTGTAGTTTCAGGAATGTCAAGAGGCTTGTGAATTCACAGAATTCCGGATGAAAAGGGGCGCTGCCGCGATCGCGGCAGCGCCCCTTTCGTCATCGGTCCTCAGCGGAACGCCTCGGCGTGCTCGGCGGCCCATTCCGCGAAGCTCCGCGCCGGGCGTCCGGTGACCGCTTCGACCGTGCCGACCACGGTCTTCCCCTCCTCGGGGGTGTTGCCGAGCGCCTCGGTGAGGAAGGCGATCATGTCCGGGCCCATACCCTCGCTGCTCCACTTCTCGTGGGCCTCTTCGACGGTGAGTTCGACGAACTCCAGCTCGCGGCCGATCGCCTCGCCGAGGATCGCCACCTTCTCCTTGATCGGGACGGCCTCCGGGCCGGTGAGCAGGAGGGTCTCGCCGTCGTGGCCGCCTTCGAGCAGGACCTTCGCGGCCACCGCCCCGATGTCGGCGGGGTGGATCATCGCGCTGACGCGGTCGCCGAAGGGCTCGCGGATCCTGCCCTCGGACTTGATCGCGCCGGCCCACCACATCAACGTGTTCGACATGAACTCGACCGGGTGGAGGAAGGTCGTCTCGATGCCGCCGGCGGTGAGGGCCTGTTCGAGCAGGCCTTCGGCGCGGCCGCCGAGGACGGTGGCGCGGCGGACGCCGGCGGCTTCGGCGAGGGCGACGATGGTGTCGGCGTCGGTGAGGGGCGCGTACTGCTCACCGGCGAAGTTGATGAAGTGGACGGCGTCGACGTCCTTGAACGCCTCGGTCAGGGTCTCGGGCGAGGCGAGGTCGCCGACGGCGATCTCGACGCCTTCGGGCAGGGCCGCTTCGGGATTGCGGGTCAGGGCGCGGAGCCGGACGGTCGGGTCGAGGGCGATGAGCTGCTCGATGACGTTGCGGCCGACGGTGCCGGTGGCTCCGGTGATGAGCACGCGCATGGGTTCTCCTCAGAAGAAAAATCGGAACGGAATGACTTGTTCCAACAATAGCAGAGCGGAATGATCTATTCCAGTAGGGGGCGAGATTTTCTGGCGGCGGTGTGAGGGGCCGGTGAGGTGCGGAGGGCGGCGAGCGGTGAGACGACCGGGCCCACGGGGCCGGGCTGGCATCGGGCGTCCCGCGATGCCAGCGTGGCCCGTGGGGACGAGACCGGGGGCAGGTGACGATGCCTCGGGGGTCGGCCGAGCTGAAGGATCGCGTCAGCCTGGTGCGGCGCGACTACTCCCGCGGGTCGCCCGCGGTGACCAGGCCGGTCTCGTAGGCGCAGATGACCGCTTGGGCGCGGTCGCGCAGGCCCAGCTTCGCGAAGACCTTGCCCACGTGCGTCTTCACCGTCTGCTCGGACACGAACAGCGCCTCCGCGATCTCCGGGTTCGACAGGCCGCGCGCGATCAGGCGCAGGACCTCCTCCTCGCGGGGCGTCAGCTCGTCCAGTCTCGCCGACCGCGTCAAAGCGGGCCGCGCCTTGAAGGACTGCTCGATGAGCCGCCGCGTCACCGACGGCGCCAGCAGCGCGTCACCGGCCGCCACCACCCGCACCGCCGCGATGAGGTCGCCCGGCGGGGCGTCCTTCAGCAGGAACCCACTGGCGCCCATGCGAAGCGCCTCGTACACGTAGTCGTCGAGGTCGAACGTCGTCAGCATGAGCACCCGCGGCCGGCGCTCTTCCGGCGTCGACAGGATCCGCTTCGCCGCCTCCAGGCCGTCCATGGTCGGCATCCGCACGTCCATGAGCACCACGTCCGGACGCAGCCGCGACGTCTCGGTCACCGCCGCCACGCCGTCGGCGGCGTCGCCGACCACGTCGAGGTCCTCCTGCGCGTTCAGCAGCGCCGCGAACCCCGCCCGGACCATGGCCTGGTCGTCGGCGATGAGCACCTTGATCGTCACGGGGACTCCTCGATGGTCGAACGGTCGTCGATCGGCAGCGACGCGTGCACGCGGAAGCCGCCGCCGGCGGTCGGGCCGGTCTCCAACGCCCCGCCGTCGAGCGCGACGCGCTCGCGCATCCCCACCAGGCCGAACCCCGGCGACGTCGCGCCGTCCTCGACATGCGCCGACGCGGACTTCTCCGGGGACGGTCCGTTCACCACCGTAACGGTGACCTTGCGGCCCCTGGCGGCGACCACGACCGCGGTCGACGCGCCCGGTGCGTGCCGCACCACGTTGCTCAGCGCCTCCTGCACGATCCGGAACACGGTGAGCGCCACCGTCTCCGGCAGGTCCTCCGGCAGCTCGCCGACCTTCAGCGACACCGGCGTCCCGGTCCGGTCCACGGACTCGGCCAGGCTCCGCAGCGCCTCCGGGCCCGGCTGCGGTTCCCGCGCGCCCGCCTCGTCCTCGCTGCGCAGCACCCCGAGCAGCCGCCGCATCTCCGCGAGCGACTCCCGCGCCTGGTCGCTGATCGACCGGAACTCCGCCCGCGCCTCCTCGCTCAAGTCGGCGATTCGATACTCCGCAGTGGACGCCTGCACGGTGATCACCGACATGTGGTGGGCCACGATGTCATGCAGTTCCCTGGCGATCCGGGTGCGTTCCTCGAGGAGGCGCCGGCGGTGCCGCTCGGATTCGGCGACCTGTTCCTCCTCCGCGACCCGGGCCCGGGCCTGCCGCCGGATCCGGATCAGCAGGCCCACCAGGAACGCCAGCGCGCCGAGCAGCGTGCCGAGCGTGAGACTGTCGGTCGCGATGCTGGAACTGGGGAGCGGGGCCCAGGCGGGCTGCGGATCGAACGCCCTCACCCTGGACGCCCACACCGTGACCATGCCCGCCAGGAAGAGCGAGCACCAGGCGAGGACGCCGAGCAGCGCCCTCCGGTCGCGGCCGAGCGCGAACAGCACCACCAGGGCGGCGAGCAGGTTCGGGGCCGTCAGCGGCCACGGCGCCCAACTTGGGAGGGAGGCGAACAGGAACGTCACCGCGAACGACGCCATGACCAGCAGCCAGGCCTCGAAGGGCCGGAAGCGGGCGAGGACCACGGCGATGCCGGTGGCCGCGGCGGGCAGCGCGGACCAGCCGATCCCGTAGTCGACGAGGAGCGAGTGCCGCTCGATCAGGAACAGCGCCAGCGCGAACGGCACCGAGCCGGGCCCGACGATCGCGAGGGTGGTGGTGAAGCGCCAGCGCCAGGAGGCGCTGCCGAGCGGCGCGGCGGCGATCAGGTACGTGATCGCGGCGCGGGCGTGGTTCGGCTTCCTGGTCTCGGGCTTCACGGTCCTAACCTATGCCGCCCCCGGCATGCGCGCCCTCACTCTGCGGTACGGGCCCCGAGGGCGCGTCTCACCCCTGGGTGTGAGGCGCGATTCCACGCCTCGGCTTGAGGGAAGGGGACTTCCCGGAACTTACCGTTCGCCGCATGAGACGAGAGTTGTTCCGAACGCGCGCAGCCGAAGTGACCGCCATGGCCGGAGTCGCGGCCGGCCAGGCGGGCTTCGCCGTGATGCACCTGACCCAGTCGGACACGGTGGACCCGGTCGCGACGCCGGTCTCCAGCTACGCCGTGACCTGGCCGGGGGTCCTCCTGTTCCCCGCCTCGGTCCTGAGCCTGGCCCTGGCCTGCGCGATCCTCGCCGGGCGCGGGGTCGGGCTGGCGCGCGAGGGCTGCATCCGGTTCCTGCTGGGCGCCACGGCCGTCATGCTGGTCGGCGCGGCCGTGTTCCGGACCGGCACGCCCGAGTCGGGCCTCACATGGTGGGCGCAGGTCCACCGCTACACCGCGGGTGCGGCGTTCGTGATGCTCACGGTGGTGGCCGCGTTGTGCGCGGTGCGCATGAAGGACGCCGACGTGCCCGAGTGGGTGCGGCGGGGGACCTGGTGGGTGACCGCGCTGGCGGCGTCGACGTTCCTGACGACGACGGTGAACACGTTCCTGCCGGCGTTCCTGGACGGCGGCGACTGGCGCGGGGCCGGGCAGCGCGTGCTGCTGGTGGTGCTGTCGGCGCTGGTGTGGATGCTGATCGCGAATTCGGCCCGGGTCGGCGTGCGGACGGCCGAACCCGTTCGCGTTCCCGCGCTCCCCGCGACCGGTCCCGCGGTTGCGGCGACGAATGCCGAAGCCGGCGTTCCCGCGTTCGCCGGAGCGCGGTCGTGAAGGGCCTCAAGGGTCTCCGGGGGCGGTTGGCCCGCGCCAGGATGTCCCTCGGGGGCTGCCGCGAACTGCGGCGGGTCGCGGAGGACTGCTCGCCGTTCCGTCGCAGCGATGAGGAGCCGCGGGGGCCGGGCTTCGGCAGTTGGTTCTAGCCGGGCATCGCCGTTGAAGCGTTCGGGTCGGCGGCGTCGGTCGGTCAGGCAGGTCGACCGGCCCGGGTCTTCTCGCGGAGCCTCGGCCGGAACCCGTGGCGCTAGATGCCTTCCGCGTACTGTTCGAAGGCGTCCACGCCGCCTTGGAACAGGCTCAGCGCCTCGTCGAGCTGCTCCTTCGCCTGCTGCCACTGCGCCAGGGCCTCGCCGGGAAGGGGACTGCCGGTGTCCTGTGTGGCGGCCGTGCCGGCGCCGATGGCGGCGTCGGCCTGGGACTGGGCGCCGCCGACCGCGCCCATCGCCTCCTGGATCTGCTCGATCGCGCCTTGGATCTGCGACTTGATCTCCGCTGTGCTCGTCACGCGCCGACTCCTCGCCTCGGGAATGCTCGTCCACCGCTCACCGTAGTCGACTCGGCACTCGCGGGCGGTGTCGCTGCGGATGTTTAAGGCACCTGACTGATAAGGTCGTGTCTTCGGTTTCGACGCATGGCATCAGGGGGAGAGCGGATGAGTGGGACCACCACGCGGAGTTCACGGGCCGAGGCGACGCGGGAAGCGCTCCTGGACGCCGCGGAGCGGCTCTTCGCCGAGCACGGGGTCGCGGCGGTCTCGGCCCGCCAGATCTCCGAGGCCGCCGGGCAGGGCAACAACACCGCCGTCGGCTACCACTTCGGCTCGAAGACCGATGTCGTGCGGGCGATCGTGCATCGCCACACGGCGTCGATCGAGCGCCTCCGGACCGAGCGGGTCGAGTCGATCGGCGACTCGCCGGGGCTGCGCGAGTGGGTCGAGTGCTTCATCTTCCCCGTGGTGGATCACCTTGGCGCCCTGGGCGATCCGACTTGGTTCGCGCGCTTCACCGCGCAGGTGCTCACCGATCCCGCGCTCCGCCCGATTCTGGAGGACGGCGACCTGAAGTCGCCGTCGCTGCAGCGCATCCGGGCCGGGGTCGACGAGTGCCTCGTCCACCTGCCCCGAGCGGTGCGGCAGGAACGCGACCAGATGGTCCGCGAGCTCATGGTCGTCGCTCCGGCCGTCCGCGAGGTCTCGCTCGCTTCGGGGCTGCGGACGGCCCGCGACAGCTGGCACGATGCCGGAGCCGGCATGGTCGACGCCGTCGTCGGCCTGTTCCTCGCCGAGGTCACCGAGCCGAAGCACCGGCGCCCGGAGCAGGAGCGTCAGGCGCGCCAGTAGGCCATGGCGTGCAGGCGGTCCTTGGGGACGCCGATCTCCTTGCGGGCGAAGGCGCTCAGCGCCCGGGTCGACTTGGCCTCGCACGCGATCCAGCAGTAGATCCGGGCCGGGTCCTTCGCCAGGTCGGGGAGTTCGCCGCGGACCCGCTGCACCAGCGTCTCGCCGGCGCCGCCGCGCGGGATCCGCTTGAGGTCGTGCCGGTCGGTGGTCCTGAAGGGGAGCGCGTCGTCGTCGGCGGTCTCGAACCAGATCGTCGCCGGGGTCTCGGGGAAGGCGTCGAGCAGGGAGTTGATCGCCGGGAGCGAGGCGGCGTCGCCGACGATGAGGAGGCGTTCCGGGGCCGGATCGAGGGGTTCGAAGCCGGTGCCGTAGACGGTGGCCTGGATGGTCTCGCCCGGCTCGGCCCGCCGGGACCAGTCGCTCGCGACGCCGTCGTGGAGCGCGAATTCGACGGCGAAGGCGCCGGTTTCGACGTCGGGGTCGACGATCGTGTAGGCGCGCTGGTGGGGCTTGCCGGCGTCGTCGAACCAGAGCCGGATCCACATCGTGGGGTGGACGCCGAGTTCGGCGAGGAGGCCGCCGTCGGTGAACCTCAGGCGTCGATAGTGCTCGGCGACCTGTTCCGCGCCCGTGACGGTGAACGTGAAGTCCTTGGCGCGCAGCAGTTTCAGCACCGCGCCCTCCCAGCCGTGACCCATCCCGGTCCTACTTTCGCTCGAGGGAACATGAGGGATCATTCGATTAGGTTAGACTAACCTAACTATGAGCTTCGAGTGCTACCGGGACGCGTGGGGCATCCCCCATCTGCGGGCGCCCGACCCCCTGTCCCTCGCCTTCGCCCAAGGCCGGAACGCCGCCGCCGACCGCGCCTGGCAGCTCGAGACGCTCCGGCGGCGCGCCACCGGCACGGCGTCCGCGCTCCTCGGCGGCGAATGGCGGCACTGGGACCGGCTGGTGCGGCAGGTCGGCGTCCCCACCGCGGCGAGGTCGGTCCTCGACGGGCTCGATCCGGCCACCGCCGAGTGGGTCCGCGCCTACGTGGCCGGCGTCAACGCGGCCCTCCCCGAGGCCGCGGCCGCCGCGCCCGAGTTCGACTCGGCCCCGGGCCCCTGGGAACCGTGGACGCCCCTGGCGGTCTGGTACGCCGAGCACCTGCTCTTCGGGTCCGGGTTCCCCGCCAAACTCTGGCGCGAGCGGGTCGCCGCGCACCTCGGCGAGGACGCGGTCGCCCGGTTCGCCATGGACGGGCCCGAACCCGTCGGCTCGAACGGCTGGCTCGTCGACGGGAGCCTGACCGCCACGGGACACCCGATCCTCGCCGGGGACCCCCACCGCTTCCTGCAACTGCCCGGCGCTTACCAGCAGATCCGGCTCGCCTGCACCGCGAACGGTCCCGACGGGTTCGACGTCGTCGGCCTCGCCATGCCCGGCATCCCCGGCATCGCCCATTTCGGTCACACCGGCGGCGTCGCGTGGGGCATCACCAACGCCATGGCCGACACCCAGGACCTCTTCCTGGAGCGCTTGCGCCGCAACGACGACGGTTCGATCGAGGCCTTCGGTCCCGACGGCTGGGAGCCCGCCGCCTCGCGCACCGAGACCATCGAAGTCGCCGGAGGCGCCCCGGCGACGATCGAGGTCGTCACCACCGCCCGCGGCCCGATCGTCGCCGAGGACGCCGACGGGGCGCTCAGCCTCCGCGGCCCCCTCCAGGTCCGATCCGACCTCGGGTTCGCCGCGCTGCCGAAACTGCTCCGGGCCCGCACCGTCGCCGACGTCGACGCCGCCCTCGACGGCTGGGTCTCACCCGTGAACGTCGTCATGGCCGCCGACACCGCCGGAGGCCTCCTGCACCGGGCCGCGGGACGCGTGCCCGAACGGGACGCCGCCAACCGCGTCCGACCGGTCCCCGCCTGGGAACCGCGTTACGCCTGGCGCGGTTGGCGACCCATGCCCCGCGGCCGCGTCGACCGCCTCGCGGCCATGGCCAACGACCGCGGCGTCGCCGCACCCCTCGGCGTCGAGTTCTGCCCGCCGCACCGCGCCGACCGCATCCGCGAACTGCTCGAGACCCGAACCGACTGGGCCGCCGCGGACATGGCCTCGATCCACACCGACACGTTCCTGCCATCGGCCGGAATCCTGCTCGATCGGCTCCCCCGGCTCGACCTCGGCGGTCCCGCCGCGAGGCTGCGGGACCGGCTCCTCGCCTGGGACCGCCGCATGGACGCCGACAGCACCGACGCCGCCGCCTTCGCCGCCGTGCGCACCGCGTTCATCCGCAACCTCGCCGAACTGCCGGTCTTCGCGCCGCTCGCCGACCCCTCCGGGCACCCCGCGATCTTCGCCCCCTGGCTCGCGCTCTCGCCCCGCATCGGCTTCGCCCTGGGGCCCTTGCTCGACAGCGACCTGATCGACGCCGAGGAGCAGGACGCCGCACTCACCGCCGCCCTTGCCGACGCGGCCGCCCGGGCACCCGTCACGTGGGGCGAGGTCCACCGGCTCGTCCCGTGGCGCGACGTCCCCGGAGAGGAGCCCGAGGCGCTGGCGGGCGTCGCCGGCGACGCCGACTGCGTGCTCGCCACCTCCGGCGTCCCCGGCGTCACCGAGACGTTCCTGCGCGGGCCAGCCGCCCGCTGGGTCTGGGACCTGGCCGACCGCGAGCAGAGCCGATGGATCGTCCCCTTCGGAGCCTCGGGCGTCCCCGGGCCCCACTTCCGCGACCAGTTCCCGCTCTGGCGGCGCGGCGAACTCGTCCCCGTCGTCACCGATTGGCAGCAACTGCATGAGGAGCACCGCATGATCGACCGCCCCGCCGTCTTCGAGCGAACCGCGGAGGACTTCGGCCGCGTCGCCATCGTCCCCGTCAGGCCCGTCGAGGACCTCGACCTCATCTACGGCTGGGTCACCGAGGAACGGGCCCGGTTCTGGGGCATGACCGCGCATTCGCGCGAGAAGGTCCTGGAGATCTATGAGTTCCTCGACTCGCTGGACACCCACCACGCGTTCCTCATCCTGCGCGACGGCGAGCCGATCGCCCTGTTCCAGACCTACGAACCCGACGCCGACCCCGTGGGCGAGTGCTACGCGTTCGAGCCCGGCGACATCGGCGCCCACCTGCTGATCGCCTCGTCGCGAGGGAACGCGCAGGCCGGATTCACCGGCGCGCTCATGCGCGTGATCACCGCCTATCTCTTCGACGACCCGAAGCACCTGCGGGTCGTCGCCGAGCCCGACTCCCGGAACGAGCAGGCCGCGGCCCGCCTGCGCCGCACCGGGTTCACGCTCGGCCCCGAGGTCCGGCTCCCCGACAAGACCGCCCGCCTGGCGTTCCTGCGCCGCGAGGACGTGCCCGCCGAGCTGACCTGAGCCCTGCTCGGCAGAGCGGCCCCGGCGGTGCCGGGGCCGCTTCCCGCGTTCGGCGGCAATGCGTTTCACGGCTTGACCCGATCTCGTTCGCACCCCTAGCCTGTGGTGGCCGGCGCTCGCGACGATCATCGGCTCGCACCCGGTCGAGCAGGGCCGCTGCGGGTCGCGAAGCGGCCGGCTCGAGCGACAGACAGGAACGATGTGACGAACGACGGCGTCTACCGCAACCCGGTGCTCAACGCGGACTGGTCCGACCCCGACGCGATCCGCGTCGGCGGCGACTTCTACATGACCGCCTCCAGCTTCCACCGCGTACCGGGCCTGCCCCTCCTGCGCAGCCGCGACCTCGTGCACTGGACCCTGATCGGCCACGCGCTCGATCGGCTGGCGCCCGAGGCGGACTTCCGGACCCCGCAGCGCGGCGGCGGCGTGTGGGCCCCGGCGATCCGCCACCACGCGGGCCGGTACTGGATCGTCTACCCCGATCCCGACCGCGGCCTGTTCGTCACCAGCGCCGAGCACCCGGAAGACCAGTGGACGCGACCGCATCTGCTCAAGGGCGGCAAGGGGCTCATCGACCCGTGTCCCCTGTGGGCCGACGACGGATCGGCGTACCTGGTGCACGGTTGGGCCAAGAGCCGCTCCGGGATCTGCAACCGCCTCACCGTGCACCGCATGAGCGAGGACGCCGCCGAACTCCTCGACGAGGGAACCGTGGCGATCGACGGCGACGCGCTGCCGGGCTACCGCACCCTCGAAGGCCCGAAGTTCTACCAGCGCGACGGCTGGTACTGGATCTTCGCGCCCGCGGGCGGTGTGGCCGAAGGCTGGCAGTCGGTCTTCCGCTCCCGCGACCCCTTCGGGCCCTACGAGGGGCGCATCGTCCTCGAACAGGGCGACACCGACGTGAACGGCCCGCACCAGGGCGCGTGGGTGACCACTGAGGACGGATCGGACTGGTTCCTGCACTTCCAGGACCGAGGCCCGTTCGGGCGCGTAGTGCACCTCCAGCCGATGCGCTGGAGCGAGGACGGCTGGCCCGAGATCGGCGACCGGGGGACCCCGGTCGCCACTGGGAACGTCCCCGTGCCCGGCGGCACCGCGACCGAGCCGCCGGAGGACTTCGCCGACGGAATCGGTCCCCAGTGGAGCTGGCAGGCCAATCCCGAACCGCACTGGGCCGCCGCCGGACCGCGCCTGCGCCTCGCCTGCGTCGACACCGGCACTGCGGACCTGCGGCACCTGCCGAACCTGCTCGGGCGGCGCCTGCCCGGCGATCCGTGCCGGGTGACCACCGCGCTTCGCCTGGACGGCGCCGAGCCCGGCGCGCGCGCGGGGCTCGCCGTCGTCGGCGAGACCTATGCCTGGATCGGCCTGGAGCGCCACGAGAACGGCATCGCACTCGTGCACCGAACCGCCGACGACGGCGTCGAGGCGGACGCCGCTCACGCGATCGCGGTCGACGACCGGCCGGTGACCCTGGGCGTCGATGTCGACGCCGAAGGCCGGTGCCGGTTCTTCACCGGGACGCCGCCGCGTCCGGTCGGGCCGCCGTTCCAGGCCACCGCCGGCGCCTGGGTCGGGGCCGCCCTCGGCCTGTTCGCCATCGGGAACGGCAGGGACGGGACCGGGGAGTTCGACGCCGTGCGGATCAGTGCCCACAACGGGAGCGCCGACGGACGCTGAGCGCCGCTCGCTGCACGCCTCGCCCACCCCGGCGGCATGACCCATGTGGACACGGAGGGGACCTCTCGCCGTTTGGACTGCACCGGCTGAAGGGTCCCGGATCCGCCATGCGGCTCGGCGCGACGCGCTGCAGGGCCCGTCCGGGGCCGTTCGATGGCACGATGAGGCGGGCGGGACCGGATCGCGGCCCCGGAACCGAAGGAGACGTGCGATGACGCACCAGCATCCCGCTCGCGACGAGGCGATCGACGGCCCCGGCCAGGGGACCCTCTCCGTCGCCGCCGTCCTCGCCGAGACCGCCCGCCGCCGCCCCGACGCCCCCGCCATCTATTTCATGGACCAGACCATCACCTATGGGGCCCTGTGGGACCAGACCCGCGCCTACGCCGGCGCGCTCGCCGCCCGCGGCATCGGGTCCGGCTCGCGCGTGGCGATGCTCGTGCCGAACGTGCCCGACTTCCCGCGCGTCTACTACGCCGCGCTCGCGCTCGGGGCCGTCGTGGTCCCGATCCACCTGCTGTTCAAGACCGACGAGATCCGGTTCGTCCTCGAAGACGCCGACGTCGACCTGCTCGTGGCCGCCGCGCCGCTCCTGGCCGAGGCGGCTCCGGCCGCCGCCCTGGCCGGCGTCCCGCTCGTCACCGTCCTCGCGCCCGAAGGCCTCGAAGCCGACGGCCGCCCGCTCCCGCGTCTGGAGGCCGAAGCCGCCGCGGCCGAACCGATCCGCCGCCACGCCGCGGTCCACCCGCTCGCCGCGGTCAACATCCTCTACACCTCCGGCACCACCGGCACGCCCAAAGGCGCGGTCGGCTCGCACCTGGCGATGGTCGAGCAGGTCCACACCTGGCTGCTCGACGCGTGCGAGTACCGGCCCGACGACGTGCTCTACGGCGGGCTGCCGTTCTTCCACTCCTTCGGGCAGACCGTGGTCCTCAACGCCGGGTTCCGCCGCGGCGCGGCGATCATCCTGCTGCCCCGGTTCGACCCCGACGAGGCGCTGGCCCTGCTCGTGCGGCACCGGGCCACCGTGTTCGCGGCCGTGCCGACGAACTACGCCGCACTGGTCGAGGCGGCCGAGCGCGCGCCCGACCGGCCGCCCCTGCGGTGCGCGATCTCCGGCGGCGCGGCGCTGCCGACGGCCCTGCTGGAGGCGTTCGAAGACGTCTTCGGCGCGCAGGTCCACGAAGGCTACGGCCTGACCGAGACCTCCCCGGTGTGCACCTTCAACGACCTGGACGAGCCGATCCGGCCCGGCACGGTCGGCAAGCCCATCTGGGGCGTGGACGTCGCGGTCGCCGATCCCGAGGTGGAGGGCCGGATCGAGCTGATCGAGGAGCCCGGCGCGCCGGGGGAGATCGTGGTGCGCGGCCACAATCTCATGAAGGGCTACCTCGGGCGCCCCGACGCCACCGCCGCGGCCGTGGTCGACGGCTGGTTCCGCACCGGCGATCTGGGCACTGTGGACGAGTCGGGCGTGGTCCGGATCGTGGACCGCAAGAAGGACATGATCATCCGCAACGGCTACAACGTCTATCCGACCGAGGTGGAGGCCGTGCTCACCCGCCACCCCGCCGTCTCGATCGCGGCGGTCTTCGGCGTGCCGCACGAGACGCACGGCCAGGAGGTGCACGCCGCGGTCGTCCCGGCCCGGGGCGCCCAGATCGATCCGGCCGAGGTCGTCGCGTTCATGAAGGCGAAGGTCGCCGCCTACAAGTACCCACGCGTCGTCCACGTGGTCGAGTCGCTCCCGCTGGGGCCGAGCGGGAAGATCCTCAAGCGCGAACTCGTGCGGCTCCACGGCGGCTAGCCGCGTGTGAGGAGGCCCATACCCGCTTATTGATGCACTCAGTGCATCGTTGCATCTAGTGTAATCGGTATGGCCTCGACACCCGATCCCGTCGACCGCCGCGCGGCCCTCAAGGCGAAGAGCCGCCGGGCGATCCTCGACGCCGCCGCCGGCCTCATGCAGCGGCGGCGCGGCACCGACTTCTCCGTGGACGAGCTGGCCGCCGCCGCCGACGTCTCCCGCCGCACCGTCTTCAACCACTTCGCGTCCCTGGAGGACGTGGCCACCGAGGTCGCCGGGGAGATGCTCAACGAGATCGTCGACCGCATGCAGGCCCAGGCCGCCAGCGCGCCGCCCGACACCGTCCTCGCCGACCTCGTCGCGACCGCCGCCGCCGACCAGCTCGTGCCGGTCGTCGCCGAACTCGTCGGCCTGCTCGGCGTCGGCTCGTCCGAGTCGGACCACCGCGAGGCCGTGCTCATGCAGCGCGCCTTCACGCTCTTCACCGAGCGCATGTCCGCGGCGATGACCCGGCGCCACCCCGCGGTCGACGCGCTCGCCGTCGAACTGCTCGTCGCCGCCTTCTGCGGCGGCGTCCTCGCCTTCGTCCGCACCTGGATGGCCGAGACCGGCGCGGTCGACACGCCCGAGTCCCGGCGCGCCTGGGACGACTACACCGCGCGGCTCACCGCCGTCCTGCGCGAACCCGCCTGATTCCCGCCGGGCACGCGCCCGGCATCCGTTCCATCTGCAAGCCATACGAACCGGAGGCCGCCATGGCTGAGTTCCTGTACCGCGTCGGGCGCTGGTGCGCGCGACGCGCCAAAACGGTGATCGCCGCATGGGTCGCGGTGCTCGCGGCCGCGGCCGCCGCGTACGTCCTCTTCGGAGGGGCGTTCGCGACCACGCTGTCCATTCCCGGCACGCCGACCGAGGAGGTCACCGACCACCTCGCCGAGGAGCTTCCCGAGGCCTCGGGCGGCACCGGCAGCGTCGTCCTCAGCACCGAGGACGGCACGCCGTTCACCGACGACCAGAAGACCGCGATCGCGGCGCTGATCGCCGAGGCGGGCGAGGTCGACGGGGTCGAGACGGTCGTCGACCCGTTCGCCACCGAGGCGCAGCGCGACGAGCAGCAGGCGCAGATCGACGAGGGCCGCGCCCAGATCGAAGCCGGTCTGGCCCAGATCGACGAGGGCCGGACGCAGATCGAGACCGCCCGCGAGCAGCTCGCCCAGTCCCAGGCGCAGCTCGACGCCGCCCGCGAGCAGGCCGGGGACTCGCCCGAACTCGCCGCGCAGCAGGCGCAGCTCGACGCCGCCGCCGCCCAGCTCGACGCGCAGGAGGCCGAACTCGAAGCGAACGCCGCCGAACTCGAGGCCCAGTCGATCCCGCTCGAGCAGAGCGCGACCCTGCTCGAGCACGCCGCCGACGCCGGCGTCGTCTCCGCGGACGGGAGCGCCGCGATCGTCACCGTCGCCTTCACCGACACGCAGATGGAGGTCACCCCCGAGACCAAGAAGGCCGTGGCCGACGTCTTCGACGACTCCCCCGTCGAGGGCGTGGAGGTCGACTACTCCTCCGAGATGCTCGACGCCGTGCCCGCGATCGCCGGGGTCAGCGAGGTGATCGGCCTCGTCGTCGCCGGCATCGTCCTCCTCCTGCTGCTCGGCACCGTCCTCGGCGCGGCCCTGCCGCTGGCGACCGCCCTGGTCGCCGTCGGCATCGGCGCGCTCGCGAGCATGTCGCTGTCGGGCGCGGTCGAGATGACCTCCGTGACGCCGATCCTCGGCCTCATGCTCGGCCTCGCCGTCGGCATCGACTACTCGCTGTTCATCGTCAACCGGCACCGCCGCCAGCTCAAGGACGGCCACGACCTCGACGAGTCGATCGCGCTCGCCACGGGCACCTCGGGCAACGCGGTGGTCTTCGCGGGCGCCACGGTCCTCATCGCCTTGCTGGCGTTGAACATCACCGGCATCCCGTTCCTCGGGCTCATGGGCTCGATCGGCGCGTTCTGCGTCGCCTGCGCGGTGGTCGTCGCCGTCACCTTCGTTCCGGCGCTGCTCCGGCTGGCCGGACTCAAGATCCTCGGCAAGCGCGAGCGGGCCGCCCGCGACGCACACGAGAGCCTCGTGCGCAGGACGGCCCCGAAGCCGATGCGCACCGGTCGCGCGGTCCTGCGGGTCCTCGTCGGCATCGGCGCCCTCGTGGCGGTCGCGCTGCCGTCGATGGACCTGCGCCTCAACCTGCCCGACGGCTCCTCCGAGCAGCACGACACCACGCAGTACCAGGCGTACGCCACCATCGCCGAGCGCTTCGGCGAGGGCCAGAACGGTTCGCTGCTCGTCGTCGCCGACCTCCCCGAGAGCCCCGACGAGGCCGGCTCGCTCGCCGCCCAGGTCGCCGTGACCGAGGCCGTGGCCGCCGAAGAGGACGTGGTCGCCGTGGCCCCCATCGGCGTCTCCGAGGACCGCACCACCATGGCCTTCCAGGTGATCCCCGAGCACGGGCCCACCAGCGAGTCCACTCAGGAACTCGTGCACGCGCTGCGGGACCTGTCCGTGGACGGCGTCGAGTCGATCGGCGTCGCGGGCTCGGCCAGCGGCAACATCGACATCTCCGAGATCCTCGCCGACGCGCTGCCGGTCTACCTCGCCGTCGTCGTGGGGCTGTCGCTGATCATCCTGATCCTGGTGTTCCGCTCGATCCTCGTGCCGGTGCTGGCGACGCTGGGCTTCATCCTCAGCTACTTCGCGGCCCTCGGCGGGGTCGTCGCGATCTACCAGTGGGGCTGGCTGGGCGACGTCTTCGGCGTCGAATCGCCCGGGCCGATCCTGAACTTCCTGCCGACCCTGCTCGTCGGCATCCTGTTCGGACTCGCGATGGACTACATGCTGTTCATCGGCTCGGGGATGCGCGAGGCGTACGCGCACGGCGTCCCGGCCCGCCTGGCCGTCGTCCACGGCGTGCGCGCCGGCCGCTCGGTGGTCACGGCCGCCGCGATCATCATGATCGCCGTCTTCGGCGGCTTCGTGTTCTCCCACTCGACGATGATCCGGCCCATCGGGTTCGCGCTCGCCTTCGGCGTGCTCGTGGACGCGTTCCTGGTGCGGATGCTCATCATCCCGGCGCTGATGCACCTCGTCGGCGACAAGGCCTGGTGGTTCCCGAAGTGGCTCGACCGGATCCTCCCGGACGTGGACGTGGAGGGCGCGGCCCTGGAACGCCGCCATCCGCACCACGAAGGCGCGGAAGCGAAGTGAGCGAGGCGTCCCCTCGCCGGCCCGGGCCGGCGAGGGGACGCCCTCGACGCGTCGGCGGTCCGAGAGGCGTCCGTGGCCCGGTTCATAGGCCGCACGCGGCCGCGAGCGTAAAATCCGGGGCGGCGTCCCGCCCGCGGGCGGGGGCCGTGACCGAAGGAGTTCCCCGATCAGTTCCGACACCGACCGCCTGGTCGCGTTCAGCACCCAACTTCGCAGTGTCCACCAGCGCCTCCGCCAGGCGCTCGATCTGGCCCGCCGCTCGATCGACGGCGAGTTCGCCGACGAGGCCGGGCAGGACCTGCTCCTCTTCTGCCGCGGATTCTGCTCCGCGCTCAGCGGCCACCACCGCAGCGAGGACGGCGGCCTGTTCCCGCAGATCGTCGCCGAACACCCCGAACTCGAACCCGTGATCGCCAACCTCATGAGCGACCACAACATGCTCGAGCACCTGATCGGCGGGCTCAGCGCGGACATGGACGCCGACGCCGACCCGGAGGACCTCCACCGCCACCTCGACGGCATCGGCGCGGTGATGGAGACGCACTTCGGCTACGAGGAGCGCCGACTCCTCACGGTCCTCGACGCCCTCGCCCTGGACGGCGAACCGACCGACCTCCTCGGCGACCTCGCCTAACGCGTCGCAGAGACCTCGACCCCGTTCAGGACCGGGCCGGAGACCGAGCCGGGTTCGCCGGCGGCGGGACGGCGACCGGCGCGCGAAGCGCCGGGCCCGCGACGGCGGACCCGGCGCTTCGCGGACTCGCGTCTAGGCCAGCGTGATGTTGTCCAGCTCGGCGTAACCGGTGCCGCCGCTGAAATGCGGCGAGCCCTTCGCCAGGCGGATCACGTTATAACCCGCCTTCAGGTTCACCGTGACCTGCACCGTGGAGAACTGGCCCCAACCCGACGTCGGGGGATAGGACACGGTGGACCATGCGCTGCCGTTGTAGGCCAGCCCATGCGTCGAGGTCGCGCCGGTGCCGTTGGCGTACCTGATGGTCATCGTGTACGCGCGGGCCAGCGGCACGTTCACGGTGAAGTCCACGAAGGAGTCCGAGCGCATGTCCGTGTCGTTGTCGATCCGGCCCACGTAGAAACCGTTCGACGCGTTGCCCGAGCCGAACGTCTCGGCGTTCACGACGGTGTTGTTCTCGGCCTCGTACACCTGCTGCCACGAGGTCGTCGGACCGTTCACGGGCGTCACGACCAGCTGGTATGCCGCCTCGGCGTCCATGTTGTTCACCGGCACCGAGATCGCGCCGTTCGAGACGGTCATCGTCGTGGTCGAGATCGTCGTCGGCGCCGTGACCGCGGTGTGGCGTCCCGAGCCCGGCGTCGAGAGGAGCTGGACCCGCACCTGCGAGCCGAACGAGCCCAGGCCGGTGACCCGGACCGTGTTGTTCCCGTAGTCGCCGCCGAAGACCGTGTTCACGATCTTCCTGCTCGAGTCGTACGAGGCCACGCCGTCGAGCCACGAGTCGGGGGTGGTCTCGACGATGTTCCCGGTCATCGCGCCGTACCAGCGGTACAGCCAGTACGAGGCGGTCGGCTGGTTCTGCAGCGTGAACAGGCCGTCGAAGGTCCCGGCCTCGAACCAGTAGGCGCGGTGCGCCTCGCGGGCGCCGTGGCGCTCGAACACGGCCATCCAGTGCAGCGCGACGCTGGGGATGTCCATCTGGTTCAGGCTGTTGTACTCGTTGATCGCGATCGGCCGCGGCGAGATGCCCAACTGGCGCTCGATCGCGCGGTAGTCGGCCACGTGGTCGTCGAAGTTGTTCCAGTCCATGTCGGTCAGCTCGTGCCAGACCATCACGTCGGGGACGGTGTTCGTGTTCCTGGCGTGCGTCATGAACGACAGCATCAGGTCATGGTCGTAGTACGACCAGCTCGGGCCCACGATCGGCGTCACGGGGTCGAGCGAGTCCACGAGCTTGTACGTGCGCTCCCAGCCCGCGTTGAACGAGCCGGCCTGGCTCGTGTTCCAGGTCCAGTCCGGCTCGTTCCACAGCTCCCAGCCGTGGATGTTGGTCATGTCGGTCTCGGCGAGGCGCGCGTTGACCATGGTGCGGACCTTCGACTCCCAGTCGGCCCAGCCGCGCCAGACGTAGGGGAACGACGGGTAGATGTCCGGCATGCGGATGAACTGCTGCGCGCCCGAGCGGATGAGGTTGTCGCCGACGTGGAGCGAGTCGCAGCACGGCTCGGTCGCGCCGTTGCCCAGGTGGGTCGTCCCCGGCGCGGGCTGCGTGAAGCTCGTCGGGTTGAGCGGCAGGAGCATCGCGGTCGTCGGCTGGGAATCGGAGCCGACGCCGTAGAGGCCGCCCGAGGCGACCTGCGTGGCGGGGCGGACGACGTCGCCGACGTCCACGGTCAGGGTGAGGCCCGCGGCGTTCGCGGGGGCGGCGGCCCCGGCGATGACGGCGCCGAGCGCGAGCGCGACGACGCTCAGCCGTGTCACCGCCCGGGTGAGACTTGGAAATCTGCGCAGTGGAAGCATGGTTTCTCCTCGTTGAGGGTCGAACCGGTTCGACGGGTCTATACCGGACTGACGCTAGTTTCGAACCGCGTTCGATGCAAGTTCTTCGATATAACAGACTCATATACTCGAAAAACCTTCTCAGGAGCGACTTGCGTCAGACGCGTCACGGGGTTAAGCTCCGAACCGGTTCGACACTTTGCTCGCAACACTGCGCGTCGAACGGAGGAGGAACTCATGGCCACCATCGGGGACGTCGCCCGTGCCGCGGGCGTAGCCCGCTCGACCGCCTCGTACGCCCTCACCGGCAAGCGGGCCGTCTCGGACGAGGTCCGCGCCCGGGTGCGCCAGGCGGCCATGGAACTGGGCTACACCCCCAACGCCGGAGCCCGCGCGCTGGCGACCTCCCGCTCCAACGTGATCGGGCTCCTCGCCCAGTTCCTGCCCGACGAGTTCGCCCCCGCGATGCTCCAGTACATCCAGGGCGTCACCGACACCGCCCGCGACCTCGGCTACGACATCCTGCTCAGCTCCGACGCCGACGGCCGCGGCGCGCTCAAGCGCATCACCGACTCCCGCATGGTCGACGGCGTCGTCCTGCTCAACGTCGCCGAGCAGGACGACCGCCTCCCGGTCCTGCGCGACGCCGCGCAGCCCGGCGCCCTCGTCGGCTTCCCCGGCGACTGCACCGGCGTCGACGTGTTCGACCTCGACTTCGAGGAGGCCGGCCGCGTCATGGTCGAGCACCTCGCCCGGCTCGGCCACCGCGAGCTCATCCTCGTCTCCCAGCCCGAGCACGTCATCGAACGCGGCGGCGCGTACGTCTGGCGGCTCCAGAACGCGGCCGTGGAGGCGGCCGCCGTGAACGGCGTCGTCCTCCACACCCGGTACGGCTCCTCGTCCCAGCCGCAGATCGGCCGCGACCTGCACGCCTTCCTCGACGCCCACCCGAACGCCACCGGCCTGCTGCTCAACAACGAGGCCGCCGCGGCGGCCCTCCCCACCGTGCTGCACGAGCGGCACCTCACCGCGCCCGGCGACCTCTCGGTCGTCGGCCGCTACTCCGACGAGTTCGCCCGCACCTTCTCGCTGCCCTACTCCTCGATCGAGAGCGCCCCGGACCGGCTGGGGCGCATGGCCGTGCGCCAGCTCGTGCGCCGCATCGAAGGCCAGGTCCCCGAGAACGACCCCTACGTCGTCCGCTTCGTCGCCCCCGAACTCGTCGACCGCGGCAGCACCGCCCCACCGCTCGGCGACGCTCGCGAGCCCTGAGCGAGCGCCGCCCACCCGGCAAGGACCCATCCCTCAAAGCCGGCCGGCGAAGTCGCCGACCGGATCCGTTCAAGGAGGAACCACCCATGAAGCATCCGATTCCCCTCGCCCGGTCCGCCGCGGCCGGCCTGGCCTGCGCCGCACTGGCGTTCGCCGCCGCCTGCTCCGGCGGAGGCGGCGACGACCGGGACGCCGACACGTACACCTGGTGGGACCCGTACCCCCAGCACGCCGACGACTCCGAGTGGGCCGCCCGCGTTGCCGCCTGCGGCGAAGAGGCCGGCGTGACCATCGAGCGCACCGCCTCCGACACCACCGCGCTCACGAACCAGGCGCTGCTCGCGGCCCAGGAGGGCACCAGCCCCGACATCATCCTGCTCGACAACCCGGCCGTGTCCACCCTCGCGGAGACCGGCATGCTGACCACGATGGACGAACTCGAGCTCGACGTCTCCGGCGTCGACGAGAACCTCCTCGCCGCCGGGGTCGTGGACGACCAGACCTACGGCATCCCGATCGGCGCCAACACGCTCGCGCTCTACTACAACGCGGACGTGCTCGCCGCCGCCGGCGTGGACCCGGCCTCCGTCACCGACTGGGACTCCCTGACGAACGCGCTCGCCCAAGTTACCGATAACGGCGCCAAGGGCATCACCTTCGCCGGCATCGGCACCGAAGAGGGCTCGTTCCAGTTCCTGCCCTGGTTCTGGGGCGCCGGCGCCGACCTGCGCCAGCTCGACTCGCCCGAAGCCGTCGCGGCCCTGGAACTGTGGACCGGCTGGCTCGACGCGGGCTACGCGCCCGACTCGGTGATCACCAACTCCCAGAACACCACCTGGGAAGAGTTCCTCACCGGCGAGTACGCCTTCGCCGTCAACGGCACCTGGCAGGTCAACAGCGCCGCCGAAGCCGGATTCGCCACCGGCGTCATCCCGCTCCCGGCCCGCGACGGCGGCGCCGCGCCCGCCCCCACCGGCGGCGAGTTCATCATCGCGCCCGTGCAGGCCGACACCGAACGCTACGACGTCACCCGCCAGATCGCCGAATGCATGACCACGCCCGAGGGCTTCGTCGAGACCGCCACCACCTTCGCCTACTACATCCCGCCGACGACCGACGGCCAGAACGCGCTGCTCGAAGCGCGGCCCGAACTCCAGCCGTGGGTCGACGCCGTCCGCGAAGCCAAGGGCCGCACCAGCGACAACCTCGGCACCGACTACCCGGTGATCTCCGAGGCGCTGTGGACCGCGGTGCAGAACGCGCTCTCGGGCTCGGCCACGCCGGCCGACGCCCTCGCGCAGGCCCAGACGGACGCGGCCGCCGAGACCGGCTGATCAGGAGCAGGAAACCCATGACCACGACCTCGGTCGACACGACCGGACGTGCGTCCCACGGCAGTGCGGCGGGCCCCGGGCCCGCCGCACCCGCCCCGGGCGCGCGCCGCCGCCAACCGCGGGGCACCGCGCGGCAATGGACCGCCTTCGGATTCGCCGCGCCGCTCATCGCCTACCTGCTCGTGTTCTACGCCTACCCGCTGTGGCGCAACGTCGAGCTGAGCGTCCACGACTACACGGTGCGGGCCTTCGTGCAGGGGGACCCGGAGTTCGCCGGGTTCAGCAAATACGCCGAGGTGTTCGGCTCCGGCTCCTTCGGCACCGCCGTCGTCAACACCGCGCTGTTCACCGTCGTCTCGATCGTCTTCCAGTACTCGATCGGCCTGGCGCTGGCGGTGTTCTTCCGCGGCAACTTCCGGCTCTCGGGCGTCCTGCGCGCCCTGTTCCTCGTGCCGTGGCTGCTGCCGCTCATCGTCTCCTCCTCCACATGGGCGTGGATGCTCAACAGCGAGAACGGGATCGTCAACTCGGTGATCGAGGCGTTCGGCGGCGAGCAGATCAACTGGCTCACCTCGCCGGACACCGCGCTCATCGCCGTCATCATCGCGAACATCTGGCTCGGCATCCCGTTCAACCTGGTGATCCTCTACGCCGGGCTCCAACAGGTCCCGCCGGAGCTCTACGAGGCCGCGTCCCTCGACGGCGCGTCGGCCCGCGCCCAGTTCTGGCACATCACGCTCCCGCTGCTGCGCCCGGTCTCGGCCATCACGCTGCTCCTCGGATTCATCTACACGCTCAAGGTGGTGGACGTCATCTGGATCATGACCACCGGCGGCCCCGGGAACGCCTCGCTCACCCTCGCGGTGTGGTCCTACCGGGAGGCCTTCGGCACCGGCCAGCCCGACTTCTCGCCCGCGGCGGCGATCGGCAACCTGCTCATCGTCATCGCGCTCGTCTTCGGCTTCGTCCACCTGCGCGTCCAGCGGATCGGGGGCCGCTCATGACCGCCCGGCCCTGGTGGAAGACGATCCTCGGCGTCGTGCTCACCGCGATCATGCTGTTCCCCGTCTACTGGATGGTGAACGTCTCCCTCACGCCCACAGGGGAACTGCGCAAGACCCAGTGGTTCCCCGTGCACCCGACGCTCGAAGGCTTCGAATCGGCGCTGTCGCAGCAGCTCCCGTCCCTCGGCACCAGTCTCGTGGTGGGCGCGGGCTGCGTCCTCCTCACGGTGGTCGTCGCCGCCCCGGCCGGGTACGCGCTCGCGATCCTGAACCTGCGCGGCGGCCGGGCGCTGAACTTCCTGCTCCTGGTGGCGCAGATGATCCCCGCGGTCGTGATGGCCATGGGCTTCTACGCGATCTACGTGCGCCTCGGCATGCTCAACACGGTGTGGGGCCTCATCATCGCGGACTCCACGATCGCCGTCCCGTTCGGCGTCCTGCTCTACACGACGTTCATGGCGGGCATCCCGCGCGAGCTCATGCAGGCCGCCCACATCGACGGCGCGGGCGCCTGGCGCACGTTCACCAAGATCGTGCTGCCCGTCAGCCGCAACTCCACGCTCACCGTGGCGCTGTTCGCGTTCCTGTGGGCCTGGTCGGACTTCATCTTCGCCTCGACCCTCAACCGCTCAGGCGAGTTCGTGCCGATCACGCTAGGGATCTACCAGTACATCGGCAACAACACCACCCAGTGGAACGCGATCATGGCGACCGCCGTGGTGGCGTCGCTCCCCGCGGCGATCCTCCTGGTCGTCGCCCAACGCTATGTGGCCGCCGGCGTGACCGCCGGGGCCGTGAAGGACTGAACCAGTGCGAGACCACATCCACGGCCCCGTCGATCCCCCCGGCCGCCTGCGGGGCCTCGGCATCGACGAGTTCCGGCTCCACGGCGGATTCTGGGGCGGGCTCCAGGCCCGCAACAGCGCCGCCACCCTCCAGCACTGTCTGGAGTGGATGGAACGGCTCGGCTGGATCGCCAACTTCGACCGCGTCGCCGAGGGCGCCACGGCCGGGCCGCGGCCCGGCTGGCAGTTCTCCGACTCGGAGGTCTACAAGCTCATGGAGGCCCTCGCCTGGGAGCACGGGCGGACCGGCGCCGCCTGGGCCGACGAGACCCTGGCGTCCCTGACCGAACGGGTGGCCGCGGCCCAGGACGACGACGGCTACGTGAACACCTGCTACGGCCATGCGGGCCAAGCGGATCGATACAGCGACCTCTCCGCGGGCCACGAGCTGTACTGCACCGGCCACCTGCTCCAGGCGGCCGTGGCCCGGGTGCGGACCGCGGGCGAGGACAAGCTCGTGGAGGTCGCCCGCCGGGCGGCCGACCACGTGTGCCGGGAATTCGGCGAGGACGGCCGGGACGGCATCTGCGGCCACCCGGAGATCGAGGTGGGCCTGGCGGAACTCGGCCGCGCACTGAACGAGCCCCGCTACACCGAGCAGGCCCGCCTGTTCCTCGAACGCCGCGGCAGGGGCACCCTGAAGCCGATCGCGCTGCTCGACGCCTCCTACTTCCAGGACGACATGCCGATCCGGGAGGCGGACGCCTGGCGCGGCCACGCCGTGCGGGCCCTGTACTTGGCGGCCGGGGCGATCGACGTCGCCGTGGACACCGACGACGCGGATCTCCTCGCTGCGGTGGAGCGCCAGTGGACCCGCAGCGTCGAGCGCCGCACCTACCTCACCGGCGGCATGGGCTCAAGGCACCAGGACGAGGGCTTCGGCGAGGACTGGGAGCTGCCGCCGGACCGCGCCTACTGCGAGACGTGCGCCGGGATCGCCTCCGTCATGGTCTCCTGGCGGCTCTACCTCGCCACCGGCGACGTGCGGTACGCGGACCTGATGGAGCGCACCTTCTACAACGTCATCGCCGCCTCTCCGAGCGAGGACGGCCGCGCCTTCTTCTACGCCAATCCGCTTCAGCAGCGCAGCGCGGCGGCGGACGTGCGCCCCGACGAGGTCAACCCCCGCGCCGAAGGCGGCGTGCGCGCCCCGTGGTTCGACGTCTCCTGCTGCCCGACCAACCTCGCCAGGACCCTCGCGAGCTGGCAGGCGTACGCGGCCGCCGTGGACGGCGACGCGGTCTCGCTGCTGCAGTACGCCTCCGGCGATCTCACCGTCAGGCTCGACTCCGGCGACCTGACCCTCCGGATCGACACGGCATATCCGCATGAGGGCGCGGTCCGCATCGAAGTGGTGGCCGCTCCCGAGGGCCCGGCTGAGCTGCGGCTGCGGGTTCCGCACTGGGCCGAAGGCGCCGCGATCGCCGACGCGACAGGCCGCCGCGAGGCCGCGCCCGGCTGGGCGGAAGCACGGGGGCCGCTGCACGTCGGCGCGACCATCGAGCTGCACCTCCCGGTCGAACCGAGGTTCACCTGGCCTGATGAGCGGATCGACGCCGTGCGCGGCTGCGTCGCGGTCGAGCGCGGCCCCCTTGTGCTGTGCGCCGAATCGATCGATCTGCCGTGGCCGCTGGAGTCCCTCCGTGTGGACGCGACGCATCCGCCGCGCACGGAAGGAGACGGCGCCGTGCTCCAAGCGACCGCGATGCCTCCCGCGCCGGAAGGCGGTCCGCTCCCGTACCGCTCGACCCGATCGGTCGGTGAACCGATCACTCCGGCACCGGTTCGCCTGATCCCATACCACCGCTGGGCGCAACGAGGCTCCACTGCGATGCGAGTCTTCCTGCCGACCATGTGAGAGGAGGCAGGATTCGAGGTCGGTTCGACTGGGCTGCAATACATCAGCGACGGCAAAGTGTTTCGGGTCCCGGGTCCCGGGCCCCGGGGGCTGGGGCCAGGCCGGGATCGGTTGTGCTGCAACCTGGCAACGACGGGGAGGCCGCTGCCTGACTCAGTGTCTGTAGCCGGGGCCGGGCCGACCGGCGCGGCCCCACCCGGCAGGGACAGCACGGCGGTTGCTTGGCCGGAGCCAGGGCCGGGCTTGATTCGGTTGGCCTGCAAACCATCAGCGACGGCTAGGCAGGTGGTCGACCCAGGATGAGCGGCCGAGGTCAGACTGGTGTTCGGGCGGGCTTCAACCTGGCAGCGACGGCGAGACCGGTGGTCGACTCGGGGTGCGCGGCCGTGGCCTGGCCCGGTTTTGGGTGAGGGTCAACCCGGCAGCGATGATGAGGTTGGTGGAGTGTCGCCGAGGGTGTGTGGCCGCGGCCGGGTCCGGTGTCGGGCGGGGTGCAGGCCTGCAGCGACGGCGAGGCAGGTGTGTGGCAGGGGGTGCGTTGCCGGGGTCGGCCGGTATTCGGACGGGCTGCAACCTGGCAGCGACGGTGAGGCTGGAGTATTGCCGAGGGTGTGTGGCCGGGGCCGAGCCGGTTTGGGGCAGGGTCCATAGCCTGACCACGGTGATGAGGCAGCTGCCTGATCCGGGGCCTGCGGCCGGAGTGCCGCTCGGTTTGCGGTTGGGTGGCAGCCGGTTGACGGTGGTCGGACCGGACCCGTGCCGAGGAGGCTCGGCCGCTGCCGCTGCCGCTGCCGCTGCCGCTGCCGGTAGAGGTGGCAGCTGCGGTGTCGGTGACGTCTGCCGCTCGCCCGGCTTCGCGGGTGCGCACGCGAGGGCAGGGGGAGGGGCAGGGCATGGTCGAGTTCGTCGTGTCCATCGTTCTTGGCACCTCCTTCCCGTGTCCCGTGTCCCGTGTCAGGTGCGGTGGCTGCCGTCAGCCTGCGCCCGGTGGTCCCGGCCTTCGAACTCCCGCTGCAACCAGCGGTCCTGGCCTTCCATCCCCACCTGTAACCTGGGGTCTCAGCCATCCGTGCCCAGCCGCAGCCGGTCGTCGGCCTCCCGCCTGCAATGGCGGTCTGTGCCTTCGCTCTTCGGCTTGCATCCGGTCGTCGGTCTTTAGCTTGCACCCTGCGGTTTCAGCCGTGGGTCTCCAGCCTCCGGCCGCTATTCGGTGTGGGGCAGCTCCTTTCGCCTGCGGTCGTCATCGTGCGTCGTGGTGTTGACGCCCGGTGTTCCCGGCCTGGCGGGGCCGGCTGGTTCCGGCCTGGCCTCTGCCCACCGGGTGCGTCTCCTCGCTCATGCCCTACGGGGGCGCTTCTACGGAGACGGTGGTACCGGGGCGGAAACGAGGCGAGTGGGGCCACCGCGTGGAGGCGTGGTCATCTCGGCATCGGCGCTGCGAAGGAGTATCCGGCCAGAGGCTTATGTCGTAGTCTGCTTACCACCGGACTCTGCTCCGCTTACACGAATTCCGTATCCTTGTACGTACCTCAATTATCCTCGACCCCACACTCGACCGCATCACCCACAAGATGCGAAGACTTTCACGTTCCATCACGGCCTCACAGGGCCCCAACGGAAACCGGCCGCAGCCCGCCCCCGCGGCCCATTCCCACGACCCGACAGCCGCACTACCGCCCTGACACTCCGCCTGCCTCGTTGTCGCCGCCCGCTTGAACCTCAACCATCGCCGCACCCCGCAGCCGAGCACTCACCCCGACCATTACCCACCCCGTTGTCGCCGCCGCTCGAACCTTGACAACCCTCCACCAGGCGGCCGAGGACCAGCCTGGATTCCTCACTCGCCTTTGTCGCTGCCTGCTCGTAGCCCGTCCACCCGCTCACTCCGGCCTTTGCGCCCAGGCCGTTCGCCAGCGCCGTTCCAGGGTCTCGACCGCTCGCCGGACCGGCACGGCAATGGACATGCAGCCCAGCAGAACTACGGCGACGAGCTTCCGCCCGAATGCCGCCCGGCACCGGATGACGAGGGGCTCCTTCACGACGACCGAGTCGAACTCGACCGTTCCCTCTCCAGGCGCGCGTGGGCCTCCTCGAGCTCCGCGCGCAGCCGCCGCGTCTCCAGCTCCATCTCCAGGACCAGCTTGACCCCCGCCAGGTTGAGCCCGGCGGCCAAGAGTTCGCCGATGCGTCTGACGCGGTCGAGGTCGTCGTCGCTGTACCGGCGGGTGCCGCCGGACGTGCGGCTCGGCTCGACCAGGCCCCGGGCCTCGTAGACGCGCAGGGTCTGCGGCGCGACGTTCAGCAGCTCGGCCGCCACCGAGATGCCGTAGACGGCCTGGTCGGACGAGGGCCGGGCGAGATGCTGCGGCTGGTGCTCCAATGTTCCTCCAAGTCGACGGGAAGACATGCCGTCAGTTTATCTCCTTCGAGAGGGTGGACAAAACCTCAATCCGGTGTTATATATTTTCTCGTATCCAACCGTAACTGACACCTACGCAGGAGGTGACTGGCAATGCTGATGCGCACGGACCCGTTCCGCGAGCTCGACCGTCTCGCTCAGCAGATGCTCGGACGTACCGATGGACAGCTCCACATGCCGATGGACGCATGGAAGGAGGGCCACAGCTTCACGGTCGAACTCGACCTTCCCGGCGTGAAGGAGACCGACATCGACCTCGAAGTCGAACGGAACGTCCTCACGGTGAGGGCCGAGCGCCGCACGGTCGAGACCGGCGACCGGGAGATCATCCACGCCGAGCGCCCGACGGGCACGTTCACGCGGCAGATCTTCCTCAGCGACGCGCTCGACACCGAGAACGTCGAGGCGGTCTACCGGGACGGTGTGCTCAGGCTGAAGATCCCGATGGCCGAAGAGGCGAAGCCGCGCAAGGTCGTGGTCAGCGCCGGCAAGCAGGCCATCGAACAGTAATCCGCCGCGACCGCGGCGAACCCCGATCACCGCCGCGCCGGCGCGCCACCGAGCGCGCCGGGCGGCCCGCTTGGAGCACCCACCATGAGCGGACAGGTCTATTTCTCCATCAACGGCATCCCCGACTACGAGCTGTACTGCGACCAGTGCGGCGCGCGGTTCCAGTGCGAGGACGATTCGTTCTACAGCTGGCCGGTGCTGTGCGACGCCGCCGAGGCCGAGGGCTGGCGGGTCCACTCCGGCGTGGACGGCTCGCATGAATGCGGCGACTGCGCTGCCGCGCCGCGCGCACGCCGCGACCGCCTCGTGGCCGCATGAACCCGCCGCCTCCGGTGCCATGGCACCGGAGGCGGCGTCATCCGATCGTTCGGTCGGCGGCGACCCGGCCCTCAGGCCGAAGCGGGGACCCGCTCGACCACCGGTTCCTCACCGACCTCGACCCGTTTGCGGCCCAGGTTCAACGCGCCGATGACGACGGCGAGGACGGCCGCGCCGAGCGGCACCAGGAGCGCGGCCCGGTAGCCGTCGAGCAGCGCCTGCGGCGAGTCGCCGCTCGTGGCGGCCACGTTGACGGCGGCGACCGCCGCGAGGCCGAGCGCGGCCCCGAACTGGAACGACGTGTAGAGCAGCCCGCCGGCCAGGCCCTGCTCCGACTCGTCGATCCCGTTGGTGGCGATGATGGTCAGCGGACCGTAGGCGAGCGTGAACGCCAGGCCCATCGAGACGAGGCTGGGCAGCATCGCCACGTAGGACGTGCCGGTCCCGGCCGGCAGGAACAGCGCGAACGACAGCGCGGCGAACCCGAGCCCGGCCAGGAGCACCGGGACGTTGCCGAAGCGCCGCGCCAGCTTCGGCGTGAGCGTCGGCGCCAGCGCCACGTCGATCCCGAGCACGAGCATCGCGAGGCTCGCTTCGATGGTCGACCAGCCGCGCAGTTCTTGGAGGTAGAGCACGACCAGGAACTGGAAGCCGAAGAACCCGGCCATGAACAGCACGCCGATGAGGTTGGCGCGCACCAGCGGCCCCGAGCGGAAGATGCCGAGTCGCACCAGCGGGTCGACGGCGCGCCGCTCGACGGCGATGAAGGCGCCGATGAACGCGAGGCTCAGCGCGACCGCGCCGATCGTCCAGGCCGGGCCGACGTGGGAGGCGCGTTCGACGGCCAGCACGAGCAGGACCACCGCGGCGGTGACCGTGATGCTCCCGAGCAGGTCGAACCGCTGTCCGCGCCGTTCGGGACGCGCCGACTTCGGGATGACGGCGATCGCCGCGATCAAGAGGACCAGCGTGAGCGCGACCGGCATGAAGAACACCAGCCGCCAGTCGACGGCGGTGAGGAGGCCGCCGATGACCAGGCCGAGCGTGAAGCCGCCCGCGCCGATGCCGCCGTAGATCATCAGCGCGCGATCGCGTTTGGGCCCCTCCTCGAACGTGGTGGTGATGATCGAGAGGCCCGCCGGGGTCATGAACGCCGCGGCGAGGCCGGTCGCGAACCGGGCCGCGATGAGCGTCGCCCCGTCCTGGGCGAAGCCGCCGAGGCCGGAGAAGACCAGGAACACGACGAGCGCGGTCAGGAACACCCGGCGCCGTCCCAGCAGGTCGGCGGCGCGGCCGCCCAGGAGCATGAAGCCGCCGTAGCCGAGGACGTAGGCGCTGACGACCCACTGGAGCGACCCGGTGGCCAGGCCGAGCTCCTCGCGGATCGAGGGCAGGGCGATGTTGAGCATGGCGATGTCGATGCCTTCCAGGAAGATCGCTCCTGAAAGGACGAGCAGCACACCCCATTCGCGGGCTTTCATGGGAACTCCTTGTTCGGTGGCGTTGTCGAGTGGTGGTTTCACTGGGCCCGCCAATCGTCGTTCCGCGCCGCGCTGGGAACAACGGCGAAGTGCGCAACGTTCATTTACTCAGACTTACCGATGCGGAGGACGCCGATGGAACGCGACGAGCTGGAGGGCTTCCTGACCCTCGCCGAGGAGCTGCACTTCGGCCGGACGGCGGAGCGGATGCGGCTCTCGCGGGCGCGGGTCAGCCAGTTGATCCAGCGCCTGGAGCGCCGGCTCGGCGCGCCGCTGTTCGAGCGGACCAGCCGCCGCGTCGTGCTCACCGAGCTGGGGCGGCGCTTCCGCGAGGAGGTCGAGCCGCACCACCGCGCCATCGAGGACGCGTTCGCGCGCGCCGCCGCCAGTGCGCGCGGCCTGAGCGGGACGCTGCGCGTGGGCTTCTCCGCGGCGCTCACCGGGGAGATCGCGATGCGGGCGGTCGACCGGCTGCGCGAGGCGTATCCGGAACTGGCCGTGGAGATCTGCGAGATGTCCTTCACCGATCCGTTCGGCCAGGTGCGCGAACGCTACTACGACGTGCAGTTCATGGAGCTGCCGGTGCGCGAGGACGACCTGGCGAAGGGCCCGACGCTGCTCACCGAGGGGCGGGTGCTCGCCGTCGCCGCGCACCACCCGCTCGCGGCCCGGCCGTGGCTGACGATGGAGGACCTGTCCGCGACCGACCTGGTGTCCGTAGAGGGCGACATGCCGGACTACCGGCGCGATCTCCAAGCCCCCGCGCGCACCCCGAGCGGCCGGCCGATCGGCTCCGGCCCGGCGGTCACCAGCCTGCAGGAGGCGCTGATGCTGGTCGCGGGGGACCGGGGCGCGTTGCTGACCGGCGCGCACACCGCCGTCTACCAGCCGCGGCCCGGCGTCGTCTACCTCGAAGTCGTCGACGCGCCGCCCGTGCGTTACGGCCTGGTGTGGCGCGCGGGCGAGGACACCGACGCGGTCAGGGCCTTCACGCAGCAGGTCGCCGTGGAGGCCGAGACCGCGAGCACGCCCGCGATCGCCCCGGCCGAACTCGGGAAGTCGCCTGCGCTCCTGACCGAGTGAGCACCTCGCCCGCGATAGGCTCGCCCTCGGAGACTTGGGGGGAGCGGATGACGGAGTTCGAGTACGTCCAGGCGGTCACGACCATCGGCACCGAGGAGGCCGCGACCGCGCTGGCGGCGAGCGCGGTGGAGGCCCGGCTCGCCGCGTGCGCCCAGGTGACCGGCCCGGTCACGAGCACCTACCGGTGGGAGGGCGAGCTCGAGACCGCGAAGGAGTGGCAGGTCGTCTTCAAGACCACCGCCGCGTCCTATCAGGATCTGGAGTTCCACATCAAGGCCGAGCACGGCTACGACGTCCCGGAGATCATCGTGACGCCGATCGTCACCGGCAATCCCGCCTACCTCGAATGGCTCAGGGCCGAGACGACCCGCTGAAGCCTCGCGCCGACCGGTCCGTGGAGCGCGCCGATCCGGCCGTTCAGCGGTCGGCGTAGAGCGCTTCCAGCTCGCGGCGCAGCAGCGGATCCGGTTCGGCCTCGACGCGCTTCAGCAGCCGATCGGCCTCCGCCAAGGTCATGGCGTGTTCCCAGCGGCGTCGGTACAGGTAGGCGTCGAGCGAGCGGTGGCGCGCGCAGAAGCGGTCCAGGTTCCGCAGCAGCTGCGCGTGCATGAGCCGTTGCGCCACCGCCGGGTCGGGATCGGCCAGCGGGTGGATCTGGTGGTAGTTGACCGCCTCGGCGGTCAACGAGAACCGCACGCCGAGACGCCCGAGCCGGTAGCTGAGATCGGTGTCCTCCAGCCCCCACCCGGTGAAGGACTCGTCGAACCCGCCGATCTTCTCGACGGCCTCGCGCGGCACGGCGAGGTTCGCGGTCGTGGCCAGGGCCCAGTCGAAGCGGAATCCGGTCAGGGCGGGGCCGAACGCCTCGATGATCGCGCCGTGGTTGTCCCGTTCGTCGCCGAGGTCCGCACTGGCGAGCGCCTGGTGCGGGTCCGCCTCCAGCGCCCCGGCTTCGAGCAGGCGGATCGGCTCGGCGAGCCGGTCGCGCCCGCCGACCCGCATCACCAGCCGCATGAGGTCGTCCCGGCTCAGCGGGAGCACGCCCGGCCGCCAGAAGGTCAGCGCCCGGCGCTTCCAGCCGATGACGCCGCCGCCGCCCGCGGCCGCGACGTGCCCGGCGACGAACTCGGGCGCGGCCATGCGGTCGTCGTCGATGAAGACGACCAGGTCACCCGAGACGCGGGCGAGCGCGGCGTTCCGGGCCGCGGCCCGGCCCCGGTTCTCCTGCACCACCACGGTGAGATCGAGCCGGTCCCTGAAGGGCGCGACGACGTCCTCGACGCCCCCTGCGGTCCCGTCGTCGCACAGCACGACCTCGAACCGCCGATACGTCTGCGCGAGCAGCGACTCGAGCGTGAGCGCGAGGTAGTCGCGTTTGTCGCAGGTCGCCATCACCAGGCTGACGTCGACTCGCTCTGCCATCCGGGCCTCCTCGGCAGCGGTTCCCGCGGGGGCCGTGGCGGGCGGCGGCCCTCGGCGATGGTATCCGCCGATGTCCATGCGTCCCGGCCTCGTCGACGCGGCCCCGCGCCCCCCGGAGAAGAAGAGCGCCCCGATGCTCCGGTCGAGGGAGAAAGGATTGGTGCGCCTCCGCCGTATCAGGCGAGGGCCCGGACGCACCGGTCCCGAGCAGACCTGGAGGTCACCGTGAAGACCGACAGGCCGCCCGGCTCACCGCCGGCATGCCCGAACAGCGGTACCTCGCACGGCGAACCGCCGCCCTGGGACGCCGGGCCGGCGAGCCGCACTGAGCGCTCGCGCGGCGCCGCCGCGCGGGAAAGTCGCCGAAATCTGCATGAACACCCGCATTCCCGGGAATCTGAGGTCACCTACGACCGGTCAGGAGGCGAGCGCCCACGTGACACTCGAACCCGTGAACGTCGGGAAACGGAAGATCGGCCCTTACGCGCGGGACACCATCGCCCGCGCGCACGAGGTCTCCCGCCGCGGCGCCGCGCTGCTCACCGTGCCCGCACGCCTCCGCAAGACCGTCGAACGCCGGGCCCGCGACCTCACCGGCCGCCGGATTCGATCCCGGCTCGGCGCGATCCCGATCGCCGACCTCGCCAAGCTCACCAAACCGGGCACCGGCATCCCCGCCCTCGAACAGGCCGGATACGCGACCGTCGCCGATCTCGACGCCGCCGCCGACCGCCGCCTGCTGGCGATCCCCGGCGTCGCCGAGCGCACCGTCCAGGAGGTCCGCAGAGCGATCGCGAACCTCACCGACGAGATCACGGCCGCGACCCGCATCGAACTCGACCCCGAGGAACGCCCCGACGCCGAGACCTCCCTGCTCACCGCGCTCGTGGCCGAACGCGCGACCCGCCTCGCCGTCGACGCGATCCGCGAACCCCTGAGCCGGTACGACGACGGCCTCGACGCCCACCTGCCCACGGCCGAACGCGCCACCAGCCGGTGGCGCATGTTCTGGACCGGCCGCCGACGCCGCGCCCGCGTCATGAGAGCCTTCATCACCGTCGAGTCCATCGCCGACGGCGTCGAAGCCCGCGAGCTGGTCGACGCCATCGCCGAAGCCGAACGCCGCGCCGACCTCGACGCGTACGACGCCGACGCGGTGTGGCGCGAATTCGAATCCGACGCCGCCTACTACATGACCGCGCTCGCGACCATCTCCGGCGCCGACGTCGCCGACTTCGAGGCCCTCGACGACTTCGTCGACCCCGAACAGCGGCGCAGCATCGAATCGCTGCCGCTCGACGACCGGAGCCTGCGCACCCCGCTGCGGCGATACCAGCGTTTCGGCGCCCAGTACGCCCTCCACCAGCGCCGCGCGATCCTCGGCGACGAGATGGGCCTCGGCAAGACCGTCCAGGCGCTGGCCGTCTGCAGCCACCTCGCGTCCACCGGCCGCCGCCACTTCCTCGTGGTCTGCCCGGCGAGCGTGCACACCAACTGGATGAGCGAGATCCGCCGCCACACCACCTTGCAGCCGTTCAGCCTCCACGGCCCCTCCCGCGACGAGACGGGGGAGGACTGGCTGCGCGAGGGCGGCGTCGCCGTCACCACCTACGACACCCTCCACCGCCTCGAGTTCCTCGACCGCGCGCCCCGTGCCGAGATCTCGGCGCTGATCGTGGACGAAGCGCACTTCATCAAGAACCCGCAGGCCAAGCGCTCGGCCGCCGTCACCGAGCTCGGCGACCGCGCCCACGTCACGCTCTACCTCACCGGCACGCCCATGGAGAACCGCGTCGAGGAGTTCCGCAGCCTCATCTCCTACCTCCGCCCCGACCTCGCCGACCGCGTCGAAGCGGGCGGCGCCATCGCCGGCGCGGAGGTGTTCCGCCGCCTCGTCGCCCCGGTCTACCTGCGTCGCAACCAGGAAGACGTGCTCGACGAGCTGCCCGAGCGCATCGAGGTCGAGGACTGGGTGCAGCTCACCGACCCCGCCCGCTACCGCTCCGAGGTGAAGGCCGGGAACGTCATGGGCATGCGCCTCGCGGCCTCGGCGATCACCGAATCCGAGAAGCTCGAGCGCCTCGCCGAGATCGTCGACGAGGCCGTCGGGGAGGGCCACAAGATCGTGGTCTTCACCTACTTCCTCGAAGTCCTCGAAGCGGTCGACCGCAAACTGGGGCCGCTGGTCACCGGCCGGATCGACGGCCAGGTCCCGCCGAGCGCCCGCCACGAGCTGATCGAACGCTTCGCCCGGACGCCCGATCCGGCGGTCCTCCTCGCCCAGATCGAGGCCGGGGGCGTGGGCATGAACCTCCAGGCCGCCTCGGTCGTCGTCCTCTGCGAGCCGCAGTGGAAGCCCAGCACCGAAGAGCAGGCCATCGCCCGGGCCCACCGCATGGGCCAGGCCCGGCGCGTCCAGGTCCACCGCCTCCTCGCGAAGGACTCCGTCGACGAGCGCATCCGCGAGGTCCAGCAGGGCAAGGAACTCCTCTTCGACCACTACGCCCGCACCAGCGAAGCCGACCCCGACCGCCTCGACGACGAGGCGACCTCCCTGGAAGACCGCGCTGTCAAGGCCGAACGCCTCCGACTGGGCCTCGACTGAACGCCGGTCGGGCTCAGCCGGGTTTGACGCGCCCCAGTTGGGTGCGGTTGGCGATGCCGAGCTTCGCGTAGGCGTGGGACAAGTGGGTCTTCACCGTCGCGCGGCTCATGAACAGCCTGCCGGCGATCTCCGGATTGGTCATGCCGGTGATGGCGAGTTCGACCACGCTGACCTCGGTCGGCGTCAGGCTCGCCCATCCGCTCGCCGGCCGGGCCCGAGTGCCGCGCGCTCGACGCGCGTACGCCACGGCCTCCTCGAGCGTCATCGACCGCCCCGCCTCCCGGGCCGCGTTCTCGGGCGACGCCTCCCCTCGGCGCGCCGGGAGGCCGAACGCCGCTCGGGCCCGGTCGCACGCGCCGAGCAGCCTGGCGGCCTCCACCGCCGCGCCCGCGTCCTCGGCCAGTGCGGCGAGGTGTTCGAGGCTGCTGACGCAGCCGAGACGCAGCCCGTGCTCGGCGCGCAGCGCGAGCGCCTCGTGATGGGCGTCCTCGGCCCGCTTGGGGTCGTCCGCGAGGAGGCCCGCGACCTCGAACGCGTCGGCGACGAGCCCGGGCATGCCGAGCTCCCGGCCGGCGCGCATCGCCAGCGCGGCATGCTCGGCCGCGGCGGGCGCCGCCGGCTCCCGCAACGCCCGGGCGAGCCCGAGCCGCGACTGCGGAGCCAGCAGATGCTCGGGGAACCCGCCCGGATTCGCCAGGTCCCGCTCGTACCAGCGGACGGCCTGCTCGGCGTCGCCCACGCTGCGGTGCAGGTCCCCGACGCAGCCGAAGAGGCCGGGAATGAACGGCGGCGGGTCGACGCCCTCGACGATCCGCAGCATCGGATCGACGGCGGCCCAGGCCTCCTCGATCCTCCCGGCCCACAACGCCACCCGCGTCAGCGCGACGCGCGCCGTGCCGACGCGGTGGTAGTCGGCGAGCGGCTCGGCCAAGGCCAGCGCCTCACGGGCCAGGCCGGCCGCCCGGGGCAGGTCGCCGCCGTGGGCCACGCTCAACGCGAGGAGGCAGCACGCCGTGGAGGCGACCTCCCTGTCGCCCCGGGGCACGAGTCCGCGCAGTCCGTCCTCCAGCAGCACGGCGGCCTGCCGGTGGTCGTCGCGCAGGTGACAGACGATGCCCATGAGGACGGTCGCGCTGTCGTGGACGAAGCCGTCGCCCAGCCGCCCGGCTCGCGCCCGGGCGTCGGCCGCCATGTCGCGGGCGGCTTCGAGATCGTCGTGGAGCCGGTCGATCGCGGCCAGCGTCAACGCGAGGCAGGCCGCGCGCGGCTCGTCGACCGCTTCGGCCGCGGCGAACGCCCGCGCCGCGACGTCGCCCGCGATCGGCCCGTGGGTGTCGGCGACCAGCGCCAGCCCGGTGAGGAGCCGCGCCTGGAGCGGGGTGGGCTCGTCCGCCCCCAGCTCCACGGCCCGGCGCAGCAGCTCCAGGCCCTCGCGGCCGCGCCGATCGGAGTGCCAGAACCACGGCAGTTCGGCGGCCAGGCGCCGCCCGGCAGACGGGTCCTCTCGCGACAGACCCCACGTGACGGCCGCGTGCAGGTTCTCGTACTCGGCCGCGACGCCCGCCCGCCACGCGTCCTTGTCGGCGTCGATCAGCGGCCGCAGCGTCCCGGTCAGCGCCAGGCAGGCCTCCAGGTGCCGGTCGCGCACCGACGCGATCGTCCCCGCGGCCGTGAGCCGCCGCTCGGCGTATTCGCGGACGGTCTCGAGCATGCGGAACCGGGTGACCGCGCCGCCCGTGTCGGCCGTCAGGAGCGACTTCTCGACCAGGCGCCGCAGGCCCTCCAGGACGGCGACGGGCTCCTCGTCGGCGCACAGCGCCTGCGCCGCGGCGGCGGTGAAGCCGCCGCGGAACACGCCCAGCCGCTCGAAGAGCCCGCGGTCGGACTCGTCGAGCAGGCCGTGGCTCCATGCCATCGAGGCCGCGAGCGTCTGATGCCGCGCCGCCACGCCGTGCGGACCGCGGATGAGCAGCCGGAACCGGTCGTCGAGGCCGTCCAGGATCTCCCGCGGCGAGAGCGTCCCCGACCATGCCGCGGCCAGCTCGACCGCCAAGGGCATGCCCTCCATGCGGGCGCAGGCCGTGGCGATGATCGGATCGGTCGCCGCCGTGCCGAGTCCTCGGGCGCGCTCGGCGAAGAGCCGAACGGCGTCCGCCCGGTGCATCGGCGGCACCTGCCACGCCAGTTCGCCGGGCACCCGGAGCGCTTCGCGGCTGGTGCACAGGACCGTCAACCGCGGGCACCTCCGGAGCAGCTCGCCCACGACATCGGCGGCGGCTGCGAGGACGTGCTCGCAGTTGTCGAGGCACAGCAGCAGCCGCCGGTCGGCCACCTGCCCCGCGACGACGCCCACGGCGTCGCGGTCGGCGGTGCGCAGCACGCCGAGGGCCGCCGCGACCGACTCGACGACGGCCGCCGGGTCGTCGATCGCGCTGAGATCGGCCCAGTGGACGCCTTCGAAGCCCGCCGCCGCGCGGGCCCCGCGGATCGCCAGGCGAGTCTTGCCGCAGCCGCCGGGCCCGACCAGCGTCACCAGGCGCGCCGAGGCGAGCGCGGCGTCGATCGCCCGCAGCTCGTCGTCGCGTCCGACGAAGCTGGTCAGTTCGAGGGGGACCGCGGAGTCGTCCATGGGTCGAGTCTGCCACTCGGCCACGTCCGCGCGCGATATCGGCCACCTGGCCGATCTTCCGCCTCGCCGATTCGGCCACGATGGTTCTCATCAGCGAGAACACTCGAATCAAGGAGTCATCATGAGTGAGAACGACCAGACGATGCCGCTCGGCCCCGACCCGGCGCTGGCGCTGCTGGACCGGTTCGTCGGCGACTGGGCGATGGAGGGCCGCCTGCTCGGATCGGACGAGACGACCATCAAAGGCCGGGCCGCCTACCGCTGGCTGCCGGGCGGGTTCTTCCTGGAGCAGCACGTCGAGCTCGACTTCGCGGGCATGGTGCGGATCGACAGCCTGGAGCTGGTCGGCTACGACCCCGAGACGGGGCGCTACCCCTCGCAGGTCTACTCGAACATGTCACCGCAGCCGCTGCCCTACACGTGGGCGATCGACGGCGACGACGTGACCATCACCGTCGCGTACGGACCGATGGACGCCACGTTCACCGGGCGGTTCAGCGCCGACGGCACGGCGTTCTCCGGCGGCTGGCGGCCCAACCCCGGCGCCGACGAGAACGTGAACATCGCCTACGACGTGAGCGGGCGCCGGGTCTGAGCCCGGTGCCGGAGGTGAGGACCGATCGCATGTCCGCGACAGAGCCGAGTTTCACCGTCTCCCGAGTGGTCGCCGCCCCGGTCGAGCGGGCCTGGGAGGCCTGGACCGACGCCGACCTGATCCGCCGCTGGTGGGGCCCGCAGGGGTTCGTCGGCAGTGCGCCCCGGGTCGACTTCCGCGAAGGCGGCACGACCCTCGTCGGCATGAGCATGGAGGGCGGGCCGGAGCTGTTCAACACCTGGACGTACACCCGCATCGTCGAGCGCCGGCGCATCGAGTTCGTCTCGCGCTTCGCCGACGGTTCCGGCGCCGAGATCGACCCCGCCCAGGTGGGGCTGCCCCCGAGCGTGCCGTCAGCGGTCCGCCATGTCGTCACCTTCGAGGCGGTCGACGACGGGACCGAGGTCACGGTCGAGGAGTTCGACTACGAGCCGGGCCCGATGCTCGAACAGTCCAAAATGGGCCAAGAGCAGGTCATGGACAAGTTCGCGGCGCTGTTCCCCGCGAAGTGAACCCCGGCGGCCCCGAGCGCGAGCGCTCGGGGCCGCCGGGCGGCAGCGGGAACGCGAGCATGGGCCTGACCCCGTCCCGGCGATCACCCGCCGCTCCGCCACCGCGCGGTTCCCGTGCGGCCTCCGCAGGGCGCTCGCGCAGCGGACCCGGCACGGCCTCGCGTGTGCGATCAGTCGTCGAGGCGGTCGGCGCGCATGGCTCGCAGGAGCGCCGGGAGCCCGACCGTGAGGCCTTCGCGTTCGCTGGGGGTCATCGCCGACGCCCAGCGCTCATACCGCTCGTGGAGCACCCGCGCGGCGTCGCGGTGGAGCCGCCGGCCCTCGGCGGTGATCGCGAGCCGGTAGACGCGCCGGTTGTCGGGATCGCGGTGGCGGGTCAGCAGGCCGGCGGCTTCGAGGTCGGCGACGAGGCGGCTGACGCTGCTCTTCTCCAGTCCGAGGCGTTCGGCGAGTTCGCGTTGGGACATGCCGGCGCGATGGTCCAGCTCATGGATCGCGAACAGCTGCGACATCGACAGCACCCGGCCGGGGAGCAGCCCGTCCAGCAGCGTGAACTCGGCGGTGCGGACGAGGTCCAAGAGCAGATGGTGCAAGTGGTCGGCGTCGGATCCCATCGCCCCTCCCTCGTCCCCGTCGGTTGCGCCCTGCAACTGAACATCGTAGACTGAAGAAAGTTGTACGATACAACCGTTGGAGGTTCGCATGCCGCACGACCCGCGAGGACACTCGCACGGCGAGGCCATCGAGGGCCGCCACAGCCGCGGTTACGACCGGATGGCCCGCCTGCTCATGAAGCCGCTCTATCGCCGGATCGCCAAGGACGTCGCGGCGTCCGCGCCCCAGGGGGCCACGCTGCTCGACGTCGGCACCGGCCCCGGGATCCTGCTGGCGGCCCTCGGACCGATGCGCCCCGATCTCCGGTTCGTCGGCGTCGACCTCTCCGCCGACATGATCGACCACGCGAGACGCAACCTGGCCGACTTGCGGGACCGACTGGAACTCCATGCCGCCGACGTCGCCTCGCTGCCGCTAGACGACGGCCGCTTCGACCTCGTCGTCTCCACCTACAGCTCCCACCACTGGGGCGACCCGGAGGCGGGGGCCGCCGAGATCGCCCGCGTCCTCCGCCGCGGCGGACGCTTCGTCGACTACGACTTCCCGCGCGCGCCCTTCGACGCGCTGACCCGCCGATCCGGCCTCGACCGCGTGCGCGCGACGCGCTTCAAGACCGGCTTGGGCCCGCTCATGAAGACCCTGCGCTTCGAGGCCGCAGCGAGCTGAGCCGTCGGCTGCCGTCCATGCGGCTTCGACAAGGACGCCGACGTTCGCCGGGTGCGAGGACCGTCAGCCCTCCACGATCGGGCGCATCTTCGGGCAGCGCCTCGTCCCGGTCCGCTCGCCGGAGCCGACCAGGGCGCCACCTCGAGCCCCGCCTGGGAACGAACCGGCTGACCCGCAACACCGTGCCGAGCCCTGTACGGCTCGGCCGCAAAGCGTCTACGCTCTTGCGGTGGCACCGCACCGATACCGCTCCGAGATGGAAGACAGCCACCGCTGGCTCGACTTCCCGATGCGCGACGACGACATCGTCATCAACACCCGCTCCAAACACGGCACCACCTGGATGCAGATGATCTGCGCCCTCCTCGTCTTTCAGACCCCGGACCTGCCGGCACCGCTCCCGGAACTCTCCCCGTGGCTCGACTGGACGATCGAGCCTGAGGAAGCGGTGTTCGCCAAGCTCGAAGCGCAGGAGCACCGCCGGTTCATCAAGACCCACACGCCGCTCGACGGCATCCCGGTCCACCCGTCCGCCCGCTACATCGTGGTGGCCCGGCACCCGCTCGACGCCGCCGTGTCGCTCTACCACCAGGGCTCCAACCTGATCCGGGAACGCATCGCCGAGCTCACCGGCGAACCCGTGCCCGCCTCCAAATCCGGGAAGCGACCGGCGCCGCGCGATTGGCTGGCGAGGTGGACGCTTTCGGACGACGACCCGCGAGAGTCCCCTGACATGTTCCCGGGCGTGATGGCGCACCTGAGCGATGCCTGGGCGCGGCGAGCGGAACCGAACCTCCTGCTGGTCCACTACGCGGACCTCTCCAGCGATCTCGACCGCGAGATGCGGCGGATCGCCGACTGGCTCGGGATCGAGGTGCCCGAGGCGCGCTGGCCCGAGCTGGTGAAGGCCGCGGGCTTCGCGGACATGAAGGCGAAGGCCGAAACGGTCGCTCCCGATCCGTTGGGGCTCATGCGCAGCCGCGACGCGTTCTTCCGCCGAGGAGGCTCGGGCGCAGCGGCGGAGTTGCTCACCGCCGAGGAGCTGGCCGCATATGCGGCGCGCGTGGAGGCCGCGGTGCCGAGCGATCTGGCGGACTGGCTGCACCGGCCGTAGCCGTGCCCTCTTCGCTGTCGGCCCAAGCCGGTGAAACGATCGAGACGACCGGAACGGCCATGCCGAACGCGAGGGCGGAGCGGAGCACGAGCCATCGACCATACCGGCGTCCGCGATCCGGGCGCCCCGACTCGGACCCGCCTGCTGCAGACTCGACGTCGTGACCGATATCGGCCACGCACACCACCCGATCTGGAGGGAGACACCGTGCAGCGCATAGGCATCATCGGAGTGGGGGAGATCGGCCGCGCCATCGTGACGGGCCTCTGCGAGGGGGTCGACGAGGCGCCGGAGGTGTTCCTCTCCCCCCGGGGAGCCCGCACGGCCGCGGAGCTGTCCTCGCGTTACGAGGGCGTGCAGGTCTGCGCCGGCAACCAGGAGGTGGTGGATCGCTCCGAAGTGGTGATCGTCGCCGTGCGCGCACAGGACCGGCGCGAAGCGCTCGCCGGACTGAGCGTGGACGACGGCAAGACGGTGGTCAACGTGATGGCCGGTGTCGCCAACGAGGACCTCCGCCGGACGCTGGCCACCGACGCCGCGCTGGTCCGGGCCATTCCGCTGCCCTCCGTGCGCGAACGCCGCTCCGTCACCGTGACGTTTCCGTCCCATCCGGTGGCGGACGCGCTCTTCGACCGGCTGGGCGGGGCGCAGCCGCTCGACGACGAGGCCGACTTCGATGTCCTCTCCGCGCTGACGGGGACGTTGACCACCCACTACGCCTACCTCGCCGCGCTCACGTCCTGGGCCGCCGATCAGGGCATCGCCTCCGACGTCGCCGACCGCTATGTCCGCGGGCTCTTTCAAGACGTGGGCCGCGCCCTCGGCGACGAGTCCCGCTCCCTGGACCGGCTCGCCGCCGACCACGAGACTCCCGGGGGCAGCAACGAACGCATCCGCACCACGTGGTTCGACGCGCCCAACGCGGCAGCCCTCCGCAGGGCCCTGGACGGCCTCCTCGCCGACCTGCGGTGACACCGCTCCGCGGGATTCGCGAACCGGACGCGAACGGCCCGCGGCGGGTGGTCGTCCCGCCGCGGGCCGTTCGCGATGGCGGACCCGGCTAGTACCAGGACCAGCCGTCGGGGTCGGTCGCGGTTTCGTCGGCCTGCAGCCAGGACCAGCCGTCGGTCTCGGACGAGGCGTCGGCCTGCAGCCAGGACCAGCCGTCGGTCTCGGACGAGGCGTCGGCCTGCAGCCAGGACCAGCCGTCGGTCTCGGAGGCCGAGGCGGCCGCGGTGAAGCCCAGCGTGGCCAAGGCGCCGGCCGTGGCCGCGACGCCCGCGCGGATGAGGAATGTCTTCGCGATCATGGGTGCTCCGTCGGTGCTCAAGCCGCCGCTGCCCTGAGGGAAGCGGCGGCAGGGTTGGAACGAACTTCTCACGACGGAGCGTAATCGCGAACCGACAAGTGCCGCAATGCATGACAAGTGGATGGCAAGTGCGCGGCAACCGGGGCCGCCGCACGGCCGGTGTCAGCGGTCGCACCACCATGCCGAGCGCGCCGTGCCGAGGAAGCAGAGGACCAGGATCGACAGGACGAGCCCGGTGCAGTCGAACTGGAAGGTGACGTTCGTGCCCTCTCGCACCGGGAGCATCGCCGCGAACAGCACCGCTTGCGCGGCCGCCTGGAATCCGATGCTGATGCTTTCGACGACGAGAGCGCCCCGGCGAGCCGAGGCGGAGCGCCGCATGATCCCCAACGCGAACCGGGCGCGCAGGACGGCGAAGACGATCGTCTGCACCGTCCAGACCACGAGCAGCACCGGAATCCAGTCCGCCAGCCCGGGGACGAGTTGGACGAACAGGTCGCGTCCCACGGTCATGGAGACGGCGAGCATGAGCCCGCCGAGGATGCCGAGTCCGAAGAGGATCCACATGAGCACGACGGCGGCCGTGGTCACTCCGGGCCTGCGCGGGGGTTGGTAGTGCGGCGCGGGGTAGGCGTAGTGCTGGGGATGGGGGTACACGGGGTACTGCGGGGGATCGGTCAACGGTCGGCCCTCCAATGCTTCTCGTACCGAACGGCGCGGCCGCCGTTCGCGCGGGGGCGACGGCGGCCGCGCTTGAGGCGGCTTCCGCAAGGAAGCCGCCTGGATGGTCTCAGGACTGGGACAGGTGCGCCTTGGCCTCGTCGTAGCCCGCCTCGCCGGCGGTCGGCGCAGGTCCGTAGACGAGGTGCAGCACGCCGGTCGTGAACGTCTCGGACTTGATCAGCCGCAGCGGGATCGTCTCGCCCTCGTCGAACAGCCGCATGCCTTTGCGGACCGCGATCGGGTGCACCAGCAGGTGCAGCTCGTCCACCAGACCCGCCTCCAGCAGCCTGCGGACGACCGAGATCGAACCGCTCACGGCGATCGTGCCGTCCCCGGGGCCGTTCTTCAGCGCGGTGACGCCTTCGACGAGGTCGCCCTCGAGCTGCTCGGCATTGCGCCAGGAGAATTCGAGGTGCTGCCCGGAGACGACGACCTTGCGGATGTCCCCGAGCTTCTCGGCGAACTCGGCGTCCTCCCCGCCCTCCTTCTCCCGCTCGGGCCAGGCGCCGGCGAAACTGTCGTAGGTGCGGCGGCCGAGGAGGAGCGTGTCGGCCCGGTCGAGGCTCGCCCCGACCGCCGCGCCCATCTCGTCGTTGAAGTACGGGAAATGCCATTCGTGCGGTTCGTCGACGACGCCGTCGAGCGAGATGAACAGATCGGCGGTGAGTGTCTTCATGATGGTGCTCCTGTGCGGGAATGTGGATGTCGTCGATCAAGACGACGCGGTCCGGACGAATTCATCGCCGGTCGGTGACGATCGCGCTCCGCGAGGCGTTCGAGGAACGGCGCGGACGGTCGGGACGGCCCTGGGCCCGGTTCCCGCAGTCGCGTTGCCCTGCGCCGCGCGGCCCCGAGTCATCGCGGGGTCGGCGCGATGTTGTGGTTGAGGTGGAAGACGTTGTCGGGATCCCACCGGTCCTTCAGGGCGGTGAGCCTGGCGAGCTTCTCGGCCGGATACGCCCGCCCGATCCCCGCCCGGCCCTCGTCCTCCTGCAGCGTGTTCACATAGACGCCGCTGGCGAACGGCGCCAACGACGCGGCGTACCGGCGGGCGCCGGCGAGGCGGGCCTCGTCCTCGGCCGGATCGCTCCACCTCGCGGCGGCCACGAACTCGACCACGGCGTCCCGGTGGCTGAACGCGGTCGCCTCGTCGGGCACTTCCGCGATCGCGCCGCCGTACGCCTGGAGGCTCGCGTTCGGGAGGGCCTCGCCCCGGCCGTCCGGCGTGCCTCGGCGCACGAACGCCTCGAGCGCCTCGTCGGTGAGCTCGCGGAAGTAATGGCCCTTCCAGTAGCGCCGGTGCGTGTGGCCCTCGACGTTGTCGTCCATCCGCTGCAAGTCCAAATAGGACATACCGGTCACCTGCTCGGCCACGGGCGTCCCGAGCGCGCGGAGCGCGTCGAGGAGCTCGGAGGCGTCGCGGCGTCTGCCGCTCCAGACGAAGCCGATCGCCGCCCGCGGTTCGCCGTCGACGTCGGCGACCGCCGCGGTCAGCGTCGCCGCTCGCGGGGCCTCGGCGAGGAGGTCCCGCCAGCCGCGAAGCGGTTCCAACGCGTCGTCGATCGGGAACCACAGGTCGGCGACCACCGCCTCGGCTTCGACCGGGTGCAGCCGGAACTCGAACTCGGTGACCACGCCGAAGTTGCCGCCGCCGCCGCGCAGGCCCCAGTACAGCTCCGGGTGCTCCTCTTCGGAGGCCCGCACCGTCTCTCCTTCGGCGGTGACCAGCTCGAACGATTCGACGTTGTCGCAGGAGAGCCCGTGCAGGCGCGCCAGCCAGCCCATGCCGCCCCCGAGCGTCAGGCCGCCGACGCCGGTGTGCGACACGTTCCCCGCGGTGGTCGCCAGGCCGCGCGGCAGGGTCGCCCTGTCGAGGGCGCCCAGCAGCGCGCCGCCCTGCACCCAGGCGCGGCGGCGCGAGGGGGAGACGTCGACCGCGCCCATCGGCGTCAGGTCGATCATGAGCCCGCCTTCGGGGACCGCGTGGCCGACGATGCCGTGCCCGCCGCACTTGACGCCGATCTCCAGGCCCGCCTCGCGGGCGTACCGGACCGCGGCGGCGACGTCGCTGCGGCGCGCGCATCGGACGATGGCCGCGGGACGCCGGTCGACCATGGCGTTCCAGACGGCGCGAGCGGGGTCGTACTCCTGGTCGTCGGGACGCAGCACCGCGCCGGAGATCCGCTCGCGCAGCCGGCTGAGCCGCTCGTCGTTCGACATGGTCATGAAAGTGCTCCAAGGGGTATCGGTCGGGCCGGGGCCGGGAGACGGGCCGCCGGCGCCGAGGGGATGGTGTGACCTCATCCGATCCTGCCGCATCGGGAGGCCGAAAGGAGGTCGACCGGCCCGGTGAGCGCGATCGCGCGTGCCGGAGAGGGGCCCGGCGTGCGCGATCGTCCGTTAGACGCGGTACGAGAGGACGACGACGCCCGATCCGAACGTCTCGGTCCCGACCAGTTCGAGGCGGGCGTTCAATCCCTCGGTGAGGATCGTGTCCTCGACGGTGCCGACGCCGGCGAGCACCGGGTGGAGCCACAGGTGCAGCTCGTCGAGCAGTCCGTGCCGGAGAAGGGCTCGCGCCACCGGCCCGAAGCCGTGCATGAGGAGCCTCTCGTCGGATTCCCCCTTGATCGTCTCGACCTCCTCGATCAGGTCGCCCTTGAGGACCGTCGAGTGCTCCCAGTCCGCCCGCTCCAGCGTTCGCGACGCGACGTACTTGGGCATCGAGTTGATCCGGTCGGCGTAGGCCCCGTCGCGTCCGGGCCACACGCCCGCATACGCCTCATAGGTCTTCCTGCCCATGAGCAGGGCGTCGGCGGCGGTCAGCTGTTCGAGCGTGAGCCGGTTCGTGTCCTCGTCGATCAGATCGAAGTGCCAGTGCTCCATGTGGTTGACGACCCCGTCGAGGCTGATGAAGGTGGAGTTGACGATCTTCCCGGTCATGGGTCGCTCTTTCCTGTCGCATTTCGAGAGGGGTGGCCGCCGCGGACCGACGGCCCGCGGCATGTCGCCGCTACCAGCGTCGATCGCCGGACGCCTCGGCGCATTGCACCGAGGGGGAACATTCGGCGGACGCGCGGGTGCGCGTCTCGCCGGGCGAAACGGACGTCGACGCCGCGACCCGCCGTTCCCGAAGCTACCGGCCGCGGTGCCCACCGCCCTCTCATCCGCCTCTCACGGCGCGGCCGGTGGGCGCGCCGTAAGGCCGCGCGGCCGTCCACCCACCGCGAGAGCGAGACGTGAGCGCTGGTCCGGGCCCCGTGGATAGCGTTGACCGACCGTCCGCGCCGAACACCCGGCGGCAGGGCGCTCAGAAGATCGGGCCGTTCGCGTGCCGCACCGTTCTCCGTGCGAGCGGCGCGAACCGAGGGAAGGGAGCGCGATGACAGCGACGATCCGAATCGGACTCCTGGGTCCCTTCCAGGTCACCGTCGACGGCATGCCGAGGGCCGTCGAGGGGCAGCGCCGACGCGCGGTCCTCGCCGCCCTCGCCCTCGCGGTCGGGAAGCCGGTCCGCAGCACCACGCTCGCCACGCACGTCTGGGGCGAGGACTTCTCGTCCGCGCGGCACCGCCTGCACACCGCCGTCAACCGCCTGCGCCAGGTGATCGGCACCGAGACGGTCCGCGCCTCGGCCGGTGAGTACACCTTGGCCCTGCCGCCCGAGGCCGTCGACGTCCACCGGTTCCGCGCCCTGGTCGCGGAGTCGAACCGCGTCGACGGGGCCGCCGAACTGGCATTGCTCGACCGGGCGCTCGACCTCTGGCGCGGCGAGCCCTTGGCCGACATCGAAGCCGAGTCGCTGGTGCTCGCGCACGTGCCGTCGCTGATGGAGGAGCGCCTGCGCGTGATCGAGCGGCGCGTCGACCTGATCCTGGAGGCGGGCGGCCACGCCGAACTCGTCGCCGAACTGCACGACCTCACGACCCGGCATCCGCTCCGCGAGTTCCTGTGGTCGCGACTGATGCTCGCGTTGCACCGATCCGGGCGCCAAGCCGAAGCCCTCGGCGCGTACCAGCGCATCCGGACGCTGCTCGCCGACCGGCTCGGCGTGGACCCCGGCGCCGAACTGCAACGGGTCCACCGAGCGGTCCTGCGTCCCGCGGAGGGGCCCGAGCCCGTCCCGGTCCGCACCGACGTCCTGGTCAGCGTCCCGGCTCCACGACAACTGCCCACCGACATCGCCCGGTTCACCGGCCGCGCCGAACGGCTGGCGGACCTCGACCGGCTCCTCGAGACCGGTGGCGAAGCAGGCCGCCCGCCCGTCCCCATCGCGGTCGTCAGCGGCCCCGCCGGCGTCGGCAAGACCTCACTGGCCGTCCACTGGGCGCACCGCGTCGCCGAGCGGTTCCCCGACGGCCAGCTCTATCTGCACCTGCGGGGCCACCGCCCGAGCGAGCCGTTGGCGACGGACGCCGCGCTCATGGCGCTGCTGCTGTCACTCGGTACGCCGCCGCAGCAGATCCCGTCCGACACCGAGGGGCGGTCGGCGGCGCTTCGCACGGCGTTGGCCGGTCGGCGCGTTCTCCTGGTGCTCGACGACGCCCGCGACGCCGACCAGGTGCGGTCGCTCCTGCCCGGCGCCGACGGCCTGGTCCTGGTCACCAGCCGCAACCGGCTCCGCAGCCTGCGGCTGCGCGAAGGCGCGTGCCTGATGGAACTCGGCCCCTTCGCGCCGACCGAATCGGCCGCGCTCCTGCGGCGGACCCTCGGCGCCGAGGCGGTCGCGGGACGCTCCGGCACGATCGCCGAACTCGCCGACCTGTGCGGCCACCTGCCGCTGGCCGTCGCACTGGCCGCCGAGCGGGTCCGCAACACCGGCATCCCCCTGCCGGCGCTGGTCGAACAGGCCCGCGACGAGACCGCGCGCCTCGACGCGCTCGGGGAGGGGGTCGGCGGCGCCGATGACGTCCGGAGCGTCTTCTCATGGTCGTACCGGGCGCTGCCCGATCAGGCGGCCGCGATGTTCCGGGCGCTCGGCACCGCGCCCGGACCCGGAGTCGACGTGGAGGCCGCGGCCGTTCTCGGCAGGACGTCACCGCCGGTCGCCCTCCGACTCTTGGAGACGCTCGTCGACCACAGCCTGCTGCGCCGTTCCCGGCCGGGCCGGTACGAGCTGCACGGCCTGCTGCGCGTGTACGCCGCCGAGCTCGCCGCGGAGACGGACGAGCGCGAGCGCTCATCGTCCATGGCTCGGCGGCCGGGCCGGCACAACGGGACCGGTCCGGACGCCCGGTCGGATGCGCAGCCGACGCTGGTCCGCGCGGCCGGTCTGTGGAGGCGGGAGGCTCAAGGCGCCGCCGATCATTGACCGCCGCGAAGTCCGATCCTCGGAGGACATGGCAAAGGCGTCCGGCGGGGGTACGCCGGACGCCCTCTGAACACGCCGCATCGCTCACGACGACGTCATCGTCTAGCGGCGGGTGAGCCCGCAGCGGACGACGTGTTCATCCCAACGACCTGGCCGGCCCTGCCGGCCCGACTCGTCAGCTCCAGTCCCTGCTGGTGACGCGGGTGCCGTCCGGGTCGGTCTGCAGGTCGCGGTCACCGGTCACGCGGGTCCCGTCGGTGTCGTCGCCCGTGACGCGGGTGCCGTCCGGGTTCTCGCCCGTCACCCGAGTCCCGTCGGGATCGGTCACGGTCACGCGGGTCCCGTCCGAGTCGTCGCCGGCCTGGGCCGGGGCCGCGAAGGCGGCCACGGCGATTCCCGCCGCCAGCGAACCGGCGGCCATGATGCGGATGAATGCTGCGGAGGTGCGCCGAATCGGCGAACTGGTCGTCTTCACTGTCATGCGGCCACCGTATTCACGGCCGCTTACACGCCGCTCGCCTTCGGCTCACCGCTCGCTTACACGGGATGTTCCACCAAGGGGTGACGCCGAACTGGCGCAGCGGGTCCAATATCGGACCATGCCCCCAACGACCGGAACCGCCCCCTCGTTCGCCATCCTCGGGCCGCTGCTCGTGCACCGCGACAAGGCCCCGGTGGCGATCGGCGCCGAACGCGAACGCCTGCTGCTGGCGACGCTCCTGCTGCGCGCCGGCCAAGTGGTCGACGCCGACGAGCTCATCGACCGGCTCTGGCGCGACCGCCTGCCCGAGCGCCCCCGAGCCGCACTGCACACCTGCGTCTGGCGGCTGCGCCGCAAACTCGGCGAGAACGACAGCGGCCTGGAGACCGTCCCCAGTGGATACCGGCTCGCGACCACCGCCCGCGACCTCGACGGGTTCCGGAGCCTCGTCGCGCGCGCCGATCGCGCCCCCACGCCGGAGTGCTCGGTCGAGCTGCTGCGGCAGGCCCTCGACCTGTGCCGCGGACCCGTCCTCCCGGAACTCGCCGGCGGACCCCTGGACGATCTCATCGAGGGGGTCGCCGAGGAGGTGCTCGCGGTGCGTCGGCGCCGCATCGAGGCCGACCTCGCGGCCGGGCTGGGCGGCGAGCTGGTCCCCGAACTGCGAGCGCTCGTCGCGGCCCACCCGCTCCGGGAGGAGCCGTGGGCGCACCTGATGCTCGCGTTGCACCGAGACGGACGCCAGGCGGAAGCGCTCGGCGCCTATCGCCGCGTGTCCCGGCTGCTCGCCGACGAGCACGGCCTCGACCCGGGCGAGCGGCTCCGCGAACTGCACGAGGCGATCCTCGTGAGCGATCCGCGGCTCGGCGGGCCGAGCCGCCGGATCGCCGATCCGCTCGCCGGCTGGCGCGTCCGCAGGCAGCTGCCGCTCGACCTTCCCGACTTCGTCGGCCGCACCGGCCTGCTGGACGAGCTGGCCGCGCTGCTGGAGTCCGGCGGCGAGGCGCGGGTGCCGATCGTCGCCGTCTCCGGCCCGCCCGGGATCGGGAAGACGGCGCTGGCCGTCAAGCTCGGCCACCGCCTGGGCGAGGTCCTCCCCGACGGCCAGTGGTTCGCCTCGCTCGGCGGGGCGACCGATCCCCGGGGCGCGCACGAGGTGGCCGCCGACCTGCTCCAGGCCTCGGGCATGCCCGGAGCCGAGATCCCCGCCGAGCCTTGCGCGCGTTCGGCGGCGCTGCGCGACCGCCTCGCCGGACGCCGGGTGCTGCTCGTCCTCGACGACGCCGCCGACGTCGACCAGGTGCGGCCGCTGCTGCCCGGCGCACCCGGATCCGCGGTGGTCGTGACCGGTCGCGGCGATCTCACCGGCCTCGCGGTCAGCCACGGCGCGCGCATGGTCACGCTGGGAGCGCTGGGCATCGACGAGGCCGAGACGCTGCTCGCGACGCTCGCCGGCTCCGACGCGGCCGACCGCTCCGATGTGGCGGCGGCGGCCCGCCGCTGCGGCGGCGTCCCCCTCGCCCTTCGCATGGCGGGCGCCGCGCTCGCGGCCGACGCGCCGCCCGACGACCCCGTCGACGGCGTGCGGGCGGCGTTCGACGAGACGTACCGGGCGCTGCCCGCCTGCGCCCGGACCGTGTTCCGGTTGACGGCGGCGGCCGGAACCGAGACGATCAGCGTCCCGGCGATCGCCGCGCTGGCGGACGTCACCGAAGAGCGGGCCCGCGAAGCGGTCGAGGCGCTGGAGCGGGCCGGGCTGTTCCAGCGGCCCCGGCCCGGGCACTACCGGCTCCACGACCTGCTGCGCGAATACGGCCGGGACCGTTCCCGCGAAGAGGACGACCCCGAGTTCCTCGCCTCGGCCGCCGCGCGGATGCTGGACTGGTACGCGGCGACGGCCCATCGGGCGGCCGGGGAGCTGCCCGCGAGCAATCTCGCCGCCCCGCCGATCGAACCGGGCGTGTCCGAGCCCCTCCGATTCGACGGCCGCGACGCCGCGCTCGCGTGGTTCGACGCCGAGGCCGACGAGCTGGTGGCGCTGTCGCGGATCGCCGAAACCCGCGGGCACCCGGCCGCCTGGTGGCTGGCCGACGCGATGCGCGCCTACTGCTACTTCGGCGGCGACTGGCGCCGCCTCGAACGGATCGCCGACTCCGGCGAGCGGGCGGCCCGCCGACGGGGCGACCTCCAGGTTCGCGCCCGCATGACGCGGCACCTCGGCACGGCCGCCGTCCTGCGCGGCGACCTGGGGGCCGCGACCCGCTTCGACGAGGCGGCGGTGGCGCTCGCCCGGGAATCGGGCGACCCCGTCGAAGAGGCACGAGCCCTCATCGGCCTGGCCGACGACTACACCGAGCACGGCCGCGCCGCCCAAGCCGTCGCGCTGCTCACCCGGGCGCTCGAGCGCAGCCGCAGCGGCGGCGACGAGGTGACCGCCGCCAACGCCCTGTTCAGCCTCGCCACCAGTCGGCGGCGGCTCGGCCACCTCGAAGCGGCGGAGGAGGACCTCACCCGGGCCCGGGACCTGGCGGCCGTCCACGGCGCCACGCACGGGGAGATGGTGTGCCTGCTCGAACTGGGAGCGCTGTGCCAGCAGCGCGGCGACCTCAAGGCGGCCCGCGTCCACCTGGAATCCGCGCGGCGGCTCGCGGCGGCCACCTTCTACCGCCTGCCCGAACTCGACGTCTACAGTGAACTGTCCCTGGTGCTGTCGATCGGCGGCGACGGCCGCGCCGCCCTGGACGCCGCGCGCCGCGGCCACGAACTGGCGCTCGACAACGGCACCGAGAGCGCCTCGATCCACGTCGCCTGGGGGACGGCACTGCTGCGCACCGGCGCGCCCGGCGAGGCCATCGACCACTACTACCAGGCGCTGCACCTGTCCACCGGCGATCTCGCCCGGCCCCACGCCCGCGCCAGGATCGGCCTCGCCGCCACCTACGTCTCGGTCGGCCGGGCCGAGGCCGCCGCGCAGCAGGCGGCACGGGCCGCCGCGCTCGCGTCGAGCGCCGTGCTCCCCCTCGAGCAGTCGCTGGCCACCACCTTCCAGGCGTGGGGCCGGTTCACCGGCGGTTCGCTCCGGCAGGCCGCCGAACTCGCCGAGACCGCCGCCGACATGTACGCGGCCTGCGGCTCCGCCGTCGGCGAGGCGCTGAACTCGCATCTGCTCGGACTCGTGGCCCGCGAATCGGGCCGGACGGAGGCCGCTCACCGGCACTGGCGCACGGCGCTCGCGCTGTACGAGCGGATGGCCATGCCCGAGGCCGCGGCCGTCCGCATCCTGCTCGGAGGCGCACCGGCCCCGCCGGGCGTCTCCGGCCGCTGACCCGACCGGCCCCGTTTTAAGGCCGCGCCTCCCGCGCCCCGCCCGGGCTACCCTGTGGTCCTACGCGTCATGATCACGGATCTGCACGCGGTGTCCCGAGGTGACCTGGAGCGGATGGTGCTGAACCTGTCGTCGCACGGCGTGGCCGCCACGAAGTTCGGCGTGCCGCCCGCCGGCGGCGCGAGCCTGCGCCGGCCCCGCCTCGTCGAACGACTCGATGCGGGCGTCCAGGGCTCGCTGATCCTGGTGTCGGCGCCCGCCGGTTCCGGCAAGACGACGATGCTGGCCGACTGGGCCCGGCGGCGGCGCGGACGGACCGCGTGGATCTCACTGGACCCCGAGGACGATCGCGAGGACCGCTTCTGGCGACTGGCGGCCGTGGCGGTGGGGCGCGCCGCGGAACCCGAGACGCCCGACTCGCTGCAGCCGCTGCTGCAGACGCCCGGTCCCCTCGCCAAAGGCGAGATCGTGGCCGCACTCGTGAACGCGCTGGAAGGCATGCCCGGGGGCCTGGTGCTGGTGCTCGACGACTTCCATCTGATCGAGTCCGAGACGGTGCACGAGACCATGGCCCTGCTGCTCACCAGGCTGCCGTCCCGGACGTGCGTGGTGCTCGCCGGACGCACCGAGCCGCCGCTGCCCCTGTCCCGGCTCCGCGTGAGCGGCCGGCTGACCGAACTCGGCGCCGCCGACCTGCGTTTCTCCGCCGAGGAGTCGGCGCCGCTGCTGCAGGAGGCGTGGGGCTTTCAGGCCTCGAAGGCGACCGCGGCCGCCCTCGCCGAGCGGACCGAGGGCTGGGCGGCCGGGTTGCAGCTGGCGGCGCTGGCCCTCCGCGACCATCCCGACCCGGACACCGCCGTCCACGATTTCACCGGGACGCACCGGCACGTGTTCGACTACTTCAGCGAGGAGGTCCTCGCGCGCCAGAGCGACCGGGTGACCGCGTTCCTGGTGCGCTGCTCGCTGCTGGAGGAGCTGACCGGACCGCTGTGCGACGCCGTCACAGGGGGGACCGGCGGGACCGAGCTGCTCAAGGAACTGGAGTGCGCGAACCTGTTCCTGCAGCCGATGGACGGCGAGCGGCGGTGGTACCGCCTGCATCAGCTGTTCCGCGACCTGCTCCGGGCGCGATTGGAGCAGGAGTCGCCGTCGATCGTGCCGGAGCTGCACCGCCGTGCCGGCGAATGGTACGAACGCCACGGGCTGGACGGCCAGGCCGTGTGGCACGCGGCGGCGATCCAGGACTGGGCATGGGTGGTGCGACTCGTCGACCCGCACTTGGAGGCGGCGATCGTCAAAGGGGGCGACTTCGCGGACGTGGACGAGTGGCTGAGCCGCCTCCCGGATGCGGTGGTGCGGGGCGACATACGCCTGTGCCTGGCGAAGGCGGCCATCGAATGGCATCGGTACCGGTTCGACGAAGTGGAACGGCTGCTCGGCTCGGCCGAAGCGGCCTCGGCCGCCGCACCGGGGCGGCGCTACCCGACGCACGGCGGCACGGTGGCCGACCCGATGGCCGCCATCGCGTTGCTGCGGGGCGAGATGGCCGGCGTCCGGCGCGATGGCGAGGCCGAGCGCCGTCACGCCTCCACGGCCCTGCGCCACCTGGGATCCGACGAGCACGGGCCGCGGTTCTGGGCGCGGTTGATGACCGTGATGGCCCACTGGCACGAGGGCCGTATGGACCTCGCCGAAAGCGGGATACTCGGCCTGCTCGCCGAGACCGAGATCAGTCCGGACGAACGACTGCTGATGCTGCGTCTGCTCGGAGTGACACAGCATTACCTGGGGCGGCTCGGCGACGCCGCCCGGACCGTTGCGGAGGCGCTGGAGTCGGCGGCGGGGAACAGGACCGCTTCTCGCGCCTTCGAGTGCATCCTCCAGTACAAGCTCGCGCGGGTGCTGTACGAGCGAGGCGAACTCGCCGAGGCGAAGGAGCGGACGGTGCGGGTGGTCGACCTGGCCCGGCAGCTCGTGGAATCGTGGTACCTGTGGATCGGCCTCGATCTGCTCGCCTGGCTCGAACTCGCCGAAGGGAAGGTCGATGCCGCCTTGCGCCACATGGACGAGGCCTGCGGGCAGGCGGCCGGGCTCGTGGACGTCTGGCCGGTCGAGGCCGGGCGCGCCCGCCTGGACCTGGCGGCGGGGCGGCCCGATCGCGCCCGGGCGTGGGCGCGGCGGCGCGGAATGTCCAGTGAGGACCCGGTTTGCTTCGCGAACGAACGAGACTACCTGGTGTACGCGCGCGTGCTGCTCGCCGAGGGCGAACCCGCACCGGCCCGGCGCCTCCTGGCACGGCTCGGCGAGGACGCCGAATTCGGGCACCGCGTCGTCACCGTGATCGAGGTCCGCGTCCTCGAGGCGATGGCGGCCAAGGCCGACGGCGACCAGGACGGCGCGCTTCGCGCGTTGTCCGCCGCGCTGGAACTCGCCGAGTGCGAAGGTCACGTCCGCGTCTTCGTCGACGAAGGCCGGCCGATGGCCGACCTGCTGCGCGGTGCGGTGCGAGTGCGGACCCGCGGCCACGCCGACGCGCTCTCCCCGCGACTGCGGGCCTACGCCGCCGAACTCCTCCGGGCCTTTCCCGAAACCCGAACCTCCGGCCGGCGAAGCGACACCTTGACCAACCGCGAACTCGAAGTCCTCACCCTGGTCGCCGAGGGCCGACGCAACCAGCAGATAGCCGAACACCTGACGGTCACCCTCGACACCGTCAAGAAGCACATGAGCCACATCTACACCAAACTCGGCGTCTCCAGCCGAACCGAAGCCCTCCGGCGCGCCCGAGACCTCAACCTGCTCCACTGACCGGCGCACCGCCGCGAACCGCGTCCCCTGAGCTGCGGAGGCGGGCCCTGCGGCGCGGGCCGTGCCCGGCGCGTACCGCGCGGCGTACCCGCCTTCGCCGTACCTGTGATTTGCGGGGCGTTGCTATCGTTATGGGACCCTTGGCATTCCCCCGAGGCGACGCATTCCCGAGGAGTCCGCATGAGTTCCCCCGCCGATCAGTCCGGCATCATCGGTGCGCTTGAGCAGGCCCTACAGGTCGCCAAGGACGGCCAACGGGCGCAAGAGGAGGCGGGGAACAGCACCGTCGAGGTGGAAGCGGCGAAGGGCATGGTGCGGGTCGAAGCGACACTGGCGGGCAAGGTGACCGTCACCATCGACAACCCCCGCGCGATGCGCCTGGGCAGCGCGGAACTCGCCGAGGAGATCACCATCGGCGTCAACGCCGCCCTCGACAAGGCTCGCGAGCAGGCCGGCCTTCCCGGTGCCGTCGACCTCGACGCGCTCAACGAGAAGGTCGAGGAGATCCAGCAGCAGTCGGTGCAGCAGCTCAGCTCGTTCATGTCCACGCTGGCGGACTCGCACGCGCGGATCGTGCGCGCCGCGGCCGAGAGCAAAGGCGTGAACTGATGGCGGGGATCCAGATCGACCCCGACGAACTCGACCGGGCGGGGCAGAGCATCGAAGGGACCGCCGAGCGGTTCTTCGCCGCCGTCGACCGGTTCGCCTCGAGCATCGAAGGCGTCGGCGAGGCGTGCGGCGGCGATGAGATCGGCGGCCTGATCGAGCAGGCGCACACCGAGGTCTTCGAGTGGGCCAAGGAATGCTTCGCGGAGGCGGCCCAGTCGATGGCCGACGCGGGGTTCGACGTCCGCGACTTCGCCGCCCAGCACCTGGCCGCCGACGACGAGATCGCGCAGATCTTCACCCGGCTCAGCAGCGACCTGGGAGGCGGCTCCTGATGGCGATCATGCTCCCCTCCGAACTCGCCGGCCTGCTGGGCGTCCTCGGTTTCGACTGGCCGCAGTCGAACGAGGACAACCTCATGGACTTCGGCCAGGTGTGGATGGACTTCGGCTCAGAGCTGTCGGAGATCGCCGGGGAGGCGGGCGGCAACGCCGCGCAGGCCTGGACCGACCAGATCGGCAAGGACATCGACGCCTTCAAGACCTGGTGGGAAAGCGAGGACGGGCCCGCGAGCATCCTCGACAGCGGGTCCATCGGCGCGATGATCGGCGGCGTCGGCCTCATCATCTGCTCGATCATCGTGCTGGTCCTGAAGATCATGGTGATCGTGCAGCTGGTCATCCTGGCCGTGCAGATCGCCATCGCCATCGCCCAGGCCGCGGTGACCTTCGGCGCCTCGCTGCTGCAGGTCCCCATCTTCCAGCAGCTCGCCCGCACCGTCGTCGGGAACCTCATCCAAGAGGCGATCTTCAAATTGATGGAAGCGTAGACAGGGCGAACGATGGCGAAGAAATCGGGTGGCAACAAGCTGATCCGCGCCGCGCTCGACTTCATCAAGAAGGCCGAGAACCCGCGGAACAAGTCACTCCCCGGCAACCCGAGCCGCATGGACGGGTGGGGGGCCCGGCACGTGCTCCAAGGGCACGAGAACCGCGGCAAGAACTTCGGATCCGGATACCATGCCAGGCCCGGCGGCAGCGACATGCCGGGACGCCGCATCAAGCCCAATTCCCGAAAGGACATCGGCAACGGCGTCTATGAGGCCGAGCCGGAGTTCTACGATTCGTCGCGAGTGCCGCCGTGGAAGGGAAAGAAAGGCGGCAGCTCCACATTCTTCCCCGATGACTGGTCGCCGGAGAAGATCGACAATTCCATCGGAAAGGCGTTCGGCGGCAGCTCACCGCACCCGACTGATCCGAACAAATGGGTCGGACGGGCCAATGGTATCGTCATCGAGGGATTCTATGACACGTCGAAGCCGGGAGGCTACTCCCACGGCTGGCCGTCCAAGAAGCAATAGGAGAATGGTGAACCCGGATGCCGCTGCTCACTTTCAGGGATGACGACTTCTTCGGTCCCGTCGCAGTGGACGCGCCTTCCAGGTACCGGCAATTGGCCGCCTGGCTCGCTTCGGGCATCGGACACGACTTCAAAGGCTGCCTCGACGCGCTCGAACTCGTCGACGACGCGCTGAAAGGCCAGGCGCAGACCGAGGAATGGGGCGGCGAAGGCTGGTCGGTGCATTTCGGCACCGACGCGCTGCACCTCGAGCACCAGTACGGCGACGACCCTGAGGCGGTATACGACCTCGGTCAGGCGCGCGAAGCCATCGAGGACTTCTGGCGCTTCCTCACGGGTCTCCCCGAACGGAAGGTCAGACGCCGGTTCCGGCCCGACCTGCCCGAATGGCAGGCCGACCTCCTCCAGTGGGAGGAGTCCTGGAACCGCCGCCACCCCTACCGGGGCCGACTCGGCATCCCCGAGCACGGACCGGCTTGAGGCCGGGCCGGAGAAGGAAGGACCTGGGCGGCGAAGGCGCGGACTGACGATCGCCGCCCTCTAAGTCGATGTCGGCTTCGTGACTCGATTCGCAATCGAACGGGACTCCGCCGACCGCCGTCGGCAGGACCGTCCTCGAATGCCGGGCCGCCGCCGCATCCTCAGCCCGGTTGAAGCGGTGCGTGAACACCGCGCCGCTGACACGATGCGTTGGCGTGACCGTCGCAAGAGCCGGCGGTCGCTGCTGTTTCCACGCGTGATCCGACAGGTCGGCGCGGCACCCCGGCGGCATCGTCATCCGGTCCGGTACGCCCGGAGGAACGCCCGCACTCCCTCGACGATGAGCGGTCGAACACGGGAGTCCTTCGCGGCGTTGGCCGAACCGAGCCTGCTGAGCGTGACACCGAAGGTCAGCGCGATGAAGTGGTCGGCCGCGAGCCGTGGGTCGGGGACCTCGAGCAGCCCGGCCTCGGCGAGCGCGGCGAACCGTTCGCCCATGGCCTCCTCGGGCGCGTTCGTCAGCGCGCGGTCGTCCGGGTGGGGCAGGTGGCCGGAGGCGGTCCGGACGAACCGTTGCAGCGCGGTGTACTCCACGGAGTCGAGCATGTCGGTCGTGATCCGCAGCGAGAACGCGACCAGGGCGGGCTCCAGTTCGGCGGGGTCGGCGAGGCTGTCGAGCGTGTCCTCGAGGGTGTGCCGGATCGTGGCCAGCAGTGACTGGCCCACGGCGTCGAAGACCGCGTGCAGCAGGGTCTGCTTGTCGCCGAAGTAGTCGTAGACCGTCCGCTTGGACACCCCGGCATGCGCGGCTATCGCGTCGACGCTCGTTCGGTCGAAGCCCTCTGTGAGGAACAACTCGCGAGCCGACGAGAGGATGGCGGACCTCTTCTGTGCGGACCCCGCACGCAGCGTCTTCTCTGTCGGCATAGGCAGATCCTAACGGATCTCGGGCATGGCCCCCGATCGGTGGACCACGGAGCAACACTACACCGTGTAGTGTGAAATCAAATGGGGACCGGCGCGAAACGGTCGTCGGATCCTCACCGGCGATGCGCAGACGGCGCCCGGAAGCGGCGGACGCAGCGCGGCGCTCCACCACGGGCGAAGTCCGCGCTCCCCGCTCGGGACCAACGACGAAAAGGACGTCTATGACAGTCACCCTGGAGGCCCCTGTCCGCACCGGGAAACCGGCGATCGGTGCCCTCGGCATCCTGGCCCTCTCCCTCGGCACCCTGCAGGCGGTGGTCGAACCTTCACTCCCGCTGCTGCAACGCGATCTCGGCATCGGCCCCGCCGAAGGCTCCCTCATCTTCATCACCCTCCTCATCACCGGCGCGGTCGTCGCGCCCATCGCCGGGAAGCTCGGCGACCGCTACGGCGGCAAGCGAGTCCTGGTCGTCTTGATGACGGTGGTCTCGGTCGGCGGCCTGTGCTCCAGCGTGGCGCCGAACCTGCCGGTGCTGCTGCTCGGCCAGGTCCTGCAGGGCGCGATGGTGGGCGCGCTGCCGCTCTCGTTCATCCTGGTGCGCAAGCACCTCCCGCCGGGCCAGACGCAGGTGGCCGTCGGGATCGTCAGCGGCCTGTTCACAGGCGGCAGCCTGGTCGGCATGCTGATCGCCGGGCCGATCGCGGAAGGGCTGTCGCGACATTGGATGTTCGCGATCCCGACGATCGCGATCATCGCGGCGACGTTGACCGTGGCCTGGATGATGCCGAACGACCCGCCGGCCGAGTCGGGCTCCAGGATCGACTGGCTCGGCGTGATCCTCCTGAGCGCCACACTGGTCGCGCTCGTGCTCGGGTTCATGGCGGTGACGAGCGGCGGCCTGCCACCGCTCGCGGTCGGCGCCGTCACCATAGGCGTGGCCGCCCTCGCGACCGGCTGGGTCGCGGTCGAACGCCGGGTCTCCTCGCCGATGGTCGATCTGCGCATGCTGGCGACCCCCGCCATGTGGAGCTCCTGTGTGGTCACGCTGCTCATGAGCCTCGGTTTCGGGATGACGGTGTACCTCGTCCCGCAGCTGTTCTCGGTCTCCGCCGAGGGCTACGGATTCGGGGCCAGCTCAAGCGACATCGGACTGTTCCTGCTCCCCGCGACCATCGCCGGGGTGGCGGCCGGAACGGTCGCCGGGATCGCTTCGCGGCGTTTCGGTCCACGTGCCGTGATCACCGCGGGCGCCGTCGTCACGGCGACCGCCCTGATCGCGCTCGCCGTGCTGCACGACGCGACCTGGCAACTGATCGTCGTGAGGGCGCTGACCGGGTTCGCCGTCAGCGTCAGCGCCACGGCGCTGCTCGCCAGCACTGCCACCGCTGTGGCGGCCAAGGACACCGGCATCGCCACGAGCCTGCTCGTCGTGACCCGGGTGGTCGGCGTCGCCTTGGGCGCTCAGGTCGCCGGGGTGATCCTCGAAACCGGAACCGACACGGCGACGGACCTGCCGACCGAATCGGCCTTCACCTCCGGCTTCGTCATCGCCGGCGCCATCGCCGCACTGTCACTGCTCGTCGTTCGCGTCATGAAGAAAGGAACCCAGGTATGAGCACTTCGAGAGGCACGGTCCTGATCTCCGGCGCCAGCATCGCCGGACCCGCGCTGGCGTACTGGCTGCACCGGCACGGATTCGCGGTCACCGTAGTGGAGAAGGCGAGCGCACCGCGCGGCGGCGGCTACCCGATCGACGTGCGGGGGACCGCGGTAGCGGTGGCGAGCCGAATGGGGATCCTGTCGCGGCTGCAGGAGGCGCACATCGACTCGCAGCGGCTCACCTTCCTCGACGCCGACGGCGGCGAAGTGGCCTCGGTCCGCCCCCACGCCCTTGCCGGAAGCGTCGAGGGACGGGACCTCGAAGTGGCTCGCGGGGACCTGACGGCGATCCTCTACGCGGTGGTCCGCGACGATGTGGAGTTCCTGTTCGACGACTCCATCGACAGTCTCGATCAATCCGAACACGGGGTCGACATCGCGTTCCGCAGCGGCGATCAGCGCACGTTCGACCTGGTCGTCGGCGCCGACGGCATGCACTCGCGCACCCGGGGGATCCTGTTCGGTCCCGAGACCCGGTTCCACCGCTACCTCGGCTACTGCTTCGCCGTGTGCACCATGCCCAACATCCTCGGGCTCTCCCGCGAGCTCATGCTGTGGAACACCCCCGGCAAGGCCGCGGCGCTCTACGCCACCGGGGAGAACGACGATGAACTGCACGCCTTCCTGAACGTTCACCGACCCGAACCGCCGCTCGACGGCCTCGGGAACCGCGACGCGCAGGCGGACTGGATCGCCGAGGCCTTCGCAGGCGCCGGATGGAAGGTCCCCGACATCATCGACGCCATGCGAGAGGCGGACGACCTGTTCTCCGACACGGTCGGCCAGATCCGCATGCCCACCTGGTCGGACGGCCGGGTCGCACTCGTCGGGGACGCCGCGTACGCCCCCTCGTTCCTGACCGGGCAAGGCTCGAGCCTCGCCCTGGTCGGCGCCTATATGCTCGCGCATTCCCTGGCCGCGAACCGGAACCACACCGAGGCCTTCGCCGCCTACGAACGCGACACCCGGGCGTTCGTGGCCGCGAACCAGGCCCTGGTCGACCACGGCAGTGCGGGACTCTTCCCCACGACCGCGCGAGCCCTTGAGGAACGCAACACCAGGCTCCGCAACCTCGTCACCATGCCGGCCCCGCCAACACGACCGGCATATGCGGCCCTGACGCTGCCCGAACCCCGGTAAGTCCCTAAAGGACCGCAGAGTCGCTGGACCCGGAAGGCACCGGGACGAGCGGCGATGGGCCCCGACCGACAGGTCGGGGCCCATCGCCATGTCCGAAAGCGGCGCCGGTCGGGAACTCGTACGCCCAGGTCAGGGGCCTTCATCCGTGTGCCCGGACGAGCCGCTGCGACCGCGCCTTCCGCCCTGCGTCCACCGCGCCTCCCCCAAAGGTCGTAAGCGGATTTCCGACTCACGCCAGTCGCCGCGGACCCCCTCGCAACGCGAGGATCGACGTGTTCGAACACCAGGGCCGCCCGCACCGATCCCGCGGAGAAACCGACTCCCGACCGACTCGACAGGAACGAACATGCTCGACACCGAAACCACACCCCGTCGCGGCCGCATAGCGGCCCGAACGAGCGCCGCACTCGCCGTCGCCGCCCTCCTCGCCGCCACCGCCGCATGCGGCTCCGAACCCGTCCTCCCCGAGCAACGGGCCGACGAGCCGACCGCACCACAACCGCTGACCTCAGAGAACGTCGACGCCTGGCTCGACGACGTCCTCGTCCCCGAGCTGGAGGAGGACGGCATCGTCGGCGCCACCGTCGCGGTCGTCGGCGGCGGTGAAGTCCTCACCACCCGCGGCTTCGGATACGCCGACATCGAACGGCAGCTCCCGGTCGACCCGGAGCAGACGCTGTTCCGGATCGGCTCGGTCTCCAAGGTGCTCACCGCCAATGCGGTGATGCAGTTGGTCGAACAGGGGCGAATCGACCTCGACACTGACGTGTCCGCATATCTGGACTTCGAGTTCGAGCGCGAGTTCGACGACGACGTCACCATGCGTCACCTGCTGTCCCACACCGCCGGGTTCGAGGAGCGCCTTCGAGGGCTCATGGGCTCCGGCGACGTCTCGGCCGACCTCCGCGAGGCGCTCGTCAACGACCCGCCCGAGCAGGTGTACCGGCCCGGCACCACGCCCTCGTACTCGAACTACGGCAACGCGCTGGCCGGATACATCGTCGAACGCGTCAGCGGCGAGTCCTTCGAGGACTACATCGACCACCACCTCTTCGAGCCCCTCGGCCTGAGCGCGTCGACGTTCCGCCAGCCGCTGCCCGACGGCCTCCGGGACCAGATGTCGAACGGCTACACGGCCGACTCCGGCCCCGCCGAGCCCTTCGAGGTCGTCAGCATGCCGCCGGCCGGTTCGGCGTCGATGTCCACGGCCGACATGGCGCGGTTCATGATCGAGCAGCTCGGCGCGCTCCCCGACGAGCAGTCGCTGCTGAGCGACGAGACCCGCGAGCAGATGTTCGCCCCCGCGCTGACCGAGGAGGCACTGGGCGGCTTCGCCGAGGCGCCGCGAATGGCCTTGGGCTACTTCCAGACCGACCGCAACGGGCACCGCATCGTCAGCCACGGCGGCGACACCGAACTGTTCCACACCGAGATGCAGCTCTACCCCGATGACGGGGCCGGCATCTACATATCGGTCAACAGCAACGGCAATGAGAACGCGGACCTCCAGGCGCTGCGCACGGACCTGGTGCACGCCTTCGCCGACCGCTACTTCCCCGCCGAGTCGACCGACCGAGCGGCGGCCGTCGACGCCGAGACCATGCGGGAGAACGCCGAGGCGGCGGCCGGAACGTATGTGGCGTCGCGAGGCTTCCACAGCACCTTCCTGTCCGTGCTCGACGCGATCCAGACCTTCGAGTTCAGCGTCCTGGACGACGGCCGCCTCTACCTCGAAGCGCACCCGTTCACCGGCGAACCGACCGTCTACGAGCAGCTCGGCGACCACCTGTGGCAGGACGTGGCGAGCCAGGGCCAGATCGCGGTGCGAGTCGAGGACGGCGACGTCACCGGCATCGTGCACGACAACGCCTTCACCATGCTGCCGCTCTCGGCCGACCGCGCGATGGCGACGCCGGTCCTCCTGGCCTCCGCCGCGGTGCTCCTCATCGGACTGATCGCCTGGCCCGCCGCCGCGATCTACCGCAAGGTGCGCGGACGGCCCGCCCCCGAGCGCGGCGGCCGCCCGTACCGGACGCTGATCCGCATCGCGGCCGCGTGCAGCCTCCTCGCGCTCGCCGGCTGGGCGGCGATCGTCTTGACGCTCATGCAGCTGCAGGAGGTGCCCGACCTCGCCATCCGCGGCACGCAGGCCCTCCAGCTGATCGGACTGCTCGGCATGATCCCCGCCGCCGTCAAGGTCGTCCGCGACCTCCGCCGCAAGGCCGGCTGGAGGCCCGTGGCCTGGGCCGTGCTCATGCTGCTGGCCCTCTCCGGCATCGCGAACTTCGCCATCGAGTACCAGATGCTCGCGCCGGACCTCTCGTACTGACCGGTGCGGCCGCCGCTGATCCGAACGACTGCGACAGGATGACGATCATGACTGGACGTCTCGAAGCGACGGCCGCACCCACGCTCGGCGAACGAGTCGACGACCTGCTGGCCCGCCTGGGAGCCAAGAAGACCTTGACCCGGGACGCCGTGCTGGCGCTGGCGGCGGCGCTGATCAACTTCGGCATGTTCTGGGGGCTCGCCTACCTGGTGATGAGCGAGCCCACCGTCGACCTCACCGTCGCCGAAGCCCGTGCCGTCACCGCGATCGGCTGCGTCCAAGCGCTGCTGCTGTGTCTGCGGCGCCTTCGGCCGGCCCTGTGCCTCGCGGCGGTCGTGGCCTGCCAGGTGCCCGTCATCGTCATCGCGCCGGACATCATGGCCCACGGCCTCGGTCCGCTGATCGCGGCCTACACCTTCGCGGTCCGGGGATCGATCCGGTCCACGGCCGCCGCGGTCGCCGCGGCGGTGCTGACCGAGTCGGTCACCGCGATCGTGACCTCGCTGGCCGCCGCGAACGTCGACACGTTCGCGGCGGTCTCCAACCATCTCACCTCGAGCCTGCTGGCCTATGCGGTCGCCGCGTTCGTGGGCCTCCAGGTCGCGGCCAGGCGCCGGCAGCGGGCCCTCGAGCGCGAGCAGTCGGCCGCGGCGATCAGGGCCCACCGGGAACGGGCCGAGGCCGCGATCCGCGCCGAGCGGACCCGGATCGCCCGCGAGCTGCACGACGTGGCCGCGCATCACCTGTCGGGCATGGTCATCCAGGCGGCGGCCGTGGAGCGGCTGATCGACCGCGACGCCGCCTCGGCCAAGTCCGGGGTCGCGTGGATCCGCTCGGAGGGCAAGGCGACGCTGGAGAACCTCCGGCAGGTCGTGGGCCTCCTGCGCGACGGCGGCGAGGACGGCACCGCCCCGGTGCCCGGCCTCTCGGCGCTCCCGGCGCTGGTGGAGGAGAGCCGTGATCTCGAGGCGACGTTCACCTGCCGGGGCGAGCCGCTGCCGCTGCCGCCGATCGCCGACATCTCGCTCTACCGCATCGCGCAGCAGTCCTTGACCAACGCGAGGCAGCACGCGCCGGGAGCGCCGGTCGGCGTCGTCCTCGACTACGGTGAGCGGGAGATCGCGTTGGAGGTGTCCAACGGCCCGGCCCGCGGCGCTGTCGCCGACGTCGGGAACGGCGGCTCGGGCCTGCTCGGGATGCGCGAACGCGCCGACCTGGTCGGCGCGGCGCTCGACGCCGGACCGACCGCCGAGGGCGGCTGGCGGGTGCTGGTGCGCCTGCCGATCCGCGACGCCGACCGCCCCACCGACGACCACGACCAGGAGACCTAATGATCAGAGTGCTGCTCGTCGACGACCAGGCGGTGGTCCGCGCCGGGTACCGGGTGCTGCTCGAGGAGGCCGCGGACATCGAGGTGGTCGGTGAGGCGTCGAACGGGCCCTCCGCCGTGACGGCCTCGGCCCGCCTCGAGCCGGACGTCATCTGCATGGATGTGCGCATGCCCGGAGGCGACGGGATCGCGGCGACCCGACAGATCGCGGCCGACCGCCGGGGCGAACGGCCGGCGATCCTCGTGGTGACCACCTTCGACCTCGACGAGTACGTGTTCGGCGCGCTCGAGGCCGGGGCGAACGGGTTCATCCTCAAAGACTGCGAACCGGAGGACCTGATCCACGCGGTCAGGAAGCTCGCCGTCGGCGAAGGGCTGGTCGACCAGTCGGTGACGCGGCGGGTGATCACCGAGTTCGCCCGCCGGAGGAAGCCGCCGCAACCCGATCCCGCCGCCGCGGAGGCGCTCACCGCCCGCGAGACCGAGATCGTGCTGCTGCTGGCGCGGGGCATGTCGAACGCGGAGATCGCCCGGGAGCTGTTCGTCGAGCCCAGCACCGTCAAGTCCCACCTGGGCCGAGCCATGGCCAAAGTGGGCGCCCGAGACCGCGTCCAAACCGTGGTGTGGGCCTACCGGAACGGCCTCGTCCCCGACTGACCGGCCAGGCCTTGAGGATGTCGAGCGCGGGCGACCGGCGGACCAGACCGCCATCCTCGCTCACCGCTCGCCTCCACGTCCCGACTCGCAAGCGGCGCTTACGATGGCGGCCATGTCAGTGAACATTCACCTCTATCTCGACGTGGACGGCCTCGAATCACCGGACGAAGCCGATCGCGTCGGGACGGCGGTGAACCTCCTGATGGAGGACCACGGGATCGAGTCGTGGACGGCGGTGGGCGTCTTCCACGAACCGCCTTGCGTCACCGCGCGCAGCGAGCCCGCGGCGATCATCGTCCGCGGCTTCGCCGAGTGGAGCGAACGGTTCGAGCGCGACGTTGAACGGTCGGTCCACGCCGTCGCTCCCCGGGCCCGCATCGGTCTCGAGTGGGGTTGCCCGGATCTGGCGTGAGACCCCGCCGAGTACACGAGCCGGATAGCGAGTGGGGCCGGGGAAGCGCCTTAGGCTCGGGTCAGCAGCGGCAGATGACGATGCCGGGCTCGAAGGCCGCATTGCGGTCCCGCGGCTCCTCCCCGTGGCCCCAGCCGTCGGTGTGCGCCTTCTCGTGCGCGCCGACCCGGTCCCAGTCCGACTGGCCGGCGCCGTACCGCTCCATCTCGCACTTGTCGTACACGATGTACCAGTCGCCCTCCGACCACCAGGTCGCGTAGGCCAGGACGTTGTCATGGCAGTCGCCGCCGTAGTACGTCGGCACGTTCCCGTCGAGGTCGGGCGGGTAGGTATGGCCCTTGTCGCCGTGGTGGAGGACGGAGAAGTCCTCGGAGGCCGCGGCCTCCACCTGTTCGGGAGTCGGATCGGTGATGACGCTCAGCGTCAGGATGTCGCCGTCATGGGAGTGGCCGTCGGCTGCTTCGGGTGCCGGGGCGTCCATGGCCGGGACCAAGAGCATGGCCAGCATGCCGACGCTGGCGAGGAGGGTTTTCAGGGGCATATGCAATCCTTCGGGGGAGCGGGAATGAAATATCCCGAGATGAGCGGATATATCTGTAAGGTTTCCATACAGATGTAAATCTGTCAATGAATCCGCCCTGCCGTCCCGGCGCCGGTCGACGGGCACGGCCTCTGCCGAGATCGCTCCCCGTATCGGGCTTCGGGTCCGCCGGCGAGACGGGCGCGAGACCAATGCGCGGTCCCGAGAACCCGCAGCCGTCCGTCCGTGACCACGGAAACGCCCCGGAGGCGACGGCTGAAATCCAAGCACCCTCCAAGGACCTCCTAGCAGGCCGAAGCTCACTCCGGGACTGCTTTCGCGGTTTCCGGCCTGCTGGAGCTGCCTTGAGGGCTTCATGCAGCACCGGGCTCGATCCGAGCTCCCCAAGGGTTGTCGATCGCGTATCGCCAGTGGCCGTCGGGGCCTCGACGGGCGACGTCGGTCGCGGTGCCGCGGACGTCGATCTGCCGTCCGCGGCACTGCGACCGGTGATCGACCAGTCGACGATGAGCAGCGCGAGATCCCCGTTGATCGACACCGAGCGAGGCTCGACTCGGATGGGCAGCCCCAGCGCGGGTCAGGCTGGTTGGAAGACGGCAGAGGTGACCAGTGCCGAACGCAGCCGAACTCGGGTCAGAAGCACGGCGAAACTATGACTGCAGCGTCGGCGAATCTATGATTACAATCGTTAATCCGTCTGCTACCGTCGCCGCAGGTCGAACCTTCTGCCTCGCCGGGCGCTCGCCCATCTGAACGAGCGCGTTGACGCGTTCCGAGCGGTCGTGGTCGGCGGTCCTCGGCAAGCGGGAAAGACCACGCTGCTGCGACAGCTGCATGCTCAACGAGGCGGAACCTTCGCGACCCTCGATGACCCGACCGTTCTCCAGACGGTCCGGGCCGACCCCTCGGGATTCGCCGGATATGGTTCGGCGCCGCGGATCTTCGACGAGGTTCAACGCGGTGGCGATGATCTTCTGCTCGCGGTCAAGCGGCTCATGGACCTCGACGACGCGCCCGGCCAGTTCGTGTTGTCGGGCTCGACGCGGTTTCTGACGGTGCCGACGTTGTCGGAGTCGCTGGCGGGGCGAGCCGTGTTCGTCGACCTCTGGCCGTTGAGCGCCGCCGAGCGGACGAGGTCAGAGGTCGATGCGCCTGCGCTCCTGTTCGATCGGGAGCGACTGTTGCACTCATCGCCGGCATCGCAGTGGGGTAGGGGCGACTACTTCAAGCTCATCTGCGAGGGAGGTTACCCGGAGGCGGTCCGAATCCGGTCCGAACCGCTTCGCGCGGACTGGTTCGACAGCTATGTGTCCACAGTGGTACTGCGGGGCGTCGCGGAGTTCGCGGACGTTCGCCATGCCAACCTGGTGCCGCAGCTCCTGCGCCTGGTCGCCGCGCGTAGCGGGTCGAACCTGGTGCTTTCCGGCCTCGCCAGGAGCCTCGAACTCAACCACGCCACCGTCCGCGACTATCTCGGCTATCTCGACATCGTCTACCTGACCGCGAAACTGCCGACGTGGTCGACCAACCTGACCTCGAAGCTCATCAAGACCCCGAAGGCCTACGTCACCGATTCGGGCCTGACGGCGTCGCTGCTCGGAGCGGACCTGGAAGCGGTGTCCGCACCCGGGCACCCGCTTGCAGGGCCGCTGGTGGAGACCTTCGTGTTCGCCGAGCTGACCCGACAGCTGACGGTGAGCGCGCTCAGGGCTGGACTGCATTTCTACCGTCACCGGGACGGCCGCGAGATCGACTTCGTGCTCGAACGCAGAGACGGAGCGGTAGTGGCCATCGAGGTCAAGGCCTCGGCGACGGTGCGGTCCGACTCGTTCAAGCACCTCCATTGGCTCCGTGATCGACTCGGTGACCGGTTCCGCGCAGGCTATGTCCTCTACCTGGGTGAGGAGCTGAGGCCGTTCGGACCTGACATGGCGGCCGTCCCACTCTCAGCGCTCTGGGGCGGCGCGCCCCTGCCGTGACCGCCGCTTCGACGTATTGAGGCCCACCGCAACTCGGCAACGATCGACGTGCGCCCGGCAACTCGAACAGGGAAAGCGAAGGGCCTCTCCGATGTGTCGGGGAGGCCCTTCAGCAATCTGCAGGAGTGACAGGACTCGAACCTGCAACCCTCGGTTTTGGAGACCGATGCGCTACCAATTGCGCCACACTCCTCCGCCAGCCCGTTGCCCGGCTGGCCGCAACCATCTTACGTGTTGCCTCCACGCCGGTGCAACCGGGTTGGCTTGGGTGTTCTCGCTGGTTAGGAGGCCGGGACGACCGAGCCGTCGGCCCAGGTGTCGAGGATGAACTGCTTGACCTCGTCCGACTGGAGCAGCTCGGCCAGCTTCAGGACGTCCTCGTTCTCCGCGTTCGCGGCCGTGGCCACCAGGTAGTTCGCGTACGGGTTGCCCTCGGGCGACTCGCTGTGCAGGGCGTCCTCCGCCGGGCTCAGGTCGGCTTCCAGCGCGTAGTTGCCGTTGATCACGGCGGCGTCCACGTCCTCCAGGGAGAGCGCGAGCTGCGCGGCCTCCAGGGGCACGAACTCGAGGTTCTTCGGGTTCTCGGCGATGTCGTCCTCGGTGGCGAGGGTCGCGTCCACGCCGTCGGCGAGGGTGATCAGGCCCGCGTCCGCGAGGAGCGCGAGCGCGCGGCCGCCGTTGGAGCCGTCGCCCGGGATCGCGATCTGCCCGCCCTCGGGGATCTCCTCGACCGAGGCCACGCCGTTCGAGTACAGCCCCAGCGGCTCGATGTGCACCGGCGCCACGGTCACCAGGTCGGTGCCGTTCGCGGCGTTGTACTCGTCCAGGTACGGCTCGGTCTGGAAGAAGTTCGCGTCCACCGAGCCGTCCGCGGTCGCCACGTTGGGCTGCACGTAGTCGGTGAACTCTTCGACCTCGATGGTGAGCCCGGCGTCCTCGGCCAGGTTCTCGGCGATGTAGTTCAGGATGTCCGCGTGCGGCACGGGGGTCGCGGCCACGACCACGGTGCCGCCCGTCTCGGTGGGCTCCGACGCGGACTCGTCGCCGCAGGCGGCGAGGGTGAAGACCGTGGCGGTCGCTGCGGAGGCGGCCAAAAGGGCACGACGATTGAACATGGTGTTCTCCTATAGGTGGGGAATTACTTAGCGGCGGTCGAGGGTGCGGGCGCACCGGTCGCCGAGGATCTGGAACAGCTGCACGAGCACGACGAGGATCACCAGCGGCCAGATCATGTACTCGGTCTGGAAGCGCTGGTAGCCGTAGCGGTAGGCCAGGTCGCCCAGGCCCCCGCCGCCCACGATCCCGGCCATGGCCGAGTACGAGACGACGGCGACGAGCGTCACGGTGAAGCCGCGGATGAGGCCCGGCGTGGCCTCGGGCAGGACCACCCGCCACACCACGGCGGGGGTCGACGCGCCCATCGAGCGGGCCGCTTCGATGAGGCCCGGCTGGACCTCCAGCAGGGCCCCTTCGACGAGCCTCGCGAAGAACGGGATGGACGCGATGGTGAGCGGGACGATCGCGGCCTCGGTGCCGATGCTCGTCCCGGTGATCAGGCGCGTGAGCGGCACGACCGCGACCATGAGCAGCACGAACGGCGCGCTCCGGCCGATGTTGACGATCAGGCCGAGCGGGGCGTTGACGACGGCGGCAGGCCGCGGGCCCGGCGTCGACGTGATGTAGAGGACGACCCCGAGGAGCAGCCCGCCCAGGAGCGTCCACGCGCCCGCGACCCCCACGATGTGCAGGGTCTCCCAGAACGCTTCGGCGAGCTGTTCGGCCAGGCGCGGGTTCACTGCGCCACCTCCTCGCCGAGCAGGCGGGACGCCAGGCGCCGAGCCTGGCCGCCGAGCCGCGAGTCCGGGTCCGCGAGGAGCTCGGGCGTCGGGCCGGTCTCGACGAACCGGCCGGCCTCCATCACCGCCGCGCGGTGGCAGATGCGGGTGATGACCTCGAGCTCGTGCGTGATGAGCAGGATGGTGAGCCCCAGTTCGCGGTTGAGCCGCGCGAGCAGATCGAGGATCTCGTCCGTGGTGTCCGTGTCGAGCGCGCTCGTGGCCTCGTCCGACAGCAGCACCGCCGGGTCCGCGGCGAGCGCCCGCGCGATCGCCAGGCGCTGGCGCTGGCCGCCGGAGAGCTGCCCCGGGTAGGCCTTCGCCTTGTCGGCCAGGCCCACGAGGTCGAGCAGTTCGAGCGCCCGCTCGCGCCGCGCGGCGCGCGGCGTCCCCCGGAACCGCAGCGGGAGAGCGACATTGGACGCCGCGTTGCGGTTCGACAGGAGGTTGAAGTGCTGGAAGATCATCGCGGTCTTGGCCCTCGCGGCCCGCAGCTCGCGTCCGCGCAGCGCCGTCAGCTCGCTGCCGTCGACCTCGACGGTGCCCTCGTCAGGGCGCGTGAGGAGGTTGACGGTGCGCAGGAGCGTCGACTTGCCGGCGCCGGAGCGCCCGAGGATGCCGAAGATCTCGCCGGAGGCGACGTCGAGGTCCACCGCGTCGAGCGCGACGAGGCCGCCGAAGCGTTTGGTCACGCCGGACAGGCGGATGCTGGAACTGGTGTCCATGAGGAAGGAAGATCGCTTTCGCTGTGGGGGATCGCCGCTTCGGGGCGCGACGGTGCAGGGACCCTCAGCTGTCGCACATTCGGCAGCACGACGCGGCGACGCGGGGCGCGTCGCTGAGGCGTTCGAGGTGCTGGCCGTTCACAGTGCGCAAGTGAAGCAGGCGATCGCCCGAACGCCAAGGCTCTGTGACGAACGCCGCGGGGAACCTCGCCGGTGTTCGCGCCCGTGGTCCGGTTTGCGAGCCGTCACTTGGTGCAGCGACGACACCTCGCTGAGATAGGGTTCGGCCATGACTGTTGCGACGATTCCCGCCCCGGCGTTCGCGATCGAGCGGTTCAAGCTCGACAACGGGCTGCGGGTGGTCCTCGCGCCGGACCCGGGGGCCCCCGTGGTCGGCGTCGCGGTGGTGTACGACGTGGGCATGCGCTCCGAGCCCGAGGGCCGCACCGGCTTCGCCCACCTCTTCGAGCACATGATGTTCCAGGGCTCCCACAACGTCGGCAAGGCCGAGCACATGCGGCACGTCCAGTCCGCGGGCGGCACCTTCAACGGTTCGACCCACATCGACTACACCGACTACTTCAACCTCCTGCCCTCCAACGGCCTCGAACTGGCGCTGTTCCTGGAGGCCGACCGGATGCGCGGCCCCGCGATCACCGAGGAGAACCTGGCCAACCAGGTCTCCGTGGTGAAGGAGGAGATCCGGGTCAACGTCCTCAACCGCCCCTACGGCGGCTTCCCGTGGATCAAGCTCCCGCCGGTCATGTTCGACACGTTCGCGAACTCGCACGACGGCTACGGCTCGTTCGTCGACCTCGACGCGGCCACGGTCGCGGACGCGAAGTCGTTCTTCGAGGCCTACTATCCGGCCTCGAACGCGGTCCTGTCGGTCGCCGGCGACTTCGACGTCGAGCAGGCGCGCGAACTGGTGCAGCGCCACTTCGGGAGCGTCGAGGACCGGCCCGCGCCGGTCCTGCCCTCGTTCGCCGAGCCCGACCTCACCGCCGAGCGCCGCGAGTCTTACGTGGACGAGCGCGCGACGCTGCCGGCCGTCGCCGCCGCCTGGCGCGTGCCCGACCCGGTGACCGACCTCGAGGCGTTCCTGCCGTACGTGGTCCTCGGCGAGCTCCTCACCGACGGCGACGCCTCCCGCCTGGTCGAGCGCCTGGTCCACACCGACCGCACTGCCTCCGCCGTGGCCGCGCACACCACCTTCATGGCCGAGCCCTTCGCCTCGCGGGGCCCGACGGTCCTGCTGGTCCAGGCGTTCCTGCCGCCGGGCACCGCCGTCGACACCGTGCTCGGCACGATCGACGTCGAGCTCGCGCGCGTCGCCGAAGGCGTCGAGGAGGCCGAACTCGACCGCGTCAAGGCCCGCGTCGCCGCCCAGCTGCTGCGCGGCGACGACTCGGTCATGGGCCGCTCGCGCCGCTTCGCGACCGCCGAGATCTTCCACGGCGACGCCGCGATGTCGACCCGGTTCCCGGTCCTGCTCGGCGAGGTCACCGCCGAGTCGGTCGCGCGGGCCGCCGCCAGCCTGACGCCGCAGCGCCGCGCCGTCCTCGAAGTCGTTCCCGGAGGAGCCAAGTGAGCAACGTCGTCCCAGGTCTCACCCCGGAAGTCCCGCTGTCCCTGCCGGTCCCGGTCGAACGCACCCTGCCGAACGGCCTCAGGGTGCTGCTCACCCGCCGCCCCGGCGTCCCGCTCGCCGAGGTGCGGCTGTCGATCCCCGCCGCGCACGCCGACCTCGCGACGGCCGACCTGCTCGCCTCCGCGCTCTTCTCCGGCACCGAGACGAACTCGATGACCGAGATCGCCCAGCGCCTCCAGGGCGTCGGCGGCGCCCTCGGCGCCGGGGCCGACCCCGACCGGATCGCCGTGTCCGGCAACAGCCTCGCGACCGGCCTGCACGAGCTCCTCGACGTGCTCGGCGACCTGCTCAAGGCCGCCGACTACCCGGCCGGGCCGCTCACGGTCGAGCAGTCCCGCATCATCGACGGCCTCTCCGTCGCCGAGCAGCAGCCGGACTTCCAGGTCAACCGCGTCCTCGACGCCCGCCTGTGGGGCGACCACCCGTACGGCCACCAGCAGCCCACCGCCGCCGAGGTCGCCGCGGTCACGCGCGAAGCGGTCCTCGCCCTGCACGCCGCCCGCATCCACCCGAACGGGGCGCGCCTGGTCATCGTGGGCGACATCGACACCGACGCGGCGGGCGCCGCGGTCGAGAAGGCCCTCGGCGACTGGAACGGCGCGGGGGAGCCGCGCCGCATGGAGCCGCTGCCCGACCTCGTCTCCGGGCCGCTCCTCCTGGTCGACCGGCCCGGCTCGGTGCAGTCCGCGATCCGCGTCGCCTACCCGGCCGTCGAGCGCACCCACCCGGACAACGCCGCCCAGCACCTCGCGAACCTCGTGTTCGGCGGCTACTTCTCCTCGCGCCTGGTCATGAACCTGCGCGAGACCAAGGGCTACGGCTACTCGCCGCGGTCGCGCGTGGACCACTCGCCGGCCGGCTCGGTCCAGCTCGCCGCCGTCGACGTGGCCACCGAGGTCACCGGCCCGGCGCTCGCCGAACTCCGCGCCGAGCTGCGCGGCATGGCCGAGCGCCCGCCCGCCGCCGACGAACTCGACCTGGCCCGCCGCTACGCGCTCGGCTCGGTCAAGCTCGCGACCGCCACGCAGGCGGGCGTCGCCAACTACATCTCGGTGCTCGCCGCCGCCGGGCTGCCGCTCGCGTGGCTCACCGAGCACTCGGAGCGGATCCGCGAGGTCACGCCCGCGGACGTCCAGCGCGTGGCGGCCGAACGGCTCGACCCCGACCGCGCGGTCACGGTCGTCCTCGGCGACGGCGGGGAGATCCGCGAGTCGCTGGCCGCGTTCGGCGAGATCGAGGTGCCATGAGGAAGCCGCCCTTGGCGATCGACGTGCTCGACCGCTTCGGCGAGCGCCGCGGCGACGACGAGTGGCTCGCGGCCGCATGGGAGCAGGCGCAGATCGTCGTCTGCGATCCGGACAACGAGCGGATCGCGGGCGACGACGACGGCCTCCACTACTACGACGCGGACACCGCCCCCGAAGGCGAGCGCGTCTACCTCGGCGGGGAGCGCCCGCCGGTGTTCGCGGTCTTCGCGGACCTGCCCGACGGCCTGCCGGGCCGCTGGATCAGGCCGGACTGGGACCGCCGCGACCTCGCGATCGCCGTGCAGGCCATCGCGATCGCCCACTGGCACGCGACCTACCGGTTCCATCCGACCACGGGCGAGCCGCTGCGGCCGCGCATGGCGGGCTGGGAGCTCGCGGCAGAGACGGGCCGCCCGGTCTTCCCGCGCACCGACCCGGCCGTGATCGTCCTCATCGACGACGGCGCGGACAAGGTGCTGCTGGCCCAGCACCGCCGCTACGGCGGCCCGCCGAAGCACGCGGCGCCCGCGTCGACCCGGAGCGGTCGATACGCGTGCATCGCCGGGTTCGTCGAACCGGGGGAGTCGGCCGAGGCCGCGGTGCACCGCGAAGTCGGCGAGGAGATCGGCATCAAGCTCGACCGGCTCGAGTACGTCTCCAGCCAGCCGTGGCCCTACCCGCGGTCGCTCATGCTCGCGTACCGGGCGACCGCCGACGCGTCCCAGGAGCTGGTCCTCCAGGACGACGAGATCGCCGACGCGCGGTGGTTCACCCGCGACGAGGTGCGGCAGATGTGGGTCGACACCGACGCGGCCACGCCGAGCGCGGTGCGGATCTCCGTGGCGCGCTTCCTCATCGACGGCTGGCTGGCCGAAGCCGGCTGAGGCCGGCCTCAGCCGACGACGACAGGGGTTTCCTCGGCCTCGTCGGGCTCCCTGGTCTTGCCCGCGACGGCCCGTTGCGCGGTGAACACGCCCGCGACGACGACGAGCCCGCCGATGATCTGCGGCACGGTGAGCGCCTCGCCCAGCAGCGCCCATGCCGCGAGCGCGGCCACGACGACCTCGGCGTACCCGATGCCGCCGGCCACCGGGGCGGAGATGAACCGCAGGCCGTTCAGGCCGAGGCCGTAGGCGGTGGCCGTGAAGGCGATGAGCGCGATGACGGCGATCGTGCCGGTGACGCCGACGCCGCCGAGCGTCACCTGGGTCGACAGTGCGCCCCAGTTCATCGCCCACGGGGTGGCGAGGGGCGCGAGGGCGATCGCGCCGGTGGTGAAGCCGATCGCGAGCAGGACCCGAACGTCCACTTTCGCCGTCAGCCGCTCCCCGGCGAGGAAGTAGGTGGCCTGGCAGGCGGCGGCGGCCGAGCCCGCCATGAGGCCGATCGCGTCGAGCTGGAGGCCCGACCAGACCTCGACGACGATGCACAGTCCGGCGATGCTGAGGAACGCGCCGATGACCGCGGCGCGCGGCAGCACCGTGCGGCGCACGAATCGCACCCACGCGACGACGACGATGGGACCCATGAATTCCAGGAGGAGCGCGATGCCGACGGGCAGGCGCTCGACCGCGATGAAGTAGAAGGCCTGCACCGCTGCGATCGCGGTGAGGCCGAACAGGGCGAGGGCGCCCCAGGGAAGTCGGTCGCCTCGGCGGAGGAGGCGGACGAGCGGCACCGCGGCGGCGGCCACGGCGAGGAGCCCCACGCCGCAGATGCGCAACCACGTGACCTGGATCGGGGTGAGCCCGGCTTGGATCACGACCTTGCCGAGGGGGCCGCAGATGCCGAAGGCCAGGGCGGCGGCCAAGACGAGGGTGACGCCGAGGGCGGCGCGAGGTGACGACATTCGGGCTCCACGGGTCGACCGTCGGTGGGGCGCGTCGGAACCGGGACCGAGCCGGGACTCGGGCCGGTCGTGGCAGTCGCATGGCCCGCAAGCGCGCTTGCGAGCCAGGTGCGGCCGGAACCGACGCGCGGATGCTGTTGGGGGAGTTGCCGAACCGCGGGGTTCGGCACCAGTGCCGCCGGCTTGCGGCACCCAAGGAAAAAGGCCCGGGACGGATCCATCCCGGGCCTGAATGCTTAGCGACCACCCCTCGAAGTCGCTAAGCAAGCTTGACGAGTCAACTATAGGGCATCGTACCGGCTTTGTGTCCTAAACGTGACCATCGTCTCGGCATGTGGCACAGGTCAAGCCGCGAGTTTCGCCTTCACCTGCGCGAGAGAGGGATTCGTGAGCGCGGTGCCGTCCTCGAACTGCACGGTCGGGACGGTCGCGTTGCCGCCGTTGACCCCCATGACGAACGCGGCGGCCTCCGGGTCCTCCTCGATGTTGACCTCTTTATAGAGGACGCCCTCGCGGTCGAACGCCGACTTCAGTCGCCTGCAGTAGCCGCACCAGGTGGTGCTGTACATGGTGATCATCGATCCTCCTTCTCCATCGACAGTAACGCCATACCGCCCAGGGGCATTCCCGCGAGGGCCCGGGGCCGCGGCGGTCCTCACCGCCATGCGAGGACGAGGCGCGTCAGACCCTTCAAGCACCTTCGGCAGCGAGGGCTCGGCGCTTCGATCCGCGTGCCTCGGCCGCCGCCCTGCAACCCGAACCGCTCGCGGCGGTCCGGGTACCGCGACCGCATCGTGCGAGCCGACCCGCGCACGGCGGCCCGGTCGTTCACCTCGGCCCGTGTCCGGCACCCGAGCCGTTCGCCGTGGCCGTGATCACTCGATGCGCGTTCGGGCGAACCACTCCCGAGTTCCTGTCGGGCGCTTCTGCGACACTGGTCGGATGACCGCACGCGATCAGGCCCTCGAACGACTCCTCTCGGGACTCGACCCTGAACAGCGCGAGGCGGTGACGGCCGATCCCGGCCCGGTCTGCATCCTCGCCGGCGCCGGCACCGGCAAGACCCGCGCCGTCACCCACCGCATCGCCTGGCGCGTCCTGCGCGGCGACATGCGCGGCCAGCACGTCACCGCCGTCACCTTCACCGCCCGCGCCGCGGGGGAGATGCGCGACCGCCTGCGCGGCCTCGGCGTCGCCGGCGTCAACGCCCGCACCTTCCACTCCGCCGCGCTGCGCCAGCTCCGCTACTTCGGCATGCGCCGCTTCAACGGCCGGCTCCCCGACCTGGTCGACTCCGCGCTCAAGTTCACGGCCATCGCCGCCGCGCGCGCCGGGCTCCAGACCTCCCGCGCCAAGAACTTCGACCTCACCACCGAGATGGAGTGGGCGGCCTCCTCCCTCATCGGCCCCGACGACTACGTGAGCGCCATCGCCGCGATCGGCCGCGACGCCCCGGCCCCGCCCGAGGACGTCGCCAAGGTCTACGCCGCCTACGTCGAGGCCAAGCGCCGCGCCGGCGTCATGGACTTCGCCGACGTCCTCGCCCACACCGCCGACATGATCACCGAAGACGAGTCGATCGCCGACCAGATCCGCAGCCAGTACCGCTTCTTCGTCGTCGACGAGTACCAGGACGTCACCCCGCTCCAGCAGCGCCTGCTCGACGCCTGGCTCGGCGACCGCGACGACATCACCGTCGTCGGCGACGCCAGCCAGACCATCTACTCCTTCACCGGCGCCACCTCGAAGTACCTGCTCGACTTCACCCGCCGCCACCGGTCCGCCGCCCTGGTGCGCCTCGTGCGCGACTACCGCTCCACCCCCCAGGTGGTCGGCCTCGCCAACCAGATCATCGGCGAGTCCAAGGGCCGCGAGGCCAAGATGCGGCTCGAGCTCATCGGCCAGCGGCCCGACGGCCCCGCCGTCACCGCCGAGGTCTTCGCCGACGAGGCCGAAGAGGCCGACATGATCGCCCGCCGCTGCTCCCAGCTCATCGCCGACGGCACCAGCGCCTCCGAGATCGCCGTCCTCTACCGCACCAACGCCCAGTCCCAGGCCTACGAGGAGGCGCTCGCCTCCTACGGGGTCCCGACCGTGGTCACCGGCGCGGCCCGCTTCTTCGACCGGCCCGAGGTGCGCCAGGCCCTGGTCGCGCTGCGCTCGGCGGTCAAGGCCGACATCGGGCGGATGCCGCTCCTCGAGGCCGTCCCGGCCGCGCTCGAAGCGATCGGCTGGCGTCCCGACGCCGCCCCTTCCGGCGGGGCGCAGCGCGAGGCGTACGAGGCGGTCACGGCGCTGGCGGGGCTCGCCGAGCAGTTCCTCGAGCATCACCGGGCGAACCCCGACGAAGACGGGCCCGAGCCGGACCTGGAGGCGTTCTGCGCCGAGCTGTCCCGCCGGGCCGCCGAGCAGCACGCCCCGGCCGTGGAGGGCGTGACCCTCGCGAGCCTGCACGCGGCCAAGGGCCTCGAGTGGGACGTGGTGTTCCTCGTCGGCCTGGCCGACGGCACCCTTCCGACGACGTTCGCCCGCACCGACATCGCGCTGGAGGAGGAGCGGCGCCTGCTGTACGTCGGCATCACCCGCGCCCGCGAGCGCCTCCAGCTCTCCTACGGCCTCGCCCGCAACGCGGGCGGGCGGGAGCGGCGGCTCTGCCGCTTCCTCGCGCCCCTGGGGCTGGGCGGGTTCCCGCGCCTGCCCGAACCGGGCGCCGCCGCGTCGAAGCCGCGCGAGCGCAAACGGGCCAAAGTCCTCGACTGCTCCGGCTGCGGCAAGCCGCTGACCGACGCAAGAGACCGCAAGCTGGGACATTGCGCCGATTGCCCCGCCACTATGGACGAAGCGCTCTTCGAGCGGCTGCGGGAATGGCGGGTGAGCGTCGCCAAGCGGGACGGCAAACCGGCCTTCACGGTATTCACCGATGTGACCTTGATCGCGATCGCGGAGCGCTGTCCGGGATCCGACACTGAACTCGCGTCCCTGCACGGCATCGGGAAGTCCAAACTCGACAAGTACGGTCCCGCGGTGTTGCACCTGGTCAACGGTGGAGAAGTGAACGAGGCCGTCGCGATGTGCGGAGAGGGGCCCTGACGTGGCAAACGACTGGCAAAAACTTTCTTTCGGGACTCGCGGAAAAAGGCGTTGCGCTCCCGAGCGGGTCGGGCGTAGCGTAGCTGCTGCCGGGTGAGGTGTGTGCCTCATGCACCGGCAAGAGGAGATGAAGACCAATGTTGACCACGGAACCCGAAGGGAGGGGACAGACGATGACGCTGCTCAACGAAACCCAGCACGTGACGACGCTTGAGTCGGCCGTCGCCGTCTATCGGCGCCTCGCGCCTGTCCCCGCCTCGCTCCGTGGCACCACTCTGCCCGTCGCCGTCCTGAACACGGTTCCGAGCACCGTCAACACGATTGACAACACCGATATGGGCGCCAAGGAACTTCTTGGTCGTGGCCGTGCATTCGCCGGCCTCGGTTGGCAGCCGGTTCTCGGCTCCGAGAAGCGTCACGGCGTCACCCGCGGGAAACCGCCTCGAGAACATCGAAAGGGCTTACAGAAGCCCGCTCGGACCCTCTCGAGGCCGCGAATCCCGCAACAGGGATCGCGGCCTTTTTGTATGGCTCATGCCAGGTCGCGGCCCACCAGTAGAAGACAGACGAGACGGATTGCGAAGCAATTGAGTCCTCAACCAGCACTGATGCGACCGAACGAAGCATTGAAGCCGAATGAGATGAGAGAGGAGACCGAGCTCATGACCGACACCCTCATCGGGCCCGAGCTGCGGGAACAGGCATGCGAGACCGGCGGGGACCTGCCCTGCCGCGAATACGACGCCGACCTGTGGTTCTCGGAGCAGCCCACCGAGCTGGAGTTCGCCAAGTCCCTGTGCACCGACTGCCCGGTGCGGCTGGACTGCCTGACCGGCGCGCTCGAGCGCCACGAGCCCTGGGGCGTCTGGGGCGGCGAGATCTTCGAGAAGGGGAACGTCGTGGCCCGCAAGCGGCCGCGCGGCCGGCCCCGCAAGGACGCCGCGCTCATCGAGCAGGCCGCGGAGGCCGAGCTCGCCGCGCGGACCAGGGAACTCGCGATCGCGGGGGTGTCGGTCTCATGACGGTCGAACACCTGAGCCGCCATCTCAAGCGGGATGTCGGCGCGAATGACCTCGAGGTCCTCCTGAGCGGGGAGATCGAGGCCGGTCGGCCCATGCTGCCGACGAGCACGCTGTTCGGACGCGTCGGACGACTGCGCATGCGCGGCATGTGGAAGGAAGCCGGCTACTCGGGCCGCCACCGCCGACGGGGCCGACTTTGAACGCGCACTGACCGCGTTGGCTGAAGGGATCCATCCCTGAACGGGGATGGGTCCCTTTTGTTGTGCCCGGAACCGGGCGGCGGGTGCAGGCCCGCGGCGCGGATCAGCGCTCGCGGCTCGGGTCGGTGCCTTCGGGGTCGGCGAAACCCGGGAGCCACTCCTCCAGGATCGTCCGCCATTTCGCGGTCGCGCCCAGTTGGCACAGCACCCCGATCGAGCCCATGGTCACCCGGTGGATGAGCAGGTACGACGGCGGGAAGCTCAGCTGCTTGTTCAGCTTCGCGGCCTCCGAGCCCTGGCCCGTCAACCGCGTGCTCTCCCCCCGCAGCCACTCGCGCGAGAACTGGAACTCGTCGCCCGCGATCGGCTCCAGCAACGGCCGGAGCAGTTCGAGCATCGCCTTCGCGTCGATCTGCAGACCCGGCGGCACGAAACCCTCGCCGCGCAGTCCCGCCACCACCTCCTCGGCCTTGCCGTCCAACGTCAGGCGCGTCAACCGCCCCACCTGCACCGGCATCCCGCCCGGCAGGCGCGCCGCCGCGCCGAAGTCGTAGACGATCAGCCGCCCGTCGTCGCCGATCGCGAAGTTGCCCGGGTGCGGGTCGGCGTGCAGGAGCCCGACGCGCTTGGGCGCCGAGAAGTGGAGGGTCGCCAACCGCAGCCCCGCCGCGTCGCGCTCCTCCTGCGTGCCCTCGGCGATGACCTGCGACAGCGGTGTGCCCGCGATCCACTCGGTCACCAGCACCTCGCTGCCGGCGTGGACCACTTCGGGCACCACGATCAGCGGGTCCCCGCGGAAGGCCTCGGCGAACTCCTGCTGCGTCGCCGCCTCCAGCTCGTAGTCGAGCTCTTCGAGGAGGCGCTCGCGCAGTTCGACGGTGATCCGCTTGACGTCGAAGTTCGGCTGGAGCACCTTGAACATCGGGGCCATGCGCGAGAGCTGACGCAGATCCGAGCGCAGGGCGTCGCCCGCGCCCGGGTACTGGATCTTGACGGCGACCTGCCGTCCGTCCTGCCACACCGCCCGGTGCACCTGGCCGATGCTCGCCGCCGCCGCCGGAGCATCGTCGAATTCGGCGAACCGCTCGCGCCAGTCCGCGCCCATCTGCCGCTCGAGCACGCCGTGGACGCTCGCCACCGGCAGCGGGGGAGCGGCGTTCTGCAGCTTCGTCAGCGCCTGCCGGTACGGCGCGGCCAGATGCTCGGGAAGGGCCGCCTCGAAGATCGACAGCGCCTGGCCGAGCTTCATCGCCCCGCCCTTGAGCTGCCCCAGCACACTGAAGACGTGCTCGGCGGTGCGCCGCTGCGCCTGCTCGCTGAGGATCTCGTCAGCCAGCCCCGTCACCCGCTTCCCCAGCCCGACCGTGGCCCGGCCCGCCAGCCCCAAGGGCAGCGAGGCGAGCTTCATGCCCCGGGAGAACGCCCGGCGCGGGAGGTCGTCACCCGAGTGCCCGGATCCATGCCTGTCGCTCACGTTCCCAATGCTCTCACGGCCGGGCCGATTCGGCGTGTCCAAGAGCGTCCCAATCCTCGGCGGGACGCCGGTGGAAGACGCCCACGCGCGTCACCCGCCTGAGTGAAGCGGCGCGCCCGGGCTTACAGGCGTGAAATCTGTGGCATTCTGAGGCCGAACGGTCGCACAGCGTGACCGTCGCTCCAGGTCTTGCAGACAAGGCCGCGCACAACAGGGGGAAGCCAGTGGCTCAAGCAACGAAGACCTACAACGGCTACTGCGTCAAATGCCGTGAGAAGCGCGACTTCGAGGGCACCGTGGTCGTCTCGGACTCGGGCCGCCGGATGGCCAAGGGGACGTGCCCGACCTGCGGCACCAAGATGAACCGGATTCTCGGCAAGGACTCGTGACCTCAGGGCCGGGCGGCCCGCCCCCTCGTCTGATCCCACACTGCGGGAAACTGGCGAGGGGATTTTCTTGGCATTCCGGCGCAGTCGCCGCAATAGCGACATCCGCGTTATGCGATTGTCACCCCCGCGGTTTAATGTGCGTTCATGGCGCGCAAAGTGCATCCCCCCGTTGAAGTGCGGCGCTCTCCCCGGCGTCGCGCAACCGTAGCGGCCTATGAAGAACGAGGCCGTGTGGTCGTCATGATCCCCGACGCCTTCTCGGAGTCCGAGGAGCGCGAGTGGATCGACCACATGCTGGCGCGACTGCGCAAACGCGAGGCTCGCGACGGCCGCGCGTCCGACACCGCCCTGCGGGAGCGGGCCGTCAGACTCGCCCGCCGCTACTACCCCGACCACCCCGAGTGCGCCATGCCGCGAAGCGTCCGCTGGGTCGACAACCAGCGCCGCCGCTGGGGCTCGTGCACGCCCTCGGACGGCTCGATCCGGATCTCGCGCCGACTCGCGATGATGCCCTCATGGGTGATCGACTACGTCCTGCTCCACGAACTCGCCCACCTGGTGCACGCCGACCACTCGCGGCCGTTCTGGGACATGGTCGGCCGCTACGCCAAGGCCGAACGCGCCCGCGGCTACCTCGAAGGGATCGCCGACGCCGAAGCGAGCGGCGAGCGCCGCTGACCGGCGCCGCCGTCACTTCCCGTCGGGTTCGTCGTCCTCGTCCTTGGGGTCGTTGACCGCCAACTGGTCGAACATCGACAGGTCGAGGTCCTCGAGCGCTTCGGAGACCGTCGCGAACGTCTCGGGGTGCTCCAGGTCGGCCGCGCTCGGCATCAGGTCCGGGTGCGCCCACACCGCGTCGCGCCCGTCGATGCCCCGGACCTCGGTGAGCGACTGCCACAGCTGCGTGGCCGCCCGCACCTTCCCCGGGTCGAGCTGCAGTCCGACCAGCGCCTCGAACGTCTGCTCCGCCGGCCCGCCGGTCGCGCGGCGGCGCCGAGCCGACTCCATGAGCCGGTCCATCGTCGGGAGCCGCTCGCCCGCGGCCTCGGCCACGACCACGCTGATCCAGCCGGCGATGAGCGCCAGCGTCGTGCCGAGCCGCGACAGCGCCGCCTTCTGCTGCTCGGTGTCCTCCGTCTTGAAGACCTCGCTCAGGTCCAGGGTCGCCGCCGCCTCGGGGTCCATCGGGTCCATGCCCGACATGGCCTCCTCGATCGCCGACTCGTCGATGCGGATCTCCCGCGCGTACGCCTCCAGCGCGCCCAGCAGGTGCGAGCGCAGCCACGGCGCGTGCGTGAACAGCCGGTGCGACGCGGCCTCGCGCAGCGCCACGTACAGGCGTACTTCCTCGACCGGCAGCTCCAGGCCTTCGGCGTAAGCGGCGACGTTCCCCGGCAGGATCGCGGCCACCCCCGTCTTGCCAAGGGGCAGACCGACTTCGGTGGACGACAGCACCTCCCCGGCGAGCTTCGCCAGCGCCTGGCCCATCTGCGCCCCGAAGAGCGCCGAACCGACGCCCTTCATGAGGTCGGCCATCGGGCCGAGCATCCCGGCCATCTCCTCGGGGACGAGCGTCTGCATCGCCTCGCCCATCTGGGCGGCGAGCGGCTCGGCGAGCTGCTTCCAGGAGTCCTCGGTGCGCGCGATCCACTGCTTGCGGGTCCACGCGTCCGTCGCGGACACACCGGAAGGCCAGTTCACGGCCGAGTCCAGCCAGAGGTCGGCGAGGCGCACGGCCTCGGCGACCTGCGCCTGCTCGGCGGGGCCGACCACGTTCTCGGCCTTCAGTTCCGATTCGGCGAGCTGCTTGGCGAGCTGCCAGTTGACCGGACCGGACGACAGCGACTGCGCCATCATCTGTTGCAGCTGCTGCATCATCTGCTGCACCCGCGGGTCGTTCGGGTCGGGCAGGTCGCCGCCCAAGTTGCCGAAGCCGAAAGGAATATCGGAGCCCATGCGCCAACCGTACGTCAGAGTCGGGGTCGCGGGCCACGGCCCGCCGAACTGATCCGCCCTGTTCGCTGCGGGCCGAAGTCCGCTGTGGGCTACGGCATGTAGGCTTCCGCCCATGCCCACTGATGGCTCGCACGCATCACCGCAGACGCTGGCCGACGGCCCGCAGGATCCGCCGCGGGCGCCGTCCGACGGCCGCCGGTCCTCGGCGCGGGTGCGCCGGCGCGGCATCACGGTCCTGCTCGGCGCGGTCCTGGTCGCGGTCCTCACCTGGCAGTCGCTCGCGATGGACGTCGCCTACGTCGTGTTCAGCCCCGGCCCCACCGAGGACGTCCTCGGCACCGAGGAGATCGACGGGGTCGACCGCCAGATCATCACGGCCGACACCGAATTCCCCTCCGAAGGCGAACTGCGCCTGACGACCGTGCGGGTCAAGCAGTCGGTCACGCTGGCCGAGGCCGTGAGCTACTGGCTGTCCGACGAGTACGCGATCATCCCGCGCGACCTGGTGTACCCGCCCGGTGAATCCGAGGAGGAGATCGCCGAGGAGCAGGAGTCCGACTGGGCCGAGTCGCAGTCCAACGCCGAGCAGGCCGCCCTCGGCTACCTCGGCGAGCCCGCGGTCATCGAGGTCGTGGCGGACTCCGGCGGCCTCGTCGCGGGCGACGTCGTCACCGCCGTCGACGGCGCCGCGGTCACCTCCCTCGCCGAGCTCGAGGATTACGCTGAGAGCGAAACCACCGTGACCGTGACCCGCGGCGGTGTCGCCACCGAAGTCCCCGGCGTCCGCCTCGGCGAGGTCGAACTCCAATCCACCCACGACGACCCGTACGGCATCGAGATCGACACCGAGGCGCTCGACATCGGCGGCCCCTCGGCGGGCCTGATCTTCGCGCTCGGCATCGTCGACCGGGTCACCGAGGGCGATCTGACCGGCGGGCGGATCATCGCCGGCACCGGCGAGATCGACCCGGAGGGCAACGTCGGCGGCATCGGCGGCATCCAGCAGAAGATCACCGGATCGGCGGCGGCGGGCGCCGAAGTCTTCCTCGCCCCGGCCGCGAACTGTTCGGACGCCGTCACCGTCGCGCCCGAAGACATGACTATTGTCAGAGTCGAGACGCTCGAAGACGCCGTCTCGGCGCTCGAGTCCCTAGCGGCCGGCGAGGAAGTCACGACCTGCTGACCTCGCCCCCACCGCGAGACGAGAAGGAGTTGCTTCAGTGGCGAACCGGACGCCCACCCCCCCACGGATGAGCAGACGAGGACGCTACGTCCTGATCCTGCTCGTGGGCGCCATAGTCCTGCTGTCGGTGCTCGGCTGGATCGTCAGCCTCCGCACCGACTACCTGTGGTACGAGTCCGTCGGGTACACCGAGGTGTTCTCGACCATGATGTGGACCCGCCTGGGACTGTTCGGCGTCTTCACACTGGCCATGGCCGCCTGGACCGGCCTCAACCTCTTCCTCGCCTACCGGTTCCGGCCCGACACCTGGCCCGCGACCCCCGAGCAGGAGGGCCTGGAGCGCTACCGCGACCTCATCTCGCCCCGCGCCGGCTGGTGGATCGGGGGCGCCGCGGTCATCGTGGGGATCTTCGCCGGCATGTCCGCCCAGAGCCGCTGGGCGACCTGGCTGCTGTTCCGCGACGGCGGCTCCTTCGGGGAGTCCGACCCGGTCCTGAACCGCGACGCCGGGTTCTACGTGTTCGAACTCCCGTTCTGGCAGTTCCTCATCGGCTTCGGCTTCGCCGCGGTCGTCGTCGGCATCCTCGCCTCCCTGAGCGCCTACTACCTCTACGGCGCGCTGCGCTTCTCCGGCCAAGGCGACCGGATGACCAACGTCGCCCGCATCCACCTCTCGGTGCTCGTCGCGCTCTTCCTCGGGCTCAAGGCCGTCGCGTACTACTTCGACCGCTTCGACTTCACCACCCAGGACAACCCCGTCACCGGCATCGTCGGCGGCGGCTACACCGAGATGACCGCCCTCATGAACGCCAAGAACGCGCTCATCTGGGTCTCGGTCATCGCGGCCCTGGTGATCCTCGTCTTCTCCTGGGGCTTCACGAGGTCGCTCGCCCTCCCGGCCGCGGCCCTCGGCCTGGTCGTGGTCACCGCCATCGCCGCCGGCGGCATCTACCCCGCGGTCGTGCGCAACTTCCAGGTCGAGCCCAACCGCCCCCAGCGCGAAGGCCCCTACGCGCAGTACACCATCGACGGCACCCGCTACGCCTTCGGCATGGAAGGGCTCGAGACCACCACCTACCCGGTCGCGTCCCAACCGGACGCCGAGGCCATGGCCCAGGACCAGTCCACGGTCCCGTTCGTGCGCCTCATCGACCCGTTCGTCGTCTCCGACGCCTTCACGCAGGCCCAGCAGCCGCGAAGCTTCTACGACTTCAACGAGAAGCTCGACATCGACCGCTACACCTACACCGACGAGAACGGCCAGGAGGTCACCCAGGACTTCGTCGTCGGCCTGCGCGAGCTCAACCCGAGCCAGCTCGCCGACGAGCAGCAGGACTGGACCGTCACGCACACCGTCTACACCCACGGCTGGGGCTTCGTGTCCGCCTCGACCACCGAGAGCGACAGCGGCGCGCCCTGCTTCACCTCCGGGGTGCTCTCCGACGACCCGGGCAACTGCCAGATCGGCAACGACATCATCGACGTCGAGAAGCCGCAGATCTACTACGGCCTCTTGAACAACGAGTACGCGATCGTCGGCGCCCCCGAGAACGAGACGCCGCGCGAGTACGACCGGCCGATCGACGTCGCCGTCAGCGACGAGGACTCCACCGAGGAGGACGCCGAGGAGATCGGCGACGACCGCTACACCACCTACGAGGGCGAGGGCGGCGTCGACATCGGCTCCCTCGGGCAGCGCCTCCTCTACGCCTGGGAGTTCCAGGAGCCCCGGTTCCTGCTGTCCGACCAGATCAACGAGGAATCGCAGCTCCTCTACAACCGCAACGTGCGCGACCGCGTCCAGAAGGTCGCCCCGTTCCTCACCATCGAGGCCGACCCGTACCCGGCGGTCGTCGACGGCGAGATCGTGTGGATCGTGGACGGCTACACCACGACCAACGACTTCCCCTACTCCGACCGGGTCAACCTGGCCGAGGCCACGAACGACACCTACTCCGGCCAGGGCGTCGCGAACCAGTCCGCCGAGGAGATCAACTACATCCGCTCCTCGGTCAAGGCCGTCGTCAACGCCTACGACGGGTCGGTGACCCTCTACGAGTTCGACGAAGAGGACCCGATCCTCAAGGCCTGGAACACGATCTACGGCGGCGACCTGGTCGTGCCGCGGGACGAGATCCCCGCGGCCCTGGAGGCGCACTTCCGCTACCCGCAGGACCTGTTCAAGGTCCAGCGGAGCCTGCTCCAGCGCTACCACGTCGACGAGGCGCGGACCTTCATCGAGGGCAGCGAGGCCTGGGCCACTCCCTCGGACCCGTCGCAGGCGCAGCCGGTCACCCAGCCCGCCTACTACGTGTACGCGACCTACCCGGACCAGGAGCAGCCGTACTTCCAGCTCACCAGCACCTTCACCCCGAGGAACCGGGAGAACGCGCTGGCGAGCCTCATGTCGGGCTACTACGACGAGAACGGCGATCCGCAGCTGCGGGTCTATGACGTCGTGGGCGGCGACGACCAGTCGGTGCGGCAGATCCACCAGATCATCACGTCCACATCGGAGGTCGTGACGACCCTGCGCGACGCCCAGCAGGCGGGGACCACCGTGGAGTGGGGCAACCTGCTCGCGCTGCCGGTGGGCGACGGCATCCTCTACCTCGAACCGATGTACCTGCGCAGGCAGGCCGGCGGCGAGGGCGAGGACCTGCCGCGGCTGACGAACGTGGCGATCAGCTACGGCGGCTACGTGGGCTTCGCGCCGACGTTCGAGGAGGCCGTGGACATGGTGGTCGACAAGTACGTCAGCGGCGCGCCGAGCGAAGCCGACCAGAACGAGGGCGAAGGCGAAGGCGAGGCGGAACCGACCGAGACGCCGACGGAGACGCCGACGACCGAGGCGCCGGCCGACCCGCCGGAAGTCGAGGCCGCGATCGAGAACGTCCTCGCCGCGCAGGCCGCGTACGAGGAGGCGCAGGCCTCGGGCTCGAACGAGGCCGAAGGCCGGGCGCTGGACGCCCTGCTCGCCGCGCTCGACCAACTCGAGGCGGCGAGGCAGGCCGCGGGTCAGTGAGGCCCTGAGCGCGCTGCGCCGCAGCTGAACCGCACATCGCCCGGAAGCCGTACGGCTTCCGGGCGATGTGCGGTTCAGCGGACTTCGACCGGCGTGCGCCCGGCTCCCGCCCCGCGGCTCGCGCCGCTACTGGCCGTCGTCCGGCCCGGCGGTCTGCTCCCCCTCGGGCTTGCAGGCCTCGGCGTCGGCCGCGCGGCGAACGGTCACCTGCACCGTGGAGCCCGACTCCACTTCGCTGCCCGCGCTCGGCGACTGGCGCACCACGCCGCAGCGGGCCTCGCCCTCGCCCTCGTATTCGACCGAGGTGCTCAGCCCCGCCTCCTCGATGCGCGAGCGGGCCTCGGCCTCGGACTGGGAGACCACGTACGGCACGGTCGACTTCGCCGGCGCCGAGGGGGAGGCGCTCGGGCTCGGGCTCGCGGAACTGCTCGGGCTCGTCGACGGACCGGCCGAACCGGTCGGCTCCTCCGTCGGCGACGCGTCGGCCTCGGGCGTGACGGTCGTGCTCGGCTCGGCCGAGTGCTCGGCCGGTCCGTCCTCGTCCTCGCCGTTCCACTCGCCGCCGTCGCCGTCCTGCCCTTGGACCTCGGCGCCGTCGGCGCCCGACTCGCTCGCGGGCAGCGTGCCCGACGCGCGGTCCTCGCTCCACGGCAGCGTGGTCGCGATCGCGCCCAGCGCCACGAATGCCGCGAGGGCGCCCGCCAGCGCCATCCACAGGCGCCGCCGCGGCCGGGCGCGCTGCGGTTCCGCCTGCGGCGTCACCCCGGTCGGACCGGTCGGCGGGTTCACCGCGTGCGCCCCGGTGTGCGCGCTGGGGAACGGCGGCAGCGTGTGCCCGCCCGTGTGCGTCCCTGTCGACGCCGACGGCACCGACGACGGCAGTTGTTGCGGCCCCGTCTGATAGCCGCTCTGCAGCCCGGCGAACTGCCCGCTGGGCGGATCGGTGCGCGGGTCGCTGTGCGGGTCGTCGGGCGGGAGCACGGGCTGACTGCCGTGCCGGCCGGAGTACTGCCCCGAGTGCGGCTCCGGGGCCGGCCGCCGGTGCGCGCCCGTCGACGGCCCCGGGGCGGGCTGCACCCTGGTCCGCGTCCCGCCCGGTGCGCGCCCGGCGAGCAGCGCCTCGCGCGTGACGCGGCAGGCTTCGGCCAGCGATGCCGCGTCGGGCCAGCGCGCCGACGGATCCTTCTGGAGCGAGCGCCGCACGATCTCGGTGACCTCGTACGGAACGTCGGTCGGCAGCGGCGGCGGCGCGTTGCGCAGGTGCGCGGAGAGCACGCCGAGCGGCGTGTCGGCCTTGAACGGCGGCGACCCGGCCAGGCACTGGTGCGCGACGACGCCGAGCGAGTAGAGGTCGGAGGCCGCGGTGAGGTTCTCCCCGGCGGCCTGCTCGGGGGACATGTAGGTGACCGTGCCGAGCACGACGCCGGTGGTCGTCAGGGTGAGGTTGTGGTTGGCGCGGGCGATCCCGAAGTCCACCAGGACGACCGAGCCGTCGCCGCGCACGAGGATGTTGCCGGGTTTGATGTCGCGGTGGACGATCCCGGCGGCGTGGGCCGCCTGGAGGGCCTCGGCGACGCCGCCGACGACCCGGAGGGTGTCGGCGGCGCCGAGCTTGCCCCACAGGCCCAGGAGCCGCGACAGCGGCTTGCCGTCGACGTACTCCATGATCAGGTACGCGAGCTGGGCGTCCTCGTCCTCGATCTCGCCGTAGTCGTAGACCTCGACGACGCCCGGGCCCTGCATGACGGCGATGGCGCGGGCCTCGCGGCGGAAGCGTTCGCGGAACCCGCGGTCGTCGACGAGGTCGGCGAGCAGGACTTTGACGGCCACCGTGCGCCACAGGACGGTGTCGGTGCCCTCCCAGACGTCGCCCATGCCCCCGCCGCCGATGCGGCGTTCGAGCCGGTACCGCCCGTCCAGGACGGCGCCCGCCTTGAGGTTGCGCGTACTCAGCATCCGGCGGCTCTTCCCCCTCGACAACGCCATTGCATGGCTCGACAACGGCCGTGGCGACGCTTGCGGGCCGGGATCCGGCATCGAGGCCGCTGAGGCGGCCGCGGCTTCGTCAAGCGTCGGAACATATCTGAGGGACTAACGACCGGAGGCGGCTGAGGCTACGCGCTGGAACGGGCGAACTTCGGCTCGATCGAAGGATTTTCGGCGCCGCGGACTGCCGCGGCGCCGACGACTACTACGGCTGGGCCGCGTTGGCGGCGAGGACGCCGACCGGGCGGGCCGGAGCGCTCGCGGACGGGAGCGCCGATGCGGCGGCGGCGGACCGGCCGACGGCCTGGCCGAGCTGGCCGTCCCAGCAGGCCCAGGAGTGGCAGGGCCAGGACTGGCCGCAGTGGCCGCACAGAGGGTGCTTCGCGGTGCGCTGGTCCAGGGCGGGCGTGTGGCGCTTCCACCAGCGCGCTTGGACACGCCAGAGGCTCGGCACCAGCACGTCGCTGGGCGGTTCGTCCGGCGGGGGGTTCTCGAGTGTGTACGGACTTCGCAACGCGGGCTGCCTTTCCGGTCTTCGATTGGTTGGAACCGCTTGTGTCCCTTGACGATCAGAGGGAGCGGTTCGGTGTGACTTGGTCGATGCCGAGTCGCGGTGTCGAATCGGTACAGTTCGGGGGAGGCGGGTAGCCCCTCCGTAGAGTAGAATTGCACATGCAGATTTTGGATGCAAGAGTTATAACCGGATCGGGTGGCGTTTCCCGTCTCGGCGACGTTCGCGGCGCTGCTGACGGGCGCGGCCCCGGCAGTTGCTCGCGGGCCGTGGCCGACGCTACCCGGTGAGCGGCTCGGAAGTCCTTCCCCTTGCCGGTGCGTCCTCACCGAATCCGGAGAGATCAGGGTGTCAAATGGGTTCATCGAACGACCACGCTGAGAGCGATCTGCCGAAGAAGTTGGGAGGCAAGGCGATGCCTTCGAGCGGCAGCCCCACCGTCCGCCGGCGCCGGGCGGGCAAGATCCTCCGGGCCCTGCGTGAGCAGTCCGGAAAGGACGCGAACGACGCCGCGGACGCCCTGGAGGTCACCAGTTCCACGATCTACCGCATGGAGCTCGGCCGCGTCGGCATCAAGCCCCGGGACGTCCAGGCCCTCGTCGAGGTCTACGGCGTCGACGACGCCGACCTCATCGAGGAGCTCGTGCGCCTCGCCCGCGACGGCCGCAAGCGCGGCTGGTGGGCCCGCTACTCCGACACCATCTCCCCGCCCTACGCCACGTACATCGGACTCGAGCAGGACGCCTCCAGCCTGTCGCTGTACGACGGCCTGATCATCAACGGCCTCTTGCAGACCCGTGAGTACGCCAAGCACACCTTCGACTACCAGCTGGGCCAGTCGCGGCGGTACATGGCCGAGCGCATCGACCTGCGGATGGAGCGCCAGCAGCGGCTGCGCAGCGACCTGAAGATCTGGAACGTCATCGACGAGGCCGCGATCCGGCGCGTGCTGGGCGGCCCGAAGGTCATGATCGACCAGCTCCGGAACCTGCTCGAACTCGGCTCGCTGCCGAACGTGCACCTCCAGGTGCTGCCCTTCGACGGCGGCGCCTACCCGGGGATGCTCTCCTCGTTCACGATCCTCGGCTTCGGCGAGCTCGACGGCGACGTCGACCCCGGATACCGCCACCCCGACGTGGTCTACATCGAGGGCCACAACGGCGACGTGTACGAGGAGGGCGAGGACGTCCAGCCGTTCCACGAGATCTTCGGGAACCTGCGCTCGGCGGCCCTCGATCCGGGCCGGAGCCTGGAGTTCATCGAGCAGCAGGCCGAGCGCCTCAAGGCGCTCTGACCGGACAGGGCGAGGGGGCCGACTCGACTGAGCCGGCCCCCTCGCTCGTTCTCTACCTGCCTGATGTCCGCAGCAGCGAATGCCAGTCGGCTCGGCCGGCGCGCAGGATCGGGCTCACCGTCAGCTTGGTGTCCCTGATCTCTACCGCGTCTTCCGCGAGCCTGGCCTCCACGCAGGCGCCGTTAGGGCCTGACCTGCTGCTCTTCCTCCATGTGTGGGTCAACATGGATCTCCTCCTTCCAAGGAGCATTCGAGTCCCCAGGACGGTCTCGAGCTTAACCAGCGCCTGCTAAGGCGAACGTCGACTATCCGTCAATATCAAGTACCGGACAGTCCTGTGTCGCCTTCACCAATGCGGCGTGCCGCAGTCCTGCCCGGGATCGCCCGGCTCGATTTGGACCGTCGCATGCGCGATGCCGAACCGTTCTGCCAGCGTCCGCTGCGCGTCGCCCAGGACCGTTCCCGGATCGGCGCCCCCGTCGAGAGCGAGATGGACGGTCGCGACCTCCATACCCGAGGTCAGCGTCCACAGATGGAGATCGTGCACTTCTTTCACCCCATCGAGTGCCCCGAGCGAGGTCTCGACCGCTTGCGGATCGACGCCGACGGGCGCGTGCTGGAGGAGGATGCGCAGGGCGTCCCGGCCCAGTCGGTAGGCGCGCGGCAGGATGAACAGGCCCACGCCCACGGCGATGAGGCTGTCGACCGCGTACCAGCCGGTGAAGGCGATGACGACCGCCGCCGCGATGACGCCGATCGAGGCGACGGCGTCGCCGAGGACCTCGAAATAGGCCCCGCGCACGTTGATCGACTCCGAGGCGGCCGAGCGCAGCAGCAGCAGCGAGGCCACGTTGGCCGCCAGGCCGAAGACGGCGACCGCGAGCATGGGGCCGGACTGCACCTCGGGCTGCTCCTGGAGGCGGCGCACGGCCTGCACCAGGACGAATCCCGCCACGCCGAACAGCAGCACCGTGTTCGCCAACGCCGCCAGGACCTCCAGGCGGTACATGCCGTAGGTCCGGCGGGGCCCGCCGTTCGCGCGGCGGACGGCGATGATGGCGGCCAGGGCCATCGCGATCCCGAGGGCGTCGCCGGCGACGTGGGCGGCGTCCGAGAGGAGCGCGAGCGAATGCGTGTACCAGGCGGCGACCGCCTCGGCGACCATGACCGCGCCGGCCAGGCCGAGGGCCAGCCAGAGCCGTCCGCGGTGGCGTGAGCCGAGCGAGACGGCGGTGGCGTGCGAGTGGTCGTGGCCCATGGCGGGCGGCCTCCTTCGATGCGCGCCGAACCGGAGCGCCGGGTCTCGGCAGGGGTCCCCGCCGACGTCGAATGCTAACATGCGTACGTTTGCATATATGTGAACGGGACGCTGCGGCGGCCGGGCGGCGCGGTGACCGCGCGGGGCGGCGCCGGGCGGATTCACCGCCCCTGACCTGGGGTACCCGAGAGATCTGTCTCGCGCGCCGGGAGCCGCCCGGTCTGCGATGTTCCTGCCGGATGCCCACGGAAACGCCCTAACCGAGGGGACTTTCACAATTGCAGGACAGGAATGGAATAATATTCGTACCAACAACATCAGCACTGGTCACGGGGGGTGACGATGAAAGACGCCATTGAAACCTCAACCATCGCGTTCGTCGCTATCGTCGCGATCGTCCTCATTTTCGCCGCGGTCCTCGGATTGCGCTCCGCCGTCGAGACCAAACGCCGCCGCAAAGCCCAGGCCAAGAACGACGCCGAGGCCTGGACCGAACTGCTCGGCAACCAACTGAAGATCGCCCCGATCTCCGTCGGCGACACCGAAGCGGCAGTGGCGCTCGACCGCGCGCGGAAACTCCACTACAAAGCCGTCGAACAACTCAAGACCGCCAAGAAGACCAAGCAGTTCGGGCGCATCAGGACGTACGCGCTCGCCGGACTGCACAACCTGAACATCATGCGCCGCCGCCTCGGCAAGGCCCCGGGACCGCAGGGCCCCATGCCCTTCAACGCCTCCGGGGCCAAGAAGGCGGCCAAGCGCGACGACAACGTCAGCGACGTCCCGACCGGGCCGTCCACCGGACTGCCCTTCTGACGACCCCGAACGACGAGGGGGCGATCACCCGATCGCCCCCTCGCCCGCGTCGCCGCTAGTCCTCGGCCGGGGTCTTCCGCGGCCACAGCAGGTCCATGACCCACATCGCCAGCCACACGATGATCGCGCCCCAGAACGCCGCCCAGAAGCCGTCCACAGAGAACCCCAGCGAGAGCTTCTCCGAGACCCACCCCGTCAGCCAGAACATCAACGCGTTCACCACCAGGCCGAACAGGCCCAGCGTGAGCACGTACAACGCGCAGCCGATCGCCATGACGAGCGGCTTCACGAACGTGTTCACCGCCGTGAAGATCAACGCCACCACCAAGAGCGACAAGAACTTCGCCGGCGTCGAGTCGCCGTACAGCTGAATGCCCCCGACGATCCACGTCGCGAGCCACAGCGCCAGTGCCGTCAGCACCAGCCGCACCAGAAATCTCATGGCGCCAGTATCGCCGCCCCGCCCCCGCCGCGTCCAGTTTCCGCCGATTCGAGGAGACCGACCCGGGACCGCGCATTCACCCCTCGTTCACCGCAGAGGGAATTCGAGGTCACCCTCCGCGCATATATTCGCGGCAGCCCGCCTGCTTCCAACCTTGCCGCCGGGCAGAAGGAGAGACCATGAGCGACCCGTCGCTGCCGGCGGTCGGCCCGACCGTCGACCCCCGCCGGATCGGCGCGAACCACCACCCCGCCCCCCAGCGAGGTCCGGTCGGCCTCGGCGCCCCCACCGTCTTTGACATCAAGGACGTCAACGTCTACTACGGCGCCTTCAAGGCCGTCAAGGACGTGAACTTCAGCGTCGCCAAGAACGAGATCACCGCGCTCATCGGCCCCTCGGGCTGCGGCAAGTCGACCCTGCTGCGCTCGCTCAACCGCATGAACGACCTCATCCCCGGCGCCCGCGTCGAGGGCACCGTCGCCTACCACGGCAAGAACGTCTACGACGCCGGCGTCGACCCCGTCGAGGTCCGCCGCCGCATCGGCATGGTCTTCCAGAAGGCCAACCCCTTCCCGAAGTCCATCTTCGACAACGTCGCCTACGGCCCCAAGATCCACGGCGTGCCCCGCGCCGAGCGCGAGGCCATCGTCGAGGACTCGCTCAAGAAGGCCGCCCTCTGGGACGAGGTCAAGGACAAGCTCAAGCAGAGCGCCCTGGCCCTCTCCGGCGGCCAGCAGCAGCGGCTGTGCATCGCGCGGACGATCGCGCTGGCGCCCGAGGTGGTCCTCATGGACGAGCCGTGCTCGGCGCTCGACCCGATCGCGACGGCCCGCATCGAAGAACTCATGGTCGACCTGGCCAAGCAGTTCACGATCGTGATCGTCACCCACAACATGCAGCAGGCCGCGCGCGTCTCCGACAAGACCGCGTTCTTCTCCACCGAGGTCAACGAGCTCAGCGACACCCGCACGGGCATCCTGGTCGAGTTCGACGACACGCAGCGCATCTTCACCACGCCTTCCGACGAGCGCACGGAGAACTACGTCACCGGCCGCTTCGGCTAGCGGGCCGGCGCCGTAGCGGCGCGGCGAAGCCCGAAGCCCGTCCCATCTGGGACGGGCTTTTCCCGTCCGAGCGAAGAGGCCCCCGCACCGGTCGGTGCGGAGGCCTCGGAGAGAGACCGCCTCGCGCTAGCGCTTGTCGATGGCGAAGCGGGACGCGATGATCCGGGACAGGATCGTGAACAGGAAGACGATCGTGATGAGCGTCAGCGCCGCTCCCCAGGCGCGCTCCTGCGAGGCCGCGAACGGCTGGCTCGCGTTCCGGAAGATCTGCGCCGCCAGCGTCGTGTTCTGGCCGTCGAACAGGTCGGGCTTGTAGATGTACGTCAAGCCGACGGTCACGATGATCGGCGCCGTCTCACCGGCCGCGCGGGCGACCGCCAGCAGCGAGCCCGAGGTGATGCCCGACGAGGCCGCCGGAAGCACCACGCCCATGACCGTGCGCCACTTGCGCGCGCCCAGACCCGAGGACGCCTGGCGCAGCTCGTCCGGGACGAGCCGCAGCATCTCCTCGGTCGAGCGGATCACGATCGGCAGCATCAGGCTGGCCAGCGCGAGCGCACCCCCGAAGCCCGTCTTATCGCCGATGACGAGCACGTAGCCGACGTAGATGAACAGGCCCATCATGATCGAGGGCACGCCGGTCATGACGTCGGCCATCGTGCGGATGAACCGCGCCAGCGGCTTGTTCTTGCCGTACTCGTTGAGGTAGACCGCGCCGAGCACGCCGACCGGGATCGCCATGAGCGCGGCCATGCCGGTGATCAAGAGCGTGCCGAGGATCGCCGGGCCCATGCCCGGGCCCTCGGTGCGGTAGTTCCGCGGGATCTCCTCGAAGAACCACGCCAGGCTCCACGCCGAGGCGCCCCGCGAGACGACCTGCCAGGCCACCAGGGCCAGCGGCAGGGCCGCGATGAGGACGCACAGGCCGATGAGGGCCGTGGCCCCCCGATCGGCGACCGCGCGTCGCAGCGAGAGGTTGCGACCGGACAGGTCCGGCGGCGTGGGACCGCCGTTCTGGAGGGTCGTCATGAGCGGGCACCCTTCATTTGGAGCTCAGCGCGCTGGACCACGATGCGGGCCAGGAAGTTGATGAGGACGGTGATCGCGAACAGCACGACGCCGATGCCGATGAGGGCGTCGGTGTGGAGGCCGCTCGACTCACCCCACTGCTGGGCGATGACCGCGGCCATCGTGTTGCCGGGAGCGAACAGGTTCGCGTTGATACCCAGCGAGCCGCCGATGACCAGCGCCACGGCGATCGTCTCGCCCATCGCCCGGCCGAGGCCGAGCATCGAGGCGCCGACCAGGCCGCCGAACGAGTGGGGGAGGATCGCGCCCGTGATCATCTCCCAGCGGGTCGCCCCAAGGGCGTACGCGCCCTGCTTGTCGATCTCGGGCACGGTAGCGAACACCTCTCGGGAGATCGAGGTGATGATCGGGATGCACATGACCGCCAGGATCAGGCCCGCGGTGAAGTAGTTCCGGCCCGTGTTGGTCTCGTCGAAGATCGCGTTCAGGCCCGGGACCGGGGCCACGACCCCCGCCCACCACTGGTACAGGGGGGTGACCCAGGGGATCAGCACGATGCTGCCGACGAGCCCGAAGACCACGGAGGGGACCGTGGCGAGGAGGTCGACGACCGTCACGATGTACTTGCGGCTCCGGCGGTGGGCCACTTCCGTGATGAACAGGGCGATGCCGATCGACACCGGCACCGCGACGATCATCGCGATCAGCGAGGTCACCAGCGTGCCGTAGAGGAACGGCAGTGTGCCGAAGAGCTCGTCATTCGGGTCCCAGGTCGACCCGGTGAGGAACTGGATCGGACCTTCGGCGATGGCGGGCCAGGCCTGGACCGAGGTCGTGACGAGGATCAGGCCCAGCACGATGAGGACGGTGAGGCCGGCCAGGGTCACCAGGCCGGTGAATCCCTTGTCAGTGCGGCGGGAGCGGGCTTCGCCTCCGAGGTCGACCTCGGGGGGCGCTTCGGGAGGTGCCGTAGCGGTCACGTTCGTCTCTCCGGTTTCGTCGTCGGAACGGCCGAAAACCCCATCGGCGCGGAGGCCGTTGGGGTCATCGGATCCGGGGTTCCTAGGCAATCGTGTCGTTCAGGGCGGTGACGGCCTGCTCGCGCAGGCTGTCGGGCAGCGGCGCGAAGTAGTTGTCGGTCGCGATGTCCTGGCCGTCCGTGATCAGGTAGTTCACGAACTCCTTGACGCCGGCGGCGACGGTCTCGTCCTCGTACTCGGTGTGGAGGAGGATGTACGTCGGCGCGACGATCGGGTAGGTCTCGGCGCCGGCCGCGTTCAGCGGGTTGTACGACAGGTCCTCGTTCACCTCGGCGCCGTCGAGGGCCGCGGTGGTGGCCTCGAGCGTCGGCTGGATGAAGGCGCCCTCGGCGTTCTCGATGGACGCGGTCATCAGGCCGGTCTCGGTCGCGTCGGCGAGGTCGACATAGCCGATCGCGCCTTCGGTCTGGGTGATGACCTGGGCGACACCGGTGTTCTTCTCGCCGCCGATGGAGCCCTCGGGCCAGGTGACCTCGTCGCCGGAGCCGAGCGTCCACACGTCGGTGGCCTCGTCGAGGAACTTGGTGAAGTTGGCGGTGGTGCCCGAGCCGTCCGACCGGTGCGCGATCGTGATGGCGGTGTCGGGCAGCGTGACGCCTTCGTTCGTCGCGGCGATCGCCGGGTCGTTCCAAGTCGTGATGGCGCCCTGGAAGATGTTCGCCAGCGTGTCCTGGTCCAGCTGCAGGCCTTCGACGCCCGGGAGGTTGTACGACACGGTGATCGGGGCGGCCACGGTCGGGATGTACTGGAACGAGCCGGCCTCGACGCCGTCGTCGTCGCCGACCAGCGAGTCGGTGCCGGCGAAGTCGTTCAGGCCCTCGCCGAACTCGGACTTGCCGGTGCCGGAGCCGACGGCGTTGTAGGTGACGATCAGGTCGGGGTTCACTTCGGCGTAGGCCTCGATCGCCGCCGCGTAGTACGCGTCGGGGAAGCTCGCGCCGGAGCCGTTGATCTCGCCGGACACCATGTCGCCGTCAGCGCCGGTGTCACTGTCGTCGCCGCCGCCGCAGGCCGCCAGGCCGAATGCGAGGGTGCCGGCGGTGATGCCGCCGAAGATGGCTCTGCGGTTCAGTTTCATGTTCACAGCTGGTCTCTACTCCGTCTCCCGGCGCACGGCCGGGCTCCTTCTTCACTGTCCGCCACCATCAAACCCAGACCCGGTGTTCACCCGCTGACTTGTAGTTGAACTCAAGGTGAACGACTGAGCGCGATTCGCGACAGCATGAGAGAGATCGGTGAGACTAACGCCGTGAACAGGCGTTTTAATCAGGTCTCGGCCGGGCCGTGATCAACCCGTTATGAACGATCGAGGTGAACGACACCTGTCACCTGATAGACGACCTGATGCGAGACGCGCACCGCGTGGTCGCCGAACCGCTCGTAGAACCGCGCCAGGAGCGCCACGTCCACCGCCGTCTGCGGCCCGTAGGCCAGCGTCGGCACCTGATCGTGAATGCGCTGCTGGATCGCGTCGAGCTCGTCGTCGTCGAGCCCCATCTGCGTGGCCTCCAGGTGGTCGCGCTCCTCCAGGATCCCGACCAGCTTCTCGGAGATCCGCACCGCCGCCGACCCCATCGCCGCGAAGTCGGCCCGCATCGAATCGGGGATCACCGGCACCGGCGCGCGCAGCAGCACCGACTTCGCCACGTGCTTCGCCAGGTCGCCCATGCGCTCCAGGTCGACTGAGATCCGCACCGCGCCCAAGATGAACCGCAGATCCGTCGCCACCGGGTCGTACTGGGTCATCAGCTCCACGATCCGGTCGTCGACCCGGAACTGGAGCGCGTTCACCTCGTCGTCGCCCGACACGACCGCCTCGGCGGCGACGGCGTCGGTCTCCAGGAGCGCCGTGCCGGCCCGCTCGACCGCGTCGCCGACCCGCCGCGCCATGTCGACCAAGAGCTCGTTGAGTTCATCGAGGTGCTGGTGGAAGACATTCGCCATAGTGGACCAATCGCGGGGTAGGAAGGGCCGGATACGCGCCAAGTGTAGACAACCGTCCGGTTCGGTAGGCCCCACCCGCGGAAACGCCCCGCGAACACCCCTGGACGCCCGGCGTTAGAGTGTGGGCGAAGCACGATCGATCCCCAGGGAGCGGACCAGATGACCTACCCCTCGCAGCCGGGCTACCCGACGCCGCACTACGGCCAGCCCCAGCCGCCGCGTCAGAACAACCTGTGGCTGATCGGCGGGGCGATCCTGGTGGTCCTGGTCGTCATCATGACCGTGGTCCTCCTGGTGGTGCAGCAGACCGCCGGCGACGACTCCGCCAAGGGCGGTGACGGGAGCACCACCGAAGGCGAACCGAGCGGCGATGCGAGCAGCGACGAGGAGACGGGCGGCGACGGCGGCGACACCGAGGGCGGTGACGTCGGCCCCGCCGAGATGACCGCCGACGCGTGCGACGCCTTCGACATGTCCAAGTTCGAAGAGGTCTTCGGTGAATTCCGGGAGGACGACACCTACCGGTCCGCCTCCAACAGCAACGGCCTCAGCTCGCTGAGCTGCTCCTTCTACGACGACGACTTCATGTACGTCAACGTGTACGTGAGCGACTACGAGGACGCCTCGGACGTCCAGTCCTGGGTCGAGTCGGACGCCGATTACTACACCGCGGAAGAGGGCTACGAGTTCTCCGAGTACACCGAGATCGGCGACGCCGGCAGCTACTGGACCAAGGACGAATCCGGCTACAAGACCCTTACCCTCCACATCGCCCTCGGCAGCCTCGAGGTCAAGCTCTACACGAGCCTGTACGACGAGGAGAACGTCGACGAGGCGGCCGCGGTGGAGACCCTGGCGGACTTCGCCAAGCAGTGCGAGACGCTCTTCGCCGACTACATGTGAGCGAAAGGCCCGGCAGCCGCACGGCCGCCGGGCCTTTCTAACTTTCCGGGAAAACCAAAAGAGGCCCTGTGTGACCAGGACCTCTGTGTGGTGCGCCGCCAGGGACTCGAACCCCGAACCCGCTGATTAAGAGTCAGCTGCTCTGCCAGTTGAGCTAGCGGCGCTTGACGATTGAGTTCGACCACGCGTTTCCGCCGGTGTCTCTCGCACGAGGAGAAACTTTAGCATGTGCCGCGGGCTCCGACTACAGGGGTCCCTTCGGTGGCTACGCTTGTCAGGTGACAAGTTTCGTAGACCGCGTAAATCTCCAGGTCGTTGCCGGTAAGGGTGGCAACGGCTGTGTGTCGGTCCACCGTGAGAAGTTCAAGCCGCTCGGCGGCCCCGACGGAGGCAACGGCGGCCACGGGGGTGATGTGGTCTTCGTCGTCGACCCGAACGTGCACACCCTGCTCGACTTCCACTTCCAGACCCGCCTGCAGGGCGGCAACGGCACGCACGGCCAGGGCTCCAACCGCGACGGCGCCAACGGCGAGTCCGTCCGGGTCGCCGTGCCCAACGGCACCGTCATCTACGCCGACGGCGAAGTGCTGGCCGACATGACCGGCATCGGCACCGAGGTGACCGTCGCCCGGGGCGGCCGCGGCGGCCGCGGCAACCGGTCCCTCGTCAGCTCCAAGCGCAAGGTGCCAGGCTTCGCCGAACTCGGCGAGCCCGGGGACGAGCTCGAGGTCGTCCTCGAACTCAAGAGCGTCGCCGACGTCGGCCTCGTCGGCTTCCCCTCCGCGGGCAAGTCCTCCCTCATCGCCGCGATGTCGGCCGCCCGGCCGAAGATCGCCGACTACCCGTTCACCACGCTGGCTCCGAACCTGGGGGTCGTCTCCGCGGGCGAGACCACCTACACCATCGCGGACGTCCCGGGCCTCATCCCGGGCGCGGCCGCCGGGAAGGGCCTCGGGCTCCAGTTCCTGCGACACATCGAACGCTGCGCGGTCCTCGCGCACGTGGTCGACTGCGCCAGCCTCGAATCCGACCGCGACCCGGTCTCCGACATCGACGCCCTGGAGCACGAACTCGCCGAGTACGGCGGCCTCGCCGACCGTCCGCGCATCATCGTCCTCAACAAGATCGACGTCCCCGACGGCCGCGAACTCGCCGAGTACGTTCGCGGCGACCTCGAGAAGTACGGCTGGCCCGTCTACGCCGTCAGCGCCGTCAGCCGCGAAGGACTGAAGGAACTGAACTTCGCCTTCGCGAAGGAAGTAGTGGAGTACCGCGACGCGCAGCCGCCGATCGAGGCGACGCGCACGATCATCCGCCCCCTCGCCGTCGACGACTCCGGCTTCGACATCAAGAAGGTCGTGCCGGCGTACGAGGGCGACGTCGAATTCGTCATCAGCGGCAGCAAGCCCGAGCGCTGGATCGGCCAGACCAACTTCGAGAACGAGGAAGCCGTCGGCTACCTCGCCGACCGCCTCGCCGCCCTCGGCGTCGAGGACGCGCTCGCGAAGCAAGGGGCGGTGCCCGGCTCGATCGTGAAGATCGGCGACCACGAGTTCGAGTGGCAGCCGACCGACCCGAACGTCATCGCCACCGTCGGACCGCGCGGCACCGACGCGCGGTTCGAGGTGAACGACCGCAAGGGCGCCGACGAACGCCTCGCCGAGCGCAGGGCCCGCCGGACCGAACTGCTCGAGCGCGTGGCCAAAGAGAAGGAATCCAAGGGCAAGAGCCGCAAGGGCTAGACCCTTCGTGCGGAATGACCTGCGAAAACACGGGGTTCGCGAGGGTGTGGCGCCGAGCACGTACCCCCCTTGCGAACCCCGGTTTCAGGTCGCGTAAATTTGTCTTTGCCCGAGGGGGAAACGGACAGGAAAGCCGAAAGGCCCTGGCCCAAACCAAAAGGGTAAAACTCCGAACGAATCGATCGGGGGCCGATACGGCCCGAAAACCGGTCTGGTAAGTTACTGGAGCCGCTCCGGTCGGAGATGGAACTTCTAAGAGTTTCTTATCTGATTGAA
>NZ_JAJFAX010000012.1 GCF_019710475.1 Glycomyces sp. TRM65418 | reverse complement strand
GTGGACCCAGTCGATGAAACCGGACCTGGACCAGGTCGCCCAGGCGGCCGAGGAAGCCAAAGCGGTAGCGGCGATGCACGCGGCCAAGGCCCGGTGCCGAGAGCAGTCCAGGAAGGCGCCGACCGAAACGCCCGCCACAGTCGGCCAGCCCAAAGAACCGGCAAGGGCCGGAGCAAACACCCCGGGCGACCCGCCCTTCTTAGGACGCCCGCTCCGGTGAAGCCGGAGCGGGGGCAAAACGGCACAGCCAACGCCTTCCAGCTCGAACCCGAAGCGGGTTCGGGCCCCTCACCATGCCCGGCAACCAAGACCGACCCGGCAACGACAGCCCACCCCCACCAACCACTCACCCCTCATCGCCGCCTGCCCGAACCGCAACCACAACCCCACCGCACAGCCGAAGAACCACCCCGCCGTCCTGCGGCCTTGTTGTCGCCGCCGATCGAACCGCAACCACAACCCCACCACACAGCCGAAGAACCACTCCGCCGTCCTGCGGCCTTGTTGTCGCCGCCGATCGAACCGCAACCACAACCCCACCACACAGCCGAAGAACCACTCCGCCGTCCTGCGGCCTTGTTGTCGCCGCCGATCGAACCGCAATCACAACCCCACCACACAGCCGCAGGAGCACCCTCAGGGAATGGGACCTTGTTGTCGCCGCCTGCCCGAACCGCGGCCATCACCACGCCTGGCAGCCGGAGGAAGGGAAGAGGCACCGACAGCCCGACAAACAGGGCCCAGCTTCCCAGCTCGACCCCAGCCCGAGTTCGGGCCCACCCCCATGCCCTAGCCCGAAATCGGACCCCGCACCGCCGCCTACCTCGATGTCGCCGCTCAGAAAGCCGTGACCGAACGCGACCCGAAAGCCCAGAGCAAGCCTTGGGAAGTCCCCACCTTGTTGTCGCGGCTCAAGGACCGCAATCGAAAACAAGCCGAAAGCCGCGCACGGTACCGGGCGTGCCGGGCCCCTCCGAGCTTGCTCCGCATCAGTCCCGCATCCGTCCCTCGTCCGCCTCTGGTCCGTGACCGTCCCTCGGCCGTCTTCCTCAGAGGGTCCGTACCCGCCTCGTCAGGTCAATGCGCGACTGCCAGTCTTCCGGGTCGTCCGAGTACGAGACCTTCACCAGCGTGAGCCCGTGCGGTCCCACCACATGCACGTCGTTCGCGCGCTCACCGATGGTGAGGATCGAGGCCAGCCATTCCTCATCTCTCCGGCCGTCGCCCACCGCGAGCGCGGCGCCCACGAGGCTTCGGACCATCGAGTGGCAGAACGCGTCCGCGCGCACCGTCGCGACCGCCACGCCGTCCTCGTCTCGTGCCCAGTCGTACTGCTGCAGTTCCCGGATCGTCGTCGCCCCCTCGCGCTGCTTGCAGAAGCCCACGAAGTCGTGCTCGCCGAGGAGTCGCTGGCAGGCCGCGTGCATCCGCTCCACGTCCAGCGGCCGCGGCCAGGCGAGGGTGTCCAGGCGCCGCAGCGGGTTGACGCCCCAGGTCGCGTCCGCTACCCGGTACCGGTAGCGGCGCCACTGGGCCGCGAAGCGGGCGTTGAAGGACGGGTCGACCGCTTCGGCCTTGGTGACCCGCACGTCCGGCGGAAGGATGCCGCGCAGCCGCCAGAGCAGCTTCTCCCTCAGGGCCTCCCATTTCGCCGTGGGGACGTCGAAGTGCACGACCTGGCCGGTGGCGTGGACCCCGGCGTCGGTACGTCCGGCGACGGTGAAGTCGCCGACCGGGCCGAAGAGGACCTCCAGGGCCCGGAGCACCTCGGCGGCGACCGTCCGCCGTCCGGGCTGCAGCGCCCAGCCGGAGAACTCGGCCCCGTCGTAGGCGATGCCCAGCCGCAGCCTCGTCTTGTCCACAACCTCGTCCACAGCGCGTCCCTCCGGATAAAGCAAACCGCGCGTAAGGCCGAAGCCTTACGCGCGGTCGGTTGCCGTCTTAGTCGACCAGTTCGATGATCGCCATCGGCGCGTTGTCGCCCTTGCGGTGCCCGGCCTTGATGATCCGGGTGTAGCCGCCCTCACGGTTCGCGAAGCGGGGGGCGACCTGCTCGAACAGGTCGTGCGTCGCGTCCTTGTTGCGCAGCTTGGCCAGCGCCAGGCGGCGGTGGTGCAGCGTGCCCTTCTTGCCGTACGTGATGAGACGCTCGGCGTAGGGACGCAGGCGACGAGCCTTGGTCAGCGTCGTGGTGATGCTGCCGTGCTCGAACAGAGAAGCGGCGAGGCCGGAAAGCATCAGCTTCTCGTGTGCCGGGGATCCGCCCAGGCGCGGGCCCTTAGTAGGTTTGGGCATTGTCTTGCTCCTCTGGGTTTGACGCGGCCGGCCGTCTTACGGAACCGACCGCCACTGGTCGGGCGGCTTAGAGCTGCTCGGTCTCGCGGAGATCTTCACCGTCGTCTTCGTACTCATCGGCCTCGGCGACGGGCGACCCGCCGTAGGCCACCGCGGCCTCGCTGGGGTCGAAGGTCCCGGGCGAGTCCTTGAGGCTCAGGCCCATGCCGGCGAGCTTCATCTTGACCTCGTCGATCGACTTCTGCCCGAAGTTGCGGATGTCGAGCAGGTCGGCCTCGGTGCGGTTGATGAGTTCGCCGACGGTGTTGACGCCCTCGCGCTTGAGGCAGTTGTAGGACCGGACGGTCATGTCCAGGTCCTCGATCGGCAGGGCCAGATCGGCGGCCAGCTGCTGGTCGGCCGGGCTGGGCCCGACATCGATGCCCTCGGCCTCGGTGTCGAGCTCGCGGTACAGGCCGAACAGCTCCACCAGGGTGGAACCGGCCGACGCCAGCGCGGTGCGCGGGGTCGTGGACGGCTTGCTCTCGACATCGACGGTGAGCTTGTCGAAGTCGGTGCGCTGCTCGACGCGGGTGGCGTCGACGGAGTAGGCCACCTTGAGCACGGGCGAGTAGATCGAGTCGACCGGGATGCGGCCGATCTCGTTGGTCTCGCCCTTGTTGGCCGGCGACGAGACGTAGCCTCGGCCGCGCTCCACCACGAACTCCATGTCGATGCGGCCCTTGGAGTTCAGGGTCGCGAGCTTGAGTTCGGGGTTGTGGACCTGCACGCCGGCGGGCGGCTGGATGTCCCCGGCGAGGACCTCGCCCGGGCCTTCCTTGCGCAGGTACATGGTGGCCGGCTCGTCGTTCTCCGAGGAGACGCAGATCTGCTTGACGTTCAGCACCAGTTCGACGACGTCTTCTTTCACGCCGGGGATGGTGGAGAACTCGTGCAGGACGCCGTCGATCTTGATCGACGTGACCGCCGCGCCCGGGATGGACGACAGCAGCGTGCGCCGCAGCGAGTTGCCGAGCGTGTAGCCGAAACCGGGCTCCAGGGGTTCGATCGTGAACTTGGAGCGGGTCGGGCTGATCTGCTGCTCGGTGAGCGTGGGCCGCTGGGTGATAAGCACTGTTCGGTGTTTCCTTTGTTCGGGGCGCCCGCTATATGACGCCTAAACTCATGGATTCGGTGACTGCGTCCGCTGTGGGAGGCCGTCGTTCAGGTCCGGGAGGACCTTAGACGCGGCGGCGCTTCGGCGGGCGGCAGCCGTTGTGCGGCTGCGGGGTCACGTCGTTGATCGAGCCGACCTCGAGGCCGACGGCCTGGAGGGAGCGGATCGCGGTCTCGCGGCCCGAACCCGGGCCCTTGACGTAGACGTCGACCTTGCGCATGCCGTTGTCCATCGCACGGCGAGCGGCGGCCTCGGCGGCCATCTGCGCGGCGTACGGGGTCGACTTGCGCGAGCCCTTGAAGCCCACCTGGCCCGAGGAGGCCCAGGAGATGACCGCACCGGTCGGGTCGGTGATCGACACGATGGTGTTGTTGAAGGTGCTCTTGATGTGGGCGTGCCCGTGGGGCACGTTCTTCTTCTTTGCGCGCGGGTTCTTGGAACCGCCGCGAGTCTTCGGTGGCATCAGTTGCGCTCCTAACGTGCCTTCTTCTTACCCGCGACGGTCTTCTTCGGACCCTTGCGAGTACGGGCGTTGGTCTTGGTCCGCTGACCGTGGACCGGAAGGCCGTAGCGGTGACGGAGGCCCTGGTAGCAGTTGATCTCGATCTTGCGGCGGATGTCGGCCTGAACCTCGCGGCGCAGGTCGCCCTCGACCTGGTAGTGCTCCTCGATGTAGTTGCGGAGCGCGACCAGTTCTTCGTCGTTGAGGTCCTTGACCCGCTTGTCGCGGTCGAGGCCGGTCGCCGCGATCGTCTCGAGCGAGCGCGTGCGGCCGATGCCGAAAATGTAGGTGAGTGCGATCTCCAGGCGCTTGTCGCGCGGGAGGTCGACTCCGACCAGGCGTGCCATACAGGCGTACTCCTAGCGTTGTCGGAGGTCTGACCACTGCCTTCTCGCCGGGGTTCGATCCCCCTGCCCTGATGGGCGATGCGAGCCTCGGCCTCCGAGCCGAGGGTTGTGCTGACGCACTGGCGGCGGTTTCCCCTTCTGGGGCCTTACTTGTCGGCGTTGGAGCTGCTAGCCCTGGCGCTGCTTGTGACGCGGGTCGGACGAGCAGATAACCATCACTCGTCCGTGCCTGCGGATCACGCGGCAGTTCTTGCAGATCACTTTGACGCTCGGCTTGACTTTCACGAGTCCTACTTACGTGTAGTCGTCAGGTCAGCGGTAACGGTAGACAATCCGTCCGCGCGACAGGTCGTACGGCGAGAGCTCCACCACGACCCGGTCCTCGGGAAGGATTCGGATGTAGTTCTGTCGCATCTTGCCGCTGATATGAGCGAGCACTTTATGGCCGTTGGTGAGTTCCACCCGGAACATCGCGTTCGGGAGTGACTCGACGACCTTGCCCTCAATCTCGATGGCACCGTCTTTTTTCGGCATGTCCTCCGCTACCGTGACAACTCGGTCTGAAAACCCCACGCCCATGACAGGCCTGGAGCTACTGGCACGCCAACCCGATGGTTCGGGCGGGCGAAAGAATGCGGTGCTCCGCCGAAGGCGTCCGCGCCGCTGAGCGCATGGCGATCCGACAAGGGACGCACTGCACCACTGAGCGAGTCTACTCGCGCCCGGGAACCGCCTACCAGGGGGTTGACCGTGACAGAGGGCACTCGAACGAGAGCGGAACGCCGCCCGGTGCTCCGGAGACCCGGCGGACCGGGCGGCGTTCGGAAGCTCAGGCTTACTTCGAGTAGTACTCGACGATGAGCTGCTCATCGCAGATCACGGGGATCTGCTTGCGCTCCGGCACCGAGAGGAACCGGGCGATGAGGCCCTCGAGGTGCGACTCGATGTACGCGGGAGTCGTCTCGCCCGCCCAGGCGCCGGCCGCGGCCAGCTGGAACGGCGTCGTGTCGCGGGACTTCTTGCGGACCTGCACGAAGTCACCGGGCTTGAGCCGGTAGGAGGCGATGTCGACCTTGCGGCCGTTCACGGTGAAGTGGCCGTGGTTGACGAACTGCCGCGCCTGGTAGATGGTGCGGGCGAATCCGGCGCGGAGCACGAAGGCGTCCAGGCGGGACTCGAGCAGGCCGACCAGGACCTCACCGGTCTTGCCGGGCTTGCGCACGGCCTCGGCGTAGGTGTTGCGGAGCTGGCGCTCAGAGATGTTGTACTGCGCGCGCAGACGCTGCTTCTCGACGAGCTGGTTCTTGTAGTCCGATTCCTTCTTGCGGCCGCGGCCGTGCTGCCCCGGAGGGTAGGGACGGCGCTCCATGTACTTGGCGGCCTTCGGCGTCAGCGCGATGCCGAGGGAACGGGAAAGCTTGACTTTCGCCTTAGCTTGCAATGATTTCTCCAGTAATTCATGCGTTGCCCCGAACGACATACGAGGCATATTGCGTCCCTGACCGGCAGAAACGCGTGAGTGTAGCGCGCTCAGCTGTTCACCCGGGACTCGGGGGCTGGCGCGCACACGGTGATGCAGTGGTCAACACCCTTGAATCAAGCGTGTCAACTCAGCCAGAGTACTCGCCGTACTCAGGAGCGTCGAGCACGGGCCGCCGCGAGAGTGACCAGGCGCTCTACCAGCTCGCCGTATGAGATGCCGTAGGCGTCGAAGGCCTGCGGCACGCCGCTCATCGGCGTCATGCCGGGCATGGTGTTCACCTCGTTGAGGTAGACGGTGCCGTCCTCGGTGAGGAAGCAGTCGACGCGCGCGAGGTCGCGGCAGTCGAGGAGCCGGAAGACCTTCCGCGCCAACGCCTGCGCCTGCTCGGCCACGCCCTCGGGGTAGTCGGGGCGCAGGTTGAACGGCTCGGGGTTGTCGAGGTACTTGGCCTCGAAGTCGAACCAGCCGTCCTCGCCCTTGGCGAGGACTTCGAGCGGGAAGGTGACCTCCAGGTCGCCGTCCAGGGTCTCCAGGACGCCCATCTCGATCTCGCGGACGTTCTCGAAGGAGGCCTCGAAGACGACCTTGTCGTCGACCTCGCGGGCCTTCGCGACGGCCGCGGCGAGTTCGGCGCCCGAGCCGACCTTGCTGATGCCGAGGCTCGATCCGGCGCGGGCGGGCTTGACGAAGACCGGGAGGCCGAGCCGGTCGACGACGGCCTGCGCGTCGAGGTCCTCGCCGGGCTTCAGGACGGCGAACGGCCCCTGCGGGACGCCTTCGGCCGCGAGGAGCCGCTTGCTGAACTCCTTGTCCATGCACAGCGAGCTCGACAGCACGCCCGAGCCGACGTACGGGACGCCGGCCATCTCGAAGAGGCCCTGGATGGTGCCGTCCTCGCCGTAGGGGCCGTGGAGGACCGGGAAGAGGACGTCGGCCATCGGCTGCGCGCCGGGGCCGAGGTCGACCGCGACGGCCTTGCCGGTCTCGGCGGTGATCTCGGGCAGGGCGTCGGACGACTCGATGGCGAAGGTCGCGTCCGGGTCGAGTTGGACCCATTCGCCGGTGCGCGTGATGCCGATCGTGGTCACGTCGAAGCCCCGCTCACGCAGGGCCTTGGCGACTCCGGAGCCGGAGGCGCAGGAGACGGGCTGTTCCACGCTGCGCCCGCCGAAGAACACCGCGACGGTCGGTCGAGTCCCCTCGGCGACGCCTGCGGAGCGGTAACTGTGCATTGTCGGACCTCAAACTGTCGATTTCGGGTTTCGTCTCGCGTCCCATGAGTTCGGCGACCGCGGCTCTGGGGTCGAGTCCCTCATGGCACACCCGCTCGACGGCGTCGCAGATCGGCATCTCCACACCCACCTTACGGGCGAGGTCGGTGATGGACCGGCAGCTCTTGACGCCTTCGGCGGTCTGCTTGGTGACGCGGGCGGCCTCTTCGAGGGTTGCGCCGAGGCCCAGCTGTTCTCCGAAGGTGTGGTTGCGGGAGAGGGGGGACGAGCAGGTGGCGACGAGGTCGCCGAGTCCGGCGAGCCCGGCGAACGTCGCGGGGTCGGCGCCCAGGCGCATGCCGAGGCGCGTGGTCTCGGCCAGGCCCCGGGTGATGATGGTGGCCTTGGTGTTGTCGCCCAGGCCCATCCCGGCGGCCATGCCGTAGGCGAGGGCGATGACGTTCTTGACGGCGCCGCCGAGCTCGCAGCCGACCACGTCGGTGTTCGTGTACGGCCGGAAGTAGGCGGTGGTGACGGCCTTCTGGACGTCGACGGCGCGGCCGTGGTCGACGCAGGCGACGACGGAGGCGGTCGGCTGCTCCTCGGCGATCTCGCGGGCGAGGTTGGGTCCGGAGAGGACCGCGATGCGCGCCTGCGAGGCCCCGGTGACATCGGCGATGACCTCGGTCATGCGCTCGGTGGAGCCGAGTTCGATGCCCTTCATGAGGCTCAGGAGCGTCGCGGTCGGTTCCAGGAACCCGGCCCACGCCGAGAGGTTCTCGCGGAGGGTCTGGCTCGGCACGGAGAGGACCACGAGGTCGGCGCCGCGCAGCGCCTCGGCCGCGTCGTCGGTGGCGGCGACGATCGGCGGCAGGTCGACGTCCGGGAAGTAGTCCGGGTTGCGGTGCCGCTCGTTCACCGCCTCGGCCACGGACTTCCGCCTGGCCCACAGGGTGACCGGCGTCCCGGCGTCGGCGAGGATCTTGGCGAACACGGTCCCCCAGGAACCGGCTCCCATGACGGCTGCTCTCACTCGGTCGGCTCGCTTTCTTCGTGGCTGGACTGGTCTTCACGTCGAAGCTGCCGGGGGTCGAACAACGGCGGGGGCGTCCCGCCGCGGATCTCGGCGAGACCGTCCCGGAGGGCCTCCATGATGCGGTCGGCGGCGGCGGTGAGGGTCTCGCGGGTGATCGGCCGGTCACGCCATTCGTCCAGGTCGACGGGCGGGAGCGCCCTCACGGTGACCGGTTTGCGGCCGAGCTGGAACTTGGGGCGGCGGCGGCGGTCGTGGATGGCGAGCGCTCCCCATTGGACGATCGGGATGACGGGGGCGCCGGTCTCGATGGCGAGGCGGGCGACGCCGGTCTTGCCCCGCATGGGCCAGTGGTTCGGCTCCTTGGTGACCGTGCCCTCGGGGGCCATGACCACGATGCGGCCCTTGGCGAGCTCGCCGGCGAGGAGCCGGAGGGCGTCGCCGGCCTCGGCGCTGCCGCGCTTGACCGGGATCTGCCCGCTCTTGCGGACGATCGGGCCCACCACGGGCACCCGCAGGATCGACTCCTTGAGGAGGAAGCGCGGGTGGCGGCCGGCGTTGTAGATGTAGTGGACGACCACGAGGGGGTCGATGTCGGAGTAGTGGTTCCACACGAAGATCGCGGGGCCTTCGAGGGGGAGGTGCTCCATGCCGGACCACTCGCGCTTGGAGAGCGTGAGCATGCCGCCTTTGACGATGCCGGCGGCCACCTGGATGAAGGGTGAGATGGCGTCGCCGCCGCGGCGGCGGAAGGTGTACTGCGCCTCGGTCGTCGGCTCGGTCACCTTGTTGCTCGCTTTCTCGGAGGGCCTGAGCTGCGGACGGGCTCGGCGGTGCCGTTGTGTACGGGATCGTCAGTGCATTGCACTCTAACGCCCGTCCCATGCCGCTCAGGCGACGGGAAGCCGCGCGTGGGGTTTGACTCCTCGACGCGGGGCGCCGCTATACGCCCAGTGAACCCCCAGGTACGCGGCGCGTCAAGCACGGCCGCGAAGCAGCGGCGGCGCGAACCCCGGGCTTGCGCGCGTACCGCTATGATGTCATCATAGAGTCAAAATGACATCTAGCTCGCCGACCGCACGTGTCGGCTTGAATTTCGACTCGACACGGAGTGAGTGACATGAACTGGCGTCTCTTCGGCTGGCTTGCGGCCCTCTTCGGCGGTGCGGTCATCGTGATCTGGATCGTGGGGAGCCTCGTCGGCCTCATCTTCGGCGCCCTCGGGTTCCTCATCAAGGCCGCGCTCGTCATCGGCGTCCTCGGCGTCATCGGCTGGCTCGGATACAAGGGCTACCAGGCCGTCGGCGGCCGCGAACGCCGCCAGATCCGCAAGTAGCCGGACCGCGATCCCCCTGGCGGTCGCGCCCCGAATGCCCCATGCTGAAGGCATGCAGGGCACCGTCTCGAACTTCAACGAGGACACCTCCGGCGAGGTCGTCCTGGACACCGGCCGCCGCGTCGCCTTCGACGCGGCGGCCTTCGCCGTCTCCGGGCTCCGGTTCCTCCGCCCCGGCCAGCGCGTCGCGCTCGACTGCGACGAAGCGGATCGCGTGGTCGCGGTCCGCATCCTCACCATGCGTCCCTAGCGGCTTTCGCGCGAGTGGCGGGGTTTCCGCGAAGGGCCGAATCCCAGTACCGTATGGGGCGTGAGTGTGAGCGGGACGATGTCGGTCGGGGGCGCTGCCGTGTACAGGGCGCTGTCGTGAACGGGGCACTGCGGTGAACGGAGACGGGGCACAGCGGCAGGTGGCCGCCGCCGGCGGCCTGTTGTGGCGCAACGGCGAACGCGGCCTGATCGAGGTGGTCGCGGTGTGGCGGCCCAAGGTCGGGAACTGGTCGCTGCCCAAGGGCAAACTCGATCCGGGCGAGCACGCGCTGACGGCGGCGTGCCGCGAGGTCGAGGAGGAGACCGGGATCCCGGTCATCCCGCAGCTGTGGCTGTGCCGGTCCTCGTACGTGCTGCCCAATCCCGAGGGGGACATCCTCAAGTACGTCGACTACTGGTCGATGCGCACCGAGAAGCCCGATGCGGCCTTCACCGCCGACGACGAGATCGGCGCGCGGTGCTGGATCACGCTCGCGGAGGCGCGGGAGACGCTGACGCGTCCGCGGGATCAGCAGGTGCTCAAGGCGTTCTCGGCGCTCCCGGCGGTGACCGCGACGGTGCTGCTGGTGGTCCCGGCGGAGACCGAGCGGCGCTGGTCCGGACCGGAGGTGACGCGGCCGTTGAGCCTGCGCGGGCAGGACCAGGCGGTGCGGTTGGCGGCGCTGGCCTCGCTGTACCGGCCGGATCGGGCCTACAGCGCCACGGGCCGGGCGAGCGTGCAGACGGTGGAGCCGATCGCGCAGGCGGTGCGGTGCCGCCTCTCGGGGGACTCGGCGTTCGACACCGATGCCCACGAACGCAATCCGGAGCGCTCGAGTCTGCGGGTGCGGGAGCTGGCGGGCGGCGGCGGGGCGGCGATCGTCTGCGCCGAGCCGGAGGTCGTGAGCGACACGGTGGCGATCCTGGCGGACGAGGACGGCGTGGAGACCCCGGACGTCTCGACCCGGGCTGGCGAGGCGTGGGTGCTGTCGCTGTCGGGCCAGAAGCTCGTGGGAGTGGAGCGGCTTTAGCGACGGTCCCGTGATACCGGCCCGGGCCGGCGCGGCCGAGGCTTCGACGGCCGCGGCACGGCGGCGTCGTCGGCCGCGGCGCAAACCGCTGCCCCGGCGTCGGCTCGGCGCTCGCGTCGAAGCTGCTCCCTATGTTGTCAGTCGCCCCGATGCGGCGGGGTCCGCGGTCCCGGCACCGCTCCGATGCAGCGGCCTTCGCCGGCACGGCTTGCGATCCGCAGCCCGGCGCGGCGAGCGAGCGGCCGGGAGGCGGGGGCGGGCCGCGGTCGCCGCGCGCCGACCGCCGCCTTCGAGGCGGATCCGGGCCGTGAACGGCCGTTCGCGCCGCGGCGGTGTCGCCTGCCTCTCACCGGCCTTTCGGCCGTCCCGCCACTCGGACTGGTCGCGACTGGTCGGAGCGGGTTTCGCGGTACCGTTGGCCGCCCCTGCCGCACCCCGTGCGCAGTAGCGCGCCTACAAGGAGGAATCCGCCGTGCCGGACCGTGCCCCCACCGCCCTGCAGAACTGGGCCGGGAACATCCGCTTCTCCCCCAGCCGCTTCGAGGCGCCCGCCACGCTCGACGAGGCCCGGGCGGCCGTGGCGGCCGCACCGCGCCTGCGCGTGCTCGGGTCGGGCCACTCGTTCAACGAGATCGCCGCCTCCGAGGCGACGATGATCTCGCTCGCCGGCATCGAGCCCGAAGTGTCCGTCGACGCGCTCAAGGCGACGGTGCGCGCCTCCGGCTGGCTCACGTACGCCGCGTTGAGCGACGCGGTCCACCGCGCCGGGTTCGCACTCCACAACATGGCGTCGCTGCCGCACATCTCGGTGGCCGGGTCGATCGCCACGGGGACGCACGGTTCGGGCGACCGCAACGGGAGCCTCGCGACGGCCGTGGCCGCGATCGAGTTCATCGGCCCGGACGGCGAACTGCGCACCGTGGCCCGCGGCGACGAGGACTTCCCCGGTTCGGTCGTCCACCTGGGCGCCTTGGGCGTGGTGCACACGGTGACGCTGGACCTCTTGCCGGCCTTCGAGATGCGCCAGTACGTCTACGACGGCCTGTCCCTGGACGCGGTCGTGGCCGACTTCGACGGGCTCACCTCGGCCGCCTACAGCACGAGCCTGTTCACGCGGTGGGGCGCCGAGCCGGCGTTCCAGTTCTGGGTCAAGCAGCGCACCGCCGACCAGAGCCATCCCTTTCCGCAGGCGAACTGGTACGGCGCGCCGCTGGCGACCGGTCCCCGCCACCCCATCCCGGGGGTGGACCCGGCCGCGTGCACCGTCCAGCTGGGCCAGACGGGGCCCTGGCACGAGCGCCTGCCGCACTTCAAGGCCGAGTTCACGCCCAGCGCGGGCGACGAGCTCCAGTCGGAGTACCTGATCGACCGCGCGGACGCCCCCGCGGCACTGGAGGCGCTGGCCGGGATCGGCGACGAGCTCGCGACGGTCACGCAGATCAACGAGGTCCGCACGATGGCGGCGGACGACCTGTGGCTCTCGCCGGCCTACGGACGCGACACCGTGGGTCTGCATTTCACATGGGTGAGCGACTTCAACGCGGTGCGGCCGGTGATGCACGCGTTGGAGGCGGCGCTGGAACCGTTTTCACCTCGCCCGCATTGGGGCAAATTGTTTTCGACGCCGATCGGCGAAGTCCGCTCGCGTTATCCGCGAATGGGCGACTTCGAGAAACTGCGCGAACGCGTCGATCCAGAGGGGAAGTTCGCCAATGACTTCACCGCCGCGATCGCGGGCGGTGGCGCGCGCTAGTGGGACGGGGCGTCTGAGGCGCCGGTCCCGGAAAGCAAGCGAGGGCATTCAGGTGGCTCCTGAATGCCCTCTTCCCCGTGCGAGTCGGACGGGGGCCGCACCGTGCCCCGAACCGGTCCGGGGCCGCGGCATCAGCTGCGTCCGCGCTTCGTGGTCTTCTTCGCCGTCGACTTCTTGGCCGCGGGCTTGGACGCCGTCTTGCGGACGGCCTTCTTCGCGGTCGAAGCCTTCTTGGCCGTGCTCTTCTTCGCAGCGGTCTTCTTGGCCGACACGCGATCGGTGGCCATCGAACGGCCCCCGGCGGAGGCGGCGCGCGTGGTCTTCTTGGCGGCCGTCTTCTTGGCCGTCGCCTTCTTCGCGGTGGCGGCCTTCTTCGCGGGAGCGGCCTTCTTCGAGGCCGAGGCGGCCTTGGTCGGCTTCCGCTTGCCGGTCACGAGTTCCTTGAACCCCGTGCCCGGACGGAACGCGGGGACGACGGTCTTCTTGACCTTGACCGCCTCTCCGGTGCGCGGGTTGCGGGCCATGCGAGCGGCGCGTTGGCGCTTCTCGAAGACGCCGAAACCGGCGAAGGAGACTTTCTCCCCTTTCACCACCGCGCGCTGTATCTCGTCGATCGCGACGTCCACGACTTCTTTCGCAGCGGCCCGGTCGCCAGTGCGAGCGGCGATCCGATCGACGAACTCTGCCTTGTTCACGAGTCCTACCCTCCCGATAAGGTTCTGGAGCCATACCAGCTTGTTAAGCGCACGTTATGACGTTTCGAAAGCGAACGCAACTGTTTCCGCGAAAATCGACCCCTTGTGTCGCAAGGAATTTTTATTCGGGTGCCCGAAATCGACGCTCGCAACCCCGTTGGGAGGGACCCGAACACGCCTGGAGCCGGTGGCGACGCCACCGGCTCCGTACGTGCGGGCTAACTGGATCGGATTGTGGACGCTAGACCTGAGCGGGGAGAGTCCTAGGCCGCCAAGCGTCCCGGTTCGACTCGTACGCCGCGATCTTGTCCTCGTCGCGGAGCGTCAGCGCCACGTCGTCGAGGCCCTCCATCATCCGCCAGCGCAGGAACTCGTCGAACTCGAAGCCCCAGGCGCGGTCCCCCGCACGGACTTCGCAGGCGACGAGGTCGACGGTGACCTCGGTGTCCGGATTCGCCTCGGCGAGCGCCCACAGCTCCTCGACGGCCGCCTCGGGCAGCTCCACAGTCAACAGACCGTTCTTGAGCGAGTTGCCGCGGAAGATGTCACCGAAGCGGGGGGCGACCACGGCTTTGAAGCCGTAGTCCTTGAGCGCCCAGACGGCGTGCTCGCGGGAGGAGCCCGTGCCGAACTCGGTGCCGGTCACCAGGATCGTGGCGTGCTTGTACGCCTCCTGGTTGAGCAGGAACTGCTCGTCCTCGCGCCATTCGGCGAACAGGCCGTCCTCGAAGCCGGTCTTGGTGACCCGCTTGAGGTAGACGGCCGGGATGATCTGGTCCGTGTCGACGTTGGATCGCCGCAGCGGGGCGACCCGGCCGGTGTGGGTCGTGAACTTGTCCATGTTCCTTGCCCTCTCTTACAGGTCCGCCGGGCTGGCGAGGCGTCCGGTGACGGCGGTGGCCGCGGCGACGGCCGGGCTGACCAGGTGGGTGCGCCCGCCCTTGCCTTGGCGGCCCTCGAAGTTGCGGTTCGAGGTGGAGGCGGCGCGCTGGCCGGGCGTCAGCTGGTCCGGGTTCATGCCCAGGCACATCGAGCAGCCCGCGAAGCGCCAGTCGGCGCCTGCCTCGGTGAAGACCTGGTCGAGGCCCTCGGCCATGGCCTGCTCGCGCACTTTGGCCGAGCCGGGCACGACCATCATGGTCACGCCCTCGGCGACCCTGCGGCCCTTGATGACCTCGGCGGCGGTGCGCAGGTCCTCGATACGGCCGTTGGTGCACGAGCCGAGGAAGACCACGTCGACGGGGACCTCGCGCATCGGCGTGCCGGCTTCGAGGCCCATGTACTCGAGGGCGCTCGCGGCGGTGGTGCGCTGGATCGGGTCGTCGAAGTCGTTCGGGTCGGGCACGTTCCCGGAGAGCTCGACGCCCTGGCCGGGGTTGGTGCCCCAGGTGACGAACGGGCTCAGGGAGGCCGCGTCGATGACGATCTCCTTGTCGAAGACGGCGCCCTCGTCGGTCTTGAGGGTGCGCCAGTACTCGACGGCGGCGTCCCAGTCCTCGCCCTGGGGCGCGTGGGGGCGACCCTGGACGTACGCGAAGGTGCGCTCGTCGGGGGCGATGAGGCCGGCCTTGGCGCCCCATTCGATGGACATGTTGCACACCGTCATGCGGCCTTCCATCGAGAGCTCCTCGATGGCCTGGCCGCGGTATTCGACGATGTGGCCCTTGCCGCCGCCGGTGCCGGTGATGGAGATGATCTTGAGGATCAGGTCCTTGGCGGACACGCCTTCGGGCAGGGACCCGTTGACGGTGACGGCCATGTACTTCGGCTTGGCCTGCGGCAGGGTCTGCGTGGCGAGCACGTGCTCGACCTCGCTGGTGCCGATGCCGAACGCGATCGAGCCGAACGCGCCGTGCGTCGAGGTGTGGGAGTCGCCGCACACGACGGTCATGCCCGGCTGGGTGAGTCCCAGCTGGGGTCCCACCACATGGACCACACCCTGGTTGTCGTCGCCGAGGGAGTGGATGCGGACGCCGAACTCCTCGCAGTTGGCGCGGAGCGTCTCGATCTGCTTGCGGCTGGTCGGGTCCGCGATGGTGAAGAGGTTGTCGGTGGGCGTGTTGTGGTCTTCGGTCGCGATCGTGAGATCGGTCCGGCGGACCTTGCGCCCGGCCTGCCGCAGGCCGTCGAAGGCCTGGGGGCTGGTCACCTCGTGGAGGAGGTGGAGGTCGATGTAAAGCAGGTCCGGCTGCGCGCCGCCCGTGCGTACCACGTGGGCGTCCCAGACCTTTTCGGCGAGGGTGCGCGGTCGCATCTCCTCGGCTTCGTGTGGTGTACGTGACATCTCTGTTCCCAGTCGTTGGACTTCTCGAAATATGGGAGGTAGTGTTCAGCTCGTGAGAACGAATACTATCAGCGGAGTCGGCGTCCTCGACAAGGCGGTGCTCATCCTCACGGCTTGCACCAATGGCGCCAGCCTGGCTGAGCTCGTGCACGAGACGGGACTGCCCCGGGCCACGGCCCACCGCCTCGCGCAGGCCCTCGAGGCCCACGAGATGCTGCAACGCGACCACGAGGGGCGCTGGCGTCCCGGCCCGAAGCTCGGCGAACTCGCCGGGTCCACGGCCGACGTGCTGCTCAGCGCCGCCGAGCCGGTCCTCAACCTCCTGCGGGACCAGACCGGCGAGTCGACCCAGCTGTACCGCAGGCGGGCCGACGAGCGCGTCTGCGTCGCCGCCGCCGAACGCGCCTCCGGGCTGCGGGACACGGTGCCCGTGGGGGCCGCCCTGCCCATGACGGCCGGCTCCGGCGCCCAGGTGCTCCTCGCGTGGGAGCCGCCCGAGGGGATCCTGCCGCTGCTGCCCAAGTGCCGCTTCTCGTCCAAGACCCTCGCGGAGGTGCGCCGGCGCGGCTTCGCGCAGTCGGTGGCCGAGCGCGAGCCGGGCGTCGTGAGCGTCTCGGCGCCGGTGCGCGACAAGACCGGCCGCGTCGTCGCCGCGATCTCGGTCTCCGGGCCGATCGAGCGACTGGGACGACGCCCGGGCGACCGCCTCGGCATGGCCGTGATCCGCGCGGGCCAGAAACTCTCCGGCCTCTGAGACATGGAGCGGCCCGGCGGAACACCGTTCCGCCGGGCCGCCGCATCTTGGGCCCGCAACGCCGTGTATGTGGCCGGGGCGGCCTCGGGCGTTCCGAGGTCGTCAGCTGAGCGGGCCCACCGCCGCCTCGATCTCAGCGCGCAGGGTCGCGCCCTCGACGAGGTGCTGCACCTGCTCGATGACCGGGGCCAGGAAGTGGTCGGGGCCCGGCTTGCCGGCGATCGGGGCCACCGCCGCGATCGCGGCCCTGGCGGCCGGACTCGGGATGAGGGGTTGGCGCAGTTGCAGGCCTTGGACTCCGGCGAGGAGTTCGACCGCCAGGAGCGTGCCCAGGTTGTCGATGATCGTCCGCAGCTTGCAGGCCGCCGCCCAGCCCATCGACACGTGGTCTTCCTGCATGCCCGACGTGGGGACCGAGTCGACCGAGGCCGGGGCCGCGAGCCTGCGGTTCTCGGCCACGATGCCCGCCGCCGTGTACTGCGCGATCATCAGGCCCGAGTTCACTCCCGGGTCCGGGCTCAGGAAGGCCGGCAGCCCCCGCGAGCGGGTGACGTCGAGGAGGCGGTCCACGCGTCGTTCCGAGATCGAGCCGACGTCCGCCGCCGCGATGCCGAGAAAGTCGGCCGCGTAGCCCAGCGGGGCGCCGTGGAAGTTGCCCGTGGACTCCACACGGCCGTCGGGGAGGACGACCGGGTTGTCGACCACCGAGTCGAGTTCTCGGGCCGTCACGGTCTCGGCGTAGGCGAGCACGTCCCTCGCCGCTCCGGCCACTTGCGGGGCGCATCGCATCGAGTAGGCGTCTTGGACCGCGTGCGCCGTGTCGTTCCGGTGCGAGTCCATGACCTCGGAGTCCTGCAGCAGCCGGTGGATGTTCGCCGCGCTCTTCGCCTGGCCCGGCTGTGGGCGGATCTCGTGGAGCTCCGGCTGGAACGGGCGGTCGGAACCGAGCATGGCCTCGTTCGACAGCGCCGCGCACACGTCGGCCATCGTCAGCAGGTGGCGCAGGTCCTCGACCGCCAGCAGCAGCATGCCCAGCATGCCGTCCGTGCCGTTGATGAGCGCCAGGCCCTCTTTCGACGACAACGTGATCGGTGTCAGGCCGGCGCGTTCCAGGACCGGGCCGGCCTCGACGCGGGCGCCGTCCGCGGCGCGGACCCAGCCCTCGCCGAGGAGCACCATCGCGCAGTGGGCCAGCGGCGCGAGGTCGCCCGATGCCCCGAGGGAGCCGTGCCGCGGGACCCACGGTGTGACGTCCGCGTTGAGCAGGGCGGCCAGCGCCTCGGCGACTTCCGGGCGGACGCCGCTGCGGCCCATGGCGAGCGAACGCAGGCGCAGCAGCATCATCGCCCGCACGACCTCGTCGGGCATGGGGTCGCCGACGCCCGCGGCGTGCGAGCGGATGAGCGCGTGCTGGAGTTCGGCGCGGCGCTCGGGCGCGACGAAGGTGTTGGCGAGGGCGCCGAAACCGGTCGAGACGCCGTAGACGGGGCGGCCTTCGCGTTCGATGGCGTCCACGATGGCTCGACTCTGGATCATCGCCTCGCGGGCCTCGGCGTCGAGGACCACGCGGGCGCGGTCGCGGGCCACCGCGATCACTTCGCCGGGGGTGACCGGGACGGGCTTGATGCGGACTGTGGACATCGCTGCTCCTCAACTCACCACGGCGCCGCCGCGGACGACGGTCGTGATCAGGGGTGTTCCGGGCCGGTAGGCCAGGTGGACGTGGCTGGGCGCGTCGAGCACCGCGAGGTCGGCCCGCGCACCGATGACGAGGCGGCCGACGTCGTTGCGGCGCAATGCCTTGGCTCCGCCCAGGGTAGCCGCGGTCAGGGCTTCGGCGGGGGTCATGCGCATCTCTCGGACCGCGAGGGCGATGCAGAAGGCCATGCTGCTGGTGAACGATGAGCCGGGGTTGCAGTCGGTCGCGAGCGCGACGGTCGCGCCGGCGTCGATGAGGCGGCGCGCGTCGGGATAGGGCGAGCGGGTGGAGAACTCGGCCCCCGGCAGGAGGGCGGCGACGGTGAAGCTGGAGGCGAGGGCGTCGACGTCGGCGCCGGTGAGATGGGTGCAGTGGTCGGCGGAGGCCGCACCGAGTTCGACGGCGAGTCGGACGCCGGGACCGGCGGTGAGCTGGTTGGCGTGGACGCGCAGCCCCAGTCCGGCTTTCGCGGCGGCGGTGAGGACGGCGCGGGCCTGGTCGCCGTCGAAGGCGCCCCGTTCGCAGAAGACGTCGGCCCATTTGGCGTGCGGCGCGCAGGCGTCGAGCATGGGGCCGCAGGCGAGGGCGGTGTACTCGTCGGGGTCGGCGCCGGAGGGGACGGTGTGCGCCCCGAGGTAGGTGGTCTCGGGCGTGAACTCGCCGGCGATGCGCAGGCAGCGGGCCTCGTCGGCCACGGTGAGGCCGTACCCGGATTTGATCTCCACTGTGGTCGTCCCCTGGCGGAGCATCTCGGCGGTGAGGCGGGCGGCGGTGGCGCGCAGTTCGACGTCGGGGGCCTCGCGGGTGGCGGCGACCGTGGTGCGGATGCCGCCGCCGGTGTAGGGCTCGCCGCTCATGCGCGCGGCGAACTCGGCCGAGCGGTCGCCGGCGAAGACGAGGTGGGCGTGGCTGTCGACGAAACCGGGGATGACGGCCCGTCCGTCCGCGTCGACGCGTTCGTCGGCTTCGGGTGCTTCGGCGCTCGGGCCGATCCAGGCGATGCGGCCGCCTTCGGCGACGACGGCGGCGTCGCGGAGGACGCCGTGCTCGGGGTCGGCGGTGAAGAGTTCGCCGATCCGGTCCACCAAGAGGCTCATCGCGACCGCCTTCCCGCGGCGTGGCTCGGGTTCATGTCCACAGCTCCTCGATCGCCGCCGCGAGTGCCGCGCCGACGTCGATGCTCACGTGGCGGCCGTCCGCCACGACGCGGCGGCCGTCGACGACGACGTCGGTGACGTCGGCCGCGGTGGCGGCGTAGACGACGCCGGACGGGTCGATCCCGGCCGTGCGCGGCGTCCCGAGGCCCACCGTGACGAGGTCCGCCCGGGCCCCGGCCTCGATGCGGCCCGCGTCGGGCCATCCGAGGCTGTCGTGCCTGGTCATCGCGGTGAGCAGTTCGGTGGCGGTGAACTGGCCGCGTTCCTCGCTGACCAGCCGCTCGTGCATCTCCACGGCGCGGGCCTCCTCGAACATGTCCACGACGGCGTTGCTGTCGGTGCCGAGCGAGAGCCGCACCCCGGCCTCGGCGAGCGCCCGCGCCGGGCCGAGCCCGTCCGCGAGATCGCGTTCGGTCGTGGGGCAGAAGCACGCGGTCGTGCCCGAGCGGCGCAGCAGGTCGATGTCGTGCCCGGCGAGGTGGGTCGCGTGGACGGCGGTCAGGTCGGGGCCGAGGAGCCCGCAGCGCTCCAGCAGTTCGGTGGGGCTGCATCCGTGTTCGGCGCGGCAGGCCTCGTTCTCGGCGCGCTGCTCGGAGAGGTGGACGTGGACGGGTCGGCCCTCGGTCGAGCACGCGAACGCGGTGATCGCCTCGTCGGGGACGGCGCGGACCGAGTGCACCGCGCCGCCGATGATCGCGTGGGGCGGCGCGACGAGTTTCTCGACGCGGTCGAGCCAGGCCTCGAGGCCGCCGTCGCCGAAGCGCCGCTGCGCGGGGGCGAGCGGCCGGCCGAAACCGCCCGCGAGATAGAGGGTGTCGAGCAGGGTGATCCGGATCCCCGCGTCGGCGGCGGCCTGGATGAGGGCCTCCCCCATGGCGTTCGGTTCCCGGTAGGGACGCCCGCCCGGGGAGTGGTGCAGGTAGTGGAACTCCCCCGCGCAGGTGATCCCGGCCAGCGCCATCTCGGCGAAGACGGCGCGCGCCAGGCGGTGGTAGGCGTCGGGTTCGAGGCGCTGCGCGAGGGCGTACATGCCTTCGCGCCAGGTCCAGAACGTGCCCTTCCCGGCGTGCGTGCGACCGCGGAGCGCCCGGTGGAAGGCGTGCGAGTGGGCGTTGGCGAACCCGGGGAGGGTCACGCCGCGGAGGGCGTCGCCGTGCCTCGGGCTGCCGGGCACGACCTTGGCGATGCGTCCGTCGGCGATGCCGATCGCGACCGCGGCGGCCGGGCCGTCGGGCAGCCACGCGTGCTCGGCCCAGTAGGTCAGCACGCCAGGTCCCGCAGCACGGCCGCGAGCGCCTCCACGCCCGCGGCGCAGTCCTCGTCGCTCGCGGCCTCGCCCGGGGCGTGGGAGACGCCCGTCGGGTTGCGCACGAACAGCATCGCGGTCGGCACGTGCGCGGCGAGCACGCCCGCGTCGTGGCCCGCGCCGGTGGGGAGGACCGGCGCGCCGCCCAGCAGCGTCGCGATGCGGTCGCGCAGGGCGGGATCGAATTCGACCAGGGTGGTCTCGGATTCGGGCGTGATCGACACCTGTGTGCCGTCGCGGGCGGCGCGGTCCTGCACTTTGGACTCGAACTCGCGGAGGATGGCTTCGAGCACGGTGTCGTCGGGGGCGCGGGCGTCGAGCCAGGCGGTGACGCGCGCGGCGATGGCGTTGGTGGCGTTCGGTTCGGCCTCGACCCGGCCGATCGTGGCGAGGCCGCCGGCGAGCCGGGCCTCCTTGCGGGCGGCGAGGACGGCGAACGCGAAGGTGAGCATCGGGTCGCGCCGGTCGGCGAGGCGCGTGGTCCCGGCGTGGTCGGCCTCGCCGGTGACGGTGACGCGCCAGCGGCCGTGGGGCCAGACGGCGCCGGCGACGCCGACCGCCGCGCCTTCGCCGTCGAGGCCGCGGCCCTGTTCGATGTGGAGCTCGACGAACGCGTCGAGGCGGTCGAGCCGTTCGGGGTCGGGGCCGAGCGCGTCGGGGTCGGCTCCGGCGGCGCGCATGGCGTCGGCGAGCGTGATGCCGTCGGGGTCGGTGAGGCCGCGGGCCGCGGCGGGGTCGAGCGCACCCGTGGTGAGGCGGGAGCCGAGGCAGGGGACGCCGAAGCGGCCGCCTTCCTCCTCGGTGAACGCGACGATGCCGATGGGCCGCCGCGGCTCGGCGCCTTCGGCGCGGAGGCGGTCGACGGCGAGGAAGGCCGAGACGATGCCGAGCGGGCCGTCGTAGGCGCCGCCGTGCGGGACCGAGTCGAAGTGGCTGCCGGTGAGCACGGCCCGGTCGTCCGGGGGCGCTTCACCGGGCACGGTGGTCGGTTCGGGGTCCCACCAGGCGTAGCGGTTGCCGTTGCGGTCGGTCTCCCACCGCAGGCCGCGGTCCTCGGCCTGGGCGCGGAACCAGTCGCGGCACGCCAGGTCGGCCTCGCTCCAGGAGAAGCGCAGGTAGCCGCCGTCGTCGGCGCGTCCGATGGCGGCCAGGTCGTCCCAGAGCCGGCGGAATTCGCCCGTGTCCATGTCGCTCCCCGTTCGCAGTCGAGCTTGCCGGTCCTCCCGTTCAGGATTCCCTGTTGGGAATCCTCACACCGTGGTCCTCGGCCACGCGCTCGGCCGCCTCGTATCCGGCGTCGACGTGCCGGATGACGCCCATGGCGGGGTCGTTCGCGAGCACGCGTTCGAGCTGCCGCCCGGCGAGCGCCGTGCCGTCCGCGACGGTGACCTGTCCCGCGTGGAGGGAGCGGCCGATGCCGACGCCGCCGCCGTGGTGGATCGAGACCCAGCTCGCGCCGGACGCGGTGTTGACGAGGGCGTTGAGCAGGGGCCAGTCGGCGATGGCGTCGGAGCCGTCGAGCATGCTCTCGGTCTCGCGGTAGGGACTGGCGACCGAGCCGCAGTCGAGGTGGTCGCGGCCGATGACGACGGGGGCCTTGAGGGTCCCGTCGGCGACCATCTCGTTGAAGCGGACGCCGGCGACGTCGCGTTCGCCGTGGCCGAGCCAGCAGATCCGGGCCGGGAGGCCCTGGAAGGCGACGCGGTCGCGGGCGAGGGAGATCCAGCGGTGCAGCGTCCGGTTCTCCGGGAAGAGGTCGAGCACGGCCTGGTCGGTGGCGGCGATGTCGGCCGGGTCCCCCGAGAGCGCGGCCCACCGGAAGGGGCCCTTGCCTTCGCAGAACAGGGGCCGGATGTAGGCGGGCACGAACCCGGGGAAGGCGAAGGCGCGCTCGAAGCCGCCTTCGAGGGCCTCGCCGCGGATCGAGTTGCCGTAGTCGAAGACCTCGGCGCCCGCGTCGAGGAAGCCGACCATGGCTTCGACGTGGCGGGCCATGGAGGCGCGGGCCCGGTCGGTGTAGGCCGCGGGGTCGGCCTCGGCGGTGTCGGCCGCATCGCGGCAGTGGACGCCGGCGGGCACATAGGACAGCGGGTCGTGCGCGGAGGTCTGGTCGGTGACGATGTCGACCTCCACGCCGCGCGCGAGGATCTCGGGCAGGACCTCGGCGGCGTTGCCGACCAGGCCGATGGACTTGGCGGTGCCGCTGCGCTTGGCGGCGAGGGCCTGCGCGATCGCGTCGTCCAGGTCCGCGGCGACGGTGTCGAGGTAGCGGGTGCGCAGGCGGCGCGCGAGCCGCTCGGGGTCGACCTCGACGATGAGGCACACGCCCTCGTTCATGGTGACGGCGAGGGGCTGGGCCCCGCCCATGCCGCCGCAGCCGGCCGTGAGCGTGAGGGTTCCTTTGAGGGTGCCCCCGAAGCGCCTCTCTGCGACGGCGGCGAACGTCTCGTAGGTGCCCTGGAGGATCCCCTGGGTGCCGATGTAGATCCAGGATCCGGCGGTCATCTGGCCGTACATGGTCAGGCCGAGCGATTCGAGGCGGCGGAACTCCGGCCAGGCGGCCCAGTCGGGCACCAGGTTCGCGTTCGCGATGAGCACGCGCGGGGCCCACTCGTGGGTGCGCATGACCCCGACCGCCCGGCCCGACTGGACGAGCATCGTCTCGTCGGGCGCGAGCGTCTCGAGCGTCCGCAGGATCGCGGCCAGGTCGGCGGGGCTGCGGGCGGCCTTGCCGGTGCCGCCGTAGACGACCAGGTCCTCGGGTCGCTCGGCGACCTCGGGGTCGAGGTTGTTCTGGAGCATCCGGTAGGCCGCCTCCGCCTGCCAGGTCCGGCAGTGCAGGTCGGTGCCGTGTGGTGCCCGCATGCCGGACCTCCCCGTCAATGCCGCTCGCTCGCGTGCCGCCTTCGTCGTGCGCCGCTCGTTCACAGGTTGCCGCGCTTGGCCTGCTCCTTCTCCAAGGCCTCGAACAGGGCCTTGAAGTTGCCCTTGCCGAAGCTGAGCGAGCCGTGCCGCTCGATGATCTCGTAGAACATTGTGGGCCGGTCCTGCTGCGGTTTGGTGAAGATCTGGAGCATATAGCCGTCTTCGTCGCGGTCGACCAGCACGCGCCGCTTCTGGAGCTCCTCGATCGGGACGCGGACCTCGCCGATGCGGTCGCGCAGCTCGGGGTCCTCGTAGTAGGCGTCCGGGGCCTCCAGGAACTCGACGCCGCGCTCGCGCATGGCGTCGACGGCCGCGAGGATGTCGCTCGTGGCGAGCGCGATGTGCTGGACGCCGGGGCCGCCGTAGAACTCCAGGTACTCGTCGATCTGGGACTTCTTCTTGCCTTCGGCGGGCTCGTTGATCGGGAACTTGATCTTGCGGCTGCCGTTGGCGACGACCTTGCTCATGAGCGCGGAGTACTCGGTGGCGATGGCGTCGTCCACGAACTCGACGATGTTGGTGAAGCCCATGACCCGTTCGTAGTACTGGACCCATTCGCGCATGCGGCCGAGTTCGACGTTGCCGACGACGTGGTCGATGGCCTGGAAGAAGCGCTTCTCCGGCGGCGCCACCATGGGCTCGCAGCGGACGAAGCCGGGCAGGAACGGGCCGTCGTAGCGGGAGCGGTCGACGAGCACGTTGCGGGTCTCGCCGTAGGTGCCGATGACGGCGCGGCGGACGGTGCCGTGCTCGTCGGTGAGGTCGTGGGGCTCCTCGACCGCGATGGCGCCGTTCTCGATCGCGTGCTTGTAGTTGGCGTCCACGTCGGGCACTTCGAGGGCGACCTCGATGACGCCGTCGCCGTGGGCGGCGTGGTGCCTGGTGGCCTCGGCGTCGGCGGTGACCCCGCCGGCGAGGACGAAGACGACGCCGCCGGACTTGAGCGCGAACTCGGCGTGCTCGCGGTAGCCCTGCTCGGGGCCGCGGTAGGCGAAGAGGGTCATGCCGAACGCGGTCGAGTAGTAGTGGGCGGCCTGGCGGGCGTTGCCGACGTAGTAGCGGACGTGGTCCCAGCCCTTGATGGGGAACGCGTCCTGGCGGATGTCGTGCTCGACCGCACCCACCAACTGGGCGTCGGCGGCGCTGCTGGAACGGTTGGCGGTGTCGACCATGGCGGCCTCCTCATCGATGCGGGGCTGTGGCCTCGATCATGGTCCAGATTCCGGGACTGGGCAAGCCGACCGGTGCGGACTGGTCAACTTGCGCAAACAGTCCAGGCGGAGGCCTCCTACACTGGTCAACATGTCCAAGGAGATCGCGATCGACGCGCTCGATGCACGCTTGCTGGAACTGCTCGACGCCGAGCCGCGGATCGGGGTCCTCGAATGCTCGCGGCGGCTCGGAGTGGCGCGCGGGACGGTGCAGGCGCGGCTCGACAAGCTCATGACGCGCGGCGTGGTCCGCGACTTCGGGCCGCGCGTGGAACCCGGGGCCCTCGGGTTCCCGGTCACCGCGTTCGTGACCCTCGAACTGCGGCAGGCCGTCGGCCACGAGCCCATGGCGCAGCGGCTCGCCCGGATCCCGGAGGTGCTGGAGGCGCACACGGTCACGGGCGCGGGCGACATGCTGTGCCGAATCGTGGCGCGCACCAACGCCGAGCTGCAGGGGGTCATCGACCGGGTCCTGGCGAGCGAGGGGGTCCTGCGGGCCACGACGGTGATCGCCCTCGCCGAGCAGATCCCCTACCGGACGCTGCCGCTCGTCAAGGAGGCCGCGCGCGGCGCTCACCCTTCCGGGTGAACCTCGGCCGCGAGGGCCGATCCGGGCCCGATTCCTGTCGGACCCGGATGCCACGCTCGCCCTGAGACTGCCTTCCCCTCTCGGGAGGGTGGGGGTTGGGGACGGTCCGCGGCCGTCAGTCCTTCGCGGGCAGGATCGTGCCGCTCACCTCGCCGAGACCGATGCGGCCGCCTTCGGCGCCGGGGGCGGTCGCCTCGATCACCACGGTGTCCCCGTCCTCCAGGAAGGACCGCGTCTCGCCCTCGCCTACGGTGACCGGCTCCTTCCCGCCCCAGGTGAGCTCCAGGAACGAGCCGCGCTGCGCGGGTTCGGGGCCCGAGACCGTCCCGGACGCGAACAGGTCGCCCGTCCGCAGGCTGGCGCCGTTCACCGTCAGATGCGCGAGCATCTGCGCCGGCGTCCAGTACATGCCGGCGAACGGCGGGCGCGACACCTCGGTGCCGTTCCAGCGCACGGCCATCTCGAGGTCGTAGCCGAACCGGTCGGTCTCCTGCAGGTAGCCGAGCGGGGCCGGGTCCTGCACGGGCGCGGGGGCCTTCGCCGCCGCGAGCGCGTCGAGCGGCGTGACCCAGTGCCCGATCGAGGTCGCGAAGGACTTCCCGAGGAACGGGCCGAGCGGCACGTACTCCCAGGCCTGGATGTCCCGCGCGGACCAGTCGTTCACCAGGACCACGCCGAACACGTGCTCGGCGAAGTCGTCCACGCTCACCGGGGTGCCCAGCTCGGTGCCGACGCCGACGACGAAGCCGACTTCGGTCTCGATGTCCAGGCGCGCGCTCGGCCCGAACTCGAGCGGTCCGTCCTTGGCCTTGCGCTGGCCGCGGGGGCGGACGATCGGGGTCCCGGAGGGCACGACGGTGCCGGCGCGGCCGTGGTAGCCGACGGGGAGGTGCTTCCAGTTGGGCAGCAACGGCTCCGAATCGGGGCGGAACAGCCGGCCGAGGTTCGCGGCATGCTCCTCGGAGGCGTAGAAGTCCACATAGTCCGCCACGTTGAAGGGCAGGTGCATGCGGGCCTTGGCGATCGGCGTCAGCAGGGTCGCGGACTGGTCGCGGTAGCGGCGGTCGGCGAGGAGTTCCATGAGCTGGTGCCGGACGAGCCGCCACGCGGGCGGGCCCATGGCCATGAAGCCGTTCAGGGCCTGCTCGTGGAAGGCGGGCCGAATCCACGGCAGGAAGAACGTGCCCGTGGCGAGCCCGCGGAGGTCGAGCACCTGGTCGCCGATGCGGACGCCGATGCGGGGGGCGGGGTCCTTGGCGGTGGAGAAGACCCCGTACGGGAGGTGTTCGAGGTCGAAGGGCCCGGCTTCGGCGCCCTCGACCCAGCTGGTGGCGGTCATCGCGTGTCCCCTCGTCGCAGGAGTCCGAGTGTCGTGAGGTCGTCGAGCGGTTCATGGACGCTGCACGAGCCGAAGCCGGTCAGCAGCGGGCGCGAGCGGGCCAGGAGGCGGCGGGCGCGGGCGGCGAGGGCCTCGGCGTCGGTGGACGCGAGGGTCGCGGCGATCTCGTCGACGCCGGCCCCTCCCTCGGCGTCGGCGGCGGCGACCAGCACGTTCAGGAAGCCGTGGTGGTCGAAGCCGGTCTCGGGGTCGCGGTGGCGCACCGCCCGGTGGAGACCGGCGGTGAGCTTGAACTGCAGGCCGCGGCGGCGGCACCCGGCGATCGCGGCGGCGAGGGTCTCGGGCGCGGGGAAGAACTCCGCCGAGAGGCCGCCGGTGCGGAACTTCGGGGTGAACCCGGTGGGCCGCACGGCGTCGAGGGCCTCGTCGCCGAACGGGAGCTCGGCGTAGACGGGCCTGCCCCAGGAGGGCGCGAACTCGGCGAGGCGCTCCAGGGGGTGCCGCGACTCGTAGTGGACGACGAGGACCTGCGGCGGCAGGGCGGTCACGTCCTGGGCGACGCGTTCGAGGTCGCCGTCGACGATGACGCCGATGCGCAGTTCGCGGCGTCCCGGGTCGAGGTCCCCGAGCCGCGACTGCGGCACCAGGAGCGGCCCGACCAGGGCCTCGAACCAGGACTGGCGGTACCCGCGGTGGGCGGGGACAGCCGCTTCCATGGGCGCGCTGCCTGGTGGGAAGAGCGCCGCGTCGTCGATCAAGCCCCGCAGCATCGCGGGTATCGGTCCAGCCATGCCCCGAGCCTAGAGCCCTGGCGCGCTCGCGGTCCAGGGGTCCGCCCAGCGCCCGGCTCGGCGTCGTCGCCCTCGTCCGATGGGCGGTGCCGCCGCTGCCGGTAGGCGCATGGCGCGGAGACGGGGCGCCCGCGGGGCCGCGCACGGCTGTGCGCGGACCACTCGAAATCCCACCGACGGACCGTTATCCTCAGGGCATAGCCACCGTGCCGGAGGCCACACCCTCGGCTGCCGCGCACACACGACGAAGGAGTCGACGTGCCGTTCTACCGTTCGGTCGGGCAGATCCCCGACAAACGACACACGCAGTTCCGCCAGGACGACGGGAGCCTGTACTCCGAGGAGCTGATGGGCCAGGAGGGCTTCTCCTCGGACTCCTCGCTCCTGTACCACCGCTTCCGGCCGACGGCGATCAGCTCGGCGGCGGAGCATCGGCCCGAGAAGGGCGAGCCGGTCCCGAACCACCCGCTCAAGCCGCGGCACTTCCGGACCCACAAGCTCGACGGCGCGGGCGACGCGATCCTGGGGCGCAACCACCTGTTGTCCAATGCGGACTGTCGTATCTCGTACGCGGTGGCCGACAAGCCCTCGCCGTTGTACCGCAACGCGATCGGCGACGAGTGCATCTACGTCGAATCCGGTGAAGCCCACGTGGAGACCTCGTTCGGGGCGATCGACATCACCCAGGGCGACTACCTGATCATGCCGATGTCCACGATCTACCGGATCATCCCGGGGACCGACGAACCGCTGCGGACGCTCGTCGTGGAGTCCACGGGCCACATCACGCCGCCGAAGCGCTACCTCTCCGTGCGGGGCCAGTTCCTGGAGCACTCGCCGTATTGCGAGCGCGATCTCCGCAGCCCCGAGGAGCCGCTCCTCGTCGACGGCGAGAACGTCGACGTCTACGTGCAGCACCGGGGCCGCGGCAGCGCGACGCTCTGGACGAAGTTCACGTACGCGCACCACCCGTTCGACGTGGTCGGCTGGGACGGGTGCCTGTACCCGTGGGTGTTCTCGATCCACGACTTCGAGCCGATCACCGGCCGCATCCACCAGCCGCCGCCGGCGCACCAGGTCTTCCAGGGCTCCAACTTCGTCATCTGCAACTTCGTGCCGCGCAAAGTGGACTACCACCCGGACGCGATCCCGGTGCCGTACAACCACCACAACGTCGACTCCGACGAGGTCATGTTCTACTGCGGCGGCAACTACGAGGCCCGCCGCGGCTCCGGCATCGAGCAGGGCTCGATCTCGCTGCACCCGTCCGGGTTCACGCACGGCCCCCAGCCGGGCGCGGCCGAGCGCTCCATCGGCGCCGACTACTTCGACGAACTCGCCGTCATGGTCGACACCTTCCGGCCCCTGGAACTGTGCGAACCGGCCCTCGACGTAGAAGACACCGACTACGCCTGGACCTGGAACCGCGACCCGGCATAAAGACTGCCGATCGACCACCCTCAGACGTACTCCTCGATACCGGCGACGACCACCCGGCCGCTGAACTGGCGATCAATCAGTGTCATCGCGTTCGGGAGGTAGATCGAGAACTCGGCGGTCGAATCCACCAGCTCCTCGAGGTGTTCGGCAAGGTGGGCGGTGCTCAGCTCGACACAGAGCACCGCCGACCATAGAACCAACGCCGGATCACCGCGTCTCGAGTACGGATCGAGGAACACGCGCAGCCGGTCGACGATGCAGGCATCCGGAGCATCGTCCGAGACGATCTCATCATGAGGCACTTGCTCCCAAGCGATTTCAGTGGCGTTCGCTGCAGGCAGCCGCCCAAGCACCTCGGACACTACGGACTCGGACGCCTCGCGGTCAAGGATGCGAATCGACTTCGACAAGGAGTAGAGTTGCCCGCCCATGAACTCGGGCTTCTTACGGACCTGCATGAACCGGGGAAGCAAGTCCCACCGCAGAGGCGCGTTCATCTATGTGTTCCCACCAAGGATACTGACGAAGCTGGATTCATCCCCAGGAAACTTGATTGCCCATTTACTGCCATTCTTCTTCCCGATCTGAACGTTGATGTGCGGCCCCTTCGCCGGGTCGAAGTCAAGACGGAAGCGTCTAAATCCACCGTCGGCACCGCTCGCTGTAAACCCGACTACCTTTCCAAACGTCGTAGTGGAAGTTTCCAGCCTACCGATATCGGTCCTACGTGTAGCAGGATCGATGTCTCCGAGAACCGACAGCGCTTTATTCCGTGCCGATTCGAAGCTCCCCCTTTCAATGATGATCTCATTTGAGTCGCTCTTCGGGTCGCAGACGCATTCTTTCGGGTGATCCGACTTCGAACCACCGCAGTTGTGGGTGAGGAAGTCAGTGTCGGCGGTCGCGACCGAGAAGGTGTGGTCTTCTTCGACCGTGAGGTTATAGACCGTGGTGTGGGCGGCGTGGACTTCGATCGCGGTGATCTGGGTCCAGGTTCCTGCGCTGGTTCGCAGGAACTGGCCGGCCTTCAGGTCGATCGCGTCGGTCCAGTCGCCCAACATTGCCCCGGTTTCGGGGTTCCCCGACAGGTCCGATTCATCGGCCGCCCAGATCGGGTGACCATCCGTGGCGGTCACCGTGTCGTCGGCCTTGCCGTCGCCGTCCGTGTCGACACGGATGTCGACGAGAATTCGGGCACCGGTGCCTTCAATGCCGGTGACAACCTTGCGGGCGGTCGTTTCGCCGGTCTTCTCGTCGGTGGCGAGCACTTCATCGCCGGGTTCGACTTCATTGATGGGTTTCGCCGAACCGTCAGCCATCACGACTCTGGTTTCAACTGTGAAGGAGTTACCGATGCTGCACGAGGGCGCGTCGCTTCCGCCACCGGAGCTGAACTTCTTCTTCGCGCGCTCCGTCGCCGCTTCGACCGCGTCGTTGTAGCGCTTCATCGTGCTTCGCGCCCACGAGAGCTTCTCCTGGAAGTTCGTGACCGCGTTGTAGATCTTCTTCGCGGCCTTGAAGAGCTTCCCGGCCATCTTCGCGACCTTCGCCCATGGGATCAGGTCCATCAGCATGGAAGCACACGACATCATGTCGCCCGAGCCCACGCACGCCATGATGTCGTTGACGCCGATCAGGTCGAGGAGGATCTCCGCGCCCACGTCGATGACCACGTCGACGATCGAGGTGTTCAGGATGTCCTGCGCCGCCTCGGCGTCCTGCTTCAGGTCATCGTCGATGTCGCGTTCGGCGTCGGCCTTCGCCCTGGCGTTGTCGCTGACCGAGCCCGTGCCCTTGCCGGCGCCGCATGCCGCCGACGTGCCCGCGTAGTTCCGGCAGTCCTCCTTGTCACGCAGCGATCCGTCCCCATTGTGGTAGGAGCAGTCGCCGTCGATGCAGGAGTAGCCGCCGTTGGTGTAACCCGGCTTCAGACCGGAAGGGTCCGAGAAGGAAATCGGCGAGTGGTTCGCGTAGGCGTAGCCGCCCATCTGCTGCGAATCGGTCGGATCGAGCACCGGGTCCGCGGATATGAACCGCCCCAGGGTCGAGTCGTATTCTCTGGCACCCAAGTGGGTCAGACCCGACGGGTCCTCCGTCGCGCCCAGATAGCCGTGGTCGTCCACCCAGGATGTGGCCGGTGTGCCTCGTTCGTTCCCGTAGATGTCGAAGTAGCGGATCTGCACCGCGTGCGTGTCCATGTCCACGGCAGCCGTCGACGTGCCCAGGTGGTCGGCTCCGAGCCAGGACAGGTTGTCGTCGTTGGTCCTGATCGCGACCTGCTGGCCACCATGCGAGTAATAGCGCGACGCGCTGACGGTCCCGTCCGGGGCCTGGACGACCTCCATGCCCGGCAGGAACACCGTCATCGTCCCGTCCGGGTCCGTCCGGGAGATCCGGCTGCCGTCCGCGGTGTAGTCGTAGTCGGTGACGTCACCCGAAACCGTGGACGACTCCAGTTCCCCCTCTGTCGACCAGGCCAGCGTCTGGGCGTTGCCGTTCTCGTCGGGGCGCGTGACCGTGTTGCCCGTCGAGTCGTAGGCGTAGGAGAGGGTCTTCGTGCCCGAGGCGTCGGCGATGGTCGCCGAGGTGACGGTGTGCGGCTGCGCCGCATCGTAGGTGTAGCCGATCGTCTCGCCCGCGAGGTGGTCGACCTGGCTCGTGCGGTTGCCGGAGTCGTCGAACTCCCATGACTGCCAGTACGGAGCGGCGCCGCCCACCTGGCTCGTGCTCGTCGGCTGGGCGTCGCACGCGGCCGGGGTCGCGCCGGTCCAGGCGTCGGTGATCCGCTTGAGGTAGTCGTATGCGAAGCACTGCGTGTCCGCGCCGAGGTCCGACTGGTTGTCGATCGAGGTGATCAGGCCACCGTCGGTGTACTCGTAGGACTGATCGTGGATCAGATGGTCGGGACCGGTGGAGATCTCAAAGCGCGACCCGGTCATGCGCCGGGTGCCGTCCTCATAGGTGAAGGCCTGCCAGGCCACCGGGGCCTCGGCGACGTTCGGCCCGTCCGGGTCCATCGTGAGCTGCGCGATCTCGGCATACTTGGTGTACGTCGATTCGGAGACGTACCACTGCCTCGGTGAGTAGGTCGTCTGCGGCAGGCCGAGGTCGGAGTAGGTCGTCACGACCTCTTCCGCGGCCACACCGCCCGCGGCCGGGTAGGTCACCTGGGCGACGGAGCCGTCCCGGTTGTAGGTGTATCGGAAGTCGAAGGAGCGGTCGAGCGCGCCGAAGTCGCCGTCGAGCGTGTAGCGGATGCCGACCGGCCTGCTCGCCTCGTCGTAGCCGAGCACGCGGGTCTTGTAGAGGTTCCCCGCTTCGTCCCAGGAGGACGTCGTGGCGGGGAGTCCCTTCCCGAACAGGTCGTACTCGTAGGCTTCCATGAGGTCGCCGTAGAAGTCGTCCTTCATGACGTACAGGACCCGGCCGAGTTCGTCGTACTCGTACCAGATGCTCTGCCCACGCGAGTCGGTGACCGATTCGACCAGGCCGTTGTCGTAGTACGTGGTCTCGGTCCGGCCGGTGTCGGGATCCTCCGCGGCCGTCTGCCGTCCCATGAGGTCGTACTCGTACGTCCACTCGTTGCCGCCCGGGTCGGTCATCGACAGGAGGCGGTCGGCGTGGTCGTACTCGTAGGTGATCGCGTCGTAGGCCCCGGCCGGGTCGGCGGTGTGGAGGTTGCGCACCTCGACGGTGTTGCCGCTCTCGTCGACGACCGATGTGGCCGCGCGGCCGTCCGGGTCGATGACGGTGACCTCTTCGCCGTCGTAGACGGTGGTGGTGCGGTACTGCTCGATGCCGTGCGAGTAGAAGACCTCGGCGGTGATGCGCCCGGCCGTGTCGTACTCGTACGCGGTCATGCTCGGAACGTCGTTGTCCGAGGCGGTGAACTGCGTCGTCGACGGCTTCTGATCGTTGTAGTACGCGCCGTACTGCTTGTGGACGAGCCCGCGGGTGTCGTAGACGGTGTCCGTGAGGATCCGGCCGCCGTCGGGGGCGGGGATCTGGGTCTGGCGCGTGCGCATCAGGCCGTCGAACAGCTCGATCGTCGTGGTGTAGGTGCTGTTGGCGTTGATGCCGTGGGTGACGGTCGCCGACGCCTGGTCATCGCGCAGGAGGTACTCGAACTTCGCGGCCGGCTCGTAGCCGGCGGCCCGCGTGCGGTCGGGCGTCCATCCCGCGACGAGGCGGCCGAGAGCGTCGTACTGCATCTCGGTCAGGTTGCCGTTGGCGTCGGTCGACTGGAGGACGTTGCCGCGCAATGGGTCGAGCTTCTGCTTGCTGGAGTGGCTCAGCGCATTCGTCGTCGTGACCTCGGTGACCGGGCCGCCCGTGGTCGGAGTGTAGGCCGTGGTGGTGACATTGCCGTCGACATCGGTCGAGATGAGACCGCGACCGTATTGGTCGACGGTGATCGTGCCGGTGACGAGATAGACCGGGGTGCCGTTCGCGTAGTCCTTGGCGGTCTCCGTCTTGGTGATGTCGCCCTTGATCGGCGCGGTCGTGTGCGAGGTGGCGCCGTCGTAGTAGACGCGCTCGTCCGAGATGAGGTCGGCCGGGTACGAAGGGGTGGCGGCGCAAGTGGTCGAGAGGGTCTGCGTGCGCACCGGAAGGCTGACGATCCATTTGGTCGTGTTGCGCGCGTAGGTGATCTTGACGCACTGCTCGTCACCGGCGACGCTCGTGTCGCCCGAAGACTCGGTCGAGACGGCCATGCCGTAGGAGTCGTACTTCGTCGTCGCCGTCACCGTTCGCCAGGTGCCGTCGGAAAGGAGCGACGAGGAGGCGACGACGCTGGTGCCGGTGTGTCGCGCATGGACCGTCGCCCAGTCGCGCACGCGAGTGGCGGTGGGTCCGGAGCGCCAAGGTGTGGTGACGGTCTTGGAGATCGCCGCACCGTCGAGGAAGGTCGTCTCAGTACGGGGACGTCCCGCGAACTCGTCGTGATCGGTGATGCCGTCGACCTTGACGCTCGTGGTACTGCCGTCGGGCAGCTTCTGGCCGTCGAGGCCTCGGAAGTACGTGGTCTCGGTGACGAGTTTGTCGTCCGAGCCGTCGCCGGTGATCGTCCGGACGGCGGCATAACCTCGGTATTGCGACCAGGTCTTGTACCCGGGGTCGGTCAGACCGTCGTCGTCGGCGTAGCGCCAGGCAGGCTTCCCGACGTACTCGTATGCGGTCGTGACCGGCGGTGAACCGCCGGTGGTGTCGATGTCAGCGACCTCGGTGACGACGTACTTGTGGTACCAGTCGTACTCGGGCTTGCCGTCGTTGTCCTCCGCGGTCGTGAGGATCACCGGCATGCAGCGCATGTCATTGTCCTCAGGAGACGGTGGCATGATGCCGGCCTTGGCGTCGCACTCGGTGTCGGTGTAGTTGACGGTGGTGACGCCGCCGGTGCCGTTGCGGATCGCCGAGATCCGGAACCAGTTCATCGGCGCTTTGGTGTCCAACGTCTTCTGGACGCGGTTGTAGAGCTGGATCCCGTCGAAGGTGACCTGCGGCAATGCGATCGGCTCGTCTCCGGCGAGGCCGGTACGAGTGATGCCGTCGAGCCAGAGCCCGGCACGGGTCGAGTCTCCCGGGTCGGGCCACGAATGCGCCAGGCCCCACTTGTCGACGCCCTTCCAGGTTCCCCCGGTGTAGACCTGCGTGGTGATCGTGGCGAGGCGCTGGTCGGTGAAGAACGTCGGCGAGTAGATGCCCTCGCAGTCGGCGGCGGTGCCGTCGCAGTACTGATCGAGCGGAACGTCCGGCCAGTTCTCGGGGTGGTCGTAGTCGCAGGGGGCGTCGGCGAGGCAGCGGTCGGCGAGGCCGAACACGACGCGGTTGACCGCACCCGAGTAGGCGTTGTCCGAGCGGAGCCCGTAGTCGATGCGCTTCAAGTTCGCGCCGCGGTCGTATTCGACGGGGTGGTCGGCGTCGAGGTCGAGCAGGTAGTGGTTGGTCTCGCCCTCGTAGAAGTACGCCATGGCGTTGCCGTGGGTGTCGACCACCCAGTCGAGGCGCCAGCGCCAGGCCTGGTCGCACCAGGAGTCCTCGAAGGCGGTGGCATGGCAGGGCTCGCCGGAGTGGTTGCCGAAGACCGGAACGGTCGAGGTGGACTCGGTTTCGGCGTCACCGGCGCCGTAGCGGGGCAGGCGGTTCAGGCCGAAGAAGTACTGGATGCCCGCGCCGGTGGTGACCTTCCAGTATTCGCCGTTGTCGTCGCCGTTCGTCGCGCCGGAGAGCTTCTCGACCTTGGAGGCGTCGTCGTTCTTGATCTTCCATTTGCCGGTGGCGTCGTCGCGGACGAGTTCGCCGCCGGAGCCGTTGAGGGAGAGGACGGCGTTGTCGGTGGCCCAGCACTGGTCGCCGCCGGTCTCGGCCTCGGGCGGGTTGTTGGCGCCGTCCTCGTCGTCGAGCTGGCAGGAGGTGTAGTTCCGCTCGATGTAGCCGGGCTCGAAGGAGAATCCCTCACCGATGACGGAGGGCTGGTTGTTGGTGGACTCGTTGCGGCCGTCGACGGCGGAGGACGAGTAGGCGAGGGCGATCGAGGGGTCGAGGCCGCCCACAGAGGACGGGACGTCGATGGGGTAGGACCAGGCGAAGTCGCCGGTGGGATTGCCCGCCGACCAAGTGGAGGACGGGGCGAGGCTGGTGGCGGTGAAGGTGCCGTTGTCGCCGGAGGCGGAGGCGGCGAGGGTGACCGAGGCGGTGGAGGCGCTCTGGGCGTGTCCGCCCGAGTCGCCCGCGGTGGACGGCGCGACGTAGCGGCCGCCGGTGCGCGTCGGGGCGAGTTCGATCGTGGCGGTGAGGACGCCCTCGACGGCGTTGTGCGAGGAGGGGATCTCGGCACCGGTCGAGTCGTAGGCCTTGAGCCGGTCGTCCCAGTCGGCGCCGCCGGCGTTGCGGTACGCGCTGTAGTCGAACGCGGCCTCGACGGTACCGGGTGCGTCGGAGCCGTCGGTGCGTTCGAAGTCCCATTCGAGTCCGTCACCGGCCGAAGCGGAGGCGAGCCCTACGCGCAAGCGGGACGGAGGGTCGTCACCAGTAACACGCAGCGTGATGCCCAGTTCGGCGATTTCGACCGCCTCACCGGCCGGGAGCGCCACCTCGACGGAGGCGAGTTCGGGGAATTCGACGTGCTGGTCACCGGAGAGATGGCGGCCTTCGGTGTCGTCTTCGGGCAGTTCAACCTGGGCGGCTTCGAAGTCCGAGCCGGGAACCGACTGCTCATGGTCGATCGCCTCTGGACGATATTCCGGTTCCCAGATGCCGACCCACATGAGGAAGCCCGCCGCCAGAGCGGCGATGGCGCCGAACACCAAACCCCGCTTGACCAGCGTCTTTCGCGATGTCCGCCAGGGCATTTCGAAGGCATCGGCGATCGTTGGACGCGAAGTGGCGGCTTTGTCGTTGGGGCGCTTGGGCTCAGGCGTGCGGGGGGCAACGTCCACAGAGGGCTCCTGGAGGGGTCCATGAAGTTATTTCGGACCGGACTGTAGCAGAGCCCTTACGGAGCAATCAACCCCTCTCAACGCAGATCCCTTCTTGGGTCCATTTAGTGGGACATCGTCTGTCCTCGTGCAACAATCCTCTGGCATACTCTCCGCAGCCGTCCGCTCGCACGGAGCGGCGGCCCCCCCGCGTACCAATCGAATAGGGAGCCCCCCTTGCGATCCAAACCCCCCAGGCCGATCGCGCTGCGCCTGACGGTTTTGGCCGCCGGCGCCGCGGCGCTGGCGGTCTTCATCACCCCTCCCCCCGTATTCGCCCAAGAGACCGATCCGCCGAGCGAAGGCGTCCCGGCAGGTTCGGACTCCTCACCCAGCGAGACCGACACCGAGATCGCCGACGCGGTGAGCGAGGCCGCCGAGACCGGCGTGAACGTCGAGATCGATTCGCTCGCCAGCGATTCCTCCGAGGTCTTCGCCGCACCAGACGGCACCTTCGTGGAAGAGATCGCCCTGGAGCCGTTCCAGGCGCAGACCGACGACGGCACCTGGGCCGACATCGACAACACCTTGGTCGCCGACGGCGACGGCAGGCTCGTGCCGGCGAACTCGGATCTGCAGCTGGCGCTGTCGGCCGGCGGAACGACCGAGATCGCCACCATCACCGACGTCCACGGCCGGACGGTTTCCTACACCTGGCACGAGGCGCTGCCGACGCCCACGGTGTCCGGTGACACCGCGGTGTACGCGGAGATCCTGCCCGGGGTGGATTTGAAGGTGCGCCCGACGAACACCGGGTTCGCGAAGGTCTTCGAGGTGAAGACCGCCGAAGCCGCCGCCTCTGGCGAGGTGGCGAGCATCGAACTCGGCCTGGTGCTCGACGGCTTCACCGCCGCGGTCGGCGAGACCGGCGCCCTTGAGATCAGCGATTACGAGGGCAATGTGGTCTATGGGGGACCGACGCCGCTGATGTGGGACTCGGCCGCGGCCGACGAAGGCGTCGGCGACGCGGCCACCGGCGAGTGGTCGCCCGCGACGTTCTCGATGAGCGCGACCGTCGGGACCGCGTTCGCCGACGGCGTGCTGACCCTGACGCCGGACGCGGCCATGCTGTCGGACCCCGCCGCGGTGTTCCCGATCCGGATCGACCCTGATGTCGTCAAGGTCGACTCGAGCGCTTGGGCGATGATCTCCGACTACTCGTCCTACCGCAACAACAGCTACTACAACGGCGGATCCTTCGAGAAGGACCCCAACGGCACCGCGCGTCTCGGGCGCGCGCACCGGGCCGACGGATCGATGGAGCAGACCTGGCGCCTGGCGTTCGAGTTCAACACCTCGAAGTTCCGCGGCAAGGACATCATCGACGCGAACCTGCGCATGACGATGACCTACTCGTGGATGCGCTCGTGCGACGGCATCTCGGCTACCGCGGACCTGTACGAACTCGACGCGGGGAACCTGCGGAACTGGACGTGGAACAACCAGAGCGGCGACTGGGGCACCAAGATCGCCTCCCGGGACGAGGGCATCGCCTCCGGATGCGGCGCGCCTCGGCAATTGTGGACGGACGTCACCGGCTATGTGAAGGACGTGGCGCGCACCAGCGACAAGAAGATCCAGTTCGGACTTCGGGCCTCCTCGGAGTCCTGCGGCACACACTGCCCCGGCTTCCGCCGCTTCGGCCCCGAGAAGGTCGGTGACGGCCGCACGGGCTTCTACCTGAGCGTCAAGTACAACACCGCCCCGAACAAGCCCGGCTCGTTCACCATCGACGACCAGTCCTGCGCGGCGGGCAAGACCGTCAAGCTCGGCGCGGGAACCTCGTGGACCGTGACCGCCAAGCTCACCGACGACGAAGGCGACAACATGGACGGCGTCCTCACCTGGAAGGACCAGGTCGCGGGTACCACGAAGACCTGGAACTCCTCGGGCGCCGACCGCGCGAAGGCCACCTGGACGGTGAAGGCCTCCGATCTGACCGGCCAGAAATACACGGCCACGGTGGCGGCCAAGGACGGTCGCGCGACCGGTGCCAGCGCGGGGGGATGCACCGTGCTGATCGACACCACCCCGCCGGTGGCACCGAGCGTGGTCTCGACCGACTACCCGGCAGACGGCAAGGTGCACGGGGCCGTGGGCATGACCGGCCGATTCACGATCGACTCGACTTCGACCGATACGGCCGGGTACAGCTGGAGTCTTCAAGACGCCTACGGCGACAACACCGTTCCGGTCTCGACGCTCGGCGCCGCCGCGACGATCGCGCTCGACCCCACCAGTAGCGGCCCCCAGGCCTTGAGCGTGTGGGCGTTCGATCAGCACGGCAACGTCTCCGCCAAGACGACCTACCAGTTCAGTGTCAACCCCAATGGCTCGCCTGTGGCGCATTGGAAGCTCGACGAGACCACCGGCACGAGAGCCGCCGACACGAACTACCCCGGCTACCCGTCCGATGTGACTCGGCCGCTGACGCTCACCGGCGGCGCCTGGACCGGCGGCACGGCCGCCGACGCGGCGGCCGACCACTTGCAGTACCTGACACTCGACGGCGACGACCAAGCCGTCACGGCCGAACCGGTGATCGCGACGAACTCGTCGTACACCGTCTCCGCATGGGTGCGCATCCACCAGACGGATGTGGACTACACGATCGCCTCTCAGGACGGCCTCGTCAATTCGGCGTTCATGCTCAAGTACGACGGTGAGAGCCACACGTTCCTGATGGTCGCCTCCAACCAGGACTCGACCGCCTCCGGACTCCGCGCGGTCTCCGCCGGATCGAACGTGACCGCGGAGGCCGGGATCTGGTACCACGTCACCGGTGTCTTCTCCTTCGGCAGCCAGCAGTTGCAGCTGTACGTCGACGGGCAACTGCAGAACACCGCCGCGTTCACCGACGAATGGCGATCCACGGGCGTCTTCGCGGTCGGCCGCGACCTGTGGGGAGGCAAGAAGTCGACCTACTACGCGGGCGACGTCGACGACGTCAAAGTCTGGAACCGTGCGGTCCCCGCCGGCGAGATCCAGCGGCTCGGCCAGCACGCCGAGGGCGTCTGGGACTTCGAGACCGTCAACACCGACGTCTTCCCGGACCTTTCAGGCGATGGCAACGAACTGAGCGGGACCGCAGTGGAACTCGTCGAAGGGTTCGAAGGCATGGCCGCCGGACTCAACGGCTCCTCCTCGACGGCCACGACGTGGAGCCCGGTCCTGGACACCGCAGGCGACTTCACCGTGGGGGCCTGGGTGCGCCTGGACCGCGATGGCGACACTGCCACCGCAATCGGACAGGACGGCGTGAACGGCAGCGCCTTCTATCTCGGATACGTGGCCACCTACGACAAATGGGCGTTCCGGGCCATCGGCGCCGACGCCGACTCCAGTTACACCTGGAAGGAGTTGTACGCCGACACGCCGGTCCAGGTCGGCCAATGGACGCACCTGGCCGCCACGTACGAGGCTTCGACCGGTACCGCCACCCTGTACATCAACGGCCTGCCGGCGGGGAAGAGCGAAGGGTTCAAGCTCTGGTCCTCCACCGGGTCGTTCCGAGTGGGGTCGGTCCTGCATCGCAGCGCCGTCACCGACTACTGGCCCGGAGCCATCGACAACGTCAACGCGAACAGCGGCGTATTCGACGACCAACAGGTCAAGGCGCTCGCCGACGGCACCGTCCGCGAGACGTACAGCGAGCTGGTCACCGGCGACTTCAACGGCGACGAATTCGCCGATGCGCTCGCAGTGGTCGAGGCCGACGGACTGTACTCCGACATCTACCTCCTGCGGAACGACGGTAGCGGGAACCTGGTGCGTTCCACCGAGCCGGTGTTCGAGTCGGACACGCTCAACCTCGACGCCAAACGCGACTGGCGGCTGAGCGACGCGGTCTGGCGCGCCGGCGACGTCAACGGCGACGGCCGCGATGACCTCGTGGTGGCCGTCCCCGGTGACGATCACTTCGAAGTCTGGGCGATGCCCGCGTGTGGTCCGAGGGACCGCGTCTGCACCAAGGACGGGAGCACGTTCAAGTACAGCGAGATCGAGCGGCTCGACCTGAGCGCCGCAAACGGCTGGGAACTGTCCGAGACGCAGATCCAGATCGAAGACCTGTCGGGCGACCAAGCCGACGACCTCGTGCTCCTGCGCGGCGACGGCTCGGACGCCTACTCGATCTGGCAGTCGAAGTTCGTCCGCAACGGCGAAGGCAAACGTGCTTTCTCGGCGCCGACGCAGGTGGCCTCCGGATCGGGCGACTCGCGGCTCATCGAGCTCGCCGTGGGCGACTTCGACGCCGACTGGTGGGGCGACGTCGTCGAGATCCGCACCGGTGCGGACGGCAGCGCGGATATGTACGTCCGCTACGGGTCCGCCTCGGGCCTCGGCGCGCCGGTCTACGCCTTGGACACCCCGAACAACTGGGACACCGAACGCGACCGTGTGACCGTGGCGGACGTGACGGGCGACGGACTGCCGGATCTGGTGGCCACCTACCGGTTCACCAACCGCGTACGGGTCAACGTGGCCGCCGCGCTCCCCGACAGGAGGTTCGCCACTACTGCCGCCTGGGATTATTCGGACCGGTGCACCGGTTGCCCCTCGGACCTGACCCCGTGGGCGCACACCGACCTCGCGGGCGGCGACGTCAACGGTGACGGGAAAGGCGACCTGCTCACACTCCGGGCGGGCACCGGCGGCGGCATCGGCGCCCTGTGGACGCGCATGTCCACCGGGAACGGATTCGCCGTCGCCGATCCGACCTGGGCCGACCCGGAGACCTGCTTCGGCGTCGAAGGCGACGTCAACGGCGATGGCTACCCCGACGCGGTCCTGAGCTATGGCTCGTATGCCGCGCAAGGGCTTGCGAACGCCGGGGCGGTCTGGTTCATCGACGGCGCGAGCGGCGAGGGCAGCCTCATCGACGAGAACACGCATGGCGGCGCGGGCACCGTGGAGGCGGGCGATCAGTTCGGCTACGCGGTCGACACCTACGACCGCGACGGCGACGGCTGCGCGGACATCGTCGCCGGTGTGCCCGGGGAGAACGACTCCACCGGCTCCGCCATCGTCCTACCGGGTTCGCGAGGGGGCATCGACGAGAGCGGCGTCTTCTGGTTCAACCAGATCTCGGCCGGTATGCCCGGAAAGAACGAGGCCGACGACCGCTTCGGATGGTCCGTCGCGGCATCGAACCGCAGGGACGGCACACCGGTCCTGATCATCGGACTTCCTGGAGAGGACGTTCAGACCGACACCAGCGGCGCCTACCGCGACGGCGACACCGAGATCCCGGAGGTCGTCGACGGCGGTGCGGTCATCTACCTCCAAGGCGACTCGAAGGCCTGGGTGGACCAGAACACCGACGGCGTCACCGGAGGGGTGGAGGAGGGCGACCAGTTCGGTTGGTCGATCGCCGCCACCCGGACCCGGTTCATCGTCGGTGTGCCGTTCGAAGACGGCGGTCCCGATCAGCTCACCGACGCCGGCGGCGCACTCGTGTTCACGCATGAGATCTCCGCTGAGGGTTGGCCGGTCTTCACCACCTGGCTGGATCAGCAGGACGCCGCGCTGGCCGCGGGGTTCGAAGCGGGCGACCGCCTCGGGTACACCGTCGCCGCGGTCGACTACTGGCCGGCGTCCTCCGGGATGGACTCGGTGCAGACCCGCTTCGCCATCGCCGTTCCCTGGGAGGACCTGGTCGACAACACGGTCGCCAATGCCGGACTCGTGCATTTGGTCAACATGGACGGTTCAGGCGGGTTCACCGGTGTCGCCAACTACGACCAGGGGGTTCACCTGGGTGACAGCCCCGAGGAATTCGACCACCTCGGTCTGAGCCTCGGGCTGTTCGATCTCGACCCGTCCCTCCAAGCGAACAACGACCGGTTGAAGCTCGTCATCGGCGTGCCTGACGAGAACTTCGCCACTGGTGACGACGACGGGCTCGTCCACGTCACCGGCGCGGCCGTCGCCACGGCCGACGTCGACACGATGATCAGTGACCCGTCGGCGAACAGCAACGGCAAGTTCGGCACCGATGTCGATGCGACCGACAGCGGGCTGTACATCACCGCCCCGGGCACCGGTCCGATGAACTGCCTCGTCTGGAGCGGCATCCCCGCCACGTCCCAGCAGACGGTGACTGCGACCGCGATATGAGGAAGTGAGGAGACATGAGCAAGGCCGCCGGGCGCTGAGCGCCCGGCGGCCTTCCTCGGCTTGGGCCGACTCGGTTACAAGTACGAAGTTCGAGCGGTGAGCCGCTCGGCGAGTTCGACGCTGTCGAGGTCGGCGGCGGGACGCCATTCGGCGGCGTGGACCTCCTCGGCCTGCGGACTGAGTTCGTGCGCGCCGCAGCGGAAGCGGTAACGCACGTCGTAATGCCAATGCGCCCCTTCGTCTTTGCGGGGGTTCGCCGGAATCCGATGGACGTCGACGTGGATGGGGACGGGCTCGGCCAGTTCGAGCGCGGCCGGGGCGATCCCGGTCTCCTCGACGGCCTCGCGCATCGCCGCCGCCGGGAGCGAGTCGTCGCCCGGTTCCACGTGCCCGCCGGGCTGGAGCCAGCGATCGAGGCCGCGGTGATGGACGAGCAGGACCTCGTCGCGGTCGTTGACGAGGATCGCCGAGGCGGTGACGTGGCCGGGCATGGTCGTGCGGTCGAAGCCTTCCGGGCCGTCGAGCGCGAGCAGCGGCGCGACCGACTCGGCGTCGCCGGGCCAGCGCTCGAGGTAGGCGGCGAGCTGGTCCTTGAGATGGGCGATCGTGATGGGCACGGGCGCATTCTGCCAGGCGGGGCGCGGGCGGACGGGGCCGCCCGCATCAGTCCTCAGTCGACGGTGATGACGATCTTGCCGGTGGCGTGGCCCGCCTCCATGGCCTGATGGGCCTTGGCGAAGTCCTCCAGCGCGTAGGTCTCGGACACGTGGACCCGAAGCTTGCCGTCCGCGACCAGTCGCGAGAGCCCCTGCAGGCCGATGAGGTCGGGTTCGACGAGCATGAAGCGGGTCTCGATGCCCCGCGCCTCCGCTTCGGGGAACGTCGCGTCGCGCTTGGAGTAGTAGAGCTGGGCCAGGACGCCGCCGTCGCGGATGACCGAGACCGAGCGCTCGGCGTAATCGCCGGGGAGGGTGCTGAGCGCGACGTCGACGTCCGAGACGACCTCGGCGAAGTCGACGGCGTTGTAGTCGATCATCTCGTCGGCGCCGAGGCCGCGCACGAAATCGTGCTTGCCGGCGCTGGCGGTGCCGATGACGCGGGCGCCGAGGGCCTTGGCGATCTGGACGGCGAGATGACCGATGCCGCCGGCCGCGGCGTGGACGAGCACGGTCTGCCCGGCCTGGAGGCGGGCGTGCTCGACGAGCGCCTGCCAGGCGGTGAGGCCGGTCAGCGGGATCGCGGCGGCCTCGACGTGCGAGAGCGCGGCGGGCTTGTGGTCGAAGTGGCGGCTCGGAGCGGCGACGTACTCGGCGTGGGTACCGGCCTGGTGCGGGAAGTTCGGCATCCCGTAGACCTCGTCGCCGGGTTTGAAGCGGGTGACGCCGATGCCGACCTGTTCGACGACGCCGGAGACGTCCCAGCCGAGGATGAACGGCGGCTGTCCGATGTAGAGTCCGATTTCGCGGGCGGCCGGGTCGACGGGATTGACGCCCGCCGCGCGAACCCGCACCAGGACCTCGCCGTAGTGCGGCTCGGGCCGTTCGGTCTCGACCAGTTGCAGCACTTCGGGTCCGCCCAGGACCGTCTGCGTCACCGCTCGCATCGTCGCCGCCACGTCCGCGTCCTCGCCTCCCGGGGTTTCCGAATGCCCCGACGATCCTAGCAGCGGCGGACGGGAACCGGGGCCCATGGCGTACGGGTACGAGATCCCTTGTATCGGCGCACGGTCCATCTGCCGCAGCGGTCGCCGTTCGATGCCCGGCCTGGAGCATCGTCGAGCACATTGGAAATGGGTGGACCCGCCGCCCACATGAGTGAGCGCCGAGATGCGCCAAGCCTCGCCTGCCTTCGGGAATTGCCGCGGCCTCTCGCACCCGCGGCGAGATCTGCGGAGACGGTGAAAGGAAAGTCGCAGCTCGCATTGCTCGATTGCGGCGAGGCATCCCGCTCGATCGTTTCCTTGCCGAGTGCGGTAGGCACGTTCCCGTTCACGGGATGCACGGTCGCGACCCGAAGTCGAATGACCGCACCGCTCGACGGTGTCGCGGAGTCGGTCGGCCTTTGGCGTGGCACTCCTGCCCTGCTCTGGTGCGGCGGCCACCTGTGAGCGGCGGCGAGGTTCGCGCGCAGGCGGCCGCGGCGCTTCGGGATGACGTCGGTCTTCGGCCGATCGTCGCGACTTCGATCGAGCCATGCCGGAGCCGGACGCGCCGGCTGTTCCGACGCAGCGGTCTCCGCGGAGACCGGCCGCGCCAATCCATCCATTCTAGATACCGAGACGCCGGTAATAAATTCGATGAATCATCCCATAATAGACATATTGTTCAATCTCTATTAGATCACTAGGATTACGGATCATCCGCGAAAGCGAGACGGGAATCTACTCTGTCGCACTATGTGACGCCCTCGCCATACTTTGCAGTGAAGGAAGCGGTACGCATTGTACGCCGCCGACTAATTGCGACTTATCACGGCGAAAGGGGCACAACATGGGCACCGATCCAGACGGCGATCCCCGACCCCTGCCCCCGATCCCGGCGTTCACCACCGCACCGCACCTGCTGCTGCGCATCAACCCCCTCCTCGCCGACGGCCGCGACGGCTCCGAAGCCGACGCCGACCGCGCCCGGCTGGTCGAGGCGTGCGACCTGACCACCATGCAAGAGCAGGCCACGGAGAAGCTCACCGACCTGCTGTACGCCGTCGGCGGCCACATCGACCGCCAGACCCGCCAGCGGGTCGTCCTGCCCCTGCGGCGTGCCATCCACAATCGGCGCTTTCCTCGGGGTCTGAGCCGAGACGAGATCCGCACCGTCGTCGACGAGCCCGCCGTCGAGACCTGGTTGGACAACGAGGAGCGGCTCGCACTCCTGCGCGTCGAGCTGACCGCCGCCCATGCGGACCGGCTGGACGCTGAGCGGGCCGAGCTCCGCTCGATGCTCGGGGACGAGGAACTGCGCCGCTCACTGGTCATGTCCAGCGAACTGCTGCTCGATGCCGCCGACAAGTACCGCGCCGCCCCTTGGGAGCAGGTCAAGAAGAACACCCGCAAATCCGAAGAGTCCCTGCTGCGGTACGCGATGCGGGCACGCACCAAGACCAGCCCGTTCAGCCGCTACACCGTCGCGGGCTTCCTGCCCGAGCACACCCCGCAGGAGCCCTCCGGTATCGGACCCGTGTCCTCCGTCATGGAGTTCAACCGGGGTCTGCTGCGGCGGCTGGAGGGAAGGCTGGGCCGGATCCACGCAGTGCGGAGCGCCATGCGCTTCCACCCCTCGGCCGGGCTACGGCTGGAGGACGGCAAGTTCATCGCGGTCGGGAGCCGTGAGCGGCTCGGCCCCGAAGCGGCGGAGATCGCGGCCCGCTACGGCGAAGCGAAGGTCACCGTCCCCGCGAACCCGGCGTCGATCGCCCTCGTGGACTGGCTGCGGTCGACGCCGCGACGCAGCGCCACCTTCGCCGAACTGGCCGAAGTCATCACCGCCCGCGTCCCCGGGGCGAGCACCGCCGTCGCCACCGCCTTCGTCGCGAAGCTGTGCGACTTCGGCGTCCTGGTCCCCGAACCGATCGTCGACGAGCAGTCGCCCGATGCACTGCGGGCGCTCACCGCATGGCTGGCCGGCTTCACCGCGGACCCGGTCGTGGCCGCCGTCAAGGCCGAACTCGAGCGAGTGAGCGAGGCGCAGGAGCAATTCGCGACGGCCGGTCCCGTGGAGCGGGTCGTTCTGCTGCGCGAAGGCAAGGCCGCCGGCGCCGCCGCGCTCGAAGCGCTCGGCGAGGACGCCGCCGCCGTGTCCGGCGCCGAGCCGATCTGGTTCGAAGACGGCGTGCTCGAACCGGCGTGCAGCTCCACCGCCGACTGGCGGCCGGTGCTCGCCGACTGCCGACGGCTCCTCGACCTCCTCCAGATCTTCGACGAGCAGCACGTCTTCTCACGAGTCCTCACCCACCGCTTCACCGCCCGCTACGGCAGGGGCGGGCGCTGCGAGGACCTGGACGTGCTCGGGGAGCTGTTCGTCCCCGCCTACGACGACGCGCTCCAGATCACCGAGGGCTTCGATCACGAACTGATCGCCACCGATCCAGTCCTGTCGCGCCTGGTGCCACTGCGGTCGACGATCATCTCCCGCCTGACCGAGCAACTGCTGCACCCGCTCGCGGACGCCGCGCCCGTCGACATCGACCCCGAACTCGTCGCGCTCGCCGTCCGCGAGGCGCCCGCCTGGGTGGGCGCTTCCCCGGCCTCTTACGGGATGTTCATGCAGCCCTTGGGAGGCAACCCGCCTACCGGGGCCATCCTCAACAAGATCTACAACGGCTGGGGCAACTACGTCAGCCGCTTCCTGGCCTACGCGGACGGCGCCGTCGTCGACGAGGTCCGCCGCATGGTCCGCGAGTACCACGGCGCGGGCGTCACCGCCGAGATCCGCCCCGTCCAGGGGTTCAACGCGAACCTGCATCCGCTGCTGGCCGAACGCGATCTGGACTGGGACAACACCGGTGCGGCCGACCGGCTGCCGCTCGATCGCCTCGTGGTGCGCCACGACCCGGCCGGCGACCGCGTGATGCTCTGGGACCCCGAGGGCGACCAGCGCGTCCACCCGCTCTACCTCGGGTTCCTCATCCCCTTCTACCTGCCTTCCCGGCTCCTGTCGCTCACCGCGATGGGCGGCAGCGGATCGATCTTCTTCGAGCCGCAGGTGAGCGCCGACCGGTCGCCTACCGTGGATCGATCGCAGGTGCGGCACTACCGCGGTCTGCGGTTCGGGTCCGTCTGGCTCGCCCGCGCCCGCTGGCACATCCCCAGCGGAACGATGCCCCGCCCCGAACCGGGCGAGGCCGAAGCGGACTTCTTCGTGCGGCTGAACGAATGGCGCGTGCGTCTGGGAATTCCCGACCATGTCTTCCTGCATCCGCCCGCGCCCGAACTCAGCCCAGGTCAGGTCAACGACTACTTCGGGTCCTACATGGACAACCGCAAGCCGCAGTACGTCGACCTGCTCAGCAGGCTCCACGTTCGCCACCTCGACCGGCTCCTGTCCTATCAACCCGGCACCGACATCGTGGTCGAGGAGGCCAGGCCGGGCCCGGACGAACGCTTCCCCGTAGGCGAACGCGCCCATGCCGCCGAAGTGGTGGCCGAGTTCTACCGAAAGGCGAATCCGTGACGCCCCTGACCAGAGCCTCGCTGGCGATCGCCTACCACGCGCCGGTCAAACGCCGGTTCGTCGCCGCGGTCCTCATCCCCGCCGTGCACCGCCTCCAGCGGGTCCACGGGGTCAGCCACGTCCACATCGGCCGCCACTGGCGGTTCGGACCGCACCTCCAGCTCATCGCCTCCGGCCCCGAACACGGCGCCCTCGTCGCCGCCCTCGCCGCCGAACGGCCCGCGATCGAGGCCGGGCTCAAGCAGCACGGTTCCGGCTACGTGCTCAACACGGACGGCTACCTGGAGACCTCGCGCCAGCTCGGCGCCGCCGAGCTCATTCCCCCGCCCTACGAGCCGATCTGGCCCGACAACACGGTGCGCCCCTTCGACACCCCCCTCGAGCCGGGGCTCATCGAGAACCCGAACGCCCGGGACCTCCGCGACGCCTTCAACGAGGCCATGGTCGAGCCGCTGGAGCACATCATCGCCGCGGCCGAGCGCAGCAAATCGGCGAGGCTCCAGGGCGCGTTCACCTTCATGGTGCTGCTGGCCGCGACCTATCCCGACCGCGGCCTGCTCCACGGCAGCCTCTCCTACAAGTCGCACCTCGAGGACCACCTCCAGGACTACGACCGCGACGGCTCACTGCGCGCCGACTTCGAATCACGCTACCGTCCGGTGAGTCCGCAGTTCGAGGCGCTGACCACCTCGCTGGTCGACGACCCCACCGAACCCGGCTACTACACCGGGAGCGACCCGGTCTGGCAACGCTGGGGGCAGGCGCTGCGGACCTTCTGGGACCGCGCCCTCGACCTCGCCGAGGTCCGCGACATCGAACCGCTCCTGCACGAGGGCTACACCGACCGCGCGGCCGATCTGAACGACCACCTGCGGCGCAAGTACGCCGTCGGAGACGACCGCGAGTACAGCGAGTTCCACGCGGCACTGCGCGAAGTCGAGTACACCGACAAAGAAGCGGGCCGCTGGTTCGCCTCCTACCGGTTCATGGTCAACCTCCTGTACGCCCAGATGCTCGTCATCGACGTCTCCCCGGCCGAGCGGCTGTTCCTGGCCCACGCGGTCAGCGAAGCGGTCGACGCCGTCACCGGAGTGAACTGGCGGCAGATACTCAAGCCCGACGAGAACGCGGAGGCCGCCTCGTGAACACGGCAGCGCCCAGGCAGGTCCGGCTGCGAGCGGCCGTCCACATCACCCCCGTCGAAGGCGGGCTCTACTGCGTCGGCTGGCAGGAGACGCTCAAGATCAGCGGCTCGCCCGCGCTCGGCAAGCTGTGGACCGCGTTGTTCCCGCATCTCCACCGGGGGGCCGACCCCGAGGCGCTCACCGCCGCGCTGCCGCCCGCGGCGCGCGACACCGCCCAGCGGCTCCTCGACGAACTGCTGGACAAGGGGTTCCTGCGCGCCGAGGCCCCCGGCACCGCCGCCGCCGACGCGACCGTCCATCCCGATCACCGCCGCACCCTCGCGTTCCTGGACTCCGCGGCGGACGACCCGACTGCCGCGTTCGACCGGCTGCGGCACCACCCGATCGCGATCCACGGCCAAGGCCCCGTAGCCGAGGCCGCCGCCCGAAGCCTGCTCAGCCTCGGCGCCGGACGACTGCGCATCGACGAACCCTCCGACGCGCTGCGGAGATTGGCGGCCGAGACCGGCGCCGAGCTCGGGCCCGGCCGCGAGGCGGAGGCGCCGGTGCGCATCCACGTCGACACCGCCCAGCCGCCGCCCGGGCCGGCCTCGGGCACGATCGGCGTCGCCCAACTGCGCGACCGCGCGGTGATCGCGCCCCTGCGCGAACGGGACGGCGACGCCGGCCTCTCCACGGTGCTCGAACGGATGCGGGACCGGGGCCTCGACACCGCCATCGGACCGGTACCGGCGGTCGCCGCGACCCTCGCGGGGAACCTCGCCGCGATGCAGGCGTTCTACGCCCTCACCGGAGTCAGCACCGAATACGACGGCCAGGCGTACCTCATCGAGGCCGAGCGGATCCAGACCACCGTCCACCCCGTCGCCCCGCACGGCCGCACCGTGGCCGAACCGGTCGACCCGCACCTGCCCGCCGACACCGACCCCGACCGCATCACCGACCTGTGCGACAGCGTCACCGGCATCCTCCCGGCCACCGACGACGGCGAGCTCTCCCAGATGCCGCTGGCGCTGGCGACCGCCGGCGCGGACGCGTTCGGCTGGGGCGAGACCGGCGACGTCGCCCGCTATCGCGCGGCCCTCGGCGCGGCCCGGAACGCGGCCGGTCGGGCCGACGCGACCAGTCTGTGGACTCTGGCCGGTGGCGAGGCGATGCAGGCTTCGACCCGCATCGCCTGTGCCGGTGCGGATGCGAACGCGATGCTGTGCGACGCGGTCAACCGTCTGGCGGCAGCCTGGCTGGACGACCAGGACGAGCGCCGGAACCGGTTCGGCCCCGCCGTCGACGAGATCGACCGGAGCGATCCGGCGGTCACGCTCGAAGTGCGGCACCCGCTCCGGGTCCCGGACCTGACCGTGGCCGCGGCCCTCGCCGAAGGCCGACGCGTGGCCGTCTTCGCCCACCCCGACGGCGAAGTCGCCCGCCGGGTCGTGTCCCGGCACGCCGCCGCGGTCCTGCAAGCCGGTGGCGACCGGCCGACGGTCCCGATCGTCGACACCCCGCCCGGAGCACCCGACGCCGTCGAGGCCCCCGCCTGGCACGGCGACGAGACGCTCGCGGCGCTGTGCGGCGAGGACGAGCGGATCGGCGGCGCCCGCTGGCGAGGCGAACCCGCGCTCGACGCGCTCGGTGTGATCGGCTGGGTGGGCCTGCAACGGAACGGAACCGGACAATGACGACCTGGCTCATCGGCGAGGGCGGCCTGCACGAGACACTGGCCGACACACTGTCCGGCTGCTACGACGCCTCCGTGCCGAGCGCCCAGGACGCCGCGGTCACCACCGGCGACACCGTCGTGCTCGCCCGCGACGGCTGGGACCCCGAACGCGACGGCGCCGAACAGCAGGCCTTGCGCGAGGCCGCTGTCCTGCCCGCCAGGATCGTCGGCGACCTGGGGATCGTCGGCCCCTGGGTCCGGCCCGGCACGCCCGGGTGCCAGGTGTGCGCCGAGCGGCGCCGACGGCTGTGGCGCCGCCAGAACGCCCCGGCCGAGCAGCTCGACGGCCCGGTCCCGGCGCTCGCGCTGACGTCCGCGCATCTGCGGCACCTCGCCGCGATCACCGACCGCGCCTTGCGCCATGACCTGCTGGCCGACAGGGAGATTCACGTCTCGACCGGCCGGCTGACCGGCCGGATCCACCGGATGACGCCGCTGCCGGGCTGCCCCGGCTGCCGTCCCGTCCCCGACGACAGCGCCGACCTGGCCCGGGTCGCCTTCGCCCCGCGCCCGCAGGCCGACCCCGAGTCGTTCCGCACCAACGCCTCCGGGCTGAGCGGGAGCGAACTGCGAGACCTCGTCCACGACTGGCGGTACGGGCCGGTCGGCCACGTCTACCGCTCCGAGAACTCGGTGATGGCCCTGACCAGCGCCGAACTCGCCCTGCCCAGCGGTGAACCCGGCGAGGCCGGACACGGCCGCGCCCTGACCTATCCCGAGGGCGAGACCATCGCGCTCTACGAGGCGCTGGAGAGGCTCAGCTCCTCCAGCCCCCACGGCAAGCGCACCGTCGTGCGCGGCAGCCAGAACGCGCTGCCGGAAGCGGTCGACCTGCGCGAACTCGGCCTGCATGTCGAAGGCAGCGGCGACGATCCGGACTTCCGCCTGAGCCCGTACGATCCCGACACGCCCATCGACTGGGTGTGGGGCTTCCGGCTCGGCGCGCGGCGGCCGGTCCTGGTGCCCGAGCACGTCGCCTACTGGCATCTCGACCGATGGGGCCGCACCGGACCGCCCTCGCCGAAGTTCCTGTACGAGAGCTCGAACGGCTGCGCCATCGGATCCTCGGTGGAGGAGGCGAGCCTGTACGGACTGTTCGAAGTGGTCGAACGCGACGCCTTTCTGCTGGCCTGGTACACCAAGCGCCCGGCCCGGCCGCTGCGTGTGGACGAAGCCGAAGTGCCGAGCCTGCGAGGGATGCGGACGCAGCTCGACCGGCTCGGCTACGACCTGCACCTGTTCGACATCACCACCGAACTGGAGATCCCGGCGGTGATGAGCCTGGCGCTGCGGCGCGACGACGACGGGCCGGTCGCGTTCTTCGCGGCCGGAGCGCACTGCGATCCGCGCCGGGCGGTCGCCTCGGCCGCGACCGAAGCGGTCACCAACTGCGTGGTGCGCAACCGCATGCCCGCCGAGACCCGAGCCGAGCAGGAAAAGGACGGCCGCCGCCTGATCGACGACCCGCGGCGGGTGCACACCCTCCACGACCACACGATCCTCTACAACTACCCCGAGACCAGGTCCTGGTGGTCGTTCCTGGACCCCCGGGCGGCACCGGCCACGCTCGCCGAGGCCTACGGCGACTGGCGGTCCCGATGGATCCGCCCCGACCTCACGGACGTCCTGCTCGCCGTCGTCGAACGGATGACCGCCAACGGCATGGACCCGATCGTCGTCGACCAGACCGACCGGATCACCACCGAGCGGACCCCGGCGACGGTCAAGATGATCGTGCCCCAGACGATCCCGATGACCTTCGGCCACGTGTACCGGCGCACCCGCGGGCTCGACCGCCTGCGCAGCCTGCCGGTCCGCCTGGGCTACCGCGACCCCTCCGACTCGCCGGTCGACCCCGACACCGCCCCACCCCACCCCTTCCCGTGAGAGGAGCCGACATGGAAGTCGTCGACCCGCCTTGGGCCGCAACCGATATCGATGACCAGCACCTCCGTGGATTCGCCGACCGGATCGCCCGGCCGCTGCTGCTCGACATCGCCACCGACGGCGACGACCGCGTCCGCGTGCCGGTCGAGCCGACCGGACCGGCGGTGCCGCTGCCCGCCGGCCTGCACCGGATGCTGGAGGACGCGGCCTACCCCGGCGGCGGCGTGGACTCGGCGACCCCACTGCGACAGCGGGTGCTGGGCACGATCGCGGCCTCGGCCCCGCAGCGGTTCGAGGTCCGCAGCGCGGTCAACCCGCACCGCGCCTATCCCGCGGCGCACTGCTTCTTCTCGGCGCAGGTGTTCCTGCTGGCCGCAGGCGGCGCCTGGCACTATGACGCGGCCGGGCACCGCCTGTGGCCCGTGTCGGACCACGCCGACCTCGATGCGGCCCTGGAGGGCGGCGCCCGACTCGCCGTCATCAGCCACCTGGGCAGCATCCCGACCCGGTACCGGGAACTGCGCTGGAGCTTGAGCCTGTGCGAGGCAGGGCATCTGAGCGAACTGCTCGCACAGGCCGCACACGCGCACGGCCTGCCGGTACGCCTGCGCCATGACCTGCCGGACGCGCCGCTGCTGGACCGACTCGGCCTGCGAGCGGCCGACGGTTGGATTCCGGCCGCCGTGATCGAGCTGGGCGAGGCCGCCGACCGGCCGCACCGCCCCGCACCGGCCCACCGCACCGGCATGAGCTGGTCCGAGGTGCTGTTCGAGCGGTCCGCCGGCCGCGCCAACAAGGGGTACACCCCGGCGCCGGTCCCGCTCCCGGCCGAGGCCATGGCCGCGGTCCTGCGCGCGGTCGCCGAAACGACCGCCGCGGTCCCTACGGCCGCCGAGGGCGGCATCGACTTCGTTCTCATCGCGCGGCAGGTGGACGGGTTCGAGCCCGGCTGCTACCGGCTGGAGCCGGGCCGGCCGCCGCGGCCCGTGGCGGGCCCCGACATGGCGGCGGTGCAGCGGTCCTTCTCGTATCCGCCCGAGCAGATGGCCGTCTCCGGCTGCCCCGCGGCGCTGCTGATGATCTGCGACCACGACGCGGCCATCCGCGCGGGCGGGGAGCGAGGCCTGCGAGCGCTCCAACTCCAGATGGGCGCGACCGCGCAGGCCGCGGGCATGTCCATCACCCCGCACCGCGGGTTCCTGCGCCCGGCGCGCAGCTTCGATCCCGACCCCCTCGCGGCCGACCTGGGGCTGCCTTCGACGCAATTGCCGATCTACCTGGCGCTGATGGGCGCCAGTCGATTCATCGACCTGCTGCTGGATGTGCGCCAATGACCGAGTCCACTTCAGACCGAAATTGGCGAGCCCTGCACGTCTTCTGCCACCGAGGCAAGGCCGCCGCCGACCGGCTCGTGACCGCGACGATCGCACCGCTGGCCCGCAGCCTGCGCGCGGAGGGCCTCATCGACAGGTGGTTCTTCATCCGCTACTGGGAAGGCGGACCGCATGTCAGAGTCCGCCTGGCGGGCCCCGACAAGGAACGGCTCGACCGCGCCCAGGCCATGATGCGCGCGGCGCTGGAGACGCCGCTGTCGACCGAGCCCGCCCCCCGGCTCGACCCGGTGGAGTTCTATCAGCAGTTCGCGATCCCCGCGGACGAGGCCCGAGCCCTCGAATGGAACCCCGACGGACGGGTCGTGGAGGCCGAGTACCTGCCCGAGACCGACCGCTACGGCGGCCCGGACGCGATCGGCCCCGCGGAGGACCTGTTCCACATCTCCAGCGAACTGGCCGCGGCCGTCATCGCCCGCACACCGGGCGAGCAGGCTCGAACCGGTGTCGCACTCGATCTGCTGCTCGGCTTCGTCTCGGCGATGTACACGACCGCGAGCGAGTCCGTGCGATGGCTCCGTGAATACGCGACCATGTGGCGGTACCTCGACGCGGCCGTCGCCCGAACCTTCGCGCAGACCCACGCCGCGGCCGAGTCGACGATGGTCGCCACCGGGCTCGAGCTCATGCGGCGCAGGGACGCGCAGAAGGAAGCGGCTCCCGCCGCATACCGGCAATGGTGGGACGCGGTCGGGCGGATGACGGACCGTCTCCGCGAGCTCGGTCGGACGGGGCGACTGACGGGCAGCGCCGACTCGGTCATGGTCTCGCACCTGCACATGATCTACAACCGCATGGGCATGACCGCCTCGGACGAGGTCTATCTGGCCTGGCTGGCGTCCCTGCTCATCGCCGCCCCGGGGAAGTACCCCGACTACTTCGCCGACGGTCCCGCCGCGCCCGACCGCGCCTACCACGAATTGAGCAAGTTCCGACCGGTGACGATGGGCGACCAGCAGCCGCGGCAGGGCGAACCGATCGTCCGGGTCCTCGAGTTCGCCAGCGACGAGGCGGTCCCGCTGCCGCCGGTCGATCCGGCCTTGGCGGCGGCGCCCCTGGCCGAGGTGATCGCCGCGCGCCGCAGCGCCCGCGACGGATTCACCGGGCGACTCGGCCTCGATCGGCTCGGGAACCTGCTCGGGCTCGGCGCGGGCGTCGTCGACACCGAATGGTACGAGGAGGCCGATCCTCCCACGCCTCGTCAGGTCATGGCGAACCCCAGCGCCGGCATGGCGTATCCGCTGATCGTGCGCGTCCTCGCCAGGGCCGTGGAGGGGATCGATCCGGCGCTGTACGAGTACCTGCCTCGAACCCACGAGCTGCAGATGGTCGGTACCGCGACGGACGTCGACGTACTGCGCTACAGCTCGCCGTTCTTCCTCGGTGACGAACCGCGCATCGAGGTCGCCGAGGTCCCGGCGGTCCTGTTCATCGGAGCCGACCTGGGGCGGATGCGTCCGCGCTACGGGCTGCGCGCGCACCGCTTCGCGACGCTGGAGATCGGCCACGCCGCCCAGTCGCTACTGCTGGTGTCCACCGCCCTGGGACTTCGTTCGGTCTCGGTCGGCGGCTTCTTCGACGACGCGGTGTGCGAGATAGCCCAGTTGGACGGCTACGACGAAATCATCGGCTACATGATTCCGATCGGCGCCCCGTCAGACGACGCGAATGCGACTACGAGTGATGGAGGTTCCCATTCATGACACAGCAAACGACTGAAAGCGCAAGCCGACCCCCCCGAACCGTCGAGAGTACCGACTCGATCATCGTCCAGGGCCTGTCCAAGTCCTTCGGACCGGTCCAGGCACTGGCCGATGTGGACCTGACTGTTCAGCGAGGAGAGGTGTTCGGGCTCCTCGGACCCAACGGCGCCGGGAAGACCACGCTGACCGAGATCCTCGAGGGCCACGTCAAGCCCACTTCGGGGACGGTGAGGGTACTGGACATGGACCCGATCCGGGCCAACCGGACGGTGCGGAACCGCCTCGGGATCGTCCCCCAGAAGGGGAGCTTCGAGCTCTACCTGACGGTACGAGAGCATGTGGCGCTCTTCGCGGGCTACTACAGGCAGGCCTTCCCGGTCGACGACGTGATCGAGCTGGTGGGGTTGAGCTCCAAGAGCGGCGCCCGAGTCGGGCGTCTCTCCGGCGGTCAGCAGCGGCGCCTCGATCTGGCTCTGGCCCTGGTCGGCGATCCGGACATCGTCTTCCTCGACGAGCCGACGACCGGGCTGGACATCGAAGCCCGCGATCGCGCCTGGGAGACGGTGCAGGCCATTCGCGCCATGGGCAAGACCGTCTTCCTCACCACCCACAACATGACCGAGGCCCAGCGGCTGTGCGACCGGGTGGCGGTGCTGCACTCCGGGCGGGTCGCCGCGATCGGCGCCCCGTCGAGCCTCCTGCCGGACGAGCGAGGGGCCACCATCTCCTTCCGCGGGGACGAGGCTGAATTCAAACGGCTGCCCGCCGACCTCGCGGAACGCGCGCGCTTCAAGGCGGGCCGGATCTCCATGGACGTCGACGACGCCCGCGGGCCGCTGCACGCGCTCACCACCTGGGCGGTCGACAGCGATGTCGCGCTCGCCGACCTGGAGGTCCGACGCCCCGATCTCGAGGAGCTGTACCTCTCCATCCTCGCCCACCGTGACTCCGAAGGAAGGACCTCATGACCACCTCGACACTCACGATGCCCACCGCGACGTCCGATCAGCGGCGGGGCATCGCCGGACTGCTCTTCAACGACATGCGCTACGGCCTCATCAGCGCCTCGCGCACACCGTTCGCCCTGGTGATCGCGCTGCTGCTCCCGCTGTTCTTCAACGTGATGTTCAATCTGCTGCAGTCCGGTGAAACGGTCAACGGCGTCGCCTCCGTCCAGATGACGACCGCGGCCATCATCGTCTTCGTCATCACCTCGTCCGGATACTTCAACATGGTCACCGGCATCGTGACCGCTCGCGAGAAATCGGTGCTCAAGCGGATCCGGCAGACGCCGATGCCCAAGACGGTGCACCTGATGAGCCGCATCGGCGTCTCACTGGTGGTCACGATCGTCTCCGTGGTCATCATGATCGGGGTCTCGCTGATCGCGTTCGGCCTGGAGGTGCGCCCGATGGGCCTGCCGGCCCTCCTGCTCGCGGTGCTGCTGAGCGGCTTCACCTCCTGCGCGCTCGGTCTGGCGGTGACCCGTCTGATCCCCACCGTCGAGGTGTCGCTCATCGTCTCCACCGCCACCTTGTTCCCGTTGCTGTTCATCTCCGGAGTGTTCTTCCCCGTCGAGGGACTGCCGGGCCCGATGCAGACGGTCCTGGACTTCCTCCCGTTCGTGCCGATGGCCGAGGCCGTCCGCGCCCCGCTGGACCCCGGCGCGTCGGGCTGGTCCTTCGACCTGGGGAACCTGCTCATCATCGCGTCCTGGGGCGTGATCGCGATGTTCGCAGCCGTGAAGACCATGCCCTGGGAGCCGCAGCGCTGAGCGAGCGGCCCCAATCGACCACCCCCGACCGCTGACAGAACGGAGCCCTGCAATGTGGAGTGACCTCCTCGACCGCATCGGCGCGGCGACCGAGTCGATCATCGCGCCGATCGCCGAGGTGATCGGCCCGGAGGCCGTGTCCTGGGGCTGGGCGGTGTTGCTGCTCGGCGCCGGGTGGCGGGTCCTCACCTGGCCGTGGCTGGTACGCGGCGCCGAGCGTCGCATCGAGCGCCAGCGCGACCCGGCCGCGCCGAAGCCCCCTCGCGGATGGTTCGAGCGCGTCGGCACGGTCTTCACCGTGGCGCAGATCCTGGTGGTGGTGACCATCGCGCTGTGGAGCCGAACCGGCCCGGCCGCCGACGAGGCGGCGTTCTACGGATTGCGGACGCTGTCGTCCTCACCGGCGACGCAGGGACCCGGGGGCCTGGCGTGGGCCGCGGCGCTGACACTGGCGGGGACCGTGGTCGGGCTCCTGGCGTTGCGGGCCTCAGGCGTCGACGACCCGCGGCAGCGGTTCTTCGCCCGCTACATGGCTCCGGTGATCTTCGCGGGTCTCGGCCTGTTCCTCCCGGCGGCCATGGTGGTGCCCTTCACCACGACGATGGCGATGAACGTCGCCGCCGTGCAGTGGGCGGCGGCCCGGCTTCCGCGCGTCCGCGAGGAGGTGCCCGCATGAGGCGTCTCGTGCTCATGGTCCGCCTGCGCCGCAACCGGTGGGGCCGACTCGACTGCTTCCCGGACCTGGCCGCGGCCGCCGTCGCGGCGGCGGCCGGGGCCCGGCTGGTGACGGCCGGGCCGGCGGGGACGGTCCCCGAATGGGCTCGGGACCTGGCGCGTTCGCGCCCTGACGCGGTCGTGCTCGTCAGCGACCGGTCGACACGGGCGGTCGCCGAAGCCCTCGGCGACGGCCTGGCCGGGCGCGGCGTGTCCGTCGCGCACGCCGAACCGGACGGTGATCGGGCGCGGCTGGTCCATCGCGGCGGGGCGGGGCCCGAACTGGTCGCCGAAGCCGACCTCGGCCGCCTCTACCGCTCCGGCGCCGTCGCGGCCGCGCAGGCCGCCCGGCTCGGCGTCCCGGTCGGCGAGGAGACGATCGAAGAACTGCGCCACATCGCCGCCAGGTCGGCGGCGTCGATGACCGTGCCGCTCATCGCGAACGGCGACACCGACTGGCGCGACCTCGCCGAGCGGCTGCGTCGTGCGGCCGACCAGGGCCCGCGCCTGCCGCTGCTGCATCCCCGGATCGATCCCGACGCGGTCGACGCGGAGGTCGCCGCGGCCGTGTCGTCCTTCGCGACCGGCGGGGTCACCGTCGAGGCCACTGCGGACCGCACCGACGTCGGGCGAGTGCGGTCGGCACTGTCCGCGTTCGCCGCGCACCGACTGCGGCCGCTGGTCCGGGTTCTCGCGGGGCGGGAGGGCCACTGGCCCGCGGACCGGCTGGCCGCACTGCTCCGAGCGGTCCCCGACGCCGTGATCGAGACCGACCTGTCCACCCTGCGCCGGCTGTCGTCCCGAGGGGCGCTGGCCGGATGTCCGCCGCAGACCGACACCGCCGTTCGGCTGCGCGAGGACCGGCGGCGTTCACGGGCCGGGCTGCAACGGGCCTGCACCGGACGCGGTGCGCCCCCGCCGGTGACCGTCGGCGTCGAGGACCTGTGGTGGGAGCACGACGAACCGGTCACCGCGCACGAGCGGTGGCTCGGCTCGGTCGTGGACGCCGGCGGCACGGTGCGGGCGCGCAGGCCGGACGCCGCCTCGGTCGCGCACGCGGCGGTGCACGACATCGAAGAGGTCTGCGCCCCGGGCGCATACGGCACCGCTTCCGACAGACCGGACCTGGTCTGGATCGAATCGGCCGAGCCGGTGCTCGTCGACATCGACCAGGCCTGGCGCCACGGCCGATGCCACTCCCGGCTGTTCGATCCCGGCGCGCTCGTCGCGGGGCTGTGCCGCCTCGGCCACGGCCCCTGCCCGGCCTCGACCGGACGGCAACTGTACGTCGAGGCCGACGGCACCGTCCTCCTCGGCCGCGCGGGACCGGCCGTCGGCAAGACCGGCGACGACCTGAACGCGCTCCGTGCCGAGATCCGGGCCCTGCCCGCGGCCGCGAACGGCTGCCGCTGCCGCCCCGAGGGCATGGCCGACGCCGACCGGCCCTGGCTCGGGCGGGTCCTCGACGCCGCGCTCGCGGTGGCCGCCCTCAGCGGCGAGCACCCGCGCCTGTTCGAACCGACCGGACGGGCCGGGCTGCGGGTGAGCGGCTGCGGCGGCCCGCTGACGCACGCGTCCGCCAGCCGCCCGAACTGGCCCGCCTCCGCCGCGATGCTCCAGTTCGACGACCGCTACTACCTTCACGCGGCGGGACGCGCCCACCGTCTCGCTCCGGCGCTGGCCGCCGCCGTCGAGATCCGGCTCGACCGCCCCGACGACGCGGCCGAGACCCTGGCCCGCGACCGGCGGCTCGCCGCCGCCACGGCCGCGAAAGCGGTCGCCGCCGCCGAAGCGGCACTGGCCGCCACCGGTGTCCTACCCGCAGGAAAGAGGACGGCATGACCGACGATTACCCGCTGTGGCACCCCATGACCGACATGGGCCGCTACCTCTCCTCCCCGGTGACGATCACCGAAGGGCGCGGCAGCCGCCTGGTCGACCAGAACGGCAGGGAGTACGTCAGCGCCAACGCGGCACTGTGGAACATGCACTGCGGCTTCGACGAACCGCGCATCCAGGCCGCGATCCGCGCGCAGCTCGACCGGCTCTCCTACGGGACGCTGTTCCGCTACGGCAACGAACCGGCCCAACTGCTGGCCTCCCGCCTGGTGGAGATCAGCCCGAGGCCGGAACTGACCAAGGTCTTCTACAACACTTCCGGGGCGGGCGCAGTCGACACCGCACTCAAACTCGCCCGCCGCTACCAGCGGCTGATCGGCCGGCCCGAGCGCGACACGGTCGCCGCGCTGGCCGATTCCTACCACGGCACACTGGACAGCGCCATGGCCGTGACCGGCGAGGACCTCGAACAGGACGAGTACGGCGTGGACCGCTCGGCGGTCATGCACGTGCCGACCCCCCTGGACGAGCGGGGAGCGGCCGACGCCCTGGAGCGGCTGCGGGCCGCCGCCGGCCGCCTGGCCGCCGTCATCGTCGAACCGGTGCTCGGATCGGCGGGCGTGCTCGTGCCGCACGAGCACTTCTTCTCCGGCTTGAACGACCTGTGCGAGGCGAACGACATCTGCCTGATCGTCGACGAGGTCGCCACCGGCTTCGGCCGCACCGGGTCGATGTTCGCCGCGGAGTGGACGGGCCTGCGACCGGACCTGCTGGTCATGTCCAAAGGGATCAACGGCGGCTTCCTGCCGATGTCGGCGGTCCTGATCCACCAGCGCGTCTGGGAGGCGTTCGCCGCGGGCGGCGCCGTCCTGCGCACCGGGGAGACCCAGGCGGGCAATCCACTGGCCTGCGCGGCCGCCCTGGCCACGCTCGACGTCATCGAGGCCGACGACCTGGTCTCCCGATCGCTGCGCTCCGGCGAGCGACTGACCGCGATGCTGACCGACGCCCTGCCGCGCGCTCGCGGCCAGGCGCTCGCGCCCACCGGCCGCGGCCTGATGCTGGGCGTCGGCCTGCAAGGCCCGGGCGGCACGGTCGACGTGGCGCAGGCGGCGGTCGTGGTGGAGCGGTTCCGGTCGCTCGGCGTGATCGTCCACCTCTCCGACCGGGGCTTCAGCCTGATGCCGCCGCTGATCATCGACGACGACGATGTGAAGCTCATCGCCGACGCCGCCGGTCAGGTCTTCGACGAACTGGACCTGTCATGACCGTGAACCCGCCCGCGACCGCGGTCGACTGGCAGGTGCCGACCCTCATCGGATTCGGATCGGGGCGCGCGGCGGACCTGGGCCCGCAGGCGGCGGCACTGGGATCGGCGCCAGCAGTGCTCATCGACGCGCGAGTGGCCGAATCCGAGACCGGCCGAGACCTGCTCGCCCGCCTCTCCGCCCATGGGGTCCCGGCCGTGTCCGTCACCCGGGTCGCGGGCGTGCCCACCTTGGACGCCGTCGTGACCGCAGTCGACGCGGTCACCGCCTGCGGCGCGGATCTCGTCGTCGGCATCGGCGGAGGCAGCACCATGGACACCGCTAAACTCGCCGCGCTGGCCTCGACCAACTTCGAACTGCTGGAAAGCGATCGATGGCGAAGCGGACCGCTGCTGGACCTCGACGGGGAGCGGGGCGCCCATCTGCGCCCGGGGCTGCCGAGCCTGCTGCTGCCCACGACCACCGCCACCGGCTCGGAGCTCAACAGCGTCGCCGCGGTCGTCCATGAAGGGCAGCGACGGCTGATGGTGTCGGGCCGGCTGGCCTCGACATCGGCACTCATCGATCCCGACCTGAGTGCGTCCCTGCCGACGGCGGCGGTCATCGAAGGCGGTGTGGAGACCCTCGCCCGGATCGTCTGCCCCTACCTCGCCGGAGCGGCTCTGGACGTCACCGACGCACTGGCCGAGACCCTCGCCGCGCAATGCCTCGCCGCGCTCGATCGCCTGAGCGCCGATCCCGCCGATGCGCAGGCGCGGGCGGAGCTCGTGTGGATCGTAGCGGTCTCCGCCACGCAGCTGGTCGGGTTGGGGCGCGGCCGGTACGACCACGTCCTGTGGTACCTGCAAGATCCATTGTGCACCATCTACGGACTGCCCAAGGGCAGGACGATGAGCGCCCTGCTGCCGGCCTACCTGGCCGCGATCGGCGGGGGCGGCGCCATCGGTCCCCGACTCGGCGACGCCGATCGCCTGTCCCGCCTCGACCGCGCCGTGGCCGTCCCGCTGGGACGGGCGACCTTCGCCGAAGCACTGTCGCAGCGCCTAGCGGCCTGGGACATGCCGGTGTGCCTGGAAGACCTGGGCGGCATAGACATCGAGCGAGTGGCCCTGGCATGCCACGAGAGCTGGCACCTGACCGGACGCCTCTCGGGAGTGGAGCGGCCCGAGCTGGTGGCGTTCTTCGGCAGCGCCAGCGGAGGCCCCGCTCACCATGAACCTCGCCTGGCGGCGACGCCGTCCGGTGCGGAAATCCCTTTGGAAGGAGGTGATTGATGTGAACACTCAGACTGCTGCATTCGACTTCGAAGGCCTCGACCTGGACGACCTGTCCTTCGACGCGATCGAAGTCGCCACGGTGCGCGACGCCGTCGCACTGCCGGAGACCGGCGCGTCCTCGGCCTCGAGTTCGTGCGACTCCTGCTCGTGCTGCGTCGGCTGCTCCTGCTGCTCGCTGACCTCGACCTGAGCCGAAGAAAAGCCGTGACACTCGCGAGGGCCCGGGACGCTAGTGACATCCCGGGCCCGTGGTCGAGTGCGGAAACCATTTTGGAAGGAGGTGATTGATGTGAACACTCAGACTGCTGCATTCGACTTCGAGGGCCTCGACCTGGACGACCTGTCCTTCGACGCGATCGAAGTCGCCACGGTGCGCGACGCCGTCGCACTGCCGGAGACCGGCGCGTCGTCGAGTTCGAGTTCGTGCGACTCCTGCTCGTGCTGCGTCGGCTGCTCGTGCTGCTCGCTGACCTCGACCTGAGCCGAAGAAAAGCCGTGACACTCGCGAGGGCCCGGGACGCTAGTGACGTCCCGGGCCCGAGCTAGAAATATACCGCTCCGAACGGCGCCCGAAGCAACGGATCCTGGGCGTGTCGCAGGGAGGCCGCCCGCTCGCGGCGATCAGCCGGCACCGGGCACCGGTACGCAGGAGCAGGCGGTGATCAGGCCCTTGTTCCAGGCGTACGCATGGATCTGCGCCTTGGTTCTCAGGCCGAGCTTGCTCTTGAGCGAGGAGCGGCAGGCTTCGACCGTCCGCTCGCTGACATACAGTGACGCGGCGATCTCGGCCGTGGTGTGCCCGATGGCGACCAGATGCAGGACGTCGAGTTCGCGCTCGCTGAGGGTATGGATGCCACGGCGCTCGGCCAACTCCGCCCCCAGGCCAGGGTCCAGGTACACCGATCCGGAGACGATCCGCAGCATGGCTTCGCCCAGCATGGACGGCCTGGCCTCTAGCGGGATGTACCCCCTGGCGCCGTGGCGCATCGCGCGCTGGAGCACCAGGGCGGAACGGTGGCGGGAAACGATGAGCACCGGGACGGGACAGGCGGCCCGTACCACGGTCTCCAGCACGCAGTCGCCGCCGAAGCAGGACTCGATGACGTAGACATCAGGTCGATGCTCGGCGAGCGCGGACAGCGAGACGTCGATGTCGCGTTCACTGTGCACGACTTCGAACTCGTCTTGAGCGCCGATGATCGAAGTGAGGCCGTGGAGCGTGACCATATCGGCGGAGGCAACCGCCACCGCAATGGTCCGGCGATCCTCGGAGGGATGATGCCGGGGATGGTGATGAGTACTGTCGAGGAGCGTGTGAACTCGAGTGAGAGAAGCTGGCTTGACGTTCGAGGGGCCATTGTTTCTTGTCACCGGTATCTCCTATTGCATCGAGGGGAAGGGCCACTCATAACCGTGGACAGGCGGCGAGGGCCGGTCGGGATGACGCAGCGCTTTCGATCGGTACTTTGATCCAGACTAGCTCCTTGAAATAAACGACGAATCAAATCGAACATTGCGGTTTCGATTGTCTCCCAACGGAGCTCTACGGCACCAGATCCATTCCGGCACGGCCGGATCGAACTCACCGCTCCCAATCCGGTCGAGCACCGGCGCGAAGTTCGAATTGCCGGGGAACGCGCGATCTACGAGGCGGGAAAGCGGCGGGAAAGCGGCAGGAAAGCGGCAGGAAACCTTGGCCGAACGTTGCAACGATGCCCGTGGGGCTCCGAGTGGCGATCGGCGAATGACACCGTGCACGAGGTTCGCCGAAATACTCGACGAATGCGGCGATTCGGCTGCAGTCAGACATTGTTGCGACCAAGCCGCCCGTTGAATGCCAAGGCCCGCGGCAGGGAGCCGGCCCCAACGGTAGGGTCACGGAGCGGGCCTGCCGAGGAAGCGGCGTATGCGAACCGGGCGGTACGCGTGGACGGCCTGTCCGGGTGCCGGGGTTCGCGGCCCCACGGTGAAGGCGCCGGTTCGAGGAGGCGCCTGCCGATGAGAACCGGGCGTCGACTCGATGCTCGGTATTCCGGTGGAAGGCGCGGGCCGGCTTCTCGCTGCGCAGCAGGCCAGGTCGCCGCCTCGGCTGCGGTGCGGGGCAGGCCGGCTGAGAGAGTCCAGAAGCCGTTGTGCACGTGGTCCTCGATGCGGATGCCGTTCCCGCGCAGCGTTTCGGGGACGAACTCGTCGTCGGGCTGAAAGTACCGGCCGAGCTCCACGGTGAGCACGCGGCGCCCTCCGACGGCGCTGCTTCGGACCCGATCAAGCGGTGAGACGCCGCGGTCGTGGACGTCGATGCCGAGCATGTGGCCGAATCCGTCGAGCGTCCGGCGGCGGTGCCGCAGGGCGTCGGCCGCGGACGCCCCTCCGGTGGCGGCAGGCCCAGGCCTTGGCGGCCCTCTGCCAGGATCCCAATGCACGCCTGGCGGATAGCGCGTGCTTTCACCCCGAGTCGGATCGCGTCCGTGCCCGTCCGCTCGGCGGCGAGGACGATGTGGCCCTCTTGTTGCGCGGGAGTGAAGGACCCGCTGATCGGAAGGTCGCTGTCGGCGGTGCAGCGGGTTCATCGCCGCCGCACGGGCCCCGACCTGCTCCGCTCGCTCGACGGGGTCGAATCCCGTGTACCCGATCGATCATCTGCACGCCTCCCGTTCTTCGAGGGCCGTTACGGGAGCTTCGCCGTCCGACCCCCGACCCCAACGTATACCCCGATGCTCATACACCGCTCACGCACGGCTTACGCACTCCTCACGCGCGACTCGAATTGCGCCGCTGAGCGGTTCGCCTAGGGCACATGGGCGAAGGAGTGTCCGGGGCGCCACTCGAAGGGCCGCCGACACGAGCAGTGCGGGACCGTTCAGAACGCGAATGAGCGGGCATCGACCCGACGACCGCTCATGGGATCGGCCGCTGGGCCCGCTTTTCTGTGGCGCAAAGTCGCACAGAAGCCGCTCAGGGCGGAACAAAAGGCCCGCGGAGCGCGCCTGCTTGTTCGCATGGAGGCTATTCGGCCGGCCTGTTGGAGACGTCCAGGGCGCATACCCCAGGCAGCGACGCCTCACCGCAGGCCTCACCTCCGAACCGACTCCACCGCAACGGGAAGGCGGTGGGAAGCGGCATGCGCGCAGCGGGTCCCCGGTGCGACCACGGGCGACTGCAACGAGATGACCGACCGCCTGCACCGGCGAGACTTCGACATTCTCGAAGCCCTGGAGACCCACGAGATCATGACCGGGCGTCAGACGCGGATCATGCCACCGCCCGCCAGACCCTCGACATGACGGGTCGCTTCCGGATGCGTGACGACGTGGAGCGTGCGCGCTGGTACGAACCTTTCTTGAGGGGCACCAGGAAGCACTCGGGTGGAGCTCAGGGCAGTCGCGACCGGAGCTTCGCCAGCGCGCGCAGCACCGCTGCACGGTTCTTGCCCGACTTGATCCAGGCGGGGAGCCTGCTTGCGATGGTGCCGTTGAACGGACCGGTCTCCCGCACGCCGGCGGCGACGTACGCCTCCATGAAGCGCAGGTGCTGCTCGTTCACCGCCCACAACGACTTGCCGCGGAAGTCGGTCTCCAGCCAGAGCCGCGGCCAGCGGTGCCGCTGCGGCGCGGTCCACGGGGGTCCGGCGGCCGCTGCTCGGGACCAGCCGCAGCCGCGGCAGCACAGCGACTCGAACCGCAGATCGGTCCGATACGAGCCCACGTGGCGATTGCACTCGGGGCACATGACGACCTGAAAGGGCTGCACGGGCTTCGCCTTGGGCTTGCGCGGCAACCCGTCCGCGTAAGCGCACGACCCGCACGTCACCCGGCCTTCACGGCGGATCGCCATGCGGTCGCATCGCGGGCAGTGCACGAGTGAATGATCGAAACCGCCCAGGTACGTGACGGGCTGATCCGCCTCGACGAATCTCGCCAGGTCGCGTCCCATGGCCGGTCTCCTTCTCGGTCTGCGGGAGTGATCGTAGCGATCGAGACGGATTGCTGTCGCCTCGGTTTCATTCGCACCGGGCGCGCACCCGCAGAGGACCTAGCGTCGCCGCGTGCGAGGTCCCCGCACGGACGGACCCGGTTCGCGGCCCGCGGAAGGGAAGAAGACGGCGAAACACCCGATGCCGGCCGCAGGAGGAGTCCGCGGGAGGACCGCATTGCCCGACTCCGCGCCGGTGCGGCGGCTGCGGAGGAGTACTGGTGCCGGTTCGCGGTTCAGTGCTCGGTAGGGAAGCGGGGGCCGGCTTCCCGCTGGGCGGCGAGCCAGGTCTCCACCTCGCCTGCGGCTCGAGGCAGGGCCGCTGAGAGGTTCCGGCAGCCGTCCGCGGTGACGTGCACATCGTCCTCGATGCGGATGCCGATCCCGCGCAGTTCTTCGGGGACGAGCTCGTCGTTGGGCTGGAAGTACAGACCCGGCTCCACGGTGAGCACGTGGTTCTCCTCGACGGTGCCGTTTCGGGCCCGATCAAGCCATGAGGCACCGCAGTCGTGGACGTCGATGCCGAGCATGTGGCCGAATCCGTGCAGCGTCCAGCGGCGGTATCGCAGGGAATCGGTCGCGGACGCTCCTCCGGCGGCGCGAGGCAGCAGGCCCAGGTCTTGGAGGCCCTCTGCAAGGACCTCCATGCACGCCTCGCGAATGGCGAGTACTTTCACACCGGGTTCGATCGCGTCCATGCCCGCCTGCTGGGCGGTGAGGACGATCTCGTAGACCTCCCGCTGCACGGGAGTGAAGGATCCGCTGACCGGAAGGGTGCGGGTTATGTCGGCGGTGTAGAGGTTGCGGCCCTCGACTCCCATGTCCATGAGGACGAGGTCCCCCGGTGCTGCGCGCCCGGTGTTGGCCGTCCAATGGACGGTCGTCGCGTTGGCGCCGGCGGCGACGACCGAGTCGTAACCGACGCCGTTGCCTTCGACACGGGCCCGGGTGCCGAAGACCCCCTCGAGCAGCCGCTCGGAGACCGTGCCGCTCGAGGGAAGCAGACGGGCGACGTCTTCGAATCCCCGCACGGTGGCGTCGATCGCCTCCTGCAGCTGCTCAAGCTCCCAAGCGTCCTTCGTCAGGCGCAGGTCCGCGAGCGTCCACGCCAGACGGCCGTCGCGGCTCTCCCCTTCGGCGGGCGCGTCGAGAGGGAAGCGGGCGTCGATCTCGGCGTCTCGACCGCGGAGGACGCGCACCCGCCGGCGTGCGAGGCCGTTGAGGGCGCTCTCGAGTGCTTCGCGGTCGCGGCATTCGACGCCGAGCGCCGTCTCCGTCTCCGCCAAGGTCTGCTTGCGGCCGACCCACAGCTCGCCGAATCGGGGCGAGGCATAGTGCTCGTCGGAGTCGACGCCATGGCTCGGGCGCCGGTACAGCACGGCGTCGTGGCCCGAAGCGCGCGGATGGAGCACCAGCACGCCTTCAGGGGCGAGATCGCCGGTGAGCCATGCGAAGTCGGAGCCCGCGCGAAATCGGTGATGCGTGTCGTTGGCGCGGACCTGCTCCTGACCGGTCGGCACCACGATCGTCTCACCGGGGAAGGCCGCCGACAGGGCCTCGCGGCGCCGGGCGTGGTAGCGCGCCTGCCGCAGTTCCGTCACTGGGCCTCTGGCCCGGCTCCAGCCGGTGCGCATGAAGTCGCGGAAGTCCTGTCCGGGGTCGTTCTGCTGGGGACGTACGGTCATCAGTGGTCCTTGTCTGCGAGGAGGGGGGTGCTTCGGGCCTCGGCGCTCGGTGCCGCCGCCCGGCCGCGGGGCGGGCCGGGAGGACTCGGCCCGTCCTCCGCGGCGCTGCGGGCGGCGGCCGCGGGGTCAGCCGTTGGCCAGGGCGTTCAGCAGGTGCCGCCTGGCACGCGCCTTCCGGAGGTAGTCCATGGACTCCTGGAACGCCATGCGCTCCACTTCAGACATATCCGGGTGCCAGATGTCGAAGAGCAGCACGACGCGCTCGTCGTCGTCCTCGTTCACGGCCTCATGCTCGAAGGTGTCGTCGAAGACGAGCAGTTCGTGGTCCTTCCAGGCCCGCCATTCGTCGGCGACGCGGAAGCGCGCGCCTTCGTTGGGTTTGATCACCAGGTGAACCCGCAGATGCGCGTTGGTGTAGCCCGTGTGCGGCTCGATCCTGCTCCCCGGCTCCAGCGTCGAGAAGAACACCATGCCGCAGGGTTGCTCGGCGACGCGACGGAGCGACGCGACGGCGACCGGGAACGAGTCGGCGAGAGCCTGCCGCTGGCCGAGGTGGTAGAGCTGGACGGTGGTCCATCTGCCGGAGGCGCGGAGCCGCCCGCCGTCCTTGCGGCGCTGGAGCGCCTCGGATCGCGCCAGTCGCGACGCGACCGCGAAGTACTCCTCGCGGATCGCCTCGGCTGCAGCGAGAATCCCCGCAGCCCAAGGAAACGACTCGGGGTTCCACCACGGTTGCGCCTTCAGGCCGGGTACGGGACAGGTCGGGTCCGGGGAAGTGGACGGGACGTCGGGGTGGTCGCCTCGTTCAAGGGCCTCCAGGCCGGCGAGCACCCGCTCGACCTCGGAGGGTGCGACGCCCTTTCCCGTCGTCCACTCCCGCAGGTGTTGGGCCGCTCCGGCTTGTTCTTCTCGCATCGGTGATCATCCCTCCGAGACCAGCGCTTGCAGCAGCCTGCGCGCGCGTCCCTGGTTCGACTGCGCCTTGTTCGTGACGAATCCGGTGAAGGTCAGCCGCGGCTCCGCCTGCCACTGGTCCTCCACGCGCTTGATCGTGTGGGCCGTTCCCGCCCTGAGGAATACGACCCGGTTCGGCACGGGGGCGATGAGCGTCATCGTGCTGCGGCTTCGGCTGACGAACTCGGGGATCGAGAGCGTCCCGTCGGGACCGGTCCGATCGGACTGGTCGGCGGCCTTGTCGAGCACCACCAGCTCACCACCCCAGTCGCCTCCCCATTCGGGGTGCAGGAAGCACACGAACTCGCCGATCCGGCCGCCTCCCGCGTCGTTGTGCCAACCGAGCGCAGAGCCCCGCGGGTATCGCCACACTGCGCCGGTGACCATGCTGCTCTCCTCGGCCGCCCAAGGGACTTCCGGCATCGCGAACGCCTGGAAGACGGTCCGGAGGTGCACCGGCGCGTCGTCCGCGTCGGTGGCGAAGCCGACCGTGGAGCTGCGCCAGGCCTTGCCGTCGGTCGCGTCGATCACCGAGTCGCGCATCTCGACGGAGATGGACGTGGCCCATTCCCGGGCGAATCGGAGCTCGTCGTCGTCGAAGAAGTCGTCGAAGACGACGAACCGGTCGCCGACCGACGTGATCTGCCTGTTCATTGGTCACCTTTCTCGAAATCGTGCGTACTGCCCGCGACCTGGTCCCACCAGCGCGCCGGGACGTCGATCTCGGGCGAGGCGAGGAACCGGTCGCTGAACTCGTGGCCCCAGCGGGTGTTCACCCTGATCACCAGTTCGGTGAGGGCCAGCGAGTCGACGCCCGCGTCCTGGAGGGAGCAGCGTGCGAACTCGCCGACGGGCATGTCGGCGAGCTCGGGCCGGTCGGCCGCGAGACTGCGCTGCATGAATGCCATGAAGTCCTCGTATTCGATGCCGTTCAAGCGGTCGCCGCCTTTCGAGCGTGCCGGGGAGGGCCCGGGTCGTGGTTCGCGGCGAAGAGCTTCGCCAGCTCGACCTTGCCCTCGTCGTTGCGCGGGAAGCGTGGGATCGTGCGGATCGCCGCGCCGCCGATGACCGCGCCGCCCGCGTCGCGGAGGCGCGCCTCGTCGACCTCGGACAGGGGCCCGCCTTCGAGGAGCAGGGACAGGGTCCCGGTGTCGCCGCTCGGTTCGAGGAGCCGCCAGTCGCGGTCCATCGTCTTCAGTGCGTCGGCGAGACGCGCGAGGGCCTGCGTCCGGTCCCGGGTGCGCATCGTCCTGGTCATCCGCGCGACGTGCTCGAGCTGGCCGTCGTCGCCGCGGCGCACCAGGTCGGGGAAGTCCCAGACGCGCGTGCGGGAGGGACTCCCGACGTATCCGAGCACCTCGTGCGGGAACCGCACCTTCAATTGGAACGGTTCGGTGCCGATCGGCGCGTCCAGCAGTTCGGCGCCCGGCACGGGGGCGCCGATGCCGCGGGGGCCCGCGAGGACGCCGCCGGTCTCGGTCGAGCCGAATCCCAGCACGATCCCGTTCCCCCAGCGCCGTTCCAGGACGCCGCGGAGCCGCGGGTCGAGGGCGCCGGCAGCGCAGAAGACGGTGTCGGCCTGCACTTCCCGGGCCGCGAGCGCCTCGTTGAGGACGCGCAGTGTGGCGGGCGTGCCCGCAAGGACGCCGATGCGGTCGCCGAACCCCCTCAGCCGGTTGGCGCGGATCGGGTCGGCGTGCCACACGTCCCGGCCGGCGAGCAGCGCGCTGAGCGTGATGCCGATGCCGAGCGAGTGCTGGAGGCGGACGCAGTGCACCAGTGGATGCGCCCCGGCGCCCCAGACCGCAGCGTAGGCGCGCGACTCCCACTCGAAGGACGCGTGCGAGCGCATCGCCAGCCGCGGCGTACCGCTCGACCCCGAGGTGGCCTGCACCAGGGCGCAGTCCTCCGGGAGGTCCCACTCGGCGGTGACCGCCTCGGGCACGAGGCGGCTCCCCGGGGCGCCCTTCCCCCAAGGGGTCTGGCCCGCGGGCACGCCCGACAGCAGCGACACGGCGCCACGCTCCCAGGCGGCCGCCATGACGCCGATGGTCGAGACGGCGTCCGGCTCGTCGACGGCGACGACCCGGCCCCGCAGGTCGCCGGGGCCGCTGAACGCCGGGCTCCTGCGGAAGCCGGCGGCCAGGCCGGCGACCTCGACGCCGTTGAGGCGGGCGCGAGAGTCCATGAGTCCGGCGAGCAGCTGCGGTGTCGTCACCGCGACCTCCGGCGCCCGGGACCTCATCGCGCGGCGGCCGGGGCGGTCGCCCGGCGGGCCGAGGAGCCGACCCAGACCGAGCCGGCGCGCCTCGCCCCGTTGCGGGCGAGGACGCGGCTGACGTGCTCGGTCTTCACCACATACCGCTGCTTGCCGTAGATCAGGTACTCGCCCTGGTGGTCGCCGGTGAAGTTGATCGTCATCACGTTGGCTCCCGCGGCGATGCCGGCTCCCTGGCCTCCGCTCGCGTTCTTCTCCAGGGCGCTCACCGAGGGGATGAGGGCATGGGGGTGCTCGAGCCTGGTCAGGGCCAGGAAGTTCAGGGCGTCGTCGACGTTCCCGGGCGGCACGTCGGCCATCGGGGTGTCGGGGGCCGGGACGAACGGGCTCACGCTGATCATGTCGGGGTCCATCGACCGCAGGAATACGAGCTCGTCGGCGAGGGACTCGTAGTCCTGCCCGGGCAGCCCCGAGATGATGCCCGTGCCCATGCGGAAGCCCGCGTCTCTGGCGAGGTACCACTCCTGGATGCGCTGCGACAGCTTCTCGAACCTGGTCTCGGCGTGCAGGAGGTCGGAGCTGGTCTCGTGCTTGAGGATGTAGGTCGTCGCGCCGGCCTCGCGCAGCCGCCGGTAGCTCTGGTACCCGAGCGATCCGAGGTTCAGGATCACCTCGACGGCGCCGTCGAAGTGAGCGACGATCCGGGGGAGCGCCTCGAGGACGACGGCCGCGGCCTTGGGGGTCTCCCCCGCCTGGAGCAGGATCACGTTGATCCCGGCGTCCTTGATGTGCCCGGCGCGCTCCAGGATCTCGGAGGCCGACATGAAGAAGCTCGAGTTGTCGCGGTTGTTGTCGCGGCGCATCGGGCAGTAGGTGCAGTTCACCCGGCACACGTTGCCGGTCTCGATCACGCCCCGGAGCACGACGTCGTCGCCGTACACCCGCTTCTTGACGTTCAGTGCGGCGGCGTGCAACTCCCGCTGCTCCTCGCCGCGGGCGCGCAGCGCGGCCAGCAGCTCCTCACGGGACAGCCGCAGCGGCGCCGGGGTGCCGGGATGCGCTGCGGGCGCGGTCGTCTCTGGGGTCATGTGCGGTCCTCAATCCATTGACGTAGTCGGTGTGCGGTCGGGCTCGGTTCGGCCAGTCCGAGCTGCCCGAAGCTGTGCCCGGCGTCGGGTACGGCCCAGTAGTCGACCGACGCCCCCGACCGCTCGAGTGCTTTCGCGCATTCGTTCGCGAGTGCCGGCGGGATCTTCCTGTCCGCCGTGCCGTGGATGAAGAGCACGGCCCCCTTGAACCCGCTCGGCGGCGTATAGGGCTCCCCGAGGAGCTGCATCATGCTGTGGCATCCGGCGATGCAGACGACCGCCCGAGTGCATGCCGGGGAGGCCTGGAGCACCCGCATCGCGGTGATGGCGCCCATCGAGAACCCGAGGATCACTTTGTCCCGGCCCGCTCGAACCAGTGCTTCGATGTCCCAGCAGGGCAGGCGGTAGGCGGCGGCGCCGAGCCCTGCGTAGTGGATCTTGTCCAGCGGCTCGGGGTCCTTGCAGGCGCTCGGGATCTGCCAGGAGGAGAGGTCGGAGGCGATGTGGCGCAGCTGGTCCCGGAAGCGCTCGGCCGACCCGCCGGCGCCGTGGAGAGCGAGGACTCCCGTCATGGCGCCTCCGGTGCGACGGCGCCGTGGAGGACCGTGCAGCGGTTCATCCGCTTCGCGCCGCGGCCGAGGAGGTCCAGCGTGGCCGGGATGTCGCTGGCCGGCACGGGCAGTTCGACGAACGGGGTCGCGGCGAGTTCGCTCCAAGGCAGGGCGATCGCCTCGCCGAACGGGACCGGGCCCGGGAGGCCGTCCGGACCAGATGGTCCGAAAAGGATGGTCGTCGACCGGTCGACCAGCCAGTCGAGGCGCGGCGCATCGGGCAGGTCGATCGTCCCGGACGCGCCCCGGAGCCGGCCGCCCGGCCGGGGCGAGGCGGGGAGGCGGAAGCGGTGCAGGGGCGTCGGATCGGTTCTGGCTCCGAGCAGCTCGGCGATCTTGCGCTCGCGCCCGGCGGTCTCCACCCAGACGTGCGACCCGTGGATCCCTCGCTTCCTCGCCTCGCCGAGCAGATACCGCGCGAGCGTATAGGCGGTCGCGAAACCCGTGCTCTGGAACGTGAAGACGCCCCGTAGGTAGAGGCGGCCGTGGCCGATCAGCGCGCGGTGCGCCGCCATCACCGACTCGCCGTCGGCGATGACGGCCCACAGGAAGTCGTCCGGGCGCCGCGTTTCCTCCAGGACGTCGTGCCGGGGAGCCAGACGGTCGTGGACGACCGCGGCGGCCCTGTCCCCGGCGCTCAGGATGCGGAGTTCCACCATCAGGCCACCGTGAGCCGCATCTGCCGCTTGCGGGCGACGGAGAACTTCGGCTTGACCGTGTTCCGCCGCTTGAGCCCGTGCTTCGCCGCCGTGATGTTCAGCATCAGCTCAGTCGTGAGGAACCGCGAGTCGAGGTGGTCGAAGATCCACTGAAACACCTGCGGGTCCATCTCCATGAACGTCGGTTCCAGCAGTTCCGCGGTGGTCGCCCCGGTCTGCCGGCCCATGGCGGTCTCGGGCAGGACCCGATAGCCGACGTTCAGCGCCAGTTCGTTGTCGCGCAGGTGGTCGTTGACGAACGCCATCGTGTTCGCGACGGTCTGCTCCGACTCGAAGGGCCCGCCGATGACCAGGCTGACGCGCGGGTTGAGCGCATGGGCGCGGCAGGAATCGAGGAAGCGACGGACGTGGCGCACGTCGAAGGACTTTCCGATCTCGTTCATCATCGCCGGATCGAGCGAGTCCGGTGACACGATCACGGTGTCGTTCCCGCTGCCCGACAACAGCTCGGCGAACTCGTCGTCGAAGGGCTTGGGCGTGAAGTACGCGGACCACTGCAGCCCTGGGAGTGCCTCGGCCTTGACGGCCGCGACCACTTGCTTCGCGAACCGGAGCTCGGCGTTGAAGATGCCGTCGGTGAAGAAGATCCTCCGGAAACCCGCATCGTAGATCCCGCGGATCTCCTCGATCAGCGACGGGATGGCCCTGCACGTCCCGCCGTCGTCCTGGGTGATGTGGGCGTACGGGCAGTACGTGCAGCCCTGGTAGCAGCTCTTGCGCCGGGTCTCCACCCCGATCATCGCCGAGGGGTCCCTGGCGGTGTAGACCTCCATGAGTTCCGGCGAGTACTGCATGACGCGAGTCTCGAACCTCGGGTCCGGAGCCCCGGTCATCACGCGGGACGGCGAGCCCGCGTGCGCGCCGACGTCGGCGCAGATGCGGGACATGAGCGTCTCCCCCGGCCCGACGACGCCGATCGACAGCCGCATGGCCTCGGTCAGTTCGGCCGCGAAGAGGCTGAACCCGGGGCCGCCGCCGACCCATAGAATGTCGGCGCCGTCGGCCGCGTCCTGGAGGTTCCTGGTGTATTCGAGGTAATGGGGAACGTGGCTCTCGCAGGCGATGTCGATCGGATCGATGTTCCGTATCGTCAGACCGACCACGTCCCAGCCTGTGCGGATCCAGGCGTGGTCCGTCTGGAGGTCGGGGCGCTGGCAGAAGTCGATGATCTCGACTTCGTGCCCGTCCGATTGCAGCACCTGCCGGATCCGCTCGATTCCGAGGGGGAATATGGGTTGGTTGCCGGGCATTCGAAGGCTTGCCAGATTCACCAGGGCGACGCGCGCCATGTCACTCCTAAAGAGAGGATATCTGGAGCGCCGCCCGTTGCGGCCACGCCCCAGATACCGAACGTTAACGCCGGTGAGGCCGAAAGGCCCTCGGCGCGATTGCTCCGGTCGTGCCCGTGCTCGCTACCAGATGTCGCAGGAAGGCGCCGAGAGGCTCATCAGGAAATCCGAGTCGACGCGCGAGAACAGGGCCTCGGACGCCTTGTCGAACCGCTCGGGCTGGGTACGCATGTACGCCTCCAGGGCCTCCTTGTGGAGCACGATCCCGGACGCCTTGAGCGTTTCCTTCGGGTTGTTGGCGAGCGCCGCTCGGAACGACTCGTCGTAGCCGAGTCGACCGATCAGCGCGTCCATCGCCGCGGCCACGGCCTCGACCTTCTCCGCTTGCTCGACGGGGTTGGATTCGTATGCCAGATCGCTCATCTGCGCATCTCCTGTTCTTCGAGAAGTGTTCTACAAGGGCCAGTACGAGGACTTTGCAGCCCGACCCGACACCCAACGTATGCATCGCGGATCACTCGCGGCTCACTCGAGCCTCATTCGCGGCTCACACGCCGTCCCGAGCGGCGCACCTCGAGTCGACGAGTGCCACTCGGTTGCGGTGTGAGACTCGAGGATCGGCGTGGGCTCTGCTGGCGCCTCATGTCACTCCTGGCAAGGAGATACCTGGGGCGCCGCCCGTTGCGGCCGCGCCCCAGACACCGAACGTCAATCCGGAAGGCGCCTAGACGCACCTCTCTCCGGCCGTGTCCCGCACCCGTTAAAAGGCATCGCAGGAAGGCGCCGAGAGGCTCATCAGGAAATCCGAGTCGACGCGCGAGAACAGGGCCTCGGACGCTTTCTCGAATCGCTCGGGCTGGATGCGGATGTACGCCTCCAGGGCCTCCTTCTGCAGCACGATCCCGGACGCCTTGAGCGTTTCCTTCGGGTTGTTGGCGAGCGCCGCTCGGAACGACTCGTCATAGCCGAGTCGACCGATCAGCGCGTCCATCGCCGTCGCCACGGCATCGACCTTCTCCGCTTGCTCGGTAGGGTGGACTTCGTAGGCCAGATTGCTCATCTGCGCATCTCCTGTTCTTCGAGGGCCGGTACGAGGGCTTTGCAGCCCGACCCGACACCCAACGTATGGATCGACGCTCTCTCGCGGTTCGCATTCTTCTCTCGAGGGGCTCACATTCCGCCACCGAGCGGCGCACCGAGAGCTCACGAGCGTCGCTCAGTCACTTCCTTCCCAGGGGAATGCGCTCTCGGTCTTCATGGTCCATCCAGGACATTGGTACGGAGCATGACCGAGGGTAGGCTTCGGGCCCATGCACCCCATTCCCCCGCCGACGGCTCGGCGTCTTCTCGTCGACCACGCGCGGCCCCATGCTCGCCGCATCGCAATCGGCGTCCTGATGTACCTCTCCGCGGGGGCGCTCTCGATGTCGCAGCTGTGGATGCTCGGCCGGATCATCGACGAGGGCATCATCGCGCGCGATGCACGCGCCTTCGCGTTCTGGCTGGCGCTCATGCTGTTCGCCGTGATCGTGCAACCTCTCTTCTGGTCGGTGGGCTTCCGGCTGTTCGTCGGCGCCGAGGCCGAGAACCAGCGCGCGATGCTCCGGCGTCTCACCGACCACCTCAACACGGCCGCCACCGGGGTCCGAGGGCGCATTTCGGCCGGGGAGCTGGTGAACCTCTCGAGCGAGGACACCCGCAAAGCGGCCGGATCGGTCTCCGAGATCGGATTCTTCTTCAACAACTTCGCGATGTTCATCGTCGGCTCGGTCCTGGTCTGGTCGATCCACCCGCTGCTGGGCATCGTCGTCATCGCCGGAAGCGCCCTCACCGCCCTCGTCATCGGGCCGCTCCTGGGCAGGCTCCAGCGCCGCCAGGCCGACTACCGGAAGATGATCGGCGATCTCACCGCCCACGCCGCCGACATCGTAGGCGGCCTGCGGGTACTGCGCGGCATCGGCGGCGACCTGCTGTTCGCCGACCGATACCGTGAACGGTCGGCCGCACTGCAGCGCACCGGGTACCGGGTGGCGAACTCGATCTCGTGGATCCACGCACTGCAGTACTCGCTGCCGATCGTGTTCGTCGCGGCGATCACCTGGACCGGCGCCCTCCTGGCTGCGGACCGGACCATCACCATCGGCGGCCTGGCCTCGGCGTTCAGTTTCGCGACCGTGTTCATCGCGGTTTCCGGAGGTCTGATCGGCACTGCGAGCGTCCTGGTGGCCTCCCGGGTGGCGGCCGGGCGCATCGCCCGGTTCCTCGCGATCGAGACCGATGTGGACGACGGCGGCACCGTGCGGGGCGCGGGCGGCGAACTGAGCGACCCGGATACGGGGCTGGTCGTCCCGCCCGGCGGCCTCACCGTGGTCGTCACCGCCGAGACTGCCTGCGCCCTCGAAGCCTGCGAGCGGCTGGCTCGCTACCGCGACTCCGAGGCGGCCTGGGGCACGAAGCCCCTAAGCGCGTATGCCCTCGACGAGGTGCGCGAGCGGATCATGTTGCTGACCGACGAGGACCACCTGTTCGCCGGGACGCTGCGAACCACACTGCGGGCCGAGCCGAACGAGGCGCTCGCAGCGATCGAGACCGCATGCGCGCATGACGTCTACACCGGATTGGGCGCCACGCTGGAGGCGCACGTCGCCGAAGGCGGACGGAACCTCTCGGGCGGGCAGCGCCAGCGGCTGCGCCTCGCCCGCGCGCTCGCGGCCGGGCCGGAGGTGCTGCTGGCCGTGGAGCCGACCTCGGCGGTGGACTCGCATACTGAGTCGCTCATCGCCGAACGGGTCGCCGCGACACGCGCCATGAAATCCACTCTGGTCGTCACGACCTCGCCCCTATGGCTCGCGCGTGCCGACCGCGTGGCGTGGATGGCCGAGGGCAAGGTCCACGCCACCGGAACCCACGCCGAGCTGGTGGCGGACCCGGCCTACCGGACCCTCACATCGCACGGCGCCGACTGATCGCCCGCAAGCTTCTTCAAGAGGAGGAAGGCGCATGAGCGCCATCGAGATCCAGAACCGACTGCCGGTCGCGAGCCCTGCGGAGGTCCGGCGGGCCCTCATGCGGCTGTTCGCCGCCGACAAGGGACGGGCCGTCCAGATCCTCGTGCTGTACGTGCTCGCAGCCGCACTCAGCGTCGCGGTGCCGGTCCTCCTGGGCCACGTCGTCGATGGGATCAGGGCGGGCTGGACCGTCGGACGCATCAACCTGGTGTGCGGTCTCATCGTCGTATGCGTCGCGGTCCAGTTCGTGCTCAGCCGGCTCGGGCGCCGCGCAGGCTACCGGTTCGGCGAGCGCGCCGCCGCTCGGCTGCGAGAAGGCGTCGTCGGCCGAGTGCTCGGGCTGCCGCTCGACCGGGTCGAGCAGGCCGGACGCGGCGACCTCGGCACTCGGACCGCCTCCGACGTCAACACCGTCGCGGACCTGCTGCGCTATAGCGGGCCGACGATCGCCACCGCGTTCATCGAGGTCATCGCCCTGTATGTGGCCACGTTCGCGGTCGACCCGCTGCTGGGCCTGTGCTCGCTGCTGACGCTGCCGCTCCTGCTGCTGACGGCCCGCCGGTACCTGCGCCGCGCCGGCGAGATGTTCCGGGGAGAGCGCGCGGCCATGAGCGAAGCGGCCGAGACGCTCACCGCGTCGGGCACGGGCGCCAGGACCGTCGCAGCCCTCGCGCTCCAGCAGGAGCGACGCTCGATGGGGTACCGACGCGCCGAGACGATGTACGAGTGGTTCATGCGGGTGCTGGGGCTGCAGAACGAGTTCTTCCTGGCCCTGCTGTGGCTCAACCGGATCCAGTTGGTGCTCGTCATCGCGGCCGCCGGCTGGTGGGCCCTCCAAGGCGGGATGAGCCTGGGCACGGCGGTCGCGGCGATCACCTTGACCGTCCGCATCGCCAACCCGACCAACACGGTCATGGCGCAGCTCAACGGGTTCCAGCAGGGGACGGCGGCGCTGGCACGCATCGAGGGGGTCAATCGCGTCGCGACCGCACGGCGGGAGGCCGTGCCGAACGGGACGGAGGTGCGACTGGACGCGGTGACATTCGGCTACGACGGCGGCCCGGACGTGCTGCACGGGCTGAACCTCCACCCGGCGCCCGGGGAGCGGCTGGCCGTGGTCGGGCCCTCGGGGGCCGGGAAGTCCACGATCGCGCGGCTGCTGGCGGGCATCGACCGACCCCGCACGGGATCGGCGACGTTCGGCGGCGTCCCGGTGTGCGACATCGGAGTCGAGGAACTCCGCCGCCACGTCGTGCTGGTGACGCAGGAGCACTACGTGTTCGCCGCGACGTTGCGGGACAATCTGATGCTCGCCGCCCCCGAGGCGGGAGACGCGCTTCTGGAGGCCGCGCTGCGGCGCGTGGACGCGGAGTGGGCCCTGACCGAAGGGCTCGACACGATGCTCGGCGACGAGCATCGCAGGTTGAGCACCGCCGAGGCGCAGCAGATCGCTCTGGCGCGAGTCGTCGTGGCCGACCCCGACGTCGTGATCCTCGACGAGGCCACGGCCGGCATCGACCCGGCCAGGGCGGGGAAGGTGGAGTCGGCGCTGGCGGCCGCCCTGGAAGGCCGCACCGTCATCACGATCGCTCACCAGCTCCAGGCGGCGCGTTCGGCGGACCGGATCGCGGTCGTCGAGGCCGGCCGCATCGCCGAGGAGGGCACGCACGAAGATCTTCTTGCCGCGAACGGGGTGTACGCGGGACTCTGGCGCGCGTGGCAGGGAAACCGAGCGCGGCACTTTGCCGGTTGAAGGCGAAGCGGAACGCCGCATGTCGAAGAAGGCGGGGACCCGGCCTTCTCCGGCCCGAGTGAAGTGCCGTTCTTCGCGCGGGGTCAGGCGCCCTTGAGACCTGTCCCTGCCTCGATGACCTTGAGCGGCAAGTCAAGGACGCAGGGGGAACCGAGGTCCTGAACAGTGCTGAGGGTCGGTCCCACCCTGCCGGCGCTTGAACGGGCCGTCGTCGAAGCGGGCGGTGCCTCGGATCATCACACTGAACTGGAGATCGGTGGCCGCCCCGATGGTCACCTCCACGCAGGCGGGTGGACTCCCCCGCACCTTCCACGCGCTGCCGAACCCGCGAAGACCACAGCGCCCGGGCCGGAGCCTGGACCACCGGACCATGAGGACGAAAATAAGCGGTCATCAACCCGATGACCGCTTGCAGGCTCAATGCCTGATGTTGCTGGGGTACCTGGACTCGAACCAAGAACAACTGAACCAGAATCAGCCGTGTTGCCAATTACACCATACCCCAATGGCGTGTCCGCGCTTCAAAGCTTGCCGCGCCGACGGGATGTAACTGTACCGGATGCGCCCGCGCCCCTCCAAACGGGTTCCCGTGACGGAGGCAACGCCGGAGGAGGGACGCGGGCCGGGCCGGTTCAGGTCGCCGCCGGGGCGGGTTCGGGGGTGGTCCGGCGCAGACCGGTGCGCAGATAGGCGACGGCGATGACGGTGAAGGCCACCAGGATGAGCAGGTCGGCGAGGTGCGCGATCGGTTCGCTGCGCGTGACGCGGCTCAGCGGGAAGCACACCCCCGAGAGGACGAGGAGGCCGCCGAGCCACCGAGGGGCGAGTCGGGACCAGGCCAGCGCGATGCCGAGCGCGCACAGGCCCAGCGGGAAGGCCGGGCCCGGGAGCCACAGCACGAGCGCGGAGGCCGCCGGGTGCTCGGCGGCGGCGTCGAGGGAGCCGGTCTTGGAGACGCCGTAGAGCCCTTCGAAGAAGCCCTGGAAGCTGAAGGCCATGCCGCCCAGGAATCCGGCGAGGGCGAGCACGATGCCGACGCCGCCGAACCACGGCCGCCAGGCGGCGACGCGTTCCCAGAGGCCGAGGAGGCCGTAGATCCAGGCGACGGTGCTGAACGCGAGGAGGACGCTCGCGGTGACGCCGTAGCGGTCGCCTTCCCAGAAGAACGTGGCGACGGCCGCGAGCAGGGGGCCCGCGACGAGGGAGAGGGTGTGCAGGTATCTGATCATGTAGACAGCCTATATGTAGGCGAGCTACATATCAAGCCCGTCTACCTATCGGCGCGTAAGCTGGACCCATGGACGCTGACGGCATTCACGGCCAGCTCGACACCCTGATCCTGGCGACCCTCCAACGCGGTGAGGCCCATGGCTACGCGATCATCGCGGCGCTCAAGGAGTCGAGCGGTGAGCAGCTCGACCTGCCCAGCGGCACGGTCTACCCGGCGCTGCGCCGCCTGGAGCGGGCCGGGTTCGTGGCCGGGAAGTGGACGCAGGCCTCCGGCCGCCGCCGCCGCGTCTACGCGATCACCGAGGCGGGTTCGGCGGCGCTCGCGAAGGGCCGCGCCGACTGGCTGGCGCTGCGCGAGGTCATGACCGCGGTCCTCGGCACATGAACGAGTACGTCGAGCAGGTCGCCGCGCCGCTGCGCGGGCCGCGGCGGCTGCGCGCCGACATGCTCGCCGAGCTCGGCGACGGCTTCGAGGAGGCGGTCGCCGAGCTGATGGACGCGGGCTTCGCGCGGGACCGGGCCGTCGCGGACGCCGCCGCCGAGTTCGGCCCGCCGCCGCTGGTCGCGGCCGAACTCCAGCGCGAACTCGCGGCCGCGCAGGCCCACCGGACCGCCTGGACCCTGCTGATCGCGTTGCCCGCGTTGACGATCATGTGGGACCTGTTCGGCGGCGAAGGCGACCCGGGCCTCGCCGTGACCCTGCTCGCGAGGCTCACCGACCTCGCGACGGCCGCCGCGTTCACCGTCGCCGCGCTCGTGGTCGCCCGGCGCCTGGAAGGGCGCGCCGTGCTGTGCGGCGCGGTCGGTCTGGCCCAGATCGCCGTGGCCCTGGGATGCGCGGCGCTGATCGCGGTCGTCGGCCCGCGCGGCGAGGGCGGTCCCGCGCCGCTGGCGTGGCTGGCGCTGCAGGCCGCCTCGATCGCGGCCTCGGTCTGGATCGCCGGCTCGGCGTTCCGGTCGGTCCGCGTCGGACGGGCCGCGACCTGAGGTTTTCCCCCACGCCGGCAACCCGGACCTCGGTCTTCGCGTAATAAGCGCGGCAGGCCAAGCCGATCCACCACGCCCGGCCGCCCGCCCCCTACCCGTCATCTGAAAGAGGCCCAGTGAAGACCAAGGAGCAGCAAGAGGCCGAGTTCCGATCCTTCGCCATCGCCCAGCGCGAGAGCCTGCGCCGGTACGCGTACCTGCTGTGCGGAGACTGGTACGAGGCCGACGACATCGTGCAGAAGGCGCTGACGAAGATGTTCGCGGCCTGGCGGCGAGTCGAACCGGGCGGCGCTCCGGCGTACGTCCGCAAGATCGTCACCAACGTCTACATCTCGCACCGCCGCCTGGGCTGGGTCCGCCGCGAGCGGTCCAGCGCCGACCTGCCGGTGCAGCGCCTCGAACGCCCGCAGGAGGCGGTCGACGTGCGGCTCGAAGTGGTCGCGGCGCTGAACCGGCTGCCCGCCAGGCAGCGCGCGACGCTCGTTCTTCGGTATTGGGAGCAACTGTCCGTCGATGAGACCGCGACCGCCATGGGCTGTTCGACCGGAACGGTGAAGAGCCAGTCCGCCAAGGGCCTGCGCAAGCTCAAGGACCTCCTCACCGATCCCGTCATCCCGGCCCGGGTCTAGCGGAAGGAAGCGAAGACTGATGAACCTGCAAGACGACGACCCAGGGGAAGTGTTCCGCAAGGCCATGCCCGAGGCGGAGCCCCCGCCGGCCCGGTTCGACCTCGACCGGATCGTGCGCGACGGGTACCGCGTCCGCCGCCGCCACCGCGCCGTGCTCGGCGGGGCGGCCGCCAGCGGCGTCGCGGCCGTCGCCGCGGTGCTCGCGCTGTCCGTGACCGGGATGCCGGGGACGCCGACCGGAGCCGCCGACGATCCGTCCACCGATGCCTCCACCCCGCCCGAAGCAGTCGTCGTCGAAGACCCGGCGATGGCCGGTTACCCGTACGCCGAGGAGTGGGGCACTGTCGCCGACGGCGACTGGGCGGGAGGGGTCTACCGCGAGAACGAGGAGGCCGCAGAGGTCAAGGCGGCGGCCACCGAGGCGTTCGGGCAGCTGCTGGCCGAGGCGGGCGTGTGGGACGACCCGGCCAACACCGCCCCGGAGGACGAGTGTTCGTGGATCCTCACCGAGGACGGCTCGCAGGAGGAGTTCGACGCCTGCATCATCGGACAGAGCGGCATGCCGGTCGGCGCGCATCAGAAGCCCGGCAACTACGGCCAGACCTTCCTGCGCAGCTTCAAGGGCGGCGAGTCCGAGGAGGAGGGGTTCGCGCTCCGCACCATCTTCGAGTTCGAAGTGGCCCTGCCCGGCGGCTGGACGGCCGAACCCGGTCCGATCACCGAACAGCTGTTCCCGCAGCACTTCATCAGCGACGGGCCGTACTTCACCGAAGAGGCGCCGGAGTTCACCACCGAGCAGCTGGACGCCGGCCGGACGCTGATGATCGCCGACCACGATTGCGCCGCCGAGCTGGCGATCGTCTACCCCAACGGCACGGGTCTTCGCGTCACCTGGAACAACTGCTCGGGCACGGACCACCCGCTCGATCTCGGCGGACTCGTGGACGCGGCGGCGTCGATGCCGGAGTTCGAGTTCGACACCTCGGAACTGCGGCCCGTCGAGGAGCTGAACGAAGTCCCGATGGGCTGGGTCTACGACGAGGACGACTGGGCGAACTCCGCTGAGGCGGAGGGCGACGCCGCGGAGACGTACGAGATCGCCCGCACGGTGCTCCGGGAGCACTATCCCGACGCGACGCTCGAGGAGGGCGGCGCGCTGTCGCTGGGCCAGATGGACCGCGGTGCGAACATGCAGCGCTCCTATTCGGCCTACGGCACGCTCCCGATCGAGACGACGATCGACAGCTCGGTCGGCGACGTCGCCTTCAACCTCCGGTACTACCTGCCCGGCGGGTGGATTCCGGGCTTCTCGGAGACGGGCACCTGGGACGGGCATCTGACGGTGTGCAAGGAGGGGTTCGTCTGCGACTCCTGGTCGGACGACGACGGCACCACATGGGCGTTCGAGGAGCACTCGGTGACCCACGAGCCGATGGCCGGGGAGGACTGGGAGGCGTTCACCGAGCACGAGATGTACGCCACCCGCTACTCCCCTGGAGGCTGGGCGGTCGGCGTCTGGCTGCAGTGGACCGACGACGCGCCGATCGACGCCGACATGGTCGGTGAACTGCTGCGGGCCATGCCCGCGCCGGTGTACGACGAGGAGGACGTCCCGACGATCCCGGCCGGCTGACGCGGCCGTCGGTAGACGACAAGAGGCGCGGGTCCGAACGGACCCGCGCCTCCCCCCGTCGTGCGGCCTGTTCCAGACCGGTCTAACGCAGGACCTGCCAGTCGCGGGAGCCGAGGTACTCCGGACGCGGCTTCTCGGCCGCGAACGGCTCCTCCAGCGCGTTCTCGACGCTGTTGAACACGATGAACAGGTTCGAGCGCGGGAACGGCGTGATGTTCCCGTTCGAGCCGTGCATGCAGTTCGAGTCGAACCAGATCGCCGAGCCCGCGGGGCCGGTGAACTGGTGGATGCCGTGCTTGTCGGCGAGCATCCGCAGCGACCCGTGGTCGGGCGTGCCGACCTCCTGCTTCACCAGCGAGGCCTTGTGGTTGTCCTCGGGCGTCGCGCCCACGCACGAGACGAACGTCTGGTGCGAGCCGGGCATGATCATCAGCGAGCCGTTGTAGTGGTAGTTCTCGGTCAGCGCGAAGGAGAGGCTGACCGCGCGCATGCGCGGCATCCCGTCCTCCGCGTGCCAGGTCTCGAAGTCCGAGTGCCACTCGAAGGGCGCGCCGCCGAAACCGGGCTTGTAGTTGACGCGGCTCTGGTGGACGTAGACCTCCGAGCCCAGGATCTGGCGGGCGACGCCGACGATCCGCTCGTCGCGGATGAGCTCCGAGAAGAACGACGAGAGGCGGTGGACGTCGAAGACCGACCGCACCTCGTCGGTGGACCGCTCCCGGATCACGCGCTCGTCGCCGACGAGCGAGGGATCGGTCAGCAGATGGTTGAGCTCGGTCTGGGCGTCGGCGAGCTCGCCGGGCTCCAGCAGCTGCTCGACGGCGGTGAACCCGTCCATCTCGTGGGACTGGAGCTGCGTCTCGGTGAGCGGCCCGTCCTCGGGACGCCCCCAGACGGCCGGGTCCTCGGTGCGGTAGATCAGGCGCGGCTCCTTGAAGCGGCGCGTCGGATAGTAATCGATGGTGGGGGTGTCGTTGGAAGGCATGGAAGTTCGCTCCTCACTGCGCCGCGAGCGGCGCGTTCGTCCGCTAGGCGTCGTCTTCGGTCAGGAGGGGGTAGACGCCGTCGGCGTCGTGCACTTCGCGGCCGGTGACCGGCGGGTTGAACACGCACACGCAGCGCAGGTCCTCCTCGACCACGAGGGTGTGCTTCTCGCCCCCGTTGAGGAGGTACATGGTCCCCGGGGCGAGCGGGTGGACCTCGCCGGTCTCGTGGTCGTGGAGCTTCCCCGACCCCTCGATGACGTACACCGCCTCGGTGTGGTTGGCGTACTGCATGGTCGTGGACGTACCGGCGAAGAGGACGGTGTCGTGGAGCGAGAAGCCGACCTTGTCCTTGGCCAGGAGCAGGCGGCGGGACCGCCAGGTGCCCTGGGCCTTGTCGCGGTCGTGGCCCTCGACGTCGTACTCGGTGCCGACGAGGTCTTGGAGGCGTTTGACGATCATGCCTGCTCCTTCGCGGACACTTCCTTGGCGACCGTGGCGACGGCCTCGCGGAGGATGTCGACGCCCTCCTCGAAGTCGGACCGCGGCGTGTTGAGCGGCGGCAGGAACTTCACGACCTCGTCCGCCCCGCCGGAGGTCTCCATGAGCAGGCCGTTCGCGAAGGCCTCCTGGCAGACCAGTCCCGCGTGCTCGGGCTCGTCGAAGACCAGGCCCCGGGCCAGGCCGCGGCCGCGGGTGGTGATCACGAGCTCGGGGTGGGACTCGGCGATGCCGCGGAGCCGGCCGTCGAGCCAGTCCGCGTTGGCGTCGACCTGCGCGGTGAAGTCGTCGGTGCGCCAGAACGTCTCCAGCGCGGCGGTCGCGGTCACGAACGCCGGCGCGAAGCCGCGGAAGGTCCCGTTGTGCTCGCCGGGCTCCCACACGTCCAGGTGCGACTTCATCAGGGTGAGCGCGAACGGCAGGCCCATGCCGGACAGGGACTTCGAGATCGTCACGATATCCGGGGTGATCCCGGCTCGCTCGAACGAGAAGAACGGGCCGGTGCGGCCGCAGCCCATCTGGATGTCGTCGACGATGAACAGCAGCTCGTGCTCGCGGCAGACCGCCTCGAGCCCGCGCAGCCACTCGTCGCTGGCGACGTTGATGCCGCCTTCGCCCTGCACGGTCTCCACGATCACCGCGGCGGGCCGGTCGAGGCCCGAGCCGGGGTCTTCGAGGAGGCTGCGCAGCCACAGGAAGTCGGGCGTGCGCCCGTCCATGTAGTTGTCGTAGGGCATCGTCGCGGCGTTGTTGAGCGGGACGCCCGCCCCGCCGCGCTTCATCGAGTTGCCGGTGACCGCGAGGGCCCCGAGCGTCATGCCGTGGAACCCGTTCGTGAAGGACACGATGGTCTCGCGGCCGGTGTACTTGCGGGCGAGCTTGAGCGCGGCCTCGACGGCGTTGTTGCCGGCCGGTCCGGGGAACTGGACCTTGTAGTCGAGGTTCCTGGGCGCGAGTACGACGTCGCGGAAGGTCTCCAGGAATCGGCGCTTCGCGACCGAGTAGGTGTCGAGGGTGTGGACGACGTTGTCCTCGGCGAGGTAGCCCATGAGGGCCTCTTTGAGCACGGGGTGGTTGTGCCCGTAGTTGAGCGATCCGGCCCCGGCGAAGAAGTCGATGTACGACTTCCCCTGCTCGTCGTTGATGCGACTGCCCTTGGCGGTGGTGAACACCGTGGGCCAGTTGCGGCAGTATGAACGGACTTCTGATTCGACCTGTTCGAAAACCTGCATGAGTCTCTCTGGGTCGGCCTGATTGGGCGGTTCTCCGCTTCCCGACTGGGCAGTCGGGCGCATACCCGGGCCGGCACTCGTCGGTGCCCGGGTAGGGCGGGGCTCAGTCCGGTTCCGGGCCGCGCGCATCGCCCTGCTCGGCAGGGCGGTGCGGTCGTGGCTCGAAGGACCCGGAGAACGGACCGGTGTCGCCCTCGGCCCGCTCCGGGAGCGGTCCGATGCGGTGCAGCACCTCGGGTCCGTGGTCGGAGCCGAGCTCGTGCTCGGAGAACAGCACGTCGCGCGTCAAGTCCGCGCCGTTCGCCTTCGCGAACGACGAGAACAGGTGCATCGACGCTTTGTTGTCAGGGGTCACGGTCGATTCGACGACGCGGACCCCCTCGGAACGCAGTGACCCGACCAGGTGGTCGAGCATGCGCGATGCCAGTCCGCGGCGGCGGAAGTCCGGGCCGACGGCCACCTGCCACACGAAGAGCGTGTCGGGTGCGTCCGGGCGCCGGTAACCGGTGATGAAACCCGCCAGGCGTTCGCCTGAGCGGGCCACCACGGTCGTCGCCGCGAAGTCGCGACACCACAGCAGGTAGGCGTACCTGCTGTTGACGTCGAGACCGCCCGCTTCGATGGCGAGCTCCCACATGAGCGGCCCGTCTTGGGGGGCCGGATGGCTCAGGTCGAACGCCCCCGCAGAGGGGTCGTCCGATCCTCTGACCTGGGTGCTCGGCCCCAGCGGGCCGGCGGCACTTGCGTCACCGGATGGCATGCGGTCGACCGTAGCAGACATACCGGCGATTGTTAAGGCCATGAGAACGTTATTGTGAAGTTCTCGTTGAATATTCAGTACTCGATCGCCTCCGCGACGTGCCCCTGCGGATCGAGGCGGTCGAGCCCCGCCCGCTCGGTGACCGCCCGGCGCAGCGCCAGCTCGGGGTCGACCCCGGCGTTCCGCGCGGCGGCCACGGCGGCCAGCAGGAAATCGCCGACCTCGTCGGCCTCGAACTTGACTCCGGCGGGGAGTTCGGGCAGGTCCAGGGGTTCGCCCTGGTCGTGGAAGCGCTCGATGACCTTGGCCGCCAGCGAGAGCGACGGCAGCTGCCGGGAGACGCCGTCGGCCGGGTGGTCGCGGTGCGGCTTCTCGGCGGCCTTGGCCTCGTTCCAGTGCTGGTAGAGGTCGTCCGGGTCGGCGTCGCCCCACACGTGCGGGTGTCGGCGGACGATCTTCTCGACCAGGTCCCCCGCGACGTCGTCGATGTCGAAGTCCTCGGCGAGCGAGGCGTGCAGGAGCGGCTGGAACAGCAGGTCGCCGAGCTCCTCGCGCAGCTCGTCGGCGTCGTCGCGGCCGATCGCGTCGAGGACCTCGTAGGACTCCTCGAGCAGGTACGGGCCGAGGGTCCGGTGCGTCTGCTCGCGGTGCCACGGGCAGCCGTCCTCGGCGTGGAGGCGCGCGACGGCCTCGACCAGGTCGAGGAGGCGGGCGCCGGGCGGATCCCACGAGCCGTAGACGACCTCCAGCTCGATCTCGCCGCCGGCGACGAACTCGGCGAGGGCCTCGCGCAGCTCCTCGTCGCCGTCCTCGCCGACGATCCAGACGCCGCCGGTCTCGATGAACTCGGCGGCGTCCTCGACCAGCTCGACGTCGATGCCGGCGTCGCGCACGGCCTCGACGGCGGGCGACTCGAAGAACGCCGCGACGGCCTCAGCCTCGTGCAGGGCGTCCCAGGCCTCGACGGTGAGCAGCCCGGCGGGGATGCGCGGCGAGGTCAGGAGCCAGGTGATGGTGCTCAACGCTGCGGGATCTCCACTTCGAACACTCCGACGAGCGGGCTGATGTCCAGTTCGCCATAGCGGGGGTTCAGGGAGATGTCGTACTCCTCGACGTATTCGTTGAGGTCGTCGGCGAAGCCCGCCATCTGCGCGCCCTGGACTTCGGCCCACTGCCAGACGACGTCGGTGAGGATGCCGGGGTCGCTCTGGACGGCCATGCCGAACTCCTGGAACTGCGCCTGGGTGAGGTTCTGGCCGACGGCCCATTCCTGAACGATGCGCTGGAGCAGGTTCTCATCGCCTTCGATGGCGGTGTTCAGCGCTTCGAGCTCGTCCTTGGTCATTGCCCGCGGCTCGGCCCGCTGGGAGAGGGTCTCGTGGTACTCGACGGCTTCGAGGTAGAGGGCCTCGTATTCGTCCGCGGCGCCGCCCGTCTGCGGCGCGGGCAGCCCGATCTCGCGGCCCAGCTCGGCGAAGAGCACGATGAGCGCGGCCTGCTGGCGGTTGTCGGCGTAGCTGATGTCAGCCATCGTGGCGCCCTGTTCGAGGTAGGAGGCCACCGTCCCGTCGACGTACCCGTCGATGGTGGACTCGGTGACGCGCTCGTCGCCGACGAACAGGGCCGCGCCCTGCTCGCTCCCGCAAGCCCCCAACGCGAGGAGCCCGACGGCCGCCACTCCGACCAGCCTGAGTCTGCGCACAGCACTTCCCTTCCAATCGACTGCCCCTGTGACCTTAGCCTCACCGAAGACGCTCCCACAAACCCCCCACCCCGCCCGGCTCGAGCGGCTTGTCCGGATCCCGGCAAGAGGGTTCGCGAGGCGAGTTCGCTTCGCCGCATGCCGCTGGCATGCCGAGCGAGAAGGACCAGTCGTTCCTCGCAAAGAACTGGAGCCACCTGCTCCTCGTCCTCGCGATCGCCTGCCGGGCCGCTCGCGACATCGGACCGGGCACAGCGCTCATCGCCTTCGCGCCGACCGGGACGCGGCTCGGGTGGCGTTGCCGTCGTTGGGGCCGTTCAGGATCGGCGGCGTCTTCGACGGATGGGTCGGCGTCGTCTTCGGCGTTGGTCCATTTCGTAGCGGACGTACCACGGGGTCCAGCCGCCTTGGTTGAACCATTGCCTTCCGGCGCGGGAGAGCAGGCCGCCGAGCACGCACAGCGCGACCGTGAGCCATATCGGAGCGACCACGACGGCGAGGACTTCGCCGTAGGTCCGCGCCACGCCGCCGATGCCGATCACCGTGTTGGCCGGGACGACGACGAAGGCCGCGACCCGGGCCCATCGCAGACCGAAGCCGAGGTCGAGGACCAGGATGATGTACGGGACGGTGAGCACCACGACGGCCGGGAGGACGATCTCGATCGGGTAGCTCGATCCGATGTCGACGTCCGACAGGACCGGGGCGTCGGTGTTCTCGCGTTTGAGCCAGTTGAAGAGCCGCGGGACGGCGCCGATGCTGACGCTGACCACCATGAAGTACTGGAACACCATCATGACCTGCGCCAGGTCCACGGAATGCGGCTTGTCGTACAGCGCTTCCGGATCGGGGGAGGTTGGCATGTTCACGGTCGCTCCAAGACATGGGGCCTCCAGACTACGGCCGCAACGCCACGAGGGAAAGCGGGCGGGAGGGCGGCTCGACCGCGGGGGTGTCCAGGGGTGGACGGGGTCTCGGCTAGTACGGCAGGTCGAAGAGGGTGACGAGGGCGCGGTTGATGCGGTCCAGGGTGTGGCCGGAGAGCATGCAGGCGGAGTCGGCGAGGCTGCCGAGGCTGGCTTGGCCGAGTTCGGCGATGTGGACGAAGCCGCCGACGGGGTCCTGATCGCCGCAGGGCACCGACACCGGTGCGGGCCTTCGGCCCAGCGGCGCGACGAGCACGCGGCCCGTGTGGGGGTCGGCGTTGAACCGGTTGTCCGACAGCACGACCACTCGCCTGCCGGTGGGGGTGTGCATGTAGACCTCGCCGCGCTTGGGCGGCCGTTGTGCTGACATAGATCCTCTACTCCTCGCCGTCCCCGGTCCACAACTCGGCGGACTCGCGTTCGGTGGCTTCCACCCAGTCCTGGTTCTCGAGTGCCGCCGACTCGTTCCATGCGCGCAGTTCCGCGGCGAGCGCGGCCCGGCGCGCCTCGCGGGCGAGCCAGGTGGCAGGCTTGCTGCCCTCCGCGGCGGCGACGGCGGCGATGACCTGCCAGTCGTGTTCGTCGAAGCGGACGGTGATCGCTCGTTTCGGCATGGCGACGGGACCTGCTTTCATGAGGCGAGAGCGCACGGCATCGCTCAAAGATGCGCCGTGAGATTCTTTGAGGATGGCATGCGGCGGTCCCTGCGCCTACGCCTTCCGCCTCGGGCCCGAATATGTTATCTTCTCGTTATATTGCACGTGCATATGCATGTGAAGCTCTTGTATGCGTTGGAGTTTACCCTTCGGTCGCCGACTCCCGGGTCCCACGATCCGGTCTGTCGGGAACTCGACTCGAGGCGTTCGTTTGGCGGCCCTTGGCGCTCGGCCTTTCGCGTCGTCGCCTGCCGCGGTGGGGGTCTTGGGACCCGTCCGAGGACTTGACGGGGCCGTGCAGTCCGGGACACTGGGTTGCAGGGTCTCGGAGGGAGTCGGCTCATGCGGTTCGCGGGTCATCGGGTGGTGGTCACCGGGGCCGGGCGCGGGTTCGGGCGCAGTCTCGCCATCGAGCTCGCCCGGGACGGGGCCGAGCTGTTCCTGTCAGCGCGGCGGTTCGCCGCGGCCGAGGACGTCGCCGAGGAGGTGCGGCACGTCGGCGGCCGGGCCCACGCGTTCGAGTGCGACCTCGCCGACGCCGAGTCGGTGCGGGACTTCGTCGACGCCGTCGGCGAGGTCCGGGACACCGTGGACGTGCTCGTCAACAACGGCGCGCCGTATCTGGACGCCGGCGGGTTCCTCGAAGCCTCCGACGAGGAGGTCGCTGAGACGATCGCCGCCGGGGCCGCCGGGACCGTCCTGGCCACCAAGGCGTTCCTGCCGCTGCTGCTGCGCAGCGAGCGGCCGGACATCGTGACCCTGGTGTCGGGGTGCGGGGAGTACGGGAACCACCGGTCGACGGCGCACGAAGCGTTCTACGCGGCCAAGGCCGCCCAGGCCGGGTTCACCGAGGTCCTGTCGAAGCGGCTGCGGCCCCGAGGCGTCCGGGTCATGTCGCTGTACCCGCCCGACTTCGACAACCCCGATCCGCTCAGCGACGAGTGGGACGCCGAGCGAAACGCGGGCGACGCGCTGTCGGCCCGGTCGCTCGTGGAGACGGTCCGGTTCGCGATCGGGCAGCCCCGCGACTGCTTCATCAAGTCGTTCTACTTCGAGCAGGCCTGAGCGGCCGCGGGCGCCGCCGGTCGGAGCGTCCTCCTCGCCCGCGGCGACACCGGCGCGCTCCCTCCGGGCGGCCGCAGCCGGGGTCGACGGCCATGCAGGCGAGGCGGGCCGCTCCGGGAGGGAGGGCCCGCTCGCCCGGTCCGGCCGCCGTCGCGGCCGGTCTCCTTATGCCGCTTCGGGGATGACGTCCGTGATCAGGTCCGCGCACCACTGCAGGAGCGCGAGGCCTTCCAGGGGCTTCCCGCCGATCTTCGACGTGGTCGGGCGCGGGACGCTGATGAGCCCTGCCGCCTCCTTGTAGTGCGCGTCCGGATAATGGCGGCCCAGACGCATCTGCTTCGAATCCGGAAGATCCACAGTGGAGAAACGAAGGTTCTTGCCCTGCAAGGCGACGTCCGTGAGACCGTGGCGACGCGCGAGCAGGCGGAACCGGGCCAGATGGAACAGCGTCTGCACCTGGTCGGGCGCGGGCCCGTACCGGTCCTCCATCTCCTCACGCACCTCTTCGAGCTCGGCCTCGCTGTGGACCTCGGAGATCTTGCGGTACATCTCCAGCCGCAGCCGCTCGACCTCCACATAGTCGAACGGGATGTTCGCGTCCAGCGGCAGGTCCACCTTCACCGGGGCCGGCGGCTCCTCACCGCCGCCCTTGAACGAGGTCACCGCCTCCCCGACCATGCGCAGGTAGAGGTCGAAGCCCACGTCGGCGATGTGCCCCGACTGCTCCGCCCCCAGCAGGTTGCCCGCGCCGCGGATCTCCAGGTCCTTCATCGCCACGTACATGCCCGCGCCGAGCTCCGAGTGCTGCGCGATCGTCGCCAGCCGCTCGTGCGCCGTGTCCGAGAGCGTCTGCTCCGGCGGGTACAGGAAGTACGCGTACGCGCGCTCGCGGCTGCGGCCCACGCGGCCCCGGATCTGGTGCAGCTGCGAGAGCCCCAGCAGGTCCGCGCGCTCCACGATGAGCGTGTTCGCGTTCGGGATGTCGATGCCGGACTCGATGATCGTGGTCGAGACGAGCACGTCGTACTCGCCCTCCCAGAAACCCTGCATGATCTGCTCCAGCTGGGTCTCGGTCATCTTGCCGTGGGCGACCGCCACGCGGGCCTCGGGGACGAGCTCGCGCAACTTCGTCGCGGCCCGGTCGATGGACTCGACCCGGTTGTGCAGGTAGAACACCTGGCCGTCGCGCAGCAGCTCGCGGTGGATCGCCGCGGCCACCTGCTTCGCCTCCCAACCGCCCACATAGGTCAGCACCGGGTGGCGCTGCTCGGGCGGCGTGGCGATCGTCGACATCTCCCGGATGCCCGTCACCGCCATCTCGAGGGTCCGCGGGATCGGCGTCGCCGACATGGTCAGGACGTCGACGGCCGTGCGCAGCGCCTTCAGCTTCTCCTTGTGCTCCACGCCGAACCGCTGCTCTTCGTCCACGATGATCAGCCCGAGGTCCTTGAAGCGCGTCTCGGCCTGGAGAAGCCGGTGGGTGCCCACGAGGATGTCGATCTCCCCCGCCGCGATGCCCCGCTGGATCTCCGCGGCCTCGCGAGCCGACTGGAACCGCGAGAGCTGCTTGATCTTCACCGGGAACTGCCCCATGCGCTCCACGAACGTGCCGTAATGCTGACTCGCCAGCAGCGTCGTCGGCACGAGGACGGCGACCTGCTTGCCGTCCTGCACCGCCTTGAACGCGGCCCGGACGGCGACCTCGGTCTTGCCGTAGCCGACGTCGCCCATGACCAGGCGGTCCATCGGGACGCGGGCCTCCATGTCGGCCTTGGTGTCCATGATGGCCGACATCTGGTCGGGAGTCTCGATGTACGGGAACGCGTCCTCCAGCTCGCGCTGCCACGGCGTGTCCGGGCTGAACGCGTGCCCCTGGGCCGCTTGACGGGCCGCGTACAGCTGGATGAGCTCGGCGGCGATCTCGCGGACGGCCTTGCGGGCGCGGCGCTTCGTCTTCTGCCAGTCGGTGCCGCCCAGCTTGTGCAGGCTCGGCTGCTCGCCGCCGACGTAGCGGGTGAGCTGGTCCAGCGCGTCCGTGGGGACGAACAGGCGGTCGCCGGGCTGGCCGCGCTTCGAGGCGGCGTACTCGATCACGAGGTACTCGCGCTCGGCCCCGCCGATCGAGCGGCGCACCATCTCGACGTACTTGCCGACGCCGTGCGAGTCGTGCACCACGTAGTCGCCCGGGGAGAGCTCGAGCGGGTTGACCGCGCCGCGGCGCTTGGTGGCCTTGCCCTTCCGGGGCTTCTGGGCCGCGAGGGCCTTGCCGCCGGCGATGTCCGCGGCGGTGACGACGACGAGCCCGGAGGCGTCGTCGATGAAACCGAGGCTGAGCGTGCCGGTGCAGGCGACCACCTCGCCTTTCGGGAACGCCCCGGGCGCGGCGTCGAGGTGGGCGCCGACGCCTTCGGCGCGCAGCTGCTCGGCGGCGCGCTCGGCCCCGCCGAGGGCCGGGTAGACCACCGCGACGGCGCGGCCTTCGCGCGTCCAACCCTGCATGTCCGCGACGAGCTGGGCCGTGTTGCCGTGGTAGCGCGGCGTCTCGGTGATCCCGAGGTCCACGGTGATCGAGTCGTCCGAGACACCGCCCGAGGTCGGCGACTCCCCCGTGATGGCCGCGAGTTCGGCGGCGACGGGATCCGATTCGGGGACCGCCGCGAACGGCGAGATCGTCCACCAGCGCTGCCCCGCGGCGAGCGCGGTGGTGCGGGCCTCGGCGAGGTCGGTGAAGGTGCCGGCGCCGAGGTCCACGGGCGCTTGGGCCCCGGCCGCGGCGGCGGCCCAAGAGGCCTCGAGGAACTCGTTCGAGGTGGCGACGAGGTCGAGGGCGCGGGAGCGGATGCGCTCGGGGTCGATCGCGACGATGAGGGCGTCCCCGGGCAGGACCTCTTGGAACAGCTGCAGCTCATCGGGTCCCGAGAGGGCCGGGAGCAGGGACTCCATGCCTTCGACGGGGATGCCTTGGGCGAGTTTGGCGCACATGTCGGCCAGGCCGGGGTAGTCCTCGCCGAGGGCGGCGGCCCGTTCGCGCACGTCCTCGGTGAGGAGCAGCTCGCGGCAGGCGACGGCGCGCAGCTCGGGGGCCTCGTCGAGGGAGCGCTGGTCGGCGACGGAGAACTCGCGGATGGAGTCGACCTCGTCGCCGAAGAACTCCAGGCGCAGGGGGTGCTCGGCGGTGGGCGGGAAGACGTCCAGGATGCCGCCGCGCACGGCGAACTCGCCCCGCTTCTCCACGAGGTCGACGCGTTCGTAGGCGAGGTCGACCAGGTGGGCGGCCAGGTCGGTGAGGTCGGTCTCGTCGCCGCGGCGCAGCTGCACGGGTTCGCGCGCGCCGAGGCCTTTGAGCTGGGGCTGAAGGGCGCCTCGGACGGGGGTGACGATGACGCGGGGGACGTCGCCGGCGTGGAGGCGGTGGAGCAGTTCGAGGCGGGCGCCGACGGTGTCCGAACGCGGCGAGAGGCGCTCGTGCGGGAGGGTCTCCCAGGCCGGGTAGAGCGCGATGTCCGCTTCGGGGATGAACGAGGCCAGGGACTCGACGAGCTCCTCGGCCTCACGGGAGGTCGCGGTGACGGCGAGCACGGGCCCGGAGGCGTGCGCGGCGGCCTGGGCGAGGGCGAGAGGGCGCGCGCCGGGCACGGCGACGACGTCCACCGGCCGGTCGGACGAGGACGCGAGTTCGGCGAGGCGCGCGAGTTTCGGCGACTTCGCCTCGGCCAGCAGCAGACTGGCGAGTTTCGGAACGGATCGGTCTTGGGACATTCGCGGGCTCCCTGCGCGGTGTTCCGGTCACGGGTGTGCTTCGAGCACGACAAGTGGCCGGAATCCGGCCCGATGGGGCCGGTTCCGGCAACCGGTCGAGTCTACCTCGCGTGACTTCGCTCGATTTACCGCTCGCAGGCTTCGACGAGCGTGTTCACCGACTGCTCGGAGGCGGTCGCCGAGACCGATCGGCGGGGCTCGGCCGCGTCCGTCGCGGGCCTATTCGGCCGCGCCCTTGCCGCTGCTGCTCTGCTCGAAGATGAGGTTCTGGACCTCGGGCAGGTTCCAGAACATGCCGATGACGACGAGGACGGTGAGGATCGGCAGGAGGATGCGGTTCTCCTCCTTGCCGCCCGCGCGGAGGGCGATCGCGTTGGGCAGGCCGATGTCGTTCCAGCGGCGGCCCTTGATCGGGATCGGGAAGAACAGCGGCGAGCCCATCTTCGTGATCATGTCGCCGAGGATGTGGATGAAGCAGCCGATCCCCATGGCGAGGCCGAGGATCCAGTATTGGCGCGTGTCGGGCAGGAGCCGGTACATGCCGTACGAGGCGGCCAGCGCGACGGCGGTGGTGACGACCCAGCCCTTCTTCGCGACGGTCTCGGCGAGCAGGCCGCGCACCGCCAGACCGGTGAGCACGAACAGGATCGCGATGACCGCCGGTTTCCCGAACTGGGCGGCCAGGGCCCCGGTGCCGACGCCGACGAGCCCGGCGTGGACGGCGGTGTGGGTGAAGGTGCGGTGCCCGTTCTTCCGTTTCTTGTCCTGCTTGGACTTCGTGAGCAGGTAGAACCAGTAGCAGAGGCGCTCGACCACTTCGGCCACGAGGAGCGACGCGACACCGAAGGACCGGGCCACAGTGGATCCGCCCTTGTTCTCGGTGACCTTGCCGGCGCAGTCGATGTCGGGGTAGAGGGCGGCTCCGGCGCAGGCGATGGTGCCGACGACGAGTTCGGCGGAGGACTGGTCGATGCCGAACCATATGTCGGCGGCGGCCGAGCCTGCCAGCCACAGGGCGGCGCCGGACATGGCGTGGGTCGGGCCCATGACCATAGCGGGGACTCCTTCAAGGGCGGTGTTGCTGCGGGCGCAGTGGGAGGATTGGAGAGACTATCCCACACGGGCACGACACCCGGGGTCCCAGGCGTGGCGAAACATCAGTCCCGCAACATCATTCGCGTACCGCTCCGATCACGGCCCCTACCCGGTCCTGCCGCTCGCGCTATGGTCTAGGGGTGTTCGACTCCTCGCAGCTCGCCGCTTATCTGAAGCGCATCGGGATCAGCGCTCCGAGGCGCCCGACGCTGCACGCGCTGCGCCGGGTCCACCGCGCCCACGTCGCCGCGATGCCGTACGAGAACCTGGACATCCAGCTGGGCAGGCCGATCCGGCTCGAGGCGGACGCGCTGTTCGCGAAGTTCGTCACGGGCGGACGCGGCGGCTACTGCTACGAGCACAACGGGGTCCTCGCGCACGCGCTGGAGGCGATGGGCTTCGACGTGCGCCGCGTCCTCGGCGGGGTCGCGCGCGAGACCGAGGGCGACGGGAACTGGTGGAACCACATGCCGCTGGTGGTGCGGTTCCCGGCTGGTGAGGAATACCTGGCCGACGCCGGGATCGGGACGGGCTTCCGCGATCCGCTGCCGATCCGCAACGGCAGCTACCGGGTGGGGGCCTTCAACTTCGGGATGTGGAACCTTGAGGACGGCGTGTGGCGCTGTTCGATCGACCCGCGGGTCACGAACTTGACGTTCGACTTCGAGCTGGAGGAACGGCAGGTCGGCGAGTTCGCGGCGAAGTGCGAGGAGCTGTCGACGTCGCCGGAGTCGCCGTTCGTGAAGACGCTGACCGTGCAGAGTCCCCGCGAGAGCGACATGTGGGGGCTGCGGGCGCGGACGCTGACCGTGTACGACCCGGCGCTGCCCGACGGGAAGACCGTCACCGTGGTCGCCGACCGGTCCGCATTCGCGGACCTGCTGCGGGGGCCCTTCAACCTCACGCTGGCCGACGCCGAAGTCGAAGCCCTGTGGGCGAAAGCGGTGGAGCAGCACGAGCGGAAGCTCGCCGAGGAGAAGTCGGACCAGAGCGCCGCACCGGCGTCGCGGTAACGCGGGGCGTCTCCGCCCAGCCCGGAGAGACGCGGACGGCGATGGCCTCCGAGAGGTCGCAGTCTGATCGGCCGGCTCGGCGCTCAGTGCCCTTCCACGGTGTGGTTCCGGTGCCCTTCCCCGCGGAGCGGCCGTCGGGATTCGGCGGCTCGCCGATCACTCGAGGCAATTCGATCCCCGGCGCCGGCCGCTCAAGCGCCGGGCTGTTCCTGGGCGGCGCGTTGGCGGACGGCCTCGTAGAGGGCGACGGACCCGGCGTTCGCCGCGTTGAGCGAGGAGGCGGCCTTGGGCGACATGGGGATGCGCGCGGTCGCGTCGGCGAGTTCGCACCAGGCCTTCGACATCCCGGCGGTCTCGTTGCCGATCACCAGCAGCGAGGCGCCACGGAGGTCGTGATCCGACAGCGCCCGCTCGCCGCGTTCGTCGGTTCCGACGATGAACGGCGGATGGGCCTGCTTGCGGACCCATTCGACGACCTCGTGAGCGGAGGCGGCGTTGATCACCGGGATCGCGAAGAGGCTTCCCGTGGAGGCCCGGACTGCTTTGGGGTCGTACGGGTCGGCGGCGTTGCGGCCGGTGACGATCACCGCATCGGCCCCGAAGGCGTCGGCCGAGCGGATCAGCGATCCCACGTTCCCGGGGCTGGTCGGCCGGTCGACCACGAGCCCGAGCCAGCCGGGGCCCACTTCCAGGTCGGCGAGCCGCTGATGCGGGATCGCCACTTGCGCGAGCAGTTCGGGCGGCGTCTCGTCCTTGCCGCCGAGTTCGGCCAGGAGCGGCCCGGCGACGCCGTACTGCTCGACATGGGGCCGTTCGAGCACCCCGCGGGCCCAGTCGGAGAGACGTCCGCGGTCGGCGTCGTAGAGGAGGGCCTCGATCGTCCAGTGGTGTTCGAGTGCGAGCGAGATCGGCCGCACGCCCTGAACGAGGAAGGATCCGGCCCGGTGGCGCTTGGTCCGGTTGTGCAGCAGGGTTTCCCACTGCTGGTACCGGGCGTTCCGGACACTGACCCGCAGGACTCTCGCCATGGCCTCGCGCTCTCGGTGATCGGGGGAAACGTGGCCAGAACCTACCACGAGGGCCCACGGCGACGCCTCCGAGAAAGCGCTGCTTCAAGTCTTGTTGTGGCGGGGGCGACCGACCTTGGCCGGGTCGGCCGCCCTCGCTACCGCGGTGGCCTGGTGCAGGTGCCCGGGCGCGGGAGCCAACCCCGCGACCCGAGTCTTTCGGCGGTCCGCGCGGTCCCCTACCAACCGCCTCACCTACACCAAAACTGGGGCAAGCTTTTCACAAGAAGTCAACGCACTCAAGGATTCTTTTTCAGCCTGTGGATAACTTCGCGAGCGGTTGACATTTTGCCCGGTGGCATCAGGTGCGGTCCTGGTCCGACGCCAAGGTCTCCAAGGTCGCCGAGAGTGCTCGCAGCAGTTCGTGCATCTCGGCGGCCCGGTCCTCGCCCAGCGCCTCGACCAGGCGGTCGGCGAATGCGGCGTGCGCGGGGCCGATCCGCTCCACGGCCTCCAGGCCCTGCGCGGTCGGCGCGACCAGTTTGGCGCGCCGGTGGGCGGGGTTGGGCCGGTACTCCACCATGCCGTTCGCGGCCAGGAGGTCCGCGATGCGCTGCACGGCCTGGCGGGTGATGCCCATCGCGCGAGCGATGCCCGCCACGGGAAGCGGTTCCTTCAGGACCGCGCCGAGGACCTGCCAGTGCGCGGCGGTCAGGCCGGCCGGGCGGGCCAGTCCTTCGGCGATGTCGAGGAACTGGCCGTTCAGGCGGAACACGGTCAGGGCCATCCCCGAGAGCAGTGCCTGGCGGTCGCTCATGCGGCCTCGCCCGTCAGCTCGAAGTATCCGGCCGGGTCGCCGAGGCCGTAGAGCTTGTACCAGGAGGCCAGCACCTCGGGCGTGTACAGGTCGAGTGCGGCGAACACCTCGCGGGCGAAGTCCACGGGTTTGGTGCCGGTGGCGGTGATGAGCCCGCGGTCGGTGACGGCCGGGACGTCGCAGTAGAGCGCGGCGCCCTTGGATCCGAAGGCCTCTACGAATTCGGGGGCGTTGCTGGTGTGGCGGCGGTCGTCGAGCAGGCCTTCGGCGGCCAGTCCTCCGGTCGCGCCGCAGATCGCCGCGACCGGGACGCCGGCGTCGAGGAACCGCCGGGCCTGCTGGGCGAAGCCCGCGTTGCCTCCGGCGAGCCAGGTGTCCGCGCCGGGGAGGATCAGCATGGCGCTGTCCTCGGGGCGGAGCTCATCGAGTGTGAGGTCCGGTGTGATCGTCATGCCGCCCTTGGTCCGGACGGGTCCCGGCCCTTCGCCGACGGTGCGGACCTCGTAGCGGCCGGGTTCGCGCTGCCATTCGACGGCGTTGATATGGGCGGTCGCGTAACCGACCTCCCAGTCGGCCAAGGTGTCGTAGACCGCCATGTGCACGTGCTTCGTCATGTTCCCGCTCCTCAACCTTCATTGACAACAGTCTGTCATATTGACAATATATTGTCAAATCATTCGAGTGAGCGGTTCGGCGGACGCGACAGGGCCGCAGCGGCGTCGCCGCTGCGGCCCTGTCGTCGTTCGGGTTCCGGTCAGCCGGTGTTGCGCAGGCCCGCCGCGATGCCGTTGACGGTGATGAGGAGGGCCCGCTTGAGCTGCGGGTCGACCGTCTCCCCCTCGGAGCGGTAGCGCTTCAGCAGCGAGATCTGCAAGTGGTGCAGCGGCGCGAGGTAGCGGTCGCGGACCTCGAGGGTCCGGGCCAGCTGCGGGTTCGCGTCGAGGAGCTTCTCGCCGCCGGTGAGCGCCAGGACCTCGGCGATGGTCTTCTCGTGCTCGGCCTTGATCGTCGAGAAGATCGGCTGCAGCTTCGCCGGGACCAGCGTCGAGACGTACTGGTCCGCGATCGACATGTCGGTCTTCGCGAGCGTCATCTCCACGTTGGAGATGAAGTTGCGGAAGAAGTGCCACTTCTCGTACATCTCCGCGATCTGGTCGCCCAGGCCCGCCGCGCGCGCCGCCGCGAGGCCCGAGCCCACGCCGTACCAGCCGGGGACGATCTGGCGCGACTGCGTCCAGCCGAAGACCCACGGGATCGCCCGCAGGCCCGAGAGCCCCGCGTCGGTGTTCGGCCGCTTCGACGGGCGCGAACCGATGTTCAGCGCGCCCAGCAGCTCCGTGGGGCTCACGGCCCAGAAGTACTCGGCCAGGCCCGGCTGGCCCGTCAGCTCCCGGTAGGCGGCCTTCGACGCCTCCGAGGTCTGGTTCATGACCTCGAACCAGCGGTTCAGCACGTCGGGCTGGTGCCGCGGCTCGGTGTGCAGCAGCGTCGCCTTGAGCGACGCGGCCACCGTCAGCTCCAGGTTCTCGCGCGCCAGCGCCGGCAGCGTGTACTTGTCGGAGAGGACCTCGCCCTGCTCGGTGATCTTGATGGCGCCGTCGAGCGTGCCCGAGGGCTGGGCCAGGATCGCCTCGTGGGTGGGGCCGCCGCCGCGGCCGATGGTGCCGCCGCGGCCGTGGAAGAGGCGCAGGCGCACGCCGTGCTTGTGGGCGATGTCGCGCAGCTGGCGCTGGGCGCTCTGGATGTTCCACTGGCTCGCGGTGATCCCGGCGTCCTTGTTGGAGTCGGAGTAGCCGAGCATGACCTCTTGGACGTCGCCGCGGGCCGCGACGATGGCGCGGTAGGCGGGCAGGCTCAGGAGCCGGTCGAGGAGGGTGTCGGCGTTGCTGAGCTCTTCGACCTCTTCGAGGAGCGGGACGAAGCCGATGTCGGCGCGGCCGCGGGCGACGTCGATGAGGCCGGCGTCGCGGGCGAGGATGGCGGGGGCGAGGACGTCGGCGGGCTCGTGGGTCATCGAGATGATGTAGGACTCGACGATGGACTGGCCGAACTGCTCCTGGGCGTCTCGGATCGCGTGGAAGACGTTGAAGGTCTTGCGGTTCAGATCGGTGAGGTCGACGTTCACGGGCGCGAGCGGGCGCTGGCCGGAGAGTTCCTTCGAGAGGAGGGCGTCGCGTTCCTCGGCGGTGAGTTCGGCGTAGGGCTTCGGGAGTTCGCCGGTGGCGTCGTAGAGCTCGGCGAGCACGGCGTGGTGGGCCTCGGAGTGCTCGCGGACGTCCATGGTGGCCAGCTGGAGGCCGAAGGCGGCGACGGTGCGGATGACGCGGTCGAGGACGCCCTTGGCGGCGAGCTGGCCGCGCTGGCGGGCGAGGGAGTCGCGCATGACCTGGAGGTCGGCCTGGAGTTCGCGGCCGTCCGCGTAGTCGAAGCCGGGCCGGTGCGGGAGTCCCTCGGCGTGGCGGGTGCGGGTGTTCGCGAGCTTCGCCTCGATGGCGCGGGCCTTGAGCCGGTAGGGCTCTTCGGCGTGTATGCGCTGGTAGCGGGCGGGGATGACGGAGGCGAGGCGTTCGAGGTCGGCGGCGACGGAGTCGAGGAGCTCCTGGGAGGCCGGGCGGACCGCCTGAGAGACGGAGAGTTCGTTGATGAGCTGGGCGACGGCGCCTTCGGCGGCGGCGATGCCGTGCTCGTGCTGCATGAGGAGCACCTGCTTGGTGACCTCGGGGGTGACGAACGGGTTGCCGTCGCGGTCGCCGCCGATCCAGGTGCCGAATTTGAGCGGTGCCGAGCCGGGGCGGGGGGAGCCGCCGAGGTCGGTGAGGGTCGCGTTGAGGTCGGTGAGGACCCGCGCGGCCGCGTCCCGGTAGAGGTCGGTGAGGTAGTAGATCGCGTTGCGGGCCTCGTCGGTGGGCTCGGGCTTCTCGACGCGGAGTTCGTCGGTCTGCCAGAGCAGGTCGATGATCTCGGCGAGGCGGGAGTTGACGGCGTCGACGTCGGCGGAGCCGAGGACGGCACGCTCGGCGGTCTCGGCGTCGAGGAGGTCGGCGATGTTCCGCAGTTTGACGAGGATCGAGCGCCGCGCGGCCTCGGTGGGGTGCGCGGTGAAGACGGGGCGCACTTCGAGGCGGTCGGCGGCGGCCGCGATCTGGGCGGCCGGGATGTCCTCGGCGATGATCTCGGCGCGGGCCTGCGAGAGCCAGCCGCCGTTCTCGGCGCGGGAGCGGCGCATGTCGCGGGCGCGGTGGACCTGCTCGGTGATGTTCGCGAGGTGGAAGTAGGTGGCGAACGCGCGGGCGAGGTCGACCTCCTCGTTGACGTCGAGTCGGGCGAGGCGCGAGGCGACGGCCTCGGGCTGGTGGCGGACGAGCCCGCGGACCTCTTCGACGAGTTCGAGCAGGTGGGGTCCCTCCTGGCGGACGAGCGCCTGGCCGAGGAGGTTGCCGAGGCGCCGGATGTCGCGGCGGAGCTGCTTGTCGTCGGTTCCGCTGGAGGAGTCGAAGTAGTCCATGGAGGTCTCCACTGGTGGTCTGGGCAAACCCGGAGGGGCTGCTCGCGCCGACGTCCTTGTCCGCGGTCACTGCTGCATTCGTGCTCAGCGCACCCACGGCGTTCGGTCGCGGAGCTGCGGGCGGGCGGCCACGGCGTTCGGTTGCGGAGCCGTGGACGAGCACCCGTGGCGACCGCTTGCGGAGCCGTAGATGAGCAGGGTCAGCGTAACTTACCGGTAATGGCCGCGCCACTTTCTCAGTCCGCCATGCGGGACGCGCCGCTTCTCGATCGTCCGGCGCGGGTGGAGTCAGGCCGCGGCGGATGCGCGCACGCCGTAGGTTCGCGGCCCCCGCCGGCCTGCTGGGGGCCGGGGATGCACGGCCTTTGCCGGCCGTTGCGGAGGCCGTGGATTGGCGGTACGCGGCGCCCGCTTGCGAGCCGCGGATTCGCGGTAGGCGGTACCTGGTTGCGAGCCGCGGATTCGCGGTAGGCGGTACCTGGTTGCGAGCCGTGGATTCGGGGTTCACGGCGCCCGCTTGCAAGCCGTAGATTTGCGGTACACGGCGCCCGCTTGCAAGCCGTAGATTTGCATGGTCGGGGCGGTGACATACCCTAATGCGACCGATACCGATGCCGCCCCGCACGTTTCACTGCGAAGGGATCCCGACCGCTGATGTCTGACTGGGTACTGCCCGACGAGATCCTCGCCGAAGCACCGAGCCACACCCCCCTGCCGCACGAACTGGCCGACCTGGAACTGCTCTTGTACGGCGCGTACGCGCCGCTGCGCGGGTTCATGAGCGAGGCCGAGGCCCGGGCGGTCACCCAGACCGGGGTGCTGCCCGACGGGACGGCCTGGCCGGTGCCGGTGACGCTGGACGTGCCGATCGAGATCGCGCGGCTGCTGGACCACCCCGACCCGAAGCGTCGTGTGCTTCGCATCACCGACCCCGAGGGGGCGCCGGTCGCGGCCGTCGAGTGCCACGCCCTCGACCCGCTCGGACCGGACATGGTCCGCGTGGGCGGGCCGGTGCGGCGCATCGCGGACGCCGCGCACGGCGTGTTCACGGGCCTGCGCGCGACCCCCGACCAGGCGAAGACCACGTACACGAAGCCGCGGGTGCTGGCGCTGGTGGCCGACCGGCCGCTGCACCGCCCGCAGCTGGCGCAGCTCGCGAGGGCCGCGCACAACCTGGCCGCGCACGTGCTGGTCATGATCCCCACCGGCGACGAGACGAACGGCGACCGCGATCTGCGGCTGCCCACGGCGGCGCTGGTGCGCTCGGTGCTCGCGGCGAAGGACCGGCTGCCGACGGCGACGGTGCTGACCGTGCCGCTGTCCAAGCGCGGCGACCGGCTGCGCGACGGGCTGCTGACCGCGAAGGTGGCGGCCGCGTACGGTGCGACGCACGTCATGACCAACCGCGACGGGCTCGGCGGCGGCGACGGCGTGCGGGCGATGGTGCCGCGCGAGCTCGCCTACGACACCCGCGACGGCCAGTGGCGGCCGATCGAGGACATCGAGCCGCCGTTCCGGCGCACCGCCCTGAGCGAGGCCGAGATCGCGGACATGCTCGACCGCGGCTTCGGGCTGCCTGAGTGGCACACGCCGCCGAGCGTGGCCGCGGAGCTGCGCAAGGCCCGCCCGCCGCGGCGTCAGCGCGGCCTGGTGCTGTTCTTCACGGGCCTGTCGGGCTCGGGCAAGTCCACGATCTCCCGCGGCGTCTACGACGCCCTCCTGGAGGAGGGGACGCGCACGGTGTCGCTGTTCGACGGCGACGTGGTGCGCCGGCTCCTGTCCAGCGGGCTGGGCTTCACGCGCGCGGACCGGTCGATGAACATCCGCCGGATCGGGTTCGTCGCGGCCGAGGTGGCGCGGCACGGCGGCATCGGCATGGCCGCCCCGATCGCGCCGTACGAGGCGGACCGGGCGGAGGCGCGGCGGATGGCCGAGGCCGCCGGGGCGGACTTCGTGCTGGTGCACATCGCGACCCCGATCGAGGTGTGCGAGGCGCGGGACCGCAAGGGGCTGTATGCGAAGGCGCGTTCGGGGCAGATCCCGGAGTTCACCGGCGTCTCCGACCCGTACGAGGAGCCGCCGGCGGCGGAACTGACCATCGACACCACGGAGATCACCGTGGGCGAGGCGGTCGAGCAGGTCCTGGAGTACCTGTCCGAGGGCGGCTGGCTGGAGCCCACGGGCATGCGGCTGTCGTAGGACGAAGGGAAAGGCCCCGGGATCGGATCCCGGGGCCTTTCGTCGCCCTCAGAGGAGCGTGGACCAGTAGTCCCAGAAGCCCGTGCCGACGATCATGACGACGGCGAGGTAGAGCAGGGTGAGCCCGATCCAGTGGTAGCGCAGGAGGTCGTCGACGGCGTCGCGCCAGTCCGGCCCGACCGGGATCGCGCCGGTGCGCAGGTTATGGACGGTCGTGAACCAGAAGATCGGCAGGACCACCGCCCACACCGCCATGCACCACGGGCACAGCACGCCGATCCGGTACACCGACTGGAAGATCAGCCAGGACACGAACGCGAGCCCGCCCAGGGTGCCGAGGTTGAACAGCAGCGACATCCAGCGCGGCAGCGCCACTCCGGCCAGGAGCAGGACGCCCGTGAACACCACCAGCGGGAAGCTGACGAGGCCCATCATCGGGTTGGCGAATCCGAACACGGAGGCCTGCCAGGTGTCCATCACGGTGCCGCAGGACAGCACCGGGTTGAAGTCGCAGGAGATGACGTGGTCGGGGTCGGCGAGCGAGGCGATGCGCTCGTAGGTGAGGTCGAACGCCGCCGCGAGGCCGACCAGCCCGCCCAGCAGCAGGACGAGCCCGGTGACGGTGCGCCCTCGGGCCTCCCGCCGGTTCTCGCCGAAGGCCTCGTCCATGCGCGCGTCCCCCATCTCGGTCGGTACCGCGGTCGAAATCATGCTCATGCAAATCTAACGACACCGGTGAGGCGGAAGTTGCGGACCGGCGGCCAGGCTTGTCCCGCCTTGTGGCGGTTCAGGCCCGGAGGGATTTGCCGCCGTCGACGACGAGGGTCTGGCCGGTGACGTACGAGGCCGAGGGCGCGCAGAAGAACACGGCCGCGGCGGCGACCTCCGCCGGGGTGCCGGGGCGGCCCAGCGGCCCGTCGAGGCCCTTCTGGAGCTCGGGGACGGTGGAGGAGCCGGTGCGGATGAGCCCGGGGGCGATCGCGTTCACGGTGACGCCGTCGGCGACGACCTCGGTGGCGAGGGCCTTGGTGAGACCGGTGACGCCGGCTTTGGCGGCGGCGTAGGCCGCTTCGGCGGGGACCGCGGTGACGACGCCGGTGGTCGCGGCGACGTTGACGATCCGGCCCCAGCCGCGTTCGGCCATGGACTGGACGAACGCGCGGGAGACCAGGAAGGCGGTGTCGAGGTTCCGGGTCAGCTCCGACTGCCAGTCTGAATAGGACAGTTGAGCGACCGGCTTGACGACGGCCGGGTCGGACTTGGAGGTGAGGCCCGCGTTGTTGACGAGGATGTCGACCTCGCCGAGGGCGTCGCCCACCGCGTCGGCCAGGCCGCCCACTTCGGCCTCGTCGGAGAGGTCGGCGACGAAGCCGATCGCGTCGATCTCCTCGGCCCGCTCGTGAATCCGCTTGGTGGTGGACACGATGGCGACCGCCGCGCCCGCCAGACGCAGGCGGGTGGCGATGGCGAACCCGATCCCGTCCGGCGAGCCCGCCCCGGTGACCAGCGCGATCTTCCCGGCGAGCGAGTCGAGTTCCTGCAGCCGCCCGCGGGAGGCCCGCGGCGCCTGCCCGCCGTTGGACGGCAGGTCGATGACCTCGGCGAGGTTCTCGCCGCCGGTGGAGGCGTAGGCGGTCGAGTCGAATGACGAGTCGAATGAGTCGGAGCTCAAGCGCGGTTCACTCATGGGGGCAGTCTCTCACGGGGCTCCGGGCGAACACACCTCCGCCGGGCCGAACACCGGCAAACCGACACCGTCAGGCCGCCGGCGAGCAGCGCCTGCGCGCGAAGGCGGGGCGGCGCAGCGGGTCGGGGTGAGCGCCATGGGCCCGGTCGGCTCCGGTTCACCGACGTGCGCTGCGGTGCTCGCGAGGCTCGGCGGGGCGTCTCCGAAGCGAGTGCCGCTGCACGGGCACCGACGCCCGACGGCGATGCGGATGGGCGGCGGGCGCGGCGGCTCGGGCGGGGCCGCGAACGGTTCGTACGGGCTCGCGGTCCGACCGGTGCGGCGGGCCGTGGCTCGGCCCGTGGGACCATCGGAGGATGGAGCCGCATGTGGAGCCGACGCTCGGCCCGGTGCTGACCGCGCTGGCGCGCAACGCGGTCGCGACCTCGTTCGCGGCGCGGCCGCCGACCACTGCCGCTCTCCTCGCGGACCTGTCCACCATGCCGGCGTTGACGAAGCGCGCCGCGACTTTCGTGACCCTCGAACGGGACGGGGCCCTGCGCGGCTGCATCGGCACCCTGACCGCCTTGCGGCCCTTGGCCTTCGACGTCGTGCGCAACGCGCGGCTGGCCGCCCGGGACCCGCGGCTGCCGCCGGTGCTGGAGGCCGAGGTCGAGACGCTCCGCTGCACCGTGACGATCCTCTCCCCCGCCGAACCGATCGCCGTGCGGGGCTTCGGGGCGCTGTTCGATGTGCTGCGGCCCGGCCGGGACGGCCTGACGTTGCGGGACGGCGGCGCCCGCCGGGCGACGTTCCTGCCGTCCGTGTGGGCGAACCTGCCCGAACCGGAACGGTTCGTGGCGGCGCTCCTGAGGAAGGGCCGCTGGCCGGAGCCCCTGTGGTCGGGCGAGCTGCGTTCGGCCCCGTGGCCGCACGGCCTCGCGGCCGAACGATACGCGACCCGATCGTTCCACGGATGAACGCGCACCGGTCCGGCTCGGAGGGAGGCCTGGTCGATCCAGTGGCGGACACGGCCGCTCCCCGCCCGTCGGGCCGGGAGGAGCCGTCGCCACTGCGGGCCGGAGCCGAGGCCCCGCGCCCTCAAGCCGGGAGCGCCACCAGGTTGCCCTCGGCGACCTTCACCGCCGTGCCCGTGACCGAGACCGAGATCGGAACGCCGTTCAAGACCGTGACCTCGCCGTGGAGCGTCGAGGGGCGATTGATCTCCGCGCCTTGGGCGATCTCGTACCCGTGGCTGCCGTCGCCGCTGATGAGCCCCTGGTCGACCAGGTGGACGCCCAGGGCGATCGCCGCCGAGCCCGTCGCCGGGTCCTCGCCGACGCCGCGGTGGAACAGGCGGGCGTGCACCGCGTTCGTGTCGGGGTCGAAGCTGAACACGTAGACCTTGTCGAGGTGGCCGGGGCGGTCGACCGCGGCGGCCACGTCCTCGTCGGCGAGGCGCACGAAGTTGTGGTCCAGGCCGGCGCTCGCGTTCTTCGGGGTGCCGAGGATGCGGTCCTCCTCCAGGCCGATCGCGGCCGCGGCCGTCGCCCGGTCGACCTCGGGCCCGACGGCGATCGCGGTGGAGGTGAGCTTCGCGGTGCCGCCGTCGACCGCCACGTGCATGAGCCCGGCGCCGCATTCCTGGACCAGGGTGTCCCGGATGGGCTTCACCCGGCCGGACTGGACGACGGCCAGCGCGGCGCCGATGGTGGGGTGGCCCGCGAAGGGGAGTTCCTCCGCAGGGGTGAAGATCCGGGCGAGGTAGTCGGCGCCGGCGGCGGTCGGGGGGAGGACGAACACGGTCTCGGAGTAGCCGAACTCGAGGGCGATCGCCTGCATCTGGGCGGCGGTGAGGTCCTGGCCGTCGTAGACGACGGCGAGCTGGTTGCCCGCGTAGGGGCGGTCGGAGAAGACGTCGTAGATCGCGAACGGAAGCATGTTGCACTTATAGCTCGCGGGGCGCGCGGCGGCCACGGTAAGGCTACGCTCACATTGGCGATCCGAAATGCGTGGTTACGATTGAGTCATGTCTGACAACGCTGCCGTCGTCGAGGCCGTGCACGAAGCGCTCTCGCACGTCAACGACCCCGAGATCCGCCGCCCGATCACCGAGCTGGGCATGGTCGACACCGTCGAGGTCGACGGCGGTCGCCTGTCCTTGAAGATTCTCCTCACCGTCGCGGGCTGTCCGATGCGCGACACGCTGCAGCGGGACATCGCCGCCGCCGTCGACGGGGTCGAGGGGGTCTCGGAGCTGGCCCTCGAGTTCGGGGTGATGAGCGAGCAGCAGCGCGGCGACCTGCAGACCAAGCTGCGCGGCGGCCGCGCGAACGCCGAGCCGGTGATCCCGTTCAACCTGCCCGAGTCGCGCACCCGCGTGTTCGCGATCGCGTCGGGCAAGGGCGGGGTGGGGAAGTCGTCGCTGACGGTGAACCTGGCTGCGGCGATGGCCGAGAAGGGCCTGTCGGTGGGCGTCGCCGACGCGGACATCTACGGGCACTCGATCCCGCGGATGCTCGGCGTCGAGGGTGCGCCGACGCAGGTCGAGGACATGATCATGCCGCCGCAGGCGCATGGGATGAAGGTCATCTCGATCGGGATGTTCACGCCGGGGAACACGGCGGTGGTGTGGCGCGGCCCGATGCTGCACCGGGCGCTGCAGCAGTTCCTCGCGGACGTGTACTGGGGTGAGCTGGACGTGCTCCTGCTCGACCTGCCGCCCGGGACCGGCGACATCGCGATCTCGGTGGCGCAGCTCCTGCCGACGGCCGAGCTGGTCGTGGTGACCACGCCGCAGCAGGCCGCCGCGGAGGTGGCGGAGCGGGCCGGGGCGATCGTCACGCAGACCCACCAGAAGCTCGCGGGTGTGGTGGAGAACATGTCCTGGATGGTGATGCCGGACGGGTCGCACATCGAGCCGTTCGGTTCCGGCGGCGGCAAGACCGTCGCCGAGGCGCTGACGCGGGACGTGGGCGCGGAGGTGCCGCTGCTCGGTCAGGTGCCGCTCGACCCGAAGCTGCGCGAGGGCGGGGACGCGGGGGTGCCGCTGGTGCTCTCGGACCCCGACTGCGAGGCGTCGCGGGCGATCCGCGCGATCGCGGACCAGCTGGCGGTGCGGAAGGTGTCGCTGGCGGGCAAGCAGCTGGGCCTGAGCCCGGTCTGAGCCGGGTCGGCGACGTCGAAGCGCTGACGGCGGCGCGGCCATGGCGCTGAGCGGCCCGTGCGGTCTACGGACGGGCATTCAGCCCGAGTACGACACCGGTCTGCGCAACGGGCGTCCGGAGGACCCCGTTCGCGACGATGGCAGCTGGGTGCGACGAAGTTGAGCGGCGGTCCCGAACTCGCGAGTTCGGGGCCGCCGCTCGTTTCCCGGTTTCCCTGATAAAGCTGCAGTGGCGCCCCGGCGACGCCTGGGGTCAGCGTTTGCGGACGGTGACCGCCGTGCCGTAGGCGCAGACCTCGGTGCCCATGTCGCGGGCGTCGGAGACGTCGAAGCGCATCATGACGACGCCGTTGGCGCCCAGCATCTTCGCCTGCTCGACCATGCGGGTGAGCGCCTCCTCACGGGAGGCGGCGAGGGCCTTGGTGAGGCCCTTGAGCTCGCCGCCGAGGAGCGACTTGAAGCCGGCGCCGACGTCGGAGAAGAAGTTCCGGGACCGGACGGTGAGGCCGAAGACCTCGCCGTGGGTGTCGAGCACCTCGTAGCCCGGCACGTTCTCGGTGGTCACGACCACGAACCCCGAAGCGGTGGGATTGGCGGCGCCGAACTCTCCAACTCTGTCCATGCAGGTCACGGTATTCGAGTCGGCGGGGTCGCGCATGGGTCCGGAGAACCAGATTCCTCGTCGCGTCTAGCACTCCGGTACTAGGCGGGAAGGATGAGTCGGGCCCCGGCGTCACCGGGGCCCCGGCCCGAGAATCCTATGCGAGTCGGCCTGTTCGGACGATCACTGCGAGCTGTGGAGGGCGGCGTTCAGCTCGCCCCACGTGCCCGAGCGCGGGCGCACTTCCAGGACGCCGGTCTGGGTGTTCGTCCAGAACTGCAGGTCGTCCTTCCCCGAGAGGGTGGCGGCCTTGACGACCTGCCCGTCGGGGAGCGTCACCTTCGAACCGGCGGTCACATAGCAGCCCGCGGCGACGACGCAGTTGTCGCCCAAGGAGATCCCGATGCCGGCGTTCGCGCCGAGGAGGCAGCGCTCGCCGATCGAGATGACCTCCTTGCCGCCGCCGGAGAGCGTCCCCATGATCGAGGAGCCGCCGCCGATGTCCGAGCCGTCGCCGACGACGACCCCGGCGGAGATGCGGCCCTCCACCATCGAGTTGCCGAGCGTCCCGGCGTTGAAGTTCACGAAGCCCTCGTGCATGACCGTGGTGCCCTCGGCGAGGTGCGCGCCCAGGCGGACCCGGGAGGCGTCGGCGATCCGCACGCCCGGCGGGGTCACGTAGTCGGCCATCGGCGGGAACTTGTCGAGGGACTTCACTTCGAGCATGCGGCCCTCGCCGCGAAGGCGCAGGCGGGCGTCGTTCACGGCGTCGGCCGGGACCGGGCCGAAGTTGGTCCAGGCGTTGTTCGGCAGGAGGCCGAAGATGCCGGAGAGGTTGACCGAATGCGGGATGACGAAGCGGTGCGAGAGCAGGTGCAGGCGCAGGTAGACGTCCGCGGTGTCGACCGGCTCGTCCGCGAGGGACTTGACGACGATCGACACGCCCTTCGAGGTGGTCCCGGTCGGGTTGACCCGGTCGACCTCGGGCGCGTCGACCCCGCTCGGGGCCTCGCCGAGGCCCAGGCGGGTGAACCACACGTCGAGGACCGTGCCGTCGGCGGCGACCGTGGCCACGCCGACGCCCCATGCTCCGTCAGTCAGGAAATCACTCATGCGAAAAGCCTATCCACGCGCCGGGTATCGTCTGCGGATGTGACAGTTCTGAGTGAGGCAGTCCTCGCCGACCCGGTCGCGCTGACCAGGGCCCTGTGCGACATCCAGTCGGTCTCCTGGCACGAGGCGGAGATCTGCGACGAGGTCGAGACGGCCCTCAAGCGCCTGGACCACCTGACGACCGAGCGCATCGGGAACACCCTCGTCGCCCGCACCGACCTGGGACGCGAGCGGCGCGTCATGCTCGCCGGGCACCTCGACACCGTCCCGGTCAACGGCAACTTCCCCACCCGCCTCGACGGCGACGTCCTGTGGGGGCTGGGCACCGCCGACATGAAGTCCGGCACCGCGCTGGCGCTGTGGATCGCGGCCACCGTCGCGGACCCGAAGTTCGACCTGAGCTTCGCGTTCTACGACTGCGAGGAGATCGAGGCCGAGCACAACGGGCTCAACAAGCTCTCGCGGACGCGGCCCGAACTGCTCGCGGCCGACTTCGCGATCCTCCTGGAGCCGACGTACGGCCTGGTCGAGGCCGGATGCCAGGGCACCATGCGGGCGCGCGTGAGCACCCGCGGCAAGCGGGCCCACTCGGCGCGGTCCTGGAAGGGCGAGAACGCGATCCACCGGATCGCGCCCGTCCTGGAGCGCCTGAACGCGTACCGGGCCCGGGAGGTCGAGGTCGACGGCTGCGCCTACCGCGAGGGGCTGAACGCGGTCTTCATCGGCGGCGGCGTCGCCGGGAACGTCATCCCCGACGAATGCTGGGTCGAGGTGAACTTCCGCTTCGCGCCCGACCGCGACGAGGCCGCCGCCGAAGCGCACCTGCGCGAGGTCTTCGCAGGCTACGACCTCGCGATCACCGACTCCGCGCCGTCGTGCCGGCCGGGCCTGGACCGGCCGGAAGCGGCCGACTTCGTCGCGGCCGCGGGCGGCGAGTTCCGCGCCAAGCTCGGCTGGACCGATGTGGCACGATTCGCCACTCTGGGTATCCCTGCGGTGAACTTCGGGCCGGGCGACCCGAACCTCGCCCACAAGCAGGACGAACGCGTCGAGATCCCGCGCATCCGCGCCTGCGCGGACGCGCTGCGAGCCTATGTGGAGGAATCATGACCCTGAAGCGCCGCGTCACCGCGGACGAGCATCTGCTCGACGTCGCCCACAGCGACGAGTGGAAGCGGA
>NZ_JAJFAX010000011.1 GCF_019710475.1 Glycomyces sp. TRM65418 | reverse complement strand
GATCAGTCCTTTACTCATTGATGAGAAGCCCAGGACGAGGTCTCGTCCCTGAGCGTCGCGTACTGCTCGGACACGGCGGTGGCGGCGGAGCCGGACAGCCGCGCCGTCTCGCCCACGTGCCACTGCGGCGGGTTCTCGGAGCCCGAGAGGGCCCAGGCCGCCTGCTTGGCGGCGCCGAGGGCCACGTATTCGGCCGTGGGCGGGACCTCCACGTCGACGCCGAACACGCTGGGCGCGATGCGGCGGACGGCTTCGGAGGCGGACGCGCCGCCGATCAGGAGGACCCGCTGCGCTTGGAGGCCCTGCGAGGCGAGGGCGGTCAGCCCGTCGGCCTGGGCCGAGAGCATCCCTTCGACGGCGGCGCGGGCGAGGTCGGCGCGGGTCGCGCCGGTGGTCAGGCCCGAGATGACGCCGGTCGCGTTGGGGCGGTTGGGGGTCCGCTCGCCGTCGAGGTACGGCAGGAGGGTGAGGCCGCCGGCGCCGGGCGCGGCTTCGAGCGCGAGCGCGTCGAACTCGGCGTGGTCCACGCCGAGGAGGGCGCGGAACGTGTCGAGGACGCGGGCGGCGTTCAGCGTGCACACCAGCGGCAGGAACCGGCCGGTGGCGTCGGCGAACCCGGCCACGAGCCCTGAGGGGTCGGCGGCGGGGCCGTCGGAGACGCCGAAGACGGTGCCCGAGGTGCCGAGGGAGACCACGACGTCGCCGGTGCCGAGGCCGAGCCCGAGCGCGGCCCCGGCGTTGTCGCCGGTGCCGGGTGCGACGGCCGCGCCCCAGGGGGTGCGGCCGACGATCTCGTTCGGGGCGGCCACGCGCGGGAGCGCGAGTTCGCGGCCGAAGGCCTGGACGAGCCGGTCCGTGACGTAGTCGCCCGCGGAGGGCGACCAGTAGCCGGTGCCGGAGGCGTCCGAGCGGTCGGTGGTGGCGTCGGCGGCGGTGACGCCGCGGAGTCTCATCGTGAGCCAGTCGTGCGGCAGCATGACCGAAACCGTTTTGGCGGCGTTCTCGGGCTCGTGCTCGGCGAGCCATGCCAGTTTGGTGGCGGTGAAGGAGGCCGCGAGGACCAGGCCGGTGTCGGCGGCCCAGGCTTCGGGGCCGCCGTGCTCGGCGGTGAGCCGCTCGGCCTGGGGGGCCGAGCGGGTGTCGTTCCACAGCAGGGCGGGGCGCACGACGCGGTCGTCCGCGTCGAGGGCGACCATGCCGTGCTGCTGCCCGGCGACGGCCACGGCCTCGGCGCGTTCCAAGAGGCCCTTGCCGGCTTCTTGGAGCGCCTCCCACCACGCTTCGGGCGGGCACTCGGTCCCGTCCGGGTGAGAGGCGCGACCGGAGTCGACGATCTCGCCCGTCTCGGACTCGACCAAGAGGACTTTCGTTGACTGGGTGGAGGAGTCGACTCCGGCTACCAAACTCATCTATTTACGCTCCAGCTCGACCCTCGCGGGCTTGCCTGCAACATCGACGATGCTCACATTAGCGATGTCGGCCGGGCCGGTCGAAACCAGGGTCACAACAGTTTCTGAAACTGTTTCGAGATCGACGGTGGTGTCGCCGTCGACGTCCGAGACGGTGATGCCGCGGTCCGGCGCGCCCCAGACTTCGAGGGTGATGCCCTCGAAGGGGCCGTCGCCGATCTGGAGGCCGGGTTCGACGCGCGGGAGGACCGCGCCGTAGCGCACGAACACCGGGAAGGTCTCCAGGCCGTGCTTCGTGTCGATGTAGCGCCCGCCCTCGTGGACCTCCTTGGTCCAGAAGTCGATCCAGCGGCCCTGGGGCAGGTAGACCTTGCGCTCGCCCGACGGGTCGTTGACCGGGGCCACGAGCAGGTCGGTGCCGAGGCGGTACTCCTGGTCGGCGCTCCACGCGACCGGGTCCGCGGGGTCGTCCACGTTGAGCGCGCGCAGGACCGGCTCGCCGGTGCGCGAGGCCCTGACGGCCGCGGAGTAGAGGTAGGGCATCAGCGAGTACCGCAGCTTGAGGGACTCGACCGCGAGGCGCTCGGCCTCCTCGGAGAACTCCCACAGCTCGCGGGTGGTGGTGCCGTGGTAGCGCAGCAGCGGCGAGAGCGCGCCGAACTGGGCCCAGCGGATGTAGAGGTCGTCGGTGGGCGTGCCGTTGAAGCCGCCGGTGTCGTGCGACCAGAACGGGACGCCCGACAGGCCGTGCGAGAGGCCGCCGCGGATGGTGCCGCCGAGGCCGGCCCAGGTGGTCTGGACGTCGCCGGACCACTGCGCGGAGTGGCGCTGGCCGCCGAGGAACGATGAACGGGCCCAGACGAACTCGTAGCCGTGGACCTCGCGGGTCACCTCGCACACCGCGTCGTTGTAGAGCAGCGTGTAGACGTTGTGCAGCTCGGTGCCGGTCATGCCGTTGTGCGCCACCGCGTCGGCGGGGACGCCCTCGGCGAAGTCGGTCTTGTAGAGGGCCGCGCCGGCCTGGAGGGGCCCGCGCAGCAGGTCCTTCCACCACGCGACCGCGTCCGGGTTGGTGAAGTCGACGATGCCGCTGGCCTGGTGCGAGCCGTGCCAGACGTCGGCCACGTAGGTCTCGCCCTTGGCGTTCTTGAGAAAGTAGCCGCGCTCGTCTCCCTCGGCGAAGACCGGGGACTTGTGGGAGATGTAGGAGTTCATCCAGAGGCAGACCTTGAAGCCCTGCTCGGTGAGCTCGGCGAGCATCCGCTCGGGCTCGGGGAAGTTCTCCCGGTCCCACTGCATGTCCGACCAGTGCGGCTCGTGCTGCCAGAACGTGTCGAGGTGCAGCACGTCGCAGGGGATGCCCCGCTCGCGGATCTTCTTGGCCCGGTCCATGACCCGCTCTTCGGTGTCCACGAAGAAGCCGGAGGAGATCCAGGTGCCGAAGGCCCACTTCGGGGGCAGCACCGGGCGGGAGGTGAGGCCGTCGAACTTGTCGAGGACCTCGACGGGCGTGCCGCCCATGACGAAGTACTCGAGCGCGCGGTCGGGCACGATGATCTCGACGGCCGCGTGGGTCTGCTGGGCCATGTCGAACTCGACGGGCGCGCCGGAGTTGACGAGGACGCCGTAGCCGCGGTCGGAGACGTAGATCGGGACGTTCTTGTAGGCGCGGATGGATTCCGAGCCGAACGCGTCGAAGTTCCACATGAGCGGGCGCTGGCCGCGCGCGTTCAGGGGCGCGAAGCGCTCGCCGAAGCCCGCGAAGGCCTCGTCGGGGGCGCAGGTGAAGGACTCGTGGAACGCGACCGGCTGGCCGTCGACGAGCGAGCGTCCGAACGGGAGGGTGCGCAGGCGGCCGGAGATGTCCACTTCGCCGGGGTTCTGGGCGACGAGGGTCTTCCCGTCGGCGTCGGTGTAGCGCAGGGACCAGGAGTCGAGGGTGGCGACGGCGCGGACGGAGCCGGCGTCGACGACCACGGTGCCGTCTTCGACCGAGACCTTGGCGGCCTCGTAGGCGCCGGCGTGGACCATCTCGATGATCTGCTCGGCGGCCGGGCGGGCGGCCGGGTCGGCCGACAGGCGGGCGCGCACGACGCCCTCGGCGACGGCGGCGAGGCCGACGTACAGCTCCTCCCCCGCGCTCGTGACGGCCTTCAGCAGCACGGAGCCGGGACCGGTCTCGGCGACCTCGGCGCTCGTGACGGCCGAGAGCCCCTGCTCGCCGTTGGCGCGCTGGGGCAGCTCCGGAGGGTCGGCGACGAAGAACTCGCGGGCGACCAGCGGCGGGCGATAAGGCATTCGAGGCTCCTGCCTGTCAAGGATTCGGACGACGGCGCGCGGCCGCGGGGCGGCACGACGCTCATTAGTTTATCGACTAATCCAACAAATTGCGACCGGGGGCGACGAGACGATGCCGGGGGCGCGACGTGGCGCGGACCATCCCCGTATCGGGGACTAAGCGAGCGCCGGACGGATACTCTGACCCGTGGAACCGCCCGAGCCACTGCCAAGCGAGAAGCAATGCGAGGTACCGAGATGACGACCGTTCGCTCCAGCCTTTCCGACGAACACCGCGAGACCACTGCCAAGGCCCTCCAGGGCGCGCTGGTCGACCTCATCGACCTGTCGCTCGTCGGCAAGCAGGCGCACTGGAACGTCTACGGCAAGAACTTCCGCTCGCTGCACCTGCAGCTCGACGAGATCGTGACGTGGGCGCGCGCCAGCGCCGACCTGGTCGCCGAGCGCGCCATCGCCATCGGCGTGAGCGCCGACGGGCGCGCGAGCACCGTGGCCGAGAACTCCTCGGTCCCGCGCATCCACGACGGCCAGATCAGCGACACCGAGGCGATCTCGCTGTTCATCGAGGCCTACGGCGCGATCATCGCCAACATGCGCGAGCGCATCGAGGTCACCGATTCGTCCGACCCGGTCACCCAGGACCTCCTCATCGGCATCACCGCCGAGCTGGAGAAGCAGAGCTGGATGTTCCAGGCCGAACTGGGCTGACCGCCGAGGGCGGGCCCGAGAGTTCGCGGCCGGGGCCGGGACGCTGTCGAGCGTCCCGGCCCCGGCCTTCTGTGCGAAGCGAGCGGTCAGGCAGGGGTGCAGGTCACCGTGGGCACCGATGCGGTCGAGCCGTCGGGCTTGGTGATGTTGAACCCGAACGAGGTGGACTGGCCCGCGGACAGCGTGCCGTTGTAGCCGACGTTCGAGGCGGTCACCGTGGCCCCCGAGAGGGTCCCCTGGATGCTCCAGGCGTTGGAGATCCGCTCCGAGCCCGGCCAGGTCCAGGTCACCGTCCATCCGCTCAGGCTCTGGTTGGCCTTCACCGTGCCCGCGTAGGTCGCGCCGGTGTTCCAGGGGCTCTGGACCGTCAGGGTCGCGGTGCAGCCCGAGCCGGTGGGCGGCGGGGTGGTGGTCACCGGGTCCGAAGTGGGCGGGGTGGTCGGGCCGCCGTCGCCGCCCAGCGCCTCCAGGACCGCGTGGTAGGCGGGCTTGGGCTGGTTGTTGTCGTTGAACAGCAGCGGCGCGCCGTAGCCCTCGAAGACGTCCGGGACCCACGAGTCGCCGTCCCGCACGCCCCAGACGGTGACGCCCGAGCAGTCGGCGATGTTCGTGCAGATCTCGACCACGCGCTGGAAGTCCTGGGCCTGCTGCTCCAGCTCCTGCTGCGAGGCGGGCATCTGGATGCGGACGTCGAGCTCGGTGATGCGGACCTTCAGACCGAGGTCGGCGAAGCGCTGGAGGTTCTGCTCCATGGTGCCGGGCACCTGGCCCAGGATCAGGTGGGCCTGGAAGCCCATCCCGTCGAGCAGGTCTCGGGCGACCAGGTCCTGCGCGATCTGGTAGTACCGGTCGGACTTGGCGTTGACGCCGTCGATCGAGTAGTCGTTCATGTACAGGTCGGCGTTCGGGTCGGCCGCCCGTGCGGCCTCGAAGGCCCACCGGATGTAGTTCTCGCCCATGCCCTGCAGCCAGAACGAGTCGCGCAGCTGGCCGTTGTTGTCGCCGACGACCTCGTTGACCACGTCCCAGGCGAAGATGTCGCCCTCCCAGTGGTTCATCGTGGTCGTGATGTGGTTCTCCATCGCCTGCCGCAGCGCGGTGCCGGAGAGGTTCTCGACCCAGTCCGGGCTCTGGCTGTGCCAGACCAGGGTGTGGCCGTAGACGGACATGTCGTTCTGCTGCGCGAAGTTCACCAGCCGGTCGCCCGGCGCGAAGTTGAACTGCCCCTGGCTGGGCTGGACGGATTCCATCTTCATGACGTTCTCGGCGGTCACCGAGTTGAACTCGCGGGCGACCAGCTCGCGGTAGGCCTGGTTGTTCTGCAGCAGGCTGTCGTTGACGGCGACGCCGATGTCGATGCCGATGTCGTCGGCGGCGCCGCGGAGGGTCGTCTGGGCGCTGGCGAACTGGGTGGAGAGGCCGAGGCCGAGCGCGGCGGTCGCAACGGTGACGACCCCCGCGATCACGGCTCGGCGCCGTTGACGGGTAAGCAGCACGTATAGCTCCTCATGGTGGTGCCGCGCGTGAGGGAACGTGGCTGTGCCGAACGATGGGTCCGCAGGAGCGGAGCGCTCCCAACGGGTGGGGACAGCGTAGCGAACCCATAGAAGATGGTCAATACTGAGCGGCAGCGGACCCGACCGCCGCCCGGCGGGGCGGCGCCCGCCCGGCGCATCGGGACCCCTCCCGGGCCGACGTGCCTAGCGTGCCGGCATGGAACCCCGCGAAACCGAGACACGGCGCGAACCCGCGCCGCTGGCCGTCGTCTTCGCACTGGCGTTGCTGGCGTTGGTGGCGATGATCCTGTTCGACCCCACCGTCGAGTACTGGTCGGCGGCCGCCAGGCCTCTCGAGTCGGCATCCGGCCCCGTGCACCCGCTGCTCGGCGCGATCCTCTACACGCTGTACGCCGCCGCCACCGCACTCGCCTGGTTCGGTGTCCTCAAGCACCGGTTCTGGGGCCGCGTCACCGGCATCGCCGTCGGCGGGGTCGGGATCCTCGGCACGATTCCTCTCCTGGCAGAGGTTGCCGCCCCCACCGGTATCGCCGTCCTCGGCCTCTTCGCCGCGGTCATCGGACTGCTCTGCTCCGCCGGCGCCGCCGCCTGGTGCCGGCGCCGAGACCGCGGGGCGCGGACCTGACGGCCCGCGCCCCGCCGCAGTCGGCTACTTGGCGACGATGGAGACCAGTTTCCCGGCGACCACGATGACCTTCTTGACGTCCTTGCCGGCCAGGTTCGCTGCGACCTTCTCCTCGGCCAGCGCGGCGGCCCGCACCGTCGCCTCGTCGGCGTCGGCGCTCACCTCGATGCGGCCGCGGACCTTCCCGTTGATCTGCACCGGGTAGGTCAGCGTGTCCTCGACCAGGTACCGCTCGTCGACGACCGGGAAGTCGGCGTAGGCGATGCCGCCCTCGTGGCCCAGGCGGGCCCACAGCTCCTCGGCGATGTGCGGGGCGACCGGGGCGACCATGAGCACCAGGGCCTCGGCCGCCTCGCGCGGGACCGCGTCCAGGCCGGTCAGGTGGTTGTTCAGGGTGATCAGCTTGGCGACGGCGGTGTTCATGCGCAGCTGCTCGTAGTCCTCGCGGACGCCCGCGATGGTCTTGTGCAGTTCGCGCAGGGTCGCCTCGGCGGGCGCGTCGTCGGTGACGGTGACCTCGCCGGTCTCCTCGTCGACGACGTTGCGCCACAGGCGTTGCAGGAACCGCTGCGAGCCGACGATGGCGCGGGTCTCCCACGGCTTGGAGTCGGCCAGGGGACCCATCGACATCTCGTAGACGCGGAAGGTGTCGGCCCCGTACTCGGCGCAGACGCCGTCGGGGGTGACGACGTTCTTCAAGGACTTGCCGATCTTGCCGTACTCGCGGCTGACCTTCTCGCCCTCGTAGTAGTACTCGCCGTCCCGCTCGGTGACCTCGTCGGCGGGGACGTACACGCCGCGGGCGTCGGTGTACGCGTAGGCAGAGATGTAGCCCTGGTTGAACAGGCGGCGGAAGGGCTCGCGGCTGGAGACGTGCCCCAGGTCGAACAGGACCTTCTGCCAGAAGCGGGCGTACAGCAGGTGCAGGACGGCGTGTTCGACGCCGCCGATGTACAGGTCGACGCCGCCGACGTCCTGGGCGTCCTGCGGGCCCAGCCAGTAGGACTCGTTCGCCGGGTCGGCCGGCCTGTCGGCGGCCTGCGGGTCGGTGTAGCGCAGCTCGTACCAGGAGGACCCGGCCCAGTTGGGCATGGTGTTCAGCTCGCGCGTGTACGTCTTGGGTCCGTCGCCCAGGTCCAGTTCGACCTCGACCCAGTCCTTGGCGCGGCCCAGGGGCGGCTCGGGCGCGGTGTCGGCGTCCTCGGGGTCGAAGGTCTTGGGCGAGAAGTCGTCCATGTGCGGCAGTTCGACCGGCAGGTGGTCCTCCGTCAGGGCGACGGGCAGGCCGGTCTCGTCGTAGACGATCGGGAAGGGCTCGCCCCAGTAGCGCTGGCGGCTGAACAGCCAGTCGCGCAGGCGGAAGGTGGTGGCGGCCTCGCCGCGGCGGTGCTCGACCAGCCAGGCGGCGATGCGCTCCTTCGCCTCGGGGACCTTCAGTCCGTTCAGGAAGTCGGAGTTGACCAGGACGCCGTTGACGTTGTCGGTGTAGGCGGCCTCGCCGTCCCACTCCTCGCCGCCCGAGACGACCTGGCGGATCGGGATGTCGAAGGCCCTGGCGAACGCGAAGTCGCGCTCGTCGTGGGCGGGGACGGCCATGATCGCGCCGGTGCCGTACCCGGCCAGCACGTAGTCGGCGATGAAGACCGGGATCTGCTCGCCGTTGACCGGGTTGGCGGCGTAGCCGCCGGTGAAGACGCCGGTCTTCACCTTGGCGTCGGCCTGGCGCTCGACGTCGGTCTTGGCGGCGGCCTGCGCGCGGTAGGCCGCGACGGCGGCGGCCGGGGTGTCGTGCCCGCCGGTCCAGGCCGCGGGGACGCCCGCGGGCCAGGTCTCGGCGGTCAGGGCGTCGACCAGCTCGTGCTCGGGGGCCAGGACCATGTAGGTCGCGCCGAACAGCGTGTCGGGGCGGGTGGTGAACACGCGCAGGTCCCCCGCGTACGTCGCGAAGTCCGCATACGCACCGGTGGACTTGCCGATCCAGTTGCGCTGCATCGACTTCAGCGAGTCGGACCAGTCCAGGTCGTCCAGGTCGGACAGCAGCCGGTCGGCGTAGGCGGTGATGCGCATCATCCACTGCTTCAGGGTGCGCGTGTAGACCGGGAAGTTGCCGCGCTCGGAGCGGCCCTCCGCGGTTACCTCCTCATTGGACAGCACGGTCCCCAGGCCGGGGCACCAGTTCACGGGCGCCTCGGTGACGTACGCCAGGCGGTGGCCGTCGACGATGCGGCGGCGCTCGACGGCGCTCAGCTCCGACCAGGCCCGCCCGTCCGGCGTGGGCCGCGCACCGGACTCGAACTCGCCGATCAGCACCTCGATCGGGCGGGCCCGGTCGGCTTCGGTGTCGTAGTAGGAGTTGAAGACCTGCAGGAAGATCCACTGCGTCCACTTGAAGTAGTCCGGGTCGGTGGTCGCGAACTCGCGGCGCGTGTCGTAGCCCATGCCCAGGCGCTTCAGCTGCGCCCGGTACCGGTCGATGTTCTCGGCGGTGATCTCGGCGGGCTGGCGCCCCGTGGCGATCGCGTACTGCTCGGTCGGCAGGCCGAACGCGTCGTAGCCCATCGGGTGCAGCACGTTGTACCCGGCCATGCGCAGGTACCGCGAGTACGCGTCGGTGGCGATGTAGCCCAGCGGGTGGCCCACGTGCAGGCCCGCCCCCGACGGGTAGGGGAACATGTCCATCACGAACTTCTTGGGCGCGCCGGACCGCGGGTGGCCGGGTTCGGCGAGGACGCCGGCCGGGTTGGGGGCGCGGAAGGTCTGCTCGGCCTCCCAGCGCTCCTGCCAGCGCGGTTCGATCTCGTTCGCCAGTGCGGCGTCGTAACGGTGTGCGGGTTCGCTCATGGCTCGTCCTGTGGTCCTAGCGGCGGTGTATCGGAAGCGGCGGGTTGGGTCGGCCGGCGCCGGGTACTGACCCTAGACAGCAAAAAACCCCAGACACGCTGGGGTTGCCGTGCCGGGGTCCACCTGGCACGGCTACATAAGAAGCCCGAATCGCCGAGACATGCCCCCAGTGTAGCCGAACGCGGCCGCGGCAGCGCGGGACGTGCGCGCTGGGCGCGCCCGAGTACGATGGCGGACAAGCGACCGTAACGTGCGCATCGTTCCACGGCCCGATGTTCCGCGGCGCAGACCGCCACAACCTCACCCACGTCCCCGGGAGGACCATTGACCTTCGAGTCGTCCCCAGTGCAGCAGCAGGGTCCGGCGCCGCTCTCCCCGCAGGAGTTCAAGGCCACCGTCGAGGCCATCTTGACGAACGTCGAGTGGGTGATCGAGGGCAAGTCCCACACGATCAGGCTCGCGCTGGCGGTCATGCTGGCCGAGGGCCATCTGCTGCTGGAGGACGTGCCCGGGGTCGGCAAGACGCAGCTGGCGAAGGCGCTCGCGCGCTCGGTGGACTGCTCGGTGCGGCGCATCCAGTTCACCCCCGACCTGCTGCCCTCGGACGTGACGGGCGTGAGCATCTTCGACCCCGAGAAGCGCGACTTCGTGTTCAAGCCCGGCGCGATCTTCGGCAACCTCATCCTCGGCGACGAGATCAACCGCGCCAGCCCCAAGACGCAGGCCGCGCTCCTGGAGTGCATGGAGGAGCGGCAGGTCACCGTCGACGGGAACACGTACAAGCTGCGCGGCCCGTTCATGGTCATCGCCACCCAGAACCCGGTGGAGATGGAGGGCACCTACCCGCTGCCCGAGGCCCAGCGCGACCGCTTCGCGGCGCGCCTGGCGATCGGCTACCCGGACGTCAACGCCGAGCTGGCGCTGCTGGACCGGCGCGAGGAGTACAACCCGCTGGACGCGCTGCGGCCGGTGGCGGACGCGGAGATGATCGTGCGGATGATCGCCGCCGCCCGCGCCGTGCACCTGGCGCCCGAGCTCAAGCGCTACGTCGTCGACCTGGTGGCCGCGACCCGCTCGAACGCGCAGGTCCGCCTCGGGGCGAGCCCGCGCGCCACGCTGCAGCTGCTGCGGTGCACGCAGGTGCTCGCGGCGATGGACGGACGCGACTTCGCGCTGCCGGACGACGTCCAGCAGCTGGCCGTCCCGGTGCTCGCGCACCGGCTCATCCCCACGACGGAGACGACGATGGGCGGGGGCGACACGAAGGCGATCGTCTCCGACATCCTCAGGCACGTCCCGGTGGTGTCCCACCCGGGGAGGTACTAGGCCGTGGAGCTCACCGGGCGCGGCAAGACGCTGCTGGCGGTGAGCGTGGTGGTCGGCATCATCGCCCTCCTGGTCGGTGAGGGCGACCTGCTGCGCGCCGCGCTCCTGGCGCTGATCGCGCCCTTGGGCGGGCTCGTCATGCTGCGGTGGACGCGGCCCGCGCTGGAGTCGAACCGGGTGCTCAACCCGCCGCAGGTCGAGGCCGGGCAGTCCACGCAGGTGCGCCTCGGCATCCAGAACATCGGCCGGGGCCGCCCGCCGGCGCTCATGCTCGAGGACCGCATCCCCTACCGGCTCGGGAACCGGCCGCGGCTGGTCCTGGAGCGGCTCGCACCGGGCGCGCGCAGCGTCGTGAACTACACGATCACCCCCGGGACGCGCGGCGCGTACGAGCTGGGGCCCTTGACGGTGCGCACGTCGGACCCGTTCGGGCTGGCGGTGTCGGTGCAGGAGTTCCCGATCACCACCGAGCTCATCGTGACCCCCCGGATCCAGCCGCTGCGCAGCCTCCTGCTGCCGGGCGGCGCGGGGATGTCCTCCGGGGAGTCGGCGGCGCAGGCCGTCGCCATCACCGGCAACGACGACATCGCCGTGCGCGAGTACCGCCACGGCGACGACATGCGGCGCGTCCACTGGAAGGCCAGCGCGCACCGCGGGCAGCTCATGGTGCGCCGCGAGGAGCAGCCGTGGGAGAACAACGCCGCGGTCCTGCTGGACGTGCGGCGCGGCGCGCACCGCGGGGAGCTGTCGAGCTTCGAGTGGATGGTGGACGCGGCCGCGTCGGCGACGGTGCGGCTCGCGAGCGACGGCATCGACCCATGGCTGATCACCGCGCACCGCGACTTCGAATGCCGCCGAGGCGATTACGGCGAGGCGATGCGGTATCTCGCGACCGTGGCCGCGGCCCCCGACGCGCCGATCGCGCACATGGTCGAGAAGGCCCAGCGGGCGCGCTCGGTGTCGGGGATCGTCGCGCTCCTGGGGCATCTGACGGCCGAGGACGCCGCCACGCTCGGGCGGCTGGCGCGGCGCGGCGGGCACTGCACGGCGCTGGTGGTGGACCCGGTGCGGTGGATCCCGAGGGCGGACTCGTCCCGGGTCGACCCGCGCGAGCAGGCGTTCGCCGAGCAGCACCGGGAGGCCGTGTCGACGCTGTCGAGCGCGGGCTGGCAGGTGGTCCCGGTGGTCGCCGGGACCGAGCTGCGCCGGGTGTGGACCCGCCTGGGCTCATGGAGGACACTCGGATGACCACCCGCTGACAGCGTTCCCCGATCGCTGCAGACGACCGACAGTTAGGTGAATGGTGATGAGCGGACAGCGGCACGCGACCGTGGTCGCGGCCTGCACCCTGGCCCTGACCCTCACGCCGCTCATCGGCGTCTTCGAGGGCCTGGGATGGACGTTCCCGGTGCTGCTGACGATCACCGTCGTCGCGGTGACCGGTTCGCTCATGCGCGCGGCCGGGCGCGGGCAGGGCCTGCAGACGCTCGCGATGGCCGGGGGCCTCGTCGTGGTCCTCACGGCGGGCTTCGGCGGCGGCACGGGCCTGCTGCTGATCATCCCCACGCCCGGCACGTTCGAGCACTGGGCCGACCTCGCCGCCCAGGGCGTCGCCGCGATCATCACCCAGGTGCCGCCGGTCGACCCCGAGGGCGGCATCCTGTTCCTGACCCTGCTGGGGGTCGGCATGGTCGCGATCCTCCACGACATGTTCGTCGTCGGGCTGCGCACCCCGGCCCTGGCGGGCCTGACGCTCCTGACGATGTACCTGGTCCCCGTCTCGGTCGCCCCCGACGCGACGGCGTGGTTCTGGTTCATCCTCCCGGCCGTGGCCTACCTGTGGATCCTCGCCGACGACAACCTGCGGCGGGTCTCGGCGTTCGGACACCGCTTCACCGGCACCGGGCAGCTCGTGGGCCAGCGGTTCCCCTCGCCGATGGCGCGCACCGCCCGCTGGTCGGCGGCCGGCTTCATCGTCACGACCCTGGTGGCGCTGGCGGTGATCCCGACGAACACGTCCGGGTTCCTCGACCGGGTCGCCCAGGACTTCGAAGGCGGCGGCGACGCCGGACTGGGCGACGTGAACCCCTGGGCGCAGCTGTCCGGGTCGCTGCACCGGCCCGAGGAGGTCGAGGTCCTCCGCGTCACCACCGACGACCCGAACCCCCGTTACCTGCGCATGCACGTGCTCGACGAGCTGAACAACGGCGGCTTCGAACCCAACGAGTACGCAGCCGGCGACTCGATCGACGCGCTCGACATGCCCGAGGACGCCCAGATCTACGAGGCCCAGATCGAGAACCTGCAGCTGGAAGCGCCCGTGGTGCCCGTCTACGGGACCCCGGTGAGCCTCGACATCGAAGGAGACTGGGCGATCGACGCCGACACCGGCGTCATCGTCGGCGACGACGCCGACATGGGCGAGGTCGACGCGTACACGCTGAACTACGTCGATCCGGCGTTCGACGCCGAGACGCTCGCGAGCGCGGGCGGCATGGACGTCGAGGACCCCCGGTGGGAGGCCAACACCGCCCACCCGGACCTGCCCCAGCTGAGCGAGATCGTCGACCGCGAGATCGGCGAGGGCACCGTCCACGAGAAGGTCCTGGCGGCCCTCGACTTCCTGTCGGTGAGCAACGGCTTCCGGTACTCGCTGGAGACCGGCGACGCGGGCAACGACGAGGCCATCCTGGACTTCCTGGAGACCAAGCAGGGCTACTGCCAGCAGTACGCGGCCGCGATGGCGTGGATGCTGCGCGACGCCGACGTGGCCGCGCGCGTGGTCATCGGCATGTCCCAAGGCGAGCGGGACGGCACCGAATGGGTGCTCACCAGCCACGACTACCACGCGTGGGTCGAGGTGTACTACGAAGGACCCGGGTGGGTCACGTACGACCCGACCCCGTCGATGGGCGTGCCCGGCTCGGTGACCTTCCCGTGGGCGACCGAGCCGACCGCGCCCGCCGACGACCCGACCGCGGACGCGGGGATCAGCGCCGAACCGACCCCCGGCTCCGAGACGCCGTCCGCCGGCGCCGCGGAGGACCCGTCCGAGGCCCTCGCCGAGGGTGAGCCCGCGGACGACCCCGCCGCGCAATCCGAAGAGGACGGCGCCTTCGGGTTCGACCCCGCCTGGCTCGCGCTGCTGCTGCTCGCGGCCGTGCCGTTCGTCCCCGCCCTGTGGCGCGGGGCCGTGCGCCGCTCCCGGCTCGATCCGAAACGGCTCACCGCCCAGACCGCCTGGGACGAGGCGATCGACCTCGCCCACGACTACGGTGTGGCCCTTGCCGAGTCGCTCACGCCGCGACAGGCCGCCGGCGTCCTCGCGCAGGCCGCCCCGGGAGGTCGCGAGGCCGCGGCCACGCTCGGCTCCGCGATGTCCCGCTACCGCTACTCCCCCAAGGGCGCCGACGCGACCGGCCTCGCCGACGCCGTCAAAGACCTCCACGCCGAACTCGCCAAGTGCGCCGAGCCGCGCCAGAAGTACCGGGCCGTGTTCTGGCCCGCCTCGCTCCTGGCGAAGCTCTCGGCCGGCCAGGCCGAGCAGAGCGCCCGCCTCGCCCGCCGCTCGGCGCGCACCGCCGACCGCGTCCGCGGCGCACTGCGGCGTCCGCGACGTTCGAACGGCCGCAGGGACCGGTCTGTCACAGGCCGCCCTTAGGGTGGCGTACATGTACCGAAGCGGCGGCGCCGAGAGCGGCCGAGCTCTCTCCAACGACACCGGATTCACCCAGCCGACCCTCGACAGCCTGGGCACCCCGCTGTCCGAAGTGACGTTCTGCGTCGTCGACCTGGAGACCACCGGCCTCGCCGCCGACGCGTGCGGGATCACCGAGATCGGCGCCGTCAAGGTCAAGGGCGGGGAGACCATCGGCGAGTTCGGCACCCTCGTCAACCCGGGCGAGTCCATCGACCCGCGGGTGACGCGCCTGACCGGCATCACCGACGAGATGGTCGCCGACGCCCCCGGCATCGAATCGGTCCTGCCCGCGTTCCTGGAATTCGCGCACGGGGCGACGCTCGTGGCCCACAACGCCGGCTTCGACATCGGATTCCTGCGCCACGCCTGCGAACTGACCGACACGCGCTGGCCTCGGCCGCCGGTGATCGACACGGTGGTCCTGGCCCGGCGCCTGACCGAGAAGAGCGAGGTCCCCAACCGGCGGCTCGGCACCCTCGCGCGGCTGTTCGGGTCGCCGGTGACGCCGAACCACCGGGCCCTGGACGACGCCCGCGCCACCGTCGCCGTGCTGCACGGCCTCATCGAGCGGGCCTCCGGGCACGGGGTCGACACCGACGCCGAGCTCGCCGAGTTCTGCCGGGCCATCCCCTCCGAGCTCCAGCGCCGCAAGCGCCACCTGGCCGACGGGCTGCCGCACTCGCCGGGCGTGTACATCTTCCGCGACGCCGACGACCGGGCCCTCTACATCGGCGTCTCGGTGGACGTCGCCGCGCGCGTCCGCAGCTACTTCTCGGCCGCCGAGCAGCGCCGTCGGCTGCGCGACATGCTCGCCTCGGCCGAACGCGTCGAGGTCGTCGAATGCGCCCACCGGCTCGAGGCGGGCGTCGCCGAACTGCGGCTCATCTCCGGCGGCAAGCCGCCGTACAACCGGGCCGCGAAGTTCCCCGAGCGGCGCAGCTGGGTGCGCCTCACCGAGGAGCCGTACCCGCGCCTGCAGATCTCCCGCAACCCGCCCCCGCCCGGCACGCCGCGGCTCGGCCCCGCCTCGGGCGCGCAGGCGCAGGCCGCGATCGGCGCGATCGAGGCCGCCCTGCCGATCCGGTCGTGTCGGACCCGCTTGTCCCCCAAGCGGTTGTCGCCCTCGTGCGTACTCGGCGAGATCGGCAGGTGCGCCGAGCCGTGCCGCCACACCGTCACCGTCGAGGAGTACGCCCGCATCGCCGAGCGCGCCGCGCACGCCATGAACGGCGACCCGACCCCGATCGCCGACGCCGTCGCCGAGCGCCTCGCGGAGCTGTCCGCGGCCGAGCGCTTCGAGGCGGCAGCCGAGCGGCGCGACGAACTCGGCGCGTTCCTCCAGCTGGCCGCCGCCACACATCGCGTCAGGAGCCTCGTCGCGGCCGGCGAGATCGTCGCGGCCGGCCGCGCCAAGGGCGGCGGCTGGGAGGTCGCGGTCATCCGCCACGGGATCCTCGCCGGGGCCGTCCGCACGCCCCCGCGGGCCGATCCGATGCCGTACATCGCGAAGCTGCGCGAGACCTCCCGCGCGGTGGAGCCGGTCGCGGACGTCGTGGACGCGGCGCACGCCGCCGAGACCCGGCTGCTCCTGGAGTGGCTGAGCCGCCCCGAAGTGCGGCTGGTGACCGTGGAGAAGCCCTGGGCCAGCCGCCTCGACGGCGCCGAGCGCTGGGACGGCGCGGTGCCCCACGATCCGTCCCCGTGGCGCCGCTCGAACGGCGAACGCTTACCACATGATGGGACTCGGGCCTGAACCCTCCGCTGTCCCCGCGGCACCGAGCGTGCCGTTCGACGCGACCGCCCCTTTCCGGCGAATCGGACGTGAGACGTCCCGCATCGCCCTGCGGCGCTTGGGGTTTCCAGCACCCGGCCGGACCGGGTACGCTGTGTCATCCGCCCGTGTCGGCGGCCCCGCCGAAATCCGACAGCTTCTAGTGTCGATTCGCTCCAGGAATCGTTGTACATCTAGAATGCGGTCAACCTTGGGCATCGGAGGCTTTCATGTTGCGCGCATTGCTTTCGGCTACTCGGACTGCCAAACCTGACGACCCCTGGGACCTGGCCGGGAAGGTGGCGCAGCTCGAGGCCGCCCACCGTGCGCACTGCGACCAGCCCGACATGCTCCTGGTCCGACGCGCCTACCGCATCGCCGAGCAGATGCACCGCGGCCAGGCCCGCCGCTCGGGCGAGCCCTACATCACCCACCCGATCGCCGTCTCCACGATCCTCGCGGAGCTCGGCGTCGACACCGCGACGATCGCCGCCGGGCTGCTCCACGACACGGTCGAGGACACCAGCTACTCCCTCGAGGCGCTCCGCAGCGACTTCGGCGACGAGATCGCCGTGATGGTCGACGGCGTCACGAAGCTCGACAAGATCCACCTCGGGTCCGCGGCCGAGGCCGAGACCTTCCGCAAACTGGTGCTCACCGCCGGGCGCGACATCCGCGTCATGGTCATCAAGCTGGCCGACCGGCTGCACAACATGCGCACCATCAAGTTCAAGAAGCGACCCAGCCAGATCCGCATCGCCGAGGCCACCCGGGACGTCCTCATCCCCCTCGCGGACCGGCTCGGCCTGTACGTCATCAAGCGCGAACTCGAGGACATCGTCCTGGAGACCCTCGAACCGGAGGTCTTCCAGCGGATCCGCGAGCACGTCGGCTCCGACACCGACCGCAAGCGCCAGCTCGCCCTCATCGTCCCGCAGGTCCGCAAGGCCCTCCGCGAGTTCAAAGTGGCCGCGGCACTCTACGACCGGCCCCGGCACCCGTACTCGATCTACCGGGAGATGCAGAAGCACCCCGGCACCGGCCCGGCGGACCCGCCGCGCCTGGTGATCGTCGTCGACGGCCCCACCACCGACTGCTACGCCGCGCTGGGGGCGATCCACAAGCTCTGGAAGCCCGTGGGCGGGAAGTTCCGCGACCTCATCGCCGCCAAGAAGTTCAACCTCTACCAGTCGATCCACACCGCGGTCTCGGGCCCGGGCGGCATCCCGATCGAGTTCCTCATCCGCACCAAGGAGATGCACGAGACCGCCGAGGTCGGCATCGTGGCCGGGCTGCGCCGCTCCGGGCCGGACCAGGTCGAGATCCAGCTGCCGTGGCTGCAGCGGCTCCTCGAGTGGCAGCACGAGGTGGCCGACTCCGGCCAGTTCCTCGACTCGCTGCGCTGCGATCTGGCCGACCAGGACATCCTGGTGTTCACCGGCGACGGCCGGCAGCTCACCGTGCCGAAGGCGTCGACTCCCGTCGACGTCGCCTACTGCTCGGGTCCCGCGAAGGGCCACCGGCTCATCGCCGCGTACGTGAACGGCGAGATCGCCCCGCTCTCGCGGCCGCTGCGCGACGGCGACACGGTCGAGCTGGTGCTCACGAACGAGCAGCCGTACGGGCCCTCGAAGCAGTGGCTCGAACACGCCAAGACCCCCGAGGCGCAGCTGCACATCAACGACTGGTTCGCCTCGATCGACGACGGCGACTCCACCGGCGAACTCCCGATCATCCCCATGCAGCGCTTCGAGGACGAACTGAAGGCCGGAAAGAACCGCCTGTGGCGCTCCCTGATCGCCCGCGGGCGGGGACTGGCGGGGGAACAGCCGCTCCACGGCGTGGCGTCGTCGCTGGGCTTCCCCGACCTGGATTCGCTCTACCTCGCCCTCGCCCGGGAGAAGCTCGACCCGGACGAGCTCGCGGACAAGCTCATCACCACCGTCGACCGCTACTGACCGGGCGGCCCTGGACCGGGACCGGCCGCTCCACGACGCGAAACGGGGCCGCACCGTTCGGTGCGGCCCCGCCGTGTCGACTCGCTAGTGCTTGCGGCCGGACTCGATCTCGTCGCGCCGTTCGGCGCCGCCGTTCTGCGACGGCTCCTCGATCGGCTTGAAGAAGCCCTTCTCCGTGGGTTCGAGTGCGCCCACGCGGTTCATCTTCTTCGGAACCACCCAGCCGTTGTACTCCAGCTCGGTGTGTCCGTGCTCGTCCGGCTCCGCGAGGGGCTGGTGCACCTCGTAGAAGCGGCCGTCCGGGTCGCGCATCAGGATGCCCGTCTCCAGGCCGTGCGCGAGCACCTCGCGGTCGTGCTGCTGGAGCCCGAGGCAGATCCGGTACGTCAGGTAGTACGCGATGATCGGCAGGACCACGATGCCGATGCGGCCGGCCCAGGTCATCGCGTTCAGGCTGATGTCGAACGTCTCGGCGAACACGTCGTTGCCGCCGGAGATCGTGCCGATGGTCCAGAAGACCACGACCATGACGCCCAGGCCGGTGCGGGCCGGGTTGTCGCGCGGACGCTGCAGCAGGTTGTGGTGGCCGCGGTCCTTCGTGAACCGCCGCTCCAGTGCCGGATAGATCAGCGGCAGCACGACGGAGAGACCCATGCCCGCGATCGCGGGCCAGAACACCGCCGGCAGCGTGAAGTACGGCGGTATCCGCAGCTCCCACGCCGGGAACAGGCGGATCAGGCCGTCCAGGTACATGACGTAGAAGTCGGGCTGCGAGGCCGACGACACGACCGACACCTCGTACGGTCCGAACAGCCAGATCGGGTTGATCTGGAACAGGCCCCCCATCGCGGCGACCACGCCCCAGATGAACAGCATGAAGCCGACCTGCTTCATCACGTAGTTCGGGAACATCCGGTAGCCGACCACGTTGTGCTCGGTCCGGCCCGGTCCAGGCCACTGCGTGTGCTTCTGCGCGAACACGAGTCCGACGTGGACCGTGATGAGCGCCAGCAGGATCAGCGGGAAGATGAAGACGTGGATGATGTAGATCATCGAGATCACGTCGGTGCCCGGGAACTGGCCCCGGAACAGCGCCGCGGAGGCCCACGGTCCGATGAACGGCACCGACTGAGTCATGCCCTCCATGATGCGGAGACCGGTGCCGGACAGGCCGTCGTCGGGGAGCGAGTAGCCGAAGAAGCCCTCGAAGAAGCCGACCCAGAACAGCAGGATGCCGATCATCCAGTTCGTCTCGCGCGGCGCGCGGAACGCGCCGGTGAAGAAGATCCGCAGCATGTGGACCAGGATCGACGCCATGAACAGCAGCGTCGCCCAGTGGTGCATCTGCCGCATGATCAGGCCGCCGCGCACCTCGAACGAGATGTCGAGCGAGGACGCGTACGCCTGCGACATCTCGACGCCCTGCAGCGGCACGTACGCGCCGTTGTAGGTGACCTCGACCATCGACGGCTCGAAGAACAGCGCCAGGAACGTGCCCGTCAGGAGCAGCAGGATGAACGAGAACAGCGCGATCTCGCCCAGGAGGAACGACCAGTGGTCCGGGAAGACCTTGTTCATCAGGACCCGGGTCGGCCCGGCGAGCTTGAAGCGGTCGTCGAGTTCGCCGCCCGCCTTGGTCAGCAGGCTGTCACTCGTGCCTTTGCGGCGTTTCACTTCTCATCCTCCTCGGGGAGGGACGGGCGGTTCCAGAACGCCGGGCCCGGGGGCACCAGGAAGTCCGACGTGGCGACGAAGAACCCCTCGTCGTCGACCGTCATCGGCAGCATGGGCAGGTGTCGCGTCGCCGGTCCGAAGATCGGCGCGGCGTTGTCCACCACGTTGAACTGGGACTGGTGGCACGGGCACAGCAGACGCTGGGTCTGCTGCTCGTAGAGGCTGGTCGGGCAGCCGACGTGGGTGCAGATCTTCGAGTAGGCGACGAAGTTGCCCCAGAGGGCGTCCACTTCGTCGTACATCGGGTAGAGGTTCTCGCGCAGGATCGCCGCGTCGGACTCCCTCAGGTGGATCAGCAGGACCGGCGCGGTCGGGAACTGGTTGGTCGCGCCGTGGTCGATCGCGGGGTAGACGGTGATCTGCCCGCCGACCGAGACCATGTCGGGACGCACCAGTGCGCCGTCTCTCATCATCATGCGGATCGGCTCGCCGTTGTTGTACTTCTCGGCGTTCCAACCGGTGACGGTGAGCATGTCGCCGGGATCCTTGAGGAGCGCGCCCAGCGGGGCCACGGCGGCCAGGCCGAGCGGCGCGGCGCCCAGGAGGGCCGCCTTCACCAGGAACGGGCGGCGGCGCAGGCCCATGTCCTCAACGAGGCCGTCCACAGTGGCCTCGGCGATGCGCCGGTCCTCCGTGGAGGAGCCGCCGTCGTGGCGGTCCTGGACCAGCTCCTCGATCGGGAGCAGCTTCTTCGCCCACGTGAGCACGCCCGCGGCGAAGAGCAGCAGCGAGAGGCCGAGCGTGGCGCCGAGGACCGGGGTGTACCAGGTCTGCGGGTCGCGCCAGGTCGCGGCGCCCTCGTACTCCCACGGCCACCAGATGAAGGCCGCCACGAACGCGGTCGCGAACAGGCCGGAGAACAGGAACATGCCGCCGACGATGCGCTCCATGCGCTTCTCGGCCTTCGTCCCCGGCTTCGCGAAGCGCGGCTCGTAGTGGATGATCTCGATGTCGTCGCGGCGCAGGCCCTCTTTGTAGACCTCGAAGCGGCTGAGCTTCGGGTCGCTCAGGTCCACGCTCTCGGGTTCGGTGTGGGCACTGTCGTTGTGGGCACTCACGATTTACCTGCAATCCAGAGCGTGGTCAGCAGGAGCGCAGTCATGCCGACCAGGAAGATGGCCAGCCCTTCGGTGGACGGTCCGTACCGGCCGAGGGCGAACACCCCGCCCGGGTCCTTGTCGTCGTTCACCAGGTACTGGACGTAGGCGATGATGTCCGCCTTCTGTTCAGGGGTGAGTTCGTTGTCGGCGAAGACCGGCATGTTCTGCGGGCCGGTGAGCATCGCCTGGTACAGCTCCTCGTCGGAGACGCCCTCCAGGGAGGGCGCGTGCGCGCCCGAGGAGAGGGCGCCGCCGCCGCCGGCGTAGCCGTGGCAGGAGGAGCAGTTGACGCGGTAGAGCTCGCCGCCCTCGCCGACGTCCGCGTGCTCGACGAGCGCCTCGAGGTCGTCCGGCATGGAGGGTCCGCCGCCGAGGTACTCGATGTAGGCCCCGAGCCACTCGGCCTCCTCCTCGGTGAACGAGGGGTAGGTCTCGGGGGCCTGGGCGCCCTGGGCGGCCATCGGCATGCGACCGGTGTTCACCTGGAACTCGACCGCCGCGGAGCCGACGCCGATGAGGCTCGGTCCGCGTCCCTCGATGCCCTCGCCGTCGTCGCCGTGGCAGGAGATGCAGCTGGTGTCGTAGAGCTCCTGGCCCTTGACGGCCTCGGAGTCGATCGCGTTGGCGTCGGGCTCCTGGGCGTACAGGCTCGGGGAGAACACCGAGTAGAGCCCTCCGACGATGACCAGTGCGCCGGTGAACCTGGCCAGAGCGCCGAGGCGCTTGCGCCAGCCTCGCCGGCGTTTCGCTGATGCAGCCACGGTTGTTGCCTCACCTTTATCTAGCTCTCGGACCGGGACGGGGCCCTGTTCGGTCCTCGCCCGGCCGGCGGTCGCCTCCGGGCGGGGCGGCCGTCGCATTTCTCTGATGCGGCTCCGGCGCGGGGCCGGGGCCTGTTCACTTCGTGGGGCCGGTGCGGTTCCGGGGACCGGCCGAGGTGTTCGTCAGTACTGGGCCATCGGAAGGAAGTAGATCACGGCGAACAGCGCGATCCAGACCACGTCGACGAAGTGCCAGTAGTAGGACACCACGATGGAAGCGGTGGCCTGGGCGGGGTTGAAGCGCCCCATCGTCGTCCGGATGAGGTAGACGATGAACGCCACCAGGCCGCCGGTCACGTGCAGGCCGTGGAAGCCGGTGGTCAGATAGAACATCGTCCAGTAGCCGTCGGAGGCGATCGTGTGCCCCTCGAGGACGAGGTTGCGGTATTCGTTGACCTGGCCGAGGACGAAGATCAGCCCCATGATGAACGTGATCGTGAACCACTTCCGCAGCGCGTAGACGTCACCCCGCTCGGCGGCGAAGACGCCCAGCTGGCAGGTGACCGAGGAGGCCACGAGGATCAGGGTGAACACCAGCGCGTAGGGGATCTCGAGGTGGTGGTAGCCCTCCTCGTACATCGCGGGCGCGGCGGCCTGGATGGAGAAGTACATCGCGAACAGGCCCGCAAAGAACATGAGTTCGCTGCTCAACCACACGATGGTGCCGACACTGACGACATTGGGCCGCGTCAGTGAGTGGATTCGGCTGGGGTCGATAGTTGCTTCGGCGGCAGTCACGGGCACATTATTACGGTCCGGCGGGCCCGAGCTGCGCATGGGGTGTGTTTTTCGCGCGTGTCGCCCGGCGGTAGGCTCCCGGCCTCCTCGCCTCGTGTGCCCAGGTCATTCGCGGTTCGACCATGGCGAACGAGCCGGTTCGCGGAATCGGCCGCGCCGGTCTTCCCATTTCAGTGTGGCCGGTTTAATATGCGAAGCGTGAGTACCTCAACGGCTGAGTACGCTGTCCTGCTTTACAGTCATCGACCCGCGGTCATCGAACAGATGCGCTCGGCTATCGGCGAGGAGCCGGTGGAAGGGGTGAAGATCGAGTACGCCGTCGCCGGCGAGTACGACGAGGCGGTGGCGCTCATCGACAAGTACGCCATCGACCTCGTGCTGCTGGACGGCGAGGCCCAGCCCGCGGGGGGCCTCGGAATCGCCCGGCAGCTCCGGGACGAATTCGACGAACCGCCGACGCTGGCGGTCGTCGTGGCGCGGGCCGCCGACCGGTGGCTGGCGGCGTGGTCGCGGGCGGACGCGGTGCTGATGCACCCGCTCAACCCCGTGACGACCGGGCAGACGGTAGTAGACTTGCTGGTCAACCGCGCCGAAGGCGTGGCACCGGCGCAGCGCGCCGCCTGACCTCCCCCTAACAGGAGTCCTTATGTCTAGTGCGACCTGGCCTGACGTTCTCGCACGCTTGTCGAGCGGCGACCACCTCGACGAGGCCAGCGCCGACTGGGCGATGGCCGAGATCATGGCGGGCAACGCCGATCCGGCGCAGTTGGCGGCGTTCGCGGTGCTGCTGCGCTCGAAGGGCGAGACGGCCGAGGAGATCGCGGCGATCGCCGGGCGGATGCTCGCCGAGACGACCCGCCTGGACCTGTCGGATCTGGGCGTCGCGGTCGACATCGTCGGGACGGGCGGCGACGGCTCGAACTCGGTGAACATCTCGACGATGGCGGCGATCGTGGTCGCCGCGACGGGCGTGCCGGTGATCAAGCACGGCAACCGTTCGGCGTCCTCGACCGTGGGATCGGCGGATCTGCTGGAGGCGCTCGGGGTGGACCTTGAGGCCTCGGCCGTGCGGGTGGAGGCCTCGGTGCGCGAGGTCGGGATCGGGTTCTGCTTCGCGCGGAAGTTCCACCCGGGGATGCGCCACGCGGGTCCGGTGCGGGCGGCGCTCGGGATTCCGACGGTGTTCAACCTGCTCGGGCCGCTGACGAACCCGGGGCAGCCGGCGGCGGGCCTGATCGGCTGCGCGGACCCGGTGAAGGCGCCGCTGATGGCGCAGGTGTTCGCGGCCCGCGGCGCGTCGGTGTTCGTGGTGCGCGGCGACGACGGCCTGGACGAGATCTCGACGTCGGCGACGACGTCGGAGTGGATCGCCTCGGGCGGTCGGGTCTCGCAGGGCACCATCGACATCGAGGAGTTCGGCCTGATGAAGGCCGGGCCGGAGGCGCTGAAGGGCGGGGACCTGGCGTTCAACACGCAGGTCGCGCGGGACGTGTTCGCGGGGCGGAACCGCCCGGTGCGCGACGCGGTCCTCATCAACGCGGCGGCGGCGCTGGCCTCGCGTCAGGGCCTGGTCGACGGGGTGGACCTGCACGACGTGGCGGTGCGCCGGGGCCTGCTGGGCGCGAATCTGGAGCTCGCGGCGAAGGCCATCGAAGCGGGCAAGGCGACCGAACTGGTGGAACGCTGGGCGGCGTTCAGCCGCGAGTAGCGGACGGGATCCGGGCGCTCGAAAGCGGAGGCTCGGACGGTCCGCCCGTGGACACCGGTCGAACGCGAGCGGGTTCCCCCTGGAAGCGGGAACCCGGCGGGCCCGAAACCGTCATACCCCGGCGATAGTTTTAGCTCAAGGGGTCCCCCGGGCGGACATTTCGGTTATGTCCGGCATGGACTGTTACGGCGGAGGGGCGAGACGCTGGCGCGTCTCGCCCCTCCGCCGTTCTCTACCGCTGGTGCCGCGGTATTCGCCTATTGGTACTTCTTGAGTTCGTCCTCGGAGGCGAGCGTGCTCGGCTTCGATTGCGGGAGTTCGGTTCTGATGAGGACGCAGCCGCATTCCTCGCAGCGCAGGACCTCGTCGATCGGCGCGGACTTGATCGGGATCATGTCGGCCGGGGACTTCTCGATCCGGCAGGAGCCGCAGCGGCGGCCGACGAGTTCGGCGGCGGCGATCGGCTGCTTCGCGTGGATGCGCTCGTAGAGCTCCACGAGCCGGTCGGGGATGTTGATCGCGAGGGCCTCCCGGGTGGAGGTCGCCTCGGCGGTCTCGGTGTCGATCTCCCCCAGTCGGCGTCCGCGGTCCGCCTCGGCGTCGGCGAGGACCTGGCGGGCCTCCTCGACCTGCCGGCGGGTCTCGTTCAGCTCGGTTTCGAGGGCCTCGCGGCGCTCCATGAGTTCGAGCTGGTCGTCTTCGAGCGTGCCCTGGCGGCGCGCGAGGGACTCGAGTTCGCTCTGGAGCCCTTCGAGTTCCTTCGCGGTGGCCGCGCCGGAGGCCATGCGGGCGCGGTCGTTCTCGGCTCGCTTGGTGACGAGCTCGACCTCGCGTTCGACGCGCTCGATGTCGCGGTCGAGGTCGGCGAGGTCGCCGCCCAGGTTCGCGGCCTTGTCGGTGAGGGCGCTCAGGCGCTGGTTCGCGGCGGCGAACGCCGGGTCGGCGTCGAGTTTCCTGCGGCGCTGGCCCAGCTGGCTGAGCGTGGTGTCCACCGCCTGCAGTTCGAGCAGTCGGCGCTGATCGAAAAGGTCGGCTTTCACTCAGTTCACCCCGGGTTTCTGATGGATGGTCCACGGATCGGTGTCGAGGTCGGAGACGAGGACGTCGTCGACCAGACGGGACAGTTGCTCGGCAACGATATCGAGCCACGGTCGCTCCGTGGCCCAGTGGGCGGCGTCGATGAGTGCCGGGCCGCTCCGGGAGAGGTGCTCGCTGGCCGGGTGGTGGCGGAGGTCGGCGGTGAGGTAGGCGTCGACGCCGGCCTCGGCGGCGTCGGCGAGGTAGGAGTCGCCCGCGCCGCCGCAGACGGCGACGGTGTCGACGGGGCGGTCGGGATCGCCGGCGGCGCGCACGCCGCCGACGGTGGCCGGGAGGGCCTTGGCGGCCCGTTCGAGCAGGGCCGCGAGGCTGAGCGTCTCGGTCAGGCGGCCGACCCGGCCGATGCCGCGACCCGACCCGTGGTGCTCGGGGGCGGGGAGCGGCCGCAGCGGGCGGAGGTCGATGAGGCCGAGCCGTTCGGCGAGCGCGTCGGAGACGCCGGGAGCGGCGACGTCGGCGTTGGTGTGGGCGACGTAGAGGCCCATGCCGGATTCGATGAGGGTGTGGACGAGGTCGCCCTTGTAGTCGGCGGCGGGGTCGAGGCTGGAGACGCCGCGCAGGAGGAGCGGGTGGTGGGCGACGATGAGCTCGCAGTCGGCCTCGATGGCTTCGATGACGGTGGCGGGGACGACGTCCACGACGCAGAGGACTTTGCGGACGGAGTTGCCGCCGCGGCCGCAGACGAGCCCGACTCGATCCCATTCCTCGGCCCAGCGGCGCGGGTACAGGTCGTCGAGAGCAGCGGTGATCTCGCTGAGCGTGCGCATCCTCCGAGTCTATTGACGCCCGCGCGGAAACGGGACGCGGAGTGCCCGCGAAAACCCGGAGCGGCGGCCCGCCGGCGATCGAGGCCGACCGGGGCCGGCCGGGGCCGGCCGGACTGTCGGATGCGGTGGGCGCCGTTGTGGTCAGGGGCGCCGAACGCCGCCGCACCGGGCCTCGGGGGGCGATCGGGTTCCGCGGCCGTCGTACCGCTTCATCGTTGGTCCGAGGGCGGTCGGCCTCGGGGGCCGATCGAGCGCTCCGGTTGTCGTACCGCTTCATCGTTGGCCCGGGGTGGCACGCGCCGCCGCACCCGGCCTCAGGGAGCGGCCACGCGGGCCGAGGCCCGCGCAAGGAAGGCGGCGTGCCCGGAGCTCGAGCAGCGTGGCTCCGGGCACGTTCCCTTCCGGCTCGCACGGACCCCCTGCGCCGACCGATCCCGGCGGCGGCGTGCGGGACCCGGCCAGTGGGGGTTCCTGGTTCGGGCGCTAGTTCAGGGCCCCGACCTCCTCGGCCAGTCGGCGCAGGTCCTGGGCCGGCTCGCCCTTGGTGCGGTGCAGGATCTGATCGATCAGCTCGATCGCGATCGGGCGGCAGCGGACCTCCGCCGGGGCGGTGCGGTCGGCGGTCACCAGGTGCCGTCCCGCCATCGCCATGTCCCCCACTTGAACGCACGCACGCGTCATGTCGAGGTAGTGGTGCGCGCGCCGCTCGGCCACGAGGTCGGCCAGCGCCGCGGGCGGGATCTTGTCGTGGACGGCGAGCGCGTCGCCGCCTTCGCCCAGTTCCACGAACGCCGCCGCGCGGTGCAGCATGACGTTCGTGGGTCCGAACGAGGTGTAGTAGTAGTTCGCGTCGCGGCCGAGGATGTTGGCCGCCCGCGAGGCGCTGTCGAGCAGGTCGCCGCTGGTGGTGGCGTCCCCGGCGAGGGCGGCGGCCATCGCGCCCTGGAGGAGCAGCGCCCCGTAGACGCTGATCTCGGCGGGTTTGGAGGTCTCGCCGCCGGTTTCGGAGATGAGGCCGTGCGCGACCTGCACGTTGAGGTCGAGGGCGGCTTGGTGCCGCCCGAGCGCCCTGAGCGCGTTGGCCACCCGGGTGGTGGCGATGCCGGCCAGGAGCGGGTCGTTCCCGCGGTTGGCGGCGGAGATGGCGCGGTCGGCGGCGAGCCAGGCGAGTTGGGCCTCCCCGAGTTTGCGGAGCACGGTGGAGGCGATCTGGTAGACCTGCGTCATGAGTTCGGCGGCGTCGGCGGCGGTGCCGCCGACGGGTCGGTCCTCGGCGACGGGGGTGTCGCGCAGCAGTTGGATGAGCGATCGGGCGACGACCGGGTAGTGGCCTTTCTCGAAGGCGAGCCAGCAGTAGTTCACCGAGCCGCGGAGCTGCGGGATCGGCGTGGAGTCGATCGGGGCGGCTTCGAGGAAGCGGCCGAGGCGTTCGTAGCGTTCGAGCGATTGGCGGATGGACTCGACCTCGACCTGGTCGAGGCATCCGCCGAGGCCGGGGCGGCGTTTGGGCTCGCGGCCGAGCAGCTGACCGGCGTCGATGCTGAGCGCTTCGGCGAGTTCGGTGATGACGGAGTACTTGTCGAGGCGTCGGACGCCGCGTTCGATCTTGTCGACCCAGCTCTTGGACTTGCCGATCCGGTCGGCGAAGACCTGTTGGGACATGCCGCGGCGTTGTCGCCAGTAAGCGACGCGCCGCCCCATCGGTTGCGTTTCGGACTCCATGTCAGACCCCACCGTCTATAAAGGAGTTACGTGAACTTCGGGACTTCGTTTCGTCGTGTTCGTGCGGTATGCGGTTGTGGCGGCCGTTCCTTCACTCGGGAAGTCACGACCGCCGCGTCGGGACGCCGGACGGCTGTCAGCCGTGCCCGGTTGTCTCGACCCCGCACGCGACCCGGAATCCCCTTGGGAGGGCCCGGGTCTGTCGCCTTTGGCGTCCCGACACTATGTGTTTACCGTCTTTTCCGTTCCGGCACAACGGCCGCCAGCTGCCAATATCACGCTCTGCGTGAACACGCTTACAGTCTTGCTCGGCCATTGTGGGCAACCGAGTGTTATAGGTGGTTATGCCGGGTTTCGGTCGCTCGAACGCAGGAAATCTGCACATGCAGCGTGCCGATTCAAGGGCCTGCATCGTTGTGTCAGATATGAGACACCACCGAGTCGTCGCGCGCCGCGAGCACCGACGCGCCTTCCGCCGGGCCTTCTCCACGGCGGCCGCCGCGACCGCGCTCGCCGCCGCGCTGGGCTACGCGGTCGCCTTCTCACCGCTCGCCGGCTGGGCGGCGCTGGGCGTCGCCGGAGCCGTAACGGTGACCGTGTGGGCGGAGTCCCGGAGCGGTCGCGCCGCGGCGTCGCCGATCACCCGCCTCTCCCTGTTCGACCGGTCCGGCGACGACTGAGGACCGCCCGGTCGCGGCGGCACCGGCGAGCCGCGGCGGGGCGAACGGGTCAGTTGAGGCGGACCACCAGGCACTTGCCGCCCTGGTAGACGCCGCCGTCCACATTGAGCACCAGGCCGTCGCAGTAGCGGCGCGCCTGCGTCACCTGCGACGGCTCCAACTCGGTCGTGTCGGGGATCGTGGAGTGGCCGTGGACGAGTTCCTCGCCGCCGAACGAGCGGAGCATCCCGCGCACCCGCGCCGGCCCCTCGGGGCCCATGAACTCGTGGCGGCGCGTCAGATCGCGGAACAGCTGCCACCACTCCTCCGGCTCGTCGCCGGAGAGGATCTTGCGGACGGCCGCGTTCACGGCCTCCTCGCTGCGGCCGTAGCCGAGATACGACTCGGTGTCGGCGTGCACGAGCAGGGAGCGGTCGGCGACGTGGACCACGCGGCGGGTCTCCAGCCACTTCACCTCGTCGTCGGTGAGGTCGCCCAGTTCGTCCTCGAAGCCGCCGTTGAGGACCCACCAGTAGAGGAACTGCCGGTCCTGGCCGTCCACGTCGGTGAAGGCCACGTCGCCGAAGCGGCGCGAACCGAGCACGAGCACCTCGTGGTTGCCGATGAGGGTGTCCACGAGGCCGCCCTCGGCCGCGGCCCGGCCGGCGAGCCTGCGCAGCAGCCGCACCACGGCCACGCCCTCCTCGCCGCGGTCGAAGAGGTCGCCGAGGATCCACAGGCGAGCGTCGCCGCCGGTCCATCGGGCGTCCTCGTCGATCAGTCCGCGACCGCGCAGCGCTTCGACGAGCGCGTCGTAGTGGCCGTGGACGTCGCTGGCCACGAAGAGCGGACTGGTCTCAGACATGGGCTCGATATTAATCCGGGACGCCCCGATTCGGTGAGGTTGTCGGCGGCTCTTTCGCGAAGAAGGCGCTGAGCCGGGGATACGCACTTGCCGGACGGCAAGGGCCCGGAATAGGATTCGGCCACCGCCATGTCGGCACGCCACGGGCGCGCCGCACACCGGTGAGCCCGGTACGACCGCAGCGAGGAGCCTCCGTGACCGAGAACCCGTTCCTGTCCCCCTCCGACCTCCCCTATCAGCTCCCGCCGTTCGAGCGGATCAAGGCCGAGCACTACCTGCCCGCCTTCGAGGCGGGCATGGAAGAGCAGCTCAAGGCGGTCGCGGCCATCGTCGCCGACCCCGAGGAGCCGACCTTCGCGAACACGGTCGTGGCCTTGGAACGCAGCGGCCTGGGCACCCTCAAGCGAGTCGGCCTCGCGTTCTACAACAAGTACTCCTCGGACACCGACGACGAGCTGAACGCGATCGAGTCCGAGGTCAGCCCCAAGCTGGCCGCGCACGCCGACAAGATCCTCCTCGACGCCGAGCTGTTCGCCCGCATCGACGCCCTGTGGCGGCGGCGCGCCGAACTGGGGCTGGACGAGCAGGACGAGCGGCTCCTCGAGCGCTACCACACCGAGTTCGTCCGCGGCGGCGCCGCGCTCGACGAGGCCGGCAAGGAGCGCCTGTCGCAGATCAACACCGAGCTGGCGGAGCTGTCCTCCAAGTTCAACCACCAGATCCTCACCGACATCAACGACGCGGCCGTCCACGTCACCGACCGGGAGGAGCTCGAGGGCCTCAGCGAGGACCAGATCAGCGCCGCGGCCTCGGCCGCGGCCGACCGCGGCCTCGACGGCTGGCTCATCACCCAGTCGAACTTCTCCCTCCACCCGCTCCTCGCCGACCTCGAGCACCGCGGCCTGCGCGAACGGATCTACCGGGCCACGATCGGCCGCGGCGCCGGCAACGCCGAGACCCTGCTGCGCATGATGCGCCTGCGCGCCGAGAAGGCCCGCCTGCTCGGCTTCGAGCACTTCGCCGCCTACATCGCCGCCGACCAGACCGCCGGCGACGCCGACGTCATCGCCGAGCGCCTCGCCGGCCTCGCCGAGGCGTCGGTGCGCAACGCCCGCAGCGAGGCCGCCGAGCTCCAGGCGATCATCGACGCCGAAGGCGGCGACTTCACCCTCGCGGCCTGGGACTGGTCGTTCTACGCCAAGCAGGTCCGCCAGGCGAAGTACGGCTTCGACGCGGAGGCGCTCAAGCCGTACCTCGAACTCGACCGGGTCCTCGTCGACGGCGTCTTCTACGCCGCCGAGAAGGAGTTCGGCCTCACGTTCACGCCGCGCCCCGACCTGCAGGGCTACCACCCGGAGGCGCGCGTCTGGGAGGTCTTCGACGACGGGGCGCCGCTCGGCCTCTTCGTGGGCGACTTCTTCACGCGCGACTCCAAGAAGGGCGGCGCGTGGATGAACCCGCTCGTCGTCCAGTCCGACCTCACCGGCGACAAGCCCGTGGTGGTCAACAACCTCAACATCGTCAAGCCCTCCGAGGGCCAGCCCGCGCTCATCACCGTGGACAACGTGACCACGCTCTTCCACGAGTTCGGGCACGCCCTCCACGGGCTGCTCTCGGCCTGCCGCTACCCGAAGACGTCGATGACCTCGACCCCGCGCGACTTCGTCGAGTACCCGTCGCAGGTCAACGAGATGTGGGAGCGGTGGCCGGAGGTCGTCCACCACTACGCCCGCCACCACGAGACCGGCGAGCCCGCCCCGGCCGAGCTGCTCGCCCAGTGGGAGGCCTCGGGCAGGTTCGGCGAGGGCTTCGCCTCCACCGAGTACCTCGGCGCGGCCCTCCTCGACCAGGCCTGGCACCGCCTGACCCCCGAGGAGGTCCCCGACGGCGGCGACGACCCGTACGCGGTCGTGGAGGCCTTCGAGCGCAAGGCCCTCGAGGACGCCGGGATCTACATGCCCGAGATCGCGCCGCGCTACCGCTCGGGCTACTTCGCGCACATCTCCATCGGCTACGCCGCCGGGTACTACTCCTACATCTGGTCGGAGATCCTCGACGCCGACACCGTGGAGTGGTTCAAGGAGCGCGGCGGCCTGACCCGCGAGAACGGCGACCACTTCCGCGAACACCTGCTCAGCAAGGGCGGCTCGATCGACCCGATGGAGTCCTACCGCCGCTTCCGGGGCAGGGACGCCGAGATCGACCCGCTCCTGGAGCGCCGCGGCCTGAAATAGGCGCCCCGTCCGCAGGAGACGCGCCGGAGGCGGCGGGCCGTCGGCCCGCCGCCTCCGGCGTATCCGGCGACAGCGATCCGTCCCGCCGGGGAACTCCCGTCGGCGAGGCCGCGTGCCCGGTCGGGGACCGCAGGATCGCGAACGAGTCGCAGCCCGCGCGGCTTCCCTCGAAGCCGCGCGGGCTTCCTTGCGCTGATGGCGGTCCGGACCGGCTGCGGACGCCCTAGAGCGCCAGGGCCTTCTCCCACGGCGACGGGACCGGGAAGTACGCCTCCAGGAACCGGCGCATCATCACCGAACGCTCCTCCGCCAGCGCCTCCGGCAGCCCGGCGTCGTTGATGCAGAACGTCTGGCGGTCGCGCCGCTCCAGCAGCAGCTCCAGCCGCTCGGCCACGTCCGGCATCCCCAGCTCCACATAGGCGTCCCGGGCCTCGCCGGTCACCGCGCGCCCGGTGAAGAACGCGTAGTAGTGCTGCAGCGTCACCGCCGACACGTCCGTGACGTTCCGGAACGCGCTCTGCGCGGTCCGGGCCAGCTCCTGGTCGAACTCCTTCTCCGCCTCGGCGAGGACGCTGCGCTGCAACGGGTACGGCACGTGCTTCATCATCCGCGAGATGGTCCGCCCGAAGGCCCGCTCCAGCAGCGCCCGGTCGTTCTTGAACGCCGCGTTCGGCGGCGAGTCCGCGGTGCTCACCGGGTCCATCCCGATGAACGTCTGGGCCGGGAAGAACCGCGCCAGGCCGCTCGGCTCGAAGAACAGCTGCGGCCCGACCGGCTGCCCCACGAACATGTCGTCGTTGAAGTACAGGAAGTGCTCCGACAGGCCCTCGATGCGGTGCAGCTGCGTCTCGATCGCGTGCGAGTTGAACGTGGGCAGGCAGTCCGGGTCGTCGAACAGGTCGCTGTGGTCGACCACCGTGATCCCCGGCGCGTCCGTGTCGAGCCAGTGGGGGCGCTGCCGGTCGGTCACGAGGTACACGTGGCGCACCCAGGGGGCGTTCAGGTACAGGGAGCGCAGCGAGAACCGCAGCTCCTCCCGGTCGTGGAAGCGGGCCGGGTTCGCCGACTCCGCGTGGTAGGGCGACTGGTCGGCCTCGGCGCGGCGGCGCAGCCACGCGTGGTCCGCACCGTCCACCCAGGTGTACACCGCGTCGATCGGGAAGCCCACGTGGTCGGGTCCCGGTCGGGCGAATTCCTGCCGGGTCGACACCTCCGGCAGGCCCGCGCGCGACCCTCCCGCCAGCGCCGTGAAGAAGCGCCCGGGGGCCGAGACCCGGGCGCCGTCGCGTCGAACGACGGGACTGATGCGGTTATGTCTGGGGGCCAACAGGTGTCCGTCGCCGGTGTCGGTCCAGAACTCGACGTCGCAGCCGTAATCGGCGCCGAAGACGAGGTCGTGGCCGGCGTCGGACCACAGCCAGGAGGCGCGGACCATCGGCACGTCGGCCATGTCGGCCCGGCGGGCCCACTCGGGACGGTCGAGGCCGAGCTCGGATTCGCGGAAGGCCGGTTCGGGCACGGAGAGCCGACCGCCGGTCGACTCGCAGAGCATCGCGAGGGCGGTGCACACGCGCTGGCGGTCGGCGGCGTCGACGCCGAGGACGGGCCGGGTGAGGCTGAAGCCGGGCACGGCGAAGCAGTCGACGCCGGCGGCGGTGAGGATCGCCGCGACGATCTCCAGGTTGCGGCGCCAGACCTCGAGCGGCGTGGGATCGGCGAGCGTGTAGGCCGGGCGGATCTCGCCGTCGTGGAGGAGATGGGCGGCGGCCAGGTCGGTGAAGAAGCCGTAGGGTTCCGTGACCTCGGTGCGCGTCGTCATGGAGGGCGGCTCGACGGGACGGGGGTCCGTCAGTTCCACCGCTTCGTCGAGCGGGGGCACGATCGGGGCGCTCATAGCGCCGGCGAAGCCGTCGCCGTGCGTACCGGCCGCACGGGTTGCGATACGACGGTCATTGTCTGCGAACAATCGACACCTCCTGACACTCACGGCTCATGGCCGCTCGGGGTTGACCGGGGACGGTTCCGGCGGAGTGGAGGCGGGTCGTCCATGACCCGGCCTGAACACCACGTGGCCGGGCTCTGACACATGTCTCAACAGTAGGCCACGAGGGGATGACGAAATGGTGTCAGATTTGCGACCGAAGCGTCAACCAGAGCGGGCGCCGCCTGTCGGCGACGCCCGCTGGTGAAGTGAGTGCGCTACTCCCCCAAGGGGATTCGAGCGATGTATTCCCAGGTGTACGTGGACGCGTCGTCGGATTGGGACACTCGGACGAGATCTACCCCCGTGACGGTGATTTCGGTCCTACCGGGGCGAACGTCACGGAGTTTGTTCTGGATGGCCCCGCGCTGGCGGTCGACGCCGACGTCGTCGGAGCGGTACGACAGCGAGACGTGCCCCGGTCCGCCGCCCGGATGGCCGACGCCGCCCTCGATCGTGGCGTTGATGGCGTCGACGCAGGCGCGCTTGAGGCGGCCGAATTCGCTGTCGGGGAACGTGTCGAGCATGATCGCGCCGGTGGCGGCCAGGGCCGGGCCGATCGTGAGCGGGAACGCCTTGATCTCGCCGGCCTCGGCGCGCAGGCGCCGGATGAGCCGCTCGAGCGTGGGACCGTCGATCGAGGCGGCGTCGCACTCGACGGAGGCGACGGTGGCGTGGAGCCACTCGTGCGGGACGGGCCGGTCGCCCGCGGCCCGGTCGATGACCTCGCGATAGGACTCGGCGACGGCCTTGACCTGGTCGAGGTCGGTCAAGTAGACGTGGAGTTTGGTCCAGCCGTCGGGCCAGCGCTGGCCCGAACTCGGGGGCTTGGGGCCGGATGGGGGCGCAGATTCGTTCACTGCTGCATCAACGCCTTAGCGAAGCTCAGGAATGACGGCAACCCGGCTGGGCACCGCCGTTGGTCGTTTCCACCGTACGGTTTTCCGAAAGCAGCTCGGTGGCACCGTTCGGGGAGTCTACCCAGAAGAGTCCGCGCCCCATAGGCGGCTGTTCCCCGTGTCACTCCCCGATGCGGGAAGGGGCGGGCGAAGGCGGACGATCCGGTCGACGACGCCTTCCGGGAGCGGGCGGTGGGTGATGATGATCGCGGTCTTGCCTTCGAGGGCCGCTGCGGCGGTGCGCAGGACGCGGGCGGCGGTGGCGGCGTCGAGGTGGGCGTCGGGTTCGTCGAGGACGAACACCTCCCGGTCGGCGAGGAGGCAGCGGGCGAGGGCGATGCGGCCCCGTTCGCCGCCGGAGACGGCGCGGCCGTGCTCGCCGAGGCGGGTCTGGAGGCCGCCGCGGTCCGAGCCGTCGCCGGCGGCGCCGCCGAGGCCTTCGAGCCAGTCGCGGAGCCCGGCCCAGCGGAGGGCGCGGGCGAGCTCCTCGTCGGCGGCGGCGGGCCGGGCGAGGCGCAGGTTCTCGGCGAGGGTGGTGTCGAAGACGTGGGCGTCCTGGGAGCAGAGGCCGACGGTGCGGCGGATGTCGTCGCCGAAGTACTCGGCGAGTTCGACGCCGCCGAAGCGGAGGGTTCCCTCGTAGGGGAGGAAGCCCATGAGGACGGCGGCGAGGGTGGACTTGCCGGAGCCGGAGGGGCCCATGACGGCGACGCGTTCGCCGGGCTGGACGGTGAGGTCGAGGCCTTGCAGCGCGGGCCGGTCGGCGCCGGGCCAGGTGACGGCGAGCCGTTTGATCTCGATGTAGGGCGGGCCGCCGAGCGGGTTGGGCTCGTATTCCATCGGCTCGGCCGGGTCGGGTCGCGGTTCGGTCGCCCGCGTGATCTCCCTGAGGCGGCGGCCGCAGGCCTTGGCGGCGGCGGTCTGCTGAGCGGCGGCGGGCAGCGCGAGGACGGGTTCGAAGGCGGCGAGCGGGACGAGGGCGACGACGGCGAGCAGCACGCCGTCGAGTCGCCCCGCGGCGACGGCCGGGATGCCGACGGCCAGCGCGCCGACCACGGCGGCGGCCATCGCGAGCAGTCCGGCGGCTTCGCCGAGTCCGGCGGTCCAGGCGATGCGGGCGTGGGCGCGGCGCAGGCGCTCGTCGAAGGCGAGGGCGCGTTCGAGCGCGACGGCGTCGGTTCCGGCGGCGACGAGTTCTTCACGGCCGTGAAGGCAGGCGCGGACGCCTTCGGTGAGGTCGCCGCGGGCGGCCGCGGTGGCCCGCACGGCGCATCGGGAGGACCAGGCGGCGAGCGCGGGGCCGAGGAGCGCGGCGGTGAGGAGCGCGAGGGCCAGGACGAGACCGGCGGTGGGCAGGAGGACGGTCTGCAGGACGACTGCGGCGACGGCGACGATGACCGCGCTGGTGAGCGGGAGCGCGCCGCGGAGCCAGCGGTCCCCGACGCCGTCGACGTCGTCGACGAGCCGGGACTGGAGGTCGCCCGAGCGCCACACCGGGACCCCGGCGGGCGCGAGGCGCACGAGCGCCCGCCACACGGTGACGCGGAGGCGTTCGAGGCCGCGGAAGGCCGCGTCGTGGGAGACGAGCCGTTCGGCGTATCGGAGCACGCCGCGACTGATGCCGAAGAACCGCACCGAGGTCACGGCGACCATGAGGTACAGGATCGGCGGCTGCTCCCAGGCGCGGGAGACGAGGTAGGCGGCGACGGCGAGCAGGGCGAGGGCGCTGAGCTGGGCGAGCGCCCCGAGCGTCGCGCCGAGGGCGAGGCGCGGGGCGATGGCGTCGCGCCACCGCGGGGCCGGGTGTGCCGTCGTCACCGGTCCGCCTCTCGGTCGGCGATCGCGCGCACCGCCGGGCGATGGGAGGCGATGAGGACCGTCCGGTCCTGGCGGTAGGGCGCGAACGCGTGGAGCACGGCTTGCTCGGTGTCGGCGTCGAGGTGCGCGGTGGGCTCGTCGAGGAGCAGGATCGGCGGGTCGAGCAGGTCGACGCGCAGCAGGAGCCGGGCGAGGCCCACTCGGGCGGCTTCGCCCGCGGAGAGCCCGGATCCGTCGGCGGCGACGCGGCGGGTCGCGGCGGGGGCGTGGGCGGCCGCGATCGCCTTGGCGACGGCCGCGTCGCGGGCCCCTTCGGGGACGGCGAGGCGGACGTTGTCGGCGACGGTGCCGTCGATGAGGACCGGCCGCTGCGGGAGCCACGCGATCGAACGGCGCACGGCCGCCGGATCGAGGTCGGCGAGGTCGGTGCCGTCGAATGCGATCGAGCCCGACACGGGCCGGCGGAAGCCGACCAGCGCGGCCATGAGCGTCGACTTGCCGGCCCCGGACCGGGCGGTGAGGACGGTGGTCTGCCCGGCGGGAACGGTGAGGCTCCACTCCGGAAGCGGCTCGCGGCCCGGATAGGCGAACACGACGCGGCGGAAGGTGATCCCCATGCTGAGTCCCTTGAGCGGGAGGCTCATGGCGCCGCCGCCGCCATGCGTCTCCCGTGCAGAGGGTTCGGCGTCGGTCATGCCGCGTTGAGCAGGCTCGGCGCCGCGCGTCGCCTCTTCGGGAGGCTCGTCGAGGATCGCGAAGACCTGCTCCGCGGCCGCCAGGCCTTCGGCGCTCGCGTGGTAGTGGGCGCCTGCGGCCCGCAGCGGCAGGTAGGCCTCGGGCGCGAGGATGAGCACGAACAGGGCGGTCCGGAGGCCGGCCTCGCCGGGCATGCCGCCTTCGACGAGGTCGACGCCGACCGTGACCGCGACGATCGCGACCGAGAGGCTCGCGGCGAGTTCGAGCACGAGCGCCGAGCAGAACGCGATGCGCAGCAGCTCCATCGAGCGGCGGCGGTACGCGCCGGTGGTGGCCTCGATGGCCCCCTCTTGCCTTGCGGCGCGGCCGAAGGCCTTGAGCGTCGGCAGCCCGGCCACGAGGTCCGCGAAGTGATGCGCGAGGTGGGCGGTCGACTCCCATTGGCGTTCGGCGCGCGAGCGCGTGTAGCGGCCGATGAGGATGCCGAACAGCGGGATGAGCGGCAGCGTGAGGATCACGATGAGCGCCGCGGGCGGGTAGGCGGCGAGCATCACCGCGACGACGCCCATGGGGACGACGACTGCGAGCACCAGTTGCGGCAGGTAGCGGGCGAAGTAGCCGTCCAGGGCGTCGATGCCGCGCACCAGGAGCGCGGCGGTCGCGCCGCTGTGGCGCCCGTCCGAGGGCAGGCGCATGAGGTGTTCGAGCGCTCGGCGGCGCAGCGCGGACTTGACGCCGGCCCCCGCCCGGTGGGCGGCGGCCCCCTGGACGGACGCGAGGAGCGCCCGGGAGGCGAGGACGGCGGCGAGTGCGATGAGTTGCGGCGTCAGGGAGGCGAGGTCCCGGCCTGCGGCGAACGCGCCCGCGATGAGGCTCGCGATGAGCCAGGCCCCGGCGGCGACGCACGCGGTGCGGGCGAGGCCGAGGGCGACGCACACGCCGATGAAGGCGGTCGCGCCGTGGGCCTGGTGCAGAAGGCGGCGGTCGACCGCGCCGCCGCGGGATCGCGCAGCGAGCGGCGTCATGCGACGGGGATCCTCTCGGTGGCGACCCGCCGGCGGAGCACCCGGTACGTCCACGCCGGGTGGAGCAGGATCACCGGCAGGAGGATGCCGAAGCCGAAGCCTTCGAGGACGAAGTAGCCGGTGAACAGGACCGCGATGAACGCGGACCAGACCGTCGTCAATTCCATTGAGCGTCCTGGGGCCAGTAGGCGAAGGCCATCGGCTTCTCGGGTTCGCCGGAGGGGCTGGAGGCCGCGAGCGCGCCCTCCTCGTCCGGCGGGCCCGCCTTGGCGAAGGCGAGGAACAGCTTCAGGGCGACGACGGTGAGCACGAGGTAGACGAGGGTGACGCCGATGAACGAGGCCGCGACGGCGGGCATGCCAACGCGCGGCGAGACCGCCTCGTGGGTCTGGTAGAGGCCGAACACCGCCCACGGCCGGCGGCCCGTCTCGGTGAAGATCCACCCGGCGCTGTTGGCGAGGAACGGGGCGACGGCCGTCGACATGGCGACCGGCCAGAACAGGCGGTGCCGGGGCATGCGGCCGCGGCGGGTGCACCACCAGACGACGACGGCCATGGCGACCGCGAGCATCCCGAAGCCGATCACGGCCCGGAAGGACCAGTGGGCGAGCGGGAGGTACGGGACGTAGTCCCCCGACCCGTAGAGGGCGTTGTACTGGTCGTTGAGGTCGTTGACGCCGTGGACCTCGCCGTCCGGCGAGCCGGTGGCGAGGTAGGGCAGGAGGCCGGGGATCTCGATGACCGGGGTGCCGGTCCGCCCCTCGACGGAGCCGATGGTGAGCACGGAGAACGGCGCGTTGAACGTGGTCTGGTAGAGCGCTTCGGCGGCGGCCATCTTCATCGGCCGGGTCGCGGTCATGACCTTGCTGAGGGCGACGCCCGAGAGGACGAGGCCGAGTCCGCCGACGACGGTGGTGAGGACGCCCAGGCGCATGGCCGGTCGGTGGACGTCGAGGTCGCGGCGGTGCATGAAGTGGTAGCCGGAGACGGCGATGACGACGGCGCCGGCGGTGAGCCAGGCGGCGAAGACGGTGTGGGGGAACGCGGCGAGCGCGACCGGGTTGGTCAGGACCGCGCCGAAGTCGGTGAGTTCGGCGCGTCCGGCGGTCTCGTTGAGCCGGTAGCCGACCGGGTTCTGCATGAAGGCGTCGGCGGCGAGGACGAAGTAGGCGCTCGCCATGGCGCCGCAGGCGACCAGCCAGATGGCGGCGAGGTGCAGGGCGGGTCTGAGGCGGTCCCAGCCGAAGACCCACACGCCGATGAACGCGGACTCCAGGAGGAACGCGACGAGGGCCTCGAAGGCGAGAGGGGCGCCGAAGACGTCGCCGACGAAGCGGGCGTAGGCCGACCAGTTCATGCCGAACTGGAACTCCTGGACGATGCCGGTGACCACCCCCATGGCGATCGTGACGAGGAAGAGCTTGCCCCAGAACTTGGTCGCCCGCAGGTAGGCGGTCCTGCCGGTGGCGCGCCACAGGCTCTGGAGGATCGCGACCAGGAGGGAGAGGCCGATGGTGAGGGGCACGAAGAGGAAGTGGTAGACGGTCGTGACCCCGAACTGCATCCGGTCCAAGTCGAGAACGTCCATATCGCCCCAATCGCGCATTGAGTGCCTGAGGTTGATTATCGTGGCAGCCGACCGGTGTCCAGGTGATGAAACGCGCGACTGGAGCGGTTTTCGGTTCCCGCTCCGCGAGGGATGATTGCGCGAGGCCTACGAGTGAGGAGCGGGTATGCGGACAGTCGCGGTACTGGGCGCGGGGAAGATGGGGCAGGCGATCGTGTCGGGGCTGCTGCGTGCGGGCTGGTCCGGGGGCTCGGTGATCGCGACGGCGCGCAGCGCCGAACGGGCCGCCGAGCTGCGGGGGGCCTACGGCGTCGCGGTCGAGCCGAACGCGGCGGCGGTGCGCCGTGCGGACGTCGTGGTCGTCGCCGTGAAACCGCAGGACGCCGGGTCGCTGCTGGAGGAGCTGACGGGGGCGTTCGACGGGAGCGCGCCCGTGGTGAGCATCTGCGCGGGGCTGCCGGTGGCGTTCTTCGAGAAGCGCCTGCCGGACGCGACCCCGGTGGTGCGGGCGATGCCGAACACGCCGGCGCTCGTGGACGAGGCGATGACCGTCCTCTCCCCCGGCACCTACGCGGACGCCGCATGCCTGGAGGCCGTCGAGGAGCTGTTCAAGCCGCTCGGGCGCACGCTCGTGGTGGACGAGAAGCACCAGGACGCGGTCACGGCGATCTCGGGCTCGGGCCCGGCGTACTTCTACTACCTGGCCGAGGCCATGACCGAGGCCGGTGTCCTCATGGGACTGCCGCGGGCCGTGGCCTCGGAGCTCGTCACGCAGACGGCGCTGGGCGCGGCCAGGATGCTGCGCGAGAGCGGCGACTCGCCGGTGGCGCTGCGGGAGGCCGTGGAGTCCCCTGCGGGGACCACGATCAGCGCGGTGCGGCAGTTGGAGAACCACCGGGCGCGGTCGGCGGTGACCGACGCGATCGAGGCCGCCCGGGACCGGGCGCGCGAGATCGCCGACGAGTACGCGTAAAGGACGGCGCTCATGAACGAGTCGGAGACGATCGAGCACGGTCGGTTCGCGGAACTCGACGGCCGGACGGTGTTCGCCTTGGCGCGGCTGCGGCAGGCGGTGTTCGTGGTCGAGCAGGAATGCGCGTACCCGGATCTGGACGACCGCGACGTCGACCCGGAGACGGTGCACTTCTGGGTCGAGGAGGGCGCGGACGGGAATGCGGCGGCGCGGCCCGAGGGCCGCGCGGTGGCCTGTCTGCGGGTGCTCCGCGACGGCGGCGGCTGGGTCATCGGCCGAGTCTGCTGCGCGAAGGAGCGGCGCGGCACGGGGTTGAGCGCGCGCCTGATGGCGGCGGCCATGGCATGGCTCGGCCCGGAGTCCGACGTGCGGTTGGGCGCGCAGACGTACGCGGCGGGGTTCTACCGCAGGTTCGGCTTCGTCGAGGACGGCGAGGAGTACCTGGAGGACGACATCCCGCACGTCCCGATGCGCCGCCCCGGAACACGAAGCCCTCGGTAGCCGACATGGCCGGAATGTCGCCGGGGACCGCTCGCGCCGAGCGCAGCGGCGGGGTGGGACCCGTGCCACTGGTCGGGCTTCACCGGTGAACGGGCCCGGGAGCGGGATCCCGGATCTCATCATCCCGCTCCCGGACGTCTGGTCCCCCGGGCTTCCTGCATCGGCGCGGCCTTCGGGGCTCGGCTCGATCCCTGAGGATCGGCGCGGCCTTCAGATGTCGGCGCGATGCTCGGGCATCGGCTCGGCCCTCAGGCGGCGATTCAGGCTTCGGGCATCGGCTCCAGCCTGCTGGGATCGACCACGCCCCAGTAGGCCGCCTTGGCCTGCAGCCGGTCGTCGAAGAACAGCGGCGCCTCGTGCGGGCGCGAGACGGGCCAGGTCCGCAGCCACGAGACCGCGTCGTACAGGCCCCACATCGTCACCGACTCCAGGTCGTCGGCGCGGGCGCGCAGGACGTCGAAGAGCTCCTTGTAGTACCAGCCCTGGGCGATGAGCCGCTCCGGCGGCGTCGCGGGCAGGCTCTCGTACATGTCGTCGGAGACCGACACGTCGAGCTCGGTCACCGCCTGGAGCACGCCCAGCTCCTTGAACAGGTCGATCGACTCCCCGAGCAGCTCGACCGGCCGCCGGTAGTCCACGTGCGCCTGGTGCCCGATGCCGTCGATCGGGATCCGCCTGCACTTGAGGTCCTGCACGAGGTTGTAGACCGCTTCGCGCTTGTCGGGGAACTCGGTGTTGTAGTCGTTGAGGAAGAGCTTCACCTTCCGCGGGAACGCCCGCCGGGCGATCTTGAACGCCTCGCCGATGTAGCGACCGCCGCCGAAGACCTCGTACCAGCGCGAGCGTCGCAGGCCGTCGGGCTGCTCGGGGTCGACGACCTCGTTCACGACGTCCCAGGCCCACACGCGGTCGCCGTAGTGCTCGGCGAGCGCCTTCGCGTGGGTCTCCAGGCGGCGCAGCAGGAGCCGCTGGTGCGCGCGGGTGTTGCGCAGCGGCTCGCCGTTCGCGTCGAGGAACCACCACGCCGGGGTCTGGTTGTGCCACAGGAGGGTGTGGCCCCAGACCTTCATGCCGTTGGCTTCGGCGAAGGCCACGATCTGGTCGGCGCGGCTGAAGTCGAAGACGCCCTCGGTCGGCTGGATCGCGTCGGGCTTCATCTGGTTGCCGGTGGTGACCTGCGAGAAGTGCTTCGCGAGGAGTTCGGCGGGCTTGCCGGTCACTTCGGGCGGTTCGACGGCGCAGCCGAACGGGAAGTACTCGGCGAGGACGTCCTTGAGGGGCACGAGGTCCTGGATCTCGGGTTCGGCGAGGCGGGTGAGCGTGAAGGCGTCCAGGAGGATCGGTGTGAGGCTGGAGTCGGACTCGACGTAGAACTGGAGCCGGTCGGCGGCCTGGCCGATCGAGTACGTGCCGGTGAACTCGACCCAGGCGGCGTCCGTGACGGCGGTGTTCCACTTGACGGTGTCGTAGCTGGAGGCGCCGCCGGTGTCGCGCTGGACGCTGGTGCGCAGGTCCGCGGCGGCTTCGCCCTCGGGCAGGCGCAGGAAGACCTTGATCTCGTAGCGGACGCCGACCTCGATGTGGGCGGTGATGTCGATGGCCGCGCCGTTCCAGGTGGCGGTGCGTCCTTCGATCTTGAGGCACGGATCGAGCAGGGGCTCTTCGGAGGCGACGGCGACGGTGGCCGCGCCGCGGCCGGTCCAGCCTTCGGTGGTGCCCGAGGCGAAGTCGGTGGCGAGCAGCAGGTCGTCGGCGTGGGCGGGACTCGCGGCCAGGGTGACGTATCCGGCCGGGATGAGGGTCGCGCCGCCGACGGCGGCGGCGGCCGAGAGCACGGAGCGGCGGGTCGCGGTGCCGGGCGGCGCGGCGGCAGGGGGGCGTGAGGGGGTGGTCATGGGTCGCTCCTTCGCGGGGTGAGAGGCGGAACGCTCACGACGTCGGCGAAGCGTCGTCATGGCTCCCCCCGCGCGTCGTGGGCGACCGTGAACGAGGAGTTCCGGAAGTTTCGGAAACTTTCATTCAAAGTATTGATATGTTACGATCCTTGCGTCGGCGCTGTCAAGGCGCGGACGAACCACTGTGGTGGAGATGTGAGGGGCTCTGCCACAAGAAGAAAGGGGGGCCGGCTGCAAAGCCGGCCCCCTCAGACGTCTCACCGCGGACGCGGCGCTCCGCCGCTCGGCGGTTACGCCTCCTCGGGCTGCTCGATGAGCGTCTGGATGTACAGCGACTCGCCGATCTTGGCGATGATGTCGAGCTGCGTGTCCAGGTAGTCGATGTGGTGCTCCTCGTCCTCGAGGATGCTCTTGAAGAGGTCGCGGGAGACGTAGTCCTTGACCGACTCCATGTGCTCGATGCCGCGCTTGAGGCGGTCGATCGCCTCGACCTCGATCTCGCGGTCGCATTCGAAGATCTCCTTGACGGACTGGCCGATGCGCAGCGGGAAGAGGCGCTGGTAGTTCGGCATGCCCTCGAGGAAGAGAATCCGGTCGGTGAGGACCTCGGCGTGGCGCATCTCGTCGATCGACTCGGACTTGGTGTACTTCGCGAGCTTCGTGTAGCCCCAGTGCTCCTGCATCTTCGCGTGCAGGAAGTACTGGTTGATCGCGGTGAGCTCCGCAGTGAGCTGCTCATTGAGGAATTCGATGACCCGCTTGTCGCCCTGCATTGCAATCCGTCCTTCCCGGTCCGTATGCCGCCGGTCGCGTGACCGACGATCCCAGAATAGGACCAGGTAGGGGCCTATTTCCAGCCAGGAATGCCTAAAATAGGACAACCTATCCTTACGGAGGAATGCCTAAAGCACCCGTCGAATCACGATATGCCGGAGGCGGCGAAGGGGGTCAGGCCGCGGCGGGGACGGAGTCGGTGAAATAACTCTCGATCATGTCGACCAGGCGCTCGTGGCAGGTGCCGCAGGCCGTGCCCGCACCGCAGGCCTCGCCGATGGCCTCTTCGGAATGCGCGCCGGCGCTGATGCAGTCGCGGACCTCGTTCTCGTGGACCGCGTGGCAGATGCAGGCGTACACGCATCGACCTCCGGGAAGGTAAGGCAGGGCTATGGAAGGAATGGCTAACCTACCTTCACTCCCGCCGATCGGCAACCCCCGTCCGGTGGATCGCGCGCGACCGTTCGGGCCGCCCGCGGCTCGCGGGCGGCCCGGCGTTCATCGGATCAGGTCGCCGAGGACCTTGACGGCGTGCTCGACCCCGGCGTCGTCCACGTCGAGGTGGGTGAGCATGCGACCCCAGTCCGGGCCGAGGACGGAGATCCGCACGCCCTGCTCGGCCGCCGCGGCGGCGAGGTCGGCGATGCCCGGGAGGCGCAGCAGGACGATGTTCGTCTCGACCTGGGAGGCGTCGCAGATGCCCAGGGGCTCGAGGGCCCGCGCCAGGCGACGGGCGCGGTCGTGGTCGTCCGCGAGGCGCTCGATGTGGTGGTCGAGCGCGTAGCGGCCCGCGGCGGCGAGGTAGCCCACCTGGCGCATGCCGCCGCCGAGGCGCTTGCGGATGACGCGGCCGCGTTCGGCGCGCTCGGCGTCGGTGATGAGCAGCGAGCCGACCGGCGCGCCGAGGCCCTTGGAGAGGCAGACCGAGACCGTGTCGAACAGGCGGCCGTACTCGGCGAGCGGGACGCCGGTGGCGGCGTGGGCGTTCCAGATGCGGGCGCCGTCCAGGTGGAGGGCGAGCCCGTAGGCGTCGGCGAGTTCGCGCAGGGCCCGGAGCCGCTCGATCGGCTGGACCGTGCCGCCGCCGATGTTGTGGGTGTTCTCGACGGCGATCGCGCGCGTCGTGGTCACGTAGGGGTTGGGGCGGTTGATCATCGGCTCGATGAGGCCGACGTCGATCCGGCCGCCGGGCGCGGCCCAGGTGCGGGTGGAGATGCCGCCGAGCGCGGCGGCGGCGCCCATCTCGAAGTTCACGACGTGCGCCTTGACGTCGCAGAGCAGCTCCTCGCCGGGGCGCACCAGCAGCTGCAGGCCGATCTGGTTGGCCATGGAGCCGGTCGGGGTGAACACGGCGGCTTCCTTGCCGAAGCGGGCGGCGGCCTCGGCCTCGAGGGCGTTGACGGCGGGGTCCTCGCCGTAGACGTCGTCGCCGACGTCGGCGGTCATCATGGCTTCGAGCATGGCCGGGGTCGGCCGGGTCACGGTGTCGGAGCGAAGATCGACGATCATGGCGCCGACTCTACTTCGCGGCCGGCCGGAGGCGACCGCTCAGGCGCGCTCGCCGGCCATGCCGTCGAGCACGAGGCCGAGGAGCATCGCGCGGGCCCGCTCGGGCTCCCACCCGTGGTGGCGGCGCAGGTGCACGTACGGCCAGCAGACCGTGTTGAACACGACGATCCCGGTTTCCTCGGGGTCGGTCGGCGGCGCGAGGGAACCGTCGGCCACGCCGTCGAGGACGAGACGCACGAGCGGGGCGACGACGTTCTCACCGGGCTCGTCGAAGAGCCCGGTCTCGTGGAAGGCGGTGTCGAACGCCGACAGCAGCGCGAGGTGGCGGTCGAGGACGGCGCACATGGCCTCCAGGCCCAACCGCAGCCGCTCGCGCCCGGTCCCCGGGGCGGTGAGCACCGGCCACATCGACTCGCGGTAGTCGAGGACCAGGCGCCGCACCAGCTCGCGGCGAAGCTCCTCCTTGCCGCCGACCTGGCGCCACAGCGTGGCGCGCGAGACGCCCGCGCGATCGGCCACGTCGCCCATGGTGAGGCGGTCCCAGCCGGCCGCCTCGAGCACGTCGGCGGCGGCGGCGAGCAGCTTGTCGTCCATCGTCGTGGGTCCTCCCCCGGTAGGCGGCGCGGGCCATCATCCCATGAAACACAGTGTTGCACGAATCGGAACGATATGTATCATCACTGCATGTCGCTTCGGCACCACCTGGTGGACACCACCCCTCTGCGCATCAGCCGCGACTTCCGCTGGCTCTACATCGGACGAACTGGGCTCCTGCTGGGCGCCATGCTCACCGAGACGGCCCTGATCTGGCAGATCTACCGGATCAGCGGGTCGTACCTCGCCGTCGGCGCGGCCGCCGCCGCGGGCGGCATCGGCATCGTCGTCGGGCTCCTCGTCGGCGGCGTCCTCGCCGACCGCTTCGACCGGCGCCGGATCCTCCTCGCGGTGCGCGTGCCCGGGCTCCTCGTCGCCTTGGCGCTCTTGATGAACGCGCTGCAGGACGAGCCGCTGCTGTGGTTCCTGTTCGTGGCCGTCGTCCTGGACACCTTCCTCGCCGGGCTCAGCATCCCCGCCTCGTTCGCGGCCGTCCCGTCCCTCGTCGGCCAGGAGAACGTCGCCGCCGCCTCGGCCCTCAACGGCCTGGCGGGCCAGCTCACGAGCGTCGCCGGACCGGCGCTCGCCGGCCTGGTCATCGCCGCGGGCGGCACCGCCTGGTGCTACGGCCTCAACGTGCTCGGCTTCGCGGTGTTCGCCGTGGCGATGCTCTTCGTCGGCCCCATGCCGCCCGACCAGGGGGATGCGGAGCCGGGCGAGACCCACTCGCTCAAGGACGCGTTCGCGTTCGTGCGCCGCAACAAGGTCGTGGCCGGGGTGCTGCTCATCGACATCATGCCGATGCTCTTCGCGATGCCCAAGGGGCTGTTCCCGGCGCTGGCGACCGAGCAGTTCCACGGCGGCTCGGTCGCGTTCGGGCTCTTGTCGTCGGCCGCCGGGGTCGGCGCGTTCCTCGCCGCCGCGCTGAGCGGCCGGGTCACGAAGACGGCCCGCCCGGGCGTGGTCGTCATCGTCGCGGCCGGGACGTGGGGCGCGGCGATGGCGGGCCTGGCGCTGTCGCCGTGGCTCTGGCTGGGCCTCGCGTTCCTGGCGCTGTCGGGGGCGAGCGACCTCGTCTCGGAGGTGCTGCGGACGGGGCTGCTGCAGAACCACACGCCGGACCGGTTGCGCGGGCGCGTCACGAGCCTGTGGCTGGCGCAGGCGACGGTGTCCCCGGCGCTGGGGAACCTGCAGGCGGGCGCGCTCGCCGGGCCGCTGGGACTCGCCGGCGCGATCCTCGCCGGCGGCATCGCGTGCGTCGCGGGCGTCGCCGTCGTGGGCTGGCGGCTCCCGGCGTTCCGGCGCGCGAAGATGGAGGCGCAGCGGGCCCCCGAGGCGGCCGCCGTCTAGTACGGGTTGTCGCCGTTCCCGATGCCGAGCACCGGGAGGTACATGCGCTCGCCGTCGGCGGTGAAGCCGTCGTAGACGATGTCGAACAAGTCCTGGATGCCGAAGGCGCGCAAGGCGTCCACCATCATGTGGGCCGCCTGGTTGGTGGCCGTGCGGTCGGTCGCGCTGAAGCTGCGGGACCAGTTCGGCTGGGCGCCGCTGGGGGCGCGGAAGCCCAGGCTCGGCAGGTTCGAGAGCCCGGAGCGCCAGGCGCCGCTGACGGCGGCGCTGGCCTCGACGCGCAGGCCCCCGTCGACGAACGCGGCCACGTACCGGGCGGACCAGTCGCTGGTGCGCAGGAGCACGGTGCCGGCGGTGTCGACCACGGGCACGTCGGCGGCCATGTCGGCCAGGAGCGAGGAGAGCCGCTCGGTGAACTCGCCCATGTCGTGGCAGGCGGGCTCGGGCGGGCGCTGGCCGGCGCGGGCGTAGGCCATCCAGCCGGAGACGTCGCCCTTGCCGACCGCGTGCGCTTCGAGCTGCTCGAACAGGTCGGGCGAGAGCAGGCGCAGGGTGACGCCGCCGTGGAAGCGCCGCAGGTGGACCTCGAACAGGAGGCCGTCGCGGTACCAGCGGACCCAGGGGCCGCCGTCGCCGCCGCGCACTTCGGGGGCGCCGAGTTCGCTCATCATGGTGCGCAGGACTTCGCGGAAGATCAGGGTGCGGTGGTTCTCGCCCTGGCGGCCGCGTTCGGCCGAGCGCAGGACCATGACCTCGATGGAGTAGAAGTCGGCGCGGCCGTGGACGGGCGTCTGGGCGGGGACCGAGTCGGCGATGGCGTTGCCGGTGTCGTAGCCGGTCTCGGCCCGCCACATGCCGATGTCGACCTCGGCGGAGCGGACGTGCCAGCCGAGGTCGGTCATGGCCCGTTGCAGGTCGGTCTTGCTCCAGCGCCCGAAGTCGGTCTTTCTGGCCCGGCGGAGCAGGTCGACGAGTTGCGCTTCGCTGATCCGATGTGTGCCGAGCATCCGGTACCGTGCCAATCCGTCCGTAGGTGGGGCTGCGGGCGAAGCCCGCCGTGCCACTGCGGTTAGGGTAGCCTTGCCTGCGGTAGCGGGTCCGAGAGGTTAGGGTTGGCAGTTGTCCGATACTGTGCGGCAAGACACGCTTGTCAGCCTACTAGGCGGCAGGCGCGGAGCCTTCGACGCCACCGCCCCGCTCGTGGTGTTCATACTCACTTGGCTGCTGAGCAACCACTCGATCGCTTGGGCCGCAGCCGCATCCCTCACGACGGCCGCAGCCATCGCGGTGGTGCGGCTTCGGCAGCGGACGAAGCCGCGCGCGGTGATCCTCGGGCTCCTGAGCGTCTCGGTGGCCTGCCTGATCGTCCTCTACACCGGCCGCGCGCAGGACATCCTGCTCCCCCGCATCGTCTCGAACGCCGCGAGCGCTCTGGTCTGGGCCGGCTTCATCGTGTTCCGCCGTCCGCTGCTCGGCCTGATCGTGGGCGGCCTGCTGGGCCAGAAGACCCGGTGGCGGCGCGACCCGGCCCTGATGCGGGCCTACAGCGCGGCATCGTGGGTGTGGGTGGCGATGTACCTGCTGCGGGTGGCGATCCTGACCCCGTTCTGGAACAGCGACAGCGACGACCTGGCCGTGGTCGGCGGCGGCGTGGCGCAGGTCCTGCTGTCCTGGCCGCTGCTGGTGCTGTGCCTCCTGGTGAGCGGCTGGGTCATGCGGGTCGTCCTCCCCCACGACCACCCGGGCATCCGGCACCCGCTCTAGACCGAGCGCCCGGCGCCCGAGAAGGCCGCTTCGTAACACGAGTTCTCTTCCATCCCAAGGGAACCGAATTCCAGTCGGATTTCCGACTTCACGACGTTTCGGGGAAGCGTCACCGTGCACCGCACGCGGAGCGACGCGCTCGAAGGCCGTGAACCGATGTCGCTGCTCCGCCAGCACGTCCCGCACGGCTTCGATCCGGACGAGTTCCTGATCGCCGGCAGCGCCCGGCTGTGGGCCGACGGACTGACGCTGGAGCTGTCGGACCTGGACCTCGTGGCGCGACCGGGCAGCAGGACGTGGCGGTGGGCGGTGGAGATCGCCTTCGAGCACGCGCTCGCGTTCCAGAGCGCCCCCTTCCGGGTCAGCGCCTACTCCGGGGACAGGATCGTCCAGCTCTACGGCGGCGACACGAGGTGTGCGAGACGTGGGCGGTGCCCGGCAGCGACACCGAGGCGCTGCTCGAGCAGGCGAATGTCATCGATGGGCTCAAGTACCTGCCCGTCGAAGAGGTCATCGCCTACAAGCAGCTGCTCGACCGCGACAAGGACCGGTCCGATCTCGTCGCGGTCGAACAGGCGACGCAGGATCGTCGGGTCCGGCACGGCTTCGCCGCCCGGCGTCGCGTCACTCCGCCGGGGTGAGGCCGATGTCGTCGATGAGGACCGTGCCGTGGGTGGTGGCGTCGAAGACCAGTGAGGCCTGCTGCAGGCCGGCGAGGTCGAGGGTCGGTTCGGCCGTCGCGAAGGCGTCCAGCGGGACGGTGTAGGTCTGCGGCACCGGCTCGGTGAGGGCGGCGGTGTGCATCCACGCGGCCTTCAGGTACTGGGCGCGCTGCAGGTGTTCGAGCGGCATGAACTCGGCGAGCGGGAGCTCGGCCGAGGTGCCGGCCCGGTCGGTGAGCCGCACCGTCACCGCATCCGCGAGGTGCGCGTCCTCGGTCATGGCGACGGCGTCGAACACGAGGTTCGCCGCCGAGCCGAAGTCCGCCTCCACGGTGAGCTCCGGGTTCTCGCCGCCGGCCTGCCATTCGAGCGATCGGACGCGGTCCTCGCCCGCGCCGCCGCGCAGCGGCAGCGGGATCTCCTCCGTGGCCGTGAACCCCGATGCGACGGGCGGCTCCGTGGCGAGGGTCGCGGAGTCGGCGAACTGGTTGACGTAGGTGGTCTCCGGGAGGAACGCGGAGGCGGCCCGGTGGTCGCGGAGCACCGCCGCCTGGGACCGGTCGTCCGTGAGGGTCGTGCGCAGGAACGAGGACGCGTAGACCTCGGCGACGCGCCGCTGCTCCTCCGCGGCGATGAGCGCCTCGGTGTCGAGGAAGTGCTTGGGGAGGCCGTTGCCCACGTCGTATCGGCCCCAGCGGCTGTTGAACTGGCCGTGGTTCGCGTGGCCCACATAGAGGGCGGCCTTCAGATACGGGTCCTCGCCGGTGAACGACACCCGCTCGTACTGGTCGAGTCCGCCGAAGCTGACGACGTCGGCGTCGTGGGAGCCCTGGACGACCAGGTAGTTGACGTCTTCGAGCCGGATCGGCCCGTCCTCGGGCAGGTACTGGCCGTCCGAGGGCGCCAGCGCCAGGAGCGAGCGGATGCCGTAGTCGTGGTCGAGCGCGACCGTGTCGTCGTCGGGCAGGGTGTCGCGCCCGTTCAGGTAGGCGGCCACGGCGATCGCCTCGCCGCCGCGGGAGTGTCCGATGAGGCCGATGCGCTCCATGTCGACGCGGCCGGCGAACGGCGATGCGCCGTCCCGGCTCCACTCGTCCCACACCCGGAGGTGCTCGAGCAGCATCCAGCCGCGCGCGACGTCGACGCCCGCCAGGCCGCCGGAGCGGTCGAGCGGGCCGGTGTTGAGGAAGTTCTGGTCGACCGCGGCGACGATGTGGCCCTGGCTCGCGAGCAGCTCCCCGAGGTACTCGAAGCCGTCTTCGGAGGCGGTGGCGTTGCTCTTGTTGCCGTGCACGACGAGCACCAGCGGGAACGGGCCGTCGCCCTGCGGGTGCCACACCTTGCCGTTGAGCGGCAGGTGTTCGATGTCGAAGCCCCACAGGTCGGTGCGAGGCTCGTTCCATCCGGTGACGATCGCGGAGGCGTCTACTGTGGGCGTCTCCAGGTCGACCGATGCGCCGTACGCGTCCCGCCGGTCCGTGCCGCTGCCGTAGGCGAGTTCGGCGACGTCGAACGGGCCCGGCGCGGCCGGATCCTGCTCGATCGCGACCGCCGGGGTGCCGTCGTCCGCGGGCTCGGGCCCCCCTTGAGTGGCCGTGAGCAGCCAGACGGTCGGCGCCACCAGGATGATCAGCGCCGAGGCGAGCGCCGGTACACGGCGGTCGAAACCGCGCACCGGCTTGCGCTCCGCATGGGGGAGCAGGCCTCCCAGGGCGCCGCCGAGCAGTGAGGCGCCCACGACGATCACCGCGATGGCGGCGAACCAGGCGATCATGCTCGCGCCCGCGCCGAGGGTCGCCAGGAGGATCAGGCACGCGCCGAGCGTCCAGAGGTACGCCCACGGCAGCGCCTTGAACCGTCCCGCGGTGACGAACAGGAGAGCGGTGAGGACGCCGGAGGCCGCCACCGCGATCAGCACGTTGATCGCGGTCTGCGACAGGAGGGCGCCGGCGGTGCCGGGCAGGTGCTGGTCCCAGGTGCTCCACGCGACCGCCGCTGCGGTGGCGAGGGCGAGCAGCACGGCCGCCCCGTGCCAGGCCGGGCGTCGTTTCGCGCTGACCTTCCCCCATCGTCGGAGCCGCCTCCGTTCGCGCGGCTCGTGCGGTTCGGTCGTCGCGTCGGTCGCTGCAGTCAACTTTCGGTCCTCAGGTCGGCGGCAGGAACCCCGAGGGTAACAACCACAGGCGTTTTCGAGGCGACACCGGCGATTCCGAGGCGGCGCGGAGGGAACGCGATCGCCGCCCGCGCAGGTCACCGGGCGGGCGGCGATGATCACATGCTCGTGCGGCGGTCAGGCTTCGCGGATCACCGCGCAGGAACCGGGGTCCAGTGGCGTCGCGGGGGTCCACGGTTCGCCGGTGAGGAGGTCCGTGCCGGCGACCGGAACCGGCGCGGGCGCTTCGCCGTGGTTGATCGCGAAGACGTACGCGCGGCCGTCCTCGTGGCGGCGGCGGACGAGTTCGAGGCGTTCGGGGGCGTCCGGGAAGTCGGCCGCGACGCCGAGTCGCTCGAAGAGCGGATCGAGGGCAACCGGGCGGGTCGAGAGGTACCAGACCTCGCCTCGGCCCCGCTCGCGGCGGAAGACGGCGGGCGTGTGCGGGTAGTCCTCGAAGGACGCCACGACTTCGGCGTCGATCGCGTGGGCCACTTCCGACCAGGTCTCGCCTTCGATGCCGTCGTCAAGGGCGACCTTGTCGCCCTTGGGGATCGGGACGAATTCCTCGACGCGGACGCCGATGAGGTCGCGCAGCGCACCGGGGAGGCCCTCGTGGACGTGGTCGTTGCGGTCGACGATGCCCGAATACGGGCCGACGACGAGGGTGCCGCCGCCTTCGACATAGGCGCGCAGGTTCGCGTCCGAGTCGAGCAGGTACAGGTGGGGCGCAAAGACGTACTCGTAGCCGCTCAGGTCCCACTCGGGGTTGGCCAGGTCGGTCGTGACGCCGCGCCGCCACAGCGCCGCGTGCCAGCGCCGCAGCTCCGGGTACGTGTCCATGTCGGCGGAGGGCTGGCCGGGCGTGTTCGCGGCCCAGACCGACTGGAAGTCGAGGAGCACGGCGGCCCGTGAGACCACTGTGGAGCCTTTGACTTCGGTGAGGCGCCGCAGCCAGGCGCCGAACTGCTCGACCTCCCGGAAGACTCTGGAGTCGGCGCCGCCGTGGGGCACCATCGCCGAGTGGTAGCGCTCGGCGCCGTAGCGGGAGGCCCGCCACTGGAAGAACATCGCGCCCTCGGAGCCCCGCGCCACATAGGAGAGCGAGTGCCGGAGCTGGTCGCCCGGCCGCTTCGCGAAATAGCCGCGCCGCCAGGCCGAGGAGTTCGTGGACTGCTCCATGAGCAGCCACGGGCCGCCGGCGGCGAGGCCGCGGGAGGCGTCGGCGCCGAAGGCGACCTGCTCGGGCCAGCCGATCTCGTCGTCGGGCAGCAGGTAGTGGTCGGTGGCGACGAGCCGGTTCGGGCCCGTCACGTGCTCGCCCCACCGGTGGTAGTCGAGGTGGGCGAAGTTGCCGGTGACCATGAGGTTCGTCGTGATCGGCTTGTCGGGGCAGTGCTTCGCGATGGCCTCGGCCTCGGAGCGGAAGAGCCTGAGGAGGGCGTCGGAGCCGAAGCGGCGCCAGTCGAGGACGAGGCTCGGATTGGGGGTCTCGGCGCAGATGCGCGGCGGCAGGACCTGGGACCAGTCACTGTAGGTCTGGGACCAGAACGTGGTGCCCCACGCGGCGTTGAGGCCGTCGAGGTCGCCGTGGCGCTCCTGGAGCCAGGCGCGGAACGCGTCGGCGGCGAGGTCGCACAGGCAGGAGCGGTAGTACTCGTTGCCGACGTGCCACATGGCCAGGGCCGGGTGGTCCGCGTAGCGTTCGGCCAGCCGGGTGGCCATCTCGACCACGGCCGCCTGGAACGCCGGGGCGTGCGGGCAGTACTCGGCGCGGGCGCCGGAGTTCAGCACGACGCCTTCGGCGTTCACCGGGAGGGTCTCGGGGTGGGCCTGGGAGAACCACGGCGGCGGGGACGCGGTGGAGGTGGCCAGGTCGGCCTTGATCCCGCCCTCGGCGAGGAGGTCCATGACGGCGTCGAGCCGCTCGAAGTCCCAGACGTCCGGCGCGGGGTTGATGCCGGCCCAGGCGAAGATGTTGACGCTGACGAGGTTGACCCCGGCCTTCCGCATGAGGCGGACGTCCTCGTCCCATACCTCCCGCCCCCACTGCTCGGGGTTGTAGTCGCCACCGTAGGCGAGGCCGTCGACGGTGGGGACGATGTCGGTGTTCCGTTGTGCCACAAATGGTCCTTACGTGGTCGGCACGGTCGGGAAACGTCCCGGCGCGCTTCTGACAGCGCTTTCCTACTAGGGCTTCGTGGATTCTGCCTCGACGATCCCCTGCAAGTCAAGCTCCTCCTGCCGCACGCAGCGGGCGCCGTCCTCCAGCGGGATCGCCCCGGTGTCGCAGCGTCCCGGCTCGGCGTAGCGGCACCGGCGCGCGAACGCGCAGCCCGGCGGCGGGTTCGCGGGGTCCGGCAGCTCATCCGGCAGCAGGATCCTTCCGCCGCGGCCCCTCAAGGCCGGGTCCGGGATCGGCACCGCCGACATGAGCGCCTCGGTGTACGGGTGCTGCGGGCGCTCGTACAGCGCGGCGGTGCCGGCGAGCTCGACGATCTTGCCGAAGTACATGACGGCGACGCGGTCGGCGATGTTCTCGATCACCGAGAGGTCGTGGGAGATGAACAGGTACGTCAGCCCGTATTCCTCCTGCAGTTCGCGCAGCAGGTTGAGGATCTGGGCCCGCACCGACACGTCCAGCGCGCTGACCGGCTCGTCGGCCACGACGAGCTTCGGGTTGACGATGAGCGCCCGGGCGATGTTGACCCGCTGGCGCTGGCCGCCGGAGAACGCGTGCGGGTACCGGTCCATGTAGTCCGGCGAGAGCCCGACCTTGCGCATGATCGCGGCGACGCGGTCCTCCAGTTCGGCGCCGCGGGCCTCGCCGGTGGCGACGAGCGGGTCGCCGATGATCTGGCGCAGCGTCATGCGCGGGTTGAGCGAGGAGAACGGGTCCTGGAAGACCATGCGGATCTGACGGCGGTAGCGGCCCTTCTCGCGGCTCTTGAGCGCGGTCAGGTCGTGCCCGTCGTACAGGATCGAGCCGCTGGTGGCCTGCTGCGCGCCGACGATGGTGCGCCCGAGCGTGGTCTTGCCGCACCCCGATTCGCCGACCAGCCCGAGGGTCTCGCCGGGCATGAGCGTCAGGTCGACGCCGGAGACGGCGTGGTTCTCCACGGTGGTGCGGCCGAGCATATTGCGCCGCACGGGGAACCGGACGTGGAGGTCCTTGACCTCGAGAATCGGTTCGGTCATGCCGGGCCTCCTTGGCCGTCGTCGTAGAGGACGCACTGGGCGGTCCTGCCGCCGTCGAAGACCACTTCGGGCGGTTCGTCGATGTCGCAGCGCCCGGGGATGGCCTCGGCGCACCGCGGGTGGAACGAGCAGCCCTTGGGCCGGTGCAGCGGATTCGGGACCGCGCCGGGGATCGTGGGCAGGTCCCGGCCGCGGTCGCGCCCGAGGACCGGCACCGATTCGAGCAGCTGCTTGGTGTACGGGTGCTTGGGATCCGCGAAGAGCTCCTCCACGGTGGCGCGCTCGACGACCTTGCCGAGGTACATGACGGCGACCTCGTCGGCCAGTTCGGCGACGACCCCGAGGTCGTGCGTGATGAACATGACCGCCATGTGGTGCTCGGCCTGGAGGTTGCGGAGCAGATCGAGGATGCGCGCCTGCGTGGTGACGTCGAGCGCCGTGGTCGGCTCGTCGGCGATGAGCAGCGCCGGGTCGGCGCACAGGGCGATCGCGATCATGATGCGCTGGCACATGCCGCCGGAGAGCTGGAACGGGTAGGCGTCGACGCGCTGGTCGGGGTTGGGGATGCCGACCTGGGCGAGCAGTTCGACCGCGCGCTTGCGGGCGGCCTTCTTGTCCATGCCGGTGTGGATGCGGATGGCCTCGATGAGCTGCGCGCCGACGGTGCGGACCGGCAGCAGGGACGAGGCGGGCTCTTGGAAGATCATGCCGATGTCGCCGCCGCGCAGTTTCTGCAGCCGCTCGTCGTCGCGCGGCAGCGCGAGCACGTCGAACGGCTCGTCGTCCCCGTGCCAGGTGATGGTGCCGGCCTCGATCCGGCCGGGCGGCTCGATGAGCCGCAGGATGGATCGTGCGGTGACCGACTTGCCGCACCCGGACTCGCCGACGACGCAGAGGGTCTTGCCGGCGTGGACGGTGAGGTCGACGCCGTCGACCGCCGGGACCGTGCCGTCGTGGGTGTCGAAGCCGGTCCGCAGTCCCGAGATCTCCAGTAGTGGTTCAGCCATCAGTCACCTATTGCTTGTACGGGTCGGCGGCGTCGCGCAGGCCGTCGCCGACGAAGTTGAACGCCAGGACCGCGATCACCACGCAGATGCCGGGGATGAGCAGCCACGGCGCGTTCGACAGGACGCTCCATTTGCTCGCGTCCTGGAGCTGGACGCCCCAGGACACGGCGGGCGGCCGCAGGCCCAGGCCCAGCCAGGACAGCGCGGTCTCGGCGAGGATCATGCTCGGGATCGAGAGGCTGAGCGCGGCGATGATGTGGGACGAGAACGAGGGCAGCATGTGCCGGAACATCACCCGCGAGTGGCGCGAGCCGTCGAGGAGCGCGGAGGTGACGAACTCCTCCGAACGCATCGACAGGAACCGCCCGCGCACTTCTCTCGCCAGGCCCGTCCAGGCCACCAGCGCCAGGATCGTGGTGATGATGAAGTACCTGGAGACCGGTCCCATGTCGGACGGGAGGGCGGCGGCCAGGCCGAGCCACAGGGGGATCGCGGGGACGGCCATGAACAGCTCGATCACGCGCTGGATGCCGTTGTCGACCCATCCTCCGAAGTAGCCGGAGACGGCCCCGAGCGCGATGCCGAGGACGAACGCGAGCAGGACGCCGATGACCCCGACCGACATGGACACGCGCGTGGCGTAGATCAGCTGGCTGAGCAGGTCCTGGCCGTCGGTCGTGGTGCCGAACAGGTACATCGGGTCCTCGGGGTCCTCCGGGCCGATGAAGTGGCGGTCCCAGGGGATGACGCCGAACAGCTTGTACTCCTCGCCCTTGACGAAGAAGCCGACGTCGACGCGGTCCTCGGGGTCGGGCTCGTAGGTGATCCGGAGGCTCCGGGGGTCCTGTTCGGAGGTGTAGCCGTCGACGTGCAGGCCCCATGCGAAGCCGTCGGGGCCGTCGGTGTCCCACAGCTTGAGGACCTGGGGCGGCGCGGTGGTGTAGTCGGAGTCGCGGTGGCGGTTGTCGAACGGCGCGAAGAACTCGGTGAACGCGATGATCACGAGCATGCCGATCAGGATCCACGCCGAGACGAGCGCGAGCCGGTGCTGTTTGAACGACCACCACACCAGCTTTCGCTGCGACGCGGTCGCCCGTTCGCCGGTGTCGTGCTCCTCGCCCGTGCCGCCGGCGTCTTCCCTCTCTTTGACGCTCATCGAGGCCTCACTTCTGATGTCCGAGTCGGATGCGGGGGTCCAGCCAGCCGAGCAGCAGGTCCGAGATCAGGGTGCCGATCACCGTGACCAGGCTGAGGACCATGATGATCGATCCGGCCAGGTACATGTCCTGGGATTTCAGGGCCCCCAGGAGGATCGGTCCGAGCGTCGGCAGGCCCAGGATCTGGCCGACCACGATGTCGCCCACCAGCAGCAGCGGCAGCACCCACCCGATCGTGGAGACGAACGGGTTGAGCGCGACCCGCAGCGGGTAGCGGCGCAGCAGGCGGCCCTCGGGGACGCCGCGGGCGCGGGCGGCGGTGACGTAGGGCCGGCGCAGCTCGTCCAGCAGGTTGTTGCGGATGATGCGCACCAGCCCGGCCACGCCCGCGGTCCCGATGACGATCATCGGTATCCACAGGTGCCCGAGCATGTCGAGCAGCTTGCCGAGGTTCCATGACGCGTCGCACCACTCCGGCGAGCACAGTCCGGAGGGGACCGAGCCGAACCAGGAGACGCTGAAGTAGATGAAGATCAGCGCGATCAGGAAGTTCGGTGTGGCCAGGCCGAGGAACCCGATGGTGGTGGCGGCGTAGTCGCCGATCGAGTGCTGCTTGACGGCCGAGTAGACGCCGAGCGGGAACGCCAGCGCCCAGGTCGCCAGCAGCGTGATCAGGGAGATGCCGAGCGTGGGGCCCAGTCGGGAGCCGATGATGTCCTCGACCGGCTTGCTGTGCTCGAACGACATGCCCAGGTCGCCGTGCAGGACGATCTGCGTGAACCAGTGCCAGTACTGCTGGAAGATGTTGCCGTCCAGGCCGTATCGCTCCCGCAGGGACGCGAGGTCGTCCGCGGTGAGGCCTTGGCCCTGCACCGCGTACCTCGCTTGGAGCGCGGTCACGAAGTCGCCGGGCGGCAGGTTGATGATGACGAACACCACCAGCGAGATGGCGAACAGCGTCCCCGCCATGTACACCACACGGCGACCCAGGTATTGCAGCAATGTTCTGTCCTCGGTCTACTTGTCTTCGGTGATGTACCACTGCTCGGGCGCGGCCGGTCCCGGCGTCCCGTACGTGGGGTTCTCCGGCATCGACCCGCCGACGTTCTTGAGCCGGTCGGCGACGACGGCCCAGGCGCCCTGGCCCTGGACGGTCCCGATCGCGTAGAACTGCTCCTTGGCGATGGCGAGGATCTGCTTGAAGATCTCGTCGCGGGTGTCCGGGTCGGGTTCGGACAGGAACTGGTCGTACAGGTCCCACTGCTCGGTGATGTGGGCCGGGGGCTCCTCGACCAGCTCCTCGGTGGTGCTGCCGTTCGTGCGCAGCTCCGACCACTGGCGGGCGAAGAAGGCGCCGCCGCCGGGCCCGGCCGCCATGTACCAGTAGACGGAGGTGGTCTCGTCGATGTAGCCGCCGTCGCCGGTCCACACGGTGAGGTCGTAGTCGAACTCGTTGACGAGGTTCTGCCAGTTCTCGCGCGGCTGGCCGTTGATGTGCAGCTCGACGCCGACCGCGGCCCACATGTCCTTGATCATGTCCATCGCGTCGATCCAGATGGTGCCCAGGAGCGCGTCGTCGGCGACCGCGACGGTGAACTCCAGCGGGGTGCCGTCGGGGGCCTGGCGGATGCCGCCGGAGCCGGCGGTGTAGCCGGCGTCGTCGAGGATCTGGTTGGCCCTGTCGGGGTCGAATTCGAGGTACTGGGCGGCGAATTCCTCGTCGTAGAACCGCGATTCGGGCCGGGGCGCGGGCTGGGACGGCACGCCGACGCGGTTCCACAGGACGTCGATGAGTTCCTGCCGGTCGATCGCGTGCGACAAGGCGATGCGGAACTGCCGGTCCTGGAAGATCTTCCGCAGTGCGGCGTCCCGGTGGTTCATGTTGAACGCGATGTTCATGTCGCTGGAGTAGGTCGATTCGAGCTCGACGACGGTGTAGCCGCCGCTGGCCTCGTTGTCGACCGCGTCGGCGCGGTGCGCGTTGTCGTTGAAGTGGCGCGAGTGGAACTCGTAGTCGCCGCTGATGGCGTGGGCGAACATGGTCTCGATGTCGGAGGTGACGTCGAACCGGACCTCGTCCATGTAGGGCAGCTGGCTGCCCTCCTCGTCGACCTTCCAGTAATAGGGGTTGCGCTCGAAGAGCGCGAACTGGGCGTCCGAGATCGGCTGCTTGCAGACCCACGGGAGCAGCGTCGGCAGGTCGGGGTTCTCCCACAGGAAGCTCCAGAGGTTCCCCAGCGCCGTGAAGCGGGCCACCCAGCCGTCATAGCCCGCGTCGAGCGCCTCCTGCTCGGCGTTCTCGTTGTAGTCGACGTGGAACTGCTCGAGGTAGTGGCGCGGGTACATGGTGAAGCGCTGCCCCGAGACGCCGGCGGCCATGTCGGCGCGGAACAGCGGCTTGGGGCCGGAGAAGCGGACGATGAAGGTGTAGTCGTCGACGATCTCGAGCTCGAGGGGGGTGCCGTCGGTGCCGGCGAGCTCCGGCGGAATGCCCTGCGTCAGGTCCGTGTTGAGCGCGACGTCGTTGTAGGCGAATTCGACGTCCTTCGTGGTCAGCGGCTCGCCGTCGGACCACTTGACGCCTTCGCGGAGGGTGATGGTGTATTCCGTCGCGTCGTCGTTCTCCTCGAAGGAGGAGGCGACGTTGGGCCTGATCTCCTCCCAGTCGCGGGAGCGCTCGAGCAGGTGGCCGTCGTTGATCGTGCGCCACAGCCACGGGCCGTCGGCGGAACCGGTGACGACGGAGTTCCAGGTGCCGCCGTAGACGCCCATGGATTCGGTGACCTGGACGACGAGCGGTTCCTTCGGGAGGCGTTCCTCGACGGGCGGGAGGTCGCCGGCCTCGACGCGTTCGGCGAGCATCGGCGCCTCCAGGCCCTTCTCGCCGCCGGACCGGTCGGCCTCGGGGTCGGTGGAGAACCAGCTGCAGCCGGCGGCGGAGGCGGTGATGGCCGCGCCGCCGGAGAGGACGAGGCCGCGGCGGCTGAGCGCGGGGTCGGGCCACTGGGGGGCGGCGGCCGCCCGCCGCTTGGTGAACAGACTGGAACGGGGCTGTTGAGTGCTCATCGGTGAGCGCTCCTTCCGTGGTCGTCGTCGGCCGAAGGCCGGAGGGGGTTGGCGGGGTCCTGCGCGACCGAGCCGAGTACCGAAACTACTGAACTGTTTCCGGAATAATTCCGAAAACTTTCGGTAATAGCGGTGAGACTACGGCAACACCAAAACAGCGTCAAGGCTGGTAAGTCGCCCGCAAGGTCACGATAGAATCACAAATGGCAATCGCATACCACCCCAGGGGCGCTGAACAGTTTCGGAAGTTTCGGCCTTGGGAGCGCGCGCAACGCCAGTGACGTCGGTCGATGCAGGCGCGCTTCGGCAAGCGCTCACTGCCGCGGGCGGGACGGCGGCATGCCGCGCTTGTAGCCCTCCCAGAGGTTCCGCATGACGAAGATCTTCTCGTCGAGCGCGTCGTCGACCGAGATGCCGCGGCCCGAGTAGGGCGCCTGGAGCCGCCACGGCTTCTGGCCGGGATCGCGGAGGTACACGACCGGGACGGTCCGGCTCGCCCGCCGCTCGGCCCGGATGTCGGCCACGTCGGTCCAGGCGACGTACCGATCGGGGTTCCAATGAGGGGCCCGGGCCTCGAGCGGATGGATCCCGCGCTCGTCGAGCACGACGCCGCGATGCCGCGCCCCCGCGTAGGCCACGGCCAGCGCGACGGCGATGGCGACGAGGAAGAGCCCCAGGAGCGTGAAGTGGTACCAGTGGCCGACCACGAGCATGTAGACGACGGCGGGCACCAGGGCGGCGACGAGGGAGAGGCTCGAGAGGAACAGGGCGCGGCCGAGCACTTGGCGCGGTGTCGGACGGAATGTGATCTTGACGGCCACGTCCACCCCCACCAGGCTCGATCCGTCGTTGCTGAGCTGATCGTGTCACGTTCAGGGCTCGCGTCAAGCGACAATCCGACAGAAACCGGACCGGCCACTTCGCATGTCGCGCACGCGGGTGTGTCAGGCTGGTCCCATGACGAGCTCTGACGCCTCCGGCGCCGCACCGATCTCCGGCTCGCGCGGGTCGACCCGGAGCCGCCGCCTGCGGGTCCGCCGCTCGGCGGCGATCACCGGCGCGGCCTTCGTCGCGTGGCTGACGGTGGCGCCGCTGTCCCTGGCGCTCATCGTGGAGCAGCCCCTGTGGGGCCCGTTCTCCGCGGCGCTGGGAGTGGCGCTCCTGTTCGCGCCGGTGACGGTCTCGGTGTGGGCGTGGCGGTCAGGGGTCGACGTCACGCGGGAGGGCATCGCCGTCCGGGGCCTGTTCACCAGCCGGACGATCGCCTGGAAGCACATCGACGGCTTCGCCACCGGCGACGAGGGCGTGGCGGCCATATTGGACGACCAGTCGCAGGTCCGCCTGGCGCCCTTGCGCCCCGAGAACCTCCCGCAGGTCCTGGAGATCGGCGGCCAGGAAGTGCGCCGGGAAGGCGAACCGGCCCCCGGCACCGCCGAGGGCTGATCGTTCCGCCCGCAGCTCCGGAGCCGAGGACGGGCGCCGGCGCCGGCGGGCAGGTCGTTCGCTTGGACGGGTTTATAAGGCGCGCAACGGGTTTCAGTAGCCGTCGGTGACGACGTTCTCCAGGGGCTCTCCGGCGACGTAGCGGCGGATCTGGGGGCCGACCGGGGCGTAGGCGCGGTCGAGGGTGCCGTCGACCGAGGCGCCCGCGTGCGGGGTGATCAGCGCGCCTTCGAGATCCCACAGCGGGTGGCCCTTCGGCAGCGGCTCGGGGTCCACCACGTCCACGGCGCAGCGCAGCCGGCCGGAGGCGACCTCGGCCACGAGCGCGTCGGTGTCGACGATCGGGCCCCTCGCGGCGTTCACCAGGAGCGCGCCGTCCTTCATGCGGGACAGGAACTCCGCGTCCACGAGGCCGCGCGTCGCGTCGGTGAGCGGCAGGATCAGGATCACGATGTCGAAGTCCGGGAGCAGGGTCTCGACGGCGTCGATCGGGTGGACGCCCGGGCGGGCGCGGCGGGCGACCTTCTCGACCTCGACGCCGAGCGCGGCGAGCACGTCGGCGACCCTGTCGCCGATGTCCCCCGCGCCGACGATCAAGGCGCGCTTGCCGACCGCGGTGGTGGTCCACTCGACCTTCCACTCGTGGCGCGCCTGCTGGCGCGCGAAGACGTCGAAGCCCCGCATCGAGGCGATGACCGCGCCGACGGTCCACTCGGCGGTGACGCCGGTGTGGACGCCGCGGGCGTCGCACAGGACCACCCCGGGCGGCACGGCCGGGACCCACACCTCCGCGCCGGCGCTGAGCAGCTGGATCGCCTTGAGCGAGGCCATGTCCTTCAACGGGGTCGTGACCTTCGACTGGGCGAGGAACGGCGGGACCCAGAACTCCAGGGTCGCCGGGTCGGACGGATAGTCGGCGCGACCGTCGTAGACCTCGACCTCGACACCGTCGGGAAGCGGCCCGAGCAGCTCGCGGCCCTCCTCGTGGGCGATCCACACCTTCACGGCCACAGCCTCATCCTCCGAAACGTCCGCACTGCCGGGATCCTGGCACCATGCATCCTATAGGAAATGCGAATCCGGGCCGCGGGGGTTAGCGCGGGCCCTCGATGGGGAACCGGAGGGCGTGGAAAACAGCCCCGCCGACGCCTCCTCGGCGACCTATAGTCTTGGGCCCATGCGCAGGTTGCTCTCGGCCGCGGCGGCGACCGCCGCCGCACTCACGCTCGCGTCGTGCTCTTTCGGCGAGCCCCCCGCCCCCGAGACCGGCGCCCCGCCGAACCTCCCCACACCCTCCGGCGCCCCCGAGGACCCGGCCACGTTCATCGACGTCGTCGCCGAAGGCCTCGAAGTCCCGTGGGGCCTGGACTTCCTGCCCGACGGCACCGCCATCGTCGGCGAACGCCAGAGCGGCCGCCTGCTCGCCCTCCCCGTCGCCGAGGACGGCACGGTCGGCGAACCCGAGGAGCTGCACACCATCGACGTCGCGGGCGGCGGCGAAGGCGGCCTCCTCGGCCTCGCCGTCTCACCGGACTACGCCGACGACGGCACCGTGTTCCTCTACTACACGACCGGCGCCGACAACCGCATCGCCCGCCTCAACCTCGAATCCGACGCCGCCCCCGAACCGATCCTCACCGGCATCCCCGCCGCGCCCAACCACAACGGCGGCGCGCTCGAGTTCGGCCCCGACGGTCACCTCTACGCCGCCACCGGCGACGCCGGCGTCGGCGACAACGCCCAGGACCCGGAGTCCCTGAGCGGCAAGATCCTCCGCATCACCCCCGAAGGCGAACCCGCCCAAGGCAACCCCGACCCCGACTCCCCCGTCTACTCCTCCGGGCACCGCAACGTCGAAGGCCTCGCGTGGAACGCCGAAGGCGTCCTCTACGCGACCGAGTTCGGCCAGGACATCGCCGACGAGGTCAACCGCATCGAACCGGGCGGCAACTACGGCTGGCCCCTGTACGAGGGCCCCGACGTCGACGAAGCCGACTACATCGACCCGGTGGTCGCCTGGGAGCCCTTCGAGGCCTCCTGCGCCGGCGCGGTCTTCCTGGAGGACGCGCTCGTCACCGCCTGCCTGCGCGGCCAGCGCCTCTGGGTCGTGCAGTTCGACGCCTCGGGCGCCCCCGCCGAACCGCTCGCCGTCGTGGTCGGCGAGTTCGGTCGACTACGATCGGTCGCCATGGGCCCCGACGGGATGCTCTGGGTCACCACCTCGAACCTCGACGGCCGCTGCTCCGAGGAGCGCGGCTGCACGGCGAACGACGCCGACGACCGGATCCTCCGGTTCTCCACCAGCTACGCCGCACAGGGAAGGGTATAGATGAACGACCGGCTCGCCGCCGCCCTGCACCGCTTTGGGAACGCCGCCCGCCCCGCCGGGCGGCGCGCGAAACGCCTGTGGCGCACCACGAAGGTGGGCTGGTTCCGGCTCCGGCGCTCCCCCGCGACCCGCCGGGTCATGGTGGTCGCCGCGATCCTGTTCGTCGGGACCGCCGCCGCCGCGGGCGGCCTCGCGCTCGTGGGCGGCACCAAAGCCGACATCGGCCCCTTCGACACCACCGTGGCCCTGCACCCCGACCTCACCGGCGAGACCGTCGTCCAGATCCCGCCGCTCGGCGACGTCGTCTTCGACAGCCACGACGGCCCCCTCGGCGTCAACCTCAAGCTCGACTCGGTCGACCCGGTCGAAGCCCAGGCCATCATCAACACCCCCGGCGGCGTCACCTCGGCCTCCGAGAGCCTCGCCTCCGACGTCACCGACGCCGTGGTCCGCGTGGTCGTGGAGGCGCTCGCGATCGTCACCCTGTGCGGGCTGCTGGTCGGCGCGCTGGCGTTCCGGACCATGCGACGCGCGCTCCTCACCGGGCTCACCGCGCTCTCCGTCACCGCCGCGCTCATGGGCTACGCGGCGAGCACGCTGCGCGCCGAGTCGATCTCCCAGCCGCGCTATGAAGGCCTGCTCGCCTACGCCCCCAGCGTGGTCGGCAACGCCGAGGAGATCGCCGTGAACTACGAGGAGTACGTGGCGAACCTGCAGAAGTTCGTCACCAACATCTCCGAGTTCTACTCCCTCGCCATGGACATGCCGCAGCTGGGCATCCAGGACGACTCGATCCGGGTCCTCCACGTCTCCGACATCCACCTCAACCCCTCGGCCTGGCACCTCATGGAGTCGGTGGTCCAACAGTTCGACATCGACGCCGTGGCCGACACCGGCGACATGAACGACTGGGGCTCCGAGCAGGAGGCCGAGATCTTCTCGCAGGGCGTGGAGCAGATCGAGGTGCCGTACGTGTTCGTCAAGGGCAACCACGACTCGGCGACGACGGTGGCCGCGCTCGCGGCCTACGAGCACGTGATCATCCTCGACGGCGAGGTCCAGGAGGTGGCCGGCCTGAACTTCGCCGGCGTCCCGGACCCGCGGTTCACGCCCGACAAGGGCAGCGAGCCCTCCAGCGAGTACACCAAGCAGATGCTCACCGAGTCCGGGGAGCGCCTGGCCCGCGCGATCGAGAACGCGGGCGGGGCCGACCTGGCGATGGTCCACGAGCCGCCGATGGCGGAGCCGCTCGCGGGCGTCGTGCCGCTGGTGCTGTCCGGGCACACCCACAAGCGTTCGGTCAAGGATCTCGGCGAGGGCACCACGCTCATGGTCGAGGGCTCCACGGGCGCGGCCGGACTGCGCCACTTCGAGACCGAGGACCCGATGAAGATGGAGATGGACGTCCTCTACTTCGACCCGGTGACGAAGGCGCTCACCGCTTACGACTCGATCTCGGTCGGGTCCGGGTCCGAGACGGACGTGACGCTCGACCGCACGGTGATCCCGGCCGAGGAGCGGGTGGGCGAGGGCGAGACGCCGATCAGCACCGAGGAGACCGCGACGCAGGACGTCCCGAACGGCACCGAGGAGACCACGACGCAGGACGTCCCGAACGTCGCAGAGGAGACCACGACGCAGGACGTCCCGAACGTCGCAGAGGAGACCGCGACGCAGCCGGACTGAGCGAGGGCCCTGACGCCGTGCGGCGTCAGGGCCCTCGTCCTGCGTCTCGGATGTCGCGGCTCAACCGGTGAGGGCCGGGCCGAGGAACAGCGCGGCGAACGAGAAGTAGATGATCAGGCCGGTCGCGTCGCACAGGGTCGAGACCATCGGGGCGGACACGAGCGCCGGGTCGATGCCGATCTTCTTCGCCGCCAACGGCAGGAACGAGCCGACGAACGTCGACCACGTGCAGATGCCCAGGAGGGTGCAGGCGATGATGAGCCCCATGTCCCAGCCGTAGAGGTAGCCGACCACGGGTCCGCCGACGAGGGCGAGCATCGCGCCGAGCAGGAAGCCCACGCGGGCCTCGCGCCAGACGATCTTGAGGACGTCGGAGAAGCGGACCTCGCCGACGGCCATGGCGCGGATGACGGTCACCGAGGCCTGCGAGCCCGAATTGCCGCCCGTGCCGGTGAGCAGCGAGACGAACAGCGCCAGCATGGTGACCTGGTTGAGATAGGACTCGTAGTAGTCGAGCACCGTCACGGTGAGGGAGGCCGAGACCGCGAGGATGAGCAGCCACACCGCGCGCTTGCGCGCCAGCATGAACACGCCCGCCGAGAGGTAGGGCCGCTCCAGCGGCTCGGAGGCGCCGCCTCGCACGACGTCCTCGGTGTCCTCGGCTTCGAGAACCTCCATGGCGTCGTCCCAGGTGATCATGCCGACGAGGCGGTCCTCGTGGTCGACCACGGCGAGGGCGATGAGGTTGGCCTCCTGGATGAGGCGGGCCGCCTCCTCCTGGTCGGTGTCGGTGGAGACCTGGTAGTGCTCGTCGGCGATGAGGTCGGCCACGATCGTGTCGGGGTCGGCGCTCACGAGGTCGGCGAGCGTGACGGTGCCGAGGAGCTTGCGGTGCCCGTCGGTCACCGGGAGCACGTCCAGGTGGCGGGGGCGCTCGCGCAGGTGCCGGATGCGCTCGATCGCCGCCGCGGCGGTCATCGAGGCGCGCAGCGACACATAGTCGGGGGTCATGATGCGCCCGGCCGACTCGGGGTCGTAGCCGAGCAGCTGGGCGGTGGTCCGCCGGTCGGCGGCGCTCAACTGGGACTGGAACCGGGTCGCCACTTTGGCGGGCATCTCGTCGAAGAGCTTGGCCCGGTCGTCGGCCTCCATCGACTCGAGCAGTTCGCGGACCGTGTCGGACTTGAGCCCGTCGATCAGCTCCTGCTGGTGGACGGTGTCGAGCTCCTCGAAGACGGCGAGCGCGCGGTCTTTCGGGAGGAGCCGGAACCGGAGGGCCTGCTCGGCGATGTCCATGCGCGGCAGTTCTTCGGCGAGTTCGACGGTCGAGGTGTCGGCGAGTTCCAGGCGGAGCGCCGCGAGCGAGTCCACTGCCGCAGGCGAAATGGGCTGGATGGTCTGTGCCATGACAGCCACCTCCTAACACGAGGAAAGGGCCGTGCCCCACTCACCCGCAAGGAAGCGCAAATGCAGGTCAGGCCGCTCGATTCAATGTAAGAGGACGCGGAGCACGGTAAAAGGAAAATGGGAAGAACACGTCGGTATCTCGACTAGATCCGGGGTCGTCGCCCATGGCCCTCACCTCCTCCGGTCGCGGCTCGGCTTGCGCGGTCAAGGGTAGCAATGCTCTGTGAACAACATCGCTCTCCGGGTTCCCAAAGACTCACGGCTCACACCGGCAGTGAACGGACAGTGAACGCGAAAGGGCCGGAGGAGACCCTCCGACCCTTTCGTTCGACGGTCTAGCCGAGCTTCTCCAGAATGATCTTGCGGACCGTGCCGGCGTCGGCCTGGCCCTTGGTGGCCTTCATGACCGCGCCGATGAGCACGCCCGCGGCGGCGTGGGTGCCGCCGCGGATCTTCTCGGCCACGGCCGGGTTCGCGCTGATCGCCTCGTCCACGGCGGCCTCGAGCGCGCCGGTGTCGGAGACGACCTCCAGGCCGCGCTTCGCGGCGACCTCGACCGGGGAGCCCTCGCCGGCGAGCACGCCGTCGATGACCTGGCGGGCGAGCTTGTCGTTGAGGCGGCCGTCGTCGACCATGCCCTGGAGCTCGGCGACCTGCTCGGGCGTGATCGCCAGCGCGCCGAGTTCGGCACCGGCCTCGTTGGCGCGGCGGGACAGCTCGCCGAGCCACCACTTGACGGCGCCGGTGGGCGTGGTCCCGGCGGCGACGGTGGCCTCGATGAGGCCCACGGCGTCGGCGTTGACGACCGACTGCATCTCCTTGTCGCCCAGGCCCCACGTCGCCTGGAGGCGTTCGCGGCGCTTGCGCGGCAGCTCGGGCAGGCCCGCGCGCAGTTCCTCGACCCATTCGCGGGACGGTTCCATGACGGCGAGGTCGGGCTCGGGGAAGTACCGGTAGTCGGTGGCCTCCTCTTTGGAGCGTCCGGGGCTCGTCTCACCGGTGGACTCGTGGAAGTGGCGGGTCTCCTGGATGATCTTGACGCCGTCGTCGAGGAGTGCGGACTGGCGGCGGACCTCGTAGCGGACGGCGCGTTCGACCGAGCGCAGGGAGTTGACGTTCTTGGTCTCGGTGCGGGTGCCCCACTCCTCGCCGGGCTTGTTCAGCGAGAGGTTGACGTCGCAGCGCAGTGAGCCCTGCTCCATGCGGACGTCGGAGACGCCGAGGGAGCGGACGATGTCGCGCAGTTCGGCCACGTAGGCCTTGGCGACCTCGGGGGCGAGGGCGCCGGTGCCGGGGACGGGCTTGGTGACGATCTCCACGAGCGGGATGCCGGCGCGGTTGTAGTCCACGAGGGACTCGGTGGCGCCGTGGATGCGGCCGGTCGCGCCGCCGACGTGGAGGGTCTTGCCGGTGTCCTCTTCGAGGTGGACGCGCTCGATCTCGATGCGGTAGTCGACCCCGTCCACGGCCACCTCGACGTAGCCGTTCTCGCAGAGCGGCTCCTCGTACTGGCTGGTCTGGAAGTTCTTCGGCATGTCCGGGTAGAAGTAGTTCTTCCGGGCGAAGCGGGTCCATTCGGCGATGTGGCAGTTGAGGGCCAGGCCGATCTTGACGGTCGCCTCGATGGCGGCCTTGTTGGCGACCGGGAGCGCGCCGGGCAGGGCCAGGCACACCGGGCAGGTCTGGGTGTTGGGCTCGGCCCCGAAGGCGGTGGAGCAGCCGCAGAACATCTTGGTGTTCGTGTCGAGCTCGATGTGGGTCTCGAGGCCGAGGACGGGCTCGTAGGTCTCGACGGCCTTGTCGTAGTCGTTGAGTCGGCTCATGTCGCTACTGCTCCTCGATCTCGGGCGCGGTGTCCGCCAGCAGGGTGTCCTGCGTGGACTCGACGGCCGCCGCGACGCGGTAGGTGATGTCGTCGCCCATGACCGGGCCCATGACCTGGAGGCCGACGGGCATGCCCTCGGAAAGGCCGACCGGGACGGAGACGCCCGGGCCGCCGTAGAGGTTGGTCGGGATCGTGTAGAGGTCGGCGAGGTACATCTGGTACGGGTCGCCGGTGCGCTCGCCGAACTTGAAGGCGATGAACGGCGTGGTCGGGCTGATGAGGGCGTCGACCCGCTCGAAGGCGGCTTCGAAGTCGCGCTTGATGAGGGTGCGGACCTTCTGGGCCTTGCCGTAGAACGCGTCGACGTACCCGGCGCTGAGCGCGTAGGTGCCGAGGATGATGCGGCGCTTGACCTCCGGGCCGAAACCGGCCTCGCGGGTGAGGCTCATGACCTCTTCGAGGCCGTGCCGGCCGTCGTCGCCGGCGCGCAGGCCGTACCGGACGCCGTCGTAGCGGGCCAGGTTGGAGGAGGCCTCGGACGGGGCGATGAGGTAGTAGGTCGGCAGCGCGTAGGAGAAGGACGGGCAGGAGACCTCGACGATCTCGGCGCCGAGCTTCGCGAGCTGCTCGACGGCCTGGCGGTAGGCCTCGACGACGCCGGGTTCGGCGGCGTCGAAGGTCTGGTCGAACTCCTTGACGACGCCGAGCTTGACGCCGCTCAGGTCGCCGTCGGCTCCGGCCTTCGCGGCCGCGACCACGGGCGGGACGGGCGCGTCGATCGCGGTGGAGTCGCGCGGGTCGTACCCGGAGATGACCTCGTGGAGCAGCGCGCCGTCGAGGGCGTTGCGGGACACGGGACCAGGAGTGTCCAGTGAGGACGAGAAGGCGATGAGGCCGTAGCGGGAGTTGGACCCGTACGTGGGCTTCGCGCCGAAGGTGCCGGTGACCGCGCCGGGCTGGCGGATCGAGCCGCCCGTGTCGGTGCCGATGGCGAGCGGGGCCATCTTGGCGGCGACGGCCGCGGCCGAGCCGCCGCCGGAGCCGCCGGGGATCCGGGCGGTGTCCCAGGGGTTCACCGTCTGGGCGTACGCCGAGTACTCGGTGGAGGAGCCCATGGCGAACTCGTCGAGGTTGGTCTTGCCGAGGATCGGCATCTTCGCGGCCTTGATGCGCTCGGTGATCGTCGCGTCGTAGGGCGGGATCCAGCCTTCGAGGATCTTGGAGGCCGCGGTCGTGGGGAGGCCCTTGGTGACCACGACGTCCTTGACGGCGATCGGGACGCCCGCGAGCGGGCCGAGCTCCTCGCCGCGGGCGAGCGCCTCGTCCACCTCGCGCGCGGTGGCGAGCGCGCCTTCGCGGTCGACGTGGAGGAATGCCTTGACGGTGCCGTCGACCGCCGCGATGCGGTCGAGGAACGCCGTGGTGACGGCGACGGCGGTCAGGCGGCCCTCGCGGATGTCGGCGGCCAGTTCGGCCGCGGTCTTGTCGACGATGCGGTCGCTCATGGGCTAGGCCTCCTCGTCCAGGATGCGCGGGACGCGGAAGCGGTCCTCGGCGGTGTCGGGCGCGCCCGCGAGCACGGCGTCGCGGGGCAGGGACGGCTGGGGCCGGTCTTCCCGGAACACGTTCACCAGCGGCACCGCGTGCGAGGTCGGCTGGACGCCGTCCGTGTCGACCTCGGCGAGCGTCTTCATCGATTCGAGGATGACGTCGAGCTGGCCCGCGAAGGCGTCGAGCTCGTCATCGGTGACTTCGAGGCGGGCCAGCCGCGCCAGGTGCGCGACTTCCTCGCGTGAAATCGTACTCACGACAGGTGTTTCCTAACGGTTACTAGCTGCGGGAAGACCAGTCGAGTCTAGGCCGTGCGCGGGGCGGGCCCGAGCCGGGCGTCCCCTGATGTGGGCTCGCCGTGGAGTGTGACGGAGGGCTCGTGAAAACCGCTTGGCAGGGATCGAGTGACCTGCATATGACCCCCTAGTCACCGCGCATGTGACGTGATACTCTCTCGTTACTGGTTCGGAACGGGTTTCCTGGTTTCCTTTCTGTTTCCTTGCTAATAACGAGTCGGTGGGTGTTCCGACTTGTGGTGGTGTTCTCGAGCCAGTGCAGGCCCCGGGCGAAAGCCCGGGGCCTGGTTCTTTTTGCGGGATAAGGACTTCGCGGCGGCGAACGCCTCGTCCTCCGGCGATTCGACCGCTCCCTCTCGAGCCGGTGCGGCGGCTCCGTGCTGAGTCGAATCACGGCTCGTGCCCTCGCCGTGCTGAGCCGAATTACGGCTCGTGCCCTCGCCGTGCCAGGCCTTCCAGAGATCCGCGTAGTGGCCGCCGAGTGCGATGAGCTCGTCGTGGCTGCCGAGTTCCGCGACCCTGCCGTCCTCGACCACGGCGATCCGGTCGGCGTCGTGCGCGGTGTGCAGCCGGTGGGCGATCGCGATCACGGTGCGGCCTTCCAGGACCGCCCCCAGCGCGCGCTCGGTGTCGCGGGCCGCGCGCGGGTCGAGCATCGCCGTCGCCTCGTCGAGGATCACCACGTCCGGGTCGGCCAGGATGATGCGCGCGAGCGCGATCTGCTGGGCGCTGGCCGCGTCGAGTTCCCGGTTCTTGCCGCCCAGAGGCGTGTCCAGACCCTCGGGCAGGTCGAAGGCCCAGTCCGCCCCGACCGCGGCGAGCGCCTCGTGCAGCTCCTCGTCCGTGGCCCCGGCCTTGGCGAGGATCAGGTTGTCCCGCAAGGAGGCCGTGAACACGTGGTGCTCCTGGGTGACCAGGGTGACGCGCTTGCGGCGCTCGTCGAGCGGCAGCGCGGCCACGTCGACGCCGCCGATCGCGGCGCGGCCCTCGCGGGGCACGTCCGAGCCGGAGATGAGCCGGGCCAGGGTCGACTTGCCCGCGCCGGACGGGCCGACGACGGCGAGGCGCTGCCCGGCGGGGACGCTCAGGGTGACGCCGTGGAGCACGTCGCGCGGGCTGGTCGGGTAGGCGTAGCGGACGTCCGTGAGGTCCACGGTGCCGTCGACGGGCCGGTCGGCGGTCGCGGTCTCCTCGGTGTCCTCCGCTTCGGCGACGCCTTCGATGCGGGACATGGCCGCGATACCGCGCTGGACCTTCTCGACCCACATGAGGATGTGGTCGATCGGGAACATGATCTGCCGCGTGAGGACCGCGCAGGTGGCGACGGTGCCGAGGGTGACCGTGCCGTCGAAGTAGAACGCGCCGCCGACGAGGAGCACCGCGGCGGTCGGCAGGGCGTACGCGCCGTCGAGGAACGGGAAGTACACGCTGCGCAGGAACAGCGTGTACCGGGCGGCCTTCCAGTGGCGGGCCACGGTGGCGTCCCCGGCGGCGTCGCGCTGGTCGCCGAGGCGGTAGGCCTCGGTGGTGCGGGCGCCGTCCGCGGACGCGCCGATGGTGTCGCCGATCTCGGACTCGGCCTCGCGCTCGGCGAGGTAGCCCCGACGGCCGCGCTTGAGGTACCAGCGGGTGCCGATGTACAGCGGCGGCACGACCACGAGCATGCACAGGCCCAGCAGCGGGCTCGCGACGAGCATCGCGGCGAAGAAGACCAGGACTTTGAGGAGCGAGACGGTGACCTGCGGGAGGCCGTCGCGGAACAGGACCCCGGCCTCGGGCACGTCGGCCGAGGAGCGGGTCATGAGGTCGCCCGAGCCGGCCTGCTCGACCACGGGCATCGGCAGGCGCAGCGCCCGGTCGACGAACTGGACGCGCATCCGGGCCGAGAGCCGCTCGCCGAGCCGGTAGGACACGAACGTGCCGGCCCAGGTGAAGACGACGACCGCGACGATCGAGGCGAGCAGGCCGAGGGCGAGGCGGTCGACCTCGGCCTTGCCGGATCCGGCGGCGATCCGGTCGAGCATGTCGCCCAGCAGGATCGGGGCGACCGCGGCGGCGACGGCCGCGATCAGGTGCAGGCCGACGGCGACCGTCGCGCGGCGCTTCTCGGAGGCCAGGAGCCGGAAGAACGCGCGGCGGACGGCGGAGGTGTCGGCCACCGGCAGTTGCGTGGACCTCTGGTCGGTCATGCTTCCTCACCTCGGGTGACGAGTGCGCGGTAGTCGGCGTGCTCGGCGGCCAGCTCGCGGTGGCGGCCGGTGGCGACGACCTTGCCGCCCTGGACGAACGCGATCCGGTCGGCGCGGCCCAGCCACAGCGGCGAGGTGGTCGCGACCGCGGTGGCGCGGCCGCCGCGGGCCTCGGCGAGGCGGTCGACGATGCGGGCCTCGGTGTGGGAGTCGACCGCGGAGGTCGGCTCGTGCAGCAGCAGGACCTCGGGCTCGGCGGCGATGGCCCGGGCCAGGCGCAGGCGCTGGCGCTGGCCGCCGGAGAGCGTGCGGGCCTGGTTGTCGAGTTCGGTGTCCAGCCCGTCGGGCAGGGCCTCGACGACGTCGTGCGCGGAGGCGGCCTCGACGGCGGCCTCCACGCGGTCGTGACCGTCGCGGGCCGCGACGACCGAGGCCAGGGCCCCGGCGAACAGGTACGCGTCGTGCTCGGCGACGAGGACGCGCCGCCGCAGTTCATCGCGGTCGAGCTGCGCGACGGGGACGGCGCCGAAGCGGGCCTCGGACTCGGTGTAGCCGCCGAGCCGGTCGAAGACGGCGGCGACCTGCCCGGAGTCGTTGGAGGCCACGGCGAGCAGCTCGCCGCCCTTCACCGTGAGGCCCGACTCGGGGTCGTGGAGCTCGGCGCCTTCGCGCGGACCGGGCAGGATCTCCTGCGGGGCTCGGCGTTCGGGGACGGCGAGCAGTTCGCAGACCTTCCCGGCGGCAACGCGGCCCTCGATGATCCGGTAGGTGCAGCCGATGAGCCAGTGCACCGGCAGCAGCAGCGCGCCGGTGTAGCCGAAGGCGGCGACCATCTGGCCGGGGGTGAGGTCGCCGGAGGCGACCTGGCGTCCGGCGATCCAGATGACGACGCCGAGCAGGATCGCGGGCGTGCCCTCCCCCAGCGAGTTGAGCCAGGCGGTGGGCCCGGCGACCTTGTACCCGGCCGAGCGCAGAGCGTCGGAGTCGCGCCGGTAGGAGGCGTTGAAGCGGGCCTCGCCGCCGATGCCGCGCAGGACCCGCAGGCCCGAGACGATGTCGGAGGCGCGTTCGGTGATGTCGCCGACGCGCTCGCGGTAGGTCTCCTGGCTGGCCTGGAGCCGCGTCAGGAGCGGGCCGGTGATGAGGCCGACGGCGAAGACGCCGATGAAGATGGTGAGGCCGAGCGCGACCGAGGTGTTGAACAGCAGGACGCCGACCGCGACGAGGCCCACGAGGCACCCGGCGGTGGGCGAGAGCGAGTCGACGGCCCACGAGATGCGGTTGATGTCCGTCGCGCCGACGCTGACGACCGCGCCGGTGGTGACCTTGCGCCGCAGTTCGTCGCCGAGCCGGTTGACCTTGCGGGTGGCGAGCTGCAGGGTGCGGTAGGCGGCGTCCATGCGCCAGAACACCGTGTACCGGTGCGAGACGACGATCATCGCGGCGGTGAAGAACCCGGCGCCGATCATGCCGAGCGACCAGGCGGTGAGCGCGCCCCAGTCGCGTTCGCGCAGGCCGTTGTCGACCGCGCCGGTGAGGAAGAACGGCAGCACCGGGAGCGCGCCGAGCGCGATCGCGGAGGTGATGAGCGCCTTCAGCATGAGGCCCTTGCGGCGGCCGGCGAGCCAGATGAGGAACCGCCAGGGGGTCCCCGGCGGTTGTGAGGGAACGCCCCTCGACCCCTCGGATCTGAGGGGGTCTTCGAGCGGCAGTTCGGGGGCGCGGAGGAACCTCACTAGCCGAGCGTAAAGGGCGGGTCCGACAAGCGGCAATCGATTAAGCTCGCACCCTCCGGCCGTCACACTGCGCCGGGGACTCATCGCCACTTCGAGTGAGGCGAGTCACGACATGTCACGGGCGGCCAACGGCCGGTGTCTTGTGGTCGACCCTCCCACAACGAAGGAGACACCATGGCTGAGAGCACCGAAGTGGTCGTGATCGGCGGCGGATACGCCGGTGTCATGGCGGCCAACCGCCTGACGCGGCGCGACGACGTGTACGTGACGCTCATCAACCCCCGCTCGACGTTCGTCCAGCGGATCCGCCTGCACCATCTGGTCGCCGGTTCGGGCGACCCGCTCGTCGAGTACGAGCAGACCCTGAGCCCGGCCGTCCGGCTGGTGGTCGACGCCGCGACCCGGATCGACGCGGCCGAGCGCAGCGTCTCGCTGGCGTCCGGCGGCGCGGTCCGCTACGACTACCTGGTCTACGCGGTCGGCAGCGGCAGCGCCGAGCCGAGCGCGCCCGGAGCGGCCGAGTTCGCCTACACGATGGACACCCTGGAGGCGGCGCAGCGGCTGCGGTCGGTCCTGGACGACACGCCCCTCTCCGCCCCGGTGACCGTGGTCGGCTCCGGCCCCACCGGCAACGAGGTCGCGGCCGAGCTGGCGGACGCCGGCCGTCCCGTGACGCTCTTGGCGGGCACGCGGTTCGCCCCGTATCTGCACCCGAAGGCCCGCCAGACGGTCCGCAAGCGGATGGCCAGGCTCGGGGTGACCGTGCTCGAGGGGACGGCGACGGCCGTGACGCGCGACGCCGTGCGGCTCGGCGACGGCAAGGAGGTCCCGAGCGCGGTGACCGTCTGGACCGCCGGGTTCGGCGTGCCGGATCTGGCCGTGCGGAGCGGGCTGCGCACCGACGACAAGGGCCGCCTCATCACCGACGAGACGTTGACCAGTGTGGACGACGAGCGGATCGTCGCGGCCGGGGACTCGGTCTCGCCGTCGGGCGTGCCGCTGCGGATGAGCTGCCAGGGGGCGATCCCGCTCGGCGCGCACGCCGCCGACACGGTCCTGGCCCGCCTCTCCGGCGACCGGCCCGCCCCGATCGACATCGGGCTGCCCGCCGTCTGCACCAGTCTGGGGAGCGGCAACGCCACCATGCAGTTCCTCGCCAAGAACGGCGAGGCGAGGCGCCTCTTCGTCAGCGGCCGCCTGGGCTCCAAGCTCAAGGAGTTCACCTACCCGCACGTCATCGGGATGCTGGCGAAGGAGGCCCGCGAACCCGGGACGTTCGTCTGGAAGCCCAAGGACGAGCGGCGCTCGAGCCTGCTGGCCGAACGCGGCGCGGCGAGGGCCGTCGACCGGGCGGCGTGACCGCGCCTCCGCTTCAATGAAGGAAACCGGGGCGCGTGCCGCGACACCCCGCGGCACGCGCCCGCCAGAGAGGAGACGAGCCATGAGCGGCCCCGCCGCCGACCCGGCGACCGAGGCGTTCGTCGCCCACCGCAACCTGCTCTTCACGGTCGCGTACGAGATGCTCGGCTCCGCGGCCGACGCCGAGGACGTGCTCCAGGAGACCTGGCTGCGATGGGTCGAGGTCGACCTCGACCGGGTGCGCGACCCGCGCGCCTACCTGGTGCGGATCACCACCCGGCAGTCGCTCAACCGGCTGCGCGCCATGCAGCGCCGCAAGGAGGCGTACATCGGCCCGTGGCTGCCCGAGCCGGTGCTGACCACGCCGGACGTGGCCGACGACGTCGAGCTCGCCGAGAGCGTGTCGATGGCGCTCATGCTCGTCCTGGAGACCCTCTCGCCGACCGAGCGCGCCGTGTTCGTGCTGCGCGAGGCCTTCGACCTCGGCTACGGCGAGATCGCGGCGGCGGTCGGCAAGTCCCCGGAGGCGGTCCGCCAGATCGCGCACCGCGCCCGCAAGCACGTCGACGCCCGCCGCCCGAGGGAATCGGTCTCGCCGAGCGAGACCCGGGCGGCGTTGGAGTCGCTGCAGCGGGCGCTCGAGACCGGGGATCTGCGGGGCCTCATCGACGTGCTCGCGCCCGACGTCGTCGTCGTGGGCGACGGCGGCGGCCTGAAGCACGCGGCGCTGCGGCCCGTGGTCGGCGCCGACAAGGCGGCCCGCATGTTCTTCGGCGGTCTCGCCAAGCTCGAAGGCGCGCTCACGGCCGAGCTCACCGTGGTCAACGGCGGTCCGGCGCTCATGGTGCACCTGGACGGGGAACTCGACGGGATCATGGCGGTCCGCGTGGAGGACGGCCTCATCGCGGGCCTCTACTACGTCCGGAACCCGGAGAAGCTGAGTCACGTCGAGTCCGAGACCTCCCTGACGCTCCGCTGAGGACCGTTCAGGCGGGCCCGCAGGCGTCCTACCGCGACCCGGTGCCGTGCCAGCTTCGCCAGAGGCCCGCGTACGGGCCGTCCGCTTCGAGCAGTTCGGTGTGGCTGCCGAGCTCGACCAGGCGGCCGGCTTCGACGACGGCGATGCGGTCGGCGTCGTGGGCCGTGTGGAGCCGGTGCGCGATGCCGATGACGGTGCGGCCCTTGAGGACGGCGGCCAAGGCGCGTTCGGTGTCGCGGGCGGCGCGCGGATCGAGCATGGCCGTGGCCTCGTCGAGGATCACCACGTCCGGGTCGGCGAGGACGATCCGGGCCAGCGCGATCTGCTGAGCGGCGGCGGCGTCGAGCGGCTTCGCGGTGCCGCCCAGCTCGAGGTCGAGGTCGGTGGCCCAGGTCGCGCCCACCGCGTCCAACGCGGCGCGCAGTTCGGCGTCGGCGGCGTCGGGTTTGGCGAGGGTGAGGTTGTCGCGCAGCGTCGCGGTGAAGACGTGGTGCTCCTGGGTCACGAGCGTGACGTGGCCGCGGCGTTCGCCGAGCGGGAGGGTCGCGACGTCCACTCCCCCGATGGTCACGCGGCCCGCCTTGGGCGTGTCGGTGCCCGAGACGAGCCGGGCGATCGTGGACTTGCCCGCGCCGCTGGGTCCCACGACGGCGAGGCGTTCGCCCGCGGGGATGCGGAGGTCGACGTCGTGGAGGACGTCGGAACCGGTCGGGTAGGCGAAGGTGACGCCGCGCAGTTCGACGGTGCCGTCCGCCGGAGCGGCGGTCGTGCCCGCCGCCTCCTCGGCGTCGATCATCGCCACGCCTTCGACCCTCGCCAGGGAGGCGAAGCCGCGCTGGAGGCGTTCGACCATCATCAGCAGGAAGTTCAGCGGGGTCATGACCTGGCGCGCGAGCACCGCGCAGGTGGCGACCTCGCCGAGGCTGACCGTCCCGTTGAAGTAGAGGGCGCCGCCGAGGACCAGGACGGCCGAGGCGGGGAGCACATAGGAGCTCTCGAGGGTCAGGAAGTAGACGCTGCGGAGGTAGAGCGTGTACTTGTTGGCGGCCCAGTGGCCGGCGATCGTGGCGTCGCCGCTCGCGATGCGGGCGTCGGTGAGCCGGTAGAGCTCGGCGGTCCGCGCGCCGTCGGCGGTCGCGGCGAGCGCTTCCCCGGCGCGGGACTCGGCCCGGGCCTGCCGGAGGTACCCGGCGCGGGCGCGCTTGAGGTACCAGCGGGCGCCGATCGCGATGAGCGGGATCGCGAGCACCATGCAGGCGGCGAGGATCGCGTTGACGAACATCATGGCGACGACGTAGACGAGGGCGGTCAGGATCGCGACCATGGCGCGCGGCAGCACGTCGCGGATGAGGTTGCCGCCCTCGGGGACGTCGACCGAGGTGCGGGTCATGAGGTCGCCGGAGCCGGCCTGCTCGGCGGTGTGCAGCGGCAGCTGCAGGACCCGTTCGACGAAGCGTTCGCGCAGGCGGGCCGAGAGGCGCTCGCCGACGCGGTTGGCGGTGTAGCTGGCGGCCCAGGTGAGTGCGACGGCGAGGACGATGGCCGCGGCCATGCCGAGGGCGAGCACGTCGACGTCCTCGACGCCCTGGCCGGCCGCGAGCGCGTCGATCATGCGGCCCATGAGGAGCGGCGCGGCGGTCGAGGCGCCCGCGGCGGCCACGCGGAGGGTGATCGCGAAGCCGACGCGGGCCCGTTCGGAGCGCAGCAGCGCGGTGAACGCGCGGCGGACGCGGTCGGGTTCGGCGACGGGCAGTTCGGTGTGGAGCTCGGCGGTCATGAGAGTTCCCGGTTGACCAGGGCCCGGTAGTCGGGCCGGGCGGCGGCGAGTTCGGCGTGGGCGCCGGTGGCGACGACCTTGCCGTCCTGGACGAAGGCGACGGCGTCGGCGCGGCCGAGCCACAGCGGGGAGACGCTGGCGACGGCGGTGGTGCGGCCTCGCCGGGCGGCGGTGAGGCGTTCGGCGATGCGGGCCTCGGTGTGGGAGTCGACGGCGGAGGTGGGCTCGTGCAGGAGCAGGACCTCGGGGTCGGACGCGAGTGCGCGGGCCAGGCGCAGGCGCTGGCGCTGCCCGCCGGAGAGCGTGCGGGCCTGGTTGTCGAGTTCGGTGTCGATGCCGTGGGGCAGGGCGTCCACGACGTCGTCGGCGGCGGCGGCCGTGATGGCGGCCCGGACGCGTTCGGCATCGTCGGCGGCGCCGTCGCGGGCGCCGATCAGCTCGGCGAGGCGGCCGGCGAAGAGGTAGGCGTCGTGGTCGGCCACGAGGACCCGGCGGCGCAGTTCGTCCGGGTCGACGGCCGCGACCGGGACGTGGCCGAATCGCGCTTCGGAGGGTTCGAGTCCGGCGAGGCGGTCGAAGATCGCGGCGCTCGCATCGGAGTCGGCGGCGGCGATCACCGTCAGTCCGGGCGTCAGCGTGAGACCGGAGTCGAGGTCTTCGAGGTCGGCCCCGGTTTCGGGGCCCGGCGACGGGTCTCGCGGGGTCTCGCGTTCGGGCAGCGCGAGGAGTTCGCAGACCTTGCCGCACGCGACGTTGCCCTGGATGAGGGTCATCGCGGTGCCCATGAGCCAGCGGACCGGCATGAGCAGTCCGGCGGTGTAGCCGAAGGCGGCGACCATCTGGCCGACGGTGATGTCCCCGGAGGCGACGAGGCGGGCGGACAGCCAGACGACGGCGCCCAGCAGGATCGCGGGCGCGCCTTCGGAGACGGCGTCGATCCACGCGTGGGGGGCGGCGAGGCCGAAGCCGGATCGCTTGAGGCGCTGGGAGTCGCGGCGGTAGGCGGCGTTGAAGCGGTCCTCGCCGCCGACGCCGCGCAGGACGCGCAGGCCCGCCACGATGTCGGCGGCGCGGCCGGTGATCGTGCCGACGCCCTCGCGGTAGGAGCGGCTGCGGGACTGGAGCCGGCGCAGGAGCGGACCGGTGAGGACGGCGACGATGAGGACGCCGGCGAAGACCGTGATGCCGAGGACCGCCGACATGCCGAACAGCAGCACCGCGACGGCGATGATCCCGGCCCCGCAGCCCATGGTGGGGGCGAGGGATTCGACGGCGCGGCCGATGGAGTTGACGTCGGTGATGCCGACGCTGACGACCGCGCCGGTGGTGGTGCGCTGTCGCAGCAGGGAGCCGAGGCGGCCGGTCTTGCGGGTGGCGAGCTGGAGGACGCGGTACTCGGCGTCCTGCCGCCACCAGACGGTGAGCCGGTGGTGGATCACGATGCTCACCGCCGCGACGGAACCGGCGAGGGTGAGCGCTCCCGCCCAGGCGGCGAGGGCGCTCCAGTCGCGCCCTCGGAGTCCGTCGTCGACGGCGCCGGTGAGGAAGATCGGCATGACCGGGACGAGGCCGAGGGAGAAGACCGCGGAGATCAGCACCGCCGCCGCGTGGGACTTGCGGCGGGTGGCGAGCCAGCCGAAGAGCCGCCACGGCGTGGTCGGAGGGGTGCCGGGGTCGGCTACGGGGAGATCGGGGGCGCGGAGGAGCGACACAGGGCCACGGTAACCAGGCGAGCCCGAATCGGCAAACGTTTAACAGTTCAGTGGGCCTGCGGCGAGGACCGGTGCGGGGTGCTCGACGGCCGACGACGTGGGCGGCGTGGCCCAGGCCTGCCCGATGAGCGGCTTGAGGCGGGTCGGCGAGCGTCCGGAACGCGGCGCCGCGCGGCGCCATGCGGGTCCGGGCGGGCTCGCCCCTTCGGGGGCGCGGCCCGCCCGGGCCTCGCCCGGTCGGCCCATGACCGGGCGAGGGCGGCGCGTCGGCTCGCCCGGGCGCTAGCTGTTCCCGAAGAAGAACCCGCCGGTCTTGGCCGCCTGCGGCTGGTTGAGGGCGGCGCGGCGGTGGCCTACCAGGTCCACGACGCGGTTGACGAGGTCCTCCGGGCTGTTGGTGGTCGCGGCGGCGCGCGGATGGGACATGGCGCGCACCTGCGGGTTGTCGGAGAAGACCACCGCCGGAGTGGGGATGCCGCGGGCGACCATGCGGTCGAGCAGCGCCATCCCCGCGACCCCGTCGCCCGGATCGCGCTCCCGGCGCAGGTCGGTGATGACCAGGTCGTACGAGCCCTTGTCGAGGTGCCGGAGGGTCTCCTCCGTCGTGCTCACGGTGTCCACCTTCATTCCGGCCGTGCGGAAGAGGCGGACGAGCGGCTCGTTCCAGCGGTGGTGGTCGTCGACCCACAGGATCGCGCCGCCCTGGAGCAGGTCCGCGGCGCCCGCGAGGCGCGTGGCGGCGCGCAGCCCGCGGTGCGGATCGGTGGTGACGGCGTAGTACGACGGCGGCCGGTAGGCGGTGGTGCCGGTCGCGGGCGGCGGCGGGTACATCGACTGGAACCCCTGCGGCACGAGGCCCGGCGGATACGGCGCGCTCGCGTTCGGCGGGGCCTCGGCCGGGCGCGGCTCGTGCTCGGCCGGGGCGGTCGGGACGCCGTCCTCGTCCGCTCCGGAGGCGCCGTCGTCCAAGAGGGAGGAGAGGTCGAACTCGTCCTCATCGGACATGTCCTCGGACGCGGGCCGCTGCCTGGGCCGCAATGCGTGGGTCTTGTCGGGGTCGCTCGCGGGGCCCTGCCGGAGCCAGGGTCCCGCACCGGAGCCATCGCCGGCCGCGGCCCGCTCATCGGGGGCGCCCCGGTCGGCCGCGACCGGTTCGGGCTCCGTCTCCTGCCGCCACAGGACCTCGTCAGGGGTCGGCGGACCCTCGATCGGTCCGGTGGAATCACCGCCCTGTGCAGGGGTCCGGCTCTCGGGACCGCGGTTGAAGGCCTGCGCGATGGCGTCCTGCGCGAAGTCGACCGAGACGAACGGCGACTCGACGCGGGTCATCCGGTGCGCCTGCTGGGCGAGCAGCCGCCGGGCGATGAGGAGCGCGCCGACGCCGAGGCTCACCCACATGAACGTGGGGAGGATCTTGATCAACTCGATCCAGATGGCTTCGCTCATCGAACGCTCCGAATAGGGGTGCCGGGCCGGGACACTTCACCTTAAACGGCCACCGCATGCGATCCGGCACCCCAGTGGCTCATCGCGAGAGCACCTCGTACAGGGCGATCCAGCGGTCCGGCGGGACGAGGCCGACCGGTCGGTCGCGTGCGATCCCGGCTTCGTCGCAGGCCCTCGCCGCGACGCGCGCCGGCACCGCCCGGCGCAGGGACGCGGCGAGCGAGCCGCCGACGCCGGAGAAGCCGAGTTCCACGAGGTCGTGGTAGTCCCCCAAGGCCGCCTCGGGCAGCAGCGGCACCGGCCGCCGACGCAGATGGAGCACGGCTGCGTCCACTCGGGGCACCGGGTGGAATTCGCCGCGGCCGATGCGCATGCCGAGGTCCAGAGCGAACTCGGGCCAGTGCGCGACCGCCAGCCGGCTCCAGCGGCCGTAGTCGCCGGTGTGCTTGCGGGCGAACTCGAGCTGAGTGACCAATGTGGCCGACGTGAGCCGGTCGGCGTCCAGGCACCAGCGGACGATCCCCGTGGTGATGCCGAAGGGCGCGTTGGCGACCACCGCGAACGGCTCGCTCGGCGGCCGCACGTCGCGGAAGTCCGCCTGATGGCAGCTGAAGTGCCCGTGGTGCCCGAGCCGCGAGCGCAGGCGTTCGACGAAGTGGCGGTCCTTCTCGTAGGCGATGACGCGGCGGGCCCGGTCCAGCAGGGGCCTGGTGACCATGCCGTCGCCGGGGCCGACCTCGATCACGAGGTCGTCGGGGCCGACGCCGGAGGCGTCGACGAGGCGGCGCGCCACCGACGCGTCGCGGAGGAAGTTCTGGGACAGGAGCTTGCGCTTCGAGCCGGTGCGCGGGGACTGGCTGCGGGACATGGGTGTCCTCCATGGGACGAGACGAATCAGGACGGTCGATTCGCCTAGGCCCGCGCGGAGGCGCGGCCGGTGCCGTCAGAGGGCACCGTGAAGGAGCGGCGGACTGCCGTGGAGTGCGCGCTCGCGGGGGCCTAGGCCGCCGCGCGCAGCCGGATGAAGCACGGGCCGAACGCGGCGCACGCGTTCAGCCCTGGAGACCCGTACATGCCCCTGAGATTAACCGGCGTCGCCCGAGGCGTCCACCCGGTTCTCCCGCCGCGCGATCGGACCGGTGTCGCCGGTGCTGTAGCGGCCCGGCACGTGCAGGCGCAGGACCGCCTCGCTGGCCCAGTCGGGCACCGCGCCGGGGCGGGACGCGCCCCACATGACGGCGAACGCGAGCGGCACCGTCCACAGCGCGGGCTGGGCGATCAGGACCGAGACGATCCCCGGATCCAGTTCCAGGACCACCGAGGCGAGGGCCGCGCCCGTGGACGAGCACGCGCCGACGAGGAGGCCCGCGGTCGCGCCGGTCGCGGTGAGCCCGCGCCACCAGATGCCGAGGGTCAGCAGCGGGCAGAACGTGGAGGCCGCGACCGCGAAGGCCCAGCCGACCAGGACGTTGATGTCCACGTCCGACGCCGGGAGCGACAGGACCACCGCCAGGGCCGTGCCGACCAGGACGCCCAGCCGCAGCCGCGAGAGCGAACCGCCGAACAGGTCGTGCGAGAGGCCTCCGGCGAGCGCGAGGAGCAGCCCCGAAGAGGTCGACAGGAACGCCGCGAACGCGCCCGCCGCGACGAGCGCGGTCAGCACCGCGCCGACCGTGCCGGGGGCGATCGCGCCGGGCACGAGGAGCGGCACGACGTCGGTCTCCTCGGGATCGGGGGTGGTGACGCGGCCGAGGAGGCCGTACACGACCGGGAACAGGTAGAACAGGCCGAGCAGGACGATGACGCTGACGGCGACCCGGCGGGCCGCGCGGGCGCCCGCGACGGTGTGGAAGCGCATCACGACGTGCGGAAGGCCCATGGCGCCCAAGGTGGTCGCGACCAGGACGGAGATCGTCGCGAGCAGCGGGTGGCCGGAGCCGTCGAGGTCGAGGAGGGGGCGGGCCCAGTCGGAGCCGGCGACGGGGTTGAGGGCCGCCGCGCGGGTCTGGGGCCCCGCCAGCGCGATGAGGAAGAGCGCGGGGCCGGCGATGAACGCGAGTTTGACCATGTAGTGGAAGGCCTGCACGTAGGTGGCCGAGCGCATCCCGCCGACGGCGATGGTCGAGGAGACGACGAGGCCCGCGCCGACCACGCCGATCCAGTAGGGGATGCCGGAGACGAGTTCGAGCACGACTCCGGCGGCCTTGAACTGCGGCAGCAGGTACAGCAGCATGATGACGAGCACGACGAGGCCGCACATGCGGCGGATGCGCGGGGAGCCGAGGCGGTATTCGGCGAAGTCGGGGACGGTGTAGGCGCCGCTGCGGCGCATGGGCCCGGCGACGAGCGCGGCGACGAGCACGTACCCGGCGGTGAAGCCCACGGCGTACCACATCGCGCCGACGCCGTTCTTGACCAGGAGTCCGGCGAGGCCGAGCACGGAGGCGGCCGAGACGTACTCGCCGGCGATGGCGAGGGCGTTCCAGCCGGGGACGATGCTGCGGGAGGCGACCAGGAAGTCCGGTGTGGAGCGTGCGGCGCGCACGCCCCAGACGCCGATGAGGACGCTGGAGGCGAGGACGAGGCTGATGGAGGCGAGGCCGAGCATCAGGGGCCGCCGCTGCCTTGGAGGGGATCGTCCCGGGAGGCGCTCTCGGGAGGGGCGGGGTCGTCGCGGGAGGCGCCGTCGAGGGGGGCGCGGTCGTTGCGGGCGGGGTCGTTGTGCTCGGCTTCGATCTGCTCGGCGCGGCGCACGTGGAGCACGGCGAGCGTGAGCAGGACCGGGTAGGGCGCGAAGAAGAGGACGGCCCAGCTGAGGCGGCCGGGGGTGAGGACGGCGGCGGTGAGCAGGACGCCCAAGGCGATCGCGAGCGTGGCGGCGGTGCGGACGGCGAGGCCGCGCTGGCGGTGGAGGGCGCGCTCGGCCGCGTCGAGGTCGATGGCGGTGAGGCTGGAGAGCGGCGGTCGCCCGGAGAGCCGGCTGAGGCGCCCTTTGGCGTCCGAGCCGCGCCGCTGCGCGAGTCGGGTCTGCGGACTGGTGACGCGGACACGCTGGTTCACGGCCGGTCGCTCCAGAAGGGACCGAACGTGAGGCGATCGAGCGCTGCAGTGGTGCGGACGCGAAGCGCCGCAGCACTTGCCCGGTGCCGATGGGCGGCGTCCGCTTGTACGGTGCTCGGCACCACTGTCGACCGACCGTCGAGCGCCGGCGCCGAATTCGTGCGGTCGGCGCTCGGCGATCGTCCTCGCACCGCCTCCCGACGGTGAACGGCAGCCGGGGCGACCGCCCCGAAGCCGCGCGCGCTGCACGCCTGCGGCGCGCGGCTTCGCCGCGCAGCCGCCGCTCGGGGACGCTCGTGCGCGCGTGCCGGCACCGACGAGATCGCCGCGGGACCGCCCAAGGCGAGCAGCCGCGGGGCCTCCCCGCGTTCGGCGCTCACGCGTCGCGCCGCCGCTCGCGGACCCGCGTGCCTCACCGCCCCGCCCCGCCTTCCCTCGCCGCCTGCAGGAGCCGCTCGCGGAGCAGTCGCGAGTGCCTGCGGCTGACCGGGACCTCGCCCGCCTCGGTGACCGCCACGAGTCCGGCCGTCGAGGTCACCCGCAGCTCCGTGACCGCGGCGAGGTTGATGAGGAACGACCGGTGCGCGCGCACGAAGCCCGCCGCGTCCCAGACCTGTTCGAGGTAGGTGAGCGACTGCCGGAGCAGGTGCGAGCCCTGGCTGGAGTGGAGGCGCACGTAGTCGCCGTGGGCCTCGGCGTAGGCGATGTCGTCGCGGCGCACGAACACCGTCCGCCCGGCGAGCTCGACCTGGACCACCGCGAGGTCGTCGGCCTTGTCCCCCACCACCGGGCCCGAGCGGCGCCCGCCGATGCGGGCCACCGCCTCGGCGAGGCGTTCGGGCCGGAACGGCTTGAGCAGGTAGTCCGCCGCGCCGAGCCCGAAGGCCTCCACGGCGTGGTTGTCGTACGCGGTGACGAACACGATCTCGGGCGGGTCGGACAGGCGCTTGAGGATGCGGGCGACGTCCATGCCCGTCAGGCCCGGCATCGCGATGTCGAGGAACGCCGCGTCGAACGAACCGGAGCCGAGGAGGCGCACCGCCTCGTCGCCTCCCGCGGCGGACACGACCTCGCCGACGCTGGGCTGCTCGGCGAGCTGCGTCGCGAGCTCGGTGCGGGTGGACGGCTCGTCTTCGACGACGAGCACGCGCAGCAGGTTCATCGGCGCCCGCCCCCGTCCGCGGTCGGGCGGGGGAAGCGGGCCGGGCCGGCGAGGGGGGCGCGAGGCGCCCCCGGCGTCGGGCGGGCGAGGGGCGGGCGCGCCGGGGGGTGGGCGGTCATGCTGGTGCTCCTAGGGGTCTGCTCATTGCCGGTCATGCGTGGACACCTCTCGCGTACCGCGGGATCCGCACGGTCGCCTTGGTCCCCGAGCCGGGGGCGGTGTCGAGCCACAGACCGTACTCGGGTCCGTAGACCGCCCGCAGGCGGCGGTCCACGTTCGCCAGGCCGATCCGACCGGCCCCTTGACGGCTGCCGGTGAGGATCGCCTTGGCGACCTCGGGTTCCATGCCCGCACCGTCGTCCTCGATCTCGATGACGCACAGCGCGCCCTCGGAGAAGCCCCGCACGGCGATGTGCCCGGTGCCGGGCTTCGCCTCGAAGCCGTGGCGGACCGCGTTCTCGACGAGCGGCTGGACCACCAGGAACGGGATCGGCACGGGCAGGACCTCCGGGGCGATGCGCACGGTGATGTCGAGCCGGTCGTCGAAGCGGGCCCGCTGGAGTTCGAGGTACGTCTGGACGGCTTGCAGCTCGTCGGCCACGGTCGCGTAGTCCCCGGTGTTGGCGAACGAGTAGCGCAGGTAGTCCGAGAAGTCGGTGAGCAGTTCACGGGCCCGTTCGGGGTCGGTGCGGGTGTGGGCGCTGATCGCCGCGAGGGCGTTGTGCATGAAGTGCGGCGAGATCTGCGCGCGGAGGGTCCGCAGGTCCGCGGCGGCGATCCGCTCACGGGCGCGGTCGAGGTCGGCGTGGTCGAGCGCGGTGGCCACGAGGTGGGCGGCCTCGGCGACCTCGGCGTCGCTCACGTCCCCCGCGACGAGCAGGCACCCGGCCAGGTCCCCCGAGACGACCAGCGGCGAGGCCCGCAGCGGCGGCGCGGTGACCGGCTCCAGCACGTCCAGGGTCTCCACGAGCAGGCTCTGCGCCGCGACCGGGTCGAGGTCGCCGGTGACGGCGATGATCCGGTCGCAGTCGGCCAGCGCGACCGCGTCGGCCGCGAGGAGCCGGGCCAGCCGGCGGGCGGCGATCGAGGCGCCCTTGCCCGCGAGGCCGTCGGCGAGGGACTCGCCGATCTGGCGGGAGAGCCGGAGGGCGGCGAGGGTCCCGGCGCCCGCGACGCGTCGGCGCGCGGGGGCGAGCCGCGAGGCGCGGATCGAATCGTAGAGACGGCCGGGAATCACTTCACCACTGTAACGTGGCCCACATGGTCAGGCGGGGAGGGCCGACCGGCCCTCCCCGCCCCCTGGGGGGCTCAGTGACTCACGGCCCGCTCCGAGCCCGCTCCGGTCAGCGCCCTCACCTGGAGGGTCGCGAACCGGTCGGGACGGGACTCGGAGGACATCAGCGTGCCGACCACAGCGCAGATGAGTCCGAGCGGGATGGACACCAAGCCGGGGTTCGACATCGGGAACCAGGCGATGTCGACCCCCTCGCCGAGCAGCGAGCGTTCGGTTCCGGAGAAGACCGGCGAGAAGACCACCAGTCCGACGGCGGCGATGAGACCGCCGTAGATGCCGGCGACCGCGCCCGCGGTGTTGAACCGCTTCCAGAACAGGCTGAGCAGCAGCGTCGGCAGGTTGGCGGAGGCGGCGACCGCGAAGGCCAGCGCCACCAGGAAGGCCACGTTGAGCGTCTGGGCGAAGATCGCCAGGACGATCGCGACGACGCCGACCCCGATGGCGGCGATCTTGGCGACCACGACCTCTTCGCGGTCGGTGGCGGCCCCCCGCCGGATGACGCTGTTGTACAGGTCGTGGGCGAGCGACGAGGACGAGGCGATCACCAGACCGGCCACCGTGGACAGGATCGCGGCGAACGCGGCGGAGGCGATCACCGCCAGCAGGACCGCGCCCATCGTCGAGCCGCCGAACGCTTCGCCCGCCTCCTGCGCCAGTTGCGGCGCGGCGGTGTTGCCGGCCGGGTTCTGGGCGGTGATGGCCTCGGCGCCGACCATCGCGGCCGCGCCGAACCCGAGCACCAGGGTCAGCAGGTAGAAGCTGCCGATGAGCCCGATGCCCCAGTTGACGGACTTGCGGGCCGACTTGGCGTCCGGGACCGTGTAGAAGCGGATGAGGATGTGCGGCAGACCGGCGGTGCCGAGGACCAGGGCCAGACCGAGGCTGATGAGGTCCAGCTTGTTCCACATCGTCTGCGTGGGGTCGCCGGGGATCTCGACGCCGTAGCGCTGCCCGGGTTCGAGGAACGCCGAGCCGAGACCGGACGAGCTGGCCGCGTCGCCGAGCAGGTTCGAGATGTTGAACCCGTACTCCGCCAGGACCAGCACGGCCAGGAGCGCCGCGCCGCCGAGGAGCATGACGGCTTGGACGATCTGGACCCAGGTGGTGCCCTTCATGCCGCCGAGCGCGACGTACAGGATCATGAGCAGTCCGACGAGGACGATGCCCATGTTGGCGGCGACCTCGGCGTTCATGCCCAGGAACGTCTCGCCTTCCTTGATGCCGAGCAGGAGCGCGATGAGCGCCCCCGCGCCGACCATCTGTGCGAGCAGGTAGAAGATCGAGACGCTCATGGTCGAGACCGCGGCCGCCGTGCGGACCGGGCGCTGGCGCATCCGGAACGACAGGACGTCGGCCATCGTGAACCGGCCGGAGTTGCGCAGCAGCTCGGCCACGAGGAGCAGCGCGACGAGCCAGGCCACGAGGAACCCGATCGAGTACAGGAAGCCGTCGTAGCCGGAGAGGGCGATGATGCCGGCGATGCCGAGGAAGGACGCCGCGGACATGTAGTCCGAGGCGATGGCGAAGCCGTTCTGCCACGGCTTGAACCCGCGACCGCCGGAGTGGAAGTCGGTGGCGTTGCGGGTGCGCTTGCCGGCCCAGACGGTGATGGCGACGGTGCCGGCCACCATGAGCAGGAACAGCGCGAACGTGAGCGTGCGACCGGCTTCGGTCTGCTGTGCGAGGAGGTTCATCGGCTCGTCTCCCCGTAGTGGATGGCGTCGTGGAGCTCTTCGGCGCGGGGGTCGTAATTGCGGGCGGTGTAGCGGGAGTAGGCCCAGGCGATGCCGAAGGTCGAGACGAACTGTCCGAGGCCGAGGAGCAGGGCCACGTTGATGTTGCCGAACACGACCGTGCCCATGAAGTCGCGGGCGTAGGCGGAGAGGAGCACGTAGAGGAGGTACCAGGCGAGGAACCCGATCGTGGCCGGGACGATGAAGCGGAACAGGCGGCGCTTGAGTTCGACGAAGCGGGGATCGTCGTGCATCGCCGCGAGCTGCTCGTCGGTGGTGTCCGGCGGTGGTCCGTCGCGGGTGGGGGTCGTAGCCATCGGGCCGTTCCTCCTTGAAGGGCTAACCGTGTCGAAAGGGCAGCTGGCGCATGTCGACGCGGTGACGGGTTTACCAGCAACCTATGAGCTGCGGGCGATCGAGAAAAGCATCGCTGTGACGTGGGTCGCCCAGGGGCCCGCATCCTGCGGCGAGGAGGCGACGGGACGCCGACGAGCGGTCGATGAACGGTCGGCGAGCGGTCATCGCGAAAGCCGTGCTCGCGGACGATGAATTCCGCGCGTCGGTCTCGTCTGGATAGGGAAGGCACTGGAACACCGAAAGGACGCAACCGATGGCGAACAAGATGATCTTCCTGAACCTGCCCGTGGCCGACCTGCCCCGCGCCAAGGAGTTCTACGAGAACCTCGGCTGGAGCATCAACCCGGACTTCACCGACGAGAACGCCGCGTGCGTGGTGGTGGACGACAACATCTGCCTGATGCTGCTGACGAAGGCGTTCTACACGACGTTCGCGGAGCGGCCGATCGCCGACACGGCGACCTATTCGGCGGCGGCGTACGCGCTGGCGCTGCCGACCAAGGAGGCCGTGGACGAGCTCACCGAGGCGGCGGTCAAGGCCGGGGGCACGGAGGAGACCGCCAAGCAGGACCGGCGGGCCCAGGAGGCCGAGGTGGGCATGCACGGCCGGACCTTCCTCGACCTGGACGGCCACCAGTGGGAGCCGTTCTACATGCCGTACGGCGCCTAGCGCCCGCTGAAGCGAGAACGGCGTCCGTTCACGTGCGGCCGTCCAGTCGCGGCAACGCATGCCGAAGACCGCCACGCATTACGTGGCGGTCTTCGGCGCGCTCGGACGATCAGCTCCGCTGCTGAGGATCGGTCGGCGCGTCCCCCGGCGGCGACGGTGGCGCTGCAGCGGCCGGTGCTCTCTATGAGTGGACGCAGAATTCGTTGCCTTCGGGGTCGCCCATGACGATCCAGGTGGCGCCGCCTTCGCTGATGACGTCGGTCAGGCGCTTCCCTCCGAGGGCCTCGAGGCGTGCCGCTTCGGACTCGATCCTGTCGAGGCCCACGTGGAGGTCGAGGTGGATGCGGTTCTTGACGGTCTTGGGCTCGGGCACGGTCTGGAAGAGGATCCGCATCCCCTTGCCCATCCCGGTTTCGGGGTTCGCCGGATCGTCGGGGCTCCGGACCGCCGCGGCGGTCTTCCAGGCCTTGCGGCCGTCGACCTCCACGAGGAGGCCCTGGTCTTCGGTGATGACGCCCTGCGCAAGGAGGTTCTCGATGAGCTGCGAATGGTCCTCGACCTCGTAGCCCATGGCCTCGGCCCAGAAGGCCGCCAGCCGGTGGGGGTCGGCGCAGTCGACGCAGATTTTGAAGTGCACTGGCATACGGCGAGGCTATATCGCGGGTACGACGACGGGTTCGGAACAGCGTTCCCGCATGCACTGTCCGTTCGAGACGACGGACGGCCCCCCGCGGTGCGGGGGGCCGTCCGATGGCGCTGCAGGCTACTCGCGGTACTCGGCCGGGAGGCCGAACAGCGGGAACAGCTTCGGCGTGTCCAGGAAGTAGTTCAGGCCCGCGATCTGGCCGCCTTCGAGTTCGAGGACGGTGATCGACCACGGCAGCCACAGGCCCGGCTCGCCGCTGGGCTTGTAGTGGCCGAAGGCCGGGAGGCCGTTGGCGCTGACCGGGACGAGCTTCGAGTCGCGGCACTCCGAACCGGTGGTGAGCATGAACTCGGCGACGCTCGCGCGGCCCTGGACCCACAGCGGGATCGGCGGCATGGAGAGGGCCACGTCCTTCGTGCACAGGGCCGTCAGCGCGTCCATGTCGTAGGCCTCGAAGGCGCTCACGTACCCGTCGACGAGCTTCCGGAGCGTCTCGTCGTCGACGTCGTAGGCGCTCTCGGGGGCCTCGTGGACCTTCTCCATCGTGGCCTTCGCACGCTGCAGGGCGCTGTTGACGCTCGCCGGGCTGAGCTGCAGCATCTCGGCCGTCTCGGCGGCCGAGAAGCGCAGGACCTCGCGCATGAGCATCACCGCGCGCTGCTTCGCGGGCAGGTGCTGCACGGCCGCGACGAACGCGAGCCGCAGCGTGTCCTTGGCCTCGGCCGCCGCCGCCGGGTCGGCCCCGAACGCCATCGAGTCGGGGATCGGCTCGACCCACAGGTAGTCGGGTTCGGGTGCGGGCAGGGGCGATCCCGCGTCCGAGGCCGGCGCCAGGTCCATCGGCCGGGCCCGGCGCTGCGGGCCCTTGATCATGTCCAGGCACACGTTCGTGGTGATCTTGTAGAGCCACGAGCGGAGTGAGGAACGGCCCTCGAAGGAGCCGTGCGACTTCCACGCGCGCGTGAACGCCTCCTGCACGGCGTCCTCGGCCTCGAACGAGGAGCCGAGCATGCGGTAGGCGTAGGCGCAGAGCTCGCGCCGATGCGGCTCGAACTCGGCGAGGACGTCGTCTTCGATCGTTCCGTTCATGAGCACAGCCTTGCACAGCCCACCGACATTCGCGAGGACGGTTCGGGAACTCGATCGCGCTGGACAGGGCGCTCGCGAAGACTCCCTTATGGGGCAGGGAGAACGCTACTGCTCCCGGCGGTGGTCGGCCATCCAGCGCTCGAACGCGTCCGCGCTCATGGGCTTGGCGAAATGCCAGCCTTGGCCGGCGTGGCAGCCCCAGCCTTCGAGCTGCTTGCGGACCTTCTCGTCCTCCACGCCCTCGGCGACGACCTCCACGTCGAGCGCCCGGCCCAGGTCGATGGTGGTCGACACGATCGCGGCGTTGTCCGGGTCGTCGATCAGCGTGGTCACGAACGACTTGTCGATCTTGATCTCGGTGACCGGGAGCCGTCGCAGGTGCTGCATCGAGGAGAACCCGGTGCCGAAGTCGTCCAGGCTGATGCCCACGCCGAGGTCCGAGAGGCGCTGCACGTTGACGACCACGCGCCGCGGGTCGGCCATGAGCGCCGACTCGGTGATCTCCAGCTGGAGCTTCGCGGCGTCCACGCCGTACGCGTCGATGCGGCCGGTCAGGAAGTCGGTGAACTCCGGCGACTGGAGGTCGCGCACCGAGACGTTCACGGCCATGCGCAGGTCGTAGCCCGCCTCGTTCCAGGAGCGGAGCTGGCGCAGCGCGATGTCGACGACCCGTTCGGTGAGCATCCGCATCACCGAGGAGTGCTCGGCGGTCTCGATGATCTCGGCCGGGTTCACCACGCCGCGCTCCGGGTGGCTGTAGCGCAGCAGGGCCTCGGCCCCGATGACCTCGCCGTCCACGATGCGCACCTGCGGCTGGTAGAAGAGGTTCACACCGGGCGCGTCCGGGTGGTCGAGGGCGCGCCGCAGGTCGCCCAGGAGCAGCAGCCGCTCGGGCGAGTGGTGGTCGAACTCGGGCGCGTAGCGGGCGAACGAGGAGGCGCGCTGCTTCGACTCGTACATCGCGATGTCCGCGTGGCGGAACAGGGTCTGGAAGTCCGGGCCGTCGTCGGGGAAGACCGCGATGCCCACCGAGCCGTCCACTTCGACGCTCGCGTCGCCCAGGACGATCGGGGCGTCCAGGCGGGCGCGGATCTCGCGGGCGCACTCCAACGGGTCGGTCATGCCGTCGAGCTCCGACCACGTGAACGCGAACTCGTCGCCGCCGAGGTGCGCGATGGCCTTGCCGGGGGGCTTGTCGGCGCGGAACCGCTGCGCGAGCTCGACGAGGAGCTGGTCGCCCACCTCGTGGCCCAGCGCGGAGTTGACGTCGGCGAAGCGGTCGAGGTCCAGGATGAGGACGGCCACGGTCGTGCCCGTCTCGGTCGCGTCGGTGATCTTGGCGTCGACGACCTGCTGGAAGCCCTTGCGGTTGAGCAGGCCCGTGAGCGGGTCGCGGTCGGCCTGGCGCTCGCGGTCGGCGGCGGTCTGGAGGATGCGGTACACGGCGAAGATGGGGATCGCCGAGGCCGCCACCAGCCACCAGGAGGCCATGGCCGCGGTCGCGAGGATGGGCGCGATCGCGACCTGGGTCGCGCGCAGGGCCCATTCGCTCTTGAACCACTGCCAGAACAGTCCCGGCCAGCCGGCGCCGGTGCGCAGGCTCTGGCGGCCGGCCACCAGCGCGAAGCTCGTCAAGGTCCACACGGTGCCGGCGGCGAAGATGGTGAGCATCTGCGCCGCGCCGCCGGTCCAGACGGCGCCGTCGGCGACGGCGTTCCAGACGAACCAGGCGAGGACCAGCGCGAGGCCCTGCTGGGAGGCGTTGAAGACCGTCCGCCACGCGGTGGCCCGGATCTGCGCGCACAGCAGCGCGATCGCCGCGCTCTGGACGATGATCGCGGGGAGGAAGCCCCAGGTGACCATGGTGGCGAGGACGTAGACGAGGTAGATCGACGCGATCGGCGACATCCACAACCCGCCCCAGCGAGTGGGCCGCAGCTCGGCGACGAGGGCGAGACCGGCGGTGAGCCAGAAGGCGAAGGGCACGTCGAACGTGCCGGTGGCGGCCGTGCCGCCTACGACGCACACGACGGCCGCCCCGATCACCGCGCACGCGGAGACCGCGGCCTGAAAGCCGTAATACCGGCCCGGATGCTCTTTGGGCGCAGTGTTGCGCATGAGCGTCGTGGCCATATCGCTCCTCCCACTGCCACTCCGTCCTCGATGACGCGCCAGAATCACCGAGTGCCGGTCGTGGCCGACTCCTCTGTCATATCGCGAATTCCGCTCCCAGACAACGCCGGGAGCACATGCGGCACAGTTGTGACCAGGCGCGACATGCTCGTAACAGAAACCGCTGTCCACTCCCCGGCAACAGGGTCGCCCGCGGTCGTTTCCGGACCCGGTGCCCCGTTCGGGCGAACGCGGACGGGAGACGGGCACGACGAAGGGCAAGTTCCACGTGTTGACTCTGCCTTGATCTAACGAGGGGCCCCCCGCCTCGGAATACGGATCGTTACCGTTTTGTGATCATTCCGGTTCGCTCCCGACACTGGAGGCCTCCGAATCGGACTCGGCCTCGGGTTCGGCCGGGGGGAGGCCGTCGGCGAGGAACCGCTCGAAATCCTCGCCGCGGACGATCGGGACCCCGAGCGTCAGGGCCTTGTCGTACTTCGATCCGGGCTTGTCCCCCGCGACGACCGCGCCGGTCTTCTTCGAGACCGAGGACGTGGTCTTACCGCCGCGGGCCTTCACGGCCGCGGCCGCGCCCTCGCGGGTGTAGCCGGGGATGCCGCCGGTGATCACGACGGTGAGGCCTTCGAGGGTCTGCGGCGGGAGCTCGGACGGGTCGGGCGCGTCGTCCTGCATGCGCACGCCGGCCGCGCGCCAGCGCTCGACGATCGCGCGGTGCCAGTCGACGGCGAACCAGTCCTTGACGGCGGCCGCGATGGTCGGGCCGACGCCGTCGACGGCGGCGATCGCCGACTCGTCGGCCTCGGCGATGCGGTCGAGGTCGCCGAAGTGCTCGGCGAGGGCCTGGGCCGCGACGGGTCCGACGTGGCGGATGGAGAGCGCGTTGATCACGCGCCACAGCGGCTGCCGCTTGGCCTTCTCGAGGTTCTCGAGCATCTCCTCGGCGTTCTTGCGCGGGAGGATCTCACCGGTCTTCTTGTCGGGCTGCTTGGCGAACGGCGTGACGACCTTCGGCTCGCCGGTCGCCTCGACGATCTTGGGGAGGCCCGAGTCCGGGTCGCGGACGACCACCTTGATGGGCAGCAGGTCCTCGATCCTGAGATCGAAGACGCCGCCCTCGTCCACCAGGACCGGGTCGGTGTCGAGCGGTTCGACGAGCGCCGAGCAGGCGATGTAGCCCATGCGGTCGACGTCGAAGCAGGAACGTCCCGAGAGGTAGGCGAGGCGCTCGCGCAGCTGCCCGGGGCAGGAGCGGGCGTTGGGGCAGCGCAGGTCGACGTCGCCTTCGGAGGCGGGCGCGAGCACGCTGTCGCATTCGGGGCAGCGCTCGGGCATGACGAAGTCGGTCTCGGAGCCGTCGCGGGCGGCGGCGACCGGCGCGACGACCTCGGGGATGACGTCTCCGGCCTTGCGGACGACGACGGTGTCGCCGATCTTGACACCCTTGGCCTTGACCTGGTCGGCGTTGTGGAGGGTCGCGAACTCGACTTCGGAGCCGGCGACGCGCACGGGTTCGAGCACCGCGTAGGGCGTGGCGCGGCCGGTGCGTCCGATGGAGACCTTGATGTCGAGGAGCTCGGTGTTGACCTCCTCGGGCGCGAACTTGTAGGCCACGGCCCAGCGGGGCACGCGGGAGGTCGCGCCGAGGCGGCGCTGCGTCCCGAGCCGATCGATCTTCACGACGACGCCGTCGATCTCGTGGACGAGCGAGTGGCGCTGCTCGCCGAACTCGTGGATGTAGGCGAAGACCTCGTCGATGGTGTCGACGACGCGCCAGTACGGGCTCGTCGGCAGGCCCCAGGCCTCGAGCGCGGCGTAGGAGTGGGACTGCGACTGCGGCTCGAAGCCCTTGAGCGCGCCGAGGCCGTGGGCGATGAAGCTCAGGGGCCGCTCGGCGGTCTTGGAGGGGTCCTTCTGCCGCAGCGACCCGGCGGCGGCGTTGCGCGGGTTGGCGAACGGGGCCTTGCCGGCGGCGACCTGGGATTCGTTGAGCCGGTCGAACTCGTCGGTCGGGAAGTAGACCTCGCCGCGGACCTCCAGCAACTCGGGCACGTCGAAGCCCTCGGCGGCCTTGAGGCGCTGCGGGACGGCGTCGATGGTGGCGACGTTCGCGGAGACGTCCTCGCCGGTGGTCCCGTCGCCGCGGGTGGCCGCGCGGGCGAGGCGGCCGTGCTCGTAGACGAGGTCGACGGCGAGCCCGTCGATCTTGACCTCGCACAGGTACGGCTCGCCGGGGACCTCGGCGGTGATCCGGTCGGCCCAGGCCTGGACCTCTTCGAGGCTGAACACGTCCTGGAGGCTGAGCATCTTCTCCAGGTGCGCGACGGGCGTGAACGCCTCGGAGAAGGTGCCGACCTGCTGCGTGGGCGAGTCGTTGCTCTGGAGCTCGGGATGGGCCGTCTCGATGTCGATCAGCTCGTGGAAGAGCTCGTCGAACTGACTGTCCGAGATCGTGGGCTCGGCGAGGTAGTAGCGCCGCCGGTGCTCGGTGATCTCCGCGGCCAGCGTTTCGTGGCGCTCGCGGGCGCGCTCGAAATCAGCGTCGTTCGAACGTTCGGGTGCGGTACCGTCCAGGCCGGTGTCAGTCGTGCTCACGGCCCCATTGTGTCAGCTGGGTCCGACGTTTCGGGGAGGCCGAAGCCTTATGCAAGCGGTCACCTTGCGTTCACGTTTTGCTTGCCTGACTCTCCCCGGGGCCCGGGAGGATCGGCTGCGTACTGCCCGCACCCCCGCTGCCCCGTCAAAGGAGTCAGGCATTGGCGACCCTCACGATCGGCGGCTCGAACCGCCGCAGCTTCCTGCGCCGCGGCGCCGCCGCGGCCGGCGGGAGCCTCTTCGCGATCGCCGCGATGGAGGGCCTGTCGATCCGCGCCGCCAACGCGAAGGACGGTGAGAAGGACCGGACCAGCCCCGACAACGGCGGTTACGGCGAGCTGCGGGAGCTGACCCGCACCGACCCCGAGTCCGGGTTCTCCCAGACCCTGTGGCTGCCCGAGGGCTTCGACTTCAAGGTGTTCTCGGTGGCCGGCTCCCCGATGCGGGACGGCAACCTCACGCCGCTCGCCCACGACGGCATGGCCTGCTTCCCCACCGGCCGCCGCGGCGAATGGCGGCTCGTGCGCAACCACGAGGAGCGCAACGAGCCGGGAACCGGCACGCCCGCGGGCAGCGCCGAGCACCGCTACGACGCGCTCGGCGGCGGCGGGACCACGACGCTGAACGTCCGCTGGAAGGCCGGCGAGCCGCACTTCGAGGACGCCTGGCAGTCCCTGTCGGGCACCATCGTCAACTGCGCGGGCGGGCCCACCCCGTGGGGCTCGTGGCTCTCGTGCGAGGAGACCACCGCCGGGACCGCGGCGGGCTGGGAGGCCGAGCACGGCTACGTCTTCGAGGTGTCCTCGGCCGAGGAGTCCGAGGCGACCCCGGTGCCGCTCAAGGCCATGGGCCGCTTCGTGCACGAGGCCGTGGCCGTGGACCCGCGCTCCGGCGTGGTCTACGAGACCGAGGACCAGAACACCGCCGGGTTCTACCGGTTCCTGCCGAACGTCCCGGGCGACCTCGCCGAGGGCGGGCAGCTCCAGATGCTCAAGATCGCCGACAAGTGGAACTACGACACCCGCACCGGCCAGCGCGCCGGGAAGGGCCTGTACGTCGAGTGGGTCGACATCGACGACCCGGACCCGGCCGGCGCCGAGGAGGACCCGCTCGCGGTGTTCAACCAGGGCTGGGCGCGGGGCGCGGCGGTCTTCGGACGGCTCGAGGGCTGCTTCTACGGCGACGGCGCCGTCTACATCGCGTCCACTTCGGGCGGCGACGAGGGCGAGGGCCAGCTGTGGGAGTACCGGCCGCGCGGGCGCAAGGGCGGGACGCTGAAGCTGGTGTTCGAGTCCCCCGACGCGGAGCTGCTGTCGTATCCGGACAACATCACGGTCTCCCCGGGCGGGAACCTGATCCTGTGCGAGGACACGAGCCGCGACCTGCCGGCGATGCGGGGCCTGACGCAGGACGGGGAGATCTTCCCGCTGGTCTACCACGAAGGCCGCACCGAGTGGTGCGGCGCGACGTTCTCGCCCGACGGCAAGGTCCTGTTCGCGAACATGCAGGGCGCCACGCGCGGCGACCTGGGCGACCCGGCCCTCGAACCGGGACGCACGGTCGCCATCTGGGGGCCCTGGAACAAGGGCGTCCTCTGAGACTCACCTTCCCGAGTAGAGGCCGGCCGCGCAGCAATCGTCCCCGCTGCGCGGCCGGTTTCGTCTCGGTCGGTTCGAGCGCCCGGAGCGACCGCTCCCCGGCCTTGAGGCTCGCCGGCGGCTTCCTTGTCGTCAGACGCGATCCCCGCCGGCCGCTCGGTTCCTCCGGCTCGGCACGGCCGTCTTCGTCCGCGCGGTCGCCCATCCGGAGGCCGCCCCCATGCCGTCCCGGCGTCGCGTGCGGTGCGGTCCTCGTCGCAACGGCGCTCGGAGCCGCGACACTCCGGCGGCGCACGAACTAGGGTCGTCTCCGTGGCCAGAAGCAAGCGCGCCGGACGGCGTTCAGGCAACCCCGACACCAAGGCGGAGATCCTGGCCGCCGCCCGGCGGCTCTTCGCCGAAGAGGGCTTCGAGTCGGTCTCCATGCGGCGCATCGCCTCCGAGGCCGGGGTGGACCCCTCGCTGATCCACCACTACTTCGGCTCGAAGAACGACCTCTTCCTGGCGGCGATCGAGCTGCCGCTCGACCCGGCCCCCGAGGTGGCGGCCGTCCTCGAGGGAGGCGAGATCGAGGGTGTGGGCGAGCGGCTCATGCACGCGTTCGTCACCATCTGGGACGGCCCGCACCAGGAGAAGCTGCTCGCCGTGGTCCGCACGAGCCTCTCGAAGCCGGCCATGTCGTTCGTGCTGCGCCAGATGTTCGAGCACCGGATCGTCAAGACCGTGGAAGAGGCGATCGGCGACCGGGTCGACCACGTCCCGGTGCGCGCCAACTTCATCGGCTCGCAGATCTTCGGCCTCGTGGTGACCCGGTACATCCTGAAACTGGAGCCGATCGCCTCGCTGGGCGAAGCGGAACTGGCCGAGACGATCGGGCCGACGATCGACCGGTACCTGACGATGCCCGTCGAGCACCTGGTCGACCGCCGTTGAGTCAGGGCCGCGGTGCCGCGCCCGTTCAGCCGCGCGGCTCCACGACGCAGTCGGACTCGGGGACGACGACGGCCTCGTGACCGTCCTCGTACCGGACGCGGTACGGCGGCCCGCCGTCCTGGCCGAGCACCGCCTCCACTTCGGCGACGTGCTCCTTCATGCCGACCCGGCGCCCGCGGAACCGCAGTCGGTCGCCTTCCTTCACCTGCACGCTGATCACCACCCTCTCGGGAACGGAGTCTTCATCGTCACGGGGATCGCCATTCCAGCGTAGACACCTCGCGGCGGTCTCGAACCCGCTTCGGCGCCGGAACGGGGCCTTACGCGGTCGCCACGCCGAAGGCCGTGCCGAGGCCGTAGGTCACCGCCATCGTCGCCGCGCCCACGCCCATGACGCGCACCGTCGCGCGGACGCGGGGCGCACGGCCGAGCGCGGCGGAGCTCCAGCCCGTCAATGCCAGCGCCGCCACGACGGCCACCGCGCAGCCGATGACGCGGACGCCCTCGGGCAGCAGGGTGATCGCCAGGAGCGGCAGCAGCGCGCCGAGCGTGAAGCTGAGGAAGGAGGAGATCGCGGCCTGCCACGGGTTCGTCAGCTCGTCGGGGTCGAGCCCGTACTCGACGGCGGCGTGAGCGCGCAGCGGGTCGCCCGCGGACAGCTCGCGCGCCGCGTCGCGGGCGGTCGTCTCGGACAGGCCGCGCTCCTGGAGGCTCGCGGCCAGCGCGGACTCGGCCTCGGCGGGGTGCTCGGCGAGGACGCGCCGCTCGGTCTCGACGAGGGTCGACTCGGTGTCGCGCTGGGTCGAGACGGAGGCGTACTCGCCGCCGGCCATCGAAAGCGCCCCGGCCACCAGGCCCGCGAGGCCGGAGACGAGGATGGTCGAGCGGTCGTCGGTGGCCCCGGCGACGCCGATGACGATGCCGGCGACCGAGACGATGCCGTCGTTCGCGCCGAGCACGCCCGCGCGGAGCCAGTTGAGCCGCTGACCGATCGAACCGGGCCCGTCGCTCTCGTGCGCCCCGCCGTCGTGCCGGTGCCCCTCGTGGCCGCCTTGCGTCATCACGGATCCAGTGAACCACAGGGTTGCAGCCGGTGGGTGTTCTCACAGAAGGCATGGAATCGCCCCGATGTGGGCGTTATTCCCGGCAGCGCGGCGTGACGCTCTGAAGTGGAGGCTTCCCAACATCGACGAGGGCCGCTATCGTCGGCACTCCCTCCGATGAGAAGGGGCTCTCCCATGAGCGATCCCGCCGACTCCCCCGCGCCGCGATCAGAGGACGCCGAAGGCCGAGCGGCCTCCGGCGAGGCGCCACCCGAACCGCCCCGGCCCGAGACGCCGATGGAGGACTCCAGGCCCGAGGCGGCCGAGGAGCCTTCCGCTCCAGCGCCGGCCGAGCCGGTCCGGGAGGAACCGGCCCGGGCTGAGCCCGAACCGGCCCGAGCCGAGCAATCGCAGCCTGAACCGGCCCGAGCCGAGCCGAGCCAGCCCGAACCGGCACTGGCGGCGGGCGCGTCGCCGTCCGCGCAGGCCGCGTCTCCGCAGCACCGGTATCCGCAGCGGCCGCCGTATCAGCAGGCGCAGCAGGCCGCCTACTACCGGCAAGCGGCCGCGCCTCCGGTCCTACTGCCGCCGAACCCGCGCTGGCACCGGCCCGATTCGGTCCCGAAGCAGGCCGTCGTGCTCATGGCGTTCGTCGTCGCGGCGTTCGGCGCGTGGACCGCGCTCCACTCCGACGGCGTCGGCATCGGCTTGGCGCTCACCGGCATCGCCATGGTCGCGCTGCCGCTCGCCGCGGGCGACCGGAGCGACCTCGTGCCGCGACTGCCCGGCGCGGCCCTCGTGGCGGCCCTGTGGTCGGTCGCCGCGATCCGCGACGCCGGGTGGGTCGTGATCCTGTGCTCGGCAGCGGCGTTCCTGCTGACGCCACTGGTGCTCGCGCCGCAGCGCCGCTTCGGCGGCACCCTGCTCACACTGCTCGCGGGCTGGCTCGAAGGGCTCGCCGAGACGTTCAAATGGGCCAGGCGCCACCGCCGCGACAAGGACGGCCGCGACCCGGCCACCGTGCGGAACCTGTGGGTCGCGCTCGTCACCGCGGTGCTGCTGCTGGTCTTCGGCGGGCTCTTCGCCGCCGCCGACAGCACCTTCGCCGACCTCATCGCGCGGCTGCTCCCCGAGGTGGACCCGCTCGAGTTCTTCCTGCGGCTCCTGCTCGCCGCCGTCCTGTTCCCGCTGGTGCTGCTGTGGACGTACACGGCGGTGGCCAAACCGAGCTTCGACTCCGAAACGTCCGGCCCGGGCCGGACGGTCTCACGGTTCGAACTGGCCGTGCCCCTGGGCGCGCTCAACCTCCTGTTCGCGGCGTTCATCGCGGTGCAGCTGCGCGTCTACCTCGGCGGCGAGGGCTACGTCAGGGAGACCGTCGGCCTCACCTTCGCCGAATACGCCCGCCAGGGCTTCTGGCAGCTGAGCGTCGTCGCGGTGCTGTCCCTCGCGGTCATCGCGATCGCGGCCTGGCTCGCGCCCAAGCGCGCCAAGGCCGACCGGTGGACGGCGCGCGTCCTGCTGGGCATGCTCTGCGTCCTCTCGATGGTCGTGAGCGCCTCCGCCCTGCTGCGCATGCACACCTACTTCGAGGCGTTCGGACTCACCCGGATGCGCATCTGGGTCTTCACGGTCGAGATCTGGCTCGCGATCCTGTTCGCGCTGGTCATCGTCTGCTGCTGGAAGCTCCGGGCCACCTGGCTGCCGCGCGCCGTCCTCGCCTCGGGCGGGTTGACGCTGCTGGGGCTGGCCGCGGTCAACCCCGACGCGCTCATCGCGCGGTACAACCTCGAGCACGATCGCAAGCTGGACCTGGACTACCTCGAAGGGCTCTCGGCCGACGCCGTGCCGGAGCTGTCCGACGATCACGCGTGCGCGGTCGCCGGCATGGAGTATCGCTGGAAGGACCGGGAACCGCTCGCCTGGAACTGGGGCGTCCAGCGGGCGATGGAGGCCGCCGAGGACGCCGACGGCGCCTCCTGCCGCTCCCACTCCTCCGACCTCGGGCTCGACGGACATGAAGAGGACCGTCCCTCGGGCACGGCGGAGCCTTCGGCATCGGAGGAGTTCTTCACCGTGGAGAGCTGCGATGCCTACGACCTCACCTCGGCGGCCGAACTGTTCGGCACCTCGGCGACCGGTGACTACGGCCTGGAGGCCGACGACTCGTCCCAGTTCGTGAACTCGCCGAGCCCCGACTACGCCGACGGGTGGTACCTCCAGTGCGGCTACTACGGGCCGGGCGGCCGGTATCTGCTGGTCGAGGTCACTCAGTGGGAATCGGCGACCGTCGCGGTCGACTCGGTCAGGGACCGGCGGGCCTCCTACGAGGCAAGCGGCGGCGCCGAGGCGATCGACGACCTCGGCAGCGAGACCGTGGAGGGATTCACCGCCTGGTACGAGTCACCCCGGACCCACTACTACGTCGTCGCCTACGAGGAGCTCGAGATCGTGGTGCGGCTGATGGAGTCGGCCGTCGACGCGAGCGCCGCCGCAGTCGGCGCGGACCTCGCGGACCAGACGTACGAGCGTTACCTGGAGTTCTCGTGACCGGGTGCGGCCGCTCGGCGGCGCGCCGCCGCGGACCCGCCTGACCGTACGTCCGAAATCGCCGGTGCGCGGCGGCGGGCCGCCGACCTGCCGCCCCACCGGCGTTTCGCACACATGGACTGGACAGAAGTGGACGGTCACTTGCCGGTTTCCTTGCGTCCGCATAGGTTCAGGCCATGCTGAGAGTGATCGGCGCGGGACTCCCGCGTACCGGGACCATGACCCTGAAGAACGCCCTCGAAACCCTCCTCGGCGCGCCCTGCCACCACATGGCCGAGGTCTTCGGCCGCGTCGAGACCGACGCCCCGGCCTTCAGCGCCGCCGCCGAGGGCGACTTTCCCGACTGGGACGAGGTCTTCAAGGGCTACGCCGCTGCCGTCGACTGGCCGGCCTCGGCGTTCTACGCCGAACTCGCCGAGCGGTACCCCGACGCCGTCGTCGTGCTCTCGAGGCGCGACAGCTTCGAGGCATGGTGGACGAGCGCGAACAACACCGTCTTCAAGAAGTTCAACGAGATCGAGGACCCGAGCGGCGGTCCGTGGCTGGCGATGGTCGAGAAGGTCTGGGACTACGCCTTCGAAGGCGCCGAGCGAGCGGACAAGGCGGCGGTCGAGGCCGCCTACCACCGCTATCACGACAAGGTCCGTGCGACCGTCCCCGCCGACCGCCTCGTCGAGTTCGGCACCGGCGCCGGATGGGAGCCGCTGTGCACGGCCCTCGGCCTGCCGATCCCCGACCAGCCGTTCCCGCACCTGAACTCCACCAAGGACTTCCACGCCCAGATCGAGCAGATCGTCACCGGGAAGGCCCCGGAGTGACCGGACCGGTCAGCCGCGGAGCCGCCTGGCGGCTTCGCGGCTCGTCTCCATCGCGAAGCGGGCGTACTCCGGACTCGCCCCGGCCATGCCGCACGTGGTGGCGACGCCGACCTGGCGCGGCAGCTGCTCGGGGCTGAACCCCAGCCGGTTCCAGAACGCATGGACCCGGTCGGCCGCCGCCTTGTCGAGCTCCGGTTGCGGCTGCCCGAGGGACGGGACGACCCCGGCGATGAGCCGGCCGCCGCCGTCGAGGTACTCCCCCAAGGCGTCGAGCTTCGGCACGTCGTCGAGGTCGAGCAGCGTCAAGTCGATCGCGAGCGCCTTGACGCCGGCCTCCGCCAGCAGCTTCACCGGCATGTCGGCGGCGCAGGAGTGCACGACCACTGGGACGCCGACCGACTCGCACACCTCCCGGAGCCGCTCGCGGGCGACCTCAACGGGCACGCGCCGGTAGAAGTCCAGGCCCGACTCGGTGTTCACGCGGCCCGCCAGCGCGGCCGACAGGCTCGGTTCGTCGAGCTGGATCGACAAGGCGGCCTTCGGCAGCCGCGCCTGGGCGGCGGCGACGAAGTTCCGCAGGCCCTCGGCGAGGGAGCCCGCGAGGTCGGCGACCGCGCCGGGGTCGGCGATCATCGCGCCGCCGGTGCGCCGCCACAGGTTCGCGGCGAGCGTGAACGGGCCGACCGCGGTGAGCCGGACCGGCCCTGTGGCGGTGACTTCGTGGAGGGCGTCGAGGTCGCGTTCGAGGAAGTCGGCGGCGCGGCGGGCGTCGATGCCGCGCAGGTCGGCGAGTTCCCAGCGGAAGGCCCACCATTGGACGGGGAGCCCTTCGAGGAGGGCCGCGCCGCGGCCGATCATGTCGGCGCCGAGGCCCCGGTCGGGCAGCTCGGGGAGGTACGGCCATTCGGGGAGTTCGCCGAAGACGATGTTGACGGCCTCGGCGATGTCGGTCCCGGGGAGGGAGCCGATGCCGGTGGCGACGCCTGAGGGCAGGGCCGGGTCGTGCACGGGATCAGACACTGGCCGCCTCGACGGATTCGGTCGCGTCGATGGTGCCGGAGGCGAGCACCGTGTCGCCCCGGGCCGCGTCGGGGCCGTAGACGACGAGGGCCTGTCCGGCGGCGACGCCGTACGCGGGCCGGTGCAGCCGCGCGTGGAGGCCGTCCCCTTCGGGGGTGACCGTGGCCGGGTAGACCTCGCCGTGGGCGCGCAGCTGGATCTCGGCCTCGAAGGGGCCGCGGCGCTCGTCGGCGAGCCACACGGGCGCGCCGGTGCGGATGCGGTCGACGCGCAGGGCCTCGCGGGGCCCGACCTGGACGCGGTTGTCGACGGGCGTGATCGAGAGGACGTAGCGGGGCCTGCCGTCGGCGGCGGGCCGCTTGAGGCCGAGGCCGTGGCGCTGGCCGATGGTGAACTGGTGGGAGCCGTCGTGGCTGCCGAGGACCTCGCCCGAGGCGGCGTCGACGATCTCGCCTTCCTTGGCGCCGAGCCGGTTCTTGAGGAAGCCGGAGGTGTCGCCGTCGGCGATGAAGCAGATGTCGTGGCTGTCGGGCTTGCGGGCCACGGCGAGCCCGCGGGTCTCGGCCTCGACGCGCACCTGGTCCTTCGGCGTGTCGCCGAGGGGGAACATCGAGTGCGCGAGCTGGGCCGGGGTGAGCACGGCGAGCACGTACGACTGGTCCTTGCCGGGGTCGACCGCGCGGCGCAGGAGGCCGTCCTCGCCCTTGCGGGCGTAGTGGCCGGTGACCACGGCGTCGAAGCCGAGGGCCATCGCGCGGTCGAGGACCGCGGCGAACTTGATCTTCTCGTTGCAGCGCAGGCACGGGTTCGGGGTGCGCCCGGCCGCGTACTCGGCGTAGAAGTCCTCGACGACGTCCTCGTGGAAGCGCTCGGCCATGTCCCAGATGTAGAAGGGGATGCCGATGACGTCGGCGGCGCGGCGGGCGTCGCGGGAGTCCTCGACGGTGCAGCAGCCGCGGGCCCCGGTGCGGTAGGTCTGGGGGTTCTTGGACAGCGCCAGGTGGACGCCGGTGACGTCGTGCCCGGCCTCGACGGCCCGCGCGGCGGCGACGGCCGAGTCGACTCCGCCGCTCATGGCGGCCAGTACTCGCAGTTTCACGCCTTCAACCATAACCGCGTTCCTTCTCGGCGTTCGGGCGCTGCGCGCTCAGGAGAGCCCGGCGGACTTCGCGCGGCGCACGGCCTCCGGGAGGGCGGCGACGAGCGCGTCGACGTCGGCTCGCGTGGTGGACCAGCCGAGGGTGAAGCGCAGGGAGGACCGCGCGTCGTCGGCGTCGGCGCCCATGGCGAGCAGCACGTGGGAGGGCTGGGCGATCCCGGCCGAGCAGGCCGAGCCTGTGGCGCATTCGACACCGGCGGCGTCGAGGAGCATCAGGAGCGCGTCGCCTTCGCAGCCGGGGAACGAGAAGTGCGCGTTGCCGGGGAGGCGCGACTCGGGGTCGCCGTTGTAGACCGCTTCGGGGACGGCCTCGCGCAGGCGCGCCACGAGGTCGTCGCGCAGCAGTGCGAGCCGCTGGAACTCCGATTCCTGGTGCCGCACGGCGTGCGCGACCGCTTCGGCCAGCGCGGCGATGCCGGGCACGTCGAGCGTGCCGGACCGGATCTCGCGCTCCTGGCCGCCGCCGTGCAGCAGCGGCACGGCCTTGACGTCGCGGCGCAGGATGAGCGCGCCGGTGCCGGTGGGGCCGCCGAGCTTGTGCCCGGACAGGGTGAGCGCGGCGGCGCCGGAGGCGGCGAAGTCGACCGGGACGTGGCCGACGGCCTGGACCGCGTCGGTGTGGACGGGGATGCCGTGGGGTTCGGCGAGGGCGGCGATCTCGCTGATCGGCTGGAGGGTGCCGACCTCGTTGTTGGCCCACATGCAGGTGAGGACGGTGATCTCTTTGCAGTGCTCGGCGAGGAGCTCGGCCAGGACGGCGGTCTCGACGCGGCCGAGCTTGTCGACCGGGAGCTCGGTGACGTCGGCCCGCTCGTGGTCGCCGAGCCAGGCGACGGCGTCGGCGACGGCGTGGTGCTCGATCGCGGTGGTCACCACGCGGTTGCGGTCGGCGGTGCGGCGGGCCCAGTGGACGCCCTTGACGGCGAGGTTGTCGGCCTCGGTGCCCGAGCCGGTGAAGATGACCTCGCCGGGTTTGGCGCCCAGGGCCTCGGCGATGCGCTCGCGGGCCTCCTCGACGGTGCGGCGGGCGGCGCGCCCGGATCCGTGGAGGGATGAGGCGTTGCCGAGCGCTCGTGCGGTGCGCACGTAAGCGTCGAGCGCCTGGGGGAGCATCGGCGTGGTCGCGGCGTGATCGAGATAGGCCATGGCCTCTCCAGTCTACGGCGCGGCGCGGCTCACTCCTGCGGGCCGCGACGGCGCACGTGACGTCGACGCCCGGACCGTCCCGGGGACTGGGATTCGCGGGCCTGGGACTTTCGCACAAGTAGGCGTATTACGCGCGGGTAGTCGCGCGATAGAATCTGTCGAATCCTCCTACCTTTCCGGGTGGTGGGGAGTCGCCGCCCCGAGGCCGGGTGCCGAAGAGACCGGACTCTTCGGAGGCCGAGTCGAGAGAAAGTGTGTGCCGATGACGCCCGAGCTCGCCGAAGCGCTTCGCACAGGGCCGTTCCACACTGCCCTGCGCGTCGCCATCCAGACCAGCGGGCTCGGTCTCGACCGCATCCGCCACCGCCTCGCCATGCGCGGCATCACCGTCTCCACGACGAGCCTCAGCTACTGGCAGTCGGGCCGGTCCCGCCCCGAGCGCGCCGAGTCGCTGGCCGCCGTCACCGCCCTCGAAGACCTCCTCGAACTGCCCGCCGGATCGCTGCGCGTGCTCCTGGGCCCCAAGCGGGCCCGCGGGCCCCGGTCGATCCGCGGCCAGCTCCCCCGGCCCGACGCGGTGCTCGGCGGGGACGCGGTGCGCGAACTGTGCGACCAGGTGCCCGCCTCGCGGGAGCACACGCTCGACATTCTGAGCCAGCAAGTCATCGTCCACGTGGACTCCGGGTGGCAGGAATCGGTCTTCGAGCTGTCCATGCTGGTGCGCGCGAGGCGGGACGACGTGGACCGCTACATCCTGCTGTACCGCGGCGACGAAGGCTGCGAGATCGACGACATCGAGTTCAAGCCGGTGCGCGACTGCACGGTGCCGAACGTGCTGCGGCACCCGGACGCGCCGGTGGCGCTGGCGGAGATCGTCTTCGACACGCCGCTGCCGAAGGGCGCGACGCACTTGTTCGAGATCGTCGTGCAGGGCAACGGCGGGGTCTCCAGCGGGCACGGGAACGCGTTCCGGTACCCGGTGGACCAGTACTCGCTCCAGGTGCGGTTCGCGCCGGACGCGATCCCGAAGCGGGTGTACCGCTTCGCGCAGTCGAGCCTGCAGCGGGAGAAGCGCGAGACCGGGGACCTGCAGTTGGGCCCGAGCCGGACGGTCGCCTTGGCGGAGCCGGTGCCGAGGCCGGGCGCGCTGGGCATCGGCTGGGAGATCGAGTAGGACGACGACAGGGCCCCACCGGTTCGGGTGGGGCCCTGCGTTTCGCCTCTCGGTTACCGCGCGTTGCGGAACTTGTCGACGGCCCACCAGGTGCCCGGAAGCAGCATGGCGGCGAGGAAGAGCTTCATGGCGTCGCCGGCGAGGAACGGGACCATGCCGGCGCCGACGGCCTCGCCGGCGCTCATGTCGAGGGCGTAGGCGAGATAGGGCACGCCGCACGCGTACATGAGGACGTTGCCGACGACCATGAGGCCGGCGGTCTTGAGGATCGTGCGGTCGCCGCCGCGCTGGGCGAGGAAGCCGACCGCGATCGAGGCGGCGAGGAAGCCGATGATGTAGCCGAAGGTCGGCATGGCGTAGCCGGAGGCGCCCTCGGTGAACCAGGGGACGCCGGCCGCGCCGGCGGCGAGGTAGAGCGCGAGGGTCAGGCCCGCGCGGAGCGGCCCGTAGGCGGTGCCCAGGAGGAGCACGGTGAACGTGGTGAGCACGAACGGGACCGGGCTGATCTGCGGGATGGTGAACGCGATCTGCGCCGACGCGCCGACGGCGGCGGCGCCGCCGAGCACGAGCACGGCGTCGCGGGCGACGGCGGCGGCGCGCGAGTGCGCCGGCAGGAGGTCGGCGAGAACGCGGGGCGCGGCAATCGCGGCAGCTGGGGCGGCCATGGCGGATTCCTCCAACATCATCTGTAGGTTCCATATAACGAGAGGCTGCCACGAAGCGTAACGCACCGTTGTTGCGACGATATGAAGCCCCCGCCGAACCGGCGTCGGCGATCGGTGATCGTCTCGAACCGCCGTGAGCCGGCTGGACTCGCTCGCGCAGGCTCCGCGGCCGCGCCCCGCCCGGGCCCGTACGGCGTCACGGCCCGGTGCCGCCCTCTCGGGCGGGCACCGGGCCGCTACGCGTCTGCGCTTACTTCCGCTTCTCGATCGCTTCGAGCGCCTGCGGCAGGATCTCGAAGAGGTCGCCCACGACGCCGAAGTCGGCCATGCCGAAGATCGGGGCGTCCGCGTCCTTGTTCACCGCCACGATCGTCCGCGAGGTCTGCATGCCCGCCCGGTGCTGGATCGCGCCGGAGATGCCCACCGCCAGGTACAGCTGCGGGCTCACCGTCGTACCGGTCTGCCCGACCTGGAACTTGTGCGGGTAGTAGCCGGCGTCCGTGGCCGCGCGCGAAGCGCCGACCGCGCCGCCCAGGGCGTCGGCCACGCGCTCGACGAGCGCGAAGTCCTCCGAGGAGCCCACGCCGCGGCCGCCCGAGACGACGATGCGCGCCTCGGCCAGGTTCGGCCGGTCCCCCGCGGGCTCGTCCACCCGCTCGGCGACCCGCACGCGCTGGTCGCTCTCGGCGACGTTCGCGGTCACGGTCTCGACCGCGGGCGAGCCCGGGGCCGGGGCCGGATCGAGCGCGCCCTGCTTCACCGTGGCGAGCGTGAAGCCCTTGGTGGCCTTCGACTTCACCACGGTCGCGCCGGCGAAGGCGTCCTGCGTCGCGGTCCCGTCGGCCTCCAGGCCCGAGACGTCGGTGAGCAGCCCGGTCTCGAGCGCCACCGCCACGCGGGCGGCCAGGGCCTTGCCCTCGTCGGTGCTCGGCAGGAGGAAGAAGCCCGGCGTGCTCTGGCGCACCAGGTCGATGAGGACGGTCGCCTTCGGGTCCACGAAGTAGTCGTCGACGCCCGCGGCCTCGACCTTGTGGACCTTGGCGGCGCCGTATTCGCCCGCGAGCGAGGCCGCGGCGTCGTCGAAGGCGATCGCCGCGACGTCGCCGAGCGAACGCGCCAGGGTGAGGACCTCGGCGGCGTGCTTGCTGGAGTTCGGTACGTACACGAGGATGTCGGTCATGGCGGTCTCCTAGATGAACTTCTCAGCGGCGAGGAATTCGGCGAGCGCGGTGCCGCCCTGGCCTTCGTCGGTGACGATCTGGCCGGCGGTGCGCGGCGGCCGCTCGGCGGCGCTGAGCACCTCGTTGTTGGCACCGGAAGGCCCGACTTCGGCGGCGTCGACGCCGAGGTCGGACAGGGCGAGCGTCTCGACGGGCTTGCGCTTGGCCGCCATGATGCCCTTGAGCGACGGGTAGCGCGGCGTGTTGATGGTGTCCCAGACGGAGACGATCGCCGGAAGGCTCGCGGTGAGCACGTCGTAGCCGTTGGCACGCTGGTGCTCGACGGTGATCGCGGTGCCGTCGGTGTCGATCTTGCGGGCGCCGGTGAGGGCGGGGACGCCGGTGCGCGCGGCGAGCATCTGGGGCATGATCCCCATGCCCGAGTCGGTGGACTCGGCACCGGCGATGACGAGGTCCCATTCGAGGCGGCCGAGGGCCGCCGCGAGGATCTTGGACGTGGCGAGCGCGTCGGAGCCGCCGACGGCGTCGTCTTCGATGTGGAGCGCCTTGTCGGCGCCCATCGCGAGGGTCTTGCGCACGGTCTCCGTGGCCTGGCTCGGACCGAGCGTGAGGACGGTGACCTCGCCGCCGTGGGCCTCCTTGAGCTGGAGGGCGGCCTCGACGGCGTACTCGTCGAGCTCTCCCATGACGTTGTTGGCGCCGTTGCGGTCGACCCGCAACTGGTCGTCCAGCTGTCTTGCGAGTCCCGAATCAGGGACCTGCTTGACCAGAACCACGATGTTCATCGACAACCTCCGAGGTCGTTTTGCCGCTGCCGGCTCCTGCCCGCGAGCTTCACAGAACCGCTCGCGAGCCGTGCAATCGGTCCAGGAGTCCTGGACTGAAACTATATCCTACGAAGTTACTTTCGAGTAACCACCCGTGCCGTTGTTGTACCCGGCGCTCGGGACAGGCATGATTGGACCATGATCCGCGCGTTCGTCTTCCTGGTCCTGGCACACCTGGCGCTGGTCATCGCAGCGGTAGCGGACTGCCTCGGCGGTGAACACGCCCCCAGGAAGCTCTCGCGCGCCTGGTGGGTGCTCATCATCGTGCTCGTTCCGATCGTCGGCGGGATCCTCTGGTTCACCGTCGGACGCGCCAGGCCCCCTCGCCCGCAACCGGGTCCCGGGCGCGGCGGCAGCGCCGGCGGCCCGCGCCGCCCGCAGGGGCCGGTCGCGCCGGACGACGACCCGGACTTCCTCCGGGACATCGACCGACGCCTCCGCGACGAGAACAAAGAGGATTAGCTAGGCCGACTTCTCGCGCCTCGGGCGGATCGCCCGGCGCGGGGTGGCCTTCGTTCTCGGCACCAGCGTCGGATTCACGTTGCGGCGCACCACGTCGGCGGTGATCTCGACCTTCGCGACCTCGTCGGCGCGCGAGGGGATCTCGAACATCACCGGCTGCAGGACCTCTTCCATGATGGCCCGGAGCCCGCGCGCGCCGGTGCCGCGCAGCAGCGCCGACTCCACGATGGGCTCCAGCGCGTCCTCGGTGAACACCAGCTCGACCCCGTCGAGTTCGAGCAGGCGCTGGTACTGCTTCACGAGCGCGTTCTTCGGCTCGGTGAGGATGCGCAGCAGCGCCGCCTTGTCCAGGTGATCCACAGTGGTCAGAATGGGGAGGCGCCCGACCATCTCGGGGATGAGGCCGTACTTCAGCAGGTCGTCGGGCATGATCTGGGAGACGATCGCGTCGTCCGCCGCGTCGCCGGCCTCGTGCAGCGGGGCGGTGAAGCCCACCGTGCGCTTGCCGATCCGGTTCTTGATGATCTCCTCGATCCCGGCGAACGCGCCGCCGCAGACGAAGAGGATGTTCGTGGTGTCGATCTGGATGTGCTCCTGGTGCGGGTGCTTGCGCCCGCCCTGCGGCGGCACCGACGCGAGGGTGCCTTCGAGGATCTTCAGGAGCGCCTGCTGCACGCCTTCGCCGGAGACGTCGCGGGTGATCGAGGGGTTGTCGGCCTTGCGTCCGGCCTTGTCGATCTCGTCGATGTAGATGATGCCGGTCTCGGCGCGCTTGACGTCGAAGTCGGCGGCCTGGATGAGCTTCAGGAGGATGTTCTCGACGTCGTCGCCCACATAACCGGCCTCGGTGAGGGCGGTGGCGTCGGCGATCGCGAACGGCACGTCCAGCATCCGGGCGAGGGTCTGCGCCAGGTGGGTCTTTCCGGAGCCGGTGGGTCCGACCATGAGGATGTTCGACTTCTGGAGCTCCACGTGGTCGCCCCGGTTCGAGCCGAGCTCGTCGAGCTGGACCCGCTTGTAGTGGTTGTAGACCGCGACGGCCAGCGAGCGCTTCGCGTGGTCCTGTCCGATGACCCACTGGTCGAGGAACTCGACGATCTCCTTGGGCTTGGGCAGATCTTCCCAGGCCACTTCGGCTTCCTCGGCGAACTCCTCTTCGATGATCTCGTTGCACAGGTCGATGCACTCGTCGCAGATGTAGACGTTGTTCGGCCCGGCGATGAGCTTGCGCACCTGGCGCTGCGACTTCGAGCAGAACGAGCACTTCAAGATCTCGCTGTCACCCAGGCGTGGTGCCATCGCGGTAACTCCCTCCCCCGGCGAAGCCCGTGGGCTGCACCAAGCGTGCGTGCTTGCTCCGTTGATTCAGGACGAACCGGTGTCTCCGAATCAGTATTTCGCATTTGCGGCCAGGACGCCACCCTCGGCGCGACTCGCGAACCGCCGCCTCCCTGGACGCGCCGCGGGACGGGTGTCCCGGGCGCGGCCGGCGCCAGCGCCACGGTATCGCGGCCGGCCGACACAAGGGGGCGATCGATCAGAGGCGAGGCCCCGTCGTATTACAGCACTGTCGTCTGAGCTCCCCGCCCAGGGGCGAGCTGCCGGAGCCGGGTGGCGGGATGCGGCGAGCCGGGCTCGCCGCATCCCGCGGGAGTTCCCGGCGCTACGCGGTGGCCTCGGCCGGCAGCGCGTTCTTCTTGCGGTAGGTCAGGACGTTGTCGACGATGCCGTACTCGACGGCCTCCTCGGCGGTGAAGATCTTGTCGCGCTCGATGTCGCGGCGGACCTTCTCGACCGGCTGACCGGTGTGGCGGGAGAGGATGTTCTCCAGCTGGTCGCGCATGCGCATGATCTCGCGGGCCTGGATCTCCATGTCGGAGGCCTGGCCGAAGGTGCCCTCGGTGGCCGGCTGGTGGACGATCACGCGGGAGTTCGGCAGCGCGGTGCGCTTGCCGGGGGTCCCGGCCGCGAGCAGCACGGCCGCGGCCGACGCGGCCTGGCCCATGCACACGGTCTGGATGTCCGGGCGCACGTACTGCATCGTGTCGTAGATGGCCATCAGCGCGGTGAGCGAGCCGCCGGGCGAGTTGATGTACATGATGATGTCGCGCTCGGGGTCGTTGCCCTCGAGGACGATCAGCTGGCTCATGATGTCGTTGGCCGAGGTGTCGTCGACCGGGGACCCGAGGAAGATGATCCGGTCTTCGAACATCTTGTTGTACGGGTTCATCTCCTTGACCCCGTACGAGGTCTTCTCGGTGAACGACGGGACGATGTAGCGGGCCTGCGGGCCGAAGCCGCCGGATTGGGCGTTGATGTCCATCATCTGGTTCCCCTCTTCCTTACTAGTTGGCCTCGGCGGGGACGTCGGCCACCCGCTTGACGACGTGGTCGATGAAGCCGTAGTCCTTCGCCTCGGCGGCGGTGAACCAGCGGTCGCGGTCCGAGTCGCGCTCGATCTCCTCGACCGTGCGGCCGGTGTGCTCGGCGACGCGCTCCTGGAACATCTGCTTGGTGTAGAGCATCTGCTCGGCGAGGATCGCCACGTCGGACGCGGTGCCGCCGATGCCGCCGGAGGGCTGGTGCATCATGATGCGCGCGTGCGGGAGGGCGTAGCGCTTGCCCGCGGTGCCGGCGCACAGGAGCAGCTGGCCCATGGAGGCGGCCATGCCCATGCCGACGGTGGCGACGTCGTTCTTGATGTACTGCATGGTGTCGTAGATGGCCATGCCGTCGTAGACCGAGCCGCCGGGCGAGTTGATGTAGAGCTTGATGTCGCGCTGGTCGTCCTCGGCCTCGAGCAGGAGCAGCTGGGCGCACAGACGGTTGGCGATCTCCGAGTTGACGTCCGAACCCAGGAACAGGATGTGCTCCTTGAGCAGGCGGTCGAAGACCATGCTGTCCAGGCCCATCGAGGAGGGGTCGCCACTGCCGCGACGGGCGACCGCGCTGACGACGTCCTTCTCCAGCTGCGAGGAGAATGGATTCGAATGCTCCATGTCTTGCACCTTCATTCTGTCTCGGCGATATGCACTCGGCTTTGCGGTTACCAATGCAGACCTTAGCCCGTCGGGACGACGATCGGACGCGCCTGGGGGCCGTGTTCGCTGCGAGCGGAGCGCGCCGCGATCCGCCGTCCGCCATGGGGCATCGGCCGCCGCGGCCGGGGTCGAGGGCGGGCATCCGGGAGGGGACGCCGCCGGGACGGGACGCGGGCGATGGTGAAAAGTTGCAGTTCAATACCAGCTGTCGCGCGCTACTGTCGCGCGACAGGTGACTTCTGCTATCGTCGGGCAAGCGCTTCACAGGTGACTTGGCACACGTGGGGGCGCACCGCGCACGCGCATCCCCGCGCGGAGCGAACCAGCGGTCTCCCGGCCGGCATCCGGGGCCGACCCCGTTCCCCGAAGAGAGAGCTCAATGAAGAGAAGACTCATTTTGAGCGCCGGCACCGCCGGCGCGGCGGCCCTGCCCCTCAGCGCCTGCGGCTTCATCGGCGGCGGCGGTGACGACGAGGGCGACGCCAAGACCGTCAAGTTCTGGCTCTCCGGCGACGCCAACCAGGGCGGCGGATTCCAGAAGATGGCCGAGAAATACCACGAGGAAACCGGCGTCACCGTCGACATCGACGACATCCCCTACGACGACTTCAACACCCGGCTGCGGAACGCCGCCCAGGCCGACGGCCTCCCCGACCTCGCCCGCGTCACCGCGGTCGACCCGATCTGGATGCATCAGCTCGAGGACCTCTCGGACATCGCGAGCGCGCACGGGGTCATGGAGAACCTCATCGTGGAGAACGCCGACGGCGCGGTCCCGACCATCCCCACCGACCTCACCGCCGTCGGCCTCTACGTCAACAAGTCCCTCTTCGACGAAGCCGGGGTGGCCTACCCGACCGCGCCCGACGGGCTGTGGACGTGGGACGAGTTCATCGCCGCGGTCAAGGAGGTCAAGGCCGCCACCGGAGCGCGCTACGGCCTCGTCATGGACCCCTCCTCGCACCGCCTGCGCTCCTTCATGTACCAGTTCGGCGGCGACGGCTTCGTCCTCGGCGAGGACTGCACCTACTCCACCGACGAGGCGGCCACCACCGCCGCCCTCGAGTTCTTCGCGGCCGTCAACGACGACGACGTCATGCCCCGCTCGGTGTGGGTCTCCGGCGACGACCCGAACGCCCTCTTCAAGAGCGGCCAGGTCGCGGCCTACTACTCCGGTTCCTGGCAGGTCGCCGACTTCCAGGCGAACATCGCCGACTTCGAGTGGGCCTCCGCGCTCATGCCGGCCCAGCCGCGCCGCGCCACCAACGTCGGCGGCGGCCTCATGGTCGTCTACAAGGGCGAGAAGTCCCGGACCGCGCTCGACTTCGTCGACTGGCTCTACAGCGCCGAGAACTACACCGAGATCTCCGAGATCTCCGGGTTCCTGCCGGTCACCCAGGGCCTCACCATCGACTACGGGCCCTCCCAGGCGAGCTTCGACCTCTACAACGAGGAGATCGCCGCCTCCGACCCGATCTCCGGCCACCAGATCACCTCCCAGCTGGAGATGGCGTACGCGGGCCAGAGCGCCGGCGGCGACGCCGACCCGCTCAAGGACGAGGCCGTCAAGCTCGCCAACGGCGAACAGGACGTCGCCACCACCATCGCGAACATCATCGCTTCGCTCAACGAGAACATCACCTGCGAGTAACCCTTGACGGCCACCGCCATCGACACCGAGCGCCTCGCCGGGCCGCGCCAGCGGCCCGGCCGGGCGCGCCGCGTCCAGTACCGGTTCGCTCCCCTGGCGCTCGCCGGACTCAACATCGTCCTGTTCGGCCTGTTCTTCGTCTGGCCCGGCAGCCTGGGCCTGATCTACTCCTTCACCGACTACACCGGGATCGGGACCTTCGAGTTCATCGGCCTGGACAACTACGAGCAGCTGTTCGGCGACCCGACCTTCTACCGGGCCCTGACCCGGACCCTCCTGTTCGCGGCCCTGAGCGTCCCGCTCATGTACGTCGTCTCCCTGAGCATCGCCGCGCTCCTGGTCAGCAACTACACCAGGGGCAAAGCCGCGGCGAAGATCATCTTCTTCTTCCCGTGGCTCATCTCCCCCATCGTCGCGGGCGTCATCTGGCGGTGGATGTTCGGCGAGAGCTTCGGCTTCGTCAACTACGTCGTCAGCGAGCTCGGCGCGGACCCGCTCGCCTGGCAGACCGACCCCGACCTCGCCCTGATGGTCGTCGTCATGGCCGGCACCTGGGGCGGCACGGCGTTCAACATGCTCATCTTCATCGCCGCGCTCAAGAACGTCCCGCGCGCCTACTACGAGGCCGCCGAGATCGACGGCGCGAACTCGTGGCAGCGGTTCCGCCACATCACGCTGCCCTCGATCGCGCCCACCTCGTTCCTGGTGATCCTGCTGTCCTCGCTCGGGGCCATGAAGGAGTTCGCCATGGTCCAGGCCCTCAACGGCGGCGGACCGGGCACCTCGAACACCTTCATCATCCAGTACATCTACGAGACCGGCTTTCAGCGCGCCGACGTCGGCTACGCCAGCGCGGTCTCCATGATCCTGCTGGCCATCCTGCTCACCATCGCCCTGCTCCAGATGTGGGTCAACCGGAGGCGCGCCGCATGAGCATCACGACCGCGAAACCCGACACGACCGCGCCGGCCCCGCGCCGCAGCGGCGCGAAGCCCGCGAGACGCCGGCCCCGCCAGGCCCGGGAACTCGGCAGCGTCATCCCGATGTCGACGTTCATGTGGCTCCTGGCGGTGCTGTACGCGTTTCCGCTCGTCTGGTTCCTCCTGAGCGCGTTCAAGCCCGGCAGCGAGCTGTTCCAATACCCGCTCACGTTCCTCCCCGAGAGCCCGACGGTCGGCGGCTTCGAGAAGGCCTGGGACCGGTTCGACTTCTTCCTGTACTTCTCCAACACGCTCGCCGTGGCCGTGACGACCACCGTCCTGACGGTCTTCGCCAGCGCCATGTGCGGCTACGCGCTGGCGAAGTACCAGGACTCGCGCTGGATCCGGGTCTTCTTCGTCTGCATCCTCGCCACCACGATGCTGCCGACCGAGGTCATCCTCTCGCCCACGTTCATCGTGATCCGCGACCTGGGCATGTACGACACCATGGCGGGCCTGGTCGTGCCCTCGATCCTGACGGCCACGGGCGTGTTCATGTTCCGGCAGTTCTTCATCTCGATCCCGGACGACATCATCGAGGCCGCCCGCATCGACGGCGCGCGCGAGGTGGGGATCTTCTTCCGGATCATGCTGCCGATGTCGCGGCCGATCATCATGACGCTGGCGATCTTCTCGTTCCAGTGGCGCTGGAACGACTACATCTGGCCGCTCATCGTCGTCGGCGACGAACGGAAGTTCACGCTCCAGATCGCGCTGCGCTCGATCGTGGGCGCCGAGAACATCGACTGGCCGCTGCTGCTGGCCGCGTCGGTGATGTCGATCCTGCCGCTGGTGCTGATCTTCATCGTGTTCCAGAAGTACGTCATGAACGAGGACATCAATGCAGGACTCAAAGACTGACGAGCGCTTCGCGGCCGCCGTGACCGCGGCGGCCGACGAGCGCGCCCGGGCGGTCCTCGACGGCGTCGACGGACTGCTCGACGGCACGCCGCACCACCGGGCGGTCATGGCCGCCGCGAAGGCCCTCGCGGCCTGCGGAGTCCACCCCGGCTCGGTCCACTTCGCCTCGGAGGAGGCGGCGCGGGCGGCGACGCGGCTGATCGCGTACCTGGCCGGGATGCAGGGCGAGGACGGCCTGTTCGACGGCGAGAACCTCAGCTCGCCGCCGGACACGGCGTTCACGGTCAACGACCTGTGCGACACGTACGCACTGCTGGCCGATGCGCCGGGGCCGTGGCGGCCGTTGGCGCCGGAGTTGGAGCGGATCGCGCTCAAGGCGGCGGAGCCGCTGCGGCTCGGCGGCGTCCACACGCCGAACCACCGCTGGGAGCTGAGCGCGGCGCTGGCGCGCCTGAACCGGCACTGGCCCGACCCCCGCCTGGTCGAACGCGTGGACCAGTGGCTCGCCGAGGGCGTCGACATCGCGCCGGACGGGATGTACTCGGAGCGGAGCGCCAACTACGCGCTGCACGTCTCGAACCCGTCCCTGACGGCCCTCGGCGTCTCGCTGGACCGGCCGGAGCTGCTGGACGCGGTGTGCCTGAACCTGGAGGCGATCGCGGCGACCGCCCTGCCGGACGGCACGGTCGAGACCGTCCACTCGCGACGGCAGGACCAGCGCGGCACGATCACGCTCGCGCCGTTCCTCATGCAGTTCCGGCGGTTCGCGATCGCTCGCCGCCGCGGTGACTTCGCCGCGGTGGCGGAGCGGATCCTGGAGGCGCCGCCGGCGTTCCCCACGGACGCGCTGGCGGAGATCCTGCTCGAACCGGCGCTGGCCGGGCCGCTGCCGGAGCCCGAGGAGCCGAAGGCGGTGGCGGCGGTGTTCCCGTCGTCGGGGCTCGCGGTGGCCCGCGACGGGGACTTCTATGCGGCGGTCTACGGCGGCTCCGACTACGCCGGGCACGGGCGGATCCGCTCGGGCCTGGCCTCGAACCCGACGTTCCTGCGGGTGGTCTCCGGTGCGGCGGTGCTGGACTCGGTGCGGTTGTCGCGGGACTTCTTCGGCCTCGGCCCGTTCCGGGCCGACGGCCTCGCGGTCGAGGACGGCGCGTTCGTGCTGCGGGAGCGGTCGAGCGCGGCGTACTACCAGCCGCTGCCGCCGGAGCACCGCAACGCGGACGGGGTGTACGCCCTCACCGACGAGGGTCGGTTCTCGGCCTCGATGGACTTCGCGCACCGGCCGGCCGAGTCCGTGGAGCTGTACACCGAGATCACGGTCCGGATCCACACGGCCGCAAGGGAAGTGCGCTTCGACGTGGCAGCGGAGCCCGGCCGGGTCGGCGAGGTCCTCGAACTGTCGTTCCGTCCCGGCGGGGCCTTCGAGGGCGTGCGAGAGGCGCCCGGAGGCGTCGAGCCGATCGGCGGGCGCTGCTCGTACCGGTGCGGCGCGGACCGTCTCGCGATCGAGGTCCGGCCCGAAGGCGCGCCCACTCGTCGGCCGTTCTACCACCCGGGCGAGGACTACACGCACCTGAGCGGCACGGATGCGGGCGAAGGCGCGAAGCTCTACGTGTCGCTGCCCGAGAGCGGACGCGCGACGGTGACGCTGCGAGCGGAGCGCGCGCAAGCCGGTTGAGCAGCGGCCGCCGTCCGATGCGGCGCCTTCAGACGACAGAGCCGAGCACCGCAGGACGAACGGGGGCCCACCGCGTGCGCGGTGGGCCCCCGGTACGTCCGTTCGAGGATCACTCCTCGGTCTTCTCCTCCGAGTCGGCGTCGACCACGGCGTCGCCGTCGGCCTCGGCGGCCTTGCGGCCCGGGAAGAGGTCCTCTTCGGTGAGCTCCTTGCCGGAGGCGTCCACGATCGAGGCCTCCTTGACGACCTCTTCGAGGGCCAGCTGCTGGCGCAGCGAGACGGCGATCTGCTGGAGGCCGCCGTTCGTGCGCAGCTCGTCCACGAACTTCTGGAACTGGTCCTGCGGGACGCCGCGCTGCTGGGCCTGGCGCACGACCTCGGCGGTCATGAGCTCGCCCGAGACCTCGAGCTCGCGCTCGGTGGCGATGCGGCCGAGGATGATCGACTGGCTCAGGTTCGACTCGACGTCGTTCCGCAGCTCGGCGTCGAACTCCTCGGGGGTCTTGCCGACCGCGGTGAGGTACTCCTCGAAGCTGCCGGCGAGCTGCACGACCTGCTCCTGAAGGTGGCCGCGGGTGTGCTCGATCTCGGCCTCGACGGTCTTCTCCGGCAGCGGCAGGTCGACGGCCTCGAGGAGGGCCTCGAGGGTCTTGGCGCGGGCCTCGTTGGCCTTGCCGGTGCGGCCCTGGGTCTCCAGGCGCTCGCGGGTGGCCTCGCGCAGCTCCGCGAGGGTGTCGAACTGGCTGGCCATCTCGGCGAAGTCGTCGTCCAGCTCGGGAAGCTCGCGCTCCTTGACCTGGGTGACCTTGACCTCGACGTCGGCGGTCTGGCCTTCCTGCTCACCCGCGAGGGTGGACTGGATGGTCTTCTCGTCGCCGGCGGACATGCCGATGAGGGCCTCGTCCAGGCCGTCGAGCAGGTTGCCGGAGCCGACCTCGTGGCTCATGCCGGTGACGGAGCCGCCCTCGACCTCTTCGCCGTTCTGGGTGGCGCGCAGGTCGAGCACGACGAAGTCGCCCTCGGCCGCGGCGCGCTCGACGGTCTTCAGCGACGAGAAGCGCAGACGCTGCGACTCCAGGTCCTTGTCCACGTCCTCCTCGGTGACGTCGCCGGCCTCGACGGTGACCTTCAGCGAGGAGAAGTCGGGGAGCTCGAACGCGGGGGTCACGTCGGTCTCGACCACGAACTCGAACGGCTTGCCCTCTTCGATCGGCTTGACCTCGGTCAGCTCCGGGCGGCCCAGCGCGTTCACGTCGTTCTCGGTGACGGCCTTGTTCAGGTTGGCCTGCACCGCGGGGTCCATCGCCTGCGCGAAGACCGACTCGCGGCCGACACGCTGGTCGATCACCTGGCGGGGCGCCTTGCCGGGGCGGAACCCGGGGACGCGGATCTGCTGCCCGACGGTCTTGTACGCCTCGTTGATGAACGGCGCCAGCTCCTCGAACGGCACCTCGACCGACAGCCGCACCCTGGTCGGGCTCAGGGTCTCGACAGTGCTCTTCACAGACGTACTCCTAGATCAGATTTCGCTTGATTGCCTTACGTCGGGCGCGGTGGGCCGCCCGTCTGCATCGGTCCGCCGGCAGCGCAGCATCGACCCCCGCTCCGAACGAGTCTAGGCCGCCGCACCAGGGCGGCCCCGGCGGGTGTGGTCGATATCGCCGCTCGTCACCCGCTGCGGGGAGCGCGACCGGGCCGTCCGGACAGCGCCCGGATCGCCTAGACTACGCCGAGCAATCGTTCTCCGAGGAGCCGCTATGCCCACCCCCGCCATACTCGTCTTCACCAAGACGACCGGTTTCCGGCACGATTCGATCCCCGCCGGCGCCGCGGCCGTCGAGCGCCTGGCGGCCGACCTCGGGTACGAGTCCGAGCACACCGAGGACGCGGCGGTCCACAACCCGGTCGACCTCGCCCGGTTCGCGGCCGTCGTCTGGCTCTCCCCCTCCGGCGACGTCCTGGGCGAACTCGAACGCGCCGCACTCGCCGACTACGTGACGGGCGGCGGCGGCTGGTGCGGGATCCACGCGGCCTCGACCGCGGAGCGCTCCTGGCCGTTCTTCCGCGAACTCGTGGGCGCCCGCTTCATCGGCCACCCGCCGGGCTGCACGCCCGGGGAGATCGACGTCAAGGACGCGGCGCACCCGTCCACCGCGCACCTGCCGAAGCGCTGGTCGTGGACGGACGAGTGGTACAGCTTCGACGCACGCCCCGAGGGCGTCGAGGTCCTCCTGGAGGCCGACGAGAGCACCTACGACACCGCCGACCTCGCGATGGGCCGCCCGCACCCGATCGCCTGGCACCGCCGGCTCGAAGCGGGCCGGTGCTTCTACACCGCGCTGGGCCACGCCGAGGAGGCCTACGCCGACCCGGTGTTCCTCGCGCACCTCAGGGGCGGCCTGCTCAGCGTCCTCCCCGCCGAATGAGGACGCCTCCCCAACGCCCCGCCGCCCGCCTCGATCGGGACTCGTAGGCTGGAGGGCTCAGGCATCCGAACCCCGGGAGGCGGTCCATGGCCATCGCGGCGCGCGTCCTCGTCACCGACCTGGGCTCGGTCCTGTTCGACTTCGACCCGGCCCGCCGCCTCGACCTGCTGTCGACCCGGACGGGGCTGGCTCCGGAGGAACTGGACCGGCGCTTGTTCGCGTCCGGGTTCGAGACGCGATGCGAGGCGGGCGAGTTCACCGCCGCCGAGATCCGCGACGAGGTCGAGCGGCTCACGGGCTTCGACGGGGGCCTCGACGAGCTCATCGGGCTGTGGACCTCGGCGTTCCGCCTGAACCGGGAGGTCCTGGACGCGCTCACGGGGAACGGCCTGCCGCTGGCGGTCTTCTCGAACAACGGCCCGCTGTTCGCCGACGGCTTCGACGAGCGCTTCCCCGAGGCGGCCCGGTGGTTCCGCCACCGCTACTTCGCGTGCCGCCTGCGGGTCCGCAAACCGGAGGAGGCGGCGTTCGCCGAGGTGGAACGCCGGCTGCGATCGGCCGTCGACGCGGCCCCGCGGGACCTGCTCTTCATCGACGACGACCGCGAGAACACCGCCCGGGCCGCGTCGCGCGGCTGGCAGGTCCACACGTTCGCGTCGCCGGACAGCCTCAGAACGGTCCTTGCCGCCGACTTCTGATCGATGCGCTACACTCGTCTGCGTCCGCTCACGCGGACCGCGCGGGTGTAGCTCAATGGTAGAGTCTCAGTCTTCCAAACTGATTGCGCGGGTTCGATTCCCGTCACCCGCTCTAGGAGAAGCCCTCGGCCGGCGGCCGGGGGCTTTCGTCGCGTCCGGTGCGGAGCGTACGGCGCGGGACCCGCAGGTGCATGAAAATCGTCGCGGGAGGGTATCTCCGTGGGGCTCGCCCGACGGGGGGCGACCCGATGCGAGGAGAACACTCATGAGCGCCGATGTCGTGGAATTGATCATGCAGGACCACCGCGAGGTCGAACGGCTGTTCGACCAGCTGAAGAACTCCCCCGAGACGCGTCCGCTCCTCACGCCCGTGCTGGCGGCGCTGCTGGTCGCGCACAGCCGGGCCGAGGAGGCCGAGGTGTACCCGGCCGCGAAGGACGAGGCGGGCGACGTCGAAGACGTGGCGCACAGCCAGGAGGAGCACGCCAAGGCCGAGCAGATGCTCAAGCGGCTCGTCGAGGCCGACCCGGAGTCGGACCAGTACGGGCAGCTGCTGACCGAACTCGAAGAGGCCATCTCCCACCACGTCGAGGAGGAGGAGTCGAAGGTGCTCCCCGACCTCAAGGAGGCCTTCGACGAGCAGCGGCGCATGCAGCTGGGGAAGGCGTTCGTCGAGAGCCGCACGCGGCACCTCGGCGAGATGCCGGGCGAGGCCACCAAGGAGGAGCTGCAGTGGCAGGCCCACAACATGGGCCTGGCCGGAGCCTCGACCATGGACAAGGCGGAGCTCGAGAAGGAGCTGAAGGCCAGGGCCTCCCTCTGACCGACACGGTCGTCCGAACGCCGGGAGCGGCGGGGCCCTTCGGGGCCCCGCCGCTCTGTCGTTCGGTCTCGGGACCGCGCCGGTGCTCCACTGCGGACACGCCGCCGGACGCGCGGCGAGGGCGCACACGGCGACGGCATGCCCGCCCGGCCGCTGCGGCCGGACTCGTCGGAGGACGTTTCCCACCGGCCGTTGCGAATCGAAGTATGTCGATGTACCCTGTTGAGACCGTTGCGAAAGTTTTACTGGAAGTTTCGGAACGAGTGGTCTCACCATTGACGCCGGCCCGCTCCCCTGAGCCGTCGCCTCCCTCACCGTCGATGTTGGACTGTCGCCTCTGGTCACACAAGGAAGCAGCCATGTCACCATCGAACGGACCCCGTCTCGCACCCGACCCCGCCCGCCTCCGCGGGCGCTCCCGATTCAGATTCGCCCTCGTCACGCTCGCGTGCTTCGCCATCGCCGTCGCCGTCGCCCTCGCTCCGCGGATGGGCGCCGAGGCGCAGGTGCAGGCGTCAGCGGAGTTCGACGGAGCGAACTGCAACGTCCAGATCCCCGGCACCTGGGCCTCGAACTCGCGGCTGCCCGATCCCTTCACCAGGATCGACGGCACCCGCATCACCACGAGAAGCCAGTGGGAGTGCCGCCGTGCCGAGATCAAGGAGCTCGCCGAGCGCACGATCTACGGCGACAAGCCCGCCCCGCCCTCCAGCGTCACCGGCACGGTGACCTCGTCGCGGATCACCGTGAACGTCTCGGACCAGGGCCGCAGCACCAGCTTCTCGGCCACGGTGCAGCTCCCCAGCGGCAGCGGCCCGTTCCCGGCCGTGATCGTCTACGGCGGCTTCGGCGCCGACACCGACACCATCCTGTCCACCGGCACCGCGGTGATCAACTACGACCCCGGCACGGTCGGGGCCGAGGGCACCTCGCGGAACAACAAGCAGGGCGCGTTCTACAGCCTGTACGGCGCGTCGAGCAGCACCGGCATCCTCATGGCCCAGGCGTGGGGCGTCAGCCGCCTCATCGACGTCATCGAGCGGTCCGGCGGCGACATCCTGAACAACTCCACCGGCGTCACCGGGTGCTCGCGATACGGCAAGGGCGCGTTCGTGGCCGGGGCCTTCGACCAGCGCGTCGACCTGACGATGCCGATCGAGTCGGGCACCGGCGGCGTCCCCGCCATGCGCTCGATCGCGCAGGAGAGCGGTTCGCAGGGCCTCAGCAGCGCCTACGGCGAGCAGCCGTGGCTGGGCGACGCGTTCAACTCGTACACGGGCAACCCGAACGGGCTGCCGGTCGACACCCACCAGATCGTCGGGATGATCGCCCCCCGCGGCCTGTTCATCATGGAGAACCCGCACGTCGAATGGCTCGGCGCGCGATCGGGCCACGTGGCGGCCCTCGGCGGCGCGGAGATCTACAAGGCCCTCGGCGCGGGCAGCAACATCTCCTATCTGTCGAACACCTCCAACGGCACCCACTGCGCCACGAGGAGCGAGTGGCAGACCCCGCTGCGCCAGAGCATCCAGGCGTTCCTCCACGACAACGGGAATCCGCCCGGGACGATCAACGCCCACCCGAACAAGTCCGGGAACCTCTCGCAGTGGCGGAGCTGGACGACGCCGACGCTGACCGGCGGCCCCGGTGAGACCGAGACTCCCACCGAGCCGACGACCGACCCGCCGACGACCACGCCCCCGCCGACCGGATCCACGGACCTGCTCCAGAGCGTCTCCACCGGCAAGTGCGTCAACCTGCCCAACGGCAACACCGCCGACGGGACCAAGGTCCAGCTCTACACCTGCGCCGAAGACCCCAGCCAGCAGTTCACCTACACCGCCGACCGCGAACTGCGGGTCCGGGGCAAGTGCCTCGACACCTACTCGGGGAGCAACGGCACCCAGGTGCAGATCTACGCCTGCCACGGCGGCGACAACCAGAAATGGACGTTCGGGTCCGACGGGACGATCCGCAACGCCCAGTACACCAACGCCTGTCTCGACGTCTACAGCTCCTCCAACGGCGCACCCGTGCAGGTCTACGCCTGCCACGGCAGGAACAACCAGCAGTGGCTCCGTGTCTGACGGATGAGGAGTCCGCCGTCCCCCGCACCACGGGGGCGGCGGACTTCGACTGGACGCTGCCGGACGGCACGGGGCGCTCGGTGCGGCGGTGACGTGCACGCCCGACTGAGGCCGAAGGCCGGGACGCCGACGCGCCCCGGCCCGAATGCGTCACAAGGCCGCTCCCGCGATGCGAGTGCTCATCGGCGGCCCTTGATACGTTCGCGAGCGTGTCCGGCCCTCCTTCGACGACCCAGCCGCCTTCGATCAGCCTGCGGCGGCTGGCACTGCCGATCTACGGGCCGACCATCCTCATCTCGATCGGCATGGGCGCGGTCGTCCCGCTCATCGCCCTCTCCGCCCTCGACCTCGGCGCGACCGTCACGCAGGCCGCGATCATCGTGGGACTCATGGGCTTCGGGCAGCTCGTCGGCGACCTGCCCGCGGGGGCGCTCGCGCAGCGGTTCGGCGAGAAGCGGGTCCTGCTCGCCGCGTGCCTCCTCGAGGCGGCCGCGCTCCTCACCGCCTCGCGCACCGGCTCGCTCGCGGTGCTGGCCACCGCGGTGTTCGCGATGGGGCTGTCCTCCGCGGTGTTCGGGCTGGCCCGCCACGCGTACCTCTCCGAAGCCGTCGCGATCGGCTTCCGGGCCCGGGCGCTGTCGACGCTCGGCGGGACCTTCCGGATCGGCTCGTTCATCGGCCCGTTCGCGGGCGCGCTCCTCATCGAGCAGCACTCGTTCGGAGCGACCTACGTGTTCGCTGCGGCCACCAGCCTCACTGGAGGGCTGCTGTGCCTGGCCCTGCCCGAGCTGCCCTCCGCCGCCGCAGCGGCCGCGGCCGAGCCGCCGCAGCGCCGGAGCATGTGGACGGTACTGGCCGAGCATCGGAACGTCCTGTACACCCTCGGCGTCGGCGTCTTCCTCATCATGATCGCCCGCGCCTCCCGACAGGCGATCATCCCGCTCTGGGCGGAGTTCCAAGGCCTCGACGCCACCACCACGAGCCTCATCTTCGGTGTCGCGGCCGCCTGCGACATGCTGCTGTTCTACCCGGGCGGCGCGATCATGGACCGCTTCGGGCGGATGTGGGTGGCCCTGCCCGCGATGCTCGTGATGGGCGCCGGGTTCCTCCTGCTGCCGCTGTCGGGCACGGCCGTCGCCATCGGCCTGGTCGCCTGCTTCATGGGGCTGGGCAACGGGATCTCCTCGGGGATCGTGCTCACGCTCGGGGCCGACGTCGCCCCGGCGGACGGACGCCGCCAGTTCCTCGGCGGCTGGCGCCTGTGCGGCGACCTCGGCAGCGTCGCCGGTCCGGGCCTCATCAGCCTGGTGGCCCTGGCGTTCCCGCTGGCCGCCGCGGCCGTCGCACTCGGTCTGATCACCTGGGTCGGCGCGGCCTGGCTCGCCAAATGGGTGCCGGCGTACGACCCGGCGCGGCGAGCGCGTGAGTCCGCCTCGGCCTGACCGTCCCGCTCTTCGCCAGGGTCGCAACGCAGGTCGAACAGCGGGCGCCGCCGCTCGGTGCTCCGGGACGGTCACTCCTCGGCCGTTGCGGGGTGCAAGGGCGCCAAGTCCTCGCCCCAAGCGTCGAGAACGGAACCGATGCCGAAGGCGCGGGCCTTCGCCTCGATCTGCGCGAACAGGCGGCGCTGGGGCACCGGGTCGCCGGTGGCGACGACGGCGCCGACGGTCTCCAGCAGCGCCTCGGTGTCCCAGCCCGGCAGCGGGTACTCGGCGAGTTCCCACTCCAGGTACTTGTTGTAGGGGCGCGGTCGCCGGTCCATCGCGAACAGCAGGTCGAGCGCGCTCCCGAGGCTGTCGGCCGCGTCGAGCCGGGACGCGAGCCGGTGGCCGTCGCGGTGGTTCTTCAGCGACCGGTACAGCAGGTTCACGTAATCGTCGAGGCGTCCGGCGGCGAGGTCGTGCGCCTCCTGCTCCCCCAGACGCTGCTTGGCGGCGATGATCGCGGCGATCTCGCCGTCGAGCCGGTCGAGGACGACCCGGCCGCGCGCCACGGCGTACCGGGCGAACCCGGGCATGCCGGCGGCCCTGAACTGGCTCAGCGAGATCACCACCAGGTCGAGCTGGGCGTCCCGGTGGCCGTGGAGGCGTTGCAGGTCGCTGGTGGCGCCGTCGGCGAGGACCACCCAGAGGTCGTGGTCCGAATGTTCGGTGACGAGGCCGTCGTGGGCCTGGGAGCCGATGAGGACGAGCCCGACGACGGCGGGGTCGGCCCGAGCCTCGCGGGTGAACTCTTCGAAGGACATGGGAGCGGCTTCGGTCATACTCACCGACGGTACTCGCGTCCGTCACTGCTTTGAGGACAGTCTTCGAGCCGCCCCCGCTCGACCGCGAAGGGGCCGCTGGTCGTGTTCTCGACCGCCGCAATGGAAGCGGCGCGGGCAGGCAGCCGTTCCTTCTAAGAGACGCGCTCCTCAGTCCAAGCGGCGACGCCGTTCTCGGTCAGGATCATGTCGAACGCGGCCTCGGCCGCGCCGAGCAGCGGCGCGTCCGGGCCGAGCGCCGAGGCCAGCAGCGGCGGCGGCGATTCTCGGTGGAACCCCATCAGGCCCGTTCCGAACGCCTCCGCAAAGGACGCGGGCGCTGCGCGGCGCAGTTCCGGTGCGAGTCCCCCGAGGGAGACCACCTCAGGGTCGAGGGCGTTGACCATGCCTGCGGCACCGCGGCCGAGGACTTCGGCGCACTCCTCGACGGCCGCTCGCGCGTCGGGGTCGACGAGCGCCTCCATGAGATAGGTGCGCGGGTCCTCCGGTTCCGGTTCGCCGAGCAGACGCGCCGCCGCGCGGCCGTCCACGGCCACGTCCCAGCAGCCGCGCGCACCGCAGGGGCAGGGAACGGCCAAGTCGCCGAAGGGCAGGTGCCCGAACTCGCCGCCCGCGCCGGTCGCGCCGGTGACCGCTCGTCCCTCGTCGACGAAGATCCCGCCGATGCCGACTTCGATCGTCAGGTACAGGACGGTCTTCCCCGGATGCGAGAGGCGGGCTTCGGCCAGGCCGGCCAAGGTCGCGTCGTTGCCGAGGGCCTGCGGCACACCGGGAAGCAGCGGTTCGACCTCGACGTCGCGCCAGCCCAGGACGCTCGCCTGGACGATCGTGCTGCGCCGGACCGTGCCCGCCGTGGCGATCGAGACGGCCCGCACTCGGCCGCCGTGCCGCTCGGCCAGCGCGCGCACGGCCTCCCGGATGTCGGCGAACACCCGCTCGGGAGCCTTCGCAGCGTGCCGTCCGGTGGCCGTGTCCGCAAGGGAGCCTTCAAGGTCGGCGACGGCCACGCGCCAGTCCGCGTGCCGGAGGTCGACCACGGCGGCCAGGGGGCCGTCCGGATGGGCGTGCAGGGTGGAAGTCGGCCGGCCGCGCCCGGACGGCGGCGCTGGGCGTTCGGCGATCAGGTCGAGGGCGCGGAGCCGGGCGGAGATCTCGGTGGCGGTGCCGCTGCCGACGTGCAGGGCGCGGGCGGCTTCGGCGCGCGTGATGCCGGGACGGGCGCGTACGAGTTTCAGCAGGTCGAGGGCGCCGCTCCAGCGGGCGGCCTCGGCCCGGCCGACCTTCGCGGGCCGGTCGGTCGAGTCGTCGGGCGAAGCAGGGGTTTCAGGTTGCAAGCGGAGTCCTCCACGAATTATCCTCGGCTTACGAGTTTATTTCTACCCCGGAGGGCTTCATGCGAAGCTACAGCAACCCCGAAGCCGTCCTACCGGACACGGACGGCACATCGGTCGATTCCGACGCGGACGTCCGACTCGCCGATCCCGGTCGGTTCGCGGGCATGACGACGGAGAGCCGCCGGGTGCCCGATGGCCGTTGAGACGCAGGAGACCACGGATCGCGGCGTGCTCCGGGTGGTCGGCCTCGCGCAGGCCGGCCTCGGCTACCTCGTGGCGAGCTTCGGGCCGTACCTCGCGGGCATCTCGGTCGAGCTCGACCGGCCGCGCGGCGAACTGGTCTGGCTCACCATGACGTTCGGCGCGGGCCTGGTCCTCACGGCGGTCACGGGCCCCGCGGTCCTTCGCACGGGCGCGGGCCGGGTGCTGCGCGCCGCGTGCGCCATGATCGCCCTCGGCGCGGTCGGCATGGCGCTGTCGCCGCACCTGGCGCCGGCCGGAACCGGATCGATCCTGGTCGGCCTGGGCTGCGCGGCGATCGCGCTCGCGACGCCGTCGCTGCTGCGCGGGCCCGGGGCGGCGAAGCGGATCGTGGTGGCGGTCGGGGTCGCGAGCGCCTCGGGGGTGTGCGCGCCGCTGGCGTTCGGGGCGTTGGAGACGCTGGGCATGCCGGGTCGGTGGGCGATCCTCCTGCCGGTTCCGGTGCTGCTGGCGGCGGTCGTGCACCGCACGGTGCGCGGCCCGGGAGACGGCCCGGCGGTGCGGATCCGGATCCCGGTCGGACCGGCGACGGTGGGCTGGCTCGGGATCGTGCTGAGCGTGGCGTGCGAGTTCTGCTTCGTGGTGTGGGGCGTCGCGAGGCTGGTCGACACGGGGGTGCCGCTCGGGACGGCGTCGGCGCTGGGCGCCGGCTTCGGCGTCGGCATGGCGGTGGGCCGATTGGTCGGGCCGCGGTTCGTGGACCGGCCGTGGGCGGTGCAGGCGGCGGGGGGCCTGACGATGGCCGGGACGGCGATCGTCTATCTGGGGCAGGACGCGTCCGCGGTGACCGCGGGGATCGTGGTCGCGAGCGTGGGCATCGCGCCGCTGTACCCGATCATGCTGGGACGGCTCGTGTCGGTCCCCAACCTGTCCGACCGGCATTCGGCGTCGATCGGGTCGCTCGCGTCGGGCACGGCGATCCTGTCGGCGCCCGCCGCGCTCGGCTGGCTGGACACGCAGATCGGGCTGCGGGAGGCGTTCCTGCTGCCGATCCCGCTGATCCTGGTGCTCCTGCTCTTGGCGCGCCGCCGATAGCGCGGAGGCCCCGGAGGATTCCGGGGCCTCGCTGCGGTTACTGCGGCGTCTCGTCCTTCTGCTTGGACTTGGTGGCCGTGAGCGCCCCGGCGTGAGCCTTCGCCTCCGGGCTGACGCGGGTCTTGATGAGACTCGCGACCGTGACCACGATGAGGACGCCGATGACCACGCCGAGGCTGAGCGGCGTCGGGATCTCGGGGATCGAGGTGTCGATGTCGACGTGGGCCCAGTGCAGGAGCAGCTTGAAGCCGATGAACAGCAGGATGATCGCGAGACCGGCGGAGAGGTACACGAGCCGGTCGAGCAGACCCTTCACGAGGAAGAACAGGGCGCGCAGGCCCAGGAGCGCGAAGGCGTTGGCGGTGAAGACGATGTACGCCTCCTGGGTGACGCCGAAGACCGCGGGGATCGAGTCGAGCGCGAACAGCAGGTCGACGCTGCCGATGGCGATGAGGACGATGAACAGCGGGGTGACGACGCGGCGGCCGCCCTCCTTCGCGAAGAGCCGCCCGCCGATGTAGTCGGCGCTGACGGGCAGGAAGCGCCGCGCGCCGCGCACCATGACGTTCGACTCGATGTCGGGGTCCTCGTTGCGGTGGCGGAACAGCTGGATCGCCGTGTAGACGAGCAGCAGCCCGAAGACCAGGAACATGAACGAGAAGGTGCTGATGAGCGCCGCGCCGAGGGCGATGAAGATCGCGCGCATGATGAGCGCGAGCACGATGCCGAAGGTGAGGACCTTGTGCTGGTGGAAGTCCGGCACCGCGAACGTGCTCATGATGATGACGAAGACGAAGAGGTTGTCGACCGACAGGCTCTTCTCGATGATGTAGCCCGCGAAGTACTCGGTTCCGGCCGTGTTCCCGTACTGCATGCCGAACCAGATGCCGAACACGATCGCCACGGCGATGTAGAACACGGACCAGGCGGTGGCCTCCTTGAACCCGACGTGGTGCGGGCGGATCGCCGACATGAACAGGTCCACCGCGAGCAGCACGACGATGAGACCGATGGTCACGGCCCATGTGAGTGGAGTGATATCCAGCAACGCTTCCTCCGTCAGATTGCCATCACCGAGACTGCAGGGCTGACATCACCCTCAGTTGCTCCGCATACTAACGGGCTCCGTTTCCGTCAGTCACGACTCCCCCTCAAAGCGAGACCTCGACCAAAGCACGGCCGGGTCCGGGCGCAAGGCGAATCGGCGAACCGGTCACGAGGCGGGCGAGCATGGCGCGAGCGGCGAGGAGTCGGCTGAAGACGCGCATGGGCGAATGCTCCATAGCTCCCTGTATTGCGCGCATTCATCATAGGCTCCCGAACGCTCCCACGGGAACCCCGCGCTTCGCGGCTATGCGGACCTGAATCCGTCGAGGGCCGCGATCTGACCGGCGGTGAGCCGCAGGAGCGGCTGCACGGGATCGGGGTGGATCTCGGCGGCCTTCCAGTACTCGGCGCGGACGCTGGTGGCGACGCCGATGCGGCGCATGGAGTTGCGGAGGGTGTCCGCCAGGGCCAGGGCGTCGAAGAGGTGGACGTGGTCGATGGTCCAGGGCCGGTGGCCGCCGGATCGGGCGGCGCCGCGGCGCGGGCCGGTCATGACGAGGTAGTAGTCGAGGTCGTCGGTGTCGCTCATGTCGAGCAGGCCCTCATTGCGGGTGTAGTGCTTGATGTTGACCGTCCGCCCGGCGAGCGGTCCGCTGCGGAACCAGCCGTCGATCGCCCTGTTGGCGGCCGGTTCGAGCTCGATGTCGAAGATCTGCGCGGCGATCCAGTCGGAGAGGTGGCCGTGGGCGACGGGCCTGCCGACGATGTCGGCGATGCGGGCGTCGATCTCGTTGCGCTGGCGCAGGAGCATGGCGATCGACTTGAGTCCGGCTTCGTCCATCTGCGCTCCTACATGTGCCCTCGCTCCTCATCGTACCGATGCGGCGGGAGTGGCCGGTGAACACAGCTCGGACGGCCATGGGCCGGTGCCGCCCGGCGGCGTGGAGCCGTCGTCAGTCGCCGGTGGGCTGCGTCGGGATGTCGGCCGGGCGTTCCAGCGCTTCGAGGGCCGCCCTCAGGACCTGGCCCACGGCCAGGAGGCGATCGGCCATCGCCTCGGGGTCGAGCGGTCCGTCCGTCTCGGTGACCCAGGCGTGGACGAGCGCGGCGCTGCCGCCGTTGATGAACGCTCCCAGGTCCTCGGCGAGCCGCGGCGACAGCAGCTCCCCGAAGCGGGCCTCAAGGGAGTGGCGGCGCAGCGGGGAGAGCAGGCGGCTGACGGCCCGGCTGAGCGCGAAGGCGCTGGCGCTGTTGAACATCGCGCGGTAGAAGTCGCGGTGGTCGGCGAAGTGGCGGGCGACCGCCAGCGCGTGGTCCCGGACCGCGGCGTTCGCGGGGGCCTGCTTCCAGGGTTCGGCGAGTTCGCGCCGGGTGAGGTCGAGGGCGGCCTCCAGCAGGAGGCTGTCGCGGTCGCCGAAGTGGAGGTATACGAGCTGGCGGCTCACTCCGGCGGCGTCGGCGATGTCGGAGACCGGGACGTTCGCGGTGCCGCGCGCGCTGACGAGCGTCACAGCGGCGCTCAGCAGGGCGGCGCGGGTTCGTCGCACCCGGCGGTCTTTGGCGGGTGTCGGTGGCTCGAGACTCACCTGACGAGGTTAGACACGTGTCAATGAATCGACAAGTATTCGATGATTTGCGCTGGGTGAAGGGTCGCGTTCATGCGAAGTCGAGCGCGTCGACGTAGTACCAGTCGGCGCCGACGCGTTCGAACGCGCTGTCCTCGGTCTGGGCGCCGGGCCCGTCGCCGTCGGTGTAACTCGCGCGGAAGCGGACGGTGCCCTGGGTGTGGAGGGGGGAGCCGCCGGTGGTCTCGAGGATCTCCAGACCGGTCCAGGTGCGGTCGCCGTCGAGGTCGAGCCGGTCCGGGCGAGTCGCCGGATGCCAGGTGCGCAGGAGGTGGGCCTCGTCGCCGAGCGCGAAGGCGCTGTAGCGCGAGCGCATCAGGGTTTCGGCGGTGGCGGCTTTCGCGGTCCCGGCGTGGAGGGGACCGCAGCACGCGGTGAAGGCGGCGCCGGAGCCGCATGGGCAGGTCGTCGCGCGGGCCTTGCGTGAGCGTCTGGACATGCCGGGATTGTCCCGGAGACGCGAAACCGGCCCGCAGGGTGTCCCCCGCGGGCCGGTGCGATCCGAACTAGCAGCGTTCGAGGTAGGGGGTGACGACCTCGGCGTAGGCGGCGTAACCGGCGGCGTTCGCGTGGAACGACTCCAGTGTGCCGACGTAACCGAGGATCCACGGGTCCGAGGAGCAGACCTCGTGGCCCACGAAGGCGTCGCGGACGTCGGCGAAGTCGAAGCCGTGGTCCGCGGCGACCTCGGCGGTCGTCTCCGCGAGGAGGTCGGCCGTCTCGTTCAGCAGCGCCTGCTCCGCGGGCGTGATCGCCAGGGTGCCGGAGCAGCTGGTCTCGTTGAACAGGCGCGGGTTGCCGACGACGGTGACGTCGGCGAACCACGCCCGGTCCTCGACCTGCGTGTAGAGGTCGTCGAGTTCGGCCGGGAGCGAGTCGGTGATGACCGCCTGCGCGTTCGCGATCGCCCCTTCGCACAGGGCGGTGTCGGTCCCGGCGCAGGCGCCGAGGACCGACGAGAACCCGGCGTCGTTGCCGCCGACGCCGATCGTGACCTCGCGCGTGCGCCAGGACAGGTTGTCGAGCTGGTTCGCGACCACGTCCTCGACGCGAGCGCCGGAGCACGCGTCGAACGAGAGCTTCGCGCCGACCGCCTCGGCGGCGAGCACCGGGTAGGCGTTGGCGGAGCGGTAGCAGCCGTCGTCGGCGAGGTAGTCGCCGGCGCCGACGCCCGAGACGTACGAGTCGCCGAGGGCCACGTACTGCGGTTGCCAGGTGGTGGGACCGGCCGAGGCGGGTCCGGCGAGCATCGCGGCGCCGATGCCGGCGGCCGCGGCGGCCGCGAGGGCGCGGACGACGACGCCGCGTTTGCGGGTGTGTGCGGACATAGGTCTCCTTGTCGTGGCGGGGACCGGCCCGGGAGGCCCGTCCCCAGAGGGTCACGGCATTGTATGCGGGGCCGTCCAATTCGCGGGGAACGGAACCGGCCCGCGTGAGGGGTGCTCACGCGGGCCGGGTTCGGTGACGGCCTAGTAGTCGAGGTGGGGAATGACGACGTCGGCGTAGGCGGCCTGCCCGGCGGCGTTCGGGTGGAAGGACTCCAGGGTCCCGACGTAGCCGAGGATCCACGGGTCGGCGGAGCAGACCTCGTGACCGGTGAAGGCCTCACGCGGGTCGGCGAAGTCGAAGCCGTGGTCGGCGGCGACCGCCGCGGTGGTCTCGGCGAGGAGGTCGGCGGTGTCGTTCAGGAGCGCCTGCTCGGCGGGGGTGATCGCCAGGGTGCCCGAGCAGCTGGTCTCGTTGAACAGGCGCGGGTTGCCGACGACGACGATCTCGGCGGAGAAGGCGCGGTTCCTCACTCGGGTGTAGAGGTCGTCCAGCTCGTCCGGGAGCGAGGTGGTGATGATGTCGCGCGCGTTGGCGATCGCGGCCTCGCACAGGGCGGTGTCGGTCCCGGCGCAGGCGCCGAGGACCGACGAGAACCCGGCGTCGTTGCCGCCGACGCCGATGGTGACGTGCTCGGTGTTGACCCGGTAGAGGTGGTCGAGCTGGTTCGCGATCACGTCTTCGACCCGTGCGCCCGAACAGGCCTCGAACCAGAGGCGCTCGCCGAGCGCCGCGGCGGCCTCGCGCGGGTAGGCGTTGGCGGAGCGGTAGCAGCCGTCGTCGGCGAGGTAGTCGCCGGCGCCGACGCCGGAGGCGTAGGAGTCGCCGAGCGCCACGTACTGCTGGATCGTGATGTCGGCCGAGGCGGAACCGGCCAGGGCGGTGACGCCGAGGCCGGCGGCCGCGGCGACGGCGGCCACGCGGGCGAGGACGCGGCGCGTCTTGCCTTCCTTGAGGGACACAGGGTCTCCTTGTTGTCGACAGGGCCCGCGGACGGTCCGCTCCGGTGGGAGCATCATCGGTCCGCCCGCCGGAGGACCGCGTCATTATAGGCAGGCAAGTCCCTTGTGTCACAATGGGAGCGGTGCGTGACGATCGGTCGTTCGGCTACTGTTCGCCAGGGCGTCGTCCGATCATCGGCCGCGGTTCGCTGTGCCCGGCGATCGGGGGCGGTCGCTCGGGGCCCGCCGGGGGCGAACACCCGACGAGCGGGAGGAGCGACCCACGGCAGTAGAAAGATTTTCTCTGTTGTTTCATGGAGTTTCGAACTGATCCCTGCCGTCACGAGCAGGTCAAGACGATGATCCCCATGAGACCCGGAGCGTGAACGAATATCGGCGGCGCGGATTGAAACTGTTTCCTGACTCTGGTTAGAATGATGCCACCCCTGACCGAGAGGTGAAGCAGATGAGCAAGCCGGACCGCCACCGCGCGACGCTGACCGAAGTGGCCGAGCGCGCGGGCGTCTCGAAGGCCACCGCCTCCAAGGTGCTCAACGGGCGCCCCGGCGTGGCCGAGGAGACCCGGCGGCTCGTCCGCGAAGCCATCGCCGAACTCGGGTACGTGCCGACCACCGGGCCTCGCGAAACGCCTGCGCCCCAGTCCGTCCACGTCGTCTTCGACACGATCCTCAACATGTACGCCGTGTACGTCCTCGATGGACTCATCAGCGGCGGCCGCGAACTGGGCGTCGAGGTGGTCACCAGCTCCCTGGAGTCCGAGAACTCGGGGCAGTACGACCCGCTCGGGGCCGACCGCGTCAAGGAGATCCACGCGCAGGGGGCCGCGGGACTGGTCGTGGTCACCGCGCAGCTCACCAGCGAGGAGATGGACGCGTGCGAGCAGCTGGGCCTGCCGCTGGTGGTCATCGACCCGGCGAACCCGCTCGACGAGCGCGTCACCAGCCTCGGGGCGACCAACTGGGCCGGCGGCGTCCAGGCCACGCGGCACCTGCTCGACCTGGGGCACACCAGGATCGGCTTCGCGGGCGGGCCGTCGCAGTCACTGCCCGCGCGCGAGCGCCTGCACGGATACCGGGAGGCGCTCGAATCGGCGGGGATCGAGCTGGACCCGGCGCTGACTGGATCGGGCCGGTTCACCGCCGAGACGGGCGCGGCGCTCACCGCGACGATGCTCGACCTGGCCGACCCGCCGACCGCGGTCTTCGCCGCGAGCGACGCCATCGCGGTGGGCGTCATCAGGACCGCGCGGCAGCGGGGTCTGGAGGTCCCCGGGGACCTCAGCGTGGTCGGCTTCGACGACACCTACAACGCGATGTGGGTCGAGCCGCCGCTCACCACCGTCAAGCAGCCGCTGCGGCAGATGGGCCGGGTCGCCGTCCGCACGCTGCTCGACCTGGCGGCGGGCAAGGTCCCCGACTCGCACCACGTGCAGCTCGCGACGAGCCTCGTCGTCCGGGAGTCGACCGCGCCGCCGCGGCGATGACCGCCCGGCTCAAGGCCGCTTCAGGAAGGCCCCCAGCACCACCGCGGCCAGCGGCACGGCGCAGAGCACCGTGAACACGCCTTCAGGACCGTGCCGTTCGGCGATCAACCCGAACGCGGGGGCGAACAGGCCGCCCGCGCTCATCGCCAGGCCGAGGGTGACGCCCGCGGCGGTGCCGGGCCGGGTCGGCAGGTAGTCCTGGGCGAGCTTCACCAGGACCGCGAACGGGATGTTGATCGCGATGCCCACGGCGAGCGCGAGGACGAGCGGGACGTACTCGCCGGGGACGACGCGCAGCAGGACGAGCAGCGGGATGATGAGGACCCCGCCGATCCGGGTGGTGCGCACGGCCCCGAAGCGGTCGGCGAGGCGTCCGCCGAGGAGCGTCCCGATCACGGACCCGAGCATGAAACCGGCCAGCGCGATCCCCGCGACCGCGTGTCCCGCGCCGAGGTGCCGGATCCAGTAGAGCTCGATGAAGGTGATGACGCCGACCCACAGGATCGAGCGGACGACTTCGATCGCGGTGAGGACCGCGAAGGGACCCCAGCGGTCGGCGCCGGTGCGGGGCTTCGGCGGGGCGGCGGTGGAACGGGTGTGCGTGCGCAGCATGACGAATGCGATGAGCACCGCGGGCGGGATGAACAGCGCCGTGGCGCCGACGCCCATCGCCATGAGGGCCGGGGTGGCGAGGACCGGGGCGAGGAAGAAGCCGACGCTGCCGCCGGCGGCGAAGACGCTCATCGCGGCGGCGCTGTCCCCGGCGGCCTCGCGGGCGCCCTTGCCGGCGGCGGGGTGGAACATGGCGACGCCGAGTCCTGAGAGGAAGATCAGCGCGAGGACCAGCGGGTACGGCCCGGCGAGGCCCGCGAGCCCGAGACCGATGCCCGCGAGGGCGACGCCCGCGGGGGCGAACCAGTCGAGGCGGCGGCGGTCGACGGCGACGCCGATGAACGGCTGCGGGATCGAGCTGCCGAGCGCGGCGGCGAGGGTGAGGCCCGTGGCGGCGACGTAGCCGTAGCCGCGGTCGAGCACGAAGTACGGCACGCACGCGGGCACGAGCCCCTGGTACATGTCGTCGACGGCGTGGGCGGTGCCCCACAGCCACATGCGGCGCAGCGGGGAGGGCTGCCGCACGGGGGCGGGCGGGGCGGCGGTGTGGGTCATGTCGGTGCTCCTTGTCCGTGGTGTCCAAGGATTCCGAGTGGCTCGGGGCTCCGGCTAACGGTATTCTGCCGAGTTATGTCGATTGACGGCCAAGTGATTCCGAGCTCGCCGATCCGGATGCTCTCGCACCTGGAGCGGATCGGGCGGCACCGGCACGACGGCCACCAGCTGATCTACCCGCGGCGCGGGGTGCTGCGGGTGTTCACGGCCTCCGGTGTGTGGGTGGTGCCGCCGTCGCAGGGGGTGTGGATCCCCGCCGGGACCGAACATGCGCATCGCGCGTGCGGGACGACCGAGATGCGGGCGATCCTGTTCGCGACCGACGGGCCGGGGCCGTACATCGACCATCCGTCGGTGCTGGCGTTCACGCCGCTGCTGCGGGAGGCCGTCACGTGCCTGACGGACGACGCGGCGCTGGAGGCGGGGACGCGCAGGCGCCTGGAGCAGGTCGTGCTCGACCTGCTGCGCCAGGTGGAGGCGCCGCAGCGGTTCCTGCCGGCGCTGCCGGACCCGCGGCTGCGCGAGGTGGTGGCGCTGCTGGAGGACGATCCGGCCGATCGGCGCACGCTGGCGCAGCTCGGGGCGGCCGTGGGGGCTTCGGAGCGGACCTTGAGCCGGCTCTTCCGGGAGCACGCGGGGATGACGTTCGCGCAGTGGCGCGGGCAGTTCCGGCTGCACCACGCGCTGGTGCTGCTGGCGGAAGGACACCAGGTCACGCGTATCGCGGGGGCCTGCGGGTACGCGAGCCCGAGCGCGTTCATCGGCGCGTTCCGCGACTCGTTCGGGGTGACGCCGGGCGAGTACCTGCGGCGGGAGCCGGACCTTCGCATGTAGGCCCCCATTGCGGAGCAAGCGCTCACCGGCTATCCTGAGGACTCGTCATTATATCGATTCAATTCGATATTTCGATATCTCCGAAGCCGGTCGACCGCGGTGACCCGGCACGCCGCGCCGACCGCCCGCCTCTCCCCCGTGCCGCCGCGCGTCTCCGGACGCGACCCGAAAAGCACCACATCCTGACTCCCTTCGCGACGGCCTCGCGCGGCTTCCCGGCATGCGGCGCCGACGCCGTCGCACGCGGGAGCTCCCTCACACAGCTGACATGGAGCGAACATGAACACGGCAACCTCTCTACGGGCGAAACGCCTCCGAGCCCCCGCACTGGGGGTGATCGGCCTGGTGGCCGCCGCGGCGACGATGCTGGCGATGACCGACGCCGACGCCGCCACCGCCAGGTACGAGGCGGAGAACGCCCCGGCGACCTGCGACGGCGCGATCGAATCGAACCACTCCGGGTATTCCGGCAGCGGGTTCTGCAACTCCGACAACGCGACCGGTGCCACAGCTCAGTTCACCGTGAACGCCGCCGGCGCGGGAACGGCCACCGTGGCGATCCGGTACGCCCACGGCGCCACCGACTCCCGACCGGCGAACATCGTCGTCAACGGCTCCACAGTGCACTCGGCCAGCGCGTTCAACGCCACCGGCGCGTGGAACACCTGGTCGACCAAGACCGTCAGCGTGCCGCTCAACGCCGGCAGCAACACGATCCGCCTGGCCGCGACCGCCGCCGCCGGTCTGCCGAACATCGACTACGTCGAGGTCACCGACGACATCCCGCCCCAGTCGGGCGACGGCCGGTACGAGGTCGAGGCGCTGACGCGCGGCGTCACCGTGGTGCCTGCGAG
>NZ_JAJFAX010000010.1 GCF_019710475.1 Glycomyces sp. TRM65418 | reverse complement strand
GTAAAACCGTCGGCGATCCCGGCGCACCCTGGCCGGGATCGCCGACGCGTCACACCGGCACCGCTTCGCGGGAATCCGTCTCCGGCTCAGTCTCCGTCCCAGCCTCGGCCTCGTCGACCGCGGCCTGATACCGCGCGCTGAGCTGGCGGTACTGCGGGGCGAGCAGGGCGACGCACGCGAGCGCCGCGCAGGCGACGCCCCCGATGAGCAGGATGAGGGCGATGCCGCGCGAGTCACCCGTGCCCAGCAGCCACGCCCACTGCCGCTGAGCGGCGTCGGTGTCCATGTACGGGATGACGAGCAGTTCGGCGAGCGGGGCGATCATCAGCGCGGTGATCGGCGCGGCGGCGGCCTCGAACGTCATCGCGAACCCGAACACCCGGCCCTGCCGCTCGAAGGGCACGACCCGTTGGATGACGGTCTGCTCGGCGGCCTCCGCCGCGGGGATCAGCGCCATGAACACGCCGACGCCGAGGACGTACAGCCAGCCCAGCTCGCGGATGGTGGAGAACGCGCCCGCCGCGCCGAGGGCGATGACCACGATCAGGATCGTGCGGATCGGGTTCCTCCCGATGCCGCGCTTCGCGACGACCGCTCCGCCGACGATGAAGCCCGTCGAGGCCACGGCGAACCAGAAGCCCCAGCCCTGCACGCCGAACATGTCGATGCCGTACGGGTCCATGACCGCCATGGCGACGCCGCCGAACAGGTTGTTGAGCGAGGTGAACAGCACGAGCGCCAGCAGGCCGGGCACCGCTCGCACGGCGAGCCACCCGCCGCGGAGGTCCACCCACGACTCGATCGGCCCGGCCTCGGCGGCCCGCTCCTCGGGGATGCGCAGCGGCACGAGGTGGACGAGCGTCAGCGCGAGCGCGGCGATGCCGATGAGGATCGTCCAGCCCATGCCCAGGAAGCCGACCGACAGGCCGCTGAACACGCTCGTCACCAGCATCGCGACTCCCTGGGCGGTGCCGACCATCCCGTTCGCGTTCGCATGGCGGTTCTCGGGCACCAGCAGCGTGACCGTGGTCGACAGCGCGATGCCCCGCAGCTGCTCCACCACCGAGCCCGCGAGCATGACGACGGCGAAGATCCAGAACCACGGCAGTCCGAGGTCGCCGATCCGCTCCTCGCCGACGGCGAAGAAGAACACCGCGTCGAGGAGGAAGACCGCGAGCGCCGCCAAGGTCGCCCACACCATGACGGCCTTCTTGCGGAACCGGTCGACCAGGGTCCCGAAGAACATGCTGAACATCGAGATGAAGAGCATGTACGAAGCGCCGATCACGCCGGTGGCGATCACGTTGCGGGTCTCGACGTAGATCCAGAACGTCAGCCCGAACCACAGGAAACTGGTCGTGACGTTCGCGACGGCGGTGTTCACCAGCACGTGGAGGAACGTCCGGAAGCCGTCCGGTGGAACGGTCCGCCCTCCTGCGGGGGTCTGCGCGGTTCCGTCCGGGGGGATCGTCGCCTCGGTCATCACGGTCGTCCTTTCAACAGTGCGGTGGTCCGCCGGGCCACTGCGGGTCTTTCACGTTCGTCTCTCCTGCTAAGACCTCCCCAGGCCGCGGATCTCATCGGTCGCGGCGGAGTTTTCTCGGTCGACCCGTTCGGCGAGACGACCGACCCGCGCGGCGGCGGAGTCGAGCCGGCCCGCCACTTGACGCGGAGGCCCGCGCCTGCTGGAATATCGGCACGTGTCAAAACTTCCATGGAAAGTGCTGGTGCAATGACCGAAACTTCCGACCTTCGCCATCGGTCCGCGGACGCCGAGATCACGCTGACGCTCGACGGCGAGCCGCTCGCCGGGCGCGAAGTCGAACTCAGCCAGGTGCGGCACCGGTTCTCATTCGGCTGCACGGCCTTCGAATTCACCGACTACGCGAACGGGACCTCCGAGCGGCCCGACGGTGACGAGCGGCTGCTCGAGCAGTGGGAAGGCCTGTTCAACTTCGCCACTCTGCCGTTCTACTGGGGCCGGTTCGAACCCGAGCGCGGCAAGCCGGACACGCACCGCCTCCTGAAGACCGCCGAGTGGCTGGTCGGCCGCGGGCACACCGTCAAGGGCCACCCCCTGGCCTGGCACACGGTCACCGCGGACTGGCTGCTCGATCTCGACAACGCCGCGATCGCGCAGGCGCAGACCGAGCGCATCCGCCGCGAGATGAACGACTTCGCCGGCGTGATCGACATGTGGGACGTGATCAACGAGGTCGTCATCATGCCGATCTTCGACAAGTACGACAACGGCATCACCCGACTGTGTCGCGACATCGGCCGCATCCCCATGGTGCGCATGGTGTTCGACGCCGCCCGCGAGGCCAATCCCGGCGCGGTCCTGCTGCTGAACGACTTCGACATGTCCGCCGCCTTCGAATGCCTCATCGAGGGCGTGCTCGAAGCCGGCGTCCGGATCGACGCCCTCGGCCTGCAGAGCCACATGCACCAGGGCTACTGGGGCGAGGAGAAGACCCTCGGCATCCTCGACCGGTTCTCCCGGTACGGGCTGCCGATCCACTTCACCGAGACCACCCTCCTCTCCGGACACCTCATGCCGCCGGAGATCGAGGACCTCAACGACTACCAGATCGAGGAGTGGCCGAGTACCCCCGAAGGCGAAGAGCGCCAAGCCGACGAGGTCGAGCGCCACTACCGGACCCTCGTCGCCCACCCCGCGGTCGAGGCGATCACCTACTGGGGCATGAGCGACGCCGGCATGTGGCTCGGCGCTCCGGGGGGCTTCGTCCGCGCCGACGGCACCCCCAAGCCCTCCTACGAGCGCCTCCACCGCCTGATCAACGAGGAATGGGGCACCCCGCCCACCACGATCGCCACCGACGCGGAGGGCCGCCTGGGCTGCAACGGCTTCCTCGGCGACTACACGATCACCTGGCAGGACCGCGAAGCGGCGTTCACCCTCGACGCCGCCGGAGAGCAGCGGCTCACCCTGGAACTCGGCTGACCGCTCCGGCCCGGCCCGGCCGCTACGACGACGCCTGCGCGTCGTGGCGCTCGTGCCGGGCCGGAGCGGCTCCTGCACCGACGGTCAGTACAGGCCCTGTTCGTACTTGGGGCCGTACTTCTCGACCAGTTCTTCGAAGGTCTGCTCGACCGCCTGCGTGTCCTTGACCATGCGCGGATGCGAGGGCAGGGCCTCGGGCGTCCACGTCTCGGGCTTCCAGATTCCCGAGCGCATGGCCGACTTGCCGCAGTGGAAGTAGATCGTCTCGATCTCCACCACGAGGGCGAGCATCGGCTTGTGGCCCTTGACGATCATGTCGTCGAAGAACGGCGCGTCGGAGACGATCCGAGCGCGTCCGTTGATCCGCAGCGACTCGCGGCGGCCCGGAAGCAGCGAGAGCAGCCCGACGTGCGGGTTGGCGAGGACGTTCTGGAAGCCGTCGACGCGGTGGTTGCCCTTGCGTTCGGGGACGGCCACGGTCGTGTCGTCGAGGACGTGGATCAGCTTCCCGGCCGGATCGCCCTTGGGGGAGGCGTCGCAGTTGCCGTCGGCGTCCGCGGTCGCGACGATGCAGTACGGGGAGACGGCCAGCCAGGCCCGGTCGTGCTCGTGGAGCTTCGCGCGTTCCTTGGTGGCGGCCTGCGGCATCACCTCGCCGACGATCGCGCGCAGCTCGACCGGGTCCGTGAGCTCGGTCCACAGGTGACGGTCTACGGCGTCCATCGAATTCCCTTCGTCCAGGTCTGCCCGGGCGTCCCGCCTGCGGGCCCGTCGAATCCGGTTCCGGTCATGTCACCAGGCTCCGGCGGGTGCGGGCGGGCGACCATACGTGCTTTCGCGTACGCACCTCGCGGTCGGTCTCGGTCTCATGCGTCGGTCTCCGTTCATCGGGGTCACAGTTCGAGCAGTCCGCGTCTGATCGCGGAGGTCACGGCGGCCGTGCGGTCGTTGACGCCGAGCTTCTGGTAGCTGCGCAGGAGGTGCGTCTTGACGGTGGCCTCGCCGATGTGCAGCCGCCTGCCGATCTCGGCGTTCGACGCGCCGTCGGCGACCAGGCGCAGCACCTCGAGTTCGCGCTCGGACAGGCCGTGGCCGCGCGGGGACCGCACGGTGCCGACCAGCCGCGCCGCCACCGAAGGCGCCAGGACCGTCTCGCCCTGCGCGGCGGCCCGGATCGCACGGACCAGTTCGGCGATCGGGGTGTCCTTGAGCAGGTAGCCGACCGCCCCGGCCGCGACCGCGCGGACGATGTCGGCGTCGGTCTCGTAGGTGGTCAGCACCACCACGTTCGCGATGCGCGCCAAGTGCCCGGTGGCGGTGACGCCGTCGCCGCCGGGCATCCGCAGGTCCATGAGGATGACGTCGGGCTCCAGCGCGGGCGCCGCCGCTCGCGCCTCGTCGCCCGAGCCGGCCTCGCCGACCACCTCGACGTCCGGCTCGTTCGCGAGCATCCCGCGCAGGCCCGACCGCACCACCGGATGGTCGTCCACCAGCATCACCCTGATCATGCGGGCACCTCCAGTCGCACCGTCGCCCCTCGGCCCGGAGCCGAGTCCACGGTGAACGTACCGCCGAGACCGACGACGCGGTTGCGGGTGCCGCGCAGCCCGAAACCGGAACTCGGGGCCTCCGGGTCGAAGCCGGGACCGTCGTCGGCGACCGACACCGCCACGGCGCTGTCGCGGTAGGCCAGTCGCACCCGGACCGCCGCGCCCGCGGCGTGCTTCTCCACGTTGCGCAGCGCCTCCTGGACGGCCCGCACGAGCATCACGGCCGTTGCCGGCCTCAGCGGGCGGGGTTCGCCCTCCACGGCGAACCCCGCCCCGGCCGCGCCCGCCAGCTCGGCCAGGGACGCCTCGACCTGGACCGCCGCGTCCTCGCCGACCGCCAGCGCCCCGACCATCGCCCGGGCCTCGGCGAGATTCGCGCGGGCGGTCCGCTCGATCAGGCGCAGATGCTCCTCGCGCCCCCGCTCCTCCGCGGCGGTGCGAGCGGCCTGCGCCAGCATGATGATGCTGCTCAGGCCCTGTGTGACGGTGTCGTGGAGCTCGGCGCCCAGGCGCTGCCGCTCGGCGGCGGCACCCGCTTCTCGGGACAGCCGCGCCACTTCGGAACGGCTCCGCTCGAGCTCGTCGATCAAAAGGTAGCGGTCGACGCTCTGGTCGATGACGCGGTGGATGAACACGCCGACGGCGACCGAGGCGAGCGCGATGACCGCGCTGGCCGGGACGGCCCACAGCACCGCGCTCAAGGATTCGCCTGCGACGACGCGCCCCAGCACCGGCATGAAGCTCAGCGCGACCACCACGACGATGGTCGGACGCAGGGGGACGAGCCAGAACAGGTGCGAGATGAGCGGGGCCAGCAGCGGCATGGCCTCGGGGTCGGTCAAGATCAGGGCGAGGAACAGCGCCAGCACGCCGAGGCGGTAGACGTGCGCGAGCCGACCGTCCATCTCGGCGACGCCGAGGTCGACGGTGATGAGCCGCCGCCCCAGCACGAGGTACCAGACCACCAGGGCCGCGATCCAGGCCGAGGCGGCGAGGTCGGTGCCGACCGGGTCGTCGCCGCTCCAGACCAGCGCCGCAACGGCGGTGGTGGACACCGCGAAGAACCACTCCCAGTAGCGGAAACCGCGGTTCCATGCGTGCCGGCTCATCGGGTGAGGGCGCTTCGCCAGCGGAACGTCGTCAGACACAGCACCAATCCTCCAGCACACCACAGTGCCAGGACCACGGCAGTCTTGCCCAGCTCCCACTGGCCGGCCGGTTCCCCGGCGGCCATGTGGTCGGGCAGGAGCGCGGCGCGGAACCCCTGCGCGAGCCATTTGACGGGGAACAGCGCCCCGATTCGGGCCATCCAGTCGGGGAGTTCCTGGAGCGGCACGTAGACGCCGGAGATGAACAGGAGCACGGTGTAGGGCAGCGTCGTCATCGCCCCGGCGCTGCGGGCGCTGCGCGCCAGACTGGAGGCGGCGATCCCCAGCAGCGAGCACGCCGTGATCCCCAGGGCGAACAGCCACGCCATCGTCAGCCAGGCGACCGGATCGCTCGGCAGCGCCACGTCGAACGTCAGCACCCCGATGACCAGCAGCAGCGCCAGCTCGGCGAGGCTGGCCACGACGACCAGTACGATCTTGCCGAGGAAGAACGACACCGGCGGCATGGGCAGGGCCCGCAGCCGCTTCAAGGTCCCGTCGTCGCGTTCCACGGCCAACGAGCTGCCGAGGTTGACGAAGGACGTGGAGACGATGCCGCCGGCGGCGAAGCTCGCGGTGAGGACCTGGCCGCCGGTGACGGTCGTCCCGGCGATGGGGCCCTGGTCGAAGATCGAGCCGAGCAGGAGCAGCAGCACGGCGGGGAAGGCGAAGGTGAACACGACGGAGCCGCGTTCGCGGAAGAACTGCTTGAGCTCCACGCCGCCGCGTGCCACGCCCAAGGACAGCGCGTTCGGGGCGGTCATGCGCTCGCCTCCTGGCCGATCAGCCGCAGGTAGGCGTCTTCGAGGGACGGCCGGGTGACGGTGAGCCCGGGGACCTCCCCGGCGTAGCCCGCGCCCAGTTCGGCGATGAGCGCGGTCGGCGTGTCGGTGGTCTTGCTGCCGCCCTCCCAAGCGACGGTCACCTCGCGGTCGTCGACCAGTTCGGCCACGGTGCCGGCGGCGCGGATGCGGCCGTCGGCGATGACGGCGATGCGGTCGGCCAGGGCCTCGGCCTCGTCGAGGTAGTGGGTGGTGAGCAGGACGGTGGTGCCCTCGGCGGCGAGGGCGCGGATGAGGTGCCAGAACTGCCGGCGCGCCTCGGGGTCGAAGCCGGTGGTCGGCTCGTCGAGGAACAGCAGTTCGGGGTTGCCGACGACGCCGAGTGCGACGTCGACGCGGCGGCGCTGGCCGCCGGAGAGCTGCCGGAGTTTCCGCTTCGCCTGTGCGGCGAGGCCGACTTCGGCGATCACCTCTCCGGGGTCGCGGGGACGCGGGTAGTACCCGGCGAAGTGCCGGACGACCTCTTCGACGGTGAGTTCGAGGAGGTCGCCCGCCGTCTGGGAGACGATGCCGAGCCGGGAGCGGAAGCGCCGGTCGGCCTTGGCGGGGTCGGCGCCGAGCACGGCGACGGCCCCGCCGTCCCGGGGGAGCTGCGCGGAGAGGATCTGCACCGTGGTGGACTTGCCGGCGCCGTTGGGGCCGAGGACGGCGAGGGTCTCGCCGCGGTGGACGTCGAGGTCGAGGTCGGCGACCGCGGTGACGTTCCCGTAGGCCTTGCGCAGGCCGCGCACGCGGATGGCTGCATCGTTCACGCGTTCAAGCCTGGCCCGTTTCGGCCGCGGCCGCGACGACCGCCCGGTGGAACCGGTGTGTCCGCCGATCGGTCGACAGCGGCGCCCGCACGCGGCCTGCGAGCGCCTCAGGGTTCACCGCTCGGCCCCGCGCCGGCGGCGGGGCGAGCGGGCCGGGGCGCCGATCCCGCGCAGGCGGGCGTTCCGCATCGCTCAGTCTTCCCCGCCGCGATGCTCGAGGCACGCCAGGCGCTGCCGTTTGCGGACTTCGACCGTGTTCAGTCTCCGAAATCGATGGAGCCGGTGCGTCTGGCGTCGGCGTGGAACCACCAGAGCGACAGCGACGCCAGGGCCAGCCAGCCCGCGGCGGTCGCGAACGCCCAGCCCACCTGAGCGAGCACTGCGCCGGCGTCCGCGCCCGCGAGCGCCAGGCGGACCGCCCGCAGTCCGTGCGCGGCCGGGAAGAGCTCGGCGAACCATTGGAGGCCCTTGGGCCAGTAGGAGGTCGGCACCATCACGCCGCAGAACGCCGTCATGGTCAGCAGCGTGATGTTCGCGAACACGTTGCGCAGCTGATGGAAGCGCAGCGACAGGCTCCCGCAGCACAACCCGACGGCGTAGTTCGTGAGCGCCGTGGCGAAGATCAGCACCACCGCCGTCAGCGCCTCCGCGACGCCGAGATCGAGGCCGAACACCGGCGCCAGCACCACGAGCGCGACCGAGGCCGAGACCGTGCCCGAGGCGATCCAGAACCAGCTGCGCGCGGCGAGCACCAGGACCATGCCCGCGGGTGCGGCCGCGAGCAGCGACAGCGTGCCGCTCGAGCGCTCCCAGGTCGTGGACGCCGAGGTCATCATGGTCTCGTTGACGGCGATGAACACCGCCGCCCCGACCAGCAGGAACCGCGTCCGCTCCGGGTCGCCGAGGAGCGTGCCGAGCATCGAGTAGAAGACCACCTGGCACAGCACCCGGACCATCCACCCGAACGCCCAGTTCGTCGGGGTGTACACCGAGCGCAGGTCGGTCCAGCCCGACCACGCCGTCTGCCGCAGTACCGCCGCCGCGTTCACGCGAATCCCACCGTTCCGTTGTGGCGGACGCGCCGCACGAGGGCCCGCATGACCCCGAATCCGGCCGCGGCCGTGGCCGCCCCGAGGCCGAGCACGGCCGCCAGTCGCCAGCCGAACGCGTCGACCGGCGCGGGCGCGAGGCTGTCTCGCAGCAGGTCGGTCGCCCAGGACAGGAAGAGCGCCCGCGACAGCGCCTCCAGGCCCGCCGGGAGCAGCGTCACCGGGACCATCGCGCCGCCGAGCAGGTACAACGGGAAGGTCACCGAGTTCTGGAAGCTGCGGACGTCGCGGCCCATCACGAAGACCGACGCCATGAGCACGCCCGTGGCGGCGATGCCGAACGCGGTCGCGAGCAGCGTCGCCGCGAACACGAGCGGATGCGCGACGGTCACCACCACGCCGAACCCGAGGGCGCCGACCAGCCAGCTTTCGGCGATGCCGACGAGGCTCACCGCCGTGATGGCCGAGATCCGTCCGAGCAGGACGACCGCGAGTGACGCGGGAGTGGTGAGCAGCGCTTCGAGGACGCCGGCGGCGCGGTCGCGGAAGATCGTCTCGCCCGCTTCCATGACGGCCATGCCCATCGCGGTCATGATCGCCGGAGCGAGCAGCGCGTACGGCGCCAAGTCAGGGCGTCCACTGTGCTGCGTGACCGACAGCAGGATGACGGCGGAGAACGGCGCGGTCGCCAGCATGAGCAGCGTGCCGGGGTCGCGCCGGAACGCGCCGAGCTGGAACCGGACGGCCGCGCCGAACGCGGGCAGGGCGGCGTTCATGAGCGGACCGCCATGCCGCGGTCGCCGATGAGGTGCATGTAGACCTCTTCGAGGGTGGGCGGGGCGGTGGACACGTCGGTGGTCCCGGCCTCGACGAGCATGCGCAGCACCGGAAGCGCCGCGCCGTCCCGGTCGGTCTCCACCAGGATCGCCCCGGGGCCGGTGCGCCGGACCGCCTCGACGCCGCGGAGTTCGGCGATCCGGTCCGCCAGCGCCTCGGGGACGCCGGTGGCGCGCACCCGCTCGTGCCGGGACAGGAGCTCCCCGAGCACGCGCGGGTCCTCGCAGCGCAGCAGCCGTCCGCCGTCGATGAACGACACCCGGTCGCACAGCGCCTCGGCCTCGGCCATGTCGTGCGTCGTCAACAGGACGGCCCGGCCTTCGGCGCGCAGCTCCTCGACGAGTTCGCGGAACTCGTGGGCGGAGACGGGGTCCATGCCCACGGTCGGCTCGTCCAGGATCAGCACCCGAGGGTCGCCGATCATCCCGCGGGCGAGGTGGAGCCGCTGCTTCATGCCGCGCGAGAAGGTCTCGACCCGATTGTCGGCGCGAGCGCTCAAGCCCACGCGGTCGAGCAGTTCCGCCGCGCGCGCCCGCCCGGCTCGCCGCCCGAGCCCGTACAGCGCGGCCCAGAAGCGGAGGTTCTGACCGGCGGTCATGCGCGCGTACAGGCCCCGCTCGCCGCCGAACACGATGCCGAGGAGCGGGCGCACCCGCTTGGCGTCGGCGACGACGTCGAGGCCCAGCACGCGCGCCGTGCCCGAGGTCGGCAGCAGCACGGTCGAGAGGATCTTGCACAAGGTGGTCTTGCCCGCGCCGTTCGGGCCGAGCAGGCCGTGGACCTCGCCCGGGGTGACGGTGAGGTCGAAGGCGTCGAGCGCCCGATGATCGGCCTTGCCGCGCCCGCCGGAGAAGACGCGGGTCAGGCCGCTCACTTCGACCGCGGGCGGGTCGATTCCGGTGATCGTCATGCCTCCAGCGTGCGGGCCGCCCGCGAGGCCCGCCATACGTGGTTTCGCGTATGCGCGCCCCGGCCGCCGCGGCTAGCCTTGGGCCATGCCCGTGTCCCCGTTCATCGCCCGCGATGACGAGCTGTCGCGGATCACCGCGGCCTGGGACCGGCTCGCCGCCGACGGCGGCGGCCCGGTCGCGGTCGCGTGCGTCGGCGAGGCGGGCATCGGCAAGACCCGGCTGCTGCGCGAAGCGGCCGACGCCGTCGCCCCGACCACCCTGCTCGTCGGCACCGCACGCGCGGACGGGACCGCGCCCCACGACTGGTTCGCCGCCGCGACCGCCGGACGCGACGCTCCTCAAGGGACCGACCCGCGCCTGTGGCGGATGCTGCGGCAGGAACCGGTGGAGGCCCCGATGCGACTGCCGGACGGAGTGCTCCTGCGCGGCGCGATGACCACCCTCCGCCGCATCGTCGGCGACGGGCCGGCGCTGATCGTCGTCGACGACCTGCACTGGCTGGACCCCGAGAGCCTCGCGCTCTGGTCGGCGATGGCCGCCGAATGGGAACTCCCGGCGATGCTGCTCGCCGGAAGCCGCGCACCCGACGAGGCCCGCCACCCCGAGGCGGTCGCGCGCGTGCTCACCCGGTTGGAAGGCGCCCGCTCCCGCGTCAGGGTCGCGCTGCGGCACTTGACGCCCGATGAGACGGGCGCGCTCGTCGGCGCGTTCACCGGCGAGCCCGTGCCGCGCGCCGAGGCGCGCGCTATCCACAGGCGCACCGGCGGCAACCCGTTCTGGGTCACCGAACTGGCCAACTCCGGCATCCGCGGCACGGCCCCGCTGCCGGGCCACCTGGCGGCCCTCGTACGGGCCCGCCTCGCCGGAGAGGACCGGGCGTCCTGGACGCTCGCCAGGGGCCTGGCACTGCTGGGCGAGCAGGTCGAAGCCGCGGTCGCCGCCGAGGTGCTCGGCCCTCCGTCTTTCGAGCGAGGGCTCCCGGCGCTCGTCGCGGCAGGCGTCCTGCGGGTCGACGGCGCCACGGTGCGGTTCGCGCACGCCCTCATGCGGGAGGCCTTCGCGGCCACGGCGCTGCCCGCCGAAGCGGAAGCCGTGCACCGCGCCGCGCTGGCCGCCGCCCGCGAGCGCGGGGACGATGCCGCGATCGCGGTGCACGCCTTGGCGGTCGGTGAGACGGCGACGGCGGTCGCGGCCGCCGCGCGCACCGCACGGCGGCAACTGGACTCCTGGCTCGCCGAATCGGCGCAGCAGACCGCCGAGGCCGCGCTGCGCTCAGCGCCCGATCACGTCGAACTGCTCGACATCGCCGGGCAGGCGGCCCTCCTGGCAGGCGATTTCGAAGCCGGTCGGGTCCATTCGGAGCGTCTGGCGGCGATCGCCGCAGACGCCGCGGTGCAGTGCTCGAACCACCTGCGACTCGCCGAACTCGCCTGGCACCAAGGCCGCACCGCGGAGCAGCAGGCGCATCTCGACACGGCCCAGGCGCTCGCGGCGCCCGGCAGCGCCGAGCACGCCCGCTGCCTCGCCGGACGCGGCATGGCCCTGATCCGAAGCGAGTACCCGCAGGCGATCTTCGCGATATGTGACGAGGCGGCCGCGCTCTGCGCCCGACACGGACTCGAAGCCGAGCGTCGCTCGATGGAGATCAGCCGGGCGACCGCCCTGCACGACGTCGGCGACGCCGACGGCGCGGTCGCCGGGCTGCGGCGCATCTGGCGCGACGCCGAAGCCGACGGCGACCTCCGCACGCTCAGCCGGGCCGTGAACAACCTCCTCGCGATCCACCTGCGGGAGCTTCCCGAGCGGCAGGCGTGGCAGCTGTTCGAGCAGGGTGTGGCCGCGACCGGCGACCTGGGCATGGCGGTCTGGGGCGGCAAGATCGTCCGCTCCGGCGCCGACGCCGCGGTGGCGTTCGGCGACCTCGACCGCGCCTGGGGCCTGCTCGCCGCGCGCGTGCGCGTCGAACCCGACCCGCACGAGCGCGCCGTGCTCGCCGCCAAGGCCGGGCTCCTCGCGGTCGAACGCGACGACCTCGAAGCGGCCGAGCGGCTGTGCGAGGAGGGCCTCGCACTCGTCGCCGGCATGGACCAGGGCTGGGTGATCACCTATCCGCATTGGACGGCCGTGGCGATCGCCGCCCGCCGAGGCGGACGCGCCCGCGTCGAGGCCGCGATGCGCGCCTACCGCGACGCGGTCCCTCCCGCGCTCCACGAACGGCGCGACTACCGCGTCCTCGACGTCGCCCGCCTCGCCATCGAGGGCGGCGTCGAGCCGCACGCGGCGCGGCGGTTCGTCATCGACTGCCTCGGCGCCGTCCCCGGCCCCGGAAGCGAACCGTCCGCCGATCTCATGTGGATGACGGCGCGCCTCGGACTCGGCGATTGGGCCGGCGCTCGCGCGCTCGTCGACTCCGCGGCGCAGGGCCCGCCGGTGTACCAGGCCGTCGCACACGATCTCGCCGCCGAGGCCGCCCAGCGGTCCGGAGACCGCCGGCGCGCGGAAGCCCATGCCCGGGAAGCGGTCGCCCTGCTGGGACGCTGGCCCGGATGGCGCCGCGATCGGGCTTCGGACCGCCTGCGGCGGTTGCGGGCGGCGTCCGCGACGGTCGCATTGACGACCCGGGAGGCCGAGGTGCTGCAGGCGGCGGCGGCAGGGCGCTCGAACCGGCAGATCGCCACTGCGCTGGGGATCTCGCAGCGCACCGTCGAGGTCCACATGTCCCGAGTCCTCGCCAAGACCGGAGCCGCCAGCCGGACCGAACTCGTGGCGAAGCTCCTCCAAGGCCGATTGGATCCGACCGGAACCGGCGATTGACGAGGCGGGCGCGCTCCTCGTCGTCATGCACCGCACCGACCGGTCGGCGACGGCGCCTTCCGACCGCGCCCCGCCCGAGCGATTCGTAATGCATGGACACGAGTGTTACCGTTAGAAGATGCCTGCGCTACTGCTGCCCGGCGAGCCGGCGCCGATCCGATTGACGAACACGGTCTGGGCCGAGCGCGGCCGCCTCCACGACGACCTCGAAACCGTGGACGACCTGCGCGTCTGGCTCGCAACGATCGACCCCGGCGCCGTCGGCGCCGAAATCGGTGAGGCCGACCTCGAACGCTTCCGCGCGCTCCGGGACGCCCTGCGGCGCCTGGCCGCGTTCCTCACCGACGACGACCGGCCCGCCGCCGCCTCGGCGATGCGCGAAGTCGAATCCGCCGTCGCCGAAGTCAACCGGGCCGCCGCGCAGGCGCCCGCCTGGCCGCTGCTCGCGCTCGACGGGGGCCGGCTGGCCCGCCGACCCGGCACCGCGGCCGCCCCCGCCGACCGCTGCCTCGCCGCCCTTGCGGTCCAAGCCATCGAGCTGTTCACCGGTCCCGAACGCGAGCGCCTGCGCGCCTGCTACGGCCCCGGGTGCGTCCTCTACTTCGTCAAAGACCACCCGCGCCGCGGGTGGTGCAGTGCGGGCTGCGGCAACCGCGCCCGAGCGGCGCGCCACTACGCCCGCCACCGCACCTCCCAACAAGACTGATCCCACCGCCCAAGCGCCGCGCGACCTCTGGTCGTGCGGCGCTTTTCGCTCGCCGGGACGAGGCCCCCGAGGGAGACCACCGTCACAGAAATCTAACGCTTGATGTCGTTGCAATCATTAGAAGCTCATGGAAAGCTTCTTCTAACGGAACAACCGTTAGAATTTGCGGGCGCGAGCCCGCCGACTGCACACGGAGGCCCCCATGAGCGCCACGACCCTGAACACGGGACACATCGGACTGAACGTCACCGACCTCTCCCGGTCGATCGACTTCTACCGCGACATCTTCGGGCTCGGCCTCATCGGCGCCCAGACCGAAGGCGAGCACCGGTACGCCTTCCTCGGCCAGGACGGCGACATCGTCGTCACCCTGTGGCAGCAGAGCGACGGCGCGTTCAACGCCGACCGCCCTGGGCTGCACCACCTCTCGTTCCAGGCCCCCGACATCGAGACCGTCCGGCGCGCCGAAGCGGCCCTCAAGGACGCCGGCGTCGACCTCTTCTACGACGGCGTCGTGCCCCACGGCGAAGGCGCCGGCTCCGGCGGGCTGTTCTTCACCGACCCCGACGGCATCCGCCTCGAGATCTACGCCCCGTCCGGCGCCGACACCGCCCCCGCTCCCACCGCGGGCGCACCCACCTGCGGCTTCTTCTAGACCACACGGCGTTCGCGGGCCCGCGGGCCCGCGAACGCCGCGAAAGGAGACCCATGTACCACCAAGGCGAACGCGCCGTGCAGCGCCGGACCGGCATCAGCGTGGAGAACTGGGGCTCGGCCGGCGTCGACGCGGCCATCCCGCCGGTCGCCGCCGCCTTCCTCGCGCGGCAGCGGATGGTCGTGATCGGCGCCGCCGACGACGAGGGCGCGGTCTGGGCCACCGCCCTCGCCGGACCCGAAGGATTCATGCGCGCAGCGGGGGAGCGGGCCGTCGCCATCGACCGTGCCCCCACCGCCCCCGACCCCCTCGGCGGGCTCTTCGCGACCGAACGCGACCTGGGCATGCTGGCGATCGAACCGGCCACGCGCCGGAGGATGCGCGTCAACGGCGTCGCCCGCCGCGTCGGCGACCGCTTCGAGATCCGCACCGAGCAGGTCTACTCCAACTGCCCCAAGTACATCCAGACCCGCATCGTCGACGAGACCGAGCCGCCGACCGGACCCGCCGAGTCCCGGACCTCCGCTCGCCTCACCGCCGAGCAGCGGGCATGGATCGCGACGGCCGACACCTTCTTCATCACGACCCGCGCCGCCGGACTCGGCGCCGACACCTCCCACCGCGGCGGCAACCCCGGCTTCATCGCCCTCACCGGCGACGGCGGCCTCACGTGGCCCGACTACAGCGGCAACTCGATGTACATGACCCTCGGCAACCTCGAACTCGACCCGCGCTGCGGCCTGCTGTTCCTCGACTGGGAACGCGGCCGGAGCCTGCACCTGACCGGCACCGCCCGCGTCGACTGGGACCCCCGCCGCGCCGCCGCGGTGCCCGGCGCCCAGCGCCTCGTCGACTTCACGCTCGACCGCGTCGTCCAAGTCGACGGCGGACTCCCGCTGCGCTGGTCCTTCCAGCGGTACTCCAAGTTCAACCCCGCCTGAAAGGAACCCCGATGAAAGTCCGTGTCGACCGGAGCCGCTGCCAGGTCCTCGCCCAATGCGTCTTCGCCGCGCCGGACGTGTTCGAACTCGACGAGGACGACCGGCTCGTCTACGACGCCGAACCGGACGACGCCCTCTGGCCCGACGTCGAGCTCGCCGCGCGCTCCTGCCCCGTCAAAGCCATCCTCCTCGACGACAACTGACTGCAAAGGAGAACCGAAGATGACCCGTCCGCCGCTGCCCCCCTTCACCGCCGAGACCGCCGCACGGAAAGTGCAGGCCGCCGAGGACGCCTGGAACACCCGCGATCCGCACCGGGTCGCGCTGGCCTACACACCGGACTCCGTGTGGCGCAACCGGGACCAGTTCGTCTCCGGGCGCGACCAGATCGTCGGGTTCCTGACCCGCAAATGGGAGCGGGAGCAGGACTACGCCCTGCGCAAGAGCCTGTGGGCCTTCATCGACGACCGGATCGCCGTGCGGTTCCAGTACGAATGGCACGACGCCGAAGGCCAGTGGTGGCGCAGTTACGGCAACGAGCTGTGGCAGTTCACCCCCGAAGGCCTGATGAGCCGCCGCGAGGCCAGCATCAACGACGTCCGCATCACCGAGGCCGATCGCCGCCTCTTCGGCCCGCGCCCGGCGACCGAGACCGACCCCATCCCGCTCCGATGACCGCCGACGCCGGCCCGACCACGCCGGGCCGGCGGGCACCGGGGCCGCATCACGGTGACCGTTCCCCCGGAGGGCCTCCCCCCCAACGGGTCGCGTTCCGCGTGCCCGAGGCGGACCGATGGTAGGGCAGGCCGTACCCGCGCTCGGGGGGTCCGCAGGATCGTCTGATGTGGTCGCGGCCCATACGGTTCGAGCATGAGAAAACGCATGATCCCCGCCGCGGTCGCGGTGCTCGGACTCGTCGGCGCGCTCACCGCCGCGCACCTCGCCTCTGCCGAGCCCGCCGGTCCCGAGACCGGCGGGCTCGACACCGAGGTCCTCGAGGACCGGCTCGCCGACGTCGCCGCCCTCACCGCCGGATCGGTCCTCGTCGAGGTCCGCGACGGCGACGACGCCTGGAACGGAGCGGCCGGCGCCCGAGACCTCGACGCGAACGCGCCGCAGGCCCGCCCCGGCGACCGGGTCCGCATCGGCAGCGTCACCAAGTCGATGGTCGCCGCGATCGTCCTCCAACTCGAAGGCGAGGGCCGACTGGACCTCGACGATCCGATCGGCGACCACCTGCCCGGGATCCTGCCCTACGACGAGCAGCCGACGATCCGCCAGCTCCTCCAGCACACCGGCGGCGTCCCGGAGTGGGTCGGCGCCCTGTATCCGGGCCTCGCCGAAGGCGACCTCACCGAGGTCCGCGAGGGCTACCGGACCCACTACGAGCCCGAGGAGCTGATCGACCTCGCCACCCAGGACCCGCCGCTGTTCGCGCCCGGCGAGGGCTGGTCCTACTCCAACACCGGCTATGCGGTCCTGGGCCTGCTCATCGAGGAGCGCACCGGCCACAGCCTCCGCCACGAGCTCAAGCACCGCATCTTCAAGCCCGCCGGACTCCGCCACACCTACTACCCGCACGACCACGGCTCCGGCATCCGCGGCCGCCACTCCGTCCCGTACATCACCACCGGCGACGCCGACGAGCCGTACTTCGACGCCACCGCGGTCTCCCCCTCGCAGCTGGGCGCGTCGGGCGGCGTCGTCTCCACTGTCGGGGACGTCAACGAGTTCTACGACGCGCTCACCGACGGCACACTGCTCACCGACGAGCAGCTCGCCGAGGCCGCCGCGTTCGTCGAGACCGGCACGGGCTTCCAGTACGGGCTCGGCCTGGGCGGCGTCACGATGGGCTGCCCGGACGACCCCGAGGAGCTCTTCATCGGCCACGCCGGCGACGGCATGGGCCACCAGACCCGGACGTTCCACTCCTTCGACGGCGAACGCCAGATCACGCTCTCGTGGAGCCTCGACGACAAGCACGGCCACGCCGACCCGGCGGCCTTCGAGGAGGCGCTGTTCGGCCTCCTGGCCGCCGGTCTGTGCGGGACCGCCTCCTAGGGCCGATCGCGGTCGGCCGCCGCGGCGAACCGTTCGGCGAGGCGGGCGAAGGCCCGCGCGAGCTCGGGCGGGCGCACGGCCTCGACGTCCGCGTCGAACCGGCCGATCGCGGCGGCCAGCGCCGCCCACGACCATGAGCCCGCGACCAGTCGGCACCGCTCCGGCCCGAGGTCCTCGACGAAACCGTCGTCGGCGAAGGGCGTCACCGCCGCCGCGGGCGCGGCCTGGACGTCCCCGCCGAGGCCGACCAGGCCTGAGCCCTGAACGCGCGCCCTGGTGCGCAAGGAAGCGGAGCCGCGGTTCGCACCGCGGCTCCGCGTGGACCTCAGGCCCGAGCGCCGATCCTCGGTCCTCTCGATACCGAGGGCTCTTCGTTCCGGCGGCCTCTGCCGATCGCGAAGGCGACGCCGACCGCGGTGACGGCGAGGCCCGCCCACGCCAGCCCGCTCAGCTCGTCGCCGAACATGGCCCACGCCCACAGCATCGTGGCGGGCGGCGTGAAGTACAGCAGCGTGGCGGCCACGGTCGCCCCGTTGCGGCGCACCACGACCCAGTACGTGCCGTACCCGCCGACGCCCGCCAGCACGGTCATCCAGGCGACCGAGAGCCAGAACCCCGAAGTGGGGGCGGGAGCGAACTCGCCGAAGGCCGCCGAGATCGCGGCGAAGGCGGACGCGGTGGTGAGGAACTGGACCGCGAGGGCGTCGAGCTGGCCGAGGCTGCGGGGCCGAGTGCGCCGTTCCAGCACCGTGGCGGCGACCAGGCTCAGCATCGCGGCGACGGGGAGGGCGTACGCCCACAGCGCCGCGTCGCCGCCCGCGTAGTCGGCGGAGATGACCAGCGCGACGCCGCCGAAGCCGATCGCCAGCCCGAGCATCTGGGCGGCCCGGACCCGTTCGCCGAGCACGAGGTAGGCCGCGGCGGCCGTGACGACGGGCTGCAGGCTCGCGATGAGCGCGGTGGTGCCGGAGCCGACGCCGAGCTGCGCGGCCATGACGACGCCGTAGAGGTAGCCCACCTGCGCGAGCGCGCCGACGAGCACGTGGACGCCGACGTCGCGGGCGGTGTAGCGCCGCCACCGCCCGCGCCAGGCGATCCAGGCCAGCGCCGGTCCGGCCAGCAGCAGGAAACGCCAGTTGAGGACGGTGAGCGCCGAAGCGTGGCGGGTGGCGAGCTCGGCGCCGATGAAGCCGGAGCTCCACAGGACGACGAACGCGGTCGCCCAGAGCCGGTCGGAGGTGCGCATCAGATCTCCTCGAGATTAAACCGATCGGTATACACACCGTAGCTATACCGGTAGGTATACTTCCAGTGGAGTTTCGAGAGGAGCACCGTGATGACCGACACTGTCGTGGAACCGCGGATGACCCGCGCGGCCCGCCGGGTCCTGGACACCGCCGCCCGCCTGTTCTATCAGCGGGGCATCACCGGCGTCGGCGTCGATCTCATCGCCGCCGAGGCCGGGGTCACCAAGAAGACCATCTACGACCGCTTCGGCTCCAAGGACAACCTCGTCGTGGCGTACCTGCGCGAGCGCGACCAGCGGTGGCGCGCGGTGGTCGACCGCCACGTCGAAGCGGCCGCCGACCCCCGCGAGGCCGTGGTGGCCGTCTTCGACTCGCTCGAGGCATGGCAGCGCGCCATGGGCGACCGCGGGTGCGCCATGATCAACGCCCGCGCGGAGCTGACCGGACCCGACCATCCGGCCCGGGAGCTGGCGCTCGCCCAGAAGCAGTGGCTTCGGGCCAGATTCGCCGAGCTGCTGGAAGAGGCCGGAATCGACGACGCCGCGGACGCGGCGGTCGAACTGCTGCTCCTTCACGAAGGCGCCGTGGTGATGAGCGACGTCGGCGGCATCGCGGACGCCGTCGAGCGGGCCCGGCACGCGGCCCGCCGCATGGTCGACCGGGCCGAGTAGAAAACGGCCGCGGTGACGAGAGCCGTGGTCGGCAGTGACCGTAGTGGACGATGTGACGCCGGGCCGAGCGCGACGACGGCCCTCGAAGCGGTCACGGATGTTCAGCCCGGATTCGACTGCGGCCCAGCGCGCGTCCGGCGGCTCCGGCAGCGCTCGCGCCGTGTCAGCAGCGGTCGACGTGTCCCGGCGGATCGCCGCGCACGCGGCCCGATTCGTACGCCCACATCGCCGCCTCGACGCGGTTGCGCAGGCCGAGCTTCGTGAGGACGCCCGCGATGTGCGTCTTGACCGTGCCGAGCGAGAGGAAGAGCCGTTCGCCGATCTCGTTGTTCGTCAGGCCCGTGGCGAGCAGCGCGAGCACGTCCTCCTCGCGGTCGGTGAGCGGCGTGGTCGGCTGCCGCGCCTGCCGGACCGGTCGCGAGAACTCGCCGAGCAGCCGCAACGTGATCTGCGGCGAGATGAGGGCGTCACCGTTCGCGGCGGCCCGCACGGCCTCCCCGATCAGCTGCGGACCCGACTCCTTCAGCAGGAATCCCCTCGCCCCGGCCCGCAGCGCGCCGTGGACGTATTCGTCGAGGTCGAACGTGGTGATGACGACGACCGCGATCGGATCGGCGATGCGTTCACCCGCGAGCAGCGAGGTCGCCTCGATGCCGTTGAGATGCGGCATCCGGATGTCCAGGAGGGCGACGTCGGGCCGCAGCCGCTGCGCGAGCCGCACCGCCTCCACGCCGTCCGCGGCCTCGCCCACGACCTCGATGTCCGGCTGCGATTCGAGCAGCATGCGCAGGCCCGTGCGCACGGGCTCCTGATCGTCGGCGACGAGCACGCGGATCATGCCGCCCCCCGCATCGGCAGGGACGCGCGCAGGATCCAGCCGCCGGCCGGATCCGGGCCGGCGGCCGCCTCGCCGCCCAGGAGCGCCGAGCGTTCCGCCATGCCCTGCAGCCCGTGCCCGCCGCTCGACGGGGGACGAGCGGGGGCCCCGTCGTCACGGACGACGATCCGCGCAGTGTCGGCCTCGACGGTCACGGACACCTCGATCCCGGTGGCGCCGCGGGCGTGGCGGCGCGCGTTCGTGACGCCCTCCTGCGCGATCCGGAAAAGGGTCGACGCGACGATGCCCGGCACGTCGTCGGACGCGTCGATCCGAACGGTCACGGGCGGCGGCCCGGGATCGGCGAGGCGGGCGAGCTCGTCCAGACCCGCCGTCGGCGTGTAGTCGGCGGGCGCGCGAAGGGTGCGCACGAGCGAGCGCATGTCCGCGAGGACCGCCTGCGCCTCGCTCTCCACGACGCCGAGCGACTCGACCACGCGCGCCGTGTCGCGCGGGTCCGCGGCCGCCACCTGCGCGCGGATCACGATGGCCGAGACGTGATGCGCCACCGTGTCGTGCAGGTCGCGGGCGAGCGCCTCGCGCTCGCGGGCCCGCACCGTGTCGAGCTCCCGCGCCCGCGATTCCAGCCGCTCGCGCCGCAGCGCCCCGATCAGGCAGGCACCGCCGAAGAACGCGACCCCGGCGACCGCCTCCGCGACAGGATCACTCCTGAGCGAACTCGAGAACAGGAGGCCGACCGCGACGATGACGGCGCCCGCGATGCGGTCGCGCCCCGATCCCCAGCGGAAGAGCGCGTAGGGCATCGCCAGCAGCACGAACGTCGCGACGAGGGCGTTCGGTTCGACGCCCGCGATGGCGCTCGCGAGTGCGAAGGCCGAGGTCGAGCCGGTCATGATCGCGACGCCGAGCAGCGGACGGGTGCGCCGCCACAGGAGCACTGGCAGGATCGCGAGCGTCACTGCCGTCGTGGTGAGGGGCCACGCCAGATCGGGGCGCATCGCGCCCTCGATGACGGAGACCACGGCCGCCGCGATCACCAGCACGACGTCCCGAGGCCGCGGGCCTTCGGCGCCCACCGCCCGGGGGCGCGACCACGCGGCGGCGATCGTACGGGGCACGGTCGGTCTCTGCATCACGCGATGACCGTAGCCGGGGTGCGCCGACGCGTCGCCGCCCGGCGACGGGCGATGACCCATTCGGCCACCAGGGCGTTGAGGATCCACCCGGCGTCCATCTGGACGAGCCGCATCAGGGCGTCGGGTTCGCCGAACACGAGGAAGGGCGGAACTGACGTGAGCACCTGGGTTCCCGCGCCCATGGCGAGCGCATAGGCCCGGGTCATCCAGGCCCCGTGCGCGAAGAAGTCGCGGCGGGCGATCGCGGCGACCCCGAGGACGATGAACGCGAGCATGAGGGCGCCGATGCCATACCGCGAGATCGCGACCGCGCCGTCGTCGATGGCGGGCGTGTCGTAGAACGCGGTCATCCACAGTCCGCTCGCGGCCACGACGAGTCCAGCGGGGACCAGCAGGTATCGCCCCGCGAAGCGGTGCCACGCCGTGCGGCGTCGCCGCAGGCTCGGCAGGAATTGGAACGCGCCGACGAGTGAGTAGACGAGCGCCCCGAGAATGTGCAGGACGATGGGCAGCGGCATCTCCACGAAGCGGGCGTTGGCGGCCGTTGCCGGTGCGCCCGAGGCGAGGTCGCCCATGCGCACCGCCCCGGCGAGCACGGGCACGAGGGCGAGGAGGATGAGGCCGGCGGCGATCGGCCACTCGCGGCGACGGGGTTCGGAGGGAGGGTTCATACCGCAATCCTGGTCGCGGGGGCGACCGCTCCGCTTCGGCCATGTGGCCGGTCCTCCGTGCGGTCCGCTCGTGGACGCCCTCGCCGGTGCCGTCGCCGCAGGGTGTCTCCATGAGCCGCGCCCTTGACGAAGTGCCGGCCGTCCGCGGCCGCGGCGACGAGGGCCGGGCGGACGTTCGCGCGCCCGACGGTCGCCCGCGAGCCGGTGCGGTCATTCGAGGCGCAGTTTCTCCACCAGTCGCGGATAGTCGCCGAAGGCGAGCTCGACCTGCCGGGGCGTGAGGCCGTACCGCCGCAGCTCGTACTCGTGCTGGCGGCCGACGCCCGGCCGCGCCAGGACGCCGTCGAGCGCCCGAGCGTCCGCTTCGGTCCACTGTGCCCCGATACGCTCGTAGAGTATCGGCACCTTCTCGTGGGGCTCGGCGGCGAGCCACGGGTAGGGCACGTCCACGAACACGTCGCGAGGCCACTCGACGCGCGCCTTCCGGGCCCGCTCGATCGCGTTCACCTGCAGCTTCAGCCACGTCTCGCCGATGGCGTCCAGGTCGGGGCGGTGCTCGTGCATTGCCTGCGAGGACTCCACGAGGGAGCACAGCGAGCCGAGCACGGTGATCGGGTCCCGGTGCGTCCAGATGATCCTGGCGTCCGGGAAGACCTTCCGGATCTCGGGCAGGTGGTCGAGGTGCATGGGGGACTTGAGGATCCAGCGCTTGCGCTTCCGGCCGTACTGCAGGACCTGCAGCGCCAGCTTCAGATACTCGTAGTCCGGCAGGGCGTCGCGCCGCTCCATCCATTCGTAGTACTTCGGCATGTGCACGCGCGCGAGGTGCTGGTGGCCGTGGGGGAGCAGGTAGTTGCACTCGTCGGGTTTCTCGGCGTCGAGCGGGTGGATGGTCTTGAACGCCGGGGCCAGCCGCATGAACGTGCCCACGAGCCGCCGGGTCTGTTTGACGCGGCGGCGCCTGGCCTCCTCGCCGCGGTCGATGTCGGTGAACATCCACTCCCACAGCGCCGGGCCGCGGTGGGCGGCGGACTTGGCGATGATGTTGTGCGCCAACGTGGTCGCCGTCCGCGGCAGGCCCACGATGAACACGGGGTCCACGATCGGCTCCTCGGTGATCGCCGGATGCTCGGCGACCAGGCGCGCGACCCGCAGCCGGTTCTCGAGGCGCATCCGCAGGTCGCCCTGGACGGACTGCCAGCCCATGGGGCTCAGGCGCGGACTGGCGGCGAAGCAGCGCATCAGCGTCCGCATCCCGTCGACGAAGTCGGGGACCTCGTCCCGGCTCCCTCCGGTGGCCCGCTCGGCCTTCGCGACGAGGCCGTCGAAGACCTTGTCGGGATTGCGGCGGCTCGCCATCGTCGGCTGCAGCGCGACGTTGAGGACGCTCGTGGTGGCGGACTTGCGGCGCATGGGGGTGCATCCTGTTCCTCAGAGCCTCGTCCGGCCCGAATGCCCGTCATTCTCGCACGGCCGGCACCGTCGGTCCAGTGTCGACTTGCGGCCGGGACGCGGGGCGGCGGGGCCCGAAGAGCGGACGGGCCGCAGTCGCCGGCGACCGATCGGGTAGGTTGGCATCGCAGGTTTACCGGTACATATCCTGCGGCAGGACCACGACCAAGGGGACCACGATGAAACCCTTCCCGCTCGCCCGCGTCGCGCTGCTCGACGGCCCCCTCGCCCGCGCCGTCCGCACCGACCTGGAGTACGTCCTCGCGATGGACCCCGACCGGCTGCTCGCCCCGTTCCTTCGCGAAGCCGGACTCCGACCGCGCGCCGCGAGCTACGGCAACTGGGAGGACTCAGGGCTCGACGGCCACATCGGCGGCCACTACCTCTCCGCGCTGGCGCTCCTGGCGGTCGTCACCGGCGAGCCCGAACCGCGGCGGCGACTGGACCACATGGTCGGTGAACTCGAACGCGCCCAAGAGGCCCTCGGCACCGGCTACGTCGGCGGCGTCCCCGGCGGCGCGGCGCTGTTCGAGAGCCTGCGCCACGGCGGCGTCGAAGCGGCCCGGTCGCTCGGTTCCAGCTCCCACTGGGTTCCCTGGTACAACCTGCACAAGACCTTCGCCGGCCTCATCGACGCCCACCGCCTGCTCGGCCACGATCGCGCGCTCGCCGTGGTCCTCCGGCTGGCCGACTGGTGGCTCGACATCGCCGCGACCATGGACGACGACGCGTTCGAGGCCATGCTCGACACCGAGTTCGGCGGCATGAACGAGGCGTTCGCCGACCTCGCCGCGCTCACCGGCCGCGAGGCCTACGCGGACATGGCCCTGCGCTTCTCGCACCGCGCCGTCCTCGACCCCCTCCTGGAACGGCGCGACGCCCTGACCGGGCGCCACGCCAACACGCAGATCCCGAAGGCCGTGGGCTACGCGGCCACCGCCGCGGTCCGCGGCGACCGCGACCTCCACGAGGCGGCACGGTTCTTCTGGCGCGAGGTCGTCGAGCGACGCACCGTCGCCATCGGCGGCAACAGCGTCCGCGAGCACTTCCACGCCGTGGACGACTTCTCGCACATGATCGAGGACCGCGAAGGCCCCGAGACCTGCAACACCTACAACATGCTCGAACTGACCAAGGCGCTCGCCGAGGCCTCGTTCGAACCCGCCCATCTCGACTTCGCCGAGCGCGCGATCCTCAACCACCAGCTGCCCTCCCAGCATCCCGAGCGGGGCGGCTTCGTCTACTTCACCCCGATGCGGCCGCGCCACTACCGGGTCTACTCGCAGCCGGAGCTCGGCATGTGGTGCTGCGTCGGCACCGGCATCGAAGCGCAGGCGAAGTACGGCGAGTGGGTCTTCGGCGAACACGAGGGCGCCCTCGCGGTGAACCTGTTCGTCCCGGCGCTCCTGGACGCCCCCGACTTCGGCGGCCGGTTCCGGATCGAGACGGCGTTCCCGGCCGACGAACACGTGCGCCTCGCGTGCGAACTGGACGGGGCGCGCGCGTTCCCGCTCCGCCTCCGGGTGCCCGGCTGGACCGAGGGCCTCACCGACCTCGCCGTCAACGGGGACGTGGTCGCCGCCGAGCAGGTCCCCGGGGCCGTCCTGATCGAACGGACCTGGGAGCCCGGCGACGTGGTCACGTTCCGCCTGCCGCTGCGGCTCCGGGCCGAGCGCCTGCCCGACGGCTCGCCGTGGCAGGCGTACTTCGCCGGGCCCGTGCTCCTCGCGGCCCGCGACGGCGACCGGGACCTGACCGGGCTGCTCGCCGACGACAGCCGCATGGGCCACGTGGCCCGCGGCCCGCTGCTCGGCTTCGCGGACGTGCCCGTCGTCGAAGACCTGCCCGCGGACGAGGTCCTCACTCGGGAAGGGCCGCTTCGCTTCCGGCTCGCCACCGCCGATCCGGTCGGCGGCGTGGAACTGGTCCCGTTCCATGACGTGCACGACAGCCGCTACACGATCTACTGGCCCGTCGCCGAGGCGTCGCGAACGCACGAACGCCGGGCGGCGCTCGCCGCCGCCGACCGCGATTCCCTCGCGCTCGACGCGATGACCGTGGACAAGGTCGCCTTCGGCGAGCAGCAGCCCGAGAGCGACCACGGCTTCCGCGGCGAGGCGACCGAGGTCGCGGTCGACGGGGACGGACGTCGCGCCCGCCGGACCGCGGCGGCCATGGCCGTGACGCTCAAAGACCCCGACCGCCAGGGGCATCTGCTCCGCGTCGGCTACCGGCTCGAAGGCGGCCCCGCCGCGGTCGCGGTGCGGCTCGGCGGCGTGCTCCTCGCCGAGGAGCGGTGGGACGAGGGCGTCGGCGGCTTCGACTGCGACTACGGCCTGCCCGGGCCGCTCACCGAGGAGCCGCGGGCCGGCGAACTCGAACTCGAGTTCACGGCCCTCGACGGCCGCCCGACCCCCGGCGTCACCACGGTGCGCCTGCTCCGTTGGGCCGCCCCGTAAGCGGCGTGCCCACGGCCGCCTTCAACCGATCGCGCCGAGGTACTCGGCGAACCACTCGCCGGCCAGTTCGGCCACGGACTCCAGCGCGCCGGGCTCCTCGAACAGGTGCGTCGCGCCCGGGACGACGGCGAGCCGGTTGGTCCCGCCCAGGAGCCGCTGCGCCGCGTAGTTGTAGTCCAGGACCGCCTCGTCGCGTTCGCCGACGACCAGCAGCGTGGGCGTCCTGACGTTCGGCAGATCGTCGACCGCCAGGTCGGGACGACCGCCGCGGCAGACGATCGCCCGCACCTCGACGCCGGGAGCCGTGGCGGCCGAGAGCGCCGCCGCCGCGCCGGTGCTCGCACCGAAGTAGCCGATCCACTCGTTCTGCGGGCCCGGCCGGTCCTGAAGCCAGTTGGTGACCGCGGTGAGCCGCTCGGTCAGCAGCGGTACGTCGAACGCGTACCGGCGGTGCTGCTCCTCGTCTCTGAGCAGGTCGAACAGGAGCGTCCCGAGCCCCGCCTCGTACAAGGCGTCGGCGACGTACCGGTTGCGTTCGCTGTGGCGGCTCGATCCGCTGCCGTGGGCGAACACCACCATGCCCAGCGCGTCCTCGGGCACGGCCAGCCGCCCCTCGAGTGCGCCGGAGCCCGTCGGAATCATCAAGATCTCCTCGCTCATCCGGCAGGCGTACCCCGCGCCGGAGGGCGTCATGCCCTCCGGCGCGCCGGTTTCAGACCGCCACGGCGACCGCGACGTTGCCGCGGGCGTGGTGCCCGAGCATGTGGGCCACGGCCGCCCCGGCCTCCTCGAGGGGATACGCGCGGTCGATGACGGTGGCGACCGCGCCCGAGGCGAGCAGTCCGCCGAGGTCGCGGAGGTGCTCGCGGTCGACGACGCAGGGGGAGAAGCGGACGTCGGCGCGCCGCGCCAGGCCCAGCAGCTTGGCGCGGGCCATCCGCCCGAGCCCGGCGAACACCCCGCCGCTGTTCCCGAGGCTGTTGGGGATGAGCACGCCGCCCGGAGCGAGGGCGCGGGCGGTGCGGCTCGGCGGGTGGTTGAGCACGTTGTCGAGGATGACGTCGTAGCGTTCGGGCGCTCGGGTGAAGTCCACTCGCGTGTAGTCGACGACGTGGCGGGCGCCCAGTTCGCGGACCATGTCGACGTTGCGGGGCCCGCAGACGCCGGTGACCTCGGCGCCGTAGTGCGCCGCGATCTGCACGGCGAAGGTGCCGACGCCGCCGGAAGCGCCGTTGACCAAGATCTTCGTCCCTCGCTCCACGCCCGCGGTGTCCCGCACGGCGCACAGTGCGGTCAGGCCGGACATGACCGCGGCCGCCGCCTCCTCGAAGCCGATCCCCGGCGGTTTCGCGACCAGCCGCTCCACGGGCGCGACCGTGTACTCGGCGAACGCGCCCGCGCTGGTGAACCCGTCGTCCCAGACCGAGCCGAAGACCTCGTCGCCGGGCCGCAGGTCGGTGACGCCCTCGCCGACCTCCTCCACGACGCCGGAGAGGTCGCTGCCGCGCACCGCGTCCGCGGGAGGGCGCAGACCCGCCTGGAGCCGCAGCACGTACGGGACGCCGGTGACCGCGGCCCAGTCCGGCGTGTTGACGCTGCTGGCCCGCACCCGGACCAGCACTGCCCCCGGGCCGGGCACGGGCCGTTCGATCTGCTTGACCCGGAGCACCTGCTCCGGCGGTCCGTAGCGCTCTTGGACGACGGCTCTCATGGCGGCTCCTCCGCGTGCTCGGCGACGCGTTCTGGAACACGCCGGCTTACGTTGTAAGACTGACTCTAGGCTTACGATGTAAGGCTGTCAAGCCGCAGCATGCCGCCGGGTCCGACACCACGCGTTTCGGACGCGTCAGGAAGCGGCGCGGAGGCGTTCGAGGCCGTCCAGGATCAGATCGAGCCCGAACTCGAACTCGGCCTGGTAATCGCACCATCCCAGCACCGCCCCGTCATGCGACGCGTCCGCGATCATCGCCGCCAGATGCGGCACCTGCTCGGCCATCGCCGCCACCGCCGCCTCCGATGCCGCCGGCGACCCGGCGCCGTCGGGGGTGAACAGCTCCTGCGAGAAGCCCAGCGCCCGGCTCCCGAGCGCGTGCAGCGCGCGGTGCCCCAGGTCGTAGCTGAACCCGCCCCGGCGCATCAGCGCCAGCACGCCGTCGAAGTACCGCGCCACCGCCAGACTCGTGCCCGTCCGCGTCTCGAACACCGAAGGCGCCCAAGGGTGCCGCAGCAGCACGTCGCGCGCGGCGAGGACGCGCCGCCGCATCGCCGTCCGCCAGTCGTCCTCGGGCTCGGGCGCGTCGAGCCCGGCTACGGCCTCCTCGATCTCGGCCATGACGACCTCGACCAGACCGTCCAGGACCGCCTCCTTGTTGGCCACGTGGTGGTACAGCGACATCGCCTCGACCCCGAGCGATTCGGCCAGGCTCCGCATCGTCAGCGCCGCGAGGCCGCGCTCGTCGGCGATGGCGACCGCCGAGCGCAGCACCCGCTCGCGGCTCAGCCCCGCCTGTGTCCCGGTCGACGCGCCCGTGCGCTTTCCCGCCATCACCACCCCTTCCGACGTCCGTACCGTACAGCGTAAGCCGCCCCGAGCGGCCCGGCTCACTCCGGAATCGGCCAGACGCGGCGGCGGACGGCGTACCCTCGGGGGACGATTGGCCCTGAAGAGGAACGATGTACGACTGGAACTGGCGCCGCATGCGCGAGCGCTACCGCCTGGCCGCCGCGGCCCCGCGCCCGGACGCGCGGTTCGTGAGCCGCTGGACCACCGTGGACGGCGTCGACATCCACTGCCGGACCACGCGCGACGACCCGCCGGGCAAGGCCCCGGTGCTGCTCGTCCACGGCATGGCCGTCTCGCACCGCTACCTCATGCCGCTGGCCGCGCTGCTCGCCGACCGGTACCCGGTGCGCGCGGTCGACCTCCCCGGCTTCGGTCTCAGCGGCGAGCCCGGGGCCGTGCTCGGCGTCCCCGCCCTGGCCGACCGGCTCGCCGCGTGGGTGGAGGCCACGGGCGAGGCGCCGGCCGCCCTGGTCGCCAACTCCTTCGGCACGCAGATCTCCGTCGCCCTCGCCGCCAGGCACCCGCATCTGGTCCGGAGCCTGGTCCTGGTGGGCCCCACCATGGACCCGGCCGCGCGCACCCGCCCTCGGCAGGCGCTGCGCTGGCTGCGCGGCCTGCCGTACGAGGACCCGAGCCAGCTGCCGATCATCCTTCGCGACCTGGCCGACGCCGGGCTCCGCCGGGCCTGGCGGACCTTCGGGATCGCTCTGGAGCATCACGTCGAATACGACCTGCCGAAGGTGCGGGTGCCCACCCTGGTCACTCGCGGCGCGAAGGAGGCGGTGGCCACGCAGCGCTGGGTCCGCGAGGTCGTGCGCCTCCTGCCGCACGGCGAGATGGCGGTCATCCCCGGGAGTCCGCACGACGCCACCTACACGACCCCGGTCGAGCTGGCCGAACTCGTGCTGCCCTTCCTCGACCGCACCCCGGCCGAGCCCTGACCCCTGGACCCGCAACCGATCACCGTCAGCGCCGCCGAGCATGGTCGACATCATCTCGGCCCTGCCGCCCTCCGTCTCGACATCGACTAATGTAAAGCTTACTTGACATCATGTCAGCGATGCTTTACTCTCATAGGGGTCCACCACCGAGGAGCCCTCCATCATGACCGCATCCGCAGGCCACACGCGACTTCCCTACGGCGAACGCCACGCCTGGGGCTACCTGACCACCGCCGTCGCCGTCCCGCTCGTCTACCTGGCGGTCATGCTCGACCGCCTCGCCGACACCGCCGCCGCCGACGTCGAGTTCCAGCGGCCGCTGCTCATCGCCGTCGCCGCGTCCATCGTCCTCAACATGTTCCTCGCCCCCGCGCCGCGCAAGGGCCGCGACCGGCAGGACGAGCGCGACACCCTGATCGCGCAGCGCGGCGTCCGCGCGGGCTTCTACGTGCTGGCCGCGGCCGTGCTCGTGCCGTTCGCCCTGGCCATGGTCGAGGCGCCTCACTTCTGGATCGCCAGCGGGATCTACTTCGCCTTCACGGTCGCGGCCTCCGCGGAGTCGATCGCCAGGATCGTCGGCTACCGGCGAGGGTGCTGACCGTGGGCAGGCGGACAAAGGTCACCAACAACATCCGGGCGCTGCGATTCGCCAACGGCGAGATGACGCAGGCGCAGCTCGCGGACCGCATCGACGTCACCCGCCAGACCGTCATCGCGATCGAGCAGGGCCGGTACTCGCCGTCCCTGGAGATGGCCTTCCAGATCGCGCGGGTCTTCGGCGTCCCGCTCGACGAGGTCTTCGGCTACGACGACTCGATCACCGGCTGAACGGTCCGCCGGCGCGTTGCGAACCGTGATCGCGGCCCTCGACCCGCTGCTCTCATAGCCCGGCACGGGCCGCGTTCTCCCTGACGGCGCTCGCGATCACGGGCGCCAGCGCCGCAGGGAGGTCGTGGCCGACGCCGGGGAAGGTCAACAGGCGGGAGCCTTCGACGGCCGCCGCGGCGGCCTTCCCCGCCTTCACTCGGAGCATCTGGTCGGCTTCACCGTGGAGCACCAGCAAGGGCTTGCGCAGTTCGCGGAGCCTCGGCCCGCTCCACTGCGCACCCATCTGGCGGCTCTGGGCCTCGTTGCCACGTGGAAAAGGGGCGGCGTGGAACCCATCCGACGCGGGCGGTCTGTGGGACCGGCCCAGGCGAGGCGGCCGAGGCCCGCACCCGAGTTCAGTCTCGCCGGATCGCCGCCGCAATGGGAATCGCCGACGACGACGGCCTCGCGGCCGTCACGATGCGTTCGGTCGCGGCGGTCCTCGGCGCTGTTCGACCGCGTCCTCACGCGTGTGCTGCGCGGCCTCATCGAGTCCGCGGACTCCTGAGGCCCGTCCTATTGGGACGACCACCAGGTCGACGGCGCGGCGGCGGTGAATCCGAGCGATTCGTACAGCGGCCTGCCCAGGCGCGAGGCCGTGAGCGTGACGGGCAGGCCGACGAGGTGGGCGAGGGATCCGAGCATCACGGCCCGGCCGACGCCGCGGGAGCGGAACGCCGGCGGCGTCCCGACCCAGTAGTGGCTGGCGAAACCGTTGGCCGCCACGGTGACGCACGCCCCGGCCACCTCGCCGTCGAGGCGGGCGACGAACACGTCCACGCCCGGCTCCTCCAGCAGCGCCATCGGGAACAGCTCGCCGCCGCGATGGGGCTCGAACCGGGTCAGCTCGAAACCCGCGATCACGGCCCGCTCGGCCGCGTGCACGTCGGCCTCCGTCTCCGCCCGGACCACCTCCATCGCCGGTTCGGCGACCGGACCGGCCGGGCGCACCATGATCGGCATCTGCCAGTGCCGCAAGCCCAGCGCGCCGAGATCGGTGGCGCCGAACGGGTCCTCGGCGTCCACCGGGCCTTCGGCGTTCCCGGCCATGGCGACGATCTCGTCGACCTCGTCCGCAGCGAGGCCGGGTTCCTGGATCAGCACGCGCAGGCCCGCACGCTCGTCACCGACGACGGCGAGGAAGCCGCGGCGGCGAATCACCTCGTGCCCGCGGGAGCGGCCCGTCGCGGCCCAGAAGGCCGCGGAATTGCGGGCCTGCAGCCGCGGCGCCTCGTCGAGGCCCGCGACGGGCTCGGGGGCGTTCGTCTCGATCGCCATGGCGGCGGACTCCTTTCCGTCGGTCACGAAGGCTGCGGGACCGGTTCGGTCCGTTCGTCGGCGGCCGTGCGGTCCAGACGCCGCAGCCGCCAGACGCCGTAGGCGACGAAGCCCGCGGCGACCGCGAGCTGCACCGGCCACGGGGCCGCGCCGGGGCTCGCGTACTGCGCGAAGTTGTAGACGGCGTGCGCGGCCACGAGCGGCCAGACCGTGGCCAGGTCGAATCGGACCGCGGCGTAGCAGAACCCGAAGGCCGCGGTGCTCACCACCTGGAAGGCCGTGTCGTCGATCGGCCGGTCGAACCACAGGCCCGACAGGGCATGGCCGAGGCCGAAGAGCACACCGCCCCAGACCGCGGCGGGCGTGCGGCCGAGCCGGGTCAGCACCCGGTGCACGACCCCGCGCCACAGGCTCTCCTCGCTGAGCCCGACGACCAGGCAGAACACGGCGATGCGCAGCAGCGTCTCGCCGCCGCCCTCGATGCCGCCGGGGACGAGGTACACGAGGCTGACCAGGAACAGCGGCACCGTCACCGCGACGGCCCGAGGCCGGTCGCGATCCGGGGCGAAGCCGCTGGAGCGCCAGTTCCCCAGCGCCGCGGCCGCCAGCAGCGGGACGGGCAGCGTGCAGAGCGTCACCAGCGTGGACGTCAGATGCGGAGCGTCCAGCCCTGGAACGAGTTCGGCGCCCGCGAAGAGGACGGCGTGCCACACCAGGGCGAGGAGCGAGGCGAGGAGGACCGGCGGCAGGGCGCGCCGGGAGCCGTGAGGGGTCACGTACGCGATTCTAGACCGCGCGCGAGCCCGACGGGGTCGCGCGATCCCGGTCGCCGCCGAGGCGCCGAATCCGCTGTTTCGCATTATCGTCACTTTCCGTGACATGATGCCGCTTGTGTGTGATCGTTATGGGCGGACAAGGGGGGATGTCGACATGACGGAGAAAGCGGCGACCAAGGCGCAGGACGGCGCATTGGCGAGCGAGCAGGGCAAGACCACCATCGCCGACCAGGTGGTCGCGAAGATCGCGGGCATCGCGACTCGCGAGGTCGACGGCGTGTACCGCCTCGGCGGCGGCGTCAGCCGCACCGTTGGCGCGATCCGCGAGCGCATACCCGGCTCGCGCACCAACTACGGCCAGGGCGTCTCGGTCGAGGTCGGCGAACGCCAGGCCGCGATCGACCTCGACTTCACCGCCGAGTACGGCATCGCGCTCGCCGACCTCGCCGCCGGCGTGCGGCGCAACGTGGTCGACTCGGTCGAGCGCATGACCGGGCTCGAGGTCACCGAGGTCAACATCCTGGTGCACGACGTCCATCTCGAAGACGAGTCCGAGGACGAGTCCGAGGGCGAATCGCGGGTGGAGTGACGCCCGTGCCCGCCCAGACCGGCGACTTCGCCGACCGCGCCGAGAGGATCGCCGCCGCCGTCCTCGCCGTACCGGGAGTGCGGGAGCTGCACGGCGGCCCCCGAGGCGAGATCGCGGTGTTCCTGCCGGGGCGGCGCATTTCGGGGCTCCGCCTCGACGACGCCGCCTGCGGCGTCCACATAACCGTCCACTGGGGCGCCGACATGCAGCGCACCGCCTCCGCCGTCAGGAAGGCCCTCAAGCCGCTCACGGGCGGCCTGCCGGTGGCCGTCACCGTGGAGGACGTGGGCGAACCGAGAGACGAGGACCGATCATGAAAGCATCGTTCGCCGGCATGCTGGCCGGCCTGCTGCTGGCGCTGGCCGTCATCACCGGCGGCTTCACCGGCTTCCTCCTCGCCCTCGTCCTCGGCGCCGTCGGCTTCGCGGTCGCGGGACGGATGAGCGGCGAGGTCGACGTGCTCGACAAGTTCCGAGGTCGCCGTGGCTGACGAGTCGTTCGCGCTCGCCGACCTTCCCGGCGCGGGATCCGACCGGCCGCCCGAGGAACGCGGAGCGCTGGAGATCGAGGACACGGCCGTCACGCACGTCATCGAAGGCGCGGCCCGCCGAGCGCCCGGCGGCGCCTCGCGCACCGGCCTGCTCGGACGCGACGTCTATCCGCGCGCCCACGTCTCGGTCAGGCACGGCCGGATCTGGGCCCGCCTCGACGTCGGGGTCCGCTGGCCGGGGCCGACCGCGGCCACCGCCCGCGACCTCGCCCGCCGCGTCCGCGAGGAGGCCGCTCGCATCACCGGCTACGAGATCGCCGCCCTCGACGTCATCGTCCACTTGACCGGCGGCGACGACGCCCCGGAACGGAGGGTGCGATGACGTCGCGCGACCCCCGCCGCCGTCCCGCGGTGGCCTGGTACGGCCTCGTCGGGGCGCTGCTCCTCGCCGGACTCGCGGTCCTCGCCGGGCAGCACTTCGCCGCCGAACGCGGCTGGACGTCGCACGAATCCTGGCTGCGCCGAGCGATGGGGTTCCTCGAGGACCCGCGCCCGTCGACCTGGATCGTCGCCGGGGGGATCGCCGCGGCGATCCTCGGCCTGCTGTTCCTGGTCATCGCGTGCCTGCCGGCCCGCCGCAGTCACCGGCGCGCCGAAGGCCACCCGAACCTGTGGGTCTCGCGGCAGGCGATCGAGGCGATGGCCGCCGACGCCGCCGAGCGCGCGCCCGGGGTGCTCCACGGCCGCGCCACCCTGCGCCGGCGACGCCTGCACGTGGAGGCCCTGCTCGTCCCCGACGCCCCGAACGGCGTGGCCGGCATCGCCGAAGCGGTGGGGGACCGGCTCTCGGGGCTCACGGACCCGGAGGTCTCGGTGCAGGCGAAGGAGCGGACACGATGAGGACACTGGCGATCGACCGGCCCGCCGCGATACTGCTCGGCCTGCTGCTCCTGGCGGCGGGCGCGACCGTGATCGACTGGCGCTTCGACCTGGTCGGCATGTGGGATCGGCTCGACACCGGAGCGGTCGTCGCCGCGGCCGAGGAAGACTGGTTCACCTGGACCGCGGGCGCGGTGGCGCTCGTCTCCGGGATCCTCGCGCTGTGGTGGCTGCTCGCGCGCCTTCCGCGCCGCGTCGAGAGCCGGGTGCCGATCGGCTCGGACGGGGCCGACCGCGTCGACATGGACGTCAGCTCGATCGCCCCCTGCCTGTGCGAGGAACTGGAGCGCAACGCCCCGGTGGACCACGTCACCGCCAAGCGCATTCCCGTCGGCGCGGGTCAACTGGTGCAGCTGCGGGCCGACGTCGACCCCCGGGCCGACGGCGAGTCCCTCGTCAAGGCCGCCGGCGCGCTCGACGAGGCGGTCACGACCGCCTTCCCCGACGGCGAGGTCACCGTGCGGGTCCTCGTGGACGGCCCGCGCCGCCCCGGCTCCCGCCGCACGCCACGCGTCCACTGAGGACCCACCCCGACGGTCAGGCCATCGCGGCGTCGATCGCCGCGTCGGCCCGCGCGAACAGCTCCCGGTAGTGCCGGTCGCGCTCCGCCCCGGTCAGCTGCTGGCCTTCGCTGTCGAACAGCGCCGCCGTGCGGGTGTCGGGGATGTCGCAGTACTCCGAGATGCCGCGGCGCAGCGTCTCCAGGAGCGTGAGCGTGAGCTCCGAATTGGGGTCGTCCTCGGTGAGCCCGGCCAGGGCGAGCCAGAGCATCCGCTTCCCGGCCATCGGCGACTGGCGGCGCCCGTAGGCGAGCCCGTAGTTCCACACCCGGTCGAACCAGCCCTTCAGCAGGGCCGGCAGCCCGAACCACCACACCGGGAAGACCGGCACGATCAGATCGGCGGCGTGGACGCGGGCGATGTGGCGGTGGACCTCTTCGGTGTAGCGCTTGTCGCGGTCGCCGTAGTCGGGCTCGTCGGCGACGCTGTTGCGAGGGTCGAAGCCCTCGGCGTGCAGGTCCAGCAGGTCGACGCGGTAGCCGTTCAGTTCCAGGCGCTTCGCGGCCCGCTCGGCGACCGCTGCCGTCAGCGAATCGGAGCGGTGGTGGGCGACGACGATGAGGGCGGTGGGTGCGATCTCGTTCATGCCGCAAGTACACCGCCGATCCGGTGGACGGACCATGGTCGAAAACCGGAACTTCCTTTGCGATCGTCTATCCTTGCCAGCATGGACCCATTGAGCGACATGCTCGCCGGCATCCGCGCCGAGGAGGCGGCGGTCGACCGCGTGGAACCCGGCCGGCACTGCTCCCTCGGCGACGGCTCGCCGCTGACGATGCTCACCGTCGTCCGCGGCGACGTCCTGCTCACCGGCCGGGACGGCGCCGAGCGCAAGGTCCGCGCGGGCAGCACCGCCATCGTCCGCGGCCCCGAACCGTTCCACGTGAGCGACGCCGCCGACGCCGGCCCCCACGGCCCGGCCGCCTCCGGCCCCGCCGCATTCGACCCTGCCGCCTTCGTCCATGGCGCCTACCGGAAGCTCCGCCCCCGGCACGAACGCCTGCTGCGGACCCTCCCCCGGACGCTCGTCCTCGAAGAGGAACGCGTCGACGACGTCCTCTGGCTCAGAGGCCTGGAGGACGCCCTCGCCCGCCGCCATCAGCCCGGCGGGCGGTCCCTCGTGGACCGGGTCCTCGACTGGGGGCTCGTCTGCACCCTCAGCTGCTGGTTCGACCGCCAAGGCGCCGCGGCCCCGGACTGGTACCGCGGAGCGCTCGACCCGGTGGCCGGGCCCGCGCTGGAGGCGATCCACGAGCGCCCGGCCGAACGCTGGACCGTGGGCGCACTGGCCGCCGCGGCGGGCGTGTCGCGGGCCCATTTCGCCAAGCGCTTCACCGAAGTCATGGGCCGACCGCCGCTCGCCTACCTCACCGAGTGGCGGATGTGCCTCGCCGAGGACCTGCTCGCCGACCCCGACCTTTCCGTGGCCGCCGTCGCGAAGACGGTCGGCTACGCCGATCCGTTCGCGTTCAGCACGGCCTTCAAACGCCTCCACGGCCGCAGCCCGAGGGAGTTCCGCGCCCGCGCGGCCTGAGCGGTCGCCGGGCCGGAGCACCCGGCGCCGGTGCCCGCACGCCGGAGGCGCGCCGTCAGGCCGAATCGTCCAGGGCCGCTTCGCGTTCGGCGCGCCAGTTCGCCAGATAGGGCAGTGCGGCGTCGTGGGCGTGCACCTCCCGGGCGGCCCTCGCCGCCGGGGCGAGCGACCGCATGTCGGCCTCGTCCACGCGCCACGCGTACGGGAACGGGTGCCACAGGTGAAAGTGCTCCATCCACAGCAGCACCAGATCGCCGTCGGATTCGAGTTCCTGGGTGCTGATGCCGCCGCGCTCATTGCGCTCGATCACCCAGCCCTGCGGCTCGCGCGGGCTCGCGGTGAACACCGGGTCGACGTCCCAGCTCCACCGTCCGTCCGACAGCGCGCGCGGCGCGTGGGAGTGGAACCGCCCGAGCGTCTCGGCGAAGACGGCGGGCGTCCACGGGGCCGGGAAGAACGTCGCCATCGCGGCCTCCAGCTCCAAGGCGGTGAGCTGCGGCGAGACCGGGCCGCGGGTCGTCAGCGCCGCGCCGAGGATCTTCGCCGCCAGCGACGTCCCCTCGTCCACGAGCGCCACGTGCAGCTGGAGCAACCGCGTGAAGCGCCCCCGAGCCTCGGCGTCCGCGAACGGCGGCACCGGGATCTCGGGGACGGCGGGACGGCCCCAGGGGACTCGCGTGGAGAGGAACTCGCGCATCCCGCAAGTCTGCCCGACGGCACCGACAAGGCGGCCGTGCGGTTCGGCCACGCGCACATGGGTAACCACAGTGGAGCGGGCCGCCCGAGGCGCGGCCCCCGGCTGCGAGGAGGAACCGTGCGCGCGTCATTCGTGGGAATGCTGGCCGGCATGCTGCTGGCCTTGGCGATCGTCATGGGCGATGCCATGGCCGTGCTCCTGGTCATCGTGCTCGGCGGCATCGGATTCGTCGTCGGGGCCATGCTCAGCGGCGAGCACCGCTCGTTCCGGCGGACCCGCCGGCGCCGACGCTGACGCAGGTAGGGTGGGGCTGTCTTCGGGAATGAAGGGAGCTCACGGTGAGCCTCAGCGTGCTGTTCATCGGCGGTACCGGTCGGATCTCCACCTCGTGCGTGCGGGAGGCCGTCCGCCAAGGCCTCGACGTCACCGTCCTCAATCGGGGGCGCACGAGCGAGCGGACGCTGCCGCCGGGAGTCGAGGTCGTCACCGGCGACATCGGCGATCCCGACTCGGTCCGCGCCGCTCTCGGCGACGCCTCCTACGACGCGGTCGTCAACTGGGTGAACTTCACGCCCGACCAGGTCAAGCGCGACATCGACCTGTTCGCGGGCCGCACCGGCCAGTACCTCTTCATCTCCTCCGCGAGCGCGTACCAGACCCCGCCCACGCGCCTGCCCGTCACCGAGTCGACCCCGCTCAAGAACCCGCACTGGCAGTACTCGCGCGACAAGATCGCCTGCGAGGAACTGCTCGTCCAGGCCTACCGCGAATCCGACTTCCCGGCCACGATCATCCGGCCCTCCCACACCTACGACGAGACCATGCTGCCCTTCGACGGCGGCTGGACCGTCGTGGACCGCATGCGCGCCGGCAAACCCGTCATCGTCCACGGCGACGGCACGTCACTGTGGACGATCACGCACGCCCGCGACTTCGCCGTCGGCTTCACCGGCCTCCTCGGCAAGGAGGCCGCGATCGGCGAGGCCTTCCACATCACCGGCGACGAGGCGCCGACCTGGAACCAGATCTTCGCCCACGTCGCCGACGCCGCCGGGGTGGCCGAGCCGAACCTCGTGCACGTCGCCTCCGAGGCCATCGCCGCCGCCGCTCCCCAGTGGGGCGCGGGGCTCCTCGGCGACAAGGCCCACTCGATGGTCTTCGACAACGGCAAGGTCAAGCGCCTCGTCCCCGAGTTCGGCCGGCGCACCACCCCGTACAAGCTCGGGGCCCGCGAGGTCGTCGCCTGGTACGACGCCCACCCCGAGCACCAGGTCGTCGACCCCGAAGTCGACGCGGTGATGGACCGGCTCGCCGAGCACTTCGCCCCGCGCGCCTTCTAGGGGTGTTCGAGCATCCCTGACGGCCGCCATCCGGCCCGCCCGCCCGTCGGCCCACCACCACCCTGACCGGTCGCCGCTGCGCGGCGGCCCTCCGCGGGCCCGCTCGCTGCGTTGTCGGCCCTCCTGGTACAACACCGCTATCGGGAGGGCCTTCCGCCTTGCGAGCGAACACATGGACTCGGACACCGACTCGCCGGGGATGCTCGAACACCCCTAGTCCCCGACCAGCTCCCAACCGTCGGCGACGAGGTCCGCGTCCTCGCACAGGAGGGCGCGGCCCTCGCGCACCTTCACCTTGTCGACGTACACGCCCCGGCCCTGATAGAAGGAGTCGCTCGTGTACCGCCACCGCACCTGCACCGTGCCGTCCGGCAGCTTCGCGTCCGCGTCGATCCACTGGCGTCCCGAGAAGCCCGAGAAGGCGCCCTCGGTCCGCCAGCGGTGGTCCTCGGTGCGCAGATCCAGCGACACCGGCGTCCACGCGGCGCCGTCGGCACTCGCCTCGAACACCGCCGTGTCCGTGGCCTCGGTGTCGTACCAGAGCGCGAACGACGCCTTCGCCCCCGACGTCGGCCGCGAGAGCGTCCCCGTCAGCGTCGCAGTGGCGCCGTCCACCTGGCCCGAGTACCACGCCTCCCTCCCGGTCTTCGGCTTCACCGGCACCGCCCGACCCATCGGACGGCTCGCCGCCCGGCGGTAGGCGCTCGCCGTGCCCCAGTTCCGCGTCGGGTGCACGCGGTTGGTGAGCAGCACCAGCAGGGTCCCGGCGAGCGGGTCGAGCACGAGCGCCGTCCCCGTGTACCCGGTGTGGCCCACCGTGACCGGCGAACTCATCGCGTCCATGTACCAGCGCTGGCCGAGCTGCCAGCCCAGACCCCGCGAGGCGCCCTCGCCCATCCCGGCGTTCTCGTTGGTGAACACCAGACGCGCGGTGGACTCGCTGAGGATCTCCGCGCTCCCGTAGCGGCCGCCGTTGAGGATCATCTGCCCGAAGACCGCCAGGTCCCAGGCCGTGGCGAACACCCCGGCGTGCCCGGCGACGCCGCCGAAGGCCCACGCGTTCTCGTCGTGGACCTCGCCGTGCACCAGGCCCCGGCCGGTCCACGGCTGATGCTCGGTGGCGGCGGTCCGGTGGCGGTCGGACGGGTTGTAGCCGGTGTCCCGGAGTCCGAGCGGTTCGCACACCAGCTCGTCCACGAGCGCGTCGAGCGGCTTCTCGGCGACCGCTTCGAGGACCTTGGCGAGGACGATGAGGTTCAGGTCGGAGTACTCGTAGCCGCTCCCGGGCGGGCGGCGCAGCGGGTACCGGTAGATCGCCTCCATGCGGGCCTGCTCGTCGGGCAGGTCGTAGAGCTTGATGAACGCGATCATGCCGGAGGTGTGGGTCAGGAGGTGGCCCAGCGTGATGGGGGTCTTGTCCGGGTCGAGGGCGTCGAAGTCGGGCAGGTACTCGACCACCGGGACCTTGAGGTCGATGAGGCCCTCGTCCATGAGGACGCCGGTCACGGTGGCGGTGAACAGCTTCGAGATCGAGGCCAGGTCGTACACGGTGTCGCGCTCGGCGGGCGCCCACTCGGACGGGGGCAGCTCGACGGCGGTCTTCGTCGCCTCGTCCCAGCCGGAGTAGCGGAGGCGGTGCCCGCCGGCCTCGTGCGCGACCACGACGCCGTGGCGCGCCGCGAGGACGGTGTAGCCGGGGAAGGCCGGGGCGGGCCCTTCCATGAACGGCTCGAGGGCGGGCGTGATCCGGTCCACGTGCTCGGCCGTCAGCCGGGCTTCGCGGCAGGTGCCGTGTCGCAGATGCAAGGGGCTTTCCGGGAACGTCACATCGTACGGTCCGGCACTGGGAGGGCCGGTGAGTTCGGACATTGAGGGGGTCTCCTCGGCATTGGCGCGGGAGGCGAACGCGAGCGCCAGCGCCGCCCCCGCCGCGCCCCCGAGCATGGTTCGACGCTGCATCGTGTCTCCTGGTTATCGTGCCATCACTGAGCGGTGTTGCGGTAGAGCAAATACGACTCTCTTTGCTCGGAAAACGCATCCAATTCCTCGGCCCACAGGGCCGTCACGTCGTCGACGTCCGCGCCCTCCTCGATCGCGAGGCGGACCGCCTGGTTGCCGGTGAGCTTGTCCAGCCAGAACGACGTGACGTCCTGCGAGCGCCACCCGTACTGCGGGAAGGCCCGGCGCTGCTCGATGATCATCGCCAGGCCGGTGCGGATCGGGTCGAATTCCCCCCTGTGGGTGACATGGAGGTCCACGCCTCCGCACACCCGGCCGGACCACTTGGAGAACGTGGGCGTGAAGTAGGCCTCGCGGAAGCGCGTCCCCGGGAGCCCTTGCAGCGCCTCCGACCAGGTGTGGTCGATCTCGGGCGCGCCGAGCAGCTCGAACGGCTTGGTGGTGCCGCGCCCCTCGGAGAGCGCGGTGGCCTCGAACAGGCACGTGCCCGGGTAGACGACGGCGGTCTCGACGGTGGGCATGTTCGGGGAGGGGGCGACCCACGGCAGGCGCGTGTCCTCGAAGTACATGCGGCGCTTCCAGCCGCGCATCTTCACGACGGTGAGGTCGACCGGCGTGGGGAGGAACTCGCCGTTGAAGAACGACGCGAGCTCGCCCACGGTCATGCCGTGGCGCTGGGCGATCGGCTTGAGGCCCACGAACGTCGCGTGCTCGGGGTGGAGCACCGGTCCGCTCGCGGCCGTCCCCGATCCCGGGTTGGGGCGGTCGAGCACGACGAACCGCAGTCCGAGCTGCCCGGCGGCCTCCATCGCGAGGTACATGGTCCAGATGTAGGTGTAGAACCGGGCGCCGACGTCCTGGATGTCGAAGACCACGGTCTCGACCCCGGCGTCGGCGAGGAGCCCGGCCATCCGGTCCTTGTTGTTGTAGGCGTTGTAGACGGGGATGCCGGTCTTCGGATCGAGGAAGAAGTCCTCGCCTTCGCCGGCCTGCGACACGCCGCGGAAGCCGTGCTCGGGGCCGAAGACGGCGACGACGTCGACCTTGCCGCTGCCGTGCATGAGGTCCACTTCGTGGCTCAGGTCCGGGAGCACGCCAGTGGGGTTGGAGATGACGCCGACCCGCTGGCCGGCGAGTTCGGCGAAGTCGTTCTCGGCGAGGACTTCGATGCCGGTGCGGACCCGTTTGCCGTTCGCCTGCGCGGGCACCGCGGCGCCCGTGGCGAGGGCGGCTCCGGCCAGTGCGCTCCCGAGGAGCTTTCTGCGTTGCATCACTGTCTCCTATGCGTAGGTGAGGCCGTGGCCGAAGGCGAAGAGGACCGCCTCGGGGTCGTCGGCCTTCGGAATGTCGACGGGAAGTCTGCCCTGGGGCCGGATCGCGCCGAGGATGACCGCGACCGCCGATTCGAGCCCGTCGGCCGCGTACGAGTAGGTCGCCAGGTAGGCGTTCACGTCGTCGGGGAAGTACGCGATGTCGTACGGGTTCCTGACGCCGACGGCGACGAGCGGGACGCCGGTGGCCGCGAGGGCCTTGACCAGCGCGGCCTGGGACGGGTTGGTCGCGACGCCGTTGGTGCTCACCACGATGAGGCCTGTGCCGTCGGCGGCCGCGACTGCGGCGTCGATCTGCGCCTGCGTCGGCGCGGCGCCGGTGACGACCCTGGAGGCCGACCAGCCGCGGCGGCCGAACTCGGCGGCGATCGAGGAGGTGGTGGCCTCGCCCCAGCCGGTCACGAGCACGAATCCGCCGTCGGTGACCATCGGCAGGGTCCCGTCGTTCGTGACGAGGGTGGTGGTCCGGTCGCTGATCGCCTGCGCCGCCTCGATGCCGGCAGGGGTCCCCACGATCTCGGCGACCGCGTCCGGGTCGGCGTAGGGGTCGTCGAAGAGCCCCAACCGGTACTTGAGGCGCAGGATGCGCGTGACCGACTCGTCGATGCGCCGCTCGGTGAGCTCGCCGTCGCCGACGGCGGTGAGCACCGCGTTGTAGGCCAGGTCGAGGTCGACGGGCATGAGCAGCACGTCGACGCCGGCGAGCAGCGCGAGCACGGGGATGCGGTCGTCGCCGTAGCCTTCGCGCACGCCCTCCATGGCGAGCGAGTCGGTGACGACGACGCCGTCGTAGCCGAGCTCCTCGCGCAGGAGCCCGGTGATGATCGGCTCGGAGAGCGTGGCGGGCGCCAGGGAGGCGTCCAGGGCCGGGAACTGGATGTGGGCGCTCATGATCGCGTGGACCCCGGCGTCGATCGCGGCGCGGAACGGCGGCGCGTCGATCGCCTGCCACTCCGCGTAGGTGTGGTCGATCTGCGGGAGGTCGGTGTGGCTGTCCTCCGCGGTGTCGCCGTGGCCGGGGAAGTGTTTGACGGTGGCCGCGAGGTCGCACCGGGCCTGGTAACCCTCCACTTGGGCCGCGGTGAAGCCGGCGACGTGCTCGGCGTCGGACCCGAAGGAGCGCACCCCGATCACCGGGTTGGCCGGGTTCACGTTGACGTCGGCGACGGGCGCGAAGTTCACGTTGAGGCCCATGGCCCGCAGTTCGGCGCCGCCGATGACGGCCGCCTCGCGGGCGGCCTCGACGTCGTGGGTCGCGCCGAGCGCCATCGCGCCGGGCAGCTGCGTCGCGGGCGGGCCGACGCGGGTGACGATGCCGTGCTCCTGGTCGGTCGCGATGAGCAGCGGCGTTCCACCGTCCGCTGTGGACGCGGCCTGGAGTCCGTTGGAGAGGGCGGTGATCTGGTCGGGGTTCGCCACGTTGTTCGACCAGGCGAAGTAGATGATGCCGCCGGGTCGGTAGGTCTCGATGAGCTGGGCGGCGTTGTCGACCCCGTGGGTCCGCTGGTTCTGCGCGACGTCGGCGGGATCGCGGGTGTCGGCGGTGCGGCCGTAGGCGTAGACCGTGAAGAGCTGGCCGACCTTCTCCTCCAGGGACATGGCCTTGAGGCGGCGCTTGACGAACTTCCGCTCGTCCTTGTCGCCGTGGTCGTGGCGGCCGTGGGCTTGCGCCGTGCCTGCGGCGGCGGCGGCCGCTGCGGCTCCGAGCGCGGCGGCCAGCACGGTCCTGCGGGGATGGGTCTCCATAGGACGGACTCCAGTCTGAGCGATGAGCGGGGGTCGGGCCCCTCGCCGGCCGGTTCGGCCGAGGCTGGCCCGTTCCGCTCATCCTGGCAGAAAGCTTCACGTGAAGGCAAGACTACGGAGAGAATTTTCAGAAAGGCGGCCGCGGACCGATCCCCGCCTCACGCCAGCGCAGGCTCCCCGAAATGCAGCATGCCCGCATCGGCGTCCAAGACCGCCCTGAGCCCCAAGGGAACCGTCATCGCCGGCTCGCAGTGGCCGAAACCGAACTCCTCGACCACGGGGACGCCCAGATCCCCGAACTGGTCCTCCAGCACGGTCCGGATCGGCTCGTACGGTCCGCAGGCCGCGAACGAACCCGCCACGACGCCGGCCAGGCCATCGAACCAGCCCGCGCGGCGCAGGTGCGTCAGCATCCGGTCGATCCGGTAGGGCCGCTCGTCGGTGTCCTCGATGAGCAGGATCGCGCCCTCCAGGTCGCCGCGGTGCTCGGCCGTGCCGATCCCGTTCGCGAGCATCGCCAGGCAGCCGCCCGCGGTGACCCCCGAGGCGCTGCCGCCGACGATCGCGCGAGCCGTGGGGGAGGCGATCTTCTGGGTCAGTTCGGGTGCGAACAGGGTCTGCCGCAGGTGCTCGTTCGTGGGCCGGTCGTTCAGGAACACCGACCAGGTCGGCATCGGGCCGTGGATCGACGCGACGCCCAGGTGGAGCGCGACGGCCTCATGCAGCGTGGTGACGTCGCTGAACCCGATGAGCGCCTTCGGCTCGGCCTCCCGCAGCGCCGCCCAGTCCACGAGGTCCACCATCCGGTTCGCGCCGTAGCCGCCGCGCGCGGCGAACACGGCCGCGAACTGCGGATCGGCCCAGGCCGCCTGGAAGTCCGCCGCCCGTGCCGCATCGGTCCCGGCGAGCTGGTCGAACCGCTCGTATCGGTCCCGGGCGTGCGGCATCAGGACCGGGTCCAGGCCCCAGCCGCGCAGCGCCTCGAACGCGGCGTCGAAGCGCTCGGCGGGGGCGGGGCTGGACGGCGACAGCACCGCCACGCGGTCGCCGGGGACGAGGCGGCGCGGCCGGCGCAGCGGCGCGAGGCTCACGGCTTGAGCTCCAGCTCGATCCCCTCGGGAGCCTCGAAGCCGAACACCTGGGCGTACAGGGCGTGCTCGGCGAGCACCGCGTCGACGATCGTCGAGGCCTGCCGGAACCCGTGCTGCTCGCCCTCGTACGCGCGGTAGGCGTGCGGGACGCCCTTGCCCTCGATGCGCTCCAGCAGCCGCTCGGCCTGGGCGGGCGGGCAGATCTCGTCCTCCAGTCCCTGCAAGAGGATGAAGGGGACCTCGATGCGTTCGGCGTGGTGCACCGGGGACCGCTCGCGCGAGCGCTCCTCCAACCGGTCCGGCGGGCCCACGAGCGAGTACACGTACTGCGACTCGAAGTCGTGCGTGTCGTCGGCGGTCCAGCCCGACAGGTCCAGGATCGGGTACTTGACCACCGCGCACGCGTACACGCCGCGGGACGCCTCCGCGGTCAGCGACGCGGCGGCGGTCCAGCCCCCGGCGCTGCCGCCGCGGATCGCGAGGCGCGAGGGGTCGGCGCCGCCTTCGGCGGCCAGCGCCCGCGCGACCGCCGCGCAGTCCTCGACGTCCACTTCGCCCCATCGTTCGTGCAGGCGCTCGCGGTAGTCGCGGCCGTAGCCGGTGGACCCCCCGTAGTCGACCTCGACGACGCCGATGCCGCGCGAGGTGAAGTACGCCAGCTCCATGTCGAGCACGGCCCGCGCGCCGCTGGTCGGCCCGCCGTGGACCCACACCGCGTACGGCGGCGGTTCGCCTTCGGGCCCTTCGTGTGCGGGGTTGCGCGGCGGATAGACGTGCGCGTGGATCTCCCGGCCGCCGGGGCCCTCGAACGTGCGGTGCTCGGGCACCGGGTAGTAGGCCGGGTCGACCGCGTCCCGGTGCGGCGCGGCCACGACCCGCGTGGCGTTGTCCTTCGCGGTGTCGACCTCGACCACCTCGTAGCCGGTGCTCGGGCTCGCGGCCAGGCCGTACACCTTGTCGCCCACGGTGCAGACCCCCGGGGCCCAGTCGGTCCACGGCCCCTCCACCGGGACCATCTTGCGGCCCCAGGCGTCGAAGACGCCGAGGCGGTTCTCGCCCTTGCCGTGGACGGCGGCGATGTCGCCGCTGGCGAGGATTCCGAACCAGCGCGACCCGAGCGTCCACATCGGGCCCGCGAACTCCTCTTCGGCGCGGTGGACCGGCCCGTGCTCGCCGTGCTCGGCGTTCACGGTGTCGACCCAGTGGAGGTTCCACCAGCCGGTGCGGTCCCCCGCGTAGACGATCGTGCCGTCCGAGCTCCACTCGATCTGCGCGATCGACTCGCCGTCGCCGCCCGCCACGGTCCGGAACGGGCCGACCTCGCCGTCCATCGCGACGTCGGCGACGCGCACCTCGGTCTCGTCCCAGGGCATGTGCGGATGGTTCCAGGCGATGCACGCCACCTGCTGCCCGAACGAGGTCAGCTTCGGGCCCGTCAGGAACCGGTACGAGTCGTCGCTCAGTTCGCGGATCCTCGCTCGGTCGCCCGCGGCCGAGCCGTCGAGCGGCACCGCGGCGAGCACGCGGCGCACGTCCGTGGGCCGCGCTCCGGTGAACTCCTCCAGGACCGCCCAGACCTCGCCGTACTCCTCCAGGATCACCGGTTCGCACCAGCGCAGCCCGGCGGGGATCGCCGGTACGGGCGTGAGCGGGACCGGATCGGTCCCGGCGTCGGGGTCGAACCGGTAGAGCCGCTGGTCCGTGAAGTTCGTGAACACCACGATGAGGCCGTCCTCGCCGTGGCCGCCCGCCCACGGGTGGCCGCCGTACTCGTGGACGCGATTGCGCACGTTCCACGGCGGCGGCAGGACCGACTCGGTCGTGCCGTCCTCGCGGCGCCGGATCAGGGCCTTGCGGCCGCCTTCGCTCGGGCGCGGCTCGGTCCACCACAGCTCGCCGCCGACGGCGCCGAGGTGCCCCGGACGCCCGTCCGCGGCCGCGACCATGTCGACGGTGATGGGGGACTGCCAGGCGCCGTAGGGTGTCTGCTCGACCATGAGTGCCCTCTCTCAGGCGTTCCGCAGGAAGTCGTCCAGGACGTGCAGTCCGAATCGCAGGCCCTCGACGGGGACCCGCTCGTCGACGCCGTGCGCGAGCCGGCCGTAGCCGAGCTCGGGCGTCTGGCCCAGCGGCGAGAAGCCGTAGCCGGCGATCCCGAGCCGCGCGAACTGCTTCGCGTCGGTGCCGCCGGACATGCAGAACGGCACCGGGTGGCCCTCGGGGTCGAATTTCAGGACCGCCGCACGCATCGCCGCGAACGTGGGGGAGTCGACGGGCGCGCTCAGCGGCGCGGTCCGGTGCTGGTACTCCCACCGCACGTCGGGACCGCACAGGGCGTCCATCGTGGCGGCGAACTCCTCCTCACCGCCCGGCAGCACCCGACCGTCCACTTCGGCCACGGCGTGCTCGGGGATGACGTTGACCTTGTACCCGGCCCGGAGCACCGTGGGGTTGGCGCTGTTGCGCAGTGTCGACTCCACCAGCTGCGCCGCCGGGCCGAGCTTCGCGAGGGTCCCGTCCACGTCCTCGAAGTCCGCCTCGGCCCCGTAGAGGGCCGCCAGCTCGGTGAGCGCGGCCCGCACGGTCGGGGTCAGCCGCACCGGCCACTCGTGCGCGCCGATGCGGGCGATCGCGCCCGCGAGCTTGCCGACGGCGTTGTCCGGGTTGGCCTTCGAGCCGTGTCCGGCCGTGCCCTGCGCCGAGAGCCGCAGCCACGCCGTGCCGCGCTCGCCCGCCGCGATCGGATAGATCCGGAGGTCGTGGCCGCCGTGGAAGGTGAACCCGCCGGCCTCGGAGACGCCTTCGGTGCAGCCCTCGAACAGGTCCGCGTGGGCCTCGGCGAGGTACCCCGCGCCGTACTCGGCGCTGGCCTCCTCGTCGGCGGTGAACGCGACCACGATCGGCCGCCGCGGCCGGAACCCCGAGCGCGCCCAGTTCCGCACCGTCGCGAGGACCATGGCGTCCATGCTCTTCATGTCGAGCGCTCCGCGGCCCCAAAGCATCCCGTCGCGGATCTCGCCGGAGAACGGGTGGACGCTCCAGTCGGCGGCCTCGGCGGGCACCACGTCGAGGTGGCCGTGCACCAGCAGGGCCGGGGCGTCCGGGTCGGCCCCCTCGATCCGAGCGACCACATTGGATCGGTTCGGGGCCTTCTCCAGGATCCGCGCCTCGACGCCGACCTCGGCGAGCCGCTCGGCCGCGTACTCGGCGGCCCCCCGCTCGTTCCCGTCGCCGCCGCCGCGATTGGTGGTGTCGATGCGGATCAGCTCCGACGTGAACCGCACGACCTCGTCGAGCGCCTGGGCGTCAACCATACTGCTCCTCGGTCGAGGCGGACGCGATCGTCGTGACCGCTTTGAAGCACCGGATCGCCTCGTACATGGTCGGCAGCTCGAACGCCACCCGCCGCTCGCCCGAGGGCTCCACGCCGGGGATCACCGTGACCGCGCCGGCCAGGTGATCGGCGTCAAACTCGACCTCGATGCGGTGCGGCCCCGCCTGCACGGGCTCGCGGCGGCCCGCGAGCGCCACGGCCTCCGACGCGCCCTTGCGGATCGCCCGGATCGCCCACTTCGGCGTGCGGCACGCCGCCGCATACCGCGACAGGCAGTCCTTGACCGCGACGCCGACCGCCTTGGGCGCGTAGTCCTCCGCCTCGTGGACGGTCTTGTCGTCGCCGGTCACCATGATCACCGGGACGCCGAACTCGGCCGCGACGGCCGCGTTCAGGCGGCCCTCGCTGGCGCGCACGCCGTCGAGCCAGACACCGGTGATCGTGTTCGCCAGATAGGTGTGCGCGAGCACGCCCTCCATCCCGGCCCCGGCGTGGTACCCCAGGAACACCACGGCGTCCGCGTCCTGCACGCCCTCCATCATGGACAGCGGCTTGTGGCGGCCGGTGATGACCGTCGCGGGCCACTCGAACCGCTCGGGCATCAGGTTCCGCATCGTCCAGTGCGCGTCGTTCACGACGATGTCCCGCGCGCCGGCGCGGTGCAGGCCCTCGACGGCGGCGTTCACCTCGTCCGTGAACAAGGGCCGCATCCGCTCCCAGCCCGGTCCCCCGGGGAGCACGTCGTCCGGACAGGTCACTCCGGTGGCGCCTTCCATGTCGGCGCTGATCAGGATCCTCATACCGCCATCCTCGCACGGTCGAGGTGACAGGCGACCACGTGCGGCTTCGACTCCGGCCCAAGGATCTCCGGATCCTCGCCTTCGCACTGGTGGAGGACGGGCGCGGCCGCTCCGGAGGCGACCTCCTGACAGCGCGGCCGGAACCGGCACCCGCCCGGGATGTCCGACGCGTCCGGCAGCTCCCCGGCGAGCACGACCGGCTCCGGTACGGGAGAATCCGGCAGCACCGACACCAGCGCCCGCGTGTACGGGTGCCGCGGCGCGGTGAGCACCTGCTCGACCGGGCCCTGCTCCACGATCCGGCCCAGGTACATGATCGCGATCCGGTCGGCGATGCTCCACGCCAGTCCCAGGTCGTGCGTGATCACCAGGGCCCCCAGGCCCTGCTCCTCCTTGAGGCGCAGCAGGAGCGAGAGGATCTCGCCGCGCACCGACGCGTCCAGCGACGCCACCGGCTCGTCCGCGACGAGCAGGCTCGGCTGCAGCACCAGCGCTCCGGCGATGACCACGCGCTGCCGCTGCCCGCCCGAGAGCTCGTGCGGGTACGCGAGGAAGAACTGCTCCGGCGGGCGCAGCCCCGCCCGCGAGAGCGCCTCCGCGACCCGCCCCGGCTCGTCGTCGGTGATCCCGTGGATGCGCAGCCCCTCGGCGACCGCGTCGTAGACCGTGTGCCGCGGGTTCAGCGCTCCCGACGGGTCCTGCAGCACCAGCTGCACCCGCCGCCGGTACGCCTTGAGCGCCCGCGTCGAGTACCGCAGCGGCGCCCCGCCGAACGCGATCGCCCCGCCCGTGGCCCGCTCCAGACCGAGCAGCGCCCGCGCCAAGGTGGTCTTGCCGCAGCCGGACTCGCCCGCCAGCGCCACGATCTCGCCCGGCGCCACGTCCAGGTCCACGCCGTCGACGGCCCGCGCGACCCGCCCGCCCGGCAGCCCGAACTCGACCCGCAGGTCCCGGGCCGACAGCACGCTATCGTTGAGCGACAACAGGTTCCCCTTCCTGTGCGACGAAGCAGGCACTGGTCCGCACCGGGTCCGCCGCGGAGCCGCCGGTCGGCACCGGCAGCAGCTCCGGCGACTCGTCGACGCAGCGCTCCACCGCGACCGCGCACCGCGGCGCGAACGCGCAGCCCCGCGGCAGCCGCGACGGATCCGGCGGATCCCCGGCCAGGCCCCCGGGGCGCTTGCGCGCGGCCAGGTCGCCGATCGCCGGGAACGCCGCCCCGAGCGCGGCCGAATACGGGTGCCGCGCGTTCGCGAACACCTCGCGGGCCGGACCCTGCTCCACGATCCGCCCCGCGTACATCACCGCGGCCCGGTCGCACACCGCCGACAGCACCGACAGGTCGTGGCTGATCATCACCAGACCCACCCCCTTCTCGGCCACCAGTCCCGAGATCAGCTGCAGCACTTGGGCCTGCACCATCACGTCGAGCGCGGTCGTCGCCTCGTCGGCGATGATGAGCCCCGGGTCGCACGCCAGCGCCATCGCGATCATCACCCGCTGCCGCTGGCCCCCCGACAGCTCGTGCGGATAGCTCCGCGCCCGCGACGGCGGCAGCCCCACCCGCTCCAGCAGCTCCTCGGCGCGCCTCGCCGCCTTCGCCGGCGTCGTCCGCTCGTGCACGAGGAGGGGTTCGGCCACCTGCCGCCCGATGCGCTGCACCGCGTTGAGCGAGTGCATCGCCCCCTGGAACACGATCGACGCGCCGGTCCAGCGCACGGCGCGCAGCCGCCCCCAGCCCATCGCGAGCAGGTCCTCCCCGTCGAGCAGGATCCGCCCGGACACCTCCGCGCTCTTCGGCAGCAGCCGCAGCACCGCCATCGCCAGGGTCGACTTCCCGCAGCCGGACTCCCCGGCGATGCCGAGCGTCTCCCCGGCGTCCACGGTGAGGTCCACGCCCCGCACGGCCGGGAGCCGCCCGCGCGAACCGGTGTAGGTCACGTGCAGGTCCCGGAACTCCAAGAGCGTCACCGCTCACCTCGCAGCCTCGGATTGAACACGGCCTCCAGGGCCCGGCCGCACATCATGAACGCCAGCACCACGATCAGGATCGCCAGGCCCGGCGGCAGCAGGTACCACCACGCGTGCGCCGAGACCGCGCCGTTGTCGGAGGCGCGGTTGAGGATCGAGCCCCACGACACCACGCTCGGGTCGCCCAGCCCCAGCCACGCCAGGGACGACTCCATGAGGATCGCCGAGGGCACCAGCAACGTCGCGCTGGCGAGCACCAGCGGCAGCACGTTGGGCAGAATGTGCTTGGTCATCTGGTGCCAGTGCCCCGCGCCGAGCGCGCGGGCGCGCTCCAGGTACGGCCGGGCCTGCACCGTCAGCGTCTGCGCGCGCACCAGGCGCGTCGTGCCCGACCACGAGACCAGCGCGATCACCGTGATCGTGGTGGCCATGCTCCGGCCGAGCACCGCCAGCAGCGCGATCGCCACGACCAGGCTCGGCAGCACCATGAACCAGTCGGAGATCCGCAGCGCGATCCACCCGTACCAGCCGCCGATGTGGCCGCTCGTCACGCCGATCGCGGTGCCGATGAGGATCGCCACCACCGTCGCCGTCAAGCCGATCAGCAGCGACAGCCGCGAGCCCCACAGCGTGAGCGCCAGGATCGACCGGCCCGTCTCATCGGTGCCGAGCGGGTACGCCGCGCTGGGCGGCTCCATGCGCCCGCCCGTGGCCTGCGTGACGCTCAGCTGGGACTCGTCGATGAGGATCGGCGCGCCGATCGCGAGGACCACGATGGCGCCCAGGAGGACCAGGCCGACCATGCCGGTGCGCTGGCTGCGGTACGCGGTCCAGGACCGCGCGAAGGACCGGCGCCGGCGCGCCCGGGCCAATTTGCGTCTCGCTCGCTTCGACGAGAGGTGGAGCGCCCGTGGCGAGGCCGTTGTCGACGTCATGACCTTCGAATTCTCGGATCGATGAACCAGTACAGGATTTCGGCGCACAGCACCGCGAGGATGGTGGAGCTGGAGAACAGCACGAACAGGGCCTGGAGCACCGGCCGGTCCGGGTAGAAGATCGACTGCACGAACAGGCTGCCCAGGCCCGGCCAGCTGAAGACCGCCTCGGTGACGATCGAGCCGTTCACGACCGAGCCGAGGGCGAGGAACACCAGCGTCACGGTCGGCAGCAGCGCGTTCGGGACGGCGTGCCTGCGGCGCACCTCGTCGTCGCGCAGGCCCTTGGCGCGGGCCGTCGTCAGGTAGTCGCTCCCGATCTCGTCCAGGATGGACGACCGCATGATCATGAGGTACCCGGCGTAGACCACGGCCGTGTAGGTGAGCACCGGCAGCACCAGGTGGTGGCCGATGTCGACCGCCTGGGACCAGAAGTCCGGCGGGGTGCTCGGCGAGCGCATCCCGTTGACGGGGAAGATCCCGAGGAATCGGGCGAAGACCAGGATCACGATCATCCCGAGCCAGAACGTGGGCGCCGAGTACAGCAGCAGCCCGGTCGCGACCTGCCCCTTGTCGAACCGGCTCCCCTGCTTCCAGCCCGAGCGCGTTCCGATCCAGAACCCGAGCGCCACCGCGAGCACCATGCCGGTGCCCGACAGCAGGAGCGTGGCCGGGAGCCGCTCCACGATGAGGTCGAAGATCGGCCTGCGGTACTGGAACGACTCGCCGAGGTCCAAGGTGAGGGTCCCGGCGATGTAGTCCCAGAACTGCTGCCACATCGGACGGTCGAGGCCGAGCTCGGCGCGCATGGCCTCGCGCTGCTCGGGCGAGACCGGCCGCTCCTTCGTGAGCTGGTCGATCGGGTCCCCGGCGATGAGCCGGAAGATGAAGAACGACGAGAACAGCACCAGCAGGAGCGACACGGCCGCCCCGCCGGCGTGCTTGAACAGATACCAGCCGAACCCGCTGGAGACGCGGCCGTGCCGACTCCCTCGGCGAGGTCCTCCGGGACGTCCCGCGGGCGGGTCCTCGGCCGAGGACCCGCCCGCGGTCGTCGAACCGTCGATCATTCGCGTTCGTCCGCCGTCTGCTTGCGCCGCATCGCGAACACGATCGCGCCCGCCGCCGCGACGACGACCGCCGCCGCCACCGCGACCCACACCCAGACCGGCGCGCCGCCGTCCTCCTCGGTGTTCGAGGGCCGCGCCGTGTAGTACGACCACGTGAAGCCCTGCTGGCCGGTGATCATGCCGCCCTCGGCCGGCTGCGTGCGCATGTCGGTCACCGTGTCGTGGTTGTAGGCCTCCAGCACGTTCTGGTAGTACAGCCAGATCACCGGCGCGTCCTCATAGAGCAGCTGCTGCTGCCGCTTCACGAGTTCGGCGCGCGCCGCCGGGTCGGACTCGACCTTCTGCTGCTCGTGGAGCGCGTCGTACTCGGGGTTGCAGTAGGAGTTCTCGCTGGAGCGCTCGCTGCCGTCGGTGAGGGTCGGCAGGACCGCGCAGGTGTGCATGCCCAGCTGCTCGGTCGGGTTCGGGCCCACGCCCCAGCCGGAGAAGGCGATGTCGAACTCGCCCAGGTAGGCCAGGTCGTTCAGGGTGCCCTGCTCGATCGCCTCGGCCTCGATGTCCAGGCCCAGCTCGGCCCACCACTCGGTCACGAACTCCACGACGGTGGCGTACGCGGTGTTGTCGGCGTGGTGGTAGAACCGGAAGCGCAGCGGCTCCCCGCCCCCGGGCATGGTCCGGATGCCGTCGTCGCCGCGCGCGTAGCCGGCGTCGTCGAGCATCCGATTGGCCGCGTCGATGTCGAACTCGACGAGCTCGCCGCCGCCGTCCCAGTGCCACTGCTCGAAGATCGAGGGGATCAGCGAGGTCGCCGGGGTCCCGCTGCCGTCGAGGACGGTGTCCACGAGGGCCTGCTTGTCGATCGCGGTGTGCATCGCCGTGCGCACCACCGGGTCCTTGAGCGCCGGGTGCCCGTCGCCGAACTCCGTGCCGTCCTGCGTGACGGTGCCGTGGTTGAGCGTGAGCGACACGTACCGGCGGCCCTGCGCGTCGTTGGTCGTGACGTGCCCCTGGGACTCGAGCGCCCCGATCTGCGCCGGGTTGAGGCCGCCCTGCATGCCCGAGCCCACGATGTCGACCTCGCCCGCCTCGAGGGCGGCCACGGCCGCGTCGGTCTCCACGTAGTAGTCGTAGACCACCTCGTCGAAGCCGGGCGCGCCGTCCCAGTAGTCCTCATTGGCCTCGAGCCGGATGAACTCGTCGGTCTCGTACTCGGTGACCTGGAACGGGCCCGAGCCGACCAGCGGCAGCCGGTTCGCGTCGTCCGCCGACGGGTCGGGGTAGGTGGACCAGACGTGCTCGGGGACGATGTACACCTCCCGGTAGAGCACCTCGGCCGGGGCCGGTTCGGCCAGCGTGAGCACGAACGTCGTGTCGTCGGGGGCCTCGGCGCTCACCAGGTTCGCCGCGAAGTCGATGTTCCAGTCGTGGATCGCCTGGTTCTCGATGAGCAGGTTGTAGGTGTAGGCCGCGTCCTGGGCGGTCAGCGGTTCGCCGTCCGACCAGGTGCTGCCCTCCCGGATGGTGAACGTCCAGGTCAGGCCGTCCTCGGACTCCGTCCACTCGGTCGCCAGACCCGGGACGGGCTCGTAACCGTCCGCCCCGATCCGCACGAGCGTCTCATACGTCATCATGCTGGTCTCGTAGGTGATCGTGAACCGCCGCTTGAACGGGTTGAAGGTGTCGACCTCCTGGTTCGTGGCGATCATCAGCGTGTCGACGTCGTTCTCCTGGGCCGCCGCGCCTGGTGCTGCGACCGCCAGCGCTCCCGCCGACAGCGTCAGCGCGGCTGCGGCGGAGAGGCACCGCCGCGTCAGGGCATGGGGATTCATGGGGCGCAAGTCCTCGCATTCGGTTCCGGGCGCCGGGCGCGCTGCGGTGACGAGCGCACCGCGGGTCCTCGATGTACCGATCAGGATGACGGAACACTTCTTGTGTTGTCAACGATGTGAAGAAAGTTTTCATTGCTGCAACATGTCCGGAGCCTGAACCGGCGCACCCTGGCGCCGGGCGCCCTCTAGAGCCGCCAGGCGCCGTTCGTGTTCAGCATGATCGAGTACACCGAGTTCGTCGCCGTGATGAACAGCCGGTTCCGCTTCGGGCCGCCGAAGGCCAGGTTCGACACGGCGGGCTGCGGGATCGGCAGGGTCGCCAGGTGCGCGCCGTCGGGGTGGAAGCAGTGGACCCCGTCCGCGGCGGCCCAGACGCGGCCGAGGGCGTCGACGCGGAGGCCGTCGAACCTTCCTCCGGGGGACTCGGCGAAGACCTCGCCTCCCGTGAGCTTCCCGCCGTCCACATCGAAGCGGCGGATGTGGCCGCGATGCGTGTCGGCGATGTAGAGGACGCGCTCGTCAGGCGAGAACGCGAGTCCGTTCGGACGCTGGAAGTCGTCGGCGACCCGATCGACGGCGTCCGAGGAGTCGATGCGGTACACGTGGCAGCCGTCGATCTCCGGTTCCGCCCGGTGTCCCTCGTAGTCGCTGGTGATCCCGTACGGCGGGTCGGTGAACCAGACGGAGCCGTCGCGGGCGACCACGACGTCGTTGGGGCTGTTGAACCGTTTGCCCTGCCAGCGGTCGGCGAGGACCGTGATCGAGCCGTCCAGTTCGGTGCGGGCGACCCGCCTCGCCCCCTGCTCGCACGAGACGAGGCGCCCCTGCCGGTCGAGCGTGTGCCCGTTGGCGTATCCGGCGGGGGAGCGGAAGACGCTCACCGATCCGTCGGTCTCGTCCCAGCGCATGATCCGGTCGTTCGGAATGTCGCTGAACAGCAGGTACTTCCCGGAGGGCACGTACACGGGACCCTCGGTCCAGCGGCCTCCCGAGAAGAGGCATTCGAGGTAGTCGTCCCCGGCGACGGTGAACCGCTCGTCCAGTCTTCGGAAACCCACCGGAGCATTGTGCATAGAAACCCCTCGATATAGCCTGTCCGTGTGACCGTGAACAGGACGTTCCGGTCGAATCGCCCGGCGTCGAGCCGGGCCAACATTATCCGACACAGCGACCGGCCGGGCCGCCCCGGCCGTCGCGGATGGGAACGCGAATGGGACCGGCACTCCCCAGTAGGCGAAGGCGCCTGCGCGCCGCGATCGCCGCCGCGGCGGCGGCGGTCGTCGGTGCGGGCGCGACGGCGTTCACCGTGATGACGGCCTCGGCCGCCATCACCGGATGCGACGTGGACTACCAGATCACCGCGCAGTGGCCCGGCGGCTTCAACGCCGAAGTGGCGATCACCAACCTCGGCGACACGCCCCTGGATCCGTGGAAGCTCGAATGGGACTTCACCGACGGCCGGCGGCTCGGCAACGCGTGGAACACCGAGGCGACGCAGTCGGGCACGCGCGTCAGCGCGACCGGCGTCGACCACAACCGGCGGCTCTCGACCGACGCTACGGTGACCTTCGGCTTCACCGGCACCGCTTCGGGAACCGCCGACTCGGCGCCGAAGGCGTTCTGGCTCAACGGCGAGCGTTGCACCGGCGACACGGGACCGGCGCCGTCCGACCCGCCCGCGAACGTCACCGCGTCGCCGACCGAGACGCCCACCGGCGGGCCGGACCAGAACGAGTGGAACCCGCCCGCGCACCTCGTGCAGCCGCTGAACGAGGTCTGGGACCACGTCGAGGACACCTACCCGCCGAACTTCCGCAACTACGGCTGGGACCAGGTCATGGCCACCGGCGGCACGGTCAACTACTGCGTCCGATGGGATTCGCGCAACAGTGTGAGCGCCCAGACCCGCGACGCGATCGAGGCGAAGCTCCAGCAGCAGTACGACCTCTGGTTCGGCCAGATGGCCGGCTGGAACGACTGGCCGTTCCAGGAGATCGACGTGAACGTGGTCGGCTGGGCCGCCTACGACCGCAGCCTCCTGCAGTGGAACGACGACTCGGTCGACGTCTACATCGGGGACATCCGCGAGGACGCGCCGCAGTGCAGCGAGGACTGCGGACGGTTCTTCCACCAGGACGGGAACTACCCCCACTGCCCGGGCGGCTACGACCACCACTACGACCAGAGCCTGTGGCTCACCCAGGGCATGGGCGGCGGGGCCGGCGGCGACTGGGGCCAGCGCATGGGCCAGGAGTACTTCGTGAACTCGCTGAACTCCGCTCAGGTCACGATCTACCTCCACGAGGTCGGCCACACCTTCGGCCTGGACGACTTCTACGACTGGACGCCGACGGGCCAGTGCTGCTTCATCATGAAGGCGGGCTCCTCGTCCACTATCACCGAATTCGACCACTGGATGCTCCGGGACTGGTGGCGCCACATCAAGAGCCGCTACGGCCACTGATCCCGCGAACGGCGGCGGGCCCGACAGGGCCCGCCGCCGTTCCCGTGCCCCGGCTCGTCGGGACGCCGCTCACCGCTGGTCGGCAAGAACCGATGGCGTTTAGCATTGTCGAACGTGGCAACGTTAAGATGGACCTCGCTCTCGGCGACGCTCGCGAGCCGTGCATGGGCACAGTTCTCGGCGACGCTCGCGAGCCGTGCACCGGCACGGTTCTCGGCGGAGCCCGTCGGCCGCGAACACGGCCGGCGAGCCGTGAACGACATTCGCCGAGTGCGGCGCGGCGGTCAGGTCCGCCGGGTGGGACCCGATGGAACGGAGGCGCTCGGATGGCCAAGAACATCCAGTCGCTGGAGCGCGCCGCGGCGATGCTGCGGCTGCTCGCGGGCGGCGAGCGGCGCCTCGGCCTGTCCGACATCGCCTCGGCGCTCGGCCTCGCGAAGGCCACCGCCCACGGCATCCTGCGCACCCTCCAGCACGAGGGCTTCGTCGAGCAGGACCCCGGCTCGGGCCGCTACCAGCTCGGCGCCGAACTCCTGCGCCTGGGCACCACCTACCTCGACGTCCACGAACTGCGCGCCCGCGCGCTGGTGTGGACGGACGACCTCGCCCGCTCCTCCGGCGAGGCCGTCTACCTGGGGGTGCTCCACCAGCATGGCGTCCTCATCGTCCACCACGTCTTCCGTCCCGACGACAGCCGCCAGGTGCTGGAGGTCGGCGCGATGCAGCCGCTGCACTCCACGGCCCTCGGCAAGGTCCTCGCCGCCACCGACCCGGTGGCCCACGCCGAACTCGTCGACGCCAAGCGCGAGCCGTTCACGTCCCGCACGATCAGCGATCTCGACGACGTCGAGCGGATCCTGGAGCTGACGCGCGCCCAGGGCTACGCCGTCGACAACGAGGAGACCCTCGACGGGGTGGCCTCGGTGGCGGCCCCGATCTACGACCGCCGCCGCATGGCGGTCGGGTCGGTCGGCATTACCGGTGCGGTCGAGCGGGTCTGCCGGGACGGCGAGCTGCGGGCCGAGCTCATCGCGGCCGTCCGCGACACCGCGCGCTCGGTCTCCCGCGATCTCGGGGCCAAACCCTTCTAACGGTTCGTCCTTTTCATCACTTCCCTGCGGATCTCCTGTGGTCCTGGTATGCCTGTCTTGCAGCTGTTTCGCATGTTCCATCAGGACCTATGTGACGGTCATCACATATGTATTGACGCGCCGGTAACTAAGGAGAACACTTTTCGTACATCGGTCGGCATTGTCGAACACTCGACGATTTGAGCGTTCGGGAGGCCCGCCGAGTCGAACAAGCCCTTCCCACGAGGCTGGAGCCCAGGCCCCGGCCTCGGACGCAGACAAAGGAGTCGGTGTGTCCAACGCAGACATCATCATCGGCGAGGTCGTCGGGACCGCGATGCTGATCCTCCTCGGCGCCGGCGTGGTCGCCGCCGTCACCCTCAAGAAATCCAAGGCGCAGGGCGCCGGCTGGCTGGCCATCACCTTCGGGTGGGGCTTCGCCGTCCTCACCGGCGCGTACATCGCCGCCGGCGTCTCCGGCGCCCACCTCAACCCCGCCGTCACCCTCGGCCTCGCCATCGAGGGCGCCACCCCGTGGTCCCAGGTCCCCCTCTACTTCGCCTCCGAACTGGTCGGCGCGATGCTCGGCGCCACCCTCGCCTGGCTCGCCTACTACGGCCAGTTCCAGACCCACATGGCCGACCTCGCGGCCCAGCCCGACGCCGTCGAAGGCGCCAAGGACGCCAAGGCCGGCCCCGTGCTGGGCGTCTTCTCCACCGGCCCCGAGATCCGCAACACCGCTCAGAACCTCACCACCGAGATCATCGGCACCTTCGTCCTCGTCATCGCGATCCTCACCCAGGGGCTCAACGACGAAGGCAACGGCCTGGGCACCCTCGGCGTCCTCATCACCGCCCTCGTCGTCGTGGCGATCGGTCTCTCGCTCGGCGGCCCCACCGGCTACGCCATCAACCCGGCCCGCGACCTCGGGCCGCGCATCGTCCACGCCCTCCTGCCCCTCAAGGGCAAAGGCCGCTCCGACTGGGGCTACGCGTGGATCCCCGTGATCGGCCCGCTCGTCGGCGCCGCCCTCGCCGCCGGCCTCTACAACGTTGCCTTCGCATAGCCATGGGCACACAATCGACGTATCCGCCTTCCCGGCAGTCCACCACGACAACGACGTTCTGGAGCGCACCATGACCGACTCGCACGCAGGCCCCTTCATCGCCGCCATCGACCAGGGCACCACCTCCTCCCGGTGCATCATCTTCGACCGCGACGGCCGCATCGTCTCCGTCGACCAGAAAGAGCACGCCCAGATCTTCCCCAAGCCCGGCTGGGTGGAGCACGACGCCGCCGAGATCTGGAAGAACGTCCAGGACGTCGTCGCCGGGGCGATGGTCAAGGCCGGCGCCTCCCGCGAGGACATCCTCGCCATCGGCATCACCAACCAGCGCGAGACCACCATGCTGTGGGACAAGCACACCGGCAAGCCCGTCCACAACGCCATCGTCTGGCAGGACACCCGCACCGACGTCAAGGTCCGGGAACTCGGCGGCGACATCGGCCAGGACCGCTTCCGCCGCCAGACCGGCCTCCCGCTCGCCGCGTACTTCGCCGGGCCCAAGATCGCCTGGCTCCTCGACAACGTCCCCGGCCTGCGAGAACGCGCCGAGGCGGGCGACCTCCTGTTCGGAACCATGGACTCCTGGGTCATCTGGAACCTCACCGGCGGCGTCAACGGCGGCGTGCACGTCACCGACGTCACCAACGCCTCGCGCACCCTCCTGATGAACCTCGACGACCTCCAGTGGAACCCCGAGATCGCCGCCGAGATGGGCGTGCCCATGCAGGTGCTCCCCGAGATCCGCTCCTCCTCCGAGGTCTACGGCACCGTCACCGGCGGCCCCATGGGCGGCCTCCTCGCGGGCGTGCCCGTGGCCTCCGCGCTCGGCGACCAGCAGGCCGCCCTCTTCGGGCAGACCTGCTTCAGCATCGGCGAGGCCAAGTCCACTTACGGCACCGGCACGTTCATGCTCATGAACACCGGTGAGAAGCTCATCCACTCCGAGTCCGGCCTGATCACCACCGTCGGCTACCGCATCGGCGAGCAGGACCCGGTCTACGCCCTCGAAGGCTCGATCGCCGTCACCGGCTCGCTCGTCCAGTGGATGCGCGACCAGATGGGACTCATCAAGACCGCCGCCGAGATCGAGACGCTCGCGATGACCGTGGAGGACAACGGCGGCGCCTACTTCGTACCGGCCTTCTCCGGGCTCTTCGCGCCCTACTGGCGCTCCGACGCCCGCGGCGTCATCGCCGGCCTCACCCGGTACGTCACCAAGGCCCACATCGCCCGCGCCGTCCTCGAGGCCACCGCCTGGCAGACCCGCGAGATCAGCGACGCCATGATCAAGGACTCCGGCGACGACCTCCTCACCCTCAAGGTCGACGGCGGCATGACCTCCAACAACCTCCTCATGCAGTTCCTCGCCGACGTGCTCGACGCGCCCGTCGTGCGACCCATGGTCGCCGAGACCACGTGCCTCGGCGCCGCCTACGCCGCCGGCCTCGCCGTCGGCTTCTGGGACAGCGTCGAGGACCTGCGCGCCAACTGGCGCAGGGCCGCCGAATGGACGCCCGACATGGACCCCGAGGTCCGCGACCGGGAATACCAGAACTGGCTCAAGGCCGTGCAGCGGACCATGGGCTGGATCGAAGAGTAGGAGCACCGCGATGACCACCTTGCAGCACCCGTCCGCAACCGGGACGGACCCGACCGGCGCCTTCTGCTTCACCGAGCGGGTGAGCCGAGCCGAACAGCGCGAGCAGCTGACGAACGCCACGTTCGACCTGCTCGTGATCGGCGGCGGCATCCTGGGCCTCTCCACGGCCTGGCATGCCGCGCAGTCGGGGCTGCGGGCGGCCCTCGTGGACGCCGGCGACTTCGCCGGCTCGACCTCCTCGGCCTCGTCCAAGCTCCTCCACGGCGGACTGCGCTACCTCCAGACCGGCGCGGTCAAACTCGTCGCGGAGAACCACTTCGAACGCCGCGCCCTCACCCGCCAGGTCGCGCCCCACCTGTCGCGCCCGCTCACCTTCTACCTCCCCGTCTACAAGGGAGGGCCGCACGGGGCCGCGAAGCTCGGCGCGGGCGTCTTCGCCTACTCCGCGCTCTCGGCCTTCGGCGACGGCGTCGGCCACCTGCTCAGCCCCGCCAAGGCCCGCGAGGCCGTGCCGGAGCTGCGGACCAAGGACCTCAAAGCGGTCGCCGTCTACGGCGACAGCCAGATGAACGACGCCCGCATGGCGCTCATGACCACCCGCGCCGCGGCCGACGCCGGCGCGGCCGTGCTCAACTACGCCGAGGTCACCGGCCTGCGCTTCACCGGCGGCCGCGTCAGCGGCGCCGACCTGCGCGACAAGATCGACGGCACCGAGTTCGGCGTGGACGCCCACGTCGTCCTCAACGCGACCGGCCCGTGGGTCGACCACCTGCGGCGCATGGAGAACGCCGGCGCGGACCCGTCCATCCGGCTCTCCAAGGGCGCGCACCTGGTGCTCAAGCGCACCGCCGACTGGAAGGCCGCCCTGGCGACGCCGGTCGACAAGTACCGCATCACGTTCGCGCTGCCGTGGGAGGACATGCTCCTGCTGGGCACCACCGACGAGGTCTACGAAGGCGACCCGGGCCGCGTCACGCCGACCAAGGCCGACTTCGAGCAGATCCTCGACGAGGCGAGCCTGTCGGTGCGCTCCGAGCAGCTCAAGCCCGAACTGATCACGTACGCGTTCGCGGGCCTGCGGGTGCTGCCGGGCGGTCCGGAGAGCACGGCGAAGGCCAAGCGCGAGACGGTGGTGACCGAGGGCCGCGGCGGGATGCTGTCGGTGGCCGGCGGCAAGTGGACCACGTTCCGCCACATCGGACGGACCGTGATGAAGAAGCTCTCGGAGCTGCCGGGCCACTCGCTCGGGTCCGAGATGGAGCCGATGCGGAACCTGCCGCACCGGCTGCCGCTGCCGGGCATCGCGAACCCGCACGCCGTGGAGCACCGGCTGCTCTCGGACGGCGGCGCGCCGCTGCCGAACCTCGGCGAGGACACCGCGAAGCACCTGGCGACGCACTACGGCTCGATCGCGTTCGACATCACCCGCCTCGCGGGGGAGCACCCGGAGCTGGCCGAGCGGGTCCACCCGGACGCGCCGGAGATCTGGGCGCAGGTGGTCTACGCGCGCGACCGCGAGTGGGCCGAGACCGTCGACGACGTGCTGCGCCGCCGTACCACCCTGATGATCCGGGGCCTCGACACCCCCGAGGTCCGGGCGAAGGTCCAGGCGATGCTCGACCGCAGGTGAGTCGTCGCCGGACATGAGTCTTCACTGGAATGAATGAGGGAGCGACGGGGGCGGGGTCTGAGGGGTCCCCGCCCCCGTCTTTTCGCGCGCCCCGCTCGTGAGGACGGTCCGACCGGGAGTGTCATGCCCGCGCGTCATCACCGAGGCCGGGTCACGGGCGTCCGATGCGCAGTCCGCCGCCGGAACAGTCCGGCGATCCGGTGGGAGCCTCGCCGGATCACTGCCGGCCGGCGTCGGGGTGGATCGCCACGAACAGCGAATACGGCTCCGCTCCCGGGCCGGGCTGCCACTGCTCCAGTTCGTCGAACAGGTCCTTGAACCGCCGACTGAGCTCACGGTACTGCTCGGCGTTCAACCGCAGCCCGAGCCTGCCGGTGTTCACCTGCGCCGGATCGGGGACCTGCGCGACCTCGGTGCGGAAGACCTCCAGCATCGCGACGGAGAGGTCCGAGCGGAACTCGTCCCCGAGCTGCAGCGCCCAGGACTTCCGCGTCGCCAGGTAGGGAATCTCGCGCGCCCCGCGCGCTCCGACTCGTTCCCCCTGCGGCGCGAGGAAACCCGTGTCCACGAGTTTGCGCACGTGGTGCAGTACCGTGGCCGGGTTCGCGCCGAGCCGCTGCGCGATCTCCTTGTTCGTCAACGGGCTGTCGAGGCACAGGCGCAGAATCCGCAGGCGCACCGCCGAGGCCACGGCCTTCGCCTCGGCCTCGGTCGCCACCGGCCGATCGTCCTTGAATCCCTCTGCGCTGCGCTCTACTGCCACGTGATCATCCTAGCGGCAAATGCGATTGACACTTCCCAATCGATTGGGAATACTCAATCGCATGATCTCCCTCGGTGAACCGAACCCCGACCCGCCCGAGCGGAGGGACCGCCTCGGGCTCCTGCGCGACCACGACTTCCGCGGCCTCTTCCTCTCCACCACGGTCTCCCAGTTCGGCTTCCAGATCACCACTCTCGCGCTCCCGCTCGCGGCCGTCCTCGCCCTCGGCGCGAGCGAATTCCAGGTCGGCCTCCTGTCGGCCATGACCATGCTCGCGTTCCTGCTCATCGGCCTGCCCGCGGGCGCGTGGATCGACCGGATGCGCCGCCGGCGCGTCCTCATCGTCAGCGACGTCGTGCGTGCGGCCGTCCTGTTCACCGTTCCCGTCGCCTGGTGGGCCGACGCCCTCACCATCGGGCACCTGTACGCCGTCGCCTTGACCGTCGGCGTCTGCACCGTCTTCTTCGACGTCTCCTACCAGAGCTACCTGCCGCACCTGGTCGGCCGCGCGAAGCTGGTGGAGGGCAACGCGAAGCTCGAGACCGTGCGCTCCACCGCGCACCTCGGCGGCCCCGTGCTCGCCGGTCAGCTCATCGAATGGCTCACGGCGCCGGTGGCGATCGCCTTCGACGCGGTCGCCATGGGCGCCTCGGCCCTCTTCCTCGTCCGCATCCGCCGCCGTGAAGCGAAGCCGCGAGTCGCCCACGACGCCCGGATCGCCACCGAGATCAAGGAGGGGCTGGCCTTCGTCTTCGGCAACCGCCTCCTGGCGTCCATCGTGGCTTGCACCAGCTGGTGGAACCTCTGGATGGGGGCGTTCATGGCGATGATCGTCGTCTTCCTGCCCCGCGACCTGGGCATGACGCCCGGGCAGATCGGCCTGTTCTTCGGCGTGTTCGGCGTCGGCGGCCTCGCCGGCGCGTTCCTGTCCGGCCCGGCCACCGCCCGGCTGGGGGAGGGCCGGGCCATCTGGATCTCCACGTTCGTGACGTCCCCGTGCCTGCTGCTCCTCCCCGCCGCCGAACCGGGGTGGCGACTGTGGCTGGGCGCCTTGGGCATGGGGATCGTGGGCGTCGGCTCGGTCGTCTACAACGTGAACCAGGTGAGCTTCCGCCAGCGCCTGACCCCCGACCGGCTGCTCGGCCGCATGAACGCCACGGTCCGATTCCTGGCCTGGGGCCTCAGCGCGGTCGGGGCCCTCCTCGGCGGCGTGCTCGGGGAGTTCCTGGGGGCGAGGACGACGCTGTGGATCGCCGCGGCGGGGGTCTGCCTGTCGTTCCTGCCGGTCTTCCTCTCGCCGCTGCGGAACATGCGCGACCTGCCCGGGCCCGCCGAGCCCGAACCGGTCGCGGTCGCGGGCTGACGCCGTCGCGCTCAGCCGTTTTCAGCGAACGACGCCAAGGCTGCGGCGAGGTCGTCGTACGTCGGCGCCCGAGGAGCGGTCCCCGCTCACGCTACGTTTTTCGATCGTTCGGGACAACGGGGGCGACCTCCGGGTCGCGCCGCAGTCGCGCCCGCTCAGTTCCGGGCGTCGAACCCGGGGGAGTAGACGTAGCGTCCGCGCAGGTCCTCGCGCCAGGTGGCGAGGCGGCGGACCTGGAAGGCGGGCGCCCAGTCCGGCTCCTGCGGCTCGATGCCGTAGCGCGACGCCGGTTCGAACCCGAATCGGCGGTAATAGTCGGGGTCGCCGAGGAGGATGATCATCGGCTCGTCCCTCGCGTCCGCCGCCGCGATCGCGGCGTGCATGAGCGCCGAGCCGATGCCCTTGCCGTGCAGCGCCGGATCGACCCCGATCGGGCCGAGTCCGAGGATCCGCTCGTCGCCCAGCCGGCCGTAGGAGCACACCGCGTGCCCCACGGGCTCGCCGTCGATCTCGGCCACCAGCGACAACTGGGGCACCCAGTCCTCGCCGTCCCGCAGCGCGTCCACGATGGCGGCCTCGGTGCCCGAGGCGTGAGGGGCCGTCGCGAAGGCGGCGTCGTGGAGGGCATGGATGAGGGGCGCGTCGCCCTCGACCTCTCGTCGAATCACAGTCACCGGCCGAGTGTCCCGGCCGGTGAGACCCCGCGCAAACGATTATCGGCGCTCGGCGCGGCGGGCGACCTGGAGCTGGAGGACGCCCGTGACGATCACGAACGCGGCGGTGGCGTAGTGCACGCCGATCGCCGCGGCGGCGCTGCCGCCGTGGAGGAGGACCAGGGTGCCGTCGCCCACCGGGATGAGCGCTTCGCACAGCAGCACCCAGCCGAGCGCCCGTCGCTGGCCGAGGGCGAGCAGTGTCAGCGGGACGATCCCCGAGACGACGTCGCGGACGCCCTTGACGGTCAGGAAGTCGGCCGCGGCTCCTTGGGGCCACGCCGTGAAGCCGAAGGTCGAAGCGGAGGTCTCGGGGGCGATGAGAAAGGACGCGCCGATGTACATGATGCCGAGGGCGATGACGACGGTGCAGACGTTGGCGATGATGCGACGTGCCACGAAGGCTCCTTATTGAAGCTAGAAAATCTAACGTTGCTAGGTACGGCAACGAAGCTAGCATAGTGACGCTCGGAAGTCTAGCGGTGCTAGGATCAGCTCATGGCTACACAGCAGCGGCGGGAACGCGAACGCGCCCGACGGGCCTCGCTCATCGTCAGTGCGGCCCGGGAGATGGCCGAGGCCGAGGGCTGGGACTCGGTGACGATCCGCAAGCTGGCGGACCGCATCGAGTACAGCCAGCCGGTCCTCTACGGGCACTTCGCCGGGCGGGGCGCGATCGTGGACGCGGTCGCCCTGGAGGGCTTCGAGGAGCTGGCCGAGTCGATGGAGCGGGCCAGGACGAGCGCGGAGGACGGCGGGGAGCTGGAGGCCATGGCGCAGGCCTATCTCGACTTCGCAGCGGCCAAGCCGGCGGTGTTCGAGGCGATGTTCACCTTGGCCGAAGGGCTGCAGTTCGGCGACGAGGCGCTCGAACCGCTGAAAGCCGGGTTCGCGTCCCTGTACGCGGTCTTCGCCCCGCTGGCGGGAGAGGGCCAGGATCCGGAGACGCTCACCGAGACCGGCTGGGCCGCGATCCACGGACTGGCCACCCTGAACCGGGACGGCCGTCTGCGCCCGGGCCTGCAGTCCCAGCGGCTCCAGATCCTCTTGCAGCGGTTCCGCGGCGGCAGCGGTGCATGACGACCGCTCGGTGCAGCGCTTCGAGGAGCACCGCGAGCACCTGCACGCCGTCGCGTTCCGGATGCTCGGCAGCACCGGCGAGGCCGACGACGCCGTCCAGGAGGCGTGGATGCGCTTCGCCCGCGCCGACACCGCCGAGGTCGAGAACCTCCGCGGCTGGCTCACCACGGTCGTCGCGCGCATCTGCCTCAACCTGCTGCGCTCGCGCCGCACCCGCCGCGAGGACGCGCTCGACGCCGACCCGCCGGTCCCCGCGTCGAGCCCGGACGACCCGGAATCCGCCGCCGTCAGCGCCGACTCGGTCGGCCTCGCCCTGCAAGTGGTCCTCGATTCGCTCGGACCCGCCGAGCGCCTCGCGTTCGTGCTCCACGACCTGTTCGGCGTCCCCTTCGACCGCATCGCCCCGATCCTCGACCGCACCCCCGAGGCCGCGCGCCAGCTCGCGAGCCGTGCCCGCCGCCGCGTCCGCTCGGGCAGGCCCGCGCCGGACGTGCGGCGTCAGCGGCACGTGGTCGACGCCTTCCTCGCCGCGGCGCGCGAAGGCCGCTTCGAGGACCTGCTCGCCGTGCTCGACCCCGACATCGTCGTGGTCGCCGACGAGGAGGCGGTGGCGACCGGGTTCTCCGGCCGCGAGGTCATCGGCGCGAAGGCCGTGGCGGCGCTGTTCAACGGCCGGGCGCGGCAGGCGGTCGCGGTCATGGTGGACGGCACGGCCGGCGCCATGTGGGCCCCGGGCGGCAGCCCCCGCTCGGTCCTGGCCTTCACCGTCGTCGACGGCAGGATCGCCGCCATCGACATCACGAACGACACGGACGCGGTCGCCGCCCTGGAACTGGCGGCCCTCGAAGACTGACCGCGGCCGCGCCCGGATCCACGGCCGATCCGGGCGCGGCGCCCGGCGCCGGATCGCTCAACGGCCGTCGCGCTCCGCCGCTCGGGCCAGCCGCTCGCCGAACCCCTTGAGCCCCTCCAGGAACCGCTCCGGCGCCTCGACGGTGAAATCCGCGTCCAGGAACGCGAGCGCCGGCAGCGGCCACTCCCACGAGTCCAGCCACAGGCGGACCCGGGTGCGCCGCTCCGTCAACGGCACCACCTCGGCATCGTCGTGCCGGAACGCGTCGGCGACGGCGCCCGCCGGAGCGTCGACCGTGATCACCACCGGTTCGCGGGTCCGGTTGATGCCGCTCGCGAGGTAGCCGATGGCGGTGTCGGCGGGTGCGGGCCTCGGCTCGAAGCGCGCGGTCGAGACGCGCAGGCCGCTGATGCGGTCGACCCGGTAGACCCGCCAGTCGCCCCGGTCGAGGTCCCAGCCGAGCAGGTACCAGCGCTCCAGGTGATGGGCCTGCCGGTGGGGTTCGACCCGCCTCGTCGCGACCGCGCCGTCCTTGCGCTCGTACTCGAAGGCGACGACCTGCCGGCTCCCGATGGCGTCCGCGAGCAGGCCCAGGTGCTCGGCGCTGGTGCTCGGCGCCGCCGTGGCGCCGGTCTCCAGGCTGGTGCGCAGCCGCGCGATGCGCGGCCGCAGGCGCTTGGGCAGGAACTGCTCGAGCTTCCCGTAGGCGCGCGTGGCCGCCTCGTCGAGGCTCCCTTCGTCGGCGCTGCCCTTGGTCGCCAGGGAAGCCAGGCCGAGCAGCATCGCGACGGCCTCGTCGTCCTCGAGCATGAGCGGCGGCATCGTCCTGCCCGCCGTGAGCCGGTAGTGGCCTCCGGGGCCCGGCCGCGTCTCGACGGGGTAGCCGTGACCGCGCAGGCGGTCGATGTCGCGCCGCAGCGTGCGGGGGCTGACGCCGAGGCGCGTCGCCAGCTCCTCACCGCTGAACGAGCGCCCGGTCTGGAGCGTGGCCAGCAGCGACAGCATGCGCCCGGTGACATCCGACATGGCTCCAGTCTGCCGCGAATCGCGGTCGGGAACCGGCCGCATCTGCGCATAGCGTCAGAGCCATGAACGCCGATGCCATGAACGCCGGAACGATGCACGAACGAATGATCCGAATCCGCGGCGCCCGGTCGCACAACCTGCGGTCGGTGGACCTCGACGTCCCGCGCGGCAGCCTGACCGTGTTCGCGGGCGTGTCCGGGTCCGGCAAGTCGTCGCTGGTCTTCGACACGATCGCCGCCGAGGCCGGCCACCAGCTCAACGAGACCTACCCGCCCTTCGTCCGCAACCGGCTTCCGAAATGGACGCGGCCCGAGGCCGACGAGCTGTCGGGGCTGTCGCCCGTGGTCGTGATCGACCAGCGCCGCATCGGCGGCAACGCCCGCTCCACCGTCGGCACCATCACCGACACGTGGACCTACCTGCGGCTGCTGTACTCCCGCGTCGGCACGCCGCACCTCGGCGAGTCGAACCGGTTCTCCTTCAACGACCCCGCGGGCATGTGCCCCACCTGCTCGGGACTCGGCGAAACGGTCGAGCCCGACGTCGACCGCTTCCTCGACCTCGACCGGTCGCTGCGCGAGGGGGCGATCCTGCTGCCGGGCTTCGGCGACGGCGGGTACTGGTACGGCAAATACGCCGACATCGGCGCGTTCTCGGTCGACACCCCGCTCAAGGACTGGACGGCGAGCGAGCGCCGGGCGCTGCTCTACGGCGGCGATGAGGCCGCCCGGCTCGGCACGAAGCCGCCCGCCGACTACGAGGGCCTCGTCGAGCGGTTCGAGCGGATCTACCTGCGCACCTCGGACGACCTCTCCGACCGCAAGCAGGAGGCCATCGCCCGGTTCACGCGTTCGGGCCCCTGCCCGGAGTGCGAGGGCGACCGCCTCAACGCCGAGGCCCGCGCCGTCCGCCTCCAGGGCCGCACCATCGGCGAGATGGCGCGCCTGGAGATCACCGAACTCGCCGAGCACATAGCGGCCGTGCGCGAGCCCGAGGTGGCGCCCGTCGTGGAGGCCCTCGTGGAACGGCTGCGGGCGATGACCGAGATCGGCCTGGGCTACCTGCACCTCGGCCGTGCGACCACCACCCTCTCGGGCGGTGAGTCGCAGCGGGTGAAGACCGTCAAGCACCTCGGCAGCAGCCTCGTCGAGATGCTGTACGTGTTCGACGAGCCCACGGTCGGGCTCCACCCGCACGACGTCGACGCCATGACCGACCTCCTCAAGCGCCTGCGCGACAAGGGGAACACCGTCCTCGTGGTCGAGCACGACCCCGCCGTGATGGCGGTCGCCGACCAGATCGTCGAAATCGGGCCCGGAGCGGGCGCCGAGGGCGGACGCGCGGTGTTCCAGGGGCCGTTCGACCGCTTGCGGCAAGCGGACACGCCGACCGCGCGCGCCCTGACCGAGCGGGCGCCGACCAACACCGCCCCGCGGAAGGGCGCGGGCACGGTCACCGTGAAGGACGCCTCCCGCAACAACCTGCAGCAGGTCACGGTCGACCTCCCGACCGGCGTGCTCACCGTGTTCACCGGCGTGGCCGGTTCGGGCAAGTCGAGCCTGGCCGCCGAACTGGTGGACCAGCACGGCGCGATCGTGGTCGACCAGCGGCCGATCGGCAGGAGCCGCCGCTCGACGCCGATCACCTACACCGGGATCGCCGCGCCGGTCCGCAAGCTCTTCGCGAAGGCGAGCGGCCTGCCCGCCAAGTACTTCAGCGCCAACTCCGAAGGCGGCTGCCCCGACTGCGGCGGTCTCGGCGTGCGCTACACCGACCTGGCGTTCATGGACGGCCAGGAGACCGTGTGCCCCACCTGCGAAGGGCGCCGGTTCACCGAGGCGGCGCTGCGGCACCGGGTCGAGGGCCTCACCATCGCCGACGTGGACGACCTGACCATCGCCGAGGCGATCCACCGGCTGCCGGACCCCGCCATCCGGAAGGCGCTGCACGGCCTCGACCGCGTCGGCCTCGGCTACCTGCGTCTCGGCCAGCCGCTCAGCACGCTGTCGGGCGGGGAGTGCCAGCGGGTCAAGATCGCGAAGGAGCTGCGGGAGGCGACCGAGCCGTCGCTGTACGTCTTCGACGAACCGACCACCGGCCTGCACCTGCGCGACATCGACACGCTGGTGGCGGTGCTCGACCAGCTGGTCGAGCACGGGCACACCGTGGTCGTCATCGAGCACAACCTCGACGTGATCCGCCGCGCCGACTGGGTGGTCGACCTCGGCCCCGGCGCCGGCAGGCACGGCGGTCGCGTGCTCTACGAAGGGCCCGTCACGGGGATCGAGGGCACCGCCACCGCACGGGCGCTCCAGGCCGGCTGAACTCGAGCCGTGCGCCGACCGCCCCGAGGCGATCGGCGCACGGCTCCCCCCGTTCAGGACTCGATCAGGACCTTCACGTCCCACGGGCCCAGCCGCAGGGCCTCGCCCGGCTCGTACCGGGTGTCGTCCAGGAGGTCGCGGGCCGCCGCGGGCAGCGCGAACTCCGTCGCCTCCCAGGACCAGTTGTGCACGAAGCGGGCGGTCTCGCCCTCGCCCGTCACACCGCTCGTCACCGTGAGGCTCGGGTGGGCCGGCCGCCACGCGTCCGCCGGGGCGATCCACTCGAAGAGCGCCTTCCCGAAGGCCGCGTTGGGAATCGTCCCCACATAGGTGACCCGGCCCTCGCCGTGCTCCTTCGTGGACGCCGCCGCGAACCGGCCGTAATGCGGGTGCGCGTACTCGGCCAGGGCCTGCGCGCCTTCCACGTACAGGCCGTCGGCCCACTTCACGGCCGCCGCATCGGCGTCCAGCGCCAGCGGCGAACCGTCCGCAGACCGCACCGCGACCTCGCCGGTGAGGTTCGCGAACTCCTCGTACCAGACTCCGGCGGCCTCGTGGAGCCGCGCGGGCTTGACCTCCAGGCGCGCCCGGGCCTCTTCGTCGCCGTACCCGGTGCGCGGCCCCACGACCAGGTGCCCGCCCGCGGCCGCGTAGGCGGCGAGCCGGTCGAGCAGGTCGTCGTCCTCCGCATACAGGCCCGCGGCCACCAGCACCGGGTACTCGGCCGCCGCGGCGACCGGATCGCCCATCTGTCCGGTGTGGAGGATGCGTGTCTGGAGTCCGGCGTCGAACGCGCCCCGGTAGAACGGGCCGAGGATCGACTCGAACGAGCGCGGGTCGGCTCCGCCGTCGTCCTTCGCGATCTGCGGCTGCGCCGCCAGCGCCCATTCGCTCCGCTTCGAGTACAGGATCGCCGCGTCGGCCCCCGGCACCAGACCGTCGAGGGCCGCGCCGGCTCGGCGCAGCTCCGCGCCGATCCGCGCCAGCTCGCGGTAGACCCGGCCCGGCCGGAGGCTGTGGGGGAGGACCCCGCCCCAGTACGTCTCGGCGCCGAAGTGGAGGGTGTGCCACTGCCAGTACTCGATCATCGACGCGCCGCGCGAGATCAGCGCCCATGCGGCCTGCCGCCACTGCCCTTCGTAGGCCGGCTCGTTGCGCCACGGCTCGCCGATGGCCTGCGCGTTCGTCTCGGTGACCAGGAACGGCGCCTGCTTGGAGGAGTACATGCGGTCGGCCGAGTGGTAGAGCGCCCAGGTCCCCTCGGTGTTCCACGTGATCGCGTCGCCCTCGTCCGCGGGCGGCAGCGCGAGGCCGTCCTGCATCCGGTAGTACGGGTTCCCGGCGGTCACGTCGAGCCGCTCGGTGAGCGAGGGGTCGTCGATCCCCTGGCGGGAGTAGGAGATGCACGTGGTCACGAACTGGTCCTCGCGTGCGTACTCGCGGGCGATGCCGGCCTGCCAGGCGATGAACTCGGTGGTCAGCTCGGCCTGGAAGCGGCGCCACGCGAGCGCGTACTGCGGCTGCGCGTTCCCGTCGGGCCGCCACAGGTCGGCCCAGGTCGAGAGCCGGTGGGACCAGTAGACCAGGCCCCATTCGCGGTTGAGGGTCTCGACGTCGCCGTACCGGTGCCGGAGGCGGTCCGCGAACTGCTGGAAGACGCCTTCGTTGTGGAAGGCGTGCAGGCCGGGCTCGTTGTCGACCTGGAAGCCGATGACCGCCGGGTGCTCGGCGTAGCGGGCCAGGATCGTGCGGATGATCCGCTCGGCGTGGAACTTGAAGGCCGGGTGCGTGAAGTCGACCTCCTGGCGTGCGCCCCAGCCGAAGCGCTGCCCGGTGCGGTGCTCGCCGGCGATCTCGGGGTAGAGGCGGGCGAGCCATGGCGGTACGGCGTAGGTGGGGGTGCCGAGGACGACGGCGATGCCGCGTTCGTGCGCGCCGTCGAGCACCGGCCGGAGCCATTCCAGGTCGAAGCGGCCGTTCTCCGGTTCCCAGGTGCTCCAGACGGACTCGCCGACGCGGATCACCGAGAAGCCCGCCTCGGCCATGAGGTCGAGGTCGGTCTTCAGCCGCGCGCGGGCCGCCTCGGTGTCGAAGCCGTCGGCGGCGCCGGGCTGGTACTCGAAGTAGTACGCGGCCCCGAACAGGATCGGGTTCGGCCGGTGGTTCATCCGCTGCTCCTTATGACTACGTAGTCAGACGTACCGTACGCAAGCGCGGCATCGCCTGTCAACCCCCAGGCCGCGGCCGGGAAGCAGCGGTGACAGGCACTGGGCACCGGGGCCGCCGGGCGGGTGAGACCGGATTCGACTCGCGCGGCAAGGGCCGGATTCGTCGAACGCGCGGGAACGGCCGAGGCCGCTGGCGCCCGCCCGATACGCGATCTCCTCGACGGCGTCCGCAGGCGCATCGCCGACCCGTGCCCGCGCCCCGCCGCTTCTCCGGTGTCGCCCGGCGTGGTGGCGGCCGTCGGTGCTCGGCTCGTCCCGTCGCCGGGGCTCGGGTCGCCGCAGCGACCGCGAGGCGCGGAGGCCGGTCGCGCGAACCCGGCGCTCGGCTCAGCCGAGCCGCGACGCTCCCGCCGCACCCGCGCCGCATCCGGGCGCGAGCGGCCGGGCCCGTCCGGCGTCCGGCCCGTCACTCCAGGTCCCCGCAGCCGCCGGCCCCGCGCTCAACGGCGAGGTCGTCTCAGTACTCGACGCCGAGCGGGCTCCCGGACTCCTCCGCGTCGATCGGGGACTCGATCGGCTCCTCCTCGGCCAGCTCCGCCAGCCGCACCGGCGAGGCGATCGGGCGCTTCGCGAACCCGGTGCCGTCCACGCCCGCCAGCTCGGCCGCGTTCTGCCCGCACACCCGGCCCTGGCACAGCCCGAGGCCGACCCCGCTCACGAGCTTGAGCGACCGCGCCGCTCCCACATCGCGATCGTCCACGGCCCGGAACAGCGCCGCCTTCGTGATCTCCTCGCACCGGCACACGATCGTGTCGTCCCGCAGCCAGTCGTGCCAGCCCGCCCGCACCGGGTACGCCGCCGCCAGCGCGGCCGCGAACCTCCGGCCCGACCGGACCCGCGCCATCGCCCGCAACGGCGGCTCCACCGCCGCGCCCACGTACTTCGCCGCCGCCGCACCGGCCACGGCCCCTTCGGCCGCCGCGAGATCCGCCCCGCCGATGCCCGTCAGCTCCCCGGCCGCGAACACCCCCGGAGCCGTGGTCCCCTGAGCCGCGTCCACGACCACGAACCCGTCCGACACGCGGCACCGCGTCGCCAACGCGAGCTCCGACTGCGGCGTGAACCCGAACCCGACCGCCACCGCGTCCGCCTGGACCCGCCGCTCGCTCCCCGGGATCGGCGTCCACCGGGCGTCCAACCGCGCCAACGTGACCGACTCGACGACCTCGGAGCCGTGCGCCTCGACGACCGCCGTGCGCGACCGGTACGGGACCCGCCGCCGCACCAGCGCCGCCGCGTACCGCGCCAGCTCACCGCTCTTCGACCAGCCCGCGAGCGCCCCTCGCGGACTCGTGAGCCAACCCGTCACCGCCGCGTTCGCCTCGGCGACCTCCACGACCCGCGCGCCCGCGCGGATGAGCGAGACCGCCGCCGGCAGCAGGAACGGCCCGGTCCCGCCGACGACCACCCGGTCGCCGACCGCGACCCCCTGGCCCTTCGCCAGCGCCTGCGCCGCCCCCACCGTCACGACCCCCGGCAGATCCCACCCCGGGAACGGCAGCGCGCGGTCGTACGCGCCCGTCGCGAGCACGATCGCCCGCGCCTCGACCGCCCGACCCTGCCGCGACGGCCCGTCGGCCGGGCCGATCCGCAGGTGCACGCGATGCCCGCCGTCGATCGGCTCGATCGCCCACACGGTCGCGTCCGCCACATGCTCGACCTCCGGCAGCGCGGCCTCCGCGCTCCCCGGCGCCACCGGCGAACCGAACCGGTCGCCGGGCTCCAGCGCGTCCTGCCGGTGGTACTGCCCGCCCAGCTTCGCGGCCGCGTCGATGAGCACCACCTCGACGCCGTGCGCCGCCGCCTCCCGCGCCGCGGCCATCCCGGCCGGCCCCGCACCGATCACCACCACGCGCCTCATGACGGCAGCTCCACGCCGGTCTGGGTCCGGATGTCGTCCCCGTCGGCGACCACGCGCTGGCACGCCCGCACGTCCGGCACGCCGTTCACGCGCACCAGGCAGTCGAAGCAGACCCCGATCCCGCAGAACAGCCCCCGCGGCCGATCCGCGCCCCGCGTGGTCCGCCACGAACGGATCCCCTTGGACAGCAGCACCCCCGCGACGGTCTGGCCCGCCTCGACCTCGATCTCCTCGCCCTCGAACCGCACTCTCACGTCCGCACCTCCGCGATCACCTCGGGCCGGTCCACCCGGAAGCGGAACGGGTCCACTTCGGGCTGCCGCCCGCACATCAGGTCCGCCACCAGCCGCCCCGTCGCCGGGGCCAGCCCGATCCCCGCGCCCTCGTGCCCGGACGCGTGCCACAGGCCGGGGAACCGAGGGTCCTCGCCGATCACCGGCAGATGGTCGGGCGTGTACGGCCGGAAACCGCCGTACGTCCGCATCACGGGCACGCCCGCCAGGACCGGGAACAGCCGGATCGCGCTGCGCGCCAAGCGCCGCAGCACCTCGACCTCCAGGGACTCGTCGAATCCGACGCGCTGGCGGCTCGAGCCGATGAGGACCGCGCCCGTCGCGGTGGACTCGACCACCGCCGACACCTGCAGGTCGACGTGGGGGGTCGCCACGGCCGCCGCGTAGTCGGCGGCGTAGACCTTGCGACGCACCACCACCGGCGGCAGCGGCGCGGTCACCAGGACCGCGCCCCGCCGCGGCAGCACCTCGATCGGCGCGCCCACGGTCACGCTGAAATGTCCGGCCCAGGGCCCGCACGCGTTGACGACCGCCCCGCAGGACACCGTCCCGTCGCCGAGGCGCACCCCGCCGACCGTGCCGGCCGCATCCAGGACCAGGCCGTGCACCTCGGTTCCGCCGCGCACCTCCCCGCCTCGCGCCCGCACGGCCGCCAGCAGCGCCGTCGTCGCCAGCACCGGCTGCAGCTGGGCGTCCTCGGGGTAGTGGACCGCCGCGTGCACGTCCTCGGCCAGGTGCGGCTCCATCGCGCGCGCCGCCTCGGCCGTCGTGTCGACCGCTTCGACCCCGGCCTCGCGTTGCGCCTCGGCGAGGATCCGGAGCGGCCCGACGGCGTCCTCGTCGGTGGCGACCACCAAGCCGCCCTTGGGCTCCCATTCGACCTGCACGAGCTCGTCGCCGAGCTCGCCGCGCAGCGACTCGAGCAGCTCGGGCCACCGCCGCCGCGAGGCGACGGCCAGATCCAGCTCGGGCCCGGGAGCCTTGTCGGACACGAGCACGTTGCCCTCGCCCCCGGCGGTCGTCCCCCCGGCGGGGGCGCCCCGGTCGAGCACCAGCACCCGCAGACCGGCGGCGCTGAGCGCCTCGGCGCACGCGGCGCCGATGATTCCGGCCCCGATCACGACCACGTCCGCGGCATCGATCCGAACCACCCGCCCCTCAGAACTCGGCACGATCAGAGAGTATGCCCGATCCCGCCCGGCGTACACCGTGACGAGCCGACCGGTCCGATCCGCCTCCCGCATGGTGGAAGCCGCGCCGCCGCGACCGCTGAGGCGCCCGCGTGATCCGGCGAACCGGGCGCGGCCGGGACCGGCTGCGCCCCGCACCGGGCGCGGGTGTGAACGCCGAGGCGAAGCGCCTCCGGTTCCGTCCCGCGTGCGGGTTCGCCGCCGCCGAAGTGCCGGCGGGCGGGACGTCTCGCCCCGCGAGGTCGCGGACGCGGGCGGCGGGGCTCGGCCTCCGAGCGCGGTGCGTCCGCGGCGGTGAGCCATACCGGTGCGGGAAGGCCGACAGCCCCGCTCGCGGGGCGGGCCAAGGCCGAGGCGCGGCTGCGGGGCGGGCGCAGACCCGCCCGCCCCGTTCCGCTACAGGCCCGCGACGGCCTCGTCGAGCGAAGACGCCTCGACGCCGAGCGCCTCCCGGATGTCGGTGTCGTCCACGATGAACGGCCGGTCGGCCATGTAGGCCGTCTCGGGGAACTCGTTCCAGAGCGGTGCCGTGAACCCGAGCAGCGCCAGGTCCCGCTCGGTGAGCTGCTCCAGTCGCGGCTGCGGCGCGCCGTGGCGTTCGGCGAGACGCTCGGCGGCCTCCCGCACCGTGGCGACGATGACCGGGGCGTTCCACGCCCGCCCCCACGCGCGCTCGCTCCCGGCGGCGGCCACCAGTGCGGCGGCCACGTCCTCCGTGAACGAGAACGAGTGCGCCGCATCGGGATTGCCGAGCACCAGCGCCAGCTGCCCGGCGAGCACCTTCGGCGCCACCATGAAGGTGAAGGGCGAGACCGCGCCGGGGCCGAGGAACTGGCCCGCCCGGACCTCCGCGGCCCGCAGGCGCCCGGCCGCGTGCGCCGCCTCGGCCCGCCGCCAGAGCTCGGCCCGGACCTTCCCCTTGCGGGTGTGCGGCTCCAGCGGGGTGCGCTCGCCGACCGGCCCGCTCGTCTGCCGGTAGCCGTAGTGGTTGCCGAGCATCACGTAGTCCGCGCCCACCCGCTCGGCCGCGGCCAGGATCGAGTCGAACAGCGGCGGCATGGTCTCGGGCCACGTGTCGTACGCCGTCATCGCGGCGTTCACCACGGTCGCCGCGCCCTGCATCGCCGCCGCCAGTTCGTCGGTCCTCGCCGCGTCGAGCGCGATCCGCTCCACGCCGGGGACCTCGGGGCCCCCGCCGCCGCGGGTGATCACGCGGACCCGGTCGCCGTTCGCGGCGAACCGCCGCGCCGTCGCCGCTCCCGTGGCGCCCGCTCCGATGACGATGCGTTCGGACATGACTGGTCTCCTTCGATTCGCTTGCCTCAGTTGGGATTCGCACTGCGGCAGGGCCGCGAGACCAATCGTGCGCGGCGACGGGGGAGTAGCCTAGTGGCCTGAACGCCATGCTTCCAAAGGATCCCGCCATGCGCGATGTCGCCGTCCTGGCCGTCCCCCCGGTCAAACCCTTCGACCTGTCGATGCCGTCCACGTTGTTCGAAGACGTCCAGGTCGAGGGCCGGCCCGGATACCGAGTGACCGTCTGCACCGCCGAACCGGGCGTCATCGCCTCCTCGGGCGGCTTCGACCTGGTGATCGCCGACGGCCTGGAGGCGCTGGAAACGGCCGACACCGTGATCGTCCCCTCCAGCGGACGCCGCCACGACGCCGACGCGGCGACACTGGAGGCGCTGCGGCAGGCGGCCGCCGCCGGCAGGCGCATCGCCTCCATCTGCAGCGGCGCGTTCATCCTCGCCCAGGCCGGGCTCCTCGACGGTCGCCCCGCCACCACCCATTGGGCGCTCGCCGAGGAACTGCGCGAAGCGCATCCGTCGGTGTCGGTCGACCCGAACGTGCTGTTCGTCGACGACGGGGCGATCCTCACGGGTGCGGGCTCGGCCGCCGGGATCGACCTGTGCCTGCACCTGGTCCGATGCGACTACGGTGCGGCGGCGGCGAACGCGGCCGCCCGCGCCGCCGTCGTCACACCGGTTCGCCAAGGCGGCCAGGCGCAGTTCGTGGAGACGCCGCTGCCGCCGGTGACCGGATCGTCGCTCGCCGAGGCGCGCGTGTGGGCGCTCGGCCGGCTCGACCGGGCGATCTCCCTGGACGACCTGGCCCGCGAGGCGAACGTGAGCGTGCGGACGCTCGCGCGCCGCTTCATCGCGGAGACGGGCACGACCCCGTTCCAGTGGCTCCTGCAGCAACGCCTGCACCGGGCCCGCGAACTGCTCGAAGCGACCGATCTCAGCGTCGACCAGGTCGCCCGCCGCAGCGGTTTCGGCACCGCGGAGTCCCTCCGACAGCACATGGCCAGGCACCTCGGGCTGACCCCGAGCGCCTACCGCGCCGCGTTCACCCGCGCTCCGGCGTCGACGCGATGATCGTCCGTCCCGGGTTCGCCGCATCGGACCGGCTCCGAGCGCTCGCCCCGCCTCGGTCGGCCCCGCCCTCGACCCCGGCCGCCCCGGCGCGCGGCGTCGAGCCTCGCACGCCGCTCAGTGGCGCTCCCGCGCCTCGTGCAGCCGGACCCCGCCTGGCCGCTCCGGCACTCAGTTCCACAGGATCAGCTCGATCTCACCGCCCACGACCGTTCCTCCCGCTTTCGCCATGAGCGCGCAGGAGGCCGCGTTCGCCGCGTCGCACTCGGCCGCCACCTCGGTGCGCTCCCGCTCGCGCAGCTCCCGGAAGACCCGCGCCATGAGCGCCGCCGCGAGCCCGCGCCGCCGGTACGGCCGGGCCACGGCCACCAGGCCCAGTCGAGGGCCGTCCGGATCGGACCAGACCCGCGCCATCGCGGCGAACCGCCGCTCCATCGGATCCCAGACCACCGGGTACAGGGCCGGGTCATAGGCGGGCGTGCCGTGCTCGGCCGCCCACGCCTCGGCCGTCCACCGCCAGCCCCGCAGGCCCGGGACGTCGGCCCGCAACCGTTCGTCGAGCCGCTGCACCTGCTCGGGGCCGAACGTCTCCGGCGAACCGACCTCGAACGGCGCGAGCGCCTCGTCGTCCCAGTCGGCAGCGACGTCCACCGGCAGCGTCCACCGGTGCTCGTACCGCTCGCCCACGAAACCGGCCTCGCCGAACCGCAGCAGCGAGGCGCGGTCGTCGGCGTCGGCGGTCGTGTGCAGCGGCCGGCCGTGCTCGGCGGTGATCGCCGCGCCGAGCGCCGCGATCACCGCCGCATCGTCCGATCCGAAGTGCGCGAAGCGCTTCCCGTCGGGCCGCACCCAGCAGTCCGCGCGCCCGGCGAGCGCCCCCGCCTCCCGCGCCTCCCACCGGCCGTTGATGCGGTTGACCTGCAACGTCATCGCTGCTCCTCTGCCGAACCGCGCCGAGGCGGGGTGCCGTAGACCGGGCGGTACTCGGCGAACTCGGTCGTGAAGATCGCCAGGCCCTCCGTGAGACCCGGCAGCCGGCGCTCGAAACCGTGGACCGCCTCGGTCGGCATGAACCCCGAGACGTAGCCGGTGGTCTCGGTCGAGAACTGGCCCTTGATGTCCGCCCGTCCCTCGCCGAGCGCCTTCAAGACGGCGTTGCCCGTCCCGGCCGGGAACTCCACGTCGAAGCGGTTGACGGGCTCGCAGACCGCGGGCCCCGACTCCTTGAGCATCCCGTCCAGCAGGAACGCGGTGACCTCCCGGAAGTCGTTCGCCGTGCTCGCCTTGCCGATGTAGCCGGTCGCGGTCAGCGCGACGCGGCAGTCGGTCACCGCCCAGCCGTACAGGCCCCGCTTCAGGACCCTGTGGACGGTCTCCTCGACCGCGTTGCGCAGCGCCCGCGTCAGCGAGCCGCGCTCGACCTCCAGCTCGTACCGCAGACCCGAGCCCGGCTCGCCCGGCTCCAGCCTGAGACCCACCGTCGCGAGGTGCGGGGTCTGCTGCCACGGCCCCATCTCGTGCAGTGCGGCCGCCTCCCGGATCGGCCGCTCGACGTGGATCGCCCGCGTCTCCTCGAACTCGACCTCGATGCCGAACTCCTCGGCGAGGAGCGAGGCCACGACCTCCTTCTGCACCTCGCCGTAGAGCCGCACCGCCATCTCCTCGGACAGCTCGTCCAGATGCGGGTCCACCAGCGGGTCCCGTTCGGCCAGGCTCAGCAGCGCCCGGTTGAGCCGGATGCGGTCGCGCGGCTGCGCCGGACGCACCACCGTCTCCAGCGTCGGCGGCGTGAAGAACCCGCCGCCCGCCAGCGCCTCCTCCGAGCCGATCGCGTCGCCGATGCGGACCTCCGTGAGGCCCTTGACCTTCGCGATGCTGCCCGGTTCCGCGACGGCGGGCGCCGTGGTCGTGCCGGTCGCGAAGACCTCGACCGCGGTCACCTTGCCGTCGAACGACTCCACGGCGCCGTCGGTGCGGCGGAACGACGTGAGCTGCTCGCGCGGCGCGATCCGGCCGCGGTGCAGGCGGATGTACGCCACCTTCTGGCCCGCCTGGCCGTGCTCCACCTTGAACACCGTCCCGACCGGCTCGCCCTCGGCGTCGCGTCGCGGCACCGGCAGGTATCGGCGGATGCCCTCGGTCAGGGCCGCCACGCCCGCGCCGGTGACGGCGGACCCGAAGTAGACCGGGTGCGCCGCGCCCGAACGCACCTGCGCGGCCAGCTCGGCCTCGCAGTCGAGCGAGTCGGGGTCCTCCAGGTACGCGGCGAGGAACTCGTCGGAGCCCTCGGTGAGCATCTCGACCGCCTGTTCCCGGAACGCCCGCTCGCCGAAGCCGAACGGCCGCACCGCGGCCTCGCGCGAGCCGATGTCGCGCACCGTGCTCATCGGCAGCAGCCGCGGGCTGAGCAGGGAGGCCATGTCCTCCAAGAGGTCCGCCTCGCGGGCGCCGCGCCGGTCCACTTTGTTGACGAAGAGGAGTGTCGGCACCCCGAGCCGCTCCAAGGTGCGGAACAGCACGCGCGTCTGGGCCTGGACGCCCTCCACGGCGGAGACCACCAGGACCGCACCGTCGAGCACCCGCAGCGCCCGCTCCACCTCGGCGATGAAGTCGGTGTGCCCGGGCGTGTCGATGAGGTTGACGGTGAGGCCGTCGAGCTGGAACGCGACCACCGCCGACTGGATGGTGATCCCGCGGCGGCGCTCCAGGTCCATGGAGTCGGTCTGCGTGCTCCCGGAGTCGACGCTGCCGACGCGGTCGATGATGCCCGCGTCGAAGAGCAGACGCTCGGTCAGGCTGGTCTTACCGGCGTCGACATGGGCGAGAATCCCCAGGTTGAGATACGACATTGCAAGTCCTCGAGAGTGAGATCGGCTGGAATCGGATGAAGCACTCCGAGGCTTGGCGCATGGCGATCTCCTTCGAGACGAGGACTGGCACGTCGACATCCGACGATGCGCCCGAGGCTAAGCCCTCCATTCGGGCCGCGCAACCGAATTAGCGCGGCCCGGCCCGCGCCTCCCGGAGCCGGGGTATGCGCAGTGACCGACCCGAGCCGCCCGGGCGTCGAGTAGGGTGAGCGCAACGGCCGCCTGTGCACAGTGGCGCTGCGGGCGTCACCGCAGGTGACGGCAGACCTCCCGCGACCACGGAACCGAAGGCGGTCGCAGGACGGCACGGGAAGAAGGGAACGTGATGGTCGACGACCGGATCGCGATCGTGTGGAATCCGTCGAAGACCTCGCGGGAGGACCTCGAACAGGCGCTTCCCGAGGACGTCTCAGACGCGGCGCTCTCGTGGTACGAGACGACCGTGGACGACCCCGGCCAGGGGGCCACGGGCGTGGCGCTGGCCGCGGGCGCCGAGGTGGTCGTCGCGGTGGGCGGCGACGGGACCGTGCGCGCCGTCGCCGAGCGGCTCGCGGAGGACGAGGGCACGACCGACCTCGCGATCGTCCCGCTCGGCACCGGCAACCTCCTCGCCCGCAACCTCGGCGTGCCGATCGGGAACCTCGGCGGCGCCTTCGCCCGCGCGTTCGAAGGCGAGCCGCGCCCGATCGACCTCGGCTGGGTCCGGGCGGACATCGACGGCGTGCCCCAGCGCCATGCGTTCGCCGTCATGGCGGGCTTCGGCATCGACGCGCACATGATCGTCGAGACCGACGAGGACCTCAAGAGCAAGGTCGGATGGCTCGCCTATGTGGAGTCGCTCGGGCGCGCGTTCGACACGAGCGAGATCGTGGAGATCGACCTCGGCATCGACGGCGAGGCGACCGAACGGACCGCCGGACACACCCTCCTGGTCGGCAACTGCGGGACCCTCCAGGGCGGCATCTCGCTCCTGCCCGACGCGGACCTCTCCGACGGCGAACTCGATCTGCTCCTGTTGAGCGCGGACAGCATCGGCGAATGGCTCGACACGCTCCGGTCGTTCGTGTGGGACAACGGCATCCGGCGGCTCCTGCGACGCGAGGGCAGCGCGCAGAGCGCCGACACGGCCGCGCACGCGAGGGCGCGCCACCTGAGGGTCGCGCTGTCGGAGCCGCGCGTCCTGGAGATCGACGGCGAAGACCTCGGCGAGACGACGGGCTTCTCGATCGAGGTCCAGCCCGGGGCCGTCCGCGTGCGCTGACCGACGCTCAGGTCGCGCACGAGCTGAAGCGCCGGGCGAACGGCGGATCCCGGCGGCCCGGTCCGCCCGGCCCGCGGCCGCCGTCCGCTTCAGGTCGGCACGGCTTCCGGTTCCCCCAGTGGGCCGCCCTCGCCCGCGACCGCTGCAAGCCGTGGACCCCGCGCCCCCGCCGCCGCGCGCTAGCATGCGGGGGATGAGCACCGATGAGACGAAGGCACTGCAGCAGGCGCTGACGGCCGATGAGGTCGCGGCCGCGAACGAACTCACTCGGCGCTGGTTCGAGCACCGCTCGGAGATCCCCGCGGCCGCTTCCGGACTCGGCATCTGGCCGCTCCTGGGCGTCCTCGCCACCGGCGCGATCGGCGCGACCCGGAACGAACTGCTGACCGCCGCGCGGCTGACCCCCGAGCGGGCCGCCGCGATCCCCGAGGCCCTCCTCCGCGCGGTGGAGGCCTCCCCGGCGCTCCGCCTCGCCTTCGGCGTCTGGGCCGGATCCCGCATCACCCTCGACCCCGAGTGGGTCGAGGGCCTTCCCGTCGACGCGATCGGTTCGCTCACCGGCGACGCGCCCGCCGACAAGGCCGCCCTCGACGCATGGGTCTCGCGCAGCACCCAGGGCCTCATCGAGCGGATGCCCCTCGACTTCTCGCAGCGGATCGACCTCGTGCTGGCCAGCGCCCTCTCGGTCCGCACGACCTGGGCCACGCCGTTCCAGGAACGCCCCGCCCTCATGCCGGGAACCTGGTCCCGCCTCGGCCGGTGCCACGCGCTCACCGCCACGCTTCACGACGATCTGCTGCGCGTCACCGACGACGCGTCGGTCCTCACGGTTCCAGGCGACGGCGACATCGACGTGCTCCTGGCGCTCGGACGCGAGGATCTCACCCCGCATCGCGTCACGGACCTGCTGCTCGGCGCCGCGAGCGATCCCGCCTGGGGCCGCTCGGCGACCGACCTGGCCGTAGGGGAGCGGGCCGTCGGCGTCGAAGTCGTCGAATACATGGGGACGCGACGACAGACCGGCCCCGAGATCGACGTCGAGACGGTGCGCTTCCACCTCGAGTCCGACCTGGACCTGTCCGAGAGCGCCCGGCAGCTCGGCCTGCTCCTCGCCTCCGACCCGGACCGGGCCCAGTTCGACCGCCTCGCGGCCGAACCGGTCTTCGTGAGCCAGGCGAAGCAGTCGGCCACGGCGGTCTTCAGCGCCACCGGTTTCGAGGCCGCCGCCGTCACCGCGCTCGCGATGACCCGTGCCGCCTCCTTCTCCAAGCCCCAGCACCGCCACGTGAAAGCCTCGGTCCGGTTCGACCGGCCCTTCGCCTACCTCGCCCGGCACCGGCCCTCCGGGCTCGTCCTCATCGCCGGCTGGGTCGCCGAGCCCGAACGCGCGGCCTGAGCGGTCACCCCGGTTCGAGGCGGCGCGCCTCCGGATCCGGGCCCTGCGCGGCACGGCCCCCGTCGACCGGGACCACCGCGCCGGACACGAAGGACGCCTGATCCGACAGGAGGTAGGCCACGACGTCGGCCGCCTCCTCGGCGCGGCCCGCTCTGCCCAGCGGATGCAGGCCGCGCATGGTGCGGGCGAAGGCCGTGCGATCGGCTTCGGCGCCCTCGGCCAGCAGGGCGTCCATGCGCTCGGTGCGGATCGACCCGAGGGCGACCGCGTTGACGCGGACGCCCCACGGGCCGTAGTCGACCGCGAGCGCCCTGGTGAGCCCTTCGACGGCCGCCTTCGCGGTGGCATAGGGCAGCGCCCCGCTGACGGCGCGCCGCGCCTGATGCGACGAGACGTTGACGATCGCGCCCGCGGTGCCCGAGGCGCGGAACGACCTGACGGCGGCGGCCGAACCGGTCAGGCACGGCCGCAGGTTCGCCCCGATCAGGTCGGCGACCGCCTCGCCGCCGGCCTCGTGCAGCCACGCGTCGCGGAAGACCGCCGCGTTGTTGACCCAGCCGGTGAGCGTCCCGAGCTCCGCGGCCGCCCCCGCAGCCCGGGCCGCGACCTCGTCACGGCCCGCGTCGCCCACGACGACGCGGGCCCGGTCCGACTCGAGGGCCGGGCCCGTCCAGGAGGCGGCCCCCTCGCAGAGCTCGACGACCACCACCCGTGCGCCGTCGGCGAGCAGGCGTTCGGCGATCGCTCGGCCCACGCCCTGTCCGCCGCCGGTCACGACGACGACGCCGTGGTCTTCATCCACCAGAAATGCTCCTTACCGCCGGCGGTGCAGGTGCGACGGAGGCGCCTAGAGCGGCGCCGAGTGCCAGGCCCAGTCCGGGCCCCGCCGCTCGTGCCCTTCGAGCCCGCCTCTGCCCGTCGCCCACAGCAGGGTTCGCCACGGGTCGGTGTCGGTCGGCGCCTCCGGGAACAGGCGCGCCAGCGCCGGGGCCACCAGGTCCGCGGGCGGCTCGAACGGCACCCCGAGCCCTTGCGCGAGGTCGAAGGCGTGCGCGAGCGTCTCGACCACCCCCATCGCCGCGAAGCCCTCGGGGTCGCCGACGCCCCAGATGTGCCAGGCCCGCGCGGCGGGGGGCCGGGTGTCGACCACGGCGGCGACCAGGCCGCCCATCATGAGCAGCGCCTCGATCCGGGCCTCCGGGCCCGCCTCCCGGTCGGTGGTGATCGGGAACGGATGCGCTCCGGGGCGGTGCCACAGGATCGTCGGCCGGCCCTCGACATACGGCACCGGCGGGGCCAGCCGCAGCGCATAGGAGAACAGGCCGTTGTTCAGATGGTCCAAGGCCTCCCAGCAGTCGCAGTCCATCGGCCCGGCCTGCGCGTTCCACGCCTCGGCCGGAGCCGTGCGCAACGTCTCCGCGGTGAGGGCCACGGCCCGTTCGACGTCGGTTCCGGTCACGGGGGTTCTCGCCATGATCGGACCATAACCGCCCGGAGGGCGCCGGGCAACCCGAATCAGTCGCCCTGCCACGCATGCCAAAGCCCCCCGTACACGCCGCCCGCCGCCAGCAGCTCCTCGTGCGTGCCGTCCTCGACGATCCGCCCGCGCTCGACCACCGCGATCCGGTCGGCCGAGCGGGCCGCCTGCAACTGGTGGGCGATCGCGATGACCGTGCGGCCCGCGAGGGCCGCCGCCAGGGCCGCCTCCACATTGCCCGCGCTGGCCGGGTCGATCCCGGCCGTGGCCTCGTCGAGGATCACGATCGCGGGGTCGGCGATGACGACGCGGGCGAGCGCGATCTGCTGCGCCTCGGCGGTGCTCAGCGGCCGGTGCTCCGGGCCGAGCATCGTGTCGAGCCCGGCCGCGACGGCCCATCCGGCGTCGACGCGCCGCAGGCCCTCGACGAGCCGGTCGTCGTCCGCGTCCGGTGCGGCGAGCACGAGGTTCTCGCGCAGGGTCGCGGTGAACACGTAATGCTCCTGGGTCACCAGGACGACCCGGCGGCGCAGCTCCTCGACCGCGATGTCGCCCACCGGGACGCCGCCCAGCGTGGCCGTCCCGGTGCGCGGCCGGTCGATCCCCGCGAGCAGCCGCGCGATCGTCGACTTCCCGGCCCCGGAGGGGCCCACGACGACCAGCCGCTCGCCCGGGCGCGGGTGGAGGCTCAGCCCGTGCAGCACGTCGGGGCCGTCGCCGTAGCCGAACGTCACCGCGTCCAGGCGCAGGTCGTTCCCCTCCGGCACCGCCGTCCGCGGCTCCACGTGGATGAGGTTCACGCCCTCGATGCGCGCGAGGGAGGCCGCGCCTTGCTGGAATTCGTTGAGCTGCACCATGACCGCGTTGGTCGGGTTGGCGATCCGGACGGTCACGGTGATCGCCGCGACCGCCGTGCCCAGGCTCAGCCCGCCCTGGAAGTACCAGAGCCCGGCGGCGGCGACCACGATGACCAACTGGAACCGGTTGAGCCACAACAGCACCAGGAAGAACTCGATCTGCAAGCGCAGCACCCGCATGAACCGCCGGTACATGGTCTCGGCGCGGGCGTGGCCGGCCTCGCGCCGCTCCTGCTGGAGTCGGAGCGCCGCCACCGTCCGGGCTCCCGCGCCCGATGCCGACAGGGTCTCGGCGGCCTCGCTCATGGCCGCGCGCTGCGCCAGGAACGCCCCGCTCGCCCGGCGCAGGTACCGGCGGGCCGCCAGCAGCAGCGGCGGCACCGTCACCAGGGCGCACAGGCCCAGCAGTGGATCGATGAGGAACGTGGCGACGTACAGCACCACCACCTCGATGAGCGCGGTCGCCACCGTCGGTCCGTTGTCCCGCAGCAGATCCGCGACGGTGTTCACGTCGGCGGCGGTCCGGGTGCCGAGGTCGCCCCGTCCGGCCTGCTCGACCCGGCCGAGCGGCAGCCCGAGCACTTTCGTGACGACGCCCTCGCGCAGCCGCGCGGCGGCGCGCTCGCCGAAGCGGTAGCCCGCGCGCCGTCCCAGGCGGCTGAGCACGAACTGCACGGCCACGGCCGCGACGATGAGGCCGCACACCAGGTTGATGCGTTCGATGCTCCAACCCGCGCCGATCCCGTCGACGACCCGGCCCAGGAGCATCGGGACCGCGACGGTGCATCCGGCCGCGAGCGTGTAGAGGACGAGGACCTGGATCGCCCGGCCCCGGTCGGCGGCGAGCAGCCGCATGAAGGCCCGCCGCACCTGGCGAGCGTCGGCGATCGGCAGGCGCGCGGCGGTCGCGACGTCGGCGCCCATGCGGTCTCCTTCGGTCGAAGCGGTCATCAGTCGGCCCGGTGCGAGGCGAGACGGCGATAGGCCGGGTCGTCCAGCAGCTCGGCGTGGGACCCGACGGCGTGGACCTTGCCCTCGACCATCCACACCACCCGGTCGGCCCGGGCCAGCCACATCGGCGAAGCGGCGACGACCACTGTGGATTTACCGGCGCGGGCCGCGGCCACCCGCCGGGCCACCAGTGACTCGGTGTGCGCGTCCACGGCCGAGGTCGGCTCCACCGCCAGCAGGATCTCCGGTTCGGCCGCGATCGCGCGAGCCAGGCGCAGGCGCTGGCGTTGACCGCCCGAGAGGTTCTGCCCGCCCTCGGCGACCCGGCCGTCCAGGGAACCGCCGAGGCCGCTGTACACGTCGGCGGCGCAGGCGGTCTCGATCGCCGCGAGCGCCCGGTTCCGGTCGGCCCGCAGGGTCTCGGCGAGCGTGCCCGCGAACAGGTAGTCCTCGTCGGTCAGGAGCATGATCCGCTCGCGCACCTCCGCGAGCGCGTACGCCTCCAGCGGCCTCGCCCCCCAGACCGCCTCGGAATCGCGGTAGCGGGCCAGCCGCTCGCACGCCTCCAGCGCCGGAGCGGTCTCCGCGGTGACCACCGCGGTGAGGCCGCCGACCGGGACGGTCAGGCCCGATTCGGGATCGCGGAGTTCGCCGCCGCCACCGCGCACCGTCCCGCTGTCGTCCACGTCGGGGCCGACGTGCAGGAACCCGGCGATGCGCCCGGCGGCCACCCAGGCGGCCACCAGGAAGTGCGCGAGCCCGATGAAGTTGCCCGAGACGGCGATGAACACCGTCGCGAAGCTGAACGCCGAGGCGAGCCCGCCGATGGTGATCGCGCCGTCGGCGGCCAGGATGGCACCGGTCCAGGTGATCGCGGCGACGAACACGATCGGCATCGAGTGCCGCATCGCGTGGATCCACGAACTCGAGTTGGCGACGCGGTACCCCTTGTCCCGCAGGGCCGACGAGCGCTCCCGGTACCGCTCGGCGAACAGGACGTCCCCGCCGATGCCGCGCAGGACCCGCAGCCCGCCGACGATGTCGGCCGCGTGCGCGGTCAGGTCGCCGATCATCTCCCGGTAGTCGGACTGGCGGCGCTGCAGGCGGCCCAGCAGCGGGCCGGTGACGACCGAGGTGACGGCGCTCCCCGCGATGATCACGACGCCCAACAGCGGGTGGATCGACCACACCAGCGCCGAGCCGACGGTGAACATCGCGAAGTTGTTGAAGAAGAACCCGACGTCGGCGATCGAGCGGGCGGCCCTGCGAGTGTCCTCACTGGGCAGGTTCACCAGCTCGCCGGCCGGGACGCGTCCGCGCACGCCGGTTCCGGCGGCGTTGAGGTGGTCGGTGAGGCGCCGCACGATCGCGCGCTGGCCGGCCGCCTCGGCGCCGACGAACTGCCGGAAGCCCAGCGACCAGAAGACGGGCTGCGCGATCACGGCGAGTGCGGTGAGCGACAACCAGAACACGAGGCCGGAACCGTCGCGGGCGATGAAGCCCTCGTCCACGATCCGGCCGATCATCCACAGTTGCGCCATCGATGCCGAGCCGGCGAGGAGGTAGAAGAGCGCGCCGAGCGCGATGCGGCCCTTGTGGGGCCGGGCGAGGCCGACGAGGAGCCGCAGCGGGGTGATCGGCCGCTTCGGTCGGAGCGGCCGAGGTCGGGAAGGCATGGGATCCAAGCTTACCGGCCGACCGGTATTCCGGAAAGCGCATAAACGGTCGTCTATCCGACGCTTCGACGCAACTTGTTTGCGCCGCACCTCAACGGGATACTCCGCTGTCCAAGCGCGACAGATAATCGAAGCGAATGGAATCGTCATGCCTTACGTCGCCACCCGTCACAACCCCGTCATCGTGCACATCATCTCGGCGGTCTTCGGACTGATCGCCCTGATCATCCTGCTGCACCTCGCGTTCATCCTGCTCGAGGCCAACCCGGGCAACCCGCTGGTGAACTTCATCGCGGACTGCGCCAACTGGTTCGCGTGGCTGTTCAAGGACATGTTCACGCAGATCGAGGACCCGAAGGTCCGCGCCGTCGTCAACTACGGCATCGCGGCCCTGATCTACCTGGCGATCGGCGGAATCCTCTCGGGGGTCGGCCGCCGCCGCTGGCGCGACTGACCGCAGCCTTGCCCGCCACGACCTAGCTTCCGGAAACGACCGGAAGCGGTCCGCGCCGGATCCGGCGCGGACCGCTTCCTGCGTCCGCCCGATCGCCTTCCCGAGCGGGCCGCGACCGGATCACCGGCCACAGGTTCGACAGGGCCTGTTCAAAGGCCCAAGGCGATGATCAATGTCAGGGCGCCGAGCGCCAGCAGGTCGATGAGCAGCGTACGGATGGCGAGGTTCGCCCATCGGAACTTGCGATCGGCGACTGCGGCGTTGGCGTGGATCTGCCGGCTCAGGTGATCTGTGAGCAGATCCGCATCGGTCGTGAGAGTGTGAAGCGCCGTCCGGAAAGCGGGGTAGTCGTTCCGATACCGGTGTTCGATGTCGTGAAAGTAGATCAGGCTGGCGGTGTCGTCAGGGCCCCGACGGCGGACGGCGAGCACGGGATACAGGCCGACGATCGCGGAGACGCCGGCGAGGATGACCGCGGTGCAGCAAATGACCGCGGCGAGATTGAACGCGAGGCTGGTCTCGTGCTGATCGGTCACCAGATTGAACAGCACGCCGCCGCTGATGCCGGCCGCCGCGAGCGTGGCGGCGAGTTTGGTCTCGGCATGGCGCACCCAGTCGTTGACCAGCAGCAGTATCTTCCAAGCCTGGTCGGGCTCCGGCGGCACCGCCGTCGAGCCGTGCTCGGCATCTGAGTCGGTCACATCAACCTCCGCGCGATCGGGAACGGAGCGGTGCCCGCATCGACGGCGTGAACACCGTCGACGCGGGCCTGCAAGATCGGGAGACCGGAGGTGACGACCGACGTCATCGTCTTTGCGCCGCAACCGGTCTACAGGTCACTCCCGTTCAGGCTCGGAACCTTCCGCGTCGGCCACCGGCCAGGTGTCGGGCGCGGGCTGAGATTCGGGCTCGGGCTCGGGATCCCGTTCGGGTTCGGGCTCCGGAGCCTCGGCGAGCATCCTGGCCCGCTGAGCCAGATCCGCCCGGCCGAACCGCTCGTACGTGTTGCCGAGCAGCGTGCCGACAGCGGCACGCGACGACAGATCCGAGGTGGCCAGGAAGTCGCTCAGGTCGGCGGCCTGCAGCCCGTCAGGATGCTCGGGGTCGAACCAGGAGACGCCGCCTTCGGCCCCTTCGTGGTGCAGGCTCCGGTCGACCTTGTACATCAGCTTGATCTTGTTGGGGAGCTGGTCGATCTTGTCGGGGTTCTGAGCGAACCACCAGAGCGCCGCGCTGCGAGGCTCGGAGAAGAACTCGTCCAACTGCCGGATGCGGGTCCGGTACGCCTCTTCGAGGTGGTTCTCGACCTCCAGCCTGAACTTGCGGAGCGACACCTCCTTCACCAGCTTCTGCTCCGCGGAGTCGCAGGCGATCGCGAGGCACTGGGCGCTGAAATCGACCGGCCTGCCCCCGTCGGTCATTCCCGCCTGGAAGGCCACGTCCAACTCGTACTCGAGGAGGCCCATGTCGCCGTCCAATGCGTATGCGGCGGTGATCGTCCGCGCCTCCGCTTGGATCGCCGACTTCACCGCTGTCAGCGGGTCGGGGCCGGAGGAAACGGCGTTGTCGGTGCGGTACCTGACACTGAACTCGCAGTTGAAGCGGAATGCCGGCACCACGCTGGGCAGATCGAGCCGTACCGTCGCGACCTCGTACAGCGGTGTCGGCGGGACGAAGGCCGGGGCGGCCGGCGCATACGCGGCGGCCGGGGACTTCTGGGACGCGTAGATCTTCCAAGCGCCGACGATGACGGCCGCGAGGATGAGGATGACGAAGAATCCGGTCACGACAGGGGCACTTCCATTCGAGAGAGGTCGGCGCGAAGGCGCTCGAGCATGGGTCGGCGTCGGTCGGCGTCGGGTCGGTCGACCCAGACGCCGTGGCTCACCGCTTGTGCGAGTTGGCCGATGGCGAGGATGTCCTCAGCGGCGGCCGCTGACAGCATGGCGACCGCATGCTCCCGGTCCGGGTAGTCGAGCTTGTCTGCGAGCGCGAGCCACGCGGTGACCACGGACCGCACCTGGTCGGACGAGGCGGAGGCGAACAGTCGCTGCAGGAATCGAACCGCGAACTCCCGAGCGCCCTCCAGGGCTCCGGGACGGTCGCGGATCCGGGCGATGACGCTGTCGCTGCCGAGGAGCCGCACCGCCATGTCGGGCGCGGCAAGGCGGAGCCGGTTCCCGCGGTCACCGGAGAACCACTCCGACATGTGCAGGAACATCGAGCGCGTCGGCATGGACGCGCCGAGGTCGACGACGGCCTCGAGCGCCTGCCGGTGCACTTTGTGGTCGCGCGATTTCACCAGGTGCTTCAGCCGACGCATCGCGTTGTCCGGGTAGCGCTCGGTGTACTCCGTGCTGGCGCAGGTCGCGACCACGGTGCGCTGCAGTGCTTCCGAGCCGTCGTCCCAGTTCTTCGCCCAGCGCCAGAGCTGGTAGCGCGTCTGCCTCCCGATGGAGGGATCGGTCGCGGCCGCGATCAGCAGGTCCGTGGTCAGGCCCTGCCGGTAGTTCGTGGACCGGCCGGAGAGCAGCTTCGAGGCCCTCTCGAGGACCAAGGTCGCATCGCCCAGATGCGACGCGAGTTCGAGCAGCCGCAGCAGCAGCCGCGCGGTCGGCTCGTCATCCAGATAGGACGAGGGGAGCAGGAGCCGGTCGAACCATTCGCGCATGGGCTCCCTCCAGGAGGGGAACTGCTCCCACAGCACCGGCAGCACCGCTTCCCCGTAGCCGCTCTCGGTGAACGCCGTGCCTGCTCCTTCGATCCGGAACACCTCCTTGAGCGGTTCGAACCGCTGAGCGAGGAGGCGCATGCGCAGCATGTCCCGATGAGGTCCTTCGAACCCGACGATGTCCATGAACCAGTCGGCGGCCAAGGCGACGGCCCCGGCCGAGGCGCCTTCCATCGCGGCGGCGGCGACCAGCAAAGCGCGCGTGTCGGGCTCGAATGCCTCGACGAGCAGTTCCAGCTCGCCCGACCAGTCTTCGACGAACGCGTCGAGGCCGTCGACGAGTTCGTCGACATCGGCGTCCGGGCCGGCGTCGTTGATGATCGCCGCGAGCTTCTCGACCCGCGGAGGCCAGCATTCGGCGAGCATCGCCTTGAAACGCTCGTTGGCGAGCAGCGGCGCGATGGCGATGTCCTTGCGGAGGTAGGTGGCGAGGACCAGCCGCTGATCCGGCTTGCCGAGGGCGAACACGGATCCCGGCAGCGAGGCGATCGCTCGGGAGTGGCATTGGTCCCCGACGGCGATGACGAGGTAGCTGCCCCGGTCGCGCATCGCCGCCTGGAAGCGGGGGAGCAGCTCGACGATGTCCCGGCCGAGTTCGCTGTCGCTCGAGGAGTCGAGAAGCTGCACCGTGCCCGGCTCGCTCTGGTCCACCAGGGTCTGGAGGTCGTCGCGGTTGTCGGGGTGGAGCACTCGGAGTGGGAGATCGCCCGCGCCTTTCGCGAACTGCACCCAGCGGCAGCTCGCGGCGGTGGGCAGCCCCGAGTGGGACGGCCCGGTGAGGACCAGGACCCGAGTGGCGCCGAGGGCTCTCAGGTGCTCGCGGCCGTCAGGCGGATCGACGATGCCCTTGAGGTCGCGGTCGACCGTGCCGTGCTCGGCGGCGTACCGAGCGAGGGCGATCCTGCTGCGGTAGAAGTTGTTGGTGATGTTCTCGACCTTCGCGTCCCCGCCGTTGCTGACGACGCTGTCGCGCCCGATCTGATCACCGGAAGCCGCGGTCCCGCTCGATTGCGGGGGCGCCGCCGCGGTCTCGGGCGAGAGCTCGGTGTCGATGGCGCCTTCTGGGGGCGTCTCGGTCACCGGGTCTTGAGGGATATCCGTCATGTGCGGTCATCTTCCTCGTCGAGCCAGAAGGGGCGGATGCGATCCTCGTCGCGGCCGACGTTCGTGACCCGGGCATTGCCGCCGTGGCTGACGACGCTGTCGCGCCCGACGTAGCTGCGCTGATCGCGGCTGTCGTTGTGGACTCGGCTGTTCGCACCGGCGACGACGGCGCGTTCGCCGACATCGCCGGTCCGCACCGACTCCTTGTCGATGTCGACGCTGCCGATCCGGGCGGCCGCCACTTCGGCGGTGCCCTGTGCGGCCGGCCAGGTCTGCTTCGCGTGCTTGATCAGCTCCTCCAGCGGGGATGCCGAGTCATCGGTCGAGAGGGGACTGCCGTGGAGATTCAGGAGTCCGTATCGCAGCAGCGCGCCGGAAGGGGAGGGGACGTGCAGGAAGGCGGTGGCTTGGTACTGCTTCTTCTTGGTGTCCACCCGTACCTCCACGAACTCGGAGGCCCTGAGCCCTCGCGGGTCCGGGCCGATCGTCTCGGTCATGACCGTCGCCGTGACCGCCACGGCCAGGAAGGTGGCGTCCTTGTCGGAGTTCTCCAAGAGCAGCCGGGCCGGCTCGGAGTCGGCGATGCGGCAGGCGTCGATGATCGGCTGGTTCGGTGCCGTGCTGACACGCGTGTCCGGCGTGTACTGGATCGGACCGGCGCCGATGCCCATGCGCATCCGGACGTTGAGCCCGGTCCGCTGGTGGAGCTTGCGCAGTTCCTGCTGGAGTGCGGCAGGCACCGCGTCGACGATGTCGCGCAGGTGCTTGCGGGGGAAACCGACGACGATGCCGTCGCCGCCGTCCTGCTCGAAGACCCGTCCGTTCCAGACCGGTGCAAGGTCGCCGGCGAAGGACGCCTCGACGCAGTCGCGGAACTCGGTGGCGATCCGAGTGCGCTCGGTTTCGGTGAAATCGCTGAAGCGACGGATGTCGAGGGCGAGGATCGTGAGGTCGTGCGGTTCGGGTTGCGTCTGATGGGGAACGTCGTGCATGGAACTCCTCGGTGATGCCGTATGGCAGGTGTGATTCCTCCTGATCCTCGGGGTTTTCATGAGCGGTCGTCGTGCAACATTGCACGATCGGCAGTGGTACTCGACACGTTCAACGCGTTGCGGCCCTGCGGGTCAGCGCCGGCAGGTCGAGAACCTCGATTTCGAACGCCCGGGTCTCGACCAGTCCGATTCGCCGCCACGCGCCGAGCAGGTGCGCCACGGAACTCAGTGAGACGCCGAGGGAGGCGGCGATCTGATTCTGGGACAACGGCACCGTGTGCACTTCGGCGTCGACACCGGCTTCGATGATCTCGAGGAAGAGCTTCGCCATGCGCTGCTCCACACGGAGGTGCGCGACGCGCCATACCCGCTTGCCCACCTGACGGGCCTTGCCGAGCATGTAGCGCTGCAGGGGTTCGCCGAGATCGTGGCGCCGGATGCCGCCTTCGAAACCGTCCGCGGTGAACACGGTCACGACGCATTGCTCGAGGGTCCACACCGAGGCCATGTGCTTGCTGCGGTCCCGTTGCGCGTATTCGCCCACGAGGTCTCCGGGTCCGCGGACGGCTACGAGGACCTCATCGCCATTGTGCTCGGTGTAGACGACGCGGGCCCGTCCATGCTCGAGCGCGTAGACGAGCCGGCTGGGGCCGCCTTGGTCGAGCAGCCGCGTGCCGCGTTCGACGGGACGCCGCTTGCCGTGCTGCAGGAGGTCGCGCCACTGTTCAGGAGTGGTGAGGGCGAGGAACCCACGGGTTCGGTGAGGAGGGGGGACGGGAGGCATACGCTCTTCTTAGCGAGAATCGGCAGCGCTGACTGTCGCATTGACGACACCGAAAGAGTGAGCGTCGATCCCTGGCCTCGCCAGCGGCTTCCGCACCGCGCGGACCGCGCTCGTGCACGAGCGCGGTCCGCGCGGTGCGGAAGCATCATGGCCCCGACCTCGGCCGATCGACCACTCGCGGGCTGCCGCTCCCGTTCAGTCGGCGTCGCGGATGTTCAGGAGCCTTCTCGCCTCGGCCGTGGTGATCGCGGGTCGTTGTGCCAGTGCCGCGGCCTGGGCCGCTCGCTCCACGAGTTGGTCGTTGCCCGTCACCGGTCGGCGCCTCGCGAAGGACACCGTGTCCTCCATGCCCACTCGCAGATGCCCGCCGTGCGCCAGCGAGGCGAACATGACCGGCAGCGTGGTCCTGCCGATGCCCGTGGCGGAGAAGGTGGTCCCCTCCGGGAGGTACCGGCGGACCCCCTCCGCGAAGGCGGTCACCGTGGCCGCGTCTCCGGCCGCGCCCCCGGGCACTCCCAGCACGAAGTCGACGTGCACGTGCTCGCCGAACGGCAGTCCGCGCTCGTCCAGCAGGCGTTCCAGCGAAGCGAGGTGGCCCAGGTCGAACAGCTCGTACTCCGGGACGACCGCCAGTTCCCGCATCCGCCCGTGGAGCTCGACGATGAACTCCCAGCGGTTCATGAACACCCCGTCGCCGAAGTTCACCGTGCCCATGGTGCACGAGGCCATGTCCGGCTCCGCGTCGAGCACCGCGAGACGGGCCTCCTCCGGGTCCGTCACCGCACCGCCGGTCGAGAGCTGGACGATCAGGTCCGTCGCGTCCCGAAGGGCCGCAACGGCGTCCCGCAGCCGCACCGGATCCAGCGTCGGCTTCGCCTCGTCGTCCCGCAAGTGCACGTGGACGACCGAGGCCCCCGCCCGCTCGCACCGCACGGCGGTGTCGACCAGTTCCTCGAGTGTCACCGGCAGTGCCGGGACCTCGCGCTTGTCCACCTCGGCCCCCGTGGGGGCCACGGTGATGAGTGTGCCGTTCAAAGGACCTCCGCCGCCGAGGCCGCGCGCGACCGCGCCGCTGCCGCGTCGCCCGCCTCCCGCGCCCGCACCTGGGAATCAGTCGAGTGCCCATTCCGGTCGGGGTGGCCGGGGGCGGCGGGCAAGGGCATGTTCGCCCACCACTCGCGGCCCGCCTTGGGCAGCGTGTCGATCGGGTCGTAGAACGGGTAGCGCCGGGTGAGCGCGTCCGGGTCGTCGGCCTCGATGCTGGTCCGGTAGTTCTTGGTCCAGTACGAGATGCCGAGCTCCCGGTCGTACTCGGAGAGCTGGTGCACCCAGCGCTTGCCGACCATCGGCACGTCGCAGATGATCCGCGGCGTCGCGTACCCCGGCAGGTAGCCCATGATCGCCGTCTGCAGCTCCTGCGCCTGCGCGACCGAGGTGCGCCAGTGCTCGGCGTTGGGGATCATGTCGCACATGTAGAAGTAGTACGGCAGGATGTTCGCCTCGCCCTGCAGCGCGAAGCACAGGTCGAGCAGGTCGGCCTGGGTGTCGTTGACGCCCCTCATGAGCACGCCCTGGTTGCGCACGTCGCGCACGCCGGCGTCGAGCATCGCGGCCGCCGCTCGCGCGACGGCCGGGGTCACCGAGTTGACGTGGTTGACGTGCGTGTGGATCGCCAGGTTGACCCCCTGGCCGGCGGCGCGCTTGGCGACGCGGGCCATGCCTTCGACGATCTCGTCCTGCAGCCAGTGCTGCGGCAGCCCCATGAGCGCCTTGGTGGCGAGGCGGATGTCGCGGATGGTCGGGACGTCCAGCAGCCGTTCGAGGAACCGCTCCAGCTGCTTCCACGGCAGGTTCGCCACGTCGCCGCCGGAGACGACCACGTCGCGCACGCCCGGGTGGGCCTGGAGGTAGTCGAGGATCGCGGTCTGCCGGTCGACGGGCTTGAGGGCGAGCCGCCGCTTGTCCACTGTGGGCGTCGAGTTGCCCACGAGGTCCATGCGGGTGCAGTGCCCGCAGTACTGCGGGCAGGTCGAGAGCAGCTCGGCGAGCACCTTCGTCGGATACCGGTGGGTGAGGCCCTCCACCGCCCACATGTCGTGCTCGTGCAGGGAGTCGCGGGCCGCGAACGGGTGCGAGGGCCAGTCGGTGCGCCGATCGGAGGCCACCGGCAGCATGTAGCGGCGCACGGGGTCGGCGTAGAACGCGTCCGTCCAGGAGCCCGCGCCGGTCTCCTCGATCTCGGGCGCCATCGTGTTGAGCATCTGCGGCGGCAGGAGCATCGACATCGTCGCGGACCGCTCCATGTCCGCGGCGAGGTCCTCGTAGAACGACTCGTGGAGGCGGTCGCCCACCACGTCCCGAAGTTGCTTCACGTTCTTGACGCAGTGCGCGCGCTGCCACTGCGCCGAAGCCCAGTCGGCCTCGGTCACGTCGGCCCATCCGGGGAACCGGGTCCAGTCGGGTTCCACCAGCTGGCGACGCCGGTACTGGTAAGGCTGCTCGATCATGACGGGCGCGCCCGGCGACGACTGCGAGTCGTCATTCGGCGCTGCTTCTCCCGATGGTCGATTCGACACCTTCTCACCTCCACGTCCGGGATGTGGGCCCGGAGAAACGTCGCAGACGGAGGATATCCGCCTTGTGACGAGGATAACCTTCCGTTACAGTTGTGCGCTAGGTCCCGCATATTGAGACTCCATAACATCCCGTTATCAAGAAGGGCGGCAACGATGTCGACAGGCTCACCCGTCGGATCGCACCGAGTCGTCAGCCCCGCCGGAGCGCTGCCACAAGCGGCCGACCGGCTCGACCCCGACCCCGCCATCGCCGACGACGAGGCCCGCATCAGCGTCGAGCGCCTCAACCTCGACGCGGCCTCCTACCGGCAGCTCCATACCGCGCACGGCGGCGACGGCGAACGGATCCGGGCCGAAGTCCTCGGCATCATCGAGCGCCGCGGCAAGATGCACAACCCCGCCACCGGCTCCGGCGGCATGCTCATCGGCACCGTCGACGCCGTCGGCGAACGCTCCCCGCTCGGCCTCGAACCCGGCCAGAAGATCGCCACCCTCGTCTCCCTCACCCTCACCCCGCTGCACATCAGCGACGGGCTCGCCCGCTGGGACGGCCTGAGCGAGCAGGTCCCCGCCGCCGGGCACGCGATCCTCTTCGGCCGCTCCATCGCCGCCCCCCTCCCCGAGGACCTGCCCGAGCACCTCGCGCTCGCCGTCCTCGACGTGTGCGGCGCGCCCGCCCTCGTCCGCCGCATCGTCGCGCGCCGCGCCCACGCCTCCACCACCGTCGCCGTCTTCGGCGCCGCCGGGAAGTCCGGGTCGCTCTCCCTCGCCGCCGCCCGCGACGCCCACGCCGCCGAGGTCGTCGCCGTCGTCCGCGACGAGATCGAGGCCGCCCAGATCCGACGCCTCGGCACCGCCGACACGATCGTCGTCGCCGACGCCACCGAGCCGATCGACGTCGCCGGACAGGTCACCGGAGCCCTCCGCGGCCGCGGCGCCGACGTCACCGTCGTCTGCGTCGACGTGCCCGGCTGCGAACACGGCGCGATCCTCGCGACCGCCGCCGGCGGCACCGTCGTCTTCTTCTCGATGGCCACCTCCTTCACGGCCGCCGCCCTCGGCGCCGAAGGCCTGGCCGCCGACGTCGAGATGCTCATCGGCAACGGCTACGTCCCCGGCCACGCCGAGTACGCCCTCCAGCTCATGCGGGCCGACCCGCGTCTGCGGGAGCTGTTCACCGCGCGCGTCGGCCACGTCGAGACCGAGGGGCGCTGACATGACCGCGACACCGCTCCTGCCCCTCGACCCCGCCCTCGTCGACCGCGCCCGCCGCCTCGCCGCCCGCGCCGCCCAGCCCGTGGTCGACCTGGCCCGCAGCCACACCACCGTCTCCGTCGAACGCGCCACCCTCCGCCTCGCCGGCCTGACCGGCGCCGACCCCGACGGCATCCCCTGGGTCAACCGCCTCGCCGACGCCGTCGCCGAACAGGTCGGCATCGAACACGGCATCGCCCTCCCCGTCTTCCACGCCCTCGCCGACCACCCCGACCTCACCCGCCTCGCGCACGCCGCCGCCGCGGGCGGCGTCCGCTTCGCATTCCCGAAAGGCGCTGCGGCCGAAGCCGCCCGCGAGCGCGCGACCGCCGCCGTGTCCCACGGCTTCGACCGCATCGACCGCTCGCGCCGCCGCCGGGACGCCCTCGTCGCCGAGATCGGCGACCCGCCCCAGCGCCCCTGGATCTACCTCATCGTCGCCACCGGCGACATCTACGAGGACATCCCGCAGGCCCAGGCCGCCGCCCGCGCGGGCGCCGACGTCATCGCCGTCATCCGCTCGACCGGGCAGTCCCTCCTGGACTACGTCCCCGAAGGCGCCACCCGCGAGGGCTTCGCCGGGACCTACGCCACCGGCGAGAACTTCCGGCTCATGCGCGCCGCCCTGGACGAGACCTCCCGCGAGGTCGGCCGCTACATCCGCCTCACCAACTACGCCTCCGGGCTGTGCATGCCCGAGATCGCCGCACTGGCGGGAATGCACCGGCTCGACATGATGCTCAACGACTCGATGTACGGCATCCTGTTCCGCGACATCAACCCCATCCGCACCTTCGTGGACCAGCGCTTCTCACGCCAGGTCCACGCCCGCGCCGGGATCATCATCAACACGGGCGAGGACAACTACCTGACCACCGCCGACGCCGTCGAGGCGGCCCACACGGTCACCGTCTCGCAGCTGCTCAACGAGCACTTCGCGCACGAGGCCGGGCTTCCCGATCGGCTCCTCGGCCTCGGCCACGCCTTCGAGATCAACCCCGACCTGCCCGAGTCCTTCCGCATGGAGCTCGCGCACGCCCTGCTGGCCCGCCAGCTGTTCCCGGACGCGCCGCTGAAGTGGATGCCGCCCACCAGGCACATGACCGGCGACGTCTTCCGCGGCAACCTCCTCGACGGGTTCTTCAACCTCGCCGGGGTCATGACCGGCCAGTCGATCCTGCTGGTGGGCATGATGACCGAAGCGGTCGTCACGCCCTGGCTCTCCGATCGCGACATCGCCCTCCAGAACGTGCGCTACGTCCTGAACGCCTGCGCCGGGCTCGCCGAGGACTTCCATCCGCCCGCGGACGGCTTCATCGCCAAGCGCGCCGGCGAGGTGCTCGGCGAGGCCGTGGACCTCCTCGGGACGATCGTGGACGACGGACTGCTGGACGCCATCGCCGACGGCACCTTCGGCATCATGAAGCGCCCCGCCGACGGCGGCCGGGGCCTCGACGGCGTCGCGAAGCGCGCCGAGGACTACTGGAATCCCGCGGCCGCGATCCTCGACCGGGACGCCGCGGCGGCCCCCGCCCGCGAGGAGGCCGCCCGATGAGCCGCATCGTCAGGCCCTACGGGGACACCACCGGCGACGGCATGGTGCAGCTGTCCTTCACCCTGCCCGTCCCGCACGACAAGCGCGCCGAGGGCGCGGCCCTCCAGCTCGCCGCCAAGATGGGCCTGGACGGGGCGATGCTCGTCCATGCCAAGGCCATCGGCGAGGGCTACACGTTCTTCGTGGTCTACGGCGCGTCCACGCACCTCGTCAACCTCGACGACGTCAAAGTGGTCGAACGCGACTACCCCCAGCTGAGCCCCAAAGAAGTCAACGACGCCATCCGCGAGCGGCTCGGCCGCAAGCTCTGCGTCGTCGGCGCCTGCATCGGCACCGACGCGCACACCGTCGGCATCGACGCGATCCTCAACATCAAGGGCGTCGCGGGGGAGAAGGGCCTGGAGTACTACCGCGAACTGCGCGTGGTGAACCTCGGCGCGCAGGTCGCCGTCCCCGACCTCGTCAACCGCGCCGTGGACGAGGAGGCCGACGCCGTCCTCGTGAGCCAGGTCGTCACCCAGAAGGACGCGCACCTGCACAACACCCGCGAGATGGCCGCCGCGTTCCGCGAGGCCCTGCCGCCGGGGAAGCGCCCGCTGCTCGTCGTCGGCGGACCCCGCTTCGACGAGCACGCCGCCGCCGAACTGGGCGTCGACCGGATCTTCACCCGCGGCACCACCCCGTCCGACGTCGCCTCCTACCTCGTCCATCGCCTCGTCACCAGCAGAGAAGCGGAGCCGGCAGCATGACCGACCACAACGGCACGACCGTGACCCACCGCCGCTACCTCCCCTACAGCCACGCCCACTACGGCGGCGACCTCGTGGACGGCGCCTACGGCCTCGGCCTCTTCGGCGACGTCGCCACCGAGCTGTGCATCCGCACCGACGGCGACGAAGGCCTCTTCGCGTCCTACACGGACGTCCAGTTCAAGGCGCCCGTCAAGGCCGGCGACGTCGTCGAGGCCACCGGCGTGATCGTCCGGACCGGCGCCCGCAGCCGCACCGTCGAGTTCACCCTCGCCGTCGTCTGCCGCGCCGACCCCGAACGCGGCGACTCGGCCGCGGTCCTCCTCGACCCGCCGATCGTCGCCACCACCGCCACGGGCACCGTGGTCGTTCCCCCGAGGACGGCGCCGTGAGGACCCCGCCATGACGAACGCCGTCGTCTGCGTCGACGTCGGCTCGACCTACACCAAGGCCGCCGCCGTCGACGCGGACACCGGCGACCTCCTCGGCACGGCCTCGCATCCGACGACCCTCGCCACCGACGTCATGGAGGGCCTCCGCGCCGCCGCCGAAGCGGCGGTTCCCAAGGCCGCCAACGTCGTCGACACGCTCGTGTGCTCGTCCGCGGGCGGCGGCCTGCGCCTCGCCGTCATCGGCAACGAGCCCCTGGTCACCGCCCGCGCCGCCTACCGGGCCGGACTCAGCGCCGGGGCCCGCGTCGTCGACGTGCGCGCCGGGCGCCTCGCCGACGCCGACTTCGCCGCGCTCGCCGATGCGCGGCCCGACGTGATCCTCCTGGCCGGCGGCACCGACGGCGGCGACGACACGGCCGTCCGCGACCACGCCGCCGCCCTCGCCGCCTCCGGGATCCGCACCCCGGTCGTCTACGCCGGCAACGCCGACGCCTTCGCGGCGGCCGCCGCCGACCTCGACGCCGCGGGCATCGCGGTCACCGGGGTCGCGAACGTCCTGCCGCGCATCGGCGCCCTCAATCCCGTCCCCGCCCGCACCGCCCTCCGCGAGGTCTTCCTCCGCCACGTCATCGCCGGGAAGCACCTCTCCGCGAGCGCCGACTTCACCCGCATGGTCAAGGCCGCCACCCCCGACGCGGTGCTCACCGGGGTGGAGCTCCTCGCCGACCGGATCGCCGACGACCTGCTCGTCGTCGACGTCGGCGGCGCGACCACCGACGTCTACTCCGTCCTCACCCCGGACGCCGAACGCGAGGGCCCCCGCGCCGAAGTCGCCGGAACCGCTTGGCGCTCAAGGACCGTCGAAGGCGACCTCGGGGTCCGCCACACCGCCGTAGGCATCGCCGAAGCCGCCGACGACGAGGACCTCCCCACGAGCGCCGCGCTCGAGGAGGCCGCGGGCCTCCGCACGGCGAACCCGGCGTTCCGCGCCGACGACCCCGGGCCCGACGCCGAACTGAGCGCGCTGGCCGCCCGCATCGCGGTGCGCCGCCACGCCCGCGGCGAGCAGATCGGCGGTCCGACCGAGCCCCTGCGCGGCGGCAAGGACCTCGCCGCGGTCGGCCTCGTCATCGGCTCCGGCGGCGTGCTCCGCCGCGATCCCGCCGCCGCCGCGTGGCTCCGCGAGGCCGTCGGCGCGGACACCTCCGGCGGCGTCCGGCCCCCGAAGGACGCCCGCTTCGCAGTCGACGCCGACTACCGCCTCGCGCCGGCAGGGCTCCTGGCCGCGAACGGGTACCGGCACGCCGCCGAAGGACTGCTCGGCGCCTGGTCGACATCGCGGTGAGATCCGCCGGCCGGCCGGGTCTCCCCTCGCGTCTCAAGGTGCGGACCCCTCCGCAGCGCTGCGCGCCGACGAAAGGCCATCGTGCGCGACTCGGTGGCCTCTGGGGCGGCCCACCGGGCCGTCCAGACCCGCCTGCGCATGGGGGACAAGAGGTTCGACGCCGCGCACGCGACCGGTCTGGCAGCGGCGGACGCGGTCGCCCTCGACGTCGAGGCCATCGGCGCGGGCCTCGCCGAACCCCGCGGCGACCGCAAGCCCCGGCCCCTCGGGCCCCGTCGTGCAAGCGTCAGCCGACGTGCAGACCCGCGACATCGGCCCGCAAGGACCCGTTCATCGCCTGTCGTGACAGTGTTACCGCACCCATGGACCACCTGCCCCGGGCCTCCGCGGCCCGCCCTCCCCGACGGGAAAGCGAACCACCCATGACCGAAGCACCGCACACGCTTGATCGACGCCGCCTCCTCACCGGTTCGGCCGCCATCGCCGCCGGCATGGCGGCGGCGGCCGTCGCCGAACCCGCCGCCGCCTCCCAGTCGACTAGCGCGCTCCACTCTACAGTGGACTCAGTGGGCGGTCTCGCGAGTGCCACGGTCCAGAGCACCGCCCAGTACGCCCAGTACGACGGCCCCGCCTTCGTGGACGCCTACACCACCAACGTCATCGAGAACCAGACCGCCGAGACCAACGCCGCCGTCCGCATCCTCAGCGGCTTCGAGGCCCTCTGGCAGACCGGCCCCGACTGGGACAACGGCACCGTCGTCGACGACGACGTCCTCGAAGCCAACATGGCCTACAGCGCCGAGATCACCGGGAACCGCCCCGACGCGGTCGCCAAGCAGTCCTTCATCTTCGACCGCCAGCACCAGAGCTACAGCGCCATCGGCGGCCTCGGCCCCCTCGAAGCCGCCTACAAGGCCGGCGCGAAGGCCGTCACCGCTATCACCAGCGCCCCCGACGGCATCCCCGACGGCAAGATCAGCGACTCGGTCCCCGCCGGAGCCCCGGCCGGCTCGGCCACGGGGGCCGGCGCCGCGGACTCCGAGCTCGGCAGGGTCGCGCAGCTCGTCAACACCGTGCGCGGCCCGTTCGCCTCCTCGAACCCCAGCAAGTTCGCCTACCAGTACCCGCGCCCCTACCGGATGAACGAGGACAGCGAGGTCGCCGAGTCCGGCGGCATCCCCGTCCTCGGCGTCCCCGCCTACGACTCGGACGTCGTCGTCGCCCCGCAGCTCCTGCGCCAGCGATCCACGAACCCCGCCGAAGACGGCGGCTTCCCCTCCGGGCACACCAATGCCGCCTGGATGGCCGCCATCGCGCTGGCCTACGCCGTGCCCGAACGCTTCCAGGAGCAGCTCGCCCGGGCCGCCGACGTCGCGCACTCGCGCATCACCGCCGGCATGCACTCGGCGGTCGACGTCATCGGCGGCCGCATCCTCGGCACCGCCCTGGCCGCCGCCGCCCTCCACGACCCCGCGAACGCCGACCTCAAGGCCGAGGCCCGCGCCCAGGCGCTCGCGTACTTCACGGCCGCCGCCGGCGTCTCGGCCGACGAGCTGCACGCCTACGCGCACCGCGAGGGCCCCGACACCGACCAGTACGCCGACCGCGAGGTCAACCGCGCCCGCTACCGCGAACGCCTCACCTACTTCCTGAAGCGGTCCGGCTCCGACGCCCCGCTCACCGTCCCCAAGGGAGCCGAGGTCCTCCTGGAGACCCGCCTGCCCTACCTGGACGCCGAGCAGCGCCGCGAGGTCCTGCGCACCACGGCCCTGAAGGCCGGATACCCGATCCTGGACGGGCCCGAGCAGTGGGGCCGCCTCGACCTCTTCGCCGCCGCGGACGGCTACGGCCGCTTCGACGACGACGTCCACGTCGTCATGGACGCCGCCCAAGGCGGCTTCAGCGCCGCCGACACCTGGCGGGGGGACATCGGCGGCCCTGGCAAGCTCACCAAGTCCGGCGCCGGGGCCCTCACGCTCGCCGGCGACAACGCGTTCTCCGGCGGCGTCGCCCTCCAGGACGGGACCCTGGGCGCGGCCTCCCCGAACGCCCTCGGCAAAGGCGGCGTCACCGTCACCGGCGGGACCCTCGCGGTCGACACCGCCCAGCTCGAACTCCGCGCCTACGCCCAGTCGAACGCGACGCTCCGAGTGCGGCTCGGCGACGGCGACGACCCCGCCCTGGACGTCTCCAAGGAGGTCGCCCTCGGACCGGCCGCGGTCCTGCGGATCGCCCTCGACCCGCAGCGCCCGCCCGCCGCGGGCATGCCGCTCACCGTCATCAAGGCCAAGCAGGTCACCGGCACCTTCGCCGAGGTCGTGCTCGACCTGCCCGGCCACACCGTCACGGTCGAATACGAGAAGAAGCGCGTCAAGGTCCGCATCGACGCCGCCTAGACCGCCGAGGCCCCGGCCGCTCAGCGGCCGGGGCCTCGCCTCCACGCAGATCGCGACCCGTACATTCGCGCGATTCATGTTGGAGAGGCCGGCCCGGATCTCCGTAGGCTTCGAACCCTCCGCTCCGAAGGGAACGCCATGAGCGCCGACGAAGTCCTCGCCCACTGCACCCGGCCCGGCCCGCTCCCCGACGCCGACGTGCGCGGCCGGTACGCCGCCGACGAGCGGATCCGCGTGCCCGAGCGGGCCTGCGGCGCCGTCCGCGGCGCCCTCGAACCGGTCGCGGCCGACCGGTCGGACCGTGATGTACGGTTCGGTGCGTATCCCACACCTAAGGAGTGATCGACAGTGGACGTGGAGCGCACCGAGCTGCCCGGAATCGGCGTGCGGTTCGAATTCGAGACCAAACGCCATGTACGGCTCGGGATCGTCGCCCATCGCGAGGGCCGCCGCGACTTCATCATCTACGACCCCGACGATCCCGACTCGATGCTCGACTGCATCGTCTTCTCCGCCGACGAGTCCGCCGCGATCGGCGAACTCCTCGGCGGCGCCCGCATCGTCGAGAAGCTCAACCGACTCCACCACGAGATCGACAACCTCGTCTCGCGCCAGATCCTCGTGGACGCCACCAGCCCGTACGCCGAGCGGCCCCTCGGCGACACCCGCGCCCGGACCCGCACCGGCGCCTCCATCGTCGCGATCGTCCGTCCCGACGGCGTCGAGACCGGTCCCGCCCCCTCCGCGACCCTCCACGTCGGCGACCGCCTCGTGACGATCGGGACGCAGGAGGCCGTCGACGCGGTCGACCGGATCCTGCGCGGTCGCGAATAATGCACGAGACCGTCGAGCTCCTCCTTGAACTCGGCCTCCTCATCGGAGCCCTCGGTCTGCTCGGAGCCGCCGCCGTACGGTTCGGCCTCTCCGCCATCCCGCTTTACCTCCTCGCCGGCCTCGCCTTCGGCCACGGAGGCGTCTACGAGTTGCAGGCGATCACCGGCTTCATCGAAGTCGGCGCCCAAGTCGGGGTCGTGCTCCTCCTGTTCACCCTCGGCCTGGAGTACACGCCGCGCGAACTCATAGGCACCATGCGGACCTCCTGGCTCGGCGCGGTGGTCGACCTCGTCCTCAACGCCACCCCCGGCGTGGTCTGCGCGCTCCTGCTCGGTTGGGGGCCCGTGGCCGCCGTCGTCTTCGGCGGCGTCACCTACATCTCCTCCTCGGGCATCATCGCGAAGGTCCTCACCGACCTCGGCTGGCTCGGCAACCGCGAGACCCCCACGGTGCTCGCCCTCCTGGTCGCCGAGGACCTCGTCATGGCCCTCTACCTGCCGATCGTCACCACCCTCCTGGCCGGTCTCGCGTTCTCGCAGGCCGCCGTCGGCCTCGGGATCGCGCTGCTGGCCGTGGCCATCGCCTTCGTGGTCGCGTCCCGGCTCGGCGGACTGCTCTCGCGGTTCCTCACCTCGCCGAGCAACGAGATCCTCATGCTCAAGGTCATGGGCATCGTCCTCATCGTGGCCGGGCTCGCCGAGCAGGTCCACGTCTCGGCCGCGGTGGGCGCGTTCTTCGTCGGCATCGCCCTCTCCGGCGAGGTCTCGCGGCAGGCCGAGGAGACCTTGGAGCCGCTGAAGAACCTGTTCGCGGCGATCTTCTTCGTCAACTTCGGACTCGAGACCGACCCGACCGCGCTGCCGCCGGTGTTGCCGGTCGCGGTCGCGCTGGCGGTCTGCACGATCGCGACGAAGTTCGCCACCGGCTGGTGGGCGGCCGGGCGCGGCGGCTCGGCGTTCACCGGCAAGCTCCGCGCCGGGCTCGTGCTGCTGCCGCGCGGCGAGTTCTCGATCGTCATCGCCGGACTCGGCGTCACGGCGGGCCTCGATCCGGCGCTCGGCACCGTCTCGGCCGCGTACGTGCTCATCCTGGCCGCGATCGGCCCGCTCGCGCCGCGTCTGGCCGGCCCGATCGTCGCCAAGCGCCGCAGGAAGAACCGCGCGAGGCGACTCGCCGACGCGGGCCTCTGAGCGCCTGCTCCACGGATCCGCCGGGGGCGGTGGCGGCCGCCACCGCCCCCGGCGGCCCTATGTGGACGATTTCAGCCTCGATGCATACGGTGAGCGCTTATGTACGAAATCGCCCCTTTAATCTTTTAAGAAACCATGCTAATCTCAGCCGCATTCCTCAATCTCGCACCATTTGGAGGTTATCCATGGTTTCGCGAAGAGCGATGCTCTCCCTCACCGCCGCCGCGGGCGCGGTCGCCGCGAGTTCGCCTTGGTGGCGCTCGTTCGACGTCCCCGCCGCCTCGGCCGCACCGACCACTTGCGAGCTCGCGCTCGTCAACGACACCGACACCGCCAACGTCAGCGCCTACGTCACCGGGCGCGAGTTCGGCACCGACCGCATGATGCTCCTGCGCGCCGGTCAGGGCCCGTACTACCTCGAGGAACCCGGCGGGCCGAACACCCCGCTCCCGGTCGACGCCGCGATCCCGCTCGGCGCCCCCGGCGCCGCTCCGGTGGTGGTGACCCTGCCGCGCATGTACGGCGGCCGCGTCTACTTCGTCCGCGAGTCGAAGCTCGAGTTCTTCGTCAACCCCGGTCCTTCGCTGGTCGAGCCCGCGCTGCACAACCGGGCCGACGCCAACTTCGGCAAGATCGTCTCGTTCTGCGAGTTCACCTTCAACGACGTGCAGCTGTTCGCCAACGTCAGCTACGTCGACCTCGTCACCGCCCTCCCGATCGGGATGCGGCTCCAAGGGAACGGCGACCACTCGGTGGCCCCGCTGCCGCACGGCGCGGTCGAGGCCATCGCGGCCGACCTCGAAGCCCAGGCGGCGCGGGACGGCTACCCGTGGAACGACCTGGTGATGCACGGCGACGCCGGCATCCTGCGCGTCATGTCCCCGCAGAACATCATGGCCCCTCATGTGGGACGGCCGGACATGCCGTTCGCCGGCTACTGGGAGGGCTACGCCGACCGGGTGTGGGAGACCTACCGCCACACCGACCTGCGCATCGACCTCCAGGGCGGGCGCGGGGTGCTCACCGGCCGCGTCAACGGCGACACGCTCGTCTTCGACGACGGCTCCACGTTCGCCAAGCCCGGGTCCTGGGACGTCTTCACCTGCAACCACGGACCCTTCGCGAACATCCCCTCGGACACCGAGGCGAAGAAGGGCGCCCTGGCGCGGCTCGCGGCGGCGTTCAACCGCAGCACGGTCCACAGCCACGCCGACCAGCCGAACGGCCCCGCCGTCGACGACTTCTACGCCGACCCGGTGACCAACCACTACGCCCGCGCGGTCCACGCGAACTCGCCGATCGGGTACGCCTTCCCGTACGACGACGTGACGCCCGACGGCGTCCCCGACCAGTCCGGTGTCGCCTTCGACGGCAACCCGCGCAGGTGGACGCTCACGGTTACGTGAGAGAGCGCTCCCCGAAGCCAGATCGGGCCGTGCGCTCATGCCACGGCCCGATTTCATGCCCTTGAGACCGGTCGATGAAGTTATATATCGCCGACGAGTTATGCGCACGAATTTTCAGCGCCGACGCCTGGGCGGCGAGTCGCGCCGTCCGGCCGGTGGAGACCGAGCCCCAGCGAATCGCGGTTCGCGAAGCGGCCGCAGGCGCCGAAGCGCCCGCGGCCGCGAGGGTCCGCTACAACGGGACCGGCGTCAGGACGGCAGGTTCCAGACCTGCGTCCACTGGCCGTTGCAGTCGTAGATCTGCAGCTTGGTGCCCTCCGCGGTGCCGCCCGCCGAGATGTCGAGGCAGCGGCCCGACTGCGGGTTCAGCAGCGAGCCGTTCGACTGGGGCGTCCACCGCTGGGCCCCGGAGCCGTTGCACTCCCACAACTGCACCTTCGTGCCGTTCGCCGTGCCCTGCGCGTCCACGTCCAGGCACTTGCCGAAGGCGCGGATCGAGCCGTCCGCATACCGCGACCAGTCCTGGCCTGAGGCCGTTCCGCACGACCAGATCTGCGCCCGGTTCCCGTTCGCGGACGTGTTCGTGTCCACGTCGAGGCACTTGCCGGTCTGCGGGTTCACGACCGCTCCGGTCGCACCGGGGACCGTGCCGATGCCGAACCGCACCTCGCACTGGTTGCCCTGCCCCAACCAGGTCGCGGCCAGGTACAGGAAGCTCGTGCCGTTCTCGCGCGGGATCGCCGGCGTCGAGTAGCCCGGGCAGGAGGGCACGCCGGGGGCGTAGCCGCCCGTGGGGTTCACCGTGACCGGCGCGGTCGCCTCGAACCAGTCGCCCGCCCCGAGGTTCCGGTTCGCGAACAGCACCGTCCCGGACTCGGCGAGCACGGTCTTGTTCCCGGTGGGGCCTGAGACCACGCGCTGGCCGGAGACGAGCAGCGTCCCGTTGGGCCCACCTGCGGGCGTCCACGAGATGTAAGGCGTGTGCAGCAGCTCCCGGCCGTCCGAGGTCGTCACGAGCGTGCCGCGGTCGCCCGCCGCGCCCCAGTTCAAGCCGTCCTGGCTGTACTTGATGTAGACCTCGCACGCGTGGTCGGCGTTCGTGGCGTCGCGGCAGAGCTCATAGCCCATCGCGAAGCGCCCGTCGGGGAGCTCCGCGAAGGTCTGCATGCCGGGGCGCAGCAGGTTGTCGGCGGGGAAGACGACGTCGTCCTGGATGTTCGCGCTCCAGGTCACGCCGCCGTTCGTGGAGGTGTAGTGGCCGATCTTCTGGTTGTTGGCGGCACTGTTCGAGGGCCGCTCGTCGGAGATGAAGCACGCGAGGGTCCCGTTGTCCGCCACCAGGAACGTCGGCTCCCAGATGCCGTGTCCCCAGGTGTTCGGCTGCCCCGAGGTCTGGGTGCAGTTCGACAGATACGACCAGGTGAAGCCACCGTCGGTGCTCTTGAAGACCTCGACCTTCTGCGCGGTGTAGTTCCCGACGTCCCAGGCGGTGCCGGCGGCGAGCAGGTCGCCGGCGTTCAGTCCGGTGATGTTCCGCGGGACTTCGAAGAGCGTGGGCGCCTCGAGATCCCAGCCGGGGGTGTTCGAGGCGAGGGTGCTGATCTGGCTCCAGTTCTGGCCGCCGTTCGTGCTGCGGTAGATCGGGAGGGTGGTGGGGGCGTTGTGGCCGCCCTTGGCGAAGGTCACGAGCATCGTCTCGGCGGCCGAGCCGTCGTGCTGCAGGCCGATGGCGCGCGGGTAGCCGGCGGTCCCGTCGGGAAAGGCCCCGAGGTCGGGGGAGTAGAGCACCGTGCCCGGGTACGCGGCCGCGGCGGGGGTCGCGACGAGCGCCTGCGCGCCGGCCGCGACCAGGACCGCGGCCGCCAGCAGCGCCGCCCAGCGCCGCGCTCGCGCGGTCCATTGTCTTGTCACCGTCATGGGGGTTGCCTCCTGTGGATGCGACGCCTGCGGCTTTGCAGACGTTGCAAACACCATGCCAGGAATTTGCCTACGTTGCAAGGCTTGATTTTTCCGGCCGCGTCCGCCGGTCTCACTCGCCTCCGGCGGTGCTCTCGCGTACGACGAGACGGTGTTCGGCGATGACCTCTTCGGCCGCGACCTCGGGATCCTCGATCCGCGCGGTCAGGCGGCGCACGGCTTCGCGGGCGATGAACGGGGTGTCGAGCGAGACGGTGCTCAGCGACGGACGCGAGAAGTGCCCCTCCTCGATGTCGTCGACGCCGATGACGGCGACGTCGTCGGGCACGCGGAGCCCGGCGTCGAAGACCGCGCGCATGGCGCCCATGGCGAGCAGGTCCGAGAAGCAGAAGATCGCATCGGGGCGCGGCGAGCGCGACATGAGCGCGGCGGCGGCCTCGTAGCCGTCGGTGCGGCTGTAGCGGGCCGCGGGGACGGTGAACCCCGGCGGACTCTCCAAATCCGCTTCGGCAAGGGCCGCTTCGTATCCGGCGGTGCGCTGGAGGGGGGTCGCGTACTCCTCGTCCGGCTGGGTGCCGATCGCGGCGATCCGGGTGCGTCCGATCGCGATCAGGTGCGCGACGGCGTCGCGGGCGGCCTGCACGTTGTCGATCGCGACGTGGTCGTAGCGGCCGTCGAACTCGTGCTCGCCCAGCAGCACCATCGGCATGGTGGTGGCTCCGCGCATCTCGAGCAGTTCGGCCTTGGTCACCAAGGGGCTGAACAGGATGCCGTCGAAGAGCATCGTGCGGTCGTCGCCGCGCAGGAGCTGCCGCTCCCGCTCGTGGTCGTTCCCGGTCTGGTCGATCATGACGCGGTAGCCGAACGCGGCGGCGGCGTCGATGACGTCCCTGGCGAGTTCGGAGAAGTAGGGGACGGCGATCTCGGGGACGACGAGCGCGAGCATGCCCGTGCGTCCGGTGCGGAGGGTGCGCGCCACGGGGTTGGCGCGGTAGTCGAGCTCTTCGATGGCCCGGAGGACCTTCTGTCGCATGCGCTCGCTGACATGCTCGTAACCGCTCACCACGTTGGAGACGGTGCGGACGGAGACCTGCGCCAGTTCGGCGACGTCGCGGAGTGTTGCCGGCATGAGAGCATCCTACCGTTTGCAACGTCGGCAAAGGGATGCTAGATTTTGCACACGTTGGCAAATCACAAGGGAGTGCCCATGCAACGCCACCACCTCCGACGACGCGCCCTGCTCGCGACCGCAGGCCTCGCCGCCGCGGCCCCCGCCCTCGCGGCGTGCGGCCCCGACATCACCTCGGGCGAGGACACCGACGAGTCCCGCCTCCTCAAGGCGCCCGGCGGCGACCGACCCGAAGGCGAGATCACGATCTGGGACCGCTCGGGGGACCTCTTCGAGGTCTTCGAGGGCGTCATCGCCGACTTCAACGCCGCCTACCCGGGCATCAAGGTCCACCACGTCGCCGTCGACATCGACGCGAAGCTCCAGAACACCCTCATCACCGGCACCGACGTGCCCGACGGCGTGTTCCTCGACGACGCCAAGATCGGCGGCCTCGCCGACTACCTGTGGGACCTCAGCGACGTGCTCGCCCCTTACGTCGCTGACATCGCGCCGCAGAAACTCGACGTCAACACCATCGACGGCGGCATCTTCGGCGTCCCCTTCGACCTCGACCCGGGCCTGCTGTTCTACAACGCGACCGCGCTCGATGCCGCGGGCGTGGACGTCGCGGCGATCGAGACCTACGAGGACCTGCTCGCCGCCGCCCGCGCCTACCAGGCCGCCGTGCCCGGATCCGGCCCGATCCACCTGGAGCAGTCCGCGTTCCTCGGCCAGCTCCAACTGGAGATGTACGCGAACCAGCTCGGCACCTCCATCGCCGACGCCGAGGGGCGGCTGCGCCTCGACACCCCCGAGTTCGCGCAGATCCTCGGCTTCCTCGACACCGTGCGGCGCGAGGGCCTCGGCACCCGCGCCGAGTACCTCACGCCGACCGACATCGCCGAACTCGAGAACGGCAACCAGGTCTTCTACCCGTGGGCGATCTGGTTCAGCTTCGCCCCGCAGCAGCTGCTCACCGAGACCAAGGGCGACTGGCGCGCCACGGCCCTGCCCGCGTGGGAGGCCGGCGGCGTCCGCTCCGGCGCGATGGGCGGCTCCTCGTTCGTCCTGCCCAAGGACGGCGCCAACGCCGACCTCGCCTGGCTGTTCTACGAGTTCCTGATGTTCGATCCCGCCGGGTACACCGCCGTCTGGGGCCCTGGCGAGATCTACCCCGAGGGCCTCACCACGTCCATCCCGAGCTACCTGCCCGCGTCCGACCCGGCCGAGCCGCTGTTCGGACCGATCGAGGCGCTCGGCGGCCAGGACCTGTGGGCCGTCGCCACCGAAGCCGGCGCCGAGATCCCCGGCGGCACCCCCACGCCCGCGTGGTGGGCCGGAGCCGTCGACTACCTCGGCAACGACCTCCAGCGGATGCTCGACGGCGACCTCACCCCCGACGAGGTGCTCACCCAGTCCACCGAGGCGATCCAGACGAACCTGGTCGACCGCCAATGACGACGATCCCGGCCGCCCGCTCCGCGGCGCCGCCGCCGGCGGCACCCCGCCGGCGGCGCCGCCACGGCGGCACGCGCCTGCGCCGCCGCCTCGCGCCCTATGTCTTCGTGGCGCCGTTCCTCGCCGTGTTCTTCGCGTTCGGCGTCTACCCGCTGTTCTTCACGGCCCGTCTGAGCTTCACGAACTGGCGCGGCACCGGCGCCGCGGAGTGGGTCGGCTGGGACAACTACACCTACCTGCTCACCAACGGCGCCTTCTGGAACTCCCTCGGCAACTCCGCCGCGCTGTGGCTCCTCATCGTGCCGATCCAGATGGTCGTCGGCGTGCTCGTGGCCGTGCTGCTCAACAACGCGAAGCTGAAGCTCCGCGGCCTCTACCGGGTCGCCTTCATCGTCCCGTTCGTGACCCCGCTCGTCGCCGTCGCCCAGATCTGGGTCGTGCTCTTCGACGGCCGGTACGGCGCGGTCAACGCCCTCCTCGGCGTCTTCGGCGTCCCCGAGGTCGGCTGGCTCACCACCGGCGCGTGGGCCAAACCCACGCTCGCGCTGCTGTTCCTGTGGAAGACCACCGGCTTCATCGTCATCATCCTGCTGTCGGGACTCCAGTCGATCGACGGCGCCGTCTACGAGGCGGCCGAGATCGACGGCGCGTCCCGGGGCCGCCGACTGTGGAGCATCACCGTCCCGCTCCTGCGGCGCACCATCATGTTCGCCGTCGTGCTGCAGACCCTCGCGGTCTTCCAGATGTTCGCCGAGCCCTTCGTCGTGACCCAGGGCGGCCCGTACAACTCCACCACCACCGCCGGCTACTACCTCTACAACCACATCACCCGAGCCGACCTCGGCACCGGCGCCGCGAACTCGTTCCTCCTGGTCGTCCTCGTGATGGTCCTGTCGCTCGGGTTCGTCCGACTCCTGCGAGCGAAGGACTGACGAGATGACCGCGACCCAGGCCCCCGTGCGCCGCGAACGCCCGCGCATCGGCTCCCACGTCCTCCTCATGCTCCTGCTCGCCGCGTTCCTCGCGCCCGTCGCATGGGCGCTGCTCTCGGCGTTCAAACCGGCGAACGACATCATCCGCTCGCCGCTCACCTTCGACCCGACCCGGTTCACACTCGACAACTACACGGCCATGTTCCAGGACGTCCCCATCGGACAGGGCTTCCTCAACACCGCGATCGTGCTCCTGTTCAAGGGCGCCATCACGATGTTCTTCGCGCCCCTGGCCGCGTTCGCGTTCGCCAAGTACCGCTTCGTGGGCCGGAACCTCGCCTTCGGCGCCGTCCTCATCACCCTCATGCTGCCGACGATCGTGCTGATCATCCCGCTGCTGCTGGAGATGAAGACCCTCGGCTGGGTCAACACCTACCAGGCGCTCATCCTCCCCGGCGCGGTCGACGCCTTCGCCGTCTTCTGGATGCGCCAGGTCATCAGCGCCGTCCCCGACGAGCTGCTCGACGCCGCCCGCGTCGACGGCTGCGGCGAGTTCGGGATCTTCTGGCGCGTCGTCGTGCCGGTGATCCGCCCCGGACTGGCCGGTCTCGCCGTCCTCACCATCATGAACATCTACAACGACTTCGTCTGGCCCGTCGTGGCCGCGAGCTCCGAGCGCATGGCCACGCTCCAGGTCGTGCTCTCCACCCTCGCCCAGAACATCACCGGCAACCGGATCGGCGCCGACTACGCCACGGTCACCGGCGAACTCCTCGCGGCGAGCTCCGTCGCACTCATTCCGCTGCTGGTGCTGTTCATCCTGCTCCAGCGGCATTTCATCAACGGCATCCTCGCCGGCAGCGTGAAGGGCTGACGCATGACCTCCGACCCGTTCCCGATCCCCCGCCCCGAATACCCCAGGCCCGACCGCGACCGGTCCGAGCGCTGGCTGAACCTCAACGGCCGCTGGGACTTCGCGGCCGACGGCTATGCGGGGCCGATCACGGTCCCGTTCGCCTGGGAGAGCGCGGCCTCGGGCGTGCACCGCACCTGGCTGGAGCGGGGCGTCTACCGGCGCCGGGTGAGCGCGCCGTCCCAATGGGCCGGCTCCCGGATCGTGCTCTCCTTCGGGGCGGTGCACCACCACGCGGTCGTCAGCGTCGACGGCACCGTGGTCGGCGAGCACACGGGCGGCTACGAATCCTTCGAGATCGACGTGACCGACGCGCTCGTCCCCGGCGTGAGCGCCCTGCTCGAGGTGGCCGTGACCGCCCCGGCCGACAAGCGCGCCATCCCGCACGGCAAGCAGCGGTCGATCCCGCGCGACGACTACGACGGCGTCGCGTTCACCCCCACCTCGGGGATCTGGCAGACCGTGTGGCTGGAGGCCCGCGGCCGCACCTACGCGCGTTCGGTCGCGCTGCGCGGCGACAGCCTCACCGGCGTCGACGTCCGCGTCGAACTCGCCGGCGACGCCCCCGCCGGCCGGACCGTCACCGCCGCGGTCGCGGGCCGGACCGTCACGCTCACCGCCGACGACACCGGCGTCGCGAAGGGCCGCATCGACCTCGACGACCCGCAGCTGTGGTCCCCGGCCGACCCGCACCTCTACGAGGTCGAGGTCCGCACCGGCGACGACCGCGTCGTCGCCACCACGGGGCTGCGCCGCTTCGAAGCCCGCGGCGAGGCGCTCTACCTCAACGGCGAACGCGTCTACCTGCGCGGCGTGCTCGACCAGGGGTACTGGCCCGACACCGGGCTGACCGCACCCGACGCCGCGTCGCTCCTGCGCGACCTCGACCTCGCCCGCGGCCTCGGCTACAACCTCGTCCGCAAGCACCTCAAGTTCGAAGAACCGCTGTGGCTCCACGAGGCCGACCGCACCGGCATGCTCGTGTGGGCCGAACCGGCCTGCCCGAGCCGCTTCTCCCCGGAGGCGGCGGCCGCGTTCGAGGCGCAGCTCCCGGCGATGGTCGAACGCGACGGCAACCACCCGGGCATCGTGATCTGGGGCCTCTACAACGAGGAGTGGGGCCTGGACTGGGACATCCCCGGCAGCCCCGCCCGCGCCGAGGCCGCGGTCCGCGCCTACGAGCGGCTGCGCGAACTCGACGACACGCGGCCGATCGTGGAGAACTCCGGCTGGTCGCACGTGCGCACCGACCTGGTCGACTGGCACTACTACGAGCCGGACCTGGGGAAGTGGAAGGACGCCGTGGCCCGCCTGGCCTCGGGGGAGCAGGACGCCTTCGCGGTCCGCCTCGGCCCCGACTTCACCGTCGACAAGTCGTTCTACGCCTCGCCCGACGTGCCCCGCCGCGGGCTGCCGATCGTCAACAGCGAATACGGCGAGGGCTTCACCAGCCTCGAACGCGCCTGGCACCTGCGCTGGGAGACGCAGGAACTGCGCCGCCACGACCGCTTCACCGGGTACGTGTACACCGAGTTCGCCGACGTGGAGCACGAGGCCGCGGGCCTGCTCGACATCGACCGCCGCCCCAAGGACTGGGGCGGATGCGTGCCCGCCGACGTGAACGCCCCCACGGTGCTCGTCCTGGACCTGGTCCCGGCCGCGGCGGGCGCCGACATCACGCCGCCGGACGCGCCGTTCACGTTCGACGTGCACGTCTCCCACCACGGCGATACGGAGGTGTCCGGCACCGTCCACGCCGCGTGGACCGCGCCCGGCACGCCGACCGCCACGGCGGTCGCGCCGGTCGCGAGCAGCGAGCCGGTGAAGGCCGAGCCGTTCCAGCTCTCGCCCGCGGCGAGCCTCACCGTCCCGCCCGTGGCAGGGCCCGCCCGCCTGCTGATCTGGCTGGCCGACAACGAGCACCGCACGATCGCCCGCGCCTTCCTCGACGCCGCCGAGGTCGAGCCCTCGAACCGCCGCGGCGCCCGCCCCGGCGAGTTCGAAGGCGCGCCCCGCCCGGGCCTCGCCTGACGCGGACGGGGCCCGGTCGTGCTCGACCGGGTCCCGCCCTCCGGGCCGGCGGCAGTGAACACTGCGACAGCCGCCACAGCGCCGTGCGTGCCGATCCGTCGGCTTGATAGAACTCAGAGATGGCTGAAACCGCGAAAGAGCCCCGCCCGCACGACGAGGTCGTCGAGATCGCCCGCGACCTCATCCGCATCGACACCACGAACACCGGCGACAACGCGACCGCAAAAGGGGAGCGCGCCGCCGCCGAGTACGTCGCGGAGAAGCTCGCCGAGGTCGGCCTGGCCCCCGAGATCTACGAGTCCGCGCCCGGCCGCGCCTCCGTCGCCTGCCGCTACCCCGGCGCCGACCCCGCCCGCGGGGCCCTCCTGCTCCACGGCCACCTCGACGTCGTCCCCGCCGAGGCGAGCGAATGGTCCGTCCACCCCTTCGGCGGCGAGATCAAGGACGGCTACCTCTTCGGCCGCGGCGCGGTCGACATGAAGGACTTCGACGCGATGCTCCTCGCGCTCGTCCGCGACTGGCGGCGGCAGGGCAGGATCCCGCCGCGCGACCTGGTCCTGCTCTTCACCGCCGACGAGGAGGCCGGGTCCGACTACGGCGCCCGCTTCATGGTCGAGCAGCACCCCGAGGTCTTCGAAGGCGTCACCGAAGCGGTCGGCGAGGTCGGCGGCTTCTCCATGACCCTGGAGAACGACCTGCGCGTCTACGTGGTCCAGACCGCCGAGAAGGGCCTCGACTGGCTGCGCCTGCGCGCCAGCGGCCGTCCCGGCCACGGCTCGATGCTCCACGACGACAACGCCGTCACCCGCCTCGCCCGCGCGGTGGCCGACATCGGCCGGCACGAGTTCCCCGTCGAGATGACCCCCACCGTCCGGCAGTTCCTGGAGTCGGTCTCCGAGCTCACCGGCGTCGAGTTCGACCCGGACAACCCGGACGAGACGGTCGCCAAGCTGGGCCCCGTCGCCCGCCTCGTCGGCGCGACGCTGCGCAACACCGCCAACCCGACCCGCCTCAACGCCGGATACAAGACCAACGTCATCCCCTCCACCGCCGAGGCCGTCCTCGACTGCCGCTCGCTGCCGGGCCGCAACGACGAGCTCGAGGCCGTCCTGCGCGAACTCGCCGGAGCGGGGATCGACTTCGAGTACGAGATCCGCCAGCCCGGCTACGAGACCTCCTTCGACGGGCCGCTGGTCGACGCCATGGCCGAGGCCATCCGCCTGAGCGACCCCGGTGCCCGCACCGTCCCGTACATGCTTTCGGGCGGCACCGACGCGAAGGCGTTCGCGACCCTCGGCATCCGCTGCTTCGGCTTCGCGCCGCTCAAGCTCCCTGCGGACCTCGACTTCACCGCCCTGTTCCACGGCATCGACGAGCGCGTCCCGATCTCGGCCCTCCAGTTCGGCGTGGACGCCATGGACCGGTTCGTCTCCCGCTCCTGACGAGCACGCCCACGGGCCCTGGTGTGGTGACGGCGTTCACCGCGCCAGGGGCCGCGTCCGGTCTGGACATCCCGGCGCGAACGCCGCTATAATCGACCGCGATGTTGATTTTCTTCCTCTAGAAGCAGCCAGGTCACCGCGTTGAGCAAGGCTCCGCGGCGACCGCCCAGGCGCGCATCGATCCATGAAGCCCCGAGCTCTCCTTCTGCGCGCCGTCCTTCCCTTCCTTCGCGAACGACTGCTTTCTGGAGGCACCGTGCTCCGCCATGCCCAACTATCCCTTGTAGACGTCACCAAGCGCTACGCCGACCACCTCGTCCTCGACCGGGTCTCCTTCACCGTCAAACCGGGGGAGAGGCTCGGCGTCATCGGCGACAACGGCTCCGGCAAATCCACGCTGCTCAGGCTCCTCGCCGCCGTCGAGACCCCCGACAACGGCGAGCTCACCGTCGCCTTCCCCGGCGGCGTCGGCTACCTGCCGCAGCAGCTCGAACTGCCGGCCGACCGGACCGTCGCCGACGCGATCGACCTCGCGCTCAAAGAGATCCGCGAGATCGAGGCCGCGATGCGCGAGACCGAACAGGCGCTCGCCGACGGCGAGGCGGCCGCCGCCGAGGCCTACGCCGACCTGCTCGCCCGCTTCGAAGCCCGCGAGGGCTGGGAGGCGGACCTGCGGGTCGACCGGGCGCTCGCGGCCCTCGGCCTGCCGGGCCTCGACCGCTCGCGTCCCCTGGGGACGCTTTCGGGCGGCGAGCGCTCCAGGCTGATGCTCGCCGCGACGCTCGCGTCGCGACCGGCCCTGCTCCTGCTCGACGAACCGTCCAACGACCTCGACGACAGCGCCGTGACCTGGCTCGAAGCGCAGCTGCGCGACTGGCCCGGCACGGTGGTCGCCGTGACCCACGACCGGGCCTTCCTGGAGGCCGTCACCACCACCATGCTCGAACTGGCCGACCGGACCGCCCGCCGCTACGGCAACGGCTACGCCGGCTACCTGACCGCGAAGGGAGTCGAACGCGCACAGGCGCAGGAGGCCTACGAGACCTGGTCCGCCGAGGTGGCCCGGCAGCAGGCCCTCGTCGAGCACAACGCGGGCCGCATGGCCGCCATCCCGCGCAAGAGCCCGCTGGCGAACATGTCCACCGGGGCCTTCCGGCAACGGGACCGCAGCCATGGCGCCGCCAGCCGCATCAAGGTCGCCAAGCAGCAGCTGGAGCGGCTGCGCGCCCACCCGGTCGCGCCGCCGCCGGAGCCGATGCGCTTCGAACCGGGCTTCCTGACCACCGACGTGGACGCCCAAGCGCCCGCATTGGCGCTCAAGGGCGTCCGCGTGGGGGACCGGCTCGAGGTCGGCGAACTCACCGTCGCCCACGGCGAACGGGTCCTCATCACGGGCCCGAACGGCGCGGGCAAGACCACGCTCATGCGGGTCCTCGCCGGTGAGCTCGCGCCCGACGAGGGCACGGTCGACCGCACCGGGACCGTGGGCCACCTGCGTCAGCTCGCCGCTCCCGGATCGGACCGGCAGTCGGTCCTGCGGGCCTTCGCCGAAGGCCGCGTCGGCACCCTCGAAGAGCACGCCGAGGCGCTCGACCGCCTGGGGTTGTTCGCCCACGACCAGTTCGGCACACCCGTGTCCGCGCTCTCGTGGGGCCAGCGCCGGCGGCTCGAACTGGCCCGGCTCGTCTCGCGACCGGTCGACGTGCTCCTGCTGGACGAGCCGACCAACCACCTCTCGCCGATGCTCGCCGAACAGCTCCAGGAGGCCCTGGCCGCCTATACGGGCACAGTGGTCCTGGTCAGCCACGACCGACGGCTCCGCGCCGCCTTCAAGGGCCGCCGCCTCGAGATGGACGCGGGCAGGGTCACCGGCGACCGGCGGCTCGCCGTCACCGGTGGGCCATGACCAGTTCCCTCCCGGCCGAGGCGCATTGTGCCGCGTACTCGGCCGGGGGCGAGCCGATGAGGTCCTTGAAGTCGTGCGTGAAGTGGGCCTGGTCCGACCAGCCGAGTTCGGCCGCGAGCCGGGCCAGGTCCGCATGCGGGTCCTCGGCGAGCCGGTCGGCCGCGTCGTGGATCCGGTACCGGCGGATGAGCGTCTTCGGCCCGAGCCCCACGTAGTCCTGGAACAGGCGCTGCAACGTCTTGGCGGACATGGCGAACCGGGCCGCGACCTGGTCGACCCGCGTGATCGACCGGTCCTCCAGCATCGCCCGCACCACCGCCAGCAGCCGCCCGTACCGCGGATCGGGCCGTTCGGGCGCCCGTGCGGCGAGGAACCGCGACACCACGGCGATGGCCTGCGCGTCCGCACCGCTCATGACGATCGCGTTGAGCTCGTCGGCCTCGGCCCCGAACACCGTGGACGCGCTCGCGGACCAGTCCGCGAGGGCCGCCGCCTCGACGCCGCTGAACGCCGTGAATCCGCCGGGCCGGAACTTCACGCCGAACACGCGGCCCTCGCCGGTGAGCGGGTGCCGCGAGACCGCGAGCCCCGGGCCGTGCAGTTCCGCGCCGATCACCGGCATGAAGCTGAGGTTCACGCACGGGTGGGGGATCACCACCGACTCGTACGCGGCGCCCTCCGGCAGGTCCCACCGGACCGACCAGTACCGCTCCACGTACGCCCCGAGCGCCCCCGTCTCGGGGTAGCGCCGCAGGTCGATGTGCCGTGCCGCCTCCTGGGGTCGCAGGAGGCCCTTGCCGCTCGCCGTGGGTCCGTTCACGGCTCCGATAGTAGAGCCGGGGTACGTCGCTTTTTTACAAGCGCGCGCCGGCCCCGGCGGCGAGACTCGTCCCATGAGCACTGAACCCAGAACAGACGCCAAGGTCGACCCGATTCCGGACGGCTACCACTCGATCGTGCCGTTCATCGTCGTCAACGAGGCCGCCAAGGCCATCGAGTTCTACGAGCACGTCTTCGGAGCGAAGGTCCTCATGCGCAACGACGGGCCGGACGGCTCGGTCGTGCACTGCGACCTGAAGATCGGCGACTCGGTCCTGCAGCTCGGCGACGCGAACCCGCAGTGGGGCCTGGAGGCGCCGAACGCCGAGCGGATCACCGGCTCCACCTCCCTCTACGTCGAGGACTGCGACGCGGTCTTCGCGAAGGCCGTCGAAGCCGGGGCCACGGTCCGCGAGGAGCCCTCGGTGTTCCTCACCAGCGACCGATACGCGTCGATCGCCGACCCGTTCGGGCGGCGCTGGTCGATCATGACCCGCGTCGAGGACGTCTCGCACGAGGAGGCCCAGCGCCGCATCGACGAGTGGATCGCCTCCATGTCCGAAGGCTGAGCACGGCACGCCGCCGGTGCGCCTGCGGGCACGAGCCCTCGGGCGCGCCGGCGGCCCGCAGCCGCGACGCGGTCTGCTCGGCGCTCTCGAGGCCGACGCCCATCATGCGCGAAGCCCGGTCCGCCACCGGCCGGACCGCGTGTCAGTAGCTCTCCGGGTAGCCCACCGTCGGCGCCGAGACGTCGTCGAGGGCCAGGCGGATCTCCGGCGGCAGGAACAGCTGCTCGGCCGCCAGCGAGGCCCGCAGCTGCGTCGCGTTGCGCGCCCCCACGATCGCCGAGGCCACGCCCGGCTGGTCCCGCACCCACGCGAGCGCCACTTCGAGCGGGCTCACACCGAGCCCCTCGGCGGCCGTCGCGCACGCCTCCACGATCCCCGCGGAGCGCTCGTCCAGGTACACCCCGGCGAACCGCGACCACTGTGCCGACGAGGCCCGCGAGTCGGCCGGGCGCCCGAACCGGTACTTCCCCGTCAGCACGCCCCGGCCCAGCGGCGACCACGCCAGCACGCCCATCTCCATCGCCAGGCACGCCGGGAGCACCTCCCGTTCGACGCCCCGCTGCAGCAGCGAGTACTCGACCTGGCTCGCGACGATCGGGGCCCGTCCGGGCCACGCCGACTGCCACGCGAACGCCCGCGCGGTCTGCCAACCGGTGTGATTGGACAGCCCCACGTAGCGGACCTTCCCGCTCGACACCGCCGCGTCGAGCACCGACATGGTCTCCTCCAGCGGCGTGTCCGGGTCGTACACGTGCAGGATCCACAGGTCGACGTAGTCGGTGCCGAGCCGGCGCAGCGACCCTTCGAGCGAGCGCATCAGCCACCCCCGCGAGGTGTCGCGCTTGCGCGGCGCCCCGTCCGTGCGCACGCCGGCCTTCGTGGCGATGTGCAGCTCCGAGCGCGACACCACCTTGCCGATGAGCTGGCCGATCGCCGCCTCGGCCATGCCCTGTCCGAACACGTCCGCGGTGTCCACGAGCGTGCCGCCCGCCTCCACGAACGTCTGCAACTGGGCGGCGGCGTCCTCAAGGCCGGCCTCATCGGTGGTCCACGTCATCGTCCCCAGGCCCAAAGAGGAGACTTCGATGCCGCTGCGTCCAAGTGGTCGGCGTTCCATGAGCACACAAGTTACCTGCAGCGGCCCGCGGAAAGCGAGGCCCGTTCTCGCGGGCGCCGCTCGCCGCCTCGTCGGTCGAACGGCGGAGGCGGGCTCCGCAACTTCGGCCGATCGGCAGAGGACGCCCCTTTGCGGGGCCGCCTAGACTCTTGCGGGGCCCGTGAGACGGGCCGCGAGAGCCGCATGGCGCGCACCGGAAGAGGAGACCGATGGAGATCTGGCAGGCCGTGATACTCGGGATCGTGGAGGGCCTCACCGAGTTCCTCCCGATCTCCTCCACCGGGCACCTCGTCCTCTTCGCCCAGCTGCTCGGCATCGACCCCGCGGACCGGTCCGTGATCGCCTTCAACGCCGTCATCCAGGGCGGCGCCATCCTCGCGATCCTCGTGTACTTCACCAAGGACATCTGGCGGATCGTCAAGGGCTTCTCCATCGGCCTGCTCCACAAGGACCGCCGCGGCCTCGACTACCGCTACGGCTGGTACGTCATCGTCGGGACGATCCCCGTGGTCCTCGCGGGCCTGGTCCTCTCCGGCGTCGTCGACCGCATCTTCAACCTGTGGGTCGTCGCCGTCGGCGCGATCGGCTGGTCCTTCGTCATGTGGTTCGCCGAGCGCGTCGCCCCCCAGCAGCGCACCGAGCAGCACGCCAACATGAAGGACGCGATCTTCGTCGGCTCCGTCCAGGTCCTGTCCCTCTTCCCGGGCGTCTCCCGCTCGGGCGCGACCATGACCGCCGGGCTCCTGCGCGACTTCGACCGCGAGAGCGCCACCCGCTTCTCGTTCCTGCTCGGCATCCCCGCGCTCACCGGCGCCGGGCTCCTCGAACTCGACGAGCTGGCCGGAGGCACGGTCCCGATGGGGTCCCTCATCGTCGGCATCGTCGTCTCGGCCGCGGTCGCCTACGCGTCCGTCGCCTGGTTGATGAAGTTCGTCACCAGCCACACCTTCATGCCGTTCGTCTGGTACCGCTTCGCGTTCGGGGGGATCATCCTGCTGCTGCTCGTCACCGGGGTGGTCGGCTCCGCCGAAGGCGCCTGAGCGCTGGCCGGTCGGCCGGTGTCCGCAATAAGATCGCGGGCATGGATTCCTGGACCGCACCGCACGTACCCGCCCTGCCCGGCCACGGCCCGGCCCTGCGCCTGCACGACACCGCCTCGGCGGGCCTGCGCGAGACGGTCAAGCCCGGCGCCGAGCGCGCCTCGATGTACGTGTGCGGCATCACCCCTTACGACGCCACCCACCTCGGTCACGCCGCCACGATGATCACCTTCGACCTCGTGCACCGCTACTGGCTCGACCAGGGCCTCGACGTCCACTATGCGCAGAACGTCACCGATGTCGACGAGCCCCTGTTCGAGCGCGCCGAGCGCGACGGCACCGACTGGCAGGTCCTCGGCCTGCGCGAGACCGCCCTCTACCGCGAGGACATGGAGGCCCTCGGGGTGCTCCCGCCCCGCCACTTCGTCGGCGCGGTCGAGTCCATCCCCGCCGTGGGCCGGGCCGTCGCGGGCCTCCTCGAGCGCGGCGCGGCCTACCGGCACGAGTCCGGCGACGTCTACTACGCCGTCGAGTCCCACCCGGCCTTCGGCTCCGAGTCGAATTACGACCGCGAGACCATGCTCCGCTACGCCCGCGAACGCGGCGGCGACCCCGACCGCGAAGGCAAGCGCGACCCGCTCGACCCGATCCTGTGGAACGCCCCCCGCGACGGCGAGCCCTCCTGGGACTCGCCCGTGGGCCGCGGCCGCCCCGGCTGGCACATCGAGTGCACCTGCATCGCCCTCGACTTCCTCGGCGAGACCGTCGACGTCCAAGGCGGCGGCAACGACCTCATCTACCCCCACCACGAGATGTCCGCGGCCCACGCCGAATCCCTCACCGGCGTCAGGCCCTTCGCGCGCAGCTACGTCCACACCGGCATGATCGGCCTCGACGGCGAGAAGATGTCCAAGTCCCTCGGGAACCTCGTCTTCGTCTCCAAGCTCCGCGCCGAAGGGGTCGACCCCGCCGCCGTGCGCCTGGCCCTCCTGGCCCACCACTACCGCGCCGACCGCCAGTGGAGCGCCGCCGCGCTGGCCGAGGCCGAGCTGCGCCTGGGGCGCTGGCGCGAGGCCGTCTCGCGCGAGCTCGCCGTCCCGGCCGGGTCGATGCTCACCGCCGTGCGCGAGCGCCTGGCCGACGACCTGGACACCGCCGGGGCGCTCGCCGCGGTCGACGCCTGGGCCGCCGAGACCCTCGCGGCCGGGGGCGAGGACCCCTCGGCGCCGGCCCTTGCCCGCGACACCGTCCGAGGATTGCTCGGCATACACTGACACGCGCTGATTGTGCGAATTGCCGAGTATCGGTACGCTCACAGTTGAGCGTGGCCGACTCCCCATTCCTCCTGGAGTCGAATTGAAGATCCTGCTGCTGGCGTCCGCTTTCAACGGCCTCACCCAGCGCGTGTGGTGCACCCTGCGGGAGCAGGGCCACGAGGTCGGCGTCGAACTCGCGCCCGCGCACGCCGAGCCCGAGTCGCTCATCCGCGAGGTCGAGCGGATCGACCCCGACCTCATCCTGTGCCCCTTCCTCAAGCACCGGGTGCCCGAGGAGGTCTGGCGTCGCTGGACCACCGTGATCGTCCACCCCGGCCCCGTCGGCGACCGCGGCCCCTCCTCGCTCGACCACACCCTGCTCGGGCAGGGGCCGCGCTGGGGCGTCACCGCGCTCTCGGCGGTGGAGGAGATGGACGCCGGCCCCATCTGGGCGACGTCCACATTCGAGGTCCCCGAAGGCATCACCAAGTCCGCGCTCTACAACAGCCGCGTAGCCGACGCCGCCATGGAATGCGTCGAGACCGTGGTCCGCAAGGTCGCCGCCGGGGCCCGCCCCGTGCCCGCCGAGGAGCACCCCCGCGCCGTGCCCGGCACCGGAGAGCTCCCGCTGCTGCGCCGCGCCGCCTTCGCGCTCGACTGGCGCGCACCGGCCCGCGACCTCGCCCGCCGCATCGCCGCCGCCGACGGCGCTCCCGGCGCGCCCGTGGACTTCGAGGGCCGCACCTACTGCCTCTTCGACGCCGTCCCCACCGACGAGGACACCGGCGCCTCGCCCGGCACGATCGTCGGCCGCGACTGCGAGTCCATCGCCTTCGCCACCGGCCGCGGCACCCTCTGGGTCGGTTACGCCGCGCTCCTGGAGCGCAAGCGCGGCCCGAAGCTCCCGGCCGCCATGGTCATCGACGCGTCGGCCGCGCCCTTCAGGGCCGCCCCCCAGGCGCTCGCCGAGTCCGTCTACCGCCGCGACGGCGACATCGGCTTCCTGACCATCCGGTCCTACAACGGCGCCATGCACACCGAGCAGTGCCGCCGCCTCACCGCGGCGGTCGAGAAGGCCCTCGCCGAGGACACCCGCATCCTCGTCGTCACCGGCACCGAGCACGCCTTCTCCAACGGCATCCACCTCGGCGTCATCGACGCCGCGCCCGACCCCGCCGCCGAGGCGTGGGCCAACATCAACGCGATCGACGAGCTGTGCCTCGCCATCGCCCAGGCCGACCAGCTCACCGTCGCCGCCTTCTCGGCGAACGCGGGCGCGGGCGGCGTCATGACCGGCCTCTGCGCCGACGTCACCGTCGCCCGCGACGGCGTCGTCCTCAACCCGTACTACGACATGGGCATCTACGGCTCCGAGCTGCACACCTGGTCGGTCGCCGACCGCGTCGGCGCGTCGACCGCCGCCCGCCTCCTCGGTGACAAGCTCCCGATCTCGGCGGACGAGGCGGCCCGGATCGGCCTCATCGGCGCGGTCGGCCCGCGCGACTGGAACGAGTTCCAGCGCTGGCTGCGCGCCGTGGCGGTCGGCTACAACGAGCCGGTCACCCGCGGGCGCATGTACGCCGCGAAGGCCCGCCGCCGCGCCGAGGCCAAGCCGATGTCGTACTACCAGACCATCGAGCTGGCCGAGATGGCCCGCGACATGTTCGACGACCGCCACGGCTTCCACGCCAAGCGCCGCGCCTTCCTCGGCAAGGCCGCCCCGACCGAGACCCCGGCGAAGCTCCGGTTCCGTTAGCGCCTGGACAGGGTTTGCCAGTCTCGCGACTGCGTTGACAGGCGCGTTCCCACCTGATGGACTGTCCTTATGTTCGAAGAAGGACAGTACTTCGCGCCGGTCAACACCGACGCCGACGGCACGGTCGTCGTGGAACTGGGTGAGAACCACCCGGGCTTCGCCGACCCCGAGTACCGCGAACGGCGCAACGCCATCGCGGCCCTCGCATTGGATTGGAAACCCGGCCTACCCATGCCGACCGTTTCCTATACCGACACCGAACACGAGATATGGCGGCTGGTCAGCGCCGAACTCGCCGTGAAGCACCAGGCCCTGGCCGCACACGAGTACCTGGAGGGCGCCGAGCGACTCAAGCTCCCCGCCGACCACATCCCGCAGCTCCACGAGGTCTCCGAGGCCCTCGAGCCGCTCACCGGGTTCAGCTACCTGCCCGCCGCCGGGCTGGTGCCGCTGCGCGAGTTCTACGGGGTGCTCGCCGAGGGGAAGTTCCACGCGACCCAGTACATCCGCCACCACTCGGTGCCGCTGTACACGCCCGAGCCGGACGTCATCCACGAGGTCATCGGCCACGCCAACGCCCTCGCGTCACCGCGCTTCGCCGCGCTCTACCGCGTCGCCGGCGAGGCGGCCCGCCGCGTCCACTCCGAGGACGCGCTCGAGTTCGTCTCCCGCGTCTTCTGGTTCACCCTCGAATTCGGGGTGATGAGCGAGAAGGACGGCCTCAAGGCCTACGGCGCGGGCATCCTCTCCTCCTACGGGGAGATCGACGAGTTCCGGGGCATGCGGATCCTGCCGCTGGACCTGGTGACGATGGGCACGATCGACTACGACATCACCAAGTACCAGGACAAGCTCTTCGACGCCGGGTCGATGGACCGGCTGGAGGACGTCGTGGGGGAGTTCTGGGCGACCTGCGACGACGAGTCGATCGAACGGCTCAAGGCCGAGGCCGGCGTCGGCGGGTAGCGCCGGTTAGCAGAGCTGCCTCTCGTACTGCTCGCCGTAGTACTCGGCGAGCTCGTCGAGGGTTCGCTCGACCACCTGGGTCTCCTTGAGCATCCGCGCGTGGGAGGGCGGCGCGTCGGGGTTCCACGTCTCCGGACGCCGGACCGCACGGCCGACCTGCCGCAGTGGAAGTAGCTCGCGTCGATCTCGACCACGAGCGCGAGGATCGGCCGGTGGCCCTCGACGACCATGTCCGCGAAGAAGGGCGCGTCCGAGACGATGCGGGCGCGCCCGTTGATCCGCAGCGTCTCGCGCCGGCCCGGGGCATCACGTCGCCGACGATCTCGCGGAGCCGCGCGGGATCGGCCACTTCGGTCCACTATTGACCGTCCATGGCGTCCCTTCGAGGGAGGGCGTAACGACCCGGTGCCGCGCCCGTCCCGGCCGTCGGCCCCACGGTGATCCTCAGCCTCGTCGGCGCCTCCGGGCTCGCGACGGGTCGCCGGCCCCACGGCCTCGCGGCGTTCGCGCCGGCGCTCGTCGGCGTCTTCGAGCGCGTGCCGAACGGCGTATCGGACGGTCCAGTACAGGACGTAGACGCCGATGGCGAAGAACACGAGAGGTACGAGGAACTCCATGCCCGTCATCCTATTCGTCCCGGTGTGATCTTCACCCGACACGATGCCCATCCTGTGAAACGCCCTTCCCACTCAGCGGCACCCGCAAGTACCCTTGACCCCGTGTCTGCGAAGAGTCTTTTCCTCGATGTCCTCAGCCGCCGCGTCGTCATCGCCGACGGGGGCATGGGCACCATGCTGCAGACCTTCGACCCGACGATGGAGGACTACGACGGGCACGAAGGCCTCTCGGACATCCTCTGCCTGACCCGCCCCGACATCGTGCTCGGCATCCACGACGCCTACCTCGCCGCGGGCGCCGACTGCGTCGAGACCAACAGCTTCAACGCCAACTACGGCGGCCTCGTCGAATACGACATCGTCGACCGCGCCCGCGAGCTCGCCCGCGCCGCCGCGACCCTCGCCCGCCGGAAGGCCGACGAGTACGCGACCCCCGAGTGGCCCCGGTTCGTCCTCGGCTCCATGGGCGGCGGCACCCGCCTGCCCACCCTCGGCCACGCGCCGTTCGCGCTCCTGCGCGACCACTACCGGGAATGCTCCGCCGGCCTCATCGAAGGCGGCGCCGACGCCCTCCTGGTCGAGACCGCCCAGGACCTGCTCCAGGCCAAGGCCGCCGTCATCGGCGCCAAGCGCGCCAACGCCGACCTCGGCACGAACGTCCCGATCATCGCCCAGGTCACCGTCGAGACCACCGGCACCATGCTCGTCGGCGGCGAGATCGGCGCGGCCCTCACCAGCCTCGCCGCCCTCGGCATCGACCTCATCGGCCTCAACTGCGCCACCGGCCCCGCCGAGATGAGCGAGCACCTGCGCTACCTCTCCCGCCACTCGCCGGTCCCGATCTCGGTCATGCCCAACGCCGGACTCCCCACGCTCGGCCCGAACGGCGCGGTCTACCCGCTCACCCCCGACGAGCTGGCCGACGCCCACGAGGACTTCGTCAAGAACTACGGCGTCAACCTCGTCGGCGGCTGCTGCGGCACCACCCCCGACCACATCCGCGCCGTCCGCGCCCGCCTCGGCGGCGCCCCCGAGGACCTGGTCAAGCCCAAGGAGCGCACCCCGATCCTCGAACCGGGCGTCTCCTCCTCCTACCACCACGTCCCGTACCTGCAGGACGCCTCGATCCTCAACGTCGGCGAGCGCACCAACGCCAACGGCTCCAAGGCCTTCCGCGACGCCATGCTCGCCGCCGACTACGACCGCTGCGTCGAGATCGCCCGCGAGCAGGCGGGCGGCGGCTCCCACCTCCTCGACCTCTGCGTCGACTACGTCGGCCGCGACGGCGCCGAGGACATGCGCGTCCTCGCCTCCCGCTTCGCCACCGCCTCGACGCTGCCGATCATGCTCGACTCCACCGAGCCGAACGTCATCGAAGCCGGCCTCGACGCCCTCGGCGGCAAATGCATCATCAACTCCGTCAACTTCGAGGACGGCGACGGCCCGAACTCCCGCTATCGGCGGATCATGCCCCTCGCCGCCGAGCACGGCGCGGGCGTCGTCGCCCTCTGCATCGACGAGGAGGGCCAGGCCCGCGACCGCGACTGGAAGGTCCGCGTCGCCGCCCGCCTCATCGACGACCTCACCGGCACCTACGGCATGAAGATCGAGGACATCTTCGTCGACGCCCTCACCTTCCCGATCTCCACCGGCCAGGAGGAGACCCGCCGCGACGGGCTCGAGACCATCGAGGCCATCCGCGAGATCGCACGCCGCTACCCCGGCGTCAACTTCACGCTCGGCATCTCCAACATCTCCTTCGGCCTCAACCCGGCCGCCCGCCAGGTCCTCAACTCCGTGTTCCTCCACGAATGCGTCCAGGCCGGGCTCACCAGCGCGATCGTCCACTCCTCGAAGATCCTGCCCATGGCCTCGATCCCCGAGGAGCAGCGGCAGGTCGCCCTCGACATGGTCTACGACCGCCGCGGCGGGGACTACGACCCGCTCCAGAAGCTCATCGAGATCTTCGACGGCGTCAGCCTCGCCGGCACCAAGGAGGCCCGCGCCGAAGCCCTCGCCGCCCTCCCGCTCGGCGAACGCCTCGCCCAGCGCATCGTCGACGGCGACAAGAACGGCATGGACGCCGATCTCGACGCCGCCCTCGCCGAAGGCAGGACGCCGCTCGAGATCATCAACGAGCACCTCCTCGAAGGCATGAAGGTCGTCGGCGACCGCTTCGGCTCCGGCCAGATGCAGCTGCCGTTCGTCCTCCAGTCCGCCGAGGCCATGAAGTTCGCCGTCGCCCACCTCGAACCCCACATGGACAAGGCCGACACCACCGACAAGGGCACCATCGTGCTCGCCACCGTCCGCGGCGACGTCCACGACATCGGCAAGAACCTCGTCGACATCATCCTGTCCAACAACGGCTACACCGTCGTCAACCTCGGCATCAAGCAGCCCATCAACGCCATCCTCGACGCGGCCGAAGAGCACCGGGCCGATGTCATCGGCATGAGCGGCCTGCTCGTCAAGTCCACCGTCATCATGAAGGACAACCTCGCCGAGATGATGGCCCGCAGCCTCCACCGGCGCTGGCCCGTCCTCCTCGGCGGCGCCGCCCTCACCCGCGCCTACGTCGAAGACGACCTGCGCGAGATGTTCGAGGGCGGCCAGGTCCACTACGCCCGCGACGCCTTCGAAGGCCTCGCGCTCATGGACCGCGTCATGACCGCCCGCCGCACCGGCGTCGAGCTCACCGACGCCGAGCACGAGGCGAAGATCGCCAAGCGCCGCGAACGCCGCGCCAAGCAGGCCACCCTCGTCAAGGAGACCCTGCCCGACCTCGACGACACCTCGGTGCGCTCCGACGTCGCCACCGACGTCGACGTCCCCGTGCCGCCCTTCTACGGCTCCCGCGTCGTCAAGGGCATCGCGCTGGCCGAGTACGCCGCGATGCTCGACGAGCGCGCCACGTTCCTCGGCCAGTGGGGCCTCAAGCCCACGCGCGGCGACGGCCCCTCCTACGAGGAACTGGTGGAGACCGAGGGCCGCCCGCGCCTGCGCTACTGGCTCGACCGGCTCGCCACCGACAACGTCATCGAGGCGAAGGTCGTCTACGGGTACCTTCCGGCCTACTCCGAGGGCAACACCCTCGTCGTCCTCGACGAGAACGGCCACGCCGAGCGCGCGCGCTTCACCTTCCCGCGCCAGCGGCAGGGCCGGCGCCTGTGCCTGTCGGACTTCTTCCGCGCCAAGGACGGCGAGCGGCTCGACGTGCTCGGCATGCAGCTGGTCACCTTGGGATCCAAGGTCTCCGAGTACACCAACGAGCTGTTCCAGGCCAACGCCTACCGCGACTACCTGGAGGTCCACGGCCTCACCGTGCAGCTCACCGAGTCCCTCGCCGAGTACTGGCACCGCCGCATCCGCCGCGAATGGGTCCTGCCCGGCGGCGGCACCGTCGGCGACGCCGACCCCGGTGACCTCAAGGGCATCCTCGACGTCGACTTCCGCGGCTGCCGCTACTCCTTCGGGTACCCGGCCTGCCCCGAGCTCGCCGACCGGGCGACCCTCGTGGACCTGCTCGGCGCCGACCGCATCGGCGTGGAACTGTCCGAGGGGGACCAGCTCCACCCGGAGCAGTCCACCGACGCGATCGTCCTCCACCACCCGGAGGCGAGCTACTTCAACGCGAAATAGGCGACGCAGGGGCCCGACGCGCTTAGGGCGTCGGGCACCGCGCCCGCCACCGCCTCGACCCGCGTTCGAGCGGCCCGGCACGATGGAGGCATGTCGCACGAACTCGTCGCCTATCTCGGTGTCATGGACGCCGGAAAGTCCACCCTCGCACTCCAGTACCACCACTCCCTCGGCGGCGAGGGCGTCGTCTACACCTCGATGGACCGCGGCGGCGAAGGCGTCGTCTCCAGCCGCATCGGCCTCAGCCACGAGGCCCGCGAGGTCAAGCCCGGGTTCGACATCTACGACGACCTCGCGGCCATCAAACCGCCCTACGTGATCGTCGACGAGGTCCAGTTCCTCGAAGCCCCGAAGCAGATCAACCACCTCGCCGACGCCGTCGACGGCCTGCAGCTGGACGTCTACGCCTTCGGGCTCAAGACCGACTTCCTCGGCCGCCTCTTCCCGGCCACCCAGCGCCTCATCGAACTCGCCGACCGCGTCGAGGAGCTGCCCGTGCGCGTCAACTGCTGGTGCGGCGAGCGCGGCACGCACAACGCCCGCGTGCGCGAGGGCGTCATGGTCTTCTCCGGCGACGTCGTCGAAGTCGGCGACATGGACTCCTACACGGTCCTGTGCCGCCGCCACCACCGCGCCGGCCTCGCCTGAGCCGACCGCCGCACGGCCCTGTGAGCCGCCTCGCGGCCGGACCGCGAGCCTCGGCCCTCCACGGATGCCGCCCGTACTGTTGGCAGCGTGAACGACCTACCGAATGCCGTGTTCCCGCAAGCCGTGCTCTTCGACATGGACGGCACCCTCGTGGACAGCGAGCGCGTCTGGGACACCGGCATCGAGGAACTCGCCCGACTCCTCGGCGGCACCCTGGACCCGGCCGTCCGCGCCCGCATGGTCGGCACCAACGAGGACGACTCGGTCACCATGCTCCTCGAGAGCCTCGGCCGTCCGCTCACCGAAGCCCCCGAGCGCGTGATGTGGCTGCGCCGGCGCATGAAGCAGCTCTTCGCGGAGGGCGTCGACTGGAAGCCCGGCGCGCAGGAGCTCCTCCTGGAGGCGCGCGCCGCCGGCGTCCCCACCGCACTGGTGACCTCGACCCCGCGCGAGCTGGCCGAGATCATCATCGGCCGGATGGGACCCGACCGCTTCGACATCACCGTGTGCGGCGATGAGGTCGACCAGCGCAAACCCGACCCCGAGCCCTACCGCACCGCCGCCGAGAAGCTCGGCGTCGACATCGAGCGCTGCGTGGCCCTGGAGGACTCGGTCTCGGGAGTGGGCTCCGCTCTCGCGGCGGGGGCGGTCACCCTCGCGATCCCCAGCGAAGTCGAGCTCCCCGCGGACCTCGAAGTCCTGCGCCTCGACACCCTCGACGGCGTCGACCTCGCCTACCTGCGCACCCTCGGCTAGCGTCCCGCAAAAACCGTTGACGGCACGGGCCGCGTGCGCCAGTCTGACCGGATGACCGCGCCACCTACCGAACCGAGCCACGCCATCGTCAAGGCCCTCGCCGATCCCGAACGCCTCAGGGTGTTCGCCGAGATCGTCCTCGCCGACGCGGGCGCGAGCGTCACCGAGCTGCGGCAGCGCCACCCGCGGGCCGAGAAGGCGCTCATGCGCCTCTTCGAGTCGGGTCTGGTCATCCGGGAGGACGGCAGGATCCGCGCCGCGCCCGAGGCGTTCAAGGCCGCCGCGGCCGCCGCCCGCGCCTCGCGTCCCGACGCGCCGCCCGGCACCGGCCCCGAAGTCGCGCACCTCTACTCGAACGGCCGTATCACCGTCCGCCCCGTGAACCGCCGCACCCGGGTCGCGCTCCTGCGCGACCTCGCCGGCCGGCTCTTCGCGTTCGACCGGGTCTACACCGAGGCCGAGATCACCGAGGCGCTCGCCGCCGAGTTCGACGACCCGCTCCAGCTGCGCCGCGACATGATCGACGAACTCCTCCTCGAACGCACCGAGGGCGGGCGCGAGTACCGCCGCCGCGAGGCCCCGCCGATCTAACCGACGACCGCACCGGGCCGCGACGCCAGCGCGTCGCGGTTCTTGTCGCCCCATTCCTCGAGCGGCGCCAGCGCCTCGTGCAGCGTCTCGCCCAGCGGCGTCAGCGAGTACTCCACGCGCGGCGGCACCTCCGCGTACAGCTCGCGGCGCACCACGCCGTACGCCTCCAGCTGCCGCAGGTTCTCGGCCAGGACCTTCTCGCTCACGCCGTCGAGCTTGCGCCGGATCTGCCCGAACCGCACGGGTCCCTCGGCGAGCACCCACATCAGGTGCATCTTCCACTTGCCGCCCACCACGTCGATCGCGAGCGACATGCCGCAGGTTTGATCTGCGTCACTCATCGTCTCCATCGCGCCCCTCCCGACCATATTCCGAACGTATCGGTAAGTAACCCCACCTGGAAGTGCGGTCTTGCAGAGTCTACCCGCGACGACCGACGATTGACTCCGACAGCGAAACCAAGAAGACACCACTTCCTAAGGGGCACAACATGTCTGCTAAGAATTCCGTCACCGTGATCGGCCTCGGCCCGATGGGGCGGTCCATGGTCAAGGCCTTCCTCGACGCGGGAGTCGAAGTGACCGTGTGGAACCGCACCGCCGCCAAGGCCGACGCCATGGTGGAACTGGGCGCCAAGCGCGCCGCCACGGTCGCCGAAGCCCTCGACGCCAACGAGGTCACCGTCGTCAGCCTCACCCACTACCAGGCCATGTACGACGTCCTCGGCCAGGCCACGGACCACCTCAAGGGCAAGGTCATCGCCAACCTGTCCTCCGACTCGCCCGAGAACACCCGCAAGGGCGCCGAATGGGCCCTCGGCCACGGCGCCCGGTACCTCGTCGGCGGCTTCATGTCCCAAGGCGACGACATCGCCCACCCGGACTCCTACCTGTACTTCAGCGGACCGCAGGATCTCTTCGACGCCCACAAGGACCTCCTGCGGCCCCTGAGCCGCCAGGAGTACCTCGGCGAGGACTACGGCCTCGCACAGGTCTTCTACCAGGCCGAGCTCGCGCTGTTCCACGCCTTCCTGATCGGCTGGGAGCAGGCGCTCGCCATCGTCGACCGCTCCGGCGCCGACATCGACCGATTCGTGGCGAACGCCTCGAGCCACCCCAACAGCTACCGCGACTTCATGCGCGAGTTCGCCGAAGCCGCCAAGGCCGGCGGCTGGGGCGACCTCCACAGCTTCAAGATGATGCACGCCGGAGCCCAGCACGTCATCGAAGCCAGCGTCGACGTCGGCGTCGACGCCTCGCTCACCGAGACCGCCCAGGACTTCTACCAGCGCGCGATCGACGCGAGCGAGCGGGCGGGACGCCCCGTCCCCGTCTACCAGCTCCTCCGCGGCACCGACGCCTAGAAAGCACACCATGCCCGCACCCACCGCAACCGTCCTCGGCCTCGGCGCCATGGGATCCGCCGTCGCGACCCGCCTGCGCGAGACCGGACACGCCACCACCGTGTGGAACCGCACCGCAGCCAAGACCGAACCGCACGTCCGAGCCGGATCGGCGGCCGCGGCCACGGTCGCCGAAGCCGCCGCGGCGAGCGACGTCGTCATCGTCGTCCTGCTCGACCACGCCGGCGTCGGCGAACGACTCGGGCCGGCCGCCGCCGACCTCAAAGGCAAGACCGTCGTCAACCTGACCACCACCACGCCGAACCAAGCCCGCGAGACCGCGGCCTGGGCCGCCGACCACGGCATCGCCTACCTCGACGGCGCCGTCATGGCCGTCCCGTCCATGATCGGCGACCCGAGCGCGCGACTGCTCTACTCCGGCGACGAGCACGCCTACACCGCTGCCCGGCCCGCGCTGGAGGCCCTCGGCACCGCCGAGTTCGCGGGCACCGACACCGGCCTCGCCTCACTCAAGGACATGGCCCTGCTCGCGGCCATGGACCTCATGCTCCTCGGCTACGTCCAGGCCATCGCCATGATGCGCACCACCGGAGCCACCGCGGCCGCGACCGCCGAGGAAGTCGAGGCCTGGCTCGGCGCCATGCTGCCCCACGGCCGCGAGCTGGCCGCGGTCGTCGACGGCGGCACGTACGACACCGGCGGCCAGAGCGTCGACTTCGACCGCTTCGGCATCGCCTCCCTCATCACCGCCAGCCGAGAACAGGGCATCCGAGCCGACTTCCTCGAACCCCACCAGAAGTTCCTGGAAGAACTCGCCGCCACCGGTCACGGGGACAGCGACTGGATCCGCATCATCGAACGACTCGCCGTCCGCTGACCGCACCCGCACCGAAGGAGACCACCATGCCGAAGGGCACCATCAGCATCCTCGGCCTCGGCGCCATGGGCTCGGCCATGGCCGAGCGCCTGCGCGTCCAGGGCTTCACCACCACCGTCTGGAACCGCACCGCCGCCAAAGCGCGACCGCACGTGGAAGCCGGATCCAAGGCCGCCGCCACCGTGGCCGAAGCCGCCGCGGCGAGCGACGTCGTCATCGTCGTCCTGCTCGACCACGCCAGCGTCCGCGAACACCTCGAACCGGCCGCCGCCGACCTCAAGGGCAAAGTCGTCGTCAACCTGACCACCACCACGCCGAACGAGTCCCGCGCCACCGCCGCCTGGGCCGCCGACCACGGCATCACCTACCTCGACGGCGCGATCATGGCCGTGCCCGAGATGATCGGCACGCCCCACGCGCGACTGCTCTACGCCGGAGACGAGAACGCCTTCGCCATCGCCAAGCCCGCGCTGGAGACCTTCGGCGCCGCCGAGTTCGAAGGCGCGGACGCCGGCCTGGCCTCGCTCAAGGACATGGCCCTCCTCACCGCCATGTACCAGATGTTCGGCGGCCTGCTCCAGGCCACGGCGATGATGCGCACCGTCGGCGTCCCGGCCGAGCAGACCGCCAAGGACGTCATCGCCTGGCTCGGCGCCGTGCTCCCGCTGGCCGAGGAGTTCGCCACCGTCGTCGACGGCGGCGAGTACGACCCGGCCCCGGGCCAGAGCGTCGACTTCACCCGGGCCGCCATGGCCTCGCTCATCACCGCCAGCCGCGAACAGGGCGTCAGCGCCGACTTCCTCGAACCGGTCAAGAAGCACCTCGACGAACTCACCGCCACCGGACGCGGCACGGCCGACTGGATCAGCGTCGTCGAGCAACTCCGCATCCGCTGACCTCGAAGCCGACGCGCTGCCAGGGGCGGACCGGCTACCGGTCCGCCCCCAGCAGCGCCAGTTTGTCGTAGTCGTCCGTGCCCGGCGCCGCCGTCAACGTCACCAGCATCTGACCCGAACCGTCCGCCACCCGGAACTGGTCCTTGTACAGCTGGAGGAGCCCGACCATCGGGTGCTCGAACCGCACCCACCCGATGTTGCAGTCCTTGACCTCGGCCTGCGCCCACAGCTCCGCGAAGAACCGGTGCTCCACCGTGAGGTCGCCGATGAGCGCCGTCATCTCCTTGTCCTCGGGGAACAGCGCCGCCATCTTCCGCAACTGCGCCACCGTCTCGTGCGAGCAGACCGCCTCCCAATCGGGGAAGTGCTGCTGCGAGTCCTCCTCGAACAGCAGCCGCACGAAGTTCGGATTCGCCTCGAGATCCCACCCGAAGCCCCCGTACAGCAAGCGCGCCAAGCGATTCGACGCCAGCACGTCCTGCCGGTGGTTCATGATCAGCGCCGGGAAGCCGTCGATCGCCGCCAGCATCGTCTGCAGCGAGGGCCGCACCCCCGCGCTGGCGTGCAACGGGCTCAACCGCGAGTTCCCCGCCAACCGGTGCAGGTGCGAACGCGTCGTCTCGTCCAACCGCAGGGCCCGCGCCACCGCGTCCAGCACCTGGTCCGACGGGTGCTTCGCCCGCCCCTGCTCCAAGCGCGTGTAGTAGTCCACGCTCACCCCGGCCAGCAGCGCCAGCTCCTCCCGGCGCAGCCCAGGAACGCGCCGCCGGTCGTTGTCCGGCAGTCCGACCTCGGCCGGGTTCACCCGCGCGCGCCGCGCCTGCAGGAACTTCCCCAGATCCACCACGTCTTCGAGCTTGTGGATCCCCGTCGCATCAGATGACATCACTCAAACCTCCGCGGCAAGTATCGCCGCGGCGAAGCGCCGGTGCCTAGGTCTGTCAGTCCTAGGGTCGAACGACCCCAGGTCGAACAGACGTCTGGTAGCCCCGCTGGAACCGCAGCAGCATGGTTCCCATGAGAACGCACATCGTCTACGCCCACCCGCACGCCCGCTCGCTCAACGCGGCCCTCCGCGACGAGACCGTCCAGACCCTCGAAGGGCTCGGCCACACCGTGACCGTCGCCGACCTCTACGCCATGAACTGGAAGGCCGTCGCCGACTACGACGACTTCGGCCCCACCGAGAACGAGCACTTCATGGCCGCCGCCGGCGAGGCCTGGGACAAGGGCTCGCTGACCGAGGACGTCAAGGCCGAGCAGGAGCGGCTCCTCGCCGCCGACGCCGTCATCCTCCAGTTCCCGCTGTGGTGGTTCACGGTCCCCGCGATCATGAAGGGCTGGATGGACCGCGTGTTCACCAACGGCTTCGGCTACGGCACCTCCCGGTCCTGGCCCCGCTACGGCGACGGGGTGCTCGCGGGCAAGCGCGCCATGGTCGTCGTGACCACCGGCGCCGCCGAGGCGCACCTGTCCGACCGCGGCGTCAACGGCGCCATCGACGACCTGCTCTTCCCGATCCAGCACGGCGTCCTCTTCTACACCGGGATGCAGGTCCTGCCGCCCACGGTGATCACGAGCGCGGTCACGTTCGGCGAATCCGACTACGCCGACGCGGTGAAACTCCTCCGCGGCCGCCTGGAGACCCTGGCCGAGACCGAGCCCATCGCCTACCGCCGGCAGGACGACGACTACGGCGCCGACAAGCGCCTCCTGCCCGGCCGCGAAGCCGAGGGCACCACCGGGTTCGCCCTGCACATCGCCTAGAACGCCGAGAGCCGGAGCGGCGGTGCGCCGCTCCGGCTCGATCTCACCGACGCCGAAGCGTCACTCCCAGGGGAACTTGTCGGCGAACGCCGGCTTCAGGTCGTCGACCCACACCGCGTTCTCGTCGAACTTCGCGTAGAACGGACGCCCGACGATCTGCGGGTCGCGGGCCTGGAGCATCCGCAGGGCGAACACCTTCTCGTCCCCGATGTCCACGACCCCGTCCACCGAGACCTTCCCCGGCGTGGCGGACATCGAGGGACCCCGGACGGTCCGGCACAGGCCCGAGACCTGGCTGAACGCGTCGCGGAAGACCTCCCAGGCCCGCCACAGCGGTACCGAGAAGTAGTCCTGCGGGCCGGTGTCGCGCTCGATGAACATGTAGTACGGGATCATCCCCAGCTTGTGCTGGGTCCTCCACATCCCGGCCCACTCGTCCGCGTCGTCGTTGATCGTTCGGATCAACGGCGCCTGCGTGCGGATCACCGCGCCCGTCGAGCGGATCCGGCGCACCGCCTCCTGGACGATGTCCGAGTCCAGCTCCTTGTGGTGAGAGAAGTGGGCCATGAACGCGAGGTTCCGGCCCGAGTCCACCACGCGCTCGAACAGCCGCAGCGTGTCCTCCGCGTCGGGGTCGGACACGAACCGCTGCGGCCAGTACGCCAGCGCCTTCGACCCGATCCGGATCGACTCGACGTGGTCCATCTCGAGCAGCGGGTCGATGTACCGCCGCAGCACCGGCTCGCCCATGATCATGGGGTCGCCGCCGGTCAGCAGCACACTGCTCACTTCGGGGTGGTCCCGCACATAGCCCGTCAACTGATCGACGTCGTTGTTGGCCATCTTCAGGTCGGCGATGCCCACGAACTGCGCCCAGCGGAAGCAGTAGGTGCAGTAGGCGTGGCAGGTCTGGCCCTGCTGCGGGAAGAACAGGACCGTCTCGCGGTACTTGTGCTGGAGGCCGGGTATGGGCTCCTCCCCGGCCTTGGGGATATTCAGCTGAAGCTGACCGGCCGGATGCGGATTCATCTTGAACCTGATCGCGTTGGCCGCGGCGGTGACCTCCTGCTTGGAGGCCTCGGCCTGGAGCAGCCCGGCGATGTGGTCCACGTCCTCCGCCGGCAGCATGTCCTCTTGAGGGAAGACCAACCGGAACATGGGGTCCTGGAACGGATCGTCCCAGTCGATGAGCTCGTCGACGACGTAGGCGTTCGTCCGGAACGGCAGGACCGAGGCCACGGCCTTCGTCCGGAGACGCTGTTCCGCCGTCATCGGGGCTCGCTTGAGCAGTTCGTCCAGGTGGCGGATGGTGTAGGCCTGGAAGCGCCTACCGGTGTTCTCAGGAGCAGTCAGGGCAACCCCCTCCTCTTGCGATATCGGTTTGCAACTGGGCAGGCAGGCCTGGCTACAAACAAGTGCGCGAAACCAACGAGCACCTTGCCGCCTCGCGAGCGAAACCGCCCGCGTTCGACTCCGCGGCGTTTCCGCCACGGATGGTGCACCCGATGCTTTCGCGCACACTGTGCGTGAATATGAAATTTTCAGCTGTCGGTGGCGACCCTAACCCAGGGTGGCCTCGAGCGAAATCGGGACGGCCTTGAGGGCCTGGCTGACAGGGCAGTTCTCCTTGGCGCCGTTGGCGATCTCGTTGAACTCGTCGGTCTCGATCCCGGGGATCACCGCGCGCACGGTCAGCGCGATGCCGGTGATGCCGGTGCCGGGCTTGAAATCGACCGCGGCTTCGGTGACGAGCTCCTCCGGCGTGTAGCCGGCCTTCCCCAGCGCGGCGGAGAACGCCATGGAGAAGCAGGAGGTGTGCGCGGCCGCGATGAGCTCTTCAGGGCTGGTCTTGCCTTCGGGCTCGTTCGCGCGCGACGCCCAGGTCACCGGAGCGTCCGCGAGCCCCGAGGACACGAAGCTGGTGACGCCGTTGCCGCTCTGGAGATCGCCGGTCCAGCGAGTGCTTGCTTTGCGAGTGACTGACATGCCTTCTCCTCTGCTCGGACTTCCTTCGCTGGCAGGCTAACAGCCGAAGCTGGACCGAGATGAGCGTCCGCGGCGGGCGCCGGGCGCGACGGCCCGGGCGCCGCCTTACCGCGACCAGGTGGCGTCTCCGCTGGTCAGGCGTAGCGTCGACCAGGAGGGGACCCCCCTGGTTTCGGCCCCGTTCAGGGTGTGTATATTTGTAACTGCCCGCGGGGGAACGGAACAGCCGAGGAGAACGAGGCCGGTCCGGAGATCACGGAGGCACGCGACAAGCTCTGAGAAGCGTTGGCGCGGCCCGAGATCGAGGCGCGGGAATCACTTGAGACTTCACGAAGGCTCAACTGCGTGTGACTAGGGTCAAAGGCCCCGAGTTAGACGGCGCGGGTTGAGACTAGTAATGTTGTTC
>NZ_JAJFAX010000001.1 GCF_019710475.1 Glycomyces sp. TRM65418 | reverse complement strand
AATGCTCGAATGTATTGCCGTTTTTCGTTCGTTTGTTCTGTAGTTCAATGGTGACATGCGGTGGTGGTGTTGTCATCACTCGAACGGGTGAAGATTCCATTGAGGAGTGTCAATGGCGTTTCTCAAGGCCATGTGCACCAATGGAATCGGAAGAATATGCCGGTATTCTTGCGGTCTGGAGACTCCATGTGCCTGGGATGGAAGTGGGTCTCTGCGTTGCTGTCGCAAAGCCGGGCCGAGATGGTGCGGGCAGTCGAGGTCCGGCCCCTACCGAACGTTGCCTTGTTGTCGCCGCCTCAGGGCCTTGACCCGAGCGGCGCAGGGGGCCGAAATCGAGCCCTCAGCCGCTGAGACCTCGTTGTCGCTGCCTAAGGCCCGCGACCCGACGGCGTGGCCGCCGCAGTCCCACCACAGCCGCACACCGCCTCATCGTCGCCGCCTCTCGGCCGCATCCCAAGCGTTGCGGCAAGTCCGGTGCAGGCCGGAAGTGCGCCGAGGCCTTCCCCTGCCCCCTTGCGATGGCCCGAGAAGCGATGGCCGAGCTGCTGGAAGGTCGAACTGCCGACCAACGCCGTCCGGGAGGACCCACCAGAAGACATGGAGCCATTGCAATCCGGATGCCGACCGATCGTGGATCGGCCCGCTCTCTGCCTCCTCGTTCTGTTTCTCAACCGGTTAGACGAAGGGGTTTACAAGGAAGCGCGGGTGTGGAAACATCGAAATAATTCGATCAACTGCCCTTCCCTTGGGGCGTCCGCGAAGGAGACGACGATGTCAACAAGAAGGCGGCTCGGCGCATGCGCCGCCGCGACGGCCCTCCTGACCACGACCCTCGGCCTCGCCGCCCCCACCTCGGCCCAGGCGGCGCCGGTCGCGTTCGACAACGGACAGACCATCACCACGACCTCCGGCGACCTCATGCACGCCCACGGCGGCGGCATGCTCAAGGTCGGGAACACCTACTACATGGTCGGCGAGCAGCGGAACGACTACCTGTTCGACCAGGTGAGCATGTACTCCTCCACCGACCTCGTCAACTGGACCTTCGCCAACGACATCCTCAGCGCCGAGTCGCACCCCGACCTCTCGCCGGCCAACATCGAGCGGCCCAAGGTCATCTACAACGCCGAATACGACCACTACGTCATGTGGGCGCACAAGGAGAACGGCGTCGACTACGGCGACGCCGAAGTGGCCGTGGCCGTCTCCGACACGGTCGACGGCGACTACACCTACCGCGGCTCCTTCAGGCCCCTCGGCTACGACTCGCGCGACATGACGCTGTTCGTCGACACCGACGGCACCGGCTACCTCATCTCCGCCGCCGACGTGAACTACGACCTCAACATCTACCGCCTCACCGACGACTACCTCGGCGTCGAGGCGCTCGTCCACGTCTTCGACGGCTACCACCGCGAGGCCCCCGCCGTCTTCCAGCGCAACGGCGTCTACTTCCTCGTCACCTCCGGCGCGACCGGCTGGAACGCCAACCAGACCCAGTACGCCACCACCACGAACTTCCCCGCGGGCTCGTGGTCGGGCTGGACCAACGCCGGCAACTCCACCACCTTCGGCTCCCAGCCGACCTTCGTCGCCACCGTCAGCGGCACCGCCGGCACCAGCTACCTGTACATGGGCGACCGCTGGGGACCGCAATGGGGCGGCAAACCCATGGACAGCGAATACGTGTGGCTCCCGATCTCCTTCCCCAGCAGCAGGAGCATGTCGCTGACCTGGTACTCCACCCTCAACATCGACGCGGCCGCGGGAACGGTCCAAGGCGTGGTCGGCAACGAGGACGGGAGCCCGTACTCGACCAAGTTCGTCAACGCGAACTCCGGGCGCTGCATCGACGTGCCCGGCGGATCGAGCGCCGACGGCACCAAGCTCACCCAGTACGGCTGCTGGAACGGCGCACCGCAGGCCTTCACCTTCGACCCGGTCTACCCCGGCTCCAAGGTCGGCTCCATCGCCAACACGAGCACCGGCAAGTGCTGGGACGTGCTCGACGAGTCCAAGGCCGCCGGAGCCGCCGTCGGCCAATGGGGCTGCTGGGCCGGAGGCAACCAGCGCTTCTCGCTGCGGCCCGCCGCGAACGGCAACCACCTCATCGTGGCCCAGCACTCCGGCCTCTGCATCGAGGTCGCCGGGTCCTCGACCGCCAACAGCGCCGCCATCGTCCAGAACACCTGCACCGGCGCCGCGAACCAGCAATGGGACGTGACAGGGCTCTAAGCCTCACCGGAGACCGCGAACCAGGACCGCCGCCCGGGCCCCGCCGGCCCGGGCGGCGGTCGTTCCTGTGTTCCGGGCCTCAGCGGGACCCCGCCGTTCGCCGCTGCACCCCTGACCAGGCATAATCGAGAGGTTGCGCTTCGGCGCAGCGTCTTCGGCTCTCGAAGCCGGACATCCATGCGAGTCGGCCCGGTACCGGGCCGGCGTTGAGCGAACGAAAGGAATCAGTCTCGTGGCTGATCAACAGCAAGCTGCCGGTGGCAGCCGGGACGGCGGCGGCGACCGCCGCGGCGGTCGCGGCGGCCGCGGTGGACGCGAGGGCGGTCGCGGTCGCGACCGCGCCGAGAAGTCCCCGCACATCGAGCGCGTCGTCACCATCAACCGCGTCGCCAAGGTCGTCAAGGGCGGCCGGCGCTTCGCCTTCACCGCCCTCGTGGTGGTCGGCGACGGCGCGGGCAACGTCGGTGTCGGCTACGGCAAGGCCAAGGAAGTCCCCGCGGCCATCGCCAAGGGCGTCGAGGAGGCCAAGAAGAACTTCTTCACGGTTCCCCGCATCGGCGGCACCATTCCGCACGAGGTCTTCGGCGAGGACGCGGCCGGCAAGGTGCTCCTGAAGCCCGCCTCCTCGGGTACCGGTGTCATCGCGGGCGGTCCCGTGCGCGCCGTGCTCGAATGCGCCGGCATCCACGACATCCTGTCGAAGTCCCTGGGCTCCTCGAACGCGATCAACATCGTCCACGCGACGGTGGCCGCGCTCAAGGGCCTCGAGTCCCCGGAGGCCGTCGCGGCCCGCCGCGGCATGGCGCTGGAGGACATCGCTCCTCAGGGCCTGCTGCGCGCCCGCGCCGAAGCCGCCCAGGCCGCGAAGGCGTAGGGGGATCGACATGCCACGTTTGAAGATCACCCAGCACAAGTCGGTCATCGGCGAGAAGCCGAAGACCCGCGCCACCATCCAGACGCTCGGCCTCCGCAAGATCGGCCAGACCGTCTTCAAGGAAGACCGCCCGGAGTTCCGCGGCATGGTCCACCGTGTCCGCCACCTGGTCGATGTCGAGGAGGTTGAGTAGTCATGGCTATTCGCATTCATGACCTGCAGCCGGCCCCCGGCGCCAAGAAGGCCAAGACCCGCGTGGGTCGCGGTGAGGGCTCCAAGGGCAAGACCGCCGGTCGCGGCACCAAGGGCACCAAGGCCCGCAAGAACGTCAAGGCCGGCTTCGAGGGCGGCCAGATGCCGCTCCAGGTGCGTCTGCCGAAGCTCAAGGGCTTCAAGCCGCACAACAAGCTCGTGTACCAGGTCGTCAACCTCGACCGCCTCGTGGAGCTCTTCCCCGAGGGCGGCGAGGTCGGCCCCGAGCAGCTGATCGAGGCGGGCGTCCTGAACAAGAAGGAGCTCATCAAGGTCCTCGGTTCGGGCGAGCTCGAAGGCGTCAAGTTCGACCTGAAGGCGCACGCCTTCTCGTCCTCCGCCTTCACCAAGATCACCGCCGCCGGCGGCACCGCCGTCGTGGTGGACAAGAAGACCGGTGAGGCGCTCGGCGAATAGCCGAAAGCCTCACCAGGACGAACACCTGATCTGCGAAACGGGCCGGAGGGAACTCCGGCCCGTTTCGTCATGGTGAATGCCGAATACTCTGCGTCCGATTGCGCCTGCTAGGCTCCCATGGCGAGCACCACCGTCTTCCTCGGGCGTGTGACGCTCTCGCTACGAACTACACACGCCCACTGGTTACAAAGGCCTGCACCGTGATCCGACGGAGCTAGCCCCACGGGCCCCGCCAGGGGGTCTTGTTCAGGAGGAACCGCATTGCTCTCCGCCTTCATCAGCGCGTTTCGGACCCCCGATCTGCGCAAGAAGATCCTGTTCACCTTGATGATCATCGGACTGTATCGTCTCGGTGCGCAGATGCCCAGTCCCGGCGTGGACTACGCGGCGGTGCAGACCTGCCTCAACCTCCAGCCGACGGATGAACAGGGCGTCTTCGGCCTCCTGAACCTCTTCACCGGTGGAGCGCTCCTCCAGCTGTCGGTCTTCGCGCTCGGCGTCATGCCGTACATCACCGCGTCGATCATCATGCAGCTGTTGACGGTCGTGATCCCGCGGTTGGAGCAGCTCCGCAAGGAGGGCCAGCCGGGCCAGGTCAAGATCACCCAGTACACGCGGTACCTGACGCTGGGCCTCGCCCTGCTCCAGGCCTCCGGCTACATCGCGCTGGCGCGCTCGGGCATTCTGTTCAACGCCGAGTGCCCGACCCCGATCCTCCCCGACCTGTCGAACTCCGACGCGAACATCCCGTACTGGATGACCATCGTCACGGTCGTCGCCGTCATGGTCGCGGGCACCGCGATCATCATGTGGTTCGGCGAGCAGATCACCGAGCGCGGCGTCGGCAACGGCATGAGCCTCCTGATCTTCGCGTCCATCGCGGCGCAGATGCCGGGCCAGTTCTGGTCCCTCCAGGAGTCCGAGGGCTGGTTCATGTTCGCCGTCATCGTGGGCCTGTGCCTGGCGATCATGGTCGCGGTCATCTTCATCGAGCAGTCGCAGCGGCGCATCCCGGTGCAGTACGCCAAGAAGATGGTGGGCCGCCGGATGTACGGCGGCACCTCGACCTACATCCCGCTCAAGGTGAACCAGGCCGGCGTCGTGCCCGTGATCTTCGGGTCCTCGCTGCTATACATCCCGACGCTGTTCCGCCAGCTCAACCAGAACAGCGACTCGCAGTGGGTCAGCTTCATCGACCGCTACCTGCTCAACCAGGGCTCGTGGGTGTACATCACGCTCTACGCCCTCCTGATCATCTTCTTCACGTACTTCTACGTCTCGATCACCTTCAAGGTGGACGACGTCGCCGAGAACATGAAGAAGGCCGGCGGGTTCATCCCGGGCGTGCGCCCGGGCAACCCCACCGCGACCTACTTGCAGCGAGTCCTGTCACGCCTGACCTTCCCGGGCTCGCTTTACCTCGCCGCGATCGCTATCCTTCCCAATCTGGCCATCATCGCGTTCGGTAACCAGCAGCTGTTCGCACAGTTCGCGTTCGGCGGCACCTCGGTGCTGATCATGGTGGGCGTCGGCCTGGAGTCGGTCAAGCAGATCGAGTCCCAGCTGATGCAGCGCCACTACGAAGGTTTCCTCCGCTGACGCAGGAACATCTTCATAGAGGGACCACACGGGAGGAACAACGTTGCGACTGGTACTGGTAGGCCCACCCGGGGCCGGCAAGGGAACCCAGGCGGAGATCATCGCCGAGCGGCTCGGCGTTCCCAAGATCTCCACCGGTGACATCTTCCGCGCCAACGTCTCCGGCGGCACCCCGCTGGGCCTCAAGGCCAAGGAGTACATGGACGCCGGCGATCTGGTCCCGGACGAGGTCACGAACGAGATGGTCGCGGACCGCCTGGACCAGGACGACGCCAAGGACGGCTTCCTCCTCGACGGGTACCCGCGCAACACCGAGCAGGCCAAGGTCCTGGACGGCGTCCTCGACCAGGCCGGCCTCTCCCTGGATCTGGCCCTGGAGCTGACCGCCAGCGACGAGGAGGTCGTGCGCCGCCTGTCGGGCCGCCGCGTCTCCAAGTCGACCGGCAAGGTCTACCACCTCGAGTTCGACCCGCCCGCGGATCCCGACTCGGAGGACCTGTACCAGCGCTCCGACGACCGGCCCGAGACGATCAAGAACCGCCTCAAGGTCTACGCGGAGCAGACCGCGCCGCTGATCGGCTACTACGAGGCCCAGGGCAAGCTCGTCAAGATCGACGCCATCGGCGAGGTGCCCGAGGTGACCGAGCGCGCCTTGGCCGCCATCGGCGCCGGAGAGTAACCCCCCGTCGTGTTCCGCCGCCGCCAGCGCATCCAGTACAAGACGTCCGAGCAGATCCGGCAGATGCGAGCCGCCGGGCTCGTCGTGGCCGAGGTCCACCAGGCCATGCGCGAGTCCGCCGGTCCTGGCGTGTCGACGGCGGAACTCGACCGCATCGCGGAGAAGGTCATCCGCGACTGCGGGGCGACGCCCTCGTTCAAGGGCTACGACATCGGCTTCGGGCCCTACCCGGCCTCGATCTGCTCTTCGGTGAACGAGCAGGTCGTCCACGCGATCCCGTCGAAGGACGCGGTCCTCAAGGACGGCGACCTCCTGTCGGTCGACGTGGGCGCGATCGTCGACGGCTGGCACGGGGACGCGGCCATCACGATCGAGATCGGGACCGTCGCCCCGGAGCTGACGGCCCTGCGCGAGGCCTGCGAGGCCTCCATGTGGGCCGGGATCGAAGCCGCCGCCTCCGCGAAGCGCCTCGGCGGCATCTCGCACGCGATCGAGCAGTCGGTGGAGCGCTCCGGCGCCGAGCACGGCCGGGAGTACGGCATCGTGACCGGCTTCGGCGGGCACGGCATCGGCACCGAGATGCACCAGGACCCGCACATCCTCAACTACGGCCGCCCCGGTGAGGGTCCCAAGCTGCGTCCGGGCATGGCCCTGGCGATCGAGCCGATGATCACGCTCGGCTCGGACGAGACGGCGGAGCTGGCCGACGGCTGGACGATCGTGACCGAGGACGGCTCGGTCGCGGCGCACGTGGAGCACACGATCGCGCTGCTCGAGGACGGCGTCTGGGTCCTCACGGCCCCCGACGGCGGCGTCGAGCGGCTCGGCGACGCGGCCGCGAGCGCGGCTCGCGCCCTGTGACACCCGATGACATAATGTGGTCGTGACCGACGACCACGGCAAGCTGCGGATCTCGAACGCCGACCGCGACAAGGCGATCCAGCAGCTGCAGGCCGCCCTCGACGAGGGGCGCATCGATCTCGTGGAGTTCGACGAGCGCGCCAAGGGCGCGTACGAGGCGAAGACCAACGCCGAGCTCGACCTCATCTTCGAGGACCTGCCCGGCGGCCGCCCGAAGGAAGGCGAGGTCGCCGTGGGCGACCGCGCACCGGCGGACGCCGACGCCCCCCGCGAGAACGCGGCGCCGCGATCGGGCCACTCCTGGCACGGCGGCGACTGGATGCACGGGATGCCCGCGCTCAGGGCCCTCATCGTCGTCGGCGGCATCTGCACCATGATCTGGCTCGCCGGCGCCATCTCCTCGGGCGACTTCGGCGGCTTCTGGCCGATCTGGCCGATCATGGGCCTGTCCATCGCCACGTTCGTGCAGCTGGTCAACCGCGGCCGCTGATCGCACCGTCCCCGTCTTCCAAGGAGCCCCCCCGAATGTCCTCACTCGAACGGTTCGGCGACCGCGAGACGCGCCTCGGCAACGCCGAACGCTCGGCCCTGACCGAGATCCTGCGCAGCGCCGTGGATCAGGGCTACATCGACCTCGACGAGTACGAGAAGCGCGTCGACGTCCTCATGACTGCGAAGACCGTCGGGGACGCCGAGGCGGTCCTGACCGACCTCCCGGCCTACCAGAAGATCGTGGACGCCCAGGAGCCCGAGAAACTCGGTTCGCCGGACTGGGTCAAGTGGCTGTGGTTCGGGATCTCGATCCCGATCGGCATCAACCTCGGCATCTGGCTGATCCTGCTCTTCACGGTCGGGCCGGTCTACTTCTGGCCGGTCTGGGTCGTGGTCCCGCTGGTCGTGGTGGCGCTGTGCCTCACCGGCGCGGAGCGGACGATCATGCGCCCGGCGGAGGAGCGCAAACGCCGGGAGCGGATGCGCCGCAAGCGGAACGGTCGCTGACCCCGGAGAGGCGAAAAGCCTCGCGGCAGTGCCGCGAGGCTTTCTCCTTGGGGTGATCGACGGGTTTTGAACCCGCGACCTCTCGGACCACAACCGAGTGCTCTACCAGCTGAGCTACGACCACCAAGATCGGTCTTCACGGGGAAACCCCGGGACCGGCGACAATCATAGCGAGACAATACGGGTCCGCGTCAACGGGGTTGGGTGTTCGCCGTCTCAGTCCTCGGCCGGTTCGGCGAGGGCCGCGGCGGCGGCCTTGGCCTCGTCGCTGGAGGGCCCGGGGAGCGACACGAACACGGTGCGCCGGTAGTACTCCAGCTCCTTCACGCTCTCCTTGATGTCGGCGAGGGCGCGGTGGGCCAGGCCCTTGGCGGGCTGGTTGTAGTACACGCGCGGGTACCAGCGCCGGGAGAGCTCCTTGATGGAGGAGACGTCGATCATGCGGTAGTGCAGGTGATCGTCCAGGCGCGGCATGTACTTCGCGATGAAGGTGCGGTCCGTGGCGATGGAGTTGCCGCACAGCGGGGCGGTCCGCGCCTCGGGCACGTGCTGCTTGACGTACTCGAGCACCGCGTCCTCGGCCTCTTCGAGGGAGATCCGCGAGGCCCGCACCTCGTCGGTGAGCCCGGATTTGGCGTGCATGTCGGCGACGAACGCCCCCATGTTCTCGAGCGTGCCGCCGTCGCAGGCGATCACGAGGTCGATGCCGTCGTCCAGGGGCGTGAGGTCCGGTTCGGTGACGAGGGCGGCGATTTCGATGAGGGCTTCGGTCTCCGGGTCGAGGCCGGTCATTTCGCAGTCGACCCACACTAGTCGTTCTTCAGTCACCCGGCCAACTCTACGCCCAGGGGACACTCGGGGTGATCTACGCGGCACGACGCCGGGAACGCCTCTGCGGGGCCCGGCGGAGGCGCAGACTCGAAGGAGAACGAGCGGTGTTCGGAATCGGACGGCGACGCCTGAGAAAGGTGTTGCTCGTCACCGCTACCGTCCGCTATGGTGCGGGTATCAGAGCGTCGCCGCCTTTGCGGCCGGTATCGCAGTGATTCGGGCCGCAAAAAGATGATCTCTCAACTTTTTCAAGGTAAGGCGCGTGTACCCCTAGAGATTGAAGGTTTGCGATGAAGCAGGCCGGACACGATACCGTGACCAGGACTCGGGTCATCAGGCCTCCGCGGAGGTGAGGTGATCCCCGTCTCAGAGACATCATGGCGCCATGGCGCCCTCGTCTGAGAGATGGGAGCCGTGAACCGAGCATAGCCGACGATTACGGGTACTCGAAACGATGCGAAGGCACCGGACCGCTGCGAAGCGCCCGGCCACCGGTTCGCATCGGTTTCGTAACCGTGGCGTATCGAACACCGGGGCACGGAATTCCACGCAACGAAGCGGTCGTTGTAACTGGTACACCGCTCACGCGGTGTCGGGGGACGAGGAAGCTGGAGGAGACCTTGAGCGTGGAGACTACGACAACACCCACCCTCACCACCGAAGAGGTCGCTGAGGAACGAGACCTTGTGGGTGTGTACCTGCATGAGATCTCGAAGACGCCGCTGCTCGACGCCGCCGCCGAGGTCGACTTGGCGAAGGCAGTCGAAGCGGGTCTGTTCGCGAAGCACCTGCTCGGCGATGGGGAGACCTTCGGCGACGCCACCGAGAAGGAGCTGAAGCGCCTGGTCGAAGACGGGGCGCGGGCGAAGGAGCAGTTCATCAAGGCGAACCTGCGATTGGTCGTCTCGATCGCCCGCCGCTACGTCCGTTCCGGGATGCCGATGCTCGACCTGATCCAGGAGGGCAACACCGGCCTGGTCCGCGCCGTCGAGAAATTCGACTACCAGCGCGGCTTCAAGTTCTCGACCTACGCCACGTGGTGGATCCGCCAGGCCATCAGCCGGGCGATCGCCCAGCAGGAGCGCACCGTGCGCCTGCCGGTGCACCTGGTCGAGGACGTCAACCGGATGCGCAACGTCACCCGCCAGCTCACCCGTGAGCTCGGCGGCGACCCCGAGCCCGACCAGGTGGCCGCCGCACTCGGCGTCACGGTCGAGCGGGTCAACGAGCTCGTCCGCTGGAGTCAGGACACCGTCTCGCTGGACACGCCGATCGGCGACGATGGCGACACCAACCTGGGGGACCTGGTCGCCGACTCCGACGAGCCCAGCCCGGAGGACGTCGTCCTCGCCGGGATGGAACGCCAGCGCATCGAGATGATGCTCAACCACCTCGACGAGCGCTCGGCGGGGATCGTCAAGGCCCGCTACGGGCTCGAAGACGGCCGCGAGCACTCGCTCACGGAGGTCGCGCACCGGTTCCACCTGTCGCGCGAGCGCATCCGTCAGCTCGAGATCCAGGCGCTGGCGCGTCTGAAGGAGCTGGCCAACGACCAGGTCATGGCGGAAGCCGCTTGAATGCGCCGTCGTTGAGGCAGCGCCGTCTCGCAGACGGCGCCGACGCCGGAGACGAATAGACGAACAGTGAAAGGGCCCGGGGCGAACGCCCCGGGCCCTTTCGCGTGCGCGGCCCGTCGCCGATCTGAACGGCCGTCGGGGCGGCCTCGGCTGCGCAGCGCTTCGGGCGGGCGTCCCCGCGGGGACGCCCGCCCGAAGCGGATCCGATCGATCGGCGGTCAGACGCGGCGGTAGCCGTCGATCGACATGCCCATGTCGAGGTCGGCGACCTTCACGACGTCGCCCGGCTTGGGCGCGTGGATGACCTGGCCGTCGCCGATGTAGAGGGCCATGTGACCCAGGCCGTTGTAGAACACCAGGTCGCCCGGCCGCAGGTCGTCCCGGCCGATGGCGCTGGTCTCGTCCCAGATCGCGTTGGTCTGGTGGGTGAGGCCGATGCCGGAGACGGCGTAGGCGCCCTTGACCAGGCCGGAGCAGTCCCAGGTGTCGGGGCCGGCCGAGCCGTAGACGTAGGACTCGCCGAGCTGGTTCCGGGCGAACTCGACCGCCGCGGTCGCGGCGTCGGAGCTGTAGGCCGCGGTGGAGTCGGACGACGAGTCGGAGGACGAGCCGCCGCTGGAGGCGGTGGGGGCCTCGGCCTCCGCTGCGGCCGCCGCGGCGGCTTCCGCCTCGGCCGCGGCGGCCTCGTCGTAGGCCTCCTCGGCTTCGTCGATCTCCGCGTCGAGGGACTCGACCTGCTGCCGGGTCGCCTCGATGTCGGCGGTGAGCCGGTCGGCGTCCTCGGCGGCGGCCTGCGCCTCGTCGTACTTGTCGGACTGCTCCTGGGCGTAGGCGACCAGCGTGGTGACCTTCGCGTCGAGGTCGTCCTCGGCGGATTCGACCGCGGCGGTGACGACGGCGAGTTGCGCGTCGGAGGTGCCGTAGTCGGCGGTGGCCGTGTCGATCACGGCCTGAGCCGTTCGGAGCTCCGTCCGGAGGCCTTCGAGGTCTTCGGCGGCCTCGTCGCGTTCGGTCTCGAGGTCGGCCAGGTGGGCTTCGATCTCCGAGGCGGAAGCGGTGGTGTAGTCGATGTCGGCCGCGTCGGCCTGGGTGCCGGTGAAGGCGGTCACGAGCGCGACGGTGGTGAGGGTGACGCCCGTGTAGGCGCCGATGCGGCGAAGAACGGCGCCGGCGCGCGAACGATGTCCGGTGTCCGTGCAGACGGTATCTGAGCAGGCTTGAGCCACGAGTGGCCTTTCTTCCTCGTCCGCCTACCGGGTTAGCTGTCGGGTTCGGGCAGGGAAGCGCGCCCTACCCGCTGCGGCGTGGCCGCGGCGGGATTCACCCCGTGCGTCGCGAGGCCGTCGGAAGACGGCGGGGGATCGCGACGCGGCTGGGTCCCCGGCCCGCGCGGCGGTGTTTCGCCCTGTACCGGGAGGGACAGGCGTCATGCGCAGCGCGGCTCGGCGGTCCGGCGGGTGGGTCTCTGGGGGAGCCCTGAGGACCCGACCGGAACAGCCGCCGACGCTATCGCAGGTGACCAGGCTCGCCAAGCGCGCTGTGAATCACTCCACAAACCGGTAACGGACAGTGAGGACGGCAGGGGAGAGAGGGCGACTATCCAGCGGGTTTATTGTCCGAACGGTCGACGTCCGGGTGGCCCGGGCGGCGGGTGTCCGGGACGCGGGCGAGGAACGCTCGGATTCGATGTCGCCCCCGGTGCAACGATGCCCGGTGGGTACGACGCTGGGTCGCGGTCAGGGTGCGCCTGGGCCGCGGGCGATGCGCAGGAAGTGATCGCCGGTCGAGCGATCGAAGAAGGTTCGCGTTCGGTGTCGCCCCCGGCTTCGATGGCGCCCGGCGGGTACGACATGCCTCGGCGAGTCGGACCCGCGCGAGCGCCCGCCGCAGGCCCCCGCGCGGAGGGCCTTGCCGTCAGAAGCTCCGCAGGGACCTCGGCGGCGGCGGGGACTGGATCGCCGTCGCATCCGTGGTCGGCGCCGCTCCCGCGAGGTACTCCTTCAGCTCGGTGCCCTCCAGGACCCGGCACGGGAATGCCGCTCCCGCGCAGCGGCGGCGCAGTTCGGCCACCGGCAGCTCGATCCCGGCCGCGACCGCGACCACGTTGCCGAAGCGGCGGCCTCGCAGCACCGCCGGTTCGCCCATGATCGCCACATGCGGCCACACCTCCCGCATCGCCGCCAGCGCGGGCTTGAGGAACCGCATCTGGCCGCCGTCGCACAGGTTCACCGCGTAGTGCCCGTCCGCGCGCAGCACCCGCCGGGCCGCGTGCAGGAACTCGGTGCTCGTGACGTGCGCGGGCACCCGCGCGTCGGCGTACACATCCGTGACGATGAGCTCATAGCCGTCCTCGGGCGCCGTCTCGATCGCCTCGCGCGCGTCGGTGTGCCTGATCTTCACCTTCACCCCGCGCGGCAGCGGCGCCTCGGCCCGGACGAGCTCGACCAAGGCCCGGTTCGTCTCGACCGCCTGCTGGTAGGAGCCCGGCCGTGTCACCGCGATGTAGCGGGCCATCGCGAGGCCGCCCGCGCCAAGATGCAGCGCCCGCAGCGGCCGCCCCGGCTCGCCGACAGCGTCGACGAGGTACGCGATCCGCTGCATGTACTCGGCATCCAGATAGGACGGGTCGTCGAGGTCGATCGTCGCCTGGACGACCCCGTCCGCGACCAGGTGCAGCAGGTTCGGTCGGTCCTTGTCGCGGTCGATCCGGAGGTCATCGGGCATGGCGGGCCGTTCGTGTTCGGGGGCGGGTGCGGGACGCGGCCGGCCGCGAAGGCCGGTTCACGCACCCATTGTGCCCGAGGGCCCCTGCCGGGCCTGGCTCCTGGCCGAGGCCGCGATGTGGGCGATGCGCCGCAGTGCCGCGAAGACCGTGTCGCCGAGCACCGTGGCGACCACCGCCTGCTCGACGTCCACCCCCTCGGCCCTGGTGGCCTCCGCGATCGCCTCCATGTCCGCCGAGGCCAGCGCCGCCGCCGCGTCCGCGTAGTGGCTCAGCACCTCCTGCGGGTCGGGGTTCCCCAGGCGGTAGAACGCCGACAGCGCCGTCACCAGGGCGTCCCGGTACATCGGCGGGGCCACCTCGGCCCAGCCGTACTCGGTCAGGAGCTGGTCCACGGTGCGCCCGGCCGCTTCGTCGGTGCCCTCGCTCGCGAGGGAGAACCTCGGCTCCCGGTGGGTCGCCGCCAGCGTCGCGCCGAGCGCCTGGAACGCCGACTCCGGATGGCGTGCGAGGACGGTGAGCACCTCGCCGATCTGCGCCACCGACAGCCCCGCGGTCTCCGACAGGGCCCTGATGAGCGTCAGGCGGTGCACGTGCGCGGGCCCGTACTCGACGGTGGTGCCCTCGCCGTGCTCGCCCGGCTGAAGCAGGCGCTCCCGCAGGTAGTACTTGATGGTGGCGGCCGGAACGCCGGTCCGCTCCGACAGCTCCCCGATGCGCATACGAGGGAGTCTATGACGGATAGCGCGCCCGCGTTACCGTTGAGCCACGCCAGGAACTCCCGGCCCGAAACTTCACCTCATCTGGAAAGGCGGCGGTCATGCCCGGCCCGCACCCGTCACCCCGCCCGGCCGCTCGCTGCGCTCGCCTCCCCGAACCGGAACGGCTTCGCCATGCATGACCTTCGTGCGGCGCTCCTCGAGGAGTTGCGCGGCATCGCCGCGCTTCCCGTGCCCGCCTTCGACCCGGACCTCGCCGACGACTTCGCCGCCACCGGCCGCCGCATCCCCTACGAAGCCCAGTACTTCGCCCGCCGCCGCCACCTCGCCGCCCTCGCGCTCGTCGGCGACGGCCCTGTCCTCTCCGCCCTCGTCGCCGACGTCTGCGACGAGCGCTCCTGGGCCCTCCCCGCCCACTGGGACGCCGGCACCGACCCCCGCACCTGCGTCGACCTCTTCGCCTGCGAGACCGCCCAGACCCTCGCCGAGATCCTGCGCCTGCGCGAGGACATCAAGGACCGCGGCCACGTCGAATCCGAGATCCGGCGACGCGTGCTCGACCCGTTCTTCGACGCCGACTACCCCTACTTCTGGGAAGAGCGCATCTCCAACTGGACCGCCGTGTGCGCCGGCGCCGCCGGGATGGCCGCCCTCGCCCTCGGCTACGACACCGACGTCGTCCGCGCCCGCGTCCTCCCCGCCCTCCAGAGCTACCTGTTCTCGTTCGGCCCCGACGGCGGCTGCGTCGAAGGCGTCGACTACTGGGTCTACGGCTTCGGCTACTTCACCTACTTCGCCGAGGCCTGGCGCGATGCCACCGGGGAAGACCTCCTCGCCGGCACCGAGGAGATCGCCGCCTTCCCCGCCCGCGCCCAGCTCTACCCCGGCTCCTTCGCCACCTTCGGCGACACCGGCGCCGACGCGCTCCTGCCCCCCGGCCTCATGGCCCGCCTCCACGACCGCCTCGGCACGCCCCTCCCCGCCGCGGGCCCCTACCAGGCCTTCTCCGACGACGCCTGCGCCCGCTGGGCCCACCTCACCCGCACCCTCGACTGGGGGCGCCCCCTCGGCGACACCGTCGACGAGGGCCGCTCGCTCCTGGCCGACGTCGGCTGGTTCGTCGAGCGCCGCCTGATCGGCCGCCGCATGTGGGCGCTGGCCGTCAAGGGCGGCTACAACGACGAGCCGCACAACCACCTCGACCTCGGCTCGTTCCTCATCGCCGTCGACGGCGAGCAGCTCCTGTGCGACCCCGGCGCGGGGGAGTACACCGCCGCCTACTTCGGGGCCGAACGCTACGAGCAGGTCCACGCCTCCGCCGCCTGGCACTCCGTCCCGACCGTCGAGGGCGCGATCCAGCAGCTCGGCGAGGACTCCCGCGCCGAACTCGTCGGCACCCCCGACGGCGTGGAGGCGTACATCGACGCCTACGGTGACGGCGCGCTCATCCGCAAGTTCCGCTGGATCGACGCGTCGATCACGTTGGAGGACTACGGACCCGAGATCACCGAGGTCTTCGTCAGCCGCATCCGGCCCGAACTCGACGGGACCCGCGCGGTGTGGGCGGGGGAGCGCGGCACGCTGGTCCTCCACGGGGTCAACCCCGAGGACGCCCTCGTCGACTCGGTGGACACCACCGACCACCGCGGCGCCCCCGACCGGCTATGGGCGCTCCGGTTCGGGCTCGGCGCCGCTCCCGAAGGTTTCCGCTTCGAGTTGCTCTAGGGCTCCGTCGCCTTTGACGGTCTCGGTGCCGTCTCCGAAGGTCTCCGCTTCGAGCCGTTCGATGGCTCGGTCGACCTTGACGGTCTCGGGGTCGTCCCCGAGGACCGCCGGGGACTCGGCGCCGTCCTCCAGGGGCTCCGTTTCGAGCTGCTCGAGGGCTCCGTCGCCTTTGACGGTCTCGGTGCCGTCTCCGAAGGTCTCCGCTTCGAGCCGTTCGATGGTTCGGTCGACCTTGACGGTCTCGGGGTCGTCCCCGAGGACCGCCGGGGACTCGGCGCCGTCCTCCAGGGGCTCCGTTTCGAGCTCCTCAAGGAACCCGTCGGCCTTGAGGCGTCGGCGCGCGGCCGCGATGGCCTCGCCGGTGTGCTCGAACAGCCGTCCCTGCTTCCACAGCGGCTCCAGCACGCCCAGGGCTTCCAAGGGCTTGGCGTGCACCGGTTCGAGCCCGGAGAGGTAGACCGCTATGCCGCGGTGCTCCAGGCGCTTGATCGCGTCGGCGAGCACCATCGCCCCCGACGCGTCCATGGTGTACACGCGGCTCATCCGCAGCACCACCACCCGCACGTCGGCCACGTCGAGCAGCTGCAGCAGGAACCGGTGCGCGGCGGCGAAGAACAGCGGGCCCTCCAGCCGGTAGGCCACGATGTGCTCGTGCAGTAGCGCCGCCTCCTCGTCGTGGTGGTCGCCGTGGTCGAACGGCTCCTCCTCCACCGACACCGATCGGGAGATCCGCCCCAGCGCCAGGAGTCCGGCCAGCGCGATGCCCACGGCCACGGCCCACACCAGGTTGCACAGCACCGTGGTCGCGAGCGTCAGCCACATGACCGCCGCGTCGGCGCGGGTCGAGCGCGCCAGGGCCAGCATCGAGCCGACCTCGATCATGCGGATCGAGGTCGCGATGAGCACGCCCGCGAGCGCCGCCAGCGGCACGTGCGTCACCAGCGGCGCGAGCGCGAGCATGATGAGCGCCAGGACGATCGCGTGCGTCAGCGACGCGAGCCGACCGGCCGCGCCCGACCGCACGTTCACCGCCGTGCGCGCCAGCGCCCCCGAGGAGGGCATGCCGCCGAAGAACGGCGTCACCAGGTTCGCCACACCCTGCCCGAACAGCTCCCGGTCCGGGTTGTGGTGCTGGTCGACGGTCATGTTGTCGGCGACCGTGGCGGACAGGAGCGACTCGAGCGCGCACAGCGCGCAGATGGCGGCGGCCGCGGCGACGAGTTCGGGCATCTCGGTGAAGTCGAGGAAGTCCGCCTCGGGGGCCGGGATCGTGCGCGGCAGGGTCCCGATGACGCCGATGTCAGCGTTCGCGACCCAGGTGACGACCGTGGCCGCGATGACCGCCAGGAGCGGCGTGGGGATCTGCGAGTGCAGGCGCGAGCCGAGGAGGATCGCGGCGGCCACGCCGAACGCGACCGCGGGCGGGGCCCAGTTCGGGTCCGCCGCGAAGGCGCTGACCGACTCCCATGCGCCCGTGAGCAGGTGGTCGTTCTGCGGTGGCAGGCCGAGCGCGGGCGGGAACTGCTGGATCGCGATGACGATCGCGACGCCCGCCGTGAAGCCCTCGACGACGGGCACCGGCACGTAGCGGGCGTAGCGGCCCGCGCCGGTGAGCGCGAGCGTCACGAGCATGAGGCCGGCCATGATGCCGACGAGCATGACCCCGGCGTGGCTGTGGGTCGCCGCGAGGGGCACGAGGACCACGGCCATCGTCCCCGTGGGGCCGCTGACCTGGAGGTTCGAGCCGCCGAGGATCGCGGCGAGCGCCCCGGCGATGATCGAGGTGATGAGCCCGGCGAAGGCGCCCAGGCCCGAGGCGATCCCGAAGCCGAGCGCCAGCGGCAGCGCGACGACCGCGACGGTGAGCCCGGCGAGGAGGTCGGTGTGCCAATGGCGGCGGACGTGCGCGTAATCGGACCGTTCGGGAAACAGCTGTCGGAAGCGTCGTCGTTTCGTGGCAGTTGTCTCTCGCATGGTGGTCATGGGGTAATTGTCCAAGAACGGGTGGTGCGCAACCGCATTCAACGCGCCGGGCGGCGACGCGGCCGTCAGCGTGTCGCCCATGCGCCCGGCGCGGCCGCCGGCCGACCCGTTCGGGCGACGACGCGGCGGGCCCCGGTCCTCGTCGCACCCGCGCGGAACGATGGACGCTCCCTTTCCCCGGGCGGGTGGGGCCGGGGCGGCCTACGGGCTTCGCCGCCGCGGAGTCGGCACGCCCGGTCGCCGCGGCCGACGTCCCAGGCGAGGAGGCGTCGGCGCTGCCGTAGGATCGCCTGCGTGCGTGCGAAGGGTCTGGAAGCGGCGATCCGCGTCGGCGGCGCGGTCGTCGCCGCCGCTGCCGCCGTCCTCGCCGCCGTCCTCGAATCCTTCCTGGTGCCCACGTACGTCGATGGCATCGCGATCCCCCTCGCCGGAGTGCTCGCGTTCTGCGGGAACTGGGCCCTGGCGGCCCTCGCGGTGTGGTGGACCGGCTCGCGCTGGTCGGCCGCGCTCACCTCGTTCGCCTGGTTCGCGGTGGTCCTCACCGCCTCGATGCCGACCTCGGCCGGTTCGCTGGTGATCGCCAGCGGCTTCAACGGCTACGCGCTGCTCCTGGCGGGGACCGCCGGTGTCGCCGTCGCGCTGTGGCAGTATTTTCGTCCGAGACCGAGCGCGCGCGCTCGGCTCGCCGGCGGCCCGGCGGCCGCCCCGCAAGTCACCCCCACCGCTACGAAGGAGTCCCGACAGTGACCCTCCTCAGCCGCCTCCTCATACCGCACTGGCCCTCGATCTACGGCTTCGCCCTGGGCTTGATCGTCGCCAACCTGGCCGGCCGGATCGCCTCCCGGCAGTGGAGCGAGGGCACCGTGGTCGGCGACCTCGTCGGCGTCTACACCTTCGGCGCGATGGCCGCCGTCGCGGTCGCCGCGGGGATCTGGTGGGGCGTGCGCCGCCGCCGCCAGGAGATCACCGGCGAGCTGCTCGTGATCTTCGTGGTCGCGACCCTGTTCACGGTGCTGGTGAACCCGCTCATCGCCCGAGTCGACTACCCGAGCCTCGACGGGGTCTTCTCGCAGACGCTCATCTACTTCGCGCTGCTGGCGCTCTCGGGCTGGGTCGGCTACCTCATCGTCATGGCGCTCGGCGTCGACACGTACGGCCGCGAGCTCAAGGCCACCAAGATCGCCTTCGAACGCAAGGCCAACCCCAAGTCCGCCTAGACGGGACGCGCCCGGTAGGCGTACCGGTACCGCTCGGCGTACCCCTGGCGCGCGTACATCGCGAGCGCGGCCTCGTTGTCGGTCTCGACCTGCAGCGCGGCCCGCCGCGCCCCGTGCTCGGCCCCCCACGCCTCCAGCGCGTGCAGCACCTCGGCGCCCAGGCCCTGCCGCCGCCACTGCGGCAGCGTCCCGATGTTCGTGATCGCCACGGTGTCGCCCGCGATCGCACCCCGGCCCCGCGCGGCGAGCGAGCCGTCCCGCCAGACCTCCGCGTAGCCGCGCCCCGGACCGGCCCCGAAGACCCGCGCCGCGACCTCCGGCCGCCCGCGCCCCGCCTGCTCCAGGAACGCCGCGCACGGCTCCGGCACGACCCGTGCCTCGCCCGTGTACGCGACGGGTTCGAGGGCCTTCGTCATGACCGCGGCCGCGCCCTCGGCCTCCCAGCCGCGGGAGGCCAGGTCCGCTTCCAGCCGCTTCGTCACCGGCCCCGCCAGGGCCACGAGCGGCCGCGCTCCGCGAGCGTCGTACCAGGCTTCGACGGCCGCGACGGCGGCGTCCGGGCCGCCTTCGGGGGCGGTCAGGGCCAGCGCCGAGTTCGCCCGGCGCGAGAAGCCCTGCGAGTACCGCAGGACCCAGCCGCCCAGGTCTGCGGTCTCGATCGCGGGCCAGGTCGCGGCGAGATGCCGCTCCAGTTCGAGGATCTCGGAGAACGCGGTCGGCTTCGGCGGGATCGGCCGGGCCGCGACCACGTCGGCGGCGTCGACGGTGACGGCCGTCCCCGAGGCGGGCAGCACGCGCCAGCGCTCCGGGCCGATCTCGATAAGCTCGCCCGTGATGTCCGTGAACCGGCGACCCGGTGCAGCGTCCTTCAACCTGATCCGAACCGCCACTCGCGAACCGACGTGTTCCGGTCCCAACATCTGGCGCACCCCCAGGCTTCGGGTCTACAAATGGAAAGTAGCTTTAGGCTCATCACAGCGCAGTCCGCCCGACTGCGCGCTGTAGGAAGGACGACTCGTGACTTACGTTATCGCCGAGCCGTGCGTGGATCTCCTCGACAAGGCTTGCATTGAAGAATGCCCGGTCGACTGCATCTACGAAGGCAACCGGAAGCTCTACATCCACCCTGACGAGTGCGTCGACTGCGGTGCATGCGAGCCGGTGTGCCCGGTCGAGGCGATCTTCTACGAGGACGACGTCCCCGAGGAGTGGGCCCCGTACACCAAGGCCGAGGTCGACTTCTTCGACGAGATCGGCAGCCCCGGCGGCGCCTCCAAGATCGGCAAGATCGACAGCGACGTCCCGTTCGTGGCCGAGCTGCCCAAGAAAGAGGAGTAGCCGCGATGGCGCTGCGCCGCCTCCACAGCGCCTCTCCGGCGCGGCGGCTGCCGCGCTTCCCCTGGGACCGCATGGCCCCCTACAAGGAGCGTGCGGCGGCCCACGCCGGCGGCCTGGTCGACCTCACCGTCGGCGCGCCCGTCGACGAGGTGCCCGCCGTGGTCCGGGAGGCCCTGGCCGAGGCGTCCGCGCGACCCGGTTACCCGACGGTGGCCGGACCGGTCGCGCTGCGGGAGGCGATGCGGTCGTGGCTCCACCGGCACACCGGCGTCGGCGACGACGTCGCGGTCCTCCCCACGGTGGGTTCCAAGGAACTGGTCGCGAACCTCCCGTCCCAGCTCGGCATCGGCTCCGGCGAGTCGGTGGCCTACCCCGAGATCGCCTACCCCACCTATGAGATCGGCGCGATCCTCGCGAAAGCGGATCCCGTGCCGGTGGCCGACCCGCGCGACGCGGCGCGTCCCGTGAAGCTCGCGAGCGGGCGGATGAGCTCGGGGCGGCTGCGGCTGGTGTGGATCAACTACCCGACCAACCCCACCGGCGAGGTCGCCTCGGTCGAGCACCTGCGCGGCCTGGTGCGCTGGGCCCGCGAGAGCGGCGTGGTGCTCGCCAGCGACGAGTGCTACCTGACGCTCGGCTGGGACGAGGAGCACCCGCCGGTGTCGGTCCTCGACCCGCGCGTCAACGACGGCGACCTGACGGGCCTGCTGGCGGCGCATTCGCTGTCGAAGCGCTCCAACCTGGCCGGCTACCGCTCGGCGTTCCTCGCGGGGGACCCGGCGCTCATCGCCGACCTCCTGGAGATCCGCCGCCACGCGGGCTTCATGGTCCCGTGGCCGGTCCAGCAGGCCACGATCGCGGCCCTGCACGACGAGTCCCACGCGATCGAGCAGCGCGCCCGATACGAAGCGCGCCGCTCGGTCCTGCGCGGGGCGCTCGAATCCGCCGGGTTCCGCATCGACCACTCGACGGCGGGCCTGTACCTGTGGGCCACCCGCGACGAGGACTGCTGGACCACCGTGGAGTGGCTCGCCGACCGCGGCATCCTGGCCGCGGCGGGGGAGTTCTACGGCGCCAAGGGGAACCGCCACGTGCGCCTGTCCCTGACCGCCACCGACGAGGCGGTCGCGGACGCCGCGCGGCGCCTGCAGTAGACGACACGACCAGGGCCCGCAGCCTCCCGCTGCGGGCCCTCGCCGTGTAGCGGTCTCACCTCACGGCGCGCCGACCGGGTCGTCGGCGGGCGCCGGAGCCGGAGCCGGCGCCGGCTGGCCCTGGAGCGTGGCGAGGATCTCCTGGCACAGTTCGTTCAGCGGCGTGAGGTCGGGCGCTCCCGGCACCGGAGCGGGAGCCGGGGCCGGAGCGGGAGCCGGAGCCGGCGCGGGGGCCGGGGCCGGCGTGCCGGACAGCAGCGCCTTGATGTCGGTGAGGCACTGCGTGAGTTCCGCCGTCGGATCGGGTGCCGGTGCGGGCGCCGGCGGAAGCTGCTCACTGCTCACCGCCTCGGCCGGGTCGATCGCGACGGCGCTCGCCGTCGGCGCGGCGGCGAGCATCGCGAACGGGACAGTCGCCCCGATCACGACCATCCGCCAGGTCTTCCGTGATTTCGTGGTCGGTGCTACTTCGAACGTGGACTCTGCCATGAGGATGGCTCCCTGGATCGTCGGCTCTGGGTTCAGGTGCGGTCTCGTGGACCACCGTGGCGGCGGCCCGAACGCCCCTCGGCGCCGAGACGGCTGCTTTCGGTAGCACTTTATGTACTCATCGTGAGGCATGAGCGGTTTCGGTGAAAACAATCCATGTCGGACCGTGCATCTGCGCCCGCGCGGCGAGGGGCCCGTTGGAACGCGGGACGTCCGATGGCCGACACGCCTCGGAGGAACGGGCTGGCGCGTGTCGTACCCTTCGGCCACACTGGTCAGGTGACTGACTCGCTCCTGATCGGCCGCTCGCACGCCTCCGCGGCCCTGCGCTCGGCCGTCGAACGCACGGTGGCCAGCCACGGCGGCCTCGCCCTCGTCACCGGCGAGGCGGGCATCGGCAAGACCACCCTCGTCACCGACGTGGCCGCCCGCCACCGCGGCGCGCTCACCGTCGCGTCCGCCACCTCCTGGGAGTCCGAGGCCGTCCCCGAGCACTGGCTCTGGACCCAGGTACTGCGGTCCCTGCGCGCCCAGCTCGGCGACGAGGCCTGGCGGGCCCTCCACCCCGCGCCGGCCGTCAACGCCCTCCTCGGCCAGGGCGACGGCTCCAACCCGGCCCAGTTCGAGCTGTACGACGGCGTCACCCAGCTGCTCATCGCCGCCTCCCAGCGCGGCCCGCTGCTGATCGTCCTCGACGACCTCCACTTCGCCGACCCCGGCAGCCTCGAACTGCTCAAGTTCGCCTCGCAGCACACCTGGTTCGAACGGATCCTCTTCGTCGGCACCTACCGCGACTCCGAGATCGACCCCGGCCACCGCCTGCGCGCCCGGATGCTCCCGCTCGTCGCCAAGGCCACCATGATCAGCCTCGAAGGGCTCGACGAGGCGGGCGTCGCCGATCTCTGCCGCACCACCGTCGGCGCCGCGCCCGACGCCGCCACGGTCGCCGAGATCACCCGCCGCACCGGCGGCAACCCGTTCTTCGTCGAGCAGACCGCGCAGCTGTGGGCCTCGGGCCAGTCCGTCGACGCCACCACCGCCGGGATGCGCGACGCCCTGCAGCGCCGCATCGACCAGCTCCCCGCGCCGCTCGTGCGGATGCTCACCCTCGCCTCCGTCGGCGGCCGCGAGTTCCACGCCGAAGTGATGGCCCAGGCCTCCGGCCTCGACCTCCACGCGATCGAATCGGCCCTCGACGCCGCCTGCCAGACCCGGCTCGTGCGGCGCGAGAAGGACCGCTACGTCTTCGTCCACGACCTCGTCCGCGAGACCCTGTACAACACGATGGCGAGCGACGAGGCCGCCCACCACCACGGCTGCGTCGTTCGCGCCCTCGTCGCCGACGAGTCCCTGCAGAAGCACATGCTCACCACCGAGATCGCCCACCACGCGTGGCTCGCCGGGGACGACCTCGACCCGGAGACCGCCGTCGAGTTCCTCAACCGGGCCGCCACCGAGTCCCACAGCTGCCTCAGCGTCGGCGGCGCCGAGAAGTACTTCCGGCGCGCGCTCGAACGCTGCACCCCGGACATGGTCCGCCGCCGCGTCCTGCTGCGCCTGGGCCTCGCGGGCATCGTCGTCTGGCGCGGCGGCGCCGCCGAGGCCCGCCTCCTCTACGAACAGGCCCTCCTCGAAGCCGAGGACTCGGGCGACGCGATGCTCCTCACCCGGGCCACCGTGGAGGTCCCGCAGGACCAGCGCGTCGACGAGCTCGTGCGCCTCAAGACCCTCGCCTACGCGAAGCTCGCCGGCGAGGCCCCCGACCCCGAACTCCCGCACGAGGACCTGACCCGCCGCCTGCTGTACGCGTACATGGTCGCCGCGCGCGCCTCCGGCTCCGACGAGGACCTCTCCTACGCGCTGTGGGCCACCCACGGCGTGAACTGGGGGCCCGGCACCGCCGTCGAACGCCAGGGCCTCGTCGAGGAGCTCGCCGAACTCACCCGCCGCACCGGCGACACGGAGATGCGCCTGTACGCCGCGTCGCTCGGCTGGGTCGTGCTCCTCGAACGCGGCGACCCCTCGTTCCGCCACCAGCTCGCCCACTTCTGCGCGCTCGCCGAGACCGGCGACTCCGAGCGCTGGAAGAGCGGTGCCGACGTCGACCGGGCCGTGGTCGACATGGTCCAGGGCCGCTTCGAGGACGCCGAGTCCCGGATCGCGTCGGCGTCGGCGGAGATCGGCGACGACCCGATGTACCACCACATGATGCGGCACCTGCAATGGGAGCTGGAGATGGCCCGCGGCGAGGTCCCCGCGACGGTCTCCGAAGGCTGGCACGAGTCCTTCGGCGTCTGGCACGGCGACCTCCTCGCCGGACTCACCGCGATCCGCCGCGGCGACATCGACCTGGCCCGCACGATCCACAACCGCCTCGGCGACGGCCCCGCCTCGCGCAGCGCCTGGGAGTCCCTGTGGCTGCGCTTCGAGACCGAGCTCGCCGTCGCCGACGGCGACACCCAGGCCATCGCCCGCCTGCGCGAACGCCTCGCCCCGCACGAAGGCGAATGGCTGGTCGCCTTGTGGGGTACCAGCATCCACGGCCCCGTCAGCCATTGGCTCGGGCTGCTCGCCGCGGCCGCCGGCGACACCGAAGCGGCCCGGGAGCACTTCATGAACGCCGCCGCCGGGGCCGAAGTGCTCGGCGCCCGCCCCTGGGCCGAGGCCGCCCGCCGGGCCGCCGCCGGACTCGACGCCGCCCCGGCGCCGACGGCGCCGCCCGCCGCCGGGGCGGTCTTCCGCCGCGACGGCGCGACCTGGACCCTCCGCTACGAAGGCCGCACCGTCCACCTCCCGCACACCAAGGGCCTCGCCGACCTGCACCGCCTCATCCGGCAGCCGCACAGCGACATCGCCGCCGTCGAACTCCTCGACCCCGACGCCGCGGTCGCCGCCGACGCCCGACTCGGCGGCGACGACCTCCTCGACGCCGAGGCCCGGGCGCGCTACCGCGACCACCTCGAAGCGCTCGACGAGCAGATCGACACCGCCGCCGCGCTCGGCGACGACGCCCGCGCCGCCGTCCTCGACGCCGAACGCCAGGCCCTCATCGACCAGCTCAAGGCCGCCACCGGCCTCGGCGGCCGCTCCCGCCGCCTCGGCGACAACGCCGAACGCGCCCGCAAGAGCGTCACCAACCGGATCCGCAACACGCTCAAGAAGATCGAGGCCGTCCACCCCGCGCTCGCCGCGCACCTCGACCGCACCGTGGCCACCGGCTCGACCTGCGCCTACCGCCCCGGCCCCGACGCCCCCGCCTGGGAACGCTGAGGCTCCGCACCCGAACCGGACACCGACGCGAACGGGGCCGGGCGGGTCGTCCCCGCCCGGCCCCGCCGGGTGTTCGCATGAAGCTATTTGCGGTTGTAGGCCCTGATCGTCAGGAACCCGAACACCGCGATGAAACCGGCCGACCAGATCAGCGTCGTCAGGACCGAACCGGAGTCCACGTTCCCGTCGAACAGGCCCCGCACGCCGTCGACCAGCTGGCTGATCGGCGTGTTCTTCACGACCGGCTGCAACCAGCCCGGCATCGTCGCCGGGTCCACCATGATGTTCGACAGGAACGTCAGCGGGAACATGACCGACATCGAGATCGACATGACCGTCTTCTCCGAGCGCGTGATCAGGCCCAGCCAGGTCCACACCCACGAGAAGGCGAAGCAGAACACCAGCAGCAGCGCCACGCCCAGCAGCACGCCCACCGCGCCGCCGTCGGGCCGGTAGCCCATGATCAGGCCCGTGCCGAACATGACCGCCCCGGCCGCCGCGTACCGGAACATGTCCGCCAGGAGATAACCGACCATCGGCGCGGCCCGCCAGATCGGGAGCGTCCGGAACCGGTCCGACACGCCCTTGTTGATGTCGATGTTCACCGACATGCCCGTGTAGATCGTGGTCATCACGATGCTCATCACCATGATGCCCGGCAGCAGGAACTGCAGATACGCCGTCGTCCCGCCCGCGATCGCACCGCCGAACAGGTACGTGAACATCAGCAGCATCATGATCGGGAAGATCAGGATGTCGCCCAGCTGCTCCGGGACATGCTTGATCTTCAGCATCGAACGCCAGGCGAACGCCCGCGCCGAGGCGAACGCGCTCGGCGCCGCCGGCCGCTCGCCGGTGGCCAGCAGCCGCCGCAGGTGCTCCTTCTCGACCGGCGCCGGAGCGTCGACATCGGACTTCGTATCGGTGTGCGTGACAGTCATAGCGGTTTTCCTTCCTGAAAGTCCGTGGGGATCAAGCGCCGGTGTTGACGACGTCGGTGCGGTTCGTGAGGGCCAGGAACACCTCGTCCAGGCTCGGCTGGCCCAGCGAGAAGTCGTCCACGAGGATCCCGGCGCGGGCCAGCTCGCCCAGGACGTGCGAGCCCTGCGCGGCGGTGTCCTGCCCGGGGGCCAGCCGCGCGGTGAGCGACACCGGGTCGTCGTCGAGCACGACCTCCCCGCTCAGCGCCTCGCCCAGCACCCGCTGCGCGTGCTCGCGCTGGTCGGCGTGGTGCAGGCGCACCCGGATCGAACCCGCGCCCACCGAGGACTTCAGCTGCCCCGGCGTGCCCTCGGCGATGACCTTCCCGGTGTCGATGACCGCGATGCGGCTCGCGAGCTGGTCGGCCTCCTCCAGGTACTGGGTGGTCAGCAGCACCGTGGTGCCCTCGCCGACGATCGTGCGCACCACGTCCCACACCTGGTTGCGGCTGCGCGGGTCCAGGCCCGTGGTCGGCTCGTCCAGGAACAGCAGCTTCGGCGTCACGATGATCGAGGCGGCGATGTCGAGCCGCCGCCGCATGCCGCCCGAATAGGACTTCACCTGCTTGCCCGCGGCCTGCGACAGCCCGAACGCCGCCAGCAGGTCCCCGGCGCGGTCCCGCGCGGCGGGCTTGGTGTAGCCGTACAGGCGGGACAGCAGGACCAGGTTCTCGAAACCCGTGAGGTCCTCGTCCAGGGAGGCGTACTGGCCGGTCAGGCTCACCTGCGACCGCACGGAGGCGGCGTCGGCGATGAGGTCCCGGCCGAACACGGTCGCGTTCCCCGCGTCCGGACGCAGCAGGGTGGCCAGCATCCGGACCGTGGTGGTCTTGCCGGCCCCGTTCGGACCCAGCACGCCGTACACCGTGCCGGCCGGGACCTCCAGGTCCACGCCGTCGACGGCCTTGACGTCCTTGAAGTGCTTGACGAGCCCTTCGGCTCGGATCGCGAGGTCGCGCTGCGACATGTTCGCCTCCTGGGTGATTCGCTCAGTTGCTCTCACCCAGAAGGCGCTACATTGACGCCACGCCCGCCGCTACATCCGATGTAGCAGGGCGCCCCGTCTCAGTCCTTGAGGTGCTTGGGGCGCACGACCAGCCAGAACAGGAGCGCGCTCACACCCGAGGCCACGCCGATCGCCGCCGCCGTGGTGTTCCACGCCCCCGGCAGCTGCAGCTCGTAGAACCGCGCGAACGGCGGCACGGCCAGCACGGTCACGAACGCGGCCGCGCAGCCGCCGACCAGGAGCGCCTTCCACCACACGTACGGCTTCGCCACGATCGCGAGCGCCGCCAGCGCCAGGCAGAACAGCGTGATCGCCGCGGTCGTCTGCGGCAGGTCCGAGTCGTAGCCGTCGTGGGCGAGCGACGCCAGGTACACCACGAACGTCGGCACCGCGCAGCAGATCCCCGCCGGGATCGCGAACTTGAGCACCCGCTTGACGAACCCCGGCCGGGCCCGGTCGAAGGTCGGCGCGAGGGCCAGGAAGAACGCCGGGAGGCCGATCGTGAACACGTTGATGAGCGACTGGTGGATCGGCAGGAACGGATACGGCAGCGGGTCGTTCCCCGCGATCCACGACCAGATCGCGCCCACCGCGATGAACAGCGCCAAGGAGATCGCGTAGACCGTCTTGGTCAGGAACACGTTCGAGACCCGCCCGATGTTCCCCAGCACCCGCCGGCCCTCGTCCACGACGTACGGCAGCGTCGCGAACTCGTCGTCCAGCAGCACCACCTGCGCGACCGAGCGCGCCGCCGACGAGCCCGAGCCCATCGCGATGCCCAGGTCCGCGTCCTTGAGCGCCAGCACGTCGTTGACGCCGTCGCCGGTCATCGCCACGGTGTGCCCCCGCGACTGCAGCGCCTTCACGAACGCCTGCTTCTGGTGCGGCTTCACGCGCCCGAAGATCGTGGCCCGCTCCAGCAGGTCCGCGAGCTCATCGGGGTCCTCCGGCAGCCGTCTGGCGTCCACCGTCTCGGCCGCGCCCTCGACGCCGAGCTGCGCCGCCACCGCGCCCACCGCCGCCGGGGAGTCCCCGGAGATGATCTTGACGGCGACGCCCTGCTCCTTGAAGTAGGCGAGGGTCGCCGCGGCGGTCGAGCGCAGGCGCTGGCGCAGGACCACGAGGGCCTGGGCCTTCACGCCGCTGATCCCGCCGGTGGTCGAGGCCGATTCGGCGGTGACGAGGGCCAGCACCCGCAGGCCCTGGGCCGCGAGCACGTCCGCGTCGAGCGCCATCGCGTCGCCGGGGTCGAGGAGCACGTCCGGCGCGCCGAGGAGCCAGGTGCCGTGGTCGGTGAAGCGGGTGCCGCTCCACTTGCGGGCCGAGGAGAACGGCATGACGTCGATGACGCGCCAGGCCGGGTCGGCGTGGCCCTGCTCGCGCAGGTGCTCGTCGACGGCCTGCATGGTCGGGTTGGGGCTGTCGTCGGCGGCCGCCAAGGCGGCGAGCGCGTCGATGACGACGGCCGGGTCGGCCCCGTCGACCGGCCGGATCTCGGCGATGTCCATGCCGCCCTCGGTGAGCGTCCCGGTCTTGTCCAGGCACAGCACGTCGGTGCGGGCGAGGCCCTCGATGGCCGGGAGCTCCTGCACGAGGCACCGCCGCGCCCCGAGGCGGATGACGCCCACCGCGAACGCGACTGAGGTCAGCAGCACCAGGCCCTCGGGGATCATCGGCACGATCCCGGCCACGGTCTTGACGATCGTCTCGCGCCAGTTTCCGGCGTCCGCGAGCTGGCTGATGATGAGCAGCAGCGCGATCGGCACGATGAGCCAGTTGATGAGCTTGATGAAGCGGTTGATGCCGTCGCGCAGCTCCGAGCGGGCCAGCGTGAACCTGCTGGCCTCCTCGACCAGCTTGGCGGCGTAGGAGTCCGCGCCGATCTGCTCGGCCCGGAACAGCCCGGTGCCGGCCACGGCGAAGGAGCCGGAGCGGACCGCGTCGCCGTGGACCTTCGCCACCGGGTCGGCCTCGCCGGTCAGCAGCGACTCGTCGATCTCGAGGTTGCGGGACTCGACCACGGGGCCGTCGACCATGATCCGGTCGCCCGGCTCGACGTACACGAGGTCGTCGCGGACGATCCGGTTCGGCTCGATCTCCTGGATCTCGCCGTCGCGCAGGACTTTCGCGTTCGACTGGTTCAGCAGCGACAGCTTGTCCAATGTGCGCTTGGCCCGCAGCTCCTGGATCGTGCCGATGGCGATGTTGGCGATGATCACGCCCGCGAACAGGCCCTGCTTCAAGCCCTCCAGCAGTCCCTCTTCCATGGCCGTGAAGCCGATCGCGATGGCGGCGAGCACGGCGATGACGGCGTTGAGCGGGGTCAGGAAGTTGGCGCGCAGGATCGCGGAGATCGGTCGACTGGTGTGGCGCTTCGCGTCGTTGACGGCTCCGGCCTCGACGCGTGCGGCGACCTCGTCGGCCGTCAGGCCGCGGTCACCTGCCAGCATGGGTGTGGTCACGTCGACAGCTTATGCGACGACCGCCCTCGCGTATCACCGTCGAAGGACCGAAACATCGGCTTCCTCGCTCCTCCGTTCGAAGGAGATCGAAGACTCCCGGGCTCGGTCAATTTACGGCTCGCAAGCGTCGCCGAGGGCGCCGATTTACGGCTCGCAAGCGTCGCCGAGAGCGCCGATTCCGGCTCCCCATCCTCGCCGGGAGTGTCGATTCACGCTCGCAGGCGCCGCCGAGAGCGCCGGTCCACGGCTCCCAAGCCTCGCCGAAGGGACCGGTCCGCGGTTCGCGGGCGTCCCCGAGGCGCGTCGAACGGCCGAGCGCGAGCGGGTGTCGCGCGACCCGTAGAATCGCTGACCATGGCCAATGTACTCACACCGCAGGGCGAGGACTTTCCTCGCTGGTACCAGGACGTCATCGCCAAAGCCCAGCTGGCCGAGAACGGTCCGGCCCGCGGCTCGCAGGTGATCCGACCGTCCGGGTTCGCGCTGTGGGAGCGCATGGTCGCCGAACTGGACGACCGCATCAAGGGCACCGGCACCGAGAACGCCTCGTTCCCGCTGCTCATCCCCGAGTCCTATTTCACCCGGGAAGCCGACCACGTCGAGGGCTTCGCGCCCGAGCTGTGGATGGTCACGCACGGCGGCGGCAAGGAGCTCGAAGAGAAGCTCGCGATCCGCCCCACCTCCGAGACCGTCATCGGCGAGTACATGGCCAAGTGGGTCAACTCGTACCGCGATCTGCCGCTGCTGCTCAACCAGTGGTGCAACGTGATGCGCTACGAGCTGCGCACCCGCCTGTTCCTGCGCTCCTCGGAGTTCCTGTGGCAGGAGGGGCACACCGTCCACGAGACCTATGAGGACGCCCACGCCTTCACGCTGCGCGTCCTCCACGAGGTCTACGCCGACTTCATCGAGAACGTGCTCGCCCTGCCCGTCCACCGCGGCATCAAGACCGAGGCCGAGCGCTTCGCCGGGGCCCTGAACACCTTCGCGGTCGAGTCGCTCATGCGCGACGGCAAGGCCCTCCAGATGGGCACCTCCCACGAACTCGGCCAGAACTTCGCCAAGGCCTTCGGCATCCAGTTCCAGGGCCGCGACGGCAAGCAGCAGCACGGTTGGACGACCTCCTGGGGCGTCTCGACCCGCATGGTCGGCGGCCTCATCATGGGCCACGGCGACGACGCGGGGCTGCGCGTCCCGCCGAACCTCGCGCCCGTCCAGGTCTGCGTCATGGTCGTCAAGGACTCCGACGAGGTCCAGTCCGCCGCGAAGAAGGTCTACGACGAGCTCAAGGACGACGGCCTGCGCGTCAGGCTCGACGACCGCGGCGACGTGGCCTTCGGCCGCCGCGCCGTGGACGCCGAGCTCAAGGGCTACCCGGTCCGCATCGAGATCGGCCCCCGCGACCTCAAGAACGGCGAGGCCACCGTGGTCAGCCGCGTCGAGGGCACGAAGGACACCGTCCCGCTCGGGATGCTCGCCGAGGCCGTCGCCGCCGCCCTCGAAGGCGCGCAGCAGCAGCTGTGGAACGAGGCGCTGGAGTACCGCGAGGCGCACACCGCCGACGTGTCCACCGTCGAGGAGGCCGTCGAGGCCGCCCAGACCGGTTACGCGCGCCTGCCGTGGGACGCCTGCGGCGTCGAAGGGGAGGCGAAGGCCGCTCAGTCGGCGGTCACCGTGCGCGTGCTCCAGCGCGAGGACGGCTCCGTGCCCGACTCCCTGGATGAGTCCGGTCTCATCGCCTACCTGGCGCGGTCGTACTAGACCTGCCGTGCGCTAGACTCGGACGCTGTACATGAGCTTTGGGACGGGTGCCCTCTCAACAACCGTGACGCAAAGCCAGGTTTCAGCGCGACGCAATCCGGAATCTCCACCTGGATGGCGTGCGCGCTAACGTGATCCTTACAACAGGAGTAACAAAACGTGGCAGTGAAGATTCGCCTCACGCGAATGGGGAAGATCCGTACTCCCCAGTACCGCATCGTCATCGCCGACTCGCGCGTCAAGCGCGACGGCAAGGTCATTGAGAACGTCGGGATCTACCACCCGAAGGAGAACCCGTCCCGGATCGAGGTCAAGTCCGACCGCATCCAGCACTGGCTCGCCGTCGGCGCCCAGCCGTCCGACACGGTCAAGGCCATCCTCCGCAAGACCGGCGACTGGCAGAAGTTCAAGGGTCTGCCCGAGCCGGCCCCGCTGAAGGTCGCCGAGCCCAAGCCGGAGAAGGAGTCCCTCTACGTGGCCGCCCTCAAGGAGTCGGGCATCGACCCCTCGAAGGCGTACGTCTCCGAGGAGGCCGCCAAGGCCGCGCCGAAGTCGAAGAAGTCCGCCGCCAAGGCCGACGAATCGGCTAAGACTGAAGAGGTCGAGGCCCCCGCCGACGAGGCCTCTGAGACCAAAGGGGAGTAATCGTGCTGCGACCGGCGCTTGAACACCTTGTCAAAGGCATCGTCGACCACCCTGACGACGTCCGCGTCCGTCTGGTCGACTCCCGCCGCGGCAAGCGGCTCGAGGTCCGGGTCAACCCGGACGACCTCGGGACCGTGATCGGCCGCGGGGGTCGGACCGTGAACGCGCTGCGCCAGGTCATCGGCTCGATCGGCGGCAAAGGCATCCGTGTCGAGGTCGTCGATTCCTACTGAGTCATCCGCAACGGCCCCGGAGTCCCTCCGGGGCCGTTGCGCTGTCCCGAGAAGAAGGTGGCAATGCCAGAGCTAGTGGTCGGCCGGATCGTTCGCCCGCACGGGCTGCGCGGCGAAGTCGTCGTCGAGGTCCGCACCGACGATCCCGAGACGCGCTTCCAGCCCGGCGTCGAATACCGGACCACGGGCGGCCGGCTCAAGGGCGCGCCCCTCAAGGCCGCCACGGTGCGCTGGCACCAGGGCCGTCCGATGATCGGCTTCGAGGGCCACACGGACCGCAACGCGTCAGAGCTGCTGCGCGGGGTCGTCCTGAGCGTCGAGATCGACGAGGAGGAGCTGGTCGCCGACGAGGACGAGGTCCACGACACCCTGCTCATCGGCCTCACGGTCATCGACCGCGAAGCGGGCGAGGTCGGCACCGTCTCGCGCGTCGACCACGGCGCCGCCTACGAGACGCTGGTCGTCAAGCGGAAGGGCCGGACCCCCGCGCTCATCCCGTTCGTGGCCGACATGATCGGCGAAGTGGACGTCGAGGCCGGCCGGATCCGCGTCGACCTGCCCCCGGGCCTGCTGGAGCTCTAGTGAAGATCGACGTCGTCACCGTCTTCCCCGAATACCTCGCGCCGCTCGACCTCTCGCTCATCGGCCGCGCCCGCGAGAAGGGCCTCATCGACCTCAACGTCCACGACCTGCGCCGCTGGACGCACGACGTGCACCACTCGGTGGACGGCGCGCCCGCCGGCGGCGGGGCGGGGATGGTCATGAAGCCGCAGCCGTGGGGCGAGTGCTTCGACGAACTCATCGCCGGCGACGAGCGGCCCCGCCTCCTCGTCACCAGTCCCGCCGGACGGCCCTTCACCCAGTCCATGGCGTGCGGGCTCGCCGCCGAGCCCTGGCTCATGTTCGCCTGCGGCCGTTACGAAGGCATCGACCAGCGGGTCGTCGACTACGCCGCCGAGCGCATGGAGGTCACCGAGGTCTCCATCGGCGACTACGTGCTCTTCGGCGGGGAGGTCGCGGTCCTCGCGATCGTGGAGGCCGTGGCCCGGCTCGTGCCCGGCGTCCTCGGCAACGCCGCGTCCCTCGACGACGAGTCGCACAACGCCGGGCTCCTGGAGGCCCCCGCCTACACGCGCCCGGCCGAATGGCGCGGCCACGAGATCCCGCCCGTCCTCCTCTCGGGGGACCACGGCAAGGTCGCCCGCTGGCGGCGTGACCAGGCCCTCCTCCGCACCGCGCAGGCCCGCCCGGATTTGCTCGAGCGACTGGAGGCGGGTAACCTCGACAAACGTGACCGGCTCCTCCTCGAGGAGGCCGGGTTCGCCGTGCCCGACCAGGGTGTGGCAGAGTAAGCGAGTTCCCGTGACGTGCCGTTCGTTCAAGCGGTACCTCTCCCGGCTCGAACTTCTGAACTTCTTATCAACGAGGGTTGCAACCATGAACATTCTGGATGAGCTGAACGCGGCCTCCATGCGAGCCGACGTGCCGGACTTCCGTCCCGGTGACACCGTCAAGGTGAACGTCCGAGTCCAGGAAGGCGCCCGGTCGCGTGTCCAGGTGTTCCAGGGCGTCGTCATCCGCCGCCACGGCGCGGGCATCGGCGAGACCTTCACGGTCCGCAAGCTGAGCTACGGCATCGGCGTCGAGCGCACCTTCCCGGTCCACGGCCCCATGGTCGACTCCATCGAGATCGCCATGCGAGGCAAGGTCCGCCGCGCGAAGCTGTACTACCTGCGCGACCGCAAGGGCAAGGCCGCGAAGATCAAGGAGAAGCGCGAAGTCTAGTTCGCACCAAGCTTTCGGAGGGCCCCGGGCGTTCGCCCGGGGTTTTTCGCTGCGCGCCGACTTCCGCTACCCTCAGCACATGAGTCCTGGTTCCCCCGGCGGGGCGAAGGGCCCCCGACGGATCTCGTGGGACCGACTCCCCGGTCCGGACGGCCTCGGTGCCCCGCCTCCTTCCGACCCCGAGAGCCCGCGCCTGCCGCGCGGGCCCGTCGCCGGAGCCCCCGCCGCCGGTCCGGCCGCGGACGGCCTGCCGATCGACGTGACGCAGCCGATCCGCCGCACCGAGGGCCCGACCGGTCCCAAGGACCGCGTGGCCGCCGAGCGCGAACGCGCGACCGGCGCCCACGACCGCGTCCGCCCCCTCGACGGCACCGCCGCGCACGACCGCACCGGAGGCGGCCGCCTGCCGCTCGCCGAGCCGCGCCAGGGCGACAAGGAGGCCGAGAGCCGCCTCTCGCAGCCGCACAAGCGCCAGTACCTGTCGCTGTGGATCGAGCTGCCGCTGCTCCTCGTCGTCGCCTTCTCGGCGGCGGTCCTCCTGCGCACCTTCGCCGTGCAGCCCTTCTACATCCCCTCCGGCTCGATGGAGCAGACCCTCCAGGAGGGCGACAAGGTCCTCGTCCTCAAGCTCACCACGACGCTCCGCACGCCCCAGCGCGGCGAGGTCGTGGTCTTCCGCGGCACCGACTCCTGGGACCCCGAGTACCGGCCCGCCGGCGGCGAGGAAGGGCTCCTCGACGACGTCACCACCGCCGTCCTCGACCTCATCGGCCTCGCCAGGCCCGATGAGAAGGACTTCATCAAACGCGTCATCGCCGTCGGCGGCGACACCGTCGCCTGCTGCGACGAGGGCGGCAACGTCGTCGTCAACGGCGTCTCCCTCGACGAGAGCGAGTACGTCTACGACGACGCGCCCCTCGACGTCGACCCCGGCACCTGCCACTCGCGCCGGTTCGACGAGGTCGCCATACCCGAAGGCGAGGTGTGGGTCATGGGAGACCACCGCGGCGACTCCAAGGACTCCCGGTGCCAGGGACCGGTGCCCGTGGAGAACCTCATCGGCCGCGCCATCGCCCTCGTCTGGCCCACCGACCGCGCAAGGGAGCTGGAGATCCCCGACGCCTTCGACGTCCTCGACGGCACCGGCGGGACGTCCGGAGAGGAAGGCGACCGGTCGGCCGTCGGCGACGGCCTCCCGGCGGCGTGGGGCACGTTCTGGCACCAGCCGCCCGCCTTGCCCGCCACGGCGATGCCGGCGCCGACCGCCGCGCGGCGGCCGTCCCTGCGGTCGGAGCGCGAGCGCGTAGACTCGCACCGTGATCGAAGAAGGGCAATCGCCCGGCGCCGACGGTGAGAGCGCCGAGGAATCCTCCGCACAGCAGCAGCCCAAGAAGAAGGGGTCGTTCTGGAAAGAACTGCCGATCCTGCTCGGCGTCGCCCTCCTCGTGGCGTGGCTGGTCCGGAGCTTTGTCGTCCAGACCTACTACATTCCCTCCGGCTCGATGGAGACGACGCTTCAGATCGACGACCGCGTGCTCGTCAACAAGCTCGTCTACGAGTTCTCCGAGCCCGAGCGCGGTGAGATCATCGTCTTCACCGCCCCCGAGTCCTGGCGCTCGGTCATGGAGGAGGACGAGTTCATCAAGCGGGTGATCGCAGTCGGCGGCGACCACGTGGTGTGCTGCGACGACGAGGGGCGCATCACGGTCAACGGCGAGCCCATCGACGAATCGTCCTATCTGTACACGAATCCGATGACCGGCCAGCAGGACCCGCCCTCGCAGGACCCGTTCGACCTGGTCGTGCCCGAGGGGCGCCTGTGGGTCATGGGCGACCACCGCTCGGCCTCGGGCGACTCGCGCGAGCGCTTCGTCCGCACCCGCGGCGACGTCCAGGCCTCGACGATCGAGGTCGACGCGGTCATCGGGAAGGCCTTCGTGCTGTTCTGGCCGGTCGGCGACTTCAACTGGTTCGGGATCCCGGCGACGTACGAAGACGTCCCCGAGCCGTCCTGAGGCCATGCTCCGTCCCGTCTCCTCTCGGCTCAGGCGCGACAGCGACCTGTACGCGCTGGAGGCCGCGCTGCTGCGGCGCGGTCTCGGCCCGGTGGCCGGGGCCGACGAGGCCGGGCGCGGCGCCTGCGCCGGGCCGCTGGTCGTCGCGGCGGTGAGCCTGCCGCCGAACGCGCGCCTGGACGAGCTGAACGACTCGAAGCTCCTGACCGAGGCCGCCCGCGAGCGGGTCTTCGAGCGGCTGCGGCGTTCGCGGGCGGCGATGAGCGTCGTCATGTACGAGCCCGACGAGATCGACCGCCGCGGCATCGCCGTGTGCAACCTGGAGGGCATGCGCGTCGCCGTGGCGCGCCTGCCCGAGCGTCCCGGGTACGTGCTCACCGACGGCTTCCCGGTCCCCGGCCTGCCCGGCAGCCTCGGGGTGGTCAAAGGCGACCGGACGGCCGCGTGCGTCGCGGCCGCGGGCGTGGTCGCCAAGGTCACCCGGGACCGGATCATGTGCGAACTCGACCGGCGCCGCCCCGAATACGGCTTCGCCGTCCACAAGGGATACAGCACGCCCGCCCACGAGGCGGCGCTGCGCCGCTGGGGCCCGTGCGAGGACCACCGCATGTCCTACGCGAACGTCGCCGCGAGCGCCGTCGGCCGGCCCGACGTGCCCGCCGGCGCCTGAGCGCGGTTTGGCGGGGCGGCTCCGGGTGAACCCAGGACGGCACGGGCCGGACCCGTCCACGGCGCCGCAAGCGCTCGCCGCGGCGCACCGGCACGGCGCCGCCCGGGACCGCCGTGAGCGCCGGATCACGGCTCCGCGAGCGGTCGTCGCGAGAGCCGCGAGCGAGGCGGGGCACCCGCGCACTATCGTGGGAACCGTCGTTGAGAAGGAGGAGCGTTGAGCGCCGAGGACCTCGAGAAGTACGAGACCGACATGGAGCTGCAGCTGTACCGGGAATACCGGGACATCGTGAGGCAGTTCACCTACGTCGTCGAGACCGAGCGGCGGTTCTATCTGGCCAACGCGGTCGAAGTCCACGTGCGGGGGGCCGACGCGGAGACCTACTTCGAGGTCGAGATGAGCGACGCGTGGGTCTGGGACATGTACCGCCCGGCCCGGTTCGTCAAGCACGTGCGCGTCCTGACCTTCAAAGACGTGAACGTCGAAGAGCTGGACAAGCCCGACATGACGCTCCCGTAGCCGCTCGCTTCGAACGCCCCGCCCTCCGCGGCGGGGCGTTTCGCTCGCCGCGGCGAACCGCCCGGGGCGCGTTCGAGGAGGAGGTCCGCCGCCCGGCCCGCCGCTAGTATTGGCCGGGTGTCCACTCTCCGCGATGTCATCAGCGCGCACACCGACCTCACCTCGAACTCCGCGGCGCACCTGCAGCGGCTCGTGGCCGAATGGCAGCTCCTCGCCGACCTGTCCTTCGCCGACTTCCTCCTCTGGGGGGCCGTCAAGGACCACCCGGGCCGGTACGTCTGCCTGGCCCAGGTCCGGCCGACCACCGGCCCGACCGCCTACGAGGAGGACCAGGTCGGCCGCATCCTCGAAGGCGAGGACGCCCAGCACCTGAACGTCGCGTTCACCGAGGGCCGGATCTTCCGCGAAGGGGACCCCGTCTGGCGCGGGGACGTCGCCGCCCGCCACGAGGCCATCCCGGTGCGCCGCCGCGACCGCCGCGAGGTCATCGCCGTCGCCGCCCGCGACACCAACCTCTCGGACACGCGCAGCCCCTCCCACCTGGAACTGAACTACCTCAAGACCGCGGACTACCTCGTCCAGATGCTCACCGACGGCGGATTCCCGCCCCCGCTGCTGCCCGGCGAGCCGACCACCGCGCCGCGCATCGGCGACGGCCTGGTCCGCATCGGCTCGGACGGACTGGTCCGCTACGCCTCGCCGAACGCGCTCTCGGCGTACCGGCGCATGGGCGTCACCGGCCACCTGCGCGACCGCGACCTCGCCGAGCTCACCCGCAGCCTGCCCTCGAACCCCGAGGTCGGCGCGGACGCGGCCCGCCGCATCGCCGACGCCCTCGCCGGGGGCACCCCGCGCCGCAAGGAGATCGAGGCCAAGGGCGCGACGGTCCTCATGCGGGCGCTGCCGCTGCGGCCCGGCGGCAAGGCCGCGGGCGCGCTCGTGCTCGTGCGCGACATCACCGAGGTCCGCCGCCTCGACCGCGAGCTGGTCACCAAGGACGCCACGATCCGCGAGATCCACCACCGCGTCAAGAACAACCTCCAGACCGTCGCCGCGCTGCTGCGGCTCCAGGCCCGCCGCGTCGGCTCGCCGCAGGCCCGCCTCTCCCTCGAGGAGTCGGTGCGCCGCGTGGCTTCGATCGCGCTCGTCCACGAGACCCTCTCGCAGAGCTCGGACGAGTCGGTCGGCTTCGACCAGATCGTCGACCGCGTGGCCTCCATGGCCGTCGAGGTCTCCGTCGCCGAGTCCAAGGTGACCCTCCGCCGCGAGGGCACCTTCGGGGTCCTGCCCAGCGAGTACGCGACCCCGCTGGTCATGGTCGTCAACGAGCTCATCCAGAACGCGGTGGAGCACGCCTACCCGCCCGGCCAGGACGGCGAGGTCGTCATCAACGTGGAGCGCGACGGCGACCGCTTCCGCGTCACCGTTTCCGACCAGGGCAAGGGCCTCCCCGAGGGCTTCCGCATCGCCGACTCGACCCGCCTGGGCCTCCAGATCGTGCACACGCTCGTCACCGGCGAGCTGCGCGGCACCATCGACATGCGCCCGCGCCGCGAAGGCGGCACCGAGGCCGTCGTCGACTTCGCCCTCCAGTGACGAAGGACGGCCCCGCGCCCTCCAGCGAACCTCCCGCATCCGCCGGACCCGGCGGATGCATGTGACCCATCCCATTCACGGCTTGCGGGCATCGCCAAGTCCACGTCCATGCTGCGGGACGACGGATGCCATCGGCTGAGAGGTGTGGCATGCTTGCAGGCATGTCTCGCGCACACGGGCTCCGACTGGTGGCACGCCGCCACGTCGACTTCTGCCGTGTGTTCAGCGCCGCCTGTCTTCTGATGCGCGCTTAATCCCTTCCGGCATTCCGCCGTCGAACCACGCCACACCTGTGTCCGCATGAGGAGAACTGTGCCAACGCCAACGCGCAAACCGTCCCGCCCGAAGGGCCAGGGCCAGTGGGCCATGGGCCACCGGGAACCGCTCAACAAGAACGAGCAGTCCAAGAAGGACGACAACCCGCTCAACGTGCGGCAGCGCATCGAGGGCGTCTACGCTCACCGCGGCTTCGACTCGATCGACCCCGCCGACCTGCGCGGACGCTTCCGCTGGTGGGGCCTGTACACCCAGCGCAAGCCCGGCATCGCCGGCGGCAAGACCGGCATCCTCGACGAGGAGGAGCTGGACGACAAGTACTTCATGATGCGCGTGCGCATGGACGGCGGCCAGCTCGACGTCGCCCAGCTGCGGACCATCGCCGGGATCTCCAAGGAGTTCGGCCGCGACACCGCCGACGTCACCGACCGCCAGAACGTCCAGTACCACTGGATTCGGGTCGAGGACGTCCCCGAGATCTGGCGCCGCCTCGAAGCGGTCGGCCTCGACACGCAGGAGGCCTGCGGCGACTGCCCCCGCGTCATCCTCGGCTCGCCGGTCGCCGGCGTCTCGACCGAAGAGGTCATCGACGCCACGCCGCAGATCAAGGAGATCTACGACCGCTTCATCGGCGACCGCAGCCTCTCGAACCTGCCGCGCAAGTTCAAGTCGACCATCGGCTGGCTGCCCGACAGCCCGTACGAGGTCAACGACATCTCGCTCATCGGCGCACACCACCCCGAGCACGGGCCGGGCTTCGACCTCTACGTCGGCGGCGGCCTCTCCACGAACCCGATGTTCGCCCCGCGCCTGGGCGTGTGGGTCTCCCAGGACGACATCGTCGACGTGTGGGTCAACGTGGTCCGCATCTTCCGCGACTGGGGTTACCGCCGCCTGCGCACCCGCGCCCGCCTGAAGTTCCTCGTCAAGGACTGGGGCGTCGAGAAGTTCCGCGAGGTCCTGGAGTCCGACGCCTACCTGGGCCGCAAGCTCCCCGACCTGGAGCAGCCCCCGGTCCCCGAGAAGCTCCTCGACCACATCGGCGTCCACAAGCAGAACGACGGCAACTACTTCATCGGCGTCGCACCCGTCGCCGGCCGCGTATCCGGGACGATCCTGGACCAGCTCGCCGACATCGCCGAGAAGTACGGCTCCGACCGCATCCGCGCCACGCCGCTCCAGAAGCTCCTGCTCCTGGACGTCCCCGAGGACAAGGTCGCCGACGCGGTCGCCGACCTGCGCGAGATCGGCCTCGAGGCCGAGCCGTCCCCGTGGCGCCGCGCCACGATGGCCTGCACCGGGATCCAGTTCTGCAAGCTCGCCATCGTCGACACCAAGGACCGCGCCCGCGACCTCGTGGCCGAGCTCGAGAAGCGCGTCCCCGAACTCGACACGCCGATCTCGGTCCACGTCAACGGATGCCCCAACGCCTGCGCCCGCACCCAGACCGCGGACATCGGCCTCAAGGGCCAGCTGGTCACCGTGGACGGCGAGCAGGTCGAGGGCTTCCAGGTCCACCTCGGCGGCGGGCACGCCGCCGCGGCGAGCCTGGGCCGCAAGGCCCGCGGCCTCAAGGTCGCCTCGGCCGACCTCGGCGACTACGTGGAACGCGTCACCCGCCGGTACCTGGAAGGCCGGTTCGAGGGGGAGACCTTCGCCCAGTGGGTACACCGGGCCGACGAGGCGGCATTGCAGTGAGCGCCCGAGTCGTTCCCTACCACTGCCCCTACTGCGGCGAGGAAGACCTCACGCCGTACGAACCGGCTCCCGACAGCGACGTCGAGATTCGGGGCGGCTGGCACTGCGCGGACTGCACGCGCGTGTTCGCCGTCAAATACCACGGGATGGAGGCCGCGACCGCCTTCGCGGCCCCTCCCACCCGTCACCCGCCCCCGCCCGACAGCGAAGGCGCTTCGCGCCCGCAATAGCCAAGGGTCCCCGACCCGAGCAGGACACCCCGATCGGAGTGAAGCAGCATGAGCAGCAACGGGAATCAGAGAGATCCCTTCGAACTCCGTGACCTCGCCATGGACGCGGGGAAGCGCCTGGAGGACGCCACGGCCCACGAGATCCTCGAGTGGGCGGTCGGCGAGTTCGGCGAACGCTTCTGTGTGACCTCCTCGATGGCCGACGCCGCCGTGGTCCACCTCGCCAGCGAGGTCGCCCCCGGCATCGACGTCGTCTTCCTCGACACCGGCCTGCACTTCCCCGAGACCCTCGAAGTCCGCGACTTCGTGGCCTCCACGATGAACGTCAACGTCCGCTCGATCCAGCCGGAGCAGTCGGTGCTCGAACAGGACGCCGAGTTCGGGCCGCGCCTGTTCTCGCGCGCCCCCGACGAATGCTGCTCGCTGCGCAAGGTCCTGCCGCTCAACCGCGCCCTGGCCGACTACGACGGCTGGGCCACCGGCCTGCGCCGGGACGAGGGCCCGACCCGCGCCAACACGCGCGTGGTCGACTTCGACCTCTCGCGCCGCAAGGTCAAGGTCTCCCCGATCGCGAAGTGGACCGAGGCCGACCAGGAGGCGTACATCGAGCGCCACAACATCCCGGTCAACCCGCTGCTCAAGGACGGCTTCCGATCGATCGGCTGCTGGCCGTGCACCCGGCGCACCGAACCGGGCGAGGACCCGCGCGCCGGCCGATGGGCCGCGTTCGACAAGACCGAGTGCGGTCTGCATGTCTGAGGCGCACGCACAGGAACCCGACGCCGCCGCCGCGCCCTCCGCGGGGCCGCCGCGGCCGATCGTGCTGATCGCCCACGGCAGTCCCGACCCGCGCTCCCCGGAGGCCGTCCGCGCCATCGCGCGGGCGGCCGGAGCGGACGTGGGCTTCCTGGAGTTCAACGAACCCCACCCGGTCGAGGTCCTCAGGAGCCTCGCCGACTCCGGCGTCGGCACCGTGGTGGCGCTGCCGCTGCTGCTGACCGACGCCTACCACTCCCGCCACGACCTTCCGGAGGTCGCCAAGCGCGCCGAGGAGGCCCGCCCGGGCCTCGTGGTCGCGAGGGCGCACCCGGTGGGGGACCTGTCGCTCGCGAAGGCGCTCGTCCGTGATCTGCCCTTCGGCATCGACGGACTGGTGGTGTGCGCCGCCGGAACCCGCGTCGACGAGGGCCGCGAGCACGTCGCCGAAGTCGCGGCCGAGGCGGGACGCCTCCTGGGCGTCCCGGCGGCCTCGGGCTTCGCCTCCGGGCCCGGCCCGAGGACCGGCGAGGCCGTCGAGGCACTCAAAGCCCAAGGAGCCCAACGCGTCGCGGCCGTCTGCTACTTCATCGCCCCGGGTCAGCTCTGCGACGCGGCGATCGCCTCGGCCCGCGAGGCCGGCGTCGTCCACGTCGGCGAACCGCTCGGCACGGCCCCCGAACTCCTGGCGGTCATCGAACAGCGCGCCGCCGAGGCGTAGGCGGCAGGCTCAGCTGGACGAGCACCCGGTTGTGGTCCAAGCGAATGCGCTCGCGGCCCTACGGGCGGTGACCGGCCCCACCGCTGTGCCGACCACCCGGATCCTCCGCTGCAGCGGAGGATCCGGCACTGCCGCGCCGGTTGTTCGGCTCCGCCGCTGTGCCTGCTATTCGGTTTCCCCGAAAGGCCTCCGCTCGCCGAACGCGACCGCCCGACGAGTCGGTCCGCTGAGGGCGAGTCCCAGGATCGCCGCCGCGACCGCCCATGCCGTGAGCCCGATCACCGGGTGGGCGGCCTCACGCAGGTAGTACCCGACCGGAAGCCAAAGGAGCCCTTGGAAGATCGCCTGCGCCACGACGTCGCGGCGCTGCAGCAGCCGCCGTCCGATGAACCAGTAGTAGAGCGCCGCCAGCCACGCCAGGAGCGCGACGCCGATCGCGCCGCTCGCCGTGTCGACGTCGCCCGTCACCAGTTGTGCGAGCCCCCACACTCCCGCGGCAGCGAGTCCCGTTGCGAGGAGCCAGAACAGCCCTCCGGCGGCCGTCAAGGTCCACGGCCGTGCACCGTCACCGTGGCTTTCGGTGACCGCGCCCATGTCGGCATCGGTTTCGTTCACACCCCAACCGTATCCCGGGCTACGCTGCGCCTATGCGCGACCTGAAAGCAGCGCCACAGCGCGGCCTGCTCATCGTGAACCCGAAGGCCTCCACCGGCTCCCGACGCCGCACGCGCTGGGTGGCCAAGAAGCTCGGCGACGTGCTCGACCTCGACGTGCAATTGAGCGGTTCGCGCGGTCACGGCGAGGAACTCGCCAAACGCGGCGCCGGCGAGGGGTACGACGTGGTCGTCAGCCTCGGCGGGGACGGCACGGTGAACGAGGTCGTGAACGGCCTGCTCGCGGACGGTCGCGACGCCGCCGACGCGCCGATCTTCGCGCCGATCCCGGCCGGTTCGACGAACGTGTTCGCGCGGGCACTCGGCCTGCCCTGGGACCGCCGCCGCGCCTCCATGGCGATCGTCGCCGCGATCGAGGAGCAGAAGGTCCGCACCGTCAATCTCGGGCGCGCGAAGGGCGACGACATCGACCGGCTCTTCACCTTCTGCGCGGGACTCGGCTGGGACGCGTCGATCATCAAGAAAGTGGAGTCGTACCGCAAGAAGCGCAATCTCGGCGCGCATTACGCCCGTGCCGTCATGGCGGAACTGAACGAGCATGGCGTGGAAGGGGACACGATCGAGGTCGAACTCTCCGAAGGCGGAGAGGACCTCTCCGAGGGGATGGTCGTGGTGCAGAACTGCGCACCGTGGACTTACCTCGGCACCCTTCCGGTGAACCTCAACGCGCGGGCGTCCTTTAATGCTGGACTTGATGTCCTGATTCTGCGTAAACTTGGACTGTCGGACGCCGCGCGGACCGCCGCTTCACTGCTGGTGGGACGAGACGGACCCGACGGTAAGCACGCGGTGACGCATCACGATCTCTCGAGGATCCGGTTGCGCGCCTCGCTTCCGCAGGCATTCCAACTCGACGGGGACTATCTCGGCGAGCGAACCGAAGTCGAACTCACATCGGTTCCGGCGGCATTGCGGGTGGCCTGCTAACAACTTGGGAAAACCTCGAACCGGGTGTTGACAACTCGCCGGTGAGCGGGCAAGGTTGATTTCGCCCTCCCTACCGGGACGGCGTGAGACTTACAACCGAATATCGTATTTTCGGTGCGTATAGACCGGGCATTCGGTGGGTACTTACGTCTTGGTACAGCTTGCGGACCATGAGTTCGTCAAGCCCTGGCGAAACTTCCTAGCGTGGTAAGTCGGCCAACCTTGAGTACCAGTGTGTCAAACCGGTTCGACTCGCTGTCACCGACCCCGGCACTTTCCGTCCGGGCGAGTGTGGCGGAGGCCGCCATGAGGGTCCGCGGTAGGGATCCCAGCGGTACTGTGGAACATGTTCCACGAGTCTTCTTCGAGGTGGCGGCGCGGTGAGTTCACTCACTTCGGGCCGATTTCCCGAGTCGAACCCTTGACAAATCCCGTGCTTGTGAAAGCATTCACAAGGTAGGTCGGACTGAGGTGCGGACCTTTCAGTCGCCAATTGGGCGACCGACGCCGTAGGCGGGTGTGCTCCCCGAAGCCCAAAGCGTTCAGCGAGGACGCTGACGCGACGCGAGAGCCCTGTGCTCACGGTGACAACGATTCCCTTTGCCGGGAATCGGGTCCCGTACCGAGCGCTCGCCTCTGCCGCCCGCGAAGGTGCGACCGCTGCAAGCAGTTCCCCGCAGCGGACGCGGCGCGGCACGAGCGACACCCGGCGCGACGCCCGCCCGAAGGCCCGCAGCGGCCGGAGACGGCCGGCGAAACGCCCGAACCATAAGAGCTGTTCGAATAACACCGTGCAAGCAAGATGCTTGATTCCTAGCAAGGAGATGTTTGATGGATTGGCGCCACGAGGCCATCTGCCGTGACGAGGACCCCGAGCTGTTCTTCCCGATCGGGGACACCGGACCGGCACTGACGCAGATCGAGCAGGCGAAGAACGTCTGCAGGCGCTGCCCCGTGACCGAGGAGTGCCTGCGGTGGGCCCTCGAGACCGGTCAGGACGCGGGCGTATGGGGTGGCATGAGCGAGATCGAGCGCCGCGAACTGAAGCGCCGCTCGGGCGCGCTGCGCACGCTGGCGACCCAGGTCGTCGGCTAGCGCGTCGCGCAGTCGCTGGTTGTAGCCCATCCCTCGAATTTGCGAGACAGAAGCTTGAAAGGCCCGGCAGCGATGCCGGGCCTTCGAGCTGTCCGGGAAGTGTGCAATGCGGCGAATGTCCGTAGCGGAACACCCCTGACGACCAAGGTATCCGTAAGGACCGACAGGGGTCCCCGATGCGGCCCGCTCAACGTGGACGCGGGGGATCGCGCCGGGCGGGGGACCGACCGCGTCAGTAGATCTGGTGGCGCTGCGTGTCGGCGTCCGCCTCGGTCGCCGGGCGGCGCTGGCTGATCCGGATCACCGTGGTGGCGTCCTCGACCTCCGCCTCGACCTCGTCGGTCAGGGCCCGGAGGACCTGCCACTGGTACGAGCCCGCGTCCGGGAGCGGCTCGCCCTTCGGGCGGCTCAGCACGATCTGCAGGCTCTCCTCGCCCACGGCCAGTCGGCAGCGCAGCGGCTGGTCGTTCGTCTTCTTGCGGAACGGGCGCGGACGCCCCGGCTCGGCGGGGATCAGCAGCGCCACGGCCGCGTTCACCGCCGCCCGCAGGTCCTCGATCTCGTCCAGCGAGAACCCGAGCCTGGTCGCCACCGCCGCCGTCGCGGTCGGCAGGACCGACAGGTAGTCGCCCGTCGAGGGCACGTCGAGCAGCAGCACGTCTTCGCGCTCATCGCTCACCGGCATCGCCGCTTCCTGTGTTCGAGGAGCCGAAGGCCTTCGGCTCCTCCCGCTGCAAAGGATAATCGCCACGGGCCCGCAACGCGGAACACCCCGCTTGAAATCCCACCATGGGGGCCGTCGACGCCGAAGCGCCCGGCCCCGCCGGATCGCGGGGCCGGGCGCTTCGTGCGAGCGCTGCGTGCCGTGACGGCGTCAGGCCTGCTTGGTCTCCCAGAAGATCTTCGCGATCTCGTCGATCTTCCCCAGCAGCTCCTCGGCGACCTGCGGGTCGGCGGAGCCCTTGGCGCCGGAGGCCCCGGCGAGCTTCGTCGCCTCGTTGACGAGGGAGTGCAGCTGCGGGTACTTCTCGAAGTGCGGCGGCTTGAAGTAGTCGGTCCACAGCACCCACAGGTGCTCCTTGACCAGCTGCGCACGCTGCTCCTTGATGATCAGCGCGCGGGTGCGGAACTCCGGGTCCTCGTTGGCCTGGTACTTCTCGCAGATGCCCTTGATCGACTCCGCTTCGATGCGGGCCTGGGCCGGGTCGTAGACCCCGCACGGCAGGTCGCAGTGAGCCGAAGCCGAGACCTGCGGCAGCAGCCGCTTGAACAGAGGCTTGAACATGAGCCCTCCAGCTTCTTTCCAGTGGGTGTGATTCCACTGCCGACCCTACCTCTCCGGAGGCCTCTTTCGGTCCGGCCCCTAGAGTTAGAGACGCAGACCGTTCCTCACGGAACACCATGATGGACAGTGCAATCGGCGCTCGGCCCGTCGCCGGCTCGGAAGCAGCGCCGAGGCCGACCACCGATCGCACGCCGAGCCCGCCGGCAGCCCGCCGGCAAGCGCCGCAACGATGGAGGTCAATCCCGATGCTCGCCGCCTACGCCCGCAACGTGAACCCCGACGACCCCTTCTCGGCCCTCACGGTCGGCGAGATCGAACCCCCGGACGTCCCCGAGGACTGGACCCGCGTCGACCTCGTGGCCGCCTCGCTCAACCACCACGACCTCTGGTCGCTCGCCGGCGTCGGCCTCCGCGCCGACCAGTGCCCCATGATCCTCGGGACCGACGCCGTCGGCCGCACCGCGAACGGCGACGAGGTCGTCGTCTACCCGGTCATCGCCGACGCCTCGCTCGACGACGAGACCCTCGACCCCAAGCGGACGCTGCTCTCCGAGCTCCACCCCGGCACGCTCGCCGAACAGGTCGCCGTGCCCGAGCGCAACCTGATCCCCGCCCCGAAGGGCTGGACCGCCGCGGAGGCCGCGTGCCTGCCCACCGCCTACCTCACCGCCTGGCGCATGCTCATGAGCCGGGGCCGCCTCCACGCCGAAGGGGCCGTCCTCGTCCAAGGCACCGGCGGCGGCGTCGCCACCGCCGCGATCGTCCTCGCCAAGGCCCTCGGCGCCCGCGTCTACGCCACCGGCCGCAGCCCCGAGCGCCGCGAGAAGGCCGCCGAACTCGGCGCCGTCCCGATCGAGGCCGGCGGCCGCCTGCCCGAGCGCGTCGACATCGTGATCGACTCGGTCGGCGAGCCGGTCATGGAGCACTCGATCAAGTCCCTCAAGCCCGGCGGGCGGCTCGTCAACTGCGGCGTCACCGGCGGCCACGCGCCGAAGATCGACCTGCGCCACGTCTTCTTCAAGCAGCTCGAGATCCTCGGCTCGACCATGGGCACCCGCGCCGAGCTCGTCGAGCTCATCCGGTTCTGCGCCGAACGCGACGTCAAGCCCGTCATCGACTCCGCCTACCCGCTCGCCGACGCCGAAGCGGCCCTGCGCCGCCTCGACTCCGGCGACGCCTTCGGCAAGGTCGTCGTCACCCGCGACTAGGGCTCCACGGTCGCAATTGCGACAGTGGCGGCGGTTTCTCACGGGTTCGCCCGCGCGGCGGCCCTCCCTGCCCGCACCCTGGAACTGATGTCACGCCCGCCCGGCGCCGGGCGCGCCGGGCATCGGACGCCGAGCGCTCGCCAACGGGGGATTCGAGCGCCGAGGGCAGGGGAGAGCGACCATGTCGGTAATGGGACGGGTCAAGGGCGGCTTCAAGTCCGCCGCCGGGAGCACGTGGGTCCTCGCGAAGAAGCTCCTGGTGAGAATCGCGATCGCGGCGGCGATCACGGTCGTCGCCATCACGCTCGCCGAACACGGGGAGAGCGCGGCCTCCGAAGGCGACGCGGAGGTCGCAGGGACCGAGGCGCGCCCGATCGCGGTGCAGCGGGCGATCCTCTCCGAGGGCTGGACCGAGGAGCAGCTGCTGCTGTGCCGCTACCGCGTGGAGGCCACGTTCGGGGTCTCGATCTTCACCGAGCCCGACATGGGCGCGCGCCGGCTCGCGCGCCTCTACGACGACACCGAGGTCGAGGGGTCCTGCGGGGCCACGGCGGGCGAGCGGACGATCGGCTGCGCGGGCCTGCGCTGGGAGACCGAGTGGATCCGGGTCCGGCACGGCGACTCGGTCGGCTTCAGCCCCGCCTCCTGCCTCGTCAAGCAGGGCGTCTTCTGAGGCGGGAACGGCGGAGACGGGAGGCGGGGCCCGGTGCGAACCGGACCCCGCCTCCTTCGCTCGAACCGGTCAGCGGCTGAGGCCGACGCCGGCCACGCCCTTGACGATCTGCTTCTGGAACAGCATGAACACGATCAGCAGCGGCAGCGCGCCGAGGATGGCGGCGGCCATGTTCTGCGCGTAGAACAGGCCGTAGCCTCCGGCGACGACGCCGAGGCCGACCGGCAGGGTCATGATCGACGGGTCGTTCGCCACCAGCAGCGGCCACAGGAAGTTGTTCCAGGAGCCGATGAAGGTGAAGATGCCGACCGCGGCGAGGATCGGTCCCGACAGCGGCAGGATGACGCTCCACAGGATCCGGAGGTGCCCGGCCCCGTCGAGCTTCGCCGCCTCCTCGTAGTCGCGGGGGATGGCGTCGAAGAAGCGCTTGAGGATGAAGATCATCACCGGCGCGACCACCTGCGGGAGCGCGAGGCCCCAGTAGGTGTCGACCATCTTCAGGGCGCTGACGACGTCGAACAGCGGGATGATCAGCGCCTGCGGCGGGATCATGATGCCGGCGAGGATCACCGCGTAGATGACCTTCTTGCCCGGGAAGTCGAGCCTGGAGAAGCCGTAGGCGGCCAGGACGCACAGCCCGAGGGTCAGGACGGTGACGATCGTGGAGACCACCGTGGAGTTGATCATCCAGGCGAGGTGGTCGCCGCGTTCGAACAGGACCCGGTAGCCCTCCACGGACCACGTCTCGGGGATCCAGTGGATGGGCTGGCCGAGGCTGGCCTCGGTCTCGGTCTTGAACGAAGTGGACAGCGCCCACAGGAACGGCACCAGCCACAGCACGGCCAGGAAGAAGGCCGCGAAGTACACCAGAGCGGTGCCGACGGTGATCCTCCCGCGCTTGCGCGCGATGGTGCGGGGTTCGCTTTCAGAGGCAGGCGGCCTCGTTTGCACAGCGGTCACGTCAGTCCTCCTTCCTTGACAGCAGTCGGAACTGGACCAGGGCGACGATCAGGATGAAGACGAACAGGATGTACGACAGCGCCGAGGCGTAGCCGACCCTGAACCCGACGAAGCCGGCGTTGTAGATGTACTGGATGAAGACGTTCTCCGGCGAGAGGTTCGATCCGCCGCCGGCCATGAGGTAATACTGGTCGAAGATGCGCAGCGAGTTGATCAGCTGCAGCACGATCACCAGCGCCGTGGTGCGCTTGAGCAGCGGCAGAGTGATGCTCCACAGTTTCTGGAGCGGGTTGGCGCCGTCGATGTCGGCCGCCTCGTAGACCTCGGTCGGGATGGTCTGGAGGGCGGCGAGGTAGAGCAGGAAGTTGAAGCCCAGCGTCCACCACACGGTGGTGATGACGACCGAGCCCATGGCGTCTTCCTGGAAGACCCAGAGCCGGTCGCCGCCGAGGCCCCATTCGCCGAGGTAGTGGTTGATCAGACCGCCGGCGGGCTGGTACATCCACACCCAGATCATGGTGACCACGGAGACGGGGATGACGAACGGCGCGAAGAACGAGAGCCGCAGGAACCAGCCCATCTTGCGGGCGCGGTGGGCCAGGAGCGCGAAGGCGAGGCCGAGGATCACCAGCGGGGGCGTGCTCAGGATCGTGAACCACGCGGTGTTCCACAGCGAGTCCCAGGCCTTGGCGTCGCCGAAGGCCTCGGCCCAGTTCTCCAGGCCGATCCAGGTGACGGGGCGGCCGGTGAGGCTCTTGTCGGTGAAGGAGTAGTAGAGGCCGAGGATCATCGGCCAGAGCAGGAAGACCGCGTAGACGGCGGTGAACGGCAGGACGAACCAGAGCCCGAGCCACGAACGGCGTTTGGGCGCCCGCGCCGCGCGGGACGGCGGCTGCTTCGCCGTCGACGCCGCCGCGGGCGTTTCGGTGTCAGTAGTCATGAGAGAGGTCCCTATGCATCGTTTCAATCGATCGGGTTGGGGAGTTCGACCAGCGTCTGCGCGCGCGCCTTGATGCCGTCGAGTGCCTGCTCGGGCGTGGTGTTGCCCGCGTACACGCCGGCGAGCACCTGGGCGACCTCATCGGCCAGGCGCGCGGCGGACCCGGAGAACCAGACCTGGGGGTCGAACTGCACGTTGTCGACCACGCCGGCGTACTCGGCGTTGGGCTCCAGCTCCTGGTACTCGGGGCTCTCGGTGACGGGCAGGTACGCGGGGGTGTGCCCCGCTCCCGCACCCCACTGGAAGCTGTTCTGGAGCATCCATGAGATGTACTCGAGCGTGGCCGAGCGGACCTCGGGGTCCCAGCTGTTGTGCCGGGGGAGGACGAATGAGTGGACGTCGCCCTGGGTGCGCCGGTTGCCGAAGAAGTCGGGCATCTCGGTCATGGAGAAGTCGAGTCCCTGCGCCTCGTCGAAGGCGCGGAATCGGGCGATCTCCCAGTTGCCGACCTGCACCAGGCCCGCGGCGCCGTTCTCGAAGTTGGCGGCGGTGGCCCCGCCGTCGGAGATGCGCGGGCACAGCCCCTCCTCGGCCATGCGCCACATGACGTCGATGGCGGCCAGGGCCTTGTCGTCGTCGAGCTCGTGGCCGTCCTCGTGGAAGATCCACTCGCCGTCCTGCTGGCGGTACCAGGCCCAGAACTGGCGCCATCCGGCGTTGGTGTCGAGCGAGGTGCCGTACTCGCCGGTGACGTCCTTGACGGCCCTGAGCAGGTCGAAGTACTCCTCGACGCCGTGGGTCTCCAGGAGCGTGCCGTCGGCGTTCAGCACGCCCGCCTCGCCGCAGATGGTGCGGTTGTAGTAGTTGACCAGGACGTGCGTGTCGAGCGGGATGGCGTACAGGCGGTCGTCCGCGAAGCACCGTTCCCAGATCGTCGGCGAGAAGTCCTCGGGGTCGAGGCCCGCGGCGGCGAGTTCGTCGAGCCCGATCTCGTCGAGGAGGGTGTCGGGCGAGAGGCTGCCGAGCCGGGAGAGGTGGATGGTGGCGACGTCGGCGGCGTTGCCGCCGGAGGCGCCCATGACCAGTTTGGTGTAGAACGGCGTGCCCCAGGCGAAGGTGGTGGCCTTGAGGTTGATCCCGGTCTCGTCCATGAACTGGGCGTGCATGTCGGTCATGATCGCGCCGTCGGAGCCTGCCAGCAGGTTCCACTGCTTGACCGTGGTCTGGCCGCTGAACGCGTCAGTGGCCGAACCGCAGCCGGTCAGTCCGATCCCGGCGACGGCCGCCGTGCCGGTGAGGAGTGCCCGCCTGGAAACGGATCCAGGTGGCGAGGGATGATTCGGCATCAATGCATCACTCCAATGTGATCGTTGTCGGGACGGCCGTCCGAGGGGCGGGCCGCTCTGCCATTGTTATCGTTCTCATCCCCGGAGTCAAGAGCCCGCCTTTAGCGCAACCATTATAAAAACGCAGGTGAGGCCAGGTTGATACGAAAACGTTACCGGTAAACCTCATCAGGGACGAAAGCGGGGGAGGCCCGAAGGCCTCCCCCGCGACGGTTCCGGGCGACTACTGCGGCTGCGGCACCGCGACGTCGACGAGCGCCTGCTGCTCGACTTCGTGGACCTTCGGCGAGCCGGTGGACGGCGCGGCGGCGGCCGGGCGCGAGATGCGGCGCAGGTGGACCCCGCCGAGCTGTTCCAGCAGGTTGAGCGCGATGTGCGACCAGGCGCCCTGGTTCGCCGGCTCCTCCTGGACCCACGCGGTGTCCTCCGCGTTCGGGAAGGCGCCGAGGGCGCGCTTCAGCTCCTCGGCCGGCAGCGGGTAGAGCTGCTCGACGCGGAGGATCGCGGTGTCGGTGACGCCGCGGCTCTGGCGGGCGGCGGCCAGGTCGTAGTAGACCTTGCCCGCGCACAGCAGGACCCGCTTGACGTCCTCCGGCCGGATCTGGCCGCTCGCGACGGCCGGGTCGGTGAGGACCGGCCGGAAGCCGCCGCTGGTGAACTCCTCGAGCGGGCTGACCGCGGCCTTGTGGCGCAGCAGCGACTTCGGGGTGAAGACGACCAGGGGCTTCTTGACCGGGTCGAGGGCCTGGCGGCGCAGCAGGTGGAAGTAGTTGGCCGGGCTCGTGGAGTTGACCACGCGCATGTTCTCGTCGGCGCACAGCTGCAGGAACCGCTCGATGCGGCCCGAGGTGTGGTCGGGGCCCGCGCCCTCGTGGCCGTGCGGCAGCAGCAGCGTGACGCCGGAGTGCTGGCCCCACTTGGCCTCGCCCGAGGAGATGAACTCGTCGGTGATGGTCTGGGCGCCGTCGACGAAGTCGCCGAACTGGGCCTCCCACAGGACGAGCATCTCGGGGTTCTCCACCGAGTAGCCGTACTCGAAGCCGAGCGCGGCGAACTCGCTGAGCAGCGAGTCGTAGACGAAGAACTTCGCGGCCTGCTCGCCCAGGTGGGCCAGCGGCGTGTACTCCGCGCCGGTGGCCTGGTCGACGACGACCGCGTGGCGCTGCACGAACGTGCCGCGCCGCGAGTCCTGCCCGGCGAGGCGCACGGCCTTGCCCTGCATGAGGAGCGACCCGAACGCGAGGGTCTCGGCGAACGCCCAGTCGACGGTGCCGGACGTGGACATCTCGCTGCGCTTCTCGAGGACCTTGCGGACGGCCTTGTGCGGCGTGAAGCCCTCCGGCAGCGTGGTGTGGGCCTTGCCGATCATCGCGATGGTCTCGGCGTCGACGGCGGTGTCGATGTCGGCCACGGGCTCGGGCTGGTGGCGCCACGGCAGCGGGCCGGTCTGCCCGGCCAGGGCCTCCTTGGTCTCGCGGAAGACCCGTTCGAGCTGGGCCTGGTAGTCCGCGAGCGCCTCCTCGGCGTCCTCCATGGTGATGTCGCCGCGGCCGATGAGCGCGCGGGTGTAGAGCTTGCGCACGGACTGCTTGCCGTCGATGACCTGGTACATCTGCGGGTTGGTCATCTTGGGGTCGTCGCCCTCGTTGTGGCCGCGCCGGCGGTAGCAGACCATGTCGATGACGACGTCCTTGCGGAACTGCTGGCGGTAGGCGAACGCGAGCTTCGCGACCTCGCACACGGCCTCGGGGTCGTCCCCGTTGACGTGGAAGATCGGCGCCTGGATCATGCGGGCGACGTCGGTGCAGTACAGGCTCGAGCGCGAGTACGCCGGGGCGGTGGTGAAGCCGACCTGGTTGTTGACGACGACGTGCACGGTGCCGCCGGTGCGGTAGCCGCGCAGCTGCGAGAGGTTCAGCGTCTCGGCCACCACGCCCTGGCCCGCGAAGGCCGCGTCGCCGTGGATCGCCACGGGCATGACGGTGAAGCCGTCCTCGCCGAGGTCGAGCCGGTCCTGCTTGGCGCGCACGATCCCTTCGAGCACCGGGTTCACGGCCTCCAGGTGCGAGGGGTTCGCCGCGACCGACACGACGGTCTCGTGCCTCCCGTCGGGGGAGGTGAACTTGCCGGTGAGGCCCAGGTGGTACTTGACGTCGCCGGAGCCGCCGATGCTCTTGGGGTCGATGTGCCCCTCGAACTCGGTGAAGATCTTGGAGAGCTTCTTGCCGACGATGTTGGCGAGGACGTTCAGGCGCCCGCGGTGGGGCATGCCGATGACGACCTCGTCGATGTCGGCGGTCGCGGCCTCGTTGAGGACGCGGTCGAGCAGCGGGATGAGCGACTCGCCGCCTTCGAGGCTGAAGCGCTTCTGGCCGACGAACTTGGTCTGCAGGAACGTCTCGAAGGCCTCGGCGGCGTTGAGCCGCCCGAGGATGTGCTTCTGCTCCTCGACCTTCGGCTTCTCGAACGGGACCTCGATGCGGCGCTGGATCCAGGAGCGCTCCTCGGGGTCCTGGATGTGCATGTACTCCACGCCGACGCGACGGCAGTAGGAGTCGCGCAGGACGCCGAGGATGTCGCGCAGCTTCATGCGCTGCTGGCCCGCGAAGCCGCCCACGGGGAAGGTCCGGTCCAGGTCCCACAGGGTGAGGCCGTGCGACAGGATGTCGAGGTCGGGGTGGCGGCGGATCTCGTAGTGCAGCGGGTTGGTGTCGGCCATGAGGTGGCCGCGGACCCGGTAGGCGTGGATGAGCTCGATGACCCGGGCGTTCTTGTCGATCTGGCCCTCGTGGGTCTTCGAGACGTCGCGGACCCAGCGCACCGGCTCGTAGGGGATCATCAGCGAGCGGAAGACCTCGTCGAAGAACGCGTCGCCGAGCAGCAGCCGGTGCAGGGTCGCGAGGAACTGGCCGGACTCGGCGCCCTGGATGATCCGGTGGTCATAGGTCGACGTCACCGTCATGATCCGGGAGACGCCCAGGTCGGACAGGGTCTCGTCGGAGGCTCCGGCGAATTCGGCGGGCACCTCCATGGCGCCGACGCCGACGATGAGGCCCTGGCCCTTCATCAGGCGCGGGACGGAGTGGACGGTGCCGATGCCGCCGGGATTGGTGAGCGTCAGCGTCGCCCCGGCGTGGTCCTCCATCGTGAGCTTGTTGCTCCGGGCCTTGCGGACCAGGTCCTCGTAGGCCTGGAAGAACTCGCGGAAGTCCATGGACTCGCAGTTCTTGATCGACGGGACCACGAGCGTGCGGGTGCCGTCGGGCCGGGACAGGTCGATCGCGAGGCCGAGGTTGATGTGCTCGGGCGTGACCAGCTGCGGCTTGCCGTCGACGACCTTGTAGGAGGCGTTCATGCCCGGGTGGGCCTTGACGGCCTGCACCAGCGCGTAGCCGATGAGGTGCGTGAAGGAGACCTTCCCGCCCTGGCCGCGCTTGAGGTGGTTGTTGATGACGATCCGGTTGTCGAACAGGAGCTTCGCGGGGATCGCCCGGACCGAGGTGGCCGTGGGGATCTCCAGGGACGCGTCCATGTTCTGGGCGACCTTGGCGGCGACGCCTTTGAGCGGCTTGGTCACGGCGCCTGCGGAGCCGTCGGTCGCGGCGGGTTCGTTCACGTGTGGAGTCGCCTTCTTCGCAGGTTCGGTCTCGTCCGACGCGCGGTCGGCGCGCGTCGCCGAGGAGGGGGACGCAGCGGCGGGCTCGGCCGCGGGCTTCGCCGGCTCGGGCTCGTCGGATCGCGTCGCGGGCGCCGCCGCGACCGGCTCGGGCTTCCGGGCGGGAGCCGCTTCGGCGGGCTTCGCCGCCGCGGGCTCGGCCGCCGCCCGGGTCGCGCCGTCGTCGGCGAACGACGTGTGCTGGGGATCGCCGCCGAAGAATTCGCGCCACCCGGCGCTGACACTGTCGGGGTTTTCGCGGTAACGCTCATACATCTCGTTGACCAGCCATTCATTGGCACCGAAATCGGTCAACGGATTGCCCGGAGTCGCACTCGACACGACTGAATCGCCTCTTCTTTGACGCTGCGTGGACGGGGACGGTAGTCCCCGGACTCAAGGGTAACCGGGAGGAGGAGAAAGTGTAGTACCGGTAACGCCGTTGCGGGACCGGTCACTGACACCGCCGCGAAGCCGCTGCGCAGCAGGTGAATGCGGGGAAGGGTCTCGTTCGCCACATCGGCGTTTCGCACGATCGCGGGCATTGCGATGTGCGGAGAAGTGCCCGCCCTCGGACAGGGCGGACAGCGCAATCGCGCCCCGGGGGACCCGGGGCGCGAACGGCCTCGCAGTGCGGTCAGCCGGCCGCGCTGCGCTCCTTGCCCGAGAACGTCTCGGTCGGCTCTTCGAGGAGTTCCTCGGCGCCGACGACGGTGAACAGGCGGGTGATGAAACGGTTGGGGTTGACGACGGCGAGCGCGACGCCCATCTCGCGGGCGATGCGGTACGCCACCACGATGGTGCCGATGCCGGTGGAGTCGAGGACCGTCACCTTGGCGACGTCGACCCGGATGGCCGTGGCGCCCCCGGCCTCGAGGGCGTTGGTGATCGTCTCGCGGATCTGCGGTGCGGTCGCGTAATCGACCTCGCCGGCCAGCTCCACGGTGACGACCCCGGCATCGGTCGTGGCGGTCTCGATTGACAGCGTCATGAACTCACCTGATTCGGTAGGATGCCCCGGCCCGAGCACGTGCCGTGCCCGGCTGCGCCACAAAGTCTATCCGACCGGTACGAGGGAAGGCGGTTCGCGCACGAGCGTTTCACTCAAACCCGCGCACACCTCAGATAAAGGTCACCCGAACGTGGCGGGCGTCGCTGCGCAGCGTCACGCGTGCCGGAGCCCCGCCCCCGCGCACCGCGATCCGATCCGGACCGGTTGGCGCGCCCCACGTCTCGGCGTATGCTTCAAAACCACCCGTGACCTGCGGACCGCTGACCGCCGACCCTGTGAGAGGCCTATGCCGCTTTCGACCAGCCAGCCGAGCACCGAGACCGAGGCCACCCTGCTCGTCGTCGAAGACGAGGAGAACATCTGCGAGCTGCTCGCCACCTCGCTGCGGTACGCGGGCTTCGCCGTCCACGCCGTCGGCACCGGCGACGAGGCGCTCCGCTCCATCGCCCGGCACCGCCCCGACCTGGTCGTCCTCGACGTGAACCTCCCCGACTTCGACGGCTTCGAAGTCGTGCGCCGGATGCGCTCGGGCTCCGACCACACCCCCGTGCTCTTCCTCACCGCCCGCGACGACACCGCCGACACGGTCACCGGCCTGTCCGTCGGCGGCGACGACTACATCACCAAGCCCTTCGCGCTCGAAGAGGTCGTCGCCCGCATCCGCGCCGTCCTGCGCCGCTCCTCCGGGGAACTGCCCCGGCCCTCGCGCCTCCAGTACGCCGACCTCGAACTCGACGAGGAGACCCACGAGGTCTGGCGCGCCGGCAAGGCCGTGCAGCTCTCGCCCACCGAGTTCAAACTGCTGCGCTACTTCATGATCAACGCCGGGCGCGTCCTCTCCAAGGCCCAGATCCTCGACCACGTGTGGCGTTACGACTTCCGCGGCGACGACGGCATCGTCGAGTCCTACGTCTCCTATCTGCGCCGCAAGATCGACACCGGGGAGCCCAAGCTCATCCAGACCCTCCGCGGCATCGGCTACGTCCTGCGGGAGCAGCCTCGTTGAGCTCTCCACGAGTCCTGGCAGGCGTCCGTGACAGGTGGGACCGCACCCCGCTGCGGGTCCGGCTCACCGTGGCCGTGCTCGTCCTCGTCGCGGGCTCGCTCATCCTCATCAGCGTCTCCACGATCCTGGCGCTGCACTCCTACTTCCTCGGCACCGTCGACGAGGAGCTCGAGACCCAGCTGACCAGCTGGTACCCCGAGTTCTTCGACCCCACCAACTTCGAGAACTCCGAAGAGGCCCCCGGCCTGCGCCCCGAGCAGTACATCTTCAGCTTCCTCACCCCCGCCGGGAACCGCCTCGACCGACCCGCCGACCGCAGCGACTACCCGGTCTTCGACTACGAGCGACTCGCCGCCGCCGACGGGCAGGCGTTCACGGCGCTCGGCGCCGACGGCGTCACGCGCTGGCGCGTCCTGGCCCTGCCCGGCTCCAAGGTCGGCAGCAAGGACCCCGAGTACGACCCCCAGGCGCACAACCTCGACCCCGAGACCTACTACGTCCTCTCCTACAAGCTCTCGCACTTCGACAAGACCGTCGCCGGGCTCGTGTGGGTCGACATCCTCATCGGCGCGGGCGTCCTCGCGGGCCTCGCCGCGATCGGCGTCGGCCTGGTCCGCGCGAGCCTCTCGCCGCTGCGACAGATCGAGAACACCGCCGCGATGATCGCCGCCGGGAACTACTCGCGGCGCGTCCCCGACCACGACCCCAACACCGAGGTCGGCCGCGTCGGCTACGCCATCAACACGATGCTCACCAAGATCGAGGGCGCCATCCGCGCCCGCGAGTACTCCGAGGAGCGCGCGCACGACTCCGAGGAGCGCATGCGCGAGTTCATCGCCGACGCCTCCCACGAGCTGCGCACCCCCCTGACGAGCGTGCGCGGCTACGCGGAGCTGGTGCGCACCAACCCGCAGATGCCCGAGGCCGACCGGCAGCACTACATCGGACAGATCGAGGAGGCCGCCAAACGTATGGGCCTGCTCGTGGGGGACCTGCTGCACCTCGCCCGGCTCGGGCAGGAGCGTCCGGTCGAGACCGAGCCGGTGGACCTCGCCGTCCTCGGCCACGAGGCCGTCGCGGCCCACGCGGTCATGTCCGAGACGCACGAGTTCCGCTTCAGCAGCGCCCCGGGCGCGTCCACCGTCGTCGCCGCCGACCGGGCCCGCATGCGCCAGGTCCTCGACAACCTGCTCTCGAACGCCGTCCGGCACACCCCGCCCGGCACGAAGGTCGGCGTCGAGGTCGCCTCCGAAGGCGAGCAGGTGCGGCTCACCGTCGCCGACGACGGGCCCGGCATGGCTCCCGCCACGACCGAACGCGTCTTCGAGCGCTTCTTCCGGTCCGACGAGGTCGACCACCCGGGCTCGGGACTCGGTCTCGCGATCGTGGCGGCCATCGTCAAATCCCACGGCGGCACCGTCCAGGTCGCCTCCGAACCCGGCGAGGGCACCGCCTTCACCGTCCTCCTGACGGCCGAACCCGCCCCCGAGTAGGGACGCGGCGGCGGCGCCCACAGGGGATGCTTGGAAAACGTTGAGGTCCGTCGATGCCCTGCGGATGCGGCGACGCGCGGCCGAGCCGTCTGACCAGGCGGCTTGCTTCCGGACGAGACTCGGATCATTAAAGGGTTTTAAGGCGTTTTCGCAGCGGGCCGCGAGCTGCGCCCTGCATGCTGCCTTATATGAGCAGCACTGAGAGCACCGGCCCCGAGGGGACCGGACCGCAGCGCCCCGAAGGGGCCGACCACCCCGAAGCCGCAGCGGCCGACGCGCCCGCGACGAGCCTGCCTCCGAGCGGCGCGCCCGCCCACGAACCGCCCGCGAACCCGGCGCCCGCCCACCACACCGTCCCGCAGCACCAGCCCGCGGCGGCCCACCCGGCCCCGCCCTCCGATCACACCCGCGTGCTCCAAGGCGCGCCCGCCGGAGCCCCGCACATGGCCGGTCCCGGGGAGGCCCCCGCCTGGCAGCACGCCGGGCCGCCCGTCCCGCCGATGTACCAGCGGCCGGGCGCGCCGTCCGGCCCCGGCAAGGCCCGCGGCAAGCTCGTCGCCGGGGCGCTCGCGCTGGCACTGCTCGCGGGCGGCGCGGGCGGCGTCGCCGGCTGGTTCCTCAACGACAGCGACACCGGTTCCACGGTGGTCCAGTCCGTGTCCATGGACGCCGGCGAGGGCATGACCTACACGGAGATCGTGGACAAGGTCCGCCCCTCGGTGGTCACCATCGTGACCGACGCGGCCGAGGGCTCGGGCGTGGTCTACTCCGAGGACGGCTACATCGTCACGAACAACCACGTGGTCGACGGCGCCCAGACCGTGCAGGTCCGGTTCTCGGACGGCACCACCGCCGACGCCTCGATCGTGGCCACGGACGCGACCCAGGACCTCGCGGTCATCCAGGTCTCCGGTGCGGACGACCTGACCCCGATCACCTTCGGCGACTCCGACGCCGTGCAGGTCGGCGACGTGACCGTCGCGATCGGCTCGCCGCTGGGCCTCGAGGGCACGGTGACGACCGGGATCGTCTCGGCCCTCGACCGTTCGATGACCGTCGCGGGGGAGGACTCCCAGAGTCCCCGCCAGCAGCAGGGCCAGACGCTGACCGGGCTGCTCCAGACCGACGCGGCGATCAACTCCGGCAACTCCGGCGGCGCGCTCGTCGACGGCGGCGGCGAGCTCATCGGCATCAACACGGCCATCGCGACCACCGACTCGGGTTCGATCGGGCTGGGCTTCGCGATCCCGTCGAACATCGTGCAGGACACGGTGGAGCAGCTCATCGAGAACGGCTCGGTCGAGCGGGGCTACCTCGGGGTCTCGGTGGGCGACACCGACGGCAACGGGGCCATGATCCTCAGCGTCGAGCCCGGCTCCCCGGCCGCCGAGGCCGGACTCCAGGAGGGCGACGTGATCATCGCGATCGACGGCGAACCCGTCACCAGCGCCTCCGCGGTCGTCTCCGCGGTGCAGGGCACGTCCTCGGGCACCGAGGTCGTGATCACCTACCTCCGCGGCCAGGAAGAGCAGGAGACGACGGCGACCCTCGCCGCCTCCTAACCGGCCCTTCGCGTCTCGACGCGGACACATCGGCGGAACGCGGCCCCGAGCCAGAGGCTCGGGGCCGCCGTCGCGCGATCAGGTCCGGAGAACGCCGCACCGGGAACGTCGTACAGCGCCCAACCGTGCGCGGCACGTCGTCCCCGGTGCGTTCACTGCGAGCTGTTGGTGCTCGTCGCCTGGAGCGCGGCCCGCGCGGGGCGCAGCTCCACCGGGGCGATGCCGGTGTCGATCCACTCGGCCAGGCGGTCGCGGTCTACGATGAGGACGCCCAACTGGTGCGCGACGGCCTCGTTGCGGGCGGCGTGGTGCATCCAGTGCAGGTTCGCGTTGGTGATGAGCACGCCCGCGTCGCAGTCCCAGCGGGCCTTGATCTCGCCGCCGAGGATCTGCACGTGCCGGTTGCCGTTGCGCCGGCGCAAGGTCTTGTCGTCCTTCTTGGCGCGCACGATGATCCGCTTGCCGTTGGTGAACGTCACCACGAAGTTGCAGCCCAAGTCGTTCTTGCGGTGCCCGAACTTCTTGACCCGCTTGGCGTCCAGACCGACCAGCAGCTGGCCCACCATCGCGTCGAATGCCGGGATGTTCATCTTGTCGACGCTGCGCATGAGATCGTGCCGCTCGGCCGTCATGGTCCTGTCGCGGGTCTCGTGGCCGCGGCTGCGGAACAGGATCCATCCCGCGAGGGCCGTGCCCCCCAACAACATCGCCACCGACGCGAACCAGGCCCAATGGTCCGCTATGAATCCGAGAACGAAGTAACCGAGGACGAGAACGGCGATTCCCGCTCCGACTCTGAGGATCACGGACATGGCGGCCTCCACTTGGTCCAGAGGGCTCGACGGACTTACGGCTCGCAAGCATCGCCGAGAGGCGGCTGGCGTTTTGTCTCCTGTGATGTCACTTCAAGTATCCGTTACCGTTCGCTCACGCGTAAGGGCAATGTCCGGTACCCGACAGCATGGATCGACAGCCTGCATGTGCGGCCCGTCGCGACGCGCTCACCGAGCCCGTCCCCCGCCGAGGCCGGTGGGGGATACTGGCCTGGTGTCGACATCAACAACCGGCGTTTTGGTGCTTCTCGGTGCGCCGCTGGGAAATCCAGAGGACGCCTCGCCTCGGCTCCGGACCGAGCTGGCCCGCGCCGACGTCATCGCCGCAGAGGATACCCGGCGGCTCCGGCGGCTCCTGAGCGAGCTGGAAGTCGTTCCAGGAGCGGTGATCACGTCGTATTTCGAAGCGAACGAAGCGGGCAAGACCACCGCCCTCCTCGAACGGCTGCACGACGGGAAGCGGGTCGCGATCATCACCGACGGCGGGATGCCCTCCGTCTCCGACCCGGGCTTCCGCCTCGTCAAGGCCGCCGTCGACGCGGGCATCCCGATCACCTGCGCGCCGGGCGCGAGCGCCGTGACGACCGCGCTGGCGCTCTCGGGGATGCCGTGCGACCGGTTCTGCTTCGAGGGCTTCGCCCCGCGCAAGGACGGCGAGCGGCGGCGCCTGTTCACCGAGCTCGCCGAGGAGAAGCGCACCATGGTGTTCTTCGAGTCGCCGCGGCGCGTCACGGACACCTTGCGCGCCATGGCCGCCGTCTTCGGCGACGACCGGCCCGCGGCGCTGTGCCGGGAGCTGACGAAGACCCACGAGGAGGTCCGCCGCGGCGGCCTCGCCGCGCTGGCCGAGGGCGCGGAGGCCGACCCGCCGCGCGGCGAGATCACCCTGGTGGTCTCGGGCTGGACGGGCCCCGCCGCGAGCGAGGCGACCCCGGAGGCGATGGCCGCGGCGGTCGCCGCCCTGGAGGCGACCGGGACCGACCGCAAGATCGCGATGAAGACGGTGGCGCTCCGCTTCGGTGTGAGCCGCCGCGACGTCTACGAAGCGGTCCTCAAGGCCGACTGAGCGGGGATTCCCCGTCAGGGGGAATGGTCGCACTCGCGCACCGTGCGGTGCTCGATGCGGGCCTCCGCGGTCAGCGGGGGACGGCCGAGTCGCTCAGCGAGCGCGACGTGGAGGGCGTCGTACGAGTCGGCGTCAGTTCGGCTTGCGACGAGACGCGCGCGCGGGTGCGACGCTCACAGCTCGTCGAACTTGAAGGTCTTCCACGACACCAGGCCGATCGCCACGGCGAAGGCCGCCAGCATCCCCACCTGCGGCAGCACCGACGACGGCGGCGAGCCGTAGACCACCACCGCCTGCAGCGCCTCGTTGAGGTACCGCATCGGCGAGAGGTACGAGAGCCACTGCACCCACTCCGGCGACAGCGCCAGCGGATAGAACGCCCCGGACACGAACGCCATCGGCATCGTCACGAGGTTGCTCAACCCGGCCGCGGCCGGGCTCGTCTGGGCGATGCCGCCGATGACCACGCCGATCGCGAGGAATGCGAACGTCCCGAGCACCACCAGCGGCACCGCGAACCACGTCCACGCCGACAGCTCCAGCCCGAAGGCGAGGGCCGCCACCGCGAGGAACACCGCGGTCTGCACGACCGCGACCGCGAGGTTCACCGAGACCTTCGCGCCCAGGAACGTCTTCACCGACGCGGGCGTCAGCCGCAGCCGCCGCAGGAGCTTGTCCCGCTTCCAGTCCACCATCGTGCCGGCCGCGCCGAACACGCCCGCGATCGCGATGCCCCACGCCAGGATCCCCGGCGCCAGGTACTGGATCGGCCGCATCGCGCCGCCCTCGGCCTCCTCGACCTCGGTGGTCAGCACCGGCTCGCTCGGCGCGGCCTCCGCCAGGACCTCCACGTTCACGTCGTCGACCAGCGCCGACAGGTTCCCCGCGGCGATCGCGCCCGAGGTCGAGTTCGTCGACGACGGGTAGATCCGCACGGTGTCGCCGTCCTGGACGACCGCGGCGTCCGCGTCGCCCGCGCGCATCACCGCCAGCGCCTCGTCGAGACCGGCCGCCTCGGTGACGGTGAACGTGTCGGGATCCGCCTCGTCGAGCACCGCGACGTCGCCGACCGCGATCACGCGCGAAACCGTGTTCGCGGTGGAACCGAACACGCTCGCCAGCAGCACCATGAACATCAGCGGCAGCAGGATCGTGAAGAACACCTGGCTGCGGTCGCGCAGCCACCCGCGCCCGAGCGCCCGCACCAGCGCCGGGTACGCCCGGCTCGCGCTGATCCGGGGCCGCCCGGTGCGCGCTTCGGCCGTATCGAGGCTCATTCCCGCCACTCCCGTCCGGTCACGTGCAAGAAGACGTCTTCGAGGTTCGCCGTGCGCACCGACAGGTCCTCCAGGGCCCCGTCCGAGGCGAGGGCCGTCAGGAGCTTCCGCGGGTCGCGCGTCTCGAACACGACCTGGGTCTCGCCCGCGGTGACGGACTCACCGGACGCGAGCTCCTTGACGCGCTCCTCGCTGAGCTGCCCGGCCGCGATGGTCACCCGGGTCGGGGCGTCGAGGGCCCGCACGAATCCGGCGGGGGAGTCGACGGCCTTGATCTTCCCGGCGTCCATGATGGCGACCCGGTCGCAGAGCGCCTCGGCCTCCTCCATGTAGTGCGTGGTCAGCACCACGGTGCGGCCTTCGGCGTTGATCGCGCGCATGAGGTCCCAGAGGTTGCGCCGCGCCTGCGGGTCGAGGGCCGCGGTCGGCTCGTCGAGGAACACCAGTTCGGGGTCGCCCACGAGCGCGCAGGCCAACGACAGCCGCTGCTGCTGGCCGCCGGAGAGCTTCTCGCAGCGGACGTCGGCGTGCTCGGTGAGGCCGACCAGGTCGAGCATCTCGTCGCCTCGGCCCTTCGCGGCCCCGTACAGTTCCGCGAACGTCTCGATCTGCTCCTTCGCGGTCAGGAACTCGAAGAACGAGGACGCCTGGAGCTGCACGCCGAGGCGGCCGGTCAGTTCGGGGGAGTGGGGCCACGGGGACCGCCCGAGGAGGCGCACGGTCCCGGAGTCGGGCTTGCGCAGTCCTTCGACGATCTCCAGGGTGGTGGTCTTCCCGGCCCCGTTGGGGCCGAGGATCCCGAAGAACTCGCCGCGCTCGACGCGGAAGCTCACCCCGTCGACGGCGCGGACCTCACCGGTCCTCCGGCCGCGGTAGGTCTTGCGGAGGTCGGCGACCTCGATGGCGGCGTCCATACCGGCTAACGCTATGCCATCGCCCGATGTGATCGGGTTCTCGGCCTCGCGGTGCGCGCGTTCCGAAGCGCGCGGCGGCGAATCGGCGCCGGCGCGGGGACGGCGCCGCGCACGGCCGCGGAACGTGCAAGCGGGCGAATCCGGCATCAGACCGCAGAACGGGCAGCCCGAGCGCCCCGGCCGCGATCACGCCGAAAGGCCCGACACCGCCGCGCGGGCCGCGCATCGTTCACACCCTCCGTAACACGACCGTGCGCCGAACTTCATCGCTCCGGCACAGTCGCCGCACAACCAGGCAACGCCGCTCGCGGAAGGTTGCGCCATGACCGCGACACTGACGAAACCCGAGAGTCCCGCCCGGAAGGGCTGGATCACCGACTGGCGCCCCGACGACGAGACCTTCTGGCGCGAGACCGGCCGCAAGGTCGCCAAACGCAACCTCGGCTGGTCGGTGCTCGCCGAGCACCTGGGCTTCTCGGTCTGGACGATGTTCAGCATCATCACCCCCTACCTCGCCGCCGCGGGCTTCGGCTTCAGCACCAGCCAGCTGTTCTGGCTCACCGCCGTCCCGAACCTCGTCGGCGCGTTCCTGCGCATCCCCTACACCGCGGCGGTCGCCCTCTTCGGCGGCCGCAACTGGACCGTCATCTCCGCGGCGCTCCTGGTCGTCCCGACCTCGCTGCTCACCTACTGCGTGATGACGCCGGGCACGCCGTACTGGCTGTTCGTCGTCGCGGGGGTCGCCGCCGGGTTCGGCGGCGGCAACTTCGCCTCCTCGATGGCCAACATCTCCTACTTCTACCCCGAGCGCTACCGGGGCGCCGCCCTCGGCGTGAACGCCGCCGGCGGCAACATCGGCGTCTCGGTCGTCCAGTTCGTCGGCCCCCTGGTCATCGGCCTCGGCGTCGTCGGCGCCTCGCAGGGCACCACCGAGTCCGGCTCGGCGTTCTTCCTCCACAACGTGCCGCTGCTGTGGATGGGCCTGGCCGTCTTCGCCGCGTTCATGGCCTGGCGCGCGATGGACAACCTCGCCGTCTCCCGCACGCCCCTGCGCCAGCAGCTGCCCGCCCTGACGCGCAGGCACACCTGGATCATGAGCGTCCTCTACATCGGCACGTTCGGGTCGTTCATCGGCTACTCGTTCGCGTTCCCGCTGGTCATCAAGATCGAGTTCCCCGCCTTCCAGTCGCTGTGGCTGGCCGCGCTCGGGCCGCTGGTCGGCTCCCTCGCGCGCCCCGTCGGCGGCTGGCTCGCCGACAAGCGGGCCGGCGCCCCGATCACCAGCCTCGCGTTCATCGTGATGGGCGGCGGCGTCCTCGGCGCGATCGCCGGCATCGACACCGGCTCGTTCGCGCTGTTCTTCACCTCCTTCATGGTCCTGTTCCTCATGAGCGGCATCGCCAACGGCTCGACCTACCGGTCCATCCCGGCGATCTTCCAGGCCGAGGCCGCCGCCTCCGCCGGACGCCCGACCACCGAGGCCGAGGTCGTGCAGGCCAAGAAGCTCACCGCCGCCGCGCTCGGCTGGATCTCCGCCATCGGCGCGTTCGGCGGGTTCCTCATCAATCAGGGCTTCCGCATCTCCAACGAGCAGACCGGCTCGGTCGTCGTCGCCATGTACGTCTTCCTCGCCGGCTACGCGGTCTTCCTGGGTCTGAACTGGTGGTTCTACCAGCGCAAGGTCTTCGTCGACCGCGCCCCGAGCCTCGCCTACGCCAAGGTCTGACCCCGGTCCGATCCCCGCGCCCCTCGACTGGGACATCGTCGTCGCACGGTCGCACGCCCGGCCCGCAATCGCCACCCGAGGACGATTGCGGGCCACTTAGCATCCCGGAAACACGGCTCACGTGACGCCGAAACGACCCCTGGGCACACTCGCCCCATGACCGTTCGCACCGCCCTCCCCGTCGTCCGCACCGCCGACACCCACTGCCCGTACTGCGCGCTGCAGTGCGGCATGCGCCTGGAGGAGGACACCGAAGGCACGGTCACCGCCTCGCCCCGCGGCGGCGGCATGTGCAAGAAGGGCTGGACCGCGCCCGAGCTCCTCGACCACCCGAAGCGGCTCACCACCCCGCTGCTCCACGGCGAACCCGTCTCCTGGGAGACCGCCCTCGACCACGTCGCCGACCGCATCCGCGCCGTCCAGGCCGCGCACGGCAAGGACGCCGTCGGCGTCTTCGGCGGCGGCGGCCTCACGAACGAGAAGGTCTACCAGCTCGGCAAGTGGACCCGGCTCGCCCTCGGCAGCAAGCACATCGACTACAACGGCCGCTTCTGCATGTCCTCCGCGGCAGGCGCGCTCAACCGCTCCTTCGGCGTCGACCGCGGCCTGCCCTTCCCCAAGGACGACCTGAAAGACGCCGACGTCGTCGTCCTCGTTGGCGCCAACCCCGCCGAGACCATGCCGCCGCTCATGCGGTTCCTCGCGAACGCCGAGCTCATCGTCGTCGACCCCCGGCGCACCGCCACCGCCGAGCAGGCCCAGCTCCACCTCCAGCCGGCCCCCGGCACCGACCTCGCGCTCGCGAACGGCCTCCTGCACATCGCGATCGAGCAGGGCTACCTCGACCACGACTACATCGACGCCCACACCACCGGCTTCGACGAGGTCCGCCAGACCGCCGCCGGCTACTGGCCCGCGTTCGTCGAGCGCATCACCGGCGTCTCGGTCCCGGACCTCTACGCGGCCGCCCGCCTCATGGCGGGGCCCATTGACGACCCGCAAGGATCGCCGAGACCCAAGAAGACCGTCATCCTCACCGCGCGCGGCTCCGAGCAGCACGCCAAGGGCGTCGACACCGTCACCGCCTGGATCAACCTCGCGCTCGCCCTCGGCCTGCCCGGCAAGCCCTCCTCCGGCTACGGCTGCATCACCGGCCAAGGCAACGGCCAAGGCGGCCGCGAGCACGGCCAGAAGGCCGACCAGCTCCCCGGCTACCGCTCGATCACCGACCCGGCCGCCCGCGAACACGTCGCGAAGGTGTGGGGCGTCGCCCCCGAGACCCTCCCCGGCGCCGGCGTCTCCGCGGTCGAACTGCTCCGCAAATGCGGCGACGACGTCAAGATGCTCTTCGTGCTCGGCTCCAACCCGATCGTCTCGGCCCCCCGCGCCGCACGCGTCGCCGACCGCCTCAAAGCCCTCGACTGCCTCGTCTCGTTCGACTTCGTCCTCTCCGAGACCGCCCAGCTCGCCGAAGTGGTCCTCCCCGTCACCCAATGGGCCGAAGAGGACGGCACCATGACCGACCTCGAAGGCCGCATCATCCGCCGCCGGTCCCTCCGAGACGCCCCCGACGGCGTCCACTCCGACCTGTGGATCATGAAGGAACTGGCCGACCGCCTCGACGCCCCCGGCGCCTACTCCACCGACCCCGCGTCGATCTTCGAGGAACTCGGCCGCGCCTCCGCCGGCGGCAAGGCCGACTACTCCGGCGTCTCCTATGAGCGCCTTGAAGCACGCACCTTCCAGTGGCCCGTCCCGAGCCCCGACCACGACGGCACCCCGCGCATGTTCGCCGACTTCACGTTCAACACCCCGGACGGCAAGGCCAAGTTCGTCGCCGTCGACCACCGACACCCCGCCGAACGCCGCGACAACGTCTACCCGCTGTACCTCACCACGGGCCGCGTCCTCACCCAGTACCAGTCCGGCGCGCAGACCCGCCTCATCGAATCCCTCGGCGGCACCCCCGACAGCGAGCAGTTCCTCCAGATCCACCCCGACACCGCCGTGCGCCACGGCATCGGCGAAGGCGACTGGGTCCGCATCACCTCCCGGCGCGGCTCCTACACCGCACCGGCGCGGCTCACCGCCGACATCCGGCCCGACACCGTCTTCAGCCCGTTCCACTTCCCCGGCGCGGCCAACGCCAACGCCGCCGTCTCGGACGTGCTCGACCCGATCAGCCGCATGCCCGAGTTCAAGGTCTGCGCCGTCAAGATCGCGCCCGCCGCGAGGCCTTAACGTCCGTCAGGGTCGACCGGGCCGAAAGATCCGTCGAACGGCCGACCCACGCCGGTCGAATTGCCCAGGGCGACAAGGACCCTGCGAACCTACGGTGGAGGAGCGGCCCCGAAGCGGGCCGCACCGGACCCTCCACCGTTAGGAAGCACCTTGCAACGCTCAATGCGAACCGCCCTCCTCGGGGCGACCGCCGCGGCCGTCGCCGCAAGCGCGGGCGTCTTCACCCTCCACAGCGCCACGGCCCAGGCCACCGAACCGGCGGACGCGCCGGAACCCGCGGCGGCGCTGGCGATCCCCGCACCGGGCGGCGAGCACGCCGTCGGCACCACGCAGCTCCATCTCGTGGACGAGGCCCGCGCCGACGTGTGGGTCCCCGAACGAGACCGCGAACTCATGGTCACCATGTGGTACCCGACCGACGAGACCGACGGCGCGACCGCCCCGTACATGACCGCCGACGAGGGCGCGCTCTTCGGCGCCCAACTGCAGGTCCCCGGCGACCTGATCGCCTCCGTCGAGACGAACGCGATCACCGGGGCCGAACCGCTCGCCGACGACGGGACCCTGCCGCTCGTGATGCTCTCGCCCGGGTTCTCGTTCCCGCGCGCGACCCTCACCGGCATCGCCGAAGAACTCGCCAGCCACGGCTACGCCGTCGCCGCCGTCGGGCACGCCTACGAGGCCCCGATCAGCTTCCCCGACGGGCGCACCACCGAATGCCTCACCTGCACCGAGGACCTCGACGCGGACGCGCTGGTGCCGAACCGCGCCGAGGACCTCTCGTTCGTGCTCGACGAACTCACCGGCGACGACGCCGCGTGGGAGGACGGCGGCGTCATCGACGAGGACCGCATCGCCGTGGGCGGCCACTCGATCGGCGGCGCGAGCAGCCATCGCGTCATGGCCGCCGACGACCGCTTCGACGCCGGCTTCAACCTGGACGGCACGTTCTTCGCCCTCGACCGGCACAAGTTCGACCGGCCGTTCATGATGATCGGCGCCGAAGACCACGGCCGGCCCGGCGCCGACAAGACCTGGACCAAGGCGTGGAAGCACCTGGACGGCTGGAAGCGCTGGATCACCGTGGACGGCACCGGCCACAGCTCGATGACCGACCTCGGGCCGCTCGCCGAGCAGGCCGGACTCAACGAGTTCGAACTCGACGGCTTCCGCGCCGACGACCTGTCCCGCGCCTACCTCACCGCGTTCGTCGACGAGCACCTGCGAGGCGACGACCGCCCGATCCTCGACGGCCCCGACGAGGCCTGGCCCGAGGTCGAGTTCCACAACCCCTGAGCCGCACCGGGAAACCAGAAGCCCGGCCGCGCTGTGCGCGGCCGGGCATTACGACGGCTCGATGTCGAAGTGCGCGCAGTGCTTCGGACGAGCGATGCGACTCATGCGCCCCGGCCCCGCTCATCGCGAAGGAGCTCCTCAACGCGTGCTGAGCGTCGCTTCGACCGCTGTGGCCCGCTCGCGCGGCCATGAGACGCCTCCGAGATGCGACTCGATCGCTTCCTGGTGAGCTCTGAAACGGTCATCCCGCGTCGCGCAACCGCATGGCGCAGCCTGGGGCCGAGTTGGTCGGAGATCTTCACGGCAGTGCGTGCCATGTAGGCCGGCATGCCATCGAGCGGCCTCGTCACGTGACGTGCGGCGGGCGCGCCCGGTGGTTGTGCGGGGCCTAGCCGCAGTTGCGAAGCCGCTGCGGCAGCAGGAATTCCTGCGTCTCCTCGGCGATACGCCGCTCGACCACCTCGATCGGGCCCTCCGCCGCGATCGCGGCGACCACCTCGTCCACCAGCCTCGGCGGTGCCGAGGCCCCCGCCGTCACGGCGACGGTCCTCGCGTTCGCCAGCCAAGCGGCGCGCATGGCGCCGGCGTTCTCGATCAAGTGGGCCTCCACCCCGGCGTTCCGGGCCAGTTCCACGAGCCGAGTGCTGTTGCTCGAGTTGGCCGAACCCACGACCAGCACCAGGTCCGCCTCGTCGACCACGGCCGCCACGGCCGCCTGGCGGTTCGTCGTCGCGTAGCAGATGTCGTCCGCGCCCTGGCCCTTGATCATCGGGAAGCGCCGCTTCAGCGCTGCGGCGATCGCCTCGACCTCGGGCACCGCGAGCGTGGTCTGGCTCAGGTACGTGATCTTGTCCCGGTTCTCCACCCGCAGATCCGGGACCTCGTCCGCCGATTCGATCAGGAGGGTCCGCCCCGGGGCGATGCCCATCGTCCCCACGACCTCCTCGTGGCCCTCGTGTCCGATCAAGATCACCGTGTCGCCGGCGTCGGCGGCGCGCTTGGCCTCCGCGTGGACCTTCGCCACCAGCGGGCACGTCGCGTCCACCGCGTCGAGTCCGCGTTCGGCCGCCTCCTGCTCCACCGCCGGGGCCACCCCGTGGGCGCTGAACACCACCAGCGCCTGCTCGGGCACCTCGTCGAGCTCGCTGACGAACACCGCGCCCCGCGACTCCAGGTCGGCCACCACGTGTGCATTGTGGACTATTTGGTTGCGCACGTACACCGGCGGCCCGTGCTGCTCCAGGAGCCGCTCGACGATCTCGATCGCCCGTTCCACCCCGGCGCAGAACGACCGCGGCGCGGGCAGCAGCACGCGCCGGGCCGCGCTCGCCCGCTGACCCCGGGGGGGCCGGCCGGCCGGAGGCGGGTGCTCTCGGGGCGGTTCGCGGTCCTGCGATCCACTGTCTCGCCGTTGCTCCTGCGCCATAAATTGGCCCTGTCGACCGTGCTCGCGGCCAGGCCCGTCAGCTCGGCCACCACCTCGGGCCGCAGCCCGGCCGCGGCGAGGCTGCCGGTGGCCGCCTCGGTGAGCGTCTCGGCCGATCGGCGGCTCGCGTGCCGTCCACCGCACGCCTCCACCAGATCGGCGGCCCGGCGCAGTTCGGCCTCGGTGAGCTGGCCGGTGGCGTTGTAGAGCTCGGCGAGTTCGGGCGCGTCGGCGTGGCCGGATCCCAGCGCCGCCGTCACCGGCAGCGACTTCTTGCGGTTGCGCAGGTCCGAGTACACGGCCTTGCCGGTGACCGCGGGGTCACCCCAGATCCCGAGCAGGTCGTCCACGTGCTGGAAGGCGAGACCCAGGCGGAATCCGAAGTCCCGCAGCGCGTCCACCTGCTCGCGGGTGCCGCCGCCGAAGAGGGCCCCGAGGGCCGTGGCGCAGCCCATGAGCGAGGCGGTCTTCGCCTCGGACATCGCCACGCACTCGTCGAGCTCGACGCGGTCGCGGGTCTCGAAACGCGTGTCCGCCAGCTGCCCTTCGATGAGGGACCGCACCGTCTGCGCGAGCACGCCCGCCCCCACCGCGGCCCGGTCGCCGCCGGCTTCGGCGATGATCTCGAACGCGAGCGCGTGCAGGGCGTCGCCGACCAGGATCGCGTCGTTGACGCCGTAGACCTTCCAGGCGGTCGGCCGGTGCCGCCGGAGGCTGTCGCGGTCGATGATGTCGTCGTGGATGAGGGAGAAGTTGTGGATCATCTCGACGGCCACGGCGGCGGGGACGGCCTGCCGCCAGGCCTCGTCGTCGATCGCCTTGGCTGCCAGCAGCGTCAGCAGCGGCCGGAGGGCCTTGCCGGAGTTGGCCTCGACGGGTTCGCCCGCGGTGTCGGTCCAGCCGAAGTGGTAGGCCGCGATGCGGGCCGCGGGGCCCGGCAGCCTGCCGGCGGCCGCGCGCAGTCCGTCGTCGATGGCCTCGCGTTCGGCGCGGTACTTGCTGGCACGGTGGCGGTCGGTCAGGACGGTCATGGGGCCTCCCTGGGCGGTGGCGGAACGCGGCGCTCCGGCTCGATGGGGTCTGCGGTGCTCGGTCTCCGGACGGCGTCGCGAAGCGGCGGTGCCGCTTCGCGACGTTCGACACTCTCGTCAACTGTGCTCTCGAAGCGCCGTGCTCGGACACGGGCGGGGGCCCGGGCGGCCGCGGTGGTGCGCGGTGCGGCCGCCCGGGGCTGCTCAGCGTCCGATCTCGACGTGCTCGAGGATGCCGAGCGCGTCGGGGACCAGGACCGCCACGGAGAAATAGGCGCTGACGAGGTAGGACATGACCGCCTTCTCGTCGATGCCCATGAAGCGCACCGAGAGGCCGGGCTCGTACTCGTCGGGCAGGCCGGTCTGGTGCAGGCCGACGACGCCCTGCTCCTCCTCGCCGGTGCGCATGCAGAGGATCGACGTGGTGTTCGCCGAGGTGATCGGGATCTTGTTGCACGGCAGGATCGGGATCCCGCGCCACGCCGGGATGTGGTGCCCGTGGAAGTCCACCGTGTTCGGGTAGATGCCCCGCTTGGTGCACTCGCGGCCGAGCGCGGCGATCGCCTTCGGGTGGGCGAGCAGGTACTCGGGCTTGCGGCGGCGGCTGATCAGCTCGTCCATGTCGTCCGGGGTCGGCGGGCCCGAACGGGTGGGGATGCGCTGGTCGAGCGACGCGTTGTGCAGGAGCCCGAACTCGCGGTTGTTCACCATCTGCTCCTCCTGCTGCTCGCGCAGGGCTTCCACGGTGAGCCGCAGCTGCTGCTCCATCTGGTTCATCGGCTTGTTGTACAGGTCCGCGACGCGCGTGTGGACGCGCAGCACGGTCTGCGCCACCGACAGCTCGTACTCGCGCGGCTTGAGCTCGTAGTCCACGAACGTGCGCGGCAGGTCCGGCTCGCCGGTGTGGCCCGCCGCGATGTCGATCGCCGACTCGCCGTGCTTGTTCGTCTTGGCGGAGCGGTTCGCCCGGAACTGCTCGAGGTGCCGGGCCAGCACCGGGATCCGCTCCACGAGTTCGGCGACCGCGGACGCCGGGAGGGTGAGCACGATGGCCGGGGTCGCCGCGATGACGTCGTGGTCCCACACCGGTCCGTCCTCGGTGAGGATCTCGTCGCCGAAGTGGTCGCCGTCGACCATGAGGCCGAGCGAGGACTGGTCGCCGAAGGGGCCCGAACCGAACTGCTCGACGCGGCCGTGCGCGATGAGGTGCAGGCCGTCGATCGGCCGGCCCCGCTGGGCCAGGTGCTCCCCGGCGCCGACCTCGCGCTGCTCGAAGCGGTCGGCGAGCGCGCTCAGGACCGCTTCGTCGTCGATGCCGCGCAGGTGCGCGATCTCGCCGAGTTCAGTGGGGATGACGCGGACGTCGTCCCCTTCATTGGTGAACTCCACGCGACCGTCGCCGACGGTGTGCGTCAGCCGCCGGTTGACCCGGAACGCGCCGCCCTGGGTCTGCACCCACGGCAGGATCTTCAGGAGCCACCGAGAGGTGATCTCCTGCATCTGCGGAGCGGACTTGGTGGTGCTGGCGAGGTTGCGAGCGGCGGCGGTGCTGAGGCTGGTCTGCGGTTGCTGTCCGTTCGACGTCTGCGAAGGGACGGCCGGAGTGCTTTCGACGGCGGAATCGGTCATGTGCACATTTCCTCACGTTGAGGCGGTTAAGGCTCGATATAGATGCTAACTGGATAAAAACCTTTTGTGGCATCAATTCACTCATACGTGTCATAAACGCGTATAGAGCTCGTCAATCGCGTCGAAGCGCTCGACCGCCGTCTGGTAGGCCGTCGGCCCGGTGGCCCCGCCGCGGCTGAACGGGAACTCGAGCTGGTAGGCGGCGAACAGCATGAGCGCCACCATGCCGGAGATGAGCCCCACGAGCACGAACTGGTACTTCCGGGTCGGCGTGCCGAGCGTGAGCATGACCGCGAACACCAGGAGCGCCCCCGGCACCAGCACCGTCCACATGACCGGGCCCAGCCCCCGCTGCGCCTGGAACAGCCGGTCGGTGCGGTATTCCGACACCGCCAGGATCCCGTCGCGCGTGGTGTCAAGCCGCGCCTGGACCGCGTCCTCGTCGGCCTGCACGGCCGCGATCGGCGCCCGGATCGCGTCCAGCAGCAGCAGGCCCTCCGACGAGACCGGATCCTGCTCTCGCATCGCGGGCCACTCCTCCTCGATGACCTCGTTCGTGTAAGCCCGCACCGCCGCCCGCACCTCGTCCCGCTGCGCGGGCTCGAAGGCCGCGGCCGACCAGTAGACGTCGACCAGCTCGTTCGCCTCCTTGAAGGTCACGTGGCCCGCTTCGTTCTTGTTCTCCCACGCCGTGATGAGCACGAACGCCAGCACGATCGCGTACAGGACCGTGAGCAGCTCGAACAGCGTCGTGCCGAGTTCATTGTTGTGTCCTCGCGCCGTCGGCGGCGCGAACTTCTGCAGCAGCGCCACCACCACGCTGGCCCCAGCGACCACCACGAGTGCGAACAGCAATCCTTGCCACCAAATGGCCATTGAACTCACCAAACCCCATAAAGCAGAATATTCAGTGTGAATCATAGTGATCAATCAGAAACGGGTACGGAGGCCTCATGAGGCGTCTCATCGCCCTGGTCATCGCGGCCGTGACGCTCACCGTGCTGCCCGCGCTCGCCCTGGCCTTCGACGGCGGGGGCGACGAGCCGGTGTCACAGGCGGAGGCCGAGCGGGGCCCCGCCCGCCCGGGCTACCCGGACTATCCCGACTACCCGACATATCCGGGCTATCCCGATCCCCCGGAACCGCCCCGTCCGCCGAACCCGCCCGAGCCCCCCGAACCGCCGGAGCCGCCGCGTCCACCGAACCCTCCGGAACCGCCCCGTCCGCCGGAACCGCCGAGCCCGCCCGCGCCTCCGAGCCCTCCTGCCCCGCCGAGCCCCGAACCGCCGGCGCCGCCCGCGCCTGAGCCGCCCGCACCCGAGCCGCCCGCACCCGCGCCCGAGCCGCCCGCACCCGCGCCCGAGCCCGAGCCCGAGCCCTGGGAATCCGAGAGCCCCGCGCCGCCCGCTCCGGCACCCCCTGCCCCGCCGCCGGCCTCGCGCGCGGCGGAGGAGCCGGAACCGAGCGAGGCCCCCGATCCGCCGCGGGACCCCGGGCCGCTGCCCGAGGCCCTCGCGGTGGAGGAGGCCGCCGCCCCTCCCGCGCAGGAAGCGGACGACGACGAACCGACTAAGCGCCGCATGATGGCCGCGATATTCGCGTTCGGCATGGCCACGTCCGCCGGCGCGGCGTTCTCAGGTCGCGCCGCGAGATAGGTCCGCCACGACGGCGGCCGCAGGGCCCGGCTCAGCGCCGAGTCCTCGGCCGCCGCCGTCTCGCCCGCGGCGTCGGCCTCGCGCGCGACGGCTTCGGGCTGCCCGGCCCCGGATCCGCCGACCTCGGGTCCAACGGCCTCGGACCCGCCGGTCTCCAGGAACCGGCCGACGCCGTACGCGCTCGCCGATCCCGGCCCGACGTCCGCCAGTCGCCGCAGCGTCTCCTCGCGGTACCGGTCCGTGCCGTCCAGGTGCCAGTTCTGGATCGCCGCGATCCAGTTCTTGAGATCCTCCACATAGGCGCCCAGGGCCTCCTGGGCCGCCCGGTCGAGCCCGGACTCCTCGACCAGGCCCGGCAGCTCCGTCCGCTCCACCAGTTCGAACTGCTCCAGGCGGGCGTTCGCGAGTGCCGCGGCGACGGTCACCGCCTCGTCCCGCTCGACCCCGAGGTACTCCTCGATCACGACGACGCCGTTGACGAGCTGCCCCTCGTACTCGATCTCCTTGTGGTACGAGCAGACGTCGTTGAGCAGGCACACGTGGTCCATCGCCGCGGCCTCCATGGCCAGCAGCGGCCGGGACCTCCAGACCGCGTCGGGCACCCGCCGCCCCGCCCGCAGCCGCGCGAGCGACATCGTCAGGTCCGACCCGAACGCGTCGCGCCGCATCTCGACGTAGTCGACCGGGTCCGGCACCCGGTTCTGCCCCTCGGTGTGCAGCTCCCACAGCCAGCCCTCGAGCATGGCCTCCACAGCCGACTTGAACTCGCCCCGGGCCTGCTCGTCGAAGCCCGCGGCGGTGCGCCGCCACAGGTCGCCGAGCCCGCGCTCCAGCGGGTTCACGGGCGCGGGCGTCGCGCCGAGGTCCAGCGGCATGAACTCCAGGAGCCTGCGGTGCTGCGCGATCGCGGCGCTCAGGTCGCGGCCGCGCCCGAACGCCGCCGGGTAGAAGTCGTCTCCGTAGGTGCCCCACGCGAGCCAGTCCGCGGACGCTTCGAGCTCCTCCCGGGTGCCGTCGGGGTCGATCCCGGCCGAGCAGACGGCCAGGTCCATGCCGATGAACTGGCGCCGGTTCCACACCCCCGACCCCGGCAGCGCCGGGTCGGGCGCCAGGAACCCCATCCGCTCGGCCCAGTCGAGGCCGTGGCGCCGGGCGGCCTCGAGGTGCGGGTTGAGCTGGAGCGCGAACGGCCGGTGGAACGCCGGCAGGTCCACCGGCCCGACCTTCTTGAACGGCGTCCTGATGTGCTGCTTGAGGCCCGAGGCGGCGATGCGCGCCGCCGAGGTCCCGATGCCGTTGGGGCCGCCGAGGACCCGCTCGGCCGCGTCGTTCATGTAGCGGCTGGAGCGCATGTGCCACTCGTGGCCGCCGGCCTGCCAGTCCTGGAGCCCCTTGGCGTACAGCGCGATCGCGGTCTGCTCGGCCGGCGTGACGCCCTCGGCCGCGCACAGCACCGGGATCTCGGTGATCGCGGTGCTCTCGAACTGGTGCAGCCGGGAGGTGAGGATGTCGTTGACGAGCTCGGCCGCGCGCTGGGTCTCCATGCCGAAGAAGCGCTCGAAGACCAGGACGGCGTTGGCGTTCTCGCCCTCGTTGCGGACCTCCCGCTCGTAGGAGAACAGGTCGTTGCGCAGGTGGACGGCGTCCGAGAACGTGTCGCGCAGGACCTTCAGGGGCCGGGAGGCCGCGACCGCGTCGGGCACCTCGGCGCCGACGGCGTACTCGACCAGGCCCGCCGACCAGGGCGCGCCGCCGACCTTGCGGCGCATCTCGATGTACTCGATCGGGTTGGCGACCCGGTCGGACTTGATGTTCGCGAGCTCCCACAGCGACTCGAACAGCAGGTTGACCGTGCTCTCGAGGAAGCGTTTGCGCCACCCCATCGACATGGACGGCGCGGTGCGCCGCCACAGGTCCACGAGCCCCAGCTCGACGGGGTTCTCCGGTTCGGGCGTCTCGCCGAGGCCGAGCGGCATGAACAGCGGGATGCGGTCGAGGTACGCCTTGGCGCCCTTGGTGTCCCGGGTGCGCTTGAACGCGTCGAGGAAGTGGTCGTCGAAGAAGAACACCCACACGTACCAGTCGGTGACGAGGTCGAGCGCGGGCGCGTCGCAGTCGGGGTGCGTGTAGGCGCACAGCAGGCCGTAGTCGTGGCGGTCGAGCTCGGCCTCGTCCCAGATGACGCCGCCGCTCGCCGACGGGGCGTCCAGCATCCCCATCTCCTTCGCCCAGACGCGGGCGTGGACGCGCGCCCCCTCGACGTGCGGATTGAGTCGGGCCGGATACGGCAGATAGAACACGGGCAACTCGAACGGATGATTCTCTGACATAGCGCTCCCTAGCATCGAAACCAGCTGATTTCGGTGCCGTTCACTGTAGAGCCCTCCCGGTCGGACGGCTACCCCCAGTCCGGTCGCGTGCACGAGCTGTCCAGTCGCAGCGGCCGAAGCGTGCGGACTACTTAGCACACGCGAAACATTCACCGCTCGATCGCGTAACAGCCCCGGGCGAACCTAGAGGCCAGTCGCGGACTGACAGCGTCGTCGCCACGACAGCGCGCGGCAGGCGGGAGCACCGGTTCCCGGCCCGCCGCCGCTATCGCCGTCAGTCCAGCACCGGGAGGTCCAGCGCGTGAAGGTCGCCATCGTCGGTTACGGCATGGCCGGGGCCCGCATCGCCCGCGAACTCGGGCGCCGCGGCGTCGAGGTCACCGTGTTCGGAGCGGAGTCCGAGGCCGCCTACAACCGCATCCTGCTCTCGAGCATGATCGCCGGCAAGCAGTCCGAGACCGAGATCGCCCTGCCGGTCCCGCCCGAGCACGTCGAACTGCGCCTCGGCGAGGCCGTCGAGCACGTCGATCTCGAAGCGAAGACCGTGAACGGGGTCGCCTTCGACAAGCTCGTCCTCGCGACCGGCGCCGAAGCGTTCGTCCCGCCGATCCCCGGCCTGGCGCCGCTGCCCACCGGCGCGTACGTCCTGCGCACCATCGACGACGCCCGGAACATCCTCACCGAGGCCGCCAACCGCGCCAGCGCGATCGTGCTCGGCGGGGGCCTGCTCGGCCTCGAGGCCGCCCGCGGCCTCGCCAAGCGCGGCATGGACGTCACGGTGGTGCACGCCGCCGGGCACCTCATGGACCGCCAGCTCGACCCCTTGGGCGCGAAGGTCCTCGCCGACGCGTACGCCGAGGTCGGCGTCGAGTCCATTGTGGATGCACAGACCACGCGCGTCATCCACGGCGACGACGGCCTGACCCTCGTGCTGGCCGACGGCCGCACCGTATCCGGGCAGCTCATGGTCGTCTCCTGCGGCATCCGCCCCAACGCGGACCTGGCCCGCGCCATGGGGATCGACTGCGGCAAGGCCGTGATCATCGACGACCAGTGCCGCACCTCCCACCCGGACGTGTTCGCCGTGGGCGACTGCGCCGAGCACCGCGGCGTCCCCTACGGCCTGGTCGGCCCCGCCTGGGAGCAGGCCGACGTGGTCGTCGACCTCCTCTCCGGCGTGAACCCGGACGCGGCCTACGAGGGCTCGCGCCTGGTGACCCGCCTCAAGGCCTCCGGCATCGACCTGGCCGCGATGGGCGAGGTCGAAGGGGACGAGGTCGTCTCCTTCGCCGATCCCGCCCGCGGCACCTACGCCCGCCTGGTCATCGACGCCGAGGGCCGCCTCGCGGGCGCGGTCATGCTCGGCGACAACCCCATGGTCGGCCAGGTGGTCCAGCTGTTCGACACCGGCGACCCGGTGCCGCACGACCGCCGCACCCTCCTGATGGGCCGCCCCGGCGAATCCGTGTCGGTGGCCCCCGATACCCCGGCGTCCATGCCCGACGAGGTCGTGGTCTGCCGCTGCAACAACGTCACGAAGAAGGAGCTCGGCTCCGCGTTCCTCAACGGGGCGCGGACGCCTGAGGCCCTGTCGGAGGCGACGCAGGCCTCGACCGGCTGCGGCACGTGTGCCGAGGACGTCGCTGGACTCTGCAAATGGTTGAACAGCACTGTCGCTGGCATCGGCCGGGCCGCCGAGAAGATGGGCACTGCGCAATTGAATGAGGTGTCAGCGCGATGAGCAAGCGTTTGGTAGTCATCGGCGACGGCATGGTCGGCCGCCGGTTCCTGGAGGCGGTCACCCAGCGCGACCCGTCCTGGGACGTCACGGTCCTGTGCGAGGAGCCGCGCCCGGCCTACGACCGGGTGCGCCTGTCGGCGTTCTTCGACGGGGTGAGCGCCGAGGAGCTCTCGCTCGCCTCGGACCTGCCCGGTGTGGAGGTCCGGCTCGGCGAGCCCGCGGTCGCCGTCGACCGCGACGCGAAGGCGGTGCGCTCCGAGTCCGGCGAGTACCCCTACGACAAGCTCGTGTTCGCCACCGGCTCGTACGCGTTCGTGCCGCCGATGGAGGGCGCGGACCTCGACGGCGTGTTCGTCTACCGCACCATCGAGGACCTCGAGTCGATCAAGGCCCACGCCGAGGGACGCCGCCACGGCGTCGTCATCGGCGGCGGCCTGCTCGGCCTCGAAGCGGCGAACGCGCTGAAGCTCCTCGGCCTGGAGACCCAGATCGTCGAGTTCGCGCCGTGGCTCATGGCCCGCCAGCTCGACGAGGCCGGCGGCGGCATCCTCAAGCAGCACATCGAGAAACTCGGCATCAAGGTCGACTGCGGCACCGGCGGCTCCAGGATCGAGGCGGTCGACGGCCGCCTGCGCATGGAGACCAACCGCGACGGCGTCGCCTTCGACACCGACCTGATCGTCTTCGCGGCGGGCGTGCGCCCCCGCGACCAGCTCGCCCGCGACTGCGGCATCGAGGTCGGCGAACGCGGCGGCATCCTCACCGACCTGTCCTGCCAGACCTCCGACCCCGACGTGTACGCCATCGGCGAGGTCGCCGCGATGGAGGGCATGTGCTACGGGCTCGTCGCCCCCGGCTACTCGATGGCCGAGGTCGTCGCCGACCGGCTCGCCGGCGGCGAGGCCACCTTCCCGGGCGCGGACATGTCGACCAAGCTCAAGCTCCTCGGCGTCGACGTCGCCCAGTTCGGCGCGTTCGACGGGCCGCTCGCCACCACCTACCTGGACCCGGTGAACGGCACCTACGCCAAGCTCGTCCTCTCCGACGACGCCACGACCCTCCTCGGCGGGATGCTCGTCGGCAACGCCGAGCCCTACCCGCTGCTGCGCGCCAGCGTCGGCGGGAAGGTCCCCGGCGCGCTCGCCGACCTGCTCTCGGGCGGCGAAGTGGACGCGGCGCTGCCCGAGGGCGCGCAGGTGTGCTCGTGCAACGCCGTCACCAAGGGCGAGATCATGGGCGCCATCCACGAGGGCTGCCACGACGTCGCCGAACTCAAGGCCTGCACCAAGGCCGGCACCTCGTGCGGCTCGTGCATCCCGATGCTCAAGCAGCTCCTCACCGAGGGCGGCGTCGAGGTCTCCAAGGCCGTGTGCGAGCACTTCGCCCAGTCCCGGGCCGAGCTGTTCGACATCGTCAAGGTCACCGGCATCACGACGTTCTCCGAGCTCATCGCCCGCTACGGCGCCGGCGTCGGCTGCGACCTGTGCAAGCCCACCGTCGCCTCGATCCTCGCGAGCCTCTCGAACGGGCACATCCTCGAAGGCGAGCAGGCCGCCCTCCAGGACACCAACGACCACTTCCTGGCGAACCTGCAGCGCAACGGCACCTACTCGGTGGTCCCGCGCATCCCCGGCGGCGAGATCACCCCGGAGAAGCTCATCGTCATCGGCGAGGTCGCCAAGGAGTTCGATCTCTACACCAAGATCACCGGCGGCCAGCGCATCGACATGTTCGGCGCCCGCGTGGAGGACCTGCCGAAGATCTGGCGCAAGCTCGTGGACGCCGGCTTCGAGTCCGGGCACGCCTACGGCAAGGCCCTGCGTACCGTGAAGTCCTGCGTCGGCACCGACTGGTGCCGCTACGGCGTCCAGGACTCGGTGAAGATGGCCATCGACCTGGAACTGCGCTACCGGGGCCTGCGCAGCCCCCACAAGCTCAAGTCCGCCGTCTCCGGCTGCGCGCGCGAATGCGCCGAGGCCCGCGGCAAGGACTTCGGCGTCATCGCCACCGAGCACGGCTGGAACCTGTACGTCGGCGGCAACGGCGGTTTCACGCCGCGCCACGCCGACCTGCTCCTGTCCGACGTGGACACCGAGACGCTGGTGCGCACGATCGACCGGTTCCTCATGTTCTACATCTCCACCGCCGACCGGCTCCAGCGCACCTCCAAGTGGGTCGAGGGCCTCGAAGGCGGCATCGACTACCTCCGCGAGGTCATCGTGGACGACCGGCTCGGCATCTGCGCCGAACTCGACGCCCTCATGGAGAAGCACGTCGAGAACTACGCCGACGAGTGGAAGGGCGTCATCGACGACCCCGAGAAGCTCCAGCGCTTCGTGTCCTTCGTGAACGCGCCGGAGACCCCCGACCCGTCGATCGAGTTCGAGACCGTCCGCGGCCAGAAGTTCCCGGCCGGGACGACCGCCCGCTCGCACGCCGCGCCGGTCGCCCTCGGCATTCCCGTCACGCTCCGTTCAGAAGGGAAGTAGCGATGACCGAGCCTCGTTTCGAATCCATCTGCGACTTCGACCTGCTCATCCCAGGCCGCGGCGCCGCGGCCCTGCTCGGGGACGGCACCCAGGTCGCCGTCTTCCGCCTCCACGACGACAGCCTGTACGCCGTGTCCAACCGCGACCCGTTCATGCGCGCCAACGTCATCAGCCGCGGCATCGTCGGCGACCGCGGCGGCGAGCCGGTCGTCACCAGCCCGCTGCTCAAGCAGGCGTTCTCCCTGAAGAGCGGCGTCTGCCTCGACGACGAGACCGTGGCGCTGGAGGTCTTCGCCGTCGAGGTCGTCGACGGCGCGGTCCGCGTCGGCGCGGTCTCGGAAGTGAAAGCGGGCGCCTGATGGCCGGCGCCGGGGCCCCCATCCGCGAGTCCGAAGCCCGGTCGGCGCTCGCCCCGCTGACCGGCTACACCGTGGCCGTCACCGCGCAGCGGCGCGCCGACGAGCTGGCGACCCTCCTGGAGCGCCGCGGCGCCCGCACGGTGGTCGCCCCGACGCTGCGCATCGTCCCGCTGCCGGACGACGAGGCGCTGCGCGCGGCCACCGTGGAGCTCATCCGCGAGGCCCCCGACCTCGTGGTGGCGACCACCGGCATCGGCTTCCGCGGCTGGCTCGAAGCCGCCGAGGGCTGGGGCATGGGCGAGGACCTCCTGCGGGTGATGGGCCGCGCGAAGATCCTGTGCCGCGGGCCCAAGGCCCTCGGCGCGGTGCGCGCGGCCGGGCTCACGGAGGAGTGGACCGCGCCCAGCGAGACCGGCGACGAAGTCGTCGAGCACCTGCGCGACCGCGGCGTCTCCGGCCAGCGGGTCGCGATCCAGCTCCACGGCGACCCGGCCGAGGACTTCATCCGCACCGTCCGCGCCGGCGGCGGCGCGGCCGTGCCCGTCCCGGTCTACCGCTGGACCCTGCCCACCGACATCACGCCCGTCCAGCGGCTCGTGGACGCGATCTGCGCCCGCCGGATCGACGCGGTCACCTTCACTTCGGCCCCGGCCGCGAACGCGCTGCTGCGCATCGCGGGCGACCAGGCCGCCGACATGCTGGAGGCGTTCCGGGCCTCGGCGGAGGACAACGGCGTCCTCCCCGTCTCGGTCGGCCCCGTCACCGCCGCGCCGCTGACGCGGCTCGGCGTCGAGTCGGTCCAGCCGCAGCGGGCGCGGCTCGGCGCGCTGGTGCGCACCGTGGCCTCGGCGCTGCCGCGGCGCTCGCGGAAGCTCCGGCTCGCCACGGGCCACCGGATCGAACTGCGCGGGCACATGGTCCTGCTCGACGACGAGCCGTTCCAGCTGCCGCCCGCGCCGATGGCCGTCATAAGAGCCCTGGCCACCGCGAACGGCAAGGTCCTCTCGCGCACCGAGCTGCTGGGCCACCTGCCGCGCGGCGCGGACGGGCACGCCGTGGAGATGGCCGTGACGCGTCTGCGCGACGCCGTCCAGCTCCGGTCCTGCGTGGAGACCGTCATCAAGCGCGGCTACCGCTTGAACCTCGAGGTCTGAAGCCCGCCCCGCTCGATCGCCGGCATCGGCGCCCGCCCGCGGTCGAGCGCCGCTCGCGTCGCCCCGCCGGTCCCGGCGGGGCGTTCGCCGTCTCCCGGAGTCCCGCTTCGACATCCGCGCGGTGGCGGTCCTGCGGCTTCCGGCCATTGAGGATACGTGGCGCGAGGCGCCGGGGACTCCGTACGATGAGGGGTCTGAGACCGTTTCGCCCGACCAGATCCAACAGTGAGAATCGGAGGCCGCCCATGACCTATCCGCCGGCGCCGCAGTACCCGCAACAGCCGCCACCGTCGCAGGGGCCGAAGACCCGGCCCGGCGTCGTCACCGCCGCGGTGTGGACCCAGTTCGCCACGGCGGCGCTGCTGATCCTCACCGGCCTCGGCATGTTCTCGGTGCAGTCGGCGGTCAGCGACGCGGTGTTGACCGAGCTGCAGCGGGACCCGAACTACGACACCTCGGGCCTCACCGAGTCGGACATCTCGAACGCGGTGACGGTCGGCTTCGTGTTCGTGGCCGTGGCGTTCGTGGTCTTCGCGGCCTTCTACATCGTGCTCGGACTGCTGAACAACAAGGCCAAGCGGCCCGCCCGCATCCTCAGCTGGATCCTCTCGGGCATCGCGCTGGTCTGCTGCGGACCGTACACGCTGCTGTCCCAGATCGGGACGGCCATGAGCGTCAACTCCGGCGACCCCTACCAGGACGAGATGGCGCAGTCCCTTCTGGACGCGACTCCCGGCTGGCTCAACGCCCTGTCGTGGGCGGTGGCGGTCGCGCTGACGCTCGGCTCCCTGCTCATCATCATCCTGTTGGCGGTCCCGGCCTCGAACGAGTTCTTCCGCAAGGAGGAGACCGCCATGGGCCCGTACACCGGCCAGCCGCCGTACGGCCAGCCGCCCTACGGGCAGCAGCCGGGCCAACCGGGCCAGGCTCCGCCCGGCGAGCAGCCGCCGGGCTCCGAGCCGCCCGGCCCGCAGCCGCCCCAGCAGTAGCGACAGCGCGGCGGCCCCGCCGGAGGGCGGGGCCGCCGCGCTGCATCGTCCGCGTCACGAAGCCGCTGAGTCCTCCGGCTCCTCCGGCCGCTCCGGCACGGTGAACCGGCGCTCCCGGTCGTGCCAGGCCCCCAGCACGGCCCCCTCCTTCTCGCGGGACAGCCCGGAGTCCAGCTTCGGCGCGTCGGCCTTCGCGCGCCACCAGCGCTCGATCGTGTCGCCCAGCGGTGAGAGCCGCAGTCCGGCCTCGACCGCCGGGTCCGAGGGGCGGCTCTGGAAGCCGTCGTAGTCGGGCGAGGGCACCCACATGCCGAGCGAGTCGGGCCCGGCCCAGGGGTTGACGCCCTGCTCCGCCAGGAACTCCTGCGGCACCCAGGTCAGCGTCGGCCGCTCCGCGATGACGCCCATGTCCAGGAGCGCTTCGGCGATCCCGTCCAGGAACGCGCCCATCCCGACCGGCGGGCCGATCGCGTCGAGCGTCCCGGTCAGGGCGGCGCCGCCGTCGGGACCGGTGCCGTCGGCATCGGTGCCGGCCAGACCGGCGGCGTCGAGCAGCCAGGCCGCATAGTCCTCGACGTCGATCCACTGGACCGGTCGCTCAGGGTCGCCGGGCGCGAGCACCTCGCCGCCTTCGGCGAAGCGCAGCGGCCAGTAGCCGATGCGGTCGTTCGGGTCCCGGGGGCCGATGATGAGGCCGGGCCGGGTGATGAGCGCCCGGTCGCCCAGCCGCTCACGCACGAGCTGCTCGCAGGCGACCTTGCTGGCGCCGTAGCGCTCGACGGCCGGGTCGGCGGAGTCGGCCGCGGTCGGCTCCAGCAGTGTGTCCGACACCGCGCCGAACTCGGCGTAGACGGAGATCGTGGACACGAACGACCAGTGGCCGACGTGGTCGGCGAGGAGGTCGAGGACCGGGCCGACCTGCGCGGGAATGCGCGCGACGTCGAACACGGCGTCGAAGTCCCCGCCCCGCAGGGCGTCGAATCCCTCGCCGGTGGTCCGGTCGATGCGGACGAACTCGACCCCCGGCGGGGGTGCGCCGCTGCTGCCGCGGGCGGCGACGGTGACGCGGTGGCCGCGTTCGACGGCCAGGCGCGCGATGGTCTGTGACAGGTAGACGGTCCCGCCGAGGACGAGGACCCGGTTCGCTCCGGTGCTCATCCCGTCAGGATGGACCCCCGCGGGGCGGCGGGCAACCGCTGTTCGCCTGGAGCGGATCGCGCGAGGGCGATGCGGATGTCGCACCCGCGCAATATGGTGGAAGGAGGAGCCGAAGGCGGCGACCGAGGGGACGTGGAGGCCGCGATGACCGACGACAGTGCCGGCCTCTACAGCGGCGCGGACGACGACGGCGCCGATTTCGACGACGCCTTCTTCTCGTCGCTCGAAGCCGGACCCGACGAGGACCCCTCCGAAGCGGTCGCCGAGGACCTCGTCCCGGACGAGGCGCTCGATCTCGACGTCGGCGACGGCGTCGACGAGATCTTCTACGAGGCCGAGAGCGACGGCAGCTTCGAGACCGAGGCGGCCGACGTCGACGCCGACGACTTCCCGTTCGACCTCGGCGGCGAGGGCTGACCGAACCGGCCGGCCGCCGGTTCCCTCGAGGGCGGTCCTCGGGCGGGCGTCGGCATCCGTCCCATCGTCGGCGCGGTTCCTTGGGCGTGCACCGAGCCCGGGACCGCGTCGGTCGGCGTGAGAGGCCGCGACGCGCCGGTCCGATCGCGTTCCGGTCGGGGCGGCATTCGCGGCCCCGCCCGTTGGTTAGGCTCTCGTTGTGACTGACGACAATCCCCGAGCCGCTTACGCCCGTCTGCCCAGCGACGAAGCCGAAGCGGTGACGATGCAGGCCGAGTTGGCCGGGTGCGTGGTCGTCGCCGACGACGACAGTCCTGTCTCGACCGTCGCCGGGCTCGACATCGCCTACGACAAGGACGGCGAAACCGCCGTCGCCACCGCCGTGGTCCTGCGCCGCGACGACCTGACGGTGCTCGACCAGGCCGTCGTCCACGGCGTCTCCGACTTCCCGTACGTTCCCGGCCTCCTCGCCTTCCGCGAGCTTCCCCTGCTGCTCCAGGCGATCGAGGCGCTCACGGTGACCCCCGACCTCTACGTCTGCGACGGTTACGGCCTCACCCACCCGCGCCGCTTCGGCCTGGCCTGCCACCTCGGCGTCGTCCTCGACGCGCCCGCGATCGGCGTCGCGAAGAACCCGCCGCACCTCCCCGTGGACGCGCCCGGCCCGATCCGCGGCGAGTGGACCCCGATCACCGCCAGCGGCGAGACCGTCGGCTGCGCCGTGCGCACCCAGGACGAGGTGAAGCCCGTCTACGTCTCGGTCGGCCACCGCTGCACCCTCGCGACGGCCCGCGATCTCGTGCTCGAGCTCGCCCCGCGCTACCGGCTCCCCGAACCGATCCGCGCCGCCGACCGACTCGGCCGCAAGCGCCTCGCCGCGGCCGGGTAGCCGCGCGGTCCGGGTCGTTCGGGAAGCGCCGCGAGGTAGGGCCGTCCCTACCTCCGGCAGTGGCGCTCACAGGATGGCTTCCGCTGCCGCGCAGCCCTACCGTCTTCCCCATGGAAAAGCCTGAAACCGTCAAACACGCCGCGCTCCTGTGGACCACCGCCATCGCGGCCGGCATGATCGAGACCGTGCTCGCCGTCAGCGCGATCGCGCGGGACTCGGGGCTCGACGCCGGTGTCTGGATGAACGTCGGCGTGCGCTCGGTGATCTACATCGGAGCGCTCGTGCTCGTGGCGAACTTCGCCGGCGGGCGCCGCTGGGCCCGCGGCTCGCTCACCGTGCTGCTCTCGGTCGTCGGCCTCGCCGCGATGGTCGTGCCCGCGGCGATGCAGCTGCGCGACGGGGCGTCGCTCGTGTCCGCCGTCGGCGGCGACGGCGACTTCGCGATCGCGTTCTTCGTGGTCCGCCTCGTCCACATCGCCGCCGTCCTCCTCGCCACCGGCCTGATGTTCAGCCCCAGCGCCAACCGCTTCTTCCGCAAGCCCGAACTCGTGACCGCCTGAGCCGCGAGGCCCCTCGAACCGTTTGAGCACGGCGGCCCCGAAGCGCTTCACGCACGGGGAGCGCCGTGCGCCCCCGCCTCGACCTGAACGACGCAGCGCCCCGACCTGACGGCCGGGGCGCTGCTCGCGTCGTTCGGTTCATCCGCCGTTGTACCGCTCGCGGAGGAACGCCGCCTCGCCCGGCGGCAGCCCGGGTGTTTCGAGGATCCCCGGGATGAGCTCGGACTCGCCCATGGCGGCCCGGAAGAACAGCGCGACCGTCACCTCGTGGTCGGGTCGGTGGACCACCTCCAGCGCGGCCCCCGCCTCGACATGGCCCGGCTCGACCACCCGCATGTACGGGCCCGGCCGCGCCTCCCGCGTGAACGTCTTCAGCCACCCGCGCTCGGCGATCCAGCCCCGGAACGTCGAGCACGGGATCCGCGCCCCGGTCACCTCGAGCACCAGCCCGCCCGGACCCGCCCACCGCTCGCCGATCCGCGCGCCGTTGACGTCGTACCCGGCGGTCGTCAGGTTCTCCCCGAACGCGCCCGGACCGAACTCGCGGCCCACCAACGCGCCGAAACGCCCGTAGTCCTCACTCGCGTAGACGTACACGGCCTGGTCCGTGCCGCCGTGGTGCTCCACGTCGCCGACCCGGTCACCCGCGAGGCCGACCGACCCGTCGCCCTTCGGCCCCGGAGCGGTCACCTGCACCGGCCCCTCGACCGGCCGCTTGTCGATGTACGTCTTCGGCGCGTCCTTCCAGGGATTGTCACGAGGCCTGCCCACGTTCACCGAGAGGATCTCCATCTGCCGGAGCCTAACGAGCCCGGCGTCGGGCCTCAACCCAGTTAGCGGTGTCGGGCCCTCCGGCTAGGCTTGCCACGTGGGGGTGAGCACTCGAAAGCTGTTCCGCGACGACGCGGTGGTCCTGCGCACCTTCAAACTCGGCGAAGCCGACGCGATCGTCTCGCTCCTCGGCCGACAGCGCGGCCGCTACCGGGCCATGGCCAAGGGACTGCGCCGCACCTCCTCCAAGTTCGGCGCACGGCTGGCGCCCTTCAGCCACGTCGACCTCCAGCTCATCGAGGGTCGCAGCGAGCTCCACACCGTCACCCAGGCCGTGGGCCTGCACCTCTCCGGCGGTGCGATCAGCTCCGACTGGGCCGCGTACACCGCCGCGTGCGTCATCGCCGAGGCCGCCGAGCGGCTCGTCCCCGAAGACCATCAGCCCGACCTCGACGTCTTCCAGCTCACGCTCGGCGCGTTCCGGGCGCTGGCCGAGACGGACCTGCCGCCGGTGCTCGTCATGGACTCCTACCTGCTGCGCGGCATGAAGTCCGCCGGGTGGGCGCCGTCGCTGAGCGAATGCGCGAGCTGCGGCAAGGCCGGCTCGCACCGGGCGTTCTCGGTCGCGGCGGGCGGCGCGGTCTGCGGCGACTGCCGCCCGGGCGGCGCGACGGTGCCCGCCCCGGCGTCGCTCGAACTCATGCGGGCCCTCGAAGCGGGCGACTGGTCGAACGCCACCGCCGCCGACCCCCGCCAGCGCACCGAGGCGGCCGGCCTGATCGCCGCTCACTTCCAGTGGCACTCGGAGCGTCCCTTGAAGACGCTGAAGTACGTGCCGCACCAGACCTGAGGCCGAGGCGAACCCGAGCGGATCACCGGTTCGCGGCCGCCCCTTCGCACGGGAGGTGCGCTCGACCGCCGCTCCGACCGGTCTACGATCGAGGCCCCGCCGACGACTTGTCCGCCTTGGAGGTCCAGTGAGCCGCACGTACGAGCCGCCCAAGCCGCACCCCTCGGGTGCGACCCCGCCCGCGCTGCCGCGCGAGCTCGTCCCGCGGCACGTGGCGCTCGTCATGGACGGCAACGGCCGCTGGGCCAAGGAACGCGGCCTCAAGCGCACCGAAGGCCACACCATGGGCGAGGCCTCGCTCTTCGACACCATCGAAGGCGCCATCGAGATGGGCATCGGCACCCTCTCGGCCTACGCGTTCTCGACCGAGAACTGGCGCCGCAGCCCCGACGAGGTCCGCTGGCTCATGGGTTTCAACCGCGACGTCATCCACCGCCGCCGCGACGAGCTCCACGCCATGGGCGTGCGCATCCGCTGGGCCGGTCGCCGCCCCCGACTGTGGAAGAGCGTCATCAAGGAACTCGAAGTGGCCGAGGAGATGTCGAAGCACAACGACAAGATCACGCTCCAGTTCTGCGTGAACTACGGCGGCCGCGCCGAGCTCGCCGACGCCGCCGCGGCCCTCGCCCGCGACGTGAAGGCCGGGAAGGTCAACCCCGAGCGCGTCACCGAGAAGACCTTCGCCCGCTACCTCTACAACCCCGACCTGCCGGACGTGGACCTGTTCCTGCGCCCGTCGGGGGAGCAGCGGACCTCGAACTTCCTGCCGTGGCAGTCGGCGTACGCCGAGATGGTGTACCTCGACGTCCTCTGGCCGGACTTCGACCGCCGCCACCTCTGGCACGCCTGCGAGGTCTACGCCAGCCGCGACCGCCGCTTCGGCGGAGCCGAGCCCAACCCGGTGGCGACCTGAGCTCGCAGCGCCGGCGGGCGTCGGCTCACGCCGTTCACCGGAACGGCGTGTACTCGCGCGCCCGCTCCTGGTTCGCGGTCAGCTTGTCGACCGCGACCTGAAGACTGTCGATCCGCTCCAGCAGCAGCGCCGTGTCGGCCGACACCTGGCCGTCCTCGTCGTCGAGCTTCTGCGCCTCCTCCATCGAGGCCAGCACCACGCCGATCATGATGTTCACGAGGATGAACGCGCCGAACAGGATGAACACGATGTAGTACGGCAGCGTCCACACGTTCTCGGCCATGCTGTCGCGGATGACGTTGCCCATGTCGTCGAACGCCACCAGCTGGAACAGGTTCAGCAGGGCCCTGCCCACCGTGCCGAAGTGCTGGGGGTCGGTAGCGCTGAACGCGATCCAGCCGATCATCGCCCACAGGTACATGACCAGCCCGGTCAACGCGAACACGCCCGCCGACTTCGGCAGCGCCTTCCCGGCCGCCACCAGGATCAACCGCAGCGACGGCATGTTCCGGAAGATCCGCACCACACGCGCCAGCCGCAGCATCCGCAGGATCGTCACGTTCTCCCGCACCCCCGGCAGGAACGAGGCCGCGACGATCGCGAAGTCGAAGATGTTCCACCCGTCGCGGAAGTACCGCCACGGCCGCCGCCCGAACGAGAGGATCCCCGCCACGACCTCGAACGTGAAGAACCCCAGGCACACGTGGTCGACCCAGAGGAGGAACTCCTCGGCCGACCGCACCGCGGCCGGGAACGTCATCGCGCCCAGCACCGCCCCGTTGAGGACGATCACCGACATGGACAGCATCTGGAACCGCCGGTGGGCCAAGAGGGCCCTGCAAGCGGCGGGGACGCGGCTCGGGTCGGTACCTAGGGTGGGAACACGCACCGCATCAGAGTAATGAGTCCTGGCACGCTCCCAGCTGCAGAGGTAAGGGATGCGCACGTCCGACACCGCGCGGTGAAGCCGCCGGAGGGCGGCGGAGCTGAGCGGGCGCCTGCTCGAACCATGCCGACCGCGCCGCCGCGTGCGCCGGGTGAGACGGAGAGGCGGACGTGCACGCACCGCGGTCCATGCCGCACAATGACAGCGTGAGCGCCGACCTCGCCAGCCCAGAGAGCTCTTCGGAGTCTCCGCCCCTCGCCGCGCCCCGGCGACGGCGCGGGCTCACCTCCATCGAGGCCCTCGCGCTCCTGCTCATCTTCGGCCTCACCGCCCGGCCCGGCCTCACCGAGATCTTCGCCGCCCCCGTCGCTCAGGCCTGGGCCGCCCGCTTCGTCGCCGTCTGCGTCCAGGCCTTCCCGTTCCTCGTCCTCGGCGTCGTCCTCTCCGCCGCGATCGCCGCGTTCGTCCCGGCCGGCTTCTTCCACAAGGTCGTCCCCAAGCGCACCGTCCTGGCCGTCCCCGCCGCCGGCGTCGCCGGGGCCGTCCTGCCCGCGTGCGAATGCGCGTCCGTGCCCGTCGCCGGGGCCCTCGTCCGCCGCGGCGTCGCCCCCGCCGCCGCCTTCACCTTCATGCTCGCCTCCCCGGCGATCAACCCGATCGTCGTCGTCTCGACCTTCGTGGCCTTCCCCGGCGACCCGGAGATGGTCGCCGCCCGCGTCACCGCCTCGCTCGCCGCCGCCATCTCGATCGGCTGGCTCTGGGCCCGCCTCGGCAAGACCGAATGGCTCAACCTCCCCAAGCACCGCCACCACGACGACGGCAGATGGGCCGCGTTCTGGGCCGCGATCCGGCACGACTTCCTCCACGCCGGCGGCTACCTCGTCATCGGCGCCGCCATCGCCGCGAGCCTCAACACGCTCGTCCCCGAGACCTGGCTCGCGCCGATCGCCGAGCACCCCGTCCTCGGGGTCCTCGCGCTGGCGGTCCTGGCGGTGCTGGTCTCGATCTGCTCCGAATCGGACGCGTTCGTGGCCGCCTCGCTGACGCAGTTCTCGCCCACCGCGAAGCTGGCGTTCATGGTCGTCGGGCCGTTCATCGACGTGAAACTCGCGGCCATGCAGGCCGGGACCTTCGGCCGCGGCTTCGCGGCCCGCTTCGCGCCGGCCGCGTTCTGCGCGGCCGTGGCGGCGAGCGTCCTGATGGGAGTGATCTGGCTGTGAGACGCGATGCGCAGGCGGTCATCCTGCTTCTCGTGGGCGGCGGCATGCTCCGCCTGGCCTGGACGGGGGAGTACCTCAACTACGTGAAGCCCTACGCGTTCTGGCTCATCGTCCCGGCCGGGATCATCCTCGTCGCGGTCGCCGCGATCACCGGCTGGAACGCCTGGCGCGACAAGCAGGAGGCGGTCGACGCCGACGGCTGCCACGACGGCCACGGCGAACCGAAGGTCGCGTGGCTCCTCCTCGCGCCCGTGATCGGGATGCTCTTGGTGGCTCCTGACGCGCTCGGCTCCTACGAGGCCGAGCGGACCGGCACCGTGCTGGGCGCTGAGGAGAACCGCTCGACCTACCCCGAACTCCCGGACGACGTGGACCCGGTGCCGCTGACCCTGCTCGACTACGCCGCGCGGGCGATCTTCGACGAGGGCGAGACGCTCGAAGGCCACCGGATCCAGCTGCGCGGGTTCATCCTCTACGACGGCGACGAGCCGCAGCTGGCGCGCATGGTCGTCTCGTGCTGCGCGGCCGACGCGCGGCCGGTGAAGATCGGCTTCGACGGCGAGATCCCGTCCGGCCTGGAACCCGACCAGTGGGTGGAGGTCATCGGCGAGTACTCGCCCCAGCAGGGCCGGGACGAGATCAACGGGGCGCTCGTGCCGTACATCGAGGTCGAGTCGATCACCGAGATCCCGAGCCCGGAGAACGAGTACCAGTAGGCCCCGGACCGTGCCGGGGTCGGCCGCCGCCGCCCCGGTGGAGCCGGTGCGCCGCCAAACGCGCGGGGATCGGCCGCCCGCGCCGATCCCGCCGAGCCGGCCGCCCGCTGCGGTCGGCTGCCGGCGTCGGCTCCGCGGAGCCGGTCGGCGCCTCCGGCCGCCGGGCACGTCGGACACTCACGGGAGCCGGCGGGCTGGGCCCCCGGTTTTCAACGGTGCCCGAGGGGTACGACAAGCCGGGCCCGGCGGCCTCGGGATTCCTCCGTTCGTGTGATTCGGCGCCGGGTCGGCGCAGAAGCCAGGTGATACCTGTCATCCGCTCGTGTCGCCGTGCCTCCGCGCGAACGGCATTTGCCCTGGTCATCTCCATGGCTTCGCTCCACGCCGCACATATTAGGTGTTGACAATGATTGTCATGACTGGGCAGAGTTCAATCATGCGCCGTTCCCGATTCATCCTCGTGCCCATCGCCGGACTCGCCGCGGCCGCCGCCCTCGCCGCCTGCGGCGGCGGCGACGACGCCGCCGACGGCGAGATCGACGTCGTCACCGCCTTCTACCCCCTGACCTTCGCCACCGAGCGGGTCGGCGGCGACCACGTCTCGGTCACCAACCTGACCCCGGCCGGCCAGGAACCCCACGACCTCGAACTCTCGCCCTCCGACATCGCGGCCATCGAAGAGGCCGAATACGTCGTCTACCTCAAGGGCTTCATCCCCGAACTCGACGCCGCCATCGAGGAGTACGCCGCCGACAAGTCCCTCGACGTGCTCACCGCCGTCGACACCCTCGGCTACGACTCCACCGAGGTCTTCGAAGACGGCCACGCCGAGGAAGCGCACACCGAGGAAGAGCACACGGACGAGCACTCCGAAGACGGCCACGACCACGCCGAAAACGAGCACAGCGAAGAAGCCACCGCCTCCGAAGACGCCTCCGCCGAAGCCGACCCCTCCGAGGACGAGCACAGCGAAGAGGGCCACGACCACGACGAGGAACTCGAAGGCACCGACCCCCACGTCTGGCTCGACCCGACCCGCTACGCCGCGATCGGCACCGCCATCGCCGACGGCCTCGCCGGACTCGACGACGCCAACGCCGACGACTACGAGGCCGCGGCGCAGGCCTTCGCCGACGACCTCACCGCCCTCGACGCCGAGATCGCCGACGGCCTCGCCGCCCGCGGCGGCGACGCCATCGTCACCTCCCACGCCGCCTTCGGCTACCTCGCCGACCGCTACGGCCTCGACCAGGTCGCCATCTCCGGCCTGAGCCCCGACCAGGAGCCCGACACCCAGCGCATGGCCGAGGTCGCCGAATACGTCGAGGCCAACGGCGTCACCACGATCTTCTTCGAGACCCTCGTCTCGCCCGACATCGCCGACACGCTCGCGGCCGAGACCGGGGCCCGGACCGCCGTCCTCAACCCGCTCGAAGGCCTCACCGACGAGCAGGTCGACGCCGGCGCCGACTACTTCACTGTGATGCGCGAGAACCTCGCCGAGTTGCAGACCGCCCTCGGTGCGGCGTAGGGCAGCATTAGACGAATGCCCGTCCTCAACGTCCGCGGCGCGACCGTCTCCTACGGCGGTCGCGCCGTCGTCCGCGGCGTGGACCTCGCCGTCGAATCCGGAGAGGCCGTGGCCCTCATGGGCGCCAACGGCTCCGGCAAGTCCACGCTGATCAAGGCCGTCGCCGGGCTCGTCCCGCTCGCGAACGGCGCCATCGAGCTCTTCGGCACCCCCCAGAAGCGCTTCCGCGCCTGGAAACGCATCGGCTACGTCCCGCAGCGCACCGGTGCCGCCTCCGGCGTCCCCTCCACGGCCGCCGAAGTCGTCTCCCAAGGCCGCCTCGCCCACCGCTTCCTCGGCATGCCCGCCGGCCGCGCCGACCGCGACGCCGTCGTCCGCAGCCTCGCCGAAGTCGGCCTCGCCGAGCACGCCCACTGCTCCGTCGACACCCTCTCCGGCGGCCAGCAGCAGCGCGTCCTCATCGCCCGCGCCCTCGCCACCGACCCCGAACTGCTCATCATGGACGAGCCCACCGTCGGCGTCGACGCCGAGACCCAGGCCGCCCTCGCGAAGGTCATCGCCGACCGCGTCGACGCCGGATGCGCCGTCCTCCTCGTCACCCACGAACTCGGGCCGCTCACCGACCGCCTCGACCGCGCCGTGGTCCTCGCCGACGGCGAAGTCGTCCACGACGGCGCCCCGCCGCGCCCCGTCGGCGAGCACGCCGACCCCGCCCACCAGCACGTCCACCCCCACCCCTCGCCCCACCCGCGCCCCAAACTCGACGGGGCCGCGCCCCGGATCTCCTTCGGCAACGCCGACGGCACCGACGACTTCTGGGGCGGCAAATGAGCACCGATCGCCGATCCGTCGACTCCCGAGGCCGGCGACTCCTCCGGCGGCGAACCGCCTCCGCGGCCGCCGAGCCGTCGACTCCCGCCCACCCCGACCCCCGGAGCGGCAAGTGAACCTCGACCTGTCGATCCTCGACTACTTCCAGTACGAGTTCATGCAGCGCGCCCTCATCAGCGCGCTCGTCGTCGGCCTCTGCGCGCCCGCCGTCGGCGTCTTCCTCGTCCAGAAGCGCCTCGCCCTCATCGGCGACGGCCTCGGCCACATCGCCCTCACCGGCGTCGCCATCGGCTTCATCACCGGCGCGGCTCCCATGTGGACGACCCTCGCCGTCACCGTGGCCGCCTCCATCGTCATGGAACTGCTCCGCAGCCACTCCAAGACCTCCGGCGACGTCGCCCTCGCCATGATGTTCTACGGCGGCATCGCCGGCGGCGTCTACCTCACCGGCATCGCCTCCGACAAAGGCGTCGCCAACCTCCAGCAGTACCTCTTCGGCTCGCTCCTGACCGCTGGATGGGCAGAGGTCTGGACCATCGCGATCGGCGGCGCGCTCGTCGCCGCCCTCATGCTCGTCCTCCGGCCCTGGCTCGCCGCCATCTGCGCCGACGAGCAGTACGCGCGCGTCTCGGGCCTGCCCGTCGCCGCGCTCAACCTGCTGCTCCTCATCACCACCGCCGTCACCGTCTCGGTCTCCATGCGCGCGGTCGGCCTCCTGCTCGTGAGCGCCCTCCTCGTCATCCCGGTCGTCACCGTCCAGCAGTTCACCCGCTCGTTCAAAGCCACCATGTTCAGCGCGATGGCCGCCGGCCTCCTCATCGCCGGCACGGGCGTCTTCGCCTCCGCCGCCAAGGACGTCCCGCCCGGCTCCACGATCGTCCTCATCGGCGTCGCCGTCTTCGTCGCCACCGCGCTCGCCGCCGCGCTCGTCCGCGGCCTGCGCCGCACCGGACGCGGCCACCTCCCGCCTGAAGGCGAGCCGCTCGAAGTCGAACTCCCCGGTTCCCGGCCGTCCGGCGGCCGTCCCGACGGCCCGCAGCCGTCCCCGAGCGCATGATCCGAACGGGACCCGCGGCACCTGAACCCGCAGATGGAACCGAGACGCGATATTTTTGCGGGGTGCGGACCGAGACCGAGCTAGCCGAAGAGTCCACCCCAGCCGACTATGAAGCGGCGGGGGAGCTCCTGCGCGCCCTCGCCGCACCCCTGCGCATCGCCATCGTCATGGAACTGGCCGAGGGACCGAAGTACGTGCACCAGATCGTGGAGACCCTCCGCGTCACCCAGCCCCTGGTCTCACAGCATTTGCGGGTCCTGCGGGGAGCGGGTATCGTGCGCGGCACCAGGTCGGGGCGCGAGATCTCCTACTCGCTCATCGACGACCACATCGCCCACATCGTCACCGACGCCGTCCACCACGCCCGAGAGGAACGCTAGTGGCCTCGAAGCCTCCCGCCGAGAACATGGCCCGGTCCACCAAGCAGCGGACCGCGATCCTCGAACTGCTCGAGCACGACGACGCCTTCCGCAGCGCCCAGGACCTCCACGCCATCCTCCGCGACGCCGGGTCCAAGATCGGCCTCACCACCGTCTACCGCACCCTCCAGGCCTTCGCGGAGGCCGAGATCGTCGACGTCATGCGCCTGCCCGGCGGCGACCACCTCTACCGCCTCTGCTCGGCCGAGGAACACCACCACCACCTGGTGTGCCGCTCGTGCGGCAAGACCGTCGAGGTCGCCGGGCCCACCGTCGAACGCTGGGCCAACAAGGTCGCCGCCGACCACGGGTTCACCGACGTCGGACACACGCTCGAACTCCACGGCCTGTGCGCCGACTGCGCCAAGTAGGGTTGGGACCGTGCTGGTTCTATATCGTTTCGCCGTAAGCGAAGGCGAGACGGAGACCTTCGCCCGCGACGCCGAGGGCGCGCTGGCGGCGCTCGCCTCCTGCGAGGGCTACCTGCGCGGCGGCCTCGGCCGCGCCATCGACGACTTCGGCGCCGAGGCCGCGACCTGGATGCTCTGGACCGAGTGGAACGGCGTCGGGTCCTATCGCCGGGCCCTGTCGAACTTCCAGGTGAAGATGGCCACGCCGCTCCTGTCCCGCGCCCTCCCCGAGGCCTCCGGCTTCGAGGTCCTCGCCGAGTGCGAGCCCGGCGGCGAGCCGCGGCGCACCGGCTCCGACCGCACCCCGGACCCCGACGAAGCCCGCCGGGAGGCCTCCCGATGACCGATCGGCCGAATCCTCAGGAACCGCAACGCGGCCCGTCCGAGCCCGTGCCGATCGACCCCGATCCGGGCCGGTCCGCGCCGCGCGAGCCGGCTCCCGACGAACCGACGCCGAACCGGTCAGCGGCGGCGCCGCCCGCGACGGGCGGCCGTGCACCGAGCGAAGGCGCACTGAGCGAGCCCGCGCCGATCGCGACCGACCGGCCCGCCCGGAACGAACCCGCCTCCGGCGAACCGGTGCCGATCGAGACCGCGACGAACGAACCGATTCCGCTCGGGTCCCCGCAGGCCGACTCCCCGCAGCCGTCCTCGACCGCCGGGCCCCCGCCCGAGCCGGAGTCGTCGCCGCATCGGGCGCCGGTCGAGGCCGAGCCGCACACGTCCGTCGAAGCGGTCGCCGACCCCGCCGCCCCCGCCCAGATCGCGCCCGACCCCGGGGCGCCCCCGATCCCGCTCGAACCCGAGCCGTCCATGCCCGAACCGGTCGCGCCCGACGCCGAAGCCCCTGCCTCGGTCTCACCCGGGACCGCCGAGACGCTCGCGCTGCCGCCGACCACCAAGGAGGTCGAGCCGCCTCCCGCGCCCTCGGCCCCGCCGCAGCCCACCGGCACCCGAGTCCCGTTCGCGGTCCCGCCTTCCGAGCGCTCCCGGAACTTCGGCCTGAAACTGGGGCTCGGCATCGGCGGCGGCGCGCTCTTGCTCATCGGCATCGTCGTCGCGGTGATCGCCGCGTTCGTCGTCTTCGCGAACTCGGTCGCCGACAAGGTCGAGGCCACCGCCGAGGAGTTCATCGGCGCGATCGCCGAGGAGGACTGGGACCAGGCCTACGCGATGCTCTGCGAGGACTACCGGGACCGCCCCGTCGAGGAGTACCTCGCCGAGTGGGAGTCCTGGGACGCCGAGGGCGCCGAAGTCCAGCCGATGAGCACCAGCGACACGGCGGTCACGGTCGAATTCGACGACGGCACCGCCATCGACCTGAGCATCGAGATCGAGCAGTCCTCCGAGACGCTCGACACGAGGGTCTGCGGCTGGCGGTCCTCGACGGGTCAGTAAGGCCCGTACGGCTGCTGCCGCGGCGCCTGATTCCCCTGTTGAGGTCCGCCGTACGGGCCGGACTGCGGGCCCGGCCCTCCTTGCGGCGCGGGACCGTGCCGGGGAGGCGGCCCGCCTTGCTGCGGCGGCTGGTACTGCTGGTACTGCTGCTGGACCTGGGGCTGTCCCATGGGGACCATCATGGGGATCGGACCGGAAGGCTTCACGGGCGTCCAGGCCCTGACCCCGGGCACCAGCGTGAAGACGAAGACCGCGAGCGCGGCGGTCAGGAACGCGGTGTCGGCGGCCAGATACCAGCCGTAGGGCTCCGGTCCTGAGAACAGCGGCATCCCGGTGACGGCGAACAACTCGTTGTAGACGTCGATGGAGCGGTACAACGCGTATCCGCCGGTGACGATCGCCGGGATCGACCAGACGAGTCCGAAGATCCGACCGAATGCCGCGCCTTTGAGCAGGGCGGGAATCGTGATCACCGCGCAGACGAGGACCACCGCGTAGGCGGCGACCCACGCCCCGGGCTGTGGGAACGTGCCGCTGAAGAGCTCGCCGACCAGCGTGTACGACTCGGGGTTCCGAGAACCGTTCTCCCGGGCCCACTCGAGGTAGCCGAGGATGTCCTCGATGTACAGCCAGATCTGCCAGGCGGCCACGGCCGCGAGGAGGCCGAGTGCGATCGCGGCGATGGCGACCGCGCGGGGGCGCGCCGCAGGCCGCTGCGGTTCGGCCGCCCCGCCTGCGGCCATGCCGCCCATCGGCCGCTGCAGCGGGCCGTACGCGCCGCCCGGGCCCGCCGTCTGCGGCCGGGGGGACCCCGGCGGAGGCGGCGGCACCGGCCGGTACTGGAGGTGCATGCGGTCCGGGGGCGGGGGCGGCATGGTCATGGGGCGAGGTCCTCGGGACTGGGGATGCGGTAGCGGTCACCTTACCGGACGGTGCCCGTCCCGGTGGGGCCCGTTGAGCCGGTACGGGCCGGCTCGCGCGGATTCGACGGCTTTCGCGCGGTTTACTCCGACTCCGGGCGTGTGCGAGCGGACACGGAAGGGCCCCAAGGGCTTCGCGTCCTCGTTCGCACTGAGGAGCCTTTTCACGCGTTCCCGGGATGCGGCGGTTTGCTAGTCTGACTGCTGCTGAAGGACCTCCGAGCGAAGCAGGACGCGCCGTGGCTGAGACAACGCCCACTTCCCATACCTTCCAGGTGGATCTGCGCGGCCTGGTGGACCTCTTGTCGCACCACCTGTACTCCTCGCCGAAGGTCTACGTCCGTGAGCTGCTGCAGAACGCCGTGGACGCCGTCACGGCCCGCCGCCTCGTCGACCCGGGCTTCGACGCCGCGGCCCCCTGCGAGGTCCGGATCGTCGCGGACGGCAAGCGGCTGCGCATCACCGACCCCGGCGTGGGTCTCACGCTCGAAGAGGTCCACAAACTGCTCGCGACGATCGGCGGCTCCTCCAAACGGGACGAGGAGATCGAGGGCGCCCGCCGGGACTTCCTCGGCCAGTTCGGCATCGGCCTGCTCGCGTGCTTCACGGTCGCCTCGGTCATCACGGTGACCTCGCGTTCGGCGAAGGACCCCGCGGCCCCGGTGGTCCGCTGGGCCGCCCGCGACGACGGCTCCTACACCGTCACGGAAGCGCCGACCGCCGAGCACCCCGAGCCGGGCACCACCGTGGAACTCGTGGCCCGTCCCGGCGAGGACTGGTTGCAGCCCAAGCGGGTCGTCGACCTCGCCCGCGAGTACGGCTCGCTCCTGCCGATCGGCATCACGGTCTCTGACGGCGGCGAGCCCGTCCAGATCACCGACACGCCGCCGCCGTGGGAACGGGCGCACCCGACGCCGACCGCGCGCCGCCTCGCTCTGAACGAGTACTGCGAGTCCGTGATGGGCTTCCCGCCGCTCGACGTCGTCGACCTGGACGTGCCGCTCGCCGGCATCAAGGGCGTCGCGTTCGTCCTCCCGCACGCGACCTCGCCCTCGGCCCGTCCCGCGCATCGCGTGCACCTCAAGCGCATGCTGCTGACCGACACCGCCGACAACCTGGTCCCCGAGTGGGCCTTCTTCGTGCGCTGCGTGGTCGACACGGACTCCCTGCGCCCCACGGCCTCCCGCGAGTCCCTCTACGACGACGAGGCCCTCGCGGTCGCCCGGGACGCGATCGGCGCGCAGATCCGCGAGTGGATCGCACGCCTGGCCGCCGAGGACCCGACCCGTCTCGAGTCCTTCCTCGCCGTGCACGAGCTCGGCGTCAAGGCCCTCGCGCGCCACGACGCCGACCTGCTCGCGGCCATGCTGCCGTGGCTGCGCTTCGAGACCACCGCCGGCCACACCAACCTCCTCGACTTCGCCCGCGCCTACCAGCCGATCTACCTGGCGTCCACCGTGGACGAGTACCGGCAGGTCGCCCAGATCGCCTCCGCCCAGGGCATCGGCGTCGTCAACGGCGGCTACACCTACGACGCGGAACTCGTGCAGGCGCTGCCGCGCCTGGACCCGCAGACCAAGGTCGAGTCGCTCCAGCCCGGCGTCATCTCCGCGAGCCTCGACCCCCTCGACGCCCGCTCCGAACTCGCGCTCCAGGGCTTCCTGAACGCCGCCCGCGCCCGCCTCGACACCGTCGACGTGGACGTCGTGCTCCGCGAGTTCAACCCCGTCTCGGTGCCCGCGCTCCTGCTCGACGACCGCGATGCCCGCCGCGAGCGCCAGCGCGCCGAGGCCGAGGCCCAGGCCGACGACCTGTGGGGCGGGATCCTCGCCTCGATCAAGCGGCACGCCCCGCGCGCCCAGCTGGTCCTCAACCACCGCAACCCCACCGTCCGCCGTGTCAGCGCCATCGGCGATCCCGAGCTCGCGGGCACCGCGGTCGAGTCCCTCTACGGGCAGGCGCTCCTCATGAGCCACCGGCCGCTGCGCAGCGCCGACACCGCGCTGCTCAACCGGTCCTTCATGAACCTGCTCGGACACGTCACGCAGACCCCCAGCGCCCCCGAGGGCCCCCATAGCCCTCGACGGGAGCACGACGAACGGGAGGAATGAGCCGCTCAGCGTCGCCCCGCCCGTCCCCGGCTCACTCCTCGACCAAGGGACCGCGCTCACTCCTCACAGGACAGTAAGGACCGGTATGGCCACTCCCGACCCCGACGAGATCTGGCGACTGCTCAACGAGGCCCGCTTCGAAGAGGCCAGCGAAGCGAAGGTCGCGGCCCTGGAGCGCGCGGTCGAGGCCGCCGACGCCGTCGGCGACCCCGAGCTCACCAACTACGCGCTCAACGGACTGGTCAACGCGTACGAGTTCTCCCGCGACTCGACCCGGCTCCTCGTGCCCTTCGCGAGGCTCCTGCGCAACTTCGACTCCCAGCCCGAGCACTTCGACGCCTACCTGACCCGGTCCCTGTACTGGACGTTCAAGTGGATCGTCGACAAGATGATCGAGCAGCCCGACGTCCCCCTCGAATCCATCGAGCACTGGCTCCAGGAGATGCGCCGCCGCTACGCCGAGGCCGGCTACTCGATGCACGCCCCCGCCGCGTACGAGATGCAGCTGGCCTACCACGTCGGCGACTACGACCGGGTCGCCGCCGCCATCGAGGCCCTCGGCGAAGCCGAAGAGGACGAGATGTCCGACTGCACCGCCTGCCAGTACACCTCCCTCGCCACCATCGTCTTCTACGCCGAAGAGGACTCCGCCGACGCCGCCATGGAGATGCTCGAACCGGTCCTCTCCGGCGAGTACACGTGCGCCCACGAACCCCACTACGGGCTCGCGCTCTCCCTCCTGCCGCTCGTCGAACTCGGCCGCACCGACCAGGCCCGCGCCAATCACCTGCGCGGCTACCAGATGTGCAAGGGCAAGGAGGACATGATCGGCATGATCACCCTCCACGTCGAGTTCTGCGCCCTCACCGGCAACGAGCACCGCGCCGTCGAGATCCTCGCCGACCACGCCCGCTTCTACGACCTCGACCTCGGCGTGCGCGACCGCCAGCGCCTCATGGAGGTCACCGTCCTCACCTGCCGCCGCCTCAAGGCCCTCGGCTTCACCGACAACGCGATGCCCGGCCCCTCGGGCGCCGACTGGACCGCCGAGACCCTCCACGACTGGGCCGAGGCCGAACGCCAGGCGATCTGCGCCCGCTTCGACGCCCGCAACGGCAACGACCACCACTCGGCCATGTCCGAATGCGTCATCGACTCCACCCCCTACGAGCAGCCGGTCCACCTGGGCCTCAAGGAACTCAAACCGAAGCGGCCCGACGAGCCGCCCGTGCCCGGCCCCGTGCGGGGACCGGACCTGGACGCCGCGATCGACGCCGCGTACGCCGCCTTCGACGACTGCTCGCCCGACACCTGGAAGGCCTGGCTGAAGGTCGGCGCGCTCGCCGACGCGCTCGGCATCGAGCTCATCGCCGAGCACCGCGCCGAGATCGCCCACGCCGAGTCCGCCCAAGCCGACGACCCCGAGCAGATCGTCGCGGGCCTGCGCCGCGCCGTCGAGCTCTTCAACGTCGCCGGGCAGCCCGGCCGGGCCCTCGTCGCCGAGGCGTTCCTGCTCATCCACAGCGCCGAGGCCGAGTTCGCGGAGACCCGCGAGGGGGCCGCGCGCATCGTGGCCGCCGCCCGGGCCCTGCGCGCCGAGCAGCGCATCGACGACCGCAGCTACCACACCTGCCAGGTCCTCGCCATGCGCGCCGAATACCTCGCCGCGAGCACTGCCGGGACCCTCTTCGCAAGTCCGACCGGCCCAAGCGGCCCCGACGACGCAAGCGGTTCCCGCAACCCCAGCGACCCGAGCAGCCCGAGCGGGTTCGGCGACGAGGAGGAGGCCGGCGACCTCAGCGTTCCGAGCGGTCCCCACAGCCTGGACGGTTCAGGCGGCCCGGCCGGTGCCGGCCGTCCGGACCTCCCCGCCGACCCGCAGACCTTCGCCGCCGACCTCGGCGAACGCGTCCGCGCCCTGGAAGCCGAGCTCGCGGACTGCGCCGGGCAGCGCTACGCCCTCATCCGCCGCTGCGACCTCATCGACCTGCGCGCCCGCCTCGAACCCGACCCCGCCGCCAAGACCGCCCTGCTCAACGCCGGGCTCGACGTCGCCCGCACCTCCGGCGCCGGGTGGGCCATCGCCCGCGCCAGCGCCGACCTCGCCGACCAAGTGGGCCTCACCGGCGACTTCGACCGCGCCCTCGCCATCACCCGCGAAGGCCTCGCCGCCCTCGGCGACGAGCCCTCCCACACCATCGCCGCGAAGCTCCACCTCCAGGCCGCCGAGTTCACCATGCGCGCCGCCGACCACCCCGCGACCTACGAGCACGCCCTCGCCGCCTCCATCCACTGCGACGCCGCCGGCATGACCGTGCCCGCCGCCGTCGCCCGGCACCTCATGGGCGTGGCGCTCGTCGAGCAGGACCGCCGCGCCGAAGCCGTCCCGCTCCTGGAGGCCGCCCTCGAAGACCTCCCCGACCAGGAGCTGTGGCGGGTCTGCAACGTCCGCTTCAACCTCGCCGAGTGCTACGACCGCCAAGGCGACGCCCGCCAAGGCGTCGAACACGGGCTCGCCGCCCTCGCGCTCATGGAGGCCGCGGACGAGGACCACCTCGTCACCCTCTACGCCGACACGCTGTTCCTCACCGGGGAGCTCTTGGAGAAGCTCGGCGAGCACGAGCACGCCCTGGAGGTCTACACCCGGGCCGTCGAGGCCGCCGACGCCCTCGGCGACCTCACCTCCTGGACCCGCGTCAGCCGCGCCCGCGCCTGGCTGCTGCGCACCATCATGGGCGACAACGCCTTCGGCGACGGACTCCAGACCATGGCGCAGATCGCCGCGCGACTCCACGCCGTGCGCGCCGACCCGCAAGCGCCCCAAGGGCTCCGCGAGGCCGCCCGCTTCGAGCTCGGTGAGACCTACCGCCAGCACGCCCTGCTGACCTACCAGTTCCTGGAGAGCCAGGCCGGCGAAGCGGGCCTGCGCCGCGACGAGGCCGAACCGGTGCTCGACCTGCAGCGCCGGGCGCTGGTGGTGTTCCGCGAGGGCACGCTGCTGCTGGAACGCGCGAGCCTGACCGCGCACCAGACCATGTGGCTCCTGTCGGAACTCGGCGACACGCAGGGCGCGATCGAGATCGGGGAGGACGCCCTGACCTGGCTCGCCGCCCCCGAGCACACCGAGGCCAGGGAGGGTTTCGAACAGCACCTCGCCGACCTCAGGCAGAGCGCCGCGGAGTCCTGACCGGGCCGGCTCGCCCCCCTCGCACCGGCCCCGCGGAAGGTTGACCGGCGCGACTCGCGAAGCGGGGCGGCAACGGTGCGACCTGTATCGCGAGGTACGCTTGCTGACTGGCGGACCCGCACTTCGCGTGCATCCCGAGCGTCGATTCGGCACTGAAACCGGGTCGACCGGGAGTCCGCCGGTCTGGACGATCTGTTCAGAGGATCTCAACCGAGAACGTATCCGCAGTCTCACCGACCGCCAGCCGGATCGAGAGGAATCATCGTGTCCCAAGACCGCACCGAAGCGCTCATCAGCCTGTCCAAACGTCGTGGCTTCGTCTTCCCCAGTTCGGAGATCTACGGAGGCACCCGCTCGGCTTGGGACTACGGTCCGCTCGGTGTGGAGCTGAAGGAGAACATCCGCCGCGAATGGTGGAACGCGATGGTGCGCGAACGCGACGACGTCGTCGGCCTCGACTCCGCCGTGGTCCTCAACCCCCAGGTGTGGGTCGCCAGCGGCCACCTGGAGGAGTTCACCGACCCGCTCACCGAGTGCCAGTCCTGCCACAAGCGCTTCCGCGCGGACCACCTCATCGAGGCCTACCAGGAGAAGCACGACGGCCGCGAGCCCGAGGGCGGCCTCGCCGACCTCACGTGCCCGCACTGCGGCGCCCGCGGCTCCTTCACCGAGCCGCGCATGTTCAACGGCATGATGAAGACCTTCCTCGGCGCCACCGAGGACTCCGAGAACACGCACTACCTGCGTCCGGAGACCGCCCAGGGCATCTTCGTCAACTTCACCAACGTGATGACCGCGTCGCGGCGCAAGCCCCCGTTCGGCATCGCGCAGACCGGCAAGTCCTTCCGCAACGAGATCACGCCGGGCAACTTCATCTTCCGCACCCGCGAGTTCGAGCAGATGGAGATGGAGTTCTTCGTCGAGCCGGGCACCGACGAGGAATGGCACGAGTACTGGCTCCAGACCCGCTGGGACTGGTACGTCGACCTGGGCCTGAAGGAGACGAACCTGCGCCGCTACGAGCACCCGAAGGAGAAGCTCTCCCACTACTCGAAGCGCACCGTCGACATCGAGTACCGCTTCAACTTCGCCGGCAGCGAGTTCGGCGAGCTCGAGGGCATCGCCAACCGCACCGACTTCGACCTGTCGACCCACTCCAAGCACTCGGGCGCCGACCTGTCGTACTTCGACCAGGCCAAGGGCGAGCGCTGGACCCCGTACGTCATCGAGCCCGCGGCGGGCCTCACCCGCTCGGTCCTGGCCTTCCTGCTGGAGGCCTACGACGTCGACGAGGCCCCGAACACCAAGGGCGGCGTCGACAAGCGCACCGTGCTCCGCTTCGACCCGCGACTGGCCCCCGTCAAGGCCGCGGTCCTGCCGCTCAGCCGCAACGAGGACCTCTCGCCCAAGGCGAAGGACCTGGCCGCGCAGCTGCGCAAGCGCTGGAACGTCGACTTCGACGACGCCGGCGCGATCGGCCGCCGCTACCGCCGCGCCGACGAGATCGGCACGCCGTACTGCATCACCGTCGACTTCGACACCCTCGAAGACCAGGCCGTCACCATCCGCGACCGCGACTCGATGAAGCAGGAGCGCGTCGCCATCGACCAGGTCGAGCAGTTCCTCCTGCAGCGGCTGTAACCGCCGACGGGACGACGAGACCGGGAACCGGCGTCCCCGCGCCTCGCGGACATCAGTGACTGGGGCCGATCTCGATCCGATCGAGGTCGGCCCCGTCCGGTATCCACGACGCGTGCAGGTCGAAGTGCTGGAACGACTCGCCCGCGGGCACGGCCCGGTACGCCCCGCCGATGCCGCTCTCGATCGACATCGGATCCGAAGTGGCCGGCATCCCGCCGAGCAGCCGCCCCTCGCCGTCCCGGAACAGCACCGAGAGGTGCATGTCGACCGCGGCCGCGGCGGACTCGGTCCGGAAGTGCACCCGATACCCGTCCGGACTGGTCAGCGGCTCGGTCCGCACGAACTCGACCTCGGGCAGCGGATTCGGGGCGAAGACCTCCTCGGTCTCCCATGAGACATTCGGGTAGAGCATGGTCGAATCCAGCGCCTTCAGCTGCAAGTCCTCCGGCTCGATGCCGTCCACGTCGGCGAGCACCACGTAACCGACCGCGGCGGTCGACTCGGGCGCCATGATGCCGATGTAGATGTCCTCCAGCGTGCGCGGATAGCCGCTCGCGGTCTCGGTGTGGATCGAGAGGCCGCCGGGCAGCAGCTGCGCGTCATGGGGATTGCGCACGACCGCGGCGGCGAGGATCCGCTCCCTGCCATGCGCGTCCGTGACCTTGCTGAACCCGTATTCGAGGAGCTCCAGCTCCGCCTCCTCCTCGAAGTACTCGCCTTCGTAGAGCGTGGGCGGACCGGACGGCAGCTCCTCGACCGTGACGACGTTCTCGTCGGTCCGCGGATCGTGCTCGAGGGCCACGACCAGCGCCACCGCCGCCACGGCGATCGCGACGCCGAAGGGAAGCCGCGGGAGCAGATCGGCCCGCAGGTGCGCGCGCGCCACCGCCTCCCGCACGGCGCGGGCACCGCGCCTGATCAACCGCTTCATCGCAACCGCTCTATCCCAGCGCTTCCTCGACCGCTCTATTCCAGTGTTTGTCGCAACCGTTCTTCTTCGACCGTTCTACCTCGGCCGCCTGCCTCCGAGCTTGCCGCAACCGCCGCATCGAGGGCGTTCGAAGGCCGGCCGGGAACGCTACACTTTGCACAGCAGGGCTTTCCCAACCACGGTAGCAGTCGAGCGACGGGAGCGAAGGTGTCCGATGCCGCCTCGCCGCAGCCCTGGGAGCAGGCCCCTGCGATCGACCTCGGCGCCGTCGAAGGGCCCGTAGCGGACCGGATCCCCGAACCCTCGCCCCCGCGCCGGTACCGGTACGTCCCCAACATCGCCCTCGCCTATGCCGCGGTCGCCATCGCGCTGGTCGCCGCGGCCGTCACGGCGGTGAAATGGTCCCCGCTCCACCGGCCCGTCGCCGAGGCCGCGGTCCTCTCGTTCCTGGAAGCCGTCCGCGACGGCGACGTGCAGGAAGCGCTCTCGCACACGAACCAGGCCGACATCGCCGATCCCGAGCCCGAATCCGATTCCGACGAGGGCCCGGCCTGGGGCGCCACCCGCGCCGACTACCTGGTGCCCGAGGCCCTCGACCCGCGCTGGGAGATCGTCACCGTCGCTCAGGTCGGCTTCCAGCACAGCGTGCAGGAAGGCCGGGCCGTGGCGCAGGTCTACGCCGAGATCGAGGCCTACGACGGGACCCGCGTCGGCCACCGGTACCACGTCGCGGTCGAGCGCGGGAAGGCCGAGCTGGAAGGGGCGATCCCCATAGCCGAGGCCTGGGGCGCCTTCGAGTACCTCGACATGAACGGCGTCCGACTCGACATGAACCCGGACGCGGGCTTCGCGCACGTCTACCTCCTGCCCGGGCTCTACGAGTTCTACCCGGACCTGCCGCCCACGGTCGGCATCGACGACCCCGCCGGGATGCTGGTGCTGGGCGACGCGTTCCTCCCGCTCGGCGGCGAGGTCCCCGAAGAGTGGATGCCGGCGCCCTGGCCGTCGGTGACCGAGGAGGGCGCGAACGCCGTGGAGGCCGCCCTCCGGGATCACTACGACGCCTGCGCCGCGGACCCTTCCCGCGAAGGGTGCCCGTTCGCCTTCCCCGAGGACCCCGAGCGCGAACTCGCTCTGGCGCCGGGCGCGGTCTGGGAGGTCACCGTCTACCCGCAGGTGTCGGCCGAACAGCTCTGGTACGAGTACGGCCTGGGCTACCGCCTGCAGACGGCCGTGCCGGGGGAGGCGCAGGTGTCGGCGCGGATCGTCGAAGACGGGCAGGAGCGCACCGCGATGGTGAGCTGCCCGATCTGGGTCGACGGCCTCTACGCGAGACTGGACGCCGAAGGCGGCGCGTCGGTCGGCGACGACGGCGAGGCGGCCGCGGAGCGGTGCCGCTCGGTGATCGAGGTCGACTGAAGCCCGCTTCGGCGGAGGAGCGCCGTGGTCGCGCGATACGGCGCTGCGGTGCCCCCGCTCGCCGCGAGCGGGCTATTCGCTGTGGATGACGCAGTCACAGTCGACCCATGCGCGGGCGTCGCGCTGCTCGACGTGCGTGATGGAGTAGTGGACCCGGCTCTCAGACGCCCACAGGGACGCAGGGCTGGTGGGCACATCGGTTTGCGGGACCTCGGCGGCAGGTTCGCTCGCTTCGGCCGGGGCCGTCTCCAATTGCTGGACCATCGCTGTCATGACTCCTTCATTCACTGAGTCAAACGCAGGAGCGGCTCACATGGTTCCGGACATGAGAGCAGTCTCACAGCGCACTCGCAACGCCCACGTTAGCGTCCCCCTGCGACGTTCGCATGCCGGTTTCGTGTCGTCGTATCGCAAGGGGACGGAACTCCGATGTGTCCTTTGCCCGATTCTGTGGAGGTTCCTACCAGGACGCTTTGCGCAGACCGGGCAATTCGCCGCGGTGCGCCATCGCCCTGAGTCGGACACGCGACAGTCCGAACTTTCGGTTGAAGCCGCGGGGACGCCCGTCCACGGCGTCCCGGTTCCGCAGCCTGACGGCCGAGGAGTCCCGAGGCAGCTTCTGGAGTCGCCGCACGGCCTCCGCGCGCACCTCGGGGTCCGTGTCCGGGTGGGCGACCAGCCGCTTCAGCTCGGCCCGCCGCTCCCGGTACCGGTCCACGAGGACCTCGCGCCGGTGCTGCTTGGCGATCGCGCTCTTCTTGGCCATCGTCAACGGTCCTCTCTGAATTCCACGTGCCTGCGCACGACCGGGTCGTACTTCTTGAGGACCATCCGGTCCGGGTCGTTCCGGCGGTTCTTCCGGGTCACGTACGTGAAGCCGGTGCCCGCCGTGGAGCGCAGCTTGATGACCGGCCGAATGTCGGTGCTCTTGTTCGCCATGTCAGGCCTTCCTTCCGTTCATTGCCCTTTGCCGCGGTGCGGGTCGTCGTCCCGGTCTTCCGCTCATCGCCTTCTGCTCCGGCGCGGATTCCCGTCCCGGCCTGCGGTTCATCGCCTTCGGCGGCCCCGCCGATCCTCGTCCCGGACACGGGCTTCAGACCTGCTTTCCCGCCGCCCGCATCCGCTGGACGACGGCCTCGACGCCGTCGCGGTCGATGATCTTGATCCCCTTCGCCGACACTCGGAGCCGCACGTGCCGCCCCTCGCTCGGCAGGAAGTACCGCTTGCTCTGCAGGTTGACGTTCCACCGGCGCCGGGTCTTGTGCTTCGACCACGGCACGTTGTTGCCGAAGCCGGGACCGGCGCCGGTCACGTCGCATGTTCTGGACAAGGTCGTCCTCCTCTCGTACCTTCGATGACCCTAGTATAATGACAATCGTTTTCAACTAGATCGGAGGTCTCATGTCCCAGCTCGCCCAGCCCGGTGCCACGGAGTCCGTCGCGGACCTGCGTCCCGCGCTGACCCTGCTGACCGGCTTCGCCCCCGAGGCGACACGAGAGGCCGCCGACCTGCTCGTCAAGGCCGACAAGGCCCTCATCGTCGTCGGTTACGACCTCGCCGAACTGCTCGTCAGCGGCACCGTCCGGCGCACCGTGCGCGACGGCCGCGGCCTCATCGAGGAGTCGGAACTCACGCTCGAACACGGCTGCATCTCCTGCACCGTCCGCGAAGACCTCCTCCCGGCCCTCGTCCGCCTCGCCCGGAGCCGGCCCGCGAGCGACATCGCGCTCGTGCTGCCGCCCGCCATGGAGCCCGAGACCGTCGCCGCCGCCTGCACGTGGTGCCACGTCGACGGCGCGCCCGTCACCGACGCGCTCCGCATCGACTCCGTCGTCGCCGTCTGCGACCCGGTCACCCTCCTCGAGACGCTCGACTCCGACCAGGACCTCGCCGACCGCCGCGTGCAGGCCGCCGACGACGACACCCGCTCCGTGTCCGAGGTCGCCGCCCGCCAGATCGAATATGCCGACACCGTGATCCTCTGGACTCCCGGCACCGGCGCCGACCACGCCGTCGACGGCTTCGAGCGCACTCGCCTCGCCGTCCTCCTCGAGCGCCTCAACCCCTGGGCCCGGCACCTCCTCGTCGATCTGCCCGAGCCCGTCTGGCTGTCCGCCCGGATCCGCCGCAGCGGCCGCTTCGACCCCGAAGCGCCCGAGCCCTACGGACGCGGCCTGGAGGGCTACGCCGTCGGCTGCCATGAACCCGAGCCCGACTGCGGTGTGGTGGCCTCCCTCTACCGGGCCCGCCGCCCCTTCCACCCTCAGCGCCTCCACGAGGCCCTCTCCGTCCTCACCGGCAGCACCCTGCGCGGCCGGGGCCACCTCTGGCTCGCCGGGCAGCCCGACCACATCGTGGCCTGGGAGTCCAGCGGCGGCGGCGTCTCCATGGGGGACATGGGCCGCTGGCTCGCCGCGACCCCCGACGAGGAGTGGGAGGCGTCGAGCCCTGAGCGGCGCGTCTACGCGGACCTGCATTGGGACGAGGAGTTCGGCGACCGCGAGATCCAGCTCGCGTTCGTCGGACTGCACTTCGCGGCCGACGAGATCGCGGCGGTGCTCGACGCCTGCCTTGTGACGGACGCCGAGCTCGCCGAGGGCTGGGAGGCCTGGCGGGAATACCCCGACCCCTTCGCAGGTTGTTTCGAGAGCAAGGAGAGGAACCAGGAATGAAGCAAGGCATCCACCCGAAATACGACTACGTCGTCTTCCGCGACCGCGGCGCGGACTTCGCCTTTCTCACCCGGTCGACGGTCTCATCGGCCGAGACCGTCGAATGGGAGGACGGCCGCACCTATCCGGTGATCGACGTGCAGATCTCCTCGGCCTCGCACCCGTTCTGGACCGGCAAGAGCCGCGTCCTGGACGACGAGGGCCGGGTCGCCAAGTTCTACAAGAAGTACGGCAAAGAGGCCAAGTAACGACCGGCCTCGAGACGGCGCAGCGCTGCTGGTCTCGAGGGGCGTGATGCCGCCGGCCTCGAGACGGCGCGATACTGCCGGCCTCAACGCGGCGCAGTGCCGCTTCCTGCACGGCGGCGTAGCGCCGCCGGACGCAGGCGGGCAGTCCCTTGGCGAATGAGGGCCGCCGACTAAGGGCAAGAGGGACCTCCCGGCACCGGAGGTCCCTCTTTCTCTGCCGTTCTCTGAGCTCTCTCTGCGCCTTCTCGCGGCGTTGAGAGAACCGACGCTCCCCGTCCGCCGAACGCCGCTCCCCCCGCCTTCCGGCGTCCAACCCGGGACGCGCCTCGATGGAGAGCCCGTACAGGAGCCGCTCAGCCCCCCGAGGAGTCGATCTCGGCGCCTTCGGGGACCTGGACGTCGTCGCGGTCGTCCAGCCAGCCGTCGGGCAGCGTCACCTTGCCCGGGCTGTTGGTGCGGCCCCGCGGCTTGCCGATGGTCGACTCCGGGAACGGCGCGTCGGCGTCGAGCTTCCCGAGGAGGTCCTCCAGCTCGTTCAGCGAGGACACCATCGACAGTGCCCGCCGCAGCTCGCCGCCCACCGGGAAGCCCTTCAAGTACCAGGCCACGTGCTTGCGGAACTCCTTGCAGCCGTGCTCCTCCGCCGAGATGTTCCGACGCGCCTCGTAGGACTCGGCCCCGGCGATCCACTCCACGAGCAGCTGCGCGTGCCGCAGCATGACCGTCGCGACCTCGCCCAGCGTCGGCATCCGACGTTCGGTCCCGCCGCGGAACGCGGCCTCCAGGTCGCCGAAGAGCCACGGCCGGCCCAGGCAGCCGCGGCCGACCACGACGCCGTCGCAGCCGGTCTGCTCCACCATGCGCAGCGCGTCGTCGGCCTCCCAGACGTCCCCGTTGCCGAGGACCGGGACGTCCAAGTGCTCCTTGAGGTCCGCGATGGCGTCCCAGTCGGCGGTGCCGGAGTAGCGCTCGGCGGCGGTGCGGCCGTGCAGCGCCACCCACGCGACCCCCGCGTCCTGGGCGATCCGGCCCGCTTCGAGATACGTCAGGTGGTCGTCGTCGATGCCCTTGCGCATCTTGACGGTGACCGGGAGGTCCCTCACGGCGGCCGTCTCGACCGCCGCGGTCACGATCTCGCGGAACAGCCGCCGCTTCCACGGGAGCGCCGAGCCGCCGCCGCGCCGGGTCACCTTCGGCACGGGGCAGCCGAAGTTGAGGTCGATGTGGTCGGCGAGATCCTCGTCCACGACCATCTGCACGGCCTTGCGCATCCCGACCGGGTCGACGCCGTACAGCTGGAGGCTGCGAGTCTCCTCCTCGGGATCGAACTCGATCAGCCGCATCGTCTTCGGGTTGCGCTCGGTGAGCGCCACGGTCGTGATCATCTCGCACACGTAGACACCCGCCCCCTGCTCACGGCAGAGCTTGCGGAACGGCAGATTCGTGATCCCGGCCATGGGGGCCAGGACGACGGGCGGGGAGACGGGCTTCCCCGCGAGCGAGAGCGAGTCGGTCACCGGTCCATTATTCCAGCGGACCCGCGGCACCGCCCCCACCGGTGACGCGCCGCACGGACCTCATGGCTCTGAACGCGGCGCCCGGCGGATCCCCACCGTCGTGATCGCGTGCTGCTCGACCCCGGCGACCTCGAAGTCCCAGCCCGAGACCCGCACCGTCTCGCCCGCGGCCTCCGGCAGGCGGCCGAGCCGTGCCAGCACCAGGCCCGCGACCGTCGTGTAGCCGCCTTCGGGCCGGTCGACGAGCTCGACGCCCAAGTCCTCCAAGTCGTGCATCGGGAACGTCCCCGGCACGGTCATCATGCCGTCCTCCCGGCGGACCACGCCCATCACGTCCCGGTCGGTCTCGTCGTAGATCTCGCCGACGACCTCCTCCAGCAGGTCCTCCAGCGTGACGATCCCGTCGATCCCGCCGTGCTCGTCCACGACCACCGCGAACTGCTGGCGGTCGGCCTTGAACCGGCGCAGCGCGTCCGAGACGCGCAGTGAATCGGGGAACACCACGGCCGGGCGCATGGCCGCGGTCAGGCTCGACCCATCGTCGAGGAGGTTCCGCAGGTGCACGACGCCGATCACGTCGTCCAGGCCCGTCGGTCCGGTCACGGGCGCCCTTGAGTGCCCCGACGCCGCCAACCGCGCCCGCGCCTCGGCGACCTCCATGTCGGACGGCAGTGTGAACACCGCGCGGCGCGGCACCAGCACCTCGCGCAGACGCCGGGCGTGGATCTCCAGCGTGCCCACGATGATCTCCCGCTGCTCCGCATTGAGCGCCCGCTGCCCGGACACGAGTTCCCGCAGCTCTGAGGGGCTCATCTGCTCCGGATCGGTCGCCGTGCCGCCGCCGAAGACGCGGACCACCAGGTTCGTCGAGGCGCTCAGCGCCCACACGGCCGGGCGCGCGAAGGCCGACAGGACGTCGAGCGGCTTGGCGGCCAGGAGCGCCCACCGCAGCGAGTGCTGCATGGCCAGCCGCTTGGGCGCCAGCTCGCCGAACACCAGGGTGAAGAACGTCAGCACCACCGTCACGAGGCCGACGGCCACCATGTCCGCCGCGCCGCCGAGGAAGCGCAATGCGGGCACGATCGGCTCGGCGAGGGACACCGCGGCCGTTGCCGAGGCGAGGAATCCGGCGAGGGTGATGCCGATCTGGATGGTCGCCAGGAACCGGTTCGGGTCCCGCGCGAGCCGTACCAGCGTTCCCCCGCCCTTGCCCTGCTCGCGTTCCAGCGTGCGCAACTGCCCTTCGCGCAGCGACACCAGCGCCATCTCGCTCCCCGCGAAGAGCGCGTTCAGCAGCACCAGCACGCCGACGAGCGCGAGATTGAAACCGTAACCGTCCATGACCGCCTGTGTCGCCTCTGCCTTCCATGGTTCCTGTACCGCCCTCGCAGTCCTCTGCGGCCCTGCGCCGTCTGGTACGTGCTTGCCCGCCCGGATCTCGATCGGGTCAGCACAACGTACCCGGTCGTCGACGAACGCGCGACGAGCCGTGAACCGTCCCTCATGATCGAAGCGCAGAAGACATGGGGCACAACCGAAACAGTCACAAACTCCGCTCGCGCCCACAACGGTCGGCGCGGGCCTTCGTGTCAGTCGCCCGAGCGTCCGCTTGCGGCCCAACGCCGTACGCGAAGTACGCGGAAGGCCGCCCGGCGATCGCCGGGCGGCCTTCTCTCGCTCATCGCAGGTGCAGTCTCAGCTGCTCTGACTGTTCAGCCCTGTTCAGCTGTTCCAGCTCATTGCTCCGGCTACTCCAGGTCCACGGTCACCGAGACGCCCCAGGGCTTGCCCGCGACCTCGTAGGCGCCGCCGTACGTGAAGCCGTCGCCTCCCACGGTCGCACCGCCCGGGATCGACGCCTCGCCGTCCAGGTACCCGTGCAGCCGCTGGCCCTCGTAGTCCGCGACCAGCACCACTGCGGCGGTGCCGTCGTAGCCCTTCGCGTCCAGGGCCGGGGTCTCCGAGGCGCATATCGGGTCGGTCATGCGCGAGTCCGCGAGCTCCTTGGCGATCGCGCCGCCGGAAACCCAGCTGATCTTGGCCTCGCCGCGGCTCGTCGCGATGAACGCGCCGCTCTGCGTCCCCACCACGAGGCAGGTCGGGTTCGCGCCGACCTGGGTCGCGGCGGTCTCCTTCAGCTCGCCGTCGAGTTCGTGCACCACGCCGTCGCCGGTCGCGACGGCCGAGGCGCCCTCGGTCGCGGCCACGTCGGCCACGCCGCCGTCGAAGGCGACCGCCTCGCCGGCGGTCGCGTCGAACGCGAACTCGGCGCCGTCGTAGTGCCGCGCGGCCAGGCCCTGGAACGTCGAGGCGAGGTCCACGACCGCGACCTGGCTCGCGTCCAGGTCGCCGACGATGGCGTAACCGGCGCCGGCCACGTTGTCGCGGCCGGCCCCGTCCTCGACGGTGCCGCGCTGGTCGGCGAGCGAACCGCCCGAGTCGGACCAGGCGTCGACCGAGGTCGGTGCGCTGAACGGCAGTTCGACAGTGCCGAGGATCTCGGCGGCGGCGAAGTGGCCGGGGTTCGGCAGGCCGGGGTAGGACTCCGACCAGCTCGACTGGTACGAGCCGCTCTTGTCGCCCAGGGCGATGACCACGAGCGAACCGGTCTGCGACTCGGGCGTCCAGGTGGTCACCAGCGCCAGCTCGTTGCCGTCGGTGAGGGCCACGTCGGTCGGGACCTGCCCGGCCGGGAGCTGGAGGCAGGTGCCGCCCTGCGCGCCGCTGATGCCCGCGGTGGCGATGACCCCCGAGGAGAACGCGATCACCGAGTGGGCGTTGACCTCTTCGCTCTGCTCGGGGCGGGCCAGCGCGACGGGTTCGCCGAGTTCGACGCCGAGCCCTGCGAGGCAGTCCGCGGTGGCGCCCTCTTGGAGTTCGAGTTCGGGCGCGCCGTCCTCGGTGAACTTGCCGCCTGCGCGGGGTGCGATGCCGAGGAGCGTGTCGGTGGTCTCGACGGCGGTCACGTGGTCGATTCCGGACAGGCCGGATTCGTCGGTGACGTAGCCGAGCTGGCCCTGGATGCTGCGGTCGGCCGCCCCGTCGAGCAGCGGCTCGGTGGCGACCGCGTCGCCGCTCGCCTGCGGCAGCTCTTCCGCGCTGTTCTCGCCGGCATCGCCGTAGCGCCACGAGAACCATTCGGCGGTGCCCGCGGCGGCGGCGAGTTCGGCGTAGCGCTCGGGGGTCAGGGCGTCGTCGGCGGCAGGGCTCTCGTTGGAGGTGTCGCCTTCGGAGTTCTGACCCTGCTGGCCCGGTTCCTCCGGGGGAGTGGCGCCGAGCATGATGACGATGCCGATGATCAGGCCCAGCGTGATGAGGCCGCCGATGCCGTAGATGGCGTAGCGGACGCCGACATGGGTCGGCGGGGAGACGCGGGCGTCGCGCGACTCGGGTCGGGCCGGAGCCTCGAGGGCCGCGCTCTCCTCGCCGCTGCGCTGCGCGGGCACGGCCTCGGACGGGAGCGTGTCGCCGCCGGTGACCTGCACCGACGAATCCTGGAAGGCCTGGCCCCGGTGGCCCGCTTGGTCTTGGTGTGCCGGGTCCTGGACGCCCTGCTCTTGGAAGGCCTGGTCCGCGGAGGCCGGATCCTGGAAGGCCTGGCCCGGCTGACTCTGGAACGCCTGCTGCGCCTGCTGCCCTTGCTGGGCCTGGTATCCGTGGTCGGCGAAGGGCGCTTCGCCGAACGGCTGCTCGCCGCGAGACTGGTCCTCATAGGAGGGCTGGTCGGGGAAGTAGGGGTTCTGCGGCGCCTCCGGGGACTGCTGTCCGCCGAAGTAAGGGTCCGCCTGCGCCTCGGGCTGATACGGCTGCTCGGCGGCGTAGGCGTCCGCCCCCGTGCCGTAGGCGCCGGGAGCGCCCTGCCGGCCCGCAGGGGCCTCGCCGTAGGGGTCCTGCTGCGGCGCGGGCGGGAACGGGCCGCTCTGCTGCTGGGCCTGGTACTCCTGGCGTGCCCGCTCGGCCTCGGCCTGAAGCCGATCGGCCTGGTACGGGTCCGACTGGTACAGGTCCTGGCCCCCGGCCTCGCCGCGATACTGGGCGTGGCCGTAGACGTCGGCCTCGTACGGGTCGGCGCGCAGCTCGGGGAACTCGAGGCTCCCGCCGCTCGCCTCCTGGCCGGCCTGCTGCGGCGTGTCCTGGGGCGGCGGAGCGAATGCGGTCCCGGGAGTCGGAGAACCATAAGGCGCCGAACCCGATTCAGGAGGGAACGACTGGTCGGCGGGCGTCTGCGGAGCAGATTCGGCCGGCGGCACCGGGCTCGGCCCGGGCCACGCGGCCCCGCCGTTCGTCAGGCCCCAGCCGGTCTGCGACTGCTGGGCCATCCAGTCCTGGCTCGATTTCGGCGGCCAGTCGGGGGCCTCGCCCCACTCGTTCTGCTGAGCGGGGGCCTCGTAGTTCGCGTTCGGAGCGGAGCCGGGGCCGGCGTCCGGGGTGCTCTGCGGTTGCTGGGGTCCCGGCTGCTGGGGTACGCCCGGGGTCGGGTCGCCGAAGGCGCCGCCCCATTCACTCGGGCGGGAGTCGGGGTCGAGCTCCTCGTACGGCCCGGACTGCTGTGCCGGTTCGCCGTAGACGCCACCCGTAGGCGGACGCTGAGCCCGGTCGGTCGCCGACGGCTCGTCCTCCGGCGCGGTGGACGGCAAATGGCCCACCCCGCGCGCGGTGATTCGGGGCGGATTGGTGGGTGTGGCCGCCGGTTCACTGGTGGGAGGCCAGGAGGGCGGCTGCTCGGGCGATGGGTCCGGCATGATAGGCGACTCTAGCGGATCGGACCGCGCATCCGTGAGGCGTGGTCGGGAAAGGTGCTGACGGGACACATGGTACAGCGGTTCCGGCATCGCGATCGTCTTCAGCGCCAATGCGTTCCGTGAACGGGCCTCGCGAAGAGATGTGACACGTGACATTACCGACGCTCGATGGGGAGGCCGCCTTTCGGGTTCGGCGCGGTCCGCTTTCGATCACCGGACGTGTCCGGCCGCCTGAGCGCGTTCGGAGGCGAGGTCGGGTGACGAGCGCCGATCTCGGAGTCGACCTTCTCGAGCGGAAGGCCAAGGCGAACGCATGGACCCCGGGTCCCGCCCGCATCGGCCCGTCTCGCGACACGTCCGAAGCAGCAGCCCAGATCCGCGACTCCCCACCCCCGCCGCTCCCAGTCCTGCCTCTGATGACTCTCTGCCCGTCTACCCGCCCTGGCCCCTTCTGAAGTCACAGGCCACACGAATCCGGTCACCGCTCGACCCCTGTTCCTCTCGCCCGTCCCGGCCCTGCCGAGGCCGGCCTCAGCAGCGGGCTCACACCGGGCGACGTCTGCGGGCGCGCTGTCGTACCGACCGGGCAGAATGACAGTGGCAGCGAGAAGAGGTGAACAGTGGCGGGGCGAATCCGGGACGCCGATATCCAACTGGTGCGTGAACGGGTGGATATCGCCGAGGTCATCGGCGAGCGCGTCACCCTGCGCAACGCGGGCGGCGGCAACCTCAAGGGCCTGTGCCCGTTCCACGACGAGCGCTCGCCGAGCTTCAACGTCACGCCCGCACGCGGCGTCTACCACTGCTTCGGCTGCGGCGTCGGCGGCGACGCCATCACCTTTCTCACCGAGCTCGACGGGCTCACCTTCGTGGAGGCGGTCGAACGACTCGCCGGCCGCGCCGGGCTCAAGCTCACTTACGAGGACATCGACGGCCGCCCCCAGCGCGGCCCCTCCGGCCAGCCGGGCCTCAAGCAGCGCCTGCTCGACGCCCACACCGCGGCAGCCGAGTTCTACACCGGGAAGCTCCTCTCACCCGAGGCGCTCACCGCCCGCCAGTTCCTCACCACCCGCGGTTTCGACCGCGAGGCCGCCGCCACCTTCGGTTGCGGCTATGCCCCCGACGGCTGGGACGCGCTCACGAAGCACTTGCGCGCCAAGGGCTTCACCGCTGAAGAGTTGACCACGGCCGGGCTCGCCAAGCCCTCCCGCACCGGCAGTCTCATCGACCGGTTCCGCCGCCGCCTGGTCTGGCCGATCCGCGACTCGTCCGGCTCGGTGATCGGCTTCGGCGCGCGCAAGCTCTACGACGACGACCAGGGCCCCAAGTACCTCAACACCCCCGAAACCCCCCTGTACAAGAAGTCGCAGGTTCTCTACGGGATCGACCTGGCCCGCAAGGAGATCGCGAAGACCGGCCGAGTGGTCATCGTCGAGGGCTACACCGACGTCATGGCCTGCCACCTGGCCGGCGTCCCCATGGCGGTCGCGACCTGCGGCACCGCGTTCGGGCCCGAGCACATCCGCATCCTGCGGCGGTTCCTCTTCGACTCCGAGACCGCGGACGGGCGCATCATCTTCACCTTCGACGGCGACGAGGCGGGCCAGCGGGCCGCGCTCAAGGCCTTCGACGAGGAGCAGCGGTTCGTCTCCCAGACCTACATCGCGGTCACGCCCGGCGGGCAGGACCCGTGCGAGCTGCGTCAGAGCGCCGGCGACGTGGCGGTGCGCGAGCTCATCGAGCGGCACACGCCGCTGGTCCAGTTCGCGCTCGAACGCGCGATCGCCAAGCACGACTTGGACACCGCCGAGGGCCGCCTCCACGCCACCCGCGCCATCGCGCCGCTCCTCGCCCGCGTCAAGGACCGGGGCCTGGTCGAGGAGTACCTCGGCGTCTACGCCGGGAGGCTCGGCAAGGACAAGGCCGAACTGCGCCGCGCCGTCCAGGGCGCGACCGCAGGCCGGCAACCCGAGGCCCCCGCAGGACCGAGGCGCGAGCCCCGAGCCGACTCGACCCAGCTGCGCGCTCAGCGGGAGGTCTTGAAAGTGGCCCTTCAGCAGCCCCAGATCGCCGGTCCGTACTTCGACGCGGTCGACGCCACCCCGTACACCGATCCGAACTACCGGGCGGTCCGCGAGGCCGTGGAAGCGGCCGGGGGAGCGGCGAAGGCCGCAGCGGGCGCCAACTGGATCGCCGCGGTGCAGAACGCCTGCAAGGAGATCGCGGCGAGCGCGCTGGTGAGCGAACTCGCGGTGGAGGAACTGCGCATCGCGGGCGAACCCGATCCGCTCTACGTGCGCACCATCTTGGCCCGCATCCAAAGGCCCGTGGTCGACGCAGAGGTGGCGGACTTGAAGCGCCGGCTGCAGCGGATCAACCCGAGCACCGACAAAGACGAGTACATGAAGCTCTTCGGCCAACTCATGGGCCTGGAACAACACGCCCGGTCGCTGCGAGACCAGGCCGCCAACGCCGTCGAGTAGCGGCATGCGGTTCGAGGACGAGTCCGTCTCGGAGGAGCACCGGTGCTCCATCGGCAGCGAGACGGGGTCCGGGCGCTGCTCCGTCTCGATCCCCGTCACCGCCCGCATCGTCGACTATGAGGAGTGCGAAGCCCGAAGGGCCGCCCCATTCGGGACGGCCCTTTCGGATCGGACGTGTGATCACTTCGCGGGCTGCGGGTTCCGCAGCGGTTCGCCGTGTGCGTGGAGTTCGGTCAGCGCCTCGCGCCAGGACTGGATCAGGCCCGTCGCGTGGTAGGGGATGCCCTTCTCCTTGCAGAACTCCTCGACGATCGGCTGGGCCTTCGCCAGGTGCACGGACGGCATGCCCGGGAACAGGTGGTGCTCGATCTGGTAGTTCAGGCCGCCCAGCGCGAAGTTCGTCAGCCAGCCGCCCTTCACGTTCCGCGAGGTCAGCACCTGCTTGCGCAGGAAGTCCAGCTCGGTGTCGCCGACGAAGGTCGGCATGCCCTTGTGGTTCGGCGCGAAGACCGAGCCCATGTACACGCCCCAGACGGCCTTGTGCACGAGGATGAACACCACGGCCTTGCCGGGGGAGAGGACCATGAAGATCACGGTCAGGTACGCGGCCCAGTGGAGGCCCAGGAAGAGGGCTTCGAGGCCGCGGTGCTTCAGACCCGGCTTGAGGACCGACTTGATGCCCGAGACGTTGAGGTTCAGGCCCTCGAGCGTGAGGATCGGGAAGAACAGCTGCGCCTGGTACTTGCCGAACCAGGTCGTGATGCCCTTCGCGAAGCCCGCCTGGCGCTTCGACCAGACGAACAGGCCCGGTGAGACGTCGGGGTCGAGCTCCTCGTGGTTGGGGTTGGCGTGGTGGCGGTTGTGCTTGTCGTTCCACCAGCCGTAGCCCATGCCGTTGGCGAGGTTTCCGGTGAACCAGCCGACCTTCTCGGAGGTCGAGCGGGAGCGGAACACCTGGCGGTGGGCGAGGTCGTGGCCGAGCATCGCCACTTGGGCGCTCACGAGGGCCAGGAAGCCGGCCGTGAACATCTGGAGCCAGGTGTTGCCGATGAGTACGAACGCGGTCCACGTACCGATGAACACTGCTGCCATGAGCGTGAAGCGGATCGCGTAGTACCCGGGGCGACGGCGCATCAGCCCGGCCTCGTTGATCCGACGCGAAAGGACAGCGAAGTCGCTGCCGGTCCGCGGTCGCTCGGCGGCGGGCGGTGCCTTTTCGGCCATGAGAGTCATGGATACGTCCGTTCTGTCGGGAAACTTGTCGACCTCTTAAGCCTCCCGCCTCAGCGGCGGCTTGTCGCTACTGCTGACCCGTCAATGGGGGTAGTGCTTGCCCTACCTTTTCCGCACCGCAGACCATTAATGTGAAGCAACTCCTTCGAAAAGAACTGGCCTCATGTCGGAGCGGGGGCTTAGTGTGACTCCATGCCACATGACAACGAGATCCTCATGCGAGCCAATGACCTGCGGAAGCGCTACGGCGAGCACGAAGCCGTACGCGGAGTGGACTTCGAGATCCGCCGCGGCGAGGCCTTCGGATTCCTCGGCGCGAACGGGGCCGGCAAGTCCACCACCATGCGGATGATCGGCTGCGTCTCCGAGCCCACCGAAGGCGCCCTGGAGGTCTTCGGCCACGACCCCCGCACCCACGGGGCCGTGATCCGCGCCCGCCTCGGCGTCGTCCCGCAGGACAACACCCTCGACGGGATGCTCACCGTGTTCGAGAACCTCGTGGTCTACGCCGGCTACTTCGGCATCAAGAAGAAGGCCGCCAGGGAGAAGGCCGCCGAGCTCCTCGAGTTCGTGCAGCTCTCCTCCCGCGCCAAGGACCAGGTCAATGAGCTCTCCGGCGGCATGCAGCGCCGCCTGGCCATCGCCCGGTCCCTCATCAACGACCCCGACCTCGTGATCCTCGACGAGCCCACCACCGGCCTCGACCCGCAGGCCCGGCACCTGGTGTGGGAGCGGTTGTTCCAGCTCAAGCACCGCGGGGTCTCGATCCTGCTCACCACCCACTACATGGACGAGGCCGAGCAGCTGTGCGACCGCCTCGTGGTCATGGACGAGGGCCGCATCATCGCCTCCGGCTCCCCCCGCGAGCTCATCGACACCCATGTCACCAAGGAGGTCGTGGAGCTGCGCTTCGGCGCCGCCCACACCGCCGAGCTCGCCGAGCTGGCCCTGACGCTCCACGGGATCGGCGCCCAGATCGAGGCGCTGCCGGACAAGATCCTCGTCTACACCGACGACGCCGACGACACCAACGCCGCCCTCGACGCCCGCGACATCCGGCCGACCTCGGTCCTGGCCCGCCGCGCCAGCCTCGAGGACGTCTTCCTCCGCCTCACCGGCCGCGCCCTGGTGGAGGACGAGTGACCACCACCACTGTGGACCGTTCGGCGCCGAGCACGCTCGTCGGCGGCTGGCGGGCCTTCAGCCTCCAGCTGGCCCTGTACCGGCACGTCTGGCACGGCACCGTCTTCACCTCGGTGCTCCTGCCCCTGCTCTACATGGTCTCCATCGGCATCGGCGTCGGCTCCTACATCGACCCCGCCGCCCTCGGCGGCATCGAGTACGCCCAGTTCATCGCCCCCGGCCTCATCTGCTCGGTCGCGGTCATGATGCTCGGCAACGACATGGTCTTCCCCGTCTTCGGCGGCTACGCCGAATGGGGCGGCCACTACCTCGCCCAGCGCGCCACCCCGCTGCGGCCGGTCGACATCCTCAACGGCCACCTCGCCTACGCGGTCGTCTTCCGGCCCTTCACCAACTGCACCGTCGTCGCGATCGTGCTCGCCTTCTTCGGGGTCTACACCTCCTGGTGGGCCGCGCTCGCGGTGCTCGCCGCCGCGCTCGTGGCGGCCTCGCTCGCGCCCTGGCTGCACTTCTGGGCCTCCAGCCTCAAGAACGACGCGAACCTGAACATGATCTTCCGGTTCGCCGTCATCCCGATCTCGCTGTTCTCCGGGGTGTTCTTCCCCGCGAGAGAGATGCCCTGGTTCCTGCAGCCGCTGGTGTGGATCTCGCCCCTGTGGCACGGCACCGAACTCGCCCGCGCCGCCACCGCGGGCGTCGCGCCCGTGCTGCCGCCGATCGCCCACGTCGCCTACCTGCTGCTGCTGGCCGTCGCCGGGTGGTTCGCCGCCCGGCACGTCATCCAGCGCCGACTGAACTTCTAGGAGCCCGCGTGTCCGTCATCGCCTACAGCGCCGCCCGCGCGAGCCTGCGCTCCTCGGGCGCCCTGCTGAACCGCAACTGGGTCGCCATGCGCCGCGCCTGGATCCTCGTCGTCTCCGGCGCCGTGGAGTCCCTGCTCTTCCTGTTCGCCTTCGGGTTCGGGGTGGGCGCCCTCGTCGGGGACATCACGCTCCCCGACGGCACCGCCGTCTCCTACACCGCCTATGTCGCGCCCGCGATCCTCGCGAACGCCGCCATGATGGGCGTGCTCGCCGAGACCTCGATCAACGTGTTCGCCAAGTTCAAGTGGATGAAGGTCTACGACGGCATCCTCAACACCCCGCTGCGGCCGTGGGACCTCGCGCTCGGGGAGGTCTGGTGGGCCCTCATCCGCGGGTTCACCTACATCGGCGCGTTCGTGATCGTGATGGGGCTCTTCGGGCTCCTCGACTCGTGGTGGGCGCTCCTGGCCGTCCCGGCGTGCGTGTTCATCGCGCTCGCGTTCGCGGGGATCGGGCTGACCCTCGCCACGCTGTTCCGGGAGTGGACCGACTTCGACTGGATGAACGCGGTGGTCTTCACGATGTTCCTGTTCGGCGGGACGTTCACGCCGGTGGAGTCGTATCCGGCGTTCGCGCAGCCGATCGTCTACGCCATGCCGCTGTTCCACGGCATCGAGCTCGTGCGCGGCCTGAGCCTGGGGCAGATCGGCCCGATGATGCTGGTGCACATCGGCTATCTGCTGGCACTGTGCCTGGTGGGCATGTGGATCGCGCAGAAGCGGCTGGCGAAGGCCTTGTACAAGTAGCGAACGGTCGAGCAGCGGGCCGCGTTCCCTCGACGGGAACGCGGCCGTTCCTCGCTTTTAAGAAGAATTTCTTCAAATGTGATCTTCACAACGAAGAAAATCTTCGATATCGTCCCGTTATGAGCCAGCGCCTCCACCCGCGCTTCAAGCGCATCGCACTGTTCACCGCGGCGCTCATCGCCGCGGCGGCAGCCGCCTTCGTCCCCGCCCTCACGGCGAGCGCCGAGGACGTCTCGGCCCAGGCCGTGAGCCACAAGAGCCCGTTCAACTGCAACAAGACCTTCAACGCCAACAACTGGACCGGCGGGCACAACCCCAGCAACACCATCGACTGGCAGAACTACGGTTCCGACGCCATCAACGGCGAGAACGTGCGCGCCACCGCGGGCGGCACCGCCTACTTCTACAACGCGGGCAGCACCAGCTACGGCAAGTGGGTCCAGATCGTCCACTCCGACGGCTCCCGCACCCGCTACGCGCACCTGGCGACCATGGTCCAGGCCGCCGGCACCAGCAAGTCCGTCTCGCAGGGCACCGTCATCGGCACCGTCGGGTCCACCGGCGGCTCCACCGCCCCCCACCTCCACTACGAGCAGCGCAACTCCTCCGGCTCCGTCGTGACCCCCGTCGTCGAGGGCGTCCAGGTCCCCCTGGGCACCAAGAAGGCCATCACCTCCTCGAACGGCTGCTCCGGCGGGAACCCGTACACCGCCGGCGAGGTCTGCGGCTCGGGCTACAGCCAGATCAACCAGCACGCGCTCGGCTCGGCCGGGGCGGTCTTCCTGATGTACAACAGCTCCAACGGCTACAACTGCGTCGTGACCCTGAAGTACCAGAGCGTCGGCACCGCCTCGTCGGTCTCCGCCAGCCTCCAGGTCGAAGGCGGCACGGTCACCCGGGATTCGGGGAACTTCTCCTACTACGCCGGACCGATCCGCAAGTCGGCGGCGAACCAGTGCGTCAAGTGGGGCGGATCGGTCGGCTCGACGAGTTGGACGAGCGCCTGGAGCCATTGCGGCTGACGCCTATCGCTAGTCTGGGCGCGTGAGAACCCTGCTGCGACTGTGCACGATCGTCGCGCTGGCCTGCGCGCCCGCCTTCGCCCCTTCGGCGGCCCATGCCGCCGGGGGGCCGCAGGTACTGGTCATCACGACCGGGAACGAGGCGCAGGACGTGGCCGACTACGCGGTGGAGCGCCTGCACATGGAGGCCCGGCGCTGGAACTTCACCCTCGTCGAGGGCGAGCCGGAGGATCTGACGGACCTCGACGGCTTCGACGTGGTCATGCTGCTCAACACGGGCGCGGACCCGCTCGACGACGCGCAGCAGGCCGCGCTCCACTCCTTCGTGTCGGGCGGGGGCGGATTCGTCGCGACGCATTCGGCGGCCGCGAGCGAACCGGAGTGGGACTGGTACCAGGAGCTGCTCGGGGCGACGGCGCTGTCGCCGCCGGCCGAGCCGGCCGCCGAGCAGGAGGTCAGCTTCAACGCGGGCTCGCCGATCACCGAGGGCCTGGACGAGGACCTCGAGGTCACCGAGCGGTGGTACTCCTTCGATCCCGCGCCGGCGGAACCGGACTCCACGGTGCTCGCCGAGCTCGGCTCGGGGCAGCCGGTGGCCTGGACCAGCGAGACCCACCGCGCCTTCTACGCCTCGCCGGGCGGTTCGGGGGACACGTGGGGGGAGCGGGACTTCCTGCAGCTGATACGCCAGGGCATCTGGTGGGCCGCGGGCGAGGAGGGCGCGCTGGTCCAGAACACGGAGGACGCCGCGCCGGCCTGGCCGTACACGTTGACGTTCGTGACGTTCGTGGTGGCGGTCGCCGGCGGCGGCTCGATCGCGGTGTGGCGCCTGGACCGGGCGGAGACCGCGGGTGAAGCCGAGCCGGTCAAGGCCGCGGCGTAAGCCCTTGCGAGCCGCATCGTAAGCCCACGCGAACAGTGATCGGGCGGGCCGTCTCGAACTTCGGCCCGCCCGATCGTTCGCGATCCGCGCGCACAACCTCCAGTGCGCAACGGTGCCGAACCGGCTTCGAAAGGGAAGTTCCCACGACCCACTCTTCGGGCTTTCCTGTCGCCTGAAGGCCGAGTCCGGTCCGGCACCGCGCGGATCGCAGTCTAGAGCCGCCCCGCAACGACCGTGGTCACGGGGGCGACGCCGTTGAGGAACGGCAGGTCCTCGTCCTCGGGCTCCTCGACCGGCGGGCCCTGGCGCTGCTTGACGGAGACCTCTTCGAGCGGGATCGCGAGCAGCGCCGACATGGCGTTCTCCTTCTCGCTGGGCTCGCGCGAACGCGCGGAGCGCCCTTCGGCGAGCCGGTCGATGAGCGCGCGCATCGCGGTCCAGCGCTCCTCGGGGTCGGTCACCAGCGTCGCCTTGGCGTGGACGACGACGCTGCGGTAGTTCATGCTGTGGTGGAACCAGGACTTGGAGAACACGAGTCCGTCCACGATGGTGGCGCCGACGCTCACGTCGAACCCCTCCTTCCCGCCCAGGCCCATGCTGCCGCCGGTGGACCCGTGCACGTAGAGGGTGTCGCCCACGCGCACATGGAACGTCGGCAGGATCCGCGGCGCCCCGTCGGGGCCGACGAAGGCGAGGTCGCAGAACAGCGCCTCGTCGAGGACCTGATAGGCGTCGGACCGCTCGTAGGCGACTTTCTCGCGGGAGCGCCTGGGGGTGGTGCGCTCGGTCTGCTCGAACCGGTCGACGGGGGCTTCGAGGGCGGACATCGGGGGTGGCTCCTATCGACGATTTTTGTACTGATACAATCTTGTCGTTATGTCAGTACAGTATCAGATCACCGGTTCGTCGGCAAGCGAGATCGCCGCCAGCGTCGAGTCCGGCGTGCGCGCGGGCCACCTCGCGCCCGGCCGCACCCTGCCCCCCGTCCGCAAGCTCGCCGCCGACCTCGGCGTCGCCCCCGGCACCGTCGCCTCGGCCTACCGCCGCCTGCGCGAACGCGGTGTGGTCGAGACCGGCGGCCGCGCGGGCACCTTCATCCGCCAGCGCTCCGCCTTCACCCCCGCCGGCACGCTCACCGTCCCCGCCGGCGTGGTCGACCTCGTCTCCGGGGAACCGGACCCGTCGCTGCTGCCCGACCTCGACGCGCTCAAGCCCGTCGTCGAGGTGACGCACGGGAACTACCGCGACGGCGGCCCCTGCCCCGACCTGCTCGACCTCGGGCGCGACCGCTTCGCGACCGACGGCGTCCACGGCGAGCTCACCGTCACCTCCGGCGCCCTGGACGCCTTCGAACGCGGGCTCGCCGCCCGGCTCGAACCCGGCGACACCGTCGCCGTCGAGGAGCCCACCTGGTCGAACGGCCGCGACCTCCTGCTCTCGGCCGGATACCAGGTCACCCCCGTCGCGATCGACGGGGAAGGCCCGCTGCCGTCCGAACTGGACGACGCCCTCGCCGCCGGGGCCCGGGCCTTCATCCTCACCTCCCGCGGCCAGAACCCCACCGGCGCGGCGGTCTCCGCCGAGCGCGCCGCCGCGCTCCGCGAGGTCATCGCCCGCCATCCGGGCGTGTTCGTGATCGAGGACGACCACTGGGCCGAACTCTCGCAGATCCCGCTGCACTTCGTGGCCGACGCCGCCGACCGCTGGATGTTCGTGCGGTCCACGTCGAAGCCCTACGGCCCCAACCTGCGATGCGCCCTCGTCGCCGCCGACCCGGAGACGAAGGCCCGCGTCCAGGGCCGCATGGCGATCGGGCACGGCTGGGTCTCGTGCATCCTGCAGCACTTCGTGATCGCCGCCTGGACCGACGCCGACGTCGAGGCCCGGGTGGACCGAGCCGGCCGCGTCTACGCCGAACGGCAAGGGGCCCTGCGCGAGGCGCTCGCCGAGCGCGGCATCGAGACGTGGGGCCGCTCGGGGCTCAACCTCTGGGTCCCCGTCAGCGACGAGACCGCCGCGGTCGTGTCCCTCCGCGACGCCGGCTTCGCCGTCGCCCCCGGCCGCTCCTACTCCTTCCACGGCGACCAGGGCATCCGCGTGAGCACCGCCGCTCTCGACCCCGCCCTCGCCCCGGCGGTGGCCGACGCCGTCGCCGCCGCGTCGGGACCGGCAGCGCCGCCGGTCTGACCTCGACCCCCCTGCACAACTTCAGAAAGGACCCTCCGTGACCACGCTCATCGACACCACCGCCCTGCAACGACGCGTCCTGCGCACCCTCTTCTGCACCCAGATCCTCGGCGGCCTCGCCGTCGGCATCGGCATCGCCGTCGGCGCGCTCCTCATCTCGGACATGACCGGCTCCAACACCTACGCGGGACTGGGCCAGAGCCTGTTCGTCGGCGGCTCGGCCCTCGTCGTCATCCCCGCGGTCCGCATCACCGAGCGCTACGGCCGCCGCGGCGGCCTCGCCTTCGGGTACGCCTGCGCGGTCCTCGGCACCCTGGTCGTCATCGCCGCCATCCACCTCGACAACCCGGCCGTGGCCGTCGCCGGGTACTTCCTGCTCGGCAGCGCCTCCTTCGCCGGGCTCCAGTCCCGGTACGCCGCGGCCGACCTCGCGCCCGCCGCGAAGCGCGGTTCGCACCTCTCGCTCATCGTGTGGGCCACCACCCTCGGCTCGGTCACCGGGCCCTCGCTGGCGGGCGTCGCCGAGCGGCTCTGGCAGGGCTGGTTCGGCGGGCCCGCCTACATCGGCTCGATGGTCGCCATCGGGGCGATCTGCCTGGTCACCACCGCGATCATCGGGCTGCTCCTGCGTCCCGACCCGCTCCTGACCGCCCGCGAGGTCAGCGGCGAGACCGACGCGCCCAAGCGCTCGATCGCCGACGGCTTCCGCATGGCCCGCGTCAACCCCGCCGTCCGCACCGGCGTCGTCGCCGCCGCCCTCGGCCACTTCGTCATGGTCGGTGTCATGGCCATGACCGCCCTGCACATCAGGCACGGCATGGCCGACCCCGAGGAGGCGCTCACCGTGGTCGGCGTCATTCTCGGACTCCACATCGGCGGCATGTACGCGCTCGCGCCCGTGTTCGGCCGCCTCGTCGACAGGTACGAGGCCCGCCCGGTCCTCATCGGCGGCACCGCGATCCTCGTCACCGCGTGCGCCGTCTCCGGGTCGTCCCCGGCCGACGACCACGTGCGCCTCTCGATCGGCCTGGTCCTGCTCGGCCTCGGCTGGTCGGCGATGACCGTCGCCTCGGCCGCGCTCGTCACCGGCGCGGTCAGCCCGGCCCAGCGGCCGTCCACGCAGGGGTTCTCGGACCTCGTGATGGGCCTGGCCGCGATGGGCGCGGGCATCGCCTCGGGGCCGATCGTCGAGTACGCCGGCTACGGCGTGCTGTGCCTGTCCTGCGCGGTGGTCGCGCTCCTGGTGTTCCCGTTCATCATGGGGCGGCTCACCGGGCCGGCCGCGCCGACGCCGGTGCCCGTCGAGGAGGCCGTCTAGTACCCGTAGGCGCTCGGGGCGTTCTGGCCGCCGTCGACCGGGACCACCGCGCCGTTGATCGCCTTCGACTTGTCCGACAGGAGGAACGCGATCACTTCGGCCACGTCTCGCGGATCGAGGAGTTCCCGGTTCGGGAACTCCTCGAGGAACGCCTCGTAGCGGCCGGGGTCGGCGGCGCGCAGGCGGTCCCAGTTGCGGTCGGGGATGAGCATCGAGCCCGGGGCGACCGCGTTGACGCGGACGCCGCCGGGCCCCAGCTCGCGGCCGAGGATCGTCGCGGCGTGGTTCAACGCGGCCTTGGTCGAGCCGTAGGCCAGGCCGGGGGAGGGCTTGGTCCCCGAGATCGAGGAGACCAGGACCGCGGCCCCGCGGGTGCGGCGCAGCTGCGGGAGGGCCGCCTTGAGGGCGGTCATCGCGCTGGTCACGTTGACGCCGAGCGTGTAGGTCCAGTCCTCGGGGCGGGTGTCGAGGAGGCCGCGGCCGCGGGCGCCGCCGACGTTCGCGACGACGCCGCTGAGGTCGCCGAGGCGGCGGCCGGCCTCGTGCACGAACTCGACCACCAGCTCGGCGTCGTTGACGTCGAGCGCGCGGGTGGCGACCGGCACGTCGTGCTCGGCGCGGAGCTTCTCGGCGAACTCGTTCAAGGGGGCGGCGTTCCGCGCGCACAGCGCCAGCGGCACGCCTTCGGCGGCGAGCACCGAGGCCGTGGCCATACCCAGACCGTGGCTGGCGCCGGTGATGAGGACAGGGCTGTTCAGATGCATACGTTACATAATGGCCTGCCGTGTCGACCCGTCCGGAAAACGCACGCGGGGCCGACCGGATCGGTCGGCCCCGCGGTGCTCTCCAGGGTGCGGGTCACGAGGCCGGGACGGCGGTGACGGCGCCCGACGGCAGGGCGCGGGCCGCAGCGGCGCGGCACCCTGCGGAGGCGCCGCGGGCCCGGCGCGGTCGGCGGTGGCCGGGACCGGCCCGGCCGCGTACGCGAAGGCCGGGGCCGGTCAGCGCCAGGGCGCCAGGGGATTGTCGAGCCTGCCGGCGTAGATGAGGCTCTCCTCCTGGTTCTCCAGGTTCACCATCTGCTGGTTGTTCTTGAGCTGCAAGCGGTTCAGGCACGAGAGCGTGAAGCCGTCCTCGAACAGCGGGAAGCGCTCGAACGCCCCGGCCAGTTCGGGGTGCGCCGCCTGGTAGGCCTTGAGCGACTCCGCGGCCACGCGCCAGAACTCGTCCTCGCTGAGCACCCCGTCGAGGTGCAGGAGCCCGGCCAGGAACCGCAGGAAGCAGTCCACGACGTCGGTGAGGATCGACAGCGCCCGCACGTCGTCGGGGACGTCGGCCCGGAGGCGCGCGATCGCCTCGGGCACCTCGGTCGAGGGTTCGAGGACCGCGCACTCCTCGCCGATGTCCTTGAGGAACACCCGGACCACCCTGCCCTGCTTGAGGACCAGGATCACGTTCTCGCCGTGCGGCATGAACACCAGGCCGTACCGGTACAGGCAGTGCGCCAGCGGCACCAGGTACGCGTCGAGGTAGCCGCGGAGCCAGTCGGCGGGGCGCAGCCCCGAGCGGCGGATGAGCGCGGAGGCGAACGGCTTGCCGTCGGCGTCCACATGGAGCAGCGAGGCCATCGTCGCGGCCTTCTCGCCCTTCGCGAGCTTCGGCGCCGGGCTCTCGCGCCACAGGGCCGCGAGCATCTTCCGGTACGGCGAGCCCTTCGGCGCGCCCGCGGTGTAGGCCGGGTGCCGGTAGCCGACGGCGGCCCGTTCGCGCAGGACCGTGACGCCGGTCTTCTTCAAGGTCGGGTCGCCGTGCACGAGGTCGGCCACGTAGTCGCTGATGGCGGGCGTGACCTCCATGTACTCGGTCGAGAGGCCGCGCATGAAGCCCATGTTGAGCACCGACAGCGCGGTCTTCACGTAGTCGGCCTCGGGGCGGCTGCGGTTGAAGAACGTGCGGATGGACTGCTGCGCCTGGAACTCGTCGTGGCTCTCGCCGAGCGGCACCAGCCGCCCCGCGGCGATCTCGGGAGCGAACGTCACCGCGATCTTGTTGCGCCACTGCCACGGGTGCACCGGGATCAAGTAGACGTCCTCATAGGACAATCCCTGGTCGGTGAGCATGGACGCGAAGTACTCGCGCGAGTCGGCGTCGAGCTGCGAGTCGAGGAGCCATCCGAAGTCCAGCTCCGGGGAGGCCGCGAACATCGCGTGCTCGCGGCGGGCCGCCAGCCACATGAGGCGCACGCCCGCGCCGGTCTCGGGCGCGTAGGCCCGGTAGTCCTCGGCGGTGAAGCCCAGCCGCCCGGATCCGGCGACGAAGCACGGGTGCCCGCCGGTCATGGCCGCCTCGATCGCCTGGAAGCCCGCGTCGACGAGGTCGGCCGCGCGCGGCTGGTCCTCGCCGAGCTGGTACGCGCCGCGGTTGACCGTGGCCGCGACCTCTTCGAGGTACACCGGCAGGACCGCGTCGTCCAACCCCAGCTCGGCCTTGAACGACAGGAAGAACGCGGCCGCGTCCGGCTCCAGCGCCGTGCCGTGGGCGTCGGTCCGCACGATCGAGGCGGGGTCGACGACCCAGTGGTCGAGCTTGAAGCGGTGCGCGGTGAAGCGGTACCGCTCGGCGCCCGCGGCGAGCGCGTACCCCTCGCCGTCCTTCACCGGGACGAGGAGCCGCTCGTGGGCGAACTCGCCGATGGCCTTGGCCAGGAGGTTCCTCGTGGCCCGCTGCCACAGGTCCGGGGTGAGATGGTCGATGGCGCTCACGCGGGCACTCCCTTCGCGGCGGACCGCTCGAAGTCGATGCGGGTGCAGAAGCTCAGGAGCCCCTGCTTGTCCTTGAGCTGCACGGCCTTGTGGGACTGGAAGCCGACGTACTCGTTGAGGCGGTGGATGGCCTCGTTGCCGACGTCGGGCTCGACCACGACGCGTTTCGCGCCGAACCCGTCGAACAGGAGGTGCATGACCGTGGTCATGACGCCCTTGGTGAACCCGGGGATCGGCCGGTCGCTCGGCGCGGTGAGGACGTGCATGCCGACGTCGCCCGCGGCCGGGTCGTAGACGGCCGCGAGTTCGGAGCGGGCGGGGTCGTACACCTCGACGAGGAACCGGGCCCGGTAGTGGTAGAGGCCCATGTACGCGAAGTGGCCGGGGTCGGCCTCGATGGCCTCGTGCTCGGCGAGCACGTCGGCCACGGAGGCGTCCTGCATCATCCAGTACTTCGCCTTGGGGTGGGTGACCCATTCGTGCAGCAGCGGCGAGTCGGTGGGCGGGTCGACCGGGCGGAGCCCGAAGTCGCCCAGCCGGTCGTGCAGATGGTAGAAGCTGGTGGGGGCCTTCAAAGTCATTGCTCTGGCGCTCCGAATTCCTGGAAGCCGATGCGGCGTTCGATCGGGTAGACCTCCCGGCCGGTCAGGGACCGGATGATCCAGGAGTTGCGGTAGGCCGCCATGCCGAGATCGGGCGAGACGAAGCCGTGGGTGGCGAGTTCGGCGTTCTGCACGAAGATCTCGCCCTCGCCTGCGGCGTCGACGCTGTAGTCGCGGCGGGCCTCGAGGCGGCCGGTCGCGTCGAAACGCAACCGGTCGCGAACGTCGTTCATGAAGTCGGGGATGCGGTAACTGTATCCGGTCGCCAGGACCAGCCCTTCGGTCTGGATCTCGAAGGACCGGTCCTGCTCGTGCTGGCGCACGCTCAGGCGGACGCCGCCGCCGGCGGCGGCCTTCTCCACGGTGCAGTTGGTGTAGAGGCGCGTCGCCACGGACCCCTGCTCGAACCGCTTGCGGTACAGCAGGTCGAAGATCTCGTTGATGAGTTCGGCGTTGATGCCCTTGTAGAGGTTCTTGTGCTCGGTGTTGAGCTCGTCGCGCTTCGCGGCGGGCAGGGCGTGGAAGTAGTCGACGTACTCGGGGCTGGTCATCTCCAGCGTGAGCTTGGTGTACTCGAGCGGGAAGAACCGCGGCGAGCGGGTGATCCAGTTGAGTTCGTAGCCGCCGGGTTCGAGCCCGTCGAGGAGGTCCCGGTAGATCTCGGCGGCGCTCTGGCCGCTGCCGACCACGGTGATCGAGCCGCAGTCCTTCAGGCGCTCGCGGTGCTCCAGGTAGGACGAGGCGTGGCAGACGGTGTCGCTTTCGAGGTCCCTGCAGGCGGGCGGGATCCACGGCGGGGTGCCGGTGCCGAGGACCAGTCGCCGGGCGCGGTCGACGCCGGCGCCGCCGGGTCCTTCGGAGTGGACCGCGTAGACGCCGTCCTCCCAGGTCACGGCGGTGACGTTCCGCTCGAAGCGGAGATTGCCGAGCCGCTCGGCGGCCCAGCGCAGGTAGTCCTGGAACTCGGTGCGGAGCTGGAAGAACGACTCGCGGATGTAGAACGGGTAGATCCGCCCGCTCGCCTTGAGGTAGTTGAGGAACGAGTACTCGGAGGTCGGGTCGGCGAGGGTCACGAGGTCGGCCATGAACGGGACCTGCATGGTGGTGCCCTCGATGAGCATCCCGGGATGCCAGTCGACGTTCGGCTTGCGTTCCAGGAAGATCCCGTCGAGGTCCTCGATGGGGGCGGTCAGGGCCGCGAGGCCCAGGTTGAACGGCCCGAGGCCGATGCCGATGAAGTCGCGGACGGTCACGCCGCCCTGCCTTCTCGAGCAGGTCCCCGGTGGTCGCGACGACGGGGAGCCGCGGACGGGGCCGGGACGGTCGTCATGCCGGCCGCCTCCTGCGCCGTCTTGCCGTGGCGCGCGAGCGCCTCCAGGACCGGGACGATGTCGGCGAGGCCGGTGTCGGGGTTGAGGAGCGTCAGCTTGAGGGCGATGCGGCCCTCCACTCTGGTGGCGGCGACCATGCCCTCGCCGGAGGCGGCGAGCGCTTCGCGGGCGAGGCGGTGCGTCGCGTCGTCGGCCCCGGCGAGGCGGAACAGGACGGTGGACAGCTGCGAGGGCGGGGCGGCGACCTCGAAGCGCGAGTCGGCGGCGATCCAGTCCCAGGTCTGGTCGGCGAGCGCGCACACCCGGTCGAACATGGCGCCGAGCGCGTCGGGTCCCAAGGTGCGCAGCGTCATCCAGAGTTTGAGGGCGTCGAAGCGGCGCGTGGTCTGGAGGCTCTTGTCGACCTGGTTCGGGAAGGCGGCCTCGGCGGGGTTGAGGTAGTCGGCGTGGTGGGTGACGTGCCGCAGGGACGAGCGGTCGCGGACGAGGAGCGCGGAGGAGCTGACGGGCTGGAAGAACGACTTGTGGTAGTCCACGGTGACCGAGTCGGCCTGCTCGACGCCGTCGAGCAGGCCGCGGTGCCGCGGGGAGACGAGCAGGCCGCAGCCGTAGGCGGCGTCCACGTGGAACCAGACCCGGTGGGCGGCGGTGATCTCGGCGATGGGGCCGAGGGGGTCGACGGACCCGAAGTCGGTGGTGCCGGCGGTGGCGACGACCGCGGCGGGGACGAGGCCCTGCTCGCGGCTGGTCTCGATGGCGGCGTCGAGGGCGGCGGGGTTCATGCGGAACCAGTCGTCGGCGGGGACGGTGATGACGGCGTCCTCGCCGAGGCCGAGGAGTCTGGCGGCCTTGACGACCGAGAAGTGCGAGTGCGGGGAGGCGAAGAACCGGAGGCGGGGGAGGACCTCGACGCCGCGCAGGGGGGTGCCGGCCTCGACGCGGTGCTTGAGGAGGACCTGTTCGACGGCTTCGTCGCGCGCGAGGAGGAGCGCGTGCAGGTTCGACTGCGTCCCGCCGGAGGTGAACACGCCGTCGGCGTCGGGGCCGAGGCCGACGCGGGCGGCGGTCCACTCGATGAGGTGCTGCTCGATGAGGGTGGCCCCCGCGCTCTGGTCCCATGTGTCGACCGAGGTGTTGACGGCGGCGAGCACGGTCTCGGCGGCGACGGCCGGGAGCGCGACGGGGCAGTTGAGGTGGGCGAGGTAGCGCGGGTGGTGGAACCAGACCGCGTCCTTGAGGTAGAGCTCGCCGATCTCGTCGAACGCGTCCTCGAAGGACGTCAGCGGCCGGTCGAGGTCGACGGCGGCGACGGCCGGGGCGATCGCGGTCGGCGCGGGACCGGTCCACGGCTTGTCGACGGTGGCGAACCGTTCGGCGAGGCGCCCGGCGACGTCGGCGATGAGGCCGCGGTAGGCGGCGGCCGAGTCGCGGCCCAGGAGGGCCGGGGGGTCGGCACTGGTGAGCGGCGCGGGAGCCGGACGAAGATCGGCCTGTGTCAGCACGGAGTGTCCTTTCGCGGAGGGACGGTCGCGGATACCGGGGAACGTGTAGGTTAGGCTAACCTAAATCACCGTGGCGCAGAAGGGCCGATCTCGAATGGTGACGTTCTCCACGAATCCTTGCAATGTATGACCGGATAGGGCATTCGGATGAGGCGCCGCCGACACGCAGTCTCTCAAGGACCCGGCCCAATAACGTTGCGGCGCAATCAGAAGAAGCTCGTCGCGGCAGCCGGGTCGCGGCGGCGCCCAGGGGGAGTCGCCGCCGCGCCCCCATCGTGCGGGACCGGCGCGACCCGGGCTGTCGTCAACCCGACAACGGGCGGCCGAGTCGCACCTGCACCGTCCTCAAGCGAGGATTCAGCCGGTCAACCGGTAGCAGTGCTCGGGACGCCCGGCCCCGCCGTAGCGCGGACGCCGCTCCACCACGCCGCGGTCGGCGAGCAGCTCCAGGTACCGGCGCGCCGTCACCCGGGCCATGCCCGCCGCCTGCGCCACCTCGCCCGCCGACCGCTCCGCTCCGGCGGCCTTGAGCGCCTCGACCACGATCGCGAGCGTGTCGTGGCTGAGCCCCTTCGGGAGCGGCCCCCCGCTGCTGGTGCGCAGCGCCGCGAACGCCTGGTCCACCTCGTGCTGCGCCGTCTCGCCGTCGGCGCCGAGGCGCTCCCGGTACGCCGCATAGCTTTCGAGCTTCTCGCGGAACGCCGCGAACGCGAACGGCTTGATCAGGTACAGCACGATGCCGTGCGCCACGGCCGCCCGCACCGACTGCGCGTCGCTCGCCGAGGTCACCGCGATCACGTCGACGTCCGCCCCTTGGGCACGAAGCGTCCGGCACACGTCCAGGCCCGTCATGTCCGGCAGCCGGAAGTCCAGCAGCACCAGATCGATCCCGCCGCGCAGCACCGCCTCCAGGGCCGCGCGCCCGCTGTGCACCGTCCCGGCCGCCCCGAAGCCCGGCACCCGGCCCACGTACTGCGCGTGCGCCTCGGCCAGCAGCCGCTCGTCCTCGACGATGAGCGTCTCGATCACGACCCCTCGCCTCCTTCGCCCCCGCGCGGCAGCCGCACCCGGAACACCGTATGCGGCTCCCGCTCCACCGCCACCGTCCCCCCGTAGCGGTCGATCACCTGCCGCACCAGCGCCAGACCGAGACCCCGCCCGTGCAGCCGGTCGCCGGCCTTGGTCGACCATCCGCGCGTGAAGATCGCCTCCGGCCGATCGGTCGCCAGCCCCGGCCCCGAATCCGCCACCCGCAGCGTCAGGCCCGCCTCGTCCTGCGACAGCGACACCTCCACCCGCCGCGGCGCCTCGCCCGCCAGCGCCGCGTCGATCGCGTTGTCGATCAGGTTGCCCACCAAGGTGATCAGATCCCGCGGTTCGACGCCTGCGCCGTCCGCTTCGGTCTCGTCGTCGATCACGAACGCGATGCCGCGCTCGTGCGCCTGATGGGCCTTCCCCAGCAGGAGCGCGGCGAGGGCCGGTTCGGTCACGCGGGCGACGATCCGGTCGACGAGCTGCTGCGAGGCCGCCAGCTCGGCGGTCGCGAACTCGACGGCCCGGTCGGCGTTCCCCAGTTCGATCATCGTCACCATGGCGTGGAGCCGGTTGGCCGACTCGTGCGCCTGCGCCCGCAGCGCTTCGGCGAAGCCGCGCACCGAGTCGAGTTCGCCGGAGAGCGCCTGGAGGTCGCTCTGGTCGCGGAGGGTGGCGACGGTGCCGAGTTCGCGGTCGCCCCTGCGGGCGGGGCGCTGGCTGACGACGCAGACCCGGTCGCCGACGACGTGCAGTTCGTCCTCGGCGGCGCGGCCGGAGGCGAGCAGCCCGGCGAGGGTCTCGGTGAGGCCGAGTCCGCCGACGGAGCGTCCTTCGTAGTCCGGCGGGAGGTCGAGCAGGCGGAGCGCCTCGTCGTTGGCGAGGACGAGGCGGCCGTCGTCGATGACGACGAGTCCTTCGCGGACGGAGTGGAGGATCGCGTCGTGGTGCTCGTACATGCGGGTGAGCTCGGCCGGGCCGAGGCCGAGGGTCTGGCGGTGGAGGCGGCGGCCGATGGCCCAGGTCCCGGCGGCGGAGATGAGGCCCGCGAGGGCCGCGATGCCGGCGAGCTGCGGGAGGCGGCGGCGCAGTTCCCCGCTGATGTTCTCCTGGAGGATGCCGACGGCGACCAGGCCGACGACCGCGCCGTTCGCGTCCTCGACGGGCGCGATGGACCGCACGGAGGGGCCGAGCGTGCCGGTGTAGGTCTCGGTGTGGACCGCGCCATCGAGGGCCGGCTCGATCGTGCCGATGTAGCGCTCGCCGATCACGTCCGGGTTCGGGTGGGTGTAGCGGACGCCGTCGGTGTCCATGTAGACGATGAAGTCGACGCCCGTGGCGCGGAAGACCGGTTCGGCGATGGCGCGCAGGGCCGGGCCGGGTTCGGCGGCCTCGTACGCGTCGCGGGCCTCCGGCAGCGCGGCGAGGGCGACGGCGAGGTCCTCGACCTCCGCGGCGGCCTTGGCCTCGGCGCCGCGGCGGGCCTCCAGGAAGACCAGGGTGGCGCCGGCGAGCAGCAGGAACGCGACCACGGCCGCCTGCAGCGCGAGGATCTGTCGCGCCACGGACGGCCGGGTCGGTCTGCTGCTCACCGCGGTATTCTCGCAGCCCGGGACGGGACTAGCGCTCGATGCCGAGGACCGGGACGCCGATGAGGTAGACGGCCGCGGTGATCAGCACGATCCCGATGAGGTTGAGCCACAGGCCGGTCCGGGCCATCTGGCCGATCGAGATCTGGCCCGTGGCGAACACGATCGCGTTCGGCGGGGTGCCGACCGGGAGCATGAACGAGCACGTGGCGGCCAGGGCGGCCGGGACGAGCAGCAGGAACGGGTCGACCCCGATGCCGATGGCGACCCCGGCGAGGACCGGCAGGAACGTCGCGGCGGTGGCGGTGTTGCTCGTCAGCTCGGTCAGCAGCAGCACGATCGCGCACACGCCCGCGACGATGAGGATCGTCGGCAGCACGCCGAGCCCTTCGACGCGGGTGCCGATGTACTCGCTCAGGCCGGTCTCCTTGACGGCGGCGGCGAGCGAGAGGCCGCCGCCGAACAGCAGCAGGACGCCCCACGGGATGCCGTTCTGGACGGTCTTCCAGTCGATCGCGAACTCGAGCCGCTTGGCGTCCACGGGGATGAGGAACAGCGCGACCGCGGCGAGGATCGCGATCGAGGCGTCGTCGATGCGGGCCACGAACGGCAGCGCCGAGACGATCGCCTCGGATTCGGCGACGAAGGTGTGGCCGACCCACAGGGTCGCCGTGGCGGCGAAGACCGCGCCGACGATCCACTCGCCGCGGGACATGCGGCCGAGCGACTTGAGCCGGTCGGTGATGACGGCGCGGCCTCCGGCGATCCGGTCGATCTTGACCGGGAAGCACACGCGGGTCAGCAGCAGCCAGGTGATGAACAGGAACACCGCCGCGAGCGGGACGCCGACGATCATCCAGTCGACGAAGTTGATCGCGATGCCGTACTCCTGCTCGGCGAAGCCGGCGAGGATCAGGTTGGGCGGGCTGCCGATGAGGGTGGCGAGGCCGCCGATGGTGGCCGCGAACGCGATGGCGAGCATGAGCAGCGTGCCGAAGCTCTTGGCCGCGGCGGCGTTCTGCTCGTCGCCGTCGACGCCCTTGGAGGCCATGGCGAGGACGCTCAGGCCGATCGGCAGCATCATCATCGTGGTGGCCGTGTTGGAGACCCACATGCTGAGGAACGCGGTGGCGGTCATCATGCCGAGGACCAGCCGGCGCGGGTGGGTGCCGACCAGTCGCATCGTCACCAGCGCGATGCGCATGTGGAGGTGGTGCTTCTGCATGGCGAGGGCGATGACGAAGCCGCCCATGAACAGGAACACCGTGGGCGAGGCGTAGGGGGCCGCGGCCGTCTCGGCGTCCATGATGCCCAGCAGCGGCAGTGCGACGATCGGGATCAGGGCCGTGGCGGACAAGGGGATCGCCTCGGTCATCCACCACACGACCATGAGGAGGGCGACGGCCGCGGTGATGCGGCCGGGCTCGGTGAGGGCCTGGTCGGCGGGGATCGCGAAGTAGGCGACGAGCGCGAGGACCGGGCCGAGGACGCGGCCGGTCCAGACCCGGGCGGTGGGCGGGCGTTCCTCGTCGGTTTCGGGCGGGGGTCCGGCCGAGGGGTGCTGCTCCTCGGCGAGGGGCGATGCGAGGGCCATGATTGCTCCTTTGCAACCTCGAGTTCCATCGGCCGTCGTGCGGCCGCACTCGAACGGTGGCATCAGTCACATGGCTTGTCGCTATTTCGGTCGTATTGGTCTCGGTAAATATCTCCTGGCGCGCCGGGGCCCGCGGCCTCGGCCCGATCGACCTGGCGTCGGTGCTGCAGCGACGAACGGGCGTCAGTCGGCCTCGGCGATCCAGGCCTCGACGACCTCGGTCATGGTCTCGAGCGGGATCGAGCCGTTGGTGAGGATCCGGTCGTGGAAGCGCCGCAGGTCGAAGGCGTCGCCGAGCCGCCGCTCGGCCCGCGTCCGCAGCGACTCGATGTGCCTGCGGCCGATCATGTACGCGAGCGCCTGCCCGGGCCAGGAGATATACCGGTCGACCTCGTTGGCGATGTTCACCTCGGACAGTGCGGTGTGGTCGCGCATGTACTGGATCGCGCGCTCGCGCGACCATCCGAAGGCGTGCACGCCCGTGTCGACGACGAGTCGGCAGGCGCGCCAGGCGTCGAACGAGATCATGCCGAGGCGCGCGAGATCGCCGCTGTAGAGCCCGATCTCGTCGCTCAGGCGCTCGGCGTAGAGCCCCCAGCCCTCGCCGAAGGCCGTCACGTACGCGAACTGGCGGAACCGCGGGAGCCCGGTGAGGGTCTGTCCGAGGGCGAACTGCAGGTGGTGCCCGGGAACGCTCTCGTGGAAGGCGAGCGCCTCGTACTCGAACCGGGCCCGGCTCGCGGGGTCGTAGGTGTTGACCCAGTGCGCTCCCGGCCGGGACCCGTCCTCGGCGGGGACGGTGTAGTAGCCCAGGACCGAGCCTTTGGCCGAGGCCTCGGGGATGACCCGGATCTCGCAGGGGGCGAACTCGTAGTCGAGGAACGCCTGCGGGAGCGCCGCTTCGGCCCGGTGGAGGGCCTCGGTGACGTCCGCGACGATCTCGTCGGCGCGCTCGTACCGCAGCGAGCGGTCGTTGCGGAGGCGGTCGATGATCTCCCCGACGTCGCCGGTGCCCAGCGCCTTCGAGCCGACCGCTGCGAACTCGGCGCGCAGCCGCTCGACCTCTTCGAGGCCGATCCGGTGGATCTCCTCGGGCGTCATATCGGTGGTGGTGAACTGCCGGGAAGCCGCGAGGTAGCCGACCTCTCCACCGGGCACGTGGCAGATCCCGACCTGGGCGTCGCCGCGGGCGACGGGGAGGAGCTCGGCCTCCAGCACGGCCCGCCACCGGTCCAGCGAAGGCCGGACCCGCTCCGAGACGAGCCGCTGCGCGGCAGCGCGCCAGGCGTCGCTGTCGACGCCCGTAGGAGTCGGCGCGACCAGCGGATCGGTGGCGACGTCGGTCGCCAGGTAGTCGTCGATCTGGGCGATGGCGGCCAGGACCCCGTGCCGGGTCTGGTGCCGGCCTTGGGCTCCGGCCTCCCGGTACCGCTCCAGGACGGCGTTGAAGTAGTCGCCGAGCGATCCGAGCCTGACCAGGTAGTCGCGGCTGCGCTGTTCGGAGTCGAGGCTGACGCGGGGGAGCGAGGACAGCATGGTGGACACGGGACCGGTGATGGTGTTGGAGAGCCCGACTTCACTGAGCGCCGCGTGCACACTCGCGGTCTGGTCGGCGACCAGGCGGGCGAGCATCGAGTAGGTGATCCGGTCCTGCCCGTGCAGGCTCCCCGCGTCGATGGCGTCGAGGCCGGCGCGCACCTCCGCGTGGTGCGCGAGTCTGATCCGATCGCCTTCCCGGCTCGGGTCCGGCAGCCGGTCGTCGTAGCCGGGGATGCCGTAGAAACTGGCCGACGTGGGATTGTCGGCCAAGTGGAGATCGAAGTACCGCTCCGCGAGCGCGGCCAACCGAGGATCGTCCATGATCACCCTTCCCAATCCAGTGCCCGACCCTAACCGTGGACTAGCCGCCCGGCAAGCGACAATGCGCCCCCGCGCCGAAGACGAGTGCCGCTCCGGGAGATCGCAGGGAGGTCCGCTGTCCCTAGATATTGAAGAGCTTGACTATGTAGATGTGTTATCGATATCATCGACGAGGCGTCACAGGCGTTGCGCCGCAACGCGAACCCCGGCTTCGACGGGTGCCGCCCGCCCGCAAGGAGGGATCCATCATGCGACGAACGATCTCGGTGGCGCTGACGGCGGCACTGGCCGCCGTCCTGCTCCTGGTCGGCGCCGCCCCGGCGTCGGCCGCCCACCATCTGACCGACGGGAGCTCGGTCAATCTGATCGCCCGGCATTCGGGCAAGTGCGCCGACGTCGTCAGCGCCTCGACGGCCAATGCGGCCGAGGTCGGCCAGTACACCTGCAACGGCGGCCTGAACCAGTTGTGGCGCATCCGCGACCTCGGCAACGGCTACGTGCAGCTCGCCGCCCGCCACTCCGACCAGTGCCTCGACGTCGACGGCGCGTCGACGGCCAACGGCGCCAAGGTGATCCAATGGCCGTGCTCGAGCGGCACCAACCAGCAGTGGCGGATCGAGCTCACCGGCACCGGGCACACGCGCCTGACGGCGCGCCATTCGGGCAAGTGCCTGGAAGTGGCGAGCGCCTCGACCGCGAACGGGGCCAGGCTGCAGCAGCGGGACTGCGGCACCGGGACCGACCAGCAGTGGGAGCTCGACCTGGTCTCCAATCCCGCGATCCCGGGGCTGTTCGCGGACCCGAACATCGTGCGGTTCGGCGACACCTACTACCTCTATGCGACCACGGACGGCTTCGCGGGCTGGTCCGGCACCCGGTTCCGCGCCTTCTCCTCGAAGGACCTGGTGCACTGGACCGACCACGGCGTGATCCTGGACGTCGCCGCGGACATCGCATGGGCGGACAACTCGGCCTGGGCTCCGGGCATCGCCGAGCGGAACGGCGAGTACTACTTCTACTTCTCCGCCGGGAAGGCCGGCGGCGACACCCGCAAGCACTTGGGCGTGGCCGTGGCCGACTCCCCGACCGGCCCGTTCAGGGACGCCCTGGGCCGGCCCCTCGTGTCCGCCGGGACCTACGCGGGCCAGATGATCGACCCGGCCGTGTTCACCGATGCCGACGGCCGGTCCTACCTGTACTGGGGCCAGGGCTCCTCGCACCAGGTGCCGCTGAACACCGACATGGTCTCGTTCAACGCCTCGCAGGTGCGCACCTACCAGCCCGCGAACTACAACGAGGGCACCTTCGTCGTCGAGCGCGGCGGCGCCTACTACTTCATGTGGTCGGAGAACGACACCCGCTCCGAGGACTACCGGGTCGCCTACGCCACCGGCTCCTCGCCGACCGGGCCATGGAGCAGCCGTGTCGGCGTCATCCTCCAGAAGGACCTGAGCCAGGGCATCAAGGGCACCGGGCACCACTCGGTGGTCCAGGTCCCCGGCACCGACCAGTGGTACATCGCCTATCACCGGTTCGCGATCCCGAACGGCGACGGGACCCACCGCGAGACCATGATCGACCGCCTCCACTTCAACGCCGACGGCACCATCCGACCCGTCGTGCCGACCTTGGAGGGCATCGAACCCCTCTGAGCCGAAGGAGGAGCGGACCCCCGGAGAGGCCCGGACCGAGGACTGTGCCGATCCCGCGGTCGCAAGGCGACCGCTCTGCACAGCGGTGCAGTCGGCGCCGTGCGTGCCGGGGGCGGCCAGGAACAGAAGAGGCCCGGACGGCTTTCACCGTCCGGGCCGATTCCACTGTCTCAAAGTGGCTCCCCAACTTGGACTCGAACCAAGAACCTGCCGATTAACAGTCGGCTGCTCTGCCAATTGAGCTATTGGGGAAGGGGTTCTAGCTCGGCTTCCACCGTGCGAACCGGATATGAGCGTACAGGACCGGGGGAGGCGGGTGCCACCGGGGTGGCTGTGGCGTGGGCCCCGTTCGGGGCGGACCGGAGGCTCCTGACGGTCGGATCCCGGCGGTGTCGCTCCCTCGGCGAGGAGCGGTTTCTTCGGACGCGTTTCCGTCATGCGCCGCCGGGGCATCCCCGTATGGGGCAGAATGGCCGCGAGGTGCGGCGCTGCACCCTAACTTCAGAGCAGGAACAACCGAGCACTGTTCGGCCCTTGGGTCGGCCGGGGGAGGCAAGTATGCGGAAGTGGTATCTCGTAGCCGGATTCGCAGTCGGCTACGTCCTTGGGGCGAAGGCCGGGCGTGAACGCTACGACCAGATCGTGGATTACACGCGACGCGTGACCGGTGACGATCGGGTCCAGAACGTCGCCACGTCGGTTCGCACCCAGGCGAACAAGGTCGCCGATGCGGCGCAGGACAAGATCAAGGGCACCAAATTCGGTGAGATCGTCGACAACTTCACGACGAACGCCGACGAGCCCCCGAAGGCCGAGCCCTGGGATTCGGCCGGGGTCACCACCCCTGCCCGAAACGACCGCGCGATCCGCGAGGACTCGCCAGGCTTCTGAATCCCTGAGATGACGACTGAGCGGCGGGCGGGACTTCGGTCCCGCCCGCCGCTTCGCTATGCCCGCTTGACGTCGGCTTCGAGCCGCAGGTCGCCCACGCTCCGGCCCGCCGCCACCGTCCAGGTCCCGGACACCGCGGCCCAGGCGCGGCGTTCCTCGTCCCAGACCTGGAACGAGCGCGCTTCGAGCGGGACGACCACGTCCACGGTCTCGCCCGGTTCGGCGCCGACCGACGCGAACCCCGCCAGGCGGTGCCGCTCCATGTCGACGTCCGGCTGCTCGGGGGACAGGTAGACCTGGACCACCTCGCGACCGGCCCGGGCGCCCCGGTTGCGGACTCGGACGCGGACCGAGTCCGCTTCGGCCGTGAGACTCACGTACTCCCAGTCGGTGTACGACAGGCCGTGGCCGAACCAGTAGGCCGGTTCGGCGTCGTGGCGCTCCCAGGCCCGGTAGCCGATGAAGACGCCTTCCTCGTAGTGGAGTTCGCCCCGCTCGTTCGGGGCGACCTGGACCACCGGCGCGTCGTCGAGGCGCTTCGGCCACGTCGTCGTCAGGCGGCCGCCCGGCTCCGCGCCCAAGAGGACGTCGGCGAGCGCGTGCCCGCCCTCTTGGCCGGGGAACCAGGTCAGGAGGATCGCGGCCACGTCGTCGGCCCACGGCATCTCGACCGGCGAGCCGGTGTTGACGACGACGATCGTGTTCGGGTTCGCCGCGGCGACCGCCGCGACGAGTTCGTCCTGGCGCCCGGGCAGGCGCAGGTCGCGGCGGTCGAAGCCCTCGGATTCGGTGAGGTCGGTCGTGGAGACCACGACGACGGCGACTTCGGCGGCGCGGGCCGCTTCGACCGCTTCGGCGATGAGCCGGTCCTCGTCGGGGCGCGGGGCGGTGTGCATGAGGCCGAACAGGACCGACGGCGGGAAGCCGGGCGGGAAGGCCGACGGCGCGTACTCCAGGCGGACCGGGACCCGCTGCCCGGCTTCGAGGTGGACCCGGGCCTGCTCGACGCCCGGGCCGAAGAAGGCCTCGAACGGGTCGTCGCCGGCGACGGGCTGGTCGCCTTCGAAGAGGACCTCGTCGCCGACGACGAGCCTGTGGTGGCCGAGCCCCCGGGTGCCGAAGACGTGCTCGCCGGTCTCGGTCACGGTGAAGACGCCTTCGAGGAGGGCGTGGTGGAAGTCGTCCTGGGCGAGGTCGCCGGGCAGGTAGCCCATCCATTTGACGTCGCCGTTCGCGAGCGGTTCGGCGGGCAGTTCCGCGCCGTCGACGCGGACGGGCCGCACGGTGAGCTCGAAGCCAGCGGCGGCGGGCAGGATCTGCTCGAAGAGGTCCACGCCCTGCGCGTACGCGACCCGGTCGCCGAGGGCCTCGCGGAGACCGTCGAGCGGGGCGACCACCTGCTTCGGGAACACCGTGGCGGAGCCGCCCCCGAGGACGCGGGCCTCGGCCGCGGCCGGGCCGATGAGCGCGAGGCGGTGGACGGCGTCGGCGTGGAGCGGCAGGATCGCCGCCTCGTCGCCGGCGGGCGGGTCGTTCTTGGCGAGGACGAAGGAGCGCCTGGCGATCTCGCGCAGGAGCGCCTCGGGGTGTTCGATCGGCGCCGGCCGGGTGTCGACGGCGGCCTCGACGCCTTCGAGCGCGCCGACGCGGGCGGCGAGCTTGAGCATGCGGCGCACCGCGTCGTCGACGTCGGACTCGGCGGCGCGGCCGTCGCGGACCGCTTCGACGAGGTGCCCGCCGTAGACGGTGTACGGCCCGGGCATGGCGAGGTCGAGCCCGGCCTCGATGTCCTCGACGGTGTGGCGGGCGGCGGCCCAGTCGGAGACGTTGAAGCCGTCGAAGCCGAACTCGTCGCGCAGGATCGACATGAGCTCCCGGTGGGCGGTCATGGTGCGGCCGTTGACGGCGTTGTAGGCGGTCATGACGCCCCACGGGCGCGCGGCGGCGGTGATCATCTCGAAGGGCCGCAGGTACAGCTCCCGCAGGGCCCGTTCGCCGATGACGTTGTCGACGGTGAACCGGTCGGTCTCGGCGTCGTTGCCCACGTAGTGCTTCATGGTGGTGGCGACGCCGCGTTCCTGGACTCCGGCGACGTAGGCCTGGGCGATGCGCCCGGTCAGGTACGGGTCCTCGCTGAACGCCTCGAAGTGCCGGCCGCCGAGCGGGGAGCGGTGCAGGTTGACGGTGGGCGCGAGGAGGACGTCGACGTCCTTGCGGCGGGCCTCGTCCGCGAGCAGGTTCCCGATGCGCCGCACCAGGACCGGGTCCCACGAGGCGGCCTGCGCGGTCGGGCTCGGCAGCGCGAGGGACGGGTCGGCGGCGGTCCAGAAGCGGCCGCGGACGCCGATGGGGCCGTCGGAGACGGTCATCGAGCGCAGGCCGGCCTCGGGGACCGCGAGGGTCCGCCACATGTCGATGCCGGCGAGCAGGTCGGCCTTGGTCTCGAGGCTGAGCCTGCCGAGCGCGGCCTCCACGGCCTCGTCGTACTCGGGTCGGTCGGCCGGCAAGGTCCATGCGCTCATGGCGCCCTTCCTTTCGTTCGCATCGGGTGCCCCGCGGGGTCGCGCGCCGCCGCGGCGGCCGCGGCGGCGCGCGCGGGGAGTCACGTACTGGAGTCTGACATGCTTACCGATCGATCGGTAGATTCCGTGTCCGAATTGAGACCTTCTATGCTTGGGGCTCGAGGACGACCGGCACCGACCCGAGAGGCACCCATGCCCAGTCAGCACGGCACCCGGCACAGCGCCCGCGGGCAGGTCCGCCGCGACGAGATCGTCAGGGCCGCGATCGAGGTCATCGCGGAGCGCGGCTACCGCGGCGCGAGCCTCGCCGCCGTCGCGGAGAAGGTGGGCCTCACCCAGCAGGGCCTCCTGCACTACTTTCCGAGCAAAGAGGACCTGCTCATCGGCGTCCTCCAGTTCCGCGAGCGCACCGACACCGGAGGCCGCGACATCGTCGCCGAACCGATGAGCATGGCCGCCACCCAAGGCGTCGTCGAGGCGAACGCGCACCGCGAGGCGATCGTCCGCACCTTCTCGGCGCTGCTGGGGGAGTCCGTGACCGAGGACCACCCGGCCGCGGAGTACTTCCGGGCCCGCTACCGCCGGGTCCGCGAGGCGCTGACCGCCACACTCCGGCAGGAATGGGGTGACCGGCTCCCGTCCGGACTCACCCCGGAGGAGGCCGCGCCGCTCGTCATCGCGATCATGGACGGTCTCCAGTTCCAGTGGCTCCACGAGCCCGAGACGTTCGACATGCCCGCGGCCTTCCGCGCGTTCGTGCGCCTCCTCGATCCGAAAATGGCATCTTGACACACGGTCCAGAGACACTGCCCGCGCTCGCCGCGCTCGCCTGCCCCAACTGCGGCCAGGCCCTCGACCAGGCCGGCCGACGCCTGTCCTGCCCGGCCGGGCACTCCTTCGACCTCGCCAAGCAGGGCTACGCGCCCCTGCTCGCGCCCGGGTCGAACGCGACCACCGGCGACACCGCCGACCAGGTGGCCGCCCGCGAGGACTTCCTCGGCTCGGGCGTGTACGACCCGCTCATGGCCGCCGTCGCGAACGCCTCCCTCACCGACGCGCCCGGGGTGATCGTCGAACCCGGCTGCGGGACCGGGCACTACCTCGCGGCGGCCCTCGCGGCCGACGCGTCGCGCGAAGGCATCGGACTCGACACGTCGAAATACGCGCTGCGGCGCTGCGCCAGACGCCTGACCGGGGACGACGAACCGCGGCGAGCCGCCGGAACCCGATGGCGACTCGCCGCGGTGCTCGCCGACGCGTGGCGGACACTGCCGATACGCGACGACGCCGCCGCCGCGGTCCTCAACGTCTTCGCCCCCCGCAACGCCGACGAGATCGCGCGCATCCTCCACCCTGGAGGCGTGCTGGTGGTCTTGACCCCCCGGCAGGACCACCTGCGCGAACTCGTCGACGCCTTGGACTTGCTGAGCGTCGACCCCGCGAAACCGCAGCGGACCGCCGACCAGCTCGGCTCGATGTTCGAAGCCGAGCGGACCGACGAGCTTCACTATCCGATCGGACTGGGACGGACCGAGATCCTCAAGCTCGTGGGCATGGGCCCGAGCGCCCGCCACCTCGACCCCGCCGCGCTCGCCGCGGCCGTGGCCGCGCTGCCCGACAAGGTCGAGGTCACGGTCGCCGCGACCGTGACCCGGTGGCGCGGAAAGGGCTCCTAGAGCCCCTGCCCGAATCCTCCGCGCCACCGGGTTCGGTCATCCCCCCCGGATCGGGACGCATGCCCTGGTTCGAGCACTTGTCCTCGTTTGTCATGACCAGTACGGTACGAACAGCACCCCTGAACCGGCTGGAGATGAGATCAGTGTTCGATGAGAATCGCGCGGCCCGGCGCGGCCTGGCGCTCGGCACCGTCGGACTGCTCGCGCTGGCCGGGTGCAGCACGGGTGACGCCGCAGCCGAGGAGCAGGTGAGCGTGCCCGAGGACGCGGGCGTCGAGGAGCTGGCGGTCGAGGTCGTCGAGTCCTTCGACCACGACCCGGACTCGTTCACGCAGGGCCTGGAACTGGCCGAGCACCCCGAGTTCGGCACGGTCCTCTACGAGAGCGCGGGCCTCTACGGCGAGTCGGACGTGCGCATCACCGACCCGGCCACGGGGGAGGTGCTCGTCGCCCAGGACCTCCCGGCCGAGCAGTTCGCCGAGGGCCTGACCCTCACCGACCGGGATCTGTGGCAGATCACCTGGCAGGAGCACGTGGCCCACCGGCGGGACCCGGTCACGCTCGACGTCGTCGAGACGGTCGAGTACGAAGGCGAAGGCTGGGGGATCTGCTTCGACGGTGCGCGGCTCGTCATGAGCGACGGCTCGTCGACGTTGAGGTTCCGGAACCCGGCCACCTTCGAGGAGACGGGGAGCGTCGAAGTGACCCTCGACGGCGAGCCGGTCTTCCAGATCAACGAGCTCGAGTGCGTCGGCGGCCAGGTCTGGGCCAACCTCTGGCAGACCGACCAGATCGTGCGCATCGACCCGGACACGGGCGAGGTCGGCGCGGTCGTGGAGGCCTCGGGGCTGCTCGGCGCCGACGAGTCCGCCGGAGCCGACGTGCTCAACGGCATCGCCGCCGCCGAAGCGGAGGGCACGTTCTACCTCACCGGGAAGCTCTGGCCGAAGTTGTTCCTCGTCAGGTTCGTCCCGGCCTAAATCCTTTGCGGCCGGTGCGGCGCCGTGGCAGGATCCACGGCTATGACCCCCACCTTGCGCACCGCCCGACTCGTGCTCGAACCGTACGTCCCCGAGGACGAGGAGGACTTCGTCGCGTTCTTCGGCGACACCCGCGTCTCGCAGTGGATGGGCGACGGGCCCGAGCCCGAGGAGGCCAACCGGGCGCTGTTCCATCGGGTCTTCACGCACGTCTACGCCGTCGGCAAGTTCGACGTGTGGGCCGTGCGCGAGAACGGCGCCTATATCGGTCACGCCGAGATCAAGCCGACCGAGCAGTCCGGCGGCCACGAGCTCATCTACGCCCTCGCGCACGCCGCCTGGGGGCGGGGCCTGGGCACCGAGCTGGCCGAGGCGATCTGCGCCTACGGCTTCGACCGGCTGGGACTGTCCGAAGTGCACGCCACGATCGCCGAGGCGAACGCCGCGTCGCTCGCGGTCATGAAGAAGCTCGGCTTCGAGCACGTCCGCGACCAGATCGAGGACGACGGCACCGTCACCAAGGTGCTGACACGCCGCCGCCCGGGGTCGTAGGGGACCGCCGCGGCGTGTCCTGAGTGAACAGCGCCGCGCGTGAGCGGGAATTGCGCGGGGGGTTCGCGTAGGCCATGATGAGGTCATGGCCGTCACACCCCTCGATCGATTGCTGGAATACAAGATGCACCTCTTGACCGACTCCCGGCAGCCCCGCGTCTTCGCCGCCTGGTGGCAGGATCTGATCACGGCCGCGTTCGCCGCATGGTTCTTCGGCGGCCTCATCCTCGACGTCAACGCCCACGCCCGGAACTGGGCCGAGTCCTTCTTCACCTGGTGGCACCTGGCCTTCTACACCGGCTACTTCGCGACCGCCGCCTGGATCGCCTGGATCTGCGTGCGCGCCCACCGCGCCGACGGCCGCACCGGCATGGCCGCCGTGCCCCACGGCTACGGTCCCGCGATGATCGGCATCCCGCTGTTCCTCGTCTCAGGGGTGGCCGACATGGTCTGGCACGAGGTGCTCGGCGTCGAGACGAGCCTCGCGATCCTGTTCAGTCCCTCGCATCTCGGCCTCGCCGCGGGCGGCATCCTCATCGTCGCCGCCCCCTGGCTCTCGGCGTGGCGGCGCGAGGCGCTCGCGGCCGAGCCCGAGCCGGTCCCGTTCGAGGCGCGCATGGCCGCGCCCGCGCTCTCGCTCGGCTTCGTCGTCACGGCGCTGGTGCTGTTCCTGGCCTACCTCGTGCCCTACACGAACTCGCCGTTCGCCGTCGCCGCCGCCCTGCAGGGCCCGCACGCGTTCGACGGACTCCCGTTGGCGGGCATCGTGGCCACCACGGTGCTGGTGCTCGCGCTGGCGGTGCTGGCGACCGGCCGATTCCGGCTGCCGCTGGGGTTCTTCACCGTCGCGTTCGTCTATCCGTCCATCATGGCCGGTGCGTATGCGGGGTTCGCGTACGGCGGGTACGTCTGGGTCTTCCTGCTCTCGGGGGTGTGGCTGGACTTCCTGGTCTGGCTGGTCCGCCCCGAGCTGCGCCGCCGCCGCGACCTGCTCGTGCTCGCGGGGGCGTGGGCGGTCCCGGTCTGGGCCGCGTTCCTCATCGCCACCGGCTCGGCCACCGACGCCTGGCCCGCCGTGGAGATCGGCCTCGGCGCGCCGATCGTCGCGGCAGCGGTCGGCGGCCTGTTCATGCTCGTGGTCCAGCCCGAGCGGCGCGAGGTGGTCCGGCAGGCGCCCGTGGAGCCCTCGCCGTTCGACGACGTGATCGCCCGCGCGAAGGCCATGACCGAGAACCGGTAGGAACGAGCCGGATCCCGTCCGTCACTTCGGAAGCGCCGCAAGGCTTTCAGTGAGCAATGCCTCCGATATCAGGGACGTGCTGGTGCCTTCGGTGGCGCACGCGTACGCGCCGGCGAGGCGTCCGGCGTCGATCATCGCCTTCGTGTCCGCGCCGTTGCGGCGCGCCCAGAGCAGGCCCGAGGTGAACGCGTCGCCCGCGCCGTTGGAGTCCACCGGCCGCCACGAGGCCCACGCCGGGAGGGCGGCGCCGAGGTCGGCGACCGGGTCGATCGCGGCGTAGCGCTCGAAGGAGCCGCCGCGCTCCATGAAGCAGCCGCCGTGCTCGCCGTCCGTGGCGACGACCAGGTCGGCCCGGCCGTGGTCGAGGACCCGGCGGAGGGTCTTCTCCGGGTCGGCGAGCCGCGCGGCCGACATGGTCACCAGGTCCGCCCGGAGCGCGAAGGCCTTCTGGTGCTCGGCCTCGCCGTCCCAGCCGTGCAGGTCGGTGGAGACCGGCACGTCGTCGGGGACGGCCGCGAGGGCGTCGCGGGTGTGGTTGGTGATCGAGACGTGCACGTGGGCGGCCTCGGCCAGGTGCGGGGCGTAGAACTCGGCGGGCATGCGCAGGTCGGGGTCGTGCCGGTAGTCGTAGAAGGAGAAGCGGCGGCCCCGGTCGTCGACGAGGTTCACCGAGCGGGAGGTGCCGCGTTCGGAGATGCGGTACCGGAAGTCGAGGCCGTGGGCCTCGTAGTGGCGGCGGACGAGCGCGCCCTGGTCGTCGTCGCCGATGAAGTCGATGAAGCGGGTGGCGAGCCCGAGGCGGAGGCACCCGAGCGCGACGCCGTTGCCGGTGTGCGCGACGTAGTCGCGGATCGGCTCCACGTGGGAGGAGTCGCCGTCGCCGATCGCGATCTCGGGGACGCGCACGATGGTGTCGACGCCGACGCCGCCGACGACCAGGATGTCGAGCATGTGGTGGCTTCCTTTGCAAGAGTTTGCAGCAATGTCTGGAATTCTTTGCAGACGTTGACCCTAAGGCTCGGGCGGCGATCGGTCAAGCCCGTCGGTTCCATGCCGCCTCACCGGAGTGCCCTGAGCACGGGAGAGGGCGGCGGCCGCACGGCCGCCGCCCTGGTGGCGGTGTTCCTCAGGCTTTCGGGCGCGTCGTGACGACGCCGCGGCGGATCGCGTAGGCCAGGGTCGCCGCGCCCAGCGCCGGACCCCAGACGTAGAAGGGGAAGGCCCAGACCATCTCCAACGCGTCCTGGCGGATGCTCAAGGCCACGAACGGGACCGACATGAACGTGAACAGCGCCGCCACGGCCGTCGCCGGGACGATCGGCACCATCGGCGGGACCGGGCGGCCCTTGACCACGGGCATCCAGAACGGCCAGCGCGTGCCCCACCGCTGGGTCATGCCGAGGCACAGCACGCCGCCGCCGATGCAGGCGAAGCCGAGCATTATGCCCCACACGCGGGTGGCCGCGTCGATGTCCGGGTTGAGGGGGCCGCCGAACCAGCTCCACGGGGTCAGCCAGGTCATCCGGACCAGGCCGTAGGGCAGGGCGCAGGCGAAGGCGATCCAGCTCGCGGTCCGGCCCCACTTCGCGGCCCGCTCAGGGGCGAGCCAGGCGCGCTCGGGCGCGCCCTCGCGGCGCATCAGCAGCAGCTGGAGGGTCAGCAGCGTCCAGATCGCACCGCCTACGACGGTCCACACCTGCACGGCCAGGAACGCCCACATCCCCGCCACGGCGCCGCCGAAACTCCCCAGGAACCCGGTGAACACGCCCGGGTCGAGGACGCCGGTCGCGATGAGCGCGGCGAGGAGGGCGGCGATCGCGGCGCCGACGACGATCCGGGCGGCGGCGCCGCGGGCCAGGAGGACCGGGCCGACGACGAACGCCACGGGAATCGCGAAGGCGGCCAGATATCCGGTGAAGGCCATCGGCGTGGTGGTCGTCAGCAGCAGGCCGAAGACCACCGCGAACAGCGCCGTGAGCGGCCACAGTCGCGGCTTGGGGCGGGCGATGAGCACCCCGGCCAGGCCGGCGGCGATGAGACCGGCGGGCGCGATCCAATCGGGAACCGACTGGGGGAGCCGGAACGTGGGCTCGAAGAACTCGTGCCCGTACGGGCCGTGCTCGGGGTCCAGGAGGTGCCAGAGTCCGATCGGGAGCGCCAGCAGCGACCAGAGGAACGCGGCCAGGACGGTCCAGCGTCCGAAGCGGGTGAGCCGCGCCTGAGGCGGCCGCGGGGCGAGTTGCGTCGTCATGCCTCCAGATTCGCAACGCTCCGCCCCGATGCCCTCCCGCGAGCGGGCGAACCGCCTCCCCCGAGCGGGGGAGCGCGGCGGGGGAGCGAACGCCGCCGAAGACCCGTCCCCGCAACCGTTTCGACCCCCGATCGCCATGCCCGATCGGGAAGGTCGCGGCCCCATCGCGAACAGGAGCGGGTGTGGTCACGGGTCCTGCCACGACCTGCCCGGCCGCCCTGGGTCGTGACTCGGATCTCGTTGACTTCCACGGTCTGCGGTAACCGAACTCCGCGCCCGTGCCCCTGGGGCCACCGTGCAGCGACGGGGTGTGAGAGGATATTGGGCGCTTGGGGCAGTAGCTCAGCTGGTCAGAGCAGGGGACTCATAATCCCTGGGTCGCGGGTTCAAGTCCTGCCTGCCCTACGAAGGGCCCTGCTGCCGCAGGGCCTTCTTCATGTCCTGGCGCGGGCGTAGGTCGTCCGGCGTGCCCGGCGCACCGGTGCCGCCCGCCGCGCCGCCGATGGCTCGGCGCAGGTTGCTCCAGGTGGACCAGGTCGATATCGAGGGATCGCATGCAGGCGGTGTGGCCCGAGCGCTTGTAGAGGCGCAGGTTCGATTCGCCGTTCATGCCGGGAGCGGAGACGCCGGGCCGGCCCGGGGAACTCTTCGGGCCCCACCAGGCCGGCATCCGGCTGCCTACCAGGGGACCACTGGGGAATCGAGGTACTCGACGCCTTTGTGGAAGAAGCCGCCGTTCGGGCCGTCGTCGCCGATGAGGGCCATGTCGACCGCGACGGCCGCGGCGTCCACGGGCCGGCGCGTGCCCTGGTTGCCGTTCAGGTCCGTGGCGGTGAAGCCCGGGGTCACGGCGTTGATCTTGATGCCGGTGGGCTCGAGTTCCTTCGACCAGGACACGGTCAGCATGTTCAGCGCCGACTTGGAAGCGCCGTAGGCGCCGCATTGCTGGGTGTAGAACGGCTTGCTCGGGTCGGTCATGAAGCTGAGGGAGCCGATCTCGCTGGAGACGTTCACGATCCGGCCGGCATCGGACTTGCGGATCAGCGGCAGGAACGCGTTGGTCACCGCGACGACCCCGAGGACGTTGGTCTCGAAGACCTTGCGGGCGGTCGCCACGGTGAGTTCGCTGGTGTTCCAGTCCCCGTCGGCGAGGGCGATCGCCGCGTTGTTCACGAGGACGTCGAGCTTGCCGTACTGCTCCTCGACCTGCTTCGCCGCGGCGGCGACGATGGTCTCGTCGGTGACGTCCAGGTGGAGGAAGTGCGCGTCGAGGCCTTCGTCACGGAGTGTTGCGGCGGCGGTTTCACCGCGTTCGGCCGAGCGGGCGCCGACGAGGACGGTGAGGCCCCGCTTGCCGAGTCCGCGGGCGATTTCGATGCCGATGCCTTTGTTGGCGCCGGTGATGATGGCGATGTTCTTGGTCATGAACCGATCTTGCGCGCGGTTCGAGGGCCTGCAAAGAGGACGCTTTATGGTGGTACCGCCGGTGCCTGGCTCGCGGGCGGGAAACGGAGGAGGATTGGTCGCATGGATCGCATCGAGCTCGCCGAGTTCCTCAAGTCCCGCCGTGCCGCCATCCGGCCGGGGGACGTCGGGCTTCCGGAGGGGCCGCGGCGCCGGACGCCGGGGCTGCGGCGTCAGGAGGTCGCGCAGCTCGCGGGGATCTCGGTGGAGTACTACATCCGGCTCGAGCAGGCTCGGGGGCCGAAACCGTCGCGGCAGGTGCTCGGCGCGCTCGCGCGGGCGCTGATGCTCGATCGCGACCAGCGCGCGCACCTGTTCCATCTTCTCGACGAGCTGCCCGAGTCGGAATCGAACCGTGAGGTGCCGCCGACGATCCGGACTCTGCTGGCCGGGCTGGACGATTTTCCCGCCTTCGCGATCGACGCGTGTTACGACGTGGTCGCGTGGAACGCCTCGGCCGATCGTTTGATGGGGTATCTGAGCCGCCTCGGCTCCGAGGAGCGGAACATGCTGCGCACCAGTTTCACAGGGCCGCTCGCGTCGCACCTGCTGGCCGAACCGGAGACGGTGGCGTTCCTGCGGGACTGCGTGGCCGATCTGCGGGCTTCGCTCGCGCGGAGCCCGAAGGATGTGAAGCTTCGGGGGCTGGTGGAGGAGCTGCTGCGGGAGAGTCCGGAATTCGGGGAGATGTGGGCGGACCATCAGGTGGCGGTGCGGCGCGTCCAGAAGAAGCGGGTGGAGCATGAGGAGTTCGGGGCGCTGGAGTTCGAGTGTCAGGTGCTCGAGGTGCCGGGGACGGCGTTGCGGCTCATAATCCATGTGCCGGAGCCGGGTTCGCCTACGGCGGAGGCATTCGCCTCGTTGGCGGCGTTGACGGCGGTCACGGTGGAGGACCCGGTGCGCGGGGCGTGAGGGGACGGCGATCGGAATCACGCCGGAATTCGGCGTCGGGACTTTTACTCGGGCGGCGAGTGTTCTTATGCTTGATCCGGCGGCGCGAGCCGCCCGATCTTGAACAGCGACCGGTAAGGCAAGGACGCAGCCGGTGACAGCCTCAGCGTCCTCCCCCTCCTAATTTCCTTCCGGAGCTGCTTTCCATGCGCATGCCTCTGTTCGCCATGTCCATCGGCGCGTTCGGCATCGGTACCGCCGAGTTCGTCATCATGGGGATCCTGCCCCAGATGGCCGCCTCCTCGGGCATCTCGCTCGCCGAAGCCGGCCTCGCCGTGTCCGCTTATGCGATCGGCGTCGTCCTCGGCGCCCCGCTGCTGACCGTCGCCACCACCCGCGTGCCTCGCAAGCCGCTGCTCATCGCGCTCATGGGGGCGTTCGCGGTCGCGAACCTCGCCACCGCGCTGGCCCCCGACTTCGCCTCGCTGCTGGCGTCCCGGTTCGTCGCCGGTCTGCCGCACGGCGCGTTCTTCGGCGCCGCGGCGGTCGTCGGCGCGAGCCTGGTGTCCTATGAGCGTCGCGCCCGTGCGATCTCGGGGATCATGTCGGGCCTCACCGTGGCCACGATCGTCGGTGTCCCGGTGAGCGCCCTGCTCATCGGCCACTTCTCGTGGCGCTGGATCTTCGGCGCCGTCGCGGCGCTGGGCGTCGTGGCCGCGGTCGCGATCTGGCTGACGGTGCCCGACACCCGGGGCGTCATCGTGCCGACCAAGGCCGCCGACGAGATCCGCGCGATCCGCTCCAAGCGAGTGCTGCTGCCGCTCGTCACCGGCGCGGTCGGGTTCGGCGGCATGTTCGCGGCCTACACCTACCTGACGCCGATCCTCGAGGACGTCACCGGCCTGGGCCCGGTCGCCGTCGCGATCACGCTCGCGGTGTTCGGCGTGGGCCTGACCCTCGGGAACGTCGTCGGCGGCCAGGTCGCCGACAGGGCTCCGATCCAGGGGCTGTTCGCCGCGTTCTCCACGATCGCGGCCGTGATGCTCATGATGTTCTTCTCGATGTCGAACCCGGCGCTGGCGATCGGCGGCGTGTTCGTCATGGCCGCCTCGTCGTCGCTGGTGGGCCCGGTCATGCAGCGGCTGCTGCTGGACGGCGCCCGTCAGGCGCCGTCGCTGGCGTCGTCGCTGCACCACGCGGCGTTCAACCTGGCGAACGCGAACGGTGCGTGGCTCGGCGGTCTCGCGCTCTCGGCCGGGCTGAGCCTGACCGCGCCGATCCTCGTCGGCGTCGGTCTGGCGCTGGCCGGTCTGGCCCTGTCGGTCCCGCTGGCGCGGGCGCACACCGCCACGGTCGTCGTGCCGAGCGTCGAGACCGCCGAACTGGTCACCGCCTCTTAGGGGACGAGGACCACCTTGCCCGTCGTGCCCCGGTGCTCCAGGGCGCGATGGGCTTCGGCGGCTTCGGACAGTTCGAAGGCGTGCACGGCCGGTCGCAGGTTCCCGGCCGCGAGTTCGGCGAGCGAGCGCTCCTCCAAGGTCCTGAGGCCGCCGAGTTTCGCCAGGAGGTGCGGCCCGAGCGCGCCCGAGACGGTGAGGCCGCGGTCGACGATGTCCTCGACGGTGGCCTCGGTGGGCTTCCCGGCGGACCAGCCGAAGACGATCATGCGGCCGCCGGGGCCGAGCCGGTCGAAGGCGGCCCGGCCGGTCTCGCCGCCGACGGAGTCGAACAGGAGGGTCGCCTGGCGGCCTTCGAGGGCCCGGTCCAGGACGGCGGTCCAGTCCGCGGCCTGGTAGTCGATCGCCGCGTCGGCGCCGTTGGCGGCGACCTGCCCGACCTTCTCGGGTCCGCCCGCGAGGCCGATCACATGCGCCCCGGCGTTCTTGGCGGCCTGCACGAGGAGGGTGCCGATGCCCCCGGCGGCGGCCGGGACGATCACGACGTCGTCGGCGGCGACCGGGCCGACCGCGAGCGCCATGAGCGTGGTGCGGCCGGTGCCGATCATGGCCACGGCCGCGGCGAAGTCCACGTCGTCGGGGAGTTCGTGCACGTGCTCGACCTCGCGGACGGCCTTCTCGGCGTAGCCGCCCGAGGCGAATCCGAGGTGGGCCACGACGCGTTTGCCGATCCACGAGTCGGGGACGCCCTCGCCGACGGCGTCGACGACGCCGGCGGCTTCGCGGCCGGGGATCATCGGCAGGTCCGGCAGCGGATAGGGGCCCTTCGGATCCCCGCTGCGGAAGGTGGTGTCGAGGAGGTGGACTCCGGCGGCGCGCGTCGCGATGCGGAGCTGCCCGGGGCCGGGGACCGGCTCGGGGACCTCCTCGTACACGAGGACCTCGGGGCCGCCGAATTCGTGGTGGCGGATCGCGTGCATGTCGTCCCTGCTTTCTACGGTGGGTGTGGACCCCACTGTAGGGATGGGACGACTGGGGCCGCATCCGTCGCTCGACCGGTCACGGTTCCCGGTGCGGGTCGATCGCCAGGGCCGCGTCGATCTCCCGGGCCTCGCGGAGGCGTTCGGCGACCGCGTCGCGTTCGCGGACGTCCCGGTGTCCGAGGCCTGCGGCATGACCCTGCAGGAGACCGTGGTCCGGGCGAAGCCGCCGGTCGCGAGCACCCACCCGCCGGGGCACGTGCTCACCGCCGACCGCCGCGCCCTCCGACGACGCCGGTGAGATCCGCTGATCGGGGCTCACATGCCGGCGGGGGCCGTGCCCGTCGAGGCCGGGGCCGGCTCCGGCAGGCGGAACATGCCGAGGAACCGCTCGGCCATCGCCTGGTCGCCTTGGACGGTGACGCGCCCGGCGTGCAGCGACACGTCGAGGCTGCGCCCGCCCAGGGTGAGGCGCTTGAGGGTCTCGGCGTCGGTGCGGATGACCGCGTGCGGGTGCTCGGGCCGGCCGGGGGCGAGGATCAGCTGCGCGTCGATGATCTCCGCGATGAAGGGCCGGTCGCCGACCCACAGCTCGAACGCCGCGTCGAAGCCCTGCGCCGCCACGGGGATGAAGAGGCTCCGCATCGACAGGATGAGCGCGTCGGCGCCCATCGGCGCGTCGAGCGGGATCGCCGCCGACCGGGCGCCCCAGCGCAGGAGGTACACGATCACCGGTTCGAGGTCGCGGCCCCATTCGGTGAGCTCGTAGACCTTCGAGGCGGCCGGCGGCGGGAGGCGGCGCTTGGAGACCACGCCGTGCGACTCGAGTTCGCGCAGCCGCTGCGACAGCACGTTCGCGCTGGCCCCGTGGAGGCCGGCGCGGAGATCGGTGAAACGCTTGGGTCCCAGGAGCAGTTCGCGGACGATGAGGAGCGACCAGCGCTCGCCGACGATGTCGAGCGCATGGGCCGCCGGGCAGCCCTCGCCATAGGTGCGCACCGGTTCCTCCACTGGATCGATGGACGGCGTTGAGCGACGGTTCGCCAGCGCAGCCAGGCGGCGGGGCCGGACGGCTCCACGGCACGCCCGCGGATCGGGACTTGAACCCACTGGTGAGAACCGTTGCGGTAGTTCACGTTCATCATAAAGTTCGCTTGTGCGAGCAGCAAGTCCTGGTAAATGACCGGCACATCTCGGAACGGTAACGTGCGGTGTGTAAAAGGTGCGTGTCGGTCCGCCGGTCGCGCTTGCGGCGGCGCCGATCGTACGGCACCATTCAGTGCGTGCCAGATTTGACCGCTTCCTCGCTCGTCGAGCGACACCAGGCCGGCGCCGCGCTCGCCGGCATGCTCGAAGGCAACGGCCGGTTCGTCGCCGGCGAGCCCCGCTACCAGCGCGACATCGCCGCCGCCCGTGAGGCCGCGCCCGGGCAGCGGCCTTTCGCCGCCGTCTTCACCTGCATCGACTCCCGAGTGCCGCCCGAGACCGTCTTCGACTGCGACTTCGGTCAGATCCTCGTGGTGCGCACCGCCGGGCACGTGCCCGACCGGGCCGCGATCGAGTCCCTGGAGTTCGGCGCCGCCGAGCTCGGCGCCTCCCTCGTCGTCGTCCTCGGCCACGAGCGGTGCGGCGCGGTCAACGCGGCGGTCAGCGCCGTCAAGCAGGGGGCCACGGACCCCGGTTACCTGGTCCAGCAGCTGTGGCAGCCCGCGTCCCAGGCGCTCGACGAGACGGAGGAAGGCGAGGACGTCGCCTCGCACGCGATGCGCCTCCACGTGCGCCGCACCGTCGCCGACCTGAGCCGCCGCGAAAGCCTCGGCGGGGTCCTCGTCGTCGGCGCGGCCTACGACCTCGACACCGGCGAAGTCACGCTCATCGAGGAGCGCTAGCGCTAGCGCGAGACGCGGCGCGAGGGGACTGACAGAATCGGGGGATGAGCGATCAACCCTTGACCGAAGCCGAGATCGAACTGGCCCTGTCGGACCTGCCCGGGTGGAGCCATGTCGGCGACCGCCTGGAACGGACCTGGAGCTGCGGAGGCCACCTCCAGGCCCTCGCCGCCGCGGTCGCCGTCGGACACCTCAACGAGCGGCAGGGCCACCACGCGGACCTGACGATCAACTACGACCAGCTCCGCGTCTCCGTCACGACCCACTCCGCCGGGAACAAGGTGTCCGCCAAGGACACCGACCTGGCGCGAGCGGTCTCCGACCTCCTCCTCGACTGACCGCCTGACGCCGAACCCGAGGGCCGCCCGAGGCGGCCCTCGTCGGCGTGTCCGCCGGAAGGGGCTGCTGTGCACCGTGGTGCGTGAGCGTGTTCAATGTGTACGACCTGCGCAAACGGGGAACGTATCGATCCTTCGTCTCTGTCATGATGGAGACAGCACAGGTGGGAGCACGTCATGGACGCATACGCCGCCAAGGCCTCCAGGGCCGACAAGCGCATCGCCCTCGACCGTCTCGCCAGGGCCCGGCGCAAGGGCATGATCGACACCCGGGAGTACCGACTGCGGCGGCGGCTGGCCGAACAGGCCCAGAGCCTCGCCGAACTCCAGTCGCTCCTGCAGGACGTCCCCGACGATCAGCACAGCCGGGACCACTGGCGCTACGGCCGCTGGAGAGGGCCCGTCAAGGAAGGACGCGAACTCGAGATCCAGCGCTTCGTCGGCGTGATGTTCCTCAGTCTCGCCCTCCTCGTGGTGGTGGCCTGCGTGTACGCGGTCATCGCCCTCTACGAGCAGTGGCGTTAGCCGGCGGCGGGGCGCGAGGCCCCGCCGCCGGCTCCACCGCACCCGAGCTCACTCCGCGAGCAGGGCCTCGAGCTTGCTCCGCAACCGCTCCAAGGACGCCGCGATCCACGGCATCTCCAACGGCTCGTCCGAGACGAGCGCCGCCAGGCGCTCGGAGTCGGACTCGCCGTAGAGGCCGGGCACCGCGACGCGGACCGTGAGGGACGCGGGATCGTCACCGAACGCGGACCCCGGGAGCACCGCGACCCCGTACTCGTCCAGCAGCAGCCGGGCCAGGTCCTCGCCGTTGCGGACGCCTCGGGACTCGGCCAGGGCCTCCCGCAGGGGCGCGAAGTCCGGCCACACGTAGAACGCGCCCTGCGGGGCCGGCACCGCGCAGCCGACGTCCGCGAAGACCGCGGCGACCGCATGCGCGACCGCGCCGTGCAGCCGCCGCGCCGCCGCCAACCGGTCGATCAGCACGTCCGGGTCGGACCAGGCGTACGCGGCCGCGTGCTGCATCGGCATCGGCGTCGACGACCAGAGCTCGGAGGCGATGCCGCGCACCGAGTCCCGCAGGCGCGCGCCGAGCTCGGAGTCGGGGAACCGGGCCGCGCCGATCCGCCAGCCGCCGAGCGCGTAGTTCTTGGACAGCGCCGTGGTCGTCACCGTCCGCTCGGGCGCCCACGAGGCGGGGGAGGGGAACGGGGCGCCGGTCTCGAAGACGAGGTCGCGGTAGATCTCGTCGGCCACGATGAGCAGATCCAGCTCCCGGGCCGCTTCGGACACGGCCTTCACCGAGGCCTCGGACGCCAGCCGCCCGGTCGGGTTGTCCGGCAGCGTGACCACCACGACCCGCGGGTCGCGGCCCGCCGCGCGGGCCTCGCGCACCGCCGCGTCCATGGCCGCGGCGTCCGGCACGCCGCCCTCCCCGGGCGGCACGGGGACCCGGATCGGCTCGCGGCCGAGCAGTTCCGACTGGGCCGCGTACGAGACCCACGCGGGCTTCGGCAGCACCACGTCGCCCCCGGCGGCGTGCAGCAGGGCGAACAGCAGCGGCTTGGACCCGGGCCCGAGCAGCACGTTCGCGGCGTCGGTCCGCAGGCCGCGCCGGGTCCAGTACCCGGCGGCGGCCTCGCGGGCCGGGGCGATCCCCGCGACGGGTCCGTAGGCGGTCGCGGGGGCGGCTTGAGCGAGCCGCTGCGACAGCAGGGGGTGCACGGGGATGCCGGCCTCCCCGAAGCCGAGCGCGAGCACCTCCTGCCCGGCGGCTCGACGGGCGGCGATGGCCTCATTGACGGCGAGGGTGGCGGAGACGGTCACGGTGACTCCTTGTCGGACGGTCGTGGTCGGAGTCAGAGTTCCCTGAATCGAGCATCAAAACAAGTATTTCTACCTTTCGCCGAGGATAAGATTTCCTTATGCTCGATGTGCGCCGCCTGCGGCTCCTCTACGAATTCGCCGCCCAGGGATCGATAGCCGCCACTGCCGCCGCGACCGGCCAGACCGCCTCGGCGGTCTCACAGCAGTTGGCCGCCTTGGAGAAGGAGACCGGCGTGTCCCTCCTCGAACGCACCGCCCGGTCCGCGCAGCTGACCGACGCGGGCCGCCGCCTCGTCGCCCACACCGCCCGGATCATGGAGGCCATCGACGCGGCCGAGACCGACCTCGCCGCCGAGTCGGGCGAACCGCGCGGCCGGGTCACGCTCACCGCGTTCCCCACGGTCGCCGTGGCGCTCGCCGGGCCGATCGTCCGGCGCCTGCGCCGCTACCCCGAGCTCACGATGGTGCTGCGCCAGCAGCTCACCGTCTCCGAGTCGCTGGCGCGCGTGCGCTCGGGCGAGATCGACCTGGCCCTCATCGACGACTGGTCGGGTCGGCGCCGCCCCGCCACCGCCGGGCCGCTGACGTTCCACCACCTCGTGGACGACCCGCTCGTGGCGGCCCTGCCGGCGCGGCATCCGCTGGCCTCCAAGGAGGTCGTGTCGGCGCACGAGCTCGCGGGGGAGTCGTGGATCGCGTCCCCGGAGGGGGAGCCCTCGCGGATGGCGCTGGCGCGGCTGTGGCGGGCCGAGGGCATCAGCGCGCCGGTCTCGGAGTTCGAGGGGCTCGACACGATCCTGACGCTGGTCGCCAAGGGCCTCGGGGTCACGGTCGCGCCGTGGATGGCCGCGGCCGAGCGCCGGGACGTGGCGGTGCGCCGGATCGCCGAGGACATGCCCGGCCGCGAGGTCTACGTGGTCCACCGGACGGCCTCGACGGGCCGCCCGGCGGTGATGACGGTGCTCCAGGCGCTGCACCAGGCCGCCCGGAAGCTCATGGTCGCGGCCGAGCGCTTCTAGCGCAGGTGCGAGGGCGGGTACGGGGACTCGTCCTCGTCCCACGAGGCCACCGCGTCGGGTTCGGGCCGGGGGCGCTTCGGTTCCTTCTCCTTGGGGCCCTTCGGCTTCGGTCGCCGGCGCGCCAGGTATGCGGCGAGCCACGTGGTGATGGGGACGGCGGCGATGAGGCCGAGCGTGCCGGCGACGGACCGCACGATCTCGGTGGCGATGGTCTGGCTCGTGAGCACCTGCTCCAGGGGCCGGTTCGCGGCGGCGATGAGGACCAGCAGCGGCAGCGACGCGCCCGCGTACGCGAGCACGAGCGTGTTCACGACCGAGGTGAGGTGGTCGCGGCCGACCCGCATGCCCGAGGTGAACAGGCGCGCCGAGCCCCACTTCGGGTTGGCCTTGGCGACCTCGTCGACCGTGGCCGCCTGCGAGATCGTCACGTCGTCGATGACGCCGAGCGAGCCGATGAGGATGCCCGCCAGGAGCAGCCCGGACATGTCGATCGGGTACTGGAGCGCCAGGTTGGTGGTGTTCTCGTCCAGGACCCCGTTGAGCATCGTGAGCCGCACGGCCGCCTCGGCCAGCAGCACGGTGACGACCAGGGACGCGAGCGTCCCCACGACGGCCACGGTCGTGGTCCGGTTCCAGCCGTGGCCCAGGTAGAGGGACACGAGCATGATCGCCGCCGAGCCGACGACCGCCACGAGGATCGGCGAGGACCCGTCGAGGATCGCCGGCACCATGAACAGGAGCACCACCGCGAAGGTCACGCTCAGGGCGGCGAGGGACCGCAGGCCCTTCCAGCGGCCGAACGCGACCACCGCGAGCGCGAACGCGACCGCGAGCGCCCACAGCGCGCCGGCCCGGTCGTGGTCGATGATGTGGTACTGCTGGCCGGAGACCGAGTCGGGCGTGTAGATGAGGATGACGTCGTCGCCGGGCTCGACCACCGGCGCGCCCGGGCCGGTCGGGATGTCGACGACGGTCTCCTCGCCGGACTGCTCGCCGCTGGTGATCCGGACGACCACGTCGCCGCAGACGGTGGCCTGGAGCTGCTCGTTGAGCGCCGGGTCCGCCTCGTCGCATTCGGTCTCGTGCACGGAGAGGACGTGGCCGTCCACCTCGGTGCCGAAGGCGTCGGGGGCGGTGGCGTCCTCGACCCCCTGGGGCCACAGGAGGATCAGCCCGAGGACCGTCAGGGCCGCGGCCGGGACCAGGATCCACAGTGCGGCGCGGGGGACGGCGTCGTTCGGAACGGCATGACTGTGCTTCACGAAGGCCTGGTTCACGTTGGTGAGCTTACGAGTTCCCGAACCGGTTTCGGCGGAACCGGTGCGCCGTCGAGCGCCACGACGTCCACGGGGCGGTGCAGAGCGCCTGAGGCGCCCTGCACGGTTCAGGGCGGACAATTCGGATGTTCAGTGGTCGTTCAGCTGCGGCTTCATACTGTTGCGCTCCAGTCGCGGTGTGTCAGCATCAGTCATACGTCTACGGGATCGACCCATCGGACCGCGGAGTAATTGCGCCACAAGTGGAGCAGTGCCGGGTCTCCTTGGACGGACAGGTCGTCGAACGGCAGTCGGTTCCACAGCGCCAGGTACAGCAGCTCCACCGGGCCCTCGATGACGCAGTGCGGGGTCTCGACCTCGCTGAACGTCACGAGCGGGCCCGTGTCGGTGGGGTGGATGTACCAGTCGCCGCGTCCCGGCGGCAGATCGGTGGCGTGGATGTGGAGCACTGACGGACGCAGCGCCCGCACCCGGCTCGACGGCCTGCCGTGGAAGCCCAGCAGCAGCTCGTCGATGCCGTCGGCCGCGAATTCGGGGCCGACCGGTGATATCTCGTCGCCTCGGGCCTGTTCGGCGTCGACGCGGTGGATGGTGGTCTCGTGGGCCTGCCTGCGGACCCAGAAGCGGCGCGCGGACTCGGAGGGGAACATCTGCCAGCACTGGAGTCCGCTGGGTGCGGATTCCAGGGTGGCCACGAGCCGCAGGAGCCCTTCGCGGACCCAGTCGACCAGCAGGTCGTCGTGGGGGTAGGGCCCCACCAGACGCTGGAAGTCCTGTTTCCGTGGATCGTAAGGCAACGCTTCGCCCACGATCGCCGCCGCCCATCGATGGACGGTCCCGATGTGGGTCAAGAGGTCCTTGACGTTCCAGCCCGGGCAGGTGGGCACGCCCGCGTTGAGCGCGAGTTCCCCACCAGCGACAGCGATCCGCTCCCCTTCGGTGCGCAGCACGTTGATTTGATCGCCGATGTTCATCCAATGAAGTTTCGCACCTGTGTCGTGAATTACGCAAGTTCAGGACGTGGAACGATACATAAGCGTTAAAACCGGGAGGCAACGGTGAGCCGGGCGCAAGGGAACTTCCGCCCCACCGGCCGCTCGCGGCTAGGGTCGGGGCGTGGAACACCGGCTGCTCGTCGTCTCAGACCTTCCGCGGTGCCCCAGGCCGCCGGCCGCGCAGGTGGCGCTCGCGCTGCGCGGCGGGCCGTTCGCGCTCGTGCTGCGCGACAAGCACCTGCCGTGGGAGGAGCGGTCCATGCTGGCCGCAGCGCTGCGGCCGCTGCTCGACGCCGCCGGGGGCCTGCTCATCGTGGCCGATCCGCTCGAACCCGTCGCCGCCGCGCACCTCTCGGCGCGGTTCCCGGTGCCGGAGCCTCGTCCGGCGCTGCTGGGGCGCTCCGTCCACGCCGGGGAGCCGATCGACCCCGGCCTCGACTACTGCACGTACTCGCCCGTCTGGGCCAGCGAGTCGAAGCCCGGCTACGGGCCGGCGATCGGGCTCGCCGCGCTCGGTGAGGTGTGCGCGGCGAGCCCGGTCCCGGTGTACGCGCTCGGCGGCGTGCAGGGCCCCGACCGGGCCCGGGCCGCACGGGAGGCGGGTGCGGCCGGGGTCGCGGTCATGGGCGCGGTCATGCGCGCCGCCGACCCGGAGCGCGCGGTGCGCGGGCTCCGGGCCGCGCTGGCGTTACCGCTCCAGGCCGTGCTTCGCGATGACGTCGGCGTAGAACCCGGCGCTGGCCTTCGGGGTGCGCCGCTGGGTGGTGTAGTCGACGTGGACGAGGCCGAAGCGCTTGTCGTAGCCGAAGGCCCACTCGAAGTTGTCCATGAGGGACCAGGCGGTGTAGCCGCGCACGTCCGCGCCGGCCTCGATCGCGTCGTGGACCGCGGCGATGTGCCCGCGCAGGTAGGCGACGCGCTCGACGTCGTCCACCTCGCCGTCCTCGCCGGGGCCGGTCGGATAGGCCGCGCCGTTCTCGGTGACCATGGTCGGCACGCCGTAGTCCTTGTGGATGCGCACGAGCAGGTCCGTCAGGCCGGACGCCTCGATCGGCCAGCCCATGTCGGTGACCGGCAGCTCCTCGGGGGTCCATGTCTCGATGCCGGCCGAACCGGGCTGCACGTCCGACTCGGGCGCGTCCGGGTTCATCCGCAGCCAGGTCGGGTTGTAGTAGTTGATCCCGAGCAGGTCGATCGGCTGGTGGATCCGGTCGAGGTCGCCTTCCCGCACGAAGGACCAGTCGGTGTGGTGCGCGGTCCGCTCCATCATCTCGGCGGGATATTCGCCCTTGAGGATCGGGTCGAAGAAGACCCGGTTCGCGAGCCCGTCGACGATCCGCACGGCCTCCTCGTCGCCGCGGCACTGGGTCGGGTTGAGCGCGATCGAGATCTGCCCGGCCCCGGCGGTGCGCAGCGCCTGCACGGCGAGGCCGTGGGCGAGGTTGAGGTGGTGGGCCGCGGCGAGCGCCGCGACCGGCTCGGTGCGGCCCGGCGCGTGGTGGCCGTTGCCGTAGCCGAGGAAGGCCGAGCACCACGGCTCGTTCAGGGTCCACCAGGTGTGGACGCGGTCGGCCAGGCGCGCGCCGACGATCGCGGCGTAGTCGCCGAAGCGCTCGGCGGTCTCGCGCTCGGGCCAGCCCCCGCGGTCCTCGAAGCCCTGCGGCAGGTCCCAGTGGTAGAGCGTCGGCATCGGCTTGATGCCGGCGGCGACCAGCTTGTCGACGAGCCGGTCGTAGAAGTCGAGGCCCCGGAGGTTGACCGGTCCGGTGCCGTCGGGCTGGATGCGCGGCCAGGCGATCGAGAACCGGTAGGTGTCGACGCCGAGCGAGGTCATCAGCGCGATGTCCTCGTCGACGCGGTGGTAGTGGTCGCAGGCGACGCGGCCCGTCTGGCCGCGCCAGGTCTTGCCCGGCGTGTCGGCGAACGTGTCCCAGATCGAGGGACCCCGTCCGTCCTCGCTGACAGCGCCCTCGATCTGATAGGAGGCCGTGGCGGTTCCCCACAGGAAGCCCTCGGGGAAGGTCAGCTGCGTCATCGGATGACACCTTTCTCGGCGGTGCGTCCGCGAGCAGGCGTCGCAGACGCGGACGGAAACGAGTTGCCGGGCCCCGGAATGATACGTCATTGGTATCGCTCCCATGACATCGGTGCCGAGAGATATCGATCCAATGCCAACCAGTAACGATTCGGCAATGCACACTTGACATTGAGTGTTACCCAGAGCACCATTGCCAGCGTTGCTCCAAGGCGGGTGAGGCAGTCCCACCAGGGGCGGAACCGGTGAGAGCGGTTCCGCGCAGGGTCGGGGCAGGGAGGCAGTCGGACTCGTCCGGAGCACGGAACCAGCGAAGAGAGGGAAACCCCGATGAGCAAGACACGAAGAATCTCCTGCCTTGCGGCTGCCGCCAGTGCGATCGCGCTCGCCGCGGCGGCGTGCGGCGCACCCGAGGACGAAGGCGAGGACCGCGGCGCGGTCCCGGACGACGCCACCGACTGCGCCAACTACGAGCAGTACGGCGACCTCGAAGGCGAGACCGTCACGATTCTGGGCTCTATCCGGGACACCGAGGCCGACGAGATGATGGAGGCCTGGAGCTACTTCGAATCCTGCACGGGCGCCAAGATCGAATACGAGGGCACCGGCGAGTTCGAAGCCGACATGGCGATCCGCGTCGACGGCGGCAACGCCCCCGACATCGCGCTGTTCCCGCAGCCGGGCCTCATGTCCGCCTTCGCCGCCGACCTGGTGCCGGCCTCCGAAGAGGTCAGCGCGCTCGCCACCGAAGGCTGGTCCGAGGACTGGCTCAACTACGCCACCATCGACGGCACGCTCTACGCGGCCCCGCACTCGTCGAACGCGAAGTCGTTCATCTGGTACTCGCCGGGCTACTTCGCCGACAACGGCTACGAGGTCCCGGCCACGTGGGACGAGCTGATCGCCCTCTCCGACCAGATGGTCGCGGACGGCATCCAGCCCTGGTGCGTCGGCTTCGAGTCCGGCGGCGCCACCGGCTGGCCGGGCACCGACTGGATCGAGGACATCGTCCTCCGCGAGAGCACCGACCTGTACGACCAGTGGGTCAACCACGAGATCCCGTTCAACGACCCGCAGATCGTCACCGCCATCGAGAAGGCCGGCACGATCCTCACCAACGACGAGTACGTCTACGGCGGCACCGACACCATCAGCGCCACCGCCTTCCAGGAGGCCGGTTACCCGATCCTCGACGGCGGCTGCGCGCTGCACCGCCAGGCGTCCTTCTACGGCGCCATGTGGCCCGAGGGCACCAACGTGGCCGAGGACGGCGACGTCTTCGCGTTCCGCTTCCCGGAGACCAACGACACCGACAACACCATGCTCGTCGGCGGCGAGTTCGTGGCCGCGTTCGACGACTCCGAGTCCACCGAGATGGTCCGCCAGTTCCTGGCCTCGGAGCTCTACCACAACGCCCGTCTCCAGACCGGCCCGTGGAGCACCGCCCACCAGGGCGTCGACCCGTCCAACGCCACCACGCCGATCAACCAGTTCGCGACCGAGATCCTGATCGACCCCGAGGTCACCGTCCGCTTCGACGGCTCCGACCTCATGCCGGGTGAAGTCGGCGCCTCCGCCTTCTGGACCGGCGTGGTCCAGTGGGTCAGCGGCGACAAGACCGCCCAGCAGATGGCCGACGACATCGAAGCCTCCTGGCCGTAGGATCCGGCCCGTGTAGCAGACCCGTGTAGCAATCGAGAAGCCGAGCGGGGCCGGTCAGGCCCCGCTCGGCCCATTGCCCCCTCGGTGACGCTCGCGAGCCGTACATTGGCACAGACGACTGGAGTCACTCAAACGTGGACATCTCCGCCTATCTCGATCGGTTCGGCCTCCTCGCCGTGGGCCTGATCGCCTTCGTCGCGATCCTCATGGCCCTCTACGGACTCGCCGAACTGGCCTCCCGACGCGACCGCAACCGAGCGGTCGCCACCGTATTCCTCGCGCCGGCCGTGCTCTTCCTGCTCGTCGGCCTGGTCTACCCGGCCGTGCGCACCTTCGCCATGTCCTTCTTCGGATCTGAGGGCGACGAGTTCGTCGGCCTGCGGAACTACGCCTGGGCCGTCAGCGACCCCGACGCCCTGCAGATCCTCATCAACACCGCACTGTGGATCATCGTCGTCCCGCTGCTGTCGACCGCGCTCGGCCTCGTCTACGCCGTCCTCATCGACGGCCGGACCGGGGAGCGCGTCTACAAGGCCCTGGTCTTCCTCCCCATGGGCATCTCCTTCGTGGGCGCCTCCATCATCTGGAAGTTCGTCTACCAGTACAGCGGCACCGGCGAGAACCAGATCGGCCTGCTCAACGCGGTGCTCCGCGGCCTCGGGCTCCAGCCGGTCAACTGGCTCACCGAGTTCCCCATGAACAACTTCCTGCTCATGGTCGTCCTCATCTGGATCGAGGTCGGCTTCGCCACCGTGGTCCTCTCCGCCGCGCTCAAGGGCGTGCCGATCGAGATGATCGAGGCCGCACGCATCGACGGCGCCAAACCCGCGCAGATCTTCTGGAACATCACGGTCCCCTCGATCCGCTCGGCCATCGTCGTCGTCGCCGTCACCGTCTTCATCGCCACGCTCAAGCTCTTCGACATCGTGCGCGCCATGACCCAAGGCCATTACGGCACCGACGTCCTCGCCCACAACATGGTCGAGCAGGCCTTCCGCCTCAACAACGACGGCCGCGGCGCCACCCTGGCCGTGCTGCTGTTCCTGCTCGTCGTCCCCGTCGTCATCTACCAGGTGCGCAACATGCGGCGCCAAGAACTGGAGGCCCGATGACCGCCGCAGCACGCGAGCAGGCCGCACGCATCGGCGAGACCCGCGGCGACCGCCTGCGCCGGATGCTGTCCAGCCGGGTCGCCAGCGTCGTCGCCCTCCTCATCGCCGTACTGTGGACGATTCCCACCTTCGGGCTGTTCATCAACTCGCTGCGGCCCGACCAGGAGATCCGCACCTCCGGGTGGTGGACCTTCTTCACCGATCCCGAGATCAGCCTCTACAACTACAACTACGTCCTCTACTCGGACTCCCAGGGCGGCGGGCTCTTCGTCAACCTGATCAACACGGTCGTCATCACGATCATCGGCGTGCTCGTGCCGGTCACGTTCGCCGCGCTGGCCGCCTACGCCCTGTCGTGGATCAACTTCCGGGGTCGGAACGCCCTGTACATCGGCATCTTCGCCCTCCAGGTCGTCCCGCTCCAGATGGCGCTCATCCCGCTGCTGTCCATCTTCAGCCGCGGCCTGCACATCGGCGACTTCACGCTCATGCCCGCATGGGACCTCGACGGCGTCTACACGATCGTGCAAGTCTGGATCGCGCACTCGATCTTCGGCCTCCCACTGGCGATCTTCCTGCTGCACAACTTCATGCGCGAGCTTCCCGGAGACGTCATGGAGGCCGCCCGCATCGACGGCGCGACCCACTCGCAGATATTCCGCAAGGTGGTCCTGCCGCTGGTGACCCCGGCGCTGGCGTCCATCGCGATCTTCCAGTTCCTGTGGGTGTGGAACGACTTCCTCGTCGGCCGCACCTTCGCCCCCGGCGAGGCCACCCGGCCGCTCACCGCCGTCCTCGGCGACATGGCCGGGACCTGGGGCTTCGGCTGGACGCGGCTTCCCGCCGCGGCCTTCATCGCGATCATCGTGCCGCTCGTGGTCTTCCTGCTGCTCCAGCGCTACTTCGTGCGCGGGCTGCTCGCAGGCTCGGTCAAGGGCTGAGCACCGGACGAACACGCAGACGGGGAGGGGCCGCTCGGCCCCTCCCCGTCCCGCGTCAGCGCGCGCCCTGCCACAACCGCTGGAAGAACTGCGCGTACAGCTCCGCGACCTCCTGGTCGGCGACCTGGAGGATGTTGTCGTCGGTCTGCTGCAGCGAGTTCGCGGTCAGGTTGTGCGTGCCGGTCCACACCAGGGCCTGGCGCCGGTCCCCGAACTGCGCCTCCACGACGATGAACTTGTTGCGGTGCGCCCCGTGGATCCGCACGTTCGCGTCGCCCAGCGCCCGCTCGATCCAGGCCGGAGCGTTCTCGTCCTTATCGGTCAGCACGACCCGCACCTGGCATCCGAGCCCCTGGACCCGGTCGAGCTGGTCGCGCACCGCCGGCCGGTTCGACTGGAAGTTCGCGTGGCCCACCAGGACCCGGTCGCCCTGCTCGCAGCCGGTGATCTGCTCGAGCCCCTGCACGATCGGGTCGCCGGTGCGCGGGAACACCCACGCCCGGGCCCGATCGGTCGCGGCGTGCCGGTCCTCCGGGCCCCAGCCGTCCCACTCGCCTCGGTGGAGCCGGTCCCAGAAGCCCCGGTAGAAGTCGAACAGCTCCCGATCGCTGTGGACGCCGAGCAGGTTGTGCGCCTGCTCCGCATGCGCCCCTTTGAAATTGAAGCTCGTCACGAGGACCGTCGGCTCCCCGCCCCGGTCGATGAGGAAGAACCGGTTGTGATGCGGCCCGCGGCCCTCGCCGGAGGGCGTCGGCAGGCACGCGCCCTCGCATTCCCTGACGGTCACGCCGGCGTCTTCGAGCTTCGCGACCGCCGCGGCGCTCGCGTCGGGCTCGCTCTCGCCCCGTCCGACGACGACGCCGACGTCCGCGCCGCGCCCTTGGGCTTCCACCAGGACCTCCGTGACCGGCGCGACCTGCTCCTCGAGGGTCAGCTGGAAGAACGCCGCCCGGACGGTGTCGCCCTCCTGGGCCGTGCCGACGTGACGGACGACCTCGGCGACGATCGTCGTGTCCTCGCCGCCTCCCGGATCGGTCCGGCAGACGGTGTAGTCGCCGGAGCGGACGCATCCGATCGCCGCGGTGTCGGCGGCCGGAACGGAAGCGGAAACGGTCAGGGTCGCCAGGACCGCCCCCGCGGCGGCCATGGCGAGAGCGCTGCGATGCATGGTGCTACTCCAATCCGTCGTGGTGCCCTCGAAGATCCCATCTCCGCCGTGAATCGGCAGCCGTTTCGGCGGCTCGGCGAGGTTCGCCGCGGGCGGACGGTCACCGCGGTGTCATTCCCCTCTAAGCCGAAATGCCGGTGTTGTCAGGTGGTTTCCGCGAAACCGGCGTCGGATACCCGACGATCTCTCGACAATTAATGGAGATCCCCACCGGAACCCGCCGTCAGGAGTCGCCATGAGCGCCAGCGCTGCTGAAGAACTGCCCGAACAGTTCCCCCCGTTCGCCAATCCCGCGCTCGCGGAGGAGCATGACCGAAAAGGACCCGAGCGCGCCGAGGCGCTCGGCGAGCGCCGACTGCGCGAGGCCGAGCCGGACGGGACCGGCTGGCTGCTGGTCGGGCTCCTGCTGACCGTGGGCGTCGGGGTGCTGATGCTGATCCTCTTCGCGTCGGGCGGGAACGCGGACGAGTCGATGATGCTCTAGCGCCCGAGCGGATCCACTGGACCGGTGCTCACCGCGGCACGGGATGCGGCCACATCACTGCGGCCCCATCGGGCTGTCGTCCCGCTCGCCGGAGTGGCAAGATCGTGGCCGTGGAAACCTGGCGTGGAATAGACGCGACCCCTGAGGGCTGGCCCGCCTCCGTCGTCGCCATCGGCGTGTTCGACGGCGTGCACCGCGGCCACGCCGCGCTCGTCCGCACCGCCGCGAAGGCCGCCGCCGAACGCGAGGCGCGCAGTGTCGTGGTGACCTTCGACCCGCACCCGACCGCCGTGGTCGCCCCGCACGCGGTGCCGGCGCAGCTGACGAGCGTGGAGCGGCGGATCGAGCTGCTCGGGGCGCTCGGCGTCGACGCGGTGTGCGTGCTGCCGTTCACCGAGGAGCTCTCGCAGCTCAGTCCCGATTACTTCGTCAGGCACGTGCTCGTCGAAGGCCTGCACGCGACCGCCGTGGTCGTGGGGGAGAACTTCCGGTTCGGCCACAAGGCCGCCGGGGACGTCGAGCGCCTCGCGGAACTGGGGGAGGCGTTCGGCTTCGAGGTCCTGCCGCAGACGCTCAGCGCGGACGCCGCGCCCCTCGACGGCTCGCCGGCGCCGCCGAAGGAGGCCTTCTCGTCGACCCGCGTGCGGCGCCTGCTCGCCGAGGGCGACGTCGCGGGCGCGGCCGACGTGCTCGGCCGGGACTTCGGCATCGAGGGCACCGTGGTCCACGGGGCCGGGCGCGGCGGGACGGCCCTGGGCTTCCCGACGGCGAACATCGAATGGGCGCCGGGCACGGCGATCCCGGCCGACGGCGTCTACGCGGGCTGGTTCCACCACGACTCGCACCGGCACGCGGCCGCGATCAGCGTCGGCACGAACCCGACCTTCGAGGGCCGGGATCGCACAGTGGAGGCCTACCTGCTCGACTTCGACGGCGATCTCTACGGCGAGCGGGTCCGCCTCGACTTCACCGCGCGCCTGCGCGGCCAGGTCGCCTTCGCGGGGATCGAACCGCTGATCAAGCAGATCGAGACGGATGTCGCAGACACCCGCCGGGCCTTGGAGCTGGAGTAACGCCCCTGTTAACCTGGGCAGGTCATTCGATCGACCAGTCTGCCCGACACCGCGGACTGGCCGCATTACAGAAAGGGTGTTCGAACATGGCGCTCGACGCTGAGAAGAAGGCCGCGATCATCAAGGAGTACGCGACCAGTGAGGGCGACTCGGGTTCCACCGACGTCCAGGTCGCGATCCTGACCGCGCGCATCAAGGAGCTGACCGCTCACGTCCAGGAGCACAAGCACGACCACCACTCGCGTCGTGGCCTGCTCCTCCTGGTCGGCAAGCGTCGCCGTCTCCTCAAGTACCTGAAGAAGGAAGACATCACGCGTTACCGCGGCCTCATCGAGCGCCTCGGCATCCGTGACAACGCCTAGCTGAGACTTGCGAAGGGAGCGGCCCGAACGGGCCGCTCCCTTCGTCGTACGCGGCCCCGACGCTTCCCTCTTCGCGTCTATCACGGCTCACTTTTCCTTCGCCCGCGCCGCAGCGTCGGGCGGGTAACGTAGGCTTGGCGTCGAGCACCACGCTCGACCGCAGCGCCTCGCAGAGGCGCGGCGCGGCTCGCCAGAGACCGCCCCGGTCCTCGGTAGTGGCATCCGGAACGCCCCGCGCGAAGCGGGGACGGGCTTCCGAGTGCTTCGATCGAAGACCGGAAAGCGCGTAGGCGAGCGGCGCTTTCCGTACTACGCAGTACCTAGCGACTGCAAAAGGAGATCGACACTCTATGTCCGATAACCAACGGACACCCGAGGCCTTCAACCTCGGGGAGCACCACGCCACCGCCGTCATCGACAACGGCGCCTTCGGCACCCGCGAGATCGTCTTCAGCACCGGCCGCCTGGCCAAGCTGGCCCAGGGCTCCGCGATCGTCCAGATGGACGACACCGTGGTCCTGTCGACCACGGCCGCCTCGAAGAACCCGAAGGACCACTTCGACTTCTTCCCGCTGACCGTGGACATCGAGGAGCGGATGTACGCCGCCGGGCGCATTCCCGGCTCGTTCTTCCGCCGCGAGGGCCGCCCCAGCGAGAACGCGATCCTCACCTGCCGCCTGATCGACCGCGGCCTGCGCCCGTCCTTCGTGTCGGGCCTGCGCAACGAGGTCCAGGTCATCGGCACGATCCTCTCCGTGGACGCGCGCGACGAGTACGACGTGGTCGCCATGAACGGCGCCTCCATGTCGACGCAGCTCGCCGGGCTGCCGTTCTCGGGCCCGCTGGGCTCGACGCGGATCGTCCTCATCGAGGGCGCCTGGGTCGCGTTCCCGACCCTGGAGCAGATCGCCAAGGCCACCTTCGACATGGTCGTCACCGGCCGCGTGCTGGAGTCGGGCGACGTCGCGATCATGATGGTCGAGGCCGAGGCCACCGACAACACGATCAGCCTCATCGAGGCCGGCGGCACCAAGCCGACCGAAGAGGTCGTCGCGAACGGCCTGGAGGCCGTCAAGCCGGTCATCGCCGAGCTGGTCCGCGCCCAGGCCGAACTGGCCGCCGTCGCCGCCAAGCCGGTCGCCGACTACCCGCGCTTCCTGGACTACCAGGACGACGCGTTCGCCGCCGTCGAGTCGGCCGTCTCGGCCGAGCTCGACCAGGCGCTGCAGATCGCCGACAAGACCGACCGCCAGAACGAGCTCGACCGCGTCAAGCAGGTCATGCTCGAGAAGCTCGGCGCGGACTTCGAAGGCCGCGAAGGGGAGCTGGCCGCCTCGCTGCGCTCGCTCACCAAGAAGCTGGTCCGCAAGCGCGTCATCGGCGAGGGCGTCCGCATCGACGGCCGCTCCCCGGTGGACATCCGGCCGCTCGCGGCCGAGGCCGGGATCCTCCCGCGCGTGCACGGCTCGGCCCTGTTCGAGCGCGGCGAGACCCAGATCATGGGCGTCACCACGCTGAACATGCTGCGCATGGAGCAGGCCATCGACACGCTGTCGCCGGTCAGCAAGAAGCGCTACATGCACAACTACAACTTCCCGCCGTACTCGACCGGTGAGACCGGTCGCGTGGGCTCCCCGAAGCGCCGCGAGATCGGCCACGGCGCGCTCGCCGAGCGCGCCCTGGTCCCGGTGCTGCCGGGCCGCGAGGAGTTCCCGTACGCGATCCGCCAGGTCTCCGAGGCGCTCGCGTCGAACGGTTCGACCTCGATGGGCTCGGTCTGCGCGTCCACGATGTCGCTCATGGCCGCCGGCGTGCCGATCAAGGCCCCTGTCGCGGGCATCGCGATGGGCCTCATCTCCGAGGAGGTCGACGGCGAGACCAAGTACGTCACGCTGACCGACATCCTCGGCGCCGAGGACGCTTACGGCGACATGGACTTCAAGGTCGCCGGGACGTCCGAGTTCGTGACGGCCCTGCAGCTGGACACGAAGCTCGACGGGCTCCCGTCGGACGTGCTGGCGCACGCGCTCCAGCAGGCCAACGACGCCCGCCACGCGATCCTCGACGTCATGCTCGAGGCCATCTCGGAGCCGGGCGAGCTGGCGGCGACCGCTCCGCGGATCACCACCCTGAAGATCCCCGTGGACAAGATCGGCGCGATCATCGGCCCGAAGGGCCAGACGATCAACCAGATCCAGGACGACACGGGCGCGGACATCACCGTCGAGGACGACGGCACGATCTACGTGTCGGCGGAGAACGGCGAGGCCGCGCAGGCCGCGGTCGAGACGATCAACGCCATCGCGAACCCGACCCTCCCGAACGTGGGGGACCGGTTCCTGGGCACGGTCGTCAAGACCACCGACTTCGGCGCGTTCATCTCGCTGACGCCGGGCCGCGACGGGCTCCTGCACATCTCGAAGGTCGGCGACGGCAAGCGCGTCGAGCGGGTCGAGGACGTGCTGAGCGTCGGCGACAAGGTCGAGGTCGAGATCGGCGACATCGACAACCGCGGCAAGATCTACCTGGACAAGGTGTACCCGGAGGGCCAGGAGCCCGAGGGGTACAAGAAGGGCCGTCCGGCCGAGCGCAAGGAGTCCCGCGGGGACCGGGGCGACCGCGGTGACCGCGGCCCGCGCCGCGACCGCGAGCGTTCCGGCGGCGGCGAGCGCGGCGAGCGCTCCGCTTCCGGCGGCGGCGACCGCGAGCGTTCCGGCGGCGACCGCGGCGGTTCGAGCGACGGCGAGCGCCGCCGCCGCCGCACCCGTCGCTCCGAAGACGGTGGAGGCTCGGAAGAGTAGATGAGTCGAGCCCAGACTCACACGCTCATCGACGATCCGCTGGGCGGCACGGTCCGACTGACCGTGCTGCCCGGCGGTTTGCGTGTGCTCACCGAATCCGTCCCGACCATGCGCTCCGCCTCGGTGGGCGTGTGGGTCGGCGTGGGGGCCCGCGACGAGACCCCCGAACTCGCCGGCGTCTCGCACTTCCTGGAGCACCTGCTGTTCAAGGGGACCGCGAAGCGTTCGGCCACGGACATCGCCGAGGCCATCGAGGCCGTCGGCGGGGAGTCCAACGCGTACACCGCGCGGGAGCTGACGTGCTTCTACGCGCGGGTGCTCGACGACGACCTGCCCATGGCGGTCGACGTGCTCGGCGACGCCATGTGCTCCTCGCTGGTGACCCCCGACGACGTGGAGGTCGAACGCGAGGTGATCCTGGAAGAGATCGCCGCGTCCGCCGACGAACCGTCCGATGTGGTGCACGAGCTGTTCGCGCGGGCGCTGTTCGGCGACGGGCCGCTGGGCCGGGACATCGCCGGCGACCCGGCCACGGTGCGGGCGCTCACGCGTCCGCAGATCTACGACTTCTACCGGCGGCACTATCAGGCGCCGAACCTGACGGTGTGCGCCGCGGGCGGGGTCGACCACGGCGAGACCGTGAAGCTCGTCAGCGAGGCGTTCGCGCCGATGCTGGGCGGCGCGGGCGTGCCGCGGCCGCGCCGCCACGACGACGAGCCGCTGCCCGAGCCCGTGCCGCTGCTGGTGGAGCGCCACGACACCGAGCAGGCGCACCTGGTGGTCGGCTGCCGCGCGTTCGCGCGGCACGACGACCGCAAGGACGCCTTCGAGGTGCTCAACAACATCCTCGGCGGCGGCATGTCCTCGCGGCTGTTCCAGACGGTGCGCGAGCGGCGCGGCCTGGCGTACACGGTGTACTCGTTCACGTCGTACTACGCCGACACGGGCATGTTCGGGGTCTACGCCGGGTGCAACCCGGACAAGGTCCCGCAGGTCCGTGAACTGGTGTTCGCCGAGCTCGCGAAGGTGGCCGCCGAGGGCGTCACCGACGAGGAGCTGCGGCGCGGCAAGGGCATGAGCCGGGGCGGCATGGTGCTGTCCATGGAGGACTCCGGTTCGCGCATGAACGCGCTGGGCCGGGCCGAGCTGCTCTACGGCGAGCATCTGAGCCTGGAGCGGGAGCTGGCCGACATCGAGGCGGTGACCGCGGAGCAGATCCGCGCCGTGGCCGCCGAGATCCTGGCGCAGCCGATGACGACCGTGGCCGTGGGGCCGTTCGACCAGGAGGATTTCGCATGATCAAGGTGGGTGTGCTCGGCGCCCGGGGCCGCATGGGCCGGGCCGTGTGCGAGGCGGTCGACGCCGCCGAGGACCTGGAGCTGGTCGCGACGGTGGGTCGCGACGAGCCGCTCGACAAGCTCGAAGGCGTCGACGTGGCCGTGGACTTCACGCTGCCGGACGTGGTCATGGAGAACCTCGCGTGGTGCGTGGACCGCGGCATCCACACCGTGGTCGGCGTCTCGGGCTTCGACGCGAAGCGTCTGGAGACCGCCCGCGAGATCATCGCCGCGGACCCGGAGGTCGGGTCGGTCATCGCCCCGAACTTCGGGATCGGCGCGGTGCTGATGATGCAGTTCGCCGCGAAGGCCGCCAAGCACTTCGACTCGGCCGAGATCATCGAGGCGCACCACCCGCGCAAAGTGGACGCGCCGTCGGGGACGGCCGTGCACACCGCGCGGCTGATCGCCGCGGCGCGGGCCGAGGCCGACCTGCCGGGCATGCCGGACGCGACCGAAGCGGACCCGCAGGGCGCGCGCGGCGCGGAGGTCGAGGGGGTGCGCATCCACGCGATCCGCTCGGCCGGGTACGTCGCGAGCCAGGAGGTCCGCTTCGGCGGTCCTGGCGAGCGCTTCGCGATCAGCCACGACTCGCTCGACCGGGCCTCGTTCATGCCGGGTGTGATCCTGGCGGTCCGCGAGGTCGTCAAGCGCCCGGGGCTGACCGTGGGGATCGACGACCTGCTGGACTGAGTTCTTGAACGACTGAGCTCTTGAACGACTGAGCCCGGGAACGACCGGGCCGCAGCATGAATGAACGCCCGCCGACCGTGCAGGTCGGCGGGCGTCGTCGTTCGCGTTCAGCTCGCGGTGGGCGCTTCGGTGAGGTCGTCCTGCGCCTCCGGGTCCGGGCTCGGGGTCTCCTCCGAGCCGCCCTGGCCGGTGTCGGTGGTGGGCGCTTCGCTCGGCTCCTGGGTGGCCGGGGGCGAAGGGGACTCGCTGGGGGAGGGGCTCTCGCTGGGCGCCTCGGTCGGTGAGGGGGATTCGCTCGGCGAGACGGCGTCGGCGGAGGTCTCGACCTCGGGCTCGCCGGTGCCGTCGGCGGGCGTCTCGGTGATGATGACGGTCGCCGTCTCGTCGGGCTCGGTGGTGATGAGCCGGCCGGGGTCGCCGGAGATCGCGCCGAGGACGTACAGGACGCCGATGGTGAGTCCGAAGACCAGGACGCTCGTGGCGACGATCGCGAGCAGGGTGCGCTTGCCCGACTTGGTGTCGGTGACGTGCCCTGCGGGCGAGGGGTCGATGACCGGCATCTCGACCGTGGCGTCCTTGACCGCCTTGAGCTGGTCCGCCTCGGGGATCTTCGCGGTGGCCGTGACGCTGTCGGGGTGGAGCCGCACGGTGACGGCGGTGCCCTTGGTCTGGTCCCGCGGGGCCAGCGCCTGGATCTGGGCCTTGACGCGGTCGCCGGTGCGTCGAATGGCCCGCAGGATGAGCACGGACCCGATCGCGGAGAAGACGCTGAGGAACGCCGTGCCGGGGATCGTGCCCCAGAGGTTGAGGACCTTGGCGAGGACCGCGCCGAGGACCGTGGCCCCCGAAGCCGCCAGGATCTGGCCGATACTCAGTTCCAAGCTCGGGTCTTTGTCTTTGGAGCCCTTGCTGTCCGACTGGTACTGAGTCACCGGCCCTCCTCACTGGTGTTATGGATTCGTTATGCCGACCGACTCACAAAGATACGACGCGTATAGGCGCTGCCTACCGTTTGTGCCGGAGCTAACGTCTCAGTCGGGCCGGTCGCCGACCGAGTACCGGCGCAGGCGCGTCCACTGCCAGAGCCACAGCAGCGCGCAGGCGAGCACGGCGAACGCGACCCCGGCGATCAGGAAGGCCCTGCCGTCGTTCTCCACGGCGACGGCCGAGAGCTCGTACTCCTCGCCGGGCGTCATGGTCCAGGTGACGGTGCGGCCGTCGAGGGCGCCGTTGTGCTCGGTGACGCGGGCGGGGAAGTTCACGCTGAGGAGGATCTCGGCGTCGTCGAAGGTCTCGGGGTCGAGGAACCCGGCCGTGCGCAGATCCCAGTGGCCCTCCAGCTCGTAATGGCGGCCGGTGTGGTCGAGTCGCAGGTAGCCCCATTCGTCGCCGCCGAGTTCGGCGAACTCGGCGAGCGGGCGGTCGGTGAAGGTGGCGGTCCGGCCGACGTAGCCGTGCTCGTCGTAGGCGGTCCGCTCGGTGCCGGGCACGCCGTCCAGGAGCGCGTCGAGGAACGCGTCCAGCTGCGCCCGGTCGAGGCCCTCCTCGTCGGCGCGCTCCAGGAACTCCTCGCTCCAGGCGGCGGTGAAGGTGCCGCCGACGGTGTCGTCGGAGCGGATCTGGAGGCCGAGGTCGAGGCGGAGGCAACCGGAGGCGGTGACGAGCAGTCCGAGCGCCGCGCAGACGGCGAGCGCGCGGCGGGCGATCGGATGAGCGAGTCCTGGCATGCCCCGAGCCTAGGCCCGGAAAAGGCGCGAATCAGCGCTTTCGACCGAGCCCCGGAACCGAATGTCGGCGCCTCCTCGGCGCCGGGGGCCCCGCGGCGGCTGACCGTTCCGGTCCTCGTCGCCGGCGCGGCCGACGTCCTCGGTTCACGACCGGACTCCGCGCGCAGGGGGAGCGTCGTTCCCTCCTCGCCATGCCCGAGTCCGTGCCGAGCGGACGGCCGGACCCTCCCGGTGACGGGCGCCGCGGACGGGCCCCGTTCGGGCGCCGGATCCTCCGGGTCCGTCCGGTCGTCCGCTCCCGCTAGGCTGGGAGCCGAGGAGGCGATGTGTGCGCAGTCGATGAAGCCGCCCTGGCTTCGCAGCCCGACCGGTCCGGCGAGACCCCGCCGGAGCCCGAGCGCGGCAACCCGGTGCAGCGATGGCTCGCCGCGGTGTTCGCGCATCCGTGGTTCGCGCCGCTCGCCGTCCTCGGCTGCTTCTCGGCCGCGGCCGCCGGGGTCGTCGCCACGGACCCGACCGACAACACCGGCCCCAGCACCTGCCTGTTCAAGATCGCCACCGGCTTCGACTGCCCCGGCTGCGGCGGCACCCGCGCCTTCTACTACCTCGTCACCCTCAACCTGCCCGAGGCCGCCCGGCACCACGCCGTCGCCGTCTTCGCCGCCCCGTTCATCGTCTGGATGTACCTCGCCTGGGCCCTCCCGCGCCTGTTCGCGCGCCGGACCTGGCGGCTCCCGACGTTCCACCTCGCCCCCGGCACGCTCACCGCGTTCCTCATCGCGTGGGGGGTCTTCTTCATCGCGCGCAACCTCCCGTGGGAGCCGTTCACGTTCTTCTTCGTGTGACCCCCGCGCGAGAAGGCCCGGCCACCGCGGCGGCCGGGCTCTTCACGGGTGTTGGGATTGCAGTCTTACGCGTAAGCGCTGGCGCGGTGCAGGTAGATGTCGCCCGAGACTGAGCGGGCCCGCACCTCCAGGCTGGTGCCGCCTCCGGCCGGCGCGGGCGACGTGTCGCCCGTGGCCAGTTCCGAGGTCACCGTTCCGGCCTTCGCGTCCAGGTCCACCCACACGTCGGTGCCGGGCACCACGCCGAGGCTGATGCGCCCCGACACGGTGTTGGCCTTGACGCTGCCGGACTTGACCGCGCTCAGCTCGATCCCGCCCGAGAGGGTGTTCACATTCGCCGAGCCGTCGAGCCGTTCGGCCGCGATCGAGCCGGCCACCGTCTTGGCGGAGAACTCCCCGCCGACGTGGTCGACCCGGACCTGGCCCGAGGCGGTGTTGGCGCGGAAGTCGTCGGTCGCGTCGATGACGTTGATCGAACCCGAGACGGTGTTGGCGCGCACCGAGGTGGCGCTCTCCACCGTGGCCGATCCGGCGACCGTGTTGATCGAGACGGCGCCCAGCTTGCCGTGCAGGCTGATCGGCGCCGCGGTGGTCTTCACCGAGACTTCGGAGCCGACCGGGACCTTCACCGCGAGGTGCACCCCGATCTCCTTGCGGAAGAACCAGTTCTGCGGCTTCTCCGGGGCCACCACGCGCAGGTGCCCGTTCTCGAACTCGACGCGCGCGAGGTCGGCGGCGTCGGCGTCGCCCTCGGAGCGGCGCTGCGCGGGCTTGATCTCCACCAGCACCGTGTCCGACTCGTGGGCGGTGACGGTGACCGAGCCGTCGGCCAGCGTGATCGCCGCCGTGATCGGCCCGTCATGGGTGAATTCGGTGTACTCGTTCATCTCGGTGCTCCTCTAAGCCCTGGCGTAGCCGGTGATGCGCTGGCTGTACTTCGCGCCGCCGGTGGGACCCGAGGTCCGCGAGGCGTGGACGGCGTTGTTGATCGCGCGCACCAGCCAGGCGTTGACCGAGGCGCCGTCCGCGGAGGCCGCCTTCTCGACGTCCTCCTTCAGCGACTCGGGCAGGCGCAGCGTGATGCGGGCGACGTCGTCGTCCACGGGCGGGGCCGGAGGCGGCGCGACCTCGGCGGTCTCGCCGCCGCTGACCCGCAGGTCCACTTCCCGGCCGCGCACGCGCAGGTCGACCGACGCCGGGGAGCCGGCCTGGTCGAGGCCGGCGGTGATCTCGGCGGCGGCTTCGGAGAGGGCCTCCATCAACGCCAGGCGAGCCCCCGCGTCCAGCGCCTCCGACAGCAGTTCAGCGGTCCGCGCGGCGTCCTCGCCACCGGGCGCTGCGGCGGCGGTGAGGCTCCGGCGGAGCGATTCGATATACGGCGTCAAGTCCATGACACCATGATGACATCATTTCTGACGTCTGTCAAGCGGCGTTCTGAATCCAGACTGTGCGAGCCGAACCGCCACCGCCGCATACCGCCCGCCGCGCCGCCGCCCGCGGCCGGGCGCGTGCAGGGCCACAGTCCGCTGCCGAGTACCCTCAGGGAGTCGAGCACCAGCACTAGCAGGCACCGAACACGAACGAGGGGGAGCGGGGATGCCCGAAATCGTACCGATGGACGTCCGACTCATCGCCTGGACGCACTTCGAGGCGCCGGCCGACGTCCCCTGGGACACCGACGCCGACGGCGGTCAGGCCCTCGCCGAATTCGCCGGACGCGCCTGCTACCAGTCCTGGACCAAGCCCAACCCCAAGACCGCCACCAATGCCGGGTACCTCGACCACATCCTCCAAGTCGGACACCTCTCCGTGCTCGAACACGGCTCGGTCAGCTTCTACCTCAGCGGCATCTCCCGCTCGCTCACCCACGAGCTGATCCGCCACCGGCACTTCTCCTACTCCCAGCTGTCGCAGCGCTACGTCCCCGAGCGCGACGCGCACATGGTGGAGCCCGAAGTGATCGCCGGCGACCCCGAACTGCACGCGCGCTTCCTCGCCGCCGCCGAAGCCGCCCAGAGCGCCTACGACGACCTCCTCGAAGGACTCGAGAAGAAGTTCGCCGACGTCGCGAACCCCACGCTGCGCCGAAAGCAGGCGCGCCAAGCGGCGCGATCGGTACTCCCCAACGCCACCGAGACCCGCATCGTCGTGACCGGCAACTACCGCGCCTGGCGCCACTTCATCGCCATGCGCGCCTCCGAGCACGCCGACGTCGAGATCCGGGCACTGGCAGTCGAGTGCCTCAAGCAGCTCAAAGAGAAGGCCGCGAACGTCTTCGCCGACTTCCAGATCACGAAGCTCGACGACGGCACCGAGGTCGCCTCCAGCCCCTACGTCACCGAGGGATAGAGCCGCAGGCACCGAACCGCCCGAGCGACACGGCCCGACGGGCCGCGCGCGACTCCGCCGATTCACGGCTCGCACGCGTCGCCGTGGCGGGAGACTTGAGACAGTTACACACAGCGAGCGGCCGGGCGCAGGCGCCCCGGCCGCCGGAACCAGCATTGGTGAAAGCACATGCGCAACGCAACGCGCCCCTTCGGGCGGACACTCGCGGCCATGATCACGCCGTTCACGCCCTCCGGGGAGCTCGACGTCCCCGGCACCGCGGCCCTCGCCCGACACCTCGTCGACGAGCAGGGCCTCGACGGCCTCGTCGTCAACGGCACCACCGGCGAATCGCCCACCACCACCGACGCCGAGAAGGCCCAGGTCATCGAGACCGTCATCGAAGCCGTCGGTGACCGCGCCCACGTCATCGCCGGGGCCTCCACCTACGACACCCGCCACTCCGTCCGCCTCGCCCAAGCGGCCGAGAAGGCCGGCGCGCACGGGCTGCTCCTCGTGACCCCGTACTACAACAAGCCCACCCAAGACGGCATCGCCGCCCACTTCACGACCATCGCCGACGCCGCCGAGCTGCCCGTGATGCTCTACGACATCCCGCCGCGCTCGGTCGTCGGCATCGCCGAGGCCACCTTCGACCGCCTCGCCCAGCACCCGCGCATCATCGCCGTCAAGGACGCCACCTGCGACCTCGCCAAGGCCCACCGCGTCCGCGTCGCCACCGGCCTGGCCTTCTACTGCGGCGTCGACGAGCTCAACCTCGCCGCCTACGCCACCGGCCAGGTCGGCGTCGTCTCCGTCGTCGCGCACCTCCTCGGCAAGCAGATCAACGCCATGTTCGACGCGTACGACGCCGGCGACACCGCCCAGGCGTCGGCGATCAACGACCGGATCCTCCCCGCCGTCACCAACCTCATGACACGCGGCCCCGGCCTCGCCGCCGTCAAGGCCGGCCTCAAGGGCCTGGGCCTGCCCGCCGGCGACCCGCGCCTGCCGATCCTGCCCGGGGACCAAGCGCTCACCGCCGACATCGCCACCGCCCTCGCCGATCTGAAGGAGGCCTGATGGCCCTGACTCGACCCAAGAACCTCGGCGCCCCGGGAGCACTTCCCGAGGGCGCGCTCCGCGTCGTCCCGCTCGGCGGGCTCGGCGCCATCGGTCGCAACATGACCCTGTTCGAGTACGACGGGCGACTGCTCATCGTCGACTGCGGCGTGCTCTTCCCCGACGTCGACCAGCCCGGCGTCGACCTCATCCTGCCGGACTTCACGCCGATCCTCGACCGCCTCGACGACATCGAGGCCATCGTCGTCACCCACGGCCACGAGGACCACATCGGCGCGATCCCGTTCCTCCTGGAGCACAAGCACGACATCCCCGTCGTCGGATCCCGCTTCTCCGTCGCCCTCGTCGAGGCCAAGCTGCGCGAACGCCGCATCAAGCCCGCCGGGATCGTCGTCGCCGAGAACGAGACCCTGCAGCTCGGCCCGTTCGGCTGCGAGTTCCTCGCCGTCAACCACTCGATCCCCGACGCGCTGGCCGTCGCGGTCCGCACCGAGGCCGGCCTGGTGCTCCACACCGGCGACTTCAAGATGGACCAGCTGCCGCTCGACGGCCGCATCACCGACCTCGCCGGGTTCGCCCGGCTCGGCGACCAGGGCGTCGACCTGCTGCTCTCGGACTCCACGAACGCCGAGATCCCCGGCTTCGTGACCTCCGAGCGCGAGATCGGACCGGTCCTGGACAAGCTCTTCCAGGACGTCAAGGGCCGCATCATCGTCGCCTCGTTCGCGAGCCACGTGCACCGCGTGCAGCAGGTCATGGACGCCGCGCACGCGCACGGGCGGAAGGTCGCCTTCGTGGGCCGCTCGATGGTCCGCAACATGGCGATCGCCCGGGACCTCGGGCTCATGCAGGTGCCCGACGGGCTCCTGGTGAGCATGGACGAGGCGGTGCGCCTGCCCGCCGGCGAGATCGTGTACATGTCCACCGGTTCGCAGGGCGAGCCGATGAGCGCCTTGGGCCGCATGGCCTCCGGCGACCACCGGCACATCACCGTCGAGGCCGAGGACACCGTCATCCTCGCGTCGTCGCTGGTGCCCGGCAACGAGACCGCCGTGTACGGCGTCATCAACCGCCTGGCGCGGACCGGGGCCACCGTCATCCACAAGGACGTCGCGAAGGTCCACGTCTCCGGCCACGCCCCCGCGGGCGAGCTGCTGTACGTGCTCAACGTCGTCAAGCCGTCCAACATGATCCCCGTCCACGGCGAGGCGCGGCACCTCCAGGCGCACGCGCGGCTCGCCGTCGAGTCCGGCGTTCCGGAAGACCAGGTCATCGTCATCGAGAACGGCGACGTGGTGGACCTGATCGACGGCCGGGCGCGGCTGGTCGGGCACGTCCCGAACAACCTGGTCTACGTCGACGGGCTCTCCGTGGGCGACGTCGGCGAGCCGGTGCTCAGCGAGCGCCGGATGCTCGGCGACGGCGGCTTCATCGCCGCGACGGTCGTCATCGACTCCGAGAACGGCAAGGTCGTCGGCGGCCCCACGGTCTCCGCGCGCGGCTTCTCGGAGGACCCGAAGGCCTTCGACGGGGTCCTGCCGCTCATCGACGACGCGATGGAGCGCGCGGCCCAGGACGGCATCACCGAGGCGCACCAGCTCCAGCAGATCCTGCGGCGCACGGTCGGCAAGTGGGTCAACGACACCTACCGCCGCCGCCCGATGATCGTGCCGCACGTCCTCGAAGTCTGAGAGGACGCGGGAAGCGCCGCCTCGAAGTCTGAGAGGACGCGGGAAGCGCCGCCTCGGAGTCTGCAGGCAGGCGTGCGACTCGGCCGCGAAGGCCGATCAGTCACGTGGAACGCGGTGGGGCCGCGCCCGATCGGGCGCGGCCCCACCGCGCTGCGGTCGTCAGCCGGGGTGGACGGTGACCGTCGGGTTGCCGCCCGGCGGCGGCTGCATGTCCTGGGCCGACAGGAAGGACTGGTTCCTGCGCGGGTTCGTCTGCATGAGAAACGTGCTCACCGCCAGGAGCAGCGCACCGACCAAGGCGAGGTAGACGCCGCTGTCGGCGCTGACGTCGATCTGCGAGACGGACGAGGAGCCGTCGTCGAACTCGTCGTTGTCCCCCTCCAAGGTCGCCATGAGCTGGCGCAGCACCGTGACCGGGTGGTAGGCGAAGGCCGCCAGCAGCGCAGCGGTGCCGATGGCGCTGAGGCGGGCCGGCCAGCGCAGCGCGGGGTTGCGGTGGGCGCTCACGCCGACCGCCGCGAGCAGTGCGATCGACAGGACGACGCTGGACGCGTCGATGCCGAACCCGTTGGTGCCGTTGATCCCGGAGAGGGAGTAGAAGCCGAAGTCACCCTCGACGTCGTCGATCTTGATGCGGGGGAGCAGCATCGAGACGCACAGCAGTGCCAGGCCCACTCCGGCCACGGCCAGGCCGACGGGCGAGGGCCTGTCGGAGGGCGGGGGCGGCGGCATCGGCCGGGGAGCGGCGTACTGGGGCGGGGCCATCTGCGGGTGGCTCATCTGCGGCGAACCCGTCTGGGGCGGCGGACCGGGTTCGGGCGGCGGCGCCATCTGCGGCTGCCCGGGCGGAACCGATGGGACGGAAGGCTCCTGCGGAGCGTCGGCGTACACCAGCGCCATGCTACTGGCCCGGTACCGCAGGTAGTGTCCGCTGCGCATCGGCCTGGGCCGATGGACGAACGGGGCCGCGCCCGATCGGACGCGGCCCCGGTGCCGTTGCGGGCGTTACGGCTGCGAGTGGCCGGGCCAGCCGTTGTCCGGCTGCTGCGCGGGCTGCTGCGCGGTCGGCTGGACGGGCTGGCCCTGCTGCGGCGGCGGCTGCTGGTACGGCTGCTGGGCGTACTGCGGGGCCGCGGGCTGCTGCGGCGGCGCCCAGCGCATCAGGAAGATGCTGGCGGCGAGCAGGGCCGCGGCGAGGATGTAGAGCCAGATCCCGCCGCCCGCGCTCGCTTCGATGTCGGCGTCCTCCAACGCCTCGGCGTCCAAGGCGCTGCTGATTTCGATGACCGGGTGAAGCGCGGCGGCCGCGGTGAGCGCGGCCAGGCCGATGCCGCCGAGCTTGGCGGCCCATTGGAGGCCGGGCTTGACGCCGGCGGCGGCCCAACCGACGAGGACCAGGAGGATCAGCGCGGGCGCGAGCCCGGGAAGGGGGACCCCGGCGAACACGACGAACAGCACGCCCGCCTCTTCGGCGTCGTCGCCGCTGAGGGAGACCTGCGGGATCAGGGAGCCGATCGCGAGGAGGAGCAGGCCGGCCCCGGCGAGGCCGAGCCCGATGGGCGTGGGGCGGTCGGGGCCGCTCGGGAGGAGCCGGCTGTGGGCGGGCTGGGCGGCCGGACCGGGTTGCACGGGAGGGCCGGGCTGGGGATGAGGCGAGTACTGCGGCTGCTGCGCGGCGTTGTCGCTCAAGGGAGGGATCACACCTAACTCTGCGTCGGTTTCGGGGACAGGGGATTCCGCCTCCGAATCCTAAGAGGTCCATGCCACAGTGAGCGCGCTTCGCGGTCGCGGGGCGCGACGCAGTGCCGCACCCCGCGCGGTGCTCGGGACCTGCTCGCGGGCTCCGCCGAGACCGGCTCCCTCACGAGCGATGCGGATTCACTGGCTTCTCGCCTGGATCGGCAGCGGGTTCGGCGGTTCGATCCGCAGTTCGTTGACCACCATGTCCTCCGGGGCGTGGAGGAGGTCCGCGATGGTCTTCGCGATCGATTCGGGGCTCGTCGCGCGGGTCCGGTCGTAGTCCGAGCCGTACTGCTCGCGCACGCTGCGCTGCATGTCGGTGTCGAAATGCGAGGGGTACACGCTGGTCACCCGCACCCCGTTGCCCTGCTCCTCGCCGCGCAGGGCGTTCGCCAGGGCCTTCAGGGCGTGCTTGCTGGCCGCATAGGAGCTCCACTTCGGTCCGGCGGTGAGCCCGGCCCCGGAGTTCACGAACACGACGTGGCCGCGCGCGGCCCGCAGCGCGGGCAGGAGCGCCCGCGTCAGCTCGGCCGGGGCCGTCACGTTCACCGTGAGCGTCCGCTCCCACCACTCCAGGCGCTGCTCCGCCACGGGCGCGATGTGCGCGATCCCGGCATTGTGGATGATCGCGTCGAGGCGGCCGATGCCCCGCACCGCGTCCGCGATCGCGGCGGGTTCGGCCAGGTCGAGGATCAGCTTCGCCTCGTGCGGCACACCCTCCAGAGCGGACTCGCTTCGAGCGTGGGCGATCACCCTGTCGCCGCGTGCGGTCAGCTCCGCGGCCAGGGTTCGCCCGAGCCCGCGGCCTGCGCCGGTCACCAGAATCGTTTTCGACATGCCGTCACATTAGTCGCATCCGCGGTCGCCTTCGGGCCGACTCGGCTCGGCATGAGGGCGGTAACGTATGGGGCATGATGGCCAGGACGAGCGGCAGATCCGGCGGCAACGGCCGCAAGGGCGGCACGGCTCGCAAGAGCGGCGCGCCCGCGGCGCGCCGCAAGCCCGCCGCCGCCGCGAGCAAGCCTCCCGCCAAGAAGACCGCGAAGAAGGCGGCCAAGCGGACCGCCAAGAAGGCCGCGCCCGCCAAGCGCGGCCGCCTCGACGCGGTCCCCGGACCGCTCGAAGCCCTCGGCATGGGCATACGGGGCCTGTGGGTCGGCACCGCCCGCACCACCGGCTGGATGGCCCGCTCGGTCGGCAAGGAGGCCGCCACCGCCCGCGAGCTCGATCCCGCGCATCGCCGCGACGGCCTGGGGCTCCTCCTCATCGCCCTCGCGATCGTCCTCGCCTGCGCGGTCTGGTTCGACGTGGCCGGCCCCGTCGGCGAGCGGCTCGCGTTCATCCTCGACTGGCTCCTCGGCCTCGCCACCCGCGCCCTCCCGGTCCTCCTCGTCCTGTGGGGCCTGCGCGTGATGCGGCAGGAGCCGCCGGAGGAGGCGCACGGCCGGTCGCTGGTCGGCTGGGGCGGCATCTGGCTCGCCAGCCTCGGTCTGCTGCACCTCATGTCGGGCCTGCCGTCCGACATGGACGAGCGCATGGTCGCGGGCGGCCAGATCGGCTGGCTCGTCGGCGGCGGCCTGGCCATGGGCGTCTCGGCGTACGTGGCGTTCCCGCTCCTGGTGCTGCTGCTCCTCTTCGGCGTCCTGGTCGCGACGGCGACGCCGCTCAACCAGGTGCCGATGAAGCTCGCGCTCCTGTGGGGCCTGGCCACCGGCAAGGTCGAGGCCTACGAGGACGAGGACGAGGGCGGCGCCGAGCCGCGCATGACGCGCGCCGAGAGCCGCGAAGCCAAGCGCCTCAAGGATGAGGAGTCCCGCCGCATCCACCGCCCGACCACGGTCCTGCCGCGCCTCTCGCCCGAAGAGGTCCCCGAGCTCAACGGCGAGACCGTGAAGCCCGAGGCGGAGCCCGAACCGGAGCCGGAGCCCGTGCGCGAGCCGCCGAAGCACTCGCCGCCGCCCCAGCGCGTCGAGCAGCCGACGCTCTCCGACGGCGGTGCGGCGGTGGACGGCGACTATCGCCTCCCGTCGATGGATCTCCTCCCGACCGGCCCGGCCGCCAAGAAGCGGTCCAAAGCCAACGAAGAGGTCATCGCCGCGCTGCAAGAGGTGTTCCAGCAGTTCAACGTGGACGCAGCCGTCACCGGTTTCACCCGCGGTCCCACGGTGACCCGCTACGAGGTGGAGCTCGGCCCGGCCGTGAAGGTCGAGCGGATCATCCAGCTGTCGAAGAACATCGCCTACGCCGTCAAGAGCTCCGACATCCGGATCATCAACCCGATCCCGGGCAAGAGCGCGATCGGCGTCGAGATCCCGAACGTCGACCGCGACGACGTGTCCCTCGGCGACGTCCTGCGGTCGCCGCTGGCCCGGTCGGACGACCACCCGATGATCGTCGCCCTCGGCAAGGACATCGAGGGCGGCTACATCCTCACGAACCTGACGAAGACGCCGCATCTGCTCATCGCCGGCGCCACGGGTTCGGGTAAATCGAGCTGTATCAACACACTCTTGGTGTCGCTGCTGGTCCGGGCGACTCCCGAGCAGGTCCGGTTGCTGCTCATCGACCCCAAGCGGGTCGAGCTCACCACGTACGAAGGCGTGCCGCACCTCGTCCATCCCATCGTCACGAACCCGAAGAAGGCCTCCGACGCGCTCCAGTGGGTCGTCAAGGAGATGGACATGCGCTATGAGGACCTCGCCAAAGCGGGAGTGCGGCATGTGGACGATTTCAACCGCAAAGTCCGTTCGGGCGAACTCAAGACCGATCCCGCGTCCGGCCGCGAGCTGCGGCCGCACCCGTACCTGCTCGTCATCGTGGACGAGCTGGCCGACCTCATGATGGTCGCGGCCCGGGACGTCGAGGAGTCGGTCGTCCGCATCACGCAGCTGGCGCGCGCGGCGGGCATCCACTTGGTGCTCGCGACGCAGCGGCCGTCGGTGGACGTCGTGACCGGCCTGATCAAGGCCAACGTGCCGTCCCGGCTGGCGTTCTCGACCTCGTCGCTCGCCGACTCGCGGGTCATCCTCGACCAGCCGGGCGCCGAGAAGCTCGTCGGCCGCGGCGACGGGCTCTTCCTGCCCATGGGCGCGTCCAAACCCGAACGCATCCAGGGCGCCTGGGTCGGCGACGATGAGATCGAGGCGGTCGTCGCCCACGTGAAGTCGCAGATGGAGCCGCAGTTCATCGACGAGGTCACCGCGCCGCCGGGCTCCAAGCGCGACATCGACCCCGACATCGGCGACGACCTCGAACTGCTCATCCAGGCGATCGAGCAGGTCGTCACCACCCAGTTCGGCTCGACCTCGATGCTGCAGCGCAAGCTCCGCGTCGGCTTCGCGAAGGCCGGGCGGCTCATGGACCTCATGGAGACCCGCGGCGTCGTCGGCCCCTCCGAAGGGACCAAGGCCCGCGACGTGCTCGTCAAACCCGAAGAGCTCGACGAGGTCATCGCCTCGCTCCAGGGCTGAGACGAGACGGGCCGGTCCATCCGGACCGGCCCGCTCGGCCTATTCGAAACTGACGGCGATCTCGTGGTTCTTGTCGCCGGTGATCGGCAGCGAGATGTCCTCCTCGGGCCACTTGACCGGCCCTTCGGGGTGGAAGTTCAACGTGAACGCCAGCGCGTCGGCGGGAACGTCGTACTTGAGGGTGAACGTGCGCCAGACGCCGCCGTTCCACTCCTCGTCCACGTGCTCGGCGGTGAGCGCCGTCAAGTCGCCTTCGGGACCGGTGACCTTGAGGGCCTCCTGCGGGTCGATGGCCCACTCCAGGCCGCTGCCCGAATGCAGCCACCCGAACTCGACGCCGAGGACGGCCCGGTCGGGCTCGGCGACCCAGCCCGTGCCCGGCTCGAACACCTCGCGGGTGACGGTGAACTGCGTCGAGTACTTCCAGTCGTCGAACCAGTACTCGTAGCTGCCGGAGGTGGTGTAGCCGTCGACGGAGCCGGTCGCCGGATCGGTGTTCACCTCGAACGTGGAGCCGTGGTAGAGCGCCTGGATCAGGCCCTCCTTGGTGCGGGCGCGCAGGTCCATCGTCTGGGTCCGCTCGTTGTCGACCACTTCGAGCGTCACGGCCGCGTCCTTCTCGGCGACGGTGAAGTACACCGCGCCCGGCACGGGCGCCTCGCCTTCGAAGTCCCAGGTCCGGTCCCCGATCGAGAGGGTCGCGGACAGGCCGGAAAGGTCGTCGTTCGGGTACGGGACCTCGACGCCGGGGTCGGGCGCGAACTGGACGAGCGTGAACTCGTGGCCGGGCTCGGGGGAGTACAGGCTCGTGTCCTCGCCGAGCAGGTACTCGAGCTGGAAGCCCTCCGGGATCGCGTCGAACGAGGCCACGCACTCGACGCGGAGCGCGAAGTGCGGGCCGATGAGCAGGCCCTCGTCGCCGGCGAACCGGGACTCGTCTTCGGCCGGGCAGACCGAGACGGGGACCTCCTCGCTGGCGACGGTGTATCCGGCGCGGGTGTGGAGCGTGCCCGTGGGCACCTCGCCGCAGGCGGACAGGGGCAGCGCGGCGGCGATGGCGAGCACCGCGAAGGCGGTTCGTCGGGTCGCGATACGTGGGGTGGGCGGAGCGGCTTGGGCGATGCCTTTGGGGGACATGCGGCAAGCCTAAGGTATCGGCGCAACGGGCGGTGATCCGCTGTTGCCCCTGCGCAAAGGGGTCGGGAACGGTCCGAATCGACCCTCCGGGGGCCCCGGCCCGTTAGGTCCGTCACTGTACCGCCGGGTATCGGTGTGGCCCTGCCCGCCGCGCGGGCGTTCGCGATGCACCGGTGGGTACGCTTTCCTGGTGTCTGCAGCTCATTCGACCCGTTCTCAGGAATCCCACGACGTCGACCGCTCCAAGAGCGTCGCGCTCCTGACGCTCGGTTGCGCCCGCAACGAGACCGATTCCGAGGAGCTGGCGGCCCGCTTGGCCGCCGGCGGCTGGCGCGTCAGCGACGACGGCGAGAACGCCGACGTCGTGATGGTCAACACCTGCGGTTTCATCGAGCAGGCCAAGGCCGAGTCGATAGACGTGCTCCTGGACGCCTCCGCGACCGGTGCGAAGGTGGTCGCGACCGGCTGCATGGCCGAGCGGTACGGCAAAGAGCTCGCCGAGAGCCTCCCCGAGGCCGACGCGGTGCTCGGGTTCGACCACTACCCGGACATGGCCGCGCGGCTCGACGACATCCTCGCCGGCCGCGCCGTGGAGTCCCACCAGCCGTCGGACCGCCGCAAGCTCCTGCCGCTGGCCCCGGCCGCGCGCCAGAGCGCCGCGGCCGTCGTGCCGGGGCACACGCGCATCGAGCAGGCCGACGCCGCGGGCGTGGCCGAGGGCGCCCCGCAGCACCTCGCGGTGGTGCGCAAGCGCCTGTCGGACGGCCCCGTCGCGAACTTGAAGCTCGCCTCCGGATGCGACCGTCGCTGCACGTTCTGCGCGATCCCGTCCTTCCGCGGCTCGTTCGTGTCCCGGACTCCCGAGGAGATCCTGGCCGAGGCCGCGTGGCTCGCCTCCGAGGGCGTGAAGGAGCTCAACCTCGTCTCGGAGAACACCACCTCCTACGGCAAGGACCTCGCCGACTCCCAGGCGCTGGAGCACCTGCTGGAGGGCATGGCGGCGATCGACGGCGTCGAGTGGATCCGCCTGTCGTACCTGCAGCCGGCCGAGCTGCGGCCCAGCCTCATCGAGGCGATGCTGCGCACCGACAAGGTGGTGCCGTACTTCGACCTCTCGTTCCAGCACTCTTCGGCGAAGGTGCTGCGGCGGATGCGCCGCTTCGGGTCGACCGAGAACTTCCTGGCGCTGCTGGCCCAGATCCGCGAGCGCGCGCCGCTGGCCGGGGCCCGCACCAACGTCATCGTCGGCTTCCCCGGCGAGACCGAGGAGGACGTCGAGGAGCTCATGGGCTTCCTGGAGGAGGCCCGGCTGGACTCGACGGGCGTGTTCGCCTACTCCGACGAGGACGGCACCGAGGCGGTGCACCTCGACGGGCACGTGGACGAGGACGTCGTCTCCGAGCGGCACACGCGCGTGTCGATGCTCGTGGACGAGCTGGTGAGCCAGCGGGCGGCCGAGCGGGTGGGCGAGGTCATGACCGTCCTGGTCGAGTCCGTCGAGGACGACGGCGTGGACGGCCGCGGCGCGCACCAGGCCCCCGAGGTCGACGGCACCGTCGCGCTGGTCGGCGAGGTCGAGGGCCTCGCGGTCGGCGACTTCGTGACCGCCAAGGTCGTCGACTCGCACGGCGTGGACCTGGTCGCCGAGATCGTGGAGGAGTCCTGGTGACCACCGAGGAGCGACCGGCGTCGCCGTGGAACATCGCGAACGTGGTGACGGTGGCCCGGATCTTCCTGGTCCCGGTCTTCGCGGTCTTCGTGATCCTCTCGGGCATGGAGCACTCCGGCTGGCGCATGGCCGCGTGCGCCCTGTTCGTCTTCATCGCGACGACGGACTTCGTGGACGGCTGGCTCGCGCGCTCGCGCGGCCTGGTCACCGACTTCGGGAAGCTCGCCGACCCGATTGCGGACAAGGTCATGATCGGCACCGCGCTGATCCTGCTGAGTTACTACGACACGCTGCCGTGGTGGGTCACCGCCGTCATCCTCGCGAGGGAACTCGGGATCACCGCGTGGCGCATGTCCGTGGCCCGCAAGACCGTGATCGCCGCGGACCGCGGCGGGAAGCTCAAGACCATCCTGCAGATCACGGCCGTGGCCTGGTATCTGTGGCCGTGGCCTTCGCCGCTGGACGCGGTGGGGCCGTGGCTGATGGGCGGTGCGGTGGTCCTCACCGTGCTGACGGGAATGGATTACCTCTGGAAAGCATTCAAATCTAGGAAGAGTGAGCCGAACCGGACGAGCTAGGCTTGCAGGACCCACTTAGGCTCGAGCGAGCTCGCACGAGCGATCGCGGCGCGGAGGAGAATCCTATGGTGTTGTTGCGGGAACTGCTGGGAGAGACCCTGCGGCGCCGCCGCCGCGCGCAGAAGCGGACGCTGCGGGACGTGTCGAAGCAGGCCAACGTGAGTCTCGGGTACCTCTCCGAGATCGAGCGCGGCCACAAGGAGCCGTCGAGCGAACTGCTCGCCTCGGTGTGCGGGGCCCTCCAGGTGCGCCTGTCCGAGGTCCTCGCCGAGGTCTCCCGCGAGGTCGCCTCCCATGAGCTCGGCGAAGCCGCCTCCTCCGGGCGCGGAGCGCCGCAGCCGCAGAGCCGCCAGGTCGCCGTGCTGCCGATGCCGCGCGAGAAGGAATCATCCGCCGAGGAGCCTTCGCGGCGCCGCCGGCATGCGATGCCCAGCGGCCAGATCTACGGTTCCCCGGGCGCGGCGAAGAAGGCCGCGGCCATCGCCCAGGTCCGTTCTCGGCACCGTCGTGGCGAAGTGACCGATTCGGTGGTCCGTGCGGCGGCGTGACGGTACTCCTGAACTCCAAGGCCGATGATGTAGTTTTGGCGATTGAGGCGTCCCCCTGTCCCACATAGGTGGCGCCGATGTCCGACACTAGAGGCATGTCGGCGTTGCATTGCTCATTTATGGCTCGCGAGCTTCGCCAAGCTCCACCGGAAGGACCCCGATAATGGCCAATCCGTTCGTCAAGGGCTGGAAATACATGATGGCGCTCTTCGGTGCGAAGATCGATGAGCACGCCGACCCCAAGATCCAGATCCAGCAGGCGATTGAAGAAGCCCAGAAGCAGCACCAGGCGCTGGTGGGCCAAGCGGCGTCCGTGATCGGGAACCAGCGCCAGTTGGAGATGAAGCTCAACCGCTCGATGTCCGAGGTCGAGCGCCTGCAGGCGCAGGCCCGCCAGGCCCTCGTGCTCGCCGACAAGGCCCGCGCCGAGGGCGACGAGGCGAAGGCGCAGCAGTTCGAGTCCACCGCGGAGATCCTCGCGGGCCAGTTGGTGTCCACCGAGCAGTCCCTCGAGGACATGAAGGTGATGCACGACCAGGCGCTGACCGCCGCCGACCAGGCCAAGAAGGCCGTCGAGAACAACCAGATGATCCTGCAGCAGAAGCTCCAGGAGCGCACGAAGCTCCTCGGCCAGCTGGAGCAGGCCAAGATGCAGGAGACCATCGCCTCCTCGCTGGAGTCGATGTCGCAGACCGCCGCCCCCGGCAACGTGCCCAACTTCGACGAGATCCGCGACAAGATCGAGGGCCGCTACTCGAACGCGATGGGCCGCGCCGAACTCGCCTCGAACTCCGTCGAAGGCCGCCTCCTCGAGGTGAATCGCGCCACCCGCGACATGGCCGGGGCCTCCCGCCTGGAGCAGATCCGCGCGTCGCTCGAAGGCGAGCAGCTCTCCGGCGGCAAGGCCGCGGGCCCCGCGATCGAGTCGAAGGAGTCGGCCACCAACGCCCGCCTCGCCGACATCCGCGCGTCCCTCGGCAACGACGAGGGCACGGCCGAGGCCGAGGCCGACAAGACCAAGAACTGACGGAAGGACCCCCGGTGGACGCGAAGGACCGCAAGCGCGCGTTCAAGCGCCTGCGTTCACGCCTGTCCTCCGCGAAGTCCTGGACCACCACCGCGGGAGGCGCTGTCGCCGGCAGCGCCTTCTTCGTGCCCTACATGGGCCTGGGCGCCCCCGACGGCGTGTGGGTCACCGTGGCCGGGTTCTCGACCGCGATGGCCGTGGTCCGCTGGCTCGACTACCGGCGGCTCGCGCGGGCCCTGCCGGCCGTCGAGCGCGACTCCTTGGAGATCCTCGGCCCGGCGCGGCTGTCCAAAGAGGCCCGCGGTCTGTTCGGTGAGACCGCCGAGGCCATCCGGCGCGGCCGCATCAAGGCCCAGTTCCGCCGCAGCCGGGCCCTGCGCCCCTACGAGCGGCTGGAGCGAGCCTCGATCGCGGCCGAGCAGATGGCGCAGCGCCTCGAAGGCAACGCGGAGGCCGTGGCGATCCTCGCCGGGGCCGCCAAGGCCGGGCACGAGCTGTACCGGCTCGCCTTGGGCGTCAGGGACGTCGAGCAGGCCATCGCCATCGCGCCTGAGGCCAAGCGCGCCGGCATGGAGGCGAACCTGTCGCGCATGGTCGAACGCCTGGAGCACGGCGTCGCGGCCTATGAGGACATGGTGAGCGCCGCGGGGGAGTGCCTGGCCGGCTCGATCGGGCTCCAGCAGGCGCTGTCGGCGCACGGCGGCGACGAGACGCTCGACCTGCTGACCGACGCCGCCGACCGCCTGCGCGCGGCCGGGGACGCGGCCAGCGAGATCCGCGGCAGCGTCGGCCCCCAGGCGACGGCCTGACTCCCGCGCCATCGCCATGGAGGCGAAAGTGTCTCATTTGATCTAATTCGCGGATGAAGTCCCTGATGTTCCGCGCCGCGCTCGTCGCGGCCGCCGCCGTGCCGCTGTGGGCCGCCGCCGCCCACGCCCAGTCCGTGCCCGCCGAGCCCGCCAGGGTCTTCCTCAAGGACCACGACACCATTCCGCTGGCGTGGACCGACGGCGGCGCGCGGCTGACGGCCGACTACGACGCGTGGACCTTCCACGCCGTGGAAGCCCTCGTCGGCCTCGGCGAGTACCAGATCCGCCATGAGGCCACCGGCCAGTGCCTGACCGCCGACACTTCGGGCGGCGGCGACGCCGTCCCGGTCGCGCTCGCCGACTGCGCCGACGCTCTGGCGTGGCGGGTCGTCTTCGACGACACCCGCGGCCACAACGACTTCCGCTTCATCACCCCCGACGGATACCACCTCGGGCTCGAAGACCGCGATGACGCCGTCGAAGGCGCCGAAGTCGTCGCCGTGGCGGTCGAGTCGGGCGCGACCAAGCACTTCCAGGAGTGGAGGCTCGCCGTCGTCGGCGCGCCGCCCCCGGGCGAGACGCCGTCCCCGGGGGAGTCGCCCACGCCGGGCGAGTCCCCGACCCTGGGCGGGGCCCCGGCGCCGGGCGAGACGCCGTCCGCCGGCGACGCGACGAGCCCGGTGGCCCAGGCCCAGCTCCCGACCACGGGCGCGGGCCTCGGCATCACGGCCGCCGCCGCGACCCTCGCGGTCGCGGCCGGCGCGGTCCTCGTCCTGTGGTGGCAGCGCCGCCGCGTGCTGCGCTCGCACTGGTGAGCGCCGCCGCTTCGGAGGGCGCGGCGGCGAGCGCATGGACGGCACGACACACTGAATCCCACGATTCGGGAAATGCTGGCTCGGGTGAGGGCCCGATGGCATACTACGAAACGTGACCTTCCAGCTCATGATTAGCTGCGGGCGTTCCGCGGAGCATCTTCGTTAGATGCCGCCGCCGAACGCCAGACCTCCTGCGCCCGCAGGGGGTCTTTTTCGTTCAGGGCAAACGAACGTTCAGGTCGGCGGCGCAGCGGCCGGACCGATCACCAGAAAGAACCTGGAGCACCAAGTGACGCAACCAGACCCGCAATCCGGCATGGATTCGAACCGCGGCGGGGACTTCCACGTCTTCGACACCACGCTCCGCGACGGCGCGCAGATGGAGGGCCTCCGCTACTCCGTCGCCGACAAGCTCGCCGTCGCCGAACTGCTCGACGAACTCGGCGTCGACTACATCGAGGGCGGCTGGCCCGGCGCGATCCCCTCGGACACCGAGTTCTTCGCCAGGGCGGCCGAAGAGCTCAACTTCAAGCACGCCCGGCTCGTCGCCTTCGGGATGACCCGCCGCGCCGGCTCCACCGCCGCCGAGGACCCGGGCTTCCAGGCCCTGCTGGACTCGCGCGCGCCCGTGCTGTGCCTGGTCGCCAAGTCCGACATGCGCCATGTCGAGCAGGCCCTGCGCACCACCGCCGAAGAGAACCTCGCGATGATCGCCGACTCCGTGCGCACCGGCCGCGAGCACGACCGCCAGGTCTTCATCGACTGCGAGCACTTCTTCGACGGCTTCCGCCAGGACCCCGAGTACGCGACGCTGGTCGTCCGCACCGCCCTGGAAGCCGGAGCCGAAGCGGTCGTCCTGTGCGACACCAACGGCGGGCGCATCCCCTCCGACATCACCGAGGCCGTCACCGAACTGCGCCGCCGCCTCGAAGCCGTGCTCCCGGTCGAGCGCGTACGCCTGGGCATGCACGCCCAGAACGACACCGGCTGCGCCGTCGCCAACACCCTCGCCGCGGTCCAGGCCGGCGTCATGCACGTCCAGGGCACCGCCAACGGCTACGGCGAGCGCCCCGGGAACGCGAACCTGTTCAGCGTCATCGCGAACCTGGAGACCAAGCTCGGCATGAAGGTCCTGCCCGAAGGGGGCCTCGCCCAGCTGACCCGCATCTCGCACGCGATCGCCGAGATCGCCAACATGACCCCCGACGAGCACGCCCCCTACACCGGCCACGCGGCGTTCGCGCACAAGGCCGGCATCCACGCCTCCGCGATCAAGGCCGACCCGACCCTGTACAACCACGTCGACCCCGAGGTCGTCGGCAACGACATGCGCATCCTCGTCACCGAGATGGCCGGGCGCGCCTCCGTCGAGCTCAAGGGCCGTGAACTCGGCATCGACCTCTCCGGCGACAAGGGCGTGCTCGACCGCATCACCAAGCGCGTCAAGGAACTCGAATCGAAGGGCTGGTCCTTCGAGGCCGCCGACGCCTCGTTCGAGCTGCTCGTCCGCGACGAGGTCGAAGGCGGTCTGCCGCGACCGTTCGCGCTCGACACCTACCGCGTCATCGTCGACCACGACCCGAACGGCACCACGGTCGCCGAGGCCACCGTGCGCCTCGACGTCGACGGCGAGCGCGTGATCGCCACCGCCCAGGGGAACGGCCCGGTGAACGCGCTCGACGCGGCCCTGCGCAGCGCCCTGGCCGCCCGGCACCCGCGCCTGGCCGAGCTCACGCTCTCCGACTTCAAGGTCCGCATCCTCGCCGGCTCCACCGGCACCGACGCGGTCACCCGCGTCCTGGTGTCGATGAGCGACGGCGAGTCCGAGTGGACCACCGTGGGCGTGGCCCCCAACCTCATCGAGGCCTCCTGGAACGCCTTGGCCGACGGCCTCGCCTACGGCCTCAACCGGCGGAAGCCCGCCTAATACGTCACCGCACGCCACGAGCGGCATCGACCGGACCCCGTTCACGAGACGGGGTCCCCGCCCGGCCCGCGCCGATCGCGCGGCGGGCACAGCACCAAGGGCCCGTCCTCAGGACGGGCCCTTGCGCTTGCTCATGGCCTACGCGAACACGGCGAGGCGCTTCTGCTCCTGCAGGCCGCCCCCGAAGGTGGTGAACGCGCCGCCGACGGTCAGGTTCGATCCCGACGGATGCACCTCGGCGTCCCAGGCCCCGACGACGCCGTTCGCGTTCGGGTCCCAGTCCAGGAGTCGGCCGTTCATGTCGACGGCGAGGAGCTTGCCGCGCTCGGCGCGCACCCCGTCGAGGCACTCGCCGTGCGGCCCTGCGTGGTTGGTGACGCAGGCCCGGTCGAAGTGGCCGCCGCCGATGACGGTGTCGCCCCAGACCTCGACGGTCTGCATGCCGCCGTCCACGGCCTGGTACCAGAGGGCCTCGCCGCCGCGGTCGAACGCCCGGATCTCGCCGCCGCGCCCGTCCAGGGCCGCGAAGACGCGGTCCCCCGCGACCGCGATCTCGCGGGTGAGCACGTAGACCTTGGCCGCGAAGCTCGTGTCGACCGCGCCCGAGGTCGGGTTCACGGCGGCGAGCTTCCCGTATTTCTTGTCGTCCTCCACTCTGGAGAAGGCCCCGGCGACGTAGAGGCGGCCGTGCCCTGACTCGAGGTCGCGGACCGCGCCCTCCTGCACCCTCGGCGTGAACGTGGTGATCGGGGCGCCGTCGGTGGCGTTCACGGCCGCGAGGGACGGCTGCGCGAAGTCGCCGACGGTGACGAACGTGCCGCCGAGGTAGACCGTGGAGCCGACCGGTTCGACCGTGTACACCGTGGCCGACGGCCGGGGCTTCCAGGTGGTGTCGAGCTCCCCGGTGCCGAGGTCGAAGCGGGCCACGCGCGGACGGGCGACCCCGTCGACCTGTGTGAACTTCCCGGCGATGTAGAGATGGCCCCCGCCGGTCTTCACCTCGTAGACCGGTCCGTCGAGGGACGGCGCGAACGGCAGCAGCGCCCCCGTGGCGGAGTTCACGGCCGCCAGGTAGTTGCGGCGCGCGAAGGTGCCGTCGGTGTTCTTGGCGCGGGTGAACTCCCCGCCCGAGTAGACGGTGTCCCCGTCGTAGGCCACTTTGTACACGGTGGCGTTGAAGGAGGCGCTCGCCTGCGGAAGGTGGGAGTCGATCGCTCCGGCGGGCGCCTGCAGGAACAGCAGAGCCCCGAACAATGCGGTTAGCGTGATCAAACGGCGCATACGGCAGTCTTGCACGCATCGGGCCGCGCTCCCGGCATTCGCGGCGGCGCGTCACCCGGCGGCGGGCCAGCTCAGCGCACCGCCAGTGCTTCCACAGGAGACCGTCACCCGATCGTGCGCCGAGACAGCGGAAGCGGGGAACGCCGTCACGCCGCCCCTGGTGGGGCCGTACTAGAGTTGAGGCGTGACTTCCTACCAGACCGATCGTGCCCGCGCGGCCGCCCGGGCCGCGGACTCGGCCGTGTACGGGCGCCGCCGCTTCGCCTCCGGCTTCCTCCTCGGCCTGGTGATCCTCGTGATCGCGGCCATCGCCTTCGGGTTCGTCATGGTCGGCGGCATCGGCGAGACCCTCAAGGTCCGCGTCGGCGCCACCGCCATCTCGCTGCTCGTGGCGCTGCCGCTGACGTGTGCGCTCGGCTTCTTCATCGGCCTGTTCGCGAAGGTCCGCCGCCTCGGCATGGGCATCGTCGTCGGAGCCCTGGTCGCCTCCGTCGTCATCGGGCTGCTGTTCCTCCTCGTCCGCTAGCCCGGCAGTGACCGGTCCGCGCGGCGCGCGACAGCGCGTGGAACGGGCCCCGTTCCCGAACTAAGCTGAGGCCGCAAGGTTTCGAACCAGTCTTAGAGAGGGGCCGACTGTGCGGATCGCGCGGATCGCTCACCCCACCGGCATGTCGTTCGCAGTCCTCGAGGGGGAGGGGCCAGGGGCCACCGCCGCCGAGATCGAGGGGCACCCGTTCGCGCAGATCAAGCTCTCCGGTCAGCGCTGGGCGCTCGAGGACGTGCGGATGCTCGCCCCCATCCTGCCGTCCAAGGTCGTCTGCGTGGGCCGCAACTACGCCGACCACGCGGCCGAGCTCGGCAACGAGGTCCCCAAGGAGCCGCTGATCTTCCTCAAGCCCTCGACCTCCGTGATCGGTCCGGGCGAGGCCATCAGGCTCCCGGCGATCTCCGACCAGGTCGAGCACGAGGCCGAGCTCGCGGTCGTCATCGGCCTGCCGGGGGCGCGCGGTCTCGACCGCGAGGCCGCGAAGGGCTCGATCTTCGGCTACACGTGCGCCAACGACGTGACCGCCCGCGACCTCCAGCAGCAGGACGTGCAGTTCACGCGCGCCAAGGGCTTCGACTCGTTCTGCCCGCTCGGGCCGTGGATCGAGACCGACCCGCTCGGCAACGGCACCGACGTCGCCGACGCCGAGATCCGCTGCGAGGTGGGCGGCGAGGTGCGCCAGCTCGGCTCGACCAAGGACATGGTCTTCGACCCGGCGTCCCTGGTGGCGTACGTGTCCCAGGTGATGACGCTGCTGCCGGGCGACGTGGTGCTCACCGGCACCCCGGCGGGCGTGGGGCCGCTCCAGGCGGGCGAGACCGTCTCCGTTTCCGTCGCCGGCATCGGCACGCTCTCCAACAAGGTGGTTTCCAGTGAGTAATGTCCGCACGCGCTTCTGCCCCAGCCCCACCGGGACGCCGCACGTGGGCCTGGTGCGCACCTGCCTGTTCTCGTGGGGCTACGCCCGGGCCAAGGGCGGCGAGTTCGTGTTCCGCATCGAGGACACCGACGCGGCGCGCGACACCGAGGAGTCCTACAACCAGCTGCTGGAGGCGCTCTCGTGGCTGGGCATGACCTGGGACGAGGGCCCCGACATCGGCGGGCCCTACGCGCCCTACCGGCAGTCCGAGCGGCTCGACTTGTACGCCGACGTCATCGACCGCCTCCTCGAGGGCGGTTACGCCTACGAGGCGTTCTCGACCAACGAGGAGGTCGAGGCGCGGCACCGGGCGGCCGGCCGCGACCCGAAGCTCGGCTACGACAACTTCGACCGCGACCTCACCGAGGAGCAGAAGGCCGCCTTCCGCGCCGAGGGCCGCAAGCCGGTGTACCGGATGCGGATGCCCGACGAGGACATCACCTTCCACGACGCGGTGCGCGGCGAGGTCACGAACCCGGCCGGGTCGATCCCGGACTACGTGATCGCGCGCGCCGACGGCTCGCCGCTGTACACCCTGACGAACCCGGTCGACGACGCGATCATGAAGGTCACCGTCGTCACCCGCGGCGAGGACCTCATGCCCTCGACGCCGCGCCAGATCGTCATGTGGCGCGCGCTCGTCGAACTCGGCATCGCCGACGCCGTGCCCGAGTACGCGCACCTGCCGCTCATCGTCGACGAGCGCGGCAAGAAGATGTCCAAGCGCGACCCGCGCTCGAACCTCCTGCAGTACAAGGAGGCCGGTTACCTGCCCGAGGGCGTGCTCAACTACGTGGCGACCCTCGGCTGGTCCCTGTCGGGCGACCGCGACGTGTTCTCCGTCGCGGAGTTCCTGGAGGCCTTCGACCTGCACGACGTCAAGTCGAACCCGGCGCGGTTCGACGAGAAGAAGTTCGACGCGATCTGCGCGGACCACTTCCGCAGCATGGACTCCGAGGAGCTGACCGGGATGCTCGTCCCGAGGCTGGGCGAGGCCGGGCTCCTGGGGCGCGACAGCCTGACCCCCGACGAGGCCCACGTGCTCTCGGTGGCCGTCCCGCTGGTGCAGGAGCGCTGCACGACGCTCTCGCAGGCGGTCGAGATGCTGCGGTTCCTGTTCTGCGGCACCGAGGTCGCGATCGACGAGGAGAGCGCCAAGAAGACCTTCAAGGACGACGCGGCGCAGGTCCTGGACGCGTCGATCGCCGCGCTCGAGAACGTCGAGTGGACCACGGCCGCCATCGAGGAGGCCTTGAAGGCCGCCCTCGTGGACGGCATGGGTCTCAAGCCGCGCAAGGCGTTCGGCCCCGTCCGCGTCGCGATCAGCGGCAAGACCGTGTCGCCGCCGCTGTACGAGTCGATGGAACTCCTCGGCAAGGACGTGAGCCTGGCGCGCCTGCGCGCCGCCCGCGCCCGGTTCTGAACGGCCCGAAGCGAACCCCGGCCCCGCCGCACGGCGGGGCCGGTCCGCGTTGCCGCCGTCCTCCACTACTGTGCATAGCATGGTACTGTGGATAGCGTGGACAGATCGCAACTGCTCAAGGGCCTGCTCGACATCATCGTGCTCCGCGTCCTCGACAACGAGGACGGCTACGGCTACGAGATCCTGAACCGGCTGCGCAGCAGCGGGTTCGACGAGCTCGGCGACGCCTCGGTCTACGGCACGCTCCGGCGGCTCTACCGGGCCGGGTACCTGTCCACCTACGTCCAGCCCAGTGAATCGGGGCCGCACCGCAAGTACTACTCGCTGACCGAGCCCGGACGGAAATACCTGCGTCAAGCGCGCGACGCCTGGGAGGACGTCAGCGCCAAGATGCGGATTCTGTTCGAGACTCCCACGAAGGGTTGACCATGACCGACGCCCCCAACCGGACTTCGGAGATCGCGTCCTATCTCGCCGCGGTCGAGCGCCATCTCGGCGACCTGCCCGAACCGATCCGCACCGACCTGATGTCCGAACTGGATCTGCACCTGGCCGAGGTCGCCGCCGACCTCGGCCCCGGCATGGCCCTGCGCGACCTGCTCGGCAGTCCCGAGTCCTACGCCCGGGAGCTGCGCGAGACCGCCGAGGTCCAGAAGGAGCCCGCGGCGGCCCGCATCCGGCGCAGCCTGTCCCAGACCTTCGCCCCGGTCCTCACCCGGTCGAAGACGGTCGCCGACAGGTTCGCGGCCAGCACTGGACACGAGGACGCCGCGGAGCTCGCCGAGCGCCTGCGGCCGGGATGGTGGGTGCTGCGCGGCGCCGTCGTGGCGGCGCTGTTCGTCTACTGGCTGGCGTCCGCGCAGTTCGGCGTCACCGGCTACTCGTACTTCAATTCGATCCCGGGCCTGATCTTCGGCGTCGCGATGCTGCTGCTCGGCGTCTGGGCCTCGATCAAGATCGGCATGAAGGCTCCCGAGTGGGGCCGGCGCCGCAGGCGCGTGACCGCCGCCGCGAGCATCGCGATCGTCGCGCTCGCCGCTCTCCAGTTCTCCCCGATCATGACCGGTGCCTTCCCGACGACGTACGTTGAGACCTACTACGACGGTGGCGACGATTACGGCTGGGTGACCGACGTCCACGTCTACGACGAGAACGGCCGGCGGCTGACGGGCGTCTACCTGTTCGACCAGAATGGCGACCCGCTGTGGATCGGCGACCCGGGCGCCTGCGATGAGAGCGGCTGGAACGACCCGTTCGCGCAGGACCCCGAAGTGGACGAGTTCGGTCAGGCCGTCGAGTCCCCGGTGGAGGAGTACGAGGTCGACACCTCCGAACTCGGCTACCAGTACCCGCTGTGCGCTCCGGGTGAAAACCCGGCGGCGACGCCGACTCCGGAAGAGGATCCGACGGCGACGCCCGCTCCCGGCGAGGGGACCCGGTCGGAGGACCCGGCGACGCAGAACCCCGACGCCGACCCGACGTCGCCGCTCCCGGCCGAGGCGGACGCGACCGCGACGCCGACCGGGGACGCCCCCACCACCAAGTGACGCACTCGCACCATCGGCCCCGCCCGCAACAGGGCGGGGCCGCTTCGTTCGCCTCCTCCCATGCGCTGTGACATTGCTCTCGCTGGACCTATGTGGAAGAAGATCGAGCGACGCGTCGGGGTGTCAATGGTCCTTTCGGATGAGGCGTGGGAGCCGGGATCCGGGAGGTCGGGGACGGAATCCGCGATAGCGACGGTATCGGGCAAGACGGGCACCCGATAGCTTCGCTCTCGGAGAGAAGTGTGCCGTGTTGGGGTGATTACCGAGCGGTACGGTCCCGGGTTTCCGAGTCCTTAGTGTTACCTCCGATGTTTACACGTAAGAAGTCCTCACGCGCGAGGCACCGGGCCGTGGCACCCCCGCGGCACCCTGCCCGCAAGCGGGTGCTCGTGTCCGCCGCCGCCGTCCTGTTCGCCGTCGGCTCGGCCAGCAGCGCGAGCGCCGCCATCATCAACACCGACGACCCGACCCCCGAGGAGCTGCTCGCCGCCGACATCGTCGCCGACGCCGGCGACGCCGAGCGCCGCTGGGACCGGATCGCCCCCATGGAGAGCATCCTGCCCGTCCAGGAGGCGGCCAAGCCCGAGGCGCCGAAGCCCGAGGCCGCCGAGGTCCCCGAAGAGGAGGTCGAGGAGCCCGCCGAGGTCGCCGACTCCTCCGACTCGTCCGACTCGGGCGGCAGTGTCGACATCGCCGCCGACTGCTCCGAGTACTCGGGCAACAAGGCCGTCGGCTGCACCATGACGCTCGAGGCCGGCTGGGACATGAACGAGGTCGGCTGCCTCGTCAACCTGTGGGAACGCGAGTCCAACTGGAACGAGACCGCCTACAACTCGGGCTCGGGCGCCTACGGCATCCCGCAGTCCCTCCCCGGCGACAAGATGGCCTCGCACGGCGACGACTGGGAGACCAACCCGGTCACCCAGATCGCCTGGGGCCTGGACTACATCGACGGCCGCTACGGCAGCCCGTGCGGCGCCTGGTCGCACAGCGAGTCCAACGGCTGGTACTGACCGACCCATAAGCTCGAACCCATGCGAACCCGGAGTTCGCTGACCCTGAGGGGCCCTAGCGCGAACGCGCTGGGGCCCCTCGCACGTCCAATGCCGCTTCGAGGCGGTTGAGCAGGAGCGGCAGCGAACCGCGCAGGTGGGCCTCGTCCTGGCCTTCGATCTCGGTGAACGCGAGCAGCGTGTACTGCTCGGTGTAGTCGAGCCGCGTGCCGCCGCCCTCGGGCGCGAGGAGCACGGTCACGAGTGACACGGTCCGCCGCACGCCGTCGACGACGAGTTCGTAGGCGAAGACGAGCCGGTGCGGCTCCTGCAGGTCGAAGATGCGGGAACGCCACTCGACGGCCTCGGCGGCGCCCGAGGGCGCGAACACGCCGATGGCGGTCTCGCCGCCGCCGATCCGGAAGTCGAGTTCGTGCTCGGCCTCGCCGCCCGGGATGGCGAACCAGTGGTCGCGCAGTTCCAACTCGGCGAAGGCGGCCCAGACCCGCTCGGGCGGGTCCTCGAGATCACGGGTGACCGTCACGGTCCCGTGGACCGGAGCGGTCACCGTCCCGACTCCTGGGAGGCCGCGCGCACGGACCGCAGCAGCAACCGCGGGTCGCCGAGCATCCGCTTCAGGCGGCGCTCCAGGCCCGCGATCGGCGTCAGGTTCTGCGGGGCGCGCGCGTCCTTGTGCGCCGCCGAACCCAGCGGCGGCAGGGACGCCGCCGTGGCGTCGGCCAGCGCGATCGCCGCCTCCTCGCTCAGGTCGTCGGCGGCCTCCAGGCGGGCCACGCCCGCCCAGCCGCGGGAGGAGGCGCCCGGCAGGCGCAGGTACCAGGTGTAGCGCGGCCAGCCGGACATCAGGTGGAAGACGGGGGTGCGCTGGCCGGGCCGCAGGCGCTCCACGACCGCGTTCATGTCGCCTTGGAGGTAGGAGCGGTGGTGGCTCTTGATGTAGCCGACCGAGTTCGGCAGGCGGGTGCGCCCGCGCAACGGGCCGTCGAGGACGGACAGCTCGGCGTCCATGGCCACCATCGAGGACACTTTCGCCTCGAGTTCGGCCATGGCGGCCTGGGCCGAGGCGATGAGCTCGCCCGGGTCCGCGGACTCGGTCCTGCGGTGCGGGTAGCGCCCGAAGTCGGCGCCGGGGTCGACGGCCGCGAACAGGCCGCGTTCCACCGCCACTTCGACCACACTGGCCTCGGCGGCGGCCGAGCGCCGGCCGTCGAGGTCGCAGGCGACCGCTCCGGCGGCCCAGGAGACGCACAGGCCGGGCCAGCGTTCGCCGCGTCGCTCAGGGGCGTCGTCGAGGAGCTCCACGCGGGCGTCGATGCGGCGCACGCCGTCGACGACGACGATGCGCCGCGGTCCCGAGGCGGGGGCGTCGAGGGGCCGCCAGTCGGCCGGTTCGAGTTCGATGTCGGCCCGGACCACGGCCCGGTCGGAGCGCGAGGGCGATTCGGGGTTGTCCGCGAAGGACGGGTCCCAGGCGTCGACGGTGATCTGCAAGGCGCACCTGCTTTCCGGAACGGTTGCGGCTCAGCCTACTGCGCGCCGTCGACGCCTGGGCGCGCCGCGGTCAGGCGATCTCGGTGACCACGCCGGTCTCGAGCGAGTAGACGCCGCCGACCACGGTGAGCTCGCCGTCGGCGACGAGTTCGGCGAGGTTCGGGTGCTCGCTGAGGGCCTGCACGGTGAGGAGGACGTTCGCCTTGACCATCGCGTCGACCGGGTCGCCGGACTCGCCCTTGGACGCCTCGTAGGCGGCCCGGAGGGCCTCGACGGTCTCGGGGAGCGCGTAGTGGTGCTCCTCGGGCTCGGCGCCCTCCTCCTCGGCCAGGAGCGCTTCGTGGGCGGCGGTGACGGCGCCGCAGCGCTGGTGGCCGAGGACGACCAGGAGCGGGGACTCCAGGGCGGCCGGGCCGTACGAGACGGACTCGGAGACGAGCGGGTCGAAGACGTTGCCGGCGGTGCGGGTGACCATGAGGTCGCCGACGCCGGTGTCGAAGACGAGCTCGGGGCTGACGCGGGAGTCGACGCAGCTGAAGACGGCGGCGCGCGGAGACTGGCCCTCGACCAGCGACTCGCGCCACTCGGCGTCGGTGTGGGGGTGGACCGAGTCGCCGTCGGCCCAGCGCTGGTTGCCGTCGAGCAGGACCTGCCAGATCTCGTCGGCCGATTCGAGGGTGTCGAGTGCGGGGGCGGTGGGGGTCTGAGCGGCGGCGCCCTTGCCGCCGTCGCTGCCGCAGGCGTCGAGTGCCAGGAGGGCGATGGCGCCGGCGCCGATGGCGCCCGCCCCGGTGATCAGTTTGCGGCGGTCGCCGCGAATGTTCAATGTGTTCATGTCTTCAGAAGTACTTGAACATTCAAGGTTAACGACGCGTGCTCGTTGCGCTTGTGGCACTTGGCATACCGGACGAATCACGGCGGGAGCAGGTGCCAGCGGCGCGCGAGCGGGTGACGTCCGTTGCGTGCTAACGATGCCAACGGAATGAACCTACTCCTCAGTCGAGTCGAAGGAAAGTCGAGGTCAGGCCGATTTCAGGAACGATCACTGCGATCGTCCTCACAGGGAACCGGCATCGGTCCCGGCTACGGCTCGAAAACGGTGCGCAAGGCGCGCCGAACGAGCCGCCGGGCGGCGGGTCTCCGCGGCCCGGCCCGGCGGCGATTCGGTGGCGACGATCGGTCAGGACCAGGTCTTCTCGACGTGCGAGCCCTTCGCGTCCTTGGTGATGTGGAACCGGACCGGCACGCGTTCCGCCAGCTCGGCGACGTGCGTGACGAGGCCGACGGTGCGCCTGGCCGAGAGCGTCAGCGCCTCCAATGTCGACGCCACCGCGTCGAGCGTCTCCGGATCCAGCGTCCCGAAGCCCTCGTCCAGGATGATCGACTCCAGGCTCGCGCCGTGCCGCGCCAGGCTCGCCAACTGGTCGCTCAGCGCGAGCGCCAGCGACAGCGAGGCGGCGAACGTCTCGCCGCCCGACAGGCTCCGCGCGGGCCGCGCCATATCGGCGTCGTGGTGGTCCACCACCCAGAAGTCCTGGTCGCGGTAGATCAGGTCGTACTGCCCACCGGTGATCCGGTTGAGCATCACCGTCGCGCCCGCCACCAGCTCGTCCAGGGCCTCGCTCAGCAGCCACTCCATGAACCGGCGGGCCTCCAGATGGGACGCGAGGGCCTTGGCGATCTCCGCTTCGCTCTGGTACTTCCGCATGTCGGACTCCAGGTCGATCCGGTGGCGCCGCGCCTCGGCCAGGCGGGCCGACGCGGCCCGCGCCGACTCCACGGCGGCGGCGTGCCGCCCGACGTAGTCGCCGCCGGTGCCGCTGCGGGGCACCTCGATCTCGAAGTCCCCCAACGTCGCGCGCAGTTCGGTCCGCAGCGTCGCGGCCCGGCCGTCGAGCCCGGCCAGCTCGGTCCGGGCGGCCTCCCGCTCGGCGCTCGCGCGTTCGAGCGACGCGGCGGCCCACTCGACGAGGTGCGACCAGCTCGCGGCCAGGTCGTCGCCGCCCGCGGGCGGGCCGAGCACGGCCACCTGGTCGCGGGCGTGCTGGAACTCCTTCCAGGCGCGCTGCTGCCGCTCGTCGGCGACGGCCTTGCGCTTCTCCGCCTCCCGCAGGGCCCGCCGGGCGGCCTTGAGCGCCGCGCCGGTCCCCGCCAGCTGCTGCCGAGCCTCTTCGGAATCGCTCCGCCGCTGCTCGAGCGCGGCGGCTTCGGGGACGCCTTCGAGCTTCTTCTTCAGCCGCCGCTGCGCCAGCTGCAGCTCGGTGAGCCGCTCCTCGTAGTTCTCCAGCTTCGTCTGCAGCGCGACCACGGCCGCCTGCGCATCGCGGAACTCCACGGTGGCGTTCCGGGAGGCCTCCTCGGCCTGCTGCATGGACTCCGAGAGGTCGTGCTCGGGGACCGCGTCCACGGGACGGTCGCAGACCGGGCACTCGTCGCCGATCGCCAGCCCCGCCCGCAGGGTCCCGGCCAGTTCGGCCATCCGGACCTTGTGGAGGGTCGCGTGCTGGATCTCGACCTCCTCGGAGGCGGCCTCCTCCAGCTCCTTGGCCTCGGCGTACTGGGCGCGCAGCTCCTCGGTGAGCTCCTGGCCGGTCTTGAGCTTCGACTCGGTCTCGGCGAGCTCGGCCCACGCCTTGAGCTGCCGCTCGATCAGGCCCAGGTCGAGACCGTCGAGTTCGGATCGCAGCCGCTCGTCCTCGGTCTCGGTGGCCTCCACCTCCGCGGCCTTCTCGGCGACCGCCGCCGACGCGGCCGCGACCTGCGCGGCGATGTCGGCGACCCCCGCGGGCTGCTTGATGTACGTGAGCGAGGCGAGGTTCGCTTCGGCCTCGTTCAGGCGTCGCCGCGCGGTCTCGACCGCCGCGGCGAGCCCGTCGAGCGCGTTCGCCTTGTCCCGCACCGGCTCCGTGAGCTTCTCCAGCCGCTCGACCCGTTCGGCCGCGGCGGTCAGCTCCAGGTCGGTGACCGCCGGGATGCGCGCGAGCTGCGCCTCCAGGGTCTTCATCGCGGTCGTCGCCGCGTCGCGCTTGGCGCCGGCGAGCTGCTGGACCCGCCGGTAGACGCTGTGGCCCAGCAGGTTCTCGAGGATCTTGCGCCGGTCGGCGGGCGAGGCGTGCAGGAACTCGGCGAACTCGCCCTGGGGGAGGAGCACGCACTTCGTGAACTGCTCGAACGGCAGCCCGATGACGCGCTCGGCCGCGTTGCTCACCTCGTTGGGGCTGCCCGCGAGGGCCTTGCCGAGGCCTTCGACGAGTTCGCCGTCGTCGGCCGGGTCCACCCCGTCGGGCAGCTGCTCCAACGCGGCGGTGGTCGTCTTGACCTTGCCGTTGCGGTCGCGGCGCAGGATCCGCGTGGCGACGTAGTGCTGGCCGGCGGCGGCGAAGACGAGCCGGACCCGGCCCTCCACGGCCGAGGGCGCGATCGCGTTCTGGGTCGTGTTCACGCGCCAGCGCGGCGTGCGCCCGTACAGCGCGAAGCACATCGCGTCGAGCACCGTGGACTTCCCGGCGCCGGTGGGCCCGGTGAGCGCGAAGAAGTCCACGTCGGTGAAGTCGAAGGTCTCGGACCCGGTGTACGAGGCGAACCCCTGCAGGTCCAATCGGATGGGCCTCATCAGGCCTCCTCGGCGACGGTCTGGGTGTCTTCGTAGAGCTTGGTGAAGAGCCCGGCCACGGCCGGGTCGTCGTGGCCCGCCTCGTGGAGGTACGCGGTGAACAGCTCGCCGGGGCTGCGCCCCGACCGTCGCTCGCGCGGTTTCGTCTCGTCCGCGCGCATCACCGGGTCGATGTGGATCTGGACGGCCCGCGGGAACAGGTCGGCGACCTCGCCGCGGAGCCCGGCGCGGGCCGGTTCGGTGACGAAGACCCGCAGCCACGCCCGTTCGTCCACCTCGGCCTCGGCGAGTTGTTCGAGGCTGCCGCGGACGGTCTGCAGCGGGACTGCCGCGGTGAGCGGGACGGTGCGCGCCCGCGCGGGGACTCCGGCCGCGACGTCCACGATCGCGACGCTCGGCGTGTGGTCCTCCTCGCCGAAGTCGACCGCGAGCGGCCCGCCGGAGTAGCGGATCGGGCAGGGCCCGGTGATGGCCTGGGCCTTGTGCAGGTGCCCGAGGGCCACATAGGACGTGGTGGGCGGGAAGATCGCGGCCGGCACGGCGTAGTCGGCCACGGTGTGGACCTCGCGTTCGCCGCCGCCGACCTTGCCGCCGACGACGGTGAGGTGCCCGGTGAACAGGTTCACCTCGTCGGCGCGGAAGTCCTGCGTGAGCGCCGTGACGAGGCGGCGCAGGTGGTCGGCGTAGGTCGCCTCGGCCCCGGCCGCGCCGAGCTCGAACAGCTCGGCGGCGCGCACGGCGTGGCGCTGGGCGATGAACGGCAGCGCGGCGATCCGCCAGCGCTCGCCGTCGCCGGTGGTCCCGGTGACGATGTGGTCGGCGGCCTTGCCGAGGCTGCCGCGCAGGTGGATCCCGGCGGCGTGGGCCCAGTCGCGCAGGGCGTCGAGGGCCTTGCCGTTGTCGTGGTTGCCCGCGATGACGACGACCTCGGCGCCGGTGCCGCGGAGCGCCGAGAGCGCCGCCGTGAGGAGCTTCTGCGCCTCGCTCGACGGGGACGCGGTGTCGAAGAGGTCCCCGGCGACGATCACGAGGTCGACCGACTCCTCGCGGGCGATCGCGCACATCTGCTTGAAGACCGCGCGCTGCTCGTCGAGGCGCGAGCGGCCCTTCATGGTGACGCCGACGTGCCAGTCGGAGGTGTGGAGAATCCGCAAGGCGTGCTCCTGTGTTCGTTCTGGGCGATGCTCGGGAGCCCTGGATCGGCTCAGAAGGGAATGTCGTCTTCGTCGTCGCCGGCGAGGTCGAACGGGTCGACCCGGGCGGTCACCGACCGCGCCGTGGCGGCCGGCGCGGACCCGGCCTCGGCGGGCCGGGTGGCCCAGGCGGGGAACGGGAAGTTCACCACCAGCGGCACCGGCAGCTCCGGTTGGGCCACGAACATGGTGCCGGGCTTGGCCATGAGGACCCGCATCCGCTGCGCCTGGGTCAGGAACCCGTACTCGGGGCGCGTGGCCTCGGCCGCGTCGAGGCGGCCGACGACCCGGATCGCCGAGTTCGAGGCGATGCGTCGCTCCACTTCGGACGCCGTCTGCTGGGCGCCGATGAGGATGACCCCCAGGGACCGCCCGCGCTCGGCGATGTCGAGCAGGATGTCCTTGATCGGGCTGGTGCCCTCGCGCGGGGCGTACTTGTTGAGCTCGTCGAGGACGACGAACTGGAGCGGCCGCGCCGTCCCGGCCTTCTCCTTGCGTTCGAACTCGCTGCGCAGGACCACGCCGACGACGAACCGCTGGGCCCGATCGGGCAGGTTGTGCAGGTCGACGACGGTGACCTGCGCTTCCGAGGAGAGCACGGCGCCCTTCGGCGGCAGATCGCCGCGGATGAGCCGGCCGATGTCGCGCCCGGAGGCGATGAGGCGGCGGATGAACGCGTTCACCGTGCCCAGGCCGATCGCCGACCCGGCCCACTCGGTGCGCGTCTCGTCGTCCGAGAGCCGCTCGCAGATGAGGTCCACGAGGTCGCGGTAGGTGGTGAGCAGCTGCCCGTCCACACTGATCGCGCCGTTGTCCTTGGGGCGGGCCTCCTTGCGCAGCCGCGCGGCGACCTGGTGCACGACCATCGTGTACTGCTGGCGGTCGTCGTCGCCGTCGGCGAACACGAACGGCAGCAGGCTCAGCTGGCAGAACTCCGCCAGCGTCCAGTAGAAGGCGTCCACGCCCGTCGACCGGCACGCCACGTCGGGGATGCCGTTCGCGTCGCCCTCACGGGGCGGGGCGAGCACCTCGACCGACTTGAACGCGCCGGGCTCCATGCCGAGCCGCCGGTACGAGTCGCGCACCGTCTCGTCGATCTTCGTGTTGTCGTGGTCCAGGAGCAGCAGGTCCTCGCCCTTGACGTTGAAGATGAGCGCCTTCGTGTTCGCGGCCTCGGCGCCGAGCGCGCCCGAGTGCAGCAGCGAGTAGAGCATCCACGTCGCGAACGAGGTCTTCGTGGCGACGCCGCTGATCCCCGAGATCGAGACGTGCGCGCCGCGGGTGCCGTCGAGGAAGTCCGGGTTGAGGAACACCGGCTGGCCGTCGCGCGAGAACCCAAGGGGCACTTGGCGGGCCATGCCGTCGAAGTACAGGGCCCGGTCGCGATCCTCGCCGGTGGCGCGCTGGACCTCGGCGCCCGGGCGCGGCGGCACGAACACCTCCGGCTCGACCCGCGTCACCGTGACCTCGGCGGCCTCCTGCACCTGCGCCGGGAGCAGGCCCCCGGCGATGTCGAAGACGTCGGAGTCGAACTGGGCGCCCTCGTGCCGCGAACGCACGGCGGTGACCACACCGGAGATGCGGACCGCGCCGACCCCGGGGACCTGGCGTTCGGTGGTGAGCACGTCGTCGAGCTGGGCGTACGACTCCGGCCCGACCCCGACCCAGAACGACAGGGGCGTCGCGTCCTCCGTGCCGAGCACGCGGCCCACCGATTCACTCATCGTCTGATCCTCGCAGATACCTCAGGATGAGGTTGCCCCCGGCTTCGAGGACGTGTCGCAGCTGCAGCGGCCGCCCTTCGGGGGACGCCGAGCCCTCCGCGATACGGATCGAACCGGCCCCGGCGAGCAGCGGCGACACCGTGAGGTCGAGTTCGTCGACCAGATCGGCGGCGATGAGGTCGCCGAAGACGTGCGGCCCGCCCTCGCAGAGGACCTGCCGCAGGCCCCGCTCGCGCAGCGCCGCCAGCGCGAGCGAGAGGTCGACCGCGCCGGTGCCGACGGCGATGACGTCGGCGACCTCCCGGAACGGCTCGATCCGCGACTCCGCCAGGTCCGCCGGGACGATGAGGATCGGCCGCCGGGGCGCCTCGGTGAAGATCCCCGCCGCCGGGTCGAGCGACGCCGTGCGGGACACGATCGCCATGACCGGCACGTCGGGCAGTCCCTGCGATCGCCGCCACGCCGTCCGCTCGGGCGAGAGGACCAGCGGCCCGTAGCCTTCGGTCCGCACAGTCCCGGCCCCGGCGAGGAGCACGTCGCAGCGGGCCCGCAGGATCTTGAACACGCGTTTGTCCTCCTCCCCGGAGAGCGGCCCGGAGCGCCCTTCGAGGGTCGCCGCGCCGTCGGCGCTGGCGACGAAGTTGACCCGCAGCCAGTCGGGAGCCGGGGGCTCGTACGCCGCGTACATCTCGTCGTCGGTCAGTTCATCGAGTTTTCGGTACAGCACGTCAGCCACGGCCACAAGGTAGCCCACCGGCCTGACAGGCCGTCGCGCGCGGCGTCTCCGCTGGAGGGGCGGCGCCGTCGGTGTCGCGCTCGCCGATCGCCATGAGACCGACCGGATCTGCACTCTCGGCCGGCGGCGCCTCCGCGCGATCAAGCCCCGCACCGCCGGATGCGACGCGTTCGGGGTCCCGCCGTTCGACCGGGCCGAGTCAGGCCCCGAGGACCCGATCCAAGTACGGGTTGGCGAAGCGGCGGTCCGGGTCGACCTCGTCGCGCACCGCCAGAAAGTCGTCGAAGTGCTCGTAGCGCTTGCCCAGTTCCTCCGCGTCGAGCGCGTGCATCTTGCCCCAGTGCGGCCGCCCGTCCGCCGCGTCGAAGATCGCCGCGCAGTCCCTGAAGTACGCCTCGTGCTCGTGCCGGTGGTACTGGTGCACCGCCACGTAGGCGGTGCGCCGCCCCTGCGCCGTCGACAGCCAGATGTCGTCCGCCGCCGCGAACCGCACCTCCACCGGGAACGACACCAGGTGCCGCTCGCGGTCGACCATCGCCCGCAGGTCGCGCAGCACCCCCGGCAGGGCCTCCCGCGGCATCGCGTACTCCATCTCCCGGAACCGCACCGACCGCGGCGACGCGAAGACCTTGTGCGACACGTCCGTGTACTCCCGGGCGCTCCACACTCGACCGGCCAGCCGGTTCAGCCGCGGCACCATCCGCGGGAACCGCGCCCCGACCCGGTTGCTCGCCTCGAACAGCGTGTTCTCCGTGAACCCCTCGCTCCACCAGTACGACAGGCGCCCGGGCGCGCGGCTCGGCTCCGACATCGCATAGCGGTTGTTCCGCTTCGTCAGGGTCCGCTCGGTGTGGGGGAACCAGTAGAACTCGAAATGGTCGTTCTCGGCCACCAGCTCGTCGAGGCCGCCCAGGACCGTCTCGAGGCGCTCGGGCCGCTCGACCGCCTTGAGCCGGAACGCCGGGACGCATTGGAGCGTCACCTCCGCGATCACGCCGAGGGCCCCGAGCCCCAGCCGCGCCGCCGCGAACAGCTCCGGCCGCTCGAACTCCGTGCAGCGCACCGTCAACCCGTCCGCCAGCACCACCAGCAGGCCCTTGACCTGCCACGAGAAGCCCCGGTAGCGGTCGCCGGTGCCGTGCGTCCCGGTCGAGATCGCCCCCGAGATCGTCTGCCGGTCGATGTCGCCCATGTTCTCCAGCGCCAGCCCGTGCGCGTCGAGCACCTGGTTCAACCGCCACAGCGGCATCCCCGCCTCCACTGTGACCACGCCCGTCCGCTGCTCCACCGACACCACCTGGTCGAGGCCGCCCATGTCGACCCGGACGCCGTCGGGGACCGCGATGCCGCTGAAGGAGTGACCCGCGCCGACCGCCTTGACCCGCAGGCCGTCCGCAGCGGCGGCGGCGACCGCCTCGGCCAGCTCGGCGGTGCTGGCGGGTCTGACGGTGCGGGCGGGGTCGGCGCGTTCGGTGCCCGACCAGTTCTGCCACAGCGGGGTTCCTTCGGCAGCAGTTCCCATGGCCACTCCGGTTGAAGATGAGGTGTACTTCACGGTAGCTTTCATCTAACCCCAATTGACCAGCGGAAGGGAAGCCGGATGGGCTATCAGGGATTTGCAAGGACCGATGCCCCGCCCGCTCGTGGCGCGGCCGAGCACCGCTTCGCCGAGCTGGGACGCGCCACCGCCGGACTCCAGCCGCCGTTCGCGGTCGTCGACCTCGGCGCGTTCGACACCAACGCGGCCATCTTGCGGCGCAACGCCATCGGCAAACCGCTGCGTCTCGTCAGCAAATCCCTGCGCTGCCGGGCCCTCATGCGCCGGGCGCTCGCGCAGCCCGGATTCAAGGGCGTCCTCGGCTTCACGCTCCCCGAGGCCCTCTGGCTCGCCGAGTCCGACGCGCACGGGGAGTTCGACGACATCGTGGTCGCCTATCCGACCGCCGACACCGACGCGCTGCGCCGCCTCGCCGCCGACGAGGAGCTGGCCCGCCGCATCACCCTCATGGTCGACTCGGTCGAGCACCTCGACTTCCTCCACCGCCACGTCGCACCGAACCCCTCACGGCCGCTGCGGCTGTGCCTCGAACTCGACGTCTCCCTCGAACTCCTCGGCGGCCGCCTCCACATCGGCGCCCACCGCTCCCCGGTGCACACCCCCGAGCAGGCGATCGCGATGGCCCACGAGATCGACAAGCGCCCGGGCGTCGACCTCGTCGGCGTCATGGGCTACGAGAGCCAGATCGCCGGGATCCAGGACGCCTTCTCCGCGGCGGCCCTGCGGTATCCGCTGGTGCGGCTCATGCAGCGGGTCTCCCGGGCCGAGCTGGCCGAGCGCCGCGCCGAGGCCGTCGTCGCCGTCCGCAGCGTCGCCGACCTCGAATTCGTCAACGGCGGCGGCACCGGCTCGGTCGTCTCGACCGCCGCCGACCCCTCCGTCACCGAGATCGCCGCCGGATCGGGCCTGTACTCGCCCGCGCTGTTCGACGGCTACCGGTCGATCCGCCCGCTCCCGGCCGCGTTCTTCGCGCTGCCGGTGGTCCGGCGCCCGCGCGCGGGCCTCGTCACCGCCCTCGGCGGCGGCTGGGTCGCCTCGGGCGTGCCCGGGCCCGACCGGCTCCCGAAGCCGGCCTTCCCCGGCGGACTCCGCTACACCAAGACCGAGGGCGCGGGGGAGGTCCAGACGCCGCTGAGGGGCCGCGCCGCCGACGGCCTCGCGATCGGCGACCGAGTGTGGATGCGCCACGGCAAGGCCGGCGAGCTGGCCGAGCGCGTCAACTCGATCCATCTGGTCCTGCGCGGCGAGGTCGTGGACGAGGTCCCGACGTACCGCGGCGAAGGCCGCGCCTTCGCCTGAGCGAACGCGGACGGGCCCGGCGGGACGTGATCGTCCCGCCGGGCCCGTCGCTCAACCGCGTCCGGTCGGCTCAGTCGTCGTCGCCGCGACCGTTGCCGTTCCCGTTTCCGTTTCCGTTTCCGTTGTTCCCGCCGCCTCCGCCTCCGCCGCCGCCCGGCTGGCACAGGCCGAGCATCTGGGAGATCGGGTCGCACTGCTCGTCGCCCCCGGGGGGCGGGTCGGCGCGCTCGCACTGCGGGTCGGCCGCATTCGCCGCGCAGTACTCGCTGTCGGCGTCGATCTTGCCGTTCTCGTTCAGGATGTCGTCCACGATGGGCGAACCGGTGTGGACCGGGTCCGCCCAGCCCTCCTCCTCGTAGCCCTCCGCTTCGATCGCGCCCTCCATGAACTTCTTCCAGACCGGATAGCTGAGCGTGCTGCCGAAGACGTCGTCGGTGCCGCCGTCCTCGTTCAGCAGCGGCGCCGACTCGGCCGTGGCGTTGCCGACCCACGCGGCGATGCTCAGCTGCGGGATCGCGCCGACGTACCAGGTGTGGGCGTTGGCGTCGTCGTACCCTTCGGCCGTGGCCTCCCAGGTGCCGGTCTTGCCGGTGTAGGGGCGGTCGATCGCGTCGCCCTCGCCGTCGATGGTCGAACCGACCCATTGCAGGTCGCGTGCGATGGCGGCGTCGAGCGCGGGAGTCTCCTCCAGGGGTCGGATCGGCTCGACCTCCGTGCCGTCGCGGTGGTAGACGGCCTCGACGAAGTGCGTCTCGTTGTAGACGCCGTCGTTGGCGATCGTCGCGTACACCGCCGCCATGTCCTTCACCGAGGTCGGGAACTGGCCGAAGCTGATCTCGTAGTCGAACGGGAAGCGCTGCGAGGACATGTCGAGCGGGGTGCGGACCGGTTCGTCGTTCTCGTCGTAGCCGTTGACCGACGCCAGCGGGTCGATGTTGCCGTTGGCGTCGGTGACGAAGGAGCCGTCCTCGTTCTCGACCGTGTTGTGGACCGAGTAGGAGATCGAGCCGTCGTCCTCGATGTAGAACCGGTAGATGTCGCCGGTCCCGGTGTCCTGCATGGTCCGCAGGCCCATCTGGACGGCGGTCTCGAGGATCGAGGTCGCCCCGTACTTCTCGGCGATGGCGTACATCGGCGTGTTCCGCGATTTGCGCACCGCGTCGGTCAGGGTCATGTCGATGTTCTCCGTCCGCCCCGAGTTGGAGACGGGCGTTTCGCGGGCCTCGAACTCGCGGGGCGAGTCGGAGTTCCACCACGAGTCGATCGAGGCGCCGTTCTTGATCGCCGTGGCGGCGGTGATCATCTTGAACGTCGAGGAAGGCGGGTGCGGGTTCTCGATGCCCGCCTTGTCGACGCCGAGGCCGTCGACGCCGCCGAAGTAGCCGAGGACGCGGCCGGTGCCCGGCTCGACGGCGACCACGGCGTCGGCCATCGACGGGTGGTAGTTGACGAGCGCGGCGTTGTCGTTGTCGTTCACGAACTCGAAGAAGCCGTCCTCGTTGACGTACACGGCGGCCTCCGACGCGGTCGCGACCACGTTGCCGTCGTCGTCGATGTACTCGTCGTTCTCGTTCTTCTTGCGCCGGAGCTCGCCGCGGCTGGCGGTCTCGATGGCCGCGGCCTGGACCTCTTTGTCGATGGTGAGGGCGATGGTGTAGCCGCCGGTGCCCTCCTCCTTGCCGTAGAAGTCGTCCTTGGTGAGGCCGTAGCGGCTCTCCAGCTCCTCCCAGACGTAGCCGTCGGTCGGGTTGGTGATGAAGCCGGTGGGCTCGTTGTGGCCCCACGAGCCGGGGTTCTGCAGGGCTTCCTTGGTCTCGGGCATCCCGGCGTCGAGCTGCGCTTGGACCTCGGCGCGCGCGGGTTCGTCGAGGTCCTCGGTCATGGTGAGGAGGGTCTCCATGCCGTGCGTCCAGCGGTCGAGCGGGGCGGTGCTGCCCTCCTCGGCGATCCGCGGGTCGAACGAACCGTCGCCGGCCTTGACCTGCATGACCAGCATCATGCCCTCGGCCCAGGTGAGGTCTCCGACCTTCTTGCCGAACCAGACCTCGGCGGCGGCCTCGATGCCGTACGCGCCGCGGCCGTAGAAGTTCAGGTTGAGGTAGTGGAGGAGGATGTCCTGCTTCGAGTACTGCTGCTCGAGCTTCATCGCCATGACGGCCTCACGGGCCTTGCGGCCGTAGGAGATGTCACCGCGGATGTCGGAGACCATGCCCGCGTACTGCTGGCTGATGGTCGAGGCGCCCTGCGTTTCGCCGCCTTTGAGGTTGTTGACCAGGGCGCGCATGGTGCCCTTGTAGTCGACGCCCTCGTGCTCGAAGAAGTCCTTGTCCTCCAGGGCCAGGAGCGACCAGACGACCGTGTCGGGCAGGTCCTCGTACTTGTCGACGAGTTTGCGGGTGTACTCGCCGTAGCCGGCGATCTGCGTCTCCCCGTCCGAGTAGGTGAACGTGGTGGACTCGCCGAACGTGAGGTCCTCCGGCGGGGGGACGCTCTGGAAGAACCAGGACCCGGCCACCGTCACCGCGCCGAGCATCATCAGGCAGGCCATGATGAGCGCCGCGTAGACGCGGCGGCGGCGCTTGGACATGCGCTTCTTCTTGCGGCCCGCCTTCGCGGCGCCGGGGACGGGCTTGGGCCGCGCGGCTCCGACGACCGACGCGCGGCCGACGTTCCCGGAGGCGACGGACGGCGGACCGACCGGCGGACCCGAGGGAGCGCCGGAGGAAGGGCCTCCGGGCGGACCCGGAGGCGGACCGGCTGGAGGACGCGAGGGAGGACCGACCGGCGGACCCGAGTGAGGACCTGCCGGAGGACCCGGGGGAGGACCGACCGGGGGACCCGACGGCGGTCCGGCCCGGTGCGGGCCGAACGAGGGGTCCGGTCCAGGGCGTTGAAAGTCGCTCATGCTCAACCATCCACGAGTTGTGAGGTGCCGGACCGGGGCCGGTCCCGGTGCGGCTTCGGCGAGCACTGCCGAAGGGTGATGAATCCGGCAGGCGCCCGCAGAACCTTGGATGTTAACGGACCACACCCGGTAGGCGAGGAGTGCTCGGTTTCGCGGGTGAGGAAGGCCGCTCGCCGACCACCTTAGACCTTCAGTGCCACACCGGAACAGGCACAGGTAGGACGAAAACGGCACGGAACGTCACGATCCATGCGCGCTCAGCTCGCGACGCCGCGTGCCGCCTGCCTCCCCGAGAACAGGCACCCGCCGAGGAACGTGCCTTCCAGTGAACGGTAGCCGTGCATGCCGCCGCCGCCGAATCCGGCCGCCTCGCCCGCCGCGTACAGCCCCGGCAGGGGGGTGCCGTCGTGGCGCAGGACTCGGCCGTCCAGGTCGGTCTGCAGGCCGCCCAGGGTCTTCCGGGTGAGCACGTGCAGGCGCACCCCGATGAGCGGACCGGCCTTCGGATCGAGGAGCCGGTGCGGGGACGCGACGCGGATGAGCTTGTCGCCGCGGTAGTTGCGGGCCCCGCGCAGCGCGGTGACCTGCAGGTCCTTGGTGAACTTGTTGTCCATCTCGGCGTCCCGCGCCTCGACGGCGGCGCGCACGGTCTCGTACTCCAGGAGGCCTTCGCCGGTGACGCCGTTCATCTTGGCGACCAGCTCCGGGAGCGTGTCGGCGACCGCGAAGTCCGCGCCGTGCTTCTTGAACGCCTCGACGGGGCCGGGGGCGCCAGGCAGCACGCGCTTGAGCAGCAGCCGGAGGTTCTTCCCGGTCAGGTCGGGGTTCTGCTCGGAACCGGAGAGCGCGAACTCCTTCTCCAGGATCTTCTGGGTGAGCACGAACCACGTGTACTCGTGGCCCGTGGTCATGATGTGCTCCAAGGTCCCGAGCGTGTCGAAGCCGGGGAACAGCGGAGCGGGCAGCCGCCGCCCGGTCGCGTCCAGCCAGAGTGACGAGGGCCCGGGGAGGATCCGAATCCCGTGGTGGGGCCAGATGGGGTCCCAGTTCTCGATGCCCTCGGTGTAATGCCACATCCGGTCGCGGTTGATCAGGTTCGCGCCGGCCTTCTCGGCGATGCCGAGCATCCGCCCGTCGACGTGCGCGGGAACCCCGGAGATCAACCGCTTCGGCGGCGTCCCCAACCGCGCGGGCCAGTGCTGCCGGACGAGATCGAAGTTGCCGCCGATCCCGCCGGAGGTCACGACGACCGCCTCGGCGTCGAGCGAGAACTCCCCGAGCGCCTCCCGGTTGGACGCCACGCCGCGAGTCGACTCGTGGGGGGAGAGCAGCGTCCCCGAGACCCCGGTGACGGCTCCGTCCGTCACGACGAGCTCGTCGACCCGGTGCCGGAACTTGAACTGGACCTTCCCCTCGCGGGCGGCCTGCCGCATCAGCTGGACGAACGGCTCGACGACGGCGGGTCCGGTGCCCCAGGTGATATGGAACCGCGGCACGGAATTCCCGTGGCCCTGAGCCGTGTAGCCCCCGCGCTCGGCCCAGCCGACGACCGGGAAGAACCGCACTCCCAGCTCGTGCAGCCAGGCCCGCTTCTCTCCGGAGGCGAACGCCACGTAGGCCTCGGCCCATTTGCGAGGCCACTCGTCCTCGGGCCGGTCGAAGCCGGCGGTGCCGAGCCAGTCCTGCCACGCCAGGTCGTGCGAGTCCTTGATGCCCATCCGCCGCTGCTCGGGGGAGTCGACGAGGAACAGCCCGCCGAACGACCAGAACGCCTGCCCGCCGAGGGATTGCTCGCCCTCCTGGTCGAGCACGGTGACGGTCTTGCCGAGCCGAACCAACTCCGAGGCGGCGGCCAACCCGGCCAAACCCGCCCCGACCACGATGACGTCACTGTCCATGGCTTGCGCCTTCCCAGCTGCAGATGCGGCGCCTACCGGCGCGTAGCGCAGATATACCAGGGCCGGGAGAACCCGTCAACCGCTCACGTTGTCAACCTGGCGCATTCCCTGATGCGGCATCCGCCAGGCCGCGGCGAGCAGGGACGAGTGGACATTGGCGGCGCCGCCGAAGAACTCGCAGAACTTCATGATCAAGGGGTCCCAACCGATCGGGTCGACATAGTCGGTCCCGGGGATCACGAGCCGTTCTTCGACGTGCGCCCGCACGACCCGCACCTCGACGGCGCTGGCACCGGTCGCGAACGGATGCACCTGCTCGACCACGCATTCCAGCTGGATGGGACATTCCGCGACCCGCGGCGCCCGGACGGCCGCCGACGCCTGCCGCGTGAGCCCGGCGGCCCCGAATTTGTCGGGTTCGAACCGATATCCTTTGGCGGCCTTGCGTTCCGGTACGGGATCGGTGCCGGTGAGCGGCGCCAACCGATCGACCGCGGGAGCCATGTCCGAAGAGGCGAGGTTGAGCACGCACTCGCGCTCCCGAGTCAGGTTCTCCATGGTCTTGGAGCGGTTCCCCATCCCCAACATGCACGACTGCCCCAGCCACCATGCGGAGGACATGGGCGCCAGATTCGCCGAACCGTCCGCATTGCAGGTGCTGATGAGCACCACCGGCGTACCGAAGTACAACACCTTGAGATCCGGACTCACATGCGCCACGGGAACCTCCTCGACTCGAACCTTCCCGGAGCTCCATCGAACCCGCCTCTCGCGCCATCGTCTGGCAGGAAAACGACGTCGCGTTCCCGCACCCGCGTCGCGAAGCCCCCGACGTCGAGGGCCGCACCCGCGTCGTCCTGGTGTTCCGGTTGCGACCGCGCGAGGGCGCCGTGGTCGACGGTTCCCACCGCCTCCCGGCGGCGAGCCGGACCGCCATCAGCCACTGGGCCCCGCCCGGCGGACTCCCGCGACGCGGCGCAACACCCGCGAAGAGCACCGGCCGCCTGCGAACCCCGACCGAGCGGAACACCACCTTCGTATCGACGCGCAAAGGCGGTGACCCGGTCGAAGTCGAGCGCCGCGAGGCCGACCTATGTCGGCGGTTCGAGGCGTTCCTGGAAGCGCGAGGCCACGAGGTGTGCCGGTATGCGATCCGCGTCGAAGGCGAACCGGGCATCATGCGGACCGACACCTGCGACGCGACCGACCTGACCCTCTATGAAGCCAAAGGCGATTCGACCCGCCGGCATGTTCGGGAGGCCCTCGCCCAGCTCGCCGACTATGTGCGGCACGTGCGCCCGAAGCGCAAGAAATGCGCCGTCCTGCTGCCCGCTCGCCCGAGCAAGGATCTCTGCGAGTTGATCGAGTCGCAGGGACATGCCCTCGTGTACGAGGAGCACGGGGCGTTCATCGGCTGGCCCCTGAGCGAGGACTCGACTGTCGCATGAGCGATGCTACTGTCGGGTAACATGTTTCTTCGGTGATGAGGCCGGTGCGGACTCGGTGGTGTTCTGATGAATCTTTACTTCCGGCTGTTGCTCCTCTGGCTGCGGTCTCGGCGCAGCGGTGCGGTGGACCTGTGGGACACGGCCGAGACCCCGTTCAGGGTGCTGCCGAACGATCTCGACCCGCTGGGCCACATGACGAACGGTCGCTACCTGACGATCATGGACATCGGCCGGATGGACCTCATGTTGCGTTCGGGGTTCTGGTCGAAGATGAAGGACCAGGGCTGGTACCCGGTGGTGGCCGGGCAGACCATCACCTATCGGAAATCCCTGCAGCCGTGGCAGCGGTACGTGCTCCGCACCCGCGTGATCGGCTTCGACGACCGGTGGGGATACATCGAGCAGCGCTTCTGCGTCGGATCGACCGTGTACGCCCAGGCCTTCGTGCGGACCCGGTTCCTCAAGCGATCCGGAGGCTCAGTGGAGCACGACGAGCTGGAGAAACTCGCGGGCGGCTTCCCCGCCTCGCTGGAAGTCCCCGAGTGGTTGCGGCAATGGGCCACCGCCTCCCGGGTCAAGGATCAGTGAACAGCCCCCTCCCGGACCACCCGCATGACGGACGCAACGAGTGCCGCGTCTAACCCCGCACGGCACCGGTCGGCCCTCACCCGCAGGTCCGATCATGGCCGGTGCCGACCGCGGCCTCAAGCGTCAGGCATGGAGCGGCGGAGCAGGTCCGTGCCCTTCAGGTCGCGTTCGACTCTCCACAGATAACCCACCGGTGAGCTCCGGATGTGAGCGCTGCGAGACGTCCGCCAGGTCCGGTACCAGGCCCCGAGACCGAAAGCGGCCCCCGCTGCGGCGATCACCGGTTGGCCTGCCGCCCATCCGGCCGCCAGCGCCGCGGCCGCCGGGAACTCGAACTTGATCGAAGCCGCTCCCAGCGCCGTGTCCACGCCCAATCCGCGCATCGCGCGTCGCAGGTCCGCCAGCGGCTGCTCGACCTTTCGCGACACCTCCTCCGCAAGATAGGCCTCGAGCACCCCCGGGCCCCTGATGCCCTCCAGTTCGGTCGACAGTTCGGCAGCCAGCTCCGCGATCAGCTCGTGGTAAGCGGCCAGCTCGGCGCCGTAGCGCCGCCGGATCTTCACGATCTTCTCGACCGGCACCGACTCCGGATCGGCCGGGACCGCGATCCGCAACGCCAGCATGCCCAGACGGGACCGGGAGACCACCGCCTGCCCGTCCTCCTCGACCTCCTCTCCCAGCAGTGCGGACGCGAAGCGCTCAGCGGTCCAGGAGCCGCACTCGGCATACGCGGACGGGTCGTCCGCCACGGGCGTGAGGTGAAAGGCTCCGGCCATTTCCTCCGCGAGCATGCACATGTAGGCCCAGGCGAAGTTCGGATGCACCGCCGCGTACCGGCCGTTGTCGTCCAGCACCGCCAGCCGGTGCTCGGTCAACTCGCGGACCAACGTCTCGTGCACCTTGCGCTCGTGCAACGCGATGAGGCGATGGAAAGAGGACGGTGCAGGGAAGCGCACCGGCTGCGGCCAGCGCCGTGTCGGATGCTCCATTCGCACCGACTCGCCCAGTTCGGGGAATCGATACTCGACACGGCGCTCGCCGGCGCTGGACGCGCCGCCGACGTAGCGCACCACCTGCTCGGGAATCCGATACCGCTCCCGGATCAGGTCGCCATACTGGTACAGCGCGTCGATGACCTTCAACCCGACATCGAGGCAGACCTCCTGACCGGGATCGAGATCGAGGACGAAATCGAGCTGTTCCCGCAGCGCCCGCGCGTCCGGGTTGTCGACGTCGGCGTACCCGAGCGGCGCGATCCGGGCCATGCGCGGCCAGTACAGGGCCGCCACCTTGAGCCAGCCGCGATCGTGGAAGTGGGTGTACGGGTAGTAAAGCCCGATCGGGGTGACCATTCGACCATGATGCCCGCCTAAGTGCTGTCCCGGAAGTCCTGCGGGAGCGCGACGCTGGCACATCGGCTCGGGTTGTTAGAGGCGTTGCGGGCTTCCTTCCAGTCGGCGAGCAGCTCGAAGGACCCGTCTGAGCCCTTACCGGGGCCTCAAAATGTTCGACCCGGACAGGCTGGGCCGATCCAGGACCGGCGGTGCCGACGGGAAGCCCTGAGGACCGCGCTAGGCCCTCCAGGACCGGCGCGGCTTGAGTTCGAGGTCGGGCACGGCCGGCGGGTACGGCGGGTATTGCTCGACGAGGTCCTCCCAGACCTCGTGGGGGATCGCGAGCCCCGCATCGATCATCGCCGCCCCGTGCCACAGTCCGATCCCCTTGAGGGCCTTCGCGGTGCTGCGGCAGATCTCCTCACTGAGGGACGCGAACCGCTCCCCGGCCGCGTCCCGCTCCTCCAGCTCCGCCGGGTCGGTAGCGTCCTCCAGCCGGCCCAGCGCCGTTCCCAACCGCTCCCACTCCTCCACAAGCGCCAGCACCGGCCGGAACCCTGCAGCGATCTCCCCGTCGGTCATCTCGTCCACACCCCACCCCTTTCGGGACCGACTCTAAGGCGCGTTATGGAGGCGGCGGTGCCGGGTCGGGCGGCGACGGCGATGCGGCCGGTGGGGGAGCGGGGAGTTCCCAGGCGGCGTGCCGGAGTTGGGCGACCAAGTGGTCGGCGGCGGATTCGATGTCCTCGCGGCGGAGTCGGTCGTCGAGCCGGTTCGTGGCGATGCGGCTGAGGATCTGGACGTTCAAGGCCGTCTCGCGGAGCAGATCGGGGACGGGAATCCGTTTGCGGGCACCGGCCACTGCGGTGATGGCGTCGGCGAGGTGGTCGAGTTCGGGAGCGGACATCGGTTCCTCCTGCTGTGAAGTTGTGCCGGGCTGATCCGGTACTGCAAGTGTGCGAACGGGCACCGACAGTTTCAGGCGCTGCGGAGGCGATCGTGACACAGATCATTCCAATTAGATGCGGCCGCGCCCGGACCCCCACCTGGTCCGGGCGCGGCCCACCGGAACCTCGGCGTCGGCCCCCTGGGAAAGCCTCGCTCTGCGGTACCGGGCGGGTGCGGCGGTGCCTGCCTCGGGCCGGAGATTGCGTCGGCATCGCGGCGAGATCGCAGTGATATCGCGGTGATGCCCGGCCCGGCCGCCGCACCCGGAGCGGGTCAGTCGGTGTCTTGCGGGTGTTGCGAACGGTAAGTGCCGCAAGGGAAGAGGATCGGGCAGCGGTAGTGCTCGGTGCAGGTGACGCACCAGGGCGGGCTGCCGCCGTCGGACTCGTGCTTGCCGGGCACCGGGCGCGGTGCGGTGTTCGCGCCGGGGTTCATCGCCGGGCCGTCCAGGAGCGGTAGAGGTCGAGGACGGCTTGTCGGAGTGTTTCGCGTGCTTCGGGAGTCGGGAAGCGCCAGCGGTATTGCGAGACGAGATGGAGGTTGGGGGTGTCGGTACCGGGTCCGGTGAGGACGCCGATGTAGTCGGAGAGTTCGCCGGGCGCGATGCGGAAGCACATGACCGAGCCCCAGTCGGGGTCGAGAAGGCAGCGGATGCGGGTCGAGTCGACGACGGTGACGCCCACTTCGATCTCCTGTGGAGCAGGGGAAGGGCGGTGTTCGCCTGTGACGCTCGGGTAATGCATGGACGCCTCCGGTCAGCTGAAGCCTCGGAATCACTCGCAATCGCTCGGATCGAACGATCGCGATACGACGAAGGTAGGCGCGGTCTCGCTCGCAATTCAAGGGCAAAACCCCAGCTCAGCACCTGGCTGTGAAGTAGTGCGTCTACGTGTGGCAAGTCGACATGGCGCCGTGACACGCCAGAACGCCATCCAGTATCGGCGTGGTGTGAGGGTTTTACTTTCTGTGAGGATCGTGATACTGGAATGATGGCAACAGGGACAGTGCTGCGCAGGCAGGTAGGACGCGAAACCGAGGCGTTGCGCGCCACTTCGCGAATTCCCGTCACGGATTCACGCATCGCGCGGATCGCTGGCTCGACCCGGACCTATCAGCGATTCGCGAGCGGTAAGCGCACGAACTTGACCTTCCCGGTCATCGGTGCGCTCGCGAGGCTCTTCGGCGCCTCGATCGAGAAGCAGGCCGAGCTGGAGCGGCTCTGGGATCTCGTCGATGAGACTTCGTGGCTGCAGTCGATCGATGCTCTGACACGGTCGGGTTTCCATGCCTACATCGAGCTGGAGCGGCTTGCCTGCCGCATCGAGTCGAATGAAACGCTGTTCGTTCCGGGCTTGCTGCAAAGCGAAAGCTACATGCGCAGACTGTTCGAGCGAAGCGGGAGGTATTCACCGCGCCGGATCGATGAGCTGGTCGAGCAGCGTTGTCAGCGGCAGACGGATTTTAAGCGTCGCGGCGAGACCGTTCACCTAGATGTGCTCATGGGAGAGGCAGTGCTTCGTTCAGCGTGTCCCCGAGACCAGCTCGAAAGCCTTTTGGAGGCGGACGCGCAGCCGAACATCACCGTGAACTACCTGCCCTTCTCAGTCGGCCCGCAACCAGGGCTGGAGCTGCCGTACCACGTACTGTCATTCACCGAGGACGACGACCCGGACCTCGCTTACTTCGACGCCCCGGATGGGGCGCGGTACATTGAGTCGGCTGAAGCGGTTGCTGAGTTTCGCAATGCGAGAGCTCTGGGCAGTCGACAGGCGAAGTCGATTAAGGAGTTGGAGCTATGAGGCAGGGCGGATGGCGGAAGTCAAGTCGTAGCGGTGGCGGGGAGAATGCCTGCGTCGAAGCGCGTGTTGCGCCGTGGCGCAGGTCCAGCCGAAGCGGCGCGCAAGGCAATGACTGCGTCGAGGCGCGGATTGCCATCACTGGCTTCCAGGTCCGGGACAGCAAGCTCGGCGAGGACTCACCGATCTTCGAGTTGAAGACCGCTGAGTTCACCAGTCTGCTGCGCGCTGCAGGGCGTTCCTGAACCGAAAGCGGTGCTGACACACCGACATCATGCTGGGGCCGACGAGCTTTGCTCGTCGGCCCCCAGATCGTCATCATTCTTCAAGCGCGGCAGAGGATCTCGCCGTGGGGGATCATCAGCCAGGACGCCGCATTCTGCCCCCATACCTTCCATGCCTCCGAGATCGCTTGCAGCTCTTCCTGAGTGGCGTGTCGGCCCTCCACGGCCTGCTTCGCGAAGTCGGAGTGCAGACTCCGGTCCGCCCAGAGGTCGCTCCACCATCTACGGTCCGCCTCGCTGGCGAAGGTCCATGTCGATGAGGTCGCTTCGACGGCTGCTTCCTCGAATCCCGCCTCCAGCGCCCAGGACTTCAGCCTGCGGCCCGCGTCCGGTTCGCCTCCGCCGGCGCGCGCCACGCGTTCGTACAGGTCCAGCCAGTCGCTCAGGCCCTGCGACTCCGGAAACCAGGTGAAGGCCGCGTAGTCGCTGTCGCGTACCGCCACCACACCACCGGGCTTCGCCACTCGCCACATCTCTCTCAACGCCTGGACCGGATCGCCCACATGCTGGAGCACTTGGTGAGCGTGCACGACGTCGAAGGTGTCGCCGTCATACGCGAGAGCGTGCACGTCCGCTACCGCGAAATCCATGTTCCCCAGTCCCCGTGAGGCCGCTTCCTTCGCGGCCTGATCCACGATGGCCGGTGCGTAGTCGACCGCGGTCACGTGACCGTCAGGGACCAGGGCCGCCAGGTCGGCGGAGATGGTGCCCGGGCCGCAGCCGATGTCGAGGATCTTGTGGGCGGACCGGAGGTGCGGCAGCAGGTAGGCCGCCGAGTTCTCGGCCGTGCGCCAAGCGTGGGAACGCAACACCGATTCGTGGTGGCCGTGGATATAGGTCGCAGTCTCTTTCGCCATGAGGAGACCTTACCGATGGAGTTCTAATATATGGGAGAGATTTCCCGTATTTCGGGACTCGTCATATGTCTTCGCGGTCGAGACGCTGCGCGAGTCTGTCGATGGTTGCAGCGGCCCATCGCTTGGCGCGGAGGGCCGGGGAGTAGCGACAGCTGAGGGGGGCGTGGTGAGCTGAAGCGAATGTGAACGGCGGTTCTGAATAATTCGGACATTTGCAGCATCCCCCGAATCAACGATGCCCCAGGGGTATGACATTCCAAGGGGATTGGGCTGATTCGCCGAGGTTGCTGAACAATATGAAGGGCGTGTCTGGGCAAAACGGACACTCGCGGCGCCCCCGAATCGATTGTGGCGCACCGGTGTGACATCGGTGCGGGCATGGAGGGGCCCCCGCTGCCGTGGTGGGGACGGCGGCGAGGGCCGGTTTCATTCTAGGCGTTCGCGAGCAATGAGGGAATCACCACCGGCAGCACATAGCAGCCGATGTCGCCCACCGTGGTGGACGTCAGTGCCCAGTCCGCCGTCTTCGCGTCGCGGCAGAGCACCACGAAGGCGACCATGCAGCTCAAAGTTCGCTGCGCCTCGGTCATGAAGCGCAACCAGGCGTCGGCCTGCGCGGGGTCGGGTTGGAGTACCGCGTCGAACAGGAGCGCGATGACGCGCTCGCCGTCCTTCGAGTACGCCGCCGCCACGCAGACCCGGAGCGGGTTCGGATGGTCGGGAAGGGTGATGGTCCTGCGGCTCACGGTGATGCTGTCGTAGTCGGGGAGATCGGGACCGTCGGTGCAGTTGTAGAGTTCGGTCGCGAATTCGGGGCGGGTCTCCATCAACATGGCGAGGAGTTCGTTGTACTCGATCGACATTCGAGTTCCTAACTTCCGCGTGGGGTCACAAAAGGTGGATTGTAGGAACAACGAGGACACGTGCGTCGGGTTACGGGTAGATGCCTCATCTTGTCGAGGCCGCTTGCAGATGCATGAGACGGCTCCTTGAACGCCCGAAGGGGCGCGGCGGGCCGTCCCGCCGCGCCCCTTCGGGCGTCTACCGCTGTCCTTACAGGCCCAGCTGGTGTTCGAAGTTGCCTTCCTCGATGCGCTTGGTGACCGCTTCGAGGTAGCGGGCGGCGTCGGCGCCGTCGATGAGCCGGTGGTCGTAGCTCAGCGTCAGGTGCATGACCGACCGCACCGCGATGACCTCGCCCAGCTCCGGGTCGTTGACCACGCGGGGGCGCTTGACGATCGCGGCGGTGCCGAGGATCGCCGACTGCCCCAGCGGCACGATCGGCGTGTCGAACAGCGCGCCCACCGAACCGGTGTTGGTGATCGTGAAGGTCCCGCCGAACAGGTCGTCGGGCGCCAGGCCGCCGTCGCGGGCCTTCTTGGCGATCTCGGCGATCCGCTTGGCCAGGCCCGGGATGTTGAGGTCGCCGGCGTTCTTGATGACCGGGACGATGAGGCCCTTCGGCGTGTCCACCGCGAAGCCGACGTTCTCGGCCTCGGGGTAGGTGATCGTCTTCTCCTCCAAGTTCATGGTGGCGTTGATGATCGGGTACTGCTGCAGCGCCTCGATCGCGGCGATCGAGAAGAACGGCAGGAAGGAGAGCTTCACGCCGTGGCGGGCGAGGAACTCGTCCTTCTTGGCCGCGCGCAGCTTGGCCACCTTGGTGACGTCCACTTCGCGCACCGTCGTCAGCTGGGCCATGGTCTGCATCGACTGCAGCAGGGCCTTGGCCGCGGACTGGCGCAGGCGGCTCATCTTCTCGGTGCGGCCGCGCAGCGGGCTGACCTCGGCCTTGGCGGGAGCGGCCTGCGACTGGGCCGGGGCGGCCTGCGACTGCTCCGGAGCGGCGGCCACGGGCTCGGGCGTCTTCTTGGCGTCGATGACGGCCTGGACGTCCTCCTTGCGGATGCGTCCGCCCACACCCGACCCGGAGACCTCGGAGAGGTCCACGCCGTTGTCGGAGGCGAGCTTGCGCACCAGCGGCGTCACGTACGAGCCCGAGGGCTTCGACGCGGGAGCCGGGGAGGACGCGGGAGCCGCGGCGGGCTCGGGTGCCGACTGCGGCTCCGGGGCCGGAGCGGTCTCCGGCTCCGACGGGGCCGGCTTGGTCGGCGACCCCTCGGCCTCGCTCGGCGCGGGCTGCGGTTCGGGCTCGGACTTCACCGAAGGCGTCGACGCCGGCGCGGCCTCCGGCGTGGACGTCGCGGCCGGGGCCGCGGTGCCGGAACCGATGATCGCGAGCACGGAACCGACCTCGGCGGTCTCGTCCTCGTTCACGCGGATCTCCAGCAGCTTGCCGGCGGCCGGGGACGGGATCTCCGTGTCGACCTTGTCGGTCGAGATCTCCAGCAGCGGCTCGTCGACCTCGACCTCGTCGCCCACGGCCTTGAGCCAGGTCGTCACCGTGCCCTCGGTGACCGACTCGCCCAGTTCGGGGAGCAGCACCTCGGTGCCTTCGGCGGGACCGCCGGAGGCCGGCTTCGACTCGTTCGACTCCTCGGCGGGCGCCTCGGCGGCCGGAGCGGCCTCCTCCTGCTCGGCGGCGGGCGCCTCGGCCTCAGGCTCGGAAGCCGGCTCCTCGGACGGGGCCGGAGCGGGCTCGGCCGGAGCCGACCCCTCCGCCTCGGACGGGTCGCCGATGATCGCCAGCTCGCCGCCGACCTCAACGTCCGTGTCCTCGGGCACCACGATCTTCAGCACCACGCCCGCGACCGGCGAAGGCACCTCGGTGTCGACCTTGTCCGTCGAGACCTCCAGCAGCGGCTCGTCGACCTCGACGGTGTCGCCTTCCTTCTTGAGCCACTGGGTGACAGTTCCCTCGGTGACCGACTCACCGAGAGCGGGCATCGTTACCGATGTCGGCATCGTTCGTTCAACTCCTGCGATTGTGATTAGTCGTGGACGTGCAGCGGCTTGCCGGCCAGCAGCATCGCCGCTTCGCCGATCGCTTCGTTCTGAGTCGGGTGCATGTGGATCAGCTGGGCGACGTCGTTCGCGTAGGCCTCCCAGTTGTAGATCAGCTCCGCCTCGCCGATCTGCTCGGAGATGCGCGTACCGACCATGTGGACGCCGACGATCGGGCCGTCCTCGACCGAGACGAGCTTGATGAAGCCCTGGGTCTTGAGGATGATCGACTTGCCGTTCCCGGCCAGGTTGAACGAGACCGACTTGATCTTGTCGGCGCCGTACTTCTCCTTGGCCTTGTCCTCGTTGAGACCCACGGAGGCCACCTCGGGCTCGGTGAAGGTCACGCGCGGGATGCCGGACTCGTCGATCGGAGCGGGGTTCAGGCCCGCGATGTGCTCGGCCACGAAGATGCCCTGGGCGAAGCCGCGGTGCGCGAGCTGGATGCCGGGGACGATGTCGCCCACGGCGTACACGTTCGGCAGGTTGGTCAGCAGGTTCTCGTCGACCAGGACGAAGCCCCGGTCCATGGTGACGCCCTGCTCCTCGTAACCGCAGTTCGCGGTGGCCGGGCCGCGCCCGACCGCGACCAGCACGAGGTCGCCCTCGACGACCGTGCCGCCCTGGATGGTCACCTGCACGCCCGAGCCGGTCCTCTCGACCTTCTCGAAGAACTTGCCGGTGTGGAACTTGATGCCGCGCTTGCGGAACGCCCGCTCGAGCTGCTTGGAGGAGTCGGCGTCCTCGGCCGCGATGAGGCGGGGGAGGCCCTCGATGATCTCGACTTCGACGCCGAGCGACTTCCACGCGGAGGCGAACTCGACGCCGATGACACCGCCGCCGATGACGATCGCCTTGCCGGGGAGCTCGGTGAGCTCCAGCGCGTGCTCGGAGGCGATGATCTTCTCGCCGTCGATTTCCAGGCCGGGGAGGGTCTTGGAGTACGAGCCGGTGGCGAGGACGATGTGCCTGCCGGTGACGGTCTGGCCGTCGTCGACCTGGACCGAGTTCGGGCCGACCAGCTTGCCGGTGCCGTTGATGAACTCGACCTTGTGGGCCTTGACCAGGCCCTGAAGGCCCTTGTACAGGCGGGCGACGACGTCGTCCTTGTACTGCTTCACGGCGCCCATGTCGACGCCCTTGAACTCGGACAGCACGCCGAACTGCTCGGACTCGCGGGTCGTGTCCGCGACCTCGCCGGCGTGGAGCAGCGCCTTGGTGGGGATGCAGCCGCGGTGCAGACAGGTGCCGCCGACCTTGTCCTTCTCGATCAGGGCCACCGAAAGCCCCAGCTCAGCCGCGCGGAACGCGGTGGCGTAGCCGCCGCTGCCGCCGCCCAGGATTACTACGTCGTATCCTGCGTTCGGGTCGCTCATTGCTCTCCCCACTTAACGATGCCTAGGTACGGAGCCCATCTTTCCACCGAACGCGACTCGTGGTCGTCCAGACCCGGTGGTTGGAGTGTGCAACACCATTCAACCGCTTGCTGTGCGCATTCGGAAAGTTCCGTCCATGTGCGGCTGGACACAGGCGTGTTCGCGCCTGTGTACGCTTGGAATCCACGCCTCGAAGGTGCGGGAGGATCGGCTGTGGGGTTGTTCGGACGAAAGAAGAAACAGGGCAAGGGCACACTGGACCGAGCCTCTGACAACGTGGACCAGCGGCATCTGGTCGATTTCATCAAGACGCGGACGGGCGTCGAGGCGTACATCGAGCCGAAGACCACCGTCACCCAGACCACGGTCATGCTCGTCGCCCACGACGGCGAATGGACGCGGCGGCGCGTCGACGGCCCCGCGGGCGCGTTCGCCCTGGGCCGCAAGCACAGCATCCCCGTGTACGAGGTCGCCAAGACCGGGTATCCGCAGCGCAAGCGCGATTTCGACGCGCGCCGGAAGCTGGAGCAGCAGCGCCGCCAGTAGACGATCCGGGGCCGGATTCGAGGATTCGAATCCGGCCCCGATGATGACGATCGCGCAATATTCAGCGCACTTTCCCGCCACATGGTCGTGAGCGGGTCGCGCCTCCGGCCGGACCGCGTCTTCCCGACGCGGTCCGCCGGTCTTTCAGCACTCGGTCAACGCCGCCGCTTCGGTGCGCGACGCCGCCGCGCTGCGCTTTCCGTCCGCGGTCACAACGCACTGCGCCTCCGGTTCGCGATCACGCCGCACTGCGCCTCCGGTTCGCGATCACGCCGCGAACTCCTCCAACGCCGCCACCAGGGTGCGCACCGGCACGCCCGTCGCGCCCTTGGCGATGTACCCGTACGCCGCGTCCGAGTCGGCCGGTCCGGCGATGTCGAGGTGGGCCCACGGGATCTCGTCGGGCACGAACTTCGACAGGAAGATCCCGCCCTGCACCATGTGGCCGTCGCGCTTGAGGCCCGTCGCGCACTGCGACACGTCGGCGATCGGGGACTCCATGAGCTTCACGATGTCCTCGGGGAACGGCATCGGCCAGCCGTGCTCGCCCGTGACCTCGCCGAGGCGGCGCAGCCGCTCGGTCTCCTCCTCGGAGCCCATGAGGCCCATGGTGCGCCGCCCGAGCGCGATGAGCTGCCCGCCCGTGAGCGTGGCCACGTCGTAGACCGCGTCGGGCTCGTCCTCCAGCGCCCGCGAGAGCGCGTCGGCGAGCACCAGGCGGCCCTCGGCGTCGGTGTTGAGGACCTCGACGGTCATGCCGTTGCGGATGGTGATCACATCGGAGGGCCGGAACGAGGAGCCCGACAGCATGTTCTCGGCCAGCGCCACCGTGCAGGTGACGGCGACGTTCAGGCCCAGCTTCGCGGCGGCGATCGTCGCGCCCACGACGGCCGCGGCCCCGGCCATGTCGCCCTTCATGGCCCACATGCCCGCGCCCGGCTTGATGTTGATGCCGCCGGAGTCGAAGGTGATGCCCTTGCCCACGAGCGCGACGTGCTTGGCCGCGCCCTCGGGCCGGTAGGAGAGGCGGACCAGGCGCGGCTGCGCGTCGGAGCCGCCTCCGACGGCCAGGACGCCGCCGTAGCCGCCCTCGGCGAGCGCTTCGCCGTCGAGGATCTCCACGTCGAGGCCGGCCGCGGTCGCGGCCCGCTCGATCTCGACCGCGAAGGCCGGCGGGCGCAGGAGGTTCGCGGGCGTGTCGGCCCAGTCCTTGACCAGCGCGACGCTCTCGGCCAGCACGGTCGCCTTGGCGGTCGCGGCCTCGTTGGCGCCGTAGACCGCGATGGACTCGGGCGCGGCGTCGCCGCCGCCGTCGGTCTTGTAGCCCGCGAACTTGTAGGCGCCCAGGGCCGCGCCGACGGCGGTGGCCTCCGGGTCGCCCTCGAACGCGATCGCCACCGAGGTCTCGCCGAACGCGGCGCGCACGGCGGTGCCGGCGGCGCGGCGCAGGGCCTCGTCCTCCAGGTCCTCGGCGTCGCCGAGGCCGACCGCGAAGACGAGCTTCGCGGCGAGTCCCTCGGGCGCGGGCAGTCGGGTGAGCGAGGAGGGCCCGCCGGTGTTGCCGAGCACCGCGAGCTGCTCGGCCAGGCGTCCCCCGAAGGCGGCGTCGACGCCGGAGAGGCTCTCGGGGATCGCGGGGGCGTCCTCGCCGGAGAAGACCCCGACGACGAGCACTTCGGCGTCGGCGGCCGCGATGTCGCCGGAGGCGCTGATCAGGTCAGTCACTGTCCATCCTTATGGGTTCGGGTCCACGGCGCGCGGGTCGGCGGGCCGGAGGTTCCGTGAGTGGGGACCAAATGCTCCGATCCTAGTCACTGGGACGGGCACGATAGGCTCTGTGCCATGTCCGCCGCGCCTGAGCTCACAACACCGCCATTGACCTCGCCGTTGCACGAACGCCACCTCGCCCTCGGCGCCAAGTTCGCCGAATTCGCGGGCTGGGACATGCCGCTCCAGTTCCCCAGCGGGGTGCTGGCCGAGCACCAGGCCGTGCGCACCGAGTGCGGGGCGTTCGACGTCTCGCACCTGGGCAAGGTCTGGGTCACGGGCGAAGGCGCGGCCGCGTTCGTGAACCGGTGCCTCGCGAACGACCTCGACCGGATCGGGGCGGGCGGGGCCCAGTACACGCTGTGCCTGGACGAGTCCGGCGGCGTCGTGGACGACCTCATCGCCTACCGCTTCTCCGACGACCAGGTCTTCCTGATCCCCAACGCCGCCAACACCGCCGAGGTCGTCCGGCGGTTGACCGAGGCCGCGCCGGAGGGCGTCGAGGTGCGGAACGTGCACCACGGCCTCGCGGTGATCGCCGTGCAGGGGCCCGAGTCGCCGCGCATCCTCGAATACCTGGGCCTGCCGCACGACCACGACTACATGACCTTCCGCGAGCACCTGGTCGACCACCACAACGTCATCGTCTGCCGTTCCGGCTACACCGGCGAGACCGGCTACGAGCTGGTGGTCCCGAACGAGGCCGCCATGGACCTGTGGGACGGGATCCTCGTCGCCGGTGCGCCGCCATGCGGGCTCGGCGCGCGAGACACGCTCCGCCTGGAGATGGGCTATCCCCTGCACGGGCAGGACCTGAGCCTCGACATCACCCCGGTGCAGGCGCGCCTGAACTGGGCGATCGGCTGGGACAAGCCCGGGTTCTGGGGCAAGGCCGCGCTGGAGGCCGAGCGGGCCGAGGGCCCGAAGCGCCGGTTGTGGGGCCTGGAGGCCACCGGCAAGGGCGTCCCGCGCGCCCACATGAACGTCATGGACGGCGACGCGGTGGTCGGCGAGACCACCTCGGGCACGCACGCGCCGACGCTCAAGAAGGGCGTCGCGCTGGCGCTCCTCGACGCCGCGTACAAGCCCGGAGCGGCGCTCGAACTCGACGTGCGGGGCCGCCGCCTGCCGGTGCGGGTCGTGAAACCGCCGTTCACCGAGGCCACTCCCAAGTGACGCCGCGGCGGGGCGCGCTGCGCCCCGCCGCTCTCCGCCGTGCGGTTCACGCCTTCCGCGAGGCGCCGCAGCAGCCGCCGGCCGAGCGCGTCGGGGGCGAAGCAGCCGAAGCCCGCGAAGCACCTGCCGATCTCGTCGGCGTACTCCTGCCGGGCGGCGCGTTCGCGGCCCGTCCCGCGTCTCCTTTCGGCGACGCCACCCGGCCCGCACCGCCCCATCGGAAACTTCCACGATCACTGAAAACAGGAAATCCGGAGGTTCGGCGGCCTGCCAGACCGCTCTCGACGGAAGACCAGGTCAAGGGTGTGACGCAGGCGAATCCGCGGCCCCAGCTCTTGCTTGGCAACCGGTTCTCCGATAGCGTTTACCAAAACCTCGCCGACGAAGGAGTCACATGCCTGGCACGCCGCATCGCTATGCCCTCGTGGGGACCGGATCACGCGCCACGATGTACGTCAAGGCCATCACCGAGCGGGGTGACAAAGCCCGACTGGTCGCCCTCGCCGACCCCAACCCCAAGCGGATCGCGCACCACTCCGCGGCCGTCGAAGCCGCAGGCCACCCCGCCCCGGCCGCCTACCCCGCCGCCGACTTCGACAGGCTCCTGGCCGAGACCGACCCCGACACCGTCATCGTCACCTCGGTCGACGCCACCCACCACGAGTACCTCCTCGCCGCGCTGGCCGCCGACAAGGACGTCATCTGCGAGAAGCCGCTGACGACCACCGCCGAGCACGCCGCCGCCATCCTCGAAGCCGAGGCGGCCTCGAAGGGCACGGTCACCGTCACCTTCAACTACCGCTACAACCCCCTCCACGAGAAGGTCGCCGAACTCCTGCGCGAAGGCGCGATCGGCGAGGTCACCTCCGTGGGCTTCGACTGGCTCCTGGACACCCGCCACGGCGCGGACTACTTCCGCCGCTGGCACCGCGAGGCCGCCAACTCCGGCGGGCTCCTCGTCCACAAGTCCGGCCACCACTTCGACCTCGTCAACTGGTGGCTCGACGCCGCGCCCGTGAGCGCCTTCGCCAAGGGCAAGCTCGCCTTCTACGGCGAGAACGGCAAGCGCACCGGCCACGACCGCGGCTACGACCGCGTCCACGGTTCCCCCCTCGCCTCGGACGACCCGTTCGCGCTCCACATGGAGGACAGCGCCGGCCTCAAGCAGATGTACCTCGACGCCGAAGACGAGGACGGCTACATCCGCGACCGGTCCGTGTTCGCCCCCGGCGTCACCATCTACGACGACATGATGGCCCTGGTCGACTACGACTCGGGCGTCACGCTGTCCTACCGGCTCACCGCCTACTCCCCCTGGGAGGGCTACCGCGTCCACTTCAACGGCACCCAGGGCCGCCTCGAACTCCTCGTCGTCGAGAACGACCACGTCAACCCCGCCCTCAAGGGCCCCAACGGTGCCTCGCTGCACGGCACCCACGAAGCCCCCGAAGAAGGCTGGTACGAGCTCACCCTCCACCCCTTCTGGACCAAGCCCCAGAAGATCGACCTCGGCGACTACAACCGCGCCGGCCACGGCGGCGGCGACGTGCGCATGCTCGGCGTCCTCTTCGACGGCGACACCGACCCCCACGACCGCTCCGCGAACGCCCAGGACGGCGTGAACGCCCTGGCCGCGGGCCTCGCCGCGAACGCGTCCATAGCCTCCGGACGGCCGGTCGAGGTCGCCGACCTCTTCAAGCGATAGAAAGATCCCCTCCATGAATCCGCACCCGTCACCCCGCCTGACCGGTTCGCCTCGCCCCAACCGGAGTCAACGCCGATGAACCTGCACCCCGACCGGCTCTTCCCGGCCGACGAGCGCACCCGGGCGATCGCCCGCGAACTCCACCAGCGCACCACCGACCTGCCGCTGGTCAGCCCCCACGGGCACGTCGACCCCCGCCTCATGTCGGAGAACCAGCCGTTCCCCGACCCCGCCCGGCTGTTCGTCGTCCCCGACCACTACCTGACCCGGATGCTCTACAGCCAAGGCGTCACGCCCGACCAGCTCGGCGTCCCCTCGGCGAAGGGCGAGCCGTCCGAAGTCGACGGCCGCACCATCTGGCGCCGCTTCGCCGAGCACTACCACCTCTTCCGCGGGACCCCTTCGAAGCTGTGGCTCGACTACACCTTCGCGGAGGTCTTCGGGATCTACAAGGACCTCGGCGCCGACACCGCCGACGAGTTCTACGACCACCTCTCGGCGCGGCTCTCCGAACCGGCCTACCGGCCCCGAGCCCTGTTCGACCGCTTCAACATCGAGGTCCTCGCGACCACCGAGTCCCCGGTGGACTCCCTGGAGCCGCACGCGGCGCTGGCCGAGATCCCGGCCGACGGCGGCCGCAGATGGGGAGGCAAGGGCGGCAAGGTCGTCACGACCTTCCGGCCGGACAACCTGGTCGAGCCCGACTGGCCCGGCTGGCGCGAACGCGTCGAGCAGCTCGGGGCGATGACCGGGGAGGACACCTCCACCTTCGACGGCTTCCTCGCCGCCCTGCGCCGACGCCGCCAGGACTTCATCGCCGCCGGGGCCACCTGCTCCGACCACGGCAACCGAACCGCGATGACCGTCGACGACCCTCAGAAGGCCGCCGAGGTCTTCCGCAAAGCGTTGGCCGGGGAAGCCGACGAGAGGGAGATGCTGCTCTTCCCGGCGCTCATGCTGGTGGAGTTCGCGCGCATGAGCGTCGAAGACGGCCTGGTCATGCAGCTGCACCCCGGTTCGTGGCGCAACCACAACCAGTGGCTGTACGAAGGCTGGGGACGCGATGTCGGCGGCGACATCCCGGACCTCAACACCTACACGCGCGGCATCAAGCCCCTGCTGGACGCCTTCGGCAACCACCCGCGTTTCCGGATCGTCCTCTACACCCTGGACGAGACGGTCTTCAGCCGTGAGCTCGCGCCCCTCGCAGGCGGGTACTCCTCGGTGTTCCTCGGCGCCCCGTGGTGGTTCCTCGACTCGCCGGAGGGCATGCGCCGCTTCAGGGAGGCCGTGCACGAGACCGCCGGGTTCTACAACACGGCCGGGTTCGTGGACGACACGCGAGCGTTCTGCTCGATCCCGGCCCGGCACGATCTGGCCCGCCGGATCGACGCCGCCTTCCTCGCCCGGCTCGTCGCCGAGCACCGCATGACCGAGGACGAGGCCGGGGAAGTGGCCGTCGACCTCGCCTACAACCTCCCTCGCAAGATCTACGGATTGGAAGCCCAGTGACGACCCGGATCGAACGCCTCGAAGTCCACGACGTGCGGTTCCCGACCGCGACCGCCGGCGACGGCTCGGACTCGATCAACCGCGCCGACTACTCGGCCTGCTACGTCGAGCTGTTCACCGACGGCGGCCCCACCGGCACCGGCTTCACCTTCACCGGCGGGCGCGGCACCGAGATCGTCGCCCAGGCGGTCAAGGCATTCGCGCACCTCGTGGAGGGCAAGACGATCGAGGAGATCTTCGCGAACCCGGTCGAGTTCTCCCGCTCGATCGTCCAGGAGCCGCAGATTCGCTGGCTCGGCCCCGAGAAGGGCGCCACCCACATGGCCGTCGGCGCGATCGTCAACGCCGTGTGGGACCTGCGCGCCAAGCTCGAGGGCAAGCCCATGTGGCAGCTGCTCGCCGAGATGGACTCCGCCGAACTGGCCGCCCAGATCGACTACCGCCACATCGAGGACGAGCTCACCCCCGCGGAGGCCGAGGCCATCCTGGACGAGGGCCGCATCGGCTACGAGGACCGCCTCAAGGTCCTCCAGTCCGACGGCTTCCCGGCCTACACGACCTCCGTGGGCTGGCTCGGCTACTCCGACGACAAGGTCCGCGCCCTCACCGAGCAGGCCGTCGCCGACGGCTGGGCCGCCGCGAAGATGAAGGTGGGTTCGCCCGACGTCGCCGACGACGTGCGCCGCGCCGGGATCATCCGCGACGTGCTCGGCCCCGACCGCCTGCTCATGATGGACGCCAACCAGATCTGGTCCGTCCCCGAGGCGATCGCCAACATGCGCCAGCTCGCGGCCTTCGACCCGTACTGGATCGAGGAGCCCACCCACCCCGACGACATCCTCGGCCACGCCAAGATCGCCAAGGCCGTCAACCCGATCCGGGTCGCCACCGGCGAGGTCGCCGCCAACCGCGTCATCTTCAAGCAGCTCCTGCAGGCCGAGGCCATCCGCGTCTGCCAGATCGACGCCTGCCGCGTCGGCGGGATCCCCGAGGTCCTCGCGACCCTGCTCATGGCCGCCAAGCACGGCGTCGACGTCTGCCCGCACTCCGGCGGCGTGGGCCTGTGCGAGTACGTGCAGCACCTGGGCATGTTCGAATACCTTCGAGTGGGCAAGACCTTGGAGGGCCGCATGATTGAGTACGTCGACCACCTGCACGAGCACTACACCGACCCCGTCACCGTGGTCGACGGCCGCTACCGGGTGCCGACCCAGCCGGGTTACTCGGTGACGCTCAAGGACGAGTCCATCGCCGAGTTCTCGTTCCCCGACGGCCCCGCGTGGCTGCGTTCATGAGCGAGGTCCTGAACAACGATCTCCTGAAGCGGCTCCCCGGGGACGTGCGCGTCCCCGGGGACCGCCCCGGGAACGCCGGCGTCCTCCACATCGGAGCGGGAGCGTTCCACCGGGCCCATCAGGCCGTCTACACCGACGACACCGACTGGGGCATCACCGTCGCCGCGCCCCGCTCGCGCGACGTCATCGACGCCCTCGCCGCGCAGGACGGCCTCTTCTCGGTCGCCACCCTCGGTCCCGAGGGGGCGTCCATGCGGGTCGTCGGCGCCATCGTCGACACCCTCCACATCGCGACCGAACGCGAGCGCGCCCTCGACCTGATCGCCGCCGACACCACCCACGTCGTCACGCTCACGGTCACCGAGAAGGCCTACCGCGACCCCGAGGGCGTCCCCGGGCTCCTCGCCGCAGGCCTCGCGCGCCGCGCCGCCCGGGGCGGCCCGCCGCTCACGATCCTGTGCTGCGACAACCTGCCCGACAACGGCAAGACCACCCGCGCGGCCGTCGAACCCCTCCTCGACCCGGCCACCCGCGCGTGGGCCGACGAGCACGTGACCTTCCCCTCGAGCATGGTCGACCGGATCGTCCCGGCCTCCACGACGGCCACCTACGACCGCGCGCTCGCCGGACTCGGCGTCACCGACCTCGCCGCCGTCGAAGCCGAGCCGTTCAGCCAGTGGGTCATCGAAGACGACTTCGCCGGGCCCCGGCCCGACTGGAACGCCACCTTCACCAACGACGTCGCCGGATGGGAGCGTCTGAAGCTGCGCACCCTCAACGGCGTCCACTCCGCCCTCGCCTACCTCGGCGCCCTCGCCGACGTCGAGACGATCAGCGAGACCCTGGCCCTCCCCGGCGCGGAGGACTTCGCGCGGTGGCTCATCAGCGAGCAGATCGCGCCGAGCTTCGCCCCGCCGGACGGGCAGGACACCGTGGCCTACGGCGAGGACGTCCTCGAACGCTTCGCCAATCCCGGCATCCGCCACCGGTGCCTCCAGATCGCCATGGACGGCTCGCAGAAGCTCCCGCAGCGCCTGTTCGCCACCATCGCCGACCTCGCCGACGCCGACGTCGCCCGCGACCTCATCGCGCTGCCGCTCGCGGCCTGGACCCGCTTCTGCTCCGGACGCAGCGACGCCGGAGCCGAACTGCCCCTCGACGACCCGCTGGGGGACGTCATCCGCCGGCGCCTCGCCGCCGCCGGGCCGGACCCCGCCGCGCGCATCGACGCTATCCTCGGCTTCCGACAGATCGTCCCCGAACCCGTCGCCGACGACCACCAGCTGCGCCGGGCCGCCGCCAAATGGCTGCGCGAACTCGACCGGCACGGCGTCGCCACCACCCTGGAGCACCTGTGACAGAGAGCATCCCCCGCATCGCCCTTGTGGGCGCCAACGGCTACGGCCTGCACCACCGCCGCAATCTCGAACCCCGCCGCCGCGGCGGCGAGATCGCGTTCGTCGGCATGTGCGACACCGCCCGGATCCACGAGGACGCCTCGGCGCCGATCGGCGACATCCCCGTCTTCGACGACTACCGGGCGATGCTCGACGCCACCGACCCGGACGTGGTGATCATCGCGACCCCGCCGCCGACCCACCTGCCCATCGCCGGCGACGCGATGCGCCACGGCTGCGACGTCTACCTGGAGAAGCCCCCGGTCGCGAACCTGGAGGAGTACGCCGCGCTCTACGACGTCATGACCGAGACCGGCCGCAACGTCCAGGTCGGCTTCCAGGCCCTCGGCTCGCACGCGTTCAACACGCTGCGCGACGCCGTCGAGGACGGGCGGCTCGGCGACATCCAGGCCGTCAGCGTCGCCGGGTCCTGGCGCCGCCCCGACTCGTACTACCGCCGGTCCCCTTGGGCGGGAAAGCGGGAGGTGAACGGCGTCCTCGTCGCCGACGGTGCGCTCGCCAACCCCTTCGCGCACGCCTCCCAGGAGGCGATCGCCCTGGCGGGGGACTGGCCCCTCGACGGGGCGATCGAGCTGGAGCGGCTGCGCTGCCGCGAGGAGATCGAAGTGGACGACACCGCGGTGTGGCGCGCCACGAACCGGAACGGCGTCCGGATCACCGTCGCCGTCACCCTCTGCGGCGACCGCAAGATCGAAGGCGACATCTACGTCAAGGGCACCGAGGGGGAGGCCTGGTTCGAGTACCCGACCGACCGCCTCCGCCTGCCCGGCGAGGCCGAGCCCACGCAGTACGGCCGCACGGACCTCCTCGAGAACCTCCTGGCCCACCGCCGCCGCGGCGTCGGCCTCATCTCGGGCCTGCGCCGCGCGAAGACCTTCACCGGCTTCCTCGAACGGGTCCTCAACGACCCGATCCCGCGCCTGGTGGACGCCTCGCACCTGGAGCGGGTCGGCGACGACCCGGTGACCATCCTAAAAGGCGCCGACCAGGCCGTCGAGGACGCGGCGAGGCAGGGCCGACTCTTCAGCGAACTCGGCCTGCCCTGGGCCTGAGCCGTTCTGGGCGAACGCCCTCCCCTGGATCTGAACGCGAACGGGCCTCCGCGAACGCGGAGGCCCGTTCACGCGCTCAGCGGGCGCCCGCGCCGCCGCTGACGATCGAGGCGACCTGCGAGGGCGTGTCCATCTGGAAGCTGTACGGGACGCTCCCGACCGACCCGCTGGAGACCGGGTTCGGCGAGTTCACGACGTGGTTGTTGCGGGAGACGACGCTGCCGGCCGGCGAGGACCCCTGTCCGAGGTCGACCGTGCGGTTGCAGTTCTCGAAGTAGTTGCCTTCGACGATGACCCCGGCCTCCTGCGTGGTCGCCACGCAGTACGAGCCGATGTTCCGGTAGTAGTTGTTGTAGACGTGCACCGGGTTGCCGAAGCGGACGCGCGGGGTGCGCTGGTTGGTGCCGTTGAAGTAGTTGTGGTGGTAGGTCACCCTCAGGTGGCCCCGGTCCTGGCTCCCGTTCGAGTCGGAGTGGCCGAGCAGGCAGGTCTTGTCGGTGCCGTTGAACCGGTTCCAGGAGACCGTGACGAAGTCCGAGCCGCGCTTGACGTCGCAGGCGCCGTCGTGGCCGGTCCCGAAGGTGTTGTGGTCGATCCAGATGCGGGTCGACCCGTCCTGGATGTTGATCGCGTCGTCCGACCAGTTGTCGAACGTGAGGTTCTGGACGATGACGTTGCTGACGCCGTCGATGTCGAGACCGCCGCCGGTGATCCGCGCGCCGGCGTTGCCGATGATCGTGGTGTTGGAGCCGACGTCGTTCATGCCGGACAGGTTGATGGTGCCGCTGACGCGGATGACCTTGGCCGTGTTGCCGCTCATGGCCGAGACCAGGGCCGAGGCCGAGGTGACCGTCTGGGGGGCGGCGTTGCCGCCGCCGGTGGTGCCGCCGTTCTGGGTCGCCCAGCCGACCAGGCCGGTCTGGCCGCCTCCGCCGCCACTGGCCGGGACGAGCTGCCACTGCTGGTTCGGCTCGCCGGTCGGGTCGTACTGCGAGATGCGCGAGCCGGCCGAGGTCGACCACTCCCACACGTCGAGGGCCTTGCCCGAGAAGCGGTTGACGAGTGTGGCGTAGCCGCCGGACTCGGTCACCCGCCACTGCTGGTTGGTGGCGTTGAGGTCGTCGTACTGGGCGATGGTGGCGCCGTTGTCGGGGTTCCACTCCCAGACGTCGAGCACTTTGTTGGAGTGCCGGGCCTGGACGCGGTAGTAGCCGTCGCCGCTGTCGATGAACCTGAACTGCTGGTTGTTCGCGTTGGTCTGGTTGTACTGGATGATCTCCGCGCCGTTGGCGGTGCTCAGGTCGAGCACGTCGAGGACGAGGCCGGAGTGTCGGGACTTGAGGTAGTACCAGGTGCCCGGGGTGAGCGCCTGTGCCGGGGAGGCGGCCCACAGGCCCGCCGAGGCCGCCACGGGGACGGCTGCGGTCAGACCGACGACTTTCCAGAATCCGCGGCGGGTGTGCTTGCCGCCGAGGTGGTTGCTCTCCATGCGGGGAGTCCTTCCGAGAGAGGGGGAGATCGATAACATCGATACACATCGATTTATGGAGGGTAACCGATTGACAAATCCCCGTGCAAGCACTTGCCGGATTTTCCTACAAGGGCCGGACGGTGCGCGTGGGGCGGCCGCCGGGAGGCCGCGGCCTCCCGGCGGCCGCCCCTGGACGGTGCCGGGATCCGTGGTCAGCGAGCGCCGGCGCCGCCGGTCACGATGGACTTGACCTGCGACGGCGTGTCCAGCTGGAAGCCGTAGGGCACGCCCGAGACCGAGCCGCGGCTCGTGGGGGCGGGGGAGTTGACGAGGTGGTTGTTGCGCGACACGATCCGGCCGGGGCCCGAGGAGCCCTGCCCGATGTCGACGGTCCGGTTGCAGTTCTCGAAGTAGTTGCCCTCGTTGATGACGCCGGCGTCCATCGTGGTCGCGATGCAGTAGGAGCGGACGTTGGCGTAGTAGTTGTTGTAGACGTGGACGGGCTCGGCGAAGCGCACGCGGGGGGTGCGCTGGGTGGTGCCGTTGAAGTAGTTGTGGTGGTAGGAGACCCGCAGCTTGCCGCGGTCGGCGGTGTGGCCGTCGCTGTGGCCGAGCAGGCAGGTCTTGTCGGTGCCGTCGAACCGGTTCCAGGAGACGGTGATGAAGTCCGACTCGCGTTTGATGTCGCAGGCGCCGTCGTTGCCGGCCTCGAACGTGTTGTGGTCGATCCAGATGTTCCGCGAGCGCTCCTCGACGTTGATGCCGTCGTCGGAGTAGCCGCGGAAGCGCATGTTCTGGATGATGACGTTGGAGACGGTGCGGAGGGTGAGGCCGCCGCTGGTGAAGACGGCTCCCGAGTTGCCGATGATCGTGGTGTTCGAGCCGACCCTGACCATGCCCGAGAGCTGGATGGCGCCGCTGACGCGGACGATCTTGCGCGCGTCGCCGCTGACGGCGGAGGCGAAGGCCGAGGCCGACGAGACGGTCGTCGTGCTTCCGCCGGAGCCGCCGGTGGTGCCGCCGTTCTGCGTGGCCCACCCGACCGGGCTGCCCGACTGCGCGTGGGCGGCCGGGAGGTCCCCGGCGAAGGGCGCGGCGGCCGCGCCGAGTGCGACGGCCCCTGCGGCGGTGAAGAGACGGCGGCGCGAGTGCCGGCTGTCGAAGACCTGTTCCATGTTGATGATCCTTCCGGGAATGCACATATTTATGTGCATCGATAAGTTCGTGCATGTGACGGTAGACCCGATCGGACAGCGTTTGCAAGAGTTTGGACCGAAATAGAAACAAACGGGGTGAACGGCGAGTTCCCGGCCAGGTCGGGCGCTTGGCAACCGGTGGTACTGGCGGGATGGCCCGTACCGCGAGACGGGAGGGAAAGCGGTTGCTGTGGTGTTCTTCGTTGGGTCGTGCTACAAACGCTCCATGGCTCTTTTCGACCTCCCCCTGGACCAGCTCCGCGAGTACCGGCCCGACGTCCCCGAACCGGCCGACTTCGACGAGTTCTGGAAGCGGACCCTCACCGAGTCCGCCGCCCACGACCTCGACGTGCGGCTCGAACCGTACGACGCCGGCCTGGTCACCGTGGACGTCCACGACGTCACCTTCGCGGGGTTCGGCGGTCACCCCATCAAGGCCTGGCTCGTCAAGCCCAAGGGCGTCGAGGGCCCCCTGCCCTGCGTGGTCGAGTACATCGGCTACTCCGGCGGCCGCTCCTATCCTTGGGTGCACACCATGGTCCCCGCCGCCGGCTGGGCCCACTTCGTCATGGACACCCGCGGCCAGGGCTACGGCAACTGGCAGCCCGGGGACACCGGCGACCCGTACGGCACCACCGGTCCCACCAACAAGGGCTGGATGACCCAGGGCATCGAATCCCCCGAGCACTACTACTACCGGCGCGTGTTCACCGACGCCTACCGCGCCGTCGACGCCGCCAAGGGGCTCGAGGGGATCGACCCCGACCGCATCGTCGTCGCGGGTGGCAGCCAGGGCGGGGGCATCGCCCAGGCCGTCGGCGGCCTGCGCGACGACCTCGCGGGCGCGATCGTCGACGTGCCGTTCCTGACCCACTTCCGCCGCGCCGTGACCATCACCGATGCCTTCCCCTACCAGGAGATCGTCGAGTTCCTCGCGGGTCAGCGCCTCCGCGAGGACGTCGTGTTCGGCACGCTGAACTACTTCGACGGCCTCCACTTCGCCGCCCGCGGCACCGCGCCCGCGCTCTACTCGGTCGGCCTGATGGACGACATCTGCCCGCCCTCCACCGTCTTCGCGGCCTACAACCGCTGGCAGGGCGAGAAGCGGATCACGGTGTGGCCGTGGAACAAGCACGAAGGCGGCGGCGTCCACGTCCGCCGCGAGCACCTGGACTTCCTCGCCCAGCGCCGATAGCCCCCCGACCAGCAGCGAAAGGGCCCGGTCGACCGACCGGGCCCTGCCGCACGGCTACGACTCGCGGATCTTGAGGCGCTCCAGCGCCTGCTCGTGCAGCAGGCCGTTGGTCGCCAGGGCCGAACCGCCGTCGGGGCCCGAACGGCCCCGCAGGTCGGTGAACGTGCCGCCCGCCTCCTCCACGATGAGCGCCAGCGGCGCCAGGTCCCACAGGGCCACTTCGGGTTCGGCGACGACGTCCACGCACCCCTCGGCGAGCAGGCAGTACGAGTAGAAGTCGCCGAAACCGCGCTCGCGCCACGCCTCGTGGAGGAGCGCGAGCATCGCGCCCTGGCGGTCGAGCTTGGTCCAGCCGGTGATCGAGGAGTAGCTGACCGACGCGTCGGCGAGCTTCGCGACCTTGGAGACCTGGATCCGCTTGCCGCCGCGCTGGTCGCGGCCCGCCCAGGCGCCCGCGCCCTTCATGGCCCACCAGCGCCGCCCCAGCGCCGGGGCGCTCACGACGCCGACGACGGGCTCGCCCCGGTCGAACAGGGCGATGAGCGTGGCCCAGATCGGCACGCCGCGCACGTAGTTGCGGGTGGCGTCGATCGGGTCGATGACCCACTTGCGGCCCGAGGCCCCCGGGTTGTCGCCGAACTCCTCCCCGTAGATCCCGTCGCGCGGCCGCGCGCGCCCGAGCGTGGAGCGCAGCACCTCTTCGATGGTGGTGTCCGCGTCGGAGACCTCGGTCATGTCCGGCTTGGTCGAGATCCGCAGGTCAGAGGACCGGAACCGGCTGGTGCCGATCTGGGCGGCGCTGTCCGCGAGCAGGTGCGCGAGGCCGAGATCGTCGTTGTAGCTGGAGGTGGGCATGCCGACATCCTACTGAGGCCCGGAACGGGCCCACGACCAGCGAGGCGAGGAGCGGACGAACGCCGTCAGTTCTTGGTGTCGGCCTCGTGGAGGGAGGCCAGGACGCGCCGGAACGAGGCCAGGCGGCCCGCCCGGGGGTCGTCCGGTCCGATCGCCGCGTCCAGGGCGCAGTCGCCGATCTCGGGGGTGTGCGTGCACCCCCGCGGGCAGTCCTCCGCGACCGCCTTCAACTCGGGGAACGCCTTGAGGATCGAGTCGGCGGTGACGTGCGCGAGCCCGAAGGACCGGACGCCGGGGGTGTCGATGACCCAGCCGCCGCCGGGCAACTCGAACGAGACGGTGCTGGTGGAGGTGTGCGAGCCCTTGCCGATGGCGCGGACCTCGGCGACGGCGCGACCGGCTCCGGGGACGAGGCGGTTGACGAGCGTGGACTTCCCGACGCCGGAGTGGCCGAAGAACACGTTCTCCTTGCCGCGCAGCAACGCCCGGAGTTCGTCCAGCGGCGCGTCCGGCTCGGTGGTCACGATCGTCAGATCGAGCTGGGAGTAGTACGAGCGGACCTCGTCGACCAGTTCGGGCGCGAGGTCGTGCTTGGTCAGGCACAGCACCGGCGCCACGGCGGCGTCGTAGGCGGCCACGAGGCACCGGTCCACGAACCCGTAGCGCAGCGGCGGGTCGACCAGGCTGGCGACGACGACGAGCTGGTCCACGTTCGCGACGACCACGCGCTCGCTCGCGTTCTCGTCGTCGGCCGAGCGGCGCAGCTCGCCGTGGCGCGGTTCGATCCTGACGATCCGCGCGAGCGTCCCGGGGTTTCCCGAGAGGTCGCCCACGAGCGCGGCGCGGTCGCCGACCACGATGGACTGCTTGCCGAGCTCACGGGCCTTCATGGCCGTGACGGGCGCGCCTTCGACCTGGCAGGTGTACCGGCCGCGGTCGACGGCGGTCACGAAGCCCTCGCGGGCGTGCTCGTGCTTGGGGCGGATCTTGGTGCGCGGCCGGGAGCGGCGGGTGGGCCGGACTCTGACGTCGTCCTCGTCCCAGTCCCCGTCCTCGTCGAGATCCGTGTCGTCGGGGTCCCAGTCCGGTTGCGGCACTAAGCCTCAGCTCCTTCCGCATTGCCGCGGCCGAAGATCGTCCGCTCCCAGACCGAGGCGAAGTCGGGCCAGGTCTTGGACACGCACGCCACGTCGTCGAGTCGGAGGCGCGGGATCACGAGCCCCGCGACCGCGCCCGCGTGGGCCATGCGGTGGTCGGCGTAGGTCTTCCAGGTGCCGGTGGTGGCGCCGCCCTTGTTGACGCGGAAGCCGTCCTCGAACTCCTCGACGTCGGCGCCGATCTTGCGCAGCTCGGTGACCAGGGCCGAGATCCGGTCGGTCTCGTGGCCGCGGATGTGCGCGACGCCCCGGATGGTGAACGGCCCGCGGTTGACGCCGAACAGGGCCGCCAGCGAGGGCGTCAGCTCGGAGGCGTCGGCGAGGTCGAGTTCGGCGGGGATCGGCCGCGGCGAGCCGACGACGGTGAGGCCGCCGCGGCTCCACTCGACCCGGGAGCCCAGCTGCGTCAGGAGGTCGCGGATCCTGTCGCCGGCCTGCGTGGTCTCGGTCGGCCAGCCTTCGACGGTGACCCGCCCGCCGACGGCGACGGCCGCGATGAGGAACGGCGCGGCGTTCTGGAGGTCGGGTTCGATGACCCACTCGCGCCCCTGCAGTTCGCCGGGCGCGACCCGCCAGCGGTTCGGCTCGCTGTCGTCCACCTCGGCCCCGGCCTCGCGGAGCATCTGGACGACCATGTCGAGGTAGGGGCGGCTGGGCACCGGCCGGTCGCCGACGTGGCGCAGGTCCAGGCCCTGCTCGAAGCGGGGCGCGGCCATGAGCAGCGCGCTCACGAGCTGCGAGGTCTTCGAGGCGTCGACGGCGAGCTCGCCGCCTTCGACGCGGCCGGCGGCGTTGACGGTGAACGGCAGCGCGAGGCGTCCGCCGTCCTCGATCGCCACGCCGAGGTCCCGCAGGGCCTTGATGACGCCGTCGTTGGGGCGCTTGCGGGCGTGCGGGTCGCCGTCGAAGGCGACCGGGCCGTCGGCGAGCGCCGCCACGGGCGGCAGGAACCGCATGACGGTCCCGGCGAGGCCGCAGTCGACCTCGGTGCCGCCCTTGAACGCGCCGGGTGCGACGGTCCACCGCTCGTCGTCGGCGGTGTCCACGTCGACGCCGATGGACCGGAGCCCTTCGACCATGAGGAGCGTGTCGCGCGCGATGAGCGGCCGCCGGATCGTGGAGGGGCCGGACGCGAGTGCGGCGAGGACGAGGGCGCGGGCGGTCATCGACTTCGAGCCGGGCACGCGGACGACGGCGTCGAGCTCGGCCTCCGCGTACGGGGCCTCCCAGCGGCGCTTCTTGGGAGCGGCGGTTGCGTTCACGTCGCCATTCTAGAGGCCCGCAGGCGAGGGGCCGGACCGTCGGCGCACCGGGGTGGCGCGGGCGGGCCGCCTCCGGCGTCGGCGGTCCGGGCGTCGCCGGTCGCGCCGGTGTCGGCAATGGAGGAGCCGGAATGTCGGTGCCCGGGGTTACGGTGTGATCATGTGCGGAAGGTACGCCAACACGAAATCGAGCCCGAGCATGGCCGCGCTCTTCGACGCCGAGGACCTCATCGCCGGGGCGGATGGAACTGACGGCTCGCAAGCGCCGCCGAGGTGGGACCCTCGCTACAACATCGCGCCCACGGCGCTCGCACCCGTGGTGCGCCGCTCGAAGTCCCGCGACGACCGGGTCGTCGAACTGGCACGCTGGGGCCTGGTGCCGCCCTGGGCCTCCGACCCGGGCATCGGCACGCGCATGTTCAACGCGCGCATCGAGACCGTCGCGACCTCGCGCGCCTACAAGCGCCCGTTCGCCGCGAAACGCGCGCTCGTGCCGGCCGACGGCTGGTACGAGTGGCGCAAGCTCCCCGGCGGCGGCAAGCAGCCCTACTTCTTCACCCGGCCGGGCGGCGTCGTCTTCGCCGGCCTCTGGGAGAGCTGGAAGCGGGAGGAGGACAACCTGCTCACCTTCACCGTCCTGACGTGTCCGGCCATGGGCGAGGCGATGGCGACCATCCACGACCGGATGCCGTACGTCCTGCCTCCCGAGCGGTTCGCCGCCTGGTTGGGGGAGGAGGACGCCGAGGAGGCCGAGCTGCTCGCCGGTCCCTCCCCGTCGCTGCCGGAGGAGCTGGAGATCCGGAAGGTCGGCCGCGCGGTGGGCCGCGCCGGCAACGAGGGCCCCGAGCTGATCGAACCGGTCGATGAGGAAGGCCCCTCCACGCTTCCCGGACTGTGAACTCGGTCACTACTGCTGTTCGTTGGTATCTGTACCCCATGTCGTCGGTCTTTCGTGTACAAGCCGTCGCAGGCTGAAGGGAACCGCTTCCCGCGTCGAGGCAATCGCGCGGGGAGGGTCCGCGACGGAAGGGAAATTGGGAGGCAGCAATGCGGCGAATCCGCCCCGATGAGGTGGCTCGAGCCCGGAGAGACCCCCGGCTGCTCGATGCCGCCGAATACCGCAACGAGATCATCAGAGGCGCCTACCGGATGAGCGGTGACGACTGGCTCCGTCAAGGCAACTGCGCCGAGGCCGAGCCCGACGTCATGTACCCCGAACCCCGGGAGCCCATCGAGCAGGCGCTCGCGATCTGCTCGTCCTGCCCCGTGCGCACGCCGTGCCTGGTGCGGGCGCTGGAAGCCCGCGACCGCCACGGCATCTGGGGCGCCACGGCTCCCCGCGAGCGCCGCGCGATGATCGAGGTCTGGAAGGACATCAACCCCTTGGCCGTCGGCGCTTAGCCGAGCGCGCCGAATCGAAAGCCGCGACCGCCTGCCCCGGCGAGGTCGCGGCTTTTCGTCGTCTCGGGAGCGGCCGGGGGAGAGTGACCTCCCCGGGCCGGCGGCGGTGTCAGGTCCGCCGGCTCGGGGCAGGCACTGGGAGATCACACGGCGGTTTCCCGACGCGTGTAAGACCCTTCCGGGCCCTCTCACCATAACGACCACTCGCACCGTAAGCGACTATTTCAGACCGTTAGGACACTTTTAATGGTGATTTGCGGCTCCGTGCATCGGGTTCGCCCCGCTCTCGACCGGGTTCTCACGCCGTGTGTCGGAGACGACTCGGGCCGTTTCGCCGACGGCGGAATGAACCCCTGCCGATCGACGTTGTGAGATGCGGGTCCCGCACCTCGGCGAACCGGCCACACGCCCGGTGAACTGCGGCGGAGGGCCTCACGGGCCGCGAAGTCTGCACAGAAGGAGCCCATCGCATGACCACCACCGTCCGCGGACGCGAGGACGAGCGCCTGGCCGCTCTGTTGAGCGGTCCCGAATGGTCCCCGTCCCTGAGCGGCGATCCCTTGGTCGGCGGCGTCACGGCCGCCGGTATTTCCTCCCTCCCCTCCGACGCCGCTGCCGTAGGCTCGGGTTCGGGCGACGAGAGGGAGACGGTGACCGAGGCAGGCAGCGAGAGCACCCAGGAGCGGCGAGCGCGGTTCGAGCGCGACGCCATGCCCCTGATCGACCAGCTCTACGGCGCCGCGCTGCGCATGACGCGCAACCCCGCGGACGCCGAGGACCTGGTCCAGGAGACGTTCCTCAAGGCCTATTCGAAGTTCCACCAGTTCCGCGAGGGCACCAACCTCAAGGCGTGGCTGTACCGGATCCTCACCAACACGTACATCAACTCCTACCGCAAGAAGAAGCGCCAGCCGCTGACCTCGCCGACCGACGAGATCACCGACTGGCAGCTCGCGGACGCCGAGTCGCACTCCGCCACGGGGCTGCGCTCGGCCGAGACCGAGGCGCTCGACCGCCTGCCGGACTCCGACGTCAAGGACGCCCTCCAGCGTCTGGGCGAGGACTTCCGCCTGACGGTCTACCTCGCCGACGTCGAAGGCTTCTCCTACAAGGAGATCGCCGACATCATGGGCACGCCCATCGGCACCGTCATGTCCCGCCTGCACCGGGGCCGGCGCCAGCTGCGCCAGCTGTTGAGCTCGTACGCCGCCGACCGCGGCATGTCGCCCGCACGGGAGGTCCAGCAGTGAGCGCCACCGAGCCGCCGGAGAAGCCCCAGCTCGACTGTCGCGAAGTGCTCGAAGAGGTCTACCTCTACCTCGACGCCGAGTGCTCCGACGTCCGCCGCGAAGTCATCCGCGACCACCTCGACGAGTGCTCGCCGTGCCTCTCCGAGTACGGCATCGAGCAGGAGGTGCGCACCATCGTGCACCGCTGCTGCAGCCAGGAGAAGGCGCCCGACGAGGTCAAGGAGCGCCTGCGCCGGAAGCTCAGCGCGATCGAGCAGGTCAGCGACCTCTTCAGCGAAACCGCCGAACGCGAGCGCTGAACACGCCGATCGGGCCCGCCGGCAGCCGGGCCCGACCCTGTTCCATGCTGCATCGGGCCGCGCTGCGCGGCCGTCTTCAGGAAGTCGACTTCTCGGCGTGGTTGGATTCGATCATGCCGATGGAGATCTGCAGCGACGCCTCGCGCAGGTCCTCCTCGGAGTCGTCCCCGCGCGGATAGGTGATCCAGTTGCTGTAGAGCGTCGTCAGCGCGTCCCACGCCCGCAGGCGGTGGATGAGCGGATCGGTCGGCTCGGTCAGGAGCGCGTGGAGCCTGCGGATGCGCATGCGGAAGACCGACATGCGGTCCAGGTGCGTCAGCGCGGCCTGGTTGTACTGCATGAACCTGAGCACCGGCACGTGCGAGCGGATGACGTCCGCGTAGCGGCGCAGCAGCTCGGTGCGGGTCTCAAGGTCGCGGGGCCGCGAGTCGCCCCACTCGCAGATGCGGTCGACGTCCTCGGCGTAGGAGTCGAAGAAACTCGCCGCGATGTCTTCCTTCGTCTTGAAGTGGTAGTACAGCGCGGCCTTGGTGACGCCGAGCTGTTCGGCGATCTCCCGCAGCGAGGTGCGTTCGTAGCCGTGCTCGCTGAAGAGGGCGATCGCGGTCTGCTGGATCCGCTCGCGGGTGCTCGGCTGCTGCTCGCGCGCTTCGCGCGGCGCTTCGGTCATGTGCGCAATCTCGTTCTCGGCCGGTGAGTCCAGTGCGATCGCGGGGCAGTCGCGACCTGGGCCGCCTGCCCCGCCACGCCACTAGCTGTTCGGCCGCTTCCCGTGGTTCGCGGCCTTCTTCTTACGCGACTTGCGCTTGCGGGCAGCTTTCGCCATGGCTCCTCCTCGGTGGTCGGGAATTCAGGGGTCAACCTTACCGGCACCTGCGCGAGTGTCCGGAGGGCAGGCGCACAGAGCATTGACGTGCGCGGCAACTCGGGGCAGGGTTGAAGGGCCGACGAGGGCGAAGCGAGAAGGGCCGACGGCGGTGGACGGGCGTGGTCGGGGTCGACTACGCTTCTTTATAAAGGTTTGTTTAATATTTTGTGGTCCCCGTGTGACAAGGAGCGTCAAGTGAACCAACCCCAGGTCGGCGCCACCGACGGCATCAGCGCAGCCCCCACCGGCCCCGCCGCGGACGCCGTGGACGAGCGGCCCGGCGCCGGCATGGCCGCCGACATCGCCGAGCAGCCCGACGTGTTCGCCGGCGTCCTCGACCGCGGCGCGACCGAGATCACCCGGATCGCCGCCATCATCGCCGAGCGGCGCCCGCGCTCCATCGTCTTCACCGCCCGGGGCACCTCCGACCACGCCGCGCTCTACGGGGCCTACCTCACCGAGATCCGCCTCGGCCTGCCCGCGAGCCTCGCCAGCCCCTCGGTCGTCACCGTCTACGACGCCCGGCCCGACTGGTCCGACTCCCTCGTCATCGCCGTCTCCCAATCCGGCGGCTCGCCCGACCTCGCCCAGGTCATCGCCGCCGCCCGCGCTTCAGGCGCCCTCACCCTCGCCGTCACCAACAATCCCGACTCGCGCCTCGCGGACGAAGCCGAACTGCACCTCGACGTCCGGGCCGGCCACGAACGCGCGGTCGCGGCCACCAAGACCTACACCGCCGAGCTGCTCACCCTCCTGCTCCTCATCGAAGGCATCCGCACCGGCACCGGCCGCCTCGACGCCGCCGAGGCCGCCGCCCTCGACAAGCTGCCCGAGCTCGCCCGAAGCGTCCTCGACAACGACGAAGCCGCCGAACTCGCCGGCCGCTACCGCTTCGCCTCCCGCTTCGTCACCACCGGTCGCGGCTACGCCTACCCCACCGCACGCGAGACCGCGCTCAAACTCATGGAGACCTCCTACCTGCCGTCCCTCGCCTTCTCCGGGGCCGACCTGCTGCACGGACCCCTCGCCATGACCGACCCCGGCGTGCCCGTGCTCGCCGTGGTCGGCGCGGGACCGGGCGGTCATGCAATGTGGAACGTCCTCACGCAACTGGGCAAGCAGCGCGCCGACGTGGTCATCGTCGGCGCCGCCGACGTTCCGGGCCAGACCGCCCGGCTCGCCACCCCCTCCGTCGACGAACGCCACGCCGCGCTCCTCGACATCCTTCCGCTGCAACGACTCGCACTTCATCTGGCAATCGAGCGCGGCGAGAACCCCGACGCTCCAAGAGGTCTCAAAAAGGTCACCGAGACGGTGTGAGCCCAGCTCCCGGCCCCCGGATCCGCGTGTGTTCACCTTCGGTTCACCGAATTGTTCACCCGTCTCCGTACACTCTCAGTCATGCAGGCCCCACCAGCCGCGCAGGCCGGCACCACCGAGATCGTCTGGCATGACAGGCGATACCGTGCGCGTGCGATCGCCGGAGGCGCCGCATTCGAGCTGTACTCGGACACCCGCGAAGACGGGTTCCAGCCCAACGGCAACAGCTTCCACCGCTACGTGCACGCCTCCGAAGTGAGCAGCACCGGCGGGGAACTGCTGCTGGCCGGCGTCGCGCCGCTGTCGGTCCCGGTCATGCCCGGGGCCGACGCCACCACTGTGCACCAATACAGCCAGAACCCGCGCATCGGCCCCACCGAGCGCGCGCTCGTCTCGGCCGTGCGCGCCACCGCGTTCGTCACCACCGGCACCCGCATGATCAAGCCGCTCAGCCGCCACCAGGTCGCCCGGCAGCTCACCACCGGGCCGCTGGTCAGCGGCGTGTGCTTCCGCGAGTTCGACGTCGCGCACCTGCGCACCCCCGAAGCCCGAGTGGTCCTCTCCGGCGACCCCGACGACGCGCGCGACACCGCATTCGCGCTCCGCTGGAAGGCCATCTGCGCCTGCGACTACACCAGCACCGAGGCCGCCAACTTCCCCGGCCTCGTCGGCATCCCCGGACGCGAGCGGCGCGGGTCCATGATCCTGGGGACCGGGTTCCTGCCCAGCGGCACGCACCTCATCCCCGAATTCGTGACCGCGGACTTCGCCGACCTGCCGCTGACCGCCCGCGCCGAGATCCTCGCGTACACACCGGACGGCGCGGAGATCGCGCTGTTCCAGTACCAACCGCAGACGAACGTGTGGAACCGCATGGCCGGGGCCCGGCACCGCGACCTCGTGAACCGCATCCCCGGCCTGGAGACCGGACGGGCGCTGTTCCGGACGAACCCCTCCGTCCACGCAGGACTGATAGGGGACCACGAAGGCGAACGCGTCCCGGTGACGGCCGACCCGGGCCACGGGTTCAGCGTCTACGCCCGCGGCGCCACCAGCCGCAGTCCGGTGACCCGCCCGCAGCGCTTCTACACGCGGGCGCGCTGGCGGGACATGGACGTGCTCGCGCTGGGCCGGAACGAGGACTGGGTGCGGGTGCGCCTGTGCCAGCCGGACATCGAGGCGATCATGGCCACCGACGCGACTTGCGTGGAACGCGGCGTCTACGAATGCTGGGCCCCGCGGGGCGAACTCGAACACCCCCGCATGGTCACCGTCGACTACCCGACCGGCCTCAACCCGGCGGCCTGCTGAACCGGGACGTTTCGGCGCGACCGCTCGCGCCCGATCGCGCCCCGAGCCTCGGTTCGGGGGAATCCATCAGCCGAGCGCGATCGCTCCGACGATCTGACCGGCGAACTCCTGCCCGGTCGGTTCGAACCCCATTCGGCGGTAGAAGCCCTCGGGACCGTTCGCGCCGGGCTTCCACAGCACGGTCGCCCGGGTCGATCCGCGCCGCCGCGCCTCCTCCAACACGGACTCGACGGCGAGGCGGCCGTAGCCGAGCCCTTGGCTTCCGGCATCGACGTTGAGCCGCCAGATGCCGCAGCGAAAGCACTCGATTTCGGCATCCGGATCGAAGCCCCCCATCACGAAGGCGACCGGCCGGTCGCCGGCGTACACCAAGCGCGGCCACGCCGTCTTGTAGGAGGCGTACGCCTCGGCCAGCGAATGCGCGACCGGGGCCACGAACGCTGCTTGCTCGGGAGCGACCTTGATCTCCAAGGCCTGCTCGACGTTGTCCGGCGTGACGGGCTCGAGCCTGAGTTCGCGGTTCATGCCGCCAACCTATCGACCGAGACCGACGCTCCCGGCCACCGCGATCCGCCGGACCCAGCACGCCGCTCCCGAAGGCGGCGGGCTCGGGATCCGGTCAGCATCGGCCTCCTCTCGCCAGTCGCCAGCGGTCGTCGATGCGGTCGACCCAGCCGATGCTTCGGAGGCGTTCGAGCGTCTCCGCGGCGGTCGCCGCCGGGACGCCGGCCGCTGCCGCCAGGCGGTCGGTCTCGACCACGTAGCCCCTCGGCAGCGCTTCGACCAGGCGGGCTTCGACTTCCGTCAAGCGATCGAAGGGTCGGCGATGGGGCGGCGGCGGGGTCGCGAGCGGACCGCCGATGCCGGTGAGATCCTCGATGACCTCCTCGGCCCGGGTCACCAACCGGGCTTCCCACGGCTCCCTTGCCAGCTGATGGACGCCCACCGACATCGAAGAGGTGACCGGTCCCGGCGTGAACATGAGGACCCGGCCCAGCTCGGCCGCATGGCGGGCGGTGTTGCGGGCTCCGGAGCGGCAGGCGGCCTCGATGACCACCGTGCCGGCCGTCAACGCGGCGATGACGCGATTCCTCGTGAGGAAGCGATGCTTCATGACGGTGGAACCCGGCGGCCATTCGCTCACGAGGAGGCCCTTCTCGACGATGAGATCGAACATCGAGCGGTTCCCCTTCGGATAGGGCTCCTCGACGCCGCACGCCAGGACCGAGACCGTTGCGCCGCCTCGCGCCAGCGCGCCCAGATGCGCGGCCCGGTCGATGCCGAAGGCGCCGCCGGACACGATGGTCCAGCCCGCTTCGGTCAGATCGGCCGCGAGATCGTCGGCAAGATGCTGGCCGTACTCGCTCGCCGCACGGGAACCCACGATGGCGACCGAGCGGCGGCACAGTCGCGACAGGCGCTGACGGCCTCGGACCCACAGGCAACGCGGCGGCCGCACATGCGGTTCGTCGGCGTCGCAGACGAGCAGGAGGTCTCGGAGCTGATCGGGCCAATCCGGATCGCCGGGTATCAGGACCCGCGCGCCGCAGGCCTCGGTCGCCGAAGCGATCTGCGCCGCCCGATCGGCGGGATCGTGAGTGCACGCCACCGCCGCGCTCGTGAGGCGTCGGAGGCGGTCGGGAACGTCGCCTTCCCAGAGACGTTTGACGGTCTCGATCGGACCGCTCTCGTCGATCAGGTCGTCGAGTTCGGCGTCGCCCGGCTCGACCATCGAGGACAGGAGCATGAGGGCGAGGCGGGGATCGTCGGGCAGGTCGGTCACGGGTCCTCCTCGGGCGGCATCGCCCACGGTCGTAGTGCCGGCGGTGGTCGATCTCACCTGGGATTCCGCTGGTTCCAGCGGAGCCGGGCGGGATCCTTCGTCGGTGTCGGTGTCGGTGTCGGTGTCGGTGTCGGTGTCGGTGTCGGTGTCGGTGTCGGTGTCGGTGTCGGTGTCGGTGTCGGTGTCGGTGTCGGTGTCGGTGTCGGTGTCGCGCCGTGGCCCTCGCCTCCTGTCGGCCCGCCCTCCTCAGCTCAGGCTGTAGCCCAGGCGCAGTTCGCTCGCGGCCGTCACGTCTGCCGCAGTCGGGACGTCGTGCTCCCGCAGGTCCGCGATCGTCCACGCGAGCTTCAGCACCCGGTCGTAACCCCGCGCCGTGATGCGTTCCTTCATCAGCAGTCCGTCCACGCTCTTCCTCACCGGCGGCGGCAGCCGCCACCGTCCGGACCGGAGCGCCGGCCCCGGCACCTCGCTGTTGCACTGCCACTGCTCGCCCGCCTCGGCCCATCTGGCCGCCGCCGCCTCCCTGGCCCTGGCGACGCGTTTCGCCACCGGCTCGGACGGCTCGGCTTCGGCGACCTCGGCCAAGATCGCCGAGGGCGGTACGGCGGGCAGGTGCACGCGCAGATCGATCCGGTCCATCAACGGCCGCGAAATCCGCGGCAGATAACTCCGCTTCACCTGCGGCGTGCAGGTGCAGTCGTGCGGCTTGTTCGGCGCGCACGGACACGGATTCGCCGCCAGCACCAGAATCACCTTGGCCGGGTAGCGGATCGAGGTGTTCGCGCGCCGGATCCGCACCTCGCCGCACTCCAGCGGCTGCCGCAGCGAGTCGAGCACCGTCCGGCGCCATTCGGGTGCCTCGTCGATGAAGAGCACGCCTCGGTGCGCCAGCGCCAGCGAGCCCGGACCGACGTGGCCATGGCCGCCGCCCACCAGGGCCTGCATGGTCGTCGAGTGATGCGGGGCTTCGAACGGCGCATGGCGGAGGAGCGTCGCCGCACCTCCGGAGAAGCGGCCCCGCAGTGAATGGAGCGAAGTCACCTCCACCGCCTCCGCGTCGGACAGCGGAGGCAGGATCGACGGCAGCCGTTCGGCCAACATGGTCTTCCCCGCGCCCGGGGGACCGACGAGCAGCAGGTGATGCCCGCCTGCCGCGACGATCTCCAGGGCGCGCCGGGCCATCGGCTGACCGCGGACGTCGGCGAGGTCGGGCAGCGGCGGTGGATCCGGCGGCGCCGATCGCACCACCGGGTCCAACGGGGCCTGCCCGAACAGCCAGGCGACGAGCGTCGCGAGATCGCGCGGCGCGTAGACGGTCAGGTCCTCCACCATCGACGCTTCGTCGGCGTTCTCCGGGGAGACGATCGCCGTCCGCAAACCGCACTTCCGAGCCTCCATGAGCGCGGGCAGTGTGCCCGGCACCGGTCGGAGGCCGCCGTCGAGGCCGAGCTCCGCCAGCAGGACCGTGTCGCCCAGCCGCTCTGTCGGCAGGGTGTCGTCGGCGCACATGATGGTCAGGGCCAGCGCGAGGTCGGCGGCCGATCCGGTGGTCGGGACCGACGCCGGCGCGAAGTTGACGGTCACGGACTTGTCCGGGAAGCGCAACGCGGAGTTGGCCATTGCGGATCGCACCCTGGTCTGGGCCTGGCTGACGACGTTGTCGGGGAGCCCCGACATGCGGACCGTGTCCGCTCCCTTCGCGGAGGATTTGAAGACCGAGGCCTCGACCGTGACCGCGACGGCGGTCGCGCCGATCATGCAGACGGTGTTGGTGCGCGCGTAACCCATGGCGGTTCCCCCGGTGGTGTTCGAGTTCGAGGCGCTGCGGGCCGGTGACCGTGAGGGCGAGGCGGTCGATCCGCCACGGTTGGTCGGTCCGGCAGTGTTCCTTCAGCCAGGCGCGGGCGAGGCGTTCGACGCGGTGGAGCTTCTCGCCGTCGACCGCGCCCAGCGAGCCGCCGTGGCGGCGGGAGCGGCGGGTCTTGACCTCGCAGAAGACGACGGTGTCGGCGGCCCGCGCGATGAGGTCGAGTTCGCCGAGGCGGTGTCGCCAGTTGCGGGCGAGGAGCTGCATCCGGTGGCGCTGGAGGTGCGCGGCGGCCAGCTGCTCGCCGAGCCGGCCGAGCTGGTGCGGGCTGAGCCGCCGGAGGTGCACGCCGGGCCCGGGTGCTGTCGGTGGGCCGGCGGTCGGCGTCGCCCGCGGTTCGGACGAGGCGATTGCGGACGGGCGGTTCACGGCCGCTCCTGAGTGCGAGTCGCGGCCCCGGTGGTCGTGTTGCCGAGGACGACCGCCGCTCGGGGCGCTTCCACGGCGTCGCCGGGCCCTTGGCGGTCGCGAGCGAGGTGCGCCGCTGGGAGTGCCGGACGGTCGCCGGCCGTCGAGGGCGCCGCCTCGGCGCGGTCGGCCGCCCGGCCGGGATGGCCCGGACGGGGGAGGAGGCGGACTTTCCCCGATCCGAAGAGCAGCATCGGGTCGAGGTAGAGCGGGCCCCGCTTGAGGCCCAAGTGGAGGCAGAGCGCCTCGGGACAGGAGGCGTGGCCGGGCCGGAGGTGCCCGATGGTCTGGCCTGCGGTCACGGTGTCGCCCGCGGCGACCAGCGGTCGGACCGGTTCGTAGGTGGTGCGCAGGCCGTTCGCATGGACGATGCTGATCACGTCGCGCCCGGCGAGGTCGTCTGCGAAGACCACCGTGCCGGCGCCCGCGGCGGTGACCGGGAGGTCCGCGCTCGCGGCCAGGTCGATCCCGCGATGGCCCGGCAGCCAGCGTTGGGGCGGAGGGTCGAAGCGGGTGAGGAGGTCCAGGCTGCCGACCGGAGACCTCCAGGACCCGGAGGCCGCCGATGGTCCTGTGTCGGTTTCGGCGGGGGCCCGGTCCGCCACGGCCGCTGCGGCGAGGCCTGCGGCATCGTGGAGGGTGATCGGCGGGCCGGGAGGTCCGGCTTCGGCGAGGGTCGGGGTGAGGATCGCCGTGGCGGCCAGGAGCGATGCGGTGATGAGACCGAGGACCATTGCGTTGTGTAGTTGTCGCATGACTCAATGCTGACGCCGGCGCCCGGTTCCGACAAGAAAAAGTTCGGCGCCTGTGGATAACTTCGTTCGCGTGGTCTCCACCTGTGTAGACGTATGTGATCGTATTAATCTTTTTGAGTATTTCTGTCGGCTTGCGCCTTCGCGGCCTCGGATTGCCTCAGTCACTGCCGTCCACCGCGTTCGTGGTGCGCCCACTGCTCCAAGTACACTGATCGGAGCGGTACGGCGCCCTCGTGCGCCGAACCGACTTCGCGCGCTCGCCGCGGCCCGACCTCCATCGCTCGCTCCTTCACGGCGCGCTGCGACGGCGCGGTCCGGCCCTCGCGATCTCCCAGGTCCGGGATTTCCCGGTTGCAGATCGTCAGAGGTGGGCGCCAGGCGCGGGTCGCCCGGACTTCGGGCGGTTCCCGCGAATGAACCAGGGAACGAAAGGAACACAACCGTGCCGGTTGTCACCATGAGGCAGCTGCTCGAGAGCGGCGTGCACTTCGGCCACCAGACCCGTCGGTGGAACCCGAAGATGAAGCGGTTCATCCTCACCGACCGCAACGGCATCTACGTCATCGACCTGCGCCAGACGGTCGACTACGCGGCCAAGGCCCACGACTTCGTCAAGAACGTCGTGGCCGAAGGCGGCGAGGTCCTGTTCGTGGGCACCAAGAAGCAGGCCCAGGAAGCGGTGGCCGAGCAGGCCCAGCGCGTCGGGATGCCCTTCGTGAACCACCGCTGGCTCGGCGGCATGCTCACCAACTTCCAGACCATCCAGAAGCGCCTCATGCGCCTCAAGGAACTGGAGATCATCGAGGCCAACGGTGCGGCCAACCGCACCAAGAAGGAAATGCTCCAGCTCATGCGCGAGAAGGACAAGCTCGAGCGCACGCTCGGCGGCCTCCGCGACATGGAGAAGACCCCGGCCGCGATCTGGATTGTGGACACCAAGAAGGAGCACATCGCCGTCGACGAGGCCCGCAAGCTCGGCATCCCCGTCGTCGCGATCCTCGACACCAACTGCGACCCCGACGAGGTCGACTTCCCGATCCCCGGCAACGACGACGCGATCCGCTCCGTCGCCCTGCTGACCAAGGTCATCGCCGACGGCGCCGCCGAAGGTCTCATGGCCCGCTCCGGCGGCCAGGTCGAGAAGGGCGAGGGCGAGCCCCTCGCCGACTGGGAGAAGGACCTCCTCTCGGCCGAGAACACCGAAGACTCCGTGAAGGTCGTCGAGCCGTCCGGCGAGAAGACCGTCGAAGACGAGAAGTAAGAAGGGGAGCAATGGCCAACTTCACGATGGCTGACGTCAAGAAGCTCCGGGAAGCCACCGGCTCCGGGATGATGGACGTCAAGAAGGCCCTCGAAGAGGCGGACGGCGACTACGATGCCGCCCTTGAGGCCCTTCGCATCAAGGGCGCCAAGGACGTGGGCAAGCGCGCCGAGCGCACCACCGCCCAGGGCCTGGTCGCCCAGTCCGGCAACACGCTGCTCGAGCTGCTGTGCGAGACCGACTTCGTCGCCAAGAACGGCGCGTTCATCGAGCTCGCCCAGACCCTGGTCGAGCTGGCCGACGAGGTCCGCCCCGCGGACGCCGAGGCCTTCGCCAAGGCCGAGCTCGACGGCAAGTCCGTCGCCGAGGTCGTCCAGGAGGAGTCGGTCAAGCTCGGCGAGAAGCTCGCCGTCGGCCGCGTCGGCTCGCTCGAAGGCGACGTCGCGGTCTACATGCACCGCAAGGCCGCCGACCTCCCGCCGGCCGTCGGCGTCCTCGTCGCCTACACCGGTGACGCCGAGTCCGCCCGCCAGGTCGGCATGCAGGCCGCCGCGATGCGCCCGAAGTTCCTCGCCCGCGAAGAGGTCCCCTCGGAGACCGTCGAGGCCGAGAAGCGCGTCGCCCTGGAGCAGGCCAAGGAAGAGGGCAAGCCCGAGCGCGCCTGGGACAAGATCGTGGAAGGCAAGGTCAACGCCTACTACCGCGACTTCGTCCTGCTCGAGCAGAACTCGGTCATCGACAACAAGAAGACCGTGAAGCAGGTCCTCGCCGAGGCGGGCACCGAGGTCACCGGCTTCATCCGCTTCGAAGTCGGCCAGGAGTAGCGAGCGGTCCGCAGACGCGGACTACACTGGCTCCAGCCGTAAGCAGGGAAGGGGCGGCGGCGCAGGCCGCCGCCCCGTTCCATGCCCGTCGAAAGCACCGTGTCGCAAGCGCTGCCGGGTGCGAGCAGTAGGGTCGGCGGCAAGCCGTCAAGGGGTCCGTCAGAGCAGGGGAGTGCCATGAGTGAAGCCAACTACCGCCGGGTCGTGCTGAAACTGTCCGGGGAGTCCTTCGGCGGCGGGTCCGTCGGCGTCGACCCCGACGTCGTCCAGGGCGTCGCCCGCCAGATCGCGGCCGGCGTGGCCGAGGGCGTCCAAGTGGCGGTAGTCGTCGGCGGCGGCAACTTCTTCCGCGGCGCCGAACTCCAGCGCCGCGGCATGGACCGCGCCCGCGCCGACTACATGGGCATGCTCGGCACCGTCATGAACTGCCTCGCCCTCCAGGACTTCCTGGAGAAGGAAGGCGTCGACACCCGCGTCCAGACCGCCATCGCCATGGCCCAGGTCGCCGAGGCCTACCTGCCGCTGCGGGCCATCCGCCACCTCGAGAAGGGCCGCGTCGTCATCTTCGGCGCCGGCGCCGGCATGCCGTACTTCTCCACCGACACCGTCGCCGCCCAGCGCGCCCTGGAGATCGGCGCGCAGGTCGTCCTCGTCAGCAAGAACGGCGTCGACGCGGTCTACACCGCCGACCCCAAGTCCGACCCCGACGCGCAGCGCCTCGACGACATCACCTTCGACGAGGCCCTCAAGCGCGAACTCATGGTCGTCGACCAGGCGGCCTTCAGCCTCTGCAAGGACAACAGCCTGCCGATGCTCGTGTTCGGCGCCGACGACGACGGCAACCTGCGCCGCGCCCTCGTCGGCGAGCAGCTCGGCACCCTCATCCACGCCGCCGACGCCTGAGCTCGCCCGCGGCCGCGGACCAGGCCGCACTCGAGGACATCCACGCCACCGAGGACCGACAGCGGGACGGTACGGTCAGAAGTGCTGTCAGGCCGCGAGAGAATGTGAGAAAGCCGTGATTGACGACGCCCTCCTCGAAGCCGAGGAGAAGATGGAGCGGGCCATCGAGCACGCCAAAGAGGAATTCGCCGCCATCCGCACCGGCCGCGCCTCCTCCGCCATGTTCAACCGGATCACCGTCGACTACTACGGGGCCCCCACTCCGGTGCCGCAGGTCGCCTCGATCACGATCCCCGAGCCGCGCATGGTCATCGTCAAGCCCTTCGACGCCTCCCAGATGAAGGACATCGAGGACGCGATCCGCAACTCGAACCTCGGCGTCAACCCCTCCAACGAGGGCACCCAGCTCCGGCTGAACCTGCCCCCGATGACCGAGGAGCGCCGCCGCGAGATGATCAAGGTGGCCCGCACCAAGGGCGAGGACGCCAAGATCGCCATCCGCAACGTCCGCCGCAAGGCCAAGGACGAGATCGGCAAGGCCGTCAAGGACGGCGAGGTCTCCGAGGACGAGGGCCGCTCGGGCGAGAAGGAACTCGACGACCTCACCGGCCGCTTCACCGGCATCGTCGACGAGCTCGTGAGCTCCAAAGAGTCCGAGTTGCTCGAAATCTGATGAGCGCGCTCCCCGACGGTTCGACCGGCCGTCGCCCCCGACCGTCTCCGGAGGGGCGAGGGCCCGGCGCCGCCGAGCCCGGCCCCGAGGACCGGAAGCCCAAGGCCGGCCGGAACCTGCCCGTCGCCATCGGCGTCGGGCTCGGCATGGCCGCGGTCGTCCTGGCCTCCCTCCTCTTCGAACCCGTCGCCTTCCTCGGCGTGGCCGTCGTCGGCGTGGCCGTCGCCTGCTGGGAGACCGGCACCGCGATGCGCAAGGGCGGCAAGAACGTCCCCGTGTTCCCGCTGGCGGCGGCCGGCGTCCTCATCGTGGTCCTCGCCTGGTTCGGCGGCGCCACCGGCCTCCTGCTCGGCACCGCCGTCGGCGTGGCCGCCCTGTTCGTGTGGCGGCTCTCCGAAGGCGCCACCGACTACCGCACCGACGTGTCGGCGGCCGCCCTGGTGCTCCTCCAGGTCCCGTTCCTGGCCGGGTTCATCATGCTCCTGGCGACCTCCGAGAACGGCTCGGCCCGCCTCATCGACGGCGCCGCCGCGCAGGTCCTCATCGCGCTGTTCGCCGTGGTGTGCTCCGACACCGGCGGCTACGCCGCCGGGGTCCTCATCGGCCGGCACCCGATGACGCCGCGCATCAGCCCCAAGAAGTCCTGGGAGGGCCTGGGCGGCTCGGTCGCGGCCGCCGCCCTCGGCGGCTCGGTGACGCTCTGGTTCTTCTTCGGCGTCCCCTTCCCGCTGGGCGTGGCGTTCGGCGTGTGCGTGGCCCTGGCCGCTACGTTGGGGGACCTGTCCGTCTCGTTGCTGAAACGGGACCTCGGCATCAAGGACATGAGCAATATCATCCCCGGACACGGCGGGGTCATGGACCGGCTCGACTCGATCCTCATGGTCGCGCCCGTGGCTTACGTGTGGTTCCGCTATCTGCTCGGGTGATGCGTCCTGATTGGTGTATCCGTTGAAGGAGGGTCGGGGTGAATTCCATGATCCAGGGTTGGCGGGTTCCGGTCCTGTCATGCGAGACTAGGTCGTGACATGTCTGTAGCACTCACGTTGACCGAACCGCGCCCCCGCAAGGCCGCGCCGCGACACCTCGCCGATCTCGACCTGGCCGGGTGCCAATCCGTCCTCTCCGAGATCGGGCAGCCCGCCTTCCGCGCCAAGCAACTGCGCCAGCAGTACTTCGGCCGCCACGTCGGCGACGCGTCGCTCATGACCGACCTTCCGGCCGCCTCCCGCGAGGCCATCGGCGAGGCGCTGCTCCCGCGGCTCCTCAGCCCGGTCCGCGTCGACTCGTGCGACGACGGCCGCACCGTCAAGGCCGTCTGGCGCCTCTACGACGGCGCGCTCGTCGAGAGCGTCATCATGGCCTACCCCGACCGGGTGACCGCCTGCGTCTCCTCCCAGGCCGGCTGCGGCATGGCCTGCCCGTTCTGCGCCACCGGCCAGGGCGGCCTCGACCGCAACCTCACCACCGCCGAGATCGTCGACCAGGTGGTCGCCGCGGCCCGCCTCGCGACCGAACGCGGCCTGGGGCGGCTGTCCAACATCGTGTTCATGGGCATGGGCGAGCCGCTGGCGAACTGGGCCCGGCTCAAGAGCGCCCTGCACCTCATCACGGCTCCGGTGCCCGACGGGATCGGCCTCTCGGCCCGCAACGTCACCGTTTCCACGGTCGGGCTGGTGCCCACCATCAAGAAGCTCTCGGAGGAAGGCCTGCCGGTGACGCTGGCGGTCTCGCTCCACGCCCCCGACGACGAGCTGCGCGACGAGCTCGTCCCCATCAACACCCGCTGGAAGGTCGCCGAGGTCTTGGAGGCGGCCTGGGAGTACGCTCGGGTGACGAAACGTCGTGTTTCGATCGAGTACGCGATGATCAGGGATGTGAACGACCAGCCCTGGCGTGCGGACCTCCTCGGGAAGCTGCTCGCGGGCAAACTCGTCCACGTGAATCTGATCCCTCTGAACCCCACGCCGGGGAGCCGCTGGGACGCCAGTCCCAAGCCGGTTGAGGCGGAGTTCGTACGGCGGCTGCGTGCCGCGGGTGTGTCCACGACGGTGCGCGATACGCGCGGCCAAGAGATCGACGGCGCCTGCGGGCAGCTGGCCGCTTCGGTCCGGGAGGCCGGCACGCCCGGCCGCGCCGGAGCGAAGACGCTCGGCGCCGCCGGCGCTGCGGATTAGGCGGAGAAGGGTGGCTTGGTAGTGGCGAGTCATGGTGACCGGTTCCGGCGCCGGGCGTTGAGCCGGGGCTACAAGGTCGACGAAGTCGACGCGTTCCTGGACCGCGTGGAGGCGACGCTCGCCGGCGAGCCGGTGGGCAGCCCCGTGTCGGCCGACGAGGTCGACGACGTCGTCTTCAGAGTCCGCTTCGGCGGCTACGACGAGTGGCAGGTGGACGTCTACCTCGACCGGGTCGCGCGTCAGCTCGCCGAGCTCGAGGAGCGCGGCGTTCTCGGCACCGCCCCCGCTCCCGACTACGGCAAACCCGACGCGACGGGACCCGGCGCTCCGATGGGCGGCCGCAACTACGACGAGCCCCCGGCGCAGGCCGTCGGTGCCCGGCGCGCCCCCGAAGCCCAGGCGACGCAGGTCATTCCCGCTGCGACGCAGGCGATCCCCGCACACGATCTGATGGCCGCCCGCGAGATGGCCCCGCCGCCGCCCGCTCCCGAGCCGGTCGGCCGCGGACGCGCCGCCCGCGCGGCGGCCCCCCCTCCTCCGGACAACGAGGGCTTCGGCGACCTGCGCGGCGACGACGACGAGGGCTTCGGCTTCCTCGCCGGCCCGCCCGGCGACGACTACGACGACCCGTTCGCGCAGCGCAACGGCGCCGGACGCAGCGGCGGCGGCCAGGACTACGGTCGCGGCGGCCCCGGCGAGTTCGGTCCCGGACAGGGCGACTTCGGTCCGCCGCAGAACGAGTTCGGGTCTCCCCGGGACGAGTTCGGACCGGGCCAAGGCGAGTTCAGCGCCCCCCGCAACCCCAACGGCGGCGGCTTCGGTCCGCGCGGGGGCGCCCCGGAACCGGCCGTCTACGGCAGCGAGTACGGCGGCCCTCGTGCTCCTGAGAACGAGTACGGCAACCCGCGCGGTCCCGAACCGGTCCGCGGGGAGTTCGCGCCGCCGGCGCAGCCGGGCCCGCGCACCGGGATGCCGATGCACGACGGCCCGCAGGCCGGGCCCACGCCCCACGGCGCCACCGAGCAGCTGCCCGTCCAGTCCGACCCGCGCCGCCCCGGCTTCACGCCGAAGGAGGCTCCCGGCGGGTACGGTCCGAACGAGGGCCCCGGCGGGTACGGCCCCAACGACGCGCCCGGCGTGTACGGGCAGAGTCAAGGCCGCCGGTCCGCGCCCGATCCCGCCCCCGGGTTCGGCGCGGCGTACGACGACGAGTTCAGCGACACCGGCAGCCGCCGCGCGACGCCGCAGCCGCCCCCGCAGGGCGGCCACCAGGGTCCGCCGAGCGGCTCGGTGCCGCAGGCGGGGCGCTACAGCCAGCCCGAGCCCGAGCCGATGCCGCCCGCGGCGCCGACCCAGGCCATCCCGCAGAACCTCGTGCCGGGCATGGGCCAGGGCCCGATGAGCCGCCCCGAGCCGCCGCAGCCCGAGCCTTACGGGACCCAGCGCGGCCGCGACTACGGTCAGGGATTCGGCCAGCAGCAGGAGGACACCGGTTACGGCCGCCGCGCGGCCGCGCCCAGTCCGCCCGTGCCGCAGCAGGGCTTCGACCGCGGGCAGCAGCACGAACCCGGCGGCGGCTTCGGCGGTCCTCCCACACCGCCGCCCGGCCCCGCCGACAACGGCTTCGCGCCCGGACCCGGGCCCGATCCGGCGTTCGGCCAACCCGCCCCGCGCGGGGCGGCCACACCGCCCGACTTCGGCCGCCGCAACCCCTACGAGGGGCGAGGCGCGTTCGAGGCCCCCGGCCGCCACGGCCGCGAGGAGATGACGACCGAGATGCGGGCGTCCGACTCGCCGTTCACCCCGGAGGACGTGCAGCGCCTGGAGCAGATGCGCCGGGCCTTCCAGCCGCGGCGCTTCGGCTCCGGCTACGACCCGAGCCAGGTGGACCAGATGTTCGACGCGGTCTCCGCGGCGATGACCGGCCGCAACCCGGTCCCGCTCTCGGACCGCGAACTCGACACGAGCCAGTTCTCGCTGGTCCAGGGCGGCTACTTCGAGGCCGAAGTCGACTCGGCGCTGCGCGAGGTGCGCGAGATGTTCGCCCGCCGCGGGATGATGCGCTAGCCGCCGCAACCGACGGACGAGGAGGCGGGACCGCGACAGCGGTCCCGCCTCCTTCGCGTCACGGGGAGGACGACGGGACCGGCTGCATCGCAGCCGGTCCCATGAACGTTCTGGGGCGCTGGAGCCCGGCCTAGCGCAGGCCCCTCTTGCGGAGCCAGGCGTCGGAGACGATGATGCCGAGGAGCACCACCACGGTGATGCCGATGAAGACGTCCTCGACCCAGCCCTGGTGGTTGCCGAACAGGTACGCCAAGTTGATGACGATCGCGACGCTCAGCGCGGTGTACAGGGCCTTGCGGCTGGTGGGCTTGCGCTGATCGGGCGAGAGAATCTGCTCTTCGGCAGCCATGTGGGTTCCTCCAACCTCTCCGTTGATCGGAGACAGTCTCCCACGCCACAAGGGCGAACGTCCCGGCCCCGTCCACGCTGTGACTTGTAGAGTGAACAGTCGTCGTCCTCTGCCTTCGGAAGGGTCACTGTGCGAATCACCGGTACTGGCCACGCCAGCATGTTCATCGAGACCGCAGCGGGGTCGATCCTCTGCGACCCCTGGGTGAACCCCGCTTACTTCGCCTCCTGGTTCCCCTTCCCCGACAACTCCCGGCTCGACTGGGACACCCTCGGCCAGGCCGACTACCTCTACGTCTCGCACCTGCACCGGGACCACTTCGACGAGGAGAACCTCACGAAGCACATCAGCAAGGACACCACCGTCCTGCTGCCCGAGTACCCCACCGCGGAGCTGGAGACGGAGCTGCGGGCCCTGGGCTTCCACAAGTTCATCAAGACCGTCTCCGAGGAGATCGTGGAACTCCCCGGCGGCGTCAAGGTCATGATCCAGGCGCTCACCAGCCCCACCGACGGCCCCATCGGCGACTCCTCGCTCTGGGTCGAGGACGCCGACGGCACCCGCCTGCTCAACCAGAACGACGCCCGCCCCACCGACATGGGCGTGTTCCTCCAGCACGGCAAGATCCACGCCCACCTGCTCCAGTTCTCCGGCGCGATCTGGTTCCCGATGGTCTACGAGCTCCCCGACAACGCCAAGCGCGCCTTCGGGAAGCAGAAGCGCGAACGCGGCTTCGACCGCTCGCTGCGGTACATCGACGACGTCAAGGGCGACTGGGTCTTCCCGATCGCCGGCCCGCCCTGCTTCCTCGACGACGCGCTCTACCAGTTCAACGACGTCTTCGGCGACGAGGGCAACATCTTCCCCGACCAGATGTCCTATGTCGACTGGCTGGAGGAGCAGGGGCGCGACAAGAACATCATCCTGCTGCCCGGCTCGGTGGCCGAGGTCAGCGCCGACGGCACGGCCTCGGTCGAGCACCCCGTGGACGACCTGCGGGAATGGTTCGCGAACAAGAAGCAGCACCTGGACGAGTACAAGGAGCGGATGCAGCCGCGCATCGCCTCCGAGAAGGCCTCCTGGTCCCACCCGGAGATCGACGTCCTGCAGACGCTGCGCGAGCGCATCGAGCCGCTCATGGTCTCGGCCGAGCACATCGCCACCGGTATCGGCGGCCCGGTCCGCTTCGACCTCACCGCGCCCGACTCGGACGAGGTCGTCGAGTCGATCGTCTTCGACTTCCTGGAGCGCAAGATCTACCCCGACGACGGGGCCAAGGTCCGCTACCGCTTCCGCACCGAGCGGCGCCTCATCGAGCACCTGCTCCACATCCGCGAGGTCGACTGGGTCAACTCGCTGTTCCTGTCCTGCCGGTTCACCGCCGCGCGCATCGGCCAGTACAACGAGTACGTCTACGCGTTCTTCAAGTGCCTCTCCGAGGAGCGGATCCAGTACGCCGAGGGCTGGTACGCCGAGCAGCGCCCCGACGACGAGGACATCGTCGTGCAGGGCTGGCAGTTCCAGCGCCGCTGCCCGCACCTCAAGGCCGACCTCTCGGTCTTCGGCAAGGTCGAGGAAGGGGTCCTCACCTGCCAGATGCACGGCTGGAAGTGGAACCTGGGCTCCGGCAAGTGCATGACCTCCGTCGGGCACGACATCAGGAGCGCTCGCGCGGAGGAGGCGTGAATACAGCAGGAGCGCTCGCGCGGAGGACGCGTGAGCACCGCCTGAACGCCAACGCCGACGGGGCCGCTTCGTAGGACGCGTCCGGCCGGGCCCCGCCCGGCCGGTCACTCCTCCATGCCGAAGTCCTTCAGCATGGACTTGATCTGGGCCTTGTAGTACTCCTCGACGTTGTCCCGCACCGGCAGGGACCCGAAGGCCTCCATCGTCACCAGGCCGAACACGCGCACCCACGCCGAGGTGAACGCGAAGACCCACGACAGCGGCAGCCGCTCGCCGATGATCATCCTGGAGCAGCTCTCGATGAGCTCCTGCTTGAGCGATTCGGACATCTCGGGCAGCGTGATCGTGCCGAACTCGAAGCCCTGGCCCTCGGTCTGCTGGTAGAACCGGGCGAGCTCGTGCCCGCACAGCTGGGCGTGCTCCATCGACTTCAGAGTGACCGGGTCGAGGTCCCCGGCTTCGAGGTCCTTCGGGTCCGCGCAGATCGACATCGCGCTGTTGTCCTCGGGATAGCTGATCATGAGCTCGAACTCCCTGCGGTTGCCCACCGCCCAGGCGCGGAAGGCCCACACCCAGGCCTTCATCCGTTCGAGGTGCGCTTCGGGCGGCGCTGCGTCCATCGCGGCCCGCGTCGCGGCGATAAGTTCGTCGTAGAGGTCGCAGCACAGGTCGAGGAGGAGCGCGTCGAGGCTGGTGAAGTAGCGGTAGAGGGCCGCGGGCGTGACGCCGACGTCGCGGGCGACCGCGCGCAGGGAGATCCCGCTGGGCCCCAGCTCCTGCAGCTGGCTCCTGGCGCTCGCCTTGATCTCGGCGATGGTCTCGGCGCGCATCCGTTCGCGACGGGACGGGCCACCCGCGGTGTTCGAAGTCACTGCTCTCCTCAGACTACAACTTAGTTAACGGTGTTGACTCGATAATGGGCATTCATTAAAGTGAACGGCGTTAACCAACTAATCAACGGTCACCATCCTACCGCCGGGCAGCCCTCAAGCACCAGCGGTCACCGCCTCCGCAAGAGGAGAACCATATGTATTCCCTGCTAGGCCGCGCCGTCATCAAAGCGCGCTGGTTCATCGTGGTCGGGATCCTGGGAGTGTTCGCGATCGGCGCGACGTGGGGTCTCGGGGTCTTCGACGAGTTCACCGACGGCGGCTACGTCTCCCAGGACGCGCAGTCGGTCCGCGACGCCGCGGCGATCGAGGAGGAGTTCGGCTCCACCGGCGCCGAGGTCGTCGTCCTGTACGAGTCCGAGACGATGACGGCCGACGACCCGGCCTTCGCGGCCGCCGTCCAGAGCGCCGTCGCGGACATCGCCGCGATCGAGGAGGTGGAGAACGTCCTCTCCTACTACGACACCCGGCTGCCGACCTTCGTGTCCGAGGACGGGCACGCGACCTACGCGGCCGTCTCGCTCACCGGATCCTCCGACGAGGCGCAGGCCGAGGTCTTCGACACGATCGAATCCCAGCTGCGGGAGGCCGGGGACACCGGCGACCTCGAGGTCACCCTCGGCGGGGGCGCAGCCGTCTTCGCCGACCTCAACGAGCAGGTCCAGCACGACCTGGAGATCGCCGAGATGATCTCGATGCCGATCCTCCTGCTCATCATGATCGTGGTCTTCGGCGCCCTCGTGGCCGCCTCGCTGCCGCTGCTCATCGGCGGCATGTCGATCCTCGGCGGCTTCGCGATCACCCGCGTCATCACCGAGTTCACCGACGTCTCGATCTTCGCGGCCAACGTCATCACCATCATCGGCCTCGGCATGTCCATCGACTACTCGCTGTTCGTGCTGCGCCGGTTCAGGGAAGAGCTGGCGGCGGGCCGCGACAAGCGCCGCGCCGTGCTCCACACCGTCGCCACCGCCGGGCGCACCGTCATGGTCTCGGGCCTCATCATCGTCCTGTCGATGGTCGGCCTGCTGCTGGTGGACGTGCCGTTCCTGCACGGCATCGCCTACGGCGTCATGTCCGCCGTCGGCGTCGCCATGCTCTCGGCGCTCGTGGCGCTCCCCGCGATCCTCTACCTGCTCGGCCACCGCGTCGACAAGGGCCGACTGCCCTGGCGGCGCAACAAGGCGCCGAAGACCGACACCGGCTTCTGGCACACCCTCGCCGCCGGCGTCATGCGCCGCCCCGTCCTCGTCCTGCTGCCGGTCCTGGCGTTCATGGCGCTGCTCGCCAGCCCGATCCTCGACGTGCAGTTCGGCGGCGTCGACGAGCGCGACATGCCCGCGGACGCCGAGTCCCGCGTGGTCACCGAGACCCTCGCCGAGGACTTCCCCGGCGGCGGCGAGGAGACCTTCCAGGTCATGGTCACCGGCGAGCCGGAGGCCTGGGACCGCGTGGCCGCCGAACTCGCGGCGCTCGACGCCGTGGACGACGTGCGGCCCGCCGCCGAACCGACCGCGGACGCGATCCTCTACGACGTCGCCTACGACTTCGACCCCTTCAGCGCCGAGGCCCGCGAGCTCATCGAGGACGCCCGCGCCATCGAGGCCGACGGCGCGGACCTCTTCATCACCGGCGGCGCGGCCGACCGGGTCGACATGCTCGACGCGATCGCCGAGGGCCTGCCGTACATGCTCGGCTACATCGTCATCGTCACCATGATCGTGCTGTTCCTCGCCTTCGGGTCGATCGTGCTGCCGATCAAGGCGGTCCTGATGAACGCCGTCTCGCTCGGCGCCGCCCTCGGCGCCGTGGTGTGGATCTTCGGGGAGGGCCACCTGTCGGGCCTGCTCGACTTCACGCCCTCGGGCTACATCGACCCGTCCAACCTGCTGCTCATGATCGCGCTGCTGTTCGCGCTCGCCACCGACTACGAGGTCTTCCTCCTCTCGCGGGTGCGCGAGGAGTGGGACCTGGGGGCCGACAACCGGACCGCCGTCCTGCGCGGCATGCAGTCGACCGGCTCGATCATCACCGCCGCGGCGGCCATCCTCATCGTGGTGGTGGGCGCGTTCGCCTTCAGCGGCATCACCTTCATGAAGATGATCGGCCTCGGCATGGCGATCGCGATCTTCCTCGACGCGACCGTGGTGCGGATGCTCCTCGTCCCGGCCACGATGCGCCTCCTCGGACGCGCCAACTGGTGGGTCCCGGGGCCCCTCGCCAAGCTCTACTCGAAGTACGGCATCAAGGAGACAGACGACTCCGTTGCGGCCGTTGAGGATCGGTCACCGGCTCGAGTCTGACCACCGGGGAACCGCGGCCCGCCCGGATCGCTCCGGGCGGGCCGTTCCGCGTGCCTGGAGTGACGGAAGAGGTGTTCGCTCATCTGTGGGGCCGGTGTCGGACGGCGATGCAAACAATATCCACGAATTTAAGTTGAGCCATTGACAATCGGGCAAGCGGTTGCATAGCCTGATGTGATCTAGGAGCCAACCCCCTCCGAAAGGTCCCAATACCTTATGACCGACAACGATGTCGCTGTGGTGCGCCCGAAGCCGCGCAGCTCGGGTGCCCCTCCCGAGCCCGCGGCCTCCGCACCCTCGCCGAGCCCCAACCGGGCTCGCGGGAAGACCGGCACCACCATCCGCTCCCGCGAGCGGTGGGCCGCCCTGAGCTTCCTCTCGCCCTGGTTGCTCGGCCTCCTGGCCATCACCATCGGCCCCATGATCGCCTCGTTCTACCTGTCGTTCACCGACTACAGCCTCGGCTACGGCGAATGGGTCGGCGGGGAGAACTACGCGCAGATGCTCGACGACCCGCGCCTGGCCCAGTCGATCAAGGTCACCGCGATCTACACGTTCGTGTCCGTCCCGCTCCAGCTCGCGGCCGCGCTCCTGCTCGCGATCATCCTGGACCGGGGCCTGCGCGGCATGGCCTTCTACCGCTCGGTGTTCTACCTGCCCTCGCTCCTGGGCGCCTCGGTCGCCATCGCGATCATGTGGCGCCAGGTCTTCGGCACCGAGGGCCTGGTGAACCAGCTGCTCGCGCTCGTCGGCATCCAGGGCGAGGGCTGGGTCTCCCACCCCGACTACGCCCTGGGGACGCTGATCATCCTGCACGTGTGGACCTTCGGGTCCCCGATGATCATCTTCCTCGCCGGCCTGCGGCAGATCCCGACCATGTACTACGAAGCGGCCAAGGTCGACGGCGCCGGGGTCATGCGACGGTTCTTCAGCGTCACCATCCCGCTGCTGACCCCGATCATCTTCTTCAACTTCGTCCTGCAGATCATCAACTCGTTCCAGTCGTTCACCCAGGCGTTCATCGTCTCCGGCGGCAGAGGCGGCCCGGCCGACTCCACGCTGTTCCTGACGCTGTACCTCTACGACCAGGGCTTCACCCAGTTCAACATGGGCTACGCCTCGGCCATCGCCTGGCTCCTGCTGGCCATCATCGCGATCTTCACCGCGCTCAACTTCCTGATGTCGAAATTCTGGGTGTTCTATGGCGACAATGACTGAGACTCCGACCCCCGCCCGCCCGAAGTCCAAGGGCCGCGAGCGCCATCTCTCCGTCGGCGTCCGACGCTTCGTCTTCCACCTGCTGCTCACCGCGGCGGCGATGGTCATGATCTATCCGCTGCTGTGGATGCTCTCGGCCAGCTTCAAGCCCATCGAGGAGATCTTCTCCGACCCCGGGCTCATCCCCTCGACCTGGGAGTGGAGCAACTACACCGAGGGCTGGAACGCCCTGCCGCACCCGTTCGAGAAGTACATCTTCAACTCGATGGTCATCGTGGCCGGGTCCATCATCGGCAACCTGGTGTCCTGCTCGATGGCGGCCTACGCCTTCGCGCGGCTCCGCTTCCCGATGCGCGGCATGCTCTTCGCGATCATGCTCGGCACCATCATGCTGCCGATCCACGTCGTGATCATCCCGCAGTACATCCTGTTCAACAACCTCGGCTGGGTCGACACCTTCTGGCCGCTCATCGTCCCCAAGCTCCTGGCCACGGACGCGTTCTTCGTGTTCCTCATGGTCCAGTTCATCCGGGGCCTCCCGAAGGAGCTCGACGAGGCCGCCTCGATCGACGGCTGCGGCTACTGGGGCACCTACCTGCGCGTCATCATGCCGCTGTGCATGCCCGCGCTGGCGACGACCGCCATCTTCACGTTCATCTGGACGTGGAACGATTTCTACTCGCAGCTGATCTATCTGCGGGACGTCGACCTCCAGACCGTGCCACTGGCCCTGCGGCTCTTCATGGACTCCACGGGCACGACCAACTGGGGCGCGCTGTTCGCGATGTCGATCGTCGCACTCGGCCCGATCTTCGGGTTCTTCCTCGCCGGCCAGCGGTACCTCGTGCGAGGCATCGCCACCACCGGCATCAAATAACACGGCAACCAACCCTCACATAGTCCTGAAAGGACGAAGACGATGCAGTCATCCAACCCCTCGGGCGTCTCCAGGCGAGCGCTCGCGAAAGCCGGCATCTTCGGTGCCGCGGCCGCACCCCTCCTCGCGGCCTGCGGCAACGACGGCGGCGGGTCCGACGAAGGCGACGGCGAGCTGGACTTCTGGTGGTGGGGCTCGGACCCGCGCCACCAGTACACCCAGCAGATCATCGACGCCTTCACCGCCGCCAACGAGGGCATCACGATCAAGCCCAGCCCGAACGAGTTCGACGCCTACTGGGACGCCCTGAACGTCTCGGTCTCGGGCAACAACGCCCCCGACGTCATGCAGCAGGACGAGCGGTACCTCCGCGACTACGCCGACAAGAACGCCCTGATGGCGTTCGAGGACCTCGACGTGGACCTGTCCAACATCGAAGAGGGCACGCTCGCGACCGGCCAGCTCGACGGCAAGACCTACGGCATCGCCACCGGCGTGAACTCGCTGACGCTCATGGTCAACCCGGTCCTGGTGGAAGCGGCGGGCATGGCCATGCCCGACGACCTCAACTGGACCTGGGCCGACTTCGCGCAGTGGACCACCGACCTCTCGGCCGCGGGCGACGCGATCGGCAACTCGGGCATCTCGTTCAACAACGAGTCGCTGTTCAACGTGTTCGCGCGCCAGCGGGGCGAGAGCCTCTACACGCCGGACGGGAAGCTCGGGTTCACCGAGGCGACCATGAACGAGTGGTGGCAGATGGTCGTCGACCTGCGCGACGCCGGGGCGATCCCCGACGCCACCAGGATCGTCGAGGGCTACGCGGCCGGCCAGGACCAGGCCCCGCTCGCCACCGGCACCGGCGTCTCCGAGTTCTACTGGACCAACCAGGTCGGCGCGATCCAGGAGGTCCTCGGCGGCGACCTGGTGCTCCTGCGCATCCCCGGGGAGACCGCGGGCACCCAGCCGGGCATGTACCTCAAGTCGGCCATGTACTGGTCGGTCGCCCGGACCACCTCGGACCAGGCGGCCGCGGCGAAGCTCGTGGACTTCCTGCTCAACAGCGACGAGTCGATCGACCTCATGCTCGGCGACCGGGGCCTGCCCTCGAACATCGAGCAGCGGGAGCGGATCCTCCCGATGCTGACGCCGGACCAGAAGCTCAGCGCCGACTTCATCGCCGCGCTCACCCCCGACCTGGCCGAGGGCCCGCCGGTGCCGCCGGTCGGCGCGGGCGGCGTCGCCGACATCATGCTGGGCCTGTACGAGACCCTGCTGTTCGACCAGACGACCGTGGAGGAGACCACCACGGCGTTCATCGAGCAGACCAGCACGGCCATCGGCGCCTAGCGACAGCGTGAACCGGGCGGGCCCGGGCGCGGCTCGACAGCCGCGCCCGGGCCCGCGCCGCGCGCCGAGCGGCCGTCGCGGCGGCGTCCCCCGCCGGCGGCCGACGCGGGTCGCCGCCTCACCGGGCCCGTCCGTATCATTGGTGGGATGACCAGCCAGTTCGTGCTCACGCTCTCGTGCCCCGACCGTCTCGGCATCGTGTACGCCGTCTCGGGATTCCTGACCCGCCGCGACGCCAACATCGAGGACTCCCAGCAGTTCTCCGAGCACGCCTCCGGTCGCTTCTTCATGCGAGTGGAGTTCATGACCGCTGCCGAGCGGGACGAACTGGCCGTGGGCTTCGCCGAGATCGCCCGCGAGTTCGACATGGACTGGCAGCTCCACGACCGCGCCGTCAAGCGGCGCGTCCTCATCATGGCCTCCAAGCAGGGCCACTGCCTCAACGACCTCCTGTACCGCTTCCGCATCGGCGCCCTGCACGGCGAGGCCGCCGCCGTCGTCTCCAACCACCCCGACTGGGCCGACCTCGCCGCGTCCTCCGGCGTCCCGTTCCACTACCTGCCCGTCGGCCCGGACGGGAAGGCCGCGCAGGAGCAGCGGATCCTCGACCTCATCGAGTCCGAGCACATCGACACCGTGGTCCTCGCCCGATACATGCAGATCCTCTCCTCGGACTTCTGCGCCAAGCTGCCCGGCAAGATCCTCAACATCCACCACTCGTTCCTGCCGAGCTTCAAAGGCGCCAAGCCCTACCACCAGGCGCACGCCCGCGGCGTCAAGCTCATCGGCGCGACCTGCCACTACGTCACCGCCGACCTCGACGAGGGCCCCATCATCGACCAGGAGGTCGCCCGCGTCGACCACGCGCACAGCCCCGACGAGCTGGTGGCCGCCGGACGCGACCTCGAATCCACCTGCCTGGCCCGGGGCCTCGCCGCCCACCTGGACGATCGCATCCTCCTCAACGGCACCAAGACCGTGGTTTTCCGCTAGCGGATAATGAGTTCGTGACTCTGATCCGCGAGATCGTGCTCCTGGGCTCCACCGGCTCCATCGGCACCCAAGCCATCGACATCGTCCGCGCCAACCCCGGGCAGTACCGCATCGTCGGCATCGGCGCCGGAGGCGGCAACCCGGCGCTCCTGGCCGAGCAGGCCATCGAACTGGGAGTCGACGTCGTGGCGGTCGCCGACGCCAAGGCCGTCGAGGACGTCCAGCTCCGGCTGTTCGCCGCCGCCACCAAGCAGGGCTGGACCTCCGGCGACGCCCGGATCCCGAAGCTCATCGCCGGCCGCTCGGCCATGACCGAACTCGCCGCCTGGCCGTGCCACACCGTCCTCAACGGCATCACCGGGTCCATCGGCCTCGAACCGACCCTCGCCGCCCTCAAAGCCGGACGCCAGGTCGCCCTCGCCAACAAGGAGTCCCTCGTCGCGGGCGGCCCGCTCGTCCGCGAGGTCGCCCGGCCCGGCCAGCTCGTGCCCGTCGACTCCGAGCACTCCGCGCTCGCGCAGTGCCTGCGCTCGGGCGCCATGGAGCGCGTCGCCCGGCTCGTGCTCACCGCCTCCGGCGGCCCCTTCCGCGGCAAGACCCGCGACCAGCTCGCCGAGGTCACCGTCGAGCAGGCCCTCGCCCACCCCACGTGGGCCATGGGCCCGGTCGTCACCATCAACTCCGCGACCATGGTCAACAAGGCCCTCGAAGTCATCGAGGCCCACGAGCTCTTCGACGTCCCCTACGACCGAATCGACGTCGTCGTCCACCCGCAGTCCGTCGTCCACTCCATGGTCGAGTTCACCGACGGCTCCACCATCGCGCAGGCCTCGCCCCCCGATATGCGCCTGCCCATCGGCCACGCCCTCGCTTGGCCCGACCGCCTCCCCGACGCCGCCCGACCCGTCGACTGGACGAAGGCCTGCGACTGGCACTTCGAGCCGCTCGACCGGGTCGCCTTCCCGGCCGTCGACCTCGCCAAGGACGCCGGCCGCGCCGGCGGTCTCATGCCCGCCGTCTACAACGCGGCCAACGAAGAGGCCGTCGCCGCCTTCCGCGACGGACGGCTCCCGTTCCTCGGCATCGTCGACGCCATCGCGGCCGTCCTCGAGGCCGCGCCGGAATTCGGACGACCCGGCAGTGTCGCAGACGTACTCGAGGCGGAGAACTGGGCGCGCGCGAGCGCCCGAAGGCTAGTCTTGGACGCGTCCGAGCGTTAAGAAGGAGACCGAAACTTGCTGGCCTATACCACCGGGATCATCCTGTTCGCGCTGGCGATCCTCATCTCCGTGAGCCTCCACGAGTTCGGCCACATGCTCACCGCGAAGGCCTTCGGCATGAAGGTGACCCGGTACTTCGTGGGCTTCGGCCCGACCCTGTGGTCGTTCCGCAAGGGCGAAACCGAATACGGCCTCAAGGGCATCCCGCTCGGCGGCTTCGTCAAGATCACCGGCATGACCCCCCTCGAAGAGGAGGAGGAGCCGATCGAGGAGCGCGACCAGAAGCGGGTCTTCTGGCGCAAGCCCCTGTGGCAGCGCACCGTCGTGCTCGCCGCCGGCTCGGTCACCCACTTCATCCTCGGTTTCGTCGCCCTGTGGATCCTCGTCTCCTTCGTCGGCGTCGTCGCCAACCCGGCCTACGCCGACCAGGTCGCCGAGTCACAGGAGACCGCGCGGGTCTCGGTCGCCGAATGCGTCGTCGCCGCCGAGGGCGGCACTGCGGAGGACTGCCCCGAAGGCCAGGTCCAGGGCCCCGCTCAGGCGGCCGGGATCGCCGACGGCGACGCGATCACCGCCGTCGGCGACGACGAGGTCACCGACTGGGACTCGCTCATCGCGACGGTCTCCGAGCTGACCCCCGGCGAGCCGGTCGCCGTCACCGTCGCGAGCGGCGGCACCGAGCGCACCGTCGAGGTGACCCCTTACGCCGCCGAGGCCGAGACCGAGGGCGGCGACGTCGAGACCGTCGCCCGTCTCGGCGTCTTCGTCTACACCGATCCCGCCGTCAGCCCCACCGTGGCCGTCGGCCCGCTGGACGGCGTCGGCGAGACCTTCGCCGTCACCGGCGACATGTTCAAGGAGACCTTCATCGCCCTCGGCAAGCTGCCCTCGAAGATCCCGCCCCTGTGGGACGCGATCATGGGCGGCGAGCGCGGTGACGACACCCCCGTGAGCGTCGTCGGCGCCTCGCGACTGGGCGGCGAGATGGTCCAGTACGAGCAGTGGGCGATGTTCTTCATGCTGCTGGTCGTCCTGAACTACTTCATCGGCATCTTCAACCTGCTGCCGCTCCTGCCCATGGACGGCGGGCACATCGCCATCGCCTGGTACGAGCGGGCGCGCTCGTGGGTCGCGGCCAGACGCGGTCGGCCGGACCCGGGGCGTGTCGACTACCTCAAGCTGATGCCGCTCACCTACGCTGTCATCGTCCTCCTGGGCGGCTTCATGCTGCTGACAATCACCGCCGACATCGTCAACCCGATCACTATCTTCAACTAACCCGCGAATCAAGGTGGAAACTAGCCGCATGAGCGCAGTGAACCTCGGTATCCCCACCAAGCGCCACGACTACGAGATCGAACCGCTCGCCCCGCGCCGCCAGACCCGGCAGCTGAACGTGGGCGGCGTGCTCGTGGGCGGAGGCGCCCCCGTCAGCGTCCAGTCGATGACCACGACCCGCACCTCTGACATCGGCGCGACGCTCCAGCAGATCGCCGAGCTCACCGCCACCGGCTGCCAGATCGTCCGCGTCGCGTGTCCGACGCAGGACGACGCCGACGCGCTCAAGGTGATCGCGAAGCAGTCGCAGATCCCGGTCATCGCGGACATCCACTTCCAGCCGAAGTACGTCTTCGCGGCCATCGACGCCGGGTGCGCCGCCGTGCGCGTGAACCCCGGCAACATCAAGCAGTTCGACGACCGCGTGGGGGAGATCGCCAAGGCGGCCAAGGACACCGGGACGCCGATCCGCATCGGCGTCAACGCCGGGTCGCTCGACAAGCGCCTCATGCAGAAGTACGGCAGGGCCACGCCCGAGGCGCTGGTCGAGTCGGCGCTGTGGGAGGCCTCGCTGTTCGAGGAGCACGACTTCCGCGACATCAAGATCTCGGTCAAGCACAACGACCCGGTGGTCATGATCAAGGCCTACCGGCTGCTGTCGCAGCAGTGCGACTACCCGCTGCACCTGGGCGTCACCGAGGCCGGGCCCGCCTTCCAGGGCACGATCAAGTCCGCGGCGGCGTTCGGCGCGCTGCTCGCCGAGGGCATCGGCGACACGATCCGCGTCTCGCTCTCGGCCCCCCCGGTCGAGGAGGTCAAGGTCGGCAACCAGATCCTGGAGTCGCTGGGCCTCAGGGAGCGCGGCCTGGAGATCGTCTCGTGTCCGTCGTGCGGCCGCGCCCAGGTGGACGTGTACACGCTCGCCGAGCAGGTCACCGCCGGTCTCGAAGGCCTGCCCGTGCCGCTGCGCGTGGCGGTCATGGGCTGCGTCGTCAACGGCCCCGGGGAGGCCCGCGAAGCGGACCTCGGCGTCGCCAGCGGCAACGGCAAGGGGCAGATCTTCGTCAAGGGCGAGGTCATCCGCACCGTGCCGGAGTCGCAGATCGTCGAGACCCTCATCGAGGAGGCCCTGAAACTGGCCGAGGCGATGGGCGCCGAACTCCCCGAGGAGCTCAAAGGGCTCACCGGACCGGTCGTACAGGTCCACTGATCTGTCGGATCGGCGACTCATGAACGCGGCGGGCTTCCCTAGGCTGGAGCCCGGCAGCAGTTCAGGGCGTCACCGATCGACCAGGAATCCGACATAGTGACCAAGTTGTGCAATATCGCACACGAGGGACTCAGGGGATTCCGCCTGGCCGCCGTTCGGGGCCCCGCATAATGACTTGCGTGCGTGGAAGGCGCGGACCAGTCATCTGCACCCGCGGAAGGGGAGCACCGGCATGGGGAAGATCGAACGACAGATATCCGAGGGCGTCACCAAGTACTACTGGTACCCCGGCGAGAAGGCCGACTGGATCAGGGGCGCGCTCACGATCCTGGGCGGCGGTCTGCTCTTCGCCCTGATCTACGTCGTCACCAAGAACAGCCTCATCGCGGCGGTGATCGCCGGGACCGCCGTGCAGGCCGTCGTCGGCGCCTATCTCGGCCGCCGGGACGCCGCGGGGCTCTCGGAGTTCCACGACCCGGCCGCCGAGCGCCGCGAGGCCGTCATCGACGGCACCCGCGCCGCCTGGCGCGGCACGCTGCAGGGCCTGCTGTGCGCCGGTTCGGCCATCCTCGTGCTCAACGTGCCGCACCAGGGGTTCCTCGCCGACTGGGTGCTGCCGTTCGTGCCCTCGATCGTCGGCGCGCTCGCCCACTCCGGCGGCATGCTCTGGGAGCGGCTCGCCCAGGAGGTCACCGCCGACCAGGCGTCGGCCGCGGCCGCCGCGGCCGCCGAAGCCGACGCCGAGGCGCCCACGAAGGCGCTCGAAGCCGCCTAGACGCCGTCGCATCGCCAGATCCGCAGCGCCTTGGAAGGCCTGCGGGAGAGGGAACTGGTGAGCCGACGCGGGGCGACTGCACGCCGCCTGGGTTGGACAGGCGGGGCGCTCGACCGCGGGAGGTGTCGTACACCGCCGACCCGTTTGGCGCCGGGAGGCGGAACTACCGCGGGAGCCGCGCCCCGCGTCGGCTCGGTAGGAGAGTCGGTGCGGGGTCCCGGCGGGGGCCGTCTCGGTGAATCTCGCGAACCCGGCCGGGGTTCGACACGGCGCGCCGGTGTCCCCAGAATGCTGCTTCCCGATCGGAAACGCAAGAGCTTTTCGCGGTGGTGGCGCCGCTTTTTCGGCGTCGTCTCGGTAACGGACCCGGTCCCGGTCCGCCGGCGACTCGCGGGCTTCGCCGGGACCGATCGCGCCCGCCCGGGCTAGGCTTGACCGATGAATTCCCGTCCCGCGCTGCGCCCAGGCAGGCAGAGCCCCCGCCGGAGCGTCCCCGAGTCCATCGAACGGCCCGAGTACGTCGGCAAGCCCGCGCCCTCCCCGTTCCACGGGTCCGAGGTCAAGGACGCCGAGACGATCGAGCGGATGCGCATCGCCGGCCGCATCGCCGCCGACGCTCTCGTGGAGGTCGGCAAGGCCGTCGCCCCCGGCGTCACCACGGACGAGCTCGACCGCATCGTCCACGAGTACCTGTGCGACCTCGGCGCCTATCCGTCGACCCTCGGGTACCGCGGCTATCCCAAGTCGTGCTGCACCTCGCTCAACGAGGTCATCTGCCACGGCATCCCCGACTCCACCGTGGTCCAGGACGGCGACATCGTCAATGTCGACATCACCGCGTTCATCGGCGGCGTGCACGGCGACTGCAACGCCACCTTCCTCGCCGGGGACGTGTCCCAGGAGGCCCGCGACCTGGTCGAGCGCACGTGGACGGCCACTTGGCGCGGCATCAAGGCCGTCAAGCCCGGCCGGCAGCTCAACGTGGTCGGCAAGGTCATCGAGGCCTACGCCTCCCGGTTCGACTACGGCGTGGTCCGCCAGTTCACCGGCCACGGCATCGGCACGGCCTTCCACTCGGGCCTCTACGTGCCGCACTACGACAACCCCGGCCTGGAAGTCGAGATCGAGGCGGGCATGACCTTCACGATCGAGCCGATGATCAACCTCGGCGTCGCCGACCACGAGATGTGGGAGGACGGCTGGACCGCCGTCACCCGCGACCGCAAGTGGTCCGCCCAGTTCGAGCACACCCTGCTCGTGACCGAGGACGGCTTCGAGATCCTCACGATGCCCTCCGGCGGCGTCCCGGCCGGCACGCCCGAAGGCAAGCTGTAGTGGCATCGGTCTCATAGTCTGAGGCGCGGCGGCGCCGGTCAGCGAGATGCCGATGTCTCCGAGGGGTTGAGCCGGCGCCGCCGCGGACGACGACGGAGCCCGCCGGCGCGAACGCGCCGGCGGGCTCCGTCCCGGCTCAGCGTGTCACGTCAGCCGCCGCTCGCTCGGCAGCTTCGCGCGGGTGAACACGAGCGCGCCGATCGCGGCGATGACCGGGACGGCCACCAGAATGATCCCGAAGTTCGCCCACGGCAGCTCCCAGCCGTAGAGGGTCTCGAACGGGTACTGATTCATCATGGGCCGGTTGAGCGCCTCGCGGATCAGGGCGTACCCGATCACGCCGGCTATCGTGCCGAGCACGGCGCCGAACACCGCGATCATGATCGTCTGCCACATCGCGAACCGCTTGCGCAGACCCGGCGCCGCGCCGACCGCGCCGAGCGTGGTCATGTCCCGCCGCTGCTCGGCGATGATGAGCCCCGTCGACACCGCCGTCGACCCGAGCGTGATGAGCGCGCAGAGCGCGGCCACGGCCAGCATGATGTAGAACGTGGTGAGGTCGTTGTAGTCGGTCACGCGGAACTGCGACCACACCGTGCCGTCGGCCATATCCGTGTTCAAGGCGGCCGAAACGGCCTCGTCGACCGGGCCGTCGATCTCGGTGGAGGTCTCGACCAGGTACAAGTGGGACCACTTCGACTCGACCATGGCCAGCTGCTCCGCCGCCTCGGGGCTGAGGAAGACCCGGGCGAAACCCAGCAGGTGCTTGTCGACGGCCATGGCCGGCACCTCCACCTCATAGACCGTCGGCTCGGGCTCCGGGCCCGACTCGACGTACTCCGAGACCTCCTGCCGGAACACCACGGTGCCTTCGTCGGTGATCGCCCATGGATCCGAGACGAGGACGCCGCCGCCCTCCAAGACCGCCACGGCGGCGTCGAGCTCGTCGCCCTCGAGCTCCGTATAGGTCGCCACGATCTTCGGATCGGTGCTGGTGGGAACCTCGTAGAAGCCGTACCCGTAGGACTGCGCCGTCTCGTCGCAGCGGGGATCGTCCCTGGCCTCGGCCACGGCCGCCTCGACCGCCTCGTCGGTCGTGAGCTCGGCGTCCCAGTACGAGCACATGTTGGCGTCGGGCCTGGTCAGCTGCATGGAGCAGTAGAGGTCGGCATCGGGTTCGAAGTCCGCCTCCCTCCCGCACACGTCGCCGACGTCGCTGATCGGCACGCGGACCAACTCCAGGTCGTCCAGGTGCTGCCCGAGCCTCGTCTCGGCTTCGAGTTCCGCGGCGTCCCAGCGGACCTCCTCCTCCGGCTCATCGGTCTCGGGATCCCAGTTCACCTGGCTGTGCAGGGTCAGCGCGGCGGTGCCCTGCGGCAGCAGGTGCTCGTACCGGCTCTCGGCGCGCACGTTGTCGGCGGCCACGGTCAGCGAGAGGGCCATGCCGCCCGCCACGACGCCGAGGACCGCGGCGATCGCCGGAGCGGCCGAACCGCGGTTGCGTCCGGCCTCCCGCAGCGCCATGCGCGGGGAGAGCGGCAGCCAGCGGCCGAGCTTCGCGGTGAGCGCGAGCAGCGCCGGAGTGCAGGCCACCAGTCCCAGTTGCAGCAGGACGATGGCGCCCGCCATGAGCGGCAGGTTCCAGATGGTGATGCCCGCGAACCCGGCGGCGACGCCGCCGCCGACCATGGCCAGGCCGACCACCAGCCACCGCTTCGAGCCCTTGCGGCCCGGGGTGCGCCCCATGAGTGCCGCGACCACGTTGATGCGCGAGGCGCTGACCGCGGCGGCGAGCGCCGAGAGCAGACCGGTGGCGATCGCGACCGCGACGAGCCCGGCTTGGAGCCACGGCAGGACCCGCAGGCCGGGGGTGCGGTGCCCGACGAGCTGTTCGAGCAGCGGCCGGCCGAGCGCGACCACGCCGATGCCCACGAGGACCGCGGTGAGGGCCGCGATGAGCCCGAACAGGATGCCGCCGGCCAGGACCGTGTGGCGGATCTGCGCGGGGGTCGCCCCGGTGGCGCTCATGAGCGCGAACTCGCGGGTGCGCCGCCGGGCGCTGATCGCGAACGCGGGACCCGCGAGCAGCACGACCTCCATGATCACGGTCACCACGATGAGGCCGAAGATCGTGAGCATGGCCGCGTCCATCGGGTCCTCGTAGGTCCCGCCGTCCGGGGAGGTGGGGGGTGTGTCGACCAGCAAGGTCGCCCACACGGACAGCCCGGCCTCGTTGAGCGCCAGCGCGTCCTCGTGGGTGAGCTCCTCGGGGGTGTCCACCAGCCACCCGCTCGAGCCGTCCGGGAAGAACGGGGCGATCGCGAAGCGCCCGTTGATATCCCAGGGGATCTCGACGATCCCGCTGACTTCGTGCTCTTCGGTGGCGGCGCCCTTCACCAGGGTGATCGTGTCGCCGACGCCGACCTCCAGGTGCGAGGCCGCGTCCTCGGAGAGGACCACCTCGTCGCGGACCGGGCTCGATCCTTCGAGGTATTCGAAGCCGGCGGCCTCGTAGGTCGGGTCGCTCAGGTCGTAGCCGAGCACGGCGAGATCGCCGAGCCCGTCCGGGGTCTCGACCTGCACCTGCTGGCCGGTGTCGTTCCAGGTGCTGTACGGGACGGCCCAGGAGCCCACCGGCAGTTCGGCGAGGAGCTCCGCATGGGTGATCCCCCGGGGCTCCTTGTCCTCGTCGTACTCCTCCAGCTCCCACCACGGGTACTCGCTGTCCCATGTGTACTGGGTGATCGGCTCCCCCGGGAAGGCCGGCTCGATGAAGGCGTCGTTCTCGCCGAGGTACTGGACCGCGGTCTCCTCCGGCGACAGCGACGCGGTGTCGTAGGCGCTCGCGCCGATGGCGACGCCGAGCAGCGGCAGTCCCAGGAGGGCGATCGACAGGACCGACCGTCCCTTGTAGCGCAGTGCTTCGCGCCGCGCGATCCTGAAGGCCAGGCGCTGGCCGGCCATCATCCTCGATCCCATCTAACGACCCCGCCCCTTCGAGCAGGGTCTCGGCGCCGCCCAGCGGGGCGGAGGCGTCGACGATGCGGCCGTCGCGCAGGAACACCACGCGGTCGGCCCAGCCGGCGTGCCTGGCGTCGTGGGTGACCAGCAGGCCGGCGGCGCCCGCGTCGCAGCGGCGGCGCAGCAGCTTGAGCACCTCCTCTCCGGTGGTCGAGTCGAGCGCGCCGGTCGGCTCGTCGGCGAGCACGAGCCGGCGCTCGCCGATGAGGGCCCGGGCGATGGCGACGCGCTGCGCCTGACCGCCGGAGATCTCGTCGGGGAACCGGTCCGCCTGCTTGACGTCCAGGCCGACCTCTTCGAGCGCGGCGAGCGCCAGCTTGCGGGCCTTGCCCGCGCTGAGGCCGTCGAGTTCGAGCGGCAGGGCCGCGTTCTCGGCCGCCGTCAGGCTCGGCACCAGGTTGTAGTCCTGGAACACGTAGCCGACGCTGCGCCGCCGCAGCGCCGCGAGCTGCTTCTTGTTCAGCGAGGCGAGGACGATGCCCTCGACCAGGACCTCGCCGGACGTCGGGGCGTCGAGCCCGCCGGCGAGGTTGAGCAGGGTGGACTTGCCGGAGCCGGAGGGGCCCATGATGGCCACGAGTTCTCCGGCGGCGATCGTGAGATCGGCCTCGATCAGGGCGTGGACGGCGTTCTCGCCGGTGCCGTGGACACGGCTCACGCCTTTGAGGTGCAGGACGGTCATGGGGGTACCGCGTTTTCTCTCAGTGGGTTTCGGACTGGTCGAGCTCGGGACTCATGCGCACCGGAGCGGCGGGGTCGGCGCCGTCGCCGTGCACATGGGGGAACCGGGAGGGGGCGGGGCGTTCGGAGCGGGCCACGACGGCCTCGGTGTGGTCGAGCCAGCGGACCTCGGCCTCGGCGCGGAAGATCATCGACTCGAGCACGAGCCGCCAGGCCAGCTCGGGGCGGTCTTCGGCGGCCTTGAGGCGGGTGTACTCCTGGAGCAGGCGCAGGGTCGCGTGGCGTTGGCGCTGGATGACGTCGGCGACGTCGACGCCCGGGGTGGTCACGGCCAGGGCGAGCTTGATGGTGAGCTCGTCCCGGGGGCGGTCCGCGGCCTCGACGGGGGAGGCGAACCAGCTCGCGAGGTGGCGGCGGCCGGTCTCGGTGATCCGGTAGGGGCGCTGCCCGGACTCGTTCTCGGGCAGCGCCTCCACGAGCTCGTCGCGTTCGAGCCGGTTGAGGGTGGTGTACACCTGACCGATGTTGAGCGGCCAGGTGTTGCCCGTGGCGCTCTCGAAGGCGGCTCGCAACTGGTAACCGTAGGCGGGTCCCCGTTCGAGCAGCGCCAGGAGGCTGTGCTTGACACTCATGTGCAAACCTCGTATCGCTATGAACTGCTGAGCGCAGTACTGATCTCCTCGCCTTGAAGAGATACCGAGTATGGCATAACTGGTATGCAACTCGTGGATACAGGGTATGCCTCCGCGTCCACTCCCCGGCGGCCGCGTCGGTGTCTACGCCGGGCGGCCCGGCCAGGGGTCGGCGACCGGGCGGCCGATCGCGAGCCTCCACCGCGCGAGCGACACCGCCGAGTCGGCGTACATCCGCAGGCAGATCTCCCGCTCGTTCGGGTCGGTCGCGGCCACGCCCGCCCGCCAGGCGGCGGTCACCTGCTGTTCCACGGTGAGCAGGAGTTCCTGCGCGCCCGCGGCGTCCTGGATCGGCTCGATGTCGTAGCCCGGTGCGGCGGGGGCCGCTTCGCGCCCGTGCTCGTCGTAGAAGTCCAGCAGCGCGTCGCGGCGCGAACGGTGCTCGGACTCGAGGGCTTCGGCCATCGCGCGGGGGTCGCCGTCGAGGTGGACGGCCGCCGCGCCGTAGGCGTAGATCGCCGCGTACTCGGCCGCCAGGCCGGTGTCGACCGCCGTCATGCGAGCACCGCCGCATGGGCGGCTCGGGCGGCCGCGATCTCGCCGAGGAGCACGGCGTAGTCCGAGTCGGTGGCGAGGCAGGCGTCGGCGGCCTCGCGGCTGCCGGCCGCCTCGGCCTCGGCGAGGGCGGCGACGTCCGCGGGGGCCTCGGTCGCCTCCTCGCCGATCGAGGCGGGTCGCAGCAGCCGCTCCAACGTGGCCGCGTGGGTCAGGTGGTCTTCGGCGATGTCGCTGAAACCGAGGGCCTCGGCCCCCTGGGCCAGTGAGCGCGCGGTGCGAAGCGCTGCGGTGAGGTCCGCGTCGGAGGTGATGATCTTCGCCGGCTCCCGGGTGCACCCGGCGGCCGCGAGAACGGCCGCCCCCACCAGGAGTCCGCGTCGGGTCGTGAACACCCACCCAGTTTCCCAGGCTGCCTTTCCTTTCTGTCTTCGGGCGGTTAATCTCGGCGAAATAGCCGATAAGAAGGAGAGCGCATGGGTGCGGAGCGGCGAGCCGCTGAGCTTCAGACGACGGTGGAGGCGATCCTGACCCCGGCGGTCGCCGCGGCGGGATACGACCTGGAGGGGCTCCAGGTCACCAAGGCCGGCCGGCGGATGCTCGTCCGCGTCCTCGTCGACAAGGACGGCGGGATCAGCCTGGACGACGTGGCCGTCGTCTCCAAGGCCTGCTCGAAGGCGCTGGACGAGGCCGACTCCACGGGCGGGCCCTTCGCGGAGGCCGCATATACCCTGGAAGTGTCCTCGCCGGGCGTGGACCGTCCGCTGACCGAGCCCCGGCACTGGCGGCGTAATATTGGGCGCTTGGTAGCCGTGCACATCGGGGAGGAGCCCGTCATCGGGCGCGTCACGGCCACCAGCGAGCGGGGGATCGAACTAGAAGCCGACGGCGTGCGCCGCTCGGCTACCTATGCCGAGCTGGGGCCCGGCAAGGTGCAGATCGAGCTGAGATGAGCGTCTGCTCGAAGACGTGGCTCGCACGCCTTGAACGGCCGCGGTGAGGACAACTCAAGACTTAAGGAGAACGGGTGCATATCGACCTGGCCGCGCTGCGGTCGCTGGAACGCGAGCGCGACATCCCTTTCGAGACCATCCTCGGCGCTATCGAATCGGCGCTGCTGACCGCCTATAAGCACACCCCCGGGGCCGATGAGCGCGCGCGCGTGGTGGTGAACCGCGACAGCGGGATCGCCAATGTCTTGGTGCCAGTGTTGAACGAAGAGGGCGAGGTCGTCTCCGAGCGCGACGACACCCCCGAGGGCTTCGGCCGCATCGCGGCCCAGACCGCGAAGCAGGTCATCCTGCAGCGGCTGCGCGAGGCCGCGGACGAGGTGAACTACGGCGAGTACTCCGGCAAGGAGGGCGACATCGTCACCGGTGTCGTCCAGGCGCACGGGGAGCGCAACGAGCGCGGCATCGTCACCGTGGACCTCGGCAAGATCGAGGCCACGCTGCCGCTCAACGAGCAGGTGCCCGGCGAGAACTACGAGCACGGCAAGCGGCTGCGCGCGATCGTCATCCAGGTGAACCGCACCGCCCGCGGCCCGCAGATCACGCTGTCGCGCACCCACCCCGCATTGGTCAAGAAGCTCTTCGCGTTCGAGGTCCCCGAGATCGACGAGGGCGCGGTGGAGATCCCCGCGATCGCGCGTGAGGCCGGTCACCGTTCCAAGATCGCGGTGCGCGCCACAACGAAGGACGTCAACGCCAAGGGCGCGTGCATCGGCCCGATGGGCTCGCGCGTGCGCGCGGTCATGAGCGAGCTGGGCGGCGAGAAGATCGACATCGTCGACTGGGACGCCGACCCCGCCCGCTTCGTCGCGAACGCCCTGTCCCCGGCGAAGACCCTGTCGGTGCGGGTGGTCGACGAGGCGACCCGCTCCACTGAGGTGGTCGTCCCGGACTACCAGTTGTCGCTGGCGATCGGCCGCGAAGGCCAGAACGCGCGGCTCGCCGCGCGCCTCACCGGCTGGCGCATCGACATCAAGTCGGATGCGCATGTGTCGGGCGGTACGAAGGAGGAGACCGGCCCGGCCGGTGGCGGTCGACGGTCTGGGAGGTAGACTGAACATCGGATCGCAACGTGACGCTGCGGTAGTCCGCACCTGTGTGGGATGCCGCAGACGCGCATCGGCCTCCGAGCTGCTGCGCGTCGTCGTTCAACGCTCTGAGGGTTCCCAGAACCGCCTGGTTCCGGACCCGCAGCGCCGCCTCAGCGGCCGCGGAGCCCATGTGCACCACGACCTGAACTGCCTTGAACAGGCAGTTCGTAAGCGTGCGTTCGCTCGGGCCCTCAGAATCGAGGGACCGGCAGACGTCGCCGCGGTGCGAACCCATGTCGAGTCGGAGTCGGCCGAGAGGCCGGCTCCCGCACACGAAGCAGGTAGAGACCGAATGAAGACCACGCGATGAAGTTCTTCGAATGAACACGTTGCTAGTCGGTAGATAAGGTCGGCGGGCGCTGCCCGTACGACCTCGAATTGAGGAGTGCAGTGGCAGCAAAGCCCCGCGTACATGAACTTGCCAAGGAACTGGGCACGACGAGCAAAGAACTGCTCGCGAAGCTCGGGGACATGGGGGAGTTCGTGAAGTCAGCGTCGAGCACGGTCGAAGCGCCGGTGGCGCGTCGGCTGCGGCAGGAGTACGACGCCGCACAGGGCGCCCCGGCAGCGTCGGCCGGGAACAACGAGTCCCCGACGCCCGAGCCCGCGAAGGCGGCGGCCCCCAAGGGTCCGCGCCCGGCGGCACCGAGCCCGTCCAAGATCATGCAGGCCAAGGTCGACGCCAAGTCCGAGGCGAAGGCCGAAGCCGAGGCCAAGAAGGCCAAGAAGGCCGCCCCGAAGCCGGGTGCGGCCGCTCCCGCGGCCCCGAAGCCGGGCCCCAAGGCCCCGGCCGCGCCGCAGCCCGCCGAGGCGAAGCCGGCGTCCGCCCGCGACATCGAAGTGGCCGCGGAGCAGAAGCGCGCCGAGGAGCTGCTCAAGCGTCAGCAGGAGCAGGCCGAGGCCGCCAAGCGCGCCGCGGCCGCGCCGAAGCCCGGCCCCAAGCCCGCTCCGGCCGCCCGTCCGGGCGCGCCGAAGCCCGGCCCCAAGAACCCGTTCGGCGTCGCCGGCGGCGCCGGCTCCAAAGCGCGTCCGGCCCCCGCTGAAGGCGGCGGCGAGCGCCCGGGCGGTCCCCGCCCGAGCCCGCGCATGATGCCTCCGCGTCCGAACCCGGGCATGATGCCCGGTCGTCCGGCCGGCGGCGGTCGTGACGGCGGCGGCGCCCGCGGCGCCCGCGGCGGCGGTCGCGGCGGCCCCGGTGGCGGCGCAGGTCGTCCCGGTGGCGGCGGCGGTCGTCCCGGCGGCGGTGGCGGCAACTACCGCGGCACGTTCGGCGGCTCCGGCGGCGGCGCCCCCGGCGCCGGGGGTTCCGGTCCTTCGACCGGCACGCCCACGCCCTACCGCGGCGGCGGCGGTCGCGCAGGCGGCGGCAAGGCCCGCGGCGGCGGTGCGGCCGGCGCGTTCGGTCGCGGCGGCCCCCGAGGCAAGAGCCGCAAGTCGCGTCGTCAGCGGCGCCAGGAGTTCGACAACCTCGCCGCGCCGAGGATGCAGTCGGGCGCTCCCCGAGGCAACGGCGAGACCATCCGCCTGCCCCGCGGCGCGTCGCTCTCGGACTTCGCCGACAAGATCGGCACCCTGCCGGGCACGCTCGTCCAAGAGCTGTTCGGCCTGGGCGAGATGGTGACCGCGACGCAGTCGGTGCCCGAGGAGACCTTCGAGCTGCTCGGCGCCCACCTCGACTGGGACATCAAGATCGTGTCCCCCGAAGAGGAGGACCGCGAGCTGCTCGCGCAGTTCGGCATCGACCTCGACGAGGAGAACAAGGACGACTTCGTCTCGCGTCCTCCCGTCGTCACGGTCATGGGCCACGTCGACCACGGTAAGACGAAGCTGCTGGACGCCATCCGGCACACCAACGTCGTCGCCGGCGAAGCGGGCGGCATCACCCAGCACATCGGCGCCTACCAGGTGCACGTCGAGCACGAGGGCGAAGACCGCGCGATCACCTTCATCGACACCCCGGGCCACGAGGCGTTCACCGCCATGCGTGCCCGAGGCGCGAACGTCACGGACATCGTGGTGCTCGTGGTCGCGGCCGACGACGGCGTCATGCCGCAGACCGTGGAGGCCCTCAACCACGCCAGCGCCGCCGGCGCCCCGGTCGTGGTCGCGGTCAACAAGGTCGACCTCCCGGACGCCAACCCGGACAAGGTCCGCCAGCAGCTGACCGAGTACGGCCTGGTCGCCGAGGAGTACGGCGGGCAGACCATGTTCGTCGACGTGGCCGCCAAGCCGCGCATCGGCATCGCGGAACTGCTCGAAGCGGTGCTGCTGACCGCCGACGCCTCGCTCGAACTCGAGGCCTCGGAGACCGGCAACGCGCAGGGCATCGCGATCGAGGCGCACCTCGACAAGGGCCGCGGCCCGGTCGCGAGCGTCCTGGTCCAGAAGGGCACGCTGCGCGTCGGGGACTCGATCGTCGCCGGCGGGGCCCACGGCCGCGTCCGGGCGATGCTCGACGCCGACGGCAACCGCGTCACCGAGGCGACCCCGTCGTTCCCGGTGCAGGTGCAGGGCCTCGCGTCCGTCCCGATGGCGGGGGACGTGTTCCTCGCCGCCGACGACGACCGCACGGTCCGCCAGATCGCCGAGCAGCGGCAGGCTCGCCGCCGCGCGGCGCAGCACGCGGCCCGCGCCTCGCGCACCACGCTCGAGAACCTCATGGACAAGATCGCCGAGGGCGAGCGCACCACGCTCTCGCTCATCATCAAGGGCGACGGCGCCGGTTCGGTCGAGGCGCTCGAAGAGGCCTTGGTCGCACTGGAGATCCCCGAGGAAGTCCAGCTGCGGGTCATCCACCGCGGCGTCGGTCCGGTCACCGAGAACGACGTCAACCTGGCCGCGGCCGGCGACGGCGAGTCGGCGACGATCATCGCCTTCAACGTCCGGGCCGAGGGTCGCGTCCGCGACATGGCCGACCGCGAAGGGGTGGACGTCCGGTACTACACGGTCATCTACCAGGCGATCGAAGAGATCGAGACCGCGCTCAAGGGGATGCTCAAGCCCGAGTACGAGGAAGTGGCGCTCGGCTCCGCCGAGATCCGCGAGGTGTTCCGCTCCTCGAAGTTCGGCAACATCGCCGGTGCGCTCGTCACGAGCGGCGTCATCAAGCGCAACGCGAAGGTCCGCCTCATGCGGGACGGCTCCGTCGTCCACGAGACGACCATCGCCACGCTGCGCCGGTTCAAGGACGACGCCACCGAGGTCCGCGAGGGCTTCGAGTGCGGTTTCACCTTGAAGAACTACAACAACATCGAAGAGGGCGACATCATCGAAGCCTTCGAGATGCGCGAGAAGCCGCGCGACTAAGTGCGGTTCCTCCCGACCGAAGCCGCGGCGCGGCTCGGCGAGGCCCGAGAGGGCTTCAGCCGGGCCGCGCTGTCGGCCGTCTACGGTCCGGCGGCCGTGCACGCGGCCGACCGCGGCGACTACCGGTCCCTCCTCGCCCGATGCGGTGACGACCGGCTCGGGGTGTGGACCCGCCTGTTCGTGATCGGCGTCCCGGTGGGACGCGACGCGGCCGCGGCGGCCTTCGCGCCCCTCGGCATCGAGGAGGCCCTGGGCTGCGGGCTGCTCGAACCCGTCGGCGACGAGGTCGCGGCCGGGTGGGGCGCCCAGTTCGAGGGCGACCGGATCCTGTTCTCGGACCAGCTCCCGAACACCACGGGCGGTCGGCACCGGGAGCACGTGCTCGGCGTCGGCGGCGCCTCCAAGCTCCTCTTGGACCTCGCGCTGCACGACGGCGCAGCGACCGCGCTCGACATCGGCACCGGCTGCGGCGTGCAGGCCCTGGCGCTGCCGGCCGCGTCGGTCACCGCCACGGACCTGAGCGAGCGGGCCCTCGCGTTCGCCGCCTTGAACGCCGACGTCAACGGCGTCGACCTCGAACTGCTGCAGGGCGACCTGCTGGAGCCCGTGGCCGGCCGGCGTTTCGACCTGGTCGTCGCGAACCCGCCGTTCGTGGTCGCGGCCCCGGGGAGCGGCTGGACCTACCGGGACGGCGGCCGCGAGGCCGACGGCATCGCGGCCGAACTCGCCGCCGCCTCGACGAGTCTCCTGAACCCGGGCGGCACGATGCAGTTCCTCGCGAACTGGCTGCACGTCGCGGGCCGGGACTGGAGCGAGCGGGTCGCCGCCTGGTTCCCCGAGACCGAAGCGCGGGTCTGGGCAGTGGAGCGCGAAGTGCTCGACCCGCTCGACTACGTGCGCACGTGGCAGCGGGACTCGGGTGAGAGCCACGACGCCGAGCAGGCGGCGCGGTGGCTCGACTGGTTCGAGGCCAACGGCGTCGAAGGCGTCGGCTTCGGCTTCATCGTCATCCGGAGGATCGACGGCCCGACCGAGATCGTCTGCGAGGCCGTCCGGCACGCGGTCGAGACGCCGTGGCGCGACCGCGTGGGGGACTGGTTCGCGATGCGCGAGCGCGACCTCGAACCGGAGACGCTCTGGCAGGCGAAGCTGACCGTGGCCGCGGGGGTGGCGCTCCAGCAGGTCGCCGCCCCGAGCGCGGAAGGCTGGGACGTCGACCGTCAATGGCTCCAGCAGGCGAACGGCATGCGGTACGCCGAGGAGGTCGACCCGCTCATCGTGGGATTCCTCGGCGGCTGCAACGGACAGGCGGAGGTCCGCCTGCAGGTCCGGCTCCTCGCCGACGGCTACGGGGCGGAGCCGGCCATGCTGTACGCCCAGCTCTACCCCGTGATCCGCCGCCTCATCGAACGAGGCTTCCTCACGCTCGCCTAGGAGCGGAGGTAGGCCAGCACCGCTTTGACACGGCGGTGGTGGTCGCCGTCCTCGCTGCTCAACGTCAGCTTGGTGAAGATGTTGCGGATGTGCTTCTCCACCGCCCCGTCGGAGATGAAGAGCTTCTTGCCGATCGCCTTGTTCGAGTGGCCCTCGGCCATGAGGCCGAGCACCTCCTTCTCGCGCGGGGTCAGGGTCGCCACCGGGTCGTTCCTCCTGCGGCGCACCATGAGCTGGGAGACCACCTCGGGGTCGAAGACCGTGCCGCCGCCCGCGACCCGCTTCAGCGAGTCCATGAAGTCGTCCACGTCGATCACGCGGTCCTTGAGGAGGTAGCCGACGGCGCCCCGCGCATCCGCCAGCAGGTCGTCCGCATAGGACACCTCAACGTACTGGCTCAGGATCAACACGGGCGCGCCCGGGACGAGTTCCCGGGCGCGAGTCGCGGCTCGGAGTCCTTCGTCGGTGAAGGACGGCGGCATCCGCACGTCCACCACCGACACGTCGGGCCGGTGCTCGGCGACGGCCTCCACGAGGGCGTCCCCGTCGCCGACCTCGGCGACCACTTCGCAGCCGAACTCCTCCAGAAGCCGGACCAGCCCCGAGCGGATGAGCACCGCGTCATCGGCGACCACTACCCGCACCGGTCACCTCACCCGAACGGCGAGGCGCGGGCCTCGTCCCGAACAGGGCTCAACGCTGGTCATGTGCACGGAACCTCCACGACGATCACGGTCGGACCGCCGTCGGGGGAGTCGATGGTCCATTGCCCCTCGACGGCTTTGACCCGGTCGGCGAGGCCCGAGAGCCCGTGTCCCTTCGAGACGTGCGCGCCCCCGACCCCGTTGTCGCCGACCGAGAGCACCAGCCTATCCCCCCAGTCCTCGACCGCCACCGTCGCTTTGGTCGCCTGCGAGTGCTTGGCGATGTTGGTGAGGCACTCCGCGGTCACGAAGTACACCGTGCTCTCCACCGACGCCCGGTAGCGGCCATCGAGGTTCGTCTCCAACTCCACGGGCACGAGCGAGCGCGCCGCGAGGGCCGCCAGCGCCGCGTCGAGGCCGCGGTCGGTGAGGATCGGCGGGGCGATGCCCCTGGAGAGGGACCGGAGCTCGTCGATCGTCTCGCGGGTCTGGGCGATCGCCGCCTCCAGCGTCTCCTGCGCCGCTTCGGGATTCGTCGCCAGCTGGCGCTTGACCCGCGACAGCTCCATCCCGAGGCCCACCAGGCGCTGCTGCGGGCCGTCGTGGATGTCACGCTCGATGCGGCGCAACGCGTCCGCTTCGGCGGAGGTCGCGGCGTCGCGGGACTCCTCGAGCTGGTCGATCCGCTCGTGCAGGCCGCTGATGGACGTGAGCATGCCCTTGCCGACGAACGCCTGGGCGAGCGCCATGCCGCGGAGGACCGGGACGAGCGTCAGCGCCATGATCACGCCGCCGGTCACCGCGACGACCGATCGGGCCAGGTACGAGTCGCCCCACCCGAGCCACCTCGTGGCGTACTCGAGCCCGTCGGTGCCGTCGCTGGTGGCGAGTTCGATGATCCACATGTAGCCCGGGTACAGCAGCGCCCCGAGGGTCGCCGCCCACCAGGCGACGGCGATCGCGAAGCCCGCCACGGCGATCGGCAGGACGGCGACGGCCCACAGCACGTTGAGCCAGGACTGCCCGTCGGTGAGGATCGTCAGGAAGCGGCGCAGCCCCGAGGCCTCCGCGGGCGCCCGCTTGTACCGGGGGCGGGGGAGTTCGCGGCGCAGGACCGCCGGGAGCATCGCCCGTCCGGCCGCGGACATGCCGCGCATCGCGAAGAGGGTGGCCGCGGCGATCGGCACGCCGATCCAGATGACGGCGGTGCCGACGCCGAGCGCCGTGCCGACGACGCCGATGATGAAGGAGGGCAGGGCAATGAACAGCATCGACAGGAGATAACCGGTGTCGACGCCCAATTGCCGCAGGGTTTTTCGCATACGTCAACACTAGAAAGGCCGGGTCGTCGCCACGACCCGGCCGTCCTGTGTCTTCAGGGTAGGGACAGCCCTACCTCGGCGTCGGCCTACGCCACGCCGGCCCCCGGAGCGCGCGGATCGCGCGTGGCGATCCCCGCGACGGAATTGAGCAGGCTGAGAATGCAGATGCCGATGACCAGGTTGATCGCGGCCGTCGCGATCTGCGATTCCAGCTCGGCGACGACGGTGAACGGGATGAGCACGCCCACGGCGATCAGCAGGAGCATGATCCAGGTGAAGAAGCTCATCGGCCGCGGCATGAGCAGCAGCAGGAGGTGCACGACGCCGGTGGCGAGGATCGCCACCGCGAACGCGCCGAACGCGTAGGTCGTGGTGGACGCGTCGCCGTAGGCGCCCGCGTCCGACGGCGAGAGGATATGGATCCCGAGAACTCCGCGCACCAGGAGGATCCCCACGAGCGCGACGAGCGCCGCGACCACGGCGGTCCCGAATCCGCCCGCCCACAGCTTTCCCGCCGCGACCGACGGACGCTCCCCGGACCGCGGCTCGGCCGCCGCCGGGTACCGCCTCGTCGGCTCCTGGTAGTTCCCGTCCCACCCGCCTTGCGGTGTCGACATGGTTCCTCCGTCTCCTCGGCGGTCCTCGCGCGCCGAGGGGGCGCGCGAGCTCGCGCTGGGCACGTCTGACCGGCCCAAGGTGACAGTACCCGTGACGGAGGTCGCGAAACCGGTGTTTTCCGGCGGACGCAAAGATATTGGGGATGTCGGCGGCGACGCGTAATCTAGAGCGGTGTTCACCGGATGCGCCGAATTCGACCTGCTCCTGCCCTCGGACGTCCGCTCGCTGAAGGCCAAGCGCTCCTATGTGCGCCCGATCGTCGCCTCGCTGCGGAAGTACGAGGTCGCGGTGGCCGAGGTCGGCGACCAGGAGGTCCACGGCCGCACCACCGTCGGCGTCGCCGCCGTGGCCGGCGACCATCGGCACGTGCAGGAGATCCTGGACGCCTGCGAGCACCATGTCGCGGGACGTCCCGAAGTGGAGCTCCTCAGCGCCAGACGGCGCGTCTTCGGCCCCGAAGACGAATAGCCCGGGCGACGGGCGGTTGTCTCGATCGGGAGCGGCGCGCCCTCGCGGTGCGCGGCGGCAGGGCCTCGGCGCGCTCACGAGCCGTGGACGAGCCGGTCTCGGCGACGCTCGCGAGCCGTAGATTAGTGAGGCGCACCGTTCAGAGGTGCGCATGAAGCGGAAGGCAGGAGTGCGATGGCAGATGCGTCCAAGCGAGCCCAGGTGGCCAAGCGGGTCATGGAGCTGACCGCCCAGGCGGTGCGCAAGCTCAAGGACCCCCGGGTCGGCATGGTCACCATCACCGACGCTCGCATGACCCCCGACCTGCGCGAAGCCACGGTCTTCTACACCGTCCTCGGCGACGACGAGCAGGTGAAGGCCTCCGCGGCCGGACTGGAGCACGCCACCGGCCATCTGCGCACCACCGTGGGCCGCGCCCTCGGGATGCGGCACACGCCGTCACTGCAGTTCGTCGCCGACACCGTCCCCGACCAGGCCCACCGGATCGAGGAACTCCTCGCCAAGGCCGCCGCGGCCGACGCCGAGGTCCACAAGATCGCCGAAGGCGCCGCGTACGCCGGCGACCCCAACCCGTACGTGGTGGACGAGGACGACGAGGAGACGGCGGAAGAGCCTCCTCGGTGACCTCGGGCACGACGGCTCCCGCGCCGCAGCCCGCCTCCTACCGCCGCATCGCCGCCCTGGCGATCCCGGCGCTGGTGGTCCTCGCCGCGGAGCCGATCTACCTGCTCATCGACACGGCCGTCGTCGGCCACCTCGGCGCGGTTCCGCTCGCGGGCCTCGCCCTCGGCGGCGTCATCATGGGTCTCGCGCCGCTCATCGGCGCGGTGCTCGCCTACGGCACCACGGCCCGGGCCGCTCGGCGCTTCGGCGCGGGCGACCGGGCCGGGGCGGTCGCCGAAGGCGTTCAGGGCACATGGATCGCGCTGGCCGCCGGCCTGGCGATGGTCGTGGCGTTCCAGTTCCTCGCGGGTCCGGTCGCCGGGCTCATGGGCGACGATCCGGCGGTGGAGTCCGCGGCCGCCGAATGGCTGCGCGTCGCCGTCCTCGGCGCGCCGTTCCTGCTCGTGGCCGGGGCCGGGCAGGGCTGGATGCGCGCGGTGCAGGACACCAAGCGGCCCATGTGGTTCGTGAGCGCCTCGTTCCTGTTCTCCGCGATCCTCGCCCCGATCCTGGTGTACCCGGTCGGGCTCGGCCTCGTCGGCTCCGCGTGGGCCAACGCCGTCGCGCAGGCCATCTCCGGCGTCCTGTTCCTGCTCGCGCTGCGGCGCGAACGCGTCCCGCTGCGCCTCGACTGGACGCTCATGTCCAAGCAGCTCGTCGCCAACGGCGACCTCATCATCCGCGGCATCGCGTTCCAGGTCAGCTCGTTCTCGGCGGCGGCCGTGGCCGCGCGGGTCGGAACCGCCGCGCTCGGCGCCCACCAGATCGGTATGCAGCTGTGGTTCTTCGCGGCGCTCGCCCTCGACGCGGTGGCGATCGCCGGGCAGGCGCTCATCGGCGCCGACCTCGGCGCGGGGCGGCCCGAAGCGGCGCGGGCCTCGGCCAGGCGCCTCACGGTCGTCGGCTTCGGCTACGGCACCGTCTTCCTCCTCGCGGTGCTCGCGCTCCTGCCGGTCCTGCCCGACCTGTTCACCTCCGAGGCCGCGGTGCACGAGCAGCTCGGCCGCGTCTGGCCGTGGCTGGTGCTCCTCCTGCCGGTGGCGGGCGTGGTGTTCGCGCTCGACGGCGTGCTCATCGGCGCGGGCGACCTGCGCTTCATGCGGAACATGACCGTGGTCTCGATCGCGAGCGGGCTGCCGTTCACGTGGCTCACCCTCGTCTTCGGCTGGGGCCTCACCGGCATCTGGGGCGGCATCGCGGTGTACATGCTCGTGCGCCTCGGGCTCCTCCTCTGGCGGCTGCGCTCCGGGGCCTGGGCCGTCACCGGCGCCGAGCGCGGCTGAACATTCTCATCTCACTATGTGAATTCGGCGCGGAAAGACGCCTGAACCTTCGTTAAGGTGTCGAGGATGAACACTGATTCATCGACTCGACGGAAGCGCCGTACCCGTCCCGATAGTTGGGACCAGGAGAAGGCGGAGGCCCTGCGCGCCCTTCAGGAATCACTCGACCGGCACCAGTAGGCACCGCCGTGCCACGGCGCAGGACGGCCGGTTAGCCTCTACGACCGTGACCACAGCGCCGCCGCCGAAACCGGGCCTCATCGTCGTCGACAAGCCGCAGGGCATCACCTCTCACGGGGTGGTCGCCCGGATGCGCCGCATCTGCGGCACCCGCAAGGTGGGCCACGGCGGCACGCTCGACCCGATGGCCACGGGCGTGCTCATCGTCGCCGTCGGCAAGGCCACCAAACTGCTGACCTACGTGTCGGGGCTGGACAAGTCCTACGCCGCGACCATCCGGATCGGGCAGTCGACGGTCACCGACGACGCCGAGGGCGAGGTGACGGCGAGCGCCGATGCCGCAGGGGTGCCCGACGAGGCGATCCGCGAGGGCCTCGCCGCGATGACCGGTGCGATCGACCAGGTGCCGAGCGCGGTGAGCGCCGTGAAGGTCGACGGGCAGCGTGCTTACAAGCGGGTGCGCGACGGCGAGACGGTCGAGTTGCGGGCTCGGCGGGTCACCATCGCCGCCATCGAAATCGAGGCGATCCGCCGTGAAGGCCCGTTCGTGGACGTGGACGTCGACGTCTCCTGCTCCTCGGGCACCTACATCCGCGCCATCGCGCGCGACCTCGGGAACGCGCTCGGTGTCGGCGGGCACCTGACCGCGTTGCGGCGCACCAGAATCGGCGGCTTCGGCCTCGACGCCGCGGCGACGCTGGAGACGCTCGCGGAGCGGTCCGAGGCGGGCGAGCCGCTGGGCGCGCTGACCATGGGCGAGGCCGCTGCACGGCTCATGCCGGTGCGCACGGCCACCGAGGCCGAGGCGAAGGCGCTGTCCTACGGCAAACCCCTTGCGGCGGCCGGGATCGCCGGCCGCTACGCGGTGCTCAATGAGGACGGCGACCTGCTCGCGGTCATGACCGAGAACGGCGAGCAGGCGAAACCGGAAACGGTCTTCGCCGCCGCGTCGTAACCGGCGACGGGCTCGGTTGCGGGACGGCGACGCGGCCGGACGGACCCCTCGGGCGCCACGGAAACCCGGCGCCCGATCCCGAAGCCCTTGCGGACTTCCCCCGTCCGAAGGCGACCGGAAGCCCTGCTCGGCGTTTCAGGTCGCACACCCGACGCGACCGCCTCGTCGGACCCCTCGGGCGTCATGGACGACCGGGGCCCGACGCCGAGGCTCCTGCGGACCGACGTGGCGCCCGCCGTCCGGCGGCCTCCTCCGCCCGCCCGTGACGCGCTCAGACGTCCCTCGGGGCCGCGACTTCGGTTCGGAAGGCGATCGGCGTCGTGCCCGTCCGCTGCGTGAAGAACTTGTTGAAGTTCGTGGCGCTCGTGAACCCCAACTGTTCGCCGATGCGCGCCGCCGGGGCCGCCGAGCACGCGAGCATCCGCTTGGCCTCCAAGATGACCCGCCGGTCGATGAACTCCTTCGCGGGCATTCCGGCCGCCGCGAGGGTCGCGCGCGAGAGCGTCCTGGGGGAGTAGGCCAGCGCCTTGGCGTAGTCGCTGAGCCGCCGCGTGTTCGCGAAGTCCCGCTCCACCGCGTCGCGGAACGCCAGATAGACCTCGCTCGGCTCGCCCGCGCCCTCGGCTCCCGGCAGGCTCGCCAGCCGCAGCACCAGCACCGCGAGCAGATGCCGCAGCACCTCGAACCGGGTCTCCGGCGCCAACCGGTCCGCCGAGTACTCCCACTGCAGCTGCGTCGTCGCCGCGCGCAGGAGCGCGTGGTCCTCGCTCGCCGGGGTGCGCAGCACCGGCGCGTGCGGATCGTCCACGCACACCCCGATCGCCGTGTCCGAGTCCAGGAACCCGCCGCTGAAGCGGATGACCGTCCCCTCGGCCCCCTCCAGGCCGCCCCACTGCTGCACCTGTCCCGGCCGCGTCCACAGCCACTGACCGGGGCCCAGTGAGTGACTCGTGAAGTCCACGGCGTGCTGCATCGAACCGGACGTCAACGTGAGCAGGCAGTGCCGGTCGGACCGGAACGGCAGCGCCGGGGCGGCGGCGCTCGCGCGCAGCCGCGCGAGGGTCAGGATTTCAAGCCCGCCGATCGAGCCTCGGCCGTCGAATGGCTCGCCGGCGGTCTCGAAGAGGCGGCCCATGATGTCGTCTTGTCGCGTATTCACCAGCATCGAGCGGAGTTTATCCGTTTTATCGTGATTTCACTGTGTCTCTCGATCATAAATCGGTGCCGCTCGTAGACTTGTTTAAATTTGAAGTACTGTGGGGCCATGGCTGAAACCAAGACCGTAGACTTCTGGTTCGACCCCGCGTGCCCCTGGGCGTGGATGACCTCCCGCTGGATCATCGAGGCGGCGAAGCACCGCGACCTCCGCGTTCGCTGGAACGTCATGAGCCTCTTCGTGCTCAACGAGCCGAAGCTGGACGAGCTCGCGGAGCAGTACCGCGAGCTCATGCCGAAGACCCTCCCCGCGGTGCGCGTCGCCACCGCGGTGGCCGAGCAGTACGACAACGAGACCCTGGGCCGGCTCTACACCGCCCTCGGCAACCGGATCCACCTCCGGCGGGAGCGGCAGTCCGACGTCTACATTCCCGACGCGCTCGCGGCCGTCGGCCTCCCGGCCGAACTCGCGGCCGCCGGCAAGAGCGACGAATGGGACGCGGCGCTCCGGGCCTCGCACCAGCACGGCATCGATCTGGTGGGCACCGACGTCGGCACCCCGGTGGTCGCGGTCGAGAACGACGAGGGCGTGCAGGTCGGCCTGTTCGGTCCCGTCGTCACCCCCGCCCCGACGGGCGAGGCCGCCGCGAAGCTGTGGGACGGGGTCTACGCCGTGACCACGACCCCGGGATTCTACGAGCTCAAGCGCTCCCGCACCGAGGGTCCGATCTTCGACAACCTCGCCGACGACCTTTAAACGGTTCCCGGCCCGTCCGGGGGAGCGATCGGGCCCCGCGCGATGCGCGGGGCCCGATCGCGTCGCCGTGTCTAGCCGACCTGGGACAGCCAGGACTGCTCGGTGCCGCCGGAGGCCTGCCGGTAGGGCTTGAGCTCGCGGTCCCAGTCCAGGCCCAGCAACTGGTCCAGCCCGCTGCGCAGCGCCTCGGCGCTGGTGGTGGTCGCCAGGAGGGCCCGGATGCGGTCCTCCGCGATCATGATGTCGCCGCCCGCGCTCATCGCGGCGCGGTAGACGCCGCGGCCCGGGACGTGCATGATCCGCTCGCCGTCGACTCCCGCGCTCGGGTCCTCGGTGACCTCGAACCGCAGCATCGGCCACTGCGCCAGCGCCTTCGCGAACTCCGCGCCCATCCCGGCGTGGCCGGTCCAGGGGCGCTCGGCGCGCATGGTGCCGTGCTCGGCGTCCTGCGGGGTCCAGCCCAGCTTCACGCCCTGCCGGGCGGCGGAGCCGGAGCGCTCCAGGACACGGCCGATCGCCCACTCGACGTGCGGGCAAACCGCCGGCGGGCTGGAGTGGATGTAGATCACGCCGCGTGTCTGCATCGCGCACCTCCTTGGGAATCGGCGTATCTGAGTACTGGCTCACTCCTTGTGGTCATTGCATAACGACTTGCAGTCGTGCAACGGGTATCGGCCGGGGCGAGAGGGGGATGAACTCGAACCCGGCGCGCTATTCCGCTCAGTTACATACTGACAGCTTCGAAAGCATCGCGCTAGGCTTAAACCGCTCCGGGGGCTCACTTTTTCGATCATTCGATGCGTCACACCAGGTGCATGTGCTAGTCGACGCAGGTCGCCCCTGAGCTACACTTGCGCATGACCGGCGGACTGTCGGTTTTCTTTTGTGGTCCAACCCAGGTTCAGAGCCCGCCTTTCGGGCTGCTCTTCCTGTGTCAGACCGAAGATTCGTCTTACACGACATGGTGAGGAGACCGGCGTGGCAGCCAACACTTCCAAAACCGCACGCGCTTCCGTCAAAGCCGGACAGAAGGCCGGCGCTGCGGGCGGGCTCAACGTTCTCGGTGAGTTCAAGTACCTGATCCCGCTCAACAACGGGAAGCACGTGTACCTGCGCAACCTGACGAACGGCAAGACCCTGCACCTGGCCACGGGCTCCGAGGAGTTCACCGAGGCAGTCAAGGCCCTCGCCGCCGCCGGTCACGGCGCCAAGATCAAGGCCGAGATCGAGGGCTTCGCCGCCAAGCTCCCCGAGCAGGGCTGGGACTCGACCCTCAAGGCCCTCGAAGAGGCGGACGCGTTCTCCGCCGAGGCCGTCGCCGCTTAGGGTCGCACCCGCGACGTTCGCGCTCCATGCCCGAGAGGGCGTGGAGCGCTTTTCTTCGTCGCCGAAGTCTCCACTTTCGAGCCGTCGCCCCGGCGCCCTTCGGTCCCACCGCAATTAATCGATCATTTGTTCGATAAAAGCGATCGGTCATTGTCCGGCGGCTCCCCGAATAAGGCCGCTGAAGAGGCGTCCCTCTCCCCGGGCGGACGATCCCAATGGGACCGCGGTCATTCCGCCAGATCGGCGGTGCAGACCGGTTCGGACATGGGGACCCGGTCGACGCTCCACAGCGCGCTCACCTTGAAGCAGTAGTCCGCCTCCGGGATGAGCCCGTTCGCGGTGAACGCGGTCTCCAAGGTCCCCTCGAGGTTCAGCGGCTCGGCCTGCTCGTCGCCCTCGCGCTGCGCGAAGACCACGTACTGGAGGTTCTCGCCGCCCTCGGGCGCCGTCCACGACAAGGTGACCTCACCGCCCTCCCAGGACTCGATCGCGAGATCCTGCGGTGCGCCCTGGCCCTCGGTGTTCGCCTGATCGAGGTCGTCCTCGCTCTTGTCGGAGGAGAGGAGCCACAGCCACACCGTCATCACGCCGCCGAGGAGCACCGTGATCACGAGGCCGAGGACCACGTAGGACTTGAGGCTCCGTTCGTCCTTCTGGCGAGGCTGGATCTGCTTGGGGGCCTTGTAGGCCTTGGTCTTGCGCTGCTTCGCGCCCTCCCGCCCGATCACCGGCGGCGCGAACACCTGCTCGGGCGCGGGGGAGTGCTGCTGCATCGGCGAGCCCGCCTGCGGTGACTGCTGCGGGCTCCACGGCACGGCCGGAGGCTGCATGCTCACCGGCGCCTGCGGCGGCGCGGAGTACGGTGCGACCTGCGGCGCGCCCGAGAACGGCTGGGCGCTCAGCGGCGCCCCGGAGAACGGCGCGGCCGAGACCGGCGGCGCGCCGCCGTCGAGCTGCGCGTACCGCGGGTCGACCGCGTGGCCCAGCTGCGCGGCGTACCCGCCCGTGCCGCCGCCGGTGACCCCGCCGCCCACGGTCGACCCGAGCGTGCCGCCCCGTTCGGGCTGCGGCGCCGGCGGGACCGGCGCGAACGGGTCCAGCGGCACCCGCGTGCCGCGCGAGGCGACCTCGGGCCGGTAGACGGTCTCCTCGTTGCTGACGTCGCCGATGACGGCCGGCGCCGAGGCCTTGCCGACCCCGCCGCCGTACATGCCGCGCTGCAGTTCCTCCGCGAACGCCTGGCACGAGGCCGGACGGCGGGCCGGGTCGCGCGCGAGCGCGCGCACGATCAGCTCCTCCAGCCACTCCGGGACGTCCTCGCGCGGGAGCTTCGGCGGCGGCGCGTCGGAGGTGACGCGCTGCCGGTGCGTGTCGGGGTCGGTGCCGCCCTCGGGGTTCGCGAAGGGCGCGTGCCCGGCGAGCAGGTGCCACATGCTGGAGGCGAGGCTGAAGAGGTCGCTCGCGGGGGTCTGCGCCTGGCGCAGCAGCGCCTCGGGGGAGGCGTGCAGGGGCGTGAGCTTGTCGATCGCGGCCGTCGCGGCCAGCGCCGCGGGAGTGCGCGCGATGCCGAAGTCCGCCAACGCGGGCCCGTACTGGCCGCGCAGGATGTTCTGGGGCTTGACGTCGCGGTGGATGATGTCCGCGTTGTGGGCGGCCTGGAGCGCCTGCCCGATCTTGACGCCGACCTCGATGACGTCGTTGACCTGGAGCGGCCCGTTCGCCTTCATGATCGCCGAGTACGAGCCCTCGGCGCAGTACTCCATGACGATGTACGGCTGGCCCGTGTCGGTGTGGCCGGTGTCGATGATCGAGACGATGTGCGGGTGGTTCGAGACGGCGACCGTGGCCTCGAGCTCCTTCTCGACCGAGTCGGCGGTGGTCATGTCGTCGTCCACGAGCAGGACCTTCACCGCGACGGTCCGGTCGAGCCGCTCCTGGACGGCGCGGTAGACGAACGCGGTCGACCCGTGCGCGACCATCTCGAAGTCGCGGTAGCCGGGGATGGCCGGAGTGGCGGAGCTCAAGGCGGGGGCTTCCTGTCAGGAGACTGTGTCTGGTCTCCGAACAGAGTAGCCCCCGCCTCGAGGAACCCTCAGATGCGTCCGCTGTGGCCGTTGAGGAGGTTCGCGACCCGGATCAGGCCCAGGTGCGAGTACGCCTGCGGGTGGTTGCCCAGGCCGCGCTCGGCGATCGGGTCCCACTGCTCCGGCAGGAGGCCCGTGGGACCGGCGCACGCGAGGATCTGCTCGAACAGCTCCTCGGCGTCGGTGCGGCGACCCACCTGCAGGTACGCCTCGGCGAGCCACGCGGCGCAGATGATGAACCCGCCCTCGGTGCCCGGCAGGCCGTCGTCGCGGTGGTAGCGGTAGACCGTCGGTCCCGAACGCAGGCCGGCCTCGATCTTGAGGACCGTCTTGAGGTACCGCGGGTCGTCGGCCGGGAGCAGGCCCGAGAGGCCCACCCACAGCGAGGCGGCGTCGAGGTCGTCGTGCCCGTAGGCGGCCGTGTAGGCCCCGACCTCCTCGTTCCAGCCCAGCTCCAGGACGTTGCGGGCGATCTGGTCCCGCAGCTCGGGCCATTCCGGGCCCGCCTCCATGCCGAACTGGTCGGCGACCTTGAGGGCGCGGTCCACCGTCACCCAGCACATGACCTTCGAGTACACGTGGTGCCTCGGGGCCTGGCGGGCCTCCCAGATGCCGTGGTCGGGCTCGTGCCAGCGCTTGGCGACGGCCTCGACCATGCTGCCCATGACCTGCTGCTCGAAGTCCGACAAGTGCCCGCGGCGCTGCGCGACGTCCTCGATGAGCATCGCCACCGGCCCGAACACGTCCAGCTGGACCTGGTTCGACGCGGCGTTGTTGATGCGCACCGGGCGCGCCCCGGCGTACCCGGGCAGGGTGTCGATGATCGCCTCGGGCGAGGGCGGCTGGCCCTCGATGTCGTAGAGCGGCGCGAGCCGCTCGGGGTGGCCCGCGGTCCGCTCGATGATCCCGGCGACCCATTCGAAGTAGGACTCGGCCTCGCTGAGCGAGCCGAGGTCCACCAGGGCGTTCGCGGTCATCGCGGCGTCGCGGATCCAGCAGAACCGGTAGTCCCAGTTGCGCACGCCGCCCAGTTCCTCGGGCAGCGAGGTGGTCCCGGCCGCGAGGATCGCGCCCGAGGGCTGGTAGCACAGGGCCTTGAGCGTCAGGGCCGAACGCGACACGGCCTCGGTCTCGACGCGGGGGAGCCGCAGCGAGTCGGACCAGTTGCGCCACCCGGCCTCGGTGGTGCGGCGGCGCACCATGATCGGCGGCGCCCATTCGCCGAGGTTCTCGGTGCCGGCGCGCATCTCCAGCACCAGCGAACCGCCGATGGCCTTCAGGTCGACCGTGGCGACCGCCAGCGAGTGCTGGCCGTCGTACTCGATGTGCCAGTCCACGCCCGGGGAGCGCAGGCTGATCGGCTCGCGGCCGCCGAGCACCCGCAGGCCCTCGTCGCCGACGGGCTGGAGCTGCACGGGCAGCTGCCCGAACTCCGGCCGCGGCGCGAAGGTGATCTTGACGGGGACCTCGCCGCTGATCTCCCGCACGAGCACGGTGGCGTTGAGGTCGCCGCGGCGGCGCGGCGTCGAGTCGAGCCAGTCGGTGACCGACAGGCCCGGCCAGCGGGTCTCGACGGTCATGGTCCCGGACACGTAGCGCTGGCCGAGCGGGATCCCGGCGTTGACCGGCTGCACCGTGAAGTGCCCGGCGTGCTCGCCGCCGAGCAGGTCGGCGAAGACCGACCCGGAGTCCGGCCGCGGGTGGCACATCCAGGTGACGCGGCCGTCGGGGGTCAGCAGCGCGTGGTTGGCGCCGTCGGCGAGCATCGTGTGCCGCTCGATGAGCTGCGCCTGCTCGCCCTGGAGCCACGCCCGGCGGGTGTCGACGAGCTGCGCGAGCAGCTTGGCGACGTCCTCGGGGTCGCCGATGCGGAAGGCCGCCCGGGTCGGGCCGGCGCCGATGCGGACGCCCACATCCGGACCATGAAGATGCGCAAACGCATTCTCATCGGTCACGTCGTCGCCCAGGAACAGGACCGCGGAGGCCCCCAGCTGGTGGCGAAGTTTGTCGAGAGCATCACCCTTGTGGGTGGTCACCACGGACAGGTCGATGACCGATTTGCCCTCGGTCGTCTGCACGCCGTCCCAAGTGGCCGGTCCCTCGCGGACGTCCTCGATCGCCCGCAGGGCGTCCTTCTCGGCCGCCTCGCGCACGTGCAGTGCGCAGCCGGCCGGCTTGGGCTCGACCCGGGCCCCCTCGTAGCGTTCGGCGATCGCGGACAGCTCGGCCACGAGCTTGTCGCGCAACCGCTGGTCTTCGCTGGAGAGCGCCCGGGTGAAGCCGACGTCGAACTCGGACCCGTGGGATCCGACCAGGTGGATCTCGGAGGGCAGGCGGGAGAGCGCCGCCAGGTCGCGCAGCGCCCGACCGGAGATGACCGCGACCTTCGTCTGCGGCAGGTTCGCCAGCGTCCGAAGTGCCGAAACCGATTCGGGAAGCGGCATCGCCTGCGACGGATCGGTGACGATCGGTGCAAGGGTCCCGTCGTAGTCGCACGCGACCAGCAGCTGCGGGACGCGTGCGAGCAAAGTGAGGGCCGAGCGCAGTTCCTCGGAGGTGCTGAAGTCCTCCGGCGCGGGGCCCCCAGGGCGTGGTGCGGTCATCGTGGCGTATCTCTCCAACACCGTCGTTGCGGAAATGTGTGTGCCTGCCGCCCGTTCGCCGTGACCTCAGTCGCCGGTTGGCGGGCTGCCCGGATTGTACGCCGCGCTGCGCTCCGGAACTCCTAGCGCTGTGAGGAAACTGCGCGCCCAGCGACTCACGTCGTGCTTGCGCAGATAACGCCTCATCGCGCGCATCCGCTTCATCTTATCGTCGAGCGGGGCGGTGGTGGCTGTCACAAATCCGTCTTTCAGGTCAGTCAGATCGTGTGGATTCACCAGGAACGCTTGACGCAGATCACCTGCGGCTCCAGCGAACTCGCTCAGCACCAGCGCGCCGCGGTTGTCCACCCTACTCGCCACATACTCTTTCGCCACCAGATTCATGCCGTCGCGCAAAGGTGTCACCGCCATCACGTCGGCCGCCTGGTAGAGAGCGGACAACTCGAAGCGGTCGAACGACTGGTGCAGGTAGTGGACGGCCGGCAGGCCGACCTGACCGTACTCGCCGTTGATGCGCCCGACTTGGCGCTCGACGCGCTCGCGCAGCACCTTGTACTGCTCCACCCGCTCGCGACTGGGGGTCGCGACCTGGACCATCACCGCGTTCGGCACCTGCAGCCGGCCGTCCTCCAGGAGCTCCCGGAAGGCCTTGAGCCGCTGCTCGATGCCCTTGGTGTAGTCGAGCCGGTCGACCCCGAGGATGACCGTCTCGGGATCACCCAGCTCGGCGCGGATCTCCTTGGCCCGCTGACGGACCCGTTCGCTCGAGGCGACCTCCTCGTTGTAGGCGGTGTCGATCGAGATCGGGAACGCGTCGGCGCGCACGAGCCGGTCGTCCACGGTGACGTAGTGCCCCCGCGGCCGGTAGCCGAGCAGGTGCCGGGTGAGGGCGAGGAAGTTCTGCGCCGCCAGAGGCCGCTGGAAGCCCACCAGGTCGGCGCCAAGGAGCCCCTTGAGGATCTCCATCCGGTGCGGCAGCTGCATGAACAGCTCCACCGGTGGGAAGGGGATGTGCAGGAAGAACCCGATCCGCAGGTCCGGGCGGCGCTCGCGCAGCATCCCGGGCACCAGTTGGAGCTGGTAGTCCTGGACCCACACGACGGCGCCCTGCGCCGCCTCGCGGGCGCAGACGTCGGCGAAGCGGGCGTTGACCTCGTAGTAGGACTTCCACCAGGAGCGGCGGAACTGACGCGGTTCGACCGCGTCGTGGTAGAGCGGCCAGAGCGAGGCGTTCGAGAACCCCTCGTAGTAGCGCAGGACCTCGTCCTCGCTGAGCTCGACCGGCAGCAGTGTCACGCCGTCGTCCGTCTCGAGTGGCTCGGGGGCGGGCCCGGCCACGCCGGCCCAGCCGATCCACGTGCCCTGATTGGCCTGGAGAACGGGTTCGAGGGCGGTGACGAGGCCGCCAGGGGATCGGCGCCAGGTTCGGTTTCCCTCGTCGTCGACCACGGAGTCGACGGGGAGGCGGTTGGCCACGACAATGAAGGATGCGTTGCTCAATTCGGTTTTCCTCCTTTCCGCCAGCCTACCGGGGCGCGCTCTCCGTGGGGCTGCGGTGACGCAGGCGGTCCCCTCGCGGCCCGATTGGCGGTCGGCGGCCGGGACTTGACATCATGGGTGGCGGTCAGTTCCGTACAGCTCGTCGCAAAGCGAAGGATCAGCGTGGCGCAGTTCATCTACACCTTGGAAAAGGCGCGCAAGGCGCACGGTGACAAGGTCGTCCTCGACGACGTCACCCTGTACTTCAACCCGGGTGCGAAGATCGGCGTGGTCGGCCCCAACGGCGCCGGCAAGTCGAGCCTGCTGCGGATCATGGCCGGGCAGGACCACGTCTCCAACGGCGAGGCCAAGCTCGCCGCCGGCGCCACGGTCGGCATGCTCGCCCAGGAGCCGCCGCTGAACGAGTCGAAGACGGTCATGGAGAACGTCCAGGAGGCCGTCGCGCCGATCCAGGCGAAGCTCGACCGCTTCAACGAGATCGCCGTGGAGATGGCGACCGACTACACCGACGAGCTCATGGCCGAGATGGGCCGCCTCCAGGAGGAGCTCGACGCCGCCAACGCCTGGGAGCTGGACTCCAAGCTCGAACAGGCCATGGACGCCCTGCGCTGCCCGCCCGGCGACGAGAACGTCGCCCACCTCTCCGGCGGCGAGCGCCGCCGCGTGGCGCTGTGCAAGCTGCTGCTCGAAGAGCCGGACCTGCTGCTGCTCGACGAGCCCACCAACCACCTCGACGCCGAGTCCGTGCTCTGGCTGGAGCGCCACCTCGCCGCCTACCCCGGCGCCGTCGTCGCGATCACCCACGACCGGTACTTCCTCGACAACGTCGCCGAGTGGATCCTCGAGCTCGACCGCGGCCGCACCTACCCCTACGAGGGCAACTACTCCACCTACCTGGAGAAGAAGGCCGAGCGCATGAAGGTGGAGGGCCGCAAGGACTCCAAGCTCCAGAAGCGCCTCAAGGACGAGCTGGAGTGGGTCCGCTCCAACGCCAAGGCCCGCCAGACCAAGTCGAAGGCCCGCCTGGGCCGCTACGAGGAGATGGCCGCCGAGGCGGACAAGACCCGCAAGCTCGACTTCGAGGAGATCCAGATCCCGCCGGGCCCGCGCCTGGGCGGCACGGTCATCGAGGTCAAGGACCTGTACAAGGGCTTCGACGGCCAGACGCTCATCAACGGTCTGAGCTTCTCCCTGCCGCGCAACGGCATCATCGGGATCATCGGCCCCAACGGCGTCGGCAAGACCACCCTCTTCAAGACCATCGTCGGCCTCGAGAAGCCCGACGCGGGCGAGGTCAACATCGGCGGCACCGTCCAGCTCTCCTATGTGGACCAGAACCGCGCGGGACTCGACGGCGACAAGACCGTGTGGCAGGTCGTCTCCGACGGCCTCGACTACATCATGGTCGGCAAGGTCGAGATGCCCTCGCGCGCCTACATCGCCGCGTTCGGCTTCAAGGGCCCCGACCAGCAGAAGCCCACCAAGGTCCTCTCCGGCGGCGAGCGCAACCGGCTCAACCTGGCGCTCACCCTGAAGCAGGGCGGCAACGTGCTCCTGCTCGACGAGCCCACCAACGACCTCGACGTCGAGACCCTCTCCAGCCTGGAGAACGCGCTCCTGGACTTCCCCGGCTGCGCCGTGGTCATCTCGCACGACCGGGCCTTCCTCGACAAGGTCGCGACCCACATCCTCGCCTGGGAGGGCGACCCGGAGACCGGCGAGCCGGCCTGGTTCTGGTTCGAGGGCAACTTCGAGTCGTACGAGAAGAACAAGGTCGAGCGCCTCGGCCCCGACGCCGCGAACCCCCACCGCGTCACCCACCGGAAGCTCACCAGGGACTAGCCGTGGCGCGCTACCAGACCGACGTCGCCCTGCGCTGGTCCGACATGGACTCCTTCGGGCACGTGAACAACAACCAGTTCATGGTGCTGCTCGAAGAGGCGCGGGTCGGGATGATGTTCACCGTCGCGGCGGAGGCCGGGCTCACCGGCTTCCGCGAGGGCGTCGTCGTCGCCCGCCACGAGGTCGACTTCCTGCTGCCCGTGGTGGTGCCCGCGGAGGTGCGCGTCGAGCTGTGGGTCGAGCGGATCGGGAACTCCTCGTTCTCGTTCGCCTACGAGCTGATGGCGAACGACAAGCTCGCGCTGCGCGCCAAGTCCGTGATGGTGCCCTACGACGTGGCCTCCCAGCGGCCCCGCCGGGTCACCCCCGCCGAGCGGGCGTTCCTCGAGCAGTGGACCGAATGACCGCCGATGGCGAGCCGCCCGTGAACGAGCCGACGATCGCCGGGGACGTCGCGGCCTTCGCCGCGAGGGCCGCCAGGCTCGATCCCGGTTCCCTCGTCCTCGTGCGGGGCGGCCGGATCTGGGCCGCGCTGCCGATCGGCGTGCTCGCCGTCCGCGACGCGGGCCCCGAGGCCCCCGCGGACGGCGTCTACCGGGCCGGCGGCCTCGCCGCGGGCACGTCGACCGCCCAGCCCGCCGCCGCATGGCGCGGGCGGCTCCCGCAGCAGCCCTGGGCGACGGTGGAGACCGTCCCGGCCGCCGACATCGCCGACATCGACCGCAAGGCCGCCGAGGCCCTCCGTGAGCGGCGCGGCCAGGGCGTCGGCGAGCGCCGCCTGCGCGACGCCATGCTCGACCACGTGGCGCTCCGCGTCGAGCACGACGGCGGCACCGCCGCCGTCGAGGTCCGCCTCGTGGCCGCGCTCTGCCGCATGGGCTTCCTGGCGGAGGACCCGGTGCGCGTGCTGCAGGCCGGGCGCCGCACCGGACTGGCCGCCACGTACGGCGCCGTCTGGGAACGGGACCGCGGCCTGCCCTTGCTGTGACCGATATCGCACATACCGTGACGGCCGGTGTACGCACCGTGAGATGCCGACCGTTCGGAGACGGATAACCGACGTCCGGAGGATGGGACGGGACGTCGCGCTCTGATACATATGAAACTGGTGACAGTACCCAGTTCTGGCCTGCGAACAAACGCGCGACGGTTCATACTTTCGGACAGTATTGGCTGACGGTTGTGCCATGTCGGTGCCGAGCCCTAGTCTGCTCACTGCAACGCGACGTAACTTGGCTATGCCCCCGCGAAGCACAACCAATCACAACCAATGGTTCAGCCGAGCAGCAAAGCCAACGTATTACCCAAGCAGTGCCAGTGATTCGCATTTTGGGTGGGAAGGCGGACAACACCATGGCATGGTGGCGCAGCAGAAAACGCGACGCACAGCAGGAGGCGATCGCCGAAGCGATCGCCGAGGTCGACAGCGAGATAGGCGGTACCGCCGAACGCGCCCAGGCGCGCGGCAGCCAGCCGAACGCGGTCCCGAACCCGCGTGCCGAGCGGCACGAGGACGTCCAGGAGGCCGACAGCGAGGAGTACGAGGTCGAGCTCGAGTTCGCCTCCCGAGAGCTGCGCCACGACCTCACCGCCGAACAGCTCCTGCTCGGCCCCGAGCGGGAGCAGATCTCCGAGGTCGACCGCTGGCACCTGATCAAGCGGGACCTCGAGGAGATCGACCCCGACTTCATCACCGACCTCGAGCAGATCGCCGCCGAGGCCGCCGAGCAGCGGACCGACGAGGCCTCCCCGCTCGACGCCGACCGGATCGTCGCCGCGCTGAGGCACCTCGACATCCGCTACCTCGTCGACGAGAACGGCGGCATCGTCGCCCTCTGGGAGCGGCACATCGTCCAGGTCCGCGCCGAGGGCCCCGACGCCGACATCCTGGTCCTGCGCGCCCGCGCCTACCAGACCGTCCCGCGCGAGTGGGCCGAGCGCGGCTACGCGGCCATGAACGAATGGAACCGCACCCGCCGCTTCCTCAAGGCCTACCTCGGCGAGCCGACCGAATCGGGCGCCCTCCCGGTCTTCGGCGAGATCCAGATCCCCGTCCGCCCCGGTATCACCACCGCCCTGCTCGAAGAGCTCATCGACTGCGGCACCGCCATCTCCGGCACCTTCGTCGAATGGCTCGAAGGCGAACTGCTCTAAGCGAACCGAACGTGCGAAGGGGCCGGACCACTGATGTGGTCCGGCCCCTTCGGTCGTCATACCGCTCGGATCAGCTGCTCCGCATGTCGAGCCCACGCTTCATGCGTTCCTCATATTGCGCCCACGCTTCATGCGTTCCGCATGAAGTCCGCCGCCCGCTCCATGTACTCCCACATCACCCGGTCGTACTCGGGCGCCAGGGCCACTTCGTCCATCGCGTGCCGCATGCACCGCAGCCAGGCGTCGCGCTCGCGCTCGCCGATCGCATACGGGGCGTGACGCATCCGCAGACGCGGGTGGCCCCGCTCCTCGGAGTAGGTGTGCGGGCCGCCCCAGTACTGCTCCAGGAACATCTGCAGCCGCCGCGCGGCCGGGCGCAGGTCCTCGTCGGGATACATGGGCCGCATGATCGGATCCTCGGCGACCTGGGCGTAGAACGCGTTCGCGAGGCGCTCGAACGTCGCCTCACCGCCCACGGCCTCATAGAAGGACTGGGTGGGCGCGGGCTGACCTGGCGCCGGCTGCGTCTTCAAGGTCAGTGACGCGACGGCGCGGGGGCTGTCACTACTAGGCATCTCCCAATCGTGCCAACCCCGGCACCGACTGGAAAGCCGATCCGGCACGCGTCACACCGAATGGGCCGCACATCACCTATGCGCCGGTCCCGTCCGCCCCAGCGGCCCCGCCGCTCGCGACCGAGCGCGGCACGTAGATCCGGCCGGTCCCCGCCGGGTCGATGATGCCCGCCTCGCGCAGCGCCTCGGTCACGCGCAGGCGCAGCTCGCGGCCCGCCGCCCACTGCTGATCCGAGGTGGTCCGCACGCCCAGGCGCACCTTGATCACGTCGATGGTGACCTCGACCGGGCCCAGGTACTCGGGCGCCTCGAGGATGTGCTCGCGCCACTCGTCGTCCTGGACGAAGCCCTCGGCCACCTCGGTGATGATCTCCCCGGCGCGGTCGATGTCCGCCGACGGCGGCAGGGGCGTGTCGATGAGCACGTACGCCCAGCTCTGGCTGGAGTTGCCCACCCGCAGGATCTGCCCGTTGCGCACGTACCACAGCGTGCCGTCGAGCGACCGCAGCGTCGTGACCCGCAGGCCCATGTCGACCACGGAGCCCGAGGCGTCGCCCACGTCAACGACGTCGCCGACGCCGTACTGGTCCTCCAGCAGGATGAAGATCCCGGCGAGGTAGTCCTGCACGAGGTTCTGCGCGCCGAAGCCGATCGCGATGCCGGCGATGCCGGCGCTGGCCAGGATCGGCGCCAGGTTCACGTTGAAGGCGCTGAGCACCAGCATGAACGCCACGGTCCAGATGACGATGCCCGCGACGTGCTGGAGGACCCCGGTGAGGGTCTCGGCGCGCTTCTGGGAGCGGTCGCCGACGATCTCGCCGCGGCGGTTCGCGGAGGAGGCGAGCCGCTCGGCCAGCTCGGCGATGCCCTGCGGGCCCTTGACCGAGGTGACCTGCTTGATGATCCGCGCGATCGAGCGGTTGACGATCCAGCGGAGGACCCAGGCCGCCAGAAGGATGAGGAGGATCTGCCCGATCTTGTCGAGGATCGTGCCGCCGGTCTCGGCGAAGCCCTCGCTCTCGGTGATCTTCCACAGCAGCGAGCAGGAGTTGAAGCCCGACTCGCAGGGCGAGGCCCCTCCACTGGCGGCTAGCAGTGCCACGTTCGTCCTTCTCAAGGTCGTCGCCCGCGGTCGGGGCGGTCCATGGTTCGCGCTTCGCCAGGCCTCCGACGCCCGTTCGGTTCGGTGTCGTCCTGGGTTCGCACAGACGATATTCGCTCGTCATGCAAGATCCCACGGAACCAGGGTGCAATTTTCTGAGATTTAGGTCAAACTTGACAGGACCGATGGCTTGGAGGTACGTCACCGTGATAGGTCCTCGACATAGGAGCACGCTCGACAGCGATGACCCTGCCCCAGGGGTGCATCCGAATCTTTTCACGCACAATGCGGGCACGCTGGGTTCGGCCCTCGTCCTGAACCAGAGCTATGAACCCCTGTGCGTGATACCGGTGAAGCGGGCGGCGGTGCTGCTGCTCACCCGCAAAGCCGAAACCGTCACTCCTGGTGACGGTTTTCTGCGCTCCGAAACCATGCACATCCCCGTCCCCTCCGTGGTCCGCCTCTGCCGCTACGTTCCGATCCCCCGACAGGTCGGCTCGAGCCCCTCGCGCCGCGGGGTCTTCGCCCGCGACGACTGGCGCTGCGTGTACTGCAACGCGTCGGCCGAGACCATCGATCACGTGGTGCCCCGCTCCCGCGGCGGGACCCACACGTGGGACAACGTGGTGGCGGCGTGCGCTCCCTGCAACCACCGCAAGAGTGACAAGACCCTGGCCGAGCTCGGCTGGCGCCTGCCCCGGGCCCCGCGCCCGCCCTCGGGCTGGCAGCTGCGCGGCTTCCGCGGCCAGCGTCGCCCCGACCCCGCGTGGGAGGCCTGGCTGCCCCGCCACGGGAAGGAGCGCGCCCGGCTCTCGTAGCCGCCATCGGACGGGCGGGGCCCGCCGTTCGCGTCGCCTCGGCGCGGCCTTCGCGCCGCATCTGCGCCGAGCGACCGGTCGGCGGGCCACGCTGCGTCCGAAGCCGTGCTCACCGACGCGACCGGCCTATGGTGCGACCGACTGCGCCGAGTCACCACCTGCGGCGATGTGAGGGGCGTAATTGGATTAGTCTGATGGCCTGACACGGCGCCCGCTCGCCAGCCGCACATCCGGTCCGGCCGCGGCGCCCGCTCGCCGGCCGCACATCGGCGAGGTCACCCTGTACCTGTAATTGGGGGAGCAACATGACGTTCCAGGACTTGCTGATACTGTTCGGCGCCCCGATCCTGGTTGTGGTCGCGGTCTTCGCCGTGATCTTCCTGCGCCACCCGAGGCCGCAGTCCCGCTACCGCGCGGGCGATCCCTACAACTTCAAACCCGTGTGGTTCGTCGCCCGCAACGGCGCGGTGGCCGACGAGTCCGGCGCGACCGCGATCGTGTCCGGCGAGCACCGAGGCGAGACCGTCGCCAGTGGACCCAAGGGAGGCGCGCATGGCAAGTGGTAACCAGGTCGCGATCGTGGAAGGCGTGGACGAGAGCCCTGAGAAGGTGCGGGAGCCCATGCTCGAAGGACCGTTCGACGTGCGGGAGCTCCTGCACCTGGACGAGGCCCTCGCCGCGGCCGAACGCGACGGCGGCGGACTGCACTACAGCGTCTACGTCGGTCCGCTGCACGACCCGGTGCGGGGCGCGGCCGAGGCGCTGCACGACAAGCTCGCCGACCCGGACCGGTCCGTGCTCATCGCCGTCTCACCGGAGCAGCGGCAGTTGGAGATCGTGACCGGCAAGGTCGCCCAGGAGAAGATCCCGGACCGCTCGGCGGCCCTCGTGGTCTTCTCGATGGAGGCCGCCTTCGGCGCCGGGCAGCTCTCCGGAGGCATCATCACCGGCCTGCGGATGCTCGCGGAGACCGCCGCCGGCAGCTAACGCGACGACGAGGCCCGGAAGCCGAGCTTCCGGGCCTTCGCCGTGCCGTCCGCCTTACTCGGCCTTGCCGTTCCCGACGGCTCCGTTCTTCTCGGCCGCGGCCGGGAACTGCCGGTTCAGCAGCCCCTCGGCGTCGGTGAGTTCGAGCTTGCCGATGAACTCGACCCACGACAACGTGTCGGCCACCGTCTCGCGGATCGACAGGATCGTCGTGCCGGGTATGCGCATGGTCAGCGTCGCGGGCATGCCGATCTGCCGCTGCGCCAGGACCGCCTCGGTCGGGTGACCGCCCAGGCCCTTCGCCAGTTCGAACACCGCCGCCTCGTTCTCCTTGGCCTTCGGGACCCAGTCCATGTCGCGCTTGAGCATGAGCGCCGCGCCGACCTGCCGTCCGCCGGACTCGCCGTTGTAGGTCAGCACGATGCGGTTCGCGTCGCCGCGGGCGCTGGAGAGCTTCCAGGCCGCGTCGGCCACGTCGACCAGCTGGCCCTCGAACCGCCGCACCGAGCTGCGCGCCCGCTTGAGCTGGCGCCGGTCGGCGAGCGGCTTCGCGACGATCCGGAAACCGACCACGAGCACCGCGAGGACGATCACGCCGACGCCGAGCGCGGCCACCTCGTGGAGGCCCGCGTCGATCGCCCCGATGATCGACATCGGGACGAGCACGCCCGAGGCCAGGCCCAGGAGCGGCTTGAGCCAGAACGGCCCGCTTCCGCTGGGCATCCGCAGCGGCGCCATCAACCCGATCACGGCCGCCGCGACCAGCGCGATGCCGACCAGTTCGGGAGCGGGCACGTCGTAGCGGCGCAGCCAGTCGATCGCCCACCAGGCCATGAAGCCCGAACCGACGAGCACGGTGGGGATGAGCAGGACGACGGCGAACATCAGCTGCTGGGGCTGCGGGCGCGTGCGCGAGGCGAGCATGGGCCCGAGCAGCAGGAGCGGCAGGACGATCCCGAACAACGCGACCAAGGTGGCGCTCAGGACGGCCACCGGCAAAAGCGCGGACAAGACGGCTCTCTCCATTCATCGCCGAGGAGGCGGTGGGGGCAATGCGGCGAGCTTATCAACGCCGTGAGAAGCGTTCGGGGCTCCGGGACACCGTTGTGAACAGCGGTCCCGGAGCCCCGAAGCGGCTCACATCGGCATTACGAGGCCGCGTCCAGCTCCCGGCCCGCCAGCGCCCGGGCGATGTCGGCCCGGCCCTCGGCGACGCCGCGCTTGACCGGCGCGGGCCGGTCCTCGGCGAGCCAGGCGTCGAGCGCCTTGAGCGTCTCGGGCTCGATCAGGTTCGACGGGAACGCGAGCTTCGAGAACTCCACCGCCTGCTGCGCGCCCAGCTTCTCCCACAGTTCCGGCAGCGTGTCCAGGTACGACTGCAGGTACGGGCGGACCAGGTCGGCCTGGTCGAGCGGGGCGAAGCCGAGCATCGAGGAGCGGCGGACCCAGTTCTCCGTGCTCGGGTCCGTGATCCGCTCCCAGGCGCGGGCCTTGGCCTCGGCCGTGGGCACCACGGCGCGGGCGACGAACGACAGGCGCCGCCCGTCGGCGGTCGAGTCGCGGTCGAGCTCGGCGTCGACGGCCTCCTCGCCCACGGCCCCGTTGGCGACCAGGCCCGTGAGCAGCGCCCAGCGCAGGTCCGCGTCGACCGCGAGGCCCTCGGGGACGTCGCGTCCTTCGAGCCAGCCGCCGATGCGGGCCAGATCGGCCTCGGACCTCGCGGCGGACGCGTAGGCCTTGGCCCACGAGCGCTGCGGGTCCGAGGCCGGCGCGGCGGCGTCCATCGCGGCCTTCGCGGCCTGGGCCCACCGGTCGCGCAGATCGGCCCGGCGGGCCGGGTCGGCGTACGCGAGCGCCCCGGCGACCTGCCGCTGCGCGACGGTGACGATGTTGATGTCGCCCTCGGTGGTCAGGCTGGAGCAGCCGAGTTCGACGAACCGCGTCGCCGCCAGTTCGGCGTCGCGGAGCATGTCCCAGGCGGCGGCCCAGATCAGCGCGCGGGCGAGCGAGTCGTCCAGCGCCGAGGTGTGCTCGACCGCGGTGGCGAGGCTCCGCTCGTCCAGGCGCAGCTTCGCGTACGTGAGGTCGTCGTCGTTGAGCAGGAGCAGGTCCGGCTGCTTGACGCCCGCGAGCGCGGGGATCGGCGTGGCAGCGCCGTGGACGTCCACTTCGAGCCGCTCGCGGCGCACGAGCTGCGCGCCGTCCAGGTCGTAGAGGCCGATCGCGATGCGGTGCGTGCGAGTCGTCGGGTGCTCGGAGGGCACCTCCTGGAGGACCGTGACCTCGCTGTAGTTCCCGGATCCGTCCACGGTGATCTCGGGCCGCAGGGTCGAGACCCCCGCCGTGCGCAGCCACGTGTCCGCGAAGTCCTTGAGCGGCTTGCCGCTCGCGGTCTCCAGCTCGCCGAGCAGGTCGGAGAAGACCGCGTTGCCGAACTGGTGCTTCTCGAAGTAGGCCCGCAGGCCCGCGAGGAACGGGTCGATGCCGACGTACGCGACCAGCTGCTTGAGGATCGAGGCGCCCTTGGAGTAGGTGATGCCGTCGAAGTTGGCCTGGATCTCCTCGGTGTCGCCCGCGTCGGTGTACACCGGGTGCGTGGTCGGCTGCTGGTCGGCGCCGTAGCCCCAGTTCTTGCGCGCCGACAGGAACGTCGTCCACGCGCCGTCGAAGCGGGTGGCCTCGACGTTGGCCCAGTGGCTGGCCCACTCCGCGAAGGACTCGTTGAGCCACAGGTCGTCCCACCAGCGCATGGTCACGAGGTCGCCGAACCACATGTGGGCCATCTCGTGGAGGATGACGTTGGCGCGCTGCTCCAGCTCGAAGTCGGTGACCTGGCTGCGGAACAGGAACGAGGCCTCGGCGATCGTGATGCAGCCGAAGTTCTCCATCGCGCCGAAGTTGTACTCGGGGGCGAAGACCTGGTCGTACTTCGGCAGCGGGTAGCGCACGCCGAAGTGCGAGTGGAAGTGGTCGAAGCCCTGCCGCGTGATCTCGAAGACCCCTTCGGGATCGAGGTAGTCCTTCATGGACTGCCGGCAGTACAGGCCCAGGTCGATCCCGTCGTGCTCCTCGTGCATCCCGTAGTAGGGCCCCGCGCAGATCGCGGTGATGTACGGGCTCATCCGCACGGACTCCTCGAACAGCGTGACCTTGACCCGCATCTCGGGGATCACGGTCTCGGAGGCCGCCGGCATGTTCGAGACGACGATCCAGTGCTCGGGGGTGCGCACCTGGAAGGTGAAGGCGGCCTTGAGGTCCGGCTGGTCGAAGCAGGCGTAGACGCGCTGGGCGTCGGCGACCTCGAACTGCGAGTAGAGGTAGGTCTCCTTGTCGACAGGGTCGGTCATGCGGTGCAGGCCCTGGCCGTCGCTGGAGTACGCGAAGACCGCGTTGACGACCAGCTCGTTCTCGGCGGCGAGGTCGGTGATCCGCAGCCCGGCCTTCGGGTCGAAGGCCGTGATGTCGACCGGCTCCCCGTTCAGGTAGGCGTCCTCGATGCGCTCGGCGGCGATCTCGATGAAGGTCTCCGCACCGGGTTCGGCGCAGGAGAACTTGACGGCGGTGCGCGAGCCGAAGGTGTCGCCCTGCTCGTGCCCGGTCAGGTCGAGCTCCACGGTGTAGGACTCGACGCGAAGCAACTCGGCGCGCCGCTGCGCCTCGTCCCGGGTGAGAATGTGGGTTGCCGCCACAGTGCCTCCTGATCAGTAGAGGTCCAGCCTCAAGGGTTCGGATATGAAAGAAGTGTGTCACATCCCGGGAGTTCACTCGGCGGCCACGGCCGCGACGGATCGGGTCGATTACGCTCTTGGCGTGACTGCTGCACACCCGATCGACCAGGCCTGGCTCTCCACCGGAAACACTGGAGCGAAGAATTACGACGAGTTCCCCGACGAAACCGAGATCACCCGGATCATCGAGGCGAATCCCACGAGCATGCTGGGCGTCGAGATGCCCGCGCACACGCCCGAGGCGGTGGCCGCGGGCTTGACGTTCGAGCAGGCCCTGCCTGCCGCGGCCGAGCGCCTCGCGGCCCTCAAGGAGGCCGGGCGCTTCGCGGCGTTCGGCGACGTGGCCGTCGCCTACCGGATCTCCGGCGGCGAGGAGCCGGTGGCCTACGGCGTGTTCTGCATGGTCGACACCGCCGAGATCTCCTCCTCCGCGGAGGAGCCCGGCAAGGTCATCCGCAACGAGGACGTCTTCATCGAGAAGGTCAAGCAGCGCAATGAGCTGAACCAGCGCCTGCGCCACCTGCTCAGCCCGGTCCTGCTGCTCCAGTCGAGCCGCGGCGACGAGCTGCACGCCGCGATCGAGGCCGCGATCGCCGCCGCGGGCGAGCCTGTGGCGACGGACGTGGACGAGGCCGGCCGCGCGCACGAGATCTGGGCGATCGGCGGCGAGGAGGGCGAGGCCCTCACCGCGCTGGCCGGAGACGGCGACCTCATCGTCGCCGACGGCAACCACCGCTCGCTGGCCGCGCAGGTCGGCGAGCTCGACCGGTTCCTCGCGGTGATCACCACCCCGCAGTCGGTCGTCATCCGCCCCTACCACCGGCTCGTCAAGGGCCTGCCCGGGTCGGCTTCGCAGCTGGTCGAGCAGATCGGCCAGATCGGCGCCTCGGTGACCGAGGTCGCGGGCCCGCCGCAGACGCCCGCCGAGGGCGGCACCGTGGTCGTCTACGGCCAGGGCCGCACCTGGGAGATCGCGTTCCCGGCCGCGGAGGGTTCCGTGGTGGACCGGCTCGACCACACGCAGGTCGAGAACGAGGTCTTCACCGGCCTGCTCGGCTGGGACGCGGGGGACAAGCGCATCACCTACGTCGGCGGCGACTACCCGGCCTCCTGGCTCGCCGAGCAGGTCGACGCGGGCAAGGCCGACCTGGCGGTCCTCATCGCCCCGGTCACGGTGCCCGACTTCATCGACGTGAACCTCCAGCGGCTGAAGATGCCGCGCAAGTCGACCTGGTTCGTGCCCAAGGCCCGCGCCGGTCTCGCCATCGTCGAACTCCCGAAAGGTTGAGGGCTGTCATCGTGCGCATTTATCTCGGTTCCGACCACGCCGGTCTCGAAGTCAAGGACCACCTGGTGAAGCACCTGTCCGGTCGCGGCTTCGAGGTCGTCGACGTGGGCCCGCACCAGTACGACCCCGAGGACGACTACCCGCCGTTCTGCCTCCACACCGCCGCGAAGGTGGTCGCGGACGAGGGCAGCCTCGGCATCGTCGTCGGCGGCTCCGGCAACGGCGAGCAGATCGCCGCGAACAAGGTCCCCGGCTGCCGCGCGGCCCTCGCGTGGAGCGTGGAGACCGCGAAGCTCGGCCGCCAGCACAACGACGCGAACGTGGTCGCGATCGGCGGTCGCATGCACTCGCTCGACGAGGCCGCGAGCTTCGCGGACGCGTTCGTGGACGAGGGCTTCTCGGGAGCCGAGCGGCACCAGCGCCGCATCGACATGCTCACCGAGTGGGAGTCGACCCACGAACTCCCCGAACTGCCTTAGGCCGCGAAGGCCGTCGCGAGGCCCGGGGGCGACGCCCCCGGGCCTTCGCGCCGCCCCGGAACCAGCCGATCTCGGTCGATCCCTTCTGGAGACATTGGACGCGTGTTGGTAGCGTCGGCACATGTCTCAGGCTTTCCGCGTTCTGCTCCAGATCTGCCAGGTGTGCACGCTGCTCGCGGCGCTCCTGCTCCTCGCCACGTCGGTGATGCTCAACCTCTTCGACTTCGACCTGCTCACCCTTCGGGAGGAGACCGATCTCGTCGGCTGGGCCACCGGCTTCGGCGTCCTCAGCATCGCGTTCTCGCCGGCGCTGTGGCTCCTCCGCCGAGGCGGCGCCGCCGCCCCCGCCGCGCCGGCGACGGGCGGTTTCGAGCGGGTCCCGGCCCAGCAGTCCGGGCAGTCCGGCGGCGGCTTCGAGCCGATGAACGCCAGCCAGGCCCCGGCCCCGCCCGTCAGCTCCTACGGCCAGCAGTCCCAGGCCGGCGGCTACGGCGGCGGGATCGCGCCCGCCTCGCCCTCGCCGACCGACACCCCCTGGGGTTCGAGCCGCTGACCCGCCACGACGAAGGGGCCGCTCCCGGTTGCCTCGTGAGACGCCGCGTACAGCGGCGGCCTCGGGGGCCGCGGGAAGTGGATTCCGGGCGTTACGCTATGGGTTCGAACCTCCATGCGCGAAGGACCGCCTCATGTCGAACGCCACCGTCGACCTCGTCTGCGGCCCGGCCGATCCGCTGCCGGGCTCCGAGCAGAGCTACCGGCTGACCGGTCTGCTCGGCTCGGGCGGTCAGGCCGACGTGTACCAGGCCGTTCGCGTGTCGGCGGGGATCTCCTCGGCGCCGCTCTCGGTGAAGGTCCTGCGCATCAACCCGCACGACACGCGTGAGCACCAGTTCCGCTCCTGGGACAAGGGCGACGCGGTCCTCATGGACCTCCACGGCCGCGACGTCGGCTCCATCTGCCGCCGCATCGACGCGTTCTACGGCCGCCTGCCGCACCCGCCAGGCCAAGCGCCGCAAGGCGACCCGGTCCCGTTCCAGGTCCTCGAGTACCTGCCCGGCCACGACCTGCGCCAGCTCCTCCAGCGGCGGCTCGGCCGCGTGGACGCCGCCCGCACGCTCCGGTCGGTCGCGACGGTCATGAACGCGATGCACCACCCGCCGGTCGGCGTGCACCCGGTGCTGCACATGGACCTCAAGCCCGCCAACGTGATCATCGGCCCCGACGGCTCGGCGAAGGTCATCGACTTCACGGGCGCCCGCTACTACACCCCGGCGCACCTGACCACCATCGCGTACACCCGCGAGACCGCCGGTCCCGAAGCGCACCGGGGGAGCGTGGGTCCCGCGTACGACGTGCACGGGTTCGGCTCGATCGCGTTCTACCTCGTCACCGGCGCGAGCGCCCGCACCGACTCGCCGGGGCAGGAGCAGTCGGTGCCGTGGGCGCGGCTGCGTCGCCACCCCGTGCTGGAGTCCAACCCGCGCCTGCGGGAGCTGCTCACCGCGCCGCTCGACGACGACCCGAACAACCGGCCCCGCACCGAGGAGCTGCCGCGCTGGATCAACGAGCTGTGCGCCGTCGTGGCCCGCTCGAACGTGCCCGACCTCGGCGTCGACTGGACCCTCGGCTACTCGGCCGGGAACGGCGCGTTCCCGGTAGCGGACGCCACCCGGCGGCTCGACGCCCCGGGCGTCGGCGGCGCGACCCGCCGCATCGACCAGCACCAGGTCGCCCCGCCCACGGTGGTCGCCTCCCCGGCCGCCGTGCCCGTGGACGGCACCCGCGTCATGGAAGCGGGCATGTCCCCGACGAAGGCCGTGCCGGACAAGCCGGTCGCGGGGCGCGTCCGCGTCCCCGAGCAGGGTTCGTTCCAGCCCGGCCGCTCCGCCGGTCCCGTCTCGCCCGCCGGCCGCGGGGAGCTGCCGCGCCTGCGCCTCGCCACCGACCCCGCCGAACCCGACGACCGCGCCGCCGAGAAGGAGGACCGCCCGCCGCTCCTCGGCCCGCCCGGGTCCCTCGCCAAGGGCTTCGAGTTCTCGGTCATCGGCGGCCTGTTCTCGCTCGTCATGTGGCTGCTGCAGACGCTCACGAACGGCCTCGACTCCATGCGCACCCAGGTGTTCAGCTACCTGTTCGTGCTCGCGGTGGCCATCGGGCTGTTCTTCCTCATCCGCGTCGCGGGGGGCATCCTCTGGGGCCGCTGGCTCCACGCCAAACGCAAGACCGCCCGGCTCGCCCACCTGGGGACCGGGATCTTCCTCTTCATGGTCGGCGTCAACTACCTCACGAGCCTCGATTGGGGCTGGAGCCCCGATCTCAGCTGGCTCGACCCGATCACTGATATCTTCGAAGGCTGAGGAATCGCCCGAATAGCGGTGAATCCGCGGATTTTCCGCGAGTTCCCGTACGACTTCGAGCATTCCTCCGGCACATCGGAAGCGTTCGCATCTAATCTCTTCCATAAAGAACGCCGCGGAGCGCTTGCCTGATTTTCCGCCTTCCGCGGTGCAACCCATGAAGGAGGATGAGACGTCTAGATAGACGACACATCCCCTGGAAACCGGAAAGGCATTGAGATGACCGCATTGACATCGGTCGGTGCCGCAGCTCTCACCCCCGAGCAGCGAGAAGCCTTCGATCGCGACGGCTACCTGATGATCCGCGGCGCGCTCGACGCCGACGAGATCAAGCGTTGCAACGACGCCCTGGACCGCGTGTACGAAGTCGAGAAGGAGGCCGGACGGCTCAGCCCCGAGGGTGCCATGCACCGACTCGACGCCGTCACCTCCTGCCCGGAGCTCGCGTTCCTCCTGAACCACCCCAGGACCTTCCACTACGTGTGGTCCGTCCTCGGCTGGAACTTCCACGTTTATCACTCCCATGTGGACAAGCACCCGCCGATCGAGGGCAAGCGCCCGTTCCGCTTCGAATGGCACCAGGACGGCGGTCGCCAGAACCGCGAGACCGAGACCGAGCCGCGCCCGCGCCTGTCGGTCAAGCTCGCGTACTTCTTCACCGACCTCTCCGAGGAGGGCCGCGGCAACACCAAGATCATCCCCGGCTCCCACAAGTGGAACCGGATCGACGGCCCGCCGCGCCGCGACATGGAGTGGCCCGACCCCGAAGGCGCCATCGAGGTCACCGGCAACGCCGGCGACGTCATGTTCTTCGACCGCCGCATCTGGCACGCGCGCTCGGACAACTACTCGGACCTGACCCGCAAGGTCGCGTTCTTCGGGTTCACGCCGCGCTGGATCCGCGCCCGCGACCTCGTCGAGGACCTGCCCTCGCAGCCGTGGTGGAACGACCTCGACCCGGTGCAGCAGCAGATGCTCGGCGGCCACATGCCCACCGGCGACCACGGGTGGGGCCACTACCCGAAGGAGACGCCGCTGTACAACTGGCTGGCCGAGCGTGACCTCCTCGACCCGGACTACCCGCCGCTGCGCCCCTGACCGGGACGGATGGCAGGCTGAGCCCATGAGCAACGACTCCGACCTCGCTCGCGACATCTTCAACCGCTCGCACCTGACCGGTGAGTTCACCCTCAGGTCCGGCGTGGTGGCGCACGAGTACTTCGACAAGTACCTGTTCGAGTCCGACCCGGTCCTGCTGCGGCGCATCGCCGAGGCGCTCGCGCCGATGGTGCCCGCGCACGGGGTGGACGCGCTGGCGGGCCTGGAGACGGGCGGCATCCCGATCGCGACCATGCTGTCGCAGCTGACCGGCCTGCCGGCCCTCTTCGTGCGCAAGCAGGCCAAGACCTACGGCACCTGCCGCCTCGCGGAGGGCGGCGAGGTCGAGGGCCGGCACCTGTTCATCGTGGAGGACGTGGTCACCTCGGGCGGCGCGATCCTCGACTCGGTGGCCGAGCTGCGGGACCGCGGCGCGATCATCGAGCGGGCGGTGTGCGTCATCGATCGCGAGTCGGGCGGGTCGAAGAACCTGGCCGACGCCGGGATCGAACTCGAGGCCCTGTTCACGATGACGGAGCTGAAGGCCGCCGGGGCCCAGTAGCCCGGTCGGACCGGCGAAGCGAAAAGGGGGGCGGACGCCGCGGCGTCCGCCCCCCCTTTTCGCGCGTCTAGCGCGCCCAGAGCCAGATCTCGGAGCCCTTCGGATGCTCGCTGCCCGCGTCCAGGCTCTGGTCGAAGACCGTTCCCGTGAACCAGATCTGCGCGGTCTTCACCTCGAAGCCCAGGTCCTCCAGCTGCTCGGTCGCGTCGTCGATGTCCATGCCGACGACGTCGGGGACCTCGACGGGCTCGGGGCCCCGGCTCACCACGAGGTCCACGGTGTCGCCCTCGCCCGCGGGCGCGTCGGCCGCCGGGGTCTGCTCGATCACCGAGCCCTCGGCGATCGTGTCGCTGTAGCGCGGGGTCACCTCGCCGACCGCGAGGCCCTCGGCCTCGACGGCGTCGACCGCGTCGTCCTCGGCCATCCCCACGACGTCGGGCACGTTCAGCGGCGGGAACCCGTCGGAGACGTAGACCGTCACCGGCGTCCCGGCCTTCACCTGCTCGCCCGCGGCCGGGTCGGTCCGGACGACCTCGTTCGCCGGGAACTCGGTGCTGTACTCGCGCTCGATCGCGGTGAGCTCGTCGCCGGGCTCGACGCCGACCGCGGCGAGCGCGTCGATCGCCTCGTCCTCGCTCATCCCGGCCACGTTCGGCATCTGGTACTGCTCCGGGCCCAGCGAGATCACCACGGTGATCTGAGCGCCCCGCCGGATCCGCTCGCCCACGCCGGGCTCCTGGGAGACGACCTCCCCCAACGGCACGGTCGCGCTGTAGCCGTCCACGATCTCGACCTCGAAGCCCGCCTCCTCGGCGTACGCGGCGACGGTCTCGCGCGTCTGGTCCAGCAGCGACGGGGTGGAGGTGTACCGGCCGATGCCGACCCACCACCCGGCGGCCGCGACGCCGACGAGCAGCGCGGCGATGAGCGCCAGCGTCAGCATCGCCTTCCACGAGCGCCCGGTCCTCGGCGGCTCGACGACCATCGTGGTCTCCACGACCCGGGTCGGCCGCGGGACCTTCCCGGTGCTGCCGGGCGCCGGAGCGACGTCGATCGCCTGGAGCCGGCGCAGGAACGCCCCGGCGTCCACGGGCCGGGCCCCCGGGCGGCGCGCGGCCGCCGCGGTCACCAGGTCGGCGAGGCCGTCGGGCACGTCCGGGGTCTTCAGCCGCGGGGAGGGCACGTCCTCTTCGACGTGGCGGCGCGCCACGGCGCCCGAGTCGGGTCCGTCGAACGGGACCTCCCCGGTGAGCAGTTCGTAGAGGAGGATCGCGGTCGAGTAGACGTCGCTCGCGGTGGTGGCGGGCTTGCCGTTGACGAGTTCGGGCGCGACGTACGCGGCGGTCGCCACGAGCGGCCCGCCCGTGTCCCGGTCGCCGTGGACCGCTTCGGCCAGGCCGAAGTCCACCACTTTGACGCGGTCGCCCCGGCCGCCGTTCTTGAGGAGGATGTTCTCGGGCTTGATGTCCCGGTGGACGAGCCCGGCGTCGTGCGCGGCCTGGAGGCCGTCGAGGAGCTGCGCGCACAGCTCCACGGCCTCGTCGATCCGCAGGCGGCGGCGCCGGTTGAGCAGGTCCCGCAGCGTCGTGCCCGCCACGTACTCCATGACCACATAGGGCATCCCCTCGTGGACGCCCTGGTCGAACACGGCCACCACGTTCGGGTGCGAGAGCCGCGCGATGGTGCGCGCCTCGTCCGCGAAGGCCGTCATGTCGAACCCGGCCACGCCCCCCGCCGTGATCATCTTGACCGCGACGGTGCGGTCGAGGCGCTCGTCGTGCGCCTCGTAGACGTCGGCCATGCCGCCGCGCGCGATGAGCCGATCGAGCCGGTACCGCCCGTCGACGCGAGCGCCGGTCAGGTCCCCAGTCGTCGTTGTCAACCCGCACCTCCTCCACCTGGTGATCAGTGTAGGAGCTTCATACGACTCTCACAGGGCCTCGACACCGGGGACTCACGAAGCCATGTCCGACACAAGCGGTCCTCGCGTCACAGGAGCTCGGCGCCGGGGAAGTCGGGCTTGTCGGGCGCGACGACGCCGAGCCGCTTCGTCGCCCTGGTGAGCGCCACGTACAGGTTCCGCAGGCCCGACGCGGCGATCGCGTCCGGGTCGACCACGATCACGCTGTCGAACTCCAGTCCCTTGGCCTGCTTCACCGTGAGCACCGCGGCGCCGGCGACCCCCGAGAGCCCCGCCGCGCGCTCCGGCGTCGTCACGATCGCCACGCTGCCCTCGCCGACCGCGGCCTTCTCGGCGGCGACCAGCTCCTCGACCCTCCGGTCCAGGCCGTCGGCGGCGATCTCCAGCCACGGCCGGTGCCCCGACTCGCGCACCGAGCGCGGCCGGGCCGCCTCCACGTCGATCGCGTCGAGCACCCGCACCGCCACCTCCATGATCTCGGCGGGGGTCCGGTACGACACCGTCAGCTGCTCGGCGCGCCACGCGAGCCCCGAGTCGCCGAACACCTCGGCCCAGCTCGACGGCGCCTCTCCGCCCAGCGCCGCCGCCCCCGTGGCCTGCGCGAGGTCGCCGGCCACGGTGAACGACCGCGTCACGCACCGCCGCAGCAGGGCCCGCCACTCCATGGGGGACAGCTCCTGGGCCTCGTCGACGATCACGTGCCCGAAGATCCACCGCCGGTCCGCCGCCGCCCGCTCGGCGACCGACACGAACACGTCGTCCACCTGCCGCTCGCCGAGCCAGAACTCGTCGATGACGTCGGTGGCCTGCAGGATCTCCGACTCCTCGTCCTCGAAGTCGAACGAGGCCGAACCCGCCGCGATCGTGAGGACGTCCTGCGCGTAGGCGATCTGCTCGGCCGTCAGCCCGCCGCCGCGCTGCTGCACCTCGATCTCCCCGAGGTGCTCCGCCGCCTCGTCCAGCAGCGCCACGTCGGCCTCGCTCCAGCCGCCGGGCTCGCGCAGCAGCAGCGCGCGCTCCTCCTTCTTGAGCACCGCGGCCGCCGAGGCGATCCGCTCGCGCGAGGCGAACAGGTCCTCCAGCAGCTCCTGCGGCGTCAGCTCCGGCCACAGCACCTCGATCTGTCCCCGGATCACCGGGTCCGTCGCGATCTCGGCCGCGAGCTTCGCCCGGTCGTGCAGGCCCAGCAGGTTCTCCCCGCCCAGCGGGTCCTCGCCGATGATGTCCGCGTACTGCGTCGCCAGGTCCGCGATGACCCGCTTGTGGAAGGTCTCGCGGGCCTCGTTGTGCGGCAGCCCGGTCTCGCGCGCCGCGTCCCGCGCCGCCGTGATCTTCTCGGGCCGCAGGTACAGCTCGTGGCCCTCGTAGTCGATCGGGACCGGGTCCCGCGGCACGACCTGCCGGTCGGCGACGGCGCTGGCGATCACGCCGGCCATCACGGCCCGGCCCTTGACGGCCGCTACGGCGTCGGTCTCGGGCCGGTCGGCGACCACGCCGGGGAACAGCTGGGCGGGGGTGCGCAGCAGCACGTCGGTCTCGGCCAGGCCCGGCAGGACCTCCGAGATGTAGCGCAGGAACTGCTTGCCGGGGCCGATGATGAGCACGCCGCGGCGCTTGAGCTGCTCGCGGTGCTCGTACAGCAGGTAGGCGGCGCGGTGGAGGGCGACGGCGGTCTTGCCCGTGCCCGGCGCGCCGTCGACGATCATGACGCCCTCCAGGGGCGCGCGGATGATCCGGTCCTGCTCGGCCTGGATCGTCGCCACGATGTCCTGCATGGTGCCGGTGCGCGCGGCGTCGAGCGCGGCCATGAGCGCGCCCTCGGAGCCGATCGAGGAGCCCGACTCGCCCGCGGCCTCCAGGTCGAGGACCTCGTCGTTGACCGAGCGGATCCGCCGGCCCCTGGTGTGCAGGTGCCGGCGGCGGCGCACGCCCGCCGGGGCGGCGGCGGTCGCCAGGTAGAACCGGCGGCCCGCCTCGCTGCGCCAGTCCACCAGGAGCTGCTCGCCGCCCTCGGCGTGGACGCCGATGCGGCCCAGGTACATGGGGGCCTCGTCGCCGATGTAGTCGAGGCGCCCGAAGCACAGGCCCTCCTCGACGGCGTCGAGCTGGGCGATGCGCCGCCGGTGCAGGTGCGTCTCGGCGTCGCGCTGCGAGCGCTCCTGCTCGTTCTCCACGTGCTTGCGGCGGGATTCGTCGAGCCGTTCGGCGGCCTCGTCGCGGAGCCGGTCGAGGCGCGCGTAGAGCCCGTTCAGCCGGGCCTGCTCGTATTGGACCGCCTGGTTGACGTTGATGGCAGCGGACACGGCTCTCCTCGGATGCGGAGCGGATGGATGCAGAGTGAGGACGTGCGCGGGAACGCCCGGGCGCTGCGAAGGATCAGCTTGCCAGCGCGCCGAGGCCGTGCAATGGCGCAACTGAAAAAGCTTAGCGCTCGCGGGGCCCCTCCGTCTCGTCCCGGACGCGAACGTGACCGTCCGCTCGCACACTTGATGGGCTCCATTGTCTTCACATCCGCCGTCACGCTATGTGAACATTGATAACGCACCTATAACGAGCAATTGACCTGGTACTCACGTCCCATTAGGGTTAGCCCGTTATAGCTCGGCGACGGCGTGACTGGAGTGAACGAGCAATGGTCAAAGAACGAGTGATCAGAGAGAACTGGGGGACCAGAGTCGGGTTTATCCTGGCCGCCATCGGTTCGGCGGTCGGACTCGGCAACATCTGGCGCTTCCCCGGCGTCGCCTACGAGAACGGCGGCGGCGCCTTCATGGTGCCGTACCTGGTGGCCCTGCTGACGGCGGGTATCCCGCTGCTCATCATGGAGTTCACCATCGGGCGGCGCTACAAGGGGTCGGCGCCCGTGGCGTTCCGCCGCCTGAACAAGAACCTGGAATTCGTGGGCTGGTGGCAGGTGGCCATCTGCATCGTGATCGCGGCCTACTACGCGGTCATCATCGCCTGGGCCGCCATGTACGCCTTCTTCGCGATCGGTCAGACCTGGGGCGAGGACCCGGCGACGTTCCTGTTCGTCGACTTCCTCGGCAACGGGAACGTCGACGCCACCACCTTGGCGTTCAGCGACTTCGGCGAATGGGTGCCCAACCTGACGCTGGTGCTGGCCGCGGTCTGGATCGTGACGCTCCTGGTGATCGGCGCCGGTGTCCGCAAGGGCATCGAGAGCACCGCGAAGGTGTTCATCCCGCTGCTGGTCGTCATGTTCGGCGTCCTCGTCGTCCAGGCGCTGACGCTCGACGGCGCCACCGCCGGCCTCGACGCGTTCTTCACGCCGGACTGGGACCAGCTCACGAACTCGACGGTGTGGGTCTCGGCCTACGGCCAGATCTTCTTCTCGCTGTCGGTCGGCTTCGGCATCATGATCACGTACGCGTCGTATCTGAAGCGCAAGTCCGACATCACCACGTCGGCGTTCACCGTCGGCCTCGCGAACTCCTCGTTCGAGCTGCTCGCCGGCATCGGCGTGTTCTCGGTGCTGGGCTTCATGGCGCTGCAGTCGGGGACGCCCATCGACGAGCAGGTCAGCACGGGCGTCGGCCTGGCGTTCGTGGCCTTCCCGGCGATCATCAACACGCTGCCGTACGCGGCGGGCCTGTTCGGGACGCTGTTCTTCGGGTGCCTGGTCATCGCGGGCTTCACCTCGCTGGTCAGCATCGTGCAGGTGCCCGTGGCCGCCGTCGAGGACCGCTTCGGCCTGAGCCGCCTGCAGGGCACGATCTTCATCGGCGGGGCCATCGCGCTGCTGTCGATCGTGCTGTTCCCGGCCACGAACGGCCTGATGCTGCTCGACACCGCCGACAGCTTCATCAACAGCTACGGCATCGCCGTGGCCGCGCTGATCAGCATCATCGGCGTCGTCTGGCTCGCCTGGAAGTGGGCCGAGCTGCGCGAGAACGCCAACCGCACGTCCATCTTCAAGATCGGCCACCTGTGGCTCGTCTGCCTCGGCGTGGTCACCCCGCTGATCCTCGGCTGGATGCTGGTCGACAACATCCGCACGACCATCGACAACGAGGCGGGCGTCGACTCGGCCACGCTCACCTACGGGTGGACCGTGGCGGGCGGTGCGCTCGTGCTCGGCGTCCTGATCGCGCTCGTCCTGCGCCGCAAGGACGTGCCCGTGCTCGTGGACGAGGCCGAAGCCGAAGCCGAGGCCGAGGCCACCCTGACCGGCGGGAAGGAGGACACCCAATGAGCGGAAGCGCAGTGGCGATGATGATCGTCGCGATCGTCGTCATCTTCGGGGGCCTGGTCGTCTCGGCGATCACCCTCATGACCCACCCTGAGCAGTCCGACGAATGACCGCCCGAGAAGGGGCCGATCCCCCGGATCGGCCCCTTCTCGCTGCGGCCCCCTCCGCAACACGAACGACAGGACACTTCCGCATGACCACGAGAGAGACCTGGGGGACCCGGGCCGGGTTCATCCTGGCCGCGGCCGGATCCGCCATCGGCCTGGGGAACATCTGGCGCTTCCCCGGCGAGGCCTACGAGTTCGGCGGCGGCGCCTTCCTGCTGCCGTACCTGTTCGCGATCCTCACCGCGGGCATCCCGCTGCTGCTGCTCGAGTACACGATCGGCCGCAAATACCAGTCGGGCCCGCCTTCGGCCTTCCGGGCGCTGTACCGGCCCGCCGAGGGCATCGGCTGGTGGCAGAACGGCATCGCGTTCTTCCTGGCGACCTTCTACGCCGTCATCATCGCCTGGGCCCTCTGCTACGTCTTCTTCGCGCCCGGCATGGCCTGGGGCGACGACGCGGGGGCGTTCTTCGGCGGCGAGTTCCTCCAGGCGGGGGAGCCGCTGGACTTCTTCGAGTACCGGCCGATCATGATGGCGGCCCTGGCCGCGGTCTGGGCGCTGGTGCTCCTCATCATGGCCGGCGGCGTCCGCAAGGGCGTCGAGCTGGCCAACCGCATCTGCATCCCCCTGCTGGTGGTCCTGTTCGGCGCCATCGTGGTCCGCGCGCTGACGCTCGACGGCGCGGCCGACGGCCTGGACGCGTTCTTCACGCCGCAGTGGGACAAGATCGGCGACTACGAGATCTGGCTCGCCGCTTACGGGCAGGTGTTCTTCTCCCTGTCGATCGGCATGGGCACGATGATCGCCTACTCCTCCTATCTGCGCAAGCGCAGCGAGCTGTCGACGACGGCCGTGACGGTGGGCTTCGCGAACTCCTCATTCGAGCTGCTGGCCGGCATCGGCGTGTTCGCGGTGCTCGGCTTCATGTCGAGCGAGAGCGGCGCCCCGATCGACGAGCTGGTCGGCACCGGCGGCGGCGTCGCGTTCGTGACGTTCCCGACGATCCTCAGCCAGATGCCGGGCGGGGCGTTCATCGGCGTGCTGTTCTTCGCGACGCTGGTCGTCGCGGGCATCTCGTCCCTGATCTCGATGGTGATCGTGCCGTTCAGCTCCTTCGAGGACCGTTTCGGCTGGACCCGGAAGAAGAGCGTCCTGGTGCTGGGCGTGCCGATGGCGGCGTTCTCGCTGCTGATCTACCCGACCTCCAACGGCTCGTCGATGGTCGACGCGGTGGACTTCGCCGTCTCCGGCTACGGCCTGGTGCTCGGCGGCCTCGCCACGATCGTGCTGGCCTTCGCCACGGGCAAGATCAAGTCCCTCGCGGCCGAGGCGAACCGCACGTCGATGCTCAAGCTCGGCACCGTCTGGTACGCGTGCCTGGCGCTGACCTCGGTGGTGCTGGTCTACACGCTCTTCCGGAGCGTCCAGGGCCAGATCGCCGACCTCTCCGACCCCGCTGTGGCGAACGAGCTCATCTACATCAACTGGGGCGTCGGCGGGGCCATGATCCTGTTCGGCGTCGTGATGACCGTGGTGCTCTACCGCCGTCCGCTCCCCGAGCGGGTCGAGGAGGAGGCCTCCGCGCCCGTCTGACCGATCGATCCCTCGCCGGTGGCCGCACACGATCCGTGTGCGGCCACTGTCGTTCGGCGGACTCATCCAGATTCGCGCGATAGCTGCGCTCCCACCCCTTGTGTCGCCCCGACTTAACTGTTAGTTTCCTTTCTAATTCAGTTCATCGAACCTCATCGATCCGCTGAAGCCCCGCTGACCCATCGTCGATAGGAGACGAAGATGCGCCGATCGCGCAAAATCATCCTGTCCATCGTCGGCGCCGCGACCCTCGCGGTGTCGGCGTCCATGGCGGCCCTGGCCTGGGGCCACGGCTACGCCTCCGACCCGCCGAGCCGCTCGGCCCTGTGCGCGAGCGGCGACGTCGCGAACTGCGGCGCCATCTCCTACGAACCCCAGAGCGTCGAGGGGCCCAAGGGCTTCCCCGCCACCGGTCCCGCCGACGGCGAGATCTGCTCCGCCGGGAACGACGCGTTCGCCGAACTCGACGACCCGCGCGGCGGCAACTGGCCCACCACCGCGGTGAACCCCGGTCCCCGCACCTTCACCTGGACGATGACCGTCGGGCACGCCACGGCGACCTTCGACTACTACCTCACCAACGACCGCTACGATCCGACGCGGCCGCTCACCCGCGACATGCTCGACCTCCGGCCCTTCGCCTCCTTCGCGATGGGCGGCGCCCGACCCGGCCACGAGATGAGCCACCAGGTCACGCTGCCCCAGCGCAGCGGACAGCAGCTGATCCTCAGCGTCTGGAACATCGCCGACACCGCGAACGCGTTCTACTCCTGCATCGACGTCGACTTCGGCGGCGGGAACGGCGGCGGCGAGACCCCGACGACCGGCACGCCCACCGGCGAACCGACCGGCGGCCCCGGCTGCGACGCCGCCGCCTGGGACGCCGGAGCCGTCTACACCGCGGGCGACGAGGTCACCCACGGCGGCGTCGCCTACCGCGCCGCCTGGTGGACCACCGGCGAAGAACCCGGCACCACCGGCGAGTGGGGCGTGTGGAGGTCGACCGCCGCCTGCTGACCCGACCGACCTCGGCCACGGGCCGCCCCGACCGCGCGGGGCGGCCCGTGGCGCGTATCTCCCTTGACCCGGCTCCGAAGACCGCATTACCCTTGACGCGTCCTTGTTCCCGACGTCAGGCACGCACTTGAAGCTCTAGATCGCAGACATCGCGCCAACACGTCTCTGCGCACGTGTCCGGTGTGTCTTCGATCGAGAGGGTGCCCGTCTCCTGGAAACAGTCCAGTCGGGAGGTCTCCTTTTCCGCCGTTCCGGCGCGATGTCTCTCATGTCGATTCCGTTCCACATCGCACTTGAGAGAAGGTCCATGACCACCTACATCAACGTCCAGCAGCTCCGCTTCTCATGGCCCGAGGGCGACCGCGTCTTCGACGGCGTGGACGTCGTGTTCTCCGACGGGCGCACGGCCCTCGTCGGCGACAACGGCGCCGGCAAGTCCACGCTGCTGCGCCTCGCGGCCGGGCTCCTCAAGCCCGAATCGGGCTCGATCACCGCCTCCGGGCTCATCGAGTACCTGCCCCAGGAGCTGCCGCTCCGCTTGGGCGACACCGTGGCCGACCTGCTCGGCATCGCCGGCCGGCGGCGCGCGCTGGCCGCCATCGAGGCCGGGGACGCCGACGAGGCCCATTTCGACGTCATCGGCGACGACTGGGACTTCCTCGACCGCTCCCGCGTGGCCCTGGACGAGCTCGGCCTCGACCACGTCGACTTCGACCGGACCGTCGGCACGCTCTCCGGCGGCGAGTCCATGCTCGTAGGCCTGGCCGGGAAGCTCGTGCGCCGCCCGGACGTGCTGCTCCTCGACGAACCGTCGAACAACCTCGACGGCTCCGCGAGAAGCCGCCTCTACCAGGCGATCCGGCGGTTCGGCGGCACGCTCGTGGTCGTCAGCCACGACCGCGCCCTCCTCGAGCACGTCGACGCCGTGGCCGAGCTCTACCAAGGCCGCATCCGCGTCTTCGAGGGCAACTACAGCGCCTACGAGCAGGTGATCCTCGCCGAGCAGGAGGCCGCCGCGCGCGCCGTGCGCGACGCGAAGCAGGACCTCACCCGCCAGAAGAAGGAGCTCGTCGCCGCCCGCGTCCAGGGCGACAAGGGCGCCGCCTCCTGGCGTCGCGAGCGCGACCGCGGCGGGACGCCGAAGATCGTGCTGAACGGCAAGAAGAACGCCGGGGAGGTCAGCAGCGCCAAGGTCCTCAACGCGAAGCTCGACGACGTCGCCGAGGCGCGCGACCGCCTCGACGAGGCCGAGGAGCGCCTGCGCGACGACGGCGCCATCAACGTGGACCTGCCCGAGACGAGCGTCTCGACCCACCGCGACATCGTCATCCTCAAAGGACTCCAGGTGAACGGCCTCTACGGGGACGGCCTGGACCTCCACATCCGGGGCCCGGAGCGGATCGCGATCACCGGGGACAACGGCTCGGGGAAGACCACGTTGCTGCGGGCGATCGCCGACGCCGCCCGCGTCCCGCACGGCTTCCTCACGCAGCGGCTCGAACTGCTCGACGAGGAGGCGAGCGTGCTCGACAACGTGCGCGCCGCGGCCCCCGCCGCCGACGAGTCGCTCCTGCGGACGCGCTTGGCGCGCTTCGGGATGCGCCGCCGGGCGGTCTTCCAGCAGGTGGGGACGCTCTCGGGCGGCCAGCGTCTGCGGGCGGCGCTGGCGCGGGTGCTCTCGTCGCAGCCCGCGCCGCAGCTGCTCATGCTCGACGAGCCGACGAACAACCTGGACATGTCCTCGATCCGGCAGCTCCAGCAGGCGCTCACCGCGTTCGAGGGCGCGCTGGTGGTCGTGAGCCACGACGAGACCTTCCTCGACGGGCTCGGCCTGACGCGCCGCGTCGCCCTCGAACGGGGGGCGGGGGTCGCGTCGGACACGCCGGTGGCGGCATGAGCCGAGATGCCGGGAGGACGGCGTCGGCGGACCGATACTGGGTACTCACCGGGACCGTCGAAGGAGCGCCGATGCCGTCTTTCCGAACCACCGCGACCGCCGTCGCAGCCCCCGTCGTCCTCGTCGCCGCCCTGGCCGGGTGCGGCGACGGCGCCGACGACGCCGACGACGCCGTCGACCTGGACGAGTCGCTGGCCGCGACGCTCATGGTCACCGACACGTGGGGCGGCGTCCACCCGATCGCCGGCGGCGAGGCCGATGTCGACGCCGACGCCGGCACGTCCGTGAGCCTCAGCGCCGCCGGTCTCGGCCCCGGCCTCGAGTACACGGCGCACGTCCACGACGGCCTCTGCGCCGACAACCCTCCCGGCGGGGGCCACTGGCTCGCCGACCCCTCGGGGGAGGACGCGCCGGGGAACATCGTCCAGCTGAGCTTCACCACCGACGCCGACGGCGCGGGCGCCACCGAGGTCGCGAGCGACCTCGCCCTCGACGACCGGGCGAAGAGCATCGTCGTGCACGTCCCCGAGTCGGAGGCCCAGGCCCACGGCTCCGAGTCCGACCGCGTGCTGTGCGGCGACCTGAAGGCCGCCTGAGTCCGACGGCGGTCACTGCCGCGGTTAATGCATGGCGATCCGGGGGCGCGCCCGCGTATCCTTCAGATCGTCATGCCCAGCAGCGCCTCTAACTCCCGTACCAGTCTGCGCGAGCGCGTCTTCGCGCTGCGCACGGCCGATCAGCGTACGCTCCGCCGCCGCCTGCGGGAAGCCCGCGAACTCGACGGCCCCGCCCGCACCGAGGCCTTCGCGAAGCTCGAAGCCGACGTCGAGCGCAAGGAGGCCGCGCTCGCGGCCCGCGCCGCAGGCGTCCCGAAGATCGTCTACCCCGAAGCGCTGCCCGTCTCGCAGCGCAAGGACGACATCCTCGAAGCGATCCGCGACCACCAGGTCGTCATCATCGCGGGTGAGACCGGCTCGGGCAAGACCACGCAGATCCCGAAGATCTGCCTCGAACTCGGCCGCGGCGTGCGCGGCATGATCGGCCACACGCAGCCGCGGCGCATCGCCGCCCGCGCGGTCGCCGAGCGCATCGCCGAGGAGCTGCACTCGCCGCTCGGCGAGGCCGTCGGCTGGAAGGTCCGCTTCACCGACCAGGTGTCGGACGCGAGCTACGTGAAGCTCATGACCGACGGCATCCTGCTCACCGAGCTCCAGCACGACCGGCTCCTGAGCGCCTACGACACGATCATCATCGACGAGGCCCACGAGCGCAGCCTCAACATCGACTTCATCCTCGGCTGCCTGCGGCAGATCCTCCCCAAGCGCCCCGACCTGAAGGTCATCGTCACCTCGGCGACCATCGACCCCGAGCGCTTCGCGAACCACTTCGCCTCCGAGTCCGGCCCGGCCCCGATCCTGGAGGTCTCCGGCCGCACCTACCCCGTCGAGATCCGCTACCGGCCGCTGCAGGGCGAGGACGGCGAGGAGGACCGCGACCAGATCGACGGCATCCTCGACGCCGTCAACGAGCTCTCCCGCGCCGGGGACGGCGACATCCTCGTCTTCCTCTCCGGCGAGCAGGAGATCCGCGACACCGCCGACGCGCTCGAGAAGGCGAAGCTCCGGCACACCGAGATCCTGCCGCTGTACGCGCGCCTGTCCGCCCAGGAGCAGCACCGGGTGTTCTCCTCCCACACCGGCCGCCGGATCATCCTCTCCACCAACGTCGCCGAGACCTCCCTGACGGTGCCGGGCATCCGCTACGTCGTCGACGCCGGGTACGCGCGGATCTCCCGCTACTCGGCGCGCACCAAGGTCCAGCGCCTCCCGATCGAGCGCATCAGCCAGGCCAGCGCCAACCAGCGCGCGGGCCGCTGCGGCCGCGTCGCCGACGGCATCTGCATCCGCCTCTACTCCGAAGAGGACTTCCTCTCCCGCCCGGAGTTCACCGACGCGGAGATCCTGCGCACCAACCTCGCGAGCGTCATCCTGCAGATGACCGCCGCGAAGCTCGGCCGCGTCGAGACCTTCCCGTTCGTCGACGCGCCCGACTCGCGCAACATCAAGGACGGCATGGACCTCCTGGTGGAGCTCGGCGCCCTCGAAGACGTGCGCGCCGGCGAGCGGCGCCTGACGAAGGCCGGGCGCGACATCGCGCGGCTGCCGATCGACCCGCGACTGGCCCGGATGATCCTCCAGGCCCGCGAGGAGGGCTGCGTCCACGCCGTCGCGGTCATCACCGCCGCGATGTCCATCCAGGACCCGAAGGAGCGTCCGGCGGACAAGCGGGCCCAGGCCGACCAGTCCCACGCCCGCTTCAACGACCCCGACTCCGACTTCTCGGCGTACCTCAACCTGTGGCGGTACCTGGAGGACGAGCGGCGCTCGCGCTCGTCGAGCTCGTTCCGGCGCATGTGCAAGCAGGAGTACCTGCATTACCTGCGCATCCGCGAGTGGCAGGACCTGGTGCGCCAGATCCTGGGCGTCCTCAAGAGCCTGAAGATCCCCGTCGAATCGCCCGACGCCGCCCCCGACCCCAAACGCGTCCACACCGCCCTCCTGGCCGGGCTCCTCTCGCACATCGGCGTCAAAGAGGGCGACACGCGCGAATACCTCGGCGGCCGGAACGCCAAGTTCGCGATCTTCCCGGGCTCGGGCCTGGCCAAGAAGCAGCCGCGCTGGGTCGTCGCGGGCGAGCTCGTGGAGACCAGCCGCCTGTGGGGCCGCGTATGCGCCAAGATCGAACCCGAATGGGTCGAGCCGCTCGCCGAGCACCTGCTGAAGCGCTCCTACTCCGAGCCGCACTGGTCGAAGAAGGCCGGCGCGGTGCTCGCGTTCGAGCGCGTCACGCTCTACGGCGTCCCGATCGTCGCCCGCCGCAAGGTCAACTTCGGACGCATCGACGTCGAGACGAGCCGCGAGCTGTTCATCCGCCACGCCCTCGTCCAGGGCGAGTGGGAGACCCACCACAAGTTCCTGGCCCGCAACCTCGAGAAGATCAGCGAGGTCGAGGACCTGGAGAACCGGGTGCGCCGCCGGGGCCTGCTCGCCGACGAGCAGACCCTGTTCGACTTCTACGACGAGCGGCTCCCGGCCGACATCGTCTCCGGACGCCACTTCGACTCCTGGTGGAAGAAGCAGCCGGACAAGACCCTCCTCGACTTCGACGAGTCGCTCCTCCTCGGCGACCGCGCCGAAGACGTCGAGGCCGACTCCTACCCCGAGGTGTGGACCTCCGAGGGCGCCGACCTCGAACTCGACTACGAGTTCGAGCCCGGCTCGGCCCGGGACGGCGTCACCGTCGCCGTCCCGCTCCCGGCCCTGCAGCAGCTCGACCAGGACGCCTTCACCTGGCAGGTCCCGGGCCTTCGCGCCGACTTCGCCGAGGCCCTCATCAAGAGCCTGCCCAAGTCCCTGCGCCGCAGCTTCGTGCCCGCGCCCGACTTCGCGAAGGCCGCCGTCGCGCGCATGGCGCCCGCGCCGGGCCGCCCGATGATGGCCGCGCTCGCTGACACGTTGAAGGCCATGACCGGCGTCCACGTCCCCGAGGACGCGTTCGACCTGACGAAGGTGCCCGGGCACCTCCTCATGACCTTCCAGGTGAAGGCCGAGGACGGCTCGGTCGTCGCCGAGGGCAAGGAGCTCGGGGCGCTGCAGCGCCAGCTCGCCCCCAAGACCCAGGAGGCCGCGGCCGAGGCCTTCGACCTCGAGCGCACCGGCCTGACCTCGTGGGACTTCGAGGAGCTGCCGAAGCTCCACGAGACCCCGCGCAAGGGCTACACCGCCAAGGCCTACCCGGCCCTCGTCGACGAAGGGAAGTCGGTGGGCGTCAAGGCCTTCCCCGACCCGTCGTCGCAGGCCGCGAACATGTGGGCGGGCACCCGCCGCCTGCTGCGCCTGAACACCCCGGACCCGCATCTCAAAGCGGCCCTGACGAGGAACGAGCAGCTCGCGCTCGCCACCGGCCCCTACGCGAACGTCGACGCGCTCCTGGCCGACTGCGTGCGCACCGTCCTCGACAAGGTCCTCATCGAAGGCGGCGGCCCCGCCTGGGACCGCGCGGGTTTCGAGGCGCTGCTCAAGCGCGCCCGGCCCGAGGTCGCCGGCGAGTCCCCGGCCGTGGCCCGCAAGGCCGCCGCGATCCTCACCGAGACCCGCGAGGCCGCCCGCCTCCTCGAAGGCAAGTTCGACTTCACGATGCTCGCGGCCATGAGCGACATGCGCCGCCAGCTCGACGCGCTCGTCGGCGCCGAGGGCTTCATCGGCGCGACCGGCTGGTGGCGCCTGGACGACCTGCACCGCTACGTCAAGGGCATCGCCTACCGCGCGAAGCGCGTGCGTGCCGACGTCGCGGGGGACCAGGGCAAGATGGACGTCGTCCACTCCCTCGAGGCCGCCCGGGACGCGCTCGCGCGCTCCCGCCCGGCCGCGCTCCGCTCCGGCGAGGGCCGCGAGGTCCGCTGGATGCTCGAAGAACTGCGGATCAGCTTCTTCGCCCAGCAGCTCGGCACCCGCTACCAGGTCAGCGAGAAGCGCATCAGAAAGCTCCTGCAGTCCCTCTGACGCGGGATCGGGGGCCTCCCACCGGTGTCGGGCCGCCCTAGAATGGAGGTCGTCCAGCCTTCGACGTCCGGGAAGTGCGCGCATGAACCCCTCGAACGAGCTCGAATCCCAGGCGAACCAGCCGTTCGTCGAATGGACCGTCTACGACGCCCACCTGCACTACACGTGCGCGGCGGTCCAGGACCTGCGGCAGACCGGCCTCCAGGGCTGGAACCCGGTCCCGACGATGGCGCGCACCGACCCCGGTGAGTTCCCCCTCGCCGAGGGACCGGCCACCCCGATGTACTACCAGGCCGCCGGGGACGGCAGCTACCAGCAGTCCGGGATGTTCGCGTTCGGCAGCGCCGGATTCGTGGCGGGCATGTTCGCCGTCAACGCCGTCGCCAACAGCGCCGCGAGGCGCAAGGCGCAGGCCGACCTGCAGCGCCGCTGGATGCCCGCACCGCCCGGCGTCGTCATGGTCTCCCAGACCCGGGCCCTGTTCTGGAACCCCAACGAGAACTACAGCCTCTACTGGGACGGGCTCGACATGATCGACCTGACCGGGCCCGACTCGGTCATGTTCCGCTACAAGGGCGTCGACACGGGACTCGACACCGTGGTGCAGTTCCAGACCCTGTGGGCGGTGCTCATCTTCGCCCTCGCGTGCCACGCGGCGTTCCCCAACCACCCGCGTTGGCGCTCGGGCGAGTGGCTCCCGGTCGGGTTCGAGGACCGGTGCGCGGCCGCGGGCCACCCGCGCCCGGAGGTCCGCTGAGGGCCCGCGGCCCTGGAAGACCCTAAATCGATCGCGGATGTCATACCCCGGGTGCATGATCGAGTTCTGACTCGGCTCGGCGCAGCAGCGCCGAACACCAACCGCAGGACGATGTCCTGTGGACATCAGTACGACATCATGACGAGGAGCGCGCCCGCGCTCCGCGAATCCGAATCCCGCACACCACCGACACCACTCCAGAGGAGGACGACGTGTCGCAGGACAACGCCATCGAAACCGAGGGCCTCACCAAACGCTTCGGCGATCTCATCGCGGTCGACCACATCGACCTGACGGCCCGGGCCGGCACCGTGTTCGGCGTCCTCGGCCCGAACGGGGCCGGCAAGACCACCATGGTCCGCATGCTCGCCACCCTCTCGCAGCCCACGGCCGGCACCGCCCGCGTCGGCGGCTTCGACATCGTGCGCGACGCCGGCGCCGTACGCAACCTCATCGGCCTCACCGGCCAGTTCGCCGGCATCGACGAACTGCTCACCGGCGAGGAGAACCTGCGCTTCATCGGCCGCCTGCTCGGCATGCCCACCAAGGACGCCCGGGCCCGCGCCCGCGAACTGCTCGCCGAGTTCGACCTCTCCGACGCCGCCGACAAGGCCGCCAAGACCTACTCCGGCGGCATGCGCCGCCGCCTCGACCTGGCCGCCAGCCTCGTCGGCCGCCCGCGGATCCTCTTCCTCGACGAGCCCACCACCGGCCTGGACCCGCGCGCCCGCGGCGAACTCTGGGGCCTCGTCCGGGGGCTCGTCGCCGACGGCACCACCGTCCTCCTCACCACCCAGTACCTGGAGGAGGCCGACCAGCTCGCCCACGAGATCGCCGTCATCGACCGCGGCAAGGTCATCGCCACCGGCACGCCGACCCAGCTCAAAGCCAAGATCGGCGGCCAGAGCCTCCGCATCCAGCCGGAGGACCACGAGCAGCTCGACATCGTGCGGCTCATCGTCTCCACCCGCTTCCCCGACCTCGACCCCGTGGTCGAGAACGGAGCGATCACCATCGGCGTCAACGACGACGGCATCATGCCGGCCCTCGCCGCCGACCTGCGCGACCGCGGCGTCGCGCTCACCGAATTCCATCTCGGACTCTCCAGCCTGGACGAGGTCTTCCTGACCCTCACCGGACGCCGCGCCGAGCCCGAGACCGAGGACGAACCCATCGAGGAGGAGGCGAAATGACCGCCGCCACGATCACCGCGCCCGCCACCGTCCGGCCCGGAATCGGCCCGACGGTGAGCCAGATCCTCTCCATGGCCTGGCGCCAGATGGTCCGGATCAAGCACAACCCGTTCGAACTGGTCGACCTCAGCCTGAGCCCGGTCATGTTCCTGCTGCTGTTCGTCTACGTCTTCGGCGGCCAGATGGCCGGCTCCACTTCGGAGTACCTCCAGTACGTCCTCGGCGGGCTCATCGCGCAGAACGCCATCTTCCTGACCATGTACACCGGCACCGGCATCAACGCCGACCTGCGCAAGGGCGTCTACGACCGGTTCCGGTCCCTGCCGATCGCCCGCTCCGCGCCGCTGGCCGGGAAGATCTTCGCCGACATGTTCAAGCAGGTCTGGTCCGTCGTGATCATGCTCGGTCTCGGGCTGCTCATGGGCTTCGAACTGCGCAGCGTCGCCGGGGCGATCCTCGCGGCCCTCGTGCTCGTGGTCTTCGCGCTGGCGATCTCGTGGGTCTCGGTGCTCATGGGGGTGGTCGCGGATTCCGAGGAGAAGGTCCAGATCTACGCGTTCGTGATCATCATGCCGCTCACGTTCACCTCGAGCGCCTTCGTCGACATCGACACCATGCCGGGCTTCATGCAGGCCTGGGCCAAGGTCAACCCGGTCACGCACCTGGCGGACGCCATGCGCGGCCTGCTCTCCTACGGCCCGATCGCCGAACCCCTCCTGTGGACCTTCGCCTGGGCCGCGGCGATCCTCGCGATCACCGCCCCGCTGGCGATGCGCGCGTACAAGCGCAAGATGGTCTGAGGGATGCGGGCCGGAGGGAGCCCCGAGAGCGACTTGCGGCGGATCGAACCCTTCGCCACCGCCTGACGTCGGAACGAGGCGACCGGGACCGCGGCCGTTGCGGCCGCGGTCCCGGATGCCGCTCTCCCCGAAGGCTATTCGGAAGGCCGGGCGACGGTGAGGAGCACGACGGCGTCTTCCAGCGCCTCGAGGTCGTAGTCCTCCACGTCGGGGACCGCCAGCACCTCGAACGGCGCCCCCTCCTGGACCTCTCCGCCTGCCGAGAGCCGCACCTTGCCGCGGATCACCAGGAACGTCGTCTCAGCGGGGTTGGGGTTGTCGTCGAGGACGGCGCCGCGGTTCAACGCGACCAGGGTCTGCCCCAGGATCCGCCCGTTGCCGCCGTGCACGGTCCGGCCCGCACGCCCCGATGAGGACTCTGCGGCGGTGCGGACGAGTTCCTCTACCAAGGTTCCTTTTGCACTGATCTCCATGCTGCCCATGCTAGAACTACATTCGTGTTCTGCGGGCCGGTTCATCGACGAATTCGGATCGCCTCGTTCAGGCGGCGACGGTGAATCGGGTCCGGCGGTGCTTCGGGTGCTCGAGTTCGTCCACGATCGCCACCGCCAGGTCTTCGGCGGAGATCCGCGAGATCCCGGCGGCGTCGGTCAGGAGATCGTCCCGGCCCAGGCGGTACGCGCCGGTGCGCGCCCCCGGGGCGAGCATCGCCGGCGGGCTCAGATAGGTCCAGTCCGCCTCCCGTTCCTCGATGCAGCGCCGGTGCTGGGCCGCGCTGGCCTCGGCCACCGCCCGCCATTCCTCCGCGATGTACCGCGGGTCGTCGAGGACCGCCTTGCCGCTGTCGGGCACGCGGAGCGTGGCCGCGCCTCCCACGATCAGCAGGCGCACGCCGCTCACCGCCGCGCCCTTGAGGAGGGCCGCGGTCGCGTCGACCTGCAGCGCCTCCTGGCCGACGGGGGCTCGGACGGCGCTCACCGCGGCGTCGTGGCCCTCGATCAGGCGGGCGGCCGCCGCGGGGTCGCCCGCGTCGCCCACTTCGATGCCCACGCCCTGGGGGAGTTCGCGATTCGGGTCTCTCACGACCGCGGTGACCTCGTGGCCCCTCGCCAGGGCTTCGACCGCGGTGCGGCTGCCGACCATGCCTGCCGCTCCGAAGATGATGATGCGCATTCGGGGTTCCTTCTCGTCGTCTCGGTCTCGTCGTCTCACACGTGGGCCAGGAGCTTCCGGGGTTCGGCCGGGAGCTTCGGCTGCCGGGGCCGGTTCTGGAGCTGGGCGGTGACGGTGGCGGCCAGGGCCACGGCGAAGCCGGCGGTCTGCCAGGCGGTGAACGTCTCGCCCAGGAACAGCCAGCCGAGGGTCGCGGCCGTCAGCGGGGACAGCAGGCCGAGGAAGCTCAGCGGGACCACCGAGAGGCGGCCGATGCCGCGGAACCACAGCCAGTAGCCCAGAGCGGTGTTCACCAGGCCCAGGTAGAAGTAGCCGAGGAGGTTCGTGCCGGTGAGCGTGGGGATCGCGCCCTCGACGGCGAACGCGAGGGGGACGAGGAGGATCCCTCCGGCGGTCAGCTGCCATCCGGCGAGGGCGGCCGGGCCGGCCTCCTTCGGCATGCCCCATCGCTTGGTGAGGACCACCGCGACCGCCATTGAGACCGCGCCGCCGACGCCGGCGAGCGCACCGACGGTGTCGAGCTTCGCCTGGGCCGTCAGGACCACCATCGCGACGCCGCCGACGCCGGCCAGGCCGAGCAGCCAGGTCCGCAGCCGCACTTTCTGGTGCAGGATCAGCAGGGTCGCACCGGCCGTCGCCAGCGGGCCGACCGCCGCGGCCACCGCGGCGACGCCGCCCGGGAGGCGGTAGGTCGCGATGAAGAGCAGCGCGAAGAAGGCGGCGATGTTCAGCGTGCCGATCACGGCCGACCGCCACCACCAGGCGCCCGTGGGGAGCCTTCGTGACAGGAGGATCAGCAGCAGGCCCGCGGGGAGGGCGCGGATCATGGCGGTGAGGAAGGGGCGGTCGGCGGGGAGGAACTCGGTGGTGACCAGGTAGGTCGTGCCCCACATGACCGGCGCGAGGGCGGTGAGGAGGAGGTCCGTGGTGCTGCGGTTCATTGCGACTCCTGAAGTAGCTTGTCTAGAAGTAGCTTACACGCAAGCTACTTTAAATCAAGATGCTTGGCTCTGAGTTTTCTCGCCCAGAGGTACTTCCGTCCCACCGACGCGGGCAGGGCAGAATGAGGCCATGAAGCAGGACGCGGTCGACCGGATCATCGAGCAGTGGCATCGGGAGCTGCCCGATCTCGAGCTGGACCCGATGGCCCTCTTCGGGCGCATCCACCGCATCTCGCAGAAGGTCAGCGCCAGGAACCACGCGGCGTTCGCCGAGTTCGGCATCGGGCGCAACGAGTTCGACGTCCTCGCCAGCATCCGGCGCTCCGGCGAACCATTCACCCTCTCGCCCAAGCAGATCGGCGCCAGCCTCATGCTCAGCTCCGGCGGGCTCACCGGTCGGCTCGACAAGCTCGAGTCGGCCGGCTTCGTCGAGCGCCTTCCCGATCCGAGCGATCGGCGCGGTCTCAAGATCCGTCTGACCGAAGCGGGCCGCGAGGCCGTCGAGGGCGCCGTGCGGGCCGAGCTGGTGATCCTGGAAGAGGCACTGGCGGGACTCGACGCCAAGGAGCGCAAGCAACTCGGGGGCCTGCTCCGCAAACTGCACGGCGCATTCGAGGATCAGCCGTTCGGTTAACGCCGGATCGTCCCTTCGCGGAACCCACGGGATGGCGGCCCGACCATATACTGAGGACCGGAAGCCAGATCGCACCACGGACCAGCGGGCGTGGGCCCGCCGAACAGCGACACCCGAATCCACTGCAGATGGACCATGCCGTTTCGCGTGAACACGGCATGGCCCTGGCCGAGTATTCCCATGCACCGCCAGGGCTCACGCCATGCACCCGTCTGCCACGAAGCTGAGGACAGGCTATGGCCGATTCCAAGAACGAACACGCCTTCGATCCGGTCCTGTACTGGAACGATACGCTACTCGCCACCTTCAGGGAAGTCGGCGGTCCGCCCGGACCGCTGTCCCGCGCCGGCGCCATGATGCACGCGGCCCAGTGGGACGCACTGGTGTCGGTGACCCGCAAGGGCGCACCGTACCGGTCGCGGACCCCCGAGCTGCCCGACGACGACCAGCCGCCGGTCCTCGCCGCCGCCCTCTCGTACGCGGCCTTCGAGGTGCTCCGCAACGTCTACTCCGGACGCGACTACAGCGCCGAGCTCGACGAGTCGTTCGCCCGGATCCGCGGGCGCTGCACGCCGGTCCAGCTCATCCGCGGCGCCCGCATCGGCGCCGCGGTCGCCGAGGCGATCGTCCGCGACCGCGCCGAGGACGGCGCTGACGGCGACGACTCCTACGAGTCCGAACTGGTGCCCGGCGCCTGGCGGCCCACGCCTTCGGGTCCGGCCGCGACCCCCCACTGGGGCGGCGTCACCCCGTTCACCCTCAAGGACGGCGGCCAGTTCCGGCCCCCGCCGCCCGACGGCTGCGACGAGTACGCGCGGCTGATGGCCTCGCCGCTGTACGAGCGTCAGCTCGAAGAGGTCCGCGAACTCGGCGGCCGGGACTCGCGGAGCCGCACCAAGGAGGAAGCCCGGATCGCCTTCTTCTGGGCCAACGACCTCGACGGCACCTACAAGCCGCCGGGGCAGCTGTTCGACGCCGCCGCGCGCCTCTCCCGCCAGGTCGGACTCGGCGTCGAGCAGAACGTGCGCCTGTTCGGGCTGCTCGGCCTCGCCCTGGGCGACGCCGGGATCGCCGCCTGGGACGCCAAGTACCGCACCAGCATCGACCTGTGGAGGCCCGAACAGGCCATCCGCTACGCCGACCGCGACGGGCGCCCCGACACGCAGCCCGACGCCGGCTGGGAGCCGCTGTCGCAGAACCGCAGGGGCGAGTCGTTCTCGCCGCCCTTCCCGGCCTACGTCTCCGGTCACGCGACGTTCGGCGGGGCCTGGGCCGCGATCATGCGGCTGTTCTTCGACACCGACGAGACCTCCTACACCGTCGGCACCGAGGACCCCCACTCCAAGGACGGCGAGACCCGGCTGTACCAGTCGTTCACCGCCGCGGCCGAGGAGAACGCCCGCAGCCGGGTCTTCCTCGGCGTCCACTACCAGTTCGACGGGGACGCCGGCGTCAAGCTCGGGAACCGGGTCGGCGAGCACGTCTTCGCCAACCACCTGCGCGCGTAGGAACCCGCGACCGCCGCACGAAGGCGGCGGGGCCGCGAGGTTCCCGCCGCCGCGGCGTTCCGCCCTCGTCGCGCCGGGGGTCGCTCGCGCGCCCCTAGCGTTGCGTCAGGTCGATGCTGTAGTCGAAGACGTCGTAGACGATCACCGGCGGGGGAGGAGTCCCGGCGGGCGTGTCGGTCTGACGCTGCGGGGCCGGTTCCGGCGGGGGCGGGGCCAGTTCCCTCCAGCGGTCCAGCGCCGTCCGCATGGTCGCCGCGCCGAACGGGCCGTGCTCGATCGCCTCGCCCTCCGGGATCAGACCCTGGGCCACCTCGGCGCACAGCTTCGCCACCTCCGCCAAGTCGCGGGTCTGGCCGCGCGCCCACCAGTAGTCGGCCGGCTCGCCGTGGCCGGGGACGACCACCGCGGGCCGCCAGCTCAGCAGGTACTCCACCGCCTGCGGCCACTCGAGCGGAAACGCCGCGTCGTACGAGGGCGGCGCGCCGTTCTCCAGCAGGTCGCCGGCGAACAGCACGCCCGCGTCGGGCACCTCGATCACCATGTCGTTGTCGGTGTGGGCGAGTCCCACTCGGCGGAGCACCACCGTGCGCCCGCCCAGGTTCAACCCGATCGCACCGCTCACGCGGCAGTTCGGCGGGACCAGCGGCGAGCGGCCGATGCGCCGGGCGTCCTCCTCGCGGCCCTGCCGGCGGTACGTCGCGGCCCAGGCCTTGCGCTGCCGGTCGCCGCGGCTGATGTAGGCGGCGCCGTCCTCCACCGCCCAGATCGCGGACTCGCCGAACGCGGAGGTGCCGAACCAGTGGTCGAAGTGGTCGTGCGTGTAGGCGACCTGCCACGGCAGGTCGGTCAGCTCGCGGACGGCCGTCGCGAACGCGTACCCCGCCTCGGCGTGGATGCCGGTGTCGATCACCAGGCAGCTGTCGTCGCCGATCACCAGACCCAGGGACTGGTCCAGCTCCTTGAGGCGCCGCACCCACACCCTGTCGGCCACTTCGATCCAGCGATCACTCATGCCCGCCATGGTATGCGGGCCGCGCGCGAGCCCCTCCGCGGCGCTCGCGACGACGGCGCCGGAGCGAGGCCGATCGCTTCGGCGGGGGCCGCCGGAGAGCGCGTCATCTTCACGTTCTACGTTCGTTTCGGGATGGAACCGATCAATCGGCGCCCGACCCTGGAGCGGACCGGAGGAACGCGCCCCGATGCGGCGCCGATCCCGGTTCACGCCCTCGCCAGGACACGGCTCGATTACGGAATGACCCGGTTGGCGAGTTTTCGGCTCGTGTAAGTTTCGGGGTGAAATGAGCCCCTCTCGCGTACGAAGGAGTACCTTCCCCATGCACCTCAGTCGCCGCGGCCTGCTGTACGGATCGGCGGGCGTCGCAGCCGTGTCTCTGGCCGGATGCGGCGAGAGCGAGGCCTCGACCCAGCTCACCGGCTTCACGGGCATCGCGATGCCCACCACGACCTCCAACCGCTGGGTCGTGGAGGGCGCGGACCTCGAAGCGCGTCTGCAGGGGTTCGGCTACCGGACCATCCTCGAATACGGCGACGACGACGTCGAGGCGCAGATCGGGCAGATCAAGTCCATGATCGACGGGGGCGTGGAGTTCCTCATCGTCGGCGCGATCGGCAACAAGTCCCTCGGCGAGATCCTCGGGCGGGCCAAGAACCAGGGCGTGACGGTCATCTCCTACGACCGCCTGATCCTGGAGACCCCCGACGTCGACTACTACGCCTCGTTCGACAACTACCAGGTCGGCGTGCTCCAGGCCAGGCACATCATCCAGCGGCTGGGCCTGGAGGAGAACCCGGGCCCGTTCAACATCGAGCTGTTCTCGGGTTCGCTGGACGACAACAACTCCCAGTACTTCTTCCTCGGCGGCCTCGACACCCTCGAGAGCTACATCTACGAGGGCAAGGTCAACATCCTCTCAGGCGAGACCGAGCAGGAGCCGACCTCCACCGAGCGGTGGGACCGCAAGATCGCGCGGGAGCGCATGGCCCGCCTGCTGGAGGACCACTACGAGGAGGAGCCGCTCCACGCCGTGCTCTCGCCCTACGACGGCATCAGCCGGGGCATCGTGGAGGCGCTGGTCGACGCCGGCTACGAGCCGGGTGCGGACGATTTCCCCGTCGTGACCGGGCAGGACGCGGAGCCGTTGTCGCTCAAGCACATCAAAGAGGGCACGGGCCAGTCCGAGACGGTCTTCAAGGACACCCGCCTCCTCGCCGAGGTCGCGGCGAACATGGTGCGGTCGATCGTCGACGGCGAGAGCCCCGAGGTGAACGACCTCGGCAGCTATGACAACGGCTTCAAGTTCATCCCCGCGTACCTGCTGCCGCCGGTCGACGTCACCGTGGAGAACTACCAGGAGGTGATCGTCGACTCCGGGTACCTCACCGAGGAGGAGATCGACGGCGCCGCACCGGACGCGGACTAGCCGCCGCCCCCACTGCCGACGACGGCCGGGCCGGCGCTCGGCCGTTTCGTCGTGTCCGCCTTCCGACGCCCTTGGGACACCGTCGTTCGCCATGGGCTCGTTACCTTATTGTTATGCGACCTCTTGTCGCATTGCAACGTGTCTCATTTGGTACGGTGCCGAAGCCGGTCGGAACCTCACACCCCCTGACCGCGCGGCCCCGATTCCCCCCAATGCAATTGTCATTCTTAGGAGAACCATGAACCGTACCCTCAAGCGGGTGCTGGGCCTGACCGGAAGCGTCATGCTCGGCCTCGCCGGAGCGGTCACCTTCGCCTCCGCGGCGCAGGCGCACCACCCCGACGTCACCGGAACCCCCACCTGCCTCCCCGACGGCAGCTGGCAGGTTGAATGGGCCGTCGTCGAGGGCGACTGGCACAACAAGCCCGCGGACCTGGAAGCCTGGATCGACACCGTCGAGTCGGACAGCGATGCCGAGATCACCGGCGCCTTCACGCTCGGCACCACGTTCGGCGACAAGGTCAAGCTGCCCGACCCGGAGCTCGACGAGGCCCCCATCACGGCCACCCAGGTGCTCGACGCCGGGGTGGAGAGCGTGTCGCTCAAGGTGGCCACCAAGTGGAGCAACGAGCGCACCGACCCCGGTGAGCCGGTCACCGTCGAGAAGCCGGACACCGGCTGCCAGCCCGACCCCGAACCCGAGACCCCCGAGCCCGCCCTGACGCACCACAGCGACTGCTTCGGCATCACCGTGACCGTCTCCAACGGGAACCCCGAGGCGCTCTCGACGTTCACCATCAGCACCGGATCCGGTGAGGACATCGTCGTCACCCCCGAGGTCGACGAGCCCTACACCGAGTCCTTCTTCGTCGAGGACGTCGAGGCCGGTCTGACGGTCACCGTGGTCGTCGACGACGGCGAGCCGACGGTCATCGAATGGGAAGGCCTTCCCACCTGCCCGACCATCGAGTCCACCGTCACTTGCGAGGGCCTCGAGGTCACCGTGACGGTCCCCGAGAACGGCACCGAGACGACCTTCACGTTCGCCGCCGGTGAAGGCGACCCGATCGTCGTCACCGTCGCCCCCGGCGCGACCGAGACGGTCTTCATCCCGGGCATCGGCACCGAGCTGGAGATCAGCTACGAGGCCGACGCCGGGAAGTTCTACGAGACCGGCACGCTGTACTGGGCGAAGCCCGTCGAGTGCGACGAGGAATCCCCCGCCCCGAGCGAGACCCCGTCCGCTCAACCGCAGCTGCCCACCACCGGCAGCTCGCTGACGATCATGATCAGCTCGGCCGCGGCGCTCATCGTGGCCGCCGCCGCCATCTTCCTGATCATGCGCCGTCGCCGCACCGCGCAGGACTGGTAGACCGCATCCCCTTGAGGGATACGGACTTCGGTAAAGACGAATAACGGGAGGGCCGCACTGCGAGCAGTGCGGCCCTTTCCGTCGCCCTCAGGCGATCCCGGCCAGCCGCAGCAGCGCCGTGGTCGCCGCCGCGGCGATGACGACGACGGCGAGCGAGGCCTTCCGCCAGGCGAGGATCCCGCCGACGAGGACGCCCGCCGGGAGGGCCCAGCCCGCCCACTCGCCGTCCACCACGATCGCCGAGGTCACCACGAGCGCCACGAGGACCACGGTCGCGGCGCGGTTGAGGAACTCCTCGGTCCGTTTCGCGATCACGATGCGGTCGCGGAGCATCGGCCCCGCGTACCGGATCGCGAAGGTGCCGACCGCCAGGATCAGTACCGTCCAGATGCTCACCGCTCGGCCTCCTCGACGTCGCCTTCGTCCGCACCGGATTCGCCCGTCCTGGAGGCGCTGGTCTCGTCCATGTCGGATTCCTTTCGCGGCAACGCGAACACCAGGCCCGCGAGCGCCAGCAGGACCGGGATCCCGGCGGGCAGGAACGGGCTGGCGGCCAACGCGATCGCCGCGCCGGTCAGGGCCGCGAGGAGCGTGCTGCGGTCGCGCAGCGACGGCAGCACCAGGGCCAGCACGATCGCGGGCAGCGCGGCGTCGAGGCCGAGGGCGGCCGGGTCGCCGATCTGCCCGCCCGCGGCGATGCCGACCACGTTGCCGATCGTCCAGGCGACGGCGTTCCCGACCCCCGTGGTCCAGTAGGCGATCCGGGCCCGCCGCAGGTCGTCGCCCTCGGCCAAGGCGAAGGCCGCCGTGGTGTCCAGCAGGTTGTGGGTGCCGAGCAGCCGTGTCCACCAGCGGTCCCAGTACAGGTGGCCGACGGCCATCCCGTAGGGGAGGTGGCGGAGGTTGAGGATGAGCCCGGTCATGACGATCGCCGCGGGGCCGCCGCCCGCCGCGGCGACGCCGATGGCCGCGAACTGGGCCGTCCCGGCGTACACGAGCAGCGACATCGCCATCGTGACCCACCACGGCAGCCCTTGAGCGGTCGCGAGCGCGGCGAAGGAGGCCCCTGCGACGGCGATGCCGATGCTGTACGCGAGCGTGTCGCGCAGGAGATCACGGCCGACGAGCGCGGCCAAGCGAGCGAACATCGCGCCCGGGTACCCGCTTGCCGACGGATCGAACGACCGAGCGGCGCGGTTCTTCGGCGCCTCGGCCTACTCGACGCCGCCCAGCCGCAGCAGGGCCGTGGTCGCGGCCGCCGCGACGACGACGATGATGATGGGCACCCGGCGCCAGGCCAGGAAGCCGCCGACCGCGACCCCGGCCGGAAGGGCCCAGCCCGCGAAGCCGCCGTCCTCCGCGACGAGCGCGCCGGTCACCACCAGCGCCGCCAGCACCACCATCGCCCCGCGTTTCATCAGGATCTCGGTGCGCTCGGAGACCTTGATCCGGCTGCGCATCACCGGCCCGGCGAGGCGGACGAGGAAGACGCCGGCCGCGAGGGCGAGCACCGCGGCCATGGTCATTCGGCCGCCTCCCGCCGCTTGCCGCGGGGCCAGGTCGCGAAGACCCCGAGGATCGCCAGCAGGACCGGGACGCCCGTGGGCAGGAACGGCGCGGTGGCGAGCGCGACGGCCGAGCCGACCAGGACGGCCATCAGCGTGTCGCGGTCCTTCAGCGCCGGGAATACGAGCGCGAGCAGGAGCGCCGGGAAGGCCGCGTCGAGGCCGAACACGTCCGGGTCGGGGACGAAGCCGCCCGCGAAGACGCCGATCACCGTGCCGACGTTCCAGGCGATGAACATGATGACGGCGGTGGCCCAGTACGCGGTCTTGGCGCGCCGCCGGTCGTGCCCGGCGGCGAGGGCGAACGCGGTGGACTGGTCGATGAGCATGAACGTGCCCAGCATGCGGGTCCACCACCTGCCCCAGTAGAGGTCGCCGACGGCCAGCCCGTAGGGGATGTGGCGCAGGTGGACGAGCACTCCGGCCGCGAGCCCGGCGAGGACGCCGCCTCCGGCCATCACCACGGCGAGCATGGCGAACTGTGAGGTGGCGGCGAAGGTCAAGGCCGACATGGCGACCGGGATCCACCAGGGGAACCCCGCGGCCGTCGCGATCGCACCGAAGGAGACGCCCACGATGCAGATGCCGATCGACATGGCGATCGCGTCGCGATAGACGTCGCGATCGCGTTCGGGAAGGAATCGGGGGGACACGAGGCGAGTATGCCCGCCCCGACTACGGGTAGCAAGCGTCGCCGCGGCGGCTCACACACGGCTCGGCGGCACCGCCGCGACCGCGTCCCGGGGGCCGAACCGACGACGCAAGGGGCGCGACCGGTGTCCGCACACCGATCGCGCCCCTTGCGTCGCCTGGCGGCCGCACTTCGCGGGCCATGCCGTTCGGCCTACTCGTCACCTCTCGTAGACCGTCCTTTTCGGTACTACTCGTCACACCTCGTAGTACAGGTCGAACTCGTGCGGCGTCGGACGCAGGCGCACGGGGTCGATCTCGTTCTCGCGCTTGTACTGGATCCACGTCTCGATGAGGTCGGGCGTGAACACGCCGCCCTCGGTGAGGAAGTCGTGGTCCCGCTCCAGGTTGTCCAGGACCTCGTCGAGCGAGCCGGGGACCTGGGCGATGTCGCCGTACTCCTCCGGGCCGAGTTCGTACAGGTCCTTGTCGACCGGCGCCGGCGGCTCGATCTTGTTCTTGATGCCGTCCAGGCCCGCCATGAGCATGGCCGAGAACGCCAGGTACGGGTTGCTCGACGGGTCCGGCACGCGGAACTCGACGCGCTTGGCCTTCGCGTTCGAACCGGTCACCGGGATGCGGGTGCACGCCGAGCGGTTGCGCTGCGAGTAGACCAGGTTGACCGGCGCCTCGAAGCCCGGCACCAGGCGGCGGTAGGAGTTCACCGACGGGTTGGTGAAGGCCAGCAGGCTCGGGGCGTGCTTGAGCAGGCCGCCGATGTAGTAGCGGGCGGTGTCCGACAGGCCGGCGTAACCGGTCTCGTCGTAGAACAGCGGGTCGCCGTTCGCCCACAGCGACTGGTGGGTGTGCATGCCCGAGCCGTTGTCGCCGAACAGCGGCTTCGGCATGAAGGTCACGGTCTTGCCCGCCTGGGTGGCGGTGTTCTTGATGATGTACTTGAACTTCTGGACGTCGTCGCCGGAGTGCAGCAGGGTCGAGAAGCGGTAGTTGATCTCGGACTGTCCGGCGGTGCCGACCTCGTGGTGGGCGCGCTCGATGGTCAGGCCGCCCTCGATGAGGTTGGTCACCATCCGGTCGCGCAGGTCCGCGAAGTGGTCGACGGGCCCGACCGGGAAGTAGCCGCCCTTGTGGCGCGGCTTGTAGCCGAGGTTGGCGCCGTTCTCCTCCGCACCGGTGTTCCAGGCGCCCTCGACCGAGTCGATCTTGTAGAAGGCCTGGTTGGCGGTCTGGTCGAAGCGGATCGAGTCGAAGATGTAGAACTCGGCCTCGGCCCCGAAGTAGGCGGTGTCGGCGATGCCGGAGCCCGCCAGGTACTGCTCGGCCTTCTTCGCGATGTTGCGGGGGTCGCGGCTGTAGGCCTCGCGGGTGAAGGGGTCGTGGATGAAGAAGTTCAGGGCGAGGGTCTTCTGCTCGCGGAAGGGGTCGACGAACGCGGTGGCCACGTCGGGCAGCAGCAGCATGTCCGATTCGTGGATCTGCTGGAAACCGCGGATCGAGGAGCCGTCGAAGGCGAGGCCCTCCTCGAGGAGGTCGTTGTCGAAGGCCTCGGCCGGGATGTTGAAGTGCTGCATGACGCCGGGCAGGTCGCAGAAGCGGACGTCGATGAACTTCACGTCGTTGTCGCGGACGTATCCGAGGAGCTCTTCAGGGCTGGAGAACACGAAGGTATTCCTCTCGGTAGGTGAGTGCCGGAAGGCCGATGACGCCGCCTTCCGGACAGCAGTGCTCATGCCGGGCTCGCAAGCTTCGCCGGGCAGGCCGACCTCGCTGTCGACGCCTAAGCTTATTAAGCGAAACGCTATCCGCGATCAGTTGCCCGGCCGTAAATCAAATGTTTCGAGCGTGTTACTTGCAATGTTGGGACCTGTTCCACTTTGGCCGAATCCACTGCTCAGGGCGGTGCAAACCGGCCGACCGCACACATGGTCGGCTCGCGGGCCCCGGCGACTCGGCCCACCGTAGACTGCCCGCCATGACGAGCGAACGCGGTGCGAACACCCCTGGAACCACCGGAGCCGGACAGGACCTCGCCTCACTCCTCGGGCGGTTCGTCGCCGTCTTCATCGACTGGGCCGCCTGCACGGTCCTCGCGATCGGCCTGAACTGGCTCGATCTCGTCACCGCCGACCCGTTCGGCCAGGCCGTCCTGCGGGCGCTGCTCTTCGCCGCGTACTACGCGGTCGCGCTCGCCTTCGGCACCCAGACGCTCGGCATGCGGCTCATGCGCATCGCGTGCGTCTCGGCCGACCACGGCGGGCCGATCGGGTTCCCCCGCGCCCTGGTCCGCGCGGTCCTGCTCTCACTCCTGATCCCGGCCCTGACCGCGCTGGTCCACCCGTACCACCGGGGCCTGCACGACCTCGCCGCCGGCTCGGTGATGCTGCAGGTCCCGGCGCCCGCCGAGAAGACCCGGCCGGGCGGCCGCTAGCGGCTGCGCTGGAACCAGCGCACCAACAGCGGCGACGGCACCGGGAACGCCCCCTCGCGCCGCACCCGCATCGCGACCTCCTGGTCCGAGGACACCACGATGACGGGCCGGCCCTCGGGCTCGACGCGGGTCAGCTCGACGACCACGTCGTCCGCGATCTGGCCCTTGGCGCTGAACAGCACCCGCACGCCGCGGGCGCTCGGCTTGGCCCCGAAGATCGCGTCGGCCCCGTCGAAGACCACGGTGATCTCGGCGTTCGTCTGCGCCGCGACCGTGCCCAGGCCCTGCACGAGCCGGTTGCGCTGCTGTTCGAGCGTCAGCGTCTCGCCCCACGCCGAGATCGTCACGTTGTAGCCGTCGACGATGAGGTGCGGGTTGGGCAGCGACAGGAGGTGGTCGAGCCGCTGCGGGTCGTTCTGATCGAGGCCCCGCGAGCCCTCGACCGGCCGCTCCTCGGGCTCGGCGCAGTACTCCTCGGCGATGTGGTCGGCCGGGCGGTCCGGGGCCGGTTCGAGCCCGAGTTCGCGCCGCAGGCCCGTGGCCGTCCCCGAGAGGGTCTCCATGAGCAGCCACAGCCGCGAGGAGGCGAGGCGCTCGTGCTCCCGTTCGGCCTTGCGGATCCGCTCCAGCTGCGCCCGCAGGGACTCCACTTCGGATTCGAGGCGGCGGCGTTCGGAGCGCCGCTCGGTCTCCAGGTGCTTGAGCCGCCCCCGTTCGGCGGCGAGGTCCCCGGCGGCCTTCACGGCCCGATCCTCGGCCTCCTTGAGCTCGCGGCGAAGCCGCCGCAACTCCTCCTGGAGTCCCGCGGCGGCCGTGCGCTGGTCGGCGAGGGCGCCGCGGAGCTTCCCGTTCTCCTTCTCCAGCGCCGTCAGCCGCTTCGGGTCGACCTCGCGGGTCGCTTCCTGCGCCGGAGCCTCGGTCGTCTCGGGGATCGCCAGGACGGCGGTGGCGATGAGCTCGCGCCAGCCCTCGGGCCGCAGCAGATAGGCGAGCGCCGCGACCTCGGCCGGGTCGGCCATCGGCGAGACCTCCCCGCCGGTGGCGACGGCCGCGATGAGCGGCGAGTCGGTCGCGGCGAGCACGGTCGCGAGGCCCTCGCGGAACGCCGTGTCGGCGGCGACGGCGACGGCGAGTTCGGCCTTGGCGAGCTTGGCGCGCTTCGCCGGGCTGAACTTGAGGAAGCGGCGGAGCCGGGAGGGGACCTTGCCGGGCGGGAGCCCGGGCATGGCGACCGCGGCGATCTCGACGGCCCTGCGGCGCACCGGTTCCGAGAGGAACACCGCCGGACCCGCATCGGCCGGGACCGGTTCGGAGGGGTCCTCTTCGGACGCCGCCGCGCCGCCCCCGGAGGCTGCCGCCTCCGCCGGTCCGGCGCCGGGTTCGGGACCCTCGTCGCCGCTTTCCTGGCCGCTCAACATAGGCACCAGTGTGCCACCGACGTCACAGCGCGGACGGGCCGACCACTGGGCTTCTCCCGCGCGTAACGCGGGATTGCCGCGCACGCGCCGCCGCCGTGACAGACTAGGCGAATCTGGAGGGGGGCACGATGAGCCGGACACTGCTGGTGACCAACGACTTCCCGCCCCGCCGGGGCGGCATCCAGACCTTTGTGCACGGCATGGCGCTGCGATTGCCGTCGGACGATCTGGTCGTCTACACCTCGACGTCCCCGGGATGGGCCCAGTTCGACGCCGCCCAGCCGTTCACCGTGGTCCGCGACCGCAGCTCGATACTGCTGCCGACGCCGCGCGTCGCCCGCGCGGCCACCGCGATCGCCCGCGAGCACCGCTGCGACCGGGTCTGGTTCGGCGCGGCCGCGCCCCTCGGGCTGCTGGCCGCGGGTCTGAAGCACGACACGGGGATCGAACGGGCCATCGCGTTGACGCACGGCCACGAGGTCGGCTGGGCCGCCATGCCCGGCACGCGCCGGGTGCTGCAGCGCATCGCCGCGTCGCTCGACGTCATGACCTACCTCGGCGACTACACGCTCCGGCGCATCGCCCCGGTCGCCGGGCACCTCACCCGGCTCGAACAGCTCACCTTCGGCATCGACGCCGAGACCTTCCACCCCGACGTGGACGGCACGCCGGTGCGCGAGCGGCACGGCCTGACGGGCCTGCCGGTGATCGTCTGCGTCTCGCGGCTGGTGCCGCGCAAGGGCCAGGACATGCTCATCGCGGCGTTGCCGCACGTGCGCGAGCAGGTCGGCGAGGACGTGCGGCTGCTCATCGTCGGCCAGGGGCCGTACGAGTCGCGGCTGCGGGCGCTGGCGCGTCGGCACGGCGTCGAGCGGCAGGTCGTCTTCACCGGCGGCGTGCACGAGTCCGAGATCGCCGCGCATTTCGCGGCCGGGGACGTCTTCGCGATGCCGTGCCGGACGCGCCGCCGGGGCCTCGACGTGGAGGGGCTCGGCGCGGTGTTCTTGGAGGCGGCCGCGTGCGGGCTGCCGGTGATCGCCGGGGATTCGGGCGGCGCGCCGGACACGGTGCTCCACGACCGGTCGGGGTGGGTCGTGGACGGGCGCGACCTCGGCGAGATCACGTACCGGCTCACGCAGGTCCTCGCCGACCCGCCGCTGGCGCGGAAGCTCGGCGAGGCCAGCCGCGAATGGGCCCTGAGCGAATGGACCTGGGAACGCCAGGCCGAACGGCTCGAGAGCATGCTCTACGGCGAGACGGTCTGACCGGGCGGCGGCCACCCGTCGCGGCGGAACCGCGCTCCGCCAGGGCGGCGGCGACCGCCGCTTCGCTCGGTTGAGCACGGCGCCGCTGTGCGCAACGAGCGACCGCTCGGCGCCGCGGCCGTGTTCGCACGAGGACCCGGTTCCGGCAGTCTGAGCGGACCGGGCCGGAGGCCTCGACCGACCCGGGGCTCGGATCGGCCGAAGCGATTCGGGCTAGAACTTCGGTTGGTCGGGGGCTTCCAGGAGACCCAGCTTCAGGGCCGTCATGAGCGCCTGGGCGCGGTTGCCCGCGCCGAGCTTCTCGTACAGCTTCGAAATGTGCGTCTTCGCCGTCGACTCCGAGACGTACAGCTGCTTCGCGATCCCGGCCACCGACAGGCCGTCCGCCAGGAGCTTGAGGACCTGCGACTCGCGGGGCGAGAGCTGCGGTCCGGTCGGCGTCAGGCGCCGCTGCATCGCCTCGGCCAGGTCCGCGGCGCTGAACGCCGTCGGATTCGCCGCCGCGTGCCGCGCCGCCGACACCACGTCGTTCGCGGGGGCCGACTTCGGCACGAACGCCGAAGCCCCCGCGTCCAGGGCGCCGAACAGCTGGTCGTCGCCGGCGTACATCGTCAGCACCACGATCCCCATGTTCGGGTGCGCCTTGCGGAGCTTGCGGGTGGCGTCGAGCCCCGAGCCGTCGGGCAGGCGCAGGTCCATGATCACCACGGACGGCATGAGCGATGCGGCGTGCCGCAGGCCGTCGGCGGCCGTGTCGGCCTCTCCGACGACCTCGAACTCGGGGTCGCGGTCGAAGGCGTGCCGGAGACCCTTGCGGATCAAGTCGTGGTCATCGACGATCAGCACCGTCGTCCGCCCGGTCGTCTCCACCGCTTCAGCATTCATCGCGTATCTCTCCTCATTGGCTGCCTCGGCCCCCACCATGGTCAGGCCGCCTTGCCGGCTGTTCAGTTCTCGCGGCGCGATCGGCGGCCGCCCAGGCCGCGGACCCCGGACGGGGCGGCTCGGCGCGCCGCGTCGGCCGCGTCCCGGCGTTGAGCACCACCGCCACCGTCGTTCCGTGCGGCTGGTGCGGACGGATCTCCAGCGATCCGCGGATCCGCTCGGCCCGCTCGCTCATGATCGCCAGTCCGTAACGCCCCTCCGACGCCTCGCCCGACAGCCCCTGGCCGTCGTCGGTCACCTCGATCCGCGTGTAAGGCGGGTCCACCTCGCAGGTCACCCACAGGTTCTCGGCGCGGGCGTGTTTGCGGGCGTTCGTGATCGCCTCCTGCGCGATCCGCAGCAGCTCGGCCTCGGTACTGGCGGGGAGACGGGCCCCGCCTTCGTCGAGCGACAAGTGCACGCGGAGGCCGGCTGAGGCGCCCACAGTACGAGCATAGTCCGCGATCGCGGAGGCCAGCCCGCCCTGACGGTCGACGTTCGAGCGTAGCTCGAACAGGGAGAACCGCAACTCGGTCACGAGCCGGGTCACCTCCGAGCGCAGGTCCTCCAGTTCGCCCTTGGCCTCGCCGGCCTCGGGCGGCAGGATCGCCATGGCGTTGTCGATGCCGTAGCCGAGCATCGCCAGCTCCTGGGCGATGCCGTCGTGGATCTCGCGGGCGAGTCGCTGGCGCTCCTCGGTGGTCGCCATGGAGCGCACGTCCTCGAACAGGAGCGCGGTCTCCAGCCGCAGGGCCGCGCCCTTGGTGCGGTCCTCGGCGGCGGTGATGGCCTCGGGGCCGAACGCGGCGGGGTCGTCGGACTCGATCGCGACGAGCCCGACGGTGCGGCCCTCGGCGACGAGCGGGATGACGAGGGAGGCGACGGGCCCCTGCGTGGACCGCGACAGCGGCACCTGCCCGGCCTGCGGTTTCTGCCCGGCCCAGGCGTCGGCGAGGAGCGAGTTCAGCTGCGGGGAGGTCTCCCAGTCGACGCGTTCGTCGGCGTGCTGGGCGAGCACGACCAGGCGGCGGCCGGAGGCGGCCGAGAGCACGGCGGCCCGTTCGACGCCGGGGATGCGGGCGGCGGTGTCGACGATCTCGGTGGCGATCCCTCCGGGGTCCAGTGTGGATCCGGGGAGCTGCCGGGCGACGACGCGCAGCTGCGTGAGCAGGGCCGCGGCCTCGGCGTACGGCAGCTGCGAGTGGTGGAGGTCGGAGGAGCGGGAGCGGCGCAGCCACCACGCGCCGACGGCCGAGGCGAGACCGAAGGCCAGGGCCGCGGCCACGGTGGTCGCGTAGGTGCCGCGGTCGAACGCGGGCACGCGCGGGGTCTGGGCGACGAGGCCGATCGCGGCGATCGCGACGAGCGCGGGCGGCCCCCAGCTGCGCAGCCGGGCGTGGCGGCCCTCGTCCTGCTCGGCGGCGTCGAACGCGGCGGTCGCGAACGGCGCGATCAGGTACGGGAGCATCCAGGCGGGGAGCCCGCCGGTCGCGAGGGTGCCCAGCACGACGACGGCGACCTCGGCGACCCGGCCGGCGGGGGCCAGGAGCCGGTGCCGGGGGAGGACCACGCCGGGAAGCGCCGCGAGCGCGAGGATGCCGCACCAGGTCGCGGCGTCGGCGAGGCCCACCGAGGCCCAGCCGAACACCGCGACCAGCGCGAACAGGACACCCCGCAGTGCGACGGCGGGCAGTCGCCACTGGCGCTCGAGCACCGCCTCATCGCCCATGCGGGCCACCTCACTCTTGTCGTCGCGCGTGCGCCGTGTCGTACAGCGCGTTGACCTCGCTTGAGTATTTTTCCATGACGACGTGGCGTTTGACCTTGACCGAGGGGGTGATTTCCCCTGCGTCCTCGGAGAGTTCGACCGGCATGACCCTGAACTGCTTGATCTGCTCGGCGCGGGAGACGGTGGCGTTGGCCTCGTCGATCTTCTCCTGCAGCTCGGCGAGCAGCTCGGGGTCCTCGGTGAGGTCGGCGATCGGCGTCTCGGGGTCCTTGCCGTGGCGCGAGAGCCAGTCGCGGAGCATCTCGCCGTCGAGGGAGATGAGGCAGCCGATGTAGGGGCGGCCCTCGCCGACGACGATCGCGTAGGCGATGAGCGGGTGGGCGTCGAGGATCTTCTCCAGCGGCCCGGGGGCGACGTTCTTGCCGCCCGCGGTGACGATGATGTCCTTCTTGCGGCCGGTGATCGTGACGTATCCGTCGTCGTCGATCTCGGCGATGTCGCCGGTGGAGAACCAGCCGTCGGCGTCGAGGACCTCGGCGGTGGCGGCGTCGTTGTTCCAGTACCCGGGGAAGACCTGCGGGCCCTTGGCCTGGAGCTCCCCGTCCTCGGCGACCCGCAGGGCGGTGCCGGGGGTCGGGCGGCCGATCGAGCCGACCTTGATGGCGGTCTCGAGGTTGAGCGAGAGGACCGGCGAGGTCTCGGTGAGGCCGTAGCCCTCGTAGATGGTGATGCCCGCGCCGCGGAAGAAGTGGCCCAGCTCGGGGCCGAGCGCGGCGCCGCCGGAGACGGCGGAGGTGCACTCGCCGCCGATCGCGGAACGGATCTTGGAGTAGACGAGCACGTCCCACAGCTTGTGGCGCAGCTTCAGGCCCAGGCCCGGGCCGCCGGGCTTGTCGAGCGCGCGGCTGTACTCCTTGGCGCAGGCCGTGGCCTTCTCGAACAGGTGGCCCTTGCCGCCGTCGAGGGCCTTCTGGTACGCCCCGGCGTAGACCTTCTCGAACACGCGCGGGATCGCGAGCAGCGTGGTCGGCTTGACGACCGGCATGACCGCGGTGAGCTTGGTGCGGTCGGCGTGGGCGATGGTCGTGCGCGACTCCATGCCGGCGAGCTGGAGGATGCGGGCGAGGACGTGCGCGAGCGAGAGGAACAGGAGCATCCGGGCGCCGTCGTAGAGCACGCCGGGCACCTCGGGGATGACGTTGCGTATGTCGGCCAGGAGGTTGCGGTGGGTGAGCATGCAGCCCTTGGGCTTCCCGGTGGTGCCCGAGGTGTAGACGATCGTGGCGAGGTCGTCGGCCTTGCGGACGGTGCGGCGCTCCTCGATGTCGACGTCGGCGGTCGCGCCCAGCCCGTTCAGGGCTTCGATCGCGCCCGGCTCGCCGTCGATGGTCCACACGTGCTTGACCTGGGTGCCCAGGCCCTCGATCATCGCGGTCATCTCGGGGTCCTCGGCGATCACGGCGACCGAGCCGGAGTCTTCGAGGATCCATTTCGCCTGCTCGGCCGAGGAGGTCTCGTAGATCGTCACGGTCACGGCCCCGGCGGCCCAGATCGCGTAGTCGAGCAGGGTCCACTCGTAGCGGGTCGCCGACATGATGGCGACGCGGTCGCCGGGCTGCACGCCGGCGGCGGCCAGGCCCTTGGCGACGGCGATCACCTGTTCGCGGAACTCCACCGACGTGACGTTCTGCCAGGTGGCTCCGTCGTCGAAGCTGCGCAAGAAGAGGATGGACGCGGGGTGGTGCTCGGCCGCGTCCCACAGCGCGGTGAGGGTGTTGTCGTCGTCGGGCACAGTCACCACGGGGGGGACGGCGAACTCGCGCATGGAAAGGCTCCGTTCAAGACGCCATGTTCACGGCTTTGTAAAGTGGCTCACAGATCATGTTACCGGTGGGTCAACTTCCTATGGAAGAGGGACTGTGAGGCAGACCATGATGCTAACGGCAGCTTAGCGGAGCAGAGGCCGGAGTGGCGAATGCCGACGCGGGCGGTCACGCGAGCGCCACGGGCCGATTTCCGTCGGTGATACCTTCGCCGAGGGGGACGGAACGGCCGATTTCATCTCCAGGTCATCGCGCTGTAAAGTCCTCGGTGGCCCGCAGCGTCGCGTGGCAGCCAACGCCTCAATCCGTGAACCGCTGGAGGGTACAGCAGTGAGTCTGACTATCGGAGTCGACATCGGGGGCACCAAGGTCGGCGGCGGACTCGTCGACGAGAACGGCAATGTCCTCGCCACGACCCGACGCCCCACCCCCGCGGACGACACCACCGGCGTCATCCAAGCGGTCAAAGCGGTCGTCGAAGAGCTGCGCGCGGGCCACGAGGTCGAGGCCGTCGGCATCGGCGCGGCCGGCTGGATCTCCTCGGACCGGTCCACGGTCATGCTGGCCCCCAACCTCTCCTGGAAGAACGAGCCCCTCCGCGACAAGGTCGCCGCCGTCATCGACCTCCCCGTCGTGGTCGAGAACGACGCGAACGTCGCCATCTGGGGCGAGCACCGCTTCGGCGCCGCCAAGAACCACCGCTCCTCCGTGCTCTACACGATCGGCACCGGCGTCGGCGGCGGCATCGTCGTCAAGGACAACCTGCTGCGCGGCACGCACGGCGTCGCCGCCGAGATCGGCCACATCCGCTCCGTCCTGCCCGACGGCCGCGTCTGCGGCTGCGGGCGCACCGGCTGCCTCGAGCAGTACGCCTCCGGCCGGGCCCTCACCCGCGCCGCCCGCGACGGCGCCGCCGCGAACCCCGCCCAGGCCACCGTCCTGCTCAAGCTCGCCGGAGGCGACCCCGAGGCCATCAGCGGCCGCCAGGTCACCGAGGCCGCCCGCGAGGGCGACGAGGTCGCACTGGCCGCCTTCGACGCCATCGGCTTCTACCTCGGCAACTCCGCCGCGGACATGGTCAACCTCATCGACCCCGGGGTCATCCTCTTCGCCGGCGGCGTCGTGGACGCGGGCGAGCTGCTCCTCGACCCGATCCGCAAGCACTACCTGAAGGCCCTGGGCAACCGCGCCCAGGTGCCGGTGGCCGAGGTCCGCGCCGCCGAACTCGGTTCCAAGGCCGGCGTGATCGGCGCGGCCGACCTCGCCCGCCACCGTGAGATCGTCCCCTAGGGACGAACAAGGCCGGACACCCCCTTTCGGCCCGCAGGCGTTCGAGAGGGCGCCCGGCCCCGCTTCACGCCCGCCTCAGCAGATGTTCCGCGAGCCGTTGCCGCTCAGGGTCCAGTTGGTGTTCTCGCCGCACGGCGACTCCCTCACCGAGGTGTTGTCCACCCGCAGCGTGATCCAGATGTCCCGGTTGTTCGGGAACTCGCTGCGCGCGGCCAGGCGCACCTCGCCGCCGCCGTTGACCGTGCCGGCCCGGATCGAGAGGTTGTAGCAGTTCTCGATCAGCACCGCGTTGTTGCCGTTGTTCGCCAGGTCCACGTTCTTGATCACCGCGCCGCCGGACTGCGAGACGCAGAAGACGCCGCGGCCGCCGCCGCGTGAGACGACGTTGTCGACCCACACGTTGGTGCTGTACGAGCCGTTCGCCAGCTGCCCGTTGTTGTTGGCGAACCGCAGCGTCGCGTAGCCGGTGCCCGCGCCGACGTTGTCGCCGTCGACCAGGCCGACCCACACGTTGCGCGAGCGCTGGATCAAGAGGCCCGACTCGCCGACGTTGCGAGCGGTCACCTTCGTGATGTCGAGGCCGTCGATGTTCCACACCTCGACCGCGTGGCTGCCCGCGCCCGAGACGTAGATGTCGTTCATGGTGACGTCGGAGTTCCAGGCCGCGTCGCGGTCGAAGCGGATGCCCATGCCGCCGCTGAGGGTGAGGTCGATGTCGCCGAGCTTCAGGCCGCTGGTGCCGGAGAACCGCAGGCCGAAGTACGGGTTGCCGGTCATCTTCAGGTAGGCGATGTTGACGTTGGAGGTGTTGATCGCCTCGATCGCGCCGCGTCCGGAGCGGCTGCTCACGTTGATGGTCCCGCAGCCTTCGAAGGTCTTGCCGCTCTGGATGGTGATGGTGCCGGCGCCGATGGACCCCGACGCCATGACGGCGACGCGCTGGCCGCTCGAGATGGTGTCGACCCCGGCCTGGACGGCGGCGCGGTAGTCGCCGCCGGAGTAGACGGTGGTGCTCCCTTCGCGGGTGACGTAGTTGCCGCTCGATCCGGTGACCGTGGCGTGGGGGGAGTTGGCGCCGCACGCGGCCTGGGCGACGGCGGCCTGGTCGGTCAAGGGGAGGGCGACGGCGCCGACGGCTCCCATGAGGAAGGCGGCGGCGGTCGCGACGAGGAGGCGCGGCCCTCGCCTGAGTGTGGGGGACATTGACGGGCTCCTATCGGGGAGTGGATGCCGGTGAAACGATTCAATCGAGACATTGAAATGAATCGATTTAAAGGATCGTAGCCGACGGCCCCCGGTTTGGAAAGCGCTACCCCCGGACATTTCACATCAATTCAGCGGTGCAGGCCCTCTGAGGCCCCTCTGCCGGAGCCCGGCCGCTCCGGCACGCGACAGGGCGGCCGGCTCGCGCCGACCGCCCTGGTGCGAGCCGGTTCGCGTTCAGTCGCGCTTGTAGCCGACGACCAGCTCCGCGGCCAGCTGCTCGCAGAACAGGCCGATGTCGGTGATGACGCCGATGGCCTGGGCCGAGCCCCGGTCCGCCAGCTTGGTCACCGTCGCCGGGTTGATGTCCACGCTCACCAGCGGGACGCTCGCGGGCAGGATGTTGCCGGTGGCGATCGAGTGCAGCATGGTCGCGACCATGATCGCGAAGCCCACGCCCGGGAGCGCGGCGCGCATGGCGCGCTGGCCCTCGATGACGTCGGTGTACACGTCGGGCAGCGGGCCGTCGTCGCGGACGGAGCCGACGAGCACGAACTCCTTCTTGTTCTTGACCATCGCGTGCATGATGCCGCCCTTGAGGACGCCCTGTTCGACCGCTTCGGCGATGGAACCGCACGTGCGGATCTTGTTGATGGCCCGGATGTGGTGCTCGTGGCCGTGCGGCACGCCGTGGCCCTTGTCGAGGTCCACGCCGAGCGAGGTGCCGAAGAGGTTCGACTCGATGTCGTGCGCGGCGAGGGCGTTCCCGGCGAAGATGACGTCCGCGTAGCCCTCGTTGATGAGCGCCTCCAGGGCCTTCCCGGCTCCGGTGTGGACGATGGCGGGGCCGCCGACCCACAGGATCTTCTCGCCGCGGGCCTTGACCTCGCGCATCCGCTCGGCGATCTGGCGGACCTGGAGCGCCTGGGGCCGTTCGGAGGAGACGCCGCCGCTCATGAACTCGAAGTTCGACGACTCGGGGTTCTTGCGCTCGGGCTCGGGCAGCGGCAGGACCTTGACGCCTTCGCCGCCGCAGACGACCAGCTGGCCCTCCTTGACGTCGGAGACCGGCAGGGTCCAGGCGCTCGCGCGGTCGTCGGCCACGACGATGCCGCAGTCCATTTCGGAGTTCTCGACGTCCATCCAGCTGCCGTTGAGGCGGATCTGGGTGTCGAAGTTGGTGGTCGAGTAGAAGTCCTCGGGGAAGACGCCGTCGCGCGGGGCCGGTTTGAGCGTGGCGACGCCGGGGTCGAGCGGGTTGGCGCCGTGGGTCTGCAGGCGCATGACGATGCGTTCGAGCAGCTCGGGCGTCTCGGCGGAGACGGTGAGCTGGACGTAGGACTCGTCGGTGTGGTGGCGTCCCACGTCGAAGCGGTCGATCGAGTAGGCCCCCGAGTATTCGAGGACGTCGTCCATGACGCGGGCGAAGACGCCCTGATCGATGAGGTGTCCGCGCAGCTCGACGGTCTTTGCGTGTTCCACGTTGGTGCTCCTGTTGCTTCCCGGCCTCTGCGGCGCGCGCGAGCCGTGTGCGGTCTCGGCGACGCCGAGTCGAGCCTAGGCGGTGTCGGCGAACCCGCGACGGCCGGTGTCCGGACCGACCGACCCCTCGCCGGGCGCCTGGGGAGGCGGGGAAGACCTCGCCTCGGCCTCAGGCCGCGACGGGCGGCGCGGCCGCGGTCCGGGCGTCCTCGATCTCCTCGGCGGTCGGCCAGTTGCGGGTGACCAGGAACTGGATGCCGAAACCGATGAGGCCCCAGACGCCGACGACGTAGGGCACCGGGACGCCGAACTGGACGACCAGGCCGATCCCGGCGATCGCCAGGCCCTGGCTCAGCTGGAGGCCCGAGTTGGCGGCGGCCACCACGCGGCCGCGCCAGCCGTCGGGGATGCACTGCGCGAGGGTCGCGTTCATCGGGGCCATGAGCATCGTGGACACGCCCGCGCCGGCGGCGACGATGAGGACCCCGGCCAGCGGCGGATCGAGCAGGGCGGCCGTCAGGAAGACCGGCGCCAGGAACGCGAGCGGCCGGATGAGCCTGTGGCGCAGGGAAGGCCGTATGAAGCGGGTGAAGACCAAGGTGGCGACCACCGCGAACGCGGCGTCCACCGCCATGATCAGGCCCTGGGTCCGGGCCCCCGAGCCGAGGTGGGCCGACCACAGGACCGCGACGCCCTCGGGGACGGCGGTGAGCGCGAACAGGCCCCAGATGCCGATCGAGACGGTGCGCAGCACCTTGTTGTCGCGCAGGAGCCGCAGGCCGTCGGCGGTCTCGGACAGGACGTGGCGGCGTTCCTCGCGCTTGTTCACGGTGGGCCGGTACCGGACCAGGCCGAGGATCGCGACGCCGCTGACCGCGAACAGGACCGCGTTGACCGCCAGGGCCGTGTGCGGGTCGACGGCCGAGAGCAGGCCCCCGGCGAGGTAGCCGACGATCTGGGCGGCCTGCGAGGTGCTGAAGGTGATCGCGATGGCGACCGCGAGCCGGTCGCCGGTGAGGATCTGCGCGAGGGTCGCGGTGCGGGCGGCGTTGTAGGCCGGCTGGACCGAGGCGACCGCGAAGACGATCACGATCATCACCGGGACGGGCAGGTTCGGGATGAGCAGGAGCGCGATGAGGACGGCCCGCAGCAGGTCGCACACGACCATGACGGTCCGGTAGGCGTAGCGGTCGACGACGGCCCCGAGGACCTGCGCGAGCCCCAGATAGGGCGCGAAGCTGATCGCGAAGGCGGCGGCGGCCAGCGCCTCAGAACCCGTGGCGTTCCAGACGAGCGCGGTGACCGCGACCCGGTTGAGCATCGCCCCCGCGTTGGAGAGGCCGAACGCGGCGAGGAAGCCGGCGGCCTCGCGGTCCCCGAAGACCTCGGAGAAGCGGGGCCTGCGGTCGGCCCGCGACGCCTCGTCCGCAGGACCGGCCGGGGCCGGAGAGGGTTTCTGGTTCGACACAGGGCCTTCCTCGTTCTCGGCTCCGCGAGCGTTCGCCGTGGGCGCCGGCCGGCGCGGGCCCAGGCCTCGCCGCGGGCTCGGGGGGCGTCGCCGCGGACGTCGGACTCGGGAGGTCCCGCACTTGCGTACGCGGCGCCGAGGCTGCGATACCTAAGGGGCGGTAAGTGACAATCCTCCGCGATTGCCCGCAAGTGTCACCAGTCTGCCCGTGACGCACGGTGTTGTCAAGCGTCCCACTGTGTTCAAAGTGTAAAAACCCGGACGGACGCGGTGGGTCCGCTTCGATCGGACCAAACTACGCCGCCCGTCCCCGGCGGGCGGCGGCGGCCTCGGTTCGATAACGGTGGTGTCAAGGCCCGGGCCTGCTCGGGGACCCGGCCGCCGTCCTTGTCGGGGCACCGAGACCTGACGGTATCCTCCAATAGTCTTTGTAGGAACCATCTAAGGAGCGGTGCGATGACCGAAGCGACGAAGGCCGACCACTCGCGGATCACACGCGGCAGCGCTTCCCGAGCCGCGAGCGACGGCGCCGCTGCGGCCGCCCACGACGGCGCCCCCCGCGACAGCGCCTCCTGGATCGCACGGGACGCGGCGGCCGTGTGGCACCCGTTCACCCAGCACGCCACCTGGACCGACGACGACCCGACGGTCGTCGAACGGGCCGAGGGGCCTTGGCTCTTCGACGTCGACGGCCGCCGCTACCTCGACGGCGTCTCCTCACTGTGGACCACCACGCTCGGGCACGGCCACCCCGACGTCGACGCCGCGATCATCGCCCAACTCGCGAAGCTCGACCACTCGACGTTCCTCGGCACCACCCACACCCCGGGCATCGAACTCTCCGAAGCCCTCATCGACTCGGCCCCTCAAGGGAACGGGCCCGAACTCACGAAGGTCTTCTACGCCGGCGACGGCTCCTCGGCCGTCGAGGCCGCGCTCAAGATCGCGTACCAGTACTCGACCCAGACCGGCCGCTCCCGGCCCAAGTTCGTGCGCCTGAACCACGCCTACCACGGCGACACCCTCGGCGCGGTCGCCGTCGGCGGGCACGACCTCTTCCACCGGGCCTACCGGCCGCTGCTGCTCGACACCGTCGGCGTCGCCTCGCCCGGCGACCGCTCGCTGGGCGAAGACCGCAACGCCCTGGCCGCCGCCGAGCTCCGGTCGGTCATGGACGACCACGGCGACCAGGTGTGCGCGATCATCGTCGAGCCGATGATCCAGGGCGCGGCGGGCATGCTCGACTACGACGCCGCATTCCTCCGCACCGCGAGGGAACTCGCCGACGCCCATGGGGCGCTCCTCATCTTCGACGAGGTCGCCACGGGCTTCGGCCGCACCGGGAGGATGTGGGCCGCCGAGCACGCGGGCGTCGTCCCCGACCTGCTCACGTGCGGCAAGGGCATCACCGGCGGGTACCTGCCGCTGTCGGCCGTGCTCGCCGCCGAGCACGTCTACGAGGCCTTCCTGGCCCGGCCGGGCGACCGCGCGCCGCGCACGTTCTTCCACGGGCACACCTACACCGCGAACCCGCTGTGCTGCGCGGCGGCGCTGGCGAACCTGCGGGTGATGGGGGAGCAGGACGTCATCGGCCAGGCGGCGCGGCTGGGCGAGCGGCTCGCGAAGCTCCTGGAACCGTTGGGCGCCAAGGGAGGCGTGGTGGAGATCCGGCGGCTCGGCACCATGGTCGGCGTCGAAGTCGCCCCTGCGGTCGAGCGCACGGGCTTCGCGGTCTGCCAGGCCGCGCGCGAGCGTGGCGTGTGGCTGCGGCCGCTGGGCGACACGGTGGTCGTGATGCCGCCGCTGACCCTCGGCGACGAAGAGACCGACCTGCTCGTGGACGCCCTCGCCGAAGCGATCGACGAGGTCGTCGCGTGAGCGAAGGGCCGGGCACGACACCGGTCCCGGACCCGACCGCGATGCAGGACGACCACTCGGGGGCCGAGGCCGCGACCCCGGCGGACGGCGCCGGCGTGACCGAGCAAGGCGTGGACGACCGATCGGCGAGCAGAACCGGTGCGACGCAGTCCCGCAGTGCCCCCGGTCCCGAGCGCGCCGCCCCACCGCCCAGCCCCGAGCACGTCGTTACGGGCCTCGGGTCGGCGCCCGCCGCCGCGCAAGCCGGGTCGGCACCCGCCGACTCCGGTGTTGACGGCTCGACGAAGCACGACCGTCGCGACAGGACCGGAACGGCGGTCCGCGCCTCATCGCGGAGCGGTCGCGGCGCTTCGTCGCCCCGCGGCACCACGGCCGTATGGAACCGGCTGACCCGCAAGGCCGACCTCCGCGCGAAGGCCGGGCTCACCCGCACGGCCCGCGTCCGCGCCGCCGCGATCGATCTGGCCGGGAACGACTATCTCGGGCTCTCCCGCCACCCCGCGGTCCTCGACGCGGCCGCCGCCGCCCTCGCCGAACACGGACTCGGCGCGGGCGGCTCCCGCCTCGTCCGCGGCACGACCGATCTCCACGAGGACTTCGAGGCGGCGTTCGCCCGCCACACCGGGACCGAGACGGCGGTCCTCTACTCCTCGGGCTACCTCGCGAACCTCGGCGCCGTGGCCGCACTGGCCGGGCCGGTGCTGCTCGACGCCCACGCGCACGCCTCACTCCACGACGCCGCCCGGCTCGCCGGAGGCCGCTCGGAGACGTTCGCGCACAACGACCTCGACGACCTCGAACGCCAACTGCAGGCGCTGCGGCCCTCGATCGTCGCCGTCGAGTCCGTCTACTCGGTCCTCGGCGACGCGGCCCCGCTGCGCGAACTGCACGCCCTCACGAGCGCCCATGGCGCGCTGCTCCTGGTCGACGAGGCCCACGCGATCGGCACGGTCGGCCCGCACGGTTCCGGGGGTGTCGCGGCGGCCGGGCTCGCGGGCGATCCCGGAGTCATCGTCACCGCCACGCTCTCCAAGGCGCTCGGCGCGGCGGGCGGGATCGTCGCCGGGCCCGCGGCCCTGCGCCGCCATCTGCACGACACCGGCCGCACCTTCGTCTACGACACCGCGCCGCCGCCCGCGGTCATCGCGGGCGCCGGTGCGGCGCTCGCGCTCGCGCGCGGGGCCGACGGCGCCCGCGGCGAACTGGCCCGTCGGGCCGCGCTGGCGGCGAGCGCGCTGGGCGCGCCCGTTCCAGCCGCGGGAGTGCTGTCGCCCGCCGCGGGCGACGCCCGCGCGGCCGCGGCATGGGCCGAACGCTGCGCGGCGAAAGGCGTAGCGGTCGGGTGCTTCCGTCCGCCGTCCACACCGGACCATCGGTCGCGCCTGCGGGTCACGGTGAACACGGGCGTGCCCGAAGCCGACTTCACGAAGGCCCTGGCGGTGATCGAGGCGACCCGGCCGGACCCGAACTCGAGATGACTCCGGCCGGCTCTGAGCGCGAGGGAGGCGGCGACACGGCCGAGCGGGAGTGACACGGACGGGCGTCGGCGATGAGGAGGCGGCACGGCCGCGTACCGGCGGCGGTCCGGCGCGACCGAACGTATCGGCGCACGATGGAGCGCGGGCGAGTCGAGGGGATGAGGCCGAAGCAGCGCCCGATGCGGCCGAGGAGGCGCTAGCGCGGCCGAACCGAGATGGTGGGATGGCGGGCCCGGATTCGGGCGCCCCGCGCACCGCCCCGGCCGCCCTTCGCGACCGCTGCTGCGATTAGGTTGAACCCGTGATCACCTTCGAAGGCCCGGTCCTCGTCACCGGCACGGACACCGGGGTCGGCAAGACCGTCGCCACCGCCGCACTCGCGGCCGCCCTCCAGCGCCTGGGTCGCAGCGTCGAGGTCATCAAGATCGCCCAGACCGGCGACGACGACGACGCAGCCGAGGTCACCCGCCTCTCCGGCGCGCCCGCCCGCGCCCTCGCCTCCTACCCCGATCCCTTGGCGCCCTACACCGCCGCTCGCCGCAGCGGTCTGCCGCTGCTCAAGCTCCACGACGTCGCCGACACCGTCCTCGCCGCCAAGGCCGAAGTCGTCCTCCTGGAAGGCGCCGGCGGCCTCCTCGTCCAGCTCGGCGAGGGCGGCTGGACCGCCCGCGACCTCGCCGTGGAACTCGGCGCCCCGGCGGTCGTGGTCGCCCGCGCCGCACTCGGCACCCTGAACCACACCGCCCTGACACTCGAAGCCCTCTCGCGACGCGGCATCGATGCCGCGGTCCTGGTCGGCGCATGGCCGGCCGAGCCCGGCCTGGCCGAGTTCGAGAACATGCGGGACCTCCCCGGCGAGCGTCTCGGCTGGATCCCCGACCGGGCCGCGGACCTCGCACCCGAGGTCTTCCGCCTCAGCGCCTCCGAGTGGTTCGACTTCGGCGAACCGGGGAGCCCGCGCGCCTGAATCCCGTCCGCGGCGAGCGGCGTATCAGCAGGCCCGGCCTCGACCGCCCCTGCCTCTCCCGGCCCCCGGGCGAGGTCTGAAAGCGATTGCCAGTCCTTCTCGCCACTGAAAGAACAGTGCCGATTGCCCTAGTTTGACGGTCACGTCCGTCGGGTACCGTTTTCCGGGTGCGGAAGCTGCTGATCTTCACTCTCGGCGTCTTCAGCGCGATCGGGGGCTTCGTCGACATCGGCGACATCGTCTCGAACGCGACTGTGGGCGCACGGTACGGCCTGGCGCTCGTGTGGGCGGTGGTCGTCGGGGTGATCGGCATCTGCGTCTTCGCCGAGATGTCCGGACGCGTCGTCGCCGTCTCCGGGTCGCCCGTCTACAGCCTCATCCGCGACAAGGTCGGTCCCGGCGCGGCGCTGGTCAACCTCATCGCCTCGTTCGCCGTCACGCTCCTGACCCTCACCGCCCAGATCGGCGGCATCGCGCTCGTCATCCAGATCGCGACCACCATTCCGCACGTCGTCTACGTGGCGCCCATCGGCATCGCCCTGTGGCTGATCGTCTGGCGCGTCAAGTTCGACAGCATGGAGCGGGCCTTCGGCCTCGCGGGCCTCACCATCGCCGTGTTCGCCGTCGCGCTGTGGTGGCTCGATCCCGACTGGGGCGACCTCGGCCGCCAGGCCGTGAGCCTCTCCCCGCCCCCGGGCGAGGCGGTCCCGACCTACCTGTTCTACGCGGTCGTCCTCTTCGCGGCCGCCATGACCCCGTACGAGGTGTTCTTCTTCAGCTCCGGCGGCGTCGAGGAGGGCTGGAAGCCCTCCGACATGTCGACCCAGCGCATCAACGTCTTCCTCGGCTTCCCGCTCGGCGGCCTGCTCTCGATCGCCATCGCCGCGGCGGCCGCCGTCGTGCTGCTCCCACGCGGCGTCGACGTCAAGACCCTCGACCAGGTCGTCGAGCCGGCGGCGCTCGCATTCGGCACCGCGGGTCTGGCGGTGGCCCTCTTCGGCTTCTTCGCCGCCACGGTCGGCGCCGCCCTCGAATGCGGCCTGTCCTGCGGCTACGCGCTCGCGCAGTACTTCGGCTGGCCCTGGGGCAAACGCGTCGCCCCCGCGCGCGGCGCCCGCTTCCACGCCACCGTGGCGCTGTGCCTGCTCGTGGGCGTCCTCATCGTCCAGACCGGCATCGACCCCATCATGGTCACCGAGGTCTCGCTCGTGTTCTCCGCGGTCGCGCTGCCGCTCACCTACCTCCCGGTGCTCATCGCCGCCAACGACCCCGACTACGTCGGCGAGCACGTCAACGGCCGCCTGAGCAACGGCCTCGGCCTCGCAGTGCTGGCCGTGGTCTTCATCGCCGCGATCGCGGCGATCCCGCTGATGATCCTGACGAGGATGGGCGCATGAGCACCTGGCAAGGACGCGAGATCGTCGACCTGCTCACGGACATCATCGACCGCGAGATCGTCGACCCGGAGGGCGTGCCGCTCGGCCGCGTCGACGACCTCGAGCTCCGAAGCCGCGACGACGGCCGGACGGAGGTCGTCGCGCTCCTGACCGGCACCGTCGCCCTCGAACCGCGGCTCCCGCGATGGGCGCTCACACTCATCCGCGCCTCGGCGAGGCTCACCGGCGGTCCCGACGACCCGCGGCGCATTCCGATCGAGGCGATCACCAAGGTCGACACGGTCGTCTCGATCACCGCGGCGGCCGCGGCGGCGGCCGCGAGCCCGTCCGAGGAGCGCCTCAAGCGCAAGATCATCGGCAGAATCCCGGGGGCGGACCATGCGAGCGAGTGAACTCATCGGCGCACCCGTCCTCGACACCGACGGCACGCGCTGCAGTTACGTCATCGACCTGCGCGCCGGCGGCGACGACGGCGATCTCGTGGTCGACGGCCTGGTGATCGGGCGCCACCACTGGCGGATGTTCGGCTACGAGCACCGCGAGGAAGAGGGCCCGGCGCTGATGCGCCGGATCATCGAGATGCTCCACCGCCACACCCGGTACGTCCCCTGGGGCGACTTCGAGATCGACGACCGCGCCGTCCGCCTGCGTCGCGACTGGGACGATCTCCCGCCGCTGCGCTCCCTCAGGGAGTGAGCCCGCCGAACGGTTCACGAGGGCCTGAGGCCGGTTTCCTCCGCGTGCCGGCGACCGAGACCGCGCCCCCTCGGACGCCTCGGCTTCCCCCGCGTCGCCCACCTCGCTCATCGCGGCGCTGACCGGCACCGCGATTCCCGCAGCGTGCCGGTCCGCGACCGCACCGAGAGCGGCGGCCCTCTGTGGACGGCTCGGGCTACCTTGTCAGCGAACCGGCCGACAGGCGCCGATTCAATGCGGTGCGGGCGCCGCTACCCCCGGCGCTCGCACCGCCTCCGCAGCGCCCTCCGCCAAGGCCTCGACCGGGAACGCGGCGGCGAAGCGGGCGGCGGCCTGCGGCAGGAAGCGGTCCATCTCGAAGTCGATGCCCGCCGCTCCGACCGGGCGGAACTCGCAGCGCATCCGCTCGCCGTCGTCCTCGTCGGTGCTGACCACCGTGTGGTCCCAGGCGTCCCGCGCGTCGTCCGAGCGCAGCCAGCAGTAGGTCGTCACCTGGTGGCCGTGTTCGTACACGGGGGCGCGCAGAAGCATGTTGCCCAACGCCTCCCCGAACACGAGGCCCCGGACGCCGGTCTCCTCCCGGGCCTCGCGGATCGCCGCCTCGCCGATCGTCTCGTGCGCGTGCGCCCCGCCGCCCGGCACCTGCACGCCCGCTTCCGGGGCGTCGCGATGCAGGATCACCAGGACCTCGATCCCGGCTCGTTCGGGGGCTCGTCGCATGACGTAGGCGGCGGCACGCTGGCGGAAGTCCTGGAATTCGCGCATCCCGGTAGCCTCCCACCACTGCGATTGCGCCACAAGGCGATTTACGTCCGCAGCGGCGGTCGGCCAGGACCGGCATCCGGCTCAGCGGCGGCGGACCAGCAGCGGGCTCGGCATCCGGAAGGACAGGTTCGGCTCGCTCACCGGAGCCGCGACCACCGCGCACCGGGGGAGGAGCGGCGCCAGCTCGGCGACCACCACCTCGGCCTCCATTCTGGAGAGCTGACTCCCCAGGCAGCGGTGGGCTCCCGCGCCGAACGCCAAGTGCCGTCGCGATCCCCGCTGGCCGGGCGCCATCGCCGCCGGGCACTCGGCCACGCCTTCGTCCACACCGGCCGCCGCCAACCAGACCAGGACCGACTCGCCCGCCCGGACCGGCACGCCCCCGATGTCGGTGTCCCGCTTCACGACCCGCCGCCACGACGTGATCGGCGGCAGGAGCCGCAGCCCCTCCTCGACCACCGCGGCCGGGTCCGCATCGAGCAGGTCCGGCTCCTCGATCAGCCGATGCAGCAGCAGCGTCAGGAACTGCGAGGTCGTCTCCTGGCCGGCGACGAGGAGGAAGAACAGCGCCGCCGTCGCGGCGTCCTCGCCGTACGCGTCCAGCAGCGCCCGCGTCGCCCCCGACGACTCGGCCGTCCAGCCGCGCAGCAGCGCATGGAACGGCCCCACCACCGCGGCGAGCTCGCGCTGGCGTTCCGCGGTCGGGTCGCCCCAGAAGAGTTCCAGCGCCGCACGGCTGAACCGCTTGACCGCTCCGGTCGCCTCGACCTCCAGTCCCAGCAGCCGCGCCAGCGCCGCCAGCGGGATCTCCGAGGACACCGCCGCGTCCAGGTCCACCGTCGCCCCGGTGCGGAGCCGCCACGCGACCCCGGCCGCGGTGCGGCGGGCGAGACCGTGCAGCCACGGCCGCAGCGCCTCCACGTTCGCGGGCGCGAAGACCGCCCCGAAACTCGCCCGGATGTGCTCGTGCGTCTCGGTGTCGTTGTTCGCCAACGTCGCAGGGAGACGGAACCGGTGCCGCGTCAGCTCCCGCAGCGACGCCGCCGGGATCGGGGTGACCGCGTCGAGCGCGTTCGCGGCCGAGAACCGCTCGCGGTCGGTCAGCACCTGTTTGGCGAGCCGGTGCGAGGCCACCACCACCTGCCCGTCGCGGCGGAAGACCGCGGCGTCGGGTCGGGGATGTTTCCACAGCTCGAAGAGCACGCGCGCAGCCTACCTCCCCCGAAAGTACGAGTCCCGTTCACGGTAATCTGCTCTCAGTCTTTCGGTGCCCCGCGCCCCGCCCCCCGGCGGGACCCCGGGGAGCCGCCGTCCGGCACACGAATGCATGCCCATCGAAGGAGACCGTCCCTTGCAGGAGTACTCCTCCCAAGCCGCCTACGACCGCGGCGAGGCCGTCTGCGTGATCGGCGCCGGGGCGTCCGGCCTCATCGCGGTCAAGAACCTCCGCGAGAACGGCTTCGAAGTGGACTGCTACGAACGGGACACCGTTCTCGGCGGCCTGTGGAACCCCCAGAACCAGCACAGCCCCCTCTACCCCAACACCCACCTGGTCACGTCCCGGTCCCAGACGGAGATCCCGGACTTCCCGATGCCGGACGACTGGCCCGACTACCCGTCCGCGGCCCAGATGCTCGAGTACCTGACGGCCTACGCCAAGCACTTCGGCCTCTCCGAGCACATCTGGTACGGCTCGGAGATCTCCCAGATCGACACGGTCGAGGGCTCCCGCTTCGAAGTGGTCGTCAAGCCCGCCGCCGGCAGCGCCGCCCGCCGCCTGCGCTACGGCGCGGTCATCATCGCGACCGGCCACCACTGGGCGCCCAACCTGCCCGCCTACCCCGGGCAGGAGGACTTCCGCGGCACCGTCCTCCACTCCTCGCAGCTCAAGGACGCGTCGCGGCTGCGCGGCAAGCAGGTCCTCGTCGTCGGCGGCGGCAACTCCGGCGTCGACATCGCCTGCGAGGCCGCCGTCAACGCGGCCGGCTGCGTCCACTCCGTCCGCCGCGACACCCCGCATCTGCCCAAGTACCTCGGAGGCGAGCCCACCGACTTCGCGCTCGCCCGCATCGGCGGCCGTCCGAAGTTCCTGCGCCGCTTCCTGACCGACCGGCTCCTCAAGGGACCCGGACGGCTCGCCGCCCGCATGGGCATCGAGGCGCCCGGTCCCGGCTCCGCCGGCGAGGAGCCCGTCCGCAACGGCCGCTACCTCGAACACGTCGGCGACGGCTCCATCCGCCGCCGCGGCGACATCGCCCGCTTCGACGGCTTCGACGTCACCTTCGCCGACGGCACCGAGATGCGCCCCGACCTGGTCGTCCTCGCCACCGGCTACGCCCCGAAGATCACCCTCGTCAAGCCGAAGCTGCTCGGCGTCGAAGGCGACTCGCCCTACCCGAAGCTGTACGCGCGCATGTTCTCCCCGCGGGCGGAGACGCTCGCCGTGGCCGGGCTCGTCGAACCCGGCGTCGGGGTCCTGCCGATCGTCCACTGGCAGACCCACGCCATCGCCCACTGGCTGCACGTGCGCAAGGGCGACCCCGAGCGCGCCGCGAACTTCCGCCGGCAGGTCGTCGCGGAGTCGGACCAGTACGAGGTCGAGTCGGGCGGCGCCTCGCCGCGCCACCGGCTCGCCGTGGACGCCGAGGAGTACCTGGCCAGCCTGGGCCGCATCATCGACATCCTCGAACAGGAGCCCGCCAAATGAGCCTCACCGCCTGGGTCCGGCGCGCCCGCACCCCCGAGCCGGCCCCGGTCCGGCGCGAGATCGCCGTCTTCGAGCCCGCCGACCTCTTCGACATCGACATCAAGGACGACCCCGAGGCCAGCCCGGTGCTCTGCTGCACCGACGACCCGGCCGGGGCCGCCGCGTTCAACGCCTTGTGGCTCAAGCGGATCGCCACCTCCGGGCGATACGCCGCGGCCGTGAGCGTCCGCGGCCAAGGGGGCACCCCCGCCGCCGAGGGCGGCGTCGAGGCCTTCACCCACGACGTGGTGCAGGCGGCGGTCACCGTGCCGCGCCAGGCGGTCCTCATCGGACACCGCGAGGGCGCGGCGTGGGCGGCGCTGGCCGCGGGCCGCTATCCGGCCGCTGGGCTGGTGCTCGTCTCGCCGCAGCGGTTCCCGAAGCAGCCGCCGAAGCCCGTGGGCGGCCCGCCGATCCTGCTGGTGGTGAGCGAGTCCGAGGCGCAGTCGAAGGAGGCCCAGGCGGTCACGGAGGCGTACGGGACCGCGCCGCTGACGTTCGCGGGCTCGCCCGACGAGGTGTTCAAGGGCGCCGCGGCCGAGGGCATCCTGGACGCCGTCCTGTCCTGGCTCGACGGCAAGAAGTGACCGCTTCGGGCGCTCGCTGGACGCGAGCGCACTGAGCGGTGGAACGGCGATGCGAGCCGACGGCCGCTCGCTGAACACGAGGCGACCGGCCCCGTCCCGAGCGACGCCGGGCGCACGCCGCACATCGACGGCTCCGCGAGCGTGCGCGGCCGTCGAGGCCGCGGCGGCGACCCGAAGCCGGCTCGGCGGATCCGCCGCGGCGATTTCACCCGTTCGGGTCAGACCACCGCGCCGTCGTCGGTGTCGTCCTTGTCCGGGCGCAGGCGGCTGATGAGCAGCCACACGCCGATCAGGAACGCCACGAACCCGACCAGTCGGCCCGGATTCGTCCCCAACGGAGCCATGCCGGGGTTCACCAGCAGCGCCAGGCCGCCCACGATCATGAGCACCCCGCCGACCGCCGGCAGGCTCGGCCACGGCATCGGCGGGGGTTCCGGCGGCACGTAGTCGTCCTCGTCGTCATCCGGCAGCTCCGCGTCCCACAGCTCCAGCAGCGTCGGCTCCTCATCGGAGGGCGACGGCGTGACCTGGGGCGTCTTCGACACGGGCTCGGCGGAGAAATCCTCAGTGCCCGGGCCCGCCGTCAGTCCGGGCTCGTCGCCCAGGCCCTTGATGAGCTCGTTGAACCGCCGGTCCACGTCCTCCGGACGCAGCTCGCCGCCTTCGCGGCCGTTCTCCTGCTCGCTGCTTTCGGGCTCGTCCCCGCGCTCAGTCATTGCGCCCCCGCGTGGGAGCCTCAGGCGCGCCGCCCACCTGTGCCTCAGGCGCGCTCGAGGCGGGCGCCTCAGGGCCGCTCCGCGCCTTTGCCAGCTGCCGGTTCATGAACTCGACACTCCCGGTGAAGATCGTCTCGGCGTCGTAGTCGAGCGTCGCCACATGGAAGCTGCGCGGCAGCACCGTCGACTCGACGTCCTTGGACCGCACGCCCGCCCGGATGACCGCGCTGTTGCGCGGGTGCACCACATGGTCCTGGGCGCTCGTGAAGATCCGCAGCGGCACCGTGACCCGCGCCAGCTCCGGCCGCGTCACCTTCCACAGCTTCCGCAGCGACGCGTACGCGGCCACCGGGGTGCGCGCGGTGGTCCGCTCCCGCACATCGGGCTTGTTCAGGTCCGAGCCGATCGCGGGCACACTCGGCATGACGTACCGCAGGACCGGCGCCAAGAACCCGTGCGGCTTCTCGTCGAAGATCGCCGGATTCACCAGCACCAGCCCGGCCAGGTCCGCTCCGCGCAGCTCCGCCAGCCGCAGCGCCAGCGAGCCGCCCATCGACAGGCCGCCCGCGAACACCGGCCGACCCAGCGCCAGCGCCTCGCCCAAGGCCTCTTCGAGCCGGGCGTACCACTGCTGCCACGTCGCCTTCGCCAGCACCTGCCACGTGTCGCCGTGCCCGGGGAGCAGCGGCGCGATCACGTTGAAGCCCGCGTCCCGCAGGTGCTCGCCCCACGGCAGCACGCTCGCCGGATCCGAGGTGAACCCGTGGCAGAGCAGCATCGTCGCCTTGGCCTCAGGGCCGAGGTCGAACGCGAACTCCTCGGAATCGATCGTCACGTCGCCTCCCGGATCGCCGACTGATGAAGCGCGTTTCGCCAGACCAGCCTCATGGCTCGCAAGCTTCGCCGGGGCCGGTCGGCCCCGTTTCGCGCCGCCCGCCCATTCTCGCACGGGGCCGCCGACGCCCGCCACCGCGCGGGCGGCGCTTCGCGCCCCGATACGGCCCTCGGAAGTGTTCGCCGCGCTGGGGATTGACCGGTACCGATACGCTTGAGCGCGTGATCTACTGGGTATTGAAGGCGACACTGGGCGCCCTGCTGTGGGCCGTGTGGCGCCCGCAGGTCGAAGGGCTCGAGTACGTGCCCGAGAAAGGGCCCGCGATCCTGGCCTCCAACCACCTCGCCGTCATCGACTCCTTCTTCCTGCCCTTGGTCGTCAAGCGCCGCGTCACCTTCATCGCCAAGGAGGAGTACTTCACCGGCACCGGCTTCAAAGGCTGGTTCGTGCGCAGCTTCGTGAGCGCCGTCGGCGCCATCCCCGTCGACCGGGCCGGCGGCGAAGCCGCCAACGCCTCCCTCGACACCGGCAAACGGGTCCTGTCCGAGGGCCGCCTCTTCGGCATCTACCCCGAAGGCACCCGCTCACCCGACGGGCGCCTCTACCGCGGCAAGACCGGCGTCGCCCGCCTCGCCCTCCAGACCGGGTCCGTGGTCGTCCCCGTCGCCATGCTCAACACCGGTGAACTGCAACCGATCGGGAAGCGCATCCCCCGCTTCGGCCGCATCCGGATCAAGTTCGGGCCCCCGCTCGACTTCAACCGCTACCGCGAGCTCGTGGGCGACCGCTTCATCGAACGGGCCGTCACCGACGAGGTCATGGACGCCCTGCGGGCCCTGTCCGGGCAGGACTACGTGGACGAGTACGCCGCCAAGGTCAAAGAACAGGAACGAGAGAAGGGGGAGTAGCGGGCAACGGCCCGAACGCGACGACCGCGCCGTTCCCCGCCGCGCCCGAGCGCGCTACTCGCCGCCGCCGAATCCGGCCCTGCGCCGCAGCGCCGGCAGGTCCACCACCACGATCTTGCGCCCCTCGGTGCGCAGCCAGCCGCGGTTCGCGAAGATCCCGATCGCCTGGTTGACGCTCTGCCGCGAACCCCCGGCCATCTCCGCCAGCTGCGTCTGGTTCAACTCGATCGTGGTCATCGGCGACGCGTGCTGCTCGGCGAGCCGCACCAGCGTCTTCGCCACCCGCCCCGGCAGGTCCAGGAACACGTGGTCCGAGGACTGCTCCGTCAACCGCCGCACGATCATGCCCATCGAACGCAGCACCGCGTCGAGCATCTTCGGATTCCCGTGCACCAGTTCGAGGAACGACGACCGCGCCAGCGCCAGCGCCGACGTGTCCTCCAGGGCCTCCGCGCTGGCCGACCGGGGCGATCCGTCCAGCAGGGAGACCTCGCCGAGCACTTCCGGGGCGCGCGCCACGTGCAGCATCGCGCGCTCGCCGGTGGCCGCGGTGCGGAAGACGCTCACCGCCCCGGAGCGGATCATGATGAGCGATTCACCCGGCTCGCCCTCGAAGAACAGCAGGTGCCCCCGCCGGTAGTGGCGCTGTACCGCCACCCCCGCGATCTGTCGCCGTGCCTGCGGGTCGAGGCCGGCGAACATGGCGACGCCTGCAAGCGGGTCTTCAGATGGGCTGACACCCATAGTTCTCCCCCTTCGGTGGGTCCCGGGTCCGCGGGTTCCCTCCGATGATCGCTGTCTTTTCCGTCGTTGTACAGGGCTCAGTGTCGGAAACTTCACGCTCCGTTGGGTCATGTGTCCAGACGGTGCACTTGTCGGTCGGCCGAGTGTACGATCGAGTCTACGTGCTTTCATGTCTATTGTCCGGTATCGCGGCGCGCGTGTGCGGATTGCGAGGTCAGATTTCGGCTGCCCGATCGTATGGCGTAGCGTCGACTGCAGTCCGGCGACATACGGGTGCGGGCCAAGAAGGTCCGAAGAGACCGCTCGTGATCATACGAAAGGCCGATGCGTGGCGTACCGATACTTCTACGATTGCGAGTTCATCGAGGACGGGCGCACGATCGACCTGGTCTCGATCGCGGTCGTCGACGAGCACGGCCGCGAGTACTACGCCGTGTCGACCGAGTTCGACCCCTCGCGGGCGATCGACTGGGTCCGGCGCAACGTCCTGGACAAGCTCCCGCCGCCGGCGAGCTCGCTGTGGAAGAACCGCTCCACGATCCGCGACGAGCTCTACGAGTTCCTGGTCTCGCCGGTGCGGAAGAAGACCGGCAGCCACCCGGGGGAGCGGATCGAGCTGTGGGCGTGGATCGGCGCGTACGACCACGTGGTCCTCGCCCAGCTGTGGGGCACGATGCCCGAGCTGCCGCGGGCGCTGCCGCGCATGACCAAGGACCTCCGCCAGCGCTGGGAGGACCTCGGCCGCCCCGAACTGCCGGTGACCCCCGACGCGGACATGCACGACGCCCTCACCGACGCGAGGCTCAACCTGGCCCGCTGGGCGGCCCTCGAAGCGGTCCGCGGTCAGCGCGCCGCCTACGGCCCGGTCGAATCCCACCACTAGGCCCCGCTCGGAACCCCTGGTCCCCGCCGTCCGGCCCCGATATAGGCTGACCGGTGTTTCGGCAATGAGGCCGCCCAGTTAACAGTCCTCACTCCAGGGAGTTAGAACATGCGCATCGGCGTGCTCACCGGCGGCGGCGACTGCCCCGGTCTCAACGCGGTCATCCGCGCCGCGGTCCGCAAGGGCACCAAGGAATACGGCCACGAGTTCGTGGGCTTCCGCTACGGCTGGAGGGGCCCGATCGAGGGCATCACCCAGCCGCTGGACTGGGACACGGTCGAGAACATCCTCGACCAGGGCGGCACCATCCTCCACTCCTCCCGCACCAACCCTTACAAGATCGAGGGCGGCGTCGAGGCCATCAAGAAGAACATGGCCGCGCTGGGCGTGGACGCGCTCATCGCGATCGGCGGCGAGGACACCCTGGGCGTCGCGACGAAGCTGACCGCCGACGGCGTCAACTGCGTCGGCGTCCCGAAGACGATCGACAACGACCTCTCCGGCACCGACTACACCTTCGGCTTCGACACCGCGGTCAACATCGCCACCGAGGCGATCGACCGCCTGTGGACGACCGCCGACTCGCACGACCGCTGCATCGTCGTGGAGATCATGGGCCGCCACGCCGGCTGGATGACCCTGCACGCGGGCATGGCCGGCGGCGCGAACGTCGTCCTCATCCCCGAGGTCGCCTTCGACATCGAGAAGGTCGCGAACTTCGTGAAGGAGCGCAAGGACGCGGGCAAGGCCACCATCGTGGCCGTCTCCGAGGGCGCGCACGCCGAGACCGGCATGGTCCTCAAGGACGGCGAGGTCGACGCGTTCGGGCACGTCAAGCTCGGCGGCGTCGGCGACTGGGTCGCCAAGGAGATCAAGGAGCGGGCCGAGATCGAGACCCGCGCGATCATCCTGGGCCACCTGCAGCGCGGCGGCACGCCGACCGCGTTCGACCGTGTCCTCGCCACCCGCCTGGGCCTGGAGGCCGCCGCGGCCGTCAACGAGGGCGACTTCGGCAAGATGATGGCGCTCCAGGGCACCAACGTCGTCCGCATCCCGATCCACGAGGGCACCGACGAGCTCAAGACCGTTCCGGTCGAGCGCTACGCCGACGCGGAGATCTTCTTCGGCGTGTAGCGGCGCTCCGCTGCGGTCCCGCAGGACCGCCGCGTTCCGCTCGCCGCAAGTGCGTTCCGCACCGGCGCCGGCGCCCCACGGAGTCCGATCGGTTTCCACTCAGGACACCTGTGGTCCCGAGCCGGTGTGAGAACCCGCCGGATATGCGCAACCACGGGCACGCTCGGTCGTTAGACCGGACGTGCCCGTGGCTTATACAGAGGAAATCGGCGAGATCCCGCATCTCGCCGATTTCACGTTTCACAAGACCTTGTCGGACATCGACTTCGAGTCGACGCCGATTCCGGGGCTCGTCGCCGACTTCTACCGGAGGCCGGTCGGCGACCGGCTGCTGAGCGTCGGCGTCTATCGCTTCGGCGGCGCCGAGACGCATCGGGCCTGGGGCTGGGTCGGCGAGCCGCACTGCTCGTGGCACGCCTACGTGAACCCCGCGACCGGCGGTTTCGACGGTCCCTTCCAAGGCTGTCCCGACCTGCGGCTGCTCCGCGACCGCGGCCCGCTGCTCGGGTTCGAGCTCGGCTCAGGAGGCCTCGCCCGCAGGTTCCTGCTGGATTGAGGTCCGCTGCGCCCGCTCCAGGCGGCTCGCGCGGCGGGTGTAGACGATCGCCGCGGTCGTGATCGCGAGGCCGAGGAACAGCCCGCCGCCCGCGAACGGCGCCGAGGCCCCGGGCGAGAAGCCGAGGATCGCGACCGGCGCCTGCACGAAGGCGATGACCGCCACGAGCAGCCACTTGCTCTGGCCTCTGCCCCACAGCAGCGCCGTCCAGATCGGCGCCACCACGATGGCGAGGATCGCGATGTCGAGTGCCCAGTGCACCACGGGGTTCTGCACCCGGTCGTGCTGGAACGCCATCGCCGGGCTCGATACCGCGACGATCGCGGCGGCGACGGTCGCTATGAAGGCGAGACGACGTGTCATGCGCAACCTCCTTTGCGTGGGAAGTCTTCACATTACGTCCCGTAGTCGTGCAAGTCTGTCGGGTATCCGCCACTGGGAGCCACTTTCCGCGGCGCCGGCCCCGGGCCCGGCCGCCCCGTGCTCATCGCCTCGGGCTCCGACGACTCGTGCGGCGCACCGCGGCGCCGAGCGCCGGCACGCCTGGACCCCGGAGGCCGGCGAGCCGGTCATCGTCGACGGCATCCACCACGGCACCGGCATCCCCTCGGAGGAAGCGACCGCCGCCGGCGGACTGCGCCGGGCCATGGCGGACTTCCTCGGCCCTGCGGCCGCCGCCCCGGCGACGACCTGCTGACACGACGGAGGCCGACCGCCCGAGAGGGCGGTCGGCCTCCGTTCGCGTTCGTCGCTCAGCGGTGGGTCTTCGACAGTTCGGCCGCCTGCACGGTGTGGCGCAGCAGCAGCGCCGTGGTCACCGGGCCGACCCCTCCCGGCACCGGGGTCAACCGGCCCGCGATCGGCGCGACCGCGTCGTAGTCCACGTCGCCCACCAGGCCGCCGTCCTCGGTCGGGTTGGTGCCCACGTCGATCACCGTCGCGCCCGGCTTCACGAAGTCCGCGCCGATCATCCCGGCCCGGCCGACCGCCGCCACCAGCACGTCCGCCTCGCGGCAGATCGCCGCCAGGTCCTTCGTGCGCGAGTGGCACACCGTCACCGTCGCCGACTCGTTCAGCAGGAGCAGCGCGGCCGGTTTGCCGACCACGGTGGAGCGTCCGACCACCACGGCGCGCGCGCCTTCGAGGGTCAGGTCCTCGTGCTTGAGCAGTTCGAGCACCGCCGCGGCCGTCGCCGGGGCCCACGTCCGCAGCCCCGCGCCGAGCCGGCCCAGGTTCGTCGCGTTCGCGCCGTCGATGTCCTTGATCGGATCGATGTGCCGCCCGACCTCGGCGAGCTGGACCCCCTGCGGGAGCGGCGTCTGGCAGATGACGCCGTGCACGGCCGGGTCGGCCGAGAGCTCCTGCAGCTTCGCGACGATCTCGTCCTTGCCGGGGTCCTTCAGGTGCTCGACGCGGCAGTCGATGCCCTCCTTCTCCGCGGCCTTCTTGATCGAGCGCACGTACCAGGCGGTGCCCTCGTCGTCGGTCGGCACCACCACGGCGAGCAGGGGCGCCGTGCCCTCGGCCCGCAGCCTCGCGGCCGCCTCGGCCACCTCCGCGCGCAGCGCCTTCGCGACCGCGCGCCCGTCGATGTCACTCATGCCCGAATCCTCTTCGCCACTGCCTGCATGATCGCCTCCGCCTGCACCTTCGCCTGCAACGCCTCGTTGAGCGCGCTCGCGAGCCGCTCCCGTTCGGCGGGGTCCTTGATCGCCACCACGTTGACGTCCACGTTCAACGCCGCCGACTCCAGCGCCGACTTCGCCGCCGACGCCGCCACGGCCACATCGGAGAGCACGTTCGGGTTCGACCCCTCCAGGATGCGCCCCGCCAGCCGGATCACCTGGGCGGCCACCCCCGCGACCGCCAGGGGCACCGCCGCGGCCTCCACCAGGCCCGCCTGGATCGCCGCGGTCCGCGCCGCCTTCTCCTCGTCCGAGGACTTCGGCAGCTTGTAGGCCGCCACCACCCCGGAGAACGCCTCCGCGTCGTCCTCGGCGAGCTGGAGGGCCTCCAGCCGCAGCCGCTCGGCCTCGGCCAGCACCTCCCGCATCACCGCCTCATGCTCGGCGAACCTCGGCTTTCCCGCCGTCAGGTTGCACACCATCGACACCAGGGCCGCTGCCATGGCCGCGTTCACTCCCGCGGCCGCGCCGCCGCCCGGCGCCGGAAGTTCCGAAGCGAGGTCGGTCAGCCAGTCTTCAATCGTCGTCTCACGCACCCGGCCAGCCTAGACGCGCCCCCAAAGGTGGGATGTCTGCGATCGTCCCGGTGTGTCGCGACGGCCGCCGGGGCCCGAACAGGCGTCCGTGTGTCCGTGCCAACTCTTGAGACGGCGGAAACATCGTGGTGGGCGACCGACGCCGCCACGTACGATTACCGCGTGAACCGCCAATGGCATGATCTGCGAAACCCTGGCCTCGTTCCCGTAGTCGCCGACGCGGAGGAAGCCGAGCGCTATCAGCTCGACGCCTGGCGGGACCTGCCCCGCGAGCAGGTTCCCCCGTGGCCGGACTACGCCGAGGTCGAGGACGTCGCCGGCGTGCTCGCCGGGGTCCCGCCGATCGTCGCCCCCTACGAGGTCGAGCACCTCCGCGCCCTCCTCGCCGACGTCTGCGAAGGGCGCGCCTTCCTCATGCAGGGCGGCGACTGCGCCGAGACGTTCATCGACAACACCGAGCACCACGTGCTCTCCAACATGCGCACGCTCCTCCAGATGGCGGTCGTCCTGACCTACGGCTCCTCGATGCCCGTGGTCAAGGTCGGGCGCATCGCGGGCCAGTACTCCAAGCCGCGCTCGGCCGCCACCGACTCGCTCGGCCTGCCCGTCTACCGCGGCGACATGTTCAACTCGCTCGAACCGACCGTCGAGGCCCGCGTCTGCGACCCCCAGCGGATGATCCGCGCCTACGCCAACTCGGCCGCGACCATGAACATGCTCCGCGCCTACCTGCGCGGCGGCCTCGCCGACCTCATGGCCGTGCACGACTGGAACAAGGACTTCGTCCGCAACTCCCCGGCAGGCGAGCGCTACGAGGCCATCGGCCGCGAGATCGACCGGGCCGTCCGCTTCATGGCCGCCTGCGGCGTCGAGGACGACAACCTCCACACCGCCGAGGTCTTCGCCTCCCACGAGATGCTCGCCATCGAGTACGACCGGGCGCTCACCCGCATCTTCGACGGCAAGGCCTACGCGCTCTCCGGCCACATGGTCTGGAACGGCGAGCGCACCCGCCAGCTGCACGGCGCCCACATCGACTTCCTCTCGCGCGTGGCGAACCCGGTCGGCTGCAAGATCGGGCCGACCGCCACGCCCGAATGGGTCGTCGAGATGTGCCAGAAGCTCAACCCGGAGAACGTGCCCGGCAAGCTCGTCGTCATCACCCGCATGGGCCACAAGAACGTCCGCACCGTGCTCCCGCCGATCGTCGAGAAGGTCGAGGCCGCCGGCTGCAAGGTCGTGTGGCAGTGCGACCCGATGCACGGCAACACCTACGAGTCGGCCTCCGGCTACAAGACCCGCGCGTTCGACCAGGTCGTCGACGAGGTCCTGGGCTTCTTCGAGGTGCACCGCCAGACCGGCACCCACCCGGGCGGCATCCACATCGAGCTCACCGGCGAGGACGTCACCGAGTGCGTCGGCGGCGCCCAGGAGATCCGCGACGACCAGCTCTCCGACCGCTACGAGACCGCCTGCGACCCGCGGCTGAACACCCAGCAGTCCCTCGAACTCGCCTTCCTCGTCGCGGAGATGTTGCGCCACTGAGGAATTTCCCTAAAGTGGGCGCATGAGCGCACACGATCTGTTCCTGCTCGGCGGAGTGTTCCCCGGCGATTCGCCGGCGGCGGCACTCCGCCGAGTCGTCTCCTACGCGCGCCGAGCGGAAGCGGCCGGGCTCGACGGCGTGTGGACCGCCGAGCACCACTTCATCGAATACGGCGCCAGCCCTTCCGCGACGCTCCTGGCCGCCCACCTCCTGGCCGCCACCGAACGGATCCAGATCGGCACCGCCGTCGCCGTCCTCTCCAACCGGCACCCGGTCGCACTGGGGGAGGAGGCCGCCACCCTGGAGGCCCTCGCTCCCGGACGCTTCCGCCTCGGCGTCGGCCGCGGCGGCCCCTGGGTCGACCTCGACGTGTTCGGCTCCGGCCTCGACCGCTACGAGCACGGCTTCGAGGAGGGCCTGCGGCTCCTGACGCGCTGGCTCTCCGGCGCGACCGAGGTCGCCCACGCCGGGGAGTTCTTCGACGTCCTGCCCGTCCGCGTCATGCCGCCGGGCACGGGGCGGCCGGTGTGGGTCGCCGCCACCGGCGAGGGCACCGCCCGCCTCGCCGGCCGGCTCGGCCTGCCGCTCCTGCTCGGCATGCACGCTCCCGACGAGGACCACGTGCGGCTCCTCGACGCCTGGCGGCACGAGGCCGAGGCGGCCGGGTTCGATCCCGAGGGCGCCGAGCACGTCTCGACGCACCTGGCGCAGGTCGCCGATCGGCCGGACACGGTCGACCGCCTGCGCGCCTCGCTCACCGAGCTGCTGACCCGCGGGGTCGGGCAGTACGTGAGCCTCAAGCCCGGACGCGGCGGGCGCGACCACGCGGCCTATGTGGACTGGATGATCGGGCGGCACGCCGTCGGGCCCGCCGAGCACGTGGCCGAGCGGCTCGCCGCGTCGGCCGAGGCCACGGGCGTCCGCCGGCAGCTGCTCATGGTCGAGGGCCTGGGCGACCCGGAGGCGGTGGGCGACAACATCGCCGCGCTCGGTTCCCTGCTCATCGGTACGGCTGGAACGGCATCGGCTGCGGCGCGCGCAGCGGGTCCCGGCCTCGCTGCCGGAACCACTGGTTCGCCGACCCGGTGAACAGGCAGAGCATCGTGACCAGCGGCATCGCCAGGCCGACCAGCGTCCCGATCAGCCGGGAGCCGTCGACGGGCTCGCCGACCTGCTCGCTCGCCTGGAAGCCGGTGTAGAGGCCGAGAAACCCGACCACGAACGCCAGCAGCATGACCGCGATCGTGACCACCTGCGCCCACCGGCGGCCCGCGCCGATCTTCACGGCGAGCACGCCGAAGAGGATCACGAGGGCCATCGTGGCCCCGATGACGACGACGACCACCGCGGCGAGATCCTCGACGCCCTCCGAGAAGTCCCGTGTGAACCCGAAGTCGTCGAAGCCGAGCGCCTGGGACCAGAACAGCGCCGTCAGCCCGCCGCCCGCTCCGCAGCAGATCAGGAACGAGAACTGGAGCCAGAGCATCACCTGGGCGCAGACCACGGTCCCCGGCTTGCGCAGCAGCAGGTCAGGCGGGGGCGGCACCGAGGGCGGTGTGAGCATGGGCGGGTCCTCCGAGGGCGGGACCACCCAGTGTAGGGGAGTGCCGCCACGACCGCCGCTCGCCGATCAGCGCTCGGGGAGGGCGTACCGCAGGGCCTCGAAGACCGTCTCGTCCTGGTACTGGAAGCCGTTGGCCTGCAGCACTCCCGGCTTGATCTTCGCGCCCCGGAGCAGCTCGACCGCCACCTCGCCGGCGACGAGCTTGACCGCCCACCCCGGGATGGGCCAGGGGGCCGGCCGGTGCACCGCCGCCGCCAGGGCCCGCGCGAAGTCGCGGTTGCGGGCCGGGGTCGGGCCGACCATGTTCACCGGACCTGAAATCGTGTCGTTCTCGATCACCGCGACCGCCGCGCCCACCCAGTCCCGCAGCGAGATCCACGGCATGTACTGGCGTCCGCTCCCGAAGCGCCCGCCCAGGAAGCACTTCCACGCCGGGACGAACCGCGACAGCAGCACGCTCTCCGGGCCCAGCACGTGGCCGGTCCGCAGCCGCACGACCCGCGCACCGGCCGCTTCCGCCGGAGCCGTCGCCGATTCCCAAGCGAGGCAGAGCTTCCCGAGGAAGTCGGTCGCCGCCGGGGTCGACTCGTCGACCTCGACCTCGGCGCGGTCCCCGTACCAGCCGGCGGCCGAGGCGTTGACGAGCACCGGCACCTTCGCCTCCGCCACCGCGGTCGCGAGCACCTCCGTCGGGATCACGCGGGTCGCCTTGAGCCGCTTCTTGAACGCGTCGTTCCAGCGCCGTTCGCCGACGCCGACCCCGCAGAGGTTCACCACCACGTCCACGCCGTCGAGCATCTGCGGATCCAAGGGCCCGTCGTACGGGTCCCAGAGCATCTCGTTCTCCTCGTCGGGGCGGTGGCGCACCAGCCGCACGAGGTCGTGGCCTTCGAGCGCTTCCATGAGTGACTTGCCGAGATAGCCGCTCGACCCGGCGATGACGATCCGCATGGGTCCACCTTATGGCCTCGGCGTGCCGTACCAATCTCGAACCTGCGCCCGCAGTCCGGGCGCCTGCAGTTCGGCGTTCGCCTGGACCGCCGCGAGGGTCTGCGCCGCGAGCGCCCGCCGCCATTCGAGTTCGGCCGCGCGCATGGCGGTGTCGATCGCGCACGGCGCGCGGAACACCGAGGCGGGTTCGTCGGCCCACACGCCGTTCTGGCGGATCTCGGCGCACTGGAACGCCTCGGCGGGGCCTTCGATGGCGGTGAGCACGTCCATGAGGGTGATGTCCGCGAGGCTCCTGGCGAGGCGGAAGCCGCCCTTCTTCCCTGCCGTGGACGTGAGGATCCCGGCCTTGACGAGCGGCTGGAGCTGCTTGTTGAGGTAGGCGGGGGGCAGGCCGTAGCCGGCGGCGAGCTTCGCGGTCGAGACCGGCTCGTCCACGCCCATCCAGTCGAGGAGCAGGCAGCAGTGCGCGGCCCATTCGACGCCTTCGCTGATACGCATAATCCCGATGGTAACCGTCCAGGTTCGCGACTCGGCTGCTGTCGCATTCCCCTCGCGAGTATGGGATCCGACACCACGCCGGGCATTGCGGATCTTTATCTAGACATATAATATCTAGATATGAGGCTCCGCCGGAGCCCGACCCAGAAGGAGACCGCCTCGTGAACGCGAACACCACCGCCCCGAAGCCCGTCGTCGCCCGCGCCGCCACCGCCGAGCGGCTCGCCCACGCCCAGCAGTCGGTCATGACCCTGCTCGCCGACGCCTCCGACACCGGCGGCGCCCTCTCCGTCCACCGCTCGACGTTCCCGAACGGCGGCGACGGCGCTCCCTCGCACTTCCACACCGGCGCCGGCGAATCGCTGTTCGTCATCTCCGGCCGGCTGCAGGTCCTCACCGGCGACGAGGTCCTCGTCCTCGACGCGGGGGACTTCGTGACGATCCCGCCGGGCCTGGCGCACGCGTTCGGCGCCGCTCGCGGCTTCGACGCCGACGTCCTCGCCGTGTTCACCCCGGCCGCCGACCGGTTCGACTACTACCGCCTGCTCGAACGCGTCAACGCGGGCGAGGCCGACCCGAAGGAGATCCCGGCCTCCGGGGAGCGCTACGACAACCACTACGTCGCGAGCGAGGCCTGGCGGCGGGCCCGCGCCGGGGAGTGAGCGAACGGCCGCAGCGGCTGAGCCGCTGCGGCCGTCGGCGCTTCCGGCGGGGCTTCAGAGCCCCAGTCGCGCGAGGTTCAAGCGGCCCGATCGGTTCCGCCACGGCACGCCCGCCTCGATCCCGGCCAGGACCGAGCGCTGCAGGGTGTTGTCCCGCGGCAGCTCCTCGACCGGGGTGTCCTCGGTCCGGTTGAACACGAACCGCCACAGGTCCGAGCGGTTCCCCGCCGGGTCGCCCGGGCCCTCGAGGTCGAACAGCGCCCCGAAGCCGGGGATGTTCGAGCGTTCGGGCAGCCAGTCGCGCAGCTGCGGGTCGAGCAGCCACGACTCGCACATGAACACCAGGTCGTCGGGCCCGTCGTAGCGTTCGGGGAACACCGTCGGGAAGAACTCCAGGGCCCATTCGACCGAATCGCGCACGGCGTCGAGCGTGAGCGGCCCGCCCTCGCCGCGGATGTGCACGCCCACGAACGGCTTCGGCTCCGGCCCCTCCACGCAGAACTGCAACCGCCCCAATTGGTAGAGCGCGCCGCGCACGTGGCCGGTGAACCAGTTCGCGACGTCCAGGCCGGCCCTGCCGTGCAGGCGCCGGTTGAGTCGCAGCTTCTCGCCGACGTCGGTGAGCAGCCGGCGCGACAGGTCCTCGTCGACGCCGCGCTCGCGGTGGAACCGGATCATGCCGGGGACGGCGGCGAGCAGCGGGTACAGGCCCAGCAGCGGGTGCGCCTCGGGCGGCTTCGGCCATGCCAGCCACTTCTTCCCGCCCATGTCGGCGGCGATCGACTGGTAGCACCGGTCGGCCAGTTCGCGGGCCTCGCCGTCGAGGGCGGCGAGACCCGCCGCCGCGTCCTCGGCGTCCTCGGGTTCGGCGCCGCACCAGTCGAGCAGCAGGTCGCGCACGGCGTCGGCGTCGGGTTCGGGGTACGGCTCGACGGCGCCGGCCTTGGGAAGCTCCTGAGTCACCGGCCTATGTCACCACGATCGGCCCCCGGGCGGCAACATCGGGTCGGTCACCTTAGTCTGGGCGTTGTGCGACGGTTGCTGACGCCTCCCTGGATCGTCCTCCACTTTTTCGCGGTGGTGCTGACGGTCGCCTTCGGGCTGCTCGGGTGGTGGCAGCTCTCCCGCGCGCAGGGCGGCAACGCCATCAGCTGGGGCTACGCCTTCGAATGGCCGCTGTTCGCGCTCTTCACGGTCGCGCTGTGGATCCGGCAGATGCGCTTGGAGCTGCGCAAGGACCGCCCCGAGAGCGAGCGGTCCCGCCGTGCGAAGCCGGAGCCGCCGCCGATGACCTCGCCGTTCGAGCCCGAGATCCTGCAGGCTCGTCGGACCGAGACCGAACCGCCACGGCACCGACCGGCACCGGGGAACCGCCGACCAGCACAGGAGAGCCACGCATGAACGCCGCGCTGAAACGATTCCGCATCGTCGCCTGGATCGTCGGCACGTTCCTGATCCTGCTCATCTTCGTGGCGATGCCGCTCAAGTACTTCGGCGGCGACGACCGCCTGGTGGCGGTCATCAGCCCGATCCACGGCCTCTGCTACATGGTCTACCTGGTGCTCGGCTTCCACCTCGCGCAGCAGGCGGGCTGGAAGTTCTGGCCGCAGACCGTGGGCCTCCTGCTCGGCGGGACCGTCCCGGTCGCCTCGTTCTTCGTGGAGCGCTGGGCGCACCGCCGGATCCTCGAAGAGCACCCGCAGGCCGCCGACCCGAAGATCCGCCAGGACGAACCGGTCGTCTGACGAACGAAACGGCCCGGCGAGTCGTCTCGCCGGGCCGCTCCCTTGTCCGATCAGGACAGGTACGAGCCCTCCTTGAAGGTGTCCCAGTCGAGGCTCCAGGCCGTGAAGCCGTCGCCCGGGGGCACCTGCTTGCCGGTGTTCTTGACGACCACCGGGTCGCCCCAGCGCACGAAGTTGTAGATCCACTCGCCCATCTCGTCGGAGACGTTGATGCAGCCGTGGGAGCCGTTCGAGTTGCCGAGCCGGTCGGCCGCCCACGGCGCGCCGTGGATGAACTGGCCCGAGAACGTCAGGCGCATCGCCCACTTGACCGGTGTCTCGTAATCGAACAGGTCGGAGCGGAAGATCGCGTCCTCCTCGCGGCTCATGATGGTCATGGTGCCGGAGTAGGAGCGTGCGTCGATGCCGTCGATCTCGTCGGCGCCCAAGGAGATCGGGATGGTCTGCACGACGGAGCCGTCGCGGTAGGCCTTCATCTGCTTGGTGTCGTCGTCGGCCTCCAGGAGCCGCGCCTCGGAGTCGATCGTGAACGACGTCTCCTGGTCGTACTCGCCGTAGCGGCCGTCGCCGAGGTCGAGCCCGCCGAGTGCGAGCCGCACCGTGACCTGGGTGTTCGGCTGCCAGTACTCCTTTGGCCGGTACTCCAACGCGCGCGGGGTGATCCAGTGCCAGGAGCCCTCCTGCGCGGGCTCGGAGGTCACGAACAGGCGCCGCTCGACCGAGGCCCGGAGGTCCTCGGGGATCTCGTGGCCGTTGAAGCGGAACGCGAGGATCGCGCCCTGGCCCACTGTGGAGTCGACGCCGGGCAGGTAGTTCTCGAGGCCGACCCGGTCGCCGGGCGAGGCGATGGTGGTGAACGTCGAGGTCGCGGTGGCCGTGAGGCCTTCGGCGTCGTCGGCGGTGACCGTGGCCGTGTAGGTCGTCTCCCATTCGAGCGGGCTGGCGGGGACCCAGGTGGTCCCGTCGGGGTGCATGGCGCCCTCGACCGCAGTGCCCGCGGCGTCGGTGAGCTTGAACTCCTTGAACTCGCCCGCTTCGACGGTCCAGGCGATCTCGGTCGCCGCAGTTGCGTCGGCGGCGCCGTCGGCGGGGGTGATCTGGATCTGCGCGGCGCTCTGCGGGGCCTCGGAGGAGGCCGCGTCGTCGCCGGACCCGTCGATGGTGCCGGATTCCTTCGAGCAGGCCGCCGCGAGGCTCATCGCGGCGAGACCGCCGGCGGTCAGGGCACCGCGGCGTGAGAGGGAGGGTGGTCCGAAGCTCATGGACCCACGGTACACAGCGGGGGCCACACGCCGTCTACTTCGCACCTGTGAATTCCACGGCCCCAAACGGTCAGCGGATGCTCAGGTGCACGTGGTTGGTGTGGTCCGAGTTCGGGTCGCCACCTGCGCCGGAGTAGCTCTTCCACCCGGAGGAGGGCATCCAGATCTGCCGGTACCAGATGACGTACTGCACACCGAGCTCGTCGGCGTTCTCGACCAGCCAGGCCGCGAGGTTCTGGCCGTAGTCGTAGTCGTCGCCCCCGGCGTCCCCGCCGAAGCCGTCCGGCTGGGCCGCGAAGTCGCAGGCGCGGCCCTTGCCGTGCTCGCCGAAGGAGGACGGCCGGTAGCAGGCCACGTAGCGGGTGAACCCGACGATCTGGGACTGCTCGAGCGCGTGCAGGGTGCGCGGGGTCAGGCAGCCGCTGGTGGTCGGGTCGTTCTCCGAGCAGCTCTCGTACGGCAGGGTCCCGTCCGAGTTGCGCGGGACGGGTTCGGCCGCGGGCGCGTCCGAGGCGGTGGGCCCCACGGCGTCGTCGCCGCCGGCGGCCGCGAGCTCGCGGGCGGCCTCGTCCCGGGCCGCCTCCATCTCCTCGGCGATGTTCTCCTGCTCCTCGATGTTGGCCGCCAGCGTCTCGCGGGTGGCCTCGATCTCCGCGAGTCGGACGATCAGGTCGTTGAGCCTGGTGGCCCGCGACTCACCCAGGAACTGGAGCATCTCCATCGCGTTGATGGCGTCCTGCGGCTTGCCCGAGGCCAGCAAGGCGGCCGTGGACTGGAAGTCAGAGGTCGTGGAGGCGACGAACGCGTAGTCGTCCAGCTCGGCCCGCAGTTCGACGACCTCGGTCTCGGAGTTCACCAGCTCCGCCTCCAGGTCCTCCTGCTGCTGCTTGAGCGCGGCCAGCTCGTCCTGGGCGTTGAGGTAGTCCTCGATGGCCTGGCTGAGGGCGTCCGAGGCGCCCTCCTCCTGCGCAGAGGACTGGGACGCGGGCGCGACCAGGAAGATCACCGCCGCGAGGGCGACGATGGGGAAGGTCAGCACGCGCTTCAGGCCTTTGAGGAAGGATCGCGCGCCGCTGCCGCGGACGTTGGGGGAAGTGCCGGCGTTCAAGGCTTGAAGGTCCTTCGGTTGCTCGGAGCCGAGTGGACGGGACGGTCGGCGTACAGCCTAGAACGGGAAGATTCTTCGGATGCACCGGGCCTTTCTGTATAGCCCCTGGTAGCCGTCCTGTCACTCTCGAGTCGGGCACTATGGCGTGGCTTACGAGTGCGCCGTTCCACTGCTTTCCTTTGATAAGGTTGTTCGAAATTGAACCAGCTGCGAGGGCTGGTCGCAACCCGGAGAGGAGGACCGGAGATGGCTGCGGGCGATTTCGAGAGCCGCTGGCTCGCCCCTGACGTGAACGCCGTCTGGACCCGGTTCCTCCACGTCACCCACCGGCTCGAACACCGCATCGACCGGCGGCTCCAAGAGCACCACGGCATCACCCACACCCAGTACGAGATCCTCGTGCGCCTGGCCGACAGCGACGAGCGCGCCCTGCGCATGAGCGACCTCGCCGACCGCATCGTCACCGCCAAGAGCGCCGTCACCTACCAGGTCAACAAGCTCACCGATCTGGGCCTGGTCGAGCGGCAGAAGTGCGACACCGACAACCGCGGCGTCTGGGTCAAGCTCACCGCCGCCGGGAGCGAGCGCCTCGAACAGGCCGCCCCCTGCATCCTCTCGCTGGTGCGCGGGCTGTTCCTCGACGCGATCAACTGCGACCAGGCCGCCGAGCTGGACAAGCTCCTCGGCATCTGGTCGGACAACCTCGACGAGGTCGACCGGGACCCGGACGGCCGCCTCGCCCCCGAGCACGGGTAACCGCTTCCGGTACGCCCGCCGGTGTACGGCCTGCCGACGGTCCGTGCCGGTGTAGGGTCAGGCCGTGCCGAGCTTTCCACGTCCCGAGACGACCGTCCCCTACCGAGTCGACGGCCTCGCCGACCTGCTCCCCGAGGCCAAGGACCAGGACTTCCCGATCACCGGCGTGAGTCTCGCGGCCGACGGCGTCGAGCCCGGCGACCTCTTCGCCGCCCTGCCCGGGGCGCGCCGCCACGGCGCCGAGTTCGCCGCCCAGGCCGCCGATCGCGGCGCGGTGGCCGTCCTCACCGACGCCCGCGGAGCCGACCTCGCGGGCGGCCTGCTGCCGGCCCTCGTCGCCGAGGACCCCCGCACGCTGACCGGCGAGATCGCCGCCCGCGTGTGGCAGCGCCCCTCCGAGCGCCTCAACCTCGTCGGGATCACCGGCACCAACGGCAAGACCTCCACCGCGTACCTGGTCGAAGCGGGACTCGCGCACGCCGGGCGCACCACCGGCATCATCGGCACCGTCGAGACGCGCATCGCGGGCGACCGGATCGAGTCCGCGCGCACCACCCCCGAGGCCCCCGAACTCCAGGCGCTCCTCGCCGTCGCCGTCGAACGCGGCGTCACCGACGTGGTCATGGAGGTCTCCAGCCACGCCCTCGTCCTCGGGCGCGTCGAGGGCTGCCGCTTCAAGGCCGCCGGGTTCACCATGTTCGGCACCGACCACCTCGACTTCCACAAGGACCTCGACGACTACTTCGCCGCCAAGGCCCGCCTGTTCGACGGCCGCGCCGAGACCGGCGTCCTCAACGCCGACGACGAACGCGTCGCGACCCTCGTCACCGACGAGAGCCTGACCTTCTCCCTCAGGGACTCCGGCGCCGACTACTACGCCGCCGACATCGCGACCGACGGCTTCACCCAGGCCTTCCGCCTCCGGACCCCGCACGGGCGCGGCGAGGGCCAGGTCAACATGCCCGGCCTCCACAACGTCGCCAACGCCTCGCTCGCCGTGGCCCTCCTCGAAGCGGTCGGCGTCGACACGGCGACGGCCCTCGCCGGGATCGCCTCCTGCGCCGGCGTGCCCGGCCGCATGGAACTCGTCTCCGGCGACTCGCCCGTGCGCGGCGTGGTCGACTACGCCCACAAGCCCGAGGCGATCACCGCCGTCCTCGCGGCGCTCCAGGACTCGACGCCCGGCAAGGTCATCGCGATCCTCGGCGCCGGCGGCGACCGGGACCGCTCGAAGCGGCCCCTCATGGGCGCGGCCGCCGCGCAGGCCGCCGACCTGGTCGTCGTCACCGACGACAACCCCCGCACCGAGGATCCCGCCCGCATCCGCGGCGAGGTGGCCGCCGCCGTCCAGGGCGTGCCCTGCCGTAATATTCCCGGACGGGAAGCGGCCGTCCGCGAAGCCGCCGTCCTGGCGGTCCCCGGCGACACCATCGCCCTGCTCGGCAAGGGCCACGAGACGAGCATCGAGACCGCCGCGGGTCCGGTCGCGAGCGACGACCGCGAGCTCCTGGCCCGGGCGCTCCGCGAAGCGGGATGGATGAAACCGTCCCTGCACGCTGAAGCGTGATAGTTCCAACAGCATGACCTCACAACAGGAGGAGTCCGCCGCGTGATCCCCATGAGCCTGGCATCGGTCGCGGCCGTCATCGACGGCGAGCTCAGCGAGAGGGCCGACCCGGAGGCGGTCGTCACCGGCGGCGTCGAGTTCGACTCCCGCAAAGCCGGTCCCGGCGGTCTGTTCCTCGCCATCCCCGGCGAGAAGGTCGACGGCCACGACTTCGCCGCGAAGGCCCACGAGCAGGGCGCGCTCGCGACCATCGCGACCCGCCCGATCGACACGCCCGCGATCTACGTCGACGACGCGGTCGGCGCGCTCACCAAGCTCGCCAAGCACATCGCGGCCGCCTCGAAGGCCAGGGTCATCGGCGTCACCGGCTCCAACGGCAAGACCTCCACCAAGGACCTCATCGGGCAGGTGTGCGCCGACCTCGGGCCCACCGTGGCCACCGAGGCCAACTTCAACAACGAGCTGGGCCACCCCTACACCGTCTGCCGCGTCGAACCCGACACCGAATACCTGGTGCTCGAACTCGCCGCCCGCGGGATCGGCCACATCACCGAGCTGTGCGAGATCGCCCCGCCGCACATCGGCGCCGTGCTCAACGTCGGCATCTCCCACCTCGACGGCTTCGGCGACATCGAGACCACCGCCCGCGCCAAGAGCGAGCTGCCGCGGTTCCTCGGCGAGCGTGACATCGCGATCCTCAACCGGGACGACCCCCGCGTCGCCCGCATGGCCGACGTCACGCGAGCCGCCGTCGCCACCTTCGGCATCGACGCCGACGCCGCCTTCACCGCCGCCGACATCGACCCCGGCGACGGCCGCCACCGCTTCACCCTGCGCACCCCGGGCGGCTCGGCCGAGATCCGGCTGAACCTCTGGGGCCGCCACCACGTCTACAACGCCCTCGCCGCCGCCGGCGTCGCCTGGCACCTCGGCGCGAGCCCCGAGCAGATCGCCGCGAGCCTCTCGAAGGCCGGGCGGCTCTCGGAACGCCGCATGGACGTGTTCACCCGCCCCGACGGCACCACGGTCATCGACGACTCGTACAACGCCAACCCCGCCTCGATGGGCGCGGCCGTCCGCACCCTCGGGCAGCTCCCCACCGAAGGCCGCCGCATCGCGGTCCTCGGGCTCATGGCCGACCTCGAAGAACAGAGCGAGTCCTGCCACCGCCGGCTCGGCGAGCAGGCCGCCGAAGCCGGCATCGACGAGGTCATCGCCATCGGCGAAGGCACCGAACCCATCGTCGACGGTGCCGACGGCGTCACCGCCACCCACGTACCCGATCAAGCCGCAGCCATCGCGCTGCTGCGCAGCCGGCTGCGCCCCGGCGACGCCGTCCTGGTGAAGGGTTCCCGATACCGCACCTGGGACGTCGCCGACTCGTTGCGCGCCAAGGAGGAAACCCACCAGTGAGAGCAGTCATCGTCGCCGCGTTCGTGGCGTTCGCGCTCACCATGGCGCTCACGCCCCTCGCGGCCAAGGCCTTCCGCCGCCTGAAGGCCGGGCAGCCCATCCGCACCGACGGCCCCCAGACCCACCTCGTCAAGGCCGGCACCCCCACCATGGGCGGCGTCGTCTTCATCGTCACCACCGTGCTCGCCTACATCGCGGGCCACCTGGTCCTCATGGCCCTGCCCGAGGAAGTGGACGGGCTCGTCCTCACCCGCCCCACCGGCTTCACCGCCACCGGCATCGTCCTCATCGGACTGTTCGTCAGCTGCGGGTTCGTCGGCTTCATCGACGACTGGCTCAAGATCCGCCGCAAGCACTCCGGCGGCATCTCCGGCAAGGCCAAAGTCGTCGGCCTCTCCATCGCCGCCACCATCTTCGGCGTCGTCGCCGTCTACTACACCGGCTCGATCGACACCACCGCGATCTCCGAGACCGTCGCGACCCCCTTCATCTCCTTCACCGGCAAGGACGTCGGATTCCTCAACGTCACCAAGATCGGCATGGTCGTCGTCATCGTCCTGCTGGTCAACGCCACCGCCAACGGCGTCAACCTCACCGACGGCCTCGACGGCCTCGCCACCGGCGCGTCCATGATGGCCTTCCTGGCGTTCCTCATCATCGGCTTCTGGCAGTACCGCCACTGGTGCGGCGGCCCGCGCCCGGCCGCGAACCTCTGCTACGACGTCCGCGACCCCCTCGAACTCGCGCTCATCGCCGGCGCCGCCGCCGGGGCCATGTTCGGCTTCCTCTGGTGGAACACCTCGCCCGCCCAGATCTTCATGGGCGACTCCGGGTCCCTCAGCCTCGGCGCGCTCATCGCCGGACTCGCCATCGCCTCCAAGACCATCCTGCTGCTGCCGATCATCGGCGCCCTGTTCGTCATCTGCACCGCCAGCGTCATGATCCAGGTGACCTCCTTCAAACTCACCGGGCGGCGCGTCTTCCGGATGTCGCCCATCCAGCACCACTTCGAACTCGCCGGATGGTCGGAAGTGACCATCGTGGTCCGTTTCTGGATCATCTCCGGCATCGGCGTCGCCATCGCCCTCGGCTTCTTCTTCGCCGACTTCCTGCGGATCGCGGGGTAGCGCGCCGATGAGTACCGCGTTCACTCCCGCGGCGGGGGGCGACGGGCGAGCCGTCGCCGACCGCCTGCTCGTGGCCGGAGCCCGCGTCGCCGGCGCCGCGTGCGCCGAGGTCCTCCTCGACCTGGGCCGCACCGTCCGCGTCTACGACCGCGAGGACTCCGAGCGGATGCGGGCGCTCGCCGAACGCGGCGCCCACTGCGTCGTCGCCGACCGGTTCGACCCCGCGCTCCTCGACGGCGTCCAGCAGGTGGTCCTCTCCCCGGGCTTCCCGCCGCACCACCCGATCGCCGCCGCCGCCCGCGACGCCGGCATCGAGACCTACTCCGAACCCGAACTCGCCTGGCGGCTCCGCGAACCGGGGGCCGCGCGCTGGCTCGCCGTCACCGGCACCAACGGCAAGACCACGACCACCACGATGCTCGCCGCGATGCTCGCCCGGGCGGGGCTGCGCACCGCCGCCCTCGGCAACATCGGCGTCCCGCTCGTGCACGCCGCGAACGGGCCCTACGACGTCATCGCCGTCGAGCTCTCCAGCTACCAGCTCCACTGGTCCTCGCGGCTGGCCCCCACCGCCGGGGCCGTGCTCAACCTCGCGCCCGACCACCTCGACTGGCACGGGAGCTTCGACGCCTACGCCGAGGCCAAGGCCGCCGTCTGGCGCGGCGGCACCGCCGTCGTCAACCTCGACGACCCGGCCGTGGTCGCCCTCGGCAAGCGCACCGACGCCGACGTCACCGGGTTCACCCTCAACCAGCCCGAGCAGGGACAGTTCGGCGTGGCCCTGGGCTACCTCGTCGACTGCACCGGTCCCGAACCGGTGCAGATCTGCTCGGTCGACGACGTGCGCCCCGCCGGGTGGCACAACGTCGCCAACGCCCTCGCCGCCGCCGCGCTCGCCGGCCGGGCCGGCGTCGCCCACCGCGCGATCGGGGAGGCCCTCCGCGGCTACGTGCCCGAACCCCACCGCAACGTCACCGTCGCCGACGCCGGCGGCGTCGCCTGGGTCGACGACTCCAAGGCCACCAACCCGCACGCCGCGGCCGCCGCGCTCGCCGCGTACGACTCCATCGTGTGGGTCGCCGGCGGCCAGCTCAAAGGCGTCGACGTCGAGGGGCTCGTCGCGCAGTACGCCCCGAAGCTCCGCGCCGCGATCCTCATCGGGCAGGACCGGGCGCTCATCGCGGAGGCACTGGCGCGACACGCGCCCGACCTCCCGGTCGTCGCCCTCGAGGGACGCGACGATGCGGTCATGACCGACGTCGCCGCCCGTGCCGCGGGCTTCGCGCAGCCGGGGGACACGGTGCTCCTGTCCCCGGCCGCGGCCTCCTACGACATGTTCGCCTCCTACGCCCACCGCGGCGACGCGTTCGCCGCCGCCGCGCGCGCCCTGATCGAGGGTGAGGCCGAGTGAGGAGCGGGTTCACCGACTTGCTGCGCGGTCTGCTCGACCGGCCGCTCGCCTCGTACTACCTGCTGCTCTCCTCCTCGGCGCTGCTGCTCACCATCGGGCTCGTGATGGTCTTCTCGGCCACCATGGTCGAGTCCTACCGGGCCACCGGCTCGGCCACCACGATCATCCTCCAGCAGGCCATCTGGGCGGTCGTGGGCCTCGTCTGCTTCTGGATCGCGCAGCGCCTCCCCTCGCGCACCTACCGGGCCGTGTCCCGGCCGCTTCTGGTCGTCTCGATGATCCTCGGCCTGATCCTGGTCGTCATGTCGATCCGCGAGTCCCAGCAGGACCCGAACGACTCGTCGGGCATCGCCTCCGACCAGCTGTGGATCCACCTCGGACCGGTCCAGTTCCAGCCCGCCGAGATCGCCAAGTTCGCGCTGCTGCTGTGGGCCGCCGACTCGCTCGTGCGACTGGGCCCCCGCATCGCCTCCTGGCGGGACCTCGCGATCCCGATGTTCCCGATCGCCGGGCTCCTGATGATCGTCATCGGCTACGCCGACCTCGGCACCATGCTCATCATCGTGGCGATGTTCATCGGCCTCCTGTGGGCCTCGGGCGTGCCGCTGCGCATCCTCGCCGTCCTGCTCGGCACCGCCATGACCGGCTCGGCGCTGCTCATCGCGTTCGAGGGCTACCGGATGGAGCGCATCATCTCCTTCTCGCGCCCCGAGGACTACGCCGACACCTGGGGCTACCAGGCCATCCAGGGCTACTACGCGATCGCCGACGGCGGCTGGTTCGGCCTGGGCCTCGGCGAGAGCCGCCAGAAGTGGGAATGGCTTCCCAACGGCCACAACGACTTCATCTTCGCGCTCATCGCCGAGGAGCTCGGCGTCGTCGGCTGCCTGGTGATCCTCGCGCTCTTCGGCGTGCTCGTCTACACCGGCTTCCGCATCGCGCGCCGCTCCGACGACCCGTTCCGGTCGCTCGTGGCCGCGGGCGTCACCATCTGGCTCGCGGGCCAGGCCTTCATCAACATCGGCGGCGTCCTCGGGCTCATCCCGATGACCGGGGTCCCGCTGCCGTTCATCTCCGACGGCGGCACCGCGCTCGTCGTGGTGCTCGCCGCGATCGGGATGCTCGCCGGGTTCGCGCGTGCCGAACCCGACGCCGCCCAGGCGCTGCGGGCCCGCAACCCCTCGCGTCTCGTACGCTTGCTCTGGGCCCCCCTGCCGCCCGCGCCCTCACCCGTCGCCCCACCCTCCGGCGACGCGAGCGTCGCCTCTCCCCGAACCGGAGGGAGCAGCGCTCCCGCTGATTTACACGCGGAGTCCGACTCCGAAGTCCCCAAGTCCCGTCCTACGACCAGAAAGACATGACGTTGCCTCAGCTTCGATCGGTCGTCCTCGCCGGAGGCGGCACCGGCGGCCACATCTACCCGCTCCTGGCCTACGCCGACTGCCTGCGCCGCCACGACCCGCACGTCCGCGTCACCTGCCTCGGCACCGAGAAGGGCCTGGAGAACGACCTCATCCCGAAGGCCGGCTACGACCTGCGCAACGTCCCGGCCCACCAGCTGCCGCGCAAGGTCAACATCGACCTGCTGCTCACCGCGCCGCGGATGCTCAAGGCCATGAAGGCCACCCGCGACATCATGGACGAGGTGCAGGCCGACGTCGTGGTCGGCTTCGGCGGCTACGTGGCCGTGCCCGCCTACCTCGCGGCGTGGCGGCGCAAGACCCCCATGGTCATCTTCGAGTTCAACGACCCGCCCGGCGTCGCCAACAAGATGGCCCTCAAGTTCAGCGACAACCTCGCCCTGGGCTTCCCGCATCTGCCGCAGGCCTCGCCGATCCTCGCCCAGGGCACCGTCACCGGCGTGCCGCTGCGTCCCGCGATCGCCCACCTCGACCGGGGCGCCATGCGCGCCCAGGCCTGCCAGTACTTCGGGCTCGACCCGCGCCGCCCCGTCCTGTTCGTCTACGGCGGCTCCCAGGGCGCGGCCTCGATCAACAACGCCGTCTCCGGGGCGGCCCAGATGCTCGCGCAGCGCGGCGTCCAGGTCCTCCACATCACCGGCGCGCGCCGCGACGAGCCGATCCACATCCCCGAGGGCCTCCCGGTGCCCTACCGGACCCTGCCCTACCTCGACCGCATGGACCTCGGCTACGCCGCGGCCGACATGGTGCTCGCCCGCGGCGGCTCCATGACCGTCGCGGAGGTCAGCGCGCTCGGCATCCCCACCGTGTTCGTCCCCATGCCGTGGGGCAACAAGGAGCAGTACCGCAACGCCGGTCCCGTCGTGCAGGCCGGCGGCGCGATGTTCTGCGACGACGAGAACCTCAGTCCCGGCTGGATCGCCGAGCACCTCATCCCGGTCATCACCGACCGGGGCCGCGTCGCCCAGATGTCCCAGGCCGCGGCCGCCTTCGGCTCGCGCACCGGCGACGAGGCCCTTCGCAACTACACACTGAAGGTGGTCGAGCAGGCATGACCGATCCCAACGACCTGAGCAGCCCGATCGACGAGGGGATCACCGCCGAGGACCTCGGCCGCACCCTGTTCATCGGCGTCGGCGGCGTCGGCATGAACGGCCTCACCCGCCTCTACGCCACCCGCGGCCTCGACGTCACCGGTTCCGAGACCAAGGACTGGCCGACCCTCCCCGAGCTCGAACGCCTCGGCGTCACCCTCCACCGCGAGCACGCCGAGTCCAACCTGGACGGGATCGACACGGTGGTCCGCTCCACCGCCATCAACGACCGGCACCTGGAAGTGGTCGAGGCCCGCAAGCGCGGCATCCGCGTCTACCACCGCTCCGAGGCGCTCGCGGCGGCCATGACCGGCCGCCGCTCCATCGTCGTCACCGGCACCCACGGCAAGACCACCACGACCGCGATCGTCACCCAGATGCTCGAGCACGCCGGACTCGAACCGTCCTATGTGAACGGCGGCGAGATCATCGGCGCCCACTCCGGCGCCCACGGCGCGGGCGACCTCTTCGTGGCCGAAGCCGACGAGTCCGACCGCTCGTTCCTGCGGTACCGGCCCGAGATCGGGATCGTCACCAACATCGACGTCGACCACCTGAACAACTACGGCGACATGGACGCCCTCACCGAGGCGTTCGAGCGCTTCTGCCGCAACACCGACAAGGACGGCCTGCTCGTCCTCTGCGCCGACAACCACGGCACGGCCGGCCTCGCCGCGAAGCTCCGCGCCGAGGGCCGCACCGTGGCCACCTACGGCTTCGCCGACGGCGCCGACGTCCAGCTCGGCGAGGTCGAGTCGCACAAGGACGGCGTCGACTACACCGTCCTCGCCCACAACCAGCTCATCGGCCGCTTCCACCTGCCGATGCCCGGCAGGCACATCGCCCTCAACTCGGCCGCGGCGATCGCCGTCGGCCTTTACGTCGGCCTCGAACCCGAGGCCCTGATCGAGGGCATCGCGTCGTTCGGCGGCGTCAAGCGGCGCTTCGAAAAGCGCGGCGAAACGAACGGCTACGCGGTCTTCGACGAGTACGCCTACCACCCGACCGCCATGACCGAGGCCATCAAGACCCTCCGGGAGGTCGCCGCTCCGGGCAGGCTCGTCGTGGTCTTCCAGCCCTACCGCGTCTACCGCACCGTCGAGATGCGCGATGACATCGCCGAGGCGCTCGCGCTCGCGGACAAGGTCGTCGTCATGGAGATCTTCGGCCCCGGCGAGACGATCCCCGAAGGCGAAGGCGGCGCCGCCCTGCACGAGGCGATCGCCCTCCCCGAGGCGGACAAGGTCTTCGTCCCCGAATGGAACGACGTGCCCGCCGCGGTGCGGGCCCTCGCGGCCGAAGGCGACGTCGTCGTGACGATGGGCGCCCCGCCGGTCTCCCTCATGCCCGACGACCTCCTGCGCTGACCGGAGCGGGCCCGCTCCGCAACTCGATGCGGCGATCCCGCCTGCCGGACCGGCGACGCCTCCGGGCGTCCCGCGCCGCCCGCTCGGCAACCGTTCGGATGCGCCGCGGCATCGACTCGTGCTCGCCTGTTGCCGGCGAGCCCCCGACCGGGATCCACTGGAGCCATGCGCCCACTCCTCCTCGCCCTGGCCGCGATCATGTCCGCGTTCACGCTGAGCGGCTGCAGCCCGGTGCAGGTCGGTCTCGTCGGGGTGGGCGTGGACCGCTCCGGCGACCCGGTGCTGGCGATGTTCTCCTGCGAGGGCCCCGCTGAGACGATCCGGGTCGAATCGGCACCGACGACGGACGGCGACGAGCCGGTCGAGTGGACCGAGGGCCTGTGGTTGGAGAACCCTCGACCGCGGTCCGACGACCCGGCGTCCGTCTCGCTCGTCGATCCCGATCCCCGGTGGACCGTGGTCGCCCCCGGCGACGGGTTCGAGGAGGGGAGAACCTACAACGTGCGAGCCTGGCCCGCCCCGGACGCGACGCTCGGCGCCGTCGAGTTCACCCTCGGCGACCTCGCCGCGATCGGCGGCGGCGAAGTCCGCTTCTTCGACGGAGAGGAACGGATCGCACCGGTGGACGAGTTCCTTGAAGTCGGCCGGGACCGGTGCGTCTGAACGCGATCGGCCCGCGTTCCCCGGCTCGGGGACGCGGGCCTACGGGCAGGGCTCCTCCGGTCTAGTCCCAGGCCTTGCCGTTGCGCCAGTAGCCCATGAAGGCGCCCGACTCCTTCGGGAGGCCGAGCTCTTTGCGGATGGTGAAGCGGAGGGCCTTGACCACGCCGGTCTCGGCGGCGATCCAGACGTAGGCGTCGGCGGCGGCGACCGCCTCCGGGGCCTCCCAGATCATCTCGTCCTCGACGGGGTCGACTTCATCGAGCCCGGCGGCTCCGGCGGCCCGGTCGTCCTGCTTCGCGAAGTCCATCGCGCGGGCCGCCTCGGCCACGGCCGGGACGAGCTTGTCGCCCCATGCCGCCCCTTCGCGCGGGAGCCACACGACCTCGACGTCCACGGGGGCGTCCAGCTCCAGGACGTCGGCCGCCTCGGGGACCTCGATGAAGGCCTTGCCGCGGGCGGTGATCGGCAGGTCCTCCAGGATCGCGGCGATCGCCGGCGCCGCGGTCTCGTCCCCGGCGATGAGGATCTCGGCGCCCTCGGGCGCGTGGAAGTCGATGCCCCCGTGGGCCCCCTCCCATCGCGCGTCGGGGCCGAGCAGCAGGATCCGGTCGCCCACGGCGGCCTCGCGGAGCCAGCGCAGCGCCGGGCCGCACTCGTCCTCGCTGTGCGCCTCGTGGACCACCATGTCGACGTCGACCTCGCCGAGGTGGCGGCGGACGGCCCGCACGGTGTACGTGCGCACCCCGCACTGCTCCGCTTCGGGCAGCGCGCGCAGCTCGGAGTACCACCGCTCGCTGGTGGGCATCTTGTCGAAGCCGCACGCGGGTGCCGGGAAGATCAGCTTGAAGCGCTGGTCGTAGCCGTTGTCGGCGAAGTGCCCGAGGTCGTCGCCCTCGAAGGTGACGCGGATGAAGGACGGGCTCAAGCGTTGCAGCGCTTTCACTGTGACCTGGAAGAGGTCGAACGGGCGGACGGTGTGCTCGGTCTGTTCCTCGGTCTGCGCGGCCACGCGGCACTCCTGCTGTTCGACGATAAGGATTGCCTAACCTTATATGACGGCTTTGGCGTGCCGCCACCGTCGGGTGGCCGGGACGTGGAATCATCGAGCCATGCGCGGGGCAGAGAGCACATCCGAAGCCGGGCCGTGGCGGCTCGTCCACGTGGTGCGCCGCCGGATGCCCAATCGGCGGCTGCGGCTCCTCGGGGCGGCCGTCCTCGCCTTCCTCGTCCTGGCCTTCGTGATCGTGTGGACCACGCCCCTGTTCGAGGTGAAGCGGATCGAGGTCACCGGGACCTCGGTGCTCGACCCCGCGGAGGTCGCCGCGCTCGGCGAGGAGGCCGTCGGCCGCTCGGTGCTCGGCGCCGACCTGGACGCGATCGCGAACGCGGTCGCCGCGCTCGCGCCGGTGAAGTCCGTCGACGTCGCCCGCGACTGGCCGGACGCGGTGAGCGTCGCCGTCACCGAACGCGATCCCTATATGGCGGTTCCCTCCGGGGACGAGACTTTTCTCATGGTCGATTCCGAAGGTGTGGTATTCGATGAGACCGCCGACCCTCCAGGATCAATTTGGAGGGTCGAGCTCGAGGAGCCGGGGCCGGACGACCTCGCGACGATCGAGACCCTCGCGGTACTGCAGTCACTCCCGTCCGACCTCGCGAACGAGGTCGAACACGTCGAGTCCCCGTCTCCGGCGGGCGTCACCCTGCATCTCGAAGGCGGACGGACGCTGCGGTGGGGGGACGGCTCTGAAAGCGAGCAGAAAGCCGAGGTCGCCGATCGATTGTTGGCGAGCGGCTACGAACATGTCGATGTCAGCGCACCAGATGCCCCCACTGTGAGTTAGCGTTAAGGGGAAGCGGGTGTGCACGCACATCCCGTTTGTCGCACCCAGGGGCCGGTAAGGGAAGGAAGGCAGCAGCGATGACACCACCGCACAACTACCTCGCCGTCATCAAAGTCGTTGGAGTCGGAGGCGGCGGGGTCAATGCTGTCAACCGGATGATCGAGGCGGGGCTCAAGGGCGTCGAGTTCATCGCCATCAACACCGACGCCCAGGCGCTCCTCATGAGCGACGCCGACGTCAAGCTCGACGTCGGCCGCGAACTGACGCGCGGTCTCGGCGCGGGGGCCAACCCCGAGGTCGGCGCCAAGGCGTGCGAGGACCACCGCGACGAGATCGAGGAAGTCCTCAAGGGAGCGGACATGGTGTTCGTGACCTGCGGTGAAGGGGGCGGCACCGGCACCGGCGGCGCGCCCGTCATCGCGAACATCGCCCGCAAGCTCGGCGCGCTCACGATCGGCGTGGTCACCCGGCCGTTCGCCTTCGAGGGCAAGCGCCGCCAGACCCAGGCCGTGTCGGGAATAGAGGATCTGCGCAACGAGTGCGACACGCTGATCGTCATCCCGAACGACCGGCTCCTCCACCTCGGCGACCGCTCCATCTCCATGATGGACGCCTTCCGCCTCGCCGACCAGGTGCTGCTCTCCGGTGTCCAGGGCATAACCGACCTGATCACCACGCCGGGCCTCATCAACCTCGACTTCGCGGACGTCAAGAGCGTCATGAGCGGAGCGGGTTCGGCGCTCATGGGCATCGGCTCGGCCCGCGGCGAGAACCGCGCCGTCGAGGCGGCCCGCGCCGCGATCGAGTCGCCCCTGCTGGAGCAGAGCATGGAGGGCGCGCGCGGCGTGCTCCTGTCCATCGCCGGCGGTTCGGACCTCGGCCTGTTCGAGATCAACGACGCGGCCGAGCTCGTCTCCGACTGCGCGCACACCGACGCGAACATCATCTTCGGCGCGGTCATCGACGACGCCCTCGGCGAAGAGGCCCGCGTGACCGTGATCGCCGCCGGGTTCGACACCGAGGACACCGCCGACTTCGAGCTGGCGCAGCCGACCCGGATCTCGGCCCTGCCCGAGCAGCGGCCCGAGCCGGTCCGCGAGGCCAAGCCCGAACCCGAGCGCGAGACGGGCGGCGGCAAGGTCCTCTTCGACGACGTCGACGTCCCCGCCTTCCTCAAAGACGGCTTCTAGCGGCGGCGGACCGTCGAGACCGCGCACGACCGTCTCGACGGACCGCCGACGCCGACCGCGCACCCGCACGACCGACCCCGATCGCCGAGGACCGCACTCTTGACCACCCGATCGCGCCGAGACCAGTTGCAGGACAACCTGAACCGGACGCGCGAGGCCATCGTGGCCGCCAGCTCCGACGCCGGCCGCGCCTCCGACTCGGTCCGCCTCATCGCCGTCACCAAGACCTTCCCGGCCGCCGACGCCGCCGCACTGGTCGACCTCGGACAGGCCGATCTGGGCGAGAACCGCGACCAGGAGGCCGCGCCGAAGGCCGCCGAACTCGCCGCGCAGGGCCGTGAACCGGTGTGGCACTTCGTAGGCCGGCTCCAGCGCAACAAGGCCCGCTCCGTCGCCTCCTACGCCCACTGGGTCCACTCGGTCGACCGGGTCCCCCTCGCCGACGCGCTGGACGCCGCGGCGACCGCGCACGGCCGCAGGCTGAACGCGCTCGTCCAGGTGAGTCTCGACGGCGACGTCTCGCGCGGCGGGACGCCCGTCGCGGAGGTCGAAGCGCTCGCCGAGCGGATCGCCGCCGCGCCCTCGCTGGTCCTCAAGGGCGTCATGGCGGTCGCCCCGCTCGGCTGGGAGCCCGGAAAAGCGTTTGCGCTGCTTGCCGAGTGCGCCGAAAAGGTCCGCAGCGTCGACCCCGCCGCGGCCGAGGTCTCCGCGGGCATGAGCGGAGACTTCGCGGCGGCGATCGCCGCTGGGGCCACAATGGTCAGACTCGGCAGAAACGTGCTCGGCGAACGTGAACCGATGGCGTAAGGTATGGGGCGGAAGTGGCGGACAACGGGCGCGGCGGCAGTGGTTGAGTCGGGCAAAAACACATCCGTGTAAGGAGTCGGCGCTAGGATGAGACCGCGTACCTGACTCACCAGGGGCGGCCCGAGGAGGGAGCACGATCGATGGGCGCGATGCGGAAGGCAGGCGTGTGGCTCGGCCTCATCGAGGACGAGGACGATCGCGGCTACAACGGTTACGAAGAGAACGACGAGTTCGCCGAGGAGCAGACGCCCCCGCGGGTGCGGGGCGCGCAGCGCACCACCGGCCGAGTCGGCCGCGCCGCCGAGGACCGCAGTCCGGTCCGCCAGCTGAACCGCGGCTCCGGTTCGGTCACCCCCCTCTCCCGCGAGCACGCGACGCGGGACAGCCTCACGCGCGACAACCTCGCCCTGGCCGACCCGGCCCCCGTGCGCCCGGTCCCGGCCGAGGAGGAGTCCCCCGCGAACTACCGGATCACCACCCTCCACCCGACCACGTACAACGAGGCGCGCACCATCGGCGAGCGCTACCGCGACGGCACGCCGGTGATCATGAACCTCTCGGAGATGGAGGAGGCCGACGCCAAGCGACTGGTCGACTTCGCCGCGGGGCTGATCTTCGGAACCCGCGGCTCGTTCGAGCGGGTGACCAATCGCGTGTTCTTGCTCTCGCCGCCGCACGTTCAGGTGACCGCCGAGGACAAGGCCAAGATCGCCGAGGGCGGGTTCTTCAACCAGTCCTGACCTGAGGGATACACTGCGAACCGTGAACCTGGCACTGCAGCTGATCTATCTGGCGCTCTTCGCTTTCTACCTGTTCCTGCTCGCCCGCCTGGTGTCCAGCGTCGTGGTGCAGTTCTCCCGCCGCTGGGAGCCCGGCCCGAGGGCCGCGGCGCTCCTGGAGACGGTCTACAGCGTGACCGACCCTCCCCTGAAGGGGCTGAGGAAGGTGATTCCCCCTCTCAGGCTTGGTACTGTATCGATTGATCTGGCGTTCCTGGCGCTGCTCCTGATCGTCTGGATCCTGATGGACTTCATCATCGGGAGACAGATCTCCTAGCAGCTCGGGGCGGGGGTGCGAGACACGGCTATCGTGTTGAGCGGCCTTGTGCGCCAGGCGAACAGCTGAGAAGGAGTTTCGAATGCCGCTGACCCCAGCAGACGTTCACAACGTCACGTTCAAGAAACCCATGCTCGGAAAGCGCGGATACGACGAGGACGAGGTCGACGGTTTCCTCGATGAGGTCGAGCGAGAACTCGCCCGCCTCAGCGACGAGAACGGCGAGCTTCGGGCTCAGCTCGAAAGCCTCCGCGCCGGTGCTCCCCCCGGAGCCGCCGACCACGCCGAGATGGCCGCCGCACTCGACCGGGTGCAGCGTGAGAAGCACGCCATGGAGCAGCAGCTCCAGGAGCTCGACGCCGAGCTGCACGAGATGCACCAGCAGATGGTCGCCGCTCAGCAGCAGGCGCAGCAACTCCAGCAGGAGCTGGCGCAGCGCGGACCGCAGCAGGACGCGTCCGCCCCCGCCGCCGGCGGCGAGCAGGAGGCCCTGCGCCTCCTCATGGTCGCCCAGCGCACCGCCGACGAGCACCTGGAGGACTCCCGCCGGGAGGCCGACACCCTGCTCGGCGAGGCGCAGCGCGAGGCCCAGTCGATGGTGTCCGAGGCCCAGCGCGAGTCGCAGACCATGGTCTCGCAGGCGCAGCGCGAGTCGAAGACCATGCTCACCGACGCCCAGCGCGAGGCCGAGACGATGGTCACCGAGGCCCGCACCGCCGCCGAGGACCTGGTGGGCCAGGCCCGCGACAAGGCCGAGCGCATGGAGATGGAAGCCGAGCAGGAGCGTCAGAAGGTCATCGGCCAGCTCGAGGAGTCCCGCTCCTCGCTGCTGCGCAACATCGAGGAACTGAAGACCTTCGAGCGCGAGTACCGGACCCGGCTGAAGCTCTACCTCGAGAGCCAACTACGCGATCTCAACGGTCAGCAGAGCCGCACTGACGAGGAGACCTTCGAGGAGGTCGAGCAGCAGCAGGCGAACGAGCGCACGGGCACGCGATCGGCGTTCGTGATGCAGGGCGGCCGAGGCTAGCCCCTGCCGCTCCCCGGACCGGCCGGGCATGGGCCCGGCCACGGTACGGCTTGGGAGACAGTCATATCAGTCCCCTCCCGAGCCATAACCTGAACGGGGATCGCCTCGTTAAGCAAGGTGAGCGGGTGAGGGCACCGGTTCTGCCGCTGCCCTCACCGCCGCACCATGCGTTAACGATGCCGCGGTCCTCGACGAGGACCGCGAAGGACCGCGCGAGGGCCCCGCACCTCGCGCAGGGGAGGACTCGACGTGATCGTCAGCAGCCTGCTGATCCTCGTCATCGCGGCGGTCTTGCTGCTCACCGGCATGATCACCGGGAACGACCACTTGCTGGTCTCGTCCATGGCGGCGAGCCTCGCAGCCGGGGTCGCGCTGTACGCAGGGATCCGGGGCCGAGGCGCCAAGCGCCCGCGCGTCGTCCCGCGGCAGACCCGCTCCGACGACGACACCCAGCAGTTCCGCCGGATCGGGCTCGACGACACCCCGACCACCGAACTGCCCCTCCTCGAAGGCAAGGTCTTCGAGCCCACGGACTATGCGGTCGACCGCGATCCGGAGATCAGGTTCGAGGACGTCCCGCCGCGCCAGACCCGTGCGGGGAGCCGCGCCGGCCACCGCGCCCCGGATCCGACGTCCGACGAGCCGGCCGAGCAGCGCATGACCCGCGTCGAGGCCGCGGCCCTGATGCGCCTGGACGCCGAGGTCGTCGTCGTCGACGGCCGCCCCCGCTTCCACCACACGGCGTGCGCCCACCTGTCCGGACGCGAGCACGAGCCGCTGCCGGTGGCCGAGGCCCTCGAACTGGGTTTCACGCCCTGCGCCCTCTGCGAGCCGGTGTCGCGGCTGCTCATGGCGCCCGTCGGCGGGCGATGACCGCGACCCTCGCCCCTCCGAGGAGATGACGCCCAGTTCGGACGCAAGTTCCCGAAGTAATTGACCTCATTGCAGGTGTTGCGTATCCTGTGTGCTTAATTGCGCGGCTGGTGCCCGCCTGAGCGGGCCCCGTCGCGCAATGTCCTCGTTCCGACGAGGCCGTCAGGAGAATGCGATTCCGGGAGCCGCGATGCCGAACACCCGAAGCGGGCCGCAGCCGCGGTCTCGCCGTGCTCCGACGCCACCGGAACCCGAGCCGACCCCCTCCAGAGGCGCGTCATGAGTCCAGCGAAGAAGACCCAGAAGCAGGCCGCGAAGAAGGCGGCGGCGAAGAAGACCGCGAAGCCGGCGTCCGAGAGCGGAGTGAAACCGGCCGCCAAGAAGGCGGTGAAGGCCGCGAAGCCCGAACCGGCCGTCGCCGAGGAGACCGAGGTCCAGCAGTTGCGCACCGAAACCGAGCAGGCCGAGCTGCGCGCCGCCCTGAAGGAGCGGCTCGACGAGCTGATCGACGAGCAGCAGCGTTACACCGACTCGATCGCGCTCGCCCAGCGCGAGCGGCTGAGCGACACCGCCGGGGACGACCAGATCGACTCCGGTTCCAAGACCGTCGAGCACGAGCACGAGGTCGCCGTGGCGGGAGCGATCTCCGAGCGCATCCGCCAGGTCAGCCACGCGCTCGAGCGCCTCGACGAGGGCGGGTACGGATTCTGTGAGAAGTGCGGTAAAGCGATCCCGGCGGCGCGGTTGGCCGCGTTCCCGTCGGCTACCCTCTGCGTCAGTTGCAAACAGCTGGAGGAGCGACGCTGAGCGAGGACACGCACCCCGAGACCGCCGACGGATCGGGCACCGACGAGACCGCCCCTGAGACACCCGACCGGCCCCAGCGCCGGCCCGGCCTCATGATCGCGGCACTGGCGATCGCGGCGTTCGCGGTCGGCCTGGACCAGTGGACCAAGGCCTTGGCCGAGGCGAACCTGGACCCGCGGGAGCCGGTGCGGATCCTCGGGGGACTCGTCTACCTGAGCCTCACCTGGAACTCGGGCGCGGCCTTCAGCCTCGGCGCGGACTACACGTGGATCTTCACGGTCATCGCCTCGGCGGTGGTGGTCTTCCTGATCGTCCTCTCGCGCAGGATCGTCTATCCGGCCTGGTCGATCGCGATCGGGCTGGTGCTCGGCGGCGCGGCCGGGAACCTCATCGACCGGTACTTCCGCGAGCCGGGGTTCGCGCACGGCCACGTCGTGGACTTCATCAGCGTCTTCGCGCCGTACGCGGAGGTCTTCCCGATCTTCAACATCGCCGACTCGGCGCTGTGCTGCGGCGTGGTGCTCATCGTGCTGCTGGAGCTGACGGGCCACGGCTTCTCGCCCGAATCCCGCAAGAGCAGCGCGAAGGAGGTCGCGGCATGAGCGATCTCGCCGCGCGGCAGACCCGCTCGCTGCCGATCCCCGAGGGCTTCGAGGGACAGCGCATCGACCAGGTCGTCTCGCGCCTGCTGGGCCTGTCCCGCACCGTGGCCGCCGAGCTGGTCGCGGCGGGGGAGGTGCTCGTCGACGGCGCCCCGTGCGCCACCAAGTCCGAGCGGGTGACCGCCGGCGCCTGGCTCGAAGTGGTGCTCCCGCCGCCGCCGGAGGACGTGCGCGTCCAGGCCGCCGAGCCGGTCGAGGGCCTCGACGTGGTCTTCGACGACGACGACATCGTGGTGGTGTCCAAGCCCGTGGGCGTGGCCGCGCACCCGAGCCCGGGCTGGTCGGGCCCCACCGTCACCGGCGGGCTCGCCGCCGCCGGGTACCGGGTCTCCAGCCACGGCCCGGACGAGCGCCAGGGCATCGTGCACCGCCTGGACGTGGGCACCTCGGGCCTGATGGTGGTCGCCAAGAGCGAGTCCGCCTATTCGGAGCTCAAGCGCGCCTTCAAGGAGCGCCGGGTCGCGAAGCGGTACCGGGCCGTGGCGCAGGGGCACCCCGACCCGCTGTCGGGGACGGTGGACGCGCCGATCGGGCGGCATCCGCGCCACGACTACAAGTGGGCGGTCGTGGCCGACGGCAAGCCCAGCGTCACCCACTACGACACGATCGAGGTCTTCCCGGGCGCGTCCCTCTTGGACATCGGCCTGGAGACCGGCCGGACCCACCAGATCCGAGTCCACATGGCCGCTCTCGGCCACCCGCTCGCGGGCGACCTGACGTACGGCGCGGACCCTACCCTGGCCGAGCGGCTCGGATTGACCAGGCAGTGGCTGCACGCGTACCGGCTCGAGTTCGCGCACCCGGCGACGGGCCGGCCGGTCACCTTCACGAGTGATTACCCCGAAGACCTCGACACGGCCTTGGCGCGGCTGCGGTCGGACGCTTGAGAAGGCACTAGGCTGGAACTTCCACTAGACTTCGATGCAGCGTCCGCGGCACTGTCGCGGCGGGCGTAACGCACACCTCACCCCCGGGTCGTCTCGGCCCGCGATTCGCAACGGGCCTTGAGGGATCGTTGTGTTCTAATAGTCGCGGGTGGTAATGGATTCCGGTCGGGGTGGCGAAGATCGAGTCGACTCGGGGTGACCGAGTCCGGCTCATGGCTCGCGGAAGTCGCGATGGCGCGAGCCGCAGATTGGTCCGCCCGAGAGGAGGTTGCGCATGAACACGCCCGAAGCTTGGAACAACGACCGATCCGACGGGTCGAGGTGGCAGAAGCTCCTGGGTCGCGGCCGCGGCCGCGCCGGCGGTGCCCAGCAGACCCCGACGCCTCCGCCGCGCGAGTCCTATCCGCCCTCGCCGCCCGTCGGGCCGCCGCCGGGCCAGGCGCACTATTCGGTGCCCACCGCCGGCCGCCGTCCTCCCGTCGCCACGCAGACCCCGCCGAGCCCGGCGCAGCTGCGCGCGCCGGTGCAGCAGGGCCTCCCGCCGCAGCCGCGGCAGCGGCCGCAGTACGCCGAGCCCAGTCCGGTCGCGCTCCAGCGCCTCCGCCGCGACCTGGGCCGCAGCCGCGTCATCGCCTTCATCAACCCGAAAGGCGGCGTCCACAAGACCACCGCCACGGTGCTGTCCGCGGCCGCGATGGGCACCGCCCGCGGCGGCGGCGTGATCGCCTGGGACGACAACGAACTGCGCGGCACCCTCGGCCTGCGGGCCGGGTCGGCCCGCCACGGCCGCACCATCCGCCACCTCGTGGAGCACCTCGACCAGGTCGAGGCCGCCGGCGTCCACCTGCCCGAGCACCTCGACGAGTTCCTGCGCCACTCCTCCGACGGCTCCTTCGACGTGCTCGCCGGCGACGAGGACCCGAAGCTGCAGCGCCGCCTCGACCCGACCACCGTGCTGCGGGTGCTCGACATCCTCACCCGCACGCACAACCTCGTCTGCATCGACACCGGCAACAACGTCGAGTCGCCGAACTGGCGCACCGTGGTCTCCTCGGTCGACCGGCTCGTGGTCACCACGGTGCCGCGCGAGGACGCGGCGTTCTCCGCGGACTGGATGCTCGACCACCTCGAAGAGGGCGGTTACGGCGAGCTCGTCAAGAACGCGGTGACGCTGCTGTCGATGCCGACGCCGAATCCGGGGCCGCTCCTGAACGACCTCCAGCGGCATTTCGCGCAGCGCACCCGCGCCTGCGCGGTCGTCCCGTACGACCCGTCACTGGAGCCGGGAGCGAAGATCGAGTTCTCGGCGCTGCGTCCGGAGACCCGCGCGGCCTGGTTCGAGGCCGCCGCGACGATCGTCGACGGGCTGTAACGAGCGCCGTACGCACCGACCGCCCGTGCACATCCCTATCGGAGGCGTGCACCGCTGTGGCAGGATTCCAGGCGTGACAGACGACGCCGAGCGCACCGTGAACCTCCGTCCGGAGGACGGGGATCACACCGTCGATCTCCGTGCCGACGACGCGGAGGGCACCGTGGACCTCCGCCCGGACGACCGCGCGGACCGGTCCGGCGCGGCCGTGGCGCCGCGCCGGGGCACCACTTACGATTCGCACGTCTCCGGCCGCCGCGGCCGCTCCGAACGGACCGTCGGGCGCGATCTGCTCGCCTCGGGAATCCTCGCCGTGATCCTCACCGCCCTGGGGTTGCCGTTCGCGATGCTCTGGCAGATCGTCACGCCCCGCGTCGAGTACGTGGTCCTCGACGGCGGCTGGGCCTCCGTGGAGACCTATCCCCGCCAGTTCGTCGAGGGCGATCTCATCTTCGCCGCGATCGGCCTGGTCTTCGGCATCGTCGCCGCGGCCCTCGCCTGGGGCGCCATGAGCCGCAGCCGCGGCCCGATCGTCCTCCTCGGCCTGGTCATCGGCTCGATCGCATGCCAGGTCGTGGCCTGGAAGATCGGCGCGCACGAGTGGCAGCAGTTCTGGGACGCCGTGGAGCGCGCCCCCGTGGGCTCGCACATGTGGCGGCCGCCGTCGGTGCTGTTCGTCGAGCTCGACCCCGCCGCCGCGTGGCGCGCCATACAGGTCGGCAACTTCACAGAGGCCCTCGGATTCCTCCAGCTCGGGGCCCTCGCCGTCATGGCGCTCGCCGCGACCTTCACTTACACCGTCTGCGCAGGTTGGTCACGTCGGCCCAGTCTTCGAACGGACGCTCCCGAATAGCGGTATGCCTTTTGAGCTGGACAAGCGGGTGACTACGCTTGGACCGTGCTCAGACGCATCGACCTTTCAGGAGAAGTAGCCGGCTACCAGTCCCGCGCGCTGCGGGAACTGATGCCGCGCGCGGCCTTCGACGTCACCGAAGCCCTGCGCTCGGTCCAACCGCTCATCGACGACATCGCCCATCGCGGGACCGCCGCGGTCGTGGAGATCGTCGAGCGCTTCGACGGCGTGCGCCTGGAGCACCTGCGCGTACCCGACGCCGCGATCAAGACCGCCGTCGACGAACTCGACCCGGACCTGCGCCGCGCCTACCGGACCGCGATCGACCGGGTGCGCCTCGCTCACGAGGCCCAGCGCCTCCCCGAGGTCGTCACCGAGGTCGCCCCCGGCGGCACCGTCACCGAGCGGTACCTGCCCGTGGGCCGCGTCGGCCTGTACGCGCCCGGCGGTCTCGCCGTGCTCGCCTCCTCCGTGATCATGAACGCCGTCCCGGCCCAGATCGCCGGCGTCGGCTCGATCGCGCTCGCCTCCCCGGCGCAGAAGACCAACGGCGGCCTGCCCGACCAGGGCATCCTCGCGGTCGCCGGGCTGCTCGGCATCGACGAGGTGTACGCCGTCGGCGGCCCCGCCGCCATCGGCATGTTCACCTACGGGACCGAGGAGTGCGAGCCCGTGGACATGATCACGGGCCCGGGGAACATCTACGTCACCGCCGCCAAGCGGGCCGTGCGCGGCCTCGTCGGCATCGACGCCGAGGCGGGGACCACCGAGATCGCCGTCATCGCCGACGCGACCGCCGACCCGGCCCACGTCGCGGTCGACCTCATCAGCCAGGCCGAGCACGACCCGGCCGCCGCCTCGGTGCTCATCACCGACTCGCCCGAGCTGGCCGACGCCGTCGACGCCGAGCTCGAGCGCCGTGCGCCCGAGACGCGGCACGCCGAGCGCATCCTGACCGCCCTGGCGGGGGAGCAGTCCGGAACGATCCTCGTCTCCGGGATCGACGAGGCCGTCGTCGTCGCGGACGCCTACGCTGCCGAGCACCTGGAGATCCAGACCGCGAACGCCCGCGAGGTGGCCCTGCGCATCCGCAACGCGGGGGCGATCTTCGTCGGCGCGTACTCGCCGGTCTCCCTCGGCGACTACTGCGCCGGGTCCAACCACGTCCTCCCGACCGGCGGGTGCGCCCGCCACTCGGCCGGGCTCAGCGTGCACACGTTCCTTCGCGGCGTCCACATCATCGACTACTCGCGCGAGGCCCTCGAAGTCGTCGCGGCGGACGTCGTCGCGTTCGCGAACTCCGAGGACCTCCCTTCCCACGGCGAAGCCGTCGCGGCCCGATTCGAGGCGAAATGAGCACCGAGTCCACTCGCGGCCGGGAGAGCGAGATCGAGTCCCTGCTCCGCGACGACCTTCGCGGCCAGTCGCCTTACGGGGCACCGCAACTCGACGTCCCGGTCCAGCTGAACACCAACGAGAACGCCTACGCGATCCCCGAGGACGTGGCCGCCGTCGTGGCCGAGTTCATCGGGCGAGAGCTGCGTGGCCTCAACCGCTACCCCGACCGCGACGCCGTGGCGCTGCGAACGGATCTGGCGTCGTATCTGGGCCACGGCCTCACCGCCGACCACGTGTGGGCCGCCAACGGCTCCAACGAGATCCTGCAGCAGCTGCTCCAGGCCTTCGGCGGACCGGGCCGCACCGTGCTGGGCTTCATGCCCTCGTACTCGATGCACCCGCTGCTCGCCCGCGGCACCGGCACCGCGTTCGTGGACGCCGGGCGCGAGGCCGACTACACGCTCAGCCCCGCCTACGTGCGCGAGGCCGTCGTCGAGCACGACCCCGACCTGGTCTTCCTGGTCTCGCCGAACAACCCGACCGGGACCGCGCTCGACGCCGACGTCATCGACGCCGCCTACGAGGCCGCCCGCGGCATCGTGATCGTCGACGAGGCCTACGCCGAGTTCGCCCGCGACCCGCGCTCGACCGCCCTGAACCGCCTGGAGGGCCGACGGCGCCTCGTGGTCACCCGCACCATGAGCAAGGCCTTCGCGTTCGCCGGCGCCCGCGTCGGCTACCTCGCCGCCGACCCCGAACTGGTCGAGAAGCTGCTCCTGGTCCGCCTGCCGTACCACCTCTCGAGCATCACCCAGGCCGCCGCCCGCGGCGCGCTCGCCTGCGCGCCGCAGCTCCAGGCCGAGGTGGACGAACTCAAGCACCAGCGCGACCGCATCGTGAAGAACCTGCGCGCCAAGGGACTGCCCGTCGCCGACTCCGACGCGAACTTCGTGCTCGTCGGCGGCCTGCGCGACGCGGCGGCCGTATGGCGCGCGATCCTCGACCAGGGCGTCCTCATCCGCGACGTCGGCCTCCCCGGCCGGCTGCGGATCACCGCCGGGACCGAGGAGGAGACCACCGCGGTCCTCGACGCGTTCGACACCGCGATGGAGCAACGACCCGAACTGTTCGACAGCGCCACCGAACTGCAACAGGAGCAACAACCGTGAGCCGCACCGCGCACATCGTCCGCACCACCGGCGAGACCAGCGTCGACGTCTACGTCGACCTCGACGGCGCCGAGAAGGTCGTCGACATCGCCACCGGCGTCGGCTTCTACGACCACATGCTCCACCAGCTCGGCAAGCACGGCGGCTTCGACCTCAAGATCGCCGTCAAGGGCGACCTGCACATCGACGCCCACCACACCATGGAGGACACCGCGATCGCCCTGGGCCAGGCCTTCGCCGAGGCCATGGGGGACAAGGCCGGCATCGTCCGCTTCGCGGACGCCTCCGTGCCGCTCGACGAGGTGCTCGCGCGCGCCGTCGTGGACCTCTCGGGCCGCCCGTACATGGTCCACGAGGAGCCGATGGACATCGCGCCGATGATCAACACCGACTACCCGACCTCGATGACCCGCCACATCCTCGAGTCCTTCGCGTACCACGCGCGGATCTGCCTGCACGTCACCGTGCTCCGCGCCGCGAACCCGGGCCAGAAGCCCGACGCGCACCACGTGATCGAGGCCCAGTTCAAGGCCCTCGCCCGGGCGCTGAAGTACGCCACCCGCGTCGACGGCACCGACATCCCCTCGACCAAGGGCGTGCTGTGAGCTACGCCGGGCCGATCCTGCTCATGGCGGTCGCCGGGATCCTCCTCGGCGGCTCCCTGAGCCTGCGCAAGAGCGAGAAGTACGCCGCCTCGATCGCCGTCGCGGTGGTGGCGCTCGCCGCCTTCCTCGGCGGCGTCTACATGATCTACGGGTAGGAGACCGTCGTGACCCAGGCCCACGCCCGTCGCCCCGCCCAGCGGAGCTCCCGCCGACCTACGGTGGCCCTGTTCGACTACGGCTCGGGGAACCTCCGCTCCGCCTTCCGCGCCCTGCAGCGCGCCGGCGGCGACGTGACGCTCACCGGCGACCTCGACGCCGCCCGCCGCGCCGACGGCCTCGTCGTGCCCGGCGTGGGCGCCTACGCCGCCTGCATGGAGGGCGTCCTCGAGCACGGCCTCGACACCGTGATCCGCGAACGCGCCGCCGCCGAGGCGCCCGTGCTCGGCATCTGCGTCGGCGAGCAGGTGCTCTTCGAAGAGGGCATCGAGCACGGCGTGCGCACGCGCGGCGTCGGCGTCTTCGAAGGCCGCGTGGAACTCCTCGCGGCCCAGCGCATCCCGCACATGGGCTGGAACACCGTCGAGGCCGCCGAGGGGATGCGCCTGTTCGCGGGCGTCGACCCCGCCGAGCGCTTCTACTTCGTGCACTCCTACGCCGCCAAGACCGTGCCGCCGGGCGCGCTGGCCGCGATCTGCTCCCACGACGAGCCGTTCGTCGCCGCCGTGGAACGCGGCTCCGTGGCCGCGACCCAGTTCCACCCCGAGAAGTCCGGCGACGCCGGGTACGCGCTGCTGTCCAACTGGATCAAGGGATTGAAATGAGCCGACTCCAACTTCTGCCCGCCGTCGACGTCACCGGCGGCAAGGCCGTCCAACTCGTCCAGGGCGTCGCGGGCTCCGGCAAGCAGTACGGGGACCCGCTCGAAGCGGCCCTCGAATGGCAGCGCCAGGGCGCCGAATGGCTGCACCTCGTGGACCTCGACGCGGCCTTCGGGCGCGGCACCAACCACGAGCTGCTCGCCGAGGTCGTGTCCAAGGTCGACATGCAGGTGGAGGTCTCCGGCGGCATCCGCGACGACGAGACCCTCAAGCGGGCCTTGGACTCCGGGGCCCGCCGCGTCAACATCGGCACCGCCGCGCTCGAGCACCCCGAGTGGTGCGACCGCGTCTGCGGCGAATACGGCGACCGCGTCGCCATCGGCCTCGACGTCAAGGGCGGGCGCCTCGCCGCACGCGGCTGGACCCGCGAGGGCGGGGAGCTCTTCGAGACCCTCGAGCGCCTGGAGCGCGCGGGATGCGAGCGGTACGTCGTGACCGACGTGAACAGCGACGGGATGCTCTCGGGCCCGAACCTCGACCTGCTGCGTTCGGTCTGCGAGGCCACCGACAAGCCCGTGATCGCCTCGGGCGGGGTGTCCTCGCTTGCAGACCTCCGCGCGCTGGCGGGCCTGACGGGGATGGGCGTGGAAGGCGCGATCGTGGGAACCGCGCTGTACGAGCGTAACTTCACGGTCGCTGAGGCGTTGAACCTGTTGCAGGGACTGTAACCACGGGGAGGCGCGCATGGCGTTGGTCGAACGGGTACCGGAGACCGGGCCATGGGCGCAGCTCTACGGCTACTCGCGCGCCGTCGCGGTGGGGCCGCTGGTCGTGACCAGCGCCTGCACGGCCGACGTGGAGGCGCGGCCGCATCTGGCGGGCGACGCCGCCGGTCAGGCGCGCGAGGCCTTCCGGACCGCGCTGGACGCGATGGTCCACGCCGGAGCCGGAGTCTCGGACGTGGTGCGCTCCCGCCTCTATGTCACCGACCCGGTCCACGCCGACCCGGTGGGCCGCGTCCACGGCGAGTTCTTCGGCGTCGTCAAGCCGACCGCCACGGTCGTCATCGTGAACGGCCTGTTCCACCCCGGCCAGATGGTGGCCGTGGAGTTGGAGGCCTTCCGCGCCTGGCGGGACTGACGGCCCGCAGGCATCCGCCGATGCCCTGCGGCACCGCGCGCGAAGCCGACGCAGCGTCGGCTTCGCCGATCGACGGCTCGGGGCTCCCGAACACGGCCCTGCCGGGCCCCGGCCCCGAGGTCGCGCTCCCGGAGGCACAAGACCGCGCGGAAGGCGCTTGCGATCCTGTGCGCCTGAACGATCGTTCAGTAGTATGGGGCGTGAGTCGGACCGTGGCTTCCACCGAGCAGTCATGGCACTGCTTGCGAGCCGTAAACCAGCCGAGCCAAAAGTGAGGTGTCACCGTGGACGCTGAGTCGATCGCCCAAGGACGTGAGCGTTGGGCCAAGCGCTACGCGTCGGCCGCCAAACGCGAAGCCGACTTCACGACGCTCTCGGGACTGGAGACCGAACCGGTCTACGGTCCGCCCGAAGGCGTCGCCGACCCCCGCATGGACCGCATCGGCTGGCCCGGCGAGTACCCCTTCACCCGCGGGCTCTACCCGACCGGCTACCGCGGCCGGGCCTGGACCATCCGCCAGTTCTCCGGCTTCGGCAACGCCGAGCAGACCAACGCCCGCTACAAGATGCTCCTCGGCGCGGGCGGCGGCGGCCTCTCCGTCGCCTTCGACATGCCCACCCTCATGGGCCGTGACTCCGACGAGCCCGCCGCGCTCGGCGAGGTCGGCCACTGCGGCGTCGCCATCGACTCCACGGCCGACATGGACCGCCTCTTCGACGGCATCGACCTCGGCGCCGTCACCACGTCGATGACCATCTCCGGTCCCGCGGTGCCCATCTTCTGCATGTACCTCGCCGCGGCCGAACGCCAGGGCGTCGACATCGGCAAGCTCGACGGCACGCTCCAGACGGACATCCACAAGGAGTACATCGCCCAGAAGGAGTGGCTGTTCCCGCCCGAGCCGCACTTGCGCCTCATCGGCGACCTCATGGCCTACTGCGCCGAGCACCTCCCGCGCTACAAGCCGCTCTCGGTCTCCGGCTACCACATCCGTGAGGCCGGGTCCACCGCCGCGCAGGAACTCGCGTTCACCCTCGCCGACGGCTTCTCCTATGTGGAGCTCGGTCTCTCGCGCGGGCTCGACGTCGACCGCTTCGCGCCCGGCCTCTCGTTCTTCTTCGACGCGCACCTCGACTTCTTCGAGGAGATCGCCAAGTTCCGCGCCGCCCGCCGGATCTGGGCCAAGTGGATGCGCGACGTCTACGGCGCCCAGACCGACCGCGCCCAGTGGCTCCGCTTCCACACCCAGACCGCCGGCGTCTCCCTCACCGCGCAGCAGCCCTACAACAACGTCGTGCGCACCGCCGTCGAAGCGCTCGCCGCGATCCTCGGCGGCACGAACTCCTTGCACACCAACGCACTCGACGAGACCCTCGCCCTCCCGACCGACCAGGCCGCCGAGATCGCCCTGCGCACCCAGGCGGTGCTGCGCGACGAGACCGGCGTCGTCAACGTCGCCGACCCGCTCGGCGGCTCCTGGTACGTCGAGGCCCTCACCGACCGCGTCGAGGCCGAGGCCGAACAGCTCTTCCTCCAGATCCTCGCCCTCGGCGGCGAGTCGGGGGACGACCCCGCCGCCGTCGCGCGCGAGGTGATGAGCGCCGAGGCCGCCGGCGAGCGCCGCCACGAGATCGGCCCCGTCACCTCCGGCATCCTCCGCGGCATCGAGGAGGGCTGGTTCAACGCCGAGATCGCCGAGGCCGCCTTCACCTACCAGCGGCAGCTGGAGGACGGCACCAAGCACATCGTCGGCGTCACCGAGCTCCACGACACCGTCACGCCCGAACTGGAGATCCTCCGCATCTCCGGCGACATCGAGCAGGGGCAGCGGGCCGTGCTCGCCGAACGGCGCTCGACCCGCGACAACGCCGCCGTCGAGCGCGCGCTGGCCGACATCCGCGACGCTTCGCGGGGCACCGCGAACCTCGTGGAGCCGATCCTGGCGGCGGCGCGCGCCGAGGCGACGCTGGGGGAGATCTGCGGCACCCTGCGCGAGGAGTGGGGCGAGTACCGCGAGACGACCGGCATCTGATCGTTGGCCTTGCGCCCCAACGATGTTGCAGATAACAGTGACGGGCGGCACAGCTGGAGGTTTAGGTATGGCCTCGAATGGGCATCCTCATGACCTGTTATAACAACATATCGGGGTATGTGTCCCGCAAAGTTACGATGTCCCCTTTGCCTCCCGGAATTTACCTCTTCATTCTTGCCCGCAGCCCGCAAACAGTCCTACAATGAGAAGCGTCAGGCTCCGAAAGGGGCAACATGCTTCAACCGATGTCCACTAGGGCAGGAGGGCGATCGCATGGCAGACAAAAGATCAGAAGGCAAGCGCCAAGGTTCGGACGAATACGGCCACTTGGCCCCGCTGTTCCGCGAGATGGCCTCGTACGACGAGGGCGATCCGCGACGAGCGGAGATCCGAGAACGACTGGTCACCGGGCACCTCCCGCTGGCCGAGCACATCGCGCAGCGATTCGCCGGCAAGGGCATCGCCAAGGACGACCTCGTGCAGGTCGCTTCGGTGGGCCTCATCCACGCGGTCGACCGCTTCGACCCCGACCAGGGGGCGGAGTTCCTCTCCTATGCGGTTCCGACGGTCATGGGCGAAGTGCGCCGGCACTTCCGCGACACGAGCTGGCCGATGCGCGTGCCGCGTCGCCTCCAAGAACTGCGCATCTCGCTGAACCAGGCAGGCGGCGAGCTCTCGCAGCGGCTGGGTCGGCCGCCGACCGACGAGGAGATGGCCGAGCACCTCGGCATCACCGTCGAGGAGGTGCAGGAGGGCTACGAGGCCCGGCAGGCCTACCGTGCGGTCTCCCTCGACGAGCCGCCGTTCGCGGACGAGGAGCGCACGACGCTCGCCGAGTCCGTGGGCGAGGAGGACGCCGCGCTCGAACTCGTGGAGAACCACGAGTCGCTGGTGCCGCTCATTCAGGAGCTGCCGCAGCGGGAGCGCAAGATTCTGGCGCTGCGGTACTACGGCGACATGACGCAGACGCAGATCGCCGAGGAAGTGGGCATCTCCCAGATGCACGTCTCCCGGCTCCTCCACCGCACCTTGGAGGACCTGCGGGACGGACTGGAACAGTCATCCGTCTGATGAGGACCGATTGCCCGGTGCCGATCCTCCGCTGACGCCGTTCACGCGGCCCGCGGGGAACCGGCGGAGCACATTGACGACACATACGGAGCACCACGCCGGAGCGGCGGGCCGAAGGGCCCGCCGCTCCGGTTCGCGTATCAGACTTCGCGATGGCTCAGAGTGTCGCGGATCTTGTCGATGAAGCCCACGCCGGGGCCGAGGATGAGGTTCCCCGGCGGCGTGTCGGGGGCGTGCGGGTGGGGCCGGGTCGGCGCGAACTCCTTGGCCACCGCGACCTTGTGCCCGAGCTCTTGGAGTTCCTTGCGGTCACAGGCCGCCTTGAGCCGCGGCAGCAGATCGCCCTCCTCCTCGGAGATGTGGTGGCGGATGTCGTCCATGAGCTGCTTGAGGAGCGGCTCGAACTGCGGGTCGTCGGGGCCGAGCCCTTCGAGCCGCTTCATGACCTCTTCGGCCTCGGCGTGCTCCTGGAGCTCGTGGTCGACGATGTCGTCGCCGTCGGGCAGGCGCGACCTCGCCGCGGGGTACATGAACTGCTCCTCGGCCACGGAGTGGCGGACCAGCTCGGCGATCACGTGGTCGACGAGGTCCTTGCGGGCCCGGGGATCTCCGGTGCGCTCTTCCAGTTCCACGAAGGCCGCCTCGACTTCGCGGTGGTCCTTGAGGATCACTTCGATCAGGTCGGTGTTCTGCTCGGCAGCCGCCATCGGTCCTCCAGATGTGATCGGCTCGGTGCGGTCGGTGGGGCGTACCCGGGGTAGTGCTGGGCAAACGCGGGTACTCGTCTCTCCACGTGAGACCGAGGAGGACCGACATGACGACGCGGACCACGGGCGCCCAGCGCTTCGTGCCGCCGGCGGGCGGCCTGGAACGACTGCGGGAGGCCGCCTCGGACTGCGAGGGCTGCCCCCTGTTCCAGGCCGCCGAGCGGACCGTGTTCGGGGCGGGCGACGAGCGGTCCCGGGTCGTCGTCGTGGGGGAGCAGCCCGGCTCGGTCGAGGACCACGAGGGCAGGCCGTACGCCGACGAGGCGGGGGAGCTGCTCGACGGCGCGCTCGAACAGGCCGGGATCGACCCCGCCCAGGTGTACCGGACCTATGCGGTCAAGCATTACAAGTTCGTGCGGGTCGGGACCACGACGCACGGTGCGTCGGTCGGGCGTCGGGTGCGGCTCAAGCCCTCCCGCGGCGAGCGGGAGGCCTGCCGGCCGTGGCTGCTCGCCGAGTTGAACACGATCGACCCGGAACTCGTGATCTGCCTGGGCGGGACGGCGGCGCACTCGCTGCTCGGGGCCGAGTTCCAGGTGAGCGCCCACCGCGGCGTGGTCCACCTCCTGGCCGCGCCCGAGCTGCGCCGGAACCTGCGGGTCATGGTGACCATGCGGCCGGAATCGGTGGCGCGGCTGCGCGAATCCGACCGCAGGGACGCGTTCGCGGAGTTCCTCGTGGACCTGCGCCACGCCGCCGAGATGCTGCGGCACGGCACGGCCGCGTGAAGCGGTCCTCCACGAGCAGGCGTCCATCGGGGAGCGGTCGGCCAGGCGGTGCGCACGAAGACAGCGCCGCCGCGGCGATGCCGCGACGGCGCTCCACCCCCCGGTGGTCTTCGGGCCCTGGGGCCGATGTCAGGACTTGATCGAGTCCACGACGTCCCCGGTGACCGACTGCGGCATCCGGAGCGAGACGTCCCTGATCGAGATGATGCCGACGAGCCTGCCCTCGTCGATGACGGGCACCCGGTTGATCTGGTGCTCCTTCATCTTGGCGATGACGTTCTCGGCGTCCTCGTTCGCGTCCGCGAGGATCAGGTGGCCTTGAGGGAGCCGGTCGACGGTGAACGTCTCCGGGTCCTGGCCGGTGGCCATGACCTCGAGCACGAGGTCCCTGTCGGTGACCATGCCCTTGATCTTGTTGTCCTCGGCGCCGCAGATCGGCAGCGCGCCGACGTCCAGCTCGGCCATGAGCCGCGCCGCGTTCCCGGCGGTGTCGTTGCTCTGCACGCAGGTCACGCCCGGGTGCATCAGATCGCGTGCGGTCGCCATGCTGTTCCTCTCCTTCATCGCGTCACTGCTCCTTCATCGCGCCGTCCCCATGAGTATCGTTCGGGTACCCAGCGTTCGCAGGGATTACGCCACTTCTCACGGGACCAGGCGCTGCGCGGCCCGAATGATCGCGGCCGCGTCGATGCCGGCGTTGGCGAGCTGCTCCTTCGTCCCGGCGGAGCCGGGCATGCCGCGGACGGCGAGCTTCGTGTACCGCATGTCGGGGACCTGCCCGGCGACGGCTTCGAGGACGGCGTCGCCGAGCCCGCCGACGGGCCAGTGGTCCTCGACGGTGAGCAGGCGGCCGGTGTCGGCGGCGGCCTGGCGGATCGTCGCGGCGTCGAGCGGCTTGACCGAGTAGGCGTCGATGACGCGCACCGGGATGCCCTCGTCCGCGAGGCGCTCGGCGGCGGTCAGGCTCTCCGAGACGGTGATCCCGGCGGCGACGATCGTGACCTTGTCGTGCGGCGAGCTGACGAGCGTGCGGCTGCCGCCCACGGGGAACTGCTCGTCGGACCGGTAGATCACCGGCGTCTCGGCGCGCGTCGTCCGCAGGTAGCTGATGCCCGGCAGCTCGGCCATGGTGGCCGTCAGCTGCGCGCACTGGTTGGCGTCGCACGGGTACAGCACCACGCTGCGCCACAGCAGGCGCATCATGGCGAGGTCTTCGAGGCCCATCTGGCTCGGCCCGTCCTGGCCGATCGAGACGCCCGCGTGCGAGCCCACGACGCGCAGGTCCGCGCCGCTGATGGCGGCCATGCGCAGGAAGTCCTGCGCTCGGGTGAGGAACGCGGCGAACGTGGAGGCGTAGGGGATCCACCCCTGCGTCTGCAGCCCCACGGCCGTGCCGATCATCTGCTGCTCGGCGATGTAGCACTCGAAGAAGCGGTTCGGGAAGGCCTTCGCGAACTCGGCCGTCCGGGTGGAGTCGGCGACCTCGCCGTCGACGACCACCACGTTCGGGTTGGCCTCGCCGAGCGCTTCCAGGGCCGCGCCGAAGCCGTCCCTGGTGGCCGCGCTGGTGCCGACCGGGAACGACGGCAGGGTGACGGGCTGCGCGGGGCGCGCCGGCAGCGGCTCGCTCGACCGCGGTCCCTTGACCTGGACGCGGGCGTCGCGGACGCCCCCCAGCTCGACGACGGCCTTCTCGGCCTCGTCGAGCGGCTTGCCGTGCAGGCCCTCCTTGTCCTCGGCGGCGGCGACGCCCTTGCCCTTCTTGGTGCGCGCCAGGATCGCGGTCGGCCGGGAGTTCTCGGCCTCGGCCTGGGCGTACGCCCGGTCGATCTGAGCCGGGTCGTGGCCGTCGATCTCGATGACCTGCCAGCCGAAGGAGCCGATCTGGGCGGCGTACTTGGTGGTGTCCCATCCGTAGCGGGTGGGCCCGGTCTGGCCGAGCCGGTTGACGTCGATGATCGCGCACAGGTTCCCGAGGCCGAAGTCGTCGGCGGCCGCGAAGGCCTCCCACACGGAGCCCTCGGCGATCTCGCCGTCCCCGCACAGTACCCACACCCGGGCGGGCGAGCCGGTGAGGCGGGCCCCGAGCGCCATGCCGACGCCGATCGGGAGCCCCTGCCCGAGGGAGCCCGTGGCGACGTCGACCCACGGCAGTCGCGGCGTGGGGTGCCCTTCCAGGTCCGAACCGAGCCGGCGGTAGGTGAGCAGATGCTCCTCGTCGATGACGCCCGCCGCGTGCAGCATCGCGTACAGCAGCGGCGAGGCGTGTCCCTTGGAGAACACGAGCCGGTCGTTCCCCGGCAGGTGCGGGTGCTCGAAGTCGTAGTGCAGGTGTCCGGCCAGCAGTGCGGCCATGAGGTCGGCGGCGGACATGGACGAGGTGGGGTGCCCCGAGCCGGCCCGGGCCGACGCCCGCACCGCGTCCACCCGCAACTGCTGCCCGAGTTCGGCGATCTCGCTGGTGCGTGCCTCGATGACGCTCACGGCTCCTCCTGCTGGGGTTCACGGGTTCAGGCTCCTGAATGCGTGGGCTACCCCCGGGCAGGGGCGCGAAACCGGGTGTCGCGGCGGTCCTGAGGGGTATCCCTCCGCTGCGGGTCCGAGTGGCTCGCGGCGCGCCGTCTCGCCCGATTGGATGCCCATACGCGGGCGCGGCGGTGCGCTTCTACTCCGGCGAACCACGGGAGGGAACGATGAAGGAGCAACCGAGATCCACCACCGGCCACCATTGGTGGGAACCCGAGCGCCGCCGCACCACCGCCGTCCAGCAGGGCGCGACCGCGGCGGGATGGCTCTTCCTCCTCCTCGGCGTGATGGGCTTCATCCCGCTGTTCACCCCGGGCTTCTCGGGGATCAGCTTCGCGGGGAACGACACGACCGCCGAGCTCTTCGGGGTCTTCGAAGTCTCGGTCCTCACCAACCTCCTCCACCTCGTCTACGGCGTGACCGGTCTGATCATGGGCTGGATGGTGGGCGCCTCGGTGCGGTACCTGATCACCGGCGGGGTGTTCTTCGCCCTCCTGGGCCTGTACGGCCTCATCGTCCCGGACTCCTCCACCGCGGACTTCCTGCCCTCGAACTGGCCGATCGCACTGCTGCACCTGGGCTTGGGCATCCTGGTGCTCCTGCTCGGCCTGTTGATGCCGCGCACGCTCCCCAAGGAGAGCGAGGCCCGCGGCGAAGGCGACTTCGGCGAGACGAACCGAGGCGCGGCGCGCTGAGGGGAGACGTGGAACGGCGCTCCGGGACGGATTCTCCGGAGCGCCGTTCTCGTGTGTTTCCCGCCGACTCGACGCGGTAGCCCTCTACTACCGACCGCGCCGCACCGGAGGAATTCCCTCGCAAGCCTCGCTTGCCGAAAGTGGCTACCCGGAGGCCGCGGAAGTATGCGTGCCTGTTGCACGGGAAGTGCTGTGCCGGTTGGCATCCCCGTGCGGGGCGGCGCCGAGCAGCGGCTGCCGGGCCGGCTCGGGACGGAACGCCAGGCCGAAGTGGTCCAACGTCGCCGGGGCCGGCCTGCCGGTGTACAGCGGGCTCGGCGAGGTCAGGCGCCACTCGCGTTCGCGCAGCAGCCGCGCGAGCGCGCCGGTGGCGCAGAAGAGCGCCAGGTTCCGGCCGGGGCAGCGCGCGGGCCCGCCGCTGAACGGGACGAGCGAGGGGTCCTCCCGCGCCGTGCCATCGAGCCAGATGTCCGGGGCGAACCGGTCGGCGTACGGGCGCGCCGGGTCCCGGTGGAACAGCGGCGTGTAGACGACGAACGAGGTGCCCGCGGGGAGGCGTGTCGCGCCCCAGCGGGTCTCGGCGGTGCTGTCGCGCAGGATCAGCGGCGTGGTCGGCCAGAGCCGGAGCGACTCGAGCACGCAGGCGCGCAGGAACGGCAGCTCGGCCGGCTCGGCGGGGTCCTCGGCGGCCAGCTCGTTCAGCGCCGCCAGCCGGTGTCCGGGGTGGACGGCGAGGACCGCGAGGGTGCGCGCGACGGCGATCCCGGCCGCGTCGAACGCGAACAGCCAGTGCGCCACCTGGTCTTCGGGATGCACCGCGCCGTTCGACGCCTCGTCGCGGATGGCCTCGGCCAGGGTGCCCGGCCCGGCCTCCGCGAGGGCCCGGCGCAGCCGCGCCGCGAAGGCCGCACGCGCGCGGGTCCTCGGGCGGCCGAGATACGCCCAGTTGCCGCTGCGGCGCAGCGAGTCGAGGGCGGCGATCAGCTCCCGGTCCTCGCGAGCGGGCTCGCCGAACACGAGCAGCCGCACGGTCCGCTGCCACGCCTGATCGAACCGGCGCCAGTCGAGTTCGCGCCGCCGGTCCACGGTCTCGGTGAGCCGGTCGACCTCCTCGTTCAGCACCGGCAGCAGTGCCGGGGCGAGGTGGTGCAAGGGCCGGTGCTGTTCGAGCACGGCCTCGTTCCAGTTGCGGCGCGCGGCCCGCTCGGGCCCGCGCGAGATGAGCACCCCGTGCGGCTGGAACTTGCCCAACGCGGCGTGCTTCTCCACGCTGTCGGGCGTGAACGGCTCGGGCGATTCCCGCAGCAGCCGTCCCACGTCTCCGGGCGCGAGCACCACGGCCACCGAGCGCTTGGGGACGCGCAGCCGCAGCGGCCCGGGGCCGTGCCGCTCCCGCAGGCGCGTGAGCAGCCTGATGGCCGCCCGATCGGCCTGGAAGCGCTCGGCCAGCGCCATCGGCACGCGGCGTCGCTTGACCGCCCCGCCCGCGAACGCGGGCAGGATCGCCCGCAGTCCGATCTGGATCGTCTCGTGCCTGCTCGCGACCGGTGCGGCGTCTTCCATGGGTCCCCTCCCTCGGCTCGCGACCGGGTACCCGCCGTCTGCCACCGGAAACGGCCGCCGCGCCCGTACGCGAGGTTTCCGCCGAGCCGGGCGGGGAACCCGATCCCCATCGGACCTGGCCGAAAACGGACACCGTGGAGGTGAGGGGCCATGCCACAGCAGCACTGGACTGACAAGGAAGAACGCCAATACCGGCACATCCGAGATCAGGCGAAGGAGCGCGGCACCGAGGAGGACCGAGCCGAGGAGATCGCCGCTCGCACCGTCAACAAGGAACGCGCCCGCAAGGGCGAGACCAAGACGGCGAGCCGCACTTCGACGAAGGACATGTCGTCCTCGAAGCGAGGCGGCAAGCGGTCCCACTCCGGCCCCAAAGGCCGCACCAAAGACCAGCTTTACGAGGAAGCCCGCCGAAAGAACATCGAAGGCCGTTCCAAGATGAACAAGGCCGAGCTCGAGCGCGCCCTGAAGCGGCGCTCTTGAGCCCGGTGGAGAGAGGTGAGGACATGGAGGTTCGACACGACCCCGAGGCCCGGGCGATGCGCGAGGCCGAACGCGAGCACCGCGGCGAATGGGCCGATGCCGACCACGACACACGAGAATGGTCCGATCGGGGCCGTAAGCGCGGCTGGACCGGCGGCCGCGGCCGCCACGACTGGGACGACCAGGACCGCTCCGTCGGCGCGATCGTCGGCGACCTGACGTCGCAGGTGGCGCACCTGGCCCGCGTGGAAGCCCAGCTGGCCGCCCGCGAGGTCGCGGACAAGGCCAAGAAGGGCGCCGCGGGCGGCGGCATGTTCGCCGTCGCCGGCGTGATGGCGGTCTACGGCGGGGCCGCGTTCGCGGGGGCGGCGCTCCTGGCGCTGGCGCTCATGATGCCGGCGTGGGCTTCGGCCCTCATCGTCGGTGCCGCGCTGTTCATCATCGCGGGCATCATGGCGCTGATCGGCCGGTCGATGCTGCGTCGAGCCATGCCGCCGGTCCCCGAGGAGACGATGGAACACGCCCGGGACGACGCCCGGGCCCTGCAAGGGAGGATGGACCGATGACCAGTGGCTGGACGGTCCCGCCGCCGATGGCGGCTCCGCCGGGCGCCGGATTCGCGCCCTCTCCCCCGATGGCGCCGGATTACCGGACTCGGGAGGAGGAGAACCTCGTTCGCCAGCACGACTGGGCGATCGAGGACGCGGAGGCGGACCAGCGCAAGTCCACGGACGACCTCCGCCAGGACGCCGAGCGGACCCGTGAGCGGGTCAACGCCTCGGTGATCCAGCTGCGCGAGCGCCTGGGGATCGACCCGGACGCCGCGCACGCGCACGGCCCCTTCGCCCCGGTGCGCCGCCACCCGTTCACGGTCGCGGTCGCGACGGTGGGCGCGGCGACGGCGGCGATCGTGGGGATGGGCATCGCCCGCGGGCACCGCCAGTCCACGAAGGACGCCGCCCGGCAGGCCGCGATGGACGCCATCAAGGCGAGCGAGCGCCGCCGCAGAGCGACGGCCAAGGCCGCCGCGAAGCGCCGCAAGGCCATGCGGAAGGCCGCCCACCGCCGCTGGGGCGAGGTGAAGGACCTCCTCGGCTCCGCCTCTTCGGCCGTGGGCGGGAGACGCAAGAAGGGCGTGCGTCGCTTCATGCACCGCTGAGGCGACGCGGCGAGGGCGGACCGGCGGGCCATGGCCCGCCGGTCCGCCCCTGTCCGGATCGGCCTCTGCTTGAAGGTGAACGGAGGGTCCCGGCGAATCGGACATCGCCGGCCCCCGGTCGCAACCCCGACACAGGGGTGCGACAGTCTTCGGACGCCGGACGCCGGACGCCGGACGCCGGACGCCGGACGCCGGACGCCGGACGCCGGACGCCGGACGCCGGACGCCGGACGCCGCACGCCGCACGACTTCGCGCCGCAGCCGACACGGGCTGCGGCGCGAACGCGCGGGACGCTCAGTCCGGCATGGTCTCGCCGCCGAGGGCGGCGATGACCTCGCCGGTGATGTACGACGACATCCGGTTCGCGGCCAGGAACACGAACGAGGGCGCCAGTTCGTCCGGCTCGGCCGGGCGGCCCATCGGCACCTGCTCGCCGAAGCCCTCGACATGGTCCTCCGGGAGCGTCGACGGGATCAGCGGCGTCCACACCGGACCCGGGGCGACGCAGTTGACGCGGATGCCGCGCGGCGCGAGCGCCTGCGCCATCGAGTACGTCCAGGCGATGATCGCGCCCTTGGTCGCCGAGTAGTCGATGAGGGTCTTGTTGCCCCGCAGGCCGTTCACCGACGCGCAGTTGACGATCGCACTGCCCTCGCCCATGTGCGGGAGCGCGGCGTTGGTCACCCGGTGGAAGCTGTGCATGTTGATGTTGAACGTGTGCTCCCACTGCTCGTCGCTGATGTCCTCGGGCCGCTCGGCCGGCTTCTGATAGGCGATGTTGTTCACCAGCACGTCGAGCCCGCCGAGGCCCTTGACCGTCTGGTCCACGACCTCTCGGCAGTGCTCGCGGTTCCCGAGGTCGCCCGGCAGCAGGACGCACTGGCGGCGCTCGGCCTCGACCAGTTCGGCGGTGCGCTCGGCGTCCTCCTGCTCCTCCAGGTAGGCGATGGCGACGTCGGCGCCCTCCTTCGCGAACGCGACGGCGACCGCCCGGCCGATCCCGGAGTCGCCGCCCGTGATGAGCGCCCGGCGGTCCTTGAGGAGGCCGCGACCCTCGTAACCCTCCATGGAGTCCTTGGGCTCCGGAGTCATCGCCTCGGTGTAGCCCGGTCGTTCCTGCTGCTGTCCCGGCTTGCCCATTGGCTCGTCCTTCCTGCTCCACCCGGCCGCCCTTCGGCCGGGCCCGACCGCCGGATACCCCGGCCGGCTTCCCGTGTAACCGCCGTCCTCGCGGACGGCCGCCCGGGGTGAGGCCACTGGTCCGCGGCCCGGAGAGTCGCTTCCGTCACACTGGGTCCCTTCACCAAGGCGCGGAGGCGGTCGCAACGGGGCGTCATGTCCGGAATATTCCGGCGAACGCCTGACCGCAGGTGGTGCCGGACCTGCGAATGCGTTAGGTTGTGGGGGATCCACCAGTGTGCCTACGGCCGTTCCGCGCGGGTGGACCACGCGTATGTGAACGGTCACTTCTGTTGAACGAGCATCCCCTAGGAGGCCGCTATGACTGGCAGCGACAACGATGCCGTTGCGATCGGGATCGACTTCGGCACCCTCTCCGGACGGGTCGTCGTCGCTTCCGTAGCCGACGGGCGCGAGCTGGCCAGCGCCGAGCACGTGTACGCCCACGGCGCCATCGAGGAGACCCTCCCCGGCTCCGGCGTCCGCCTGCCGCGCAGCTGGGCGCTCCAGTCGCCCCAGGACTGGGTCGACGTGCTCCGCAACGCCGTCCCCGCCGCGCTGGCGGCATCCGGCGTGAGCCCGGACCAGGTGGTCGGCGTGGCCACCGACTTCACCGCGTGCACGATCCTCCCGACCACCGCCGACGGCACCCCGCTGTGCGAGCTCGACGACCTCGCCGAGCGCCCCCACGCGTGGCCGAAGCTGTGGAAGCACCACGCCGCCCAGGGCCAGGCCGACCGCATCAACGCGGTCGCGGCCGAGCGCGGCGAGACGTGGCTGCCGCGCTACGGCGGCAAGATCTCCTCGGAGTGGGCCTACGCCAAGGGCCTGCAGGTCCTCGAGGAGGACCCGGAGGTCTACGCCCGCGCCGACCGCTGGATCGAAGCCGCCGACTGGATCGTGTGGCAGCTGTGCGGCCAGGAGACGCGCAACGTCTGCACCGCCGGCTACAAGGGCATCGTCCAGGACGGCAAGCGCCCCTCGCGCGAGTACCTGGCCGCGCTCAACCCCGAGTTCGCCGACTTCAACGCCAAGATGGAGCACCCGCTGTCGGGCCTGGGGGACAAGGCCGGCGAGATCACCGAGCAGGCCGCCGCCTGGACGGGCCTGAACGTCGGCACCGTCGTCGCCGTCGGCAACGTCGACGCGCACGTCACGGCCGCCTCCGGCAAGGCCGTCGGCCCTGGCAAGCTCGTCGCCATCATGGGCACGAGCACCTGCCACGTCGTCAACGGTGAGCACCTGACCGAGGCCCCCGGCATGTGCGGCGTGGTCCGCGACGGGATCACCCCGGGCCTGTGGGGCTACGAGGCCGGGCAGTCCGGCGTGGGCGACATCTTCGCGTGGTTCACCAAGAACGGCGTCCCCGGCTCCTACGCCGAGGAGGCCGACAAGCGCGGCGTCTCGATCCACCAGTACCTGACCGAGCTCGCCGCCGAGCAGCCGGTCGGCGCGCACGGCCTGGTCGCGCTCGACTGGCACTCGGGCAACCGCTCGGTCCTGGTCGACCACGACCTGCACGGTGTCATCCTCGGCCTGGGCCTCCAGACCAAGCCGGAGGAGATCTACCGCGCGCTGGTGGAGGCCACGGCCTTCGGCACCCGCATGATCGTCGAGACGCTCACGAAGTCGGGCGTCCCGATCGAGGAGTTCGTCGCCGCCGGCGGCCTGCTGAAGAACCGGTGGCTCATGCAGACCTACGCGGACGTGCTGCGCATGCCGATCACCGTGCTCACCTCCGAGCAGGGCCCGGCCCTCGGCTCGGCCATCCACGCCGCCGTCGCCGCCGGGGTCTACCCGGACATCTACGCGGCCTCGGAGGCCATGGGCAAGATCGAACGCAACGCCTACGTCCCCGACCAGGCCCGCGCCGACGCCTACGACGAGCTGTACGCCGTCTACGAGGAAGTGCACGACCACTTCGGCCGCGGCGGCTCCAAGGCCCTGCACACCCTGCACCGGATCGCCACGGAGGCCGCCAAGTGAGGCTCCCGTCCGTTCCGACCCGCCCGCTTCCCCGAACAGGAGCAACCGCATGACCTTCCGAACGACTCCCGCCGTCGAGGAGATGAAGGAGCGGGTCTGCTCGCTCCACGCCGAGCTCCTGCGCTGGGGCCTGGTCACCTGGACCAGCGGGAACGTCTCAGGCCGCGTCCCGGGCACCGACCTCATCGTCATCAAGCCCAGCGGCGTCTCCTACGACGACCTCACGCCCGATCTGATGGTCGTCACCGACCTCGAAGGCGAGGTCCTCGCCGGCGACCTGGCGCCCTCTTCGGACGCCGAGAGCCACAACGAGGTCTACCAGCGGATGCCCGAGGTCGGCGGCGTGGTCCACACGCACAGCCCCTACGCGACCGCTTGGGCCGCGCGCGCCGAGCCGATCCCGTGCGTCCTCACGGCGATGGCCGACGAGTTCGGCGGCGAGATCCCGTTGGGCCCGTTCGCGCTCATCGGGTCCGACGCCATCGGCAAGGGCATCGTGGAGACCCTCGCGGGGCACCGCTCCCCGGCGGTGATCATGCAGAACCACGGCGTGTTCACGATCGGCAAGGACCCGAAGGCCGCCGTCAAGGCCGCGGTGATGGCCGAGGACGTGGCGCGCACCGTCCACATCTCCCGCCAGCTCGGCGAGCCGGTGCCGATCCCTCAAGCGGACATCGACAAGCTCTACGACCGCTACCAGAACGTCTACGGCCAGCAGCCGTCCCCCAAGGAGCAGTAAGCAATGGAAACCAAGGAACTGTGGTTCGTCACCGGCAGCCAGCACCTCTACGGCCCCGAGGCGATCGACCAGGTCGCCCGGAACTCGGCCGAGATCGTCGCCGGGCTCGACGGCGCCGCCTCGATCCCGGTGACGGTGGTCGCCAAGCCGGTGCTCACCACGCCGGACGAGATCAAGCGGGTGATGCTGGAGGCCAACGCCGCTGACGAGTGCATCGGCGTGATCGCCTGGATGCACACGTTCTCGCCCTCGAAGATGTGGATCGCCGGGCTCGGGGTGCTGCAGAAGCCGCTGCTGCACCTGCACACCCAGCACAACCGCGACCTGCCGTGGGCCGACATCGACATGGACTTCATGAACCTGAACCAGGCCGCCCACGGCGACCGCGAGTTCGGCTACATGCTCACGCGGATGCGCCACCGCCGCAAGACCATCGTGGGCCACTGGGCCGACGAGAAGGTCCAGCGGCGCGTCGGCGCCTGGTCGCGCGCCGCCTTGGGCTGGAACGAGGTCCAGAACCTCAAGCTGGTCCGCTTCGGCGACAACATGCGCCATGTCGGCGTGACCGAGGGCGACAAGGTCGAGGCGCAGATCCGCCTCGGTGTCGAGGTGAACACGTACGGGATCAACGAGCTCGCCGAGCGCGTCGCCGAGATCGAGGACAAGGCCGTCGACGGCCTGGTCGCCGAGTACGAGGACGCCTACGACGTCGTGCCCGAGCTGCGCGCCGGCGGTGAGCGGCACGAGTCGCTGCGCGACGCCGCCCGCATCGAGCTGGGCCTGCGGTCCATTCTGGAGGAGCACGGCGCGAAGGCGTTCACGGACACCTTCGAGGACCTGGGCGCGCTCAAGCAGCTCCCGGGCATCGCGGTGCAGCGCCTCATGGCCGACGGCTACGGCTTCGGCGGCGAGGGCGACTGGAAGACCTCGGTCCTGGTGCGGCTCATGAAGGTCATGGCCCAAGGCCTTCCGGGCGGCACGTCCTTCATGGAGGACTACACCTACAACCTGGGGGCGGAGTCCCCGCAGATCCTCGGCGCGCACATGCTCGAGGTGTGCCCGACGATCGCGTCGGAGAAGCCCAAGTGCGAGATCCACCCGCTGGGGATCGGCGGCAAGGAGGACCCGGTGCGCCTGGTCTTCACCGCCCCGCCCGGCCCGGCGATCACCGTGGGCCTGATGGACCTCGGGACGCGCCTGCGCCTGGTGGCCAACGAGGTCGACACGGTCGAGCCCGAGCAGGACCTGCCGAACCTGCCGGTGGCGCGCGCCGTGTGGGAGCCCCGCCCGGACCTCCAGACCTCGGCCGAGGCCTGGCTGACCGCGGGCGGCCCGCACCACACCGCGTTCACGCAGGCCTTCGGTCGCGAGGTCATGGAGGACTTCGCCGAGATCGCCGGCATCGAACTGGTGACCATCGGCGAAGGCACCACCGCGAACGAGTTCAAGCAGCAGCTCCGCTGGAACCAGGTCTACCACCACCTCGAGGGCGGCATCTAGCGGGCACCGCAAGGCGACACGGGCGGGGAGGGGCGAAGAGGCTCCTCCCCGCCCGCCGTCGCGCGCCCCAGGGGCATGGGGTCGGGCAGGCGAGTCCGCTGCCCGCGCCTCCCCGAGGCTTCGGCGGAGGGACCCCCTGGACGCCCGCGCGCCGGCCTCCGCCGCCTCGCTCGGCACCTGGGTCGGGCGAAGCCCCGACTTCGCCGGGGCCCTTCCGATCCCCGAGGAGCGCTGACCGGTCGGACACGACGCTGGAGGAGCGCGGCCGACCGGCCGCCGTCATCCCGAATGCAGGCGCTCCCGGAGTCGATCGGGGTCGAGGATCGCGTCCCAGGCCATTTCCGCCGCGCCTCGCAGGGGCCCCTGCTCGCCGACCGTTCCGGCCATGATCGTCGGTGGTTCGTCTCTTCTGAAGGCCATCAGGCCCTCGGCGCACTGCGCTTCGATCAGGGGGCGACGCAACCGGATCAGGTCGACGCCCATGCCCGACAGGCTGATCGCCTCCGGGTCCAGGGCGTTCGCCAGCGCTCCCAGGCCCCTGCCGAGCGCCGCCGCGTTGTCGTCCAGAGCGGACACCGCCTCGGGGTCGCCGGCTTCGGCTCGCCGCAGGACCTCCTGCGCCAGCTCCCGCCCCGTGCCGTAGCCCGGTTCCCCGCCGAACCGGCGTACCAGCGCGTTCGCGCCCACGTCCAGGCTCCAGCAGCCCCGAACCCCGCACATGCACGCCAGCGGGGAGCCGGTGAGCGGCATGTGGCCGAACTCCCCGGCGATGCGATGGGCCCCTCTCTGGGCGTCGCCGTCCAGCAGCAGGGTCCCGCCGATGTCGAAGTCGATGTGGAAGTGCATCGCGGTTCCCATGCCCCGCAACGCGCCACGGCGCGACTCGGCCAGCCCGGCGAGGCGCGCGTCGTTGTCGATCACCGTCGCCGGCCAGTCGTCGCCGACGAGCTCGTTCAGTTCGACCTCGTCCCATCCCAGGTGCGAGATGTGCAGTCGGTGCCCGTCGCGGATCGGTCCCGACGTGGCGAAGCCGAGCACGGCGAGCCGCGGGGTCTCGTGGCGGGCGACGGCCGCGCGGATCGCCGCGAACACCGCGGGGGTCCGGTCGTGCTCGGCCGCCTCCAATTCGGTGATCGCGCCGCCCAGCTCCACCGACGCGAGCGTCCACGAGTCCTCCCTGAAGTCGACCGCGAACGCCACGGGCCCTTCGGGATGGGGGACCAGCATCGTCGTCGGCCGTCCGCGTGCGCCCGACTCGGCCGGGACCTCGTGCAGCAGCCGCGCCCGCTCCAGCTCGCCGACCAGCGCGGCGGCGGTGTTGCGCCCGATGCCGAGCAGCCGGGCGGCCTCGGCCCTGGTGAACGGCTCGGCGGCGTCGTGCACGGCGCGCAGCAGCCGGATCTGGTTGTGGACCCGGAGATCGGCGCTGGTCATCGTCTGGGGCATGGACGGATTATGCCAGCCGGAAGATTTATGTATTCACTCGGAACAAAATCATTGACGAGGAGCTGCCGCCTTGTTATGTTCTTATCGAGAACAAAAACTTCCCGCGCTCATAAGGACCGTCACTTGCACTCCCTGGAACCGCTCGCCCTTCGCCGCGCCCGCATCGGCCTCCACGGCGCGTTCGCCACCTCCGGCTTCGTCATGGGCGCCTGGGCCGCCGCCCTCCCCGGCGTCGACGCCCGCCTCGGCCTCGGCGAAGCGCGGCTCGGCACCGCCCTCCTCCTCATCCAGCTCGTCGGCCTCGCCACCATGGCCGTCACCGGCCGCATCGCCGACCGCGTCACCACCCGCAAACTCCTCCTGTGGGCCGGCCCGGCCACCCAGCTCGTCCTCCTCGCGCCCGCGTTCGCCGCCGACTACGGCACGCTCCTCGCGGCCGCCGCCCTCTACGGCGTCGGCGTCGGCGTCATCGAAGTCGGCATCAACGCCCACTCGGTCGAACTCGAACAGCGCTACGGACGGCCCATCATCTCGGCCTTCCACGGCCTCTGGAGCCTCGGCGGCGCCGCCGCCGGCGCCCTCACCTCCCTCGGCCTCGGCCTGGGCCTCGGCAACCAGGCCATCCTCATCGCCGTCGCGATCATCGGCACCGTCGCGATGGCCGTGTCCACACGTCCGCTGCTGCCGCCCCCGGGTCGAGACAACTCCGGCGGCAGCAGCGGCGCCCCCGGGCGCCGCATCGGCTTCGTGCTCCTCACCGCGCTGTTCGTGCTCGGCCTCGGCGGCCACCTCGTCGAGTCCGGCGCCATCGACTGGGCCAACCTCCACGCCGCCAACGTCCTCGGCGCCGACGACGCCCTCGCGCCGCTCTCCTACACCGTCTTCGCCTGCGCCATGACCGTGTTCCGGCTCTTCGGCGACCCCATCCGCGCGAAGCTCGGCCCCGCCCGCACCCTCCTCGCCGCGGGCGCCCTGGCCGCCGCCGGCTACGCCCTCGTCCTCGTCAGCGCCGTCTCGTTCAACGGCGCAGCCGGCGGCCTTCCCCTCGCCTGGACGGGATGGCTCCTCGCCGGCAGCGGCATCGCCGTCATCGTCCCGGTCCTCTTCAGCGCCGTCGGCGCCGCCGGCGGCTCACCGTCCAACATCGCCCTCATCTCCATGTCCGGCTCCACCGGACTCCTCCTGGGCCCCGCCGCCATCGGCTACATCGGCGAGGCCACCGGCCTCACCGGCGGCCTCGCCGTCCCGGCCGCCCTCGCGGTCGTCATCGCCCTGGCCGGACCGACCACCATGCGCCGCTTGCTGAACCGACCCACCGCGGCTCCCGCCGAAACGAAGCCGCCCGCCACCGCGACTGTGTGACCCACCACGCCGGGACGGCCCGCGGGCCGTCCCGGCGTATAGTTGCCACCGCAGAAGGGGAGTAGCTCCCAACGCTGCGGTCGACACACTGGCCTCCTCGGAGACCCGGCCGCACGGCCTCAGAACGTTGAGGCGAGCGAGACCTTCGACCAAGGCCGTACGGCCGGGTCGAGGGCGCCGTCTTCCCTCCTCCCGGCCCCGACACTGGGAGGACCACCCTCACATGGACGCATTCCTGGGCGCAGCCGCGATCAGCTTCGGCTTGGTCTTCGTCGGCGAGATGGGCGACAAGAGCCAGCTCATGGCCCTCACCTTCGCCACCAAGTACCGACTGCGATCGGTCATCCTCGGCCTCGTCATCGCCATCGGCGCCCTCATCGGCCTCTCCGTCGGCGTCGGCGCCGTCGCCGGCAACCTGCTCCCCACCGACTGGATCCGCCTCGCGGCCGCGATCCTCTTCATCGGCTTCGGCCTCTGGGGCCTGCGCGGCGGCCGGGAAGAGGACGACGACCTCCACGTCAAAGAACGCCGCTCCGGCCTGCTCACCGTCATCGCCGCCATGTTCCTCGCCGAGTTCGGCGACAAGACCATGATCGTCGCCATGGGCCTGGGATCCAGCTACAACCCCTGGGCCGTCTGGCTCGGCGGCACCGCCGGGATGCTCGCCGCCGACCTCCTCGCCGTGTTCGCCGGCGCCTGGGTCGCCAGGCGCATCCCCGAGAAGGTCATCCGCTACGTCTCCTCCGGACTCTTCCTCGTGATCGGCGTCCTGCTGGGCGTCGAAGCCGTGACCGCGCTGGCGGACTAAGCTGGCGGTCATGCCGAAACCGGACGCGAACGAGGACACCGCCGTCATCTACACCGACGGGGCGTGCTCCGGCAACCCCGGCCCCGGGGGCTGGGGCGTGTACCTGAAGTGGGGCGAGCACGAGAAGGAGCTGTACGGCGCGGAGAAGGCCACCACCAACAACCGCATGGAGCTCATGGCCGCCATCCAGGCCCTCGAGACCCTCAAGCGCCCCATGGACGTCGTGCTCTACACCGACTCCTCGTACGTCCGCAACGGCATCATGACCTGGATGAACGGCTGGAAGCGCAACGGCTGGATCAACGCCAAGAAGGAACCGGTCAAGAACGCCGACCTGTGGCGGCGGCTCGACGAGGCCGCCGCCCGCCACCAGGTCGACTGGCGCTGGGTCAAGGGCCACGCCGGCGACCCCGGCAACGAGCGGGCCGACCGGCTCGCCTGCAAGGGCCGCGACGAGGCCGCCGGACGCCGCTGAGGCGCGCCGCCCGGCCCACACCGCCACCGGCCCCCGGCTCGGAACCCCGATGAGAATGGAAGAATCACCACCATGAGCGACCAGGTACCGTCACGATTCTCCGGAGGCGTCGACCTCAGCACCCTCGCCGCCGCCGCGCAGCAGCAACAACAGCAGCAGGCCGCACCGGCGCACCAGCACCCTGCGCCGGGCGGCGGCGCCGGCGTCGTCGTCATCGACGTCACCGATGGGACCGTCCAGAGCGAGGTGCTCGAACGCTCCCTCCAGACGCTCGTCGTCGTCGCCTTCTGGGCCGACCAGGTCCCCGAGAGCCTCCAGGTCCGCGACGTCCTCCAGCGCCTCGCCGCCGAGGCGAACGGCGCGTGGGTCCTCGCCAAGGCCGACGTCCTCCAGAACCAGCAGCTCGCCGCCGCGCTCCAGCTCCAGGCGCTCCCGGCCGTCGTCGCGCTCGCCGAGGGCCGCCCGCTCGACCTGCTCCAGGGCCCGCAGACCGAGCAGGCCCTGCGCCAGTGGATCGGCCGCATCACCCAGGCCGCGGGGCTCGACGTGGCCCAGCCGGTCGACCCCGAGCTGGCCGCCGCCGAGAACCACATGGTCGAGGGCAACCTCGACGCGGCCGAGGCCGCCTACGACAAGTACCTCAAGAACCACCCGGCCTCCGCCGAGGCCGAGGCCGGGCTCGCGCAGGTGCGGATGCTGCGGCGCGTCGGGGCCCTGCCGGAGGACGCCGTCGCCGTCGCCGACGCCAACCCCGACGACATCGACAAGGCGCTCGCCGCGGCCGACCTCCAGCTCCTCTCGGGCCAGGCCGAGGCCGCCTACGACCGGCTCATCGCCTTGGTCGCCAAGAACTTCGGCGACGACCGGGAGCGGGTGCGCAAGCGCCTCGTCGAGCTGTTCACCGTGGCAGGGGTCGACGACCCGGCGGTGGCGAAGGCCCGCCGCAAGCTCAGCGCCGTCCTCTTCTAAGCGGATACGACGAATCCGAACCTCCGCGTCACACCCCGTGACGTGGAGGTTCGGCCGTTCGGTGGAGAGGAGATCCGCTTTCCAAGCCTGGTGCCGGAGCGGCTCCCTGTGACAAGCTAGGGCCTGTCCGGCGGTGGGAGGAGGTGAGCGTTGCCAGCGACTCGATCGAGGCGCATCGCGATCCTCGACGCGCCCTCGAACCTCGGCCTCCGGCCGCCCACTCCCAGCACCGTGCCCGGCTGCGCCAAGGCCCCCGGCGCGCTGCGCGACCACCGGCTCCTCTCCCGGCTGAACGCCGTCGACGCCGGGTGCCTCACCCCGCCGCGCTTCGATGCGTCCTCGTGGCGTCCCGGCGACGGCGTGGGCCAGGCGAAGGCCATCGCCGAGTACACCCGCCGCCTCGCCGACCGCGTGGAGCGCCTGTGGCAGGAGCGGCGCTTCCCGCTCGTCCTCGGCGGCGACTGCTCGATCCTTCTCGGCCCGGCCCTCGCCGCCCGCCGCCGCACCGAACGCGACCGGCAAGACCGCGGCCTCGTCTTCATCGACGCCCACTCCGACTTCCGCCACCCCGGCAACTCCCAGTACGTCGGCGCCGCCGCGGCCGAGGAGCTCGCGCTCGCCACGGGACGCGGCCAGCCCGACCTCACCGACATCGGCGGCCTGCGGCCCTATGTGGACACCGATCACCTGGTCCTGCTCGGCCTGCGCGCCGACGACCCGCACCGGGTCGAGCTCGGGGCCACCGGGGTCGCGATGCGCACCGTCCCCGACCTGCGCGCCAACGGTGTCGGCCGCAGCGCCGAGTGGGCGCTGGACGCGCTCGGCGAGGTGGCGACCTTCTGGCTCCACGTGGACGCCGACGTGCTCGACCCCTCGGTGATGCCGGCGGTCGACGGCCCGGCCCCGGGCGGGATCTCCTTCGGCGAGCTGAGCCAGATCATCACCACGTGCGCGGCCGACGACCGCTGCGTCGGCATGGACCTGACGGTCTTCGACCCCGACTACGACCCCGACGGCGAGTACGCGAAGGCCCTCACCGACCTCCTCGTAGAAGCGCTCCAATAGGAACCCCCGTCGTCGGGCGTCGCATGCGGCGGCGACTGCGCCGGACTCCCGAACGGCCCCGCTAAAGGTGTTGATCGTTCGGTACTCGGTGTAGGAACATTGACCCCGCAACTCGGCCGGTTGTCCACAATGAACCCTCTGAGGGGAGTCCCTCCATGTCCTTCACCGACCTCCAATCGAAAGCGGCCCCGATCCGCCTGTGGGGCGACGTCGACACGGTCGAGCCGCAGGCGCTCGGACAGCTCTACAACATCGCGAAGCTGCCGTGGGTGCACGGCGTGGCCGTCATGCCCGACGTCCACTACGGCATCGGCGCGACGGTCGGCTCGGTGATCGCCATGCGCGGCGCGGTGTCGCCCGCCGCGGTCGGCGTCGACATCGGCTGCGGCATGACCGCGCAGCGGACCTCGCTGACCGCCGAAGACCTGCCCGACGACCTCGGGCGGCTCCGTTCGGCCATCGAGGTCGCCATTCCGGTCGGCCAGGCCATGCACAAGAACTCGGTCGACGTCCGCCACCTCAAGACCGGCCTGCACGGCTGGCACGAGTTCTGGTCCGGTTTCGACGAACTGGCGCAGCCGGTGGCCCGCCGGACCGAGGCGAAGACGATGAAGCAGCTGGGGACCCTGGGCGGAGGCAACCACTTCATAGAAGTATGCCTATCTGACGATGGGCGCGTGTGGCTGATGCTGCACTCCGGTTCCCGGTACGTCGGCAACGCCCTCGCGCAGCACCACATCGAGAAGGCGAAAGGACTGCCGCACAACGCGGACCTCCCCGACCCGGACCTGGCGGTGTTCGTGGCCGACACGCCCCAGATGGAGGCCTACCGGCGCGACCTGTTCTGGGCCCAGGAGTACGCCCGACGCAACCGGGCCGTCATGATGGCGCTGCTCCGGCAGGTCGTCAAGAAGCGGTTCCCCAAGGCCCGCTTCGAGACCGAGGTCTCCGTCCACCACAACTACGTGGCGGAGGAGACCCATGACGGCCAGGACCTGCTCGTCACCCGCAAGGGGGCGATCCGCGCCGGGCTGGGGGACATGGGGATCATCCCGGGCTCGATGGGCGCGTCGAGCTTCATCGTGCGCGGCCTCGGCAAGGGCGAGGCCTACGAGTCGGCCTCGCACGGCGCGGGCCGGAAGATGAGCCGGAACGCGGCGCGCAAGCGCTTCACGGCCGAGGACCTCATCGCCCAGACCGAAGGCGTCGAGTGCCGCAAGGACCCCGGCGTCATCGACGAGATCCCCGGCGCTTACAAGGACATCGACGCGGTCATGGCCGCCCAGTCCGACCTCGTCGAGATCGTCGCCCGCCTGCGCCAGGTCGTCTGCGTCAAGGGCTGACCGGCGGACCCGAGCGGCCGTCCGGACCCTCAGGGACCGGGCGGCCGTGCACCCCTGGCCGCGGACCCGCGACGACCGCTGCGCACGATCGGGCGGCGGCCCGGCGCCGAAGCCGCCGCCCGAGCGGGCGCAGCAGCGCGACGACGTCCATGCGGGTCAACGGAATGCGTCGGCGTGCTCGGCGGCCCACTGCGCGAAGGCGCGGGGCGGGCGGCCCGTGATCGCGGCGATGTCGGCCGCCTCGGCCGCGAGCCGGTCCTCGTTGGCCTGGTCGGCGTTCCAGCCGACGATGAAGTCGATGTCCTCGTCGCCCATGCCCAGCTCGCGCATCCGGTCCTCGGCCTGCTCCTCCGTGAGCTCCTCGTAGCGGATCTCGCGGCCCACGGCCTGCGACAGGATCGCGACCTGCTGCGGGACGGTCAGCCCCTCCGGGCCGACCAGGGTGTACTCCTTGCCCGCGTGGCCTTCGCCGGTGAGCGCCGCGGCGGCGACGGCGGCGATGTCGGCCTCGTGGACCACGTAGTGCGCCACCTGCGCGAACGGTTCGCGCACCACGCCCTCGGTGCGGACGTCCTCGGCCCAGAGCCGGGCGTTCGCCATGAAGTTGCCCGGCTGGACGATCGTCCACTCCAGACCGCTCTGCTTCGCGGCCTCCTCGACCGGTCCTTGGGCGCCGGTCCACAGCACGCTCACGCGCCGCACCCCGGCCTGCTCGGCCATCGCCAGGAGTTCGCCGGCGTGCGCCAACGCCACTTCCCCCGCCCCGGGCGGTTCGTTCGCCGGCTGGTGGCTCGACAGGAGATGCACGGCGGTGGCGCCGTCGAAGGCCGCCTTCAGGCTCGACGGGTCGGCCAGGTCGCCGCCGACGGCCTCGACGCCGTCGGGGAACGCGGCGGCGTCCGGATCGCGGGTCAGCGCCCGCACGCGGTGGCCGGCCGCGGCCAATTGCCCGACCAGGTGGCGGCCGACGTTCCCCGTCGCTCCGGTGACCAGAATAGGCATGGTCGCCTCCTGAACGTCTCGAAACCCTGCCTTTCGCACAACGGCGTCGCACGGCGGGGCATTCCGTGCCAGTCGGTCTTCGCCGGTCCCGTCGCGGTGCCGGCGAGCACGTCGCGGCAGGAGTGCCGGGACCCGGTCGAGCGCGTCGACTCCGAGCCGGCGTTCGTGCCACTCGCCGCTCTCGGGCTCGCGGAGCCGGTCGAGGGTGCGCAGGGCCATGGCCCGCAGGCCGTCGGTCGTCGCGAACGGACGGGACGCGAGCAGTTCGGCGATCCGGTCGTTCTCGGCCGGGGCCCCGAGGCGGCGGGCGATGAGGACGGCCGGAAATGGAGTGTCGCGATGCCGCCCGGGCCGCCTATGCTCCCGGGCATGGTGAATCTCGAGGAACTCCGCGGTGCGACGCATCGGGAGGCCGCCGGTCGGCTGCTCGCCGCCGGGTGGGACGTGTGCGGAGTGGGGGACTGGGCCGTGGTCTGGCGATCGCCGGACGGCGCCCGCGTGGCCCGCGTGTGCGCGTTCGAGCCCGCGTACGGGGTCTTCGTGCGCTTGTGCCGCAACCTCGCCGACCATCCGATGCTGCCGCGGATCGACTTCGACGCGGCGCTCCCCGGCGGGGGCCGTCTCACGGTCATGGAGTTCCTGCTGCCCGCCGCCGGTCCTGACGCGGAGCGGGTCGTTGCGCGGTGGGACGCGGCCCTGCCGGCCGATCCGGTCACCGCGGTGCGGCTGGAGGCGGAGCGGTTGGACGCCGAGGCGCGCGCCGAGGTGCCGTTCTGGGGCGGGCTCGACCGCAATCCGGGCAACGTGATGCGGCGGGCCTCCGGCGATCTCGTGCTCCTCGACCTCTTCTATGCGGCCGGCCTGGAGATCTACAAGGTGCTCCTGCAGGACCCCGCGGCGGTCGCCGCGGCCTTCCCGCCCGAGCAGCGGGTCCACATCGGCGAGATCGCCGCCGTCGCCCGCTACTCCGACCCGGAGGAGATCACCGCGTTGCGGGCGGCGGTCGCCTCGATCGCCTGAAACGGGGCCGCATCGGCTCCGGTCGTTCGGCGGCGAGGGCCTCACGATCGGGTCGAGGGGCTCGTCGATCACCTGCTGCGGCGCCGGGCGGCCACTCGTCGGGAAGCAGTGCGGCGTGAGGTCCGAGTCGCCGGCCCGGTCTCAGGCCCGGTGCTGCGGGAGCGCGGCGAGCATGCGGGCCAGCTCGTCGCGGTTCACGCCGACCATGGTCACCTTGCGCTGCCTGCCGTTCGGGAGCGCCCGCATGACCTTCGCGTTCGCGGGGTCGAAGTAGATGCGCTCGTTCCTCGGGGCTCCGTACGTGCGCAGCTGGAACCCGAGCGGGGAGTACAGGTGCAGCGCCCCGGTGGCGGCGTCGTACACGCAATAGGGCCGGAAGAACGACAGGATGCCCATGAGCAGGAACAGCGGCCCGAGGACGAGGTGGAAGCTGACGGCTCCGGCGAGCATGGTCAGCAGGGCGATGATGAGGAAGAGGCCGCCGGCGACGAGGTACAGCACCGAGAAGCCGGTGCCCAGTCGGACGGGGATCAGATAGGGGTGCTGCCGGGTGCTCAATGTCGTTCCTCGAGGTGTGCGGGGCGGGGACCGCCAGGATAGTCCGGCGGGTCAGTAGTGCTTCCACTCGGATTCGACCATCTCCAGGATCACCGGGCGCATGAGCGTCGACGGCTCCATCTCCCTCCGGGCCCGGTCGGGCGGGAAGACCTGCGCCGCCTCGATCAGCTCGGGGGTGAGCGACCGGAACGGCCCGACCGAGGTGTCCAGGCTCAGGTCCGGCGCTTCGCCGCCGGCCTGCACGAGGTGGTAGCCCCAGTCGCCGAAGCTCGGCACCGACACCCAGTACGGGCTCGGCGCGTATCCGGCCGCTTCGAGCGTCGCCGCCACGGTCCAGAACGTCTTGGGGGCGAAGTACGGGGAGCCGCTCTGGACGACCATCCGGCCGCCCGCGCCGAGGTGGCCGGTCGCCAGCCCGTAGAACTCGACCGAGTAGAGCTTCGCGGTCTCGGTGGCGTCGGGGTCGGGCATGTCGACGACGATCGCGTCCCACGTCCCGGTCTGCTGCCGCAGCCACGTGAAGGCGTCCTCGTTGACCACGGTCACGCGCGGGTCGTCGAGCGCGTCCTCGTTGAGGGCCACGAGGTCGTCGAACTCGCGCGCCAGGTCGGTCACCGCGCCGTCGAGGTCGACGAGGGTGACGGTCTCGACGTCGGGGTAGCGGAGGATCTCCCGCACCGCGAGGCCGTCGCCGCCGCCGAGGACGAGGACGTGCTCGCGCGGGCCGTCCATGGCCGGGTGCACGAGCGCCTCGTGGTACCGGTATTCGTCCACTGAGGAGAACTGGAGGTCGCCGTTGAGGTACAGCCGCAGGTCCTGCTCGCCGAACGGCGAGGCCGCCTCGGTCATCACGATCTGCTGGTACTGCGAGTCCTCGGAGTACACGATCGGCGCCGAGTACAGGGCCTGGCGGGCCGAGGTCTCGAACCGGTCGGTGTAGAGGAACGCCGCCACCAGCAGCACCGCCGTCGCCCCGGCGGCGAGGGCCAGGAGCTGCTTGGTCATCGTCGACATGTCGTCGCGGAACAGCCAGAACACCAGCAGCACGCCGGTGACGGCGTTGACCGCGCCGACCAGGAGGGCGCCCTGGATCTGCCCGAAGACCGGCAGCAGCAGGAACGGGAACGCCAGGCCGCCGAGCAGGCCGCCCAGGTAGTCGGCCGCGTTGAGATCGGCCACCGCCGCGCCCGCCGCCTGCTCCCGGATGCGCTGGAGCAGTTCCATGAGCAGCGGGATCTCGGCTCCGATGAGCAGTCCGATCGCGAACGCGACGGCCACCAGCGGCAGGTTGTACAGGTCCGTGAACGCGAACGCCGCGTACAGCAGCATCACGCTGAACCCGCCCAGCAGCGCCAGGCAGAGCTCGACCGCCGCGAACGCCACCGCCGGGCGGCGGCGCAGCGGCTTCGCCGCGAGCGCCCCCAGCCCCATCGCGAACACCATGACGCTCAGCACGATCGCCGCCTGCGTGGCGGTGTTCCCGACCAGGTAGGCGCCCAACGTGATCAGCGCCAGTTCGTACACCAGGCCGCACGCCGAGACCGCGAACGCGGTGGCGAGCAGCCCGGTTCGGGCCAAGCGGACCCGTCGCCGACTGCCTTCGTCTCGCCGCGGGGTGACCGCAGCGGTCACGACAAGGCCATCGCGATGACCCCGCCCAGTGCGAGGTGCATCGCGGAGCTGACCCACACGGCCGGGTGCGGCTCCTCGTGGACGACGAGCTCGCCCAGCTTCCCGGGGGTGATCAGGTCGAGCAGGAGGAACGCCACCGCCATGGCCCCGAGGCCGATGACGCCGAACACGAACGTCGAGACCACGCCTTGGACGAGGTTCCCCTCGGAGGCCCAGATCGCGCCGACCACGATGAGGCCGACGCCGAGGAGGTTGGAGGACAACAGGAGTGCGGCGTTGCGGTTGCGGAGGGTCCAGATGAGCTCGCCGAGCTTCCCGGGGGTGAGCCAGTCGACGATGAAGAACCCGAGCGCCATCAGCAGGATGCCGATGACGCTGTAGGCGAGCGCGCCGACGACGTCGCCGCCGAATCCTCCGAAGACCTCGGCTTGACTGTGGACCTGTGCGAGCATGATGGGCTGCCTTTCCTTCTCTGGGACGGGATCGCGTTATTTGCCGGAACCGGGGCCGCCGCCGCGGAACGGCGAGGGCGGTGAGGAGCTCCAGCCCCAGAGGATGAACACGGACGAGTAGTGGTTGTAGCCGCTGCGGTAGTCGTGCAGCAGGATCTTCGAGCCGCCGTTGTACGGCGAGACCGCGACGATGTGCTTGGAGTACTGGAGGTAGTACACGCCGTTCGAGGAGCGCTCCGAGCGGGCTTCGGCGTCGTCGTCGATCTGGTCGGCCACCGTGGCCGGGGAGGCGCTGGAGGTGTAGGCCCTGCCGCCGCCCTCGTCCAGGTTCGCCGCTCGCGTGTAGTGGCTGCGGATGGTGTCGCTCGGGTTCGAGAAGTTCGTGTTCATCAGGAACACGCCGCCGCAGCACAGCGCGAGCACGACGACGATCGCCGTCACGTGCTTCCAGTTCAGGCCGCGCGACGCCGGCGTCGGAGGGGGCTGCTGCTCGTAGCTCATCGGTGGTCCTCGGGTCGTCTGTCGGGGGATTCGGTACAGCTTACGGTCGGCCCGCCCCTACAGGGGGCCGCCGGACGCGCCGCCGCCGGGCGTGTCGGCGCCGACCGGCACCACGGTCCCGGTGGTCGTCACGACCTCCCCGTACTGCGGGTACGTGTGGGTGGTCCGCCACGACAGCGGCGCGGCGCCGGTGACCTCCAGGGCCGTGAGCGCGTCGGGGTCCTCGCCGAACACGCCGACCAGCAGGTCCGGGGAGGCCGTGCGCATGACCGCGCGGTCGCGCAGGGCCCGGACCCGGTCGCGCAGTTCGGGGACCGTGAGCCGCTCGACGGCGCACTCGTAGCGGTGGCGCCAGGAGCCGACGCGCTGACTGAACGACGCCGGCAGGTCCGGGGCGAAGTCGGAGCGGTAGGCGAGGGTCTCGGCGATGAGCCCGTCAGGGGTCGCGACGACCGCCTGGTGGCTCGCGCCGAGCAGCCGCAGCGACAGCCGCAGCGGCCCGGCGTCGCGCTCCATGTGGTCGAGGACCGGCATCGAGGGGGCGTCGGGGCGGAAGGTGAGCGAGGCGGCCGAGACGTCGACGAACGGCACCTCGATGTGAGCGATCAGCGTGGGCTCCGTGGGATCGGATCGGGCGGCGGGGGTCAGGCCTCGCTCTGATGGTAGATCGTGACCTGGTTGCGGTCCAGGGTAAGCCCCTTCGCCACCTCCCACTTGGCGTCGTCGCCGAAGGCCTCGAACGAGAGCTTCTGGCCGTTCGGCCCCTCGTAGTCGTGGTAGCGCAGGGTACCGGTGGGGGCCAGGCCCGTCGTGGCCTCGCTGACGTACCGGGCCTTGCCCTTCTCGTTCGACTTGAACGACACGCCCTCGTGACTGAGTTCACGCGGACCGGGCTGGAGCTCGGTGTCGGCGATCTCCTCCCACAGCACCAGCTCGAGGTCCGGGTCGGCCTCGACCGACAGCCAGCGCTTGACGCCCGTGCCGGTGTCGAGGAAATGCTCCGACCAGTGGTAGTCGCCCTCCGACAGGCGCAGGGTGCCGCGCACGGCGAGGGTCTTGCCGTACAGCTCGACCAGGTCGGCGGCCTTGAGGCGCATCGGGTCGCCGCGCAGCACGTCCGTGTCGGCGTCGGCGAACGGGTCGACCGGGGCGGGGGCGGGACGCGGCTCGTTCTTGCGGGAGTTCTTGCGCCACAGCCACCAGCCGACGACCGCGGCTGCGATGATGAGGAGCAGGACGACCAGTTCCATGGTGGTGCCTTCGCAATCGGGGAGTCTCGGTGGTTCCTTGACGTCACTCTACCGCCAATCTGGCAACAGTGGTGTATCCGCGTCCTCGTCTGAGCACCCTGAGGGGTGGACGGTGGTCCCGGCCGACACCGCCGGCGGCCCCCTAGGATCTAGCCTGGAGAGGGCTCACGACGAGGTGAGCCCGAACGTGAATCGGACTGGAGATCGAGACGTGCTGGCGTTCATCGGCGACGAAGAGTTCCGCGAGACCCTCCCCGACCGGGAGGAACTCCTGACCGAGGCGGCCGACCTGGCCGGATCCGACGAGTCGCTGGCGAGACTGGTCGAGCTCTACTGGAGCCTCGTGGCCGACGACGACCTCGTCGGGCGCAGCGCCCAGCAGCTGCTCGAGACCACCGCCCACCACCGCCGCATGGCCGAGATCCGCAAGCCCGGCGAAGTGGCCCTCGAACTCGACTGCCCCGAGGACGCCGAAGGCCCCGACGCCGCCTCCTCGACCCGCGTCGACATCGTCTGCGACGACTCCCCGTTCCTCGTGGACTCCCTCACCGGCATGTTCAACAAGCACGGCATCGACATCTCCGTGTTCGTCCACCCGATCGTCCCGGTCCGCCGCGACGCGGACGGCGCCCTGCTCGAGGCCCCCGCCGACGGCGGCCACGCCGAATCATGGATGCACATCGAGACGCAGCGGGTCGCCGACCCGGAGTTCCTCGCGACCCTCGAATCCGAGATCATCGCGGTCCTCGCCGACGTGAGCGCGTGCGTCGCCGACTGGCAGGCCATGCGCGCCAAGGCCCTCGCCATCGCCGACGAACTCGACCAGGCCTCCTCGGGCGGCAAGGGCGCCGCCCCGCTGCCGGTGCCCCCCAAGGACCTCGACGACACCGTGGAACTCCTGCGCTGGCTCGCCGACGACAAGTTCACGTTCCTCGGCTTCCGTCGATACAAGCTCACCGGCGAAGGCGAGGACCAGGCGCTCACGCCCCTCGCCGAGACCGGCCTGGGCCTGCTGCGCAAGGCCCCGGCCGCGCCGCGGCCGATCGCCTCGTTCAACGCCGACGCGCGCTCGCAGATCGGCGCGAAGCGCCTGCTGGTCATCACCAAGTCCAACGCCCGCTCCACCGTCCACCGCACGTCCTTCATGGACTACATCGGCGTCAAGACCTTCGACGCGAACGGCGAACCCGACGGCGAGCTGCGCTTCCTCGGCCTGTTCACCTCCGCCGCGTACCTCTCCTCGGTCACCGAGCTGCCCGTCGTCAGGCGCAAGGTCCAGGACGTGCTCGCCCGCTCGGGCGTCACCCTCTCCTCCCACTCCGGGAAAGACCTGGTCACCGCCCTGGAGACCTACCCGCGCGACGAGCTGTTCCAGGCCCGCACCGACGACCTGTACTCGACCGCGATGGGCGTGCTGCGCCTGGCCGGACGCCGCCGCCTGCGCCTGTTCGCCCGCCGGGACGTCTACGGCCGCTTCTACTCCTGCCTGGTCTACCTGCCCCGGGACCGGTACAACACCGAGAACCGGATGAAGATCGAGGAGATCCTGCGCCGCCGCCTCCACGGCGCGGCCGTCGACTACGACGCCCGCGTCACCGAGTCGGTGCTCGCCCGCCTCCACTTCGTCGTCCGCATCGACCCGTTCGCCGACCACCCGCCGGTCGACGTCGAGGCGATCCAGGCCGAACTCGCCGACGCCACCCGCTCCTGGGACGCCGACCTCGCCCTCCAGCTCGACCACCACGTCGGCGAGGGCCAGGCCCGCCACCTCTACCAGACCTACTCCGGCGCCTACCCGGCCGCGTACAAGGCCGAGCACTCGCCGATCGACGCCGCCAAGGACATCGCGAAACTCGAGATGCTCCGCGAGTCCGGCGACATGGAGCTCCAGCTGTTCCGCCGCGGCGGCGACGACGCCGACGTCCACTTCAAGATCTACGCCTTCGACCAGCCCGTCGGCCTCTCGGAGGCCCTGCCGGTGCTGGGCCACCTCGGCGTCAAGGTCTCCGAGGAGCGCCCGTACCACATCGAACGCGCCGACGGCACGATCCACCTGCACGACTTCAAGCTCGAACTGCCCGTCGCGACCGCCGAGCCGATCCCGCAGCAGCGCATCCGCTTCGAGAACGCCTTCCGCGCCGCCTGGACCGGCGAGGCCGAATCGGACCGGTTCAACGAGCTGGTGATCACCGCCGCGCTCACCTGGCGGCAGGTCGTGGTGCTCCGCGCGCTCGCGAAGTACCTGCGCCAGTGCGGGTTCGTGTTCTCCCAGGACTTCATCGCCTCCACCCTGGGCGCGTACCCCGAGATCGCGGGGAACCTGGTGCGGCTCTTCGAGGCCCGCTTCGACCCGCGTGTGGGCGCCGACCGGGACGCCGCCGTCGCCCGCATCGACGCGACCCTCGCGGAGGGCCTCGCCGAGGTGCCGAACCTCGACGCCGACCGGATCCTCCGCGCCTTCCTCACGCTGATCCGCTCGACGCTGCGCACCTCCTACTTCCAGCGCGCCGCCTCGGGCCGCCCCAAGGAGTACGTGGCGTTCAAGTTCGACGCCCGGTCCATCGACTTCCTGCCCCGGCCCCGCCCCATGTTCGAGGTGTTCGTGTACTCCCCGAACTTCGAGGGCGTCCACATGCGCTACGGCCGCGTCGCGCGCGGCGGCCTGCGCTGGTCGGACCGCAAGGAGGACTTCCGCACCGAGATCCTCGGCCTGGTCAAGGCCCAGGAGGTCAAGAACACCGTCATCACGCCCGTGGGCGCCAAGGGAGGCTTCGTGCTCAAACGCACCGCCTTCGCCGACCGGGCGGCCTTCCAGGCCGAGGGCGTGGCCCGCTACCGCGAGTTCATCTCGGCGCTGCTCGACATCACCGACAACCGCGACGCCGACAACACCGTCGTGCCCCCGCCGGACGTGGTCCGCCACGACGCCGACGACCCGTACCTCGTGGTCGCCGCCGACAAGGGCACCGCGACGTTCTCCGACATCGCCAACGCCGTCGCCGCCGAGTACGGCTTCTGGCTCGGCGACGCGTTCGCCTCCGGCGGCTCGGTCGGCTACGACCACAAGAAGATGGGCATCACCGCCCGCGGCGCCTGGGAATCGGTGAAGCGCCACTTCAGGGCCGAGCGGCTCGACACGCAGTCGCAGGACTTCACCGTCGTCGGCATCGGCGACATGGCCGGCGACGTCTTCGGCAACGGCATGCTGCTCTCCGAGCACATCCGGCTCGTGGCCGCGTTCAACCACATGCACATCTTCATCGACCCCAACCCGGTCGCCGCCGCCTCCTACGCCGAGCGCCGCCGCCTGTTCGACCTGCCGCGCTCGACCTGGGCCGACTACGACCCGGCGCTCATCTCCGCCGGCGGCGGCGTGTGGGAACGCTCGGCCAAGTCGATCCCGGTCTCCGACGAGGCTCGCACCGCCCTCGGCATCGACGCCGACGTCAAGGACATGACCCCGCCCGAGCTCATCCGCGCGATCCTCACCGCCCCGGTGGACCTGCTCTGGAACGGCGGCATCGGCACCTACGTCAAGTCCGCGGCCCAGAGCCACGCCGACGCGGGGGACAAGGCCAACGACGCGGTGCGCGTCAACGGCGACCAGCTGCGCTGCCGGGTCGTGGGCGAGGGCGGCAACCTCGGCTTCACCCAGCTCGGGCGCATCGAGTACGCCCAGTCGGGCGGCCCCGACGGGCGCGGCGGGCGCTGCACCACCGACTTCATCGACAACTCCGCGGGCGTGGACACCTCCGACCACGAGGTGAACATCAAGATCCTGCTGCGCTCGGCCGCGCTCACCGGCCGGATCGACCCGGCCAGCCGCAACCGGCTGTTCATGGACATGGCCGACGCCGTCGCCGACGCGGTGCTCGCCGACAACTACGGGCAGAACATGGCCCTCGCCAACGCCCGGCGCCTCAACACCCGCCTCCTGCCCGTCCACATCAGACTCATGAAGCACCTGGAGAAGACCGTCGCCCTCGACCGCGAGATCGAAGGCCTGCCCAGCGACAAGCAGCTCAAGGAACGCATCGCCGCCAAGGGCGCGCTCACCGAACCCGAGCTCGCGGTGCTCCTGTCGTACGTGAAGATCTGGGCCAAGCGGGCCGTGCTCGACTCCGCGCTCCCCGACGAGGACTGGACCGCGCCGGTCCTGCGCGAGTACTTCCCGGCGCCGCTGCGCGACCCCTACGCCGACCTCATGGCCGAGCACCCGCTGCGCCGCGAGATCATCACGACCGCGGTCGTGGGCGAAGCGGTCAACCGCGCCGGCACGACCTTCCTGTTCCGCATCGCCGACGAGACCGGCGCCGACGTCGTCGACGTCATCCGCGCGTACGTCATCATCCGCGACGCCTTCGGCCTGCCCCGCCTGTGGCAGCGCATCGAGGCGCTCGACAACCAGGCCCCGCAGGAGGCGCAGGTCTCGGGGATGCTCGTGATCCGCAGGCTCCTCGACCGGGGCGTGCGCTGGCTCGTGCAGCACCGGCGCGGCCACCTCGACGTGGCCGCCGAGATCGAGCGGCTGCGCCCGGGCCTGGCCGTGCTCCAGCCGCGGCTGCCGCAGCTGCTCACCGACTCCGAGGCGGTCGGGTTCGAGCGGTTCTGCGACGAGCTGGAGGAGCAGGGCATGCCCGCCGAGCTCGCACGCGACGCGTCGGCGCCGATCTTCGGGTTCGGCCTGGTCGACGTCGTGGAGTGCGCGCGGCTCATGGAGACCGACCTCGGGCAGACCGCCGAGGTCTACTACGGGATCGCCGCGCGCGTGCACCTCGACGAGCTCCTCAACCAGATCTCGGCGCTGCCGCGGACGAACCGGTGGCAGACCCTCGCGCGCTCGGCGCTGCGCTACGACCTCTACGGCGCGATGGCGGGCCTGACCACCAGTGTGCTGCAGGCGAAACCGGGCACCGACCCGGCCGAGGCGGTCGACTCGTGGGCCGAGCGGAACGCCGCCGACCTGGTGCGCATCCACGAGGCGCTGGCCGAGGCGGGCCGCTCCGACGAGAAGCTCGCGGTCCTCTCGGTCTCGCTGCGCCAGATCAGGAGCCTGGTCGAGACCGACGGCGACTGAGCGGCGCGACCGCATGAGCGGGCCGCTCCGACGAGAAGCTCGCGGTCCTCTCGGTCTCGCTGCGCCAGATCAGGAGCCTGGTCGAGACCGACGGCGACTGAGCGGCGCGACCGCATGAGCGGGCCGCCCGCGAGGGCGGCCCGACGGGCCGGTCCGCGGGCGGGGCCGCCGCAGGCGACCGTGTGCGGCGCCCCGGTCGGCCACGTCGCCATCGAGTACGTCCCGGTCTCGGGGGCGCCGCCGGGCCGAGCGGCCCGAGGGCCGATGACGCCGCGCGGGTCGCGGACAGGGGCCGGGCCGCTGCGCGCCGTACCGCAGGCCCGCGGTCGGCACCCTGACCCGGGGGTTCGGCGACGGCGCGCCCGCGGCGGCGGTCGTCAGGGGCGTCGCGGCCGTTCAGGGGGGTTATCGCTCACCTGCGCGGCGCTCGCGCGCCAGCGGAGGCCGTGGACCCTGGGCCCCCGTGGATAATGTGGGCTCGGAGGAGAAGGAAGTGCGAATGCCGAAGAGCCACACCCCCGGGGTGCCCAAGCTGCTGCGCGTCCTCAACGACCAGGCGGCGCTGCAGCTCCTGCTCGAGGACGGCCCCCAGACCCGCGCCCAGCTCGCCGAGCGCACCTCGATGTCCAAGGTCACCGCCTCCCAGATGATGGAGCGGCTCCAGAGCCGCGGCCTGGTCGAGGTCGTCGGCTCCAAGTCCGGCGGGCGCGGCCCCAACGCCTCGCTGTACGCCGCCGTCCCGACCTTCACCTACGTCGTCGGCGTCGAGGTCGGGCCCGTGACCACCAAGGGCGCCTGCGCCGACTTCACCGGCCGCATCGTCGGCCGCGCCGAGATCGACGTCGAGAACTCCGCCGACCCGGTGGCCGTGGTCCGCCGCGTCGTCACCGACTCCGTGGCCGACGCCGGCGTCGAGATGGGCAAGGTGCGGCGGATCGTGCTCGGCACGCCCGGCGTCATCGACCCCGGCAGCGGCGAGATCGGCTTCTCCTGGAACCTCCCGGCCTGGCACCGGGGCCTGCGCACCGCCCTCAACGAGGAGTTCGCGCCCCCGGTCGCGATCGAGAACGACGTCAACCTCGCGTGCCTCGCCGAGCAGCGCTCCGGCGGCGCGGGCGGGGCCACGGACTTCGTGTACGCGTGGTTCGGCGGCGGCCTCGGCCTCGGCGTCATCCTCAACGGCCGGCTCTACCGCGGCGCCAGCGGCGCGGCCGGGGAGATCGGCTTCCTGCCGGTGCCCGGCGGCGAACTGCCCACCGGCGGCGTCGTCACCCGCCTGTCCAAGGGCTCCTACCAGCGCGTCATCGGCGGCGACGCGGTGATCGAGATCGGCGCGAAGCACGGCTTCGCGGCCGCCGAACCCGAGGACGTCCTCACCGCCGCCATCGCCGCCGGCGAAGCCGGGGAGGCCTGCCTCGACGAGATCGCGCGCGGCATCGCCCTCGGCATCGTCGCCGTCTGCGTCCTCCTCGACCCCACCGTGGTCGTCCTCGGCGGGCCGGTCGGCTACGCGGGCGGGCTGGTGCTCGCCGGACGCGTGGCCGCCCAGACCTCCCAGCTCGCCCCGGTGAACCCGAGCGTGGTCGCGGGCGCGGTCCAGGACGAGCCGGTCATGCGCGGCGCGATCCTCCACGGCCTCGACGCCGTGCGCGAGAGCCTCTTCGACTGAGCGCCGTTCGGGCCGTCCTTCGCCGCCGACGCGAAACGCCGCCCGCGAACTGGGCGGGCGGCGTCGCGCTGCTCCGTCACGCGGCGGCGTGACGTGCCCTCACGCCACGTCGCGCTTCTGGAACGCCCAGGTCGCCAGCGCGCCGAACACGAGGACGATCGCGCCCAGCAGCAGCCCGGCCTCGGTAGCGGTGATGACCATGACCTCCGGCGTCGACGCGTAGCCGTTCTCGGGATAGTCGTACAACTCGGTCCTCCCGATGATCCACGCCCCGATCCACGTGTACAGCGACAGCCGCTCGGGGAACGCCATCGGCAGCCAGATCGAGATGAGCTGGACCAGCATCTCGCCCACGATGAGGTACCCGGCGATGACGCCGCCCGCGATCGCGGTGTGCCGCCCCAGCATCGCCATCGACGCGCCGAGCGCGGTCATGCCGAGCGTCAGGACCACGGTCCTGGCCAGTTGCGGGAGCGTGTCGCCCCACCAGGCCGCGTTCAGGTCGCCGGGCTCGCCGCGCACGGACGAGGTCAGGTACAGCAGCCCGAAGGCCAGTATCACGAGCGCGACCACGGCGACCGCGCCGAGCGTCAGCGCCGCGGCGAGCTTCGCGCCCCAGACCTTCAACCGGTTCGGGTGCCACACCAGCAGGTTCGACATGCTGCCGCTCGACCATTCGGCGCCGATGGCCGAGGAGGCCAGCATCATCATGAGCAGTCCGCCGACGATGGCGACGCCGAACAGCATCACGCGGCCCTCGGCGGCGAAGTCGAACGAGTAGGTGTAGATGACGTCTTCGGCGGTCCAGGCGCCGGTGATGGCGGCGCACTGCTCCTCGTGCGTCATGTCCTGGTAGACGGGGTCCGACTCGACCCAGTCGTAGCCGTTCTCCTCGAAGTACCGCTCGTCTTCCAGGCAGTCGTTGAAGTCGGTGTGCTCGGCGTTCAGCGCGTCGGCCTCCGCCTGCGCGGCGGCCAGGTCGGCCTCCGTCGGCCCGGGGGAGGAGGCGATCCACATGGCCACGGTCAGGACCAGCACGCCCGCGGCGGCCAGGATCCCGAACACCATCGTCAAGCGGCGGCGGACGATGCGCCGCAGTTCGGCTCGGTACAGGTTCACTGCTGGTCGCCTTCCGTCGTGGCGGTCACCGGTTCGGTCGGCGCCGTGACGGGCGCCGGCGCGGCCGGCACCTCGACCGACTGCCCGATCTGGACGGTCTGGCCCGGGACCGGCGCGGTACCGGTCAGCTCCAGGAACACCGATTCCAGGTTCTTCGTCTCGGCGCGCAGCTCTGACAGGTAGATCCCCGCGTCGGCGAGGGCCCGCGTGACCCACGCGGCCTCGGGCGCGCCCGTGACCACGAGCCGGTCCTGGTCGATCGACGCCGCCAGGCCCGGCGGGGCCTCCTCGGCGGCTTCGAGGGCCTCGGCGGCCTGCGGCAGCGAGGCCGCGTCCGGGAAGCGCACGGTCAGGCTCGTCCCGCCGTGCCCGGCGATGATCTCGGCGACGCTGCCGTCCACGATGCGCCGCCCCCTGGAGACGATCGTCATCGAGTCGCACAGCTGCTGCACCTCGGAGAGCAGGTGCGAGCTGACCACGACCGTCACGCCCTGCGAGTGCGCGAGCCACTGCAGCAGCTCGCGCATGTGGTGGATCCCGGCCGGGTCCAGGCCGTTCGCGGGCTCGTCCAGGATCAGCAGCTGCGGCTGCTTCAGCAGCGCCTGCGCGACGGCGAGGCGCTGGCGCATGCCCAGCGAGTAGCCCTTGACGGCGGCTTTGGCCGCGTCGCGCAGCCCGACCTGCTCCAGGACCTCCTCGACGCGGGTCTTCGGGAGGCCCGCGCTCTCGGCGAGCAGCTGCAGCGTCAGCCGACCGGAGCAGTGCTTGAAGAACTGCGGCGACTCGACCACGGCCCCGATCCTGGGGATGACGGCCGGCAGGCGGTGCGGGACCTCCTCGCCGAAGATCCGCATGGTCCCGCCGTCGACGCCGATGAGGCCGAGCAGGGCCCGCAGGGTCGTGGTCTTCCCGGAGCCGTTCGGGCCCAGGAAACCGTGGACCTGGCCTTGGGCCACCTCGAGGTCGAGGCCGTCGAGCGCGTGGTGCGGTTGACGGAAGGCCCTCGAATAGGTCTTCCTCAACCCCGATATCTCGATGATGGGGGGCATGTGCTCATTCCGGTTCGCAGGGACAACGGTCTGGTGGCCGCCAGGGCGGCGCCGAAGCGCTTCCCGGCGGCGGGACGCGTTCGGCCTTCCTCTCTTCAGACGCCGCGACACGCGTCGTCGTTGCACGGCGCGGGCATCGCCCGGGGCCGCCGCCGGACCGCGCGGTCCGGCGGCGCCGCGCCGGCCGCGCGGGGACCCCGTTCCGTCCGTGTGTCGTACTCGCACCGCCGGGCCCGCCCTCGTCCGGCTGTCCGAGCCCCGTGGTTTCATTGACCCGTGGCTCAGTCTGAACGCGTCCTCGACCTGTCCGGCGTCACCGTCCGGCGCGGCGGCAACCAGCTCCTCGACGGCGTCGACTGGCAAGTCGACGCCGACCAGCGGTGGGTCGTCCTCGGCCCCAACGGTGCGGGGAAGACGACGCTGCTCAACCTAGCGGCCGCCCGCAACCACCCGACCTCCGGCGTCGTGGAGATCCTCGGCGAGCGCCTCGGACGCGTCGACGTGTTCGAGCTGCGCCCCCGCATCGGCCTGACCACGACGCAGGTCGCCGACGCGATCCCCAACGACGAGCGGGCCTTCGACGTCGTGCGCACCGCCGCCTGGGGCATGATGGGCCGCTGGCGCGAGCAGTACGACCCGGAGGACGACGACCGCGCGGCCTCGCTGCTGCGCTGGCTCGGCGTCGCGCAGCTCGCCGACCGCCGGTTCGGCACCCTCTCCGAAGGCGAGCGCAAGCGGGTGCTCATCGCCCGGGCGCTCATGACCGACCCGGAGCTGCTGCTGCTGGACGAGCCCGCGGCCGGGCTCGACCTGGGGGCCCGCGAGGCACTGGTGGCCACGCTCGCCGGGCTCGCGAAGGACGAGGCCGCTCCGGCGCTGGTGCTGGTGACGCACCACGTGGAGGAGATCCCGCCGGGCTTCACGCACGCGATGGTCCTCTCCGGCGGCGGCGTGATCGCCGCGGGCCCGATCGAGACGGCGCTCACCTCCGAGACGCTCTCGAAGGCCTTCGGCCTCCCGCTGACCCTCACCGCCAACGGCGACCGCTACACCGCCACCGCCGCCTGAACGGCCCAGGCGCGAACCGCGGCACCGAGCACCCCGGGCCCGACCGGCACCACCCGTCAGCGTCCGCACGGGGGCCGGCGCCACGGCGCTCAGCGGCTCGCCCCGTGCCCCCCGCTTGCACGCCCCGGAGGCTGTCCTCACACGGTGCAGCGGTCGCCGCGTGGGGCGCTCCTCGGTTAGGCTGACCCGGTGAGATTCCGGTGGTGGCGTGCGACGGTCCTCACGGCCGTCGCCGCTTTGGCGCTCGTGTACTTCGCCGGCCTCGCCCGCCTGGGCGAGGCCGAAGCCGACCAACTGCACCCCGTCCCCGCCCTCCCCGCGGCGCCCGCCGAGGAACTCGTCGCCATGCGCGCCGACGCCCCCGTCACCGGCGACGACCCGGCTACCGTCCTCAACACCGCCCTCGCCGACCCCGCGCTCGCCGCCGCCCTCGTCGCCGCCGAGCCCACCGCCGACTCCGGCGAGCTCGGCGCCGCCCTCGCGGCCCTCCGCGACGCCGACGGCGACCTCGACCCGGTCGAGGTCAACGCGTTCTTCGAGCACCTCGGCGAGGAGGCCACCGCCTGGCTCGCCGTCCTCTACCCCTCGGTCGTCGCCGAGATGCCCGGCGCGCCCTTCGACGCCCGCATCACCGCGAACCGGCTCGTCCTCGAGGCCACCACCGCGGCCTCCACCGCCTACGACAGCCCGGACCGCCCCTGGACCGACGACGCCGAACGCCCCGCCCGCGAGGAGCTCGCCTCGCTCATCGGCGCCGACCGCGACTTCCTGTACCTCGACCCGTACAACAACAACGGCGACGGCTCCTGGATCGAGGTCGTCGGCGACCTCGACACCGCCGAGAAGGTCGCGATCCTCGTCCCCGGCGGCTCCGCGGTCCTCTCCAGCGAGAACTTCCAGCTCTACTACAACCGCGCCAAGTCCTTCGTGGACGCCTCCGAGGGCGAGCTCGCGGTGGTCGTCTGGGCCGCCGCCTCCTGGCCCTCCGGCTGGATCGAGGAGTCCTGGGCGTCCTGGTCCCAGGTCGCCGCCGAGAGCCTCGCCGCCTTCACGTTCGACCTGCGCAACCAGATCGGCCCGGACACCCCGCTCACCCTCGCCGGCCACTCCTACGGCGGCGCGGTCATCGGCTACGCCGAGACCTACGACGTCGCGGCCGACCAGGTCCTCCACATCGCCTCGGCCGGCATGGGCAACGACGTCTACAGCCCCGAGGACTACACCGAGCCGTGCCGCCCCCGCTACTCGATCACCGGCCCCGGCGACCCGATCTCGTACGTCCAGGGCATGCCGTACGTGCCGCTCCTCGGCCACGGCGCCGACCCCGACGACTTCCCCGGCAACCGCAACCTCGCCACCGGCCGCCTCTCCGACGCGCCCGACGCCGTGGACGACTACGGGATCAGCCTCGCCGAACAGGGCATCGCCGGGAAACCGGTCGAGGGCGTCCACTCCCACTCGGAGATCTTCTACCCCGAGTCCGACGCCTGGAACAACATCCTCAAGGTCCTGCTCCACCAGACGCCCGAGTTCGCCGACGAGCAGCCCGAGGCCTACGACGCCTGCTGAGGACGCGCAACGGGCGCGGCCGCCCCGCCGACCGCGCCCGTCCCCTTCGCCCTAGTCCCGTTCGAGCAGGAGCCCCAAGTGCTTCTCGACCACCGGGAGGACCTCCTCCACGGTGACCTCGCGCCCGAGCTCGCGCGAGAGACTCGTCACGTCCGCGTCGGTGATCGCGCACGGCGCGATCCGCTCCCAATGGCTCATGTCCGGGTTGCAGTTGAGCGCGAACCCGTGCATGGTCGTCGCCCAGCGGACCCGCACGCCGATCGCGCAGATCTTCCGCTCGGGCCCCTGGTCGTCGGCGGGGAGCCACACGCCCGTGCGGTCGCGCATCCGGCCCCGCGCCGAGGTCACCCCGAGCTCGTGGCAGACCGCCGTGACGGCGTCCTCGACCCGCCGCACGTAGCCGACGATGTCGTTCTTCTTGCGCAGCTTGATGATCGGATAACCCACGATCTGGCCCGGCCCGTGCCAGGTGATCTGGCCGCCGCGGTCGACCGTGACGACGGGGGTGCCATCCTGCGGCAGCGCCCACGTCTCGGTCCGCCGCCCGGCGGTGTACACGCTCGGATGCTGGAGGAGCAGGACGGTGTCGCCGATCTCGTCGTCGATCCGCCGCTGCTGGAGTTCCTTCTGGTAGTCCCAGGCCTCCTGGTAGTCGACCAGGCCCCGCTTCTCGACGGTGATGCCCGCGGCGTCGGCGCTCGCGGTTCCCACAGGTGCGCTCATGGATCGACGATAATCCTCCCCGGGCCTCCGCGCCCAGCGGACGCCGCGAGCGTCACCTTCTCCCGGTGGGACGCCCACCCGTTTCGCCCGAGTCGTTCTTTATGAAAATGTTGCCCAACTGCCGACGAGTTGCGGCTGTGGCCGCCCCTGGGGACCCTGCGTGACCTGTCGCACTACTATTTCCAGGTACGCAACGCCCGATCCGCTCGCCCCGCGCCAGTCGAGGGTTACACGACAACAGGGACACGAATGGAAGCAACGCAGCCGAAGGCACCGATGGTCAGCATCTCCGGCGTCAACAAGTACTTCGGCGACCTGCACGCGCTCAAGGACATCGACCTGACCGTGGAGGACGGCGAGGTGGTGGTCCTCATCGGACCCTCCGGCTCCGGCAAGTCGACGCTCTGCCGCACGATCAACCGGCTCGAGACCGTCGACTCAGGATCGATCGAGGTCAACGGCAAGCCGCTTCCGGCCGAGGGCCGCGCGCTCGCGAACCTCCGCGCCGACGTCGGCATGGTCTTCCAGCACTTCAACCTGTTCGCGCACCTCACCGTGCTGCAGAACATCACGCTCGGCCCGATCAAGGTGCGCCGCATGTCCAAGGCCAAGGCCGAGGCCCGCGGCCGCCAGCTCCTGGAGCGCGTGGGCATGTCGGAGAAGGCCGACGCGTTCCCGTCGCAGCTGTCGGGCGGCCAGCAGCAGCGCGTCGCGATCGCCCGCGGCCTGGCCATGGACCCCAAGCTGATGATGTTCGACGAGCCGACCTCCGCGCTCGACCCCGAGATGATCAACGAGGTCCTCGACGTCATGCAGGACCTCGCCCGCGAGGGCATGACGATGGTCGTGGTCACGCACGAGATGGGCTTCGCCCGCCGCGCGGCCAACCGGGTCGTGTTCATGGCCGAGGGCCAGATCGTCGAGACCGCCACGCCGGACGAGTTCTTCGACGACCCGAAGACCGAACGCGCGCAGGACTTCCTGTCCAAGGTCATGTCCCACTGAGCACCCGTACCACCACGATGACCGCCCCCTTGAGGAAAGGAAACACCATGCGCACTTTCAAGAGAAGCCGCAGGGTCGCCGCCGCGGCCGTCGCCGCCGCGGCGATGGCCCTGGCCGCCGCCTGCTCCGGTGAAGCCAGCCAGGACGCCGAGGAGCAGGAGAGCCTGCAGGAGTCCGTCGGCGACTACTCGATGGAGCAGGCCTCGGAGATCCCCGAAGGCCTGATCAAGGAGATCGAGGACAAGGGCGTGCTCGTCGTCGGCTCCAAGTTCGACCAGCCGCTCATCGGCCAGAAGAACACCGCCACGGGCAAGATCGAGGGCTTCGACGCCGAGATGGGGCGCCTGCTCGCGCAGCGCATCTTCGGCACCGTGGACGAGGAGGGCGACGACGCGAACCTGAAGTTCGTGGAGACCACCTCCCAGAACCGCGAGACCTACATCAACGACGGCACCGTCGACGTGGTCATCGCGTCCTACTCGATGTACCCCGAGCGCCTGGAGTCCTTCGACTTCGCCGGCCCGTACTTCGAGACCGGCCAGAACGTCATGGTCGCCGCCGACAACACCGACATCAACTCGGTCGCCGACCTCGCCGGCAAGGACGTCTGCATCGCCGAAGGCTCCGGCTCGATCGCGAACCTCGAGGCCGAGAACCCCGAGGCGAACATCACGCCGCTCGCCGACTACGCCGCCTGCGCCCAGGCCCTGGAGAACGGCCAGACCGACGCGGTCAGCACCGACGAGACCATCCTCTACGGCTTCACCGTCGACAAGCCGGACGCCTTCCGCGTCCTGGACTCGGCGAACATCTTCACCGACGAGCCCTACGGCGTCGGCATGAAGCTCGGTGAGACCGACGCGCGCATGTTCGTCAACGACATGATCGAAGAGGCCACCGCCAACGGCGACTGGGAGAAGGCCTTCAACCTCACCTTCGGCGCGGCCGGCATGCCCATGCCCGCCGAGCTCCCGGCCCCGAACCGCTACTAGGTCCGCAACCGTTCGGTCGGGCGGTGGCGGCCGCTGCACGCGGCCGCCACCGCCCGCCTTATGGAGGAGTCCGCTTGTTCGAGAATTTCGACCTCATGGCCGACGCCCTGCTCAAGGGCATGTGGACCACGGTGTGGGTCACCCTCGCCAGCTACACGATCGCCCTGGTGATCGGCGTGGTCCTCGTGGTCATGCACGTGAGCCCCGCTCTCCCGGCGCGCTGGGCCGCCAACGCCTACACGCAGCTGTTCCGGAACGTGCCGCTCCTGGCCGTCCTGATCATCATGTTCTTCGGCCTGCCCCAGATCGGCATCAAGGCCGAGAACTGGGTCTGGGCCCTGCTCGGCCTCGGCATGTACACCGGCGCGTTCGTCGGCGAGACCATGCGCTCGGGCATCAACTCGATCCCCCTGGGCCAGGCCGAGGCCGCCCGCTCGATCGGGCTGACCTTCAGCCAGTCCCTCGGCACCGTCATCATGCCGCAGGCCATCCGCGCCGTCATCCCCCCGCTCGGCTCGCTCCTGATCGCGCTGGTCAAGAACAGCGCGCTGGTGCTCGCGATCGGCGTGGCGGAACTGACCGCCCGGGCGCGACGCCTCATCGAGGACCCGGAGAGCAAGTTCGACCTCTGGGGCGTCATCATCGGCGTCACGGTCAGCTACCTGCTGATCGCCCTCGTCCTCAGCTACCTGGTGCGGCTCGCTGAAAAGCGCGCCGCGTTCGTCCGATGAGAGCAGGCGACTCATGAGCAGACCGAACGAAAGCACCGTCCTGTTCGACGCGCTCGGCCCCAAGGGCCGGCGCAACTCGAACATCGCCTCCGTCGTCTCCGCGGTCGTCCTGCTGGGCCTCCTGGCCCTGGCCGGCGTCCAACTGGCCGCCGAGGGCTTCTTCGAGCAGTCCCGGTGGGCCAACCCGCTGGACATCCTCGTCGTCCAGACCACCTGGGTCCCGGCGATCCTCGACACCCTCCTGGCGTTCGCGCTCGGCTCGGTCCTCGCGCTGCTCCTCGGCGTGATCATCGGCTTCGGCCGGATCTCGCAGTTCGCGCCGACCCGGTGGCTGTCCGCCGGCTACGTGCAGTTCTTCCGCGCGGTGCCGCTGGTGCTCCTCATCTGGATCACCTTCACCATCGACGGGCGCTTCGGCTTCACCACCGACGTGCTCGGCTGGAGCAACGACGCGCGCCGGCTGACGTTCCTGGTGCTGGGCCTGGGGATCTACAACGGCGCCATCCTGGCCGAGATCCTGCGCGCGGGCGTGGCGGCGCTGCCGCCGGGCCAGGCGATGGCCGGATACGCGATCGGCCTGCGCCACGGCCAGGTGCAGCGCCTGGTCGTACTGCCGCAGGTGGTGCGGAACATGCTCCCGGCGGTGCTGGCGCAGCTGGTGATCCTCCTCAAGGACACTTCGCTGGGCTACGTCATCACCTATCCCGAGCTGCTCCACTCGGCCAGCATCGTCGGCCGCGACTACGGCAACTCGTTCCTGCAGGCGCTCGTCATCGCCGCGTTCATCTACTTCGTGCTGGCGTACGTCCTCTCGAAGCTGGTGGTCGTCGCCGAGCGGCGGCTGCGCAAGAAGACCGCGGCCCCGCTGGCGCGCGTCCAGCAGGTCGAGGCCGCAGCCGTCACCGACTAGCCCCACGGGACACCAGGGCCCCGCCGCGGCGACGCGGCGGGGCCCTTCGCGCTGCGCGCGGCGTCCCGCACGAGGCGGCTTGTATGAGACGCAGTCACATTCGGGCTCTGCTACCCTCCATTTGAAATCAGCAACCATTTTCAATTGGTGGGGGACCACAGCAATGAAACTCGCCTTCGTCGGCAAGGGCGGCTCCGGCAAGACCACGATGGCCTCGCTGTTCGCACGCCGCGCCGCGGCCCTCGGCCACCCGGTCATGGCCGTCGACGCCGACATCAACCAGCACCTGGCCGCCGCGCTCGGCCTCGACCCCGAAGCCGCCGCCATGGGCCCCGTCCTCGGCGAGCACCTGGGACTCATCAAGGACTACCTGCGCGGCACCAACCCGCTCATCCCGTCCGCCGACCTCATGCTCAAGACCACGCCGCCCGGACCCGGCTCGCGCCTGCTCACCGTCCGCGAATCGAACCCCGTCTTCGACGCGCTCTTCACCGAACACGAGGGCATCCGCTTCGCCGCCACCGGCGGCTTCGTCGACGACGACCTCGGCGTCGCCTGCTACCACTCCAAAGTCGGCGCGGTCGAACTCCTGCTCAACCACCTCGTCGACGGCGCCGACGAATTCGTCGTCGTCGACATGGTGGCCGGCGCCGAAGCCTTCGCCTCCGGCATGTTCACCCGCTTCGACCACACCTTCCTCGTCTGCGAACCGACCCTCCGCAGCGTCGGCGTCTACAAGCAGTACGTCGGCTACGCCGAGGACTACGACGTCGACATCGCCGTGATCGGCAACAAGATCGACGACGAGGACGACGTCGCGTTCCTGCGCGAGCACGTCGGCGACGCGCTCATCGGCTGGTGCTCGCGCTCCAAATACGTCAAGGCCGCCGAACGCGGCAGCGTCGGCCCCGTCGACGCGCTCGAACCCGAGAACCTCGCCGTCGTCGACGCCGCCCGCGAACGGGCCGTCGGCAGCGGCAAGGACTGGGCCAAGTTCACCCGCCAAGCGCACGACTTCCACCGCAAGGCCGCCCTGGCCTGGGGGAACGACCGCGCCGGGATGGACCTCGCCGACCAGATCGTGCCCGACTACGTCCTCGGGGAGCACCTGCTCCGCGCGCAGACCGTCTGAAGCGCCGCCCAGCGCCGTGCGGCCCTGCCGGACGCTTCGCGCAACCGAGACTCCTCTGCGTCGATTTCCCGACAGCGGAGGGTCACCGCAACCGAGCACAATGAACCGATTCGAATCGAGAGGAGAACGCATGTCCCTTGACGTCTCTGCGGACCTGCTCCACAAGGCCGAGGCGGGAGAGGTCGGCGACGCCGACTTCGTCGACTGCGTGAAGCAGTCGCTGCCCTACGCGTGGGAGCTCATCGCGAAGGTCGTGAACGACCTGAAGAACGGGGTCGTCTCGTCGAGCGGCTCGACGCAGTTCGCCGACAACACCACGCCGCCGCCGGACGAGCAGGCCCGCGGGCAGCTGCTGCGGGTCCTCGCGTCGGACTCGATGCGCGGCGCGCTCGAACGCCACTACGGCGTGAAGCTCGCGTTCCAGAACTGCCACCGGATCGCGGCGTTCCCGCTGTCGGAGGTCGACTCGGACACCTACCGCAAGTTCATCTCCCCGCGCGGGCAGCTGCTCAACCAGTCGCCGGAACTGCGCGACTGCTGACCGCCCCCCGGGAAGCACCAGCCGGTCGGGCCGGCGGGACCGTCACGTCCCGTCGGCCCGACCGGCTTCCGCCCTACTCGGGCTTGCGGGTGATGAGGAAGTCCCTGACCAGCTCTTCGCCCTGCTTCACCAAGGGCCGCAAGATCTTCAAACGCGAGAGCGCCACGACGCGGGCGGCCAGCGGCGCGGTGCGCCGAGCCAGTTCGCGCGACTTCTCCTGACCGGGCGAGGCGTCGTAGACCCAGTAGAGGACCACCACCATCTGGTGCAGCCACAGCATCTCGGGCAGGATGTCGGCCATGTCCTTGGGGACCTTGGTCTTCGAGCCCTCCAGCACCTCCCGGTAGAGGGCGATGTCGCGGTCGCGGCTCTCGGCGGACTCGTCCGAGAACGGACTCAGCGGACTGCTGGGGTCGGCGGCGTTCCTGAAGAACTGGCCCGCGAACGCGTGGTAGGGCCCGGCGATGTCGAGCCAGGCGAGCAGCGCCGCCTCGATCCGCTCGGCCAGCGTCTCCTTGCCTTCGAGCATGCCGGGGGCGATCTCCGCGTGGCGCATGGTCGCCTGCTCGTAGAAGCCCTGGATGAGGTGCTCTTTGGACTTGAAGTAGTAGTACGCGTTGCCGACGGACACCCCCGCCTCGGCGGCGATCGCGCGCATCGTGGTCTTGTCGTAGCCGCGTTCGGCGAACATGTCGAGGGCGGTCTCGATGATGCGCTGCCGCGTCCGCTCGCCCTTGGTCGAGGGGCGGGCGGCCGCGTCGGCGGATTCGGATTCCGAAGCAGAAGCGCTCACGGAGGCGATCCTACTTGGGTCAGGCCCCGTGCGCCTGGGGTCGCTGCGGCGGCTCCAGCGCGGCGAGGGTGCGGGCGTCGACGTGGGCGCGCTTGCGGAAGCCGTTGAGCACGATGACGTTGAGGACGTGGAGGACCCCGAGGACGAGGAGCACGGCGCCGATCTTGACGGCGACGGTCTCGAAGACGCCGCGGGCGTCGGGGACCGGGTCGGCGGTGCGCAGCCACAGCGCCACGAAGCCGAAGTTCAGGAGGTAGAAGCCGACCTGGAGGAGCCTGTTCACGGCGTGGGCGAGCTGCTCGTCGCCGGCGAAGACGTCCTTGATGAAGTGGTAGCCGTTGGCGCCGAGGGTGCGGGCGACCCAGACGGTGAGGGGGATGGCGACGAGGAGGTAGGCGATGTAGCCGATGACTGCCAAGTCCATGACAGTGCTCCGTTCTCTGCGGGCGGTCAATCAGTTGAACATGTTCAACTCCGGTCTTGACGCTACACGCCCTCTTGAACATGTTCAAGAACGAGGCGCGAATATGGCGCACGCCACCGAACGACCTGCACGGTAGGCTGACCACGTGACTGTTGCGGTGCGTGTGATCCCCTGCCTGGACGTGGACGCCGGACGGGTCGTCAAAGGCGTCAACTTCGAGAACCTGCGCGACGCGGGCGACCCGGTGGCACTCGCCGCCGCCTACGACGCGGCCGGCGCCGACGAGCTGACCTTCCTCGACGTCACCGCCTCGACCGACGACCGCGGCACGATGATGGACGTCGTCGCGCGCACCGCCGAACAGGTCTTCATCCCCCTCACCGTCGGCGGCGGCGTCCGCACCCCCGAAGACGTCGACCGGCTCCTGCGCGCCGGAGCCGACAAGGTCGGCGTGAACACCGCCGCGATCGCCCGCCCGGAAGTCATCGCCGAGATCGCCGACCGGTTCGGCAACCAGGTCCTGGTGCTCTCGGCCGACGTCGCCTCAGGCGCGGACACCGACTCCGGCTGGGAAGTGACGACCCACGGCGGCCGACGGCGCACCGGCATCGACGCGGTGGCCTGGTGCGCGAAAGCGGCCGAGCTGGGCGCGGGGGAGATCCTCCTCAACTCGATCGACGCGGACGGAACGAAGAGCGGCTTCGACCTCCCGCTGATCGCCGCCGTGCGCGCGGCCGTGGACCTCCCGCTCATCGCCTCGGGCGGCGCGGGCAAGGCCGCCGACTTCCCGCCCGCGGTCGACGCGGGCGCGGACGCGGTGCTCGCCGCCTCGATCTTCCACTTCGGCGACGTGAGCATCGGCGAGGTCAAACAGGAGCTCAAGAACGAAGGCCACCCGATCCGCTGAGCCCCCTCGCTCCGGACGAGCAGGCCACGCGAGTCGCTGGGCACGCTCGCTCTAGGCCGGCGGGTCACCCGATCCGCTGAGCCCCCTCGCTCCGGACGAGCAGGCCACGCGAGTCGCTGGGCACGCTCGCTCTAGGCCGGCGGGTCACCCGATCCGCTGAGGGCACTCCCTCTGAGCCGGCGGGCCACCGATCCGCTGAGCGCGCTCCTTCCCGGCAAGCGGGCCCCCTGATCCGCTCAGGATGCCCTGGGCGAGGGGCGTGACTCATACCAGCGGGAGACACCCTGCTGCACCAGCCGCTCGCGGCAGCACGGCGCGCTCGAGCCGGCCAGACCGTCCTCCTCACGGAGCGCTCGAGCCAACCGGGCCGTCGTCCTCACGAGCGCTCGAGCCGGCCAGGCCCTCATCCCCACGAGCAGCCCCGGATAGCCACCCCGGCTGCTTCCGCCCCCACCCGAGGCAATCACCAGAGGCCTCTGGACGAGGAGCGCCCCCGGGACCGCTCACCGCGCAGACGCCCTCGCGCTGGCACCCTTGGCTCTGGCACCCCTCCCGCTGGCGCCCCGGCTCTGGCACCTCTCGCGCTGGCACCCCTGGCTCTAGCGCCTCTGTATGAGCGGGGGCCCCATTCCCGGCCGGGCGGCGCCGCGCCCGCCGGATGCCACGGTCGGGTGACGCCGACGGTGAAGCCCGGTGCTCGTCGTACCCGCGCGGGAGTCTCGCCGCTACGGTCCACCGGGTCAGGTGAGCATGGCTGTCACCCACCGCAACGCCTGCACACTCACCGCAAGTCACGCATGGCACCGCCTGTCGCACCCGCCTGGCACGGTTGATCCGGGGGCACTTCCGGATCGAGGATCGCTCACGTCTCCGGGGCGCTTCAGGATCGAAGACCGCTCACGTCCGTTCGCCCGCCTCCGACCGCGACCCGAAGACGATCACCCGATCCCGAAAGCGGTTGGCGTCCGTCGCACCCACGAGGCATGATTGCTAACGGTTGCTTGCCGCCCGGCTAGCCAATGCCGCCGGGAAGACCCGCGCGACAGCCCGTGCGACCCAGGACGACACCCACCCGACCGGAGACCCAATGACGCTGTCCACCGCCGACGCCGCAGGCCCAAACGCCGGGACCGACGACCTCGCCGGTCCCGAAGACCCCCGCATCCTCCGAGAAGGCCTGCGCAACATCGGCGACATGATCAAGCTCGCCCCCAAACCGTTCGCCGTCGGCGCGGCCGGAGCCATGGTCAACACCGGCATGACCCTCTTCCTCTCCTACGTCATCGGCTGGGTCGTCGCCAAGATCGCCGTCCCCGCCTACGAGAACGGCGAAGTCGCCCTCGGCACCGTCGCCCTCGGCATCGCCGCCCTCCTCGGCACCTCGATCATCCGCTTCTCCTCCATGTGCGCCCGCCGCATCGGCGCCGGCGTCATGATGTTCGGCGTCCAAGCCCACTGGCGCCGCCAGATCACCCGCCGCTACCTCGCCCTCCCCCTCTCCTGGCACCAGAAACACCCCACCGGCACCCTCCTCTCCAACGCGAACGCCGACGTCGAGGCCGCCACCCGCCCCCTCGCCCCGCTCCCCTTCGCCTGCGGCACCCTCTTCATGGTCGCCGTCGCCATGGTCGCGTTCCTCACCATCGACTGGGCCGTCGCCCTCGTCGCCGTCGGCATGTTCCCCGCCCTGGCCGCCCTCAACGCCCTCTTCGCCACCAAGATGGCCCCCCGCGCCAAACGCGCCCAAGAACTGCGCGCCGAAGTCTCCGCCGTCGGCCACGAATCCTTCGACGGCGCCCTCGTCGTCAAATCCATGGGCCGCGAAGCCGCCGAAACCGAGCGCTTCAGCGGCTCCGCCAACGAACTGCGCGACGCCATGATCGGCGTCGGACGCCTCCGCGCCGCCTTCGAACCGGCCATCTCAGGACTCCCCGAAATCGGCGTGCTCCTCGCCCTCCTCGTCGGCCTCTCCCGCTACCAGGCCGGCGCCATCAACCTCGAACAACTCGTCACCGTCTCCTTCATGTTCTCAGTGCTCGCCTTCCCCATCCGCGCCATCGGCTGGGTCCTCGGCGACCTCCCCACCTCCGTCGTCGGCCGCCGCCGCGTCGACCGCGTCCTCTCCGCCACCGGCGACATGACCTACGGCGACAAAGAGATCCCCGACTCCGACACCCCCGCCCGGCTCGAATTCGACGCCGTCGCCTACGCCTACCCCGACGGCCACGAAGCCCTCAGCGAAGTCACCTTCACCGTCGAACCCGGCACCACCGTCGCCCTCGTCGGCGCCACCGGCTCCGGCAAATCCACCCTCGCCCACCTCGCCGCCCGCCTCATCGACCCCACCCGCGGCACCGTCCGCCTCGACGGCCACGACCTGCGCGACCTCACCCACGCCGGCCTCGCCCGCACCACCGCGCTCGTCCAGCAGATCCCGTTCGTCTTCGACGACACCGTCCGCGCCAACCTCGCCCTCGACCGCCCCGGCCTCGACGACGACCGCCTCTGGGACGCCCTCGTCGCCGCCGGAGCCGAGAAATTCACCGCCGCACTCGACGCGGGCCTCGACACCGAGGTCGGCGAACGCGGCACCACCCTCTCCGGCGGCCAGCGCCAGCGACTCACCCTCGCCCGCGCCCTCGCCGGACGCCCCCGACTCCTCATCCTCGACGACGCCACCAGCGCCGTCGACCCGAAAGTCGAGTCGCAGATCCTCTCAGGACTCAAGCACTCCTCCGACACCGCGAGCGTCCTCGTCGTCGCCTACCGACGGGCCACCATCGCACTCGCCGACGAAGTGGTGTTCCTCGAAGGCGGCCGCATCACCGCCCGCGGCCCCCACCACCAGCTGCTGCAGACCCACCAGCCGTACGCCGACCTGGTGACCGCCTACGAGCGAGCCGAGGCCGAACGCGAATTCGACGGCGAGTTCGACGACCCCGAATTCGACGACCCCGAACTCGCGAACGCCGATCGCGACGACGCCGAGTTCGACGAGGAGAACGCCGCGTGAGCACCCGCACCGACAAGACCACCGAACCGTCCAACGCCGACAAGGCGACCGCCGCGAAGACCACCGCCGCCGAGGCCGCCAAAGCCAAGGCCGACGCCGCCGAATCGCGCCCACCCGTCGAGGAGCCCGCCCCGCCCGGCCCGCTGCAGACCGTCAAACGCGGACTCCAGCTCTCACCCGAGCTGCGCCGGGGCCTGGCCTTCACCGTGGTCCTCGCGGCCGTCACCGCCCTGGGGCGCCTGGTCGTGCCGATCGCCGCCCAGCAGATCCTCGACAAGGGACTCCTCGGCGACGGCGGCCCCGACCTGGGGTACGTGATGGTGGTCGCCGCACTCGGCATCGGGGCCCTCCTCATCACGACCACCGCCAACTACGTGATGAACCGGCGCCTGTTCGTCGTCTCCGAACACGCGCTCGCCAACCTGCGCCGCAGAACGTTCCGGCACATCCACGACTTGTCGATGCTGCACCAGCAGTCGGAACGGCGCGGCGCGCTGACCGCGCGCGTCACCACGGACATCGACCAGGTGAGCCAGTTCCTCCAGCAAGGCGGCATGATCCTGGTGACCTCCACGGCGCAGATCATCGTCGCCACCGTCGTCATGGTCGTCTACTCCTGGCAGCTCGCGATCGCCGTGTGGATCGTGTTCATCCCCGTGACGTGGCTGATCAAATGGCTCCAAGGGCACCTCGCCGCCGCTTACACGGACGTCCGCAAGAGCGTGTCGAAAATGCTCTCGGCCGTCTCGGAGTCGGTGGTCGGCGCGGGCACGGTGCGCGCATACGGCGTCGGCTCGCGCACGAGCGAACGCCTCGACGCCTCCATCGACGAGCACCGCCGCGACCAGACCAAGGCCATCAGCCGTTCGGCGTTCTCCTTCGGCGCAGGCGAGCTGGTCCTCCTGGGCGTCAACGCGGTCGTGATCGTCCTCGGCGCGTTCCTGGTCGCCGCCGGCGAGTTGAGCGTTGGCGAGCTGACCGCGTTCCTGTTCCTGGTCGTCCTGTTCACGCAACCCGTCGTCATCGGCACGGAGACGCTCAACGAGGCCCAGAACGCGGTCTCCGGCTGGCGCCGGGTGCTCGACATCGTCGACACCGCGCCCGACGTGGTCGACCCGGCCGACGGCATCGCCCTTCCCGAAGGGCCCCTTGGGGTCCGCTTCGAAGGCGTCCGCTTCGCGTATCCGGGCGGCGAGGAGGTCCTGCACGGCATCGACCTCGAGATCCGCCCGCACGCCAAGGTGGCCGTGGTCGGCGAGACCGGCTCGGGCAAGACCACGTTCGCGAAACTGCTGACCCGGCTGATGGACCCGACCTCGGGGCGGGTCCTCATCGGGGGCGCGCCGCTCACCGAGGTCACGTTCGCATCCCTGCGGTCGCGGGTGACGATGGTCCCGCAGGAAGGTTTCCTGTTCAACGGGACCCTCGCCCGCAACGTCCGCTTCGCCCGGCCCGAGCTCACCGACGCGGAGATCTACGTGGCCTTCGCCGAACTGGGCCTGACCGACTGGCTGGAGACGCTCCCGGCCGGCCTCGACACCGAACTGGGGGAGAGCGGCGCGAACCTGTCCGTGGGCGAGCGGCAACTGGTGTCGCTCGTGCGCGCCTATGTCGCCGACCCCGACCTGCTCGTGCTCGACGAGGCCACCAGCGCGGTCGACCCGGCCACCGAACTGCGCCTATCGGCGGCGCTCGACGCGGTGACGCGCGGGCGCACGACCGTGATCATCGCGCACCGGCTGTCCACTGCGGAGACCTCGGACGAGGTCCTGGTCTTCGACGCGGGCCATCTCGTCCAGCAGGGCCCGCACGCGGAGCTCGCCGCCGAGGAGGGCTCGGTCTATGCGGGCCTGCACGGTTCCTGGGTCGATCAAACCCGCGGGAGTTGAGGTATGAGCGTGGCGGTCGGGCCCGGGCCCGACCGCCACGCGCGGCCTCCGCGGAGGCGGAGGGGTGTGGCACCTGGCGGGGACCGCGCGCGGGTGGCTTCCCGCGCGCGGCCTTGGTATGGCGACGTTCGCGAATCCCCTCTGTCGCCGCCATCCCGCCGGTGCCGGATGGCGTTTTTGCTATCTACTACAACACTTTCGGTAGTCGAGCGGCAACAAGAAGTTTCCGGCCTGTGGATAACTTCGTGAGCGTTCCGCGAATGGCCTGGTCAGTGTGGTCGAAGGCGTTCAGGCGACCGTGAGGACGATCTTGCCGGTGGTGCGGCCCGTCGCCAGGGATTCGTGGGCCTCGGCGACCGCTTCCAGCGGGTAGGTCTCGGCGACGTGCGGGGTGAGCCGTCCCGCCTCCACCAGCGCCGAGAGTGCGCGCATCCCGCTCCAGTCCGCCTCCACCATCATGTACCCCGCTGTGATCCGGGCCTGCTCGGCCTCGCTCAGTTCACCGGGCATGACCGACACGAGATGGCCGCCGTCCTTGACCACCGACGCCGAGCGGGCCGCGTATGCCTCGCCGATCGGGTCCACCACGACGTCCACATCGCTCACGGCCTCGGTGAAGTCGACCGTGCGATAGTCGACGACCTCGTCCGCGCCGATCGCACGCACGAACTCGTGCTTCCCGGCGCTCGCGGTGCCGATCACATAGGCGCCCTTCGCCTTCGCGATCTGGACCGCGAAGTGCCCGACGCCGCCCGCGGCGGCGTGGACGAGCACCCGCTGCCCCGGTCGCACTTCGGCGACGTCCACCAGCGCCTGGTGGGCGGTGAGCCCGGCCAGCGGCAGCGCGGCGGCCTCGACGTGGCTCAGCCGGGCGGGCTTGACGTCGAAGTGCCGGGCCGGGGCGGCCACGTACTCGGCGTAGCCGTTCGCGAGCTTCGGGAAGCGGGGCATCCCGTACACCTCGTCGCCGGGCCGGTAGAGGCGCACGCCGCCGCCGACCGCCTCGACGGTGCCGGAGACGTCCCAGCCCACGGTGAACGGCGGCTCGAAGCCGCCGAAGCCGAAGGTCCGGGTCTTCCAGTCGACCGGGTTCGTCCCCGCGGCGTGGACCTTCACGAGGATCTCGCCGAGGCCGGGTTCGGGACGTTCGACCTCGCCGATCCGCAGCACCTCGGGCCCGCCGAGTTCGTCCTGGATCACGATTCGCATGGTGGTCATTTCGGATTCCCTTCGCGCGCTTGCACTCTGATGCGCTCCATTCTCTGCGGCGCCGCGGTCGCCGCCTAGTGGCCCGAGGGCCACGTTGTGCAAGAATCGGGCCATGGCGAATTCCCACCGCGTGGCGGTCCTGGCCCTGGACCGGGTGATGGCCTTCGAGCTCGGCACCCCCGACCGGATCCTCTCCTCGGCCGTCGGCGACGACTCGGCGCGCCTCTACGACGTGCGGGTGTGCACGCTCGACGGCGGCCCCGTCCGCACCTCCAGCGGCTTCGCCGTCCTCCCCGGCCACGGCCCTGAACTGCTGGCGTGGGCCGACACGGTCATCGTCGCGACCATCGACGACGACGGCCCGTTCCCGGACGTCCAGAAGCTCGCCGAGGCGTTCGCGACGATCCGGGCCGACGCCCGCATCGTCTCCTTCTGCAGCGCCGCCTTCGTGCTCGCCGAACTCGGCCTGCTCGACGGGAAGTCGGCGACCACCCACTGGGTCCTCACCGACCGGATGCGCGAGCGCTATCCGAAGATCAACGTGGACCCGGACGTGCTGTTCGTCGACGCGGGCCGCATCCTCACCTCGGCCGGAGCCGGTGCGGCCGTGGACCTGTGCCTGCACCTGGTCCGGCTCGACCACGGCAGCGCGGTCGCGAACGCGGTCGCCCGCCGCTGCGTCGTCCCGCCCTGGCGCGAAGGCGGCCAGGCGCAGTTCATCGAACGGCCCGTGCCCGACGAGCGGGATCTCAGCACCTCTGAGGCCCGCGCCTGGGCGCTGGCGAACCTCGACCGCCCGTTGAGCATCGACGAGCTCGCGCGCAGGGCCAACATGAGCCGCCGGTCGTTCACGCGGCGGTTCCGCGACGAGACGGGCCAGAGCCCCGCGCAGTGGCTCACCCGCCAGCGGGTCGAGCACGCCCGGCACCTGCTGGAGGCCACCGATCTGACCGTGGACCAGATCGCGCAGCGGGCCGGTCTCGGCACCGGGGTCTCCCTGCGCCAGCATCTGCGCGCGGCGCTGGGGGTCTCGCCCTCGGCCTACCGCAGGACGTTCCGCCGCAACGGGTTCGCTGCCGCCGCTACGGGATGAGCAGGAGCTTCCCGGTGGTCTTGCGGGACTCGAGGGCCTGGTGCGCCTCGGGGGCCTCCTCGAGGCGGAAGGTCTCGCCCACGCGCACGAGCAGGTCGTCGTCCTCGATCATCTGGAAGACCTCGGCCGCGCGCCACAGGTACTCCTCGCGGGTCGCGGTGAAGTCGTTCAGGGTCGGGCGGGTGAGGACGAGCGAGCCGCCCCGGTTGAGCACCTGCGGGTCCACGGGCGGCACGGGGCCGCTCGCCTGGCCGAACAGGGCCATGACGCCGCGGCGGCGCAGCGCCCCGAGGCCCTCGTCGAAGGTGGTCTGGCCGACGCCGTCGTAGACCGCGGCGACCCCTTCGCCGCCGGTGAGCTCGCGGGCCTTCGCGCCGAAGCCCTCGTAGCGCAGCACGTGGTCGGCGCCGTTCTGGCGGGCCAGCTCGGCTTTCGCGTCCGTGGAGACGGTGCCGATGACCTTGCCGCCCTTGCTTTTCACCATCTGGGTGAGCAGGAGTCCCATGCCGCCCGCGGCGGCGTGGACGATCACGGTGTCGCCCTCCCGCACCGGGTACACGGTGTTGCACAGGTAGTGCGCGGTGAGCCCTTGGAGCATGACGGCGGCGGCGGTCTCGACCGCCACCTTCTCGGGGACGGGCACGAACGCGTCGGCGTCGCCGACCACGAGGTCCGCATAGGACCCGGGGACGTTCTTCCAGGCGACTTCGTCGCCGACGGCGACGTCGGCGACGCCTTCGCCCACGGCGACCACGTATCCGCCGCCTTCGAGGCCCGGCGTGAACGGCAGCGGCAGCCCGTACAGGCCGGTGCGGTGGTAGACGTCGATGAAGTTCACGCCCGCGGCGGCGACCCGGACGGCGATCTGCCCCGGGCGAGGACCGGGGTCCTCGCCCTCCAGCAGCCGCATCACGCCCGGCCCGCCGGTCTGCTCGACCACGATCGCCTTCATGAGGTGTCCTTCCGCCGCAGGGTCGGTCCTTAACGTAGCAGCGGCGCGGGCGCCCGTGCCGCGGTCCTCATGGTGCGCTGCGGGTGTCGCGGCGCTCACCGCGAACCGGCCTCGCCCGGCGCTCACTCCTCCGGGCCGGAGCGGCGGCTCCCGGTGCCGAAGCGCATCCTGCCGCGGGTCCACTTGTCGGGGTGGTTCGGGTCGGCGATGCGCGTCTCCACCTCGTCGCCGACGAGTTTGCGGATCGCGTCGCGGAAGCCCTTGTGCCGCAGTTGGTGCCGCAGCGGGCTGGCGGCGGGGTCGGAGTTGAGCTCCTTCAGCAGCGAGACGCACAGCAGGAGCATCACGAACATGAACGGCAGCGCCACGATGATCGTGGCGTTCTTGAGCCCCTCCAGGCCGCCGCTGAGCAGCAGCACCGCCGCGACCCCGCCGATCGTCATGCCCCAGAACACGACCAGCGGCTTCTTCGGCACCAGCGAACCCGAGCTCGACAGGGAGCCGAGCACGAGCGAGGCCGAGTCGGCGCTGGTCACGAAGTAGTTGGCCACCAGCAGCATGGTCATTCCCGAGATCAGCGCGTAGAGCGGCAGTGACTCCAGCAGCGCGAACATCGCGAACTCCTCGCCCCGGGCCACGGCCCCGCTGTAGTCGGCGTCGGTGTTGGCCTGGTTCCAGATCGCGGTGCCGCCCATCACGGTGAACCACACCGTCGAGGCCGTCGAGGGCACCAGCAGCACCCCGGCGACGAACTGCCGCACCGACCGGCCGCGCGAGATGCGGGCGATGAACGTCCCCACGAACGGCGCCCACGACAGCCACCACGCCCAGTAGAAGATCGTCCAGGCCGCCATCCAGTCCTCGCCGCCGAACGCCCCGGTGACGCTCGACAGCCGCACCAGGCCCGACAGGTAGGAGCCGACCGAGGACGGCCAGGCGTCGAGCAGGAACAGCGTCGGCCCCGCGACGAACACGAACGCCATGATCAGCGCCGCCAGCAGCACGTTCACGGTGGACAGCCATTTGACGCCCCGGTGGACGCCCGAGAACGCCGAGACCACGAACGCCGCGGTGAGCGCGCCGATCACGATGAGCTCCAACCGGGTCGAGCCCGGCACCCCGGCGACGATGTCGAGCCCGACCGCCACCTGCAGGGCCCCGAGGCCGAGGCTCGCGGCGGTGCCGAACACCGTCGCGAAGATTCCCATCAGGTCGATCGCCCGGCCCGCGCTCCGGCCCCATCGGCGCCCGCCGGTGAGCGGCAGGAACGCCTCGCTGAGGTTGTTGCCGCGTCCCTTGCGGAACGTCGAGTACGCCAGCGCGAGCCCCGCGACGGCGTAGATCGCCCACGGGTGCAGCACCCAGTGGAAGTAGCTGTAGATCAGCGCGCCGCGCTGCCGGTCCTCCTCGAAGTACGCCGAGTCCGGCTCCAGCTCCAGCGGCGGCGGGACCGTGAAGTAATGCGAGAGCGGTTCGGCCACGCCGAAGAACATGAGGCCGATGCCCATGCCCGCGGCGAACATCATCGCGATCCACGGGAGCGTGCCGAACTCGGGTTCCTCCTCGGCGTTGCCGAGCCGGATGTTGCCGTAGCGGCCGACGGCGATGTACACGGCCAGGATGAGGAAGACGTTCCCGGCGATGATGAACAGCCATCCGAAGTGGTCGATCACCCAGTTCAGGGCCGCGGTGGAGGCGGTCTCGAAGCGGTCGGGGAAGACCGCGCCGACGGCGATGACGGCCAGGATGACGGCGGCGGCGATGCCGAAGGTCACCTTGTCGATCGGGAGGGTGTCGGCTCTCGCCGTCGGCCCGGCCGGTGGCGGGGGGCCTTCGGGCGTCTCGCCGTGCGCGGTCGTCTCGGTCTCGGACATCCTGGCTCCATCCTCCGACGATGTCGGTGCTGCGGACATCGTAGGGGATTAGCCAGGTCATATACGGATAAAACTCCAGCTCGGCGGTACCGCATCAGGGCGAGGTCGCCGATCGCGCGGGTCTCGGCCAGTTCCAGGGGCCGCTCGGGGGACTGGGGGAACACCGCCGGGTGCACGAACCGGGCCCCGCCGCGCGCGCCGAGCAGGAACGGCGCGACCGCCAGGTGCATCTCGTCCACCAGGTCCGCCGAGAGGAACGCCGTGTGCACCACGCCGCCGCCCTCCACCAGCAGCCGCCGCACGCCCCGCCGGGCCAGGTCGGCCAGGGCCGCCTCGAGGTCCACGTCGCGGTCGGCCGTGGCGATCACCTCGGCGGCCTCCGGAGCGAGCGGGCACGCCCGCATCCCGGCCTCGCTCGTGTAGACGACCACGCGGTCGCCGCCGGTGAACAGCCGCGCGCCCGGGTCGAGCTCGCCCGAGGGGGAGAAGACCACGCGCAGCGGCGACGCCGGCCGGCCTGCGGCGACCCGGTGGGCGCGGCGCGTCTCCGAGCGGACCTGGAGCCGCGGGTCGTCCGCGCGCACCGTGCCCGCCCCGACCGCGATCGCGTCGACGTCGGCGCGGACCGCGTCGACCCGGTCGAAGTCCGCGGCGTTCGACAGCACGAGCCGCTCGGACGAGGTGTCGTCGAGGTAGCCGTCGAGGCTCATCGCGGCCGAAACGATCACATAAGGGCGCTCCATGCCCCTGAGAATCCCACGATGCACACCGCGACGGGCCCGGGTGCAGGTCACCGGAGGGAGGCGATCACAATCGGTAGACGTGGAAGCCCGACAGACCAGCGGCGACGACGTGATCGCGGCACTCAAGTTCAACGCGGACGGGCTCGTCCCCGCCATCGCGCAGCAGCACGACACGGGCGAGGTCCTCATGCTCGCGTGGATGGACGCCGAGGCGCTGCGGCGCACGGTCGCCACCCGCAAGGCCACGTACTGGTCGCGCAGCCGCGCCGACTACTGGGTCAAGGGCGAGACCTCCGGGCACCACCAGGCGGTCGTGTCCGTCGCGGTCGACTGCGACGGCGACACGGTCCTGCTCCAGGTGGACCAGACCGGTCCCGCCTGCCACACCGGCACCCGCACCTGCTTCACCGGAAGGGAGATCGCATGAGCGAAGCCGAAGCACCCCGAGAGGGCGCCGAGCCCCGCGCCGCCGAGCGCACCCGCGTCCTCCTCGCGGGGGCCGGCGCGGCCGCCCTCGCCGCGCTGGCGGCCTCCCGCGACTGGACCTCCACCACCGAGACCGGCCACGCCGGGATCACCGCGACCACCGCCCAGGCCGGCACCGACCTCGCCTCCTGGGCGCTGCCGTGCGCGCTCGCCGGCGGCGCGGCGTTCCTGGCGATGCTCGCCACCGGGAACCGCGCCCGCCGCGTCCTCGGCGTGGTCGCCGCCCTGGCCGGGCTCGCGGCCGGCCTCGCCGGGGCCCTCCACCTGGACGCCGGCGCGTGGCCGGTCACGCTCGCCGCGGCCGGGCTCGTCCTGGCCGCCGCCGGGGCCGCCACGACCGCCCGCGCGGGCGGGTGGCCCGCCGCCGCCTCCCGGTACGACGGCGCCTCCCGGCACGACGCCGGGCCCCGCCGCGACGGGGCGTCCGGCGGCGCGGACGCCATAGCAGAGGACCCGGTGTCGCTGTGGAACGCCCTCGACTCGGGCCGGGACCCCTCGTCGCCTAATATCACGGCATCGGCGCAGGAGAAGGGACGATCTTAGGTGAACGTGCTGGAGCAGATCATCACCGAAGTCCGCGCCGATCTCGAACGGCGCCAGACCGAGACCCCCCTCGAGCGGATCCGCGAACTCGCCGAGGCCGCGAAGGCCCCCCTCGACGGGTACGCCGCGCTCAACGGCGGCGGCGTCAGCGTCATCGCCGAGGTCAAGCGGGCCTCCCCGTCGAAGGGCGCGCTCGCCGACATCCCCGACCCGGCCGTGCTCGCGGCCGAGTACGCCGCGGGCGGCGCCAGCGTCATCTCGGTGCTCACCGAGGCCAACTACTTCAAGGGCAGCCTGGACGACCTCGACGCGGTGCGCGCGAAGGTCCAGATCCCGGTCCTCCGCAAGGACTTCGTGGTCTCCCCCTACCAGGTCCTGGAGGCCCGCGCCCACGGCGCCGACCTCGTGCTCCTCATCGTCGCCGCCCTCGACCAGGACACCCTCGTCTCGCTCCACGAGCGCATCGAGGGCCTGGGCATGACCGCCCTCGTGGAGGTGCACACCGAGTACGAGGCCGACCGGGCGCTGCGGGCCGGGGCGAAAGTCATTGGCGTCAACGCCCGCGACCTGACTACGCTCCAAGTGGACCGTTCGGTGTTCGAACGCATCGCCCCCGGCCTGCCCCGCGACGTCGTCAAGGTCGCGGAGTCGGGCGTCAGGGGCACCCGCGACCTCATCCGCTACGCCAGCGCCGGCGCCGACGCCGTGCTCGTCGGCGAGGGCGTGGTCAAGCAGAAGAGCCCGCGCGACGCCGTCGCCGAACTGGTCACCGCCGGGTCCCACCCGGCCACGCCGCGGCCGATCTAGCCGCCGGCGGGGGAGTTTCACGCAGGTGAGGCCTGCGCGCGCAGGCCAGCGAGTCAAGAAGGGGAGCGAGACCGTGCCCAATCCAGATGCCAGCGGCCACTGGGGCGAATTCGGGGGCCGGTTCGTCCCCGAGGCGCTCATAGCCGCCCTCGACGAGCTCGAGACCGCCCACGCCGAGGCCATGGCCGACCCGGCCTTCCGGGACGAGCTCGACCGGCTCGGCCGCGAGTACGGGAACCTCCCGTCGCCGCTGTACTTCGCCGAGCGGCTCTCCGAGGAGGCCGGGATCGAGGTCTGGCTCAAGCGCGAGGACCTCAACCACACCGGCGCGCACAAGATCCGCAACGTCCTCGGGCAGGCCCTGCTCACCAAGCGCATGGGCAAGTCCCGGATCATCGCCGAGACCGGCGCGGGCCAGCACGGCGTCGCCTCCGCGACCGCCGCGGCCTACTTCGGCATGGACTGCACCGTCTACATGGGCGAGGAGGACACCCGCCGCCAGGCGCTCAACGTCGCCCGGATGCGCCTGCTCGGCGCCGAGGTCGTGCCCGTGACCACGGGGTCGCGCACGCTCAAGGACGCCATGAACGAGGCCCTGCGCGAATGGGTCGCCACCGTGGACGACACGCACTACCTCATCGGCTCGGTCGGCGGGCCGCACCCGTTCCCGATGCTCGTGCGCGACTACTGCCGCGGCATCGGCGACGAGGCCCGCGCCCAGTTCCAGGACCGCACCGGGGCCCTCCCGGACGTCGTCGCCGCGTGCGTCGGCGGCGGCTCGAACGCCATGGGCATCTTCACCGCGTTCCTCGACGACGAGGCCGTCAAGCTGTACGGGTTCGAAGCCGGCGGCGACGGGTACGGCACCGGCCGCCACGCCGCGACCATCACCGCCGGGCAGGTCGGCGTCCTCCACGGCGCCCGCACCTTCGTCCTCCAGGACGAGGACGGCCAGACCGTCGAGTCGCACTCGATCTCGGCGGGCCTGGACTACCCGGGCGTCGGCCCCGAGCACGCCCACCTCGCGGCCTCCGGCCGCGCCGTGTACGAGCCCGTGGACGACGCCGAGGCCATGGCCGCCCTGGAGAAGCTCGCGCGCACCGAGGGCATCATCTGCGCGATCGAGTCGGCGCACGGCCTCGCCGGGGCGCTGCGCCTCGCCAAGTCCCTGGAGCCGGGCGCGCGCGTCCTGGTGAACCTGTCCGGGCGCGGCGACAAGGACATGGGCAACGTCGTGGAGTACTACGGCTTCGCCGAGACCGCCGCACCGAACGGAGCGCAGTAGATGAGGACGGCCGAAGCGTTCGCCAAGACCCGGGCCGAGGGCCGCGCGGCCCTCGTCGGCTACCTCCCGGCCGGGTTCCCGACCCTCGCCGACTCCATCAAGGCGATCGACATCATGATCGACCACGGGGCCGACATCGTCGAGGTCGGCCTGCCGTACTCGGACCCGGTCATGGACGGGCCCGCGATCCAGAAGGCCGCCGACCGGGCCCTGGCCGCCGGGTTCCGCACCCGGCAGGTCTTCGACGTCGTCGAGGCCGTCTCGGGCCGCGTCCCGATCCTCGTCATGACCTACTGGAACCTCGTGGAGCGCTACGGCGTCGACCGCTTCGCGCGCGACTTCCAAGCGGCGGGCGGGGCCGGGCTCATCACGCCCGACCTCATCCCCGACGAGGCCGACGAGTGGATCGCCGCCGCCGACGCCCATGACCTCGACCGGATCTTCCTGGTCGCGCCCTCCTCCACCGAGGAGCGGATCGCGTCCACCGTCGCGGCCTGCCGCGGCTTCGTGTACGCGCAGTCGGTCATGGGCGTCACCGGGGCCCGCTCCGCGACCTCGGCCGCCGCGCCGCTGCTGGTCGAGCGCACCCGCAAGCACACGGACCTGCCGATCGGCGTGGGCCTGGGCGTCCGCAGCGGCGACCAGGCCGCCGAGATCGGCGCGTACGGCGACGCGGTCATCGTCGGCTCGGCGATCGTGAACTGCTACCTCGACGCCGAGGACGTCCCCTCGGGCCACCAGAGGCTCGCCGAGCTCACGGCCGACCTCGCCGAGGGCGTCCGCCGCTGAACCGGCCCGCCGACGGCCCCCCGGCAAGGGGGTCCGCCGCGGCGGACCACCGCAGCGACGGCGTCCGAGCCGACCGCGGCGCGACGCCGTCGACCCGCCTCCGCCGTGCCCCGCGAGCATCGCTCGCGGGGCGCGCCGCCGCCCGGCGCCGGCGCCCGCGCGCCCGCCGGACGCGGCGGTCCGCGGGACCGGCTCGGGCCCGTGCCCCGCCCCGCTCGCTCACCCGATAGGTTTATGCGTCGTGGACCTCGCATACATCCCGAGCCCGTCGGAGTCCGTCTGGCATCTCGGCCCCATCCCGATCCGCGCCTACGCGCTCGCCCTCATCGCAGGGATCGTCGCGGCCTGCTGGATCGCCGAGGCGCGCATGCGCTCCCGCGGCGCGCCCAAGTGGGCGGTGCTCGACCTCGCCGTGTGGGCCGTGCCGTTCGGCATCGTCGGCGCCCGCATCTACCACGTCTTCACCAGCCCCGACGCCTACTTCGGCCCGGACGGCGACCCGTGGAAGGCCCTCGCGGTCTGGGAGGGCGGCCTGGGCATCCCCGGCGCGATCGTCCTCGGCGCCGTCGGCGTGTGGCTCGGCTGCCGCCAGCTGCAGCTGCCGTTCGGCATGGTGGCCGACGCGATCGTCCCCGGCATCCCCGTCGCCCAAGCGATCGGCCGCCTCGGCAACTGGTTCAACCAGGAGCTGTACGGCAAGCCCCTCGACGCCTGGTGGGCCGTCGCCATCGACGAGAGCCACCGCGTCGCGGGCTACCGCGAATTCACGACCTTCCACCCGACGTTCCTGTACGAACTCCTGTGGAACCTCGGGGTCGCGCTCGCCGTGTGGCTCGCCGACCGCAAGGTGAAGTTCGGGGCCGGACGCGCCGTCGCCCTCTACGTCGCCCTCTACGGCCTCGGCCGGTTCTGGATCGAGGGCCTGCGCATCGACCCGGCCCAGTCCTTCGCCGGACTGCGCCTCAACCAGTGGATGAGCGTCGTCGTCGTGGTCCTCGCCGTGGCGTACCTCCTGATCGTGCGCGGCACGCGGCAGGTCTTCGTCGTCGAGGACGGCAAACGCGTCGCCGTCGCCTGGGACTCCGAGGCCGCCCACGCCGCCGGATACGTGGACGGCGCCCTGCCGAAGGGCGTCGAACTGGCCGAGACCGAGACCGGGACCGCCGCCGACGACGACGCGGAGGAGGCGTCCGAGCCGGAGGCCGCGCCCGACCGGCCCGAGGACGACGCGATCCCCGACGACCCGTCCGCCGAGGACCCCGGCCGCCCCCGCGCCGGCAGCTGACCGCCGCCGCTTCCCCCGGGCAGGTGCAGATGCAGAACCGAAGAGCCGTAGTGGTCGGCGCCGGCGTCGCCGGTCTCGCCGGCGCCATCGTCCTGTCCGAACTGGGCTGGAGGGTGGCGCTGCTGGAGCGGCGCGAGCGGCTCAAGGGCGACGACCTCGGGATGATCCTGTGGGCCTCGGGCGTGCGCGCGCTGCGCGCCCTCGGGATCGACGCGACCCTCGACGTCTCCGGGACCCCGGTGGACCGCTTCGAGATCCGCAACGAGGAGCGCCTGTCCAGCTCGTTCTCGGCGGCGATGCTCGGCGCCGACGACGGCACGCCGTCGGTGATGGTCCACAACGCGATGCTGTACGAGGCGCTCGTGGCGCGCCTGGGCGACAGCGTCCAGGTGTTCCCGGCCACGCAGGTCGACCGGATCGACATGGTCGACCTGGCCGCCGGGGACGCCTCGCGGCGCTGGGACGCCGACCTCGTGGTCGCCGCCGACGGCATCGACTCGCCGACCCGCCCCCTCATCGCCCCCGGCTCGCCCACCGTGGACGCCGGGGCGGTGGCGTTCCGCGGGATCATCCCCGCCCACCGCGCCCCCGAGCGGACCACCGACGCGGTGGAGATCTACGGGCCCGACCGGCGCCGCTTCGGCTACGGCGACCTCGGGCACGCCGGGGCCTGCTGGTGGGCGACCGTGCCCGGCGGGATGCGCCCGGAGTCCCCGCAGATCCAGCACGAGCTCATCAACCGCTGGTTCGCCGACTGGCCCGACCCGGTCGGGAAGTTCATCGCCGCGACCCGGCCCTCGGAGCTGACCCAGCAGCCCGTCCGGTACGTCTGGCCCGTGCCCGCGCGGCTCCACCAGCCCGTCGGCGACGGCGGCCTGGTGCTCATGGGCGACGCCGCCCACGGCGTCGCCCCGATCCTGGCGCAGGGCGCGGGCCTCGCCCTGGAGGACGCGGTGACCCTCGGCTGGGCGCTGCGGCACCATGCCGGGTCGGTGGCGGACGCGCTCGCCTCCTACGACCGGGCCCGCCTCGCCCGCATCAAGCGCGTGGCCCGCCTCTCGCGGCGCGTCCACACGATCGCCTCGGGCGGCCGCGGCGTCACCAAGAGCCTCCTGCGGGCCGTCCCCGACTCCTGGGTCCAGAACCAGGCCGCCGGCCTCGCCGACTGGCGGCCGCCGAACTGAACGCGGCGTCCCCGGCCCCGGGCGGGCCGCCCGCCGCCACTGGCGACGGACGCGTCGGCTCGTTAAGATTTCGCCCCATGCAGATCCGCGACGCCGTCGAATCCGACTGGCCCGCCATGTGGGCGTTCATGCGACCGATCATCGAAGCCGGCGAGACCTACCCGTGGCCGCCGGACACCACCGAGTCGTGGACCCGCGCCTACTGGATGGAGCGGCCCGCGCCCGCCTCGCGGCTGGTCGCCGAGATCGACGGCCGCATCGCCGGGACCGTTGAGATCCACCCGAACCTGCCCGGCCAGGGCTCGCACGTGGCCAACGCCGGGTTCATGGTCGACCCGGCCTTCGGCCGCCGCGGCGTCGGCCGCGCCCTCGGCGAGGCCGCCCTCGCCCGCGCCGCCGCCGACGGCTTCACCGCCATGCAGTTCAACGCCGTCGTCGCCACCAACACCCACGCCGTCAGACTCTGGCACTCGCTCGGCATGGAGACCCTCGCGCTCATCCCCAAGGGCTTCCGCCACCCCACGCGGGGCCTCGTCGACATGCACCTCATGTTCCGCGAACTGTGACCCTCGACCCGGCTGTGTAGCATCACCTTCGATATGAACGAACTGCGCGAGTCCATCCTGTCCCTGGGCGTCGCCGACCCCGAGACGGCCGTCGCCATCCACGCCCTCATCGGCTCCGACCCCGCCCTCCTGGCGCAGGCCGGCGGCCTGCCCGCGGCCCGCCCCGCCCTGGACGAGTGGGTCAAGACCGCCTTCCTCAGGCCCGAGGGACCGTTCCTCGAGGCCGCGGCCGCCGCCGTCGCCGACGCCCTCGGCGAAGCCCCCGACACCGCCGTCGACCGCGTGCTCGACCACATCACCACCCGGCCCCGCACCCGCTACGACCTGCGCGCCGTGACCGGCCTCAGCGAAGCCGACCTCGACGCGCTGCTCCCGCGCCTCGCCGAGGCCGGCCTCGTCCGCGCCGACCCCAACCCGCTGGAACCCGACGACCCGTTCTGGACCATGGAGCACCGCCTCGCGCGCTTCCACTACGCGATGGTCGCCCAGCACCTGCCGCGCTGGCGGCGCGGCTACATCACCGACAAACTGTGGCGAATGACCCACGCCCGCTTCGACCGGTACGTGTGCCGCCCCGAGTTCAACCGGCTCGCCCGCGAATGGGCCCTGAACGACCCGGCCGCCGCCGCGACCACCCGCATGACCGTCCCCGACCCGCGCTTCAGGCAACTGCGCACCCTCGAACTCGCCGTCTGGGACGGCCAGGGCGCACCGATCGCCCTCGGCACCGTCCGCTGGCGCTTCCGCATGGTCGAACGCCAGCTCAAGCGCCTGCGATACGTCAAGCGGCTCCTCGGCGACCCGCCCGCCCGCCTCTACTGCGTCGCGCCGCGCGTCGACCCGGCCATCGTCGCCGGCGCCGACGCCGACCCGGACCTGTTCGTCATCAGCCCCGCGCAGCTCCTGCGCCGCGCCTCCACGACGCCCCGAATCGCACCGGAATCGGCGCCCCCGGGTGACTTACACCCCATTTCCCGGCTGGTGGGGGCGGAGACCCGGCGGGTAGGCTGAGGGCTCTTTCCCCGTATCCGAAACCTTGAGGAGTGACGATGGCGGCAAGCGTGGACGCGGTAGTGGCGGGAGCCGGTGGCTTCATCGGCGGGCACCTGGTGGCGAGCCTCCTCGCCGAGGGCAAGACCGTTCGCGCCGTCGACGTCAAGCCCCTCCACGAGTGGTACCAGGTCCACGGGGACACCGAGAGCCTCCAGCGCGACCTCGCCGACCTGGACGCCTGCCGCGAAGCCGTCGGCGACGGCGCCGCCGAGGTCTACAACCTCGCCTGCAACATGGGCGGCATGGGCTTCATCGAGAACAACAAGGCCCTGTGCATGCTGTCGGTCCTCCCCTCGACCCACATGCTCATGGCCGCCAAGGACGCCGAGGTCGGCCGCTTCTTCTACGCCTCCTCCGCGTGCGTGTACGCCGGCTACAAGCAGACCGAGGCCGACATCGCGCCCCTGAAGGAAGAGGACGCCTACCCCGCCGACGCCGAGGACGGCTACGGCTGGGAGAAGCTCTTCTCCGAGCGCATGTGCCGCCACTTCCGCGAGGACTTCGGCCTCGAGACCCGCGTCGCCCGCTACCACAACATCTACGGCCCCGAGGGCACCTGGGACGGCGGCCGCGAGAAGGCCCCCGCCGCCACCTGCCGCAAGATCGCCCTCGCCGCCCTCAAGGGCGAGAAGACCGTCGAGATCTGGGGCGACGGCGAGCAGACCCGCTCCTTCACCTACATCGACGACTGCGTCCACGGCACCAAGATGCTCACCCGCGGCGACGTCACCGAGCCGCTCAACCTCGGCTCCTCCGAGATGACGACCATCAACAACCTGTACTACCTGGTCGCCGACATCGCCGGGATCGACATCGAGCTCAAGCACGTCGACGGCGCCCTGGGCGTGCGCGGCCGCAACTCGGACAACACGCTCATCGAGAAGTACTACGGCTGGGAGCCGTCCATCAGCCTCCGCGACGGCATGGCGAAGACCTACGCGTGGGTCTACGACCAGGTCAAGGCCAAGTACAACCTCTGAGATGGCCGACCCGAAGCTCCGCCGCGTCGACGTCCTCGGCGTCGGCGTCTCCACCGTCAACCAGGCGATGGCGCTGGCAGAGGTGACCCGCTGGGTCGACTCGGGCGAGCGCCACTACGTGTGCGTCACCGGCGTGCACGGCGTCATGGAGTCGCAGCGCGACCCCGAGCTCCTCGCGATCCACAACGCCTCCGGGCTGACCACGCCCGACGGCATGCCGATGGTGTGGGCCGGGCACAAGGCCGGCGCCGAGTGGATGGACCGGGTCTACGGGCCCGATCTGATGCTCAACGTGCTCGCCCGCGCCGCCGAACGCGGCTGGTCCTCGTTCCTGTACGGCGGCAAGGACGGCGTGCCGGAGCTGCTCGCCGAGAAGCTCGCCGAGCGCATCCCGGGCGTGAAGATCGCCGGGACGTACTCGCCGCCGTTCCGCCCCCTCACCGACGAGGAGGACGAGGCGATCGTCAAGCGCATCAACGACTCCGGTGCGCAACTGGTATGGGTGGGCCTGTCGACGCCGAAGCAGGAGCGGTGGATGGCCGCGCACCGCGACCGGCTGAACGCGCCGGTCCTGTTCGGGGTGGGGGCCGCCTTCGACTTCCACGCCGGGCTCGTCCCGCAGGCCCCGCCGTGGATGCAGCGCAACGGCCTGGAATGGCTCTACCGGCTCACGAAGGAACCGAAGCGCCTGTGGCGCCGGTACTTCAAGAACAACCCGGCCTACCTGCGAGCGATCCGCCGACGCCCCCCGTTCCTGCGCGACTAGCGCCGAACCGGACCGGACGAAGACGCGGCAGCGCCGCCGCCCGAACGGTCGGCGGCGCGCCGCATGGCGGCCCGCTCCCGACCCCGGCGGCCCCGCCGCTTCGGCCGTCCCGATGACGTCGTGCGCCACGTCGCCGGTGCGCGGCATCCGACCCGCACCTCAGCGGCGCCGCCGGATCCGGCGTCCGCTCCCGCTGCGTCCACGGGCCCGCCGCACGCGCCCTCCTACCGGTGCGACTCCGCCGGTCGCGGACTCCGGGCCGGTCGGGGGCTGGGCGTGCCCCTCGGGCAGGGGCGCTGCCGAAGGGCTTCCCCGTGCCTGTTTCAAGAGCGCGAGCCGGAAACCCCCGCCGAAGTCGTTCGCTTCGCCCTCCTTACCCGCACGCCGCGACGACGCTAGGCTTTGGCGCATGGTCGACATTCACAAAGCGAGCGCCCAGACCGCGCACCACCCCCGCATGACCGTCGTGTGGTCGGTCCTGTCGGCCGAGATCGAGCGCTTCGCCGCGGGTACCGGGGCGACCCTCCGCGTCCTCGACGTCGGCGGCGGCTCCGGCGGGTTCGCCGTCCCCTTGGCCGAGCTCGGCCACGACGTCGTCGTCGTCGAGCCCAGCGCCAACGCGCTCGCCTCCCTGCGGCAGCGCGCCGCCGACGCGGACGTCGCCGACCGGGTCCGAGCCGTCCAGGCCGACGCCGACGAACTCCCCGACGTCGCCGAGCCCGGCAGCGCCGACCTCGTGCTGTGCCACTCCGTCCTGGAGATGGTCGACTACCCCGACACCGCGCTCGACGCGATCGCGCGCGTCTGCGCGCCCGGCGGCGCGGTCAGCATTCTCGTCTCCAACCGCATCGCCGCCGTCCTCGGCAAGGCCCTCTCGGGCCAGTTCGGGACCGCCCTCGACCTGCTCCACAACATCGACGGCGTCCTCGACGGACGCGACACCATCAAGCGCCGCTTCGAGACCGCCACGCTCACCGCGCTGGTCGGCGGCTCGGGCCTGGTCACCGAGCAGGTCCACGGGGTCGGCGTGGTCGGCGACCTCCTCCCGGCCTCGGCCGCCCAGACCGAGGCGAGCGCCGGCGAGGCCCTGCGCGAGTTCGAACGCGCCACCGCCTCGCGCGTGCCGTTCCGGGACATGGCGACCAACATCCACCTGCTCGCGCGCAACCCCATGCGCTGACGGCGCACCGGGAAGGGCGTGCGTCGTACACTGTTCAGTGTACGAAGTGCACTGGGTCGCGGGTTCCGCCGGCGTACGACCACCGAGCACTTCGTACGACGTTTCGCGCCCCTCGCGTTCGGCCCAGGGGAGGTGCGGCGCGTCCGCGAGCCGCGCTACGTCGGCGAGCGTAGGCGCGTTTACGCCGCGCTGCCGAGGGCGCGGCCGCCGTCGGCTCGTAGCCTGGACCCGTGACCACGCCGACGACCGCCCGCGCCAAGCGGATCCGCGCCGCCGCCTTCGACGTCGGCCTCGCCGCGCTGCTCGGCGTCCTCACGAGCGGCGCGACCGTCGGGGCCGATCCCGACCACAGCCCCGGCGGTCCGGCCTTCGCGCTGATCGCGGTGATCAGCGGGTGCCTCGCGGTCCGGCGCCCGTGGCCCGAGGTCGCGCTCGTCGGCTCGATGGCCGGGCTCTTCCTCTACCTGTACCTGGGCCTGCCCGAGGGACCGGTCTACCTGCTCCCGGCCGTGGCCGTGTTCTTCTTCGCGTTCGCGCGACCGCTGAAGACCGTCCTCGTCGTCCTCGCTGTCCTGTTCGCCGCCACCACGGCCTTCCACACCGTCGTCATGGACGACATCGCCGACCTGTGGGTGAACGCGAGCATCGCACTGGTCTGGCTCGGTCTCGCCGCCACCGGCGGCCGCCTCCTCCGCGAGTCCCGCAACGCCCGGGCGCGCGAACGCACCACCGAGCGCGAGGCCGAACGCGAGCGCTACCGGGCCGAGGAACGGATCCAGATGGCCAGGGAGATCCACGACGTCGTCGGCCACAGCCTGGCCGTGGTCAGCATGAACGCCGGTGTGGCCCTGCACGTGCTGGACAAGCGGCCGGGCGCCCCGCCCGAGGTGGTCGAGAACCTCCAGGCCATCCGCGACGCCTCCACGCGGGCGCTGCAGGACCTGCGCGCCACCCTCGCCCCGCTGCGCCAAGGGCGGCAGCCCGAGCTGCGCCCGACAGGCGCGATAACCGACCTGCCGGCCCTCGTCGACGCCGTGCGCACCGGCGGCCTCGACGTCGAGTACACCGTCTCCGGCGACCCGGGGGCGGTGCCGACGAACATCGCCGCCACGGTCTACCGCGTGGTGCAGGAGTCGCTGACGAACGTCATCCGCCATGCCGAGGCCCGCCGGGCCGAGGTCCGGATCGACTGCGGGCCCCACCGGATCGGCATCCTCGTGGAGGACGACGGACGCGGCGGCCCGATCGACCCGGACCGGGTCGGGCAGGGCGTGACCGGCATGATGGAACGGGTCGTGACCGGCGGCGGCGAGTTCAGCGCCGGGCCCCGGCCCGGCGGCGGCTTCGCCGTCAAGGCCGACCTTCCCTACACGAACCACCCCGGTTGACGGCTCCCGAGCCCTCGCCGAGGGCGCCGACCGACGGCCGCAGCGCCGTCCAGCAGTGAGGAACGCGCATGATCGAACTCGTGATCGCCGACGACCAGAGCCTCATCCGGATGGCCCTGCGCAACCTCTTCCACAGCGAGGACGACATCCACGTCGCGGCCGAGGCCGACAACGGCCAGGAGGCCTGGGAGCTCGTCTCGCGGCTGCGGCCCGACGTCGCCCTGCTCGACATCCGCATGCCCGGCCTCGACGGCCTCGAAGTGCTCCGGCGCATCAGCCGGGACGCGAACCTGGCCGGCACGCGCGTCGTCATGATCACCACGTTCGAAGTGGACGACTACATCTTCGACGCCCTCTCCAGCGGCGCGGCCGGATTCGTCATGAAGGACGCGCCGCCCGAGGACCTCCTGCGGGCCGTGCGCCTCGCCGCGGCGGGGGACTCCCTGCTCAGCCCGGACGTGACCCGGAAGGTCATCGAGGCCTACGCCGAGCGCGGCACCGGGGCCGGCAGGCCCCACCAGAACCTGGGGGACCTCACCGAGCGCGAACTGGAGATCCTGCGCTGGGTCGCCACGGGCCTCCCGAACGACGAGATCGGCGAGCGGCTGTTCATCAGCCCCGCCACGGTCCGCACCCACGTCGGCAAGCTGCTGTCCAAGCTGGCCGCCCGCGACAGGGCCGGCCTGGTCGCCATCGCCTACCGATCCGGCCTGGACGTCCCCGAGGTGTAGGCGCGCCGGGCCCCGGAGCGTTCCGAGGCGCCGCGCCGCCCCCACGGCCCTCCCGCGCAGTCGCCTCGCCGTAGGCGCGAACACGCTCGCACGCTGAGGCGCATTCGATTGGGCTGCAGCAGATTCGGAGGCATGGAACCCGAACGATCCGAAAGGAACCGTCCCATGCCGACGCCCACCCTCCGCCGAGCCCGGTCCGCCTTCGCGGGCACCCGACGCGGCCGATGGCCCGCCCTCGCCGTCTGGGTGCTCCTCGCCGCCGTCGGCTTCGCCCTCGCCCCGAAGCTCGGCGACGTCCAAGACGACTCCCAGATCAACTGGCTCCCCGCCGACGCCGAATCCACCGAGGCGCTTCGCCTCGCCGAAACCGAATTCGACGACGACGGCGTCAGCAGTCTCCTCGTCCTCTACACCGCCGCCGACGGCAGCGCCCTCGACGCCGAGGCCTTCGCCGCCGCCGAGGCCGACCGCGCCGCACTCGACCGGTTCGCCGCCGCCGGCGAGACCACCGCCGGACCGATCCCCTCCGAGGACGGCCGAGCGCTCATGCTCGTCGTGCCCCTCCCCGAGACCGCCGTCGACGACGACCCCGCGATCCTCGACCGCGCCGACGCCGCCGTCCAAGCCGGCCTCCCCGCCGGCACCGAAGCGGGCTTCACCGGCGGTGCGGCCTTCGCCCGCGACATGGAATCCGCCTTCGAGGAACTCGACGGGCCGCTCACTTGGATGACCGTCGCCGTCGTCGCCATCGTCCTCGCGCTCAGCTACCGGTCCCCGCTGCTGCTCGTCCTCCCGCTCGCGTGCATCGCCGTCGCCGAACAGCTCGCCACCGCGCTCGCCTACCTCCTCGGCGAATACGCCGACGTCACCGTCAACGGCCAGAACACCGGCATCCTCACCGTCCTCGTCTTCGGCGTCTCCACCGACTACACGCTCCTGCTCGTCTCCCGGTACCGCGAAGAGCTGCGCCGCGACGAGGACCGCTTCGCCGCGATGCAGACCGCCCTCACCCGCACCATGCCCGCCGTGCTCGCCTCCGCCGGCACCGTCGTCCTCGCGCTCGCGGTCATGCCGCTCGCCTCCGTCTCCAGCACCGCGGCCCTCGGCCCCGTCCTCATCGCCGGCGTCGTCAGCGCCGTCATCGCCTCCATGACCCTGCTCCCCGCCGTCCTCTCGCTCTTCGGCCGGGCCCTGTTCTGGCCCGTCGTCCCGCGCTACGACCCCGCCGAAGCCCACGCGCCCGCCCAACGCCGCCACCGCTTCTGGGGCCGCATCGCCGGCGCCGTCTCGGCCAGGCCCCGCCTCATCGCCCTCGCCGCCACCGCCGGACTCGCGCTCCTCGCCCTCGGCTGGACCGGCCTGTCCACCGGCCTGGAGCAGTCCCAGACCCTCACCACCGAGACCGAATCCCAGCGCGTCGCCACCGAGATGGCCGAGCACTACCCGGCCGGCGCCTCCGAGCCCGCCGAGGTCTACGTCCACGCCGCCGACGCCGACGCCGCACTGGCGGTCCTCGAAGCCGACGACCGCGTCGCCCAGGTCCTCGAACCGGTGGCCGCCACCGGTTCCGACCGGGTCCGTATCGACGCGATCCTCGCCGGGGCCCCCTCCAGCGCCGCCGCCCAGGACACCGTGGCCGACCTCCGGAACGCCTTCGCCGACGACGGCACCGACGCCCTCGTCGGCGGCGCCACCGCCACCCGCCTCGACCTCGTCGACGCCAACAACCGCGACCTGGCGCTGCTCATCCCGCTCATCTTCGCCGTGGTCTTCGCGGTGATCATGATCCTGCTGCGGGCCGCCGTCGCCGCGCTCGTGCTGACCCTCGCCACGGTCCTGTCGTTCGCCGCCGCCATCGGCACCGCCGCCGTCGTGCTCGACCTCCTCGGGCACGGCACCGTGGACACCACGTTCTTCCTGTTCGGATTCCTGTTCCTGGTCGCCATGGGGGTCGACTACACGATCTTCCTCATGACGCGGGTCCGCGAGGAGGTCCCGCGATGGGGCCACCGCGTCGGCACCCTCCGGGCCCTCACGCTGACCGGCGGCGTCATCACCTCCGCCGGACTGGTCCTGGCCGCGACCTTCACCGTGCTCGCGCTCATGCCGCTGACCTTCCTGATGCAGATCGGCGTCGTCGTCTGCGTCGGCGTCCTGGCCGACGCGATCATCGTCCGATCGCTCCTGGTCCCCGCGCTCGCGCTGTGGATCGGCGAACGGCTCTGGTGGCCCGGCGGCATCGCGAAGCGGCGCGACGCCGCCGCGGGGACGCCGGCGGCGACCGACCGCGAATCGGCGAGCGTCTGACCGACCGACGCGGCTGCGGCGGCCCCTTTCAGGGCCGCCGCAGCCGCGCGTTCAGCGCCGACCGGGGAACCTCCCGCGCATCCGGCACCCGGTGTGGGCGAACCGACACGAAACCGGCTAGCCTCGGGCCATGCCTTCGAGCCCGTACCTGGCGGAGATGCGACCTGCCTACGGCACCGGCACGCTCGCCGACGTGATGCCGACCGCCCTCGGCGCCCTAGGAATCCCCGCCAAAGGCCTGAACCTGCGCGACACCGAGTTCGACGGCGTGCGCCGCGTGGCCGTGCTCCTCCTCGACGGCTTCGGCCACCACCTGCTCGGCCAGGCCGCCCAGGCCAGCGCCACCATCGGGGCCATCCACCACGGCGAACTCGGCACCCTCACCCCCATCACCGCGACCGTCCCGTCCTCGACCCCCATCAGCCTCGCCTCCCTCGCATGCGGCATGCCGCCCGGCGAACACGGCATCATCGGCTTCACCGTGCGCGTCCCCGGCACCGGCGACCTGGTCACCCACATCCGCTGGGACGGCGCCCCCGACCCGGAGACCTGGCAGCCCGAACCGACCTGCTTCGAGCAGGCCGACGCGGACGGGGTCGTCTGCACCGTCGTCTCCAGCGGCGCCTTCCGCGACACCGGCCTGACGCACGCGATCTACCGGGGCGCCGACTGGCTCCCCGCGTCCACCCCGGGAGAGGTCGCCGAAGGGACGCTCGCGGCGCTGGCGCGAGGCGGGCGCAGCCTGGTGTACGGCTACCTGCCGGACGTGGACACCGCCGGGCACTTCCACGGCATCGGCTCGCCGCAGTGGCTCGAAGCGGTCGCGAACGTCGCCGAGGCGATCGACGGCATCCTCACCGGCCTGCCGAGCGATGCGGCGCTGATGGTGACCGCCGACCACGGCATGGTGAACGTGACCGACCGGCTGCACGTCGACCAGCGGCCGGACCTGCGCGACGGAGTCGAGGCGATCGCGGGCGACGGTCGGATTCGGTACCTCTACACCGCGCCCGGCGCGGTGGAGGAGGTCCGGCAGGCGTGGACGGAGGCGGTGGGGGGCCGCGCGGAGGTCATGGGGCGGGACGAGGCGGTCGACCGGGGCTGGTTCGGCCCGAAGGTGACCGCGCGGAGCCGCGAGCGCATCGGCGATCTGGTGGTGGCGTGCCGCGACACGTTCGCGGTGGTCGGGGTCGAGGGCGAGCCGCCGCACGTGGCGAAGCTCATCGGCCAGCACGGCGGCCTGACGGCCGCGGAGATGGCGGTTCCGCTCTGGAGCTACCGAACCGGCTGAGCGGGGGACCTGCCGGGGGAGGGGGCCGTCGCAGGCCCCCGGGGCCGGGTGTGTCGGAGCTCGGGCGCCCCCGGTTCAACGGCGACGCGGGGGTCTGACCTCTCGTCGGGCCGCCCGGCCCCCGAGGCCGGGTGTGTCGGTTCGCCGCCGCCCCCGATGCCAACGATGGCGCAAGGGTCCGACCATTTGTCGGGGCGTGGGCGTGGGCGTGGGCGTGGGCGTGGGCGTGGGCGTGGGCGTGGGCGTGGGCGTGGGCGTGGGCGTGGGCGTGGGCACGGGGCGCGTTCCGGATCCGGCGGTTGTCGTACCCGGCCGCTAGGCTTCGGCGGTGGCCAGCGATCTGCGTCGTTTCATCGGTCCCGACCTGTCCGATGACGGCATCGGGATTATGCACGTCGACATGGACGCGTTCTTCGCGTCCGTCGAGATCGCCCGCGACCCCTCGCTGCGCGGCAAGCCCGTGATCGTCGCCGGGCTCGGACCCCGCGGCGTGGTCGCGGCCGCCTCCTACGAGGCCCGCGAGTACGGCGTCCACTCGGCCCTCCCCACCGCCGTCGCCCGCCGCCGCTGCCCGCACGGGGTCTTCATCACGCCCACCGTCTCCTACCGCGAGGTCTCGCGCGCGATCATGGCGATCTTCCGGGAGTACACCCCGCACGTCCAGCCGATCTCCGTCGACGAGGCCTTCCTCGACGTCTCCGGCGCGCGCCGCCTCATCGGCACCCCGGTCGCGATCGCGCGCGCCGTCCGCGAGCGCGTCCGCGCCGAGCACGGCCTCACCTGCACGGTGGGCATCGCCTCCACGAAGTTCCTCGCGAAGCTCGCCTCCGAGGCCTCCAAGCCCGACGGGCTCGGCGTCGTCCCCGTCGCCACCGAGCTCGAGTTCCTCCACCGGCTGCCGATCCGCTCGGTGTGGGGCATCGGCGAGAAGACCGCCGAGAAGCTCACCCGCCTCGGCCTGCGCAACGTCGGCGACCTGGCCCGCCTCGACGTCGACAGCCTCGCGGCCGCGGTCGGCACTGCCGGCGCCGAGCACCTGTACGCGCTCTCGCGCAACATCGATCCGCGGCCGGTGCGGCCCGAACGGGTCGAGAAGTCCATCAGCGGCGAGACCACCTTCGACCGCGACGCGCCCGACGGCTCGGTGTGGGGACCGGTGCTGCTCGAACTGTCCCGCAAGGTCGCCTCGCGGGCGCGCGCCGCCGGCTGGGCGGGCCGCGGGGTCACCGTCAAGATCCGTTTCGGGGACTTCCGCACGATCACCCGTTCGAGGACGCTCGCCGCGCCCACCGACGTCGGCCACGAGATCTACGCGGCCGCACGGGATCTGGCGGACGCGGCCGCGACCGCGCCGGTGCGGCTCATCGGCGTGCGGCTCGACCATCTCGTGGAGGCCGCCGCGGTGGGCCGCCAGGTCGCCCTCGGGGAGCCCGAGCACGGCTGGCGGGACATCGAGACCGTGATCGACCGGGCGAGCGCGAAATTCGGGAAGGGCGCGGTCCGCTCGGCGGGTCGGCTGGAACGCCCGGACTCGCGTGTAGACACCCCGAAACCGGGGAACCCGGGGCGTTGAGCGCTGTCGCCTCGCGGGATCTCCCTCAGGGGACGCACCGGGGTCAGAACGGACCGATTCAAGGACGAACTGCCTTCCGCCTCGGGCGAAAGCCTCGTAGACTTGGATTACAAGCATTGGGGCCTTTGCTGGGGCCCCGCCGAGCACTAGCGCAGGAGGAGTGTCGTGCCGCTCTCCGACCACGAACAACGCCTGTTCGAGCAGATCGAACAGTCCTTGTCCGAAGACCCGCAGTTCGCCTCTGCTGTGCGCGCCCACGACCCCGCGCATGTGACCCGACGCAGGCTCATCCTGGCCGGGATCATCACGGTCATCGGGATCGGCGCCGTCATCGGCACCGTGATCGCCGGCGGGGCCGCCGCCATGTGGGGCGCCCCCATCGGTGCGGTGCTCATGTTCGGTGGTCTGCTCCTGGGCCTGTGGGCGCAGCGTCGAGGCACGAACGTGAAGCTCAAGGCAGTGGATGGGAAGGCCAGCCGATCAGTCGGCGGTTCGAAGAGCCCCAAGCCGGGAGGGTTCACCTCCCGCATGGAGGAGCGATGGCGCCGCCGCCGCGACAACGGCGACATCTTCTGAACCGGCACCCTCGAACGATCGAGCGACCAACACCTGCGACTGAGCAAGCGCACGCGCGCGATTGAAGGCACCACGGGCCGCGCCTGAGAGCCGGCCCGTCTTCGCATCCTCAGGGAGCGGGGGAGCGGCCCACGGGCTCGGGTGCGTGATTGCGGGGTCCCCCGGTGCAAGGGCGGCTCGGAACGACTCGGCCCGGCCGGGGGATCCCCCCGGCCGGGCCGGTTCTCGCTATAGGGCCTCTGCGGTGCAGAGCCGATGGCCTTTAGCGGCCGCGGAGCATCGCTCGGCGTGCGCCCTTGCCGGCGTTCGCGCTGGTCGGGATCGGTCCCTTCGGGATCGCCATGCCGATGCCCAACGCGTCGAGGCGCTTGGCGATGTGGTTGGCGGCCTTCGAGTCGATGTTCTTCGGCAGCTTCATGAGGCGCTTGCGCACCTCGGTCACCGAGAAGTCGTCGTTCGGGGTCTCGCCGACCATGAACGTGTACACCGGCGTCGAGCCGACCACCCGCGAGATCCGCTTCTTCTCCTGGCCCAGCAGCTTGCGGACCTTCCCGCCGCCCTCGCCCAGGAGCACCACGCCGGCCTTGCCGACCGCCCGGTGCACCATCTGCGTCTCCGACAGGGCCGCCACGCCCGGCGTCACCTGCCAGCCCCGGATGCCGTCGATGAGCGCGTACGCCGCGCCCGGCTTGCCGACGGCCTCCTTGTTCACCACCTTGCTCGTGCGCACGTTGAGCACGATCATCCCGGCCAGCAACGCCACGAACAGCGCACTGATGTACCACAGCAGGGAGAACCGGGCGAACACGACCAGCGCGGTGACGATCACGAACGGCAGCAGGATCGCGGCGGCCTCGAGCGGCACGAACAGCTTGTCCCGCTGGCTCGTGAACTTGATGGCCATGCCGATGGTCTTCAGGCGCGACCCGAACGTCTCTTTTTCCCGCTGCTTTGCCATGACGTCGATTCTAGTGTGCGATCCGGACTGCTAAGCGGGGGCTGCGGCGCGGGCCTCGATCGCCTGTCGGTACAGCCGGCCCGCCCGGTACGAGGAGCGCACGAGCGGCCCGCTCATGACGCCCGCGAAGCCGATCTCCTCGGCCTCGGCCGAGAGCTCCACGAACTCCTCGGGCTTGACCCACCGGTCCACCGGGTGGTGGCGCTTGGTCGGCCGCAGGTACTGGGTGATGGTGATGAGCTCGCAGCCCGCGGCGTGCAGGTCCTTGAGCGCCTGGGAGACCTCCTCGCGGGTCTCGCCCATGCCGAGGATGAGGTTCGACTTGGTGACCAGGCCGTCCTCGCGGGCCGCGGTGATGACCGACAGCGACCGCTCGTACGTGAACGCGGGCCGGATGCGCTTGAAGATGCGCGGCACGGTCTCGACGTTGTGCGCGAGCACCTCCGGGCGCGAGGAGAAGACCTCTTCGAGCGCCTCGGGCTCGGCGTTGAAGTCGGGGATGAGGAGCTCGACCCCGCAGCCGGGGACGGCCTCGTGGATCTGGCGGACGGTCTCGGCGTACAGCCAGGCCCCGCCGTCGTCGAGGTCGTCGCGGGCGACGCCGGTGATCGTGGCGTACTTCAGGCCCATCGTCTGGACCGACTCGGCGACGCGGCGCGGCTCGTCCCGGTCGAGCGGGGCGGGCTTGCCGGTGTCGATCTGGCAGAAGTCGCAGCGGCGCGTGCACTGGGAGCCGCCGATGAGGAACGTCGCCTCGCGGTCCTCCCAGCATTCGTAGATGTTGGGACACCCGGCTTCTTGGCAGACCGTGTGCAGCCCCTCGCTTTTGACGAGGCCCCGCAGTTCGGTGTACTCGGGGCCGGTCTTGGCCTTGACCTTGATCCAGGAGGGTTTCTTCTCGATCGGTGTCTCGGCGTTGCGCACTTCGAGGCGCAGCATCCGGCGTCCTTCAGGCTGTACGGAAGTCACCGGCCTAGCCTACGCCGCGGACCCGCGGGGCGGCAGGTGTCGCTCGGCACAGCCGCGGCGCGGATCAAACGTAGGATGACGTCCGCGCTGCTCTAATGGGGTCGTTCACCAAAAGGGCATACGGGAGGGGAGAGTCCAGTGGAACTCGTTCACCAGGGCAAGGTCCGCGACGTCTACGCCGACGGCGAGGACCTGATCCTCGTCGCCTCCGACCGCGTCAGCGTCTACGACGTCCTGCTGCCGACCCCGATCCCCGGCAAGGGCGCGCTCCTGACCGCCCTGAGCCTCTGGTGGTTCGACCAGCTCGCCGACCTCGTCCCCAACCACGTCGTCTCCGCCGAGGACGTGCCCGCGGCGTTCGCGGGGCGCGCCGTGCGCGTCAAGCGGCTCGACATGGTCAAGGTCGAGGCGGTCGTCCGCGGCTACCTCACCGGCTCCGGCCTCGCCGACTACCGGGCCACCGGCGCGGTCTGCGGCATCGCCCTCCCCGCGGGCCTGGAGGACGGCTCGCGGCTTCCCGAACCGATCTACACCCCGACCTCCAAGGCCGACGTCGGCGACCACGACCTGCCGATGACCTTCGAGGAGACCGCCGACCGGCTCGGCGCCGACCTCGCCGCGCGGATCCGCGACATTACCCTCGCGGTCTACCGCCGCGGCAGCGAGATCGCCCTCGCCAAGGGCATCATCATCGCCGACACCAAGCTCGAATTCGGGATCGACGCCGAGGGCGCCCTCCGCCTCGCCGACGAGGTGCTCACCTCCGACTCCTCCCGCTTCTGGGAGGCCGCGACCTGGAAGCCCGGGGGGACCCAGGCCTCGTTCGACAAGCAGTACGTGCGCGACTGGGCCAAGTCCACCGGCTGGAAGCCCACCGGCGACAACGCCGCCGCCGAGGCCCCCGAGATCCCCGAGCCGGTCGTCGACGCCACCCGCGCCCGCTACATCGAGGCCTACGAGCGCCTCACCGGGCGGCGCTGGTAAAAAGCCGTCCGCAGGCCCCGGCCCGCGGGGAGCGCCGGCGCGGACCGGCCGGGCCGTCTCGCACCGGGCGGCGCCGGCAAAGCCGCCTGACGCGCGGACCCTCGGGGGCTGCGCTCAACGGGGACTGCGCTCAAGCTGATCGGGCCGACGGCGCCGGCCGCACGTCCGCGAACGGCGCGACCGTGCCCGCTCACCGGCTGCCGCTCACCCGCGGCACCCACATCCGCACCGACCAGCCGCCCTCCGGCGTCGGCCCGGCCTCGAAGCGCCCGCCGAGCAGCTCGGCGCGCTGCCGCAGCCCCAGCAGCCCGTGCCGGGCGCTCGGCAGCTCCAGCACCGGCCGCGAACCGGCCGCGTTCTCGACGAGGACGGTCGCGCCCTCGCGCCAGTTGACCACCGACACCTGCACCGACGCGCCCGGGGCATGCTTGCGGGCGTTGGTGAGCGCCTCCTGCACCGTCCGGTAGATCGCGCGCTGGCCCGCCGGGTCGAGCCCGACGATCCGCTCCACGCGAAGCTCGGCGTCGACCCCGCTGCCCGCCACGAGCGCGTCCAGCTGGTCCAGCGTCGGCTGCGGGGTCAGCTCGGTCGCCCGGACGCCCGAGGCCTGCAGCACCTGCACCATGTGCCGCAGCTCCTCAAGGGTGGTCACGCTCAACTTGCGGATGGTGGCCGCGATCGACTTGAACTCCTCGTCCTGCGCCTTGACCTGCAGCGCGCCGGCCTGCACCGCGATGAGGCTGACCTGGTGGGAGACCACGTCGTGCATCTCCCGCGCCAACTGGGCCCGCTCGGCGGACAGCGCCTGCTGCGTGAGCAGCAGCTGCTCGTGCTCGCGGGCCTCCTCGATCTCCGCGAGCCGGTCGGCCAGCGCCTGCCGGGCCCGCTGGCTGTAGCCGATGATCGCCGGGACGGCCGCCAGCACCGCGTAGTACAGCTGGTTGCGCAGCGGCAAGTCGCCCCAGAAGCTCCAGTAGAGCGCGTCCGACGGCGTCCATTCGGGGTCCGGGTGCTGGAGCGTGTACAGCACCCCGGAGTTCCAGAAGATGAAGCAGGCGGCGAGCAGCGTGGCCGCCGTCACGGTCACCCACGGGCGGCGTGAGCGGTAGGCGACGCTGTAGACCGCGAACATGGACGCGACCTTCTCGCCCACCAGCGCCGCGGCCGGCAGGGTCACGAGCAGCACCAGGAACGGGAACCGGCGGCGGAACAGCAGCGCCGCGACGCCCAGGACCGCGAACGTCGCCGCCGGCTGGTTCTCCGGCCTGAGCACCAGCCACAGGTGCCCGACCGCCACGGCCATCACGAACAGGTCGAACGCCCATTGCGGCACCCGCCGCAGCGGCCACCACCGGGTCACCCACCGTCCCCCTTGAGCAGCCCCGCGTCGTGGGCCGCCAGCGCCGCCTGGACCCGGTTGGTCACCTGGAGCTTGGTGAGGATCGAGCTGACGTGGTCCTTGACGGTGCCCAGGCCCAGGAACAGCTCGGCGGAGATCTCCCCGTTCGACTTCCCCTCGGCCAGGAGCAGCAGGATCTCCCGCTCGCGCTCGGTGAGCCGCTCGATCCGCGGGTTCGGCTTCGTCTCCACGGAGCGCTCCAGGTAGCCGGCGACGACGGCCTGCGTGACCTTCGCCGAGAGCACCGCGCCCTCGGTCACCAGGGCCCGCACCTGGTAGGCGAGGTGTTCGGGCTCGGTGTCCTTGAGCAGGAAGCCCGCCGCGCCCAGGCGGAGCGCCGCGTACACGTACTCGTCGGTGTCGAAGGTGGTCAGCGCCGCGGTGATCGGCGGGTGCGAGAGGTTCTTGAGCCGTTTGAGCACGGTGAGGCCGTCGACGTCGGGCATCCGGATGTCGAGGAGCACGACGTCGGGCCGCAGCGTCAGGACCCGGTCCACCGCATCCGCACCCGTGACCGCGTCGACGACCTCGATGTCCTCGGCGGCGTTGAGAATGTGGGTGAAGCCCGATCGGATGAGGGCCTCGTCGTCGACGATCAGCACTCGGATCACGTGCACCTCCCTGTCACCTATTCGTTATATGAGCGCTCATCATCCACGGGGCGGGCTATCCGACGAAGGGAGGGTGCCCAGGCATCCACATGGCGGGTCCGCATACCCGTCGGACGACGGTGCGACTCGGGACCTTCGGCCGCCCCCGTACTAGTCCGTCGGTCCTTTTCCCGGAGGGTCTTCCACCGGATCCGGTCTGGATCTTCGCCGGAGGTTTTCAGCACCGCCGCGGGCGAGTCTGGTATTCCCACCCGAATCGTCTTCCGCCTGGAGGCACCATGTGCGGCTTCACCGTCCGCGCCGGCGCGAGCACCGAGACCGACGCCGACCGTTTCGCCGCGGCCCTGGCCCTGCTGACCCACCGCGGCCCCGACGAGACCGCGGTCCTGACCTCGGGCGAACGGGTCCTGATGGGCTTCAAGCGGCTCTCCATCATCGACGTCGAAGGCTCGCACCAGCCGATGCGGCGCGGCGACGACACCGATACGGAACGCTACACGATCGTGTTCAACGGCGAGATCTACAACTACGTGGAACTGCGCGACGAACTCGTCCGCGTCCACGGCGAGACCTTCGCGACCCGCGGCGACACCGAGGTCATCCTCGCCGCCTACAAGCACTGGGGCCCCGACGTCGTCCACCGCCTCCGCGGCATGTTCGCGTTCGTCGTCCACGACCGGGTCGCCGACCTGCTCTTCGCCGCCCGCGACCCCTTCGGCATCAAGCCCCTCTACTGGACGCAGTGGGACGGCAGCACCTGGCTCGCCAGCGAGAAGAAGGCACTCCCCGGCCTGGGCCACCCCGACCTCATCGACCCCGAGCAGGTCGCCCACTACGCCACGTTCCAGTACACGCCCGAGCCCGCCACGCTCCACCGCCACCTCCACCGCCTCGAGGCCGGCCACTGCGCGATGTTCCGGCCCGGCGCCGAGCCGCGCCCGCAGCGGTACTTCCAGCCGATGTTCAAGCCGCGCCCCATCGACGACGAGCAGCGCCTCCACGGCGAGATCCAGGCCGCCCTGCGCGACTCGGTGCGCATCCACATGCGCTCGGACGTCCCGGTCGGCGCGCTCCTGTCGAGCGGCATCGACTCGACCGCCGTCGTCGCTCTGGCGCGCGAGGTCAACCCGAACCTGCTCACGTTCACGGCCCACTTCACCGATCCGGGCCTGTACGACGAGCTCGAGGTGGCCGCCGCCTCGGCCGCGGCCCTGGGGGTCAGGTCGATCCCCGCGCCCGTGTCGGTCGAGGACGTCATGGCCGAGCTGCCGAAGATCGTGTGGCACCTGGACGACCCGGTGGCCGACCCGGCCCTGGTGCCGCTGTACTTCACCGCGAAGAAGGCCGCCGAGTACGTCACCGTGGCCCTCGGCGGCGAAGGCGCCGACGAGTTCTTCGGCGGGTACACCATCTACCGCGAACCGCATTCGCTCAAGCGCCTCGAATCCCTGCCCCACCCCGCCAAGGGCCTGCTGCGCAAGGCCTCGGCGGCCCTGCCCGAAGGCGTCAAGGGCAAGAGCTTCCTGGAGCGCGGGACCGCCGAGCTGCGAGAGCGCTTCGTCGGCAACGCGAAGATCTTCACCGGCGAGTCCAAGCGGCGCCTGCTCCACCGCGATGTGGAGTCCTTCCGGGCCGTCACCGACCCGATCTGGGACGAGTCGGCGCACCTGGACCCGACCACGCGCATGCAGTACCTCGACCTGATGACCTGGATGAAGGGCGACATCCTCGTCAAGGCCGACCGGATGTCCATGGCGCACAGTCTGGAGGTGCGGGTGCCGTTCCTGGACCGGGTGGTGTGGGAGGTCGCCTCCCGCATCCCCGTCGAGCACCGCCTCCAAGGCAAGCAGACGAAGGTCGCGATGCGCCGGGCCGTCGCGAGCCTGGTGCCGCCCTCGATCGTCGAGCGCCCCAAGCTCGGCTTCCCGACCCCGCACCGGCAGTGGCTGGCCGGGGCGATGTTCGAGTGGGCCGACCAGATCATGGCCTCCAGCGGCTGCGGGCACCTGCTCGACCTGGAGTACGCGCGCGGCCTGCTGCGCGACCACCGCGCCGGGGAGGCCGACAACGCCCGCAAGGTGTGGGCGGTCATGGTCTTCTGCCTCTGGTACTCCCAGCTCGACCGGCCGCCGTTCGGCTTCGACCGCGTCCGCGCGCCCCGGACCGCGGCCCCGGTGACCGGCACGGGGACGGCCCCGCAGCAGCACGGCCCCGGCCACCGGGGCCTCACCACCGCGGCCGCCTAGGGCGGCAAGGCGAACGCGGGCCGCGGATCGCTCCGCGGCCCGCGCCGCCGCGAGCGGGGCGTTCCGGCTCCGGGACTCGGACGGTCGGTCCGTCCGAGCCCCCGCCGGCTCGACCCCGCCGACCCGCGGTCAGGCCTTGAACAGGCCCTCGCCGACGAAGCCGCCCTCAGGCGCGCCCGGCGGGACCGCGAAGATCGCGCTGCCCTCGGCGGTGATGAACTCGTTCAACCGGTCCGACGCCGCCATCTTCTCCTGCGCGTCGACGAACGCCTGCGGATCCGCCTGGAACGACACGAACAGCATGCCCGCGTCGTACGGGTGCTCCGCGTGCATGTGGCCGTCCAGGTGCCCGTCGGTCGCCGCATCCGAACTCACGTCGCCTTGGGTGAGGAACCCGTAGTCGTAGTTGTAGCCGCGCCGGACCATCGCCGCGTCGTGCACCACGGCCACGTGCGAGTCCGCGGGCACCGCCCGCAGCCCCGACTCGTCCAGCACCGAGAAGTCCGGGTGGTCGAACTCGCCGCCGCCGCTCAGCGGCGCGCCCGAGTCCCGCTCCCGCCCGAACGTGAGGTTCTGGTCCTCGGCCGCCAGCATCGACCAGTCCGGCAGCCGCATCCGGATCTTGCGGAACACCAGGTACGTGCCGCCCTCGAACCAGGACGGCTCCGAGTCCACCGCCCACACGCGGTCGTCGAACAGCGCGGTGCCGGCCGCCGGATTCGCGCTGCCGTCCTTGAACCCCATCAGGTTCCGCGGCGTCCCGCCGTCGGGCGCCGACGAGAAGCCCTGCTGCATCCACGCCAGCGTGCCCCGGCCGACGGCCCGCTTGCGCAGCTCCAGGAACGCGTTGCTCACCACCTGCTGGTCGTCGCCGCAGATCTGCAGCAGCAGATCGCCGCCCGACCAGGCCGGGCGCAGCTTGTCGCCGTCGAACTCCGGCAGCTCGACGAGCTTCGACGGCTGCGACGCCTCCAGCCCGGCCTTCGCGAACGCGGCCGGGCCGATCCCGAACGTCACCGTCAACCGCGCCGGATCCAGGCCCGCCGCGACCGCCTCGGCGTCGAACCGGTCGTCGCCGTCGAACGCGGCCTTCGGCGGAACCTCACCGGCCGCGAGGGCCGCCGCGACGGCCGACCAGTCCGCGAGCAGCGCTTCCAGGTTCGCCGCGACGCCGGCCGCGTCCAGCGCCTCCCCGCCCGGCAGCGCCGTCTCGGACAGCGCGAACGCGGCGAACAGCGCATGCCGCTGCGCCGGCGTCGCGATCCCCGCCTGCCGCTCGCCGTAGAACGGCTCCACACCGGCACCGTGGCCGTGCGCCGCCTCGTCCTCGTGCTCGTGGTTCGAGCCGAACGCGTATCCGACTCCCGCGCCGACGGCCGCCGTGAGCGTCGCCGCCCCCAACGCGGTCCGACGCGTCACGTGCGCTTCACCGTCCTCGCCGACCGGCTCCGGCCTCCTGCGGTACCGCTGCCACAGTCCGATCGCGACGTCGACGGCCACGAACGCCGCCAACGAGAGGCCCAGCATCGGGAAGCACCAGCCCACGACCGCCGCGACCGCGACGATCACCGCGACGAGCGGCCACGGGAGGCTCCGGAGCGTCCCGCGCGGATACGGCCGGCCCACGAGCCCGCCCTGGGGACGGCGCTGCCACCACATCCGGTAGCCCCACACGATCACGGCGATGAGCGCGCACATCGCCGCCGCCAAGAGCAGCTGGTTCGCCAGGCCGAAGAGCAGGCCCATGTGCGCGGCGATGACCACGTTGGTCACCTGCGCCATCATCGGCCAGTCCGCGAACCGCAGCTCCTCGGCCACCACGGGCGCGCCCGACGCCGTGTCGACCACGATCTGGTCCTGCTCCAGCGGCAGCGACCGTCGCGTCTCCGCCACCAGGTACGCCGTGCCCGACCCCGTCGGGAGCGTGATCTGCAGCGGCCCCCGCATGTCCGCGTCGAGCGCGGCCTCGTGGACGCCGTCGAGCAGCGTCACCGCGAACGCCGACGAACCCTCCGCGTGGTCGTGCGCGGCCGGGTCGTGGCCCGCGTGGTCGCCCGCGTCCACCGAGAGTGCCGGAGTCGCCCAGCTCAGCGCCTCCCGCAGTTCGCCCACGTTCTCGCCCGCATACCGCGACCAGGTCACGCCCGTCGCCGACAGGAACACGAGGATCGCGACCAGCCACAGGCCGACCGGGCCGTGCCAGGCGAGCGTCCGCGCCCGCCCCGAACCGGTCGGCCTGGGCCGGAGCAGGCCGCCGCCGCGGCGCTTGCGCGCGATCCACAGGACGAGGCCCCCGAGCGCCACCACCCACAGCCAGCTCGCCGCGAGCTCGCTGTAGAGGCGGCCCGGGTCGCCCAGGTGCAGGCTCCGGTGCAGCGTCGAGATCCACTCGCGCACCGGTCCGGCCTGCGAGGACCCGTACGAGGTCGACTCGCCGAGCAGCTCGCCCGTGTACGGGTCGACGTGGACCGTGGCGACCGCCCCGGACTCGCGGACGACGCCGTCGTCCACCAGGACCACCGTGGCGGCGTCCTCCTCGGCCGCGGGCCGCACCGCCTGCACGGTCCAATCCGGATGGGCTTCGGTCACCGCGTTCACCTGGGCGGCGAGGCTGAGGCGCTCCTCGCCGACCTCCACGGTCTCGAGATCGGCGTAAAGGAGATCCTCCACTGGGTAGGACAGGGCGTAGGCCAGGCCGGTCACGGCCGAGACCAGCAACAACGGGGCGATGAACAGGCCGGCGTAGAAATGCAGCCGGAGCAGGAGCCGCCGCAGGGCGGCCGAAGACTTGCGTTGATCAGACATGGTTCGCTTTCCGAGCAGCCCGGGGCGCACCCTCGACGGGGCCGACGCACGGCTCGCGAGCCGTGCGAGGGCACGGCGCCCTCAGGCAGGGGTCAGCGCCGAAGGCGCTGGGGGACAAAAAGACTCAGGAGCAAGCGAACCGCGGGGGACCGCGGTGTGAGATCGTCGTGCGCACCGCCGGGAGCGCCCGCGGCGGCTGCGCCCGCAGCGTGAACCGGCGCGGCCGGACCATGACGAGCGCGCCCGCGCCGAGCACGCGCACCGCGCGCGCGAAGAACAGCGTCAGCAGTTCGAGCAGCCCCGCCAGCGCCGACTCGCCGCGCGCCAGCCACGACGCCTGCGCCAGCGCGGCGGCGACGTGGACCAGCAGCATGCTCGGCCCCGTGCCGTGCACGTGGCCCGCCGCCTCGACCGCGCCCAGCTCGAAGAACTCGTGCAGGCCCCACTGCGCCGCCAGGCACAGGGGCAGGAGGACGGCGAAGCCGCGTTGGCGCCCGCCGGCGGCGTACGCGGCGACGGCGAGCAGGCCGAACGCGGCGGCGGCCTGGAGCGGGCCGGGCGCGTGCCCGCCGCTCCAGAGGTGGAGCAGGAGCGAGACGGACGCCGAGACGGCGGCGAACACGGCGGCCCGCAGCAGTCGGAACGGAGTCTGTCTCACTTGCATGGCCCGTATTGTGGCACGGGCCCGGAAGCGGGGACGCCCCCGCGTCGGGCATCCGACACGGGGGCGTTCGCCGTCGCCTCAGGCCCGTTTGCGGCCGTAGGTGAGCCGCCGCAGCAGGACCTCGAAGGGCCCGCGCTTGCCGGCCTTGTCGAGGAGGACCGCGACGACGACGGTGACCAGCCACGTGCCGAACGCGACTCCGAACGCCGCCAGGTAGCCCATGTCCTCGCCCAGGCCGAAGCCCCAGGCGGTGAGCAGCGGGGCCATGATGATCGACTGGAGCAGGTAGCTGGTGAGCGACCGCTCGCCCACCGCGGCCAGCGCCCCGGGGATGCCCCGGCGTCCGAAGTCCCGCAGCTTGTGGGCCAGCAGCGCGAAGCCGCAGATGTAACCGAGACCGGCGTACATGCCCCCCAGCAGCGTCAGGTAGACCGCGGCCCCCCACACCCCCGAGGAGGGCTCCCAGGCGCCGAGGGCGATGAGCGCCACCGGCAGCGAGCTGAGGACGTTCACGACCATCGCGGAGACGAACACCTTCTTGAGCTGCGGCAGGTGCGCTTCGGGGTGGTTGAGCCAGCCCGAGCGCTGGAGCATCATGCCCGCGATGATCAGCGGGAAGAACGATCCGGTGACCACGATCGCGATGGCGGCGATGGGCGAGGCGATCGCCCCGAAGAGCATCTGCCCCGCATACGGCGGCAGGTCTCCCATCGCCGGCGGCTGGCCGCCGGTGGTGTAGAAGTACGCGAACAGCGGGTTGCCGATCAGCACGACATAGGCGAGGGTGCCCCAGAGCAGCTTCTTGAGCGAGCGGTCGGAGAGGTGGACGAAGAACAGGGCGATGAGCCCCGCGGCGCCGTACGGGGCGAGGATGTCGCCGAAGAAGAGGAACGTGGCGTGCAGGAAGCCGAAGCCGATGAGCCACCACGAACGGCGGCGCAGGACCTTGCGGACGCCCTTGGCGTCGATGCCGCGCGCGAACATTCGCGAGGCCATGACCGCGATGCCGAAGCCGTAGAGGATCGCGAACATCGGGCGGGAGCGGTCGGCGATCAGGAGCTGCTCGACGAAGTACGCGATGTGGTCCGCGGCCGACTGCCCGGTGTGGTGGTTGTAGGCGTCGAGCTTCATGCCCCACATGTGGATGGGGACGTTGGCGAGGGCGATGAACAGCAGCATGCCGCCGCGGGCGATGTCGGGCGCGAGCGAGCGTTCGGTCTTGCTGATCGGGGCGGCGGGCCCCGGCGGACCGGCGGTGGCGAGCGGGGTGGCGGTCACGACGGACTCCTCTGTGGTCAATGCGGGCGGTACTGGTTTCCAGAAGTCAGTCTAAGGAAGGCGGTCGCCGTTCACGGTACGGCCGGTCCCCGCGTCGAGCTCCCGTCCGCGGTACCGCGCCCGTCCACCTGCGGGTGGATCGCGTCCGGCGGGTGTCGTACCCCGGGAGTACTCTCCGGCCCACCGACATGACGGCTCGCGAGCGTCGCCGAGCCGGGTCCCCTCATCGTCCGATCTGCGAAGGCGCTCCGGGACGCTCCCGACATACCGAAAACGCGACAGGGCCCCACCGCGACTGCGGTGGGGCCCGATGGCGTTGTGGCGCTCACGCCTGAGCGCCGTGATCCAAGCGCACTCCGGCTACGCCTTCGTGCGGTGCTCCCGCTTCACTCCGGCTACGCCTTCGTGCGGTGCTCCCGCTTCACTCCGGCTACGCCTTCGTGCGGTGCTCCCGCTTCACTCCGGCTACGCCTTCGTGCGGTGCTCCCGGTTCACTCCGGCTACGCCTTCGTGAACAAGAGCGCCGCGTTGTGGCCGCCGAAGCCGAAGGCCGTGTTGAGCGCGGCGTTCAGTTCGACCTTGCGGGCCTCGTTCGCCGCCACGTCCAGGTCCAGGGCCGGGTCGGGGTTCTCCAGGTTGATCGTCGGGGGGATGACCCCTTCGACGATCGCCATGATCGCCGCGATCGACTCGACCGCGCCCGCCCCGCCGAGCAGGTGCCCGGTCATGGACTTGGTCCCGGTGAGCACCACGTGGTCGCCGACCTCGCGCTTGATGCCCTTGACCTCGGCCATGTCGCCCACGGGCGTCGAGGTGGCGTGCGCGTTGACGTGGCCGATCTCCTTCGGGTCGATGTCGGCCTGCTTGATCGCCGCCGCCATCGCCCGGCCGCCGCCCCGGCACTCCGGGTCGGGCTGGACGATGTCGAACCCGTCGGAGGTCAGGCCCGAGCCCGCCACGACGGCGTAGATCTTCGCTCCGCGCGCCTCGGCGTGCTCGCGGCGTTCGAGGATCAACGCGCCGGCGCCCTCGCCCATGACGAAGCCGTCGCGGTCGCGGTCCCAGGGCCGGGACGCGTGCTCGGGGTCGTCGTTGCGGGTCGACATGGCCTTCATCGAGGAGAACCCGGCCATCGGCAGGCCGCCGATGACCGCCTCCGCGCCGCCCGCGACGACCACGTCGGCGCGGCCGACGCGGATCATGTCGGCCGCCCACGAGATCGCCTCGGCCGAGGTGGCGCACGCGCTGGTGGGTGCGTGCACGCCCGCCTTGGCGTGGAACTCCAGGCCGACCACGGCCGCGGGGCCGTTGGGCATCAGCATGGGCACGGTGAACGGGGAGACCCGGCGCGCGCCGTGCTCTTCCAGGATGTCGTCCTGGGCGAGCAGCGTGAGCGCGCCGCCGATGCCGGAACCGAAGACGACGCCCAGCCGTTCCTTCTCGAGGTCGTCGCTCAGCCCCGCGTCGTCCCACGCCTGCTGAGCCGCGATGAGCGCGATCTGCTCGGAGCGGTCGAGGCGGCGCAGCCGGACCCGAGGCAGCGCCTCGGACGGCTCCACCGCCAGCTCGGCGGCGATGCGGCAGGGGAGTTCCAGCGCCCACTCCTGATCGAGCAGGTGGACACCCGACCGTCCGGCCACGAGTGCTTCCCAGGTCGACGCCACGTCCCCGCCGAGGGGGGTGGTCGCGCCGAGCCCGGTGACGACTACCTCAGTCACCTTTTAGCCCTTTTCGATGTAGGAGACGGCGTCGCCGACGGTCTTCAGGTTCGCGACCTCGTCGTCGGGGATCTTGACGCCGAACTTCTCTTCGGCGGCCACGACGACCTCGACCATGGCGAGCGAGTCGACGTCCAGGTCGTCGGTGAACGACTTGCCGTCGGCGACATCGTCGGGGTTGACGCCCGCGACCTCTTCGAGAATGTCGGACAGGCCTTCGCGGATCTCGTCACGAGACAGAGCCATGAGATATTTCCTCTCGATAGTTACGGGCAGCGGATGACCTGCCCGGCGTAGGTGAGCCCGCCGCCGAATCCGAACAGGAGGATCGGGGCGCCGGAGGGCACCTTGCCACTTTGTACCAACTTCGACAGCGCCAGCGGCACCGATGCCGCGGACGTGTTGCCGGAGTAGACGATGTCCTCGGCGATGACGCAGTCGTCGCTGAAGTCGAGGCGCTTGGCGATGCCCTGGATGATCCGCAGGTTCGCCTGGTGCGGCACGAAGGCCGCGAGTTCGTCGATCTTCACGCCGGCCCGCTCGGCGACCTGCTCGATGAGCGGCGCGAGCTGGGTGGTGGCCCAGCGGAAGACGGTCTGGCCGGCCTGCTTGATGTACGGCACGTCCTCCTCGATGCGGATGACGTCGCTCATGGACGGCTCGGAGCCCCACACGACCGGGCTGATGGCCAGCTCCGGGTCGTCGGTGCCCTCGACGACCACCGCGCCCGCGCCGTCCCCGAAGAGCACGCACGAGGTGCGGTCCTCCCAGTCGGTGACGGCGGTGAGCTTCTCGGCGCCGACGACCAGGGCGCGCGTGGCGCTGCCGACCCGGATGGCCATGTCGGCCTGCGCGAGCGCGTACTCGAAGCCCGAGCAGGCGGTGTTGACGTCCATCGCGGCGGGCGTGCTGATGCCGAGCGCGTCGGCGACGCGGCAGGCGGTGTTGGGGCAGGTGTCCTTGGCGGACACCGTCGCCACCAGGACCATGTCGATGTCGCCGGGCTGGAGGCCGGCGTTCTCGAGGGCCTGCCTGGCGGCGTGGATCGCCATGTCGGCGACCTTCTCGTCCTCGGCGGCGATCCGGCGTTCCTTGATGCCGACGCGGGAGACGATCCACTCGTCGTTGGTGTCGACCATCTTGGCGAGGTCGTCGTTGGTGAGGACCTTCTCCGGCTGGTAGTGGCCGACGCTGACGACGCGCGTTCCGTTGACGCTCACTCGACTCCTTCGTTCGCTGCGAGTTCTGCGGCAGCCGCGAGATCCTCGGGGGTGTTGACGTTGACCCGTTCCACGCCCTTGAGGGCCCGCTTGGCCAGGCCGGTGAGCGTCCCTGCCGGCGGCAGCTCGATGACCGCCGTGACGCCCGATGCTCCAAGCGTACTCATGCAGGCGTCCCACCTGACCGGCGAGGTGACCTGGGCCACGATCTGCTGCAAGGCGGTCGTGCCGCTGGTGACGGGCCTGCCGTCCTTGTTCGACAGCAGCGTGCGGACCGGGTCGGCGACCTCGATCTCCGCGGCGACGGCTTCGAGCGCCTCCTGCGCGGGCGCCATGTGCGGGGTGTGGAAGGCCCCGGCGACCTTGAGCGGGATGACGCGCGCCTTCTCCGGCGGCTGCTGGGCGAGCTTCTGGATCGCGGCCACCGGCCCGGCGGCGACGATCTGGCCGGCGCCGTTGCGGTTGGCGGGCCACGCCCCGGCGGACTCGATCGCGGCGAGGACCTCGTCCTCGACGCCGCCGAGGACGGCGGCCATCGTGGTCGGCTCGATGTTGCAGGCGGCGGCCATCTCGCGGCCGCGCACGGCGGCGAGGCGGACGGCGGCCTCGGGGCTCAGGACCCCGCTGATCGCGAGCGCGGTGAGTTCGCCGACCGAGTGGCCGGCGACGGTGAGGTCGGCCGAGCCGAGCGCGGTCCCCTCGGCGAGGAGGCGCTCGGCGGCGAGCAGGCCCGCCGCGACGAGCAGCGGCTGGGTGTTGGCCGTGTCGGTGATCTCGTCCTGGTCCGCTTCGGTGCCGAGGCGGACGAGGTCGAGGCCGATGAGATCGGACCACTCGCGCAGGCGAGCGTCCGCCGAGGGCTCTTCGATCCACGGCGAGAGGAACCCGGGCTTCTGCGAGCCTTGCCCGGGAGCGAGAATGGCAAGCACATTAAGACTTTCGCATCGACGACTTGGAATACGGGAGCAGTCAGAGGACTGAAAGCCCGTTCGGTTCTTGTAGGGAATCTACAACACTCGTTGTCAACTGCGGGAACGCCGGGTGCCCGGGCCGCTCTCGAGCCGCCCTATGGTCAACCCCACACGGAGGACGAAGGCCTCATGCGGTTCGGTCGGGGAGAAACCGGTCACCTCCTGGATGCGGCGGAGCCGGTAGCGGACCGTGTTGGGGTGGACGTACAGCTCGCGGGCGGTGCCTTCGAGGACGCCGCCGGAGGAGATGAACGCGTCCATGGTCTCCAGCAGCTCGCCGCCGGCGCGCCGCAGCGTCATGTAGACGCTCTCGCGCAGGCCGATGCGGGCCGCCTCGTCTCCGGCGATGGCCCGCTCGGGGAGGAGCTGCGTCGCGGTCACGGGCCGGGGCGCGTCGGTCCACGCGGGGGCGGCCCGGTGCCCGGCCACGGCCGCCAGCGCCGACGACGAGGCGTCGGCGAGGCCGGTCACGGTGGGGCCCACGACGATCGGGCCGTCGCCGAACTGCCCGGTGAGCTTCTCGACGATCTCGACGGGCTCCTTGACGCCGCCGAGGAGGAGCACGAGGCGGGCGCCGTGGACGCCCGCGAGGATGTCGAGCCCGAGCCGCCTGGCGGCGCGCTGGACCGAGTGGAGGACGAGGGTGGCCTCGCCGCCGGGCGTGTTGCCGCAGACGACCGTGATGGTCTGCGTCTCGGACCAGCCGAGGGCCGCGGCGCGGCTGATGAGCTCGTCGGAGTTGTCGCCGCGCAGGAGCGCGTCGACGAGCATGGCCTGGAGGCGGGCGTCCCAGGCGCCGCGGGTCTCGGCGGCGCGGGCGTAGACGCGGGCGGCGGCGAAGGCGATCTCGCGGCTGAAGCGCAGCACCGATTCGCGCAGCTGGTCCACCTCGCCGTCGGCGGCCAGGGCCGGGACCTGCTCCTCGACCACGTCGATGACGACCTGGATGAGGGCCACGGTGTGCTGCAGGCTGATGGCGCGGGCGAGTTCGACGGGGGCGGCCTCGAAGACCATGTCCGAGGAGCCGAGGTCGTCGCCGGAGGAGCGCAGCCATTCGAGGAACTGCCGCACCCCCGCCTGGGCCACCAGCGTGACCATGGAGCGCTGTTCGGCGGGCAGGTCGCGGAACCAGGGGAGGCGTTCGTCCATCCGGGTGAGCGATTGGGTCGTCAGCGCCGATGAGGAGCGTTCGATGTTCTGAATGGTCGTGGCCAGATCCATGCCCTATAGCCTGCCAGACGTGGCGCGCGCCGCGCACCGCCGTATGACGGAATAGCCGGGACGCCACTACTGTTGCGCGGAAGATCACCGCAAAGCGACGACAGAGAGGCGGCCCCATGGCCACGGTTGCACTGACCAAGGACAACTTCGAAGAGACCGTCACCGGCAACGGCATCGTGCTGGTCGACTGGTGGGCCGACTGGTGCGGGCCGTGCAAGATGTTCGCGCCCACGTTCGAGGCCTCGAGCGAGAAGCACGCGGACGTCGTCTTCGGGAAGATCGACACCGAGGACCAGCCCGAGCTCTCCGCCGAGGCCGGGATCCAGTCGATCCCGACGCTCATGGCCTTCCGCGACGGCATCCTCCTCTACAGCCAGCCCGGCGCGCTGCCGCCGGCCGCGCTCGAGGAGATCATCGGCAAGGTGAAGGAACTCGACATGGACGCCGTGCGCGCCGAGATCGAGAAGGAAGAGGCCGCGGGCGGCCACGACCACGGCGACCACGAGGGGCACCGCCACTAGGTCGCCTCGGGTCACCACACGATCGGGCGGGCCGCCTCCGCGAACGGGGGCGCCCCGCCCGTCGTCGTCTCCGAAGCGGAAGGCGGCCGGGTGCCGGGACGGCGAGGGCGGGATCGAACGGCGGCGGGGCCGCGAGCACCATGCTCGCGGCCCCGCCTTTCGCATTGCGCCCCTTAGGAGTCGCCGCCCGCTTCGCCCGCCTCGGCGGCGGTCGGGTCGGTGATCTGGTACTTCGCCGCGGCCTGGGCCGCCAGCTCCGGCTTGACCTCGCCGCGGGCGGCGAGCTGCTGGAGGGCGGCCACGGTGATCGACTCGGCGTCGACGTTGAAGTGGCGGCGCAGGGCCCCGCGCGTGTCGGAGTGGCCGAAGCCGTCCGTGCCCAGCGAGGTGTAGTCGCCCGGCACCCAGCGGCTGATGAGGTCCGGGACGGACCGCATGTAGTCGCTGACGGCGATGAACGGGCCCTCGGCACCCGAGAGCTTGCGCGTCACGTACGGCACGCGCTTCTCGGCCTCGGGGTGGCGCAGGTTGTGCTTCTCGGCCTCGACCGCGTCGCGGTTGAGCTCGGACCACGAGGTCACCGACCACAGGTCGGCCGTCACGTCCCAGTCCGAGGCGAGCAGCTCGACGGCCTTCTGGGCCCACGGCATGCCCGAGCCCGAGGCCAGCAGCTGCACGCGGGGACCGGAGCCCTCGGACTCGGCGATCTTGTGGATGCCCCTGAGGATGCCCTCGACGTCCACGCCCTCCGGCTCCGCCGGCTGCACGATCGGCTCGTTGTAGACCGTCAGGTAGTAGAAGACGTGCTCGCCGTCCTCGTACATGCGCTTGAGGCCGTCCTGGACCAGGTGGCCGATCTCGTAGCCGAACGCCGGGTCGTAGGAGAGCACCGCCGGGTTGGTGTGGGCCATGAGGATCGAGTGGCCGTCCTCGTGCTGCAGGCCCTCGCCGTTGAGCGTGGTCCGCCCGGCGGTCGCGCCGATGAGGAAGCCGTTCGCGAGCTGGTCGGTGGCCGCCCAGATCGCGTCGGCGGTCCGCTGGAACCCGAACATCGAGTAGAAGATGTAGAACGGGATCATCGGCTGGCCGAGCGTGTCCCCGGCGGTGCCGGCGGCGGTGAACGCCGCCATCGAGCCGGCCTCGTTGATGCCCAGGTGCAGGAGCTGCCCCTGCTCGGACTCCTTGTAGGACAGGAACAGGTCGCGGTCCACCGACAGGTACTGCTGGCCCTGCGGGGACCAGATCTTCGCCGTCGGGAACATCGCGTCCATGCCGAACGTGCGCGCCTCGTCGGGGATGATCGGGACCCAGCGCTTGCCGATCTCCTTGTCCCGCATCAGGTCCTTGAGCAGGCGCACCAGCGCCATCGTCGTGGCGACCTTCTGCTTGCCCGAGCCGCGCTTGGCGCTCTTGTAGGCGTCCGAGCCCGGCAGGTTGAGCGGGATCACCGTGTTGCGGCGCGAGGGGATCGGCCCGCCGAGGGCCTTGCGGCGCTCCTGCAGGTACTCGTGCTCGGCCGAGCCCTCCTCGGGCTTGACGTACGGCGGCAGGTACGGGTCCTGCTCCAGCTGCTCGTCGCTGACCGGCATCTCGAGCGCGTCGCGGAAGCCCTTGAGGTCGTCGAGCGAGAGCTTCTTCATCTGGTGGGTCGCGTTGCGGCCCTCGAAGGCCGAGCCCAGACGGTAGCCCTTGACGGTGTGCGCGAGGATCACCGTCGGCTGGCCCTCGTGCTCCATCGCGGCCTTGTAGGCGGCGTAGATCTTCCGGTCGTCGTGGCCGCCGCGGCGCAGCGCCCAGATGTCGTCGTCCGAGAGGTTGTTCGCCATCGCCTTGGTGCGCGTGTCGCGCCCGAAGAAGTGCTCGCGGATGAACGCGCCCGACTCGGCCTTGAAGGTCTGGAAGTCGCCGTCGGGGGTGGTGTTCATGAGGTTCACCAGCGCGCCGTCGTGGTCGGCCGCCAGCAGCGGGTCCCACTCCGAGCCCCAGATGACCTTGATGACGTTCCAGCCCGCGCCGCGGAAGTACGACTCCAGCTCCTGCACGATCTTGCCGTTGCCGCGCACCGGCCCGTCGAGGCGCTGGAGGTTGCAGTTGACGACGAAGGTGAGGTTGTCGAGCTCGGCGCCGGCCGCGAACTGCAGCGCGCCCCGCGACTCGACCTCGTCCATCTCGCCGTCGCCCAGGAACGCCCACACCTGCTGGCCCTTGGTGTCCGCGAGGCCGCGGTCGTCCATGTAGCGGTTGAACAGCGCCTGGTAGACGGCGTTGATCGGGCCCAGGCCCATCGACACGGTCGGGAACTGCCAGTAGTCCGGCATCAGGCGCGGGTGCGGGTAGGACGGGAGCCCGCCCTGCGGCCGCGAGACCTCCTGGCGGAAGCCGTCGAGATCGTCCTCGGTGAGGCGGCCCTCGACGAAGGACCGGGCGTACATGCCGGGGGAGGCGTGGCCCTGGAAGAAGATCTGGTCGCCGCCGCCGGGGTGCTGACGGCCGCGGAAGAAGTGGTTGTAGCCCACCTCGTACAGGTTCGCGGCGGACGCGTACGTGGAGATGTGGCCGCCGACGCCGATGCCGGGACGCTGCGCGCGGTGGACGGTCATCGCCGCGTTCCAGCGCACGTACGCGCGGATGCGGTGCTCGATGGCCTCGTCACCGGGGTAGTGCGGTTCGGCCTCCACGGGGATGGTGTTCACGTAGTCGGTGCTCGTGGACGCCGGGATGCCGATCTGGCGCTTGCGGGCGTGCTCGAGCAGCCGCTGCATGACGTAGCGGGCGCGGGTGCGCCCGCCGGCGTCGAGGAGGCCGTCCAGGGACTCCAGCCATTCGCTGGTCTCCCCGGGGTCAGTGTCCGGTACTTGGGTCGGCAATCCGTCACTGATGGGCGGCCGGTTCTGTTCCGTGGTCACGGGCGATCCCTCGTTCTAAGACTGCGGCTTTGCAGGGTTTCTTTCAGGCAGCAGAGTGTCATCGTTTTCTACCATCCTCCCTTGAATCTACCGCGAGCATCGCCCACCCACCCGGGTTGATGCGACCGCGCCCACACTCCCCCCGACCAGGAGGGCCGCTCACCTGCGCCGCAGCGAGGGCGGGCCGCCGCGCCGAGATCACGGGCATGTGAACGAGCGCTCACCTTTAGGCCGCGCCCCCTTGCGATCGTTTGCCGAACGAACCCGGCGTCCGGGCGTACTAGTGCGGCATACGCCCCACCTCCTATGCTCGACGCCATACGCTGTGACGCATGCACAGCAGAACGACCTATGGAGGGGATGCAGTGAACGCTCCGGGCAGCCCGGTGGACTCATCGAGCGTGGTGCAGCGACTCGGGCTCGAAGGCGTCGAAGCCGTCATGGAGATCGGCTTCGACACCGATGTCGACGCCGCCTTGCGCACCGCGGTCATCGAAGCAGTCGGGGAACTCCTCGACGAGGATTCCGACGAGATCGTCGGCGCGGTGCTCCTGTGGTGCCGACAGGAGGACGGCGATCTGGTCGACCTCCTGCTCGACGCGCGCGACCCGCTCGCCGACAACGGGGTGGTGTGGCTGCTCACCCCCAAGGCCGGCAGGCCCGGCCACATCGAGCCGGCCGACGTGGAGGAGGCGGCGACGCTGGCGGGTCTCAAGTCGACCAAGACCCTCAACGCCTCACCGGACTGGGTCGCCTCCCGCATGGTCGTGGCCCGCCGCTAGCCGGCCCATCGGCCCGACCCGTCGACGCCGGGCCCTCTCGCGCGAGGGAGGCCCCGGCGCTACCGTTCTGCCCGTCAGACGAACCGAGGCCCTCCGTCGAGGGCCGCACCGCAAGGAGCGCGCATGCCGATCGACATCGGAACCAAGGCCCCCGGCTTCACCCTCAAGGACCAGAACAACCAGGAGGTCGCCCTGGCCGACTTCCTCGGCGAGAAGGCCGTCCTCCTCGTGTTCTACCCGTTCGCGTTCACCGGCACGTGCGAGGGCGAGCTGTGCGGGATCCGCGACAACCTCGACGCCTTCCAGAGCGACGACGTCCAGGTCCTCAGCGTCTCGGTCGACTCCCCGTTCGCCCACAAGGTCTGGGCGCAGCGCGAGGGCTTCGCGTTCCCGCTGCTGAGCGACTTCTGGCCGCACGGCGCGGTCGCCCAGGCGTACGGCGTGTTCAACGAGGAGAGGGGCATGGCGAACCGCGGCACGTTCGTCATCGACAAGCAGGGCGTCGTCCGCTTCGCCGAGATGAACCCGCCCGGCGAGGCCCGCGACCAGGGCGCCTGGCAGAAGGCCCTGGCCGAGCTGCAGCGCTGACCGAGGCCGCGGGGCCGCCGGGGACGACCGGCGGCCCTTCCTCTTGCCCCTCACATTGACATAGTCGAATGCTTGACATCGGTTGCCGGGTGCGCCAGGCTAGGGCAAACGGTTGCCCCATCGGTGGAACCCGAGCCCGCCGGAGGGCCGCCCGCCCGCCCGCCACCCTCACCCCGAAAGGACATTCGACGATGAACGGTCCTGTCAGACGACTCCTCGCCGCCGGCGCGATCGCCGCGCTGGCCGCCACGGCCGTCCCCGGCGCCGCCGACGCGCACGGCCGCCACGACCTCGGCCGCCAGACCCTCGCCGCGAACGACGGCTGGGCCGCCTACGACGGCGGCACCACCGGCGGCGCCGACGCCGACCGCGACCACGTGTACACCGTGGACACCTGGGCGGAGCTCAAGGCGGCGGTCCAGGGCGACGAGCCCAAGATCGTCAAGGTCGAAGGCGACATCGACGCCTGGACCGACGCCGAGGGCAACGCGCTCACCTGCGAGGACTGGAACGACCCCGGCTACACCTGGGAGCAGTACCTGGCGGCCTACGACCCCGAGGTCTGGGGCTGGAACGCCCCCTCCGGGCCGGTCGAGGAGGCCCGGGTCCGCTCCTACAACGCCTACCGCGAGCACGTGCTGCTGCGGATCGGCGCGAACACGACCATCGTCGGCTCCGGGCGCGCCTCCGTCACCCACGGCGCGTTCTTCATCGGCAACGTCGACAACGTGATCGTCCGCAACCTCGGCGTCCACAACGCCTACGACTGCTTCCCCGCCTGGGAGGGCGACGCCTGGGACGGCGAGTTCGACAACTTCGAGGTCTCCGGTGCCACCCACGTGTGGCTCGACCACCTCACCGTCACCGACGGCACCACCCACGACTACGAGGCCCCGGTGATCTGGGGCAAGCGCGTCGAGCACCTCGACGGCGGCATCGACATCGTGCGCGCCTCCGACCTGGTCACCGTGTCCTGGAACCACATCCGCAACCACGACAAGACCATGCTCATCGGCAACACCGACTCCGACCGCTACGCCGAGGACGACAAGCTGCGGGTCACCATCCACCACAACTGGTTCGAGAACGCCGGCCAGCGCGCCCCGCGCCTGCGCTGGGGCCAGAACCACGTCTACAACAACTACTACACGTACCGCGAGGCCTCGGGGTACCCGTACCACTACTCGATCGGCGCCGGCCGGCACTCGCAGATCTACGCCGAGAACAACGCCTGGGACCTCGAGGGCCTCCCGCCCGCCGTCGCGCTCTACAACTGGGGCGGCGACGCCATGCACATCGAAGGCAGCCTGTTCAACGGCAGGCGGGTCGACCTCCTCGCCGCCTGGAACGAGGCGAACCCCGACGCGCCCATGGCGGACACGGTCACCGAGCTGCCGGTGCTCCACGGCAAGGTCCACGCGACCCGGCTCGTGCCGGTCCTGGTCCCGCTTTGGGCCGGAGCCGGGAAGCTCCGCTGACGGACGCCAGTCGGGCGCACCGGCTCGAACGGCCGGTGCGCCCGGTCAGCGGCGCGGCAGGTCCGCCTCGCCCCACGGGCTGAGGAAGACGTACCGGATCACCGGGTAGCGCTCGCGCAGCCGGGCCTCGGCTTCGCGGCAGGTCCGTTCGACGGCCGCGCCGTCGGCGCCGTCGCGGAAGTCGACCCGGGCCGCGATGAGCACCGACGCGGGCCCGAGCTGCAGCGTCAGGAGCTCCTGCACCGCGTCGATGTCCTCGCCCGTCTCGAGGTCGGCGCGCACGGCCGCGCGGAAGCGCGGCGGCAGGCTCCGCCCGATCAGGAGCGACAGGTTGGCGTGGCCCAGCAGGACCGCGACGACGATGAGCAGCACGCCGATGAGGACCGAGGCGAGCCCGTCGTAGAGGGGGCTGCCGGTGATCTCGGTCAGCCCCAGGCCCACCGCGGCGAGGACGAGGCCGATCAGGGCGGCGAGGTCCTCCAGGAACACCGCCTTCAAGCTGGTGTCCGGCGTGTGCCGCAGGAACAGGCACGGGCGGACCTTCCAGCGCCGGGACTCGCTCCGCAACTGCACGATCGTCCGCGCGAACGAGACGGCCTCCAAGGCGAACGAGATCGCCAGGACCGCATAGGAGAGCAGGTAGTCGCCTCCCGGCTCGTCGTGCATCGAGTGGAAGCCGTGGGTGATGGAGAACAGCCCGCCCGCCACGAACGTGAGCGCCGCGGCGAGCGCCGCCCACATGTAGTGGGTGCTGCCGTACCCGAACGGGTGCGTCTCGTCGGCGGGCTTCACGCTGTTGCGCAGGGCGAGGTAGAGCATGAGCTCGGTGACGGTGTCGGCCGCCGAGTGCGCGGCCTCGGAGACCATCGCGGCCGACCCGCCCAGGAGCCCGGCTACGAGCTTCGCCAGCGCGATGCCGAGATTCATCAGGGCCGCGACGAGCACCGTCAGGACGCTCTCGGACTTCACCTGGGACGCATCGCTCACGGCCCCAGCCTAAGGCAGCGACGGCCGATTCGCGCCCACGACGGGCGAAGGCCGCGGCCGGCCCCGACACCGGCCGCTCCGGCGGCGCTCTCGCGGGCGGATCGTCGGGCCGGGATCGTCCGGGCGCGGTTCTCCTTGCACCGCTTCGCCTCCGCGGCTCGCCCGCGACGCCGGGGCGCGCGTCCGCCGCCGCTGCGGGCCCACCTCGGCGTCCACATGCCGGGAGCTGGGGGAATGGGAGCGATGACATCGATGAATGACGCTCGAATCGTTATCGAGGACGCCTGTACAGCCCTTTGTCTATTGGTTAGATTTACCCTCGTCTTAAGTGGTGTCGGCGGGCCGTCGACGCCAGAACCCCTGACCGCAAGGAGGCGGACGACATGATGCACAAGGTGCAATGGCGCAGAGGCGCCGGACTCGCCGCGACGGCGCTGCTCGGTGCGGCGGCCCTCGCGGCCTGCGGCGGCGGCGACTCCGGCGACGACGGCGCGCTCAAGATGGTCGTCTGGGGCGGCGACCTCGACAAGGAGACCTATCAGGCGCGCATCGACCTGCTCGAGGCCGAGAACCCCGACATCACGATCGACCTCCAGCTCATCCCGTCCGACCAGTACGAGCAGAAGGTCCAGACGATGATCGCCGGCGGCGACGGCCCCGACATCATGCAGGTGGCCGAGAACGTCAACTCCTACTCGTCCAAGAGCCAGCTCGTCCCCCTCGACGAGTACATCGAGTCCTCCGGCCTCGACATGGAGCAGCGCTTCGGGCCCGTCGGCGACCTCTACACCTACGAGGACCAGACGTACGCGATCCCGGACCGCTCGGGCGCGATGATCGTCTACTACAACAAGGACCTCTTCGACGCCGCCGGCCTCGAGTACCCGACGGCCGAGTGGACCCAGGAGGACGCCCAGGCCGCCATGGAGCAGCTGACGATCCCCGGCGAGCAGTGGGGCTACGGCGGCGCCGGCTGGTGGGCCCAGTGGTGGAGCTTCGCCTACCAGAACGGCGGCCAGATCATCGACGACAGCGGCCGGCCCGCGGTGAACTCGCCCGAGGTCGTCGCGGCGCTCCAGTGGGCCAACGACCTGACCCACGTCCACCACGTGGTCCCGACCGCCGCCGAGTACGCGGACATGGGCCCGGACATGGGCGGCGACCCCGCCTTCGCCGCCGGAACCGTCGCGATGAACACCACCGGCTTCTGGGCCATCGGCGGGCTCATCGAGTCCGACATCAACTGGGGCATCGCCCCCATGTGGAGCGGCGAGCAGCAGGCCGTGTCCGCGTTCGGCTCCGGCCTCGCCGTCACCCGCGACAGCGAGAACCCCGAGCAGGCCTTCGAGGCCATCGACTTCCTCACCGACGTCGAGGCGCAGACCGTCATCATCGACAAGGCGCAGGACGTCCCGGCCAACCTCGAAGTGCAGCAGTCCGACGCGTTCCTCAACCCCGAGTGGGCCCCCGAGGGCCTGGACATGGGCGCCTTCGGCGAGTCCTCGGAGTTCATCTTCCGGGCCCCGTTCATCCCCGAGTGGAACGAGATGATGGCGACCTTCGACGACAACCTCGGCACCTTCTGGAACGAGGGCGGCGACGCGAAGACCGAACTGGACAAGATCCAGGCGCAGCTCGAGTCGATCATCGAGTAGGACGCTCCGATGTCGAACGTCGTCGTCGACGAGGCCCCCGGTGCCGCGCGCGAGACGCGCGGCGCCGGGAGGCGTCGCCCCAAGATGTCCGGGCGGCGGAAGAAGGAGGCCCTGTACTTCTGGCTCTTCATCTCGCCGTGGCTGATCGGATTCGTCGGGTTCCTGCTCGGCCCCATGATCGCCTCCGTCTACATCTCGCTGACGGAGTGGGACTCGTTCACGCCGCCCGAATGGGTCGGCCTGGAGAACTACTCGCGCGCGCTCACCGAGGACCCGATCTTCTGGAAGGCGCTCGGGAACACCTTCTACTTCGCGGCGATCTCGGTGCCGCTCGGCCTGGTCGTCGGCGTGTGGCTGGCGAACCTGCTCAACAAGCGGGTCCGCGGCCGCAAGCTGTTCCGCACGTTCATCTACCTGCCCACGCTCGTCCCGCTCGTCGCGACGGCGATGGTCTTCAAGATGGTCCTCGCGCCCTCGGGCCCGTTCAACGACCTGCTCGGCTGGTTCGGCATCGACGGCCCGCAGTGGCTGCTCAGCGCCACCTGGATCAAGCCCGCGCTGATCATCCTGTCCGTGTGGGGCGCGGGCGGCGCGACGGTGCTGCTGCTCTCGGCGATGAACGGGATCCCGCGCGAGCTGTACGAGGCCGCCGAGATCGACGGCGCCAGTCCGTGGCGGCAGTTCTGGTCGGTCACGTTCCCGCAGATCACCCCGGTGATCTTCTTCAACCTCATCATGGGGCTCATCGGGGCGTTCCAGATCTTCTCGCAGGTCTACATCCTCGCGCCCAACAACAACGTGGGCGGCCCCGACAACGCCAGCCAGATGATGGTGACGCTCCTGTTCCAGGAGGCGTTCTCCTTCTACCACTTCGGTTACGCCTCGGCGATCGCGTGGCTGCTGTTCATCGTGATCCTGCTGTTCACCGTGATCGCGTTCCGCACGGCCCGCAAATGGGTCTTCTACGAGACGGAGGTGCGCTGATGGCCGTCGCCTCCCAGACGCCCGACCACGCGGTCGCCGCCGCCAAGGGCCGCCGGGCCGACCGCGACCCCAAGGGCGGCCTCTCCGCGTTCAAGGCCTCGCCCGCGACCTACGCGGTGCTGCTCATCGTCTCGGCGATGTTCTTCGTGCCGTTCGTGCTCATGGTCTCGATCTCCCTCGCGAGCGACCAGACCAGCGCGCAGAACGCGTTCACGGTCCTCCCGACCGAGTTCGAGTGGGGCAACTTCGCGGAGGTCTTCACCGCCACGGGCCTGCCCGTGGGCCGGTTCGTCCTCAACTCGGTCCTCATCGCGACCCTCTCCGCGGTCGGCCAGGTCCTGTCCTCGTCGCTCGTGGGCTACGCCTTCGCGCGGCTGCGCGCCCCCGGCAAGGGCGTCATGTTCATGATCGTGCTCGCCACGATGATGATCCCCGCGCAGATCACGATGATCCCGCAGTTCCTGCTGTTCAAGGAGCTCGGCTGGGTGAACACCTACCTGCCGCTCATCGTCCCGAACTTCTTCACCAACGCGTTCAACGTGTTCCTGGTGCGGCAGTTCGTCTCCCGCATCTCCGGGGAGCTCGACGAGGCCGCGCAGATGGACGGGCTCGGCTACTTCGGGGTCTACCGCAGGATCATCCTGCCGATGATGTGGCCGATCCTGACGGCGATCGCGATCTTCACGCTCACCGCGGCGTGGGGCGACTTCATGGGCCCGCTCATCTACCTCAACTCCGAGGAGTCCATGCCGCTCGCGCTCGGCCTGCAGTACATGACGAGCACGAGCAACGCCATGCAGCTGCCGCCGTGGAACCTCGTGATGGTCGGCTCGATCCTGCTGACGGTGCCGATGATCGCGATCTACTACCTCGGCCAGAAGTACCTCTACGAAATGAACCTCCAAGGCGGAAGTGCAGGAGTGAAGTAAGTGACCGACCTGTCGACGGCGACCGTCGCACTGCGTCCCACAGGGCTCGTGCTCGACGGCCGCGAAGAGGCGCTGCTGTGCGCGTCCCTGTTCTATTTCCGGCTCCCTCGCGAGGTCTGGGAGGCCCGGCTGGCGCAGGTCCGCGCCACCGGCTACCGCGCGATCGACGTCTACCTGCCGTGGAACTTCCACGAGACGTCGCCCGGCGTGTGGGACTTCGAGGGGCGCCGCGACGTCGGCGCGTTCCTCGACCTCGCCCACGAGGCCGGCCTCCTCGTCATCGCGCGGCCCGGGCCGTACATCTGCTCCGAATGGGACGGCGGCGCGCTGCCCGCGTGGCTCGCGCTCGAAGAGGGCCTCGAACTGCGCCAAGCGGAGCCGCGCTTCCTCGCGCAGGTGCGGGGCTGGTTCGACCGGGCCATCCCGATCCTGGCCGAACGCCAATGGGGGCGCGGCGGCGGCGTCGTCGCCGTCCAGCTGGAGAACGAGCTCGACTTCTTCGACACCCGCGACCGCACGGCGTACATGACCGCCTTGCGCGACATGGCGGTCGGGCACGGCATCGACGTGCCGCTCATCGCGTGCGCCGGCCAGGGCGACCTGTTCGGCGCCACCGGCGGCGTCGAAGGGGTCGCCCCGGCGTTCAACTTCTACCCCGACGACCGCTCCGCGTTCATCGAACCCGAGGTCCGCCGGTACGCCGACCTCGTCGCCGATCGGGGCCTGCCGCTGCTGATCACCGAGACCAACCGGAGCCACGCCACGCTGCGGCGACTGCTGTGCTCCGGCGCGACGCTGCTCGCGCCCTACCTCCAGGCGTCGGGCTACGACTTCGGGTACACGCCGTCGGTCGGCAACTGGGGCGACCCGGGCGGGTTCATGACCCACGACTACGACTTCGGCGGCTATCTGTCCCCTGTGGGCGAATCCCGGGCGCAGGCCGCCGAGGCCCGGGTGCTGGCGGCCGTCGCCCGCACGCTCGGACCGGCACTCGCCCGCGCCACGACCACCGAAGCCGAAGGGGTGCACCGTGTATCGGTGACGACCAGCTCATCGCCGTCGCGGCTCGTCCTTGATGGGGGCGGCACGCTCACCGGCGTCCCGAACCTCACCGAGGAGCCGGGCACCGGATGGATCACGACGGCACTCGGGGAGCTCCCGATCGAGCTCGCGCCGCGCTCCTGCGCGCTGGTAGTGCAGGACCTGCCGCTCGCGGGCTTCGGTCTGCCGGGTGTGCTGCAGTTCGCGAACGCCGATCTCGTCGGCGCGGACCAGGACGGGCTCCAGTTCGCCTCGCGGGTACCGAGCACCGTGGCCCTCGCAGCGGACGGTGAAATACCGGTCATCGTCGACCTGGACGCCCCCGCAACGGGGGAGCCGAAACGACACACGGTTCGGGCCGGCTCCACCGCATGGGAAGTCGTGGTACTCCACCCGGAGGACGTGCCCGCTCCCGACGGCACCGCGGGCGTCATCTCTCCGGAACCGCCCGAACCCGAGCCGCTCACCGCCGCGACCCGCCTCGACCTCGAGACCCGCACCGGCGAGACCGAGGCGCACGAACTGCCGCCGACTTCGGAGCAGGTCGGCGTCTACCGCGGCCGCACCCACTACGCCGCGTCCGTCGCCGGACTCACCGAACTGCTCGTCGAGGGCGCGGGCGACATCGTCGACCTCGCCCTCGACGGCCGGGCCGCGGGGACCTTCGCCCGCTTCGGCGCCACCGTCCGCGTGCCGCTCCGAGGCGCCGAGGCGTTCGCCGCGACCGTCGAGACCTGGGGCCACGCGAACTTCGACGACGCCCGCCTGCCGGGCCTCGCGATCGGCTCCCCGCGCGGCCTCGGCCGCGTCTGGTCGGTCGTCGCGAGCGAGGACGTCACCGCACTGTGGACCGTCGACGGCGGCGACCAGTGGGCCGGGGACCCGGCCCCGCTGCGAACCCTCGGCGGCTGGAGCAGCACCCGCATCGGCCTGCCCGCGACCTACCGGCGCCCGCTGCCGGTGGACGGCGTGAGCCATTACGCGCTGCACCTGGACGGACTGGCGGCGCCCTGCGGCGTGACCGTCGACGGCGCCTCCCGCATCGTCAGTCCCGAGGACCCGTGGGTGCACCTGGCCCCCGGCGAGGGCCGGGAGCTGGCGGTCGCCCTGCCGCACTGGCCCGGATCGATCGGGGCCGCGACGCTGCTGCGCCTCGAAGCGGTGCGCGCCTGGGAGGTCGAGCCGCAGCCCGACGATGCGATCCTGGCGCTGTCCCGAAAGGACGGCGCCGGCGAGTCCATCGCGCTGCCGCTCGAACTCGATGCGGGGGAAGAGGTCTGGCTCGACGTCGCGGTCCCCTCCGGCGGCCGCTCGCTGCGGTTCGCGGGCGAGCAGATCCGCATCAGCGCGTTCACCGGCGGGGAACTGCTCGGCCGCGTCTGGCTGGACGACCCGGCCCGCCCGCGCTTCACCGGCGGCGACCCCGGCAGGCTCTGGGTCCCGGGGTCCTGGAACACCGGTACGGTCCGGCTGCTGGTCCGCGGGACCGCAGGCGACCGAACACCGCGCCTGGAGCGCGTGACCGCGGCCCCCGTGCCGGAATGACCGCCCCGCGGAGCGCGAACGGCCGTGAACCGGCGCGCTGACGAGGCCGCAGCACGACCCGGCTCGGCGCGAGCACGCGCCGAGCCGGGGGCAACCTGTGAGGGCCGACCTCCCGCCTCCACGAGCGGGGCATCGGCGGCCGGCCACGAGGCGAGAAGTCTCAGCGCCCGTGCAAGGCCGTCCCCGGCTCGGCCGCGTCGGACGTCGCCTACCGACGAGGCGACCGCGGCGATCGAGGAGCCGTACACGGGCCCGCGTGCACACGTCCTTCTGAACCGCCACCGGCCCCGCCCGAGCGGGCGGGGCCGGTGGCGGCTGTCCGAGACCCGGCCTTCAGGCGCAGGTGAAGCGCTGGGCGGCCGTGTCGGATTCGCGCCGGTACTCGGCGAAGCGCCGCCGCACCTGCTCGATGGCCGCGCCCAGCGGGAACAGGTCCCGCGTGACGAGCTGGTCCTCGTGCTCGGCGGCGACCGGATGCCACCAGACCCCGTCGGCGGTCACCGTCACCTCCGGGATCAACGACTCGACGGTGAGCGCCACGCCGTCCTCCGCGAAGCCGCGCTGGGCGATCGGGCGGATCACCTGGTCGTCGCGGTCGATGCCGACCTCGTCGAGCAGGGCGTGGAACGCCCGGGCCTCGTCCGCGCCGCTCTCTCCGGCCGCGACCGTGGCCGCGACCCGGACGCGGAAGCCCTCGCCGACGGCCGTGCGGATGCCGTCGAGCGCGCGTTGCCAGCTGCCCGCGCCGCGGTGGCGGTCGTGGAGCCCCGGCGTGGCCGAGTCGAGGCTGATCTGCAGCGCCAGCCCTTCCCGGGGCATGGCCTTGAGCATGTCGAGGCGCCTGCCGCGGAAGAGCATCCCGTTGGTGAGCAGCGTGGTCGGCGCCCGCTCGACGCACGCGTGCACGATCCGGTCCAGGTCGAGCAGCAGGAACGGTTCGCCGCCGGTGAGGAAGACCTCGGTGACGCCGTGGTCGGCGCCCTCCGCGACGAGCCGTTCGATCAGCTCGGGGCCGATGGCCTTCCGCTCGGCCTTCGGCGAGGACTTCGCGCAGCAGTAGTCGCAGGCGAGGTTGCAGTCGAAGTTGGTGTAGATCCACAGCCGCGCCCCGGGCCGCCGTTCGGCCGGGACCGAGGCGAGGACGGCGGCGTCGTCGGGGAACGGGCCGCGCCTGATCCGCGCGACCCCGTCCTCGACGGCGACCAACCGGTGGCCGGCCCGCTCGCACCACCGCCCGATCAGGTCGGCGTCGGTCGCGGCGGCCGGGACCTCGACGAGCGAGCCGGCCACCGCGCCGCCGACGCGCTCGACGAGGTCGAGCACGATCCCCGAGGTCACCACCGCGCTGAGATCCCCTGGTCCTCGACCGCCTTGAACAGCGAGGCGTACCGGGCCAGATCGGGCTTCGCCCACGCCCGTTCGAGTCCTTCGAGCTCCATGATCCGGCGGTGCTCCGGCTCGTCCCACGACATCGCCAGCAGCTGCTCGACCCAGAGGCCGTACCGCTCCGGCGGGAGCGAGTCGAGGGCGGTGAAGTTGCAGTGGCAGTAGGCCGGCGAGGTCCAGAACGCCTCCAGCGCGTCGCCCATGAGCTCGTCGGCGCCGATCGCGTCCCAGGTGTTGATCCCGAGCGCCACCGCGTCGGCGTCCTCGTCGAGGAGCACCCGGATCGCGTCGAGTTCGCTGCGGCCGGTGTCGCCGTGCTTGCCGATGTCGGAGTCGAGCCGCACGAGCTCGACGTCCTCGTCGTCGAGCCCGGCCTCGCGCAGGTACTGGACCGGCAGGATCGCCGCCTGCGCCGAGTCGCGCGAGCCGAGGGCGACGCGGCGGCCGCGCAGATCGGCGAGACCGGTGAAGCCGCTCCCGGCCCGCGCGGCGAACACGGTCCGGAACTTCAGGTCGGTGTCGCGCATGGCGAGCGCCTGGCACTTCCCCTGCGTCTGGAGGACGGTGCGGACCCAGGCGAGGTTGGTGTTCCAGGCGACGTCGATCGTCCCGTCGATGAGGGCGTCGACCTGGCGGCCGTAGTTGGAGAACAGCACGAAGTCCATCTCGGCCGGTCCACCCGCGAAGTAGTCGCGGATGCCCTCCCAGATCGGGACCACGTTGGGGGTGTAGGCGACGGCGCCGACGAGCAGCGGTCGATCCATGGTGAGCCTCAGCTTTCGAACAGGGGCAGGCCGCAGACGGCCTTGCCGTAGAAGTCGTAGAGGACGTCGGCGGTCGGGGCCATCACGTGCCCGGCGCGGGCGTCGCGGAAGTACCGCTCCAGGCCGAGGCCCTTCGCGAAGGCCGCGCCGCCGCACACGCGCATCGCGGCGTCGGTGACGTGCAGGGCGGTGTCGTTGGCGAGGGCCTTGACGGCGAGGACGCGGAGCATGGTGCCCTCGTCGGGCGCGGCGAGGCTCCGGGCGGTGGCGTCGAGGTAGGCCTGCGCGGCGGCCAGCTCGATGGACGTCTTGGACAGATGCGCCCGGATGGTCGGCAGCTGCGCGAGCGATTCGCCGAGGTGCTCGAGTCGCGCGCCGGAGGCGTGGCCGACGGCCGCGTCGACGGCGGCCTGCGCCAGACCGAGGGAGACCGCGGCGTTGCCGAGGTTGAACCAGGGCAGGACGGTTTCGAGCATGAGGCCGAATCCGCCTCCGGCGGCGCCGATGCGGTGGCCGGCGTCGGTGTCGAGCGCGAAGGTCATGGGGGAGGAGGCGTTGCCGCGCAGGCCGAGTCCCTTCCACGGGCCCGCGACGGCGATGCCGTCGGCGTCGGCGGGGACGGCGTAGAGGTCGACGCCCTCGGCGCGGCCGGGCGGGCTCTGGGTGGACACGACGTAGACGTCGGCGTGGCCGGCCGAGGTGACGAAGCTCTTCTTCGACGCGAGGGTGACGGTGTCGCCGTCGGCGCTCGCGACCGAGGTCGGCGCCCAGAAATGGGAGCGGGAGCCGGGCTCGGAGAACGCGAGCGTGCCGAGCGCTTCCCCGGAGGCCATCTGCCCCAGCAGCTTCGGCTGCGCGGGCGGCGGCGCGGCGGCCACGGTCATGGCGGCGCTGACGTGCATGAGGTAGACCATGGCGGTCGAGCCGCAGGCGGCGGCGAGCCCGCCCGCCACGCGGACGAGGTCCGCGGGTCCGCCGCCGAGGCCGCCCGCGTCGAGCGGGAGGGTGAGGCCGAGCAGGCCGCTGTCGCGCAGGGCGGTGACCGCCTCGGTCGGGAAGCGGCCTTCGGCGTCGACGTCGGCGGCGTGGTCGCGGGCGGTGCGCAGGACCGGTTCCAGCGCGGCTGAGGTGTCCATTCAATCCCCTTCGGAAGTGGCGGTGGTCTTCGGTGAGGCGCCGACCAGGAGCAGGCCGACGGCGAGTCCGAGCCAGAACGACATGGCGGCGAGGTCGGCCTGGAGCCAGCGTTCGCCATTGGCGGCGGCGATGAGCTGCAGCAGGGCCGCGGCGGCGAAGCCGAGCCCGGCGAGGAGCACGAGGACCCGCACGCCGGTGAGGCCGGCGGCGACGGCGAGCGCGCCGAGGCCGAGCGCGACCGCGATCGACGGGCCGCCGATGGCGATGAACCGGAACTCGTCGAGCCCCTTGAAGGCGAAGACGAGGCTCGCGACGGAGGCGAGCCCGAGGGCCAGCGCGGCCCGGTCGAGTCCTCGGGGGCCGGTCATGACGCCGCCTCCAGGAGCCGGTGGACCCGGCCCGGGCGGTGGTGCCAGACGGGCCGCAGGAGGCCGTCCATGCCGCCGAAGCGCCCGGCCGCGGTCGCGAAGAGCATGAGGTGGACGAGCAGCATGAGCAGGTACGCCCAGTACCACTCGTGCGGGGCGTTGAGCACCGAGAACGTGATGGCGAGCGTCTGGACGAGGCCCAGCAGCGCGAACAGCCTGGTGCACAGCCCGATGAGCAGGAACGCGCCCAACGAGGCCTCGATCGCGAGGACGGCCCAGCCGAAGAGCGTGAAGTTCGGGACCACGACGTGCTCGACGAACCAGGCCCACGGCGCGAGCACCTGGTGCTCGACGCCGAGCAGGGTCCAGCGGTAGAGGCTGCCCCCGTCGTCCTCGCCGAAGTCGGGCGGCACCTTCCAGGAGGTGTTGTCGATCCACAGGAACGCCACGCCGACGCGGGTGGCGGCGATGAGCCACGCGCCGAACCGGGACGGCGGATACGACGCTGTTGTCGTCATCCTCCGAGTACAGCACGCGAACGGCCGCGCGGACCTTACAAGATGCGAAAGCCGCGGCCGGCTACCGGAGCGGCGCGTGCGCGAAGGCGGCCATGCCCTCGGCGAAGCCGGTCTCGGCGCGGAAGCCCAGGGCCTCGGCGGCGAGATCGGGCGAGGCGACGACGTGGCGGACGTCCCCGAGCCGGTACTCGCCGGTGACGACCGGCTCGGGCGCGCCGGGCATCGCGGCGGCGAGCGCCCGCGCCATGTCGCCGACGCTGCGCGGCTCGCCGCTGGCGACGTTGCACGCGCCCTCCCAGGCGCCGTCGAGGGCCAGGAGGTTCGCGCGGGCCACGTCGTCGACGTGCACGAAGTCGCGGGTCTGCGCGCCGTCCTCGAACACCCGGGGGGCCTTCCCGGCCTCCAGGGCGCTGCGGAAGACGCTGGCGACGCCCGCATACGGGGTGTCGCGGGGCATGCGGGGGCCGTAGACGTTGTGGTAGCGCAGGGCGCACACGCGCGCGCCGGATTCGCGGCCGTACAGGAACGCCAGGTGCTCGGTGTGGACCTTGGTGGCGGCGTAGACGTTCCGGGGATCGAGGCGGGCGTCTTCGAAGACCGGCGCCCAGGCGAGGTCGGCGCCGCAGCGGGGGCAGCCCGGCTCGAAGCGCCCGGCGTCGAGGTCGGCCGCGCGGCGGGGTTCGGCGCGGACGTCGCCGTGCTCGGGGCAGCGGTAGCGGCCCTCGCCGTAGACGACCATGGAGGAGGCGATGACGAGGCGGCCGGCGAAGGAGCGCCGCCACAGGGCCCGCAGCAGGTTCGCGGTGCCGCCGTCGTTGTCGGCGACGTAGTCGGCCACGTCGTCGAAGTCGACGCCGAGCCCGACCCGCGCGGCCTGGTGGCAGACCGCGTCCACGCCCTCGACCGCCCGCTCGAGGACCTCGGCGTCGGCGAGGTCGCCGACGATGAGCTCGACCGAGTCGGGGAGGTGGGCCGGGGGCCGCTCGTGGGCGGTGAGGGAGTCGAGGACGACCACGTCGTCGCCGCGCGCGGCGAGCCGCTCGACGACGTGCCCGCCGATGAACCCGGCGCCGCCGGTCACGAGTACTCGCATGGGTCTTGCCTTTCTCTCGGTCACCAGTGCACGCGCAGCGCGGCGGCGAGGGCGACGGCGACGGCCAGTTGGAGGGTCAGCCAGGCCCGTGGACGGTCCAGGGCGCACCCGGCCAGGAGCGTCAGCGGCATGAACGGCTGCCAGATCCGCTCGGTCTCGGAGGAGGACATGCCCGAGAGGTCGGCGATCGCGACGGCCGCGAGGCACGAGCCGACGACGATCCACATGCGGCGGTCGCGCAGGCGCGCGAGGGCGACCGCGATCGCCGGGCCGAGCGCGAGCGCGTACACCGCGGGGTTCGCGACCAGGAAGTACCAGTAGCCGCGGACCGAGGCCACGCCCGCGTAGTAGCGCACGCGCGTGACCTGGAGCCCTTCGAGCCACCAGTAGCCCCACAGGAGCGGCGCGAGCACCACGGCGGCCGCGAGCGCGCCGCCGCCGAGGAGCACGTCCCAGCGCCGCCGCCGCACGGCGACCACGAGGAACGGCAGCGCCAACAGCACCGCGGAGAACGACAGCATGAGCGCCGCACCCGCGAGCAGCCCGCCCGCCGCCGTGAACGCGACGGCGCGCGCGCCGGTCCGGTTGGTCGCCAGGACGAGGCACGCCACGGCGGCGAGCGTGACCCCGGCGAAGACGATGTCGGCGTTGTTGTGCCAGAACGCGGCCGGGACGACGACGAGGAACGGCGCGGCGCGGCGCGCGAGGCGCTCCCCGGCGACGTCGCGGCCGATCGCGAGCGCGGCGGCGATGCCCGCGCCCGCGGCGAGCATGATCACGGCGTTCTGGAAGACGAGCCCTTCGAGGCCGATCTTCGCCGCCGCCCAGAAGAACAGGACGAGCCCGGGCGGGTGGGACTGCAGGTGGACCGGGTAGACGTCGGTGAGCTGCACGTCGGTGTACTGCCGCAGGAACGGCCCGAACCCGCCCGCGTCGTCCACCACGTGGATGCGGCTCCCGTAGTGGTTGTCCAGGTCCTGCCAGGTGAGCGGGTGGGAGTGCGCGAGGGCCAGGGCGAGGCTGAACGCGATGCCGCCGAGCGCGGCCGCGGCCGCCACCGCCCGCCACCGGCCGCGCGCGCTGATCACGGGCAGCACGGCGATGAGCAGCACGCCCACGCCGATCGGGACGAGCAGCTCGACGTCGAGACGCCATTCCCAGCTGCCGAAGAGCGGCATCGCGCCCAGGACGAGGTCCTCGGCGGTGATCGCGTCCTTGTACTGCCCCAACACCCACACGAGGGCGAGGAACAGCGCCCAGGACGCGAGGACGGCGGCCGTCAGGGCCGTGCGGCGGGGCGCGGTCACCGGCGTTCCCCGGTCGGCAGCCGGACGGTGAAGCGGCATCCCCCCGCGGTGTTGGCGACCGCGACCGAGCCCGCGTGGGCCTCGATGAGGCCGCGGCAGATCGCCAGGCCCAGGCCGCCGCCGCGCTCGTCGCGCCGCCGGGCGTCGTCGCCGCGGAAGGCGATGTCGAACACGCGAGGCAGGTCCGGTTCGGGGATGCCGCCGCATTCGTCCTCCACGTGGAGGACGGCGGCGTCCGCGTCGGCGGCCGCCTCGACCACGACGGTGCCGCCCGGCGGCGTGTGGCGGATCGCGTTGTCGAACAGGTTGTCCAGGGCGCGGCAGCACTCGCGCGCGGACACCTCCGCGGGCGGCAGCCCCGACAGCCGCTCGACCACGGTGACGCCCTTGAGGTCCGCGGCGGCGGCGGCCCCGGCGAGGGCGTCGGCGACGGCGTCGCTCAGGTCGACCTTCTCGCCGCCGAGCCGGAGCGCCCCGCTGTGGATGCGGGAGAGCTCGAACAGGTCGTCTACGAGCGCGGTGAGCCGTTCGGCGTCGGTGCGGATCTGCGCGTGGTAGCGCTTGACCGTGGCGTCGTCCCCGCCGACGACGCCGTCGTCGAGGGCCTCGGCCATGGCGCGGATGGTGGCGAGCGGGGCGCGCAGGTCGTGGGAGACCCAGGCGATGAGCTCGCGCCGGGACGCTTCGAGGGCGCGTTCGCGCCGCCGCGACTCGTCCAGCCGGTGCGAGACGTCGGCGAGCTCCCGCGCGAGCGCCGCCAGTTCGCCCGGTCCGGTCACCGCCGGGGCCCGCTCGGCGCTGATGGCGCCGTCGCCGCCGACCATGGTCCGCGCGTACGCGCCGACCTGCTGCGCGCCCGCGCCGATGTCGTCGCCGAGCTGCCATGCCGCGCCGAACGCGACGCCGGAGGCGACGATGAGGACCACGAAGAGCACCACGAGGTCGTGCAGCGAGATGAACATGGCGAGCGCGGCGGTCACCACGCCCGTGGCGGCGACCAGGACCGAGGAGAGCGCGACGGCCATGGTCTGGACGCCCGCGGGCCGGTTGCGCAGGCGCCGCAGCGCGACCCCGCCGATCCCGCCGGCCACCGCGGACGCGACCGCGGCGGTCGCGGCGAGGACGGCGATGTCGCGGGGCGGGAAGTCGAAGCTCACCGCGAGGGCGGTGGCGGCCGCGAGTGCGACGGCGAGGATCAGCAGCGAGCCTCCGCGTCGGCGCCGGCGCTGCTGCATCAGGGCTCCCATCGGTAGCCGACGCCGCGGACGGTGGTCAGGTGGCGGGGCGCGGACGCGTCGTCCTCGACCTTCTCGCGCAGGCGGCGGACGTGGACGGTGACGGTGGAGGTGTCGCCGATGCGCCAGCCCCACACGCTCTCGAGCAGCTCCTCGCGGCGGAACGCCCGCCCCGGATTGGTCAGGAAGCACACCAGGAGGTCGTACTCCTTGGCCGTCAGCGAAACCGGCTCGCCCCCGCGGCTGACGCGGTGCGCGAGCGTGTCGACCTCGATGCCCCCGGCGCTGAGGACCTCGGCGGCCCCGGGCGCGGCGCGGCGCAGGACGGCCCGGACCCGGGCGGCGAGCTCGCGCGGGGAGAACGGCTTGGTCACGTAGTCGTCCGCGCCGAGGTCGAGCCCGGCGATGCGGTCGTCCTCCTCGCCGAGCGCGGTCAGCATGACCACCGGGATGGAGGTGGCCCGGCGCAGGCGGCGGCAGACCTCGAACCCGTCCATGCCGGGCATCATCAGGTCGAGCACGACCAGGTCGGGCAGGGTGGCGAGGGCCCGGCGCAGGCCGGTGGCCCCGTCGGGGGCGTAGTCGACCTCGAAGCCCTCGCGGCGCAGATAGCGGGCGACGACGTCGGCCAGCGCGGGATCGTCGTCGACGACCAGCACGCGCGGGTCGGCATCGGGAACCATGCCCCTACGATGGCCGATGGCGGGCCCCCGCGCCAAGCGACGGGCCGAGACTTTCGCATACCGTAAGCAAACTCCGGGCCTCGGAGGGCCGCGCGCTCAGTAGCATCGGCCTCATGCAGAGGATCCATCTCCTCGTCCTGGCCAAAGCCCCGTTCCCGGGCCGGTCCAAGACCCGGCTCACGCCCCCGCTCACGCCGGCCGAGGCCGCCGCGGTCGCCGAGGCGGCGCTCGCCGACACCCTGGAGGCCGTCGCCGCCTGCGGGGCCGACCGGCGCGTCCTCGCCCTCGACGGCGAGCCCGGCCCGTGGCTGCCCGAGGGCTTCGAGGTCGTCCCGCAGGCGGACGGCACCTTCAACCAGCGGCTCGCCGCGGCCTGGGCGCACGCGGGCGGGCCCGGCCTCCAGATCGGCATGGACACCCCGCAGATCACCGCCGCACTGCTCGACGCGTCGCTGTCCGCGCTGGTCGACGGCGGGCGCGACGCGGCGCTGGGGCCGGCCGAGGACGGCGGCTGGTGGGCCCTGGGCCTGCACCGCCCGCACCCGGACGCGTTCCGGGACGTCCCGATGAGCCGCGCCGACACCGGCCTGCGGCAGCTCGAGCGGCTCCGGGCCCTCGGCCTGACCGTCGCCGAGCTCCCGGCACTGCGCGACCTCGACGACATGGAGGACGCCCGCGCCATCGCCCGCCTCGCCCCGCGCACCCGTACCGCCGCGGTGCTGTGCGACCTGGCGCCGCCCGAGGAACCGGAGGTCGACGTCGTCCTCCCGGTGCTCAACGAGCGCGACGCGATCCCGTGGGTGCTCGAGCGGATGCCCAAGGGCTACCGGGCGATCGTGGTCGACAACGGCTCCGACGACGGCTCGGCCGAGATCGCCGCCGAGTACGGCGCCCGCGTCGTGGCCGAGCCGCGCCGCGGCTTCGGCGCGGCCTGCCACGCCGGGCTCGCCGCCGCCACCGCACCCGTCGTGTCCTTCATGGACTGCGACGCCTCGCTCGACCCCGGCGACCTCCCCGCGGTCTGCGGGCCCGTCCTGGACGGCGAGGCCGACCTGGTGCTCGGCGCCAGGGACGCCGAGGCCGGGGCGCTGGCCCCGCAGAACCGCGTCGCCAACCGCTACCTCGCCCGGCAGGTCCGCCGCTACTGCGGCGCGCGCGTCACCGACATCGGCCCGATGCGCGCCGCCCGCCGCGACGCCCTCCTCGGCCTCGGCATCGCCGACCGCCGCTCCGGCTGGCCGCTCGAAATGGTCCTCCGCGCCGGACACGACGGCTGGCGGATCGCCGAAGTGGCGGTCCCGTACCGGCCCCGGGTCGGCAGGAGCAAGGTCACCGGCACCGTCGGCGGGACCCTCCGCGCGATCAAGGACATGCGGGCCCAACTGGCCCTGGCCCGAGCACGAATGCGATGAGGAGCACGAATTGAACGATCCGTCCCGGCCCCGGGCCGACATCGGCGTCTTCGGCGGCACCGGCTTCTACCGTTTCGCCGACGACGCGGAGACCCACGAGATCGCGACCCCGTGGGGGCCGCCGTCCGCACCGGTCCACATCGCCGCCTTCGGATCCACGCGCGTGGCGTTCCTGCCCCGCCACGGCGCCGGCCACCGCTTCCCGCCCCACCGCGTCAACTACCGCGCCAATGTGGACGCGATGCGGCGGCTGGGGGTGCGGGCCCTCGTCTCCCCGTTCGCGGCCGGATCGCTGCGCCCCGAGATCCGACCCGGCGAGTTCGTCGTCTGCGACCAGATCGTCGACCGCACGTGGGGCCGCGAGTCCACCTTCCACGACGAGTTCGAGGACGGACCCGTGCACACCCCCTTCGCCGAACCCTACGATCCGCGCCTGCGCCGGGTCGTGCTCGACGCGGCCGCCGAGGTCGGCGTCCGCGCCCACGACGGCGGCACCGTCGTCGTGATCAACGGGCCCCGCTTCTCCAGCCGCGCCGAGTCCCGCTGGCACCGCGACGCCGGCTGGCACGTCGTGAACATGACCCAGTCCCCGGAGGCGCCCCTCGCCAAGGAGGCGGGGCTGCCCTTCGTCGGCATCGCGCTGGTCACCGACTACGACGCCGGGCTCGACGAGGACCCGGACGTCGAACCGGTGACGCAGGAGGCGGTCTTCGCGGTCTTCGAGGCGAACCTCCACAAGGTCCGCGAGCTCCTGCACGCGGCGATCCCGAACCTGGCCTGACCGCGCAGCCGGAAGCGGGCGCCGTCCGGTGTGGACGGCGCCCGCTCGGTTCGGCGCTACATGAGGCCGAGCGCGATGGCGATGAGGCCGGCGGTGGTCATGAGGAGCGCCGAACCGGGGTGCATCCAGATCGACGCCCGGAGGTCGTGCTTGCGCCAGACGAACCACACGCCGGGGAGCAGGAAGACGATCTTCGACAGGACCGTCCAGGGCGCCCAGAAGTGGTACACCGAGAACAGGACCGTGTTGAACAGCGGCGCCCACCCGCCCAGCTGGGGGAGCCGGGGGAGCAGGAAGCCGCGGAAGTAGTACTCCTCGACGAGCGGCAGCGAGAACCCGGTGAACGGCAGGCAGACCAGCAGGGTGACCAGGAGGAAGGACTGCGAGTACGCGTCGAGGTAGGCGGTGGCGCTGCCGCCGGCGCCCTCGAAGGGCACCCAGGTGAAGGCCCACTCGTACACGAGGTTGTCGAGCGGGACGAGCGCGAGCGCCACCACGGTCATGTAGACCATGAGCCCGATGCCGATGGCGGTGATCCCGCCGCGCGAGAACGGCTTGTCGCGGTAGTGCAGCACGCCGCGCAGCGAGTACCGGCCGTTGCGCCTGCGGCCCAGCCACAGCAGGCCGAACTGGAGTGGCGCGAGCACCACGGTCAAGGCGATCGCCCAGGCGAGGAAGATCGGGTAGTCGATCGCCTTCGTGATCGGCTGTCCGATGAGGTAGTAGGCCGCGACGATCAGGGCCCCGGGGACGAGGTGCAGCGCGATCGACAGCGGCACCGAGTGGCGGTCGGCGAGCAGCCGCTCGACGATCCGGTCGGTTCGAGCGGCTTCGGTCGCGGTCGTGAGGTGCGGTGTGCGTTCCATGCACCAGAGGTTCGACCTGTCGGCTGACACGGCCCTGACACGTCGCCGCCATGACCCTGACAGCCCGCACGACCGCTTCGGCCTCCATGGCACGGGCAGGCCATGCTGGAGCGGACCGAACCGATCGAACCGTGGAGCCGAACATGCGCGCAGCCGAGCGTGACCAGAGCCGGAAGCGGCCGCACCCCGCGGTCATGGCGGCGCTCTTCGCGGCCCTCGGCCTCGTGCTGGCGCTGTTCGCAGTGGCGTTGCACGCGAACGCGATGGCGTTGATCGACGGTTACCGAGCCACGAACGGCCAGGCCGGCGTGCCCGGCACGGTGACCGTGGAGCGCGCCGTCGACGTCAAACAGGGCCGCGCCTGCACGGGCACGTTCGTCCCCGACGACGGCGGCCCCGCGGTCGAGGTCCGCATCGAGCTCCCGGGTCGATGCGAAGTGGGTCAGGAGGCCGAAGCCCACCTGATCGAGGGCCGGACCTCGCTGTTCAGAGGCTATGACGAACCCCGGGCCTGGGCGGCCGGAGCGAAGACCTGGGCCGCCTACATCCCGCCGGTCATCCTCTTCGGACTCCTGAACCTGCCTGCGCTCCTCGTGGTCGTCATCCTGCTGAACACCCTCCTCAAACGCCTCCTCCGCCCGAGCGAGGGCCCGGCGGTCTGACCGTTCGGCCCGCACGAGCAGCGCGTTCACTCGGCGGCGGGAGCCGGTTCCCCCGCACGGGGGATCTCGCGGCAGCGCCCGCCGGGAAGGCTGGTGTGGAGGCCGGCTCCAGTCCGGCCCTCACCGAGCGAAGGAGCCGACATGTCCACGACGACCGAAGCGTCGCAGCATCCGACCGACGAACCGCCGGAACGCGCCTCGCGGCGATCATGGCGTTCCCGGGCCGCACCGGCCGCCGCCGTATGGTCCGTCCTCGCCTGCGTGGCGGGCCTCTTCTGGGCCACCGGCGCCGCCGACAGCCCCTTCGGCGTCAACGACCGGCGGGCAGCGGACGTCTGGTCCTATTTCGAAGGCCTCCAGTCGGAGCCGATCGGCTGGGCGACATTCCTCATCGGACTCACCGGCCTCCTGACCGTCCTGGCCGGCCGGCTCCTGCCGCATCACCGCTGGCCGGCGATGCCGGCCGCGTGCCTGAGCCTGGTGCTGCTGCTGATCGTCCCCGACGTGCGCGTGCTGCAGAACTTCACCTACCTGTTCTTCGGCCACACGGGCCTGTGGGACCTCGCCCTGGGCGCGATGGTGGTCTCGATCGTCGGCGGCGTCCTGTGGGCGCTGGCGGCCGTCGCGCAGCTGTCCCGAGGCCGGAGCCTCCTCGCGGCGGCCCGCGCGCCGCGCTGGGGAGCGGCGGTGACCTACGCGTCCGCGCTCCTCGCGCTGCCCTACCCGCTGGTGCGGCTCTCCTGGGCCGTGGGGCTCCCGCTCGGCGTCCCGGACGGCTACGTCGACACCATGACCGGACTGGAGCGTCTGGGGTTGGCCGTGCTCTTCGGGGGCCTGCCGATCGCCGGGGCGGTCTTGACGCTCGGGCTGGTCCGGCCCTGGGGCGAGGTCTTCCCCCGCTGGATTCCCGTGCTGCGCGGGCGACGGGTGCCCATCTGGGCCGCCGTGGTGCCGGGAGCCTGGGTCGCGATCATCCTCCTCCAGGGAGGCATGCGGGTCACCACGGTGACCGTGGGCGCGCTCGACGACATGACCTGGAGCAACTGGGGCGAAGGCCTGCCCGGATTGTTCTTCCTGCCCTGGGGCGCGACCCTCGCGGCGGCGGTCTACGCCTACGCGATCCGCCGAAGCCGACACGACCTCATGAGCGGCCGTTCACACCCGCGGCGCACATGACGGCCGACCTGCGGGCGGGCGAACCAACAGGCCATGGGCATCGGCGGCCCGTTCGCCCGCCTCCCGGCATGCGGAAATTGACGAGGCGCCTCGCGCCTGCCGCGCTCTAGGCTGGAACCGTCTCTGCCTGCCGACCGGCAAGCCAACGTTTTCCAGCGCACCTCGGGAGCCTCGCCGCATGACCGCCACCGCGTCCCACACCGCCCAGCGCCGGTTCGCCGGACCGCGCATGGTCGTCGTCGCCACGATCGCCCTGGGCCTGACCGCCCCGGGCCAGACCGCGTCGATCTCGGTCTTCCTCGACCCGATGATCGCGGAGATCGGCGTCTCCCGCACCGCCGTCTCCACCGCCTACATGGTCGGCACCCTCACCGGCGCGCTCGCCCTGCCCTGGATCGGCCGGGCCGTGGACCGCTACGGCACCCGCACGACCATGGCCGTGGTGGCCACCGCCTTCAGCCTCGCCCTCGTCGGACTCTCCTTCGCCCAGAACATCATCGGCCTCGGCGCGGGCTTCATCGGGATCCGGATGCTCGGCCAGGGCGCGCTCGGGCTGTGCGCCGCCACCCTGGTCTCGCGCTGGTACGACAAGCGCCGCGGCACCGTCCTGGGCCTGCAGGGCGCGATCGGCGGCGGCATCATCTCGATCTCGCCGGTGATCCTCGAACGCGTCATCGCCGCCACCGACTGGCGCACCGCCATGCACCTCGAAGCCGCCGCCGTCGCGCTCATCGTCGTCCCGCTCGCGGTCCTCCTGGTGCGCAATCGCCCCGGCGACATCGGCCAGTTCGTCGACGGCGACCCGGCCAACGAGCACGCGAGCACCGCCGAGTGGGGCATGACCCGCGGCGAGGCCATGCGCCACCCCTACTTCTGGGTCCTGGTCGCCTCCGTGGGCACCGCCGGGTTCTTCGGCACCGCCATCGGCTTCCACCAGATCGCCCTGCTCGGCGAGCAGGGCCTGTCCGCCACCGAGGCGGCCGCGAACTTCCTGCCCCAGACCATCGCCGGCACCCTCGCGACGCTCCTGCTCGGTTACCTGGTCGACCGGGGCCGCCCCCGACTGCTGCTGGCCGCCTCCATGCTCGGTTTCGCCCTCGCGGTCGCCTGGGGCACCGCCGTGGAGCCGGGCTGGTCCGCGCTCGGGTTCGGCCTCGCCATCGGCGCGGCCGGCAACGCGTTGCGCTCCATCGAGAGCGCCATGACCCCGCGCCTGTTCGGCACCGCCCACATCGGATCGATCCGCGGCGTGGTCGCCTCGGTCACCATCGCCGCGGTCGCGTTCGCCCCCCTGCTGTACTCGCTGTTCCACGACTGGACCGGCTCGTTCCGACTCGTCCTGTGGCTGTCCACGCTCGTCCCGCTGGCGGTCATGATCGCCGCGCTCGTCACGCCGCTCCCGCACCCGGCGAGCAGGCCGGAAGCGGACACGAGGGTCTAGGGCCGGTTCCGCCTCGGCCTCGATCGGCCGGCGCTCGTCGGCCGCCGGGACGGGCTCGCCGCCGCCTGCCGCTGCGCGCAGGAGCTCCGCCAGTTCCAGTACGACCCGGCCGGCTGACGACGGCGAACCTGCGCCACTCGATATGAGCGCCGACCGCCTGTCCCGGCCATCCGGTCGGCGGGGGCGATGTCGTCGAACACGCCGTGCTCGACGAGTTCACCGCGCCGGAGTCGGGTGCAGGGCCGGAGGCAACGGTCACAGCGCTCGCTCTTCGGCCGGGCGAGCGAATCCGTAGCTGCGTTCGACCTTGGCGACGTGCACGGCGAAGGAGGTGTACCAGCGCTCGCGTCCCTCTGACCGGGTCAGCGCGTGCTCGGCGTGGTCGCGCCAGGCGGCGATCGACGCCTCGTCCTTCCAATACGACACCGTGATGCCCAGGCCGTCCGCGCCGCGGGCCGAGTCGACCCCGAGGAACCCCGGCTGGTCGCGCGCGAGTTCCAGCATCTGCTCGGCACGTTCGCCGTAGCCGTTGTCGCCGGTCGTTCGCGACGAGGTGAACACCACGGCGTAGTAGGGCGGGCGGGGAACCGAAGCAGGAGCAGGACCTGTCTCCAATGCTCGAAGGCGGTCTCACCGCAAACGATCTCACGCGCCTGCCGGCACGGCAACGCGGTTGCGACCGGCCGGAGCCTCGCTCGATGTCCGAGCGGCGCGCGGCCCCCTGCACGGGCAGGGACGGCCATCCGCCTGGACCATCATTGGTCTGGACCTCCCGAGATCGGGTACTACAGTCGGTCCGAAGAGAGGGAGGCGGCGAATGAGCGCCACACGGGAACGGGCATTGCCACTGGATGCGCGAGAGCGCCGGGACCTGTGCGACCTGCTGGCCGAGCTCGGCCCCGACGCGCCGACCCTGTGCGAGGGCTGGGCCACCCTCGACCTCGCCGCGCACCTCGTGCTGCGCGAGCACTTCGCCACATGGACCGAGGCCAAGATGTCGACGGCGAAGGCCAAGGGCCTCCCCGCCCTGATCGACCGGCTCCGTGCGGGACCGCCGATGCTGCCGTGGCGGATACCGGGACTCCGCACGGTCTTGAACGGCACCGAGTTCCTGATCCACCATGAAGACGTCCGCCGCGCCAATGGGCGGGGCCGGCGCACCGACCGCCCCGACCTCGACTCGCTCGCCTGGAAGACGAACCGCCTCACCGGCTGGCGGGCCGCCCGCAAGATCCGCCCGCACGGTCTGGAACTGCGCAGTCCTGGAGGCCGGACGCACCGCTTCGGCTCCCCGGGAGGCGCCGTGCTCACCGGCCACCCGGTGGAGCTGCTGCTCTACCTCAGCGGTCGCCGCGAGGCCGCCGAAACCGAGCTCACGGGCGACCCTGAAGCCGTCGCCGCCTTCCTGAAGGCGCACACCGGCGTCTGACCGCCGGTACGCCTTCGCCGGATTGCGGCCGACTCACCAGCTGGGAGGAATCGAGCGAGACGCTCGAGCCTTGAGGACCGCCGCGCTCACCGCTGAGCGGCCAGCACTGCCGCGAGGCCCTCTCGCAGATCGTCGACGAAATACTCGGGAACCTCCAGTGACGGGAAGTGCCCGCCGCGTTCGGGCGACCTCCATCGGACGATCCGTCGGTAGCGCTCCTCGGCCCAGGGGCGCGGACACTTCTCGATGTCGCGGGGGTACATGGTGATCGCCGCCGGGACGTCGACCCGCAGTCCGGGATCGAGCGAGCTGTGGCTCTCGTAGTAGATGCGGGCCGCCGATGCGCCGGTCCGCGTCAGCCAATACAGCGTGACGTCGTCGAGCACGCGGTCTCTGGAAATCGTCTCGAACGGGCTGTCCTCGGTGTCCGACCACTCGGCGAACTTGTCGAGGATCCAGGCGAGCAGCCCGACCGGTGAGTCGACGAGGGAGTATCCGATGGTCTGCGGCCGGGCCGCCTGCTGCTTCGCATACGCCCCGCGGGGGCCCTCGTAGAACTCGCGGGTCTCCTCGGCCCACTTGCGCTCGACCGCCGTCAACCCGTCCGTCGTCAGTCCGGGCGGTCCCTCCGCGAACGTGGTGTGGATGCCGAGGACGTGCGCGGGGAACCTGCCGCCGAGCACCGTGGTGATATTGCCTCCCCAGTCGCCGCCGTGCGCCGCGAACTCGCCGTAGCCGAGCCTTCCCATCAGTTCCACCCATGCGGCCGCGATCTTCTCGGTGCCCCACCCGGTCGTGGCCGGCTTGTCGCTGTGACCGAAACCCGGTAGCGAGGGCACCACGACGTGGAACGCCGGCGCGTCCGCGTCCTTCGGATCCGCCAGCTCGTCCACTACGTCGATGAACTCGGCGATGCTGCCCGGCCAGCCGTGCGTCAGGATCAGCGGCGTGGCGTCGGCGCGAGCGGATCGGCGGTGCAGGAAGTGGATTCCCAGGCCGTCGATGGTCGTGCGGAACTGGCCGATCCGGTCGAGGCGCTCTTCGAACGACCGCCAGTCGTACCCCGTGCGCCAGTAGTCCACGAGGCCGACGAGGTCGGCGAGAGGAACACCCTGGTCCCATCGGCGAGAGTGGTCGACCGTCTCGGCCTCCGGTAGCCGCGCCGCGGCCAGCCGGGCGCGCAGATCGTCGAGCTCCGCATCAGTCGCGCGGGCTTCGAATGCCTGCACGTCGCCGGTCGGACGGGGCATGAGACCTCCTGGCCGTCGGGGAACCGGCCGCGCCCTATTGCGAACCGGCTTAGACGGTTCTACCATCCCCTCATGCCCACGTGCAACCTGCAGAAGGGGGTTCAATGCGCGGCCAGTTCCCTGCGTTCCGCCTCGGCAACGTGCTGGCGACCAGCTTCACGGGGACGCTGTCGGAGCGTCACGGCGACAGCGTGGAGCGCATTCCGACGCCGCAGCGACTCATCGACTGGCTGGCGGTGAACGGTCTCGCCGTGGACTCCTGCAGCACCGCTCAGCTCGACCTCGCCCGAGAACTGAGGGAGTCGATTCACGCCGCCGCGACAGCGGCCGCGACCCAGGGCGCGCTCCCCGCATCGGCGGTCCGAGTCATCAACGGCTGTAGCGCTCAGGGTCGGGCCGCAGCAGTCCTGACGCCCGAGGGCGAGCGGCGGTGGCGCCTCAGCTCCGCGTCCTGTGTGGAAGACGCCCTCAGCGTGATCGCCTCCGACGCGATCAGCGTCATCGCGGGCGAGCGAGACGGAACATTGGCTCTGTGCGCCTCGCCGACCTGCCGGGCCGCCTTTTTCGACACCAGCCGAAGCCGGACCCGCAAATGGTGCGACATGAACACGTGCGGGAACCGCCGGAAGAAAGCGCGCTTCAACGCCAAGCAGCGCGAAAACCCCAGGTCGGCGGAGTGATCCGGTTGCGGGGGCATTCCTCGAACGGAGAGCCCGGACGTGCCCGGGGCTGAACGGGAATCGCTGTTCCCGCTCGTGCTGAACCCCTCGCCGAGTGCAACGTCAGGACGGCCTCTGGCAGGGGCTGAGGCCGCGGGCGTCGTGCTCGCACTCGCCTAACCGGCCCTCGCTCGTTGCCGCCGCCCCGACAGCGGCGGCCCCCAGTGGCCTCCTCGCTGCAGAAGTCGTAGAAGGCGCGCAGCACCGCGTTGCCGTGCCGGATCGTCGCGACGGTGACGGTGTCGCCTGGGTGCCTTTTGCAGGTGATCGGGATGAGTGTCCCGGCCGTCAACCCCGTACGCGTACGCGCCGATCGGCGGGTCTTCAGCGCCGATTTCGTCCACACCGTGACATGGCTCCGGTTGCGCCTACCGGTCAACCTGCCGGGGGCGAGGACCCCGGTCCTCACCCCCGTTCACTACTCGGCTCGGCGGACGGTGCCGCTCAGCGTCGCGGCGGTCGCCAGCAGCGCCAGCCAGCCCGCGAGCGCCCAGGTGAGCGCGGCCGGGCCGATCGCTGCGATGAGCGAGCCGCTCGCGACGGCCCCGATCGCCGAAGCGCCGGTCACCACCGCGCCGATACCGGCGGTGACTCGACCCCGCATCCGGTCAGGAGTCCGGGCGAGGCGGTAGCTGTCGAGCGCGACGTTGTAGACCGGGCTGACGACCGATTCGGCGAAGGCGACGACCAGCAGCAGCCACCAGGTCGGCGCGATCGCGTAGAACGGGAATGTCAGCGCCTCGACCCACAGCATCGCGATCGCCAGGCGCCCCAAGGCGAACCGGGTCGAGAGCTTCGGCGCGAACAGATTGCCCAGCAGCGCACCCAACGCCGCACCGGTGAACACGATCCCGATCTGGGTCGGGCTCGCGTCCAAGCTCGCGGCGAGCGCGATGATCAGCAGGTAGCCCGCGCCGTAGCGAAGGGCGTCACCGGCATCGAGCAGAGCGAGCGTGCGGATCACCGGCTTGCGCCAGAGCCAGGCCAGTCCTTCGCGCATGTCGGCGAGCAATGCGCGCGGCGTCGGCGCGCCCTGCCGCGCCTCGGTCTCCTGCTGGAAGGAGTGCCGGATGCGGTGCAGGGTGGCGGCGGAGACCAGGAACGTCACGGCGTTGGCGGCGAAGGGCACGGTCCGGCCGAGGGTATAGACCAGGCCCGCGATCGACGCGCCCGCGAGCCGCACCGTGTTCTCGATCGCGCCGAGGCCGCCGAGGGCCCGGGTCAAGTCCTCGGCGTCGACGAGGTTGGGCAGGGCCGAGGTGCTCGCGGCCCCGAACAGGGTGCCCAGGAGCCCGTTCGCGACGGCGACCGCGTAGAGCAGGCCCATCGGCACCGACCCGAAGAGCGCGGCGATCGGGATGGTCGCGGTCAGGGCCGCCCGGCCGAGGTCGCAGGCGATCATGGTGCGCTTGCGGTCCCACCGGTCGGCGAGCGCACCGGCGAGCAGCCCGAAGGCGAGCGAGGTGATGGTCTGCGCGCCGAGCACGATGCCGGCCTGGATCGTCGAACCGGTCAGTGCGACGACGAGGAGCGGTAGGGCGAGGAACTGGATCTGGTCGCCCAGTTGGGAAGTGACCCGCCCGGAGGCGAGCAGCCGGAAGTCGCGGCCCAGTCCAAGGCGCGCGGGAGCGGTGGAGGTGTCCACGGAAGGTCCTTCGTGTGTGCGCCGGATTCGGCGCTGCGGTCGCTGTCACGGCAGCTGCGACCCGCGGGCCCCCGGTCGCGCAGCCACGCGTCAGACCAGGCGGAACAATCCCGAGACCGCCCTGGAACAGGGCAGACTCCACCCGCGAAGTCGGAGCGTGGCAGTAACGACTTGCGCGGAGTGGACATGCCGCCGACCATAGCAAGCGTCCCTGACCTATGGCGAACCGTTTTCACGGGCGGTCCCGCGACGGTGGCCGTCTCCCTGGAGTACGGGCCGGCAGGGGTCGCGGCCGAACACCGCGTGAGCCGGTACCTCAGTCGACCGCCGTCGGTCCGGTCGCGGTGATCTCGCCGACGGCCCCGGACGGCGGCGGCTGCTCCCAGCATGTCGCTTCGACGTCGATCACGTTCAGGCGGTGCCGCGGGGAGTCCGTGCCCGGCAGCGTAAGCCCTGCGTGCTCGCCGACGCGGAGGTGCGGCAGTCCAGTCCGAGGGGAGGCGTTCGGCCGCGATGATGCACGACGCCGAGGACGGGTGATGGGGCCGCCCTTCGCGTTCGAGGACGTCAGCGGAATTCCACCGGTTTGCATCGTTGTACGATTTGCCGGACCGAGGAGGTGCGATGGCAGCGACCCTGCGCGATGTCGCCAAACTGGCCGGGGTGTCGTTCAAGACCGTCTCGAACGTGATCAACGACTACCCCCACGTCCGTCCCGCGACCCGTGAGAAGGTCGAGCGGGCGATCGCCGAACTCGGCTACAAGCCGAACATGAGCGCCCGGAGCCTCAGGTCGGGCCGCACCGACACGATCGCCCTCGCCGTCCCCGAGCTGAACCTGAGTTATTTCGCCGAGCTCGCCGGCATGATCATCGCGGCCGCCGAGGAGAAGGGCCTGGTCACACTGGTCGAGCAGACCGGCGGCGACCGCGAGCGCGAACTCGCGCTGCTCCACAGCCCGCGGCTGAGCATGACCGACGGCCTCATCATCAGCCCGCTCGGCATGGGCCAGGAGGACACCGAGGCGCTCAACGTCCCGTTTCCGCTGGTGCTGCTCGGCGAGCGGACGTTCGACTGGCCGTGCGACCACGTGACGATGCGCAACGAGGACGCCGCGCGGGCGGCGACCGAGTACCTCATCGGTTCGGGGCGACGCCGGATCGCGGCCATCGGCGAGAACGAGGCCGAGGTGATGGGCTCCGCCCGACTGCGGCTCCGCGGGTACCGCGAAGCGCTTGCCGCGCATGGGATCGAATACGACGAGCGGCTGGTCGTGCGGGCGACCCTGTGGCACCGGGCCGACGGCGCGCGGGCGATGCGCGAGCTGCTGGAGCGCGGCGTCCCATTCGACGCGGTGTTCGGCTTCAACGACACGATGGCGCTCGGCGCGATGCGCGTCCTCCAGGAGGCGGGGCTGCGGGTGCCCGAGGACGTGGCGGTCCTGGGCTTCGACGACTTGGACGAGGCCGCCTACTCGATTCCCTCGCTCACCACGGTGGACCCGGGCCGGGAATGGCTGGCCCGCACCGCAGTCGACACACTGCTCGAACGCATCGGCCGGGGCGGTTCCGACCTGCCGCCGCGCACCAAGCTGGCGGATTTCAGCATCGTCGAGCGGGAGTCCGCCCCGGGGGGCTGAGCACCGGGACGCATGACGTTCCCGCGGAGCGGGGTCTGCTCGGAGGCTGCCCCCGCGATGAGCACGGCGGCATGGGCGAGCGGCCCGCATCTTGAGCGCGGCCCCGCCGGGGCGGCGGGCGATGCGCCCGCCGCCCCGGCGGCCTCCTATTGGATGCCCTCCTTCACGAGACGCCACTGCTGGCAGGTGGCGCCGCTGGCGGCCCACTGCTGGGCGACCGCTCCATCCGCGGTCGAGCAGCCGGTGATCTCCAGGAGCTTCCCGCTGTTGGCGTTGGCGAAGGTCCACCAGCCGCCGCTGGTCACCGCGGTCCACGACTGGGTGGCGCTGCCCGTGGGGCCCCATTGGACCGCGTCGACGCCGTCGGCGGTCTGGCCCGAGGGGATCTCCAGGAGTTTCCCGCTGTTGCGGTTGACGAGCTGCACCGTGTTCCCGCCGCTGATCGTCCAGCGCTGAGTCGCGTGGTCCGTGTCGCCCCACTGCCCGACGGCCGCGCCGTCGGCCGTCGAGGCGCTGAGCACTTCGAGGTACTTGCCGCTGCTCCGGTTCTGCACTTGGAAGACCGGGTCGAGCGCGGCGCTCCGGTAGAGGTGCAGGACGTCGAGCTCGGCGAAGTTCGTGCCCTTGGTGAACCGGATCGTGTTGTCGCCGGCGTTGAGGCTGACGGATTTCTGGGCCCACTGGTACCGGCCCCAGTCGACCGTCGCCGGGTAGCTGATCGAGGAGGAGGAGCCGCCGTTGACGCTGACACCGTGGGTGGCGGTGGCGCCGAAGCCGTTGTCGTAGCGGACGTTCATCGTGTAGGTCCCGGCGGCCGGGACGTTGACGGTGAATTCGACGTAGCTGCCGGCGTTGTTGATGTTGCCGATCTTCGATCCGTTCGAGGCCTGCACGTGCGCGACCGTGGACGCGTCGTTGCGCACGGCGTTCTCGGCCTCGTACTGCTGGGCGTCGAGCGGGATGGAGCCGACCCTGATGTCGTTGAGACCGGTCTGGAGGTTCTCGACGTTCGTGGCCTGGTAGAGCGTGCGGCCGTCGACGCTGACGTCGATGCCCTGGGCGAAGCCGCTGAAGTTGCCGCCCTGGGTGTCGCTCGCGTCGTAGGTGACCGCCATCGGCAGCCGCTCCCACGGGCCCTCGCCGAGGTTGTAGTTGACGTAGAAGTTCTGGCCGCCGTCGATGGCGCCGTTCGCGTCGAGCGACCATTTCGAGGCGACCACGACCATCCCCTTCGGGCCGCCCGAGGGCACCCAGGTCACGTACGGCGAGGAGCCGATGCCGCGGCCGTCCGCCAGCTCGATCGGAGTGCCGATGGAGGTGGGGCTCCCCCAGTTGAGGCCGTCGGCGGAGGTCTTGTAGTAGACCGGCGCGGTGTTGTTGGACTGGCTGGGGCGGTTCACGACCTCGAAGGTCGCCAGGTAGCGGCCGTTCGGCAGCTTCGTCACGGTGATCATGCCCGGACGGTCGCTCCGGTTCGTGGGCGCCGAGACGTTGACCAGCGAGCCCCAGGTCTTGCCGCCGTCGGTGGAGCGGCGGTAGGAGATCGCCTGGAGCACCCCGTTGGCCTTCTGGCGCTCGTCGGAGAAGTACGCGGCGAGGCCGCCGTTGCCGTCGATGAGCAGCGAGGGCTCCCACACGGTGGTCGTGGTGGAGGTCGGCGAGGGGTCGTAGACCGCGGGTCCGCCGGTGTCGATGGTGCTCAGGTAGCTCCAGCTGGTGCCCTGGTCCGTGCTCTTGTACACCACCAGGCGGCTGGAGGAGCGGTCCTCCGGCATGATCATGCCCGCGAGCAGGATCGTGCCCGCGGCCAGGTCGCCGGTGGTCTGGGTGACCTCGTAGAGGAACGGCTGAGCGGTGCGGGTGAGGGCGGGGAACTGGGCGCTGGGGTTGACGTCGGCGACCTTGGTCCAGCTGGTGCCGTTGTTCGTGCTGCGGTAGATCGGGTAGACCTGCACGCCGTTCTGGAGCACGAGCTGGTCGAAGGTGACCAGTTGCGTGCCGTTCGCGCTGCCGCTGTGCTTGAGCACGATGACCTTGGCGTAGGTGGTGCCGGCGGGCGTGCCGCCTTCGGGGTTGAACGAGGAGCCTGGCGCGGGGGAGTAGACGAGTGCGCCGTTTCCGGTGGTGACCGCCGCAGCGGGGGCGGGTGCCTGCACGAGGGCGACGAGCAGCGCCAAAAGCGCCGTCACGGCGCAGGCGGCGACCAACCGCCGCACATTGCGCGTTCGAACAAGGGGCATGAGCGATCCTACTTTCTACAACGTTGTATGTTAGGTGGAGCACATCCTAGGACGACTTCGCTCGAACGGTCAAGTCCGTGGTCACGGAATGGAGAAGAACTGGAGACGAACGCCGCACGGCGTTGACAGAGATGATCACCGCTCTTTACGATTCAGAAAATTACAACGTTGTAGAACAGCCTCGAAGAGGCTCTCGACGCGACGTTCACCGAACACGGACAGCGCAGTCTCGCGTTGGGAGGGAACTCGAAATGACACGCACACGTATCCTGCTGAGCGCCGGAGGCGCCGCACTCGCGCTCGCCGCGACCGCCTGCGGCGGGGGCGGCGACACCGGCGGCCCGGTCGAACTCACGTTCTGGCACGGCTACACCGAGGCCGACGGCGACGTCCTGGAAGGCATCGTCGACGACTTCAACGAGTCGCAGGACGACGTCACCATCACCACCGAGGTGAAGACCTGGGCGAGCATCGACGACTCGCTCCTGACGGCGCTCTCCGCCGGCGAAGGCCCCGACATCGTCGCCATGCCCGCCGAACGGCTCCCGGTCTACGCCGACAAGGGCGCCTTCGCCGAACTCGACGACTTCTACGCCGACGAGTCCAGCAACACCGCCGACCTCGTCGAGGGCGCGGCGTCCATGGTGGAGGTCGAAGGCACCAAGTACGGCGTGCCCACCGGCTTCGTGCCGCTCGCCGTCTACTACAACACCGCGCTCTTCGAGGCCGCGGGCGTCACCGAGTTCCCCCAGACCTGGGACGAGTGGGTCGCCACGGCCGAGCGGCTCACCGTCGACGAGGACGGGGACGGCACCCCCGAGCAGTACGGGGCCGTCCTGCCCGACCACGCCACCGTCGCCAACGGCCTGTGGCCGTCCCTGTTCTACGGCAACGGCGGGAACATCGTCGAGGACGGCAAGGCCGTCATCGACTCGCCCGAGAACGCCGCGACGCTCGAGTACTGGCGCACCGCGATCGTGGACGGCCAGATCTCTCCCACCGGCGTCGACGGCATCGGCGCCGACGAGCTGTTCAGCGCCGGCAAGGCCGCGATGACCGTCGGCGGGCCCTGGATGGCCTCCATCGCCGAGGAGAACGGCATCGGCTACGAGATCGCCGCGATCCCCGCCGGACCGGAAGCCCAGGCCGCCTCCGCGATCGGTGTATCGATGGGCATCACCGTCGACGCCGGTGACGAGGCGCAGGCTGCGGCCGAGGAGTTCTTCGCGCACTTCCTCAACGACGAGAACGCCGCCGCCTGGTCGCTCGGCTCCGGGTGGCCACCGCTGCGCACCGACGTGCCCACCGAGGCCGTCAGCGCCAACCCGGTCGTCGTCTCACTGACCGAGATGTCCGACCTCGGCCGCCCGCTGCTGCCGGGCGTCGTCAACAGCGTGGACGTGCTCGCCGCCGTCGACGAACTCACCCAGCGGGCCATGGCCGGCGAAGACGTCGACGCGCTGCTCGCCGAAGCGCAGGCCGAGATCCAGGCCGCGCTCGACGAGTAGGGCGCAAGGCGACGGGGGCGCCCGCTCCAGGGCGTCCCCGTCGCGCCGAAGCGAGGGAACAAGAGCGAGTGGAGAAAACGAGGAGACCATGAGTGTGCAGCACCCGCCGGCCCGCCGGTACCGCCCGCCGGCGCCCCTGGGAGGACGCCGCCGCGCCCAGGACGGCTCCATGCGACGCAGCGCGAAGGCCTTCGGCTTTCTCGCCCCGGCGCTGATCGTCCTCGGCCTGTTCGTCATCTGGCCGATGTTCTCGGCCTTGCGCCTGTCCTTCACGGACGCCAGCGGGTTCGGCGAACCCGAATGGGTCGGGCTGGAGAACTACGCCGAGGTCTTCACCGACCCCGACCTGCTCAAGGCGGTCACCAACACGGCGCTCTACACCGTGCTGTTCACACCGACCGCGGTCCTCGCGGCGCTCGGACTGGCGCTGCTGCTCAACAGCCCGCACCTGCCGTTCCGCGGGTTCTTCCGCACGGCGCTGTTCGTGCCCTTCGTGGTCTCGTTCGCCGTGGCGGCCTTCGCCTGGAGCTATCTCATCGACCCGCACGTGGGCCTGCTGAACTACTGGCTGCGCGGCATGGGGATCCAGCTCGGCAACGTCCTGCAGGATCCGCAACTGGCGATGCCCGCCGTGGCCTTCGTCGCCGTGTGGAAGCTCTTCGGGTTCTACTTCGTGATCTTCCTGGCCGGACTCCAGGACATCCCCGCCTCGCTCTACGAGGCCGCCCGCATGGACGGCGCGGGCCCCCTCTCGCGGCTGCGCCACGTGACCCTCCCGCTCCTCTCCAACACCATGGCCTTCGTCCTCGTCTTCGCGATGATCGCGGCGCTCCAGGCCTTCGACCAGATCTACGTCATGACCGGCGGCGGACCCTACGGCAGCACGCAGACGCTGGTCATGGAGATCTACGAGTCCGGCTTCCGCAAGCTCGAACTCGGCTTCGCCTCCGCGCTCTCGTACGTGCTGCTCATCGCCACCCTGCTGCTGAGCCTCGTGCAGTTCGCGTTCTTCGGCCGCAAAGAAAAGGACCTGGCATGAGCACCGCCGCCTCGCGCCGCCGGACCCCCCGCGACCTCCGGCCGTCCACGGTGATCGCGACGATCGCCCTCCTCGCCGCCAGCGCCGTCGTGCTGCTGCCGATCGCGATCATCGTGCTCACCGCCTTCAAACCGGTCGCGGAGGTCAACGCGTACCCGCCGAGCCTCCTCCCGGACACGTGGACGCTCGACAACCTGAAGACCGTCACGTCCGAACTGCCGTTCATGCGGCTGGTCGGCAACAGCTTCGTGTTCGCCGGGGGCGTCACCGTGTGCGCGCTGGTGTTCGACTCGCTCGCGGCCTACGCCCTCGCGCGGATCGACTTCGCGGGCCGCCGCCTCCTGCTCGTCGCGATCATCGCGACGCTCATGATCCCGTTCCAGGCCACGTTGATCCCGCTCTACCAGCTGGTGGCCGACCTCGGGTGGGTGAACACGTACGCGGGGCTCATCGCGCCGCGCGCGGCCGACGCGTTCGGCATCTTCTTCCTGCGCCAGTTCTTCTTGGCGCTCCCGCGCGACATCGACGCCGCCGCGCGGATGGACGGCGCGGGCGAGTTCCGCATCTTCCGGTCGATCGTGCTGCCGAACGCCGTCCCGGCCCTGCTCACCTTGGGCCTGTTCACGTTCGTGAACAACTGGAACGACCTGCTGTGGCCGCTGGTGTTCACCACCGATGCCGACATGGGCACGATCACGTCCGGACTGACGCTGCTGACCGGGCCGAGCGGCATCGTGCCGCACGGCGTGATGATGGCCGGCTCGCTCATCGCGATCCTGCCGCTCGTCATCGCGTTCCTCTTCATCCAGCGTCGATTCATCGAGAACATCGCAACGACAGGACTCAAATGATCGGCTCCCCCCAATGGAATCGCGACGGCGTGATGCACTTCGCCGTCGGCGTCGAGGACACCTTCGTGCCCCAGTCGGGGCCCGATGAGCGGCCGATCGACGAGTACGAGCTCACCCAGCACTACGAGAAGTGGCACGCCGACCTCGGCTTGGCGCGGGAGGCGGGTGCTGAACTCGTGCGCTGGGGCGTGCCCTGGTACAAGATCCAGCCGGAACCGCTCCGATGGGACTGGAGCTGGCTCGACCAGGTGATGGACCGCTTCGCGGAACTCGGTCTGCGCCCGATCGTCGACCTCATGCACTACGGCACGCCGCTGTGGCTGGAGCGCGAGTTCGCGCATCCCGACTACCCGGCCAGGGTCGCCGAGTACTCCGCGCGGGTGGCCGAACGGTATGCGCCGCTCGGCGTGGTCGACTACACGCCGGTCAACGAGCCGATGATTCACGCCCTGTTCTCCGGCGAGTACGCGTACTGGCCTCCGTACCTGCAAGGCCCCCATGGTTTCAGTGCCATCGTCAAGCAGCTCGCCCGCGGCTTCGTGCTCCAGCAGCGCGCCATCGGCGACGTGCTCGGAGACCGGTCGGTGTTCGTCCACGTGGACGCGGGCATGCGCTTCGTCGGCGACATCGGGGCGTCCGAGCACCGGGAGCACGCGGCGCGGCTGAAGGAGCAGGTGTTCCTGGTAGAGGACCTGGTGACCGGGGGCGTCGGCGAGTCGCATCCGCTCAAGCCGTTCTTGAACGCCCATGGCTGGGGCGATGACGACTTCGCCTGGTTCACCGAGGCCCCGGTGCGGCCGGACGTGATGGGCGTGAACTACTACCCGCTCCACTCGACCGAGGTCTTCGAGGCCGGAGTCTTCCACTCGGGAGGCTTCCGCGATCCGCGCCCGACGCGGGACGACGGCGTCGCGGGGCTCGTCGAACTGCTGCGGGAGGCGGCCGACCGGTACGGTGCCCCCGTCATGCTGACCGAGACCTGCGTGACCGGTTCGGTCAAGGAGCGCACCGACTGGCTCGACGAATCGGTCGCGGCCCTACACGATCTGCGCGCCTCCGGAGTGGACGTCGTCGGCTACACCTGGTGGCCGCTGTTCGACATGTACGAGTGGACGTACCGCCATTCGCGGATGCCGCGCGAGGCGCACCGCCTGACCATGGGGCTGTGGGAACTCCAGGACCGCGAGGGCGATCTCGCCCGAGTGCGCACCGCGGTGGCGGACCGCTTCCGCCACCACGCCGCCCACGGCGGACAGGAGACGCCGCCGCAGGCGCGGGACCGGTGACGGGTTCCTCGGCGGCGCGGTCGCACGCGGCCCCGTCCGCCTCGACGACCGCCTGATCGTCACCCCGCCGCCGTGCGCGGGTCCCGAGTGTGCGGAGCGTCCGGCTGTCGGCCCGCCCGGTGGCGTGGTGCTCGATCGTCATACGCCCGCGTCGACTTCGTCGTGGAGCGACTCGAGCCGCCGCCCGATGGCGCCGGCGAAGTCGCCTTCGGCGAGCGGAGCACGACTGGCGTCTACGGCCGCCACCAGTCGCGTGCGGGCCTTCTCGGCTTCCTCGAGGTCGGCGTGGGTCTCGGTGAGACAGACGGGTGTGCCGGTGCCGGCGTAGACGCGGACTTGCAGGGAACCGCCGCGGGGCCGGATGCTCCCGCGAGCGCGCGGGTCATTTGAAGGTCGGTCGGCCATGCCCAACATGATCTTCATGGACACCGACATGGACCAGAACTCGGAACGCGTCGGCGCGTCGCGAAAAAGCAGCGCCTGACCTGCGGTTCCGCGGTGGACCTTTCAACCTCCTGCTACCACTCAAAACCCCAGGTCAAAGGGCTATTGGCGCGCCTGCGGCGGCTTATGACGGCGATCGACGCCCAAGACCGGCACGAACCAGTACCGCAATTGTCGCAACTCGCGCCGGCCTGCCGCAACGGCAAGTCTCGAGCAATCCGCGATCGCCTCGCTGCAGAGGAATACGAGCAGTTGCTCGATGCGGTTCGCGCTGGTGTACCGAAGCGGCAGCTCGCGAAGCGGTACGGCATGAGCCTTCGGTCCGTCTCTCGCTTGGTTGACATGCCGAAATAAGGAAGTCTCAGATGACATGGTGTCGAGTTCCCGGGGCTGCGTCAGATGGAGGGCAACGGAACTGAATCGACACCGGCCCTTCGCCGCACGCTCTCCTCAGCGGGCGATGCGGTACCGGAGATGCGTGACGTCTCGCGCGGGGAGTCGACGCACGAGTTCGAGCGGGAGGGGACCTGTGCCGAGCGAGTCGAAGAGTCGCCGCCCTCGTCCGAGCAGGACCTGGACCAGGTGGATCTCCATCTCGTCGAGCAGGCCCGCCCGCAGCAGCGATTGTGCCGCACCCGCGCCGTGCACCATGACAGGCCGGTCGCCCGCTGCGGCTCTGGCCCGGGCGGCGCACTCCTCCACGTCGGTGACGAATCGCGCGCTGCCGGGAGGGTTATCGCCCTTGGCGACATGGTGGGTGAGGACGAAGATCGGCACGCCGTCGTGGTGGTCGCCGTTCCAGCGTTTGGCCAGCTCGAACGTGCGGCGGCCGGAGATCAGCGCGCCGGTCGCCAGGGCCTCGCGGTACACCTGGCCGTTGGGGCCGTCGCTGTGCCGGTCGTCGAGCCAGTTGAACAGGCGCCCGCCGCCTCGACCGAGCTCCTGACCGGAGCGGTCGTCTTCGCCGGCGATGAAGCCGTCGAGCGACATCGACATGTAGAGCCGGATCGGCGCGCTCACGACCGCACCTCGTAGCGCAGGTGCAGCACCGTCGGCGACTGGAGCTGCCGGACCAGGTCGAGCTCGATGTGCTCGGGGCCGAGGCGGTCGAACAGTCGGCGGCCCCGCCCGAGCAGCACCGGGATCAGGTGGATCTCCATCGCGTCCAGCACGCGGGCTCGCAGGCATTCCTGCGCCGTGTAGGCGCCGTGCAGCATGACGTCGTGGCCCTCGGCGGCGGCCTTCGCCTGCTCGACGCAGGATTCGATACCGTCGGTCACGAAGCGGACGTCGCCGGGCGGCTTCTGGTCGGGCACGTGATGGGTCGGCACGAAGATGGGCACGCCGTTGTGGTGATCACCTTCCCAGTAGTCGACGAACTCGCCGAGCCGCTTGCCGCAGATCACCGCTCCGGTCGACATCATCTCGTCGACCACGATCGCGTCGGTCTCTTCCGTGGGCCTGAAGCTGGTGGGATCGTCGCCCCTGCCGTCGCTGAGCCACGCGTGCAGGCGTTCTCCGCCATCGCCCAGGCCATTGTCCGGGCTGTCATCGGGGCCTGCGATGAAGCCGTCGAGCGACATGGACATGTCCAGTACCACGCGAGACATCAGTGCTCTCCCGCCGTGTCGGTCAGGAACGCTTCGATCTCCAGTGAAATGTCGATCTTGTCGCCGACGACGACCTTGCCGCTGTCGGCGAGGCCGAAGTCGACGCCGAAGTCGCTGCGGTTGATCAACGTGGTCCCCTCGATTCCGATCCTGGGCTCGCCTTGCAGTCCGGTGGGTTCGTAGCCGAGGAAGGCCACGGCGATGCGAACGCTGCGGGTGATGCCACGGATCGTCAGATCGCCGTCGAGCGTCCAAGATCCGCCGGATTCGTTCAACGCAGTGCTGACGTATGTCATGACCGGATGCTGCTCGATCCCGAAGAAATTGCTGCTTCGCAGATCGTTGTCCCGCATCTCGTTTCCGGTGTTCACCGATGCCATGGCGATCTCGACGCGCACGGACGACTCGACGCGGTCCTCGTCGATGGTGATCTGACCGGTGAAGTCGTCGAAGGTGCCGCGCACCTTGCTCATCAGATGCCGTACTGAGAAGCCGACCACGCTATGGGCGGGGTCGATTTGCCAGATGCCACACGGCACGTCGATCGATGTACCGTCCGCGACTATTGCTTGGTTCATGGTTCCTCCTCAGGATGTGTCTTCCACGATGCAAGCAGCAAGCGGCCTGCGGTACCCCAGATTCCTGGGGGTTGCGCCGCGGCCGTTAGAGTCGGCTGTATGCCTTCGGCGGCGACCTACGCCCGCGCTCGCGATGACCTCGTCAGGCTGGTTCATCGCGGACTCGACGTGCCCGCGTTCGCCCGCGAGGTCAACAAGGTGCTGGGCCGCATCGTCCCCGGCGAGGGGTCCTGCCTGCAGACGGTCGACCCCGCCACCATGCTCCCCACCGGGGACTACGTCGAAGACGGCCTGCCCTCCGACGACATCCTCCGCCTGATCGAGATCGAACTCGCCGAACCGGACGTCAACAAGTGGATCGCGCTCAGGAACGCCGGGACTGCGGCCGCAGGGCTCGCCGAGGCGACCCGAGGAGAACTCGACCGGAGCGCGCGCCAACGGGAAGTGCGCAGGCCCGGCGGTTTCGAGGACGAGATCCGCATCGTGCTCGCGAGCGGCGCCGGCGCCTGGGGCGGCCTGACGCTGTTCCGGGAGTCCAATCGGCCGCATTACACGCCGACGGAGATCCGCCGACTGGCCTCGCTCGCTCCGGTGATCACCGACGGGCTGCGGCGTGCCGCCCTGCTTTCAGGGGCTGCGGAACAGGACGATCACGGCGTCCTGGTGCTCAACCCCGACGATTCGGTGGCGATGAGCGACCACGGAGCCGACCGGTGGCTCGACCGGCTGTCGGCTGGTGCGCGTGTGGGCGCGAGACTGCCGCTGGCGATCTCGGCGGTCGCACGGCACGCCCGCCTCCTCCTCGCAGGCGGACCACTCGCAGTCGGCGGCGCCCAGCTCGCCAGGGCCACGGTGCATACGACCGGCGGATGGCTGGTGGTGCGCGGATCGGTACTCGGCGACGGGCCCGAGGCCCCCGTGGCCGTGACGCTGGAAGGCGCACGGGCCCCCGAGATGGCGGGCCTGATCGCAGCGGCGTACGGCCTGACCGAACGCGAGCGCGAGGTGACCGCGCTGGTCGCCCGTGGCAACTCGACCGCCCAGATCGCCCGGGACCTGCACTTGTCGGCCTACACGGTCCAGGACTACTTGAAATCCGTCTTCGACAAGACCGGCACCAGCTCGCGCGGAGGACTGGTGTCCCGCCTGTACTTCGACTTCTATGCCGAGGGTCTGTCCGACCAGGGTGGCGCCGTACCGACCGACTTACCTGATCACGGCCCATGAAGCTCGGAGGAGCCCCGTATGCGCGGCCGGTTCCTGCATTGCCGGCGAATCGGCCGCGACCGCTGAGGGTTGCGGCGGTGAGGGGTTCGATCACGGTGGGAGCCGCCTCCAGGATCGAGCAAGTGCTGTCTCCCCACATACCAGCGCCAGAAGTGTCCGCGTCCCCTCAAACGTCGGATCAGCGCCATCCTCACTCGCCGTGATGCGCAAGCGTTGCTGTGGGGGAGTTCTGGCCATGACCAGTGATAACCAAACCCGGATCATTTGAGATGAGATGTAACTGCCTGAGCATCCGGGTTATTTGGGTGGTGGGTGCTACAGGGATCGAACCTGTGACCACCTCGTTGTAAGCGAGGTGCTCTACCGCTGAGCTAAGCACCCTCGGGGCGCGCAGGGGCGCGCCGAGCCTGAGAAAGGGTACCTGAACGGGCGCTTGGGCGCGAGTGCGGGCCCGACGCCGTTCCGGATCGTGAGGCGTGGCGCACGGCCGGAATTCAGTGGAAGCTTCAAGTGTTTCAGCTGTTGTGACAAAGATTCGTGTGGACATCTGGTCCGATATCGTGTGCCCCTGGTGCTACGTCGGGAAGGCCCGCTTCGACAAGGCCGTGCGGCAGCTCGAGGGGAAGGTCGCGGTCGAGGTGCGGCACCGCTCGTTCGAGCTCGACCCGCACAGCGCCCCCGGCGAGCGGACGCCCGTCGTCGCCATGCTCGCTGCGAAGTACGGCATGAGCCCGGCTGAGGCGCAGGCGGGGGAGTACCGGCTCCGCGACCTCGCCGCCGCCGAAGGCCTCGCCTACGAGGCCGAGGGCCGGGACGTCGCCAACACCTTCGACCTGCACCGCGTCCTCCACCTCGCCGCCGCGCGCGGCGCCGAGGCCGAGGCCTGGAAGGCCTTCTACGTCGCCAACTTCGCCGAGACCGCCTCCGTCTTCGACCGCGAGCGCGTCATCGCGACCGCCGTCGGCGCCGGGCTCGACCGGGACGAGGTCGTCGCCGTCCTCGACGACCCCGAGGCCTACCGCGAATCGGTCCGCGCCGACGAGGCCGAGGCCGCCGCGCTCGGGGCGACCGGCGTGCCCTTCTTCGTCATCGACGAGCAATACGGCATCTCCGGCGCCCAGCCCACGGAGCTGTTCGCCGAAATCCTCGAAAAGGCCTGGGGTGAAAAGCGGCCGGTGATCATGACCGACGCGGGCTCGACGGGCGAGGCCTGCGGCCCCGAGGGCTGCGCCGTCTAGACGCGTCCTCGCACACAACCGGCGAAACCTTCACGAACGGACACCTCGGGGAATATCCTGAGGCGAATTCCGCTAGATCGAGGAGGCGACCGCCATGCCGATGGACCGCGAGACGCAACTGCGACTGGTGAAGATGCGCGACGACACCGGTGTGCTCTCGCTCTACGTCAACGCCGACCCCCGGCAGGAAGGCTCCCAACCGCCCTGGAAGACCCGCCTCGACAAGGGGCTGAAGCACCTGCTCGAAGCCGTCGACAACGGCACGCGGTCGGCGCTCGGGCGCCGGCTCGACGAGCTCAAGCTCGACATCGAGCAGCTCGTCCGCCCCGGCGCGCCCGGCATCGGGCGCGCCCTGTTCGTGGGCCTCGCCAGCGGCAACTCCTACAGCGTCGAGATGCAGACGCCGCTGACCGACCGGATCGCCCTCGCCCCCCGCTCCCACATCGCCCCGATGTTCGCCGCGTGGGCCGAGGGCTCGCCCGTCGGCATCGCCGTCGTCGACGGCAAGGGCATGCGCATCCTCGACTCCCGCTTCGGCAAGTGCGAGGAGATCTCCGGGCTCTCCTTCGAACTCGACACCGCCGAATGGCGGGTCCTGCGGGGGCCCGCCCCCGCCCGCGCCCGCGGCGGCTGGGGCGGCCGCGACGGCCAGAGCTCGTCGAACCAGCGCGACCTGTTCGACTACCGCGTCGCCGAGCACCTCCAGAAGTTCCTCGCCGCCGCTCACTCCACACTGGAGGAGCACGTGGCGACGTTCGGCTGGGAGCTGCTCGTCGTCAGCGGCGAGCCCGAACTCGTCGAGGCCACCACGAAGGCCCTCCGCAACGGCGTCAAGGCCGAGGTCGTGGCCTCGCAGCACGTCCTGAGCCAGTCCACGCCCGCCCAGGTCCAGCAGGTGCTGGCCCCGGAGATCGCCGCCGCGAGGGCGGACCGGGACCGACGCCTCGTCGCCGAGTTCACCGAGTCCCCGCGCATGACCGTCGCCGGCGCCGAGGCGGTGCTCGACGCGCTCCAGGGCGCCCGGGTCGACCGGCTCGTCATCGAGCGCGACTCGCTGTGGAGCGGCCAGCGCATCCCGGAGGGGACGGTCCTGGCCGACGCCATCGCGCCCGCCGAGCCCGACCTCGCCACCGCGATCGCGGACGCCCAGCTCGGCGAGGCGATGATCGAGATGGCGCTGGCCTCGGACGCTCAGGTGTCGTTCCTCAGCGACGAGGTGCGGCTCGACGAGAAGGCCGGAGGCGTGGGGGCGTTCCTGCGCTGGTGAGCACCGCTTGAGCGATGAAGTTAGGTTATGCTAACCTTTCTTCGGCAGTACGACGCAGGGCCGCGGGCTTCTCACCTCCCGTGGCCCTGATGCTTTCTCGCGCCGGCGGGCAGTCGCTCTCCACTGCGTGCCGACACTCCCTTGTTCTCCGTCACATCACGCCCCAACGGCTTCCCTCGGGGCGCCTTCGGGTCTACCTTTAATTCATCGGCTGATGAATTAAAGGTATCGGCCCGCCCCGAAGGAGACCGCCATGTCGGACCAGCAGCAAGCGGAAGTCATCGTCGTCGGAGCCGGGCCCACCGGCCTCCTCCTCGCCGGCGACCTCGCCGAAGCCGGCGTCCGGGTGGTGGTGCTCGAGAAACGCGGCGAGCGGCTCTCCAACCTCTCCCGCGCCTTCGCCGTCCACGCCCGCACCCTCGAAGTCCTCGACGCCCGCGGCCTGACCGACGACCTGTTCGCCCTCGGCGGCAACAAACTCGGGGAGTTCCTCCTGTTCGGCCGCGCCACTCTCCACTTGGACCGGCTCGACAGCCGCTTCCCGTTCGTCCTCATGACCCCGCAGTACCACGTGGAGCGCGTCCTGCGCCGCCGCGCCGTCGACGCGGGCGTCGAGTTCCACTACGACCACCGGGTCACCGGCGTCGACCAACGCGACGGCCGCGTCACCGTCCACACCGAACACGGCGACTGGACCGCGACCTACGCGGTCGGCACCGACGGCGTCCACTCGGCGGTCCGCGACGCCGTCGGCATCCCCTTCCCCGGCGAGGCCGTCCTCCAGTCGCTCATGCTCGCCGACGTGCGGTTCACCGATCCGCCCGACCGGAGCCCCGTCATCGCCGGCGCCGACGGCGCCTTCACCTTCATCGCCGACTTCGGCGACGGCTACTGGCGGGTCATCGGCTGGAACAGCGACGACCAGCAGCCCGACGACGCCCCCGTGGACCTCGACGAGATCCGCACCGCCGTGCGGCGCTCGCTCGGCACCGACTTCGGGATGCGCGATGAACGGTGGGCCTCCCGCTTCCACTCCGACGAACGCCAGGCCCCGACCTACCGCGAAGGCGGCGTGTTCCTCGCGGGCGACGCCGCGCACTGCCACTCGCCCGCAGGCGGCCAGGGCATGAACACCGGCCTCCAGGACGCGGCGAACCTGTCCTGGAAGCTCGCGGCGGTCCTCCGCGGCGGCGACCCGGCCCTGCTCGACACCTACGAAGGCGAGCGCCACCCGGTCGGCAAGGCGGTGCTGCGCTCCAGCGGCGCGCTGATCCGGGTCGCCGCCAACCGCTCCAAGATCGCCCAGCGCATCCGCGGCACCGTCCTCGGCACCGCCCTGGGCATCAAGCCCGTCATGCAGCGGATGACCGGCATGATCAGCGGCATCGGCATCCGCTACCCGCACGCCCACGGCGACCACCACCTGGTCGGCCGGCGCGCCGAGGACATCGGCCTCGCCGACGGCTCGCGGCTCTACGAGGCGCTCCGCGGCGGGCGGTTCGTCGTGCTCGACAGTGCCTTGAAACCCGGTGCGGACGCCGCCGGCGGCGCGTTCGTCGCCCACGCGGCCTCGGCCGCGCCCGGCAGTCCGGCCCGCGTCATCCGCCCCGACGGCTACATCGGCTGGGCCGGCGAGGACGACCCCGCGGCGATCCGGGCCTACCTGGAGACCAATGCCGGGGCTCGCTGACCGCCTGAAACCGTGAACACGGCGGCGGGACGCCCTCCCGCCGCCGTCGCTTGCGGACACTCGGGGCGAGCGGGCCCCACCGGCGCGCGCCGCGGTGCCCTGCATCCTCCTGCGGGACCCCGCCGCGAGGCGGGCCCCTTCGCCTCCGCCGCTCACGGTCCAGACGAGCACCGCCGCTTGAGGAGTGCGAGACGCCCTTCCCTGCCGGAGAGGGCGTTTCGTTGCTCGCCGAAGTGCGTTCAAGCGAAATTCACGCCCTGTCGGTTGTCCGAAAGAGTCATTTGTCGTGAACTTGCTTTCCACCCGGTTTGCTCCTGAGATATAGAGGTTCCATGACAAACGTCCTCAGTCGACGCAACGTGCTCGGTGCCGGCCTCGCGGTCGGCGCCACCGCTCTCACCACCGGCGCCCTCTCCGGCACCGCTCACGCGCAGGAGGCCTTCGGCGGCTCGCTCATCGGCAAGCCCCGGGGCGAGCAGCTGCACCTGCTCACCTTCAACCTCCGCTACAAGGGCGGCGACCCCTCGCCCCACACCTGGGAAGAGCGTCGCCCCCTCGTCAAGAACGTGCTCAAGCGCGAGAAGCCCTCCATCCTGTTCACGCAGGAAGGCGTGTTCAGCCAGCTCCAGGACGTCCTGGAGGACCTCGACGGCTACGACTGGATCCACCTGGGCCGCCTCGGCGGCTCCAAGTCCGAGGCCACCGCGATCTACTGGAACACCAAGCGGCTCAAGGTGGTCGAGTACGACCACCTGTGGCTCTCCGACACGCCGCTGCTCATCGGCTCCAAGAGCTGGGGCAACAACGTCGTCCGGATGCTCACCTGGATCCGCTTCCTGGACCTGGAGACCGGCAAGGAGTTCTACACCGTCAACAACCACTTCGACCACCAGTCGGAGCACTCCCGCCAGCTCGGTTCCCAGATGAACCTCGACGTCATCGCGCCGTGGATCGAGCAGGGCTTCCCGGTCGTCTCCGCCGGCGACTTCAACCAGGTCCCCGGCACCCCGACCTACCAGATCCTCGTCGAGGGCGGCCTCGTCGACACCATGCTGGAGGCCGAGGAGCAGGTCACGCCCGTCTACGGCACCTGGAACGGCTGGGACCCCGTCCCCACCGAGGAGGAGCGCCGGATCGACTGGATCATGGCCACTCCCGACATCCGCGTCCTCAAGGCCGCGGTGAACACGTACTCCAAGGACGGCCTCACGCCCTCCGACCACTGGCCCGCGCAGGCGCTCGTCGAACTGCCGTAGTCGGCGAACGGCCAGCAGGGCGGTGATCGCGCGAATATCGTTGCGTAGGTGAACGACGCGCAGATCGCCGCCCAGACCGGCCACCCGCTCATCGGGCCGGCCGCACCGCCGTTCCTCCACGTCATGACCTACAACCTCAAGTCGGCCTCCGGCCGCGCCCCGCACTCGTGGTGGAAACGCCGCCCCCTGGTGAAGACCGTGCTGGAGACCGAGCTGCCCTCCGTCATCTGCACGCAGGAGGGACGCTTCCGACAGCTCCTGGAACTGCGCGCGGACCTCGACGACTACGACTGGGTCCACCTCGGACGCGGCGGCGGCTCCAGGAGCGAATCGACCGCGATCTTCTGGGACGCCGCGCGACTCGCCCCGCTCGAATACGACCACCTGTGGCTCTCCCGCCGCCCGAAGGTGATCGGCTCGCGCAGCTGGGGAAGCGGCACCGTCCGGATGCTCACCTGGGTCCACTTCGAGGACCACGAGACCGGCCTGCGGTTCTACGTGGTGAACAACCACTTCGACCACCGCTCCGAGAAGGCCCGGCGCAAGAGCGCCGCGATCGTCCTGAAGACCGCCGAGCGCTTCCTCGACCCGGTGATCGTCGCCGGGGACTTCAACTGCGGGCCCGGCTCGGCGACCCACCGGGCCTTCACCGGCGGTGGACTGGACGACGCCTGGGAGACCGCGGCCGACCGCCTCACCCCGGCCTGGGCCACGTTCAACCGCTGGAGGACCGCACCGTTCGAGGGGCCGACCCGCATAGACTGGATCCTCACCAGGCCGAGCCGGGACTGCGCCGTCGAATGCCTCAGCACGGGCGTGAACGCCTTCACCCAGAACGGCCTCACCCCCTCCGACCACTGGCCGGTGCAGGCCCTCATCAGGCTCGTGCCGAGACGCGCTCGGCGGTCGGCCTCCTCGCACCGAGCAGCTCCCGGATCTCCCTGACGGCCGCGCGCCCGGCCCGGTTCGCCCCCACAGTGCTCGCCGAAGGACCGTAGCCCACCAGGTGCACGCGCGGATCGGCCGCGACGCGGGTGCCCTCCATGACGATCCCGCCGCCCGGGGCGCGCAGCTTCAGCGGCGCGAGATGGTCGAGCGCGGCCCGGAACCCCGTGGCCCACACGATGACGTCGGCCGGGACGAACCGCCCGTCCTCCCAAGCGACACCGCCGGGCTCGATGCGGTCGAACACCGGCAGCCGCTCCAGGATCCCGGCCTCGCGGGCGGCCCTGATCTCGGGCGTCTGCGGCAGGCCGGTCACGCTGATGACCGACTGCGGGCGCAGGCCCATGCGGACGCGCTCCTCGACCATCGCGACGGCTTCGCGGCCCCGGTCGGGGTTGAACTCGTCGGTGCGCCATGCCGGCGGGCGCCGCGTCACCCAATGCGTCGACGCGGCGAGCGGGTGGATCTCCATGAGGTGCTGGACGGCCGAGATGCCGCCGCCGACGACCACGACGCGCTCATGCTCGAATTCCCACGGGCCGCGGTACTGGGCGGTGTGGAGCTGGCGGCCCTCGAACCGGTCCTGACCGGCGTACCGGGGCCAGAACGGCCGCTCCCAGGTGCCGGTGGCGTTGACGAGCGCCTCGGCGATCCAGATCCCGCTGCCGGTCGCGACCTCGAGCCGCCCGTCGGGCAGCGACCGGACCGACCGCACGGAGACGGGCCGCTGGACGCGCAGGTCGAACGCCCGCTCGTAGTCGGCGAAGTACTCGGAGAGGACGGGGGCCACGGGCGCCGACGCCTCGGGTTCGGGCACCGGCATGCCCGGCAGCCGATAGACGCCGTTGACCGTGGCGAACGTGAGGGTCGGCCAGCGGAACTGCCACGCGCCGCCCGCGTGCGGGGCGTGGTCGAGCACGACGAACCCCGTCTCGGGTTCGAAGTGCTTCCGCAGGAAGTAGGCGGCCGAGAGCCCGGCCTGCCCGGCCCCGATGACGACGACCTCGACCTCGCGAATCACACCGGGTCCAACGGCCCCGCGACGGCGCCGATTCCGAGTGGTGAGGCCTTTCACGCGCAGGGCGACCCGTACGGTTCGGCTGCGCCCCGCGACTACGCCTCCGGGTTCGCGAACGAGTCCTTCATCGTGAAGGCCTCGATGGTCGGCCCCTTCTCGCGCAGCAGGGTGAGGCGCTTCTCGGCCTCCTCGACCGTGGGGCGCTCGCCCGCGGGCACCCACCACAGGGCGGTGATCGCCTCCGCCAGGTGCTCGAACCACTCGCGCCGCCGCTGCAGGAACGGCCGGTGCGCCGGACCGTACACATAGGCCCGCAAGGCCTCCGCCGACGTCCACACCGACATGTTCACGATGAGCCATTCGTCGCCGTAGAACCGGAACCCGGTCGCGTTGTCGCCCTCCTCGTCGACGAGCCGCCACACGAAGCCCTCGGCCGCCTCCGCGGCGGCGTTCACCTCGTCGAGGTTGTCCACGAAGTCCCGCATCGCCGGCGAGTCCAGCGGCGCGAGCATCCGCCCGATGTTCACCTGTGCCAGTTCATATCCCGCAGTCATGCCCCGAGCCTTCCAGGGCCGCGGACCGGCGTCAACGGCCGCGGGGGAAACCCAGTCGACTGGGTTTTCGCCCGTCGGGGGTCTCAACCCGCCAGCGGCGTCAGGAACTCCAGGCGGTTGCCGAACGGGTCGCGGGCGTAGCAGCGCCGGAACCCGGGAAAGCGGTCGTCCCAGTCGACCGGGTGCCCGGCCGACTTCAGCGCGGCCGCCAGGCCGTCGAGGTCGGCGACGAGGAGGCCCGGGTGCGCCCGCTTCGAGGGCACGAGGTCGTTCTCGACGCCGAGGTGGAGCTCCAGCGCGTCGGTGCGCAGCCACAGCCCCCCGCGCTCCGCCAGTTCCGGGGGCTTCGCGATCTCGGTCATGCCGAGGACGTCCACGTAGAACGCGCGGGCGTCCGCTTCGCCGTGGGGGCGGATGGCGAGCTGCACGTGGTGCAGCCCGTAGCCGTAGTTCACAGGGGTGTGCCTCCTTGAGGGAAGGAGACGGGGGCGGGCCCGCAGGCCCGCCCCCGTCGAGGTGCGCGCTTACGCGGCGAGCAGGCCGCGCAGGACGTACTGCAGGATGCCGCCGTTGCGGTAGTACTCGGCCTCGCCCGGGGTGTCCAGGCGGACCACGGCCTCGAAGGTCTTCTCGGACCCGTCGGGGCTCACGGCGGTCACGGTCACCGTCTCCGGGATCCCGTCATTGATCGCGGTGACGCCGGTGATGGAGACGGTCTCCTCGCCGGTGAGGCCGAGGCTCTGGTGCGACTCGCCCTCCGGGAACTGGAGCGGGAGCACGCCCATGCCGATGAGGTTCGAGCGGTGGATGCGCTCGTACGACTCGGCGATGACGGCCTTGACGCCCAGCAGGCGCGTGCCCTTGGCCGCCCAGTCGCGGCTCGAGCCCGTCCCGTACTCCTTGCCGGCGAAGACCACCAGCGGGGTGCCCTCGGCGGCGTAGCGCCGGCAGGCGTCGTAGATGGTCGACACCGGGCCGCCCGGCTGCGTGAAGTCGCGGGTCCATCCGCCCTCGGTGCCCGGCGCGAGCTGGTTGCGCAGGCGGATGTTCGCGAAGGTGCCGCGGACCATGACCTCGTGGTTCCCGCGGCGCGAGCCGTAGGAGTTGAAGTCGGCCGGGGAGACGCCCTGGCCCTTCAGGTACTCGCCCGCCGGCGAGTCGGCCTTGATGGACCCGGCGGGGGAGATGTGGTCGGTCGTGACCGAGTCGCCCAGCTTCGCCATGACGCGCGCGCCCGTGATGTCCTCGACGGGGGCCGGGGTCGCCGGCATGCCCTCGAAGTAGGGGGCCTTGCGCACGTAGGTCGAGTCCTCGTCCCACTCGAAGGTGTTCCCGGTCGGGATCGGCAGCGACTGCCAGGTCTCGTCGCCGTCGAAGACGGAGGCGTACTCCTTGAGGAACATGTCGCGGCCGATGTTGCCGTCCACGACCTCGCGGATCTCCTCGAAGGTGGGCCACACGTCGCGCAGGTACACGTCCTGGCCGTCCTTGCCCTTGCCGAGCGGGTCGCTCGTGAGGTTCACGTCCATCGAGCCGGCGAGCGCGTACGCCACCACCAGCGGCGGCGACGCCAGGTAGTTCATCTTCACGTCGGGGTTGATGCGGCCCTCGAAGTTGCGGTTGCCCGAGAGGACCGCCGCGACGGCGAGGTCGCCGCCCTGGACCGCCCGGGAGATGTCCTCCGGGAGCGGGCCGGAGTTGCCGATGCACGTGGTGCAGCCGTAGCCGACCAGGTTGAACCCGAGCTTGTCGAGGTACGGCGAGAGCCCGGCGCGCTGGAGGTAGCCGGTGACGACCTGCGAGCCCGGCGCGAGCGAGGTCTTCACCCACGGTTTGGACAGCAGGCCCGCCTCGACGGCCTTCTTGGCGAGGAGCCCCGCGCCGACCATGACGTACGGGTTCGAGGTGTTGGTGCACGAGGTGATCGCGGCGATGACGACGTCGCCGTGGTCGATCTCGAACACGCCCTCCTCGGTCTTGACCGTCTGCGGGTTGTGCGGGCGGTCGCCGTTGGGCGTCACGGCGGGGGAGTCGGAGGCCGGGAAGGACTCCACGCTGCCCTCGTCGGTGGTGACGTAGTTCGCCACGTCGCGGCGCCACTGGGAGTCGGCGCGGTCGAGCAGGATGCGGTCCTGCGGGCGCTTGGGCCCGGCGATGGAGGGCACCACGGTCGAGAGGTCGAGTTCGAGGTACTCGGAGTACGCTGCCTCGCGGGAGGCGTCGTGCCACAGGCCCTGGGCCTTGGCGTACGCCTCGACGAGCGCGATCTGCTCGTCGGTGCGGCCGGTCAGGCGCAGGTAGTCCACGGTGCGCTCGTCGATCGGGAAGATCGCGCAGGTGGAGCCGAACTCGGGGCTCATGTTGCCGAGGGTGGCGCGGTCGGCCACCGGCACGGCGGCGACGCCCTCGCCGTAGAACTCGACGAACTTGCCGACCACGCCGTGGTCGCGCAGGATCTCGGTGATGGTCAGCACGAGGTCGGTGGCGGTGGTCCCGGCCGGGAGGTCGCCGGAGAGCTTGAAGCCGACGACGCGCGGGATGAGCATCGAGATCGGCTGGCCGAGCATCGCGGCCTCGGCCTCGATGCCGCCGACGCCCCAGCCGAGGACGCCGATGCCGTTCTCCATGGTGGTGTGCGAGTCGGTGCCCACGCAGGTGTCGGGGTAGGCCACCCCGTCGCGGGTCATGACGACGCGGGCCAGGTGCTCGATGTTGACCTGGTGGACGATGCCGGTGCCGGGCGGGACGACCTTGAACTCGTCGAAGGCGGTCTGGCCCCAGCGCAGGAACTGGTAGCGCTCGCGGTTGCGCTCGTACTCGCGTTCCACGTTGCGCTGGAAGGAGTCCGGGCGCCCGAAGAAGTCGACGATCACGGAGTGGTCGATGACCATCTCGGCAGGCGCGAGGGGGTTCACCTTGGACGGGTCGCCGCCGAGGTCGCGCACGGCCTCGCGCATGGTGGCGAGGTCGACGACGCAGGGGACGCCGGTGAAGTCCTGCATGATCACGCGGCCGGGCGTGAACTGGATCTCGGTGTTGGGCTTGGCGGCCGGGTCCCAGGAGCCCAGGGCGCGGATGTGGTCGGCGGTGATGTCCGCGCCGTCCTCGTTGCGCAGCAGGTTCTCGAGGAGGACCTTGAGGCTGTATGGCAGTCGGTCGTGCCCCTCGACCCTGTCGATGCGGAAGATGTCGTATTCGTGTTCGCCGACCCGCAGCGTTTCGCGGGCGCCGAAGGAGTCCGTACTCACCATGAGAGCTCCTCGATTCAGGACTGAAGGTCGGCTTCAGTCTGCCGCAACCCGAGGGAAGGGGACGGGAGGTCCGGCAGAGCGTCCGACTCTTAAACAGTACGTCCGTCTTATTTAACGAGTCCAACTGTAGCACCCGGGTTCGCCCGCGAGGTTCTTAGCCGAGCCTAAGGAACGGCGCTGCGGCCGTAGGCGTTCGGAGAGGACTCGCATCCGGGCCTGTCGCCTTGGGTTAAAGGCCGACGGCGGCTGGCGGTCGGTGTGCGGTGATGCTCGCCGCCGTCGGCCCGGTGCGGTGGATATAAGTCTTAATTCGGACTATACGCGGGGCCCTCACAGGCCTTGCAGCGGCCCTGTGATCCCCCTCGTCACCTGGTCTTCCATGCCCGGCCGGAGGAACTCGCGCTTCCGGGAGCCGAGCCGGGCCGACCGGTTCAGGCCTCCGCGAGCCCCGGCCAGCGGGGGCCGGCCTCGCGCTGCGCGGCGAGCCAGGACTCGACGTCGTCGGCCGTGCGCGGCAGCCCGGCCGAGAGGTTCTCGCAGCCCTCGGCGGTGACCCGCACGTCGTCCTCGATGCGGATGCCGACGCCGCGCAGCTCCTCGGGCACCAGCTCGTCGTTGGCCTGGAAGTACAGGCCCGGTTCGACGGTGAGCACGTAGTCCTCCTGGACCGCGCCCCGGTAGTAGTGCTCGGGGCGGGAGTTGGCGCAGTCGTGCACGTCGAGGCCGAGCATGTGCCCGAAGCCGTGCAGGGTCCAGCGGCGGTAGATCAGCGAGTCCTTGTCGAGGGCCTCGTCGACCGAGCCGGGCAGCACCCCGAGGTCCTTGAGCCCTTCGGCCAGGACCCGCATGCAGGTCTGGTGGATCTCCTGGAACTCCGTGCCGGGCTTGACGACGTCCATGCCGGCCTGCTGCGAGGCGTGCACGATGTCGTAGACCTGCCGCTGGAGCGGCGTGAACGTGCCGCTCACGGGGATCGTGCGCGTGACGTCGGCGGTGTAGAGGTGGTCGTTCTCCACGCCCATGTCCATGAGGATCAGCTCGCCGGGCGTCGTCCGCCCGTCGTTGGTGATCCAGTGGAGGGTCGTGGCGTGCGAGCCCGCGCCCACGATCGAGTCGTAGCCCAGGCCGTTGCCCTCGACGCGCGAGCGCATCCCGAACACGCCCTCGAGGAGCCGCTCGGGGACCGACCCGCCGGCCGGGAGGATCCGCGCCACGTCCTCGAAGCCGCGCACGGTGATGTCGACGGCGTTCTGCAGCTGCGCCAGCTCCCACTCGTCCTTGACCAGTCGCAGCTCCGAGAGCACCGCGGCGAGTTCGCCGTCGCGGGTCGGCTGCGGCTTCCCGTCGGCGTCCTTCGCCGGCGCCTCGGCCGGGAAGCGCTCGTCGACGCCCGCGTCGAAGCCGCGCAGCACGCGGACCTTGCCGCGCTCGATCCCCTTGAGCTCGCCTTCGAGCCGGTCGACGTCGCGCACCTCGATGCCCAGCAGCACGCCGGTCTCCTCCAGGGAGCGCTTGCGGCCGATCCAGAGCTCGCCGTACTTCGCCGAGCGGAAGAACTCGTCGGAGTCGTAGCCCCGGCGCGGGCGCCGGTACAGCACCGCGTCGTGGCCGGACCCGTTCGGGTGGAGCACCAGCACGCCCTCGGGGTCGTAGTCGCCGGTGAGCCACGCGAAGTCCGAGCTCGCGCGGAAGCGGAAGAACGTGTCGTTCGCGCGGACCTTCTCGGCGCCGGTGGGCACCACGATCGTCTCGCCCGGGAACGCCGCGGAGACCGCCTCGCGGCGGCGGGCCGTGTAGGCCGCCTGCTCGAGTTCGGCCACGTCCAGCTCGGTCGCGCCCCAGCCGGTGCGCATGAAGTTCAGGAACTTCTCCGGGAACTTCGGGTCGTGCGGCCGCTCGCCGGACTTCTTGTCAGCCATGCCAGGTCCTTCCCCATGAACGCGAATGCGGCCCGGTCGTGAGGGCCTCACTCCGACGGTACTACTCCGTGGGAAGCGCCCGCCGGTGTCATGGCGGCTGCCTCTCCCGGCCCCCGCCCCGCTACCCTGGGAGGCGTGACCGATCGCGCCAATTCGTCGCTCAATTCCTCTCCCGCGGGGGCGGGCTCCACGCGGCCGAGCGTCACCCTGCCCGACGGCCAGCTCGAGCAGATCCGCCGCCTCGTGGCGGTCGGACGGGCCTCCTCGGTCGACGAGTACGTCGCCGCCGCCGTCGCCGAGCGCCTGGAGCGGGACCGCTCGCTCGCCGAGCTCCAGGACCTGTTCGAGCGGAAGGGACACGCCCCCAGCGCGGAGCACCTGGCCTGGGCGCGCGAGGTCCTCGGCGTCGAAGGCAAAGAAGGAGAGGCCGCCTCGTGATCGGTGGCCGCATCCTGGACGTATCGGCCATCGTGGGGTTCGCCACCTCCATGCCCTACCCGCAGGCCGTCGTCTTCACGGCGCTCGAGCAGAACGTGGTCCTCGCGATCCCCTCGGGGGCCCTCGCCGAAGCCTGGTCCCAGGCGCGCCGGCGCGACCGCGACGCGCTCCAGGTGCTGCTCGGCCTGCCCGTCACCGTCGTGATGAACCTCGACCAGAAGTCCGCCCGCGACGTCGGGCTCATGCTCTCCCGTTCGCGCCAGCACGGGAACATCGCCGCCGGGCACGTCGCATGGTGTGGCCTGAACCGCCCCGGCTGGCCCATCGTCACGGGCGAGCCGAAGACGCTGCTTGCATTCGACTCGGGCCTGGAGATCGACCAGCTGCCCTGAGCGTCCGGGTGAAGGACCCCGCAGTCGGATAATGGAGGAGCAGCGTGACCGCCGTACAGGAGCAGACCATGACCGAACCCGGCCAGCTGGATTACCGGCCCCGCAAGTCCCGCATCGGCGCCTGGATCGGCGCCGTCATCTGCCTGGGCGGCTTCACCGCCCTCTCCTTCACCCTCGGGTCCCGGACCGTCGAGGGCGGCACCGTCACCTGGGCCGACCAGGCCGGCATGATCGGCCTCGGCGTCATCGGCGCGATCGTCATCCTCAGCTTCCTGCGCCTGCGCGTGCGCGCGGACGAGAAGGGCATCGAGATCACCAACGTCGCCCAGAAGCGCTACTTCCCGTGGGGGGTCGTCACCGCGGTCAACTTCACGGAGAAGATGACTTGGGCCACGGTCGAACTCGCGGACGACGACGAGATGTCGATCATGGCCGTGCAGGTCACCGACAAGGAGCGGGCCGTGGCGGCGATCAAGCACCTGCGGGCGCTCTTGGAGCAGTCCCGCAGCTGAGTGGTACGATTGCGTGTCGATCGCACCGCGCCCGCCTCTCGGCGGCGTGCGGTGCCGAGCAAGCGGAGTCCAGCTCCCACCCGCAGCCGGGCCCTCGTTCCGAGGGACTGACAGGCGACCGGGTCACGTACGGCGAGATGATCGCCGTGCCCTTGGAGTGGACCCTGGCCGACGCCGGGGTCTTTTCTTTTGGGGACCTCATTTCGTGAGGCCTGTGCTGGGTCACGCTTGCGCGACAAGCCGCCGGAGCGCCCGCTCCGACGACCGGAACAGCCACAGGGGCGCCGATGTTGCCATCGGCGAGAATCGCGAACCAAGGAGGCCCCATCAGCGATCTGCGTATTAACGACCAGATTCGGACCAAGGAAGTGCGCCTGGTCGGCCCGGCAGGGGAACAGGTCGGCATCGTGTCGATCGACAAGGCCCTGCAACTGGCCGCCGACGTCGACATGGACCTGGTCGAAGTCGCACCCACCGCCCGTCCGCCCGTCTGCAAGCTCATGGACTACGGCAAGTACAAGTACGAGTCCGCCCAGAAGGCTCGTGCCTCGCGCCGGAACCAGCAGCAGACCGTCATCAAAGAGATGAAGCTGCGGCCGAAGATCGACAAGCACGACTACGAGACCAAAAAGGGTCACATCGTGCGGTTCCTCACGGCCGGCGACAAGGTCAAGATCACCATCATGTTCCGCGGCCGCGAGCAGTCGCGCCCGGAACTGGGTCGTCGCCTGCTCGACAAGCTCGCGGAGGAGCTCGCCGACCTCGCGGTCATCGAGTCCGCCGCCAAGCAGGACGGCCGCAACATGATCATGGTCGTCGCCCCGATCCGCCCCAAGGGCGAGATCGCCAAGGGCGGCGGGCGCAAGGGCGGCCGCGGCGGCGACGCCGAGCAGGCCGAGGCCCCGGCCGAGGCGCCCGCGGAGACGCCCGCCGAGCAGCCCGAGTCCTAGAGACCTGAGCACGCACCGACCGGAAGCGGGCGCCCCGCGCGCCCGCCCCTGGTCGGCATTGAACACAGAGGAGAACACGATGCCGAAGATGAAGACCCACAGCGGTGCCAAGAAGCGATTCAAGGTGTCCGGCTCGGGCAAGCTGATGCGCCGCAAGGCCGGCAAGAACCACCTGATGGAGCACAAGAGCGGTCGCTTCAAGCGCGAGCAGCAGGGTCGCTCCGAAGTGGCCCCCGCCGACCAGAAGCAGGTCCGGAGACTGCTGGGCCGCTAGCCCGCACTCCGTTTGACTTCCATCCGCTTTTAACGCAAGGAGACTGAACTGTGGCACGCGTCAAGCGTTCGCTGAACGCCAAGAAGAAGCGCCGCGTCGTACTGGAAGAGGCCAAGGGCTACCGCGGCCAGCGCTCGCGCCTGTACCGCAAGGCCAAGGAGCAGCTGCTCCACTCGTACACCTACTCGTACCGCGACCGGAAGGCCCGCAAGCGCGAGTTCCGCAAGCTCTGGATCACCCGCATCAACGCGGCCGCCCGTGCGAACGGCATCACCTACAACCGCTTCATGCAGGGCCTGTCCCTCGCCGAAGTCGAGGTCGACCGCAAGATCCTCGCCGAGCTGGCCGTCAACGACGCGGCGGCGTTCACCGCCCTCGTCGAGGTCGCCCGCAAGGCCCTCCCCGAGGACGTCAACGCTCCGGCCGAGCAGTAGACGTGATGGCCGACGGACCCGGGGCGGACGCGCTCACCGCGCGATCGTCCCGGGTTGTCGCCGCCCGGAAGCTGCAGCGCCGCCGCGGCCGCGACAAGGCCGAGCGGTTCCTCGCCGAAGGGCCGCAGGCGGTCCGCGAGGCCGTCGCCGCTGGCGTGGTCGAGGACCTGTTCTACGACCTCGGCGCCGACGAGCGCCACTCGGACCTGATCGACGCCGCCGTCGCGGCGGGCGCCCACGTGCACCCCTGCACCGACGAGGGCCTGGCCGCGCTGGCCGAGACCGTGGCCCCGCAGGGGCTCGTCGCGGTCTGCCGGTTCCTCGATCAGCGCCTCCCCGAGCGGGCGGACCTGGTCGCGGTGCTCCACGGGATCACCGACCCCGGCAACGCCGGGACGGTGCTGCGCGCGGCCGACGCCGCCGGAGCCGACTGCGTGGTCTTCGGGACCGACTCGGTCGACCCGTACAACGGCAAGTGCGTGCGCTCCTCGGCCGGGAGCCTGTTCCACCTGCCCGTCATCCGCGCGGCCGACACCGCCGACCTCCTGGACGTGTTCGACCACGCCCAGATCCTGGCGGCCGCCGCCGCAGGGGACGACCTGTACGCGCTCGACGGCGCCGGCGAGCTCGCCGCGCCCACGGTGTGGCTGTTCGGCTCCGAGGCCCACGGCCTCGACGACGCCACGGCCGCCCTGGCGCACCGCAAGGTCGGCGTCCCCATCTGGGGCAAGGCGGAGAGCCTGAACCTCGCCGTGGCCGCCGGAGTGTGCCTCTACGCGAGCGCCGCCGCGCAGCGGCGCGCCGTGAGCGCGGCCGCCGGTGCGGCGGCGCGGCATGCCGAGTAACGGCTCGCAGGCTTCCCGAGAGGGAAGTTAGAATGGCGTCATGTCTTACGGCTACCGCGAATTTATCCAGCCCGCCGGGTGCGGGCTGCGGCGCTAGTCGTCCACGCCTTACTGCTCCCTGGCGGGCTGCGGCAGAGCCGCGCGCCTTTTCTAGACTCCTTATGGTCCCGCCAGGAGAAAGCAGCATGAGCACAGAGAACGAGAACGAGGCCGGCCTGCTCCGGCCCGAGGCGCTCGCCGAGGCCGTCAAGCAGGCCGCCGCGGCCATCGAAGCCGCCGCGAACCTTGAGGAACTGGCCGCCGCCAAATCCGCCACGCTCGGCGACAAGGCCCCCGTGTCCTTGGCCCGCAGGGCGATCGGTTCCATCCCCGGCAAGGAGCGCGGCGAGGCCGGCCGCAACGTGAACGCCGCCCGCGCCGAGATCACCGCCGTGTTCGAGGCCCGCAAGGAGATCCTGGAGGCCGCCGAGGCGGCCCGGATCCTCCGCGAGGAGACCGTCGACGTCACCGCCCGCACGCCGCGCCGCCGCCAGGGCGCGCGCCACCCCATCAACGTCCAGATGGACCGCATCGCCGACCTGTTCGCCGCGATGGGCTACGCGATCGGCGAGGGCCCCGAGGTCGAGCTGGAGTGGTTCAACTTCGACGCCCTCAACATCCACCCCGACCACCCGGCCCGGACCATGATGGACACGTTCCACATCGCCGACGGCAAGGGCGAGTACGGCTCGAACATGGTGCTGCGCACCCACACCTCGACCGTGCAGATCCACACCATGCTCACGCAGGAGCCGCCGATCTACACGGTCGCGCCCGGCCGCGTGTACCGCACCGACGAGGTCGACGCGACCCACTCGCCGGTGTTCCACCAGACCGAGGGCCTCGTGGTCGACGAGGGCATCACCATGGCCGACCTCAAGGGCACCCTCGACCACTTCGCGAAATCGGTCTTCGGGCCCGACGCGATCACCCGCCTGCGGCCCTCGTACTTCCCGTTCACCGAGCCGAGCGCCGAGGTCGACGTCTGGTTCGCCGCGCACAAGGACGGCCCCCGCTGGATCGAGTGGGGCGGCTGCGGCATGGTCAACCCGCGCGTGCTGCGCGCCTGCGGGATCGACCCCGACGTCTACTCGGGCTTCGCGTTCGGGATGGGCGTGGAGCGCGCGCTCATGCTGCGCCACGGCATCACCGACCTGCGCGACATCATCGACGGCGACGTCCGGTTCCCGACCGGGCTGAAGGTGGAGGAGTAACCCGATGAGGATTCCCGTCTCGTGGCTCGCCGAGTACGCCGACCTGCCCCCGGACCTGACCACCGAGGCGCTCGACGCCGCGCTGGTCGAATCCGGTCTCGAAGTCGAGGAGGTCGACGACCTGCGCGGGCGCGTGACCGGCCCGCTCGTGGTCGGCCGCGTCGCCTCGATCGAAGAGCTCACGGAGTTCAAGAAGCCGATCCGCCACTGCCACGTGGAGGTCGGCGAGGCCGAGCCGCGCTCGATCATCTGCGGCGCGAGGAACTTCGGCGAGGGCGACCTCGTCGTGGTCGCGCTGCCGGGCGCGGAGCTGCCCGGCGGCTTCCGGATCGCCTCCCGCAAGACCTACGGCCGCCTCTCGGACGGCATGATCTGCTCGGCCCGCGAACTCGGCGTCTCCGACGACCACGAGGGCATCATCGTCCTCCCCGACGGCGAGGTCGGCGCCGACGCGCGCCCGCTCGTCGGCCTCGACGACGTCGTCTTCGAGCTGGCGATCACCCCGGACATGGGCTACTGCTTCTCGGTGCGCGGCATCGCCCGCGAGGTCGCCCACCGCCTCGGCGTCGCGTTCACCGACCCGGCCGCGAAGGCGACCGAGCCGACCGCGACCGAGGTCCCGCCGTACCCGGTCCGCGTGGAGACCGACGGCTGCACCCGCTTCACGCTGCGCGAGGTGCGCGACGTGGACGCCAACGCGGCCTCCCCGGAGTGGATGGCCAAGCGGCTCGCCCAGGCCGGGATGCGCCCGCTGGGCCTCGCCGTGGACGTCACGAACTACCTCATGCTCGAACTGGGGCACCCGCTGCACGCCTTCGACCGCGACGCGCTCGAGGACGTCATGGTCGTGCGCCGCGCCCGGCCCGGCGAGACCCTGAAGACCCTCGACGACGTGGAGCGCATGCTCGACCCCGAGGACATGGTGATCTGCGACGGCACCGGCCCGCTGTCGCTGGCCGGCGTCATGGGCGGCCAGACCTCCGAGGTCGGGCCGAACACCCGCAACGTGCTCATCGAGGCGGCGCACTGGAACCCGGTGGCGATCGCGCGCACCTCCCGGCGGCACCGCCTCACCTCCGAGGCCTCCAAGCGCTACGAGCGCGGCGCGGACCCGGCCCTGAGCCTGCTCGCCGCCCAGCGCGCGGCCGAGCTCCTGGTCGAGTACGGCGGCGGCACGCTCGTGGACGAGGTCGCCGACGTCGACCACCGCGAACCGGCCGCGCCGATCGTCATGCCGGTGGACCTGCCGTCGAGGACCGTCGGCGTCGACTACGACCGCGAACTGGTCGTGTCGATGCTCGAAGCGGCCGGCTGCACCGTCGTGGGCGGGATCGTCAAGGAGGGCACGGTGGAGGGCGGCGACGTCCTCACCGTCACGCCCGCTTCGTGGCGTCCGGACCTGACCGACCCGGCCGACCTGGTCGAGGAGGTCGTCCGGCTGCACGGCTACGCGCACGTCCCCTCGGCGACGCCGCGCGCGATCGCCGGAACCGGCCTCACCGCCGCCCAGCGCCGCCGCCGCCGCGTGGCCCGCGCCTTGGCCGACAACGGCTTCGTCGAGACCTACACGTTCCCGTTCGTCTCCCGCGACCGCGCGGACGAGCTCGGCCTGGACGAGAAGGACCCGCAGCGCGAGGCCGTCGCGGTGCTCAACCCGCTCGACGACGCCGCGCCGCTGCTGCGCACCACCGTCCTCGCGACCCTGGTGAACGCCGTGCGCCTCAACCTCGCGCGCGGCGCGCGGGACCTCGCCGTCTTCGAGGAGGGCCTGGTCTTCCAGCCCGCCGACGGCTGGACCGACCTGGAGGTCGTCGAGCTGCCGGTCGCCAAGCGCCCCGAGGACGAGGCCGTCGCCGCCGCGATCCGGCGCCTGCCGGTGCAGCCGCGCCACGTGGCCGCGGTCCTGTGCGGACAGGCGGTGCCCGCCGGGGTCGACGCGCCCGGGCGGGCCGTGGACTGGGCCGACGCGATCGAGGCCGCGGAGGTCGTCGCCGAGGCCTCCGGAGTGACGCTCGACGTGGCCCAAGGCGAGGCCGCGCCGTGGCACCCGGGCCGGTGCGCGGCGCTGCGCGTGGACGGCGTCGTCGTCGGCCACGCCGGCGAGCTGCACCCGGAGGTCTGCGAGCGCCTCGGCCTGCCGCGGCGCACCGCCGCGATGGAGATGGCGATCTCGGCCCTGCCGCTGCAGGACCTGGCCCCCGCGCCGGTGATCTCGCACTTCCCGGTCACCTTGATCGACGTGGCCCTCGTGGTCGCCGAGTCGGTCCCGGCCGGCGAGGTCGAGGCGGCCCTGCGCGAGGGCGCGGGCGACCTGCTCGAGGACCTGCACCTGTTCGACGTCTACCGCGACGCGAAGCTGGGCGAGGGCCGCAAGTCCCTGGCGTTCAAGCTGGAGCTGCGCGCGGCCGACCGGACGCTCACCAACGAGGAGGGCGTGGCCGTGCGCGACGCGGCCGTGGCGGTCGCGGCCGAGCGCTTCGGCGCCTCGATCCGCGTCTAGAACCGCCGTCGGGGCGCGGCATCGCGAAGGCGATGCCGCGCCCCGTTCCGCATGTCCGTGTCACACGGTTACGCGGCGTAGGCCCGGAGCCGCGGCTTACCGTATGGTCCGCGCCTTTTAAGGTACGTGTGTGAACAACGGGAACCCCTCTCGCGTCGGCAGGCGGCGGAGGCGGACCGGCTCGCACGGCGACCCGTCCGGCCATCGCCGGGCCGGCGCCCGCACCCCGGGCTACAGCGGCAAGCGCCGTGCGGCCCCGGCCCTCCCCCTCGGCATCACCCTGCCCGGCAAGATCGGCGACGTGGCGTTCACCAAGCTGCACCTGGCCGTGGCGGGAGCGGTGAGCCTCGTGGTCGTCCTCGGCGTCGCGATCGTGCTCGGCGACCTCCCCGACGACGCCTCCGGCGCGGGCGGCGAAGCGCAGGCGGCGTTCCTCTACGCGGGCGGGCAGTCGCTGCCCGCGGACTTCGCCGAGCGGCACCCCGCCCTGGCCGAGCAGATCGACGCCGAACTCGAAGCGCGCTACGGGCTCACCCCCGAGCAGCTCTACGACGCGGCCGCCCGCCCCGACGGCTTCCGCGTCGTCCTCACCCTCGACAAGGCGCTCCAGGAGGCCGCCGAGGCGACCCCCGGGGAGGCCGGGGTCGTCGCCGTCGAACCCGGCACCGGCGCGGTCCGGTGCTACTACGGCGCGGAGGGCGCCACGGGCGTCGACCAGATCGGCCCGGCCGCACCGCATCCGCCGTTGTCGGTGTTCGACATGGTCACCGCCGCGACCGCGCTCGAAGCGGGCGCCTCCATCGAGTCCTGGTGGCGCGGCGACGACGCCGACGTCACCCTCGCCGCGGCCGTGCAGGACTCCCACGCCGCCGCCATGGACGCCGTCGCCGAGCAGTACGGCGTCGAGGCGGTCCTCGACACCGGCAAAGGCATGGGGCTCACCGCCGTCACCGACGCGGAAGGCGCCGTCCGCGACCTCGCGGCAGGGGAGTACGACGGTCTCGAGGCCGCCGACCTCGGCGTCTACCCCGTGAGCGTCGTCGACATGGCGAGCGTCTACGCGACGATCGCCTCGGGCGGCGTCCACGCCGAGACCCACTTCATCGACCGCGTCATCGACACCGACGACGCGACGGTCGAGCCCGGCGAGGGCGTCCGCACCGACCGGGCCCTCGCCGAGACCACCGCGCAGGACCTCCAGTTCCTCGGCCTCGGCGCGAGCGAGGCCATCGAGGACCGCGACTACTTCGGCGTCGCCGCCGACTACCACGGCACGACCACCCAGTCCTGGTTCGTCGGCGCCATCCCGCAGCTGAGCGTCGCCGCGTGGGCCGACGGCGCGGCGGCCGGCGACGGTGGCCTGCCTTTGTGGCGCAACCTCATCGACACCGCCATCGAGGTGCACGACTACGAGCCGGAGCAGCTGCCGGGCGCCTCGGGGGCGGGCGAGGACCTCACCGACGGCATCGCCGACGACGACGGCCGGATCGACCCCGGCAGCGAGTACTGCCGGGCCAACCCCGACGAGGACGCCTGCGGCGCCGGCGAGTCCCCGTCCCCGACCGAGTCGGAGTCGCCCTCGGCGCCCGAGACCAGCGAAGCGCCGGAGCCCGATCCGACCACTGAGGAACCCGAGCCGGAGCCCAGCTCCGAACCGCCGTCGACGGAGGTCCCGACGACCGAGGACTGCGACTGGCCCTTCTGTTGAGACACGGTGCTACGGTGCTTCACATCAGCGCCCCATCGAGCCCGAGGATCCGCCATGACCTACGACCCTTACGGACAGCAATCGCAGCCCTCCGCTCCGCCGCCTCCGGGCATGCCGCCCCCGCCCGGGATGCCGATGGCCCAGCAGTACGCGCCGCAGCAGGCCGGCGTCGAGATCAACGGCAAGGCCGTCGCCGCCCTCGTCTGCGGCGTCCTGTTCTGCACCACCCCGCTCGGCGTCATCCCGCTGGTCCTCGGCAAGAGCGCGCAGCGGCAGATCGAGATGGGGATGGGCATCGGCCGCCCGCTCGCCAAGGCCGGGGTCGTCCTCGGTTGGATCGGGATCGCCTTCACCATCTTCTGGATCCTCTACTTCGTCGTCGTCATCGTCGCGGTCACTTCGGCCGCCAGCTCCTACTCGACGACCTACTAGGCGCGCTGACGGCCCGCGGCCCGGATCGGCGCCTCCGATACGATGCCGCCCATGACGCCCAACGGCTTTCCGAAGTCCAGGCTCGCGCTGATCCTGGCGATCGCGATCCCGCTGGGCGTGCTCGGCGACGCCCTCTGGATCCGCGCCGACCCGGACGCCCCGCCGTGGCAAGACGTCGACGACTGGTGGAACGGCCTCGTCGGCGGCCCCGCCGAGGGACCGGCGTGGCAGGCGGCCGAGCTGTTCTACCACGTCGGCGCCCAGTCCGGCCTGCTCGTGCTGGCGGCCGCGGCCGTCGCGCTGCTGCTGATGCGGCGCTGGCGCTCGGCGGTCTTCGCCTGCGCCGCCGTCGCGGTGACCGCGCTCGTGGTCGACCTGCTCAAGACCCTCTCCGCCCGCCCGCGCCCGGCGGACATCATGGTCGAGACCGCCTCGCTGGCCTTCCCCTCGGGCCATGCGGCGCGCATGGCCGCGTTCGTGGTGGTGATCGCCGCCGTGGCGATCCCGGCCCGGCACCTGAAGTTCTGGTGGCCGATCGGCGCGGTGCTGACGATCGCGATGATGCTCGCCAGGAACTGGCAGCACGCGCACTGGCTGACCGACACGATCGCCGGCGCCGCCCTCGGCTGGGCCGTGGCCGCGCTCACCTGGTGGGCGATGACGCCCCTGCTCGACCGCGAGCGGGCCGCGCGAGCGGCGGCCGAGCACGCGCGGACCGCTGCGGGACACCGCGCATGAGCGCGGCGCCCCTAAGCTGAGGGGGCGAGCCCGGTTCGTTCGAGAGGTGCCCCATGTCCACGCCCGACCCCAATCCGTACCAGCCGTACCAGGCCCCGCCGCCCTACGTGCCGTACCCGCCGTACGGATACGCGCCGTACCGGTTCCCGCCGCCGCGCCCCACGAACGGGATGGCGATCGCCGCGATGGTCTGCGGCATCGTCGGCGTGTGCTCGATCGTGGGAGTCCTCGGCATCATCTTCGGCATGGTCGCCAAGCGCCAGATCCGGGAGTCCGGCGACGGCGGCGACGGCATGGCCACCGCCGGGATCGTCCTCGGGTGGATCGGGGTCGCGGCGACCCTCTTCTGGATCGCGTACTACGTCTTCGCCGTCGCGATGATCGGGGCCGCCGTCAACGAGATCGAGGACTGGCCGACGTCCTACCCCCCCGACGACCCGTCCTGGATCATCGGCCTGGCGGCCGGATTCTGACGTAGGCGGTCACCGCGGCGACCGCCGCGGCCGGAGGGCCCGGCCCCGCAGGGCCGACGCGGCCGACCCGAACGCGGCGGGTCCGACCAAAGTCGGAGGCGTGGTTAGGCATCCAGACCGAGGCCGCACCGCGCCGGGCATGATGGGATGGGAACATGAGCCCGCCGCGCCCGTCCAGCCTCCTCAGCCGCGTCCATCGCGGTGATGTGATCGCCGCCGTCCTCCTGTTCTTCGCGGGGGCGTCGCTGCTCGCGCTCGGCAGTTACGAGCGGTTCGGCATCGAGGTGCCCGACCGGGTGCGGTACGTGCCGCTGCTCCTGGTCTGCACCGGCGTCGTGCTGCGGCGCGCCCGGCCCGGCGTCACGCTCGCGCTGGGCGTCCTCGGCTTCGGCACGGAGTTCGCGATCGGGTTCTCGCTGGCGGTCGTGTTCGTCTTCACCGACAACCTGTACTCGTACGCCCGCTACGGCTCCCGGCGCGGGCTCGCGATCATGATGCCCGCGGTGGTGGCGGTCGTGCTCGCGGTGGGCGTCTACGTCGCGGTCACGGACGGCAGGGCCGCCTCGGTGATCAGCTCGCTGGCGATCGCCGCGCTGGTCACGGCCTCGCCGGTGTTCACGGGCGTCATCGTGCGCCAAGCCCACGAGCGGGCGATGCTGGAGGCCGAGCGGGCCGAGCAGACCGCGCGGCTGGCGGACGTGCGCCGCCGCGAGGCCGTGCTGCGCGAGCGCACCCTGATGGCGCGCGAGCTGCACGACACCGTCGCCAACTACCTGTCGGCGATCGCCCTCCAGTCCACGGCCCTCCAGGCCCGCAAGGACCTCGACGCCGAGACGATGCGGACCTCGGTCGCGGCGATCCGCTCCTCCAGCGTCGAGGGCCTGGCCGAGCTGCGGCGCATCATCGGCCTCCTGCGCGCCGCGGAGAACGGGACGGGGGAGGGCGAGGAGCTGGCGTCGTTCCGGCTCGACCAGGTGCCCGAGCTGGTCGAGCGCATGCGGGCGGTCGGCCTCAAAGTGGACTTCACGACCGAGGGACCGGTGCGGGCCCTGCCGGGCGAGGTCGAGCTCACCGCCTACCGGGTCGTCCAGGAGGCGCTGACGAACGTGCTCAAATACGGTTCGGACGCCGCCGTCGCGATCCGCTACGGGGACGACCGGGTCACCGTCGAGGTCGCGAACGCGGTGCGCCCGGGAACCGACCTCGTGCCGAGCGGGGGAGCGGGACTGGTCGGCATGACCGAGCGGGTCCGCCTCCTGGGCGGCAAGGTGCGGGCCGGACCCGAGGGCCGCCGGTGGCGCGTCCACGCGGAGATCCCGACGGGCGGTCCCGACGACCTCGCGCCGCCGGCCGAGCCTCCCGCCCGCCGCTTCCCGAACCTGATCCCGCGTTGACGGTCCCGTCGCCGCGCGCTCGCCTTCCCCGAAACGGAGTGAACACCGATGATTTCCGTCCTGCTCGCCGACGACCACGCCGCGGTGCGCGCGGGCCTGCGCATGCTGCTCGACAGCGCGGACGACATCGAGGTGGTCGGGGAGGCCGCGGACGGCGTGGAGGCGGTCGACCTCGCGAGGGCACTGTCCCCGGACGTGGTCGTCATGGACGTGCGCATGCCCCGCAAGGACGGCATCGCGGCCGCCGCCGAGCTGCGCGGCGCCGCCGACGTCCTCGTCCTCACCAGTTACGGCGAGGACGCGAACGTCTTCGACGCCCTGCGCGCGGGTGCGAGCGGCTTCCTGCTCAAGGACGCCGACGCCGAGACGCTCGTCGAGGCCGTGCGCACGATCGCGCGCGGCGACGGCCTCATCTCCCCGGCGGTCACGCGCGGCCTCATCGCCGAGTTCGCGCGCTCGCGCCCCGCCTACGCCCCGATCGCGGTCGACCACGCCGGACTGGCGAGCCTGACCCCGCGCGAGACCGAGGTCCTCGCGCTCATCGGCGAGGGGATGTCGAACGCCGAGATCGCCGCCGAACTCGGGATGGCCGAGGCCACGGTCAAATCCCACGTCACCCGCGTGCTCGCGAAACTCGGCCTCACCAGCCGCGTCCAGGCCGCCATCTTCGCCCGTGAACAGGGGCGATAGTCACGTCCCACACACCGGAACAGGCGTTCCCGTCCGACTTGAATGCTGATACAGTTCTCTGCATAGTCATTCAAGACGGAGGTTTCCAGTGACGTACCAGGTCGCCGTGGCCGGCGCCAGCGGCTACGCGGGGGGCGAGGTGCTGCGGCTGCTCGCCGACCACCCGCAGCTCGACGTCGTCGCCGCGGGCGCGCACAGCAACGCCGGTGAGTTCATCACCGCGGTCCACCCCCACCTCACCGCGTACGGCGACCGACGCTTCACCCCGACCACCCCGGAGGCCTTCGCCGAGGCCGACCTGGTGATCATGACCCTCCCGCACGGCCAGTCGGCCGCGCTCGCCGCCCAGCTCCCGGCCGACCAGAAGATCGTCGACCTCGGCGCGGACCACCGACTCGAAGACGCCGCCGCCTGGGAGGCCTACTACCCCGGCCCCCACGCCGGAACCTGGACCTACGGCCTGCCCGAACTGCCCGGCCAGCGCGAGCGGATCGCCGCCGCGACCCGGGTCGCCGCGACCGGCTGCTACGCCGTCGCCACGATCCTCGCGCTGCGGCCCCTCCTGGACGCGGGGATCGCCGCGGCCGAGGACGTCGTGGTCGTCGCCGCCTCCGGCACCTCCGGGGCCGGGAACGCCCCCAAGAAGCAGCTCCTCGCCAGCGAGGTCATGGGCTCCATGAGCCCGTACAAGGTGGGCGCGCACCAGCACGTCCCCGAGATCAAGCAGGCCTCCGGCGCGGCCTCCCTCTCGATGACCCCGCTGCTGGCCCCGATGCCGCGCGGCATCATCGCCACCGTGACGGCCAAGGCGACCGCCGAGCTCGACGCGGGCGACGTGCGGGCCGCGCTGGCCAAGGCCTACGACGGCGAGCACTTCGTGCACGTCCTGCGGGAAGGCCAGTGGCCCTCGACCGCCGCGACCTACGGCACCAACGCCGTCCAGCTCCAGGGCGCGGTCGACAAGGACTCGGGCCGGATCATCGTCACCGCGGCGATCGACAACCTCGGCAAGGGCGCGGCCGCGCAGGTCGTGCAGTGCGCGAACCTCATGCTCGGCCTCCCCGAGGCCGCGGGCCTCACCGTGAACGGAGTGGCGCCGTGACGGTCACGACCCCCAAGGGCTTCACGGCCTCCGGCGTCACCGCCGGGCTCAAGGCCTCCGGCAGGCCGGACGTGGCGCTCGTCGTCAACGAGGGCCCGCTCCAGGTGGCCGCCGGGCGCTTCACCGGGAACCGCGTCAAGGCCGCCCCGGTCAAGTGGTCGCAGCAGGTCCTGACCTACGGCAAGGTCAAGGCCGTCATCCTCAACTCCGGCGGCGCGAACGCCTGCACCGGCGCCGAGGGCTTCCAGAACACCCACGCCACCGCCGAGAAGACCGCCGAGGTCCTCGGCTGCGGCGCCGTCGAGATCGCGGTCTGCTCGACCGGGCTCATCGGCGAGCAGCTGCCGATGGACAAGCTCCTGCCCGGCGTCGAGGCCGCCGCGGCCGCGCTCGCCGCCGACGGCGGGGAGGCCGCCGCCACCGCGATCATGACCACCGACACCGTCGCCAAGCACGCATCGATCACCGGCCCGGCGGGCTGGACCGTCGGCGGGATCGCGAAGGGCGCGGGCATGCTCGCCCCCGGCCTCGCGACGATGCTCGTCGTCCTCACCACCGACGCCGTGATCGACGGACCGCTCGCCGACGCCGCGCTGGGCACGGCCTGCCGCTACTCGTTCGACCGGCTCGACTCCGACGGCTCGATGTCCACCAACGACACCGTGCTCCTCCTCGCGTCGGGCGCCTCCGGCGTCGAGGCCGACGCGGACGAGTTCACCGCGGCCCTCACCGACCTGTGCAAGGACCTCGCGCGCCAGCTCCTGAGCGACGCCGAGGGCTCCACGAAGGACGTCGCGATCACCGTCTCCGGCGCGGCGACCGAGGACGACGCCGTGGAGGTCGCCCGGTGCGTCGCCCGCGACAACCTCGTCAAGACCGCCCTCTTCGGCTCCGACCCGAACTGGGGCCGGATCCTCGCGGCCGTCGGCGTCTCCAAGGCCCCCTTCGACGCCGACGCGGTCGACGTCGCCGTGAACGGCGTGTGGATCTGCAAGGCCGGCGCCGCGGGCGAGAGCCGCGACCTCGTCGACCTCACGGGCCGCGACGTGGCGATCGACGTCGAACTCCACAACGGCGCGGCCTCGGCCACGATCTGGACCAACGACCTGTCCCACGACTACGTCCACGAGAATTCGGCATATTCGACATGAGCCCACACTCGTCACCCCGCCCAGCCGACTCGCTTCGCTCGTCCACCCCGAACCGGAGTCAACGCCGATGAGCTTCGCCGACAACGGCTACGCCGATCTCGCACCGCACCTGCAGTCCGCCCTGGGCAAGGCCGAGACCCTCATCGAGGCGCTCCCGTGGCTCCAGCGGTTCACCGGTTCCATCGTGGTGGTCAAGTACGGCGGCAACGCCATGATCAACCCCGAGCTCCAGGCCGCGTTCGCGGCCGACATGGTGTTCCTGCACTACGTCGGCATCAAGCCCGTCGTCGTGCACGGCGGCGGCCCGCAGATCTCGGCCATGCTCGCCAAGCTGAACATCGCCTCCGAGTTCAAGGGCGGCCTGCGCGTCACCACCCCCGAGGCCGCCGACGTGGTCCGGATGGTCCTGGTCGGCCAGGTCGGCCGGGAACTGGTGGGGCTCATCAACAACCACGGTCCCTTCGCGGTCGGCATGTCCGGCGAGGACGCCCAGCTGTTCACCGCCAAGCGGCGGTGGGCCGAGGTCGAGGGCGAACGGGTCGACGTGGGCCGCGTCGGCGACGTCGCCTCCGTGAACACCGCGGCGATCGACGACCTCATCGACGCCGGCCGCATCCCCGTGGTCTCCACTGTGGCGCTCGACCACGACGGCGTCCTCTACAACCTCAACGCCGACACCGCCGCCGCCGCGCTCGCCGAAGCCCTCCGCGCGCAGAAGCTCATCGTCCTCACCGACGTCGAGGGGCTCTACGAGAACTGGCCGGAGAAGGACTCCCTGCTGCGGCAGATCACCACCGACCGGCTCGCCGGCCTCCTGCCCTCCCTCCAGTCGGGCATGGTCCCGAAGATGGAGGCCTGCCTGCGGGCGGTCAAGGGCGGCGTCCCCCAGGCGCACGTCATCGACGGGCGCGTCCCCCACTCGACCCTGTTGGAGATCTTCACCTCCGACGGCGTCGGCACCATGGTCGTGGAGGCGAAATGACCTACTCCGAGCAGATCAAGACCCGGTACGCCGCCGCCCTGATGGGCAACTACGGCCTCCCGCCCGTCGCCCTCCGCGAGGGCGAGGGCCGCACCGTCACCGACGTCGACGGCAACGCCTACCTCGACATGATCGGCGGCATCGCCGTCTCCAGCCTGGGGCACAACCACCCCGCGCTGGTCGAGGCCGTGAGCCACCAGGCCGCCCGGCTCGCCCACAGCTCGAACCTCTTCCTGCACGAGAAGGAGGTCGAACTCGCCGAGAAGCTCCTCGAACTGTGGGGCAACCCCGGCAAGGTCTTCCTGTGCAACTCGGGCGCCGAGGCCAACGAGGCCGCCCTGAAGCTCGCGATCCTCCACGGGAACGCCAACGGGCGCACCAAGATCGTCGCCACCGACAACGGCTTCCACGGCCGGACCCTCGGCGCCCTCTCGATCACCGGCAAGGCCGCGATCCGCGACGCCTTCGGGCCCTTCGGGCGGGACGTCGCGTTCGTGCCCTACGGCGACGCCGACGCCCTGAAGTCCGCTGTGGACGACACCGTGGCCGCCTGCTTCATCGAACCGACCCAGGGCGAGACCGGCGTCATGCCCGCACCCGCCGGATACCTCAAGGCCGCCAGGGAGATCACTGCCTCCAGCAACGCCCTGCTCGTCCTCGACGAGATCCAGTCCGGCTTCGGCCGCACCGGCGCCTGGTTCGCCCACCACGCCGAAGGCGTCGTGCCCGACGTCGTGACCCTCGCGAAGGGCCTCGGCGGCGGCGTCCCGATCGGCGCGGTCCTCGCCACCGACGCGACCGCCGCGCTCTTCGCCAAGGGCGTGCACGGCTCCACCTTCGGCGGCAACCCGATCGCGTGCGCCGCGTCCCTCGCGGTGATCGACACGATCGAACGCGAGCACCTCCTCGAGAACGTCCTCGCCCTCGGCGAGCACCTCGACGCCCGGCTCGCCGCCGACCCGCGGGTCACCGAGATCCGGGGCCAGGCCCTGTGGCGGGGCATCGCCCTCGCCGAGCCGGTCGCCGCCGAGGCGGTCGAGCACCTCATCGGCCTCGGCGTCCTCGCCAACGCCCCCCGGCCCGACACGATCCGGATCGCCCCGCCGCTCACCATCACCCGGGCCGAGCTCGACGCCTTCTGCGACAAGCTCATCGAAGCCCTCGACGCCGTCGTTTCCGCCCCTGGAGGTCGACCGTGACCGTCAAGCACTCGGCCCAGCCGAACACGCCGCACTTCCTCAAAGACGACGACCTCACCGTCGCGCAGCAGGCCGACATCCTCGACCTCGCCGCGAAACTGAAGGCCGACCGCCACGGCTACCGCCCGCTCGCGGGCCCCAAGTCCGTCGCGGTCGTCTTCGAGAAGCCCTCCACCCGGACCCGGCTGTCCTTCGACATCGGCATCGCCGAGCTCGGCGGCCACTCGGTCGTGATCGACGCCCAGTCCACCCAGCTCGGCCGCGGCGAGAGCGTCGCCGACACCGCCCGGGTCCTCTCCCGGTACGTCAGCGCCATCGTGATCCGCACCTTCGGCGACGACCGGATCGAAGAGCTCGCCGCCCACGCGAGCGTCCCGGTCGTCAACGCCCTCACCGACGGCTGGCACCCCTGCCAGCTCCTCGCCGACCTCCAGACCGTCGCCGAGCACCGGCCGCTCAAGGGCACGACCCTCGCCTACGTCGGCGACGCCGCGTTCAACATGGGCAACTCCACCGTCATCGCCTGCTCGATGGCCGGGATGCACGTCCGGATCGGCGCCCCCGAGGGCTACCGGCCCGCGGACGAGGTCCTGGCCCGCGCCGCCGCGATCAACGCCGCCACCGGCGGATCGGTCACCGTCACCGCCGACCCGGTCGAGGCCGTGGCGGGCGCGGACGTGGTCTCCACCGACGCGTGGGTCTCGATGGGCATGACCGACGGCGAGCAGCGCCTCGCCGAGCTGCGCCCGTACCAGCTCAACGGCGACCTGCTCGCCCACGCGGCCGACGACGCGATCGTCCTCCACTGCCTCCCGGCCCACCGGGGCGAGGAGATCACGGACGAGGTCATGGACGGCCCCCGGTCGCGGGTGTTCGACCAGGCCGAGAACCGGCTCCACGCCCAGAAGGCGCTCCTCGCCCGGCTCGTGGGAGAGCCGTCATGAGCCCACACCCGTCGCGCCCGCCCGTCGCCCGCCCCCACCCGACATGGTGGGCGCTGCGCGCCCACTGTGGCCAAGCCGGCTCGCTGCGCTCGCCTTCCCCGAACCGGAGTGAACGCCGATGAACCAACCGACCACCAAAGCGGCGCGGCAGGCCCGCATCGTCGAGCTGATCTCCACCCGCGCCATCCGCTCGCAGACCGAACTGGCGAACCTCCTCGCCGCCGACGGCATCGAGGCCACCCAGGCCACGCTCTCGCGCGACCTCGAAGAACTCGGCGCGGTCAAGGTCCGCGGCACCGACGGCGGCGGCGCGGTCTACTCGATCTTCGCCGAAGGCGAACGGCCCCTTCGCGACGCGGAGGCCGCCCCCGACCGGCTCCAGCGCCTCCTGCGCGAACTGCTCGTCGGCGCCGACCACTCGGCCAACATGGCCGTCCTGCGGGTCCCGCCGGGCGCGGCCCAGTACCTCGCCAGCGCGATCGACCGATCGGGCCTCGCGGACGTCATCGGCACCATCGCAGGGGACGACACGATCGCCGTGATCGCCCGCGACGGCGTCACCGGCCGCGAGGTAGCCGAGCAGATGCTGCACTGGGCCGGAAAAGCGCCGGACCCGTACCACGCCGCCACCACTGAGCCCGAGCCTTTGAAAACTGCCAAGGAGAACACCAAATGACCGAGAAAGTAGTGCTCGCCTACTCCGGCGGCCTCGACACGTCCGTCGCCATTCCGTACCTCGCCGAGCAGCTCGACGCCGAGGTCATCGCCGTGGCCATCGACGTCGGCCAGGACGGCGAGGACATGGACGTCATCAAGGAGCGGGCCCTCGGCTGCGGCGCCGTGGCCGCGGAGATCGTCGACGCGCGCGAGGAGTTCGCCGCCGAGTACTGCTTCCCGGCCGTCGCCGCCAACGCGCTCTACATGGACCGCTACCCGCTGGTCTCCGCGCTCTCCCGGCCGCTCATCGTGAAGCACCTCGTGGCCGCCGCCGAGAAGCACGGCGCGACGATCGTCTCGCACGGCTGCACCGGCAAGGGCAACGACCAGGTGCGCTTCGAGGCCGGCCTCGCCGCCCTCGCCCCGCACCTCAAGGTCGTCGCGCCCGCCCGCGACTTCGCCTGGACCCGGGACAAGGCCATCGCGTTCGCGGAGGAGAAGGGCCTCCCGATCGACGTGACCAAGAAGTCCCCGTACTCGATCGACCAGAACCTGTGGGGCCGGGCCGTCGAGACCGGGTTCCTGGAGGACATCTGGAACGGTCCGATCGAGGACATCTACGACTACACCCAGGACCCGGCCGTCGAGCGGGACGCCGACGAAGTGGTCATCACCTTCGTCTCCGGCAAGCCGGTCGCCATCGACGGCGTGAAGAAGTCCGCGTTCGCGCTCGTGCAGGAGCTCAACCAGCGGGCCGGCGCGCAGGGCGTGGGCCGGATCGACATGGTCGAGGACCGGCTCGTGGGCATCAAGTCCCGCGAGGTCTACGAGTCCCCGGCGGGCATCGCGCTCATCGCCGCGCACATGGAGCTCGAGAACGTCACCGTCGAGCGGGAGCAGGCCCGGTTCAAGCGCACGGTCGACCAGCGGTGGGGCGAGCTCGTCTACGACGGCCTCTGGTTCTCCCCGCTGAAGCAGAGCCTCGAGACGTTCATCGACGACGTGCAGACCTACGTCACCGGCGAGGTCCGGCTGACCCTCCACGCGGGCAAGGCCACCGTCACCGGCCGGCGCTCGGAGACCAGCCTGTACGACTTCGACCTGGCCACCTACGACGAGGGCGACACCTTCGACCAGTCGAACGCGCGCGGCTTCGTGGAGCTGTGGAGCCTCCCGTCGAAGCTCGCCGCCGCCCGGAACGAGCGGATCAAGGCCGAGGCCGAGTAATGGCGAAACTGTGGGGGGGCCGCTTCTCGGGCGGCCCCGCCGCCGCCCTCGAAGCCCTGAACGCCTCGATCGGCTTCGACTGGCGGCTGGCCCCGTACGACATCAAGGCCTCGAAAGCCCATGCGCGCGTGCTCAACCGCGCGGGGCTCCTGACCGAGTCCGAACTGGACCGGATGCTGTCCGCCCTGGACGCCCTCGCCGACGACGTGGCCTCGGGCGCGTTCACCGGCACGGTCGCCGACGAGGACGTCCACACCGCGCTGGAGCGCGGCCTGGTCGAGCGCCTCGGCGAACTCGGCGGCAAGCTCCGCGCCGGGCGCAGCCGCAACGACCAGATCGCCACGGACCTGCGCCTGTACTGCCGCGACCACGCGCGCGGCCTGGCCGCCGACCTCCACGACCTCGTGAGCGCGCTGGCCGAGCAGGCCGCCGGCCTGGTGGAGGCGCCCGCGCCGGGCATGACGCACCTCCAGCACGCGCAGCCGATCACGCTGGGCCACCAGCTGCTGGCGCACGCGCAGGGCTTCCTGCGCGACCTGGAACGGCTGCGGGACTGGGACAAGCGGGCGGCGGTCTCGCCGCTGGGCTCCGGTGCGCTCTCCGGCTCGTCCCTGCCGCTGGATCCGGTCGCGGTCGCCGAGGACCTCGGCTTCGACAGGCCCGCCGCCAACTCGCTCGACGGCGTGGCCGACCGCGACTTCGCGGCCGAGCTGCTCTTCGTCTGCTCCATGATCGGCGTCCACCTCTCCCGCCTGGGGGAGGAGGTCATCCTCTGGTCGAGCCAGGAGTTCGGCTGGGTGACGCTGGACGACGCGTTCTCCACGGGCTCCTCGATCATGCCGCAGAAGAAGAACCCGGACGTCGCCGAGCTCGCGCGGGGCAAGTCCGGTCGCCTGGTGGGCAACCTGACGAGTCTCCTGGTGACGCTGAAGGGGCTGCCGTTCGCGTACAACAAGGACCTCCAGGAGGACAAGGAGCCGGTCTTCGACTCGCTCGACAACCTGGCGCTCCTGCTCCCGGCCGTGACGGGGATGGTCGCGACCATGGTCTTCAACGTCGAGGTCCCGCGCGCGAGCGCCCCGAAGGGCTTCAGCCTCGCCACGGAGATCGCGGACTGGCTGGTGCGCAAGGGCGTCCCGTTCCGCGGCGCCCACGAGATCGCGGGGGCCTGCGTGGCCCACTGCGAGGCGCGGGGCATCGAACTGCACGAGATCGCCGACGAGGACCTGCCGGGCCTCTCCGAGCACCTGGACGCGTCGGTGAAGGAAGTCCTCACCGTCGACGGCGCGCTGGCGGGCCGCACGACCCCGGGTTCCACGGGCCCCAAGGCCGTGGCCGACCAGCTCGCGCAGGTGCGCGAGCAGGTCGAAGCCTGGAAGGCCTGGTCGGCACCGAAGTAGCCGAGGCGACAGGGGCCCGCGTCGACGCGGGCCCCTTCGTCGCCGCTCAGCGGTCTTGAGTACGACGACGCGACAAGAGCGCCACCAGCGTGTTCGACAAATGTTGTACAATCAGGGGCATGGCTATCGGATTCCGGCCCACGGACGATGACGAACGGATCATCGAACATTTCAAGCGCGAAGGCGAGAGCACCTCTGACGTGCTTCGTCGAGGCCTGCGCAGCCTCGAACGGCTCGCCTGGGAGGAGCAGGCGCGCGCCGACATGGCGCGCCTGGCACTTGAGGACCTCTCGGACGAGCCCGATGCCTGGGAATACGACGAAGACGGCAATATTCGCGTCGTCGGCACCGATGTGGTCGTCGCTTCTCGCAAGGACACCGACCGGTGATCCGTGGCGCGGTCTATCCCGTCGACTTCGGCGATGCCAAACGCGGTCACGAGCAGCGCGGTAGGCGCCTCGGTCTGATGTTGAGCGCCCAGCATGAGCGCTGGAGCACCGTCACTGTCGTCCCGACCTCCACCAGCGCGCAGGCGTCGGCCTTCCGTCCCGAAGCGGTGGTCGCGGGACGATCGACTCGGATGCTGGTCGACCAGATGCGGACCATCGACACGCAGTACGTCACCGGCGACCTCGTCGATTTTCTGAATCGGGAGGACATGGAACAGGTCGAATACGCTGTCGTTCGGTATCTCGGTCTCCTAGCCTGAAGCCCGTTGCGGCCCCGGCGCGATGCGCCGGGGCCGCAACGGTTTCCCGTTTCGGTCAGTGGACCTCGACCGGTTCCCGAGCGGCCCGCTGCGGCTCGGGCTCGGGTTCGACGGTCAGGTGCGGCAGGACCTTGTCGAGGCCCTTCGGCATCCACCAGGCCGCCCGGCCCATGACCTTCATGATCGCCGGGACCAGCAGGCAGCGGATGACGAACGCGTCGATGAAGATCGCCACCGCCATGCCGATGCCGAACTGCTGGAGCAGGCGCGCGTCGTCGAGGATGAACGATCCGAAGACCGCCATCATGATCGCCGCCGCGGCGGTCACCACGCCGCCCGTGGAGGCCAGACCGCGGCGGACCGCGTCCCGGGCGTCGCCCGTGCGCAGGTACTCCTCCCGCATCCGCGACATGAGGAACACCTCGTAGTCCATCGACAGGCCGAAGATGATCGCGAACGCCATCACCGGCACGAACGCCTCGACCGGGCCCGCCGGGACGCCGAACGCGCCCTCCTGGAAGATCCACGCGACCACGCCGAGGCTCGCGCCGATCGTCAGCAGGTTGAGGATCGCGGCCTTGACCGGGATCAGGATCGAGCGGAACACGACCATCAGCAGGAGGAGGGACAGTCCCACCACGAACAGCAGGAACAGCGGCGCCTTCTCGATCATGATGTCGCTGAAGTCGATCGCGGCGGCCGTCGAGCCGCCGACCAGCTGCTCGCCCTCGACCTCGTCCAGCACGTCGTCGCGCAGTTCGTGGACGAGGTCGACGGTGGCCTCGTCGGCCGGCCCGGCGGTGCCGACCACGGTGGACATCCACAGGTCCGCGCCGATCGGGAACGGCGGCGACACCTGCTCGACCGTGTCGAGCGCGTCGATGGCGGTGTACGCGGCGGTCGCCTCGGCCTCGGTGCCGTCGGTGACGACCATGAGCGGGCCGTTGAAGCCCTCCCCGAATCCCTCGGAGAGCAGGTCGTACGCCTCGCGGCCGGTCGTGCCCTCCGCGTCGGTGCCCGCGTCGGCGAAGCCCAGGCGCAGGTCCGCCAGCGGCGCCGCGAGCGCGGCGAGTCCGGCCGTCACGATGATGATCGCGAGCCAGGCGCGCTGCTCCACGAACCGCGACCAGCCCACCCAGCGCGAGCCGGGCGCGCGCCTCGCCTTGGCGGCCCTCTTGCGCACGGACCGCTCGATCCGCCTGCCGAACAGGGCCAGCAGCGCCGGGAGCAGCGTCACCGAAGCGAGCATCGTCACGAGGACGGTGAGCGCCACCGCGATGGCGACCGCCTGGAGCGAGCCCAGGCCGAGCGCGAACAGGCCCATGAGCGCCACGATGACCACCGAGCCGGCGAACAGCACCGAGCGGCCGGCGGTGTCGAGCGCCGTCGCGGCGGCCGCCTTGCGGCTCGCGCCGCCCATCAGCTCGGAGCGGAAGCGGGCGAAGATCAGCAGCGCGTAGTCCACGCCGACGCCGAAGCCGATGAGGAACATGATCGGTGCCAGGAACGTCGGCAGTGTGACCACATGCGATACCAGCATCGACAGGCAGAACGCGGTGCCCACGGCGAAGACCGCGGTGATGAGCGGGACGCTCGCGGCCAGCAGGGACCCGAACATGAGCACGAGGATCACCAGCGCCGCGAGCATCCCGATGCCCTCGGCCGCGCCGCCGCCGCCTTCACCGGCCTCGCGAACGGCGTCGCCGCCGAGCGCGAACGCCACGCCGTCGCCCGAGGCCGCCTCGGCCTTGGCGATCAGGTCGCCGGCCTGCGCGGTGGTCCCGTCGAAGACCGCGGTGGCATAGCCGACCGTGCCGTCCTCGCTGACGGCCCCGTACTCGGCGAAGGGGTCGTTCACGCCCGCGATCCCGGGCTCGTCGGCCAGGTCGGCGAGGAAGCCCTCGATGCGGGTCCGTTCGGCCGCCACGTCGTCGGCGGCGAAGACGACCTGCACGGTGCTGTCGTTCGCGTCGGGCGCGCGCTCGTCGAGCAGGTCGGACAGCTCCTGCGATTCGGTGCCGGGCATGGTGTTGTCGTCTTCGAAGGCCGAGCCGACCGCGGCGGACGCCCCGATGGCGCCGGCGAACACGAGGACCCAGATGAAAAGCGCGATGAGGGGGCGGCGCTGCGTCCAACCGGACAGCCGCGCCATCGCGGAGGGCTTTGCGGCAAGGTGTGGTTCCATGCCGACGACTATGGGCGACAGGCGGCCCCGGCCGCATCACCTCAGCAACCGAGATCGCCGTACACCCCAGGCGTCAGGACGCTTCCGGGCGTACCTCCCCGGTCGCACGCCGCCGTCCACGTCGCGGCGGCGCCCGCCTACGATTCGCCGTCGGTCCAGGTGGGCCGCACCAGGCCCGACTCGTACGCGGTGACCACGAGCTGCGCCCGGTCGCGCGCCGAGAGCTTCGACATGATGCGGCTGACGTGCGTCTTCGCCGTCGCGGGGGAGAGGAACAGGCTCCCGGCGATCTCGTCGTTGCTCATACCCGTCGCCACGAGTTTGAGCACCTCGGTCTCGCGCTCGGTCAGCGCGTTCAGCTTCGGGCTCGGCTCCGGCCGGGCGATCCTCCCGGCGAACTCGCCGATGAGCCGCCGCGTCACCTTCGGCGAGATCAGCGCCTCGCCCGCCGCGACCACCCGGATCGCGTGGAGCAGCTCGTCGGGGTCGGTGTCCTTGACGAGGAACCCGCTCGCCCCGGCGCGCAGCGCCCGGTACACGTAGTCGTCCTCGTCGAACGTCGTCAGGATCACCACCTTGACGCCGTCGAGCTTCGGGTCCCGCCCGATCCGCTCGGTCGCCTCCAGCCCGTCCATGTCCGGCATGCGGATGTCCATGAGCGCCACGTCGGGACGGTGCCGGCGGGCCAGCTCCAGGGCCTCGGCCCCGTTGCTCGCCTCGGCGACCAGCTCGATGTCGTCCTCGTCGCCGAGGATCGAGGCGAACCCCGCCCGCACCAACCGCTGATCGTCCACCAGCATCACCCGGATCACGGCGCCTCCACCTGCAACGGCCACGTGGCCTCGACCAAGAAGCCGCCGTCGTCGCGCGGCCCCGCGTTGAAGGTACCGCCGAGGCTCTCGGCGCGCTCGCGCATCCCCGTCAGACCGTTCCCGGGCCCGTTGCCGCGCCTGGCCTCGCCCGCGCCGTCGTCGGCCACCGCGACCGCGAGCGTCGAAGTCCCGATCACCACCTTCACCTGCACCCGCTTCGCCTTCGCGTGCCGCAGCACGTTCGTCAGCGACTCCTGCACCACCCGGTACGCCGCCGCGTCCACCGCCACCGGCAGCTCCGCCCGTCCGTCCACGCGCAGCTCGACCTGCAGGCCCGAAGCGCGCGCCGCCTCCACGAGCGAAGGCAGCTGCTCCAGGGTCGGCCCGGGGCCCGTCGGCGAGTCCTCCCCGCGCTCGCGCAGCACCCCGACCATCGCCCGCAGCTCCCGCAGGGACGACCGGCTCGTCTCGTCGATGATCCGGAGCGTTCCCTCGGTCGCGAACGCGGGGTTCTTCTTCAGCTTCCGCAGGGCCGCCGCCGTCTGGACGTTGATGAGCGACAGGTGGTGCCCCACCGCGTCGTGCAGCTCCCGCGCGATCCGCAGCCGCTCCTCGGCCGCGCTGCGCCGCTGCGTCTCCTGGAGCGCCACCGCCGTCTCGGCCCGGATCCGCCGGTTGCTCGCCACGATGGCCCCGATGGCCGGGACGGCGACGATCCAACCGCTGAGCATGAACGTCTCGCTCGGCGACATGTGCGCGAAGTCAGCGATGACCTCCGAGACCACCACCAGCAGGAACGTGCCCACCGCGATCGCTCCCGCCGCCATCAGCCGCCCCAGCGCCGCGAGCGTGTACAACGCGACCACGAAGCCCGAGAGCATCGGCCCGTCCGTCGAGGACGCCGGGTAGTACACGACCGTGCAGGCCAGCGTCACGAGCGTGACCGCGAGCGGGAACGAGCTGCGCCAGAACAGCACGACGACCGAGACCGCCATCGCCGTCCACGCCAGCGACTCGCTCAGGCCCTGGTTGTCGCGGATGTGCAGCACCCACTGCAGCATCGTCCACGCCACGACCACGACCGCGTTGACGAGCCCCACGACGAGGTCGATCCGTTTGACGGCGAAGCGGTGCAGCACGACTCCCAGCCTAAGCGGAGCGCCCGGCCCCGGCCGGGCGCTCCCGCGGTCACTTCGTGAGCCCGGCCCGGCGCAGCGCCTCGGCCATCGCGCTCTGCGGGGCCGCCTGCTGGCCGCCGCGCTGGCGCGGCTGCTGCCGGCCGTTCCCCTTGCCGCCCTTGCCCTGGCCCTTGCCCCTGCCGCCGCGCGGCTCGGCGCCGCCGGCTTCGGGTTCGTCGTCCAGCCGCATGGTCAGCGCGATGCGCTGGCGCTGCAGGTCGACGCTGAGCACCTTCACCTTGACCACGTCGCCGGGTTTGACGATCTCGCGCGGGTCCTCGACGTACCGGTTCGCGAGCGCGGAGATGTGCACCAGGCCGTCCTGGTGGACGCCGATGTCGACGAACGCGCCGAACGCCGCGACGTTCGTCACGGCCCCTTCGAGGAGCATCCCCGGCTGGAGGTCCGAGACCTTCTCCACGCCCTCCTTGAAGGTGGCGGCCTTGAACTCCGGGCGCGGGTCGCGGCCGGGCTTCTCCAGTTCGGCGAGGATGTCGGAGACCGTGGGGACGCCGAAGCGGTCGTCGGCGAAATCGCCGGGCTTGAGTTTGCGAAGGGTCTTCGCGTCGCCCACGAGCCCGCCGATCGGCGCGCCGGTGGCGGCCAGGATCCGCTCCACGACCGGGTAGGCCTCGGGGTGGACCGCGGAAGCGTCGAGCGGGTTCGCCCCGCCCGGCACCCGGAGGAACCCGGCGGCCTGCTCGAAGGCCTTGGGGCCCAGGCGGGGAACGCTCAGCAGGGCCTTGCGGTCCGGGAAGCGGCCGTGCTCGTCGCGGTACGCCACGATGTTCGCGGCCACGCTCTCGGAGAGGCCCGAGACCTGCGACAGCAGCGGCACCGAGGCGGTGTTCAGGTCCACGCCCACGGCGTTCACGGCGTCTTCGACTACGGCCTCAAGGGATTTGGTGAGTTTCGACTCAGTGAGGTCGTGCTGGTACTGGCCGACGCCGATGTGCTTCGGCTCGATCTTGACGAGTTCGGCGAGCGGGTCCTGGAGCCGCCGGGCGATCGAGACGGCTCCGCGCAGGGACACGTCCATGCCCGGGAGCTCCTTGGTGGCGTACGCGGAGGCCGAGTAGATCGAGGCCCCGGCCTCGGAGACCACGATCTTCGCCAGCTCCCCGCCGCCCGCGGCGGTGTACGCCTTGATGAGGTCGGCGGCCAGCTTGTCGGTCTCCCGCGAGGCGGTGCCGTTGCCGATGGCGATGAGCTGCACGCCGTGCTTCTCGACGAGCGCACCGAGGGTCGCGAGCGAGGCGTCCCACTGGTTCTGGGGCTGGTGCGGGTAGATCGCGGTGGCGTCGAGGACCTTGCCCGTGGGGTCGACGACGGCCACTTTGACGCCGGTGCGGTAGCCCGGGTCGAGGCCCAGCACCGTCTTCGGCCCGGCCGGGGCCGCCAGCAGCAGGTCCTTGAGGTTCGCGGCGAAGACCTTGACGGCCTCGTCCTCGGCGAGCTGCCACAGCCGCATCCGCAGGTCCACGCCGAGCTTGACGAGGATGCGGGTGCGCCAGGCCCACGAGACGGTCTTGGCGAGCCACGCGTCGGCCGGCCGGCCCTCGTCCCGGACGCCGAACTTGGCCGCGATGACGGCCTCGCAGTCGGCCCCGTCCGCCTCCGATTCGCCGGGTTCCAGGGAAAGCGAGAGCACCTCTTCCTTCTCGCCGCGCATGAGCGCGAGGACCCGGTGCGAGGGGAGCGTGGTGAACGTCTCGGCGAAGTCGAAGTAGTCCGAGAACTTCGCGCCCTTCTCCTCCGCGCCGTCGCGCACTCGCGACACCAGCCGGCCTCGCCGCCACATGCGTTCGCGCAGGTCGCCGATGAGGTCGGCGTCCTCGCTGAAGCGCTCGGTGAGGATCGCGCGGGCCCCGGCGAGCGCGGCGGCCGCGTCGTCGACCTCCGCCTCGGGGTTGAGGAAGCCCGCCGCAGCGGTCTCCGGATGCTGTGAGGGATCACTCAGCAGCAGATCCGCGAGCGGCTCCAGACCGGCCTCGCGGGCGATCTGCGCCTTGGTGCGGCGCTTGACCTTGAAGGGCGCGTAGAGGTCTTCGAGTCGGGCCTTGGTGTCCGCGGCCTCGATCTGCGCGGCGAGCGCATCGGTGAGTTTGCCCTGCTCGCCGATGGATTCGAGCACCGCCTTGCGGCGGGCCTCCAATTCCCGCAGGTAGCCGAGGCGCTCTTCGAGGCCGCGCAGCTGCTCGTCGGAGAGGCCCCCGGTGGCCTCCTTGCGGTACCGGGCGATGAACGGAACGGTGGAGCCGTCGTCGAGCAGGGCGACGGCCGCGCGGACTTGATGGGCGCCGACCGAGAGTTCTTCGGCGATGCGTTGATCGATAGCTTGAGCCACGGGAGGATTCTGCCAGAGCGCTGCGACAACATGCTTCCAAGCCGGAAGCCCCCACCCCCCGGTGGACGCTCCCGCGAGCATTGGGTAAAGTTCTATCCCGTCGCCGGGGGAACGAAAAACCCCAGGCAGACATGCGGACGTAGCGCAGTTGGTAGCGCGACACCTTGCCAAGGTGTAGGTCGCCGGTTCGATCCCGGTCGTCCGCTCGGAGCTCGAAAGAGCGCTGTCCCGGACGATTAGCTCAGCGGGAGAGCACTCCCCTGACACGGGAGAGGTCACTGGTTCAATCCCAGTATCGTCCACAGAAGCGAGAAGCCCGGGTTCGCAAGACCTGGGCTTCCTTCGCATCAGGGTGGGTTGTCCGAGTGGTTAGGTAACGGCCTGCAAAGCCGTGCACACGGGTTCGAATCCCGTACCCACCTCCACAGCATTCCTTCTTCTTCGCGCGGGCTCCCGGGCCCCGCGGTATCCGTCTCCGATCGTCCTCGTCGACGAACGCTCGTCCAGTTCCGACTGGCGGCGAACCCCTCCCGAGCGGAGGATCGCCGACGCGGCGGCCCACGGCCTCGCCGCGGAGTGCCGCGCCCACGGCCTGCTGCTCGCGAAGCGGGCCTGACCGCTCGCCTCGGGCGAGTCCGGGGAGGCGATACGCTGTGGCGCATCATGACGACCGACGATGAACGGCTCCGACGGACGGCCCGCGCCTGGGACGACGCGGCGGACGGGTACGACGCCTATTTCGTCCCGCGGTTCGCGCCCTGGGTCGAGCTCGCGGTCGCGGCCGTCGCCGCCCCCGACCTCCCGGACGGCCCCGTCCTCGTACCGTGCTGCGGGACCTTCCCCGAACTCGACCTGCTGGTCGAACGCTTCCCCGATCGCGAGATCGTCGGCATCGACCTCTCGCCGGGCATGATCGAGCGGGCCCGCGAACGGGCCGCCGGCCGGCCCCGTGTCGAGGCGGTCGTGGCGGACGCCGCCACGCTCGACCCGCGCTGGTCCGGCCGCTGCGGCGCGGTCGTCTCCGTCTTCGGCCTCCAGCAGCTGCCCGACCCCGAGCACGCCGTCCGGTCCTGGCTGGACGCGCTGCGCCCCAACGGGCGGCTCTCGATCGTGTTCTGGCCGGAGGTCACCGAGACGGACGGGCCGTTCGCGCTCCTGGCCGAGGTGACCGGCGAGCATCTGCCCGCCGGCGACGACGACGCCTGGGAGGACGCGCTCGCCGCCACGGTGACCGAGCACGGCGCGACGCTCGAACGCGACGAGCTCCCGGTCTACCCGATGGCGCACCGCGACGCGGCCGAGGTCTTCGACGCCTGGGCGAGCTCGGGCCCGGGCCGCTCCCTGGTCCTCTCGCGAGGCGACGCGTTCGTCGACATGCTGCGCGCCGAGTTCCTCCGGAGAGCGCCGGTCGGCGAGTGGCGTCACCGCCCCCGCGCCCGCCTCGTCGCCGCGCGCCGCTGAGGCCCGCCGCGCTGCACCGGCGCGCGGTGCCGTCTTCGCATTCGGCGACGAGGCCGCCATCGCACCCGATCGGCCGAGATTCGACGAGCACGCTCCGTGTTCACCGGTGCCGTGCCCGGGTATCCCCGTCGCCAGCGCGAGCTGCAGCGGATCCTGCTCGGGAAGGCGACGACATGACACCACGGCAACCCGGCGCCGAAGCATGGGTGCCCGAAGGCGGCGACATCGACCGGCTGCGCGAGGCGGCCCGGACCTGCGAAGGCTGCGAGCTGTACCGCGAAGCCACGCAGACCGTCTTCGGCGAGGGCGACGAGCACGCCCGCGTCGTCCTGGTCGGCGAGCAGCCGGGCGACGTCGAGGACCGGGAGGGCGAACCGTTCGCAGGTCCGTCCGGGCGGCTGCTGGACCAGGCGCTCGAGGAGGCCGGGATCGACCGGTCCCGGCTCTACGTCACCAACGCGGTCAAGCATTTCAAGTTCGAGCGGGCCGAACGCGGCGGCCGCCGCCTCCACAAGAAGCCGGCCCGCAGCGAGGTGGTCGCCTGCCACCCTTGGCTGCGCGCCGAGCTGGACGCGATCCGGCCCGCGCTCGTGGTCGCGCTCGGGGCGACCGCCGCCCAGTCCCTCATGGGCCCGGCGTTCCGCGTCAGCACCCAGCGGGGCGAGGTCTACGACCTGGAGCTGGAGGGGACGGAGGTGCAGTGCGCGTTCCTGGCGACGGTCCATCCCTCCGCGGTGATCCGCCTGCACGGCGACGATCGCGCCGAGGCGCTCGCGCGGTTGGTCGACGACCTGCGGAAGGCCGCCGAAACCGTCGAGGCCGCGCACTGAGGCACGGGACGGCACCGGGCCTCAGCAGGTGCGGCCCTGTCCGGCGGTCCTTGGCAGGGCGAGCCCGTCCCGGACCGGCTCCCGATGGAGTCCTTCCCCACGGGCAACGAGAGCCGGACCGTCCACGTCTACGAGGGCGGCGAGGCCGTCGCCGAGGTGGCCACCGGCGACGGGGTCGCGCTGCCCGTCGCCGTCGCGTACTCCATGCCGGGCCAGATCGTCACGAACACCGGCGCGTTCGGCGACCCGGTCCTCAGCGCCCGGCCCCCCGAGCTGTGGTGAGCCGCGGACGGCGGAACGGCCCCGGATCGCTCCGGGGCCGCCCGCCGTTCGACGCCTATTCGGTCGCCGTCGCCTCGGCGGCTTCGCCCTCGATCGCCGGCGTGACGCCGTTGACTGGGATGCGCTGCGGCTGCGGGGCGGGCTTGACCGCGCCCGCCACGCGCACCGTGAGGAGCCCGTCGGCGACCTCCGCGCTCAGCTGCTCGGCGGTCGTGCCCTCCGGGAGGGTGAACTCGCGGCGGAACGTGCCGCCGGCCAGGCCGCGCACGAGGTAGCGGTCGCCTTCGGCGGCCTCGCGGCGCCGTCGCTCGGCGGTGATCGAGAGGCGGCGCCCCTCGAGTTCGACCGTGACGTCCTCCGGGCTCACGCCGGGAACCGCGGCGGTGACCACGAGGTCCTCGCCTTCGGTGTAGACGTCGGCGCGCAGGGTGTACTGCACCGATCCCTGGCCGAAACCGGCCCGGACCAGGCGCTCGAACTCGCGGTCGAACTGTCGGAACGCCGCGTAAGGGTGCTGGTAGCGAACGATCATGGTGGCGGTCTCCTTCCTCGGGATTAGCACTCTCAACCCGAGAGTGCCAACGCCCTGTAGGACGCCCGCCCGCCGCCGAATATTTCGGCCCGTGACACGGACCACTCCCTCCGCATACTGGCCCGCCGTGAAGGAAATACCGAAACGAACCGGGCATCGACGCGTTCGCTCCTAGACTGACTCCGTTTCCGAGCTGAGGGGGTGCTCATGCGGTCGCTCCAGTCGACACTGGCGGCACTGGCGGGACTCGCCCTGCTCCTCTGGGCCCCGCCCGCCCCGGCCGCGGCTCCGATCCTCCTCTCGGGCCCCGTCACCGACCAGGTCGGCGCCGTCGCCGGCGAAGAAGCCGAGATCCAGGACGCCATCGCGGACCTCAAGGCCGACACCGGCATCGGCCTCTACGTCGTCTACATCGCCGACTTCGGCGGCTACGAACCGCAGACCTGGGCCGACACCACCGCCATCGACAGCGGACTCGGCACCGACGACCTCCTGCTCGCCGTCGCCACCGAGGAGCGCCGCTACACCTGGTCCGTCGCCTCGGGCTTCCCGCTCACCGACGGCCAGCTCAACGAGGTCGCCGCCGACCGGATCGGACCGCGACTGGCCGAAGGGGACTGGGCCGGGGCCGCGATCGGCGCCGCCGAAGGCTACAGGGCCGCCTCCACCGGAGAACGCTCCTCCGGCTCCTCCGGCGGCCTCTCGCCCGCCTGGCTCCTGGTCCCGCTCCTCCTCATCGCCGCCGTGCTCCTCTTCCTTTGGTTCAGGAAGCGCCGCCCCGCCCGAGCCGTCGGCGCGCCCACCACCGGACAGCGCAAGAAGCTCACCACCGAGCAGCTCAACAACGAGGCCAACCGGCTCCTCGTGGCGACCGACGACGCGCTCCGCACCAGCGAGCAGGAACTCGGCTTCGCGGAGGCCGAGTTCGGCGCCGAGCAGACCGCCGCGTACACCACCGCGCTGACGTCGGCCAAGGCCGAGCTCTCCGCCTCGTTCACGCTCCGCCAGGAACTCGACGACGAGGTCCCCGAGACCGAACCCGAACGCCGCCAGATGCTCTCGGAGATCATCGACCGGCTCGTCAAGGCCAACCGGGAACTGGACGCCAAGGCGGCCGACTTCGACCGGCTCCGCGACCTCGGCCGGCGCGCCCCCGAGGCCGTCGCCGCGCTCAAGGAACGAGGTGCGGCCCTGCGCCCGAAGCTCGACGAGTCCCGCACGGCGGTGGCGGCCCTCCGTGAACGACACCCCGCCTCCGCCTCCGCCACGGTCGCCGACTTCCCCGACACCGCCGAGGACCGGCTGCGCTTCGCCCAAGAGCACCTCGCCGAGGCCGAGGAGGCGATCGACGCGGGCGACCGGGGCCGGGCCGCCGTACTCGTACGGGCCGCCGAGGAGGCGACCGCGCAGGCCGAGCAGGCGGTCGAAGCCGTCCAGCGGCGGGCCGAGGAGATCGACGCCGCCGCCGCGCGCCTGCCGGCCGTACTCGACGAAGCCGCCGCGAACGCCGCCGAGGCCCGCCGCCTGGCCGCGGCCACCGATGCCGGTCCCGGGGTCGCCGCCCGGGCGGCGCGTTCGGAGGCGGTCGTCGCCGACGCCCGCCGCGCCATGTCGGCCGGATCCGTCGATCCCCTCGAGACCATCGCCGGCGTCGAACGGGCCCAGGCCGACCTCGACCGCGAAGTCCAGGCGCTGCGCGACGCCGCCCAGAACGCCAGGCGGGCGAAGGAGCAGCTCGGCCAGGTCCTGCTGAGCGCGCGGAGCACCACGGCCGCCGTCGAGGACTACGTCAACACCAACCGCGGCGCGGTCGGCCCCGAGGCCCGCACCCGCCTCAACGAGGCCAAGCACCACCTCGCGCAGGCGTCGGCGCTGCAGGACCGGGACCCGGCGCAGGCGCTCGACCTGGCCCACCGGGCCGACGCGCTCGCGAACGAGGCCTCCGCCGGCGCCCAGCGGGACGTGCGCGGCTACCTGTCTCCGAGCAACCCGAACCAGGGCGGACCCGCCATGGGCGGCAACGCCGGAGCCGTCCTCGGCGGGATCCTCCTGGGCAATCTGCTCGGCGGCGGGTCCGCGCGCCCCGGCGGCTTCTCCACCGGTTCCGGAGGGCATCGGCGCGGTGGGGTCCCGGGTTCGTTCGGGGGCGGCGCGACCCGCGGCCGGCGAGGAGGCGGGGGCCGATTCTGAAGGACCCGGTGACCGACACGATCCAGCACGATCTCAAGGAGACCACCATGACCAAGAAGCAGTCGATCCTCGGGCGCATCGGGCAGCTCGTCAAGGCGAACATCAACGACGTCATCGACAACGCCGAGGATCCCGAGAAGATGCTCACGCAGATGGAGCGCGACTACAAGAACAGCATCGTCGAGGCGGAGAACTCGATCGCCGAGACCATCGGGAACCTGCGGCTCATGGAGGACGACCACGAGGCCGACTCGCAGGCGGTCGAGGAGTGGGGCGCCAAGGCGCGCACCGCGAGCCGCAAGGCCGACGAGCTGCGGGCGGCGGGCAACGACGCCGAGGCCGACCGTTTCGACAACCTCGCCAAGGTCGCGCTGGGCAAGCAGATCGCGTTCGAGAAGGAGATGAGGGCCAACGAGCCGATCATCGCGGGCCAGCGCGAGGTGGTCGAGAAGCTGAAGCATTCCCTGGCGGCGATGAAGTCGAAGCTGTCCGAGCTGCAGTCGAAGCGGAGCAGCCTGGTCGCGCGGCAGCGGACCGCTCAGGCGCAGCAGCAGGTCACCGAGGCGCTCGGCGGCATCGACGTGATGGACCCCCTCAGCGAGGTCAGCCGGTTCGAGGAGAAGGTCCGCCGCGAGGAGGCAAAGGTGCGGGGCCATCAGGAGCTGGCCATGTCCTCCTTGGATCAGCAGTTCGAGGACCTCGAGAGCCTCGGCGACGAGGCCGAGATCGAGGCCCGCATGGCGGCCCTCAAGTCGGGGTGAGCGACACCCCGGCACCGTCCCCGGGCCGCGCCGGCGACCCGGGGCGAGCCGCGCCCCGTCCCGCACGCGGCGCGGCTCCTCAAGCGGCGCTCTCGCGCAGCGGCAGGTCCCAGACCTGGTTCACCAGGTCGTCCTTGCCGAACATCCGCACCGGCTTCTCGCTGGTCAGGGCGAACCCGGCCTCCTCGTAGAGCCGCCGGGCCGCATCCAGGACGCCCATGGTCCACAACGTCATCGACAGGTACCCGGCCTCGCGGGCGAAGTCGACGCAGCGGCGCACGAGCAGCCCGCCGACGCCCTTGCCGCGGCCGGACGGCTCGACCCACAGCAGCCGCAGCTTCGCGACCGACCCGCCCGCGTCCACGCACATGACCGACCCGACCGGCTCGCCGTCGAGTTCGGCGATCCAGACGGCCTCGCGGCTGGGGTCGTGGCCGGCGGCGAAGTCGGCCACGATGCGCGCGACGAGCGCCTCGTACTCCTCGTTCCAGCCGAACTCCTCCCAGTAGCCCTTCCCCTGGCGGTGCACGATCCAGCCGAGGTCGCCGGGCCGCGCCTCGCGCAGCACCACGGATGAATGCGGGTCGGTCATGGTCGCCTCCGGTCATCGAACGGTCGATCCGTCCACGCTATGACGGGCCGCCCTGCGGGACAAGGAGAAAATCAGGATTGCCGTCCGGCGCTCCGGCGGCGAGAATGGCCCGATGGAAATCGCCATCCGCCCCCGCCTCGCCCGCGCCGACGTCGAGGCCATCGCCCGGCGGCACCTTCCGGGACCGGTCGACGTCGTCGGCCACGAGGAGTTCCAGGACGGCTTCTTCAACGCCGCGCACGCCCTCGAACTGGCCGACGGCCGCCACGTGGTCGTCAAGGTCGCCCCCGACAGGAACCTCAAGCTGCTGCGCTACGAAGTCGACCTCATGGCGACCGAGATCGAGTGCTTCGAGCGGGGCCTCGCCGCGGGCGTGCCGATGCCCGCGCTCCACTACGGCGACCCCGACGGCGGCGTGATGATCATCGACCGCCTCAACGGCGTCACGCTCCCGAACGCGAGGGACGACATGTCCGAGGCCGAGCTCCTGGCCGTGCGGCGCGAGATCGGGGCCCTGAGCGCACGCTTCGCCACGGTCACCGGTGAGCGGTTCGGCTACCCGCGCAAGAGCGGCCGCACCGTCGCGGACACCTGGTCCGAGTCGTTCCAGGCGATGATCGCGGACGTCCTCGCCGACGCCGCCGAGCAGGGCTCGCCGCTGCCGCGTCCCGCCGAGGAGATCGCCGCGCTCGTCGCCGCCGAGCGCGACCTGCTCGACGAGGTGACCCGACCCGCGCTCGTCCACTTCGACCTGTGGGACGGCAACGTCTTCGTCGAGCGGGCCGAGTCCGGTTGGCGCGTCGAGGCGTTCATCGACGGCGAGCGGGCGTTCTACGGGGATCCGATCGCCGAGATCGTCTCCCTCTCGTTCGGTTCCGCCGAGGAGACGGCGGCGGCCGTGGACGGCTTCCTGGGCCGGGAGCTGACGGCGGGGGAGGAGCGGCGGCTGGCCCTCTACCGGATCTACCTGATGCTCATCCTCGTCGTCGAGTGCGCCGTGCGCGGCTTCGACGAGGAGCAGACCGCCCACCAGATCAAGTGGTCGACCGAGGTCCTCGTCAGGAACCTCGCGCTCCTGGAGGCGTGACCGGATCTAGTGGACGGTCCCGGTCCCGGTCTCGTGGCCGTGGTCGTCCGGGTCGGTCCGCTCGGCGGCCCGATCCCCGGTCGCCTTGGCGAGCCCGTACGGCGGCATGTTGACGTAGGAGGTGTCGTGGGCCCCGGCCGGGACCCGGTACAGCTCGTGCCAGAGGCCGACCTCGCCGTTGCTCTTGACGTTGCGGTTGAACCACTTCCAGAAGCCGCGGTGGCCGTGGACCCGGGAGTGCGCGTACCGCTCCAGGTGGTCCTCGCTGCGCCAGTACTGGACGACCATGATCACGCGGCCGCCGACCATGATCCGCGAGTCGAGCAGGCCGAGGTCCGGGTCGGCCTCCAGTTCCCGCAGCATCCGCGGCATGGCGGTGAACACCGGGACCCACTTGCCGAACTTCCAGAACTTGTTGATCCGCATGCCGACCGTGAAGACCACGAGGTCCTCGTCGTGGTCGACTACGACGCGACCGGGTCTGACCTTCGCCACGTGCAGTCCTCCAAGGGGTTGCGAGCGTACCTCCCTCAAGAGACTGACGAAGCGTGTTCACCTCGTGTCAAGGCGTCGTCCGATGCCGCTGCGCCGCTTGAGGAGACGGGTCAGCCCGACCAGCGCCACTCGGCGACGGCGGGCACGTCCTCGCCGTGGAGGCGGGTGTGCTCCCGGGCCGCGTGCCGGGCGTCCACCATCTCCTGCCGCAGGCCCGCGGCGTTCGGGCCCAGGCCCGGCACGCGGTCCACGACGTCGATGACGAGGCGGTAGCGGTCGAGGTCGTTGAGCATCACCATGTCGAACGGCGTCGTCGTGGTCCCCTCCTCCTTGTAGCCGCGCACATGGAGGTTGCGGTGGTTGGTGCGGCGGTAGGTCAGGCGGTGGATGAGCCACGGGTAGCCGTGGTAGGCGAAGAGGATCGGCTTGTCGGTGGTGAAGACCGTGTCGAACTCGCGGTCGGTCAGGCCGTGCGGGTGCTCGGAGTCGGGCTGGAGCCGCATGAGGTCCACGACGTTGACCACGCGCACGCGCAGGTCGGGCAGGTGGCGGCGCAGGAGGTCGGCGGCGGCCAGGACCTCGAGGGTCGGCGCGTCCCCGGCGCAGGCGAGCACCACGTCCGGCTCGTGCCCGTCGTCGGTGGACGCCCACTCCCAGATGCCGAGGCCCCGTTCGCAGTGGCGCACGGCCTCGTCCATGCTCAGGTACTGGAGCGCCGGCTGCTTCCCGGCGACCACCACGTTGACGTACTGCCGCGAGCGCAGGCAGTGGTCCATGGTGGACAGCAGAGTGTTGGCGTCCGGCGGCAGGTAGACGCGGACGACGTCGGCCTTCTTGTTCATGACGTGGTCGATGAAGCCCGGGTCCTGGTGCGAGAAGCCGTTGTGGTCCTGGCGCCACACGTGGCTCGACAGGAGGTAGTTGAGCGAGGCGACCGGGCGGCGCCACGGGATGCCGCCGGAGGCGTCGAGCCATTTGGCGTGCTGGTTGAACATCGAGTCGACGATGTGGATGAACGCCTCGTAGCTGGTGAACAGCCCGTGCCGGCCCGTCAGGAGGTAGCCCTCCAGCCAGCCCTGGCACAGGTGCTCGGAGAGGACTTCCATGACGCGTCCGTGCGGGGCCTGGTGCTCGTCGGTCGGCAGCAGTTCGGCCTCCCACTGCCGGTCGGTGGTCTCGAAGGCCGCGCTGAGGCGGTTCGAGGCGACCTCGTCGGGCCCGAAGAGCCGGAACCGGTCCGGGTTCGCGGCGATGACGTCCCGCAGCCACGCGCCCAGCGTCCGCGTGGCCTCCCCGAGCGTGCGCCCGTGGCCCTCGATCGCGACGCCGTACTCGCGGTAGTCCGGCAGCACCAGGTCGCGCAGCAGGAGACCGCCGTTGGCGTGCGGGTTGGCGCTCATGCGCGCCTCGCCCTCCGGAGGGAGGCCGAGCAGCTCCGGGACGGGCTTGCCGGTGGCGTCGAACAGCTCCTCGGGCCGGTACGACCGCATCCAGGATTCGAGCATCGCGAGGTGCTCGGGATCGGAGCGCACCGCCGCGAGCGGCACCTGGTGGGCTCGCCACGTGCCCTCGACGGGGACGCCGTCGACCTCCTCGGGTCCGGTCCACCCCTTGGGGGTCCGCAGGATCACCATCGGCCAGCGCGGCCGCACCGGTTCGCCGTCCGCGCGCCGCCGGGCGTCGGCGCGGATCTCGGCGATACGGTCGAAGCACGCGTCGAACGCCGCGGCGAGCCGCTGATGGACTTCCGCGGGGTCGTCGCCCTCCACCAGGTGCGGCTCGTAGCCCGCGCCGCGGAAGAAGGAGACGCGGTCCTCGTCGGAGATGCGCGCGAAGATCGTCGGGTTCGCGATCTTGTAGCCGTTGAGGTGCAGGATCGGCAGGACCGTGCCGTCCGAGACCGGGTTGAGGAACACATTGGAGAACCACGATCCGGCCAGCGGGCCGGTCTCGGCCTCGCCGTCGCCGATCACGCAGGCCACGGTGAGGTCCGGGTTGTCGAACGCGGCCCCGTAGGCGTGCGAGAGGGCGTAGCCCAGCTCGCCGCCCTCGTGGATCGAGCCGGGCACGTCGGGGGCCACATGGGACGGTATGCCCCCGGGGAAGGAGAACTGGCGGAACAGCTTCCGCATGCCGTCCTCGGAGTGGTCCACCGACGGATGCAGCTCGGGGTAGGTGCCCTCCAGCCAGGTGTTCGCCACGATGGCGGGGCCGCCGTGGCCGGGCCCGGCCACGTAGATCATGTCGAGGTCGCGGGCCGTGATGCAGCGGTTGAGGTGCGCGTAGATCAGGCTCAGGCCAGGGCTGGTGCCCCAGTGGCCGAGCAGGCGCGGTTTGATGTGCTCGGGCCGCAGGGGTTCGCGCAGGAGCGGGTTGTCGAGCAGGTAGATCTGGCCGACGGTGAGGTAGTTGGCGGCGCGCCAGTAGGCGTCGATCCGGGCGAGCTCGGCGTCGTCCAGCGGCGCCGCGGTGTGCGAGGCGGCGGGGTCGGAGTGGCGGGTCTTGGAGGTGTCCATGCGTCCGAGGGTGCCGTATCCGGCGCGGGCGCATGGTGATTCGCAAGAATTCCTCGTGCCTGATCGACGCGCCCGCGCGCCGCGCTGTTCAGTCGACCTCTTTGAGCATCCGCTCCACCGACACCAGGCGGCTCTTGATCTCCATGAGCGAGGCCTTGATCTCGGCCGAGTCCGCGCCGGTGCGCTCCGCGAGCTCCCGGTAGTTCGCCTCGCGGGCGGCCGAGGCCTGCGCCTTCTTGGTCGAGGCCCAGACGAGCATCGCCGCGATCACGATCGCGGCGATGAGCAGGGCGAATCCGAAGACGAACAGCATCCCGGCGTTGGCAGTGGACATAACGAGGCTTCCTTCTCTGGGTCGGTCTTGTCGGCGTCGGTCTTCGGAGGGTCGGTCTTGCCCGTGTCGGGCAGCGTCGGCAGCGACGCCTTGACGATCTGCGGGGTGATCCGGAGCGCGAACGGCACGGCCTCGAAGTACTTGACGGCCTTGCCGTCCTCCGAGAGCTCCAGTGAACCCGTCACCAGGCCCGCGGCCTGGAGCTTCTGCAGGTGCATGTGGAGCAGCGGCCGGCTCATGCCCAGCCGGCGGGCCAGCAGGCTCACGTACTGGCGCCCGTCCGCGAGCGCGCCGAGGATGCGCAGCCGGTGCGGGTTCGCCAGGGCCGAGCAGGCCGCGAGCAGGGCCGCGCCGGTGTACTCCTCGTCCTCCATGAAAACCATCCTTGTCGTATGTCAGAAAATTCTGACACATGTCAGATCGAGACGCAAATGCCGGGCCGGAGCGGTCGTAAACGGGTTGCCGCGCAGCGACGCCCGGCGGAAGAATCAGGACATGCTGGCCGACCACCTCCCCGTCCACCGGCTCCGGTTGCGCACCGAACGCCTGGAACTGCGCCTGCCCGAGTCCTTCGACGAATTGGCCGCGCTCGCCGACGCCGCCGCGGCGGGGGTCCACGACCCGGACTTCATGCCCTTCGGCGTCCCCTGGACCGAAGGCGGACCCGAGGCGGTCGCCCGCAGCGTCGCGCTCTGGTACCACCGGGCCATCGGCCGCTGGGACGCCCAGGACTGGGGCTTCCCCTTCGTCGTCTTCCACGAAGGGAAGCCGATCGGTGTGCAGGTCTTGAGGGGCACGCGGTTCGCGGTCACCCGCGAGGTCAGCACGGGCTCGTGGATCGGCCTGGCCTTCCAGGGCCGAGGTCTGGGCAAGGAGATGCGCGCCGCCGTGCTGCACCTCGCGTTCGCGGAACTCGACGCCGAATACGCCACCAGCGGCTCCTACGACGGCAACGGCGCCTCCGCGGGCGTCTCGCGGCGCCTCGGCTACCGCGAGGACGGCATCCAGCACCCCGTGGTCCAAGACGTCCGCCGCACCGAGCAGCGCTGGCGACTCGACCGCGAGGCCTGGGAGGCGCACCGCCGGCACGAGGTCGCCGTCGAAGGCCTCGACCGGGACGTCCTCGACATGCTCGGCCTCGGCGTGTCAGAAAGCGACGCGTGATGCTCACCGACTACCTGCCGATCTACCGGATCCGCCTGCGCACCGAACGGCTCGAACTGCGCCTGCCCGACCTCGGCGACCTGGTCGCCCTCGCCGACCAGGCCGCCGCGGGCGTCCACGACCCCGACTTCATGCCGTTCCCCACGCCCTGGACCGAGGCCGAACCGGTCGAGCGCGGCCGCGCCACGATCCAATGGCAGATGCGCGCGATCATGAACGCGACACCGGAGGACTGGACGCTGCCGTTCGTCACCGTCTTCGACGGCCAGGTCGTCGGCATGCAGGAGGTCGCCGCGAAGGACTTCAAGGTCAAGCGGGAGGGCGCCACCGGCTCGTGGCTCGGCCTCGCCCACCACGGCAAGGGCGTCGGCACCGAGATGCGCGCCGCCGTGCTCGACTTCCTCTTCAACGGGCTCGGCGCCGACTACGCGGTGAGCGCCTCGTTCGACGGCAACGAGCCCTCGGCGGGCGTCTCGCGCAAACTCGGCTACCGGGCCGACGGCATCGAGCACCACGTGCTGCGGAATGAACGCCGCGTCGACCGGCGCTGGCGGCTCACCCGCGAGGACTGGGAGGCCCACCGCAGGCACGAGGTCGCGATCGAGGGCCTCGACGAGGACGTGCTGCGGGCGCTCGGCCTCGGGCCCGATGCGTGAGCGATGAGCGGGCTTGGGGCGCGGCTCAGGCGTGAGCCGCGCCCCAAACGGACCCAAGGCCCCATGAAGTCCCGTTGAACGATGCGCTACAGTAATGCTCGTTCGCGGGGCGATCCCGCGAGATGCGGACGTAGCGCAGTTGGTAGCGCGACACCTTGCCAAGGTGTAGGTCGCCGGTTCGATCCCGGTCGTCCGCTCAGATGTGCAAGGCCCGGCGGTTTCGCCGGGCCTTTTCGTTCGCCTCCGCAGCGGGGGCGTGCTCGGCGAGGGCCTCCCGGCCGGAGGCCCTCTGCCGCATCCCTATTCCTTGACGTTCTTCGGCACCCAGCGGGCGCCCATCTCCTCCTCGCTCGGGGCCGTGCCCGGCAGTGGCGCTGCACCCGGGGCGCGCAGCGCCTCCAGATACAGCTCCAAGGCCCGCAGGCGCAATTCTCGCGTCCGCTCCCCGCTGCCGAGGTTGATCGAGGCGATCGACTCGGTCACGAGGGCGAGATCGCCGTTCTCCACCTCCTCGCGCAGGACGCCGGCATCCCTCAACTTGACGATGAGTGCCCGGTTCAGCGCGTCCGCCGCGACGCCGGCCTCGAACATGTCCGGAGTGGGCGTGAAGGTCCCCGCGAGCTTGACCGTGATCGAAGGCGTGTCGGCTGAGACGACTCCTCTCATGAAGGCCCGGAAGGCCTCCCAAGGGTCGCCTTCGTCCTCGAGCGCCTCGCGCACCAGTTCGGTGTACCGGGCCAGGCCGTCGCTGCAGAGCTTGCGGACCAGATCCTCCTTGCTCGGGTAGCGCCGGTACAGTGCGCTGATGCCGACGCCGGCGCGCTTGGCCACCTCGGCGATCGGCGCCTCCGGGTCGGCGACGAACACCTCCTGGGCGGCCTCGAGGATGAGCTTGTCGTTGCGGGCGGCCTGTGCCTTGCGTCCGCTGAGCGGCTTGTCGGTCATGACGGCATCCTAACTGGAACAGAGTAGTTCATTCTGATACGCCGCCGACCGGGCGCGCCCTCGCGGGCCCGACCGGTCGGCGGGAGATCGACCGCCTAGTGCTCGGCCTTCGCCTGCTTCGGCAGGCCGAAGGCCACGAAGAACGCGATCACCGTGAGCACGACGGTCAACCCGGTGACCCACTGCGCCGCGCCCATCGACTCGGCCGCGCCGTCGCCGATGGCGAACCGGCTGAAGAAGACCGTGCCGAGGCCCGCCACGCCCAGCGCCGCCGCGCCCTGCTGGAAGGACTCGAGCAGGCCCGAGGCCGAGCCGACCTCGTGGTCTTCGAGCTCACCGACGATGATCCCGAACAGCGGCACGAAGATCATGCCCATCCCGATCCCGTACACCAGCAGCGCCGGAGCGAGCGCCCACGTCCCCGGAGCCGCGGCCGCGCCGAACTGGAACCACAGCACCACCAGGCCGACGGTCATCACGGCGAGGCCCAGGTGCAGGACGCCGCGTCCGAGCTTCGGCGCGAGGCCCGCGCTGGACCCGGAGCCGATGAACGCGCCGACCGCCCACGCGGCCATCGCCAGGCTCGCCTTGAGGGGGCTGAAGCCGAGGCCGAGCTGGAGGAACAGGCCGACCGCGAGGGAGAACCCGGTGACCGCGCCGAAGAAGACGACCACGAACGCGCTGCCGGAGGTGTAGGAGCGCTTCTTGAAGACGCTCAGCTCGATCAGCGCGGTCCGGCCGGAGCGGGCGCGGCGCACCTGGCCGCGGGCGAAGACCGCCAGGACCGGGACCGCGGCGGCGAGCATGACGAGCGACCAGGCGGGCCAGCCGAGTTCGTGGCCTTCGACCAGCGGGACGAGCAGGAGGCACATCCCGACGGCGGCGACGACCGCGCCCCCGAGGTCGAGCTTCAGGTGCTTGACGGTGGGCGCGCCCGCCGGGAGGGTCTTGACGCCCAGGACGAGGGCGGCGATGCCGAGCGGGAGGTTGAGCAGGAAGATCGAGCGCCAGCCGGTGCCGAACAGGTCGGCGTCGACGAGCAGGCCGGCCGCGATCGGTCCGGCGATGGAGGCGAGGCCGATCATCGGGCCGAAGAGCGCGTAGGCCTTGCCCATGTCCCGGCCGAACATGTCGCGGATGAGTCCGAAGCACTGCGGCACCATCACGGCCGCGAAGGCGCCCTGGACGACGCGGGCGGCGAGCAGGAGGCCGATCGACCCGGCCGCGCCGCAGGCGACCGAGGCGGCGATGAAGCCGACCAGGCCGATCATGAGGACGCGCTTGCGGCCGAACATGTCTCCGAGGCGGCCGCCGGTGAGCAGGCCGATCGCGAGGGTGAGGGTGTATCCGGCGGCGAGCCACTGGAGGTGCGAGGCGTTGCCGCCGAGTTCGGCCCGGATCGCCGGGGCGGCGACGTTGACGATCGAGGCGTCGAGCAGGTTGAGGAGGGTCGCCGCGAGGATCGCGATGAGACCGAGCCAGCGGCGGGGGAACGGCGCGGGCGATTCGGTCGCGGCAGCAGGCTTCTCGGGTTCGACGGCGGTGACGGGAGGGGCTTCGGTGGACAGGCTCACGGTGACTCCAGTGGGTGCGAGTTCGTTGGAACGGAACGCTTGATTCCACTATAGCAGACCGGAATGATCTGTTCCACTACGAGTCCGAAGATTTTCCCGCCATCCGATGAACAGCGAAAACGCCCGCCTGTGGGCAGGCGAGCGAAGGAAGCATCGGGCTCCGGCCTTCACAACCGGCATCCGGAAGACCGCCAATGACCACCTGAGATGGGAGGAGGACGTCGCGAGGCGCAAGGGGGCCGGGGCCGCGAACTGGTGGTCGCCGCCGTGATCGGGTCTGCTGGGCGGTGCCCATGGTCGGGACCGGAACGGCGGTCGTCGACGGTCGCGGCGCTCGGGCGCGCAGGCCCGCACGGCGGGCACCGGCGGTCGACGCCGCGCTCAGGTCCCCGAACCGGTGCGGCCGCCCGCGATCGCTGCGCACCACGGCGGGCCTGCGGGCGCCGCGGCCGGGCTCAGGTCTGCTGGCCCGCGTTCAGGTAGCCGAAGATGATGATCATCGCGACCGCCGCGATCACCAGCCACAGCGTGGCCTTGCGGAACTTGTGGCGCGCGCCGGGGGAGAACCACATGATCGCCGCGATGATGAGGAGCACCCCGACCACCACGCCGGGCGCGGAGTTCAAACCTTCGTCCAACTTGATCCCAATCCCGTCAGAGGCCGACCGTGCCTCGACCTTTCTACCGGTCGTCCTCTCCATCATTCAGGCCGGGTCCCGACCGGTCAACCCGAACGCCGTTGCGGCCCGCCTCCCGGACCGGCGGCCACACAGGACCGTCTGCGCGGCTCACCACTCGCAGCCGGTGCCGACGCTGTTGCGGCTGTGGTAGTACACCGTGATCTGCGCGGAGTAGTCGGCCGTCTGGCCCGAGCGCGGCGACTGCGTCATCACCTCGCAGTGCTCGGGCTCGGGCGAGAACGCGAAATACCCGACGGCCGCCACGGCGTTCGCGAACCCTTGCGCCGCAAGCTCGTCGCGGGCCTCGAACGCCGTCGGACCGAGGACGCTCGGCACTTCGCCGCCGCCCTCCTTCGGCTGATCGGGCTCGCTGGTCTCGTTCCGGACCTCGGGATCGTCGTCGCCCGTGGGCTCGCCGTCGGTGTCGCCGCCTTCGCCGCCGCCGTCTTCGTCCTGCGGATCGGCCGCCTCCTCTGACGGCGTCGGCAACGCGATCGCCTGCGGGCCATGGAGTGTCGGAGTCCGGCGGCTCGCGGGGGCGTGCGCTGCTGTCGGGCAGGGAGACGATCGCCGTCCGAGCCCGTCTCACGGCGGGCCCGCCCGAGGGATCGGTTCCGCACCAGTGTGACCTCCGGCGTCCGGCGGCGGTTCCCCGGGTGGGCGTTCGAACCCCGGCCGGACGAAATCCCGTAGGCTGTCAAGCGAACCGGAGCGGCGAACTCGACAGGAAACGTCACGAGGCGGCCCACAGGCGCGCCGGACGAGGAGTACCTTATGACCGAATTCATCGAAGTCCCCAAAGGCCTGGACCGCGTCATCGTCGCCGACACCGAGATCGGCGACGTCCGCGGCGAGGAGGGCTTCTACCACTATCGGCAGTACAGCGCCGTAGACCTCGCCCAGCATTGTTCTTTCGAGCAGGTCTGGTACCTCATGACCCGTGCGGCGCTGCCCACCCGCGCGCAGCTCGAGGAGTTCAAGGCGCAGACCGCCCCGTACCGGACCCTCACTCCGCAGCTGCGCGAACTCCTGCCGCACCTCACCGGCGCCTCGCCGCTCGACGCCCTGCGCACCGCCCTCTCGGCCGCGTGCGCGGCCCGGCCGATGAAGCCCGTGCTCGACATCGACGAGGACGCCCGCGCCGACGACGCCCTCTTCGCGTGCGCCGTCACTCCCACGATCCTCACCGCGATGTGGCGGCTCGGCCAGGGCCTCGAACCGCTCGACCCGCGCGAGGACCTCGGCTACGCGGCCAACTACCTGTACATGATGACCGGCGAGGTGCCCTCCGAGGCCGCCGCGCGCGCCGTCGAGCACTACCTCATCCTCACCGTCGACCACGGCTTCAACGCCTCCACGTTCACCGCCCGCGTCATCGCCTCCACCGGCGCCGACCTCGGCGCGGCCCTGGTCGGCGCGGTCGGGGCGCTCTCCGGGCCGCTCCACGGCGGCGCGCCCTCCCGGGCGCTGGACGCCCTCGACGCGATCGGCGGGCCCGAGAACATCGACGCCTGGGTCCGCGGGGAACTGGAGGCCGGGCGGCGCATCATGGGCTTCGGCCACGCCGTCTACCGGACCGACGACCCGCGCTCGCTCCACCTGCGCGACGTCGCCGACGAACTCGGCGGCGACATCGTGGACTTCGCCAAGACCGTCGAGCGCCGCGTGATCGAGATCCTCGCCGAGGTCAAGCCCGACCGCAAGCTCTACACGAACGTCGAGTTCTACGCGGGCGTGGTCATGGAGCTCGCGGGCGTGCCGCGCCCGATGTTCACGCCCACGTTCACCTCCAGCCGCGTGGTCGGCTGGAGCGCCAACATCCTCGAGCAGGCCAGGGACTCCAAGATCATCCGCCCGCGGGCCCGCTACGTCGGCGCCCCGCCGCCGCAGCCGGTCCCCGAGGGCGGCTTCGCGGCATGACGGTGCGCGGCGGGGCGCGGCCTGCGGCGAGCGCCGCCGGCCACGCCTCACCGCACACGTCCGGGTGACATGCGCGCCGCACCGCCCGGTTCTCGTCGCACCCGCGCGGGAGGATCGAGGCTACGGTCCCCGGGCGGGCGGGCGGGGGTCGGGGACGGTCGTCGGCAGCCTGCACCAGGACTGCGGCCGCACCGGCCTCCGTGGCCGCGCCCGCCCGGTCCCGGCGGCCCGGCCGGGACCGCTCGGTCACAGGCGCGGCTCACAGGTGAGCCGCCGCGCAGATCCGCTGCGCGGCAGACACAGGATGGATAGCGTTGGAGCCGTGGCTCAAAGTCTCTATCTCGCCAGTCTGGACCCCGGCAGCGGCAAGTCGGCCGTAGCGGTCGGCGTCATGGACCTGCTCACCCGGCGCGCCGGCTCCGTGGCCGTCTTCCGCCCCATCGTCCGCGACGAGCACGCCCGCCCGGCGCCCGACCCCCGCGGCCTGCACACCGACGCCCGGCCGCAGGGCGACCCCGTCATCGCCGTGCTCCGCGAGCGGTACCGGCTCTCGAGCCCGTACGAGGCCTCGGTCGGCGTCACCTACTCGGACGTGCGCGCCGACGCCGACGCCGCGCTCACCCAGATCGTCGAGCGCTACCACGCGCTGGCCGACGCCCACGACGTCGTGCTCGTCGTCGGCTCCGACTACTCCGATGTGGGCGCCTCCGTCGAGTTCACCTACAACACCCGCATCGCCGTGAACCTCGCCGCGCCGATGCTGCTCGTCATCACCGGCTACCGCAAGACCCCCGCCGACATCGCCGCGGCGCTGCGCTTCGGCGTCGCCCAGGCCGAAGCCGACCACGCGACCGTGCTCGGCACCATCGTCAACCGCGTCGACGCCGCCGACGCCGAGCTCGTCAAGGCCGCCCACCCCGGCACCGGCGTCATCGTCGAGGACCCGATGATCGAGGCCCCCACGGTCGGCGAGCTCATCGACGCCGCCGACGCCACGCTCATCTCCGGCGACCCCGAGGTCTTCACCCGCACCGTCGGCGACGTGGTCGTCGCCGCGATGACCCTCCCGAACCTCCTCACCCGACTCGCCGACGACAAGGCCGTGATCCTCCCCGGCGACCGCTCCGAGGTCCTCCTCGGACTCCTCGCCGCCCACCAGGCCGAGGGCACGCCGAGCCTCTCCGCGGTGTTCCTCACCGGCGGCATCCGGCCCGAGCCGCAGATCCTCGACATCGTCGCGGGGCTCGACTCGCGCCTGCCGATCGCCTTGGTGCAGCACGACACCTTCGACATGGCCAACCTCGTCGGCGACGTGTCCGGCTCGCTCGCCTCGGGCGGCCAGCGCAAGATCACCCGGGCGCTCGAAGGCTTCGCCGCGGGCGTGGACGGCGACGACCTCCTCGACCGGCTCGCCCTCGCCAAGCCCACCGTGGTCACGCCGATCATGTTCGAGCACGCCATGATCGGGCGCGCGAAGTCCCTCGACAAGCACATCGTGCTGCCCGAGGGCACCGAGCCGCGCATCCTCAAGGCCGCCGAGATCCTCATGCGGCGCGACGTCGCCCGCCTGACCCTCCTCGGCGAGGAGTCCGAGATCCGTTCGCAGGCCGCGCAACTGGGCGTCGACCTCGGCGGGACCGCCGTCCTCAACCCGGGCGACCACGAGATCCGCGAGCGCTTCGCGAAGGAGTACGCGCAGCTGCGCGCCCACAAGGGCGTCACCGCGGACCAGGCCTACGACACCGTGGCGGACGTGTCCTATTTCGGCACCATGATGGTCCACACGGGCATGGCCGACGGCATGGTCTCCGGCGCGGTGCACACCACCGCCCACACCATCCGGCCCTCCTTCGAGATCATCAAGACCAAACCCGAAGTGGCCGTGGTCTCCTCGGTGTTCTTCATGTGCCTGGAGGACCGCGTCCTCGTCTACGGCGACTGCGCGGTGAACCCGAACCCCGATGCCGAGCAGCTCGCCGACATCGCGCTATCCTCTGCTGACACCGCCACCGAGTTCGGCGTCGAACCGCGCGTGGCGATGCTCTCCTACTCCACCGGCACCTCGGGCCACGGCGAAGCCGTGGACAAGGTCCGGGCGGCCACCGAGATCGTCCGGTCCCGCCGGCCGGACCTCCCGGTGGAGGGGCCGATCCAGTACGACGCCGCCGCCGACGCCGGCGTCGCGGGCACGAAGCTGCCGGAGTCGCAGGTGGCCGGGAAGGCGACGGTCTTCATCGTCCCCGACCTGAACACCGGCAACAACCTGTACAAGGCCGTGCAGCGCTCCGCCGGGGCGATCGCCGTGGGGCCGGTGCTCCAGGGCCTGCGCAAGCCCGTGAACGACCTGTCGCGGGGCGCGACCGTGCCCGACATCGTCAACACCGTCGCCCTGACCGCCATCCAGGCGAGCCAGACCGCCTAGCCGAGCCCGGCACCGAAGGGAAGTTCCATGAGCGCACCGGTCCTGGTGATCAACTCCGGGTCCTCGTCGATCAAGTACCAGCTGGTCGACGGCGACACCATGGAGGCGTCGACCTCGGGCCTGATCGAGCGCATCGGGCAGTCGGCGTCGCTCCTCACCCACCGGCACGCGGGCGAGCGGCACGAGCGCGAAGGGCGCCTCGCCGACCACGCGGCCGGACTCGAGGCGATGGTCGCCGCGTTCGAGGAGCACGGGACGCCGCTGTCGACGACGGGGCTCATCGCCGTCGCCCACCGGGTCGTGCACGGCGGCGAGCGGTTCGTGCAGCCGGTGATCGTGGACGACGAGGTCGAGCAGGCCATCGAGGACCTCTCGGCGCTCGCGCCCCTGCACAACCCGGCGAACCTCGAAGGCATCCGGGTCGCCCGCAAGCTCTTCCCGAAGCTCCCGCAGGTGGCCGTGTTCGACACCGCGTTCCACGCGACGGTGCCCGAGCGGGCGCACCTGTACGCGGTGCCCGCCTCCTGGCGCGAGGACCACGGGGTGCGCCGCTACGGCTTCCACGGGACCTCGCACGCGTACGTCTCCCGCAAGGCCGCCGAGATGCTCGGCAGGAGCCCCAAAGAGGTCAACGTGATCGTCGCGCACCTCGGCAACGGCGCGTCCGTGACCGCCGTCGAGCGCGGCCGCTCGATCGACACCTCGATGGGCCTGACCCCGCTCGAAGGCCTCGTGATGGGGACCCGCTCGGGCGACATCGACCCGGCGATCGTCTTCCACATGCACCGCCGGACCGGCGCCTCCTTCGCCGACCTGGACACGGCGCTGAACAAGGAGTCGGGGATGTACGCCCTGACCGGGCAGATCGACATGCGCGCGATCGAGGCGGCCGCGGCGGCGGGGGACCGGGCGGCGCAGACCGCGCTGGAGATCTACTGCTACCGCATCCGCAAGTACATCGGCTCGTACATCGCCGCGCTCGGCGGGGCGGACGCGATCGCGTTCACCGCCGGCGTGGGGGAGAACAGCGCCGAGGTGCGCGCGGGCGCGCTCGGTTCGCTCGTGGCGCTCGGCGTGCAGCTCGACGAGGCCGCGAACGCGGCGGGCGGCCCCATCATCTCGACGCCGGACTCGCCGATCACGGTGATGGTCGTTCCGACCAATGAAGAGGGCGAGATCGCGGGCCAGACCGCGGCGCTCCTGCGCAGCTGACCCCGGCCGAGGGGCCCGCGCCCCTCGTGTCCGAGTCCGGCCGGCGCCGCTCCGGTCGCGGTCCCCGGACCCGACGGGTCCCGCCGAGCACGCGAAAGGCGGACCGGATCATCCGGTCCGCCCCTTCGTTCGCCTGGGAGGTCGGCGTGTCAGACGCCGCCGGCGAGGAGCTTGGTGAGGGTCGTGTCCATGTCGACGTAGCCCGATTCGCGGCCGCGCGGCACCAGGCTGTAGGCGCGGCGGAGGAACCGCTGCACGACGCCGCGGTTGATCTCGAACAGCGCGTTCCCGTCCGGAGAGGACAGCGCGAGCGCCACCGACTCGCCCCGGGGGGTCGTCCAGGGCCATACGCGCACGTCGCCGATGCCGGTGGGCTCCTCGAGTCCTTTGGCGAGGAGCTCCCGCGAGAAGGACCAGGCCACCTGGTCGGCGTCGGTGCCGTCGGGGTGGAACATGACGCAGACCGCGTACGGGTCGTCCGGGTCGTATCGCAGACTCGCGCGCACACTCACCGTCGCGAAATCGGGCGCGACGAGCCGCATGGTGGTGCCGATGTCGACTGTCGCCGCTCGTGCCATGCTCATAGCGTTACCCCCCAGTCTGCGACCGGCTCCCCCCGAAGTCGGCCGTCGTTCCGGTCCGCCGCCGCACCGGAGGTCCGGCGTCTCGGCGGTGAACAAGTCGTGATTCAGGTCTATCATTCAAGCCCTTGCACCGTACGAAGATCGGCAAGACCGAGCCCGGCGCGTTCAGCTGATTCAGGGGCAAAATCCGACAAAAGGCCATCGGCGATCCTGCGTCCAAGTCGTAATTACAACAACGTTCTTCACTCGTTAGCGGTACCATTCCCCGCCGCTCACTCCGGCAAACCGACAATGCGCACGAGCGCCTCGTCACGAATGCCGGACTTTATCGGAGTGAGCCCCGTGGCACCGCGGTGATAGCGTTTGACCGATGTTCTCCGACTCCTTGGAAGGGGCGAGCAAATGGGCCAGTCGCAGTGGAGCGAAGTCGACGCGTTCCTCGGATCGCTGATCGTCGGCGAGGACGACACCCTCGCCGAGGCGACCGCCGCGGCCCAGCGGGCCGGCCTGCCGCCGATCTCGATCTCCCCTGCGACGGGGAAGTTCCTCCATCTCCTGGCGAAGGTGCTGGGGGCGCGCCGCATCCTGGAGATCGGCACGCTCGGCGGTTACAGCGCGATCTGGATGGCGCGGGCCCTGCCCGCGGACGGGCACCTCGTGAGCCTGGAGTACAGCCCCCGGCACGCCGAGGTCGCCAGCGGCAACATCGCCCGCGCCGGCCTCGTGGGCACCGTGGAGATCCGCGTCGGCGCCGCGGCCGAGAGCCTGCCGGCGCTCGCCGCCGAGGGCGTCGAGCCGTTCGACATGGTCTTCATCGACGCCGACAAGGGCGGCTACCCCGATTACCTGGACTGGGCGCTCAAGCTGACCCGGCCCGGCGGCCTCATCGTCGCCGACAACGTGGTGCGCGGCGGGGCCGTGGCCGACGGGCTCAGCCGGGACCCGAACGTGCAGGGCGTGCGCTCGTATCTGGAGAAGGTCGCGGCCCACCCGCGCCTGGAGGGCACCGTCATGCAGACCGTCGGCGTCAAGGGCTACGACGGCCTCTCGATCGCACGCGTGATCGACTAGGCGCACTGCGTATCGGCCCGTTCTCACCGATTGCGCGGCAGGGCCTCTCGTTCGACGGTGATTGGCGAGAGTCGCTTCGGGGTACCTGCCCGCCATGCTGGAGGAGACGTTTCCGGCCGGGGGACCCCGGCGTCTGCGGGTGCTGTGCTGGCACGTGCACGGCACGTGGCACGACGCGTTCGTGCGCGGCGGGCACGAGTACCTGCTGCCGGTGCTCAACGAGGGCGGGCAATGGGGCCGCGGGCGCGCCGGGCGGGCCTGGCCCGAGAACGTCCGCGACGTCCCGGTCGACGAACTTCCCGGGACCGCCGTGGACGTCGTGGTCCTGCAGCGGGTCGAGGAGATCCGGCTGACCGAGCGCTGGCTCGGCCGCCGTCCCGGCATCGACCTCCCGGCCGTCTACGTCGAGCACAACACCCCGCCCGGCGGGGCTTCGGTCAGCCGCCACCCGCTCGCCGACCGCCGCGACATCCCGATCGTCCACGTCACCGACTTCAACCGGCTCATGTGGGACTGCGGCACCGCGCCCACCACCGTCATCGGTCACGGCATCCCCGACCCGGGGCAGCGCTACCTCGGCGACCTGCCGCGCGCGGTCGCCGTCGTCAACGAACCCGTGCGCCGCGGCCGGGCCGCCGGGGCGGACCTGCTCCCTGCGTTCTGCGCCGCCGCGCCCGTGGACGTCTTCGGCATCAAGGCCGCGGAGCTGCGGCTGGAGACCGGCCCGTCGCGGCACGAGCTGCTCGGCGGACCCGACCTGCCGATGGGCGAGCTGCACCGGGCGATGGCCCGCCGCCGCGTCTACATCCACCCGGCCCGCTGGACCTCCCTGGGGCTCTCCCTCGTGGAGGCCATGCACCTGGGCATGCCCGTCGCCGTCGTCGCGAGCACCGCCGCCGCGACCCTGCCTCCGGAGGTCGGCGCGGTCTCGGCGGACGTCGACGAGCTCGTCGACCGGGTCGCCAAGCTCGTCGCCGACCCCGGCGAGGCGCGCGAGGCGGGCGCGGCGGCCCGCGAGTACGCAAGCATCCATTTCGGACTCGAGGATTTCCTGCGGCGGTGGGACGCGCTCCTGGCGCGTGCCACGTCCTGAACGCGAACGGAGGCGACATGAGGATCGCGATGGTGTCCGAGCACGCCAGCCCGCTGGCCGAGATGGGGGGCGAGGACGCCGGGGGGCAGAACGTCCACGTCGCCCAGCTCGCCGCGGCATTGGTCCGGCAGGGCCACGAGGTCACGGTCTACACGCGGCGGGACCGCCCCGACATCGAGGCGGTCGTGCTCGCCGCGGACGGCTACGCCGTCGTCCACGTCGACGCCGGGCCGGCCGAGCCGGTCCCGAAGGACCAGCTGCCGCCGTACATGAAGCGGTTCGCCAAGCGCCTGGGGGAGACCTGGGGGCTCGAGCGGCCCGACGTCGTGCACGCGCACTTCTGGATGTCGGGCCTGGCGTCGCTGCGCGCCGCCCAGCCGCTGGACGTGCCGGTGGTGCAGACGTACCACGCGCTCGGCACGGTGAAGCGGCGCTACCAGGGCGCGGCCGACACGAGCCCGCCCGAGCGGATCGCCGTCGAGCGCGAGATCGGGGCGGCCTGCGCGGGGATCGTGGCGACCTGCGAGGACGAGGTGGCCGAGCTGGCCGCCATGGGCGTCCCCGAGGACAAGTGCGCGGTGATCCCCTGCGGGGTGGACCTGGACTACTTCAACCCGTTCGGTCCCGCGGCGGGCCGGGACGGGTTGCCGCGGCTGCTCGTGGCCGGCAGGCTCGTGCGGCGCAAGGGCGTCGACACCGTGATCGCCGCCTTGCGACACCTGCGCGACACCGAGCTGGTGATCGCCGGGGGACCGGCCGAGGGCCCGGTGGAGGCGGACCCCGAGGCGGCGCGGCTGCGCTGGGTCGCCGAGGAGTGCGGCGTGGCCGACCGGGTGCTCATGCCCGGGAAGGTGCTCCACGACGCGATGCCCGCGCTGTACCGCGCGAGCGACGTCGTGGTGTGCACCCCGTGGTACGAGCCGTTCGGGATCGTCCCGCTGGAGGCGATGGCCTGCGGCGTGCCGGTGGTCGCGTCGGCGGTCGGCGGCATGAAGGACACCGTGGAGGACGGCGTGACCGGGACGCTGGTCCACGAGAACGACCCGGTGGCGGTGGCGGACGCGATCCGGCCGTACCTGCACGACGAGGAGCTGCGGAAGCGCCGCGGCCTCGCGGGCCGGGAGCGGGCCTGCGCCCGGTACTCGTGGGACGCGATCGGGGCCGAGACCCTGAAGGCCTACGAGAAGGTGATCGCGGACCGCGAGGTGCCCGCGAGCTGAGCGGCGTCGGCGCGAGCGGCCCGCGCGACGCGCCGAGGACGAACGCTGAGCAGGGTCGGGGCTTCACCGCACGGCGGCGCCCCGATCACTGCCGGTATGCGGGCGGTTCGGCCCCGCCCGCCACCGCGTCTTCCCCGGGCCGCTTCCAGGGCGGTGTCAGGCCCTTCCCCGGGCCGCTTCCAGCGCCGCCGCCTGGGCTTCGATCGCTTCGGGGAGCCGGCGGCGCTGCGCCAGCGCGACCGGGAACCGCGCCGCGAGTTCGGCCATCGCCTTGGCCGCTTGGCGGTCCCGCACCGCCCGCTTCGCCAGCGCCCGCGTCTCGCGGGCCGCGACGCCCACCGGGCGGCGCATCCACGCCGTCAGCGCGTCGTTGCGCAGCTCCCGGGCCCGCCGCCACGGCGACGGCGGCCGGTGCTCCGAGGGCCGGTGCCGCGCGGTCACCGTCTCGGCGTAGCACGCGGCCCACCCGCTCGCGGCCAGGTCCATCGCCAGCAGCCGCTCCTCGCCGATGAACCGCAGCACCTCGCTGAACCCGCCGACCTCCAGGAACGCCTTGCGCCGTACCACGGCCGCGCAGGCCAGGAAGCCCAGCACGGCCGGCCCCGGCAGGTCCGGCGGCGTCCCCAGGGCGCTGTCGGCGAGCGCCGCGTTCATCGGGTCCTCCGCGCCCTCCTCGCCGACGAGCGTCCGCGCCGCCACCAGACCCAGGCGCGGATGGTCGTCCAGCAGGTCCGCGGCGCGCTGGAGGGCGCCGGGCTCCCAGGTCGAATCGTCGTCGCAGAACGCGGCATACGGCGTCCGCGCGGCCACCACCCCGAGGTTCCGCACCGCCGTGCCCCGGTTGACCGGCAGCCGGAAGCCGCTCACCTGGCGATGGCGTTCCGCCAGGGCCAGGAGCCGGGGGGCCGTGTCGTCCTCCGAGGCGTTGTCGAGGACGATCACCGGCGGCGCCGGGTCCAGCCCGCAAATCTCCTCAATGGTCTTCTCCAGTTCAGGTCCGCGGTTTCGCGTCGCGATCACCACGGTGGTCCGCGCATCGAGCATCGGGCGGGGGTACCCCCACTTCCAAGCCCCACACCTGCGGGAACACTATACCGCTTCACCTGCGAAGCGTTTATCGGAGAAGCCTGCGGGTAGTTGACCACGACCGGTAATCACGCCATCGGCACGGGAGGCCCACGGTGAAAGTACTCGGCGTCAACGCCATCTTCCACGATCCAGCAGCGGCCCTCGTCGTCGACGGCCGCATCGTCGCCGCCGCGGAGGAAGAGCGCTTCAGCCGCCGCAAGCACGGCAAGCGCCCGGTGCCGTTCTCGGCATGGGAGCTTCCCGAGCAGGCCATGGCCTGGTGCCTCGCCCAAGCCGGGATCGAGGCCGCCGACCTCGACGCCGTCGCCTATTCCTACGACCCCGACGCGGTCATCCCCGACGGCCCGGGCCAGGACCCCCAGTGGGAGTCGCTGCGCACCTCCTACGCCCGCCGGACGCCGTGGTTCATGCAGACCGCCCTGCCGGGCCTCGATCCGTCCAAAGTAGTCTTCGTGCGCCACCACGTCGCGCACGCCGCCTCCGCCGCGCTGGCGGGCCCGCACGGCGACACCGCCGTCATCGTGGCCGACGGCCGCGGCGAGTGCGCCTCGCACCTCGCGGGCCGCTACAGCGGCGGCAAGCTCGTCGAGTTCGCGTCCCAGGCCCTCCCGCACTCCCTCGGTCTGCTCTACGAGGACGTCACCGTGCACCTGGGCTTCCAGCGCTCCAGTGACGAGTACAAGGTCATGGCCCTCGCCTCCTACGGCAGTCCCCAGTTCCTGCCCGAGCTCACCCAGGCCGTGCGCACCACCGGCGACGGCGGCTTCGTCACCGAGCCGATCGACTGGAGCCGTCTCGTCCCGCCGAGGCAGCCGGGGCAGGAGCCGACCGCGGCGCACGCCGACCTGGCCGCCAGCGTGCAGCGGCGCGTCGAAGACGTCCTGCTCGAACTCGCGCACTGGACCCACGCCGAGACCGGCGCCACGAACCTCGCGCTCGCCGGCGGCGTGGCGCTCAACTGCGTCGCCAACACCCGCCTCCACGCCGAAGGCCCCTTCGCGAACGTGTGGGTCCAGCCCGCCGCCGGCGACGCCGGGACCGCGCTGGGCGCGGCCCTCCACGTCGCGGTCGAACTCGGCGACACGCCCGAGCCCATGCGCGACGCCGCGCTCGGGCGCGGCTGGAGCGAGGACGCGATCGAGGCCGAGCTCAAGCGCGCCGACCTCCCGTACGAGCGCCCCGACAACCTCGCGACCCGCGTCGCCGCGGCCCTCGCCGACGACGGCATCGTCGGATGGTTCCAAGGCCGCAGCGAGTTCGGGCCCCGCGCCCTCGGGCAGCGCTCGCTGATGGCGCACCCGGGCCGGGCCGCGAACCTCGACCGGCTCAACGCCGTCAAAGGCCGCGAACGCTTCCGGCCCATCGCGCCCATGGTGCTCCTCGACCGCGCCCCCGAGGTCTTCTCGCGCGGTCCGATCCCCTCGCCGTACATGCTCTTCGTCCACGACGTCCATCCCGACTGGCAGGGCCGCCTGCCCGCGGTGACGCACGTGGACGACACCGCGCGCGTCCAGACCGTCGACCCGGCCGAGCAGCCCCTCCTGGGGGCGATGCTCACCGAGTTCGAGCGGCTCACCCAGCTGCCCGCCGTGGTCAACACCAGCTTCAACACCGCCGGACGGCCCATGGTCGACTCGCCCCAGGACGCCATGGAGTGCTTCGGGTCCTCCCCGATCGACCTGCTCGCCATCGGACCGTTCACGGTGAGGCGGCGATGAACGAGGCACCGCACCCGCAGCGCCGCCAGGCCGCAGCGCCCGGCGAGCCCACGCTCGACCACGTCACCGTCGTCGTCCCGACCGTCGGCCGCGAGAGCCTGCACACGCTCCTGCTCGCGCTGGCCGCCGCCGAGGGGCCGCGCCCGGCGAAGCTCATCCTCGTCGACGACCGCCCCCGGCCCGACCACCTCGACCTGCCGCCGATGCCGTTCCGCACCGGGACGCTCCGCTCCTACGGGCACGGCCCCGCCGCCGCCCGCAACCTCGGCTGGCGCGCAGCCGACACCGAGTGGATCGCGTTCCTCGACGACGACGTCATCCCCGGCACCGGCTGGTTCGCCGACCTCGCCCGCGACCTCGATCTCGTCGGCGGCGAGGACGGCGGCTCCCAGGGCCGCATCGAAGTGCCCCCGCCCGAGGACCACGCGCCCACCGACGCCGAGCGCCGTACCGCGGCGCTGGCCGACGCCCGCTGGATCACCGCGGACATGGCCTACCGCCGGGACGTGCTCCAGGCCGTGGGCGGCTTCGACGACCGCTTCACCCGCGCCTTCCGGGAGGACAGCGACCTGGCGCTGCGGGTGGTCGACGCCGGTTGGCGCATCGCCGAAGGCACGCGCCGCACCCAGCACCCGGCCCGGCCGAAGGGCTTCCTCTCCAGCGTCCGCGAGCAGGTCGGCAACGCCGACAACGCGCTCATGCGCGCCAAGCACGGCCTCACCTGGCGCGAACGCTGCGGCGAGCGGCGCTCCCGCTTCGCCTTCCACCTGACCACGAGCGTCCTCGGAGCCGCGGCCCTGTACGGGACGGCGCGCCGCCGCCGCTTCGCCGCGCCGGCCGCCGCGGCCTGGGCCGCCATGACCGGGCGGTTCGCCGCCTCCCGCATCGCGCACGGCCCGCTGCGGGCCACCGAGATCGCGGACATGGCGCTCTCCAGCGTCCTCATCCCGCCCGCCGCGGTCTACTGGAACGTCGTCGGCACCCTCCGCCACCGCGTGCCGCCGAGGCCCGACGCGATCCTGTTCGACCGCGACGACACGCTCATCGAGGACGGCCCCTACCTGAACGACCCCGCCAAGGTCACGCCGCTGCCCGAGGCCGCGCTCGCGATGAGCCGCGTCCGGGCCGCCGCGATCCCGACCGGGGTCGTGTCGAACCAGTCCGGCGTCGCCCGCGGCCTCATCACCGAGGCCGAACTGGAGGCCGTGAACCGCCGCGTCGACGAGCTGCTCGGCCCGTTCGAGACCTGGAAGGTCTGCCCGCACCTGGACGGCTGCGACTGCCGCAAGCCCTCGCCGCGGCTCATCCTCGAAGCCGCCGAGGAGCTCGGGGCCCGGCCCGAACGGTGCGTCATGATCGGCGACATCGGGGCCGACATGGAAGCGGCGTGGGCGGCCGGCGCCCGCGCGATCCTGGTCCCCACCAAGCGCACCCGGCCCGAGGAGGTCGCCCTGGCCCGCGAGCGGGGCGCGGTCGCACGGGACCTGTGCGAGGCGGTCAACATCGCGTTGGGAGACGTCGCATGAGCGCCAAGACCCTCATCGTGCGCCAGGACAACCTCGGGGACGTCCTGCTCGCCGGGCCGTGCATCCGCGCCGCGGCCGCCGGATCCGACTCGGTCACCGTCCTCGCCGGGCCGCGCGGCGCGGCCGCCGCCGCGCTCCTGCCCGGCGTCGACGAGGTGATCTCCTGGCGCGCGCCCTGGATCGACCCCGAGCCGCAGCCGCTCGACCCGAACGACTTCGAGGCGATCCGGGCCCGGATCGCCGAGGGGGGCTTCGACACCGCGCTCATCCTCACCTCCTTCCACCAGTCGCCGCTGCCGACCGCGCTCATGCTGCGCCTCGCGCACGTCCCGTGGGTCGGCGCGATCAGCACCGACTACCCGGGGTCGCTGCTCGACCTGCGCCTGCACGTCCCCGAAGCGCTCCCCGAACCCGAACGGGCGCTGCACCTGGCCGAGGCGGCCGGGTTCGCGCTCCCCGAAGGCGACGACGGACGCCTCGCGCTGGCCCGGCCCCTCCCCGACATCGGCCACCTCGGTCTTCCCGCCTCGTACGTCGTCGTCCACCCCGGGGCCTCGGCCCCGGCCCGGCGCATGTCGCCGCCGCGCCTCGCGGCGATCGTCGACACCCTCGCGGCCGCCGGCCGCGACGTCGTCGTCACCGGCTCGCCCGACGAACGGCCGCTCACCGTCCGCGTCGCCCACGGTCGCGCGATCGACCTCGGCGGCCGGACCGACCTGCCCGAACTCGCCGCCGTCATCGACCGGGCCGACGCCCTGGTCGCGCCGAACACGGCCGCCGCCCACGTGGCCGCGGCCGTCGGCACGCCCGTGGTGAGCCTCTTCGCGCCCGTCGTCCCCGCCGTCAAATGGGGGCCCTACCGGGTCCCGCACGTGCTCCTCGGGGACCAGCACGCCGCCTGCCGCGACACCCGCGCCCGGCACTGCCCCGTCCCCCGCCACCCGTGCCTCGAAACGGTGTCCCCCATGGACGTGGCCGAGGCCGTCGACTCGCTCGCGGCCGCGACCGCGGGGATATGAACTGACGCTGAGGAAAGGAAGGCACCCGCTATGACCGACGAATCCACGGTGCAGACGCCGGACGCCGCGAGCCATTGGCGGCGGCTCGGCACGGCCATGGAGCGCCTGGAGGACCAGGCGCCGCGCGTGGCCCGCTGGGCCGCGCACCTCGCCGAGGTCCTCAGCGGCGGAGGCCGCCTGCTCACCTGCGGCAACGGCGGTTCGGCGGCCGAGGCGCAGCACCTGAGCGGGGAACTGGTGGGGCGCTTCCGCCTCGACCGGCCGCCGTTCTCGGCGATCGCCCTGCACGCCGACACCTCCGCGGCCACCGCCATCCTCAACGACTACGGCGAGCACGAGTACTTCGCCCGCCAGGTCCGCGCCCACGGCCGCCCCGGGGACGTCCTCATAGCGCTGTCCACGAGCGGCACGAGCCAGAACGTCATCCAGGCCGCCAAGGCCGGACTCCAGGAGGGACTGACCGTGTGGGGCCTGACCGGTCCCGCGCCGAACCCGCTCGCGACCCTCGCCGACGACGCGATCAGCGTCGACGCCGACACCACCGCCACCGTGCAGGAGGCGCACCTGGCGATCGTCCACGCCCTCTGCGAGGCCTTCGACGCGGCGATCGGAGCCCGGCCATGACGCACCGCAGCCCGAACGGCCGCAAACGGCTGGTGGTCGTCGGCGACGCGTTCCTCGACGTCGACCTGGACGGCCGCTCCGAGCGGCTGTGCCCCGAAGCGCCCGTGCCGGTCGTGGACGCCCAGAGCGAGGTCCGCCGCCCCGGCGGGGCCGGGCTCGCCGCCGTCCTCGCCGCCGCCGACTGCCAGGGGCTGACCGCGCCGGCCGTCGGCCTCGTGACCGCGATCGGCGACGACCCGGCCGGGCGGCAGCTCCGCGAGCTGCTCGCCCCGCAGGTCGACCTCGCCGCGGTGCCGCTGTGCGGCACCACCGTGCGCAAGATCCGCATCCGCGCCTCCGGGCAGCTCGTCACCCGCGTCGACGACGGCGACGGGCGCGCCCCCGACGGCGGTCTCGTCCCCGAGGCGTTCACCGCCCTGCAGTGCGCCGACGCGGTGCTCGTGGCCGACTACGGCCGCGGGCTCGCCGCCCACCCGGGGCTGCGCCGGCTGCTCGCGCAACGCGCCCTCGACATCCCGATCGTGTGGGACCCGCATCCGAAGGGGCCGCCGCCGGTGCGCGGCACGGCCCTGGTGACCCCGAACCTCGCCGAGGCCCGCCGCCTCGCGCCCGGCGACCACGACGTCGCCGAGCTCGCCGCGGCCCTGCGCGCCGCCTTCGCGTGCGAAGCGGTCGCCGTCACCGAAGGCGAACGCGGCGCCACCATCGCCACCGCCCACCGGGTCGAACGCATCAGCCCGCCCGCAGCGGCGTCCTCGGCGCACTGGACGGACACGTGCGGCGCGGGCGACCGCTTCAGCGCGGCCGCGGCCACCGCGCTCCTGCGCGGCCTCGACCTCACGCACGCCGTCGCGTCCGCCGTGGCCGCCGCCTCCGAGTTCGTCGCCGCCGGCGGCGCGGGAGCCGTCGGCGAACGGTCCCACGACGACGCCGCCTCGCAGGTGAACGTCGGGTCCGCCGCCTCGCGCGGCGACGCCGACACGGTGCGGACCGGCGAGGCCGCCGCGCCCCCAGCGACCTCCGAACCGGCCGACGCCTTCGCGCTGGCCGAGCGGATCCGCGGCGGCGGCGGCACGCTCGTCGCCACCGGGGGGTGCTTCGACCTGCTCCACCCCGGGCACGTGAGCCTCCTGCGCCGCGCCCGCGCCATGGGCGACGCCCTCGTCGTCTGCCTCAACTCGGACCGGTCGATCCAGGAGCTCAAGGGCCCCGGCCGACCGATCCTGCCCGCCGCCGCACGCGCCGAAATGCTCATGGCGCTCACCGCGGTCGACGCCGTCGCGGTCTTCGACGAGCCGACCCCCGACCGCGTGCTCGACCGGCTCCGGCCCGACGTGTGGGTCAAGGGCGGCGACTACGACGGGCTCCCGCTCCCCGAGGCGCACACGGTCCGCCGCCACGGCGGCGAGATCGTCACAGTGCCCACAGTAGACGGATACTCGACGACCGGGCTCGTCAACGCCCTCAACATCAACGCGGCGGGCGCCGACGGGAACGGCGGCGCCCTGAACGGCCGTGCGCTGAACGGCCGACCCATGGCCACGGGCGACCTGAACACCAACGACCTCGACACCAGCGACATGAACGACGACCCGGCCGTGCACGGCGACACCGTGAACAGCCGCATCTGACGAAGGGACCACCATGCAGCCAGGAAACGTCCTCATCACCGGCGGCGCCTCCGGACTCGGCGCCGCGACCGCCGAAGCCGTCGCCAAGGCCGGCGGCGTCCCGCTCGTCATCGACCGCGACGTACCCGACGCCGACTGGCCCTTCCGCCGCGCCGACCTCGCCGACTCCAAGGCCGCCGCGCAGGCCGTCGAGGAACTCGCCGTCCAGGCCGGCGGCCTCGACGCGGTCTTCTGCGCCGCCGGGACGGACGCCTGCGGCAAGCTCGCGGACATCGAGGCCGACGCCTGGGAGCAGGTCGTCAAGGTCAACCTCATCGGCACCGCCGCCGTCGTCCGCGCCGCGCTCCCGCACCTCACCGAGACCCAAGGGGCCGTGATCACCTGCGCGTCCACGCTCGGCTTCAACGCCGTCGCCGACGCGACCGCCTACTGCGCCTCCAAGTTCGGCGTCGTCGGGTTCACGCGCGCGCTCGCCGCCGAGACCGCCGGGCGCGTCCGCGTCACGCTCCTCGTCCCCGGCGGCATGCGCACGGCCTTCTTCGACGGCCGCCCGGAGCAGTACAAGCCCGGTCCCACCGCCAAGCTCAACGACCCGCGGGACGTCGCCAACGCCGTCCTCTTCGCGCTCGCCCAGCCCCCCGGCTGCGAGGTGCGCGAACTGGTCATCTGCTCGTCGGAGGAGACCTCGTGGCCGTAACCCTCCACCCCGACCCCGCCGGCGCCGAGGAACCGCTCAGACCCCCTGAGGACGACCCCACCCTGGGGGGCACCGTCCTCGTCCTGCGGGCCCTCGGGGTCGGCGACCTCCTCACCGCCGTCCCCGCCCTCCGGGCGCTGCGCCGGGCCTTCCCCGACAAGCGGATCGTCCTGGCGGCGCCCGAGGCGCTGCGGCCGCTCGCCGACCTCGTGGAGGCCGTCGACCGGCTCCACCCGACGACCGGCCTCGGCGGCCTCGCCTGGCACAGCGCGGCTCCCGACCTGGCCGTCAACCTGCACGGCTGCGGCCCCGAGAGCGTCCGCGACCTCCTCGGCGTCCGGCCCTCGTCGCTCATCGCGCACGGCCATCCCGAGGTCCCCGAGGTCCCGGGCCCGCCCTGGCGGCCCGAACTCCACGAGATCGACCGCTGGTGCCGCCTGCTCGACCAGTCCGGCATCACCGCGGACCCCACCGACCTCCTGCTCGCGCCGCCGCCCACGCCGACCCCGCACGTGGGCACCGTGGTGGTCCACCCGGGCGCGGCGGCAGCGGCGCGGCGCTGGCCCGCCGACCGCTTCGCCTGGGTCGCGAGGGAACTCCAGGACGACGGGCACGACATCACCATCACCGGCAGCGCCGACGAGATCGGTCTCGCCCGCTCCGTGGCCGCCGCGGGCGGCATCGCGCCCTGGCGGGTGCTCGCGGGTCACACCGGCCTGGAGGAGCTGGCGGCGATCATCGCCTCGGCGCGGCTCGTGGTCTGCGGGGACACGGGCGTCGCGCACATGGCGACCGCGTTCGGCACGCCCTCGGTCGTCCTGTTCGGACCCATGCCGCCGACGCTGTGGGGGCCGCCGCCGTGGCGGCGCCGCCACCGGGCCCTCTGGGCGGGGCGCACCGGCGACGCCCTCGGCGACCGCCCCGACCCCGGCCTGCTCGAGCTCGACAAGCGCGACGTGCTCGAACAGGCCCGCAAGCTCCTGGAGCGCTACCCGTTCTGAACCGCGGCCGGGCCCCCGGCCGCCAGGCGGCCGGGGGCCCGGCCTGCTCCAGGCGCGGAGCGTTTGGTGATTCCTTGGCATCAGTCGATAGATTTCTGAAGAAAATCTTCAGTTCGGTGCAACGCTCCCACGCTGTCGCCGCGTATAGAGGGATGACGATCCCCGCATCCGTTACGACTGCGACAAGCAGAGACTGGAGAGTCCATGCGAATCCGTTCGCGCAAGAACGTCAGGCACGCCCTCATCGCCCTCGCGGCGGGCATCCTGGTGGCCGTGGGGCTGGCCCCCAGCGCCGCCCACGCCGCCGAGCCGAACCACACCTGGGCGTGGTGGAAGAACCCCGCCCACGTCAACAACGGCGGTGTCGCCGAAACCCGGAGCTACGGGGAGAACCTCGTGGTCGAGGACTTCCGCGCGGACGGCTGGGGCACCCGCGCGCAGCTCCAGGTGCTCACCTGGGACCCCGCCGGGTACCAGTACTGGAAGAACCACGGCGGCGTCTGCTTCGACGACACCAGCACCGGCAACTCCTCCGGGGGCAGGACGGTCTGCGACCGCAACGTCGCCGAGGGCGCGACGTTCCGAGTCCACATCTGGGCCTCGCAGAGCGGCACCTACAAGTGGCACGAGTACAGCCCGTCGATCAAGGCATAAGGCCCGATCGACTCGGCCCCGCCCGGCCCGCCGATCGAGTGAGGGGCGCCCCGGTCTCCGAGACCGGGGCGCCCCGCCGGACGGCTCGTCGAACGCCGAGCCGCGAAGGCGCGGTCACCCCCGCTGATAGTCCGCGAACCGCCGGAGCACCAGGCCGATGAGCCGGGCCACGAGCCGCCGCGGCCGGCGGGGGAGCAGATGCGCCTCGGGCCAGTTCCGCCAGTCCGGCACCACATAGCCCCTGTCGCGGTCGAGGGCCCGCAGCGCCTGCCGGACGACCTTCTCGGGGTCCGCCAGCAGCCACCCCAGGCGGCGCTCGTCGTACTTGATGCCGTTCGCGATCGGGAAGTCCGTGTCGACCGGCCCCGGGCACACCGCCAGCACCTTCACGCCCGTGTCCTTGGTCTCCACCCACAGGCCGAGGCTGTAGTTCACGACGAACGCCTTCGTCGCCGCGTACAGCGCCATGTACGGCTGCGCCTGGAAGCCCGCCATCGACGCCACGTTCACCACCGCGCCCCGGCCGCGTTCGACCATGCCGGGCAGGAACCGCTGCACCAGGTCCGCCACCGCCACGACGTTCACCATCGCCACGTCGCGGTTGTAGTCGGCGGGGATCTCCGCGTCCCGGCCGAACGTGCCGATCCCGGCGTTGTTCACCAGCGTCTCGATCCGGATCCCGGCCACCGACACCGCGTCCGCGATCTGCTCGGCCGCCCCCGGCTTCGCCAGATCCTGCGTGAGGACCATCGTGTCGACCCCGTGCCGCTCGTGCAGCTCCGCCGCCAGCGCGGTGAGCTTCCGCTCCGACCTGGCCACGAGGACCACGCCGTGGCCGCGGGCCGCCAGCTGCCGGGCGAAGGCCTCCCCGATGCCCCCCGAAGCGCCCGTGACCAGCGCCCACGTCCCCTCGCCCATACCGGTTCCTCTCACGCGTAAGGAAAGACAGGCCCTCAGCCTAGTCACCGGAGCACGGCACGCCGTGACACCGCAGGCAGCGGCATCGATCCTCGCGACCCGGAGGGTAGGCTTCAGCGCATCATGTCGATGCCGGCCAATCCCATCACGCGGCGACTGGCCCTTCCGGGCTGGTCGGTCCTGCGATTCAGCCTCACACTCGTCGCGGGAGCCCTCCTGGCCGCCGCGATCGTCACCGGCGTGTTCGTCATCTTCTGGATCGGCATCCCCGTCGCCGTCGCCGTCCTCCTCGCCATCCGCTTCTGGGCCAACACCCAGCGGCGCATCATCGGCGAGCAGCTCGGCATCACCATCCCGGCCCCGTACCGGCCCCGCGCGAAGGGCCGGATCGACCAGCAGGCCCTGTGGCTCATCCGCGAGGCCGCCACCTGGCGCGACTTCGCGTGGCTCGCGATCGACGCGACCCTCGGGTTCCTCGTGAACCTGCTCTATCTCGGCGTCTTCAGCGTCGCCGTCTACTACCTCGTGCAGCCGGTCCTGCTCGTCACGGTCTTCCGCTCCGCGCAGAGCCCGTTCGTCAACGACTTCGGCTTCTACGACTTCGACACGCCCGCCAAGACGCTCATGCTCGTGCCGCTCGCGCTCGCGTGCGGGGTCGCGTGGTGGCGCTGGGGCGAACTCTTCCTGCGCTGGTACTCGCATCTCGGCGTGCTCCTGCTCGGACCGACGTCGAAGGCCCTGCTCACCGCGCGCGTCTCGGAGCTGCGGCAGGCCCGCGACCAGACCGCCGACCACGCCGCCGCCGAGCTGCGCCGCATAGAACGCGACCTCCACGACGGCGCGCAGGCCCGCATCGCCGCCCTCAGCCTCACCCTCGGCATGGCCGAGGAGCTGCTGCAGCACGGCCGGCCCGACCAGGCCGCCGCCCTCGTGGGCGAGGCCCGCCAGGCCTGCTCCGACGCGCTGGAGGAGATCCGCCAGCTCGTGCGCGGCATCCACCCGCCCGTGCTCGCGGACCGGGGCTTCACCGGAGCGCTGCAGGCGATGGCGCTCGACCACCCGCTGCCGGTCTCCGTCGTCGACCGGCTCGCGGACAAGCTGCCCGCGCCGCTGGAGGCCGCGGCCTACTTCGCCACCAACGAGGTCCTCACGAACATCACCAAGCACGCCGAGGCCGGGCAGGTGCAGGTCGTCGTGGGCCGCTTCGGCCAGAAGGTGGTCATCGAGGTGCGCGACGACGGCGTCGGCGGGGCGACCTTCGCGCCCGGCGGCGGACTCGACGGCGTGCGCCGCCGCCTCGCCGCGTTCGACGGCACCGTGGAGGTCGACAGCCCGCCGGGCGGACCCACCACCGTCACGATGACGATGCCCGCCGTGGTGGTCGACGTCCGCGGCGCCGATAATTGAATCGAGCCGCGGCCGGACTGAGCCGGCCGCCGCCGAAACGGAGCCTGAGGAGCATCATGGACGTCGTCCTCGCCGAAGACCACTCGCTGCTGCGCGACGGGCTCACCCGCATGCTCGAGGCCCACGACTTCACCGTCGTGGAGGCCGTCGACAACGGGCCCTCGCTGGCCGCCGCCCTGCTCAAGCACCGACCCGACGTCGCCGTGGTCGACATCCGCCTCCCGCCGACGTTCACCGACGAGGGCCTGCGCGCCGCCATCGAGGCCCGCCGCCACATCCCGGCCCTGCCGATCCTGGTGCTCTCGCAGTACGTCGAGCAGCTCTACGCCCGCGAACTCCTCGGCGACCGCCGCGGCGGCGTGGGCTACCTCCTCAAAGACCGCGTCTCCAACATCACCGAGTTCATCGAGGCCCTCCGCCGCGTCGCCGCCGGCGGCACCGCCATGGACCCCGAAGTGGTCGCCCGCCTGCTCGGCAGGCAGCAGAACCGGCTCGACGCGCTCACCCCGCGCGAACTCGAGGTCCTGGGCCTCATGGCCGAGGGCCGCACCAACGCCGCCATCGCCGCGAGCCTGTTCATCACCGAGAAGGCCGTCGGCAAGCACTCCGCGAACGTGTTCCGCAAGCTCGGCCTCGGCCAGTCCGAGGACGACAACCGCCGCGTCCTCGCCGTCCTCGCCTACCTCGAAGGCAACTGACCGGCAGGCCCCTTCGTCCCCGCACGCCGGTTCGGCACGCTCGGCGCGCCCGCGCACCGGACGGGTCGTTCGAGGGTAGGGGTAGGTCCCCTGTGACGAGGGGCGTCAATGGTGCGAAATGCACTGATCCGCCCCACTGCATCGGCGACCGCGCCGGACGACGATTGAACCGTCGGACGAATCGAAAGCGAGGACGTGCGATGGCCACCATCACGCAGACCCTGCCCGCAGGGAAGGCGCCCGCCGGTCCCAAACCCATCCACGGCGACGTTCGCGACGCCGGACGGCAATCCCTCGTCTACCTCTTCCTGCTGGTGCCGATGGCGGCGTTGGCGGCGGCGGTGCCGTTCGCGTGGACGACCGGGCTGCTGTCCTGGACCGATGTCGCGATCGCCGTCGGGTTCTACGTGCTGACCCTGCACGGGGTGACGATCGGGTTCCACCGGTTGTTCACGCACAGCTCCTTCAAGCCGAACCGGCCGGTGAAGATCGCTTTGGCGATCCTGGGGTCGATGTCGGTGCAGGGGCCGCTGATCACCTGGGTGGCCGACCACCGCCGCCACCACGCGTTCTCCGACAAGGAGGGCGACCCGCATTCGCCGTGGCTGTTCGGCACCTCCGCCTGGGCGTTGAGCAAGGGCTTCTGGCACGCGCACATGGGCTGGATGTTCCAGGCCCGCAACACCACCAACGAGGAGCGGTTCGCGCCCGACCTGCTCAAGGACCGCGACCTGGTCAAGATCGACCGGCTGTTCTGGGTGTGGACGGTGGCGACGTTCCTCCTCCCGGCGCTCCTGGGCGGGCTCATCACGATGTCGTGGCAGGGCGCGCTCACCGCGTTCTTCTGGGCCAGCCTGGTGCGGGTCTCGGCGTTGCACCACGCGACGTGGTCGACGAACTCGATCTGCCACATGATCGGGGAGCGCCCGTTCAAGAGCCGGGACAAGGCCGCGAACTTCTGGCCCCTGGCCCTCATCTCGGGCGGCGAGTCGTGGCACAACTCCCACCACGCCGACCCGACCAGTGCCCGGCACGGGGTCAAGCGGGGGCAGATCGACACCTCGGCGCGGATCATCTGGTTGATGGAGCAGGCCGGCTGGGTCACCGACGCCAAATGGCCCACGCCCGAGCGCCTCGCACGACTCACCGCCGAATAACGACCGACGCACCGACGTCGTCGCAGGCCCCGGCATGCGCGTCTCGACCGATCAGGATTCGAGAAGTGCGTGTCGGGGCCGAGCTCTACAGTTGCCTCCATGAGCAGAGCCCTGAAGACGACCCCGCCGCACGACGCCGACAGCCATGAACTGATCCGCGTGCACGGCGCGCGCGTCAACAACCTCAAGGACGTCAGCGTCGAGATCCCCAAGCGCCGGCTGACCGTGTTCACCGGCGTCTCCGGCTCGGGCAAGAGCTCCCTGGTGTTCGAGACGATCGCCTCCGAGTCCCAGCGGATGATCAACGAGACCTACAGCGCCTTCCTGCAGGGCTTCATGCCCAACCTGGCGCGCCCCGACGTGGACCTCCTCGAAGGCCTGACGACCGCGATCATCGTCGACCAGGAGCGCCTCGGCGCGAACCCCCGCTCCACCGTCGGCACCGCCACCGACGCCAACGCCATGCTGCGGGTCCTGTTCAGCCGCCTCGCCGAGCCGCAGATCGGGCCGCCGACCGCCTACTCGTTCAACGTCCCGAAGCGGATCGCCAGCGGCGTCCTGACCTCCGAGAAGGGCAGGGGCGAGAAGCAGGTCGTCCGCAAGGCCGTCTACCACGGCGGCATGTGCGCCCGCTGCGAAGGCACCGGCCAGGTCAAGGACATCGACCTGAGCCAGCTGTACGACGCGAGCAAGTCCCTCAACGAAGGCGCCATCACCGTCCCCGGCTACAAGGCCGACGGATGGTCGGTGCGGTTCTACACCGAGTCGGGCTTCTTCGACCCGGACAAGCCGATCAGCGAGTACACGAAGAAGGAACTCGACGACTTCCTGCACCGCGAGGCCACCAAGGTCAAGATCGGCGGCACCAACATGACCTACGAAGGCCTGGTGCCCCGGATCCAGAAGTCGTTCCTGACCAAGGACCGGGAGGCGATGCAGCCGCACGTCCGCGCCTTCGTCGACCGGGCGGTCACCTACGGCACCTGCCCCGACTGCGACGGCACCCGGCTCAGCGAAGAAGCCCGGTCCTCGAAGATCAATGGCCGCGACATCGCCGAGGTCTGCGCCATGCAGATCACCGACCTGGCCGAGTGGCTCCGCACCATCGAGGAGCCGTCGGTGGCCCCGCTGCTCGCCGGGCTCCAGGCGCTCCTCGACTCCTTCGTGGAGATCGGCCTCGGCTACCTCTCGCTCGACCGCCCCTCGGGCACGCTCTCGGGCGGCGAGGCCCAGCGCATCAAGATGATCCGCGCGCTCGGCTCGGCCCTGACCGACGTCACCTACGTCTTCGACGAGCCCACGGTCGGCCTCCACCCGCACGACATCCAGCGGATGAACGACCTGCTGCTGCGGTTGCGCGACAAGGGGAACACCGTGCTCGTGGTCGAGCACAAGCCCGAGACGATCGCGATCGCCGACCACGTGATCGACATCGGCCCCGGCGCGGGCACCGCCGGCGGCACCGTCTGCTTCGAGGGCGACCTGGACGGCCTGCGGGCCAGCGGCACGGTCACCGGCCGCCACCTGGACGACCGGGCGAAACTCAAGTCGGACGTGCGCACGCCGACCGGCGCCCTGGAGATCCGCGGCGCGAACACCCACAACCTCCAGAACGTCGACGTCGACATCCCGCTCGGGACGCTCTGCGTGGTCACCGGCGTCGCCGGCTCGGGCAAGAGCTCCCTCGTCCACGGCTCGCTGTCCAAACGCGACGACGTCGTGACGGTCGACCAGAGCGCCATCAAGGGCTCGCGGCGCAGCAACCCGGCGACCTACACCGGGCTCCTGGAGCCGATCCGCAAGGCGTTCGCGAAGGCCAACGGCGTGAAGCCCGCCCTGTTCTCCGCCAACTCCGAGGGCGCCTGCCCGACCTGCAACGGCAACGGCGTCATCTACACCGAGCTGGGCTTCATGGAGACGGTGTCCACGCCCTGCGAGGACTGCGAGGGCAAGCGGTTCGAGGCGTCGGTGCTCGAGTACAAGCTCGGCGGGCGCGACATCAGCGAGGTGTTCGAGATGTCCGTGGCCGAGGCCGAGGCGTTCTTCGGCGACGGCGAGGCGCGCATCCCGGCCGCGCACGCGATCCTGTCCCGGCTCGACGACGTCGGCCTCGGCTACCTCAAGCTCGGCCAGCCGCTCACCACCCTCTCCGGCGGCGAACGCCAGCGCCTCAAACTCGCGACCCACATGGGCGACGACGGCGGCGTGTACCTCCTCGACGAGCCGACCACCGGCCTTCACCTCGCCGACGTCGAGCACCTGCTCGCCCTGCTCGACCGGCTCGTGGACGCCGGGAAGTCGGTCGTCGTCATCGAGCACCACCAGGCGGTCATGGCCCACGCGGACTGGATCATCGACCTCGGCCCCGGCGCGGGCCACGACGGCGGCAAGGTCGTCTTCGAGGGCACCCCGGCCGACCTCGTCGCGAACCCCGAGACGCTCACGGGCGAGCACCTCGCCGCCTACGTCGGCGCCTGACCCGGACGAACCGCCTCACGGACCGCCCGCGCGTCGCCGCGGGCGGTCCGCTGCACGGCCGGCGTCGGCCCGGAGTGCGATGATGTCGACGTGACCAGCCGACCGAGTCCCGAACAGCGCAGGCGCGACCTCGCGGTCCTGCGCCGCGTCCGCGACCGCATCGACCGCGAGTACACCCGGCCGCTCAACGTCGAGGCGCTCGCCCGCGGCGTCCACATGTCGGCCGGGCACCTCAGCCGCGAGTTCAAGGCGGCGTACGGCGAATCGGTGTACTCGTACCTGATGACCCGGCGCATCGAACGCGCGATGGCGCTGCTGCGCATGGGGGAGATGAGCGTGACCGAGGTGTGCTTCGCGGTCGGCTCGTCCTCGCTCGGGACGTTCAGCACCCGGTTCACCGAGCTGGTGGGGATGCCGCCGAGCGTCTACAAGCAGCGGGCCGCCGACGCCACCGAGGGCCTCCCGGCGTGCGTGGCCAAGCGGATCAGCCGACCGATCAGGAATCGAGAAGCACCGGCCGCGGGCGAGCAATAGGGTTGCCGGCATGGACATCAACATCTACCAGGCATATCTGCCGCACGACGACCCCGACGCCGCGCTCGCCTTCTACCGGGACCTCCTCGGCTTCGAGGTCCGGGGCGACGTCGGCTACGACGGGATGCGCTGGATCACCGTCGGCCCGGTCGGCCAGCCCGACGTCTCCATCGTCCTGCACCCGCCCGCCGCGGATCCGGCCGTCACCGACGAGGAGCGGACCGTCATCACCGAGATGATGGCCAAGGGCACCTACGCCGGCATCAACCTGTCGACGCCGGACCTCGACGGCGTGTTCGCGAAGCTCCAGGAGAGCGCCGAGGTCGTCCAGGAACCGACCGACCAGCCCTACGGCGTCCGCGACTGCGCCTTCCGCGACCCGGCGGGCAACATGCTCCGCATCAAGCAGCAGTAGACGACTCGAACAGCGCGCCCGGCCGGAACCCCGGCCGGGCGCGTCGCTCGTCGACCCTCCCTACGGCGGCAGGACGCCGCCCGCCGCCGGCCCTCGCACGGCGATCACGTCTCCGGTCCGCTCCCGCTCGGCGCGTCCGCGAGTCGGTCCAGGAGCTCGCCGAGGAGGGCGCGCTCCCCGGGGGAGAGGAGCCCGGGCGCCTCGTCGAGCACCGCCTTCAACCCGGCGGCGCGCTGGGCGCAGTCCCGTGCTTCCGCTCGCGCCTCGCCGGTGATGGAGGCGATCATCGCCTCCCGCAGCCGCGGTGAGAGGTCGGGGTCGCGGTCTTCGGGGTCCGTCGCGATGAGACTGAGCATGAGGCCCGAACCGGCGGCGTGGATCATCGCCGCGCCGGTCTCGACGGCGACCTTGAGCCTTCCGGCCTCGGCGACGCGTCTGACGAGCAGGTGCAGCCGCTCGGCGGCCCGCTCCACGGCGGCGGCGTGGCGGCCCGGGGTGCGCTGCCCGTACATGAGCAGGTAGAGGGCCGGATTCTCGAGCCCGAACTGGACGTGCACGTCCCACCCGCTGCGCAGGTCCTCGACGGGGTCGTCGGTCAGGGCCACGGCGTGCTTGCGCCCCAGGTAGTCGTCGAACCCCTGCGACGCCACGGCCTCCAGCAGGCCGCTCATGTCGGTGAAGAGCCGGTAGATCGTCGGCGGCTGGACGCCCGCGGCGGCGCTGACGGCCCGGGTGGTCACCATGTCGATGCCGTGCTCTTCCAGCAGTGTCGCCGCGGCGTCGACGATCCTCCGCCTGGTGGTCTCCCGTTCGTTCACGGATCAACGATAACAGTTCTCTGCTAACCATGGTTGCATAACGTTGAAAACGGTGTATTGTTATCGGTGATAACAACGATCTTCGGGAGCACCGCAATGAAGACCACTGGCAACACCATCCTCATCGCCGGAGGCACCTCCGGCATCGGCCTCGCACTCGCCCGCCGCCTCCACGAAGCCGGGAACAAGGTGATCGTCGCCGGCCGGCGACGCCGCCTCCTCGACGAGATCGCCGCCGAGCACGGCATCGAGGGCGAACTGCTCGACGTCACCGACGAGTCCTCGATCCGCCGGCTCTTCGAAACGGTCACCGCCGAGCACCCGCAGCTCAACGCGGTGATCGCCGTGGCGGGCATCATGCGGTTCGAGCAGGTGCTCGACCGCGACTCGCTCGACATCGCCGAGCGCACGGTCGCGACCAACGTGCTCGGCCCGATCCGCCTCGTCCACGCCTTCGCCCCGTTCCTGACCCGGCAGCCCGACGCGGCGATCTTGACCGTGACCTCGGGCCTCGCCTATGTGCCGCTGGCCGGCGCGCCGACCTACAGCGCCACCAAGGCCGCGGTGCACGCCTACACCGAGGCCCTGCGCGAGCAGCTGCGCGACACCTCGGTCCAGGTCATCGAGATCGCTCCGCCGCTCGTCCGCACCGACCTGAACGGCGAGGCGACGAACAACGACCGCGCGATGCCGCTCGACGAGTACGTCGACGAGACCATGCGCCTGCTCGAATCGCAACCCGACGCGGCGCAGATCCTGGTCGACCGCGTCAAGCCGATGCGCTTCGCCGAGGCCGACGGCACCTACGACAAGGTCTTCGCCGCGCTCGCCGGCCGCTGACCCGGCCCACCGGCATCAGTCCACCTCGGCGGGTGCGCGGCGCCGTGGGAATGGCGAACCGGCCCGCCGACGGGGGGACGAGGGGGGCGCTTCGGGCCGGGCCGATCGCGATCGGCCCGGCCCGAAGCGGTGCCGTCGGCCGGCGGGCCGCAGCCGAGGCGGTCTGGCGAGCCTGCCGCAGCCGGGGCCGGGAGCCGTGCGGCTCCCGGCCCCGTTCCCGCCGCTGCGCTCGCCCTGCCCCCGATGAAGCGCCGGAAGAGGAATCGCAGCGGCGCCCGCTGTCGCGAGCGAATCCGCCTCAGCCCACCGCGGTCTTGTCGAGGGCGTCGAGAGCCGCGTCGTAGTGCGCGAGGGCCGCGTCGACGGACGCACCGGGCTGCTGCTCCCACAGCGCCCCCTGGAAGAGCGTGGTCCCGGCGGCGAGCTCCTTGCCGAACGTCTCGAGGAGCGGCTGCGTGCCGGAGTCATGGTGGATCTCGCCGGTGTCCGGATTCGCCCAGCCGACGGCGTCGAGCGCGACCGTGTACTGCCCGAGCGCCTTCGCGGCGGCCAGGAAGTACTCCACGGACGACTTGCGCATCTGGTCGGCGAGCTTCGGGTCCTCGGTGAGGCGCGATTCCGCGAGCAGGCCGAAGCCCTTGTTGAAGTACTGGTTGAACTCGAACACGAGGCCCGGGTCGATCTTGTCGTCCCAGATGTCGAAGGCCAGGATGCAGTTCCAGCAGTCGGGCGGCCAGGGGTCGCTGGGCTCCGGGATCGGCAGGTACACCATGTGGCAGTCGTCGATGACGAAGACGTCGTCGGTGAGTTCGATGTAGGTGCAGATCTCGATCCAGCGGCCGCCCGCTTGGGCGGGCGCCGGGATGAACATGAGCGCGGCGACGGCGAACGCGACCGCGAGCACGAGTCGTTGGACGATGAGGCGCATGGACACTCCTTGAGAAAGGTGCGGTACCGCCTCAGTATGGGAGCGGCCGATGCGACCCGGAGGTACACGCCGCTCCTCGGCCGGGTGCGGCAGTGTCCTATGGAGACCTAAAGCCGATTCGGAGGCCTTTGCGGCGTCGCATCGACCAGAAGTTGGCACACGATGTGCCATGCGCCTCGGGCGGTGAATCCGCGTCCGGGACCCGGTACGCGGACGGGACGGCGGCGTCGAACCCGTGGCCCGGCAGGTCCACCGCGAGCCAGCGGCGCCCCGGCGGGGCGGACTCGCGCTGGAGCGGGGCCCGGGTGGAGGAGTCGGCGTCGGAGCCGTGGATGAGGACGAACGTCGGAGTCACGGAGTGATCGGGGCATTCGGCCCGCCGCCGGCGGGATCGCCGGTCGGGCCGTCCATGAGGGCCCGATCGCAGCGGTCGCGCAGGTCGCGCAGCGCCGCGGCCGCCTCCTCGCCCTCGACGAGGGTGAAGTCGACGCCGAACATGCACAGGAACGAGGTCACGACCAACGGGTCGGAGCCGCCGAGGGTGACCAGGCAGGTCGCGTCGTCCACCGCCTCGACCACGCCGTCCGCAGGAGCGATCCCCGGGGCGATCCGCTCGGCCGGGGCGTGGACCCGGAACACGGCGCGCACCGGCCACATCGCCCCGAACTGCCGCGTGAGGGAGGCGGTGAGATCACCCGCGGGCGCCTCGCGGGCGGCGAACGGCGGGCCCGTGGGCCCACGGGGCTCGATGCGGTCGACGCGGAACGTGCGCCAGTCGTCGCGGTCGAGGTCGAATGCGACGAGGTACCAGCGCTCGCCCCACGAGACGAGTCGGAGCGGCTCGGTGCGCCGGTAGGAGCCGGTGCCGTCGTGCGCGGTGTAGTCGAAGCGCAGCGACTGGCGGTCGCGGCAGGCGGTCGCCAGCGCCGCGAGCGCCGCGGGCGTGACCGTGGGCGTGTCCCGGTCGGGGATGGTGACGGTGGCGGCCTCGATGGCCCGGACGGGGCCGCGCAGCCGCGGCGGCAGCACCTGCTCCAGTTTGGACAGGGCCCGGCGGGCCGTGTCCTGCAGGCCCGCAACGGTGCCGAGAGCGGCGCTGCGCAGCGAGACCGCGACCGCGACGGCCTCCTCGTCGTCGAGGAGCAGCGGCGGCAGCTTCGCGCCCGCGGCGAGCCGGTAGCCGCCCGCGCCGCCGCGGGTGGCGTGGACCGGGTAGCCGAGCCCGCGGAGCCGGTCGACGTCGCGCCGGACCGTGCGCCGGCTGACCTCCAGGCGTTCGGCCAGCTCGGAGCCGCTCCACTCGCGCGGAGTCTGGAGCAAGGACAGCAGGCGCAGCAGCCGCGCCGAGGTCGCCGACATGCCCCGATTCTCGCAGCCGTATAGGACGGTAGTCGGCCGCAACGGCTCCTAGCTTGGGGGACATGGCACACGAGAACGAGATTCGACCCTTCCGCATCGACGTCCCGCAGGCCGTGCTCGACGACCTCGCCGAGCGCCTCGACCGCACCCGGTGGGCCCCCGAGGTCCCCGGCGCCGGCTGGAGCCGGGGCGTCCCCGTCGAGTACCTGCGCGGCCTCGCCGATCACTGGCGCGAGGGCTTCGACTGGCGCGCCCAGGAAGCCCAGATGAACCGTTTCCCGCAGTACACGACCGAGATCGACGGCCAGACCATCCACTTCGCGCACGTCCGGTCGCCGGAGCCCGACGCGGTGCCGCTGATGCTCGTCCACGGATGGCCGTCCAGCTTCGCGGACTTCCTGGAGGCGGCCGGGCCGCTGAGCGACCCGCGGGCCCACGGCGGCGACCCGGCGCAGGCCTTCCACGTGGTGATCCCGTCGCTGCCCGGGTTCGGGTTCTCGACGCCGCTGAGCGGTCCGGGCTGGAACGCCGAACGCATCGCGAAGGCGTTCGGGGCGCTGATGACCCGGCTCGGATACGAGCGGTACGGGGTGCAGGGCGGCGACATCGGGGGATGGGTGGCGCCCGAGATGGGCAAGCAGGAGCCGGAGCGGGTGATCGGCGTGCACACGAACGCGCTGCTCACGTTCCCGGTGGGAGCCGAAGGCGAGATGGAGGAGCTGGACGAGGGCGACCGGGCGCGCTGGAAGGCGATGCAGGCGTTCAACGACGGCTACCTGCAGATCCAGGGGAAGAGCCCGCAGACCCTCGCGTATGCGCTCCACGATTCGCCGGTCGGGCAGCTGGCGTGGATGGCCGAGAAGTTCGCGGCCTGGACGGACGCTCCCGAGGGCGAGTCCGCGTTCGACCCGGACCGGATGCTCGCGTTCGTGAGCCTGTACTGGTTCACGGGCACGGCGGGTTCGGCGGCGCAGTACTACTACGAGTTCGTGACCGCGAGCGGCTGGAGCGAGGAGTGGGGCGGTGAGGACGCCGGCGCCGAGTGGGACGCGGCGGCCGCGGGCACCGCCGCTCGGGACCGGGACGGCGAGGAGGCCGGGGCCGAGTCGGGCGGCTGGGGCGGCGGCGAGCCCGGCGGCCGGGGGCCGGGGTGCGGCACGGTGCCGACCGCGGTGCTCAGGTCGCGCCACGATGTGGCGATCCGGCCGTGGGCCGAGCGCGACCACAACGTGGTGCGGTGGACCGAGCACGAGCGCGGCGGCCATTTCTTCGCGGCCGAGCGGCCCGAGGCGTTCGCGGACGACGTGCGGGCGTTCTTCGCCGAGCTGCAGTGAACGGGGACCTGGCGCCGGGCCGCGATCGACGGCTGCGACTGCGACCGCGGCCCGGTCCAGGGCCCCTGCCCCGGCTCCAGGGAGTTCGAGCGAGACGAGTTCGGCCTTGCGCGAAGCGCCGTCCGCGGTCTGCGGGGCCCGTCATGCCCGCGGGTCGACGCGTCAGCGCTTCGAGTGGCGCTCCAGGAACTGGTAGACCTCGGTCTCGTCCACGCCCGGGAAGGAGCCCAGCGGCATCGCGGCCAGTTGGGAGCTCGTCGCCCTCGCGGTCGGCCAGACCTGGCCCGCCCACGTCTCCGACAGCTCCCTCGGCGGGTTCCTGCAGCAGTCCGGGTCCGGGCAGCGCGACACCGACCGCGCCCGGGTCTCCTTGCCCCGGAACCACTTCGCCGACTCGTACGGGACGCCGATCGACAGCGAGAACAGCCCGTCCGCGCTCCGCTCGGTCCTGGCCGTGCACCAGTACGTGCCCGTCCCCGTGTCCGTGTACTGGTTGAACGCGTTGAACTTGTCCGGCACGTCGAAGACCTGCCGGCTCGTCCAGTACCGGCAGATCGGCTGCCCCTCGATCGCGCCCGTCGGGTCGGCAGGGAACGCCACGTCGTCGTTCTCGTACGCCTTGAAGATGATCCCGGACTTGTGGACCTTCTGGAAGTGCGTCCTGATCCCCAGGTGGTGCGTCGCCAGGTTCGTGAACCGGTGCGCGGCGGCCTCATAGGACACCGCGAAGTTGTCCCGCAGGTCCTCCACCGCGATCTCCTTGCCCGCCATCGCCTGCCGCAGGTACGCCACCGCGCTCGACTCCGGGATGAGCAGCGCCGCCGCCAGGTAGTTCGTCGCCACCCGCTGCCCCAGGAACTCCAGGTACGTGCGCGGCACCTCGTGCTGGAGCACGTGGCTCGCGAGCGCCTGGAGCAGCACCGTGCGCGGGTCGTGCGAGCCGGTCCCCACCTGCGTCAGGTAGATCCGGCGGTGCTTGAGGTCGGTGACCGAGCGCGTGGAGTGCGGCAGGTCGTCCACGTGGTGCAGCGTGAACCGCAGGTGCGCGGCCAGGTCCGCGATCTGGTGCTGCGACAGCGGCCCGCTCGTGTAGTCGACGTTGCGCAGCAGCGTCCGCGCCTCGGCCTCGATGTCCCCGAAGTAGTTGTCCTTGTCCCGCATCCGACGCCGCAGCTCGGTGTTCGCGCGCCGGGCCTCCTCGGGCGTGGCCGCGTGCAGGTTGACCTGGCGCTCGACCTCCTGGTGCAGGCCCACGAGCGCTTCGAGGATCTCGGTGGGGACGCGCCCGGACGGCTTCACGCTCGGCAGCCCGAGCGCCTGGTACTGGGCGCTGCGCTGCGCGCGCTCGAGGGCGATCTCCAGCGCGACGCGGCGGTTCGGCGGCTCGGCCCCCAGCAGCTCGTCCGAGGAGACGCCGAGCGCGCGGGCCAGGGCCCGCAGCATCGACAGCTTCGGCTCCTTCTTGCCGTTCTCGATGAGCGACAGCTGCGAGGCCGCCGCGCCCACGGCCGCCCCCAGGTCGTCCAGGCTCATCTCCTGCTGCTTGCGCAGGTGCCGGATCTGCTTGCCCAGGCTGATGAGGTCCACGGTGACGTCGTCGGCCGCGAGCTCGGCCGCCTCGGCCGCGCCCCAAGGGCGGTGCGCAGCGCCGTGATCGGCGGATTCGCCGTTCTTCGAAGGGGAGACCGCGCGCTTCGACGGCGCGGGCACCCGTTGGTTACCGCTGCCATTCCCCCTGCTCTGGGCGGGGGGCACGCCTGCGTCGGCACGGTCCACCGGTAGGTTCGTCATTTCCCCAGTATTGCGAAGAATTGACGATCTTTCCAGTCCGAACTCCTCCGTAGGCCCGGCATCCGGTGAAAAATTGCTGTTACCTGCAAGTAACGGCCGCCCTGGCGGCCCCGACGCTCGGAGCCGACGATGTCCGACACCAACCGCGAACGACAAGCGAACGACAGCGGCCCCGCCGCGGAACGGCTCGCCCACGAGTGGGCGTCCGACCCGCGGTGGGCCCACACGGCCCGCGACTACACCGCCGCCGACGTGGTGCGTCTGCGCGGTCGCGTCACCGAAGAGCACACCCTCGCCCGCCGCGGCGCCGAGCGCCTCTGGACCCGGCTCACCGAGGACGCCGCCACCGGCGGGTACACCCACGCGCTCGGCGCGATGACCGGCGGCCAGGCCGTCGAGCAGGTCAAGGCCGGCCTCAAGGCCATCTACCTCTCCGGCTGGCAGGTCGCCGCCGACGCCAACCTCGCCGCGCAGACCTACCCCGACCAGTCGCTCTACCCGGCGAACTCGGTCCCGCAGGTGGTGCGCCGCATCAACAACGCCCTCCTGCGCGCCGACCAGATCGAGGCCGCCGAAGGGATCCAGACCGTCGAGGACTGGCTCGTGCCCATCGTCGCCGACGCCGAAGCCGGCTTCGGCGGCCCGCTCAACGCCTTCGAGCTCATGAAGGCCATGATCGGCGCCGGCGCGGCCGGGGTCCACTGGGAGGACCAGCTCGCCTCCGAGAAGAAATGCGGCCACCTGGGCGGCAAGGTGCTCATTCCCACCTCGCAGCACGTGCGGACGCTGAACGCGGCGCGCCTGGCCGCCGACGTCGAAGGCGTCCCCACGGTCATCATCGCCCGCACCGACGCCGAGGCCGCCACGCTGCTGACCGCCGACGTCGACGAACGCGACCGCCGGTTCCTCACCGGCGACCGCACGCCCGAGGGCTACTACCGCGTCCGCAACGGCATCGAGGCGTGCATCGCCCGCGCCAACGCCTACGCGCCCTACGCCGACCTGCTGTGGATGGAGACCGGCACACCGGACCTCGAGGCCGCCCGCACGTTCGCCGAAGCGGTCAAGGCCGAGCACCCCGAGCAGATGCTCGCCTACAACTGCTCGCCGTCCTTCAACTGGAAGCGCCACCTCGACGACGACACGATCGCCAAGTTCCAGCGCGAACTCGGCTCGATGGGCTTCACCTTCCAGTTCATCACCCTCGCCGGGTTCCACGCCCTCAACCACTCGATGTTCGACCTCGCCTACGGCTACGCCCGCGAAGGCATGAGCGCCTACGTGGACCTGCAGGAACGCGAGTTCAGCGCCGAGGAGCGGGGGTACACCGCCACCAAGCACCAGCGCGAGGTCGGCACCGGCTACTTCGACCGCGTCACCGCCGCCCTGAACCCGGATAGCGAAACTCTCGCTCTCACCGGGTCCACCGAGGCGGGACAATTCCACTAGCCCTGCGACGCCTGTCCGCCGCGGCGGAGCCCCGCGCGGCTCCGCCCGCCACCTTAGGAGTACCCACGTGGTCACCACAACCGAGACCCGCACCGACTCAGGGATAGCGATCAACGGGCCCGAGGTCGCCCGCCAGGACGAGATCCTCACCCCTGACGCGCTGGCCTTCGTCGCCGCCCTCCACCGGGCCTTCGCGCCCCGTCGCCAGGAGATCCTCCAGCGCCGGCAGGAGCGGCGCGTCAAGATCGCCAACGGCTGCGATCCCCGCTTCCTGCCCGAGACCGCCGACGTGCGCGAGGACTTCTCCTGGAGCGTCGCCACGCTCGCGCCGGGCCTGGAGGACCGGCGCGTCGAGATCACCGGCCCCTGCGACCGGAAGATGACGATCAACGCCCTCAACTCGGGCGCGAAATGCTGGATGGCCGACCTGGAGGACTCCTCCACCCCCAACTGGCACAACGTCATCGACTCGCAGGCGAACCTGCGCGACGCCATCGAGCGGCGCATCGACTTCACCAGCGAGCAGGGCAAGGAGTACCGCCTCAAGGGCGAGACCCTCACCGACCTGCCGACGATCATCGTCCGCCCCCGCGGCTGGCATCTCGCCGAACTGCACGTGCGGGTCGACGGCGTGCCCGTCGCCGGGTCCCTCGTCGACTTCGGGCTGTACTTCTTCCACAACGCGCACCGGCTCATCGAACTCGGCCGCGGCCCCTACTTCTACCTGCCCAAGCTGGAATCGCATCTCGAAGCGCGCCTGTGGAACGACGTCTTCGTCATGGCTCAGGACCTCCTCGGCGTCCCGCAGGGGACCATCCGGGCGACGGTCCTCATCGAGACCATCACCGCCGCGTTCGAGATGGAGGAGATCCTCTACGAGCTGCGGCGCCACTCGTCGGGCCTCAACGCCGGCCGCTGGGACTACATCTTCTCGGTCATCAAGAACTTCCGTCAGCGGGGACCCCGCTTCGTCCTGCCCGACCGCGACCAGGTGACCATGACCGCGCCGTTCATGCGCGCCTACACCGAACTGCTGGTGCGCACCTGCCACCGGCGCAGCGCCTCCGCCATCGGCGGCATGGCCGCGTTCATCCCGAGCCGCAAGGACGCCGAGGCGAACGCCGTCGCCCTGGAGAAGGTCCGGGCCGACAAGAGCCGCGAGGCCGACGACGGCTTCGACGGCTCCTGGGTGGCCCACCCGGACCTCGTGCCGGTCGCCATGGCGGTCTTCGACGAGACGCTGGGCGGGCTCCCGAACCAGATCGACAAGCAGCGCGAGGACGTCGTCCCGGACGCGGCGGCCCTGCTCGACGTCGCCTCGACACCCGGAGCGATCACCGAGGGCGGCATCCGCAAGAACCTCGAAGTCGGCGTGCGGTACATCGAGTCGTGGCTGCGCGGCATCGGCGCGGCGGCGATCAACAACCTCATGGAGGACGCCGCGACCGCCGAGATCTCGCGCTCGCAGATCTGGCAGTGGATCAACGCCGAGGCCAAGACGGACGAGGGGCGCACCGTGACGCGGCCGTGGGTCGAGGAGCTGCTGAAAGACGAGTTCGCCAAGATGCAGCGTTTCGAAGGCGACCGCTTCGACGACGCGCTCGCCGTCTTCACCGAATGCGCCCTGGGGGAGGACTACCCGACCTTCCTGACCCTGCCGGCCTACACCAGGTTCCTCGTCTAGCCGAACCGGGCCCGGCACGACCGCGCCCGCGGAACCTGCGCGGCCGACCCCGCTCGCTGGCGCTCGGGGTCGGCCGTCGCCGCGCGCGGGCCGAGGCGAGACGCGCCCTGCGGTGATGTAATAGAGATATATCGGCAACGAGGTACAGGCCTTCGCCCGCCGCTGGACGATCACCGCGACGACGCGCACCACGGAGCGCGACCGTTCGTCTACATTGACCCTACTGAGCGTCGGTGAGAGGTCACCCGCCGCTAGCGGAATGCCGCCGACCTGGTGCGGTGCGGACGGGACCGCGACGTCGGGGCCTGGGCGGCGGCGTAGGCGAGGCCGTAGAGGCGCTGCATCGAGCGGATCGCCGAGCGGACCTCCTGGAGGTAGCCGCTCGCGGTGTGCTCCTTGCGGAAGTGGGGTTCGGGGAGCTGGGCGGGGTCGACGGCGACGGTGTCCACCGCGCACCCGTAGGGCAGTCCCATGTGGGTGATCGCGTCGCAGTGCTGGAACACCGTGTAGGGCGCGGAGGTCACGACCAGGACGCTGTCGCCGGGGGAGAGGTCGGCGACCCGGTCGGCCCAGAAGCGGCAGGTGTCCACGGTGTCGGCCCGGCGGCGGTCGGGTTGCGAGGACGGCGCCGCCACCGCCCGGACCGCGACCGGTCCGTCCGCGAACGTCGCGACCTTCCAGGCCCGGCTCGGCTCCAGGCGCGGGTCCCCGCCTCGGTCCACATGCGGCTCGCCCTCGATCCCGAAGGCGCGCTTGAGGCTCGCCTCGATCGCGTCGACCTCGAAGTCGCCGCACGCGATCCCGCTCAGCGCGGCCGATTCGCGATCCGGTGCGTCCAAGGGGCGGAAGCCCCCGACGCCGGTCACGTTGTCGGCTTCGACGCCGTTCGCGAGCAGTTCGGCGGCGAACCGCGTGCGGAACAGGCAGGAGGCGACGAGGCCGCCGAGGACCAGGACGTGGGTGTAGTGCCGTCGGCGCGGCTCGGCCTGGGCGCCGAGACCCAGCGCCAGCGCGGCCTCGGTGACGGCGTGCTCCTGTTCGGGGTCGAGCGGCTGGGGCGCGGTCTCGTGGCGTTCGCGGCCGGCGCGGAAGTCCCAGTGGTCGGCCGAGAAGGCCTCCAGGTAGGCGAGGTCTTCGGCGGTGCCGGCGCCGGGGAGCGCGCCGCCGAACTGGTCGAGGAGTCGGCGCATGGGCGGGGATCCGGTCCAGGCGGCGACGTCGGCGAGGAGCGAGTGGGGGCCGGAAGCCCGGCCGTCGTAGTGCGGCAGGCGCACTGGTGCGAACTCGGGCATGGCTGGTCCGATCTGCGGTGTGTCGCGGTCTTGTGAACCGTGGTGGTGTTGTGGCACATGCTATTCGGTTACAGCCCGTGGTTCACTGCTCAGACCGGGAGAAACGCCGTGTCGTCGCCTAAATACGGTCCGGCCGGGCAGGGCCGCGGGCAGCGGTTGCGGAGCGTTGTGCCGCAGGGGGATATGTGGCATGTGATGTGGTGCTGCCGAGCGGGTGTCGAGTCTGCCTTTCTGGGTATGTGACGCGTGATGCGCTATTGGGAGTTGCCTGCGCCGGGATGTGGCGATGGGCACGAGTGAAGCCGCCACGCAGCGTCGCGGCGGCTGGGGTCGTGTGAAGAGCCGGGCGGCGCCCGGCTCGCGCGGTGCGGTGCCGGGTTCAGCCCGGGAGCATGGCGCTGCGGACCTCGACCAGGAGTTCCCGCATCGAGTGCTCGGCGTCGGCGGATCTGCCGGCCGCCACCGCGTGGGCGACCGCTTCGTGGAGGTCCAGGGCCTGGGGGACCGGCTTGTGGGGCATGAGGCCCAGTTGCGTGCGGCCGCGGAGGACGGCGGCGACCACGTCGGACAGCGCGCCGAACATCTCGTTCCCGCTGGCCTGCAGGAGCAGCGCGTGGAACTCCACGTCCCGTTCCATGAACTCGGTCAGCTCGCCCGCCTCGCCGAGGCGGCGCAGGGTTCCGGCCAGTTCGACGACGCGCGATCGCTGCGCGACGGTCGCGGCGCGGGCGGCCGCGCCGGCGGCGAGCGGTTCGACCGCGATGCGCAGTTCGGTGAGGGTGCGCAGCTGCGCGCCCCGTCCGGGGCCGGCGAGCCGCCACCAGATCACCTTGGGGTCGAAGACGTTCCAGTCCGCGATGGGCCGCACCGTGATGCCCACGCGGCGACGCGAGCGGACCAGGCCCATCGATTCGAGGATGCGCATCGTCTCGCGGGCGACCGTGCGGGAGACGCCGAAGCGCTCCTGGATGCCGTCGAGAGTGAGCACGTGCCCGGCGGGGAGCTCGCCGGAGGCGATCTCCGTGCCGAGCTCGTCCAGCACGGGATCGTGGAGCCCCGTTGCGGTCGGATTGCGCCTGTCGCCCATGTCGGCATCCTATCCGGGCCGCGTTTGCGCGCTCGTATAAATGGTGTTACCTTTCCGTTCAATAGATACTACCTTTCGATGAGGAGGGGTCCATGTCGACGACCAGCCTGGTGGTCATGGGAGTCTCGGGCTCGGGCAAGAGCACCGTCGCACTCATGCTCGCCGCCCGACTCGGCTGGCCGATGGCCGAGGCCGACGAGTTCCACTCCCCGGCCAACATCGCCAAGATGGAGGCGGGCATTCCGCTCACCGACGTGGACCGCGAGCCCTGGCTCCTGTCGCTGCGCGACTGGATCAGCGAGCACGACGCCGCAGGGCAGTCCACTGTGGCCACCTGCTCGGCGCTGAAGCGCTCCTACCGCGACCTCCTGCGCGGCGCGACCTCCCGCGTGCACTTCGTCCACCTCGCCGGCGCCCGCGACGTCATCGCCGCCCGCCTCGGCGGCCGCAGGGGCCACTTCATGCCCGCCAGCCTCCTCGACTCCCAATACGCCGATCTCCAGCCGCTCGGCCCCGACGAGGACGGGATCACCGTCGACGTCGAGGCCACGCCCGAGGAGATCGTCGACGAGGTCTGCGACGACCTCGAACGCCGACGCCCGGCGTGAACGAGCCCCCCGTAAAGCAAAGGAGCTTTCCCCCATGGAAATGGACTGGACACCGACCCTCGGAGCGGGACCGCTCCTGGGCATAGCGGCGGGCGCGGTGGCGCTCCTGCTCGTCCTCATCATCTGGCTGCGCGTCCACGCCTTCCTCGCGCTGATCACCGTCTCGGTCCTCACCGCCTTCGCCACCGGCATCCCCGCCGAGTACGTCATCCCCACCCTCACCAGCGGCTTCGGCGCCACGCTCGCGAACGTCGCCCTCCTGGTGGGCCTCGGTGCGATGCTCGGCCGCCTCGTCGAGGTCTCCGGCGGCGCGAAGGCGCTGACCGACATGCTCATCGCGAAGTTCGGCGAAGACCGCGCCCCGCTCGCCCTGGGCGTCGCGTCCCTGATCTTCGGTTTCCCGATCTTCTTCGACGCCGGGCTCGTCGTCATGCTGCCCATCATCTTCGCGGTCGCCCGCCGGCTCGGCGGCGGCGTCCTCAAGTACGCGCTGCCCGCCGCCGGCGCCTTCTCCGTGATGCACATCTACGTGCCCCCGCACCCCGGACCGGTCGCCGCGAGCACGCTCCTGGGCGCCGACGTCGGCCTCGTCGTCGCGCTCGGCCTCCTCATCGCCATCCCCACCTGGTACGTCACCAGCTACCTGTACGGCCTCTGGGTCGGCAAGCGCATCGAGCTGCCCGTCCCCGACGTCCTGTCCGGCGGCCCGCAGGTCGAGGACCCCGAGGACCCGCCCAAGGCCCGCACCGTCATCCTGCTGCTGCTCCTGCCGCTCGCGATGATCTTCATCGACACCGGGCTCAACACCGCCGGCTCGGCCGGCTGGGTCGACGCCGACGCCACCTGGTTCAACGTGGCCCGCGCGGTCGGCGCGACCCCGATCGCCCTGCTCGTCACCGTCTTCGTCGCCAGCTACGTGCTCGGCGCGCGCCGCGGGCGCACCCGCACCTGGGTCGAAGACCTGCTCAACAACGCCCTCGGCCCGGTCTGCGCGATCATCCTCATCACCGGCGCGGGCGGCATGTTCGGCGGCGTGCTGCGCGCCAGCGGCATCGGCGAGGCGCTCTCCGACGGGCTCTCGGACATCGGACTGCCGGTCATCGCGGCCGCCTTCCTCATCGCGACCGCCCTGCGGGTCGCCCAGGGTTCGGCGACCGTGGCCCTGACGACCGCGGCGGGCCTGGTCCAGCCGATCGTCGCCGGAGGCGGCTACAACGCCGTCGAACTCGCCTCGATCGTCCTCGCCATGTCGGCGGGCTCGGTCATGGCCAGCCACGTGAACGACTCCGGGTTCTGGCTCGTGGGCCGCTTCCTCGGCATGGACGTCAAGACCACGCTGAAGACCTGGACGGTCATGGAGACCACCATCGGGCTCATGGGCTTCGCGCTGGCGAGCCTGGCCTTCGCACTGGCCGGTGCCGCCTGACCGGCGGCTGAGGGAACCGGTCGTCGCGGCGGTCGGCGGGACGCAAGGGGGTCCCGCCGACCGCTTTTTCCGTGCCCGCTCGGCAGCCGAAACCGCAAGGCGGCGATCCAAGAGTGATCTGAAACACGGCGTTCGGATCGTCCGAAGTCTTGCGGCGGCCGCGACGGCGATTATCATCGTACGTTGTACAGAGTAATCGCGCGGCCGGAGCGACACGATCGCCGCCCCGGCCGCGGCGACAGAAAGGCACCGATGACGAGCGCCATTCCCGATCCGAACACGCTGCACCCCATGCCGGACTTCCCGCGGGTCGTCTTCCTCAGGCCGCTCGTGAAGGACCCGAGGATCGAGGTCGGCGAGTACACCTACTACGACGATCCCGACGCGGCCGAGGAGTTCGAGACCCGGAACGTGCTCTACGCCTACGGGCCGGAAAAACTCGTGATCGGCAGGTACTGCGCGATCGCGACCGGCACGCGGTTCATCATGGCCGGGGCGAACCACCTGATGAGCGGCGTCTCGACGTTCCCGTTCACCATCTTCGGCGGCGAGTGGGCCGAGCGCACCGCGGATCTGATGCAGGGCGCCCCGAGCCGCGGCGACACGGTGGTCGGCAACGACGTCTGGATCGGCTACAACGCCCTGGTGATGCCGGGCGTGCGCATCGGCGACGGCGCGATCGTCGCCGCCGGCGCGGTCGTGACGGCCGACGTGGAGCCCTACACGATCGTCGGCGGCAACCCGGCGAAGCCGGTCAAGCGCCGCTTCGACGAGGCCGACACCGCGCGGATGCTCGACGCCGCGTGGTGGGACTGGCCCGTCGAGGCCGTGACCGAGCACGCGCGCACGATCATGTCCGGCACCCCGGCCGACATCGCGGCCGTGGCCGCCACCCTGCGAGCGAAAGGCGCCATCTGATGAGAACCGTCGAAGTCGCCAAGGGCGCGTACGGCATCGCCTTCGGCGCGGACGGATCGACCTGGTTCACCGTCGCCGAGGGCGCCCAGGTCGGGCACGTGGAGGACGGCGGTGAGCCGGTCTACCACCGGCTGGAGGCCGGATCGCAGCCGACGGTCGTCACCGTCGCACCGGACGGCGCGGCCTGGTTCACCGAGTACAAGGCCGACCGGATCGGTCGGATCGGCGCGGACGGAGAGCTGACCGCGATCCAGCTCGGGGAAGGCGCGGGGCCGTACGGCATCGCGACGGACCGCTCGGGAGCGGTGTGGTTCACCGAGACCGCCACCGACCACATCGGGCGGATCGCCCCGGACGGGGAGCTGACCCGGTTCGCGATCCCGCACCGGGGCGGCTTCCCGTCGGCCATCGCGGCCGCGCCCGGGGGCCGCATGTGGTTCACGCTCAACGCCGCCGCGTCGGTCGGGCACGTCGACGCGGACGGGGCGGTCACGGTGATCCCGCTCGAATGGGACGGGGCCGCGCCGGTCGGCATCGCCGCGGGCGTGAGCGGCGTCTGGTTCGCCGACATCATGGGGGACCGGATCGGCCGCATCGACGCGGACGGCACGGTCAGCGCCTTCGCGTTGAGCGAGGGCGCGAAGCCGCACGCCGTGGCGGTCGACGCCGAGGGCGGCTGCTGGTTCACCGAGTGGGGCGGCAACCGCCTCGGGCGCGTGAGCCTCGACGGCGAAGTGAGCGGCTGGGACCTGTCGGAGGCCGGCAGCGAACCCCACGGCCTGGCGATCGCCCCGGACGGCACGGTCTGGACCGCACTGGAATCCGGTCGCCTCGCGCGCATCGCGCGTTAGCGCATCAGCACCCGAGGGGCGGCCCGCGGCGCGGGCCGCCCTCCGGCCGTCGCGTCCACGGCGGGCGGGCGACGCGCCGCCGATGCGCGGAACGCTATCCGCGGGCCATGCGCCTGACGGCGAGCTCGGCCAGGAGGGCCGCGCCGTCGGCCAGGACGCCGTCGTCGAAGGCGGCCCTGGGGGAGTGGTTCGACGCCGCCTCGTTCGGGTCGTCCTTGATCGTCGCGCCGTAGAACATGTAGCTGCCGGGCACCGCCTGGAGCACCCGCGAGAAGTCCTCCGAACCCATCACCGGGTTCGGCATCTCCGTGTACCGCTCCCCGCCGAACAGGTCCTTCACCGTCGCCTCCACGAACGCCGCCTCGTCCGCGTCGTTGACCGTCGCCGGGTATTCGCGGTCGAACCGCACCTCCGCCGACAGGCCGTGCGCGGTCGCGATGTCCTCGGCGAGCTGCACCGACTCCTTCTCCACCTGCGCGAGCGCCTCCTCGGAGAAGGTCCGCACCGTGGCCTCGAACCGCGCGTTGTCGGGGATGATGTTGTGCCGCGTCCCGGCGTGGAAGGTCCCGACGGTGATGACGATCGGCTCGAACACGGAGAACCGCCGCGTGATGAGGTTCTGCAGCGCCGTGACGATCTCCGCGGCGACCGGGATCGGGTCCAGTGCCGTGTGCGGGCGCGAGCCGTGCCCGCCCTTGCCGACCACGTTCACGAACAGGCCCGAGGACGCGGCCATCATCGGCCCCGGCCGGGTGGTGAACACCCCGCGCGGCACCATGTCCGAGATGACGTGCAGCCCGTAGGCCGCGTCGACCTTGCGGCCCGCGGCCTCCAGCACGCCCTCGGCGATCATGTGCCCCGCGCCGTCGAAGCCCTCCTCGCCGGGCTGGAACATGAACACCACGTCGCCGGACAGCTCGGCCTGATGCGCCGACAGGAGCTTCGCCGCGCCGACGAGCCCGGCGGTGTGCAGATCGTGGCCGCAGGCGTGCATGGTGCCCACATGCTCGGAGACGTAGTCGACGGCGGTCTCCTCGGTCACGGGCAGGGCGTCCATGTCGCCGCGCAGCAGCACGGCCGGTCCCGGCCTCCCGCCCCGGAGGACCGCGGTGACGGCGGTCGAGGTCCGGCCGAGCGTGATCTCCAGCGGCAGGCCCGCCAACGCGGCGAGGACGGCGGCCTGCGTCTTCGGCAGGTCGAGTCCGATCTCGGGGATCCGGTGGAGTCGGCGGCGCAGTGCGATCAGCTCGGGCGCGATCGCGGCGGCCTCTTCCCGAAAGTCCATGTGCGCTCCTGGGGCGTATTGGGTGCTGGTCTCCTAGCCGGGCGGTCAGCCCGCCTGGTGAACGCAATACTGCCACGTCCGCGTCGCGCGCCGGCAGGCATCGCCCCGGAGTCGGGAGCGGGACGGTCGGGCCGGGGCGGTGTCGTCGAGGCCGCGCCGCAGCAGGTTCCGCCAGTCGTCGGCGCCCACGGCGGTCCGTCCTTCGAAGCGCACGCTCGCGAAGGGATCGGCGCCCCCAGGAAGGCGGCCCGCCGCGGTGAGCGGTCGTCGTCGAGGCGGCCGCCGGACCGCCCGCGATATAGCGGCGGCGCCGCGGGCCCTCGGCCCGCGGCGCCGTGCTCCCTGCGGTGTTCAGAAGACCGGGGCGCCCTCGCGGGTGAGGATCCAGTCCACCGAGGCGAACTCGGCCGGGTCCAGCGCGCCCTTCGCGGTCACCCACTCGATGATCCGGGTGCGGATCTCGATCGACTCGCTCCACAGCTCCTCGGCGGCCGCGACGTGCGGGAAGTTGCCGCCGCCGTTGGCGCGGTAGTTGTTGACCGCCAGCACGAACCGCTGTGCATCGTCCACCTCGGCCCCCGCGTGCTTCAGGTTCGCGATGCGCGAACCCGCCGGTTCGGCGATGTCGATCTCGTACGTGAAGCCCGAGACGTAGTCGTAGTTGTAGTCGGGCCGGTCGCCCGCGTTCGTGATCGCCGCCGGGTCCGCGGTCGCCTCCGCGGCGGTCCGCACGAAGTACTCGGCCGAGTATTCGAGGTAGTCGCGGATCTGCGCGCCCGTCATGAGCTTCGCGGCCAGCGTGTTGTCGTAGATGTAGAGGCTCGACAGGTCCTTGATCCGCACGTCCCCGGCGGGGATGAGCGAGGTCCGCGAGAACGGCGACGCCTGCGCGACCACGGGCAGGTCGGCGTGCTCGGTGCCCGCCAGCGCGGCCTTCACCGTGTCCTCCTGGACCTTGGTGATCAGATCGATGATCGGCTCGTCCTTGTAGCGGGCCTCGGCGGTGTCGAGGTCGATCACGGCCCGGCCGACGACCTGGTTCACGTAGGCGACGACCTCGTCGTGCTCGTCGGTGAGGATCTGGGCGATGCGCTCGTCCTCCTCGACCTCGTTCGAGTCGAGGAGGGAGGCCTTGACCGACTCCACCTTCCATTCGCCGCGCTCCAGGACGAGTTCGAAGTCGAACAGGGTGAGGCGCTGGCCGTAGCAGAGGGGGTTGGAGAGGACGACCTCGTGGCCGTCGGGGTCGGCGACGCGCATCTCCTCGATCTCGGCGTGGGCGTGGCCGACGAGGATCGCGTCGATGCCGCTGACCTGCCGGGCGACGAGCGCCGAGGCGTTCTCGACGCCGAGGCCCGCAGCGGTGTCGTAGGCGGAGGCGCCGGAGGTGCCCGAGTGGGCGGAGATGACGACGACGTCGGCGCCCATCTTCTTCAGCTTCGGTACCCAGTGCGCCGCTTCGGTTTCGAGGCTCGGGAACTCGAGGACGCCGTCGACGTAGGCCTTGTCCCAGACGGCGACGCCGGGGGTGCACAGGCCGAGGACGGCGACCTTGACGTCTTCGCCGCAGTCGGTGCGCAGGCGGACCATGTGGTAGGGCGGGAAGGCGGGCTGCTGCGTCTCGACGTCGATCGCGTTGGCGGCCAGGAGCGGGAAGTCGAGTTGGGACTCGAATCGGCGGAGGGTGTCGAGGCCGTAGTTGAACTCGTGGTTGCCGAGGGCGGCGGCGTCGTAGCCGATCTCGTTCATGGACCGGGCCATGGGGTGGACGGGGCCGGCCGGGGCGGCGATGGGGTCGACGCGGGCGTAGTAGTAGGCCAGGGGCGTGCCCTGGATGGTGTCGCCGGAGTCGATGAGGATGGTGTTCTCCCGGCCCTCGGCTTCGCGGACCTGCCTGACGAGGGTGGCGATGCGGGCGATGCCGCGGGTGTTGCCGGCGGCGTCGCTGTACTCCCTGTCGGCGAAGTAGTCCCAGTTGAAGACGTTGCCGTGGAGGTCGGTGGTCCCCATGACGGTGAAGGAGTAGCGCTTGGGCTGCTCGGCCGCGGCGGCCGATGCCCCGAGCAGGGTTCTGCGGTCGGCGGACATGGTCGCTCCTGTCTCAGCACCGAGGTATTCGAGGAATGATCGTGGATTGTGGCACCCGTTTCCCGGTGTCATCCCATGACCCCATCTTGAACGACGGGTGGCCGTGCCGGAACGATTCGGCGCGAACGGATCTGCGGAAACGGAGGAGCGGCCGTGCGGCGGCGGGGCAGTAGCATCTGGGGATGATCTGCGTGTACGGCGCCGGGAGCATCGGCTGCTACGTCGGCGGCAGGCTCGCGGCGGCCGGCGCGGACGTCGTCCTGGTCGGCCGCGAGCGCCTCGCCCGCGAGACCGCCGCCCACGGTCTCACCCTCACCGATCTGCGCGGCGCCGAACTGCATGTGCCCGAGCCGGACTACGCGACCGTCCCCGAGGCCGCCGCCGGGGCCGACCTGGTGCTCGTCACCGTCAAGTCCGCGGCCACCGCCGCGGCGGCGCAGGGGCTGGCCCCGCACCTCGCGCCGGGCGCGGTCGTCGTCAGCCTCCAGAACGGGCTGCGCAACGCCGCCGTCCTGCGCGAGCATCTGCCGGAGGCGGTCGTCCTGCCGGGCATGGTCGCCTTCAACGTCGTCCACCTCGGCGAGGGCCGCTTCCACCAGGGCACGGTGGGGGAGGTGGCCGTCCAGGACCATTCCGCGCTCGACGCGCACGCGACCGCGTTCGCGAACGCCGGGCTGCCCCTGGCCCGCCACGCCGATCTCACCGGCGTGCAGGCCGCGAAGCTCCTGCTGAACCTCAACAACCCGGTCAACGCGCTCTCGGGACTGCCGCTCAAGACCCAGCTCTCGCAACGGGACTACCGCCGCTGCCTCGGGATCGCCGTCCGGGAGGCGCTCGAGGTCTTCCGGGCCGCGGGCATCCGCCCCGCCAAGACGGCCGGGCTCGACTCGCGCCTGCTGCCGCTCCTGTTCGGCCTGCCCGACGCCGTGTTCACCCGCGCCGCCGCGAAGATGCTCGCCATGGACCCGCTCGCGCGGTCCTCGACATGGGACGACCTCGAAGCGGGCCGACCCACCGAAGTGGACTACCTCAACGGCGAGATCGCCGCGCTCGCGGCCGAGCGCGGCCGCACCGCGCCCGTCAACGAGCGCCTCGCCGCCCTCGTCCACGCCGCCGAGGCGGGCGGGCGCCGCGACTGGTCGGGCCCCGAGCTCCTCGGCGAGGTCCGCCGTGCCAGGAGCGCCGCGGCGGGTCGGCCCGGCCGTACCCCGAACCGTGGTACTTTATCGGTCAACTAACGCGATAGGCAGGAAGAACGCTATGAAAACGCTCGCGATCCCCGGGGCCGGCCCGCGTCCCTCGAACGTCGTCCTCGGCCTGATGCGCATCGCCGAGATGACCGACGAGGACATCCGCACCCTCTACGGCGCGGCCCGCGACGCCGGCATCAACGTCCTCGACCACGCCGACATCTACGGCCCGCCCCGACACGGCTGCGAGGCCCGCTTCGGCCAGGCCGTCAAGCTCGCCGCCGCCGAACGCGAGCAGGTGATCATCCAGTCCAAGGTCGGCATCCGCCACCCCTTCTTCGACTTCTCGAAGGAGCACATCCTCACGAGCGTCGACGAGTCGCTCGCGGCGCTGAACACCGACTACCTGGACGTCCTGCTGCTGCACCGGCCCGACACGCTCATGGAGCCCGAAGAGGTCGCCGAGGCCTTCGACGCGCTCGAGGCCGCCGGGAAGGTCCGCGCCTTCGGCGTCTCCAACCACACCCCGCTGCAGGTCGAACTGCTCAAGACCGCCGTGCGGCAGCCGCTGCTCTACAACCAGGTGCAGCTGTCGATCACGCATTCGCCGCTCATCGCCCAGGGCGTCGCCGCGAACATGGCCGGCCAGGACCAGGCGATCGACCGCGACAACGGGCTGCTGGAGTACTCGCGGATCAACAAGATGACCCTCCAGGCCTGGTCGCCGTTCCAGAAGGGCTTCTTCGACGGCGTCTTCCTCGGCGACCGCGAGCACTACGCCGAGCTCAACGACATGCTCGACGACCTGGCCGCGAAGTACGACGTGACCCCCACCGGGATCGCGGTCGCCTGGATCACCCGCCACCCGGCGGACATGCAGGTCGTCCTCGGCACCACGAACCCGACCCGCGTCGCCGAGTCCGCCGCGGGATCCGAGGTCCCGCTCACCCGCGAGGAGTGGTACAAGCTCTTCATCGCCGCCGGCCACCTCGTCCCCTAAGGACAATCCTGGCCGGGCCGCCCCCGCGCGGTCCGGCCTCACGCCTCCGGCACCGGGAGGTCGAGCCGGAACCGGCAGCCCTCCTCCGCGTCCAGCAGCGTGACGTCACCGCCGTGGGCCTGTGCGATCTGGCGGGCGATCGGCAGCCCCAGGCCCGTGCCCGGGGCCCGGTCGCCCCGCCAGAACCGCTCGAAGACCCGGTCCCGTTCGACCGCGGGGACGCCCGGGCCCGCGTCGGCGACGAGCACGGCGATCGTCCCCGCCGAGCGCTCCACCGCGACCGCCACCGCCGTGCCCGCCGGGGCGTGCTTGACGGCGTTGTGGACCAGGTTCGCGACGGCCCGCCGGATGCTCGGGCCGTCCACCGGGGCCTCCGCCGGCCCCCCGCGCAGCTCCAGCCGCACCGACCGCGACGCGGCGAACGCGCCCACCTCCTCGAACACCTCGCGCACCAGCGCGGTCACGTCCGTCGGCCGCCGGTCGATCACCCGGGCGCGGCCGCGCGCGTCCACCAGCAGCTCGCCCACGGCGTCCCGCAGGCGCTCGGCCGCGTTCCGGCTGCGCTCCAAGCCCTCCCGGTACAGGTCCAGGTCCGGTTCGGGGTGGCGCAGCAGCACGTCCGCGCCGGTGATGAGCACCGCCAGCGGGGTCCGCAGCTCGTGGCTGGTCTCCTCGACGAGCCGCCGCTGCACCTGCGCCGACCGCTCCAGGCGGTCGAGCATGGCGTCGAACGCGGCGGCGAGGCCGATCGCCTCGGTCGTCCCGTGCGCGGTGCCCACCCGCAGGCTCAGGTCGGCGGCCTCGATCCGCTCGGCCGCCTCGCGGATCCGCTCGAAGGGGCGCACCGCCCGGCCCGACCACCACCACGCGAGCGCCGCGGTGACCGGCAGCAGCGCGAGCACCGTGAACACCGCCCAGGGCGTCGGCTCGATCCCGGTGGAGGCGACCACGTGCTCCGTCCCGTCCGGCGCCACCCGGCTCTCCTCCGAGCGGTTGAGCATGGTGACGGCGAAGACCAGCAGCACCGGCAGGTAGATCGCCAGCGACCCGGTGAGCGCGAGGCGGACCCGCAGCGACCCGATCACGGCGACTCCCGCAGCACGTAGCCGACGCCGGTGACGGTGGTGATCGGGCCGGGTTCGCCGAGCTTGCGGCGCAGGCGGCTGAGGATCACCCGCACCGAGGCGGTGAACGGGTCGGCCTGCGCGTCCCACACGTGCTCCAGCAGCTCCTCGGCGCTGACGGCGCGCCCCGGGTGGTGCATGAAGTAGCGCAGCATCGAGAACTCCCTCGGGGTCAGGTCCAGGGCCTCGTCGCCGCGCCAGGCCCGGTGCGCGGCCGAGTCGAGCCGCAGGTCCCCGACGTGGAGGACGGCGTCGAGGACGTCCGAGCGCCGCGAGAGCGCCCGCAGCCGCGCGGCCAGCTCCTGGAAGCTGAACGGTTTGACCAGGTAGTCGTCCGCGCCCGCGTCCAGGCCCGCGACCCGGTCCTCCACGGCGTCGCGCGCGGTGAGCACGAGCAGCCGCCGGGGCCGGCGCAGCGCCGGGTCCGCGCCGAGGCGCCGCAGCAGCGCCAGGCCGTCGCCGTCGGGCAGGCCCAGGTCGAGGCAGGCCACGTCGAAGTCGTTGCCGCACAGCAGCTCTTCGGCGTCGGCGCAGGTGGTCGCCAGGTCGACGGCATAGGCCTCGTTGCGCAGGCCCATCGCGATCACCGGGCCCAGGTCGCGGTCGTCCTCGACCAGCAGGATGCGCACGGCGTCTCCCCTCAGGCGGTGCGGCGGGCGTCGACCGCGCCGTCGGGTCCGGTCACGGTCATCAGGTCGTCCTGGAAGGACACCTCGACCGCGGCCTCCGCGGCGATCGGCTCGTCGGGACGGTACTCGCCCTCGCCCATGGGCACCAGCGTAAACGCGGGCGGTCCGGCGTCGTACTCCAGCGCCGCGATCTGGCCCTGGTCGTCCAGGGCGTACCACACGAGCATGTCGCCGTCCTCGCCGTGGACGCGCACGTAGGTGCGCAGTTCACCGTCCTCGTCGGCGGTCCCGGCGAGGTCGACGCCGGTGATGGGGCCGATCTCGGCCTCGATCGCGTCGCGTTCGGCGCGGCCGACGGCGGACTCGCCGTCCAGGAGGGCGAGGACGGCGTCCTCGTGGGCGGCGGCGTCCTCGACCGTGAAGTCGTCGGAGCCGAACATCGCGGCCACGGCGTCGGCGCCCTCGGCGGTGACGAGGAGGCCGTCGTCCTCGGCGGCGACTGTGAGCGTCGAGCCGGAGTCGAGCGCGTAGACGCCCGCGCGCGCCTGGAGTTCGGCCGGGTCGACCTCGGCCCGTTCATCGGGGACCGCCATCGGCTCGCCCGTGACGACGGCCGGGAGGAGCACTTCCAGGAGTTCGTCCGGCAGGACCTCGTCGGTGTTGCTCGCGATCGCGATGGTCGTGGCGGTCTCCGGCAGCCAGACCGTGACCGCGCTGTGGCCGGTGTCGCCGCCGCCCCCGGAGGCGGCGATGACGGGGACGCCGAGCAGCTCCGGGTCGATCGACACCCAGCCGGGGAGCTCGGTGGTGCCGTCCCCGTGGTCGAAGCCGGTGCTCATGAGCATGTCCACCGCTTCGGGCGAGAGGAGCTCACCGGTGAAGAGAGCCGCGGTGCCGGCGCCGAGCTCGGCGGCGGTCATCGCCAGGTCGCCGTTGCCGGCCATGGCCCAGTGCGGTCCGGCGAAGCCGCCCGTCTCCGGCGCGGGCTCCCCTTCCGTGTAGCCGATCGCGCGCGGCCCCGCCGGGGCCGGTTCGCCGTCCCAGAACCCGCCCATGTGCCCGCTGTCGAGCGTGAGGATCTGCTCGTCCAGGTACTCCCGGTAGGACGAGCCGGACTGCTCGTCGATGATGAGGGCCAGGAGCGAGTAGCCGGCGTTCGAGTACAGGTAGTCGGTGCCGGGCGGAAACGCCGACTCCAGGGCGCTGATGGCCGCTATCGCCTCGTCGCGGTCCAGCGGCCGGTGGTCGGCGCCGTGGGAGCCCTCGATGCCGCTCGTGTGCAGCAGCAGCTGCTCCACGGTGGCCTCGGCGGCGGGACCGCCGAGACCGGGCAGGAGGTCGCCCGCCCGGTCGTCGAGGGCGAACGCGTCCGCGTCCACCAGGTCGAGGATCGCCGCGGCGGTGAACGCCTTGCTGACCGAGCCGATGCCGAACACCGTCGCATCGGTGTTCGCGGTCCCGGCCGCGACGTCGGCCGAGCCGAACGCGGCCCGGCAGTAGCGGCCGCCGCCCTCGATCGCCACCGTCCCGCTGAACCCGACGTCGGCCCACTGGCCCAGCGCGGCCAGGAGCTCGGGTTCGCAGCCGGCCGCCCGGTCGGGCTGGTGGGATTCAGCGGAGGTGTAGCACGCGGACGCGAGCATCGCCGCCGCACAGATGAGAGAACCGTTGAGAGAGATGCGCTTCATGGGCCGAACGGTAGGGCCCGGGCCGTGAACCGGGTGTAAACGATCGGCATGGAGTCGGCCCTGCTGGGTAGTTCCAGATGGTGACGCTCATTTCAGGACAGCCGAAGTCGTACTGGATGGCCTCCACGGAGGCGGCCTTCCATCCGCCTGCCTCCGAGGACCTCTCGACCGACGTCGCCGTCGTCGGCGGGGGCATCGCCGGGCTCTGCACCGCCTGGGAGCTCGCGCGCGCCGGCCGCTCCGTCACCCTCCTGGAGGGCGGACGGGTCGCCGCCGGGGTCACCGGGCACACCACCGCGAAGCTCACCGCGCAGCACGGGCTCATATACGGCCCCCTGAGCGAGTCCTTCGGGGCCGAGACGGCACGGCAGTACGCGACCGCCCAGACCGAGGCGATCGAGCACGTCGCCGCCACGGCCGCCGAGCTGGGCGTCGACTGCGAACTCGAACGCGTCCCCGCCTACGCCTACACCCACACCGACGAGGGCCTCGCGGGCATCACCGCCGAGGCCGACGCCGCCTCCGCGGCGGGCCTGGACGCGTCCTTCACCGTCGACACCGGTCTGCCCTTCCCCGTGGCCGGGGCCGTCCGCGTCGAGAACCAGGCGCAGTTCCACCCCCGCCGCTACCTGCTCGCGCTCGCCGACGACTTCATCGCCCGAGGCGGACGGATCTTCGAGGGCTCCCGCGTCGCCGACATCGACTTCGAAGCGACCCCCCACGTGCTGCGGCTCGGCAGCGGCATCGAGATCCGCGCGCTCGAAGTCGTCGTCGCCACCCACTACCCGATCGTCGACCGGGTCCGGCTCTTCGGCCGCCTCTCCCCGCACCGCGAAGCGGTCGTCGCCGCGCCCATCGCCGCCGAGGCCGACCCCGGCGGCATGTACTGGACCGCCGAGGGCAACACCCGGTCGGTGCGCACCGCGCCCCTGCCGGACGGGCGGCGGCTCCTCATCGTCACCGGCGAGGCCTTCACGCCCGGCAGCCCCGACGTGACCGGCCGATTCGAACGGCTCGCCGCCTGGGCCGCCGAGCGCTTCGGCCTCACCGAAGTCGGCCACCACTGGGCCGCGCAGGACAACCACACCACCGACCGCCTGCCCTACATCGGCCGCCTGCCCGGCACCGAACGCGCCTACGTCGCCACCGGATTCGGCGGCTGGGGCATGACCAACGGCGTCGCCGCCGGACGCCTCATCGCCGGACTCGTCGCCGGCGAACCGCCCGCATGGAGCGAGCTGTTCGACCCCGCCCGCGTCCACCCCGGCCGGGAGGCCGTCCGGTTCGCCTCGTTCCAGAAGCAGGTCGTCGGCCACTTCGTGGGCGACCGGATCGCCGCGCGCCGGACCGAACTCGACGACGTCGGCCCCGGCGAGGGCGCGGTCGTGCACGTCGACGGCGAGAGCCTCGCCGTCCACCGCGGCGAGGACGGGCGGCTCCGGACGCTCTCGGCGAAGTGCACCCACCTCGGCTGCATCGTCGGCTTCAACGACGCCGAACGCACCTGGGACTGCCCCTGCCACGGCTCGCGCTTCGATCTCGACGGCAGCGTCATCGAAGGCCCGGCCACCGCGCCCCTCGAGCGGAAGGACCCCGAGTGACGGGTCTGTTCCCCGGCTTCGGCGAATGGGACCTGCCCGTCGCACCGGGCGTCGCGCTCCACGGCCGATCCGGCGGCGCCGGCCCGGCCGTCCTGCTGCTGCACGGCCACCCGCGCACCCACGCCACCTGGCACCGCGTCGCCCCCGCCCTCGCCGCCGAGGGCTTCACCGTCGTCTGCCCCGACCTGCGCGGGTACGGCCGCTCCGCGAAACCCGAACCCGACCCCGAGCACCGCGTCTACTGCGACCGCACCATGGCCGCCGACCTGACCGCCCTCATGAGCGCCCTCGGCCACGACCGCTTCGCCGTCGCCGGCCACGACCGCGGCGCGTACGTGGCCTACCGGACCGCCCTCGACGCCCCCGACCGGGTCGCCGCCCTGGCCGTGTGCGACGGCGTCCCCCTGATCGAGGCCCTGGAGCGCGCCGACGCCGACTTCGCCGCCGCCTGGTGGCACTGGTTCTTCTTCGGTTCCTCGCCGCACGCCGAACGCGTGATCACCGCCGACCCGCTCGCCTGGTACCGGCCCGACGAATCGCGCATGGGCCGCGAGAACTACGCGGACATGGTCGCGGCCGTCACCGACCCGCGGACCGTGCGGGCCATGCTGGAGGACTACCGCGCCGGACTCACCGTCGACCGCGAGCACGACGCCGCCGACCGTGCGGCCGGTCGCCGCATCACCGCCCCGGTCCTGGCCATGTGGTCGCGGCACGACGACATGGAGCGGCTCTACGGCGACCCGGCCGCGATCTGGAAGCCGTGGTGCGAACGGCCGGTGCAGACCGCCGTGATCGACTCCGGGCACCACATGGCCGAGGAGGCCCCCGGCGAGGTCGCCGCCGCGCTCACCGCGTTCCTCAGCGGGCGTTGAGCAACGCCGCATCGGCGTCGCCCTCGGCCCAGGGCGCCGAGTCGGGGAAGTCCGCGTCGGCGGTCGGCAGCCCGACGCGGCGTTCGGCCGCCGCGCTCAGGCGCGGGGGAGATCCAGCAGCACGACCTCGCACCGGTAGTGCTGCGAGGCGGTCATCGGGCCCCGGAACCACAGCAGCGGGGTCCGCGACGGGTCGCCCGGCGCCACGATCGGCCGCAGATTGTCCACCTCGGAACTCTCGGTGACCGGCGTCCACGCCCAGAAGGCCCCCGCGGCCGCGGCGCGGCCGTGGAAGATCTCCCGATGCGCCAGCGCCGAGCCGTCCCGCGGGTCGATCGGCGTCGAGACGAACACCGAGCCGAGGTCGTACGGGTCGATCGCCGCCAGCCCCGTGTAGTCCTGCTCGTGCGGCATCAGGCCGGGCCCGGCCTTCGCCAGCTCGTTCACGGTCCACTCGCCGCCGGGCGACATGCGCGCGTAGAAGAACCTCAGGTCCGGCGCGGCCTCGCCGCGGTCCAGGTCCAGTTCGTCCTCGCCCGCGCGGGAGGTCAGGACCGCCGCGACCGAGCCGTCGGCGCCGGTGCGGATGTCGGTGGTCCAGCAGTGCGACATCCGCTCGCCGCCCCACCGCGAGCCCGCCGCGAGCACCGTCGTCAGGTCCGCCTGCGTCGGCGCGTCGCCTTGCAGCGCTGCGGGGTCGAGCACGCTGCCGTCGCTGCGGCGAAGCGCCCCGTCCTCCAGGTAGCCGTGGTAGACCGAGTTGTCGAAGTCCCGCGGGTGGTGGTCGGTGGTCACCAGGTCGATCCGGTCGCCGTTCGCGGCGTACCGCGTGTAGCCGTTGACGTAGCCGACCTTCGGCCTGGTGAAGAGCTTCCCCGCGTACGCCCAGGTCTCGCCCTCGTCGTCGGAGACGAGCGCGCACTGGTCGTCGTTGACCGCGCGGGCGAAGCAGTACAGCCGCCCGCCCATGGCGCGCAGGTTCGAGTACGTGACGCCGCGGCCGCCGGTGAACGGGCTCCAGTCGAAGGTCCGCTCGGGGCCCCACCGGGTCGGGTCGCCCGGCTCCGAGATCCGCCAGCGCGTCAGGTCGTCGCTCTTGTGCTTGGTGTAGACGGCCAGCCAGCGGCCGTCCGAGCGGCGCCACAGGGCGGGCACGTCGTGGTCGTCCACCTCCATGCGCTCGTGCAGCACGACCACCGTGGAGGCGCCCGAGCGCAGGTCCACCACGGACAGCTCGACGTTCCCGGAGCGGGCCTCGCCGCCCGGTCCCTCGGCGGCCGCGATCGAACCGGCCACGAGCGTCTGCGTCTCGGGGTCGACGAGCGCCCGCTCGTCCTGGAACCAGCACCACGCGCCGTTGTCGTTGACGACGATCGGTTCGGCGGGACCTGATGGGTGCACGGGGGCCTCCTTCGGCGGGGATGCATTGACGTCCGACACTATCTGAAAGCGGTATCCAGTCGCGAGCCGGTTTCGACCGCGCCTTTCGGACTGCCACCAAAGATGCAGGCCCGCCCGCGAACCTCACTCCCGCGGCCGACGCGGCCGCACCCGCCGCGTTCCTACGCTCAGAGCATGGACCTCGCCCTCGCCGCCTCGCTGGCCGCGCTCGCGCTCATCGACTCGACCAGCTTCGGCACGCTGCTCATCCCCGTCTGGCTCCTCCTGGCCCCCGGCCGCGTGCGGGCCGGCCGGATGCTCGTCTACCTCGGCACCATCGTCGTCTTCTACTTCCTCGTCGGCATGGCGATCGTCCTGGGCGCCACCACGTTCATCGACGACATCGGCGCGCTCCTGAACACCCGCCCCGCCTCCTGGGTGCAGCTCTTCATCGGCGTCGGCCTGTTCGCGCTGAGCTTCCGCTTCGACTCGAAGAAGCGGACCAAGGAGGGCGGCCGGCTGTCGCGCTGGCGCGAACGGGCCCTCGGGATCGACGCGGACGCCAAGGACGCGGCGGAGGGCGGGACGAGCACCCGCGCCTCGGTGCTGCCGCTCGCGGGCCTCGCCCTGACCGCGGCCTCGATCGAGGTCGCGACGATGCTGCCGTACCTGGCGGCCATCGGGATGGTCGCCTCCGCCGGCCTCGGCGCCGGCCCGACCACCCTGACCATGGCCGGGTACTGCCTCGTGATGGTGCTGCCCGCGCTGGTGCTCCTGGCCGCCCGGCTCGCGGCCCGCAACGCGATCGAGCCGCTGCTGGTGAAGATCAACGACTGGATGGTCAAGCACGCCGCCAGTACCACCGGCTGGGTGCTCGGCATCGTCGGCTTCCTCGTGGCCCGCGACGCGGCCGTGCGACTGGACCTGCTGGAGTTCGCCCTCCGCCTCTGACGAAGCGCGGCGCCCCGGCGGGAGTCCCGCCGGGGCGCCGCCGTGTCAGCAGCCGATCCGCTCGGGACCGAAGGCGACGTCGTCGTACCAGAGGGTGTCGGCGTCGTCGCCGTAGCTCTCCCAGCCGAGCCGCAGGTCCGCCAGGTCCGGGTTCCAGCCCGACTTCGCGAGCCACTGCGCGTCCACGTCGTGGGTCGGCGCCCCGTCCACGACCAGGCCCTCGACGAGCGCGCCGTCGACCCAGGTGGCGAGGTTCCCGCCCTGGATCCGGAACTCCACGCACGTCCAGGTCCCCACCGGCAGCGGCTCGCTCAGCGCGACCCCGGCCGGGCTCTGCGCCGGCAGGGTCGCGTCGTCGGACTCGCGGTTCCACTGGAGCGCGCCGTTCTGGCCGCCCAGGCGCAGGTCGGTCCCCGCGTCGGCGCGGTCCTCCATGGCGATCATCGTGGTGTGGTTCTGCGGCTGCGGCGTGGTGTGCCGCATGTAGACGCGGAACCACTCGGCGTCGGCGGGCAGGTCCCGGCCGATGAAGACGTGGTTGCAGTAGGTCGCGCCGCCCTCGACGCGGATCGAGGTGTCACCGCTGCGGGCGACCGCCGTGTCCACCGCGACGATGCCGGTGCCGGTGCAGTCGTTCGCGCCGACCGTCCAGTCCCCGCCGGGGACGGCGCCGGCCTGGTCCTCGAAGTCGTCGCAGACGGCACCGGTCGGGCAGTCGGCCGGCGGGCCCGTGGTCGGGTCCTCGCTCGGCGTCTCGGTGGGTTCCTCGCTCGTGGTGGGCTCCTCGGCGCCGCAGCCGATCCCGTCGAGCGTGAACGCCGCGGGCGCCGCCGCGCCGCCGGAGACGACGAGCCCGAACAGCTCCCGGGTCTGCCCGGCCGCCACGCTCGCGTTCCAGCCGACGTCCGAGCCGGTGAAGGCCTGCCCGGACTGGCCCCATTCGACGTTCCAGGCGCTCTGGACCGCGGCTCCGACCGGCAGGTCGAATCCGATCGTCCAGCCGTTCACCGCCTCGGTCCCGGCCGTGAGCGAGACGGCGGCCTGGTGGCCGCCGTTCCAGGAGCTCACGACGGTGTAGTCGATCGATTCGCAGGCGTCGGCGTGCGCCGGGCTCGCCGCGACCGCGCCGATCGTCCCCGCGGCGAGCGCCGCACAGGCGGCGGCGACGGCCGCGAACCTCCGCGGCCGGTTTCGCATGGCTCGCATGCACTGTCCTCTCAGGCTGGGTCCGCACCACCCAACCGCCGGCGGACATGACTTATACATCGACGTTTACGAATATAGCCGCAAACCGGTCGCAAAGGGGAGCGGGCCGGACTGGTCAGGAATCGAGAAGCCCCGTCGCCCTTCGCGGCCATACCGTTGCGCACATGAGCAAGCGGAACACGTCCGTGAAGCGCACGATGCTGAAGGAGTCCACCATGACCGCCACCGGGATCCGGACCGTCACCCTCGAAGTCGAGGACACCGCCGCGGCCGAGGCGTTCTACGCCGCCGCCTTCGACCTCGGCGCGGACGGCCGGCTGCGCGTGCGGCCCGCCAAGGAGCCGAGCACCGGCTTCCGCGGCTACGCCCTCTCGCTCGTGGTCGCCCAGCCGGGCGACGTCGACAGTTTCGTGGCGACCGCGCTCGACGCGGGGGCCGCCGCGGTCAAGCCCGCCGAGAAGAGCCTCTGGGGCTACGGCGCCGTCCTGCGGGACCCGTGGGGCGCGATCTGGAAGATCGCCACCTCCAAGAAGAAGGACGGCGGCCCGGTCGTCCGCGAGGTCGAGGAGGTCAACCTCGGGCTCGGCGTCGCCGACGTCGCCGCGACCAAGCAGCTCTACATCGACCGCGGCATGAAGGTGGCGAAGAGCTTCGGACGCAAGTACGTCGAGTTCGAGGCGCCCGAGAACGGCGTGTCGCTCGGGCTCTACAGCCGCAAGTTCATCGCCAAGAGCGCCTTCGTCGACCAGGAGGGCTCCGGCTCGCACCGGATCGTCATCGGCGGCGACCTCGGCGCCTTCACCGACCCCGACGGCTTCGAATGGGAAGCCGTCTAGACGCGGGGAGGCCGGTGTCCGCCCGCCCCGGCCGCGGATGAGGAGGGCCCGCGCCGGACCGGTCGCCGGCGCTGAGCGCTCCACCGTGGAGGCCGGCGCGGGTGACGTACCCGGCAGCTCCGCTCCCGCCTGGGACGCCGCCGCCGCCCGCGCCTGTTAGCGTGGCCGCAACACCACGCGAACGGAGCAACGCACATGGCACGACGCGCATTGGCCGCACTCGCGATCGGCGCCCTCCTGGCGCTCTCGGCGTGCAGCGAAGAGGGCATCGACCTGCCGGTCGACTCGCCCACGCTCTCGGACTGGGAGTCGTCCCTCGACGAGCTCGCCTCCGAGTTCCCCACCGACCTCGCCTCCGAACTGTGGGAGATCGTCCCCGACATGAGCCCGCAGGACCTGCTCGACAACGCGCGGGAAGTGTGCCAGAAGGCCGTGGACAAGCAGGACGAGGAGCAGCTCGCCCGCGACGCCGCCGAGCTCTTCGGCGTCGAGGAGGCCGAGGGCCCCACGATCGTGGAGACCATCCGGCCGCACTGCGACGCCATCGGCTAGGCCCGCAAGGCCCTCTGCGGGTGATCCGCGGCTCGCTCGCGTGGCCCGCGACGCGCCGGCGGGCGCCTGCGGCCCGGTTTCCGCATCCGGAGTGGCATCGCATGGTCCGGGCATTGGGTTTATGACGCTCCGGCCGGTTACCGTTGAGGTATGAACTACCGTTACCTGTCCCCTGCCGAGGCGACGGCCGTCGTCGATTCCAAGTATCCGAAGGCGCAGCGCCTCCCGGCGCTGTCGGATCTGCTCGACGGCGACCTGCTCTGGGAGCGGGAGGACCGGATCCTGGTGTTCCTGGTGGACGCCTGGATCGACGGCACGGGGTACGGGCGGCGCCTGCACACCTGCGCCGCTTGGAACGTCGTCGGCGACAGCGACCTCGCCTTCGGCTTCTCCAAGGCCTCCAAGAAGGCCGACCCGGAGCTCGTGACGGCCGCCGCCGACGAGATCCTCGACATGATCTCCGCCGGGGTGGCCGCCGCCGACGACGCCGCGGCGGCGGTCGCGATCACCGCGGTCCTCCACAGCGGGCTGGCCGAGTCGCCCTCCCGCAAGCCCATGTTCGCCGCGCTCCGGTCCCGCCAGGCCATGCGCATGCCCGCGATCTGAGACCGGCCGGAGCCGTGCCCTGAGCGGTACGGCCGTCGCTTCCGGTTGCCGTGAGGCCCCGGCGGGGAGACCCGCCGGGGCCTCAGGCGTTCCCGGACCCCGACGATAAGTCGAACACCACTGTTTGATTTATGGAGCGAACGCGGTTACGCTAAAACTCGTACATACATGTTCGAGTTAAGGAGTGATCGTGTCCGCGATCCACCACCCCGAGCCCGCCGCCCCGGTCGCGCCGCCGCTCCCGCGGCCCCGCCTCATGCTGGCGCTGCTGTGCACCGCCCAGGCGATGCTCATCATCGACATCACCGTCGTCAACATCGCGCTGCCCTCGATCGGCGCCGACCTCCGCCTCGACCGCGAGGCGCTCACCTGGATCGTCACCGGCTACACCCTGGTCTTCGGCGGCCTCATGCTGCTCGGCGGCCGGCTCGCCGACCTCTTCGGCCCGCGCCGGATGCTCGGGACCGGGCTCGCGCTCTTCGTCGCGGCCTCACTCGCCGCCGGACTCGCCCCGACCGGACCGGTCCTGCTCGGCGGTCGCCTCGTCCAAGGCCTCGGCGCGGCCCTCATGGCCCCCGCCATCCTGTCCACGGTCACCACCGTCTTCCACGGCGCCCGACGCCACCGCGCGCTCGCCCTGCTCTCGGCGATCGCCGGAGCCGGGGCCGCCGTGGGCGTCCTCGTCGGCGGGGTGCTCACCGCCGGGCCCGGCTGGCAGTGGATCTTCTACATCAACGTGCCCATCGGCGCGCTGATCCTGGTGCTCCTGCCCGCCCTGCTCCCCGCGGACGCCTCAGTCGCGCAGCGCGAGCGCCTCGACGCGCCCGGCGCGCTGCTCGTCACCGCCGCCACCGCCGCGCTCATCTTCGGCCTCGTCCGCGCGGGCGACCACGGATGGGCCTCCGCGACGACGCTCACCGCCCTGGCCGCCGCGGTCGTGCTCTACGCGGTCTTCGGCCTCGTCGAGCGGCGCACCGCCGCGCCGCTCATGCGCGTGGCGCTGCTGGCCCGCCGCACCGTCGTCACCGGCGCGTTCCTCATGCTCATGGCGACCGCGCTGCTGATCTCGTTCTTCTTCCTCGGCTCGCTGTACCTCCAGGACTTCGCCGCGTACTCGCCGCTGCGCACCGGCCTGCTGTTCCTGCCCGTCGCCGTCGCCACCACGATCGGCGCGCAGCTGGCCGGGCGCCTCATCGGGAGGCTCGGCCCCCGCCCGATCGCCGTGGCCGGCATGCTGCTCGCGGCCGCCGCCTCGGCCTGGCTCGCGATGCTGGAGACCGACAGCCAGGCGGCCACCGTGGTCGTCCCCGGACTCGCGTTGGGCGCCTTCGCCCTCGGGACCCTGTTCATCACCGCCAACGCGACGGCGCTCTCCCAGGTGGAACCGCAGGAGGCGGGCGTGGCCTCGGGCATGGTCACCACCTTCCACGAACTCGGCGGCAGCGTGGGCGTGGCGGTGATGTCGACCGTGGCCGCCGCGAGCATCGGGGTGAGCATCCCGACCCTCTCGGGCTTCACCGACGCGTTCCTCGTCTGCGCCGTGGCCGCCGGTGCGGCCGCCGTCGTCGCGCTGCTCCTGGTCCCGGGCGGGAAGGTCGAGACCGGCGGCGGCCCCCACGGCCACTAGCTACCCTTCAGGCATGGCCGACGGCAAGACCACCGCGTCGGCACGGCGGCCCAGCGGGCAGCGCCGTGCCGACGCCCAGCGCAGCATCGACAAGATCCTCGCCGCAGGACTCGAGCTCTACAGCTCCCGGCCCGGCGTGAGCGTCGCCGAGGTCGCCGAAGCCGCCGGGGTCGGGCGCGTGACCCTCTACGGGCACTTCCCCTCCCGCACCGAACTGGCCCAGGCCCTGATCGAGCGGGCGTTCGAGGAGACCGAAGCGGCCTGGCGGGACGTGGACACCTCGGGTGCGGCCGACGAAGCGCTCGCCCGGATCCTGCGCCGGCAGTGGAACCTCATGGAGCGCAACCGGAACCTGCGCGACAACGTCGTGGGCGACCTATCCCCGCAATGGCTGCGCGAACGCCACGACCCGATCCTGCGGCGGATCGAGGCACTCCTCACCCGCGGGCAGGACGACGGCGTCTTCCGCACCGACCTGCCCCTGTCGTGGATGGTCACGGCGCTGTACAGCCTCGTGCACGCCGCCTCCGACGAGATCTCCGCGGGCCGCCTCACCGCCGAACAGGCCCCGGAAGTCCTCGTCGCCAGCCTCGGGTCGCTGTACCGAGCCTGACGCCCGCGCCGTGTCGCGGCGGGACCCGCGGGCGGGCCGAGTCAGGCGGCGACCTCCCGGACGTCGGCGATGAACCGCGTCCCGTCCTCGAGATGCGGATAGGGCCCGGCGGTGCCGTACACCGCGCAGCGGGACGCGGGGATCCGCTCCTTGAGCCAGTCGGCGTAGCCGGGGCGCGGCTCGGCGGCGAACACCGACAGGAACGGGCAGCGGATGACGCTCGGCCCGCCCGTGAGCTCGCGGAGCAGTGCGAGCGTGCCGACGTCCTCGGCCGCCGCGGCCCCGGGCCGCGTGTCGAGGCTCCGTTCGACGGCCACCACCGCGTGCGCGATGTAGTGGAGGGCGAACAGCGAGGCGACGAGCGCCGAGAAGCCGTGGCCGATCAGCACGGGCGCCCTCGTGCCCTGCCGCACGGTGAGCAGGGCCAGCTCCTCGGCGAGCGAGTGCGGCGAGCGGCGTGCGGGCAGCTCGAGGACGGTGACCGCGTGGGCGTCGGCCAGGCGCGCCGCGACGGGCCACCAGGCGGTGCGATGGTGCGCGGGGCCGTTGAGGATGAGCACCGGGCGGCCGTGCGAGCCCCACTGCTCGCCGGTCCAGTCGATGTCGTGGTCGTGGTCGCGCCGGTGGTCTTCGGGTTGTCGGGGCAGCACTGAGCGGCTCCTGCCTGTGGGAGGGACGGCGGCGCCCTTCCGGGCGCGTTCGCGGACGAGGCGTCGGTGGCGGCGGTATCGGTCACGCCGCCGCGCACGGCGGCGCGCGCCCCTCGAAGGTCGATCCCGAATGGAGCGGCAGCAGGCGTTCGGCCCGCGGCCGGGGCGGCGCCGGACGGCGGGCCGTGACCGGCCGCCGGTTCTCCTCGAAGCAGGCGCGCGTCTCGAGCAGCGCGCCCACGCAGCCGTGCCACAGCATCGACGCCCCGGCGGCGAACAGCGTGTGGACGCCGACGGCGATGGCGAGCACGAGCGCGGAGGGGATCGCGTGATCGCCGGCGAGCACGCGTTCGGCGAAGTCCGCGGTGACGAAGGCCCCGGCGGACAGCACGCTGGCCGTCCGGACGCTCGCGGAGTGGGCGCGCGGTCCGGAGGCCAGGACCGCCACGAGCGATCCGAGCGCGAGGCACCCGGCGAGGAGCCCGACCGAGCCCGCGAGGCCGCTCTGGCTCCACGCCGCGGCGCCGGTGTCCTGCTCGTGGACGTGGTCGAACAGCCGGGTGGAGAGCGCGTGGGAGGTGCGCCAGCCGAGCCACCCGAAGGCGAGCGCCGACAGCGCCGCCGCCATGAGGCGGCGACCGGTTCCAGCGCAATGCCCTTCGATCTCAGCCCCCCGTCGGCTCAGCCCGCGAACGCCGCCACGACTTTACCGTGATGCGAATGTCCCTCTGATGCCGCATTGTCAGGCCGAAGGAGCGGGTGGCCGCTTCGCTGACCGGCGGCGGCGGGTGCATCGCGGGCGCAACGCGATCGGAGAGAGACCCGAACCTCCGCGTCAAGCGCTACCCGGGAAGGCCCAGCGTGACCGGTTCCCCGTCCTCGAAGCCGATCGCGACCCGCAGTGGACCGCCGGAGCCGGGGAGGGCGCGCCACCCGTTCGGGGCGCCGCCGCACCAGGCCTCGATCTCGTCGGCGGGACCGGCGACGTCGATGCGCGTGATGCCGACGGGGCGGCGGCGGTGCTCGGCGCTGAGCGACGGGAAGCCCTCCGGCCAGTGGATGAGGCAGGGCAGATGCCGACGCTCGAAGTTCGCGCCGAACCCGGCCAGCAGGTACGGCGGGAATCCGGGCCCCTCCGCGGGGGCTTCGATCACGGACATCCCGTTCGCGGCGGCGAGACCGCGGAGTCGCCGCTCGTCCTCGTAAGCGAGCAGCCACGCCATCGCGGTCATGGAGGCGCGGGGATTCGCGTCGAGGGCCTCCAGGTGGAACCGGAGCAGCGGTGGGGCGTCGGGCGCGGGCGGCTCACCGTTCGGGTAGTGGATCTCCAGCAGCTGGCCCTGCCGCAGCGGCACGACGAGGTTGGACACCCCGAGGCCGGGAATGGCCCGGCCTCGTGCGATGCCGAGCCCGGCCTCGGCGAGTACGCGCTCGGCCTCGGCCTTGGACCTGGCCGCCAGTACGACGTGATCGATCTCCATCGGTTCCGCCCTCCTCGGGAGCGCGCGGCGGGTCTCCGCACGCGAACGCGCGCTTCGCGCCCCGCCGCCACCGATTCTATAGCGACAATCATTGTCAGTAAAGAGTCGCTTCGCCGGCGGGCGGCGCCGGGAAGCGGAGGTGCACGCCGGTGGCGTCGTCGTGGCGCTTTCCCATTGCAGGACCGGCCTGCTCGTGCTCGCGAACGAGTCGGATCAGCCCTTCGACCCCTTCGGCGGCGGCGAGGTCGAAGAGGAAGGGCCACGTGCGGCCGTAGCGCTCGGTGAGCCGCGTCAGCCCGTCGGTGCACAGCAGCATCTCACCGACCTCCGCAGCGGCCACCGACCCCGTGTACGCCATGGCGGCGGCCCCGGGATCGGTCGAGGCGACCCAGAACCCGCCCTCGCGGTTGCGCACCCGCGCGATGTAGTCGACGGCGTAGCGCCGGATCCCGCCGACGTCGACCGCGGCGGGCGGGTCCACGAGGCCGACGAGCCGCTCGTCGGACCGGACCTGATGCGCCCCTTCGCGATCGCGCCATGCGATGGAGCAGTCGCCGAGCAGGGCCCACTCGAGGTCGCCGCCCGCCACGCGCACGATCCCGACCGTCGCGCCCGGCGACACCGGATTCGCCAGGTCGCAGCCGCCCTCATGCCGGCGGTTGACGCCCGTGATCGCCTCCGCCAGCGCCGTCCCCAAGGGAACGCCGGGGTCCGCGAGCTGCCAGGCGATCGCGGCCCCCAGCCGGGCGACGTACCAGGGCACGTCGTGGACGCAGCCGTCGTCGGGGTAGCGGGTGATGCCGTCGAGGACCAGGGCCCACCGGTCCGACACGAGGAAGTGGTCCTCGTTCGGCGCACCGCCCCCCGGCGCGGACGCCGCTGACACATGGAAGCGCATGGCCTCCACCGTAACCGCCGCCGCAGACGGCCAGGGGGTCTCGGTCTCCTCGGGCGGGTCGGGGCGCCCTCCAGGCCCCGCCCGGCGGCCGACTCGTCCTCGGTCGCCCTCCGGCGCCGAGCGAGCCCGCCAGGTTCCGGCACGCGTCCGCGAAGGCCGTATTACCGGCGAGTAAGAACGGTTCGGGCGGGAACCGTGCACATTGCACCATAAGCGACGCGACCGTTCCGCCGTTCCGGCCCTTATAGTGGACAGGACGAAGCGAAACAGGGGGTGGACACATGGGCTTGATGGACAAGTTCAACGAGATGAAGGACTTGGTCACCGGGGCCGTCGAGGAGGCCAAGGGCCAGGCCGGCGAAATGCTCGGCGACGCGACGGACGTGCCGCTCGAAGAGCAGGCGGGCGAGTTCTCGCAGCAGGCCGGAGACGCGGCGCAAGGCGCGGGCGACGCCGCGCAGGACGCCGGCGACCAGGCGCAGGGGACCGTCGAAGACTTCAGGAACGACCACGGCATCTGACCGAGCGTCGTTCCCCACGAGTGCCGGGGCGGGCGGCCTGCAGAGGCCGCCCGCCCTTTGACGTCCCTGCCGGTATGCGGCCGCGCGCCTGCCGGCGTCCCTGCCCTTTCCCGCCCTCTCCGCTGGACCGGGAGCCCGGCCGTCCCGGTCCGCGCCGGATCCGACGAGACCCCGCGTTTGCCCGCCGCGAGACTTTATGCTTAAAATCGCCAGCGGCGCGTCAGCAGGACCCCTTCCGGGGCCGCGGGCCGAAGGACACCGGACGGAGGGCGGCGCATGAGCGGCAAGTCCTCCGCCGCGCGGCGGAAGCCGAGCATGGCGGACGTCGCCGACCTCGCGGGCGTCTCGGTCATGACCGTCTCGAACGTCATCAACCGGCCCGCCATCGTCTCCGAGGCCACCCAGGCGAAGGTCCACGCCGCGATGCGCGAACTGCGCTACCGCAACAACCTGGTCGCCCGCAGCCTCAGGCTCGCGCAGCCGCGGCAGATCGCCTACGTCCTCCCGGCCCGGGACGCGGTCGGCAACGAGTACATGGACGCGTTCCTCCACGACCTCGCCGCCGCCTGCCAGGAGGCCGACCGCAACCTCGCCCTCGTCACCGAGCAGGGCACCGAGGCGCTCATGACCGCCTGCGAGAACCTGTACTTCGGCCAGTCCGCCGCGGGCTTCATCATCTCCAACGTGGAGTCGGCGGACCCCCGGCCGGTCGAACTCCGCAAGCGCGGCCTCCCGTTCGCCGCCTACGGGCGCACCGGCGAGGCGTTCGCGAGTCCGTGGAGCTGGGCCGAGGCCGACGCCGCGCTCGGCATCGCGACCGCCGTCGACCACGTCGCCGACCGCGGGCACCGCGAACTGGCGTTCGTCGGCGCCGACCCCGACAGCGTCACCATGGTCCAGCGCGAGATCGGCTATCGCGACGCCTGCCTGCGCCGCGGGCTCACCCGATCGGTGGCCGACGACCGGATCGTCCACTGCGGCCGCGACCTGGCCACCGGCGTCCACGTCGCCGCCGGCCTCCTCGAGGCGGTCACGCCGCCGACCGCGATCATCTGCGTCGCCGACCCCCTCGCCGCGGGCGTCGTCATCGCGATGCAGGGCCGCGACCTCGTCCCCGGCAGGGACGTGGCCGTCACCGGCTACGACGACACGCCGCTGACCTCGTTCGGGACCGTGGGCATCACCTCGGTCCGCCAGCCGTCGACGCGGATCGCCGCCGAACTGGTCCGCCTCGTCATCGACCGGCCCGAGGAACCCGAGCACCTCCTGCTGCCGCCGACGCTCGTCGTCCGCTCCAGCACCGACCCCGCCCCATGATCGGAAACGCCTCCGAAGACACCGGCACTCAGGATTTTAAGCTCACAATTCGCGAACACCTACCAAGGAGACCGACAACATGACCAACCAGCCGATCCGAGTCGTCGTGTGGGGCGAGAACCGGCACGAACAACTCGAACCCTCCGTCGCCGAGCGCTACCCGGACGGGATGCACGGCGCCATCGCGAAAGGCGCGGGGGAGTGGCTCGGCGAGCGGGCCAGCATCACCACCCGCACGCTCGACGAACCCGAGCACGGCCTCACCGCCGACGTGCTGGACGAGACCGACGTGCTCGTCTGGTGGGGCCACGCGGCCCACCACGAGGTCGCCGACGAGGTCGTCGAACGCGTCCACCGCCACGTCCTCGCCGGCATGGGCCTCGTCGTGCTCCACTCCGGGCACTGGTCCAAGATCTTCACCAAGCTCATGGGCACCACCTGCACGCTGCGCTGGCGCAGCGAGCACGACCGCGAACTGGTGTGGACCGTCAACCCCCAGCACCCGATCGCCCGCGGCATCCCGAACCCGATCGTCATCCCCGAGCAGGAGATGTACGGCGAGTACTTCGACGTGCCCACCCCGGACGAGCTCATCTTCATCAGCGGCTTCACCGGCGGCGAGGTCTTCCGCAGCGGCATGACCTACCGCCGCGGATTCGGCCGGATCTTCTACTTCAGCCCCGGCGACCAGGACTTCCCCGTCTACCACCACCCCGACGTGAACCACGTGATCGCCAACGGCATCGAATGGGCCCGGCCCGACCGCGAGCGCGAGACGCCCACGCTGCTGCGCTACGACACCGACGACTTCTTCAACGGCCAGGGCTACCGGGGAGCGTTCGAGCGATGAGCTTCCGCACCGTCGAAACCGAAGGCCCGCTGCGCCTCATCGTGGTCGGCGCCGGCGGGATGGGACGGGCCTGGGCCCGCGCCATCCAGGCCGACCCCGACACCGAACTCGTCGGCATCGCCGACCTCTTCGCCGCCGCGGCCGAATCGGCCGCGCAGGAGACCGGCATCCCCGGCCTCGCCGTCGGCTCGGACGCCGTCGAACTCGCCCGCCGCGCGGGCGCGGACGCCATCGTCAACGCCACCGTCCCCGAGGCCCACCACCCGGTCACCACGGCCGCGCTCCTGGCGGGCTTCCCGGTGCTAGGGGAGAAGCCGGTCGCCGCCAGCGTCGCCGAAGGGCTCTCGCTCGCCGCCGCGGCCGAGCTCACCGGGCAGCTGTTCATGGTCAGTCAGTCCCGCCGCTACCACCACGCGCTCCACCGGGCGAAGCGGCGGCTCGCCGGGCTCGGGGCCGTCGGGATCGTCGCCGTCGACTTCTTCAAGGCCCCCAGGTTCGGCGGCTTCCGCGACGAGATGGCGAGCCCGCTGCTGCTCGACATGGCCATCCATCAGTTCGACATGGCCCGGTTCCTCCTCGACGCCGACCCCGTCTCGGTCTCCTGCGAGGAGTACAACCCGGCGTGGAGCTGGTACGCCGGCGACGCCGCCGCGACCGCGGTCTTCGCGATGGAGGGCGGCGCCCGGTTCACCTTCAACGGCAGCTGGTGCAGCCCGGGCTTCGAGACCTCCTGGAACGGCTCCTGGCGGATCTCGGCCGAGCGCGGCACCGTCCTGTGGGACGGGGAGGGCGAACCCCGCGCCGACCCGGAGGAGGCCGTCGCCGCGGTCGACGATCCCGGACTGGAGATCGCGGGCTCGCTGCGCGAGTTCGTCGCCGCCGTCCGCCGCGGGACCGAACCGATGGGGCGCGTGCACGCCAACGTCATGAGCCTCGCCATGGTCGAGGCCGCGACCCAGAGCGCCGCGCAGGGCCGGCGAGTCGTCATCGACGACGTGCTCGACCGCTCCTATGAGGCCGCGATCGCGACCGAGCGGAACGCCGACGTCCTCGCGGCCATGAAAGCCTGGACCTCGGTCCGCGAAGTCCTGAGCCAGAGGAGCCATCGCAGTGAGTGAATCCGGAACCCTCAATGTCGGCATGGTCGGCTACGCCTTCATGGGCGCGGCCCACTCCCACGCGTGGCGGACCGCGCCGCGCTTCTTCGACCTGCCGCTCGCACCCCGCATGACCGCCGTCGCCGGCCGCGACCCCGAACGCGTCGCCGCCGCGGCGGCGACGCTCGGCTGGGACTCCACCGAGACCGACTGGCGGCGGCTCGTCGAGCGCGACGACATCGACCTGATCGACATCTGCGTGCCGGGCGACCTGCACGCGGAGATCGCGATCGCCGCGCTCGAAGCGGGCAAGCACGTGCTGTGCGAGAAGCCGCTGGCGAACTCGGTGGCCGAGGCCGAGCGGATGACCGCGGCCGCGGAGGCCGCCGAGGCCCGCGGCGCGTTCGCCATGTGCGGCTTCAGCTACCGCCGCACCCCGGCGCTCTCGCTCGCGAAGCGCCTGGTCGAATCCGGCGCGCTCGGGCGGATCCGCCACGTGCGCGCCCAGTACCTCCAAGACTGGCTCACCGACGAGGACGCGCCGCTGACGTGGCGGCTCGACAAGTCGAAGTCCGGTTCGGGGTCCCTCGGCGACATCGGCGCGCACATCGTCGACGCCGCGCAGTGGATCGCGGGCGCGAACGTCACCGGCGTCTCGGCGCTGATGGAGACGTTCGTCAAGGAGCGACCGGTCGGCGGCGAGTTCGTCGGCCTGGGCGGCCACGGCGGGGTCGACGGCCCCCGCGGCCCGGTCACGGTGGACGACGCCGCGATGTTCACCGCCCGGTTCGAGGGCGGTGCGGTCGGCGTCTTCGAGGCGACCCGGTTCGCGCTGGGCCGGAAGAACGCCATGCGACTGGAGCTCAACGGCTCGAAGGGCGCGCTCGCGTTCGACTTCGAGGACATGAACGCGCTGTGGTTCTACGACGCGGCCGACGAGCCGAACGCCGGTTTCCGCCGCATCCAGGTCACCGAACCGGAGCACCCGTACACGGGCAACTGGTGGCCGGTGGGGCACGGGCTCGGCTACGAGCACGCGTTCACCCATCAGGTGGTGGACCTCGTCGGGGCGATCGCGAACCGTGAGCGCCCGGCCCCGTCGTTCGCGGACGCCCTGCGGGTCCAGCGCGTCCTGGCGGCGGTCGAGGCGAGCGCCGCCGATGAGAGCCGCTGGACGGCCGTCTGAGTCCGACTCGGAACGTTGCCACGCTCAGGGGCCGTCGCCGATGCGACGGCCCCTGAGCGTCGTGCGGACATGCGGCGACGATCAGCGCGGCGGGACTCCCAGGCCCTTGCAGAGGCCGAGCCGGAGGCCGGCGACGGCCCGCACCGCCGGGGTTCGCCGGCCGGGCGGCATCGCGCGGAACGAGTGACGCTCAGGCCGCGAGGCGGGCGGCTTCGCGGGCGACGTGGGCCACCGCTCCGGCGCCCCATCGGTCGACGGCCCGATCGAGCTCCGCCTCTTCGCCGCCGCGCACCTCGAGGAAGAGCCGCGCGCCGTGGCCGGTGCCCTCACCGAGCCGCAGCCGCACCGCGTCTCCCGGTTCGCCGTCGGCCACCTTGAACGCGAACGTCCGCGGGGCGTCGACCTCGGTGACGGTCCCGAGCACGACCTCGGGCGTCTCGCGGGCGCGGAACTCCTCGCCGACCGCGGGCGCCCGCCGCCGCTCCCCGCCCGCCGGATCGGAGCCGAAGAACAGGTCCCAGGCCGTTTCGGCCGGGCACGTGAGCTGCCGTTCGAACCTGACGTGCCAGCCCGTACCGCCGCGGGTGACCTCCGGCCGGTCGAGTCGGAAGCGGGCCACGAGTTCCTCGTGCCGCTCGACGCTCCTGCCGGGCTCGCCGGGTTCGGCCCCGGCGAGGACCTCGCCCAGGCCGGCGAGGCACGTCTCCCAGCCGGTCGCGAAGCTCGCCGCTCCCGCCCGGTCGTCGAAGTGGTGGGTCAGGACGAAGTCCGTCCGCCCGTCCCGCTCGTGCAGCTCGAACTCGAGGCGGTCGTCCCCCCACGTGAACGAGAGGTACCGGGGCGGATCGACCTCCAGCACCCGCCCGGAGGCCGCATCGTCCTCGAACCCGTCGAAGCGGACCGGTCCGCCCGGCCGCAGATCGATTTCGGCCGCCGCGGGGAACCACTGCGCGAGGTGCTCGGCGGCGGTCACGGCTCGCCACACCCGGTCGATCGGATGCTCGTATCGGCGCTCCACCCTTATGGCCGGTCGCTCGCGGTCGGTGAGCAGTTCGGGATCGTTCATCGGTTCTCCTCCTCGTCTCGCATGGCGTCGAGTCGCTCGCCCAGCCGGTCGAGCCGGCCCTCCCACATCCATCGGTAGGGCTCGACCCACTCGGCCACCTCCCGCAGCGGCTCGGGACGAAGCTCGTACCAGCGGCGCTGCGCGTCCGCCCGGACGGTCACGAATCCCGAGTCGCGAAGCACCCGCAGGTGCTTCGACATGACCGGTTGGCCGACGCCGAGTTCGTCGGCGAGCTCGCCGACCGATTTCGGGCCGTCGCGGAGCCGCTCGATGATCTCCCGCCGAGCCGGCAGCGACAGCACCTCGAATATCGACAGCATGAAGCTAACATACTCTAGAATGTATATACTGTCAAATTCATATTATGGGGCGGCCAGTCGTCGGCGGCCGTCTGCGCGGCCGTCCGGCACCGCCGACTTCGCGCTGCCGATCCGCTACGCGCGCAAGCGGAAACCCCTGGGGGTGGCCCGGAATCCGGCTGATTCGAGCAGCGGAGCCAGCGGCGAGGTCGGGGCCCAGACGCCGTTGACCTGTTCGACGTGGAGCGACTCCACCCCGCCCGCGCGGACCGCCGCCGCCAAGGCGGCGCACGCCGCCGCGGTCGCCGCGTCACCGGCCCGGCCGGGCCAGACGAGCAGCGTCTTCCCGCCGCGTTCGACGTAGAGGACCAGTTCGCCCTCGACCAGGACCACCAGTGAACCGGCCTTGCGGCCGGGCCGGTGGCTCGCGCCGGCGGGCGGCTCGGGCCACGGCAGGGCGGCCCCGTACGCGTTGGCCGGATCGGCCGCTGCCAGCACCCTCGCGCCGGCCGCCGCATCGCCCTGACTCGCGGTGGCGCGCAGTCGGTCCACGGCGCCGTCCATGGCGAACTGCGCTGCGCCGAGCCCCTCGACGACGTAGCCGCGGCGGGCCCGGCCGGTCTCCTCGAACACCGACAGCACCCGGTACGCCTTCGCGAAACCGCCCTCGACGTCCTCCGCGGCGACCGCGCCGCGCGTCACGACCCCGTGCCGGTCCAGCAGCGCGCGGGCGAGCGCGTGCACCCTGACCGTGGGATCCGGCTCGGGCTCGGGAAGCAGCGACCAGCGCCCGGCGACCTCGGGCAGGCTCGACGCGCCCGGCCCGCGCTGCAGCTCCCGCCGAACGCCGGGCAGGACGCCGTACCGGCCGCGGGGCGAGGGCCGCTCGGCGCGGTGGGCCGAGGCGCCCGCCGTGCGGCCCGAGCCGAGGAACGCCCGCAGCGGCGCGGGCGTGTCGCCCGTGACGCGACCGGCCCAGACCAGGTCCCACAGGGCCCCGGCGAGGGCGCCGTCGTCGGCGTCGGGGCGGCCTTCGGCGCGGACGCGGTCGGCGAGCTGGCGGAAGAACAGCCCGTAGCCGCCCGCCAAGGCGTCGAGCAGCGCGTCGTGCAGGTCGGTGCGGTCGAGCGGTCGCGGCTCGGGCAGGAGCAGCGAGGCCGTCTCGGCGGGGTAGAGGGCGACCCAGCCGTCCCTGCCCGCGGTCGCGCCCGCCCCGGCCCACAGCACTTCGCCGGAGGCGGTGAGCTCGTCCAGGAGCGCCGGGCGGTAGTCGGCGACGCGGGCGGGCAGGATGAGCCGCTCCAGCGCGGAGGCGGGCACGGGGACGCCCTGCAGCTGCTCGACGGCGCGGGCGAGGCCGTCGACGCCGCGCAGCTCGCCGAAGTGCTGCCACTGCGGCAGGAACGACGCCAATGCGGACTGCGGGACGGGTTCGAGCGCTTCGCGGAGCGCGGCGAGGGAGCGGCGGCGCAATCGCCGCAGCACCTGGGCGTCGCACCACTCCAGTCCCTGCCCGCCGGGTCGGAACTCGCCTTCCACCAGGCGGCCCGCCGAGGCCAGCCGCTGCAGGCCGTCCGCCGCCACGGCGGCGCCGAGGCCGAACCGGGCCGCGGCCTCGGCGGTGGTGAACGGCCCGCGGGTGCGGGCGTAGCGGGAGAGGAGGTCGCCGAGCGGGTCGGCGGCGGGCTCGGTGAAGGCCTCCGGGACGTCCGGCGGGAGCACGGTGCCGAGGGCGTCGCGCAAGCGGCCCGCGTCCTCGATCGCCGCCCAATGCTCGCGCTCGGCGATGCGGACCCGTACGGCGCGGCCGGCTTCCGCGAGTTCGCGGGCCCATGCGGGCTCGGCGCCGCGCTCGGCCAGTTCGTCGTCCGGAAGCGGGCCGAGCAGGCGCAGCAGGTCGGCGACGCCCTCGGCGTCGCGTGCCCGGCGGTCCCCGGTCCGCCATTGCAGCTCCCGCTCGGTCGCGGCCACGACCTCGGGGTCGAGGAGTTCGCGCAGCTCGACCTCGCCCAGGAGGTCGGCGAGGAGCCGGGAGTCGAGCGCGAGCGCGGCGGCGCGGCGCTCGGCCAGCGGCGAGTCCCCTTCGTACATGAACTGGGCGACGTATCCGAAGAGGAGCGACCGGGCGAACGGGGACGCCTCGGCGGTCGCGACCTCGACCAGACGCACCTTGCGCGCGGCGAGGTCGGCCATGAGCGCGACCAGCCCGGGGACGTCGTACACGTCCTGCAGCACCTCGCGCACCGCTTCGAGCACGATCGGGAACGACGGGAACTCCCCGGCCACGTCGAGCAGCTGCGAGGAGCGCAGCCGCTGCTGCCACAGCGGCTGCCGTTTTCCCGGCCGGCGGCGCGGCAGCAGCAGCGCCCGTGAGGCGGCTTCGCGGAACCGGGAGGCGAACAGCGAGGACCCGCCGACGGCCTCGGTGACCAGTTCGCGGATCGCGTCGGGGTCGAACACCAGGTCGTCGGCGCCGACCGGCGCGATATCGGCGTCCGTCTCGCCCGGCGGCGCGAACAGGTCCGCGTCGGGCGGGCGCAGCACGATGCCGTCGTCGTGGTGCATCAGCTGCGGGTCGACGCCGTGCCGGTCGCGCAGCCGCGCGCCGATCGCGAGCGCCCACGGGGCGTTCACCTGCGCGCCGAACGGCGAGTGGACCACGATGCGCCAGTCGCCGAGCTCGTCGCGGAACCGCTCGACGACGACGGTGCGGTCGTCGGGGACGTGGCCGGTGGCCTCGCGCTGCTCCTCGAGGTAGGCGACGGCGTTGCGGGCGGCGAACTCGTCGAGGCCCGCCGCGTCGAGCCGGGCACGGGCCGCCGACTCGTCCATGGCGGTGAGTTCGCGGACGAACGCGCCGACGGCGCGGCCGAGTTCGAACGGGCGGCCGAGCCCGTCGCCCCTCCAGAACGGGAGCCGCCCGGGCACGCCGCTCGCGGGGGAGACCAGCACCCGGTCGCGGGTGATCTCCTCGACCCGCCATGAGGAGGTCCCCAGTGTGAACACGTCGCCCACGCGGGACTCGTACACCATCTCCTCGTCCAGTTCGCCGACGCGGCCGCCGCCGCGCTTCGGGTCGGCTCCGGCGAGGAAGACCCCGAACAGGCCGCGGTCGGGGATGGTCCCGCCGGACGTGACGGCGAGGCGCTGCGCGCCGGGCCGTCCGGTGACGGTGCCCTCGACGCGGTCCCAGACCAGGCGCGGACGCAGCTCGGCGAACGCGTCGGAGGGATAGCGTCCGGCGAGCATGTCGAGCACGGCCTCGAACGCCGAATCCGGTAGGGACGCGAACGGCGCCGCCCGGCGCACCAGCGCCAGCAGCCGATCGACCGGCCATTCGTCCATCGCGGCCATCGCCACGATCTGCTGAGCGAGCACGTCGAGCGGGTTGACCGGGATCCTGAGCGCCTCGATCGCGCCGGTGCGCATCCGCTCGGCGACCACCGCCGACTGGATCAGGTCGCCGCGGACCTTCGGGAAGATGACGCCCCGGGAGACGGCCCCGACCTGGTGGCCCGCGCGGCCCACGCGCTGGAGCCCGGAGGCGACCGACGGCGGCGATTCGACCTGGACGACCAGGTCCACCGCGCCCATGTCGATGCCGAGTTCGAGACTGGACGTCGCGACGACGGCGCGCAGCCGCCCGGCCTTGAGGTCGGCCTCGACCTGCGCGCGCTGCTCCTTCGCGATCGAGCCGTGGTGGGTGCGCGAGAGCACGGACGGGACGCCCGAGGCGGCCGCGGCGCTCCCCATCAGCTCGGCGGGCGCGTGGTCCTCCGGCGGCGGTCCGCCGTGCATCCGCTCGTATGCGATCTCGTTGAGCCGGTTCGACAGCCGTTCGGCGACGCGGCGCGCGTTGGTGAAGACGATGGTCGAGCGGTGCCGTTCCACCAGGTCGACGATCCGGGTTTCGACGTGCGGCCAGATGGAGCCGGTCGCGCGCCTCCCGTGCGGAGGAGGACCGGCCGGTCGTCTCGCCGAGGTCGCCCATGTCCTCGACCGGTACGACGACCGACAGGTCGAACACCTTGTCCGACGGCGGCTGGACGATCGCGACGCGCCGCTGGGGCGCCAGGAAGCGGGCCACCTCGTCGACCGGGCGCACGGTCGCGGAGAGGCCGATCCGGCGGGCGGGCCGCGGCAGCAGCGCGTCCAGGCGCTCCAGCGAGAGCGCCAGGTGCGCACCCCGCTTCGTGCCGGCGACGGCGTGCACCTCGTCGAGGATCACCGTCTCGACGCCGCGCAGCGCCTCCCGCGCCTTCGAGGTGAGCATGAGGAACAGCGACTCGGGCGTGGTGATCAGGATGTCCGGCGGCCGCTCGGCGATCGAGCGCCGCTCGGACTGCGGCGTGTCGCCCGACCGCACCCCGACGCGGATCTCCGGCTCCGGCAGCCCGAGCCGCCCGCACTCGGCGCGGATCCCCGCCAGCGGCATTTGCAGGTTGCGCTCGACGTCCACGCCGAGGGCCTTGAGCGGCGAGAGGTACAGGACCCGGCAGCGCCGCCTGGCCTCTTCGGGCGGCGGCGCGGACGCCAGGTCGTCCAGCGCCGACAGGAACGCCGCGAGCGTCTTGCCCGAACCCGTCGGCGCGACGACGAGCACGTCCTCGTCCTCGGCCAGCGCCGTCCAGGCCCCTTCCTGGGCGGCGGTCGGCGAGCCGAACTCGCGGGCGAACCACGAGGCGGTGGCGGGGGAGAACCGGTCGAGCCCTGGATGCGGCGGCCGGTCCTCGGCGTTCAAGCGATCGCCGTCTCGAGCCATTGCAGGATCTCGGGCGTCACGGGGTCGGCGATGTCGGCGAACTCGCCGTGCCGTTCGAGGAACTTCGCGACGTAGGGGCAGACGGGCACGACCCGCATCCCGGAGTCGCGCACGTCGGTCAGGGCCCGCTCGACCAGGTGCGCGGCCAGGCCCCGTCCGGCGTAGGCGTCGTCGATCTCGGTGTGGAAGAAGACGCGCCGGTCCCCCTGGTCGCGGTAGGCGGTGAAGCCGGCGCGCCGCCCGTCCACGGTGATCGCGTACCGGTGCTCGCCGTCCACGCGGTCCACGACCGGCTCGGTCGACGCCCCGTTCACGAGGCGCCCGCCTTCCCGCTCTCGGTCCGGTCGCGCCGAGGGTTCTCGCGCGGCGTGAGGACGGCGTTCGGCAGGGCGGGCGCGCGAAGCCGCTGCCCTGCATAGCCTTCGACGGCGCCGAAGCGGTCGGCGGCGGCCTCCCAGTCCTCCCGGGCCTGGACGATCTCCTCATGGGTCCGCGCGATGAAGTTCCACCACATGACGATCGCCTCCTCGAACGGCGGGCCGCCGAGCAGGATCGTCCGCGCCGGGCGCTCGGACTCGTTCGCGAGCGTGAGGGCGCCGTGGCCGCACGGCGCGTAGCCGAGTTCGGTCGGGCGCAGGCCCGTGTCGGCGAAACGGACGTCCCCGGCATCGACGAGCAGGCCGTGCTCGAACGCGGGGTCCGCCTCCAAGGTGACGCGGGCGCCCGGTTCGAGGTCGATCTGCGCGCCCAGCAGCGGCGTGAAGGTCGGCACCGGGGAGGTGTCCCCGGCGAGCGAGCCGAGGAAGACGCGGATCTCGGCGCCGTCGACGCGCACCGGTTCGGGCGCGTGGTGCCGGAAGTCCCGGTCGGCGTTCCGGTGGGCCTCGGGCAGGGCGACCCACAGCTGGACGCCGTGGAGGACCGCCGTGTCCGCGGTGGAGACCTCGGAGTGGCTGATGCCGTGCCCGCCGGTCATGAGGTTGAGTTCGCCCGGCCGGATGAGGGCGTGGGTGCCGAGGCTGTCGCGGTGCTCGATGGTGCCGCTGAACAGCCAGCTCACCGTGGCGAGGCCGGTGTGGGGATGCGGCGGCACGTCCATGCCGCCCGAGGACGGGACGTCGACGGGACCGTAGTGGTCGGCGAAGCACCACGCGCCGATCAGGGTCCGCGCCCGCTGCGGCAGGGTCCGCCGCACGTGCAGCGCCCGCACCCCGCCCAAGGGCACGTCCCGCGCGGTGAGCACCTCGACCCGCGCCGCCTCCTGCGACCCGTCCTCGCCGCAGCGCACGGCCACCGGGTCGGTCTCCACGTTGCTCACCGAGGCGCCCTCGCCCTCGCATCAGTTGTCACGTCGACCAGCATGCCACGGCCGCGAGGCGGGCACCGCTCGGTCGACGGTGCCCGCCTCGCGCAGCGGAACGGGCGGCGGGCCGCCGGCCCGCCGCGATCGCGGCTCAGCCGGTCTGCGGCTCCCGCCACATCGGATACAGGAACGGACCGCCCGGTTCGAGCCCGTACGGCTCGCCGTGCGCCCGGTACCCGAGCGTCTCGTACAGCTTCGCCGTCTCGGGCGAGACCGCTTCGAGGTACGCCGGGATCCCGTCCCGGTCGAGCACCCGGTGGTGGCGGCGCAGCATCGCCGAGGCGATGCCGTTGCCGCGCCGCTCCTTGCGCACGCCGACCAGCGCCACATAATGGTGGGGATCGCCGGGGTGGTGCTCCTCCATCACCCGGTCCAGGCGGTGGAACCGGTCGGTGTGCGCGCCGCACGCCGCGCGAAGCCGCTCGTCGTAATCCGGGACCGGCGGCGGGGGCACGGTGTGGTCGAACCAGACGACCGCGCCGTCGAGGTCGCCGGAGGTGACCACGCCGCCGTGCCCCAGCGCGTGCTCGACGATCAGCTCGAACTGGCCCCGGACCGCCCTGAGGCGCTCGTCGGGGTCGTCCACGAGCCACCGCGCGGTGGGCAGGTCGTTGAACTCCACGGCGAGCATGGCCGCCACGGTCCGATAGGCGTCAACGGTCACCGGTGACCCCCACCGGGACGGCGGTCCGCTCGGCGGCCTGCACGAGCGGCGCCTTCGCGCCGTGGCCGATCCCGGCGTACACCTCCGGCCTCCCCCGCTTCAGGTACGCCGCCCAGCCCGCGCCCAGCAGCGCCAGCACGGCGAACAGGATCGGCACGAGCCGCGGCAGCAGCGAGCCCTGCTCGACGCCCAGCAGCGTGTGGAAGTGGGCGACCGACAGGTACATGACCCCGGCCATCGCGAGCACCGCGAGCGTCGGCGCGATCCTGGAGGCCCACAGCGACTCGTCGCGCCGATCCCGCGCGAAGTACACCACCACGGCGATGCCGCAGGTCAGGATGAGGGCGATCAGGCCGATCCCCGAGGACGTGCCGAGGTAGTAGAACAGGTGCACCAGCGGGTCGAGGCCGAGCACGGCCCAGAGCACGATGACGAGGCCGCCGACGACGGTCTGCGTGATCGAGGCGGCGACCGGCGCGCAGGTGCGCACCGAGGTGCGGCCGAGCCAGGAGAAGACGACCTGCTCGCGTCCGAGCGCGAACAGGTACCGGGCGGTGGTGTTGTGGAAGCTCAGCGAGGCGGCGGTGACCGAGGTCAGCAGCAGCACCTGGCCGATCGTCACCCACGCGCTCCCGAGCTGTTCCCCGGCGAGGGTGAACATGAGGTCCGGGTCGGCGCTGGCGGCGACCACGTTGTCGTCGCCGACGGCGGTGATGATCGACCACGACGCGGCGATGTAGATGAACGCGAGGATGCCGATCGTGGCGAGGGTGGCCCTGGCGACGGTGCGCTTGCGGTCCTTGGCCTCCTCGCCGTAGACGGTGGGCGACTCGAACCCGATGAAGCCGATGACGGCCAGGGCCAGCACGGCCCCGGCGGCCTCGCCGCCGAGCGCGGTGGGGGAGAGCGGGGCGAACGAGAGGCCGTCGGCGGGGTGCGCGAAGTTCGAGACGCTGAACAGGAGGATGACGGCGACTTCGACCGCGAGCAGGATGGCCAGCACCTTCGCGTTGATGTCGACCGCCCGGGTGCCGAGCAGGCCGACGAGCAGCCAGGCGGCGAGCGCGAAGGCCCACCACGGCAGCTCGAGTCCGGCGCGCGCGAACAGGCCCTCGGCGGTGATGCCGAGCAGACCGTAGAGGCTGGCCTGGAGGGCGCAGTAGGAGGTGGCGGCGACCCAGGCGGCGGCGACGCCGGGGACGCGGCCCAGGCCCCGGGCGATGAAGGCGTACATGGCTCCGGCGTTGGAGATGTGGCGGGCCATGGCGGTGTAGCCGACGCTGAACAGCCACAGGGACACGGCGATGATCACGTATCCGAGGGGGATGCCGATCTGGCCGGCGATGGCGAACATGACGACGACGCCGCCGGCGATCACCGTGAGCGGCGTCGCGGCGGTGAGGGAGAAGTGGAGCAGGCTGAGGGTGCCGAGTTTGTCGCGGGCCAGTGCGGATTGGACCACACTGGAGGGTGCAGGAGGTGCGGACATGGGACGTGGTCTCCTTACGGGGGGTAGCGGTTCGTTCAGAGGTTGCCGGTGATGGCGTTGTCGGCCACGGCCGCGATGAGGTGGCCGCGGAGGGTCTGGAGCGGTGCGGGCAGCACGCGCAGGTGCCCGTCGGCGTAGTCGCGCGCGCCGGAGGGCAGCTGGGAGTAGAGGGGCTTGGACAGGCCGACGGCTTCGGTCACCGCCAGGAGGAAGGCGTCGACCAGGGGCATGCGCTGATCCATCGTGGACAGCTGGCGGCGCATCCGGGCCAGGGGGGCCTGGGCGATGAGCGCGTCGGCCGCCTCGTAGCTGACCTGGGTGCGCTGCAGCCAGCGGCTGCGCCGCTCGGACCGCAGCAGCAGCCCAGCGACGACCATGTGCTCGGCCGTCTTGGTCTGGACGTCGGCGATCGCGAGGTATTCGAGCCACTGGGGCACCGCGAGCTGGTCCTGTTCGGAGCGGACCAGCTCGACCAGCCACAGCCCCAGGGAGTCCTGCGGCGGCTGGCCGCGCGGTCCGGGGAACACCAGGTCTTCGCCGCCTTGGGCGTGCACGGCGAGATGGCCGGAGATCACCAGTTCCGCCAAGAGCGCGGCGCCCAACCCCAGTCCGCTCACATGGGGCGAGACCGCGGGTTTGTAGAAGTCGTGGTGGGCGGTGATGAGAAACGCGTCGTAAATGAGCCGGGGGGTGGGCGCGTCGGGCACCGGGAGTGATCCTTCCAGTACAAAGCCATTCGATCGGATTATGATACGGTCACGCGTTTTGGCGACGCATATCGGTATTCCCCGTATTCCTCCCCTGAACGCACCGAATGCACTCGAGTGCTCATTCGCGCCTCTGAACTGGGCGGACATCCGCCGAGGCCTCCCGTGTGAACCGTCTGCCGCACCGGCGCCCCCGAGTGAAGTGCGGATTCGTCCCTCTGGTCCCATTGCCGCGCGGCCCCGCCGAGCCGCTCGGCGTCCCCACCGGCCCGGCCCCCGCCGAAGGCGACACGGCGACGTTCCGGAGCCGCCGCGGCGAGGCGCGCCGGCTCGGCGCCGAGATCGGCGCCCCGGCGCCGGCCGACCTGGCGTGATCCGCTCGCCTCCGCGGTGATCCGAAGCGCTCGACCGATCCCGTCGCGACCCTCGGCCCGCTCCGCGCGACCGTCGAGCATGCGGGATCGGGCTTGACAAACGGCCTCGCGCCCCTAGGATTTTTATCGATAAAGTTTCATCGTCGATCGAAGGAAGTACGACTCGTGAGCCGGATCCTCCGCCACGCGCCCATCGTCAAGGGCGTCCCCCACCTCCTGCACGGCGGGGACTACAACCCCGACCAGTGGATCAGGTCCAAGGACACCACCTGGAAGGAGGACATGCGCCTCGCCCGGCTCGCCGGGGTCAACACCCTCTCGGTCGGCATCTTCGCCTGGGCCGCACTCGAACCCGAAGAGGGGCGATACGAGTTCGGGTGGCTCGACGAGATCATGGACCTCATGGCCGAGAACGGCGTCACCGCCGTGCTCGCCACCCCCTCCGGCGCGCGCCCCGGCTGGATGAGCCACCGCTACCCCGAGGTCCTGCGCGTGAACGCCGACCGCACCAAGAACCTCCACGGCGGGCGCCACAACCACTGCCTCACCTCCCCGGTGTACCGCGAGAAGACCCTCGCGATCAACACGGCCCTGGCCGAACGCTACGCCGGGCACCCCGCGCTCGGCGTCTGGCACCTCTCCAACGAATACGGCGGCGAATGCCACTGCGACCTCTGCCAGGAGCGCTTCCGCGCGTTCCTCCAGGAGAAGTACGGCTCGCTCGACGAGCTGAACGAGGCCTGGTGGACCGCGTTCTGGGCCAAGACCTACAGCGACTGGTCGCACATCGAGTCCCCGAGCGCCCACTGGCGCGGCGAGCAGGACATCCACGGCCTCAAGCTCGACTGGATGCGCTTCACGACCGAGCAGTTCACGGACTTCTACCTCCACGAGGCCGCGCCGCTCAAGGCGGCCGCGCCCGAGGTCCCGTGCACGACCAACCTCATGGGCACCTATCCGGGCATCGACTACTACCGGCTCGCGCAGGTGCTCGACGTCGTCTCGTGGGACTCCTACCCGCAGTGGAGCGACACCGAGCGGGACGTGCGCACCGGCGTCGAGGCCTCCTTCCACCACGACCTCACGCGCAGCCTCAAAGGCAAGCCGTTCATGCTCATGGAGTCCTCGCCCTCGGCCACCAACTGGCGGCCGGTCGCCAAGCTCCACCGTCCCGGCGTCCACATGCTCCAGTCGATCCAGGCGGTCGCCCACGGCGCCGACACCGTGCAGTACTTCCAGTTCCGCAAGGGACGCGGCGGCTCCGAGAAGTTCCACGGCGCGATCGTGGACCACGAGGGCACCGAGCGCACGCGGGTCTTCCGCGACGTCGCCGAGGTCGGCGAGCGCCTCGCCGGGCTGGACGCGGTCGTCGGCACCACGACGCCCGCCGACGTCGCCCTCGTCTACGACTGGCACAACCGCTGGGCCCTGGACGACATGAAGGGCATGCTCCAGGAGCGCACGGGCTACGTGCGCACGGTGGTCGACCACTACCAGGCGTTCTGGGAGCAGGGCGTCCCCGTGGACGTCCTCGACGGCTCGCTCCTGGCCGCACCGGGGGAGCTGGACCGCTACCGCGTGCTCGTCGCCCCGATGCTCTACATGCTCCGGCCCGGGGTGGCCGAAGCCGTGAACGCGTTCGTCGAACGCGGCGGCACCCTCGTCGCCACCTACGCCTCCGGCTATGTGGACGAGAACGACCGCACGTTCCTCGGCGGCTTCCCCGGGCCGCTCCGCGGCACGCTCGGCGTCTGGGCCGAGGAGATCGACGCCCTCTACCCCGAGGACCGGAACGCCGTCGCCTGGAACGGCAAGGAGTACGAGGCGTTCGACCTCTGCGAGCTGATCCACGCCGAAGGCGCCGAGGTCCTCGGCACGTACGGCGCGGACTTCTACGCGGGCCGCCCGGCGCTCACCGTCAACCGCCACGGCGAAGGCAGGGCGTACTTCGTCGCCGCGCGCACCGGCGCGGACTTCCTCACCGACTTCTACCGCGAGGTGATCGCGGAGGCCGGCGTCGAGCGGGCGCTCGACGCGGACCTGCCCGCGGGCGTGACCGCCCAGCTCCGCACCGACGGCGACACCGACCACGTGTTCGTCCTGAACTGCAACCCGACCGGGGCGGTCGTCGACCTCGGCGGCGAGCGCCTCGAACTCGACCCGCACGGGACCGCGATCGTGCGGCGCCCCCGCAAGGGCGGCGGCGCGTCCTGAACCCGAGCCGAGGGCGGGCCGGGCGAACACCCGGCCCCCCCTCGGCGATGCGGGCCGCCCAGCGGTTCGGGGCCCGCAGTCGACGCCGGGACCGCGACGTCCGCTCCGGCGAATCGGCGACGCGGCCGGCCGGGTGCGGCGAGATCGCCGAAAGCGGGCCGAGATCGCACGAATCGGTGGACTTCTATCCATTTTGGTCGTATCATTGAAGCAAGTCGATGTTCGCCGTGCAACCGACGCGGCGGACCGCACACCGCCCTTCGCCCACTCCTGGAGAGTCCACCATGGCCACATTCCAAGCCGTGTTCTACCTGATCGCGATCATCCTGCTGGTCGTCGCCGCGCTACCCCTGCCGTCCCGCCGCACCCGCGGCGTCGGCATCGCGCTCTTGGCGGCCGCTTTCGCCCTGACGGCGTTCGCGGCGCCGACGATCGACGCCGGATTCTGATCCTCTGAACCGCCGGTCCGCTCCGCATCGGAGCCGTTCGACCGGCGTCGGCGAAGTGGGCGGGCGTGATCACGCCCGCCCACCTCCGTCCCGCGGTCCCCGACGCACCGCCTGAGACCTCCGGCCTCCCTTCCCGCTCCGTCGAGCCCATGAGACCGCGGCATCGCGGTCGGTGAGCCGAAGGCGAGCGCGGCGCGGAGGCTTTCGGCATGGGCGGCTCCTGCGCGCGCGCCGCGGCGACCTCGCGACGATCGCGTGACCTCCCCGGGCACTTCGTGATCGGAGGCCTCACGGGCCCCCTCCGCCACAGGCGTCCGGGCCGCTCGGCGAGGCGACGCGCATCGCATTCGCCCGCCGCGCCCCGGACGCCGACAACAGGCCTCTATGGATGCAACCGTCGAACGCGTCCCGATCGCACCATTGGGGAAATCGCTCGATCGCCTTGGGACCGAACGGGAATCAAAATGGCACACTTGTCTGTCTTGTGTGCTTTTGCCAGAGATGGTACGACGGTAGGGAGGCGGATGACCCTCACCAGTCGACTGTCTACATGAGAAGACTGCCGCCTCTGCCATCTCTGCCCAGAGCAAGGAGAAACACCGTATGAAGCGACTGCTATTGTGCGTCACCGCGCTGGTCGCGCTCCTCGGCATCGGAGCGTCGGCCCAGGCGGGGCCCCCGGCGCCGCAAACTCCCGATCCGCCGGACTCCACCGGCACCTCGCAGCAGCAGACCGAAGCGAAGGCCGTGGTCGCCGACTCGGCGGCGTTCGCGCAACAGGACGAGTCGGCCGACGCGCCGTTCGACTTCGACGAGGCGATCGTCAACGTCAAGGGCGACTACGCCAGCGTGGCCGTGAACTCGCTGGACCCCGAGCACTCCCGGGTGAGCCTCTACTTCGTCGACCTCGCCGACGACCAGGTCCTGTGGGACCGCACCATGGTCTTCACTCCCACGGTCGGCCGCGGGGCCGACCCCCACGCCGTGGACATCACGGTGCTCGACCAAGGCGATGCGGTCTACGAGGGCACCATCGGGTCCGACGGCGAGCTGACCGCCGCTCCGGAATACCGCGAGATGACCGCGGCCGCCGACAGCGGTACGGCCGACGCCGAGTGCAAGGAGGCGGCCGAGGCCTTGGCCGCCGGCGACGACATGTCGCAGCAGGGGGTGTGCGAATGGGCCGTCGGGGCACTCTGCGCGACAGGCGGGGGCGCCGGCTGCTACGGCGCCTGCATCGCCCTCGGACTCGTCTCGGGACCGGGCGGACTGGGCTGCGCCACCGTGTGCTCCCTGATCGCCTTCCTGGGATGCCAGGCCGCCACTGAGGCCATCTGCGGGTGATTCGCCGCGCACGCCCGGCGCGCCGAACGGAACGGGGGACCCCGTTCGGCGCGCCGGGCGTGCGCAACCGCTTCCACACCAGTGAAAGGCAGGTACCCATGTCCAACACCGTCCGCTTCGGCGGCGCCGTCATCATGGCGCTCGTCTTCGGCATCGGCTTCTACGTCATGCTCGACCGCATCGCGATGGCCGTCGTCATCGGCCTCGCCGCGGCCGCCGGATGGCTGCTCATCGGCTTCGCCATCGGCCGCCGCTGAACCGGGCGCGCGGCGGCGCGCCCGTGCCTCACTCGGGCTTGAAGGCGAGCCACCCGCCGTCGACCGGCAGTTCGGCGCCGGTCACATAGCTCGCCTCCTCGGAGGCGAGGAAGGCGACGGCGGCGCCGACCTCTTCGGGGCGGCCCACGCGGCCGACGAGGGTGGTGCCGCCGGCGCGGGCGATCTCCTCCTCGGAGGTGCCTGCCCAGTGCGTGGTGAGAATGGGGCCGGGCGCGACCGAGTTGCACCGGACCTCGGGGGCGTACTCGACGGCGAGCTGCCGGATGAGCGCGCTGAGCCCGCCCTTGGCGGCGGCGTAGGCGGTGTAACCGGGATGCGAGCGGTGGGCGTGGACGGAGGAGACCGCCACGACCGCGCCGCGCGCGGCCCGCAGCGGCTCGATGCAGGCCTTGACGCCGAGGTAGGTAGCCTTCAGCGTCACGTCCACCGTCCGGTCCCAGTCCGCTTCGGACAGTTCGTGGGGGGCGCCGGGAACGCTGGCGAAGGCGTTGGAGACGACGACGTCGATGCGTCCGTGGACGTCGAGCGCGGCCGAGGACACCGCCGTCCAGTCGGCGGCGCTGGAGGCGTCGCATCGGTTGAAGTGGACTTCGCCCTTGGTCTCCTCGACGATGCGCGCACCCGCCTCCTCGTCGACGTCGGCGACGTACACCGCCGCGCCCTCGCTCGCGAGACGAGCGGTGCAGGCCGCTCCGATGCCCTTGGCGCCGCCGGTGACGATGGCGACCTTGCCTTCGAATCGGTTCATCGGCCCACCGTAGCGCTCTGATGAGCAGGGCCGCAGGCACTTCCGTCACCGACTCGCCGCCGAATCCGAGCCCCGACGTCAGCCTGCGAGGACGCGGCCGACCGGCCCGCGGCGGCGGCCGTCCGGACGTCCCGGTGAAGACGCCTTCGCGCTGACGCCCCCGCCACGCCGGGACCGGTCCCGAGGAGGCCGGTCTACCTTCCGGACATGCGCCTTTCATCTGCACGGCGGGAGACCGGGGGACTGCGGCGGGCGGCGGGCATCGCGTCCGCGGTCCTGCTCGGCCTGGCGATCACCGGATGCGGCTCCGACGACGAGGACCCGGCCGCTGGCGGTTCGAGGGCGCCCTCCGCCTCGGGCGAATCCGCCGAGCCCGACGCCACGCCGACGCCCGAGCCCGTCACGCTCGAGGAACTGGCCGAGGATCCCTGCACGGCGATCGACGACATGGACGCCTTCGCCCTCGGCCTCACCGATCCCGAACCGAGCGAAGGCGACTCCGGCAAGAGCTGCAACTGGGAGACCCGCGACGGCGTCTCCGCCGGCATCGTCGTCCACCTTTCGGAGAGCGCCGAGACGGTCGCAGAGGACTGGGAGGACGGCCGCGACACGGACGCCGCGATCGACGGCTACACCGTCATCCAGGAAGAGTTCCAGGCGATCTGCTTCACCGTCGTCGCGACCCGTCCGGACCAGTCGATCCTGATCACGACCATCGGCGGGGAAGAGCACCAGTCGACCCTGTGCCCGCTGGGAACCGCCTTCGCCGAACGCGCCCTGGCGCACCTCGAAACCGGCGGCTGAACGCCGCTCGACCGCGGGGAACGCCTCCGCATGCGATCTCCGCGCGGCTTCGACCCGACCGCAGACCGCCGCTATCGGTCGTGGCGCCGAGCGCGCAGGACGGTGTCGCGGGTGTGGCGCGTCCCCTCCGGTCCCGGGCGGGTTCGGGGGCGAGTCTCATTGACCAGCACGTCCCAGTCGCCGCCGAGGAGACCGGCGATGTCGGCGGGCTGGTAGAAGTCGGCGAGGTCGACGCCTTCGTCCCGGAGGTGGCCGAGGTCGGCGAGGTCGTGGCTCGCGATCAGCACGGTGCCGCCCGGTGCGACGGCGTCCAGCAGGCCGCGCAGCGCGGCGTGGTCGGGCTGCTTCGGAAGCGGGAAGTACTGCGCGGAAACCAGGTCGAACGCGTGCTTCGGCGGCGGCGCGGCCGCGAGGTCGCTTCGGGTCCAGGTCACCCGGTCGGCCAGGTCCGCTCCTGCCGCGGCAGCGCGTCGGAGTGCGACCTGTGAGAGGTCGACGGCGGTGACCCGCCACCCCCGCCGGGCCAGCCAGATCGCGTCGCCGCCTTCGCCGCAGCCGACATCGAGTGCCCGTCCCGGCGGCAGGTCGGCGGTCTCGGCGACGAGCACCCCGTTGGGCGCGCCGCTGAAGAGTTGATCGCGGCTGCCGTATCGCTCGTCCCAGTATCGTGCGTCCATGTATCCCTGCCCTGGTCGTCGGAAGGCCTGCACCGGGAATGGGACGGGCGCTCACGCGGCGCGCCGAGGCCCGATCCCGGTCCGGCCATCGTCCCCGCTGCAACCGGATCCCGGCAAATTTTCTTGCCGAACCGGCAAATGATGTCGGCTGGGCGGCGCCACGACCAGCTGCGCCTCGTCAGCACACCGCCGTTCGGTCGGCGACACGCCCGGCGATCGGCTCACGCCGTGAAGGCGACCACGGCCTGGCCCGGGGCGAGCCGGATCGGTCCACTGGAGGCGGTTTCGGGAGTGACCCGGTGGTCGTCGCTGTCGAACACCACGGGCCCTGCGGGGGCCACGCCGTCGACGGCGGTCGCTCCGAGGTTCGCGAAGACCTGGACGGATCCTCGACGGAAAGCGGCCACGCCGTCGTCGACCTGCCAGTCGTCCAGCCCTTTCGGCAGATCGTCGAGGACGGCGTGGCGCACGCGCATGAGCCGTCGCATGGTCCGCAGCGGCGAGTTCGGGTCCTCTTCCTGGCTCGCGACGGTATCGGCTTCGGTTCGCCCTCCGAGCGGCAGCCACGGCTCTCCCGTGGTGAATCCGAGTCCCGGCCCGGCGTCCCAGGGCATCGGCGTGCGGGCGCTGTCGCGACTCGATTCGGGGTGCGCCGTCGCCAACGGGTCGGCGGCTCGTTCGGGAGGCACGACGCCGTCCTCGAGTCCGAGTTCTTCGCCCTGGTAGATCCAGGTGAGGCCGGGCAGGAACGCCGTCATCGCATGGAGGGCCAGCGATCGGCGGGCCCCGAATCTGGTGGCGGCGCGACGGCAGTCGTGGTTCCCCTGCGCCCATGACAGCCCCGGTGACGTCTGCGCGGCTGCCAGCAGTTCGGCCGGGGTGGCGGCGGGATCGAACTCGCCGGTGAGCAGTCCGAACCAGAACGCCGAATGCAGCCGATCGGCGGCGAGGTAAGCCGTCAGAGCGGCCGGGTCGGTCTCGTAGATCTCGCCGACCAGCAGCGCGCCGTGCCGATCGGCGACGCGACGCCAGCGCTCGTGAACGGCGTGGACGTCGGGCTGGTGGATGTCGTACCGGTGGTCCTGCAGGGCCCAGTCCGCGGCCACGGTGCCGCTGAGATACCGCTCGCCCGGCGGCAGAAGGGGATTGCTCGGCAGGTCGGGATGCTTGACCAGGTACGCGGCGGTGTCGATGCGGAAGCCGTCGAGGCCGCGATCGAGCCAGTGCTCGATGACCGCGTCGATCGCCTCGGCGACGGCGGGATTGCGCCAGTTGAGGTCCGGCTGCTCGGCCTTGAACAGGTGCAGATGGTACTGGCCGGTCGCCTCGCTGTAGGTCCATGCCGGGCCGCCGAAGTGCGAGAGCCAGTTGTTCGGCGGGCCGCCGCCGGGTGCGGGGTCGCGCCAGATGTAGTGGTCGCGGTAGCGGCTCTCGCGGCTCGCCGCCGCTTCCCGGAACCACCGGTGCCGGTCACTGGTGTGGTTGACGACGAGGTCGCCGATGACGCGCAGGCCCCGCCGGTGCGCGGCGGCGATCAGGTCGTCGAGGGCCTGCTCGCCGCCGAAGCTCGGGTCGACGGCGAGGTAGTCGCTGACGTCGTAGCCGTGGTCGCGCATGGGCGAGGCGAAGAACGGCGTCAGCCACAGCATGTCGACGCCGAGGGCGGCGATGTGATCGAGGTGCGCTGCGACGCCGGGCAGGTCGCCCCAGCCGTCGCCGTCGCTGTCGGCGAAGGACGGGAGGTAGACCTGGTACCCGGCCGCGTCCTGCCACCACCCGGACGGATCGTGGTGTCGCCGCAGCAGCCGGGCCAGCCGGCCCAGGTCGGTCAGGATGAGGTCGGCGTCGAGGCCGCGCAGCGAGGCGGTGGTCGCGCCGGCCGCTCGTCCGGCTGCGAGACCGGGTTCGGAGTCCTCCACGACGAGGCAGTCCGCCGGGTCGACGCCGAGCCGGTCGGCGGCCAGAAGGTAGCCCTCGGGATCGGGTTTGCCGCGGGTGACGTCTTCGACCGTGAGCAGCAGCGGCGGTGTGATGCCCGCGGCGGCCAGGCGGGCGCGAGCGAGACGGCCGTCGGCGCTGGTGACCACGGCCCACGGCAGGTCGAGTCGGTCCAGGACGCCGATCAGCCGGTGCGCGCCGGGCGTGGCCGTCACGTCCGCGAGGTCGTCGTACTGCAGTTCGAGCTGTCGCGCCGCGGCGGCGGCGACGTCGGCCGGATCCAGGTCGGCGCGGAGCTTCGCCACGGTGTCGGGGGCCGGCGCGCCGTGCGCGATGGCGAGCGCGGCGGACGGCTCGACGCTGTACTCGACGGCCCAGGCCTCCCATGCCCGCTCGACGGCCGCGTCGGACTCCACCAACGTGCCGTCCATGTCGAACAGGACGGCTCTGATCGTGTCGAAGTTCCTCATGATGCACCCGCCTCTAATAAACTTGTGTGACGAGTATATTAGGGCCGAGGGCCCACCGCAACCGGAGGGCGAAGCCGATCGCCGAGCACCTGAACGCGGCCGCCCGGGCTCCGAGCGACTTCGCGCCGTCGAGTCCTGCGCGAAACGAGGACGCCCTCGCCTCGCTCTGATTGCATTGACGCCGGACGAAAGGACTGCCATGGAACCGATCGCCGACTTCCGCATCGACATCCCCGAGGCCGCGCTCGAGGACCTGCGGGACCGGCTGCGGCGCACCCGCTGGCCCGCCGCCAGTCCCGAACCGGGCTGGAGTCCCGGCGTCCCGGTGCCCTACCTGCAGCAGCTCGCCGACCACTGGCTGCACCGCTACGACTGGCGCGCCCACGAGACCGCCCTGAACGCGTTCCCGCAGGGGCTCACCGAGATCGACGGCCAGCGCGTGCACTTCCTCCACGTGCGCTCGCCCGAACCCGACGCGCTGCCGCTCGTGATCACCCACGGCTGGCCCGGGTCGGTCGTGGAGTTCACGCGGATCCTCGGCCCCCTCACCGATCCTCGAGCGCACGGAGGCGACCCGGCGGACGCGTTCCACGTGGTCGCCCCGTCCCTGCCGGGCTTCGCGTTCTCGACGCCGCTGTCGGCGCCCGCATGGGACCACGCCCGCATCGCCGCCGCCTGGCTGGTGCTCATGGACCGGCTCGGCTACGACCGCTTCGGCGCCCACGGCGGTGACACGGGTTCCAAGGTCTCACCGGCGATCGGCCGCCTCGCCCCCGACCGGGTCGTCGGCGTCCACATCAACGGGGGCCTGGAGCTGCCCGCCGCCGGCGACGCCGACCTGGCCGCGCTCACCCCCGCCGAGCGCGCCCGCCTCGACGGCGTCCGCGATCTGGTCCGCGACGGCACCGGCTACGCCGACCTCCAGTCCACCAAGCCGCAGACGCTCGCATACGCCCTCAACGATTCTCCGGTCGGTCAGCTCGCGTGGATCGCCGACAAGTTCAAGGACTGGACCGACCCCGCCGCCGATCTCCCCGAAGACGCCGTCGACGTCGACCAATTGCTCACCAACGTCACCCTCTACTGGCTCACCGGCACGGGTGCGACCTCGGCGCACCAATACCGGGCGGTGCGCGACGAACCCGTTCCCGAGCGGTCCGAGGTGCCGACCGGCGTCGCCGTCTTCCCGAACGACCCGGCCGTTCGCCCCCTCCTGGAACGCAGGCACCGGATCGTCCACTGGTCCGAGTTCGACCGAGGCGGCCACTTCGCCGCGATGGAGGCCCCCGACCTCCTCGTCCAAGACCTCCGCGACTGCTTCCGCCCCCTGCGCGACCGCGCCGGAGCACGATGACAGCTCAGTCCTTCGACTCGACTGATCTGCCGGGGACGAGCTTGAGACCGACGACGGCGGCGATGACGCCGGTGATGAAGACCAGTTTCGCCGGGGAGACCGACTCGGTCCCCGCGGCCATCGCGTACCCGACCGTCAGCGCGGCGCCGACGCCCACCCACACCGAGTACGCGGTGCCGATGGGGAGGTGCTCGGCCGCCCGGCCCAGCCCGAGCATGCTCGCCGTCAGTGCGACCGCGAAGACGACCGTGGGGACCGGTTCGGTGAAGCCGTGCGAGGCGCCGAGCGCGGTCGCCCAGACGGCTTCGAACACGGCGCTGACGAGCAGGATGACCCACGGCATGTCAGCTCACCGCCTTCAGGCCGACGATCGAGCCGACCAGGAGCACCAGCAGCAGTAGGCGACTCCAATCCGCGCGCTCCCGACCGGTGAGGATGCCCCACAGCACGGTGAGGGTGGCGCCGACGCCGACCCACACGGCGTAGGCGGTGCCGGTGGGCAGAGCGGTCATCGACCACGCCAACCCGGCCATGCTGAGCGTGAGGGCGGCGGCGAACAGGGCCGTGGGGCCCTTGCGCTTGAAGCCTTCGGAAGCCGACAGCGCCGATGCCCATACGGCTTCGAGCACGCCGGAGAGAACGAGAACCGTCCAAGCCATGACGTCACCTTTTCAGGCCGTCTTGTCGTGGTGCGGGTACGGCTCCCTCGTCCGCGGGCCCGCATGCCGGGCCCCGACTTCAGGATAGGTCCGCGGCCGCGGACCGTCCAAGGCGCGGAGGCGCGGCTCACCGATTCGACGGGACCCGACACGCGGGAGGCCCCGGCGCCGGATCACCCGCGGACGGCCGCCGTCCAGCGGGTGAGTTCGGCGGCGAGCGCGGCGGGTGCGTCCAGCTGGATCAGGTGTCCGGCGTCTTCGATCACGGCCAGCGAGGAACCGGGAATCAGCGCCTGCAGCCGATGCGCGCGGTCGAGGGGGATCCAGGTGTCCTGGGCTCCCCAGACGATGTGGGTCGGTTCGCCGATCCGGCCGTAGCGCGGTTCGATCTCGTCGGTGTAGCGTTCGTCGGCCTGGGCGATCTGGCGGTAGAAGGCGCCTTGGCCCTCATCGCCCGTCCACGGCTCCACCAGTGCCGCGAGGTCGTCCTCGCGCAGGCCGCGGTGGCTCGCGCCGCGGATATAGGCCTCGACGGCCCCGCGGTGCACAGCGGCGGGAAGCTGTTCGAACACGGCCGCGTGCCGTTGGACGAGGGTGAAGAAGGGCGAGCCCCAAGGGCGCAGCGCCACGACGTCGGTCAGGCACAGGGACGCGAACCTCGCGCCGTGGAGCAGCCGCGCTCGCAGGGCGACGGCGCCGCCGAAGTCGTGGGCGATCACATGCGGCCGTTCGAGGCCCCATCCCCGAAGCAGCCGGGTGAACAGCTCGCCCTGCCATGCGAGGTCGACCCGGTGCTCGGGGTGCTTGGAGGAGGCGCCGTACCCGGGCATGTCCCACAGGTAGACGGTGAAGCGGCCGGCCAGGGCGTCGGCGATCGGCCGCCACAGCCGAGAGGACCACGGGGTGCCGTGCAGGAACACCAGCGGCGGCCCGTCGCCGAACCGGTCCCAGGACACCGAGCGTCCCTGCCATGGAAACGTCTGACCGAGATGATGCGCCGTCACGGGCGCATCATATGGCACCGGCATCCTTCCGGAGGCGCTTCCTCAGATCGGCTGTGGCCCTGAGGCTCACGAGCGACCGCGGCGCCGCAACGGTCGGGTCCCGTGAACGCTCCCGGCTTCGGCCGGTCTGGTCGGCACCGCGTTCGTCGAGCGGCTCGGTCGCCGCCCCCGGCATCGCGGACTCCGCCGCGGGTCGCGGCGCGTCGTCGAATCACCGGTCCACAGGCCTCGAATCCGGTCCCGACCGTCCGCAGGCGATCCTTGCCGTCACTCGGAACTATCAAGGGGCCCAGGTGGAAGCGTTGCGGCGGGCGTTGCACGGCCGAAGTGCCGCAACCCGCGCCCCCAGCCGGCCGCTTCGCAGCGCCGCTGGCCGGGGCCCTGGCGGAGGCCACCGCCGAACGATCCAGACTGAGGAGGCACTGGTCATCCCGATCGGCTGGTGCGACCGCTCCGGTTCAGGCGCCGTTGCGGCCGGCGGATTCGATGATCCAGCCGACTTCCTCGCGCAGCGCGGGGTCGTCCGGGTACACCAAACCCAGCAGCACTGCAGAGGATCGTCCGTCGGCGGCGCGCACCACGATGACGTGCCCGTAAAGCGGTCCGTCGTAACGGGAGTGCGAGATCAACCAGGTGACCTGGTGGGCTTCGTTCCCGCTCACCGAAGCGGGTTCAGAAGACAGGAGCTCCGTGCGGTCCGGCACCATGGCGTAGAGGGTTCCGGACGCGGACTCGGCGAGGCCTTCGGTCCAGGTCGCCAGGTCCGCTGCGGGGGCGACGTCGGCGAACGCCAGGACCTGGGCTCCTGTGACCCCTTGCTCACCGGTCGATGCGGCGGTGGAAGCGGAGCCGGTGAGCTGCCTTCCATCGATCTGGGCCCATCCGAGCGGGATCTGGTAGTCGAGCCCCGCGGCGGCGTCTGCGATGGCGGTCCTCACGGTGCAGCAGGCCGGCCGTTCCTCGGGCCGGGCGGTCAACCATCCGATACCGGTCGCCATGGCGAGGGCGGCGACCGCGACGAGGGCGATGAGGGCCTTTTTGCGTCCGCTCATGGGCGGATCGGGCTCGGGCAGGGGCGCGAGGCGCGAGAGGTCGGAAGACGTGGTGGACAAGGGGTCCCTTTCAATGCTGTGAAGTTTTCACGAGCAGTCTAGGCCTTCTGCGGCAGGGCCGTCGTAAGCAGCAGGCGTCGGCACATTCTGGTCCCGCATGACCTGATCGGCCGGACCGCTCCTGATCGTCACGGCGGCGAGACAGCGAGGTGAGCGGCGAGCCGCCTGACGGCGTCGGCGAGCTCGGCCGGTTCGATGACGGCCACTGGGGCGGTGAGCGCCATGCGGACGACGGTCACGGCAAGCCAGTCGAGGTCGTCGCCGCGGATCTGGACGGAGCAGAAGTCCGCCTTCGTCTCGATCAGTGTGTGGTCCACCCATCGAAGCGCACCCTCGAGTTCGGCGAACGCCGCGTTGACGGCGAGCCTCGCTTCATGGTGACGGGGTATCGAGCCCAGTGAGCCTGCGACGAAGGCCGCCGCATCCCCGCCCGGGATCGGGCGGGGTGTGAAACGACCGCCCGCCGGCCGGGGCTCCCGAAGCCGATCCAGCCGAAACGTGCGCCACCCGTGGCGATGTCGGTCCCATGCCACGAGATACCAGCGATGGGCGGCGGTGACGAGTCGGTGCGGCTCGACGAGCCGTCGCCCGTCTTCGCCATCGCGTCGCCGGTAGTCGAAACGCACGTCCTCACGATCTCGACACGCCGCGGCCAGCGCACTGAGCACTTCGGGATCGACGACGTCGCCGGCCGGCCACCGCATCGAAGTGACGCTCGAATGCAGCGCAGCCACCCGTCGGCGGAGCCGATGAGGCAGGAGCTGCTCGATTTTCGTCAGGGCGCGCAGCGACGTTTCCTCCATGCCGCCGATGGCCGCCACCGCGGCGTAGCGCAGTCCGACGGCTACCGCGACGGCCTCGTCATCGTCGAGGACGAGGGGCGGCACGTGCGCCCCCGCCGCCAGCCGGTAGCCCCCGTATCGTCCCGACGTGGCGTCGACCGGGTAGCCGAGGTCGCGCAGCCGATCGACGTCACGGCGCACCGTCCGCTCCGTGGTCTCGAGTCGTTCGGCGAGTTCGGCGCCACGCCAGAAACGATGCGTCTGAAGGAGCGAGAGCAGCTGCAGCGCTCGACCGGTGGGATCGTTCCGCATTTTCTCAGTCTGCCACTTATCGAGGACCGATCCTGTCCGCGAAGCGTCCTATGGTGAGGCAGCCGATCAGGCCGCAACCGAGATCGGTGCACCGAGAGCAAGTTCGATGCGCCGAGCCGTCACCCGAGGGCGCACCCGCGTCTTCGATCCCGGCGATCGCCTGATCACCCCGAAACGACAAGGAAGCGATGCAGTGTTCGATCCGAACGATTTTCCCCAGCCCGCCCTCATCGCCGTCAACGGTGTGGAACTCGAAGTCTTCGAAGCAGGGCGCCGAGACGCCGGAAAGCCCATTGTGCTCTGTCACGGCTGGCCGGAGCATGCCTTCTCCTGGCGCCACCAGGTGCCCGCCCTCGCCGCAGCGGGCTACCATGTCATCGTTCCGAACCAGCGGGGCTACGGCAACTCATCCCGTCCGACCGAAGTGACCGACTACGACATCGAGCACTTGTCGGGCGATCTCATCGCACTGCTCGACCACTTCGGATACGAGGACGCCGCCTTCGTCGGCCATGACTGGGGCGCAATGGTCGTTTGGGGACTGACCTTGTTGCACCCCGACCGGGTGAACAAGGTGATCAACCTGAGCCTGCCCTACCAGGAGCGCGGAGCGAAGCCCTGGGTCGAGGTCATGGAGGACGTGCTCGGCGGCGACTTCTATTTCGTCCACTTCAATCGACAGCCGGGCGTCGCCGACGCCGTACTCGAAGCCCACACCTTCCAGTTCCTCCGCAACATGTACCGGAAGAACCAGCCGCCCGCAGCGCCTCAGCCGGGTATGGCGATGATCAATCTCGCCAAGGCGGAAACACCGCTCGGGGAGCCCTTGATGAGCGACGCCGAACTGGCCGTTTTCGTCACCGCCTTCGAATCCTCGGGGTTCACGGGCGGCATCAACTGGTACCGGAACCTCGACCGCAACTGGCACTTGCTGGCGGACGTGGACCCCGTCATCCGCCAGCCGGCCCTCATGATCTACGGCGACCGCGATGCGGTCCGGAGGTCTGAGAACCTGACGGCGTTCGTGCCCGATGTGGAAGTGGTCAATCTGGACTCCGGTCATTGGATCCAGCAAGAGCAACCGGAAGCAACAACCCAGGCGATGTTGCGGTGGCTGGAACAGCAGGACGCCGCCTAGTCCCGAGCAAGCCCGCCCTCCGGTCGAACCGGAGGGCGCAATGAGACGCGGTCGCCGTCCTCGACAGTGCGCCAACGGGGACACCCTTGAAGGGCGGCTGCAAGGAAGCGATCGGCTCTGGATTCGGCGCTCACGGCAATGCCCCGGCTCGGTCGACCGGGGCATTGCCGTGGCGGAGGTACTGCACACTTATGCGAACCCGCAGACAGACGCTTCACTCTAAGCGGCTTCGGCGAGTACTGCGGCGATCATTCGATGGCCCTGGGCTTCGAAATCGTCAGCGCCGACGAGGTGGGCCCAGCAGGCGGTGGCGATCGCGGAGCGGACTCGTTGGCGGAACCAGGCCTCGGGTTCGCGCGGGTCCGTGCCGTAGCCGGAGACGAACGCCTCTTCGGCGCCCGAGTGCCAGGCGAACTCCTGGACCGCAAGGCGTTCGAAGTCCTCGGCCGCCGGGCGGAGAGCCGCTCTGCCGAAATCGATCACGCGCACCACGCCGTTGTCCTGCAGCCAGTTCCGGGTCTGCCAGTCACCGTGCGAGGGTGCGCAGACCGCTGTCGGTACGGGCCAGGACTGCACCACGGCCCGCAGCTCCGCCTCGATCTCCGGCTCGATCCGGTGGCGGCCGTCCATCCACGCCAGCGCCTTCGCGTTCATGCGCGGCTCGTAGTCGGGGTCTTCGAAGGCCAACTGGTCGTGGAACACGCGGAGCAGTTCGCCCGCCTGCCGGTAGGTGTCCGTCTCGGCGGCGGCAGCGGTGCCTTGGACGAGAGTGCCGGGAAGATACTCCGTGACCAGCAGCTTCGCGTCGGCATCGGCGTGGAGCAACCGGGCGGCTCGGCCGCTGCGCACCCAGGGACCGGTCCATTCACGGTGGGCGCGGATTTCTCGTTCGATGTGATGGTCCGCAGTGCCACCCGCTTTGACGACGACGGTGCGTTCCCCCGCTCGGGCCCGCAGCACCGTCGTCTCGACCAGGTTCCAGCTCATGTCGGCTTCGGCTTCGAGCCCGGGCAGCCATACGTCCAGCAGTTCACGCTGGGGAGGAGTGAGCGATTCGAGAGGGTCCCTCATCGACGAGATCCTACTGCGCGATGCGCAGGGCCGGGACTGCTCATGCAGCGGTCGCCGCAGAGGCGGGCCAGGACTGTGAGCCCGCGGGGTGCTCGACGTCCTCTTGGGGCGGTCAGGGTTTTGCGAGGACATTGCCGAGGTGCTTGCCGACCGGGGATCGGCGACGGGCGGTCGGCTGGAACTCGGACGGGTCCGCATTCGAACAGGGCTCCTCCGATAGTTGACGCAACCTCTTGGTTGCGATATGGTCGCAACCAAGAGGTTGCGATCATTTGGAGGCAGGCAATGGGTTTTCCGGACAGCATCGAGCGCACCGTGAAGCTCGCCCATCCGCCGGACAAGGTCTGGGCCGCACTGACCACCGCCGAGGGACTCAGCGGCTGGTTCGGCACCGAGGCGCGGATCGACCTGCGTCCCGGCGGGGCGGGGTGGATGCGATGGGCCGGCGGCGAGACCGCCGAACTGCGCGTGGAGCGCGTGGAGGAGGCGAGGGTCTTCGGATTCACCTGGCCGATCACCGGACTGCCCGAGGACGACCCGCGGCGCACCTACGTCGAGTTCACCCTCGAGCCGGTGGACACGGGCACGCTGCTTCGCGTGGTCGAGACCGGATTCGCGCAACTGCCGGAGAACGCGCATCGCGAGGCCTTCGGAGGCAATGTCGAGGGATGGACGATCGAACTCGACGAGCTCGTCGGATACCTCGATGCCGCCTGACGCCGAGACGACCGCCGAACGGGTCTTCGTCGCCCTCGCCGACCCGACCCGGCGCGCGATCCTGACCGACCTGGCCTCCGGCGGTCCGGCCACCGTCACCGAGCTCGCCGACCGGCTGCCGATCACCCGGCAGGCGATCGCCAAGCATCTGGCGCTGCTCGCCGAGGCGGCCTTGGTGACGCCCGAACCGAGAGAAGGGCGTCGCGTGCGGTACCGGCTGCACTCCGAGCCCATGCGCGTGGCGCAGCAGTTCCTCGCCGCGATGGCACGGGACTGGGACGCGCGCCTGCACGACCTGCAAGACCATCTGGACCACACATCGGAGGAACCATCGTGAACCCGCACTTCCGCGGCGGTCAGAACATCGCCATGAAGCTCCCGAAGGCACAGTTCGACCGGACCCTCGCCTTCTACCGCGACGTCCTGGGCATGGACGTGGTCGACGAGAGCGGAACCGACATCGCGGACGGGGTGCGCCAGTCCGCATCCGTGCAGTTCGGGCCGGTGAAGCTCTGGTTCGACCGCGTCGACAACTACGCGAGCGCCGAGCTCTGGCTGGAGCTGTTCACCGACGACGTGGAACTGGCCGCCGACCATCTGGCCGCGCACGGGGTGGAGCCCCAGGACGAGCTGGAGCCGCTGCCGCCGGGCATGACGGCGCACTGGATCACCAACCCTGCGGGCATCCCGCACCTCGTCCGCCGCCCCGACTGACGAGCACTGGCGATCGAACGCTCGCGACGCCGCGGTCGCAGCACTGAACCGGAGTCGACCGGACTGTCAGGACTGCGCCTCGCTGAGGAGGCGGCGGAGGGCGACGAGCACGGTCGCCTGCATTTCGACCATGACGCCGTCGTCGCCGGCGGCATGGGTCCGGCGCTCCAGCGCCGTCAGCGCCTCGTCGGCCGAGCTGGAGTCGCCCGGATCCGAGTCGTGGCGCGTCAGGATGCGGGTGAGCCGTCCCTCGTAGACGTCGACCGTCTCCTCGATCACCGTCGCGCAGTCCCCGCAGAACTCGGCATCGAGCGCGAGGTCGTCGGGTATCGCGCCGCGAGCGGGCCCGTCCAGGACATCGGTGAGGGCCCGGGTGGCACGGAGCACCCGCTGGTTCAGCTCGAACCCCGCGTGGAACCGATCGAGGGCGTCGGTCTGCGCGCTGGTCGTGTGGGGGTTGAGACGAAGGCTGTCGTTCGCGTGGTCGAGCGCCGATCGCGTCTCGGCGGCGTGGCTGTCCAGGCGCTTCGCCCGGCCCGCCCAGGTGTCGCCGTCGCCGCGCTCGGACTCCTCCCGCAGCCATGCGGCGATCTGGCGCAGGAACTCGGCGGTCGCCGCACCGTCCTGCCGGATACGGGTGCCCACCGCGCGCACTCGCGCAGGAGGCTCGATCAGCAGGTTCACCGCCATGCCGATCCCCGCGCCGAGCGCCGTCTCGAGCAGGCGGACCACCACGAACGGCTCCTCGACGCTGTCCACGGCGATCATGAACAGTGCGGTGAACGGCACGTAGAGGCCCTGGTCGTTCAGCCGGGGCCAGTACCCGATGAGGAAGGCGACCGACACGCCCACGGCGAGGGCGAGCTCCTTGCCGGGCGTGACCACGACGGCCAGCACCGCCACCACGACGCCCAACCCGACCGCCACCAACTGGCGCAGACCCGTGAGGACCGACCAATGGACCGTCGGCCGGACCACCACGAGCGCGGCCCACGCCGCGAGGTAAGGCATCGGCAGCGCGAGCAGATGCGCCGCGACGATCCAGGCGAGGACCGACGCGATCGCGGCCTTGAGCGCCTGCGTCGCGGTCTCCTGCGCCCACGTGCCCCGGCGGGCCATGTCGCGGAGGAATCGCCGCATCCCCCGGAGATCCTCGCCGACGCCGTCGCGTACCCCATGCAGCATCATGCGCATCGGCTTCCCCTTCTGCCGTTGTTTACCCGCGTCGGCAACGATGATCACCCCGGACGACATCGGAACCGCGCCGCGTTACGGCACCCGGTCGGAATCGGACGGCAGCGATGGACCGGAGCAGCTCGCGTGCGACGGAAGACGATACCGGCACGTCGAGCCCGGTGCCGGCCGAACGGCATCGTCGCGGTGCTCAGGAGGGCAAGGAGGCCCGGCCGGTGTGAACCGAGGCCCCAGAGCCCCGCCGGCGGCAATCGACCGAGACCTCTCCATAACAGACGCCCGCCGGGTCGGCGCGAACGCCCTCACCGCTGTTGAGCTGCGGCTGCCTGAGGCTCCTGGCGGGTCAGCCACAGGTGGATCCGCACGGTCGTACCGAGCGGGCCGGTGTGGATGCGGACGAGGTCGACGATGTGGTTGACCAGCAGCAGCCCGTGGCCCTGCGAGAGATCGGCGCCCGGCGGACGGCGCCCGGCGAGCGGGTCGGTGATGTGGCCGGTGTCGCTGACTTCGCAGATCAGCTGTTCCCCGTCGGTCCAGATGCGGAGCGTGCCGGTGCCGCCGCCGTGGCGGACGCTGTTGGTGAGCAGTTCGGTGGCGGCGATCTCCAGGTCGACGATCCGATCGGCGGCGAGGCCGGACTCGCGTCCGTAGGCGGCGAGGAATCGGCGGGCGCCGTCGAGAGCGGCGCGATCGACGACCCGCTCGACGGCCGTCTGCGGGGGCCGTGGCAGCGGCTGGTTGTGATCGCCGACGATGCGGCCGGGGTCGTACTTGTCGCTGCGCCGACGCCCGCCGCGGTCGACGAGCACGGGGTGGGTGGCTCGGGCGTCGTCGATCACCTGCGGGTGGAGGCCGTCGGTGTCGTAGGGGCACAGGATGGTGACCGCTCGCCCGGTGAACGCGAAGTTGATCAAGGCCTCGTGCTGGGCGCACGCGGGGTATTCGATCTCGCTGCGGCCCGGCCAGATCGGCTCGCCGATGATCCGCACGCGGCGGTCGGGGTGGGCGTCGGCGAAGGCGCGCAGCACCCCGGGGATGATGCGTCCGGGGTTGGCCCCGGCCTCGGTCATGTCGAGCATGTGGACGCGTTCGGCCGAGGACCCCAAGGCGTCACGGAGAGGTCTGAGGTTGCGCTCGGGGACGGCGACCGCGACCGGTTCGTCCGCGCTCAGGCCTTCCTCGATGAACGGCACCGTGCCGGCCAAATACTCGTCGGGACCGGAGTAGAACAGCGCCGGATGGTCGAACGGGTCCTCCGCCGTAGAGGGATGCGCAGGGCTCATGGCACGGCTCCTTCGATCACGATGGCGGGCACTCCCTGGGGCCACAGGGCCTGCATGATGCGGCGCAGGCACCGCGGCGGATGGCGCACCACGATCCGGTACCCGTCGGGCAGCCCGCTCGCGACCTGCACGAGTACGGCCACGCCCCGAGAGTCGATGAATTCCACCTCGGCCAGATCCAAGTGTATCCCCGCACCCGGGCCGGTCGCCTGCCTCAGCGCCCGCTCCCAGGCGTCGTGGCTGTTCGCATCGATCACTCCGGCGACCCGCATGCCCCCGAGCGAGTCACCATGCGCCGTGACCCGGAAGGGCTCTTCCTGCTCGGGCGGCGGAATGGCGGGAGACAACCGCGGCAGCGGGCCGGTGCCGTTCCGGTCGCAGTCTCCGCGTTTCACCATCACTCCACCTCCGTATGGTCCGGAGCCCTGGCGACCGCCCGGCCGGTGCGGGCATCGGACTATGTCGCGGCGGATTCCGTGCGTGGACAAGCCAACGCTTGTACGGAGCCTTCCTACCATAGGTGCACAATCCATCGGCGGCAGCTGGCCGGGAGCATGCGGGGTATGCTCCTCGCCGTCTGCGCTCACCGGCTCACGCATTCGGCATCGGGCACCCGGAGACGGCGCTTCCTCCAGTCGACGACCGGCCGTCCACCCCGGGCGGTCGAGGCGTCGTCCCGTGAAACGGCGTGGCGGGCGCGGACCGCCGCGGAGAAGCCGTCGTGCTGTCGGTCGCTCCCGCTAGGCTCGCGGGCATGTCAGAACGACCGGAATTCACGCGCTTCCCCAACGTCACGTTCGTTGAGGGCGAGACGAGCGACTCGGTGATCTACAGTCCCGGCGGTCCGGCCGACGCCCATCTGTCCGAGGTGTTCGCCGCCCACGGGCTCGAAGGATCCGGCTACGACTGGCAGTCGGCGGTGCACGCCGCGCTGATCGACCGCGGTCCGCTCCTCGAGCGCTTCTCGTTCGACTCCGAGGCCGGCATGTTCTGCGCCTACGGCGGCGACCGCGAGGCGCTCGGCGAGGTCGCGACCACCCTGGAGTCGTTGCTGGAGCGGCCGGTGCTGCTGATCGACGCGCTGGCCGTCGCCGCCGAACGCGATCTCTTCGACTGACGGAACGCCTTCCGGGCCCGGACCGCCTCGGCGCCACCGGCCTCGCCGATCGTCGACTCGGCACGCTCCCCGACGGGCGACGCCGCGCGTCCTGCCGACCCGAGGCCTCCCGCAGCGATCAGGCCTGTTGCCGGGCGAGCCCGCCACCGGTCGGGACGCCGAGTCCGAGGAGACGGAGGCCGGTGATGCGGCGAGGGCGGGTAGCGCGGCGGCGAATCCCGCCGCGCCACCCGCCTGCGCGGAGCGGCCTAAGGGGAGGGCCGGCGGGAGGGGAGGCTGCGGGCGGCGAGGAGGCCGCCGACGGCGGGGACGAGGGCGAGGAGCCAGATCCGGTGGCGGCCGTTCGAGGTGAGGGCGGCGGCGATCACGCTGACCGTGTAGGCGAGACCGTGGAGCGGGCCCAGGATGCTCGTGAAGAGTTCAAGGTGGACGGTGGCCAGGTTCGCCATCATGAGCGCGAAGGTCGTGAGCTCGACCGTTCCGATGGCGTGGAGCGCGCGGCGCTGGTTCACGGTCAGACTCCCGTCGTGGAGCCGGGGCGGTAGACCATGAGGACTACGACGATCGCCCACAGCAGGTTGAAGACGCCGGTGGCGGCAGCGAGGCGCCGACCGGCGCCGGTCGCCGCTGCGGTGCTGAGGGAATCGAGGCCACGGCGCTGCCCGGGGAGGATGATCGCGATGAGGATCACGGCCGCGGCCGCGGTGAGCGTCATCGAGGTGATGAGCCAGGCGTCGGTGAGCACGCCGAGGCTCGCGGCGGTGGCGACGCCGAAGACCGGCACGAGGATGCCGATGACGGCGTAGACGCGGGTGATGCGGTGCAGGATCGCCACGCCTGCGGTCTTCCGGGTGTCCTCGGGGTCCTGCGCGGCGGCGGCGAGCGCGGGAGGGAACATGCTGGCGGCGATGGCGACCGGGCCGATCGTCAGGATGGCGGCGAGCACGTGGACGGAGAGCAGGAACGCGGTCATGCGCCCGCCCTGGTGCGGCATCGAGTCATGGAGGTCCTTTCCTTGGCTTGCTGGCTCCCCATGCTCGCGTTGCGGACGGTCATCGACAATGGCTGGACGGCCAACTTTTGCCTGTTTCCGGCCATGACGCGGCAGGCGCCGCAGTCGCGTTACGATCAGCCCATGCACACCGTCGTGGTCCTCGCACTAGAGGACGGCATCGCGTTCGATCTGGCCACCCCGATCGAGGTGTTCGGTCGCGTGCGGCTGCCGGACGGGCGGCCCGGATACCGGGTGGTCGTCGCCGGAGAGAACCCGGTGACGACGGCCGGGCCGATCCGGATCGCCACCGACGCAGGACTGGAGGCGGTGGAGCGGGCGGACTTGGTCGTGGTGCCCGGCCGGAACGACCATCGGCGCTCGACCGCGCCGGCGGTCCTCGACGCGCTCCGACGCGCGGCCGAGCGCGGTTCGCGGATCGCCTCGATCTGCGTGGGGGCGTTCACGCTCGCCGAGGCGGGTCTGCTCGAGGGCCGAGCCGCGACCACGCACTGGCTGGCCGCCGAGACGCTCGCGCGCCGACACCCGAATGTGAAGGTCGATCCCGACGTGCTCTATGTGGACGGCGGCGACGTGCTCACCTCGGCCGGAGCCGCGGCAGGGCTCGACCTGTGCCTTCACCTGGTGCAGCGCGACTACGGGGTGGCCGTGGCGGCCGATGCGGCGCGGCTGGCGGTGGCCCCCTTGCAGCGCACGGGAGGCCAGGCGCAGTACATCCTGCGCAACCGCCCGTCCTATCAGACCGCGACGCTGGAGCGCGTCCTGGCGTGGATCGAGGAGCACGCGCACCGCAGCCTCTCCCTGGCGGACATCGCCGCCGCTGCGGGCGTCAGCGTCAGAACGCTCACCAGGCGGTTCGCGGCGGAGACGGGCCAGAGCCCGATCCAGTGGCTCGGCGGGGTGCGCCTCCGGCACGCCCAGGAGCTGCTGGAGACGACCGACCACACCGTGGAGCGGATCGCCGCGCAGACGGGCTTCCCGAGCCTGAGCAACTTCCGGGCGCAGTTCGCGCAGACCGTCGGCGTCACACCCGGGGCCTACCGGAGGTCGTTCAGGAGCTCACGTGACGCTTGAGCCGGTGCGTCGGTGCGGGGGACCCTCGCCTCGGTAACGCCGCCGGGAGCTGTCCGACCGTTCGACCGTTGCGGCCCGAGCTCGTCGGACAGCCTTTAGCGGCCGCCGGTGAGTTCGCCGTGGAGCCTCGCGCTCGGGCGGTTGAGGCCGACGATCTCGACCTTCTTGGACGCTGGTGACCTCGACCAGGTGGGCGACCTTGCGGGCGAAGGCGACCATCGCGACGATGACGCCGGCGAGGACGCCGATGGCGAGGTTGTGGGTGGCGACGGTGACGGCGACGGTGACGGCGACGGTGATCGTTTCGGAGACCGGCATCTTGCGGAGGGTCTCGGGCTTGACGGAGTGCCAGTCGAAGGTCACCGCGGACACGAAGACCATGACGGCCACGAGCGCGGCCATGGGGATCTGAGCGACCACGCCGCCGAAGACGGCCACGAGGATGAGCAGGAAGAACCCGGCCGAGAAGGTCGAGAGCCGCGAGCGGGCCCCGGCCTTGACGTTGATCATCGTCTGGCCGATCATCGCGCAGCCGGCCATGCCGCCGAAGCAGCCGACGAGGATGTTGCCGATGCCCTGGCCCGCGGCTTCACGGGTCTTGTTCGAACCGGTGTCGGTGGCGTCGTCGACGACCTTGGCGGTCATGAGCGACTCCAGGAGGCCGACGGCGGCGAGTCCGAGACGCTACGGCAGACTCGGCCGATGCTGCGGAAACGAGATGGGGACCGCTGAGATGCCGGTTCTCCGCCTGGGGCGATGGCTGGCGAGGCCCAGTGGCGGTGCAGCGGGCGAGGCCCGATGCGAGGGCGCGGACGGCCGCAGGCGGATGGCGGGCATGGAACGCCTCCGCGAGTTCACTCGTCCGGATCGGGATCGCGCGGCGGCGTGTCGCCGGGCCGGCGCTCGGCAGGCCATCGAGGCGAGGTAGACGGTGTTGGTCGCCTTTATGCCGTGCAGGGGACCCGGAACCGCGATGACGTGCGCTTCGGCCTTGGCGAAGACGTCGCGGGGCCGAGCGAGGAAGCCGAGGTCGGACGGGTCGTCGGACCAGACTGCGGCGCTGACACTAACGTGATGTCACAGTTGTCGGCGCGGCGGTCAGGGCTGCGGCGCGGCCTCCGGTTGCAGGGCGTCGATCCGGTCGGCGAGGGCGGCGGCGAACTCCTCGGCGCCGACGAGCTGGTCGCGCAGCGATTCGCATCGGACCCGGGCGATGGTCTGGAACGCGGTGAGCGTCGAACGCAGTACGGCCGCCTCGTCGCCGTCGACGTTCCCCGCATCGGCGCGGTCGAGAGCGGCGAGCAGGTCCCGGATCTGATCGAGCGAGAGCTCAAGGGGCTTGAGGCGGCGGATCAGCCACAGCCGGCGCACGTCGGCCTCGGTGTAGAGACGGAAGCGCCCCTGGCTGCGCTCCGAGGGCACGACCAGACCGACCTCTTCGTAGTAGCGGATGGTGCGCAGGCTCAGGCACGTCCGCTCGGCGACCTCGCCGATCTGCATCAGTTCGCTGTCGCGCATCGCCGCTCCGTCTTTCGGGTTCCAAGAGTGCCACGTTACCGGTGCGGTTCGAGGCGTGCCAGCTCGCACGCGACCGTCCACACGCGCATCGGCTGCTCCAACCGCAGCCCCCAGAGCGGGGGGACCACCCCTTCGCCGCAGCGGGCGCCCACCAGGGCCGCGGTCATCGCCGCGATGGTGTCGGTGTCGCCGCCCAATCCGATCGCCTCGGCGACCGCCGCGACCGGGTCCTCGGGGTGGCGCAGGAAGACGGTGATCGACGCCGGTACCGACCCGAGCGCGGTCGCGTCGCACGCGAACCGATCGGCGAGGTCCGCACTCGGGCCCTCCACCAGCGACGGCACCGCTCCGAGCGCGGCGGCGAAGGCGTCGGTGCCGGTGTGGGCGGCGACGGCCGCAGCGAAGTCCGCGGGCGGGAGCGGGAGCGCGCTGTCGCTGCGGGCGGCGAGCGCCACCGCCACGGCCTGCGCGATCGCACCGTCGACCCCTTCTGGGTGGGCGTGCGAGACCGACGCGCTCACCGCCGCCGTCTCGGCCACCGCATCGAGGTTCAGGCCGGCGACCAGTCCCACTGGTGCGACGCGCATCGCCGCGCCGTTCCCCAGCGAACCGGCGCCGCCGAACACCGAGGCGGCGGCCTCCTGCCAACGGGCCCCCGAACGGATCTGCGACAGCACCTTCACCGCCCCGGGGCCGTAGCCGCGCCAGGGTTCGGACGCCCAGGCCGCGGCCAGCTCACCGGCCAGTGCGTCCGCGTCGATCCGGCCCGCTCGCCGGGCCAGATGGGCGGCGAGGACGAGCATCTGCGCGGTGTCGTCGGTCCACTGGGTCGGCGGGGTCGGCAGGTCCAGTTCGGCGGCGACCTGTTGCGGGTCGACCTCGGTCCGGCCCTCGAAGGGCGCGCCGAGCGCGTCGGCGCACGCGGCGAGGATGATCGCTCCGCGGACGCGCAGCCGCCACAGTCCCGCATCGGTCACCGCAATGGGTTCGGTCATCTCGGTCCCCACCTCCGTCACGAATGCCGCAACTCTACCGCCGGGGTAGAGTCGAGACCGCTGCGCATCCCGGTGCCCGTCAGCGGCCGACACGGCAGCGCGGTGCCGTTCGCGCATCCGATTCCCGTAGGGAGGCCACCGTGTCCACGCCGAGCTGCGCCGCGAGATCGCGCACCGCGAACGCGTCCGCGCCGCGATGGCCGACATGCGGCGCACGACCACGGACCTGGTCGAGGGATTCGAGGACGAGTTCGTCGAAGGGAGGCGGAACCCGTTCGAAGGCATGGGCACCGAGCCGGGGGAGGACTACCACCTCCGCGACGGGAACGCCTGGTCCTGGACCGGCGCTCCGGTCGCCGAACACTCCTACCGCGCCTCCGCCCATGACCGGCACGGCGTCGCCGAACGCCGCCGTTTCGGCTTCGCGGCTGGTGTCCGCGTCTGACCGCGGGGATGTCCAGGGTCGGGTCAGCGGATCTTTTTCAGGATGACCGTGTCGGTCACCGAGTTCGGTCCTGAGCCTTGATCGGGGCCTTTGCGGATGCGTTTGATGATGCGGGCGGTGACGAACCAGAGGAACAGGGCGGCGAGGACGCCCAGCACGATCGTGCTCAAGAGGTTGCTGTAGCGGCTGAGGATCGGCTCGATCTGCGGGCCGAACGCGAAGCCGAGCCCGACCCAGACCGAGTTCCACACGGTGCTGCCGATGAGCGTGTAGAGCGAGAACTTCCCCAGCGGCATCCGCGCGATGCCGGCAGGGATCGAGATGGCGCTGCGCACCAGCGGCAGGCAGCGCCCCGCCATGACCGCGATGCCGCCCCAGCGGTCGAAGACCCGCTCGGACAGCTCGAAGTCGCGGACCTCGAACAGCGGCAGCTTCGCGAACAGCCAGCGCGTGCGCTCACGGCCGATCGCGGCGCCGACGAAGTAATAGCAGTACGCGCCGAGCATCGATCCGATGGTCGCGAACAGCAGCACGAGGGCGACGTTCATGTGGCCCGAATAGGACAGGAATCCGGCCACCGGCAGGACGAGCTCACTGGGGACGGGCGGGAAGATCGTCTCGATGGCGAGCGCCAGGCCGACGCCGGCCTCGCCGAAATCGGTCATCAGCCCCAGGACCCACCCGATGAATCCGTCGTATTCCTCGGTGGCGGGCGGTACTGCGGCGGCCAGCGCCGGGGTTTGGCCGATCATTCGCGTCCTCAGATCTCGGGGCCGACAATCTTGCAGAGTTTACGCCTGCGCGGGAAGCGGAGGCGTTCCGGCGCGACCGCTCATCAGGTTCCCTGCAGGGCGTCGTTCAATCGCTCGAGCCCCCGCGGTCGGCGGCCTCGGCGCGGTCTTCCGAGGCGATGTCGAACTCGACGCCGGCGTCGACGATGAGGTGATCCGCCCCGGTCCACCAGCGCCGCCGTGTGCATGTCGCCGATGAGGGCGTAGTCCTCCAAAGGCTTCGACACCCGATCACTTCCCTCCTGCATCCGATGGTCGCGCCGCCTCGGCCGGAGGGCGCCGACTCGGTGAAGGCCGCGGGCCGGCGCGGCGCTCCCTGCTCACTCTCCTCGCCGGTCCTCGTGCAACTCGTCGTAACCGGCGCGGGGTCCGAGAGGGACGCCGCTGCGGTGCAGCGCCCGGCCGATGGCGTAGCCGCCCACCGGCGCGGTGGTCAACAGCAGCCAGATCGCCAGCAGCACTTCGACCGCCTCCAGCCACCCCGGTTCGGCCATCCAGGCGCCGACCAGCACCAGGACCAGACCCAGGGCCGAGGCCTTGGTGACGGCGTTGAGCCGCGAATACGGGTCGGGCAGCCGCACATAGCCCACGGCCGCCACGGCGATGAGCCAGACGCCCAGACCCATGCACGCCCACGACATCGCTTCGAGCGCGTTCACCAGTCCTCCTCTCCTTCGTTCCGGTCCTCTCGGTCGATCAGCCGGGCCACGGAGACCGACGAGAGGAAGCCGACCAGCGCCGCCACGAGCACGACCGCGAAGAACGCCGAGCCGCCCAGGCGCGTCCCCAGGATCGCCACGGCGGCGACGAAGGCGTAGAACCCGAGGTCCCCGGCCACGGCGCGGTCGCCGTCGGTCGGCCCGCGGATCACACCGACGGCTGCTGTGAGCAGCGCGAGGGCCACGACGGCGAACATCACGTCAAGCGCGTTCATGACCGCCCCCCTCGGCCGCTTCGGCGTCGATGCCGTGGAACCGGACCGCGGCGAGCATCCGGCTCTCCAAGGCGCGCAGACGCTCGCGGAATCGATCGGGATCGGGCGCGTACATGCCGTGCACGTACAGCGTCGGCGGCTCGCGGCGCACCGCGAGCGTCAAGGTGCCGGGCGTCAGCGAGATGAGGTTCGCCAGGAGTGCGATCTCGAACCGGGTCCGGCAGCGCAGGGGGAACCGCGCGATGCCGGGCGCGAGCCGACTGCTGGGCGTCAGGATGTCCCAGGTGAGCGCGGCGTTGGCCGTGATCATCTCGCGCGCGAAGTAGAGCGCGAACCACACCAGGCGTACCGGCCACGTCAAGGCCGGGACGAGTGCGCCGCGTGCCGTTCTCATCAGTCGACCACCGCCTCCGCATAGGCCGTGTAGTCGGCGAGCCCGCGGCCCGCCTGCTCGCACAGCGCCAGCAGCCAGTCGCCCGTGAGACCGAGGATCACCGTCACCGCGGCCAGCGACAACGCCGGCGCGACCAACCCCACGGGGGCGGCGGTGAGCTGCGGCGCCTCGTGCCGGTCGTCGTCTTTGGGCTTGGCGATGAAGACGGACTGCCAGATCTTGATCATCGATGCCAGGGTCAGCGCCCCGACCGCCACCGCGGCGACCGCCGCGATGTACTGCCCCTGGCCGATGGCCGCCCGCACCAGCACGTACTTCGCGAGGAACCCCGAGAAGGGCGGCATCCCCGCCAGGGACAGCGCCGGGACGATGAAGGCCAGGGCGACGAGCGGCTCGCGTCGCGCGAGGCCGCCGAACGATGCGAGCCGCCCCGTGCCGTAGCGGTGCTCGACGGCGCCCGCCGAGAGGAACAGCGACGCCTTAGCCACCATGTGGTGCATCAGGTAGAAAATGCCCGCCGCGGCCCCGGCCGGCGCCGCCAACACCGCGCCGAGCGCGATGTACCCGTTCTGGCTGATCATGTGGAACGACAGGATCGACCGCATCGATCGCTGCCCGAAGGCCGCGAGGACGCCGACGGCCATCGTCAGGACGCACACCCCCACGGCGATCCAGGCGAACCGGGCTTCGCCGCCGTAGAGCAGGGAGTAGAGCCGGTAGATCGCGTAGATGCCGAGCTTGGTGTGCAGGCCCGAGAACAGCGCCGTCACGCCGGGGGAGGCGTGCGGATAGGTCTCGGCGAGCCAACCGTGGACCGGCACGAGCGCCGACTTGACCGCCAGCGCCGCGAGCAGCACCGCGCCCGCCGCGGCCAGCGGCGGCGAGTCGGCCGCCGCTCCGGCGAGGGAGGCGAGGTCGACCGTGCCGACGATGCCGTAGACGAGGCCCACGGCGATGAGGAAGACCGTGGAGGTGAGCAGGCTGATGCTGACGAAGACCCTGCCGACGGCGAACCGCGCGCGATCGGAGGACATGCTCATGAGCGCGTAGGACGGCATCAAGGTGACTTCGAGGAACACGAACAGGTTGAACAGGTCGCCGGTGAGCAGCACCCCGGCGACACCGGCGACGAGGACGAGGACCAGCGGCGCGAACATGGACCGCTCGTCCTCACCCGCCGCGATCGCGAACCAGACGCAGACGAGCGCCAGCAGCGAGGTGGCGACCAGCATGAGCGCGCTGAAGGTGTCGAGGACGAACGTGATCGCCACGCCGCCGGGCCAGCCGCCGATGCGGGTGGCGAGCACCGCGCCGTCGGCGACCGCGACGAGGAGGACGACGTGGTGGGCCAGCAGGAGTCCCAGCGTTCCGAGCAGGACGATGCGCCGCGGCCGCGCGGGACGGCGCACCACGGCCAGCAGTGTGGCCGCCACCAGGGGCAGCGCGATGGACAGGGGCATCGTCAGTCCGCTCACGGGTCGGCCTCCGTGTCGTCGTCGTCCCCCTCGGCGCGCGCGAGCGCGAACAGGTAGACGGTGATGCCGAACGTGATCACGATGGCCGTCAGGACGAACGCCTGCGGCAGCGGGTCGGCGGTGTCGGCCGGCACGCCGTCCCCGACCAGGGGCGGCTCGCGTGTGGACATGCCGCCGGAGGCGAGCAGCACGACGTTGGCCGCGTGCCCGAGCAGGATGAATCCGAGCGCGATGCGCACGAGCCCGCGCTGCAGGATCAGGAACACGCCTCCGGCCACCAGGATGCCGACCGCGACCGCCGCGCTCATGCGTCGCCCCGTTCGCCCGCGCCGGCCCGCTCCGGCGCATCGCGGGGGGCGCCCGACGCCGCTTCGACGCCGTAGTGGCCCAAGCGGTTGAGCGCCGCGGCCACCATCCCGAGGACGACCAGGTACACGCCGAGGTCGAACACCAGGGAGGAGCTGAGCGACACGTGCGCGCCGGCCAGATCGACGTGGCCGTGCGCGGGCCGCAGGAACGGTTCGGCGGCGGCCAGCGCCGCGAGCCCCGTGCCGGTGGCGACGAGCAGCCCGGCCGCGAGCAGGGGCGTCTGGATCGGCGGCAGCGGCGTCCGGGACGCCGCGGGCCGCGAGAGGTGCACGAGTGCGAGCCCGCATCCGCCCACCAGTCCGGCCGTGAAGCCGCCGCCCGGCTCGTGGTGCCCGCGCAGCAGCAGATAGACCGAGAGGACCACGAGCACCGGTGTGAGCGCCCGCCGGACGACGTCGACGATGAGCGCGCTGTCGGGGACTTCGGCCTGCTCCGAAGCCGCTGTGCGCTCAGCGCCGCGCACGGCCACCAGGTCCATGATCGCGGCCGTGCCCAGCCCCGCCGCGACGAGCACGGCGATCTCCCCGAGCGTGTCGAGGGCGCGGAACTCCACCAAGATCGTGTTCACCACATTGGAACCGCCGGTCTGCGGACCCGTCTCGTGCAGCAGGTAATCCGCGACCGGGGAGCGCTCGCGTCGCCCCGTGAACGCGAAGGTCGCCGCCGCGGCGGCGATGCCGGCCCCTACGGCGATGCCCGCCGTGACCGCGGTGCGACGCCGCGAAGCCGAGTGGAACCGGCGGGGCAGGCCGCGGAGCACCAGCACCGCCACGACCACGGTGATGACCTCGAACAGGACCTGGGTGATCGCCAGATCCGGCGCCCCCGCGAGCAGGAACCACAGGCCGATGACGAACCCGGTCAGGCCGACGAGGATGACCGCGCCGAGCCGTGAGCGCCTGGTCGCCGCTCCGGCCACCGTCACGGCCAGCACCGTCACCGGGACCCAGTCCACGCCGAAGGTCGTGGGCCGCGGCGGCGCGGGCACGGCGATGGGGTGCAGCGCGTACGCCGCGGCGATCGCCGCCAGCGCCAGGATCGGGACCGGCAGATGCGCCGCGGGGGAGCTGCGCTGGGTGAGCGATCCGAGCCGGGCGCCGGCGCGCATCGTGGCGTCGTAGCAGGCGGTGAACGCCGCCTCCCCGTCGAGCCGCCGGCGGGGGCGCTGGAGGAATCGGTCGACGGGGTCGCGCGCCAGGAAGAGCGCCGTGCCCGCCGCGAAGGTGACCGCGGAGAGCGCCAGTTCGGGGGTCCACCCGTGCCACAGGTGCAGATCGACCGCGGCGAACTGCTCGCGGGTGTCGACCGCGACGCGGCGGATGAGCGGGTTCAGCGTGTGCACGCCGACGCCCAGCGCCAGTCCGCCCGCCGCGGCGACCGCGGCGGGCGCCAGGAACAGCAGGCTCGGTTCGTGGAGGCGTCGCTGCACCGTCGGCCCGATGAAGGCGCCGGTGAAGATCCGCAGCCCGTAGGCGAACGTGAGGGAGGCCGCCGCGACCGTGAGCGCCAATGCGACCGGCCCCGCCCACGCCGGGCCGGGCAGATCGTGGAAGGCGGCGAACATCGTCTCCTTGCTGACGAACCCGATCATCGGCGGGAGGCCGGCCAAGGACATCCCGGCGAGGGCGGTGAGCGTCGCGGTCACCGGCATGACGCGACGCAGGCCGCCCAACTCCCGGATGTCGCGGCTGCCCGCCTGGCGGTCGATGATGCCGACGAGCATGAACAGCGTCGCCTTGAACAGGGCGTGCGCGAGGGTGTGCAGGGCCGCCGCGGCCAGCGCCTCGGGGGTGCCGACGCCGATCATCGCGACCAGGAAGCCGAGCTGGCTCATGGTCGAATAGGCCAGCAGCGCCTTGAGGTCGTGCTGCTCGAGGGCGAGCAGCGCACCGAAGAGCGCGGTCGCGAGGCCGACGGTGATCAGGCCCCACGTCCACAGTGGGTTCTCCGCGAACAGCGGCGAGAAGCGCATGAGGACGTAGATGCCGCCTTTGACCATCGAAGCGGCGTGGAGGTAGGCGCTCACGGGCGTCGAGGCGGCCATCGCACCGGGCAGCCAGAAATGGAGCGGCAGCTGCGCCGACTTGGCCATGGCGCCGACGATCACCAGTGCGGCCGCGGTCGTCGCGAGCGGCGAATCGCTCTTCCAGGCCTCGTCGTCGAGGATCGCGCTCAGCCTCGTCGTGCCGGAGTGGACCGACAGCAGGATCAGCCCGGCGAAGAGGGCCAGACCCCCGGACGCCGTGACGAGGAGGGCGCGCAGCGCGGGGCCGGCGGCGCCCGAACGCACCCCGCCGATGAGGAAGAACGAGCACAGGGTGGTGAGTTCCCACCCGATGAAGAGCACGATCACGTCATCGGCGAGGACGAGCAGCAGCATGGCCAGCGCGAAGACCGTCATGAGGGTGTAGAGCCACACGTGGCGTCCGCGGCTGAAGTAGCGGGCGCAGTACGCCATGACGAGCGCCCCGACGCCCAGGACGATGAGCGAGAACAGGAGGGCCAGCGCGTCGAGCCGCAGCCGCAGCGCCACGTCGATCGAGGGCATCCACGACCAGGAGGCGGTGACGACCTCCCCGTCCCCGCTCGCCGGCAACTGGAGGGCGAGCACGACCGCCAGGACCGTGAACCCCGCGGCGAGGAGCCATCCGGTGTCGCGTCCGAAACGGCGGTACGTCACGGGGACGAGGAGGGCGAAGACCGCCAGGGCGATCAGGGGCGCGAACAGCAACACGACCGGTCCACCGCTCCTTTCGCGACCGAAGCGCACAGGCGTCCGCCGCCCCGACGGGGCGGCGGACGGCGGCAGTGCTCGGTCGCCACCGGTCTGCCGCGGACCTAATGATGTTTCCCTTTGGGCGCGCGTCAAACCGGTTTCGGCTATTTCGATTCGGGAGCGGCGAACGCCTTGCCGGGGCATGGGGGCGCACCTAGCATGGGGGGATGCCCGCACTTGAAGTGTTGCTGATCATCATCGCGTTGTGGGCCGCCTCGGGGCTGGTGGCGCTCCTGTGGATGGCCCGGCAGGGCCATCGCGATCGCGGATGGATTCTCCTCGCGGTGCTGCTGGGCCCCATTTTCGCCGCCTCAGCGCCCGAACGGGCCCGGATGAACTCGCGCCTGGTCGAATCCGAACGCGACCGGGACGACTCCTCGGCGCAACGGCGGGCGCTGGTGGGCATCGACGGCTCTCCGGCGTCCGAACGCGCCTTGGACACGGCGCTCGACCTGTTGCCCGGCGACCGGTACTCCTTGATCCTGGCGAGAGTCGTGGACTTCGACCTCGCCGAAGCCGCCGACGTCGATTCGGAGGACGCCGAGGCGATCCAGCGGGTCGAGGAGGAGCTGGCCCGCAGAGCCGCGCGGATCAGCGACCGCCAGGTGAGCTCCGCGGTGCTGGCGGGGCCCCCGGCCGGGGCGCTGCTGCGATACGCCGAGGAGCGGGACGTCGACGTGATCGTGGTGGGCCGCCACGGCAAGGGGCTGTCGAAGGCGCTCATGGGCGACGTGAGCCAGACCATGATCCAGCAGGCGCCCGTCCCGGTCCTGGTGGCAGGGGGCGCGGGCGAGCCGAGGCGCTGAGCCCGCCCCGGCAGCAGCACACCGCGAACTTCTCGGAGCAGGCCTCCGGCTCGATCCGCTCGGCGTCCGACACGCCATTGCCGATGATCGTGGGCGCCGTACCTCCCGCCCGTCGACCGGGAGCGCCGAAGCCGATACACGTGAAGGAATCTCTGCTAGACACCTGGTATGACCGGAAACGCTCCCCAGTTGCCGACGCGGCGCAGCCTTTCCCAGACCCCTCCGGTGCAGGCCGGCCTCTACCTTGGCATCGGGCTCGGGTTCGCCGCCCTCCTCATCTGGGCCGTAACGAAACTCGACACGCTCATCATCGTCCTGATCATCGCCGGATTCCTCGCCGTGGGACTCAACCGCCCCGTCCAGTTCATGACGCGGCACGGCCTGCCGCGCTGGCTCGCGATGACGATCCTCATCGTCGGCCTCCTCCTGTTCTTCTGCGGCGGCCTCGCGCTCGTCATCCCCGCGATCGTCAGGCAGACCGCCGACTTCGTCGCCGCCGCGCCCGACTACTACGAGCAGCTCATGCAGTCGACCCTCGCCGAGCGCTTCGGGGGCGAGTCGGCGCTGCTCGACCGCGTCCAGGAGCTGCTCACCGCCGAGAACCTCTCGGCGGCGGCCGGCGGCCTCCTCGGCGGAGCGGCCTCGGCCGCCACCGTCGTCGGCTGGGCCGTCACGGCCGTGCTCCTGTCGCTGTTCATCCTCGCCGCGCACGACCGCATCAGGGACGCCGCGCTGCGGCTCGTCGTCGACTCCAAACGCGAGCGGGCCGGAGAGATCCTCGACCGCATCCTCCTCCAGGCGGGCTCCTACCTCATCGGCGCGCTCGTGATCGGCCTCACCGCCGGAGTGTCCGCGTGGGTCTTCATGGTGATCGCGGGCATCCCCTACGCGGTGATCCTGGCGTTCATCGTGGCGATCACCGATCTCATCCCGCAGATCGGCGCCTTCATCGGATCGGGCATCGTCATCCTCATCGCGCTCGCCTCCTCGCCGATGACCGCGGTCGCCGCGCTCATCTTCTTCGTCGTGTACCAGCAGGTGGAGAACTGGCTCATCTATCCGACCATCATGGGCAGCGCCGTCAAGGTCTCCAACCTCGCCGCGCTCGTGAGCGTCCTCATCGGAGCCACGCTCTACGGCGTCGTCGGCGTGGTCCTCGCCGTCCCGACCTACGCCGCGGTCCGACTGGTCGTCCGAGAGCTCGTCCACCCGCGCCTCGACGCCAACTGACCGCGATCGGGAACGGTCCCGGGCGGTGGTGTCGGCCGCCTCCAGGATCAGGTCGGCCACGGCATCGGCAGTTGCCTTCGTTGTCTCGCAACAGGACTCAATACCGGAAGCCCTCGACTCCATTGAACGCCGAATCGCACTGCGCCGTCCGCTCCGGGGATGGCCCTGGACCTCCGAGAGCCGCCGACGATCCGACCGAAGCGTCAGCCGGCTGAGACCGTCATCGTGTGGACGCGCTTCCTCACCGCCGCCGCACTGGTCCTCGCCGCGATCGGCTTCCTCGCCTCCGAAGGCGCGGTGCGCCAAGAGCTCGAACGGCGGGTCCAGCGCGACCCGGGGCTCGGGGAAGACGCCTACTACGTCTTCCTCCAGGTCGATTGGGTCCTCTCGATCTCCTTCGGGGCCGTAGCGGTCGTCTATCTGTGCCTCGCAGTGCTCTATGCGACGATCGGCGTGTTCCACCGCAGTGCCACCGCCCGCGCCACCGGCTGGTTCCTGGCCCGGCTCGGCCTGCTCTGCTGCGGACCGGTGAGCGTCCTCGCCGGACTGATCGAGTTCGGGGCCGGGCGGACGCTCGTACCCCAGGACACCGGCGGCCGGGACTACAGCGCCGAAGCCGACCAGATTGCGAACGTCCGAAAAGCAGGGGTGCGGCTTCGAACTCGGGCGATCCGACGGGACCGGGGGCGCGGTTCAGCACGTCGGTCCCGCACGGTCGGTTCGAGTTCGAACCATGGCCCCGTCTCGGGGTACGAGGCTGCGTGAACGATCCAGCCGGTTGAGGGTCACTCGGGGTCGGGTTTGAAGCGGTATCCCATGCCGGGCTCGGTGAGGAGGTAGACCGGCCTCGACGGTTCGGGTTCGAGTTTGCGGCGCAGCTGGGCCATGTACTGGCGCAAGTAGTTGGTTTCGCGCCGGTACGTCGGGCCCCACACCTCGTGCAGGAGGCGGCGCTGGACGACCAGCTTGCCGGGGTTGCGCAGGAGGACCTCCAGGAGTCGCCATTCGGTACGGGTCAGCCGGATCTCCACAGCGCCCCGGTGGACGGTCCGAGCGGCGAGGTCGACGAGAACGTTTCCTATATGGACAGTCGTGGGTTCGGGTTCGCCGCCCTGCCGCCGTGCCATGGCCCGCAGTCGGGCGAGCAGCTCGCCGATGTCGAACGGCTTGGTCACGTAATCGTCGGCGCCCACGTCGAGCGCGGTGATCTTGTCGGTGCTGCCCGTGCGGCCCGAGAGCACCAGGATGGGCGCGGCCGTCCACCCGCGGAGACCGGTGATGACCTCGGTGCCGTCCATGTCCGGCAGGCCCAGGTCGAGCACGACCACGTCCGGTGCAGTTGCCTCGGCGGACCTGAGCGCGGCGGTGCCGTCGACGGCCGTCACGACCTCGTAGCCGCCTGCCGCCAGGTTGATCCGCAGCGTCCGCACGATCTGGGGGTCGTCGTCGACGACCAGGACCTTGGTCATCGCTCCTGCCTCGCGGTCGGCAGCGCCAGGACCATGGTCAAGCCCCCGGCCGGAGTCGGCTCGGGAGTGAGGGCGCCGCCCATCGCCTCGGCCAATCCGCGCGAGAGCGCCAGCCCCAGGCCCACTCCGGTGCTGTTGTCGGTGTCGCCCAGACGCTGGAACGGGGTGAACATCAGCTCGAAGTCCTCCTCCGGCACGCCCGGGCCGCAGTCCGTCACACGCAGTTCCACCGACTCGCCTGCCTCGCTGGCCGTGATGAGCGGCGGCCGGTCGGAGGGGCTGTAGCGCATCGCGTTGCCGACGAGGTTCACGAGGATGCGCTGCAGCAGGCCGGGATCGGCGCTCACCTCGGGCAGGGCGGGCGGCACGAGGATCCGCACGTCCGCGGCGCCGATCTCGTCGAGCGCGGACGGCACCGCCTCGTCCAGGGCGATCGGGACCGGCTCGGCCCCGAGCACACCCGCCTGGAGGCGGCTCATGTCGAGCAGGTTGTCCACCAGGCCGCCCAGGCGCGCCAGCGAGATGTCGGCGCTGTCGAGCAGTTCGGCGCGTTCGGCTTCGGTGAACCGGTTCCCGCTCAATCGCAGGCTGCCCACCGCCGCGCGCGCCGAGGCCAGCGGCGTCCGCAGGTCGTGGGAGACCGCCGCCAGCAGCGCCGTGCGCAGGCGGTCGGCCTCGGCGAGCACCTGCGCCTCCGATCGGGCTCGCGCGGCCGCGCGAGCCCGATCGGCCGACAGGTTCACCACGCTGGCCCCGCCCAGCGCCAGGACCACGAACGCGACCAGGGCGACGACTTGGCGCTCGTGCGCGACGATGAAGGTGTGGTGCGGCTCGGTGAAGAAGTAGTTGAGTCCGAAGAATCCGACCAGCGCCGCCAGGAGCGCCGGCCACATGCCGCCGGTGAGCGTGATGCCCATGACCGCGGTCAGCACGATCAGGATGACGCTGCTGAACGAGAGCTCGCCGCGCAGCGGCACCAGCGATATCACCAGCGCCGGGAGCCCGAGCAGGGTCAGGGCGAAGCCGGTGCGGCGGCGTCGGGCGCCGATGAAGTCCCGGCTTCGACCGGGCCGTCGCGGCCACGATAGGCGCGCGGTCGTTCCACCTGTCACAACCCTAAGCATGCTCGCATCCCAGGCCGTACGGGCACCAGGAGCGGGGCCGGGTGAGCGGAACCGCGGATCCTGACGGATTCTTGACGCCGCCGAGCAGCCGGAGGCGCCCGAACGAAAATACGCTCGCCGAGTGAAAAACGCGGCCTCCTTGCGGCGAACGGCGTCCGGGCCCTCACCGATCGGCCTGCGCTCGGCCTTCGAGCATCTCGCCCGGCGGCCGATCAAACTCGTGCCGCTCACCTTCGCCGGCGCCATCGCGCTGGTCACGGGCCTGTTCATGCTCCCGATCGCCCAAGCCGACCCCGGCGGCACCACCGTGCTGGACGCCGTGTTCACCGCGACCTCGGCCATCACCGTCACCGGTCTGGCCACCGTCGACACCCCCGTCCACTGGACCGGCTTCGGCGAAGCGGTCATCATGGTCGCGATGCAGGTCGGCGGCCTCGGCATCATGACCAGCGCCGCGTTCATGGGCCTGCTCGTATCCAAACGACTCGGCCTCCGCTCGCGTCTGATGGCCCAGGCCGAGCTGCACTCGGCGCTGAACCTCGGCGACCTCAGGGGCGTCATCTTCCGGGCCTTCGCCGTGGCGGGCATCGTCGAGGCCGCGGTGGCGCTGGTCCTGGCCCTGCGGTTCCACTACGGCTACGGCATGGGGCGCGGCGAAGCGGCCTGGCAGGGCCTCTTCCACGGCGTGAGCGCGTTCAACAACGGCGGATTCAGTCTGTTCTCCGACTCGCTCATGAGTTTCGCGAACGACCCGCTCGTCATCGTCCCGATCACCGCCGCCTCGATCATCGGAGGCCTGGGCATGCCGGTGATCTTCGAGGTCACCCGGCGCGGTTGGGGGCGCAAGCGCTGGACCCTGCACACCAAGATGACCCTCGCCGGCACCACCATCCTGTTCGCGGGCGGCTTCGTGGTCTTCCTCGCCTTCGAATGGGCGAACCCGGCCACATTCGGCCCCATGGGCTGGCACGAGAAGACCCTGTCGGCGTTCTTCCAGTCGGCGATGCTGCGCACCACCGGCTTCAACTCGATCGACGTGGGGGCGATGGAGGACCACTCGGTCCTCGTCTCGATCGTGCTCATGTTCATCGGCGGCGGTTCGGCATCGACCTCCGGCGGCATCAAGGTCACCACGTTCTTCGTCCTGCTGTGGGTGATCTGGTCGGAGGTGCGCGCCGAACCCGACGCCTCGGCGTTCCGGACCCGCCTGAGCGTGAACGTCATCCGGCAGGCGCTCACCATCGCGCTGCTCTACGTCGCTGTCAACGTGACCGCGGTGGTCGCCATGACCCTCCTCCACCCCGAATTCGCGCTCCACGAGTCCGCCTTCGAGGTCGCCTCCGCCCTGGCCACCGTCGGCCAGTCCACCGGGCTCACCGCCGAACTCGACGCGGCGTCGAAGGTGCTCATCATCGCGTTGATGTTCATCGGCCGCATCGGGCCGGTCCTCCTGGCCACGGCACTGGCGATCCGCACCCGGCGGCGCCTGTACCACTACCCCGAAGGCCGTCCACTGGTCGGCTGAAAACAGATCCCCCCCGACGGCCGGACCGGATGTCCGGCGATGCCCTCATCATGGCTGGCCGGGTCATCGCCCGGAGCGTCAGGACTGCTTGTGAATCGACTCCTGACAGAGGCCGGCATACGTCGGCGGGTCCTCGATCAGACCGTCGCAGAAGCTTGCCCTCGATGATGTCCCGGATGCTCATGTCAGCCTCCCGGCCGGCTCAGCTTGCGTGCGACGTTTCGGTTCAGCTGCTTGCGCCCCCGGTCTCGATAGTCCTCGGCGCCCTCATCGCCCACCGGCGCCGCGAAGAAACCGGGGAGGTCGTCACCGAGCGCCGCTTCTGCGCTCTGCCCGCCGGAACAGCCGCACGACCAGTCCGAGGACGCCGTCGACGATCGGGGTCAGGTTCCGCCCGATGAAATCGCCAACTCGACAGCCGATCTCGCACCATCGGTCATGAAGCGGTCCCCGGGCGGGACACGGTTGACGTCGCAATCCTGCCAGCATTCCGTTGCGCCGCCTGATGAGCTGGAACGCACGCACTCTTCCAGCCGCCAGGACAGGACGCCCGTTCATGCACACCACCGCCCCGCCTCCCACAAGGACGACCGAGCCGGCGAACCGCCCGGGCCTCACCCCGTGGCCGGCGGTGGTCTCAGTGATGACGGGCATCTTCGCCATCGTCACTACCGAGATCCTGCCGATCGGCCTGCTGACCTCCATCGGTGCCAGCTTCGACGTCTCCGACGGCATGGCCGGGTTGATGATGACCATGCCAGGGCTTCTAGCGGCGGTCGCCGCCCCACTGGTGACCGTCACGACGGCACGCTTCGATCGCCGGGCGATGCTGTGCGCCCTCATCCTGCTGCTGGCTGTCGCCAATTTCCTCGCCGCAGCGGCCACGGACTACTGGCTGCTGCTGCTCTCCAGGGTGCTCGTCGGCGTCACCATCGGCGGCTTCTGGTCGATCGGGGCCGGCCTGGCGAGCCGCCTCGTGCCCCCTGCATTGGTCGGCCGGGCGACGGCGGCGATCTTCTCCGCGGTGCCGCTGGGGTCGGTGCTCGGGGTCCCCGCGGGCACCTTCATCGGCGAGATCGCTGGCTGGCGCACGGCGTTCGTCGTCATGGGAGTCCTGAGCACCGCCGTCCTCGCGGCACTGATCCTCACCGTTCCGACGCTTCGGCCCGAGCGGCCGACGCGCATGTCGGAGCTGGGGAGCATGCTTCGAGGTACCGGTACGCGGTTCGCGCTGACGATGACGTTCCTCATCGTGGCAGCCCATTTCGGCGCCTACACGTACGTCACGCCGTTCCTGGAAGACGTCACGTCGGCGGGTTCGACCACTGTCACCGCGGTCCTGCTCGTCTACGGCGTGGCCGGGATGATCGGCAACTTCCTCTGCGGCGCAGCCGTGTCCCGGTATCCGCGGGCCACGTTCGCGGCCGTGGCGACCGCGATCGCCGTGAGCACGCTGCTGCTGCCCGTGCTCGGGCACGGCCTGTTCGGAGCGATCGTGCTCCTCACGCTCTGGGGGATCGCGTACGGCGGTGTTCCGGTCTGCTCCCAGGCCTGGTTCGCCAAGTCCGCTCCGCACTCCATTGAGGCCTCGTCAGTGCTGTTCACCGCGTCGTTCCAGGCCACCATCGCCCTCGGGGCACTCGCCGGAGGCGTCGTCGTCGACCGCTCCTCGCCTGCGGCGGTCATGACGCTCGGCGGTGTCTTGGCCATGCTCTCGGCACTGGTCGCCTACGCGCACTACGCGAAGCGAGCCCCATGGCCTGATCCGAAGAACTAATCGGCGCGCAGGGGCTCGGCCACGACCTGGTCGCCACGCCGATCAAGGGCAAGAGCAAGCCTCAGGGGTAAGGAGTGCAACCGCCTCCGCGAACCCGGAGAGCGCATGGTCACCCAGCTCAAAGCCCGGGTGATCCTCGACCAAGTCCGCTGCGATCCGAATCGGGCCACTCGGATCGCCAAGGCCGTTCAAGTTCTCGATGACCACGAACACCGATCAAGTTGCGACAGGCTCACTGCAGACACGCGGTCCGGTCGTCATCTGAGGGCCGTTCTCGCCGCCGAGGAAGCTCAGCTCACTTGCTCAATCCGCCCGGTCTCCCGGTTTGCTCGGTCGCGGCGTCGGCCGCTTCAGTCGCTGCGTGTGGGTCTGCAGCTGGCGTGGTGGGCTGTTACTCGGAGGGTGCGGTGATCCTGGCGAGGACGACTCCGCAGCATATGAGCGCGATCGCCACGATTCGTCCGGTCGTCACGGGGTCCCGGTTGAGGACGATGCCCAACGTGACGGCGCCGATCGCTCCGATCCCGGTGAAGACCGCGTAGGCGGTGCCGGTCGGCAGATCGCGGATCGCGACCGACAGCAGGAAGGCGGCGAGCCCCATCAGCGCCACGCACAGGACCGTGGGCCAGAAGCGGGTGAATCCTGCCGTGGGCTTGATGCTCATCGCCCACGCGATCTCCACGATGCCGGCGGCGATGAGGATCCACCAGCTCACAGCCCTGCTCCGATCTCGCGGGCGGCGGCCAGGGCGGCGGCGCGGGAGCGCTCGTGCTCGTCGCGTCGATCGGCCAGGACCGGGTCGAGGAGCGCGTTGACCATCTCGGTGCCGACGAACACGGCCTCTTCGACGGCGAAGTGGCCGGCGAAGAAGTCGCGCAGATAGCGCTCGTGATGATCGAACGGTTCCCGTGGTTTGCCCGGGCCGTAGGCGCCGCCGCGGGCGTAGGCGACGACGAAGCGGGTGCCGGCCAGGGACATCTTGGGGAAGGTGACCTGGTCGATCCACGCTTTGAGGGCGGCGGGGATGGAGAAGTTGTACATCGGCGTCGCGATGAGCACCGCATCGGCGGTGACCAGTTCGGTCAGGAGCGGCTCGACGATGGACCACGCCTTCGCCTGCTCAGGGGTGCGGACGGCCTCTCGGTACCGGGCGGGGTCGGTGATCTGGTGCTTCAGGACGTAGTCGCACAGCTCGGTCCATGCCTGGTCGATCGGCGGCGGCGGGTCGTAGGCGAGGTCGCGGTGGACGTAGGCGGAGTGGGGATGCGTCTGTCTCCAGGCGTCGGCGACGGCGTCGCCGATCTCACGGCTGAACGAGTGGCGGCGGGCGCTGGCGTCAAGGTGCAGGAGCACGGTTCCTCCTCGGCAGATAAGTGGACACGATGACCACTTACTGCCGAGCATAACCGGTCATGCCGTCCACTTGCCTGTTATGCTCGCCACCATGAGGAAGGAGCGCGCCGATGCGGCCCGCAACCGCGCCAAGGTGCTGACCGCCGCGGCCGAACTGTTCGCCGCGAAGGACCCCCGGACGGTGACGATGGACGACATCGCGAAGGCCGCCGGCGTCGGCCGCGGGACCCTGTACCGCCGCTACCCCGATATCGCCTCCATCGCCGTCGCGCTGCTCGACGAGCACGAAAGGCGCCTTCAGCGCGACTTGTTGGAAGGCCCTCCGCCCCTGGGCCCGGGTGCTCCGCCGGTCGATCGCCTCGCCGCCTTCTACGCGGCGATGGTGGACCTGCTCGAGACCCACGGCGACCTCGCCCTCGCCACCGAAGTCGGCGGGCGCCGCTTCGAAGTCGGCGCCTACCGCTTCTGGCGCGCCCACGTCCTGTCGCTCGCACGGGCGGCCGGCATCGCCTCACCCGATCCCCTCGCCGACATCCTCCTTGCCCCCCTCGCTCCTGACGTCTTCGCCCATCAACGCGGGCAAGGACTCTCCCCCGACCAGGTCAAGACCGCCCTCACACGCCTCGCCTCGGTCCTGACCGACTGAGACACGTTCAAAGTGTGCGGGTTTGCGTCCTGGGCGGGTTATGCCGCTACCCCCACGCACCTGACCAGCTCCTCCACGGCTCCTCGGGCGGGTTATAAGTCAGATCGGTTTACTCCCGCGACGGCGGTGAACCGTCTGCGCGTATCGAAGTGAGCGGGGGCATCGAGAAACCGTTGCCGACTCGTCACCGGTTCGATCCCGGCAAAGCGAACCTGGCAGGGTCGGTGATGGCATTGCGTATCCGCAGGGGCTCGGGGGATCGAGCTTCGATCGGGTCAGTCCATCGGGGCGGGCCCCGTCGAGTCGCGGACGGTGAGGGCGGTCGCCAGCTGGAGGTGGCGGGACGCGGGCTGGGCGCCGTTCGCCATGCCGAGGACGGTCTCGACGGCCATCCGGCCCATGCCCGCGAGCGGCTGCCGCACCGAAGTGAGGGCGGGCGTGGTCCATTCGGTCTGCGGGGTGTCGTCGAATCCGGTGACGGAGCATTGGCGTGGGACGTCGACGCCCAGCTCCTTCGCCGCGGCCAGGACCCCGATGGCGATCTCGTCGTTGCCCGCGACGACGGCGGTGGGGGGCGTCGGGAGCGAAAGCATGTCATGGCCGTGGCGGAACCCCGCCTCGACCAGGAACGCGTCGTGGCGGATCAGATCTCGTTCCGCTGCGAGGTCGGCGGCCTCGAGTGCGGCCCGGTATCCGTGGAAGCGCTCAGCCGAAGGGGCCGAGTTCACCGGGCCGCCGATCCAGGCGATCCTGCGGTGGCCGAAGCGGATGAGGTGGTCGGTCGCGGAGCGCCCGCCGGCCCAGTTGGTGGAACCGATGGTGACGGCGCGGGACCCTGCCGTGCCGATCGGATCGATCGTGACGATCGGCAGTTCGCACTCGTTCGCGGCGGTGAGCACCGTGTCGGGCACGGCGACGGCGAGCTCGATGAGGCCCACCGCGCCTGCGACCTGCTGCTGCGTGATCCAGGTGTGAGCGGGCTTGGTGCTGGCGCCGATCGACGCGTCCGGCGGCAGGCGGAGCAGCAGATCGGTGGCCTTCTCGGTGGCGGCGGCGAGGATCTCCTGAAGCACGGTGCCCGCGTAGGGGGAAGCCATGAAGTCGACGACGACCACGAGCGCCTGCCTCCGGGGGCGGTCGTGCCGCGGCGTCGTCGACCGGTAGCCGGTTTCGGCGATGACGCCGAGGACATGCTCGCGCGTACGGGCGGAGACGTCGGTGCGGCCGTTGAGGACTTTCGAGACGGTCGCCGATGAGACACCTGCCCGCAGCGCGACGTCGGCCAGGGTGACTCGCTCAGCTCGTGGTTGCCGACCCATCAGGCGCTCCGTTCAAGATTCGAAAACCTTTCGATCCTAACATCGTCCGGATGAGGCGAGCTGCCGAGTGAACTCCCACTTCAGTAGCCGTTTGACTGGCATCGTCCTTCACGGTAGCGTGAAGTCCGATCGAATATATTTCGAAAATATTTCGAAATGCGACGCGACGCCGCCGACCACGAGCGAAGTGAGACCATGACCCCCCACCCCATGCCCCGGCCCCGTTTCCGCATCGACGGCGAACGGTGCGAGGAGACCGCCCTGCCGCACGTCTGGAGCGAATGCGTCGGCGCGGGCAGGGCCAACGAGGCGCTGCGGGCGGACTGGCAGCGGCAGTTCGCCGAAGCCGTCGACACCCTCGGCTTCAAGTTCATCCGCTTCCACGGCGTCTTCCACGACGACATGTTCGTCTACCGAGGGAGCGACGGCGGCGGCTTCGGCCCGAACACGCCCCTGGAGTCCCCGGTCCACACGTTCGGCTACGTGGACAAGGTGTTCGACTTCATCCTCGCCTGCGGCGCCCGCCCGTTCGTGGAACTCGGCTTCATGCCCCGCGAGCTCGCGACGCGGACCGAGACGCTGTTCTGGTGGCGGGCGCACTGCAGCCCGCCCAAGGACATGTCGCGCTGGGTCGAACTGGTGACCAAGACGGTGGAGCACTGGATCGACCGCTACGGCCCGGCAGAGGTCCGTCAATGGCGGTTCGAGGTGTGGAACGAGCCGAATCTCGTGCCGCACTTCTGGACCGGAACCCGGACGCAGTACTTCGAGCTCTACGAGCAGACTGCGGGGGCGATCAAGCGGATCGACCCCGAGCTGCGGGTCGGCGGTCCCTCCACGAGCGTCTTCGTGCCCGACGACCGGTACAAGGGCGAGGTTCAGGATCGTGCCGAGGAACATGAGACCGCCGCCGCCGAAGACGTGGACGCGCTCGACTGGCGTCCGGTGTGGATCGAGGAGTTCCTGGCCTGGTGCGAGCGGCGGCAGGTCCCGATCGACTTCATCTCCACCCACACGTACCCGACCGACTACGCGTTCGGCGCCGACGGCGTCGGGGTGCCGCTCGCCCGCTACGCCGACGCCACGCGCGACGACCTCGCGCTCCTGCGGAAGCTCGTCGCCGGCAGCGCCTACCCGGAAGCGGAGATCCACATAACGGAGTGGTCGACGTCCCCGTCCTCCCGCGACCGGATGCACGACACGGTGTTCGCGGCCGCCTCGATCACGCGCTCGTACCTGCAGTGCGCCACGCTCGCCGACTCGATCTCCTACTGGGCCTTCACCGACGTGTTCGAGGAGGGCGGCGCGGGCATCGGGCCGTTCCACGGCGGCTTCGGCCTGGTGAACGAGAACGGCATCCACAAGCCCACCTTCCACGCGTTCGCCATGCTGAACCGCCTCGGCGACCGGCTGCTCCACTCCACTCCCCACGGAGCGGTGACCCGCGACAGCGGGACCTCGGCGGTGTCGGCCGTGTTCTTCAACTACCCCGAGGACATGGGCCTGCGGGCCGTCGGCTCGGCGGACTCGTACGAGGCGACGCGCGCCCTCGCCGAGCAGGGCCCGAACCGGAGGATCCGGCACTCGATCGCCGGGCTGGAACCGGGCACGACCTTCCTCGTCGAGATCGTCGACTGGAAGCACGGCAACGTCGCCGAGGCCTGGTACGGCATGGGAAGCCCGATCAATCCGAGCCGGTCCGAGCACCGGTACCTGGCCGCGGTCGCTGACGCGCTCCTGCGGTTCGCGCTCACCGTTCCCGAGTCCGGCGTGCTCGATCTCGACGTCGACCTCGCGCCGTGGGCCGTGATGTCCGTGTGGCAGTCGGACTGACACAGCGGGGCCCGAACCGGCGGCGCGGCCCTTGCCGGGCCGCCTCATCGGTGTGCGCGATCGGTTCGGCCGCGTCGACTACGCCGTTCGGTCGCGCGGCGGGGCGGTGCTCTCGCGCACCACCAGCTCGGTGGCGAGTTCGACGCGCTGCTGCGGCAGCGGCTCGCCCGCGGCGAGCGCGAGGATCATCCGTGCCGCCGCGGCTCCCATCGCCTTGAGCGGTTGGCGGACCGTGGTGAGCGGCGGCACCGTCCACTTCGCCTTCGGCAGGTCGTCGAAGCCGACCACGCTGAGGTCCTCGGGGATGCGCACCCCCAGTTTCGCCGCGGCGTGGTAGACGCCGAGCGCGGTTCCGTCGTTGCAGGCGAAGATCGCCGTGGGCGGTGCGTCGAGCCGCAGCAGGTCCGACGCCAGGTCCCGTCCGGTCTCGATCTCGAAGTCGCCGGGGCGGACGAGGGCCGGGTCGATCGGCGCGCCCGCCATGTCCAATCCGGACCGGAAGCCGTCGAGGCGGGCCCTGGCGGCCTCCATGTGGTCGGGGCCCGTGATGACCGCGATGCGCCGGTGCCCGAGCCCCACGAGATGCCGGGCGGCCGCGAGGCCGCCGTTCCAGTTGCTCGCGCCCGCCGAGGGCACGTCGGGATCGGGGTCGCCGGTGGGGTCCAGCAGGACCAGCGGGATGTCGCGGCTGTAGAGCCGGTCGCTCTGCTCGGTCGTCAGGCCGGAGAACACCGAGACGACGCCGATCGGCCGGCGGGCCAGGACCTCCTCGACCCAGTCGTGCCCGGGCACGTGGCGTCCGCCCATCTCGGAGAGGACGACGCCGAGCCGGTGCTCGTGCGCGACCTCTTGGACGCCGTTGAGGATCTCGATCGCGTACAGGCCTCGCAGCTCGTGGAAGAGGACGTCGATGAGCGCCGCCGATTTCGTGGGCCGCCGCTGCCGCCGGTAACCGCGGGTCCGGATGAGGTCCTCGATCTGCTCACGGGTCGCCGCGGACACGTCCGAACGGCCGTTGACCACTTTCGAGACGGTCGCGGTGGAGACGCCGGCCAGCGCGGCGAGCTGGGCGATCGTCAACGGTCCATCAGGAGTCGGCCCGGAAGCGGCGGAGGGGCTCATCGCGGCAGTCTAACGCCAGGCGCAACACCCGTCGCAACTTCGCCCCGGCCGTTGACTGGGTATCGATAAGTCTCTATAGTTCGAATCTATTAAGTTTCGGAATCTAACTCGAACGTTTCGAAACCGGCTTGCATCTGTGATCGATAACAGAGCAGCCTCCCGCCTCACCTGGAAGGAAGCCGAATGACCCGGACCAGACTGCTGGGAGCGCTCGCCGCGCTGGCCGCCGCCGCGGCCCTCGCCGCCACCGCGCTCACCGCCAACGCCCAGAGCCCGACCGCCGACGAGGTCGGCGCCCAAGCGCTCCCGACGAGCTACAGCTGGGAATCGACCGGGGCCCTCATCGGTCCCAAACCGAACCCGAGCCACAACGTCGTCTCCGCCAAAGACCCCACCGTGGTCCAGGACGCCGGCGGCAAATGGCACGTCTTCTTCACCGTCGCGAACACCGCCGGAGCCTGGAGCCTCGCCTACACCGGCTTCAACGACTGGAGTCAGGCCTCGTCCGCGCCCCACACCTTCCTCGACGCCAACCCGAACATCGGCTCCCGGTACGCCGCCGCACCCCACGTGTTCTATTACGAGCCGCAGCGGCTCTGGTACCTCGTCTACCAGACCGGCCTGCCCTCGTACTCCACCACCGCGAACATCAACGACCCGAGCAGCTGGTCGGCGCCGCGGAACTTCCAGAGCTCGATGCCGCAGATCGTCAGGGACAACATCGGCGACGGCCACTGGCTGGACTACTGGGTCATCTGCGACAGCACGATGTGCTACCTGTTCTCCGCCGACGACAACGGGCACGTCTACCGGGCCGAGACCACCGTGGGGGAGTTCCCGAACGGCTTCCGCAACACCAAGATCGTGCTGCAGGACACCAAGAACAACCTCTTCGAGGGCGGGGCGGTGTACCAGGTCGACGACTCGAACACCTATCTCCTGCTGTGGGAGTCGATCGGGTCGGACGGCGCGCGGTACTACCGCTCCTACACCGCCGAGGGCCTCAACGGCCAGTGGCGGCCCCAGGCCGTCAGCCAGTCCGCCCCGTTCGCGGGAGCCGCGAACGTCTCCTTCCCGGGAGGCGCCTGGACGAGGGACATCAGCCACGGCGAGCTCATCAGATCCGGCCGCGACCAGACCATGGACATCGACACCGGCAACTTCCAGATGCTCTACCAGGGCCGCAACCCGAACTCCGGCGGCGACTACTCGCAGCTGCCCTACCGGCTCGGCCTCCTGACCCTCCAAGGAGCCGACCCGTGCTGACTCCTCCGAATCCCTCGTCCCCCGTTCCCGAGTCCGCCAAGGAGCCCCCGATGACTTCGGCCGCACCCGACTGCTCGTTCCCGTCCCGCTGGGCCCGCGGCCTGGCCGCGCTCGCGGCGGTCATCGTGGTGGCGACCGCTGCCATGGTCGCCTTCCCCGTCGACCGTGCCGAGGCGCAGCCGCCGAACACGAGCGACTGGTACACGATCGTCTCCCGCCACTCCGGCCTCGCGTTCGACATCCAGGGCGCCTCGACCGCGACCGGCGCGATCCTGACCCAGTACACCAACTACGAGAACGCGAACCAGCAGTTCCGCTTCATCGACAGCGGCAACGGCCACTACCGGATCCAGGCCCGCCACTCCGGGCAGGTGCTCGACGTCTGGAACTTCAGCACCGCCGACGGCGGCACCATCGCGCAGTACACCAACTTGAACGGCGACAACCAGCAGTGGCGGGTCACCAGGGACTCGGCCGGTTACTACTCGTTCGTCAACCGCCACTCGGGCAAGGCGCTCGACGTCTACAACTGGTCGACCACCGCCGGCGACCCGATCCGCCAATGGGCCCCGACGGGCGCCGCGAACCAGCAGTTCTCGCTCATCCCCGTGGGCGCCGCCTGCGGTGCGGACACCGTCCTCGCCGACATCGCCTCCGCCTCGAAGTGACCGATCCGGGACCGGGCCGGGCGGCGCACCCGCCGGTCCGCGACCGCCCGGTCCGGTCCCGCCCTAAGCAAGGAGCTTCCATGTCCATGACACGACGCACCGTTCTCAGCCTCGCCACCGCGGCGAGTGCGGGCGCCCTCATCGGTCCCGCGGCGCCCGCTCTGGCCCGGACCGCGCCGACCCGGACGTTCCCGCTCGGCGTCCGCCAGTTCACCTGGAGCCGCGCCGGCCGCACCCTCGTCACGCGGATCTTCTATCCCGCCGCCTCCGGCGCCCCGGGCGGCGACCCCGTCGGCGACGCCCCCGTCGCGGACGGGCGGTTCCCCGTCGTGGAGTGGAGTCACGGCCTCGGCGGCAACCCCGAGAGCTACGGCGTCTGCATCCGGCCCCTGGCCGCCGCGGGCTTCATCGTCGCCGCTCCGGTGTTCCCCACGACCACGACGGGCGCGGAAGGGAACGTCGGCGACGTCTACAACGGCAACCAGTCCAAAGACGTCTCCGAGGTCATCACCCGCACGCTCGCCCTCGGCGAGCCCGGCTCATGCGACCCCTTCGAAGGCCGCATGGACACGACTCTCGGCGTCGGCGCGGCCGGACACTCCCTGGGCGGCATGACCACCCACGGCCTGCTCACCGCTTGGCCCGACTCCCGCGTCACCGCCGCGATCCCTTACGCGTGCGTCGACATGGGCGACCCGACCGGAGCGGTGAACGCGAAGACCCTGTTCGTCCACGGCGACCAGGACCCCATCTGCCAGTACTCGCTCGCCCGGCAGGCCTACGCCGAACTCCCGCCGGCCAAGGCGTTCATGACCCACACCGGACAGGGCCACGACGAGTTCATCTGGAACGGCCCCACCTACGACCAGACCGTCAAGACCAGCCTCGACTGGATGCGCTGGGCCCTCTACGGCGACACCGCCGCCCGCGACCGGCTCGCCTCGGACGCCTCCGGCGGCGGCATCGTCTGGGAAGCCGACCTCTAACGAAGGGAGCCGCCATGTCCTGGCTCGGAATGCCCCGGAGCCGCAGGCGGATGCTGATCGGCGGGGCCGGCGTGCTCGCCGGTGCCGCCGCCGCGACCGCCCTCCGACCGTTCGCCGAAGCCGCGGCCCAGCAGTCGACCTATGCGAACCCGGTCGTCTGGCAGGACTTCGCCGACGTCGAGGTCATCCGCGTCGGCGCGGACTTCTACATGACCGCATCCACGATGCACTATTCCCCCGGCGCCCCGGTCCTGCACTCGCGAGACCTCGTGAACTGGGAGTTCATCGGCCACTCGGTACCCAGACTCGACTTCGGCGCCAAGTACGATCTGAACGGCGGACGCGGCTACGTGCGGGGCATCTGGGCCTCCACGATCGCGCACCGCGCCGCCGAGAACCGCTTCTACTGGCTCGGCCAGATCGACTTCGCCCGGTCCTACCTCTACACCGCCGCGAACGCCGCCGGCCCGTGGACCCGCCACGCCGAGCTGCCCCGCGCCTACTACGACGCGGGGATGCTCGTCGACACCGACAACACCGTCTACGTCGCCTACGGCAACACGCGGATCTCCGTCGCGCAGCTCTCGGCCGACGGCAGGACCGAGGTGCGCGACCAGCAGGTCTTCACCACCCCGTCGAGCATCGGCGCCCTCGAAGGAGCCCGGTTCTACAAGATCAACGGCAGCTACTACATCTTCCTCACCCGGCCCGCCAACGGCCAGTACGTCCTCAAAGCCCCCTCCCCTTGGGGCCCTTACGCACTCAGGCAAGTTCTGCTCGACATGCCCGGCCCCGTCCCGGGCGGCGGCGTGCCGCACCAGGGCGGCCTCGTCTCGACCACAGGCGGGGCCTGGTACTACATGGCCTTCGTCGACGCCTATCCCGGGGGCCGGATGCCCGCGCTGGCCCCGATCACCTGGACCCCGGACGGCTGGCCGCAGGTCACCACGGTGAACGGCGCATGGGGGAGCACCTACCCGTTCCCGAACCTCACCCCGCACCCGGTGCCGTCCCTCATCGGGACGGACGAGTTCACCGCCGCGACCCTCGCGCCAAGTGGGAATGGAACCACAACCCGGACAACGCCGAGTGGTCCACCGGGAACGGCCTCCGCCTCCAGACCGCTACGGTCACGAACGACCTCTACCAGGCCCGCAACACGCTCACCCACCGCATCCAAGGGCCCTCGTCCACGGCCACGATCGAACTCGACCCGTCCGCGATGGCGAACGGCGACCGCGCGGGCCTGGCGGTGCTCCGCGACGCCTCGGCCTGGATCGGCCTGCGCCGCGACAACGGCGTCACACGGATCTCCATGACCGACGGCCTCACCATGGACGCCGACTGGAACACCACCGGCAGGGGCGCCGAACGCGCGAGCGCCGAGCTGTGCGGCGACCGGGTCTGGCCGCGGGTCGCCGCCGACATCCGGCCCGGCCCCGGACGTCAGGCCGTCTTCTCCTACAGCGAGGACGGCGCGAGTTTCGTGCCGCTCGGTCCCGCGTTCACCCTCAACAGCAACTGGACGTTCTTCATGGGCTACCGGTTCGCCGTCTTCAACTACGCCACCGCGGCACTCGGCGGCGCCGTCACCGTGCGCCGCTTCACGGTCAGCACTTCTTGACATTCCCTCATGGACTATTAATCCACCCGAGCGCGGTCGCGGATCCGTCCACATGCCAGGTCGCACTCCAGAGCATCACCGTCCGCGGCGCCGCAGTGGTGAACGCCCTCGGCGAGGCGGCGCCCGCAGATCCACCCCGCCGCGAGCGGTCCTGCAGGACCGCTCGCGGGGCGTCTCGGGTCATGAAGCTACGAAAGTTTCGGACAGTGACCGTTGGTCTTAAGGTTCTCAGCGACGGTACGCGCTGAGAACCGGGAAGTGCCCGGGGTGACGAGTCGGCGCCGAACGCGTCCTCGCCGACACCGCCCCGGGTGGCGCGAGTTGCCGGACGGTGCCTGCGAAAAGTGCTGCCGCCTCGCCGATGGCCCCGCTGCATCGTCCGGCATCGCCGACCTCCCTACGTCGAGGGGCGAATCCACTTCATCACCCAGCGTGCCGATGGCGTCGCACCAAAAGACTCATTGACATCAATGCTCGCGATAACTAAGCTCTGGAAATTATCGAATAATTCTTCGAAACTTTCGAGCACTCCATGTGTGACCGTGCGCATCACAGCGGACGGTCAAGCGGAACAACGACGATCTCGAGGAGAGACATGTCAGACGTATTCGGGCGCACTCCTATAAGAGCGACTCGTCGCGGTGTCATCGGTATGTCGATCGCAGCCTCCAGCGCACTCGCGCTCGCGGCGTGCAGCGACGACGACGGCGGCGATGTGGACCTCGATCGGCAATCCAAGGGAGCGATGGACGACTTCGCAGCCGACTCGCAGTTCACGGCGACTGAGGCGTTCACCCTGTCGGTCCTGTGGACGGAGTGGCCCGACCTCCCGATCACCGACTCGTGGCAGTTCTTCGACGAGATCGAGAAGCGCACGAACGTGAAGATGGAAGTCACGACCATCCCCTTCAGCGACGCGGTCGAGAAGAGAAGCCTGCTCATCAGCGCCGGTGACGCCCCCACGGTCATCCCGCTCATCTACACCGGCGACGAGGACTCCTTCGTCTCCTCGGGCGCGATCCTCCCGATCAGCGACTACGTCGAGCACATGCCGCACTTCCGCAAGTACGTGGAGGAGTGGGACCTCGGAGAGATGATCGACAACCTCAAGCAGGCCGACGGCAAGTACTACATGCTCCCCGGCCTCCAAGAGGTGTCGGTCCCCGTCTTCACGCTCGTCATCCGCAAGGACGTCTTCGAGTCCGTCGCCGGAGGCGTCCCCCAGACCTGGGACGAGATGCGCGAAGCCCTCGTCGAGATCAAGGCGGAGTACCCCGACTCCAAGCCCCTCGCCGACGGGTTCGAGGCGGCGTCGCTGCTGAACTACGCCGCGCACGCGTTCGGCGCCCAGGCCGGCTGGGGCTTCGGCGACGGCATGATGGACGACGGCTCCGGCAAGCTCCAGTACACCGCCGTGTCCGAGGGATACAAGCAGATGGTCGAGTACTTCCGCGGCCTCGTGGCCGACGGCCTCCTCGACACCGAATCGCTCACGGCCGCGAACGACGGCAGCGGCGGCGGCAGCGTGGCGGAGAAGTTCGCCAACGAGCTGGTCTTCGCCGCATCCGGATCGAGCGGCACGGCGATCGAGTTCGCGCAGGCGCTGGACGCCACCGTGGGCGCCGGCAACTACGAGGTCCTCCAGATCGCCCCGCCGGGAGGCCCGGCCGGCCAGGTGGTCGAACCGCGCAACTTCTGGAACGGGTTCATGCTGAACTCCGAGGTCGCGGAGTCCGAGCACTTCCTCGCCACGCTGCAGTTCCTCGACTGGCTCTACTACAACCCCGAAGCCCGCGAACTGCTCCGCTGGGGCATCCTCGACGAGACGTACATGAAGGACGCCGACGGCACGATCACGCTCAAGCCGGAGTACTCCCTCAACGCCTACAACATCAACCCGGGCGCGCCGACGGACATCCAGAGCGACCTCGGCTGGTCGAACTCGGTGTTCGCCGACTCGACGGAATCGCGCGCGCTCAAGGAGTCCTACAACACCCCCACGTTCGTCGAGTACATCGACTCCGTACTCGCCACACGGACCCCGCGCGACCCGAACCCGCCCGCGCCCCTCGACGAGATGGAACTCGAGCAGGCCTCGCTCCTCGCCACGCCGATCAAGGACACCGTCGACACGAACACGCTGCGGTTCATCATGGGCGAGCGCGACATCGCCGAATGGGACGACTACGTGGCCGAGCTCGAAGCCCAGGGCCTCCAGCAGTACGTCGACCTCATCAACACCGCCCGCGACCGCTTCGAGGAGGAGAACTCCTGATCCGCCTGTCGGGGCGGCCGCCCCGACGCGGACGGGAGGGAGCACCGATGCCCCTCACACAAGACGAGCAGTCCCCGCGGTCCTCGGGCCGGGGCGCGACCGGCGCGGCCGCACCCGACAGGCCCCTGACACCGACTTCCGCCGCGAAACCGACCCCTCGGCCCCGCAAGCGGAAGCAGACCTGGCGGGAGGCGTTCCGGCGCGACTGGCAGCTGTACAGCCTCGCCCTGGTTCCCCTGATCTTCTTCGCGGTCTTCAAGTACGGCCCCATGGTCGGCAACGTCATCGCGTTCCGAAGGTTCCGCCCCGGCGGCAGCATGTTCGGCGACGAGTGGGTCGGCGTCCGATACATCGAGATGTTCATCAACGACCCCACGTTCTGGCACGTGTTCGCGAACACCGCGATCCTCGGCGGACTGACCCTCCTGGTCTGCTTCCCGCTCCCGATCGCGCTCGCGCTCCTGCTGAACGAGGTGCGCAAGAAGCACTTCAAGAAGATCGTGCAGTCGATCTCCTATCTGCCGCACTTCCTCTCGATCGTCATCGTCGTCGGCATGCTCATGCAGCTCCTGTCCCTGCAGGGGACGGTCAACCAGATCATCGGGGCGTTCGGCGGCGAGGCCATCCCGTTCCTCCAGCGGCCCGAGTGGTTCCGCGCCGTTTACGTCGGCTCCGAAGTGTGGCAGACCGTCGGCTGGGGGACGATCCTCTATCTGGCGGCGCTCACCACGGTCGACGACTCCCTGTACGAGGCCGCGAGGATCGACGGGGCCGGCCGGCTGCGGCAGACGTGGCACGTCACGCTGCCCGGCATCCGACCCACGATGATGACGCTCCTGGTCCTCAACATCGGGACGTTCCTCAACGTCGGCTTCGAGAAGGTGCTGCTGTTGTACAACCCGCTGACGTACGAGACGGCCGACGTCATCTCGACGTATCTCTACCGGGTCGGCCTCGTGTCGAACAATCTCAGTTATGCGGCGGCGATCGGCCTGTTCCAGGCGGTGATCGGCCTCGTGATGGTGCTTTCCGCGAACCTGATCTCGCGGCGGATGGTGGGGACGAGCCTGTGGTGACCGACATTGCGAAGAACACGACGAGGCCGGCGACCCGCCCACGACCGATGAAGGAGTCCACCGGGACGCGCGTCTTCGGCGTCGTCAACGCGACCTTCCTCGTCCTCCTGTGCCTGGTCATGCTGTACCCGTTCATCACGGTCCTCGCCCAGTCGTTCAGCTCGCCGGGCGCGATCAACGCGGGCCAGGTCAGCTTCTGGCCCGTCGGCTTCAACACCGACACCTACGGCGCGGTGATGTCGAACGAGATGTTCTGGCGCAACTACGGCAACTCCGTGCTGTACACCGTGGTCGGGACCCTGATCGCCATGGTCCTCACCACGACCTACGCGTACGTGCTGTCGAAGAAGCACCTGAAAGGACGGAAGGCGCTCATCGGCATCGCCGTGTTCACGATGTTCTTCAACGGCGGCCTCGTGCCCAACTACGTGCTCATCTCCTCGCTGGGCATGAAGAACACCATGTGGGCGATCGTGCTGCCCGGGGCGATCTCCGTGTTCAACCTCCTCGTCATGAAGTCGTTCTTCGAGAGCCTGCCGAAGGACCTCGAGGAGGCCGCGCAGATCGACGGGCTCGGCTGGTACGGCATCTTCGGGCGGATCGTGCTGCCGCTGTCGAAGGCGGTCGTCGCCACGATGGTGCTCTTCTACTCGGTCGCCTTCTGGAACGACTGGTTCGCCGCGTTCCTCTACCTCGACAAGACCGAGCTCTTCCCCGTCACCCTGTTCCTGAGGAACCTCATCGCGGGGGCCTCCACCTCGGCTTCCGAAGGGGCGGCGGCCGCGGGGACGACGACCGCGCTGGTGTCGACCAACATCCAGGCGGTGACGATGATCCTCACCGTCATCCCCATCCTGTGCGTCTATCCCTTCGTGCAGCGCTATTTCGTATCGGGGATCATGCTGGGCTCGGTGAAGGGATGAGACGCGACGCGGAGAGGCGCGCGGCCGAAACGCGCAGGGCGGCGGGAGCATCACGATGACGACGCACGCCGACGAGATCGGCCCGGGGGCGCTCTCCCGGCTGACCGCCGCGGTCTACCGGTACCTCGTCCTCGGAGTGTTCCTCGCGGTCGCCGGGCTGCCGACCCTGCTGTTCTGGACCCTGTTGGCGCCCGAGCCCTCGAACGTCGTGCTCTTCACGGCCGCGCTCCTGCCGGCCGCTCCCGCGCTCTCGGCGGCGCTGTACGCGCAGCGGGCCTGGGCGAGGGAACCGGACCTGAGCCCGGCGCGACTGCTGCTTCGCGGGTTGCGGCTCAACCTGCGGGACACGATCGCCTGGTGGGTCCCGGTGCTCGCGCTGACGACGGTGCTGGCCGTGAACCTGCTCTTCGCCGAAGGGGTCGCCGGGGGAGCGGTCCTGCGACCGGTCTGCGCCGTACTCCTGGTGGCGCTCGCCGTGTGGTCGGGTCACCTGCTCGTGGTGACCTCGTTCTTCTCGTTCCGCTTCCGGGACGTCCTCCGCGTGGCGGCGGCGGAGTTCTTCCTCTCATGGAAGTCGTCTCTCGGCTTGCTCGCCCTGTTCGTCGTGGTGATCGCCACGGTGGTCCTGGGCTCCGAGGCGCTGCTGCTCCTGCTGGGAGGGGCGTTCTCGGTGTCGTTGTGGCTCGTCGCGAGACCGGTCGTCACGGACATCACCGATCGATTCACGGTGCGGAACTGACGGCGAGGGGTCGGCCGCCGGGCCCGGTCCCGGGCGAAGCGGCCGACCACTCGCCGGGGCCAGAACCGCCCCGGTCCACTTTGGGAATCCCGCCTGGCCGGTCGAGAAGTCGTCCGCGCGCGTCGAGCAGCGCATCGGCTACCTGCACGCGATGGTCGGGGAGACACCGGCTCGAACATAGACCCTAATGGACGATCACAGTCCTACAGCTGGTCACACACGGACACATGTGCCCCGCGAAGGAGCGCACGTGGGAGGTGCGGATGCAGAGGTAATCGAACCCGCCGTCGGCGCGGTATGGGTAGCAGACGAGGACCAGTAAACGTGACGCCTGTGACCGAGAGCCGGTCACAGGCGATCACATGGGCCCCATGAGGGGGCCGGGTGGTGGACCTTAGCGCCGCTTACTACAACTCATCACCGCAGGTCACGCGCCTGTTGGCGCGCGTACGAGACGTCATTTCGGCCGCCGCGACCCCAGGACGGCACCAGTCGGCACCGGAAGTTTCCGAGCTGGCGGCTGCCTCCCGCAATGGTCAACCTCGGGCGATCCGGGACCGGCTCGCGCCTGAGGAGTTCGAGCGTCTGCTGACTGCGGCTCGTGCGGGGGCCTGCAGGAAGGCGCTGGCGGCCGAGTTCGGAATCAGTCGGCGCAGCATCCACCGGCTCCTGGCCGGCTGAGTCGCGACACGGCACGATCGCTTCCAAGGGAGGCGAGGGCTCCGGCGTTATGGTCGGGCGATGTCAGGATATGAGCGCCGGATCAGCGTGTATGGCGAGCGGCGCGAGACTATCGACGCCCACCGCATCGCCGGAGTCCTCATCCGGATCGCGAAAGCAAAGCAGCTGAGAGCCCAGGGCCTCGCCCCAGAACCCGAACCGGAAGACCCTGGCACGGGGGCGGTAAAGGAAGTCCCGGGCCGCTGCGGACCGTAGGAGCTGCTGAGGGTCCGGCCCCCGCGCCTTCGGTAGCACTACGCTCGCGGCATGCAGCACCTCTCCTCTAACGCTGCTCGACACCGCCATCGCGAACGGCGCGACCGCCGCCACTACCGAGAAGGAACCCCTCAGCCAGCATGAACGACCTCCGCAACTTCATCTACGTCCGCCTTGTTGAGGACGAAGCCACCGCGCGCGCGGCTGGCGCTGCCCCCTGGCACCGCGGCCGCGGTGGCCGCATCGAAGACGGCGCGGGCCGCCTCGTCCTAGTCGCCGACGACGACACGACAGCGCCCGGACCAGCCGACCACATTGTCTTTCACTCCCCGGCGAGGGCGCTCCGCGAAGTCGCCGCCGGGCGCCGCATCCTTGCGCGGCACCGCCCGGCCGACCGTCCTGAGAACGGCGTCTGGGCCTGCTGCGGATGTGGTGAATGGTTGAACTTCGACGGCGACCTCGAGTCCGAAGTTGCCGACATCGCCCGCTGCCGCGAGCTCCGCGACCTCGCCGCTCCCTGGGCCGATCACCGCGACTACCGACCCGAATGGGCGCCTGACGAGGCTCGACCTGTACCCGACCGGTGATGCGAGGGCAACTCCATGGACGCGAATCAACCGGCCACCCGTCGGAGACTGGCTCTGACGTCATGCCCTGCTCAGAAGATAAAAATGCCTGCACTCTACGCGGGATGTCCGACGTTCGGCCTCCAAGCATGTCTCGTCAATTAAAGTCCCTCCTCTCTATGCGCGATGTTTTGATTATGCATAATCGGGCGAGGCCGCCTCGACCGTGATCCTGGCCTCCAGCAGGGCCGCCGCGGTCCTTTCGGCGAGAGTCCGGGGTGCGCGTTTATCAGGCGCAGCCCATGAACCCGCAGGTTGACCAGCCCATCAACGGGCGGAGCCGGGTCCGGTCGAAGGTCCTTGCCGAAGTGATTCCAGTTCCTCGATCGGGAAGGAAATCCCGCCCCAGGCCCTCGCGTACGACTCGACGCCTCCGCACTGAAGCAACACGTCGTCAGCCATGTGCTTCACGTTGCGGACATACTCCCTGACGTCGACCCGTCCATGCCACCGAAGCTCGCCCCCGCTCCACCGAGCGGACAAGGACTCCATGTCAGCGAACTGCACTATCTGAACATACACATCGGTGCGTGCTCCTCCAAAGAACAGGCAGGTCCCGGAGGGTTCTGCGGGTAGATAGGCGAACGCCGATCGTGAACCTCTGTGAAGGTCGACGGCGGCCTGCACAATGGAGCCGAGACCGTCACCTATGTACGTTGTGTGCACTTCGACGCTCTCCGCCGCATGCTGGAAGACAAGGTCGGCGGAGCCTGCATTCCCCATGTTCCACTGGAGCGAGAGAGCCGTCATTGATCCACCCTGTTGAGGCATCGGAAGGGCGAAGCCCCTCCGGGCTGAGTATGTCGGAAGCGTAGATCCGTGGCGCGCGCCGCTACTGTGCCGGTCCCGGTTTGGATGCGGCCCTCGGCTGGGAGGTTTCCCTCCCGGAAAGGGATCCGAGTGTCCGACGGCCCGATGCGCGGAGGATGGCTCGTATTGCGCGGTCTGGCCGGCGTTCATGAGAGCCGGGGTGCCTTTCGAAGGCGTTGCGCGATCAGAAGGTGCAGGGTCACAGCGACGACGAGCTGCAGCACCAACGGGGGCATGAAGAACATGCCGGTGGCCGCCATGATCGCGACCATGTACGGAATCATTGCGGCATAAGGGATGAAGATCCAGTTTTTGGAGTGATGCGCGAACCGCTTCGTCGTCAGCAGCGCGGTAGGGAGGACCACGAGCGCAACGCCCAACCCGACCCCCAGTCCGGCGATGGCTGCCATAAGCCGCATCAGGACAAGATCGGGCCCGCCGGTCGCAAGGAGCGGGAGTGCCACCAGCGGCACTGCTGTGATTCCGGCATTCAGGGCGGACCACAACATGAAGGTTCTCCAGAATTGCTTCACCGCTGCAACCTACCCGGCCGTTTGAGACGCGACATGGCACCGTCGCGTCCGTAGAACGTGAGGACTCCGGGGTTGCGGCTGGGCGATATTGCGCGACGGTCGGCGAGCGCGTTTGCATGGATAATGAGGCCATGGTGTCGACCTCGCCGCTCCCGCCTTGGCCATCCACGCCGCCTGCGCACGGCGGTGTCGTGCTCCGCCGACCGCGTGAGGACGACATCGCCATGGCCCGGGAGCTCGCTACCGATGCCTACGTTCCCACGATCGGCACGCTGCCGCGGCATGCCAATGACGAGGAGGCCCTGGCATGGATACGTCGGCAGATGGGACGCTACCACGAAGGCGCCGGCTTCTCCTTCGTGATCGCTGAAGCCAGCAACGATACGGCGGTCGGTCAATGCGGGCTCTGGCTCAGAGAACTCGAGGCCGGTCGGGCGTCGGCCGGGTACTCGATCGCGCCTTCCGTCCGCGGGCGCGGATTCGCCGCCGACGCCCTCACCGCGCTCACCGCCTTCGGATGGACGGTGCCCGGACTGTTCCGGATGGAGCTGTACATCGAGCCTTGGAATACCGGTTCGATACGAACTGCCGAGCGCGCTGGCTACGCCCGCGAAGGACTCTTGCGAAGCCATCAAATCATCGGCGAGGTCCGCCGGGACATGCTGCTGTACGCGGCCATCCGCCCGACTCAATGATGGACCGTTTCTACTTGTGTCCCAACGGTTTAGGATGTCCTGGTGGGCGTGGTGACGGCTGCCGAGGAGTGCTGGATCGAGCCGTTCTCGGGGCTGCGACCCAGGGTGTTCGCCTGGCTGGTGCGGCAGTTGGAGCGCGAAGGTGCCGCCGCGCCGGGGCCGGCCCTGGCGCCTGTGCCTGGCCGCCTACTGGCGGACCAATCTAACCCTGCGCCAGCTCGCGCCCCTGTTCGGTGTCTCGAAGTCCGCCGCCGACCGCATCATCGACGACCTGGGACCGAAGGTGGCGTTGCGGCTGCGCAAGCGGTTCGCGCCCGGCACCGTCCTCATCGTCGACGGCACCCTGGTGCCCACCCGGGACCGGTCGATCGCCGCGCCGAGCAAGAACTACAGGTACTCGACCAACCACCAAGTCGTCATCGACGCCGATACGCCACTGGTGGTCACCGTGGGCGCGCCGCTTCCGGGCAACCGCAACGACTGCATCGCGTTCGCCGATTCCGGTGCCGAGCACGCCTGCCGCAATCACAACGTGATCGGCGATGGCGGCTACATCGCCACCAGCGCGATCATCCCGCACCGTCGCCGACCTACCGGCCTGGAAAGCCGAGCACAATGCCTCGCACCGGGAGGTCAGGGCACGGGTCGAGCACGCTTTCGCGCGGATGAAGACCTGGAAGATCTTGCGAGACTGCCGCCTGCGCGGCGAAGGCGGCGCGATCGCGATGAGCGGTATCGCCAGTCTCCACAATCTCGCCCGCACCGCCTGACCCGCACCGCGACTGCCACAACGTCTCGCCCACGACGATCCCCACCCAAGCCACGGAAGTGGGGATTCTGCGTGGGCTGGATTCAGGTGTTTCTCATTGGGGTCCTGAGTGGTTCCAAAGGTCGCCATGAGGAAGCTCTTCCACCACCGGGACTCCCTTCCCGCTCGCGTTCACCAGCTTCGCGATCTTCTGCGCGCAAGTTCCTGGGGTGGAGCCGATCTCGGATCCGGGGACGACCCGACAACCTGGGGTGACTACGGCCGAGCATGCGCTGTTGACGACTATCACGGGCTCGTTGCGTTCGGCCCCATCACCGATGAAGCCCACGCGCTCGTCCTCGGCGACGAGCCGCTTGCATCCGCCTATCTGGCCGAGCATCGTTGCATCGTCCGATGGTGGTGCGCTGATACCGAACACCAACTGCTCGCCATGGTCGACGACCAACTGCCGCATGCGCGATGGCTTGGTGTGATGGATTGGCACGTTCCGCCCGGAGGGCTGGTGACGATCGACGCCGCCTATTCGGTCGCTGACTACGGGCCTGACGGGTGCATCGAGGGCGATTTCGTGCGCATCGACTGGCCACCCGGCCCCTGCAAGGTGGACACCGCCCGGCTCACGAACACCGAAGGATCAGCTGTCGCCATCGTGCACCGGTTGCTCCCGCAAAGATGAGAAGCAGGCTCGGTTCAAACGGCACGCTTGAGGCGTCTCCAGCAGATGAGTGAGCTTGTTTCAACCTGCTGAGCGCTCGTAGTCGTTGAGGACCTGGAGGGCTTTGGCGATGTGGGTGGTCCAGGCGGGGTCGCAGCGGAGCTGGGCGAAGATCGACCATTTCTTGAGCTGGGAGAACATTCGTTCGCCGGGGCCGCGGAGCCGGGTGTGGAGGCGGTTGTACTCCTTCTGCCACTCCGGCTTGCCCTTCCCCTTGAACGGCGTGACCACCAGGTCTCGGTCGAGTCCGTCGTAGCCCTTGTCGCCCAGGGCGAACAGGCCGTGCTCGTGCAGGAGCCTGGGGATCTGCCAGGTCCGGGCGGCAGCGGTGTCGTGGATCGAGCCGCGGATCGCCCCGGAGACCCACAGCAGGTTCCCTCGCGCATCGGCGATGGCCTGGAGATTCATCCCGTGCCGCTGGTGTTTGCCGGAGTAGAAGGGCTGGTCGATCTGGTTGCGGTCGATGTGGACCAGGGTGCCGTCGAGGATCACGAAGGCCGCACCGGAGCACTTCGCATGCTGCAGGGCGTCTCGGATCCCCGGGGCGCGGGCGGCGAGCAGGAGGATGGTCTCGCGGGTGCGTCGCCATGCGGTCGCGGCCGAGATGCCGAACCCGGCGGCGAGGATCCGTAGTGCTTCGCCTTTACGCAGGTAGGCGAGGGTGAGCAGTGCCTGGGTGCCGGGGTCGAGGACTCGCCAGCGGGAGCCGATGGTCTTGCGGTGGGTGCGGATGAGGCCGGCCACGCGGTTGAGGGTCGAGGTGGACAGGGGTAGCGCGGCAGGGTAGAAAAGCACGAGAGCTCCTGGTAGACAACGGATTTCAGCACCTGCTGTTCTACCAGGGGCTCTCCTGCTGTCTCGGTCCAGGACCTGCCATGTCCTCACGACATCTGTTGCACCGCAACAGACCTCAGGCACGTTGAAACAAGCTCAGTGCGGCGGCCAGTTTGGTGAAGTCCTCATGCAGGAGGAGGTGCCCAGCGGACCGCGCGGCGTTTGAACTGGTGGAAGTGCGCGATGGCCTGTTCAACGACACAGCGGACCTTGCCCAGGCCATATCTTCTTACGGCGGCGTTGCAGGATGATCGCTTCGATCCGCTTGGAGCGCAACCATTCGTGGAAGGGCGGGGTAGGGTTGCGTAATGAGATTCTCGACTAGGGTTGCCTCACGCCTTGAGAGTTCGGGCTGGGCGCCGGGACGAGCCGTAGATATATCAACCTGGGTAGAAGAATTCCAGGGGCAGGGTTACATAATGCATCCATCTGGATGCGCCGCATTGAAGGAGTTCGGCGGCCTTTCAATAGATCCCTTGTTCAAGGAAGGGCCAAACTATTCAAATGATGAGCCCTTGGAGCTCGATCCCACACTGACCGGGGTTGGATTCCAAGATGAGCTCGAAAAGGCACTCGGCGGAGACTGGTGCCCGATGGGTGAGTGGATGAGCCATTCGAGCGTACTTATTCGTGAGGATGGTCTTGTTGTGGCGACCGGATTCTCATGGGTCTGGAAACTGGGTGAATCTATCGAGGATGCAATTGCATTCTCCGTCCTAGGGGATCGGCCGCTAAAGTGCCTCGCAGTGGTTGATCCTGGTGTTAAACCCTGGCCTCCGGAATAGCATCTTTGCTCGAGACGATCATCCAGTGGCACAGAGCCTCTCTCATCGTGAGTGGGTTCCGTTGTGCAGCAAAGCTCCTGGTACAACAACAGTCACCAAACACGTTGCCTCCCAGGGGCTTCCGAATGTTGTTGTTCCAGGCCGCGCTGCCGTTGTCGACTCGGACCTTGAACTTCACCGCCCGGCTCATCCGGGCGCATCGTCGCACTATCCGGTCACGGTGGCGGGCTATCGATCCAGGTCAGCAAGCGTTGCTGGCCGTGGCTTACCTGCATCAGGGCCACTCCTATGAGCAGTTGGCTCCCGCATTCGGGATCTCGAGGGCCACTGCCGCGCGGTATCTCAACGAAGTGATCGACCTGCTCGCGGCGCATGCACCACGACTACGAGCCGGGCTGCGGCGAGCCAAGCGCTCCGGCCGCGGCTACGTGATCATCGACGGCACCCTCATCCACGCCAGCAAGTGACGCACTCCAGGAGCCCTGATGCCCGCAGCATCGTTCTCCGGGTCGAAACGAGTTCAACGGAGGATGTCCGCGACGTCTACCAGGCCGGAATCATCGAAGTTCGCCACGGCCCGCGCGCTCCGTCGGCCCCCGCGAGTGGCCGCTGACGGTACATGGCGCTGCTCAACCCTCGCGCCAGGTGGACCGCTTGTAATGCCGCGCCATCAGGAAGTGAAGCACCGGCGTGACGACAGCCTGCGGAATCACGACCAGTCCCCACAGGATGCCGGTCATCGGCATGAAGGCGAAGGCGCAAACCCCCGTCGCCAGGTAGGGGACGAAATGCATCCTCGGCGGCGGGTTGCGTTTGAATCGCCCTGCGGACGCGATCGCGCACGGGAGGACAACAATAGCGAGCCCGAAGCCGAATCCCACTACGGCGAGATAGAGCATCACGCCCGCGACGAACTGGTCGATCTCCCCGTTGACGGGCCAGAGCCCCAGGATACTCAACGGCAGCGGCACGATCGCGAACTCGATGAGTATCCAGACCCACAGGTTGCGCAGCCCCTGGCGTACGAGAGTACGCGGAGGCCGCGGTTGTGGCTGGTCGTGTTGGGGCGATGGGGATATGGAGTGGGCAGGCGGGGTTGATTCACCTGACGGCGAGGACGTGGAAGGGTTCACGGCGGGCGCTTTCAGTTGTGAAGGCTGCGTGCTCAACCGGGCGGGCTGAGCGAGCACCGAACGGTAACGGTCGGAAACCGCACTGTCAAGCCACCACCACCTCCGGCACTAAGGGCTGTCCCGGAAGTTGATTTTGGGTGTGGGCGTGGTGTCCGGCCGGTGTTTTAGCTGGCGAGGGTGAGGTTGTGGAGACGGGCGATGCCGGACACGGCCTCGGCAACGCCGGTCCCTCGTAGGCGGCAATCACGCATGGTCTTCCAGTGCTTCATCGCCGCGAAGGTGTGCTCGATGCGGGCGCGCACTCGCCGGTGGCAGGCGTTGTGCTCTTCTTTCCACTCGACCAGCGGCTCGTCCTTATGCTTGCGACGGTGCGGGATCACCGCGCGCGTGCCGGGATAGCCGCCGTCGGCGATCACGGTCGCGGTGCGAGTGGCGTGGTCGACTCCGGACTCACCGAAGGCCTTGCAATCGTTGCGGTTGCCCGGCAGCGTCGTCCCGACCGCGACCACGAGCTGGGTGTCGGCGTGGATGACCACCTGGTGGTTGGTCGAGTACCGGTAGTTCTTCGATGGCGCCGCGACCTGGTGGTCCCTGGTCGGGACCAGGGTGCCGTCGACGATGAGCACGGTCTCGGGCGCATATCGCTTCCGCGGCCGAAGCGCGAGCTTCGGGGCAAGGTCGTCGATGATCCGGTCGGTGGCGGACTTCGAAGTGCCGAACAGGACCGCGATCTGCCGCATCGTGAGGTTGGTGCGCCAATAGGTCGCGACCAGCACCCGGTCCTCGAAACCGAGCTTCCAAGGGCGGCCCTTGAGCGCCGGGTCGGCGCCTTCGGCACGCAGCTGCCGGATGAGCTTGGCGACTTGCCGGGCGGACAGCCCGCTGGACAGCTCGATCATGGTCTCTTCCGCCGCGCTGATCACACCTGCCACACGAGTATGATCCCATGCGCCCCAACGGCATTGCGTTGCTCTCAAGCAGGGTCGGACGGCCGAGCCTGTTCAAGGTTGGCACGACAGCGGGCGACCTCTTCAGCAACGACCTCCATGAACCACAGCATGACCGCGTGGGGAAGCTCCTTACCGTTGGGACCGAACAGGTGGAGACTCGGCTCCCGATCAAGGTCTTCGTCAGGAACCAATGCCATCAGGAACGCCTCACCTGGCAACCAGGGAACCGTCTTGAAGCTCTCGCTCCAGGACTCGGGGGCATGCCGCGCCTCACTCAGCTCCAGCATCCATGCCTCCTCATCACCGAGGTAACCGACCTCGATGGCGTACTGGACACCCTTGTGCTCCCGAATCAGCATTCCCGCAGGTTCTCACATCCATCGGGTCACGTCACCGGAGAATCGACTCACCAACTTCCGGGACAGCCTTTAGCCGGGAACCCTGGATCTACGCCTACGTGGCGCTGTCGATGTTCACCGGCGTCCGGACCGAGGAGGCGCGGCCGTTGAAGTGGGAGCACACGCACCTGAACCCGGTAGCGGGGAGGAGTGCTCGTGCGGGCGCTGGCATCGGGAGACGCTTCCGGCGCACGTGGAGGTCTGGCGCTCGGTCCGCAAGAAGGGCGAGACGAAGAACGAGAAGAGTCGCCGCACGATCGCCCTGCCCGGTTACGTGGTCGAGATCCTCGCCGGATACAGGACCAAGCAGGCGGAATCCCGCGAGAGGAACGGTCATGGGCATGAGCGCATCGTGTACGTCTTCGGCACGCGGAACGACACGGTCAAGGATGCGGGCAACGTGCGGCGCTACTTCCAGACCATCGTCGAGGACGCGGAGGTCGAAGGGAGCTGGACACCGCGGGAGCTGCGGCATACCTTCGTATCGTGGATGTCCGACCAGGGCGCGGCCGAAGAGCTGATCGCCGATCTCGTCGGCCATAAGAAGACCTCGACCACGCGGACGGTCTATCGACACCAGCTTCGACCGGTCATCACCAAGGGCGCCGATCTGCTGGATGGGGTGTTCGGTGAGACCTTGCAGGAGCCCAGCTGAGAGGCCGATTGGCTCCCTTTTTGGCTCCTACGCGAAAGCCCCGGCTCATCTGGCCGGGGCTTTTTGCTGGTGGACCTTACTGGCTCTTACTACAACTCTCCACTGCAGGTCAGAGCCTCGCTCACCCGCCCTCAGGGATCTCATCGATGCCATCTCGGCCGATGAGCGACCCGAACCGGTGCCTCAGTTGTTCCAACTCGCGATGGCTCCCCGCAACGGCAAGCCGCGAGCGGTTCGCGACCGCCTCGATGTCGATGAGCTGGAGCGGCTGCTAGTCGCTGCCCGGGCCGGGGTGCCACGGCTGCGGCTTGTTGAGGAGTCCGGGGTCAGCCGCAAGACGATCTATCGCCTGCTGAAGGCCAGCAGTAGCTGAGTCGAGGGTCCAGGGAATCGCAGTTGTCGCCCCAGGCACCCTGCGATGCCTGGGCGGGCTATGTCGAGAGGTTGCTCGTAGCTGGGTCGGCTGCGACTGCGGGGTGAGGCTGTCCTCATCCCGGTTACCCGATTCTGGCTCTTGCCTTGTGTTCGGTAATGAGCCTCGCGGCCAGCTCGATCACGACATCTTTGCCGTGAGTCTTGACGGCTGCCCAGGTGACTGCGTCTTCGGCTACCGGCCGGACATTCTGGGGCATGCCATGCCCGATCTGGGCTGAACTGCGGGGCAGTCACGCCTGCTGCGGCCTGCGGAGTGGCTCGCTGTCGAGGCTGGCTGCCAGGGTCGCCGGTGATGCGGCGCGGCGTGGCCAGGTCCAGGCGGAGCGCAGGATGAAGGCCAGGAGCAGCACCTCGAGTCCGATGGAGAGGCCGTAGAAGTAGGAGTAGGTCCAAGCCTCCCCTGCCGCGTTGAACATCGAGACGGGGATGTAGAGCGTTGCTACGACGAGGTTGATGGTGCGGTTGACACGGGCTGGCAGTGTCGCGGAGAGCAGGATCATGAGGATCGGGATGGCCATGAGCGTGAGCGCGACGGCGACGAAGGTTGGGCCGGTGTCGAACTCGTGGACGGTGCCGGCCAGGAGGTCGTCGAGGAAGCCGGGCTTGTACAGGGCGAGGTAGTCGACGTAGATGTAGAGGAACATGAAGCTGGTCCATGCTGCTGCGAGCTTGGCCTGCACGGGCATGCGCAGATCTTCCAGCGTGTTCTGGGACGGCGGATTCTCTGGTGCGGTGTGGGATTGAGGCGTTCTCATCACAATGCTCCCTGGCTTGATTGGTTGGGTGCTTCCACCTTCACAGATGCCGGCGGCGGGCACATCAGCCGCGGAGCCTGGTTCGACCTGGCCACTGGCACAGCTGAGCTCTTGTACTTTCGGCGGATACACCGAGCACGCGGGCCGCCTAGGCTGATCAGATGGCCACCAACGCACTCCGCTCGCTGTGGGCCGAACCTCGACCCACGAATGCCCCGGGCCGGGGCCCGCGGGACTGGGTCTTGGTCGCAGTACTGATCTGCTGGTCGGTGGTGGAAGTGGTGCTTCGCCAGGACTTGGCGCCACGCCCGCTGCAGCTACTCGCGGTGCTCGCGGTCCTCGGCCCCCTGCTGTGGCGACGCACGCACCCGCTCGTCGCGGTTGCGGTCTCCTGCGGCACGTTGACGATCGTCGACCTCGTCAGAATCCTCACCGGGACGCAAGGCACCATGCTGAACAGCACCCTCGCGGTGCTGATCCTGGCCTACGCCCTGTTCCGCTGGGGTTCCGGACGGGAAGCCGCAAGCGGCCTCGGCGTCATCCTGCTCTGGCTGGCCATCCTCACCACCCACGGCGCCGACCCCGCCACCCCGGTGGAGGCGGCCGCAGGATATGCGTTCTTCCTGTTCGCCGCCGCGCTCGGCGCCGCGATCCGCTATCGCGCGAAGATCCGCATCCGCGACATCGACCAAGCCAAGGCCCGCGAACGCGAACAGCTCGCTCGCGAACTCCACGACACCGTTGCCCACCACGTCTCGGGCATCACCATCCAGGCCCAAGCAGGACGTGCCATCGCGGCCTCCCACCCCGAGGGGGCCATCGAGGCCCTGGCCGTCATCGAGGACGCAGCGACCCGCACCCTCGGCGAGCTGCGCGCCATCGTCGGCGTGCTCCGCGCCTCACAGGACACCGGCTTCGCGCCGCAGCCCGGCGTGGCCGAAGTCGAGCAGCTCGCCACCGATGGCCAGACGGGTCCCTGCGTCGAGGTGACGCTATTCGGCGAGTTCGACGACCTCAGCCCGGCGGTCGGGGCCGCGATCTACCGCCTGGCCCAGGAGTCCATCACCAACGCTCGACGGCACGCCCGCCACGCGACCCAGGTCACCGTCGCCGTCACCGGTGACGCCGACCAGGTACGGCTGACCATCGACGACGACGGCTCCGCCGCTGGCGGCCGCGCCCCAGCAGGCTACGGCCTGGTGGGCATGCGCGAACGCGTCTCACTGCTCGGCGGCACCTTCCACGCAGGTCCCGCCGCCGAGCGGGGCTGGCGGGTAGAGGCGGTCCTGCCCCGAACCGGGACGCCACGATGAGCATCAGGGTCCTCATCGCCGACGATCAGCCCATCGTGCGCACCGGGCTGACGATGCTGCTCGATGCCCAGCCCGACATCGAAGTGATCGGCGCGGCCGCGGACGGGCGCGAGGCAGTCCGCCTGGCGCTCCAATTGCGCCCCGACGTCGGCCTGTTCGACATCCGAATGCCGCTGATGGACGGCATCGAAGCCACCCGACGACTCGCAGGCCCCGACGTCACCGACCCCCTGCCGATCGTGGTCATCACCACCTTCGACCTTGACGAGAATGTCCACGGAGCGCTCAAAGCCGGCGCCCGCGGGTTCCTGCTCAAGGACGCCGGACCCGCCCTGCTGACCCAGGCCATCCACGCCGCCGCCGCCGGAAACGCACTGATCGCACCCAGCGTGACTGTCCGACTGCTCGCAGCGTTCGCCCATGCGCAGACCTCACCACCCAGGCAGCCGATAGAACCGCTCACCGCCCGCGAGGAGGAAGTCCTCGTGCCTGTAGCGCAAGGCCGCACTAACAATGAGATCGCCAGCGAGCTCCATATCACCCCAAGCACCGTCAAAGCCCATCTCGCCAGCCTCATGCGAAAGCTCGGCGCCCGAAACCGCGTCGAAGTCGCCATGTGGGCCCACGAGACCGGCCGCATCTGACGCCGCAAAGGCTCCGCCGCTAAAGGTTGTCCCGTTATTGGTCCTGGGGATTCGATCGCGCTGGCGTCCGCGGTGACTCGCTGGGGATCAGGCGGTGCGGGCAAGGTTGTGAAGACGGGCGATACCGCTCATCGCGATCGCGACCCCGTCGCCTCGCAGGCGGCAGTCCCGTAGGATCTTCCAGGTTTTCATCCGTGCGAAAGTGTGCTCGACGCGGACGCGGACGTGCCGGTGGGAGGCGTTGTACTCCTCCTTCCAAGCTGGCAGCGCCTGCCCGGGCTGATGGCGGTGGGGAATGATCGCGCTGATGGCGGTGTGGCCGCCATCACCGATCACATCATGATTGCGGCAGGCGTGCTCGGCCCCGGATCCGGCGAACGCCTTGCAGTCGTTGCGGTTCCCCGGCAGCGGCGTGCCCACGGTGACCACCAGCTGCGTGTCGGCGTCGATGACGACCTGGTGATTGGTCGAGTAGCGGTAGTTCTTGCTCGGCGCGCTGACCGACCGGTCCCGCGTGGGCACCAGGGTGCCGTCAACGATGAGCACGGTGCCCGGCGCGAACCGCTTACGCGGCCGCAGCGCGAGCTTGGGGCCCAGGTCGTCGATGATGCGGTCGGAAGCGGACTTCGAGATCCCGAACAGGGGCGCGAGCTGGCGAAGGGTGAGGTTGGTGCGCCAGTAGGCGGCCACCAGCAGCACCCGGTCGGTCAGCGGCAGGCTCCAGGGGCGGCCCCGACGCGCCGCGTCGGGCCCTCGCGTTCGAGCTGGCGCACCAGCCGGGCGAACACCCGGGGCCGCAGCCCCGAGAACGGTTCGATCCAGCGCTCCTCGGCAGCGGTCACCACACCCACGCGGACATCCTAAACCGTTGCGCCGCAACTAATAACGCGACAGCATCAAACCTGCTTGCCGTCGCCGGACCGGTCGGGCACACTGGCCCGATGCGTATCCGATCGGCCTCCATTACGGACCTGCCCCGATGCCGGGACATCGAACGCGCCGCGGGCGAATCCTTCCGGCCTATCGGGATGTCCCCGATCGCTGACGACGAACCGCTCAGCCTGGACGACCTCGCCCGCTTCCAGCGGTCGGGGCTGGCCTGGGTCGCCGTCGATGGCGAGGACCGGCCGGTCGCTTACCTCATCGCCGAGCCGGTGGACGGCGCCCTGCACATCGAGCAGGTCTCGGTCCACCCGGACTGGGCGCACCGCCGCATCGGCCGCCGCCTGATCGAGCACGCCGCCGGGCATGCCGCCGCCCAGGACATGGAGGCGCTGACCCTCACCACCTTCACCGAGGTCGCCTGGAACGCCCCCTACTACGCCCGCTGCGGGTTCGAACCGATCCCGGCGAACAGCCTGACCCCAGGCCTCCGCAAGATCCGCGACCGGGAAGCCGCCCACGGCCTCGACCGCTGGCCCCGCACCTGCATGCGCCGGATCCTCTAAACACACGGCCACGGCCTCAACCTCGGTGGACCATCACATCCTTACGGGACAGCCTTTAGCCAGCCTGAAGACGAAGGTCTCGACCAGCTACCTCGGACGCATCCTCGGAACCCTGCGCCGCGTGATCCGCTTCGCCCAGCGGCGCAACAAGGTCGCGCGGAATGTCGCCGAGCTGGTGGAAGCGCCGCTAGGCAAGGACGGGCGTCCGAGCAAGGCCATGACCCTTGAGCAGGGGAGGGCCCTCGTGCGCGGGTGCCGGCAGAGCCGGGAGCCGTGGCTCCATGCCTACGTGGCGCTGTCGATGTTCACCGGGGTCCGCACCGAGGAGGCCCGGCCGCTGAAGCGGGAGCACACGCATCTGAACCCCGTCAAGGGTGAGCGGTGCACCTGCGGGCGGGTCCACAAGGAAGACCTGCCACCGCACGTCGAGGTGTGGCGCTCGGTCCGCAAGAAGGGGGACACCAAGAACGAGAAGAGCCGCCGCACGATCGCCCTCCCGTCCTACGTGGTGACGATTCTCCTCGACTACTCGGCGAAGCAAGTCGAGTCGCGCAAGCGCAATGGTCACAAGCACGAGGGCATCGTCTACGTCTTCGGCACTCGCAACGACACCGTGAAGGACGCCCGCAACGTGCGCCGATTCTTCCAAGCCATCGTGAAAGAGGCGAAGATCGAAGGGCAATGGGCCCCGCGGGAACTGCGCCACACCTTCGTGTCGTGGATGTCGGACCAGGGCGCGAGCGATCAGCTCATCGCTGACCTGGTGGGACACAAGAAGACGTCGACCACGAGGACCGTCTACCGGCACCAGCTCAGGCCGGTCATCACGACGGGCGCGAACCTGCTCGACGAGGTCTTTGAGGAGGAGTTCCGAGAGGCCGAATAACACCGGCAATGGCCCCGGATTTGGCGACAGAGAGGGCCCGGCGGATATCCGCCGGGCCCTCTCTGTGCTGGTGGTCGATACTGGGATCGAACCAGTGACCCCTCGCGTGTGAAGCGAGTGCTCTCCCGCTGAGCTAATCGACCGGGACGAGGTAGAACTGTACCCGAGTCCGTTGCGGGGGAGTGCAGTGGGGGGTTGTCGGTTCCTCCGGTCACACGGGGTGGGTTGACAGGGGCGGGCGGGGTCGATAGTCTTCGATGCGTTAAATCGTTTCAATTGAGGTCTGGGCGCGTCCCCTTCGCGATTTCGGCGCGTTTTCGCAGGCCTCGCGCGTTCATCGAGGAGCCCCTTCCATGAGTCCTCCCAATATGTTTCGTAGAGTCGTCGCGATGTCGCTGGTCGGTGCGCTGGCCGGAGCCGGCGTCACGGCCTCGGTGCAGGCCCACGGCGGCGGTCATCGCGACGAGATCCAGCTCGAACGGCTCGACCGCGGTCTCGTGGCGGCCGTGACCGACGAGGGCGTGTTCCTCAGCTGGCGGCTGCTCGCCGACGAGGTGACCGGTTATAACGATTCAGGTCTGACCGGCGCCACGTTCAAGGTCTACCGCGACGGCAAGAAGATCGCCACCGTCAGCGACTCGACCAACTTCCTCGACGCCGCGGGCACCGCGGACTCGAAGTACCGGGTCGTCGCCCACAAGCGGGGATGGCCGACGGACGTCTCCGCCTCCGTCAAGCCCTGGTCGCAGGGCTATCTCGACATCCCCCTGCAGAAGCCCGCCGACGGGGTCACGCCTGCCGGGGAGGCCTACGAGTACCGCGCCAACGACATCAGCCCCGGCGACCTCGACGGCGACGGCGACTACGAGTACGTCGTCAAGTGGGACCCCTCCAACTCCAGGGACGTCTCCCAGGTCGGCTACACCGGCCCCGTCTACCTCGACGCCTACACCCAGGAGGGCGACCTCCTCTGGCGGATCGACCTCGGCGTCAACATCCGGGCCGGCGCCCACTACACCCAGTTCGACGTCTACGACTTCGACGGCGACGGCATCTCGGAGGTCATGCTCAAGACCGCTCCCGGGACGAAGTCCACCTCGTACGTCCGGGGCGGCAAGGAGCGGTTCATCACCCTGCCTTCCGACGACGTCGAGGCCGGGGTCACCCACGAGGACGACTACCGGCTCTCCGCCGAGGGCTACTACGACCACCTCGTCTCCATGTTCATGGGGTGGCACGAGCACCCCGAGGTCGTCAACGGCGACTGGCCTGCGACCATCGAGGCGGCGCTCGGGGCCGACGAGCAGTTCGACTTCTCGTATCCGCTGTCCCAGGAGGACGCGGAGACCCTCGCCGACCACTTCATCGACGTCTACGCGCCCGCCCGCTCCACTCGGAACCAGCTCCGGAACTTCGAGGGCTTCATCCTGAGCGGGCCGGAGTACCTGACGGTGTTCAACGGCCGCACCGGCCTGGAGATGGACACCATCGACTTCCCGGTCGAGCGCGGCGACGACGGGCTCCTCTGGGGCGACTACGCCATGTCCCGCATCGAGCCCGGCAACCGGGTCGACCGGTTCCTCTCGGGCGTGGCCTACCTGGACGGCGAGCGCCCCACGGCGATCTTCGCCCGGGGCTACTACACGCGGGCGACCATCACCGCGATCGACTGGGACGGCCGCAACCTCGAGCAGCGCTGGCTCGCCGACTCGGGGCACGCGCCGATGTCGAACCCGTTCAACGACGGCCCGCACGGCGTCGAAGGCCCCGACCCCGAGTGGGGGACGCTGACGACGCAGGGCTTCCACTCGCTGAGCGCGGCCGACGTGGACGGCGACGGCAAGCAGGAGATCGTCTACGGGTCGGCGACCCTGGACGACGACGGCTCGCTGCTGTACTCCTCCTACGACACCATGCCCGAGGGCTCGGGCAACCCGGGCGCTCTGGCGAAGCTCGGCCACGGCGACGCCGAGCACGTCGGCGACTTCGACCCCGATCGTGAGGGGCTGGAGATCTTCACGGTCCACGAAGGCGGCCGATGGGCGCCCTACGGCTACGCCATGCGCGACGCCGAGACCGGGGAGGTCCTGTGGGGCGGCTACACCGGCCGCGACACCGGCCGCGGCATGGTCGGCGACATCGACCCGTCGGTCCCGGGCTTCGAGGCGTGGGCCTCGCTGCCGCCCGGCGGGGCCTCCGAGGGCGTCTTCACCGCGACCGGTGAGCCGCTGGAGGGTCCGACGCCCGGCACCAACATGAGCATCCGCTGGTCCGCCGACCTGACCACGCAGCTCGTCCACGGCGCCGCCACCGACGTGATCGAGGAGACGACCATCCGGGACTACACCGACGGCGTGGTCCTGGACGCGGCGGGGACGCTGACCAACAACTGGTCGAAGGGCAACCCCGGCCTGGTGGCCGACGTGCTCGGCGACTGGCGCGAGGAGCTGCTGGTGCGCACCACCGACTCCAGCGCGATCCGCGTCTACCTGTCGACCGAGGTCACCGACCACAAGCTGTTCACGCTCATGCACGACCCGCAGTACCGGGTCGGGGTCGCGAACCAGCAGACCACCTACAACCAGCCGCAGTACACGAGCTTCTACATGGGCTCGGACATGGACTTCGGCGACGTCACGGTGCCGGACTACTACACGCCCAGGCACGGCCGGCACTAGCCGGACCTGCACGACCGCAGTGAGGCGGGGTTCCTTCGGGAGCCCCGCCTTCCGTCGTCCGGGACCCTCCGCACTGAGACATGGGATGATACGAGGAATTCACTTGGAAGCCTTGCTTTCGACCCGCGGTTGCGGTTGAGTGAAGACCGCCCCCGTCATCCCGCCTCAGGCGCCTTCGCGCGCCGAGGTCCCATACGAACAGCATTGGAGTCTTCCTGTGCAGTCCCTCAGACGACGAGCCAGACTCGCGGCCGCGGCCGCGAGCGCGGTGCTCATCGGCGCCGCCGGATTCGCGTTCGCCTCGCAGGCCAACGCCCAGACCGACATCGTCCACATCGGCGAAGTCCAGGGCTCCATCGCCGACGGCGACACCGACTTCTCCTCCCCCCTGGCCGGCAAGACGGTGTACGTGCAGGGCGTCGTCACCCAGGAGACCCTGGACCCCTCCGGCAACCGGGGCTTCTTCCTCCAGGAGCGCGCCGACGCGACGGACGGCGACCCGAACTCCTCGGACGGCATCTTCGTCTTCAACAACCGGTACACGACGGTCCGCACCCTCAACGGCTCGCCCGCGCAGTCCGAGCTGGGCGCGAACTGGACCGTGACGGTGGGCGACGAGATCGTGGTGCGCGCCGTGGTCGGCTCCTACTTCGGGAACATCCAGTTCAGCGGCGGCTCCACCTTCGTCTACGACGTGGTCGAGACGGGCCTCGACCCGCTCGCCGAGGTGGCCGCGGTCGAAGTCGATCCGCCGAACGACGCCACGGCGTCGAAGGAGTACTTCCGCCGCCACCTCGGCATGCAGATGACCGTCCCGGCCGACTCGGTGGTCACCGCCGGGCGCGACGTGTACTCCAGCGGCGGCGAGGTCTGGGCCATGCGCGGCGACAGCGCAGCGGCCCAGCAGGACGGCTACGCGGGCCGCGCCTTCCGCGACGCCCATCCGCTCGACACCGTCGAGGGCGCGTTCGACGACGGCAACGGCTACCTCTTCGTCATGGGCGACCTGGGCATCCGGGCGACCGAGGGCGACACGCAGTCGATCATCGCCCCGGCCAAGACCTTCGACGTCATCACCGAGGCGAACACCGGCGGCGTCTACCTCTCGTTCGCGAAGTACGCCATCGAGGTCGCCGAGGACCTGGCGCTCGAAGGCGGCCTGGAGCCGGCCGAGAACGAGCCGGTCGAGCCCGCGGGCAAGCACGAGGCCGCGGTCGCCTCGTACAACATCGAGAACCTCTACGACACCCGCGACAACCCGAACTCCGAGTGCGACTTCGCCGGCGACCCCGGCTGCACCGACCCGGAGGACCCCGAGGGCAACGTGAACCCGCCCTTCGACTACGTGCCCGCCGCTTACGACGAGTACGAGGCCCGCATGCAGCGCGAGGCCGCCCAGATCGTGGACGACCTGCACAGCCCGGCGATCCTCATGACCCAGGAGGGCGAGGCCCAGGACGTGTGCTCGGTCAATCCCGAGTGGACGAAGCGCTCCGACCTCGGCCAGGACCGCCTCGTGTGCGACCTGGTGAACACCGGCGACGCGAACGAGCACCGCGACGGCGCGCCCGACTCGCTGCAGGAGCTGGCGCTCCTCATCGCCGAGCACGGCGGCCCGACCTACAACGCGGTCGGCGACCTCGACTCGGCCGACACCCGCGGCATCATGACCGGCTTCCTGTACCAGCCCAAGCTGGCCGGCCTGTCGAAGGTGAAGGGCTGGGACCCGGTGTTCGGGGCCGAGCCGGAGGTCGAGTACCCGACCGAGGCCGACGAGATCAACGCCGACGTCGAGAACCCGAAGGCCCTCAACGCGGCGCTGCCGCAGGAGGTCCTCGACCGGTGCACCGGCTCGGGCGTCTACGCCTGCAACGGCTACGACGTCTTCAGTCGCCCGACGCAGGTCGCGAAGTTCCACCTCAAGGACAAGCACGGCCGCAGCGTGGAGGAGATCTTCCTGATCAACAACCACTTCTCCTCGGGCCCGAACAACCGCGTGCTGCACCGCACCGAGCAGGCGAACTACCTCGCGGCCGTCAGCGCCGCGATCCTCGACCACAATCGCAAGGCGAAGGTCCTGGCGGGCGGCGACCTCAACGTCTTCCCGCGCCCGGACGACCCGTTCGCGGAGGGCCAGCGGATCGCTCGGGACTGGGTCGGCCCGTCCGACCAGCTCGCCGGCCTCTACGAGGACTCGGGTCTGACCAACCTGTACGACTACATGCTGGAGGACCACCCCGAGGCCGCCTACACGTACACCTACATGGGCCAGGCCCAGACGCTCGACCAGATGTGGGCGTCCCCGCAGCTGCTGCGCGAGGTCGAGTCCGCGGTGTCCGCGCACATCAACTCGGACTACCCGGCCGACGCGTACGAGTTCGGCGAGGAGCCCGCGTACGGCAACTACGGCGTCTCCGACCACGACCCCGAAGTCGTCGTCTTCGACATCAAGTAGCACGAGCGAGCAGGCGAAAGGGCGGGTCCGCGAGGGCCCGCCCTTTCTCACTCGGCGTTCTTCAGCTGCGGTCTCTCGAAGCCGCTAGGACAGCTTCTTCGCGTTCGTGATCGCCTCGGCGAGGGCCTCGATGGAGGCGGCGGCGAGACCGTAGCCGTACATCGGCTCGGCCTCCCAGCCGACGATCTGGCCTTCCTGGACGGCCGGGAGCGCGTTCCAGGTGGGGAAGTCGGTGAGCGCCTCCGGCTGGAGGGCCTGGACGCGCGAGTCGAGGAAGAGGATGTCGGCGGGGTACTTGTCGGCGTTCTCCCACGAGAGGGTCTCGTAGTAGCCGCCGGTGGACTCGTCGAGCGCGTCGGGGACGACGAAGTCGACGCCCAGCTCGGTGAAGAACCGCATGTCGTTGCCCATGGCCGGGTTCGAGGCGTAGAACGTCTCGGCGGCGGCCGAGCAGGCGAGCACGGTCACCGGGTTCGCGGCGGCGGCCTCCCGGAGGGCCTCGACGGCCGCGTCGTAGCGCTCCTTGTTGGCGGCGTTGGACTCGGAGGCGAGGTCGGCGCCGAGGGACTCGGCCAGTTCGGCGTGCCGGCCGATGATCTGGTCGAGCGTGTTCGCGCCGTCGTCCACGTTGAGGGCGGTGACCTCGGCGAGGCTCGTGATCTCGTCCTTGCGCTCCTCGGGCACGTACCAGAGGGTCGCCGGGTCGTAGTAGTAGTGCGTCATGAGCACTTCGGGGCCCCAGGCGGCGTAGGCCTCGACGTCGAACTCGCCGAAGACGTTGCCGAAGACCTCCAGGTCGGCGACGGGGAGGTTCCCGGCCTGGCTGGTGGCGGTGCCGTCCTCGTTGGTGGTGGGGCCGAAGACGGCCGGGACCTCGATGCCGAAGTCGTACAGCGCGGCGGCCATGCCGGTGAACGCGACGATCTTGGTGGGGGTGGCGGGGAGCTCGACCGTGGCCGGCTGGTCGTCGGTGAAGGACCAGGGGTCGGTCCGCTCGGCGCTGCCGCCGTCCTCGTCGTCGCCCGCGCCGCAGGCGGCGAGCGCGCCCGTGAGGCCGAGGGCGCCACCGCCCGCGAGCAGGCCGCGTCGGCCGAACTTGACGCTGTCGGCATCGAAAGCCATGTGTGTCTCCTTGTCGAAGGGCAGGTGAGGGCCGGGTCGGAACCGTCCGCGGGCGCGGCCCGACCGAATGGAGGTTAGGCTAACCTAAACGGATCCGGGCTTGATGAACTGGGGTCGTCGCGTGGCGCCGGCCACTGCTCAGTCGTTCAGGAAGCGGAGCGGCCTCCCGGTCGCGAGCCCTTCCGCGATCGCCTCGAGTTCGACCGCGCCGCCGACATGCGAGTACACCGGCTCGGCATTCCAGCTGTACACCTGCCCGGCTGCGACGGCCGGAAGCGCCGCCCAGGTCGGGTACTCGGCGAGCAGCTCCTCGGCCGGGATGTTGCCGGTGCGCCGGTCCAGGAAGATCACGTCCGCCTCGTACTTGTCGACGTTCTCCCAGGAGAGGAGCTCCCAGTAGCCGTTCTGGTCGGGGTTTTCCGGAACGACGAAGTCGACCCCGAGTTCGACGCTCTTCGCGAGCAGGTTGAAGGCGGAGGGGTCGGCGACGTACAGGCCGTCGGGCCACGCGCCGACGGCCATCGCCTTGTACTCATGGCCGGTGGACATCTGGACTTCGAAGTAGTCATCCGAGATCGACGCCATCGCCGCGCCGAAGCGCTCGATCCCCGCGACGTTCTCGTCGGAGCTGAGATCCGCTCCGAGCGCTTGGGCGAGGGCCGCGTGGCGGTCGATGATCTGGTCCAATGCGGGCTGGGAGACCTCGATGCCGATGCCCGGTGCGAGCGACTCGACCTCCTCAAGGCGCTCCTCGGGCACGAACCACAGGTCGAAGCCGTCGTAGTAGTGGGAGACGAGGAGTTCGGGGTTCAGCTGCGCGTACTGCTCGACGTCGAACTCGCCCCAGGCGTTGCCCAGGACGGTGAGCCCGTCGACGGGCATCCGCCCGGCCTGGATGTCGGGGGACCCGCCGGCGAGCGTCGTCGGCCCGAACACGGCCGCGACCTCGACCCCGTAGTCGTACAGTGCGGCGCCCAGGCCGGTGAAGGCGACCACCGTGCTCGGGATCCGGTCGAGCTCGACGGCGGTCTGGTCGCGCTCGTCGACGAAGGAGAACGACCCCGACGCGCCGCCGTCCTCGTCCCCGGCATCCGCGTCCGGGCCGCAGGCGGCCAGCACGGAGGCGGCGCCGAGGCCGCCGCCGACCGCGAACAGGCCGCGGCGGGAGAGGCGGCCCGGGGCGGGGGGACGAGCGTGAAGTGGCACGGGGAACTCCTTCAGAAGGTGAGGGATCGTAGCGGGGCGATCGCGGTTAGGTTAGCCTAAACAAAACCGCAGCCACTATCCCTCCGGAGATCGCACTTGTCAACCGCCCACAGCGCCAGGGTGCCGGCCCCGACGCTCGACTCGCCAAGGGTCGCAGGCGAGTCCGTCCCCCGCTCGCCCATGGCTCGCCGCCTCCTGGGTCTCCTCGCCCTCGTCGCCGCGCTGGCCGTCCTGACGGTCCTCAGCATCGCCGTCGGCTCCCGCGCGATGGACCTCGGCCAGGTCTGGGCCGGGCTCACCGACGCGACCTCCGAGTCCTACCCGGTCGTCACCGAACTGCGCCTGCCGCGCACCGTCCTCGGCCTCGCCGCCGGGGCCGCCCTCGGCCTCGCCGGGGCGCTCATGCAGGCCATGACCCGCAACCCCCTCGCCGACCCGGGCCTCCTCGGCGTCAACACCGGCGCCGCCGCCGCCGTCGTGACCGCCTCGTTCTTCCTGGGCTCCTTCGGATTCGGCGAGACCATCGGCTTCGCCTTCGTCGGCGCCGCGGTCGCCGCCGTCGGCTGCTACCTCATCGCGGGGGCCGCCGGCGCGACCCCCGCGAGGCTCGCGCTGGCCGGCGCCGCGGTCACCGCCGCCGGGTACGCGTACGTCTCGGCGATCCAGCTCATGGACGCGGCCACCCTGGAGCAGATGCGGTTCTGGTCGGTCGGCTCGCTCGTGAACGCCCATGTCGCCCCGATGGTCCCGGTCGTGCTCCTCATCGGCGGCGCCGCCTTCATCGGCGTCCTGCTCGCCCGCCCGCTGAACGCCCTCGCCCTCGGCGACGCGACCGCGACCGGCCTGGGCGTGGACCCGCGGGTCCTGCGCGTCGCCGGCATCACGGTCATCACCGTCCTGGCCGGGACGGCCACGGCCGTGTGCGGTCCGATCGTCTTCGTCGGCCTCGTCGTCCCGCACGTGGTGCGGGCCTTCACCGGACCGGACCAGAACTGGGTCCTGCCGTACTCGATGCTCTCGGGCGCGGCGTTCCTCATGGCCGCCGACGTGCTCGGCCGCGTCGTCGCCCGGCCCGCCGAAGTCCAGGTCGGCATCGTCTGCGCCGTCGCGGGCGGCCCGTTCTTCCTCTACCTCGTCAGCCGCAGGAAGGTGGCCCGCCTGTGACCACGGTGTCGACTCCCCTCCGGCCCGGCGGTCGCGCCACGGTCGTCCGCGCGGGCGGCTACTCGATCCGGTTGCGCCACCGCACGCTCGCCGCGATCCTCGGCTCGCTCGCCGCGCTCGTCGCGATCGCCATGTGGTCGGCCGCGACCGGTTCGACCGCGCTCGGCCTCGAACGCGTCTGGGCCGCCCTGATCGGTGAAGGCACCAAGGGCGACGAGTTCATCCTCTGGACCCTGCGCCTGCCGCGCCTCGCCACGGGCCTGGCCGTCGGGGCGTGCATGGGCCTGGCCGGGGCCCTGTTCCAGAACCTCACCCGCAACGCCCTCGGCAGCCCCGACATCCTCGGCCTCACTCAGGGCGCGACGTCCGGCGCGCTCATCGCGATCGTCCTCACCGACGCGGGCCTCCAGGTCACCGCCGCGTTCGCCGCGATCGGCGCGCTCGCGACGGGGATGCTCATCTGGTCGCTCACCCGCGGCGGCGACCCGTCCGGGTACCGGCTCGTGCTCGTGGGCATCGGCGTCGCCGCGATCCTCGCCGGGATCAACGGCTACCTGCTCACCCGGACCACCATCGTGGACGCGTTCCGCGCGGTCTACTGGCTCACCGGCGACCTCTCGGGCCGCGACTGGGAGCAGGCCCGGACCGTGGCGTTCGTCCTGGCCGCCGGAGTGCTCGCGATCGTGCTCCTCTCCCGGGGCCTGGACGCGCTGCGCCTCGGCGAGGCCACCGCGACGGGCCTGGGCGTCGGCGTCACCGGCACCCGCGTCGTCGCGCTCGTGGTCGCCTCGGTGCTGACCGCCGGGGCCGTCGCCGTCTCCGGGCCGCTCGCGTTCGTCGCGCTCGCCGCCCCGCACATCGCCGCCAGGCTCACCGGTTCGACCCGCAGCTTCACGGTCGCCGCGATCATCGGCGCGCTCATCGTCACCGCGGCCGACGCGGTCGCGGTGGCCGGGATCGGCGACCGCCAACTGCCGACCGGGGTCGTCACCGGCGTGGTCGGCGGCGCCTACCTCATCTGGCTGCTCATCGCTCACCGCAAGAAGGGGGTCATGTCTTGACCGCATCGCAGAGTCCGCTCCAGGTGCAGGACGCCACGATCGGATACGGCCGCGTCGCCATCAGCGAAGGACTGAACGTGGACGTCCCCGAAGGGGAGTTCACCGTCATCCTCGGCCCCAACGCCTGCGGCAAGTCGACCCTCCTGAAGGCCTTGGCGCGCATGCTCAAGCCCACCGCCGGGCACGTCCTGCTCGACGGCAAGGACATCCACTCCCAGCCCACCCGCGCCGTCGCTCGCCGCCTCGGCCTGCTGCCGCAGTCCCCGGTCGCGCCCGACGGGATCACCGTCGCCGACCTCGTGGCCCGCGGCCGGTACCCGCACCAGGGGATCCTGCGCCAGTGGTCGCACCGGGACGAGGAGGTCGTGGCCGAGGCCATGGCCGCCACCGACATCACCGAGCTCGCCGGCCGCGGCGTCGACGAGCTCTCCGGCGGTCAGCGCCAGCGCGTGTGGATCGCGATGGTCCTCGCGCAGCAGACCCCGCTGCTGCTCCTGGACGAGCCGACCACGTTCCTCGACATCACGCACCAGATCGAGGTCCTCGACCTGTGCGCGAAGCTCCACCGCGAGGGCCGCACCCTCGTGGCGGTGCTCCACGACCTCAACCAGGCCGCGCGCTACGCCACGCACCTCATCGCGATGCGCGACGGCGCGGTCGTCGCCGAGGGCGCCCCGGCCGAGATCGTCACCGCCGAGACCGTGCACCGGGTCTTCGACCTGCCGTGCCGGATCATCGACGACCCCGAGACCGGCACGCCCTTGGTCATCCCGAAGGCACTGGCACCGGTCGCGGCCGTGGCCTGAGCGCCGCACTCCACGGCGAACGCGATCGTGCCCGACTGGATCCCGGCGTCGGCCAGGCCCGGCGGCGCGAGGGCGAGGACCACCGCGGCGAAGACCGAGCGAGGGCGGCGGCATCGACGCGCGCCACTCCCGGGACCGCTCGGGCCGCTCCCTTGACCGCTTATTCGAGGCGCGCGACCGGCAGCCGCACGTCGATCCGGGTGCCTTGGCCCTCTTCGCTCTCGAGGTCGATCCGGCCGCCGTGGGCGGCCACGATCGAGGACACGATGGACAGTCCGAGGCCGGAGCCGCCGGTGGCGCGCGAGCGCGAGGGATCGGCCCGGTAGAACCGGTCGAAGACCTTCTGGCGGTGCTCGGCGGGGATGCCCGGCCCGTGGTCGCGGACGCGCATGACGGCCCAGCCGCGGTCGACCTCGACCGAGACGTCGATGGCCGTCCCGGACGGGGTGTGGACGCGGGCGTTCGTCAGGAGGTTCACGAGCACCTGCCGGAGCTGCCCCTCGTTGGCGACGACCGTGACCGCCTGCGCCGCATGGAGGGTCACGGGGTGCGTCGGGTCGGCGACCTCGGAGTCGTCCACGGCGTCCTGGGCGAGCTGGGTGAGCTCGACGAGTTCGCGGTCGCCGCCGACCTCCTCGTCGAGTCGCGAGAGGACCATGAGGTCGTCGACGAGCTTCGCCAGTCGCGCGTTCTCGCTGCCGATCCGGTCCATGGCCCGGTCGAGCTTCTCGCCTTGGGCGGCGGCGCCGGACTGGTAGAGCTGGACGTAGCCGCCGATGGCCGTCAGCGGGGTGCGCAGCTCGTGCCCGGCGTCGGCCACGAACTGCCGCAGCCGCCCGTGCTGGCGGTCCCGTTCGGCGATCGCGTCGGTCAGGCGCGAGACCATCCGGTTGAGCGCCGAGGAGAGCCGGCCCATCTCGGTGTGCGGGTCGGCGGCGGTGATGCGGTGGCCGATGTGCCCGGAGGCGACCGTCTCGGCGTCGGCGACCATGTGGTCGACCACGCGCAGGCCGCGGCGGGTGATGATCCAGGCGGCCAGGATCCCCATGGCGGCGACGACGACGCCGGTGATCACCACGGTCTTGGTCAGCGTCGCGGAGGTCGCCTCGACGCCTTCCATCGAGGTGGCGACCACGATGGTGTAAGTCCCGTCGACGTCGTTGACCGTCGCGTCGATGTCGGCCAGCGTCACGGCCCGGTACGTCATCCGGCCGTCGGCGCTGTCGACCGTGAAGTACCCGCTCTCGCTCGGCGGGGAGGCGACGTCGGGCAGCGAGTAGGGGGCGGCCTTGTAGCCGGCGGGGGCGGCGAGGACGAACTCGCCCCCCTCGTCGAAGATCATGACGGCGAACTCGTTGTAGGGGACGCGGTCCGGAGTGGTGGGGTCCGAGCGGATGCCGCCCTGCTCGATCAGCCCGCGCAGCTTGTGGTCCACCTGGTCGATCAGGTGGTTCGAGACGGTCTGGACCGTGACGAAACCGATGATGCTCACGGCCACGATGAGCAGGACCGCCATGGCCGCGGCGATCTTCGTCCTGATGGCCACGGACTATCCCTGCGGCGGGCGCAGCATGTAGCCGACGCCCCGGACGGTGTGGATGAGGCGCGGCCCGAGCTTGTCGAGCTTGCGGCGCAGGTAGAACACGTAGGTCTCGGCCAGGCTCGACTCGGTCTCGAAGTCGTAGCCCCACACCTGCCGCAGCAGCTCCGATTTGGACACGACGCGGCCGGTGTTCGCCGCCAGGTACCGCAGCAGCCGGAACTCGGTGGGGGAGAGGTCGATCGTCCTGCCCCCGCGCGTCACCTGGTGGGCGGCGAGGTCGAGGAGGAGGTCGGCCACGGCGACCGTGTCGTTCCCGCGCGAGGAGGCCGACTCCTTGCCGAGGGTGCGGCGCAGCACCGCCGAGACGCGCAGCGACAGCTCTTCGAGCCGGAACGGCTTCATCAGGTAGTCGTCGCCGCCGGAGCCGAAGCCGTCGCGCAGGTCGTCGGGCGCGGTCCGCGCGGTCAGGAAGATGATGGGGGTCTCGTCGCCCGAGGCGCGCAGCCGGTCGGCCACGCTGAAGCCGTCGAGTCCGGGCATGTTCACGTCGAGGATCACCAGGTCGGGGCGCGTCTCCTCGACGGCGGTGAGCGCCTCGGTGCCCGAGCGGGCGGCGGTGACCTCGTACCCCTGGAACGAGAGGGCTTCGACCAGCAGATCGGCCAGGCTCTCCTCGTCGTCGACGACGAGGAGGCGCGCCGGGGACCCGTCTCCCCGGAGCGGCACCGCAGGCGGTGTGGCCCCGGCCGGCCCGCTGGTCGAAGTCATCCACCGCTCCTAAGTACTCGTGCGGGCGCGCTTCGGTTGCCCGCGTGCCGCGTTTCGATCGCCCGGCCAGCCTATTGCACCGTTTGTGCCGCTGAAAGGGTTCGCGATCGTTTCCACGCGAGTTCTGGACGGGCTCTCAGCTTCCGTTCAGCAAGGAATCCGGAGTGTCGGGCCGAGCGGGCTTCCCCCGGAAGTTACCGGCTAGTAGTATTCGGGTGACACCGAACACTTGGAGGCAGAGCAATGGAGCGAGCCGTCAACACTCAGGCGCTCAACGGGCGGGCCGCATTCGTCACCGGCGCCAGCCGCGGCATCGGCGCGGCCATCGCGGTCGCGCTCGGCGCGGCCGGAGCGAAGGTGGCGCTGTTCGCCAAGACCGGCGAGCCCCATCCGAAACTGCCCGGCACGGTCTACGAGACCGCGAAGGCCGTGGAAGCGGCCGGAGGCCAGGCGCTCCCGATCGTCGGCGACCTGCGCGACGCCGAGGCCGTCGGCGAGGCCGTCGACACCGCCGCGGCCGCGTTCGGCGGACTCGACATCTGCGTCAACAACGCCTCGGCGCTCGACATCACGGGCATCGGCGAGATGAGCCTGAAGAAGTTCGACCTCATCGCCGGCGTCAACCTGCGCGGCACCTTCGCCACCATCAGCGCCGCCCTGCCGTACCTGCGCGGCTCCGACCACGCCCACCTGCTCACCGTCAGCCCGCCGCTGAACACCGACGCCCGGTGGTTCGAGGGCGGGCCCTACACCGCCACCAAGTACGGCATGACGATCATGACCCTCGGCGCGGCCCAGACCGAACCGGGCATCGCCGCGAACTGCCTGTGGCCCAAGACGACCATCGCCACGGCCGCCGTGGAGTTCGCCCTCGGCGGGCAGCCCATGATCGACCGCAGCCGCAAACCCGAGATCGTCGCCGACGCCGCGGTGGCGATCCTCGCGAAGGACCCCGACGCCTACACCGGCAACGCGGTCCTGGTGGAGGACCTCCTGGCGGCGGAGGGGATCACCGACCTGAGCGGCTACGCCGTCGTCCCGGGCCAGACCGACTTCCAGCCGGACATCTACGTCGACTAACGCTTGAAGTCCTCGTCGGTGAGGCGCGCCAACCTGGCGGCCTCTTCCGCGCGGTGCTCCCTGAGCTGCTTCGGGACGCCGGCGAGGACTACACCGGCGAGTCCGGCGAGGACCGCGGCGATCACGACCGACGGCACGCTCCAGCCCGTGGGCCGGGTCTCGACCTCGCCGACCTCGGCGCACGCGCGGTGCTCGGTCTCGCCGTCGGCGCCGGTGACCTCGCAGACCGCGCCCGGACTCACTTCGCGGCCCTCGTAATAGAGCACGCGCTCCTCGCCGGGCAGCGCCGTGAGGAACAGGACCACCGCGAAGGCCAGCGTGATCAGCGCCGTGACCACGGCGACCACAGGCGAGTCGGGAATCGCCAAGCGCGCCCGGCGCTTCGGCCCGTCGCCCATCGCGGGTCCCACTGGATGCACCACACGTCCATGCTACTGCGTGCCCGACCTGCGCGTACTGCCGAGACCGGAGGCCCGGCCCCGGCGGCCCGCGCCTCACGCGATGAGGTGGACGTCGCCGAATTCATGCCAGAGGTAGCGGGCTCCGATCGCGGCCGTGTAGGACTCGCGCAGCAGATCGGTGTCCCCGATCGCCTCCAGCATCGAGAGGTGCGTCGATCGCGGCTCGTGGAAACCCGTGAGGAGGCCGTCGACCACCGCCACGGGGTTCGCGCGCGACACGATCCGGTCGGTGTGGCCCGAGGCCGCCACGACCCGGCCGTCGACCACGGCGCTCTCCAAGGCCCGGACCGCCGTCGTGCCGACGGCGATCACGCGGGCCCCCGCGGCCCTCGCCGCGTTCACCGCCCGCGCCGTGTACTCGCCGACCTCGAACCACTCCGGGTACGGGTCCTCGTCGCTCTCGAGCGACGCGACCCCGGTGTGGAGCGTGATCGGGGCGATCCCGACGCCGGCCGACACCAGCCTCGTGACGATCTCCGGCGTGAACGGCCTTGCCGCGCTCGGCATCTCGGCTGAGCCGGGGACGGTGGCGAAGGCGGTCTGGTAGGCGCTCAACGGCCAGGCGCGGTCGAGGTACGAATAACGGATCGGCCTGCCGTGCCGCGCGAGGTACTCCGGCACCGACTCGACCGGCGGCCGCGTCACCCACAGCCGCTTGCCGAACCACCGCTCCAGACGCAGCGCCACCCCGCCGGGGAGGTCCACGATCCCGCCCGGCGCCTCGCCGAGGTAGGGCTTGCCGCGGTCGCGCAGCTCCACCAGCCACGACCCGTCGGGTCGCGTGGACGAGAAGTGGACCCCCAAACCCTGCCGGGTCGGCACGGCCGCCGGGAGCGTGGTCGAGTTGTTGACCACGAGCAGGTCCCCGGGGCGCACCAGGCTCGGCAGGTCCTCGAAGTGCCGGTGCGCGATCGCGCCGGTCGCCTTGTCCGACACCAGCAGCCGCACGTCCGACCGGGAGGCGCCGCGGACCTCCGCGGGCTGGTCGGCCTCCAGGGCCGCGTCGAGCGCGAACTCGAACGGGGACGTCAACGTGGTGCTCACGGCCGTGCCTCCTCGTACGTGTGGGTGTGCAGCGCGGCGTGCTCGCGGGCGAGGTAGCGCCCGCTCTGGGGGGCGCCGCGGTCGCAGGTGCACCATCGGGCCCCGATCATGGAGACGATCGCCTCGGCGGCCGTCGCGGGCGGATCCGCTTCGGCGGCGTCGGCCTCGCCGACCGCGTCGGCCAGCATCCCCGTCGCCATCTCGCCGGGGTCGATCGCCCACACCGCGACGGCGGGCTCCTCGGCGGCGAGCACGTTCGACAGCTGGTCGAGCGCGGCCTTCGTCGCCCCGTACGGGCCCCACGTCGCGTACGGCCCGGTCGCGGCGTCCGAAGTGATGTTGACGATCGCCCCGCCGCGCTCGCGCAGCACCGGGAGCGCCTGCTGCGCCAAGGCGATCGGAGCCCCCACGTTCACGTCGAACAGGCGCGGCCAGACCGACAGGTCGGCCGCGCTCAGCCGGGGCAGCGGCACTTCGCCCAGCGTCGACGCGTTGTTGACGAGCAGGTCGAGCCGGTCGCCGGCCAGCGCCACCAGGGCCTCGCGGTGGCCGGGATCGCGGACGTCCCCGGCGAGGTACCGGGCGCCGAGCCGATCGGCGACCGCCGCCAGACGCTCGCCGCCCCGGGCGGTCAGGACCAGGTCCCAGCCCGAGGCGGCCAGGCGCTCGGCGAGGGCCTCGCCGAGGCCCGCCGAGGCCCCGGTGACGATGGCGGTGCGGTCGTGCACTTGCGGAAGCAGCATGTCGTTCATGACCCCACGCTATGGCCGCCCGCGCCGCGACGCCTCCGGCTGAGGTCGCGGTCCGTCCTGCTCCGCAGGTCCTAGGACCAGCGACGGAGGCCCGGCGGCCGCTTCGTGGACTATATTCGCAGCGTGACCGCCTCCCATTCGGCCGAACCCGCTCCTGCGGGGCCCGCTTCGACGGGACCCGCCCCTGCGGCGTCCTTCTCGGAGCCCGCCGCGCTGCTGCACGAGGTGTCGGCGGCCGTCGGCGCGATCACCCGGCACCTGTCCGTGCGCCAGGTGCTCGAAGTGATCGTCTCCTCGGCCCGGCGCCTGGTCGGCGCCGATTACGCCGCGATCGGCATCCCCGACGACGAAGGCGGCTTCGCCGAGTTCATCACCGACGGCATCGGCGAGGAGCAGCGCCTGAAGATCGGGCCGCTCCCGCGCCAGCACGGCATGCTCGCCGCGATCCTCACCGAGACCGAGCCGATCCGCCTCGACGACCTGCGCCGCGACCCCCGCTACCGCTGGTGGCCCAAGGCCCACCCGGCCATGGCCGCGCTCCTCGGCGTCCCCATCCTCGACGGCGACCGGATCCTCGGCATCGTGGTGCTCACCAACGACCTCGGCAGGCCCGGCTTCTCCGAGGCCGACACCGAGCTCATCGAACTGCTCGCCTCCCACGCCGCCATCGCGATCACCAACGCCCGCCTGTACGAGCGCAGCCGCGAGCTCACCGTCGTCGAAGAGCGCAACCGCCTCGCCCGCGAACTCCACGACGCGGTCATGCAGCGCCTCTTCTCCCTGCGGCTCTCGGCCCGCGCCGCCTGCAAGCTCGTCGACACCGACCCCGGGGCCGCCGTCGCGCGGCTCGGCGAGGTCGAGGCGCTCGCGGCCGAGGCGATCACCGAACTGCGCGGCGTCATCGTCGAGCTGCGACCCGCCGACCTCGACGTCCACGGCCTGGTCGAGACCCTCCGACGCCATGTCGCGCTCCTGGACCGCCTGCACGACACCGAGGTCGCCTTCGAGGTCCGCTCGCCGGTGGACCTCTCCCGGGACGGCGAGGTCGAAGTGCTCCGGCTCGTCCAGGAGGCCCTCGGCAACGCCTTCCGGCACGCCAAGGCCGCCCACGTCCGCATCATGATCGCCTCGGACCGGATCGAGATCGCCGACGACGGCGTCGGCTTCGACGCCGCCGAAGCCGCCACGCGCGGCCTCGGCCTGCTCTCGATGCGCGAACGCGCCAAGGCCCTCGGCGGCGACCTCGACCTCGCGACCGCCCCCGGCGAAGGCACCGTCGTCACCCTCCGCCTCGACAGCGCCCCCGACGACGAGAGCGAGGCCGACCGTGGCTGAGATCCGACTCCTGCTCGTCGACGACCACCCCGTGGTCCGCCGCGGCCTGCGCGGCTACCTCGAACTCGAACCCGACTTCGCCGTCGTCGGCGAGGCCGGCGACGGCGAGGAGGCCCTGAAGGCCATCGACGACCTCGCGCCCGACGTGGTCCTCCTCGACCTCAAGATGCCCGGCCTCGACGGCCAAGGCGTCCTCGAACGCCTCGGCGGCGGGTCCCGGGCCGCCGACTGCCCGCGGATCCTGGTCCTCACCTCGGCCACCGACGCCGAACGCGTCCCGGCCGCCATGGCCGCCGGAGCCGCCGGGTTCGTGTACAAGGACATCGACCCCGACGCGCTGGCGAACGCCATCCGCACCGTCCATGCCGGACAGATGCTGCTCTCGCCCGTCGCGATGCGGGGCCTCATGAGCGGCAACGGCAACGCCGCGTCCACCCCGTCGCTCACCCCGAGGGAGAGTCAGGTCCTCGGCCTGATCGCCAAAGGGCAGACCAACCGCCAGATCGCACGGGCCCTCGGCGTCTCGGAGAAGACCGTCAAGACCCACGTCACGAACCTGCTCAGGCGCATCGACGCCGCCGACCGCACCCAGGCCGCGCTGTGGGCGGTCCGCCACGGCATAGGCTGACGCAGCCGGCCTCCGGTTCGATGCGGCCGTCACGAGCCGCCCGTCGCCTGCATAATGGCCCTTATGCCGTGGGCCGCGATCGCGCGCATCGCCGTCATCGCCCTCCTCGTCGGGGCGCTGGTGCTCCTCGCCGCCTGGCTCGGCCAGCGGGCCCTCGTCTACCACCCCGACCAGGCCACGCCGCCCCTGCCCGAAGGCGTCGTCGAGGTCGCGTTGCGCACGGACGACGGGCTCGACCTCACCGCGTGGGAACTCGCGCCCGACGCCGCCGCCGACCGCGAGACCGCGGTGCTCGTCGCCCCCGGCAACGCCGGCAACCGGGGCGACAGGATCGGCCTCGGCCAGTCGCTCGCGGCCGAGGGGTTCACGGTCCTGCTGCTCGAATACCGCGGCTACGGCGGCAATCCCGGCTCGCCCGCCGAGGAGGGCTTGGCGCAGGACGCCGCGGCCGCCTGGGACCACCTGCGCACCCGATTCGCGGCCGAGCGGATCCTGCTGTTCGGCGAGAGCCTCGGCGCGGGCGTCGCCGCCGCGCTGGCCGCACAGGTCGACCCCGGCGGCCTGGTCCTGCGCTCGCCGTTCACCGACCTCGCCGCCGTCGGCCAGAAGCACTACCCGATCCTGCCGGTGGGACTGCTCCTGCGGGACGAGTTCGCCGTGACCGAGCACCTGGCGGGCAACGAGGCCCCGGTGGTGGTGATCTACAGCGAGTCCGACGAGGTCGTGCCCGCCGGCCAGAGCCGGGCGGTCGCCGATGCCGCCGAATCGGCGGGAACCCCGGTCACCGTGGTGGCGGTGGAGGCGTCCGGGCACAACGACCCGGCCCTGGTCCAGGGCCCCGAAGTGATCGACGGCGTCGCCGCCCTGGCCGACCGCCTCGGCCTCACCAGCGGGCGATGAACTCGGCGACCGGTTCCGGGTCGGTGAGGATCGACAGGTGGTCGCCTTCGACGGCGTGGACTCGCCAGCCGCGGCGGACCGCCTCGTCCGCCTGGTCCCGGTAGGCCTCGCTCAAGCGCACGTAGGCGCATCTCGGCGGCGGCCAGGCCTTCGACTCGGGGGCCGCCTCCTCGAAGTACGACAGCGGGACGCGCGGCAGTTCCGCCCTGAACCGTTCGCGCAGTCGGGGGTCGGGGAGGAGTTCGGCGATCGCCTCCGGGGGGAACCAGTCCGTCCACTTCGGCAGCAGGCCGCCCTCGGCCAAGGCCCGCACGTGTTCTCGCAGCGGCTCCGGCGCGGTCGCGAACCAGGACTCGCCCGGGTGGGGGAGCAGCGCGTCGACGAACACCGCGCCGACGACGCCCGGCGTCGCCTCGGCGATGGCCGGGAGCAGGGCGCCCGCGCCGCTGTGCGCCACCAGCGTCACCGCCTCGCCTTGGACCGCTTCGGTGATCTGCCGCCCGGCCGAGGCCGCGACGGCTCCGTAGTGCGACGGGGCGGCGCCGATCGCTTCGGTGAGCGTCGGCGCCGCCACGGTCCGTCCGCGTCGCCGCAGCGCTTCGGCCACCGGCGTCCAGGCGCTCGGCCCGGTGAGCGGGCTGTGCACCAGGGCGATGAGCGAGGCGGCCACGGCGTCGCCTCAGTTGACGTCGAGCGGGTCGCCGCCCTGGCGGTTCCCGGTGTCGAGCGCGTCGATCTTCGCGAGGTCCTCATCGGTCAAGGCGAAGTCGAGGACCTCCCAGTTCTCGCGGATCCGCTCGGGCGTCTCCGACTTCGGGATGACCACGTTGCCGCGCTGGAGGTTCCAGCGGAGCACCACCTGCGCCACGGTCCGGCCGCGGGCCTCGGCCACCGCTTGGACGACCGGTTCGTCGAACAGCCCGCCGCCGCGCAGGGCCAGCGGACCCCACGACTCGGTGACGATGCCGTGCTCGTCGTGGTAGGCGCGCAGCTCGGGCTGGCTGAAGTACGGGTGCAGCTCGACCTGGTTGAGCTCCGGGGCGGCCCCGGTCTCGGACTCGACGCGGGCGAGGTGCTCGATCGTGAAGTTCGAGACGCCCGCCGAGCGGATGAGGCCCTCGGCGCGCGCGTCGAGCAGCGCCTGGAAGGACTCGACGTACTTGTCGACCGCCGGCCGCGGCCAGTGCAGGAGGTACAGGTCGAGGTAGTCGGTGCCGAGGCGCTCCAGGGACTCCCGGAGGTTCCGGCGGACCTCGTCGTAGCCGTGGTCCCAGGTCTTGCTCGTCAGGAAGACGTCCTCGCGCTTGAGACCCGACGCGGCGATGGCGCGGCCGACGCCGACCTCGTTCTGGTACCCGACCGCGGTGTCCACGAGCCGGTAGCCCGTGGCGAGGGCCGTCTCGACGGCGGCCTGCGCCCGGTCGTCGTCGATCTTGAAGGTGCCGTAGCCGTAACGCGGGATCTCGGCGCCGCCCGACATGGTGATCGCAGTGCTCAGTTCGCTCATGCGCGCGAGCCTACTCAGTGCGGAAGCGATTGCCAAGCCGCTTGGCGCAATGGACGGGACGTGTCGGTTCGGGGGACTCGCCGCGCCGTCCGCCGCCCCGGCGTCATCGCTCATCGCCGCCGGGGTCGATGCCCTGGCGCCGCCCGGTCTCCAGGTCGTCGATCGCCTCCATCTCGGCCTCCGTCAGCGCGAAGTCGAACACGTCGAAGTTCTCCGCGATGCGGCTCGCCTTGGAGGACTTGGGGATCACGATGCAGCCGTTCTGCAGGTGCCAGCGGATGACCACCTGGCCGGGGCTCTTCCCGTGGGCCTCGGCCGCGGCCGTGACGGCGGGCTCCTCCAGGACCGAGCCGGTGCGCTGGCCGAGCGGCCCCCACGACTCGGTGGCGATGCCGCGCTCGGCCTGCCAGGCGCGCAGCTCGGGCTGGTTGAAGTACGGGTGCAGCTCGACCTGGTTCACCGAGGGCCACGTCTCGGTCTCCTCGAAGACGCGCTCGAGGTGCTCGGGCAGGAAGTTCGAGACGCCCGCCGAGCGGATCAGCCCTTCCTCGCGGGCCTTGAGCAGCGCCGCGAAGGTCTCGGGGTACAGGCCCTGCTTGGGGGAGGGCCAGTGGATCAGGTACAGGTCGAGGTAGTCGGTGCCCAGGCGCTCCAGCGAGGCCTCGAGCGCGGCGCGGGCGGCGTCGGCGCCGTGGTGGTCGTTCCAGACCTTCGTGGTCAGGAAGACCTCCTCGCGCGGCACGCCGGAGGCGGCGATGGCGCGCCCCACGCCCACTTCGTTGCCGTACATCTCGGCCGTGTCGATCAGCCGGTACCCGGTCTCGAGGGCGGTCGCGACGGCCTCCTGGGCCTCGTCGTCACCGACCTTGTAGGTGCCGTAGCCGATGCGGGGCATGGCGACGCCGTCGTTGAGCTGTACCGGTGCGCGGAGATCAGTCATGCCCGCGATGGTAACCGCGCCGGCGGCGCGGGCGCTCCGGATCGCGATGTTCGACTCGTTACCGGCCCCGGCCCCGGCCGCGACGCCGGCGGACCCGTGCGTCTCCGGCGTCCGAGGCCGGCATCGCGACGCCGGTCAGGTGCCGCTCTGCAGCGCCCTCCGGTCCGCGTCGACCATGATCCGCGCGAGTTCGTCCCAGTGGACCTTCGCCTTCCAGCCGATCTCGCGCTCGATCTTCGCCGGGTTGCCGGTGAGCTCGGGGACCTCGGCGGGACGCTCGTAGCGGTCGTCGTGCTCGATGTGGTCGCGCCAGTCGAGCCCGGCGTGCGCGAAGGCCGCCTCGGCGAATTCGCGGACGGTCGCCGGTTTGCCGGTGGCGATCACGTAGTCGACCGGTTCGTCGTGCTGGAGCATGAGCCACATCGCCTCGGCGTACTCCGGGGCGTAGCCCCAGTCGCGCACCGCGTCGAGGTTCCCGAGGAAGACCTGCTTCTCCAGGCCCGCCGCGATCCGGGCGACGGCGCGGGTGATCTTGCGGGTCACGAACGTCTCGCCCCGGCGCGGGCTCTCGTGGTTGAACGCGATGCCGCTCGCGGCGAACATGCCGTAGGACTCGCGGTAGTTCACCGTCGCCCAGTGCGCGTAGACCTTCGCGACCCCGTACGGGCTGCGCGGGTGGAACGGCGTCGTCTCGTCCTGCGGCGGCGCGGCCAGCCCGAACATCTCCGATGTGGACGCCTGGTAGATCCGGGTGTCGATCCCGCTGGCGCGCACCGCCTCCAGGAGCCGGATCGCCCCCAGCGCGGTCACGTTCGCGGTGTACTCGGGCAGGTCGAAGCTGACGCGCACATGGCTCTGGGCGGCGAGGTTGTAGATCTCGTCGGGCCGGATGTCGCGGATGAGGTTGACCAGCATCCCGGCGTCGGTGACGTCCCCCTTGTGCAGGAACAGCTTGCGCTCCGACTCGTGCGGGTCCTGATAGACCGCGTCGAGCCGCGAGGTGTTGGCGATGAGCGACGACGTGTGCCGCACGATCCCGTGCACCGCATAGCCCTTGGCGAGCAGCAGTTCAGCCAGGTAGGAGCCGTCCTGGCCGGTGATCCCGGTGATCAAGGCCGTCCTGCCCGCCGTGCTGTTCGGCGCGGCCGGGTCCGGGTTCGCTGCTGGCATGGTCCGCCTTCCTGTGGAGGTGCGCGTTCGAGTCTAATCGGACCCCGCGGCCGCGCCGGCGGGATCGAGAGAGGGACGTTCACCTCCCGTCCGCCGATTCATCACCGACCCGACGCGTCGCATTGGCTCAGCGCCCCGCCGGATTCCCTACCGTATTGGGCAGCAGCGATAGCTTGCACCAGTTCGTCCGCAAAGGAACTCCCCCCATGCAACGACGCCACGTCCTGCGAGCCGCCGCCGTCGGCACCGGATCGGTCGCCTTCGGCTTCACCATGACCCGCCCCTCGTTCGCGGCCCCGGCCCAGACCGGCCCGAGCCCCTACGGTTCCCTCCGCTCCGCCGACGCCAACGGCGTCATGCTCCCCCAGGGCTTCACCTCCCGCGTGGTGGCCCGCTCCTCCCGCACCGTCCCCGGCACCTCCTACACGTGGCACGGCGCCCCCGACGGCGGCGCCTGCTTCGCCGACGGGAACGGCTGGATCTACGTCTCCAACGCCGAGCTCTCCACCGGCGGCGGGGCCGGCGCGCTCCGATTCGACGCCTCCGGCACCATCGTCGACGCCTACCGGATCCTCAACGGCACCCGCACCAACTGCGCGGGCGGCGCCACGCCGTGGCACACCTGGCTCTCCTGCGAGGAGGTCGACCGCGGCTACGTCTACGAGACCGACCCCTTCGGCGAGCGCGCGGCCGTGCAGCGGCCCGCGATGGGCCGCTTCAAGCACGAGGCCGCCGCCTGCGACCCCGACCGGAGAGTCGTCTACCTCACCGAGGACGTCTCCGACGGGGCCTTCTACCGCTTCGTGCCCACCACGTGGGGCAACCTGGGCTCGGGCCGCCTCGAGGTCCTCACCGAGTCCGGCGGGACCCTCGCCTGGAAGACCGTGCCCGACCCGGACGGCTCGCCGACGGCCACCCGCCACCAGGTCGCGAACACCAAGCGCTTCAACGGCGGCGAGGGCTGCTACTACGCCGACGGCGTCTGCTTCTTCACCACCAAGGGCGACAACCGGGTCTGGGCCTACGACACCGCCGCGAACACCCTCGTCCTCGCCTACGACGACAACCTGACGTCGAACCCGCCGCTGTCGGGCGTCGACAACATCACCGGCAGCCCCGCCAGCGGAGACCTGTTCGTCGCCGAGGACGGCGGCAACATGGAGATCTGCGTGATCACCCCCGAGGACGTCGTGGCCCCGTTCCTGCGGCTGGTCGGGCACGGCGCCTCCGAGATCACCGGCCCGGCGCTGAGCCCCGCCGGGGACCGCCTCTACTTCTCCTCCCAGCGCGGCACGTCCGGCTCCAGCTGGGCCGGGATGACCTTCGAGGTCACCGGTCCCTTCCGCGGCGCGTGACCGCCGGGGACCTCGCGGCCGGCGCCGGAAGACCGGCCGCGAAGTCCCCGCCGGGGCCGCTCGATCGCTAGGATGTCCTGAGCCGTCCTGACAACGGTGTGCCGCCTACGAAAGCCGGTGATCGCCCATGTCCGTCCTCACCGTCGACCTCGCGATCGTCGGCGCGGGTCCCACCGGCCTCTTCGCCGCCTACTACGCGGGCTTCCGCGGCCTGAAGACCGCGGTCCTCGACGCGCTCCCGGAAGCGGGCGGCCAGATCACGGCCATGTACCCCGAGAAGCAGATCTTCGACGTCGGCGGCTTCCCCGAGATCAAGGGCCGCGACCTCGTCGAGAACCTCGTGCGCCAGGCCGCCCCCTTCACCCCCCTCTACCTCCTCGGCCGCCAGGCCACGAAGCTCGAGCACGTCGACGGCAGGCCCGTCCTCGAACTCGCGGACGGCCAGCGCCTCGCGACCGAGGCCGTGCTCATCACCGGCGGCCTCGGCAGCTTCGCTCCCCGCCCCCTGCCCGCCGCCGCGGACTTCCACGGCACGGGCATCGTCTACTTCGTCCCCGAACTCGCCGCCCACGCGGGCCAGGACGTGGTCATCGTCGGCGGCGGCGACTCCGCCTTCGACTGGGCCCTCGCCCTCCACGGCGTCGCCCGCAGCGTCGTGATCGTGCACCGCCGCGAGAAGTTCCGCGCCCACCAGGGCACTGTGGACCGAGTGCGGGCGCTCGGCGTGCCCGTCGTCGTCAACGCCCAGGTGACCGCCGTCCACGGCGCCGAACGCGACGGCACGGTCTGCGTCAGCGGTATCGACATCGACGTGAAAGACCAAGGGCCGCAGTCGCTCCCGGCCGACGCCATCGTGGCCGCGCTCGGCTTCACCGCCGACCTCGGCCCCCTGGGGGAGTGGGGCCTGGGCCTCGACCACCGCACCATCGCCGTCGACTCGACCATGGCCACCAATCTGCCGCGCGTCTACGCCGCCGGGGACATCGCCTCGTATCCGGGCAAGGTCAAGCTCATCGCCACCGGCTTCGGCGAGGCCGCCACCGCCGTGAACAACGCCGCGGTCGCGATCGACCCCGACGCTCACCTCTTCCCCGGCCATTCGAGCGAGAACCCGTGATGCGCTGCAGCGCAAGGGAACTGGCAATCGCGCCGGGACGGACATGACTTACTGACGGGTATGCCGCTTTGTCCTTCGGGCGCAGTCATACTATGCGGGAATGCTTGCCATGACCGTCGCCGACGGCCGCCTCACCGCCGCCCAGGTGCCCGAGCCCGCGCCCGGCCCCGATGAAGTCCTCATCGAGGTCGCCGCCGCCGGCGTCAACCGCGCCGACCTCCTCCAAGTCGCCGGCCACTACCCGAGCCCGCCCGGCGCCCCCGCCTGGCCCGGCCTCGAAGTCTCCGGCACCATCGTCAACGTCGGCAGCGACGACAACGCGGCCTTCCTCGGCGCGGAGGTCTGCGCGCTCCTCCCCGGCGGCGGCTACGCCCAGTACGTGACCGTCGACGCCGGTCTGGTGCTCCCCAAGCCCGAGAAGGTCGACCTGGTGGACGCCGCCGGCCTGCCCGAGGCCGCCGCCACCGTCTACTCCAACCTCGGCTACCTGCTCCGCGAGGACGCCCCCGGCAAGCGCCGCGTCCTCGTCCACGGCGGGGCCGGCGGCATCGGCACCTTCGCGGTCCAGTTCGCCCGCAAGCTCGCCGCCGCGGAGACCTGGACGACCGCCCGCGGCGAGTGGGCCGAGAAGCTCCAGGCCCTCGGCGCCGACCGGGTGATCGACTACCGCAACGAGGACTTCGCCGCCCTGGCGATGGAAGCCGGAGGCGCGGACGCGATCCTCGACGTCATCGGCGCGGCCTACTTCGAGCCGAACCTCAAGGCGCTCGCCCAGGACGGGCGCCTCGCGATCATCGGCCTCCAGAAAGGCAACGCCGCGCAGATCCACCTCGGGGGCCTGCTCGCCAAGCGCGCCACGATCACCGGCACCACCCTCCGGGCCCGACCGATCGAGCAGCGCCGCCAGATCCTCGCCGAGTCCTTCGAGCGCATCTGGCCCGCCCTCGACTCCGGCGAGATCGAACCGGTCGTCACCACGCGCCTCCCGCTGGGGGAAGCCGCCGAGGCGCACCGCCTCATGAACGCCGGAGGCCACTTCGGCAAGATCGTCCTCACCGTCAAGTAGCGCGACCGTCCCGCCCGGAGCCGGAGGCGGCGACCAGTCCGACGCCCGGTCCCCGGCCGTACCGTCCGACAGTCGAGTCTTGCTCGTCTGCGGCTCGGTCGCGCGCCTGCCTTCGTCCCGCCCGGACTGTCGGACCGGCCGGGCACCCTTGTGTCGGGGGCGCCTCCGCGCGCCCGATTTGCGCAGAATCGCCGAAACGCGCCCGCCGCCGTCCCCGAACGGGGACGGCGGCGGGCGCTCATACCGCACGGGCTACTTCTCGCAGCAGCCGTGGCAGCATTCCTGGCCGCCGCAGTCGCAGGCGGCGTCGTCGCAGCAGGTGCAGCATTCCTCGGACACGTTCATTCGCATTCACCTCCTCCGGGCACGGATCGAGCGGATCCGCGGTCCACGGGCGGGTCCGTCGGGGGGCACCAGTTCTCGGGCAGCGGCGGGTCGCACGTCCCCGCCTCGACCGCCCCGAGCATCGCCGTCAACTGGGACCGCAGTCCCTCCAGGCGCGCGATCTCGGCCGTGACCTCCGCGATCCGCCGCTCCAGATGCGTCTCGGCCGGCTCGCACGGGCACGTGCCCGTGTCCCGCACCGAGAGCAGGTCCGCGATGTCGGACAAGCGCAGCCCCGCGCGCTGGCAGGCCCGGATGAACCGGGCCCGGTCGAGCGCGTCGGCCCCGTACCGGCGGTACCCGGAAGGGCTGCGCTCCGGAGCGGGGAACAGGCCCTCGCGCTCCCAGTAGCGGATGGCGTCGGGGGTCACGCCGATCTGCTCGGCGAGCTTCCCGACGGTGAGGGCGGCGGTTGCGGCGGTCATGGAACGACCGTAAACCTTGGAGCCGGGTCCAAGGTCAAGTCCTGCTCCGAGGAAATTTCCGACGCGGTCACCCCCGCTGGAATGCGATGGAGTGCATCGGGCCCGGGCGACTACCATTGACCCGGACATTCACCGCCGGAACCGACCGGCTCACGACTTCCGAGGAGAACCGTGGCATCCGCAGCGCCGAACCACAGCAACCCAGCCGTCACCGAACCGCTCTGGGTCACTGCTGGCACCACGTGCGCTGAAGCGGTGGCCGAGGCCGGCCTCCCCGTGAACGGCCCCAACGCGATCGTCGTGGTCCGCGACGCCGACGGGCGGCTGCGCGACCTCGCGTGGGCCCCCGAGGCCGACACCAAGGTCGAACCCGTGCCGCTGAACAGCCCGGACGGGCTCAACGTCATGCGCCACTCCGCCGCGCACGTCATGGCGCAGGCGGTGCAGGAACTGCACGAGGCCAAGCTCGGCATCGGCCCGCCGATCACCGACGGGTTCTACTACGACTTCGACGTCGCCGAGCCGTTCAACCCCGACGACCTCAAAGCCGTCGAGAAGCGGATGCTCCAGATCATCAAGCAGGGGCAGACCTTCCACCGCCGGAAGTTCGCCTCCCTCGACGAGGCCCGCGCCGAGCTCGCGAACGAGCCGTACAAGCTCGAGCTCATCGAGACCAAGGGCGAGGGCACCGACGCCGACGAGATCATGGAGGTCGGCGGCGGCGAGCTGACCGCGTACGACAACCGCGACCGCACCGGCGAGAAGGTCTGGTCCGACCTGTGCCGGGGCCCGCACCTGCCGTCCACCAAGCTCATCGGCGCCGTCAAGCTCATGCGCTCGGCCGCCGCGTACTGGATGGGCTCGGAGAAGAACCCGCAGCTGCAGCGCATCTACGGCACCGCCTGGCCGACCGTCCAGGACCAGAAGGACTACCTCGCGCGCCTGGCCGAGGCCGAGAAGCGCGACCACCGCAAGCTCGGGCAGCAGCTCGACCTGTTCTCGTTCCCCGACGAGCTCGGCTCCGGGCTGCCGGTGTTCCACCCCAAGGGCGGGATCATCCGGTACGAGATGGAGTCCTACCTGCGCGAGCGCCAGAAGCAGGCCGGGTACGAGCTGGTCAACACCCCGCACATCACCAAGGGGAAGCTCTTCGAGACCTCGGGGCACCTGCCGTACTACGCGGACACCATGTTCCCGCCGATGGAGTTCGAGGGCGCCGACTACTACGTCAAGGCCATGAACTGCCCGATGCACAACCTGATCTTCCGCTCGCGCGGGCGCTCCTACCGGGAGCTGCCGCTGCGCCTGTCGGAGTTCGGGTCGGTGTACCGGTACGAGAAGTCCGGCGTGGTCCACGGCCTCACCCGCGTCCGCGGCATGACCCAGGACGACGCGCACATCTACTGCACCGAGGAGCAGGCGCCCGGCGAGATCAAGAGCCTGCTCGAGTTCGTGCTGCAGCTGCTGCGCGACTACGGGCTCAACGACTTCTACCTGGAGCTGTCCACCAAGGACGATTCGCCGAAGTTCATCGGCGACGACGCCCTGTGGGAGTCGGCGACCGCGACCCTGCGGCAGGTCGCCGAGGAGTCCGGGCTCGACCTGGTCCCGGACCCGGGCGGCGCGGCCTTCTACGGCCCGAAGATCTCGGTGCAGGCCAAGGACGCCATCGGCCGGACCTGGCAGATGTCGACCATCCAGCTCGACTTCAACCAGCCGGTGCGCTTCGGCCTGGAGTACTCCGCGGCCGACGGCACCCGCAAGCAGCCGGTCATGATCCACCGCGCGCTGTTCGGCTCGATCGAGCGCTTCTTCGGCGTCCTGACCGAACACTACGCGGGCGCGTTCCCGGCGTGGCTGGCCCCGGTCCAGGCCGTCGGCATCCCGGTGCGCGACGAGAACGCCGACTACCTGGAGGACTTCTTCGGGAGGCTCCGCGCGGCGGGCGTCCGCAGCGAGGTCGACCACTCGGACGACCGCATGCAGAAGAAGGTCCGCAACGCGCAGCTGCAGAAGATCCCGTTCATGATCATCGCCGGCGACGACGACCAGAACGCGGGCACCGTCTCCTTCCGCTACCGGGACGGCAGCCAGCGCAACGGCGTCCCAGCGGATGAGGCCATCGCCCACGTGGTCGAGGTAGTCGAATCGAGGGTCAACGAAGGCCCCTCGGCCGCAGCCGAGTAGCGCTGAACACAGGAGGCGCCGGGGAACCGCTGAAGGCGGTTCCCCGGCACCTCCGCCCACTCAGTCCTTGCCCGTCTCGCCGAGCCAGCGGGCGAGCCTTCCGGCCCTGGCCAGGGCCGTGAGACGCTGTTCCGTCGCTTCGCGGAGCCTCGGCGTCGTCAGCACGATGAGCTGGTCGTTCGAGCGCAGGCGGTCGTGGTTCGCCGGGACGAAGAGGTGGTCGCCCCGCACGATCCCGGCGATGGCGCTCCCCTCGGGCAGGCGCAGCTCGAAGATCCGGATGCCCGCCAGCCCGGACTGCTTCGGGACCGTGATCGTCAGGACCTCGCCGTCCACCGCGTCCAGCGGTGCGGTCTCGATGTCGACCTCCTGCACCAGCCCCTGCTGCGACAGCCCGAGGCGCTTCGCCACCCACGGCAGCGTCGGGCCCTGCAGCAGGGTGAACACCACCACGAGGATGAACACGATGTCCCACAGCGCCTGGCCGCCCGGCAGACTCTCGGACCGGGGAATGGTGGCGAGGACGATCGGCACCGCCCCGCGCAGTCCCGCCCATGCGATCAACGTCTGCTCCCGAACCGAGAACCGGAACGGAGTGAGGCACAGCAGCACCGACAGCGGCCGCGCCACCAGGGTGAGCACGCTGCCGAGGATGAGCGCCGGGATCACCGAGTCCAGCAGGTTCCCCGGACTCGCCAGCAGGCCGAGCATGACGAACATGCCCAGCTGGGCCATCCAGCCCAGGCCGGTCGCGAACGACTGCGTGGCCGCGCGGTGAGGCAGCCGCGAATTGCCCAGGATCAGCGCCGCCAGGTACGCGGCGATGAAGCCCGAGGCGTTCAGCGCTCCGGCCAATGCGAAGCCCGCCAGCCCGAGGCTGAAGACCGCCAGCGGATAGAGCCCGGACACCGGCAGCGCCAGGCGCCGCAGCAGCCACGCCCCGCCGAATCCGACCGCCAACCCGATGGCCGTGCCCGCGGTCAGCTGCCAGGCGAGGGTCCCGATCAGGTTCGCGGTGCTCGGGACGCCGGCCGCCGAGGAGAACGCCAGCACCAGGATCACCGCCGGGGCGTCGTTGAACCCCGACTCGGCCTCCAGCGTCCCGGACAGCCTCTTCGGCAGTCCCGCTCCGCGCAGCTCCGAGAACACGGCCGCAGCGTCGGTCGAGGCGACCACCGCCCCGAGGATCAGCGAAGTCTGCCAGGAGAATCCGAGCAGGTAGTGCGCGCCCGAGGCCACGACCGCGACGCTGATGCCCACGCCGGCCGTCGCCAATATGCCCGCCGGCGCCAGCTGGCCCCTGATGGCGCGCCACCGCGTGGTCAGGCCGCCCTCGATGAGGATGAGCGCCAAGGCGGACGTGCCGACGACCTGCGCGAGTTCGAAATCGCCGAAGGGAATCCCCAGACCGTCCTCACCGAGGACGATGCCGGCCCCCAGGAACACCAGCAGGGCGGGGAGGCCGAGCCGGTGCGTGGCCCGGATCGCGGCGATGGAGGCGAGCACGGTGACGCAGCCGATCAGCAGAACGATGTACAACTGGGGCAACGTCACGCCCGGAGCTTAACCGATACCCGGTGTCACGGTAGTTTCGTCGGGTTTCCGGTTCACCACCCCGTGGCCTAGGATCGTTCCGTGGAAGAGCGCGAAGGCGAAGGCGTCGGCGTCACCGACGGGTACGAGCGGCTGTGGACGCCGCACCGCATGTCCTACATCAAAGGCGAGGGCAAGCCCACCGGCGACGACGCCGACATCGAGGGCTGCCCGTTCTGCGAGATCCCCAAGCTCGACGACGTCGGCGGCAACATCGTCGCCCGCGGGCAGACGATGTACACGGTCATGAACAAGTACCCGTACAACAACGGCCACCTCATGGTCGTGCCCTTCCGGCACGTGCCCGACTACACCGACCTCGACGCCGACGAGGTGGCCGAGATGGGCCGGCTCACCCAGCGCGCCATGACCGTCCTCCGCGCCGTCATGGGCGCGCACGGGTTCAACATCGGCATGAACCAGGGCCAGGTCGCCGGGGCGGGCATCGCCGGCCACCTCCACCAGCACATCGTCCCCCGCTGGGGCGGCGACGCCAACTTCATGCCCATCATCGGCCGCACCAAGACCCTCCCGCAGCTCCTGTCCGACACCCGCGCCGACCTGGCGGCCGCATGGGAGCGGGTGTGACCGGACCGGCACCGTTAGAGTCAAGGCATGCCGCTCCCGGGCCCGATCCGGGAACGGGCCCCGCACCCACTCGCCCGAACACCCACCTGGGCGATGCCGAGAAAACAGGAGACCATGGCGAAGTTCCTCCGGACCTCCGGCCGAGCGGGCGTACGCCGGTACGTCGACGCCGCCGCGAAGGTCCTCATCCGAGCGGGCGTGTCCGCCAACGCCGTCACCGTCACGGGGACCGCCGTCGTCGTGGCCGCCTCCGTGCTGCTGCTCGCCCGCGGCGCGCTCCTCGCGGGCCTCATCGTGGTCGGGCTGTCCGTCCTCACCGACATGCTCGACGGCGCGATCGCCCGCGTCAAGGGCACCATCAGCCGCTTCGGCGCGCTCCTCGACTCCACGTGCGACCGCCTCGCCGACGGCGCGATCTTCGCGGGACTGGCCTACTGGCTCCTCACCGAGGACCGCGGTCTCGGCTGCGCGCTGGCGCTGTGGGTCCTCATCGCCTCCCAGCTGGTCTCGTACGTCAAGGCCCGCGCCGAAGGCCTCGGCGCCGAATGCAACGTCGGCATCGCCGAACGGCCCGAACGCCTCATCATCGCCGCGCTCGCGGTCCTCGTCGAGATCCTCGGCGTCCCGTGGTCCCTGGAGGCCGGCCTGGGCCTGCTCGCCGTGCTCGCGTCGATCACCGTGGTCCAGCGGCTCCTCCACGCGCGCAACGTCCTCGCCGCGGGGGAGGAGCGCGTCGATGTCTGAGCGCATGACCGAGCTGGCCTACCTGGCCGCCTGGCGGGGCGTGCGGCTCCTGCCCGAGCGCGCCGCCGCGGCGCTGGGCAACCGCTTCGCCGACCGGGCCGTGAAGCAGGACGGCCGCGCCGTCCGGCAGCTGCGCAGGAACCTCGCGCGCGTCGTCGACGGCGAACCGGGCGAGGACCTGATCCGCGAGGCCATGCGCTCCTACGCCCGCTACTGGATCGAGGCCTTCCGGCTCCCGTCGATGAGCACCGCCGACCTCGAGCGCAAGTTCGAGATGAACGGCTACGAACCCGTCCACGAGCGCGCCCGACGCGGCCTGGGATCCATCGTGGCCCTGCCCCACTGCGGGAACTGGGACTTCGCCGGGGCCTGGGTCGGTTCGGTCGCGGGCGACCAGCTCACCACCGTCGCCGAGCGCCTCAAACCCGAAGGGGTCTACCGCCGCTTCCTCGAATACCGCGAGTCCCTCGGCATGAAGATCATCCCCACCTCCGGCAGCGACCGCAACCCGCAGGCGGCCCTCGGGGAGGCGCTCGGCGCCGGTCACGTGGTCGCGCTCGTCGCCGACCGGGACCTGAGCCGCAGCGGCACCGACGTCAAGTTCTTCGGCGAGGCCACGACGTTCCCGACCGGGCCGGCGCTGCTGGCCATCCGCAACCGCGTGGAGCTGTTCACCGCGAACATCCACTACGAGCCCGACCGCGCCGTCTGCCACATCACGGGCCCGGTCGACACCGGCACCGGCCCGCTGCGCGAGCGCGTCGCCGTCACGACCCAGCGCATGGCCGAGGCCTTCGAGGCGGGCATCCGCGCCCACCCGGCCGACTGGCACATGCTCCAGCGCTTCTGGACGGCCGACTTCGAGTCCCGGGACTCCTGATGGAGGCCCTGCGGATCGGGATCGTCAGCCCGTACTCCTTCGACGTTCCCGGCGGCGTCCAGTTCCACATCCGCGACCTGGCCGAGACGCTCATCGCCGCCGGCCACGACGTCTCGGTGCTCGCCCCCGCCACCGAGACCGAGGGCCTGCCGGACTTCGTCGTCCCCGGCGGCAAGGCCGTCGCGGTGCCCTACAACGGCTCCATCGCCCGCCTCGCCTTCGGCCCGCGCTCGGCCGCGCGGGTGCGCCGATGGTGCAGTGAAGGCGACTTCGACGTCGTCCACGTGCACGAGCCGCTCACCCCCTCCCTCTCGTGCCTCGCGGTCCTCAACGCCCGCTGCCCCGTCGTCGCCACCTTCCACACCGCGATGACCCGCTCCCGGATGCTCGCCGCCGGCAAGCACATGGCCCAGCTCGTCCTCGAAAGCCTCTCCGCGCGCATCGCCGTCAGCCCCTACGCCCGCAAGGTCCAGGTCGAGCACCTCGGCGGCGGCGCGGTCGAGATCCCCAACGGCGTGCCCGTCGCCTTCTACCGCGACGCCGCCCCCCTCGAATCCCTGCCCGACGGCCCCACGATCGGCTTCATGGGCCGCTACGAAGAGCCCCGCAAGGGCTTCCCGATCCTCCGCGAGGCCTTCACGCAGCTCGCCGCCGACCGGCCCGACCTGCACCTGGTCGTCGTCGGCCGCGGCGATCCCGAAGCCGCCGTCGACGGACTCGACCCCGCGATCGCCTCCCGCATCCACTTCCTCGGCGGTGTCTCCGACGAGGTGAAGGCCTCCATGCTCACCGGCGTCGACCTCTACGTCGCCCCCAACACCGGCGGCGAGTCCTTCGGCATGATCCTCACCGAGGCCATGGCCGCCGGGACCTGCGTCCTCGCCTCCGACATCGAGGCGTTCCGCTCGGTCCTGGACGACGGCACCGCCGGGGAGCTCTTCGCCGTCGGCGACGCCGCCGACCTCGCCGCCAAGGCCGGCCGCCTCCTCGACGACCACACCCTGCGCAAGGCCTACGTCGAACGCGCCGACGAATGGGTCCGGCGCTACGACTGGCCCGAGGTCGCCGCCCGGCTCCTGGAGGTCTACCGGGCCGCCATCGAAGCGGGCACCGAACGCCGCCGCTGAGACCCGCTCACGCCGCGGGCGCGGGCCCGCGGCCCGTCCGGAGCACCCGCCGCCGGGGAACCGGCGGCGGACGCCTGCCCGTACGATGAGGCCGATGTGGTGGTTGGCTGTGCTCGTGACGATCGTGGCCGTCGTCGGCGCGTACGCGACGTGGACGGTCACCCGGGTCGAACGTCTCCACCGCCGCGCCCGCGCCGCCGAGAGCGCCCTCCTCGCCAAACTCGACGACCGCGCCGAGACCGTCCTCAAGTTCGTCGGCCACCCCGGCTTCGAGGAGGTCGTCGCCCTCGCCCTCTCCGTCGTCGCCGTCCCCGCCGACACCCAGCGGCAGCGCGAGCTGCGCGAATACGCCGAGAACGACCTCACCCGGGCGCTGCGCGAACTCGCGGCCGACCCGGTCTGGAGCGAGGACCTGGAGTCCGCGAACCGGCGCGTCGCGCTGGCGCGGCAGATCCACTCCGACTTCGTGCGCGACGCGGTCGCCTCGCGCTCCCTGCCGATGGCGGTCCTGCTCCGCCTGCACCACCGGCTGCCGCGCCCCGCGTACTGGGACATCGAGGACCCGGTGGGCGATTCCGGCTCACGGTGAACGGTTTGTATCGAGGGGCTTGTGAGGCGGGTCGCGGCGTAGAATCGTCCAGGTCAGATCCACCCCTGTGATTGCGACGAACCTACCTCAGATGGAGCCGGTGACCGTGTCAGAGACCCAGAAGACCGAGGCCGAGATCGGGACCGCCCGCGTCAAGCGCGGTATGGCCGACATGCTGAAGGGCGGCGTCATCATGGACGTCGTCACCCCCGAGCAGGCCAGGATCGCCGAGGACGCCGGAGCCGTCGCGGTGATGGCGCTCGAACGCGTCCCCGCCGACATCCGCGCCGAGGGCGGCGTCTCGCGCATGAGCGACCCGGACATGATCGACGGCATCGTCGAGGCCGTCTCGATCCCGGTGATGGCCAAGGCCCGGATCGGCCACTTCGTGGAGGCCCAGGTCCTGGAGTCCCTCGGCGTCGACTACGTGGACGAGTCCGAGGTCCTCACCCCGGCCGACGAGGCCAACCACATCGACAAGTGGCAGTTCAACGTGCCGTTCGTGTGCGGCGCGACCAACCTCGGCGAGGCCCTGCGCCGCATCGGCGAGGGCGCGGCCATGATCCGCTCCAAGGGCGAGGCCGGCACCGGCAACGTCGTGGAGGCCACCCGCCACATGCGCCAGATCCGCCAGGACATCGGCCGCCTCACCACCCTCGACGACGCCGAGCTCTACGCCGCCGCCAAGGAACTCCGCGCGCCGTACGAGCTCGTCGCGGAGGTCGCGCGGCTCGGCAGGCTCCCGGTGGTGCTCTTCACCGCCGGCGGCATCGCCACCCCGGCCGACGCGGCCATGATGATGCAGCTGGGCGCCGAGGGCGTCTTCGTCGGCTCGGGCATCTTCAAGTCCGGCGACCCCGCCAAGCGCGCCGCCGCGATCGTCAAGGCCACCGCCTTCCACGACGACCCGAAGGTCATCGCCGAGGTCTCGCGCGGCCTCGGCGAGGCCATGGTCGGCATCAACGTCGACTCCCTGAGCGAGGAGCAGAAGCTCGCCAAGCGCGGCTGGTAGCACCGGACGAACGGCAGGGCCCGAGCGCGTGCGCTCGGGCCCTGCCGCGTGCGTCTCAAAAATCAAAGAGCGCCCCACCGGTCTGCACGACCGCCTCGCAGCGGTTGCCGTAGGTCCCCATGAAGAACCGCGGCGTCCCGTGCCAGTGACCGGCCACGACCACGTGCACCGGCGCGTACTCCTTCGTGCAGAGCCCGTCGGCGGCTTCGATCGCGTCGACGTGCCCCTCGGCCCGCTCCAGCTGGTCGCACACCGCGGCGGCGTTCGGGTGCTCGCTCGACTCCTGCGGGCACGAGAGGGTCATCGCCTCCACGCCTTCGCCGTTCGAGGAGGCGATGCGGATCATCATCTGGCTGTGCGGGCGGTCGGCGCCGCCGGGACCGGCCGGCATCGAATGCACCTGCTGGAACGACATCGCATGGGCGGGTGCGGAACCCAGGGCCAAGAGAGCGGAGGCGCCTACGATGGCGGCGCCGGCCGCGGTGAGCTTCTTCATGGGCCGATCATATGGAGCCGAAGGCGCGCAATCGGACTTCGACACTCCGAGCCCCGCCTACGCTTGGAACCATGAAAGCAACCGACCTCGATCAGCTCCCGACCGCCGACCTCCAGCACCGCGCCTTCGCCCTGGCGCGCGAGCGCCGCGACTGGCGCTTCTTCATCGAACTGTTCCGGCACACCCCGACCGCGCTGGACTCCGAGGACCTCGACCCGGACGTGGCCGAGATCGGGGTGGCGATCGACGACCTGCTCGGGATGTGGCGCGAGGCCACGAAGGGCGACTGGGGTTCAGCGGAGCCGCTGGCCCGCGCCGCCTTCATCGACTACATCCTGAAGCACGGCTCAGAGTCGGAGGGCCCGAAGGATTAGTCCTCCGCTTCGCCGGCTTTCGCCCGCCGGGTTCCGGACTCGCTGAGCCAGTAGCGGATGTCGCTGGAGAAGAGCCACCACAGGGCCAGCACCGAAGCGAAGACCCACGGGGCCACGTACAGACCGAACACCGTCGACATGAACATCCCGATGATGAACAGGACCGCGGTGGCGCCGACGGCCCACCAGCGCACGACCTTGAGGCGGGTCTTGAACCGGATGGCGCACAGCGCGCCGATGATCGCGGCGACGATCGCGAAGCCCGCGATGACGAGGTTCGAGACCATGAAGTTCGTGCTCTGGTACAGCTCGAAGGCCTGCTGGGCGGTCGCCGCCGGGTCGTCGACGGCGTCGCTCCCCTCATAGATCGACTGGAGGTCCTCGACCGTGGCCCCGCGCAGCGAGAAGGTGTAGAAGGCGAGGATGTTGCCCGCGATCACGGCGCAGACGACCTGGATCCACATCGCGATCTGCAACCGGAGGAGCTTCCGGCGGGGCATCGCGTCGTCGGCGTCCTCGTCGGGACCGACGGGGTCCTTGTCGCGGCCGAAGTTCGGTTGCGGGAGCATCTATGTGGCCTTTCAGCGGTGTCGGCGGGGCCGCCTCGCGGCCACGCCCGGGGGCTAGTGGTTGAACCAGCGGCGGGCGAAGCGCTCGGTCAGCGTCCCGATGATCGTAATCGGCGCGATGAGCAGGCCGATGCACAGCGCCCAGTACAGTCCGCTGGTGAACAGCAGCCAGGCGAGGCCGACGATGGCGGCGACCTGCACGAGCAGGATCAGCACCCACAGGACGCGCCACTGGAAGTGCATGAGCGCGATCGCCAGCAGCAGGAAGAGCGCCAGTCCGCCGAGGCCCGCCGCGCCGCGGTAGACGTCGTGCTCGGCGGCGGGCGGCACGAAGTCCCGTGCGGTGTGGTGCAGCAGCACGAGGAGACCGCCGACGACCAGGGCGATCGCCGCCTCGATCCACATCGCGTTGCGACCGGCTCGGACGGCGCGGGGCATCGGATTGCGCTTCGACGTCTTCGGCATGGTCTTCGGCATGATCGTCTTACTCCAGGCTCAGGGGTGAGGCACGTTCGATCGCAGACTTTAACGGATCGTCACCTGCCCTCCGAGTTCAGGCCGGTTTCGGTCACAGTGACGATCGCGCGGCTGGGCAGGCGGGAGAACCGGAATTACGCTTGACGCGCCCGTCGACCCGACTTGTTTGGAGTGCTCTCATGACCGTGCCCTTGATCGGCGTGCTCGCCCTGCAGGGCGACGTGGTCGACCACATGCGCGCGCTGGAGGCCGCGGGCGCGAAGGCGGTCCCGGTGCGCCGCGCGGCCGAGCTCGACGCCGTCGACGGCCTGGTGATCCCCGGCGGGGAGTCCACCGCCATGAGCAAGCTCCTGGAGGCCTTCGACCTGTTCGACCCGGTCAAGAAGCGCCTCGACGAGGGGATGCCCGCGTTCGGGTCCTGCGCGGGCATGATCATGCTCGCCGACGAGGTCCTCGACGGACGACCCGACCAGCGTTCCTTCGGCGTCATCCCGATGACCGTTCGCCGCAACGCCTTCGGCCGCCAAGTGGACTCCTTCGAGACCGAGATCGGCATCGAGGGGATATCCGGCGCCCCGTTCCGGGCGGTGTTCATCCGCGCTCCGTGGGTCGAGCGGGTCGGCGACGGGGTCGCGGTGCTCGGCAGGGTCGAGAACGGTGGCGATTCCGGTGACGCGCCGGACGGTAGGATCGTCGCCGTACGCGCCGGCGCCTGCCTGGCCACCTCCTTCCACCCTGAGGTGACCCCTGACGCGCGGGTGCACGAGTACTTCGTGGACATGGTCCGCGGCACGGCCGCGGAACCCGCCGTCCGCTAGCAACGTCGAGCAGTAGGAACGAGGAACGCCGGAATGAGTGGCCACTCCAAGTGGGCGACGACCAAGCACAAGAAGGCCGCGATCGACGCCAAGCGGGGCAAGATCTTCGCGAAGCTCATCAAGAACATCGAGGTCGCGGCGCGCACTGGCGGTCCTGACCCCGCGGGCAACCCGACGCTGTTCGACGCGATCCAGAAGGCCAAGAAGAGCTCGGTCCCCAACGACAACATCGACCGCGCGGTCAAGCGCGGCGGCGGCCTGGACGGCGGCGGCGTCGACTACGAGACGCTCATGTACGAAGGCTACGCGCCGGGCGGCGTCGCGGTCCTCATCGAGTGCCTGACCGACAACCGCAACCGGGCGGCGGCCGAGGTCCGCGTGGCGCTGACGCGCAACGGCGGCTCCCTGGGCGAGGCCGGCTCGGTCGGCTACATGTTCTCCCGCAAGGGCGTCATCATCGTCCCGGCCGGCGGCGAGCTCACCGAGGACGACATCCTCATGGCGGTGCTCGACGCGGGCGCCGAAGAGGTCAACGACCTCGGCGAGGGCGGCTTCGAGGTCCTGTGCGAACCCACCGACCTGGTCGCGGTGCGCACCGCCCTCCAGGACGCCGGGATCGACTACGACTCGGCCGAGGCGGGCTTCCAGCCCTCCGTGCACATCGCGGTCGACGCCGAGGGCGCCCGCAAGGTCATGCGCGTCGTCGACGCGCTGGAGGACTCGGACGAGGTCCAGAACGTGTGGACCAACGCCGACATCTCCGACGAGGTCCTCGCCGAACTCGACGCCGAGGTCTAGGCGGACGAAGACGCCAGCCCGAGCCGGACGAGGACACCGGCCGAGGCGGATGCGGCGGGCCCGGAGCGCCCCGCGCACTCGCGGTTCAGCGAGTGCGCGGGCGCTCCGGGCCCGCCTCGCGTTCCCGGCGGGTTTGCCCCACGGCGCGAGCGGGCACTTCCCGCGCATGACCGAGCAAGTCTTCGCCGATCGGAGTGCCGCTGGACGGGCGCTGGCCCGTCGGCTGGGGGAGTACCGGGGCCGCGAGGACACCGTGGTCCTGGGACTGCCGCGCGGCGGCGTGCCGGTGGCCTTCGAGATCGCGCGGAACCTCCGTGCGCCCCTCGACGTCTTCGCCGTGCGCAAGGTCGGCGCCCCCGGCCAGCACGAGCTGGCGATGGGCGCGATCGCCTCCGGTGGCGCCACGGTCACGAACGACCAGGTGGTCCACGCCTTCGGCATCTCCCCCGAGGAGTTCGACCGGGCGGCCGAACGCGAGAGCGCCGAACTGCGGCGCCGCGAGGATGCCTATCGGAACGACCGGCCGCCGCTGGACCTCGCAGGCAAGACGGCGCTGCTGGTCGACGACGGACTCGCGACCGGCGCGACCATGCGCGTGGCGGTCCGGGCGGTACGCGAACTGGGGCCCGCGCGGGTCGTGGCGGCAGTCCCCGTCGCCCCCGATGCGGCCCTGCGCGAGCTGGCCCCGCTCGTGGACGAGGTCGTCTGCGCGCACACCCCGAGGGACTTCACGGCCGTCGGCGAGTGGTACGTCGACTTCGGCCAGACCACCGACGAGGAGGTGGCGAACCTCCTCACCGCCGCCTCCGGCGACGGCAAGGAGGAGGAGTGAGCGCCTCGGTCAGGACGCCTTCGGGGTCAGGTACCGCTTGAACCAGTCCCGGGCCAGCTCCGCCGCGTCCCCCAGGGGTCCCGCCTCCTCGAACAGCCCGCCCGCCTCGGGCACCACGGTGAGATTGCCGGCCCCGCCCAGCAACCGCTTGGCCTCGCGGTGGCCGTCGAGCGCGGCCTCGTCGCGTCCGCCGACGATGAGCAGCACGGGCGCGGTCACGTCGCCGAGCCGCTCGCTCGCGAGTTCGGGCTGCCCGCTCAACGAGACGACCGCGCCGACATGCACGTCGGCAGCGGCCCAGAGTGCGGCCGCGGTGCCGGCGCCCTCCCCGAAATACCCGATCGGGAGGCCTCGGGTCTCCTGCTGATCGCGGAGCCAGCCGGTCGCCTGCGCGAGGCGCTCGGCGAGCAGCGGCACCTCGGGCAGGTTCCCGCGGGCCTGCGTCTCGTACGGGGCGACCAGGTCCATCCCCAGCGTCCCGATACCGGCCTGGTGCAGCGTATGGGCGACGATGCGGTCCCGGTCGTCGCGGCGGACCGATCCCGAGTCGCGGGCGAACAGCACCACGGCCCCGGGATCGTCGGGCAGCGCCAGGTCGGCTTCGCGTTCGTCGGAGCCGACAGGGATCGTCACGGATGTCGTTTCCATGCGGCCGGGAGTACCCGACCCGGCATGGGCTACGCGTTCACGACCGGGTCGCGGCGGTAGACCCGGATGGTCCATGCGACCGCGAGCGCCGTGGCGGCGGCGTAGACCGACAGGCCCAAGGTCATGTTCGCCAGGGTCACCCCGCCGATCGTGGCCAGCGCGGGCATCGCGCCGCCCGCGCCCATCTGGAGCGAGCCCATGAAGGCCGAGGCGGTGCCGGCGATCTGCGGCGGCTGCGAGGACATCGCGGCCGCGCCCGCGTTCGGGAAGACCACGCCGCAGCCGAACATCATGAGGACGATCCCGGCCGGGACGGTCCACAGGTTCTCGGCGCCCGCGAACTGGACCCCGGCGATCCACAGGACGCCGGCCAGCGAGATCACCATGCCCACGATCATGCGCTGGTTCGACTGGCTGCGGTCGATCATCAGCATGTTCGCCTGGTTCCCGGCGAGCAGCGCCAGCGTGCCCGCGGCGAACAGGAGCGAATAGAAGCCCGGAGAGGCCCCCAGCTCCTCCTGCGCGATGAAGCTGAACGTCGAGACGTACGTGAAGAGCATGGAGAAGTTCATGATCACGACGAGCGTCGGCGCGATGAAGTGCGCGTCCCGCACCAGCGTGCCGAGCGAGGCGGCGAACTCGCGCCCGCCCATCGACCGGCGCTCCCGGGCCGGAAGGCTCTCGGGCAGGAACTTCCACACCAGGAAGGTCGAGAGCACCGACAGGACCGCCATGAACACGAAGACCGTCTGCCACGGGCCGAAGCGGATGAGCTGCGCCCCGACGATCGGCCCCAGCATCGGCGCGAGCATCGTGACGAACATCATCTTCGCCGTGAACCGGGTCATGTCGTCGCCGTGGAAGTGGTCGCGGATGACCGCGCGGGCCACGACGACGCCGGCCGCGCCGCTGAGGCCCTGCGCGAACCGCATCGCGATGAGCAGGTCCGCGCTCGTGGCGATCGCGCACACCAGCGAGGTCAGCGTGAACACCGACATGCCGATGAGCAGCGGCCGTCGGCGGCCGAAGCGGTCGGAGAGCGGGCCGATGAAGGCCTGCCCGATCCCCATGCCGATCATCATGGAGGTCAACGTGAGCTGGATGCGGCTCTCGGGCGAGCCGAGGGCGTCGGCCATCGCGGGGAACGCGGGGAGGTAGAGGTCGATGGCGATCGGCGCGGTCGCCGAGAGGGCACCGAGCACGAACACCATCGTGGCGATGAATCGTCGCGAGTGTCCGGACGCGGTGGCGGGCGGCATGAAGGCGGCAGCAGACACGGTGATCCCAACCAGAGGTTCGCGGAGTGGATTGCAGGACAACGGGGAACCGGACCCACGGCTCGCCTGCTCGCCGATGGGAGGCGGTGCGGTGCGTCCGGCCGCTTCCCACCCAATCACGTCACTAGCCGACCGGCAAGTGGTTTATGGGCAAGGCCACCAGGTCGATTCGCGGAGGACGGTGACATGCCGGGACCGTCCCGATTCGCACCGCCGCCGGGCCCGCCGACGTGCTTCGAGCCGAACGTCGGTGCGGCCGGATAAGCTGGCGCGAACCGAGCGACAGGAGGAACGCGTGCGCGTCATGGGGATCGACCCGGGTCTGACCCGATGCGGCTTCGGGGTGGTCGACGGCCGCGCCGGCGCGCCGGGCGCCATGGTCGCCGTCGGCGTGGTCCGCACCGACCCCGAAGCGCCCCTTGCCGAACGGCTCCTCGCTCTCGACGACGGCCTGCGCGCGATCCTCGAGGAGCACCAGCCCGAGGCCGTCGCCGTCGAACGGGTCTTCAGCCAGCACAACGTGGCCAGTGTCATCGGCACCGCCCAGGCCTCCGGCATCGCGCTGCTCGCCGGCGCGCGCCTCGGCCTGCCGACCGCGACCTACACGCCCTCCGAAGTCAAGTCCGCCGTCTGCGGCAACGGCACCGCCGACAAGCGCCAGGTCACCACCATGGTCACCCGCATCCTCCGCTTGAAGGAGCCGCCGAAACCCGCCGACGCCGCGGACGCCTTGGCGATCGCCGTGTGCCACCTGTGGCGCGGCGGCGTGAAGGCCCGCATCAGCGCCGCTCTCGACGACAACGCCGCCCGCCACGGCAGCGCCGCGGTCGGCGAGGAGCGCCGCCGATGATCGCCCAGCTCACCGGAACCGTTGCCGCCGCAGGGGAGTCCTACGCCGTGATCGACGTCGGCGGCGTCGGTTACGCCGTGCACGCCGGCCCCCACACGCTCGCGAACCTCAAGGTCGGCTCCGAAGTCGTCCTCGCGATCTCCACGGTCGTCCGCGAGGACTCGATCACCTTGCACGGCTTCAACACCGCCGAGGAACGCGACCTGTTCGAGCTGCTGCAGAACGCCCAGAAGATCGGCCCGCGCATCGCCCGCGACGCCGTCGAGTCCCTGCGGCCCGACGTCATCCGCCGCGCCATCGCCACCGGCGACACCGCGACCCTCTCGCGCATCCCCGGCGTCGGCAAGAAGAGCGCCGAGCGCATCGTGCTCGACCTCGCCGACAAGATCGGCCCCGTCGACCTCGGCGGTCCCCCCAAGCAGGGCGGCAACCGCCCCGGCGGCTGGCGCACCCAGGTCTCCCAGGGTCTCCAGGCGCTCGGCTGGTCCGCCAAGGAGGCCGAGACCGCCATCGAGAAGCTCGACGCCGAGGGCGCCGACGGCACCGACGTCCCCACGCTCCTCAAGCAGGCCATCCGACTCCTCGGGAAGCGATAAGCCATGGCGTACGAAACCACGGACGAACCCGATTACACGCCGGAGGAATGGAGCGCGGCGCTCACCGCCGCCGAGGCCACCGAGCTCGACCGCCTGGCCGAGGCCGGCATCCGCCCCGGCAAGCTCGACGACGTCATCGGCCAGGCCCGCGTCCGCGAGCAGATCAGCCTCCTCCTCGAAGGCGCCCGCCGCCGCGGCGCCTCGCCCGACCACCTGCTCCTGTCGGGCCCGCCCGGCCTCGGCAAGACCACCCTCGCGATGATCGTCGCCGCCGAGCTCGGCGTCGGCCTGCGCCAGACCTCCGGCCCCGCCATCGAACGCTCCGGCGACCTCGCCGCGATCCTCACCAGCCTCGGCCCGAACGAAGTCCTCTTCATCGACGAGATCCACCGGATCGCCCGCCCCGCCGAAGAGCTCCTCTACACCGCCATGGAGGACTTCCGGGTCGACGTCATCGTCGGCAAGGGCCCCGGCGCGACCGCCATCCCGCTCGAACTCGAACCGTTCACCCTCGTCGGCGCCACCACCCGCGCCGGGCTCCTCACCGGACCCCTGCGCGACCGCTTCGGCTTCCTCGGGCAGCTCGAGTTCTACGGCGAGTCCGAACTCGAAGCGATCGTCACCCGCTCGGCGGGCATCCTCGACGTCGCCATCACCCCCGAAGGGGCCGCGGAGATCGCCGGGCGCTCCCGCGGCACGCCCCGCATCGCCAACCGGCTGCTGCGACGCGTCCGCGACTTCGCGCAGGTCCGCGCCGACGGCACCATCGACGCGAAGGTCGCCGCCGAAGCCCTGGCTCTCTACGACGTCGACGACCTGGGTCTCGACCGCCTCGACCGCGCCGTCCTGCGCGCCCTCTGCGGCACCTTCGGCGGCGGGCCGGTCGGCCTCACCACCATCGCCGTCGCGGTGGGGGAGCAGCCCGACACCGTCGAAGAGGTCTGCGAGCCGTTCCTCGTCCGCGCCGGACTCCTCGCCCGCACCCCCCGCGGCCGCGTCGCCACGCCCGCGGCCTGGCACCATCTCGGGCTCCAGCCCCCGAACGCCGAAGGGCTCTTCGGGTCGGGCAACGCGTAGGGTGGGCCGTGAGGACGGGGCGGCACCGGCCACGGGATAGACTCCGCCCACGTCACCCACTGAAACAGTGACCGAACAACACGAAAGGCACCATCGTGCTTTCAGCCGCAGACGTTCTCGCCCAAAGCTCGGGTGGCAGCAACCTGACGTTCATCATCATGATCGTGGGCTTCATCGCCCTGATGTACTTCGTGATGATCCGCCCGCAGAAGAAGCGGCAGCGGGAGCAGCAGAACATGCAGAACACCGTCGCCCCCGGCGCGCGCGTCATGACCATCGGCGGCCTCTACGGCACCGTGGTCGACGCCGACGAGGAGACCGTCACCCTCGAGGCCAGTGACGACAACTTCCTCGTCTTCGCCCGCCAGGCCATCGCCAAGGTCCTCACCCCGGCCGAGACCGAAGCCGAGGCCGAGACCGTCGAGGAGGTCGTCGCCGAAGAGGACGCCACCCTCACCGACGAGGACCTCGACAAGCTCCGCGCGACCGACGGCGAGACCGGCGGGGACGACAAGGACAAGCACGCCGGGAAGCCCGACCGCAAGGAGTACTAGGCGCTTCTGCGCCTTTGAGGCACCCGTCCTAGAATGAGCCCCGCCGAAGGTATGTGTGCGAGCCCACTCCCTCCGGTCGGCCCCGCGGTCGACCGGCGCCCGCTGCCCTCTGCGCGGTTCACGCTTTGGTGTCCGCCCCTATTCGAGTTCTGAGGAAGAGACCGACCATTGGCTTCAGTAACGGGCGCTGACCGCCCACGGAAGAAGATCCAGCGCAAGCGCCTGCCAGTCGCCCCCTATTTCACGGCGCTGCTCCTGGTGCTCGCGATCCTGTGGGTGTCCGCGCTGGCGGGTTCCGGATGGAAGTTCCCCACGCCGAAGCTCGGTCTCGACCTGCAAGGCGGCCTGTCGATGACGCTCACGGCCTACCAGCAGGGGAGCGACGAGCCCCCCTCGGCCGAGACCATGGAGCAGGCCCGCCAGATCATCGAGAGCCGCGTCAACTCCACCGGCGTCGCCGAGCCCGAGGTCTTCGTCGAAGGCACCGAGAACATCGTGGTCAACGTCGCCGGCGACGACATCGACGAGCAGGCCCTCCGCGACGTCGGCGCCCCCGCCGAACTCCGGTTCCGCATCGTCACCAACTCCGTCGCCGACACCTCCGCGCTCGAGGACGCCCTCGCCGAGGAGACCCCGGCCGAGGAGCCCACCGACGAGGGCGCCGAGACCCCCACCGCGGAGTCCTCCGAGGCCCCGGCCGAGGACGCCTCGGCCACCCCCACCGACGAGGCCACTGAAGAGGCCCCCGGCTCCGGCCAGGCCGCCGGCACCGACGACGTGAGCCCCACCCTCGACGACGTGTGGGCGAAGGTCGGCCCTGACGCCGCCGCCGCGGCCCAGGCCCTCACCGCCGCCCCCGACGAGTCCACCCTGCCCCTGCTCGAGCCCTTCGGCGAGCTCACGCCCGAGGAGGTCTCGCTCCTCCCGGCGCCCGTCCAGTTCTACGTCCCGCAGATCTCCTGCGAGCAGCTCGACAACCGGCCGCCGGGCGCCGTCCAGCAGCCCGACATCGAGGTCACTGCATGCTCGGCCCCCGAGTCCGCCGCGGCCGAGGACCCGACGCTGACGTTCTCGTACAAGTACCTCCTCCAGCCGGCCACCGTGCTCGGCTCGGACGTGACCTCGGCCGACGTCGGCAACGACCAGGCGAACCTCAACCAGTTCGTCGTCAACGTCCAGTTCTCCGCCGAAGGCGCCGAGAAGTGGGGGGCCCTCACCACCGAGAACCTGCAGTCGCAGGTCGCGATCGTCCTCGACAACGAGGTCGTCAGCGCCCCCACCATCCGGGAGGTCTCCACCAACTCGACGCAGATCTCCGGCGACTTCAGCGCGGACGAGGCCAACCAGCTCGCCGACCAGCTCAACTTCGGCTCGCTCCCGACCACCTTCGTGGTCGAGACCGTCAACGAGGTCACCGCGACGCTCGGCGTCGACCAGCTCGAAGCCGGCCTGCTCGCCATGCTGTTCGGCCTCATCCTGGTCTTCCTCTACTGCATGGTCTACTACCGGCTGATGGGCTTCCTGGTCCTCGGCAGCCTCCTCGCCGCCACCGTCGTCCTCTACCCGACCGTGGCGCTGCTGGGCTCCCAGATCGGCCTGACGCTGACCCTCGCGGGCATCGCGGGCTTCGTGGTCGCCATCGGCATCACCGCCGACTCCTTCATCGTCTACTTCGAACGCATCAAGGAGGAGATGGCGGGAGGCCGGTCGTCCCGCTCGGCCGTCCCGCGCGCCTGGGTCAGGACCCGCCGGACCATCCTCTCGGCCGCGGCCGTCTCGATGCTCTCCGCGATCGTCCTGTACATCCTGGCGATCGGCCCGGTCCGCGCCTTCGCGTTCGCCCTCGGCCTGTCGACCCTGGTCGACGTCATGGTGGTCTTCCTGTTCACCCACCCGATCGCCGAATGGCTCACCCGAGGCAACCTCCTCAACAAGCCCCGCCTGTCCGGGCTGCACACCAAGACGGCCCCGGCCACCGGCGACGCGGCCGCGAAAGGCTAAGGAACTCCGATGAGCACCAAGCAGACCGAAAAGCGACCCGGCGTCCTCAGCCAGCTCTACCGCGGTGAGACGAACTTCCAGATCGTCCAGCACCGCAAGCGGTTCTACATCGCCTCCGCGGTGGTCGTCGCCGCGCTCGTCGTGGTCATGATCGCCAAGGGCTTCGTCCTCGGCATCGACTTCGCCGGCGGCATCATGTACAACGTGCCCGCCGCCGACACCTCGGTGTCGCTGCAGGAGGTCGAGGACGCGGCGGAAGCGGCCGGAGCCGAGGTCGCCTCGGGCCAGGTCGCCGGCTCCGGGGACGGCCGCTCCTACATCGTCCGTGTCGGCACGCTCGAGTCCGACGAGTCGGTCGCGGTGGAAGCGGCCATCGCCGAGGCCACGGGCCTGGACCCCGACGACATCTCGGTCTCCGAAGTCTCGGCGACCTGGGGCGAGTCGGTGTCCCAGCAGGCCCTGATCGCGCTGGTGGTCTTCCTGATCCTGGTGTCGATCTTCATCTGGATCCGGTTCGAGCGGCGCATGGCCATCGCCGCCCTCGGGGCGCTCATGCACGACCTCGTGCTCACCGCGGGCATCTACTCGCTGGTCGGTTTCGAGATCACCCCCTCCACCATCGTCGGCATGCTGACGATCCTGGGCTACTCGCTCTACGACACGGTCGTGGTCTTCGACAAGGTCCAGGAGAACACCGCGCAGCTGCTCCAGACCCGGATGAAGACCTTCGCCGAAGGCGTCAACGACGCGATCAACCAGACGCTCATGCGGTCGATCAACACCACCATCATCGGCGTGCTGCCGGTGGCGGCGCTGCTGTTCGTCGGCGTCGGCATGCTCGGGGTGGGCACCCTGAAGGACCTCGCGCTGGTGCTGTTCGTCGGCATGATCGTGGGCACGTACTCCTCGATCTACCTGGCCTCGCCGTTCGTCGTCGACATGGCCGAGCGCAGCGCGGTCTACCAGCGCCACAACCAGAAGATCGCCAACAAGCGCGCCGGTGTGGACGACGAGGGGAAGCCGCTCCGCAAGTCCGCGGCGAAGCCCGGGCAGGTCGACGAGGACGACGACCGCCTCGTGCTCGCCAAGAGCGACGAGATCCCGCTGGAGCTCCTGGAGGAGCGCACCAAGGCCGCGAGCGGCGCCCCGGCCCGCTCGGGCGGACCGTCCCGTTCCGGTGGACCGTCCCGGCCGGCCCCGAAGAAGCGCCGGCGCCGCTAGCGCTCTGCGAACCGACGAAACGGCGGGCGGACCTCTTCGGTCCGCCCGCCGTTTCGCGCTGGTGGCTCCATCGAGAGCCCGCGGCAGTTCGCCTCGACTACTCGGTGCGCCGTTCGTCCCTCATCCCGCCGACGGTGTCATGCGCCCGTTCCTTGGCGGAATCGGAGACGTCGTCGATCCTATCGCCCGACTCGGACCCTTTGGCCTTGTTGTACAGATTCTCGGCCTTGTCCTTCATGTCCTCCGTGTTGTCGGAGAACTTGTCCTTCGCCTCGTTGAACTTGTCCTGCATACCCACGATGCAAACCCCTCCCTGTGTGAGTCGGTATCACTATATGAGCAGAGTGACTCCTGTGAAGGAAGTTTCCAGAGTTTCCGTACACCCCCGGTCGACCGCCGAACGCTACTGCGGGATGACGCGCGCGGGAGACCTCGATCCCTAGCGTCGGGCCCATGAACGCACAGCACCCCAGCGGACGGGCCAGGACCGCCGTCGTCATCGGCGGCGGCGTCGCCGGACCCGTCGCCGCCCTCGCGCTCCAGAAGGCCGGGATCGCGGCCACGGTGTACGAGGCCCACCGACCCGGCACCGGCTCCAAGGGCGGGCCGCTCACGCTCGCTCCGAACGGCCTGAGCGCCCTGCGCGTGGTCGGCGCCGACGCGGACCTCGCCGAAACCGGCATCCCCACCCCGCGCATGGTCGTCCACTCCGGTGCCGGCAAAGTGCTCGGCGCGATCGAGCACGCACCCGAACTGCCCACAATGGTCACCCTCTCCCGCGGCCGCATGACCGAGCTCCTCCAGGCCCGCGCCGAGGCCGCCGGCGTCCCGATCGTCTACGGCAGGCGCTTCGTGGACGCCACCGACACCGGCCGCAGCGTCATCGCCCAGTTCGACGACCACACCACCGCCGAAGCCGATGTGCTCATCGGCTGCGACGGCATCCGCTCCACTGTGCGCAGTCATATCGACCCCGCCGGACCCCGGCCGCGCTACACCGGCCTCATCGGCCTCGGCGGGTTCATCGAAGGACCCGCGGGCGTCGTGGACACCGGCGGCGCCTTCCACATGGTCTTCGGCCGCCGGGCCTTCTTCGGGCACCTCTCCGACGGCGAGCGCACCGGCTGGTTCGCCAACCTTCCCGTCAAGCGGCTCGACCGCGACGCCTTGCGGGCCACGGCCTTCGAGGAGTGGACGGCGCGGATGCGAGCGGCCTTCGCCGACGACGCGAGCCCGGCCCTGCGGCTGCTCGACCACGTCACCCCCGCCTCCTTCATCCCGCCCTCGCCCCTGGAGGACCTCCCGCACCTTCCGCACTGGTCCAAGGGCCGCATCGCGCTCATCGGCGACGCCGCGCACGCCGCCTCGCCCTCCTCCGGCCAGGGCGCGAGCCTCGCGGCCGAATCGGCGATCGAACTGGCCCGGTGCCTCCGCGACCTGCCCGTCGATCGCGCCTTCCAGGCCTACGAGGCGATCCGCCGGGGCCGCGTCGAACGGATCATCGCCGCCGCGGCCCGCACCAACCAGTCCAAGGCCGCCGGTCCGATCGCGGCCCGCATCCGGGACGCCGTGATGCCGTTCGTCATGGAGCGCTTCATGACTCCGGAGCGAACCGCGTGGCAGCACGCCCACGCCATCGACTGGGGCCGCCGCGTCCGCTGAACGCCCGCGCGGGCCTCCGCACATGCGGAAGGTTTCACGAATCGGCGCCGCGGGCATCCGCCATCGCATTCGAAGAGGACCGTCACCGAATCGATGGGAGTGCCGTGCAACCGCTCTGGTACCGCAACGCCGTCATCTACGCCGTCGACCCCGCCATGTTCCGCGACTCCGACGGGGACGGATGGGGCGATCTGCGCGGCATCACCGACCGGCTCGACCACCTCCGCGGACTCGGCGTCACCTGCCTGTGGCTCCTGCCGTTCTACCCCTCGCCGTTCCGCGACGGCGGCTACGACATCACCGACCACCTCGGCGTGGACCCCCGCTTCGGCGCGCTCCCCGACGTGGTCGAACTCCTGGAGGAGGCCGAGGAGAACGGCATCCGCGTGCTCCTCGACCTGGTCGTGCAGCACACCTCCGACCAGCACCCCTGGTTCCAGGAGGCCCGCTCCGACCCCGAATCCCCCTACCGCGACTACTACATCTGGTCCGACGAGCCGAAGGACACCGGGCAGGAACCCATCTTCCCGACCGTCGAGGACGACATCTGGACCTGGGACGAGCAGGCCGGCCAGTACTACCGGCACGTCTTCTACTCCCACGAACCCGACCTCAACCACGCCAACCCCGCGGTGCGCCGCGAGATCCGCCGCATCATGTCCTTCTGGCTCCGGCTGGGCGTCTCGGGCTTCCGCGTCGACGCCGTGCCGTACATGGTCGAGGCCGCCGGAGCGGCCGACCCCCATGAAGGCGGCGCGTGGCTGCTGCGCGAGATGCGCGAACTCGTCTCCCTGCGCCACCCCGAAGCGGTGCTCATGGGCGAAGTCGACGTCCCCATCGAGGAGTACAACGACTACTTCTGCGACGGCCGCGGCATGACCATGCTGCTCAACTTCTGGCTCAACAACCACATGTTCCTCGCGCTCGCCCGCGGCGACGCCGAACCGGTGCACCGCGCCCTGGACGCGATGCCGCAGCCGCCCCACCTGAGCCAGTACGCCAACTGGCTGCGCAACCATGACGAGCTCGACCTCGAACGGCTCAGCGACGCCGAACGCGCCGAGGTGATTGAGGCCTTCGCACCCGATGAGGACATGCGCCTCTACGGCCGCGGCATCCGGCGCCGACTCGCCCCGATCCTCGGCGGCGACGAACGGCGCATCGCCGCCGCCCACGCCCTGCTGCTCTCCCTGCCCGGCGCGCCGGTCCTGCAGTACGGCGACGAGATCGGCATGGGCGACGACCTCTCCCGCCGCGAACGCCTCTCCGTCCGCATCCCCATGCAGTGGAGCTCCGACGAGCACGCCGGATTCTCCTCCGCCCCGTCCGATCGGCTCGTCGCGGAGCCGGTCCGGGACGGACCGTTCGGCTACAGGGAGATCAACGTCTACGACCAGCAGCGCCGTCCTCACAGTCTCCTGAGCAGGATCGGCGACCTGGTCCGAGCTCGTCACGGCCTCCGCCAGATCGGATTCGGCCGCCACCGCGTCATCGACACCGGCTGCCGGTCCGTGGTGGCCCTGCGCCACCAGGACGACGGCGACGGCGTCGCGATCACCCTCGTCAACCTGAGCGGCGAGGACGTCAAAGTGCAAGTCCCCGACGACCTGGGCGACCTCGTCGACGTCATGGCCGACAGCGACTATCCGCCCGACGAGGACCAGCCGCGCCTGCTGCGGCTGCGGGGCCACGGGTACCGCTGGATGCGGCCCCGCGCGAGCGTCTTCGACTGAACGAGAGGGAGTCACCGGTGGAGATCGGATACCACGCATCGCACGAGCAGTTCGCGCCCTCGCGCCTGGCCGCGCTGGCCGCCGCCGCGGAGGAGGCCGGATTCGAGGCGGTCCTCTCGTCCGACCACTTCTCGCCCTGGAGCGCCGACCAGGACGAGTCCGGGTTCGCCTGGACCTGGCTGGGGGCCGCGATGGCCCACACCACGGTGCCCTTCGGCATCGTCACCGCCGTCGGCGACCGCTACCACCCGGCGATCACCGCGCAGGCCATCGCCACCGTGGAGGAGCTGTTCCCCGGGCGCTTCACGCCCGCGCTCGGCAGCGGCCAGGCACTGAACGAGCACGTCACGGGCGCGCACTGGCCGCGCAAGCCCGAACGGAACGTGCGGCTGCGCGAGTGCGCGGACATCATCGGCCGCCTGCTGGACGGCCAGACGGTCGACCACGAGGGCACCGTCACGGTGCGGGGCGCGCGCCTCTACACCCGCCCCGAGACGCCACCGCCGCTCATGGCCGCCGCGCTCACCCCCCGCACCGCCCGCGAGGTCGCCCCCTGGGCCGACGGCCTCATCACCGTCAACGCCGCCCCCGAGCACCTCCGCGAGGTCATCGACGCCTTCCGCGAAGGCGGCGGCGAAGGCAAGCCGGTCCACCTGCAGGTCCACCTCTCGTGGGACCCCGACGAGGACCGCGCCCGGGCCCAGGCCTGGGAGCAGTGGCGCTTCTGCGTCCTGCCGCCGATCCTGAACGAGGAGCTCGAACTGCCCGAGCAGTTCGACGCGGCCTGCCGGCACATTCCCGTCGACGCGATCGATCCCGGCGTCCACATCGGCGCCGACCTCGACCGGCACGCCGAACAGCTCGCCGCTTACGCGGACATGGGCTTCGCCCGCGTCTACGTCCACCAGGTCGGCCCCGAGCAGGAACGATTCATCGACGCCTTCGGCGAACACGTCCTGCCGCAGCTCGGCGTTTGACGGACACCGGCTCAGACGGATGCCGCCGCCCGCCGTTCGGCGACATCGACCGGGTGGGGGACGGGCGTGCACCGACACGAACGAGTGGTACATGGCGCTGGTCGGCCCGGAACATGGAACGCTCCAATGATGACTCCCGCACCCTCCCCTCCTCCGCCTGATCCCGCCGCAGAACAGGACCGGATCGCCGAATCGGAAACGTCATCGGCACTTCCGTCCACCACCCCGGGCCTGTGGCGGCCCAATGGCCCGACTGCGCCGCCGGTCCGTCGACGGCCCGACCTCCGCCTCATATTCTCAATCGCCGCCGCGGTGGCCGCCTTCTTCGTCGGGCTCATCGTGGGTCTCGCCAGCGGCGGCTCCGACGGCGCCGGCGCATCGGACCCCGATATCTTCGAGTCCGCAAAGGAGACCTGCGCGTCCGGCTCCTCTGACATCCGAATCGGCGACGACGGTGACACCTTGAGCATCGACCGAGCCGGTGCCGAGGAAATGCCCGGCGCGACCCTCCTGCAGCTCGACTGCCTCCTCGAAGAGCTCGACGTTCCGTATGCCGTCGTCGACCGGATCCAGAACACTCGTGCGCTCGACGGCTATCAGGAGGCGACGTTCGACGGTCTCACCGCGACGTGGAACTACCATCCGGACGATGGCCTGAATATGACCGTTACCCGGGTGGGATGACGACGGTGCCGCCGCGGCGGGCCGATCGGGTCAGCCTGCGACGGCCTGGCGGAGTTCTTCGATGAAGGCCTCTTCGGCCGGGGTGATCGCGACCTTTCGGCTGAAGAAGCCGGCCGGCTTCGAGCTGGCCGCCTTCGCGACGTCGGTGGCGATGCTGATCAGCCACGCGCCGTACGCCGCCGCGTCCTCCGCAGCGGCCCGCTCGTGCAGGAGTACCATCGCCTGCCGCGCCATGTGGAGCGCCTTGGCCATCGCCTCGTCGGTGAACGGCAGTTCCCGGTCCTCCTCGATCGAGGAGCCGCTGTCGCGCAAGGAGATCGCCACCGACTTCACGAGCGGGTTCCGGTGCTGCTGGGCCTGGCGGAACGCCTTGGCGCCGGCCGTCACCTCCTTGAGGAACGCGATCGGCTTCCTCAAGCCGTCGGACACGATCGCGCCCTTCAGCACCACACCGGGAGTCGTGACGATGAGGGCGCGTTCGTCCTCGTTGAAGTCGGACAGGTCCGTCATGGCATTGCTTCCTCTTGCGGCAGTGGGGGACCGCCACACCATACTGCGGACGGGCTCGCCCGGCGAGACGAGGTCGACGCCTCAGGCGCGCTCGGCGCCGGTGAGGCGGTAGGCGTCGTAGACGCCGTCGATCTTGCGGATGACCTTGATGATGTGGTCGAGGTGCTCCGGGTTGGCCATCTCGAACGTGAAGCGGGACAACGCCACCCGGTCGCGGGTCGTGGTGACCGTGGCCGACAGGATCGAGACGCGCTCGCCCGAGAGGACCTGCGTGACGTCCGCGAGCAGGCGGTGCCGGTCGAGCGCCTCGACCTGCACCGTCGCCACGAAGGTCGCCTGGTCGTCCTCATGGGACCAGTGCACCTCGAGCACCCGGTCCGGCTGGAGTTCGATGCGCTCCTCGGCGTTCTCGCAGTCCCTGCGGTGCACCGAGATCACGTGGTAGCGGGTGGCGAAGCCGATGATCGAGTCGCCAGGGATCGGGTTGCAGCAGTGGGCGAGGCGCACCGGCATCTCGCCCTCCTCCATGCCCGACACGGTGACGGCGGCGTGGATGTCGCCGTGCGCCTCCGGCACGATCCGGGCCGGCTGGGTCGGCGCGGTGGCCTCGGCCATGTCCTCCGCGGCGCCCTCGGCCCCGCCCTGCACGTCCAGGAGCCGCTGCACGACCTGCGTCGGCGAGACGTGGTGCTCGCCCAGGGCCGCGTACAGCGCCTCGACGTCCTTGAGGTTCAGGTCCTTCGCCAGCGAGGTGAGGTTGTCGTGCGTGAGCATGCGCTGCAGCGGCAGGCGGCGCTTGCGCATCGCCCGCGTCAGCTCGTCCTTGCCCAGCTCGATCGCCTCTTCGCGGCGCTCGCGCTTGAAGTGCTGCTTGATCTTGGTGCGGGCGCGCGGGCTCTTGACGAACCCGAGCCAGTCCTCGCTCGGGGTGGCGTTCTCGGAGTTCGAGGTGAAGACCTCGACCACGTCGCCGTTCGACAGCGTCGACTCCAGCGGCACGATCTTGCCGTTGACCTGCGCGCCGATGCAGCGGTTGCCGACCTCGGTGTGCACGGCGTACGCGAAGTCCACCGGGGTCGATCCGGCCGGGAGGGCGATCACGTCGCCCTTGGGGGTGAACACGTACGCCTCGGAGGAGGCCAGGTCGAACCGGAGCGCGTCCAGGAACTCCGACGGGTCGGCGGCCTCGCGCTGCCAGTCCAGCAGCTGGCGCAGCCACGCCATGTCGTCGATGTGCGCCGGAGGGCCGGCCACAGTGGAGTTCTTGGTCTCCTTGTACTTCCAGTGCGCGGCGATGCCGTACTCGGCGGTGCGGTGCATCGCCCACGTGCGGATCTGCATCTCGACGGGCTTGCCGTTCGGGCCGATCACCGTGGTGTGCAGCGACTGGTACATGTTGAACTTCGGCATCGCGATGTAGTCCTTGAAGCGACCCGGCACCGGCTGCCAGTTCGCGTGGATCACACCGAGCGCCGCGTAGCAGTCCCGCTCGTCCTCGACCAGGATGCGCAGGCCCACCAGGTCGTAGATGTCGTTGAAGTCGCGGCCGCGCACGATCATCTTCTGGTAGATCGAGTAGAGGTGCTTCGGCCGCCCCGACACCTCGGCCTTGATCCGCGAGCCCTTCAGGTGGTCCTTGACCTGCGCGACGACCTGCTGGAGCAGCATCTCCCGCTGCGGGGAGTGCTCCGAGACCAGCCGCGCGATCTCGGAGTAGCGCTTCTTGTAGAGGGTCGCGAAGGACAGGTCCTCCAGCTCCCACTTGATGGTGTTCATGCCCAGGCGGTGGGCCAGGGGAGCGAGGATCTCCAGGGTCTCGCGGGCCTTCTGCTCCTGCTTCTCCGGCGGGAGGAACGTCAGGGTCCGCATGTTGTGCAGCCGGTCGGCGAGCTTGATGACGAGCACCCGCGGGTCCTTCGCCATGGCGACGACCATCTTGCGGATGGTCTCGGCCTTCGCGGCGTCGCCCAGCTTGACCTTGTCCAGCTTGGTCACGCCGTCGACCAGGAGCGCGACCTCGCCGCCGAACTCCTCGGACAGCTCGTCCAACTGGTAGTCGGTGTCCTCGACCGTGTCGTGCAGGAGCGCGGCCACGAGCGTGTTCGTGTCCATGCCCAGCTCGGCGAGGATCGAGGCGACCGCGAGCGGGTGGGTGATGTACGGGTCGCCGGACTTGCGGAACTGCCCGTTGTGCAGCTCCTCGGCCCGCGTGTACGCCTGCTGGAGCAGCCGCACGTCGGCGCGCGGGTGGGCGGCCCGGTGGGCGGCCACGAGCGGTTCGAGGACCTCGGGCAGCTGGGACGACTGCCAGGGCGCGTTGAATCGCGCCAGCCGGGCCCGCATCCGCCTGCCGGTCGGGGGCCCTATGGGGCCGCCCGAGGCCGACGCGGCGTCAGCGGTCTTGCCGGTCGCGGCTCGTTCGGTCACCACGCACGCCTCCTCGGTCTCAACACGGCCTACAGTTTCTCAAAGCTCGACAGAGCTTTGATGCCCATCCTACTTGGCGATGCGTGCGAGCCATAAATTCGGCTGGCCGTGCGGGCCAGTGTGATCCCCCACCGACGGCGGGACGCGGGACACGCTCTCCTGCACGTTCGCGGGGCGTGCGCGCCCACCGGCGGGCTTACATCACGCCCGCGGCGGCCACCTGCTCCACGATGTCGAGGCCCGACGTCACCTGTCCGAGGACGGTGTAGTCCGCGGGGAGGCTCGTGTCCTCGTAGACGATGAAGAACTGGCTGCCGGTGGTGCCCGCGCCGGCGTTCGCCATCGCGATGGTCCCGGCCGGGTAGTTCGCCTCGGCCTCGACCGGCAGGTTCTCCTCCTCGTACTGGTAGCCCGGGGAGCCCGCGCCCGCCATCTCGGGGGTGCCGGCCTCGATCGCGCCGCGCGCGTCGGGGTCACCGCACTGGAGGACCCAGATGCTCTCGGTGGTCAGCCGGTGGCACTGCTGGCCGTCGAAGTAGCCCTCTTTGGCGAGGTAGGTGAACGACCCGGCGGTGCACGGCGCGCCCGCGGTGTCGATCTCCGCGGTGATCGTGCCCAGGTTGGTCACGATCGTCATCTTCTGCGTGCCCGCGGCGGGCTGCACCGACAGCGGGGTCGGGCTGGTGCCGTCGACCGAGGTGTACATGCACGACTCGGTCGCCGAGGCGTCCGGGGTGCTCATCTGGAGGCATTCGAGGTACACGTCCTGGGCGGGACGCCCGTCAGTGAGGCCCTCGGTCGGCGTGCCGAGCGCGCCCTCCCCGCTGGGCTCGACGTCCGCGCAGCGGTCCGAGGCGGCCTCGGCCTCGTCGACCAGCTCGGCGACGTCGGGGTCCGACGCGCCGGCCTCGTCGTCGTCCGCGCCGAAGACCGTCACCGCGCCCCAGGCGACCAGCACCAGGGCCACGAGCGCGGCCACGCCGCCGATGCTCCACAGGACGGTGCGCTTGCGGCGCTCTTCCTCGGCCTTCACGGCCATGCGCTGCTGCAGTTGCTGCCGGGCGGCCAGGCGCTGGGCTTGTTTCGACGCCACCGTCGGATCTCCTTCGCGCGGTTAGGGGTGCTTACTCGGTCTCGGTGTCGGCAGGGGTCTCGGCGGACTCCGCGGTGGGCGTCGCGGTCGGGTCCGCCGTGGCGCTCGGGTCCAGGGACGGCATCTCGGTGATCTCCGAGGTGGGGGTCTCCTCGGCCGCGGGCTCCTCGTCCTCGAAGAACCCCGTCTGCCACAGGAACGCGAGGGTCAGCACGGCGGCGATCGCGATGAGCCCGAACAGCGCCTGGAGCTGGCGGCGGCGGCGCAACTTCTCCGCGAGGCGCGCGTTCTTCTTCGCGTTCGCGATGCGCTGCTTGCGCTGCTCCATGTGCTTGGACTTGGCGGGCACCTGGCCTCCTCGGTCGACCGGTCTGGGTGAACGCCGCGTGCGGTGCATACCGCTCGCGCGTTCCGGGGGGTACGAGTTCCGCAGTCTAACGGGGCCACGTCAGACGCGTCACCGCAGGATGCCCCGTGTATCCTGACCCGGCGAAGGGAGGGGGAGCGGTTGCTCATCGAGACGCTGGTGGCGGATGCGTTCGGCACGAACTGCTACGTGCTGTCGGCCGGTCCCGGATCCGAATGCGTGGTCGTCGACCCCGGCATCGGCATCGCCCCGCGCCTGGACGACCTGCTCGCCGAGCGGCGGCTCAAGCCCGTCGCCGTGATGCTCACCCACGGCCACCTGGACCACACGTTCTCCGTGGCCCCGGTGTGCGGCGCCTCCGACGTGCCGGCCTTCATCCACACCGACGACCGCCACCTCCTCGAAGACCCCGCGAAGGGCTTCAGCGCGAACATGATGTCGCTCGTGGGCACCGGTCTCGAGTGGACCGAGCCCGACGACGTGCGGGCGCTCGCCGACGGCGCGGTCGTCGAGCTCGCCGGGATGCGCTTCACCGTCGACCACGCGCCCGGCCACACCGCCGGCTCGGCCATGTTCCACACCGCGGGCGCCGAGGCCCCGTACACCGTGACCGGCGACGTGCTCTTCCGCGGCGCGATCGGCCGCACCGACCTGCCCGGCGGCTCCGACGCCGCCATGCAGGACACGCTGCGCGACAAGGTCCTCCCGCTCGACGACGCGACGATCGTCCTCCCCGGGCACGGCCCGGCGACCACCATCGCGGCCGAACGCGCCCGCAACCCGTACCTCAAGCGCGCGGCTCAGCGCGCCCATTAGCCGCGGCCTCGCCGCGCGCATCGTTCCACCGAACCAACGCTAGGAGACCGCCATGTCACGACCTCAGCCGCTCTCGGGCTTCCCCGAACTGCTGCCCCGGCAGCGGATCGTCGAGCAGCAGGTCGTCGACCATCTCCGCCGCGCCTTCGAGCTCCACGGCTTCGCGAACCTCCACACCCGCGCCGTCGAGCCGATGGACCAGCTCCTGCGCAAGGGCGAGACTTCGAAGGAGGTCTACGTGCTGCGCCGCCTCCAGGCCGACGCCGAGGGCGGCGACGCCGGACTCGGCCTCCACTTCGACCTGACCGTGCCCTTCGCCCGCTACGTCCTCGAGAACGCCGGGAAGCTCAACTTCCCGTTCCGCCGCTACCAGATCCAGCCCTGCTGGCGGGGCGAGCGCCCCCAGGAGGGCCGCTACCGCGAGTTCCTGCAGGCGGACATCGACATCGTCGACCTGGGCGAGCTGCCCGCGCACTACGAGGTCGAGGTCGCGCTGGTGATCGCCGACGCCCTCCGCGGCCTGCCGCTGCCGCCCGTGCGCATGCACGTCAACAACCGCAAGCTCTCCCAGGGCTTCTACCAGGGCCTCGGCATCCACGACACCGACGAGGCGCTGCGGATCATCGACAAGCTCGACAAGATCGGCCACGACGCGGTCGCCAAGCTCCTCATCGACACCGTGGACGCCACGCCCGAGCAGGCCGAGGCCTGCCTCAAGCTCGCCTCGATCAGCGCCGAGGACACGTCGTTCGTGGAGGAGGTCCGCGCCCTGGGGGTGTCCGATCCGCTGCTCGACGAGGGCCTGAGCGAACTGGCCGCCGTCGTGGACGCCGCCGCGAAGGAGGCCCCCGGGTTCGTCGTGGCCGACATGAAGATCGCGCGCGGCCTCGACTACTACACCGGCACCGTCTACGAGACCGTCATGGAGGGCTACGAGGGCCTCGGCTCGATCTGCTCGGGCGGGCGCTACGACAAGCTCGCCTCCGACGGCAAGCACACCTATCCCGGTGTGGGACTGTCGATCGGCGTCTCGCGGATCCTGGTGCCGCTGCTGCAGGCCGGCAAGATCGACGCCACCCGCGAGGTGCCCACGTGCGTGATCGTGGCGCTCGCCGACGAGGAGGACCGGTCCGCCGCGAACGCCCTCGCGCAGCGCCTGCGCCGCCGCGGCGTCCCGACCCAGGTCTCGCCCTCGGCCGCCAAGTTCGGCAAGCAGATCAAGTTCGCCGACAAGCGCGGGATCCCCTTCGTGCTCTTCACGAACGAGGAGGGCACGCAGATCAAGGACATCCGCTCCGGCGAGCAGACCACCGTGGACGTCGACGCCTGGGAGCCCCCGGCCGCGGACCTCCACCCGACCATCGTCGCCGAGTAGGCCGACGCGAGCACGGGCCGCGCTCGTGACGAGTGCGGCCCGTGCTCGTCTCCCCGCACGGGCCGGGCGGCAGGGCCGGCCGGCGGGTCGCGCACCGGTCGGCCCCGCACGGCCGATCGCCATGTCCCTCTTACCGCGCGGTGGCGGCCCTCCGGGCGGCGCCGGTCCCGGCGCCGCGGACGCGCTGGTGGCGCTTGAGGACGCCGATGCCCGGGTGGGCGACGCCCCAGGCCGCGCCCTTGCAGACCAACTCCTTGTACCGGGCGGCGAAGCGGCCGCGGAGCGAGAAGCTCCTGGCCTGGTCGTCCGCGGTCACGTACTGGATGAGGCCCTCCGAGCGGCCCAGGCTGATGCACTGGTTGAAGTAGCGCAGCGGCGTGCGCTTCGCCTTCCCGCCGGCGAGGCGGGCCGCGATCGCATCGGCGGCCTGCCACGCCATCGGGATCCCCGACGCGCAGGACATGCGCAGCGGCTTCCCGGCGTCGCCGATCGCGTAGCCGGCGTCGCCTACGGCGTACACGTCCGGGTGCGACACGGAGGCCATGGACCGGTCCACGACGATCTGGCCGTTCGCGGTGGTCTCCAAGGTGGTCGCGGCGGCGATCGGATGGACCGCGAAGCCGGTGGTCCACACGGTGACCGCCGAGGGGATCTCGGCGCCGTCGTCCGTGACGACCGCCCCGGCCTCGACCCGGGCGACCGCGGTGTGCTCGTGGACCTGGACGCCGAGCCCGGCGAAGACCTTCCGCAGGTGCGCCCGCCCCTTCGGGGAGACCCAGTCGCCCAGGCCGCCGCGGGCGACGAGCGACACGCGCAGGTCGGGTCGGGCCTCGGCGAACTCGGTCGCCGCCTCGATGCCGGTGAGGCCGCCGCCGACGACGGTGACCGTGCCGCCGGCGTCCAGGCGCGCCAGGCGCTCCCGGAGCCGCAGCGCGCCCGGTCGGCTCGCGATCTCGTGGGCGTGCTCGACGACGCCGGGGACGCCGTGGTCGTTCGAGCGGCTGCCGAGCGCGTAGACGAGCGTGTCGTAGTGGAGTTCGTCCGCGCCGTCCGCGTCGACGACGGCGACGGTCTTGCGGTCGGCGTCGACGGCGGTCACTTCGGCGAGTCGCAACCGGACGCCCGTGCCCTCGAACATCTCGGCCAGCGGCCGTGGCGTGAGGTCCTGGCCCGCGGCCAGCTGGTGCATCCGGACCCGTTCGACGAAGTCGGGCTCGGCGTTGACGAGGGTGACGGCGACGTCCTCGGGGTGCAGGCGGCGGGCGAGGCGCCCGGCGGCGGTGGCCCCGGCGTAGCCGGCGCCGAGGACGAGGATGCGGTGCTGCATGGCCTTGCTCCTGTCTGGTTCGGGTTCGCCACCTGAACCGGACGGCCCGCCGATTCCTGACAGGTCTCGGGAGTGAAGCCGATCACATATCGTTACCAGGCCCTGAGCAGCGGCGCTTCGTGCTCGGCGGCCGCCCACCGCCGGGCCGCGCGTCCCAGCTTGTCGGGGTTGACCTGGTTGCGGATCGCGACGATCCCCTCGGCGGTGACCTCCAGGCACATGACGGCGAAGACCCGCCCCTCGACGACCACCACGACGGCGGGGTCGCCGTTGGCGGTCGTCGCGTACACGTCGGCGGGCCCGCCGAGGAGGTTCCGCTTGGCCTCGCCGGGCTTGAACAGGCCCCAGATGAACTTGGCGACCGCGATCGCGCCCTCGAAGGGCTTGGCGCGGGCCGGGACCTTCCCGCCGCCGTCGCCGACGGAGGTGGCGTCCTCGGTGAGCAGCCGCACGAGCGGCTCGGTCCGGCCGCTGGTGGCGGCCGCGAGGAACTCCTCGACGATCCGCCGCGCGGCGGCCTCGTCGATCTCGGCGCGGGTCCTGCCCGCGGCGAGGTGCTTCTTGGCGCGGTGGAAGATCTGCTGGCTGGCGGCCTCGGTGAGATCGAGGATCTCGCCGATCTCGCGGTGCGAATACGCGAACGCCTCGCGCAGCACGTACACGCCGCGCTCCACAGGAGACAGTCGTTCCATGAGGGTGAGCACGGCGAGCGACACCGACTCGCGCTGCTCGACGGTGTCGGCAGGGCCGAGCATCGGGTCGCCCGCGAGCAGCGGCTCCGGCAGCCATTGGCCCACATAGGTCTCGCGCCGCGTCCGTGCCGAGGTGAGCTGGTTGAGGCATAGGTTGGTGAGCACTTTCGTCAGCCACGCCTCCGGGACCTCCACGAGGTCGCGGTCGGCGGCCTGCCAGCGCAGGAACGCCTCCTGCACGGCGTCCTCGGCCTCGCTCGCCGACCCGAGCAGGCGGTAGGCGATGGCCTCCAGGCGCGGCCTGGAGGCCTCGAACCGGTCGAGTTCGCTCACGGTCACGGACATGACCCGATCGTAGCCCGCGGGCCGGTGCGCGAGCCGGGTCGCGAAGGGACCCTTGGTCACACCTCTTTGACGCAGTAGATCGCGGTGATCGAGTCGATCTCGGGGTCCCAGTCGCGGCCGGCCGCGATCGCGGTGTCGGTGTAGTAGTACTGGGTGTTGCCCGAGCCCGCGCACGCGTCGGCGGCGGCCACCGCGTGGTACGGATCGGTCGGATCGGGGTCCTCGGGGTTCTGCACGATCTTGAGGACGCTCCAGTAGGCGTCGGGGGACTCGCAGTCGACGACGTAGAAGCCGGTGGTCACGTTCTCGATGCACTCGCCCTCGACGGGCACGCGGTAGACCGACTCGCCCTCCGAAGTCGCCTCGGCCGTGGGCTCCGCCTCCGTGGTCGCCTCCTCGGTGGGCTCGGCCTCGGAGGTCGCCTCGGCACTGGTGGTCGAGGCGGCGTCGGGGTCGCCGTCGTCCTTGTTGAGATTCATGACCAGCAGGACGCCGCCGCCGATGACCACGAGGAGCACCACCGCGAGTGTGGCGATCAGCGGGATGTTGGCCGAACCGCCGGGCGGGGGCGGCGCGGCCTGGCCGGGCTGGAAGGGGCCGACGGGCGGCCCCGGAGGACCGGGAGGGGCCGGCTGGTACCCGCCCGGCTGCGCGGGCGTGTACGCGGGCCCGGGGGAGTAGGGCTGCCCGGGCGGGGCGCTGCCGGGCCGGAGGTTCAGCGGCGGGTTGCCGTACCCGGAGCCGGGCCCGTACGGGTCCGGACGCGAATAGGGGTCCGCGTCGGTCGTGTAGTGCTGCGGCCCGGGGGAGGGCTGCCCGGGGCCCGGCGGCTGGCTGGGATCGTAGGGGTTCTGGGGCGGATAGGTCATGGGGGTCTCCGTCGCGTGGCCGGGCTCAGGGCGTCGTGGGTGCGCTTGCGGTCCATCATATTGGGCCCCTGCGAGCGGGCGTGCCGCCAGGAACGCGAGAGGGCCGCCCCACAGCCGGGACGGCCCTCTCGCGTTCGCCGCGGACCAGTGCGGATCCGTGCGTTCGACTAGTAGGTGGTGGAGGCGCAGAGGACGCCGGTCACCGGGTCCGAGGTGGTGACCTCGGTCGCGGTCGGGTCGGTGATCTGGTAGATCGAGAAGTAGTAGTCCTCGGCGCCGCACTGCCCTTCGCCCTGCGCGAAGATCTCGTCGTCGGTCATGGCGACCGGAGGATCGATCGGGATGGTCACGGTGACTTGGTAGGAGGCCGAGGCGCAGTCGGTGACGAACCAGCCGTCGTAGTCCTCGTTGAAGCAGTCGCCGACGTCGGGCATCCGCGGGGTGCGGCCGGACGCGTCCGGCTTGTCGACGGATTCGACGCAGATCAGGTAGTCCAGCCTGCCGCCGGAGGCGTCCACGACGTAGTTGTAGTTCTTCCACGTCTGGCCGAACTGGTAGCTGAGGATCTCCTCGCCGCAGATCGCGGTGATGGGGGCCAGGTCCTCGGCGTAGCCGCTGGCGTCCGCCCGGATGTCGTCCACGTCCTCGTGCACCGAGGTCACCGACCACAGGGCGTCCGCGGACGAGCAGTCGACCAAGAGATCGGCGAGCGGGTCCTCGGACGTGCTGAAGGCGTAGTCCCACGACGAGAGGCAGTCGCCGGTGGCGACGCCCGCGCTGGTGTCCGAGTCGCTGATGTCCTGGAGGGCGTGGCCGGCGTCGCCGTCGTTCGCCACGAGCCGGATGACGAAGAAGATGCCGAGGCCGGCCACGGCCAGGACCGCGGGCACGATCTTCCACAGCAGGCCCTTGCCGGTCTCCTTGGCGAAGTTGCCGAAGCCGCCGCCTCCGCCGCCCGGCGGGATCGGCGGGGGCGGGGGAGCCCCGTAGGCGCCGCCGGGCTGCGGCGGGTAACCGGGCTGCTGGGGCGCGCCGTACCCGGGCTGCTGCGGGGCGCCGTACCCGGGCTGCTGCGGGGCGCCGTACCCGGGCTGGGACGGCTGGCCGTACGGCTGCTGCGGGGCGTACCCGCCCGGCTGCGGCGGCGGCGGATAGCCGGGCTGCTGCGGCTGCTGCCCGTAGCCAGGGGGCGGGGGATAGCTCATTGGTGCATAGCTCCTTGCGAACGTACTCTGAAAGGGGGGTTCGAAGCACGGGAGAGGCGCCGTGCGATATCGGATCACTCTAGCCACCGGCTGCCACGGCCCCGGCGCGGACCGCCCGTCCGCCCCGGTCGGTTACGCGGCCGTTGCGATTCCGTTGCGTCAAGGGCGCGTTGCAGGAGAAAAACCGCGCCACCTGCTCGGATCGTAGGACGATGGTGTCCGCCAGATGAGCGATGCATTACACTCGTCTGACACTTTGCATTCTCTCGGGCCGACGTCGTCCCGTATGAAACACCGTAGTGCTCCGCGCCCCCACCTGCTGCTGGAGCCCTCGACGACGAAGGAGGCCACGGTTGCGTTCTGCCCTGAACTCAGAGCCCGGTCTTTACCGCCCCGCTTGGGAACACGACGCCTGCGGCGTCGCCTTCGTTGCGGACATGCAAGGCCGGGTCGCCCACAGCGTCATCGAGCGCGGACTCTCCGCCCTCGTGCGCATGGAGCACCGCGGTGCCACCGCCCCGGACCCGGACTCGGGCGACGGCGCGGGCATCATGCTCCAGATCCCGGACGCCTTCTACCGCGACACGGTCGACTTCGGCCTGCCCGAGCCCGGCCACTACGCCGCCGGCCTGGTCTTCACGCCCGAATCGGACGACGAGACCTCCCGCGCCCGCTCGATCGTCGAGAAGTACGCGGTCGCCGAGGGCTGCCGCGTCCTCGGCTGGCGCGACGTGCCCACCGACGCCTCCGGCCTCGGCGCGGCCGCGCTGTCCTCCAAGCCCCGCGTCTCCCAGGTCTTCCTCGCCGCCGAGGACGGCCTCGCGTCCGGCATCGACCTCGACCGGCTGGCCTTCGCCGTCCGCAAGCAGGCCGAGCGCGAGCTGCGCGAACGCCACCTCGACGGCGCCGCCATCGTCAGCCTCTCGGCCCGCACCGTGGTCTACAAGGGCATGCTCACGCCCGCGCAGGTGCCGCAGTTCTACCCCGAGCTGGCCGACGAGCGCATGCAGAGCGCCATCGCCCTCGTGCACTCGCGCTTCTCCACCAACACGTTCCCGTCATGGCCGCTGGCCCACCCGTTCCGGATGGTCGCGCACAACGGCGAGATCAACACGATCCGCGGCAACCGCAACTGGATGACCGCCCGCCAGGCCGAACTCGCCACCGAGCACCTGCCCGGGCGGCTGCGCCGGCTCTTCCCGATCAACACCCCGGGCGGATCCGACTCCCTGAACTTCGACGAGGTCGTCGAGCTGCTGCACCTGGGCGGGCGCAGCCTGCCCCACGCGATGCTCATGATGATGCCGGAGGCCTGGGAGCACAACGCGACCATGGACCCCAAGCGCCGCGACTTCTACCGCTACCACGCCTCCATCATGGAGCCGTGGGACGGCCCGGCCGCGGTCTGCTTCACCGACGGCGTCCAGATCGGCGCGGTCCTCGACCGCAACGGCCTGCGTCCCGCCCGCTGGTGGCGCACCACCGACGACCTCGTCGTCCTCGCGTCCGAAGCCGGCGTCGTGGACGTCGAGCCGAGCCAGGTCGCCGAGAAGGGCCGCCTCGAACCGGGCCGCATGTTCCTCGTCGACACCGGCCTCGGCCGCATCCTCGACGACGAGGAGGTGAAGGACGCCCTCGCCAAGCAGCACCCGTACGGGGACTGGCTCCACGCCGGGCTCATCCGCCTCGAGGAGCTGCCCGACCGCGAGCACACGCCCTACGACCCCGAGTCGGTGCGCCGCCGCCAGCTCACCTTCGGCTACACCGACGAAGAGCTGCGCCTCATCCTGGCCCCCATGGCCGCCAAGGGCGAAGAGCCCCTGGTCTCCATGGGCTCCGACACGCCCATCGCCGGCCTCTCCAAGCGGCCCAAGCTCCTGTTCGACTACTTCACGCAGCTGTTCGCGCAGGTCACCAACCCGCCGCTGGACGCCATCCGCGAGAAGCTCGTCACCGCCCTGGGCACCACGGTCGGTCCCGAGGGCAACCTGCTCGAGCCCGGCCCGCACTCGTGCCGCCAGATCGAACTCTCCCGCCCGGTCCTCGACAACGAGGAGCTCGCCAAGATCCTCCACATCGACGAGGACGGCGACATGCCCGGCTTCAAGGCCGTGCGCGTCTCCGGGGTCTACAAGGCCCGCCACGGCTCGCGCGGCCTCAAGGACCGCCTGGTCGAGATCTGCCGCCACGTCTCCGAGGCCATCGAGGACGGCGTGCGGATCCTCGTGCTCTCCGACCGCGACTCCACCGCCGACCTCGCGCCGATCCCGTCGCTCCTGCTCACCGCCGCCGTGCACCAGCACCTCGTGCGCGAGCAGACCCGCACCAAGGTCGCGCTCCTGGTCGAGACCGGCGACTGCCGCACCGTGCACCACGCCGCGGTCCTCCTCGGTTACGGCGCGGCCGCCATCAACCCGTACCTGGCCTTCGACTCCATCGAAGAGCTCTGCGCCCAGGGCGTCGTCGACGCCGAACCGGCCCAGGCCGTCGAGAACTACATCAAGGGCCTGTGCACCGGGGTCCTCAAGGTCATGTCGAAGATCGGCATCTCCACCATCGCCTCCTACACCGGCGCGCAGATCTTCGAGGCCGTCGGCCTCGACGCCGACTTCGTCGACCGCTACTTCACCGGCACCGACTCCTCGATCGGCGGCATCGGCCTCCAGACCCTCGCCAAAGAGGTCGCCGAACGCCATCGCGCCGCCTACGAGCGCAAGATCGAGACCTCGGAGCCGCTGCCCCCGGGCGGCGACTTCCAGTGGCGCCGCGACGGCGAAGTCCACCTGTTCAACCCCGAGACGGTGTTCCTGCTCCAGCACGCCACCCGCTCGGGCCAGTACGAGGTGTTCAAGCGCTACACCGAGAAGGTCGACGCCCTCGCCGCCGACTCCGGGCTCCTGCGCGGCATGCTCGGCTTCGACGACAGCCGCGAGGCCGTCCCGCTGGAGGAGGTCGAACCGGTCGAAGCGATCGTCAAGCGCTTCCACACCGGCGCGATGTCCTACGGCGCGCTCTCGATCGAGTCGCACGAGACCCTCGCGATCGCCATGAACCGCCTCGGCGGCCGCTCCAACTCCGGTGAAGGCGGCGAAGACGTCGACCGCCTCTACGACCCCGAGCGGCGCAGCGCCATCAAGCAGGTCGCCTCCGGCCGCTTCGGCGTCACCTCCGAGTACCTCGCCACCGCCGACGCCATCCAGATCAAGATGGCCCAGGGCGCGAAGCCCGGCGAGGGCGGGCAGCTGCCCGGGTACAAGGTCCACCCGTGGATCGCCGAGACCCGCAACGCCACGCCCGGGGTGGGGCTCATCAGCCCGCCCCCGCACCACGACATCTACTCGATCGAGGACCTCGCCCAGCTCATCCACGACCTCAAGCACGCCGGTGGCGGCGACGCCGAGGTCCACGTGAAGCTGGTCAGCGAGGTCGGCGTCGGCACCGTCGCCGCGGGCGTCTCCAAGGCCAAGGCCGACTCGATCCTCATCTCCGGCTACGACGGCGGCACCGGCGCGTCCCCGGCCAACTCGATCAAGCACGCGGGCACGCCGTGGGAGATCGGCCTGGCCGAGGCCCAGCAGACCCTCGTCCGCAACGGCCTGCGCGACCGCGTCAGGCTCGAAGTGGACGGCGCGATGAAGACCGGCCGCGACGTCGTCGTCGCCGCGCTCCTCGGCGCGGAGGGCTACGGCTTCGCCACCGCCCCACTCGTCGTCGCCGGCTGCGTCATGATGCGCGTCTGCCACCTCGACACCTGCCCCGTCGGCGTCGCCACCCAGGACCCCGTCCTGCGCCAGCGCTACACCGGCAGCCCCGAGTTCGTCGAGAACTTCTTCCGCTACATCGCCGAAGAGGTCCGCGAGATCCTCGCCGAGCTCGGCTACCGCTCGCTGGACGAGGCCATCGGCGCGGTCGAACGCCTCCGCCAGGTCCCCGCCCCCGGCCGCAAGGCCGCCCGGGTGGACCTGTCGAACGTCATCGCCGCTCCCGTCGAGGGCCCGCGCACGCAGGCCGCCGTCCAGGACCACGGCGTCGAAGCGACCCTCGGGGCCCGCATCGTCGACCTCGCCCGTCCCGCCATCGAGACCGGCGAGCGGGTCGAGGCCGAACTCGACATCCGCAACACCGACCGCTCGGTCGGCGCGCTCCTCGGCGCCGCGGTCAGCCGCGCCCGCCGCGAAGGCCTGCCCGACGACACCGTCTCGCTCACCTTCCGGGGCACCGCCGGCCAGTCCTTCGGTGCGTTCCTCACCCGCGGCGCGAGCTTCAGGCTCCTCGGCGACGCCAACGACTACGTCGCCAAGGGCCTCTCGGGCGGGCGCATCGCGCTCATGCCCGACCCGACCGCGCCCTTCAAGGCCGAGGCGAACGTCATCGCCGGCAACACCATCCTGTACGGCGCCACCTCCGGTGAGCTGTACGTGCGCGGCAAGGTCGGCGAGCGCTTCGCCGTCCGCAACTCCGGCGCCGTCGCCGTCGTCGAAGGCGTGGGCGACCACGGCTGCGAGTACATGACCGGCGGCACCGTCCTCGTCCTCGGCCCCACCGGCCGCAACTTCGCGGCCGGCATGTCCGGCGGCACCGCCTACGTGTGGCGCCTGGACGAGTCCCGCACCAACACCGCGCTGGCGGATCTGGACCCGCTGTCGGCCTCCGACATCGACCTGGTCCACTCGCTGCTGCAGCGCCACGAGCGGGCCACCGGTTCGGCCGTGGCCGCGGAGCTCCTGGCCGACTGGCCGAGGGCCGCGAGCGGCTTCACGAAGGTCATCCCGCGCGAGTACAAGGCCGTCCTCGCCAAGCAAGCCCAGGAACTGATCGCGCCCCGCACGCTGGTCCTGACCGAGAAGGAGGCCGCCAATGCCTGACCCGAGCGGATTCCTCGAGCACCGCCGCGAGGTCCCGAAGAAGCGCCCCGTCCCGGTGCGCATCCTCGACAACCGCGAGGTCTACACCCGCGCGAGCCAGGAGCTCATCACCGCGCAGGCCTCGCGCTGCATGGACTGCGGCATCCCGTTCTGCCACAACGGCTGCCCGCTGGGCAACCGGATCCCCGAGTGGAACGACCTGGCCCGCACGGGCCGGTGGGGCGCGGCGATCGAGCAGCTGCACGCGACGAACAACTTCCCGGAGTTCACGGGGCGGCTGTGCCCGGCCCCGTGCGAGGCGGCGTGCGTGCTCGGCATCGGGGACGACCCGGTGACCATCAAGAACATCGAGGTCGAGATCATCGACCGGGCCTTCGAGGACGCGAACGTCGCGCCGCGCCCGGCCGATCACTCGAGCGGCAAGTCCGTCGGCGTGGTCGGCTCGGGCCCGGCGGGCCTGGCGGCGGCGCAGCAGCTGGCCCGCGCGGGCCACGCGGTCACCGTGTACGAGCGCGACGACGCCCCCGGCGGCCTGCTGCGCTACGGCATCCCGGACTTCAAGCTGGAGAAGCACCACATCGACCGGCGCGTCGCCCAGATGGAGGCCGAGGGCGTCGAGTTCGCGTGCAACGTGAACGTCGGCTTCGACCTCTCCGCCGAAGACCTGCGCGAGCGCCACGACGCGGTGATCCTGGCCGTGGGCGCGCTCGAAGGCCGCGAGACCGAGCAGCCCGGGCGCGAACTCGCCGGGATCCACCAGGCGATGGAGCACCTCGTGGGCGCCAACCAGGTCGTGGCGGGCAAGGCCCCGTTCGCGCCGATCGACGCCAAGGACAAGCACGTGGTCATCATCGGCGGCGGCGACACCGGCGCGGACTGCCTGGGCGTGGCCCACCGGCAGGGCGCGGCCTCGGTCCGCCAGCTCGACCTGTACCCGACCCCGCCCGAGTCCCGCGACCCCGGTCGCGACCCGTGGCCGACCTGGCCGGTCATCGTCCGCAACTACCCGGCCCACGAAGAGGGCGGGGAGCGCAACTACGCCTCGGCCGCCGCCGAGTTCATCGGCGACGAGCACGGGCACGTGCGCCAGATGCGCTTCAGCGAGGTCCGGGTCGACAAGTCCCAGGGCCGGCGCGACATCATCCCGGTGCCGGGCACCGAGCAGATCGTCCCGGCGGACCTCGTCCTGCTGGCGATCGGCTTCGCCGGCACCGAGGACCAGCCGCTGCTGCGGCAGTTCGGGATCGAGCGGAGCCGCCGCAACGTCATCGACTGCGGCGAGGACTGGCAGACGGAGGCGCCGGGCGTGTTCGTCGCGGGCGACGCCCACCGCGGCGCCTCGCTCATCGTGTGGGCGATCGCCGAGGGCCGCGCCGCCGCGGCGGCCGCGCACCAGTTCCTCGGCGGGCAGACCGCGCTCCCCTCGCCGGTCGACGCGAGCGCACAGCCGCTCGCCGCATGAAGTGCGATAGGCGGAATTGAGCCCTATGGATATGGCATCGGGCTCAATTCCGCCTGCCTTTCTTTCGCATTCCCCAGTGCCTTTTCCGGGCCGGTGAATTCCACCTCTCAACTGCGGTGACCCCCTGAGTGCGAGTGAGCGTCCGATATAAGCTCGCAGGGTGACTCGTAGAGCAAAAATCGTCTGCACCATCGGGCCTGCCACCGCCACGCCCGAGCGCATGGCCGGCCTGATCGACGCCGGCATGAACGTCGCCCGCATGAACTTCAGCCACGGCGTCCAATCCGACCATGAGGCCGTCTATCAGATGGTCCGCGAGGCGGCCGACGCCGCCGGGAAGCCGATCGCGATCCTCGCCGACATGCAGGGTCCCAAGATCCGCCTGGGCACCTTCGCCAGCGGCGTCGAGCAGTGGGACGCGGGCGACCGCATCAGGATCACCTCCGAGGACGTCGAGGGCACGCACGACCGCGTCTCCTGCACGTACAAGAAGCTGCCGGCCGAGGTCACCAAGGGCGACCGCCTGCTGGTGGACGACGGCAAGCTGGCGCTGGAGGTCCTCAGCGCCGACGACACCGACGTCGAGTGCCTGGTGGTCGAGGGCGGCCCGGTGTCCAACAACAAGGGCCTGTCGCTGCCGAACGTGAACATCTCCGTCCCGGCGCTGTCCGAGAAGGACATCTCGGACATGAAGTTCGCGTTGAACCTCGGCGTGGACCTCATCGCGATGTCGTTCGTGCGCAGCCCCGAGGACGCGCGCCTGGGCCACAAGGTCATGGACGAGGTCGGCGTGCGCCGCCCCATCATCGCGAAGATCGAGAAGCCCGAGGCCGTCGCGCGCCTCGAGGAGATCGTCCTGGCCTTCGACGGCATCATGGTCGCCCGCGGCGACCTGGGCGTCGAGATGCCCCTCGACGAGGTCCCGATCGTGCAGAAGGAGATCGTGCGCCTCTGCCGCGAGAACGCGAAGCCCGTCATCGTCGCCACCCAGATGCTCGACTCGATGATCGAGAACGCCCGGCCGACCCGCGCCGAGGTCTCCGACGTCGCCAACGCCGTCCTCGACGGCACCGACGCCGTGATGCTCTCGGGCGAGACCTCGGTCGGCAAGTATCCGATCGGGACCGTTCGCACCATGGCGAAGATCGTGGAGACCACCGAGGGCGGCCCCATCCCGCTGCGGGAGCTGCTGCACGACCCGAAGACCAAGTCCGGCGCGGTGACCCACGCGGCCGCCGACATCGCCGACGCGATCGGCGCGGTGGCGCTCGTGGCCTTCACCCAGACCGGCGACACCGTGAAGCGCCTGGCCCGCCTCAAGCCGGACCGGCCGATCTACGGCCTCACCCCGATCGAGAGCGTCCGCAACCAGATGGCGCTGTCGTGGGGCACCGACTCCTACCTGGTCGAGCACGTCGACCACACCGACGCGATGTTCAAGCTGGTCGACCACACCCTGCAGGAGCACCACCTGGCGCAGCGGGGCGACCTCGTCGTCATCGTCGCGGGGACCCCGGCGGGGACCCCCGGTTCGACGAACACCGTCCGGGTCCACCAGATCGGCTCGTAGATGGGGGAGGTCCTCGTAGGCCAGGACGCCGTCGCCAAGCTCTTGAGCGTCCTCGACCTGGAAGAGATCGACCAGGGCCTGTTCCGCGGGCCGCGCGCCGAAGTCGGCCTCCAGCGGGTCTTCGGCGGCCAGGTCGCCGGCCAGGCCCTGGTCGCCGCCGGGCGCACCGTCCCCGCCGAGCGGCGGGTCCACTCGCTGCACGGCTACTTCGTGCGCCCCGGCGACTCCAAGAAGCCGATCGTCTACCAGGTCGAGAACATCCGCGACGGCCGATCGTTCTCGGTGCGGCGCACCGTCGCCCTCCAAGGCGGGCAGACGATCTTCTTCATGTCGGCGTCGTTCCACACCGGCGAGGCGGGCTTGGAGCACGCCGACCCGGCCCCGAACGGGCTGCCCGCGCCGGAGGAGATCCCGCCGCTGAGCGAGCAGCTCAAGGCCCACCCCGACCGGCTCGGGATCTGGGCGCGCGTGCCGCGCCCGATCGACGTGCGCTACGCCGGGGGCGGCTCGGGCTTCTCGGCCTCGGGCGAGCGCCCGGCGCAGGAGCACCAGCGAGTGTGGATGAAGGCCGACGGGGCCCTCCCGGACGACCCGCTCATCCACGTGTGCGTGCTCACCTACGCCTCGGACCTGACGCTGCTGGACTCGGTCCTCAGCCGCCACGGCGAGGTCTGGGGCCCCGGCGGGTACCTCGGCACGAGTCTGGACCACGCCCTGTGGTTCCACCGGCCGTTCCGCTTCGACGACTGGATCCTCTACGACTCGGTCTCGCCGACCGCCGCCGACGGGCGCGGCCTCGCCCAGGGCCGGTTCTTCGACGCCTCCGGGGCGCACCTCGCCTCGGCGACCCAGGAGGGCCTCCTCCGGCGGACCCCCGAGCCCCCCGGCGTCCCCTAGCCACCCCGCGCGAACAGGGGCGGTCCCGTCATCGGGACGCCCCTGTCCGCATGCCCTGACGAGACGGCCGCCCCATTTCCCGTTCGAGCGGCATATCACCGCATTGCAGCGGGTAAATCCAATTGCGATGGCGATGTTATGGTCTGCACTCGTCCCGGATACGCGCCCGATCCATGTCAGCCCCGCCTTGCCCGGCGGGGGAGTCCATGCCCGGTGAACCGTTCGGAGACCGACCCTTATGCGTCTGACCAACGCGCCAGAACCGGCGAAGACGTCCAGTGACGCCGCCGCCCGCATACATCGACGACGGGCGGAGCGCCGCCCCGAGTCCGCCGCGTCCGACCATGCCAGTGCGCGCCCCAGCCACTGGCGTCCGGACATCGAAGGCCTCAGAGCCGTGGCCGTGGGCGCCGTCATCGCCGCGCACATCCACTTCTTCTACTCCGAGGGCGGCTTCGTCGGCGTCGACGTCTTCTTCGTCATATCCGGCTTCCTCATCACCTCGCTGCTGCTGCGCGAGATCGACCGCACCGGCCGCGTCTCCATCGCGGGGTTCTACGCCCGCCGCGCCGTGCGGCTCCTCCCGGCCGCCGCCCTCGTGCTCACCGCGACCCTCGCCGCCTCGTGGCTGTGGCTCCCGCGCACCCGGCTGCCCGACATCGCGACCGACGCCGCCGCCGCGGCCCTGAACGTCGTCAACATCCGCCTCGCCCGGGAAGGCACCGACTACCTCAACGACGACGCCGTCCCCTCGCCGCTCCAGCACTTCTGGTCCCTCGCGGTCGAGGAGCAGTTCTACATCGTCTGGCCGCTCCTGCTGCTGGCGATCGCGTTCGCCGCGCGCCGCGTCTGGGGCGGCCGGTTCGCCCCCCGCGGCCACCTCCACCGCCGCCGCATCATGCTGACCGCCGCCGTCCTCGCGGTCGTCGCCATCGGCTCCTTCTCCCTGAGCGTCACGCAGTCCGCGGCTGATCCCGTCTGGTCCTACTTCGGGATCCACACGCGCGCCTGGGAACTCGCCGCCGGCGCGGGCGTCGCCCTCGTCGCGGCCCGGCTCCGGCGGCTCCCGGCCGCGCTCGCCGCCCTCGCCTCCTGGGCGGGCCTCGCCCTCGTCGTCGCCTCGGTCCTCCTCATCGACGAGAGCACCGCCTTCCCCGGCTCGGCCGCGGCCCTCCCGGTCGCCGGCACGGCCCTCGTCATCGCGGCGGGCTGCGCCCCGCACCGCTTCGGCGCCACCACCGTCCTCGGCCTGGAGCCGCTGCAGTACATCGGGAAGATCTCCTACGGCCTCTACCTGTGGCACTGGCCGCTGATCATCATCGGGCCGACGATCATCGGGGTCGAAGCGCCGCGCCTGCGGCACTACCTCCTCCTCATGGTCGCCGCGTTCCTCCTCTCCGTCGCCACGTTCCACCTCGTCGAGCAACCGATCCGCACCCGCCGGCCCCTGGTCCAGGTGCCCTCGCGCGCGCTCGCCATGGGCGGGGGGCTCGTCTCCATCGCGCTCGCGGCGTCGATCCTCGCCTCGCTCCAACCGATGCCCACCACCGGCAACGAGGAGGCCGCGGAGATCACCGGCAACGACGCCACCGTGTGGGAACTCCTCGGCAATGCCTCCGATGTGGACAATGTCCCGGCGAACCTCACCCCGGCCCTCGACGACGCCCGGCTCGACCAGCCCGCCCTCCAATCCGACGGCTGCCTCGTCGCCCGCGACAGCACCGAGGTCATGGAGGACGGCTGCTGGTACGGCGATCCCGAAGGTGACCGGACCGTCGTACTCTTCGGCGACTCCCATGCCGCCCAATGGTTCCCGGCGCTCAACCAGCTCGCCCAGGCCTCCGGGTACCGCCTCCTCGCCATGACCAAGGCCAACTGCTCGGTCCCGGACGTCGACGCGTACGACGAGAAGCTCAAGCGCGAGTACACCGAATGCCCCGAGTGGAAGGACCGCGTCTTCGACCTCCTCGACGAGGTCGAACCGGACATCGTCGTCGCCTCGGCCTTCGACGCCAAGAACGTGCTCGCCGACGACCCCGCCCAAGCGTGGGTCGACGGCTGGACCGCATCGGTCGAACGCCTCCAGGAGACCGGCGCCGCCGTCTACTACATCGCCGACAACCCCCGACTCGGCGTGGACCCTCCCACCTGCCTCGCCGACAACCCCGAGGACGCCAGCGTCTGCGTCGGGGACCTCGACGCCTCGGTCATCGAACCCGAACGGCGTGAACAGACCATGGCGGCCGTCGCCGACACCGGCGCCACCGTCGTCGACCCGATTCCGTGGGTCTGCGACGTCGACAGCGGCACCTGCCCCGTCGTCATCGGCAACCTCCTCCTCTACCGCGACTCCAACCACCTCTCGGCCCGGTTCGTCGCCGAACTCGCCCCGCAGATCGCCACGGCCATCCCGCTGGAGGCCGAACCGGTCGACGCCCGGTAGGCCCCGGGACACATCGCGCCGACTGAGGTGGGCCCGCTTTCCTACTGGAGGGTAGGCTCACCTCGTTTTCATAAGCGGGACAAAAGGAGTGGTCGGATGGAACGCGTCGCCCCCTGGGTCAAGGCCGTCAACACGGTCCTCACCCCCGCGATCGCGGGCCGCCGCAAGAAGGTCGACCGGCTCCTCGACCGCGCCGTCCGCGAGGCCGTCGACCGCACCGAGTCCACCGCCCACGGCGAGGACGCCTTCATCGAGGACATGCGCGTCCTCCTGCGCGGCTACGCCGACGTCGAGGGCCTCACCCTCACCGGCTGGGTCGGCGTCCAGCAGGAGGTCACCGACCGCCTCGAAAGCCGTCTGCGCGTCCGCAAACTCCACGCCCTCCGACCCGAGATCGCCGACGAGCCGATCAGCCGCCCCATCGTGGTCATCGGCGTCCCCCGCACCGGCACCACCATGCTCCAGCGCCTCCTCGCGGCCCCCGAGCCCCACCGCTCCCCGCTCATGCACGAGCTCATGTACCCCGACCTCGAGGGCGCCGACCACCGGCGCCGGTCCGAACGCGTCGTCGAAGGCATCGGCAAGGCCGTCCCCACCTTCAGGACCGTCTACGACATGGCCGCCGACAAGCCCGAGGCGTGCGTCTGGGTCCTCCCGCACGGCATCGGCCACCTCGTGCGCGTCCACCCGCCCGGCTACGTCCAGTGGATGCTCGAACGCGACTACACCGCCGACTACCGCTACCTCAAGCAGGCCCTCCAGGTCCTCCAGCACGGGCGGCCCCGCCGCCGCTGGATCCTGCGCGCCCCGGCGCACCTGTGGAACCTCGGCGCGCTCGTGCAGGCCTTCCCCGACGCCCAGATCGTGTGGACCCACCGCGACCCGGCCGCCGCGCTGGCCTCCCTGTGCTCCATGAACGAGACCGCGATGAGCATGAACACGAGCGAGATCGACCTGCACGCGATCGGCCGGACCTGGCTCGGGCTCTTCGCCACGGGCTTCGACCGGGCCCGCACCGCACGCCGGCGCATGCCCGCGTACGCCGTCCTCGACGTCCCCTACCGGCACCTCACCGACGAAGCGCGCGATCGGATGCCCGAGCTCTTCGAACGCCTCGGCGCGCCCTGGGGCCCGACCGAGCAGCGCGCCCTCGACGCCTCGCTCCTCGACCGTCCCACCGGGCACCGCTACGACCTCGCCCGCTACGGCCTCACCGAAGGCGACGTCGACCGGGCGCTCGCCGACTACAAGCGCACGTTCGGCGCCCTGCTCTAGAGGTCGAGCCCGAACGCCCACAGCTCGACGGCCGGCAGGGGCCGCCAGTCCATCGCTGGCGTCCGCTCGAACCCGAGCCGCGCGTAGACGCGGTGGGCCGCGCGCATCGTCGTCTGCGAGCTCAGCACGATGCGCTTGATCCCCGGCTCCGCCCGGGACCGCTCCACGCACGCGGCGGCCAGCGCCGACCCGACCCCGCGCCCGTGCGCCGCCGGATCGACCGCGAGCATCCGGATCTCGGCCTCGCCGGGCCCGCCCAGCTCGACGAGCGGACTACCGGGGAAGGCGAGCGTGACCCCGCCGAGGAGCCGCTCGCCGTCGACGGCGACGAGCACGAGCGCGTTCGCGGCCCGGTGGGCGACGTCGCGCAGCTTCGGCGTGTACGGGTCGTCGAGCCCTCCGAGGAGGAACCCGCCGTCGAGATACGAGCGGACGGTCAACTCCCCGAGCGCGGCGTACTCGGCGGGAAGCGCGGGGCGGATCTGCACATCACCGGAGACCATCAGAAGATTCTGCCTCGCGGGACCGACACCCGCACCGGCGATCCCGCGCCGCTCGACGCCGTCGTGTTCGAGGCCCGACCTTCCACCGGAGCCCCGCCGCCGCGGGCGTCCGACGACTTCGCCACCGCTGCAGGCCGAACGCGCGAAGCGTCCTCAACGGACGCCGATCGGGACCGGTCCCGACCAGTGCACGTATCGTCTAAGATCGATAGACCCCGCATCGAGTGATTCCCTGCCCGCCGAGGCCACCCCGAAGGGAACCCGCATGTCCGCAACGACCGCTCAACACGAGTTCGCGAAAATCAGGCCGCACCTCGACACGCCGACCGCGCCGTCGACGCCGGTCGGACCGACCCTCCACGATGTCGAAATCCCCTCCTCGGCGCCCGAGACCCTGCTCGCCGACATCGCCGCCGCGCTCAACGGCAAAGCGCCCCACGCCCTGATCGACTGCGCCGACTTCACCGTCGACGAGCTTCCCGAGCTCCTCGCCACCGCGAAGACCGGCCTCGAGCGGCCGTGCGAGCACTACCCGCGCCTGTGGTTCCGCCGACTCGAAGTGGGTTTCGCGGTGATCGCCGAACGCATCGACAACACCTACGGGCTCGCCTATTCGCGCGCGTTCAGGACGGCCGCGAGGCAGACCATCGCGCCGCCGCTGCTCACGCAGCAGAAGAAGGAGGGCATCGTGGCCCTGCTGGCGCAGATCGGCCCGAGGGTCGCGCTGGCGGGAGCGTTCGCCGTCTCCGTGATGCAGCGCCGGTACCCCTCGCTGTACGACTTCTACAAATGGTGGGGCCACCGCGACCGACCCGGCGACGTCACCGTGCCCGAGGCGCGGTTGAGCGAACTGAACCACCACGCCCACCCTCCCGGCGCCAACGCCACGCCGAACCGCCGCGAGCGCGACCGCCTCCTCATCGAGGCGATGCTCGCCGACCTGCGCCACGCCTACGGCCGAGGCCGACTCGCCAAGCACCAGTGGTACCGCAGCGTCATCCTGCTGCGCCACTCCCACGCCAGGACGGGGTCGATCCTGCGGGAGCGACTGCGGTCCGTGCTCGCCGAACTCGCGGCCGAAGGCCTCGCGCCGCCGCCGCTGCTGGTCATCGGCGACGGGCTGCGCCCGCCCTCGGAATCGGTCGAGGGGAGCCGGACATGAGCGAGCAAGCGACCTCGGCCGACACCGACGCCCCCGCGGACGGCCCGCTCTCCCTCCCGCCCAGCCCCGGCTCGTTCCTCTGGGCGAAGCGTCGGCGTCGGCTGCGCCGATTCGCGATCCTGACCACGGTCGCCGTCGTGGCGGTCGCCGCCGTCGTCTTCGGCCCGCGACTCTGGGCCGACCTGCGATGCGGGGGCCTCGGCAGCGGCGTCCGCGAACTCGGCGGCGAATGCGTCGGCGTCACCGACGGCTCCTTCGTCTTCCAGGACCAGTTCACCCGCATCCAGGAGGACATCAAGGCCGAGAACGACTGGGCCGCCCGGCAGGCCGCCGCCGAGGGGCTGCCGCTCGTCAGGATCGCCCTGCTCACGACCCTGACCACCACCGAGGACAGCGCCATGAGCGCCGACAAGATCCAGAGCGCTCTCGAAGGCGCCTACGTCGCCCTGCACCGCGCCAACCGCACCCAGGAGCTCGGCGACCGGCTCCGGTACGTCCAGCTCGTGCTCGCCAACGAAGGCGCCCGCCAGACCCACTGGGAGTACACCGTCGGGCGGCTCGAGGACATGGTCGACGACGACGTCCCACTCGTCGCCGTCATGGGCCAGGGCGTCAGCAGCGACAACACCGTCGCCGCCGCCGAGCGCCTGTCGGCGGCCGGCATCCCGATGGTCACCGGTGTCACCACCGCCGACGGCATCGACCACGACGCCATCGACGGCCTCATCCGCACCGCGCCCAGCAACACCGACTTCGCCGTCGCCCTGCGCCGCTACCTCGACGCGCGCGGGGACATCGCCTCGGCCGTCCTCGTCTACGACAGCACCGCCCAGGACCGCTACACCACCACCCTGCGCACCGCCTATGAGGCCGAGCTCGCCGACTACATCGCCGGGTCGCACCAGCCGTTCCCCGGCCGCTCCATCCAGTCCGGCGGCCCCGAGGTGTTCGACCCGATCACCCGCAACATCTGCGCGGCCGAGACCGAAGCGGTCCTGTTCGCGGGGCGCGAACCCGACCTGAAGGTCTTCTTGGAGGCGCTCAGCGTCCGCGCCTGCCTGGACCGGCCGCTCACCGTCCTCTTCGGCGTCACCGGCACCGACATGCAGCGCGAGCGGGAGATCGCCGAATGGGTCGACGCCGGCCGGCTCGAGGTGTTCTACGCCGCCGGGGCCGATCCCGGCTGGGCCACGGGCGCGACCCCCGCCCCCGAGTGGTTCGCGGCGTTCCACGAGGACTACACGACCCTCGTCGACCGCGACCCCCACTCCCTCGCCGACGGCTACGCCATGACCTACCACGACGCGCTCGCGACGGCGATCCTCGCCGTGCGGATCACGAACCCGTGGGAGGTCGCGGCGCCGCTGCCGGTGGACGTCCGGGAGCACCTGCTGCTGCTCAACAGCGAGCAGGTGGTGCGCGGCGCGACGGGCACGCTGAGCTTCGCGAGCAACCGCGGCGGCAACCCGGGCGGCAAATGGGTGCCGGTGGTGCCCCTGCCCTACCCGGCCAATCCCGCCGAGCTGCCCGATCTCGACACCTACGTCACGCCCGCCGAGTGATCGGGGCCTGACCACGGGAGGTGTGGCCGTCGCTCAGACCGGGTACACCCCCGATGGAAATTCCCGTTCGTTGAAAGGACGGCACACATGGGCGCTTTCGACAAAGCGAAGGACAAGGCCGAACAGCTCAAGGGCCGCGCTAAGGAGAAGGTCGGCGACGCGACCGACAACCACAGCATGGCCAACGAGGGTCGAGCCGAAGAGCTCAAAGGCAAGGCCAAGGAAGAGTTCCACGACTTCCGAGAGGAAGGCGACGACAAGCTCCACGACGCCAAGGAGCGTCTCACCGACGACGATCGGCGGCACAACGAGCGTCGCTGACCGGTCGGCACTCGCCCGGCGGCCCAGGCCGCCGCGGCAGACCGACTGAGGCGGGCACCGCTCGCCGCCCACGGCGCAGGCCGCCGTAGGCATCAGGAGCGGCGCACCGAGCGCATCGGGCCGGGCCACGCAGTGGCCCGGCCCGAACGCGTGCGGTCTCACTCCGTCGCCGCGAAGCCCAACGTGAACGCGGTCGCCTGGGGCAGCAGGCGGTGCTCGGGGAGGACCCCCGGCCCGCACGCGGCCGAGCCCATCCCGTGGAGGGCGGCGTCGAGGTTCACCGAGAGCCGGTCGCGTTCGACCAGCTCGTGCGGGTGCCTCGCGGCCTCCAGATCCTCGCTCGTCCACGGCCGGACCGTGAAGGCGAAATGCGGCGAGCCGAACACGTGCAGGGTGCGGCCCGCCCCGGACAGGCGCGCCCAGCGCACGTCGATGCGGGAGCCGTTCTCCTGCGGGAAGACGTACGGGGTCTGCATCTCGGCCACGGTGGACCTGTGGCGGCCGATGCGGGCGGCGGCCCGGGTGTCGGCGTACGCCTCGCCGGGCCCGCCGCCGAACCAGGTGATCTCGTCGAGATCCTTCGGCACTTCGGCGCGCACCCCCAGCCGCGGCAGCGGGAAGTCCCAGTCGCCTTCGGGGACGACCTCGACGGTGAGCCACAGGCGTTCGCCGGCGAGCCGCCACCGGTAGACCGCGCCCATGGCGATCTCGGCCCCGGCCGCGCCCATGCGGGTGGCCACGGTGAGACCCTCCTCGGTGGACTCGATGCCGAGGACCTTGTGCTCCAGGCGGTACAGGGCCGCCCTGCGGTCCCGCCACCGGTTCGCCAGGGGGGCGTGCCAGCTGAGCAGGTCGTTGTCGGTCGGGGCGCGCCACAGGTCGAGCCGCGGCCCCTCGATCGCGATCCCTCCGATGCCCCTGAGGCGACCGAGCGCGTCGAAGCGGGCGCCGCCGAGGCGGAAACCGCGCTCCTCGGCGACGGGCGCGACCCACGGGCCGTCCGGGGCCGGCATCGCGACGGCGGCCAGTCGAGCCTGGCCCCAAGCGATCTCGTGCCCCGCTTCGGCCCAGGGCTCGTCCTTGGCGAGGACGGCGCGGACGGTCAGCCAGCGCTCCCCGTTGACGGCCGTCGGAAGGTCGGTGACCGCGGCCGGGAACGCCGTGATGGCGGACTCGCCCGCCCCGATCGCGGGGACGTCCAGCCGTCCTCCGGCCGTCGGTTCGCCGCCGTCCTCGACGGACCAGACGAATTCGAGGTCGCCGGTGTCGGCGAAGTCGCGCAGGTCGGCGACGGCGACGGTGCGGGAGGCGGCGTCGACGGTGATGCGGACGGGCTCGACGACCTTCTTGAACTCGGTCAGGCCGGGGGAGGGGGTGCGGTCGGGGAAGACCAGGCCGTCGATGACGAAGTTGCCGTCGTGGATCGGCTCGCCGAAGTCGCCGCCGTAGGCGAACCATTCGCGGCCGTCCTCGGTGCGGCGGCGCACGCCGTGGTCGATCCACTCCCAGATGAACCCGCCCTGGCAGCGGTCGTGCTGCTCGAACAGGCGCTGGTACTCGCTCATCCCGCCGGGGCCGTTGCCCATGGCGTGGGCGTATTCGCACAGGATGAAGGGGAGGCTGCGGCGGTGCTCGTCGAGCGCGGGGTCCTTCGTCGGGTCCTCGGCTCGCTGTCCGATCAGGTCGGTCTCGGCGTGGTCGGCGTACATGCGGGAGTAGACGTCGACGTAGCCGGAGTCCCGGTCGCCTTCGTAGTGGATCGGGCGACCGGGGTCGCGCTGCCTGGCCCACGCGGACATCGCCGCGAGGTTCTGCCCGGTGCCGGCCTCGTTGCCCAGGGACCACATGATGATCGAGGGGTGGTTCTTGTCGCGTTCGACCATGCGGGCCATGCGGTCGAGGTAGGCGTCCTTCCACATAGGCTCGTCGCTGGGATTGTGCCGCCATTGATGGTGGACGAAGCCGTGGGTTTCGAGGTCGCATTCGTCCACGACCCAGAGGCCGATCTCGTCGCAGAGGTCGAGGAATCGGCGGTCGGGCGGGTAGTGGCTGGTGCGGACGGCGTTGACGTTGTGCCGCTTCATGAGTTCGAGGTCGGCGCGCATGGTCTCGACGCTGAGCGTGCGGCCGGTGTCGGGGTCCCATTCGTGGCGGTTGACCCCGCGCAGGAGGATCCGCTTGCCGTTGACGGTGAGGAGGCCGCCTTCGACCTTCACGGTGCGGAAGCCGAGGCGCAGGTGCACGCGTTCGGTCGCCGTGGCGATCTGGGCGTCGTACAGGCGCGGGGTCTCGGCGGTCCACGGTTCGACTGGGACGGTGGCGCTCTCGCCGGCGGCGATGTCGATGCCGAGTTCGGGGACGCTCACGCGGGCGCCGGGGGTGGTCTCGACGCGGAGGGTCCCCAGGCCGGTGGTGTGGTCGTAGTCGGCGTGGGCGAACACGTCCTCGAGGCCGTTCTCGGGGCGGTGGAGGAGGGCGGCGGGGCGGAAGATCCCCGAGAGCCACCACATGTCCTGGTCTTCCAGGTAGGACCCGGCCGACCACTGGTGGACCCGGACGGCGACCGTGTTCTCGCCCGGCACCATGTGGGGTGTGGCGTCGAACTCGGTGGGCAGGCGCGAGCCCTTCCCGTCGCCGAGGCGGGTGCCGTTGAGCCATACGGCGAAACAGGAGTCGATGCCTTCGAAGCGCAGGAGGGTGCGGCCGGTTCCCGGCCAGTCGGCGGGGAGGGTGAAGGAGCGGCGGTACTCGCCGGTGGGGTTCGCGTCGGGCACCCGCGGCGGATCCACCGGGAACGGGTAGTGGGTGTTGGTGTACTGCGGCTTCCCGTAGGGCGCGTCGCCGTCCAGGTCGTGCATCTGCCACATCGACGGGACGGTGACCGTGTCCCAGCCGCTCGTGTCGAAGGCGGGGTCCTCGAAGCCCTCGGTGGTGTCGTGGAGGCCGGCTCCCAGCCGGAAGCGCCAGTCGCCGTCGAGGCTGAGCGCGGCGGCGTCGGAGGCCAGCGCCGCCCGCGGATCACGCCGCCCGCTGCCGGGGCTAACGCTTTCCACGTAGGTGAAATCGGTTCGGCTCATCGCCAGGTTCCCTTTCGGTCGTGCGATCGTCCGGTCGGCGCCGGTCCGCCGGACTGCGAGCCCGCACGCGCCGAGCTGCCGCGCGCGGGCGCGACCGCCTCGTCTCGGTTCGGCGGCGGGGGCTCGCCAATTGTCCGCCATGGCGAAGCGGACGGAACCCGGCCCGTCCGGGCCGTCCCGTCAAGCGGACGGCGGGGGGAGCGGCAGGTGCCGCCGAACGGGTGGCGCCGCGTGAAGCACGCGGGAATGATCCATGGTCGGTGCGGGTGCGGGTGCGGGTGCGGGTGCGGGTGCGGGTGCGGGTGCGGGTGCGGGTGCGCGACGAACCCGCGCGTCGTTCTGGTGCGAGACCGTCCGACCGAGGCGCGGTCCGCGGTCGCCGAACATGCCGGACCCCCGGCGTGCACCTGCCGCTCCGCACCTTCACGGCTCGCCGGCTTCGCCGAGGGCCGGTCCCTCAAGGGATGACGTATCTATCGCCTGGACCCGGTGTTCGTCCCGGCGCTATTCCTCGATCGGCTTGAGCACCGTCGAGAACACCACCGCGTCCTCCGGGTAGTGCTCGGCCGCGTACGCCTCCAGCTCCGGGGTCACCAGCAGCGTGTCCACCAGCGCCACCCCGTTCTGCTCGTCGGCCCAGCCGCCGTACACGATCCTCGGGAACTCGGTGGTCAGCTCGTCGGCGATCGCCTGCAGTTCCTCGGCGCTCAAGTCCTCGGCCGGGTCGCCGATCTCCGGCTCCTCGTACTGCAGGTGCGGGTAGTCGTCCATGTCGACCGTCTCGGTCGACACCGGGTCCTCGGTGAGCACCAGCGACTTCCCGTCGTACGTGCCGGTCACGATGTACGAGCCCCACCGCACGCCCTCGGCCTCCTCGTGGTCGACCGTGTCCCAGTCCCAGCCGGTCACCGGCAGGCCCCCGCACTGCGGCGGGTACGACTCCGCGACCACGCCGCACAACTCCGGCGCGTCGCGGTCGACGCCCTGGAGCACCGTCAGCGCGCCCTGGTACACCACGCCGTCGGCGGGCGCGTCCGGCTCGCCGGTCTGCGTCGTGGTCGGCGAGGTCGCGTCGGGCCCGCCCTCGCTTCCGGAATCCGCGCCCTGCCCGCACGCCGCCAGCATGAGCAGCGCCGCGACCGGGATCAACCGTTGCATAGTCATGTGTCCCATCATGTCCTTAAGACGCCGCCCGGCGCGACCCGGTTCCCCGTCATTCAACAGATGCCCGGAACCCGACCTCGATGCTAGGTTTGGCCCGGCGTCACCCGCGCCCGTCCGTCCGCGGCGCCCACCCGACCGCCGCCCGTCCCGAGGAGCCAACGCCCGTGAGCGAGCGTATCCACACCCGTGCCGCCCTGGCCATCGGCGTCACCGTCCTGTGCTGGGCTTCGGCCTTCGTGTCCATCCGGGACGCGGGCCAGCACCTCGACCCGGGGCCGCTCACCCTCGGCCGCGCCGCCGTCGCCGGCATCGTCCTCCTCGCCGTGTGGGCCGTCCGCCGCGAAGGCCTGCCCGATCGCCGCGCCTGGCCCGGCATCCTCACCGCCGGGGTGCTCTGGTTCGGCGTCTACATGGTCGCCCTCAACTGGGGCGAGCAGCTCGTCGACGCCGGGACCGCCGCGCTCATCGTCAACATCGGACCGATCCTCATCGCGCTGTTCGGCGGCTGGGTCCTCAAGGAGGGCTTCCCGCCCCGCCTCTTCATCGGCATCGCCATCTCCTTCGCGGGGGTCGCGGTCGTGAGCCTCTCGATGTCCCGCGACGGCGCCGCCTCGATCGCCGGGGTGCTGCTGTGCCTGGTCTCGGCCCTGACGTACGCCATCAGCGCGGTCGTCCAGAAACCCACCCTGCGCCACTGCACCACGCTGCAGTTCACCGCCTTCGGCAACGCGATCGCCGCGGTCCTGTGCCTGCCGTTCGCCCCGCTCCTGTTCTCCCAGCTGGAGTCCGCGCCGACCTCGGCGGCGCTCCACGTGCTCTATCTCGGTCTGGTCCCGACCGCGCTGGCCTTCCTCACCTGGGGTTACGCGCTGCGGTACACCACGGCGGGGAAGCTGGGCGCGACGACGTACGTGGTCCCGGCGATCGTCGTCGGCATGTCCTGGCTCTTCCTCGGCGAGGTCCCGACCTGGCTGACGCTCGCCGGCGGTGCGTTGGCGCTCCTCGGCGTGGCGATCTCGCGGTCGCGGGGACGCCAGGGCGAGCCCGCCGCCGTTCCGCCGGTGGAGGCCACCGACGTCGCCGCGCCGGCGCCGAAGTCTTAAGCGCCGGATCAGTTCCCCAGCTGCGCCGCGAGCCGCTCCAGACGCGTCTTCCACGCCTCCTCGGCCGGTCCGACGTCCTCGGGGGAGGCGAGCTTCGCGACCTCGACCTGCACGGCCGTCTTCGTCTCGCCCTGCACCGACAGGTTCACGAGGACCCGGCTGCCGTCCGAGGCGTCGAAGCGCACCGATGCCGGCGGGGAGGCGCTGCGCTGGACGAGCTCGAGGTCGCCGACCCATCCGGCCTGCGTCTCGGGATCGGCCAGATGCTCGAACGCCGCGCCGATCGGCACGTCCAGGGTCTTGGAGACGGTGGCGCTGAAGGCGCCGTCGGGTCGCTGCCCCGGTGCCCGCACACCGCGCTCCTGCTCATAGCCGACGGTGATGGACTGGGCCCACCAGCCGTCGATCTCGAACTCGCGCATCAGCAGCCGGGCGATGGCGGCGTGGTCGAGCTCGGCCGCGCCCCGTTCGTCGAGGAGGGCCAGCCAGGTCTTCCAGTCCGCGCCGGTGCCTTCGATGAGCGCCTGGTCGGACATGGTCCGGCGACGCGGTGCCGTCGATTCACCCATGCGTCCAGCGTAGGGGAGGAGGGTGACGTCAGCGCCGCGTCTCGGGGAAAGCGCGGCGTCGATCGGGCGCCGCGGCGTTGAATCCCGCGCGGCTCGAGCCGTGCCGCGTCGCGACGACCGGTGCGTCGTCTCTGTGACACTTTTCCCGTTTCTAGCGGTTTCCTCCGTGAATATCACTGCTCGGGCATTAACGTTCCCTCTCGAACCGACTCGGAACGGAGCCCGCATGATCCCTGCCCGACTTGCGGCCGCGGCCCTCGCCGCGGCCGCCCCGCTCGTTCTCCTGCCCGCCGCCGCGGCCCAGGCGCTCCCTTTCGCGACCGAGTACGCGGCGCTCGGCGACTCCTACTCTTCCGGGACCGGCGCCGGCGACTACTTCGACCACGAGTGCCTGCGCTCGAATCTGGCGTACCCGAGCCTCCTGGCGAACGCGCTGGAGGCCGAGCTGGCGTTCGCGGCCTGTTCGGGCGCGACGACCGCCGATCTGCTGGCCACGCAGCTCGACTCACTCGACGCCGAGACCGATCTGGTCACGGTCACCATCGGGGGCAACGACATCGGATGGGCCGAGGCCATCCGGACCTGTATCACCCCGTTGACCGACTGCACCGACGACATCGAAGCGGCCGAGGCCCGCATGAGCGACGAACTGCCCGGTCTGCTCGACGGCGCGTACAGCGCGATCTCGGGTCGTGCCCCGAACGCCGCGGTCTACGTGCTCGGCTATCCGCGGCTGTTCAACGAGCGGGACACGTGCGATGCGTTCGGGCAGAACAGCATCGCCGAGCAGCGGCGCATGAACCAGGCGGCCGACCGGCTCGCCGAGGTGCTCCAGAGCACCGCCGAGCGGCACGGATTCACCTATGTGGACGTCCGCGAGGCCTTCGCGGGCCACGCGGTGTGCGACGAGGTCGAGTACCTGCACGGCCTGCGCCATCCTGTCGCCGAGTCCTACCACCCGAACGCCATGGGGCACCGCGACGGCTACTACCCGGCGATCGCCGGAGCGCTCTAGGACCATGATCGAGTCGCCCGCTGAACCGCCTGGCCCACAACGCAGTACGAGAACTATAGAACGGGATATGTAAAGTTCCCGATTTGTGGCGGTGCAGGGGTTCCCCACAAGTTACTCATGAGTTCACAATATGTGGCAAGTCAATGACGACTTTCGTGAAGGAGCTCCCCATGCACCGACTCCGACGGGCCGCGGCGATCGCGGTCGCCTCACTCGCCGTCCTCATCCTCGTCCCCGCCGCAGCCCAAGCCCAAGGCGCGCCGCTCGACTACGTCGCCCTGGGCGACTCCTACACGTCGGGCTCGGGCGCCGGGTCCTACACCGACTACATGTGCCAGCGCTCGCGGCGGGCGCACCCGCCGCTCCTCGCCGCGGAGCTGGGCGCGTCGCTCACCTTCGTCGCCTGCGGGGGCGCGACCACCGGCGACGTGCTCGAGGACCAGGTGCAGGCGCTCGACGCCGAGACCGATCTGGTCACGATCGGCATCGGCGGCAACGACATCGACTGGACCTCTGCCATCCGGGCGTGCATCGCCCCCTTGACGGACTGCTTCCCGGCGATCGAGGAGGCCGAGCGCAAGGCCACTCAGGAACTCCCCGCGAAGCTCGACGCGGTGTACACCGCGATCGAGGAGCGCGCCCCGCACGCCGAGGTCTACGTGACCGGCTATCCGCGCCTCTTCGCCGCCAGGAACACCTGCGACGCGCTGGGGACGATCAGCATCGCCGAGCAGCAGCGCATGAACGTCGGCGCCGACGTGCTCTCGTCCGTGATCGAAACGGCCGCCGACGCGCACGGGTTCACCTATGTGGACGTGCGCGACGAGTTCACCGGCCACGAGATCTGCTCGCGCCAGCCGTGGCTCCACGGCTTCACCCTGCTCGACATCCCGTACCACCCCAAGGCCGCGGGTCACAGCGGCGGCTACCTCCCGGCCCTGCTCGAAGCCCTGTGAGGCCCGACGCCCGCAGGCCCGTCACGTCGGGGCCGGCGGGCGTCGGCGGCTCAGGCGCAGCGGGTGAGGCAGAGGCCTCGGGCGGCGTCGGTCGGCCCGCGGAAGCGGCCGTCGGCGTCGCCGCCGCAGCCCCGCCCAACGCGACAGGTCGAGCCACCGCTCCATTCAGGCCTGCAAGGCGAGGGCCAACGGGTAGACGGCCGCAGCCCCCGCTTCGCGCAACCGCATGGCCGCCACGGTCATCGACCAGCCGCTGTCGCGCACGTCGTCCACCAGCAGCACGCTCGACGCCGGAACCGGGAAGTCCACAGCGAACGACTCCAGCACCTGTTGCAGCCGCTGCGCGCTGTTGGCGCGGTGCGCGCCCGAGCCCGCACCCGCGGCCCGCCCCAGCGAACCCAGGTACTCCATGCGGCCCAACCGCGCGATCCGCTCCGCCAGGCCGTCGACCAGGCGAGGACGCGACAGCGACCCCATCGAGACGACCGCCGTCGGCCGCTCCGCCCAGTCCCACGACGCGAGCACCTGCACGACCGCCTTGAAGACGTCCTCGGGGACCTCCCGGTCGACGCCGTCCGCCAGGAGCTCGCGCAGCGGACCGCCCCAGCCGATGTCCGACAACCTGGCCAACGCCCGGCCCGGCTCCGCGCTCCGATCGGCCGGGATCTTCCCCTTCAGGTCGATCCCGATCGCCTGCATCCCCGTGGGCCACATGCGCTTCGGCTCGAACGGCACGCCGGGCTTCGACAGCGCCGCCGCCGCCCCCTCGGCCGCGGCCGCCGACACGCTCGCCTCGGTGCGGGCGCCGGTGCAGTTGTCGCACCGCCCGCACGGCGCGGCCTCGGGGTCGTCCAGCTCCCGGCGCAGGAACTCGAGGCGGCACTGGTCGGTCGCCTCGTAGGCGAGCATCCGCCCCTGCTCGTGCTTCCGGGCCGCGGCCACCTTCGCGTACCGCTCGGCGTCGTAGGTCCACGGCTCCCCGGTGGCCTCCCAGCCGCCCTTCACGCGCCGTACCGCGCCGTCCACGTCGAGGACCTTGAGCATCATCTCCAGACGGGTGCGGCGCAGATCGACCCGCGTCTCCAGCGCCGCCGTCGACAGCGCCCGGCCCTCGGCCGCGAGCACGTCGAGCGTGCGCCGCACCGCGTCCTCCGAGGGAAACGACAGTGACCCGAAGTACTCCCAGATCGCCCGGTCCTCGCTGCCGGGCAGCAGCACCACCTCGGCGCGGTCGCGGGCCCGGCCCGCGCGGCCGATCTGCTGGTAGTACGCCACCGGCGACGACGGCGCTCCCAAGTGGACGACGAATCCGAGGTCGGGCTTGTCGAAGCCCATGCCGAGCGCGCTGGTCGCCACGAGCGCCTTGAGCCGGTTGCCGAGCAGGTCCTCCTCGCGCTGCAGGCGCTCGGTGTTGTCGGTGCGGCCGGTGTAGGAGGCGACCGCGTGGCCGCGTCCGGAGAGGTAGTCGCTCACCTCCTCGGCGGCGGCCACGGTGAGCGTGTAGACGATGCCCGAGCCTTCGATGCGCGGCAGATGCTCGTCCAGCCAGGCGAGCCGGTGGGCGTTGTCGGGCAGCTCGACCACGGACAGCCGCAGGGATTCCCGGTCGAGGCTGCCTCGGAGCACGAGCGTGCTGGTGTCCCGCCTGTCGAGCTGCTCGGCGATGTCGTCGGAGACGCGGGCGTTCGCGGTCGCGGTGGTCGCCAGGACCGGGACGCTGTCGGGCAATTCCGCGATGAAGGTGGCGATGCGCCGGTAGTCGGGCCGGAAGTCGTGGCCCCAGTCGGAGATGCAGTGGGCCTCGTCCACCACGAGCATGCCGCAGCCGGCGGCGAGCTTGGGGAGCTGGTGGTCGCGGAACGCGGGGTTGTTGAGCCGCTCGGGGCTGATGAGCAGCACGTCGACGGCGTCCTCGGCGATGGCCTCCGCGATGGCGTCCCAGTCCTCCGGGTTGGCCGAGTTGATGGTGCGGGCGCGCACGCCCGCGCGCTCGGCGGCCCCGATCTGGTTGCGCATGAGCGCGAGCAGCGGCGAGACGATCACCGTGGGGCCGGCGCCGCGGCGGCGCAGGAGCACCGTGGCGGTGAAGTACACCGCGGACTTCCCGAAACCGGTGCGCTGCACCAGGAGCACACGGCGGCCAGCGCTGCCGTGGGCGCTCCCCGGCGCCGCCGCGCCCTCGCAGAGCGCCTCGATGGCGCGCCACTGGTCCTCTCGGAGCCGCGCATGCTCGCCGGCGAGGGCGCGCAGGAGCGTTTCGGCTTCGTCTCTGAGCGGCCGGGCCGCGTTTTCTGCCATATGCACCGTTCTACCGGACTGGTGCGACAGGCGTTGAGGGCACTACTAGGCTCGGTGCGATGGAGATCGAAGCACCGATTGAAATCCCTTGGAAGTCCGGCGCTTGGACCGCGCTGCCGGTCGCGGCGGAGGAGGCGGGCGGACGGCTGCGGGTCACCGCGGCCGAAGGCAGCGACGCCTGGCGGCACACGAGTTACGGCTTCGTCCACGACGACGCGCACGCGCTCCTGGAGGACTGGGATCCCGCGCAGGCGATCGAAGTCGTCTTCGTCGCCGCCCTCGACGCCCAGTTCGACCAGGCGGGCCTGATGATCCGCGTCGACGCCGAACGCTGGATCAAGACCGGGGTCGAGTTCGCCGACGGCGCACTGCAGCTGGGCGCGGTGGTCACCGACGGCAAGTCCGACTGGTCGACCGGCCCCGTGCCCGAGTGGGCGGGCAAGGAGGTCACCATGCGGGCCACCCGCCAGGCCGACGCGGTCGTCATCCGCGCCCGCGCGGAGGACGAGCCGTGGCGGCTGGTCCGCCTCGCGCCCTTCGACCCGGACGCCCCGGCCAAGGCCGGGCCCTACTGCTGCGCCCCGACTCGAGCGGGGCTCACGGTCGAGTTCACGGGCTGGCGCCTCACCGAACCGGACGCCGAACTGCACTGACCCGCGGTCGTCCCCGACCTCTGACGCATCCGAGTCGGACTCATATCCGGCGGATGTCGCACCCGTCGGGTAGTTTTGCGTCAGGGGTCCCTTAGGCCGGAAATATCACGATTTATCGGATATAACCCACCGTGGCTGTCGTCGGATGCCGTCTCGTTCGCGTCTGCCTCGAGTTCGGCGGCCAGCAGTCTCAGGTCGTACACCGACATGCGCTGGGCCTGATCGGCCCGGCCCTTCCCCGTCACCACCACGCCGTCGGCACGCAGCAGGTCGGGCACGTCCCGGCCGCTGCGGCCGTCGGCCCAGCGGTAGCCCTCCGAGACCGTGCCGCCCGCCGTGAGCACCCGGTACGCCTTCGGCACCCCGCCGTCGTCCCGCATGAACGCGCCGACCTGCCTCGGGCCCGTCCCGATCAGCTCCGCGAGGTCCCCGTACGAGGTCCAGGTGCCCTCCGGCAACGCGTCCACGACCCGGCGCACCAGCTCCCAATCCCGCTCAGTGGTCATGCCGGCGAGCCTAGCGGCCGCGCCCGGAGGCGTCGCCCGCCACCTGCGCGGCTCGCTCGCGCCGCCGCCCCGCCGCCTGGTGTTACCGTCGAAGCAGACAGGGGAGCCGACTGGCTGAGAGTGCGGAACCGACCGCAGACCCTCACACCTGATCCGGGTAATGCCGGCGTAGGAAGTCGTCGTGTGCCGCTGTCGCGCCGTGTCCACGCACTCTGAAAGGCAAGCCCATGCCCGCCGACAGCCCCGCCCTCGCCGCCCCCGGCCGCTGGCGCACCGTAGACATCCTCACCTGCGCCGTCCTCGCCGTCGCCTTCGGCGTCGTCTTCTGGGCCTGGGGATTCGTCTGGACCGGCCTCGAATCCGCCCTCGCCTTCTACCCGCCGCTGAAATCGATCCTCAACGGCGTCTGGCTCATCCCCGCCGTCCTCGCGCCCCTGATCGTGCGCCGCGCCGGCGCGGGCCTGCTCACCGAAGGCCTGGCCGCCACCATCTCGGCGCTGCTCGGCTCCTTCTGGGGCGTCGCCGTCATCTACCAGGGCCTCCTCCAAGGCCTCGGCGGCGAACTCGCCTTCGCCTCCACCCGCTACCGCCGCTACACCACGCCGATCGCGCTCCTCGGCGGTGCGCTCGCCGCCGTCGCCCTCGCCTGGTTCGACGTGCGCAACTACTACCCGACGACCGGCCTGTGGGAGTTCAAGGTCCCCTACTTCGTGCTCGCCATGCTCTCCGGCGCGCTCGTCGCCGGCCTCGGTTCTATGGCCCTCGTCACGGCCATGCTCCCCACCGGGGTCCTCGACCGGTTCCCCGCCGGGCGCGATCGGGACCGGATCTGACCCGACGATGATCCCGGTCGAGTTCCGCGGCTTCGCCTGGCGCCACGCCGGACGCCGCGCCCAGGCGGTCGCGGGCGTCGACCTCCGCGTCGAGCCCGGCGAGCGGGTGCTCCTGCTCGGCCCCTCCGGGTCGGGCAAGTCCACCCTCCTCGCCGCGCTCGCCGGCCTCCTCACCGACGACTCCGGCGACCAGGACGGCGACGTCCTCCTCGACGGCAAGCCCGCCGCCGACCAGCGCGACCGGGTCGGCATCCTCTTCCAGGACCCCGAGACGCAGCTCGTCATGGCCCGCAGCGCCGACGACGTCGCCTTCGGCCTGGAGAACCAGGCCGTCCCGCGCGACCGGATCTGGCCGCGCGTCCGCGAATCCCTCGAAGCCGTCGGATTCCCCTACGGGCTCGACCGCCCCACCCACGCCCTCTCCGGCGGCGAGCAGCAGCGCCTCGCCCTCGCCGGAGTCCTCGCCCGCCGGCCCGAGCTGATCCTCCTCGACGAGCCCACCGCCAACCTCGACCCCGAAGGGGCCCGAGACGTCCGGAACGCCCTCCGGGCCGCGCTGGCCGACACCGACGCGACCCTCATCGTCGTCGAGCACCGCGTCGCCGAGATCCTCGACCTGGTCGACCGCGTCGTCGCCCTCGGCCCCGGCGGCGCCCTCCTGGCCGACGGACCCGCCGCGGCAGTCCTCGCCGAGCACGGCGACGCGCTTGCCGCCCAAGGCGTCTGGGTCCCAGGGGCGCCGCTCCCGTCGCGCCCGGCGCGAGCCGCGGGCGACACGGCGCTGCGCGGGGAGTCGCTGAGCCTGACCCATCCCGGAACCGACCGGCCGGCCCTCGACGACGTCTCCTTCGACCTGCGCTCAGGCGAACTCCTCGCCGTCACCGGACCCAACGGCTCCGGCAAGTCCACGCTGGCGCTCCTGGCCGGCGGGCTCGTGCGACCCACCGGCGGCCGCGTGACCGTCCCCGGCGAAGCCCGGCCGCTCCACAAGCTCCCGGCCCGACGCCTCGCGACCCGGGTCGGCTCGGTCTTCCAAGACCCCGAGCACCAGTTCGTCACCGCCACGGTCCGCGACGAACTCGCCTTCGGCCCGCACCAGGCCGGCTGGCCGAAAGCGCGGATCGAAGCCCGCGTGTCCGAACTGCTCGAACGACTCCACTTGGCGCACTTGGCCGCCGCCAACCCGCACACCCTCTCCGGCGGTGAGGCCCGACGCCTCTCGGTCGCCGGAGCCCTCGCGGCCGCCCCCGGCGTGCTGCTGCTCGACGAACCCACCTTCGGGCAGGACCGGCGCACCTGGGGCGAACTCGTCGACCTCACCGCCGACATCCGCGACGAGGGGACCGCGCTCCTCGCGGTCACCCACGACCGCGATTTCGCCGCCGCCCTCGCGGGGCGCGAACTCGTCCTGCGCGGCGGCCGGATCGCGGAGGAGCCGACCCGATGCTGACCCTCGCCCCCGTCTGCGACGCCGACGCGCCGATCGCCCGCGTCAACCCGGTCGCGAAGCTCTTCGCCGCCTTCGCGGTCTCGACCACCGCGCTCGTCGCCGCCGACTGGCTCACGCAGCTGCTCCTGCTCGGCGCACTCCTCGCCACCGTCCCCTTCGCCGGCATCCGCATCGGCGCGCTGGCGCGCCGGCTGTACTGGCTGTGGCTCGCCGCGGGCACCGTCGTCATCGTGAACGCCGTCTTCGCCGCCGAGCAGACCGGTGCCGTCCTCGTCGCCATCGGCCCGATCACGATCAGCTCCGGCGCGCTGCTCGACGGCGCGGAGATCGGCCTGCGGGTCTGCGTGGCCGCCACCGCGGGCGTGCTCGGCTTCGCCACCACCGACCCGACGGACCTCGCCGACGCGTTGACGCAGCAACTGAAAGCGCCGCCGCGGTTCACCATCGGCGCGCTGGCCGCGCTGCGGCTCCTGCCGCTGCTCGGAGCCGAATGGCGCCAGATCGCCGCCGCGCGCCGCGCCCGGGGCCTGGAAGGCGGATGGAACCCGCTGCGGCGCGCGCGGCTGTTCGGCTCGACCATGTTCACGCTCCTGGTCGGCGCGATCCGCCGCGCCGGCCGACTGGCCGCCGCCATGGACGCCCGCGGCTTCGACTCCGAGATCCCGCGGACCCACGCCAGGCGTCAGCGGATGCGCCGAGCGGACTGGGCCGTCATCGGCGCCGGCGTACTGGTGTGCGCCGGAGCGATCGCCACCAGCGCCGCCTACGGCACCTTCACGGTCTTCGCCTGAAGGCGCACGACGACGCCCGCGCCGCCACGGGCGTCGAACCGGCGACCGGCGCCACTTCGGACCGGTGCCCTTACGGGCGTTGGCTCAGGCGGTGACCGTCGCGTTGTCCGGGATGCGCTGGAACGGGTCGCCGATGAGGTTCACGAGCATCCGGTCCACGATGGCCACGCCGTCCTTGCTGAGGATCGCGTCGTGGATCGGGTACACCGCGGGCGCGTCGACGGTGCGGATGAAGTCCACCGCCTCCGAGAACTTGAGCCACGGCGCCGCGACCGGCGCGAGCAGCGCCCGCACCGGCAGGTCGGGGACCGTGAGCGCGTCCCCGGGGTGGAAGATCCCGTCCACGATGTAGCCGACGTTCGCGATCACGGGGATGTCGGGGTGGATCACCGCGTGGCGCTCGCCGACGACCGCGACCTCGGTGCCCGCGACCGGGACCGTGTCGCCCGCGCTGACGGCGGTGAACGGGATGCCGCCGAGCACCTCCGCGAGCGCGTCGGGGCCGTAGATGCGGACCTCGGGCCGGTCCTCGTGGAGCTTCCGCAGCTCGGGGTCGTTGCAGTGGTCGGGATGCTGGTGGGTGATGAAGACCGCGTCCACGCCGTCCAGCGCTTCGGGGTCGGAGAAGACGCCGGGGTCCATGACGAGACTGCCCGCGTCCGTGTCGAAGCGGACGCACGAATGGCCGAACTTGGTGAGTCGCATGTTCTCACCGTAGAACGCCGCGGCGGCCGAGGGCGGCGCCTCCTCGAAAACCCGAGGACTCGGCGCGTCGGCGGCGGTCGGCCGGGGACTCGCCCCGGCCGACCGCCGCACCGTCACGTGCCCGCCGTCTCCGGGTCCGCCGCGGGCTGGGCGAACTGCGCCTCGTACAGGCGGGCGTAGGCCCCGCCGGCGGCCAGCAGGTCGTCGTGACCGCCCTGCTCCACCACCCGGCCGTGCTCCATCACCACGATCACGTCCGCGTCCCGGATCGTGGAGAGCCGGTGGGCGATCACGAAACTCGTGCGCCCCTGCCGCAACGCGACCATGCCCTGCTGCACCAGCATCTCCGTGCGGGTGTCCACCGAGCTCGTCGCCTCGTCGAGGATCAGGATCGACGGGTCGATCAGGAACGCCCGCGCGATCGTCACCAACTGGCGCTCCCCGGCGCTCAGGCTGCCCTCCTCCGCGCCGACCACCGTGTCGTAGCCGTCCGGGAGGGTCCGGATGAAGTGGTCCGCGTGGGCCGCCGACGCCGCGGCCACGACCTCCTCGCGGCTCGCTTCCGGCCTGCCGTACGCGATGTTCTCCGCGATCGTGCCGTCGAACAGCCAGGTGTCCTGCAGGACCATGCCGATGCGCCGCCGCAGCCGCTCCCGTTCCACCGTGGCCACGTCGACGCCGTCCACGGTGATCCGACCCGCGTCCAGGTCGTAGAAGCGCATGAGCAGGTTCACCAGCGTCGTCTTGCCCGCGCCCGTGGGACCCACGATCGCGATCGTCTCGCCCGGCGAGGCCGACAGCCACAGGTGCTCGATGAGCGGCTCGTCGGGCAGGTACCGGAACGAGACGTCCTCGAACGCGACCCGCCCGTGCACCGATGCCAGCGCGTCGCCGGCCGCCGCGGGATCCGGCGACTGCTCTTCGGCGTCGAGGAACTCGAAGACCCGCTCGCCCGAGGCCACCGCCGACTGGACCTGGCCGAACAGGCCCGCCAGCATGTTCAGCGGGTTCGAGAACTGCCCGGTGTACTGGATGAACGCCTGGATCTGCCCGAAGCTGAGGACCGCCGCGGCCACTTGCAGCCCGCCGACCACGGCGACCAGCACGTAGGTCACCGAACCCAGGAACGCCATGGCCGGGCCGAGCAGGCCCGCCACCCACTGGGCGCGCACCGTGTGCTCGTACAGCTCGTCGTTGTGGCGTTTGAACTGCGCCGCGCCCTGGGCCTGACGCCCGAACAGCGTCACCAGCTGATGCCCGGTGATCATCTCCTCGACGTGCCCGTTGAGCCTCCCCGTGGTGGCCCACTGCTGGGCGAACCGCGGCTGGCTGCGCTTGCCGATCTGCCGCGCCGCCAGCACCGTGAGCGGCATCGTCGCGAGCACCACCAGCGTGAGCAGCGGCGAGATCGTGAGCATCATGATCGGGACGCCGACGAGGAACAGCAGGCCCTGCACGATCCGCTGGGTCACCACGCCCACCGTCTGGGTCAGGTTGTCGATGTCGTTGGTGACCCGCGAGAGCACCTCGCCCCGCGAACGGGAGTCGAAGTACCGCAACGGCAGCGACGAGACCTTGCGGTCCGCCTCCGCGCGCAGCGCGAAGGCCATCGTCTGCGCCAGCTTGGCGATCGTGCGCCCGTTGGCCACGGTGACCACGAAGGTCCCCAGCGCGAGCGCCACCGCCAGCCCGAGCAACCGGCCCAGGCCCGCGAAGTCGAGGCCGCCTCCCGCGGCCGCGCCGTCGATGACGAGGTCGGTGGCGCGGCCGAGCACCGTGGGGATCGACAGCATCCCGCACACCATGAGCACGCCGAAGCCGAGCACCGAGGCCAGCCGCAGGCGGTCGCGCCGCAGCAGCCCGAGGATCCGCCGCACCGTGCCGCGGAAGTCGTCCGCCTTCGACTGGGCCGGCATGCCCGGCCCTCCGGGTCCGCCCGGTCCTCGCATGGTCACAGCGCCTCCTGCAGGGTGCGTTGGGAGTTGACGATCTCCGCGTAGACCGGGTTGTCCGCCAGCAGCTCCTCGTGGGTGCCGGTGCCGACCACGCGTCCGGCGTCGAGCACGACGATGCGGTCGGCGTCGCGGATGGTGGAGACGCGCTGGGCGACGATCACCTGCGCGGCGTCGGCGATCTCGGTCGCGAGCGCGGCCCGCAGGGCCGCGTCCGTGGCGGTGTCGAGGGCCGAGAACGAGTCGTCGAAGAGGTAGATCTTCGGGCGCGCCACCAGCGTCCGGGCGATGGCCAGGCGTTGGCGCTGGCCGCCGGAGACGGTGGTGCCGCCTTGGCCGATGACCGTGTCGAGGCCGTCGGGCATGGCGCGCACGAATCCGGCGGCCTGCGCGACCTCCAGTGCCCGCCAGAGGACCTCGTCGCTCGCGTCCGGGTCGCCGTAGCGGAGGTTGGAGGCGACGGTCCCGGAGAACAGGTACGCGCGCTGGGGGACCAGGCCGATGGTGCGGGCGATGAGGGCCCGGTCCATCTCGCGGACGTCGACGCCGTCGACGCGGATGCCGCCGGCGTCGACGTCGAACAGGCGGGGGATGAGGTGGAGCAGGGTGGTCTTGCCCGCGCCGGTGGAGCCGATGATCGCGGTGGTCTGGCCGGGCCGGGCGACGAGGTCGACGTCGTGGAGGACGGCCGCTTCGGCGCCGGCGTAGCGGAAGGTGACGCCCTCGACGCGGAGCTCGCCGACTCCGGCGAGTTCGGTGACCGGTTCGGCCGGGTCCGCGATGCCCGGTTCGGTGTCGAGGACTTCGCGGAGGCGGCCGGCGGCGACCTTGGCGCGCGGGGCCGTCATGAACACGCCCATGGACATCATGACCGCGCCGAGGATCATCCCGGCGTACGTGAGGAAGGCGATGAGGTCGCCGATCTGCATCGTGCCGTCGGCGATGCGCCCGGCCCCGAGCCACACGATGGCGATGGAGGTCAGGTTGCCGAAGACCATCGCGGTGGCCCCGAAGAAGGCCTGGACGTGGCCGACCTTGAGGGAGGCTTCGGTGAGTTCGGCGTTGGCCCTGGTGAATCGTTGTTGCTCGTGGTCGTCGCGGACGAAGGCGCGGATGACCCGGATGCCGGTGATGTGCTCGCGCATGACGCGGTTGATCCCGTCGATGCGCCGCTGCATGACGCGGCTGGCGGGGACCATCGCGGCGACGATGCAGTAGATGATCAGGGCCATGACGGGGATCGCGGCGAAGAGCACGCCCGACATGGGGACGTCGAGGCTCAGCGCCAGCGCGAGGCCGCCGAAGGCGGCGATCGGCGCGGTCAGCAGCAGGGTGAGGCCCATGACGAGCATGGTGACGACCTGGGTGATGTCGTTGGTCGCGCGCGTGACGAGCGAGGGCGCGCCGAACCGCTCCATCTCGGCGCCGGAGAAGCGCTGGATCTGGGCGAAGAGGTCGGCGCGCAGGTCGCGCCCGAGGCCCATGGCGGCGCGGGCGCCGAAGTAGACGGCGAACCCGGACGCGGTGATCTGGACGAGGGTGACCGCGAGCATGATCGCGCCGTGGCGCAGGACGTAGGCGGTGTCGCCTTGGGCGACGCCGTTGTTGACGAGGTCGGCGTTGAGGGTCGGCACGTACAGGGAGGCCATGGTGCCGACGATCTGGAGGGCCACGGTGAGTGCGAGGGGCCTGCGGTGGGGGCGGAGGTATTCGGCGAGGAGCCGGGTGATCGAGCCTTCGGGGGCGTCCTCGGGCTCGGGTTCGGCCGCTTTCGCGGGGGGAGGCGAGGGTGGGTTTCCTGTCATGGGAGCGAGCGTAGCATTGAACTTTGACCGGGTACAAAGTTTTTCCCGGTTCAAATTTCGATCTGGTACAGTGAACGGGTGGAGCAACGCACCGGCCTGCGCGAACGCAAGAAGAACGCGATGTGGGGGCTTTTGAAGCGGACCGCCCTCGACCTGTTCGAGGAGCGCGGCTACGAGCGGGTGTCCGTCGCCGAGATCGCCGCGGCGGCCGAGGTCTCCAAGGCCACGGTGTTCAACTACTTCCCGAGCAAGGAAGACCTCGTCATCGGCGGGATGAAGCACCACACGGGCGACGCGGCCCGAGTCGTGCGCGAGCGCCCCCGCGGCCAGACCCCGCACGCGGCCCTGCGCGAGCACTACCTCCACCTGCTCGAGCGCCGCGCGCCGCAGACGGGGCTGAGCGACAGCCCCCTGTTCCTCAAGGTCCAACGCCTGATCCGGGCCACCCCCGCGCTGCTGGTGAGCGCCATGGACTACCGCCGCCAGTCGGGGGCGCTCCTGGCCGAGGCGCTCATCGAGGAGGGCCACCCGGTCCTCACCTCGCGCCTGGTCGCCGCCCAGGTCCTGCACACCCAGCAGATCCTCGTCGAGGTCAACGTCCACCACGTCCTCGAAGGCGAGCCGCTCGACGAGCTCTATCCGCGGGCGGTCTCCGCCGCCCGGCACGCGTTCGACCTGCTGGAGAACGGCATCGGCGACCTCATGCGCCGCGAGACCGAGGCGCCCGCGCCCGACCCCGCCTTCGGCCCCGACGGCTGCCGCATCGGCTACGAACCGGGCGAGGCCGAGGCCCGTGAAGCCGCATCGCGGGTCCTCGAGGAGGCCGGCGACGAGATCCTGGAAGCGCTCACCGACCCGCGGCGGCGCTGAACCGGGGCGGACGCATCGTGCGGCACTCGTTACACCTGCGGCCCATCGTGACTAGACTGCGGCCATGTCCTCACTCGACCACATCGTGCTCGCCACGCCCGACCTCGCCGCCACCGTCGGCGAGATCGCCCGCCTGACCGGGACCCGACCGGTCCCCGGCGGCGCTCATCCGGGCCTGGGAACCGGGAACTACCTGCTCGGACTCGGCGAGGGCGCCTACCTCGAGATCGTCGGACCCGATCCCGATCAGGACGCGCCGCAGGCTCCGCGGCCGTTCGGGATCGACGGCCTCGCCGAGGCCCGCGTGATGGCCTGGGCCGTCCGCGTCGACGGCATCGACGCCGCGGTCGCGGCCGCCCGCGAAACCGGATACGACCCGGGCGAGCCCCGCGAGATGGCGCGGCAGATCCCGAACGGCGAGCGCCTCACGTGGCGGCTCACCCTCGACGTCGAGCGCGGCCACGCCGGGCTCGTGCCCTTCCTCATCGACTGGGGCCGTTCGCCGCACCCGTCGGCGAACCTGCCCACCGTTCCGCTGGTGGCGCTCGAAGGCGTCCACCCGCACCCGGAGCGGATCGAGCCGTCGATCGCCTCGCTCGGCGCGAAGCTCCCCGTCAAGGCCGGGAACCGGCCGTCCCTGGCCGCCACCGTCTTCGGCGAGACCGGCCTGGTCGTCCTCCACTGAGCATCGAACGCGGACGAGGCCGCCGGCGAAGCGGCGGCCTCGTCCGCCGTTGGCCGTCCGCCGTTGGCCGTCCGCCGTTAGCCGGCACCGCTCACCGCGCGCCGCCGCTCGCCTCCGTCGCGGCGTCGACGCCCACCGCCAGTGACACCGTGAACCCGCCGGCGACGTCGCCGGTCACGGTGGCGAGCTGGGCGGCGCCGCCGTCGTCGCCGAACACGGTGTCCGAGTCCAGCGCGACGGTCGCGAGGCGCTCCGCCGACTGCTCGTAGCCGTTCGCGGCGTACGCCGTCTCGCAGGCGTCCTCCGGCAGCGCCACCTGCGAGGTCGCGATCGCCTCGGCGGCGTCGGCGATCGAGGCCTCGTCCGGGTACACCTCGAAGTGGACGTGCGGCCAGCGTCCCTCGTAGCAGGCCGGGAAGACGCTGGTGAAGGTCACGACGCCGTCCGCGTCGGCGATCTGGACGCCGCGCAGGAAGTTCTCGTCCTCGACGCCCTCGGAGTACATCGAATACCGGCCCTCGCGGTCGCAGTGCCAGACGTAGACCGCGGCGCCCGCGAATCGGGCGTTGCCGTTCGCCATGTCGTAGACCGTCAGTTCCAGCGTCATCGGGACGCCCTCGGCCGTGGCGGTGCTCGCGCCGAAGCTGGAGCGGATGTCGCCGCGCACCACGCCGCTCTGCTCCAGCACGTCGGCCCCGTTCGATCCGTCGCCCGGGAACGGCCCCGCGGTCTCCTCGGGAATCTCGGTGAGATCACCCGCGGCCGCATCGGACGTCGCACCGCTCGAGCCGCTCGAGTCGGACGCCGTGCCGCACGCCGCCAAGCCCAGGGCCGCCGCACCCGCGCCCGCGAAGAGGACCCCGCGGCGGCTCAACAGCGTCCCGATGTCGAATCGCAGGCCCTGGTCGACCAGTTCCTCGTCCGGCTTCGCGTACGGTCGGCCCTCGTAACTCTGCGATTCGCGCTTCGTCGTCCTCACCGTGGTGCCCCTCTCTGGCGGTTCGTGCCCCGATCATTCAGGGCCGAGCCGCTGCGCGCCTCAAAACCGCATCAGAGGAACCTCGGAGAACACCGGTCGCGGCGACCGGCCCGGCGTCAGTCGCCCTTGCTGCGCACACCCGGAAAATCGGACACGAACGTCCAACCGAGGTGCTCGTAGAGGGCCCGGCCGTCGTCGCTGCCGACGAGCAGGCCCCACTGCATCCCGAGCGCGACCGCGTGGCCCGTCAGCGCCCGCATGAGCGTCGCGCCCAGGCCCCGGCGCCGGTGCGCCGGATCGGTGACGACCTTGTCGAACACGCCGAACGCCCCGTCCCGGCCCAAGCGGGCCGAGGCCGCCAGGTCACCGGTGAGGTAGAACGCCCGCGCCACCGTGAGCGCGCCCTCGGTCTCGACGCTGAGGCGGTAGCCGTCCGGGACCTCGTACCGCGTCGGCGCGAACCCGACGGTCATGAGGTGCCCGGCCGCGTCCATCGTCCACGTCGCCGGCACCGACTCGCGGAGGAGGTCGCGGGGCCCGGCGATCATGATCTGCCGTCCCGGTTCCGAGAGGCGCTCGGCCGCCGCCGCGAGGGACTCGGCGGTGTAGGTGTGGAAGACCTGCCGGATCTCGCGGCTCGGCCTGCCGACGGCGACCTCGAACCCGCCGGGGACGGGAGCCGGCGGCGCGGTGAGCCGCGAGACGGCGCGGCCGCGGCCCCAGGCCATGACGAGATCGGGGATCGAGTGGACGTCGGGTGCGGACATGCTGCTCCTCAAGGCCGAAGGGGACGCGTTATTGCAAGTATCTTGCAATAACGACGTCCGCGCCAGTGGAGTGGTCAGCGTCTCCGATACCGCACGCGGGTCGGCTCCGGCCATTTCGCGCCCGTCCGCGCGACCGGCTGCGGATCCGGGTCGAGCAGTTCGAACTCGTACCGCTGGACGAGCTTCGCGACGATCACCGACATCTCCAGGTAGGCGAACCGGATGCCCAGGCACCGGTGCAGACCGCCGCCGAAGCCGATGAGCCGCGACCGCTGCGCCGGATCCTCGACATAGCGGTCGGGCCGGTACCGGTGCGGATCCGGGAACTCCGAATCGAGCCGGTGCGACGCCATGGGGGAGAGCATCACCACCGACCCGGCCGGGATCTCCCGACCGCCGGCCTCCAGGGCCTCGGCGGCGCGGCGGACCATCAGGAACGCGACCGGGTGGAGCCGCTCCGACTCGTGCAGGCACCGGTCGAGATGCCCCAGGCGACGCACGCCCTTCGCGTCCAGCGGTCCGGCGATCCCGTCCGCCTCTCCCCGCACCCGCTCCAGCTCCTCGGGGTGGCGCAGGAGATCGATCAGCCCCCACGCCAGCTGCCCCGTGGTGGTCTCGTGTCCGGCCCACACCAGCATGACGATGAGATCGATGAGGATCGCGTCCGGGACCGGCGTCCCGTCCTCGTACTCGGCCTTGACGAAGGCGTCGAGGAAGTCCCCGCCCTCCCCGGACGCGGCCCGGCGCCGCGTGATGATCTCCTGCAACCGGGCCCGGATGCGCTTCCCCGCGGCACGGCTGCGCACCAGATGCGGCGCGGGCAGCCAGCCCGGGGTCAGGTAATCGGCCCCGCGCGAGAAGCGGCGGAACTCCCCGAACCAGTCCGTCGTCGTCTCCGCGAACCGCTCCCCGAGGAACGCGTGCGCCGCCACCCGCATCACCAGCGGCCCGAACGAGCCGGGGATCGACGTCTCGCCGCGGTCGCCCCACCCGTCCATGAACCGCTCCGCCTCGGCCTCCATGACCGCCACGTACGCGTCCAGCTGCGGCCCCTGGAACCGCGGCAGCACCACCTGGCGCTGGCGCCGGTAGTCCTCGTAGGGGGCGAAGAAGTAGAAGTCGGGGCTGAACATCCGCAGGAAGAACGGATAGGCCGCGCGGATCGACAGCCTGTGGTCGGTCTCGTCGAACACGAGCTTGTTGTGCTCGGGACCGAGCAGCACCGTGGCCCGCTTGAGCGGCAGCCGGAGCTGGAACGCCGCGCCGTGCTCGCGGTGCCCGCGCAGGAGCAGTCCCAGCGGATCCTTCACGAGTTCGAGGGCGTGACCCAGGACCGGCCGGGCGCCCGAGACGACCGGAATCGTTAAAGGTGAGGCCATGGCGGCATCGTATAATCCGGGGCCTTTGCGGCGCAATGGCTCGAGCCGGATTGTCGGTGGCGGCGCGTACGCTCGGGCGATCCGCACGAGGGACGGGAGCGAACGGTGGGCGACGCCGTCAGATTCGAGGGGGACGGCCTGGCGCGGTGCCCCTGGGGCGCCGAACCGGCGCTCTACCGCGAGTACCACGACCGCGAATGGGGCCGGCCGATCCGCGGCGACGACGCCCTGTTCGAGCGGATCAGCCTGGAGGCCTTCCAGTCCGGTCTGTCGTGGCTGGTGATCCTGCGCAAGCGGGAGGCGTTCCGGGCGGCCTTCGACGGCTTCCGCATCGCCGCGGTGGCCGAGTACACCGAGGCCGACGCGGAGCGGCTTCTCGCGGACGAGGGGATCGTCCGCAACCGGGCCAAGATCGCCGCGACGATCGCGAACGCCAAAGCCGCGAGGGAACTCGACGGCGGCCTCACCGACCTGGTGTGGTCGTTCGCGCCCGAGCGGCGCGAACGACCGAAGCGGATCGCGGACGTCGCGGCGGTGACACCCGAGTCCACGGCCCTGTCGAAGGCGCTCAAACGGCACGGCTTCCGGTTCGTGGGGCCGACGACCGCCTACGCGATGATGCAGGCCGTCGGCATGGTCGACGACCACCTCGCCGACTGCCACGTCCCCGCGTCCCCCTGACCGCCCGGGCCGTCAGCAGTCGTCGTTGCCCACGAACACATAGGACAGGGTGATCGGGTCGTCGTATCCGGCCCGCTTCCCGCCGCCCGGAGACTGCGCCGTGGTCGCGCAGTGGTCGTGGTCGGCGCCGGTGCGCCGCTCGCCCTGCGCCGACACGTTCGTGAACCCGGCCTCCGCGAGCGTCCGCTTCGCGTCCGCGAGCGAGACGCCGGTGACATCGGGCACCGCCGCGTCGGTCGCCTCCGTCTCCGAAGGGGCGGCGACGTCGGCCGCCGAGGCCGAGGCCGCGCTCGCCGAGTCCAAAGGGGACGCATCCGGGACGGTGGACGCCTCGCCCTCGTCCTCCTCCTGCGGCTCCGGCGTCGGCGCGGGATCGGTCGTCGGTTCCGTCGTGGCGACCGGCTCGGTCGTCTCGGCCTCGATCGGGAGGGACCCGATGCCGATGTCGTCCGTGACGGCGTCGGCGCCGCCCTGGTCGCCCGGATCGCGGTTCATCAGCGCGGCACCGACGATGGCGGCGATCGCGATGCCGACCATCATGGCCGTCACCAGCACGCCGGGGCTCGTCCGCAACCGCTCGGGCGGCGCGGTGTCCGCCGCCGCAGCGGTCTCCTCGACCCGGGCGAGCGCCGCCAGCGCCGCGCCCTCGGCGAGCACGAGCTCCGGGAACTCGGGCAGCACGGGTTGGACGCCGAGATGGTGGCGGATGACCGTGGCGATCAGCGGCGTCCGGCTCGCCCCGCCCACCAGGATCAGGGCCGTGCGCTCGTCCGCGCCGATCCTCGCCTCCAGCATGACCTCCTCGACCAGGGCCATGATCCGCAGGACCGCGGGCGTGAGGCACTGGTCGGCCTCCTCGCGGCTCAACCGCACTTCGCGTCCGATCGCCGCCAGCCGCACGGCGGTGGACGGATGCTCGGTCAGATGCTCGCGGGCCCGCCTGACCTCCGCGAACAGGCCCGTTCGCAGGGCGGTCTCGGCGGGGTCCGCGACCCGGTTCCAGAACTCGGGGTCGATGGCGCGGTGCCGGGCGGCGAGGTGGTCGAGCAGGAGCCGGTCGAAGGCCCGGCCGCCGAGGTCCTCGGCGCTCTTCGCGGCCTCGACGCGGTACCGGTCGCCTTCGCGGCGGACGACCCCGACATTGCACGAGCCCGCCCCGAGCCCGCAGACGATGAGCGGCCCCCCGGGATGCGGTTGCGCGCCTTCGGCTTCGGCGAGGTACCTGGCGGCGGCCTCGGGTTCGGTCACGAGCACGGCGACGTCGAAGCCGGCGTTCGCGGCGGCCTCGGCGTGCGCGCGGCGGCGCGTCGACTTCCAGGCGGCGGGGACGGTGAGCGCGACCGACGACGCGTGCTGTCCGGCGTCGCGGACCGCTTCGGCGAGCGCGACGTTCGGGCCGTCGGTGTCGTCGCGGTCGTAGTGACGGGTCTCCGGTCGATCGTCGCTGCGGCGCGTGGACACCGTGGTGGCCGAAGACCCCAGGTCGACGCCGACGCCGACGGTTCGGGGGGCGGATTGCATGGGCGTGAGTCTATTTGCCCCAACCGATTGATTTCTACGGTTCCCGCATTCTTTTTCCTTGTCGCGCTTAACGAACCACACCAGGGGCCAGAGTGGTGCCGCATCGGTCGCGAGGCTCCTGAGGCGGTCGGGCGCGGCGGCGCTTCACCGCCGCGCCCGACCGCTCATGCGACGGTGAAGGCGCCGACCGCCTCGACGTCGTTGACGGTGAGCGTCAGCTCGACCGTGCCGGTGCGCCAGGCGAACAGCTCGCGCGTTTCGGGGTCGAACCAGGCGTCGTAGCGCCACCAGTGCATCGGCCCCGGCGGACGCTCGCCCACATAGACCTCGCTCGAACCGGCCCACGCCGCGCCCATCGGGTAGGCCACCGGCAGCACGCGGTCGCCTTGGGTCAGCGCGGCCTCGACCTGGACGGCCGTGCCGCGCGGCACGGCCCCGGCGGTGACGCTCAAGGCGTCGACCTGCGGCCGGACCTGGGCGGCGAGCCAGTCGCCGCCCGCCCCGAGACCGAACTCGGTCCAGCCGATGAACCCGCCGTCCGCGGCGGTGCCGTGCGGGGCCTTCCCGGAATTGCCGTTCACCCAGTAGGACACGCCGTCGACGCGGTCGGCGGCGAAGTAGCCCGCGTGCGCGCCGATGTAGACCGCCTGCTTGCCGCTCTCGGTCTCGAAGCCGCTGAGCCAGCGCTCGACCACGGCGACTTCGAGGCGGTCGCCCAACTGGCTCGCCTGCTGCGGGCTGGCGTCGTGCGGCGGCACGTGGGCCACCACCGCGACCGAGTCGACGTCGGGATCGGCGGCGGCCGCGTCGAGCGTCTCGCGGAGCATCAGGATCTGCTCCCAGCCGCCGCCGGCCACGGTGAGCCGCGAGGTGTCGAGCGTGACGAACCTGGTGCGGCCCTTGTCGAAGGTCTGCCGGGCGGGCCCGAACACCGCGGACCAGTCCGCGATGTCGCAGCCCATGACCTCGTGGTTCCCGGGGACGTAGACCCATTCCAGGTCGTCACCGAGTTCCTCGTCCAGGACCCGCTCGGCGAGCGCGAGGTCGTCGGCCTCGCATTCGTCGACCAGGTCGCCGTTGACGATCAGGAAGTCCGCCTCGGAGTCCTTGATCTCGCGCAGGGTGCGTCGCGCGGAGGCGACGATGGCGCTGTCGGGGCTCTCGCCGACGAACTGGGCGTCGGACATGACCGCGAAGGTCCACTCGGCGCCGTCGAGGTCGTCGGCGACCAGCGGGTCCGGTTCGGTCGCGACCGCCGGCAGCTCGACGTCCGGCGCGGTGTAGGCGACGAGGCCGCTGATGGTGATCTCGCCGTGGTACGCCGCGGTCGCCTTGGTCTCGGCGACGTAGAAGCGGTACACCGAGACCGGGTGGTTCGTGCCTTCGGGCACGTCGAACTCGACCCACTGCCAGCCCTCGTCCTCGAGGTGCGCGCCGCGGAGCACCACGTCGGTGCCGTCGGCGTCCTTGAGGTGCAGTGACGGCCATTCGCCGTCGCCCTGGGCCTTGATCCACATGCCGAACCGCTGCGGCTGCCCTTCGACCGCGATGTTCGCCGGGGGCCGGACGTAGGCGGCACGGGTGGCGGTGGACTGGGTGAAGTCGTAGCTCAAGGCGAGGCCATCGCCCTCGTACCCGGTCGCGGGCGCGGCCGACCCGGTGGCGCGGGCCGCGGAGAACGTCCACTGTGCCGCGTCCGTGAAGTCGGCGACGGGCCGCTCGGTGAGCCCGACGGTGACGGCGAGGCTCGCGGTGCGGCCGCCGACGGTGAGCGTGACGACGCCCGATCCGCTGTCGCGCTTCGCGGTGACGGTGAAGCCGCCGAGGCCGTCGGGCGCGACGGTGAGCAGGTCCCGGTCGTAGTCGAGTGCGATGTCGACCGGGTCGATCGGCGCGGTGAAGCCGTCCGCGTCGGCGCCGATCAGCTGGAACGTCGCGGTCGCCGCGGCGTCGGGCAGCGCGAGCAGCCGCTGCGAGGGGGCGACCGTGCGGAGGGGCCCGAGCACGGTCAGCTCGGTCGAGCCGGCGGCCCGCCCGGAGCGGGCGTGGACCTCGACCGTGCCGGATCGCCATCCCGCGTGGAAGACCGCGTCCCCGTCGACGCGGCTCCCTCCGGTGGTCCGCCAGCGCGGCGTCGCCTCGGCGGGCGCGAAGGTCGCGTCGTGTGCGGCCCAGGCGAGCGGGCGGCTCAGACCGGGGAAGACCCGGTCGTAGTCGAGGCCGTCGATCGCGCCGGGCGCGAAGGGCCCCTGCGGTGCGACCGCGAAGCCGGCCGCGGTGCCGTCGCCCGCGGGGACGGTGAACGCGAGGCCGTTGCCGACCGCGCGCTCGGTCCCGTCGGAGGGGCTGTTCACGGCGAGCAGGTCGTCCGTGCCGGGGGCGCGGGCGAGCAGGGTCGAGGAGCCGCCGCCGTCGAGGTTGATCGCGCTGTGGGCGCCCATCTCGAGGAGCTCGGCGGCGACCTCGTCGAGCGTGTAGCCGCCGCTGGCGGCCTGGCGGCCGTCCACGGTGACCGCGTACAGGGTGGTCCCGTCCTCGGAGAGGCCGACGGCGGTCCGCGGGTGGCGGGCCTGGTCGGCGTGGGGGACGATCGCGCCGTCCCGGATGAGGATCTGGCGTCCCGAGACGCCGGTCCGCGGCAGCTCGCCGTCGAGCACCGGCGCGTATGCCACGGCGACGCGGTCGCCGACGGCGAGTGCGGCGAGCGCCTGCGCTCCGGCCTCGCGGCCGACCAGGGTGATCGCGTCCTCGGCGATGGGCCCGGCCTCGGGCGCGTCGGTCACGGCCGTGACGGTCCCCTCGACGAGGTGGACTTCGACCACCTCGGCGGCCCCGTCGGCGACGCGGGCGCGGCTCGCCTCGCCCCAGTCCGCGTCGTAGACCCCGATCCCGTCCCGCGGCAGTTCGGTCGTGTTGAGGCCGTGGAGGTCGAGGACCCGGGAGCCGGTGTCGGCGGTGCCGGTGAAGCCGATCGACCGGATCGCGGCGCGCCCGTCGGCGTCGAAGCCGAGCACGTTCGCGGTCCCGGCGTCGGCGGACTTGACGAGTTCGCCGTCCACGACGACGACGCCCTCCGGCCCGCCGGTGTCGTTGATGTCGAAGAAGTCCGCGTTGAACGCGAGCACCACGTCGTCGATCCCGGCCGCCTGTTCGCGGACCGGTGCGGCCGCGGCCACGGACCCGGGGGAGAGGTACTCGGGATGCGCGCCCGCGAGGTCGACGGTGACGGCGTCGGCGCGCAGCCAGCCCTGGTCCTCCCACCGGTCGTAGGAGTCGAGGGCGACGCCGGGGGCGAGGAGGGTGCTGTCGGCGTCGACGGCGATGGCGTCGGCCGGCGCGTCCTGGGCGCTCGCGGGCGGGACGAGGAGGCCGGCGGCGAGCACGGCCGCGAGGATCCATGGAGTCTTGCGCACGATGGGACCTGGCTTTCGGGGGGAGTCATGGTCGAGCGAGTCGTCCCCACAAGATCCCATGAAATTCCGCTTCACGGGAAGTCCCTAGTACGAAAATAATCGCCAAACTCCCGGCGAACCGGGGCTCACCCCTCCGCCGCCGTGGAGCCCCGCACGGTCACCCGGCACTGGACGGTGCGGACGCCGCGGCCGTGCTCGGCGTCGATGGCCTCGAACAGGGCCCTGGCCGCGGCCCGGCCGAGCTCCTCCAGGTTCATGTCCACGCTCGTCAGTTGGGGCCGCGCGCCGGTGGTCATCACGTCCCAGTTGTCGAAGCCCATGACGGCCACGTCCTCGGGGACGCGGCGGCCGCGTTCGCGCAGCGTGTCGAGCACCCCGCGGGCGACCTGGTCCGAGCCGCACAGCACCGCGTCGACCTCCGGGGAGCGGTCGAGGAGCATTCCGGCCGCGGCCCGGCCCCACCCCTCTTCCCAAGCGCCGTAGGCGACCTCGCCGACGAGGGCGAGCCCGGCCGCGTCGAGGGCCTCCTGCGCGCCGGCCGCGCGGTCGCGCGCGGCGCTGTAGTGCCGGGCGCCGCTGATGTGGGCGATCCGGGTGCGCCCGCAGGCGATGAGGTGCTCGACGGCCATCCGCCCGGCCCCCACGTTGTCGGGGACGATCGAGAGGTCCTCGGGGTCTTCCGACGGCGCGTAGGCGTACACCACGGGCACGTCCACCGCGTCGGCCAGCGGCGGCCGCGGGTCGGTGGAGGAGCCGACGACGATGAGGCCGTCCACGCGGCGGCTCAAGAGCGCCTGCACGTGGTGGCGCTCGCGGATCGCGTCGCCGCGGGCGTCGCACAGGAACACCGACACCTGGCCCGCGCCGAACGCGTCCTCGGCGCCCATGAGGATCGGGAGGCTGAAGCGGCCCACCAGGTCCGAGGTCAGGAGACCGACCGTGCCGGTGCGCCCGGCCAGGAGTCCCCGGGCGAGCGAGTTGGGGGAGAAGGACAGCTGCGCGGCGGCCTGCAGGACCCGCTCGCGGGTCTGGGCGTGCACGTGGTTGCGGTTGTTGAGCGCCTTCGAGGCGGTCGAGACGGAGACGCCCGCCAATCGCGCCACATCGGACAGCGTGGCGGCGCGGGTGCCGCGCGCCGCGGAAGATCGGGCCACTCGTCCTCCTTCTGCCGGGACCCGGCCGGGCCGGCGCCCTCGAGGCGCGGCCCGTGCTGCATCCGGGATCGCTCGACTGTAGCCGACCGGCCGAAACGTTGCCGAACCGGCTTTCGGTCACCGAGCCGCAGGGAATCCATGGCAATCGATGCATTGACATCGCCGTGCCGCGGCCAATAGCATCGGGGGCGACGCAACGACCGAAAAGGTTTTCGGACTCTTTCGGCCGCCCGGCGCACCCACCTCGGCCATCCGCGACTACGACCAGGACGCCATCACCGCCGAGGACTACAAGCAGCTCCTGTACTGGAACGCCTGGGCCACCTACATCGGCGGCGACACCGCCTGGCCCGACGCGAACGAGTTCTGGGCCCCGACGGCGGCGGGATCCAGATCCACCAGTACGCCCCTTCCACGATCGACGCCACAGTGGACGGCGCTCGTTTCGCGCTCACCGTCGCGACCGCCTACCCCGAGGACGGCGCCGTGACCGTGCGCGTCGAAGCGAACGAAGGCGGCGAGCGCACCATGTCGCTGCGCGTCCCCGCCTGGGCCGAAGGCGCCCGCCTCACCGGGCCGGACGGCGAGGCCCGCACGGTCGCGGCGGGCGCGTTCACCGCGGTCACCGCCGCGTGCCGGCCCGGCGACGAAATCCGTCTCGACCTGCCAGTGCGGCCGCGGTGGACCTTCCCGGATCCGCGCATCGACGCCGTGCGCGGCTGCGCCGCCGTCGAGCGCGGCCCGGTGGTCCTGTGCGCCGAGTCGATCGACCTGCCCGGCGGGGCCGACGTCGCTGACCTCTCGGTCGACGCCTCGGCCGTGCCGCTGGAACGGGACGGCCGCGTGTACGTGTCCGCCGGCGTCGTGCTCGAGCGCGGTCACGACCGCCCCGACACCTGGCCCTACGGCCCGCCCGCCGCCGCCGACGAAGGCAAGTCCGCCGAGGTCCCGCTGATCCCGTTCCACTTGCGCGCCACCAGGGCCCCCGCGCCCATGCGGGTGTGGCTGCCGCTCGCGCCCTGACCCGGTGCGCCCCTACGGCGGGCGCACCGGCTCGCAACCGCGTTCCCGTCCGAGCGGCCCGGGTGCGCGGTTTGGGCGCGTCCGGAGGCGAACCGCGCCGGGAGTCCAAGTGCCGCATGGTCTTGGCCCCCTAAGATGAGGTCCGTCGGGGTGGGTCGATCGAGAGCGGGCACTGCAAACATGAGCGAGTTGCTGGAATTCCTGGGCACGGCCGAGCAGGCGGCCGAGCGAGCGGTGGAGGTGATCCGGTCGGGGCTCGGCCGCGAACGGTCCATCAGCGGCAAGGGCGACCGCGACTTCGCCACGGACCTCGACTTCGCCGTGGAGGACGCGGTCCGCGCGTTCCTCGCGGAGGCGACCCCCGGGGTTCCGCTCCTGGGGGAGGAGCGCGGTCGCACCGGCGACACCGACTCCCCGTACGAATGGGTCCTCGACCCGATCGACGGGACCATCAACTTCGCCCACCGCTCGCCGCAGTTCGGCGTCTCGCTCGCGTTGACGCGCAACGGGATGCCGGTCGTCGGCGTCGTCCACGCCCCGATGGCCGAGGAGCGCTACAGCGCCGCGCTCGGCCACGGCGCGGCCTTGAACAAGCAGTCCCTCTCGGCCGTCGCCCCCGAGGCGCTCGCCGGGGCCGTGGTCGCGATGGGGGACTTCGCGGTCGGCCCGGACGCCGACAGGCGCAACCTCCGCCGCCTGGCCACGCTCCAGCGGCTCGTGCCCAAGATCCAGCGGATCCGGATGCTCGGATCGGCCGCGCTCGACCTGTGCTGGCTGGCAGCCGGACGCCACGACGCCGTCATGCACGACCGCATCAACCTCTGGGACGTCGCCGCGGGCACGGTGATCTGCCGCGAGGCCGGCGTGCTCGTCACCGACTTCGACGGCGTCGACTACGGCGACGGAGCGGTGTCGATCCTGGCCGCGACCCCTCGAGTCCACCGGGCGCTGCTGGCCGAACTCGCCTGACACGCGAAGCGCCGAGCCCGACCGGGCTCGGCGCTCCGCTCTGCAGCGTTCCGCTATGCGGCCAAGGCCCGCGCCTCGTCGTAGGCCCGGCGCGCCTCGATGATGTCGGGGCGGTGCCGCTCGGCCCAGTCGAGCAGGCCCGTCAGATGCCCGTACAGCTCCCGCGCGCTCGGCGTCGCGCGGTACTCCACCTTCGGCGGCACGGTCGGGTACACGGTGCGCTCCAGCAGGCCGTCGCGCTCCAGGTTCCGCAGGGTGAGCGTCAGCATCCGGCGGCTGATGCCGGGGATGCTGCGTTCGAGCTCGGTGTAGCGCACCGGCTTCCGGATGGCCGCCACCAGGATCGACACCGACCACTTGCCCGCGACGCGGTCGATGATCTGGACGATGGGGCAGGCCTCGGCCTGCACGTCGGACTTCGGCAGGACGCAGCCGTCGTCGGTCATCACAGTGCCTCACTTCACATTAGGCGGTTCGCGGGGTTCGACCTGGAGAGGAACATCGATGTATCCCCCGGCACATCGAAGTGCCTTCTTACGGATTCCTTCATTGGAACACATGATGGCTCAAGGAACAAATCGTTCCCCATAAACGCTAGGAGCCCTCGATGTCCGCCGAACCGACCCTCCGGAGCCGCTGGCTCACCGTCACGGTCCTGCTCGCCGCGCAGGTCATGATCATCCTCGACCAGAACATCGTCACGATCGCGCTGCCCGCGATCCGCGGCGACCTCGGCTTCTCCCAAGCCGGTCTCGTGTGGACCGTCAACGCCTACGTGATCCCGTTCGGCGGCCTGCTGCTCCTCGCCGGGCGGCTCGGCGACCTCATCAGCCGCAAGTGGGTCTTCATGACCGGCTTGGCCCTGTTCGTCGCCGCCTCCGCGGCCGTGGGCCTGGCCGACACGCAGGGCCTCCTGCTCGGCGCCCGCTTCGTGCAGGGCGTCGGCGGCGCGATCGCCTCGGCCGGGCTCCTCGGCATGGTCGTCATGCTGCTGCCCGAACCCGAGCAGCAGGCGAAGGGCATCGGCGCCTTCGGCTTCGCCTCGGCGGGCGGCGGCGCGCTGGGCAGCGTGATCGGCGGCGTCCTCACCGAAGCCGTCGGCTGGGAGTCGATCTTCTTCATCAACGTCCCGATCGGCCTCGCCGTCCTGGCGCTGGCCTGGAAGCTGCTGGAGCACGACCGCGGCATCGGGGTCAAGGCCGGGGCCGACGTCCTCGGCGCCGTCCTGGTGACCTCCGGCGTCATGCTGGCCGTCTACACGCTCATCGAGGTGGAGCACCAGGGCTGGGACTCGGCCCGCACGCTCGGCCTCGGCGCGCTCGCGATCGTCCTGCTCGCCGGGTTCTTCCTCCGCCAGGCCACGGCCGCCGCGCCGCTGATCCCGCTGCGCATCCTCCGCTCCCGCAACGTCGCGGGGGCGAACCTGGCGCAGGCGCTCATGGTCGGCGCCGCGTTCGGGTTCATGTACTTCACGGTCCTCTACCTGCAGCAGGTGCTCGGGTTCGCGCCCGGAGCCGCCGGCATGGCGTTCCTGCCCGCGCCGCTGGTGATCGCGGTCGTGTCGATGTGGGTCGCGCCGAAGCTGCTCGCCCGCTTCTCGCCGCGCGGCCTCGCCATGGTCGGCCTCGCGGTGATGGTCGCGGGCTTCGTGCTCTTCGCGCAGATGCGCGCCGACGGGTCCTACCTGGTCGACGTGCTGCCCGGGATGATCACGGCCCCGCTCGGCTTCGGCATCACCATGCCCGCCCTGATGACGCTGGGCATGGCCGACTCGAAACCGGAGGACGCCGGGGTCACCTCCGGCCTGTTCAACACGGCCCAGCAGGTCGGGGGCGCCATGGGCCTGGCGGTGCTGAGCACCGCGGTCGCGACTCGCACCGGGGCGCTGACCGAGGGCGGCGCGGCCCACGCCGAAGCCCTGACGGGCGGGTTCCGCGTCGGCTACGCCGTCGCCGCCGTGTTCGTGGCCCTCGCCTTCGTCATCGCGGTCACCGTGCTGCGCACGCGCCGGCGCGAGGCCGCCACGGTGGAACCGGTACCGGTCGCCATCGGCTAGCGAGGCCGACGCCGGGGGCCGCCGTCCGCAGCGGACGGCGGCCCCCGGCGTCGAAGTCGGCCCTCGCGCAAGGGCGTTCAGTCGGGGAAGGTGATCGCCCAGGCGGGCACGTGCTCGGTCAGCCACACGCCGTTCTCCGACCGGTAGAACAAGTGGCCCCGGTCGGCCATCCGCCCCGCGTCGATGACGAGCACCACCGGCTCGCCGCGCCGCGAACCCACGTCCACCGCGGTCTCGTGGTCGGGGGAGAGGTGCACGTCGTGGCGGTCCATGGCCTTGATGCCCTCCTCGCGGATCGAGTCGAGGAACCGCTCGGTCGTGCCGTGGTAGAGCAGCGGCGGCGGATCGACCGGGTCGAGGTCCAGGTCCACGTCGACCGTGTGCCCCTGGTTGGCCCGGATCCGGCCGTCCCGCAGCGCGAACCGCTGCTTGTCGTTCTCGTCCACGACCTCTTCGAGTTCCTGGCGCGTGATCGGGAATCCGTGGTCCTCGGCGGCCTTGAGCAGCGCGTCGACCTCGACCCAGCCGTGCTCGTCGAGTTCGATCCCGATACGGTCCGGGTCGTGCCGCAGGTGCCGCGACAGGAATTTCGAGACTCGCACCAATCGCCGCTCGTTCACGTCGACCTCCGCTCATCCGGCGTCCCGATGGGGACGCCAGCCTATCAACCGATCACCGCTGCGTGAGCGCGAAAAGCAGCGCCGGCACCGGGAACAGGCCCTGCTCGAGCGCCGCCGGGCCATCGAACGGTCCTTCGCCACGAGCACCAGCGCCGCCCCGGCATCGAGCCGCGCGCGAACCGGATCAGCGTCCAGCCGACCGCCTGCTCGAACCGCACCACCGCGACCCCGACGAGCGCCCCGATCACCGGGAACAGGGTGTACCGGCCCTCTGATTGAACGCCCGGCTCCGGACGCGCTCCACGTCGGCGCTCGCGACCCGGAACACCCCGCGGTGCGCCTTCGGGTCGTCGAAGCGCAGCGTCTCCATGACCCGGAGGCGCACGTGCAGGAGGCCGGCGAGCGCGGCCGCGAACTGAACTGCGAGCCACATGGACCGCCGTGCTTCCCCGCACCGTGAGGCGGTGCCGCCGGTCCGGCCCCTCAGTCGGCGCCCAGCATGAGCAGATCCGGCGGCACGAGGGTGCGGGTGCGCAGCAGCTCGGTGACGAGGTTGTGGTTGAGCATGTTGCCGACCGGTTCGCCGACCTCCTCGCGCGTCAGGCCGGGGACTCCGGCGGAGGACAGGCGTCGGCGCACGCCGGAGATCAGGTGCTCGGCCTTCTTCGGCCGCCACCCCTCGTCCGGGCGCAGCTCCGCGAGTTCGGTGGCGACCTGCTTCCAGGAGACCGGCTGCGGGTAGGCGTCGTGCAGGAGGTACCGCTGGGCCAGGCACACGAGCGCGAGCCGCTCGTCGGCGTCGAGCTTCCAGGGGCGGTCCTTCAGCGTGGCCGCCTCCGGCGCGGGCGTCGGCAGCCGCCCGTCCACGCCCGCGACGTACAGCTCCACCAGGTGCCGCCGGCGGGCGGTGCCGCTGATGAACACCGGCGTGTACCCGGTCTGGAGCGGGAACGCCTCGTCCTCGGGGAACAGCATCCGCGAGCCGGGCAGCTGGAGCGGCAGGTGCCCGGTGTTGGCGAGCCACCAGTGGTCGCCGCGGCGGGCGAGGCGGCCGTGGCTGCGGCTGACGCGTCGGTCGTCTTCGCCGACGCAGACGTGGACCTCGGGGCGGTTGCGTCCGAAGAGGACCACGCGTGCTTCCTTGGGCCGGAAGCGGACGCCGCCGGACACCGATAGGGCGAAGATCGTGCCGGGCACGGACTCGGGGACGCCGAACGCGAGGCTGGCGTGGTTCGCCGCCAGCGGCTCCAGCCCCTCGACCTGCGAGATGTCGGTCATGCCGACCTCCTTTCCTGCGTCCTAGCATGCACGCCCGCTCCGGGACCACTCCCGAACCGCGCGGCGTATCACCGCTGCAGTGCCCGAATCGGTGAGCGGCCCATGCGCGGCAACGGATCGCACCGGCCGGTGGACACCGCCGCAACGCGCGCCTCCGCCGGTCCGGAAGGCGCCGCCGCTGACGCCCGCGGCGCGGGGCGATCGTCTTCGGACTCGCCGCGTCGGCGGGGACGGGGCCTAGACCGGCGGCAGTGCCGCCGCCGCGGGCTCGGCCATGGTCACCGCGAGGTCGCACAGCTCCTCCAGGGGGTCCTCGCCGGCGACGATGACGTGGAGGTACTCGGTCGTGGTGGTTCCGTCGTCGTCAGGGCCGGCGTAGTGGCGGTGGACGACGCTGACCATGCACGATTGCGCTTCCCAGTGCTCGCCCCGGATGATCGCGTCCCTCCCGGCGAGTTCGATCGGCTCGCCGTCGTCGGCGCTCGGCGGGTCGGAGCGGTCGAGGACCAGCTGCAGCTCGCTGTCGCTGGTGGTGCTGTACCACTTGCATTTCCACCCGCCGAATCGCTCCAGCGGATGGTGCGCGTCGACCCCGGGGAACCGTTCGAGCCCTTCACTGTCGAGGAGCTCGCACGCGTCGAGCCGGAACAGCGAATCGGCGTCCAGCTCCTCCTCGCGCCGGGGCACCCGCCCCTGGTTCAGCACCGCGACCGCGCCGTCGGCGGCCACGTCCGCCGCCGCGCACAGGTCCCACTCGCCGCTGGTGTCCTGCCGGGCGTTCACGGTGACGAAGTGGTCCCCGTCGGGCAGGACCAGCTGCCGCCCGCACCGGTCGTGGTCGCCTTCGTACCGGATGACGCCGATCGATCCGACCATGGTCGCCTCGCCCGGCGGCGGTTCGCCGTCGCTGGAGTAGAAGTACAGCTCGACGTCGAGGAAGCCCTTTTCGGAGTGGTAGACGACGGCGTTGCACTGGGCCGGGTCGCCCTTGTCGGTGTCGAGCCGGGTCTCGCCCAAGGCGGCCAGCGCCTCGACGTCCAGCAGCGCACAGGGATCGGCGGTGGTCTCCTCGCCGATGAGGTCCACGCCCGCCCACGCGGGCGATCCGTTCCCCGCCCCGCCGTCGTCACCGGGCCCCAGCACGGGCCAGGCGGCCGCCATCAGCACCACGAGCGCCGCCGCGGCGGCGCCCGCCCCGATCCACCGCCGCCTCGTGACCCGCCGGCGGCGCGCGCCGATCGTGGGCTCGCCGCTCAACTCGCCGAGGGCGAGGCGCGCCTCCTCGACCTTGATGCGCCGCTTCGGGTCGGCCTGGAGCAGTCGGTCGAGCACCGGGGCCAGATCGCCGGCCCGCTCGGGCTCCAGGCGCCGGCCTTGCGCGGTCCGCCACAGCAGCGCGTGCGCGTTCCCCTCGCCGAACGGCGAGGTGCCCTCGATGAGGTGGAAGAGCGTGGCGCCCAAGGAGAACACGTCGGCCGCGGGGGTGAACCTGCCGCCCTTGACGACCTCGGGGGCGACGTAGCCGGGCGTCCCGGTGACCGCGCCGGTCCCGGTGAGGGTCGGCTCGGCGTGCACCTGCCGCGCGATGCCGAAGTCGGCGAGTTTCGCGTGGCCGGTGTCGGTGACCATGACGTTCGCGGGCTTGATGTCCCGGTGGAGGATCCCGTTGGCGTGCACGGCCTCCAGTCCTCCGGCGAGCTGCGCCCCGTAGCGGGCCGCCTCCCCGGCGGCCACGGTTCCCAGCTGCGCGAGGGTCTGCCCGTTCACGAACTCCATGACGACCCACCAGTCGTCGTCCTCCTCGACGGCGTCGTAGACCGTGACGACGTTGGGGTGGTTGATGTTCGCGAGCACTTCGGCCTCGCGGCGGACCTTCGCCGCCGCGGCCGCGTCACCGCCGCTGAGCGCGCGTTTGAGCGCCACGGGCCGTTCGCTCAGCCGCAGATCGGCCGCCCGCCACACCTGTCCCTGGCTCCCCGAACCGAGGCGCTCTTCCAACCTGTACCGATCGCCCACAACCTGCCCAGCGCGCAACCGTCGCTCCGATCACCGAAAACACGAATCGTCCGCATGTGACGGGATCCACCTTAATGCACGAGCGTGAACAACACGTCACATGAGACGCGCGCCGCAGTCGGACGGTCGCTCCCGGCACCGCCCGCAGGGGGCTCAACGGCTGCGGGCGACCGGCCCCCGGGCCAGCGCCCGCAGCTGCGGCGGTGCCTGGACGAACGCGGCCGGCTCGGACCACATGGACAGCCGTCCGCACTCGCATCGGGCGTAGGTCACGGTGCCCGTGGAGGTCCGGTGGCGCGACACCACGGTGAGGGCCTCGGTCATGCGAAGCTCGCAGATCGGGCAACCGTGGTCGTCGAGGTGCTCTTCGTTGGTCATACGACCAGTCTTCGCCTGGTATCGTCCGGGAACAACGGAAGTTTTCGTACCGGACCTTGTGGGTTATCCGAATGATCGATCCGAAGTTGCAAGCCCTGCGAGTCCTGCGCTCGCACGGCACCGTCACGGCCACCGCCCTCGCGCTGCACCTCACGCCCTCCACCGTGTCGCAGCAGCTCAAACAGCTCGCCCACGAGACCGGCGTCCGGCTGCTGGAGCCGAACGGCCGCCGCGTCCGGCTCACCCCGGCCGCGGAGCTCCTGCTGGAGCACGCCGACGTGCTGTACGCGCAATGGGAACGAGCCAAAGTGGACCTCGCCGCGCTCGCGGACGGCCAGATCGGCACCCTGCGCTTCTGCGGCATATCCAGCGCCATCTCGGCCTTCGTGGCCCCGGCGGCCAAGAAGCTGCGCGAGGCGAATCCGGGCGTGCGGATGCACCTGGCCGCGGTCGAGGTGAACGACGCGTTCCGCATGCTGGAGTCCGGCGACGCCGACATCGCCGTCATCACCCCCACCGACACCACGCCGCCGCCCGCGGACCAGCGGTTCGACCAGCAGCTCCTGATGGACGACATCGAGGACCTGCTGGTGCCGGTCGACCACCGCCTGGCCGGCCGCGAGAGCGTGGAACTGGCCGAGGCGGCCGATGAGGAGTGGATCAGCATGGCCGCCTGCGTCGACCAGCATCAGCTGTTCCTCAGCTCGGCCGCGGCGGCCGGCTTCTCGCCCGACTTCACCCACCACGCCGACTACTGGACCAGCATGTCCGGGCTGGTGTGCACCGGTTTCGGCGTGGGCCTGTACTCGCGTCTCGTGCCGATCCCGGCCGAGCACGCCGTGGTGCGCGTGCCGATCCACGGCCACCCGATTCCGATCCGGCGCCTGTTCACCGTGGTGCGCCGCGGCAGCGCCGAGCAGCCCGCCATCGCCCGCGGCCTCGCGGCGATCCGCGAGGAGGTCGCCCTCAGGGAACGGCGGACCGCCGCCGAACGGAGCCGGGCGGCCGCATAGCCGCGAGGCCTACGCGGCCTTGACCGGCTGCCTGAGGATCGTCCTGAGCTTGGCGGGCGCGGTCCGGCGCGCGTCGCTGAGGTAGATCTCGTGGTGGTCGCCGTTGAAGGCGAGGCCGTGCTCGGGCATGTACTCGCGGTGGAGGCGCTCCAATGTGGGCGTCTCGTCGTCGTACGAGCCGATGTGGAGGATCTGGACGCAGGCGCCCTCGTCGAGGGTGAGCATCCGGAGCGCGTCGAGCGCGTCGGTGCGCCGCCGCTGCGCGACGCGGTCGACGGCGGCGTGGACCATGTCCTCGGTGATCCAGTCCGGACGGTTGATCATCATGGTCCACTCCCATTCGTCCTTGCGCCGCGCGAGGAACGCGGCGGGGTCGTCGGCCCGCCACAGCCCCTCCATCGGGCCGACCACGAAGTCCTCGCCGAGTGCCTTGCTCGCGAACTTCAACGTGTACGCCACGCCGTAGAGCGCTTCGACCGCGTCGGCGTACGCGGAGGAGGTGTTCGGGTCGCCGTGGCCGTCGATCGCGATGTAGTGCAGCTCGGGCACTTCGACCACGGTGAACGCCTTCGCACTCGGCGCGTACAGCTCCTTGTGGGCCTTCTTGACGTCGTACTTGGGCATGGCGGTCTCCTCGGTGAATGCGGCCAGGGTGGTCTCGGTCCAGCTGAGGTCGGTCGTCAGCATGGCCTCGCTGTAGTCGAAGATCGCGGCGGCGGCGGCCGGCAGGGGCTCCTGCGCGGCACGCGCCGCCCGGACCTCGGCGAGCCGCTCCCGCAACGCCTCGAGGCGCTGGGCGAGTCCGGCCGCCACCTCGGCGTCGGGCAGACCGGGACTGTTGGCCATCGCGATGAGCACGCGTCCCCGCAGCGGCGTCGGCGCCGCGAGCGCGTCCCGGGTGGCGGCGGCGCACGCGTCCACGCCCTCGGCCGTCGGCCGGAACACGACCCGCGCCTTCTTCGACGCGGGGGCGCCGGTCGGCTCGATCAGGCCGCGCCCGGCCAGCTTGTCGAGCACGTAGTAGATCGACGAGAACCCGAGTGCCGTCCAGGCGCGCATGCCCCGCTCCTCGACGACCCGTTCCAACTCGTACCCGTGGCGGGGCCGTTCGACGAGCAGCCCGAGCACCGTCAACTCGCCCTCGGTCAGCGCTGCGGTCATCCCAGTATTCTAGCACTGGAATACCGTTGCGGATCCGGCGGCCTTCACGGCACTGGACCTCATGGCCCCGAACGGGCATGATGCTGGAAGAGGTTCCACCCCGAACGAAGGAGTTCCGTCCATGTCGCTCGCCCGTGTCCACAATTTCGCGATTTCGCTGGACGGCTTCGGCACCGGCGAGGGCGTCAGCCGCGACGCCTTCTTCGGCCACGCGGGGGAGCGGCTGCACGAATGGATGGCCGCCACGCGGTCGTGGGAGCCCGGCGGCAGCGGCGGCGTCGACGACGTGTTCGTCCGGCAGTACGGCCCGGGCATCGGCGCCGAGATCATGGGGTCCGGGAAGTTCGGCTACCCCGGCTGGCACGAGGACCCCGAATGGCAGGGCCCCTGGGGCGAGAACCCGCCGTTCCACACGCCGGTGTTCGTCCTGACCCATCACGTCCGCCCGTCGATCGAGATGGAGGGCGGCACGACGTTCCACTTCATCGACGCCTCGCCCGCCGAGGCGCTCGAGGCCGCCCGCGAGGCCGCAGGCGGTCTGGACGTCCGCATCGGCGGCGGTGCCACCATGCTCCGCGAATTCCTGGCCGCGGGGCTCATCGACTACATGCACCTCGCCGTGGTGCCGATCGTGCTCGGCCGGGGCGTGCGCCTCTGGGACGGGCTCGAAGGCCTGGAGCGGCAGTTCCAGGTCGAGGCCACCTCGTCGCCGAGCGGCGTCACGCACGTGACCTTCACCCGCGCCCCCGCCTGAACCGATCCGGCTCCCGGGCCGATTCCCGCACGACACCCCGGGCCCCCCTCGGCGCAGTCCCCATGCGCAGAGGCGCGGAGGTGCCGCGTCGGCGCGCCGACTCCCCCGCGGGGCGGCCGCCGGCGGGGCGGCGACCCTCCCTTGCGGAAATGCAGTAGAGGTAAGCGTTCTCCTACAGAATCGATTCCCCTGCGATGCGTCCGGCATTCGGTTGCGCCACTGGAATGGGCCGCCCGACCTCAGGTCCGACTCAATTCAGATCTATGCATCTCGATGGGTTGACCGCTGTCGTCAGTATTGTTATCGTGAACATCACCTGGTGGCCACTGGGGTCCTGTGCCGCGTGCATGCGCGGCATCCACCCTCATGCCAGGAGTCTTCATGCCCACTTCCCATCCGCGAACGGCTCTGCGAAGAGCATTGGTGCTCATCGCGGTCACGATCCTCGCCGTGTCCGCCCACGTCCTCGGTGACGCCGACCGCGCTGAAGCGGCCCCGGGCTCCTCCTTCACCAACCCGGTGGTGGACGTGCCCAACAGCGCCGACCCGACCCTCGTCCAGCACGAGGGGTTCTACTACTACGTCGCGACGACCTGGTCGTCCCAAGTGGTCATGCGCAAGTCGGCGACCATCGCCGGTCTGAAGACCGCGCCCGAGCAGGTGGTGGTGGAGACCGGCGGCGACACCATGTGGGCGCCGCATCTGGAGCTGATCGACGGGCGCTGGTACCTGTACTACTCGGTCGAGCAGTGCTGCGCCGCCCGCCGCACCCACGTCGCCCAGAGCGCCGGATCCGACCCGATGGGCCCCTACACGAAGCTCGGCATCCTGGACTTGATGCCCGACCAGGGCTGGGCGATCGACGCGGCCCCGTTGCGGCTGAACGGCAACCTCTACATGACCTTCTCGGCCTTCGCCGGCGACGGTCTGCAGTCGCTGTACATCGCGCCCATGTCCAACCCCTGGACCGCGAGCGCCCACGGCACCCGCATCTCGGCGCCGACCCTGTCATGGGAGCGTCAGGACGGAGCGGTCAACGAAGGCTCGTTCGCCCTCCAGCGGGGCGGCCGCACGTTCCTGACGTACTCGGCCAGCCACTGCAATGGACCGAACTACAAGATCGGGATGCTCGAGTACACCGGGAGCAATCCGCTCCAGGCGAGCTCGTGGACGAAGTACTCCGACCCGATCTTCCAGCGCAATGACGCCGCCGGCGTCTACGGTCCCGCCCACCACTCGTTCTTCACCTCACCGGACGGCACGGAGACCTGGATCGCCTACCACGCCAACGATTCGGCGTCCGACGGCTGCGGGAGGACCCGTACGACCAGGGTGCAGAAGATCTCCTGGAACGCCGACGGCACGCCGAACCTCGGCGTCCCGGTCTCCACCACGACCGTCCTGCAGGGCCCCTCGGGCGAGCGGAACATCGCGCCGGTGGCGATCCGCAACCGCCACAGCAACCTCTGCCTGGACGACTACAACTGGGGGACCGAGCCCGGCGCCGAAGTCCGGCAGTGGACGTGCAACGACTACGCCGTCCAGGACTGGTACCTGGGCGACCTCGGCAACGGCTACGTCGCGATCCACAACCTCTACAGCGGCCTCTGCCTCGACGACTACAACTTCGGGACGGAGCCGGGAGCCGAAGTCCGGCAGTGGACCTGCAACAACCAGGCCGTGCAGCAGTGGCGGGTGGTCGACGCCGGCGGCGGCTACGTCAACCTCGTCAACCGGCACAGCGGCCTGTGCCTGGACGACTACAACTGGGGGACCGAGCCCGGCGCCGAAGTCCGGCAGTGGACCTGCCTGAACAACGCCGCTCAGCAATGGCGACTCGCCTGACGGCGTCCCCGGCAGTCGAACCGCCCCGGTGACGGCGGCGCGCGCACGGCCACCGGCCCCTGGGCCGAGGACCGACCGCGCCGCCGTCGCCGGGCGGACGCTCCCGCGAATGCCCGCTGACCGGCGCCGTCGCCGTCGACGGCTCAGGAGAGCGACCGGCCGACGCCCGACAGGATCGGGAACCGGTCACGGGTCACCGCGGCGTGAGGCGCGTCTGCTCCTCGACGGGCCGGCCACGGCGACATTCGTCCAAGACAGGGGGCGTCGGTCCTCGCATCATCACTGCATGAGTGAGTACGACCTTGAGTCCTCGCACGGGTTGCACGTGGCCCAGACCGGCCCGCGGCAGGCCCCGCCGCTGCTGCTCGTCCACGGATCCGGTGCCTCGGGCGCCTTCTGGGGCCCCATGGCTCCGATCCTCGCCGACCACCACCGCGTCATCCGCGTCGACCTCCCCGGCTGCGGCCAGTCCCCGCCCTCGCCGCCATACGACGTGCCCGCACAGGCGGCTCGGCTGGCGGCGATGCTCCACGACCTCGGTCTCGGTCCCGTCACCGCGGTCGGACACTCCAGCGGCGGCTACGTCGCCACCGCGCTCGCCGAACAGCGCCCCGACCTGGTGCGCGCGCTGGCGCTCATCAGCACCGGCCCCGGTCCCGACGCGTTCCTGCCGCAGCCGGTCGTCCTCCGGGCCCTGCTGGCCCCGCCGCTCGGTCCGCTGCTCTGGGCGCGGCGCTCGGACGCGATGATCCGCAGCGGGATCAGCGCGACGGCCGCCCGCCCGGTGGACCTGCCCGACGAGCTGGTCGCCGATGTACGGCGCCTCTCCTACCGCACGTTGCGGACGCTCCTGCGCCGGTTCGACGACTACCTCACCGAACGCAGCGTGCCCGAGCGTCTCGCCGCTCTCGACGTCCCGGTGCTGGTGGTCTTCGGCGCGGCCGACCCCCGGTGGGACCCCGCATCGGCGCACCGATACGACGCGGTGCCGACCGCGCGGGTCGAGCTGCTGGCGGGCGTCGGACACCTGCCCCTCCTCGAAGCCCCCGAGACGACCGGCAGACTGCTGCTCGACTTCACGGCCCCGGACCGCTGACACTCCCGCCGGCGAACCCCCGAACCTAGACTGGACACGTGCTGCCTACCGGGACATTCGACTGGGCGAACGTGGACGTGGCAGTCCCGCCCCCGGCAGTTCGGCTGCCGGGGACCGGCATGGCCGGGTTCCGCCACCGCGCACCCGCTCCCGTGGACATCGCCATGGTCGCCCACCCGTCCGTCACCCTGCTCGTCGATCTGAGCGACGGCGAGGGGCTCGTCTACGACGCACATGGCCGGCGCGAGCGCGGCAGCGTCGTCGCGGGGCTCGCTCCCGGCGACCTCCGGGTGACCGCACGGGGAGCCGGCGAATGCCTCCAGATCCGGCTGGAACCGGCCGCCGCGGCAGCCGTGTTCGGGGGCGCGTCGACCGAACTCAGCGGGACACTGGCCGACCTGGAGGAGGTGTGGGGCCGCGATGCGCGCCGGTTCCACGACCGGCTGCGCGCCGCCGCGTCGTGGGACGACCGGTTCGCGATCGCGGCGGACCTCCTCGGCCGACGGCTGAGCACCCGTCCACCGGTCGATGCGGAGGTCGCCCACGCCTGGCGGCGGACGCTCGCCGGCCGAGGGCGGGCGCGGGTCGACGGCCTGGCCGCCGAGGTCGGCTGGAGCCGCAAGCGCCTGTGGTCGCGCTTCCGCTCCCAGCTCGGCATCACCCCCAAACGCGCCGCCCGACTGGTGCGGTTCGACCACGCCGCCCACCTCCTCGCGGCAGGCCGACCCGCCGCGGAGGCCGCCGTCGAAAGCGGCTACGTCGATCAGTCGCATCTCCACCGCGAGGCCAAGGCGTTCACCGGGCTGACGCCCACCGCCGTGGCCGCAGCGCCCTGGCTCGCCATCGACGACGTCGCGTGGCCGACCGCATCGCGGAGCGCTCGTCCCAGTCGGCGAGCGGCAGCATGATCGCAAAGCGAGCGCAGGCCGACAGCGACGCGGCGACCTCGCCCGGCGCCGGCGAAGCGCGCTGGAGCGCGCCGCCCCTCTCGGGCGGCCAGCCGGACCGCCCGTCTCGCGCCACCGGCGGTGGCACCGCAACGGCCGTTGCGGGGACGCCGCTCCCGCGCCGGACCGGACTCGTCAGCCGTTGCCGGCGCCCGGAACCGGTGCGGTCGCGGACCGCGAGGGCCGGCCGGTCCGAAGCCGAGCCGGACCGGCATCCGGTTCGGGCGACCGAGGTCGCCGCATGGACGGACCCAGCGGGCACAATGGCCGCGGAGGCTGTATGGATGCAATGAACGGCACCGCCATCGCGGTCGAGGAACTCGAATCGCTTCGCGCCCCGTTGACGCGCTACTGCTACCGCCTGCTGGGATCGGCCGCGGACACCGACGACGCGGTGCAGGAGACCCTCATCCGCGCGGCCCGCAGCGCCGATCGCTATGACCCCGGCCGAGCCCGGCTGACCACCTGGGTCCACCGGATCGCCACGAACATCTGCATCGACATGCTCCGCGGCGCCCGCCGCCGGGCCCTCGCGATCGACCTCGGACCGGCCGCCGAGAGCGGCGGACTCGGTGCGCCGCTGCCGCCGGAGCGGTTCGTCGAGCCGATGCCCGACCGGCGCCTGTTCGGCACGGCGGACCCCGGCGAGGTCGTCCAGGAACGCGAGACGGTCCGCCTGGCGTTCATCGCCCTGCTGCAGCGGCTGACGCCCCGCCAGCGCGCGGCCCTGGTGCTGCGCGACGTCCTCTCGTTCTCGGCCCGCGAGACCGCCGAGATCCTCGAAACCACGGTCGCGGCGGTCAACAGCTCGCTGCAGCGCGCCCGCGCCGCCCTCGAGACCGATCGCCCCGAACCGGTCGACGTCTTCGACCCCGCCGACCCCCGGCAGCGGGAGCTGCTGCGGCGCTACGTCGCCGCCTTCGAATCGCACGACGTGGCGGGCCTGACCGCGCTGCTGCGGGAGGACGCGGCCACCTCGATGCCGCCGTTCGCCTGGTGGGTGCGCGGCGGGGCGCGGATCGCCGCGCTGATGGCCCGCAGCGAGGCGTGCGCAGGCGACCGGCTGCTCCCGACCGCCGTCAACGGCTCGGCCGGGTTCGGGCAGTACCGCCCCGACGCCGAGGGCCGCCTGGTCCCGTTCGCCCTCATCCTGGTCGAGCTGCGCGAGATGCGGGTGTCCGAGACCGTCACGTTCCTGGGCTCGGGCGGGCGGTTCGCGGAATTCGGGCTCCCCGAGCACCTCGACCGATGAGTCCGCGCCGGTCCGGTCGTACAAGCGGTGAAGCACGACCGAACAGGGAAGGACACCGGCATGGAACGCGACGATCCCCGATTCGCGGAGCAGACGCGCGCTGAGCGCGAGCGGCTCTCGGCGGTCTTCGACGACTTGGAGCCCGCGCAGTGGGCGGAGGCCTCGCTGTGCGAAGGCTGGCGCGTCCGCGAGGTACTGGCGCACATGACGATGCCGTTCCGCCTGTCCGGGCCGGGATTCCTCGGCGGGATGATGCGTGCCCGGTTCCGGTTCGACGTGTTCGCCGACCGCGACGCTCGGCGGGCGGCGTCGGCGATGACCGACCGGGAGCTGGCCGCGCTCTACCGGTCCAACATCGGGCATCCGTGGTCGCCGCCCGGGGGAGGGCGAGCCGGCGCGCTCTCGCACGAGGTCGTCCACGGGCTCGACATCACCGAGCCGTTGGGGCTGCCCGCTCCTCCGGCCGAGCGCATCGGCCTGGTCCTGAGCGCGGCGGGCCCGCGCAACCTGGCCCACTTCGGCGTCGACCTCACCGGGCGGCGACTGGTCGCCGCCGACGCGGATGCGGCAGTCGGGGACGGCGAGGAGCTGCGCCTGCCCGTCAAGGACGTGCTGCTGGTCGTGACCGGCCGCAAGACGCTCGCCGACGCGACCGAAGGAAGGTGAGGAGGGATCGATGGCCACGCCGAACCAGTTGCGGACGACGACGCTCGCGCTGCCGGAGACCGCAGAGGGCTCGCATTTCGGCATGGCGGCGTTCTCGGTGCGCGGTAGGGGGTTCGCCTCGCTCTCCGAGGACGGCCGGGTGCAGCTTCGGATGCCGCCGGAACAGGTGGAGGCCGCGCCGGCCGTGCATCCGGCCGGGGAGCGGCTGTCCCGGTCGGGAAGGACGATCGGGCTGCGGGTCCCGCTCGCGGCCCTCGACGGAAGGGCGCTGCACGCCCTGGTGCGGGCGTCCTGGCGGCACCGGGCCCCCCGACGGCTGGTCGCAGCGGTCGATCAGGCCGAGGCCGCCGCGACCGGCGAAGGGGACCTGCCGGCGGCGATCGGGCGACCGGCGACCCGGGCGCTGCACGGCGCGGGTCTGACGACCTTGGATCGCGTCGCGGCCAGATCCGAGGCCGAGCTGCTGCGGCTGCACGGTGTGGGGCCGAAGACGATCCGGGTCCTCGAACAGGTCTTGGCCGAGCAGGGAAGGTCACTGCGGGCTTAGCCGCCGGCAGCATCGGAAGGGACCGGCGGGTCGGTTCTTGCAGCGGCGGGCCTCCTACCTCACCGGGTAGGTCACGACACCGTCGTCGGTGACCGAGGGCGTTGCGCCCCACTGCCCGAGTCGGTGCGGTACCGGCTTCGCGTCGGTCATCAGATGCACGACGGTCCATCCGCGGGCCGTCAGCGTGTTCGCGATGAGCAGGCGGTGGCAGCGCCAGGGCATCGGCTCGCCGCACATGAGCACCACGTGCCGATCGGTCGCCATGCCGGTCAACCGGGCGAGACCCGCCTCGAACTCCGGCGTCAGCGTGTAGTCGGCGTAGTTCTTGAAGCTCGCATTCCGCCAACCGGCATTGCGGCCGGGGTCGACGTCCTTCTGCTTCGGGCGTCGACCGCCGAGCTCGGGCAAGTGCAGATAGTCGATCCCGGCCGCCTCCAGCCAGGACCGCATCGCGTCGGCGTCGAAGTGCGGGCTGCGACGCGATCCGGGCATCTTGCGCACGTCGACCAGCACCTCGATGTCCGCGGACTCGAGCGTGTCGAGCACGACGGAAGGCGGGCACGTCCAGTGACCGATGGTCCATACCGTCCCCGGGCCGCTCCCGGGCCGATGCTGCTCAACCATGACGTTCCCCGCTCTCGTGTTCCAGAGGCCATTCTGCGTTCGCGGAGGCGGGCGGCACTTCAGGGCCTGGCGGACGCGGCGCCGTCGCGCGGCGGTTCGAGCACTGGACCGGCGCCGGGCACCTGCCGGGTGAGCCGGGCGGCCCCCAGGCACTGGCGTTGTCGTTCACCGGTCCCGACTCCACGCCGACGCCTGCGACGACCAGCGCACCACCGCTCGGGCCGACGTCCAACGCCACGTCGAGACGCTCCTCCGCGCCGCATCCGAACCTACTCCCAGGCCGCGGGCCCCGATGGGACTCGTCGCCCTCGGCACTGGTAGACGCCCCCATCGGGCCGCGCACCCGCACCGAGCAAAACCGCGGCCGACCGGTGTCGCACCCGTTCAGCGGCGGCGCTCCAGCGCTTGAGCCGGGTCTCCCCGAAGTAGCCCGTGTGGGATTCGAACCCCCACTGCATCTAGCGGGCATGACATGCGCACATCATCGGTGAACACGACAGATCCCCTCCGCCTCTGACCGGCATCAGGCGCCGGAGAGGGCCCGCAGTGTCGCGCCGCCTGACGCCCGCTTGAACAAGAGTGCCGCTCGCGGATACGACAGTCGGCCGCGGCCGGTGTGCGGGCACAGGTCGTGCGGTCGCCGCGGTCGGCCGGGGCCCGGCCGTCGGTCGGCGAGGAAGACCGGACCGCGCACACGGCCTGCGATCAGCTCGGCCAGGAGCTCGGAGGTCCCCCCAGACCACGTGATCGCGTCCTGCCCTGCGCGTCGCGCCTCCAGGTCGAGGTCGTCGACGTCGAGCGCGAGCACCTCAGCGGCCGACGCCCCGCTCTCGTGCAGGAGGCGCCAGAAGACCCGCTCGCGCAGCGCGGTGGCCTCTCGTTCGACGAGTTCGGTCACCTGGTCCGGCGACAGTGGACGCACCCGTCCGCGTGGGGCCCAGCGCCGGTCGAGGAACCGGTCGAGCGGACCGGTGCCGGCCCACGCGGCGAAGGCGCGCACGGCCGCCCGGTGCCGGTTCCATGTGGCCGGAGCGGCCCGCGGCCACGTCTCGGCGAAGACGCCGGCGACCGCCTCGGGCGACAGTTCGGTCAACGGCAGGTCGTCGCCGAGCGCGCGGCGCAGCCGGCCGAGGGTCTGGCCGTAGGATCGCGCGGTTCCCGGGCGCAGATCGGGCCGGTCGAGGAAGCGCTCGGCCGCGGCGCCCAGCGACGGCCCCTCGTACGACGCGGCGCGCGGCAGCTCGGCCGCTCGGCGCAGCCAGACGTCGCGTTCCGGAGTGCTGGCGGTCAGGCCCGCGGCCCGCTCGAACTCCCTGCGGGCTTCGGTCACCCGCCCGAGTCGGGCGAGCAGGTCGCCCCGAGTGCCGAACAGCAGCGGATACCGGGCGAGCGCAGGCTCGGACAGCAGGGGCTCGGTGAGCCGCAGACCCTCCTCGCTCCCGCGCGCCCTCGCCACGGCGACGGCGCGGTTGAGCGCCACCACCGGCGAAGGGGCCGCCCGTATCAGCAGTTCGTAGAGTGCGGCGATCTGTCCCCAGTCGGTGTCGGCGTCCGACCGGGCCCGGGCGTGGCAGGCCGCGATGGCGGCCTGGAGCACGTACGGCCCCGCGGGAGCACCGGTCTGCCGGGCGCGCACGAGCGCCGTGAATCCGGCGCGGATCCGGTCGGCGTTCCATCGCGAGCGGTCCTGGTCCTGGAGCAGGACCGGCGCGCCGTCCGGACCGACGCGGGCGTCGCGGCGGCTGTGCTGCAGCTCCATGAGCGCGAGCAGCCCGTGGGCCTCGGCCGAGTCGGGGGCCATGCCCGCGAGCATCCGTGCCAGGCGTACGGCCTCATCGCAGAGCGCGGGGCGGAGCCAGTCGTCGCCGCCGGTCGCGGCGTAGCCCTCGTTGAAGACGAGGTAGAGCACGTCCATCACGGAGGCCAGTCGGGCCGTCCGCTCCGGCCCTGCGGGGACCTCGAACGGGACACGGTTCGCGGCGAGCGCCCGTTTGGCGCGGACGATCCGCTGCGCCACCGTCGACTCGGCGACCAGGAACGCGCGGGCGATCTCGTCGGTCCGCAGCCCGGCGACGACCCGGAGGGTCAGCGCCACTCGCGATTCGGGGGCGAGCACGGGATGACAGGAGACGACCATGAGCCGCAGTACGTCGTCGTCGAGGGTGTCGGAGTCGGGGAGGTCGATCTCCTCGGGGTCGCCGGTCCGCAGGGCGTGGGCGATCTCGGCGTGGCCGCGCTCGCGACGCTCGATCTTGCGGAGGGCGTCGATCGCGCGGCGGCGGGCCACGGTGGTGAGCCAGGCTCCCGGGTTGTCCGGCACACCGCTTTCCGGCCACTGCTCCAAGGCCGCGACGAGCGCGTCCTGCGCCAGTTCTTCGGCCAGGCCGACGTCGCCCGCGAGGAGGCGCGCGAGGCCGGCGACGATTCGCGCCGACTCTCGGCGCCAGATCTCGCCTGCGATGTCCGCCGCGCCGGTCATGCGTCGACGGGACCGAAGACCTGCTGCACCGTGGACGTGCCGCCGCCGAAGATCTCGACGAAGCGCCTGCTCACGTCGATGGCCTCCTCCCGGGAGTCCACCTCGACCAGCGCGAAGCTGACGATCGCCTCCTTGGTCTCGGCGAAGGGGCCGTCGGTGAGGGTGAGCGAGCCGCCGGCGCTCACGACGCGGGTGCCCGCGTCGAGTCCCCCGGTGGCGACCAGCACGCCCGTGTCGCTCAGCTCCTTGATGAACGCCATCAGCTCGGCGTGCATCGCCTCGTCCACGTCGGCACCGGTGCCGTCGTCCCGTGTGGTCAGCAAGAACTGCATTGGACCTCCTCAGATCCGCTTCGGGTCAGCACCTCGTGTGGCGCCGCCGCAACAGCGCACCGATGTGACAGGGAACGCGTGATTTCGCCGATCAGCGTACATGACGGCGGCGCTGTCGAATTCCGGCCGATTCAGGCGACGCATCAGTGACAAGCGAATCCCTTCACTGAAAGAGGAACGACGATGACCGCCACCGCCGCTCACCACATCGAGGTCCACCGCACCGCCGCTGACGGCGAGGGCCACAGCGCCGGCACTCGCCGGATGCTCGCGAGCCTCATCGCGGGAACCGCCGTCTTCGGCGTCGTCTCGCTCACGCAGGCCGTCACCCGCGAGGGCTTCGACCTGACCCGCCACCCGCTGAGCCTGCTCTCCAACGGCGATCTGGGGTGGATCCAGATCACCAACTTCATCGTCTCGGGACTGCTCTTGACACTGGGCGGGGTGGGACTTCGCCGAGCCCTTCGCGGCACTCCCGGAGGTGCGTGGGGACCCCGACTGGTCCTCGCCTACGGCATCGGGATCCTCCTGTGCGGACCGTTCGTCCTGCAAGGCGGCGGCGGTTTTCCGGCCGACGCGTCCGAGGCCTCCGGCATGACACTCGGCTCCGTCCTCCACCTCGCCGTCGGCACGATCGCATTCATCGCCTTGATCGCCGCCTGCTACGTGATGGGCCGCCACTACGCCCGGACCGGTCGGCGCGGAATGGCGTTGAGCTCACGGATCGCCGCCACCGTCTTCCTCGCCGGGGACCTCTACTCCTCGGCACAGGGGCCCGCGGGTTCGCTCGTCCTCGCCTTCACCTGCCTGACCGCGATGACCTGGCTGGCGATCGTCGCCGCCGACGCACGGCGCGGCTGATCAGTGCCCCGCCCGTCCGCATCGGCGAGGATGCGGCCGACCCTGTCCGGGCCGACTTCCGGGCAGGCACGGGACGACGAGGAAATGATGCGCTCGAGGAGAGGACCGCGCGGTCCTCTCCTCAAGCGTGTGCAGGGACCGGCATCCTTCGCACGGCGGGTCGGGTCCGCCTCCAGTACGGTCGGCTCATGACTGATCCCTTCAGTGCCGCTGTGCACGTCGTCGCCGCGTTCGTCGCGCTGGCCGCCGCCGTCTTCGCGGGGTGGTCGGCCCGGGGCGCGAGGAAGGCCGCCGAGGCGGCACTGGACGGCAAGAGCCGCGACGTACGGGTCGGGCCTTGGAAGGTGTGCTACGTGGACGGCATCACATGGCGGTTCCAGAACCTCGGGGACGAGAACTACTGCGCGTTGACGGTGTACGCATGGCGATCCGGCGACGACTTCATCGATGTCGAGGAGGCCCCGCACACCGAGCCCGAAGACCTCATCGAACCCGGTCACGGACGCGAGCTCGACCTGTCCGACGAACTGGCGGACGGGGGCACTTACTTCATCGCGACCTGGGCGACCCATCCGGAATCGACCGAACTGGCCGGCAGGTACGGCTTCCGGCTGCCGATGGGCTAGAGCCTGGCCTGTGAACGGTTGTGGCTGAGGCACAACCGTGGCACGAGCGGCCGCGGCGGTGGACCGCCGAGGGGACTCGGAACAAGGTCTTCGCCGCCGCGCAGGTCAAGGACGACGGCATCCTTCGGGGAGTGGACGATCAGTCTCGACTCCTCGATCGTGCGGGTCCACCAGCACGCCGCCGGCGCCCGCAAAACGAGCCCTCGCGCCCGTAGCCGGTGAAGCACTGGGGCGTTCACGGGGCGGGTGGTCGACCAAGACCCACCTCGCCATCGACGGGTGAGACCGGCCGCCGGCCTCCCGCGGGACTCGGTGCCCTCGTTCTCGGCATGACCGTCGCCGAGGCGATATGGGCCTGAGCGCCCAGGGCGGGCGCTCGCTGGTCCCGGAATCCGCTAACCGATGCTCCAACGCTGCTTCGGGTCGCCGGCGTCGCAGTTCCGGGTGGCGACGGCCCGACCCTCCTCGGACGGCTGGTCCTTGAGCTGGCCCAGGCACAGGTCGTCGCCCGAGACGGTGCGGATCAGGAAGACGCCGCCGCTGACCGGCTCCAGCTTGAACTGCTGCGTGTCGGCCCACGCGCAGCTCTTGGCCGACAGGAGGAGCCCGGTCTCGTCGCCCTCGTAGTCGACGCCCAGGCAGTCGGTGTCCTCGTCGAAGTGCATCTCGACGATGTACACACCCTCCTCTTCGGCCGCGTCCTCGGCCTCCCATTGCAGATCGGGATACGCCTCGGCGCAGTCGCCGAGCACGGTCACGGTCCGCTCTTCATACCCCGGCTCGGGCCCCTGGGTCAGGCATAGGCCGCTGGCCTCCTGGCGAGCCTGGTAGAAGCCGGTGTCAGGCATGGCCGACAGGCCTCCCGAATCAGTCTCGGCCTGCTCCGTGGCCCCCTCATCGGCCTCCTTCTCGTCGTCGGTCGTCTCCTGGGGCGGGGGATCGGCGTGGTCGTCGGGTTCGGGCGACGCCGATGCGCTCGGGGACGCCGAGGGCGAGGGCGAGGCCGACGGGCTGGGCGACTCGGTGGCGGCGGGCTCGTCTTCGGCGGCGGCCTCGGGATCGTCGCCGCCGCCGGCGGACATCACCGCCCAGATGACGGCCACGATCAGCACCAGCGCGGCGGCGGCGGCGACGCCTGCCATCGACCGGTTGGCGCCCAGGCCTGCACGCGCCTTCTCCCAGAGTTCGCTCATGCCGGCGGGCAGGTCCCGCGGGGCCGAGTGCTTCGGGCCGCCTGGCTCCTCGTTCTGCAACGTGCTTTCTCCTGATCGGATAGGGGTCTACTTGCTCTCGCGCCGTGCGAAGAATTCCCGGACGAACTCGTCGAGGTTCGCGCCGGCGTCGTCGTAGCAGGACTCGGCCAGGACTTCTTCGAGGAACTGCCGCGCCTCGCGGTTCTGCATGTTCCCCTGCTGCTCCGGATCGCCCTGCGACGGCGGGATATCGGCGCCGAGGAGCTGTTCCGCCGGCAGCAGCACGGTGTTGCCGGCGTCGTCGGTCGTGACCAGCCGCGAGTCGACCGCTTCGACGTCGCGGATGTCGATGCCGGACTCGGGGTCCTTGAGCAGCGCGTCCACAAGCGAGTGGGCGGCGCCGAGCTTGACGCTCTCGAGGTCGAGACCGAAGCCGGGGTCCTCGATGGCGGGCGTCCGACCGCTGCCCCAGACCCAGCCTTCGGCCTGCATGGCCCCCGGCGCCCACTTCGGCGCTTCGAGCAGCTCTTTCATGAAGATGCGGCCGGCATCGCCGAGCTGCCGGACGACCGGCAGCTCGGAGATGAGCTCCTTGACGGCGGCGGCGCCGGCGCGGAACCAGGCGGCTTGCTGGGTGTTGTGCGCGGTCACGCCCTCGGCGTCAGTGGTCGCGTCTTCCATCATCCGCGTGAGCCCGGTGTCGAGCAGCCTGGCCAGCATGCCCCCGTTCGCTCCATGGGTCTCGGCCTCGGGCAGGCCCTCCCACAGGTGCGCCTCGCCGGCCGAGGCGATCATTCTGGCGTAGGCCGCCGTGCCGAGGAGGTCGGCGGCGCCCTTGTCTCCCATGGCCAGTTCGAAGAAGTTCTCTCGCGTCTGCAGGTTGAGGTACATGTCGGAGGCGCGGGGGTCGACGGACAAGGCGAGCCGGTTCGGGCCGCCGGTGTTGGAGTCGTCGAAGTAGTCGAGATAGGACACGGCCGTGCGCGCCATCGCCTGTGCGATGTGCGGGTTGGCCACGCCGACCGGCGCGGCCTCGAACGGCCCGATCGCGCCGAAGCCGTCGGTGAGCACGCCGTAGGTCGTCGCCGCGCCCCACCGGCCGTTGACGTCCTCATTGGTGGAGACGGTGAACAGCGTGTAGGCCGATTCGGTGGCCAGGTCCCGGTACTGCTCCGGCAGATTCGGGTCGCTGATCCAGTTGACGAGTCCGGCGGCCGCCATCCCGTCGTCGTGCCAGTCGTGGCCGAAGAGGCTGCGCACGAGGAACTCGGGCGTGTCGGAGCCGTAGTCGGGGTGGACGGTCCGGCCCGTCAGCAGTTGGCCGTTGACCTCGGTGTGGCGGGTGGCGACACCGAGCAGCTCGGTCCTGGCCCCCTCCTCGAAGCCGTTCAGTCCGAGGAGGAACTCGTCGACCGGCGCTCCGGCGCGAACGAGCTCGGGGATCGAGTTGGCGTCGGCGACCGACATGGTCAGCGCCGCCGACAGTTCCTCGCCCCCTTGGAGCCGCTCGAGCCCGACGCCTTGGTGTCCGGTGGCGCCGAGCATCGCACCCAGCGCGTTGAGCTGGTTCGCGGAGTCCTGCGCGGGCGTGCCCCCGCCGCCGAAGTAGCGTCCGATCAGTCCCTGCACGGTGCCGGGGAGTCGGTTGCTCCCGCCCCCGAGCCGGTGATCCGACAGGGCGAGCAGGCCGCCGCCGACCGCGCCGAGCATCAGCGACTGGTCGCCGGCCGACAGTCCGGAGTTCCCGATGATCTCCGGCAGGTGGTACAGCATGTTCGTGTCGATCGGCAGGTTCGCGTTCCAGGGTCGGTCCAGGCCGCGGAAGAACTGCTCGAGGTAGGCGAGCTGGTCGGCGCTGAGCGCGCCGAGGGCTCCCGACTGGAGGTTCTGGGCGTGCTGGGCCAGCGAGCGCATGACGTCGAACAGCGCGGGCGGCAGGGGAGTGCCGTTCGCGAAATGGCCGAGGATCATGTCGGCCAGCGCCGCGCCCTCGGCTCCGGTGACGGGCGGTGGCCCGGCGGCGGTGCCGAAGACGTTGAACGCCAGCCAGCTGGCCCCGCCCGCGCCCGCGGCGAGGGCCTGGAGGTTGGCCGGGGTCGGTCCTCCGGTGAGCATGCCGCCCGCCGTGGCCGCGTTCGCCTTCAGCAGCTCGTACGCCTCGTTGGCGCGGGCGTTCATCTCGGCGAGCTTGGCCTGGCCGGCGGCGGCGATGGCGGCCGGGTCCGGGCCGGCGCCGAAGTCGGCGGCGACCGCGGCGGCCCACTCGGCCTCGAGCGCCGCGATCGTCTCCTTGAAGGTCGTGACGTCGGTGGCCCACCGCTCGGTGACGGTGGAGCCCCACACGGCTCCCTGCATCGCGATCTCGCTGGCGGCGAGGGACTCCTGGCCGTTGCGCTTGAGGGGCTCGGCGACGAGCTCACTGAAGTCCACCGCGGTGGTGTTCATCTGCTCCATGACGGCGGTGCCCTGGCCGATGATGCGGCCCGAGTGCGCCACGAGCGTCCGGGCGTGCTCTTGGAGCGCGGCCTCGTCCGCGGTGGTGGTGGGCGGGTCGAAGCTGCCGATGGTGGGGATGCTGGGCATGTCGTCGGTCTCCTCTGGGGCCGTGTCAGTTCATCGCGATGGCGGGCGGGGCGACGTCGGGGGCGTCGACCGCTTGGAGCGCGGCGTTCTCGGCGTCGACGCCGACGCCATCGGCGACCGTGATGAGGGTCGTGCCGCCGACACTGGCGCCGTGCGCGGCCGTCCGGGCGAGGTCGGTCGACCAGGTTGCGCCGAACTCCTCGTAGCCGCCGATCACCTCCGGTTCGCCGGCCGCGGCGATACAGCCCTCCACAATTGACATCAGTTCGCCTTGGAGCGAACCGAAGCTCTCGGCCAGCGTCATGATCTGCTCACCATTCGCATTGGCGGAATCAGGGTTCATTCCGAGGAAGTCCATCGGTCCTCCATTGGGGGTGGCGTCGCTGAGAATCGAGACTACGGAGAGGGTAATCCAAGCTAGGTGAGCAATTGTGGAATTTTAGGTTAACCTCAGTGGATTTCGAGAGAATGGTGCTGCTGTTTCTCTTGTGACTCAAGCGTTTTTCCTGGGACCGGTCCCGATGGCAGCATGGGACCGGTCCCGGCGACATTGCAATGACGGTACTCCTGACATTGCGGGACCGGTCCCGATCGGCGTCGTTATGAATTGTTCACCGAGACGTCGATAGAGCCTTTTCGACCGCCTGCTAAATTCCCCGTAATTCCCTTCTGAAGGAGGACAACCATGCCTGGAAGCGCGAATGAATTCGGGCTCACAGTCGCCAATGCGCTGAACGTCAGCGCCAATAGCCACCAGGTTTCGGTCGACGAGCTCTTCGGGCAGCTGCGCTCGCTCATCGGCGAAATGGAGCGCGACGTCCTGGCCCAGAGCGGCGCGGCGCTCCACCAGTTCCAGCTCGCCAAGGCCGACTTCATCGCCGCCTACAACGCGCTCGCCGACAAGTACGGCGTCAGCGCGATGGCGCAGGATCAGACCAACACCGACGGCGTCACCGTCGACGACCAGAACCACGGCGAGTACGCCGGCGCCCACGGCGCCATGACGCCCATCAAGCCGATCTCCATCACCGTCTAGGAAGGACCGCGTCATGCCCGCCTCTCCCTACGAGTTGCACGGCAACGTCTCCGAACTCCAGGGCCTCGCCCAGGTGCAGCACACCTACCGCGGCCGCTTCGAGGGCATCCTGGGCCAGCTCCAGAGCGCCGTCTCGACGGTCAAGGGCCAGTGGGTCGGCGCCGGCACCGAGGGCTTCGCGAAGTTCAACACCGACACCGAGGGCGAGTTCACCGCCCTCCAGACCGCCTTCAACCGCCTCGCCACGGCCACCGACACCTCGGCGAGCAACTGGCAGGCCGGCATCACCCGCATCACCAACCGGTGGGGCGGGTGACCGACCGCACCGAGGCCGAGCGGCGCGACGAGTCCGGCATGGACGTCGCGCCGCTGGTCATGCGACGCACCGGCCAAGGCGAGCGTTACGTGCTCCAGGCCGCCGCCCTGCGCCGCAGGCAGCTTCGCGCGGCGGTCCTCCACGGTTCGGCGCGCAGCTGGCGCCAGCGCCAGTCGCTCTGGCCGGCCGCGCTCATCGGAGCGATCGCGGTGGCGCTCATCGTCGCGGTGATCGCCGTGTCCGGCGCCTTCGAGCGGCAGCGCCAGCAAGAGGCCGAAGAACAGGGCGCCCCCGCGTTCTCCTCACCGTTCCAAGATTGAGACAAGGTCCACAGTGCCCGGTCAATACAGCACCGTCACCGTCGTCGGACCCGAGACCACCCGCGATCTCGCCCTGCCCGACGACCTGCCCGTAGCCGAACTGCTGCCCGAGATGCTGCGCCACACCGGCGGCGACACCGACGGCACCGCGGTGAGCTGGGCCGTGAGCACCCCCGAAGGCGCCACCTTCGAGCCCTCGGAGACATTGCGCGACAAGACCGTCGCCGACGGCTCGATGCTGCTGGTCCACGACGCGACCGCTGCCGCTCTGCCCGAGACCGTCGAGGACGTGCGCGACGGCGTCGAGGACGCCGTCGACGAGACCGGCATCCGCTGGGAACCCGGCACCGGCCGCCTGGTCGCCGTCGCCACGGCCGGCCTGCTGGTGGCCGCCGCGGCGTTCAGCCCCGGCGTCGACGGCTCGATTCTGCTCACCGGCGGCTTGGTCGCCGTCCTGGCCGTCCTCATGTCCTGGTGGTCGACCCGCCAACACGCCCTGATGACCCACCTCGCGCTCATCGGCGGCTGCCTGTGGGCCGGAAGGGTCGGGTTCGTCATGACCGACACGTTCGCGCCCGACGGTCGAGCCGCACGCCCCACGCAACTGCTCGGCGCGCTGCTTGCGGCGCTGCTCCTGGTGATCGTGGCCCGCGCGGGCGCCAGGCTCGCGACCTCCTACGCCGTCGGCCTGGGCATCGCGGTCGCCCTCGGCGCCGGCGCCTGGACCTTGTGGGCCCATGCGGGCCTCGCGCCGACCCGAGTCGCCGTGCTCGTGGTCCTCGCCGCGCTGTTCTCCTTCGCCCTGGCCCCGCGCGCGTCCATGTTCTCCGCCGGCCTGTTCACCCTCGATCGCGAGGTCCGCGGAGGCGAGCCCACCACCGACGCCCGCCTGCGCGACCGTCTGGGCCGCACCGATTCGCGGATCACCGGTGCGATCTGGGGTCTCACCGCCACCGCCGCGGCCGCCGGAGCGCTGCTGGCGGCCCAGGACGCCTTCTGGGCACAGCTGATGGGCACCGGCACCGCGCTCGCGCTGCTCACCCGCTCGCGGATCTTCGAACTCGTCCGCCACGTCGCGCCCCTGCGCCTGGCCGGCATGGCCGCCGGCGCCTGGGCGGCCTGGAACTGGATCGAACCGAGCGAACCGCTGCGCCAGTGGCTTCCCGCGCTGGCCGTCCTTTCGGGAATGGCCTATGTGTCCGTCGCCTCGATCTCCCGCTCCCAGGTCTCCGCCGCCTGGTGGAGGCGCGTGGTCGGCATCGCCGAGATCCTCCTCGTCGCGGGCCTGACGGCCCTCGCCGGCGAGCTCCTCGGCCTCTACGCGGCCGTGGCGGGCGCCTGATGGGCACCGAGGTCGTCCGCCGGCCGGCGCGCCGGCCGCTCCCCGCGATCGCCACCGAGCCGATCACCCTGGCCGCCCCTCCCGTCATCGGCGACGGACCGCCGCCGGTCATGGGCGCGCCGATGCTCATGATGCCGATCATGTCCGGCGGCGGCGCGATGGTCATGGTCCTGTCGAACCTCTCTCGCCCCCTGTACGCCACCGCGGGGCTGCTGATGCTGGTCGCGAGCGTCGCCATGGGCGTCGTCCTGTTCATCGCCCTGCGCTCGGGGCCGCGCCGCAAGCTCCGCCAGGAACGCGAGCGCTACCAGGACTACCTCGAAGACGCCCGGCACACCATCCGCGAGGCGGTCCGCGCGCAGCGCGACTTCAACGCCGCCCGCCACCCGCACCCGGGTCTCCTGCTCGGCATCGCCTGCGATCCGGCCCGCCGCTGGGAGCGCCGCGCCACCGACGCCGACCTGCTCACCGTGCGCTGCGGCCTGGCGGAAACCCCGTTGAGCCGGCCCCTGTCGCTCCAGCTCGACCCCAACCCGCTGGCCGTGTACGACCCGGTGTGCCAGTCCGGCGCCGAAGAACTCGTCGAACGCTATGCCACCCTCGGCGACCAGCCGCTGACCGTCCCGATCGGGCGGATCGGCGAGCTGTCCGTCGTCGGCGACTACGGCGAGGCCCGCCGGACCGCCCAGACCCTCCTCGCCCAACTGGCCGCACTCGTCGCCCCCGAAGACCTCCAGATCGCCGTCGTCGCCGCCCCCGGCGTCGCCGCCCACTGGAGCGGCCTCGCCTGGCTGCCCCACCTGCTCGCCGACGGCCACAACCCCGACCTGCCGGTCCCGCTCATCTGCCCGAGCACCGCCGAACTCGCCGAACTGCTCTCCGGCGACCTCGCCGTGCGCGCCGCCGAGCTCCGCCGCCGCCGCGGCGCCCCGCCCGGCCCCGGCGCCCGCCGCCTGTTCGTCATCGTCGACGGCGAACAGCAGGTCGCCCTGCCGAGCCTGGTCCCCGACGTCGATCCCGCGCTCCTCGGCGTCCACCTCTGCACCCTCGTGGCCGAGCAGCGCCAAGAGCCCGAGCACACCGCCGCCCGCATCACCGTCGACGGCCCCGAGATCACCGTGACCACCATCGATCGGAGCGAAGGCCACGCGGCCGAGTCGAGCCGAACCGGGCGCGCCGACCGTATCGACGCCGCCGAGCTGGTCGCGATCGCCCGCGCCCTCAGCCCGCACCGCCTGGCCCCGGACGACGCCTCGCACGCCCTCAGCGGCGTCCACGGCCTGACCGACATCCTCGGCGTCGCCGACCCGGCCGACATCGACTGGCACGCCGCCTGGGCGCCCCGCCCCGAATCCGAGCTGCTGCGCGTGCCCTTCGCCGTCGACGCCGAAGGCCAGACCGTCGAACTCGACCTCAAGGAGTCGGCGCTCGGCGGCATGGGGCCCCACGGACTCATCGTCGGCGCCACCGGCTCGGGCAAGTCCGAGACCCTGCGCACCCTCGTCGCCGCCCTCGCCGTCCGCCACCTCCCCGAGCGGCTCGCCCTGCTCACCGTGGACTTCAAGGGCGGGGCGACGTTCGCCGAATGCGACGCCCTGCCGCACGTGGCCGGCTCGATCACCAACCTCGCCGACGACCTCAGCCTCGTCGACCGCTTCGCCGAGGCGCTCTACGGCGAGATGGCGCGCCGCCAGCAGCTCCTCAAGGACGCAGGGAACCTGCCCAACGTCCACACCTACGCCCAACTGCGGCAGGGCGATCCAGCACTCGAACCGCTCCCGCACCTGCTGGTCATCATCGACGAGTTCTCGGAGCTGCTCACCGCCAAGCCCGACTTCGCCGAGCTGTTCGTCGCCGTGGGCCGCATCGGCCGCTCCATCGGCGTGCACCTGCTGCTGGCCACCCAGCGCCTCGAGGCGCAGCACCTGCGCGGCCTCGAATCGCACCTGTCCTACCGGATCGGGCTGCGCACCTTCTCCGAAGGGGAGAGCCGCGAGGCGATCGGCGTGCCCGACGCCTACCAGCTTCCGCCCGAACCCGGCTCCGGCTACCTCAAAGTGGACACCACGATCTTCACGAGGTTCAAGGCCGCCATGGTCTCCGGTCGCTACACGCCGCCGCGCGAGACCGAGGAACGCCGCCTCCCGGTCCTGCCCTGGCCCCTGCCGCCCACCGTACCGACCCTCGCGCTCGACGCGCTCACATCACCGACCGCCGAGGGGCCCGACACCGAACGCAGCGTCCTGCGCGTCCTGGTCCAGAGCCTCGCGAGCGCCGACGTCGAACCGGTCCGGCCCGTCTGGCTTCCGCCCCTGCCGGACGCCCTGCCACTGTCGGCCGTGCCCGGCGCCATCGACGCCGCAAAGCCCGGCGGGGTCGTCAGCGCCGTGCTCGGCCTGCGCGACAAGCCCCGCGAGCAGTACCAGGGACCGCTCGAATGGGAGCTGTCGGGCGCCGACGCCAACCTCATGGTCGTCGGGGCCCCCGCCTCCGGCAAGTCCACACTGGTGCGCACGCTCGTCGCCGGTCTCGCCCTGCGCTATCCGCCCTCGGCCGTCGTCTGCTACGTCATCGACTACGGCGGCGGCGCCCTGTCGAGCCTCGCCGAGCTGCCCCAGGTGGCCGTCGCCGCCGGCCGGGCGGACCCCGAACTCGTCGGACGCACCCTCGCCGAGGTCAAGAACCTTCTGGACGCCCGCGAAGCGGCCATGCGCGGGGGCGGGATCGACTCCGCGGCGGGACTGCGCCGCGCCGCCGCGGCCGGCAGGGTCGCCATCCCCGGCGACGTCGTCCTCGCCATCGACGGCTGGGGCGCGCTCACCGAGGCCGACGACGAGGCGGGCGACATCGTCGGCGAGATCGCCGCTCGCGGACCGGCCCTCGGCGTCCACGTCGTCCTCACCGCCGTCAACTCCACCCAGGTGCGCGCCCGGCTCGCCGCCGCCTTCTCCGGACGCATCGAACTGCGGCTGGCGGACGCCTACGACTCCGGCATCGACCGCAAGATGATCGAGCAGCTGCCCAAGGATGTCCCCGGACGAGTCGTGCTGTCCGACAAGCTTTTCGGCCACATCGCCCTGCCGCGCATCGACGAGGGGACCGGCACCGACGACCTCGCCGCCGGCTTCGCCGGGCTCGCCAAGACCGTCTCGGCCCGCTGGCCCGGACCCCGCGTCGCCCCGGTCAAGGCCCTCCCGGCCCAGGTCCGGCTGCGCGATCTCGTCCCCGACGTCCCCGCGACGTCGGGCGATCCGTACGCCCTCGCGCCCGTTGTCGGCGTCGCCGAGAGCGACCTCGGCCCCGCCGCCGTCGACTTCACCGCCGATCCGCACCTGATCGTCTTCGGCGACACTCAGACCGGCAAGTCGACCGTCCTGCGCACGATCATGCGGCAGATCGTCCGCAGGCCCGCCACCGAGACCGGCGTCTTCCTGGTCGACTACCGCCGCACCCACCTCGAGGCCGTCCCCGAGGACCACCTCGTCACCTACTGCAACACCGCCGCGCACGCCGCCCAGAACGCCGCCGAACTCGCCACCGCGCTGCGGCAGCGCCTGCCCGGCGCCGACGTGACGCCGCGTCAGCTGCGCGAGCGCTCCTGGTGGACCGGCCCGGAGATCTTCGTCGTCGTCGACGACTACGACATCGTCGCCGGCTCCGCCGCGGGCAACCCCCTGGCGCCCCTGGCCGAACTCGTGCCTCAGGGCCTCGACCTCGGGTTCCACCTCGTCATCGCCCGCCGAACCGGCGGCGCCAGCCGCGCCCTGTACGAGCCGCTGCTGCGCCAGGTCGCCGACATGTCCAGCCCCGGGCTGCTCTTTTCCGGCGACCGCCTCGAGGGCCGCCTCGTCAATGGCGCCGCCAGCCGCCAACTGCCCGTCGGCCGGGCGCTGCTCGCCCGGCGTGGACAGGCTCCGGATCTCGTCCAGGTGGCCCAGAGCTGAACGCTGGAATCGCTCACGTCGGCTTCCGGCGGGCAATACGCAGCGGCGGACCCGCACGTTCGAAGGGCTGCTGGGCGACGAATGCGGAAGACCAGCGGGGACGGAGCCGAGCCCGATCCGACGCGGCGTCCATCCGGGGGTTCGGGTTCGCAACGGGGAGGGCGCGGCGGACAGCCGCGCCCCCTGTCCACTGCCGCTGTTGTCCGGCCACTCGGCAGCCCTCTCGAACGCCAGGACTGTGACCGCGGTCGACCGCTCCTAGAAGTCCGAATTGGTCAGTGCCGCCGGGCTGCCGACCAGGGCTGCTTCGACGTCCCGCGACCGCACCACGGCCGCGCAGCGCCTGGCCGCCAGTTCGAGGGCCAGACGGTGGTCCTCGGCGGTGAAGTCGGCGACGGCGTCGGCGACCAGGAACGGCTGAATGTCGTTGGAGAAGGCGTCGAAGGCGGTCATGAGACAGCCGATGTGCGCGTACACGCCGCACACGATCAACTGGTCGCGCCCGGCTTCGGCCATCCATTCGGACAGGTTGGTGCGGTGGAACGCGCTGTAACGGTGCTTGCGCAGCACCAGATCCTCGGGGCCGGGCTCGAGGCCGCGCACGATCCGGGTGTGCGCCGGATCGGCGCTCATGCCCGGGCCCCAGAAGTCGCGCAGGAGCCCCCGCTCGCCGGGGGTCGCGTCCCCCCGCTGGGCGGTGAAGGCCACCGGGGCGCCCACGGAACGCGCGGCCGACTGGAGCAGCGCGATGTTGCTCACCACGGTGCTCGCCGGCTCGGCCCCCGAGGGGAACTTGTCCATGAAGTACTGCTGCATGTCGTGAACGAGCAGCACCGCTCGATCGGGCTCCGGCCGCCACTCCACCGCGTTGGGCGGCAGCGACTCTGGAATCCGGTAACCGGCGATGGCGGGAATGGTCATGCTGTTCCTTTGCTTCGCGGGTGGCGGGCGCGGGCGGACCCGCGACGATGCGGGGCCCGCGCCCGAGCGTCGGGCGCGTTCGCTACAGCGACGCGCCTCCGTCCACATAGAGATCGTGCATGGTGATCTGCGAGGCCCGGTCCGAGGCCAGGAACAGGACGGCCTCGGCCACCTGCTCCGGCTGCGCCATGCGCCGCAGGGGGATCCCGACGCGATACGTCTCCATGGAGCCGTCGAGCACGGCCTGCCGGCCGGCGGCGTCGCCGTCCCGCCACATCGCCCGCTGCATGGCGGTGTCCGTGGATCCGGGAGAGACCACGTTGCAGCGGATGCCCGAGCCGGCCAGCTCAAGCCCGAGGCACTTGGTGAACATGACCGACGCGGCCTTCGACGCCGCGTAGGCCGACATGTTCATCCGCGGCACCCCCGCGGCGTTGGAGGCCACCGTCACGATGACGCCGGTGCCCCTCGGCCGCATCAGCCTGGCCACGGCGCGGCTGACGCCGAACACGCCGCGGGTGTTGACGGAGAAGACGAGGTCCCAGTCCTGGTCGTCGAGCTCGGTCACGGGTCCGGTGCGCAGCACCCCGGCCACGTTGACCAGGATCTCGATGGGCCCGAGCTCCCGTTCGACGGTCTCGACCACTGAGTCCACGGCGCCCGTGTCGGCGACGTCCATCGGGAAGCCGGTGACCTTGCCGCCGTGGGCGGTCAGCTCCGCGACGTGCGCGGCGAGCGCGTCGGCGTTGGAATCGCAGGCGGCGACGGCGGCGCCCCGCCTCGCCAGCAGCCGGGCCACGGCCCCGCCGATGCCCTGGGCCGCACCGGTGACCAGCGCGACCTTTCCGGAGAAGTGGTTGTCATCCACAATGGTCTGACTCATTCGACTGCCTCCTTCTCGGCGTGGTAACCGAACAGCCACCCACGCCCCTCCAGACTCCATTCGTCCAGCGCCCGGCGGTCCCGGTCGATCTGCTCCCGGCCGTCGTCCGCGTGGTGGTCCCGTTCGTTCTTCTGCACGAAGCTCTGGACGGTCCGGGTGCGCTCGCGGCGCACCGTCTCGTACCGCTGGAGCGCCTTCGGCAGGTCGTCGGGCGAGACCTGATCCAGGCAGGCGGCCAGCGCGGCGACGTCCTCGACGGCCTGGCTGGCGCCCTGGGCGCCGAAGGGCAGCATGGGGTGGGCGGCGTCGCCGACCAGAGCCAGATTGGGAGTGGTCCAGCCCTGGACCGAGGGCCGGTCGTACAGCGCCCACCGGGTCACCGACTCGGCGGCCTCGAACAGCGCCCGCAGCGGCGGCGCCCACCCTTCGTAATGGGACAGGAGGTCGACGGGGTCGCCCTCGGCGGTCCAAGACTCCTCGCGCCACTCTCCCCGGTCCGGGGTGGTGGCCACGAAGCTGACGAGGCGCCCGTTGTCGACGGGGTAGGCGACGGCGTGCCGGCCGGGTCCGGTGCGGATGAGCACCCGGGGCCCCTCGGGGTCGTGGTCGACCAGGTGCGAGGGCACCACCCCGCGGTAGACGCTGATGCCCGAGAACCGCGGCTCGTCTCCGAGCAGCTGGGAGCGCACGCTGGAGCGGATGCCGTCGGCCGCCAGCACCAGGTCCGCTTCCACGGTGTGGCCGTTGGCGAAGTCCACGCGGGGGCGCTCGCGGTCGACGTCGACGCGCGTGCACTTGAGACCGAGGTGGACGATGCCCTGCGGCAGCCGTTCCAGCAGCGTCTGGTGCAGGTCGGCTCGGCGCAGGACGTAGTACGGGGCGCCGTACAGCTCCTCGCAGGGCTCGCCCAGCGGCGTCCTGCCGATCAGGCTGTCGTCGTCCCAGCGGCGCACCTCCACCGCCCGCGGCCGGGTCGCGACCCGTGCGAGCGGCTCGGCCAGGCCGAGCCGGTGCAGGATCCGCGTCCCATTGGGCGACAGCTGGATTCCCGCACCGATCTCGCGCAGGTGGGTGGCGCGTTCGTATACGTGGCAGTCGGCGCCGATCTCGCGCAAGGCGATCGCGGCGGTGAGCCCGGCGATGCCGGCGCCCACGATGGCCACTCGCATGCCCTCTGGTCCCATTGGAGCCTCCGTTCAGTAGTAGAGGATCGCCTTGCCCCAGTCCTCGTCGGCACCGAAGAGGCTGCGGGGCTTGACGACGTCTCTGATCGCCGTCAGCGTCTCGTGCGGCACCAGCGTCCCGACGGGGACGCCGGTCACCTGGGCGTTCGCGCCGAGAGTGTCGGCGATCGCGGCGGACAGCTCGCCGCAGGCGGCTTCGCGGTGCTCGCCGGGGACCTCGATCTCGACCTCCAGCCGATCGGGGTGGGCCTGGGCGCGCCAGAACAGCACCTCGTAGGAGGCCGGGAGTGAGAAGACCAGCTCCTCGACCTGGTGCTGGGTGACCCGGGCGTCGCCGACGGGGTAACCGAAGGCGGCGCGCCCCAGGATCTTGACGGTCGGCAGCACCCAGTCGCAGTCGCACGCGTCCCAGGAGACCTCGACGAGGTCGGCGAGGTCGTAGCGCAGCAGCGGCATGGCCTTGCGGTACAGCGGGGTGACCACGAGCTGTCCGCGGCCGGCGGGGGCGATGCGGCCGGTCTCGGTGTCGTGCACCTCGAAGATCGCGCGGTCGGCCCACAGGTGCAGGCGGCCTCGCTCGCACTGGCCGGCCAGGCTGCCGGTCTCGGTGGAGCCGAACTCCTCCACCACCGGGACGCCCCAGATCTCGGTGATCCGGGCCCGCCGGGCGGGGCTGAGGGGCTCGCCGCCGACGAAGAACGCCCGCAGGGCCGGGAAGTCGGTGGCGGGGTCGCCGCCCGCGGCGCGGACCGCGGCGGTCCACAGCAGGATCTCGGTGGGCATGGACCAGGTCAGGGAGACCTCGAGGTCGCGGAGCACGCGCACCACTCGTGAGTACGGCATGGCCAGTGACCGGTTGTCCCCGGGCACGACGGTGGCCCCTTCGAGGCGGGCGGCGGCCTGCGCGAGGTGGCCGGTGATCATGAGGGCGTAGGGGGTGCGCACCAGGAAGGTGTCGTCGGGCCCGATCGGGACGATCTTGCGGGCGTAGCGCTCGGCCAGGTCGATCCAGTCGTCGCCGGTGTAGTACGAGGGGGTCGGCGTGCCGGCGGTGCCGCTGGACTCGTGGTAGGTGGCCAGTTCGGCCTTGTCCACGGCGAGCATGCCGAAGGGGTAGTTGTCCCGCAGGTCCTGCTTGGTGGTGACCGGGAGCGTCTCCAGGCCGTCCCGGTCGAAGCCGATGCCCGACTGGAGCCGTTCGGCGTAGAACGGGGATTTGGCGGCGGTGTCGAAGATGCGTGCCAGCTGCTCGTTTTGGAGTCCGCGCAGTTCCTCCGGCGAGGACCACTGGCCCAGCTGCGGCAGCTCGGTGTCGTGACGGTTCATGATTCCTCGATTCCCAGCAGCCGCCTGCCGTTGTGCCAGGCGACGCTGTTCCATGTGTCGGCGCTCAGATCGAGCCCGGCGAACTTGGCCAGTTCGGCGCGGACCGGCTGCAGGGGGTGCTCGGCGGCGAAGACGAGCCGCCGCGGTCCCAGGCGCTCCAGGGCGAGGCGGACGACGGCCGCGTAGGGGCCGCAGGTCTCGAGCGCGATGTTGGGGTGGTCGGCGATCACCGATATCGCGTGGAGGTCGATGAGGCTCACTCCGCCGTGGCCCAGGACGAAGTCGACGTCAGGGAACCGCGCGGCCAGGTCGGCCAGGTCGGCGACGCCGGTGCCGGGCCTGGGCAGGCACACCGTGTACACGGCGTGTCCGCTGTCGCGCGCGATCGCCACCAGTTCCTCCACGCGCGGGTCGTCGAAGTCGAACCCGTGCACGGCGGGTGAGATCTCCAGGGCCGCGAAGTCGTCGGCGGCCTCCTGGTAGGGCTCGGGCCCGGCGTGCGGGTTGGCGAAGTAGATCGGGACCAGTCGCCCCTGCGAGGACCGGCTCGCCGCCAGCACCGCGGCGTTGTCGGCGTCGGCGGTGGAGGCGCCGCCCAGGGCGACCTGCCGGGCCAGCGTCTCCAGGTCGAGCACGCCCCCGGCGGCCAGGCCGGCCGCGGCGACCCCGGACGCCGCCATGGACGCCAGGAGGTCGTCCAGGGCGCCGGGGCGCGGGGTCAGCCGGGCGTGGAAGTCTAGGACGGGGCCGGCCGCCGGTGGCGAGTTCATGTCATTTCTCCAGGCAGAATTCGTTGATGGGGTAGCCGACGTGCCGGTCCTCGGTGGGGAGGTAGCCCAGCAGCTTGTCGCCCGGTTTGAGCTCGGTGCTGTTGAGGACGGCGCCGCCGGGGCCGAGGACCCGCACGTGCCAGTCGTCCTGCATGATCAGGTTGACCTCTTGGCCCGAGGGCGCGACGGCGTCGATGGAGATCAGCGGCCGGGATTCGATCTTGACCCGGCCGACGCTGACCATCCTGGTCTGTCCCTTGACGTCGACGGCCATGACCTTGGAGCCCGAGGTGAGCTCGCTGAGGTAGTTGGTGCGCCCGCCCTGGGACAGCGTGTAGGAGTGGATGGCGCCGGCGTTGACCCGGAACGGGCGTGTCGGCATGTACGGGAGCGGGTGGGTCTCGCTGACGCACAGCACCATCCCCTTGGAGTGCGATCCGACCAGGATGCCCTCGTCCTTGCGGAAATGCGTGCAGGTGTCCACACAGGCCCGGTCGCCCATGCCGATGTGCGCGGTGGCGGTGACGGTCAGCTCGGTCAGTTCGAGCTCGCCCGGCTCGAAGGCCGCGGCGCTCACCAGGGCGGTGGCCTCGCCGACCGTGCGGGGCGCGAGCATGACGCCGTCCGAGCCGTGTTCGAGGACCCCGAAGACGATCTCGGCCTCCTCGACGTCGGCGACGGTGGTGATGATGCTGCCCTCGGCCCCCGCGGCGGCCGCCAGCACGATCTCGAGCGGGATCTTGGTGGGGTCGGCGAAGTCGAGGACGCTCCACTGCCGGCTGCGCGCGGCTTCGCACGCGCGGTCGAGGGATTCGGCGTCGACGATCTCCACATAGGATCCGAATTCCAGCTTGGGGTACTTCTTGGCCAGCTTGGCGGCGTCGCCCCGGCCGTGGGGGAGGATCAGCACGTCGACATCGGCGAGGTCGGCCGGCAGCTCCTTGTCGAGCGCCAGCAGCACCTTGGTGACCGTCGGCGGCAGGTCCTTGAGGTCGGCCGGGTTGGCCGAGGCGATCGCGTTCGCACGCTGGTGGACCGCCTCCTCGATGATGGCCTTCTTGGCCCCTCCGGCTGAGCGAATGTCGATCCAGCACAGTTTCATGGTCGTCCCTTCTCCTGACGTGTTGCGGGTCATCGGGCGGTGGCGAGGGTCTGCGGATCCGGGAGCAGCCGCTGTCCGGCCCTGCCGTGCACGAGGTCGGCGACGGAGCGCGCCATGCGGCCCGGGTCCTTCGCCTGGAAGATGTTGCGGCCCATGGCGAGGCCGGCGGCACCGCCGCTGAGCGCCTGGGAGGCGTACGAGAGCACCCCGTCCGGGGAGTCCTGGGCGGCGCCGCCGGCCACGACCAGCGGGATGGGGCAGACGGCGGTGATGCGGGCCATGGCCTGCACCGACCCGACGTAGGGGGTCTTGACGATGTCGGCGCCGAGGTCGGCGGCCAGGGTGGCGGCGTGGATCACCAGGTCGGCGGCGGTCGGATCGGTGATCTCGGGACCGCGCGGGTACATCATGGCCAGCAGCGGCATGTTCCAGCGGTCGCACGATTCGGCCACGGCGCTCAGATCGGCGATCTGGCGCGCTTCGTCGCGGCTGCCCATGTTGACGTGGACGCTGACCGCGTCGGCGCCCAGCCGCAGCGATTCCTCCACGCCCGCCACCAGGTACTTGGCGTCCGGATCGGGGGAGTGCCGGGTGGAGGCGTTCAGGTGCACGATCAGCGACATGCGGTGCAGCCGTTCGTGCCTGATGTGCCGCATGCTTCCCTTGTGGACGACGATGGCGTCGACGCCGCTCGACACCAGGCTGGCCACGAGCGCGTCCAGGCCCGCCGGCCCCGCCACCGGTCCGTCCGCGATCGAATGGTCGAGGGGGACGATCATGAGTCGGTCGCTGTGGTGGTGCAGCCGTTGCAGCCGCAGTTCGCGAGCGTAGTGGTTGAAGCCCATGGTGCGAATACCTCCATCCCGTTACGGCTTGAGCTCTTCGACGGTGTCGAGCGGTTCGGCGTCGTCGCCGCCCGATTGAGACGCCGTGATGTCGGCGTGGAACTCGCGGTGCAGCAGCCGGACCGCCTCGGCCCTGCGGTCGCGCGCCACCGTCACCGAGGCGCGGTTGGCCGACAGCGCCACCCAGCTGATGTCGATGCCGGCTTCGGCGAGGACGGCGGTGATCCGGGCGATGTAGGCCGGCCGCGCGCGTATCCCCGGTCCGACGACCGACACCTTCGACACGTTCTCGTCGATGACCACGGTCGCGCCCCTGGGGTCGGCGACCTCGCGAAGCGCCCGCCTGACGGTGTCGAGGTTCCCGGCGTCGATGGTGAAGCCCATCCGGAACTCCTCCTCGGCGGGGCCCGACCGGGCCACCAGGTCCACCGGTATCGCGTGGAGCGAGAGCGCCTCCAGGACCTCGGGTGCGAGATCGCGGCCGTGTGGTGAGCGGATGAGCACCCGGGCGACGCGCGGGTCGCAGGCCACGGCGCTGACGGCCGGCGCGGTCTCCAGCGGCCGCCGGGAGACGACCGTCCCGGAATCCCCGCCGGCCGCGTCGCGGACGTGGAGCTCCAGTCCGTGGGTGGCCGCCAGCTGCGCCGACCGCGGGTGCAGCACCTTGGAACCGGCGAAGGCCATCTCCGTCATCACGTCGGGATCGACGTGCCGGAGGATCTGCGCGTCGGCGACCAGCCGGGGGTCCACTGTGTATACACCGTCGACGTCGGTGTAGATCTCGCAGCGGCGCGCGCCGAGGGCGACGGCCAAGGCCACGGCGGTGGTGTCCGAACCGCCGCGCCCGAGCGTGACCACGTCGCCGACGGCGTCGACGCCCTGGAATCCGGCGACCACCACGACCTTGCCCGCAGCCAGTTCGGCCTGGATGCGGGTGGTGTCGATGGAGGCGACGGCCCCGTTCCCGCCGGGGCCGCTGACGTTGATGCCGGCCTGCGTCCCGGTCAGGGACACCGCCGGAACGCCGCACCGTCCCAGCGCCAGGGCCAGCTGCGCGGCGGAGGCGATCTCGCCGGTGCTCAGCAGTTGGTCCACCTCACGCGCAGCGGGATCGGGGCCGCCGGCGGCGGCGGCGAGCTCCAGCAGCTGATCGGTCGTGCCGCCGCGGGCGGAGACGACCACCGGGAACGGCCCCTGCCGTTCGGCTTCGGCGGCGAGGAGCGCGGCAATCCGGGCAATTTTGCCCATAGTCGACAGAGAGCTTCCACCGAACTTTTTCACCACACGGCACATATCGACGTCCCATCGATTGTGGCCCCGCGATCCGATATTCCGTCGGAGCCGTACCGATAACCATGCGTGACGAACGCGCAGCGGACATCACGGTTTCTGGGGATTCGAAGCGACTACGCAACGTGGACGCGAGACTACGAGAATCACGTAGATCTGTGATTCAGCCGATCGCCTTGCGACCCTACGGTCGAAGCAACTCAACGAGGCGACCAGGGAGTATCGGGCGTGGGCAAAAGGGACGATATCACACAATCCAGAATTGTCATCGTCGGAGCCGGTCCGGTCGGATCGATACTCGCGCTGGAATTGGCTCGGCACAATGTACCGTGCACTGTGGTCGAGCGTTCCACCGCGGCTCCGCTGTTCCCCAAAATGGATTACATCAACGGCCGCAGCATGGAACTGCTGCGCCGACTCGGCCTGGCCGAACCGATCCGCGAAGGCGGCGTCGACCGCCAGCACTCGTCCGACTTCCTGTGGATCGACTCGCTGCCGCAGCCGCCGGTCGCGGTGTGGCGGCAGGAGTCCCCGGCCGCCAAGCAGGCGGCGGCCCGCAAGGCCGACGAGGGCACGGCCCCCTTGGAGCCGTACCTGCGGATCGCCGGCGCCCTGCTGGAGGAGCTGCTGCGGCGGCGGCTGCGCGACCACCCCGACTGCACCGTGCTCGAAGGCTGGACCTTCGAGTCCCTGCGCCGCCGAGACGACGGCGTCACCGCCGTCATCGCCTCCGGTTCCCGGACTCGCGAGCTCGCGGCCGAATACCTGGTCGGCTGCGACGGCGCCGGATCGGCCGTCCGCGCCGCGGCCGGGATCGAGTCCGAGTTCGCCGACCAGCCCTCGGAGCGCTGCTCGGTGTACTTCCGCAGCGGCGACCCGGTGCTGCGGCGCTGGGGCCGGGCGTTCATCACCACCTCCTCGCGCGGCATCGCCCTGGTCTCCCGGGACGAGAAGGAGCTGTGGACCGCCTCCTTCCCGGTCGACCCGGACGAGGCGGCCGACATCGACCCGGTGGCGGTCATGCGCGAGAAGCTCGGAGCGGACTTCGCGGTCGACGAGGTGCTCAGCGTGAACCGATGGCACGGGGCCCTGTCGGTGGCCGAACGCTACCGCTCGGGCCGGGTGTTCCTCGCCGGCGACAGCGCGCACCGCTTCTACCCCTTCGGCGGCCACGGGGCCAACACCGGCATCGCCGACGCGGTGGACCTCGGCTGGAAGCTGGCCGCGGTCCTCGGCGGCTGGGGCGGAGCGGCCCTGCTGGACAGCTACGAGGCCGAACGCCGCCCGGTGGCCCTGTTCAACCGGGAGATGTCGGCCAACCTCCTGGAGGTCTGGCGCCGCTACGCCCGGATGTCCGCGGACGGCGCCTCCCGCGCCCATCGGGCCGGATTCCTGGCCAAGGAGGCCTACCAGGCCGACAACACCGGCGTCCACTTCGGTTACCGGTACGAGGGCTCGCCGGTGATCGCCGCCGAGGAAGGCGAAGCGCCGCAATGGGACTGGACCGCCATCGTCCCGAGCACCTGGCCGGGGGGCCGGCCGCCCTCGATCCGGCTCGGCGACGGCACCGCCCTCTTCGACGCCTTCGGCACCGGATTCACGCTCGTGGACATGTCCCAGGTGGACACCGGCAAGGCACTGGTGGCGCGCGCGGTCGAGCGCGGCATCCCCATGACGCACCTGGCCGTCGACGACGCCGACGTCCGCGACGTCTGGCAGCGCGACCTGGTCCTCGTGCGGCCCGACCAGCACGTGGCCTGGCGCGGGAACCACGCCCCTGCGAACCCCGACGCGCTGCTCGACCTGGTGACCGGCGCACCGACTCGGACTGACGAGGCATGATGGACGATCTCCTTGCACAGCTGACCGCCGACCCCCCCGAATGCTTCGCGCTGGTGTACCGACCGCAGTCGACCGGCCGCCGCGAGGTCGAGATCCTCACCGGCACCGCCGGAAAGGCCTCGCTGCTGGGCGACCTGCCTCCGGTGGAACCCGGCGGCCGGCTGCTGGCGGTCATCCCCTACCGGCAGATCACCGAGCTCGGGATGCCCTGCCACGACGACGGCGAGCCGATCCTCACGATGGCGGTGGAGCGGCACGACCGGGTCTCCCCCGAAGCCGCCGTCGCCGCGATCGACGACTGGCCGACCGCGCCCGCCGACCCCGAGTTCGACATCGACGACAGCGCTTACGCCGACCTCGTCGGCAGGGTGCTCGACTCCGAGATCGCCACCGGGCAGGGCGCCAACTTCGTCATCCACCGCACCCTGCGGTCCCGCCTCAGCGGCGGCCCGGTCCCGACGCAGCTGCTGTCGGCGTTCCGGCGGCTGCTGCTGGCCGAGTCCAGCGCCTGGTGGACCTTCCTGATCCACACCCCCGACCGCAGCTTCGTGGGCGCGAGCCCTGAGCGGCACGTCAGCCTCGATCGCGGCACGGCCGTCATGAACCCCATCAGCGGCACCTACCGCTACCCGCCCGGCGGCCCGCGCCTCGAAGAGGCGGTCGAGTTCCTCGGCGACCAGAAGGAGACCGACGAGCTCTACATGGTGGTCGACGAAGAGCTCAAGATGATGGCGAAGGTCTGCCCCGACGGCGGGCGGCTGCGCGGCCCCTACCTGAAGGCCATGAGCAGGCTGGCGCACACCGAGTACCTCATCGAGGGCCGCACCGATCGGTCCCCTGCCGAGATCCTGCACGGGACCATGTTCGCCCCGACGGTCACCGGCAGCCCGCTCGATAACGCGTTCAACGTGATCGCCCGCCACGAGAGGGGCCCGCGCGCCTACTACTCCGGCGTCGCGGCGCTCATCGGCTGCGACGGCGACGGCGCCGAGAGCCTGGACTCGGCCATCCTGATCCGCACCGCGGACGTGGCACCGGACGGCGACCTGCGCATCGGCGTGGGCGCGACCCTGGTCCGCGGGTCCACCGCGGCCGGCGAGGTGGCCGAGACGCGGGCCAAGGCCGCCGCCATGATGGCCGCCTTCGGCGCCCGGTCCGCGCTCGACGATCGAACCGCCGGCCCCGGGGCTCAGGTCGCCGCGCCGGCGGATCTGGCGGACCACCGCCTGGTGCGGGAGGCGCTGCGCTCGCGCAACCGGGGCATCGCCGGATTCTGGCTGCACGGCGACGGCGCCCGGCCTGAGCCCGCCCCCGAACTGCTCGGCAGGCGCGGCCTGCTCATCGAGGCCGAGGACGCCTTCACCGCGATGCTCGCGCTGCAGCTGCGCGCCCTGGGCACCGACATGACCGTCCGGCGGTTCAGCGAACCGGCCGACCTCGCCGGGTACGACTTCGTGGTCCTCGGGCCCGGGCCCGGCGATCCGCGGGACCTCTCCGTCCCCAAGATGGCCGCCCTGGACCGCATGGCGCGCCGGCTGCTGCGCGACCGGACGCCGCTGCTGGGCGTCTGCCTGGGCCACCAGATGATCGCGGGCGCACTCGGGCTGCGGCTGCGGCGCCTGGAGCGGCCCAACCAGGGGACCCAGTCGCAGATCGACCTGGCCGGCGAGCGGCACCGCGTCGGGTTCTACAACTCCTATGCCGCCGTCAGCCACACCGACACCGCGGTCAACCCCTTCACCGGCGGGCCGCTGACCTTCAGCCGAGACCCCGGCTCCGGCCGAGTCCACGCCATGTGGGGCGGCAACGTCGCCGGCGCCCAGTTCCACCCGGAGTCCGTGCTCACCGAGCACGGGCCGGTCATCCTGCGAAGCCTGCTCGCCCGGGTGCTGAGCACCAGCGGCGCGTAGACGTCCCGAAAGGCAGCCACGGACCATGACAACCGTCGATCTTCCCCTCCGCACCGGCGATGCCGGCCCTCTGGCCGAGGTGTTCTTCGCCGCGGTCGGATCGGTCACCGGCTCGGCCGCCCAGCAGCCGCAGTGGGCGCACCACCCCGATTTTCCCGCCGTCGTCCGCGAACTGTCGGCCGCGCCGCCCCTGGTCCCCGGCTCGGAGGTGCTGGCGCTGCGGCGGACCCTGGCCGAAGCGGCGAGGGGGCGGGCGCGGCTGCTCCAGGCCGGTGACTGCGCCGAGAGCTTCTACGAGTGCACCGTCGCGCACACCAGGGCGAAGGCGGCCACCGTGCACCGGATCGCCGAGCGCCTCGCCGAGCGCACCGGGGACCGGGTGATCCGCATCGGCCGGATCGCCGGCCAGTACGCCAAGCCCCGCTCGCAGGACTTCGAGACCGTCGACGGCGCCCGGCTGCCGTCGTTCCGCGGGCACATGATCAACGGTGAGGTTCCCGACGCCGCCGCGCGCCGCCACGACCCGCGCCGCATGCTGTGGGCGTACCAGGCCTCCGCCCGGGTGATGGACGGGCTGCGCGAACTGCCCGTGGAGAGCGCGCTGTGGACGAGCCATGAGGCCCTGGTGCTCGACTACGAGATGGCGCTGCTGCGGGCGACCGCCGACGAGACCGGCGCCCGCGGCGTCTACATCGGCTCCACGCACCTGCCTTGGATCGGCAAGCGCACCGCAGCGGTCGACGGGGCCCACGTCCGCTTCCTCTCGGGCGTCCTCAACCCCGTGGGCTACAAGGTGGGTCCCGACGTCGCGGCGGCGGACCTGGTGCGGCTGTGCGCGGCCCTCGACCGCGACCGCAGTCCCGGACGGCTCGTGCTCATCTCCCGCATGGGCGCCGGCCGCATCGCCGAGCGCCTGCCCCGCCTCGTCGCGGCCGTCCGCGAGGCGGGCCATCCCGTGGTGTGGCTGTGCGATCCCATGCACGGCAACACCACCACCGCCACCGCCTGCGCCGGTCGCAAGACCAGGCACTTGGACGACCTGATCGCCGAGGTCAGGGCCTTCGAGTCCATCCTGCGCGACGCCGGGGTGCCGTCGGGGGGACTGCACCTGGAGACCGCCGGCGAGGCGGTCACGGAGTGCCTGGGCGGCAACGTGAGCGACGAGGCCATGCTGCGGCGGCGCTATACCACCTTGTGCGATCCGCGACTCAACCCCGACCAGGCGGCCGAACTGGTCGACGCCTGCTACGGCTGACCGGACGCGACGATCCCGGATTCACGTGATGCCCGTCGGGGAGCGGTCCGCGACAATCGCCTGGACACCGACGATGGAGGCGAACGAACGCATGGCAGGCATCGACACCGACCTGGTCCACCCCGACCCCCGCGTGATCACCGTGTGGTCGGACCTCGGCTGCCCCTGGGCCAGCCTGGCGCTCCACACGCTGCACGCCGCGGCGGCACGGCGCGAGGTCGACCTCCTGATCGACCACCGGGCCTTCCCGCTCGAACTGTTCAACCGCATGCCCACCCCGAAGTACATTCTGGACGCCGAGGTGGTGGCGGTGGCCGGGCACCGGACCGAGCTGGGCTGGAAGGCGTGGTCGGCGTCCGCGGCCACCTACCCGGTGACCATGCTGCCGCCGATGGAGGCGGTGCAGGCCGCCAAGGACGAGGCGATCGGCGGTCTGCGCGGCGGCGACGAGCTCGACGCGGCACTGCGCCGCGCCTTCTACGTCGAGTCCCGCTGCATCAGCATCCCCTCCGAGATCCTCGACCTCGCCGCCGAATGCGAGCACGTGGACGCCGACGCGCTGGCCGCGGCGCTGGCCGCGGGCGCCGGGCGTAAGGAGCTGTACCGCCAGTGGGAGGTCGCCGAGACCCCGCGGGTGCAGGGCAGCCCGCACCTGTTCACCGCCGGCGGACGCGCCGCGCACAACCCCGGCGCCGAGTACCACTGGACCGGCCGACCCGACCAGGGCGGCTTCCCGCGGCTGGAGCGCTACGACCCGCAGTGGGCCGAGGACTGGCTCGACGACCTCTTCGGGTGAACGGCGAAGCGCCTTGCGATTCGGGTGCGCACCCGAATCGCAAGGCGCTCTTCATGCTCGCCGCACTGTCAGGCGGGGCGCCCATGCCGCGGCAGCAGCAGGCCGGCCACCGCGATCGCCAGGCCGAGCCCGGCCGCCAGGAGGAATACCAGGCTGTATCCCGCGGAGAGCTCCTCGGCCGCCGAGACGCCCTCGCCGGCCTCGGCCGCGGCCCTGGCGCCGGCCGCGGTGGCGAGCACCGCCAGGCCCACCGAACCGCCCACCTGCTGGGCCGTGGTGGCCAGCCCGCCGACGATCCCGGCGTCGCCTGCGGGGGCGTCGGCCGTCGCCGCCGCCATGAGCGTGGGGAAGACCAGGCCGATGCCGAGCGCGATGAGCAGCGTCGGCCCGAGCACGCTGACGAGGTAGCCGCTGTCGGCGCCCGCCTGCGCGAGCCAGCCGAACCCGGCCAGGAAGCACAGGCACCCGGCCAGCACCAGCGGACGCACTCCGGTCCGCGGCAGCAGCGGACCAGCCCAGCGCGCGACCACCAGGAACATCACCGCCGCGGGCGTCTGGCCGAGACCGGCCTCCAGCGCCGAGTAGCCGAGCACGTTCTGCATGAACAGCGACGTGAAGTACCACATCGCGATGGCGATCCCGCCGAACAGCAGGATCATGACGCCGCCGACGGCCACCGAGCGGATCTTGAACAGCCGCAACGGCATCATCGGCTCGGCCGCGAAACGCGCCTCGACCGCGACGAAGACGGCCAGCAGCACGGCGCCCGCCGCGACCGGCCCGAGGACCGTGACCGACCCCCAGCCCTGGTCGGCGCTCTGCATGACCCCGTAGATGAGCGCGGCCAGCCCGGCCGTGCCCGTGATCGCGCCGGTGAGGTCGAGCGACGCGCGGCCCTCGGCTCGGGTGGCGGCCAGGGAGAACACGGCCAGCGCGATCAGCGCCGCGCCGATCGGGACGTTGATCAGGAACACCCCGCGCCACGAGATGCCGGTGGTGAGGGCGCCGCCGACCAGCGCTCCGGCCATGCCGCCGACACCGCCCGCGGCCGACCACGCGCCGAATGCGCGGGCGCGGGCGCCTTCCCCGGTGAAGGCGGTGTTGATGACCGCCAGCGTCGCCGGGGCCATCATGGCCGCGCCCACGCCCTGCGCGATGCGGGCTCCGACGAGGAGGCCCGGGGTCATGGCCACGCCGGCGACGAGGCTCGAGGCGGAGAACACGAACAGTCCGGCGATCAGCATGCGGCGCTGCCCGAACAGATCGGCGGCGCGGCCGCCGATGAGCATGAATCCGGCGAAGGTCAGCAGGTAGCCGTTGACGACCCACGCCAGGCCGGTGTGGCTGAAGCCGAGTTCGTCCTGGACCGCGGGCAGGGCGACGTTGACGATGGCCGCGTCCAGGATCACCATGAACTGGCAGACGCACACGAGCGTCAGGACCGCCCAGGCTGGAGCGGTCGTCGGCCCGGTCCGGTCTCGGGTCGGCTTGGGCACTTCGGTCGTCACGGACGCCTCCTGAATGTCGAATGCGGTTCTGCGGTGCTTCGTTGGGGGTGTTGCATGTCGGAGTGGCCTTCGGCGGCGCCCCTGACCCGGTCGACGACCGCCGCGGGGTCGGCGGGGGCGCGGTCGCCGCGCCAGGCGACGTGCTGGTCGGGGCGGATCAGCACCAGGTCGCGTTCCCACAGTTCCCGCACCGGGCCCTCCTTGACCGTGACGTGGCGGACCGGCAGGCCGCGCTCGTCGGCAGCGGCCAGCAGGGCGTCGGCCTCGCCGTCGCCGACCGTGTCGAGCAGGGTGAAATCGGGTCCGAAGTGGTCGAACAGCTGGGTGCCGTCGGCGAGCAGCAGGCTCGGCGGCCGCGCGCCCGGCCAGGTGCTGGGGGTGTAGCGCAGCGGGTCGGCATCGGGCTCGTCGGTGCCGTCGTCCCAGACGATCGGCGAGCGGGCGTACCGGTAGTCGAGGTAGACGCCCTCGTAGGTGTTCTCGCCCGGCTGGTCGCCGAGGAAGTCGCCGAGCTCAGCGGCCGTCGCGCCCTCGTCGCGCAGGCGCATGTGGTGGAAGTGCACGTCGAGGTGGCGGCGGGACATGGCCATGTTGCGCAGTCCCACGGGCCGCCGCTCCGCCTCGTAGCTGTCGAGCAGCCCGGGGCCGCCGAAGCCTCTGACGACCGCCGCGAGCTTCCAGCCCAGGTCGACCGCGTCGCCCGCCCCGGTGTTCATGCCGTGGCTCCCGGAGGGGAACATCTGGTGCACGGCGTCGCCCGCGAGCAGCACCCGGCCGGACCGGTAGCGGTCGGCGATCAGGTACTGCGGCCGCCACAGCGAGCTCACGGTCACCTCGTCGATGGACACGTCCACATTGAGCAGCGAGCGGATCCAGGCGGCCGGGTCCTCCGGCGGCGGGTCGAAGTCGGACTGCCGCATGGCGTGGAAGGACCAGGTCCCGGCCTCGTCGAGCGAGATGATCACGTAGCGGCTGGTGAAGTAGTGCCAGAAGTAGCCGTGCCCGAACAGCCGCTCGGTGTCGGTGCTGCGGAAGGTCACGGAGTATGCGGCGGGCAGGTCGCGGACCCCGCCGCCCTCGCCGTCGGCGATGCCGCCGCCGGTCAGGGGGATGCCGACGGCCCGGCGGACCGCGCTCGAGGCGCCGTCGCATCCGGCCAGGTACCGGGACCTGACCGTCCGGGCGGTGCCGCCGGCCAGGTCCTGGAAGGTGCTGGTGACGCCGTCCTCGTCCTGGGTGAGCGATTCGAACCGCCAGCGGAGGCGGACGTCGATCAGCGGATTGCGGCGGCAGTGCTCCAGCAGCACCGGTTCGAGGTCGGCCTGCGAGATCCGCTGGTAGGGCTGGCTGGGCTGGGTGCCGTCGTTGCGCTCCCGGATCCGGCGCCACCGGTCCTCGACCGAGGGCTGGCGCCAGACCGCGAGCCGTTCGCCGTCGAGGCCGGTCGACCAGATGACGTCGAAGGCGAATTCGGGGGGCACGCCCGCCCGGCGGATGTCGTCGGCGAGGCCCAGCCTGGCGTGGTGCTCCATGGTCCGGGGGTTGGTGAACTCCATCTTCGGGTGCACGGTGGGGCCGGCGTTCTGTTCGGCGAGCAGGCACGCCACACCGTGATGGGCGAGTTCCAGCGCCGCCATCATCCCGACCGGACCGGCGCCGACTACGACTACGGGGACGTTGTCCATGCGTCTTTACCTTTGCTGCTACCGAAGTGACATGCGAAAGTGTTCAGGGGCCGCCCGCGATGCCACATCACGCGTTCATGGGATTTCGGGCGCCGGCCCGGGCCCCACGCCCGGCCGGCGCTCGGGGTCAGGACAGGAGGTCGTCGATGGATCGGACCACCGGCGTCAGCTGCTCGGTGTGGTGCTCCTGCCGGATCACTTCCACCGCCCGGCGCAGCTCCTCCTCCTCGGTCGGGGGCGCGGCCATGAGGTCGGCGATGGCCTGCTGGTAGTGCTCGTGGCCGGCGGGGGTGGCGACGAGCAGGAACCGCATCGGCTTCTTCCCGGGGTTCCTGAAGGCGTGCGGGCAGCCCTTCGGCACGTACATCACGCTGCCGGGGGTCGCCCGGTAGGCCCGGTCGCCGTCGGCCGACTCCCACTGCGTCCACGAACCGGGCTCGCTGGTGCGCTCCTTCGGGTTGAAGGCGAACAGTTCGACTTCGCCTTCGAGCACGTAGAAGACCTCTTCGTGGGTGTCGTGGATGTGGGCTCCGACGTCGAACCCGGGCCCGAACCTGCACTCGACCGCCAGCAAGTTCGGCGTGTGAATGTCCCCCACCTTCAAGGTCACCTGGTCGCCGATCGGCTTGCCTTCGCCGGGTGCCAGCGTGAATCCGTCGGGCACGCTCATGTCCGCTTCCTTTCGAATCGCCTGCTCGCCTCTGCCGAAGCGACATCGAAAGTGTCCGGGGACCTGCGCCCGCGCCACATCACACGTTCAAGGGATCTTGACCGCCGAGCGGTCCGCCGCGGCGGGGCCCCGGCCGGGATCACGTGAATGCGTGATGCGATTACCCGCGTGCGCCGGCGATAGTGGAGGCGCCACGCCAGTGGAGCCGCCCGCGACCACCGAGCACGAGAGGACATCCACATGACCGCAGAGAACGACGGCCTGCTGCGTCTGGAGGCCGCCGCTCAGGACCTCCTGTTCCGGGAGGCCCGCACCGCCAACGCCTTCACCGACGAACCGGTCTCCGACGCCCAGATCCAGGCGATCTACGACCTGGTGAAATGGGCGCCGACCTCCTTCAACCAGCAGCCGCTGCGCGCGCTGCTGGTGCGCTCGGCCGCGGCGCGCGAACGGCTGGTCAAGCACATGTGGGACTCCAACAAGGACAAGACGGCCAGGGCGCCGCTGTCGGTGGTCCTGGCCGCTGACTACAACTTCCACGAGAACCTGCCCGAGCAGTTCCCGGTGTTCCCCGAGGCCAAGGACGTGGTCTTCGCCGACCGCGAGGTCCGCGAGACGGACGCGTTCCTCAACGGCGCGCTCCAGCTCGGGTACTTCATCCTGGGCGTGCGGGCCGCGGGCCTGGCGGCCGGTCCGATGACCGGAGCCGACATGGAGGGGCTGCGCGAGGAGTTCTTCACCGACGACCACCGGGTGCTGGCCGTGGTGAACATCGGCAAGCCCGCCGAGGACGCCTGGTTCTCGCGCCTGCCGCGCCTGGAGTACGGCCGGGTGTTCACCGAGGTGTGAGGCGCCGAGCCTCCTCACCTCCGTTTTCGACGGATACGCGCACCACCGCAGCGGGGCCCGGTCACCGGGCCCCGCTGCGGTGTCAGCCGTTCCGGGCCTCGGCCTTCTGGGCCGACCCGAGGGCGTCGTACTCCATGACCCAGCGCGACAGGCTCACCCGGTTGTTGATGCCGAGCTTCGTGAACGCGTGCCGCAGGTGGCTGTCGACCGTGTGGCGCGACAGGAACAGGGCGACGCCGACCTCGCGGTTGGTCATCCCTTGCGCCACCAGCCTGGCCACGCGCAGCTCCGACTCGGTCAGCGGGCAGCCGTGCGACCTCGTGCCCGGAGCGGCGCCGCGGCCCGTCCGGCGCCCGGGCGCCCCGAGGAACTTGAGCTTGTCGGCGACCCGGCCTGCGCCGAGGAGGGCCCCGCAGTCGAGATAGCGGCGCCTCGCCTCCTCCAGCAGCTCACGGCCGGCTTCGGGGCGTCCGGCGTCGAGTTCGGCGATCGCGGTGTCCTCACAGGACTCGGCGGCGGCGAGACCGCGCAGCCCCGAATCGAAGATCTCCACCGCGCGCCGGAGGGCGTCGACGTCCGCCTCGAACAGGCCGCGCGCGTGGAAGGCCGCGCCGCTCAGCGACCGCACCTCCGGGTTGCGCTGCGCCAGATCGGCCAGCGCCTCGACCACCTTCGCGGCGGCGGCCCGGTCGCGGCGCTTCAGGGCCAGGCGGACCAGGAAGGGTCCGACGGTAGGGTCCTGCGTCAGCACCAGCCGCCGCTTCGGAATCGCCTCATAGAGCACCGACACCTCCGCCATGGCCGTCTCGGGGCAGCCGTCGGCGTCATGGGCCATGGCCGCGGCCAGGGGGTAGTCCTCCATCCGGGAGCCTATGCCGTCGTCCACCAGTTTCCTGGCGTCGTCCAGCAGTCGCCAGGCCTGCTGCATGTCGCCCTCGCGGACCGCCACTTTGATCAGGGTGCTCAGCAACGGCACGCTGAGCGCGTACGCGGTCATCTGCTCGGCCCTGAACAACCCCGCCTCGGCTTCGGCCTTCGCGTCCGCGAGTCGGCCGCGCGCCATCCACAGCTCGGCCTGCAGGTAGTAGTACAGCGGCTGAGCCCAGGCGGTGCCCAGCTGCTCGGTCTCGCTGCAGGCCAGCTCCAGTACGGAATTGGCCTCGGTGATCCGGTCGACCATCATCAGCGCCTGCCCCAGCCAGAGACGCGGGTGCCAGTGGACGGACTCGCCGCCGTGGCTGTCGGCGACCCGGACGGCCTCGTGGGCCTGGCTGAGCGCCGCCGCCAGGTTGCCCTTCGCCTGCTCCACGGTGATCAGGGCCGTCAGGCAGAACACGTGGGCGCCGTGAGCGTCGGCCTCAGTCGACAGGAGGACGCCCTTGCCGGCGATCTCCTCGACGTCGTCGATGCATCCGGCGTTGAGCATCGCGTGGGCCCGGATCGCGTGGAGCTTGGCGGCCTTCGCCGTCGTCAGGCCGGCCTTTTCCAAAGCGCGGCCGGTGTAGTCGACCACGGCCAGATCCTGCCCCGCGTGCTTGAGCGCCTCGGCCAGCCCCAGCAGGATGGCCGCCTCGACGGTGACCGGCAGCCCAGGGCGCAGCATCGATTCGCCCAGTTCGCGGGCCTGCCGCAGCCGTCCGACCGAGGCCAGCAGCCTGACCGCCTCCACCGCGATGGCGGGCCGTTCGGTGTGGTCCTCGTCGAGCAGTTTCAGCACTTGACACAGTATGTCGGCCGCATGGCCCGGGGCGGTCATGGCGATCTGGTCGACGGTCTGGAAGGCGATCTCCACGGCCTGAGAGGTGCCGCCGCGCCCGCTGCGGATGAGGTGGTCGATGATCTCGGCAGGAGACCTGCCCTCGGTGCGCAGCACCTCGGCGCTCTGGCGGTGCAGGATCTCCCTGACCGGCGCCGATATGCGGCGGTAGACCGCCTCCCGGATGAGCTCGTGGCGGAAGGTGAGCTCCGAGCCGTGCGCCACCAGCACGTCGGTCCGCTCGGTCTCGGCCACCAGCGGCACCACCTCCGTGGAGTCCATGCCCAGGAACCGGGAGATCTCGAAAATGTCGAAGGGTCTGCTCAGGACGGCCCCGACCTCCACCAGCCGCCTTGCGTCCGTCGACAGTTCCCCGAGCCGGGTGTCCAGGATGCGGGTGAAGCTGTCGGGCACGTCGTCGGTGATCAGCTTGGCCTGCGAGCCGTCGACTCGGATGCCGCCGTCGGATCGGACGCTGCCGAGCAGTTGCCGCAGCAGGAAGGGGTTGCCGCCGCAGCGGTTGGCCATCGCCAGCAGCGCGTCGCTGGGCCGGGCGCCGAGGAACTGGCGGCAGAAGACCGCGGTGGCGTCTTCGGACAGCGAGTCCAAGGTCATCCGACCGGCCGAACCCTCGGCGAGGTACAGGACGAGGCGCTGCCCAGGGGTCTCCACGGGGAGGTCGCGCTTGGCGAAGATCCACGACACCGGAGAGCCGGACAACTGGGGGATGAGCACACGCAGGGCGAGCACCGTCAATTCATCCGCCCATTGAAGATCATCAATTGTGATGAGGAGGGGATGTTCTCGCGCATACGACTCGATCACTGCGCCCAATTGATCGACCAGCAGGAACCGGTTGGTGTCGGGGCCGCCGATGCTCGCCAATTCCTCCAAGATCGGAGGGTCGCAGGAGCGAAGCGAAGTCAGCAGCGTGGTCAATGGCGCGGCCCGGTCGATTGCAGTGGCCATGCCCGCCGCGACGGTGATGCCGCTGTTGACCGCCTGCTCAACCGCCACCGAGAGCATGAGGCTCTTGCCGATCCCGGGAGGCCCCTCGATGACCAGGCAACGTCCCTCTCCCTCCAGCAACGCGGTGGAAATCTCGCGCAACTGCGCCAGTTCGGAGTCTCGCCCAACGATACGTTTCATGCGGGTGTCGTTCCTTAGCTGGAGGTGCCGGTTCTCAGTTCGCCTTGTGACGGGTTTGCGTCTCAGTGCAGCAGGGAATTGACCTGTTTTTCGGTTGAATTGTGCATCGACCATCGGCTGTGGTTCATGGGCGCAGTGGGGCGCGAGAAACTTCTGGTTCAACTTGTGACAGGCGGAGAACGTCCTGACCCATCTCGAACGAGTGTATCGGACCAGATCAAAACCAATGGTCCTCAAAGTCCTCCGCCCGGCCAGTCGGGGCCGAACGTCTCGGTGCGGCCCGGCAGAGCGAACAGGTCGCAGCAGGCCGTGGAGGCCGAGGCCGACAACAGTACGTGCATGGCGTTCTCGGAGCGGCCGGCGTCTCGTGACGGCGCTGATCATCTTGACCGTGTGGGCCTTCGGTGGTCGTTCGGCTCGTCACTTGGTCACCGGCAGGGCGGGGGTGGAGATCTCGACGCCGTCGCCAGTGAGTGGGCGCCATCCCATGGTCGTCCCCACGAGCGCGTCGAGGGCGTCGGGGCGACGATGACCGCTTCGGCGAGCCGATGCAGGCCGCGGCGTCGGATCAATTCGGCGGTGAGGGCGGGGACGCCCGTTCAGTCGACCAAGCCGTACAAGGTCAAAGCGCCGAGTGTGAGCGCGGCGTAGACGGGCACCGCCGTCAGCAGGCTGAAGCGGATCAGCTTGGTGTCCTCTCCTCGCTCGGCGCCTCCGGCTATGGCGAGGACCAGGAGGACGATCGGCATCGACGCGAAGACGGTGTGGCCTGCCGCCGAGTTCTGGATCGCGGAGAACAGGAGCGGATCGCCGAGGTCCTGGCCGATGCCCGATTGCATCGGCATCATCAGTGCGTTGCCGCCCACGCCCGAACCGGTCAGGTAGCCCGAGGCCATGCCGACCAGGACCGACAGGAAGACGAATCCCAGCGCCGTCTCGACCGGCAGCGCTTCGCTGATGGCCTGCACCATGCCGCCGGCGAGCATGAGCTGGGCCATCACGGTGAAGCCCCCCAGGGCCAGGATCGGTTTCCACGCGCGCGAACCCGCCGCGGCGAGCAGGGGTCGCTCGAAGCGGGACCTTCCCAGGATCAGCACGGCCGCCATCAGGGCCAGCCCGGGCGAGCTGAGCGGGTTGAACGAGACGTCGCCCGCGGCGACGGCGGCCCGCTCCACGGGGACGCCGACGAGCGGTGCGAACCGTATCAGCGCCACGAGCGCGAACACGATCGCATAGGGCCGCACCACCTCCCAGGGCGGCAGGGTGACCGGACGGCCGCCGGCGAAGATCAGCAGGCCCAGGACCACGGCGGTCAATCCCGCCAGCACTCCGGCCAGCTCCACGATGCCCAGCCAGTTGAAGGCCACGAGGAACGCCGAGAAGACCGCCCCGAGCAGTCCGCCGGAGACGGCGGCGGTCCAGCGGCGGCCCGGCGCGGCGGCCAAGGCGGCCGAGAGCGCTCCGAAGAGCGGGAACACCGCGGCGCTGACCACGGCCGTGCCCAGCGCGAGGTCCGTCGTCGAACGCCCTGCGAGCGCGGCGCCCACCAACGTGGCGAGCCCGAGGGTGCCCCAGGGCATGATGTTCATGCTCAGCAGCGATTGACGCAATGCCTTCGGTCGGTCGGTCACCGCCATCAGCAGTGGGACGGTCACCAGCAGGGACACGCCGAATCCGGTCATCGACTCCAGTGCCGGAGCGAGGCCGACCACGATCAGCGCGGACTTGCGCGGGGCGTCGAGCGGCAGCGTCTCGGTCCACTGCACCAGTCTAGTGTGGACCTTCCGCTCGGTGAGCTGCTGGTTGAGGTAGAGGCCGGGACCGATCACGACCGCGGCGCTCAACGTGATGAGGCCGGCGGCGGCCATCGCCCGCCCGAGCTCGCCCGCCGCTGCGCCGAAGTGCGGCACCAGCACGACTACGGCGGCGGTCACCGCCACGCCGAGGACCGCGGCCAGGTGCGCGGGGCGGCGGAAGACGGCGGTGGCGGCAAGGGCGAAGAGGAGCGGTGAGACCGCCGCCAGCGTGATCATGGAGCTAGGCCGCCGTTTCGCCGGTGAAGTGGGACAGCCAGTAATCGTACTGAAGGCGACCGGCCTCCGCTGCAAGGTGCGCGCCCTGCACGACGCGGTGGAGTTCGCCGGGAGTCGGCTCCGGACGCTGGAACCGGAGGCCGTCGGCGAGTTCTTGTGCGTGGCGCGGGTCGACCGCGACGTGCGCCGCGAAGTAGATGCGCCGGTCGTCATCATGGACGCCGAGCCGGTCCATGGCCGCCAGGAGGTTGACGAAGTGGGGAGCGACCCAGCTCTCGAAGACCAGGAAGCAGCCGTACGCCTGCTGCACGTAGGCCGGGCGCGACAGGAGCATCGCGTTGGTGTTGGAGGTGATCTTGGCGAACCACGGATGGCCGGTCCGGTACTCGGCGAAGCCGTCCCAGCCGCCCGGCGACGCGTCGATGAGTCGCCGCAGCCAGAAGGTGTGGAAGTTCTCGAGCTTCCCGCGTCCGCATTCGTCCCACAGATTCGCTGCGACCACGGCCTTCTGCGTGCCTTGGAGGCCCACGGTCAGCAGCGCCACCTCGTCGTCGACGATCTCGTTGCGGATCGTCTCGCCGCGAAGGAACATCTCCAGGTGTTCGATCGGGGCCTCGGTGGCGAGGTAGTCGAACAGCGGGTGGTGCACGCCCGGGTTGGTCTCGGCGAGCTCGTCGAGATGGTCGGCGGCATCTCGCTGATCGTCGAATCGCGGGACGTCGGGGAACGGCAGCCAGTGCTCCAGGTATTCGCGCTCGAGCCGGACGCGGGCCGAGAACATGGCGACCTCGAGGTCGTCGTCGGCGGTTTCGGCGCAAGGGCTGTCCCGGTAGCCGAAGACGTTGGGGTAGAGCTCACCGAGGGACTCGTGCAGGAAGCGGCCGTGCGCTTCGCGGTCGCCGCGGAGGGCGGCGAGGCGCTGGTCGCGCGCTTGCGGGCCGTCGTGCAGGAAGGCCTCCAAGGGCCCTGGCAGTCCCTCGAAGTCGGGCACGGGCGGGAAGTACTGCCGGTAGAGGCGTTCGACGGTTTCCCCCGCGGGGACGGAGAGCTTGCCGCCGAGCACGCTGCGGGCCTGCTGGGCCGCCCCGGTGTCGAGAACGATGTCGCCGGACATGGAAGTCCTTTCTGGTCTACGCGAAGAAGGAGGGAATCGGGACGGCGGTTCCCCGCCGCACGGCTTCGTCGAGCACGTGGGAGCCGACGGCGATGTCGAGGACGCCCAGCCCGAAGGGGGAGAAGATGATCGGGCGGTCGCCGACGGGTTCGACGTCCCCTGCGAGCACCGCGCCGATGGTGCCGGTGATGAACTCGCGTCCACCGGTGAGCTGTTCGGCTAGGTGCGGCGAGGTGTCGGCTTTCAGGCAGTGGTCGACGTCGTCGACGAAGTTGGCCGCCTGCAGGATCGTCTCGGGCGCGAGATCGCGCAGCGAGACGTTGAGCAGGAGCTGGCCGGGACGGAACGGGGTGTCGGCCGGGACGTACGGCTTGGCGGCGGTGGTCGCGAAGACGACGAGGTCGCTCGTGCAGGCGTCCGCCAGGTCGCGGGCCGGTCGGCGAGCCGCGTCGGTGATCTCGGCGGCGTCGTCGAGCAGTGAGAGCGCCCGCTCGCGGTCGAGGTCGAAGCAGCTCAGTTCGGTGATGTCGATGCCGGTGTCGGCGATCTGGGCGAGCACGGCGCGTGCGATGGGGCCCGCGCCGACGACGGACACCGACCGCGGCCCGGAGCCGCCGAGGGCTTCGGCCGCCACTGCCGCGGAGGCGGCGGTCCGAGCGGCGCTGATCCCGGCGGCTTCCAAACACGCGATGGGACGGCCGGTCTCGTAGTCGTTGAGGATGAGCACCGCCGAAGCGCGCGGCAGGCCCGCCTGGAGGTTGGCCGGGAAGCTGGAGATCCATTTGACGCCGATGCGGTCGACCTCGCCGCCGTGATAGGCCGGCAGGGCGATGACGCGGCTGTCGGGCCGGTCGGGGAACCGGAGGAAGTAGCTGTCGGGGTTGACGGTGCGGCCCTGCTCGTGCGTGCGGTAGGTGTCGATGGCGATGCGCCGCAGCCGTGCCGGGTCCTCGGCGATGATCGCGGCGACGGCGGGACCTGGTACGACGTGGAAGTCAGACATGGACGGCTCCGTTGTTCGTCTGCAGTGTGGGATGGGAGGCGACCCACTCGTCGGAGTAGACCGTGGACAGGTACTTCTCGCCGAGGTCGGGCGAGATCGCCGCGATGCGCGAGCCGTGCGGCAGCTCGGCGCCGATGCGGCGGACCGCGAAGAGGACGCTGCCGGTCGAGCCGCCGACGAGCAGTCCGTAGCGGCGGGCGACGGCCCGGCATTCGGCGACCGTGTCGGCCTCCTCGACCAGGAGTTTCTCGAAGTCCTCCGCGTCGGTGTAGACCTCCGGTCGGCGGCTGGCGCCCAATCCGGGGATGTAGCGGCGCCGGGGCGGGCCGCCGAAGGTGACCGAGCCGACGGCGTCGACGGCGACCACCCGGTGCCGCAGGCCGTATCGGCGGCGGTATTCCAGGCACCCCATGAGCGTTCCCGAGGTTCCCGTGCCGACGACGAGGACGTCGATGTCGCCGAGGTGCTCGTGCAGGCTCCGCGCGGTGGTCTCGGTATGGGCGCGGGGGTTGGCGGGGCTTGCGTACTGGTTGAGCCACACCAGTTCCGGATCGTCGCGCAGTGCCGCGGTGATGTATTCGATGCGCTGGTGGAGGAAGCCGCCTCGGGCGTCGGGCCGGTCGATGACCACGAGCTCGGTGCCCAGAGCGGCCATCGCGCGCAGCGCCGGTTCCTGCGTGTTGGCGTCGGTGACGATGGTGAGTCGGTAGCCCTTGGCAGCGCACACGGTGCTCAAGGCAATGCCGAGGTTGCCCGATGAGGACTCTATGACGCGCGAGTTCTCCCGCAGTCGGCCTTGTTTCTCGGCCTCCTCGACCATCGCGATGGCGGGTTTGATCTTGATCGAGCCGGCGGGGTTGAGTCCTTCGAGTTTGAGGTAGACGGTTGATCCCGGAACATAGTGTCGCAGTTCGAGGAATATGTCGTCGCTGACGATGTCAAAGGCTTCTTGGAATATCATCCAGTTCCTCTTCGGTGAGCGGGTGAGTCGGATGACGGTCGGCCCACGGCATGCTGGAATGCCCGCGTGTCAGCTCGAAGGCCTTTCGGCCGTATCTGTCTGGCGGGTACGGTGACCCCGCGCGACGCGCAAGAGCGGGGCACGCCGCGGCCAAGATCATTCTGCGGCCGACTGAGAGCGGGAGTTTCCTTTCGTGATTCGGTCTACTGCGGCTGGCCAGAGGTGTATTCCGATTGGCCGCATGAGGGTTTCCTGTCGGGACAATAGTGACTCGGTCGGTCACGGTGTGTCAAGGGTCATTGCGTTCCGCATTGCGCGCGGACGATGAATCGCCTGATCAATGCCACCGCAAAGTGGATGAAGTTCTCCGCCATTTCTGCTGGGGTTCAAGAAGAGTCGGAATCAATTCGCATCACTTCGGCAGCAGGATCCACATCCGCCCCAAATGGAGCGACAGACGGCGACCGCACCGGACGCCTCCCGGAGACCACTGTGCACCAGGGGACCTCCCGATCCCGCTGCCGAGACGCTCCCGGGGACGATGAGGAGTGCGGCGAGCAGGCCCCGGTGGCCTTGTTCCGGCGCTCTTCGATCGGAGCGCCGCATGAGGTGCGGACTGCACGACGACCGAGGCCCCGTCCTAGCTGCGTCTCGGTAGAAGCCCATGGTCTGCTCGAACTGTGCTTTCAGGAGCTTCATGGCGATGGTCCGACCGGCGACTGGCCGGCGAATTCGGTGACAGGGACGCCGGATCGGCCTGGACGGCGCCCCGAGTCGCGTCCGAGAGTGCGACGAAGACGTGTTCGGCGGTCGTCTCGGCGTCAGGCGGCATCGAGGTGTCCCAGCAGTTCGGCGAGTTCATCCGCCCCTCATTCGACATCCGCTTCGCCGCACGCTCCGAGGCGGCGGTGAACGCCAGGGGCTTCAGTGACGACGACGTTGCAGCTGCTCGGGCTAATGGTTCGCCCTGCCCAGGCAGACGATGTGGTCCTCACCGTCGGCTTCGGCGACGCTGTAGGTCGACCAGCCGTCGACGCGCTCTTCGCAGTAGCGCTCCTCCCAGTCGGCGGAGTCGTTCATCGATTCTGGGACGGGGTTTGACGTGATGACGGCGTACGTGGCGAACATCGAATCGCAGGAGTCGACCATGAGGTATTTGCCGCCAAGATACCGGGACACGCAGGTGCCGGGGTGAGCCTCAGTGATCTGGTTGGGGGCGAGGAGGAACGCTGCTCCGACGAGGCCTGCGAGACCGATGGCGCCGAAGAGGATGATCGCCCGGCGCTTGCGAGGAGGTGTCACGATCGCCATTCTACTTTTGGCCGCGGGAAATCATCGCGACGATGGCGCAGCCGCGGCCGGCGAAGACGGGTCGGCGGCCTTGGCCTGGTACTTCATCTACTGCCGGAGCCCACGAGACGGCGCGCTTGTTCCTCTTCCAGAGCGTTGCCGAGGAGGCGGCGAAGTCGTCGAGATGGCGAGCCAGTGCGTACGAGCGCCGCAAGAAGATGCAGCGGGGCATCCCGGCGCACCATCACTAGTCGCCACCGTCGAGTGCGTCGAGGGCATGCCCGTCGCAACTCGAGCGCGATCCGCGTCCCGCACGGCCGAAACCTGCTGCCGCCCGCCTCGGACCAAACTTGTCGCGAACCCTTGGTTGAGATGGTCGGAGTCGGTACAGATCACGCGGACCCAGGTCGTCCTGTGTCGTTCGGAAGACCGAGACCAGGTCCGATTCCCGTCCACGTCTCGTCCACAGATAACCGCGCAAGAGCGTCCGACGGCCGCGCAGAGCCGCACATGACAAAACCGCCGCTGACCAGTGCTTCACCTGGTCGGCGGCGGTGCGGAATGATCGCGGAAGTGGCGATGTAGCCGCCGTCGCCGATGACGTCGACGTTGCGGCAGGCGTGCTCGGCGCCGGACTCGCCGAACGCTTTGCAGTCGTTGCGGTTGCCCGGCAGCGGCGTGCCGAGGGCGACGACCAGTTGTGTATCAGCGTCGATGACAACCTGGTGGTTGGTCGAGTACCGGTAATTTTTGCTGGAAACGGCGATCGCCCGATCGCGGGCGGGGACGAGCGTGCCGTCGACGATGAGGACCGTGCCTGGCGCGAAGCGCCTGCGCGGCCGCAAGGCGAGTTTGGGGCCGAGGTCGTCGATGATGCGGTCGGCAGCCGACTTCGAGATCCCGAACAGCGGCGCGAGCTGGCGCATGGTCAGGTTGGTGCGCCAGTAGGCGGCGACCAGGAGCACCCGGTCGGCCAGCGACAGGTTCCGGGGACGGCCCGGCCCAGCAGCGTCGGCGCCTTCGCGCTCCAGCTCGCGCACCAACCGAGCGAACACCCTGGGCCGCAGCCCCGAGAACGGTTCGATCCAGATCTCCTCAGACACCCTCACCACACCCGCTGCCGCATCGTAAGTACAAGCACGCCAACGGAATCATGGTGGCTAGTTGGCAGGTGAGGGGTTCAGTAACGCAGGTTCAGCATCTTGACCTGGATGCGTCTCAGCAGCCCAATCGCGTCGGCATCGTCGAGTCCGGTGGTCGCTACCCGGTCCAGGCCAGAGCCGTAGATGTCGCTGCTGAACAGGATCTCGCACGCGAGCTGGCCCCGTTTGAGGTCGGCATCCTCGATGCGGCCGTCTCGACGGACCCGGTCGGCTATGCCGTAGCAGCGCTTGACCATGTCGCTCGCATCCGTGAAGCCGATGAACACCGCCAAGGCATCGGTGACTTGAGCGGGCCCTCGCACTGCTCGAGTGTCCGAGCGAAGAACTCCCGCTCGTCCCGATCAAACCCGAGCGAAATCAGTTGCCCCATGCCACGCCCCCCAACACCCGTTCGGGCTACCTACGAGTACCTCGACCGGCGAGATTCGGGACAGGCTTGAACGGCCGTTTCGGTTCAGGTCCAAGCCAATAGCTGCCCGGTCGCGATGGCGGCGGGTCGGCCGGCTTCCACAACCCGATGTGGTCCTCCAAGGCGCTGGATCCCGCCAGGGCGGCGAGCGCCCCCATGACTGCTCGAGCGGTCCAGGGATCGAACGCACTCAGCACTTCGGTCGTCACGATCGGCTGGTGCAACGAAATCGTGGCCGCGAGACGGCCGAGCGCACGCTCGGAGTCCGAAGCTTCGTGAGCCGATCTGCACACGCGGGTGCTGCGCCAGAGCCTTCAGCTCGTCTCGCAAGCCCGGTGACCATGTGATCAGGTACTCGCCGACGGACGTGCGTACGTGCTTCTTCCGCGGCTTGTCGGGCCAGCGCGGCCGGTCGCAGTTCACGACGCCGCCGAAGTCGAGCCCGAGGACGACGCGGCCGCTGTCGTCGTTTAGTACGTCCTCAAGGCGCGGAAGGGGATACCAGTCGTCAGCGGCGGCCATGGTCTCGCCACGTCCGTTCCGCCTCTTGCTTCATCCGGCTGACTTCCTTCCAGCCGTCGGTGCCCGCATGCGCGTCCGGCGCCCATGCTTGGTAGGCGTGCAGGCAGCAGCGGTCGCTCGCCACCGAGGCTGCGGCTCCGCTCCTCACCGCCTTTGCAACCCGGGTGCGACGTAGAGCGCCAGCCGGTTCCGGTCGGTCCGGTGCTTGCGGACCGCCGAGATCCAGCTCCTCAGCAGCACTGACGGCACGCCATGGCACCAGATCGGCGTCTGGAAGTCCACCGTCGTCCCCGATCCCGTGCACTCGGGCCGAGACCATGTGTTCTTCAACGGCACCGCGTACTCCGGCCCGGGGCCCGTTTTCGCCATAGGCCGCATCGCCTACCGACTCACCTGGACGCTCGCATACCCCCGGCGGAACCGTCGCCCCGAAGCCGCCCCGCTACGGCGACAGCCGCGAAGGCGTCACCGACGCCGCTCGCACCACCTGATCCTTGTGCGGCGGCTTCAGCCGCCTGAGCGCATGCGAGCGGTGTCGATGTCTCGCCTGGCAGCGGTCATGGGTCAGTCGGAGCGCTGCGCACGCGCCGAACGCTTCCTTCCGGAACGTTGATGTCATCGAGTGACTGTGCGTTGTTCGACAAAACTGTGTCGCACCGGGGCTCTACTCTCGGGCCACTCAACCCGGTCGCCTCTGAAGGACACGCATGACTGAACACGTTGCACCCCGAGAAGACCAGCTCCAGCTGCCCACCGGTTGGGGTGCCCGGCTGCTGTCGCGGCGCGGCCGCCGCACCGGCAAACCGGTCGAGTTCGACCCCGAGGCCGCGGTGGAGCTGCAGCGGAAGGTCGAAGGCCGCGCCCCCAAGGTCCGACTCGCGCTCGAACGCGCGGAGAACGCCGCCTACGTCGGCGCCGCCGAGGCGTTCATCGCCGGCGAGCCCGACCCGCAGGGCGCGGCCGTCGTCGCCGCGCTCATGTGCGAGGAGTGGGTCCGGACCCACTCCTCCTGGCTTCGACCCGAACTCGACGCCTGGACCGCGCTGCACGGCCTCCCCTTCGCCGTCGCCGCCGCCGTCGAGCGGCTCGCGTTCCACCACGAGGCCAGCGGTAACGGCAACGGCTACGATAACCGCGTCCTCGTGCCGAACCGCTTCGACTACATGAGCATGCACGTGCACGAGTACCACCAGGGCGGCATCGCCGCGGTCCGCTCGCTGACCGCCGACCTCGCCGACGACGCCTACGCCGAGGTCGTCGCCGCCGCGGCCGCCGTCCGCGACACCCCGCTGAAGCGCATCAACGCCGCGCTCCTCCTCCCCGACGAGACCGCCTGGGTCGACGAGGCCATGCCCGAGTACGCGCGGCTGCGCAGCCACGGCTGGACCGACCCTCTCATCGTGCAGTCCCTCAGCAGCCCGGCGCAGTTCGACGCCGCCGGCATCGGCATGCTGTCCGACTACCACCTCGACGCCCGCTCCCTCGCCGGGATCCTCGAAGCCGTCGGCCCCGCCGCCCTCCCCATGCTGACCGCGGCCGCCGACTCGACCGACGCCTACTCCACCGAGACCCGCAAGCTGATCTACAAGGCCATCGCCGCCCTCCCCGCCGACCAGGCCATGCACTACCTCGTCAAGCACCTCGGCCGACCCCACGTGTTCGAACCCGCCACCGAGGCCGCCGAGCGCTTCCCCCTGCGCGCACTCCGCACCGTCCTCGAACACGCCGACGGCACCACCGGCGACGCCCGGTTCCGGCTCATCGCGCTCGCCGCCGCCGTCCCCCAGGCCCACCGCGCCCGCCTCACCGGACCCGAGCGCGACGCCGTCGAGAGCCTCCTCGCCGAGCACGGCCGCGCCTCCGAAGCCGACCCAGCCGACCTCCCGCCGCTCCTGGTCCGTCCTCCATGGACCCGTAAGCGCGCCAAGGCCAGGCCCGTCGTCATCCACGGCCTCGTCCCGCCCGAGGACGTGCGGCTGCTCTGGGCCGAAGGCGAACAGGACGAATGGGCGGCACTGACCGACCCCTACGCCCACCACTACGAGTACTACTGGAAGGAACTCCAGGACCCGGCCGCCGAGATCGCCCCGGACAACTGGGGCATCGAGTCCTTCCTCGCCTACGGCGACCCCGCGCAGGCCGAGCGGTACCTCGACGGCTGGCTCGCCCGCGGCTACGCCGGCTCCGAGCTCACCCTCCTGCGCATCCTGGCCCGCTACGGCGAGCGCGTCATCGACCGCGCCCTCGCCTCCGCCGCGAAGGACGGCACCTTCCTGCTCCTCCCCGGCCCGATCTTGAGCCTCGGAGCCGCCCGCCTCGCCGCCGAGCGCCTCGACCGGCTCAAGTCCGCCCGCATCTCCACCGCGCAGTGGTTCGCACGGCACGGCCTCGCCGCCGTCCCCTACCTCGTCCCCGACGCCCTCGGCGCCGAACGGAAGCGCCGGCAGTACGCCGAGACCGCCCTCCTCCACCTGGCCCTGCACCGCGGCGCCGAAGCCGTTGCGGCACAATCCGAACCGTACGGCCCCGAAGCGGCCGCGGCCGTCGCCGAACTCCTCGCGGGCGACCTGCTCGAACCGCGCGGTGCCAAGCTCCCCAAGCCCGGGCCCTGGGCCTCACCGGCGCTGCTCCCTCAGGTCCTCCTCGAAGGCGGCGAGCGCGCCCTGCCCGCCGAGTCCGTGCGGCACCTGCTGACCGTGCTCGCGCTGGCCACCCCCGAATACCCGTACCCGGGGCTCGACGTGGTCGCCGACGCCTGCGACCGGGCCTCGCTCGCGCGGTTCTCCCGCGCATTGTTCCAGTTGTGGCTCTCGGTTGGCGCGCCGGCGAAGGACGCGTGGGCCCTCACCCAGCTCGCGCACTTCGCCGAGGACGAGACGGTGTGGATGCTGGCGCCGCTGATCCGCGAATGGCCCGGCCAGTCGCAGCACAAGCGGGCCGTGAGCGGCCTCGGCGTGCTCGGCGCAATCGGCTCGGAGGAGGCCCTGCGCGCGATCCGGGTCATCGCCGACCGCGTGAAGTTCAAGGCGCTCAAGGAGGAGGCAGGACAGCAGATCACCCGCATCGCCGCCAGTCTCGGGCTCAACCGCGAGCAGCTCGCCGACCGGCTGGTGCCGGACTTCGGACTCGGCGAGGAGGCCGCGCTCGTCCTCGACTACGGGCCGCGCAAGTTCACCGTAGCGTTCGACGAGGCGCTGAAGCCCTTCGTCACCGACGAGGACGGCAAGCCCCGCAAGACCCTGCCCAAGCCCGGCGCGAAGGACGACCCGGAGCTCGCGGGCGACGCGTACCAACGCTTCACCGCCTTGAAGAAGGAGCTGCGCACCGTCGCCGCCGACCAGATCGCCCGTCTCGAAGCAGCGATGGCGAGCGGCCGGGCCTGGACCCGGGAGGAGTTCCACCGCTTCTTCGTCGAGCACGCGCTCACCCGCCACCTCGCACGCCGCCTGGTGTGGACCGTCGAATCGGGCGGGTCGCGGTCCGGTTTCCGCATCGCCGAGGACGGCACGTTCAGCGACGTCGAAGACGACACCGTGGACCTCCCGGCGGACGCCGTCGTCCGCGTCGCCCACCCGGTCCACCTGGGGGACCAGGTCGACGCGTGGGCCGTGCTGTTCGCCGACCACGAGATCCTCCAGCCCTTCGAGCAGCTCGCCCGGCCCGTCCTGGCGTTCACCGCCGACGAGCTCGCGACCGGACGACTGGCCCGCTTCGAAGGCGCCACTGTGGAGACCGGCCGCATCCTCGGGCTGACCAAGCGCGGCTGGCGGCGGGCCGCGCCCGAGGGCGGCGGCGTCGAACCGGGGATCGCGTTCCCGCTGCCCGGCGGCGGTTTCGTCACGGCCGCACTGAAACCGGGCATCTGGGTCGGCGATGTCGGCGAGGCCCCGAAGCAGACGCTCACGAGCGTGCAGCTCACCGACGCCGAGCGGTACTGGTGGTCCGATCAGGACCCTCCGAACCGCCCCTTCCCCAAGCAGACCGACGAGATCACCGCCGCCGAGGTCCTCGGCTCCCTGGCCCGCCTGACCGACCGTTCGTAGCCTTCCCACTCATCGCGGGCGGTGTCGTCCCGGTCGTCTCCTCGGGGCGGCACCCCACCGGACGCTTGAAAGAGCTTCAGGATTGATCACGCCGCGCCGCCGCACGACCACCTCGACTTCCCGGCGGCCCGGGCCGCGAAACTTCTCCCGCACCGCGGCAAGCGCCTCGGGAACCCCGTCGAGATCGACCCCGACGCCCCCGACCTCCTCGCCGAGCAGCTCGAGATCCACACCGACCTCCTCGCGCAGCTTCTCCATCTGAAGGACAACCGTCGTTTCGAGAAGTCGATCCACGCCTTCGTCGCCGGCGAACCGGACACCCGCGGCGGCGTGGCGATGGGGGAGCTGCTGCGCTACGTCGGCCCGCACACCGTCGACTGGTGGAACCGCCTCGAATTCCAAGCCTGGCTCCAGACCCACGGCCTGTCCTGGGCCGTGTCCGCGGCGGTCGAGCGCTACGCCGTCCAGATCCGCTACCGGTACTCCGAGGGCGTCCGGCCTCCGATCGAGCACCTCACGCTCACGACCGCGCCCTGGCAGCAGTTCCGGGCCATGGACCGCGACTTGGACAACGGCGTGATCGCCGAGATGCGCGCTTCTCGCCGCGGCCTCCGACGACGAGTACGACGCGGTCCTCGCCGCGGACGCCTACGAGCGCTTCCAGTCCTTCCGCAAGGAACTCAAGACCGTCGCCGCCGAGCAGGTCGCCCGCCTGGAGACCGCCATGGTCACCGGGCGCACTTGGGCTGGCGGCGAGTTCCGCCGCTTCCACGTCGAGCACGCCCTCACCGGCCTCCTCGCCCGCCGCCTCGTCTGGCTGTCCCTCCACGAGGGCGCCTCGAGCGCGTTCCGCATCGCTGAGGACGGCACGTTCAGCGATGTCGACGAGCCGCTGCGAGAGCGGCCCAAGGCAGGGCCCTCAGGCTCGCCGGGGACCGGTCGGGACCCTGCGCCGCCCGCTGAATGGTGGGCGCGCACCATCCGTGGAGTCGACATTGAGAGTCCAAGTCAGTCGCCGGGCGGCGTCGAGGAACGTCCAGATCGCCTTGACGATCATGGGCCAGATGCCGGCGGTCTGCCAGGTGCGGAGCAGCCAGTAGCCGTCTGCCAGGGGCCGAAGGCGACCGGGAGGCACCTCCAGGGAGCCCCGGCGCGTACCCGCCAGGCGGTTGCATCGACCAGCGTCCGGCGCGGCCGGGTGATCGGGCGGCCGGTCGGGGCCGGAGCGGGCAGCCAGCGGCTGAGGTGACGCCACTGGCCATCGGTGAGCACAGTAGACCGATACGCTTGACACCAAGAGCTTCCAGTATTGAGTTTCGTTGCGCCACAATAAAACTAACTGGAGGCTCCCTCAGTTCTCAAATGCTGCCTAGTTGCCGTGAAACGGTTCAGCCTTCCGAATCCGGAGCCGACGGCTGCGGCCGACCGGTTTCGGCGAGTACCCAGCTCGCCAAGAGGCCCATCGCCTCACGCGAGGACGTGCCCGCTTCGGTGGTGTACAGGAAAAGGGCCTGGTCGCGATCGCCGGGCATGGTGAAGGTCTCGTACTGCACGGCCAGCTCGCCGACGACGGGGTGGCGCAGTCGCTTGGTGCCGAACGTACGCTGGAAGACGCCGTGCTCCTCCCACCAGGCGCGAAACTCCGGGCTCTGCTCGGTCAACTCGGCGATGAGCCCGAGCGCGAGCTCGTCGGCCGGGTAGGTGCCCAGGTCGAGGCGCAGGTTCTCCACGCAGGCGCGCGCGTGCTCCTCCCAGTCCACGAACAGGGCCCGCGCCTGGTCGCTCAGGAACATCCAGCGCGCGTAGTTGCGCTCGGTCGGGCGCATCGCGTTGAAGTCGGCGAACAGCGCCCGCGCCAGTCGGTTGCTCGCGAGCACATCGGTCCGCCGTCCCAGGATCAGCGCCGGGTGGCCCACCAAGGTGTCGAGCAGTTGGTGCAGGCCCGGCCGCACGCGCTGCACCGTGGGCTTGTGGCGCCGGGCCGAGCCCGCCGGGGCGCCGACCAGATGGCCCAGGTGGGCGCGGCCGGTCTCGTCGAGTCCGAGCGCCCGCGCGATCGCGTCGAGGACGCTGTCCGAGGGCGTGATCCGGCGGCCCTGCTCCAAGCGCGTGTAGTAGTCCGTCGACACGCCGGCCAGCAGCGCCACCTCTTCTCGGCGCAGTCCCGGAACCCGCCGGATGCGGCCGTCGTGCGGGAGGCCCGCCGTCGCCGGGTCCACTTTGCTCCGAGCCCGGCGCAGGAAGTCCGCGAGCTCGCCATTGACCGTCGTCATGCTCCCATCATGCCAGCGGTTCACCGCCCCTGCCTGGGACTGCGATCCTAGGCGGACGCGTCCCAGGGCTCAGAGGGCCAACGGAACGGCCCTATCCGAGCCTTGCCGAACCTAGGTTTGAACCATCCCGCCGATCACCGCGGCGAGACCAGCTTCGCAGAGGAGTTCCCATGTCCACCATCCGTTCCGCCCAGATCGCCGAAGCCGGCGGTGCCTTCGGCCTCGTCACCGACCAGATCCCGGAGCCCGGCCGCGGCGAAGTCCGCCTGACCGTCGAAGCGGTCGGCGTCTGCCACACCGACCACTACTTCGTCAACGGCGGCTACCCGGTCGAGTGGCCCGCGGTGTTCGGCCACGAGATCGCCGGCCGCATCGACGCGCTGGGTGAAGGCGTCGACGGCTGGACCGTCGGCGAGCGGGTCGCCGTCGGCTGGTTCGGCGGCAACTGCGGCACCTGCGGCGCGTGCCGCGGAGGCGACTTCATCCACTGCGCGGAAGTGAAGGTGCCCGGCTGGCACTACTCCGGCGGGTACGCGGACGCGACGGTCGTGCCGGTCAGCGCGCTGGCCCGCATCCCCCAGGACCTGTCGGCCGTCGATGCGGCTCCCATGGGCTGCGCCGGCGTCGCCACGTTCAACTCCCTGCGCCGCAGCGTCGCCCGTCCCGGCGACCTGGTCGCGGTGCTCGGCATCGGCGGTCTGGGCCACCTCGGAGTCCAGTTCGCCAACAAGATGGGCTTCGAGGTCGCCGCGATCGCCCGCGGCGACGGGAAGGCTGAGCTCGCCCGGCGGCTCGGGGCTCACCACTACATCGACTCCACCGCGGTCGACGTGTCCGCGGAACTGCAGCGGCTCGGCGGCGCCAAGGTCGTCCTCGCGACCGCGATGAGCTCGGCGGCCATGTCGGCGGCCATCGACGGGCTCGCCCCGAGCGGCGAACTGCTCGTCGTCGGGGCCACGCCGGAGCCGATCGAGGTCAGCCCCTTCCAGATCCTGCCCACGAGCAGGACCATCCACGGGCACCCGTCGGGCACCGCGAAGGACGTCGAGGACACCATGCGGTTCGCCGCGCTGACCGGTGTGCGGCCGATGACCGAGACCTACGGGCTCGACGAGATCAGCGCCGGATACGACCGGATGCTCTCCGGCAAGGCCCGTTTCCGCGTCGTCCTCACCACCGACAACTTAGGCCCTGTCGGTGGGCGACGCAGGCGGGTTCTCGACCGGCAGTTCAGGTTCCTCGGATAGGAACTCGTAGGCCATCTGGCCCTGCATCCGAGCCTGGCTGTCTTCGAGGTGCTCGGATCAGTTCAGTTCGATGCGGAGGATGCGGTCGTCGCCGGTTCGCGGCTCGGTGCCGCCCCAGGTGGCACGGTCGGTGTTGGAGGTAACGATCCACAGTGAGCCGTCCGGCGCTACCTCGACGGTGCGGATGCGTCCGTATTCACCGACGAAGTGCTCGATCGGGTCTCCGGCCGCCTGGGCGCCGTCGACGGGCAGCTGCCACAGGCGCTGCCCGCCGAGGGCGCCCATCCACAGCGATCCTTCGGCGTAGGCGAGACCGGAGGGCGAGGCCTGGTCGGGATGGATGGTGAAGATCGGTGGCTCGCCGGTGTCGCCGGCGATGCCTTCGGACTCGGGCCAGCCGTAGTCGAGGCCGGCCCCCAGGACGTTCACCTCGTCCCAGGTGCGGTGGCCCAGCTCGGAGGCGTAGACGGTGCCGTCCGGACCGAAGGTGATGCCCTGGACGTTGCGGTGCCCGCTGGAGTAGATCGCCGTGCCGGACGGGTTGTCCTCGGGAATTGAGCCGTCGAGCGCGATGCGCAGGATCTTGCCGTTCAGCGAGTCCTCGTCGGCGGCGTTCTCGGGTTCGAAGGCGTCGCCGGTGCCGATCCACAGGTGCCCGTCCGGACCGATGCGCAGGCGGCCGCCGTGGTGGCGGTCTGCCGTCTCGATGCCCTCGAGCAGGATCCGCTCCTCGGTGACCGACTCGAAGTCCTCGCCGATCCGCAGGGCCACGACTCGGTTCGTCGGCGAGGCGGATACGTAGGCGAACACGGTCCGGTCGGTCCCGAAGTCCGGCGAGGTCGCCAGACCGAGCAGGCCGCCCTCGGCGCTCGTCTCGACGTCCGGGACGACCCCGACCAACTCGGCCTCTCCGCCCTCGGCCGGGAGGCGTCGGATCTCTCCGCTCAACCTGGATGAGACCAACGCCGAGCCGTCCGGCAGGAACGCCAGGCCCCACGGCGAGTCGAGCCCGTTCGTCAACTCGACCGGCTCGCCGGGCGAGGCCAGTACCGCCGCATCCTGACCCGCGTCGGTTCCGCCGCTCGGGCTGTAGCTCGGCGTCGGCTCCGACGGCGATGTGCAGGCGGCGAGCGCGAACACGGCCGATACTCCGATCGCGGCCCATCTGGTAATGCTCATAGCAACTCCTCTGTTATCAGAGATAACACTACACTGTTTTCGTTGATATACACACCGCAATCAAGATGCTGTTATCACCGGTCCGAGGGTGGACGAGGGGCGGCTCCGGCAGCGCGGGCGTGGTAGCGGAGCGGTTTTCGAGCTGGGCCGGTTAAGGATCGCGCTGGTGATCGGTGAGGTGACCGCGGAGCGACTGAGGGCGATGCGGTCCCCGTGACCTTCCGTTACGGCTGCAGCAGCACTTTGATGGCGCGGCGCTCGTCCATGGCCTTGTAGCCCTCGGCGACCTCCGCGATCGGGAGCGTCAGGTAACGGCCTCCCCGAAACGCGCCCAGGGCGGTGGCACTCCCCGAGCTGATGCCCGACAGGTGTTCGCGGCGATCGTGTTCGTCCTGGCCACCGGTTGTGCCTGGTGGCAGCTGCCACCGACCTTCAGCGTCTCCCACCAGACCGCGCACCGGCGCTTCACCGAATGGTCCGAAGCCGCGCTATGGGCGAAACTCCACCGGGCCGTACTCGACCGGCTCGGCGCGGCCGGTGAGATCGACTGGTCCCGCGCGATCGTCGATGGTGCGAGTCCGCGCGCCAAAAAAGGGGATCGCCGACCGGTCCGAACCCGGTCGATCGCGGCAAGTCAGGTTCGACGATCCACGTCTTGTCCGACCGCGCCGGACTGCGGTGTCTCGGCCGCGAACATGCACGACTCACAAGCCCTCGAACCGCTGGTTCAGGGGATCCCCAAGATCCGCTCCCGACGCGCACCGCGCCGCAGGAAGCCGGCGAAGATCCACGCCGACAAGGCCTACGACCTCCCCGACTGCCACCACGCCCTGCGCGAACGGCGGATCGGCGACCGCATCGCCCGCCGCGGCATCGAGTCCTCGACCCGGCTCGACCGACACCGCTGGGTCATCGGACGGTCCATCGCCTGGCTCGGCGGCTACCACCGCCTGACTATCCGGTACGAACGCTACGGCCACCTCTTCGCCGCGTTCCTCGCCCTCGCAGCAGCCCTCGCCTGCTACAAGAAGCTCGGCCGTCGGCGATACCCGCCAACCTCATGAAGCAACCAACCGCACTTTGCGTCGAACCAGGTCCACTTCAACGACTCGAACCCGAACGGCCTGCCCCTCCTGAAATCCAGAAGCTAGATCGGTCTCATGGTCCAGAGTGACTGCTGCCCTTCGGTATTGAGCAGCAGATCCATTTAAAAAATCGGATATTATGATATGTAAATTTAGCTTGAGGTGTTAGTGTCCTATTATGGACGCGGGGGTTCAAGTCACTCTGGCGCTCCCCGCCCACGCAGGGGCGGACCGACCGCGATGTCGTGCTCGACTGCCATCTGTCTTCGGTGTAGCCCAGTTTCCGACAACGGCTCCGGCCGGATACGGGTTCTTGGGACCGCGTGAAGGGTAATGAAATCGACGAGTGTCGGACGGCACCAGGCATGCCCGGATCGAGCGAGGTCTCGAGCCCTTCGCCGATCTCATCGCATCGCCCGGCCCGTCCTGGATCCGCATCCACCGTGCCTCCACAGGTGATTGCCTATGGTTGCTACTGGCTGGGCACATCGGCACAAGGAAAAACCGCCGCACCTCAGCGTTATTGCTGATGAACGGCGGTTTTATGCCCCTGAGCTGGGGCTATGGTCTGTAGCCCGGGTGGGATTCGAACCCACACTGTACGGGTTTTGAATCCGTCTTCTCTGCCAGTTGGAATACCGGGCCCAGCAGTGGTCCAGTCGGCCTGGACCGCTGCATATGATACCCCGTTGCGCGGTGACGGTGCTCCGGCCCCGCGGGATGCCGCTACGGCTCCTCGGGGAGCGGGTCGAGGACGCGGTTGTGCAGGCGTTGGAACACCATCGAGGTCTGGAACCTGGCCACCTCCGGGCGCGAGCCCAAGCGGTCGACCAGGAACGCGTGCAGCCGCTCGGTGTTCTGGACCGCCACGTGCAGCACGATGTCGCTGCCGCCGGAGACGACGAACAGCGTCACCACCTCCGGCCACGACCCCACCGTCTCCCGGAACGCCTCGTACGTCGAGCGCTGGTGATGCGTCATCTGCACCGACACCAGCGCCTCCGCCCCCCGCCCGAGCGCCGCCAGATCCACGTCCGCCCCGTACCCGCGGATGACGCCGCGCCGCGTCAGCGCCCGCACCCGTTCCAGCGCAGTCGAAGGCGCCACGCCGAGCCGGCGGGCCACCTCCCGGTTCGACAGCCGAGCATCCGACTGGAGCAACCGCACGATGGCCTCGTCAAGTTCGTCCATCCACGGATTATCCCTCCGATTCCAGCCGAACGTTCGATCCCACCTCGCAAGCGCCGACCATGCGTCTAGCGTTGCCGTCCATGACCGTCCGAACACCTCATGTCGGCACCCTCGGCACCGCGCGCGGCACCGCCCTCTACCTCGGCGCGATCCTCGGCCCCGGCGTGCTCGCGCTCCCCGGCCTCGCCGCGGCCGCCGCCGGACCGGCGGCGCTGGTGGCCTGGATCGCGCTCCTGGCCCTGTCGGTCCCCGTCGCCGCCACCTTCGCGAGCCTCGCCGCCCGCCGCCCCGACGCCGGCGGCGTCGCCACCTTCACCCGCGCCGCCTTCGGCGACCGGGCCGCGGCCGTCTGCGGCTGGTGGTTCTACAGCGTCATCCCCGTCGGCGCCGTCTCCGCCGCGAACGTCGCCGCCGCCTACATCGGCGACGCCGCCGGGCTCGGCACCGCCGCGACCGCCGCCTGCTCGGCCGCGCTCGTCGTCGCCGCGTTCACCGCCAACCACATCGGCCTGCGCCTCTCCGGCGGCGCCCAACTCGTCCTCATGGGACTCCTCGTCCTCCTCATGGGCGCCGCCTGCGCCGCCGCGCTGCCCCACTTCGACCCGGCGAACCTGCGCCCCTTCGCGCCCCACGGCCTCCCCGGGATCCTCTCCGCGGCCGCCGTCCTGTTCTTCGCCTTCTCCGGCTGGGAGGCCGCGAGCCACCTCTCGGGGGAGTTCACCGACCCCGCCCGCCAGCTCCGCCGCGTCACCGCGCTCACCCTCGGCCTCATCGCCGTCGTCTACCTCGGCCTCGCGACCGCCACCGCCGGCGTCCTCGGCCCCGCCGCCGCGACCACCACCGCGCCGCTCACCGATCTGCTGGCCTACGGCTTCGGTGCGGCCGCCGCACCCTTGACCGCCGTCTGCGCGGCCGTGCTCGGCCTCGGCGCGATGAACACCTTCATCGCCGGGGCCTCGCGACTCGGGGCGGCCCTCGCCCGCGACGGCGCCATGCCCGCGCCACTGGCCCGCGGCCACGAACCCGGCCGCATCCCGCACCGCAGCCTCGCCCTCCTCGCCGCCCTCACCGGCGCGGTCCTCGCCGCCGCCACCGCGTACGACCTCGACCTCGACCAGCTCATGCGCGCCACCTCGGCCTGCCTCGCCGCAGTGACCGTGCTCGCCTGCGCCGCCGCCGTCCGGCTCCTGACCGGACGCTCCCGCGCCGCCGCCCTCATCGCCACCGCCTGCACCGCCGCCATCGCGCTGGCCCTCACGTGGTACCTGCTCGTGCCCTCGGCCGTCGCCGCGCTCGCGCTGCTCTATCTGCGGCTGCGCGCGGCCCCGCCGCGACCCCGGGCGCCGGACGAGGCGCCCAGCGAAGTCGCCGCATGAGGGGCGTCGGCAGGGCCCTTTCGACCGGGCCGAATTGTCGTACCCACGCGATAGATTGAGCGGGTCCGACAGGGAAGAACCCCTGATCAGGCCCCCGGTTCCGTCCGGTTCGACCGGACGGGCGGGCAAGCCACGCGACAGGAATGGAGCCTGCCCATGCGTCTTCACCCGCTTCACGACGGCACGTCCCCCTCATCGGAGCCGAACCGCCGCCCCGGCAACGCCAGGACCCGCCCCGGCTCCCGCGAAGCCGCGACCACCGCCTTCCGCCTCCCGTTGACGCCGCGCGAGATCGCCGAACTCGTCATCCGCGAGGCCGACCGGGCCGACTCGGCCGAAGCCCGGGCCGAGGCGCTGAAGCCGGACGCGATGGCGTGGCGGACCCTCGCCTCGGCCGAAGGCGACTACAGCGTCGGCGACGCCGCGAAGCTCCTGTCGCGGCACCCGGCGATCGAGATCGGCATGATCCGCCTCTTCGCCTTCCTGGAACTGCACGGCTGGATCTACCGCGACAAGGGCGACGGCGCCTGGCGCGTCTACCAGGCGCAGATCGACGCCGGCCGCATGGCCGAACGCGCGCAGTCCCACCGCCATCCCAGAACCGGGGAGCTCCTCATCGACCCGCCGCAAGTGCGCATCACCGTCGACGGCCTGAAATACCTCAGCCGCCTGTTCGACGCGAGCCTCCCGCTCGAAGCGATCGAGCGCTGATCCGGTCGGCGGTGCGGCCCGCGGGCCGCACCGCCGACCGGCCGCTACGAACCGAGGGCCTGAGCGATCATGCCGATCGTCGCCCAGTCCGCGAGCCCCCGCTCGCGGATCTCACCGTAGGAGGCGATCTCGATCCACGTCCGCTCGCCGCCTCCCACGCCGCCGGGCGTCCCCTGGCGCTCGCGCAGCCACGCCAGCTCCGCGTCGGTGATCGCGGCGGCGAACAGGTGCGCCCGGTGGGTCGAGACCGTGCCCGCGACCTGCCGCACGCCCACCGGACGGAGCCGATCCGCGTCGACCGACAGGCCGGTCTCCTCCCCGACCTCCACCGCCGCCTGCAGCACCGGCTCGGGCTCGGTCCCGCTGCCGCCGGGAAGCTCGTGGACGAACCCGTCCGCCGTGGCCGCCGGGGACCGGAACTCGCGCACCAGGATCACGATCGTCTCGTCCACCGTGGCTCCCGGCCGGTACAGCAGCACATGCGCGGTGTCGGGGCGCGAGAGCACCACCTCGTTCGACTGCACCCGGTCCTCGGCCGCGACGTGCACCTGGACGTGCGCGGCCCAGCAGCGCACGGTCCTCCGGTCGGGACCCGCCCGGAACGTCCACTCCAGACGCGCTCCGACGAGGCGGTTGCCCGCGCCGCGCTGGGCGCCGTACCAGGACTGGAAGCCGTCGGTCCGCCACACCAGGAGCGGCACCGACCGCTCCCCGCCCTCGCGGCGCGCCCCGGCGCCGACCATGGCCAGCGCGGCGTCGACCGCGCCCTCGAGCGTGTCCGCCGCGGGCACCCCGCGGGACTCGGCCAGATGCAGCAGGTACTCGTTCTTCGGCGCTGACGGGGGCGCGCCGAACACCGCTTTCCCCGAGTCGTACCAGGAGCCGAACTCGATGTTCGTCGTGAACGCCGGCATCGTCTCCAGGTCGCGCGGCACCCAGAACAGGATCACGTCCGCGTCGTGGAGCCCGCGATGCTCCCAGTCGATCTGGCCGGTGTAGTCCGCCGTGACGCCCGCCCGCGGCTCCGGCGAGAACACCACCAGCCGGCCGTCCCCGCCCCAGCGCTCGCGCAGACGCCCGATCGCCTCGGGATGCCACGAGGCGACCTCGGCGGACCGGGGGAGCGGCCCGGCGAGGAACACCGCGGCGTCCCACCACTCCGGGGGCGGCTCATTGGCGTGCACGACGAGGACCTCGGATGCCATGCGCTCCCCTTCTCGTTGCCACGGTGCGGAACCGGCTGCGCGGCAGTCTACTGACCGGATGCGCGGCAAGGGATGCGCCGCGAACGGGCCCGAAACGGCGTCACATGATACGCAAGCGGCGCGGCCGCCGAAGCCGAGGCCCTGTCGTCCGAAACGCTCGGCATAGGAACGTGCGGACGCATCCGGCTGCGGCTAAGCTAGCGTCCTGGTGTGCCTGCATCGCCGCACGCCCCACGTACACCGCCGCGTATGAAAGGTACGGACCGCATGACGAGCAAGGCCGCCGAGGAGCCGCGCAAGCGCGTGCTCATCGCCGAAGACGAGGGGCTCATCCGCCTCGACCTGGCCGAGATGCTCACCGAGGAGGGTTACGAGGTCGTGGCCGAGGCCGCCGACGGCGAGGCCGCCGTCCGCCTCGCCCAGGAGCACCAGCCCGACCTGGTCATCTGCGACATCCAGATGCCGATCATGGACGGACTCCAGGCCGCCGAGAAGATCGTCTCCGCGCGCATCGCGCCGGTCGTGATCCTCACCGCCTTCAGCCAGCGCGACCTCATCAGCCGGGCCCAGTCCGCCGGGGCCATGGCCTACCTCGTGAAGCCCTTCCAGAAGTCCGACCTGGTGCCGGCGATCGAGCTGTCCCTCACCCGCTTCGCCGAGATGACCGCCCTCGAGAAGGAGGTCGCGAACCTCACCGAGCGCCTCGAGGTCCGCAAGCTCGTCGACCGCGCCAAGGGCCTCCTCATGACCCAGTACGGCATGCCCGAGCCGGACGCGTTCCGCTGGATCCAGCGCGCCGCCATGGACCACCGGCTCTCGATGCGGGCCGTCGCCGAGCGCGTCATCGCCGAAGCCGAGCAGAAGGAAGCCCAGGCCAGCGAGTGACCCCTGAGCCGTCGAGGCCCGCCGACCGGAGGGTCGGCGGGCCTGTTCGCTTCCCGAGCCACGCCGCCGCCCACTCGTACCGGACTTGTCGGACCCACTCGCTAGGCTCGGGGGCGTGACCGCTTCGCAATCCCGCCTGCTCCTGATCGACGGCCATTCGATGGCCTTCCGCGCGTTCTTCGCCCTCCCGGCCGAGAAGTTCGCCACCGACGACGGCCAGGTGACCAACGCCGTCTACGGCTTCGCCTCGATGCTCATCAACCTGCTCAAGGCCGAGGAGCCCACGCACGTCGCGGTCGCCTTCGACGTCTCCCGCCGGTCCTTCCGCACCGACGAGTACCCCGCGTACAAGGACGGCCGCGGCGAGACCCCCGAGGACTTCAAGAGCCAGATCCCGATCATCCAGGAACTCCTCGACGCCTTCGGCATCAAGTGGCTCACCAAGCAGAACTTCGAAGCCGACGACATCATCGCCACCCTCGCCGCCCGCAGCGAAGCGGCGGGCCTGTCGACCCTGATCTCCTCCGGCGACCGGGACGCCATCCAGCTCGTCAACGAGGCCGTCACCCTCCTCTACCCGGTCAAGGGCGTCACCGAGCTGGCCAGGTACACGCCCGAAGCCGTCGAGGCCAAGTACGGCGTCACCCCCGACCGCTACCGCGACCTCGCCGCGCTCGTGGGGGAGAAGGCCGACAACCTGCCCGGCGTCCCCGGCGTCGGCCCCAAGACCGCCGCCAAGTGGATCGTCAAGTACGGCTCGCTCGACGGCCTCGTCGCCAAGGTCGACGAGATCACCGGCAAAGCCGGCCAGAGCCTGCGCGACCACCTCGACGACGTGCTCCGCAACCACCGCGTCAACTGCCTCGTCCGCGACCTCGAACTCGACGCGGACATCGCCGACCTCGAGTGGGAGGGCTGGTCCGTCACCGAGACCAACCGCCTCTTCGACGCCCTCCAGTTCCGCGCCCTCGGCGAGCGCCTCAACGCCAACCTCGCCGACAAGGCCGTCGGCGCCGTCGCCGCCCCCGCGGCCGCCGTCGACCACACCGAGGCCGCCGCGCTCGTCCCCGGCGGCCTCGCCGCCTGGCTCGACGCCCGCGAAGGCCACGTCGCCATCGCCTACACCGGGACCTTCGCCTCCGGGGCGGGCTCGTTCGACTCCATCGCGCTGGCCGAAGGCGGCCAGGCGCTGTGGTTCGACCCCGCGCAGCTCGACGCCGAGGACGAGCAGTCCTGGGCCGACTGGCTCGCCGACCCCGCGAAGCGCAAGGTCGTCCACGACGTCAAGGCGTTCCTGTGGGGCGCCGACGCCGCGGGCTGGCCCGAGGTCGCCGGGATCGAGGCCGACACGGTGCTGGGCGCGTACCTGCTCAAGCCCGAGCAGCGCTCGTACGCGCTCGGCGATCTCGCCATGCAGTTCCTCGGCCGGGAGCTGGAGACCCCCGAGACGCCCGCCGCCGACGGCGCGCTGATGGGCCTCGACGCGGCCATGTCCGACGACTCGGCGCGGCTCGAGGCCGACTGCGCCGCGGCGGCCGCCGTCCGGGAGCTCGCCGTCGAGCAGCGGACCCGCCTGGAGCAGCGGCAGCAGGCGCAGCTGGCCGAGGCCCTGGAGTACCCGCTCGCGAGCGTGCTGGCGCGCATGGAGATCACCGGGATCGCCGCCGACGAGGGCCACTTCGCCGACATCGAGGCCGGCTTCGCGATGCAGTCGAAGGAGGCCACCGACCGCGCCCACGAGATCGTGGGCCGCCCGTTCAACGTCGGCTCGCCCAAGCAGCTTCAGGAGATCCTCTTCGACGAGCTGAAGATGCCGAAGACCAAGCGCACCAAGACCGGCTACACCACCAACGCCGAGGCGCTGCAGCAGCTGTTCGTGAAGACCGGGCACCCGCTGCTGGAGCAGCTCCTGCGGTTCCGGGACGTCGAGAAGCTCAAGCAGATCGTCGCGACCCTGCGCGCCACGATCCAGACCGACGGGCGCATCCACACCACGTTCCACCAGACCGTGGCCGCCACCGGGCGCCTCTCCTCGGCGGACCCGAACATCCAGAACATCCCGGTCCGCTCCGAGGCCGGCCGCGCCATCCGGGCCGGGTTCGTCGTCTCCGAGGGCTTCGAGTCGCTCATGACCATCGACTACAGCCAGATCGAGATGCGCATCATGGCGAGCCTGACGGGCGACGAGAACCTGATCGACGCGTTCGTCTCCGGCGAGGACGTCCACCGGGTCGTCGCCGCGAAGGTCTTCGGGGTCGCGCCGGAGGCGGTCACCGCCGAGCACCGCCGCAAGATCAAGGCCATGTCCTACGGGCTCGCCTACGGCCTGTCCACGTACGGGCTCAGCCAGCAGCTGGGCGTCTCGACCGAGGAGGCGCAGCAGCTCTCGGACGACTACTTCGCGCGCTTCGGGAAGGTCCGCGACTACCTGCGCCGCGTCGTCGAGGAGGCCCGCAAGACCGGCTACACCGAGACGATCATGGGCCGGCGCCGGTACTTCCCGGACCTCACCTCCGACAACCGCCAGCGCCGGGAGATGGCCGAGCGGGCCGCCCTCAACGCCCCGATCCAGGGCAGCGCGGCCGACATCATGAAGACCGCGATGCTCGGCGTCGACCGCGCGCTGCGGTCCTCCGGCCTCCGCTCCAGGGTGCTCCTCCAGGTCCACGACGAATTGGTGTGCGAAGTCGCACCCGGTGAGGCCGACCGCTTGGAAACCCTGGTGCGCGAACAGATGTCGAACGCCGCCGAGCTCGCGGTGCCGCTCACGGTGTCCGCCGGCTTCGGCGCCTCCTGGGAAGCCGCCGCCCATTAGCGGTGGCAATCGACACGAGGTTCGGGCCCGGACTGGCGCGGGATTATCGCGCACGGTAACCTGGGATGGCCTGGGCATGTCCGCGTCCTCAGTAGGGAGCAGGGCGCGTGCCAGCGGCAAGGGCGGCCCGGGAACGAACTGCGAGCATTCGCGTCTTGCGAGGGCGCGGCTGCGAGCCCACGATTCTTACGTATCCGGAGCACCAGCCCACATGACGAGCAGCATCGAGGCCACCTCGAGCAACGCTGAGAACAGCACGGTCGAAGAGATTCTTTCCGACGAGGACCTCCTCGCCGCGATCGACGCGACCATCAAATACTTCAACGACGGCGATATCGTCGAAGGTACCGTCGTCAAGGTCGACCGGGATGAAGTCCTGCTCGACATCGGCTACAAGACCGAGGGCGTCATCCCCTCGCGCGAGCTGTCGATCAAGCATGACGTCGACCCTGAAGACGTCGTCTCTGTGGGCGACCACGTCGAGGCCCTCGTCCTCCAGAAGGAGGACAAAGAAGGCCGTCTGATCCTCTCGAAGAAGCGGGCGCAGTACGAACGCGCCTGGGGCACCATCGAGAAGATCAAGGACGAGGACGGCGTCGTCCGCGGCTCCGTCATCGAAGTGGTCAAGGGTGGTCTCATCCTCGACATCGGCCTCCGGGGCTTCCTCCCCGCGTCGCTGGTCGAGATGCGCCGCGTGCGCGACCTGCAGCCGTACGTCGGCCGCGAGCTCGAGGCGAAGATCATCGAACTCGACAAGAACCGCAACAACGTGGTCCTGTCGCGTCGCGCCTGGCTCGAGCAGACCCAGTCCGAGGTGCGCACCGAGTTCCTGCACCAGCTCGCCAAGGGCCAGGTCCGCAAGGGCACGGTCTCCTCGATCGTCAACTTCGGCGCCTTCGTCGATCTCGGCGGCGTCGACGGCCTGGTGCACGTCTCCGAGCTCTCCTGGAAGCACATCGACCACCCGTCCGAGGTCGTCGAGGTCGGTCAGCCGGTCGAGGTCGAAGTCCTCGAGGTGGACCTGGACCGCGAGCGCGTCTCCCTGTCGCTGAAGGCGACCCAGGAAGACCCGTGGCGCCAGTTCGCCCGCACCCACGCGATCGGCCAGATCGTCCCGGGCAAGGTCACCAAGCTCGTCCCGTTCGGCGCGTTCGTCCGCGTCGAGGACGGCATCGAGGGCCTGGTGCACATCTCCGAGCTGGCCGAGCGCCACGTGGAGGTGCCCGAGCAGGTCGTCAAGGTCGGCTCCGACGCCATGGTCAAGGTCATCGACATCGACCTGGACCGCCGCCGGATCTCGCTCTCCCTCAAGCAGGCCAACGAGGCCTTCGTCGAGAACGAGGAGCAGTTCGACCCGACGCTGTACGGCATGGCCGCGCAGTACGACGACCAGGGCAACTACATCTACCCGGAGGGCTTCGACTCGGAGACCGGCGAGTGGATGGAAGGCTTCGACGAGGCCCGCGAGGAGTGGGAGCGGCAGTACGCCGAGGCCCGCACCCGCTGGGAGGAGCACGGCAAGCAGATCGCCGAGCGCGTCATCACCGAGGCCCCCGCCAAGCCCGCCGAGGGCGAAGCCGCCCCCAAGGGTGAGAAGGGCCCCAAGAAGACGACCTCTGAGAAGAAGTCGGCTCCCGCCGAGCCCCAGGGCACGCTGGCCACCGACGAGGCGCTCGCGGCACTCCGCGAGAAGCTCGCCGGCAACTAGCACCCGTCACTCTTTCAACTGACAGACCACTGCCCGTCCCAGGCTGTTCGCCTGGGGCGGGTAGTGTTTTACTTGTGCTTAAAGTCGCATTGACCGGTGGCATCGGAGCCGGTAAGAGCACGGTCGCAGCGAAGCTGTCGCAACTCGGCGCCCGCGTCATCGACGCGGACGCCCTCTCCCGCGAAGTCGTCGCCCCGAACACCGAAGGACTCGCCGCGGTGGTCTCCCGCTTCGGCCCCGACGTGCTCACCGCCGACGGCTCGCTCGACCGCGCCGAACTCGCCAAGACCGTCTTCTCCGATCCGGCCGCGAGGGCCGAACTGGAGGCGATCGTCCATCCGCGCGTCCGCGCCCGCGCCCGCGAACTCACCGACGCCCAGCCCGCGGACGCCATCGTCGTCCAAGACATCCCGCTCCTGGCCGAGACCGGCCAGGCACCCGGCTTCCATCTCAACATCGACGTGGAGGCGCCGCGAGAGCTCCGGCTCGAACGCCTCGCCGAGCGGGGCCTGTCCCGCGCCGACGCCCTCCGACGCATCGACGCCCAGGCCTCCGACGCGGAGCGCCGCGAGGTCTGCGACGTCGTCCTCGACAACCGCGACGGGCTCCACGAGCTGGAGCACCGCGTGACCATGCTCTGGGAGGAGCGCATCGTCCCCTACGCCGACAACCTGCTCGCCGGCCGCGCGGAAACACGGCCCGAGAAACTCCAGTTCGTCGAATCCGACCCGGCCTGGCCCCGGCGCTTCGAACGCCTCGCCGCCCGACTCCGCCGCGTCCTCGGCCCCAGCGCCGTCCGCATCGACCACGTCGGCTCCACCGCCGTCGCGGGGCTCCCCGCGAAGGACGTCATCGACATCCAGGTGACCGTCGTGTCCCTGCGGATCGTGGACGCCTTCGCCGACGACCTCGGCGAAGCCGGATTCTTCGGCCGCGTCCTCCACGACTCGCCCAAGCCCGAGTACCCGGACGAAGCCGACTGGGAGAAGCGCTTCTACGGCTACGCCGACCCCGGCAACATCGCCCACGTCCACTTCCGGCCCATCGACAGCCCCGGCCAGCGGTTCGCCCTGCTGTTCCGCGACTGGATGCGCGCCGACGCGACCTCCCGGGCCGACTACGCCCAGGCCAAGGGCGTGCTCGCCGCGAAGGTCGACTCCACCACCGGCTACACCGAGGCCAAGGAACCGTGGTTCGACCGCGAGGCCTGGCCGCGCGCGAACCGCTGGGCCGCCGAGACCGGCTGGCAGCCCCCGGTCTGCTAGCGGAGGCGAGAACCGACGGGCCCGGCCGAACGGCCGGACCCGTCGACACGTCCGCGCCGGGTCCCGCGCTGCGCGACCGACCCGCCGCCTCGCGCGAACGCCTCAGCCGCGTCGCGTCCTGCGCGCCTATTGCTCATCGACCGGCCGCACCGGAGCGCTCACGCATCGGTGCGGCCGCACGTCCCGCTCATCGCAGCCGGAGGCGCTCCGACCGGCTCACCCGATCTGTTCGCTCACGGCCCAAGGGATCTCGACCATCGGATAGTCCTCGTAGGCCAGTTCGGCGCTGGCGACCCCGAAGTAGGACACCATCTCCACTTCGCTGAGCCGCTCGTCGCTGAGGTGATAGCGGAACGCCGACCGGCCCACGGCCGCCTCGGCGTCGCCCGCCACGGGGAACTCGACGACCTGCACCGGACCCCCGTCGGTCTCGTCGACCCGCAGCAGGAACGCCGACTCGGCGATCGCCTCCGCGTCCTCGGCCTCCTCGGCGCTCATCTCCAGGAGCCGGTACACGAGCGACTCGACCGGACCGAAGGTCTCGGCGACGTCCTCGTCGGTGAGCGCATGGGCCGCCCACCCCTCGGCGGGCGGGGTTTCGGGCAGCTCGCCGTCGTCGACCGGGAGGGTCGCGTAGCCGCCGGGCCGCGCCAAGAACAGCCGCTGCCCCGCGGCGTCGGTGAGGTGCAGGTACGCGGTCATCGTGCGCCAGTCGATCGAGCCGGTGCCCGTCGTGATCTGCCCGTCGGCGGTCGGCACGGTCAATTCGACGGTGGCCGACCGCGACCAGTTCCGCTCCCGCACCGCCGCGATGACGGCGGCGAGGTCCTCGTCGACCGCGCTCGGCTCGATCGCGGGACCGCCGAGGAGGTCCACGGGCACCAGGGCCGTGGGGTCGAAGCCGACGTCGCGCAGGAAGTCCACCGCCGAGAGGCTCTCCTCGCCGGTGTTCACCTGGAAGCGGCGGAGGTTCCCCTCCTCGTCGAGCGAGTACAGGGCCTCCGGGCTCGCTCCCCGCTCGTCGGACTCGACCATGATCGGCGCTCGGAAGGAGTCGACGGGCTCGCCGTCGATGACCCCCTCCTCGCGCCAGGTGGCCTGCGCCCCCAACACCGCCGGGTCGTCGGCCTGCTCGGCGGTCAGCGTGAACAGCGAAGAGGCGAGGATGTCGAACGTGGTCTCCAGGGGCGTGCCCGCGCCCGACAGCATCTGCCGGGTCGTCCAGCCGTCCTCGGGGACCCGCAGCTCGGCGAACGCCGCCTCGTCGTCGGCTCGGGTGGCGACGAGACCCGGGACGGCCTGGACCAGCCGGTGGTCGCCCTCGGCGTCCGGCACGCGCGCGTACAGCATCGGCAGCCGCCAGTCGAGGTAGCCGTCGGCGATCACCGTCTCGCCGTCCATCGGCACGCTCATGCGCACCGCGACCGGATCGGCGTCGTGGTTGCGCTCGCGCATACCCGCCAGCAGCGCGGCCTCCTCCTCGCTGACGGGCCGCTCGGCGTTCGCGTCGGTCGGACCGCACGAGACGGCGAACCACCCGGCCAGGGCGATCGCGGCGATGACGGCCGTGACCCACATGAGGGCCGATTTCCAGGGAACTGCGGTACTAGAGCTCACGGATGGTCAAACGAGTCGGGCCGTGAAAAGTCACCGGCCCGGGGACGCGAATGCGGTGGAGGAGTGTCGTACCCCGGCGCTACGGTTGGGCCGTGGCATTCGATATTCCGCGCGCCGATGGGCGCTTCGAGGTGGTCAGCGACTGGGAGCCGTCCGGCGACCAGCCGACGGCGATCGCCGAGCTGACCGAACGCATCCACCGCGGCGAACGGGACGTGGTCCTCCTCGGCGCGACCGGCACCGGCAAGTCGGCCACGTCCGCGTGGCTCATCGAGAAGCTCCAGCGGCCCGCGCTCGTGATGGTCCACAACAAGACCCTGGCCGCGCAGCTGGCGAAGGAGCTGCGCGAGCTGCTCCCGAACAACGCGGTCGAGTACTACGTCTCCTACTACGACTACTACCAGCCCGAGGCGTACGTCGCGCAGTCCGACACCTACATCGAGAAGGACGCCTCGATCAACGAGGAGGTCGAGCGGCTCCGCCACCGCGCCACCTACTCGCTGCTCACGCGCCGCGACGTGGTCGTGGTCGCGACGGTCTCGGCGATCTACGGCCTCGCCACGCCGGCCGAGTACCTGGAGCAGGCCACCGAGGTGGCCGTCGGCCAGGAATGGGACCGCGACAAGCTGCTGCGGCGGCTCGTGGACGTCCAGTACGGCCGCAACGACCTCGCCTTCACCCGCGGCACCTTCCGGGTCCGCGGCGACACGATCGAGATCATCCCGGCCTACGAGGAGCTGGCGATCCGCATCGAGATGTTCGGCGACGAGATCGACCGGCTCTACTACCTGCACCCGCTCACCGGCGACGTGATCCGCGAGGTCGACCGGGTGCTCATCTTCCCCGGCTCGCACTACGCCACCGGCAACGAGCGGATGGCCCGCGCGATCCGCGACATCGAGGTCGAGCTCGAGGAGCGCCTCGCCGAGCTGGAGCACCAGGGGAAGCTCCTGGAGGCGCAGCGGCTGCGGATGCGCACCGTGTTCGACCTGGAGAACATGCGCCAGATCGGCACCTGCAACGGCATCGAGAACTACTCGCGGCACATCGACGGCCGCGGGCCGGGCACCCCGCCGCACACGCTGCTCGACTACTTCCCCTCGGACTTCGTCACCATCGTCGACGAGTCGCACCAGACCATCCCGCAGATCGGCGCGATGTACGAAGGCGACGCCTCACGCAAGCGCAACCTCGTGGACTACGGCTTCCGACTGCCCAGCGCGATGGACAACCGCCCGCTGCGCTTCGACGAGTTCCGCGAGCGCGTGGGACAGAGCGTGTACCTCTCGGCCACCCCCGGCAAGTGGGAGATGGCGCAGACGAACGGCCAGTTCGTGGAGCAGGTCATCCGCCCCACCGGCCTGGTCGACCCGCACGTGGAGGTCCGGCCCACCAAGGGCCAGATCGACGACCTCATGCACGAGATCAACGAGCGGGCCGCCAAGAACGAGCGCGTCCTCGTGACCACCTTGACCAAGAAGATGGCCGAGGACCTCACGGACTACTTCATGGACAACGGCATCCGGGTGCGGTACCTGCACTCGGAGGTCGAGACGCTCCGCAGGGTCGAGCTGCTCGGGGAGCTGCGGCGCGGCGACTACGACGTGCTGGTCGGCATCAACCTCCTCCGGGAGGGCCTCGACCTGCCCGAAGTCTCGCTCGTGGCGATCCTCGACGCCGACAAGGAGGGCTTCCTGCGCTCGGCGACCTCCCTGATCCAGACCATCGGCCGCGCGGCCCGGAACGTCTCGGGCACGGTCCTCATGTACGCCGACAACCTCACCGACTCGATGAAGGCGGCGCTCGACGAGACCGACCGCCGCCGCGAGAAGCAGATCGCCTACAACCTCGAGCACGGCATCGACCCGCAGCCGCTGCGCAAGCGCATCGGCGACATCATGGAGGACCTGTACGACACGGCGGCCGAGACCAAGGACCTGGTCGAGCACGACCCGTGGGCGGAGCTGCCGAAGGGCAAGCAGGAGAAGGGCGCCGGCAAGGTCCGCTCGGAGATCCTCAAGCAGCTGGAGGAGCGCAACGACCTGATGCTCGCCGCCGCAAGGGAGCTGCGCTTCGAACTGGCCGCCGCCTACCGCGACGAGATCGCCGACCTCAAGCGGGAGCTCCGCGAGATCGACCAGGCCGGGGCCTGAGTCGTCCACGGGACAGAACTCGCTTCTTGAGTCGGTTGGCTCCCTGTGTCAGGCTTGCCCCGGTTTTGGTGTAGGTGAGACGGTCGGCAGGGGACCGCCGAAACGCTCGGGTCGCGGGCTGACTCGCGCGCTCGGGCACCTCCACCAGACCGCGCAGCGCACGACTGCATACGGCGGGCGGTCTCCGGCCGCCGAACCGGCGCCCGCCCCCATCGCTCAATCGACGTCGACGACGTGCTCCACGAACGGAGGCTCGGCGAAGAACGGCCCGATGGCCTCACGCCATTTCGGGAACCGGTCCGTCTCGCGGAAGCCCTGATCGTGGGCCTCGACCGAGTCCCATTCGATGAGGAGCACGAACCGGCTCGGGTTCTCCACGCCCTGGGTCATGCGCATCGAGCGCAGCCCGGGGGAGACCCGCACGAACTCCCGGGCCTGGCGATAGGCCTCCTTGAAAGCGTCTTCCCGACCGGGGGTGATCTTGATTTCAGCGACTTCCAGAACCATGCGCGGAGCCTCCCACAGCTTTCACCGCGTCGGAATCCCCTGGAACGGCGTCGAGAGTGAAGTCACAAATCTGACTGATGACAAGTCGGGTTCGAGCAGGCAGACTGGTTCAGTTCGATCATCATCAGGTTTGTGGGGAGTATCCTGCAGCGCTTGCCGCTGTTAGCGTCGTCGTCAATGCACGGGATCCTGAGCGGTCCCCGGTGGCGCTGGTCCGCGAGGATCGGGAGAGACCATGTGACCATCCAGAGTCATGCGGAAGGCAACACATTGGAACTCCCACCTTGGGTCTGGGCCCTCACGCTCATCGTGCTCGCGGCGGTCGTGGTCCTGGATCTGACAAGCGCGATCCGTAATCCCCACCGTCCCGGCCTGCGTGAAGCGGCCACCTGGTCAGGCGTCTACATCGCCGCCGCCTTCGTCTTCGCCGGCGTCATGTTCTGGACGCAGGGCAGCACGTACGGGGGCCAGTTCCTCGCCGGGTTTCTCACCGAGAAGGCCCTGTCGGTCGACAATCTCTTCGTATTCCTCCTCATCATCCAGGCCTTCCGGGTACCCGAACCGCTCCAGTCGCGGGTGCTCCTGGTCGGCATCGTGCTCTCGATCGCCCTGCGCAGCATCTTCATCGCGCTGGGCTCCGTCCTCGTCGAGCGGTTCAGCTGGGTCTTCCTGATCTTCGGTGCGATCCTCATCTGGACGGCCGTGGGCCTGCTCCGCGACAAGGGCGACGACGAGGCGTACGAACCCTCCAGGTTCATGAAGTTCGCCGAGTCGAAGATGCGCGTCAGCAAGGAGTACCACGGCGGCAAGCTGCTGACCCGGATCGACGGGCTCCGCTACGCGACTCCGCTGCTGCTGGCGATGCTTGCGATCGGCTCGACCGACATCCTGTTCGCGCTCGACTCGATCCCGGCGATCTTCGGCCTCACGCAAGAGCCGTACCTGGTGTGGACCGCGACGATCTTCGCGCTGTTCGGCCTGCGCCAGCTCTACTTCCTGCTGGCCGCGATGCTCAAGTCGCTGAAGTTCCTCGCGCTGGGCCTGTCCGCGATCCTCGGCTGGATCGGCGTAAAGCTCGTCATGAACGGCTTGGCCGAGAACCAATTGCCGTTCATCAACGGCGGGCACCACATCGAGTGGCTGCCGCACGTTCCGACCGCGCTCTCGCTCGGCGTCATCGTCGGCGTGCTCGCCGCGGTCGTCATCGCCAACGGGGTCCTGCTGCATCGCGAGGGGAAGACCTGGAAGGAGCTCTTCGCGGAGTCCGAAGCCGTGCTGGACGAGCCCTCCGCCCCCGCGGTGGCGGTCGCCGAGAAGTAAGCGGAACGGCAACGGCCCGCCGCCCATGGGAAGGGGCGGCGGGCCGTTTCGTTCTCGGGCCCGGTCGGAGCCGCCGGCGGGGTTCGCCGTGCCGGTGCCGCTCGTGCGGCGCGTCGCGGGAACGGGCCCTCAGACTCGCACCGGCAGGCGGCGGCAGGCGGTGATCTGGGTCAGCTCGGAGTCCTTGAGGGACTCGACGACGACCTTGCCGTAGACGGGGGAGGAGAAGATGACCTCCGGCAGGTCCGTCTGGCCCCGCTCGGCCATGATCGCCGGGGTCTTCGGGTCGCCGCCGTGTTCGATGAACACCAGGTCGCCGGGGTGCAGGTCCTCGAAGTCGACCGACTCGCCGATGTCGATGAGCGCCTCGTTGAACCGCGGCACGTCGATCCCGAGCTGGCGGTAGACGATCCACACCAGCCCCGGGGAGTCGATCCCGTAGGCGCTGACGCCGCCGTGCAGGTAGGGGATCTCCAGGAGCTGCTGGGCGAGTTTCACCGCGTCGAGCCCGGCGGCGATCACGCCGGTCGAGGACGCCGCGGACACGGGCTCGGCGGCGAGGTCGCGCTGGGGCACCCAGCCGGGCTGCCGCGGGCCCGGCAGGGCCACGGGCACCCAGCCCCGGTAGGGCTTGCCGACGACCCGCAGACGGGTCCCCAGGGTCACGCCGGGGATGGCGACGTCGCCGCCCGGTTCGTCCCGGACCGCGGTCGCGGTGGCGCTGACGAGGTGCTCGACCCCTTCCGCGTCGCCCTCGGCGGGGTAGACGAGCTGGTCGATCGGCAGCCACCCGGAGGTCTCCTGCGCCGGGCAGGCCACTTGGGCCCAGCCGTCGGTGATCTGGAGGACGTCGACGGGGGTCCCGAGGAGGCACTGCGTCCGCACACGCCCCTTGAGGCCGTGGGCGCGGATGTCGTTGGTGAGCCGGGCGACCCATTCCCTGATGGCCGAAGGCACGCCGAGGGCGAGTCGGTCCTCCGGTCCAGGGGCCGAGGGCTGGGCCCAGAGGGTCGCGACTGCGACGGCGATCAACGCCGGTTGTCCAGGTGCGATCGGCACGGTTGGTTCTCTCCGGAAGGTTTCAGCGGTTCGTCGTTCGAAACGCGAGCAGGAGATCCAGCCTGCAGCGTTCTTCGCAGCACCGACCACCCACTGTAGCAAGTGTAGGCGGATCGCGACGCTCCGGTCCGAGCGTGACGTCCGGAGGTCATTTGCGCGCAATTCCCCTGAACCATGCGAAAGGTTCCCCGCCGCGGCGCTGTGGCAAGATTTTTGCCATGACCGCAGTGCACGAAGCCCTCAGCCGCCTGTCCGCCGCCGCCGACGCGGGGGCGGACCCGGCCGCCGCCGACCTGGAGGCGGTGCTGGCGAGCGCGGACGCCGAGCTCATGGACGTGGTGGCCGCCGCCGCCCGGCTTCGCTTCCGCCACTTCGGGAACACGGTCAAGCTCAACTACCTCGTGAACCTCAAGAGCGGGCTGTGCCCGGAGGACTGCAACTACTGCTCCCAGCGCCTCGGCTCGAAGGCCGACGTCCTCAAGTACACGTGGCTGAGCCCCGAGCAGGCGGCCGAGCAGGCCGCGGCCGGGGTCGCGGGCGGGGCCTCGCGGGTGTGCCTGGTCGCGAGCGGACGCGGTCCGACCGATATGGACGTCGAGCGGGTGGGCAAGACGATCGCGGCGGTGAAGAACGCCGCGCCGGGGGTCGAGGTGTGCGCGTGCCTGGGGCTGCTCAAGGAGGGCCAGGCCGAGCGCCTCGCCGGGCTCGGCGCGGACGCCTACAACCACAATCTGAACACCTCGGAGGACTCGTACGCCGAGATCTGCTCGACGCACACCTTCGCCGACCGGGTGGACACGGTGAACGCCGCGCACGGCGCGGGACTCTCGCCCTGCTCGGGTCTCATCGCGGGGATGGGGGAGTCGGACGCCGACCTGGTGTCGGTCGCGCTGGGTCTGCGGGGGCTCGATGTGGACTCGATTCCGGTGAACTTCCTGCTGCCCTTCGAGGGCACGCCGCTGGAGGGCAAGTGGGAGCTCGATCCGCGCCGGTGCCTGCGCATCCTCGCGATGGTGCGCCTGGCCAACCCCGCGGCGGAGGTCCGCCTCGCGGCCGGCCGCGAGGTCCACTTGCGGCAGATGCAGGGTGTGGCGCTGCAGATCGTGAACTCGATCTTCCTCGGGGACTACCTGACCAGTGAGGGCCAGGCCGCGAAGGACGATCTCGCCCTCATCGCCGACGCCGGTCTCGTGCCCCTCGGTCTCGACGCGGTCCCCGAAGCGGTCCGGGAAGCGGTGAAACCCCGCAAACGCGGCGCGGGCACCGAGGTCGCCCCCAACGCCTGAGAGAGCGACGATGCCGCCCCGAACGCCCGGCCGTACCGCAAACCGCGATACGGCCACGCACGGGACGGCTCTCCTCAGCGCCTGACATATCGGCGCTCCTCGATGTGACGTATGTTGTTCCGGCAGGTCGACGGACCCCGCGGGCCGCCGAATGCACGTAGCATTTCGCTTCACCCCTGCGCGCACGCAGCACTGCGCGTCCTGTCGGCGGCGAACAACATCGAGGTGAACGGCATGCGCACCCCCGCAACAGCGTCGGCCGTGGCGGTCCTGGCCACGGTGGCGTCGATGACGCTCGTGGCCTGCTCGGGGCCCAGCGAGGAGGCGACGCCCGGCGTCACCGATACGACGGTCACGATCGGCACCCACCAGCCTTTGACCGGTCCGGCCGCGGCCGGGTACGCGGCGATCTCGGCGGCCACCGCGGCCTACTTCGAGTACGTCAACGACAACGGCGGCATCAACGGGCGCCGCATCCAGTACCTCGTCAGGGACGACGCCTACGACCCGGTCAAGACGCAGGAGACGGTGGCCGAGCTGGTCGAGGAGGACGAGGTCTTCGCCATCGTCAACGGCCTGGGGACTCCCACGCACTCGGCGGTGCTCGATTACCTCGACGACGAGGGCGTGCCCGACCTGTTCATCTCCTCGGGCTCGCGCGTCTGGAACCAGCCCCACGTCTACCCCAACACCTTCGGCTTCAACGCCGAGTACGTGACCGAGGGCGCCGCGCTGGCCCAGTACGCGGTCGATCAGCAGCCGGACGCGAAGATCTGCGTCCTCGGGCAGGACGACGACTACGGGCAGGGCATCCTCGAAGGCGTCGAGACCGTCGTGGGCGGCAACGCGATCAGCGAGATCCAGCTGTACTCGACCTCGAGCGATGACCTCACCGGCAGCATCCTCAAGCTCATGGAGGCCGAGTGCGAGGTCAACATCCTCGGCACCATCAACGGGTTCACCGCGATGGCGGTCGGCACGGCCGCGCAGATGGAGTGGTTCCCGCAGTGGTACGTCTCCTCCTCGGGCGCCGACTACCCGACGCTGGTGCAGTACCTGGGGGAGGAGACCGGACCGGCCCTGCTGGAGGGCATGGTGAGCGTCAACTACCTGCCGTTCAGTCCTGACGGGGAGTGGGTCGCGCTGTTCGAGCGGATCAACGAGGAGTACAACGACGGCGCGCCGTTCACCGGCAACACCGTCTTCGGCATGAGCGTCGGCTACCTGTTCGCCGAGGCCCTCGCCGCCGCGGGCGAGGACCCGACCCGCGAGTCCCTGGTGGCCGCGGTCGAGTCGGGCGAGATCCTCGGCAACGGCATCGTCCCGTTGGGTTACAGCGACGACAACCACGCCGGCTACCAGACGGTCGGCATCGCGACGATCACCGGCGGCGTCCAGGACTACGAGGGCACCACCTACCACGTGAACGTGGGCAGGGTGACGGAGGTCGAGGCCGCGCCGGTCCCCTTGGCGAACGACGGCATCCCCGGCGCCTGATCCCGCGGGACCGGCGCCGGGACGCTCAGCGGGTCAGCCGGGCGGTGGACTCCCTGACCACGAGTTCGGTGGCGAGTTCGAGCCGCGGGGAGTCGATCTCGTTGCCGGTGGCCATCTCCAGGACCGTCCTGGCCGCCAGCGCGCCCATCTCGGCGAGCGGTTGGCGCACCGTCGTCAGGGGCGGGGAGGTCCAGCGCGACTCGGGGAGGTCGTCGAAGCCGACGACGCTGATCTCCTGCGGGATGCGCAGGCCGGCCTGGCGGATCGCCTCGTACGCGCCGAAGGCCATCTGGTCGGAGGACGCGAAGATCGCCGTCGGGGGCTCGGGCAGGGCCAGCAGCGACCGCGCCGCGTCGAAGCCCGACTGGTGGTAGAAGTCGCCGTTGTAGACCATGCCCGGGTCGTACTCGATGCCGCCCGCCTCCAGCGCGGCCCGGTAGCCGTCGAAGCGGGCCCGGGAGCACAGGACGTGCTTGGGGCCGTGGATGAAGCCGATCTTGCGGTGGCCCAAGGAGATCAGGTGTTCGGTCGCGGCCAGGCCGCCCGCCCAGTTGGTCGCGCCGATCGCCGGGGCGTCCATGGTGGGCCCGCCCGAGGGGTCGAGGATGACCAGCGGCACGCCCAGGTGCCGCAGCTGCTCCAGGATCGGCGAGGCGAGCTGGGAGACGACCAGGATCACGCCGTCCGAGGCCCTCGTCCGGAGGTTGTCCAGCCACTGCTCGGTGGAGGCCCGGCGGCGGTGCACGGCCGAGACGACGGTGCCCACGCCCGCGGCGTGGGCGGCGTCCTCGACGCCGCGGATGATCTCCACGGCCCAGGGGCTGTCGAGTTCGTTGAAGACCAGGTCGACCAGTCGCGCCCGGCTGGCGACGCGCGTGGAGCGGCGGCGCTGGTAGCCGCGCTCGTTGAGGAGGTCCTCAACGCGTTTGCGGGTCTCGGGGGCGACGTCCGAGCGGCCGTTGATGACGCGCGAGACCGTCGGCACGCTGACGCCGGCCTCGTCGGCGATGGCGCGGATCGTGATGCGCCCGTGTTCGGCTTCGCTCAAGGGTCCTCCTGGTCGTTCATTCAAATGTAGCCAGGACATCCTATAGCGGTGGCTCCGGCATCCCGGATTCCGTCCGAAAGTTTCGAGAGAAGGCCTTGTTTCGCGAGTCCGGGCAAACGCATCCCACGCGCAAATTGCCGCTAGAAGTAGGCCGTCATCAATGTTATGGTGTGCGAACCTGTATCGAAAACGATCAGAAAAGTTTCAGAAACTATCGGCCGGCATCAGCACTGCCTGTGCCTCGGGCCGCTTGAGTGGAGCAGCATGGACACCGACACCCCCGCGGAAGCGGCCGAGAGGGCCGCCGGTCTGGTCAAGCGGATGACCCTCGAAGAGAAGTGCGCGCAGCTGTCGAGCCTGTGGCGGGGGGTCGACGCCGACGCCGGCGACATGGCCCCGCATCAGAGCGAGCAGACCGGCGGCGTCACCGAGGACGAGGCCGTCGCGCACGGACTGGGCCAGCTGACGCGCCCCTTCGGCTCGGCCCCCGTGGACGCCGCCGAAGGCGCCGCCAACCTCGCCTCGCTCCAGCGCCGCATCCGCTCCTCCAGCCGTTTCGGCATCGCCGCCCTCGCCCACGAGGAGTGCCTCACCGGCTTCATGGCCCGCGGCGCCACGATCTTCCCGACCGCGCTCGCCTGGGGCGCGACCTTCGACCCCGAACTCGTGGGCGCCATGGCCCGGCAGATCGGCGCCTCCATGCGCGCGGTCGGCGTCCATCAGGGACTCGCCCCCGTCCTCGACGTCGTCGCCGACTCCCGTTGGGGCCGCACCGAGGAGACGATGGGGGAGGACCCCTACCTCACCGGGATCCTCGGCACCGCTTATGTGGCGGGCCTCCAGGACGCCGGGATCATCGCCACCCTCAAGCACTTCGCCGGCTACTCCGCCTCACACGCCGCCCGCAACTTCGGACCGGTCTTCATGGGCGACCGGCAGTTCGCCGAGACCTATCTGACCCCCTTCGAGATGGCCGTGCGCATCGGCCGCGCCGGCTCCGTCATGCCCTCCTACGCGGCCAACGACGGCGTCCCCGCCCACGCCAACCCCCGCCTGCTCACCGGCATCCTGCGCGACGAGTGGGGCTTCGAGGGCACCATCGTCTCCGACTACTTCGGCGTCAACTTCCTGAACTCCCTCCACGGCGTCGCCGCCGACCGCTCGCACGCCGCCGTGCTGGCCCTGGGGAGCGGCCTCGACGTCGAACTGCCCAGTGTGGACTGCTACGGCGCGCCCCTGCGCGACGCGGTGGCCGCCGGGCAGATCGAGGAGGACGCGGTCGACCGCGCCGTCGAACGCGTCCTGACCCAGAAGATCAGTCTCGGCCTGCTCGAGGAGGTCGCCGAGGCCGACGGGCCCATCGACCTCGACCCGCCCGAGGCCCGCGCGCTCGCGGCCCAGGTGGCCCGCAGGTCGATCGTGCTGCTGTCGAACGACGGCACGCTGCCGCTGCGCGGCGAGCCGGGCCGGATCGCCCTGGTCGGCCCGGTCGCCGACGACAAGGCCGTCATGCTCGGCTGCTACGCCTTCCCCAACCACCACGGCCGCAACGACGCCGACGAGCTCGACCCCGACGACCCGTACCCGCACGTCGACATGGGCGTCGCCATCGACACGCTCGCCCGGTCGCTCGCCGCCTCGCTGCCCGGCGCGGCCGTCGAGCACGTCGCCGGGGGCACCGTCCTCGACGCCGCGGACGAGGAGATCGCCGCCGCCGCGAACGCCGCCGCCGCGGCCGACCTCGCCGTCGTCGCCGTCGGCGACCGCTCGGGCCTCTTCGGCCGCGGCACCTCCGGCGAGGGCTGCGACGCGCCCTCCCACGCCCTGCCGGGCCGCCAGGCGGAACTGCTCGAAGCGGTCCTCGACTCGGGCACCCCCACCGTGGTCGTCGTGATCTCCGGCCGCCCGTACGCGCTCGGCACGGCCCCCGACCGGGCCGCGGCGATCGTGCAGGCCTTCCTGCCCGGCCAGGAGGGCGCGGGCGCGATCAGCGCCGTGCTGACGGGCGCGGCCGAGCCCGCAGGGCGCCTGCCCGCGGGGGTCCCGGCACGCCCGGACTCGCCCCCCGCCACCTACCTCGGGCCCGAACTGGCCCGCCGCTCCTCGGTCTCCACGGTCGATCCCACGCCCCGCTACGTCTTCGGGCACGGCCTGTCCTACACCGAGTTCGCCTGGGACGCGCCGAGGCTGCTCTCCGGGCCGGAGGTCGGTCCGGAAGGGGCCGTCGAGACCGCCGTGCGCGTGCGCAACGCCGGTGACCGGCACGGCTCCGAGGTCGTGCAGCTGTACCTCCACGACCCGGTGGCCTCCGTGGTCCGGCCCGTGCAGCGCCTGGTCGGCTTCGCCCGGCTCGACCTCGGCCCCGGCGAGGCCCGCGAGGTCCGCTTCGCGATGCCGGTCGAGCTCGCCGCGTTCGTCGGCGGCGACGGCGGCTGGGTCGTCGAGGCCGGTCGGCTCGAACTGCGCCTGGCCCGGTCGGCCGCCGACGTGGCCGGCGCCGTCGAGGTCGAGGTGACGGGCACCCGCCGCCTGGAGCCGGGAACCCGTGCGTTGGAGACCCAGGTCACTGTCGAATCGGTCCTCGGCTAGTATTGTCAGCGAAGCCGGAAAGCGTTTACAGATCCTCCCCGGAGAAGGAGTCCACTGTGTCCTCCCCCTACCGCCTCGCCGTCGTCGGCACCGGCGGCATCGCCCACCTGCACGCCGAAGAGCTGCGTCGGCACTGCGAAGGCCGCATCGACCTCGTCGCGGCCGTCGACCCCGACACCGACCGCCTCGACGCGTTCCGGGAGCGGTTCGGCGTCGCGAACGGCTACGCCTCGATCGAGGAGCTCCTCGCCGCCGAGACGCTCGACCTCGTCGACCTCTGCACGCCGCCGGTGGCCCACGCTCCCGGGGCGATCGCCGCACTCGAAGCCGGCGTCGGCGTCGTCTGCGAGAAGCCCGCGGCCCTGAGTCTCGCCGAGTTCGACCGGATCGCCGCCGCCGCGGCCGCCTCGACGGCCGACTTCGCGCTCATCTCGCAGCACCGCTTCGGCTCGGCCGCCGAGCGGGTCCGCAACATGATGGCCTCCGGCGTGCTCGGCAAGCTCGCCGTCGGCAAGTGCGACACCCTCTGGTTCCGCGCCCCCGAGTACTTCGCGGTCGAATGGCGCGGACGCTGGGAGACCGAGGGCGGCGGCCCCACCATGGGCCACGGCATCCACCAGATCGACACGCTGCTCTCCCTCGTCGGCCCCTGGTCCGAAGTGGTCGCCACCGCGCACCGCCACCGCCGCGACACCAACACCGAGGACGTCTCCCACGCGATCGTCACCCTCGAGTCCGGCGCCTCGGTCGTCATCACCAACTCGCTGCTCAGCCCGCGCGAGGTCTCGCAGATCCGCCTCGACTTCGACAACGCCACCGTCGAGCTCGACCACCTCTACGGCTACGGCGACGACCACTGGTCGATCCACCCGCTCGAGTCCGCCGCCGAGGAGATCAAGCGCGCCTGGGACGGCGAACCGCGCGGCCAGGCCTCCGGCCACGGCGCCCAGTTCACCCGCATCGCCGACGCCCTCGACGGCAAGACCGCCCCGCCGGTCGGCATCGAGGACGCCCGCCGCACCCTCGAACTCCTCGCCGCGATCTACGCCTCCGCCTTCACCGGTGCGCGCGTCCGCGCCGGGGAGATCGACCCGACCTCGCCGTTCTACCAGCGCATGGACGGCTCAGGCGCCCCCTGGCCCGACCGCAAGTGACGCCCTTCCCGAACCAAGAGTGGAGAGAACACCGATGACGCTGCGACTCGACGACAATGGCACCGCGCTCTCGATCGCCAAGGGCGACCTGGAGATCCTGCGCTACGTCTACCGACCCGACAACGACCAGTTCGAATCACCCCGCCCCTACTTCGAGCCGCTGCGCGACCTCGCCGGGCACCAGGTGAGCCTGTACCGCCCGCACGACCACGTGTGGCACAAGGGCATCGCGCTGTCGCTGCCGAACGCCGGCCCCGAGAACTTCTGGGGCGGGCGCACCTTCCGCCGCGGCCTCGGCTACGTCGACGAGCAGAACGACGGCTCCATGGTCCACCAAGAGTTCACCGAGCTCGACGCGAACGCGGACGGCGTCAAGGCGGTCGAGCGCCTCGACTGGATCACCCAGGGAGGCCGCCACTTCTTCTCCGAGCGGCGCGCCTTCGCCGTCACCGTCCTCACCGACGACACGTGGGTCCTCTCGTTCTCGACCGCGTTCACCAACGACACCGACGACACGGTCGTCATGGGCAGCCCCACCACCGAGGGCCGCGAGAACGCCGGCTACGGCGGCCTCTTCTGGCGCGGACCGCGCTCCTTCACCGAGGGCCGCGTCTACACCGCCGACGGCGAGGGCGGCGACGAGCTCATGGGCGTTCGCGGGGACTGGCTGGCCTTCCGCGGCGCGCACGATTCCGTCGACGCCGCCTCGACCCTGGTCTTCACCGACCACCCCGAGAACCCCGGCGCGCCCGTCAAGTGGTTCGTCCGCTCGACCCCGTTCGCCGCGGTCTGCCCCGCGCCGTTCTTCGACACCGAGCTGCCGATGGCCCCCGGCGACACCGTGACGCTCCGCCACGCCGTCGCGATCTGCAACGGCGACACCGGCGTCGAAGGCGCGGCCAAGACCGCCGCGCTCGCCGCCGCCGAACTGGGCCGGCTGGGGTAGCGATGAGCGGCTTCCCCGGCGGCACCGCCGTCTCCATCGTCACCGCCTACGACTGGCCCACCGCGGACGGGCAGGCGGGAGGCAGCCCGCACCTGCACACCGCCTCCACCGAGGGCTACGTGGTCACCGCCGGCGCCGGAGCGGTCGAGACCCTCTCGGGGAACGGCTACGAGCGCCGCGACCTCGCCCGCGGGACCGTCCTGTGGTTCGCCCCCGGGACGGTCCACCGGATCGTGAACATCTCGGGCGACCTCGAACTCGTGGTGGTCATGCAGAACGCGGGCATCCCCGAAGCCGGGGACGCCGTGTTCACCTTCCCCGAGGCGACCCTCGCCGACCCGGAGGCGTACCAGGCGGCCGCCGCCGCACCGGCCGCGCCCGACCTCACGGAGACCGAACGCGGCGAGGCCGCCCGGGCCCGCCGCGACCTCGCCGTCGAGGGCTACCTCGCCCTGCGCGAACGCGTCGAGGCCGAAGGTCCCGCGGCCATGAAACCCTTGTGGGACAAGGCCGCTCAGCTCGTCGCCCACCGCACCGCCACCTGGCGGCAGCTGTGGGCCGACGGGCCGAAGGCCCAGGCCGACGCCACCGGCGCCCACCTGGACGCCCTCGCCGAGGCCGACGCGACCCACCTGTGCGACTCGCACGTCGGCAGCGGCGGCGACCCCGCCCGCAAATGGGGCATGTGCGGGCGCCTGGAGACCTGGGACCTGCGCCCCTGACCGACACCGCCGTCCGATCACGACCGGGCCGGGTGTTCACCATGTGAACGCCCGGCCCGCGACGCGCCCCGCGGCGTCCGGCGAGCGAACATGTGGCTGCGGTTACCATTGCGGCTGGACCACGAAGGAGCGCAGTTGGCCGACTACAACCCAGCCGAAACCGGGATCATGATCGACGCCGCGACCACCGTCGACCGCGACGACGCCATCTGGATCGAGGCCGACGGCGACGGCTTCGACGTCTGGGTCCACATCGCCCGCGTGGCCGACCACGTCCGCACCGGCGGCCGCGCCGACACCGAGGCCCACCGCCGCGTCCACACCCGCTACCGCACCGACCACACCAAGCACATGCTCCCCGCGCCGGTCGTCGAGGCCGCCTCGCTCGAACCCGACCGGGCCAACGACACCTTCGTGGTCCACTTGCGACTCGACGCCGCCGGACGCGTCATCACCGCCGAGATCGGCCCCGGCCGCCTCACCCGCTCCTGGGCCATGGCCCACGGCGAGGCCGCGGCCGCCGCGGGCGACCCCGCCCACCCCCTCCACGGCACCCTCGCGCTCGCCCTGCGCTTCGCCCAGACCATGCTCGCCGCCCGCCGCAACGCCGGCGCCCTCGCCTTCTACGACCTGCTCTCCGGCTTCGCCACCAACGAGGAGGGCCAGCTCGTCCGCCTCGACAGCGCCGAACGCAACTCCGGCTACATCATCGTGCAGGAGTTCATGATCGCCGCCAACGCGCAGATCGCCGCGTGGGCCGTCAGCCGGGACCTGCCGATCCTGTTCCGCAACCACCGCCTCGCCGCCGTCGCCGGCGACCCCGCCGAACTGCGCGACGAACTCGACTCGATCGCCGCCACCGGCGACAACGCCGCCTTCGAGATGCTCCGCACCCGTATGCGCATGATCGCCCGCGCCGCCACCTACGCGCCCACCGTCCACGGCCACCACGGCCTCCAACTGCCCGCGTACACCCACGCCACCAGCCCCATCCGCCGCTACCCCGACCTGGTCACCCAGCGGATCCTCCTCGCGGCCGCCCTCGGCCACCCCAGCCCCTACGCCTTCGACGACCTGAGCGCCATCGCGACGCACGTCAACGAACGCGTCGAGGAGGAACGCCGTGCCAAGGCCGAGTACTTCAAGCAGAAGGCCCACGAGCAGACCGCGCGGCAGATGGAGGCCGCCGACTTCGCCGCCCTGCCCTACAAGCAGTTCGCCCGCGTCCTCCAATACGCGATCGAACGCGGCGAGACCCCCGCCGGACTCGCCGAGGACGCCGCCCGCCGCTTCGACCGCCGCGAACTCCAGCTCCGCGAGTTCGCCTCGGTCTACCTCTACGGGCAGGGCGAGTTCGCGCCGCTGCGCGAGCGCATGAACCGGCAGCTCGCCCGCGAGCCCCAGCAGGCCCAGTCGATCGTCAACGTCTACCTCCAGGACCGCCTCGGCGGCCCGGTCAGCAACGACACGCACGTCCGGTGGACCGTCGAGGACGCCCCCGGCTACGAAGGCCCGCTCTTCGCCGCCCAGGTCGCCATCCACTGCGACGGCGAAGCGATCGAATCCCCCAAGCGCCTGCAGCGCAGCAAGAAAGACGCCCGGAACCAGGCCGCGCTGGCCCTCGTCGCCCACCTCGCCGGCCTCCCCGACCCCTCGGGCGACGCCGACGCGGCGCCCCGCGCCGAACCCTCGCGCAAGCTCCTCGTCGACGCCGCCGTCAACCCCGCCGAAGCCGTCCAGATCTACGCCGCCCGAGGCGTCGTCGAACGCCTCGCCTGGGATTTCACGACCGAGGGGCCCGCGCACGAGCGGACCTTCATCTGCCGCGCCGAAGGCCGCATGCGCGGCACCGGCGACGCCGTCGCGGCCGAGGGCACCGGCCCCACCAAGCAGGCGTCGAAGATCGCCGCCGCACTGGAGCTGCGCGTCCAGATCGAGGTCGCGCTCGCGCTGGGTCAGACGGGCCGCCCGGCGAACGCCTGACCGCGGGTCGGGCCCCGCGCGGCGGCGCGGTTGAGCCGGACCACGTGACGGCGGCGACCGCGAAAAGCGTTTCGGCCGCTAAGGCACAATGAAGCCGTGCATATTCTCGACGACTTCGCCTGGCGCGGCCTCATCCAGGACTCGACCGGCACCGATGCGATCCGCGAGCACATCGACGCCGGTCAGGTGACCTTCTACGTGGGCTTCGACCCCACGGCCGTCAGCCTGCACGTCGGCCACCTCATGCAGGTGCTCACCGCCCGCCGCCTGCAGCTCGCCGGGCTGCGCCCGCTGCTGCTCGTGGGCGGCGCGACCGGCCAGATCGGCGACCCCAAGGAGACCGCCGAACGCACCCTGAACTCGCCCGAGACCGTCGCCGGCTGGGTCGAGAAGATCCGCGCCCAGCTCGCGCCCTTCGTCTCCTACGACGGCGAGAACGGCGCGGTCGCGGTGAACAACCTCGACTGGACCTCCGAGCTGAACGTCATCGACTTCCTGCGCGACGTCGGCAAGCACTTCCCGGTCTCGAAGATGCTCGCGCGCGAGGTCGTCAAGGCCCGCCTGGAGTCCGGCATCTCCTTCACCGAGTTCTCCTACCAGCTCCTCCAGTCGAACGACTTCTTCGAGCTGCACCGCCGCCACGGCTGCACCCTCCAGTTCGGAGGATCGGACCAGTGGGGCAACATCACCGCAGGCGTCGACTACATCCGCCGCCGCGCGGGCGAGCACGTGCACGCCTTCGTCACCCCCCTCGTGACCAAGGCGGACGGCACCAAGTTCGGCAAGACCGAGGGCGGCGCGGTCTGGCTCGACCCCGAGCTGACCAGTCCGTACGCGTTCTACCAGTTCTGGATCAATGCCGGCGACGCCGACGTGGTGCGCTACCTCAAGTACTTCTCGTTCAAGTCGCACGAGGAGATCGAGGAACTGGAGCGGGCCACCGCGGAGAAGCCCGCCGCGCGCCTCGCGCAGAAGGCCCTCGCCGAGGAGCTGACCGCGCTGCTGCACGGCGAGGAGGAGACCGCGCACGTCATCGCCGCCTCCCAGGCACTGTTCGGTCGCGGGGAGCTCGCGGACCTGCCCGAACCGACGCTGCGCGCGGCGCTGGCGGAGGCCGGCCTGGCCGAGATCACCAAGCCCGGCATCACCGTGGCCGAGGCGATGAAGGAGTCCGGCGTGGTCGCGAGCCTGGGCGAGGCCCGTCGCGCGGCGAAGGAGGGCGGGGCCTACCTGAACAACGTGCGGGTGAGCGATCCCGGCACGGTCGTCGACCCCTCTGACCTGCTCCACGGCAAGTACGGAGTGATCCGGCGCGGCAAGAAGACCGTCGCCGGGTTCGAGGTCGTCAGCTGAGGCATACACTTGGTTGGTTTTGTCGCGGTGAATAGAGGGGGAGAATTTAGTGGCTGAAGACGGCCGCGCCCGCAAGGGTGAAGATGACCGACGAGGCGGCTACGGCCGTCGCGAGGGCGGCGGCTACGGCGACCGTTCGGGCCGAGGCGGCTACAACCGCGACGACCGGGGCGGAGAACGCCGGGGCGGCTACGGCCGCAGTGAAGGCCGCGACGACCGCCCGCGTCGCGACGGCGACGACCGCCCGCGCCGCTTTGAAGGCAACCGTGACGACCGCCCGCGCCGCGACGGCGACAGCCGCGGCGGTTACAACCGTGACGACCGCCCGCGTCGCGATGGCGACGGCCGCTCCGGCGGTTACCGTGACAACCGCGGCGGCTACAACCGCGACGACCGGCCCCGCCGCGACGGCGACGGCCGCAGCGGCGGTTACCGTGACAACCGCGGTGGCGGGTACAACCGCGACGACCGCCCGCGTCGCGATGGCGACGGCCGCTCCGGCGGTTACCGTGACAACCGCGGTGGCGGGTACAACCGTGACGACCGGCCCCGCCGCGACGGTGACAGCCGCGGCGGCTACAACCGCGACGACCGTGGGCCGCGCCGCTACGACGACCGCCCGCGTCGCGACGGCGACGGCCGCTCCGGCGGCTACCGCGACAACCGCGGCGGCGGGTACAACCGCGACGACCGGGGCGGCCAGCGCAGCTTCAACCGCGATGACCGGCCGCGCCGCGAGGGTGACGACCGCGGACCGCGTCGCTTTGAAGGCAACCGTGACGACCGCCCGCGTCGCGACGGCGACGGCCGCTCCGGCGGCTACCGCGACAACCGCGGCGGCGGGTACAACCGCGACGACCGGGGCGGCCAGCGCAGCTTCAACCGTGACGACCGGCCGCGCCGCGAGGGTGACGACCGCGGACCGCGTCGCTTTGAAGGCAACCGTGACGACCGCCCGCGCCGCGACGGCGACAGCCGCGGTGGCTACAACCGCGACGACCGCGGCGGCCAGCGCAGCTTCAACCGCGACGACCGCGGCCCCCGCCGGTTCGAGGGCGACCGCGACGACCGGCCCCGCCGCGAGGGCGACGACCGTCCGCGTCGTTTCGAAGGCAACCGTGACGACCGGCCGCGCCGTGACAGCGACCGCCCGCGCCGCGACGGCGACGGCCGCAGCGGCGGTTACAAGCGCGACGACCGGGGAGGCCCGCGCCGCTCCGACCGTGACGACCGCGGCCCTCGCCGCTTCGAGGACCGGGGCGACGACCGCTTCGGCCGCGACGGCAAGGAACGCCGGGGCAAGGACAACCTGCGTCCGCTCGAAGAGCGCGAGGCCGGCCACGAGGGCCCGATCCGCATGGGCGAGTCCGACGAGGCGCCCGACCTGCCCGAGGGTCTCGAGTACGGCTTCGACCAGCTCGACAAGGAGACCAAGGCCGGTCTCCGCAGCCTGAACAAGCAGCTCGCGGAGGCCGTCGGCAACCGTCTCATCGCCGCCGCGGCCCTCCTGGCCGAGGACGACGTGGAAGGCGCGCTCGAACAGGCCCGCTACGCCCGCCGCAAAGCCTCCCGCGTGGCCATCGTCCGCGAGGTCACCGGTGTGGCCGCCTACGGTGCCGAGGAGTGGCAGCTCGCCGTCAACGAGCTGCGCGCCGCGCAGCGCCTCGGCGGCACGCACGACCACGTGGCGCTCATCGCCGACTGCGAACGAGCCCTGGGGCATCCCGAGCGCGCGATCGACCTCTACCGCGAGTACGGCAGCGACGAGAGCGTCGACCCCGAAGTCCGGGTCGAGCTGCTCATCGTGGCCTCCGGAGCCCGCCGGGACATGGGCATGGGCGAGGCCGCGACCGCGATGCTCAAGGTCGGCGGCCTCAACTCGCCGAAGACGGAACCGTGGGTCGCGCGTCTGCGCTACGCCTACGCCGAGGGCCTGCTGGCCGACGGCCGCGAGGACGAGGCCCGCGAATGGCTCTCGAAGGCCGTCGCGGCCGACGAGACCGGCGAGACCGGCGCCGCCGAGCGGCTGCTCGAACTCGAGGGCATCGTCGTCGAGGAGTACGACGAAGACGACGAGTTCGACGACGATGAGGACGACTTCGAGGACGACGAGGACTCGGACGACGACCGCGATCCGCAGACCGACGCTCACACCGAGGGCGAAGCCGACGCGATCGACGAAGACGACGACTTCGACGAGGACGATGAGGACGACGACTTCGAAGGTGAAGACGACGAGGACCTCGACGACGAAGGCGAAGAAGCGGACGAGGAGCCGGAGGCCGACGTCAAGGGCGACGTGAGTGCCGCGACCGCCTCTCCGAAAGACGAAGCGGCCCCCGACGCTGAGGAGTCCCATGACCCGACTGAAAGGCGCCCCTGAGGCACTCGCCGGCGCCTATGACCTGGCGCTGCTCGACCTCGACGGCGTCGTCTACCTGCTCAGCCAGCCGATCCCGGAAGCGGCCGCGACCATCGCGGCCCTTCCGGGCCTCGACTGCGAACCGGTGTTCGTCACCAACAACGCCTCCCGCAGTCCCGAGACCGTGGCCGAGGCGCTGCGCGGCATGGACATCCCCGCCGAGCCGGGGGAGGTGCTCACCTCCGCGCAGGTGGTCGCCTCCGGCATCCTGGAGCGGATCGGCAAGGGCGGCACGGTCCTCGTGGCCGGTTCCCCGGCCCTCCGCGCCGCCGTGGCCGACGTGGGGCTCGAACCCGTGGAGGATCCGAAGACCGCCCAGGCGGCGGCCTTCGGCATCACCCCGGAGACCACCTGGCGCTCGCTCGCGGACTTGACGATCGCGGTCCGCAACGGCGCCTACTGGGCCACTTCGAATCTGGACGCGACGCTGCCCACCCCGGACGGTCCGCTGCCGGGTACGGGCGCGCTCGTGGGCGCGGTGGCGACCGCGCTCGGGCGCGGCCCCGACTTCGTGGCAGGGAAGCCCGAGCAGCCGATCTACCAGGCCGCCTTGGCGCGCCGGCCGGGCGGCCGGGCGATCATGGTCGGCGACCGCCCCGACTCGGACATCGAGGGCGCCAACCGGGCCGGGCTCGACTCGCTGCTGGTCTTCACCGGCGTGGCCTCGCCGCGCCTGGCGCTGGCGCTGGCGCCCGAGCAGCGGCCGACCTACCTCGGCTGGAGCCTCGCCGCGCTGACCGAGCCGCACCCCGCGCCCGACTGGAACGAGGCGGTGAACCGCGTCGACTGCGGCGGTTGGACGGCGGCCCTGGACGGCGAGGACATCCGCCTCAGCGGCCAGGGCGCCGAACTGGACGCCTGGCGGGCGCTGTGCGAACTGAGCTGGGCCGCGGCCGATATGGCCGGCTACGACCCCGCGCGTCCCCCGATCCCGGTCGGCGCGGCCGCGGAGAAACTCTTGGCGAACTTACGGTTGCCAGTCGCCGCCGACGCCGGCGGACGAGCAAGAAGCCCGGACTGCGGCAGTCCGGGCTTCCTCGTCTGTTGAGGCGTCGGGCTTGCGGGCCGCCACGCCTCGGGGTGTTGCGACTTGGTGAGGGCTAGTCGACCTTGAGGGCCTTGCGCAGCTTCGCGAGGTCCTTCATGGAGGCCTTGACCTTGATCTTGCCGGTCAGGAACGCCTTGGCGGGCTTGAGTTCCTTCTTCGACAGGGCGATCAGGTCGTCGGAGGCGATCAGGACGCGGACCTCGGCGTCGGGGGCGTCGCCGTCGAGCAGGTCGGTCAGCTTGCCGCCCGCGAGCTTGGCGCTGAACGTCTGGCCCAGGTCGGTGATCTCCACGGCCAGCGTGCGTTCGAAGCTGTCCTCGAGGTCGAACTCACCGGACTTCTTGGCGACCTTGCCCGCCATCTTCTCCAGCACATTGCGGCATTCGTCAACAGTGGCCATACGGTCCTCCCGGGTAGTTCTCTGAGCTCCGAAGCACTCGACTGTGCTTGATCGGCTGGGCAGAGATTACAACGTGCCCTGGATGCCGTTGCGTCCGACCGGGAGGCATTTGACCTTCGGGAGGCGGAAGGGCGCGGGACGAGCCTCACGGCCCGCGCCCGCGCACCCTACGTGCAGCACGAACTGCAAGCGGCCCTGTGCGAACCGAAGGCGTGAGCGCGCCGTTCAGCGCCCTACAGGACGCCCCGCAGCTTCATGAGGTCCATCATGTTCGCCTTGATCTTGACCTGCCCCGAGGTGAAGGCCTTCATGAAGTCGAGTTCCCCGGCGACGAGCTTGACGAGATCGTCGGAGCCGACGATCATGCGGATGTCCGCGTCGGGGTTGTCGCCGTCGGTGATGTCGACCAGCTTGCCCTGCTCGAATTTCCCGTTGAAGGACACGCCGAGGTCGGTGATGTCCGCGGCGAGGCTGCGCTGGAAGCCGGTGAGCTTCTTCACCGACTTCGGGTTCGAGGCGAGGTTGGCTGCGAACTGCTCGAGCGCGGTCCGGCATTCGTCGATGGTGGCCATGGGCCCTCCTGTTTCGGTCGGCGGGGACGCGGCGTCGCGCCCTTCGGAAATGTTACCGGCCAGTACGGCCGCTCGGTCGAGGCCGGTCACGGGTAGCTTGGCAGTACCGTTGACCGCAGGACCAATATATGGCTCGCAACCACCGCCAAGCCTGGACGCCGTCCGCGAACTTGGCAGACTCTGGAAGGAGTGGGACCCCATGACGGACTCCGCCCGCACCTACTTCGACACCTTCATGAGCCTGGCCGGCCCCGCCCGCCGCGCCCGCCACTTCGCCGGGAAGGTCCGCGAGGACCTGCGCGCGGGCACCGAGGGCCTCAAATCCGGGGCCGAGCAGGCGCGCGAGCACGGCACGCGCACCGCCTCCGACATCGGCCGCCTCATCCGCGCCGAGTTCGACGCGAGCCTCACGCGCATCGGCGTCGCGACCCAGGCCGACCTCGAAGACCTCAACCTCCGCCTCGAGCACTCCGAAGAGCAGATCCGCGACCTGCGCCTCCGCCTCGCCGAAGCCGAGGCGCGCGCCGCCGCCGAGCCCGACGACGAGGGACTGGAGCGCCCCGCACCGGGAGCCGCCGCCGAGCCCGACGAGGGGGACCTCGAGCGTCCCGCGCCCGGCGCCGGCGCCGAGCCGGACGGCGAGGAACCGCAGCGTCCCGCGCCCGGCCCTGCCGGCGCGGAGCCGACCGACGACGAGGAACCGCAGCGTCCCGCGCCCGGCGCCGGCGCGACGGGGCCGAACGGCCGGGAGTAGGACGCATGACCGACACGCCGAACCCGGGGGCCCTCGCCGACCGCCTGAAACCCCAGGACCCGGTCATCGAAGCCGACGACTACCAAGGCGCGGTCGAGGAGGCTCTCGGCCGACTCGAAGCCCTGCCCGACCTGCCCGTCACCGACCACGTCAGCGTCTTCGAAGGCGTCCAGCAGCGCCTCTCCGAGATCCTCAGCAACGTCGACGACGTCTGACGCCGCTATCGACCGCCCGGCGCCCGGCGAAGCCGCGGGCCGACCGACAACCCAGTAGAAAGCCCGCCACCGCGCCATGCCGACGCGCTACCGACTCGACGCCGAACTCGTGCGCCGCAAGATCGCCCGCTCCCGCGAGCACGCCCGCGAACTCATCGCGGCCGGCCGCGTCCACCTGCGCGGCGTCCCCGCCACCAAGGCCGCCACGAGCGTCACCGGCGACGACTCCATCCGCCTCGTCGGCGACGTGGACGACTACGTCTCCCGCGGCGCCCACAAGCTCATCGGGGCCCTCGACGCGTTCGACGTCGACCCCAAGGGCCTGCGCGTCCTCGACGCCGGAGCCTCCACCGGCGGCTTCACCGACGTCCTCGTGCGCCGCGGCGCGGCCGAAGTCCTCGCCGTCGACGTCGGCTACGGCCAGCTCGCCTGGAAGCTCCAGACCGACGAGCGCGTCGTCGTCCACGACCGCACCAACGTCCGCCACCTCACCCCCGGGCAGCTCGGCGGGCCCGTGGACCTCACCGTCGGCGACCTCTCGTTCATCTCCCTCGAACTCGTCCTGCCCGCGCTGGCGGCGTGCACGAAACCCGAAGGCATGATGCTGCCGATGGTCAAGCCGCAGTTCGAGGTCGGCAAGGGCCAGGTCGGCGCCGGCGGGGTCGTGGCCGACCCGGCGCGGCGGGCCGACGCCGTGTGGGGCGTGATCGAGAAGGCCGGACGGCTCGGCTGGACCACCACCGGCGTGGTCGCCAGCCCGCTGCCCGGCCCGAAGGGGAACGTCGAGTTCTTCTGCCGCATGGTCCACGGCGGTGAGCCCGTCGGCCGCGCCGAGGTCGACGCGGCCTGCGGCGTCACGGCTTAGAAGTCCGCGGCGATGATCGCCTCCAGGTTCCGCTCGGCCAGCGCCGTGATCGTGACCAGCGGGTTCACCCCGAGCGACCCGGGGATGAGCGAGGAGTCGGTGACGTAGAGGCGGTCGTAGCCGTTGAGCCGCCCGTACGCGTCGGTGGCCTCGCCGAGCACGCAGCCGCCGAGCGGGTGGTAGCAGAAGTCGTCCGCGAAGGCCCGGTCGTCGCCGAACAGGTCGTAGCGGTACGAGGTGCCGTGCTTCCTGTTGATGCGGTCGAACATCGACTTCGCGGCCTCGGTGCTCGGCCGCGACTGCTCGGCGCTCCAGTGGAGCCGGGCCGAGTCGGTGGCGGCGTCGTACGTGAAATGGCCGCGCTCGGGGTTGTCGGTGATCGCCAGGTAGAGGCTGATCCACGTCTCGATCCCGGCCGGGAGCGGCGCGAGCTCGGCGAAGACCCTCGCCTCGGGGTTGTCCCAGTCGTCGATGCCCATCACGGGAATCGTGGACTGCTTGAGGCCGGTGGGGTGCCAGGGCTGGTTCGCGCGGGCGGTCATGACGTTGCCGTTGGGCCCCCAGCCGGAGCCGACGGCCTCGTCGAGGTCGGGGAGCGCGCCGGTGTCGCGGGCGCGCAGGAGCAGTTCGGTGGTGCCGAGGCTCCCGGCGCCGAGGAACAGGTGGCGGCAGGTGTACCGCTTGGTCTCGATGAGCTCGTTCGCGTCGTCGCGGTGCTCGACCGTCAGCGCGTAGTTCCCGTCGGCGTCCCGTTCGACGGCGCGCACCTGGTGGCGGGCGGCGATGGTGACCTTGCCCGTGGCCAGCGCCGACGCCAGGTAGGTCTTGTCGAGGCTCATCTTGCCGTGGTTGTTGCCGTAGATGACCTCGCCGGCCAGGGCCGACTTGGGCGCGGTCCCGGCCGCTTCGCGCTCCATGTGGGCGAAGTCGTAGACGTCGGGGACGAAGACGGTCTTGAGCCCGGCGGCCTCGGCCTGGGCGGCGGCGACGCGGCTGAACCGGTAGTACGGGGTGGAGGCGTAGAAGTCGGGGTCGATGGTGTTGACCTGGAGTTCGGCTTGCGCGAGCGGGAAGTACCGGTCGAACATCTCGTCCGCGTCGACGCCGGGGAGGACCTCCGCGAAGTAGTCGCGGCGCGGGACGACGGCCATGCCGCCGTTGACGAGCGAGCCGCCGCCGACGCCGCGACCGACGTAGACGGACATGTCCTCGTAGTTGACGCGGTCGAGCACGCCCGGGTAGGGGTCGATGTCCCGGTTGACGACGTCGAGCCACAGCAGGGTCGACAGGGGCGCTTCGGTGCGGCGCTTGAACCACATGCTCCGCTCGTCGGGGGCGGTCATGGTGCAGAAGACCTTGCCGTCCTCTCCAGGCTCGTTCCACAGGCGCCCCATCTCCAGGACGAGGGTCTCGACGCCGGCCTCGCCGAGGCGCAGGGCCGAGACGGCGGCGCCGTAGCCGGAGCCGACGACGATGGCGGGGACGTGCGCGCCGGCCGCGGCGGCGGCCCGCGGGCCGACCGTGGCGAGTCCGGCCGCCGCGGCGGCGGTGAGGGCCGAGTAGCCGAGGATCTGTCGGCGAGTTGCCATGCGGTGCTCCAATGTGATCGAGTGGTGTTTGGGACACATTGTGCCCCAATGGAACCCATCTGGACAGGCCGCAGAGCGGGCGAAACCGGCCGGCGGTCGGCTCGGCGCTCGGCCGCCGGGATCCGCCTGCTGCAACCGTTATCCTCGGTATGCTCTCCGATACGGCGGGTAAGCCCGCCTGGAGTACAGTTCGAGGCCCTGAAGCCGTCAGTGAAGGAGCGCGAGTGGGGTCGCAGCAGAAGCCGAGCCGCGTCTTGGTGGTCACCCATCCGCTCCGGAAGGACGTCGCCGAACTCGCCGAGAAGCTCGCCGCCGCGCTGCGCGGCGCCGGCGTGGCGGTGCGGATCCTCAGCGGCGAAGTCCGCTCGCTCCTGCAGCCCGACGCGCTCGTGATCGACCACGAGGCGACCAGCGCCACCGCCGACCTCGTGCTCGCCCTCGGCGGCGACGGCACCGTGCTGCGCTCGGCCAAGATGGCCGCCGAGGCCGACGTCCCGCTGCTCGGCGTCAACTTCGGCAAGGTCGGCTTCCTCGCCGAGGCCGAGACCGGCGAACTGGAGACCGTGGTCACCCGCCTGCTCGACGGCGAGTACACCGTCGAGGAGCGCACCGCGCTGGCGGTCGAGGCCGTCGGCACCGACGGCGAGCCGAGGAACTCCTGGGCCTTCAACGACATCGCGGTCGAAAAAGCCGAGCCCGCCCGCATGCTGGAGGTCTTCATCGAGATCGACGGCACCCGGATCTCCCGCTACGGCGCCGACGGGGTCGTGGTCGCCTCGCCGACCGGTTCGACCGCGCACGCGATGTCCGCGGGCGGCCCGGTCGTCTGGCCCGATGTGGACGCCCTGGTCGTCGTGCCCATGAACGCGCACGCGCTGTTCGCCAAGCCCATGGTCGTGCACTCCTCTTCGGAGATCCGCATCGGCGTCGAGTCGGTCGGCACGGAGGGGGCGCTCATCGCCGACGGCAAGGAGCTCACGCGGTTGACCGCGGGAGGGACCGTCACGATCCGCCGCTCGAAGCGGCCGGTGAAGCTGGTGCGCATGTCGGGCCAGCCGTTCGCGTCCCGGCTGGTGTCGAAACTCTCGCTGCCCGTTGACGGTTGGCGTCACGGCAGAATCTAGTTCGCGCCGAGCGGCGGTTGTCGGACCAAGGGGATAGGCTTCGAGGCGTGTTGGAGGAGCTTCGCATCCAGAACCTGGGCGTGATCGCTGACGCCACCTTGCCGCTCGCTTCCGGTCTGACCTGTATCACCGGTGAGACCGGGGCCGGGAAGACCATGGTCGTCGCCGGTCTGGGGTTGCTGTTCGGCGGTCGTGCCTCCCGCGCCCCCCTCGGCGCGGACCGAGCCCTTGTCGAGGGCCGCTTCGCCGTGGGCGAGGCCGCCCTCGAACTGCGTGAACGCGCCATCGAGGCGGGCGCCGACCTGGAGGACGGCGAGCTGCTCCTGGCGCGCTCGGTGTCCTCGGAGGGCCGCTCGAAGGCCTGGGTCGGCGGCCGTGGAGCACCCGTGGGCGTCCTCGCCGAACTCGGCGAGCTCGCCATCTCGGTGCACGGCCAGGCCGACCAGATGCGCCTGCTCCAGCCCGCCGAGCAGCGGGCCGCGCTCGACCGCTTCGCCGGGGCCGACCACGGCAAGATCCTCGACGCCTACCGCGCCGTCTACACCGAGCTCGGCGCGTGCACCGCCGAGCTGTCCCGCCTCCGCACCAGCGCCCGCGAGATGGCCCGCGAGGCCGACATGCTCCGCCTGGGCGTCGACGAGATCGCCGCCGTCGACCCGCAGGAGGGCGAGGACGCCGAACTCGCCGAAGAGGCCCGCCGCCTGGAGAACGCCGAGGCCCTGCGCCTGGCCGCCGCCACCGCGCACGGCGCGATCACCGGCGACCCGACCACCGGCGACGGCGGCGCGACCGACATCGTCGGGGCCGCCGCGCGCGCCCTGGAGCACGACGCCCACTCCGACCCCAAGCTCGCCGAGTTCGCCGAGCGGCTCGCCGAGGCCGGCGCCCTCCTCGCCGAGGCGGCCGTGGACCTGTCCTCCTACCTCGACGACCTCGCGGCCGACCCGCAGCGGCTGGAGGAGATCTACCAGCGCCAGGCGGCTCTGAAGACCCTGTACCGCAAGTACGCCGAGGACCTCCCCGGCGTGCTGGCCTGGGCCCAGAACGCCCAGAAGCGCCTGGTGGAGCTCGACGTCTCCGACGAGCGCGTGGTGGAACTGGAGTCCCAGCACGCGGAGCTGACCGCCCGCGCCGCCGAGCTGGCCGCCCAGCTGCGCGCCTCGCGCCGCGCCGCCGCCGAGCGCTTCTCCGCGGCGGTCTCCGCCGAGCTCAAGAACCTCGCGATGCCGCACGCCGAGGTCTCGGCCGCGGTCGAGCCGCGTCCTGCCGGGCGCGGCGGCCTCGACCTGGCCGTGGAGACGGCGGTCTCCGGCGCGACCGAGGACGGCGCCGACGAGGTCGAACTGCTGCTGCGGCCCCACCCGGGATCGCAGCCCGCGGCCCTCCACAAAGGCGCTTCCGGCGGTGAGCTCTCCCGCGTCATGCTCGCGATCGAAGTGGTCTTCGCCGAGATCGGCGGCCCGCCGGTCCTGGTCTTCGACGAGGTCGACGCGGGGGTCGGCGGCCGCGCCGCCGTCGAGATCGGCCGCTGCCTCGCCAAGCTCGCCCGCCGCCACCAGGTCCTGGTCGTCACGCACCTGCCGCAGGTGGCCGCGTTCGCCGACCGCCACCTCGTGGTGTCGAAGGACACGTCCGGCGCGGTCACGGTCTCCGGGGTGCGCGTCGTGGACGACGCCGAACGGGCGCGTGAGCTTGCTCGCATGCTCGCCGGGATGCCCGACTCCCACCTGGGGGTGGCCCACGCTGAAGAGCTGCTGGCCGAGGCTGCGAAGATGAAGGCCTGACAGTGGACCCGCACATGCGGGTCGTAGCGGCGCGCCGTCGCCTCGGCGCGCGCGATCGGATGGCATGATGATGCACGATGCGTGTACCTAGCTTGCGTTTGCCCGGGCGGAACTCGGAGGGCGACTCCTCCGAGGGTCGACTCGTCGGCACCGCCCGACTCGACCGCCGCACCAAGCGGCTGTGCGGCCGGCTCGAACCCGGCGACATTGCGATCATCGACCACGTCGACCTCGACCGGGTCGCCGCCGACACCCTCGTCGGCACCGGCGTGCCCGTGGTCGTGAACGCCGCCAAGTCGATCTCCGGCCGTTACCCGAACCTCGGTCCCGAAGTGCTCGTCAAGGCCGGGATCATCCTCGTCGACGGCGTCGGCGAGGAGATCTTCGACAAGGTCCGCGAAGGCAAGACCGTCGCCGTCGACGGCGGCCGGATCTACCTGGGCGACACCCTGATCGGCGAGGGCGAGGTCCAGACCGAGGACTCCGTGGCCGCCGACATGGAGGCCGCCAAGGAGGGCCTGTCGGTCCAACTGGAGGCCTTCGCGGCCAACACGATGGAGTACCTCAAGCGCGAGCGGGACCTCCTGCTCGACGGCGTGGGCGTGCCCGACGTGCGGACCTCGTTCAACGGCCGCCACGCCCTCATCGTGATCCGCGGCTACAACTACAAAGAGGACATCGACGTCCTGCGGCCCTACATCCGCGAGTTCAAGCCCGTGCTCGTCGGCGTCGACGGCGGCGCGGACGCGCTCCTGGAGGCCGGCTACACGCCCGACATGATCGTCGGCGACATGGACTCGGTCTCCGACGACGCCCTGCGCTGCGGCGCGGAGATCGTCGTCCACGCCTACGCCGACGGGCGCGCCCCCGGCATGGAGCGCATGGACCGCCTCGGGGTCCCCGCGATCCCGTTCCCCGCCGCCGCCACGTCCGAGGACATCGCCATGCTCATGGCCGACGAGAAGGGCGCCGAGCTCATCTGCGCCGTCGGCACCCACGTCACCATGGTCGAGTTCCTCGACAAGGGACGCGGCGGCATGGCCTCGACCTTCCTCACCCGCCTGCGCGTCGGCGGGAAGCTCGTGGACGCCAAGGGCGTCTCGCGCCTGTACCGCCAGGACATGTCGATCTCCGCCCTGCTCCTGCTGATCGTCTCCGGCCTCGCCGCCATGGCCACCGCCGTCGCCATCTCCACCGTCGGACGCTCGTTCGTCGACGTCATCGCCGACTGGTGGGACGGCGTGCTCTTCCAGATCCAAAGGCTGTTCTCGTGATCAACTTCCGCTACCACCTGGTGAGCCTCACCGCGGTGTTCCTCGCCCTCACCGTGGGCCTCATCCTGGGCACCGCCGCGCTCAACGGGCCCGCCTTGGAGGCGTTCCAGCAGACCATCCAGAGTCTGCGCGACGGCAACGAGCAGCTGCGCGCCGAGGTCAAGGAGCTCGAAGACCAGCTCGGTGAGGACCAGGCCTTCGCGGCCGAGATCGCTCCCGCCTACCTGGCCGACACGCTCACCGGCAAGAGCATCGTCGTCGTCGCCCTCCCCGGCGCCGACACCGCGGTGGTCGACGGCGCGGTCGAGATGCTCGGCTACTCCGGGGCCACCGTCACCGGCCGCATCTCGGTCCTCGACGACTTCTTCGACCCCGCCAACACCGACGCCCTCGGCGACCTCGTCGAGCGGACCACCCCCGACACCCTGCAGCCCCCCGTCACCTACGACGGCGCGACCGCGATGAGCTACGTGCTCGCGGCCGTCATGACCGGCGAGGCCGACGGCGCGACCGTCGAGATCGCCCCGGGCGACATCACCACCGTCACCGCCGGCCTCAACGGGATGTCCATGCTCACCGTCGAGACCGCGCCCACGGGCGTCGCCGACGGCGTCCTCATCCTCGCCGGGCCCGGCTCCACCGACTCCGACGCCGAGGACCGCAACGCCGGCATGGTCGCCTTCGCCAACGCGTTCGCCGCCGACGACCCCACGGTGTACGCCGCCACGACCTCCACCGGCGACGGCAACCCGATCGCGACCCTCCGCGCCGAGTACACCGAGACCATCGCCACAGTCGACACCGCCGGGACCCCCCAGGGTCAGATCGCCGCCGTCGCCGCCCTCGCGGACTTCGTGAACAACAACGTCGTCAACCATCTCGGTATCGGGGAGGGCGCTTCAGACCTGCTTCCCGAGGCGGCCTAGTATCGCGGCCATGAGCCAGCTAAAGCGCACGGTAGGGCGGGCGTTCATCGGAGGCCTCGCCGCGGGCGGCACGATCGCCGCGATCAGCGCCGTACGACGCTCCAAGTGGGCGGCCGACCTGGAACGCGTCAACCACAAGGGCGACATCGTGACCCTGGCCGAAGGCCCCGGAATCACCGTGGGCGCCACCGCGGGAGCCGTGCTCGGCGCGAACTCCCCGGCCTACGCCGCCGCGGCAGCGACCGCCGGGCTCACCGCCGGCGCGGTCGGCCTCTACGACGACATGGCCGACGCCAAGGGCGAGAAGGCCAAGGGCTTCAAAGGCCACGTCGGCGCGCTCCTCAAGGGACGCATGAGCGCCGGACTCGTCAAGATCCTCGGCATCTCCACCGCCGGGATCGCCTCGGCCGCCCTCGTCGACCTCGCCAACGGCGAACTCACCGACCCGCGCCGCCACTGGGCGCGCCGGCTCTGGAACGTCGGCGTCGGCGGCGGCGTCATCGCCGGCGCCGCCAACGTCATCAACCTGTTCGACCTGCGGCCCGGCCGCGCGCTCAAGGTCGTCACCCTCGCCTCGACGCCCCTGGCGCGCCCCGCCAAAGAAGGCAAGGTCCAGCGCCCCACCGCCGCGGGTGGCGCCCACACCGCGCTCGCGGTCTCCGCGGCCGCGGGAGCCGCGATGGCCGACGACCTCGACGGCAAGACCATGCTCGGCGACGGGGGAGCGAACGCCCTCGGCGCGCTCCTCGGCCTGTCGTTCATCGCCCGGACCGGCATGGTCGGCCGCCACGTCGCCCTCGCGGGCGTCGCCGCCCTCATCGCCGCCTCCGAGAAGTGGAGCTTCACGAAGGTCATCGCCGAGACGCCCGTGCTGCGCCAATTGGACGAGCTGGGTCGGACGAAGTCTTGACCGAGACCCGACGCGAAGTCGGTCGTGCCGCCTCGGTCATCGGTGCGATCACCGTCGCCTCCCGCCTGGCCGGATTCGGCCGCACCATGGTCTTCACGTGGGCCATCGGCCTGGGCACCCTCGGCACCGCCTACCAGACCGCGAACAACATCCCCAACATCATCTTCGAACTCGTCGCCGGGGGAGCGCTCGCCGCGCTCGTGATCCCGCTCCTGGCCGCCCCGCTCGCACGCAACGACCCCAAACAGGTCAGCCACATCGCCTCGGCCCTGCTGACCTGGTCGCTGACCATCCTGCTCCCCGTGGGCATCCTGCTTGCGATCTTCGCGCGGCCGATCATCCTGCTGCTCATGCCCGAAGACCCGAACTCCGCCGCGACGGCCGACGTGGCCACGGAGATGCTCATCCTCTTCGCGCCGCAGCTGCCGCTCTACGGCGTCGCAGTCGTCCTCACCGGCATCCTCCAGTCCCACCGCCGTTTCGCCTGGCCCGCTCTCGCCCCGCTCCTCTCCAGCGTCGTCATGGCCGGCGTCTACGTCGTCTACGGATTGGTCTCCGGTCGAACGTTCAAGGCCGACCAGGTCTCACACAGCGAAGTCTTCCTGCTCGGGCTGGGCACCACCTGCGGCGTCGCCGTCCTGGCCGGCTGCCTCGTCTTCCCGCTGCGAGGACTCCGCCTCAGACTCCGCCCGGCCTGGCGGTTGGAGACCAGCATCGCCGCCGGCCTGAAATCCCTCGCCATCGCAGGGATGATCACGGTCGGCGCGCAGCAGCTGTGCCAGGCGCTGCTCATCAGGCTCGCCAACGACGCCAGAGGAGAAGTCCCAGGGGCCACGGCGATCTTCACCGTCTCGCAGACGTTCTTCCTGCTGCCTTGGGCCGTGCTCGCCGTCCCGCTCGCCACCGCCGCGTACCCGATCCTCGCCGAGGCCTTCTCCCTCGGCGAACACGAGCGCTACCAGCGCCGTCTCTCCCAGACCGGCCGCGCCGTCCTCCTGCTCTCCGGCCTCGGCGTCGCCGCGCTCGCCGGTCTCGCCGAACCCATCGGCACCGTGCTCTCCTCGGTCTCCTCCGACACCGGCGAGGGCACGCAGTCGCAACTTCAGGCCACCCTCACCGGCCTCGCCTTCGGGCTGTTCGGCTACTCGGTCTTCGCGATCTACTCCCGCGGCCTGTACGCCATCGGCCGCAACAAGTACGCCGCCGGGGCCACGTCGATCGGATGGGCCGCAGGGGCCCTCGCCGCCGTCGTTCTCTCCAACGCCCTGCCGGTCGCGGACCGCACGCTCGCGCTCGCGATCGCCTGGTCCATCGGCATGACCGTCATCGGCCTCGCCCTCACGCTCGCCGTCGCCCGCCACACCGGCGCGGCCAGCCTCGCCGGGTTTCCGCGGGCGGCGCTCGCCGCCGTCGGCGCCGCGATCGGCGCCGTCCTCGCCGCCCGCGAACTCATCTACCTGTGGGGGCACGCCGACACCTTCTACACCGCCCTCTTCCAGGGCGTCGTCGTCGGCGCCGCCACCGCCGTCGTCTACCTCGGGCTCGCCGCGCTCATCGGCGGCGCCGGTGTCGTGCGCCCGGTGCTGCGACGCGCTGGCATAATCCGAGCGTCCGAAGAACCCGACGAACCCGCCTCCGACGAACACGGACCCGACGAACCCAGTGGAGCAGACAAGTGAGCCAACGCCGCATCGCCCTGGTGCTCGGACCCTCGACCGGCGGCATCGGGACGCATGTCGCCTCGCTCGCCGCGGGCCTCGTCGAACGCGGGGACGCGGTCCTGGTCGTCGGCCCGCCCGAGACCGAGGAGCGCTTCAGCTTCCGCGCCCGAGGCGCCCGCTTCGCGTCCGCGCCGATCACCGCCAAGCCCTCGCCTGAGCTGCCGCTCGCGTGGTGGGGCGTCCGCAACGCCCTGCGCGGCATCACCGGCCGCGGCGTCGACCTCGTGCACGCCCACGGCCTCACCGCCGGGCTCACCGCCCTCGCCGCCCGCCCCTCGGGCGCGGCCCTGGTGACCACCTGGCACAACCAGCTCATCACGTCCGGCGTCAAACGCCGCGTCTCCGACCAGCTCGAGCGGCGCCTCGCCCGCGGCGTCGACGTGGCCCTCGCGGCCTCCTCGGACCTGCACGAGCACCTCGTGGCCCTCGGCGCGCGCGACGCCCGGCTCGCCCCCGTCGCCGCCCCGCCCCGCCCGGCCCTGGGCAGCCCGGACGCGATCCGCACCGAACTGGGCATCGGCGACCGCCCGCTCCTGCTCTCCGTCGGCCGCCTCCACCCGCAGAAGGACTACGACACCCTCATCGCGGCCGCGAGCCGCTGGACGGCGCTCGAACCGTCCCCTGTGGTCGTCATCGCCGGGGACGGGCCCGAACGCGGACGGCTGCAGGGACTCATCGACGCCGCCGGGGCGGACGTGCGCCTCCTCGGCCACCGCACCGACGTCGGCGACCTCCTCGCCGCCGCCGACCTCGCCGTCGTCACCAGCCAGTGGGAGGCGCGCCAGCTGTTCGCCCAGGAGGTCCTGCAAGCGGGCGTCCCGCTCGTCACCACCCGCACCGGCGGCATCCCCGAACTCGTGGGCGACGCCGCGCTCTACGTCGAAGTCGGCGACGTCGACGGCCTCGACCAGACCGTGCGCGGACTCCTCGGCGACCCCGACCGCCTCGCGTCCTACGCCGCAGCCGCCCTCGCCCGCGCCGCCACCTGGCCCGACGAGGCCCAGATGCTCGACTCGCTCGACGCGCTCTACCTGGAACTGACGGGAAGATAGCCCCGCCGTGTCGCGAAACCTCGATGCCGGGCGCCACGTCCGCAAGGCCCGCAAGGCCCTCGTCCGCAGCGTCACCCGCAACCTGGGCCCCATCGGGGCCTGGTTCGCCGTGGCCGTCCTCGCCGCCCTGGCGGCCTTCCAGCTGCTGCCCGACGACTCCGAGGAGCAGCTCCCCGAGACGGTGTCCTCAGTGGTCGTCCTCGGCGTCGCCGGGCTCACCTGGACCGACATCGACGCCGACACGACGCCGAACCTGGCGGCGCTCGCCGAGCACGGGTCGCTCGCCGAGCTGAACACGAACTCGGGGCGGAACTTCACCTGCGCCCTCGACGGCTGGCTCACCTTCTCGGCGGGCGCGCCCGCCGTCAGCGACCCCTACGGCCGGCCCAGCGAATGCCTCCCGGTCACCGACGACCTCATCACCGTCACCGACGCCGCCGCCACCGTCGGCGACATGACCGACCTCGTCGCGCTCAACCGCGACCTCGAGCAGGGCACCGAACTCGGCATGCTCGCCGCCGGCACCTCCTGCGCGACCGCCGTCGGGCCCGGCGCGGCGTACGCGGCCGCGAACTCGGTCGGCCGCGTCGAGTACGCGCCGACCGTGCCGCTCGACGGCGCCGCCCTGACCGCCGTGCTCGGCGAATGCCCGCTCACCGTCGTCGACGGCGGCGTCCTCCCGACCGCGAGCGCCGCGCGCACCGCCGCGCTCGCCAACCTCGACGACACCGTCGGCGCGCTCCAAGACGCCCGCGGCGGCGACTCGGCGCTCATCGTCACCGGCATCGGCCAGGTGGAGGAGCCCGACCGCCTCCTCGCCACGGTCGCGCACTTCGGCGACCAGGACGGGCACAACCTGCTCGACCTGCCCGCCGAACGGCCCGGCTACCTCAGGCTCACGGACCTGACCGCGACCGTCCTCACCCTGCTCGACGCGCCGCTGCCCGACGCGGTGACCGGCGCGGCGGCCGGGGCCTCCGGCGACTCGCTCTCGTATGCGGCCCGCCAAGCGGTCTTCGACGACACCGACACCCGGCTCATGGCCGCCGACGTCGCCGCGCCCGCCACGCAGTGGCTCCAGGTCGTCCTCTTCCTCGCCCTCACCTTCGTCGCCTGGCCGCTGCTGCACCTGCTGCGCCGCGCCGGGCAGCCCGGCGTGAAGCCGCCGCCGCTGTGGCTCATGCGGCTCAACATCGTCTCGGCCCTCGTGTGCGCCCTGTTCGGGGCCGCCGGGATCCTCGCGGACTTCTTCGGATGGTGGTCCACCGCGCATCCGGGCCTGGTCGGGCCGCTCACGGCGCTCGCCATCGCGGTCGCGTGCGCGTTCGTCGCGATCGCCGTGCCCGGACGCCACGGGCCCGCGAGCCTCATGGTCTCGGTCTCGGTCTTCGGCATCGCCGTCACGCTGCTCGCGATGCTCACCCACGCCGAGGACCCGCTCGGGACCCTCCTCGGCGACTACACGGTGGCCGACTCCGCGTCGAACGAACTCGGGCCGGTCGCCACCGGCATGTTCATCGCCTCGCTGTGGCTGCTCGCCGCCGCCACGGCCTGGCGGGCGCCCCGCCGCTACCAGTCCCCGGTCATGGCCGGCATCGGCTGCCTCGGCGTCTTCATCGTCTCCGTCGGGTTCCTCGGCGACTCCGTCCCGGCGGCCGTCGCCATCATCGTCGGCACCTGCCTCGCGGCGGCGCTCGCCACCGGCGGCTGGGTCACCTTCCCCCGCTTCGTGTGGTCGGGCCTCGCCGGGGTCGCGGTGCTGTTCGGCCTCTCGTGGATCGACTTCCGGCGTCCCGCGGCCGAACGGGGCGAGCTCGGCTCGTTCCTCGGCGACATCGTCGGCGACACGAACGGGGTCATCGCCTCCGGCGTCGGCTCGAACATCGTGGCCGCCTTCACCTCGCCGCTGAGCGTGCTCACGGTCATGGCCGGGGCCTACTGCTGGCTCGTGCTGCTGCGCCCCGGCGGCGGGCTGCGCCGCGCGTTCGGCCTGTACCCGCCGCTGCGCGCCGCGTTCTCGGCCGCGGTCGCCGGGGCCGCCATCGCGGGCCTCCTGCTCGGCAAGGGCCTCATGAGCCTCGGCGCGGCCCTCGCGGTGATGGTTCCGCTGGCGGTCATCATGAGTCACCGCGTCCTGGCCCGCGCGCACGTCAAGGACGGCCAGTACTCCGACATGATCGTCGACGCACCGTCGTGGGTCGATGAGGAAAACGACGGTGAAAGTGTTAGTGTGGAATCCCGTGGATGATGTGATTCACCGGCTGTTTTCCTGAAACGGCTGATCGGCGATATAACCACGGGAGTTCGCTTTGGCCAGCGCCGCTAATGGTCAGATCCGTTCCACGAAGCACCTCTTCGTCACCGGTGGGGTCACTTCGGCCCTCGGGAAGGGCATGACCGCAGCCAGTCTCGGCAATCTGCTGACCGCGCGCGGCCTGTACGTGGTGATGCAGAAGATCGACCCCTATCTCAACGTCGATCCCGGCACCATGAACCCGTACGAGCACGGCGAGGTCTTCGTCACCGACGACGGCGGCGAGACCGACCTCGACATCGGCAACTACGAGCGGTTCCTCGACCGGAACCTCTCCAAGCACGCCAACGTGACCACCGGCCAGGTGTACTCCGACGTCATCGCCAAGGAGCGCCGCGGCGACTACCTCGGCGCGACCGTCCAGGTCATCCCGCACATCACCAACGAGATCAAGGCCCGCCTCGCGGCCATGGCCGACCCGGACCCCGAGACCGGGCGCGTCCCGGACGTGGTGATCACCGAGGTCGGCGGCACCGTGGGCGACATCGAGTCGCTGCCGTTCCTGGAGGCGATCCGCCAGTTCCGGCACGACATCGGCCGCGACCACTGCTTCTTCCTGCACGTCTCCCTGGTGCCGTATCTCGCGGCCTCCTCGGAGATGAAGACCAAGCCGACGCAGCACTCGGTGGCGCAGCTGCGCAGCATCGGCATCCAGCCCGACGCGATCGTCTGCCGCTCCGACCGGCCGCTGCCGGACGGGCTCAAGCAGAAGATCGCCGGGTTCTGCGACGTGGACGACGAAGCGGTGGTCTCGGCCCCCGACTCGAAGTCGATCTACGAGATCCCCAAGACCCTCCACACCGAGGGATTGGACGCCTACGTGGTCCGCAGGCTCGACCTGCCGTTCCGCGACGTGGACTGGTCCGCCTGGGACGATCTGCTCGACCGGGTCCACCACCCGAGCGCCACCGTCGAGGTCGCGATCGTCGGCAAGTACGTCGAGCTGCCCGACGCCTACAAGTCCGTGGTCGAGGCCCTGCACGCGGCCGGGTTCGCCCACCGCGCCAAGGTGAACGTCCGCTGGGTCGTCTCCGACGAGTGCGGCAGCGCCGAGACCACCGCCAAGGCCCTCGCGGGCGTGGACGCCGTGGTCGTCCCCGGCGGCTTCGGCAACCGGGGCGTGGCGGGCAAGATCCAGGCGCTCACGTGGGCCCGCACCCGCCTCGTCCCGACCCTGGGCCTGTGCCTCGGGCTGCACTGCATGGCGATCGAGGGCATGCGCGAGGTCGCCGGGCTCGTCGGCGCCGACTCCGAGGAGTTCGACCGCGAGGCCGAGCACCTGGTCATCTCCACGATGGCCGACCAGACCGACATCGTCGCCGGCCGCGGCGACATGGGCGGCACGATGCGCCTGGGCACCTACCCGGCCAAGCTCGCCGAGGGCTCCATCGTCGCCGAGGTGTACGGCGCGACCGAGGTCAACGAGCGCCACCGGCACCGCTACGAGGTCAACAACGCCTACCGCGACCAGCTGCAGAAGTCCGGGTTCGTGATCTCGGGCCTCTCGCCCGACGGGCGCCTCGTCGAGTTCATCGAACTCGACCGCGACATCCACCCGTACTACGTGGCGACCCAGGCCCACCCGGAGCTCAAGTCCCGCCCGACCCGGCCGCACCCGCTGTTCGCGGGCCTCGTCGAGGCCGCGCTCAAGCGCCAGGCGGCCGAGCGCCTCGACATCGAAGCGGTGTAGACGCACCAGCGAAGACGGCGAGAGGCGGCGCCCTTCCGGGCGCCGCCTCTCGCCGTCGCTGCAGCGGACGCGAACGGCGGCTCGGCCCGCCCGCCGCCGTGTCCGATCAGTTCGGATCGGCCTTCTCGCGCAGGGCCCGGCCGACCGCCACGGTGGCGATGAGGACCAGGACCGCCGCGACGACGGCCACGGTGCGCAGGCCGTCGGTGAACGCGGTCCGCGCGGCCGTCATGAGCGCCTCCCCGGCCTCGGCCGGGAGCGTCGCGGCCACGTGCGCGGCCTCGCCGAGGGTCTCGGCCGCCGCGTCCGGGGCGTCGCCCAGCTCGGCCCGGTAGATCCCGGTCGCCAGCGAGCCCATCAGGGCCACGCCCATCGCGCCGCCCAGCTCGTACGCGGTCTCGGAGATCGCCGAGGCCGCGCCCGCGCGGTCGGCCGGGGCCGCCGCGAGGATCGCGTCGTTGGTGACCGTCTGCGCGAGCCCCGAGCCGCCGCCGATGAGCGCGAACGCGACCGCGACGACCGCCGCTCCCGAATCCACGCCGATGAACGGCATCGCCGCGAACCCGGCGACCACGAACACCAGGCCGCCGACGATGGTGCGCACCATGCCGATCCGCTCCGACAGGCGCACCGCGACGAGCCCGGTGACGACCGAGATCGCCATGCCCGGCAGGAGCAGCAGGCCCGCCTGCATGGGGGAGAGGCCGAGCACCAGCTGGAGGTACTGCGTCAGCAGGAACAGCGCCGAGATCAGCGCGAACACGATCGTGAAGTTCGTCGCCAGCGACGCGCTGAAGCGCCGCAGCCGGAACAGCTCCATGTCGAGCAGCGGGTGCTCGAGGCGCCGCTGCCGTGCGACGAACGCCGACGCGAACGCCAGGCCGGCCACGAGCGCGACGACGGCCGTCCAGGACAGGCCGTGCTCGGCGATCGTCTTGACCCCGTACACGAACGGGAACATTCCCAGGAACGACAGGGCGACGCTGAGCAGGTCGAGCGTGCCCGGGTCCGGGTTCTTGGACTCCGGCAGCAGGAACGGCGCGGCCAGCACGACCGCGAGCGACACCGGCGCGGCCATGAGGAACACCGAGCCCCACCAGAAGTGCTCGAGCAGCCAGCCGCCGACGATCGGCCCGGCCGCCGCGCCCGCGGAGAACCCGGACGCCCAGATCGCGATCGCGAAGCGGCGCTGGCGGTCGTCGGTGAACAGGTTCCGCATGAGCGCCAGCGTGGTCGGCATGAGTGTGGCGCCGGCGACGCCGAGCAGCGCCCGCGCGGCGATGAGCGCCTCCGCGTTGGGGGCGTACGCGGCGAGGACGCTCGCGGCGGCGAACGCGGCCGAGCCGACGACGAGGAGCTTGCGGCGGCCCAGGCGGTCGCCGAGGGAGCCCATGGTGACCAGGAGTCCGGCGAGCACGAAGCCGTACACGTCGACGATCCACAGCAGCTGCGAGCCGGTGGGCCCGAGGTCCTCGGACAGGAACGGCACGGCGAAGCCGAGCACGGTCATGTCGACGGAGATGAGGAGCACGGGGAGCACCAGCACCGCGAGCGCCCACCCCTGCTTGGCGCTGATACGGGGACGGCGCCCCTCGGGCGCGCGCAGCGTGGTGGTCATTGGTTCACTCTTTCCGACGGGTCGATCCATGGCTCGCAAGCGACGCCGAATCCGGTGCTGGACGCACCGACCAACCGACTGTACCGTCCGGACGGTACAGTTGTCACCGGGAGGGAACATGAACGAGCCCGAGATCACCACCCGTGATCGGATCCTCAACGCGCTCCAGCGCATCCTCGTCGACGAGGGCAGCTCGGGCGTGACGCTGGAGAAGGTGGCCGCCGAGGCCGACGTCTCCAAGGGCGGCCTGCTCTACCACTTCAAGTCGAAGTCCGACCTCTACGACGGCCTCGCCCGCCGCTTCCGGCTCCAGGAGGAGGCGAACATCGCCAAGGCCCGCGCCACCGGCGTGGTCGAGACGTTCCTGCGCGTCTCCGAAGTCGAGACGCCCGAGTCGGCGGCCGGGCTCTGGGCGCTGTTCACCGCCATGCGCGGCAAGGACGAGCTCTCCGAGACCGCCAAGGCGGACGTGCTCTTCATCTTCGACGGCTGGGCCGCGCTCATCCACGAGCAGATCGAGGATCCGGTCACCGCCGAGATCGTCCGCCTCGTCGGCGACGGCCTGTTCCTCTCCGCGGTGACCGGCGTGCCGCTCCCGGGCCGCGAGGTCGTCGACGGGATCCTGCGGCGCCTCAAGGACGCCGCCGGAGAGACCTGACCCCGTAACCGGAGCGGACTAGTGTGGTCGCCGTGCATGACTACCGAGTTCTCGACAGCGAAATCATCCACCGCGGCTGGGCCTACGACCTGACCGCCGAGACCGTCGCGATGCCCGGCGGCGGCACCGCCCGACGCGAGTTCCTCGTCCACCTCGGCGCGGTCGTCGCGGTCCCCCTCGACGAGCAGGGCCGGGTCGGCCTCATCCGCCAGTACCGGGTGCCCGCCAAGGAGCACCTGTGGGAGCTCCCGGCCGGGATCCGCGACGTCGCGGACGAGGACCCCGCCGACTGCGCCCGGCGCGAACTCGCCGAAGAGGCCGACCTCCAGGCGGCCGAGATGGTCAAGCTCGGCGAGTTCTACACCAGCCCGGGCATCTCCAACGAGGTCATCCACTACTTCCTCGCCACCGGCCTCACCCCGGTGGCCGAGGCCGAGCGCCACGAGCGCACCGACGAGGAGACCCACATCGAGTTCGTCTGGTGGGACCTCGACAAGGCCCTCGCCGCGGTCGCCGACGGCGAGATCCGCAACGGCGTCTGCGCCCTCGCCCTGACCCTCACCCGGCTGCACCTCGACCGCCGATAGGCCGCACGCTGCCGTGTTACCGAACAACCAGCGCCCGCCGCGCCGCCGTGCGGCGGGCCTGACTTACGATCACGGCGACGACGCCGTCCGAACTGCTGACCCACAAGGAATGCGGGTATTCGGGCACTCCGCGTCCTAGACTGCCCGTGCGGGATGCCGACCGGCCCCGAACTGGCACAACGCTTCGGAAGGAACCCGTAACGTGAAAGTCGCCGTCCCCCGCGAGATCAAGAACAACGAGTACCGCGTCGCGCTCACCCCCGCCGGGGTCCACGAGCTCGTCGCCGCCGGCCACGACGTCGCGATCGAGACCGGCGCCGGCCTCGGCTCGGCCATCACCGACGAGGACTACCGCGCCGCCGGGGCCGCCATCTGCCCCGACGCCGACGCCACTTGGGCCGCAGGCGAGCTCGTCCTCAAGGTCAAGGAGCCGGTCCACGGTGAGTTCCACCGGATGCGGCCCGGCCAGACCCTCTTCACCTACCTCCACCTCGCCGCGAGCGCCGAATGCACCGAGGCGCTCCTGGAGCGCCACGTCACCGGCATCGCCTACGAGACCGTGCAGACCGCCGAGGGGCGGCTCCCGCTCCTGGCCCCCATGAGCGAAGTGGCCGGACGCCTCGCCGTCCAGGCCGGCGCGTACCACCTCCAGCGGCCCGAAGGCGGCCGCGGCACCCTCATGGGCGGCGTCCCCGGGACCGCGCCCGCGCGCGTGGTCATCATCGGCGCGGGCGTCTCCGGCATGAACGCCGCCGCCATCGCCGTCGGCATGCGGGCCGACGTGGAGCTCCTCGACCTCAACATCGGCAAGCTCAACGCCGCCGACGACCTCTACCAGGGCCGCCTGCGCACCATCGTCTCCAACCGCTTCGAGGTCAAGCGCGCCTGCCGCGAGGCCGACCTCGTCATCGGCGCCGTCCTCGTCCCGGGAGCCAAGGCCCCCATGGTGGTCGACGACGACGTGCTCGCCGACATGAAGGAGGGCGCGGTCCTCGTCGACATCGCGATCGACCAGGGCGGGTGTTTCGCGCACTCCAAGCCCACGACGCACGACGACCCCACGTTCACCCACGGGGGCAAGCTCTTCTACTGCGTCGCGAACATGCCCGGGGCCGTGCCGAACACCTCCACGTACGCCCTCACCAACGCGACCCTGCCGTACGTCATGAAACTCGCCAACCTCGGCTGGGCCGACGCCCTGAAGGCCGACCCGGCGCTCGCGCGAGGCCTGAACACGTTCGGCGGCCACGTCGTCAACGAGCCCGTCGCGCTCACGCACCATCTGCCGCTCAAACCCATCGAGCAGGTGCTCGCAGAGAACTGACGTCCCGTCAGGTCGCAACGCCCCCACCGCACAGCGGGCGAACTCACGCCGGGTGCCTCGGAGTCTCCCAAGCCGTCGACAGCCTCGATACACTGACGTACAGTCGGCTTTGACAGGCAAATCGGTGAGACGCCCGGCACCCGGTGTCGACCTCGCACCCGGAGGCGCGAAGAAATGAGCAGTGTGGACAGCAACGACAAATGGGCGGCCTTGCGAGGCGCCGCGCAGATGCCTCCCGCTGACGGCACGGAGGATCTGTCCTCGCCCGACCCCGAGACGTACACGAACAAGCGCGAGATCCCGCAGCCCCAGCCGCTGGAGCGCCACGGCCCGGCCCGCGTGATCGCCATGGCCAACCAGAAGGGCGGGGTCGGCAAGACGACCACGACCATCAACCTCGGTGCGGCCCTTGCCGAGTACGGCCGCAAGGTGCTCATGGTCGACTTCGACCCCCAAGGGGCCCTGTCGGTCGGCTTCGGCACCAACCCGCACACGCTCGACCTCACGGTCTACAACCTCCTCATGCAGGACGACGTCGACATCGACGACGTCATGGTCAAGACGAACGTCGCGGGCCTTCGCCTCCTCCCGGCCAACATCGACCTCTCCGCCGCCGAGATCCAGCTCGTCAACGAGGTCGCCCGCGAGCAGACCCTCGCCCGCGTGCTGCGCCCGGTGATCCCCGACTTCGACTACATCCTCATCGACTGCCAGCCGTCCTTGGGGCTCTTGACGATCAACGCGCTCACCGCCGCGCACTCGGTCCTCGTCCCGCTCGAATGCGAGTTCTTCTCGCTGCGCGGTGTGGCCCTGCTGCTCGACACCGTCGACAAGGTCCGCGAACGCCTCAACTACGACCTCGAACTCGACGGCATCCTCGCGACCATGTACGACTCGCGCACCACGCACTCGCGCCAGGTGCTCCAGCGCGTCGTCGAGGCCTTCGGCGACAAGGTGTTCTCCACCGTCATCACCCGCACGGTGCGCTTCCCCGAGACCACGGTCGCCGGCGAGCCCATCACCACCTGGGCCCCCGCCTCCTCGGGCGCCCGCGCCTACCGCCAACTCGCCCGTGAGCTCATCGCCGCCACCGACAAATAGCGCATCGACAAACAGGACCCCGATCGCGTACCGGCACAGGAAACCCGTAGTTCACCTCGTGGCCCTCGGGAGCCCCGTCTAAGCTTGCCTGCGTGACCGACCAGCAGCCGCCCGAGCTCCCGACCCTGCGGGAGGGCGAACCGGAGGAGGCCGCGAGCGGCTTCCACGTCCGGCTCGACAACTTCGAGGGGCCCTTCGACCTGCTGCTGCAGCTCATCGGCAAGCACAAGCTCGACGTCACCGAGATCGCCCTCCACGAGGTCGCCTCCGAGTTCATCGCGTACGTCACCGGCCTCGACGACTCCTGGAACCTGGAGGAGACCTCCGAGTTCCTGCTCGTCGCCGCCACCCTCCTCGACCTCAAGACCGCTCGCCTCCTGCCCGGCACCGTCGTCGACGACGAGGAGGACCTCGCCCTCCTCGAAGCCCGCGACCTCCTCTTCGCGCGGCTCCTCCAGTACAAGGCCTACAAGGAGGCCGCCGGGGCGCTCGCCGGGCTCGTCGAGTCCGCCGCGACCCGCGTCCCGCGCAACGTCGGCCTCGAAGAGCACTTCAAAGGCCTCCTCCCCGAACTCGTCCTCGACCTCACCCCCGAGGACCTCGCCCGCCTCGCGGGCAAGGCCATGAGGCCCAAACCGCCACCGGTGGTCGGCACCGACCACGTCCACATGCAGCGCGTCTCCGTGCGCGAGCACGCCGTGATCCTCTCGCGCCGCCTCCAACGCGTCCAGGCCGCGACCTTCCGGGCCCTCACCTCCGACTGCGAATCCCACCTCGAAGTGGTCGCCCGGTTCCTCGCGCTGCTGGAGCTCTACCGGGAGGCCCTGGTCGGCTTCGAACAGATGCAGGCGCTCGGCGAACTCACCGTGCGCTGGCTCGGCGGCGCCGACGTCGCCGCCGCGGAGATCCAGGTCGACGAATACGCCGGAACGCCGGAGACGGGGGAGGAGACGACGAATGAGTGAGCATCTGCGCGCCGACGAGGTGGCCGAATGGCGCCCGCCCTGGCAGCGCCGCGAAGACGGCCCGCGGCCGCCCGAGGACGCGCCCGTCCGGCCCGACACGCCCGCGGACGAGCCCGTCGACGACACCGACGAGTACGCGCGGGCCGTCAGCGCCAAGCCCGAGCCCGAGGATCCCGACGACGCCGACGACCCGGCCTCCGACTCGATCCCCGTCCCCGAGGACGTCGACCTCGGCGCGGTCCTGGAGGCGATCCTCATGATCGCCGAGGAGCCCCTGACCGAGGACTTCCTGTCCTCGGTATTGGACCGGCCACGTTCACAGGTGCGCGAGGAGCTCGGCCGATTGAGCGCCGAATACACTGGTGACGGACGTGGTTTCGATCTGCGTCGCCAAGCCGGCGGCTGGCGCTTCTACAGCCGGGCCGAATACGCCCCGTACGTGGAGCGGTTCGTCACCGACGGCGCCTCCGCCCGCCTCACCAAGGCGGCCCTGGAGACGCTTGCCGTGGTGGCCTACCGCCAGCCGGTCACCCGGGGCCGCATCTCGGCCATCCGGGGGGTCAACTGCGACGGCGTCATCCGCACGCTGCTGGCGCGCGGCCTGGTCGAGGAGTGCGGGACCGACCCGGACTCCACGGCGACGCTCTACCGCACCACCACCCTGTTCCTGGAGAAGATCGGGCTGGACTCGGTCGACCAGCTCCCCGAGCTGGCTCCGTTCCTGCCCGACGACGTGACGGATATCGAGGAAGATGAACAACGCTGACGCAGAGGGCATTCGCCTGCAAAAAGTGCTGTCGCAGGCCGGGATCGCCTCCCGCCGGGCCGCCGAGGACCTGATCTCCCGCGGCAAGGTCAAGGTCAACGGCGAACCCGCCCGCCTCGGCCAGCGCGTGGACCCGCAGAAGGACGTCATCCACGTCTCCGGCAAGCGGGTCGTGACCGACGTCGACATGGTGTACTTCGCGATCAACAAGCCGCGCGGCATCATCTCGACCATGGACGACGAGGAGGGCCGCCCGTCCCTCGCCGAGTTCGCCAAGGGCATCGACCAGCGCGTGTTCCACGTCGGCCGGCTCGACACCGACTCCGAGGGCCTGCTGCTGCTCACCAACGACGGTGAGCTCGCCAACCGCATCATGCACCCCTCGCACGGCCTCGCGAAGGTCTACCGTGCGCAGGTCGCCGGCATCATGGACAAGGCCACCTGGAACAAGCTGCTCAAGGGCGTCGAGCTCGAAGACGGCATCGCGAAGGCCGACAAGCTCAAGATCATCGACGAGCACGCCGGGCAGTCGTTGATCGAGATCACCATCCACGAAGGCCGCAAGCACATTGTGAGGCGGCTCATGGACGCGGTCGACCACCACGTCTCGCGCCTCGTGCGCACCGAGATCGGGCCGGTCAAGCTGCGGAACCTCAAACCGGGGACCCTCCGCCGCCTCACCCCCAACGAGGTGGGGGAGCTGTTCCGCGAAGTCGGGCTCTAGCCCGGCAGAGGCACCAGCCTGCTGTACCGACAGGAAGGGCGCGGCCCGGTTAGGGTTTCGGCATGTCAACCATTCTGAACGTGATCTGGTTCGTGCTGGCCGGGCTCTGGCTCGCGATCGGCTACTTCTTCGCCGGCCTCCTGTTCTGCATCTTCATCGTGACGATCCCCTTCGGGATCGCGAACATGCGGCTGGCGGGATACGTGCTGTGGCCCTTCGGGCGCACCGTCGAGTACGACCGGTCCGCGGGATGCTTCTCCCTCCTGGGGAACCTCCTGTGGCTCATCCTCTTCGGCTGGGAACTGGCGCTCACCCACCTGGTGACCGGCTTCCTCCAGGCGATCACGATCATCGGCATCCCGCTGGCCGTGGCGAACTGGAAGATGATCCCCCTGGCGCTGTGGCCCATGGGCGCCCGCGTGGTCGAGCGCTGAGCCCTCCGACATCGATGCCGATCCACCTATAACCCCCGGTAACCCGCAATGATGTAGGTTTGCTGGGTTTGCAGTTGAAGAACGGAGCCGACAGTGCCTGAGCAGAAGAGCGGACCGGTCGTCGCCATCGACGGCCCGTCGGGGGCCGGGAAGTCGACCGTGGCCAAGACCCTCGCCACCGCGATCGAGGCCGCGTACCTCGACACCGGCGCGATGTACCGCGCCGCGACGCTGGCGGTCCTCAACGCCGGCGTCGACCCCTCGCAGGCCGCGCAGGTCACCAAGACGGTGAAGAACGCGAAGCTCGAGTTCGGCACCGCCCCGGAGGACCCGTTCACCCGCGTCGACGGCGAGGACGCCGGCCTGGCGATCCGCGGCGACGACGTCACCCAGGCGGTCTCGGCGGTGGCCGGGAACAAGGCGGTGCGGAAGTTCCTCATCGAGGAGCAGCGGCGGATCATCGCCGAAGCCAAGCGCGGCATCGTGGTCGAGGGCCGCGACATCGTCTCGGTGGTCGCCCCCGACGCCGACGTCAAGGTCTACCTCACCGCCGACCCGGTCGAGCGCGCCAAGCGCCGCGCGGCCGAGATGGGCGCCGACGAGCACGCGACCAAGCAGGACATCGAGCGGCGGGACACCGCCGACTCCAAGACCACCAAACCCCTGGAAGCCCCCGAGGGGGCCGTGGTGATCGACTCCACGACGCTACCGATCGTGGAGGTAGTGGCCAAGATTCTGGCATTGCTGAGCAACAGGGACATTGATGAGTGAAGTGACCCAGGCCGATTTCGACGGCGCTGGCTGGAACGACCCGGACGACGACGAAGCGCGAGGTCCGGTCCCGACGGTGGCCGTGGTGGGACGCCCCAACGTGGGCAAGTCGACCCTGGTGAACCGCATCCTGGGCCGCCGCGCCGCGGTGGTGCAGGACGAGCCCGGCGTGACCCGCGACCGGGTGGCGTACGACGCCGAATGGGCCGGGCGGGCGTTCAGCCTGGTCGACACGGGCGGCTGGGACCCTGATGCGGAGGGCATGGCGAAGTCCATCGCCATGCAGGCCGAGCTGGCGATGCGCACCGCGGACGTGATCGTGTTCGTGGTCGACTCCCGAGTGGGCCCCACGGACGCCGACGAGGCGGCCGTGCGCGTCCTGCGCTCGACCCGCAAGCCGGTCATCCTGGTCGCCAACAAGGTCGACTCGGAGCGCCAGGAGGTCGAGATCCACGAGCTGTGGAGCCTGGGCCTGGGCGAGCCGTTCCCGATCTCGGCGCTGCACGGTCGCAACTCGGGCGACCTGCTCGACAAGATCGTGTGGTCGTTCCCCGAGGAGCCCACCGGGGCGCTCAAGGAGCGCGGGCCGCGCAAGGTGGCCCTCGTGGGCCGCCCGAACGTGGGCAAGTCGAGCCTGCTCAACCGGATCGCCGGCGAAGAGCGCGCGGTGGTCGACAACGTCGCGGGCACCACCGTCGACCCCGTCGACTCCCTCGTCGAGATCGACGGCGAGGACTGGGTCCTGGTCGACACCGCGGGCCTGCGCAAGCGCGTCAAGTTCGCCTCGGGCACCGAGTACTACGCGGCCTTGCGGACCGAAGCCGCCGTAGAGGCCGCCGAGGTGGCCCTGGTGATGCTCGACGCCTCGGAGCCCGTCAGCGAGCAGGACCAGCGCGTGCTGACCCAGGTGACCGAGTCCGGAAGGGCCATGGTCCTGGTGTTCAACAAGTGGGACCTGGTCGATGAGGACCGCAGGTACTACCTGGAGAAGGAGATCGACCGCGAGCTGGGCCAGGTCGCCTGGGCCCCGCGCGTGAACGTCTCGGCCATGACCGGCCGCGCCGTGGAGAAGATCGCCCGGGCGCTGCGCGAGGCCCTGCAGGGCTGGGGACAGCGCATCACCACCGGCGAGCTGAACCAGTGGATCAGCGCCCTCCAGGCCGCCACGCCGCACCCCACGCGGGCGAACAAGGCCCCGAAGGTCATCTACGCGACCCAGGCCGGCATCGAGCCGCCGCGCTTCATCCTCTTCACGAACGCGCCGTTCGAGAAGCAGTACCTGAAGTTCATCCAGCGCCGCCTGCGCGAGGACTTCGGCTTCCCGGGCACGCCCATCGAGCTGGTGGTCAAACCCCGCGAATCACGCAAGAAGGACAAGCGCAAATAGCCCGGCTCACAGAGGGGACCTCGCCTCAGAGGTCCCCGAGCCGGTAGGCTAAAGTTGTCACCGCTGCGGACAACGCGGCGGAAAACGGGCTGTGGCGCAGCTTGGTAGCGCACTTGACTGGGGGTCAAGGGGTCGCAGGTTCAAGTCCTGTCAGCCCGACAGACGGACACCGGGAACATGAAACATGTTCCCGGTGTTTTCGTATGCATATGTAGAAGTAGCGGCGCTTCCGGTTGGCGCGGTGAGGTCGCCGCAGGTGTGCTTCCCGCCGTCGAACCGGTGTGGGGGAGTCAGGGACGCAGCAGCCTGGTCGTGAGCCGGTGGAGGCGGACTGCCGCGCGGTCGTCGGCTCCGCTCATTCGGGGATCGACACGCCGGTCGATCACGAAGGCGCTCACCGGAGCGGCAGGCGGTGCGTCTACGAGGGCGGCGAGGTGCGGCACGATCCGGTCGACCGGGGTCGCGGTCCGCTTCATGCGCTGGACGATCGCCGCCGTATCGGGGTCGAATTCCCCCGCGAAGTTGGAGGCGACGCTGCCGGGGTTCACCAGGACGTACCTGGTCCGGGCGTCCGGATGCTCGGCGGCGAAGGAGAGTCCGAGGAGGTCGTTGGCCCTCCCGGCGTGGAACTGGGCCTCCATCCCGGAATAGCCGCGGCGGAAACCGGGGTCCTCCCAACGGATCTCGGGTTTGGGCGCTCCAGGACCGGAGACGTTCAAGACGACGGGGGCGGGAGCTGATTCCAAGCGGTCGAGCAGCTGGTGGCTCAGCAGGAACCGGCTGAGGTATTCCAGCGCGAAGCAGGCCTCGAACCCCTCGGGCGTTTCGTGCCGGTGCGAGCGGAAGTACCTGGCGCACAAAATGAGCGCGTCGATCGCCTCGAAGCGGGACGCGAGCAGGTCGACCACCCGCTGGTTTTCGGCGACCAGACTCAGGTCGGCGCCGATGAAGTGCGCGCCGAGCCGGGTCAGCGCCGCCCCTTTGGCCGCGTCGCGGCCGATCGCGACGACCGTGTCGCCTTGTGCGAGATAGTGCCGGGCGAGTCCCGCGCCGATGCCGTCGGTGCCGCCGGTGATCACGATGGTCTTCATGACTGGACCGCTCCGGCCGCGGACTTCACGCGGGGTTCGGCGTTCGACGGCGGGTAATCGCCCGGCAGGAACCAGGTGGCCGCCAGGATGGCCGCGAGGACGACCGCCAGGAACCAGTACACGCCCTGGAAGCCGCCGACGGCCTCGGTCGCGACCGACAGGATGAGCGCCACGACGGCGATGCCGATCGAGCCGCCGAGCTGGTTGAGCATGTAGAGCACCGAGCTCCCTTGGGCCACTCGCGAGGCAGGCAGGGTTCGGTACAGCGATCCCATCGTCGGGGCGCTGACGAAGCCGCTCGCGAGACCCATGGTGAGCGTCGCGGCCACCGGCCACACCAGGGGCGTGTCGGTGTCGAGGCGGGTCAGTCCGATCGCGCAGGCCAGCAGGACGATCGCTCCGGCGCGGGCGAGACTGCGGCTGCCGATCCGGTCGGAGATCCACCCGGCCAGCGGCATCGAGACGGTGCCGCCGAGCCCGAAGGGGGCGACGAGAAGCCCTGCCGCGAGGACGGTGGAGCCGTGCGCCTGCTGGTAGTACAGCGGCAGGGCGATCAGACTGGCGTACATCACGACTCCGGTGAGCCCCATGATGGTGACGCTGGCGCTGAAACCCGGGTTCGCGAACATCCGCAGGTCGATCAGCGGGTGGCTGCCGGGTTGCAGCGCCCGGAACGCATACACCGCAAGCAGGACCGCGCCGGCCGCGAGCGGCAGGAGCGTCTGCCAGACGGTGAACGCCGAGTGCTCGGCGGACTGCGAGGCGGCCAGTATGAGCGCGGCCACGCCGGGGCCGATGAGTGCCATCCCGATGACGTCGAGCCGCGGTTGCGACTGTTCGGCCTCTCGCGGCGGATCGGCGGGAAGCACCTTCGACGACAGGGCGAACACGACGGCGGCGATGAGGACGCTCAGGTGGAACATCCAGGGCCAGTCGAGCCGTTCGAGGACTGCGCCGCCGAAGATCGGGCCGACGACGGGCCCCAGGGACAGGACCACGCCCATGAGCCCCATGACCCGACCGGCCCGGGCGGGCCCGGCGGCGCGGGCCAGCAGGATCAGCACGAGCGGGTCCAAGATCCCCGCGCCGAAGCCCTGGAGGATCCGAAACGCGACGAGGCTGCCGGCGTCCCAAGCGAATCCGGCCGCGAGCGAGGCGGCGGCGAAGAGCGCGAGGCCGATCAGCCACATCCGCCTGCCGCCGTACCGGTCGACGGCCCAGGTGGTGAACGGGATGGCGATGGTGACGGCCAGCAGGAAGCCGGTCGAGGCCCAGCCGATGGTGGCGAGGGAGGCGTCGAACTCCGCGGCGAGCAGGTCGAGGCCGACGGTGACCATGGTGCTGCTGAGCAGGCCGAGGACGCCGCCGAGCAGGATCACCCCGACCAGCCGCAGCAGCGCTGCGTCGAGGCGGTCGTTCCCAGTTGAGGACACATGAGCTCCCATCAAACTAGACTGATGAGTCTAAATCATTGATCTTGCGAGTATTGCATACTCGAGCGGACAGGAAAACAGACCCGTGAGTCCAAAGCAATGGGAGGTCGTCTACGCTGGGCGCATGAGTGCGGCGGCGAAGCAGACGGGACGCGCGGCCCCTCGGGGCCGCATGGACAAGCGGCAGGCGATCCTTGCCGCCGCGTTCGACGTGTTCGCCCGGCGCGGTTACGCGCAGGCGGGCGTCGACGAGGTCGCCGCCGAAGCCGGAGTCGCTAAGGCCACGGTCTACAACCACTTCGGCGACAAGGAGACCCTGTTGCGCGAAGCCATCGCGGCCAGCGCCGAGGAGGCCACCGCCAAGAACCTCGCCGCCGTTGAACGTCTCGTCGACTCCGGCGGCGACCCGCGCGAACTCCTCGAAGACGTCGGCTTCCGCCTGATCCAGTGCTACTGCGACGAGCAGTCCTGGGCGCTGCGGCGGCTGCTGTACGCGGAACTCGCGCACCTGCCGGACCTGCTGGAGATCGTGCAGGTCCGCGCCTCCGCGCGTGTCCGGCAGGCCCTCGCCGACCGGCTCGCGCGGCTCGCGCTCGCCGGGCGACTGCGGATCACCGACCCGGACGCGGCCGTGGAGCAGCTGAGCGCGCTCCTCACCGGCCCGCTCGAAGCCCGCGCCGAATGGGGCACGCGTCGCCTTTCGGCCGCCGAGATGCGGCAGGTCGCGACCGCTGCGATCGACACCTTCCTGCACGCCTTCGGCTCTCGGGCATGACGACGTTCCGGCTTTGGGTCCGTTCAGCGCCACAGGGTGAAACTCAAGTCGGAGCGGCGGACGTGACCGGAGCTGCGGCTGCAACGGTTCTTCGCCCCGGACGGCACGGATCGGGCGTTTGACGCTGCGGATGCTGATGCCGTTCTCGCGTGCGAGATCCTTCTGCGTGGCGCCGGAGGCGGCGACGAATGCTGCACGGGTTGTCGACGGAGCGCTCTTCCAGGATCACGGCCGGGCCTGTGGCGACGGACCACTTGAGTCGGGTCCAGAACTCGTCGTCGGCGGGGCGTTGCTCGCAGTCGTGCTCGTCGAGGGCGGCATCGTAAGGGGAGGCGTTCGGGGAACAGTCCGAGTGCGCGGGCCAATGCGTTGGTGCTGACATAGACGTATTGGTCCCAGCCGACATGCACGGCGAACGATCCCGCTACCTCCAGTCGGCGCCATAGACCGCTGTCACGGAGCATTGCCCGGACCAGTTCCAGCCCGGCGGTGAGAGCGACCTCCGCACCGTCGTGGTAGCCGCTCAGGTCTGGCGGGAGGGTTCCGGCCAGTCCATGGCCGGGCCCTGCCGGCTCTGCACCGAAGTAGCCGAATCCTGCGGCCTCCGGCTCCTGGGTGACCAGGCTGTCGATGCCGGCGTCCTCAGCGAAGGCGGCTACCGCTTCGAGGTACGCCGCTTCGACCGGGCCGCGGCGCCGAGAACCGGGCGATTGCCGGACGGTGTCCACATGCTATGGTGGGAGCGCTTCTACCGCAACCGTCGACGATGGATCCCTCTTCGCGGATCAGCACACCCTGAAGTGCCGCCTCGCCCGATCTCCGCCGTCGTCCCTGACCCCCGAAGGGATGAAGCATGGCCAGCAACGCTTCGACCACCGCACCGACCACCGAGACCCCGACCCCGACCGCAGAGGCCCGCCCGCCCCGCACCCTCGCTTTCGTGCGCCTCGCCCTGGGCTGGGTGTTCCTGTGGTCCTTCCTCGACAAAACGTTCGGCCTCGGCTACAACACCCCCGCGGACCGGGGGTGGATCGACGGCGGCAGCCCCACCGCGGCCTTCTTCTCCGACGACGTAGGCGGCGCCTACAGCGCCGTGGCCGGGGAGATCTGGGCCGACTGGCTGTTCATGACCGCCATGGGCGGACTCGGCATCGCGCTCACCCTCGGCGTCGTCCTGCGCTTGGCGGCTATCGGCGGTGCGATCCTCATGGCCGCCTTGTGGGCCTCGCTGGTCCCCTCCGAGACCAACCCGATCGTCGACCCGCATTTCATCTACGCGGCCATACTGATCGCCTTCATCTTCACTGATGCCGGCGACCGGTGGGGGCTCGGCCGCCCCTGGCGGCGGATCGGTCTCGTCCGGCGGTTCCCGATTTTGCGCTGACCGAGGGCCGGGCACGTCGCCGACGGATCAGTCCTCGACAAGCAGCGCTTCCCTGCGGGTCTGCAGCCGGACGAGACTGCGCTCGGCCTCCGCGTCCCGTTCCTGCAGTGACCGGATCGTCGTCTGGACCGAGTCGCGGATGGCCCTGAACCGCTCGGTGGCGTCCCGGATCTGCCCGTTGCGCACCGCATCGGTCAGGAAGTTGTCGAACAGCACATCGGTCAGCCAGTTGTTCGGGATCGCGGGGGCGCGGTGGCGCTGCTCGACACCGACGTCGACCAGTTCGCGGCTGAACGCGTCGAGCGCCCGCTGCGCGTAGGCCACGGCGCGGCCCGCCGAGTCGAGCTTGTCGTACTTGAACTGGCTGACCAGCTCGCCGCCGCCGAGCAGGTCCCAGCCGGAGGCGGTGCCGGCGCTGCTGAGCAGGCGCCCGATCTCGTTGACCCGTTCCAGCGCCCGCCGCCCGGCGTCGCAGGCCTCCTTGAGTTCGCGCCGCTCGGCGCGCAGGTCGGCCGTCTGATCCGCGATCTCCTCCAGTTCGCCGCCTGCGGGCAGACCCAGCACGAGCACGGCCCGCTCCTTGTCCGCCAGCAGTTCGCGGAACCGCTCCTCCGCGCCCTCGAATTCGGCTCCGGCGGTCTCGAGCGACGCTCGGTCCTGGACCAGCCAGCGGACTCGCGCCCGCTCCTGCTGCACTCGGATCCGCGCGGCGGCCGCTTCGGCCCGCTCGATGTCGAGTCGTTCCTCCCGGGAGCCGATGACCATGGCCCACAATGCTCCGAAAGACACTCGCTCCAGCCGGTCGACATCCTTCTGCTCGACGGCCGCTCGCTCTTCGGCGAGCTTCAGTGCCGCTTCGGCGGACGCCACCTGCCGCTCGGTCCTGACCAGCACCCGCTCGTGGTGCTGCTTGCGGTGCAACAGCTCTCTCGCTTCGGCCAGTTCCTTGTTCAACCGTTCGATCGACTCGGGCATGGTGTCGATGGTATCGACGCGACCGCCCCGACGGGGTCCGGCGAAGGCGGCCGGAACCGGCGGTCCCGTCGCCCACACGGTCCGGATGCGAGGTCGGACGTCGGGTCCTTCAGGATACGGAGTCACGGTGATGACATTGCCGCACGCGTGCCGCGCCGCCTGCGTCTCGACCTCCTCGCGAACCTCTCGCACGAGCGCATCCTCGACATAGGTTTCGCCACTGGCGGTTCGGCTCAGGTGCTGAGGATGCCAAGTCGCCGGCCGGCCGGGTTCGGACACTCCACCGGGGTTCGGCGCCTACAGGGTCGGGGTCGCGGTGCGGTCGATCGCCTTGAATGGGTTCGTTGGGCATACTGGTTCCATGACGATCAACCGAAAGGGCGATGCCGCGTAGGTCTCCTGCGCGCGTCCGCGCGAGCCAGCGGCGACGCGAGCGTTCCTGGTACCGACGGCATGCACCACAGGTCCCGGGCGCCTCCGGGTCGCTCAATGCGGCACTGCGTCGACTCGAAGACCGTGACGCCGGCTCCTGGCCCGGCCGGTTCGGGACTGCGTTCCAAGAATGGCGGCGCATCGCCCATGCTCCCAGCCGCTCCCTTCGCAATGGTGTAGCGGGCTGCTCCTTGGACTGCTGTTGCCCGCGTCCCAGGGAAACGCTGGAGGTCGCGCTGCACCGCCTGCCGACACGATCGGCTCGAGAGCTGCGACGGCTGCTGGCGCCGCTCGATGCGCGTGTGGAGGATCGGACCGTTCCCGACCCGACTGCGCCGCCCGGGCAGGAGTGGAGCCAACGCGGATGATCGGTCGCATTGAAGCACATTGCCATCGCGGCATCCGTTGGTTTTTGCGTCGGGCCGCACGCACGAGTCGAGCACCTCCTTTGCTGTGGTGATGCTGTTGACCAGACCTACACCGGCCCCGTCGAGACCGAATTCGAGGAACGGGTCGTCGTCGGCGAAGCCGTCGAGCGGCATCCCCGGGACGACCGCACTCGGTTGGCCGACGACGTGCTGGAGGCCGGGGAACCTCTACGAGTGATGGGCCCGCTCCTGATCGGGAACAGCGGCTCAAAGCGGGAGCCGACGCAAAGGGGCGAGCTTCAATCCGCTCGGCCGCCGGCCACCACGCGAACGGCGACGGCGGGACCCCTCCCAGGCGGTCGCCGGTACAAATGGACGGCAACTCGTCCCCCTACGAGACGGAGCGTCCCGTGCAGGAGAAGACCCGCAGCGAGATCGTGCGCATCGCGTACGAGGTCGCGAAGCAGCAGATCGACCGCCGTGACCGGGAGATCGAGGAGCTCGCGGAGAAGGCCGCGGCGAAGGCGACCAGGGGCCTGCTGTCAGTGCCCCACCGGACGATCCAGAAGATGGTCGAGATCGAGACGACCGCGTGGACCGATGAGCAGGAGCGCCAGATTGCGCGGGTGCAAGACGAACACGAGAGCCGGATCGCGCGGGAGCGCGAGGAGCACGAGGAGCTGCTGGAGCGGACCAGGCGCGACTACTTCGCGGAGATCGAGGAGACCCGCGCCGAACTGGTCGAGAAACTCGCCGTCCTCGTGCGAGCCGAGATCGAGTCGCAGCTGCCGGGCCTGCTGCCGGAGCCGGTACAGGTGCTCCTGCCCGAAGCGCCGCGGCCGATCAACATCGAGGGCGCGGCCCACCGAACGCTCCCGGAACTGCTGCTGGCGCTGCGCGCGCACTGTCACGTGCTGCTCGTCGGCCCGGCCGGCACTGGGAAATCCATGCTCGCCAAGCAGGCCGCCGAAGGCCTCGGACTCAGCTTCCACGCGCTCTCGCTCGGCCCGACCACGCCGATGAGCAAGGTGTTCGGCTACTACGACGCCCACGGGAACTACCACGGCACGCCGTTCCGCCGCGCATTCGAGGACGGAGGGGTCATGCTGCTCGACGAACTCGACAACGGACACCCCGGCCTGCTGGGGGAGTTGAACCAGGCACTGGCCCTGCGAGTCTGCGCGTTCGCGGACAAGATGGTGACCGCGCATCCGGACTTCCACCTGGTGGCGACGGCGAACACGTTCGGCACCGGAGGGGACCAGCGGTACGTGGGGCGGCAGACCCTCGACGCAGCCACATTGGACAGGTTCACGATGATCGAGGTCCCGATCGACACGAAGCTCGAACGGCGGCTGGCGCACGCCCACGCGCCTTCGAAGCCGAGTGAGGTGAAGCAGCTCCTCAAGGAGGTGCAGCGGCTCAGAGGCATCGCGGAGCGCAAGCACCTGCCGGTGGTCTTCTCTCCGCGCGCGAGCATCGACGGCGCGAAGCTCCTCGAAGCGGGCGCCACCCTCGAGCAGGTCATGGCATGGCGAGTCTTCAGAGGACTCTCGGACTCGCATCGGAACGCGCTCGGGGCGAAGTAGATGTCGATCATCGAGCCGTTCTACTCATGGCAGGAGTTCCTCGAAGCGTCCCAGCGGCCGCCGTCGGTCACCTACGGCTCCGGTCGCAACGCCGGGTCCGAGTGGGCTGGGGCCACGTTCGAAGAGGCGCAAGCGCTCGGCGTGGACGGCTGGCACGTCGACCTCCCCGACACCGACGTCACCGTCGGCGAACTCCGCGAACGGGCGGGTCTGAGCCGCAACGTCACCGCCCTGGAACCGAACTGGGACGTCACCGGCAGCGAAGTCGATGTCGGCGTCTATCTCTCGGGTGTCCCCGAATGCATGGTCGACGCCGTCCCCCGCAGTACTTCGGTGCGCGGCCGCGTCGTCACCTTCCTGGTCCCCGCGACGTATGCGAGCCGCACCCCGCACCATTACGTCACCAACCGAGGCCTCGCGCTCGCGGCCCTGTGCTCGGCGATCATCGAGGTCGGCCACAGCGTGGAGATCTGGAGCGGCTACGCCGCGAGTCTCCCGGACACGGGCCGCTTCTCCGCAGTCGCCCGCGTCATCGCCGCCGGTGAACCGCTCGACATCGGCCGCCTCTGTTTCGCAGTCGCCCACCCGGCGATGTTGCGCCGCCTGTGGTTCTCGGTCCTGGACGCCCAGGAGGTCGGTTTCGTCCAAAGCCTGATCCTGGAGTCCTACGGCGAAGGCCCGTTCTCCTGCAAAGCCTCCGATCTGCCGCCCGGCGTGACCGACCCGTATGTCTTCCCGTACCTCGACGACCTTGAATCGCAATGGCGCACCTTGGACGATGCCCTCGCATGGAGCCGCTCGACCTTCGAGGAGTTGGGGCTCCTCCGTGGGCAATGAGCAGGGCCGCGCCGCCGTCGAGGGTCCGGCCGCCCTTTCGTGACGGGCGCGACGCCCGCCTCCGGCCTCCGATCTCGCCTGACGCCGCCCCGCTTCGACCGCCGCGTGGTCGCGCCGACCTACCATTGGGGAATGCCTGATCGCGTCTCCGAGGCCAGCGGCAACCTGCGGCCACTCCGAAAACAGGCGATGATGACGCAAGAGGAGCTCGCGGCCAAGGCGGGGGTCGGCATCCGCACGATCCGGGACATCGAACTCGGCAAGGTGCGGCCGCAGCCGCGGACGCTGCGTCTGCTCTTCGAAGCGCTCGGGCTGACCGAGGCCGACCGGGCCACGCTGACGGCGCCGACGGATCTGACCGCCACGGTGCCCCGGGAACTGCCGCGGACCCTTGCCGGGTTCGCCGGCCGCGAACCGCAACTGAACGCGCTGCTGGCCGCGGTCGACTCCGGCGTCGCCGCCGTCGTGGTGCACGGCATGGCCGGCGTGGGCAAGACCTCCCTGGCGGTGCGGGCCGCCCATGCGCTCGCCCCGCGATACCCCGACGGCCAGCTGTTCGTCGACCTCCACGGCTTCACGCACGCCGCCGGACCGCGCCCCGACCTGAAGACGCTGCTGACGCGGGTGCTGCGCAGCCTCGACGTGAGCGGTCAGAAGCTCCCGAGCGACCTCGACGAACTCACCGCCCGCTACCGCAGCGCCCTGGCCGGCCGCCGCGTCCTCATGGTGCTCGACAACGCGGCGAGCGCCGAGCAGGTGGAAGCGCTCCTGCCGGGGATGCCCGACAGCCTCATCGTGGCGACGAGCCGCCGCGACCTCTCGGCGCTCGCGGGGGCGTATTCGGTGGCGCTGGAACCACTGTCGCAGCGCGAGGCCGTGGCGATGATCGGCGCCGCCACTGACGGCAGGGTCACCGCGGCGGAGGCCGTCGCGGTCGCCGAGCGGTGCGGCCGACTGCCGTTGGCGATGGGGCTGGCGGCGGCACGACTGCGCAGCCGTCCATTGTGGCAGGCTTCGGATCTGCTGGAGCGACTCGCCGATGAGGACCGGCTGCTCGACGAGCTCGACATGGGCCATCGCGGCGTCGCGGCGGCCCTGCGCGCCTCATACCGCGAACTCGACGCCGCCCAGCAGCGCCTGCTGCGACGCCTGAGCCTGGTCCCCGGCGACGAGGTGAACGCCCACGCCGCCGCCGCGCTGTGCGAGGTCGGGGCCGAGCGGGCATCGGCCATGCTCGAGTCCCTCGTGGACGTTCACTTGGCGGAGAGCCGATCGTCCGGACGGTACCGGCTCCACGACCTGGTGCGGCTGTTCGCGGCGCGCCTTGCGGGACTCGAAGAGGCCCGAGGCGACCGGGACGCCGCCTTCGTTCGACTGCTCGGCGTCTACCTGCACTGCGCCTACCAGGCGGCCGCCCGGCTCCACCCGAACAAGCGCCGATTCGCCGACGGCGCCGCCGCGCACGACGCCGGCCTTCCCGGCTTCGCGGACCAGCCCGGCGCCCTGTCGTGGTTCCAGTCCGAACGCGGCAACCTGGAGGCCGCCGTGACCGCGGCGGACCAGGCCGGGCGACTCGACGAAGCCTGGCATCTCGCCACGGCGTTCAACGCCTTCTTCGTGCACGACTCCGACATCGGCGCGCACGCCACCGTCAACCGGATCGCGCTGGACATCGCCCGCCGCACCGGTGACGGCCGGAAGGAGGCCTTCACGCTCGGCGATGCGGGGCGGCAGCTGCTGGCGGTGGGCCGGCACCGGGAGGCGATCCGCTGCCTCGAACGGTCCGTCGCGCTCAAGCGCGACCTGGGCGAGATCGGCGACGCGGCGTTGACCTTGGCGAACATCGGCATCCTGCACCGGCGGTGGGGGCGGTTCGCCGAATCGGTGGAGGTGCACGAGGCCGCGCTGATCCAGGCGGAGCAGGCCGCGGACGCGGCGGCCGCCGCGCTCATCCGGACGAACATGGTCGTGCCGCTGCTGCGGCTCGGACGCTTCGCGGAGGTCGAGCGGTGCCTCGACGCGGCCGAACGCCGGCTGGACTCGGGCGACGACCACAACCGCATCCGCATCGAGGCGTTCCGCGGGGTCCTGCTCCGCGAGCGCGGCGATGCGGCGAGGGCCGTGGCCGTCCACACCGCGTGCCTCCAGGGGTATCGGGGAGAGGGCGTCACCGCCGATGTGACCGCGACGCTCATCGAGCTCGGCGAGGACCTGCTGCTCCTGGGCCGCGGTGCAGAGGCCGCCGCCCACTTCAGCCGGGCCGTCGAGTACGCGGTGAAACTGGCGGATCCCTCGCTCGAACGATCGGCCCGCAACGGCCTCGGCCGCGCGCACCTCGCCTTGGGGGACATCGAGCCCGCGACCGCTCAACTCGAGCTGGCGGCGTCCCTCGCCGAGTCCCATGAGGACACCTACGAACGGGCCCGGGCCCAGCGCGGCCTGGCCGAGGTCCACCGCCTGAAGGGCGACACGGCCGCCGCCCGACGGTACCTGCGCCTGGCCGCCGAGGGCTTCGCCTACTGCGGCGTCCCCGAGGCGGCCGCCACCGCCGCAACGGAACGGCGGGAACCGGGAACCGCTTGAACGGCACCGCCTCCGGCCCGCGTTTCCGCACGACCCGGCGGCATCGTCCCAGGTGGCGAAGCGAGTTCGCGGCGCGGGTGGCGTCGTGGCGGTGCGAATCGAGGCGGACTGCGGTCAGGGTGCTTGTGGATCGGTCGTCTATAGCGGTGACTGATCGATCAGACGGGCTGGGCCGGGAAGCACCGCGTCGACGACACCGTCGCCAAGGCATTCGACCGGACCGCCCGCGCCGAGCCGAGGACATCGAACCGATCCACTGCGAGACGTCCTCCTGCCTCGAGCCGGGAAAGACCGGCGCGAGGCCGTGCGGGTCGGACGCGCCTGCCGCCTCGATCGCTGGAGGGGCACTGAGCACGGGCACGGTCGGGCGGCCGGCAGGATGGCGCATCCTGCCGAATGCCGCTGAGGACCGTGCCCGCTCACTCACCTACTTTCGGCGTCGCTTCGCATGAGAGGACCGACATCAACGGCCTTCACGCGCTGAGGTCAGCACCGAATGTATTTCGACGTCTCCCTGAACGAATCGAAGCTTTCGCCGATGACTTGCAGATAGACGTTGTAGGTGCCGGTCCGGCAGGGCACCGACATGGTGGCTACGTAATTGCGATCCCCGCGATAGGTCACCGTTCGGCCGTTGTCCGACGCCCCGGGCCCGGCGATGTTGCTGTACTCCGTCCAGTACTGCCCGGCGCAGCCCTCCACTTTGATGCGGAAGTGCACGGTGACGATCGTCCCGTTCTTGGTCGGCCCGTTGATACCAGTGGTCACTGAACAGGCGGCGGCGGATTCGGCCGGCGCGGCGGCGCCGTGCGATGCCGGTACGATCGCGGCGAGCGCCCCGGCGCCGAACACCATCAGGGCCACGGCTACCTTGGCGATCCATCGTCGGTACTTCATGGTCTTCTCCTCTCCGCTCGTCAGCACGAGGTCACGTTCAGGACGTTGCTTCTCGAGGCCGCGTCTTGGCCTCCGCGCTGGACGATGATCTCGGTTCTCCATTGGCCCCTTTTGCAGTCCGCGCCGGTACTGAAGGACGCGGAGTAGGGTGCGTACACCGTGTGTCGAAGCGTCCTTTGCGAAATCCATTCGATGGAATAGATCTGCACATGCAGCAGGACCTCCCAGGCGCCGCTGCAACCGGACGAAAGCCTCATGTTTCCTGAGCCGCGAATCTGCGAACCGTACTTGGCGGGCTTGTTCGCGGACACCGTGATCTGGCACGAGGCGATCTGAAACTCGGTCACGGAGGCGTTCTCGTACTCGGTGGTCCGGACGTAGCCGTCCGGCTGCGACTCGTACTGAACGTCCAGCACCGCACCGTACTCGGAGGCGTCGGCGGCCGCGAGATCGCCGCTGCCCGGGCCGGCCGTCGCGGGCTCGGCGACACCGAGACCCGCTGCGAGTACCATTGCGAACGCCGCCGCCAGCGACGCCCACCATCTCGATCGGATGGTCATGAATGTTCCCTTCTTCTTGCAGGGTCGTGAAAGACGCACCGGACGAGGCTGGACGAATTGCTCTGATCAGCCGGAATTGCACGGGGACCGCGGTCCGATATGCCTTGAAACCATCGTTTCGAGATGAGACGCCGAACACCAGGCAGAACACCGGCGAACCACCGGCAGGAGACCGGCGGCGAGAACGTCGCATCGCCGGTCCCGCGGGAGGGGCGCCGATACGGATACTGCACTTCGCGGGCCGAGTCGATCGCCGGGGTTCGCTACCGCCGTTCGAGCGCCCAGACGGTGTTCGCGTCCGCCGCGCCCGTGTTCCAGCCGACCGAGCCGCCCGACCCGTACAGGTAACCGCGCCCGCTCTGCTTGTTGTCGATCCGGAACCCGCCGGACACGGGCGTGACCGCCCAGAGCGTGTCGTCGCCGACCCGCTCGGTGCTCCAGATGACCTTGCCGTCCGGGTCGGTGTCGAGGTGGCCGCGGCCCTCGCGGACGTTGTCGATCGTCCAGTACCCGGTCTGCCGCTCGGTGAGCGTCCACAGCTGGTCGTCGTAGGCGCTCCCGGGTTCCAGGGTGACCGCGCCGACGGCCCCGGAGTCGAGGTACCGGCCGGTCGCGACGTTGCGGATCCGGTAGGTCTGCCCGCTCTGCGGGTCGCCGGCCGCGCGCTTGTAGGCGCGGAAGTAGTCGACGACGAGCTCCTTGGGCCGGCGGTCGCCGGGGTCGACCGTGCCGGTCCAGCCGGCGTGCTCGTAGATGCCGAGGTAGAACACCGCCGGGTACTGGAGCGACTGGTCGATGGTCCGCGTCAGCACGTTGTCGATGTACAGCTTGAGCTGAGTCGGGGTCCACTCGAGGGCGTACAGGTGCATTTCGGTGGTCATGTCGAACCCGACGCCGACCTGTTCGGTGCGCGTCGAGAGGTTCGGGTCCGACCATTCGAACAGGTTCCAGTTGAAGCGGCTCGTGCCGTGGACGCCCGCGTGCTCCACGATGTCGACCTCCCCGCGCTGCTCCCACGTGTCCTGGCGGCCCGTCAGCCAGAACGCGGTGTGGATCCCGCTCCTGGCGGAGCTCTTCGCGCGGATCTCGAAGTAGCCGTACTGGGGCGTGTACTTCATGTCCGTGGGGATCGCGTGGTCGAAGCGGTTGTCCTTGTGCAGGTTCGTCCGCTGCCCCGTCTGGATGCTCGAGACCTTCATCGGGTCGTCGTGGTAGTAGGTGGGCTGGTCGTCGTCGATGCGCAGGACGAGGGCGTTGTTGCGGAACCCGTACCGGGCCGTGGCGCGCTCGACGGTGGTCCGGGACTCCAGGTACCTCGGGATCCACAGGTCGGGGTCGAGGGCGCCGTTGAACTCGTCGTGCCGGTCGAGGATCCACCCGGGCTTCTCCAGCGGGTTCGGGGGCGTCTCGGCCGCGGACGCGGGGGCGGCCACGAGTGCCGACAAGGCGAGGGCGCCGCCGCCCGCGAGCAGGCCGCGGCGGCCGAGTCTGACGCGTTCGGGGTCGAATGCCATGCGAGTCTCCTTTGAGGAACGTCCTGCCGACGGCGCATGCGGACGGCAGGCGGTGGGCGGGGGACACGCGCCGCCGACGTGGACGGGCGGCGGTCCATGCTGTCGGACTTCAGGATGACAACGGTTCCAGAATCTGTCAATTTACATGCATCTATATTCATGTCACGTTTTCGTAACGCACCGCCTGCGCGTTGCCTCGGCGTGCGAGCGCGCGTCGAACGGGCCCGCGCGCTCCGGCCGCAGCGGTTTCCCGACCGGTCGAAAGGGGGTCTCAGCGGTGCGCCGGGCCGGTCGACTCGCGCCAGACGACGCGCTGCAGAGGGCCCGGCGGGGGTTCGAGATCGCGGCCCGAGATCGATTTGATCAGGCTCAGCATGGCGTTGCGGCCCAGGCTCTCCAAGTCGACCTCGACGCTGGTCAAAGCCGGCGGCAGGTATTGGCACACCTCGTTGTTGTCCCAGCCCGTGACGCTGACCTGTCCGGGAACGTCCAGGCCCCGGTCGATCAGGGCGCGGATCGCCCCCGCGGCCACGACGTCGTTGGCGGCGACGACGGCCGTCGGCAGCGCCTCGTCCGGAAGCGAATGCACGGCGTCGTACCCGGACTTGCCCGACCAGTCGCCGTCGACGGCGCCGGCGGACTCCAGTCCGAGCCGTTCGATCGTCTCGAGGTACGCGGCCTTCCTGGCCCGTGCCGAGGCGAACTGGAGGTTTCCGGCCACGTGCAAGAACCGGCGGTGCCCGAACTCGACCAGGCCCTCCATGAGCTCGACCAGCGGCGACGCGTCGGCCAGCTCGCCGATGCCGCGCATCTCGTCGTCGAAGTCGGGTGCGACGACGATCGTCTCTCCGTGGGGCAGGTGGTCCTCGAAGCCGGGGGAGAGCGGGGCCAGTGCCAGGATGCCCTCGACCTGCCCGGTGCCGGCGATCTCGAGCATCCGCTCGGTCCTGGTCCCGGTGTCGCCGATGACGCTGACGACCTCGACGGAGAAGCCGCCCTCGTGGGCGGCCTCGGTCGCGCCGTGCAGCATTCGTGCCGGGTTGAAGGCCACGGTCGGCAGGAGGATCGCCAGTCGGCCGGTCCGGCGGGTCCGCATCGACCTCGCGACCAGGTTCGGGCGGTAGTTCAGCTCGCTGACGGCCGCGTCGATGCGGGCGAGCGTGTCGGGCTTCAGGCCGTTCCGGGAGCGCAGGTAGCGGGAGACCGTCTGGTGGGAGACCCCGGCCAGGCGCGCCACCTCCTTGATCGTCGGTCGTCTCGTCGCGGTGGAGCGTTCGGTCATCCGCTTTTTCCTCTCGATGATCGCAGTCTTCATCTTGACACACGAGTGATCGTTCACTATCTTAGGTCGAACCTGCAATGGTGAACGATCACTATTTTCGACGTGAAGGAGCGCCAATGCCCGGTCCCCACATCGCCCGAGGCAGGGGCGTCGCGCGCCCGCCGGAGGCGGGCTCATGAGCGCGACCACGGAACTGCGCCATCTGGGCAAGCACGGTTCGACGGCCAAGCGGCAGAACAAGACCGCCTTCCTCTTCCTGCTGCCGTGGTTCCTCGGACTGTTCGTCATCACGCTGGGGCCGATGCTCGCATCGCTGATCCTGAGCTTCACCGACTACAACCTGCTGCAGCCCGCGGAGTTCTCCGGGCTGGAGAACTTCAGCCGGATGCTCGGGGACGAGCGCCTGCACCGGTCCCTCGGCGTCACCTTCACCTACGTCCTGGTGTCCGTCCCGGCCCAGCTGTCCCTCGCCCTGGCCCTGGCCATCGTGCTCGACCGCGGCGTGCGCGGCCTGGCGTTCTACCGCTCGATGTTCTACCTGCCCTCACTGCTGGGCGCCAGCGTCGCCATCGCGGTCCTGTGGCGGATGGTGTTCGGCGCCGACGGCCTGTTCAACGACGGCCTGGGGCTCCTCGGCATCGAAGGACGCGGCTGGATCTCCGAACCGGAGACGGCGCTGGGCACGCTGATCACGCTGAACGTGTGGACGTTCGGTTCACCGATGGTGATCTTCCTGGCGGGGCTGCGGCAGATCCCGGCCATGTACTACGAAGCGGCCTCGGCCGACGGGGCGAGCCGCTGGCGCCAGTTCCTGTCGGTGACCCTGCCGCTCTTGACCCCGATCATCTTCTTCAACCTGGTCCTGCAGATCATCCACGCGTTCCAGTCGTTCACCCAGGCGTTCATCGTCTCCGGCGGCACCGGCGGCCCGGCCGACTCGACCCTGTTCTACACGCTGTACCTGTACCAGCGCGGGTTCGGGAACTTCGACATGGGTTACGCCTCGGCCCTGGCCTGGCTGCTGCTGCTCGTCATCGGCGCGTTCACCGCGATCAACTTCTGGGCCTCCAAGTATTGGGTCTTCTACAATGACTGACACCGTCGCCCCGACCGCCCCCACCGCCGCGCCGAGCCGGCCCGACCCGGCCGATCGTCGACGGGCCCGCGGAAGCGGCCCGTCCATCCGCTCGATCCTCAAGCACGCCGTGCTCATCCTGTGCGCACTGGTGATGCTCTATCCGGTGCTGTGGATGGTCGTCAGCTCGCTGCGGCCGAACGACGTCATCTTCCGGGACCCCAGTCTGCTGTTGAACGACCTGGAGACCGGGAACTACGCCGAAGGCTGGAACGCCTTCGCCGACCCGTTCAGCGTCTATCTGGTCAACTCCTCGATCGTCGTCCTGGGCGCCATCATCGGCAACCTCATCTCGTGCTCGATGGCGGCCTACGCCTTCGCCCGCCTCGAGTTCAGCGGCAAACGCTGGTGGTTCGCCATCATGCTCCTCACGATCATGCTGCCCATCCACGTCATCATCGTCCCGCAGTACGTGCTGTTCTCCCAGCTCGGCTGGGTCAACACCTTCCTGCCGCTCATCGTGCCGAAACTGCTGGCCACCGACGCGTTCTTCGTGTTCCTCATGGTCCAGTTCATCCGCGGCATCCCCATCGAACTGGACGAGGCCGCCCGCATCGACGGTGCGGGCCACCCGCGCATCTTCGCCCAGGTGATCCTGCCGCTCATGGTGCCCGCGCTCGCCACCACCGCCATCTTCACCTTCATCTGGACCTGGAACGACTTCTTCTCCCAGCTGATCTACCTGACCGACCCCGACCTCTACACCGTCCCGCTCGCGCTGCGCGCCTTCGTCGACGCCCAGGCGGGCACGAACTGGGGCGCCGCGCTCGCCATGAGCGTGGTCTCCCTCGTCCCGATCTTCCTGGTGTTCCTGTTCGGGCAGCGATTCCTGCTCAGGGGCATCGCCACGACCGGCGGCAAGTGACACCGACCCTTCAACCCTTCAACCCTTCAACCCTTCACAAAGGAGCAGCACGATGCAACGCAGACTCATCCTCAGAGGAATCGGCGCCTCCGCCGTGGCCCTGCCCGGCCTGGCCGCCTGCGGCACCGCCGGGGGCGGGGACATGGAACTCAGCGATGAACCGGTCACCCTCCGCCTGACCTGGTGGGGCGCGGACACCCGCGCCGAGCTGACCGACCAGGCGATCGCCGCATTCGAGTCCGAACACCCGAACATCACCGTCAAGGGCGAGTTCAAGGACTGGGCCGGGTACTGGGACGCCCTGGCGACCACCACCGCCGCGAACGACTCGCCCGACGTGATCCAGATGGACGAGCTCTACCTCGCCTCATACGGCGACCGCGGCACCCTGCTCGACCTCGCCGACGCGAGCGACTACCTCGACACGTCGGCCTTCGAGGAGGCGACCCTCGCGGCAGGCCGGATCGACGGCACGCAGTACGCGATCCCGATCGGCGCGGGCATGCTCGCGTGCGTGGTCAACGCCGACCTCTTCGCCCAGTACGGCGTCGAGCTGCCCGACGACACCTGGACCTGGGACGACTACGCCGCGGTCGCCGACGAGCTCACCGAGAAGAGCGGCGGGGCCGTCAACGGCTCCAGCGTCACCGGCGGCACCGACGCGGGCAGCATCCGGTACTGGGCGCGCCTGCACGGCAACGAGGTCTACAGCGAGGACGGCGAGGTCACCCTCGACCCGACGGTGCTGGCCTCCCTGTGGGAGTACAACCTCGCCCTCGTCGAGTCCGGCGGCGTCGAGAGCCCGGCCCAGTCCGTCGAGAGCCAGGGCGCCGGCATCGAAGGCGGCAGCCTGGCCACCGGCAAGATCGCCATGGGATTCGCCTACAACACCCAGATCACGCCCCTGCTCGCCGCCGGCGGCGCCGATCTGCGGCTGCTGCAGCTGCCCGGCAACGCCGAGGCCGCCGCGAACTTCGTCAAACCGTCGATGTACTGGGCGATCTCCTCCCAGAGCGAGCACCCGGCCGAGGCCGCGACCTTGGTGGACTTCCTGGTCAACCACGAGGCCGCCGCCGACATCCTCGGCACCGAGCGCGGCATCCCGGCGAACCCGGCCATGCGCGAGCACGTCGCGGCCGACCTCGACGAGGGCGGGCGGATGGCCGTCGACTACCTCGAGTCGGCCGCGACCGGGCCCGCCGTGGCGGTCACCCCGAACGGCGGCAGCGGCTTCGACCCGATGATCCAGCGCTACACCCAGGAAGTCCTGTTCGGCGAGCGCACACCGCAGGAGGCCGCCGAAGCCTTCATCGACGAACTCAAGACCGAAATCGACGCCGCCGCCTAGCCGGCGCTCCGAGCAGAGAAGGCACCATGCCTGTTCACACCTCCCCGATCCGATGCGGCATCATCGGCACCGGCGCCATCGCGCACGCCCACGCCCATGCCCTGACCGGCCTGCACGGCCGCGCCGAGCTGGCGGCCGTCGCCGAGATCGACCCGGACCGCGCCGCGGCGTTCACCGGCAGGTTCCCGGTGCCGGCGGTATACGGCGACGCCGCGGCCATGCTGGAGAAGGAGCGCCTCGACCTGGTGCACGTCTGCACGCCGCCCCAGACGCACGTGCCGCTCGCGATCGCGGCGATGCGGGCGGGCGTCCCAGTGCTCGTCGAGAAGCCGACCGCGCTCAGTCTGGCCGAAATGGACGAGCTCGCCGACGTCCAGGCCGCCACCGGGACGCCGGTGCTCACGGTCTTCCAGCACCGCTACGGCCCCGCCGCGGTCCGCCTGCGGCGGCTCGCCGCCGCCGGGGCGCTCGGCCGGCCCCTCGTGGCCACCTGCGAGACCCTCTGGTACCGCGACGACGCCTACTTCGACGTCCCCTGGCGGGGACGGTGGGAGGTCGAGGGCGGCGGACCGACCATGGGCCACGGCATCCACCAGTTCGACCTGCTCCTGTCGATCCTCGGCCCCTGGGCCGAGATCACCGCCCTCGCCGGGCGCCTCTCACGCCCCACGAACACCGAGGACGTCTCGATGGCCTTGGACCGCTTCAAGAACGGGGCCATGGCCACGGTGGTCAACTCGGTGGTCTCCCCCCGGGAGGCCTCCCGGCTCCGCTTCGACTTCGAGCACGCCACCGTCGAGCTCGAACACCTCTACGGCTACCGGGACGCCGACTGGCGCTTCACGCCGGCGCCCGGGCACGAGGACCTCGCCGACCGGTGGAACGCGGCCGACCAGACCGACGAGGAGAGCGGCCACCGCCTCCAGATCGCTGCCGTCGTCGACGCGCTCGCGGCCGGGACCGAGCCGGGCGTCACCCTCGCCGAGGCGCGCCGAACGATGGAGTTCGCCGCCGCCACGTACGCCGCCGCCTTCCAAGGCCGTCCCGTGGCGGCCGGGGAGATCACCGGCTCGCACCCGTTCGCCCGCAGCATGGACGGCGGCGCCGCCCCGTGGGCGCCGATCAAGGGGAAGACGACCGCATGAGCCACCTCGACATCCGACACGACATCGGCACCGCCCTCGCCGTCATCGACGGCGACACCGAGCTCTTCCGCTACGTCTACCGGCCCGACTCCCCGCAATTGGAGTCGCCCAAGCCGTACCTGCACCCGATCCGCACCCGCTCCGGACACCGGGTGAGCCTCTACCGCCCCTGGGACCACGTGTGGCACAAGGGCATCGCGCTCTCCCTGCCGCACGTGGGGGAGGAGAACTTCTGGGGCGGCCCCACCTACGTCCACGGGCGGTTCTACGTCCAGAAGGACAACAACGGCACCCAGGCGCACCGCCGGTTCACCGGCATCCACACCGACGACGGCACCGTCTCGCTCGCGCACGAACTCGACTGGATCACCCAGTCCGGCGACACCCGGTTCTCCGAGACCCGGCGGATCGGCGCGAAGATCCTCGCCCCCGAGTCGTGGTTCCTCAGCTTCACCACCGAACTCCGCAATGTGTCCGGACAGGACATCGCGATCGGCTCGCCGACCACGAAGGGACGCGAGAACGCCGGGTACGGCGGCCTGTTCTGGCGCGGGCCGCGCTCCTTCACCGGCGGCCGGCTCGTCACCGCCGACGGCTCCGGCTCCGGCGACGACGTGCGGGGCCGGCGCCACGAGTGGATGGGCTTCGTCGGACGCCATGACGACGTGGACGCCACCTCGCTGGTGCTCATGGTCGACGATGCCGAGAACCCGCACCACCCGCCGCAGTGGTTCGCCCGCAGCGAGGAGTTCGCCTGCCTCAACCCCGCGCCGTTCTTCAGCGAGGAGCTCACGGTCCCCGATGGAGCGACGGTCCGGTTCCGGTACGGGGTCGGCATCGCCGACGCCGGCGAGGACGCGGCCCCGGACCTGGCGGCGGCCGTGCGCAAGGCCCTCTGACACGTCCATCGGGACGACGGCGGCGACCGGGAGCACCCGCCCCAGGTCGCCGTCGTCGCGTCAGCCGAGCCGAACGGGCGTGGTGCCCCGAAGCACGACCCGGGGCTCGAACGCGATCCTTCGGCGTTCGGCGCCGGATGCGGTCAAGGCGAGCTCCACCGCGGCGGCGCCGACCTTCGCAAGGGCGAGGTCCACGCTGGTCAGCGCCGGTGTGACGTCCTCGGTCCCGACGACGTCGTCGAACCCGGCCACACCGATGCCGCTGCCGGGAGTCAGACCCGCGTCGCGCATCGCGCTCATCGCGCCGATGGCCATCGCATCGGTGGCGGCGAGGACCACGTCCCGGCGCTCCGCCCCGCGCTCGATCAGGCGCCCGACCGCGCCGTACCCGCCGTCCCTGGTCATCGGCGCCCGCACCACGGCGCCCTCCCCGATCCGCATCCCCAGGCGGCGGGCGGCCTCGACGATGCCGTCCTCCCACTGGCGCGCCGCCGCCGAGTCGTGGTCGGGCCGGATCAGGGCGGGCGACCGGTACCCGAGGCGGAACAGCGCGGCGACGAGGTCCGACGCGCCCTGCCGTCGCGGGACGACCGCGGTGTCGAAGGGCAGCTCGTCGTCGCCGGCGATCACCACCCGACCGCCCTCTCGCGTGTAGCGCGCCAACTCCTCCTCGAGCGACGCCCGCGAGACCGTGGAGCCGCTGCGCGCGCCGGTCAGGATCATGGCGTGCGGCCGCAGGCTGCGCATCATGCGCACGACCCGGATCTCGTCGTCGATGGCGTGGTCCGTCCCGGCGAAGGTGGCCACGAGCCCGGACTCGCCCGCCTGCCCGATCACGCCGTGCACGATCTCGGCGTTGTACGGGTCGCGGATGTCGGAGACGAGCACGGCCACCATCGCGGTCGCCCCCGTGGTCGTGGCCCGCGCCGACGCGTTCGGGCGATAGCCGAGCCGCCTGGCGGCATCGAGGACGCGCGCCCGCAGACCGGACGACACGTAGGGGGCGGCCGGGTCGAGGGCCCGGGACGCGGAGGCCTTGGAGACGCCGGCCGCGTCGGCGACATCGCGGAGGGTGACCGTCGACGGTCGCGCCTGGACGCCGGGGGACTGGTCGTCGGTGGGATCGATGGTCACCATGGCATCCTGGCATCGGGCGCATCTCGGGGTGCGCCGCCCCGCTCCTCGATCGTTCGCCCGTGCTCGGTGCGGGCCTGCGCATCCGAGGCCGCGTTCGACACTGGAGGACTTGTGCGGCGATCGTATCAGCAGGCGACACTGCGTGACGTCGCTCAGGCGGCCGGGGTCTCGCCCTCCACCGCGTCCCGCGTGCTCAACGGCGGTGACCTCCGCGTGAGCGAGCGGCTCTCGGCGCGCGTCCTCGCCGCGGCGGAGTCCCTCGGCTACGTCTCGAACCAGGCCGCTCGGGCGCTGCGGGGACGGCGGACGGCGGTCGTGCTGCTCGCGAGCGATCCCAGGACCGCGTCGCTGGCGGCGATCGCCGCCGGGATGGAGGCCGCGGGCCGGGAACGCGGCGCGCTGGTCAGCATCACCGGCGCCGGCAGCGGCGCGGCCGCGCACCAGCGGGCGCTCGAGGTGCTGCGCGGGCTGCGGCCCCGCGCGCTGGTCGTGACCAGCGCCAGCTTCGCCGATGTGCCGAGCGAGCGGATCCTCCCCGAACTGGAGCGCTTCCGCGCGGACGGATGCGGCGTCGTCTTCATCGGCGAGCACGACACGCCGTTCCCGGCGGTCCGCTTCGACGACTTCGAGCTGGGAAGGGCCATGGGCCGCTACATGGGCGGGCTCGGTCGTCGCCGCGCCGCCGTGCTGACCACCCCGCGGCATCCGGCGCTCGGGAGCCGCGCCGAGGGGTTCCTGCGCGGCCTGTCCGAGCGGGGCTTCGAACCGGGCTCGGTAATGGTCGAGCATTGCGACATCACCCGGGACGGCGGCAGGGACGCGGCGCGCCGGATCGCGCAGGCGCGCCCGCGGCCCGATCTCGTGCTCGCCGGCAACGACGTGCTCGCGATCGGCGCTTTGAACGAGTTCAGGCGCTTGGGCGTCGACGTCCCGGCGGACATCGCCCTCTCCGGGGTCGACGACATCCCGCTCGCACGCGACGTCACCCCAGGACTGACAACTGTGGCGCTTCCCTTCGGCGAGGCGGGAAGGGCGGCACTGGAGATGGCGCTCGCGCCCGAGCCCGCGGGGGACGTGGTGCTGCCCGGGCGCCTGATCGTCCGGGCGAGCACACGCCTGGACGAGTCCACCCCTCGCTGAGCCTTCGGCGCACGGCCGCTGCTTGCAGCCCGACGAATGACACCTGCCGTGCTAGGAGATGGCCGAGGGCGCGTCCGGGTCGATGATCTTGGGTTCGTGCTCGAAGACCTTGGCCATGACCCACTGGCATCGACCCGGCGAGAGCTCAACAGCAGCACCGAGAACCGACATCGTCCTGACGGACTGTATGCAAAGCAACCGGGCGACTCCGAGTTCGTCTCCGCCCCAGGCGGTTTCGCGTTGAAGCGCGAAGACGAATCACCGCCGCTCCGCCTGTGGCACGACACCTGCGGGTCGGGCCGACCGAGTGCAGCGCCTCTGTGCGGCCCGAATGGTGTCGTCGCCGCTGAGGAGGTGGTCCCCACCGGCGACGCCCAGTGCGCAGGAGCCTCGTGAACGCCGGGCCGGGAGTCGTACGGCTCCCGGCCCGGCCACGGCGCGCGGAGGCTCCCGTGTCGGTGGGGACTCTCGGCGAGGGCCGCCGGTTCGGCGGTCGGGGCGGGCTCGCAGGGTCGCGGGCGCCGCCCGCGGGTCAGTCGATGATGGCGCCGCAGCTGAGGTTCAGTGTCACGCCGGTGATCGCACCGGCGGCGTCGGAGGCCAGGTACGCGGCGGTGCCGCCCACCTCGGCCAGGCGCGGGAGCCGGCCGAGGAGCGTGTCCGTGACCAACTGCGGCACATCGGCGTCGGCGAGGTCGGCGGTCTCGGGAGTGAAGTTCGGGCGGATGCCGACCACGCGCACGCCATGGCGGCCCACCTCCCCGGCGAGGCCGCGCACGAGCGCTTCGACGCCGGCGCAGGCGACGTTGAAGCCGCCCATCTCATGGCGCGACTCCTTCGCGGAGGTGGCGGACAGCAGGATGATCACGCCCGAGCCCTGGCGCACCATGTTCCGCGCCGCTGCGGTGGCGGTGATGAAGTGGGTCGTGGCGGCATCGACGATCGGCAGCATGAAGTCGTCGAGGGTGATCTCCGTGAGGGGGAGGTCCTGCACCGCACGGACGGTCACGGCGTTGAAGGAGAGGTCGAGACTCCCCGCCTCCTCGACCACCCGAGAGGCGTGGGCGTCGACCGCGTCTCGGTCCATCGCATCCACGACGCCCGTCTCCGCGAGTCCGCCCGCGGCGCGGATCTCCTCGGCGAGGGCGTCGAGGGTCTCGAGGGTGCGTCCGGTCAAGAACACCCGTGCGCCCTCCCGTGCGAAGGCGCGTGCGACGGCGCCTCCCATGTGGCCGGCGGCGGCGTAGACGACGGCGTTCTTCCCCTGCAGGTGCATCGGTGCTCCTTCGCATTGTCGGTTCCCGCAGTGTCTCCCGCGGGTCTGACAACGCGTGCTCGCGGCGGCACCGTAGACCGGATGCCATCCGACGGCGCGGCACGCGCCTCGCCCTCGGTGGGCGACCGGATCGAGGTATCGATCGCCTGCGGTGTGCTGCTGGGGCCCTCAGCGCTTTCAGCGGGACTGCTCCCAGATGGAGACGTGCGCTTCGCTGTCGTGGGTGAACGGCGCGCCGCTCCAGTCGGCCCAGCGGTGTCGTAGGCGCATCCCGGCGATGCGCGCCATCAGATCGAGCTCGGACGGCCAGACGTAGCGGAACGGGATTGATCGCGAGCGTCCGGTGCCGTCGTCGAGGACCGTCACGTAGTTGGAGCTCATCGCTTGTACGGCGCAGTCGTAGAGGTCGTAGGCCCAGCCGCCCGGTTCGGTCGAGAAGGGGACCGCCCGCTGCCCGGGCGGCAGGCGCCGCAGCTGCGGCACGCCCGTCTCGATGACGAAGCAACCGCCGGGTTCGAGGTGGGCCGCGGCGTTCTCGAAGCACGCGACCTGGGCGTCCTGTGTGGTCAGATTCCCGATGGTGTTGAACACCAGGTAGACCACGCGGAAGTCACCGGCCAGGCGGGTGGTGGCGATATCGCCGATGGTGACGTCGACGGCCTCGCCGCCGGGTTTGGCCCGCAGCTGCGCGGTCATGTCCGGGGACAGATCGATGCCGCTGACGGGAACGCCGCGCGCTGCGAGCGGCAAGGCGATTCGACCGGTGCCCGAGGCGAATTCGAGCGCGCGGCCGTCTCCGGCCAGCTCGGCCAGTACATCGACCACCGGGTCCACCCGGGCCGGCGTGAACATCTCGGCGGAGCTCTGGTCGTATCCGGCGGCGCGGTCGCCGCTGAAGTGGTCTTCGAGGTCAGGCATGTCGGGAGGGTATCGGGACGGTCACGGACGCGCCACGGGTTATTCGTGGATTCGAACCGGGCAGTGGGTCGTCGGCTGCCGCACGGCCGTTGCCGGGCCGGATCAGCCCCGGCCGAACGGGCCGCCCGGTGGTCCGCTCACATCGAGGGGAGCGCGGTCTCGGGCCTAGGCGGGCGTTTCGCGATGCAGGAGTCCGGGGAGCCGGGCCGTTCCCTCGCCTCGACGGTGTATCCCCGTGCGGGGCGGGTATCCACGCTTATCAAAAGGGACCGAGAAGACGGGAGATCACTATGGCTGACGAGACGAGGACACTGGTCCGGCTCGGCGACTCCGAGCTGACGGTCGCCAACGAGGACGACGACGTACGCGGCCGCACCGTCGTCGATGCGAACGGGGACGAGACCGGCAAGGTCGACGGCCTGCTCATCGACCGATCCGACCGCAAGGTCCGGTTCCTGGAGGTCGGCTCCGGCGGCTTCCTCGGCATGGGGAAGCAGCAGGTCCTGGTGCCCGTGAACGCGGTCACGCGCGTCGACGAGGACCACGTGTACATCGACAAGGAGCGCGAGCACGTCGCCTCCGGCCCGGGCTACGACCCCGAGCTGATGCCCGAGCCCGACGAATCGTATCTGACGAATGTCTACGGCTACTACGGCTACATGCCGCACTGGGGCACGGGGTTCGTGGACCCGAACCGTCCGTAGAGCCGGTGTCGCAGCACCGGGGGCGCAGGCGTCGCGTCCGGTCGTCCACGCCGGACCGACCGCGACCGCCCTCGGTCGACGATCCGGTCTCGGGCACGGGCGGTGGCCACGGAGGTTCCGGATCCCTGCCGCCGACCTGACCGCTCCGGACCGACTCGTCCTGGGTGATGCCGACCCTCTGGGTACATACCCCGTAAGCAGTCCTTGGTCGGAGAGGTGAGAATGGGGCGATGACCGACACGACCCCGAACACGACTGCTCCACTGACCGCGCCGGTGGCCTCATTGACCGCCGGACTGCTCTTGGGGGTGCTCACCAATCTCGCCCAGGGCTGGCTGCCCGGCGCGTGGAACCAGATCGCGAACTCCGGGGCCGTCTGGGCCACGGTGGCCTTCGCGGTCGGAGCCGCGCTGGTCGGGCGGTGCCGGCTGCCGACTCTCGCCGCAGCGGGCCTGTGCGTCGAGATAGGACTGGTCGCCGGGTACTACGGGTACGCCGTCCTCGCGCGGCACGACGACCTCGTCTCGCTGCTGGGCTGGCCGGTCATTTGGACGGCCATCGCCTGTGTCGCCGGTCCGCTGTTCGCGGTCGCGGCGGCGTGGTGGCGGCGGGGTCGGACCGTATGGCACCGTTCGGCCGGTCTGGGTGCGCTCGCCGGCGTCTTCGGCGCGGAGGGCGTCCACTACGCGGCCGTGCTGCACTATCCGGCCCAGGCGTGGGCGTGCGCCGCGGTCGCGCTCGCCGTGCCGCTCCTGGCCGCGCGCGGCGAACGGATGCGCACCCTGGCAGTCGGTGCGGCGCTCACGCTGCTCGCCTATGTCGCGGTCTTCTTGCCGCTCACGTACCTCTAAGCGGTTCACCGTAGACGGTTCGGTGCGAGCCGCACGGTCGGATGGCGGCCTTGCTCGAACGCAGCGGCGAGGACGATCCGGATGTCCTTCCTCGAGCGGATCGCCGCGGCCCTGCGGGGCAGGTTCGAACCGGGCGAAGCGACGACTGGCCGGCGGCACGGGCCGTCGCGCATGAGCGGAGGCCGATTCAGGTGCTGGTCAGGAGGCTGCCGCCTTCGGGCGACATCCCCGCCGCCACCGGCCTCTTCGCCCCCGACATCGCGTGGCACCGGCCAGGTGGCCACCGCTTCGCCGGCCTCAAGGACGGTGCGCCGGCCCTCGGCGATGAGCGGCGGTCAGATGGCGCTCACCGCCGGCGCGTTCGCGCTCGGGTTCACCGGCGGATCGATGGCCAACGGCGACTTGGCCGCGTTCCCGGTCCACTTCTCCGGCACGCGCGAGGGCGCCTCGATGGCGATGGGCGGCATCGACGTCCTCCGCGTCGAAGACGGCAAGATCGCCGAGGTGCGGCTCTTCTCGGCAGACCAGGAGGCCGAGGACGCCTTCTGGGGGCGGCCCTGGATGCGTCCGGTCCGTCCGCCGCCCGATCCGGAGGGCGGCGAGCATGCGGCGCGGTGTGGGGGCGTGCTGACCGTCTCGGGAGGCGCGATTCGGGTCTATCCGGTTCCGTTGGGGGCGTGGGACACGAGCGATGCCAGGTGTCGGGCGATGCGGTCGGCGTCGCGGCCGACGCCTCTGATGCTGGCAGAGGAGAGGCTGCGCTGCCATTCGAGCCCGACGAATGCCAGACCGGGTAGGCCGGTGGCGAGGCCGCCCCGGTGGCGGGGGCGCCCTGCGGTGCCGAGGACGTCGAGGCCGGTGAGGTAGTCGAGGGCGGGGCGGTAACCGGTGGCGAGGATGACCGCGTCGACCCTCTCGCTGCCGCCGTCTCGCCAGTGGACCCGATCGGCCTCGAGGGCGGCGAACATGGGTCGGTGGTCGGGTCGCCCGGCGGCGATGGCGGCGCGGTAGCGGCCGGTGTCCAGGACCGGGACGGTCGGCGGGTGCGCCAGGAAGCGGCCTACGGGAGCGATGTCGAGACCGGTGACGGTGTACCAGAAGTGCAGGTCCCGCCCGAAGGGCCGCTGAGGCGCGAACCGGAGTCCCCTTCGAGTGGCGATGGTGACGCGGGCGTGCTCGGCGAGTTCGGCGGCGATCTGGACGGCGGAGTTACCGCCGCCCACGACGACCACCCGTCGTCCGGCGAACGGTTCGGGCCGCCGGTACTCGGCGGCGTGGAGGACGGTCCCGGCGAAGGAGTCGAGGCCGGGCAGGGCGGGCCGGTAGGGATTGGTGAAGCCGCCGGTCGCGGCGACGACGGCGCGGGCGTGCAGGGTCCGGCCGTCGGCGAGCTCGGCGGTGAAGACGCCGTCGCGGTGCTCGACCGATCGGACGCGGTGGCCGGTGCGGACATCGGCGTCGAGCCGCCCCGCGTATGCGGTCAGGTAGGCGACGACCTCGTCGCGGTGGGGGTGGCGATCGGGGTCGCCGGGGAAGGCCATGCCGGGCAGGGCGGAGTAGCGGGCGGGGGAGAACAAGGTGAGCGATTCGTAGTACGCGGGCCACGCTCCGGTCGGGGCGTCCCCGGCTTCGAGGACGACCGGTTCGATGCCCCGTTCGCGGAGGGCGTGGGCGGCGGCGAGACCGGACTGGCCGGCGCCGATGACGAGGGTGTCGATGAGGTCCATGCCAGCATCATATCGTCATTTCGCGATTTAATGAAATGACGATATGAAGTTAGGCTGGACCCATGGCGACCGCATCGACCGATCCGAATCCGCCCCTGCCCGACGAGGCGACGGGCCGGTTCCTGAAGGCCCTGGCGAGCGAAGCCCGCCAGCAGGTGATGCTCCAGTTCGCGGGCGGCGCCGAGTTGAGCGTCGGCGAGGTCGCCGAGCGGCTCCAGATCGGCCAGTCCACCGCCTCCCAGCAGCTCGCACAGCTCAAGGACGGGGGACTGCTCGTCAGTCGCCGGGAGGCGAAGACGGTGTACTACCGTGCGGACAAGGACCGGATCGGGGCTGTGCTCGACCGTCTCCGAGCCTTCCTCGACGGCTGCTGCTGACCGCAGTGGCGGCGGTGCGGTCGATCTCGTCGCAGGGGCGCCGGACGGTGCCGACGCCGTACGGAGCGGTCGCCGACCTTTCGGCCTCGGCGTATGCCCGGCGGGACCGCTGGGCGCAGTGCCGGCATGCCGCCGTGTTGGCGTGGTCGACGCGGTTGCGTCGGTCGAGGGCCGGGTGGTGGCGCGGCGCGTCAGGGGAGCGGGAGCGGGCCGTCCGAGAGGATGATGATCGTGGCCAGGGCCATGACGATCAGCGAGCCGAGCCCGCTGAAGAACCCGCCGGCCGCGGTGCTGCGGTTGGTGGCGAGGCCGGTGCGGGCCCGGTGGAGGCCGACGGCGCCGAAGATGACGGCCAGCAGGCAGACGGGCCAGGTGTAGAGGTAGAGCATGGGCACCCACAGGAGCGCGAACGCGATCAGTCCGAAGACGAGCGCGGTCGTGCCGATGCCGTTCTCCGGGGGTCGGTCTCCCTGGGGCGGAATGGGGGCGTCGGTGAAGGGGTCGAGCATGGCGAGTCCAGATCTCTGGTCGTCGGGTGTCGCCTTCCACCGTACCGCCAGAACGCCGTCCGCACGGGACTCGTGATCGGCTGCGGCCGTAGAGCGTCGGCGGGCTCATGACTGCGCTCGCCGCCTCGGCCGGGATGCGCCTCGCTCGCTCGGGGAAGCGCCCGTCTTGCGCAACAGGGCGAACGCTCGCGGTGGGAGGGCAGGCCCCACCGAATGTTCACCCAGTGGCCTCTTTGCGGCGCGGCGGTGGCCGCATACCGTTTGGGAAATGGACAACGTGCGTTTGCCGGGAGGCGGGACGGTCGGGACGGTGCAGGCGGCCGCAGCGCTGGGCGGGTTCGGTGTCGCGACGCTGGTCGCCCTGCACCTCCTGCCGCGGTCGGGCGGCGTCGACCCGGTATACCAATTGCTCTCGGAGTATCCGTTGCAGGACAGCGGCATCGGCGTGGCCTACGTGCTGGCCCTGTTGAGCGCCAACGCTGCGGCCGCGCTCGCCGGGATGGTCATGGCGCGCAGCGGACTGCTTCGCGACCGGACCACGACCGCCCTCTTCGCGGTCTCCTGCGCGAGCCTGCTCGGCCTGACCGTCTTCCTCAAGGACCCCGCGGGGGCGACCGCCACCTGGTCGGGCAACCTGCATCAGGTGTGCACCATCGTCACGTGCGTCAGCCAGTACCTCCTGGCCGTCGTGCTGTGGCGTCGGTACCGTGCCGACCCGCTCTGGAATGGACGCGCGCGCGCCGTCGGCATGCTCGCGGCGGCCGAGTCGCTGGCGCTGATCCCGTTCGTGGTCGTCTTCGCCACCCGCAGCGGCACCGACAAGTTCGCGGGCATGGCGATCGGGCTGGTGGAACGCTGCATGTTCGTCGTGATCCTGGTGATGATGGTCGTCCTGACCTCATGGGCCAAGGCGATGACGCGCGACGCCAAGCGGCAGCGGGAGTTCGCGGCGGCGTAACGAGCGGCTCTCCGAGGGCTCGTCGCCGACGCCGCGACCGGGGACCCGCGAGCCGCGCCTCCCTCATGCCCGCACATCGCCGCCCGCATCGACTCCCACCGGACCGCGGCGCTACCGGACGGCCGCCCGGTCGCCGAGGTTCGGGGATTCGAGCAGGTTGCGCAGCACCACGATGGCGGCGCCCACGGCCGCGGCACGGGAGACGTCGTCGGCGAGATCCACCCGCACGCTGTGGACGTGGCGCATGAACACCGCCTCGTTCAGGATCTGCTGCAAGCCGTCCCGGTAGATCGCGCCGGCATCGGTGAAGGCGTTCCCCGCCAGCACGACCCTGCCGACGTCGAACAGGTTCACCAAGGTCACGGTCGCCACCCCCATCGTCCGCATGGAGGACTCGATGAGCGCGGCCGCGGCCGCGTCTCCGGCGGCGGCCGCGCGCCCGACGGCCTTGAAGTCGGCGAGCCGGTCCCCTCCGAGTCCGAGCCGCGCGGTCAGTTCGCGGTCGCGCCGCGCCTGCTCGACGACCGCCATGGGACCGGCGACGGTGTCGAGGCAGCCCCAGTTGCCGCAGGAGCATCGCGCTCCCGCGGCGTCGACGGAGATGTGCCCGAGCTCCAGCCCGTTCGACGTGACGCCGCGGTAGGGGAACCCGTCGAGGATGAGGCCGGAGCCGATGCCGCCCGACATGAAGACCACGGCGAAGCTGGACGACGCGCTCCCCAGCGTGTGGACCCCGATGCCCGCGGCGGTGGCGTCGTTCTCGACGGCCACGGGCAGCCCCGTCGCCTCGGACAGCGTCGCCGCGAGCGGGTACCCCCGCCACTCGGGGCTCGGCTGCGGCGTGAGCAGGACGCCCTCGTCGCGGTCCTGCGGCCCGTAGGTGGCGAGGCCGATGCCGAGCACTTCGGAGGGGGCGACGCCGGCGGACTCCAGCATGGACCGCACGTGCCCGGCGAACTCCGGGACGACCTCGTCCGGCGGGCGCTCGCCGGGGGCCGGGAACGCGCGCTGCACCATGACGCGCCCGGCCAGGTCGACGACCACGCCCACGGCCGCGAACCGGTCGAACTGGACGCCGATCATGCGGCAGGCCTCGGGCCGGAGCGCGAGGAGGCGCCGCGGGGTGCCCCGGCCGGAGGCGGCGGTTCCGACCTCGTGCACGAAGCCGAGGGCGATGAGCTTGCGGACGGCGTGCGTCATGGTGGCCTGGGTCAGGCCGGTGGCCTCGGCCAGCTCGACGCGGCTGACCCCGGACCGCTCCCGGATGAGGTCGAGCACCGCGGACAGCGTCGGCACGCGCGTCTCCGATCCGAACGATCGCACAGCGGTCTCCTCACTGGATGTCCCCTCGAGCGGCCGGTTCACCTTACTGGGGCGGCTTCCCGGCCGAGAACCGTCGCTCCGCCGCCCCGGTCGCGTCAGGCGGCGGTCAGGTGCAGCACGAACGCCTGGGCCGGCCACAGGGTCGGCAGCTGCAGACCCGCCTCGGCCAGCACCCGGCCCGGGAGCACCACCGGTTCCCCGCTCAGCCACGCCGGCGTGATCCAGCCCCACTGCGCGGCACCGATCTCGTCGCGCACGCGCACGGCGTAGCGCCGTTCGGGGGCGAGGCCGTCGAACCGCAGCCGCTCGGCGAGCGCCTCCTCCGGCGAGCCCACGGTGGCGACGGTGAACACTGCCGCCGACCGGTCGGGGGCCACGACGCCGCGGACGCGCAGCGCCGGGTCCGCGACCTCGGGGTGGACCACCGTGCCGGTGTGGAGCAGGCCCCGCAGTTCCTTGTAGAGGGCGGCGAACGCCTTGATCCGGTCGGTCTCCTCGTCCGTGCAGGAGAGGAGGTCCCACTCGAATCCGGCCGATCCCTGCAGGGAGGTCGCGATGCGGTAGAAGAGCGCCGTGGACCGCCCGGAGGAGTGGGCGGGGGAGGGGCCGACGTGCGCGCCGATCAGCTCGGGCGGGAGCACGAGCTCCGTCCAGCGCTGGATGTCCTGGCGTTCGACGGGGTCGTTGGAGTCCGAGGCCCACACCCGATCGGTCCGCTCGAGCATCCCGAGGTCGGTGCGGGCGCCGCCGGAGGAGCAGGACTCGATCTCCAGCCCCGGGTGGTCGGCTTTGAGCCGCTCGATCAGGCGGTGGGCCGCGAGCGTCTGCGCGTGCGTCCCCGGCGCGCCCGCGTGGACCGGTTCGACGAGGTCGCGGTTGTGGTCCCACTTGATGAAGTCGACGCCGAGCCGTTCGACCAGTGCGGACATCTGTCGGCGGACGTGCTCGAACGCCTCGGGGTTCGCCAGGTCGAGCACGTACTGGCTGCGGAAGGAGAGTCCCTCGGGCGCCGGCACGGACGCCGGGTTCGCGAGCAGCCAGTCCGGATGGGCGCGGGCGAGGTCGGAGTCGAGGTTGGCCATCTCGGGCTCGAACCACAGGCCCAACTGCATGCCCAGGGAGTGGACGAGTCGGGCCAGCGGTTCGAGGCCGTCCGGCCAGACCGCGGCGTCGACCTCCCAGTCGCCCAGGCCGGCCGTGTCGTCGCGCCGGCCGAGGAACCAGCCGTCGTCGAGCACGAACCGTTCCACGCCGATGTCCGCGGCCTTGCGGGCGAGCGCTTCCAGGCGGGCGGGGTCGTGGTCGAAGTAGACCGCCTCCCAGGTGTTGAGCACGAGCGGTCGGGGGGTGTCCGGGTGGTGCGGGCGGGCGCGCATCCAGGTGTGGAACCGGTCGGCGACGCCGTCGAGTCCCGTTGCGGACCAGGAGAAGTACGCGGTGGGCGTCCGGTAGGACCCGCCGGGCGCGAGCCTGATCTCGCCCGGGCGGGTCAGCTCTCCGGCGCCCAGCAGGGTGAGGTGCTCGGTGACGCGGTCGGTGCGGTGGCGGACGTCGGCGCTCCAGCCCAGGTGCACCGCCCAAACCTCGCCGCCGCGGTTGCGCGGCGCGCCGACGGAGGCGAGGGTGACCCAGGGCGCGTCGTGGCCGCCGCGGCCCCGCCGCGACTCGCGGACGGTGGCCCCGCGCGGCATCGGGGTCGTGAGCGGCGACTTCTCGCGCGTCCAGCGGCCGGAGAACGCGGTCAGGTGGTCGGCCGCCTTGGGCACCGGGAGGGTCGCCTCCAGCCAGTCCACGTCGACCGTGGCGGGGCCGTCGTTGCGCAGCTCATGCTCGAGCAGGACGAGTCCGCCCGCGCCGATCTCGAGTCGGGTGCGCAGGGTGAGGCCCGCGCTCCTGTCGGTCGCCTCGATGCGGATCCGCGCCTCGCCGTCCTGTTCCACCGCGGTCTCCCAGCGGGGGAAGAGCGGTCGGCCGTCGCGGGTGGCGAGGAGGCCCGGCCGACCCGACCAGCCGTCCGACTCCTGCGGCACGAGGGGCAGTCGCCACGCGGCGTCGAGGGTGCCGCCCCTCGTCTGGCGGCTGGCGGCCCGGTCGAGCGCGTCGAGGTCGCCGGCCTCGAGCGGACCGAGGTCGCGTCCCCAGTGGAGCACGGCCGGCAGGCCGGAGTCCCGGTGGGCGATGACCAGGGCGACGCCCTCGCGTCGGAGGACCGTCCAGGTGTCGGTGTTCACGCTGTTCCTTCAGGGTCGGGGGCTGCGGCGGCCGCGCCCTCGGGCCGGCCGCCACTTATTCTTGAGAGCTTAAATTTAATGTATTAATGATAAGCGCGGCGCCTCACGGCGCCACCCCTCGGTCTCGCGGGCACGGCCGCCCTGGACGAGTCCAGCGGCACCGGGTCCGCGCGGCGGTGGAGGAGCAGCGACTCGGACCCGGTGCACTCAATGTCTATTGTGTATAAACGGGACCCTCCAGGCCGGGGCGCTCGGCGGGGAACGCGTGCGTACGGGCGCCGATGACGACCACCACCGCCGGGATCATGAGCAGGACCGCGCCCCACGGGAAGGACTGCGGGCCGAACATGCTCAGCATGAGGCCGCCGACCGCGCCGCCGCCGGCCATGGACGAGTTCCAGGTGGTCACCAGGAGCGCCTGCCCCCGTTCGCCGCCGGCGTCCGTGACGGCCGTCTGGAGCAGCGTGGTCGCGCCGCCCCAGCCCAGGCCCCACAGGATGATCGCGAGGTACAGCGTGAACGGCTCGCCCGCGAGCACGGTGAGCATCCCCGCCGCGACCAGGAACAGGCCCGAACCGGCGATCGTGAGGAGCCGCAGCCGCTGATCCACCAGCGCTCCCGTCACGAAGATGCTCACCACCGACGCGATGCCGAAGACCAGCAGCACCACGTCCCGCTGGGCGTCCATGCCGTTCGCGTCGAGGAACGCGGCGATATAGGTGTAGAGGATGTTGTGGGCCAGCACGTATGCGGCCACGGTGAACAGCACCGCGGTGACGCCGGGGAGCCTGAGCGCCGCGAGGATCGGCTCGCGCTCGCCCCGCGGCCGCCCCGGGAACTCGGGTACCGAGAGGCGGACCCAGACCATCAGGAGCGCCGAGATCAGTGCGGCCAGGCCGAAGGTCAGGCGCCACCCGAAGAGGTCGCCGAGGAAGGTCCCCAAGGGAATGCCGAGCGACAGGGCCAGCGGCACGCCCGCCATCGTCATCGCGATCGCTCGTCCCTGGAGGCGCGGCGGAGCGAGTCGGCGGGCGTAGCCGACGAGCCCGGCCCATACGACCGCCGCCGCCACGCCGGCGAAGAGCCGGAACGCCATGGTCAGCGGGTAGGAGTCCGAGATGGCGGTGACGAGGTTCGCGACCGCGAACGTCAGGACGGCGGTGAGCAGCAGCCGCCGCCGCGGCCAGGACGCCGTGCCCGCCACGACCGGGATGGCCGAGAGGCCGGTGGCGATGGCGTAGACCGTGAGGGTCTGCCCGGCCGCCGACTCGCTCACCGAGAGGCTCGCGGCCATCTCGGGGAGGACGCCGGCCGGCAGCGCTTCGGTGAGGATCCCCATGAACGCGGCCGTGGTCAGGGCCAGCAGCGGCAGGACCGGGAGGCGCTCCCGTTCCGGTGACTGCGCCGGATCGGGAATGCGATCGGTATGCGTTGTCGTCATATCCAGTACCTTCCAACCGTCACATTGATGTGAAGGTCAAGTCCTGGTCGAGTGAGGTGGCGCATATGCGAATCGGAGTGCTGTCGGAGCGGACCGGCATCCCCCGCCGGATGCTGCGCTACTACGAGGAGACCGGGATGCTCATCCCCGCCCGCTCGCCGAACGGCTACCGGGAGTACGACGAGCAGAGCGTGGACCGAGCGCTCCAGATCCGGGGGCTGCTCGACGCCGGGATGCCGACGCGGGTGGTCAAGCAGGTCCTCCCGTGCCTGAAGCAGCCCGGGGCCATCCACGTGCTGGGGGCGACGCCGGAGACGCTCGGCCTCCTGGAGCGGGAGCGCGACAGCATGTCCGAACGGATCGAGACACTGACGCGCAGCCGCGACGCCATCGCTCGCTACATCGACACGGTGCGGCGGACGAGAGCGCCGGAGCCTCAGGAGGCGTGACCGAACCGGACTGGCCGGCTCGGCGACGACCGGCGTGCGCCGCCACCCGTTCCTATCGCGCGAACAGGAGGAAGACCAGTCCGGCCAGCAGGACCGCGCCACGCGCCGCATGGCCGTACTCCCAGCGCCGGCGCTGCCGCTCCCAGTGCTCCGTCGACACGGTCCAGTCCCGTGTGGCCGTATTCGCCGGGAGGACGAACGTGAAGAAGACCGCGAGCGCCGCAATGGACGCCAGCACCGCGAAGAGCGCGGGCATGAACCGGGCGGTACCGATTTGATCGACCGCGAGCAGGGCCGCCGCCACGAGTGCCGCCGCCTCAGCGATCCCGAACAGTGCCCACCCCTTGTACAGGCGTTGGACGGCAAAGTAGTCCTCTTCGGACATCGGCAGTTTCCTCGGCATCTCGGCGGCGTGCGCGACCGCCGGCGCGAGCGCGATCGCATACGCGAACACGCCGGTCGAATGCAGCAGGTCGGCGTTCATGACGGCTTCGGGTACCCGCCCGGGGACCGGCGACACCAAGCCCTGAACGGCATCCGCGGAGGCCGGTCACGAGAGGGACCGGCGAATCGCCTCGCCGAAGGCCGTCGGTTCGGTGAGCGCCCTGCGCGAGGCCGGTCAGGGACCGGGGCGTTCGCCTGAGCCTCGTTCGACGATTCTCGTGGGCAGTTCGATCTGCCTCGTGAAGCCGGTCGGGTCCTCGATGCGCTCGAGGGCGAGCCGTGCCGCCTTGCGGCCGAGGTCGACCGGGTCATAGGCGATGACGCTGACGCCGAGCACGTCGGCGGTGTCGAAGTCGTCGAAGCCGATCAGGGCCGGTCCGTCGGGGACCCCCAGGTCGCCCAGGGCGCGCAGCGCACCGACGGTCATGCGGTTGTTGCCGGTGATCAGCGCCGTCGGCGCGTCCTCGGCGGCGAGGAGGTCGGCCACGATCCGTTCGGGAGCGGTCGCGGGGTCGTCGACGAGGCGCTCCCACCGGGCGGTGTCGGCGATGCCGTGCGCGGCCATCGCCTCCCGGTAGCCGCGCACCCGCTCGGCCTGCGTGTAGACCGAGGCCGGATTGCACGCGTAGCCGATGCGGCGGTGGCCGAGCGCCAGCAGCCGGCTCACGGCCTCGAAGACGCCTTGGCGGTTCGCGAGGACGATCGAGTCGGCCACGAGGTTGCGCGCCGGCCGGTCGATCGCGATGACCGGCGTGCCGAGGTGCCGCTCGCCTTCCATATAGGACTGGTCTTCGGCGACGGGGATGATGAGCAGCGCCCCGATCCGCTGTGCGAGGAGGGCGTCGGCGACGCGTTCCTCGCCGTCCGGCGAATCGGCGGTGGTGGCGACCAGGAGCGCGTAGCCCCTCCGGGACAGCTCCTCCTCGATGCCGGCGGCCACGCCGTAATAGAACGGGTTCCCCAGCTCGCCCATGACGAAGCCGAAGACGTTCGCCGACCCGCCGCGCCGCAGCGCGCGGGCGAGCGAGTTCGGCCGGAACCGCAGGCGCTTCGCCGCGACCAGCACCGCATCCACCGTCGCCGGCGCGACCATCTCGCGATTGGCGTACACGCGCGACACGGTCTTCGTGCTCACCCCCGCCAGGCGCGCCACGTCCGCAAGCGTCGCCCGCTGCTGAACCGGCATAGTTCCTCCTCGAGGTCTCATAGGAGGCTATCTCGTCTTCTGGCGCCATGTCCATCGTCGGCATCCGATGGGACATTCATGAAAATGACCGAGACGCTGCAGATCGCTAAATCGCAGGTCAATGGCTCATATGTATCCATCTTCGCCGTTGTCCGGGGACAGGACAACGTTGACATCGCACTTGTTCTTAACCGGTTCATCACTTAATCTTCGCCTCAGGCTCCGCTGAAACGGCCGAGCGGAGCCAGTTCAGAGTTGAACCGGACAAGGAGTCCCCGAATGACCAAGAAGGCATTGGCCGGTGTCGCGACCTTCGCCGCCGCCGCGATCGCACTGAGCGGTTGCACCGGCGGAGCTGCGGACGACGACCCCTCCAACACGATCGACGGCGAGGTGGCGGGCGATCTCACGATCATCACGTGGCGCACCGACCTCGTCGAGAACGGCCAGTTCGACGAGTACATCGCGGCGTTCGAGGAGCAATACCCCGACGTCTCGGTCGAAGTCGAGGCCATCACCGACTACGCGGGCGAGATGCAGACCCGCCTCACCACCGACAACTACGGCGACGTCATCGGCATCCCGGCCTCGGTCCAGCCCGACCAGTTCGAGCAGTTCCTGGAACCGATCGGCGAGAAGGCCGACTTCGCGGAGACGCACCGGTTCCTGAACGGCGCCTCGTACGACGGGACGCAGTACGGACTGGCCATCGGCGGCAACGCCAACGGCGTCCTCTACAACAAGCGGGTGTTCGAGGAGGCGGGCGTCACCGCCCTCCCGACCACCCCCGAGGCGTTCCTCGCCGCGCTCCAGCAGGTGAAGGACGGGACCGACGCGATCCCGATGTACACCAACTACAAGGACGGCTGGCCCCTCGGCCAGTCCTTCGGGAACCTCGGCGGCGTCACCGCGAACCCCGACGCCGCCAGTGAGATGGCCGAGGACCCGGCCCCGTGGTCCGAGGGCAAGGACATGTACGCGATCGACGGCCTGCTCTACGACGCGGTCGCGGCCGGCCTCACCGAGGAGGACCCGCTCACCACGAACTGGGAGCAGTCCAAGGTGGACCTCGCGACCGGGAAGATCGGCGCGATGACCCTCGGTTCGTGGGCGATCTCCCAGTTCCAGGACGCCGCCGAGGCGAACGGCGCCTCCGCCGACGACATCGGCTACATGGCGTTCCCCTCGAACGTCGACGGCGCCCAGTACTCGGTCATCGCCGGCGACTACAACCTCGGCATCAGCCGCCACTCCGAGTCCAAGGCCGCGGCCTGGGCCTGGATCCAGTGGTTCATCGAGGAGTCCGGCTTCGCGGAGAACGAGGCCATGATCTCCACCATGGCGTCCGCGCCGCTGCCCGAGAACCTCGCCGGGCTCGAGGAGGCGGGCGTACAGCTCATGGAGATGAACCCCGCCCCCGCCGGTGAAGAGGGCCTGCTCAACGAGGTGTCGAGCGACTCGCAGGTGGACCTGTTCGGGAACATCTACCGCCAGGAGCTGGTCGACGTCGCCCGCGGCGCCGCCGACGGCGACAAGGAGAGCTTCTTCGCCGATCTGAACGAGCGCTGGGGCGCGTCGGTCGAACGGCTCGCGGGCTGATCGAGGACGACGGAGCAGCAATCATGGCGATCAAGGACTCCACGGCAGTGGACGTCGCAGTCGACCGCTTCCACCCGGAGGGCCGCGTCCAGCGGCCCTCCGGGGCCGCCCGGCGGCGGCGGATCCTGCGGCGGCTCACCCCGTACCTGTTCATCGCGGCGGCGGTGGCACTGCTGGTCCTGCTGACCTACTGGCCGGCGGCGAACCTCCTCTACTTCAGCGTCACCGACTGGGACGGGCTCGACCAGGACCTGAATTACGTCGGCGCCGACAACTACGTCCGCGTCTTCACCGATCCGCGCATCTTCGAGGTCTTCTACGTCAGCCTCTACTACTTCGGCGCCTCGTTCATCCAGATCGGACTCGCGCTGTACTTCGCGACGATCCTGAGCTTCAACACCCGGTTCAAGAACTTCTTCCGCGGGGTGCTGTTCTTCCCCTACCTCATCAACGGCGTCGCCATCGGGTTCGTGTTCCTGTACCTGTTCCAGCCGGACGGGACCCTCGACACGGTCCTGTCCTGGTTCGGGCTGGCCGACCCTCCCCAATGGGTCGGCGACCCCGACATCGCCAACTGGTCCCTCGCGGGCACCAGCGTGTGGCGGTACATGGGCATGAACTTCGTGCTGTTCCTCGGCGCGATCCAGTCCATCCCGAGCGACATCTACGAGGCCGCCGAACTCGACGGCGCCAACAAGTGGCAGCAGTTCTGGGCGATCATCCTGCCCGGCATCCGCCGCATCCTCGGACTGTGCTTCGTCCTGTCGATCGCGGGCTCGCTCAGCGTGTTCGAGATCCCGTTCATCATGACCGGCGGCGCGAACGGCACGTCCACGTTCGTCATCCAGACCATCCAGACCGCGTTCACCCACCGGCAGGTCGGCATCGCCTCCGCGATGGCGATCGTGCTCCTGGCGATCGTGCTCGCGGTGACCTTCGTGCAGCGCAAGCTCTTCCCCGACGAGAAGGTGGACCTGACATGACCACCATCCACAGTGTTCCCAGACCCGGGGCGCGGATCCAGCGGGTCACCGTCGGCACCGCCAAGTACCTCAGCCTGGTCATCGCCGCGGTCGTCACCCTCGTGCCGCTCGTGACGGTCCTGTTCGCGAGCCTCAAGACGCCGACCGAGTACGGCTCGACGAGCGCGCTCACGCCCCCGTCGAACTGGTTCAACTTCGCGAACTTCGTGACCGCCTTCGACAGCGGCAAGATGCTCGAAGGCTTCGCCAACACCGCGATCGTCCTCACCGTCTCGCTCGCCGGCACGATCTTCATCGGCACCATGGCCGCCTACGGACTCGACCGGTTCGAGTTCCGCGGCAAGAGGCTCGTCTTCGGGCTCTTCCTCATCGCCACGCTCATCCCCGGCGTCACCAGCCAGGTGGCGACGTTCCAGGTCATCAACGGCATGGGCCTGTACGACACGAAGGCCGCGCTCATCCTGCTGTTCATGGGCACCGACATCATCGCGATCTACCTGTTCATCCAGTTCATGCAGGCGATCCCCAATTCGCTCGACGAGGCCGCGATGATCGACGGCGCGAACCGCTGGACCATCTACTGGCGCATCGTCCTGCCGCTGCTCAAACCGGCCATCGCCACGGTCGTGATCATCAAGGGCATCGCGATCTACAACGAGTTCTACGCGCCCTTCCTGTACCTGCCGTCCGAAGGCCTCATCTCCACCTCCCTGTTCCGCTTCAAGGGGCCGTTCGGCGCGCAGTGGGAGGTCATCTCGGCCGGCACCCTGATCGTCATCGTGCCGACCCTGATCGCCTTCCTGTTCCTGCAACGCTGGATCTACAAGGGCCTCACTTCCGGAGCCGTGAAATGACACTTCCCCCCATCCGCACCGATCTGCGCGCCGATCCCTTCATCGCCGGAATGACATGGGGCTGGACCGGTGTCCGCGGCACCTGGGCGAGGCCCGCCGCCGCCGACTCCATGCGCGCCATGGCCGAGCACGGCGTGAACTGGACCGCGCTCGCCTACGCGGCCGTCCAGGACACCGCCCAGTCCACCGAGGTGCCGTTCCGCGAGGCGCCCACCGTGACCGACGACGAGATCGTCTGGGCCATCAGGGAAGCGAAAGCGCACGGCCTCAAGGTGTGCCTCAAGCCGGTCGTCAACGTCGGCGACGGCACCTGGCGCGCCTACATCGGCTTCTTCGACTGGGACGTCCCGGGCGAGCCGAGCTGGGCGGAGTGGTTCGTCTCGTACCGGGAGTTCCTCCTCCACGCGGCCCGCATCGCCGAAGCCGAGGGCTGCGAGATGCTCTGCGTCGGATGTGAAATGGTCCGCGCCGACTCACGCGAAGAGGACTGGCGCTCGCTCATCGCGGCCGTCCGGGAGGTCTACTCGGGACTGGTGACGTACAACTGCGACAAATACCAGGAGGACCACGTCCGCTGGTGGGACGCGGTCGACGTGATCAGCTCCAGCGGGTACTACCCGATCGACCGCTGGGAGGCCGAACTCGACCGGATCGAGCAGGTCGTCGCCGCGGCGGACAAGCCGTTCTTCTTCATGGAGGCCGGCTGCCCCTCCCGCACCGGCTCCCCGGCCAGGCCCAACGACTGGAGCCTCCCCGGCTTCCCGTCGGGGGAGGAGCAGCTGCGCTACTACCGCGCCATGTTCGACGCCTGCGAGCGCCGACCCTGGATGCGCGGCTTCATGCTCTGGGACTGGCCGCCGCGCCTGTACGCCGCGGCCGACGCCGCCGTGAACGACGACTACTGCCCCTACGGCAAACCGGCGGGCGACCTCATGGCCCGCCACTACCGTGAAAGGACCGCTTCGTGACCGGAGCGACCCGGACGCTGGTGCTCGACGCCGGCCAGACCGACATCAAGATCCGCCACATCGGCGGCCCCGCGCCCGCCGAGTGGACCGCCCCCGGCATCCGCACCGACCGGCCGCTCGCGCCCCAACTCGCCGCGGTCGTCGAGGCCGCGATCGCCGAGGGGCGGGCCTTCGAGCGGCTGGCGCTCGGCGTCTCGGGCCTCGAATCCGGCGCCGCGGCGGCGCAGCGGCTGCTCGATGCGACCGAGCGGCACGGCGTGGTGTCCGTCCACATCGCTCACGACTCGGTCACGGCGTTCCTCGGCGCCCTCGGCACCGGCAGCGGGGTGGTCGTCGCGGCGGGCACCGGCGTGGTCACGCTCGCCGTGGGGCGCACGAACGTGGCCCGGATCGACGGCTGGGGCCATCTCATCGGTGACGCCGGGAGCGGATTCTGGATCGGCCGGGCCGCGCTCGACGCCGTGATGCGCGCCCACGACGGCCGGGGCGAGCCGACCGCGCTCACTTCGGCGGTGCGGGCCGACTTCCCGGACTTGGAGCGCGCGTATCTCGAGCTCCAGGCCGACGAGGACAGGGTCAGCCGCATCGCCGCGTACGCCCGTGCGGTGGCGGTCGCCGCCGTCGAGGGCGACACGGTCGCCGACACGATCCTGGCGAACGCGGGACGCGAACTCGCGCTGTCCGCGCTCGCCGGGCTGCACCGCACCGGTGAAGCGGACGCCGCCGTGCCGCAGGTCCGCGGGCTCGGCGGCGTCTTCGGCGCGCGGCGTCTCGCCGAGGCCTTCGCCGCGGAGGTCCGCGTCGACCTGCCCGGCGCCGAGGTGGCGATCGGCGAGTCGCAGCCGCTCGACGGCGCGCAGCTCCTGCCCGACGTCGACCCGTCGAGTGCGCTCGCCCCGCGCATCGCGGTCGCCCGAGCCCCCGCCGTCTCCGCCCGCTGACCGCGAGGGCTCACATAGGATCGTCCTCAAGGGATCGACCTGCCTCCAGGCCAGAGGTCCGCGCCTCTGGCCTGGAGCGTGTCGCCGAACCGGTCGGTCACGGGGCGGTCCTCACGAGAGATTCCATTGCCGGTCGGCGCCGCCGTTGCGGTTCCACAGTCCCAACCGGGTTCCCGGCGTGGTCGACGAGTCGGGCACGTCCGGGCACTCGCCGGCCTCGACCGGTCGCAGCGCGCCGGGGCCGGGCGGACGGAGGGTTCGCGGTCATCGAGGGCTGCGTGTCGAGGATGGTCCCTGAACTGTGAGCGCTAACGGAAATTCAGCGTCGAACGGGCAGTACGCATCGCTCAAGTGATCTGCACCTGATTTTCGGTTCCGATAGTTCATACTGACCAGCTATTTCAGCTGCTATGAATCGATGAATGAAGATATTTTCCGCAGGTCTTGACTCACGATCGCCGTGAGCGCTAACATTCCTCGCATCCCCGATCCCGACTCGACAAGCCAGGTGCCATGCGAACCCTTCTCGACACCGAGCCGGCCCCCAGGCCGGTGAGCGCTCCCCGACAGCCGCCGCGCGGGGTGCGGCGGTGGCATCCGCGGACCGCGCTGGAGGCCTACGGGATGCTCGCCCCGAGCATCCTCGGCTTCACGGTCTTCCTCATCGCGCCGATCGTGGTGGTGGTCGCCCTGAGCTTCTACGACTGGAACCTGCTGTCCGACCCCGAGTTCATCGGCCTCGAGAACTACCGGGAGCTGGCGGGCGACGAGCGGGCGCTCCAGTCGATCGGCAACACCTTCTACTACGTCCTGCTCAACATCCCCGCCCAGACCGTGCTCGCCCTCGCATTGGCACTGGCGGTCAACTCCAAAGTCAAGGCCCGCAACGCCTTCCGCGTGATCTACGTGCTGCCGTGGATGGCGATGCCCGTCGCCCTGGGCGTCATCTGGCGATGGGTCTTCGACCCGGCCTACGGGGCGCTCAACCGGTTCCTCGAGGTGTTCGGCGTCGACGGCGCGTCCTGGCTGACCGACTCGGCCTGGGCCATGCCGGTGATCGCCTCGGTCAACGTCTGGCAGTACACGGGCTACACCATGCTGTTCTTCCTCGCCGGCCTCCAGGCCATCCCCGCGCAGCTCTACGAGGCGGCCGATGTGGACGGCGCCTCCGCGCCGTACCGGTTCTTCAAGATCACGCTGCCGCTGCTGCGCCCGTCGATGCTGTTCGTGCTCATCACCAGCGTCATCGGCTCGTTCCAGGTCTTCGACACCATCCACGTCATGACCGCGGGCGGTCCGGCCGGCTCCACCGCGACGCTGAACTACCAGATCTACCTGGAGTCCTTCACCCAGCGCAACGCCGGGTACGCCTCGATGCTCGCCGTGATCCTCTTCGCGATCATCGCGCTCATCACCCTGGCGCAGGTCTCGTTCTTCCGCAAGCGCACCGTCTACGACTTCAGCTAAGGGCCTCCGATGAAGAAGATCCCGCTCTACCTGGTGCTCCTGGCCGGCGCCCTGCTCTCGCTCGGGCCGTACCTCATGACCGTGAACGCCGCGTTCAAGTCCAAGCAGGAGATCCTGACCTCCGACCCCTGGGCGCCGCCGGCGAGCCCGATCCTGACGAACTTCGCCGAGGTCTGGAGTCGCTACGACTTCGCCACGTTCGTGCTCAACTCATGCGTCGTCGCGGTCGCGGTCACCGTCGGGCAGCTGGTGTTCTCCACCCTCGCCGCGTACGCCTTCGCCCGCCTCGACTTCCCCTGCCGCGACCAGCTCTTCTGGGCCTACATCGCGACCTTGATGGTGCCGCAGATCGTGACGCTGGTGCCCACCTTCATCATCGTGCGCGAACTGGGCCTGGTGGACACGCACGTGGGTCTGATCCTGCCGTTCGTGTTCGGCTTCCTCATGCCGTACGGGGTGTTCCTGGTCCGGCAGTACTTCAAGACCATCCCCGTCTCGATCGAGGACGCGGCCCGCATCGACGGCGCCGGGACGTTCACGATCCTGTGGCGCGTCATGGTCCCCATGGCCAAGCCGATCCTCGGGACGCTCGCGATCATCAGCTTCGTCAACACCTGGAACAACCTCCTGTGGCCCCTGATCATCACCCACTCGGAGTCGACGAAGGTCATCACGCGCGGCATCGCGCAGATGCAGTCCCAGTTCAACCAGGAGTACCACCTCATCCTGGCCGCCTCCACCATGGCGCTCCTCCCGCTGGTCGTCGTCTTCCTGATCTTCCAGCGCCACATCGTCCGCTCCATCGCCCTCAGCGGCATGAAGTGACGCCGGCACCGCTCGACCGACCTCTCGACCATGAAAGGCAAGAAGGATGAACAAGACGCGCACCGCGGCCCTCGCCGCCCTCGCGCTCGCCCTCCCCGTCGCCGCCGCCTGCGGCGGTGACGACGACGGAGCGGTGACGCTGCGCTACGCCTTCTGGGACGACAACCAGCGGCCCGCGCTGGAGGCCATGATCGCGGCCTTCAACGAGGACCACCCCGACATCGAGGTGGAGCTGGAGCAGAACCCCTGGGACGACTACTGGCCCGGCCTCGACAGCCAGTTCGCGGCCGAGAACGCCCCGGACGTGTTCTGGAACCACGTGTCCCGCTTCCCGACCTACGCCGACAACGGCGTGCTGCTGCCCCTCACCGACTTCATCGAGGAGGACGGCGTCGACCCCTCGATCTACCCCGAGAACCTCTACGACTCGTGGCGGTTCGAGGACGACCAGTACGGCCTGCCGAAGGACTGGGACTCGATCGCCATGGTCTACCGCCTCGACGCGCTCGAAGCGGCCGGGATCGACCCGGCCACCGTGAACGACCTCGAATGGAATCCGGTCGACGGCGGCACCTATGTGGAGTTCCTGCAGAAGCTGACCGTCGACGCCGACGGCGACAACGCCCTCAGCCCCGACTTCGACCCCGAGAACGTGGTCCAGTACGGGACGGCGATGGCCTCGTCCACCGGCCAGACCGACTGGTGGAACTACGCGGTCCAGAACGGCTGCTCGCTCCAGACCGAGCCGTGGGGCGACTACGCCATCGACGCCCCCGAGTGCGTCGAGGCCATCCAGTTCACCGCCGACCTCTACAACCGGTGGCATGTGGCCGTGCCCGCCGAGTCGACCAACCAGCCCAACGGCGGCATCCCCGGCGACTACGTGGTCCCCGGTCAGGCCGCCACCACGCTCGACGGCTCGTGGATGCTCAGCTTCTACCGCGACGGCCTGGAACCGGGCACGTGGGCGGTGGCCGACAACCCCTCCGGTCCCGCCGGCTCCGGCAGCGTCATCAACGGCCTGTCCAACGCGATCTACGCGGGGACCGAGCACCCCGACGAGGCCTGGGAGCTCGTGAAGTTCCTCGGTTCCGAAGAGGTCCAGGCCATCGCCACTGAAATGGGTTCGGTGTGGCCGGGGGTGTCCTCCCTCAACGAGGGCTTCGCCGACTACTGGGCCGAACAGGGCATCGACGTCACCGGCTTCCAGACCGCCGCCGAAGGCACCACCATCGGCTACCCGCTCTCGATGAACGACGCCGCGTTCGGCACGGCCGCGCTCGACGAGTTCAATCAGGTGTGGCTGGGCCAGAAGGACGCCCAGGAGGCGGCCGAGGCGGTCGTGGAGATCGCCAACGCCGAATAGCCGTACCCGAACGAAAGGTGACCGACCGCCATGAGCGCAGCCGAACCCAAGTCCGTCAGCATCTTCGACGTGGCCAAGCGGGCAGGGGTGTCCCACCAGACCGTCTCGCGGGTCATCAACGACGCGCCGATGGTCGCCGACGCCACCCGTGCCAAGGTCAAGGCCGCGATCAGCGAGCTGGGCTACCGGCCCAACCGCTCGGCGCGGGCCCTCGCCGGCGGCGCCGTGCGGTCGGTCACCGTCCTCACCACCGACACCTCCCTGTACGGGACCGCCGAGACGCTCCGCGGCATCGAGGACGCCGCCCGGGCCGCCGGGTTCACGATCCTCATCTCGGTCCTGGACCCCGACGAGACCTACTCCGACTCCGACATCCTGGCCCGGCTCCCGCACGACGGCGCCCCGGCCATCGTCATCGCGCACGACGAGACGACGGCCAACGCCATGCAGGCGCTGCAGAAGACGCAGGCGCACGCCACCGTGGCGACCGGCGGCGAGCACCTCGGCGTCGAGCAGCCCGCGTCCGACTGGCTCGTCTCGCTCGACGACCGCACCGTCGCCGCCCGCGCCACGAAGTACCTGCTCGACATGGGCCACGCCACGGTCCACTACCTCGCCATCCCCTCCAAGGCCAGCCGCCAGGCGGGTTGGGCGGCCGCCCTGGCCGAAGCCGGCATCGAGGCGCCTCCGGTCGTCCCCTCGGGATGGACCGTGGCCTCCGCCTACGAGGCCGCGATCGAACTGGTCGCCGACCCGGACGTCACCGCCATCCTGTGCGGCAACGACGATCTCGCCTTCGGCGTGCTGTACGCCGCGCACCGCGCCGGCCGCTCCGTCCCCGCCGACCTGAGCGTCGTCGGCTTCGACGACAGCCCCCTGGCCGCCTACCACGTCCCGCCGCTGACCACCGTCGACCTCGACTTCCGCGGCGTCGGCCGCGGCGCCTTCGAGCTGCTCCGCGACAAGCTCGAAGGCGGCGAACGCCCTCGACCCATCTGGCGGTCACCCGAGCTCATCGTCCGGGAGACCTCCGGACCTCCGCAACGACGATTATTGAAAGGGTTGCAATGCATCCACTCCTCCGCAGAGGCCTCGCGGCCACGGCCGCGACCGGGCTGCTCGCCGGCCTCGCCGCCGCGCCCGCCCAAGCCCGGGACACCCCCGTCCTGTCCGTCGACTTCGGACAACTGACGGGCGAGCCGACCCACGGCGCGATCGGCTCCCTGTACGGGATCTCCGAGTCCGGCGTGCCCGGCGACAACCTGCTCGACCCCCTCCACGTCGCCTCCATGGCCGCCAAGCCGACCGGCGGGACCCAGCACCCCAACGGCGACGCCGACGACGTGCTCGCGGCGCTCGCCGAACACGACGGCGGCGACGCCTTCGTCAACCTCCAGGACTGGTATCCCGACTGGCCGTACCAGAACGACGGCATCGACGCCTACCTCGCCGAAATCGAGGAGATGGTGCCGATCATGGAGGCCTCCGAGCACGCCGACCGGCTCGTCTACGTGCCGTTCAACGAGCCCGACTGGATCTGGTACCACCGAGGCGCCGACTACGAGGGCGCGACGGCGCGCTTCTTCCGCGACTGGGACCTCGCCTACGAGCGCCTCCGCGAGATCGCCCCCGACACGCCCATCGCCGGCCCCAACGAGTCCCACTACGACGCCCGGTTCATGCGCGACTTCATGGCGCACGTCGCCGAAGCCGGCACCGTGCCCGACGTCATCACCTGGCATGAGCTCTCACCGGACTCGCTGCGCCACTACGCGGGCAACGAAGCGCATTACCGCGCGCTCGAGGCCGAGTTCGGCGTCGAGCCGCGCCCGATCAACATCAACGAGTACGGCAACAACCGCGACTTCGGGATGCCCGGCCAGATGGTGCAGTGGGCCGCCATGTTCGAGGACACCGACGCCCTCGCCGACATGGCCTACTGGACCGCGGCGGGCGGCTTCTCCGGCAACGCCCCGCAGACCAACGTCCCCAACGGCGGCTGGTGGTTCCTGAAGACCTACTCGCAGATGACCGGCCAGACCGCGCTGGTCACCCCGCCGCAGGACAACACCGTGGACACCCTGCAGGGCATCGCCACGTTCGACGCGGCCAAGGACCAGGCGCAGATCCTGCTCGGCGGCGGTTCCGGCGACACCACCGTCGACGTCACCGGGCTGGACCTGGGCAGGAAGGTCACCGCGACCGTCCATGAGATCGCCTGGACCGGCAACGAGGGCTCCTCGCCCGCGCCGCAGGTCATCGACCGGGTCGCCCTGCGCCCCGACCGGAACGGCGCGGCCAGTGTCGATCTGAGCGACCTCGACCCCATGTCCGCCTACTGGATCACCCTCACCCCGGGCACGGGCAGGGCCGACTCGGTCGACCTGCCGTGGACCGGCACCTGGGAGGCCGAGGACGCCGCGATCACCGCCGGCACCGTCTACAACGAGGGCAGCGCCACCAACGCGTTCGCGTTCCCCGCCTCCGGCGGCAAGAGCGTCGGATCGCTCAACCGGGCCGACAGCCGCGTCGCCTTCACCGTCGACGTCCCCGAGGCCGGGACCTACGACCTCACCGTCACCTACGGCAACACCTACGGCCGCAACCTCGCCGAAGGCGCCTCGCCGACCGAGCAGTTCCTCACCGTCAACGGCGGACCCGCCGCCACGGTCACCTACCCGTCGACCATGCAGTGGGGCTCGCGCGGCCAGGTCATCCTCCAAGTCGAACTCGAAGCCGGTGAGAACATCCTCGCGCTCGCCAAATCCGATCCCGAGGCCGGGACCGCTTACGGCGAGGCCGGACTCGACAAGATCGACCTCACGCCCGCCACCGTGGACGCCCACACCTATCCGGCCGTCCTCGCCCGCACCGAAGGGGACGTCGACTACCGGTACGGCCGCCACGAAGGCGTCGTGGTCCGCGGCGACGAACAGGTCGTCTTCGACGTCTACGCGCCCGCCGACGGCTACTACGAAGTGGCCGTGGACGCCGACGGCAAGGGCGACCTGACCCTGGTCGGCCCGCACGGCGAGAACGCCGCCTTCGACCTGGCGGCCTTCGACGGCACCGCCGGGCAGACCCTCGCCCTCCACGAGGGGATCAACCGCATCGCGGTCGCCGCCGACGGCCGCCGCAGCCTCCACGTGCACGGCCTCACCGTCACCGGCGACGGCGGCGACGACGGCTTCACGCAGATCGCGGCCGACGACGTCGAACTGGCCGGCACCGCCCGACTCACCGACAACGAGTGGGCCACCGGCGGCCGGACCGTCACCGGCGTCGGCGGCGGCGAGGGCAACACCGCGACGCTCACCGTCGAGGCCGAAGAGGCCGGGCCCCACCTGCTGCTCGTCCACTACGCCAACGACGAGCGCAGCGGCAACCACGACTACAACATCGACATCATCTCCCGCTACGCCCAGTTCACCGTGAACGGCGACGCGGTCCGCACCGTGCCCATGCGAGGCACCTGGAGCTGGAACGACTTCTGGTCCTACCCGCTCATCGTCGAGCTCGAAGCGGGCGCCAACACCATCGAGATCGGCAACCCCGGTCTGCACACCGAGATCGGCGACCGCCAAGGCCGCACTGCGGACTTCGACCACTTCGAAATCGCACCGCTCCTGAACTGACGATCGCCGCCGAGAGCCCGCCCCACCCTCGGGGCGGGCTCTCGGCACGGAAACCGCACCGCCGACACCCTTGGAAGGACGCTGCATGCCAGCGCGCGAACCCCGCCTCTGGACCATCGACACGCCCCACACCAGCTATGTCGTGGCCCTGGACGACGACGACCGACTCCACGGACTCCACTGGGGACCGAGGCTCACCCGCGAACAGGCCGTCACACTGCTGTCGCTGCCCGAGCCCACCGGTCGGTCGCTCACCGACGGCAGGGACGCGGTGCTCGACTTCAACCCGGCCTCCGCACTGCGCTTCGGCCCCACCGGCCTGCAGGTGCGCTTCCCCGACGGCACCCGCGACCTGGAGTTCGCCTTCACCGAGGACGTCGCGACCGATCGGGAACTGACACTCGTCTTCACCGACGCCCACTACGGGCTCGAAGCGCGCGTCCACTACCGGACCTTCCCCGACACCGACGTCCTCGAACGCTCGATGACCCTGCACAACCAGGGCGGCGATCCGATCGAGGTCATCAGGGCGGACTCGGCCACCTGGGTGGTGCCCGCGCTGGAGGACTACCGCCTCAGCCGGCTCCACGGCGAGTGGGGCGCCGAGACGCAGCTGACGCGCACCGCCCTGCCGTTCGGCGAGACCCTCATCGGCTCGCGGCGGGGGATGACCGGCCACCAGGCGAACCCCTGGGCGGCCCTGGACGACGGGACCGCGAGCGAGTCGCACGGCCGCGTCTGGAGCGCCGTGCTCGCCTGGAGCGGCACCTGGCGCATGACGATCGAGAAGGCCCCGACCGGCCGTGTCGCGGTCTCCACGGGCTTCGGGCACGACCCGATCACCTGCAAGCTCGGCGCGGGCGAGCGGCTGGAGACCCCCGTATCGGCCGGCCTGTACACCGAGGACGGCTTCGCGGGGGCGGCCGCCGCCTGGCACGCGTACGCGCTCGCACACGTCCTGCCGCACCCGGAGGAAGTCCGGCCGGTCCTCTACAACTCGTGGGAGGCCACCGAGTTCGACATCAACGCGGAGGACCAGATCGCGTTGGCGACCCGAGCCGCGGCGATGGGCTGCGAGCTGTTCGTCATGGACGACGGCTGGTTCGGCGCCCGGGTCCACGACCGGGCCGGACTCGGGGACTGGACCCCGAACCCCGACCGGTTCCCCGACGGACTGCGCCCCCTGATCAAACGCGTCCACGAGGCGGGGATGCGGTTCGGCATCTGGGTCGAACCCGAGATGGTCAACCCCGACTCGGACCTGTACCGGCAGCACCCTGACTGGGTCTACCACCAGCCGCATCGCCGCCGCACCGAGATCCGCCACCAGCTGGTGCTCAACCTGGCCCGGCCCGACGTGGCCGAGTGGATGCACCGCTGGCTCGACGAGCTCCTGACGGTCAACGAGATCGACTTCCTCAAGTGGGACATGAACCGGCCCTTCACCGAGGCGGGCTGGCCGGGGGAGGAGGACCCCGACCGGCTCTGGTTCGAGCACACCCGCAACCTCTACCGGATCATCGACCGCTTGCGCGCCGACCATCCGCACCTGCGGATCGAGTCGTGCTCCTCGGGCGGGGGCCGCGCCGACCTCGGCATCCTGCGCCGCACCGACCAGGTGTGGACCTCCGACAACACCGACGCCGCGGACCGGATCGAGATCCAGGAGGGCTTCGCGCAGGTCTTGCCCGCCCGGGTCATGGGCACGTGGGTGACCGACTCGCCGAACCCGTTCACCCGCCGCGAAGTCCCGCTCGACTTCCGCTTCCATGTGGCGATGGCCGGCGCGCTCGCCGTCGGCGGGGACCTGCTGTCGTGGACGGAGGCGGAACTCGAACGCGGCGCCGAGCTGGTAGCCGACTACAAGCGCATCCGATCGACCGTCCAACTCGGCAGGAGGCACCCGCTCAAGGCCGGGACGGTCGCGGGCGTGCAGTACAGCCGGGCCGACAAGGTGGTGGTGCTGGCATGGCGCCGGGCCCGCCGCCTCGGGTACCGCGACCCGCTGGTGGCACTCGCCGGCCTCGATCCCGACGCCGTGTACCGCGACGAACGCACCGGCCGGGTGCACCACGGCGCGATCCTGGCCGCGCACGGCCTCGATCTGGACCTGAATCCCGCCGACTACGCCTCGACGATGATCGAACTCGTCCGGACGAGCTGAGGGGCCGCCCCGGTGGCGACGGCTCGCGCCGCAGCGGCCGGGTCGGCGTTCGTCTTCCGGAGCGAGGTCAGCGTCGGGCGCTGACCGCCGCGTGTTCGTGTTCGATGAAGCTCGCCACGTCGGCTGCGAAGGCTTCGGCGTCGGCGGTGGCGAAGCCGCTGGAGCCGCCGGTCGACCCCACGGCGGCCGAGACCTCGCCGGCGCCGGTGGAGGTCATCTCGGCGACCACGTCGCAGGTCGCGATGCAGAAGAGTGAGAGTGTGTAGCCCTGGCCGCGGAACGCGTCCCGCAAGACCCGTGCGCGAGAGGGCACAATGTCGCCGAGGCCGGGCCAGACGATGACGTGCGGGGTCGGGTTCAGCACATGAAGTCCTATCTGTCGAGTCAGGGAAAGCGGTGTGAAAACGGCGCGCACTCGCTGGAACACGCGCACCGGATCATGCGTTCCCACAGTTCAAACGCGATGCTCCTACTCTTCATCCTATCTCGCCGAGCCGCCTCCTCCGGGCCGGAACAACCTGAATGGCACACCGCCGGAGATTCAGGGCCGTCGAAGTCGCGCTTCGCGGGGGCGCGCGGGGGGATTCGGAGGGAAACCGGTCGGCCGCCACGGCGCGGCACCGCCCTGCGTAGCCGGGCCTCACCGGGCTCCGGGCCTGGTCCCAGGCGAGGGAACGCGGTGCGGAACGTCCGGCGGGCACGGGTCGAACACGCTGTGTGCCGATGGGCATACTCGTCTGCATGCCTTACCGAAGGGGACGTCTGCCATGCCGATGACCGAGGAAGTCCGGAAGCGGTGGATCGACACGCTCGACGGCCTGCCCGCTGAGCAGACCCCCGACCCGGAGAACCGCATAGCCGTCGAAGCCAACATGTCCGCCTTCCTCGGCAACATGTGGGTGAACGCCACGATCCCCGAAGTCCAGGGCGTCTCGATGCCCGAGCTGCAGATGGTCGCCGTGCAGTACTTCCTCAACCGGGCCGACGCGTACGCGGCGGCGAGCCTCGCGGCGATGACCGATCTGGCCGACACGCCGGGCGGGCGGCGCGCCGCCATCAAGGCCCTCGACCGCCTGGAGCGGCTCGGCGTCCGCGCACCCCGCTGGCACGGCGAGGAGCTGACCCTGGGCGAGTGCTGGGAGGGAGGCGACGTCTACGGCGACTGCCGCACCTACTTCATGTCCTTCCACGCGCCCAGCGGCGACTTCGCCCTGTCGTACACGGTCGACTACTCCGACTTCCACTTCGACATGGTCACCGCGTGCGGGCACCACCCCGACATCGAGGAGCTGCTCCGTCCGCACCGGGAGCGGAACGCGGTCTTCACCGATCGGCTCTACGTGCCGCGCCCGTGCAAACCGGAGGAGGTCTACAAGGGCACCTGCAGGTCCCTCACCGACTGGGACGTCTTCTGCGTCGAGGGCGATGCGAGGAGGCTCGACTTCAGCTACGTGGCGGTCCGTGCGATGTGGAAGGCCCGGATGCGCATGCTCCCGCAGATGGAGGTGGACCCCGGCGAGATGATCGCCCCGACCGACGAGGAGCAGGGACTGCGGAACGGCGCCTTCCTCATGTACCTGGTCAGCGGGCGCCGCAAGCTCGACGAACCGCACATGAAGGCGATCGACGAGCTGTGCTGGTTCCACGGTTTCAACGGCTTCTCGGTCAGCCCCGTCAGCGCGTTCGTCTTCCTGGAGCGCTACCTCCCCGCGAAGTACGAGCCGCGCGACCCGGTCGTCCGCGCGGTCAAGGAGCTCATGCCGGACTTCGTGACCTGGGCCGGCAACGTCACCGACGTCCCGCTCGAGGCCATGCCGTACCTGGAGTACAAGACCGAGCAACTCCTCAAGGGCTACCCGAGGTGGAAGGCCAAGGACGAGGACATCTCCCGGACCCCGCGGCCCCGCTCGCTCTGAGACGCGAGCGGATCGCCTGCGGCTCCAGCGCGGACGATGAGGGCGCCGTCTCGCTCAGCCGCGACGGCGAACTGATCCCCCGAAGCGATCATGAGCGGCAGTGCCGGGCGACGACCTCATCGACCGGGGCGTCCACGATGCTCGAAAAATGATCATCACATCGGCATCCCCCACGGCGAGGCGAGCCGCACGGTGAAAACGGCGCCTGGGGAGCGGTCAGCGGCGAGGCGGCGCGGTGGACTCCCGCACCACCAGCTGCGGGGTCGCCACCGAGGTCTCCAGGTCGGTCTCTCCGTCGAGGAGCCGGGACAGCAGATGGAACGCCCGCGAACCGAGGTCCTCGAAGTCCTGGTCGACCGTGGTCAGCGAAGGGCGCCAGAGGCCGACGAGCGGCTGGTCGTCGAAGCCGACCACTGAGACGTCCCCGGGGACGTCGAGCCCTCGGTCGGACAGCGCCCGCATGGCGCCGAGCGCGATCTCGTCGTTGCTGCAGAAGACCGCGGTGACGTCGTCGCGGCCGACGAGCCGCTCGCCCCAGTGGTAGCCCGACCTCGCGTCCCAGTCGGCGGGCATGACCTCGGGGACCGGCGCGCCGGCCGCCTGCAGGGCGGCGCGCCAGCCCTCGGTCCGGCCCGAGCGCTTGCCATGGGTCGGACCGGCGATGTGGTGGACGGTCTCATGCCCCAGGCGCAGCAGGTACTCCGTCAACTGGCGCCCGGCGGCCTCCTCGTCGATGAGCGCGGCCGGGACGCCGTCCGCACGTCCCGATCCGCCTCCCGCGACGACGAACGGCAGGCCCTCGGGCAGCGACTGGGCGGCTCTGATCCCGGCGAGGTCGAACTCCAGCACGACGGCGCCCGCGGTGGGCTGGCACAGCGCCAAGTCGATCGCGCGCATCACCCGCTCGTCGTCGGCCGACTCGACCACCGCGATCGACACGGCCATCCCCGCCGTCCGGGCCGCGGTCTCGATGCCCTGGATGGTGCGGGCGTAACCGTAGTTCGACGTGGTGACCCCAGCGACTATCGAGACGAGGGTGCGCTGTTTGGAGCGCAGTGAGCGAGCCGCGCTGTTGGGGCGGTATCCGAGCTGCTTCACGGCCGCCTGCACTCGCTGCGTCAGTTCGGGGGCGACGAATTTCGTCCCGTTCAGCACGCGCGAGACGGTCGGCACCGACACCCCCGCCGCCTTGGCGACGTCGGCGAGCACGGGAGCGCGGTACGGCTTCGAGGAGGTCATGCTCCCCAGGATACGAGATCGGGAAATCAGGAAAGACGCCGAGTCGATCTATGGGATCTACGTTTTCTCATAGATCGGGCAGAGCGGTCGATCGCCTTCGCGATCGAAGGTCTCTCTATGCAGCGTCTTGAACAGGTGTTACATGAAATCCTGACGCATCGGACTCTAGCGATGCCGAGCTTTCCTCAGTCACACCATTGACCGCCGTTGAAGTCGCTGATAACCTTCTCCCACTGAAGTCCACCCGAGCTCGGTTGCTTCGTTATCCGCCCTGGCGCCTCCCCTCGATCCGGCGCGCCGATCCCACCATCATCAGGAGGACCCCTCTCATGGTCGAATTCTCACGCCGCAGGCTCCTCGGCGCAGTGGGCGCCGCAGCCGCGGCCGCCACCGTCGGGAGCACCGCCGCCGGATGCTCGGGCAGCGCCGGCGGCTCCGCGGGCGGCGACTACGACATGCCCACGTACCAACCCGCGCCCGACCTCGACGTGCAGCCCCATTTCGCCACCGAGACGCCCGGCATGGAGCACGTCTACACGGACTACCCGAAGACCTGGTTCAAGTCGGTCGACCGCGAACCCGGCTCCGGCGGGAAGGTCACCACCTTCCAGCTCACGTGGGGCGACCCGTCGAAACCCCTCGAAGACGGCAACCAGTACTGGGCCGAACTCAACGAGCGTCTCGGCGTCAGCTTCGAGCCGCAGTTCGTGCCGCAGCCGGTGTTCGACCAGAAGTTCGCGACCATGCTCGCCTCCGGCGAGGTCCCCGACCTGGTCTTCGTCAACGACCAGTCTGCGGTGAACCTCCAGGGCATCCGCGACGGCGCCTTCGCCGACCTCTCCGAAGTCCTCTCGGGCGACAACATCCTCAAGTGGCCCAACCTGGCCGCGCGCAAAGAGGAGATCTGGCAGGCCAGTCTCAAGGACGGCCGCATCTACCAGATCCCCTCCCCCGTGTGGGCCTTGACGAACCTGCCGGTCATGCGCACCGACCTGGTGGACCAGACCGCCGTGGGACGCGCCCCCGCCGACGCCGACCAGCTGCTCGCCATGCTCAAAGAGGTGTCCGCGCTCGGCTCGGGCCCCGGCGGCCAGCAGGTCTACGGCGTCAACAAGTACGACCCGATCATGTGGTACCGCCTGTTCAAGGTCGGCCCCGACTGGCAGCTCGACGACGACGGCGAGCTCGTGCTGTCGGCGACGACCGACCGGTACCGGCAGATGCTCACCTGGCTCGCGCAGGCGTGGGCCGAGGGCGTGTTCGATCCGGTCGCCATGACCACCAACCCCGCCGACATCGTCTCCGGGGCGGCGCTGGCCTACAAGGCGGTCGGCGAGACGGCCGTCAGCGCGGACGGTTTCGCGCTCTGGGAGGCGGACCTCCCGGGAGCGGCCTACGACTTCTTCGACATGCCGGGCTTCGACGGCTCCGGGCAGCTCGTCGTGCGCAACATCCCTTATGGCAAGTCGACCTGCGTGTCCGCCGCCGCGGCCGAGGACGAGGACCGCCTCACCGAGATCCTCAACGTGCTCGACTACCTCTCGGCGCCGTTCGGCTCCGAGGAGGCGCTGTTCGTCGCCTGGGGCCAGGAAGGGCGGCACTACGAGTTCGACGCGAACGGCATCCCGGTGCCGACCGGCGACGACCTGAACGAACTGGGCGTGCAGTACGTGGGCGTGACCAGCGGTGACAACTCCTATCGCGTGCACCCCAACCAGAGCGTCTGGCTCGACTCGTTCGTCCAGGTCATGGAGTCCATGGCGCAGCACTCGATCGCGCGGCCGCTCGAAGGACTCGAAGGCGCGTCGGACACCTTCGTGACGAAGGGCGCCCAGCTCCGGCAGCTCTGGGACGACTTCGAACGCGGCGTGATCACCGGCCGCGAGAGCGTCGACGACCTGGAGTCCTTCGTGGACAACTTCATGTCGCAGGGGGGCACCATGGTGCGCGACGAGTACACGCAAGCGCTCAAGGACGCCGGCAAGTGAGCGTGCAGACCGCCGCCGGCCCGGGGACCCGCGCCTCGCGGGCCCCGGGGCCCGAACCACGCCGTCCGCGGCGCCGACTCTCGCTGCGGCAACGGATCTGGCGCGAGCGCTGGACCTACACCTTCATCCTCCCCGGAGCCCTCTTCTTCCTGGTGTTCGCGTACGTGCCGATGCTCGGCAACGTGGTCGCGTTCCAGGACTACACGCCGTTCCGCGGCATCGACGGCTCGCCCTGGGTCGGCTTCGCGAACTTCACGGCCATCTTCCAGGACCCGGAGGTCCTGACGGCCCTGCGGAACACGCTGATCATCGCGTTCCTGCAGCTGGTGTTCGCGTTCCCGGCGCCGATCGCGCTCGCGCTCCTGCTGCACTCGCTGCTCTCCGAGCGCGTGAAGCGGCTGGTGCAGACCATCGTGTACCTGCCGCACTTCCTCTCGTGGGTCATCGTCATCTCGGTGTGGCAGCAGGTCTTGGGCGGGGGCGGGCTGGTCGCCGGCCTCATGCAGGACTGGGGGATGGGCGGCTTCGACGCCATGACGAACGCCGACACCTTCAAGTTCCTCGTGGTCGCCCAGAACGTCTGGAAGGACTGCGGCTGGGGGACCATCATCTTCTTCGCGGCGATCGCGGGGATCCCCTCGGAGCGTTACGAGGCCGCCGCGATCGACGGGGCGTCGGGGTGGCAGCGGACCTGCCACGTGACCCTCCCCGCGCTGATCCCGGTGACGACACTCCTGCTCATCCTCAACATCGGCTCGATCCTCACCGTCGGTTTCGAACAGCTGCTGCTGCAGCAGCCCATGGTCGGCGCGGACGCGGCCCAGGTATTGGACACCTTCGTGTACTTCCGAGGCGTGCTCGGCGGCCAATGGGGCATCGCCACCGCGGCGGGGCTGCTCAAGGGCGTCATCGGCACCATCCTGGTGCTGTCCGCGAACAAGCTCGCCAAGCGGATGGGCGGAGAGGGGATCTTCTGATGGCCACGACGACAATGACGCGCTCCCGGCAGGCCGAAGGAGGGCGACCGCCGTGGATGAACCCGCCCTCGCCCCTGGTCCGGGGCATCAAGGCATTGGTGATCGCCCTGATCGTGATCACGATGCTCTACCCGCTGGTGTACGTCATCGCGATGAGCTTCGCCGCTCCGGAGCAGGCCCGCTCCGGCGTCGTGTTCCCGACCCGCTACTCGCTCGACGCCTACCGCGCGATATTCAACGGCGGCACTGTGACCCAGGGTCTCCAGAACTCCCTGTTCATCACCGTGGTCGGCACGGTCCTGTCCCTCGCGGCGACCTCGACGCTCGCCTGGGGTCTGGCCCGCACGAGACAGGTCCCGGGTGCGAAGGCCGTGCTCATCATGGTGCTGGCGACGATGTTCTTCGGCGCGGGCATCATCCCGAACTTCATGCTCATCAAGTACCTGGGCCTGCTCGACTCCACCTGGTCGCTCATCGTCCCGGGACTGATCTCGGCGTTCAACATGATCGTGATCAGGAACTTCTTCCAGAACCTGCCCGAGGAGCTCATCGAGGCGGCCCGCATCGACGGCGCCGGCGAATGGCGGATCTTCCTGCGGATCGTCCTGCCGCTCTCGAAGCCGGTGCTGGCGGTGATGGGCCTGTTCTACGCGGTGGGCTACTGGAACACGTACTTCAATGCGCTGCTGTACATCAACGACAGCGAGAAGTGGCCGATCCAGGTCGTGCTCCAGCAGTACGTGCTCGCGGGCGTGGCGATCCCGGGCGCGGTGGTCTCACCCGACCAGCCCGCACCGCCGGGCGTGACCCTCCAGATGGCGGTCATCGTGCTCGCCACGGTCCCGATCCTCCTCGTCTACCCGTTCCTCCAGCGCTACTTCACCTCAGGCGTCCTCACCGGAGCGATCAAGGGCTGAACGCCGGCGAAGCCGGGCCGGTCGTCGAGTCGGGGACGACCGGCCCTTTCGCCCTCGGCCTCGCCGTTCGGCGCGTCGGCGGACGCCGGCGCCGTGCGCGGTGCCCCGCCTCAGAGCGGGGTCAGGTCGTCGGGGATGTCGTTCCAGTGGAGCCGGACGTGGGTGAGGGTGCCGAACCCCAAGGCGTCATAGCCGCCCGAGTTGGGGTTGTAGTCCCCGCCGCCGCCCTCGGGGCTTTCCTTTCCGGCCATCTCGGCCACGTTCGGCATCGCGAATCCCCGCCGCTGGGTGTAGTGGCCGTAGACCATCTCCCACACCGGGCGCCGCTCCCCGCGGGCGCTGGAGGAGATCACGGTGTGCTCCCGGTAGTCGCAGTTGGCGCCGAGCCCCCAGCTGTACCGGGTGAACGGGACGTCGCGGCCGAGGTTGTACCGCGCCACGTACTCGGCGGCTTTGGCGAAGGCATTGTCGTTGACCGAGTACAGGTCGACGCCCTGGTTCCAGGCCATCTCCATGAACGCGGCCATCAGGCCGATGCCCATGACCGAGTGCGCCTGGTCGCGGCCGGACTCCTGCCATTGGGCGAGGCCGCCGTCGTAGACGAAGGGGATCGCGTGGTCGATCGCGCCGTTGCCCGCGCCGTGGTGGAAGTAGTCCACCGCCTCGTCGAACTGCGTCCGGTCGTCGCACAGGATCCCGATGGCCATGATCGAGGCCATGTTGCACAGGTCCCAGTTGGCCCAGTAGTGGCTGTCGCAGGTGTTGTTGTGCCTGACCAGGAAGTCGCTGTTCAGCGGGTAGAAGACGTCGAGCAGCATGTCCTGGAACCGGCCCAGTTCGAAGCCGTCGTAGTCGCGGAGCAGCTCGCCGACGTTGGCGAACTGGAACCCGTAGATGCCCGAGGCGAGGCGGGAGTCGGAGTGGGTGGGGTCGATGGACTTCAGGGTCCGCGACCACGCGTTGCAGATGTCGCGGGCGGTGTCGCCGTGCGCGGTGTCGCCGGTGATCTTCCAACGCAGCGCGTTCTGGTAGGCCGCGGCGATGTCGAGGAAGAGCTGGGCGTAGTTCTCCGCTTGGCCGCCGCCGCGGACGACCACTTCGACGGGGCGGGGCTGCCAGGTGCTGTGCGAGCGGCCGTTGGCGACCAGTTTCTCCCAGCCCTGGATCCACGGGGCTCGACGGGCCTGGACCTTGGCCTTCATGCGGTCGAAGTCGGCCTGGGTGCGGAGCATCGCGGGGTGGCCCGTCCGAGCCGGAGTCGCGGACGGGTGCTCGTCTCGGGTCGCGTTCCCGCTCTGGGCCGCCGCGATGCCGAGACCGCCGAGTCCGGCGGCGGCCAGGCCCCCGGCCGCGATCGAACCGCCGAGCAGCCGCCGTCGCCGCAGGCGAGTGCCGGAGGGGGTGTGGTCGTGTTCGGACATGCTGCACCTCTGCTGCGTCACGCGGTGTGCGACGCCGGGGGAACGCCACCGCTGGATTTCTGGGATATCGATATCCCATACAGTTCAGGATAACCCTGACATTTATTCATGTCAATGGAAGAATGGATTTGCGTCGCGCTCACCTGGGCGGTCTGGCGGAACCGTCGTTCGCGGCGTTGCGCGGTCGGACCGGGCGATGACATGACCCGAGGTCGGCGCTGGTGCGTTCGAGCACCGGCTCGGGAACCGGGCTCGACAAACGAGACCGGGACTCCTATGCTAGAAAACGTTATCTCATTATCGGCAAAAAGGACTCCCATGACCGCCCGTGTCCCCTCGCTGTTCGCGATGAGCCCCGAATACCTTCCCAGGCTCTTCCCCGAACCGCTCCTGCGCCGACTCGGCGCCGTCCTCGACATCGACCCCCAGCTGGTGGCGCGGGACTTCACCGAACCCGGTGTCGCCGCACGCCTCGGCGACGTCGAGGTCATCGTCTCCGGCTGGGGCGCGCCGGCGATCGACGCCGCCGTGCTCGAAGCGGCCCCCAAGCTCCGGGCGGTCCTCCATGCCGCCGGGAGCGTCAAGTGGATCGACGCCGCCGCCCATGAGCGCGGCGTCGCGGTCGCGTCGGCCGTGGCGGCCAACGCGGTGCCGGTGGCCGAGTACACGCTCGCCGCCGTCCTGATGGCGGGCAAGGGCCTGTTCGGCATGCGCGAGCGGTTCCGCGCCGAGCGCGGATTCGTGATCGGCCGGGACCACGCGGACGCCGGCAACTTCGGACGCACGGTGGGCCTGATCGGCGCGTCGAGGATCGGCCGCCGCGTCATCGAGCTGCTCCGCCCGTTCGACTTCGACGTGCTCCTGGCCGATCCGTACGTCCGCCGCGACGAGGCCGACCGCCTCGGCGTGCGTCTGGCCGAAGTGGACGATCTGGTGGCCGAGTCCGACATCGTCTCGCTCCACGCCCCCGACCTCCCCGAGACCCGCCACCTGATCGACGCCGGCCGCCTGGCCGCGATGAAGGACGGCGCGGTGCTCGTCAACACCGCTCGCGGCAACCTGGTCGACACCGACGCGCTCGTGGCCCGACTCCGGACGGGCCGGATCTCGGCGGTCCTCGACGTGACCGCGCCCGAACCCCTCCCGGCCGACTCGCCCCTGTTCGACCTGCCGAACGTGTTCCTCACCCCGCACGTGGCCGGATCCCAGGGCAACGAGCTGGCGCGCATGGGCCTGTACATCGTCGAGGAGGCCGAACGCCTGGCCGCCGGCGAACCGCTCCTGCACGCGATCGACCCCGCCACCCTCTGGAAGCAGGCATGAGGATCGGCCGCAGCGGCACCGAGGAACCCGGGCCGGCGCGAGTCTGAACGGAAAGGGGGCCGCGTCCGTCGCGGCCCCCCTTCCCTATGACGCCTAGCGGGCGAATTCCAGGGCTTCACCGCCGGAGTCGGCGGCCGAGACGCGGTAGTCGCCGTAGAGCCGCAGCTCGGCGATGCCGATGATGTTGCCGTTGCTGACGCGCAGGTACCGGTAGGAGCCGTCGTCGCGCGAAGGCAGATCCTGCCAGTCGAGCGTCGGCCGGCTCGGATCGGTCAGCCTGGTCCAGTTCTCCAGGTCGTTCGAGCCTTCGAGCACCTGGCTCCACATGCGGGAGAGGCCGTACCCGTCTTGGCGCGGCCGGAGCGCCGCCCGGTCGAGCGAGACGGACCCGCCCTCTCCGAAGTCCCAGATCAGGTAGTACTCGCCGCCGATCGCCCGCACGTCGCTGGCGCTGGCCAGGTTTCCGTCGGTCATGGCGTCGGCGTGCCGTTGGAGCTCCGGAGCGGGGGCGCCGTCGATGCCGACGACCTGTCCCAGGGCGGCCAGATCGATGAGGTCGCGCTGGTCCGAGACGAACAGCGTCGACCCGTCGGTGGTGCCGTGGAAGGTGTCGGCGACGGTGCCGTCCGCGGCGGTGTAATCGATGCGCACGGTGGCCTCCCGGCCGCCCGTCACCTCGCCGAGCACCGTAGTGGCGGTCCAGTGCAGACCGTCCTCGCTGGTGACGTCGGCGGCCTGCCCGGCGATGGCGACCTCCACGTCGCTGATCGGCGCGTCGCCGGTGAAGGTCGCGGTGACGGTGTCGCCGCTCGTCACCATGCCGATGACGGCGTCGTCCGAGGCCAGGGAGGCCTCGGCGATGTCGTTCACCGCCTCGGACCGCTCGCCGTGGATCCGCAGCTCCGCCAGCGAGAAGATGTGGAGGTGGCCGACCGGCTCACCGGGTTCGTCGACCTGGACCTTCAGGAAGCGGAACTCCTCGCCCGCGTGCTCGGCGAGGACCGGGAGGCGCTCCATCGCGTTGGTGTTCGCGGTCGGACGCTCGGTCAGGAGCGTCCAGTCCGCGCCGTCGAGCGAGCCGTACACGTTCGCTCCCTGGTACCGCGTGGGGAAGGCGTGCCGGGCCTGGAGATCGAACGCCTCGGCCGTCACGCGGTGATCCGGTCCGAAGTCGAGGGTGAAGAACGTGCCGAGCAGGTCGCCGGCGAACGAGGTGTTGTCGCCGTCGGCCAGGGCCTCCACCGCGCCGGCGGTGATCACCGTCGGCGTGACGATGCCCCGGTAGTCCAACGTCCCGTCCGCCAGGCGCGGATTGAGCAGTCTGAGCGCGTCGACGGCGTCCAGCAGCGCTTCGAAGGCCTCGCGGTACTCCTCATCCGTGCCGTGCTCGCTCGCGTCCCTCGCCGCGGCCAGCGCGGCCTCGAAGGCCTCGCGGGTCTCGGTGGTGTAGACGGCGTCCCCGTCGACGCCGTCGGCGACGGCCGCGTCGATCATCTTGGGCCGGTTCTTGGCCACCACCAGTTCGAACGTCCGGGCGGTGACGGACTCGCCGTCGTCGGCGACGATCTGGACGTCGTATCGGCCCCGATCGCGGGGGGCGGGCGTCCAGGCGAGGGTCCCGGTCCCGGGGTCGAGCGACGCCCCCTCGGGGAGGCCGGCGGCGGTGTAGGCGACGCCTCCGCCCTCGTCGGCCGCGGCGAGGTCGAACGCGGAAGCCGCGCCGGACCTGAGGTAGTAGCGGTCCCGGGTCTGCTCGAACCGGGGAGCGGTCAGGGCGCTCTCGGCCCTGAACACGACGGTATCGAAGTCCACTGTGGTATCGCCATCGCCGGTCACGCGGTAGAAGTCCACGTTCGAGCCGGCGGCCGGATAGGTCACGTACCGCCATTCGCCTCCGGTATCGGGCAGTTCCACGGTGGCGATGGTGTCCGGTTCGGGCTCGAGCGGGTTCAGCCCCGACGGCGCCTCTTTGTCCCGCACTTCGAGCAGGGCCGGTCCGTCGGTCCGCACCCGCAGCCCCATGTGGGAACCGCCCGGGTGCATCAGGCGGCTGACCGCGCTGGTGGTGCCGTCCTCGCTCGCGGTGGCGCGGGCGAACGCGGCGCCGTCCTCGGTGACGATCTCGGTGCCGTCGTCGAGCGGGAGCGCGTGGCGGCCGAAACTGACCGCGGTGGCCTCCACCGGTGCGGGCTCGGTCCCGGCGATCTCGGGCGGGAAGGCGACCCAGTACTCGACGCTCTTGTCGCCGGGGGCCCAGAAGTTCTGCACGCCGGTGCCGTAGTGGTAGAACGGCCCGTCCATGCGCTCGTGCAGCTCGGCCAGGTGCGGCGCCTCCGCCTCGACGTCCACGCCCTCGCGATACCGGTACTGGTAGTACAGCTCCGACAGGGGGTTGAACACCCGGCCCCGGTAGGCCTGGGAGAGCGTGCCGCCGGTGTCGCGCTCGTCGACCCAGGGGATGGGGGCGCCCATCATGAACCCGTAGAACGCGTCGGCGCCTTCGAGCAGGCGGTTGTCGAGGAACTGGTAGGCGGTGACGGCGTCCTCGGCGGTCGAGACGGTCCCGTCGTCGGGGTCCACTTCGGTGCCCTGCACGTCGAGGAAGCGGGCCAGGGCGGCGAAGTTGTCGATGTTGCACTCGCCGTGCGCCTGGTCGCGGCCCATCTCGCGGACCTGCACGAAGCCCTCGCCGTACGGGTTGAGCGGGTGGTCGGCCTCGATGTAGGGCATCTGCGGGGCCATCGCGCCGTTGTCGTAGCCGTCGTAGGCGGCGTTGACGGTGAACCACTCGACGCCCTTGGCGTAGCCCTCGGCGTCGTCCGCGTAGATCGCGGTCGCGATGCGGCCGTAGAGCCCGAAGTTGTGCTGGTTCATCCAGCGCTCGTTGGAGGCGTTGAAGACCTCCACGATCGGGTTCGCCAGGTTCCCCAGGAGCCGTTCGTCGTCCTCGGCGGTCCAGGTGACGCTGTAGCCGTCGTGCTCCCCGGGCGTGTCGTCCTCGACCGGATCGGTGGCGCGGACGATCTCGGCGGCCATGAGGAACTGCGACAGCGGCTTCCCGGTGTGGATGTGGGCGTCGGGGAAGTACGCGTACCCGTCGGGGTGCATGTTGGACCAGGTGCGCAGGCCCATGATCGCGCCCTTGCGGTAGATCTCGTCGCCGGTCATGGTCCACAGGAGGGCCTGGGTGAGCACGCCGAAGGAGTCGCGCGTGAAGCGTCCGCGCAGGGTCCCCTCGTTGAAGTTCGCGGTGACCGGGACCTCCGGTCGGCCGCGGACCATGTTGTCCACGGTGTACCCCTCTGCGGCCCAGGGCCGCACCTGGGTCATCGCATCGAAGTAGGAGGCCCACGGCTCTTGGCCGGAACGGACCATCTCCTGGGCGTTGCGCAGGTCCGCGGCGGAGAGGCCCACGCCGGGGTGCACGAATCCGGCGTCGCTGACGGTCTCGTTGATCCCCACCACGTGGTCGGTGAGCAGGTGCTCGTAGTCTGCGGCCTGAGCGGGCGCGGCGGGCGCCGTGACCAGGCCGACCGCCAAGGCCAGGGCGGTGAGGGGGGCGAACGGACGCCGTCGCCGACGTCTCTCGACTTGCATCATCGCAAGGATCCTTCCATGAGGATATCGTTATCCTTCGATGGATAACGATATCCTCATGTGTGGCGGGAAACAAGACCTGCGGTCGCGGTTCTCCCGGTCGCTTCGGGCCTCGGCCCGCGAGGCGGTGCGCGGCCCGGAGTCCGGCCCGCGGCCCGAGACCGGGCCGGAGCGGTGCTTTCCGGGTCCGTCCCCCGTGCGAGCTACGCGCAAGTGTCAACTTCACAGGGACGACGCCGCCCGGTTCCGTCCGTAGCGTTCCTCCCAGCCGCGGCGCCCCCGCCGCGGATCCGGGAAGGAAATGTGCATGAGACTGGTATGGCAATTCTTGGCGGTCATGGTGATCACGCTCGTCGGCGGGCTGGCCATGGTGGCGTTCGAGGACCGCCAGTGGGCGGCCCTCGCGACCGGCCTCGCCACGGCCGTGCTCTCGGTGATCGTCTACCGGTGGATCGTCCGTCTCACCGAGCGCCGCGCGGTCACCGAGCTCGGCCGGGACGGCGCGGTCGTCAAGACGGGTTGGGGAACGCTGTTCGGCATGGTGCTCTTCGGCCTCGTCATCCTCAACATCGCCTTCCTCGGTCACTACAAAGTGGACGGCATCGGCGATCCCGAGGCCATGATCGGCCTGCTCGGATTCATGGCGGCCGCCGCCGTGACCGAGGAGCTGCTGTTCCGCGGCGTGCTGTTCCGCATCATGGAGCAATGGTCGGGGACCTGGATCGCCTTGGCGGTCACGAGCGTCCTGTTCGGCGGCATACACCTGATCAACCCCAACGCGAGCCTGTGGGGCGCCCTCGCCATCGCGATCGAGGCCGGCGGCATGCTCGGCGCCGCCTACATCGCCACCCGCAACCTGTGGGTCCCCATCGGCATCCACTTCGGCTGGAACATCGCCGCTTCCGCGATCTTCAGCACCGAGGTCTCCGGCAACGGCACCCCGCAGGGCCTCCTCGACGCGGCCACCTCCGGCCCGACGCTCGTCTCCGGCGGCGACTTCGGACCCGAGGGCAGCCTCTACGCGGTCGTGTTCGGCATCGTGACGACCGTCGTCTTCCTGTGGCTGGCGAAGCGGCGCGGCCGTCTCGTGCCTTTCCGGCGCGCCGCCCGCGCCGAAGCCGTCGCTAGACTGCCCCGGTGAACACCCTTCGGCGGCTCCCGGAGCGGTGGCGTCGACTCGACGTCACGGTCCGGGACCTCCCACTCGGTCTGCTGTTCGCCGTCCTCTCGCTCATGCCCTTCCTCGAAGGGCACGAGACGCAGGTCGGCGATCTGCCCTCGAACCCGTTCGGCCCCATGACGGTCGTGGTGCTCGTCCTCCTGTGCCTCCCGCTGGCCGTCCGGCGCCGGTGGCCGGGGGTCTGCCTGGCCCTGGTGTCGCTCGGGTTCGCCGTCTCCATGCTCGGCAGCCACCACCTCGTCGCCGGCACCACCCTGGCGATCGCCCTCATCAGTGCGGGCGCCCACTTGGAGCGGTACCGCCGGACGGCCGCGGCCCTCCTCACGGTCGCCTATCTCGCCGTCGCGCTCGCACTCGTCGATCTCGGCTCAACCGAGAGCCCGGGCGACTTCGCCGTGTTCTACCTCCTGGCCGCCGCCGCATGGGGGACCGGGGCCTGGCTGCGCTCGACCCGGGCGGCCGAGGCCGAGCGCCGCCGCCACGTCGCCGCGGCCACCCGTGCCGCCGAACGGGCGAGCATCGCCCGTGAGCTGCACGACGTCGTGACCCACCACGTCACCGCGATGGTCGTGCAGGCCGAGGCGGCACGGTACCTGACCGGCGCGCCCGACCGCCTCGACCAGGCGCTGAAGGCCGTGGGCGAGACCGGCAGGCGCGCCACCACCGATCTGCGGCACCTGCTCGACCTGCTCGAGCCGGACCACGGCGGCGAGTCGCGCACCCCGCCGGTCGGCAGGCTGCTGACGCTCGTGGAGCAGACGCGCCGAGCCGGCCAGCCCATGGAGTTCGCCGAAGAGGGCACGCCGCCGGTCTCCACCGGCAGCGCCGACCTCGTGGCCTACCGAATCGTCCAAGAAGCCCTCACGAACGCCCTCAAGCACGCCCACGGCACCCCCACCGCCGTGCGCGTGCGCCACCGCGAAAGCGAGATCACCGTGGAAGTCAGCACCGAAGGCCCCGGTTCGGCGTCCGCGGTCGCCGCCGGGAGCGGACGCGGCCTCGCCGGCCTCCGCGAACGGGTCGACCTCCTCGGCGGCGACTTCGAGGCGGGTCCGCGCACGGACGGCGGATTCGTCGTGCGGGCGCGCATCCCCGCGGGGACGCCGTCGTGACGGCGTCGATCCTGGTGCTGGTCTGCGACGACCAGATGCTCGTCCGCACCGGTCTGGTGACGATCGTCGACGCCCAGCCCGACCTCGCGGTGGTGGGCGAGTGCGGGGACGGGCAGGCCGCGGTCGACCTGGCCGAGCGCCTGCGCCCCGACGTCGTGCTCATGGACGTCCGCATGCCGGTGCTCGACGGCATCGAGGCCACCCGCAAGCTCGCCGGCGCCGGGGTGGCCGACCCGGTCAAGGTCCTGGTGCTGACCACGTTCAATCTGGACGAATACGTCTACGAGGCGCTGCGCGCCGGGGCGAGCGGCTTCCTGCTCAAGGACGCGCCCCCAGTGCATCTGCTCCAGGGGATCCGCACCGTCGCGACCGGCGCGGCGCTGCTCGACCCCGAAGTCACGCGCGCGCTCGTCGGCCGGTACGCCGCTCGCATCCGGCCCGCCGACGGCACCCCGCCCGACAATCCCCTGACGCCGAGGGAACTGGAGGTCCTGCGCCTCATCGCGGACGGCCGCTCCAACGGCGAGATCGCCGCGGCCCTGGTCATCAGCCCCGAGACGGTGAAGACCTTCGTGTCCCGCATCCTGACCAAACTGGGCCTGCGCGACCGGGTCCAAGCCGTCGTCTACGCCTACCGCCACGGCCTGGTCACCTGACCGGTCGGCATCGATCCGATCGCCGATACACACTCCAATGTGGAGTTAATCGACCGCGTCGTCACGTTCCCGTCGGCCGGGATCGGTAAGCGGTCGGGGACATGTCGTGGAGGCGGGTGAACTGCCGGGAGAAGTACATCGGGTCGTCGTAGCCGGCCTCGCGGGCTACGGCGGTGACGGGCAGGCGGGTGCCGTCGAGGAGCTCCCGGGCGCGGGCCATGCGCAGCTGCACCTGGAACTGCAGCGGGGTGACGCCGAGCCGCTCACGAAACAGCGCGGTGAGCTGCGACGGGCTCAGCCCGACCATCGAAGCGAGCGCGGTGATCGAGGTGCGGCGCGGCGCGGTGGCCCGCAGGTGCTCGGCGGCGCGTTCGAGCGGGTTCGTCTCCGACCCGGGCCCGCGCCGACCGGTGGCGATCACCTGCGTGAGCGCGTGCCAGGCGGCGCCCGTGGCCTGGATCGACGCCGAAGTGGTGATGCCGGCGTCGAGCGCGTCGATGACCTGCGAGACCAGGCTCGCCACCGGCGCCGGGTCCCTGAGATGCGTGACGGGGCCGCTCGACGCCACGTGCGCCGTCCGGACCAGGTCGGCGGCGTCGACGCCCGTGGCTCCCTGGTGTGCTCCAACGCCGCTCCGCAGCACGCGATGTGGGCCGACGAGGACCTGCAGCGCGAGTGCAACGCCCTGCTGCGCAAAGGATGACCGAGCGCCGAAGGCCGGCGCCCCCAGCCCTTCGCAGCCGCCGGCGATCTCATGCGAGGGGACGACGCCCCTGAGCGCTCGGTCGTTCGGACGGCGCGGACCGCGGGGCGGACCCGATCTCGGGTCCGCCCCGCGGACACTCCCCGGGCAAAGCCCTAGTAGGCGTTCTGCAGTGCGTCGTACTGCGCCGCGGTCAGCGGCAGGATCATGCCGTGGCGCGGACGCCCCGGCAGGCTGTAGTTCGACGAGGGCGTCCACTGGCCCCCGGCCAGGTTCGTCGTCTCGAACGGAATGTAGCCGCGGCCGCCGTACTCATCGATGAACATGTACCACTTGTTCTCGGTGTTCGACTTGAACACGAGCGGGCCCTCGCCCTGGTTGACGGTGCCGCTGCCGATGCAGTCGCGCTGGAAGCCCCAGTTCGTGTTCGTCAGGGTCGTCGAGGTCTCGGAGAGGATGAACTTGCCGCACGCGGTGCCGCTGCGCTCGTCCTTGGTGTAGCGGTAGTACACGCCGTCGGCCCGGGTCACCGTGGAGTCGATCGTGGAGTAACCCTTGTCGACCCACACCTGCGGCGTGCTGAACGTGCGGAAGTCGGTCGTGGTCGCGTACATCATCCGGTGGTACGAGCTGCCCGAATGGTCGGCGTCGGCGTACAGCTTCGAGGCCCAGTAGACGACGAAGGCGTTGCGGGCCGGGTCCCAGTACGCCTCGGGCGCCCAGGTGTTGCCCGCCGCGGGCGGCGAGACCTGCGCCAGGCGCGAGGAGGTCCAGGTGATCAGGTCGCTCGACTCCCACACGACCAGGGAGCGGCTCCCGTGGCGCTGGGCCCGGTCCCAGTCGCCGTTGCCGTAGATCTTCAGATCGGTGGCGATCATGTAGTACCGGCCGGTGTTCGGGTGCTGCACGATGAACGGGTCGCGGGCCCCGCGCTCGCCCACCGTGGAGGTCGCGACGGGACGGCCGCCGTTGAGCGCGTCGTAGGCGAGCGGGTTGTCGCCCCGGCTCAGCGCGAAGTACACCTGCTCGCCGTTGGCGCTGCCTTCGCCGAGCATGTAGGCGAACAGGTAACCGTAGGGTTCGGCGCCGCTGGAGCCGCCGGCCGGCGTCAGGCGCCACTGCTGGTTCGTCCCGCCGTTCGCCGTGTACTGGGACACCCTCGCCCCGGGAGCGGTCGAGCGCTCCCAGACGTCGAGGGCCTTGCCGGAGGAGCGGCTGACGATCGAGTGGTACCCGTCGGCGTTCTCGGTGAGCCGCCATTGCTGGTTGGCGCCGTTGAGGTCGTTCCATTGGACGATGTCGGCGCCGTTGGCCGTGCTGTGCCCGGACACGTCGAGCACGTGGCCGGAGTGGCGGGCCTGGATGCGGTAGTAGCCGCCGCCGGCGTCGATGAAGCGGAACTGCTGGCTCGCGGCGGTGCTGCGGGTCTGCTGGATCAACGCCGCGCCGGGCTGCGTGGAGGCGTTCGCGATGTCCAGGACGAGCCCGGAGTGCCGCGATTCGATGGTGTACCAGGTGTTCGTGTCGATGGCGGCCTGAGCGGGCGGGGCGGCGAAGAAGACGGCGGTCAGCGCGAGCGCCGCCGCTACGGCCAGGCCCGAGAGGCGCCGACGGATGCGAGATGGCATGGGGGACTCCCGATGGTGCGGTGGGGGACGAGCGAAGGCGGGCGGCGGCCCGCCACAGAAACGTTCATAGATCTACATATATAAACTTATAGGCTCCCAGTGTAAGCGCTGTCGCTGGGCGCGCATAGGGTCGCTCGTTGTTTCGTTGCGTGGATTCTCGTTGGGAAGGCGTTGATTTCGGGGGCGTTCAGCGCTAGGCTGAACCGGTCATTGCATCGATATAATTCGATGTATCGACGGAGTCGGATCGGCCGGCCCGGCACGGTCGCGCCGCCGGCTCCGAGGCCCCGCCGCGCGGCGGCTCACCGGACACACCCATCACGGAGCGAACATGCGACCTTCCTCGACCCGCCGTCTGAAACCGTTGTCAGCATTGGCTGCGGCCGCATTGGCGGTCGTCATCTTCCTCGTCCTCAGTCCCTCCGG